>CAWELQ010000015.1:0-156468 GCA_963809955.1 uncultured delta proteobacterium
CCGGGGGCGGCGACAGTATGACCCAGGTCGTGCTCGACTTTCCGGAAGAGCGTTGTGGTGCGGGGGCAGTCGCTACCGCTGGAATTGGACACCCGCTCGGGCTTCGCTGGCTTGCGCCAGACACATTGGAGGTTCGCCATTCAACGGACCTGCAGTTCAGTCGAAACGCATCAGGCGAAATTCTCCAGTGCGGTCCCCGCAGGGTTCGCGTTGTTCTAGCGTCGCAATAAAGCCCCCACTTGCCCTTGCCAACACGCGCTCATTCACCGACGCGGCCTGATCGTCGACCTCTTTGCGTGGCTTCGGGCTGGCTTGCGCGGGGCGGCAGTAGAGTGTATACCTATGCGTATGCCGCGGATGCAAGTTTACCTGCCAGACGAGCTTTACCAACTGGTGAAGTCGCGACGGCTGCCCGCTTCGGAGCTCTTGCAAGCCGCCGTGCGTGCCGAAGTGCGGCGGTTGGACCTGCTAGCGAAGAGCGACCGCTACCTCGAAGACTTGGTGCTTGAAGTTGGCGAGCCAACCGCTCGCCAGCGTGCCCGCGCCAATGCCGTTGCTCGCCAGATTGCTGGTAGCACCCGTCGGAAGCTCGCCTGACCCGCTGTGCTTGTTCTCGACTCAGGTGGGGTCAGTCGCATTGCTGAACGCTCCAGGCAGGCCGCGGCATTAGTCATGGCCCTGCGTGACGAGGGTCTTTGGCCCCCGTTGGTGCCATCTGCAGTTCTCGTTGAATGCCTGCAAGGCCATGCCGGTCGCGACGCAAACGAAAATCGCCTACTCAAGACTTGTGAAGTTGTCGAGGTCCTCTCGGAGTCTGTCGCTCGACGCGCAGCGCTCCTTAGACGACGTGCTCGTCGGGGCTCCGCAGTCGACGCGATCGTGGTTGCGATCGCGGAACCGGGTGGCGTGGTTCTCACCTCCGATCCGCGAGATATACAGGCACTAGCGTCTCACGCGGAGAACGTGAAGATCGTTTCGATATAGCCCGGCTACTAAAGCAGACTGGGTGCTGAGCCGCCCAACTCCATGTTGCAGCGGACGAAACCCTCGCTTGACGCTCGGCGTTTCGCAGCTGAACATGAGATCGTTGGGCGGACCGACTCAGAAACCCCATGCGCGCCAATGAGCTCATCAGCCGCGTCGAAGCGTGGGCCAAATCGCGACTGGACGTCCAAGGTCTCGCGGTCGTCGGGTCGTACGCAAATGGAATCCCAACGCCCGAGTCCGACGTTGACCTGATCGCTCTGGTGACGGACCCGGAATACTACGTTAGCGAACATGATTGGGTCGGTGGCTTCGGGCAGGCAACTTGCATCGACGTCGAGCGTTGGGGCCAACTCACTGCCGTACGCGTGTTCTTCGACGACGGACCGGAGGTAGAGTTCGGGTTTACTACGCCGATGTGGTGCGCTGTTCCCGTCGATCCAGGGACGCGCCAGGTCGTCGCCAGTGGGTGTCGTGTGTTGCTCGACCCGTTGGGTCACTTCGCGATGGTGCTCTCCGCTTGTCGCAACCGTTGAAAGGTCTCGCGCGGGACCTACGGGCAAGTCGTTGCGGCCACTGTCGGAGCCAGTTACCGTGTCGTTATCGTCCATGGCGGCTCCGGCACCCCTCACAGCAATTCTCATCTGCGGCGCGAACGGCGCTGGCAAGACTACGTTCGCAAGACAGTTGCTGCCAATGACCCGTCGCGGCATCGGCTTCCTCAACGTCGACGAGATACAGCGCGGCACCAGCCCCCCTCTGTCGCCGGTGGCGGCTGCTCGATCGTTCTTGTCGCGGTTGGTAGAGGCGGAACGCAAGCGGCAGAGCTTTGCTCTCGAGACGACGCTTTCATCGCGTACCTACGCTCCTGCCGGTGCACGTGAACGCCGACCTACGCCCATCGCGTCTGGTCAGCAGCATGTCCGCCTACGTACGCAAGTCCGTCATCGTCATCGTACGCATCTTCGTCATCTACAAGCCGTTCAGGTTCTTCATGCTGCTCGGCACGCTGACCTTCCTCGCGGGCGCGGGCATCGGAGCGCGTTTCGTATACTTCTATGTGATGGGAAGCGGCGGCGGCAAGATCCAGTCGCTCATCCTCGCCGCGGTCTTGCTCATCATCGGCTTTCAAACCGTGCTGCTCGCCTTTCTGGCGGACCTGCTCTCGGTCAACCGCCGCCTGCTGGAAGAGCTCCAAGCCACTCAGCGCGCAAGAAAGGCGACCGAAGTAGAACCGGTCTTGCCTCACCCCGAGCCCGTCAGACCTGCACGCAAGACCCCCGCAGAAGAGCTGGCGAAGAACTGAGCCCCGCGCGCCGTTGCACGCTGGCTCGTTGCACAGGCCGCGAATCCTGTACGGCAAGCTCGGCTCGACCTAACCACGCTGGCTCGCCACGCTGGCTCGTTGCACAGGCCGCGAATCCTGTACGGCAAGCTCGGCTCGACCTAACCACGCTGGCTCGCCACGCTGGCTCGTTGCACGGGCGGCAAATGCGGTGCGGCGGGGCCTTGTCCCGCTGGGTCGCCAGCTCGGGAATCGCACGGAGGACTGCTCCAGTCGAAGCCCCAGAGAAAGCCCGAGAAATTGCTGGAAGCGTCGCCAGAAACGTGCGGTTCGCAATCAATATGTATGCGATTCGCATGCAATTGCGCCGCCCAGTACCTCGCGCGCGCTCCTGCACTTTTCATTTGGGCTTGCCCGGCGGGTGCCTGCGGAACGTTGCTCCGTGCGAGTCGTGACTGGCGAGCGCCCAAGCAGCGGCCCTCGGTGAGCCCGCCCGCAGCGCCGAATCAAGTGGCGCCTTCGATTCCTTTGTGGTTCGGTCAGGCAACGTCGGGAACCACGTCGGCGAACCAGAAGCCATCGCGTTCGACCTTATTCCCGAAGCTTACGGGGATCGGACGCCGAAACATCGGACCGCGGGTCACGACCGTGTGAAACTCGCCGTTTTCTCCGCAAGGGTCGACGGAGGCGGGAAGCTCGTCGAGCAGCGTCCGGTCGAAGCGTCGCCCGACGAAGCGCGGGGCGAGTTGTTTCGGATCCACCGTGGTGAGGTGGGCGACGAGGCCGCTGTCGATCATCTCCTGGGCCAGAGCGGGCGTCGGACGCAGCCACAGGGGAAAGAGCGGCTGAATGCCGCTGCCGCGTAGCTTGTCCTCGCGGTACTGGCGGATGTCCCGAAGGAAAAGGTCGCCGAAGGCCATGTGCGTTACGCCGCGAGCCCGCAGCTGCTCGAGGGCGGTGGCCATGCGAGCCTCGTACTCGTCATTCGAGCACGGCCACGGCAGGTCGACTTCGAACAATGGTAGCTGACAGGCTTCGGCCTGCAGTCGCAAAAGTTCGCGCCGCACGCCGTGCATGGCGACGCGGTCATGCTGCTCGTTGACGGTGGTGAGCAGACCAACGAGCTCGACGCCTGGATCCCGTTGGAGCAACCACAGGGTGAACGCGGAGTCCTTGCCGGAACTCCACGACAAGACAACGTGCTTCTGCGCGGCAGGGTCGACCATGCGAGGAAGCTAGCCGGGCGACACGCGGATGACCAGCATGAGCCGCCAAGATAAGGCGAAGGGCTCCTAGAGAGACGAAACCCCATTTCACTTCACCCAGCACATGTGAAGAAGGAGAGGTAGCGCTGTTCGCCGGCCGTGGTGCGCACCCAGGTGATGGCGATCTTACCGGGGAGTACGGCGAGTTCGGGGAGCAACCCCTGTTCTTCTTCCAGGTCGAAGCTCTGCCGCAGGGAGCCATCCGGCGCGAGGTGCCAGATGTGAATCCTGGTCGAGTTCCGAGGCGCTAGCGTGACATGGTCGAGGTCGTACAGCGCCATGGCCGCCAGAAAGCCATCCCCCGTCCAGACCATGGTGCCGGTGAAGCCCTCCATGTCGATCCGCTCGGTGGTGGTGTACGAGCCGAAGCTGTTGGTGTCCGGATCGAAGAAGCGAAACCGCGCCTGCGAGGTATCCTGGCCCGTGTAGTCGTTGCTCAATACAAAGTATCGAGCGCCATCGAACGCAATGGCAGTACCGTTGACTCCGCCGTAGAGTGGACCCGACGCAAACACCTCGCTCCCCACCAAGTCATCATCGAGATCATACGGCTTGGCGTAGACGCGAGCGCTATTCGAGTAGTAGCTCAGCACCTGGGAGCAGTCCCCGTTGCAGGCATAGGCGCCATTGTAGGCCTGACTCGTGAGCTCCCTACCGTTCAATGGCAGGGGCTCCAGCACCACTCCGTCTGGCGTGTAAGCTTGAACCTCGGAATGGCGGTCCCCCGGGAAGTCGCAGGTGTAGTGGTCCGCTCCGACCACGAAGCGACCCGGCGCGGCGAAGGGCGTGATGCGTGCCGTGCGGTCCGTGCAGGCGGTAATCACCGAACGATACCCCCAGCGCTTCTGCCCCTGTTCGTCGAAGTTGAACAGACTACTGTAGCCAGCTTCCTGGTACGCATAGAGCAGCGAACGGCTCTCGGGTTCGAAGGCAATCGCGCCTGGACCATACGGTGACGAGCTCGCGTCGACCTCCTCATGGCGAACCGGATCTGCCACGAGGTTACCGTCTGCATCGCGCCGCTCGATCAAGATGTCGTAGTCTTGGTATTGGGATCCGGAGCTGGTTTGAATGGGTCGATAGTCGAGGCGTGCCAGCACCAGCTCTTGCCCGGTCCAGGCGAGGCCCGTGCCACTCTTCCGTCCAGTGGTCTCGTCCGTGAGCGGGATCGGCGTGCCGAGCTCCAGCGTGCAACCGAGCGACGGGCAGTCCGGGTCCGTCCCCCCTTGAGTGAGACGCGGGCAGCAATCGTCCAGCTCACCCACCGGGCACGTTGCTGGATCGAGCACTGGGCTTCCCCCACTACCTCCAGTTCCCGTGCCCCCAGCGCCTGTCCCTCCGGTGCCGGTACCGCCCGCGCCAGCAGCACTGGTGCCTCCGGATCCGGCCCCCCCCGTTCCAACGCCACCAGTTCCGGTGCCTCCGCTTCCAGCGCCTCCAGTTCCGGAGCCGTCCTGTCCGGCGGCCCCGGCCATACCGGCTTCCCCCATGCCGCCACCCAGGCCTCCCCCAGCGCCACCGCTGCTGGTTCCCGAGCCGCCCGTCCCGCCAATCGAAGCAGAGCCGCCGCTGGCACCGGCCCCCCCGCCACCGTCCGATCCCCCAGTGCCACTGCCGCCGCTCCCGTTCGACTCCGATCCACCGACCGAGCCGGAGTCGGAGCCACCTGCGCCACCCGTTGCCGAGTCAGCCTCGCCGGAGCGGCCGCTGGAGCAAGCCAATACCAAGCAGAGCGAGACCCCAACTCCCTGTTTCAGTGGGGTGACCGCGGTGCGTCTGATCGTGCCGACAAGCCTGGACATACTTGATTCTAACGCGAACGTACCAGACAAGTCGCGCGCCAACGACAACGATTGATCTTGGGCACGTTGCCAACTTGGGCACGTTGCCAAGAAGCGGACCAGCCTGCGACCGGAACCGGGCCCCGGCGTCTGTCGGTGAGCCCCTTTTCATGTCGGGCCCAATCGCGCAAGATCGCTTGTTCTCCGGCGTCGCAACATCGCCGCGCGTCAGCGCACTTCAGGCCTCAACGGTGGACGTCTCCGCAGCGCCGCATTATGTCAGCCGTCCGAACCAGACTCTCCAGTTGCTGGGGGCACCAACCGTGAACCCCCTTCAACCAGAACCGATAGGAAACTCAATGGCTCGATTCATCGCCATGTACAGCGCACCGAGCGATCCGGAAGCGTTCGACCAGCACTACCGCGACATTCACATCCCGCTCGCCAATCAGCTTCCCGGCCTTCGCCGATACACGCTCAGCAAGAACGCAAGGCTCATCCGCGGGCAAGAGCCGTGGTACCTCATCGCCGAACTCGAGTGGGACGACATCGACGCGCTCCGCGCTGCGTTCGATTCGCCGCAAGGAAGGGCGACCGCGGCCGACGTCGCCAACCTCACGCAATACGCCAACACGGTTTCCATGATCTACGAACTCCACGACGTCGGACCCACCCCACCCGTGGATTGAGTCATGACAAGCCGCTCGTGTGCTGCGGTGCGGCGGGGCCTTGTCCCGCTGGGTCGCCAGCTCGGGAATCGCACGGAGGACTGCTCCAGTCGAAGCCCCAGAGAAAGCCCGAGAAATTGCTGGAAGCGTCGCCAGAAACGTGCGGTTCGCAATCAATATGTATGCGATTCGCATGCAATTGCGCCGCCCAGTACCTCGCGCGCGCTCCTGCACTTTTCATTTGGGCTTGCCCGGCGGGTGCCCGCGGAGCGTTGCTCCGTGCGACTCGTGACTGGCGAGCGCCCAAGCAGCGGCCCTCGGTGAGCCCGCCCGCAGCGCCGAATCAAGTGGCGCCTTCGAACATCGCTGAAGGTTGTGGCCGCAATGGCGAAAAAGAGCTCGGCAGATTCTTCAGTATCGCTGCAGGCTCCGCCAGCGAACTCGAGTACCGGTTGCTCCTGGCCCACGACCTCGAGTACCTGCCACGCGATGCCTACCTGGCCCTCAATGAACAAGTTGCTGAAGTCAAGCGCATGCCGTACCGCTTCATGCAATCGTTGAACTCGACCGGCTGACGGCTGACGGCTGACAGCTGATGGCCGGTACTTCGAAGCCCAGCGACGCTGTACACTCACGACCTCGGTCGGGGTCGAGGAACGCCAAAACGATTGGCACCCTCGTGCCAGCGTGAGCCCTGTCACAACCAACAAAGTAGACGCGTGACTCCAAAAGCTCTGCACTTCCCTCAAGACGTACCTGGCACCGATAGTCCGAGCGAAACTCCCGCGTCGGGCCATACGGGTCGTCAGGCTCTCCACGTGGTGCAGCCTCGCGGTGCCCTCTGCCGGCTCGCGACGGACTTCCCCATTCGCGGACCCTAACGCCCCAGGGTCCGCCGCTTGGCATCGCTCACCGCGGCGTGCGACAGAAACTGCTGGAAGGCGTGGCGGTTGTCTTCGTTGATCGGCTCTTGGTTGTATGCGGGGTAGGGACGGCGCACGCGGTTGGCGAACAAGCAGTCCACCGCACGGTCGAAGCGCTTGACACGCGGCGCCAAGTCCCCGGAGCGAGCGCTGTCGTCGGCCAGGTCGCGCACGACGTCTTGCAGCTGCTCGCACCAACCGGTCGTTTCCGGAAGCGTCACGGGCGCGGCGTTCGGACAACAGCCCTTGCGAACGATCGCGGTCGCCAAAAGCTCGTACCAACCGAGTTCGCGGCGCCTGCGCTCGAACTCGGCGTCCGCCTTGACGGTGTCCACCTGGAAACCATCCAGCGGTTTGACAGGAGCCTCTCGTGCACGACCGACTGCTCGTTTGGCTTGTAAGTCCGCCTTGGCTTCCGAAAGCTCGTACAGGCGAGAAGCGATTTCGCGGTGATCTCCCGAGTCGCACACGAACCCGAGCTGCGCGGCGGCCGCGAATGTGCCCTCATCGAAGTAGGACATGACGCAGGCGTTCAGGCTCTGGGCAGGCGTCATGTGCACCGGATCCGAAGAGGCGTGATCGCCGGACACTTCTGGTTTGGGCGCCTTGACCTCGCTCGCCAGAACCGGAGCGGCAGACTCGGGTGCAGCGGGGCGATTCAAGGAATAAAAGGCCACCGCAACACCCATGAGCAGACCAAGCCCGAGCGCAATGGGCCACACCGTCTTCTTCTTGGCAAATGGGTTGACCGACGCCCTGCCTGACGAACCGTTCGCTCGAACAGGGAGCGGAGGAGCCTCGATGCCAGGCGAGCTTTCGAGTTCGACAGGGGGCGCGTACCCCGCGACATTCCGCTCACCCACCGCGTGGGCCTGTGAGGGACGAGGGGCAGCTTGGGGACTCGAAGGGCGGACCGCATTGGGCAGCTCCGGGAGGAATTCGTCCGGCAAACTGGCCACGTCGAAGGCAACGCGACCCATTTGTGCTGGCGGAGTCAGGCCGCCTTTGACGATCCCGGACAGCGAGCGTGGCGCGAGCCCACGTACCGGGCGAGGCGGCAGCTTCAGACCTCGCTCCCAGGCATCGAGCGATTTGGTCAGCTCCTGGATGTCGACGGAACGCGCAGCCGAATCGCCGTTCAAGCCACGCTCGAGTATCTCCTCGAGCTCGGGCTCTTTCAGATTGAAGGCGGCGAGCGGAGTGGGCGGGCCCGCACCGATATCCTCGAGCAGGCTTTCCCGCGTGTTCCCGGGGAAGGGAGCAACCCCGGTCAGCGCCCAGTACAGAGACGCGTAGAGCGCCCACACATCGTCGCTCGCATCGGGCGCGCTGCCTTTGAGGCGCTCCGGAGAGAGAGTCGCGCCCACGAGCGGGGCGGCGAATTGAGTCAGCGCCGGCGGAACGGCACGGCCGTCGGCCTTCGCCAGGATACTGAATGGAGAGATGCCACCGATCACGCCGCCTCGCCCGTGAACTTCGGCGAGCATCTCACCGAGCCGGAGCCACCAGGCCACGGCACGCGCGGGATTGATGGGTCCGCTCTGGAGCTCGCGCCTGAGCGTCGGTCCCGAGATGTACTCGACGACGATCAGCGCACCGTCGCCTGGCGTGAACCCGGTGGGAACGCTCGCCCTGGAAAACTGGTGCACGATGTCGACGATCGCGGCTAGATGCGGACTGGCGAACCCCTTCAGCGCCTCGAGCTTCGCCAGCCGTCCCTTCTCCGCGAAAGCGACGACCACTTTTTCCCCACTGCGTTCATCTCGCGCCAGCCACCTTGGAGTATCATCCTGGTAGCGGAACGGAGCCAGAAAGTGGTACCTGCCCCCCAGCGCCTCGGTCGGTGCATCTATCATGGTTGCGTCTCGGCGGGTTTCCCCAACAAAAAGACTAACATCAACGCGCGACAAGCCAAAGCTTCAGTAGAGCGTCGCGCATGACTACATGGCACGACACGCACCCCGGACCCCGTCGCGTGCCGCCCCCACAGCGCCAACGTGGGTGCTAGGAAGCTTCACAGCTCTGAGCCTTGGGCTTGTCGTTGCGCGGGTCTTGCTCCCAGCAGGCGCGAGTACACTCATCCGCTGCCTTCTGACACCCCTGTTCGCAGGGAACGCTGCCATCACAACGCTGGATGCAGTCAGTCTTCTGATCTTGGCACTCCGTGTCGCAGCGCTGAACGTTCAGGTTCACGAAGCCGGTCAACAACCAAGCGGCCGCAGCCATCGTTGCTACTAGGTTCACGACCAAAAGAACGGCCAGAGTCGGCACGGCCCTTAGCGAGCGCACGACACCTGCCGATCTAGTAGTTCGAATCGTCCATGCAGCCCTTCGATATGCCCACTCGATCCCGGAAGGGGAGCTCCCTGGTCAGGGACGCGCTATGCGCCCAACTTCTCGAGAAGTTCGAAGATCCGAGCTACGAGCCGCCCGTCCTGCCTTCAGTGGCTCTGGAATTGATGACGCTTTCGGCCCAGGACGACGTGGACGCGGGCGAAGTCGTGCAGGTGCTGGAACGGGACGAGGTGTTGGCGGCGAAGGTGGTTCGCCTGGTCAGCTCTCCGCTCTATGCCGGGCGCACCCGGGTGCGCACATTGCACGACGCCGTGGTACGCCTGGGCATCAATATGGTGCGAGATGCGGTATTCGAGGCGAGCGTCAAACAACAAGTGTTCGATCGCGGCGAGTATCGCGAGACCCTCGAACAGCTACGCAGGCACAGCACGGTCGTGGCGTACATTTCACGTCTGGTGTGCCGCCGTACGAGCCTGGAACCCAACCACGCGTTCATCTGCGGCCTCTTGCACGACATCGGCTTCGCCGCGCTTCTGCTCGCCACCGGGGACGGTTCGGAAACCCCGCCGCTTCTATCCATCTGGAGCGACATCGACGCCTTGCACGAGCACGCCGGAGACATGCTCACCCGCTTGTGGAAGTTGCCGGAGGACATCGTCGGTGTGGTCAAGAACCATCACCAACGACAACACGACAACGACTCTCTGGTGGCGGCTGCCGTTTGCATCGCCGACGATCTGAGTCGTGCGTTCGGAGCAGACCTGGTCGGAGCCGTCGCCAGCGACGGCGCGCCCGTGCCCGCCGATGCGTCGAGCGTCGAAGTGCTGGAGCGCTGCAAGACCCGATTGCACATCGACGAGCGGACCTACCAAAGCATCGTGGACGAAGCGGAACAGCTCGTACCGGAAATTCTGTGGCTTTGACGGCGCGATAGGCTCCACGCCTCGGGCCCGGCTAACTGCACTCGCCAACGCCCGGCGGATTGCGATCGAAATGCGTACATATGCCCTCGCTTTGGGGACACGCCGGTTCACCACAGGCTTCGGCTCGGCATAGCCGCCGACACTCGTTGGCAACGCAGCTCAGTCCGGGGCCACAGTACTCGGCGCTCTCGCAACTCTCTCCGACCTTGCCGGAGCCCGAACGAACACATGCCACTTTGCCGGTCGGGTCGACTATCTTGCAAGTGCGCCCATCCTCATCCGCGCACGACTCCGGCTCCAGCACGTCGCAAGTGCCAGTCGGAAAGCACAGACCAACACCAGCAGGAACGTCCTGCTGGTCGTCCACGGGACCCAGGCGAATGAACAGCGGCCTGAAGCAGCTCGAGCCTTCGTCACATGCGGACCAATCACCACCGCAGCACAGTTTGCGGCAGGCGCCATCGGCGCAAAAATAACCCGGGGCACAGTCGGAGGGATCCGCCCAGGCCGTGCATTCATCACCCGCGCGCCCCTCACCGGCGGACTGGCAGGCTGGTGCTACCTCCGGCGTTTCCGGGTCGACGGAAGGCAGGCAGGCTTCGGTAGCATCACACCCGGAATTGAGCTGATAGTTGCACGGCCCCTCCGGGCATTCCAAGGCGCCATCGGGTGGCCCCGGAACTCCACCGCCCCCGTCTTCGACCACCTCCGGGCAGTCCGCTGACCCTGCTGGCCCCGAAACACGGTCGGCCGTGCCGCAGGCCGCAGCGAACACGAGAGCAAGTAGAGCGGGGCAGAACAGTTTCATGGGGCAGCTTGGGTTTAGTTTAGGGTGTGTCCCTGAATTGCCCACCCGTAAACGTGCCCGTGCCCGTGCCCGTGCCCGAAAAGAGGCAACCGAAGCCGGGATGAGACCGATGACCGGAGCATGATGCTCCATGAGGGATTGGAAGTTTATCAAGTCGCGCTGGATTTTCTCGTGGTGGCGAACGCGATCATAGAAGGACTACCGCGAGGGCGAGGCCACCTGTCGGATCAGTTCACACGGGCGTCCCTGTCGATTGTGTTGAATATCGCCGAGGGAGCCGGAAAGTACTCCAAGCCGGACGAGCGACGCTATTACCTGACCGCTAGAGGCTCCGCGACGGAATCCGCCGCGTTGTTGGACGTTTGCTACCGGCTCAAATTGCTCGACGAGAAAGACCTGAAAGCAGGCAAAGAGCGAGTCAGCCGCATCGTGTCAATGCTGGTCAAGCTGGCTCGCAGCTGTGAAGACGGCTAGATTCGAAGCCAAAGCAGAGCGCAGCCGAGTGCGACCACAGCTTGGTAGTTGCGGAGTGTTTTCTCGTAGCGGGTCGCGAAACGCCGGGCCTGTTTGAGCAAGTTGAACGTGCACTCAATCGCGGAGCGTGCCTTGTACAGTTCCTTATCGAACGGCATTTCGGGCTCGACGCCTTCGACGGGATACCGCAGAACAGCCTGTATCGAGGGCCGAGCGAAAAGCGTCTGAATCGTATGCCAGTAGACAGGACGATAACGCGCGACCCAACAGCGCTTGGGCGGGTCGGATATCGTGCTGCTGGCCTTCAGTCACTTCGAACGTCAGGGGCAATCCCAATGCGTCGACGACCAAGTGCACTTTCGTTGATAGTCCCCCGCGCGACCGCCCCAGAGCTTGTGCCGTTTGCCCCCTTTTGCCCCTGCTGCGTGCTGATGCGCTCGATTGATCGTGCTGTCTACACTGTGCCACTCGTCATCGCGATCTGTCTGGAGTGCGTCAAATAGGTCTTTCCATTTGCCTCGCTTCGCCCAGCGATCGAAGCGATTGAACACCGTCTTCCACGACCCGAACTCCACAGGTAGAGCCCGCCAAGGAACCCCGGTCCTGCGCCACCACAGCACTGCTTCGATGAAATTTCGGTCGTCTTTCCCAGGGCGCCCCGCTCCGCGCTTAGTCTGGAGTACCGCTCGAACCTTTTGCCACTGTCGCTCGTCCAGCTGCCGTCTAACCATGCTGGCCGACCCATGGAACACACTTCGCTCGCCATGGATAGCCCTTTTTTTCGACCTCTCGGGCACGGACACGTTCACGGGCACGTTCACGGCGCCGTCAGCGAATTCAGGGACGCGCCTAGTTCTAGTTAGATGCGGGGTTCGGCCCAGCCATTCAGGCTTCGCGCGGGTGGGAGCTGGAACCACGCACCACCAGTTTGACCGGCACGACCTCACGCTTGACCTTCTGGTCCGTCCCTTCGACGAGCTCCAACAGGCGGGTCATCGCACGCCGACCCAGGTGCTCCTTGACCACGCCGACCGTGGTCAGCGGCGGATCGGTATAGTTTGCCATCGTGATGTCATCGAACCCGACCACACTGAGGTCTTCGGGGATGCGCCACCCGAGCTGATGAGTCGCGCGCACCACGCCTGCCGCCATTTCGTCGTTTGCACAGAACAGCCCCGTCAGGCGCTTGTGTTGCTTGAGTATCTTGAGCGCAGCTTCGTGGCCGCCGTCGAAGCTCAGGCTGCGAGCTTCGAACAAGCTCGACCTCGAACTGAACGGCACATCGTAGCGTTCGAACGCTGCTCGAAAGCCCTGGGCGCGCTCTTCGATACTGGGTCGATCTCGCGCGGCGCATAGCATGGCGAGCTTTCGGTGACCAAGCTCGATGAGGTGTTGAGCCGCCAGCAACCCACCCGTGAAGTTGTCGATCTGCAACGAGTTGACCTGCTTGATGGGCGGGTAATGATCGATCAACACCACGGGGATGCCCCTGGATTGGATGGCGCGGATCAGCTTCGGATGCACCAGCCGCATGAACAAGGCGCCTTCCGCGTTCTTCTCCTGGATGATCTTGGGAAGATCGGCGTAGCCCTTGTAGGTCTCGTTGATGTACGAGAACAGCAGATTGTAGTGCTTCTCGATCGCTTCCTTGATCGCGCCCTGGATCACGAAGGAGTAAAACTGGTTCGAGATCGTCTCCTCGTCCTTGTAGAAGATGATCGCAACGTTGCGAGTCCTCTTACGAGCCAGCCCGGCGGCAGTCGCGCTCGGGTGATAGTCGAGGGCCCGGGCAGCCGCCCAGACGCGCTTCTTGACTCGTTCGCTGATGACCTCACTCGGATGCTTGTTGAGAACGAACGACACCGTGGCGATTGAAACGCCCGCCCGGCTCGCTACGTCTTTGATGGTGGGCTTCTTGGCCATCGGTGTCCCGGCCGAACGTGTAGGCCAAGAGTGCAGAACACCGCAACGTTCAGGCCGCCCAACAGCGGGGACGCGACGCGCTGCGCGGCAGATTGAGAGCGACTACCAGGCCCGCCATGGTGAGCCGGAGCCCTCTCAGCAGCCCTCGCGCTTCGAGCCGAACTGCCGTCGACCGGGAGCCCGGGCCGCGGAAGCCAGCCGGAATAGGCTCACTGGCCTGGGTGCTTTCGAACAGCGCGCGCAGCAGCAGCCGCTCTTCGAGCGACAAACCAAAGGTGTTTGGTGATGGGTTCTCGTTCATATGCGGCTTGTAACCCTAGCACTGAAAGCGTGTCCAGTTTCTGGCTTTCAGTGTTTGGGGACCTGAGAATCAGAAAGAGCCCGACACCTGGACACAACCTCCGCCGGGCCCGGCCCAGGCGGAAAGCGCCGTTTGCGCGGGTTGCTCTGTCCCCGGGCCGGCCGTCAGCAGCAGTATGGCGCCGGTTGCCAGCAGAGCACCCCCGACGCCGAACGCGATGGTCGCGCGTGTGAAGTTGTTCTTCGCAGTCCGGGTCAGGTCGTCGTGGTGAGCGATATCTTCAGGCGGGCACATCGTTTCGATGCCGCGACAGATGTCCTCTGCGTCTTGATTCTGTGCCAGCCCTTGCCTGGCAATCAGGGCACCCACCACGACGCCGGCAACGCCAAGGCCGCCCGCCGCGTATCCGAGGATCTTCTGAGTGCTGCCGGCGTCAGTGGAATGACTGGCTGGGCGTGAGTCGGTCGGCTGCGCTGCCGCGTTCTGCGGGGTGGGCACGGACGCCGGAGCCACAACCGGAGCCACTGGGCTCGGGTCCGTGGGCGGCGCAGGCGTTCGATCCGACAGTGGCGGCACGACGACCGAAACGGTGGCGCCCTCCCCCTCGACGCGAAAGGTGGCAGTTCTCGGGGCCTTGCCCGGCGCCGTTGCCTCCATCGTGTGCTCACCCGGATCCATGGGCGTGGGCACACCCCACAGGGTCTTGGGCAGCTCTTCGCCGTCGCGAAGCACCGTGACTCCGGCGGCCCGGGCTTCTTCCGAGACCTGGATGACGACCCGCGTCAGCTTGGGTTCGAGCTTCGCCGCTTCCTCTCTGGCGAGAGCTTCACGTTCCGCCTGCCCCTCGGCGCGAGCCCGGGCGGCGGCCTCTCGATAGGTGGTCCACGCGCTCGCGGTCTGCCCGTTGAGAGCATAGCAGCGACCCAGGTTGAGCAGAGTACCCGTCCCTGGGTCGAGCCGCTCACTATCGGCGAACTTGGGACATGCTTCCGCGTAGCGCTGTTGCTTCATGAGGTCGCGCGCAGCATCGAAGAGTGCATCCGCTGCCGCTTTGTCCGACGAATTCGTTTGCGCGCGCGCCGCACCCGACAGAACACAAACGAAAACCGCTGCCCAGCACTGTGTCACGACCCGATTCGAACCACCCATGGGACGACCTTGTTCGGTCTCGGGCGGGGAGTCAAACCTTTGCGGAGCACGGGGCTTGCCCACACCTGGCAACACCGAGCGACCAGTCGCGTCTACTTGCGGTCTTGGTACAGATCGACCGCCGGTACCTGCGCCTTGGCGGGTGGTTTCTTCGACGGCGGCGGCGCTGGCGCTTTGGTCGCCCGCACCACGCTGCGCTTCTGCGCGACCGGGGCCGGCGGTCGAGTCGGCACCGCGCTGGGTTCGACGCTCGTGGCTCCTCGTGCCGAGGACTGAGCGCGAGCAGAATCGACTGCGGACTCAGTCGGTGCGGACTCGGCCGGTGCGGACTCGGCCGGCGCGACCTCGGGAGCCGTCCCCGCCTTTTGGCCCGCGAGTGGCTCGGGCTTGGGCAGCGCCGCGCCGCTCTCGCTTGGGCCCACGGCAGCCGTTTCCGAAGCAGCGGGCTTCAAGAACAGCAGGGCAACCGCGACCCCCGCTCCAATCAACAACAGCGCAGCGACGACCGCCGCTACCCAGCGTGCGCCATTGGAGCCCGATCTCTGACTCGCTCCCCAGGCCTGCTGCGTCGTGCCTCCGACGGGGGCGGGTTCCGTCCCCGCCGATTGTGGCAGGGTCAAGTCGCTGTTCGTGAGCCCTGCAGCACTGATGACCTTGGTGATGCGCTCGACGGACACGCGACAGCGGCTCGGCCCGAAAGGCAGCAAGTCCGCAGCAAACTCCGCCACGGACGGGTAGCGCTCGTCGGGGTTTTTGCGCAAACAACGCAAGACCGTATCTTCCAAGCCACTCGGCACGTCGGCACGCAGGTTGCGCAGGCCCGGCGCTTCGTCTTGGAGTATCTTGGCGCAAAGTTGCGGCATGGTGTCGGCAGAAAAAGGGACTTCGCCGGCCAAGAGCTCGTGCAAGATGGCACCCAATGCCCAAATGTCCGTGCGAGTATCCACGTCCCGAGCAGACGCCATTTGCTCGGGAGACATGTAGAGCGGCGAGCCCATCACCGTCGCGGTCTTGGTCATGCTCATCTCGGAGTCTGCCCCCGCACTCACTTTCGAGATGCCGAAATCCAAAACCTTGACGCAGGCGCTGCCGTCGGCGCGTCGAGTCAAGAAGAGATTGGCCGGCTTCAGATCGCGGTGCACGATGCCGAGCGCGTGAGCCTCGGCGACCGCCTCACAGGCTTGCAGGACGTACTCGACCGCAGCGCTGATCGGCAGCGCTCCCTGAGAGCGCACGACCTCACTCAAGTCGGTCCCCTCGAGGAATTCCATGACCATGTAGGGGGAACCGCTCTCGAGCGTTCCCACATCCGTCACCCGCGCCACGTGCTCGCTCTTGATCTTGACCGCAGCGCGGGCCTCGCGCGCGAATCGCGCCACGGCCTCCGCATTGCCGAGCGCCTGCGGCAGCAGAAATTTCAGAGCGACCCGACCATCGAGTTGCAGATGATGGGCGGCTACCACGACCCCCATCCCACCCTGACCCAGCACCTGTTCGATGCGGTACTTACCGACGAGGACGGTACCCGGCTGAATCGCGGAACCTGTCGAGCTTTCAGTCATGGGAATGGACGGACGCTTGCCAACGGTCGACCGGCAAAGGACCGCCCCAAAGCTTAGCGTCAAGTTCCGGCAGAACCAAGCGCGGACACAAAAGCCTCAGAAAACCGCGCCGCCCGAGCCGGGCCGTGTCAGCCCCGTTTCGAGCGGCGCCTGCTGTATGGCGAAGGAATGCTCGACCGCGAGCCGGAGACGCTCCGCAGGTGGACCCTGAATTCCGAGCCCGACAGCAAGGCGCTTTCGACCTCCAGCCGTCCCCCGAGCGACTCGACGATTTCCTTGCAGATGAACAGACCGAGCCCGCTACCCCCTGTGGCCGCCTTGGTGGTGAAGAAGGGCTCGAAGATACGCCGCATCAGCCCCTGGGACATACCAACCCCCGTGTCGCCGACCGACGCGATGACCCAGGGCGGCTGGCTGTGCAGCGCCACTCTGATGCGATGATGCTGCGGTAAAGAGGCGGCACGCACCGCTTGCACCGCGTTGAGCAGCAGGTTCGAAAAGACTTGCTCGAGCTTGGAGGGGTGCCCGTGTACCAGGGGCACGGGTTCGAAATCCCGCACCAGTGTCGCCACTTCCTCGACCTCGGATTGCACCAGATAAAGGGCCGAATGGAGCACCTCCGACAAATCGGTCGCCTCCACCCGGTCCACGCGGCACTGCATGGTCTCTGCGAACTCGCCCACCAGGTCGACGGCTCGCGAGGTTCCGTAGCGGGCTTCATCGAGGTGTCGGCTCAGCTCCGCGATACGCCCCGGTACCTTCGCCGCTTGAGGCAACTGGCGCGCCACCAGATCGAGCTTCCAGAGGACGATGGTCAAGGGGTTGTTGAGCTCGTGAGCGAGCTGGCGCCCGAGCGTACGCAGTTTGGTCCGTTCCGCCTCGGCTTCGAAAATCAGCCAGATTACCCAGCCCCGACTCGACAGGTTCCGGGCGGACACCAGCACGGGGAAACGATGACCGCCGACATGCTGCAGTTCGGCCCGAACCAACCTCGCCCCGTGGTCACCCGCCTCCGAACAGGACAAGACATCCCCCAAGGTCGAAGCGCCCGACTCGGACAAGGGGGACTCTCGGCCCAACCATTTGGATAACGCAGAGCTCACGAAGAGCAGCGCGGCGTCAGCGCGCGAACCAGCGCTCACGAGCGCAACCAGCCCCAAGGCGTCGAGAACCCGGCCGAACGAGGCAAGCAACTCGCGCTCGTTTTCGCCCCCCAGCGACGCCGGCAGGTCATTCACTGGCTGGCCACTATCGCAAAAAGCGTGACTCCAGCCTACAAAGTTCCCAGAAGTCGTGTTCGCGAGTCGCGACGACCTTCGAAACTCTCCCCGAACCCGTCACTAATAAACTTCGCATACTCAAATGAGTTAGCCCATTGAGGTCGTCGTCGATCCGCGGGCACGTTCGGAAGGAGCGGACGCTTGGCACAGCGGTACGCCACGTCCTGCTGCGAAGCTCCGGGGGAACTGAGCAGTCGATGAGCGCGAGCAGGCAAGGGCTCGCGCTCGGGTGGGGTGGCTTCCTCCTTTGCGGCCCCGCGGGCCGAGAGGGCGCCCTCGCCGGACAGAACAGCTCCGAGGCCTCGGGATCGCCCAAACCGAGAGGTCGGCAGGCCGCTTCCGGAAGCGTATGGGGGTCCCCAGACCTCCGAGCACACCCCAAACCCCCCTCGTAGGACGGCCGCCAACCGGCAAAGTTAAGGCGAAATTACCAGTAGTGAGCCAGGGAGCCCGCACACAAGGACCTTCTGGCCGGACAAATGAGTTGAGGGGACCTTCGCTAGACGCTGCGCGGGGAAAGTGCGACAATCGAAATGTTCGGGGAAAATGAAGGAAAGCACGACGTCCCTCCCGTCGATTACCGTCGACAGCCTCATCGACCAGCGTTTCAAAGTTGTAGCGGAGCTCTCTGACGGGCTGGGCTCGGGGGCGTTCCTCGCCGAAGAGCAGGACAACGGGGCAGAGCGCGTGGTGTTCGCTGTCTCCGGCGCAGACAAGGCTGCCCTGCGGCGGCTGGGTGAGCTCTCACATGCCCACCTGGCACACGTCGTGGATGTCATCGATGCCGAAGGAGGCGCCTACGTCATCGCCGAGCGAGTCGAGGGAGAGACACTAGTCGAGCTCCTCGCCAAGATCGGCAAGAAGCAACCCGTGGACGCCGTTCGATCGGCACTTCGGCTGGTGGACGCGCTCTCCGCCGCACATCAGCATGGTGCCGCTCACGGGAGGGTTCACCCGGGTGTCGTCATCGTGGAGCCCAAGGGGAGGCCGGGCCCGGTGCTGGCCTTGGCGGGCGAGCCGCCCGCGGATTCGTTTTATCGTTCTCCAGACCGAGGCGCCCAGGGCCCGAGCCAGGAAGATGACTCCTGGGCCATCGCCGCCGTGTTGCTCAACATGCTGACCGGGAAAGACCCTCCGAGCGACGGTTTCGAAACCATCGAAGAGCTGGCGGATTTCGGGGTCAGCGACCCGGCTCTTCAAAAAGCGCTCTTGCACAGCCTACGCGGCGACCCAGCCGAGCGCAGCGAAGAGCTGCGTCCCCTCAAACGGGATCTGGCCCGATGGTTCGTCGAGCACGCGGGCGAGGAGCCGTTCGTTCATCCACCGACGATGTCCAGCTCGCCACCGCCGCTGCCGGAAAGCAAGGCGAACCGCGGCGCTCTCCCGCCGGTCGAGTCGGGCCCCCTTCCCTCTACGCGAACCAAGAACCGGCTCCCCATGTTCGCCATCGGAGGACTAGTCTTCGGGCTCGGAGCCGCGTGGGCCGCTTCGACTTTTCTGACCAAACCCGAACCGGAACCCGCGACCGTCGCGCCCAAACCTTCCGCGTCGATGGCACCTGCCACTTCCGCGGATGCCATCGACCTGGGTGAAGTCGACATCGAGGGGGAAAGCGACACCGAAGTAGTCGCTAACGATAAGCTGAGCTCCTGCGTCTCGAGCTACCTCCCGGAAAAGACCTTCGAACATGCCGCGGACCTGACCTGGGTGTGCAGCATGGAAAGCCCACGCAAGGGAGCCGACCAGCTCAGGGCCTCGGTGGTGAAGCATTCGCCCGGGCGCCGCGTCAGCCGAGCCATGGAGCTGTTTTCTCGCATGGGTTGGTACGACATGGTCGCGTTCTCCGTGGTCCGGGCCGGGTGTTGCCCGGAAGCGCCCCCGCTCAAACTTCCGGACCCCAGCGAGGGGTGCGAACGCATCGACCACCTGCTTTCCAAAATCGGTCACGAGGTCGTCGACGGGCAACCCTTCGAGAGCTCGCTCGACGAGTACACTCGAGCCGCCAAGTGCGAGGCCAAGGCGGGCAAGGGCGCGAACTTCAAGAAGCCCGAGCCACCAGGTGGAGGCGAGCAAGAGGCCTTCCTGGAGTATACGAAGGCCCTCAAATAGCCGATAAAGGGACGCGTGAACGAGATCGTCGCGCTCCTGATCTTCATGCCCTACTCGTACCTGGCCCCGTGGCTCATCATCAGGCGCGACATGAGAAAACTTCCAGCCGCCAAGCTGGCGCGCTGTTGGAACGGCCCGAGCTTCGCAGTGGCAGTGGTTGGCTTTTCACCCTTTTGTATCCTCGTGCACTTCGTCAAGGGGCACGGTTGGCTGAAAGGCGCACCGCTCGGACTGTTCTGGGCCGCAATCTGGGTGGCCGGAGCTTTTGTGCTGAACTGGGGCCTGGACGCGCTAGGGTTGCCCCCGGGCTAACCCCCCGGCCAATTCGACTTCAGAGCCGACCAGCTGACGCAATAGAATTGGAATAGCGTCCAGCTCTGGATTGTCTCTGGCCGGACGGTCGCGTTATACGCCCCGACCAAGGAGCCAGATCGCATGCAAGATGTCAGAGCGCTAAACGAAATCGTCGCCAAGGAGAGCGCCTTCGTCGATGACCTGATGGCAGAAATCTCCAAGGTCATCGTGGGTCAGAACTACATGATCGATCGCATCTTGATCGGACTGCTCGCTGGCGGGCACGTCCTGCTCGAAGGTGTGCCTGGCCTGGCCAAGACCCTTACGGTGCGCACCGTCTGCGACGCCATCCACGCCAAGTTCGCGCGCGTTCAGTTCACACCGGACCTGCTGCCCGCGGACCTGATCGGCACGGTCATCTACAACCAGAAGAACGGCGAGTTTACCAGCAAGCTGGGACCCATCTTCGCCAATCTCGTGCTGGCCGACGAGATCAACCGAGCTCCGGCCAAGGTCCAGAGCGCGCTCTTGGAGGCCATGCAGGAGCACCAGGTCACCATCGGTGAGCAGAGTTACCCCCTGCCCGACCCCTTCGTGGTCATGGCCACCCAGAATCCCATCGAGCAGGAAGGAACCTATCCGCTGCCCGAAGCACAGGTTGACCGCTTCATGCTGATGGTAAAGGTGGGCTACCCGTCCCGGGAGCAAGAGCGGGCCGTGATGGACCGGATGACCTCGCAGGTGCCCGCCCGGGCGAGCGCCACCACGACTCCAGAGCAGTTGACCGACGCCCGCAAGGTGGTGCGCGACGTCTATGTCGACGACCGGGTCAAAGACTATATCGTGGATGTGGTCTTCGCGACACGCGAGCCCCAGAAAAAGGGCATGAAGGACCTGGCCCCCTTGCTCGAGTACGGCGCCAGCCCACGCGCCAGCATCGCTCTGAACATGGCAGCGCGCGCTCACGCATTCTTGCGACATCGCGGGTACGTGACTCCGGAAGACGTCAAAGCCATCGGGCCGGACGTGCTCAGGCACCGCATCGTGTTGAGCTACGAAGCGGAAGCCGAAGAAGTCACGGCCGAAGATATCGTCAGACGCGTATTCGAGGTCGTGGAAGTCCCGTGACGAGGTCGACGTGATCCCCAAGGAGCTGCTCAAAGCCCTCCGCAAAATCGAGATCACGACCAACCGGCTGGCCACCGAGCAGCTGTCGGGCAACTACACGTCCGGCTTCAAGGGTCAAGGGCTGGCGTTCCGTGAGGTGCGTCAATACCAACCCGGCGACGACGTGCGGACCATCGACTGGAACGTGAGCGCGCGGATGCACGAGGCCTATGTCAAGGTGTTCGTGGAAGAACGCGAGATGACCGTGATGCTGGTCGTCGACCTGTCCGCCAGCGAGCAGTTCGGCACGAGGCGCAGCAGCAAGGCCGGCCTCGCTGCGGAAGTGGCAGCGCTGTGCGCTTTTTCCGCCATCAAGCACAACGACCGTGTCGGCCTGATCCTTGCGACGGATCAGGTCGAAAAGATCGTCCCTCCCAAAAAGGGGCAGAAGCACGTGATGCGCGTGGTACGCGAGATCCTGGGCGCACGCCCGGAACGAACGGGCACGGACCTGAGCGTAGCGCTCGAAACACTCTACCATGTCGCCAGGCGCCGCTCTGTGGCTTTCGTACTGAGCGACTACTACGCCTCTGGCTTCGAACGCACGCTGTCGCTCACGGCCGCGCGCCATGACGTCATTCCGGTGATCCTGGTAGATCCGCGCGACGAGAAGCTTCCCGACGTTGGGCTCGCGCACTTCGAGGATCCCGAAACTGGCGAGACGATGCTGGTGGACACGCGTGACAAGCGCGTGCGCTCTTATTACCGCGCACGCATGCGCCAACAGCGCGAGACCCAGATCAAACTGTTCCGCAAGCTGGGGCTGGATCACGTCGTCGTCAGAACCGACCAGCCCTACATCAAGCCACTCCGCGATCTGTTCGCGCGTCGTGCCCGGAGGGCCCATCGGTGAAACGCCGCGTGCGTGCCCGGACGCTCGCTGTGAGTATCACACTTGCGCTGCCTGCAGGTGCGCAGGCTCCTGCGAGCTCCGGCCTACCAGCTCCCGCGAGCTCGGGCGCCGCCGGAGCTAGTGCCGGAGCCAGCTCCCCCCCCCCAAAACGGCGCCCCTCGCCAAGCAGAAGCCCGACTCGGTCACGGCAACCTGCATCGAACGCATCCCCGAAGGCAAGGCCCCGCCAAAGCTCGAGGAAAGCTTCCCCAGCCACGGGGTGAGTGGCCACGTCGCGACGCTCAAGGTAAGCGTCCAGCACCTCAAGGGCGAGGAGGTGTTGCCCGGGGGGTTTCGCATCACCGAAAGCGACGCGCTGAAGGGCATCGAAAACAATCACCTGGTGCTGCCGGATCCCGAGGGAGGGGCGGGCCCGGTAATCACACGCAGCGACCAGGGAACGAAAACCGAGGTCGAGCTCTCGCTGGTCCCATTGCCGCCGAAGCCGGGGCGCCACGAGTTGACGCTGCCGCCGTTGCCGATCACGGTGGCCCGGGCCAACGGGCAGGTGGTGACCGTGTGCACGAAGCCGCACACGATCGTCGTCGAGGACCCGATCGCCAACACGCCCGACCCGAAGCCCAAGCCCAACCCTCCTGCACGTAGACAGATCGAGCAGTGGGAGCTTCTCAAGCAGTTGGTTTACGGGGGCCTGGTCGCACTTGCCGTCGGCCTGATAGCGGCTTGGCTGCTGGTGCGTTGGAAGCGGCGCCCGAAACGCATTCCTCCTCCACCTCCCCCGCGCCCGCCTTGGGAGGTGGCCATCGAGGAGCTGCACGACGTCCGCCACGCGGGCCTGATCAAGGCCGGGCGCTTCAGCGAGCACTACGACCGAGTGTCGGACGCGATCCGCAAATATCTGGGCGACCGCTATGGCTTCGACGGCCTCGAGAGCACGACGCGCGAGGCGCTCTCCGTTCTGGCAGAAGTCGCGCCACCCATCGAACCCATCGACAAGATCCGTGCATTCTTGCGCCACGCGGACCTGGTCAAGTTCGCGCGCCTGACCCCGAGCGAGGACGAGTGTGAGTTGGCCTTGGCGCGGGGTGAAGAAATCGTGCACGCCACCATGCCTCACACGGACCGGGCGCCACCGCTCGCGCCCGGAAGGCCCGCCGCGGCCCCGGACGAGATGGAAAGGGGCGAGTCGTGACGACCAGAGCCAATACCGTGAACCCGGGCCCGAGCCCCGGCAGCCGCGCCCCGCGCAAAGACGAACGCCGCTCCCAGAAGACCGCGCGCTCGAGATTGAGCCCGCGCATGCGTCGCTTCATTCTCCGGCTAGGAGTGCTGTTCGCCGCCACATTGCTGTTCGGCGCGCTGGCCTTCGCCTATCCGGCGTTGGTGCGTGGCCCGGACCTGCTCCACGCAACCTGGCAAAACCCCTGGGCCCTGCTGCTCTTGGTGCTCGTACCCCTCGTGTACTTCAGGGCCACCTTCGGCGAGGACGTGGGTGCGCCCCGACTCCGACTGGGAACACTCGAACCGCTCGCAGCCTGGCCCGTCGGACTCAGGGTCTGGCTGCGCGACTTGCCGGGCGTCGCTCGCGCGCTGGGCTTGACCCTGATGGTGCTGGCGCTAGCCCGTCCCGTGAACACCTTCCAACCACAAACAGCCGATGAAGAGGGCATCGATCTGGTCGTGGTGCTCGACCTGTCGGGCTCGATGCAGGCCGTGATGGACAACCTTCCAGAGGACTTGAGCGGCTTCGTGGAACGGCAACCGCGCGGTATGCGTCCCACGCGACTCGACGCTGCCAAGGCGGTGATCCGAGACTTCATTTCGCGCCGCAAGACCGACCGGATTGGCGTGGTGGTGTTCGGCAAGAACGCCTATGTCCTTTCCCCACCGACACTCGACTACCATTTGCTCGACCTGTTGGTGTCCCGCATGCAACTCAATCTGATCGACCCGACGGCCACCGCCATCGGCGACGCAGTGGGAGTCGCCGTGGCGCGGCTGCGCAAGAGCCACGCCAAAAGCAAGGCCGTGTTGCTGCTGACCGATGGAGACAACAAGGGTGGTAAGATCTCTCCGCAGTACGCGGCGCACCTGGCGAACACGGTCGGGGCGAAGCTGTTCACCATCCAGATCGGGCAAGGAGAAACCGCGGAGGTTCAGGACGGCGTCGACCTGTTCGGACAGCCTCGCTACGTTTCGGTTCCGTACCCGACGAATCCGGCGCTGCTCAAGGAACTGGCAGCGAAAACTGGCGGGGAAATGTACGTAGCAACGGATGCCACGGCGCTGCAGGCGAGCTTCCACGACGTGCTGAACAAGCTCGAAAAGACGCGCTTCGAAGCCACCTCCGCTAGCTACGAAGATCTGTATCGTTTCCTGCTGCTGCCGGGCGTGCTGATGCTCGCGCTGGATGCGTTGCTCCGCTCCCTTTGGTTCAGGAGGTTCCCATGAGGTTCGCAGAAAGCATCTGGCTGTTCGGCGCCCTGGTGGGTGTGGTGGTCGCCGCGCTGCTGATTCTGGGCGGCTTCAAGCACCTCCGAGCCATCCGGCGCTTCGGCGACGAGAAGCGCGTGACCAGTCTGGTGACCCACCCCGCAGGCGCACGGCGTGCCTTCGAAGGCGTTTGTCTGACGCTGGCAGTGGCGCTTGCTTTCGTGGCCCTGGCGCAACCCCAATACGGGAAAGGCACGCGCCTGATCCCGGCGACCAATCTGGATGTGGTACTGGTGCTCGACTACTCGAAGAGCATGTACGCCAAGGACGTTGCTCCCTCGAGGACGGCGCGAGCGGTCAGCGAGGTGGGTCGGTTGATCCAGGAACTGCCCGGCGCCCGTTTCGGAGCGGTGGCTTTCGCCGGTCAGCCCATGAGCTTCCCGTTGACGAGCGATGGCGCGGCCATCTCACAGTTCTTTCGTGGCCTCAGCCCCAACGATATGCCCGTGGGCGGTACGGCCATCGCGCGAGCGCTGGAAGCGGCACGAGATCTTCTGGCGCGCGACCCGCTCAGCAAGAAGCACGAGCGAATCATCGTTCTGGTCACCGATGGCGAGGATCTGGAGGGAAACCCAGTCAGCGTGGCCGAGGCCTGCGCCAGCGACGGCATTACCGTGGATGTCGTGCAAGTGGGTGGCCGCACACCCGAGCCAATTCCGGAGGTGAATGACCAGGGCAATGTGGTCGGGTTCCGAACCAGCCCGGATGGCACGCCGCTAACCACTTCCCTTTCCGCCGCTGGCGAAGCCCAGCTCGCCAAGATTGCCGAGGTCACCGGCGGCAACGTGGTGCGCAGCGCCAAGGGGGGCCTGGGCATCGACGAGATCAAGGCGCGCCTCAAACGCATGATGAGCGAGGAGTTGTCCGAGAAAGTCGAGACCGTCTACGCGGATGTCTACTGGATTCCGCTCAGCCTTGCCATCGGGTTCTTGGGCCTGGAGGCAGCAGCGATCACGATCTGGGGCCTCGTACTCTGGTCACGCGAGCGGTCCCAGCGCGGTGCCGCCAATCGAAAGCCACCAAGCTTGCCGCGACTACGCCAGCGCAAGGGGGGTAAGCGCACGGACAAGAAGACTGCGGCAGCCGCAGGGTTCGGTGTATTGATCGTGTTGATCAACGGTTTCGGTTGCGATCACTCACCTGACGAACTCTTCACTCGCAATTCGCCCAAGGTGGATGAGGCCATCGGCTCGCTCGACGCCGGTGATACGCAGCACGCCGTCGAACTGCTGGAAGAATACCTGTCCACCGGCAAGTGCGAGGGCGGCGCGATTGGCGCGCCCAGCACGGTCAATGACAAGCCGAACGCAGGCTTCGATCTCGGGCTCGGCTTGTTCAGGCTGGGAGAACAGTTCGGCAAGAGGTTTGGAGAGGACGAACCCACTCCGGAGGGAGGCCCCACTCCGGAACAGCAAGCAAACCTCGCGAACCGCAGCGAACAGGTCGAATGCGCGCTGCGCATCGTTCGCTTGATCGCCATGGACAGCTCCTTGCCCGTCGAGCTCCGTGCTCGAGCCTACTACCTGGCGGGCAACCTCGAATTTCTACGACGGGACTACAAGTCGGCGGTCAAGAGCTACGACCAGTCGCTCCGGCTGATTCCCGGTTTTCCCGAGGACGCTGGCGACGGCATTGGACGTGACGCTGCCTACAACCGGGCCATCGCGCTCAGGCGCATCGAAGAGGAGCCCCCGGATGCCTCTCCCGATGCCCAGCCCGACGCCCAGCCCGATGCCCAGCCCGACGCCCAGCCCGATGCCCAGCCCGATGCCGGACCCGACCGAGAGCCCGACGCGGGCCCTGATGGAGGTAACGACGGCGGCAAGGGTGAGCCGGACGCAGGTGAGGACGCAGGCCCCGACGGAGGCGACAACCAACAGAAGCCGGAGCCTCCAGACGCCGGCAACGACCAACAACAACAGCAGCAGCCCCCAGACCAGCAGAGCTCGGTCAATCAAGACGACCGCATGCTCGACATGCTGGAGCAAGCGCCGACCTTCCAGCAGCACGATGCGCAAAACCGAGCGCCTGCCGTGATGGGTATGGAGGACAAGTGAGAATTCGCTCGCCCTTTGCGGCCGTGCCCGCCATCGTGTGCTGCGCCACCGCCGCCCAGGCCCAGGCTGGTGTCCGCCTGAGCACCCAGGTGAGTACTCGTGTGGTCGAGCTGGGCGACTCGTTCCAGCTGCAAGTCACCGCGCTGGCCGAGTCGGACCAACCCGCACCCTCGAGTCCACGACTTCCCGCCCCACCGGGCGCCATCGTGCACGGGCCGAGCATGAGCACCCAGCAACAGGTCGTCATGCGCGGAGGCAGTGTGGAGCAGCGCCGCGGCTTCACTGCCACCTGGTCGATCACACCGAACAAGCTCGGAAAGCTACGCGTCGGTCCCCCTTCTGTTTTGGTCGGAGCCAGACAGGTTCAAGGTGACGCCGTGGTCGTGAACGTCGTGGAGCGCGGTAAGGGCCCGGCCGCGCGCTCACCGGGGCCGGGGCGGAGCGGATTTCCCAATGACCCCTTGGACTTCTTTCGGCAACGACGGGGCTCGCTGTTTCCTCCCGGACTATTCGACGACCCGTTCGACGATCTCGACCAATCCTCTCCTTTCGTCCCGAACTACCCGCCCGACTTCGCGGTGGCCCGGGCACCCGACCCGATAGCCTTCCTCAGAAGCGACCTCGACAAGCATTCCGCTGTGGTTGGCGAGCAGGTCACCCTGAGTATTTACGCCTACGGCAGCCGCGGCCCGTTTCGCGAGATCAATTCCAACGAGCCCCAGGCCGCCGATTTCGTTTCCTTTCCGATCATCGAAAACTCGTACAACGAGGAACGCTACCAGGTAGATATCGGTGACGACATCTGGCAAGCGGTCAAGGTACGGGAGCTCGCGTTGTTTCCGATCCGCACCGGCAATCTGCAGTTGGGGAAGATGCGCATGGGGTTTCTCGGGCGCGGTTATTCCCTGCGCAGCACTGGTCAGGGGTTGATGCGGGAGAGCGAACTGCTCACCGTGACCGTCACCGAGCCGCCGCTCGCGGGCAGGCCGGCGGGCTACAGGATCGGCGATGTGGGTAGCTTTCATCTGAATGCACAGGTGGAGCCCAGAGAGGCGCGTCAGGGGGACGCCGTCGCGGTGTCGGTAACTCTGAAAGGTGTGGGCAACCTCCCTCTCAAACTGGATGTACCCGAGCGCCCCGGAGTCGAGTGGCTGGAGCCGCAGGTGCGTGGAGATGTCAATCCTCAGCAATCGGTCGTGCAGGGAGTCCGCACGTTCCAGTACGTGGTACGCCTGCACAAGGCGGGAACCATCGATCTGGGCGAGCTTCGCCTCCCCTATTGGGATCCCCGAAAGCATGCGTATTTCACGGCGAGCGCCACGCTCGGCAAGGTCCAGGTGGCGCCGGCTCCGGGGGGCGACCAACCACAGTCAAGCGACCATTCGCCCGGCAAGTCCTCGAAACTCGCCGGCGCCCTTTCCATCCGCAAGGAGCTTGGCGAAGCCGCAAGCGAGCGCGCTCGCTTTCCGGATGCGAGTTGGTTCTGGGCACTTCTGGGGCTCAGCCCCGTGGCCGTGACAGCCACGGGCATCTCGGTTCGGTTGGGGCAGCGGCTCCGGCGCCGCCTGGCCACGCGGCGGAAGGACGCGACGAGCCTTGCCGCGCGCGCGCTGGGTGAGG
The DNA here is from genome assembly GCA_963809955.1 of uncultured delta proteobacterium. GTDB lineage: Bacteria > Myxococcota_A > Polyangia > Polyangiales > Polyangiaceae > JAICQQ01. Next base: position 28,215 of record CAWELQ010000015.1, read on the forward strand.
CGGAGAAAGCCCTCGCGCGCGGGGAGGCCAAGGCCGCGGCCGCCGAGGCGGAGCGCGCCCTCTTTCTGGCCGTCGAGGGCGCGACCGGTCTGAAGGCTAGGGGCTTCCTGCGCGACGAGCTCGTGTCAAAGCTCGACGCAGGCGGCATCGATGCGGACACGGCCCGTCAATTGAGCGAAGTACTCACCCAATGTGAGACCGCCCGCTTCACCGGCGACTCGGCGACTAGCGAGACCGGTGAAATCATCGAGCAAAGCAAAGACCTGGTCGAAAAGCTGGCCCGACTACGCCGCTCACAGGCCCGCTCACGATAGTCATGAAGCTCGTTCACTTCCTGTTGCTGCTCACCCTGCTGAGCCTCAGCGGCCCGGCACATGCCAGTGCGGAGCTGGATGCCCAAGGGTACTTCCGGAAGGCGACCGCGGCGCTCGAAGGTGGAGCGTGGAACGAGGCCATCGACAACTACGAGCTCCTGGCGGACCACGGCTTCCATCATCCTGACGCCAGCTTCAATCGGGCGCTTGCCTATGTTCACCGGGCCGAGTCGTCACGCGCCGAGCCCGGGGATTTGGGTCGTGCCGCCGCGGCATTTTCTGAAACGTTGCTGCTGCGCCCGGACGACAACGAGGCACGCGAAGGGCTGCGTCTCGTACGCGAGGAGATCGGCCGACGCCGGGCTCGACAGGGAGCGGAGCAGGTGGTCGTTTCGCCGTCGCTGTCCCGAACTGCGGTCGGCCTGCTCGGTGAAACGACCTGGGCAATCCTCGCGGCACTGGGCAGCACCATGCTCAGTCTGGGCATCGCCTTCAGGTTCTGGCTGGCGCACGCAGGCGCGCGGCTGGCGGGAGGCGTGATGACCATCCTTGGGCTCTTCCTGTTCGGCGTCGGCGCTTCGGGCGCGTTGGGCGCTCGCCACTTCCGCACCACGTCCGATCCTGCAATCGTGGTGGCCAGCGAAGCTCGACTGCTCGACGAGACCGGCAAGCCTCGGCGCGTGGACGGCCATACGGCGATCCCCGAAGGTGAGAAGGTATACGTGCTGGAGCAAGGCAGTGTACGCGCCAAGGTCGAGTGGGGCACCGCCACCGGGTGGGTCAATCGTGCCCAGCTCCAGATCTTGCACCTGGAATGAACGACTGAAGAAAACGCCAAAAGGGCAAGGGCTGGCTCGTCGAGCTCCTCGCTCCAGGGGCTGCGACTCCCGCGAGGGCCACGCTTGCAAGGCGCCGACGGCGGACAATCACGGCGTCAGGCGCCCGTCTTTCCCAACCATGACGCTCGTGCGACGCTGCCTTCGGGAGCGCTCAGGGCTCCTCACGCTCGGAGACCTGCTCATGCCTTTCGGCCGGGGCTTCGCTCTCGGTGTGCTCGCCAGGGTCCTCCATCTCCACGTCTTCGGGCTCCGGGCAATCTTCGCCGGTGTACCCCTCCTCACCCTCGGGAATTCTGCACGGGTGCACGCGCACCCGCCGCACTCTGGGCATGTAGGTGACCTTGCGTTTCTCGACCTTTTGGGTTTTGTCTTTGAAGGTGATGATGCGCCCGGCAATCACCGACCAACCGATCGAACCGGCCGCCAGCACCTTCTCCTCGTCGGGCTCCATGCTCGGGTCGGGGACCAGCTCCACCGGAGGGTCGACGATGTCTTGACGCCGTGACACAGTGGTCTTCACCTTGCGCCCTTCGTTGTCCCCGAACAGCTTCACCGTGATGCGCGTATCTGTGTATTGACATTTGATTAGAAGCCCCGACTTGGTATCGTTCTTGAAGATGATGTCGGGCTTCGGATACGAGAGCGTTGCCTCGTGCCCCATGGGGTAGCGCGTAAAGTAGTACGAATGCGGTTGGCGTTCGATGATGTCGTAGCCGCCATACAGCAGGGCATTGAAAATGGTGGTGGCAAATTGAGAGACTCCACCTCCCACGGTGTCTTCCATATCTCCTTCCACGATGGTTGGCGCAGGGACGAAGCCATTCTTGGTAGTGCGGGGTCCGACGCGCTCGTTGATCGAAAAAACCTCTCCAGGTTTCACCACGGTACCGTCCAGAATATCCGCGATGCGGTGGATGTTCTGCACGCGGGGCTGACAACAATGGTGGCGCGTGCTGAACTGCGCGACCAGCTTTTCGATATTGAGAGCGCGCGCATCCTCGGTGGTCAGCTCCGGTCTAGCGTCGCGGTCGACCGGCAGCTCGCCAACGTGTGATGGAGCGTAGACTGCCTGCATCAGGGCTTCCGCGGTGAGCTTCGGCTCGAGTCTGGTTCCCGGGCGTCCGGGAATGATGCTGACGTGGTTGTTCTTGTCCACGCGGAAGGAAGCATTCTTGGGTTCGGCTTCCAGGCGATCTCGGTCCCGTTCGATCACGCTCTCGACGACGTCCGGGTCGAAGAAGACTTCGAGTCGCGGCGGATCGAAATCAGGTCGGGTTTTCAAGGCGCGCACCAGCTCTTCGCGGCTGAAACGCAAAACGAGCGCGCCATCCCTACTGACCAGCTGAGTCGCCGCCCGCACCATTTGCTGGCCTTTCTCGAGAGCAGCTTGCACGTGGCGACGCTCGAGCCGTGGCTCCACCTTTCGAGTGCGCAAGGCCAACGCCCGCTGACTGGTCCGGCCCAAAACCTCCGGCAGTTCCTTCGCCAGCGCGGTCCGATCGATACGACGCCCAGCCCGAGGCTCCTCGAGAATCAGTCGCTCGCCCTGACCACGCACCTCCCCGGCCAGGGGCGGATCGCTGATGGCAGCACGCTCCCACTGTTCCACGAGCTGCTCCAGCTTACGCTTATCGTAGCTTACCCTGAGCCCTAGCTGGTACGATGAGAAGAAGCGAGACAACCACCAACCGAATTGTGAAAAGAAAGCGCCGTCGCGACCGGCCTCGAACGCCGCCATCGAGGTGCGTGCCAGGTCTACCCTGGCGTCGATCTGCTTGGGTTCGAAGCGAAACACGAGTCCTTCCAGATGCACGCGGACGGGCTCTCGGTTGAGCCTTTTGGCGGCGCGGGCCAACTCGCGTTCGAGCTCCTGGGGGGCCATGCCCGCTGCGACGAACTCGTTCACCCACACTCCAGGCAGCACTCGCCCATAGTGCAGCGCCCGTGCCACGCCCCAGGCGAGCAGCATGCACGCGAAGGCCATCAGCGGGACGCTAGCCCCCAGCGCCACCCGGGGGTGGCGTTTGACGGCACTCCTCAAGTTGAACACTTCACGAACCGTGGCACAGCTGGACTCTTGCGGGAGTCTTAGCCCACTTGGTCGCACAACGTGAAGGAAGTCAAATACCGACTCTGCTCTTTGTCGGGCACGACGGCAGCTCATTGGGAGCCCTTCTGCTTCTGCCTTCTCTTTCAAAAAAGCATTCGCACAGAGCCCCTGCGGGACTCGAGCATGCTACACCTCGACTGTGTGGGTTCGTCGTTCGGCCATTCGCCCGGTAGCAACTTATGCGCGCATTCCGCTGCACGCGCTGGAGTCGGTGCGAGACGGCCTGGCCGACGACGACGACGAAGCGCGAGTCCAACTCGATGAGGCTTTCGAGCGCATTGAAAATAACCAGCCAGCACTGGCCAGTCACGTCGGCGACGTGCTCGGACGGCAGCTGGACGAGACAGCCCTGGCGCTCGGCTACTTTCTGACCCTAGCGGTCTGGCTGGCCTTCGAACGCGCGCATGGCAGTCATCTCGACGAAGTCAGCACGGACGAGCTGGACGCCACAGAGCAGCTTCTCTCGCTCGACGAGGAGCTGCGGCGCGCTGACGCCACCGAGGCCCTCGATAGCGACGACGTGATCGCCATGGAGCAGCCGAACGTGATGTTATTCGTTCACGAGCACATCGATGCCACGCTGGAAGCACACGCTCAACAGATCGACGTCGACGATGTGCATGTGGTGTATCGCCTCATTTTGATCGAAGTGTTGGCACTTTCCTACGCAGTACAACGTCCGGAGGGCTTCCCGGTCTCGAAAACCGAGCTACTCGCATAGGTATTGGCCGTGGCTCAGGAGCTCAATTCGGCCGCACCCGGGATCGCTTGACCTGGCTGGATCGGTTCGGAGGAGGCAAGGGTCACCCGGTTGCGTCCCTCCCGCTTCGATGTGTACAAGGCGTCGTCCGCATGGGCGATCAATGCTTGAGAGGCCCGACGCGCGCCACTTCCTCTCACGCTGGCCACCCCGAAGCTGGCGGTCACGCTGACGAAGGCGCCTGTGGCGTTGATTCGCGTTCCTTCCACCGTGGCTCGGATGCGTTCTGCCACAATGACTGCCCCTTCTGGAGGCGTCGCAGGAAGCAGCACTACGAATTCTTCTCCACCGTAGCGGGCCACGAAGTCGCCGGCTCGCAGTGAGTCGCGCAGCATCGCCGCAAAGGCCTTCAGTACGTCGTCACCAGCCAGGTGACCGTGCGTATCGTTCACCTTCTTGAAGAAATCCACGTCGGCCAGCACCAGGGAAAGCCAGGTGTCCTCACGCTCGGAGCGTGCGAGCGCTCGTACCATCTCACGCTGAAAGGCTCGTTTGTTGGGCAGCTCCGTCAACCCGTCGGTAGCCGCAAGCTGAGTCAGCTGTCGATTGGCCACCTTCAGCTCTTGCGCGAGTTGCTCCTTTTCCTCGATCAGATGTTCCAGGCGTCTCACGAGCACTTCGTAGTTTTGGTTGAGCTCGACCAGACTCCGAGCGGCATTGTCAGTGAGCGACTGGAGGGTCTCCTGGGCGGGAATCTCGCGCTGAAAGCCCTGGCCGACTCGAGCCACGAGCGTCGGCAAGCGCTCATAGAGCTCCACGAAGCGCTCGATTCCCAACGCCGCCACAGCGGCGTCAGCAGCCTCCTTCAGATCCGGTGTGTTCCCTCCTTCCCACACGGCGGCCACGCGCTCGCTGGCCCAGCACACACTCGCCAGCTCGCCCCTGGGTATCGTGTCGGCATGGTGCTCGAGCACCGCCTGCGTCGTCTCCGCGTCCAGCTTGAACGCTTTCGCGGTCTGTGCGCCGCGTTCGCTGTGAGGAGCCAGGCCACTCGCGCGCTCGAAAACGCAGCGCTGCGCCGACGGCAAGCGCGCTACCATGGCGGCCGTCGGAAGGTCATGCCGGGCGAGCGCCAGAAGGCCTACTTCCAGGAAGAGCCCAGCGGTGAAGTAGCGGTCCAGGTCGGCGTAACCCAGCCTTTCGGCGATCAGGCGTGCCGCGACGGCGCGGCGGATGGACTGGGTGAGCAGCAGGTTGCCATCCTGCTCGAGGGGTACCATGTCACTGAGCGCCAGGCTGAGGGCGATGTTCTTGAGGCCACGGATGCCCAAGAGGCCCGCGGCCTGCCGCACGTCGCTGACGGTGAAGGACACCCCAAACGCAGCGCTATTGACGGCCGAGAGCACCCGCAGAGCGAACCCCGGGTCCTGCGCCGCCAGATTCGCCAGCTCATTCACCGAGGTCTTCGGGTTCAAGGCTTCGCTCACGATGCGCATCGCACTGAACGAAATGGGCGAGTTCGCCTCCCCGTTCCCGGGGCCTTTGGGTGCTCCACTAGCTATCTGCAAAAAGGCGTCCTCCGTGGTGTGCGCCTGTTTTCACAAACGGTCGCCGGAAGCGGGATTTTCAGATTTGAAGCCAACGAAGTCACGAAAGGCAGGGTCAGCGCGACCCTCTGCGACTCCGTCGCCGCACTTCTTACGATTGCTGAGCTCGGGCAGCCTGTGCTTGCTGCAAGCGTTCGCCGATGATCCGGCGCAAAGCCGCGAGATCGTAGCGGGACGGCCGATCTCCCTCTTCGAAGTTGGCAACCTCTTGCGCGATCGCGTCGGCGTGCGCACGTGGGGTCTCGGGAACCTTCAAGGCCTCCCCGAGCGCCTCCAGCGCATCGATTTCTTCGGCCGAGACACGCCCGTCGAGCCGACTCATCCAGGACGCAACGGCATACACGAACAGGCGATCCTCCTTCGACAGGTTTTTTCGGTCGATGACCCCGAGGTCGATCGGTTGCTTGGTCGCCTCCTCGATCTCCTGAATCTCATCGAGTTCGAGCCCCTCTTCGAGAGCCGTTCGCACGATCGCGTCGGCTTCCTCCTCGTCGAGTTGCCCATCCGCCCAGCCAATCGCAGCCAAGGCGATGTACACGTCACGCCCGAGTTTCGTCTTCTGCTCGACCATGTCCCTACCTCCGTGTGGAAAATCCTGAATTTTCCACATCAATCACAACGCTTTGTTGACCTCAAGAGTCTGAAAGAGCCCGAATGCGCGCCGCCCGGGTGGAAGGCTCGGTCGCGCGCATTCCCAGGTTGGCCGGTCCAACCATTTCGTCCAAGCCGCTCAGATCATTAGCATAGCTAGCGCCCTGCCAATACATTCCCTATGCTTCAATGCGAATGAAATGCGTCACGGTGCTCTACTTCGCTGCGATTCGCGAAATGGTCGGTGTCCCGAGCGAGCAACTCGAGCTACCCGATGAAGTGGGTACCGTGGGGGAGTTCTTGTGCCATCTGGGGAGGCAGCGCACACGGCTCGCGGGGATTCGGGGCGTCCGAGTGGCGCGTAACGAGGTTTTCGCCGCTCTGGACGAGGCCCTCGAATCGGGCGACCAGCTGGCGTTGATCCCTCCAGTGCAGGGCGGCTAGAACGAGCACGTGAGCCAGCAGCTACGCATCGGAGTCGACGAAAACGGTCTCGGCGCGCTCCTCGGACCCATGATCGTCACGGCCGTGGTGGCGAGGGTAGACGAGCGAGGGCAACGGTTCCTGTCTCGTCGCCTACCCTCGCGCCTCAGGCAGGATCTGGACGACTCCAAGCGCCTGGTGGCGCACAACAAGATTGGTCTCGCCGAAGCATGGGCGCGCGCACTGTGTCACCCCGCAGACAGTCCCGACCAATTGTTTGGCAGCCTGAGCTTCGAAGACCAGGCAACGCTGAGTGCGCCATGTCCCAAGCACGCAAGTGGTCAATGTTGGGCACCGACACGCTCGGGCTTCGTCGCCGAGCCAGAAGAGCTGACCCGGGTGCGCTCGCACGTCGAGTACTTCCGCTCGCGCGGCGTGGAACTGGTCGGAGCGCACTGTTCGGTCCTGTGCACCAAAGTGTTGAACGGCGAGCGACGCCTGGGCGGCAATCGTTTCATATCAGACCTGCACGCCATGGAGCGGCTGACGCTCGACGTGAGCAAGCGCATGGAGCAAGAGGTTCTCGCGATCTGCGGCAAGGTCGGAGGTATCACCGACTACTCGAAGTTCTTCGGACCACTCTCGGGCTGGCTGCACGCCGTGCTCGAGGTGGGCAGAGCCCGCAGCGCTTACCGGTTTCCAGGGGTCGGCGAGCTGCATTTCGTGAGGGACGCCGATGCCGCTGATCCGCTGGTCATGTTGGCCTCGCTGGTGGGTAAGTACGTCCGTGAACTTTTGATGGGAAAGATCTCGAGCTTCTACGAAGCCGAATCCTCGGAGGCTACTCCAAGCGGCTACCACGACCCCGTGACACGCAGCTTCATCGCTCGTACGGACGCGCTGCGCCGCAAACGGCGCATCCCAAGAGCCTGCTTCCTGCGCGACGGCGCGGCCGACCCGACAGGCACGAAGCGGTAGTCCATTCCGGCTTGGACTGCCCCCGAAACGCCACCAAATTCAAGACTCGAACTTTGGCAGCCCCGGTGCCGTGGGGATCTCGTGCTTTCGATTCACCACACCGCCGGGGTACATGCTAGCCCGTTCCCCCGGCAAAATCGACGGAGTGCGGCCGGACGGCAAGCGCCGCGGATCATCCAAGGTCCTCAGGGCGACATTGACGATGGCCTTCAGACTCTCGAAGACACCTTCACCACGCTTGGCGCTGGCCTCGACCTCCACAGACTCGCCAGCGACTCCCATCAGCTTCTGAAGCTCCTCGAGGCTCAGAGCGTCGGGGTGGTCGCGCTTGTTGTATTGAATCACGATAGGCGTCTTGTGCGGACTCAACCCGTGCAGCCGAAGGTTGGTCGCCAGGTTATTCAGGCTCTCGAGGTTTGCGTCGATCGCGGCACGCTGACTGTCGACGACGAACACGATGCCATCCACGTCGCTCAGAATGTGACGCCTGGTGCGATCGTGCACGACCTTGCCGGGCACCGTGCACAAGTGCAGCCGGATCGAGTAGCCCTTGAATGCGCCCAGCTCGACCGGAAGCATCTCGAAGAAGATGGTGCGCTCTGCCTCGGCGCTGAGCGTCAGCAGCGTACCGCGGTGTTCGGACCTGGTATGCTCGTGAATGTGGCGCAAATTGGTCGTCTTGCCGGAGTGCCCAGCTCCGTAATACACGAGCTTCAGCAGCAACTCCTTGTTGGCATGATCGACCGTGGGCATCTAACGACTCGAGCCTGGAAGTGAATCACCTCGAGAAGAGAACTGCCACCTAACGCCCCAGTGCATGCTAAAGAGTCATTTCTAGCAAACCTGTAGGTGCGCTGCACCGCATTTTTGTGCGCACCCGTGCGCCGGACAGCCTCAACGTCCGTGCCCGGGTCCCAAAATCTTCTGCCAGGCCTGGGCGACGTTCCAGCCCTTGTGCACGTGAGGAGGATGATGACACGTATCCGCGCACAGCCCCTGGTCGGGCTTGCCCTGGATCAGACTCAGCTCGGCAGGGTTTGCCACGTGGAGCGAACCAGGACCGTGACACACTTCGCACTGCACATCCGTGAGTCCTTCGACGTGGGTAACCGTGGAACCCCCGGGCTTCTCGTAGCCCGTCACATGGCACCCGACGCAGTCCAGATTGAACTCCTTGTGGTCGGCCTCGAGCGTTTCGTACGCGTTGAAATGCCGGGTGGTCATCCAGAAAGCGTGTTCCTCCATGTGGCAAGCTCCGCACTTTTCGGCCCCCAAGTAGCTTGCCTCGCCCTCGCTCACCGGCGGCGGCAGCTTGTCCTTGAAGACCTGCTTGTTGTGCTGATTCACGCGCTTGTAGTAGGCAACCAGCCGCTTTTTGACCTGGTTGTCCACGCCGAGCGATTCCCGCACGTCGATCAGCTCGTAACGGTAGAAGCTGCCCTCGGGGGGCGACCCCGCAGTCTGAAGGCGCGCGCCTTCAGACTTCAGCTCCTGGAGATCTTTCTCGAGGGCCTTCAGATCCTGTGCTCTCGCCCCGCTCTGCTTGCCCTCGGCGAGCCGCCCCTCGATCTCCCCGATGCGGCGCTCGACGCTTTCGCGCCGCGCCAGGCGCTCGATGTCGCTGGCCCCCTCGAAGCTGAAGTCATCCTTGTCCACGAACAGGTCCACGACGGCGAGCCCCTGAAGATGATTGGGAGCCTGGACCACCAGGGTCTGCCCGACGATGGTAGGAGCGACGGGGTCGTCGTTGTGGTCACCCTCTTCGACGGCCTTGCCCACGACCAGCACCTGAAAGCCTTCGACTCGTTCCACGAGCCGCAGTGCCTCGCCGCGCGGCGCCGCAATCAGCGCTATTTTCAGCTGGGCCCCCTGTTCGTTCAGCCGCGCGAGCGACGCCCGGAGGGCACCCAGCGCTTGGTCGAAGCCCGCCCCATCGGGCAACTCTTGGCGCGGCGTGGTGACGACCACGCCCGTGATCCCTACACTGGTATCGTTCACGCGCTCGAGGACGGTCGACTTCACTGGGACCGTGGGGGCAGCGAGGTTGGCCGCGAGCAGACTCGCACCGCTGGCCTGACCCAAGGCGGCGAGCTGGTCGGAGCCCAGAGCCCAGTCGTTGACCCCGGGAGCCCAAGCGCGGAGGCCCATGTCCTTGAAGGACTCGGCCAGAGCACGCGCCTTGAACTCTGCCTGAGCGCGCCGCTCGGGCTCGATCGCCGGATCGCTGAACAGCATGGGCCCCGCTCCCACCACGAGCTGCCCCGGCAAAGTCCGAGCCTGTTTGCTCACATAGGCGGCGGCGTGATCCACACCACCCAGCATGTCCTTCACACACCCACACGGTTCGATGGCTCCGGCGGCGCCCCCCAGCGCGTACAGCCTCAGGGTCGGCTTCTGCTTCGCCTCGGGGAGTTTTGCATTCCTGCTGTTGCATCCATTGCAGCCTGAACCGATCGCAGCAGCGAACAGCAAGATGAACAGGCCAAGAAGTCTCATTTGACGTCGAGAAGGCATTCCGAGATCTTACTTTTGCTCGCGAATATGCCGCTGCACAGGCACATGTGCTTCTATTTTGTGACCCCCCAGGGTGGCAAAGTCCGCCGGCCGAGCGCCAATGGCCCATAATGGTGTCGTGGCGGAGCCAGAGACCGAGATAAAACCCGCGCGAGCGGTGCCGTTCGGACCGTTTCTTCTCGATCGCCGCCTTGCCGTCGGCGGAAGCGCCGAGGTATTTTTGGCGCGCCCCAAGCTCGGCGACCGGCCGGCACGGCGGCTGGTGGTCAAGCGCCTGCTACCCGAGATCCGAGAAGCAGACAGCTTCAGCCTGCTCGAGCACGAGGCTCGCCTTCACCAGGCAGTGGTTCACGAGAACGTCGTGCGCATCTTCGGCGCGGGAATGGTGGGCGAGGAGCCCTACCTCGCCATGGAATACGTCGACGGCGTCGATGTCTACGCGCTCTTGCGCCGGGCCGAGTCCGAGCAGAGGCGAATTCCCCCACGCCTGGCAGTATTCATCGCTCGTGCGGTAGCCCGTGCGTTGTCCAGCGTGCACGAAGCCACCGATTCCGAGGGCTCCCCCCTGCACATCGTACATCGCGATGTCACCCCCTCGAATATCTACCTGTCGAACCAGGGCGATGTGAAACTGGGAGACTTCGGAATCGCGCGCATCACCCGCGTTCCCCGATCCTCGGGGCAGCCCACGGCTGGGCTCAAGGGGAAGTTCGGCTACCTGGCCCCGGAGCAGGTAGCGGGCGAAGAGTTCGATCATCGCGCCGACCTGTTCTCGCTCGCGGTGGTGCTCGGAGAGCTCTTGATCGGACGCCGCATCTTCCCTGGCAATGGCCAGCTCGCGGTATTGTTGGCGATTCGCGACGTCAATATCGAACCCCTCCGGCGCCAGGCCGGCAGCTTTCCTACCGGGCTCATGGCGATTTTGGAGCGCGCCCTGGATCGAGACCCCAATCAGCGCTTCGCTTCGGGTCAGGAGTTTGCGGACGCACTCGAGCCCTACGAAACACCGTCGCGGGCCACTCTGGTCGGTATGCTGAGCGAATGGGTCAACTGGGCACGCGACTCCAGCCAGCTCGCCAAGCACCTGGAAGGGCGTATTCGCGATTCGGTCCAGCGCATGCGGGCCGTGCGCAAGTTCACACCCGACAATGCGGAGCACAGCCTGACGACGGACACGTTGGTGGCGCCTGCTTCGGTCACCTCACGCGTGCGGCGAAAGAACGGAGAAGAGCTCGACAACGTCGATCTCGCCCAATTGATCGAGCTGATCGCCACTGGCGAGCTCACGGGCGACGACGAAGTTGCCCTGATGGGCAATGACTTCGCAGAGATCCGCAACATCGACGACCTGGCACGCCATTTGTTGCCGTCCACCACGGCCACCACCAGTCGCCTGTTCGAACCCGGCGTTCCGGACTACCAGGTCCTGTTGAAGGACACCTCCATGCTGAAGGTGCTTGCACGCATGCGCCAAGGCTCCGAGAGCGGCGCGCTGTTCGTGCACCGCCAGGATGCCAACAACCACCCGACACGAAAAGAAATCTATCTGCGTGACGGCAGACTATTCCACGTTGCCTCGTCCGAGCGGGAAGAGCTTCTGGGAGAATACTTGGTCAGGCGCGGTCGCATCAGCCGCGACCAGCTGATCACCGCGCTGAACATGCTGGCCAGCTTCGGGGGCCATCTGGGCGACACGCTGATCGGTCTCGGTCTGGTGGATGCCATGGACATCTTCCGCGCGATTCGCGATCAGGGTCGCGACCGCGTCGCTTCGCTCTGCGGTTGGGAAGAGGGAACGGTCACGTTCTACCGGGGAACCACGGCGATGTCGGTCCAGTTCCCGCTCGATCTGGATCTGGCGAGCCCCATGATGGCAGGTACGCTGGTCGCGTCGCACGGCGCTCCGCAGCAACTGCTGCCTTCCCTCGAGCATCACCTGGTACCCGGCCCCCGCATCGCCTCCTGCAGCCTGCGAAAAGAACGTGGCTCCGCCCCGCTCAGCTTGCAGTGGCTCCCGCGCCTTACCGAGGAACGGCTGACGCTCGAGGAGGCGATCAAGCATATTACCCGCGCTCCCGAGCGCGAGGACCGGCGCAGGATTGGAGAGCGCGAGGCGCTGGCAGCGCTCGTCACCGCCAAGCACCTGGGCTGGATCGCTTTTTCGCGCCGGTAGCGAACCTTCAGGCGAGCCCAATTTGGCGGCGAATCGTCATCGCCTGCTCGCTGACCCAGAAACGCAACAGGTCCTCCAGCGTTGCGGCGATGGATTGCCGGTCGAGCCCGAGCAGGCTCGCGCCGTGCTCCTTGACCAGATGCAAGCAGCTCAGGTCATCGGATACGATCATCGCAAGCCGCAAGCTGGCCCGATCGAGCTCGGCGAGCAGCGAGCTCATCTCCGTGGGCAGGTCTGCAACGGCGCGACGCGCGGCCTCCTCGAAGCGCCCCTTGGAGAGCCAAGGAAGCGCCTTGGTCAAGCGGCGCGCGACATCAGCTATCTGTTCGCTGCCGAAGGTGGCAGCTCCAAACTCCACGCCCACCAGCGAAGCCGCCGCCGCCACGAACAGGAGCGTCTGCCCGGGCCCAAGCGCCGCGACCAGGTGCGTGCCCAGCGCGATGTTGGTCGCCTGGCGCGCCAAGCAGAAGACCTGCTGTGGCTCGCTCAACTTCTGGAAGGTCTCCGGCACGACGATGCCGACCGGTTCGCCGAGCACGGCGCCCACCCTCGGCTCGCCGACGGCGAGATACAGGTCGACCTCCGCCAGGTTGAAGATGCGGGTGATGCGTTCCAACAGAGGAGCGAGCGGGCCGCCGACCCGCTCCTTCGCGCTGAGTCCATAGCGCTCGGGACCCACGTCGACGAGCTTGGGAGCGAGCGTGCCAAGCTGCACGAACAACGCGCGAACTCCATCCGCCAGGCCATTGCCCCGCGCTGCCTGCTGAAGCACCGACTCGTCCACACTGCCCGCGGCAAGGGCGCCGAACCTGGGTACTCGCGCGCTCCAGGCGGCTCGCTCCAGGTCGGTACCGCCACCCAGGGCCACCAGAGGGCCCATCGCAAGGTTCGCCTCCGCATTCCTGCCGAGAGAGTCGAAGCTCCGGCATAGATCCGACCAAGTCTGAAGCCTACCTGGATCCAATGCGAGCAAGTTGAACAGCTCGGGCAATGCCCGCTCGTACTGTTTCGCTTCCAGCAAGCGCCGGGCAAGCTGTTCCTGAAGGTCGAAGTCCCGTGGCTTGACGGTGAGTCCGGCGCGCAAGGCGCCGTAGCCCTGCTCTCGCTTGTTCATCCGGTCGATCAAGATAGCCGACGCCTCGTGCAGGGCCGAGAGCTTGGCTGTCACGCCCGCGTCGCTGGCGCAGAAGCTCGAGAGCGCCCCCGCATAGATGGACCAATCCGGAGACTTGCCCGCCAGCTGCTCCTTCTCGAGCATGCGCACGAGGTCGCGGTCGGCGCCAGCGGGCGAAAGGCCCACCAGTGCAACCGCTTGTGCCAAAGAGCGCTTGGCCTCCTCCAGCTTGCCTGCGTCTCGTTGTAGGCGCCCCAGCGTCGTGAACGCTTCGGCGCGTTCCGAGCCCTGGGCGCGCCGTGTCCACAGCTGTGCGGTAGACTCAGCGCCCGAATCGCCCGTTTCTATCTCGATGGCAAGCAGACGGCGCAGCGCGCGAGGTTCGTCGGGCACCTGCTTCACGATCTCACGCAGCAATGCTGCGGCGTCCGACGTTCGGTCGAGGTGCTCGTGATAGAGCTCCGCAAGCCGCAGGCGGGCGGGAGTCGCTGCGGCGGCGTCGGGAGCATTCTGCAGAGCCTTGTTGAGCCGCTCCGCGGCCGGTCCCCATTGGCGGTCCCGAATGTACAGCTCGGCGAGCTCGAGCAGAACTGCGGCGTGACCGGGTTGAGCGAGCGCCACACGCGACAGCGCCGCGATACCCGCCCCCAGATCAGCGCGGGCCCCGGCTAGCAATCGGGCAACCGAGATCCAGTGGCCGGCTCTGACCTCGGGGTTCTCCGCGGCCTCGGCAGCCACGCTCAGCACAGTGATGAGCTTGTCTTGCTGGCCCAGCTCCGTCATGAGAGCGTGCAGCTCAGCGGCGCTCGATACGTCGTCAGGCCATAGGCTCAGAGCACGAGTCAGAATCTCCGTGGCCTGGGTGAGATGCCCCTGAGCGCGCTCGCTGCGCGCGGCCGACCTCAACAGTGAGGCGGCGCGTTCGGCATTGCCGACGACCGAGTACTCGCTTTCTGCAGCCCTGCGCAACAAGCCGACGTCGCCGACGGTCTCGGCCAACCGCGTGATGCCGCGAGCAGCAGCGATGTTTTCAGCGTCTTCGGCCAGCGCGGGCTCGTGCTGCTCGAGGGCCTCGCGCGGACTGTGCGCCTCTAGATATTCAGCCAGGCGGGTGCGGGACGCCGCGCGCACGGGTCCTGGCGGAGCGCGCCCGACCCAGCGTGCGTCGACCTGGGCCAGCCTCGACAGGTCCTTGCGGCTCATAGAGCCGAACTCGAGCTCGAACAGCGCGCGCACGTCGTCGTTCAGCCTTTGCAGAACTCCCGAGGCAGCCATTGTTCTCAGCTCTTCGGGGTTTTCGTAGTGCGTGGATAGACGTGAGAGCTCTCTCAATGCGGCCACCTGCTCTGGCACTGCATGGAAACCCTCCACCTGCTTCTGCAGCACGCGTACCTGTTCTTCCGGGCGACCCAAAGCCTGGTAGAGACGCTCGAGGGCCAACAGAGCCCCCCGGTGATCGGGGATTCGCTCGAGCACCTGCTCGAAACGTTCGGCCGCGCCTGGCAGGTCGGTCACCTCGCCCTCGAGCAACTCTCCGGTCAAGAGCAAGCACCAGACACGCGCCGCCGGATCGCTGATTTGCCCGCGTACACGGTCGAGCTCTTCCACCAATTCCTCAAAGCGGCCCAGTTGTCCAAGGCAGCGCACACGACCCAAGCGGGCTGCCAGCGAGTCCGGCTGCGCGACTAGCGCCGCGTCGTGGGCGGCGAGCGCGCGCTCGCTCTGGCCCAGGCGAGCCTCGCGCACTCGAGCGAGTTCGCGGGCAACCCGGTACTGAGCACGCGGCACCTCCGCGCATGACTGCCGCTCTTCGAGCAGTTGTGCCAACTCCTCGAAGCGCTCCGCGCCGGCAAGGGCGCGCTCCAGCGGGAGTGCAGTCGTGTCAGAAGCCCACTCCTCGTAGGCGCTCCGATACAGGTCGAGCGCGCGCTGTTTGTCGGCGAGCTGCTCGTCGACGATGCGAGCCACCGAAACCAGGTACTCTGCATGCTTCTGGGGATTATCGAGACACTGAGCTTCCTGCAGCAGCACTTGTACGAGCTCGCCGACACGGCCGGCGCGCCTGTGAAGACGTTGTGCCGCCGCCAACGCGGGCCGATTGCGCTCGTCCAGGGCCAGGACTTCCTGCAGTATCGTGAGCGCCTTCGCTTCATCGTGCAGGCCGCGTTCGCAAACGTCCGCCGCGCGCAGCAACAGCGCCACCCTGCGCTCGTTGCCCCGTGCCAACGTCAGCTCTTGTTCGATGAGCTGGACCGCGAGCGCGGCGTCCCCAGTCACCTCGGCCAGTCGCTGCGCACCGCGAAGCGCCGCGAGATGCGCGTCATCTCGCTCGAGCACGCGACGAAATGCACTCAGCGCGGCCTCTGGCTCGTGCAACAAGTCCTCGTAAATGAGTGCCGCCTCCAGCAGGTGACTGATGGCTTCCGCGTCGTCGGCCGATTGCTCGACCACGCGCTCGTGAAGCTCGACCAACTCCGCGTACCGCCCCTGACCACGCAGTAGTCGACACAAATTGCTCAGCGCGCTTTCGTGTCCTGGGCGCAAGCTCAGCACGGACCGATGAAATTCCACGGCGCGCTCGGAACCTCCGAGCCTGCGCTCGTGGATTTCTGCAAGCTCTTCGAGCAGCGCCGCGCGCAGCTCGAGATCATCCGAATTGGCCTCTCGACGTTCCAGTACCGCGGCCACGGCCTGCCAGTCGTTATTCTCCCTGTGAAGCTCAGCAAGCGCGTCGGCGGTGAGCGGGTCCTTCGGGTCGAGCGTCTGCGCCCGCTCCAGCCACTGTGCCGCGCAAGCCAGATCCCTGCGACGCACCCGGTGCAGGTCGGCCAAGGTGAGGCAGAGTTCCAGCTCCTGTCGAACGTCCCGTGTGCTTTCCACCAGGCGTTCGAGGGTTCGAACCCGACCCTCGTGGTCCCCCGTTCTCTCGTAGAGCTCCGCCAACCGTTCCAGGGAAGCCGCGTCTTCCGGGAACTCTGCCACAGCTCGTTCCAGCTGGGTGATCGCTCCGGCGAGATCGTCCAACCTCTCGGAAAGCAGGTCGGCGAGCGCGGCCCGGCTGACCGAGCGCAGGCGGGCGTCCGTCAGGAGCTCGATACGCTGCTGCTCCAGCCGAGCGATCTCTGCAAACTGGTTCCTGAGACCGTACAATCGGGTCGCGTGGAACAGGGAACCAGATGCCATCGGGTCAGCGTTCGCCGAGCGCTGATAGTAGCTGCACGGCTCTTCTCCCTTGCCCGAGAACAGTTCCGTATCGCGGCCGCGCTCTGCCCAGCGTGCGGCTGCCAGCGAGCGATCCTCCGCCGCCACCCCGGCTTGCGCGTCGAGAACCCGGCGCAGCGGGCCGTGTTCTCCCTCGCGACGGTGAGCACGAGCCATCGCGCGCAGGGCCGCGGCGTCACCCGGCAGTTGCTCGAGTGCCGCTTGATAGGACTCCCTGGCTTCTCGGACGTGGCCAAGCTGCTGCTCCAGCAACACCGCCCGCAGGTAGAACAGCGCACCCCGCGCTTCCGGCGATTCGCTGAGTTCGATCTCATCGGCGATCACCTTGATCGCCGCGCTCCAGTCCTGCTGGAGCAAGCGGACACGCCGAAGCCCGGAGACACTCGGCAGATGGTGCGGCCGCAGCGCGCGAGCTTGTTGGTAGTGCTCGAGCGCGGCGTCCAGCTCACCGAGCGGAACCTCGTAGAGCCTGGCACATTCGTAGTGCAGGCGCGCTCGCCGGCTCGCATCTTTCTCGCTCGCTAGCCCTGCCTCACATGAAGCAATCAGCTCGCGAGACACGCCTTCGCGATCGGCCAGCCCCGGACCCACTGCCGCGGGTTCGGCAGAAACTCCAGCGTACGCTTCCGGGTGAATGGAGTCGGAGCCATCGACGCTGGGCGGGCTCGGCACCAACGTCGGCCCCGAGTTGGGCTGGGGCTGGGGCTGGGGCTGGGGCGGCGGCGCGGGAGCCTCGGCCTTCGCGAGTGGAGGGCGAGGAGCGCGCGAGGTCGCGGTCTTCGCGGGAGCGCGCGAACGCCGAGGCGGCGCGGGCACACGAGGCGGGGGAGGAGGTGGCCCGGGCAACCGCTTCGCTGGTGGCGGTGGAGGCACGGCGGCAGAACGCTTGCCCTCCGCACCAGTAGCGGGGGGCGGTGGCACTCTGCGGGCACTGCGAGAAACACCCTTTGGAACATCGGCCATTCTGCCAGCAGTCTAGCAGGTCCAGGTGCAAGCGACGTGGCATAGCCTCACGTTTCCGTTTCAGATCCGTGGCTCCTTCCGGCTCGCCAATGTGTTCTCATTGTGAGTGTGTGTCCGTGATTGTGGCAGCCAAACGCACCGCCAAAAGCCGGATGGTTTCGGGCCGAACCAAACTCGGGAGTTCACCTGCCCCCTGGGAAGTCGCGCACCAAGGCTTGTTCGGGCGCCCACTTCATCATGAGCGCTTCAGAGCTCGGCATCGCGCCTGACGCATGCGTGAAGATCGAGCCGATTCCGATCTGGCAAGTCGATGGTGACCAGCCGCCATGGCGCCGATCGAGCCGCACGCGCACGACGAGCCTTCTACGATTCGTACTGTTACCGATCAGGCTGACGACCGTTTCGTACGAGCGTAGTGGTCTGCCGTGAAAGTTCACGCTTCACCCTCGGGTTGCGACGCGCCTCCAGCGCCGGAGAAGACACAGCGCAATCCCGCTGATGCCGCCGAGACCTCACGAGGCAACCCGTTTCGACTTCACTGGCGCTCGCCGGGCAGCAGCAAGCCGAGCGGCAGCAAAGCCGAGCGGCAGCAAGCCGAGCGGCAGCAAAGCCGAGCGGCAGCAAGCCAAGCGGCAGCCGAGCGCTCTCGCCGCACTCCCGGGAGCAGCTGTTTCATGGCGTTCTTGGAATTCTCCACGCTGCCTCAAACTCATTGACACATCCAGCATCCTGGGGGAGGCTTCCGAGTCTTCTTTCCCCATGACCTCCCCAATGTACATAGCCGTGAGGCGGCGAGTTCTGGCAGTGGCAATCGGCTTGAGCAGCCTTGGCTGGTGCGGGCAGGCGCAAGCCAGAGAATTCGTTCCCAAAGCAATGCAGGACGCGTTGGGTCTCGAATGCGCTCCACAATGCACGCTCTGCCACGCGACTGTCGACGGCGGAGGCAACCCCACCAAACCGTTCGCTGCAAGTGTTGGGATCCAGGTGGTGACGAATACTGCCGCTGCGCTCGAGGCCGCGCGACAGAAAATGACGGACTCAGACCAGGACGGCGTCAGCGATATCGACGAAATCATCGCGAATACAGATCCGAATTCGGCCGACGACGGACCGATCTGCAGCGACGCGGTTTACGGTTGTGGAGCCCAGGTGGCTCCCGGGTCTCATCGCAAGGCACCGAATCCGTTCGGATGGAACGCGGTGCTGGCTATCGGGGTGGCTGCCCTATTGCTGCTTACCAGGCGCCGCCCCGGGCTCACGAAGAACTAGCCCGTTGACACGAAACATGCTCCGAGTCGGCGCGCTCAGGGAGTCGGGGCAAAGGGCAAGATCGTCTTCAGATCTCGGTCGTTGAAGCGCAGCTGCAGGCCTACGAAGTAGTCGCGCCGCGTCGGTGCCAAGATGTCGTCCGCGCCAGCCAGCAACCAGAGCCGTTTGACGAACTCGTAGCCCAGATGCACGCGCCAGCGGGGCACCACGACCTCCCCGAAACCGTATAGATCTTGCGTCAACTCGAAGCGGTCGTCGAAAAGCAACATATCGAGCCCAACGCCGCCCGTCGATTCCTTCAGGCCGAAACGCCCGACGAAGGGACCGAAGCGCTGAGCGAATTGTACCGAGAACCTGAGAGAGTTGCGCGTCACCGTGCGCACCTCTCGATAGTGGAGCGGGTCGTTGGGGTTGTCGGTCTCGACATCGAGTTGCTCGATGGTCGTGGCCCCGCGCGGATCGTTCACGACCTCGAGCGAGTAGTATTTGTCCTCGCGCGGCTGGATGCGGACTTCCACGAAGCTCTTGACCGTGCCGGCCAGGAACTGAAAATCGTTGCGCAGGGTGACGATGGTCTGAACGCGATTCAGACTCCCCACGAATGACCCGACGCCCTCGGCGATGCCCTCGACCTCGTTGATCAGGTGTTCGTCCTTGCTCAGGCGTCCCAGCGTACCTTCGCCGCGTTCGATGCGTTCGGTCGCCTTGTTGATATTGGACAGGGCGCTCTCCAGGCTGTCGCTCGCCCGATTGACCTTGTGGATGATCTGCCGGACTTCTCCACTTTTTTCCGGGCTTGCCTCGTTCGCGGCCATCAGTTGGCGAACATCCCGTGTAGTCACCCGCACGTTCTCGAGAATGCGATCGATTTCGGGGGCGCCGCGTTGAGTGATCCCCTCCACGTTCTGGATGATGTTCTTGATGGAATCGCGATTTTCGCGCACGGTCTTGTTGAGCGCTTCGGTCACATCCGCCAGGTTCTGCAAGGTATCGCGGATATTGCGCTCGCCCTGATCCGTACCGATGGAGGCCGCGAGCGAATTCGAAACGCGCCGGACGTCTTTGGCGATCAACGCAATCTCTCGCATCAGGTCGTCGGTGGATGTCGCACCGAGCACATTCTTGATCTGATCGCCGTCCTCCAGCTGCTTTTTGCCTTCGGTGCCGGGAGCAATGCCCAGGTAGTACTCGCCCAACAGGCTCGAGGAGACCTTCGTCACCGCGGCGTCCTCGTACAAGGGCACTCCCTCGTCGATGCGAATGTCGATGCGCGCACGGTTGCCCGACAGCTTGATGCTGTCGATGTTGCCCACCGGAATTCCGGCCACGCGCACCTGCGAGTGTTTGGCGATGCCGCTGGCGTCGTTCATCATCGCGTAGACCACGTACCCGGACCCAGAGCCGACCCCCTTGTTGACGAACTGGTAGATGTAGTAGCCGGCAACTACGGTCACGACGGCGAACACCCCTACTTTCGCAGCTGTCGTAAACCTATTCATTAAGCAGACTCACTCGACCCGACCAACTCTAGCCTCGGTCGATCGAGTTGTCTCCCATTTGGACGCCGGTCCGCAAACAAACACCGCGAAAGAGCATGCGCAATCGCAGGGTTTTTGTACCGCTTCTCGGCCGAGCGCTAAGACGGGTTCCGGTGCAGACGAATCCGCTCGACGGCCCACATGCCCCGCTGGCTAGCCAACGCCGGGGTGGCTTCGAAGTGGGATTCTGGATTTTATGGGCCTGCATGTTCCTGGCGTGCCAGCCGGTGAGCCCCGGGCCCACGCCACCAAGGCGTGCCCCAGCACCGGGAGCCAGCGCGGTGCCCGTACGTCGAACAACGGGTCTCGCCCCTCGCGCGACGGCAGCGAGCCCGCCGCCCGTGGTCACGGGAGCCGCGCGACCTGCCCATGCCCCTGACCCCGTGTTGGAACCGCTTTTGGAGCTGTGCGGTCCCGGAGATAGCGCATTGCACGAGGCCGCCTCGAAGCTCCTCACGCCGGCGCTCGAGAACCTCGATCTGGATCCCAGCGTCGTTACTTTTGCAGTCCGCACCTCCGGCAGTCCTTACGTGCGACCCCGTGGGCTGCGGCTCGAACGTCATGGTTTCGATCTCGCTCTCTTGGAAGAACCCGTGCGCGGGTGGCTGAAAGAGCTGGGGCCATCGGCGCTAAGACGCTGCGGCATTGCGATGCTCGCCGAATCCGATGGTGAATACCGAGTGAGCCTCGTCAGCGCTGACGCGCCGGCGCGCATCGCGCCGCTGCCGAGTCAAGTCAGCACGGGCGAGCGACTGAGCTTCCGGGCTGTCTTGCGAGTGCCAACCAGCTATGCCGAGCTGGTCGTCCTGGGACCTCGGGGAACACCGCGCACCTTGGCCGCCGCTCTCGATGGGAGGGAGGTCAGCGCCGACTTCTACCTGGATGGGCAGGGAGTGCACCGACTGCAACTCATGGTGGACGCCGAGGGCGGCCCGGAAGCTGCCGCCGAGGCCTGGGTGGCAGTCGGAACGAGGCTGCCTAGCGAACCCCTCGTCGAACCCGTGCCTGGCGAACGCGCCGCGCGCCCGGGGCAAACGCCAGAGGCGCAGCTGACCGCCATGCTCAACGCGGCGCGCCTGAGCGAGGGGATGCCACGATTGACGCGCGACCTTCGGCTGGATCGGCTGGCGCAGCAACACGCACGCGCCATGCAGCTGGCCGGGCGCTTGGCTCATGATCTCGGCGATGGTAACCCCTTGTGGCGCGCTCAAGCGGCTAATGTCGCAAGCATGGCCACCGGCGAAAACGTCGCCCGCGCCCCCACGCTGGCACGGGCACACCGGGCGATTTGGGAGTCGCCCTCACACCGAGCCAACCTGCTCGGCCATTTCGACGCGGTCGGAATTGGAGTGAGGCGTGACCCGCTCGGCGAGTGGTGGGTGTGCGAGTTGTTGGTCGACCAGCGCTGACCACCACCCGGCCACACGGCCGCCAAACTGCAACCGACGTCTTGCGCGACCACGAACTTCGCAGACACGAGAACAGGACTTTTTTTGCGCGGATGAACAAGCTAGCGTCCCGAGGCTGTGACGCTGCAAACCCCGTTCCGCTTCAGCACGGGCAGGCCGAGGTCGCTCGTGACAGGGCTCCTGGCATTGCTCGGCAGCTGTCTTTCCTTGGCTTGGTCCGGGGAAGCCAGCGCCCAAACCCGTACTTTCTACCTCGATCGCGCCCAGGTCTCTGGAGCGCCCGAGGATGGCATGATGGTCTGGCGGCCGATCATTCATGAGCAGACGCGCGTGTACACGAGCGCTTTTCTGGGGGGCACGGTGCGGCCGCTGCGCAAGGACAACATCACCAACGATGCGGTCGCGAAGCAAAACATCGACACCCCGGTGAAGGGCCAGGTGATGAGCTACTTCGCGGCCGGCATCCAGTTGCTCGATCGCATCAGCGCGGGAGTCATGCTGCCGGTCTTCTGGACGCAGTTCACGGGCAACGACCCTGCAGAATACGACATTGGAAGCGGCGGTTTGAACGATCCGAACACCTCCATCGGCGACTTGCGCATCGATCTGCGGACGCGCTTGTTCGAGGACTCCACGCGCACGCTGCGTATCGGAATGGGTATCGCGTTCTTCGCCCCGACCGGTAACATCGAGGCCTACGCCAGCGATGACGGCAGCCCGCTGTATCTGTATGGCGCCGGTGAGCTCGACTTCGGGCCCTTCTTCCTGTCCGGCAACATCGGACCCCACTGGCGCCCCGACCGTAGCATTCCCGGTCTGAATAGCAGCATGTTCGTGTCCGATGAGCTGCGCTACGCGTTCGGTGCCTACTTACCGTTGCGCGAGGGGCGCATCCGCCTGGGCGGAGAGCTCTGGGGCACGTTCGGGATCGGCGAGGGCGCTCCACCCGGGGGCGCTCTGGGTGAATCGGCGAGTGGCAACACCAACAACTTCGCGCTGGAATGGATGGGGCAGACGCGCTTTGCGCTCGATCAAGAAAACCGGTTGTATTTCAACATCGCAGGCGGGACCCGCCTGTCGAACGGCTATGGGGCGGCCGACATTCGCTTGCTCGCCTCGGTCGGCTACTCCTGGACGTTCACGGATGCCGAGCCAACGACACCGAACAAGAAGCTCAACATCGTCCCGGATGCGGCAGACTACGATAAGGATACCGATCACGACGGCTACCCCGACACCATCGACGCCTGCCCAACCGTCAAGGAAGACGGGCTCCCGCCGGACGCCACCGATGGCTGCCCTGCCCCGCCCGATCGCGACAAGGACGGCATCATCGATGCAGACGACAGGTGCCCGGACGACCCGGAGGACAAGGACGGCATTCAAGACGACGATGGCTGCCCGGAGGTCGACGTCGACAACGACGGAGTGCCGGATGTCGAGGACGCCTGCCCGTTCGAACCTGGCCCACGTTCCGAGGTGGCCGAAAAGAACGGCTGCCCCGGCCTGACCAAGTTCGAGGACGACGGCAGCATCACGCTCCTGCAACCCATCCAGTTCGAATACAACAGGGCCACCATCAAGCCCGTGAGCTATCCGATCCTGGACGAGGTGGTCATCTTGCTCAAGGCGCGTCCGGACATCAGCATCGGCGTTTACGGCTACACCGACAACGTCGGGGGCCGAGACTACAACCTGCGCCTCAGCCGCGCGCGCGCGCAGGCGTGCATGCAGTATCTGGTCAAACACGGTATCGACGAGAGCCGACTTCAATCGGAAGGCTACGGTCCCGATAAGCCCGTTGCCGACAATGCCACCGAGGAAGGCCGCGCCAAGAACCGGCGCGTCGAATTCAGGGTGATCCAGGGGCTCGGCGAGGAGTCGAATGAAGGCGACTCGGAAGACGGGGATGCTGATTCCGGGGACACCGACTCGGAAGGCTCGGGGGACACCGAAGACCAGGACGACTCCGAATAGCTCGTGGCCAGCTCCGACGGCGCCGCGCTTACTCGGGGGACACCGAAGACCAGGACGACTCCGAATAGCTCGTGGCCAGCTCCGTCGGCAGCCACGGTTCCGCGCGAGGTTAGCCTTCGTCGAACAACCCGAGCTTGGGCTCGTAGATCATTTTGCCCTTCCCGGGCTCTTCGATGACGAGTGTGTACTGATCGGGCAGCTCGATTTCGAAGCTCGCAGGAACAGCTCCCTTCGGAGCTCGCGCCTTGTCGGGCCCCGTGGTCTTGATGGTGATCTTCTTGCCTGAGTCGTCTGCGAACTCCGCCTTGACTCGGTTGTGCTCGATGGGCTTGTGCCCCTTGATTTCGAAGCGCACGAACCACCACTGGTCCGGCTGTTCCTTGTCCCGTTCGAACTTGAAGCCCTGAGTCCTCACCGCCTTGGTGGCCTTGTTCATGCAGTTGGCATTCTTGACGGCATCCCCGCCCGAACTCTTTTCGCAGCGCTCCTTGGCCTTCATTCCAGGGTCCGAACGGGAAAAATCGTAGAGAAACGAGGTGCCCTCCTGAGTGAGCAGGCGCTTGGCGGACTCGGTCGATTCCGATCCGGACTGCGACCCCTCGGTGTCGCCCTCGCCCGCCTCCCCATCGCCCGCGCTTTCGTCGGACTCTTCCGAGCTTTCCTCGGAGGCCATGTCCGAGCTGCCGGAATCCGCCGACTGCTCGGTGCTCGAGCTTTCTTCCGGATTCTCAGCTGGCGGAGTTGTCCCAGCACAAGCGACGACTATGAAACCGATCCCCAATGTCGAATGAAGGCGCATGACTTTTTTCCAAGGCCGAGCGCCAACCCGTATGACGCTGTTCCAGGCCGGCTCTGTTTTAGCTCGCGCGGCCGTTCTCTGTCGAGAGCCCCCCAGCCTAGGTTTGAGCACGGCCGGATAGTTTCACTCGCAAAGCTCACGCAGCAGATCGAGCGCGCTGACCACCCCCACCACGCTGCCCCCTTCCACGACGAACACGCGATGGATGCGCCCCCGTACCATGGTGTCGGCGGCTTGGCCCACCGTGGCGTCGATATCGACCTGAAAGACCACGGAGGTCATGATGTCCTTCACGGTAAGCTCCGACGAAGCCTCCACCACCAGCTCCGACAGATCGTCCGAGCTGAGCTCAGCGGGGTGATGATAGAACGTGCTGTCGACCAGCGGGGCCGCGAGGTTTCCGGCGCTACGAGCCACGTCGGTGACGGACACGACTCCCACCAAGCGGCCCTGATCGGTCGTGACGGGGGCACCCGAAATGCCGTGGTCTGTCAGGAAGCGCGCGAGTTCCTGAAGCGTCCAGTCTTCCGAAACGGTCAGCACCTTGCTGGTCATCATGTCCTTGACGAGTTTCTTGGCAATCATCACTACTCCGCTGGTGTGGGGAATCTTTGACTCGCCACCTGAATCAACAACACATTCCTGCGCTCAATAGGACTCGGGGCGAACTACGGAGGCAGGACACTCGGTTCGAGTCGGCGTCGTTTAGCAAATCCAGGTCGAGCAACCAAGGGGAGCTTGGCGCAAATAATGCCGATACTGGTGCCGATTCCCCACGACCGCCTCGACCCCGGCTCGCGTTGGTCAGCGTTCGAACGTAGAATCGCGCCAGATGGACGCGATCGCCGAACACAACCGTCGAGCCTGGAACCGGCAAGCCCGTGAGGGCTGCCGCTGGTCCATTCCTGCAACTCCCGGGGAAATTGCGGCCGCGCGCCGCGGGCAGCCTTGCATCCTGCTCACCCCGGACACCCCCATCCCGATCGAGTGGCTCGGCCCATTGCCGGGCGCGGACGTGCTCTGCCTCGCTTCCTCGGGCGGCCAGCAGGCTCCTCTGCTGGCGGCCGCCGGTGCCCGCGTCACCAGCTACGATCTGTCCGAAGAGCAACTGGCCCTGGACCGAAGCGTAGCGGAGCGCGAAGGTCTGACGCTGCGCACCATTCGGGGAGACATGCGCGATTTGTCCCCTTTCGTCGCAGAAAGCTTTCGATCGCGTGGTGCACGTGACCTCCAACGTGTTCGTGCCCGACATCCACCAGGTGTGGCAGGAATGCTTCCGCGTGCTCAAGCCGGGCGGTGAATTGCTCTCCGGCTTCATGAACCCGGCCTTCTTTCTCTTCGACCACGACGCCGTCGAACGCGGCGAAACGCCCGTGGTCCGGTATCCGCTCCCCTATTCGGACGAGTCTCGACTACCCCCTGAGCGCTTTCGAGAGCTCGTCGAGCAAAGTGATCTGCTCCAGTTCAGCCATAGTCTGGACGCTCAAATCGGAGGACAAATCGCCGCTGGCTTTTCGATCGTCGGGTTCTTCGAGGATAGCTGGGTCGAGGCGCGGCAGATCAACCAATGGTTCAAGCCCATGCTGAACACCCGCGCCCACAAGCCAAAAGGCTAGCCGCGAATCAGTCGGTTTCGCTCGGACCCGTGCCGCCGCCAGGGCTTCCCGACAAGCGCGGCGTCGGCGGTCCGTTGGTCAGACCCGCGGACGCGGGAGCCGCCGCGCCGGGCAACGTGGGCCCGGCTTCGGACTCATGTGTGGGTGCCGGGCCGCACTCCCCTCGAAACGCCCCCGACCCCCAGCGCGTCGCAAGCAACGACAGGCCGCAAACTCCGCCAGCAAGGTAGCTCCAAGCGTGAAGATGCGCCCCCTCGATCAACCAGCCCGACAGAGGAGCCGCCGTGATGTTCGCGAGCGAGGCGAGGCTTTGCGTGAGCCCGAGCACCGTGCCCTGCTCGTGTCGCTCGATGACCTGCGTGATCACACTGGTCATGTTCGGTCGCAACAGGGAATTGCCAAAGGCGGATATCGCGGTGGCCACGGACAGCGGAATCCACGGATCCACGTCGACCAGGGCCGCGTACCCGATTCCCAGACACACCAAACCAACCTGGATCAGACGCCTTTCGCCAAAACGCTTCACCAGCCGGCCCAACAGGCCGCCTTGCACCAACACACCCACGAGCCCCGCCAAAGCGAAAACCCAGCCGATCTCGCGTGGGGTGAAGGCATGCCCGTCCAAGCTGTAGCGGCGCTCCGCGAACAACGCGAAGCCGCTCATGAACATCGAGAAGGCGAACAGGTAGAGGAAAAATTCGAGCAGGAGACCGTTCAACACCGGGCGGCGAAAGTATTCGAGATACTGACCAAACTCGACGACGCTCAAGCGTTTCCCTGCTGGCGCGGCCACAGGCGCGCCCGACTCATTCCGTGTGGAGCGTGGATGCGCTCGCTGTTCGGGAAGCAGCGTCCAGGTGCAGACGATGCTCAGCGCCGAGAGCCCTGCGGCCAGGTAAAGAGGCACCCCCATGCCATAATGCGACAAGTAGCCCCCCAAAGCCGGTCCGACCATGAAACCCAGGCCGAAGGCGATTCCGATCAATGCAAATGACCGGGCTCGATTCCCAGGGGTGGTGTTGTCTGCGATATACGCCTGCGCCACGGTCAGGTTCCCCGCGGTGAGGCCATC
The DNA here is from genome assembly GCA_963809955.1 of uncultured delta proteobacterium. Taxonomy (GTDB): domain Bacteria; phylum Myxococcota_A; class Polyangia; order Polyangiales; family Polyangiaceae; genus JAICQQ01. The sequence goes on from CAWELQ010000015.1 coordinate 55,443, forward strand.
CAGAACCCGCCCGGCGAAAACCACCCAGAGCGCGGGCGCCCCGGCGATCATCAAGAACCCGACCAGAGTGCCTGCTTGACTCAGCAACAGCACACGGCGGCGCCCGATTCGGTCGGAAAGATTGCCGAGTACGGGCCCCGACAACATCTGGCACGCCGCGTAGGTAGGTACCAAGAGCGAGGCCACGAAGGCCGAGGCTCCGAAGCTCTCCGCGTAGAGCGGCAACAGCGGTAGGACAATCGTCAGACCAAGGACGCCGACCAGAACGATGAGGAAGATGGGCAGCAGTGGCAGATGAGCTGGGGGCGACGGCTGCTCGTCGTGCGGTGGGTCGTGCGACACGGCCCCTTCTTGTGCCGATCTTCCGGGCCTTGCAAGCCAATGCGCCCCAATAACTCGGCTCGGAAGAGCGGTCGTCGCATTCCAGGGGGCAAAATGCCTCGTTTGTCGGTGTGAGCACGCCCTCGGAATTCAGTCTGTCGGTCGGATCCGACAGACTGAGCGCCGCCTACGCGTAGCGTCCCTGGATATAGTACGTGAGCTCCTGAATGGTGGACTCACGGTCGCGCACCAGCTGCTTGACGAGATCTCCAATCGAAACCAAACCCACCAACCGATCGCCATCGAGCACAGGAAGGTGTCTGATCCTGCAGCGCGTCATCAACCCCATGCACTCCTCGAGATCGGTTTCCGGATGCACGTGGATCAGCTCACGCGACATGATCTCCTTGACATAGGTCGTCCTCGAAGAGCGCCCTTCCAGAGCAATCCGCCGCAGATAGTCGCGTTCGGTGATCATGCCGCACGGCGCTGTTTCTCCGAACACAACGAGCGACCCGACGTTGTTGGCAGCCATGGTAGCAATGGCTTCGAACACCGTGGCTATTTTCGAAATGATGTGAACGGTGCGACCCTTGGTCACCAGCACTTGTTCGACTGTCGCCATGCAAACCCCCTTTTCTCGTGTTGTAGCGCTCAGCGCGGATGATCGACCACCCAGCAGAGACGAAGTCCGACAATAGCATGTCCGACGGGACAGAAGCCGCGAAAGAAGGACGGCCCACGCGTTGCGCCAGTGAAAGCGCCTGTTGCACGAAACTTGCTTGTTGCGGCGGCGTTGCGGCGGCGCTGCAGCGGTGGTGCCGGAGCCGGGGAAGCAGGGCCTGGTCAGCGTGCGGCGAACGAGCGCTCCGCCGGACCTGGCAGACGAGCTGCCGCTTCGACGATGTTCACCGACGCCCTGGCGTCCTCGCTGGTCACGCTGATCTCGAAAGAGCCGGGTGCGTCATCGACGCGGAGTTGCGCACCTTCGACCAACAGCGGATCGTCCCCCCGCAGTGTAGCAGTCTGCCGGTAGCACAAGGTCCTGCGCTCCAGCCACTCACGCGTCCATCCGGGTCGCGCGGGCACCCGAATGACCACTCCGGCAAGACGCTCGGTGTTGGGTTCGTCCTCTTCGACCGGGCCAGGAAGCTCGTCGATGCTGATCGGACGCACGTGCAGGGGCTCAGCGAGATCCGAGAATGGGTTGGACTCTGGCGCGCGGAGCCGTTCGCAGGCGAGAGCAGCGACGGCCTGTGAGCATTTGCTACGCGAAGACTGGACACACCCGCCAAGAGCGAGGAGGGCACAACAAGCGGCGAAAGCGAACCGAGTGGCTACGCTTCGATCATGATTGCGGAACGAAGTCATCGGTGACGCTTATCCGGCAATGGTGACTCTGGCGTGAAGCACATGCACCAGAATCAGGAATTGTTGGTGTCTGCTAGATGACTTATTCATGACGTTTCTGTCATGCACGCCACGATTCATGAACCCGCGCCATCGACAACGAGGGCGCTCCGTCTGCGGAGCGATCGGGTACCTTTGAGACGACGGCGGTCGCCGGGGATCGCCAGGCCCATGGCGCACCGTCGCGTCGGCGTCAGGACCCAGTGCGGCAAGCACAGCCCCATGGCCCATGTCGAGCCGTGCATCTGACCCGCGAAGGGGAACCGACGCTTGCCATCGAAGACGAAGAGTCATCGACCAGTCGAGGGTTCTTCGAGAGATGGATTCGGCCATTTTGTTGCCCCATACCGAGCAAGGCCCGCGAGGCGTTGCAACCCGATGCCGCTGCTGGTGTAAGAAGAAGCCCGTGCTGCACCACCTCGAAGTCCAGGTTCTGATCTTGCTGCTGATCGCGTCGCTCGTGGGCATGGTCGCGCGACGAATTCGAGTTCCCTACACCCTGGCTCTCGTGGTCGCCGGGCTGTCGCTGAGCTTCCTGGAGCTCGAATCACTCAAGGGCTTGGCCCTGACGCCAGACCTCTTGCTACTTCTCTTTCTGCCGCCACTGCTCTTCGAGGCGGCGTATCACCTTCCCTTCGAGGACCTGCGCGGAAATGCGCCGCATATCGCATTCCTCGCATTGCTGGGGGTACTCATCAGCGTCGGGCTCACCACCGTCTTCGCGTTCGCGGGCCTCGGTGGGCTGGGCTTGGCGCCGACCTTCGGCTGGCCTGAGGCCTGCCTGTTCGCGTCGGTGATCGCCGCCACCGACCCCATCAGTGTGCTCGCCCTGTTCAAGGAACTCGGCGCGCCCAAGCGGCTCTATCAGATCGTCGAGGGCGAGTCGCTCGTCAACGACGGTGTCGCCGTGGTCGTGTTCGCCATCATCAGCGCCGTGCTGGGGCTGCCGTCCAGCCAGGGCGCGCACGCGCCCCCCCTCGACGGCTTGCGAGATGTGCTGGCGTTTTCGATCGTCACGTTCGTCAAGACCAGCGTCGGAGGTGTGGCAGTGGGAGCCGCAGTGGGAGCTGGGGTCAGCGTCCTGACGCGCCAGGTAGACGACCACTTGATCGAGATCACGCTGACCACTCTGGTCGCCTGGGGTTCCTTCCTCGTGGCGGAGCAGCTGCACGTTTCGGGCGTGCTCTCCACAGTTGCTGCGGGCGTGCTCATGGGATCCTTCGGCAAGGAGTTCGGCATGAGCGCCTCGACACGCGTCGCGGTACACGACTTCTGGCAGTACATGGGTTTCGTCTCCAACTCTTTCATCTTCCTGCTGGTGGGTCTCGAACTGGACGCCGGCAGCCTGTTTCCAGAAGCAGCGTCCATCGCCTGGGCGTTCGCGTCAGTGCTCGTGGCGCGCGCGGTATTGGTCTACGGCGGCATCCCGCTCGTCGACCGCCTCACGCTTCCTCTGCCCAAGGTGTGGCGTCACGTCCTGACCTGGGGTGGGCTCCGAGGTTCGCTTTCCATGGTACTCACCCTGGGACTGCCTGCCGAAACCCCCGGTAGAACCTTCCTGGTGAACCTCGTGTTCGGCGTGGTTGCCCTCTCGCTCTTTCTGCAAGGCCTGACCATGGCGCCGCTCGTCCGAAGGTTGGGGGTAGTGTCCTCTGGGGTGACGGTCAGCCGCGCCTACGAGCTCGCGCGCGGGAGAGCCATCGCCTTCCGCGTGGTCTTGAACGAGGCCGATCGCCAACTCGAGCAAGGGCTGATGGATGAAGCCAGCCACCGGCTGCTCACCGGGTTCTATCGAAAGGCGCGCCAGGCGGCACGCAAGGAAGCCACGGAGCTCGCCGGAGCCACGGCAGCTCCGGAGCTATTGCACGAAGCTGCGCGCTCGATGGCCACCGTCGAGCGCGAAGCCATCGGTAAGGCCGTGACCTCGGGAGTGATTTCCGAAGGAGCCGGGGCCGAGATGTTGAGCGAGATCGACACGCGCGTGGACGAACTTGGTCAGGCAGCGCATCAGAGCGAAGAGGAGCTGATGCGAGCCTTCGAGAGGCTCTACCCGGGGCACGAAAGAACCGAAGCGCACAAACGGGGCTGACGCGTTCGTCACGACCGAGCCGCGGGTTGCTCGCGAGCGGCAGATGGGGCTACCGTCGCTTCCACCAGACCCGAGGCCGAACAGCGCCGTGGCTGCGACGGGCGCCAGCGAGTTCACGGGTGCCTATTGGTCTGCATCGACCTCGTCCGGCGCAGTCGCATCCTCATCCGCTCCCGCACCAGCGGCTCCGGCCGCACCTGCTTCGTCGAGCTCTGCCGCGGCGAGCAGCACGACGACAGCTTGCGCCTCCGGGCTGGCCGCGGGGGGCGCGTCTCCATTTCGATTGCAGGCGGCAGTGGCGAACGCGGCGAGCGCGAGCGATGGAACGAGTGAACGCGGTGGGGTCATGAAAAGCTCGAGGCGGTAGGATAGCCGCCTTTTGGTTTGGACCCCAGCTACCGGTGGCGTCGGCGTTCCATACGCACGCGCCCGGGGGCGGCCGTACGGCTGTCCTCGATCGCAACGAAGCCGAAGTGCTCGTAGAAACGCATCCGATCGCGGGTAGACAGCAGCAGGTGCTCGCAGCCTCTGAGCGCCGGGTGGTCCAGCAAAAGGCTCATGAGACTGCGTCCCAGACCCGCGTTCTGAAAAGCTTCGACGACGACCACGTCGTAGAGGGTCCCCCTTGCCGTGCCATCGCCGAGCCCACGACCGATACCAATCAGCGTTCCATCGCGATCGAGGGCACCCACCCAGGCACTCGAGCGCGCGTGCGAAGTGCGCATCTCGTCGTCCGTCGCTTTCAAACGCCAGTAACGGCCACGCAGCAAGCGGGGAACCTGGTCGAGCTCGCTCTGCGTCGCGGACACGATGAGCCGCACGCCCCGTTCGGCAAGTGGAGCTGGCGCTTGCATCCAGTCGGGCGTCGCTGCTGGGCTCCGATCGAGGATTGTGCGTATCGCACGTGGGTCTTCGGGCGCGCCCCGGCGCCACAAGCCTTCAACGACCTTGCGCGTGCGCTCCGCCGGGCGATCTTGGCCCAGGCTCTCCTTGCCGGTGAGCTCACGCACCTCGAGACCGAACACCCGCACCCCTTTGAGCTCCTTGGCATACGCGGGATCTTCAGCAGTGATGGGGCGATGCCCGCCTTCGGGTTGCTGGTGCTGCATGAAGGCCTGCAAGGCGGCAGCTTTGCGGGCTGGCTCGCTGACGTCACGCAGCACGCCCTTGGCCTGGACGGAACGGTAGTAGGTGGTCGCCGGACAGGCCATGAGCGGATCGACGAAGTAGCTGGGAACCGACGCCACGACTTCGTGCGCACAAGCCACCGCGTCCCGGCCCAGGCAGAGGGATTTTTCGCCGGCCTTTGCACCGTGGAACAAAAGCCAGCCTTCATGCAGGGCGGCATTCAGAACGCGAAGCACGGGCCGCCCATCGGGCGTGGTGCTGGCCAGGTGTACCCAGCGCGCTCGCGCGAGCAGCTGCCAGGCGCTTTCAGTGTCCGTCCTGCGTTGGCTACGCCTCATTCTCATGCGCTCAGCGTGCGATACAACTGGACTACTCTGTAGGTCCAGTTTTAACATTTCGAACAGACCAGTTAGCACCCCCATGGCAACACGACTCACACTGGACTGGGAGAACACTCCCACGGGGTTACCTCTCTATCAGCGGATCGCCGAAAGCATCGCTCGCGAGATCCGGCGCGGTCGGCTGCGCCCCGCCGAGCGATTGCCGTCCTCGCGGCAGCTTGCCCAAGAGCTCGGAGTCAACCGCAACACGGTACTCGCGGCCTATGCAGAGCTGGAGCTTCAAGGCTACCTGACGACGGAGCCCGCCCGAGGCAGCTTCGTCGCCGCCAACTTGCCGGACCGACGCGCAGCACCCACCAAGGAGAGAGTCGAACGGGCGCCCATCAGCTTCGATTTGCCGCCCGCTCCAGACACCCCCACTCCAGAAACGCCCGAGCCGGGGCTGTTCGCACTGGTGGGCGGCCTACCGGATCTGCGCGAGGTGCCTGTCGCGGCCCTCGCCCGCGCGTATCGTGCCGCGCTCAAGAGCTCGCGCGGTGTGCTGGACTACCAGTCGAGCTACGGGCACCCGCGCTTGCTCAGTGGGCTGTGCGAGCTGCTCAGAAACGAACGCGGCGTGGTGGCTGGCTCGGGAGAACTCATGACCACGCGCGGAAGCCAGCAGGCACTGCACCTGGCCGCTCGAGCGCTAGTACGGCCCGGTTCGGTCATCGCGGTAGAACGCTACGGCTATAGCCCCGCGTGGGAAGCCTTCCGGCTAGGCGGCGCGACACTCGCTCCCGTACGAGTCGACCGCCATGGGCTCGTGGTCCGCGAGCTCGAGCAGCTGGCTTCGACCAAAGACCTGGCCGCCGTGTACGTCACTCCCCACCACCAGTATCCCACGACGGTGACCATGAGCGCGGCTCGACGCATGGAGCTCATGCGCCTCGCGGAGCGGCGGCGCTTCTCGATCATCGAGGATGACTACGACCACGAGTTTCACTTCAGCGGAAGGCCGGTGCTGCCGCTGGCAAGCGCCGACCCCAAAGGCGTGGTCCTGCACATTGGCACCTTGAGCAAGGTGTTCGCGCCCGGGCTGAGGCTCGGCTACGCGGTTGCCCAGGCGCCCATCATCGCACGCATGGCCGCCTACCGCCGCTACCTGGATCGCCAAGGAGACCACGTCACCGAGCTCGCGCTCGCCTACTTGATCGAAGACGGCGAGTTGTCGGCGCACAGCCGCCGCATGCACCGCGCCTACCAGGAGCGCCGCGAGGTATTGCACGAGGCGCTGCGGGCACGCCTACGCGGCGCGCTGTCGTTCAGGGTGCCCGCAGGCGGGCTGGCTCTCTGGGCGCGGGTAACTTGCCAGGTGAATCCAGAACGCTGGGCCGACGAGGCGCTCCGCCAGCGGCTTCTGGTACAGCCCGCCAGGCGCTTTCGCTTCGACGGCTCGCCCGCCCCCTACCTCAGGCTCGGCTTCCCACGCCACGACGTGCCCGAAATTCGTGAGGCAGTCCGCCGGCTCGAACGAGCGCTCGATGCCCTGCGTCGTCACCGGTAGGCCAGGATGGTCAGGGGCCGAAACGCTTCAGCCAAGAGGCCAAGCGAGTAGGCCTGCGCTGCACGCGACGCGCTTCGACATTGGTGGTAGGGGCGGCTCATGAGCTCGGTAGCACGCGTTGCAGTCGCCGGTGCAGGTATCGGCGGGTTGACCTTGGCCCACGCCCTGAGGCAACGCGGCATCGAGCCCGTGGTGCTCGAGCAGCGGGGCGAGCTCGGCGAAGTCGGGGCAGGGATCACGCTCTGGCAAAATGCGCTCTGTGTGCTCGACTCGCTGGGGCTCACTCGAGCCTTGAAAGAGGTCGCCGCCGAACCTTCCGGCGGCGTCATCGCCCGCGCAAAAGGCAAGGTCCTGACGAAGATGCAGCTGGACACCATCGATCGCAGCATCCCCAGACCCTTGATGCTCACGTTTCACCGACGGGACCTCCAGCACGTCCTCTGCCAGGCGTTACCAGAAAATACGGTGAGATTCTCCAGCGCCGTGACGGGCTACCGGGTCGAGCGTGAGTGCGTGCTCGTCCAGCTGAAGGACGGCACGGAGCTGGAAGCGGACCTCCTGGTCGGGGCGGACGGCATCGGTTCGCGAGTGCGGGCGCAGCTCTTGGGCGAGCAGGCTCCACGCTACGCCGGCTACACCTGCTTTCGCGGTGTAGCCGCCGCGACCGCCGACGCGCGCATCTTCGGCGAATTCTGGGGTCGCGGGACTCGCTTCGGTGTCGTGCCCATCGGCGGCGGTCGGAACTACTGGTTCGCGGTCGTCTCGGGCCCGCCCAACCGCAAGATCGAGGATGCCAAAGCCTTCCTCGAGCCCTACTTCAGCGGCTACGCGTTCGGCGTCCCCGAGCTGATCCACAGCACCCAGGCCGACGCCATCTTGCACAACGACATCATCGACCGCCCGCCCACCAGCCGTTGGAGCAAAGAGCGGGTGACCCTGCTCGGCGATAGCATCCATGCGACGACGCCCAACATGGGGCAAGGCGCCGCCATGGCCATCGAGAGCGCGATTATCTTGGCACGCTTGCTGGAGGCACGGGGCTCGCTCGACCAAGCCCTGATTGACTACGAACGCATCCGCCAGCCGCGCACTCGCTGGGTGACCCAATCATCCTGGAGACTGGGCAAGGTTGCGCAGCTGAACAACGGGGTTCTGTGCGCGCTCAGGGATCTGTTGATTCAGTGCACACCGCCGAAGGTGCAACACAAGTCCCTGATGCACTCGCTCGCGTATCGTGCAGCCGAGGTGGAGCTGTAGGCAACCCGACTCCGACACTGACTTTTCGGAGCAAGAGCAACTACTGCATGCCGTTTCGGGGTACGCCCAGCGCGGCCGCGCGGCGCTCCCAGAAGACCAAGAGAGCGCTCGCGCCCAGGATCAACGAAGCTCCGAGCAAGAAGCTGGGCGAAAGCCTTTCATGGAGTACCAGCCAACCCGTGGTGACCGCGATGATCGGGACGGTCAGGGCCAGCAGGGAGCCGAGCTGAAGGGTGGTGTGCTTGTATCCCCGGGTAAAGAACACGTGTCCTAGAAAGGAGAACACGCCGGTTGCGATCAACAAGAGCCAGCCGCGGGCGCTCAGCCAGGGCAACGGTCCCTCGGCCCGAGCCGACTCCACGACTGCCAGCGGTAAGGCGAACACGAGCCCGATGACGGAAAAACTCCAGATGATGGTGAGGCTGTCGTCGGTTTCGCGCAGCTGCTTGATGCACAGCACGGCGGCCCCCGCCAAGAATGCCGACGCGAGGCCGGAGAGCTCACCGAGCCTCGGCTCCGACCAGCTGGGGTCGATGACCAGAAACACCCCGACGAGCGCCACCATGAGCAGCGCCCAGAAGCCGGCGAACGGCCGCTGCTTGGCAAAGACAACGCCGAGCACGTTCGCCCAGATGGGGTACGTGTAGTTGAGCAGCGTCCCCACGCCGGCCCCGGCCACCTGCACGGAGGTAAAGAACAACAGCACGGCCGCTCCCCCCAGCACGCCGCGTAGCACGAGTAGGCGCTTGTTGTGCGCCACGAGCCAGCGTCGGCGAATCGCCACCACGACCCCGATACAAGCACAGGCGATGGCGAAGCGTGCGACCACGGTGTGGGCGGCGCTCCAGCCAACATCCTTCAGGGATTTGACCATGACCGGCACCAACCCCAAGAGAGTGTAGCCCACCAGCATGGTGAGAGGGCCGCGAGCCAAGCGCGCCTGAGAGCGGAGCATGCGCCGCACTATGGGTCCACGCGCCGGCCTTGTCCAACGCGCAGCTAGCAGCCGGTCTCGCAGGTAGTTACCGCTCGTTGCAGTGAGATGGCTGACAGGTGATGCGCATAGCCATCCCCTCCCCAATTGATGGTGGACGGCGGATCGTTGGCATTGGCCGTGAAGTAGCCAGCGCCCACCCGCGCATTGCCGATGGCCTCGTAAAAATTGCGGAAGCTGGCGGTCGGCTCGGTGTCGCGGCGGGCGATGAAGCTGTACACGAGCGACCCCTGATCGCCCACCGAGAGCCCGCCGCCCGACGAAGGGTTCAGGGCAAAACCCGAGCTCGTTGTCTGATAGGTATCGTTGAGCGGGTTCGTCTGATCCACACCGATGACTTCCAGGAGCTGCGCGGCGATGATGCCGTAGGACGGGTGCTCGTTGATACGCACCGTGAGAGTGCTACCGTTCGCCGCCCGAATCTTCTGCTCGTTCATGATGTAGACGTAGCCGAAGACCCCGCTGTTCGGTCCCAGATCGGTGATCTGGTCGAAGTTCTGCCCACCGTAGCTCACCTGGCAGGGAATTGCGTTCACGTCGTTCGCCTGAAAGCCCACGCCCAATACCAAGAGCCGGTGGCGGTACTCGAGAGCCGAGGTTTGTGCCGTGAGTGCGTGGCTCAACGTCAGTTGGGTCTGCCCGCAGCCGGTGCTGGCCGCGTTTTCCTGCTTGCCCGAGGTCTTGACCACGGAAATGTTCAGGTGCTGCAAGCAAGTGCCGCTCTGGCAGAACACGCAGTTGGTATTGCAGGCACCACAGTTCTTCGGGTCGCTGCGCACGTCGGTCTCGCAGCCGTCGCGGGCGTTGTTTTCGTTGTTACAATTCTTGAAATTCGCTCCGCAACTCACCGAACACTGACCGCTCGCGCACGATGCAGTCCCGCCACCCGCGCTACTGCAGCTCGCATTGCAGCCGCCACAATTGGTGATGCTGCTTCTCACATCGGTCTCGCAGCCGTCGCGGGCGTTGTTTTCGTTGTTACAATTCTTGAAATTCGCTCCGCAACTCACCGAACACTGACCATTCGTGCACGACGCCGTCCCACCGCCGGCACCACTGCAAGCATCACCGCACGCCCCGCAGTTGTCTTCATCGTTGTCGGGGTCCGTGGTGCAGCCGTTGTTGGAGTTCGCGCACACTTGCCAGCTTCCCGTGCAAACGGGATCACAGCTGCCATCCATGCAGCTGGTGCTGCTTGCATTCGTGGTGCCACAGACCGTGTCGCAGGCGCCACAGTCCTGCGCATCCGTATCCAGGTTGGACTCGCAACCGTCAGCCAGACCGCCTTCGCAATCGCGCCAAGTACCCTGGCAGCCGTCGAACTCGCAAGCACCTCCGACGCAATGCGCGTCCGCGTGAGCAAAAATACTGCTGCAGTCCTGACCACCACTGGCGGCGCAGCCACCGCAATTGCTGGTATCGGACGTGAAGTCGACCTCACAGCCGTCGTCGAGCGAACCGTTGCAGTTGCGATAATCGGAGTCGCAACTCTTGATCTGACAGGTTCCCTCGCTGCACCAGCCTGTCCCGTGGTCGACGTCGCAGGACCCGGTCTCCCGGTCGCAGTCACTACCGCACTCGGTGTCGCAAGCGCCGCAGTTCAAGGCGTCGACAGCCAGCTCCGCCTCGCAACCGTCGGCGTAGTCCCCGTTGCAGTCGTCGAAGCCATCCGCGCATTTGTCAATGGCACACTCACCCGCGTCGCAGCTGGTGGTGCCATGCGCGGCTACACAGATGTTTCCGCAGGCTCCACAGTTGTCGGTCGATTCACTCAGATCCGTCTCACACTCGCCGTCGCCGTCGCAATCTCCCATACCGGGGTCACAAACGGTAGAGCCACACCCGTCCGCGTCGCAGTACACGGTTTCGTCTTCATTTTCTGGCTCACACTCGTTCCCGCACGATCCGCAGTTGGCGACATCGCGCGTCAGGTCCTTTTCGCACCCGTTCTCGAGCCGCCCATCACAATCGTCGAAGCCATCCTCGCAATCGATACCACAGCTGCCCGCGTCGCAAGTGGGCGACCCGTTCACATCCACGCAGGCGCTGAAGCAGGCACCGCAGTTCTTCGGATCTTCGTCGAGGTTGACCTCGCAACCATTTTCGGCATCGCCGTCGCAGTCCTCCCAGGGCGCTTCGCAAGAGAGGATTTCGCACACGCCACCGACGCACTGCGGCATCGCGTGAGGCAGCTCGCACGCCTGGTCGCAGCTCCCGCAATGGTCCACATCGAGCGTGGTGTTCGTCTCGCAAACGTCGTCTCCATCGCAGTCTCCGCTACCGGCCGCGCAGGCCTGCGCGCAACTGCCATCTCGGCAGTCTCCACTCACGCAGTCGCCGTCGACATCGCAGTCCTCGCCAACAGCGCAGCCTTCGCAGTCTTCACCACCGCAGTCGACGTCGGTTTCGTCGCCATTTTTCTTGTCGTCGCCGCAGCTCGGTTCGACGCAAACATCGTCTGTACAGATGCCGCTGGTACAGTCGAGGTCGGCCCCACATCCGCCTCCTGGCGGGCACTTCGCGCAATCCGGACCGCCGCAATCCATACCCGTCTCGCCCGGGCTCTTCTTGCCGTCCGTGCAGGACTCGGGTTGACACATTCCTTCGATGCACGAACGGTCGAGGCAGTCGCCATTGACCTCGCAGATCTTGCCGTTTGCGCAGGGCTTGCAGACACCGCCGCAGTCGACGTCGGTTTCCCCCCCGTCTCGCTCCTGGTTGCTGCACAGGGCGGCACGCTCCCCATCGGTATCCGGAATCTCGAACGCTGGCGAGGAACAGGACGCCACTCCACCCAGGACGGCGGTCACCAAGACGATTACCCCGCCAAGGACGCGGGAAAGCGCAAGCCTACACATTCCCTTCAATCATACGCTGAAATGACTCCTGCCTCCCGGCAACTTTGCCCAGCACGCGCGAGCCACGTCACACAGACGCGCACTTAGTCGCACCCTGTGGAGCGTTGAATCGCATTTCGGGCCAAAGCCAGTGAGCAGCACCAGATTGTGGGAGCGGTCCGTTAGAGTGAACCGGCTAGAGCATAGACCAAAAGTCTCACCGGCGCCCTTTGGTTCTACTGTCAGCACAAACGGCGCAGGAGGACGACCCGCCAAATGCTGGCCGTTTCCTCGTGCGCCCCACTAGACTTCATCCAATGGCAAAGCCTGGGAAGACGGCACCGATCACGCGACGAAGCTTCGAGGCCGGCGTGCGCCCGCCGCGCGCCGGCCTCTTCGGACTCGCCCTGGGACTCGCCGCCTGCTCGCTTTCCGATGGTCCCAAGGAGTCCAAGGCTTCGGTGACCCGGCCGACCTCGGCGGCTCCCTCCCCTTTACCTTCTGCGGCGCGCGAAACAGCGGCTCCACTCCGCTGCGAGCCCGGGTGCTCGAGCATCGAGCGCTGTGAGTCCGGCCGCTGTGTCCCCCACTGTCCCGAAGGAGAGGTTTACGTACCGCGCACCCCGAACGAGGGATTCACGATGGGCAACGGCAAGCCCGGCGAGTATAACCAGAAGCATACGGTCGTGCTCACCCGTCCTTTCTGCATGGACGAGACGGAGGTGACCGTCGCGGCATACCGTCAATGTTTCGAACAAGGCGCGTGCACTCGGCCAGAGTGGCGGGACGTCAACAGCACCTTCGAGCTGCCGGACCACGAAGACCATCCGCTGAACATGGTCACCTGGGACCAGTCGCTCGCCTACTGCGAGTCGCGTGGGCAGGATCTTCCGACCGAAGCCCAGTTCGAGTGGGCTGCGGGACACGGGAAGTTCCGCTACCCCTGGGGAAACCAGGACCCAACCTGCGAAAATGGCCTTGCCGACTTCACGCCGGGCGGTGCTCCAAAATCCGATCCCGCGGGCGACGTCGGATGCCATGGCGGGAACACCAGCCCGGTCAAGGCGCACCCCAAGGGCAAGACCCGCTGGCCCGACGGCGACATCTTCGACCTGGGGGGCAACGTCTGGGAATGGACCAAGGACTGCGCGTACCGCTATCCGGATACGAAGCAGGTCGATCCATACCGCAAGGATCACCCGCGGCTGCACGGCGATTGTTTCGTCTACAGCCTGCGCGGCGGCGGCTGGAATCGCAGCAAGTACGCGCTCAGGGTATACTACCGAGGAGCCGCGCGCCGGACCTACCACGTTCCGGGGCTCGGCTTTCGCTGCGTACGCAACCCCGCCTGAAAACGCGCGTCAAACCTCGAACGTGCTACTTGCTGTGAGGCGGCATCTTCTGCTCTTTGAAGACGACGTGCTGGCGCACCACCGGGTCGTACTTCTTGAGCTCCAGCTTGGTGGTCTGGGTTCGCTTGTTCTTGGTGGTGTAGTAGGTGAAGCCCGTGCCGGCGGTCGACACCAAACGAATATTGTCGCGCATGACGACGAGCGCCTATCACGGGCCGAGGACGCGCGCAACGGCAGCTCGCGTCGCAGGCTGAAGGTTTCCCTTGACTCGACCGGTCGAACGTGGCTGACTCCCGGCCCCTTCGAGGCCCCCCATGGCTAAACGTACTTTTCAGCCCCACAATGTCAGCCGCCTGCGGACACATGGCTTCCGTAAGCGCAACAGCACCAAGGGCGGGCGCAAGGTTCTACAGAATCGTCGCCGCCGCGGTCGCTGGCGCTTGGCCGTCACCGCCTACAAGAAATAGTCCGGCCAATGGGTCAACCAAGACCCACTCAACGCGTCCGGCGGAGTTCCGACTTCCGCCGAGCGCAACGGTTCGGCAGGAAGCTGACGTCCAAACATTTCGTAGTGCTCGTGCACGCCCGCGACGATGAGCCCGACGGCCCGGCACGCCTCGGTCTCACCGTCTCGAAGCGCGTCGGCAATGCGGTTCGACGCAACCGGACTAAACGCTTGATAAGAGAAGCGTTTCGGCACTCCCCCGAGCTATGGCACACGGGCATCGACCTGGTGGTGATCGCTCGACCCGCGGCGGATTCGCTGACTTCCGAGCAGGTGGCGCGGGAATTGACCGCCCAGGAGCAGCTGTTGGTCAGGCGTGTCTCGCAAGCCAAAAAGGACAGAGAAATTCGCCAATCTCGGCTGGCGGTGGGCAGCTAAACGACGCAAACTGCGCCCGGAGTCATGACCCAACTGCTGATCTTGATGATTCGGATCTATCAGCGGGCGCTATCGCCGTTACTCGGTCCCTGCTGCCGGTTCGAGCCGTCTTGCTCGCGTTATGCCCTGCAGTGCCTCGAGGCTCACGGTGCGCTGAAAGGCTCCTGGCTCGCCGTCAAACGGCTCCTGCGCTGCCATCCGTTCCATCCCGGCGGCTACGATCCGCCACCCCCGCCCGCCGGCAAACAGCTCGCCGGCAAGCCCCCTGATCGGGCATTCGAGACTCACTTCCCTGCCTGCGATTCGAGTTCCTGCGGCCACGGTCATTCCTGATTCGAGCGGCCCGCGGCTCGGATTCGAGCGCGCACATCATCAAAGGACCTTCAGACAACTACCATGGAAAAAGGCGGCTTAGCGCGCTGGCTCTTGCTCGGCGCTGGCATCTTCTTTCTGATCACGTTCTTGCCGAAACTGTTCGGCAAGGGCGGAGGCGGTGAGACGCAGCCAGCCGAGCTCGCCGAGCATCTGAAGGAGCAGAAGCCGAGTGGCAAACCCGAGACGTGCACGCTCTGGTCCGATCGGGTCAAGGCGAAGGTCTCCGCTCGTGGCGCGTCGCTCGTCAGCGACGAGTTGCTCAAGGCAAAGTACAAGAAGGGCGATCTGGTGACGGATCTCGTCACCACTCCCGATCACCCGCACCTGAACCCACTCTACTTCAATTTCCGAAACCCTGCTGCCTCTCCCAAAAAGCCCGACAATTGGCAGGTCGATTACGACGTTCTCAACTGGAAGCTCACCCGGCAAAGCTCCAAGAGCTGTGAGTTCACCTATCGAGACGACAAGGTTCTGCTGACGAAGCGCATCGAGGTGACGGATCAGCCCTACCAGCTGCTTGCCACGGCCACCATCAAGAATCTCGCCGATCGCCCGCTCAGGCACGCGCTCACGGTCAACACGGCTGACTTCCGCTACGACCGCGACATCCAGAGCCACATGATGCGGATGAACCCCATGAACACGCATGTGGAATGCGTGCTCGAGAACGGGCATGCCGACCGAAAGCGCACCCAGGACTTCGAGCCCTCGGACTTCAAGGAAGCGGAGCACTTTCCCCGATCCAAGATCAACACGGGCTACTGGTTCCAGAGCGAGGGCCCGGCCAGCGTGGCTGCCGCGTCGAACGCGTATTTCACCAACGCGTTGGCGGCGATCAAGTCCCCCAAAGGCGCACCCACCTGTCAGGGACAGATCTTCGAGCTATGGGACTTCCGGCGCGAAGCGAAGAAGAACGACCCGAATGCAGCAGCGCTCTACAGGTCGCGGCTCGCCTATGATCCGCTCGAGCTCCCGCCAGGCAAGTCGGCAACGTACCAGGTGGCCAGCTACCTGGGCCCGAAAGAGCGCGATGCTCTGGCAGCCTCGGGGCACAACCTGGAGCAACTGATCGATCTGGGCTGGTTCGCGGGCATCGCCAAGCTGCTGGTCGCGTTCTTGCTCAAGGTCCACTCGTGGGTGGGCGCCTGGGGGCTCGCGATCATCGTGCTCACCATCTGTGCTCGCACCCTGCTCTTCCCGCTGTCGATCCCGTCGATCAAGAGCATGATCAAAATGCGGGAGCTGAAGCCGGAGATCGACAAGCTGAACGAGAAGTTCAAGGACGACCCCCAAGCCAAGGGGTTGGCCCAAATGGAGCTGTGGAAGAAGCACAAGGTCAATCCGCTGAAGGGTTGTCTACCGCAGCTCGCCGCCATGCCCGTCTGGTTCGCGCTCTACACGACTTTGCAGACGGCGGTCGAACTCTACAATATCCCGTTCTTGTGGTTCCCCGACCTCTCTCAGCCCGACCCCTTGTACATCCTGCCGTTCATCATCGGTGGCATCTACTTCCTACAGCAGAAGCTGATGCCGACCCAAATGGACCCGACACAGCAGAAAATGATGATGTACTTCATGCCCGGCATGTTCACGGTGTTCATGCTTTTCCTGCCGTCGGGGTTGGGCGTCTACATGTTCACGAACAGCTTGCTCGGCATCGTGCAGCAACAGGTGGTGGAACGCTTCGTCAAGCGCTCTTCCGGCAGCGGGGGGCCCAAACAATCCGTGATCGAGACCACAGGCGAAACCGTCGGCTCGAAGACCACCGGCAAGGGGAAGCGGCGCCGCAAAGGCAAGTCGCCCAAGGACGATACCGAAGCGAACTTGAGTCGGACGCCTCCCCTGACGGAACGAAAGGCATAGACCATGATCGAACCCACAGACGCAGTTTCTGACGAAGACTGGGAAGAACCCGACGAAACCACGGAGCAGACCTCGAACGGTGCGGGGGCCTCGCAGGTAGCCAGCGCGGCGAAAGAAGACCAGGAAGAGGTCGAGGACGACCAGGAGCCAAGTGATGAAGACAGCGACGATGCGCAAGAAGCCGACGATGTCGAGCTAGGCCAGGGCGACAGCGAAACGGACGATGAAGACGCCGCCAAGAAGCGGCGCCGCCGAAAGAAGAAGAACGGGGCAATGCCCGCACCGGACGCACGCACGCAGGCTGCGCTCGACTTCGTGAGCAAGGTGGTGCTCGAAATGGAAATGGACTGTCGCGTTCGGCTCCGGCGCCCGAAGAACGATGACGACGCCGACGAAGTCAACATCGAGATCATCGGCAAGGACGCGGGACGGATCATCGGTAAGAAAGGGTCGGTGCTCCAGGCGATCCAATTTCTGACCCACCGAGTCATCAATCGACCAGGTCTCGAGCGTCGCCACGTCCTGGTCGATGCCGAAGGCTACCGGTCCCGCCGCGACAATTCTCTGGCGACCATGGCCCGCCGGCTTGGCAAACAGGCGGTCGACCAGGGCAAGATCATCACTTTCGAGCCCATGAATCCCCGAGACCGCCGCGTGGTGCACCTGGCACTGGCGAAGTTCGAAGGGGTTATCACCAAGAGTGACGGCGAAGGCGACAATCGGCGCGTCCAGATAATCCCCGTGCGTCGCTAGCGCTCGGGTCCAGCCGGTCCAAAGGAGCGGCTTTCGCGCAATCCGGCGCCGGATGATCGGATTCGTTTCTGACGTCGCGTCAGCCCGGCCCACAAGCCCGGACTCGGTCCACTCGACGCTGGTGGCCCGTTCGGGGGAGGCTGTGCTAGGTGCTTTTGCATGAGCACAGGCGTCTTCTCGTCGAACCGAAATGCGCCTCTCCGCTTCCCTCGTTCTCCTGGGGCGCGAGCCGCGGCACGCCCGCGAACTCCCAAAAGAAAGGATTCTTCGCATGAAGCTTAGAAGTTCGCTAGCCCTCATCGCGGCCCTGACCGTCGGTGCCGGGTCGCTATTGACCGCTTGTGGTCCCAAGGCGGTGCGTGGTGACGAAGTCGAAGGTCTGGACGACCAGGCCATGAGTACGGGTCTGGACCGTCGAGATCTGCAGAAGATGCTCCACGAGAACATGAGCGCGCTCGAGAATTCGGCAGTGGTCAGGCGCTGGGAGCAGGAAGATCGCCCGGCTCTCGCGGTGCTCCCGTTCAGAAACGACACCAGTGAGCACATTGACAGCGCGCTCGAAGCGCTCATCAGCGATGTCGAAACGCAGCTGATCAACGCGGGCCACGTCAGGGTGGTCAGCGTGGAGCGGCAAAGCCAGCTCGTCCAGGAGATCAAGAACCAGCAATCCGACTCGTTCAATCCCGCACAGGTCTCCAACTGGGGTCAGCAGATCGGAGCCCGCTACTTCATCACGGGCAAAGTCTTCAGCACCGACGAGCGCATCGAGGGCGAGCGAAGGGTGCAGTACTTCATGTTCATGCAAGTGCTTTCGGTGGAGACCGGCGAAATTTTGTTCCAGAACAAGACATCGGTCACCAAAGCCATCATCTGAGGACGGCGCTCCCGCGCACGGGCGATCCATCATGGGCAAGTTGGGCAGCATGGCGAAGCGTGTTTCTGGCCTGCTCGCGTTGATTTTGGTGCAGGCTTGCGCCGGCCATGCTGACAGAACGCTGGCAGCACGCAGCGCTCTCGACGCCGGCAACCCCGCGGCAGCCCTCGACCTCTACAACGAAGAGCTCGAGGTGAAGAGCGCCGATCAGCTGCCCGAAGACGTCAGCGGAGACAATGCGCTGTTGATTCTGGATCGCTCGATGATCCTGCAACAGCTCAGGAAATACGAGCTGGCCAGCCGCGATATCGAAGTGGCAGACAAGCAAATCGAGCTGCTCGACTTTTCGCGCAATGCGCTGGACGACATCGGCAAATACATGTTCTCCGATGCCACCGGTCCGTACAAGGCGCCTCCCTATGAAAAGCTGATGATCAACACCATGAACATGGTGAACTACCTGGCTCGTGGCGACCTCAATGGCGCCCGTATCGAGGCACGGCGGCTCGCCGTGATGCAAAAATACCTACGTGACAGCGACAATCCCGCGAAAGCCATGATGGGCCCGGGGAGCTACCTGGCCGGCTTCACCTTCGAGAAGAGCGGCCAAGCAGATCAGGCGTTGCGCTACTACGACGAGGCGCTTGCCTTCGGCGACTATCAGAGCTTGCGAGAACCAGTGCGACGGCTGTCGCAGCAGTCTGGCTATACGTCACCGCGCTTGAGAAAGCTGCTCGAGGGCGGCTCGGGCGAGCAAGGCCTCCTGTTCGACTCGTGGTCGGGGCAGCGCGCGTGCCTGCTGGATGACCCGGACGACGAGAGGCTGAACATCACCTTGGCCAAGCCTGCCCAAGACGACGTCGAGCCGGCCTCGGCCAAAGCTACGGAACCCAGCGAGTCCGAAGCAGCAGACGACGATTTCGGAGAAGTGTTCGCAATCGTCAACTTCGGACGGGTTCCAGCGAAGTTCGCCAAGCGCATTCCGGTCGGGCTGGCGCTCACTTACGCCAGCGGCTGGATGAGCCCCACGGACGTCAACCGCGCCAACCGGCTTGCCCTCCAGGGGCTCGTCACCTGGGTCAACTACCCCGAGCTCGGCAAAGCACGCGGCAGCTACGACAACCCGAGCTTTGCGCTGGACGGCGGCTGGCAGGTTCTGGAAGGCGCCCTGGCGGTAGATCGCGAGGTTCGTGACGCCTACGACCACGAGCGGGGCGCCATCATCGCCTCGGCCATCACTCGCATGATCTCCCGGGTCGTGGCCGGCGAGGTCGCAGAGAAGGCGGCGGGAGACAATGGCGCGCTGGGGCTGCTGCTGAACCTGGGCACTCAAGCCACGCTAACGGCCACCGACACGCCCGACACCAGAAGCTGGGCTACGCTGCCCGCCCGCATCGCGTTCAGTCGCGCCCGGGTCCCTGCCGGCACTCATCAGGTCGTGCTGTCGGCTCGAGGCTATCAGAAGAAACAGAGCGTCGAGGTCAAGCCGGGCGGCTTTGCCGTCGTCAACCTCACCGTGCTCGAGTAGCGGGGACCGGCTATTCCGCCTCGGCGCAGCCGAGCTGCAGGTTCCAATTCTGCAGCACGGGGGCCGATAGGCCATCGCTGGAAGGCACCAAGTACGAACGAATCCGCACGAAGTTCTTGGCGGGGTCCCGCCCGTTGGCAACCAACGTATCGTGCACAATCGCCGTGCCGGTTTGCGTGTCCGGACTGCCTGCCTGAGCGACTGCATTATCCCCGGCCAGGCTCGAAGGACCTGGCGGGTCCGAAAAGACTAGAGGATCCTCCGGCGCGGTATCCAGTTCCGCCGCGCTGTCGGCCGTACTGACGTAGAACTCGACGCGAGAATCGCTGGGCGTCGAGGTCGACCAGGACCACAGCGTCCAGACGGGGACTTGATCATCCGCGCATATGTCGCTTGCATCGTAGTCGCGTGTGAACGACGAGGCCATGAGCGGCTCGGCGGTGTCCTCTCCTGGTTCGTAGCGCCCCGTTTCGATCGAGGCCTCAGAGGCTGACCAGGCAAAGTTATCGAGCAACACCGTCGAATCCCACTGGTGGTCCTCGGTATCCCAAATGCTGAAATGCAGGGTGATTTCCTCACCCGGAGCGACGGGGGCACTGGTCTGTAGCCAGCCCGTGGCGCCACCGCAGATGCTGTTCCACTTGTAGGTGCTGCCAATATAGTTGTTGTTGCAAACGCCGTCGAAGCCTGATCCGTTCAGCAACGGGTCCGAACCGCCCGACGGGGGCGGCCAGCCGGGAACTTCGAAGAAGCCGTTGTTGACGGACACGGGATTTCCCTGTGAATCAAAGGAGATATTCGTGTCGGACGTCGTATTCAACGATCCATCGTAGTAGGCCACGAAGGCGTCGTTGTAATAGGTGCACAACCATTCGGGGTATTCCGACGTGAAGAAGTCGAAGTTGAACGAGAAAGATTGCGCGTTGGTAGGCGCTCGGAGCTTCAGCTTGAGGCCACAAGAGTCACGGCCAGGCGTGCCGACGGAACAGCCGGAAGCGGCAGGAACGCTGTGAGCCGGCGTGCTGGTGGTCCCCGCGTCATAGCCGTCCCCGTTGGGTTGAACCCAGCCGCTGTCGCTCGCGTCGCGCGCAGTGCCTGACGAGTACACGGCCATTTGGCTGCCTTCGGTGGGCAAGTTCCCCGACCCGAAGTCGTTCACGATTCGGTACTGATTGCTGTCCGTGCACGGAGTCACTCCATCGGCTCGCACGAAGCTGGCTTCGAGCACGCCCCAGCTGTTGTCGTCGGCCACCCTGCACAGGCCCATTGCTTTGGCGTGGTCCCAGGCATCGCCACTCGCAGAAAGCGAGCCATCACAAGCAACCAAACCATTGTCGGCGGTTCCGTCGCAGTCATCGTCGACACCGTTGCCTTTGAAGTCGAACGCCCCGGGGTTCACGCTCGGGTCGCACTCCATGCAATCCCCCTCCGCGGGAGAAGCTCCATCCCCATCGTAGTCCGTGGTCTCGGTCGGGTCGTTGTAGCAGGCAACGCACTCGTCGTTGCTGGTATCGATCGAGCAAGAAATCTGGCATTCATCCTCGATGAGCGCCAGACATCCGGCGTGCCAGCTGGTCAGACAGCAGGTTGAATCCACCGCACATACGGCCGCCACGCAGCCGGGCCCTGCCGGGGTGGTCAGATCTCCAGTGACGACCACGTCGTCCAGGTTCCACCCCGACACCTTGCTGGTGGCCGCGCCGCTCCAACCGAAGCGAATCTTCATCGCCGAGTTCTTGTAGTCGGTCAGATCCAGAGTCCGAGTCGACCACGCGTCCTCGGTCAGCGCGGCGCTGCTGGTCCACAGGTTCACCCAGCTGCTACCGTCGTACACCTCCACCATGGCGGTGCGCGAGGCGGGGTCTTCGATATTCAACCACCGCTTGAACTCCAAGGTGACGTCCCCGTTGGCGCTGGTCGCATCGAAGGCTGGGCTGGTGAGCCAGCGCGTCTCGTTGGTGGCGGGCACGGTGATGTGCACGTCGTCCACCTGCACGTGTTCGGTGTCCTTCGACTCCTTGGTCACCAAGCGGATCTTGAAGCCGCTCACCAGGTAGCTCGACAGGTCGAACGACTCGGAGTGCCAGTAGCCATCGTCGTAGTCTTCGCTGTACCAGTTGAACAGCGTCGACCAGCTCGACCCGTTGTAAGCGTCGAGCCTCAGGTACTCCCCGTAGTCCAGCCCGGTGTCCACGTAGCGCAGCAGGTCCAGCGACGCCGACGAGTAACCGCTCAGGTCGATCGCGCTCTTGAGCGTGATGGTGCACCCGTTGTCGCAATTGTCCGCGTGCGCCGCTGGCGTACCCGTGCCCGAATAGCCCCACGAGCTCTGCAAGCCCTCGGTGTTCCAGCCGCCGTCGCCGGTTTCGGTCCACTTGTTCAGGTTCGAAAACGTGTCGCTGAAGATCACCGTCCCGCCCCCGATACTGCCCCCGAGCACGGTCCCCGCGACGTTGTCGTCAGAGGTGCTGGTAGCGTCGTTGGCAGGGTCCGCGTCTGCTGTCGTCTGATCGCTCGAACTCTGGGCTTCACCGATTTCCCAGCTGCTATCCATGGACCAGCCCTGCGAGTTCCCACTGTCGAACGAGTCGGAAAACAACGTGACCGTGGCAGTACCTGCGGGTTTCTCGTCGCAGGTCGGGTCCAGGACATCACCCACCTCACACACGTGGTGAGCGCACGCGCCGGTAGTGGCCGGGTAGGCCCCGCCTTCACAACCGAAGCCCCCGCCAATCGGGGGTCCGCCTGTGCCAGGGTCGCCGGCCAAGGTAATGCCATCCTCGTCCTCGACCAGCCCATCGTCCTCGCTGACACCGATATCGCCGGGAGTGTCGTTGAACGTCGTGCATGTCGGACTGCACGGGTTCGATGTGCATTCGGAAGCCCCGCCAAGCGCCAGCGATTTCAGCTGCGGCCTCAGGGACACTGCTGAGTTGATGATGCACTCGCCCCACACACCCTGAGAACACGTGGTAACGCCTTCACCGCACACGAGTTGCTGACCCGCTCGAGCGTAGGCACGGCCGCAACCCGCTATTTTACCCTCCTCGTCGCAAGCACAACCCGGGCTGGGCTCGTCCTCGCAGAAGCAGCCCACGCCCACCGCCGCGTCCGTGTCGTCACAATCGAGCCCCCGCGCACAGCCCAACCCGAAACCGTCCCCGTCTGCATCCTCGCAGAGCCGGGTGGTGTTGTTGCCCGTGCTCGTCGCGGAAAGGTCCGGCCGCGGGTCACCGCTGCCGCAAGCCTGACTCGAGGCAAACGCCAAAGCGTAGCCGCCCAACAGCAAAGCTCTCGTCGTACCCAACCACAGGCGCTGAAGGCGCGAAACCTGCCTCATTGAACCATCCCCTTGAAGGGCACGGTCTCGATATCGAAGAGCGCCCGAATCGTGATATCCGCTGCAGTGCCGCGCTCCTCGCCGCCCGCAGGCTCACTCGACGGCACCAGTTCGTCTACCACATCGGCGTCTTCACCAGGAATCACCGCGGTCACGACCGCGACGCCCCGAGTGCATCCTGATTCCGTGCTCGCGGTCACGCGGATATTGCGCAGCGGTATCTCGAGGGGACCCGAGTCGATGCTGACGAGCATCCACCCTTGCTGCTGCGAGCTGGTAGATCCGAAGCCGCTGTCACTCACCCAGGCCGGAGCGGATGACGGTTCGAGTACCTTGGGGAACATGTGCTCACCGTCCTGAACCAGCGTGTAGGAGGCGGTCAGCGTCGGATCGTCAGCGGCGCCTCGCAGGACGAACGAGATCACGCTGGTGTCGTAGGCAACCTGATTGAGCGCGAGAGCGAGTTCGAAGGGCGTGGGTCCCACGAACGCGCCGGAAACCGCTGCGAAGGCCAGATCCTGCTGGCAGGCCAGATCTTCCGCCGGCGCACCACCCTGTCCACCCAGGCTCGTGCCATCAGAGCTCGAGCCCGAGGAGCTCCCGCCCATCCCGTCGGTGTCACTCGACGCGCCACCGCTCCCGTCGGCGGTGATTTCTCCGCCGGACCCCGCAGAGCCGCCGGCGTCGCTGCTGCTCCCGCCACCGCTCCCGCCATCCGATGACTCGGACACACTGGAAGGTCTCCTTGGCTCCCCTTGACAAGCCAAGCCGGGAGCAAGAACGACGATCCACGCGGATACCCAAAGGACCTTCGATGGCGCAAACACTGCAGTCGGAGAAACGGCCGAAAGACCTGCGGAATTAGCCGAGATGCGAAGATCGGTACGGTGGAGGGCGACGCCTCCCACTCGAAGCCACCGGCCCCGACACCCGCGAAGCCTGCGCCCACCGAAAAATAGCCAATAATTCAAGAACTTTGCGAATGATCGAACGCACCGCACTCGAGGACTGGCAGTCACAAAGGGGCTCTGCTAGCTTCCGCGTCCTTGTTTCCCCGTACTCGCCGCCCGCTATCTCCGTGGGCACCAACGAGAGAGGTCCAAACGTGAAAGCTGAACTCCACCCCGACTACCACCCCGTGCTCTTCATCGACGGCGAGCACGAGATCGTGACCCGGTCGACCATGACCTCGAACGAGAAACGCGAGCTCAACGGTGTGGAGCACTATGTCGTACGCGTCGACATCAGCTCCTACACGCACCCGTTCTACACGGGCAAGCAGCGCTTGGTGGACACGGCGGGTCGCGTCGAGCGCTTCCGCCAGCGTTACGCCAAGAACAAGAAGTAGTCCTGGCGCGTCCGATAGTCGGCGCGCCCAGCACGATTACTGCGTCACGGCTACTGCGTCACCTTCGAGGTGGGCGGGTCGTTATGTGTTCCCGGGCGAGTTACCCTTGACTACCGGGACTGATGATGGGCCGTGCACGCATTGCGCAGGCCTTCCGTAGACGCGCAAGACCTTCGCTACCAGACAAGAAATTGTGTCTGTCGCTGCACGGACGACGGCCCGACGCTGCGTGCCCGAAGACACAGGGCCGGATTGGTCGAGCGTCGCATGGGCGCTCTGGCACGGATGCTGCTGGGGCCAGGCCTGCCGAGCGCGGACCATTCAAGGTCGCCCCAACCCGGGCCCGGCACCCGTCCGCATGCAATCCACGAACTACGACGACCATCCATTCATTGCCATCTGGGAAACGACGCAGGCGTGCGATCTCGCCTGTCAGCACTGCCGCGCGTCGGCGCGCCCCGACCGCGATCGCGGCGAGCTCGACACCAAGGAGGCGTTTCACTTGCTGGACTCGCTGGCGGCGGCTGGGGTTCCGCTCGTCGTGCTGACGGGAGGCGACCCCGCCAAGCGCCCCGATCTAACGGAGCTCGTGCATCATGGCGCTCACCAGGGGCTCACGATGGCGTTGACCCCGTCGGCGACACCGCTGGTCACGCCCAAGCTCATCGACGCGCTGGCTCGAGCGGGACTGTCCCAACTGGCCATCAGCATCGACGGCCCCGACGCGAAGCGGCACGACCCCTTCCGCGGTGTTGCCGGAAGCTTCGACTGGTCCCTGCAGATCTTGCAGAGCGCCCGGGACGCCGGCCTTCGCACCCAGATCAATACCACGCTCCACTCGCACAACATCGGCGACATGGCGTCGATGGTCGAGCTGGTCAAGCGCACGGGAAGCGTGCTTTGGAGCGTCTTCCACGTGGTGCCCACTGGACGCGCGGATGTCGGCATGCTGCCCACGGCGCGTGAGGTCGAGGCTTCGCTCGAAGAGCTGGCTCGAATCGCGGCGCGAGAAGACTTCGGGGTGAAGACTACTGCGGCCCCCCACTACCGCAGAGTGCTGCTAGAGCGGAAGAAGGCGGGAAGAAGTGCCCCGCATCCGGGAACTCGGGGCCGCGCCAGCATGCGGGTCAACGATGGCCGTGGGTTTCTCTTCATCTCTCATCGTGGGGAAGTCTTCCCGAGCGGCTTTCTGCCCATTGCGTGCGGCAATGTGCGAGCAAAGGATCCGGTCGAGATCTATCGCACGCATCCCACATTTCGCGCCCTACGCGACCCGGAGGCGCTCAACGGCAAGTGCAGCGCCTGCGAATATCGCGCAATCTGCGGTGGCTCGCGCGCTCGAGCCTTCGCGCTGAACGGCGACATGCTTTCGTCGGATCCATTGTGCCCCTACGTGCCGTCCCGCTGGGAGGGCCCCGTCGACGTGTTCAGCGGGGAAAAGCAGAAGCGCGCGCTCCCCGTTTTCACGTACTGAAGCCGCGGGTTCCTCGCCACGCCCACCTTCCTGGGCAACCGACCCGAGAAGGTGCGAGCAGCGGAGGGACGGGACGAAACGCGAGGTGGTTGAGCGAGCAGTGGGAACCCGAGAAAGTCCGCTCGGCCGAGGAGCTCCATCTTGCCGATCTCGCTCCAGGCCTCGGCCTTTTCCCTGATGGAGGGCCGCGCGCAGCGATCTTCGCCCGGAACCGCGCTCGAGTCAGGACGAGAGCGCTCGCCGGCAGCATGCCTGGCCGGGCGCTGTTATTCAAATAGCAACTTCGTTATGAATCTAATAACTTTCTGTGTGTTGTGATTCTAATAACTCTTGGATTAATTTCTTTTATTCCAAGTGGTTAACAGCTGGCGTGTCGTTTGCTCGAGGGGTGGTTCCGCGGACCGACGCGTCAACGAAGGTAAACCATGAGTCATCGAAAGCTTTGGATCTTGCTGGCCACGACGGTGCTGGGGGCGTTCGCCGTGCTCGGGTTCTTCGGCAGAGAAGTCTACCGAAAGGCACCGCCCATTCCCGATCGCATCGTCACGCAAGGCGGACACACACTGGCGACGCGTGCCGACATTCTGAGGGGACAACAGGTCTGGCAGAGCATGGGCGGGCAGCAGGTCGGATCGATCTGGGGCCATGGCGCCTATCAAGCGCCGGATTGGTCTGCCGATTGGCTGCATCGCGAGGCTCTGGCGCTCCTCGATGTCTGGTCCGAAAAGGACGGTGCCCGGTCCTTTGCTGAGCTGCCCACCTCGACGCAAGCATCGTTGAGGGAACGACTGAAGAGCGAGCTGCGCAAAAACACATTCGACGTCAGAACCAGAACGCTCACGGTCTCACCCGAACGTGCAACCGCCATCCGCAGAGTGGGTCGGCACTACTCCTCGCTATTTGGCGACGATCCGTCGCTCGCCTCGTTGCGCGAGGACTACGCGCTGCAGGGCAGCGCGGTTCCCGACGCAGACCGCCGTGCTTCGATGAACGCTTTCTTCTTCTGGACCGCCTGGGCGTGCGCCACTGAACGGCCCGGACAA
Source organism: uncultured delta proteobacterium (assembly GCA_963809955.1). Lineage (GTDB taxonomy): Bacteria > Myxococcota_A > Polyangia > Polyangiales > Polyangiaceae > JAICQQ01. The sequence goes on from CAWELQ010000015.1 coordinate 82,199, forward strand.
GACGTCACCTACACCAACAACTGGCCGCACGAGCCGCTGATCGGCAACCATCCGACAGGGGCCAATATCGTTTGGTCGATGCTGAGCATCGTCCTGCTCGTGGCTGGAATCGGCGCCCTGGTCTACCATCGCGCGTTTCGCGGAGAACGCATGGAGGACACCGAGAGCGCGGCCCTTTCCAGCAGCGACCCACTGGCCAAGCTCAGCCTCACCCCCTCCATGCGTGCTACCGGAAAGTACGTCGCGGTAGTGGCTGCCATGTTCCTCGTCCAATGCTTGCTGGGCGCGCTGACTGCGCACTACACGGTGGAGGGCGATGCCTTCTTCGGTGTTCGCCTGTCGAACATTCTACCTTACGCGGTGACCCGCACCTGGCACATCCAGCTGGCTGTGTTCTGGATCGCGACGGCCTTTCTCGCCGCGGGCCTGTTCCTGGCGCCCGCCATCGGCGGCAAGGAGCCGAAGTTCCAACGACTCGGCGTGAACGTACTGTTCGGCGCATTGCTGCTCGTGGTCGGAGGTTCGCTCGCTGGCGAGTGGTTCAGCAGCCGCCAGGGACTCGACCTGGACGCCAGTTTCTGGTTTGGGCGTCAGGGGTACGAATACGTGGATCTGGGGCGCGCCTGGCAGGTCGCGTTGTTCGCCGGACTCCTGTTGTGGCTCGTGTTGATGCTGCGTGCGCTTTGGCCCGCGCTTCGGCGTCGCGATCAGATGCGACCACTCACGATGCTCTTCGCTGGTTCCGCAGCAGCCATTGGTCTTTTCTACGGTGCCGGCTTCTTCTACGGGGCGAAGACGCACCTCTCCGTCATGGAGTATTGGCGTTGGTGGGTCGTCCACCTGTGGGTCGAAGGCTTCATGGAAGTGTTCGCCACCGCGGCCCTGGCATTCCTGTTCGCGCGGCTCGGACTGGTACGAGCCCAGAGCGCCACCCGAGCGACCATCCTTTCCACGGCCATTTTCCTGGTCAGCGGGATCCCCGGCACCTTCCATCACCTGTACTTCAGCGGCACCCCGGTCTCCATCATGGCGGTAGGCGCGAGCTTCAGTGCGCTGGAGGTCGTTCCGCTCGCCCTGATTGGCTATGAAGCCTTCGAGACCTACCGCATGGGCAAGGCCGCGCCCTGGATGCAGACCTATCGCTGGCCGCTCACCTTCTTCCTGGGCGTCGCCTTCTGGAATCTGGTCGGCGCCGGCGTTTTCGGCTTCCTGATCAATCCGCCCATCGCGCTTTACTACATGCAAGGTCTGAACACGACTCCGGTACACGGCCATGCGGCGCTGTTCGGTGTGTATGGGCTGTTGGCGCTGGGCCTGTGCCTGCTGCTTCTCAGGCGCTTGGCCCCCGGCACCACCTGGAAGGAATCACCGCTCCGCTTCGCATTCTGGGCCATGAACGTGGGGCTGGGCCTGATGATTGGACTGAGCCTCTTGCCGATTGGACTGCTGCAAACGGTGGCCAGCGTGGACCATGGCTTGTGGTACGCCCGCAGCGCGGAGTTTTTGCAGCAGCCATTGCTAGAAACGCTGCGCTGGATGCGGATGGTCGGCGACACGCTGTTCCTGGCAGGCGTCGCGGCTTTCGTCTGGTTCGTCGCCGGTCTGAAGACGGGCTGGTCGCTCGTGGCCGCTCCGGAAACGACCGCTGGCGAAGGGTTCGCGAATTCGCTGCCTCCCGTTCCAGCGGAATGACGACGCAAGACCCAACCCCTTCCCCACTCGGACGCGTGGCAGATGCCGGAAGACGCGAGAGCTCGCACTTCACTGACCAGGCGGTGAAATGTCCGGGCCAGAGGAGCGCAAGAGGCAGCTTGCTGCTCAGCCGGCTCGGGCAGGCTGCCGGCCACCAGAGGAAGGCGAGGCCCCCCGCCTGCGCCTGACATGCAGCCAGCCCGTCAGGAGCAGCGTGGCCAACCCGACGGCGAGATAGACCAGCTGAAGCCAGTACGCCATCCGTAACAAGAGCATTTCGCTCACGATCCACCCGGTGAGCAGTGCGCCTGCCGCGAACGCCATTTGGTTTTCTCGGGGATGCCTGTGCGACAGCCGAAACGCAGCCACCAGGTTGGGCAGGCCCACGACAGCGAAGAGCACGAGCCCTGGCAGGAAGAAGGTTTTGAACGGAGTGTGTTCGAGTGCGTCGAGAGCCGGAAGCCAGGATGCCCCGTTGGGCCACCCCATCAGCTCCAAACCGCCGAGCGCGGCCGTGATGCCCGTGAAGGTGCAAAGAGCGCCGGTCACCCACCGGACTGCTCGACGCGCGCGCCCGCCGCCCGCGACCGGCGCGGGGCCGGGGAGGGCTTCCAACTCGTCAGCCACGCGGCGTCCCCAAGCGGCAATGCGCGGAACATCGCGCCAGTCGCCCGCGTGACCAGCCTTCGCCATGCGGTGAGCAATGAAACCCTTGGCGTCCTCGTCGAGGCGACCCCCGAAGGTGACATGCTCGCGCGCTCCGGCAAGCGTTATCAGTTGGCGTACCGAAGGTGTCGGAGGGATCTCACGTTCGACCGCCGAGTCGTCGAGGGGCCCGCTCGAGAAGAAGAATACGGGAAGCCCCCGTAGCTCGTCCGCGTAGCGACGCACGAAACGCCGAGCATCGCGCTGCCAGCGGCCAGCGTAGAGCCCGCCGCCCACGAGCACCGCCTCGATGCCAGCGAGGTCCACCACCTCGTCAGCTCGGCGCACCTCGACCCGGTGACCCAGTTGGCTCAGTACTTCGCCAAGGATGCGAGCGATGCCCTCGGTTCCCCCCATCTTCGAACCATGCGCGACGAGAACCTTCATGATGCCTGCTCGTGCAAGCTGAGTGCCGAGCCTCAGAACGAGAAACCCCCGCTTTACGTGGCGCTTTTGCGCAGAGCCTGCGCAATGAACCCGAGCGCGCGCAGCCTTCACGGGTCAGGGCACGCGAGCGCATGACAACCAGCGGCGCATCGACAGGCGGCCAGCACCAGGCGGGACTCATCCACGACCGTCCGGGGCTCTGGGCATTCGCCAAGGTTTTCTCGTCAGCGTGGGGGGCGCGGCCGTCTGCGGGGCGTTCGGAAGACGGTCGACGGCCACCAGACGATCTCCCTGCAGCGCCACTGTCGGGAGATTCCGTGCGTGGAACGTTGCCAGGTTTCGAGAGAGCCAGCCACGGTACGCCCGCCAATAGGGGGCCTCGTGGAAGCGACCGCGTTCGATGAATCCCGAAAGCGACATCAGATGAGCGAGCCTCTGCCGTTGTCTCAACGCTGCGAGGAGCGGCCGATCCGCTGGGTAACGCGCGACACTCAGAGCCGCCCACAGATCGGCGAGCCCTACGGCCAGCCCCAGGGACGACAGTGGATCGCGAGCGGCGGCAGCATCTCCGACACGCAACAGCGCCCGGGATTCGGGGATTTCCGGCCATTGCGGACCACAGAGCCGCGTACAGGAAGCGCTCGGAGTGCGCGACAAGCCGGCTCCGATCCAGTGCGTGCGCAGTCGCGACAGCAGTCGCGCGCGCTCGGTACGACTTCTGGGTTGGCCGCAGAACCCGAGCGTGGTCACGACTCCGTCCCCCAGGCGATAGGCGTAGCCGTCGTCGAACATCTCCAAGGAAAGGTCGGGTCTGGCCGCGTCCGGAAACGTCCAGACCACCGCGACCGACCCGAATCGGCGCACCTTCTTTGCGCTGAGCGCGCGGCGCCCGGTTGCGTCGACCACGGTGCCGCCCTGGGCCTGGAGCGCCGCCGCGTCCGCGCGGCCCAAGCCACCGTCGACACGGCGGCGCTCGACACCCGACGCGTCGAGCCGTCGCCACACACTCGCAAGCAACTCGCGCCGGTCGACGTGACAGCACGCCGAGCCGAAGTGAGCACCAGGAGTTGCGCTTTCCCAACAGGCAGCGCGCCGGCGCGACAACACGCGCGGGCAGACGCGCACGCCCCACTCGGCAAGCGAGGCGAGACCGACCGCGGGCACCGACTCGATCGCGCTCGGGGGCAGCTTGCCCGCACCGTAGAGCACCGTTGGTCCCATCCGGCTCAGAGCCACTGCCGCAAGGCTGCCGAAGACGCCGTCCCCCAACACGACGAAGCGAAACCCGCGCACGTCGAGCGCCGACTTCGACTCAGGGTACATCGACGCTGGCGAAGCGCGGATCGTCCGGTGGGACCCATACGAGGAGCTCGCGGTTCTGGGCCAGCGCGTTGCAGGCACCCAACAGCCCGCCGGCACCGTCGAGCATTTGGCTTCTGGCGGCCAGCACCTCGTTGGCGCCCGCCGGCACGCCGAGGCTGTATCCCGCATGGAGCTTCTCGAGGACCATGTGATAGGCAGCGCGAAAAGCCTGGATGCGCGGGTTTGCCGGGTCGGGCGCCGACACGTCCAGCACCAGATCGGCAGGGTCGTGCTGTTTGAACCAGAAGTCGACGAAGCGAAACGTCTCGTAGTGGTCGGAACCTTCGGCGATCACGCTGTCGATCAACGATAGCGATGTCCTGGGCAAGTTCTGCGCCACCAGAGTTGCGCGGATGCGCGCGTACAGCGAGTCCACGCTGAAGTTCGGGCGCTCGATGGCGAGAAAGCGATCCAGCGCAGCTTGCGACAATGGTTCGAGCAGCATGTCGCGCGGCGAGTTGCCGCCGCCAGACGGCAGCTTCGCGGGCAAGCCCAACACAGGCGAGTAGTCTCCCGGCAAGACCCCCACCTGGTGGAGCTCTCGCAAGACGTCGTTGACCAATCTCAGGTGCCGCATTTCACCCACCGCCACCCGTACCAATTCGGCGAAGATGGCCTCGGCGTCTTGCCTGATCTCGCTTCCTGCGTTTCCAGCCGCGCGATCGACCGAGAACGCAGCCGTCAAATACTCGAGCATGACGCCGTGTTCCACCGCGGCCGCGTAGCCAAGCCAACGTCCGAGTGTCCCGAGGTCGGGCAGTGGCATCCCCGCACTCGAGCCTGCTTCGTAGCTCCCGCGTTGTTCGCGGCCGTCCACCACGAAGTCCAGCTCTTGCCAGCGCCCATTGATCTCGTGATGGTCCATTTCGCGCTCTCGGTCACCGTTCTCGCTGGCCCAGTCGGGGGCCGGCCTGAGGCGACGGTCGCCACGTAGCCACGGAACCTCACGTTCGTACGCGAGCGCCTCTCCGTCGACCCCGAGCGGCATGGCGGGCTCGGCAATGTCGGGATGATTCGACGCCCAGTACCAACAGCCGCAGTCGCGGAAATCGTGTGTCCAGGGCGAACACAAAGACTGCGAGAGCTCGCCTGCCTGGAACAAGGGGTTGAGGCTGCCGTCCGACTCGAAGTACGTCAGGCGCTGCCCTCGCAGTGTGACGCGCGGGCTGACCCCCTGCTGATCGAGCACGCCGAGTTCGAGTTCGACCGGCCCGGGCGAGAGCAAACGCACGACGCTCCAGGCGTCCTCCGGCAGATTCGGGTCATTGACGTTGGGTCGCCATTGCTGCTGACCCAAGCTGCCGAACACACCCGACAGCCGGGACACCACGATCAACTGGCCGCTCTGTAGCTCGAGAGCCAGCTCTTGGTAGCGCGGCAACTCGGCCGCGGACGATTTGCTCGAGACGCCTGCCAGATCCACCCCCGCCAGGAGCGCCCACGGACCGATGAAGTCGAACGCCAGGTAGGGAAAGAAGCGGCGCTCGAGATTCCTCAAGTCCGCTTCGAGCCCAGGAAAACAGTTACCCACTCCCGCCTCCGGACGAGACGAAACCGGATTACCGGCAGCGCTGATGGTGCGTAGCAGCGCAGGCGAATTGCGGGCGAGTAGTTTGGTCATGATACCTCCGCAGGCTCGCCAGCCTGGAACCAGGCGGGGCGCAGCCGGGATAGTTGACAGTAAGCGGCCAGGCAGAATTCGAGCCAGGAACGAATGAACCCACACGAAGACTGCTCGCGCAGTGAAGCCTCCTGATGGCAGCCGCCGGAACACAAGTAGCGAGCCCAACAACTTTGGCAGGCGTCCTGGGCGTGCACATGTCGTTCGTCGAGAAAACGTCGCTGGGCCTCCGTGTCGAGCCCGGCAGAGGTGCCCATGCGGAAGCGGTCGACTCCCACAGCGCGGTGGCAGGCAAACCACCGGGAATCGGCAGCCACCGAAAAATAGCTGTGGCCCGCGCCGCACGCGTAGGGGCGGCAGGCGCCCCGGTGCAGTTCCTTCATGGCGATTGACAGGTTCGACAGGAACGCCTCCTGCCCCGCCAAGAGGCGTCCGAGCTCCCGCTCGGCGAGTCCGACGAGCTCGTCTCTGTAAGCCTCCCAGTCCGCTGCTTGCAGGGCGAGCCCGGGCGTGGGGCTATGGCGCACCGGGGCAAACCCGATATCGCGAAAGCCGAGTGCGCGTATCGCTTCGAAGCGTTGCCGAAGCTCGAACTCTTGCCGCGTGACCGTGACTCGCGCCGCGACGCGCGCTCGACCCGGATCGGCCAGGAGCGGGCGAACCCGCTCGGTGACCCTGGCGAAGCTATCGCCCCGCAGCAGCGAGCGCTGGCGGTTTTGTATCCCCGCGCCTCCATCGAGGCTGACCGTGACGGCGAAGGCGTGCGAACGGAACAGCTCGATGTCTTCGGCCTCGAGCAGGCTTGCGTTCGTCGTGATCGAAAAGCCGACACGCCGCCTGGCTCGTAGGGCCCGGTCCCGAGCGTAAGTCACGGTGGCATGAATCAAACGCCTGGCGAGGAGCGGTTCGCCACCCATGAAGCCAACCGTCACCGGCAACGAAGGGTCGCTCGATTCGAGCAGACGGTCGACTGCTGCGCGCGCCGTAGCTTCGCTCATGTACTGCGACTGGGCGCCCGCGAAGCTGCCCTGTGAAGCATAGCAGTACGAACAGCTCAGATTGCAACCGGACGACACGTTCAGCGAAATGCTACGCGGCCGGGCAGCTGCGGCAATCTGTTCAGCGTTTGCGATGCGAGCCCGTGCCGGCGAAAGTTCGCGCAGCTTGCTTCCGAGCTCCGCATCGTCGAGCCTGGTGGGCAAGTCGAAGATGCTCGAATCCTCCAACAGCAGGACATGCTCACCCAGCGGCGAGACAAACCGGTGGTATTCAGGCACGTTCATGGGCCCGGCATTCATATTCCCAGTGGCCGCCGGTTGAGCACCTCGGCGCGGCGCGCCGCGGCGCGCGCTTGCATGTCGTTCACCCGGCGAAGCTCGGGGGGCGGTGCGGCAATCAACGCCTCCACCCAGCGCATCACGAGCTCGTACTGCCAACGCATCAACGTCAGCGAGCCGGCGTTGCTGCCCCGCATGAAGGGCGGCATGCGCATGGTCGACCGACCATCGACCCCGTCTTCTCTGAATGGTGCCCTGATCAAGTCGCGCAGGCGCTCCGGATGCTCGAGCACGAAGCCCTTCAGCGTTACCAGGTCCGAGAGAAAACGATGCTGCTGACGAGCGCGCTGAGTGAGCGGCAACGGATCCACCTCCGAGGCCGCGGCGATGGGCTGATCGCTTCTGAGCGCGTCGAGCGAGCCCATGGCGCGCTCCTTCTGAGTCAACCCCTCGTCAATCGGCTGCGCTCGTCGTTCGTCGGGTTCGAGCGTCTTGGCCAACCCATTGCGGTAGGCATCCACATTGAACAGGCTCACGGTTTCGAATACCCGCTCGAAAAGATCCTCCACCCAGGCGTCCAGATCGGCTCCTGCAAGCGGCGCCCGGGGAGCCTCGCGGTCGAGCAACCCGTCCGCCAGTGAAACGAAGGGCCTGCGATCCGGAGCAAAGTCCGGTGGAGCCACGAACAGATTGGCGTGACAGCGAACACTGCCCGCCACCAACAGCTCGATCACCACGTCGGACGTGTCGTCGACAACCCCCAAGCTGCGCCCCTGCGTGAGGAAGTCCACCGTGTCGGCTGGCTGAACCCGAGGGATGCCGGAGTTGATATCGTGATTGAACCAACCCGCTCGCGGGTTCAGGAAGGCTTGCGCTGGCTCCACCGCCCCGCGCCCCACGGCAGCGGGCGGCCCGTACACCAGCCCGCGAGGCGGCGTGAAACGGACACGCAGAGTCGATACGTCGACCTGCCGTGCCCAGACCGCTTGCTCGGCAGCAGGCTGCGGGCTCGGCCGGATCACTTGAAAACGCCCCAGGGCTATCCCCCGACCATTCGGGATCATGGGCTCGGCGCCGGCGCTGGGAGGGCTTTCTCCGGCGAGCTCGCGCACCGCGTGGTCAGTCGCCGCGACCTCCAATGCGGGAAACGTGCCGAACACCAGATTCTCATCGTCCGCGCGTCGAGCCGCCTTTCGATTGCGAGCGTCGATGCGAAAGCTCAACTGATCGAGTTCTAGCCCATGCTCGTTCAAGAGCGCTTCACTCACCGGCAGCTCGCGAGCAGCGCCATTGTCGGCATCGATACTCGCCCACAGTTCCAGGAACGGAGCCACCGGACGAATGGCGTTGCCGTCGCGAAACACCAAAGCTTGCGGGAGCCTTGGAACCACCGAGCCATCCGGCTGCACGTCGAGCGTCCAACTCGGCACCACGCCCGTTTCGCCCGCGACATGCGGGTCGTTGCGGGCCTCCCAGGTGTACGCATCCACCGGTATCGGGCTGGCCCCGAGGCGAGCGATCGCAATGGGCGGATTGAAGAAGAATCGTCGAATGGCCACGCAAACTCCCCTCGAAGTTCGAATCCCTCTGCACGAACCAGTATCACGCCTCGCAACGTGTGGGAAGAACGTCCGCGCGCGCGACGGAAGATTGTCAGACTTGGAACGACCTCCCACAGTCTGGCGAAATCCGCTAGGCAGCACTACGCAACGACTCACGTCGAGCACGACATTCGGCGCGCTTCGCGAGTGAAGCGCAGAGTGCGCTTGACACTCCGCACACCACCAGTGTCCAGTCGCGTTGACACGCTTGATGAGAGCGGGAGCCAGCTCACTGCGACGGCTGGTGATCGTAGGCCTGCCGCCGTTCACGCAGCGCGCTCTTCGTCTCTCTCTGAGTTCCTCGTCGCTGACTTCTGGTGCCAAGGCCAAGCGCAGCAAGGCCGAGGCGTTGTTGACGCTTACGTCGAGTGCTAGGCCCAGGCGTTGAATTCGTGCTCCCGCCATCGACCCCCCACGCTTCGTGGCTGACCGCGTCCCGCACCGGCTGGCTCGAGGACGCAAGCGCCTGGGCACGCGCCGAGCTCTATCAGCACGGAGTCGGCGGGGAAGCGCAGGCACGGGTCTTGCGCGAGCGGCCCTGGGCAATCGTCCTCGAGCTGTCGACGCCGGCCGGGGCGTTCTACTCCAAGGCCTCGGCCTCCGGGGGAGCTCACGAGCCCGCGCTCTTGGACAGGCTTTCCAGACGTTGGCCTTCGTGGGTGCCCAGGCCGTTGGCCATTTGCCCGAAGCGGGGTTGGCTCTAGTTGCCTGACGCGGGGACCAGCATGCGAACTCGTCTAACGGAGGTGGAGGGCAAGAGCTGACTCGTCTATCAGTCATCCGTTCGTTTCGTTGCTGGTGACTCTGACCACACTTCAAGGCAAACAGCTCGCCCCGAATGCACCCGGGGCGCTCGAACTGAGAGACGCCTACCTCCAGGGCTGGGCCAGCGTTGCTCCACCGAGCGAGCTCACCAGGGTATTTCCGTTGGCTCTGTGGGTCGCTCACGTGGTTCGTGCGCTCGACTGGGACCGCATGCTTCGAGACGCGCCCTCCGAAGCGCGCGCGCCCTACCGAACCCTCGTCGCCGACTGGCTGCGCTCATGGCGGGATCGCCGGGAGCGATTGTCGCAAGATTCTGCCGTTCCGTTCGAGCGCCGCCCGAGACCGGGCGGCGCGCGCCTTGCGTCGGGTCGGCCTGTCGCCCTGAAGCCCCACTCGGCGCGGTCCGCGCGGACGCCAACCGTGCTTGCTCGAGGTCCAGCGTCTCTCTCGCACGGAGGTACGCTACGGGAGCACCCCGCGCAAAGCCCAAAAAGGAAGAGTTCGGAAAGACGAGGATTCAGCGAGGCGGTTCGGCGCGCGGTTTGCTCGGGCGTCGGGACGTCGCACCTCACGCTACATGGTGCACTCCATTCGCTCCCTGCGCCACGTGGCCAGGCAAGCCACGACGACCCTGGCTCGTCTTCAATCGCCTGCGCGCACGCTCGCGCTTGTGATAACTTCACGTGCACGATGTCCGTCCATAGAGGAACGCCCATGCGCCTGCTCACGCCGCTCGAGAGCGCTCCACTCGCGCTCGCCCTGATCTTCCTGCCTGCCTGTAGCACGGGGCAGCCGCCGAGCTCGCCGACGAACGGCAGGGAGGATGCTGCTGCTTCTGAGGCCGCGGCCGACGCCGAGGCGCCCAGCGCAGGAACCAACACGACCGAGGACGCCCGAGAGGGCGACTCCGGCGACGCAAACGCCTTCGCATTGCGCGATTCGGACACGGCCAAGGACGCCCATGGCGCAAGCGCGTCGAAGATCCGTCCAACGAAGACCGAGGCGGCGATGAAGTTCGTAGTGGTCGACAAGGACAAGGGACCCGTCCCGGGTATCGTGATTTCGCTGACCGATCCCGAAGGCAATTCCTACTACACGGAGGAGACCGACGCCGAGGGCTATGCCGAGGTACTGGTGCCGGTAGGCAAGAAGTACGACCTGGTCTACCTCAGCCTGGGTCGTCACGACATAGCGGCCAGCGTGCCCGTCGCGGACGAGCCGAACCAGAACATCAAGCTGACGCTGCGCTACAAGGGCTACACTCCACCGTCCAAAGACAACCCACCGCGTTTCGTGCTCAAGGGCGTCAATTTCGACACCGGCAAGGCGACCATACGTCCCGAATCGTTCCCCAGGCTCGACAGCGTCGTGGAGTACATGACGCACAAGAAGAGCGCCCGTATCCAGATCTCGGGGCATACCGACAACGTCGGCAACGCGAAGGCGAACAAGCAGCTATCGGAGCGACGCGCCCAGGCTTGCCGCAACTACCTGATCGAGAAGGGCATCGATGGCAGCCGTATCGAAGCCGTGGGCTACGGAGATGAGCGCCCAATCGCTCCGAACGACACGCGCGAAGGGCGGCAGAAGAACCGGCGCATCGAGGCCATCGAGCTGTAGCGTCGACTTCGGCGGCTAGGGGCCGCGAATGGGTCACGAGTCAGTGGCGTTTTCTGGATGCCGAGACGACTGAGACCTTGCGCTTTTCGAGTTCGAGAGAGCCGCCACCAGTGACGACGAGCTCCAAGGCAACGCCGGCGATTTTGCCCGGTACGAAGCTCGGGGTCCTCGCCTCGAGCGAATAGCGGCTGCCGTGCCGCTTCCATCTCAGCAGTCGCACCGCGGGTCGGCGACGCGGCGTGAAGACCATGAATCTCAACGCCTTCGGCCGAGCGCCATGGGCCGCAGCTTCCAGCTCGAGTTTGAGCCTCTGGCGACGGGCGTGCGAAGCCTTCTTCAAATGCCTTTGATCGTTCACGTAGATGCGCAGTGAGCCGCGCTTGAGCTCAGCCTGCCAGGGCTCGAAGAAATAGAACCCCAAATCACGATGGCCCCCGATGCGCCGCCAGGCGAGATCTGGCCGCGACCAGTACTGGAAGGCTTCGTTTGTCACGAGCAGGTCCCCGGCGTGGAACCGACCGTGGGCCCTGCCGCCACTGAGGGTCGACAGGGGGACTCGAACCCATGGCCACATGATCCTTCCGGCACGCAGCGGCCTGGACCGACCGAAGATCTGTTCGACGTGATACCTCGATACGGCACGCCTCAGAGCCCGCCCCGTATCTCTGACGGCCGTGTCGCCGTTCCTGATCAGGAAACGCGCATCCGTCACCAGCGCGCGCGCGTACTTGGTGATGAATAGCAACGTCGCCACTGCGACTGCGATTGTCAGGGCTGCCCCCAAGCGCCGCCTACCGTGTGAACGCAGCCAGGCCAGACTGCGAGCAATACCGCACACGGAAAAGACGCTCCACAGTACCGTGACGCACAAGAAGTAGCGAGGTTTCGTCCGGACCACGGGAATCAGTGGGTGCAGAGAGATGACGGTGAAGGTCAGCGTCATGAACGCCACGAGCATCACCCCGCCGAGGACGAGCATCAGTCGATCGCGCCTGAGCGCGCACAGAAGCCAGGAGACCCCCGTCGAAATCAAAAACCACGTCCAATAGTTGAGACCCAAAAACGAGACTGAACGAAAGGGCTGAGCGCGTTCGTTGCGCTCGAAGAATCGGGTGAGCAGGTGCTTCCAGCCAATGTGCTGCGGCATCGCATGCGGGTCCTTCGCGTAGGTTTCCATGCGCTGCACGTGATCTCCCGTGACGGCATGCAGTCGATGCAAGGGGTCGCCGGTCGCGATCCAGAACCCGATGGTTTGTAGCAGTTCGAGTCCGAAAACGGTCGAGGCGAGCAGCACGAAGAAATGCCAGCGACCGCGTCGGTTGGAAAGCACGAGTGGGAACAGGATGAACCCTGGCAACAGCGTGACCGTGCTCTCCTTGGCTGAACACGCCAGGAACAAGCTGCCCCCGGCGCATAGGGCGTACGCTTTCCAATGAGTGTCGTCATTCGAGAACCCGCGCACGGCGAAGTACAGCCCCAGCATGAACCAGAACATCGAGGGGATGTCCGGCAACAACAAGGACGCGTTGGTTAGAAATACCGGGTGTCCCAGCAACAAGCCGGCGGACAGCAGCGCGCCAAGGGGTCCCACCAGTGTGCGAGCCAGCGCGTACACGACCAGCACCAGGCCCACCGCATAGAACAGTGCGACAGCGTAGTAGGCTGTCAGGTCGAGACCAAACAGCGCCTGCGCCAGCATTGTGCTGGCGACGACCACCAGCCTCTGCTTGTGGTGGAGACCGCTGATGCTCCTGCCCGAGGCGTATTCGAAGTACGAGCAATCGTCGCTGCTGATGGGTTCTCGTCGCACGACGAAGTGGACCCATACGGCGAGGGTCAGCAGCAAGGCCACGGCCAAGGCGTCACCCCACCAGGCTCTTCGCCCTCCGCGTAACAAATGACCGATCGTAGCTTTCAACCGCCTGAAGCCCTTGTCCACGTAGTGTCGCACTGAGCCGGGGAGACTAGCACGGGACCGAGAACGCCGGCTGGCGTCTCGACGGCGCCCCAGACCGAACTCGCCCCCCTTGTTCGGAGGCCTCGACGACGCTACGGTTAGCCCGAAGCTAAGCAGCGAAGAGGAATGCGCCATAGGACTCACGTTACTGGCCAAGGACATCTGGTTGGGCTCCGACCCGGTGCGCATCGTCGCCACGGCACTCACCACGACGATGCCGCAGCCTCGTCTGGACGATGGGAGCCTGCTCGTCCATTCGCCGATTTCCCCGACTCCCGAACATGGCACGGCCGTCTGGATGGAGCTCCGATGACGACGCAACCAGCCGATGAAGTCACTGCATGGCTCCTGGATGGAGACGCCGCAATTCGGTGGCAGGTGCGGGTTGCTTGCGCTCGCTTAGGCGAGCAATCGCCGACGTACCGCTGCGCCGAACTCTTCGAGATCTGTCGAATGGTGTTCGACGACGTCGCGAATCACGTTTGGGTCGACGTCGGTGTAGCCGTGCACCAGGATGTTTCTGAAGCCCACCGCGGCGCGTAGTTTGGCCGCCAGGTTCTGTTCGATCCATCCTGCCGCGGCCAGCAAGCTGAACAGCTCATGGTTCGTTTTGGGCTCGCCCAGGCGTTCGTCGGACACGATGTGCGAAGCGACGTCGAGGCAGGCTTGGATCGCGAGCTGGAGCGTGTGCTCGATGAACCGCCGCTCCCGAACGTCCGTTTCAATGACCTCGAGCTTGGCCAGGCGCTCGAGTTCCGAAAGGCAGGTTTCGACGAAGGCGAGCTTCTTCAGGACCAAGTCCACATCGGTCACGATGCGGTCCTCGAGCGGCGGTACGCGTTGAGCGTCGGCAAGAGATCGAAGTAGGCGTTGCGGGCCCGAACCTCGAACTCGACACGTTGCCTCGGGTTCTTGTCGAAGAGCAGAACGCCTGCCAGGATGCGGTGTATCAGATCGGGTGGTGCCGTGTTCATCGTCACCAGGTCGACGCTTTGCCCCAACCGTTCGCTCAGCTGCCCCTCGAGAGCGAACGGGCGGGCCTCGAGGGTTGCCGCTGGAGTCGACGCGAACAGCAGACCGACATCGATATCGCTGTTCGCTCGACTGGTTCCCCGCGCGACGCTGCCGAACACGTAAGCTGCTATGAGACCCGGAACAGCCTTGAGTTCACTGCGGAGCAGCGTCAGCCTGGCGTCTTCGTCCACGCACATCACGATTTGTTACTTTAATGCGCACCTGAGCGTCCGTCCAGCCGACACGCTAGCGAACGAAGCACAGCGCGCGCTTTGCCACGCCAAGCTCCGCGCGGGCGCCCCCACCGGCAAGGTCATCCAATCGGAATTCAAGCGCTTGTCCTTTCCGCCCCGCTGGCACTACGCGCATCCTGCGCGCGCTGGACTACTGTCAGGCGGTCCAGGCGCCGCGTGATCCGCGCTTTGCCGAAGCCGTGGACATCATCCGAAATCGGAGGGGGGCGAACGGTCGTTGGGTGCTCGAGTACTCTTACCAGGGAAGGGCCTTCTTCCAGCTCGAGAAGCGCGGTCTGCCCAGCCGCTGGAACACCCTGCGCGCGCTGCGCGTCTTGAAATGGTGGGACGCTGGCAGGCCGGGCGCCGAGCGCGCGAAGCCCCGACCGAGTCGGCTCAGGGCGCCGCAGCGCTCGGACGTGTCCGTCGAAACAGGAGCGCAAGCGACACCATCGACCCTGGAAACGTCACGGCCCAAAGCGCTGCGAGCCATATCAGCGAGTGCCAGTACATCTGCAGCGCGATGAACGGGAGCAGAAGACCTGAGGCCCACTGGTGGATGCTGACCACCAAGACCAAGAAGGACGAGCCCAAAAAGAGCGACGGTGTCAGGAGGATCACCAGGCCAAGAGGTGTACTCAGACTCTCCGCTCCTCCCTGGGACCCCAGCCACCCCAGCCATTCGGCGATCTGGGCAATGGCGTAGGTGAGGCTGAAAACGGCAGCCAACGCGGCCGCCCAGAACCCGACCGCTCGGGTATCCTGGGAGATGACGGTGGGCGTCGCTCTCGACCCCGCCGGTAGATGTTCGTCCTCATGCTGCGCCAATGCGTGTCCCATTGGCGGAAAGGGCATGGCTGATGGGGGTTGCATGAGACCAAATCGTGCAACTGCCATGCCCCGCATCGGGCGCCCTCTCGCAGGCAGACAGCCGAAGAATGCCTGTCGGTTCGCGGAAGAAGCTCCCCGTGCGAGCCGGTCTACGCGAAAATAGTGCGCGGGAGTGGCGCGGGGATTCTCGCGGGGGGAGAATGGCGCGTTCGGAAACGTAGAAGCAGCGGAGATGCATCGGTCCATGGCGAGCTCGCTCGGGTGCTGCCTGCTCGGGCTCGGCGGCGCTTGGGGCTGCACCACCTGGACCTCGCTCCATGGAGGCATCGGTGTGACGCAGTCGAGGAATCGGTCCCTGGCTGGGCTCGAAGTGCGCCGCGGCCTGGGCGGCCCGATTCATTCGACGTATGGCCTGGCAGGCGCCCGCCTCGATGGAAACGGCGAACAGTTCGATGCTGAGCTGCATGCCGGAATCATGAGGCCGCTGCGCCTGTCTGGACGAGTCAGCCTGGTCCCCTCCGGCACGCTGGAGCTAGGGCGGGCGGGCCATGTAGACGGCAAGTGGCAGGGTGGAGCCTTCGGCCCAGGGCTCGGAGCCGAGCTGCTCTGGTGGGCACTGACACGCCGTTTCACCCACCAAAGCTGGGAACCGCTCGGCTGCATGGGGGGCGCCATCGGCGTGGATTGCCCGAGCGGCTGCACCGTGCAGGACGTCACACGCCAGGGGATCGGCGTTCGCGTAGCGGCCGAGTACGACCTGCGCTTCGGGCACGACTATCCTCGCCAGAACGACTGGACCCTCTGGCTGACGCTGGGAGTAACGCACACGGTGAGCGCTCGAGAAAAGGAGTGCTGCTACTTCTACGACCACCAGCCGCGCCGCAGGGACTGCGAGCTCATGCCTTAGCGATAGCGTGAGAGTCTAGGCACCACCCACTTCATCGCGCGCGGTCACTTCGGCCCACGCCGCCGCGCCAGCCTCGATGCTTGGCCTGGCCTGTTCGAACGCGGAGGCTTCACCTGGGCGGCCTCGAGTTCGGCAACCAGCCGCTTGGGGGCCTGGGCGCGAAAGCTTTCTTCGATCCAAGCCTTCAAGAATTCGACAGGCGGCTCGTCGGAGACGTCGAACGCTGCTGTCACCCAGCCGCTCTTGCCCAGACCGTACGGCGTGGGGCTGGTGAACGACAGAGCAAGCGCCGCGTCGCAGGTTTGTGGCAGCTTGCACGAGATCCTCGCGGGCTGTCCGTCGTGATTCAGGTAGGCGAATGTCTTGTCGCGCACGGCAAGATCCAGGTGCCCTGGCCAGGGGCTCTTGGTGTGGGCACCTGGAAACGTGAGGCCGTACGCTCTCAACTCGTCGAGGACTGCGCGATGCCGGGCGAGGCCGGTTGTCTTGGCGGGTTTCGACTTCGCAGCCGCCTTCGGCTTCGCGGCAGGCTTCGGTTTCTTAGCGGGTCGGGCGCGCGGTTTGATTCGACGAGTGGCCATCGATGGTTCGCTTTCTGTCCGCATCGTCGCACGGAGCAGCGAAGGCGCGCCAGCCCTGTCCGTGAACCCGGCACCCTCGATCGGTGGAGCCCGCTGCGTGCCGGCGCGGCCCCAGCTTGAAGGGGCTGGACCGAGGGACGGAGCGGTCAGCTGAGGGCTAGAGGCGAGCGGGGGCCAGCCGCGCGAATGCGAATGCGAATGCGAATTTATGCACTCTGGAGCCCCCTCGGGAAGAGCCACACAAAGTCCCGCGAACTTCCCTCTCTCGAGCAACCCGCTTGACCCGACCACCAATCAGGGGTGCGTGAACGCGGGGCCGCCGTGACTAGTGGCACACCAGCCAACGAGCGCACGGAGCAACGCCCCCGAGCCGCCTCAGGGTGAAGCCCTATTCCGAAAGCCCTACCCCCACAGGCGCCGCACTCCCGCGCCGTCCGCGTTCATTCCGTCGCCACCTCGCCAATTTCCTGGCGCTCTGCGGCGCTCGGCGTCAGCACGGCGCAACCAACGCGCTTGCCCGAAGAGCCGGTGGGCTGTTCGCCGGTGTCTTGGTTGGAGTGCACGACCAGTGCGTGGTTCAGGAGCGAGCGCGAACCCTCGGGGTTCAGCGTCGCGTTCGGTACGGTGATCTCGAGGACTCCCTTGCCGTTGGGGGGAGCAGTGCCAAGGTTCCCGAGGTCACCGAGGTGATGATGCTCCGCGCTTGGCAGCCCGTGGGGTTCGCCGCCGGGGTTGTAGTGGCCACCCGCCGACGAGGCGTCCGGCGCGCTGCAGTCGGGTGTCTCGTGAATGTGTACACCGTGCAGACCTGGCTCGGCCTGATCGAGCCGAACGGTGATCTGGACGCCCTCGGGCACCTCCACGAGCTTGGCTTTGCCCACCAGCGTCGACCCGCTCTTGCTGGCGATGGCCACCTCGAGGCGCTTCACATCAGGAGCGCTTGGCGCGTCCGGTGAACTTTGCTGTGGTTCAGCGTCCGCGCTGCTCGGAGACTTCCCGCGCGCCGGGGCGGCGTCGTCGCCATCGCCAGGCGAACCCATGGCGTAGGCTTCACTATCGGGGCTCTGGGGCGACCGCTCATTCGTGGACGCCTGCGTCGCCGCACAGCCGGTGGCGAGTGCGCATGCACCCAAAATGTGCACGGATAGCGGCATTTTCATAGTGTTCCCTTCCTTTCGTGATTGAGTTGATCCGGCAGTCTTTGAACGGCGGTTACTCGCTGACGGACGTCAAGGCTGCACTTCTTGGTGAACGTTGATGGGACGGTTGCCAGGGGCACTGGACAGGCTCGCCAAGATGCGCTCCGCCTCATCCGCGCGGGCAGAGCTCTCCGTTTCTACGGCCACCAGTACGCTCCCCCGTTGCGCCAATTGAGCTTCGTAACTCTTCGCCTGATCGGAGGGGACACCGAGGTCGACCAGCGCGCCGATCAGACCGCCGCCTGCCGCGCCCAGAGCCGTCGCACTAAGGATGGCCAATAGCGGACCCGCCACGAACAGTCCCAGAGGTGGTGCCATGGCAATTCCGGTAAGTCCACCGACGATGCCGCCCGCACCAGCGCCCCATGCAGCGGCGGAGTCGCCGCCCGCGTAGTGCCGCTCGCGGGTCTCCTTCGACATGACGAGGCTGATCGACTGGCTGTCGAACCCGGCAGCGAGCAGTTTGTCCATGGCCTGATTGGCGGCTGAGTGGGTCTCATAAATTGCAACTACAGTGCGCTTCATCATCACCTCCTTGGTGCGTACGGTGTGTCGCCTGCGCGAGATCGACCTGCAAGCTCGGCGAAAGTGACGGATAGTGCATCGTGCATGCCAGCTCGATGAACGCTCACGCCGACCATTTCCCAGGACAATGCTCGGAAGGCCGCTAGCGCTCGGCGTCGCGCCGTGACCCGCCGAGGCAAAAGGGCACGTGCAGGCGTGGCGAACTCGCCAGCGTTCATCTCGTGTCGGTCCGTATCCTTGCAACGCTTGGCCCAGCGGCCGCGTGCTTGTCGTGACTCCTCGTATCGACGGCGACGCGTTCGCCCTCCGACGAAGCACGGGAAGATGCAAACGTGCCCTCGTTGCGTCGGCCCTTCGACGGGTGCGAAAGAGATCGCGCCACTGGTTCGCCGGGACTCGGCCCGCGAGGATCCCACGAGTGGGTAGCGGTGCGACCAGGTGAACCGCAAGCGTTGCAGTGCTCACGCCGACCGACGCAAAAGCTGCCACCGTTGCGTACACTCTCACTCGAAGTGAGTTGTCAGAACTCTTCGATTCGCGAAACCAGGCGACCCGGACCGCCTCTGGCCCGGAAGATGCTTGGGTCCCGTTCTGGAGGTCATCTCAATGGCACACACCTATCAACCAGTTAATGACGATCCAATTAGCATCGTGCAGAAAATGGAGCGACAGCGCAAGGTGAAGGTCTACCTGGTCTTCGCGAGTCTGATCGCTCTGGCAATCGGTAGCATCCTATTCATGCAAATCGCACAGACCAGCGTGCTGCCGTACCACTGAGCGTGGCTCGCTCGGACGCTCGATAACGAACGGCACTACTCCGGCGACGGCAGCTCAGCGGGCACCACACAGGTGCCCGCTTGCGCTTTTGCCTCCTGGCCCCCGCTATTCGCCAGTGATGGCCGCTGGGATCTGCTCCGCGATGGCTCGCACCGCCGGGGCCGCGTCCGCCCAAGTGCCCGTGCTGTCGGCGCGATTGTCGAAGTAGGCCCAGCAGAACGTGCCTGCATAGCCCTGGTTCACCGACTCGACATGCATCTGCATGGTGCTCCAGCGTCCCTGCTCGCCGATGCATGGAAATTCGCCGATGAGGATTGGCTTGCCATCCCCTTGCCATTCGGTACTGGTGCGAATCCACGGTTCGTAGGACCAGCCGTCGCCATGCATCCAGCTGTAGTAGTGCGTTTGATACACATCCAGATGAGCAAGAGGGTCGCCACCGGCAGCCGCTCGTAGGGCCTGGTCGGAGAGGATATTGTTGTCTGCCTCCAGGTACTTGAAGCTGGCTGATCCGGTCGTGACCAGAGCGTCGGCAGCCGCTGCGTGAATTCCCGCCGCCACCTTTGCGTGGAAACGCTGGTAGTCAGCGATGGATACCGCCCCGCCCTCGTCCGACAGCAGCCAATCTCCCTCGTTCATTATTTCCCACAGGCCCAGGCCCGCATGGTCATCGTAACGTTGGACGAGAGGTGTCACCACGTTGGCCACGAACGCATCCGTCGCGCTTTCGTTCGTCACGAGGAATTCACGCCCCTGGTTTTCGATGTCGAAAGAGAGGAGCACGGGCATGATGAGAATTCCATGAGCCGCTGCGGCATCGAACGCGAGATCGAGGTTGTCGAAGATATCTTGCGACAATGGCTGGACGAGGTTGCCAGAAAAAGCCAGCTGGTTCTCCCCGTCGATGAACCACCACCAACGAATCGAATTGCCTCCCGATGCCTCGAGGGTGGCAAACATAGTTTCGAAGTTGCCCGCGTCGAAATTGGTTAGATCGGCCGTCCACTGGTCCCAGGCGACGTTGATGCCATTCAGGTAATACGCCTTCCCTTTGATACAGACACGGTTCGGATTGGTCCCCACCTCGGGCTCGCACGCCGCAGGGTTGCCGCCACCACTCGTGCCGTTGACACCTCCGGTGCCGTCGACGCCGCCCGTACCGCTCCCCTGCCCCGTGGTACTACTGGTGCCGCCCGTACCGCTCCCGCCACCGGACCCGTCCGTACCGCTCCCGCCAGGACCCACCGTGCCCCCAAACGTGCTCGACGTGGTGCCGATCCCCATACTCGAGCTGGCGCTGGCGGCCGTGGTCACCTGCGACGCAGCGCTGACGCCCGACGCGCCGGTGGTGGTTGGCCCCGCCGTGGACGCCGCGTCAGTACTGCCATTGGCTGGCTCACCCTGACCGTCGCTGCACCCGATGCACGACGCAAGAGAGCACACGAACCACGATGTGTAAGAAAAGCGCATGCAAGCAGACGATAGCACAAAGCCGAAAACGACGGGGGCCCAGGAGCCAATGTGGGTGTGCCTCGGACCCGCAGACCAGAGCTAGCCCGGTGAGACCAGTGGAGCGTCGAGCATCCACTGAGTTGCGCGCTCGTGGCGAGTCTTCCGCGCGCGCAATGCGGTTGTCAGCTCGTCGCGAATACGTCCAGCGAAGTCGGCATCCCTCGCAGCCGAAGCCGGCCGAGATCGAAGAGCTCGGGCATGGGCAGGCTTGAGGCTTCTCATGGCCGCGCAATGTCGAACACAGCTCGCCCCCGAATGTCGGAGGACGACGCGCCCAGCATCAGCTCATAGCGCCCCGGATCGACGACGTTACGCTCGAGCTTGGGGTCGAAGTGCGACAGGTCGTCAACGGCGAGATCGATGGAAATGTGCGATTCTCTGCCAGGCTCGAGGGCGACGCGACGGAAGGCGCGCAGGACCTGTTTGGGGCCGCTGGGGGGGCGCACGTACACTTGCGCAACTTCTGCCCCGGTTCGCTCGCCGGTGTTGACCAGGTCGAATTCGATGCGAAGGGTACCGTCCGGCTTGGCCCTGGTGGGTGCAAGCGCCAGGTTCTCGTACTTGAAGCTGGTGTAGGAAAGACCATGGCCAAAGGGAAAGGCAGGCGTCTTCTCGAGGTACATGTACGTGCGGCCCTTGCGGACGTCGTAATCGTCCATTGGGGGAAGATCTGCGAGGGACGCGTAGAAAGTGATGGGAAGCTTGCCCGAAGGATTGGTATCGCCGAACAATACCTCCGCGAGCGCGGTGCCCGTGTCTTGACCAGCGTACCAGGCTTGGACGATGGCGCGGGCGCTGCGCTCGCCGGGCGTGAGAACGAGAGGGTTGCCCGTCGAGAGCACCAGGACCGTTCGCGGGTTTGCCTTTCGCACGGCCTCGAACAGTTTGGACTGATCGTCGGGCAGACTGAGCGAGGGGAAGTCTTTTTCTTCGTCGGCGGCACTTTCGTCGACGCCGGCGACGAAAACGACGGCATCGGCTTCACGCGCAGCCTGGATGGCGTCGGCGGCGCCACCTTCGAAAAAGGCATGATTGAACCGGAGCTCTGCGCCGCCGCCGTGCTCATAAAATTCGATCGAAACGTCATAGGCGCGGCCGGCTTCGAGCGGTGTGACAACGCCACGCGTTCTGGGCGCGTGATCGGTCCAGTCTTCGAGGATGCTCTTGCCGTCGAGCGAGAGGCGGTAGCCATCGTCGCCGGTGAGCGACAGCACGTAGTTGCCGCTCCTTTTCGGGGTGAGCTTGCCGGTCCAGCGCACCGAAAAGTCATCGGACGGTAGGGTCGCGCCCGGCGAGCCATTGCCCCAGGCAAAATCGAGTTGGGCGTCGATGCGAGTCAGTGCAGCAGTGCCAGAGAGATCGCGGTTCGCAAAATACTCGCCGCGGAGCCCGGGTTTGCCGTCCGGGGTTTGCAGCATGCTTTCGGGGACAGCGCTCATCGGAAAGCCTGCGCCACTAGGCAGCACGGTTCCGGCCGCGAAGGACACGCTGATGGCTTTGCCGGCGCGCCGCTCGATGCCAGCACGCGGGGTGATCAGGTGGTTGTTCGAGCCGTGGTAGCCGGCGCTGCCGTGCAAGAACACATTGGCGGCTGGACCAATCACAGCGAGTTTCTTCGTCTGTTGGGGGTCTAGGGGTAAGAGACCGTCGTTCTTCAGGAGCACGAGCGATTCGCGCGCGGCCTCGAGCGCCAGGGCGCGGTGTTCGGCGCTGTCGACGACGGACATCGGAATGGACGCGTAAGGGTTCTTTTCCGGGGGGTCGAACATGCCCAGACGAAATCGCGCGGTGAGCACGCGGCCAAGGGCGCGATCGACGTCGGCTTCGGCAAGCGACCCTCGCCTTACCGCCTCTGCGATCTGCTCGGCGTAGGCTTTTCCGCAATTGAGGTCACATCCGGCGCGAAGACCGGAGACGACTGCGGCCGCGTCGGTTGGTTTGACGTGGTGACCCCAGACCATCGCCGTGATCGCACCGCAATCGGACACGACGAAGCCGTTGAAGCCCCACTCTTTCCGAAGCACCGTGTCGAGCAGCCATGGATCCGCACATGCGGGTGTGCCGTTCACGCGGTTGTACGCACACATGATGCTTTGAGCGCCTCCTTCGACGACGGCCGCGCGGAAGGGCGGCAGGTAGTAGTCTCGGAGGACCTCCTCGGGAGCATCGGAGGAGCTGCTGAATCGGGTGGCCTCGGTGTTGTTGAGCGCGTAGTGCTTGGGGGTCGCCACGGCGCGCAGATAAACCGGGTCCTGCCCCTGGATGCCTTTGACGTAGGCTACTGCCAGGCGCGACTCCAGGAACGGATCTTCGCCGTAGGCCTCTTGCGTTCTACCCCAGCGCGGATCTCGCGCGATGTTGATGACCGGACTCCAGAGCGTGAGCCCGAAGTTCCCCGCGTTGTACAGTGCCCGCGCTTCGGTCGAGATGGCGGTGGCCACCTGCTGCATGAGCTCGGGGTCCCAGGTGCTGGCGAGCCCGATCGCCTGGGGGAACACCGTGACCCCGTCGCGCCAAGCAACCCCGTGCAGCGCTTCGTTCCAGGCGTCGTATTCGGGAATACCGAGCCGGTCGATCGCAGGAGCCTTGTCGATGAGCAAGGACGCCTTCTCCTCGAGTGTCAGCCGACCGACGAGGTCGTGCACGCGATCTTCGATCGAACGGTTCGCGTCGTTGTATATCACAGGTTCCGGTGGTGATCCGCGCCGCGCCGTGGCGCTCGCTGGCGGCCGCAAGCACGCGCTGAAGGTCAGGCACAGGAGGAGCAAAAGGATTTTCGGTAGGCTAGAGTTCACGACGCTCAAAAGTCACCTCGTCATCGAGTCTAGGACAACAGCCCCGGTGCCAGGCCGTCTTCCTGTTCATCATGAGTTGGTTGCTTCGCCCGGGTTTCGGACCGACTCTTGACCATTCGCGGGTCCTTACTCTCGAGAACAGCGCCTTCGGCGCACGAGCACCAGGGCGGCCAGGCCGCCAAGCAGCCACCGGTTGCCGTCGCCTCTCGTGGGCACACCGCGGCACGCACATCCCGCGGCGTCATCCGCTCCGACTGCCGGAGCCTCGCCACCGGCAGCGGAACTCGCCAGCGCCGTCATTCCCCCCGATGAAGTGCTGACGGTCGCCGCCGACGCCGACATACCGGGGTCGCCGCCAGTGCCCATCGCGCCGGTGGAACCGGTGACAATACCCGTGCTGGCCGTGGCCGCACCGCCCGTCGACGGTCCCCCGGTCAGGGTCGCTTGCCCCGTGCCGCTGCTCATCGTTCCTACCGAAAGCCCGCCAGCACCCGTCAGCGTTCCGACCATGCCGGCAGTGCCACCCGCGCCGGTGGCGAGGGTACCCGAATCCGTGCTGCCAGCACCGCCCAGTCCGCCGGCCCCAGCGATGCCCGGGTCGGGCGTGGTATGACCAACGGCGAAGGTCATCTCAGGCGCGCTCGCGCTGATCTCGTAGATACGCAAGCCCGACTCCGAACCGTCGTTCCAGCGCGACGCGGGCGTGGTCTCCGAGGAAAACTCCGCGTGGGTTTCGGAGGCGAAGAAGTCCTCGGGATCACTGCCCGGGCTCGGCCACTGCGTCTGATCGAGCTCCTTCAAACCGTCCGCCTGCACCACCGCAAGACCGAGCGGGTTCGGTGGATCATTGCTACGGATCGCATAGTCGAAATGGAGGAGCACGAGGCCGCTGCCTCGCAGGGTGCTCCAGCGGTTGGTAGCCTGCACGTTCGACCAGAAGAACGCCTCGTCGGGGCGCGCAGGGTTCACGTACCGGTAGCCTCCCGCATCGGGCACCGCGCGAAATCGCTTGTTGGTGTTTTCATCGATATCGTTCACCCCGATCCAGCCCTGATCCGCGCGGTAGAAATCGTTGATACCCACCGGGTTCTTCATGTTGCTGGAGTTGCCCATGATGCAGTAGTTGCCGAACCCATATAAGTCGGGCCAACCGAATAACATATGACCCACTTCGTGAGCCACCGTGTACAATCCCAACGAGTCGCCCATTTGCGACATCTGGTAGCGCGTGAGCTGCACCCCGTCGCGCGTCTCCCTCAAGCCCCCTGCGTGGGGCCACAACCCTTGCGCGAACGTCTCCTGCGGCCCGGCATACACGATGCTGATGGCTTCGGTGCGCCCATCGCCATCGTTGTCGAACTTGCTGAAGTCGACTTCCTCGTCCACCGCTTCGAGGAGCTCGGCAACCAGCTCCGCCGCACGCTCGTAGCCCGTGCCGGCTTCGTAGTAAGACTTCGGCTTCGCAGCGCGCACGAACCCCACCACCTCGTTCTGGAAGTTCACCTGACCGCGCGAATTATCCCAGAAGTAGTCGCGTACCGACCCGTTGACACCGTCGACGTCGTAGCCAGGTTGATTGAGCCACGCATCTAGCTCCTCCAGCGTGAAGGCGGGGGCCACATCACTGAAATCCACCACGATGGTCAGGCCCCACACATCTCCTTTGGGACTGGGATAGGTCCCGATCGGCCACTCAGCCGCCGCTACGCCGGGACCGAAGCGCTTGGGTGCGGGCTGGTCCGGCCATTCACGCACCACCTTCCCTTCCCAGACGATGAGCGCGCTGGACTCGCGCGACCACAGCGTCAAGGCCGCAAGGCAAGTAAGTGTCGAGGCTATCTTGGTGTAGATCGATCTTGGGGATGAGGCGCGCATGGTGCAGGTCCCTCGATGGATGCCCGCAACGCCCGCGATCCGTGGCGCATAACCCCTGGCGGCGGCGAACGGCTCCCGTGACTGCAAAAATACAGCGGCGCGCTCCCAACGCAGCCACCAACCGTTGTGGTCCTCCCCCCGCCGGGGCGACCCCGCCCCGCGACACAACGCCCCAGTGCGTCGGGGATCGCTCACGCTCGCTCGGAGCTCGCAACGGAGCGACCGAACCCCCCAGCCGAGCACCGGGTGACTCGCGCACCACACCTTCCGCATCCGAAAGACGCGCTCTCCGGCAGAGCAGCGACACATTTTCGGCACGATGAATGCTTTCTGTCCGCCGTACTCGAGCAACTTGCACGAGAGCTCGCCAGTGAGCCCACGATGGACCCCGCACGCTTCTTACAACAAAATGCCTCCACGATCAGCGCGGTCAGCAATGTCGGAATGCTGATTGTCTGGCTCGTCTATGCGCACCTCTTGTACCAGTCGCATCGGCGTCAACGCGCTCCCCGCCCGCGAATCACGCAGGTCAAAGGGCACTCTTCGGAGAGCACTTGCCTGGTCGCAAACTTGGGCTACGACACCCTGTACGTCGAGCGGATCTTGGTAGTCGTCCACACCGACGATGGGGTCGATATGGTGGATTGGACCGATCGCCCCGCGACGATGGAAAAGACCAGCCGGCTTTCCGAGCTCACTCGACAAGGGCCGCTGGCGCCAGGGGACTGCATGATCATCGGTAGCTTCGCGGAGTGCCTGGCCGGGCTGGGCGGGGAGCAACGCCCCAGGCTGGCCCCAGATGGACGAGCGAACTCGAGCAATGAGGTGGTGGGGCGAATGGACGTACGCCTGGTCGCGTTCTTCGGCCCGGAAGATCAGCCCATCGGCGCGGAGCGCCGTTTTCGCATCCAGACGGCGAGCGCTCCCACGGCGGCAGCAATCCTGATCGGTGATCTGCGCGGTGTCGACCGCAGCGCACCGAGCGGTCATGGCGGTGGGCGCTCGAGCTGGCTCTCCCTTGTCGCTCTGCACACAGCCAAGCCATGCCGAACCACCAGTCTGCCGGCAGCGTGACGGCGACCTCAATGAGGTTCTGAAGTCACCAGCACGAGTACAACGTACTGGTTTCCAGGCAGCTTCCGCTGATCCTGCCCCGGATCCAGCTCATGTTGTTGGCCGTCGTCGTCCAGTGCCCGACGGGACCGCAAGAAGCGCCGCCGCCGGTGTTGCCGTGAGCAACCCCGTACACGAGCAGGGGACCGGACGTCGTACTCTTGAGCGGGCCACCCGAATCGCCCCCGCAGATCTCGGGCTGGCTGCCCGTGTTCTGGAAGTAGTACTCGAGAGCCGTCGAATTGTAGGTCGGTGTGACGACTCCCATACGGCCATTGTCATCAT
Organism: uncultured delta proteobacterium; assembly: GCA_963809955.1. Taxonomy (GTDB): domain Bacteria; phylum Myxococcota_A; class Polyangia; order Polyangiales; family Polyangiaceae; genus JAICQQ01. The sequence continues at coordinate 108,833 of CAWELQ010000015.1, forward strand.
GGAGCCCCTCACCGTAGTCACCGAACCCGATGGCGTACATATTGACGTTGCTCGGGGTACTCTTCGCCAACAGTCCAGCGTCCACCGAAGTGATGTTTTGAAGGTTACCCGAAGCGACGAAAAGACCGACGTCGTACTTGCTGCTCCCGTCGTGGCTTGGATTGTAACTCCCGGTGACCCACTGCGGTGTCAGCACGGGGACATGGGAGGACGTCGACGAGGGGCGCCACACGGCGATGTAGGCCCAACCGGGGTTGTGCCCGTTTGCATGACTGTCCGATGTCGCTCGCACCACACAGTGCGCGGCCGTCAGGATGGTCCGTTGGGAAACGACCTGACCAGAACAGGTCTGCCATTCGTTCCAAAGCGGAGACCAGAGGAAGATCCCTACCGCACCGCGCCACACGCCGCTTCCATTGTAGAGGGAGCCGTTCCTCAGCTCGGAGGCCGCGCTACCAAGCGGCGGTTCATCCGGTTGATCGGAGACGTTGCCAACACAGCTAGACGCGAACAGAGCCAACGCCACTGTTACCATCAACCACCTGCGCTCGGAGCCCACGGCCTTTAACAGACCATTCATATGATCTTTCATACTTACCTCTCAGCTTTCGCTTATTCCCTACCCCCGCCGCAGCTCGCGGCGGCGAGCGCAACATAGCACAGTCGATTTTGGGTAGCGTGATTAGTCAGCGCAAGGTGATGAGTACGCAGAGGCAACTCTTCTCCCCTGGCGCAACGTTCAGTGAGGGGTTGAGTATTGGCGGTTTTCGGCACCCCTCCACGCTGTGGGCCAAGCTCGTGGCATCGTGCAGTCCGACAGGGCGTTAGCAGACGCCGGAGCTCGAGGGCGGCGCGCTAGCGCACGGCCGGGCGGCAGTCGGAAGAGATCTCGACGCGCAGATTGGCGTCAGTGTCGTGGAGCGCCGTGACGTCGATGCTGAGTCTTCCCGCTTCTTCGTCGACGCTGTACTCCGACGCGGCGAGCGAGCGTTCACTGGAGTCGTTCGAGACGACGACGACGCCCGTCACGTGCTCATCGTCGGCGAGAGCGAGAGCGTAATCCGTCTGCAGCAGAGTGTGCGCGAAATCGAGTACGTCCGCGAGGGCCGGCTCGTACGACTCGCAGAGCGGGAAGATGTGCTGGTCGTCACCGATGAGCTGCATCAGGTTCGTCGCATAGCTCTGCCCCGCACCCAACGTGCAGGAGAATGACGGCGCGAGCAGGATCCCCTCCAGCAGGTAACTGCCGTTCGCGAACGCTTGCGCGGCAGTGTCCTTGAAGTAGTTGCCTAGGTCGCTCGTGGTAAAGCCAGCGACGAGTGGCTCGGGGATGTACCGACCATGGAGCGACGGCGAGTACTCGGCATTCAGGGATTGCCCTGCGCAATCGTGGTAGTCGCTGCCGAACTGCGCACAGTAGGTCGCGAGATCAAGGTACATTTGCTCGTCGACCATGAACGAGCCAGTGCACGGGTCCACGTCCGCGGCGGTCAGATCGACTCGACAGGTGCTGTCGTAGGTCAAGCACTTGCGGTCGCATTTGAAAATGCTGAGCCCCTTGGGGCAGTACCGATCGGCGTCGGCGCGCTCGTCGTCGGTGCACGGGCGTTCCTGGTACCCGTTGCAGCTCTCTATCAATTCGTCGTAGAGCAACATCGGCTGCTCGCTGTCGGCAACGAGCTCGCCGGTGTCCGTGAAAGTGGCACAACTCGCCTCGCGCCCATCCTTGTAGGTGCTGCCGCTCATCGTGTAGCGGTACAGATTGCAGTTGGACGTGCAAGGGCTCGTCGCGACGATGTCCTGCCTCATGTACAGCTCGGCCTGATAGCCCGCGAGGCAGTCGAGTGGAACGCTGATGTCGTCCTCGTCGCTGATCAGCAGGAAAACAGCGTTCTTCGGGAGCGCGGTCGCCTGCTGTGAGACGTAGCGGTCGAGCGTGCACAGCGGTTGTTCGTGCGGTGAGCCCGTGCCTCCTATCGCCAGGATGGCATCGCGTACGGCGTCCTTCTGCGCCTGGAACTCCTCGTTCGTCATGCCGGGACGGATCACCGCCACGGGGTCGGGAGCGCGAAAGCTCCAGGTGCCCTGAACCGTGTAGGGCACGTCCCCATCCGGAGCGGGGCAGTCGATGGCCTGGCCGTCGGGATCGGTGCAGACCTGTGTATACGACGTGACGGCGCCGTCATAGGCGTCACCGGTCTCCGGATCCTGCCAGTCGACGACGGGAAGTCCCGTCGTCGGCATCTTCGCGGCAGCGCTGTCCGCACCGTATTGCGTGGGCGTGAGCAAGAACACGCGCACCGAACGACCACGAACGTTCGTCAACAGATCGCGCAGGCCCGACGAGAGCTCATCCTTCGACCAAGCCAGACTCTTCGAGTGATCGGCCACGATCACGAGATCGAACGGCTGGGGTTCCTCCAGGACAACGCCCTGCAGCGTCACGTCACGCTCGCAGTCACCCCCCGCCCCCGCCTCGGGCCCTACCCCGATGGTTGCTGGTCCGGGGTGCGCGGTGCCGCCAGCCGCCGCCCCCCCTGCACCGACGTCCCGCCCGGTCGCGGAATGCCGCTCGCTTTGGCCGCAGCCCCAGGCCCCCACCAGGCAAAGGCTGGACCCTGCCAAGAAGAAACCGGCCATTTTGCCTCGTTCCCAAGTCCGCGCCACGCATCCGAAGCAGAGCACGGCGGGGCCAATTCGCCAAATCCTGCGGCCCCTGCTGCCGTTGCGACCGAACCCGGCCGAGCAGAACCGACTCAATTTCAAGGCCTTGGACCAAATACCCCGAGGGCGGCCCTCCGAATCCATCGAGCGCTGCCCTTCAGGCACGCGCTCGAGAATCTTCGCGTAGCCCCGTCCTCGAAGGGCGCCCTTCGAAGGGTAAGAACAACTTTTTTCGGACCAACCATGGCACGCCGTTCGACTGAATTGGCGTGCTCGTTCGCTCATCCGCTGCTGTCGTGTCTCCGGGCACGACCGGCAAACGTTCAACCGCCAGAAAGCTGCGCCTGTGCCCGCTTGCAGCGGGATTGGCTCTGGCAACCATGCTGGGCGCTGCCCCAGCGTTCGCACAGCAGACGGACATCACCATTTCGATGGATCCGCCGCCAGCGATGCCAGGCATCCATGGTCCCAGGGTCATCGGCTGGAGGCCTGCAACCCCGTTCCTGTACACCATCGCGGCGACTGGGCAGGCTCCGCTGTCGTTTACGGCCAGCGGGTTGCCAGATGGGCTGTCCCTCGACGGGGACTCGGGGACGATCTCGGGAGTGGCTCCAGCGGCTGGCTCGTACCCCATCGAAGTGACAGTTGCCAACGGCGAGGGTAGCGCCAGCGTCACGCTGACGCTGGTGGCAGGCGACACGCTGGCGCTGACGCCACCCATGGGTTGGAACAGCTACGATTCCTTCTACGCAGACGTCCGGGAACAGGACGTCCTTGCGGCAGCCGAAGCGACCAAGAAGGTGCTGCAGCCGTTTGGGTGGAACACGATCGTCATCGACTATCTCTGGTACGATCCAGAGAACCGGGTCGATGAATACGGTCGGTTGCTGCCATCGCCGAGCAAGTACCCGATGGGGGCCAACGGATTTTCACCGATTGCGGACCAGATTCATGCGCTCGGCATGAGCTTCGGCATTCACCTCATGCGCGGCATTGCGCGGAACGCATTCGCGAGCGATACGCCCATCGAAAACTCGTCCTACACGGCGCAAGACGCCGGGAATTCGAACGATGTTTGCCCCTGGGATGACCACATGTACGGCGTCAGGGGCGAGACCGAGGCCGGTCAGGCTTGGTACGACTCTATCTACGCTCAGTATGCGGACTGGGGCGTGGACTTCGTCAAAGTCGATGACATGATGAACCCCTACGGGGGCAACGCGCTTCATGGCAACGAGGTGGTAGCCGTCCACGACTCGCTGTTCAACACTACGCGGTCCATCGTGTTCAGCCTCTCGCCAGGCCCCAACCAGCCGCGCGATGTGGAGCTCCTCGACGCCAACGTCAACATGTGGCGCACGGTGAACGACTTCTGGGACACCAATGGCCTGAGCACCCTGGACGACGAATTCGACGCCGCCAATGACTGGGCGGAGACCGAGGGCATTACGCCCGGACATTGGCCGGACGCTGACATGTTGCCCCTCGGAATCATCGGCAATCGCCCGTGCGCGTTCAGTCACAACCAGCAAGTCACGGTCATGACGCTCTGGTCGATGATGCCCTCGCCGCTCATGTTCGGCGGCCAGCCCACCCAGCTCGAGGGAGACGACTGGACCATCGCTCTGTTGACGAACGACGAAGTGCTGGCGGTCAATCAGGACGCGCTGGGCAAGCGCGGCAAGCGCATCGCCGCGCAGGGCAGGACGGAAATCTGGGCACGCGACCTCTCCGGGGGGCGCATCGCCGTTGCCCTGTTCAACCGCGAAACACAGGACCAAGCGATGTCGGTCAGCATGTCGCAACTAGGGATAGCCGGCACCGCGGCCGTACGAGACCTCTGGCGCAAGCAGGACGTTGCGGACGCGGCCAGCGAGATCTCCGTCACCGTGCCCCACGAGGCCGCGTTGATGTACACGGTAACCCCCCCCGGTGCCGTCAGCGACGGGGCCGGGGGCAGCGGCGGAACAGGCGGCACTATGGCAACGGGCGGCGCTGGCGGTACAGGGACCGACGGGAGTGCATCGGGAGGAGCTGGCGGCTCCACCTTCGGCACCGCCACTGGTACGACCGGTATGTCTGGGGGAAGCGGTACGCTCGGAAGCGATGGCGGAACCACGACCGGAGCGCTCACTGCCGGCAACGCCACAGGGGCGGGTGGAGTCGGTGGTCGAGCGAGCGTCGAAACAGCTGCCGGGACAGACAGCGCCACGACAGGAGCGCTCACCGGCAATCCAGAGAGCGCGAGCCCCGCCGAGGACAGCTCGGGCTGCTCTTGCACACTCGGAACGAAGGGTGGATTTCCCGCTCTGTGGTTCCTGGTCTGGACAACGCTGCTAGCCGGTTGCTGGAGGAGAAGATCGCTGCGTCCCACACGACATGACGCTCCCCCATTCCCACGGTGAGCGAGGGCCGCTGGCTCACATTCCGAGGACCAAGCCCGAGTCTGATTCTCGACGGGAATCGTGTGGCTCAAGTCGGTGAGCTTCGCTTGGTGGACAACGAGCAACGAAGTCTCGTGCAGGCAGGCCACCTGAGTCGTCTGCCTCACACCCCGGCGCGGCCCCCCGCGGCCCCCCGCGGCCCCCCGCCGCCTTCCCGCCGTAGGCCGCAAGGGTAGCAAAGCCAGCTTCTATTTGGCTCCACCAGGGGCTCCGGGTGTGACAGTCCTCCGTGCGATTGACAGCTGGCGAGTCACAAGTCAGCCACGCACCCCGCTCTCGAAGTGTCGGCGTTCGTCGTTGCACGATACGGCGGGCCGGGATCTGTCTCAGCCGCGGCCACGAATTCGATCCCGCCTGCCCGCCGCGCCCTCAGCGAACGTCGCATCCGCGCGGGTTACAGCTCTCGACGCGCGTCCACGGGCGTCAGCCTCTCACGCTCGCGAACTCGCGGAGAATCAGCCATCAGGCCCACGCAGCGAACGCGTGACATCCACGGCCGCGGATTTATTCGGGGTGCCCTGCCGCTTTCAGCAGCGCGAGCGCTTGGTCCGGGTCCTCGACTTCGACGAACGAGCGGCCGTAGGACACCCCCGACAACTCCAAGATGATCGCGCGGTCGGCCCGCCCCACGTCCCAGAAATGCCGCTCGCCATCCAGATAGAACGTGCCAGCGACGAGTGCGCCCGGGATGTGCGTCCCCGGCATGCGCCAGCCCTTCCACCAACCCTGCGCTTCGCTCGGCTGGAGCCGCCGGACTCGCTTAAACGTCGAAACAGGCAGTCAACCGGATTTTCAGAGCCCAAAGCTTGCGTAGCCCAAGAACCTGGAGCACCAGGCTGTCCCCCTGCGCTTCAAATCTTGACCATCGGCAAGCCATGACTCGTGCCCGCAGCCCCGTCAATCTGTCATCGAGTCGTCACTCGTGTGACTCCGAGAGCCCTCGAGCCAACAGTACTGCGCCGTAGACGATTGGACCGAAGCAGATCAGGTATACGCCCCCGTTCAGAGCCAACAGCCAAGTGCCCAGTGTGAGAACAGCTCCGGTTGCCAAACAAAAGGCGCCGGTTGCTACTCTCAGACGCGCGTTATTGCTTGTCGAGCCTTCGTCCTTGGGCCGTGCCCAGTTGGCGGCGGCATCGACGATAGCCGAGCGTTCAGACGGATCGGAGGCTGGGTTCAGCAAGACTCCAGCCGTGTCGGTGAGGTCTGCGCCGCAATCGCTACACGCCGAAACGTGGTCCAGGTACTCTGCTTGCGCTCCTGTCAGGGCCCGAGCCGCGCAGCGAGGGTTGGGACAGTACCGCACGGCAGGATTATGGGCATGGGCTCTTAGAGAAAGCTATTCAATGGCGAAGCGGGTCAATCCGGGCGCTTCGTGGCTCGACACCCGAGAACCCGGGGATGTGACAAAGTTCGGTGTGGGAAACGCACCGCGAAAGGGTTTTCGGACCGTCACCCCTCGCATCGTCGTCGAGGACATTCGAGGCCAGGTGGCCTTCTTGCGCCACGTGTTCGGCGCGACGGGTGACACCCATTCGGACAGGCCCGCAGAAATGAAAATCGGGGATTCGATCGTGATGGTCTCTTCGTCGGGGGCGCGAGAGCTCTTTCCAGCGTTTCTCTACGTCTACGTCGATGATGTGGAGGCGGCGCACCAGCGAGCCCTCGCGGCCGGTGCCACCGAGCTGGAGCGCCCGGTGGATACCCCCTACGGCGATCGCCGATCGATGGTGCGTGACCCGTTCGGTAACGTTTGGCAGATTGCACGGGTCGTCGAACCGCCCGATGAGCCCTGACAGGCTGCCCGGCAGGCCTGCCAAAGTCCCGGAGGAACACGTACGAACAAGACAAGCCCATGTAGGTCCGGACTTCATGGAGGCCAAGTGGCAAACTTTCTTCGTCGGCCTGTCGATCTGCACGCGGGTCGTTCGTCATGTCGATGAGGCACGAGCTTCGGAAAGCACGAACGGAGGATGACCATGAAGTTCATCATGCTGGTAAAGGGACCTGAAGCGGAGGATGCGCCGAAGGCGCTCTTCGACGCCATCGGCGGAATGATGAAGGAAGCCGGCAACAAGATGCTGTGGACCGGCGGCCTCATGAATAACGCTAGCGCCGCGGTTCTGCGGCCCGAGGGCGGCAAGGTGCGCGTCACCGACGGGCCCTTTTCGGAAGCGAAGGAGCTGATCGGGGGCTTCGCCGTGTACGACCTCGAAAGTCGCGAGGAAGCGCTCGACTGGGCACGCAAGTTCGTCGACATCCACATCCAACACTACCCGCAGTGGCCGATGGAGGTGGAGGTTCGCGAGCTTTTCGAGGCATTCCCCTTCCGCAGCTGAGCGCGGCCGCAGTACCCGGTCGAACTCCACGCTCCAATAGACGCCGCGCACGGAAACCTCGGTGTCGTTTCTGCGTGCGGTGAGACCGCATCGTCAATGATGCTGAGCCGCAGGTCGTTCTGCGTCGACATTCCTCCCCAGGCGGGCTGCTGACAAGCGTAGGCGAGGAGGTTGTCCCGCTGCCTGCGCGAGCGCCGCCGTGCGTTGATGTTACGTCAATCCTTCGGCTCGCTCGATGAGTGCGCCGAGCTGCTCGACGAGCGGGGGCAAGCTCTGTGCCACGCACCCGTGATTCGCCCCGTGCAGCTCACCCAGAGTGCGTGCCCCACGGCGCTCTCAATGGAGTCCGGAGCGCAGTGAGTCCTTGGGTGATGGAACCCCGCGGTCGGTCGGCTACGGCACGTCGACTGCGACGTCGGCAGAGTAGACCAACGTGGGATCGCCACGTTCCCAGGTGGTGGTAAATAGCGTAAGAGATCTCGATATAGTGCGGGTAACCATCGGGGTCCGCGGCTTCGAGTTGGTCGAGTAGGCCGCCCAAACTCTTCGGCGACCAAGTTGCGGTCGAACGCAGTGTCGAGGCCACCTACGTGAATCGTGAAGCCGAGGTTTCTGAGGCTTTCGGACTTCGCGTCGTTGAAGTGGCCCCAAAGGCGCTCGCTACGAATGGCTGAAGGCTGCCCGAGGCTCGCGCGTCGAGGCGGGTTCAGGCCGCATGGGCACCAAACTCCGCGTTGGCCGGACACGTTCCGGCTTCGCCACCGCCCTTGACCCTCGCGCCTTCTCCAACAACACACGCTGGCACCACCAACCCCTTCCACCTTTTCGCAGGTAGTTTCCCCTAGCCGCCCGCCATTGTGGACGCACGGGTTGGGAAGCTACGAGCCAAGACTTCCCATTTCGGGTAGGGTTGGGCAGTGACTTCCTCGTTCCCGCTACACCGGTACACGTATCAGGACTACGTGTGGCTCGAAGAAGAAAGCACCACTCGCCACGAGTTCCTTGCCGGAGAAATCGTGGCGATGGCGGGAGGCACGCCCGAACACGCCGCAATGGCTGCGGAAATCATCGGCCAGCTTCGCGAGCAGTTGCGCGGCCGTCCATGTCGGGTGTTCACCTCTGACCTCGGCGTACGCGTCATGCAGACCGGCCTGGCGACGTATCCAGACGCGTCGGTCGTGTGCGGTCCCACAATCCGCGATCCGGACAAGAAAACGAACGTAATCAATCCTCGCGTTTTGGTTGAAGTCACCAGCGATGGGACCGAAGAATATGACCGCGGAGAGAAGCTAACGCACTACAAGCAGATCCCCAGTGTAGAGTGGATCGTCATCGTCTCGCACCGCGAGCCCCGAATCGAAGTGTGGTCCAGAATTCCGGATTCAGAATCGTGGCAACGTTCCGAGGCGGGCGCGGGAGGCTCAGCAGCTCTCCAGGGCCTCGACTGCAGTCTAGATGTCGACGGAATCTGGAAGGCAGCCACAGAACCCTAGACGTCAGCCTCGACATCAGAGGTGACGCGACCATACTGCACCTCGCTAAGTACCTCAAACAAGGCTCCTCCCATGCTGACGCGCGCCAAACGTCGGACACTACGCCTCGGTTGGCCCCCCAGGTGTCGGAGGTGCTCGGGGTTGATCTGCACGAATACGTGCTTGCCGACCCTCGTTGACCGTCGAGGCAAAGGCGCGTTACCGTCGTGAGGACGAACGCTTTCGGCGCGCGACTTCGCCGCCCCACCCTTGCCAGCGAACCCAGACGTCCTGCACAGCATCTTCCGCCCGCGCAAGGTCGCTTGGCATGCGGTATGCCAGCGAAAGGAACGCAGGACGGTGAGGGCCGAAACCTGCCGCCCGGGCAGGACCACGGCGATTCGAGCCAACGGCGCGGCCAGGCCCGACCCGCGCAAACGCCCGATAGAGCCGCTCACCCGCACGAATCCTGCCAGACTTGCCGAAGGGTCACCAGCACGGGGACTATTGTCCGGGACAATCCCATGTCGGAGGCGGGCAGCTATGCTTGCACATGTCGACTTGCTTCGCATCCGAGGGTTTCCAGCATGCACCACCGCAGACGCTGATCTTCGTACCGTGTCGATCGAGATAGTACGAAGGGCCGTCGGCGGCAGAATCGCAGTCGACGTAAAACAGAGCCCCGCACTGCACTGGCCTCGAACAGCGCGGGTATTGCTCTCGGAGTCGCTCGATGGCCTCGGTGTCTTCACACGAGCAATTGACGATCAGGCCTAGAAGTCCAACCCCGCTGGCGTATCGCTTGCGTCGACGCATCAACCCTACTTGTACGTCAGCCCTGCGCTCAATGAACGAGTCGCCGAAGTCAAGCACATGCTGTACCGCTTCATGCAATCGTTTACTGATAAACCGTTGCCCAACCGTTGGCGGGCATGTCGAATTGGAGCAACTTGCCGGCCACCGAGACCGTGTACGTGGTTGCCGCACCAGAGTTGTACATGACGGCGGTGATGTGGCCGTCCGGGTTCTTGAACGCCAGCGCATCGCCTCCGCTGGTTGCCACCACCTGGGCGCCAGGCACAACGAACTGTGCCAGATGCCGAACGACGTAGTAGGTCGGCGTGATATTGAGCGTTCCAGCGTCAGTATCCACCGTGAGCAAAGCGTTTTGCGGCCAGAAGCGCTTCGAGTCGATACCGTTGCCCACGGTGTCGAGCACCATGTTCCACACGTTGTACCCGGTGACGCCTGCGTCGATCCAGCTTTTCAGAAGGCCCCAGCTCTCGACCGCGTAGGCGTGATCGTTGGGCGCGATGTCAGCGACGAAGGTCGCCGTTTCCCAGGGATAGTTCCCGCACTTGTGCTCCGTCTGCCAAACAGGGCGGTCGTACTGCTGGCCGTCAGACGCAACACTGCCCTCCATGCCCCACTGGTAGCCCAGCAGCGTGATGTAGCCCGCCGCGGTTGAGTCGCCCATCACGGTGCTGACGATATCCGTGTCGCCCGTGCCGTTGTTGAAGGTCCCGAGCATGATACTCGTGCTGAGACCGGCGCCTGCGAAGGCAGGGCCCAAATGCTGGCCTACGAAGCTCGCGTAGACTGACGGGTCCCAGGCGCAGGTGGGGTAGGTTCCGCTGTAGCCGGGCTCGTTCTGAGGCGAGACCATCTGGATATCGATGCCGTGCTCGGCATAGGCCTGCACGAACTTGACGAAGTACTGAGCCAGCGCGCCGAGCGTGTCCGCGTCGGTTTTCATCGAGCCGCCGTCGAAGGCATACTCGTCGTTGAAGGGGCCATCTTTCATCCAGGTCGGCGGTGACCAGGGGCTGGCCCAGAAGTAGAGGTCACTCTTCACCGCCTGCGCGGCCTGTATGAACGGAATCAGCAGTTGTTCATCGCGGCCGATGGAGAAACTCGCCATCGTCGGGTCGGTCTGGCCGCTAGGGACCTCGTCGAGCGTGTAGCGGTCCATGCCGTAGTCACTCGACCCCATTGGGATGCGCCCCACGTCGAAGTTGCAACCCTCCTTCCCGAATAGCAGCTGCAGCGCGAGGTTTCGGTCCGCTTCGCTGAGCAGCAAGAGATAATTCCAGCCCATTTCGTTGAACGATCCGCCAAAACCGTCCCAGCTCTGAGCTACCGTCCCATCGTCGACCGTTACGGTGGCGCTTCCGCTGCCCACCTCGGTCAGCATGCCGTTGGTGTTCCAGTAGGCGCCTTCCGCGGAAGTGACCAACTCCGGCTGAACGAAGGGCTCCCCCGTCCCGCCGGTGCCGGCGCTCCCCCCGGTGCTGCTCGTGGACATGGTTCCGGCGTCGGTCGTGGTCGCGGTGTTGCCACCCTGCGCGCCGATGCCGGTCGTGCTCGCTGCATTGGTGGTGGTGCTCGAAGCGCCACCCAGCGAGGTACCGCCGCCTGCGCTGGCGGCGGTCGTCGTGTTCGCAGCGTTGCTGGCACCCCCAACGGAACTGCCGCTCGCAGTGCTCGAGGTCTCTCCGTTGACCGCCGTCGCGGTCGTGGCGCTGCTCCCGCCTCCCGAAGTTGCCTCACCCGAGGGGTCCGACGACGAGCAGGCAAGCAACCAGAGACTGGCCAAACAAGTGGTAAGGGCGATGCGCATGGGACGCTCCAAGGTCATGGGTCGTTTCACGACAGCGCTCGCAGGCGATGCGAGCGACGCACGACCCCAAGCCCCACGAGCCCCAGGAGCGCGAGCGAGCCAAATGGTGAGCGGCCACGCGAATCGAGGCGGCAGCCGCAGCCGCCGGAGTCGGATGCGGCGCCATTGTCGGCGGGGGTTCCGCCGCTGGTCGTATCGAGACCCGAGCTCGTCTGAGGCCCGGTCGTCGTGGCGCCCTCGGTGCCGACCGTGGTGACCATGCCACTACCGCCGACCGACACTGCGCCTCCCGCGCCGGTGACCGCTCCTGCGGTGGTCGTTGCCGCAGCCCCGCCCATCGACGAGGCGGCCGTGCCGCCAGCCGAGACAGTACTAGCGCCACCGCCTCCGGTGGTCGTCGTGCCGCCCATTCCGCCAGCGCCATCGTTGCTGCTGGCGCCTTGGCCCGTGAACTTCATCCAGTTGAGGCGAACCGCACCGCTGGAGACGACGTACAACGGGTGGACACCCGTGGTTGGCGTGATGGTGCAGCTCTGCGTGGCCCACCCCCCCGAGGTCGCCGCGACGGCGCAGCTGCCGAGCAAGGTGCCCGTCTCGGAGTCAGCGTACAGGTCGAGCGTAGCTGCGGCCTGCGCATTCACCCGCAAATCGACACCCTCGGCGCCCAGTTCGCCGAAGTCCACTTGATCGTAGTAGACGGTAGCGCCGTCGCTGATGGCGAGCGACTGCCCCATACTTTCGTCATCGCTGTCTTCCCGGGTCGCACCGGACTGACCGTCGTAGTCCTCACCCTCGATTTCGACGAAAGCGTCGCGGCCCGTGACGGGGCGCTCCAGGCTTAGGATGATCATCGCCGCGCCTTGCCTGGGCAAGCTGAGACTCGTTGAATAAGAGCTCTCGGCAGTGGTGGTGGTGACCGGCTCGAGCAGTGCCAGGTGCTGCGCTTCGCGCATGGCCTGCCACTGTGCCTCGGTCGGGCTTTGGGGGCTCCCCTGGGACGCCCACACGCTGTAAGGGTTCGAGTGATTCTCGTCGACCGCAAACTTGGTCACGAAGATTTCCTGCCCTGCGAAAGGCAGATTCTCGACGTTGACGGTCAAGTCGTCAGAGCCGGTGGTGTTGATGGTGGAGTAGTAGTTGTAGACGATGACGGCCACCGAGTCGCCGCCGCTGGTGACGGTAGCCATGGCGTCGACACCGTCGCTGTTGCCCGAACCACCGTTCACCGAGACAATCTCGTCGCCCAGGTAGTTCAGCATGCGAAACGCGTTGTACCCGGCCTTGCGAACGCCCTGGTACGTCATGAGCCCGAAGACCGACCCGAACGGCAGCGTACCGCCCTGCTGTTGGATATACGAACCAGCATCCCCACCGTACTCGCCGAACACATCCGAAATTACCCAATACGAAAACACGTCGAGCGGCGGTGTGTCCCCGTCGTTCTGGTCGGCGAGCAGCTTGACGGACTTGAGAATGAACGGAGCATTGACATGGTTGTCCATGCTCACATTGTTGGGGGTCGTGTTGCCGCCCTGCCCGGTGTACGCGGTGTTCCACTCCGTGTTGAACGACGGGAAGGTAGCGGGATCGAACCCCGCACTGGTGATGACGTTGACGCGCCCGTTGTTGTCGCTGACTCCGAAGGCGGCGCTCGCACTATCGCCAGCGCCCCCGGGGTAGGCGTGAGACGAGAGAAACGTCACGCGCGAGCCCGTATTCTTCACATGTGCCAGGAAGTCGGTCATCTGGCTGGTGGACCCTTGAGTCGTCACCGGGCCCCCGATCAGAATGTTGGGCAAGGCAGCCGTGGCGCCAGCCGCGGCCGCATCGTACATCGTATAGTAGTCCTCCATGGTGCCGGTCCAAAACCCCTCGTAGTTGGGTTCGTTCCACACCTCCCAGTACCACTGGCTCACGTCGTCCACGCCGTACAGGTCGACCGCATGCTGGACGACGGCTTGGATCATGTCGCTGTACACGTCGAGATCACTGGGAGGGTTGCGATCGTTGCCCTGACTCGCCAGATCGGTGGGCATGAAGCTCAGCTCGATGATGGGACGCATGCCCGCCGCGACGATCGCCGCAAGATACGTGTCGAAGTTCGTCCAATCGTAGGTCGGCTGAGCTCCCCCGCCCGACCAGTGAAATATGCCCATGTCGTCGTTGAGCAGTCCATGACCGCGTACGCGCTGCATGCCGAGCTCTCGATGCGCGAGCTGGTAATGGGTCTGCAGATCCGCCCTCAAGGTCAGGCTGGCCGTGCCCGTCCCGACGCACGCGGACCAGAAGCGGGGGTTTCCGGAGACGGTGTTGGAAGCATCCACCGTGAGTGTCTGCGCACTCGCTGCCGTGGCGATGGCGAACACCGCCAGCCCCGCCGAGCCAGCCAGAAAACGACGTGCTATTTGGCTCAGGGGGCCACTAGCGGGGTGCGCCGCCGGTCTGGTGGATATGAAACTGGATCGGGTACTCATTGTCGGTTCTCCGGGCTTCCGAACGTTCGACTGGTCTGGAGGCCAGCGACGCTGGTCGAACGTTCCCTCGCCGAGGGCGAGCCTCACCCTCGCCGTCGTGACGAGGGCCCTCACCGCGTGACGTGGGTGGTCTACACGATGCCACACGGTTCGGCTCATCGACAGAATACCTTTTTACTCCCCATGCACTAGATTTCTTGGCAGGGGGGATGTTTCTGTCCCCCCTGCCAAATCGCCTTGCACTACCCGCTCGAGGCCCCTTTCGCGTGGTCACCAGCGAAGCCGGCCGCTCGCCTCCCACCACGCACAAGTCCACGCATCGTTTCGCCGTCCAGGTCCTGTTGCGTGCCCAGCGCCGGTCTGGGGCGCTGGGCAGCTCGCGTTCGACGCGCGGAGCGTCCGAAGGATCCAAGTCGCGTGCAACGATTCCTTCGTAGCCTTCTCTGCACGAACCGCGAACCAGCTGGTGATCGATGCCGCCCTTCCACCCCACGCAAGCATCATGAACCAACAGCGCTATGGGAGCGCCCACGAATAGCGCAACCAATCCGTGTATGAAACAGGCCACGCCGGTCATGGCGACACCGCTGCCGCGCAACGCAGGTTCTTGCCACTTCGGAAAGGCCTCACAGGGGGCGGCTTGAATCGCTGTTACCGCAGCCCTGAACACCATCAAGCGACTGGGAGGGGCACGCGCGGCATCCCGACTCGAGGAGCTGTTGGCGACTGCCGATGATCTCGGGCTGGGCCCTTGATCCGTGTTTTGGCAGAGGTGGGAGACGCAGACTGGCAAGCCGTGGACGCCGTCTCGGCGATGAAAGAAGCGCTCGAGAAACTTGGATTGAGCAACCGAAATGCATCGCCTGCTCTCGTCGCTGGGATTGTCTCCTTGAGAGCTGCCAATTCCGATACACGTGACCCGACAGCAGGCCGAACTCCGCCGTCCTCAACACTCCGGCCGCACACCGTTGGGAAATACGATTTACTAACTGCTCGGCGGCGCGGACTTGGAGCAGACACAGAGGAAAACTGCAAGGCAGCTCTTCATTCTCGGTTTTCTTTGGCAGGTGCGGATCGAAGTCGTGAGCGAGTGGAATTTCACCATTTGAGTTCGCGACGGCATTCGGGCCCGGTCCATTCCAGTCATGGTGCATCCGTGAACCGTTTCAGCTTCACGAGGTATGATGTCCCGATTTCCCCGATTCCTCCGCACGTGTCTTGCTGTTTTTTCGCTGTGGTTGACGGCGACTCCCCTTGCCCATGCCAGCAACTACAGTGGTCCGGTCGACAAGGCCGAGTGGGCCACCAACGTGCCCAGCTACATCGACATGTTCATCGCGCTGCCGGACAACATGCCGGAAAAGCCGCCCATCCTGGTGAACATCCACTCTTGTGGGAACAGCGCGGACGGGCAGTGGAGCTACGACGGTTTCGCCCCGCTTCGAGAAGCCATCGATTCGGTCGGCTTCATCATGATCCTCCCGCAGCAATCTCGGAATTGCTGGAACGTGGGGGCCAAAGAATCGCTCACTCATGACGGGGGCGGAGACACCGGGGCGATCGTGCAGATGGTGAGGTACGCCCTCGAGAAGTACAACGGGGACCCGGACCGCGTCTACGTGATGGGTGGATCGGGCGGGGGCATGGCGACCCAGGCGCTGCTCGCCGTCTACCCTGAAGTGTTCAAGGCTGGCCACGCCCGTGCTGGCGTCCCGGCGGGCTGCTGGGAAGTGGGGTACGAGGACGGGATGCAGTGGAGCAACTCGTGTGCTGGGGGGAACGTGGACTGGACGCCTCAGGAGTGGGGCGACTACGTCCGAGCGATCAACCCCGACTTCACCGGGCCCCGTCCGCGCATCCAACTCAATCAGGGCAACCAGGACGAGGTGATCAGCTACAACAACATGGGCGAATCCATCGAAGAGTGGACCAACGTGCTCGGTCTCGACGAAACGCCGACGAGGACCGACAGCGGCTACCAGGGGGCATCGGCGACCTACGACCGGCAGTTCTGGGACGACGATTGTGGCTACACGGTTTTGGAGGCGTGGACGGCGTTGGGGAAGATGCACTCGATGGGCTACGAAGCGGAAGCCATCCTGAACTGGTTTGGCCTCGACCAGGTACGCGAGAAGGATCCCTGGGATGAGGCGTGTGGGGATCCGAGCGGAACAGGAGGCACCGGTGCTGGTGGAGCGACCTCGACCGGTGCTGGTGGAGCGACCTCGACCGACGCAGCGACCTCGACTGGCGCAGCGACCTCGACCGGCGCAGCGACCTCGACCACCGGGGGGGGCGACAGCAGCGGGTTTGGAGGCAGTACCAGCGCCACTACCGCAGCCGGCACTTCCAGCACCAGCGCCGGAGCGGGTGGTGGTACGAGCGGCACCGTGACGGGAACCACGGCGGCCACGGCGACCGTCACGACGGGTGCCAGCGCAACGGGAACAACGGGAACGGTTGCCGCTACCACTGCCGCCATCACCGCTACCTCGACGGACGGGAGCTTCGTAGAGCCCAACGCTCAGTCTGGCAACGACAACGGGTGCAGCTGCAGGGCAACCGGTGGTCGAGAACTTCCAGCATCATGGGCGCTGATGCTGACCGGTCTCGGAGTGGCATTTGGTGTGCGCCGCCGCCTCCTGATCAAAACGCGCTAGTCTCTCATAGCAGTCAAGTTCCTTGGTGAAAAGAGTAGGCCGGAGGGCTCTTCCGGCACCTCTCCTGTTGACGTCGATCACTTGGTTGGTCGCGTGGGTGGATGGTGCTTGGCAGATTGTTGAGCAGGGAGCGGATTCCGGAGTAGCCGGTCGGGGTAGCTGGCGCTCTCAGGCATTGGATGTCCGCCTCGGCGGCATCGAATCAGCTGCGTTGAGCATTGGGTCCGACGAGCATCCTCACAGGGGCCTCAGCACTAGACTACGGACCTCACAGGGTGGGTCGGCACTAGAAGTAGGAGGTCCCCCGGTCGGAATCTTCTGCCTGCGACTTTGTGGGTTTCTAGTTTTAGATTCCTCCTTTGATAGTTGTCACAGGCCAGCGCTCAGGGCGCTGGAGAAAGTCGTAGTCGCGTAGCGTCGAAGAGTTTGCTGGAGTCGAATGCCTCTCCGCGAGCCACGGACCACAGGGCAAGTACCAGCTTGCGCATGATGGCGACCACAGCCTTTGACTTGGCCGTGCCTCCCTGGCGTTGAACCTTCTTTTGGTACCAAGCAGCTACGATGCGGTCCCGTTGGATGAGGCGAAGGGCGGCCAGATAAAGGAATAGTCGAACGATACCTGGGCCGCGCTTGGTGACGTGGAGCCCGCCTTGCTGTTTTCCGCTGCTTTTCTCCTTGAGATTCAGTCCGGATGCTTTCAGGTAGGCCGTCGCGGACTCGTACTTCTGCGGGTTGCCGAGCGAGGCTTTCCCCACCACGGGGGCAAGCTCTTTGCTGGCACCTTCACTCTCGCTCAGTGCCTCGAGACGCTTCTTCACTTTGCTAGCGAGCTTGTGCGCTCTGCGGGCCTCGCTGGCGACGAGCATGACGAACTCGCGCTCTTCCTCGAGTTGTGGGACGCCGAGGCTCAGCTTCGCCGACCTGAGCACAGCCTCCACCTTGCCAGGGTCGAGATAGCGCCCGCCCACTTGCCGCATGAGGTTCCGCGCCACCGCTTCACTGACTGCCACCGCAGCCGGGCCGCCGAACGTAAGGAGCAGTTCCTGTAGAGTCGCCGAGCGCAGGTCCAGGTGCTGAGTCAGCTCCGGCCAGTGCCTGGCGAGAAGACCCTCCAAACGATTACTGTTGCGGTGGAACTCCTTTTCGTGAACCTCCAGCTGCCGCAGAATCGCAGCCAGCTTGCGCTCGTGATTGTCACGAGGTGACCATCGCTCGCTGGCTCCGTCCCGGTTGCAGCTTGCACAGGATCGCGGCGCTCTTGGCATCGTGCAGGCTCGGCACGCCATCGAAAACCTCCGCTGCATCATGGCTCCTCTTGGGATTGACCCGAAAGACAGGAATCTTGTGACGTTCAAGCAGCTCTCGAAGAGCGTCGCCATACGTGCCGCTTGGCTCCATCACCGCCTCCACGGGACCACGTGCAGCCAAAATCGTCAGGACTTCCGCGAATATGACGGTCTGATTGGGATGCTTCCAGCGGACGGTGACGTCCACCGCCTCTCCGACCTGGAAGGCAGCGAACATGTCCTCTTTGGCAATGTCGATGCCAATGGTGACTGGCTTGTCACCAGCGGCCCGGAGAAGCGGCTCCAGCCGCAGCTCCTTGACAGGAGTAGATTGATACCGTCTCTTCTTCATGGGGATGACCTCCTACACCCTGGGCTTTTCGCCCAGTCCTTGAGGCATCCCCACTTTTTTGCGCTCATGGCGCCCGTTCTACAGCTGACTAGGTTAGGACCCGCGAACGTGGTGTGGGCAGCGTCCAGGCTCGCGACGGACTTGACCTTTCGCGGGCCCTAGGCAGCTGGGGCAGGGTCGAAGGAGTGGTAGCCCAGCTGTGCGTCCACCACCTGCCAGGTGTGTGGTGAAAAGGCGTAAGGCGGGGCGCGGTGCATGATGCCACGCTGCTTCAGCTCTCTGAGCTTGCCGAGGTAGTCGAAGAACTCGCTACGCTTGTCGAGGCGGGCGTTGGCTTTTTCGGCTGCCTGCGTCCAGAAGTGGCTCGAAAAGGTCGAACCGCCTCGGTAGTAGTAGCTGATGACATCCTCCATTTCCTGCACGGACTTGACGAACAGGCTGTTGCACTGGTTTGCGTCCTGACCGCCCGTTACGTGGTCGTAGATGAGCCGAGCGGCGTAGACGTACAGGTGCATGGAGTTTGCTAGAAGTGGCTCGAAGAACAGCGCCCGGTTGCCGTTCTTGCAGACGTGCCCGGAAATGAGCTGATTCGCGTAATAGCAGCGAAAAGCGAAGTGTTCGTCGTAGCCGCCTGCGTCGAGCTCGGTTGCCCCGAGCAGGGTCATCATATCGGCCTCCGCCTCCCGAGTGTCGGTGAAAGCGTGGTTGTAAAGATAGCCATACGTCTTGAACCCCTTGAGTGGGACTCCGAACATCCAACCGTGCCGCGTCGCGATGTGGTCCGTAAGGGGTTCGTAGTCGTAGTGCCGAGCCGTGTGGATGCGGCACCGATCGACCAGGGTACAGTCGCTCAGGGTGTAGCCATCGAAGCTCCTGGGCGTGCCCGTGCAGTCGACGACATAATCGAAGTCGAAGGAGCCCCGGTCAGTGCTCAGGTTGACGTGATCTGCGAAATTTTGCACCTCCTGGACGTCGGCTTCGAGCACCCTGAACTGGCGGGGCCATAGTGCGCCGAGGCGCTGGAAAACGAAATCCTTGAGACGACGGTTGTTGAGGTGGATGGCAATATTCCCGCTGAGCAGCGGGTTCACCCACTGGTGCTCGCGCCAGTTGACGAACTTGCTGCCGTATTTGATGGTGGCACCGAGTTCGTCGAGATCGGCAGCGTGGGCTATCGAGAAATTGGTGCCCCGCTCGAGCACGCTGATGACTGCGCCATTGGTGCTCTCGCCGATGCCCAGGATCTTCTTGTCGGGATGGTGAACCGAGCAGATCTGCCAGGAATCGTCGAGCCAGGTGCACAAGTGCGCCGCACTCAACAGGCCCGCCGAGCCTGCTCCAACGATCGCTATCTTGCGCTGCATGGGCTCTGCTTTCGTTCCTTTTCGACCTTGTGAAAATTCTCTCGACGCCGAAAGGCGTGCCGGATCATAGAAAACGGAGCCCAGCCGAGCAAACGAACTCGGTATTGCGGGGTGGCGCGGGGCTCCGTGTTTGAGCTATCGTTCGAACTCCCGACGTCGCAGAACCAGCACACCTTGTCGAGAAAATGACTTCACCGAGGACCCTCGATCGCAAACAGTTCTTGAGCTCGAGCATGGCCACCTTGGCGGCCGTAACGCTGGGCGGATGCAGCGATGACGGGGACGGGGGAGGCTCGGGGGGGAACACCATGGGTGGCGCCGCCGCCAGCGGGGGTACGACGGGCACTAGCTCGAGCACCACCGCCACGAACACGACGGGTATGACCGGCTCCTCCACCACCGGCAGCGCCGGTGGCACGGGCGGCACAGCAAGCACGACCGGATCCCCGACGGGTGGCGCAGGGGGGGCCGACGGGATGACCGGCTCCCCAGCGGGTGGCGCGGGCGGCGCCGCTGGAGGGACTGGCGGCGCGAGCACCACTGGGGGCGAAACCTATACTTGCACCACCGATACGGACAACGGCGATCATTCGCACCCGTTGACCGTCCCAGGCGGCGACGTGGAGCGAGGCTATCAGGATGCGCCCTACATCCTCGAGGACGGTGGCACCGGGCACACGCACACGTTGACCCTGACCGCGTATGACTTCGTGTACCTCCAGGCTGGTACCCTGCAGCCGGTCGAGTCGAGCGAGACCGAGCAGCACACCCACCCATGCACCATCGTCTGCTCCGTCGGCTGAGTCGGGCCGGCAAGCCCACGATCGGGTCGCTACAATAGTGAATCGCGAGCGGAAGGCATCGATGAAACGCGCGACGACCCCGTGGCGAAGAAGAGGCATCGCTTGCTGGCGGTGCCTCGAAAGTCCCTCTGGTGTTACTTGATCAGGGTCATGTGGAGCTCGACCCAAGTCGCTTGCCTGTCCGTCCTGGCTTTCGCCGCCACCGTTGCCTGTTCGTCGGACAATGGATCGGGAGCGGCGGGCGCGACCAATGCGTCGACTGGGATCACGGGTAGCGGTACCACCGGCGACGTGGGCGCAGTTGGAAGCACAACCGGCGCTGGCCCGACCGGCAGCACCGGCGTTGGTGGGGCCGCCACGGGTGCAGGCACCACCGGCGTGACCGGCTCGACGACAGCTGGCACCAGCACCTCCGCGGGCGGTGCGGCCGCGACAGGTGGCGCCACCACGACGGCCGGTGCTACCAGCACGACCGGTAGCGGTGGGGCCACCACCGCATCCACCACGGGGGGCGGCGTGACCACCACGACCGGAGGCATGCTGACCAGCGCGGGCTTCAGCATCGATGTGCAGCTGGCGAGCGACCTCGACCAGGCTGCGCCGACCACCGTGGGCATCGTCACCTGGTCCGTCGATGTGCCCATTACCGCGGCGCAAATCGACTTCGGCCCGGACACGAGCTACGGCATGACGGCGCCGGTGGACCTTGCTCAGACGGACTATCGCACGCTGCTCCTCGGAATGAAGCCGGAGACGACCTACCACTTTCGCGTCGTCGCCAGCGACGGCACCACCAACTACGGCAGCGAGGACCAGACGGTCACCACCGGAGCCAAGCCGAGCTTCAATCCTCTGACCAGCTTCACGGTCGATAACAGAGACGCGGTCCCGAAGGGCTTCTTCGTCACTTCCTTCGCTCGCGGTAACGATACCAGTACCGCCTTCATCTTCGATACCGATGGGGACCTGGTGTGGTGGTACACGTTCGCCTCGACGGGCGGAGGCATGTCGGGAATCACCCGCGCACGCATGTCCGCGGATGGGCAGAATATGTGGGCCGTTCGCGAGTCCCTGCAAGGGGCCCCGCTGCAGCGGGTGACCATGGACGGGTTGGATGCCGAAACCTACTCGGACACCGTGGCGTCTCACGATCTCACTGCCGTCAGCGGAGAGACGATGGCCTACCTCGACTACGGGAGCCCTGGAGAGAACGACTGCGACAGCATCTTCGAGATCGACAACTCGGGCAATACGCACGAGGTCTTCGAGTCGACCAACGTGACGGGCACGGCAGGTTCGATCATGAGTTGTCACGGCAACGCGGTGCGCTACTCGATGAAGGAGGACGCCTACACTTTCTCCGACTATCGCCAGGATCTGGCGGTCGTGGCTCGCGACGGATCGCTCATGTGGAAGCTCGGAGATGTGGTGAGCGGCGGCAATGCGAGCTGGGGCGGCGCACAGCACGGTCACCAACTACTCGACAGTAGCATCCTGATCTTCGCCAACGACGGAGCCGGCAGCGGCAGGTCACAGGCGATCGAGTACGGTCTCGACGGCAGCCTGATCAAGGCCTTCAACAGCGCAGGCCAGGCCACGAACTTCGGTGACGTCCAACGCCTGCCGAACGGCAACACGATCATCACCTACTCGACCGATGGACTGATTCAAGAGGTCGATGCGAACGACACCGTCGTGCTCGAGGTCGAAGGCAGCTCCGGGTTCGGCTACCTCAGCTTTCGCGACAGCCTCTACGGGCTGCCGCTGGATATACAGCAGTAGAGGGGGGGGGGGGGGGGTCGCCCCTAAGGGCCCGCCAGCACCGGATTATCAGTTCGTAGAATGCGTCATTAGTGGAGTAGACGATGGCTCCGTGCCCATCACCAAATTCTCATTGTTGGTTCCTTGGTTGACGTCGCACCGAATGCCGTGTCACCATTTTTGTGTGCAACGCGCGAGCGGGTGGAGTTTCGCTTTGGTGCTCGGGTCGCTGTGCTCCTGGGCAGCGGCACCAGCGTGTGGCTCGACCGAGAAGAACGGTAACGGCGGGGACGTTTCCTCCACTGGAAGCCCCCAGGGCAGCGGGACCGATGGTACTGCAAGTGGAGCCAATAGTGGCACCACGAGCGGGGCGACTGGAACCGGAGGGACCGCAAGCACGATGACCACCTCGAGCGGCTCTGGCGAAAACAACGGCGAGGGGGGCAGCGCTGGTGGTAGTCTGGGGACGGGCGAGCAAAGCAGCGGCCAGGGCGGCACGAGTGGTACAGCCGCCGGAGGCAACGGAGGCGGCAGTGGTGCAGCTGGAGCCACGCAAGGAAGCGGCGGCACCAGCAACATTCCATCGTGTGGCAGCGTGTCGTGCAGCGATGGGCAAATATGCCTGACCATCGCACGAGGAGCGCAGATCGAGTCTCAGGAGTGTATCGACGACCCTTGTGCGCCGGTCGTGTTGGATTGCAGCTGCGCCGCTGACGCCTGTCCACAGGGCACGCTCTGCATGACCTCCCAGGGCGATATCTCCTGCGCCAGCCGGTAGGCGCGGGCGCCGCTGGTTAGCCGATACCGACCCGTATCAGGAATTTCGCCAGTCGACCACTTCCCGACGTCCAAACTGGCCCTTAGTCCGTTCCCCGCGCCTCACTCCGCTTCCAGCAGCAGCACCGAAAAGTTGGAGTGCGTGTCCGTCTGGGTGCGCGCGGCGACGGCGATGCGTCTATCGAAGGCGTGGATGGCGACCGGTGGGTTATCGGTTTGGGAGAGGGTGGACAGGTTGAAGCCAATGTAGCCCATGGGCACGCTCAGCACTTCGACGGGGTCGCCACCGGCAAGCGGAATCTTGGTGACCACCAGCTCCGAGGTCGAGCGGTCTTCGGTGAAGTTACCGACACACATCGCCAGGCCGTCGATGTCCTGAGGCGCGTACGCGACGTCCATGTCGGACTTCTGGATCAGGGTGGCAACCCAGATGTCGCTGGTACCACGTGTCGCGGCGAAGGCTTCGTACTCCAAGCCCGAAGCCGTCTCGGTGCAAGGCTCCGAGCACGGTGGTGAGGAACCGAGAAACCCGAGGGCACAAGCATAGTCCGGCACGCCGGTGCCGGGGAGAGAGACCTCGGCGGGCTTGCCAGCGGTCACCCAGGCGACGCGGAGGGCGTCTTCGCCCTGGGTGATGGCGGCGTAGTCGAGCGCTGGCTCGGAGTCTGCCAGGGGCACCGGGGGATCGATGGGTCGGTAGCGTGGCACAGACCCGAAAACCCGAGATCCCAGAGGTGCGTCGTCCGCGCCGTAGCGCGCGATCAGCTGATAGCCGTTGCTGCGGTCTCCCTCGAGCCCGAACCGAACGACCTCGCCGCCGTCGCTCAGGCTGTAGCGCTCCCAGCCGTCACCGGGGTGAGTCAGCGCTCCGATATCCCACTGGCCACTGCTGCTCAGGCGTGCCAGCGACTGTACCTCGGGAGGATCGCTTTTGAACCAAACGTACGGCACCCCGTCGGGGTCGAGCGCGAGGTCATAGTAGTCGATGTATACGTCGTTGTCGAAAATGGGAAAGCGTTCGGCCGCCGTCCCGTCGACTTTCACCAGCTCCAGGCCCCCCGCGTAGTCACCCCCGAAGCCCGCCGTCTCGTCGCCCACCACATACAGGGTGTCGTCCGCAGACACCGCAAACGCCATGGGCGATGTGTACAGGTCGAGGGGAATATCCAGGTCGTCGACTGCCTCCTCGTCGAACCGCCACACGCGCGTGGCATCCCAGGCGGTGGCACCGAGGTAGACCGCGTCACTGGTGGCGCCCACCTGCAAGCCCAGAATGCCGAACGAGCCGTCATCGCAGCTCACCTGCCAGGCCTGGGCGATCGGGCAGTCGTCCGCCGACACGCAGGGGTTGTCGGTTTTGCCAAATTCGCACCTCATCAGCGGGGCGCTACCACCGGTTCCGCCATCGCCAGCCTCACCCGCATTGCCGCCAGTACCCGCATTGCCGCCAGTACCCGCATTGCCGCCAGTACCCGCACTGCCACCACCGCTTCCCCCGCTGCCGTCACCACCTCTCGACGACCCCGTTTCCCCACAACCAAGAGCCGCCGTGAGCGCAATCACCGAGAACAGCAGGGCCAGTGGAGTCGCGTGGTTCATGCGAAGTCAGCATTGCACGTAGCGGGCCAACCCGCTTCGTGCTGAGCAGCATGATCGTCGACTTTGCGGATGTGCCACAATGTGTCTCGCCAGGTTTCCTCTGGCAGAGCCGCCAGTACGATGAGCAGCATGACCCTCGGAACGGGAGCCCGCGAGATCAGGGACCGGACAGGGGTGTCGGCTAGACACTAGCCTCCGTGTCTCTCGAACGTGCTCGCCCAGGCGGCGCACTCTCCGCATCTTCGGGGCTGGGGAGCGGTCGAGGGCGACGTCGGGGACACGAAACCCACCCAAATCTGGAACGCGCCTTCTTTGCCTCTGCAATGGCGATGGCCACCGCGGCCCGGGCATTCGCTCGGGGCCCCGCCCCTCGCACTCGGTTGGAGACTACCCAGCGTAGACGCTTGCGCTTGGGTTGTTGGCGACCTTGCAGCAGTCTGCGAAGGCCCGAGTCACCGCGTAGCCAGAGGGTGCGCGTAGTTCCGACGAACGCCGTGGGCGCGTGGTTCCGACGAACGCCGTGAGCGCGTAGTTCCGACGAACGCCGTGGGCGCGTAGTTCCGGAGCCGCGGCGAGCGATGGCGGGTCGACGGGCTCACCGAGTCAGCGCAAGGTGCGCTCGATGCCGGCGCTGGTCATGACCAGGGCGCGGAGCTTCATGCGTGCGCCGCAGCTCTGGCAATGTTCAAAGTCGATCTTGAAGCTCCTCATCAGAGGCTCACGCCATGGGCGATACCCCGAGTGATGGGTGGGAGGCTGGTCCTCCGCGGTGCAAATCGAGCACGCATGCTCGGTGTGGTCGGATTCGGTCGGTGGTTTCGGCGCTGGGATCACACGAGGTCGCCACTTGCTGGCTGCAGCAAGTGGCCCAGCGTATCTGACAACTCGAGCGACGTGGCATCGCCGCGCGTTTCCGTTTCAGATCCGTGGTACCTTTGCGCTCGTCAATGTGGTCTTATTGTAAGCATGTGTCCGTGATTGTGGCACCCAAACGCACTGCCGAAAGTCGGATGGTTTCCGGGCAAACCAAGCTCGGGAGTTCGCTTGCCGCGCTCGAAGCGGCAGGGCCGGGGTCAGGGGATGTATGGCAACGCTGGTTGCGACGGCCGTGTGGCGGGCAGACCCGATCTCGTTCAGACATGACAACGAGCGGCTCCAAGGTTACGAGCCGGGGGGACTTCCAGATCGAGGGCGTGGTTCTCCGCGCCCCGCCGGCGGTGCAGCCAGCCGGGCCCGAAGCGCTTTCGTGACCATTGCGCCTCACTCTGAGTTCACACGTGCGAAAACTTGATGGTGGAATCCGTCACTCTTGGCGCTTTTCGTCAGCCACCGCACGGGTTGCGATAGACATCCCCCTCGCCTAGGTTTGAGTCAGGGCACGGACGCGAAACTGCAATCGTGGCTTCGATGCCGATCTTGAACGACAAGCAGTGTGGTGAATCTATGATAGCCATGCGAAAGGGGACCCGACCTCGTCACATGAGAACGTGATGCTCGGCGACATGCGCGCGCGCCTCGCCGAGGCGGTTTGCCCCGAAGCGCGCTGTCGTCGACCGTTGAACCTCCACGAATTTCGAGCATCCGTTTGGCATGCCCCATGCTGCCCAGCCCCGAAATCGTTAGCCCCAGAACCAGCACCTTCCGCAAAAAAGCACAGCCATGAACACACACCCATCTTCCGCTCCGTCGTTGGTCCTGTTGACCCTCGTGTCCTTCTTCGCGGCATGTAGCCCCCAGCCTCGTGCCACCACGGCAGATCCGGTCGAGAGCGTGCCCGTCAAGGAGGCCACCGTCTCCGCAGCACTGAGCTCGGAGCCGACCTATCCTCTGGCAATCGGCCCCACTGGACGCACGTTGGTGGGTCAGGAGGGTTCACCTTTCTTCCTGTCGGGTGATGCTGCCTGGTCGCTGGTTGCCCAAGTCAGCCAGCAGGATGCAGTCGCGTACCTCGACGACCGACGTCAGCGCGGCTTCAACGGCGTCTTGGTGTCGCTCGTCGAACACGAGTTCGCCACGAACGCCCCCGCGAACTTCTATGGTGAGGCTCCGTTCAACGGGCGGCCTTTCACCAACTTCAATGAAGCGTATTTCGATCACGCGGATGCCGTTATCAGCGCCGCGGCGCAGCGCGACATCGTCGTGTTCCTATTCCCTGCGTACCTCGGATGGGATTGCGGACAGCAGGGATGGTGCGCCGAAGTGCGAAGCGCGTCCGCCGCTGAGATGAAGGCCTGGGGGCGCTTCGTCGGCGAGCGCTACCAGAGCTTCGACAATGTCGTCTGGGTGATCGGTGGCGATACCATTCCCCCCTCGGACGTGAAGGGCAAGCTAGCATCGCTGGCGGAGGGAATACGTGAATTCGACACTCGTCACCTGATCACCTCCCACAATACTCCCGCCCAAAGCGCGCGCGAAGTGTGGCCACCGGCGAGCTATCCCTGGCACCAGCTCAACAACGTCTACACGGACAACATCACGTATGGGCCCTCCAAGCAGGCCTATGAAGCGACACCCGTGCAGCCCTTCTTCAACATCGAGGGCTACTACGAGAACGAGCACGGGATGACCGCTCGGCAGTTGCGGGCCCAAGCCTACTGGACGGTGCTATCAGGCGCGTTCGGGTACGTGTTCGGAAACTGCCCCATCTGGCATTTTGGATCCTCCGCAAGCTGGTGCGGCACCAACAACTGGCGCCGGGCGCTGGACAGCGAGGGCGCGCACGGGATGACCAACGCAAAGCGCTTGTTCACCTCGCGCAGCTGGCACCTGCTCGAACCCGACTTCGACCATCAGGTGCTCACTCGCGGGTACGGCTCGTGGGGTTCGAGTGGCTACGTCACGGCGGCGCGCGCTTCGGACGGATCCAGCGTGATCGCGTACCTGCCCTCCAGGAGGCGAGTCACCGTCGACATGTCCAAGATTGCCGGCAGCGAGGCCAACGTGTGGTGGTACCAGCCCAGCGACGGGAGCAGCTCGCTGGTCGGGACCTTCCCGACCTCCGGCTCCCAGCGCTTTCGTCCTTCCAACAGCAGTGACTGGGTGCTGGTGATCGACAATGCCGAGCTGGGCCTCGCCGCACCGGGCACCGATTCCGGCTCGGGCAACCCGCCTCCCGATCCTTCCAACCAGGCTCCCGCGGTCACCGAGCCGGCCACTGTCACTCCGGCTCCGGTGTCCGGATCGCAAGCCAACCTCAGCGTGCTCGGAGACGACGACGCTGGAGAAGGCGCGCTCACCTACACCTGGTCGACGCAGGGTAGCCAGCCGGGAGCGGTATCCTTTTCTCCCAACGGAACCAACGCGGCCAAGCAGAGCACCGTGAGCTTCGGTAGCGCCGGAACGTATACCCTGCGCGCGACGCTTCGCGACAACCAGGGGGCTACGGCAACGAGCGACGTCGAGGTTCGGGTCGACTCGACCCCAACCCGCGTTGCCGTGACGCCCGCGAGCGCCACCGTGATGATTGGCGCAGCGCAGGCGTTCACCGGTGTGGCTTACGATCAATTCGACAACCTCATCGAAAGCAGCCCCCCGTTCGATTGGACGGTGAGTGGCGGAGGCACCATCTCGAGTTCGGGCCTATTTCAGGCGGGCAATACGCCCGGCGGGCCTTTCGACGTCGAGGCCATGGCCATGGGTCTGGTCGGCGGGGCAAGCGTGACGGTCTCCGCAGCCGAGCCCATGCCCGACACGCTCATCGACTTCGAGGACAGTCGCGACGGAACCGTGCTCGACTCGGAGGGCGGCATCAGTTGGGGCAGTGCGCCCCGCTGGCGCGTCTGGGACGGCTCGAACTATCGCGGCGGCTACTCGCACGACGCCTATGTCGACACTAGTTCGAGGAGCGAAGTGACAGCAACCTTCGCACTGCCAGAGGGGACAGTGCTCAAGTCCCTGCGGCTGGCCACACCATCCGGGGCGACCTCGACCGTGAAGTTCACTTCGCCCGGCAATCCGGAACGAGTGTACACGGGCATCAGCACCAACTACGTGACCAAGCAGCTCGACTGGCAAGTGGCCGCCGCCGAGGTCACCGTGCGGGTCAGCTGCTGGAGTCAGTATGGCGCCTCGGACGTCGCGTTCGACGACCTGACCTATGGGGCCCCGTGACCTGGCCGCCTCAGCTTCTTCGGTGCTTGCGAACCAGCAGCAATGCCAGCGCGCCCAGCGTGGCGGAGGCACCCCAACCCAGCCCCCAGGGGTCGTGCTTTTCCGGGGACGCGCATCCTGCGGCTCTTGCGACGCCAGCGTATGTGCAGTGCCAGCATGCGACGACGGAGTCAAGAGGGGCAAGCCCACTTCACCGTCTATGCCGCTGGCCAGTTCGGAGGCGGCCTCCATACGTTGACGGAAGTTCGTGCGACTCGACCGAGTGCGCAGACTACTCTCCGGTTCGTGAGGCCGCGCGTGAAGCTCTCGATGGCCTCGACGAGGCCACGCTTCGAAAGCGCCCTGAGCTGTGCGCCGGTCCGCTGCTCTTGGACGAAAAACGGTGCCGAGCGCCGGTTGAGATGGCGCTGGTGGTCTCGAGCCTCGCCCGTGGTAGCTTGAAACGCTTGATGCGCAGCGTACCGACTTCGACCCATAGTGCGCGCGACGCGCTCCGACACCTGGCAGGGCTGTGGCAAAAAGAAAAGTTAGCCACTCGACGGCGGGAGCAAGAGTTGCGCGAGGCCGTCCCTTTCGCTCGGCGTGTCGAGCGGGGGCTGGCACTCAGGAAGTTGCGCTACGAAAACACGGAGGCGGCGGGGGCTGGCCACCTGCAGCTCTGGTTCATCCTGGAGCACGAAGGGGCGCTCGAAAACGCCCGCATCCACGTGGGCGATCCGGTGGTGCTGTGGAGCCAAGCGCACGGCGAGCGACAACGGGCTGTCGTCGGGCGCCGGGGACAGACTCGGCTGAGCCTGATGGTGAGCTCTGATTACGCGGCTTTCGTCGAATCGGGGCCACTCAATCTCGACGTCGAAGCTCCCGAGGTCACGTTCGACCGCGGCGAGGCTGCCGTCATGAGGTTCCTCGAAGACAATGAGCTGAGCGAGATGCGAGAGCTCTTGTTCGGCAGCGCCGAGCCCAGCTTCGGTGAGCTAGCCGAGCCGACCTTTCGCGATCAGGGATTGAACTCGAGTCAGCGAGAGGCCGTGAGCCTGGCGCTCAGTGCAGAGCGGGTGGCGCTGATCCATGGTCCTCCCGGAACGGGCAAGACCCGAACTCTCGTCGAAGTGATCCGCCAGCAAGTCCTCCTCGACCGTTCGGTGTTGGTAACAGCTGCCAGCAACATGGCGGTCGATCATTTGACCCGACAACTGGTCCTGCAAGGGGTCAAGCCGCTGCGTCTTGGACATCCCGCACGTGTCGCGGAGGATCTGAAGGAACGGACGGCGGAGGTCTTGATCGAGGGGACCGAAGAATACCGCCTCGCCCGTCGATGGCAGGGCGAAGCGCGCGCGCTCCGCGAGAAGGCTCACAAACAAAGGGCTCGACGCGGACGGCCAGGTGCCGATCGGCACCTGATGAACGAGGCCAACCGGTTCAATGCGGACGCGCGACGGGCCTTGAACGAAGCGCGAGCAAAAGTGCTGCGACGCGCGCGCGTCGTATGTTCCACCGCCGCAGGCGCTGACTCGAGCCTGCTCGGAGCAAGCCGCTTCGATGTAGTGGTGCTCGACGAAGCTACCCAGGCCCCCGATCCCATCGCACTAGCGGCGCTGCAGCACGCCAAGCTCGCCATTTTGGCGGGCGACCCTTGCCAACTTTCCCCGACGGTGGTCGATGCCGAAGCCGCCCGCGAGGGCCTCGGCACGACCCTGTTCGAGCGGGCCAGCACGCGCTGGAAGCCCGGCGCGACGCACCTGTTGGAGGTGCAGTATCGCATGCACGCAGCGCTCATGCGCTTCCCGTCCGAAAGCATGTACGCAGGGCGCCTGGTCGCCGATCCCAGCGTACGAGCGCGGCACCTCGCCGAGCTGCCGGGCGTTGCCCCCGACCCGGTCCGCACCGAGCCCTGGACCCTGATCGATACCTCGGGCACCGGCTGGGCGGAGAGCGTCGACCCGGAAAGCCTCAGCATCTTCAACCAGCGACACGCAGAACGCACGGCACAAGAGATCGAGCGCCTGCTGTCTCGCGGCCTCGAGCCTCGCGACATCGCCACCATCACTCCGTACTCCGCCCAGGCGCGTCTGCTCGGCCAACTGCTTGCCGGCGCAGTCGCCGAGGGTCTGGAGGTGGGTACGGTGGACAGCTTTCAGGGGCGTGAAAAGGAGGCAGTCGTCGTCGATCTCGTGCGCTCGAACTCGGAGGGCGAGTTGGGCTTTTTGGCGGACGTGCGGCGCATGAACGTCGCCTTGACCCGTGCCAAGCGCTACCTCGCCGTGATTTGCGATGGCAGCACTCTGGGCGGCCACGCCTACTACCGACAGCTGCTCGCCGCCGCGGAGCGTGACGGCGTGTGGGAAAGCTGCTTCTAGCCAGACGCCCACTTGGGGCTCCGGGCGCGGAAGCTGAGCCGTTCGAGACCGGTCATTCGGCGGCGCATTCGCCTTCATGGGCGACGCGCACGCCACGCTCGTCAGCGCAGGCGGCGCTGGTGTAGCTGATGCCGTCGCACCCGCAGACTGGGTCGAGCGTGATGCCGCAATCGTCGGCCATGTCACCAATACCGACGCAGCCGCCAGGCCCCTCGCAACCTTCGCCCCAACAGTACTCGCGGGCACGACAGTCGGTGTCCGTGAGGCAGGGCGCGTTCGTCCCCGCCGGAGGCTCTTCGCACAGATACGGTGTGTCCTCCGGGTAGCACAGGTGGCTGAGCGCGCAGCAGAGCTGGCCATCCGGGCATTGCGCGTCGTTTCCGCACGGCGTGACCTCTCGCGCCACCTCGGACGTACCCCCCCCGCTGCCGCCAGAGCCCCCGCCACCAGAGCCCCCACCACCTTCCGTCACCGTTTCGCCGCAGGCGGCCGAGCGCACATCCACCATGCTGGTCCGGGCGAGGCACGCGGTCTGCTTGTCCGAGTACGTATTGCCGTCACAACCGCAGACTCGACAGCTGCCATCATCCGAGAAGCATCCGCCACAGTTGCTGATCGGGTGGCAGTGGCCCGGTCCAGAGCAACCGTTTTCGTTGTAGCAGAACTCCTTTTCACCGCAGTGAGCATTGGACGCGCAGGCCTTCCGTCCCCAAGTGTCGTTGTCTGGCGGCGGCTCCGGGCACGCCTCCGGGTCTTGCTTCGGGTCGAAGCAAACTCGCTCGGTCAGACAACAAACCTCCGACTCGCCACACTCTTTCCCACCGCAATACACGGGGCCTGGGGGCTCGATCGGGTCACGGTCGTCCTCCGGTAAGATGCAGCCTCCACGTCCGCAGGTCCCTCCGGAGCCGCCCGATCCTCCATCCACAGCGTCGCTGCCGCCCGTGCCCGCGGTCCCGGTGCCCGCAGTGCCGCCGGTGCCCGCAGTGCCGCCGGTGCCCGCAGTGCCGCCGGTGCCCGCAGTGCCGCCCACGGCACTCGCAACACTGGTGCTGCTCGTGCTGCTCGCGCCACTTGCTCCGCCACTTGCGTTACCAGCATCAGGCGCACCTTGTTTCGTCGACCCACCGCAGGCTACGACGAAGAAGAGCATCCAACCCAGCACTCCCGATCCCACTGTGCCATCCGTCATGGTCCGAACTCTACCACAGAATCGGCCGAGAAAATGGCGCGCCCGGCCCTCGCGATCAGAGCCTCACTTGGGACCCATCACCTCGATCTTGCAGGCGTAAGTGCAACCGTCGCCATTCTCGTTCGCTTCTCTCACTCGGAATGACTTCGCCCTGGTCTCCGCCCACGTAATACCGCGCTCGCGCTTCCTTCGCATGAATGCCTCGCCGTAATCGCGCTCGGCTTCGAGCGCGTCGTGGGCGTTACACATGAAAGACGGAGCGGCGCTCGGCTATGGGGCTGACTTGGAGGAGCTTCTCGCTCCCTGCATGAAGCGCGGTTGATTCGAGGGAAGACTCTGTCTAAGGTGAGCGTAAAGAGTGGACGTTTGACGTTGGCTCGAACAGGGCCCGTCGGTCCTGGTGAGAAGGACTTCATGATACGACCACTAGCGCGAAACTGGTTACGACTTGGACTCGCGGGATGTCTGCTCGGCGCCTTGCCCTGGGCTTGCAGCGGCTCCGAGTCGAGCTCGGGTTCTGCCGGTTCCGGCGGCAGCGCGGGCAGCGGAGCAGCCGGCGAGGGAGGTGACGGCACGGGAGCCACCGATGAAAATGGTATCGGGGTGCAGGATCTGTGGGTGCTTCACGATCTGCACGCAGTGCTTCCAGGAGGCGAAGTCGACGACTTGCTCGAGCCGCTGATGCAGCTTGCCACCGATGATTCCTTGGACGCGGTGGCCATCAGCGCTGCGGCAACCTTTCGGCCGGCGAGTGCTCTCGATCCGCACCTGCGCAACAGTCGCGGCATTCGGCGCGACGATGTCGAAGTGATAGGCGGCGTCATCGAGGCCGACGACGACATCAAGATGGTGACCTTCTTCGCAACGGCGGCGCCGGGCGCACCGCCGCCGCAGAGCGACGACGTGCTCTCTTTCCGGCTGCCCGACATCGATAGCGCGGCCCTCGGCGTTCCGCTGGTGTCCTCGTACCAATTCATGCAAGTGCTGCCCGACACCGGTGCCGACGGGAAGGCGGATGCAACGGACGCACTCGGCTTGCTCGCCCGGCGCCTGCTGGCGGAGTCTTACCAGTTCCCAGCTGCGGGCAACGACGACGACCTAGGCGACCTCGTGTTTACTGGCCAGGTGGGCAGCGTCCTGGCAGCCCCCACCTTGGCCTCGGATGACGACGGTCAGCGTCGCCAACTTCAGAGTACGGGTAGCTTCGGCGGAGTGCCACCAAAGGCCAAACCCTACTTCGACGGTTTCGGCGGCGGCTTGGCGCGCTGCATTCCAGGCTTTTTCAAGCGCGGCGGTGCGCTCGGCTGCCTCAAGCGCATCCTCGATGGACAGAAAAAGGGTTTCGAGGGCTTCAACGACGGCTTCAACAAGAACCTGCAGCCCGACCCACCCCCCGCAGACACGCCTTCGCCCAGTCTCCAGTGCAACCAGAACTGTGGCGGTGGGCACAACGAGCCGCACATGTTCACCTTCGACCGCGCTCGTTACGACCTGCAGCTGGTCGGGGAGTTCGTGGCGGCTCGCTCGTCGGACGTCGAAGTGCAAATGCGCACGGCTCCGGTGAACGGATCCAGGCTCGTGGCCGTCGTGAGCAACCTGGTCGCCCGAGTGGGAGACCACGTGATCGAAACGCCGACCGACAGACATACGCCGATCTTGGTCGATGGCGAAGAGGTTTCGTTACCACTGGCAGGCTCACCAGCACTCGAATACGACGACGTCGAGATCTGGTCCCAGCCTTTCGGTGTCGATGTGTGGCACGCGGGCGCCCCGCTCTTGCGTGTGCACCGCTACAACAGCAACATCAACTTCTACCTCATGGGTGGCGATGAGGACGAATGGGTCGGCCTCTTGGGAAACAACGACGGTGACCGCGCCGAGGACCTGGTGTCGCGGAATGGTGAAGCGGTCGATGCGCGCAGCACCGAGCTCTACGATGTGTTCGCCGACAGCTGGCGTCTCGACCAGGCAGAGTCCCTGTTCACCTACGCGGACGGTGAAGACACGGGCACCTACACCGACCTCGACTTTCCCGATCAGCGCATCAGCGTCGCCGACCTCGACCCCCTGGAGCGCAAACAGGCGATGATGCTCTGTCAGATGGCCGGAATCGACCAGCAGCCTCTGCTCGACGAATGCACGCTGGACTACGTCATGACGGGGGACATCCGTATGGTGCAGGGGGCGCAGTCGCAAAAGGCCGCGGAGCGCACGCCCAAAGTGAAAGATCCCACGATCCTCGAGGAGTTCGTGTCCCAGGAACGCCTCGCCGTGCCCGGCGAGATGCCAGCCGAAGAAGCGGGCAGCGAACTTGCCATCGGTGAGGGGCTCGCCTTGTTCCGCACGACCCGAGACGACATCACGACCCTGCATGCCATCGACGTGACCACCGGTCGGATCCGCTGGAGCGTGGAGGGGGTCGACGCGCGCTGTCGCCCAGTGGTGGTGGGTGGGCTGGGCGTCGCTGCGCAGCTCGATCGGTCGGCGCCAACAACGGGCGATGAGGGTGCGCCCATCGCCCTCTTATCCCTGGACGACGGCTCGGAACTGGCGCGCTCGGAACCCGACGCGGCGGCGGGCTGCATGCGGGCGCTGAGTGCCCAGGACACCATGGTGCTCCGCACCACTCGCGGAGAGGTCAAAGGGTACGACGCGGCGAATGGTATGGAAACGGCGTACGTGCTCGCGCCGGACGACGTCCATTGGGAGTATGCCCCACCGGTGCAGGGTCATTTCATGCTTTTCGGTCGAGATCTCGACGAGGCTACGCTCACCCTTCGGAGCCTCGACCCTACGGCGGGGGACGAGGTCGACACGCTGACCGTCGCGGGCGGTTCGCAAACTTGGTTGAATGTTCTCGACGACCACCGCTTGGCACTGATCGCGAACCTCGACGCAGGGGCCGGGCTGCCCGAAGCCATCACGGTCGTCGAGGTGGACGACGACGGGAGTCTGCACGAAGTCTGGTCTCGAGAGTTCCTGCCCGATGATTCCGTCCAGCAACCCACGCAACTCGCAGCGCTCGATGATCTCTTGATCGGCTGGACCTCCTCACACGAGGACGGCTACGGCCTGGTGGCCTTCGACGCGGAGACGGGCGACGTGGTCTGGAACTACTCATCGTCCGGTGGCAACTCGAACCCGCGCAGCCTGATCGAGCCCGTCGAGTTCGGTGGCGCCATGCTCAGCTTGGCGGGTGCGTTCAACTGGCTCGAGCTGGTCGACTCCAGCGGCAACCCGCTGGAGCTCATCGAGGAGCCGCCCGTCGTGGGGTACGACCGACCCGAGACCATCACTGCGCTCCCCGACGGCCGGGTCATCGTCACCGGCCCCTTCCAGGACCAGAGCGAGACGGGCGCCTATCTGCATTTCCTGCGGCTCTAGGCCTTGCGCCGCGAGCCAAGCAGCCGATGCGCTCCGGTGCGCTCCGATGCGGGAGTGCAGGGCGCGGAGCTTCATGCGTGCGCCGCAGCTCTGGCAATGTTCAAAGTCGATCTTGAAGCTCCTCATCACAAGCTCACGCCATGGGGCGTGCGCACCGAGCAATGAGCCGGCTCCTTGTCGTCGCAGGAGCCTTCTACGTCTTGATTTCCGGCAGCACGCCACCAGGGCGACCATAGTGAGGGACGGCATCGCTCGTCGTGCTCGGATCCGACACGAATCGCTGCAGCTTTGGCGAGTAGTAAAGACACCCCATCTCTTGCGGTGGCCGTGACTGGATGAACGATTCGGCTCGGGTCAGCAAAGTGAGCCACCTTTGCTTCATGGCGACCAGATCGGGAGCTTCAGTGAGGTGCAGCCGGGCGAAATCTTCCGGGCGATACTTGCCTCTACGGCGTAGCATTCCGAGCAAAGACGTGGGCGTGAACCCGGGGTCCTTGCCGGCGGCCGCCCAGCACATCGCACCAAGCGACAAGACCTTTTCATCCAGAAGAAGGATGTCCAGAAAATCGCGAGGTTCGTCGCGTCCGACCAGCGCCAACAGTTTGTTCAACGCCAAGTCCACGGGATGCAGGACGTAGCCGGCGACGTCGTGTTTGATGGGAGGCATGAAACGCCAAGCGCTGTCGTGTGCCCACTCGACCTTGGTGCTGTCGTTTTCTTTGCTGACGAGCCCTCGGATGAATCCTGGCTGCTGAATCTGAACAGCTACCGAATAGCCGTGAGCATCGAGCACTGCACGATCGGCTCCAAATGCGCTTGCCACTCGCTCTACAGAATCTTGGAAATAGTCCAGGTCGTTGCTGTAGCGCGTTGTGTTCGGTTCGATATGGATGGCCGCTCCCCCAGCCAAATAGCTGTCCGGACTGCGTTGTGCTGCAAGCAGCTTTGCCACCCCGGCCTGAAAAGGCGTTAGCGGCACAGTTTGGCTCCCAGTTCCCAACCTTCCCGACCGCCGTATTTCATCAATCGCTGAGCGACCCAGGGGACATCGCTGGCCTGGACTCGATAGTTTGGGTCGAAGGACCAGAAGCAGCGTGTGTGAAAGCGACGGAACGCGCGGCGCGCCTCACGCACGCGGGTCATGGCGCGAGCCGTTTCTGGATCGAGACGTCTGCGGCTGGCCTTCCCGCCACGACGACCAATTTGGCTGAGGTAGCTCTTGACCTCCGGAGTCACCCTGCAAGCGTAAGTCGCTTATGATGATTGTCAAGAAATGCCATACAGTTATGCGGATTCGCGGAACGGTGGTCCTTCGGCAGTAGCTTGAGGTGCGTCACGTGCTGGCAACGATTTCGGTGGGCCGGCTGCCTCGAGAGCGCCCGCGCTGTTTTCCCCAAGCGCATCCTCCGGCGCTAGCTTACCTCTTCCTTACGGGCTCGCCATGGGCTGTGTCAGGGTGCTCGGCGCTGCAAGCCCGCAGTCAGTGCAGCGTGCTGCCGATCAGCACGCCGCCCGCGAAGTAAGCGCCGCTTTCGGACGCAGGCAGAATGTCGTAAGTGAACCGGAAGGGATACGGCACCAGGCGCGCCGAGACGATGCGCGTGCCGTCCAGCGTACCGCCCCGAGCTAGATCGGCAAAGGTTCGATGATCCGCAGTGGGGTGGCCCGGGCTGATGAGCAGGCGGGAACCGCTCTCGAGCACGACTTCCACGGCGTGGTGGCCGCTCACCGCGCGCCTGGTCGTGCGCGTCACCGGTACGGCGACGATCTGCGGACCGTCCACGCTGTACACGAGATCGCCTGAGCGTAGGCTTCGGATGGCGCGCTCGCCGCTGGGCGTTGCGATGGGAGTGTTTGGAGCGGCACACACCGGTGGGGGATAGTTCGGGAAACAGAAGCCCGGTTGCGGCTCGCATTTCGCATTGACGCAGGAACCGCAATCGCAATCGCTGTCGGCCTGGCACTGGCGATGCACACAACCATGCCCATCGTTTCCACTCAAACCATCGACGCAATCCCAACCCTCCTGGCACTCCCACCCCTCGCTGCAATGCAGCAGCGTGCAGCCGTAGGCATCGACGTTCGCGCCACCGACATCGCAGACCGTTGGAGCCGTGCAAGGCTCCGCGCCAGCGTCACTGCAGAGGAGCGCACGGCAGTGGCCGGCTTCACAGATCGCCGGGGCTGGGCAAGGCGACGCTTCGGAGCAGGCTGGGATGCACTCGGAGTTGCTGCACAGATCGGTGTCACATACCTCCCCCTCGGCGCAATTCTCGTCCGTGGTGCATTCTTGAAAATTGGCACCACCACAGGGGTAAGAAACGCCATGGGTGTCGCAGAGAGTCAGACCCGTTTCGCTCTGGCA
The DNA here is from genome assembly GCA_963809955.1 of uncultured delta proteobacterium. Classification (GTDB taxonomy): domain Bacteria; phylum Myxococcota_A; class Polyangia; order Polyangiales; family Polyangiaceae; genus JAICQQ01. The sequence goes on from CAWELQ010000015.1 coordinate 146,856, forward strand.
ATCCACCTGGGTCGAACAGCGCACGAGTTCGGAAGGCTGAGCCGGCTCGTACCCGGGACAGTAGCCCCCACCCGTACCGCCCGTCCCCGTGGTCGAGGCACCGCTCGCCGTAGTTGCCGACCTGCTCGTCCCGTCGTCAGACCCTCCGGAGCCACCCGCGGAAGCGCTCGACTGCGTCCCGCCGCTGCTACCACCATCGGTCGAGGTGCTCGCAGTCGTCTGCCCGCCGGAGCCGGAAGGCGATCCGGAAGACGATGTGCGGCCGCTCGCTCCGTTCACGCCTCCCGACGAGGCGTTCGCTTCCTCGGTCGATCCGCAAGCAAGCGCAAAGCCCATGGCAAGCACACTCAGGCAGGGGCCAGCCAGGCGTAGGAGCGTCACGTGTCGATTGGGTCGCATCGGTCGCGTGACGAGCAATCGGCGTGCCACACGACCGAGCTCGAAGTGGACGATCTGGGAGGGTCTGATTGGCACAGGCTGCGCCATATCCTGGCGATGGTGTCGCCAACGCTCGAACATCCGTCAGTCCCTCATTCCTCGTCAACGGAAGTCAACCCAATGAGCTGACCGGGCAATTGTGTGCGATTCGCACACATATTACTTGCGAATCGCATGCTTTTCCGAATCCCGGGGTCGCCGGTGCTTCGCGGCAGCCCGCTAGCCAGCCGCCGTCGACTGCGAGACAGCTCCCACGCCGCGCTGGCGTCCCGCTAGCCCGGGCGGGGTTCGCCCATGACATGAACCTCCTTGTGAAGGTGGTGCCGTATGTAGAGAACCTGGACTCGGGCTTGCCCGCGCAACTAGGAGTCGTGATTGGAGCTCGTGTATCGGCGCATGGTTCGGCTTGGAGAGCTTGGCTAAAAGCAATGCGCGTGCCGGAGCGAGGCGCGTTGGGCAGGCGCGCGCGGACCCAACCGCACGGCCAGCAAGTTATCGTGGCCGTTTTGCAGCACCGGGGCGCGAGACGAACCGGCAGAGCGGTTCAGTCGGGATGAGGCGTGGGACGGAAGGGCTCTCGCGCGTCGAGTTGCTTGAGCACGGCGACGAGCGATGCCGCGTCCACGGGCTTCGTGAGGTGTGCATCGAAGCCCGCGCGGGCGGTGCGTTGGATGTCTTCGGCTTGGCCGTAGCCGGTCAAAGCGATCAGCGGTGTTCGCCGCAAGGACCGGTCGCTGCGAACTGCGCGAGCGATACTGTAACCACTCATGCCGGGAAGCCCCAGATCACACAGCACGGCATCGGCCCCACTGGTGCGCAGCGTATCGACGGCTTCATCGCCGTTCACCGCGAGGGTGGCCTGATGACCCAGCACCTCCAGCAGATCCCGGAGGGATTCCCCAGTGTCCGCGTTGTCCTCGACAATCAGCACGCGCATCGGCGCAATTTCAGTCGCTGGCACTGCAGCCCTTTGATCACTGGGAGCGCTAGCCAAAGGGAGGCGGACCTCGAACTCGGAGCCGCTGCCGCGCCCAGCGCTGTGAGCTCGAATGCTCCCACCGTGAAGCTCGACGAGCTTTTTGGCGAGGGCAAGACCCAGGCCCAGACCGCCGGCGGGGCGGGCGATGTCTTCGGTGTCTTGCTGGAAGGGATCGAACAGCCGTTCGAGCATTTCGGAACGGATGCCTACGCCGGTGTCTTTGATGCGGACGACGGCCTCTTCGGTGTGCCTGGATACCATTACGTGAATGGTCCCATGCGCATTGGAGAATTTGATGGCATTGCCGAGCAGATTGTCCAGCACCTGTACCAGCCGCACCCGGTCCGCTCGAACCCAGAGCGGCTCCGCGCCACGTTCGGTTCTGAGCTCGAGCTCCCGGCTCTCGATCTGCGCCAACCGATCTTCGAGCGCGAGATCGATGACTTCGCGGAGATCGAGCACGACCGGGTCGAGCTGGATCTTGCCCCGAGCAATGCGAGAGACTTCGAGAAGGCCGTCGATTAGCCGAGACATGTGTGCGGACTGCCTGTCCAGGACGCCATGGGCTCGTTGCAGGCGCGCGTCATCGGGACAGCTGATTTTCAAGATCTCCGTGGCGCTGCGAATGGCGGCGAGCGGATTGCGAAGCTCATGGCCCAGCATGGCCAAGAATTCGTCCTTACGAGCGCTCTCCTGTTTGAGAGCCTGCTCCGCCCGCCGACGTTCCACGAGCTGATCGCGCACTTGATATTGCCGCACACGCGAGCGCAGTGCCGAGCCAAGGGCGCTGATCAGCGTATGCGTGTGCACTGGCCTCACCAGCACGAGGGCGTAGGAGGGAAACTCCAGCGCAGCGGCGGAGGGTGCGTTGAAGCCCTGGCGCGGGGTGTCCATGACCACTAAAGGGAAATCGGACCACTCCGGTTGGCGGTCGAGGACTGCTGCGAGCTGCTGCCGCCCCCTCTCTGTGAGACATTCGGCAGCGAGCACTGCCGCTCCAGCCCCTTGCTCGATGCGTTCGCAAAGCGCAGCCATCGTGTGGCACGATTCAGCGGCGAAGCCGGCCCGCGATAGAGTCTGCTCCAGCACTTCGCTGTCGCGGCCGGTGGGAGCGACAATCAGCACCCGGAGTGACCGACTCGCGGTCGTCTTCATTGGTCAGACTCGACGCCAGGGCGTGTGTGCGAGCCGCCGAGGTAGCTCAGTTGGTTTGACAATACTCCGGAAAACTCCGTCAACGGCATACCGACCACGACTTGCCCCTCCCTCATATCGAATTCGCGAATGGTCCTTTCGTGACTGCCTCCCCGACGCTTGTGGACTGAGATGGCTCTGCGTACCGCACCGGCATGCTCGAACGGCCGTAGAACAATCACCGTATCGGCGATGTAGCTGACGTCGAACCCCGTCGCCTGAGGCGCGAGCAGCCCATGCTGCGTCATCACCTGGAGTGACGTCACGCCTCGTTCACTGAGATAGCTCGAGAGCTCGTGCAAGTGGAGCCCGAGCAGCCCTTCCTCGGGCATGGCGTAGGAGTAGCCGTTGAGGCTGTCGATCACTATCATCTGTGCACCCGATTCAGCGGAATCGACGACGGCTTGGCTGAACTGTCCGGGTGTCAATTCGACGGGATCCACTTGGCGTACGCTGACGAGCCCCGACTTGACGTGCTCCTCGAGCTCGAGACCTACCCCGGCGGCTCGCTTGAACAGCGTCTGCAGGCGTTCGTCGAAAACATACATGGCGCTCTTCTCGCCGCGCCGCGCCGCAGCCACGACGAACTGCGTCGCCAAGGTCGACTTGCCCGTTCCGGTGGGACCCAGCAACAAGGTGGCCGTGCCGGCGTCCACCCCGCCACCCAGCAAGCTGTCGAGCTCTGCGAGCCCGCTGGATATCAGCTGCGGCTGCTTGCTGCGCCGCTGCTCGGCCGCCACGAGTCGCGGAAACACTTTGAGCCCTCCTTTTTCGATAATGAAGTCGTGAAAGCCGGTGCCATGCCGAATGCCGCGCATTTTGACGATCCGGATGCGGCGTCGATCCGGGCCATATTGCGAAACGCGCTGGTCGAGTTCCAGGATGCCGTGGACACCGCTGCGCAGCGGGGAGTGTTGGTCGAAGAAGATATCGGTCACCAGCACTGTGCAACCTTCGGCTGCAATGCGCTGTAGGATCATGATTTGCTCACGAAACCAATTGTCTTCGCGCGACAGTATCCGAATCTCGCTGAGCGAGTCGATCACGAGCCGCCGGGGTCGGATCTCGGCGACCATAGCCACCAGCTGCTCCATGGCGCGAGGGAGCTCGACCTCTGCCGGGTGGAGCATGGTTTGCTCGGCAACACGAGTGCTCGCCCCCGCCCCGGCATGGTGACGCAGCTCGACACCCGAGAGATCCCAGCCGTGGGATCGGGAGACCAGCTGAATTTCTTGTTGGGTTTCAGAGGTGCCGACGTAGAGTGACCTGGCGCCTTCTGCGGCGCCTTGCATCAGAAACTGCAGCACCAACGTCGTCTTGCCTGCTCCGCTCGGTCCATTGACCAAGTAGAGATGGTTCTCGGGCAGGCCCCCCCGAAGCACTTGATCCAGCCCGGGTACACCCGTCTTGGCTCGGGTACTGATTTGGTCGGTCACGGACAACTCTCTTCTGGCTCGCCAGCGGCCTTTATTCGGTGGGTTGGCTGCTGTGCCTCGCCGAACCTGGCGGAACGATAGGCTTCCGCACCATCAGCCGCAAGCGCCTGCCATCTCTGCCGCGCGCGGGTCAGCAGGGGCAAACTCGGTGCCCGAGCACGCCAAGGGGTCGGCCTGCCCGCTGGCGCTTCCCCGACTGTGGCAATCCTGCACAATGGCCTGCGGGTAGGCCCCCAGGTTGGTCCCTGAGGCGCAAGTCGGCATCGCACCGTCCGTGTTCGTGTTCGTGTTCGTGGCGCCGTTGGTTGAAAGCGTACCGCCGCCACCAATGGTCGTGCCGGCCGCGCCACCCGCGCCGCCAAGGTACGGCACGGCGAGCGTAAAACACGTCCTTGCAGATTGAATTTGCTGTATTTAATATGCAAGGATGATACCGAGACTTGCATTGCGGCAGGTGCGCGAAACGCTTGCCCGGCAGGCCGCCGTGGCGCTGATTGGCCCGCGGCAGGTCGGCAAGACGACCCTGGCGCTGGAGATCGCCAAGGGCACGGAGGCGCTCTACCTCGACCTCGAGGCGCGGGAAGACCACGACAAGCTCGCCGACCCCGCCCTGTTCCTCGGCAATTACGAAGACCGCCTGGTCATCCTCGATGAAATCCACCGCGTGCCGGAGCTTTTCGCGGCACTCCGCGGCCTCATCGACAAAGGGCGGCGGCGCGGAAGGCGCACCGGGCGCTTCCTGCTGCTCGGCTCGGCCTCCATCGACCTGCTGCGGCAATCGAGCGAGAGCCTCGCCGGGCGCATCGCCTTCGTGGAGATGAACACGTTGAACGTGCTGGAGACGGATGGCGGGAAGAAGACGGATGCTCTCTGGGTGCGCGGCGGCTTCCCGGACAGCTTCCTCGCTGCCTCGGACGCGGAAAGCCTGGATTGGCGCGAAGCCTTCATCCGCACCTACCTCGAACGCGACGTGCCGCAGTTCGGGCCGCGCATCCCGGCGGAAACGCTCGCGCGCCTGTGGACGATGCTGGCGCATGGCCAGGGTACGCTGCTCAACGCATCGCGGCTGGCGACCGCGCTTTCGGTGAGCGCGCCCACCGTAAACCGCTATGTCAATCTGCTGGCCGATCTGCTGCTGGTGCGGCGCCTGCCGCCGCTGCACGCGAATACGAAGAAGCGGCTGGTGAAGTCGCCGAAACTCTACGTACGCGACAGCGGTCTCGTGCACGCGTTGCTGCGGCTGGAGACGCTGAACGACATCGCCGGGCACCCGGTGGCAGGCGCGAGCTGGGAGGGGTTCGTCGTCGAGAACCTGCTGGCTGTCGCCCCGCCCCGCGCGATGGCGAGTTTCTACCGCACTTCGGCGGGAGCGGAAATCGACCTGGTGCTCGAATTGCCCGGCAAGGAGCGCTGGGCGATCGAGATCAAGCGGGCGTTGAGCGCCCGCCCGGAGAAGGGCTTCTACCTTGCCAGCGAAGACATCAAGGCGACGCGCGGCTTCGTCGTGCATGCGGGCAAGGACGCCTACCCGGTGAGCGAAGACGTACAAGCCGTCAGCCTGAACGCGCTGGCGGAGCAGCTCGCGGGATGGGAGAAGGGGTAGGAGTTCGCGGGCGCGGGCTCCTTGCTTTCGCTGGATTCGCAGGCGTGGGAGTAGCGGCCCTGACCCGGAGCGCGAAAGGGCGCGGGCGCGCGACGGCCGGGCTGGCCGTCGCGACGCTGTCAGGAGGCATTGTCTTGAACATGCCGAAGGAAGAACGACCCAAGCAACAAGAAGCGCGCTTCCGGCCTCTGGTCGCGGCTGCAGCTCTGTACAGCCTGCTGCTCCATCACCATGACCTGGTCGCTCAGATGACCAATTGCACGTTCCGAACCGGTGTTCAGGCATGCGGCGTGCCGGCGCCCATGGCGAAAACACCGTCGGCAGCCAAGAATGACGACCGGAAGGTCCTGTCCGGGCAGGCGGGCTTACCGCCCATCCCGCAGACTGAAACTATTGGGGCGTGCGGCGATGGGACGGTCCGTGCAACACGTTGAGGTCGAGCCAATTGCCCAACCCATAGATGGCTCGGATCGGCGGGGTGACGCGATTGCCAGCCCTGACCGTTTCGATGAGGATGACGGCGATCATCGCGCCCAGCACGACCAGGTACCAACCACCCACCAGCTCCAGGCTGGCAGCGCGGACGGCGGTGTAGGATCCGAGCGGGATCAGCAGCAGCGTGGCGGTGACCGTGCCCGGCGCGTACTGCTTGAAATGCACCGTCCAGAAGATGTGCTGAAGAGAATTCGCGAGCACGAGCGCAATCGCGGGTAGAAACACATAGGCTGCGAAGGTGGCGCTTTTCGGCAAGGTCGCCAAAGCGCACCACATCACGGCAACAGCGCAGATGAAGGCGATCCAGATACGTGCATTCCTCTTGGTCACGGTTTCGGGCAACCCGGATAGGGTGCTCCGCTCGAAGTCCGTGATGTTCCATTCTTCGGCTTCGTGCAACGCGAACGCAGCCACTAGCAGCCAGAGAAGATCGGGGAAGTCAAGATGTTCCATGGTAGCCATGAACCGGTCATTCTGATCGTGCCGAGGCACTGGCGTGGCCAATGTGTCTCGCCGGAACCTCAAGCGAGTGACAAGCATCGATCGTGCCACAGCACCCCTGCAGCAATCGCGCGATTTCGCGGGATTGCGGAGGTTGTCCGGGACAGGAGCGCCAGCCGTTCGTGATCGCTCAACAAGCCAGCAAAACCTTCGCGCGACCGCGTAGCCCGCGAGCTCATTCAGCCTCATGGTCGTGTAGGCGGTTGGCTTCCGAGAACGAAAGTACGGTCGCGGGCCACGAGCAGCGCACGTACTCAATGAAAGAAATACGAAGGATAGGCCCACCGTCGGCACTTAGTCAGTAGGATGCGATGGCGCCTTCAGCGATCACTCATTGGTCTGTTCACGTTCTCATCTTGGAGCCGGTTCCCTTCGCAAGAAGCAGGGGTCGGCGTTGCGGCTTTGGACCCTCGAGCAACCGCGGGCATCGTCGCGCCAAGAGCCTCGTGGGCGGTGGTGCGGGCCATTTCGACGGCGAGTGATGGAGTGAGCCGAGACGCTGAGGGGTCCGTACCCGGTCGCTCCACCACCTGGGTCGGTACGCGCTCGAGCAGAGGATCGGCCAAGGCGGCATGGGGATCGTCTATCGGGCCAGCGCGAGGGGTCGGAGCACCCGCTGGCGGTCAAAATTCTGGCAGGAAAGCGCTCGCGTGTGCTCGATCGCTTCGAAAGAAAAGCGAAGCTGACTTCGCGCTGACACACCCCAACACGATCGGGGCGACCGCCGGATGCAGCTCGTCGCGTAACCGAGCGCGAAGGTACTGTCGAAGGGTGTCCCTGCGGCGCGTGGGGCTGTCTGTCCGGTGGGAGCACACTTGCAAAACAGCGCGTCGGGATCGGTTGCCCAATCGACGTGACAAATTCGCATGCGTCGAGACAAACGGAGAGGGTACGGATCGTGCGGGGTCGTTAGCTCGGTACACCCTGCAGGAAGAATTTGACGGGCCCGGAAAACTCTCAAAACCCAATGAACAATCATCGACCTCTCGCCCCCTCTCGGCGCTGGTTAGCGTTCCTAGGGCTCGGCTTCGCCACGATAGCTTGTAGCGACGCCTCCCCGAGCCGTACGGGGAAAATGACTCGGCGAGCGGCGCCTCCTCCAGTTCGGGTGGTGCGGCCCAGACGACCGGTGCTGCGCGCTCGAGCGCGACGACGGGTGGCATGACGTCCTCAGGCGCCGCGGTGACGGGTGGGGCGACGGGCAGTGGTGGCGTGGGGCCCAGTGGAGTAACGACCGGCAGCGCGACAACGGGCGGGGGCACTGGAGCCGTGTCCGCCCTGGGTGCGGCACGGGCTCGGCGCTCACGTTCGGCGCAGTCCCGGCCGGCGTTTGCGCGCTCTATTCTGTCTACAGTGTGATTCTTCACGCTCCAGTGTTGTTGACGAAAAGTGCGATGTGACACATACAAAATGGCGCGAGCGGGCATCTTCATCGAGACGAAGGGGCAGCGCCCGTTCGTGTGCCGATGCGGCGGCGCACGCCATCAATTCCTCCCGATCGGAAAAACCAACCATGACCTACAGGAACAATCGGCCATTGAGCCTCAACCACGCTGAAGCGGGCGCAGCCCGCGTCGCCCGCAGATTGCGAACCGCATCGATGGCGGGCAATGCGTTTGCGTTTGCGATGCTCGCAGCGTCAGGGCTTGCGCACGCACAGGTGGGCGAGGCGAACCTTCCGGTGCCTCCACAAGGTTTCGACCGAGAGCAGGACGTTCCTCACGGCAACGTCGAGCTCTCACTCGACTACCCGACCAGAGACTACGGCACGCAGAAGGTGACCGTCTATACGCCCCCTGGCTACTCGACGGACACTCTCTATCCCGTGCTTTATCTGCACCATGGTATCGGCGGCAACGAAGTGTCATGGGTCGGTATGGGGAGCAACGAGGGTAATGCCGACCACGTCATGGACAACCTGTACTCCGAGGGTTTGGCGGAGCCCATGATCGTCGTCATGCCCGACGGAAACACCAAAGGCGCTTCGGACGGTTTTTCCGCCCACGGCGACGTGCTTTTGAACGATCTGATTCCGTGGGTCGAGGAGAACTACTCGGCTGCAACCGACGCGGACCGCAGAGCCATCGCCGGGCTTTCGATGGGTGGCGGACAGACCTTCAACTTTGGCTTCCCCAACATCGACGTGTTTCACTACATCGGGCCGTTCTCCGCGGCGCCCAATACCCAGAGCCCTCAGCAGACCATCAGTGACGTCGAAGCCGTCAAGGAGATGGTACGGGTGATCTTCATTGCGTGTGGCGGTGACGATGGCTTGATCACGAACAGCCAGATGTATCACGATTTTCTCAACGACAATGACGTGCCCCATGTCTATCAAATCGAGCCGGGCCAGGGACACACCTCGATCGTCTGGAACCGCAGCCTGTACAACTTCGCCCAGCTCCTCTTTCGCGATCTCGAGTCGACGGACGACGGCGGCAGCGGTGGCAGCGGTGGTGTTGGTGGCAGCGGTGGTGTTGGTGGCAGCGGTGGTGTTGGCGGCGCCGGCACTACTGGCGGTATCGATGCAATGGGTGGCTCGACGAGCACGGACGGCATTGCCTCGACGACGGAGGGCACCGATGGCATGTCCGGCAGCACCGATGGCAGCGGCGGCATGGCAACCACGACGGGCACCACGACCTCGAGCGTGGGCGCCGTGAGCACGACGGGAACGCCCACGACGACGACCGGGGGGGAGAGCACTCCCGACCCGGCGGATACCAGCACCACCGGTATCGTCCCTGGCGACGGCAATCCGGCACCCGCTGCCCCGGCCGAAGATGCTGGCTGCGGGTGCCGGGTCACGAGTGGCAGCGACGGCTCCGCTCCGCTCGCCTGGGTCGGCCTGCTGGGGCTCGTGGCAGTTTCTCGCCGCCGCCGCACCCTTGCTGCTCTCCGTTGAGCTACGGCAGCCCTCCGCGGCTTCATCCGCGGGAACGCCGGTGTTGGTGGCCGCGCGATTCA
>CAWELQ010000016.1:0-727196 GCA_963809955.1 uncultured delta proteobacterium
AACTGCCCCAACCCCGCTTGCCCTGACCGCTTCGGAACCTTCGTCGGCTCGGTGCTCAGTACCACTGGCTTCGTGGCTAGTACCTGTCCTGGCTACTTACATCATCCACGACCTCAAGCAGCCTGCCGATAGTCGTGATGCAGCCCTCCGAGCACGGGAATCGCAACGACTTGTCCACCGGCAGCGGACCTGTTGATCGTGGAAGGCGCGGGGACGCGTTGCCCGAGTCCCTGGTGCGGGCGGCTCGCGTTGAAATATGCGGCGTACTCGGCAAGGATTGCTCGCAAGTGCGCTTGTCCGAGAATGATGATGTGATCGAGGCATTCGCGGCGCACACTGCCGAGGAAGCGCTCGCAGGTGGCGTTCATCATCGGAGCTCGAATCGCAGTCTTGAGGACGCGAATGCCCGAGCTTTTCGCGACGCGGTCGAAGTCCGAGCCGAACTTGGCGTCGCAATCCCGGATGACGAAATCTGGACCGCTGGCGAACGGCGTGAGTTCACGGAGCTGTTGCGCCGTCCAACGCTGGCTAGGCTCGCGGGTCACCGCGACGTGAATCACCTGCTTGGTGTTCACGTCGATGACGAAGAAGGCAAACAATGGCCGAAACCAAAGGTCGTAGACTTGGAGAAAATCGCACGCCCACACAGTGTGGTTCTTCAGGAACGTGCGCCAGCGCTGGCCATCGCCCGGCGGGCGGACAGCCCAGAGGTGCCGTTGAATGGTTCGCTTGGTGACTCGGAGTCCGACCTTGAGAAGCTCGCCGCGGATCCGCTCCGCTCCCCAGGTGCGGTTGTCCGCAGCCATGCGACGAATGAGGTCGACCGTTTCCGAGCTGATGCGGGGCTCGCGCGGCGTGGCAGTTTTCGACTTGCGCTTCCAGAAGAGCCGAAAGCCTTCGCGATGCCAGCGGAGGATGGTCTCGGGTTTCACGAGCAGGATGCTTTGGGGCCAGTTGGGAAAACGGCTGGCCAGCGCAACGAGGAGGGGACGGTCCCACGAATGCAGCGCGGGTCGCTTCACGGTCCTGCGACGATGAGCTGCTGGCGAAGTATGGCGTTCTCGGCAACGAGCTCTTGACGCGTACGAAAGAGATCGCGAATGAGACCCGTCGCTAGCGGCGCTGGGCGGAATGCCCCTCGAGTCGCCGTCGCGATCGACGTCAGCACGCGCCGGGGGCGGAGCCAACACGGTGGGTGAGCGCGGCAGGCACGGGTTCGATGTCGCCCAGCGCAGCGGAATGTTCAAGACTTGTCCTGGCCTGATTCTTCAGCGATCCTGTGGCGGACCAGCGAAGTGGCCAGCACAGCTGTCTGCTTGGATGCAGACGTTAGACCATTTGAGGCCGAGAGACGCGCTATAGGGTGGGTTGCTCGATGCCTTGGCCCTGGACGCCCTCAACTAGAGCCTCTGCTCTACGTAGACCAGACTGGGAAGATCTGCCATACTCTCTAGGGTGAGTATTGAGCGTGTCATCAGGGTCGCGAGTCTCCAAGAAAGCGAAACGTTCGACGTCGAAGATCGCGAAGCGACCACGCCGGAAGAAAGGCTCGCGGTCGTCGAGCAGCTCCGCCGCGAGTGGTTCGACGACTTTGACCCTAAACGAAGATTGGAGCCAATTCTTGCTTGCTCTGATCTCTTCGGGAACCCGCTTCCTCTTGATCGGAGGCCACGCCGTGGCGGTCCACGCCGAGCCGAGGTTCACGGAGGATCTCGACGTGTTCGTCGAGCCGTCTCCAAGCAACGCAAAAAGACTTCACGCAGCACTCGTTGACTTCGGGTTCGAGGAGGTTGCTCCGGCTCCCACCCAGCTCGCCACGCCCGACACCGTTTGGATGCTGGGGCGCAAGCCGCGCCGGATCGATATTCTGACCGGTATCAGCGGAGTCTCCTTCAAGGCGGCCTCCCGAAACAGCGTTACGGTGGAAGTCAACGGCCACGCAATCCCGGTCATCAGCAGAGCTGCGCTGGTACGCAATAAGATCGCGTCCGATCGCGAAAAGGATAAGCTGGACGTGCTGCTGTTAAAAAAATACGCGCCACGCTCCAAGCGCGGCCGATGACGCAGCGACCTAAGGATCACCCAAGCACGCCAGTTACGATTCGTTACGTTCTCTCACGGCTAGTTACGCCCAGGTACGCCTGGTTACGCCCAGCCTTTCGTTTTCACACGGTTGAAGTCGCTGGTTCGAACCCAGCTGCGCCCACCCCGTAACGTCGACCAGTGGCGGGCCGCTACGCAGCGCGCCCGCCCTCTAACGAGGGCGCGCCGCTTCGCTCTCGGCCCTCTCTGTCCGCTGGGTGGGCATCTTTATTTAGGTCCTCGGCACGCTTCGCGTGCCTGCGGCCGCTTCGCGCTGCGCGTGGGGCCCCAACCTATGGATTGGTCACATTTCATTGCAAAGTTTCGGTGGACGTGATCAAAGCTCTGGGTGGCCCAATCATCTGACCCGGCGATCGACGGTGTTGAATTGGAGTTCGAAGGCGCGGAATTTGGCGACAAGCGGCTAGCGACGCATGTGGAAGGCTTGGCCGGCGCGATGGCAAGGGAGCCGTCCGCCAGCTTTCCGCAGGCACTGTCAGCTGCAGAGTTGGAAGCAGCGTATCGGTTCTTCGGCAACGTCAAGGTGACACCCGATGTCGTCCTGCAGCCCCACGTAAAACAAACGTTGGGCAGGATCAGCAGCCAAGCTGAAGTCTTGGTGGCTCACGACAGCTCGACCGCTAATAGCGCGCCAGCCGCTCCCTGAGACGCCTGCTGTCCAGGAAGTCGTGCTCGCGATAGCTGGTCTTGGTGGTCACCTCAAGCATAATGGAGCACCAGGCTGGCAAACCCTTGCTCGAGGGTACGATCGCTTGTGTGCCACTCTGGAGGGCTACAAACTCCGGCGCGCGATGGAATGCGGTTAGCTGTCAGCGCCGCGACAGCCCGTACAAACGACCACCGAGAGCGCCCAAGTCGGCGACGACGGCCTGCGCGAGCTCGTGGTTGATGTAGCCCCAGGCAGCAGCCAGCTGCAATGAGGCTTGCGATTCATAGAGCTCTCCCAGTGCGCGACGGAAGCTCTGCCGAGCATTGCCGGCTTTGACCCCAAAGGCCTCGGAGACATTGAGACCGGTACTATTCAGAGAGCGTCTGAGCTGCTTGCTCAGATCCTGGTCCTTGCGTTCGATAGCGTCGATCAGGGGCCGAGCGCGCTGAATGATGTTGATGACTTGGTCGAGAAGCTGTTGGCGAAGTGTCGTGTTCATGCCCTCCACTGGCGCAGCTTATGTGACACCTCCCCGTTGCCCCGCGCGATCGTCGACCGCCTACCATCGCTAGTGACGCCGCATCCCGCTTGCACCGCCCTTGGAGGTGGCGCAGAAGGTGCGCCGAACGGGTGTGAACACGACACGTAGCCAGCTTCGAGGGCGGCACCAGCGTCAGTGACAGCACGCCGCTTCAGAAGTAGCAGACCGTATCTGCCGCAGCCGCGGTTGCCGCAGCCGCAGTTGCCGCAGCCGCAGTTGCCGCAGCCGTCGCTGCTGCTGTCGTCGTTGCGGTCGCAGCCACAGCCGCTGATGCCGAACCTGAGGCTCACACCCATACTGCAACTTCACCGCAACTCCGCGATCAATGGTCAGGCCCCAGCCCCACTTGCCCTGGGGGCTGAGAAACCTCGGCGCTTCGCGCCTGCGAGGGACCTCGCATGAGCTTCGATTCTCGGGCTCCGGCGATACTCCCGACCGGAGTCACGCCTTCAACATCTCTTCGCATACACATCCGAGCCCCCCTGAGGTCGGTGCTCAATGCGCTGGGCGAGCATGCTTCACGCGGGGCGCGTTCAACAGTCGAGGGCAGCGTCCGGGACGCGGAGTTCGTCGTTTCTCGCGCGGAACATGCCGTGCGGCGACAAACGAGGCCTTACTGGACACGGAAGTGTCCGGGCAATCGCGTGAGTCGTCCGGGCGTCCCAGTGAACCGCCCGGGCACTCGGAAAGGCTGTCCGGGCGCCCCAGTGACCGTCCGGGCACGCCGATGACCGTCCGGGCACGCCGATGACCCGTCCGGGCACGCCGATGACCCGTCCGGGCACGCTGGGACCGAACGGGCATAACCTGAGCCACCCAGCACCTCGAATTGACTTCGCGCTCGGCCTGTCGGAAGACGTGGCTCGATGAACTACGAAGCGTTTCGCGCCTGCTGGGACTACGCCCTCCACGAGTCCCGTCTCCCCAGGCTTGGCGTTGCGACAACCGAGTCACTGAACACCCGCACGCTCGAGCGCGAGTGCAAGGTTTACGTCGAGCCACTCGGGAGTCGTCAGGATGCAACGCCTTTTCACGTGACGGCAACCCTGTGGTGGCGTTGGGACGCTCTTCACACAGCCAGAACCAATACGGCCGACGAGGACGTGCTCCACCAGATGGTGCGCGGCTCTGCCATCGACGACATCGAAATCGCGCCGGCTTGCCTCCGGGTCGACATCAAACTCAAGGCGTCCGCGCCCTTCCGCAAGCCCATCGCGATGCCAGCGAGAAAGGCGTGGGCCCACTGGGTTCGAGAGACGAAAGGGCGCCTCGACGCCATCGAACCGTTGATCCCAGAAGAATCAGTCCGAGAAAACGACGAAGGAAGACTCGAGATCATTGGGTGGCAGGACGAACCGAAGGCCACGATCGTGTGTGACGACGGTGGCGCGCTACTGCTCGAATCCGTCGAAGTGGCCGCATTCCAGATCATCGAGCTACCCAGCGACAACAACGAGTTCGAGCGGCCATCCGATGACGAACCCGAGGAGCAGCTGCGAGCGCTATTTCACCGGGTGCGCGCGGCGCTGTCCGCTTGGACGCAGACGTTGGACCATTTGAGGCCGAGAGATGCGCTATAACGTTTGTTGCTCGATGCCTCGGCCCTGGAGTTCTCGCTTGCTCTGATCTCTTCGGGAACCCTCTTCAGTCCCCTACGAGAACCGGCTCTCGGTCGACCAAAACGAACACCTCACGCCCACGCCCACGCCCACGCTCGCGCACGCGCACGCGCCCGCGCACACGCTCGCGCTCACGAAGGGATCACTCAGTGAGCTCGGTCAGACGCTGGCGGGCGTAGGGAACATGAATCGAGTGGGGGAAGGCCTTCAGCAGTTGCTGGAGCGTTGCGCGCTCCTCGCCCTGTTTGCCCATTTGCCGAAGTGCCCGCGCGCGCCCGATCAAGGCTTCCTCGCTGAGCGCACCGGTGCCGTCGTTGCCGAGGTAGTCATCGAACTGCTTCAGGGCGGCTTCCGGCTGCCTTTCGTGCATCAGTAGCTGGCCCATGATCGTGTACGAAACCTTGGCTTCCGACGACTCGGGGTAGCCCTGCTGCAGCTTCTTGTAGAGGCTCACCGCTCGCTCGGGGTCGCCGGCGCGACGCGCGCGATTGGCCTCCGCGAACAGCTCTGCCGGGCCGGGTTTGGCATGGACAATGGGTTTGCGGCGAGCGCCATCGTCCGACTTCGGTTCTGCGCCGTCCTCGGGCTTTGCAGCCTCACCGGCGGGCTCGTCGTCTGGGGACGCGCTTTTGTCGACCGCCCCGGACCGACTGCCATGCGGAGTATCGATCGCCTTCAATGCCGGTGCGCTGCGTTCGGGACGGGTGCGCTGCTCGCGTGGGCTCGGCTCGGGAACTCGCAGCAAGTAGGTCGCGGCTGCCGCCACGCCCACGAGCATGGCGCTGGCCGCGACGATCACTACGAGGGTACGCTGCCTGCGGGGCCGCGAAGAGCCTCGAGTCACAGTGTTCGCACTGTAGAACGATTGAAAGCTCTGCCCAGCAGCTTCGGCTTCCCCCGTTTGGCGCACGACTTCCTCGACGAGGCTTTCGAGCGATGGCTCTTCGGGTGCATCCTGAGACAGCGCAGCGGCGAAGTCATCGCGTACCTCCAGTTCCAGGCGGCAGGTCGGACATTGCCGCAAATGCTCCTCGAGCAGAGCTGACTCGGCAGGATCGAGACAGCCTAGCGCGTGACCATCGAGCAGCTTCTCTGGGTGGAAGTCAAACTGCGTCATTTCTGCACCTCGAGCCGCTCGCACAGCTGTGGATCCGCTTCGATGCGACGCTGCAGCGCCTGTTTGGCCAACCGCACGCGGCTGCGCACCGTGTTGAGCGGAACACCGGTCGCTTCGCTCACCTCCTGCAGAGAACAGCCCAGCACAACCCTCAGGGCCAGCGTCTCCGCCTGAATCAAGGGTAGCTCGCGTAACAGCTCGCGCACCACCTGCATCCGTCGCTGGGTACTCAACTGTTCGTGAGGTCCACGCGCCGTGTCGCCGCTGTCCAGATCTTGGACTGCTTGCTGCGAAAGCTGGTGGTGGTGCTGTTGCTGACGTCGCCTCAGGGCCACGGTCGTGCGCACAGCGATCCGCGAGGCGTAGCCAGCGGGATGGCATTCATGGCGAAAATTAGGCAGCGCACGGGCGAACGCCAGCAGGGAATCTTGGGTGGCGTCTTCGACGTCGGGGTGGGCCGGGCCGAGCACCGCCTTGGCGATCCGCATCACGCCCGGGGCGAGCGAGCGCAACAAGGACCGCATGGCACCCACATCACCGGCCGCCGCTGCCGTCGCCAAGCCTGGCAGCGGGTCCCCCGAACCTGGTGTCGGAGTACTGTCTGGGTACTGGTTTTCAGTGAGCACGAGCGCGGAGTTGTTCGGGTTCGCTTTGGCTATGTAGATTGCTCCTCAAAAAGCGATCACTCGAACGCGAGAAAAAGTGGTCCACTCCCTCACCTCGAGCGCCGCAAGCTCGTTAAGTACCCGTTTAATCACAAGGAATCGAACACAACCCGCACTACGCCAAGATCTCGCAACGCGACGGCCAAATCGGGCGAGCCGCTGTTGTCGAAGTCGGCCACGGCGATACTGCGGGGATTGCCCGGCACCTCCAGGCTACCCCCTGGGACGAACCCCTCGGCCTTCGTGGTTCCCAGGAGCAGGCTGACGCGGTTCTCCGGTGCCGCCTGCGCTACCAGCAGATCGGGCAGAGCGTCATCGTTCCAGAGGGTGCTCAAGGCGAACACGGCCTGGGGCAGGGAAAACTGCGCTCGCTCCACCAGATTGCCGCTGGCGTCACACTCGTTCAGAAAGTAGTGCCCCGTCACGGCGGAGCCAGTTTGCTCGGGACCGCCGTCGAAGGTAAAGGCATCCGTGCAGCCATCCTGGTTGAAATCGGCGCCCACCACGAACCGCTGCGTCTCGGCGGGCGGGTAGGCGGTGTAGACCGCCCGCCGAAACAAGTCACCCTCATTGGGCAATACCGCAGGCCCGAAGTCATCGACCATCAACAGGTCGAGCGCCGAGTCACCGGCTCCTTGGGCGGGTGCGATGGCATACAGGGTACGCCCTCCGCCGGTACCAATGCCGAACATCGGACCCGATGCGAGGTTCCCCTGTCCGTCGCCGATCCAAACGCGCATGTTGCCTGCAGCAGTGATGATGGCCACGTCGTTGTTGGCGTCGCCCGCCAGGTCGGCGATAACCAGACCGCCAGGTTGACCGTGCGCAGACTCACCCAGTGTCTGCGCACTGGAGAGCTGACGGCCATCGTTCTGGTAGAGCCTCAAGAGGTTCGGCACACTGATGGCATCGGCGAAGCCTTCCTGATCGCCATCGTCGAGCTGACCGGTGGCTACCGTTTCTCCCACGGGCTCGCCCGCGACGACGACGACCGGCTCGAAGCTTCCGTCAGACAGATTGTTGAACTGAACCAGGCACTGGCCCGCCGCTACCAAGAGGTCCACGCGGTCGTCCTGCTCGGGATTCAAGTTTTCGCTGACCACGTGGACCGGCTCGCCGCAGCTGACGCTCAGATCCACGCTGCCGTCTGGGGCAGCGCCGCCAGCGCCGCCGCCCGGCAAGCTCGCGATGAGTTCCCGACGCTCGGAACAACCGCTGCCGACCATCCAGCAAGCCAACAGGCAGATCGGCCCGAGGGAGCCAGAGCAGTTGCGGGAGAGGGCCACCATCATAAGATACACTGGGCCGGTCCCGAGGGCTCGAAATCCATGATAACCCCCAAGTACTAATGTGCTCGATTCACCTTCGCCACCAGGGTAACTTCCGTTTCGGCTGATGCACTCGGAAGCTTCGTACGCTCGCTGCATCCAGCTCCTCGTGTTGCTTGCGAGCCTCGCCGGCCCATGCCCGGCCACGGGCCATGCGAGGGAGGCCGGAGCAGAGCTTGACAGTGGTGGGGCGGACGCAGAGCAATCACGCCTGGTGACGCTCGAGGTAGCTGGCAGCTCGAAGCAAGTCGAGGCGCTGCGGCCCGTATTGCTCGAACTGCTGGGCCGCATTGGCGCAAAACCCAGGCTGCGACATTCCGCGCGCATCGACCCGGCCCATGTGGTCACCCCCGACCCGAAGGCGAACCCTGCCGTAGCTCGCGTCTGGATCGACTTCAACAGCACCGAACGAGTCAGCTTGTTTCTCACCGATGGGAACTGGGAACAGGTCCTGATTCGGCGCCTGCCAGCGTCGGGCAGGTCGACGGAGGTGCTCGCCGAAGAGCTCGCGGCGATCGTCCTGGCGGGTGTCGAGACACTGCTGTCCGGCGGCCGTGTTGGTGAGGCACGCGAAGAGGTCGAGCGCTCGCTGGGCGTCGTGCGCGAAGCGCCCCGCAGGGCAGCGTCGGACGCCGCGAGCGAGCCAGTCCGACCAGCGCCTGCAAGCCCCACACCGCCGCCACACCGTGCGCTCGCTCCAGGCTGGGTGCTGCGCCTCGGTGCAGCCGCTGGCGTCGAGCTGCTGGCCGAGCCGGAGCCATTCCAGCCGACGTTGGCCGTCACCACCCGGGTCAGCCGCGGGTCGTGGGCGGGTTTCTTCGATGCTGGAGCCAGCCGCTCTGTCAGCGTCGAGACGCCAGATGTCCTGTTGGCGCTCCGCGAATACACGCTGCTGGCAGGGTTGTCGAGGGATCTCACCGGTTCGGCCCGGTTTGCCACCAGCGTCGACCTGGGGTTTGGCAGCCGCTTCACGCGTCAGTCGAGCGTGCGTCCCGAGGGCAGTCTGGCAGTGCTCGAACCGGCGCGGTTGTCGCTGGATCCAGTCGCGATGCTGCGGTTGGCTGCCACGCTCAGGCTGTCGTCGCGGCTCGACGGCTGGTTGTGCATCGGCGGCTATTTCGATCTGCGAAGCTCGAGCTACTTCATCAGGCTGCCCGACGGCGACAAGCGCACCATCTTCAGTCCTTATCGCGCAAGACCCTTGGTGAAGTTGGGGCTGCTGGCACGCTTCGAGTGACCGCGCATTCGGTGCTGCGTCTCCTCCCAGGTGCCGCGGGGTGCGATGAATGTTGCGCTGTGTTGATCGGTTTTTGACCGGCACCCCACATGGCAGAAGTCACTTGCAGGAGTTAGCAACGTTGAGGACCCCCTGGCTGTGTGGACTTGGTGTGTTTATGTGTTCCGCGCTCAGCGGCTGTCAGTCGAAGCTGGCTGCCGGCGAAGGCGCTGAGGCAGCCGGCTCGGGCGCGGCCGGCGGTGCCAGTTCGAGTAGCAACGGCAGCTCTGCCGACGACAGCAACGCGACGAGTGTCGGCAGCTCGACGAGTGGCTCACGCCCGGGCCCAGCGGCCTGCAACCCAAATGCTCAGCCTCCCACTGCGCCCTTGCGCCGCCTCACCGCCGCCCAATACCAGGGAGCTGTCGTCTCTCTGTTCGGCGACGCGATCGATGCCGATGTCGGTTTTCCCAGCACGCCGAACACCCACCGCTTCACCAGCTATGCGGACGCCAATGTGGTTTCCGAGGCTGCCGCGGAAGCCATCTGGCAAGCGGCCCAGGCAATCGCCGCACAGGTGGCTGCCGACCCCGAGTCCTTCATCGACTGCGACGTGAGTCCACCCAGCCAGGCCTGCTTCGAAGCCTTCATGGCTGATGTCGCCGAACGCGCCTTCCGGCGACCGCTCATGGTGAGCGAGCAGGACACACTGAGCGCTCTGGTAGACGAAGATGCGGAGGCCTCACTTTCGGAACGCGCGGAGAGCTTCGTGATGACAATCTTGATGTCGCCTCAGTTTCTGTATCTCGACGAAGGTCGCGTGGGCGCCCCGATGGCCGGGGGAACTCTGGAGCTGCCCGCCCACGCTCTTGCCGAGCGCTTGGCGTTCTTCCTTTGGCAGAGCTTGCCCGATGCCGAACTCCGGAGAACCGCCCGAGACGACAGCTTGCTCGAGCCGGAAGTGCTCGAGGCACAGACTGTCCGGCTCCTGGATGACCCCCGGTCCGAAGGCAGCGTGATCGGCTTCCATTCGGAGTGGCTCGGTCTCGGCAAGCTCGCCGGGCTGCGTAAGGACCCGGAGTACTACCCCGAGTTCGACGCCGAGCTCAGCGCGTCGCTCGCGACGGAGACCGAGCGCTTCGTACGCGAGGTCGTATTCGAACGGGATGGTGGCATCGAGCAGTTGCTCACCGCGACGGTCGCCTTCT
This sequence comes from uncultured delta proteobacterium, assembly GCA_963809955.1. Taxonomy (GTDB): domain Bacteria; phylum Myxococcota_A; class Polyangia; order Polyangiales; family Polyangiaceae; genus JAICQQ01. Next base: position 10,447 of record CAWELQ010000016.1, read on the forward strand.
CGAACATCCGCACGGACGACATCTTTGGCATCAGCTCCGGGTCGTCCGGTCCCGACGACTTCGTGCGGGTCGACTTGCCAGCGGAGCGCGCGGGCATCCTGACACGACCCGCGTTTCTCTCCATGCAGGCCTACGACAAGAGCTCTGCACCGGTGCGGCGAGGTGCCTTCGTACTCAAACAGCTGCTCTGTCAGGAAATGACCATACCCAACAACGTCAACACCGAAGGTATCGACGCCCCCTCGAGTGCGAGCAACACGGTGCGTGACCGACTGGCCGCGCACCGCAGCCAACCCGCCTGTGCAGCCTGCCATACCAGCATCGACCCCATCGGCTTTGCCTTCGAGCACTTCGACGCCATCGGTCGTTGGCGCGACGAGTGGGCGCCCCAAACTCCGGTCGACGCCAGCGGGACGCTGGAAGAACCCAGCGGCAGTTTCGATGGCGTGCAAGAGCTCGTACAACTACTGCTTACGGATCCCCAGCTGGAGCAGTGCTACGCCACGCAGTGGTTCCGCTACGCCAGCGCGCGCGAGAGCGTCGACGCAGACACCTGCGCGATCCAGTCGATTGTCGAGCAAGCCGCCAGCGCCGGCGGCGGTACCAAACAGCTGCTCGTCGCACTGGTGCAGAGCCCCGCCTTTCGCACCCGCGTGGCCGAACCCGTTGGAGAAGAACCATGAGACATCCAATGAACCGCCGCCAACTGCTGAAAGGCGCCATGGGCGTCAGCCTTTCTCTCCCCTATCTCGAGGCGTTGGCGCCGCGTCAGGCGCGCGCTCAGGCGTCGAGTGCGAACCCCAGCCGCCTGGTCGTGTTCCTGCATCACCAGGGCACCATCATGCGCGACTGGCGGCCCACCGGCGGCACAACGGACTTCACTCTGGGGCGCATCAGTGCACCACTTGCTCCGTACCAATCCCGTTTGGTCATGGTGGACGGCGTGTCGAACCTCGTGCGCTACGTCAACACCCAGTCGGATGGTCACAGTTCCTCGGCGCGCACGCTCATGACCTGTCAGCCCTACTCCGGCACGCTGGATGCCAACGGCGATGTGTTGCCCGACGCTCAGCAACCGGTGGACGACCATGCCGCAGGGCCAAGCATCGACCAAGTGGTTGCCTCACGCATTCGCGACGCCGAGCCCTTCGCGTCCATGGACCTGGCGATCGGCACCGAGGGTGACCCCGCGCACACGTTCACGGGCAGAGTCTTGTATGCTGCCAAGGACGATCCGGTCACCGCAATGGCTCACCCCGCGGATGCCTTCGACAGAGTCTTCAGCGGCGTCAACCAGGACGCGCAGCCAGATTCCGCGGCCGAACGGTTGCGTGCCCGCAAACTAAGTGTGCTCGACGCCGTGCTCGAAGACTTCACGACGCTGCGGGCCGAGCTTGGCCCCAGCGACCGTCAGCGCCTGGATGCCCACGCCGACAAGGTGCGCGAGATCGAGAAGAGGCTGGCGAGTTCCCAGACACCCAGCGTCGGCTGCAATCCGCCCAACCTGGCGTTGCCGAGCGGCTACGACCATGTCTACCAAGACAACGTGACCGGTCCGCTGATGATGGACCTCGGGGTTATCGCTTTGGCATGCGCGCAGACCAAGGTGGTCACCCTCCACTACGGAACCGGCGATGGTCCGTGGTTTCCCTGGATTACCGACCCCTCTCCCCTGATTCCCACCGACAAGTACGATCGCTGGCACACGATGGTGCACGACGGGCGTGACCGTAGTGACCTGGGCGGCGACGACGAACCTGGGCTGGTAGCCGGCTATCGCTGGTACGCCGAACAGTTCGCTGCACTGCTCGACCGATTGGATCAGCAACAAGATGCGCAGGGTTCCCTGTTGGACTCCACGCTGGTGCTCTGGCTGAGCGACTTCGGCGATGGCTACGGCCACGAAACCTACGAGCTGCCGGTGGTGTTAGCAGGTGCCACCGGGGGAGCGACGGGGCGTTATCTCGACCTTCGAGGCCAGAATCTGTCGACCAATCAATTGATGGTGACTGTGCTCAACGCCTTTGGCTTCGACGACATGGAGTTCGGCATGCCCGGGCATGGCAGCGGTCCGCTCCCCGGCGTTTTGAGCTGAGACGATGACGCTTCGCCCACGGACGGACAGCCTGGGGTGGGGGCTCGTGCTGTGCCTCGGCACGGCCTGCTCAGCATCCGCCAACGCTTCGAAATCGGAGGAGAGCGGCGTCGGAGCCGACACGACGTTCGGCACGACCGCCGCAACCTCCAGCGCCGATAAAGCCCCCTCGGCGGTGAGCAATAGTACAACGGGAGTTGGCGGCGGGGGAACGGGTGGCAAGGCAAGCGAAGTCGGCGCCGCGGACAGCGGTGGTGAAGCTGGAGTCGAAGGGGTCGCGGATGCCGGGTATGCCGGCGACGCTGGCACTCTCGGTGACAGCGGTTCCACGAACGGGAGCGCTGGCGGTGACGTCGGCCCCACGTACTTCGTGGCCGTGGGTGGGTCTGGGCGGCGGAGCGCCACGACAGACGGACTGGATTGGTCGATCGATGTCGGCGGCAACCCGGCAGTGAGTCTGTTGCGCGGGGTTGCCTGGGGTAATGGCACCTTCGTCGCGGTGGGAGACTGCGACACGGGGGGTTGCGCACTCAGCTCCCGAGACGCCAAAGAGTGGAGCATCACCGGTCGCTTCACCTCATTTGCCTCGAGCGCCGCCTATCACGACGGTGTCTGGGTGACCGCCGGCGGCAACGGTGAGCGGTTTCGTTCCGAGGACGAGGCGGCCAGCTGGCAGTCAACCGGAGCATTCGTGGACGGTCACTTTCGGGACATCACGTCGGGCCCGTCTGGGTTCGTGGTCGTCGGGCATCGCTACGACGGGTCCAATGAAGGCATGATTGCTATCTCCCAAGACGGTGCGGATTGGGAGATGCCCGAGGTTGGTGGGGCAGCGCTGTACGCGGTCACGTATGCGGCGGATCGCTATGTGGCCGTCGGAGCCGCTGGACGTGTCTCGACCTCCCTGGATGCCGTGCAATGGCACACGCAAAGCCTGGGCAACGTCGATCTGAGTGATGTGGCTTTTGGCAATGGCGTCTTCATCGCCGTGGGTGGCGGCCAGGGCTACTACTCCTCGGACGCTTTGAGCTTCCAGACCACCCCGGGATATGCGCCGGATCACCTTGTGTTCGGTGACGGGTTGTTCGTCGGAGTAGGAGACAGCCGCCGCTTCGTCAGTAGCGATGGTTTGGACTGGGGTGAGCCCACGCAAACTGGCGGCGATGGATACTCGGATGTCACGTTCGGCCGGACTGCCGTCCGCTGAAACTTACCGAGGGGACAGCTTGGGCCGCGACCTTTCCTCACGGCGATAGCTCGCGGGCCCGAAGAAATACGCACCCCGGATTGATCGCTTTTTCCCAGATCTCCCACTTAGGCAGAACCAAGAAGTGCGTCGAGTTTCGACATGGGCCCGCGGCTGTCCGTGGTGGGACGGATTTTGTGCGCGCGACGCATTGTCTCAACTCAAGGAGGACTCGTGATATCGTATTCGATCCCAAGGTTTGGCAAGTCGTGGCGGGGCACACTGCTCGGGTGGCTCGCATTCCTCATGATCGCATGTCTGTTCGTCGCCTGCGCTGATGAAAAGCGCGACATGGGCAATGGGACCCATGGCAGCGGTGGCGCGAGCGGCAACGCGGGCGGATCCTCTGGCAGCGCCGGGGCAAGCGAGGGTGGCTCCAGCAATTCTGGCGGTGGGGGCGGCACCCGCGCGTCGGCGTCGGGGGGCGGCACAGTGGACGGTAGTCCGGCGGGCGGTGCAGGCGCAGGTGGTCAGGCGGGTTTCGAAGAAGCCGAGATCGGTCCGGATGGCGGGAGCCTCACCTCAGCTGATGGCCGACTCACTCTCGAAATCCCGGAGGGGGCCCTCGACGAAGACACGATGATCCGCATCGGACCTGCCGAGGACACCACTGGCTTCTACGAGGATCTCGCCTATGAATTGACCCCCCACGGGCTCCAGTTCAACACACCGGCCACACTGACGGTGGAGTTCGATGAACTCCCGAGCGACGGGGAGCTGTTTCTGGCGCGGCGCCATTCGGAGGAGCAGTTCGAGGCCTGGCCGACCAGCAGTGTCGACGAGATGAGGCACACTGTCCGCGCCTTGATCGATGGTTTCAGTACACAAGGCGTCGCCTTCGAACAGTTCCTCCGGGACCTACCTGTTGAGGTGACCGTCAGCCAAGACGGGACATCGGTGGAAATCAATCGAACCAGCGTGAGCCGGTCCGTCGAGCGCGCTGTCAATCGCGGCTTCACGGTCGACGACAGTGAGTTCACGCTCAACAGCAACGGACGGCCGGAGGTCTACACCGACTACCTGGGGGGCGCTGAAAGCGCCTGTGAGATCGATGGTGTCAGGCACTGGCCGTGCGGTGCCATGTACTGGTACCGCTACGTCGGCTCGAAATACGTCGTTCGCGTTCCCTACTTCGCACCGCCCAAGGCCATCCAGGACTTCGAGGTCACGCCGGACGACCTGGGCCGGGTGGTTGCCCATTGGGCGGAGGGCGATGCGGCCGATGGAGATGCGGTGCTCGAACGCTGGGATGGCTCCCAATGGGTGTTGGTGGCGCGTGTGGTGTGGCCAGACCATCAGGCGACCGAAGTCGGCGTTCCGGTGGGTAGCCACCAGTATCGCTTGTACCGCGAAACGCCCTCCGGCGATCGGAGTCCCCCGGTCTACGCGAGCGTACAAGTAACGGCCGCAGTGGAGACCTGCAACATCTTGGTGCAATCCGAGGACAACCCCTACGCAGCTGCGGAAGGGTCGACGCATCTGACGAACAGCCACCTGACACTGCGTCCCAACTCCACCTGCCTCACCGACGTCGCTGCGCCCAGCTACGAATGGTCCCGTACTACGGGGGAATCGGGAGGTGGCCAGGAGGAACTGCTCGGAACCGACTACTCACTGTACTGGGTAATCAACGCCAGATTCGACGTGACTTTGCGCGTCTACGACGGCGGTCAACTGGTACAGACGGTGCGAGCCACACTGATGCCGATGGCCGGCCCGTTCGTGAGCACCTTGCAATTGGACGAGACACAAGTGCCTGCTGACGGCAGCGTCACAGCCACCGTCTACGACTTCTCGCTGTACCCGATTCGCGACAGCTATCCCTCCGAAGTTGGTAGCATCCAGTTCGAACTATGGAGCGGAACCGCGGACTCGACGACCGGAGCCTGGAAGCCGGACTCGGCGCTCGCCCAGAAAACCGCGACTACCGGATCGAGCGCTACCTTCGCGCTGGCAGATCTGTCGCCACCGCTAGTGCCCAACATAACGTATCGCATCTTCGCGTGGGTGCGGGGAACCGGAGGTGACATCATCTCTATCCCAGTCGCCCGTCCGTTCTTGATCTCGGGCTCCTAAGGGCTCCCGCTCGCCGCGAATGGGCACCTGTGACGACTCGCGGTCGCGATGGCAGACGCTCACGTCGGGTGTGCGACAATCACCTTCGTGCGCGAGGCGTGCGGCCGCCGTGCGCTGGTCGAGTGCATCAGACAAACCCGAGCGAAGTCGAGGGGCCATGACGTTGGCTGCCAGCAACGCCGTCTGACAATTACCTACGGTCGCACCACCCGGCGCCCAACGGTGCCACGACGTGCTCTTCGTGCGTCGAGGTGCGCAGCGACACAATTCGATCACGAGACGCGTCGTAGTTCTGGATCACGCTCGCACGATCGTTCATGTTCTAATGCATGGCCACTCATGCGACGGGCCCTCAGCCTCGTCGACCCCCGCCACCACCCGCTGCACGCAACCAGGGCACGGTGAAGTCTACCGCTCGATCCACGCGGCGAGTGAGCAATCGTCCCCCGTCCAGAGCCTTCTTCAGCGTCCCAGCCAGCGTCGCCCCCCGCCCATCGCCGGGTACTGGTTCGCAGGCAAAGTCTCGCGCAGCGTCCGCGAATTCCAGCGTGCAGAGTACGGTGGCGCCCACTAGCGAGGTACGCGATGAACTCGTCCGCGCGCTCATGCCCGAACTCCGCGTATTAACGGAGCGTCTGGTCAAGACCTCGGTCGAGCGTGCGATGGCTTCGCTGCTCGACCGACAGCGCGAACTCGAAGCGAAGCTCGAACGTTCTGGCGGCTCGTCGGCCGTCAAGCCTCACGATTTCGAAGCGAAGCTCAAGGCTGCCATCGCACCGTTGCTCGCCAAACAAAGTGAGCTCGAGATGATGTTGGGGGCATTGCGGCACGCCCAGGTCCGTCCTCGCCCCTCGCCCGGCGGAGGGGCTCCTCACGTTCCGGAACTCCCCACGTCGACCGGTCGCGACCCTGTCGAGGTGCACGGTGCAGCTCCGCGAGGCGGGCCCCCACCGCTGCCCACCCAAGCGATGGCGCCACGCCCGAGCGCTGTCGAGCCCCCGGCGATGGCGGCCCAAAAGGATCCGTTCGCCGTACCGGCGCTCAGCGCGAATACCCTCGTCGACCTCCCGGCAGAACTCAACGGCTCACGGCGCAAGCGGCTCGTGGTGTTCCTGCTGCTGCTCACGGTGATTGGGGTCTTGGCGACCGTCGCCAGCCTCAGCGTGATGAGCAACATGGGAGCGTATCCATGACCCCTGACCGACGGCGCTGAGCGAGCCCGGGTGGCGACGGCGCACTCGGACACAGCAGCGCCGAGGTGTGAGCACGAACCGCACTCCCGGCCTGGGGCGTACAGGCCCTCGTGGTTCATCCATTCCCGGCGGAGCTCGCACCACCGCGGGTCGCGCTGCCGGGCGTTCGGCTTGTGTTGGCGGTCTGGGTTGACCCGTTCGGAGTTTGGCGAGGCACTCCCAATCAAGTGGTGAACTAGCTGCCGCCGCGTCTTTCTGCCACCAAGACTTCCGAGGCTATGCCGAAGGAAGTCACCACCCGAGAGCTGAGGGTGGCCAATCCGGCTGCGACCACCAGTGGTTCCAGTCGAATGGGTCTGCAGCCCCCAACGATTGCGGGTGAGATTCGAAACAATGCGCGCCAACCGGCGGTAACCAGCCGTGATCCGAGCCCTTCGCCAAAGGTTAGGCCCACCAGGCACAAGCGACCACCCGCAGTCAGGGCGCGTGCACAGTCGCTCAGGAACGTGATGATCTCTTGTTCAGGCAGGAGATCGAGCACGTAGCTGGAGACTATTCTGTCAACAGACGCGGCTGGAACGGGACAGACGGCTGCCCCGTTGCTCAGCACCAGTTCTACGCGATTGCCGAACCTTGAAAGGCGCGTTTGAGCAAGCTCCAGCATGGTCGTACTGATATCGCTACCCGTGAAGCGAGCCCGCCCGCTCAAGTGCTGCGAGAGCAGCCGCTCCGCGAGGCGCCCGGTCCCCACTCCAAACTCGAAAACGTGGTTGGCGGATTCGAAGTCGGCACGAACCACTAGCTCGTTGATCGCGCGATCCTCGTAGAAGGCTTGTGAATCTTGCTTGGATCCGAAGCGATCGTAGAAGGCTTTGGCTTGCTGGTGCGTCAACATATGTACCCCTTCCAGTCCCGTTATCGGTTCACCCCCGCCGGCCCGGAGCGCGGGCCAACGAATGTGTGGGCGGTGATGCAGCACGCTGCCGATTGTACCCGTTGCGAGATGCTCTAACATCGACTTCGTGATCGGCGCAGAGCTAGCCGCGCGCCACAACCGTGACGATCAATGCGCGATCCCCGGGTTCCAGAGATCCGCGCAGCCGAGATGGACGCACGTTTCACCACAGCGCTGTGAGCGCCTGCTAGGGTTGGGCAATGCCCCACGTGTCCGCGGAGAACCTCCGGCCCGAGCTCCCCCTGCCCTGGTCGCGCTTCGGGCCGATTCTCGCGATCCACTTCCTTGGGACGCTCGGCTTCTCGCTCGCGATTCCTTTCCTCGTGTTCATCGTAACCGACCTTGGGGGCGCGCCGTGGACGTACGGGCTCGTCGGCGCGACGTACTCGGCGTTTCAGCTGCTTGGAGCGCCGCTGCTCGGTCGCTGGTCCGACCGCAGCGGCCGGCGACCCGTGTTGGTCGCGAGCCAAGTCGGCACGCTCGTCGCCTGGCTGCTCTTTCTCGCCGCGCTCTCGATGCCGCTCGTCGGCGTGGCCGAGATCGCCGGCGCGACGCTCACCGTACCGCTGCTCATCGTGTTCGCCGCGCGCGCCCTCGACGGCGCGACGGGCGGCAACATTTCGGTGGCCAACGCCTACGTCGCGGATCTCACGCGCGAGCACCCCGAAGCGCGCCAACTCGCCTTCGGCCGCATGGGCATGGCGGCAAACCTCGGCTTCGCGATCGGACCCGCTGCGGCGGGGGTGCTCGGCGGCGCGGACTGGGGTCCGCGCCTGCCCATCGCCGTGGCCGCCGGGGTCGCCGCGCTCACGACGCTGGCCATCGTCGCATGGTTGAAGGAACCAGAGGTTCGCTGCCCGCTGGGTCCGCCCGCGCCCAACGCACTCGAGGCGGGCCTCAACCAGCAAGCGAAGCCGTGTGACCACGCGACCGAAAAGCGCGCCCTACGAGCTGGCGTGAAGGAGCGACCCGTTGCGCTCGTGCTCATCGCGACCTTCATCCTCTTTCTCGGGTTCAACTTGTTCTACGCCGGGTTCCCCGTGCACGCGGCAGACGTCTACGGCTGGAGTACGACCGAACTCGGCGTCTTCTTTGCGGTCCTCTCGGGGATGATGATCCTCGCTCAGGGACCACTGCTTTCGCTCGCGTCCACGCATCTGGACCGTCGCGTGGTGTTCGCGATCGGCATGAGCTTCCTCGTGCTCTCACTCTCGCTCTTTCCGCTCCCCGCCGGGCCCATCACCTATGCCGGCGCCGCGTGCTTTGCCATCGGCAACGGCCTGTCGTGGCCAACGTTTCAGACGCGCGTCGCCGAACTGGGTGGCAAGGCGCAAGGCAAGGTCCAGGGCGCAGTGACCAGCGCTAGCAGCCTCGCGAGCATCGCGGGCCTCATCATCGGCGGGCTGCTTTACCCGGCACTGGGAGGGACGCTGTTCTTCGTGGCAGCGGGATCGTTCGGCGTGGTCCTGTTCGCGACGCCGGTCTGGTTCCGGCCAGGCAGCACCTAGTCCGAGCGCCCGCGCCTGCAGTTTGTCCTGCAACGACAACTCGCCCTCGATGAGGGCCCTTAGGGCCCGCCAATGGGGAAGTCCGTCGCGAGCCGGCCGAGACCGCCGCGAGGCGGGCGCGTGGAGGGCAGAAGAGGGCGAGGAGCGGAGCGACGAGCCCGCCCGCCGCAGCAAGAGGATCGGCCGGCGCAGTAGGACATAACCATTCGCGGGCCCTTAGGCTTCACGCGCTGCCCGCGTACAACGGCGTCGACCGGGAGCTCGCACGAGACGGTCCGCCAGCCGCCCCCACGCCGCGGGTGGAGGGCGGGGATCCTGAGCTAATGTCCGACTGGCGCGTGACAACAGGCTTCGATGTTGTGACCGTCGGGATCGAGCACAAAGGCACCGTAGTAGTCCGAGTGGTAGTTCGGCCGTAGCCCAGGGGCCCCGTTGTCCTTGCCTCCCGCTGCGAGCGCCGCCGCATAGAAGGCGTCGACGGCCTCACGTGTGTCGGCACGAAATGCCACGTGCACGTGGGGCTTCTGCGGTGTGCCTTCGTGTAGCCAGAAGTCGGGCTTGGGAGGCACGCCGAAGCCCAGCACCAGGGCCCCTCCGGTAACCTCTTTTGGAACCTCCATGATGACCGCGTAGCCCAGCGGGGCCAAGGCCCGTTCGTAGAACTTGCGGCTTCTGGGACCGTCACTGACATCGACTCCGGTATGATCAATCATTGGAACCCTATATCACCTAACCCGGGCGGAGCCGAAACCAAAGAGGATGTGCCTCGTCATTGTCTCTTCGAAGTAGTGCTCAGATCCTCTTCCAACTGCGGCCCGGAGATCTCGCAGCGCCTCGACGCCGACTCCTCGCCGCAAAACTCCTCGCTACTTTGCCGGCTCGCCGTAGACGATCCCCCGCCCTCCCGGCGCTACGTAGACGCGTCCATAGACCCGCGGGTCGCCCGTCAACACGGTAGCCCCGCCGTATTGGTGCGCGTCATCGTTGATGCGAATGAAGCTCTCCCCGGCGTCGTCCGAACGGAAGAAACCCGTCACGTCGCCGACCTTGCCGGACAGGTAGACCGCTGGGAACGTCTGGCCCGGCGCCGCTTTGCCGAAGCCCACCCCGTGGGCTTCCTGGACGCTCCCCACCGTGCTGAACGATTGCCCCGAATCCGAGGAACGAGCGAGCTCCGTCTTAGTCGTGATCCACACCTCGCCTTCGAGACCCGGCACTGTTTTGATGGATGCATACTGCAGATCGTATCCCGGCACGGCGCGCAGGTTGTCTGCGCCGACCGTGAAGTGTGCACCGCCGTCTTCGCTGGTCAGCACCGCGCCCGCCAGCGAGTTGAACGCGTAGAACTTCTTCGGGTTCACGGGGTCCGAAGCGAGGCGCAGAAACCACGGGGCCCAGTCCGGAGACTCTTGCGGAGCTGGCAGCCCGACAGCTGGAGTCCAGGTGCTACCGGCATCCGCCGAATAGGCAGCCTTGCCCCCACGAGGCGCCCAGACCACGACCGCGCCATCTGCCGACACCGCCACGCTACCTGACCCGCCGCTGCCAGGCGGCTCCTTGGCAAACTGCTTCCAGGTCACCCCACCATCGGTCGAGATGGCGCCGCGGGGCCCTTTCTTGCCGTCCCACGGATGCTTGCCGACACGAACCATGACGTTCGGCTTCTTTCCAGCAAAGTCGATGTCGTCTGCGCTGGCGCAGTCGGGATTTCGAAAGGTCCCGCCCGCGGGGGAGACGTCGAGATCGTCGTGCCGGAAGCCACAAGCATCCAACACGACCGAGAGCAGTGGCGCTCCCTCTGGCGGACTGACGAGATCGCGCGCGACGAGTTCCTCCAGGTTCTTCGAGTGAAAGGACCAATGGGTGGGCTTGCCGGCGTCGGCCGCCTCGAGATCCTCGGTCGCCCACACGCCGCCGCCCTCGACGATCATTGCACGGCTGGAGTCGAAGGGATCGATCTCGATGTCGCCCATCCATTGCGGCGGGTCGAGCTTGTCTCGATGGTGATACACGTACGCCGTGCCGCCGCCGTCCAGAATCGCGCGCGCCATCAGGGGTTTCCAGGTCTTGCCTCCGTCCTGGCTGCGGAAGATCTCCGCCCCCTTGGTCCAGCGGTCCATCGTCGTGGTCACCAGTGTACCTGGCTTCGACGGATCCACCGCGATACCACCGTATCCGAAGCTATCTTCTTCGGTCGGCTCGAGCGGTGTGATGTCCGTCCAGGCCCCCTTCTTGGGTTCGTATTTGTACACGGCCCCTTTCGATAGAGCATAGGGGCTGTCGCCGAGCGCGTAGGTCACGTAGAGCGTGCCCTCGGCGTCAATAGCCGCGCGGCGTGGGAGAAACCCCGTCCTTGGCTGATTCGGGATCTCCGCCCAAGTCCCGCCTGCGTCCGTGGTCTGGTAGAGCTTTCCGTCCGTTTGGCTACCGACATAGATCGTGGGTGTCGGCTCACCCTGCTTGCCGCTCGCCCGGTCGAACAGGACGATGGGAAGGCCGAGCCCCTTCGCAGCGTCGTCACTCACCGGGAAGCTATCGACCTTCGTCCAGGTCTCCGCTTCGTCTTCGCTCCTCCACAGACCATTGCGGCGCGATCCGAAGTAGAGCACCTTCGCCAGGTGCGGATCGATCGCCAGCCGTTCGCCATTGGAGCGGCTGAGCTCGTTGCCGCCCATCTTGATGTCCACTGGAAATACCTGCCAGGTGTCCCCGCGATCGTCCGAGCGCATGAATGCGCCGCTCCCGGCCCAGTCCGCCGTGTACATGCCCACGGCCATGTACACCCGGTCAGCGAGCTCGGGGTCCACGGCGAAACTCTCGATGCCCAGGTAATTGGCCTGTTCGTGGCTCAGGAAATCCGTCAATGGGATCCAGCTCTCGTTCTTGGGGTCGTAGCGATAAGCACCGCCGACGTCCGTCCTCGCGTATAGAATCCCCGCTTCCACTGGACTGAATGCGAGCCCTGTCACAAAGCCACCACCGTTGATGACAACGCTCTTCCACACGTAGGCCTCGCTCGGCCCGGCGTATACCGCGGGCGACGCGGCCTCGGCTCGAGCCGTCGCACTTGGCTTGTCCGGCGGACGCAGGCACGAAGTCACGACCACCGAAACGGTCAGCGCGGGCCCAACGAGGCGCTCGAGTCTCCGCCTCGAAGGTAGATTGCTACGGAGCGCTGAACGTCGGTCAGTGTTCTGATCTTGCATGAGGCGGCCTTATAGCTCGTGCCACTTGGGAAAGGTAAGATCCATTCCCAACCCGAGTCTTGCCGTGTGAGCTCGCCGGCCGCGCGACGTCGCTCGCGATGACCGGTTTCCTCGAGTGCGCGGGCGAGTCCGTCGGCGCCGCTCCCTCGTTGTCGCCAGTCGCGTCGAGGGTGGGCCCGCTCGCTCGTGCGCTGAATGAAACATTCTCCCTGGGCTCGAAGCGAAATTCAGGGTGGCCGCGTCGCCCATGGGGATCTACATTCGGCGTGGGAGGGCCTGGGTGCCTCGCTTTGCTTTTTTTTGGGCAGTACTGCCAATCTCATTTCAACTGGCGTGTGGACAGAAAGCCGACCATTCGGACGATGGCGGCGGCACTGGAGGTGGTGCGTCCACGGCCAGCGGTGGGTCGGGCGCAGTCGCCGGTTCGAGCACCACCCTAGGAACGGGCGGCTCGGGCGGGAGCGGCGTCCAATCGGGCGGGTCTACGTCCATGGGCGGTTCCCAATCCATTGGCGAAGGTGGAGAAGCGGGAGCGCCCGATCCTGGCGCTGAGGACGATGCCGACGGCGACTCGATCTCCGACGAGGACGAAGGGGCTCCCGATCGAGACAGCGACGACGACGGGACACCGGACTATCTAGACGAGGACTCCGACGACGACGGCATCAGCGACGGTTTCGAGGCGGGCGACGACAACCTCGCGACGCCCCCGGTCGATACCGACCACGACGGAACCCCCGACTTCGAGGACAGCGACTCGGATGGCGACGGCATCCCTGACGCCACGGAGATTGCCGCTGGATTCGACACGGACGGCGATCTGGTGCCGGACTACCTCGATATCGACTCGGACAACGACGACGTGACGGATGCCGACGAGGTCGCCCACGGACTCGATCCGCTCAGTCCCGACAGCGACGGCGACACGATCAGCGACGGCGACGAGGGACTCGACGACTCGGACGACGATGGGGTCGCCAACGCGCTCGACGACGACAGCGACGGCGACGGCTACTCGGACGAAGAGGAAGCAGGCGATTCACTGGTCGACACACCGCCGGCCGACGTGGATTTCGACGGGGTCCCCGATTTCCTCGATCTGGATTCGGACGGTGACGGCCTACCCGACGATGAGGAGGCGGCGTGCGGACGGCGACTCGAAGACGGTGACGGTGACGGCTACATCGATCTGGTCGAGGTGCTCACCGGAGCCGACCCTTGCGACGCCGACGACACGGTCCTCGATCACGGCGTGGAGTTCTTCTTCGTGCTCCCGTACGACGGCCCAGAGCAGAGTGCGACCCTGCGCTTCGTTCCCCGGGTTCAAAAAGCCGATGTCTTCTTCAATATCGATACAACTGGGTCGATGGGCGGCGTGATCGATAGTCTGAAGTCGGGGCTCGGCTCGATCATCACGAGCACTCGGGCGCGGCTCTCCGACAGCGCGTTCGGCGTCGCCGGCTTCGAGGACTTTCCGCAAAGTCCCTACGGCAGCCCCAACGATGAGCCCTTCCACCTGTATACGGGCATCACCACCGACGAGACCATTGCGCAATCGGGAGCGAATGCGCTGGCGCTCGGCGGCGGTGGCGACGGTCCGGAGGCAGGCTACGAAGCCCTGTTTCAGGCTGCCGTGGGCACGGGCGTCAGCGGCGCAGGTGGTAACTTCGGCCCCTTCGCGGTGAGCGATCGTATCGGCGGGGCACAATTCAGGCTCGGAGCACTGCCCATCATCGTTCAAGCCACGGACGCCGAGAGTCATGACAGCGTTGGCACTACCGCCAACCCTGCGTACCCAACTTCGTACAACGCGCACGACCGCGCTCTGGCACTCGACTCCTTGCAGGGGATCGGAGCGCGCGTGATCACGATTCAAAACGGCAGCTCCGCGACGGCGGCGGCGTCTCTGCGCGAGATCTCCGAGGTCACGCGGGCCGTCGTTCCACCCTGTTCGTTCAAGACCAGCGCTACCGAATGGCGCTGCGGCACAGACCAGTGTTGCCTGCCGGATGCGACAGCGCCGACGACGGGAACCGGGGGTGAGCCGGCGTGCGTGTTGCGCTACCAAATCCAGAACAACGGGACCGGCTTGTCCGACGTGACGACGGACGGCATCGACGCGATCATCAAGTACACGAAGTTCGACGTGCTCGCCCAGGGGCGAGACGACGGGGACGGCTCGACGCCCGACACGGGAGCCTTCCTGACCCGGGTCGAGGCGAATACGCCGGATGACACCTTCAAGCCGCCGCTCGAGCCCGAGTTCAGCTGCAACCCGGTGCCGGTACCGGCAGCGTTCAACGGCGAAAGCTACGACAACGGATTTTCGGGATTCGCGGTCGGGTCGAGCAGTTCTAGCCGCGAAGGGGCGCGCCTGTTCTTCACCGTGCACGCTCAGAACGGGAGTGTGAAGGAGACCGCCGAGCCCCAAGTGTTCACTGCCTTCATCGATATTGTCGACGTGCAGACGGGCGCCGTGCTCGACACGCAGGATGTCCTGGTAATCGTTCCCGCCCTGCCCGGCGGAGTCGGAGAGTGAGCGTGCGCAAGGCAGCCGGCAACAACGGGATGCCGGTTGCGGTAGTGCTGTTCACGATGGCACTCACAGCAGGTTGCAGCACCACCGACGATACCAACACTGGAGCCGACAACGTCGTCAACACTGGCGGGTCGGGCGCGACCAACAGCGGATCTGCCAGCAGCGGCGGGACGACCAACTCCGCGACCAGCACCGGAGAGGGCGCCGGAGGGGCAGCTGGTTCCGGCGCAACCGCGGGCACGGCGGGCTCAGGAGCGAGTGGGGCGCAGGCGCTGTGCGGCGACGGGGTTGCCAATGGCGACGAAGAGTGCGACGGCTCCGATGTCGACCACGAGACCTGCGAACACCTGGGACTCGGCCCCGGTCCGCTCGGGTGCAAGGCCGATTGCAGCTTCGACCTCAGCGGTTGCACTCCCGGTGACCTGTGCGGCAACGGGGCGATCGACGGCGCCGAGCAGTGCGATGATGGCGCGAAGAACTCCGACACGGAGCCGGACGCCTGTCGGGTCAACTGCACGCAGGCGAGCTGCGGCGACTCCGTCGTCGATGACGGGGAAGGCTGCGACGACGGGTCGCAGAACTCGGATTTCAGAGCAGATGCTTGTCGTAGTGATTGCAGGCCCGCGCATTGTGGCGATGGCCTCATCGACAGCGGCGAGGACTGCGACTCGGGCAAGCTCGGGCGCGCTACGTGTGCCCGACAAGGTTTCAGCGCGGGCGTGCTCGGGTGCACGGATACCTGCGAGTTCGACACCTCGGGCTGCGTCACTTGCGGGGACGGCATCGCCGACGGTGAGGATCCGAGCGACCCTGGTTACGAGGAGTGCGACACGAAGGACTATCGGGGCGAAGACTGCACCGACTTCGGGTTCGTCGGCGGGCGGCTCACCTGCTCGGAGTGCCACATAGACACCAAAGAGTGCGGCTCCGAACCGGCAGGATGCGGCAACAACCTGGTCGAACCCGGCGAGACGTGCGACGGAACCGATCTCGACGGGCACACCTGTGCCGACTTCGGGTTCGTCGGCGGGCGGCTCGCGTGCAAGAGCGACTGTTCGGATTTCGACCCCAGCCGCTGCAACACCTGCGGCAACGGCACGATCGAAAGCGGCGAGGTGTGCGACGACGGCAACGCCGAGGACGATTTCACCTGCTCGGCCGACTGCCGCGCGGACTGCGGCATCGGATATGGCGAGTGCGACGGGGACACCTCGCGGTATTGCAGCTTCGATCGCAGCGGCAACGCGGTGATTCTCACCGAGTACTGCGATCCGATGCAGGGCCTGAGCTGTGAAGGCGGAGTCTGCCAGGGCCCATGTGCAGTCGCGTCGCTCGGTTCGAGCTATCTCGGCTGCGACTACTACCCGACCATCACCAACAACAAGGCACTCAGCAGCAGCGTGGGCGACTTCGCGGTGACGGTCGCCAATTCGGGCTCGAAAACCGCCAACATCACTGTGACCCTCGGAAGCACGCCGGTCGCGACGGACACGGCCGCCCCGGGCGACGTGGCGGTGATCGTGCTGCCGTGGACCGATCTTCGCACTGCGGACACGACGTTGGCCATTGATGGTGCCTACCGCCTGCGGACCGATCAACCGGTCACTGTCTACCAGTACAATCCGATCAACTACGCCAAGGGTGGCTCGTACACCTACACGAACGACGCTTCGCTATTGCTTCCCACCAACACGTGGACTGGCAACTACGTCGTGGTCGCACGCAATGCCTGGTCCGGCTATCCAGGGCTCTACGCCGTGGTCGCCAAAGAGGACGACACACAGGTGACGTTGATCCCATCGGCCACTACCAGCATCGTATCGACCATCGCGGGTATCGAGGCCGACGGCACCGGAACCGTGACGCTCAATGAGGGTGACGTACTGCAGGTCACCGGGCCTGCGACCGGTGGCTCGCCGGACCCCAACGACCTCACCGGGACCCGCATTCAGGCGACCAAGCCGGTCGAGGTCATCGGGGGTCACTCGTGCACGGACATTCCGTACGACGTGACGGCGTGCGACCACCTCGAAGAGGCGATGCTACCGATCGAGACTCTCGGTTCCTCCTACGTTGTCTCGCCGCCCTTGATCGACCCCACCACCGAAAAGCCGCGCATGGTGCGCGTCGTCGCGACCGAGCCGGACACGACGCTCACCTACGATCCCCCCCAGGCCGGAGCACCGACAACGCTCACGAACACGGGAGACTACTTCGAGATCGCCGAAACAGAAGCCGCGTTCGAGATCAAGGCGAATCGCCGCGTCATCGTCGCCGAGTACATGTTGGGCATCACCTACGGCGGAGGTACGGGCGATCCCGCTATGGTGCTCGCCGTGCCCGTCGAACAGTACCGCACTCAATACCTGTTCCACGCGCCCACCAACTACGAAGCGAATTACGTGAACATCACGGCCCCGACCGGGACCACCGTCACTCTGGATGGCTCGTTGCTAGCCGCCGGCACTGCGGTGGGCGGGTCAGGATACAGCGTCCTTCAGATACCGCTCGACAACTCGGGCAACGGCAACCACATCATCGAGGCGACGGACCGCGTCGGCATTTCCGTCTACGGCTACGGCTATGCCACGAGCTACTGGTACCCGGGTGGCCTCGAGCTCACGCAGTTTTGATCATGTCCCATCGAATCAATCCCAGGCATTTTGGAGCCCGCCGCGCGCGAGCTTGGCGATACTTCGGCATCGTGACTGCTGCCGTCGCGATTCCCTTCGCATGCAAGGAGGACCCGTCGGGCGACTCCTCGGATACGGGGAACAGCGTTCTGGGCTCCGGGGGCTCGGGCGGCTCGGGCGGCGCGGCCACAGGGACCACGTCCGGCATCGGGTCGGCAGTCGGCAACACCGGGGTCAGCTTCGCGGATGGCGGTTCCGGCCCAATCGACAACATGGGGCTCGCCGGTGGCGGTGCCGGCGGCGAGCGCAGCTGCGCCGGCGAGCAGCACGCCGCCGAGCTCCTACCGCTCGACGTGTACGTCATGCTCAATCGTTCGCTTTCCATGAACGCCGCGACGAAGTCCGGTAGCTCCAAGTGGCAGGCGATCACCTCGGCGCTCGAGTCCTTCGTGTCGGATCCGGACTCGGACGGTATCGGTGTCGGCATTCAGTACTTCCCCGCCAACAAGCCGTGTTCGAGCGACAACGAATGCGACGAGGGCCTGTGCTACCTGAAGGCATGTCGCACGAGCCGCAGCAACGACGCAAATCTCCCGGGTCTCATTCCGTGCCTGCGTGACGCCGACTGCCCCGCGGCCAGCGACAGCTGCGTCGCACTCGGAGGCTGCGGCGACGAATCGTGCGTCTCCGTCGGTTCGATGTGCAACAACGGCCTCGAGTGCGCCGCGCTCGCCCAGGGTGTCTGCGCCTCGCAGACCGTCTGCACCCTGTCAGACTACACGACTCCAGAGGTGCCGATCGGCACCCTACCCGGCGCCGCACCGGACCTGCTGAGCTCCCTCGCAGCGTACAGCCCGGCGCAGAACCCGTTCGGCCTGACCCCGACAGGGCCTGCACTCGAGGGTGCCATCTCCTACGCGCGCTCCTGGGCGGAAGCACATCCGGAGCGCAAGGCGATCGTCGTCCTGGCGACTGATGGAACGCCGACCGGAGGCTGCAGTCCTTCTCGGCGGGCCGAAATTGCGGCACTCGCATCGGTGGGAGCGCGCGCCACGGTCCCCGTGCAGACCTACACTATTGGAGTCTTCGCGCCCGAAGACTCCGACACTGCGACAGCGGACAGCAGCGAAGGGGCCGACACCATCCGCGCGATCGCCGAGGCCGGTGATGGGCAGGCGTTCGTCATCAGCGATCAGGACGACGTAGCAGCTCAGTTCGTGAGCGCTTTGAACTCCGTGCGCGGGCATGGCCTGTCGTGCGAATTCCAGATTCCCCCATCGGAATCGGGCAAGGCGCTCGACTACGGCAAAGTCAACGTCTCATTCACACCCAAGGCCGGAGAGGACTCTGAAACCATTCCGTACCTGGACGACGGCTCGGAGTGCAACGAAGAAGGCGGTTGGTACTACGACTTGGATCCGTCGAGCGACAAGCCCCACAGCATTCGGGCCTGCGACGCCACCTGCACTCGCCTGACGAACTCGGTGACAGGAAACGTCTCCATCGAGGTTGGATGCGAGACCATCCGCCGCGACCCGATCAAATGAGCCGCGGCGCGCGGCGGATCTCGAAAGACCCCTGAACGGCTTTCAGGGTGAACAGCCGCCCTTCCAAAGCGCGATACTCGCCCAGGAAAAGCTGCCGCCGCTGAACTCGAAGTAGTAGGCACCGTTCACCTTGGCCGGCAGTGGCGTCTGTCCACAGGTCATCGCGGTGTCGTTCACCTGCACGCTGCGACCGCTGGTGTTGCTGCAATTCCAGCCTCCAATGCAGCTCATGTTGACCTTGATACAGTAGGGACCGGTGGTTCCGAAGCCGTCGGGTGGCGTAACCGAAGACACGTCGGTGTCCGGGACGGTGTAGTCCGGTGTGCAGGGCTCCGTCTCGACCGTCGGGGTGCAGCTTCCTCCAACACACGTCTCGTCCGAAGCGCAGACCTCGCTGCAGCTGCCACAGTGGGCTTCGTCATTGTTCGTGTCGACGCACGAATCGCCGCAGGCCGTCAGTGCGCCGTCGCAGGCGCTGCAGGTTCCGGCAGCGCAATGAGGCTCCCCGCTGCATTCGCTATCGCAGTCGCCGCAGTGGGCATCGTCCGTCGATGTATCGACACAGGTGTCTCCGCAGAGTTCCTCTCCCACGGGGCACTCGCACATACCGCCCGTACAAGTGCGGCCGCCGGTGCAGGGGCTGTCGCAGTCGCCGCAATGCAAGTTGCTGGTGTCCACGTCCACGCAGGTTCCCCCGCAGAGCTTGCTCGACCCGGAGCACTCGCAGTCACCGTCCACGCAACTCGTGCCACCTTCACACGCCGTCTCGCAGTCGCCGCAGTGCAGGTTGCTCACCATGGTATCGACGCAGGTACCCTCGCACTCCGTGGCGCCGTCCGAGCAGGCGCAGCCGCCGTCGACACATTCCTGATCGGCCCGGCAGGCCGTGTCGCAGTCGCCGCAGTGAGCCGCGTTGGATGTGACGTCTACACAGGTGTCATCGCAAACCGTTTCACTGTCGGCGCATTGGCACTCCCCTTCCGTGCAAGCCGCTCCAGCGGGACAAGCCGTGTCGCAGTCGCCGCAGTGAGCCGCGTTGCTCGAGGTGTCGATGCAGCCACTCTCGCACTGAGTGAGGTCGTCGTCACACTCGCACGCGCCGCCGACGCACACGAGGCCGTCGGTGCAGGTAGTGCCACAATCGCCACAGTGCGCTTCGTCGGACTCGGTATCGACGCACGCGCCACCGCAGTTCATCAAGTCGTCTGGGCAGGCCGTGGAGCACTCACCCTCGGCGCAAACCTGGTCGGCCCCGCACGCAACATCACAGTCGCCGCAATGGTCGGGGTCGGAGTCGAGATTCACGCAGCTGTCCCCGCAGGCGTCATAGCCGGGCGCGCACTCGCACTCTCCTCCGGAGCACACGAACTTCGCGTCGCATTTCGTGTCGCAGTCGCCGCAGTGGTTGCGGTCAGTCGACAAATCGAAACAGGCGTCGCCGCAGGCCTGTTGCGCCCCCAGGCAGCTACACTCGCCAGCCTGGCAACGCGCACCCGGAGCACAGGCGCTGTCGCAACCGCCGCAGTTTTCTACGTTCGTCTGCGGATCGACGCAGCGACCCCCACAGCTGATCGCATCACCAGGACAGTCGCATTCGGCCTGGCGGCATTCGATGCCAGACGGGCAAACGTTGTCGCACGCGCCACAATGGGCGGCCTCGGAGCGGGGATCGACGCATTCGGTGTCGCACACGAGCTGATCGAGCGTGCAGTCGGGATCTTGCCCGGACTCACCAGCCTGGCCCGCCATCGAGATACCGTCAGTCGTAGTCGCGGTCGTGGTGCCGACCGTGCCCCCGGCACCGCCAGAACTGGAGAGCGCTCCGGTCGTGCCAACGGTCCCCGTGCTCTGGCTACCTCCGGCCCCAAACCCCGTCGTGCCGCCGGCCGGCGCGCTGCCACCAACGGACTCCGCGGTCGAGTCGGTACCGCCCGACGTCTTTTCCGGTGTGCAGCCGTTGTACGCCGCGAAGCTCAGTCCGACAGCGAGCAGAAAGCCAGTAAGGTTGCTGCGCCCACCGCGCACAAATCCATTGTACATCGTCAGCTTCCTCCATAAGCAAGACGTAATGCGCAGAAGCCTACCCCGAACGGCGCCCCGCGCTCGCCATTTCTGCTTCGTCGGACGGCTTTTCCGCCGGCACACCCACGCGACGACCGCCCACGCCCGTCTGGAGCCCGCTCCGCGACGGAACCTTCGCGCTCGACTGGACTGAAGAGCGCAGACTCGCGCTCCCGCAGACAGCTCCTCCATTTCGAAGCATCCAGCGCGCCCCCGGGAAGCCGGAGCTGCCAGGGCGATCGCCGCAGGCGCCAGGGCGGGTGCCTGGCGCCTCCCGCCACTTCGAAGTCGAACGGATGGGATACGGCTGCCACGTGAGCGGCGTTCCCCGACAAATGTCAGCTGCTGGCCCCCTCGACGGGTGGAGTGAAAGCCGGACCGCCTCTAAGTACGTCAACCTCCCTAACTGTTTGGCCCCAAGCAGCCGCGAGCCGTGTCGGCCGAACGATACCGAGTCGTGGCTTCCGGCGGTTGGACGCGAGCCCGACAGCGGAGGCTTGGCGTGCGCCTTTGGCACCCGCGACGGCTTGCCCAGCAAGCCCTTTGGATCTGATTGCGGAGCTGCTGGGGTCTGGACGCACAACACGCACTGACGGACTTCGACTGCCTCTTGGACGAACCAGGCCCCACACGGTTCACGGCTTCGTGCTCGATGGTTCCTTCGGCTTCATTCCGAATTCGCCGTTTTGAAGAAATCCCAGATCTGGTCGCTCATATCCAAGTCCTGATTGCGAAAACCGTACTCGGACAGGACCGCGTCATCCTCGTAGGGGCCCTGCATCGGCCAAAAGTGTCCTGCGTGATCGAACTCGAGGACGCGGACCGACCGTCCCGACTCGGGGTCCTTGAGGTCCCGGCGTTTGGCATGGCTATCCCGAGTACGCAGAGCCGTGGCGTCGTCGCCCCTGTATTGGTCTCCTTCGACCACCCGGTCCTCGAACTCTTCCTCGGCAGTTTCTTTGCCAGAGACTCCCAGCACATCGGCCCACTTGCTGATGAGAGGGGGAAGCAGCGAATCGTACCCGGTGGGCAGATCCGGGTCATCGTGAGTGAACGCAACGAGCAGGCGCTCCAACGCGTAGTCCGTCGATGCGTCGGGTTCTTTGGGGCGACTGGAGTCGAAGGGCATGATGGCGGCGACGCCTCGATAACGTTCGGGGTCAGCCATCGCCGCCTCGAGTGCCAGGCCGCCCCCAATCGAGTGCCCTGCGAGGTAGAGGGGGTTATCGCCACTCACCAGACCGCGCTCGATCAGGTCGTCCACTATCAACTTGAGGTACTCCGTATCGTCAACCTCAGGGTTGTCCGAGGCATCGAGCGAGAAGCGCCCGCCGTTCAGCCGCTCGGCAACGGTGTACGCGCCTGGAGCCGCGTTGGCATAAACCAGCACGAAGCCATCTCGGTCAGCGAGTTCGACGAAGCGCCCCCCGGTCATGAATTGGTGCATGCTTTCAGCGTCCGAGCTGGTTCCCGGCAAGAGCAAGAGGATGGGCGCGTCCGTGGATTCGCCGAGGCTCTTTGGTACGTAGCTGAGATAACGACGCACCAGCGTTCCGCAGTCTCTGCTCTGCTGCTCGAAGGTGAATAGCGACAGCCCTGCCGAGCCCCCCTGGGTGGGAGTCTTTGCGGGATCGTAGGCGATACCGGCAGGCAGCTGGTCGAGCGGACAGAGCGGAGCGCAGCTCTGGGCGCTTCCGTCGGCACGCGGGATGAATTCGATGTCATCCACCCAGACGTCGAAATGGTTGGTGCTTCGAACGAGAAAGTCCAGGGCGGTGACCTCGTCGGGCGAGAAGGGCAGTAACCCTGTCCCCCAGCCTTCCTGGGCGAGCGAGCAGAAGTCAATCTGAAAGGTTTGCCATTTGGAGGTCAACGACAGCGCGCGGCCATACCGGTCGAAGCAACCTTCAGCGTCGGGGCAGTTGCCACCCAGGCTTTCGAAGGTGCTGGTCTTGGTCCCGATCGCAAGCCGCAGAGCCGCATTGCCGCGCGCCCGCAGTCGAATCCCGGAGTACGCCTTGGCATCGTAGAGGCAGTTGGTCTGCCGAGCTGGGTTCCATTTGAAGGACAACCCGAAGCCCGCGCCCCAATTGCTAAAGCCCTGCCCCTGGGCATGGAGAACCGAGGAGTCGTCGCTCTCGATGCCGAGGTCGATGCAACCATCGGTTTCATCCGTGTACACGTACCATTCCCCATCGCGCGCGTCCCCGACGTGGGCCCGGAGATCGCCATCCTCGAAATCGTCGATCAGAGGATCGTCTCCGGTAGCGCCAACCCCGCACTCCTCGATGGGGGGCAGCCGCGACGAGAAGCCTGGATCACAGCTGGTTACCGATGCGCCGGTCGCCGATGCACTCGCGGAGTTGGCGTTTCCCGGCGGTGGGTTGTTACAGCCAGGACAACAGAGCAGTGCCGCGATGGCCACTGCGCTTGGGCCTATGGGTCGGGTCCGGCAACGCTCAGGATAATATTGCATGGGTCTCTCTCTTCTTGGTTCGTGACCGAATCAGCAGCCGATGGACCGGTCCACATTCGGTCGATGGATTCCCTTTGGTACCGCGAGCGCCGCTTCGGATCTGTGCTCAGGTTGCCAATGTTCAAGACGTAGCTCGAGGATGTGGCTCGAAACGCGAACCTATCTCGCATTCTGGGACGCGCTCAGCTGGCGCGCCGCTTGTCCAACCCGCGTCTAACATGGGAAGCTTCTGTCCCATGCCAGCGCAAGTCGGAGTCGACCAGCTTTCCGTCGGTTCAGAACCGGGAAGGCTCAGGGTGCTGTCGAGTCGAGCACTCCCCTACTTCGACGATTCCGAACGAGGGGCACCGCGGCTGAAACCCAATACGCCCGAGACCATGCTTCACCGGCTAGGCGCCGTCGATCGGGTTGGCGCTTACGTGGACCAACATCTTGGCGAAGCATTGACACTCGACACTCTCGCGCGCGTGGCAGGAATGTCGAAGTTTCACCTGCACCGTGTGTTGCTCGCGCAAACGGGCATCACGCCGGCACAGCTGGTTGCGGTCGCGCGTTTGGGTGCCGCGATGACCCGACTCACGACGGCTTCCTCCCCGAAGATCATCGATGTCGCCTTCGAGGTGGGTTTCGAAAACCCGTCAGCCTTCGCGCGTGCCTTTCGGCGGCATTTCGGAGTGACCCCGCGCCAGGCGCAGCAAGGAGAGTACCCGAAATCGCGATGGCACAGACTTCAGAGCACGGCTAGCCCTGCGGGGCGGGCCCAGCTCGTGCAAGTCTCGCCCTTCTATTGCTACGGGTACGAGGCGCTCGGCGGGAAGTCCCGCACGTTCGCGCAGGAAGCCCCCGCAGCGTTCGCCGTGACCTTCGACGCCGTCGAACGTCATGGAGTGGAGGAGGTGCTGGGGCCGTTGGCCCTCCCGAGCGGTTTGGTCTGGGCGCCCCCTGGCCAGCAACGCCTCCTATGCGCATTCCGTAGCGAGAAGCGTCTGGGCCTCGGAAAACTTACAGAGCGCTACGTTGCTGGAGGGCGGTACTTGACCCTGCGTCATGTGGGACCCTACGAGAGTCGCTGGCAAACCTGGTACAAGCTGGCAGCGATGCGCAGCGGTCTCCTCGGCACGCATGGCGAGTCCGAACCGCACCGGCTACCTTTCGAGCTGGATCGTCGGGTGCTCCCCGGATTCCACCCGGTCGCCGATGTCTATTTCCCATTGTGAGCGGCGGAGGCGACGCTTTGCGACAAGAGCGCAAGGTGTCGCTCGTGGTCGGCGCGTCCATGATCGAACCCTCTGAGCTGGACGGCACTTGCGAAGCCGAGCGTCCCCGCTGCCAGCACCTGAAACCAGATCAGGTGATCGACCACGCCGATAGGAACCACGCCCGGCGCGGCCTGCCGAGGAAACCCCACCGAGGAGAGGAAGACCCCAGCCGCAAACACCCCGAGCCCGGTGGTAGTCTTGCAAACGAAGGTACTCACCGCCATCAGAGTGCCCTCGGCGCGCAGCCCGGTCTCCACTTCTTGCACTTCGACCAGGTCGGTCACCATGGAAGCAAACAAGATGCCCGTGGCGATCCGGCAACAGACGGCGGCGGACGCAGCCAGAAGCAGCAGCGGCAAGAAGACTCCGAACTGGCGAGAAGGGAACGCCCCACACAAGGCGAGCACCAGCGGTAGCACGCCGAACGACGTCCCCAAGGCGATGCAAGTCTGCGCGGCCGTCCGCTTGCCCAGGCGCCGCGCGAGGGGCTCGGTGCCGACGCAGGCAATGACGACCGCCACCAGGAAGCTTGCGGGAAAGAGCGAGAGCTCACCTGGCGTGAGCTGCCAGAAGTAGATCCCGATGTACATCTCCAGCCCTTGGCCGAGCCCCGCCGCGGTCATGCCAACCATGCTGGAAGCGAGCAAGGGCCGAAGCGTCTTGTTTCTCGCGACGGTCAGGATGGCTGTCGTGATGGTTCTTCCCTGACCACCAGGCGCTGCGGGTTGGCACACACCCCTGAGCCCAGAAATGACATCTCTAGTACCGACAGCCGACACGAGGATGGAAATCAGCATGACGCAAGCGGCAATACTGCCATACGCGCGATAACCGGAGCCGAGCAACAGGCCGTTCTCCGTCCCCGTGTTCCGAAGCAGAACGGCAAACGTCAGGATGTTCATGGTGAGCCCACCACACCAACCGAAGAAGAAACGATAACTGAACACCCTAGTCCGCTCGTGGTAGTTCGTGGTCAGCTCCGCCGCGAGTGAGGAACTCGGGATCTCATTGAAGGTGATACTGACTCGAACCAGAACCACGCCGGCGAGCAGGTAAGCGAGCAGGGCCTGAGGAGAAAGCCCTGTCGGGGGGTTCCACAAGAAATAGTACGAGAGGCACACCGGAAGCGCCGAAGCAACCATGAAGGGGTGACGACGCCCCCATCGGCTGGTTGTGCGATCCGAAAGCTGCCCTACCCAGGGGTCGCTCACTGCGTCGATCAACAGGGCCACCAGCAGCACCGCGCCCACCCATTTCTCGGGTAGCCCCAGCACTTGACCGTAGTAGAGCAGGAGGAATAGCGACAAGCCGCTTTCCTTGATGCCAAACGCCACCGCACCGACGCCGAAAATGAGTTTCGTCCTCAGGGGCACCTGAGCCTCACTTGGACGACAGGGTGTGCGCCAGCGTAGCGAAGTGCAGCGCTTGACATTTGCCGCGGCGCTTCGCTTGCAATAGCGCGCGATCCGCATCGCGCAGTAGCGCGCGGCCAGCTTCCCGGGCGGCGGCGGAGCTTGCTTCCCTGGTGGCTACACCCACGCTGGCCGAGACCAGCCCGAACGTGTCCTTTCTGTTGAGCGCCGCCACGATGCGCTCTGCCACCTCGAGCGCTTCCTCCTGTCCAGTCGAGCTCAGCAGCACGACGAACTCGTCCCCACCCAGACGTGAAACGACGTCGCAACCACGCACGCATTCGAGCAGCACATTGGCCACGGACACCAGTACGCCATCACCGGCATCGTGACCATGGCGATCGTTGACCTGCTTGAACCCATCCAGATCCACGACACAAGCGCTCAGCGACTCGTGGGAGCGTTGGCTGCGCACAATCTCTTCACGCAGGCGCTCCTCCAGGTAGCGGCGGTTCCACAATCCAGTCAACGAGTCCTTCAATGCCTGTTGAGCGATCTGCTCATAGGCCTTTTCGAGTCTCTCCTTGAGCACGGCGGTGCGCAGCGCGGCCCCCAGAGCCAACGTCAGGCGAGTGGTCAAAAGAAACGACTCGGGGTTGGCATCGTAGATCACATAGCCGAGCGAAGCGCCCTGAGCGGCCATCGGCACGAGCAGTTGCTGCTTCGTGACCCCCAGCGGCAGTAGCAGTTCGTCCAAGCTCCCCTCCCATGCGTATCCAGCCTGCCCGTTCACGTAGCAGAAAGGCACGGTGTGTCGCTGGGAGTCGTCCTGCAACACGGGGACGCAGGTCTCGATTCGCAACTGAGCAAACGTCGCACACGCCACCTGAGCGAGCTCACCGACGCTTTCCGCAGCAGAGATTGCGGCCGACGCATTTGCCAAATCGACACCCATCGCCTCGAGAACTCGCCGTCTCTGCGCTTCGCGGAGCGCCTCGACGCTGCCGATTGTCAAGAGAGCCTCCGCCGTCGCATCATCGAGCCCGTCAGCAGCTGGACCCGAGCTACCCGTCAGCCCGCTCAGCAGGCGACGCAACATGAGCACGGCCTCTCGCAGCGGCTTCAGCGGCTCGTCCTGTTGAACCAAGGCACTGGCAGCAGCGTCCATGCGTTCGATGAACCCCTGATCGTCGCCTCCAATTCGCGAGACGAAGCTGTCGACCAGGTCGAGAGCCCAATCGCTCGACAGGGCGCGTGGCAGCGTGGAATCTTTCACCGTCGCGGTCAGGTCGGCCGCGAGCGCAACCTCGTAGTCTCGGAGCAGCTCCACGGGGTAAGCGCCTCCTTGCGGAGGCGGCGGCGTCGATGAGATGCGCTCGCTGGTTACGAGCGCGCAGCCACACGAGCGCCGCAGGACCAGCCGAGTGCGATGTTCCACCAAGCCGGCCTTTTTCGCGCCGCCGAGCATGCTGACGAGATCCACGATCGCGCCCTCCACCTGGCCTTCGAGCGGCTGCCTGACGGTGGTCAGCGGATTCCTCGCCAGGTGTGCCATCTCGATGTCGTCGAAGCCGGCGATAGACACGGCAGCTGGTATCGAGATACGAGCCCGCGCAAACACATCCAGAGCTGCAATCGCCATCAGATCGTTGGCAAACACGACCGCGTCCAGGTCCCGCAGCCCCGGGCTGAGTTCGAGCAGCCGTTCGGCCGCCGCCTCGCCGCCCTCAGGGTTGAAGTCACCACCAAGAATGAACTCGGCAGGCACCGACAGCCCATGACTTCTCAGCGCCCTCAGGCACCCCGCCAGGCGCGCGTCCGCTTCGTGGTGGGCCACGGGTCCGCGCACGACGGCAAAGTGCTGGCGCCCATGCGCGGTGATCAGGTGCTGGGTCAAGGCCGCGGCGCCGGTCTGATTGCTCACGATATGGCAGCGGAACCCCGGCACCTGCGCGCCCACTATCACCACGGCTGCCGGGGCAAAGGTCCGAGCAAATGCGGCGATCTCCTCGGTGCTCATGCCAACACACACTGTATGGGCGCACAGCACGTATCCCTCGAGCCGCGCCCTGCGCATCACGTCATAGGCCGAGGCCTCGGGCCCCTTCTTGCGAAGCCAACCGCCACACGTTGCGACCAATTCTATGCCAAGCCGGTCCGCCGTCTTCAGCGCGTGGGCCAGCAGCTCTCGCTCGAAAGGCACGGCCAGGTCTGAGGTAAGATATCCGATGCGGTGCCTGGCGGCCTGCCCGGTTTGGCTCATCGCACTCTACTTTACCGCATTCTCCGGGGGAACGTCAGCAATGCCTGCCCAGAAAGCACCCGCTGTCGCCAGAATCCGCCCAGCTCCACGCGACCGAGCGCCGTCGTCGGACTTCCAACCGCCTCGTCTGATCGAGTCATCGACCGTGGCTCGTTTTCACCTTCGCGAATCCGGTTCGCTCACCATGCAGGGCAAACGAAATCCCGCTCACTCGAGCAGCTGCCGGAAGTGCACGAAGCTTTGGCGCTGGCACCAGAGGCGTTGGTTCAGCGAGACCGTCCGGTCGCGGTCGGAATCGCTCGGCGGCGGGCGAAGGCGACGCCGAGCACGAATGCAAGCAGCACGGCAAGGGGCGCCGGACTAGATCCTTGCAGCTGGCATGAACAGCCAGCGCCGCTCTTTGCGGCCGTTTCATGTTCGGCTTGGTTCGCCGGAGCGAGCGTCACGAGCGACATCCCGAAGCGCGGCAGGTCGAAGGAGAGACTCACCGTTCCGTCCTCGACGAAAACGAAATGCTCTGGCTCCAGGACCACCGGCTGCATCGCGTCCCGGAGCACGGCCAGTTGTTCGACGGATGGAGGGTTCGGGCTGCCCTGGAGAACCCAGGTCGCGAAGGAGTTGCCGTGTGTCTCGTCGACGCGTGTGTGCGTGACCACCGCACCCCGGTCGAACGCGGCGGGCACCCCCACGTGCAGCGTCACGGGCGAGGGCGCCGCATCCACGAGGTCGTCGTGATAGTTCCACACCAAAATTCGGATCCGGTCTCCCTCGATCGCGGCGAGAGCATCGATATCCGCCTGCTGTCGAACGCTGCTCTCGAGAATTTCACTGAGCGGGTGCGCGCCGCTGCTGGTGACGGGAAGCCGATCGCCACGTAGCCTGCCGAGCAGCTTGAAGGCATTCAGAACAGGCAGGTGGATGCCGTTCGTAGAGAGCGCGCGATAGCCGGCAAAGTACGGAGAGCCGGGAAATGTGAACGCCCAGGTCAACACGCCGTGTAGATCGACCCCCAGCTCGGCTGCGAGATCGAGCGAACGCTTCATCATCGCCACCTCGTAAGCGCCATACGCTGGCGAATTGCGGTACGCATATTCGGGCCAGACGCTCGCGAGGCAAGCGGCACAACCGTCCGGATCCGCTTCGCTGATGATGATCGGCGTGTTCTCGAACGTCGCCGATGCGGCCACGGTTTCGAACCCGGAGCGGTGCAGGCGCAGCTGGCTGCCCAGATTCATCTGCACATGGCCGTCGTGAATGGTCATCCCGCCTTTGGCATGAAAGGTCACCCTATCCAGACGCGTGCCCACCTGCCCGGTCACGGCGTTTCTTCCCGTCGCGCAATGCTCGAGGAACTCTGCCAGAAAGCTCTTGAGTGGAGTTGCGACAGCCGGACCGCCCAGCGATGCGGCGGGGAGCACCGCGTGCAAGGCCGCTTCGGTGTGGTCGTAGAGAGCGGCGTATTCGTCGAATGTTCCCTGCCAGTAGTCGATGTCGGGCTCGTTCCAGAGCTCCCAAAGCCAGCTCGACTCGGCACCTGGAGAGCGCTCCTTCACGTGCCGCGCCCAGGCTGTCACGAGCGCTCCCCATTTTTCGTAGTCTCGCGGAGGATAGAAGCAACCAGCGTCGAGCGTGTAGGTGCTCGAGTTTTGGTACGGGTCGGGATGTGTCGAGAGGGCCTGAGGCATGAACCCGATTTCCACCAGCGGGAAGGCTCCGGAACGGGTTGTCACGTCCATGATCTGATCGATGAGCGTGTAGTCGTAGACGGGCCGTCCATCCGCGTCCTCGGTATAGAGGTTGGTCGAGCCCCATTTGAGCGCCCAGCTGCCGTCCCCCGTGTTGAAGAGAAAGTGCGTGCGCACGTGTACGGGCGCGCTGTTCACCTCCGCCAGCGTTCGCAAGAGCTCTTCGCCTTCAGCAGTGGTGGTCGTGTTGGGCTCGTCGTAGCCGTAAAATGCCCAGACGGGCTCGAGCGGGGTACCCGCGGCTCTCGCGTCTACTTCGATCGTTACGGCGGGCACCTGAGCATTCGCCACGGAGCAAAGCCCGAGGCTCACGAGGCAGCTCAGCAGCAGGGGGGCTTTGCGGATCACGAAGCTATTCGAGCGCCCTGACCGCCTCGCGCTCGATGGCGAGCCCCTTGGTGTGGCGAGCAAAGAACTCTGCGAAGCCCTTCGCGCCGCGTGGGTCGGGTCGTACGGGCCGGCCGATGCTCGCCGCGATACGCGAGTCGAGATAGTCCGGAAGCGCCTGCTTGGAGTCGAGCATATACGCCGCAAGCACGGCCATGCCCCAAGCGCCGCCCTCGCCCGCCGTTTTGGGAAGGCTCACCGGAACACCTAGCGCGGCGGCCATGATGCGCTGCCCGGTGTCGCCACCCTTGAAGAAGCCGCCGTGCCCGCGGATTTCCTCGATGACCACCCCTTCCTGCTCGGTGAGGATGTTCATACCGGTGCGCATGGCGCATAGCGACGCGTAGAGCATCGCTCGCATGAAGTTTTCCAGCGTGAATCTGCTGCCCTGGTTGCGCGCGAACAACGGCCGCCCTTCGCTGAAACCGGTGGCGTGCTCGCCCGAGACATAATTGATGGCGAGCAGCCCGCCCGCATCGGGATCACCTTCGAGCGCAAGCGGCAGCAGCTTGTCGTAGAGCTCCTCGGGCTTTCGCTCCGCACCGAGTGCCCTGGCGACCTGCCCGAAGAGGGTGAGCCAGGCATCGAGGTCGGACGAGCCATTGTTGGAGTGTGCCATGGCCACGGGCTTTCCGTCGGGCGTGACGACGATATCGATGCCCTCGTGAACGCGAGACAGGCTCTTTTCTAGAACGATCATCGCGAACACGGAAGTGCCTGCAGAAACATTCCCGGAGCGCGGACGCACCGCGTTGGTAGCGACCATGCCGGTGCCCGCGTCGCCCTCCGGCGGACACAGCGGAATCCCGGGCGGGAGCTTGCCCAGCGGGTCGAGCAACTTTGCGCCGTCCGCGCTCAGCTTGCCGGCGGGACGCCCCGCGGGCAACACCTCGGGCAGGATATCCCCGAGCTTCCAGCCGAGCTTGCGCGAAGCGACCAGCGCGTCGAACTTGGCCATCCGCGCGGCATCCCAGTTCAGGGTGCTCGGATCGATGGGAAACATGCCAGAGGCCTCGCCGACCCCGAGCTTGTGCTCCCCGGTGAGCCGGTAGTGAACATAGCCGGCAAGCGTGGTGAGGCGCGCAATGTTCTTCACGTGCGGCTGCTCTTCCAAGACCGACTGGTAGAGGTGGGCGATGCTCCAGCGTTCCGGTACGGCGAAGTCGAGCAACGGGGTCAGCTCGGCGCAGGCCGGGCCAGTAATGTTGTTGCGCCAGGTGCGGAAGGGGACCAGCAAGTTGCCCTCGCGGTCCAGAGCCACATATCCGTGCATCATGCCGCTGAAGCCCATCGCGGCAACACTCGGGAGCTCGAGCGAATAGCGGGCCCTGACATCGCGAACGAGCGAGGCGTAGCACGCCGATAGGCCCCGCCAAACAGCGTCCATGGCGTAAGTCCAGACCCCCTCCTGGAGCTGATTTTCCCAGGCATGCGCGCCCGACGCCAAGGGGGTGGTGTCGGGGGCGATGAGGGAAGCCTTGATGCGCGTGGAGCCGAACTCGATGCCCAGCACGGCGCCGCCTTCCCGGATCAACTCTGTCGCACTATCGTGATCTTGGTTCACCGGTTCCTCCTCCGCGGGGCCACGCAATCGCCCGCGCCTGGCGCTCCATGGCGCTCATCGCTTTTGTCCGTAGTAGGCGTTTTTGCCGTGCTTGCGCTCGAAATGCTTGTGGATCAGGCTCTCCGGGAGCCGCGCCGCCCGCGTGTCGAGCGTCCGTGTGACGAACGCCATGCGCGCCAGCTCCTCGAGCACGACGGCATTGTAGATGGCCTTCTCGGGCGTCTCGCCCCAGGTGAATGCCCCGTGACCGGCGACCAGCACCATCGGGGTATGCAGCGGATCGCGATGCTCGAAAGATGCGAGGATCTGATTGCCAGTCTCGACCTCGTAGTCCCGCTCCACCGCCTCGTCCGACATGATGGCGGTGCAAGGGACGTCCTCTGCCAGATGATCGGCATGGGTGGTGCCGTAGATGGGAATGGGGAGCCGCGCCTGTGCCCAGCCCGTCGCATAGCAGGAGTGCGTGTGGACCACCCCGCCGAGGCCCTTCCAAGCGCGGTACAGAACCAGGTGGGTCTTGGTGTCGGAGGAAGGCCTGAGTTTACCCTCCACCACTTCGCCGGAGAGGTCGACGACGACCATGTCATCGATCGCGAGCTTGGCGTAATCTACCCCGCTCGGCTTGATGGCCACCACGCCCCGCTCCGCATCCAGCGCGGAGACGTTGCCAAAGGTGTAGATGGCCAGACCTCGCTGAGGGATTTCCAGGTTGGCGGCCCAAGCCCTCTCCTTGAGTTCATGGTAGCGTGACGGCATCGCTCGCTACCGCCCGAGCTTGAACGCAAGGTCGTTCCAACGCAGTTCGTTGCGCAATGCGTGCAGGTCCAGGTCTGCTCCGAGCCGGATCACCTCCAACCCCGCCATCGCAGCGAAATCTTCCCATTCCTCGGCGCACACGGCCTGGCAGAAGGCCGCGTGATGTGCGCCCCCGGCTTCTATCCAGCCGCGCGCGCTCCGCTTGAAGTCCGGACGGGGAACCCATACGGCTCGCGCCGTGGGAAGCTTGGGCATGGGGTGATCGGGTTTCAACACGTCGAGCTCCGCCACGATCATGCGCATTCTTCCGCCCATATCCACGAGGGTCGTGTTCACGGCGGGACCCTGCCGAGCGTCGAAAACCAGGCGAGGAGGATCTTCCTTGCCGCCGATGCCGAGTTCGTGCACCTCCAGCGACGGCTTGTCGTCGGCAATGGACGGACACACCTCGAGCATATGCGCCCCGAGCACTCGCTCTTGCCCTTGGACGAGATGGTAGGTGTAGTCCTCCATGAATGATACGCCGCCGGGACGACCCGCCGTCATTACCTTGCCCAGGCGGACCAGCGCGGCGGTCTTCCAATCGCCCTCGGCACCAAAGCCGTACCCATCCGCCATCAGCCGTTGGCAAGCCAGACCTGGAAGCTGCTTCAGCCCGTGGAGATCCTCGAACGTGGTGGTGAAAGCGTTGAATCCGCCCTCCTCGAGGAAGGCGCGCATCGCGATTTCCTGACGGGCAGCATCGCGCAGGTTTTCGTGCTTCTCGCCGCCCTTTTTCAGCGACGCCTGCAGCGCATAGCTCTGCTCGTACTCCTGCACGAGCCGGTCGACAGCCGCGTCCGAAACCTCCCGAATCGGAGCTACCAGATCACCCACTCCGTAACCGTTGATCGACCACCCGAGCTGAATTTGCGCCTCGACCCTGTCCCCGCCGGTGACCGCCACCTCGCGCATGTTCATGCCGCCGAAGCGGGCGATCTTGAGCGAGCGCGACTCCGCCAGCGCCAGCGCGGCGCGCGCCCAACCCGCCAGCTCCTCGACCACCTCGGGATCTTGCCAATGGCCGACCACGACCTTGCGGTTCAGCCGGAGCCGTGCACCGATGAACCCGTACTCCCGGTCGCCGTGGGCGGACTGGTTCAGGTTCATGAAATCCATGTCGATGTCACTCCACGGCAGCTCACGGTTGTACTGCGTGTGAAGGTGGGCGAGCGGCTTCTGAAGACGGGTGAGACCCGCAATCCACATCTTGGCGGGAGAAAAGGTGTGCATCCAGGTGATGACGCCAATGCACTCCGGAGCCGTACTGGCTGCGAGGCACACGTCCAGAATGGCTTCGGGCCCCGTCAGGACGGGTTTATGCACCACCTTGGCCGGAAGCTTACCGTAGCGGTCCAGAGCCTCGGCGATCTGTCGCGAGTTTTGCGCCACCTTCCCGAGCGTCTCGTCGCCATACAGATGTTGGCTTCCGGTGAGGAACCAGAGTTCCCGTGTCTTGTGCTCTTTCATCACATTCTCCAACGTTGCTGAGCTGGTGCCATGCGCGCCCGGAGGGGGGAGCGACTCGTCCGTTCTTTCCGTGGTTGCGGCGGAACCCAGTGGTCGCCACGAGCGCCCTGCTGGCTTCGGGAATCCTAAAAGAGTATATGGACTGTGAACGTTCACACTCGCTGTGTCAAGTCTGATATGCTAGCCGCACAGGATGCGTGTTCCCCCCTCCAAGCCAGAGAAGCGGCGCCGGGCGGTGATGGCCGACGTTGCCGAGCTTGCCGGGGTCTCGTATCAAACCGTGTCGCGGGTTTTGCATGACAGCCCGCAGGTAAGTCGCGACACGCGGGAACGGGTGCTGGTCGCGATCCGTCAGCTCGACTACCACCCCAACTCGATGGCGCGCGCACTGGTGACGGGGCGCTCCAAAACCCTCGGGGTGATCAGTTTCGACACCACGCTCTACGGCCCTGCCTCCACCCTGTTCGGCATCGAGCGAGCCGCCCACGATGCCGGCTATGCCGTCACCGTTTCCAGCCTCCACTCGCTCAACCGCAGCACCGTGCTCGCCGCGATCCAGAAGCTCAGAGAGCAGGGGGCGGATGGGGTGGTGGTCATCGCGCCGCTGCGCGCGGGCGTCGACGCGCTCAGGCACGTCCCCGCAGATTTTGCCATGGTGGCGGTCGCCGCAGGCCCCAATACCTCGGTTCCTGTGGCTTCGGTGGATCAGACGGCGGGGGCCGCAGCCGCTACACGACACCTTTTGAACCTGGGGCATCGCACGGTCTGGCACCTGGCTGGGCCCCCCGACTGGAAGGAAGCGGAGGATCGAATCGAAGGCTGGCGGTCGGTGCTCGAGGCGGCTGGCGCCCCGGTTCCAGAGCCGCTCCGAGGCGACTGGACGCCCCGCTCAGGGTACGAGCTCGGGGAGAACTTGCTGCAAATCGACGAGTTGACGGCGGTCTTCGTGGCCAACGATCAAATGGCCCTCGGTTTGCTGCGCAGGCTGCATGA
Source organism: uncultured delta proteobacterium (assembly GCA_963809955.1). Classification (GTDB taxonomy): domain Bacteria; phylum Myxococcota_A; class Polyangia; order Polyangiales; family Polyangiaceae; genus JAICQQ01. The sequence continues at coordinate 45,810 of CAWELQ010000016.1, forward strand.
GGCCGGGCGGCAAGTTCCGCAGGAGATCAGTATCGTCGGGTTCGACGATATCCCCGAAGCCGCCTATTTTACGCCACCGCTCACTACCGTTCGCCAAGATTTTCATGAGCTCGGTAGACGTTGCCTGCACATCTTGCTCGCCCGCATCGAGCGCAAAGCAGGGCCGATGCGCGTCGTGGTGCCGGCCGAACTCGTAGTGCGTTCGTCGACGGCTGCGAAGCCAGGCAGGTGACGGGTTCCAGCCGATAGCTGCGAAAGCCCGGTAGGTGACGGGCTCTACGCGATCGCACAAAAGTGCGTGTGAGCGTTCACAGGAAGCGACAATCATCTCGGGGCGTGCCCGGATTCTCATCGGGGCCTGCCTCCCGTCAGTGGATTTTTCCATGGTCCGCCAACATTTCCGTGAACGTTCACAAATTCGCAAAAACCCTGCCCTCCGCTCCCCTTCCCCAGGTCCATACATACACGTGGCCTGTTCAAATTGGAGATCTCAATGAAGAAGATTAGCTTACTCGCGCTAGGGTCCGCCGCAGTATCGCTGGGCATCGGCGCTGTTTCCTGCGGGTCGTACTCGGGGTCGTCGTCGACCACGAGCTCCACCAGTGGTTCGGACGTCAGCTCCGGTACGGGCGGGACGGCAACCACTTCGACCACGGGCGGCTCTCCGACCAGCTCAGCAACCGGAAGCACCGGAACGACCTCGACCACCGGCTCGACCTGCCCGAACCTCGAGTGCAACGGCACGTGTGTCGACCCCATGAGCGACAATGCCAACTGCGGCGCGTGCGGGAACGCATGCGCGGCCGCTCAAACCTGCCAGAGCGGCAGCTGCGCCTGCGCCGCGGGCCGTATGCAATGCGCCGGAAGCACGGCCTGCGTGGACATCGCGACGGATCCCGCGAACTGCGGCAGCTGCGGCAACGCCTGCCTGGAGGCTCAAGTCTGCTCCAACGGGATGTGCTCGGCGGAGTGCGGCGCCGGACAGACCGCGTGTTCGGGGGCCTGCGTGGACCTATCCAGCAATGTCGATCATTGCGGCGCCTGCGAAACGGCGTGTTCTGCCGCCAAAAACGAGACTTGCAGCGACGGCATGTGCGAGTGCGAGGGTGGCCTCGCAAGCTGCGCGGACGGCTGCGCAGATTTGCAGACCGATGCCAGCAACTGCGGCATGTGCGGCAACGCTTGCGGCACTGGACAGACATGCAGCGGCGGCTCTTGCGCGTGCGGCGCCGGACAGACCAGCTGTTCTGATACCTGCGTGAACCTGATGACCGACGCAAAAAACTGTGGCGAATGCGGCAAAGCCTGCGCCGAAGGGCAGGAGTGCAGTGACGGCAGCTGCAGCGGCGGCACCAGTCCCTGCGACGTGTTGGAAGCGGCCGGGAACTCGTGTGTTTCGGCCCACAGCACCGTCCGACGGCTGGTGAGCGCCTATGCCGGGCCCCTTTACCAGGTCTGCAAGGGCTCACACGGTCCGGGGCCAAGCTCCTGCAAGAGCGGAATGACCATGGATATCGGGTTGGCGGCCGACGGCTTCGCCGACGCGGCCGCTCAACAGTCGTTCTGCGCCGGCGGCGACTGTACCATCTCGAAGATCTACGACCAATCCGGGCAGGGAAACGACCTAGAACCCGCGCCCCGCGGCGGCGCGAAACCCTCTCCCGATGACCCAGCAGACGCCTCGGCCTTGCCGGTCACCATCGATGGCCATTCGGTCTACGGCATTCTCATCAAGGCCGGCATTGGCTATCGCACCGGCTGCAGCGGCTGCAACATCAAGACGGGACACGGGACGGCCACCGGCGACCAGCCACAAACCATGTACTGGGTGACGAGCCAGCGCGACCTCATCGATGGCTGTTGTTTCGACTACGGCAATGCCGAAACGACCTCCAATGACGACGGGAACGGCACCATGGAAACGCTCTACTTTGGCGGAGGCGTCGTTTGGGGCACCGGTGCGGGAGGAAAGCCTGGCCCGTGGATGATGGCGGACCTGGAAAATGGTCTGTATGCAGGCTGGGAAAATAACCAAGACAGGAATATTTCGACCAATACCCCCCTCAAATATGACTTCGTGACCGGGGTAGTCGTCGGCGACACAGCAGACAAGAACGGCGGCAAGGGACGCTTCGCGATTTATGGCGGCGATGCGACGAATGGTGCTCTGAAGACGCTGTACGACGGCATACGTCCCAACAAACCTGGGTACGTCCCCATGCAGAAGCAAGGGTCCATCATCCTGGGTATCGGCGGCGACAACAGCAACAGTGCCGGAGGACGCTTCTACGAAGGCGTCGTGGCAAACGGGGCGGCAACGAAGGAAACCATCGACGCCCTGCAAGCCGCCATCGTGGAAGCCGGCTACGGGAGGAACTGACCGACCGTGCCCACGCGAGTTCCTGTCCCGCTTTCCCCTCTTGGCATCCGGGGCGGCGGGGCTCGGGCTCACGGCGCGACCATGAAGTGCCCCCATGCCCTCGGCAATGTGTCCTATCGCCCCAAGCGGCAAATAAACGCTTGCAGCCGAACTTGGGGGCTACCGCTGCAGTCGTGGACTACGAGGCTTGACACAATCGATGTGAGCGTTCACAATCCGCGGCTTCGAGGCCCCTTCATCTTTCACCGCCCCGACGGGAAAACGATAATGACAGGAGTATTTCGACCACGCCGCGCTCACAGCGGACAGGACCCACGGGATGGATCGCTCTGCGATCTCGAGGGGTCTATGATGGGGCCAGATACGACGGGGACAACGGCAACGATCGCACCGGACGCTTCCTCAGAAGCACCCGTCGCGAACGGCGCCACCACCAAACGACCGTCGATGCGCCCTTCGGCACCGTCGACGCCGCGGAATGCTGGAAATAGCAGACCGGTTTTATCGCGATAGAGGAAGGAAACCCATGCTGCGAAGTTTGCAAGCGTTCCTCGTGCTCGGGGTGTGGGCAGTGTCTGCCCCCGCCGCGGCTCAAGATTTCACGGACGAATCATCGGAGGAGTCCTCGGACGAGCCCTTGGACGAACCCTCGGGTGAGCCCGCGGACCCGCCTGCGGATGACGACACGCAGACCGACTCCGACACGGGGGCAGTCGCTGCTCCAGAGCCTACGGACGAGCCTACGTCGGGCACTGCGCCAGCCGACGAACCGCCAAGCCTCGAACCTGTCAAGAAGTCCGTCGAGCAACCGACAGGTTGGCAAACGGAAATCCACGGGTACTTCCGAGCACCCGCCGCCATGGGTTTCAGCCCGCGTCCGAACCCCGAGACCCACGACGCGACCACCAACACCTTCACTGGTCCTGAACACCTGCAGGTCTCCTATGGACCGACGCGGACCATCGACGCTAACTACTACAGCTTTGCGTACACGCGGCTCCAGGAACAAGACTGGGCGGAGGTTACGATCCACGCGAAGAAGAAGCACGTCGACGCCGCGGTCGGGTGGATGGGGTACTGGTATCAGGGGGCCGGCTTTCGGAATCCCGACGCTGCTTGGGCACCGGGACTAGCGTACCTCACCTTGGACACTGACGTCGCAGCGGGCGGACTCGAACCAAACATCGCGCTGACCGCGGGGGCGTTCTGGCCAGCATTTGGTACGTTCGAGCAGTACGACACCTACACGCTGGGGCGCTTTCGCCAGGTCGGCGAACAACTGAAGTTGACGACCCCCGTCACGCCGGATCTCACGGTGACCCTGGTGCAAGGGTTTGGCACCAGTCGAGATGGCAGCTTCCACATCGACTTCCCCGCACCGTACCAGGGTAACGTGGGCTTGGATTTGCTACACTACGAAAACGTTCGCATTACCTACGACGACTATCTGGATGTCGGCCTGCACTACAACAATGAGTGGTCTCGCGATCCCTTCCTGTGGCCGTCGGGCAGCGCTGGTAAGAACTATAATGATGTCAGACACGCCCATCTGACAACGGTCGGTGGCGAGGTAACCTTGCGCGCCCCTTACGCGGGCAAGTTGTGGGTGTCGCCGTCCATCGTCACCGTCCGCAATGGCTGGGCGCTCGACTGGGCGGGCACCGAGGTCATGCATTCCATCGGCGGAATGGGAATCGCCGCGAACTATATGGCGTTCACCAACAACCCGCCGGACAGCACCGGCAGCGGCTCGATGCGCAACGTCGGCTTCTCGTACGAGAATACGCTGTCCAACATTCAGGGCGAGAAGCCTGCCACGTCCGCGCCCGAAGTGACATTCGAAGCGTTTGGCCTGTTTTCGGACATCTCTCTGGATTTGCCGGAAGGTTCGACAATCCCACAACATAAGATCGGACAATTCAAATATGGGGCCGATGTGGAATACCAGGCGCTGGATTGGCTGGGGCTCATGCTTCGCTTTGACGAGGTCAACTACAACCTCGACCACGGCGGATACGTCTTTTCGGCCATCTCGCCGCGCCTGACCGTCTCGTCGCACTTCCTTTCGAGCGAGAGCATCTACATCCAGTACTCTCGATACCGCTACGGCGACAACATGACGCTCGTTGGGACGTGGCCCTGGGGCACCCCGCTGGTGCCGGGAAGCGATCTCGTCCAAGGCAGCCCGTATACGGGTCAGAAGCCCGACATGGATGTGCTCAGGATCCAGGCGACGGTTGCCTTCTAGCCGTGCGCGTTGCCCTCACGGTTTGGCGGTGCACCGCTAGGTTCGCGCACCACGAGCTCGCGAGCTACCACCACGCGCTTGGGTCCGGCGTCTCGACAGAGAGGTTCACCGGCACCTTGGGGATATCTTTCGACAACTCACGGTGCGAGCACACCTGATACCCGATCACGTACACATGAGGACCTCGATCGCGCTGAACGGGCGCGATCCCCATGGCCCGTGCGTTCAACGAAAAGCTAAACAATTCGTAGGTCAGCATTTCTCGGCGCTTAGCCGTCGCTTAGCCGCGCATGATCGGCCCAAGCTAAATTGAATCATCGCCGCCTGAGCTGCTCGCACCTAGAAAACCGCCGGCTTCGCTGGGGCATCGCATGTCCCGTACGTGAACGACTTGACGGTGAGAACACGAGACACTACTCTCGCCCCAGATGGGTTCATTGAGGGGCGGCACAGCTCCTGATGGCACAGCATGCGCGTGAGCGGCCTGTGGCTCCCGCTGTGGCGGGCCCAGAAGAATCAAAAGGAGGCGGTTACATGAACACACTCATCAGAGCTCTCGTTCTAGGTGCATCTCTCAGCGCGTTGGGGTGCAGCGCGGGCGAATCGGATTACGAACCGTCGGGGACCGAAGCGAACGCTAAATATGAGACCCAGTTCACTGTGGGGGAAGTGCGGTATGCTGTCGCGGAAGCGGCAGCGGGTGAGTTCGTGCTGCTGGCTCAGGCGCCAGCTGCGGGGCCGGCGCCGCACGAGGTATTGCTGAACGATTACGGTCAGCTAACGGTACTGGAAATCGTACTGGCTCTAGCGCCGGAGTACGAGCCTAGCGAACGCATGCTCGACTACCATGCTTTCGAAGCAAGAAGCATGGGGCGCGGGGATCTATCCATTCGCCAGGTCGAGTACACCGCACCGGCCGTCGAAAAGGTTATTACTCCAGCAGATTGCGCGAACCACGCAGCGTCGTACCTCTCCAATCCTATCACCTGGTGGAGTAATGATTTTTGGGCCGGCTCGGGCGGCAACGGGTTGATTTGGCATGAACCCGAACCTGTCACGTCCCCGATTGCGCTGGCCATCTGCAATCCCCTCTCGGTTAGCATCACTAGAAGGCTGGGTTGGGGCATCGGGTGGAGCAACCCGACGTGGCCATGGGGTTGGGGAACGACCAGTTCCAATGGATACCAGGTCATCTACGGGGGCTGGGCCAGCCAGTGGCGAAGATATTTTATCGAATGGCAAGGCGTGGGAGGATCTGTGTACGGCGGTTTCTCCTCAGGCTCGTGAATAGTGCTCACATGTCGCGTCCTTATTTTTGCGGATTGCGATGACGCCGGGCGCTTGCTCTTGGGGAACACCGCATAGGGAGAACCCGAGGAGCCGCCAGTCTCAAATAGCCGGTGGCGCACCCTTCCGCCACGCGATGAGGCACCCCAGCGCGATCCAAGCTAGCGCGGCTCCTGTGTCCCGCCTAACGCCTCGCCTTCCAATGCCGCAGCCTTGATGGCTATTGCGTAGGGTCTTTGAGTCCCTGCTGGTGCTCTCGGCGTCAGGACCTTGATAATCTGCGGGGTCTCCGTCCCATTCGGCTGGTACTCGTGAAAAGGCGTCGCAGTCCAGCGGGCAGCCGAAATGCTCACTGAACTCACATAGGCCGTCGCCGCAGGTCGGTTGCTTACAGTCAGAGCCGCAATTGGTTCCGTTTTCCGTGCCGCTGCATACGCCATCTCCACAAGCCGAGGGCACATGGCAGAGGCGTTTGCTCGGCCAGCCACTGTCACACAGAGCGGCGATTGGCGTTGCTATTAGCTGATGCTCTTCGCGCGGTTCGGCACCCTTCGCTGGACGGAAGCAATCGTGATCGAGAGTCCAGTCGGGTAGCCCACGGACTTGGTGGCCGACGAGCTTGAGGCCATCGTCGAACAACCCTCCACCGGAACCTCCACCGAAGCTGTCCGTGCCAGCAACGAAGAAGTTGGCCTCTTCTGGAATCCTTACGATGCTTGCGTTGGGCTCGACTTTCAACGGTAAGCCGGCCCCGAAAGAAGCCTCGAGGATCCAGTCGCCCGCCAAAGGACGATCTATCGAGACTTCCACGGGCTTGCGTTGCGGTGTCGCAGCCCGATCCAACTGAATGATCGCGAAGTCTATCAAATTGTCGTCGGTCACGATCTTTCGGTGGAGCACCACCTTTCGACAAGCGTAGACGCTCTTGTCAGAGCCGAGCGCTAGTGATCCATCGCTCATCATGTAGTAGTCGAACACCACAAGAACCCGCTGACAGAGCTCTTCTTCGGCCGGATCCGAGCCGAAACAGTGCCCTGCCGTCAAGACGAGGTCGTCGTCTATTAGTGTGGCGGTGCAGAACGCGGCAGCGGGTTGCTTTGTGAACCTTTCACCGTCGCAGAGTTTTCTGCTGTCGCCAAGGCTATTGGCGCGGAGCAATACCGAACCTTCGTTTACGTATGCGATGCGATGAGCCCACATCAGTGCCGCCATGGCACCGGTCAACGTAGTTTGCCAGTCAGGAGGACTCAGTTCGTACACCTCCTGCCGATCATCCTCTCCGTAAATCACCCGTTCCGCGCTGCTGCCCACCGGTTCAGCCGCCTCCGACCCGCAGCCAGTCAACAGGACACCCCAAAGCAGCCCAAGCGCGGCATTCCGTGCGCTATTTCTCCTCTGCATCGCAGCCACCGCCCGCGCTTAGCGCAGAGTCAAGCTCGCACCCGGTGTCGACGGCACGTTTGCTTACCCGAGCGCCAATCCGCGTCACGGGCGAAATTTAGCATGGTGCTGATGGCAAAGTACCGATGAAGTTACCTCGCCGCGCCTGACCGTTTCCTCGCGCTTTCCTCTTCAGTGAAAGCACCTATCTCCAGTAGCCCTCGATAACAGCCACGGTGACAATATGACTTCGTTGGAACATGGCCCTGGGTACCCCGCTGCTTCCGGCAAGCGGCTCCTCCACTTTGGCTGATCGTGCCGACATACACGCTGTCTGACGCTCCGGGTACGGTCGCACCCCGTTTCGCCACGATCCTCGAAAAACGAACCAGATTCCGTGGGCAGCATCCCTTTCCTCTGCCAGAACTCGACCGCTCCAGGCTCCGCTACTTGCCGTAGTTCGTGGCCACGATGGCGGTTTGCAGAGCATCGACCACCTCTTTCGGTGCGACGCCGTTCGCCACGACGCCTTCGTAGAAGCGCCCTCCATCGAAGGAGCTGTTGTCGCCGCCGATACCCAGGATGATAGACCCTTGTTTCTGCATGGGGACGTAGCCGGGCTTTTCGGGGCGTATACCGTCGTACATGGTCTTCAAGGCGCCGGTTTGCGCATCGCCTGCGTAAACGGCGAAGCGCCCCTTGCCGCCGTTCTTGTCCGCGGTGTCGCCCACGACCACGCCACTGACGAAATCGTACGGGACAGGGGTGTTCGTGGAGATATTCTGGTCTTGGCCATTTTCCCAGCCGGCATACAAGCCATTCTCGAGATCGGCCATGACCCACGGCCCTTCTCCGGAGCCGGTGCCCCAAATGACGCCCTGTCCAAGGTAAACCGCCTCCATGGTACCGTTGCCGTCATCGTTGGAGGTGGTTTCGGCGTTGCCGTAGTCGAAGCAACAGCCGTCGATCAGGTCGTGCTGGCTGCTGACCATGTACATGGTTTGCGGCTCGTCGCCGACCGCAGTCCCCTGCCCCGTCTTGATGTTACAGCCGCTGCAGCCGGTGCGGTAACCAACGCCCGGCCGAATGAGGATGCCGTAGGCTGCATGGCCATCGACCGTCACCGGGAGCGCCGTGGCATCTGCCGGCTTGTCAGGCGTGGACTTGGCGCCGCCTAAGGGCGCCGGTTCGAGGTGATTTCCCTGCCCGGACTGGTCGTAGATGATTGATATGGTGCACTGGCTGCCGCTGCAGAAGGCATCTTGCGCGGCGGCATCGGCATAGCCGTCGACCGCCCCAATGTCCTGGCTCTCTCCCTGGCAAGAGCTCGGGCCGGCCATCGCACGGCCCTTGCAGACCTGGTAGAGCGGCCCGGTGTAGCCGCCGACGATGACACGCACCGTGCTATGCGCCGAGACGCACGGAATGCCGGCGCCTCCGAGCACGTCGCACGGAAGAACGCCACCGGTCGGCATACCACCGGTGGTCGCGCTTCCGCTTGTGGTCGAGCTGCCATTGGCGGTCGAACCATCGCTGGTAGACGAGCTGCCGCTGGTTGGTGAGCTGCCGCCGGTCGGCGAGCTGCCACTTGCGGCCGCCGTCGCAGCCGGGTCAGCCGAGTAGTCAAAGCACGCAGAAGCGGCGAAGCCCGGCAACACCGGAAGCAACAGTTGCAGGAAGCGAATCTTCTTCATTTCAATCGGAAAAAAGCAAGGTTGTTAGACGAATGCGCGGTTCGAGCTGCCATGACAGCGTCGTCGTGGCGAGCTACTACCTCTGCAGCACGATCTCGCCCATCAAGGTGCCTGTCGCGCTCGGCGTCTGCGGCGTCATGGTCATGATGCTACCGGAGACACAGTACGAGTAGTCGACGGTGGTGAAGTAGTTGGCCGTGAGAGTCGTTTCCGCGGTCGTGTACGAGCCGCTTGCCGACACATCACCCGAGACGAAGCCCACCCCGCCACTTTGGTCGACGGTAGCCGTGCACGAGCACCCACCGGTTTCAGCGTCGTCCGTGCAGGTGGCCTCGGTCAAACCGATGGATTTCAAGGGGGAACCCACGCGATCGCAGGTAGTGGTGGTTCCCGAGATCTCCAGGCAATCGGCGGCTAACGCGAACTCGTACTCGCCTGTCGTGGTCGTGTCATCTGTTAGCGACCCGTCAGCCTCGAGAGTCAAGGTTCCGCTCACTTCCGCGGTCCCCGTGACTGTCGGTGGGGTATCGCAACTCAGACCAGACAACGTCAAGTCCAGCTCGCCACTCACCTCCAAACACGAACCCGCTACCGTCCAGGCCCCGACAACGTCGCCGCCACAGGCGGCGGTTGGGTTTTCGCAAGAAGCCTCAGGAGGCGCCCCTCCCCCCCCGGTCGTACCCGTCGTATCCGAGGTCTGGGCATTGCCATCCGTATTGGTCGCGCTGGTCGCGTCGCTAGTGCTAGTCGCGTCGCTAGTGCTGGTCGCCGAAGTCGCGCCCCCGGCACTGGTTGCCCCGGTCGTGCTGGTCGCGTCGCCAGTAGTGACTGTCCCGGTGCTGCCGGTCACACTGCCCGCGCTGGTTGCTGCGGTGGTGCTAGTCGACGCCGGAGTCTTGTCGGCGTAGCTACCACAGCCCACCAAAAGCAAAGCAAAGATCGGTACATTGAGCGCCACGACGCGCTGTCGATGATTCATAAGCCTTTCTCTACAGCTCTACTTGCCGTATCCGGCGGCCTGAACGTTTTGCAGCACGGCATCTTCGGTCTCATCCGACGGCCGACCCGCTGTCATGGCGCCCTCGAAGAAGGTTCCAAAGGACGAGTTGCTGTTGTCGCCACCAATGCCGAGGATGATACCACCCGGATGACTCAAATTCTTGGGAAGTCCACCGTCATAGGCAGTGGTCAGACTGCCCTGTGTGGCGTCCCCAACTCGGATCGCGTAGTTCGACGGGCCGGTCTTGAGTATGCCGAAGGCAAACTCCATGGGCGAGGAGGGTAGATTGTTGTTGGTGGCGCTGGATTGCCCGGTGCCTCCAGCCCAAACGCCGCCTTCGAGGTCGGCCATGAACCACGGACCGCTACCCTGACCCTTGCCCCAATAGCCGGTTCCAAAGAAGAGGGCGTTCATGGTGCCTTGGTTGCAATTGTTCGTGGATGCGTTGCCGAAGTCCCAGCAGCACGCGCTTCCAGCATGGGTGCCGTCCGCCACCTCGTAGATGCCTTGCTCGTCGCTGCCCTTGGGTACCCCCGAGCCATTGTTGTTTCGATAGCCTTCGTGCGCGTTCATGTAAAGGCCGTAGACGTTGTTTCCACTGGCTGTGATCGCCTTGCGCGTGGCGTTCGACTCGTAGTCCGGTTCAGAGGCGGTTCCCTCGTAGCAGCCTGCGGGCGCCACAGTGAGATCATTGCCTTTGCCGGAATGATCATAGAGCTTCGATACAGTGCAAGTCTCGTTGCCGCAGAACGCGTCCTGGGACGCCGCGTCGGCGAAGCCGTTCGGGAGCATTCCGACATCCTGAGTCTCGCCCCCCGAGCCAGTGTTCATGTTCCCGCCGCCCTTCCGGACCTGGTAGAGCGGGCCGGTATACTCGCTGTTCAGCACGCGCACCATGCTGTACGCCGCGATGCACGGCGTGTTGCCCGCAGCATAGATGTCGCAGGGGCGTTCGCCGACCGACACCGAGCCGCCAGTCCCGCCGGTCCCCGTCGAACTCGTGGCGCCGCCAGAGCCGGTCGCGCCTCCGGCGCCCGTAGTATTGACGGTTCCAGTGGTCGCACCGGTCGTTCCGGTGTTACCCCCCGTCGTGTTGCTGCCGCCACCGGAGCCACCCATCGTGGCACCCCCCGTCGTCGCGGCCCCCGTCGTCGTGCCAGCGCCCGTGGTGCCCGTGGCGCCGGAAGCCGTGGTGGCGGCGGAGCCTGTGGTGCCGGAGCCCGTCGTCGCGGAGCCCGAGGTGCTCGAGCCCGTCGTACCGGTTGGCCCGACGTCTCCGGTGGGACCGCCGGTAGTCCCGCCCGGATCGCTGTCGCTGGAACAAGCGGCAAAGGCAACGCCTGCCAGAAGAGAAAGGGTGGTGGTGGCGTAAAGCCTAATTTTTGGAGTCATAAGAGCTAACTTCATTGCTTGGGGTCGTAGGACTACGACGATTGCGAGGGGCTGTGGCAGGGCCGTCGTGCACGGATCGACCCGACCTCAGACGCATCTTTGACGGGTCGAAGCCGGCGCGACTGGGCGTGGAGATCGCTCTGTCGCAGGGCACCACTCCAGACCTTGGGCTGTCGCACGGATTTCCACGGAGCGTTTGTTCGGGATCGGCCAGCCACCACCCCCGGTATGAGCCATAGAGAACCGCCTGTGCAGAGGAGACTTTCCGCCCCCGGTTCCTGCATCTTTGCACCATGACCATCGGGCGCTGGCTCCCATGCCAGACTCGGGTCTTCTTGTGTTTGGGCTCCTCGCTCGGAGCGAGGTGTTTTCTGCGTCCTTGAGATGGCACTTAGCGACAACAGATTCCCGAGCACGCGAACCGTGATCCCACTTATTAGAAAAGGTCCTTAACTTCGAGACGGCTCGCCGGCTCAGAAGGCTGTTCGATCTGGCTCTGGACAGGCTCGGCCCATGGTCGCGGAGCGATAGTTCCACAATTTCTTCCATGGTTTGCAACCTACGATGTCCGGCAGATTCGGATCTCGCCTCAACGCCTGGAAACGCCTGGAGCAGCCCCGAGGAACGCTCGGATGGGTTGCATCCAGAGCGCGAGTTTTTAGCTGGACGGATTCTTGTTCCTTCGGCTGATACCGGTCCACCTGGCCCATGCCTGCGCGGCGCGCCTCCGGTCGAGTGGCTCGTTACCGAAGCTCGTCTGGAGTAGTTCGAACGCCCGCGCGTGGCTCGGCTGAGGTTGCTCGGTAACGCCGCTCACGAACAGATCGGAATCGCGAAGCGACCCCAGCGGCCGGGACCCGTCGAAGGGGTTGCTCGAAGGTCCTTGCTGGACCAGAGCGCGTAGCTGACAAATACATACGCGCTCGGCAGATCCTCGTCACAGGTGATGCGGACGGCAGCAAGCGATCTCCACCTTGCTGATCGGGACGCGTGAGGTCGGCGACGGGCACGCAGCTGAATTGGGCACCCAATAGGAACCCAGACACCCCAGCCGAGCCACCAATAACCGGTCAAGACTGGGCAACTGTCGCCTTGAACTGACAGGGACAGCTCGTTCGTCAGCCAATTCGCGTACCACACTTGTCGTCCTCGAGCTGTTGAAACCATCACTGTAGGTTGATCGGGACATTTCCCCCATCAGGGCTTGCGCGCCGGCACTTATACAGGGAAGCAAGACGACATGACCTATTGTGTGGGCACCCTTCTGAATGACGGCATCATCTTCGCTTCTGACTCTCGCACCAATGCGGGTGTGGACGACTTCGCGAAGTTCTGCAAGCTGACGGTGTTCGCACGACCTGATGACCGTGTAATCGTCCTGCTCAGCTCTGGAAGCCTCGCCGGCACCCAGGCCGTGGTGAGCCTGCTGAAGCAGCGAGGCGAAGCCGACAACGGCGCACCCAATCTTTGGAACGTTCAAACGATGTTCGATGTCGCGAACCTGATTTCGGATGCGACACGTGACATCGAGCGCCGCGATGTGGCGCACCTGAACCGCGCGCATCTCCCGTTCGATGCCTCGTTCATCTTCGGAGGACAAATCAGGGGCGAGCCACACCGGCTCTTCCGTACCTATGCCGAGACGAATTTCGTCGAAGCCGAGTTCGATACACCCTTCCTCCAAACCGGGGAGACCAAGTATGGAAAACCCATCCTCGACTGGGGCATCAGACCCACGACCAGCCTGTCAGACGCCACCAAGTGCGTCCTGGTGTCCTTCGACTCGACCATGCGAAGCAACCTGTCGGTGGGAATGCCCATCGATTTCGTCCGCTACGCTCGAGATAGCCTTCGGGTGGGGCTTCGCTATCGTTTCGAACAGAATGACCCTTACTTCGCAACCCTGAGTCAACAATGGAGCAAAGGTGTCCAAAACGTATTCAGCCAGCTCCCCAGCCTGGAAAAGTAGACGAAGCTGAGCCGGTTCAAAATAATTGGTCGCAAAGAACGAGCAATGCTCGGTAGCGCCCGGTCATTCAGCCCGCACGCAGTTCGTCTGTCCAAACACGAAAGCTCTCGAGCTTGCTAGGACCAAACGTGATCGTCAGCGGAACGTCAGCCGCGTCGCGTCCCCGCGCAATCAATATGCGGCCGATACGAGGGGTATTGTTCCGTGGGTCGAACGTGTGCCACCTGCCACCGAGGTAAGCTTCGAACCAGGCGGCAAAGTCCATAGGAGCATGCGGTGGCGGCACGCCGATGTCTCCGAGATAGCCCGTGCAATAGCGGGCCGGAATGTTCATGCAACGACAGAAGGTCACTGCGAGATGGGTGAAGTCACGACAAACTCCGCGCTGGTCACGGAACGCCTCCCACGCGGTCCTGGTGGGGTCGGCATGTTCGTAGCCGAACTGAATATGCCCATGGACGAAGTCACAAATGCGCTGGACGCGCGCCCAACCGGTGGGTCCGCCCGAAAACATCCGCCAAGCCAGTTCCGACATGCGGTCCGTCTCGCAGTAGCGACTGCCCAGCAAGAAAACCAGCGCTTCCTCTGGGAGCTGCTCGACGGCGTGTTCCTGGGCATCGGCAACGGTCGGATCCAGCATTCCGCTGTCATTCACCACCCCGCGGGACGAAATGCGAATGGTCCCCGAGGGCGCGACCAGACGATTGCACCAGTTGCCGAAGCCGTCTCGATAGCTGCTGATCGGAACCGCAGGCTCGGTGCGCATATGGTCGGGGACCACGATCGACGATGCCCTGCTGTAGTGGATGTTCAGCGCCAAAATCATCGGCGTGGGTTGGGGCAGCTGATAGGCTAACTCGTAGCCAACTTGAATTTGCATGGGGTCTCCTGGGAAGGGGGCGGACGCGAACCGCGCTCCAGGCTGTTCCGGTTCTCGACCAGAGCAGCCCGGCGCCACATCTGGGATGTATCCGGCCAAAACCTCGTCCGCGCAACACCGGCTCACCCAACTGCGCGCCTCAGCTTACTCGTGAACGTCCCCGCGTCCTACCAAATCCGTAGACCATCCTCAGTCACATCCTGTCACAGTAGGGCGTCTGCACACGGCCCTCGCACACCATTGCCCGGATCGAGCGGGCACCTATCGGACAATGAGACATCGCGGAAACACGTTGGAAGCTCGACACCAGCCCACCGCGCTGGCCAATCAGCTTGCGACAGTTCCCGGCACGACTCGATCATAGCCAGCGGTCCGCCGCCGTTGGAGACGCAACCCGTATCCAGCAGGCCACTTCGATGTTGTGAGGCGCCATTTCGACGCTACCGATCGATCGAAAGGTCTCGTTGGGTGCAAGCTGGTCAGCTGGGACGTTTGCCCAGTAGCTCCACAGCTTGCGCAGCGGAACATTCAGGTACATAGTGGGCCGTCGCATTCAGGTCGTCGGGCGTGGCGGGTACAATGCGGGTTCGTTCCTCGCGCTCACTGTGAGCCCGCCTTTGTCCCAGCCCGCAGACATTCGACACGTCACGTTCCTTGGCAACTACTTGCCTCGTCGCTGCGGAATCGCGACGTTCACGACCGATCTTTCGGGGGCGATCTCGTCGGAATTCCCCGACTTGGATTGCGGCGTCGTGGCAATGAACGACCCTGGCATGCGTCACGCATATGGTGATCGTGTTCGGTTCGAAGTCACGGAAAGCGACCTGGCGTCTTACCGCCGAGCCGCAGACTACTTGAACGTGGGCGCCACCGACGTGCTCAGCGTGCAGCACGAATACGGGATCTTCGGAGGCAGGTCGGGAAGCCATGTCCTGCTCTTGTTGCGCGAGCTCCGCATGCCCATCGTGACGACATTGCACACGATGTTGAGCGAGCCCAGCGTCGAGCAGAAACACGTGATGGACGAGCTGGTTCGACTCTCTACCCGCTTGGTAGTGATGAGCCAACACGCCGCGGAGTTGCTAGGTGCCGTGCACAACGTGCCCTCCGAAAAGATCGATCTGATTCCCCACGGCATCCCGAATCTCCCCCGGAGCCTTTTTAGCAAGGCCCAGCTGGGTGTCGAGGGCAAACGCGTGATCCTGACGTTTGGACTGCTGTCTCCCGACAAGGGGCTCGCCTACGTCATCGAAGCGCTACCTCGAATCGTCCAGCGCCACCCAAACGCGATATACATGGTAGTCGGCGCGACGCATCCTCACATCAAGAAACAGAGTGGGGAGTCCTACCGCCGAGAGCTGGCACTGCTGGCTCACCGCTTGGGCGTCGACGGGAATATCGTCTTCCACAGCCGCTTCGTCAGCCTTTCGGAGCTCGTGGAGTTCCTCTCTGCCGCTGACATCTATGTCACGCCATACATCAACCAGGAACAAAGCACCTCCGGCACCCTGGCGTACGCCGTGGGCGCGGGGAAGGCAGTGATCTCGACCCCATATCGCTACGCCCGCGAACTGCTTGCCGACGGCCGAGGGCTATTGGTACCCCCCAGGGACTCGACGGCTTTGGCCGTCGCCATTTGCGACATCCTCGATGACCCCGAACGCCAAGCCGCCCTCGGCTCCAGCGCCGCCGCGTTCGGCCGGGAAATGCTCTGGCCGTCAGTTGCGCAGCGCTACATGCGAACCTTCGAGCAGGCGAAGAAGGAGCACGCCAGCCAGCGCCGAACGGCCTTTGCGACCCAAACGCTCGCAACGCGCCCGATGGACCTGCCCGAGCGCAGCTTCCAACACCTGTGGGCCATGACTGACGGCACGGGACTCGTCCAACACGCAACCTTTTCGGTACCCCGCTACAAAGATGGCTATTGCCTGGATGACAACGCGCGCGCACTACTGTTGATGGCGCTGGTAGAGGATACAGGCTCCGAAGACCCCACCGCAACGCAGGCACTGTCGCTGCGCTATCTGGCGTTCGTGAACTATGCTTTCGATTCCGGCACCGAACGCTTCAGAAACTTCATGACCTACGATCGGCACTGGTCCGAACGGTGCGGTTCGGAAGACAGTCAGGGTAGAGCCCTTTGGGCCCTCGGCGCGGTCGTTGGTCGATCTCCGGATCCGGGCCGAAAGAACCTCAGCAGTCACTTATTTCACGCTGCGCTTCCTGCCACTTCCTCCTTCGAGAGTCCACGCGGCTGGGCCTTGGCGCTACTCGGCATCAACGAGTACCTGAGAGCCTTCGAAGGTGACAGCGGCGTCGGGGCAACGCGTGCGGTGCTTGCCGAGAAGCTTTGGTCACGGTTCGAGCGAAACACTGGCTCGGACTGGCCATGGTGCGAGAACATCGTCACGTACGACAACGCTCGCCTGCCCCAGGCGCTCATCGTGTCAGGCAGCAGAATGGGACGCGACGATATGGTGCGCACTGGCCTCGCCGCACTGAGGTGGCTCGCCAAGATCCAGCGTACCAGCGAGGGACACTTCTCTCCCATTGGGTCCAACGGGTTCTATTCGCGCGGCTCGTCAATGGCGCACTTCGACCAGCAACCCCTCGAGGCGAGCGCAATGGTGTCGGCGTGCTTGGAGGCCTGGCGTCACACGGAAGATGAGTACTGGGCAGATGAAATGCGGCGCGCCTTCCGTTGGTTTCTCGGTCACAATACCCTTCATGCACCACTCCACGATGCTTCGACTGGGGGCTGCTATGATGGCCTTCACGAGAGCCGCGTAAACTTGAATCAGGGTGCCGAGTCCACCGTGTCGTTCTTGCTTGCGCATACCGAAATGGGCATGCTCGACGGTGAACTGCGCCTGCTGAAAGAGAACGCCAGCCACGCCGCCTTGCGCAAACCGTGCCCGACGTGATGAGCGCTGCTGATCCGCCCGACCAGCTGCGCGTTGCCGTGCTCGCTCCGATTTCCTGGCGCGTCCCGCCGCGCCACTACGGACCTTGGGAACAATTCGCCTCGTTGTTGACGGAGGGTCTGTTGGCGAGTGGCATCGACGTAACGCTCTTCGCCACTCGAGATTCGATCACCGGCGCGCGGTTGGTCGGCACCGCCCGCACGGGGTACTCGGAAGACCCTACCCTGGATGCAAAGGTCTGGGAGTGCCTGCACATTTCGCAACTCTTCGAACGTGCTTCAGAGTTCGATGTGATCCACAACAGCTTTGACTTTCTGCCTCTCAGCTATGCGGCGCTCGTGTCGACTCCGATGATAACGACCATCCACGGCTTCTCTTCCGAGCGAATCCTGCCAGTCTATCAGAAGTACAATCATCACACCGCCTACGTCGCCGTGAGCGATTCGGACCGGCACCCTACCCTCGACTATGTTGCCACGATCCATCACGGTATCGACATGGCCGCCTTCGCACCACGCAGAGAGCCGCGACACTACTTGCTGTTCTTTGGGCGAGTTCACCCGGACAAGGGAACGGCGCGGGCAATCGAGGTGGCCCGTCGTGCCGGGTTGCCGCTGATCATCGCCGGAATAGTGCAGGATCAGGCCTACTTCGAGGAACAGGTCAAGCCGTACATCGACGGCAAACGGATACGCTTCGTTGGCGCCGTTGGACCTGAAGAGCGCGCTGCGCTGCTCGGAGGTGCTCGCGCACTATTGCATTTGATCGAGTTCGATGAGCCCTTTGGCTACAGCGTCATCGAAGCCATGGCGTGTGGCACCCCGGTGGTAGCGCATCGGCGCGGATCAATGCTGGAGCTCGTCCAGAACGGTGCCAACGGTTTTCTGGTCGACTCGATCGATGACGCCGTCGAAGCCGTCAGATTGGCACGGGATCTGGACCCCGGCCGAGTGCGCGCGACAGTCGAGCAACCTTTCTCCGTGCAACGTATGGTACACGACTACACGCGTGTCTACCGGCGCGTCATCGAACACCACCTTCGCCCGTCCTAGCCCCTAGTAAGCGCCGAGAGCAGGTCACCGACACGCAGCGTCGCAATTCTGGCTCCCACGTCCGAGTAGCCATACGGCAACACCAGCAGATCCTTGACGATCAAGGCTCCGCACGAGTAGACGACATTGGGCACATAGCCATCCCGCTCATCGTCGACAGCCGCGAGCAAAGGTTCGTTCAGCCGCCCGATGATCCGGGCGGGGTCGTGCAGATCCAGGAGAACGGCACCGAGCACATAGCGGCGCATCGGTCCGACCCCATGCGTGAGAGCGAGCCAGCCCTGTTCGGTTTCCAGCGGTGATCCGCAGTTGCCAATCTGCATGAGTTCCCATGGCTGCTCGGGGCGCTGCATCACCTGACTGTCGTGCCAGAAGCGTACGTTGTCGGCGCGCATCACTTGGTTGTTCTCGTTATCCAGGCGAGCCAAAGCCACGAATTGCCCGTCGATCTTGCGTGGGAACAGCGCGATACCCTTATTGGCCGCCGCTCGCCCATTCAGGGTCGAGATGCGAAACGAGAGGAAATCCGTGGTTTCAATCAACTGGGGTAGAATCTGAAATCCGTCGAAGGCCGTATAGGTTGCAAAGTAGGTAACTTCGCCGTCGTCGTGGGTGAACCGTACGAAGCGCGCATCTTCCATACCTTGGCTTTCGGTGGGGCCCGCGGGAAAAAGCACTCTCTCCGAAATGCGCGTCTCGACGTCGAATACGCTTTCGTAGTTGGAGGAGGCCAGCCAGTGCATGGTCCGCGTGACCCTCCGAATGTCTTGACCACTCCGGTCCGCAGAGAGCTCGGCCTGGTGAATCACCGCTTCGAGTTCCGCCATCGTGAATCGATCGGGCAGATCATCGAGCAGCAGCGCGGCGGTTTTGGAAAGAGAATGGATTTCCTCGAGCTTTCCGCTGAACATCGGCTTGTCATAGACCACAGGCCGATGCTGCGCTGTGGTGACGAACGGCGTCGTGTCATCGAGCACTATGCCGCCCTTCTCGTCGACCACACCGGAACGGAACTGAATCGAAGAGACGTGCCCTTCCCCAATGGCCCTCAGGCTCATGATGAAGCTCAGGGCATCGGGCTCGACGCCGTCCTGACGGGGGGCAGCGACCATTGATGGGTTGCTGAGGGCCGCAGCCTCGACCGAGTACTCGTGCGTGAAGTACGCTCCGATCAGGCGACGGCGCTCGACGCTGAGCTCGTCAGGCCTCCCAATATGGTGGGCCACGTTCGCAAAACTCTGCTCCAGCACCGAGGTGAAACTCAAGTGCCGCGGCCGAAAAGCCTCGTAGGTTGCGCTCAGAGTCGCGGCCACGACCTCCTCCGATAGTGCCAGGATCCTGGAGAGGATTCGCTCCACCCGTGAACTCCCGTCCGGTGACGGCTCCGCTCCAGGCACGAACGGCTTCGCGATGACGCGCCGCGCGTCGGGGCGGAGTCGAACTGTGGATCGGGTGATCGGTATGGGCGCCATGGTTCCCTGTAGCACTTGTGCATCCCTAGCGTCGGCCCGACTCGTCTTTGGGGCGGCGGCTCCTGCAGTACCTGCCCATATGTGGAGTTTTCAGCCCTAATGAGCGGCGCGAACTAGAGGGCTGACCGCTCATGGGTCGCTTCGCCTCGGTCCCAGCCCCATGAGGGCCCGAGGCTGTGCTCGAAGACCGGTTGCTCAGGCCATCCCTCCCTATTGGATCGGGTCTGTAGGCCACCCCTGATTGGTAGTCGGGTCGAGCGGGTTGCTCGAGAGAGGGAAGTTCGCGGGACTTTGTGTGGCTCTTCCCGAGGGAGCTCCGGAGTGCATAAATTCGCATTCGCATTCGCATTCGTGGCCGCGACGCGTGACTGGGGAGGCAGGCGCGTGCCAGCAAAGCTGGCACTGGCGCCTGCAGGCTCAGAATGGCCCGTTGCCGCTCGAGACTCCGGCTGCGGGTTCCTCGACATGCGATTCCGTTCGCCCCTGCGTGCGGGACGGGGCTGTGAGCCCCGCCCGCAGGGGCTCAGAAAAGGAGAAGCCCGTGATGAAACTCGAAGTCCGCAACCTCGCCCTCCAAGCCATCGAGCTACTCAGGCCCATCGTCGTCCGCATCAAAAAGCACGACCGTAGCTTGGCTCGGCAGATCACCGATGCAGCCAACAGCAGCGTGCTCAACACTGGCGAAGGAGCGCTCAGCGATCCCGGTACGCGTCGCAGTCGTTACCAGTCCGCGGCCGGTAGCGCCAACGAGGTGCGGGTGGGTGTCCTGGCTGCCATTCGCTGGGGCTACATCAGCATAACCGGGCCTGAGGGGTTTGACGGGAGCCCGCTGCGCGCCGGCGCGGCTGGCCCCCGCTCGCCTCTAGCCCTCAGCTGACCGCTCCGTCCCTCGGTCCAGCCCCTTCAAGCTGGGGCCGCGCCGGCACGCAGCGGGCTCCACCGATCGAGGGTGGTCTGTAGGCTAGGCAGGTTGCCAGCGTCACCGGAGCACGCTGCTCCGATCGGTCCTTTACTAACGTTGATTGGTCGCGACACAGATCCTGTTTGTCGCTCCGAGCGCGGGCCCCTGGCGAGCGAGCCACCTACCCTCACTCCGCGCGAGCGGCGTCGTCGGCATCGTCAGCAAAGCTCGGCAGGCGGCCAAAGTTGAACCCGAGCCCCATGACGTAGAGCAGCGAACCGACTTCGTCGTCGGAAAGGTTCTTCATCAGCGTGACTTCTGGCTGCATCGCGAAGCCTTCGGTGAGCCGGAAGTTGATGCCGAAGCCAGCCCGACCCCATATACCGTGGGCGGTCGCCCCCGACGAGGCATCGTCCGCGTCCACAACGGTATCCGAGATGGAGTAGGTAACACCGGGCGTGAGCACGAAGGAGACCTCTTCACTCACGTTCAGGCCCAGCAGCAATGGGCCATTGACGTACACGACGTTCGTGCTGGCCGAGCTGTCCCCCGCGCTGGTCGACACGCTGAACCACTGAAAGCCGGGGGCAATCGCGGCGTCGAAAGCGGGTGTTCGGTAGAAGTTCCACTTCACGTCGCCACCAATCGAGCTCATGTTGCTGATGCGTCCGGCCACGTCGACTCTGTCAGCAACCCCAACGCGAATCTGGTACGTCGGCGGCATGGGGACCGTGGCCGTCACCCGCTCCTTGGTCACCTCCCCAGTGTTCGGGTCGATGGTTTCGCTGTCGAAAGCAATGCCGAAGGCTTCGGCAGCGACCGTGTGGGAAACCTTGCCGACGGGGGTCGTACGCGGCGTCCCGTACACGTTGGGGTTGGGACAGCCAGACAAGAATCCGGGCACGCCCACCAGCAGCGCAATGCGCAATGACCGACCCTCGACGAAGCGCCTCTTCATCTCTCCCATTCCCACCTCTAATCAGCATCTCACAAACTCGACGCCGGGTGCCAGTCCTTTCGAAACATTTCTTTCCCCGGGCGGCACAACCCGGCCCCCAATGTAGCCAGCTGTAGGTCGCACGGCGCTAGCGCTTACCCTCCTAGTTTGATTGGGTCTCCAGCGCCAATATGAGTAACCGCTCGGAAGCGCCCGCTCGACCGCGCTGAGTTGCACCCGGGTAGCCAGCGAATTGCCCCGATTGCTGCCGCCGGTGAGCCTATTTACACCCCTCTAGGCGATCGTCCGCCAGTGCCGGGTCATCGAAGAAGACGTTGTCGAACTCACGAGAGTCTTCCGAATCACCGAGGGTGAAGTTTCGGTAGTTGCTATTGAATACTACGTTGTCGTGCACTTCGACGTTGCGGATCAGCTCGCCGTTTTCGGATTGCAGCTCGATACCGTGATCGGTGCGGCCGACCACGTTGTAGGAGATATCGAGGTCGGCGCCGCCGTCCACGTAGATCCCGTCTGACGATTCGTCCGCCTCGGGATAGGTGCAATTCCCGCGCGAGCAGTACGGCCAATAGTTCGAGGCGTCGAGCACGACATTATCCGAAATGGTGCCGTGCTCGGTCGTTTCCTTGGCGTTCTGCTCGTAACCGATGATGTCGATCGCGATATTGTTCACGTCGTGCACGAAGTTACTGGTGACGCAGAAATCCGCAATGTTGCCGTTGACCACCAAAACCTCGCTATTGCCGACGTAGAGATCGAACAGCTCGTTGCCGTCGATGATCAGCTGCGAAATCAGGCTACCTTCTGACTGCGCAATGATTCCATGACCATTGTAGTAGCAACTATCTTGCTCGATGACCCCGGGGCCAATGTCGTGAACCCGGTTGTTCCTGATCTCCACGTGTGAGACATCCTGACCGTCGGTTTCGACTGCAATGCCGATCGTATCGTCGGCCAACGAATCGCGTTGGTGGTCGGCAATTTCGAAACCCTCGAACACCACGTAGCTCGCCGAAATGCGTACCACGGCGTCGTAGTCACCACCGCCGGCAATACGCGGCATGGCCTCAGGGTCAGCCGCCTGGAAGATTAGGTACCTGCCGGGCTTGCCTCCGCGACTGATCTCGATTCCTCCACTGTACGTGCCGCTGTCGTCGACGAGCACCGTCGTTCCCGGGCCAGCGGTGTCCGCAGCGTGCTGCAGAGTCCGCCAAGGGTCGTCCAGCGTGCCCTCCCCGGCGTCATCGCCTCCCTCGGCTGACACGTAGCGGACCGCGTCGTTGTCTTGCGCCGTTCCCACACCCCTCGAGCCCGTCCGACCAGCACCCAGTGCGACGAAGTCTGCGTTCGACATGCTCATGGCGGCGCTCGGATCGATGCGCTCGTCGGGCGTGTCACAGAGGCTCGTGAGGCGCGTGCCGCCAGCTCCGGCCTCTCCACTGGTCGAGCCAGCGTTCCCACCGCTACCGCCGCTGCTCGAGCCACCGCTACCGCCGCTGCTCGAGCCACCGCTACCTGTACTGCTCGTGACGCTGCTCTCCCCCCCACCCGAGTCGTCACCGCCACAGCCGAAGGCGGACGCGAGCAGCACACAGATCGAAGCGCGGAGGACTTGCCGTATTGGTGGATGCATTGGTAGATCCTGCCCTTTCACTGTGTGTTAGTCACCGGCGAAAGGGCAGGTCCCCCATTTGAAGCGTGCGTGTGGCCTTTCCGCACGCCTACCAGTGGTCCATCGCGTCGCTGCGCTGCGCGGCCTGCTTGCACCAGCGCTCGAGCACGACGGTTCCGCGTCCTTGGTTCACGCTTGGGTATAGAAGCTTTTCACGCGATCCACCCTCCGCTCCGCCGGGTTTCGGATGCCGAGCCTTGCGCTCGATGCGCCGAGCGGGCGGCGGACGCCAACGGTACGTACCGAGTGGGTAGGACCCCATGAATCCGTGTCGAGCGCAACGCCCTCGCACCACCTGCGGGACGGCCGAGCGCGTCAGATCCCGTAGTCACGCACGGCGGGCTCCACCTTCCGGTGCCGCCGCTGGCGCGCAGCTGGAGCACCAGCCCAACGGTCGGCCGGTGCCGCCGAACCCTGGGAAGCATGGGGACTCGGCTTCGCCGAAGCCCCCTCCGTGCTCTCGCGGCACTTTGGAAGCTCGGTGCCGCCTTTGACGGGCTGAGCCAAGGCTGCGTCTGCTTGTTCCTCCAGAGGCGGACCGCCGGAGCCATTCGACCGTTCGCCCACGCGGACGGCAATGTCCTCGGAATTCACGGCCGCCACGCCCTTCGGATCGACCTGGCGCTCGCTGGGTGGTTGCAGAGTTGCCGATTCGTCCAATGGGGCCAGGGGCTCCCAGCCCCCCAACACCATGAACAGGAGTGACAACGAGACCGCAAGCGCAGTAGCCACGGCGGCGAGCCCGGTTCGATTCGATCCCCAGCCGCGGGGGAAAGGGACGAGCGGCCGCAAACTGGTCGCCACGGGCCGCTCGGTGAGGCTGACTGGTTCGCCTGCTTCCCCGCGCAGCCGTGTGGACACCTCTGGCTCCCGCCGCTGTGTGCCGCGTTCTCGAGACCTCTCCATGACTTCGGCATTCGGGGGATTGTCGGAAGACGCTGGCGGCGTCGAAGGGTAGCTACTCAAATCGATAGGGATGCCGCGCAGGGTCCTGACGCGCGCTGCGCCAGACGCTCCGGGTACGGGCGTACTCGGCTGCGCGCAGCCCATCGACCCAACGAAAGCCGTGGGACGGCTCTGCGCAGCGAGAGGTGCGCTGGTAGCAAGCTGCAGCACACGCCCAGCCAATTCTTCACGGGTCGCAATGCGGCTGCTCGCTACGCGGCCCAACTCGCGAGAGAAGATCTCGGGCGTAGCCCATCGCCTTTCTGGTGAAACCCGGGTCGCTCTGACGGCAACTTCGAGCAAGCGAACCTGAGCGAAATCCCGAACCGTTCCAGTCTTGTAGGCAGCGGCACGCCGCCGACGTAGTTCGCGTTCTGCCAGCTCGCTCGATTCGAAGGAGTCACCGCTGACGGCTTCGAACAGGACGGCACCCAGGGAATAGATCGCCGACGCCAGGGTTGCTGTTTCGCCCCGCAAGAGTTCCGGCGCCAGGTAGCGCGCTTCCCGGTCCCCGTCCGCACACGGCGCGCTGTCGAGCTGGACTGTACCGTCGGGTCCAATCAACACGTTCGACGGCACCGGCGCCAGCGACGGGGCCGTTGGCGGGACCGGCAACACCCAGAGCACTTCCAGACAGATCCTCAGCTCTAGACCAATCTCGGGCTCGCAGAGGGAGCGTATCTGGGACCAGGCAATTCTTTCCACGACGCTACCGATAACAATCCGACCGCGCTCTGAGGGGCCGACCGGCTCGGCCCCTGGTGTGCCACTTGTTCGTCGGCGACGCCAGTCACGTGTTGCTGGCTCGAGTAAGACGACCTCGAACAATCGACTCGTGCCGACTCGCGAAGAGCGTCAACGTTCTCGGTGACCTGTTTGCAGTCAGAGAATCCAAGGGCTTGACAACCCAATGCGACTTCTATCAATCCGCACGGTTGGTAAGCACGGGTTACAATGAGAGCACGCAGGCTCGCCTCATGATCGCATCCCGAAACGCGCCGGGGTGCTCGCCCGAGTCAAAGCTCCGTCGCTGTCGCAAAGTCTGAACGTACCCTGCGTACCACCCATCAGCATCACGAATGCGCCCCCTTTGGCAGGGCTGGTCACGGGTCATCGCCGATGGCAGAGCGCCACCACGCACGGCGTCGCCATGGCAACGGCCGAACTCGTTACTAGCGCTGCCTTCCAAACTCATACCGAGCACCGGCGGCCTCGACTCCGTCGACACCGAACGCAAGCGGCGGCGCTTCACCCGGCGAACCTTGTGAGGGAGTCGTCGGTGGCCGACCCAGTCTGGAGGCGTCACTGGTCCCCAGGACACCCGAGGAGCCAGTGACTCATCTTCATCGACCCGTTCAGAGACTCACCGAGTCAACGCAACCAACGCATCGAGGTCAATTCCCGCAAATCAGTGCCGTGATCACGAAATCGTTCGCTTGAGGCAAAGTGTGTGGCGCTTCGATCCACGGTGAGGCCCTGTCGCCGAGCCAAGAGCACCCATCGCCGCCGCACCAGGACGGTGTACCTGCAAGTATTTAGTGTTCGACGTTCGCCTCGATGGCCAACCGCTCGTGGTAACGTCAGTTCCAGCCGTTCGCCCGTTGCCTTCCCAGCGGTCGCGACACATCCACGGACCATGCACATGAAGAATAAACAACTCGACCCATCTTTCGTTTCAACGAGCTGGTGTGTCGGCGCACTCTTGAGCCTTGCTTTCTCGAGCGCCTGCAGCGACAACGCCGACCCAACCCCCGACGCTTCCACCACGAGCGCATCGACCACTGGAGAGACAACCAGCTTCGGTGCAACCACTGGGGGAGAGACCTCGTCCGTCAGCACGAGCGTGGGCGGCGCGAGTAGCGCGGTTGGTCCGAGCACCACTGGCGCCTCCACCAGTACCGGTGGCTCCACGATGCTGGGGTCCACCACGGCAGGCACCTCCGGAGCCAACGGTGGAACTACGGGGAACGGTGGCATGGGCGGGTCCTCGACGGGGGGAGCCGGCGGCATGGCGACCACCGCCAACGGAGGCAGTGCAGGCATGGAGTCCGGGGCGGGCGGGACCGGTGGCACGTCGTCGACCGGCAAGCCCCCGCCCGACCCCAGCGCAGGCTGCGGTAAAGCCAATCCACAGGTAGGCAGTTCCAACAGTCCCCTCAATGTGTCGAATCATCAATACTATGTGAAGCTTCCGGCGAACTACGACGCGAGCACGCCGTATCCGGTACTCTTCATGTTCAACCCGACGAACAATCCGCTCAACTGGGCCGAGCAAAATGCAGGCTTCGAGAGCAATGGCGCGAAGGATGCAGCGATTCGAGTGTACCCGGGTCCGCTCAGCATGGCCAGCGGCTGGGGCGCAAGCGACGTCTCGTTCTTCGATCCGCTGTACAACGAGATCACCAACAACTTCTGTGTCGATCAAGCCCGCATGTTTGCCGCGGGGGAGAGCTCCGGGGGAGATTTCTCCAGCATTCTGGGTTGCGAGTTCGGCGACAAGCTCCGGGCCGTGGCACCGTGCTCGACCAAGGACGTGGGCGGCTATCCGCTCAATGTCTCCCAACGGATGTGCAAGGGAGAGGTGACCGCGGTAGTGATTCACGGCAAGAACGACAACGTCGTGGGCCCCGAGAACGGTCCCAAGACCCGTGACTTCTACGTCGAATTGAACCACTGCGGCGACATGACCGAACCTGTCGACGGCTACACGGATACCTTGTCCAACTGCGTCCAATACCAGGGCTGCGACGAGGGGTACCCCGTGTTTTGGTGCCAGCATACCGACCCCGAGTACAGCGGCACGAATCACGGCTGGCCACACTTCGCCCCGGACATGCTGTGGGACCTGTTCTCTTCGTACTAGCGGAAGCAGATCTGAAGAGCGCGAAATAGACGCGCCGCGCGCTCGGCAACTCAACTCTCCAGAGGAAGCTCACACGAAGCTAAAGTAGTCGAGGTTGAACCAAGGGTCCTCACCTGGTCCGGAAAAGCTCGAGCACGAGTCGCTCACCTAGTGAGTGGGTTCGACGTCGCACGCAACGTCGAGCCGGATCTGCGATCGCCTCGTGGAGCCCTCCGCCCACGCTCCGATTGCGCAAGCCTGCGCCTTTTCGGTGGTTCGCATCCGCGCTGACGCCGCCCAGTCGGCATCAGCGCCTCGTGCATGACCTCTTCCAGCTCAGATTGAGCCGCCGCACCACCGGCGAGAGCCGGACGCAGGAAAGCCCCGATTGCGCAAGCCCGGCGACCGGAGACGTTGGACGACAGCCGCGCCGTGCACGCGCTTCGCCAACGCGGCTGACTCTTGCCGATAGCGCCACAGCGCTCTTTTGGGGTCGTTCCCGCGCTGCAAAACATGAGGCTCGCGGACTCGGCCCCGTTTGTATAAAGCTCGCTTGGTTCCGCAAAAAATATCCCCCAAATGATCCCGAAACGCCGCTCCAGCCAGTCGCTGTGCCTCGTCGCGCTCGCGACAGCGACCGCATATGCCTCGACTTCGCGTGGCGCCGACGTGACGGAGCCGATTCGCATCGAGTATCGCACCCAACGTGGCGCGGGCTGTCCCTCGGAGAAGGAGTTCGAAGCGCAGGTCTTCACGCGCACCGCTCGGGCTCGGCCGGCAGCCGATGGGGAATCGGCGAGGACATTCATCGTCCAGCTACGGCGAAAGCGCGGTCGCATCGCCGGAAGTCTCGTGGTTCGGGAACCGGATGGCGCCACGATGGCCCGCCGAGTGAGCGGCTCCGAGTGCACGGACGTCGCGAGAGTACTCGCGCTCGCCACGGCGCTGGCCATTGATCCGCGCGCCGAGCTCGCCCCGCGTCAAAGCCTCGATGAGCCGCGCGATTCGACGGATCGATCCGAGCCAGACACGGGTCGAGAACCGGACGATTCGCCCGAAGCCGATGCAGCCAGGGGTCGCTCACCCGTCGCCTCGCCCAACTCCTCGCCCAACTCTTCGCCTACCGAGACGCCGCCGACCGTGCCGGCGATCTGGTCAGCCCGCTGGGCGTTCGGCGCGTCGGTGGCCTTCGCCGTCACACCACGCCCACCCTTGGGTGCCTCTGCGCTCCTGAGCCTGGCGCGCCGCGGGGCGCATCCACTCGGTGAGCTCGGGCTAGAGCTCGCGTATCGACGCACCAGCTCAGGAGTCGTCCGAAACGCCAGAGCCGCATTCCAGTTCTACGTCGCTCGGCCGACTTTGTGCGCGCCAGGCATCAATCTGGCTGTTTCGTTGCTCGCGGCGCCATGCGTCGTGTTCGAGGCAGGCGCAGTCACGGGCGCCGGTTCACGAATCCCCGATTCAGAGCGGCAGATCCGGTTTTGGGCCACCGCAGAGGTTCTACTGCGCCTGGAGCTGGCGCTGGGAGAGGATTGGTTCGCGACCCTCGAAGGCGGCGCCGCATCACCACTCACCCGGTACCAATTCGTGTTTCGAAACCCGGACACCTCCATCTACGAAGTGCCGGCGCTGGCCGCGACGGGCGCGCTGCGCGTAGGCTCGAACTTCTGAGCGAGAGCCCACATGCAGGCCGATCTCCGAGGCCGGCGGCAAATGCACTCGGTCCTCTGTCTCCTCGAATCCGTGAAGCGAAAGCTCGGGCAACGCAAAGGATGCCCGAAACCGGTGCGTCCGAGGTACCGTGTACCAGAAGTCAGCGCTGCCCCGAAGAAGCGGCCCCGCCAGGCGCGCCGTCACCAATCAGAGAACGAACACGGCGTGCGTATGGGCCGTTGGGAGCTCTCGCGAGAAACGCTCTCCCGAACCGCGCCGCTGCTGCGCGATCACCCTGCGCTACCAAGGTTTCGATGCGCAGCACTGTGGCCTCGGCCTGGAGGCGGGGCTTGGGGAAACGCGCAGCGTAGCGGTCGAGCAAGCGGGACGCGAGTGCGTGGTCGCCTCGAGCCAGCGCACTCCTGGCGCGGTCCAGAATTTTGAGTTCCAGCGCCAGCGGGTCGACCTTCTTCACCGGCATCGGGCGACCGGGACGCTCAGCTTCTCGTCGCACCTCTTCTTTCGCCGCTTCGGGCACGACTGCCGGCGGCTTCGACTCCGCCCGAGGACGAGGACCGACGGGCGTGCGCTTCGCGACCTCGGACGCGGAGGGAGGCGGTGTTGGCGCCTGGCCCTCGAACCAATGGCCACCTCCCCAGAAGGCGAGCGCACAAGCCGCGCCGACTGCGGCGACGACTAGCGCAGTTTTGAGCACGAAAAGCTTTCCGGTCACTGCGGCGGTACCCGTTGCTGCGCCCGCGCCGCTGGTGCCCGCTGCACCGCCTGCCGTCGTGCCAGCCCCAGCGGTGTTCGCGGCCGCCGTGGAGGCGGCCACGGACGAAGCGAGCCCGAGCCCCCCGAGGATCGCCCGCCCGCTTTGCTCGGGCATGGCGTCGCCACGTCCCGCACGGAGCAACTCCACCTCGAGAGCGTCGCCCTCCTCAATGAGTCGTCTAGGATCCTTCACGATTCGCTTCCCTTGGTACGCCTGTCGAGTGCCCTCACTTGCTCCTGGAAGACCATGCGCGCGCGCCTGAGTCGAGTTGCAACGGTACCACGAGGCAAACTCAGCAAAGCCGCAACTTCGTCGACGGTGAGTTCCTCGAGCTCGAAGAGCACAAATACGGACCGTAAGTTGTCGGGCATTCCATCGAGCACGCGGTCGAGAAGGTCACGCGCCTCTGCCTGCCGCGCGGGCCCTTCGTGGGGTGGAGCGGGTGGTTGCGATTCGAACCAGCGTTGGTGCGCAGCCTCGCGACGCTGATTCGCGCGGCGCGTGTGCGATGCCACGCGCATCGCGACCGCCACCAGAAATGCCCGCTCACTCCCGGGGCGAATCTTCGCGAGCTTCTCGTTGGCGATCAGGAAGACGCGCTGGGTCGCATCGTCGACGTCTGCCATGCGGATGCCAAAGCGCCTGAGGGAGCGCCAGACGAACGCCAGGTGTTCGGACACGAGCTTCTCGAATGGTACCGGCGCAGCCGTGACGTGACTCACCTCGCGAGGGGTGCTCGGTGTCTCATCGGCGTCCTCGCGCCCGGGTTTGCTCGCGTTGTTCATCGTCATGGCGTGACGGAGCCAGAAGATCCAAATAGCGAATCTCGCACGCCACGTGGACATGCGCTCGCATCTCGAGCAGAGTTCGATTCAGAGAAGAAAAAGCCACATTGAGCTGAATGGATGGCATGCCGCGGGCTCGTGAGGATAACGAGCGATCTCCGAAATACACCGGTTCACTTCGCGGGCATTTCCTACCGCGAAAGGTCAGAACCGATTTGGCGCCGGGCGAGGAACCATGATCCCCCGGTGCCCGGGCACTCCCACGACGACAGTCACTTAGCCCCGGCGGAGCTCGAGCCACGCGTCGGGCATCGGTGAGGCGACGTTGTTTCGATGCTGTCGGATCCCCATCGACGCACTTTCGCATGCGCTTGCAACTGCACAACCAGCAGGCGTCTTGAAGCGTCGGCAGGGCCCGCGCGAGGTCAAACTTTCGCAAGTGAGCGATTGGTCAGATGACGCGCACGCACTAGCTAGAAAACCAGATCAATATAGGGAAGGGTGGCCTGACCAACCGCTTTGAGCGCAGCCTCGGGCCCTCACAGGGCCGGGACCGAGGCCAAACGACCCATGAGTCGTCAGCCCTCCATTCTGCTCCGCGAAACGGCGGGGCCAAGTGCGTGACCGACCGTCAGAGCCAATGTGCCAAAGCGACGTCTGCCGCGCGAGTGGCGGAAAGGCGGTCGTCTTCCTAGCCGGCGGTGCCGCCTCAGGAGTGGAGCGGCTGGACCGCGCGCGCCGGGCATCAAGAGTCGTACCACCCGTCGCCATCACGCGCGTGCAACGGCAAAGCGCGAATGTGTAGGCCCAAAATCAACGCTGCCGGGAGCGGAAGCTCGTGAAACAACTTCTCTGGCCGCACGAGACCTGAGCACGGCCGCCCACCGGCCCGAGCGGGCCGAGAAATCCGGCGCGCGAACGGCTTCAGCGAACTCAGCAACTCATCGTCGACCGACCAGGACGCTCCAAGCCGATGACCGAGCATCCTGGGGCTTCTCACCTACCCAGGTCGCAAACCATACGGGCCGGCCAGGCATCGCCCCACCGGGCGCGCCAACGGTAGACACCCGTTGAACACACCTCGAGTATCGCGCGACGCGCCCCGGGCTCGCGCCTGACGTTTGGGTTGGGCAGAGCTGCCACGCGCCCCCCGGCTCTGCCCCACCCTACGGGCAACAGTCAGTTCAGAGGACTCTGATGTTCTCTGCGCGAGGCCCTTTCGGCCCCTCCCCTTCAGAAAAGGAGACTCGCTGCCCGTTTTTGAGCTGCTCGAAGTTCACACCTTCGAGTGCGGATGAATGGAAAAAGATGTCCTTACCGGAGCTGGTTTCGATGAATCCGAAACCCCGATCCGTCAGGCGTTTGATCGTACCTTCTGACACTTGTCTTGTACCTCCGGGTGCTGCGCACCCAACGCGATTTCTTTACAATCGCAGTCTGCAGGCTCGCCTTTACGCGGCCTCTTGTCCAGAAGCTTCGTCCCAACATGACGCTATTCGCGACAAAGCCGCTGCTCGTGCAGGGCAGATTTGTGCAAATAGCCACTTTCCTGCACGAAATATGCATTGCTCTGCAGCGACTGCGCTGAAAGGCCCGTGGGACGGCATTCGCGAACGAATGGCCCGAAGGCGTTCCGCCCGCCACGCAGCCTTGCGCCTGGCCGCCTCCGGATGCCCTACAACTGACGCAGGAGCCTGCGCCAGCGGCGGTAGTCTCGCCGGAACTGCCGACGCGTCAGGCGAAGTTCCGCATCACTTCGGCGCATCGAGAATCGCCCGGGCCTGCCTCCGCCGGTGTGGATGACGTCGTGCTGACGTCTCAGTACCGTCCAATGCGCCAGAGATTCGTTCAACGCCCTTGACACCGCGCTGATTCGCGCCTCGAGAGCGTCGGGTAGGGTCAGTCGGCTCATGCGCGCCCGATCGGTCTTCAGCCGCGCTCGCGCGATCGCATGGTCTGGAGTGCGCCTGAGGTTCCAGGCAAGCCCTAGCCACTCCCAACCTCGCACCGCCCACTTGGTTGGATCGTACGAATGCCAGTGAGCTCCGTTGCGATAGTCGAGGGGGAAGGTATGGTGGTAGTTGTGATAGCCCTCTCCCATAGTGAGCAGGGCAGCGATCAGACTGTCCCGGGACGTGTTGCGTTCGGAGTATGGTTGTCGACCGAACTTGTGAACGAACGAATTGATGGCAAATGTCAGGTGGTAAGTCACCACCAGGCGGAGCAGTCCACCAAAGACCAAGCCACCCCAGGCGTCACCAAACAACGCACCGATCAGAGCAGGCAGGGCAAACCCCGCACAGGCGCCAATCGGTATGGCGTACCTGTGCTGCCAGCGAATCAGCGGGTCGCGGACGAGGTCTGGCACGAGCACTCGTTCCTTGGGTTCCTCGAGACGCTCCACGACCCAGCCAACGTGTGAGTACCAAAACCCACGGGTGGCGTTATAGGGGTCTGCGATTCGATCCACGTGCCGGTGATGGCGACGATGTGCCGACGCCCAGGTCATGGCGGAGGTCTGGAACGAAGCAGCACCCAGGACGAGCAACACCCAGCGAAGAACGGGACCGGTCTCGAAGGCTCTGTGAGAAAAAAGTCGGTGGTAGCCGGCTGAAATTCCGAAAACCGTGAGCACTGTCCCCACAAAACCGATAACGCAGGCGCTCAGCGTCACGCGCTGCAGCAAAACCAACACAACCAGACCCGAGATCGCCGCGACATGGACCGCAGTCAAAAATGTCAGATTTTTCCAGTCTGTGCGTCGAGGTCGCGTTCGAGTGCCCAAAGTGTCCGTCTCTTCGGATTGTGGATCGTCCACACGACCGTGGGGACGGGGCCAGAGAGCAGCGTTCGGCAGCGAGCAGGAAGGGGGGTCTGTAATCATGAAGGCGACCGGCGTGAAAAGGCCGCATCACGCGGGCGGGTCAGGGAGGGACGCAAACGAGAGGAGAACTCCAGCAACCGTGGCTGGTTCATGCCCGTTGGCGCGGGTGGAACGAGCGGATTCGAGAGCCCCGGATCGGACCCACACGAAAAGTGAATCTAAGTAACCGAGCGTGATTTCTCGAACAGGGTTTCCGGACCGCAATTTGCGCGGTACCCGAAAACTCGAATCAATGTAATTGCTCGTTCTTCACGGTCGCGAATCGCGCTCGCTCAGCTAGCAATATCAATGTAGCCGACTCCGATCGCCTCGCAACGGCGCCTGGTCTGATGTGACCGACCCATGACGCAACGAATCGCACCGACAGAGCGCATGTTTCGGCACGCGCGGCGCACTCGCGCTTTTTTAGTGTCCGCTCGCCCCAACGAAGGAGGCTCAGCCGCCGGTTCCTTCCTTTGGCGTTCGACTGGACTGCCAGGGACAAGGCAAAAGCCGCGTGAATGGCATTCCGGGCGCGACGAGTGCGCTGGGATGACTCTTTCTACGAGATTCAGTCTGAGCAACTTCGGTAATATGGATGGCGATGACAACGACACACACCGTTTCAGAAATATTCGATGCCGGGCTCTGGCAGGAGGTCCCTGGGTGGTCCTTCGAGGACATCACTTACCATCGCGCCAAAGACATCGGGGCGGTCAGGGTCGCGTTCCACCGTCCGGCGGTGCGCAATGCGTTTCGTCCCAAAACGGTGGATGAGTTGTACGCGGCACTGGAACACGCTCGCACCACGAGCGATGTCGGCGCGGTCATCCTGACGGGGAACGGGCCATCGCCAAAAGATGGTGGTTGGGCGTTTTGCTCGGGGGGCGACCAGAGGATCCGCGGCAAGGATGGCTACAAGTACGAGGCTACCGGGCCCTCTGGAGGCGCGCAAGGTTCCGGCAGCGTCGATCGCGCGCGGCTCGGTCGCCTACATATTCTCGAGGTGCAGAGGTTGATCCGTTTCATGCCCAAAGTGGTGATCGCAGCAGTGCCCGGCTGGGCCGTCGGCGGTGGCCACAGCCTGCACGTCGTGTGCGACCTCACGATCGCCAGCCGCGAGCACGCCGTCTTCAAACAGACGGATCCCGACGTAGCTAGCTTCGACAGTGGCTATGGTTCCGCGCTGCTGGCGCGCCAGGTGGGCCAGAAAAGAGCTCGAGAAGTCTTCTTTTTGGGCGACAACTACAGCGCGCAGCAAGCATACGAAATGGGCATGGTCAATGCCGTGGTGGCACACCAGGAGCTCGAACGCACGGCGCTCGAATGGTGTCGCCGCATCATGAGCAAGAGCCCCACGGCGATTCGTATGCTCAAATACGGTTTCAATCTCCCGGATGAAGGCCTTGTCGGCCAACAGCTGTTCGCAGGCGAAGCCACGCGCTTGGCTTATGGCACGGAGGAAGCCCAGGAAGGACGCGACGCATTCCTCGAGAAGCGCGCTCCGGCCTACGGAAAGTTTCCCTGGCACTACTGAAGCCGCCCCCGTGCACTGGGCTGCTGCGACGACAAGCAGTGAGAGGTAGGGTCCGCCTGGGTCTTCATCGAACCCCGGGAAGTCGAACGTCGGCACACCGCCCCCAGGTAGCAAGCATCTGCATCGACTCGGCGATCGTCTGAGTATCCAGCTGAATCGCCCCTTCGTGGTCCGCGCGCTTGATCTTCATTCGTGAGAGCATAGCGTCATGGTCCCCGATGGTGCTCGATCGAAAAGCTGTATTACTTGAGAAAAGGAGAAGTACGCATGGAGTCATTCTCGAAAACGGGCGCGGCAACCCCGCATCCGGGAAGCACGCGAGCACGCGGCCAGGCTCTGAGGGGACTGCCAATCTGGCTGCTGGCAGGGCTCTCGTTCACCCCAGCGTGCGGGTCCGAGGGGTCCGACTCCGGCAGTGGGAGCGACACGGCTACGACCGGCGTCGGCGCGACCGGATCTAGCGTCACGGGGGCCTCGACGGGATCGACCTCGAACGCGTCGACCTCTACGACCAGTTCCTCCTCGAGCTCGACCATGGGCGCGAGCACCACCGGTTCCGTCATGTCTGGCGGTTTCGATGTCACCCTTTCGCTGAGCGAGGCCATTCCCACGGTCGGCATCGCCGAGTGGTCCACCCCGGCCACGATTGACAGCGCCCACGTGGATTTCGGCCGAGAATCGGGCAACTACGAGTTCAGCGCGCCAGTGGATCTCTCGGAGCCGAACCATCGCACCCTGCTCTTGGGCATGAAGGAGTCCACGACTTACTATGTTCAGGTCTTCGCGGAGAGCGGCGGCACCACGCACTCGAGTGACGTGCTGACGCTCGACACTGGAGTACTATCCAACCAGCTGCCCGCGATCAGCGTCAACGATGTGAACCCGGCCGCGGTGTACGGCGGCTTCACTGTCACCTGCAACGGGGGAATCGGCAACAACCCGGCGGGCCCCAGTCCCGGAGCCGGTTGGGCCTTCATTTTCGACAAGGACGGGGACATGGTGTGGGCCTACGACCTGACCGACACGGCGGTCGCTTCCTGCACGCGCGCCCGCATGTCCTACGACGGCAAGGACATGTGGGCCGGAAACTTCAGCAACGTAAGCCCCGACGGGGCGCTGCTCAGACTGTCCATGGATGGGTTGACCAGCGAGACCTTCAGTCTTCCCGCACGCAACCACGATTTTGCTGTTTTGCCGAACAACAACATCGTTTACCAAGAGCAGCAAAACGGCGGGGCGGGCAGAGGCGGCGTCGATGAAGGCGCGGACAACATCAGCGAGCTGGATGTCGAGACTGGTATGAGTCGAGTCCTGTACGACGAGAACACCGACTTCGCGGAACAGATCGCAGAGTCCGGCGCCCATACCAACTATGTGGCCTATGTACCCTTCCTCAACGCCATTTCGTTCTCGATGCGCCACACCAGCACCATCGGTGTGATCAGCTTTCCTCCACCGGGAGAGCAGGCGCAGCTGTTGATGACGTTTGGTGGACCCCTCAGCGACTTCGACTTCTCCTGGGACTATCAACACGGTCATGAGGTGATGGAGAACAGCATTATTATCTTCAACAACACCGCCGCCACCGGCAACCAATCCGCGGCCATCGAATACGAATACGATGTAAACACCGGACACGGCACCCAGATCCTCGACTACACGTCGGGGCTGGCCTCCTTTGCTTTCGGCGAGGTGCAGCGCCTACCCAATGGCAATACGTTCGTGACCTACTCGGTTGCCGGAGTCATCCACGAGATTGACGCGAGCGGCACATTGCTGAGGGAGACCTCCTTGACGCCCATCGGCTACACCCGGCATCGCAAGACCTTGTACGGACCGCCTCCTCCGTTTTCGGACTGACCCGAATCGATGTCTTCCCTTTGCCCCGTGGCATGAGTGTGACCCGGAGCCTTTCAGCCACGCCAAGTGTGCCGCGCGAATGACCAAAAGCCGGACGCTCGAGGACTACTGACACCAGGCTGGCAACAGGCCCGGGGTAGCTTCTCATCCTGCCCGGGCACCTCGGCTTTCCCGTGACCCGGAAGGAAAGGAATGACCCCATGAAACCAAAGAACCCGAACAAGCTCTTCCCGTTGATC
This sequence comes from uncultured delta proteobacterium, assembly GCA_963809955.1. GTDB lineage: Bacteria > Myxococcota_A > Polyangia > Polyangiales > Polyangiaceae > JAICQQ01. The sequence goes on from CAWELQ010000016.1 coordinate 82,515, forward strand.
CTGACTTCCAAGCTGGACGAAACCAAGCGCTTTTACCAACAGGCCGGCTTCAGCGTCACCTTCGACCTGCCGACGTACTTGCAAGTCCGCTACGGCTCCGGTGACGCTCCCGAATTGTGCTTCATGAAGCCGGACGCATTCCCTGATGGCAAGCTTCGACCGGCTTTCGACGGAAAGGGCGTGATCATGAGCGTGCCCACCAATGATGCAGACGAGAAACACGCGGCGCTCCAAGCGACGGGCGCAACCATCCTCGCGCCTCCAGAAGACAAGCCTTGGGGGTGGCGAAGCTTCTTCGCCGTCGACCCCAATGGGCTCGTGTTGGATTTCTTCCACGTGTACAAAGAGATGGACGCGGCCTCGGCGTCGGCCTAAGGCGGCGTGAGCCATGCGGCGCGCCGATCGTCTATTCCAGATCGTAGGTATGCTGAGCCGCCGTCGTTTCATGACGGCGGCTCAGCTAGGCGAAGCCCTCGAAGTGTCCACCCGCACCGTTTACCGCGACGTGCTCGACTTGATCGCGTCCGGCGTTCCGATCACCGGCGAAGCCGGCGTCGGCTATCAATTGAGCCCCAGCTACCGGCTGCCGCCTCTGACGTTCAACAGTGAAGAAATCGAAGCGCTCGTCATCGGGCTCCGTATGGTGGAGGCCTGGGGCGACACGGGCCTGCGCCAGGCGGCGAGGGCGATCGTGGAAAAAGTCAACGCGGTCGTCGCCGATCGAGAACGCGAACGCCTCGACAATACGGCGCTCTTCAGTCTGGCCTTTGGCGTCCAGCGCGAAGCATCCCGCTACCTGGGCGAACTGCGCCAGGCCATCAACGAGCGGCGAGTGATACACATGGAATACCGAAGCGAGCAGGGAGAAAGAACCTCGCGCCGCGTCCGGCCCCTGGGGCTCTTCTTCTGGGGCCGGTCCTGGACCGTGGCCGCGTGGTGCGAGCTACGCGACGGATTCAGGAACTTCCGGCTGGATCGAATCGACGCGCTCAGGGTCCTCGCGCACACCTTCGAATTGGTGTCTCCCTGCACGCTGGAAGACTACACGCGCGCCATGTGCGAGCAGGAGTGAGTCCGCCATGTGAAGCGCACTCGCCGCTGCATGGGGCCGTTTTTTGGCGGTGGCTGTGCAGTTGGTAACCTGTTCGGTGCTCTAGCGCCGCCTGAGCTGAGTACAACTCCAGTTACCCTTGCATGACACCTCGCAAAGCTCCCCCTCGCAGCCCAGGTGAAGCTGGGTGCAGCTGGAGTCTCCGGCGCAGTCGAGCGAACAGCTGTAGCCGTCCGGGCATGCGACGTCCGCCTGGGTGCAGGCGTCCCAGCCGTCGCAGACCACGACGCAAGGCCAGCCATCGGGACAGGTCAAATCGGCCTGAATACAGGTACCATCGCCAATACACTGAATGTAGCAGACGCCGAGCTCTGAATCGCAGCCGCTGCAAGAACCCTCGCAATGCGGCAAATCGAAGGGATCCACATCAGCGGTTCCCCGAGCGCCAACGTCACCCCCGGACCCTGCAGCGGCGCTGCTTCCCCCACTCGCGCTTGCCGTTCCCGTCCCCGAGTTCGCATCATTCGGGCCACCCGTCGCCACGGAGCTTGCTCCGGTCTCTGCGCTGCCAGACGCGCTCGTGCCCGCGGAACTCCCTCCCCCAGGATCGCCGTCACTGTCAACGCCAGTTCCGGACGCACTGTGACCGTCGGTTCCCTGACTGATGGCCGAATCAGCGCCCGAAGACTCGTCGACCTCGTAGAAGCCGGGTTCGACACGGCCTCCGCAACCGGCGACGAGCGCTACCAAACCCCCTAGACCCAATACTCTCTTGCTCCGCATGCCCAGAGCGAGAGCAAGTTCCGTTCCTAGCTGATGCGCCGGTAATTTACTCGGCGAGCGAGTCCGAGGTGTGATCACCCGATCGTGCGACACGCGGTGCGTTGCCCGTACTCGGTCGGTAGTCGGAGCGATAGACTCGATAGTCGATACACGGAAATAGGTTATCGAGCGCTTCGATGTCGGCGAGCGCTGCCTCGTCGACCAAGCGTCTCTGAACCATCTCCGCCAGGCGCTGGAATCGCCCGAGGTGGTCCCTGGTGCGACGTACGGCATAGGGCACGACGGTGCCCTGGCTCATGATGAACGCCCAGTCGCTCGACTGAGCGAGCAGAAGCTCACGCGCGGCTTGATTCAGGGCGCGCCGGATCCGACCCTGAGCACGCGGGTGTGCCTGGGCCATTTCTACCATCCGATCCGCGGCATGATGAAGGTGCGGGTAGATCCAGTCGTTGCGCCCGTTCAGCCACATCTCGCTGTAACCCTGGTAGCCCCAGCTCGACGCCGAGGGCGTCGCCAACTGGTTGGACGGATGCGCCGCGAGGTAATCCGAGGGAGTAGCCAAGTCGAGCGTCTCGCCTGCGCTCGCTGCACCGTCGAGCACGTGGCCGAGCCATTCTGGCCCTTCGAACCACCAGTGACCAAACAACTCGGCGTCGTACGGTGCGACGACGATGGGAGGGCGGTCCATTGCCCGGCCAAGCCCTTCCACCTGCTTCTTGCGATTCGAGCAGAAATTGCGAGCGTGCTCCTCGGCGCGGGACAACGCTCGATCACGCACGTACGGCTCCTTGGCCTCAGTGGGGCCAGTCACCCGATGGTATTTGATGCCCACGTTGCGGCGGATTCCGAGCGGATGCGCACACTCTCCCAGCGCCTCCAATTCGAGATCGAACCCCAGGTCTCGGTAGTATTCCCGGTACTCCGGGTCACCCGGGTACCCGTCGACCGAGCTCCAAACCTGGCGAGTCGATTCGGGATCTCGCCCGAAGAATGCCACGCCGCTCGGGCTCATCAACGGCGCGTAGACGCCGTAATGAGGTTGGCCCGCAGCGTGATCGATAGCATGAGTCTCCACGAACGAGTACTGGATGCCGGCCTCTTCCAGGACGCGATCCAATCCCGGAAAGTAGCCGCACTCCGGCAGCCAAAGCCCACGCGGGGGCGTGCCAAACCAATTCCGATGCTCCGCCACGGCAACCAGAATCTGGGCACGCACAGCCAGCGGATTGTCGTTGAGCAACGGCAGATAGCCATGCGTCGCAGCACAGGTGATGAGCTCCACTCGACCAGCATCCGCCAGTCGGCGAAAGGCCGAAGGGAGGTCGGCCTGCCAGCGCTCGAGGTAGTCTCGCCGGGCTCTGGTGAAGCGATCTCGATAGAAGAGCGCGTTCTGCTGCAATTCCGGCTGCTGGCGGGTACGCCGCACCTCGCGCTCCGCCAGATCGCACAGCCGATCCATGTGACGTGCCAACCGAACGCGAAGCAGCGGATCGCCGAGCATGGCCAGCAGGGTGGGACTCATGGACAGCGTCACTCTGTAGCGAACACCCCGTCGTTCCAGTGCTTCGAGCGACCACAGCAGCGGAATGTACGTCTCGAGGGCAGCCTCATGCAGCCAGCCCTCCTCCAAAAAGTCATCGTGCTCTGGGTGACGAACGAATGGCAGGTGTGCATGCAGAACCAAGCACAAGTGGCCCAGGCTCATTCGTGCGCACCCCCAACCAGCCGATCTTTGAACGCGGAACCGCGCCAGGCACCTCCCGAAGGCGCGTCGACGACGGCGCCCGAGGATACGCCCAGCGTCGGAGCCGAAGGACCTCCCGGCGAGGCGCCCGTGGGCACTCCGGCGGACGGGAAAGTACCTGCGCGAACGCCGCCTGCCCCAGCAACGGCCGAAACGACGCGCTCGGTTTGTCCGGCGTCGATTGCGCCGCTCTCGGGCAGCGCGTTCCCGGCCACCGGCGTGAGGTCGGGCCTTCGAGCAGCCGCCGGGCTGACACTCCCGACCGACGCGGTTCGGTCGCGGTTGAACGAGGGGGGTTGCGAAACGCCGGGGCCTGGGCTCGCCTGCGTGGAGGCAGACGACACTGCCTGCCATTTCGGCGTCTGCTCGGGCGATCGGTCCGCACGCGGGAGGTGGACCGGCCGTGAGCGGCAGACCGGCTCGAAGTGACTGCCGATGCTCGGCCCCAGCTCCGCGATGTAGCTCTTGTTCGACGACCAAAGCTCCACATACCAACTGCGAGCACGCACATCCACGGGGATGTCGAAATGACCGTGCGCGTTCGTCCCGTCGAACTCGATGAACGTCACATCGTAGAAACGGAGAACCCAATGAACAGAGTCCGCCCCACCGCTGGCGGCGAGCCGCTCCACCGCGTCCACACCGTCCCGACCGGTCACCTCCCAATACACATGCAGGCGAAAAGGATCCACGGCGAGCAGCACGACGCGGGATTGCCCGTAAGCTTCTGGGAGCTCGCTTTCGAGCGCGCCCCTCGAACGTCGAACGAATGGCTGTGTGTCGGGCAAAAGCTCCGCTCTGCGCCCCGGCCGCGGCGCTGGGCCGCGCCGGAGCCCGCGCCGGGCTCGCGCAAGGACTTTGTCTGCGCCCCCTTGTACGGCTGCGAGGAGAGCTTCGAATCGAGGAGGCACGTCAGTTCCCGTGTTATGCTGGCAACACTCAGCAGACTCGTCCGCTAGCACCTCCAGCGGCTGCGGGCAAAGTTCGCGCCCGAGATGCGCCAACGGGGCGTTTGCCAGTACGACGAGAAAACTGGGGTCTCGCTGTGCGAGTCGACGCAAGGCGTAGAGCCCGGGACCCACACGGCTGACCCTTGCCCGGGCCGGAGCAGCCGGGGTCCTCCTCGCGAACCGCCAGGAAACTCAGCCCCGCGCACCAACACCGCAGGCAGCAACACGGCGGGCCTGACCAACCGGTCGCCTCGAGCGCAGCCTCGGGGCCTCACAGGGCCGGACCGAGGCGAAGCGACCCATCAGTGGTCAGCCCTCTAGCCTAACACCTCGCTCATGAACAATCCCGACCCCGCGCTCGCCAGGTCCGGCCCATTCTCCGTCGGGGCGTTTTCTGCCTGAGGCAAGGGCCAGCCCAAGGCCCTGTTACAAGATTGTCGCGCGCAGCTTGCGCTTGACACCTTCTCGTTTTGATACTGCCCCTGCGCGGATGTCACACCATCCTTGCTGGGATGCACTCTCGCCCTTGGCCGGCCCGAACCCGGGTCCGCCCCGGGAGCCCAAGCGAACGGAGCTTCAAGTCTCCGGACTTCCCACGGGTACGCTGCGCGGCGGAGCCTCGAGAAAGAGCGCACCGAGCGGAGGAACCTGCAAGCGTAAAGAGACGGGGCGACCATGCCATGCGAGGGGCACGGCTTCTGCCTGGCCGAGATTGCCAACGCCGCTACCGCCGAATTCCGCGGCATCGGTGTTGATGATTTCCCGCCAGGTACCGAGCCGGTCGACGCCCACCCTGTAGTCCTCGCGCACGAGTGGCGTAAAGTTCAACACCACCAGAACGCTCGATCCGTCCTCGCCTTTGCGCAAGAAGCTCAGCACGCTGGTTTCCGAATCATTGGCATCGACCCACTCGAAGCCAGACGCTTCCGTATCTAGCTCGTGAAGCGCCCGCTGCTCACGATACGCGCGGTTGAGTTGTGTCAAGAGCGCCATCAGGCCCTGGGTCGGGGGGCGCTCCGTCAGGTGCCAATCGAGACTGCCATCGTGATTCCATTCCGCGTACTGCCCGAGCTCGGAGCCCATGAACAAGAGCTTCTTGCCGCTCAACGCATACATGTAAGCATATAAAAGCCGGAGATTCGCAAACTTCTGCCATTCGTCACCCGGCATATTGCCCAAGAGCGACCCTTTGCCATGCGCGACTTCGTCGTGAGACAGCGGCATCACGAAGTTCTCGTTGAACGCGTAGAGACCGCGAAACGAGAGCTCATGATGGTGGTACTTGCGATAGATGGGATCTCGACCGAAGTAGCGCAGCGTGTCGTGCATCCAACCCATGTCCCATTTGAAGCCGAAACCCAGCCCTCCCAGATAGTTGGGGCGCGATACCATGGGCCAGGCGGTGCTCTCCTCGGCGTAGGTCTGGGTATCGGAGAACTCGCTGAACACGATCCCGTTGATGTGGCGGAGCAACGCGATCGCCTCGAGGTTCTCATTGCCACCATATTTGTTCGGAATCCATTCGCCCTGTTTCCGTGAATAGTCGAGGTAGAGCATCGACGCGACACCGTCGATGCGCAATCCATCGACATGATATTGGTCCAGCCAGAAGAGCGCGCTGGAGGTCAAGAACGACCGCACCTCGTTGCGCCCATAGTTGAAGATGAGGCTGCCCCAATCAGGATGCTTCCCCTGACGTGGATCAGCGTGCTCATACAGATGGGTTCCATCGAAGTAGCCGAGCCCATGCTCGTCGCTCGGGAAGTGGGCAGGCACCCAATCGATGATGACGCCGATACCGGCCTGGTGAAACCGATCCATCAAGTACATGAAGTCCTGGGGTGTGCCATAGCGTGAGGATGGCGCGAAGAAGCCCGTCACCAGGTAGCCCCACGAACCGAAGAACGGGTGCTCGGTAACTGGCATCATCTCGACGTGCGTGAACCCCAGACGCTTCACGTGTTCGACCAGCTTGTCCGCGAGCTCGCGATAGCTCAGGCTGCGAAAACCGTCTTCGGCCACGCGCATCCACGAGCCCAGATGCACCTCGTAGATAGAGATCGGCGAGCGCAGCGACTGACGTTCGGCTCGCTCGCTCATCCAGGACTGGTCGCCCCACTCGTAGCGGAGATCCCACACGACCGACCCGGTGCGGGGAGGCACCTCGCACAAGAAGCCATACGGGTCCGCCTTCTGAACTCGGTACCCGTTGAAGCGCGAATGAATGGCGTACTTGTAGATGGCGCCGCGTCCCACACCTTCGACACTGCCCTCCCAAATGCCGGAGCCCCCCCGCGCACGAAGCGGGGTCTTGCCTTCTTGCCAATCGTTGAATGATCCAACCACATCGACGCGCTCTGCGTTCGGCGCCCAGACGCGGAAGGTGGTGCGCACATCCCTGCCGGAACCCACGACGTGCGCTCCCATCTTCCGATAGAGATGGCTGTGGTTGCCCTCGTTGAAGAGGTGGAGATCGAGGTCGGATAGCTCAATATCTGTATCTGTCATGTCGCCTTCGTTAGCCCGAGGATCGCAGACAGACCCTCCAGCGGAATCGTCAACCAATCCGGGCGATTGTTCACCTCGTAGCCGACTTCGTAGATGCATTTGTCCATGGTGAAGAAGTCGAGCAGCAGCGAGAGCTGCTCGTCGCTCTTCGGCAAGAGAGTGCTCTGGCCGAGCACGTCCAGGTAACTCTTCAGGTAAAGCGCGGTCACCCAGGCATGCCACACCATCAGCCAGGGCTCAGCCGCCTTTTGCTGGGACTTCTTGAGCCGGGCGTCCCGCAGCGCCGCCACCGTAACGTAGTGGAAGGAGCGCAACATCCCCGCCACGTCGATGAGGGGACTGCGTTTGAAGCGGCGCTGGTTGAGCGGCCGCGCTGGCTCGCCCTCGAAATCGATGATGACGAAATCACTTGGCGTGGCGAGCACTTGGCCCAGATGATAGTCGCCATGACACCGGATGCGCTGGGCCGCCATCCGCTGATCGACGATGCGGCGCAGCTCCCTGTCGATTTCCTTCTTGCGTTCGAGCAAGCGGCGCGCGCTGCCAGCTGTCGGCTCGGGCAAGACATCGAGGCGACGCGTGACCAGCCGGAAAGTGTCGTTCAGGCGCACGCGAGCGCCTTCGTAGAGCGAACGCTGGTGCATCAGAGTGAAGTCCTCCGGCGCGAAATCCGGGTCGTCGCTGTCGCTCGCCAGCGCCAGATGCATTTCCGCGGTTCGGCGCCCCAGAAGCTCGACCCGCGGCGCATAGTCCCCCAAGAGTTTGGGGACGCCGGCCGGAATCGGGTTCCTGGCTCGCTCCAATAAGCCCGCCCCAACGCGTAGATTTGCCGCCAGGGGTTGCTTCTTCTTGAGCGAGCGATCCACGTAGCGAGCGAGCGATTGGAGCGCATGCGTCCAACCGTCTCCCTCGTTTTCCACGAGGTCTTGTACCATCACGACCGCGGCGTTCGGCTTGCCCCGAGCACGGTACTCTGCGTAGCCGGCAAGTTTCGGAGTCGCCGCAAACGAACGACGTTCAGCCAAGAAGCGCCCTATCTCGACATCGGGATTCATCCCCTCTTCCAGCTCGCGGAATATCTTCATGATGAAGCGCTTACCGAAGAAGATACTGGTGTTGCTCTGTTCCGCACGGCTCACCTTGACGGACAACTCGGCAACGTCGCCGGGAGCAAGCTGGCGCAAACCACGCAGAGCTACGCCCCCAATCTCGCCACCCCGGCCGGGCAACGTGGCGCGCGCACGGATAGCCTGCAACAGCGCGGTGGCGAACTGGCCGAGCCCCGCCGCATCGTAGAGCACGCCTTCTTGCTTGGCGGTGGCCGTCTCGACCATCAGATCCGCAATCACGAAGCCGGGGTGCTCTTCGCGGAGCCGCTCGGCTTCTTCGCCCACGGCAAAGGCCAGTGGCAGCACGTAGCGCTCGGGTTCTTGGTCCTTGTAGCGCGCCTCGACAATGGCGAGTTCGGCGTCAGAACCGAGAATGCCGACGCTATCGATGATGCCTACCGAGCGAAGCTCTCGACCCTTGCTGCGAAACCACCGCCGCTCCACCAGATACTCGGGCAGCAGTGCCTCCAACCCCTCACGCATGCCCACGAGCACGTCGCGCCAGTTGCCGCTCGCGCGCAGTGCCACTCCCCTGGCCGCAGCATTCACCGCGCGTGCCGTGCGCAAGAAGAACCAGCAGAACCCGTGCGGGCTCAGCGATAGAAAGTACGGAGCCTCGCTTATCGCAGGGAAGGCATTGTGACCGAACACTTCCATGGGGACCAGACCGGAGAAGCGCCCGAGCTCCAGCTCGCTGTATTGCATGAAGCGCGAGAGGTTCGCGACCACGAGCACACGGCTGCCCTGGTGCTCACGCACGAACGCAAGCACACGCGGGTTCCGCGACTCGACGAACTCGAGCGTGCCTCGCCCGAACACTGGGTTCGAACGCCGCAGCTGAATCAAGCGCTTCATCCACGAAAGCAGGCTCGAAGGATTGCGGGATTGCGCTTCGACGTTGGTCGCCTCGTAGTGATACTCGGGGTCGGTAATCGCGGGCAGGTAGAGCATTTGGGGGTTCGCTGGTGAAAACCCGGCATTGCGATCCCCAGACCACTGCATGGGCGTGCGGACCCCATTGCGATCTCCCAAAAATACATTGTCACCCATCCCGATCTCGTCGCCGTAGTAGATGACCGGAGTACCGGGAAGCGAGAACAGGAGCCCGTTCATCAGCTCGATCTTGCGCCTACTTTGCAGAAGCGGCGCCAGTCGACGTCGAATTCCCAAGTTGATACGAGCGCGTGGATCGTCGGCGTACACGCGGTACATGTAGTCTCGATCTTCGTCGGTCACCATTTCGAGCGTGAGCTCGTCGTGGTTACGCAGGAAGATCGCCCACTGACAACTCTCATGCACCTTCGGAGTGTGCTCGAGGATGTCGACGATGGATCGCGAATCTTCATGGTGCAATGCCATGAACAGCCGCGGCATCAGCGGGAAGTGAAAGTTCATGTGGCACTCGTCGCCATCGCCGAAGTACGCGGCCGCGTCCTCGGGCCACTGGTTCGCCTCGGCCAGCAGCATGCGACCTTCGTAGTTAGCGTCGATGTGCGCGCGCAGTCGTTTGAGGAATGCATGCGTTGCCGGAAGGTTCTCGCAGTTCGTACCGTCCTCCTCGTGCAGGTACGGCACAGCGTCCAACCTCAAACCGTCCACCCCCATGGAGAGCCAGAAGTCGAGCACCTTGAAGACCGCTTGCTCCACCTTCGGATTTTCGAAATTCAAGTCCGGCTGGTGAGAGTAGAAACGGTGCCAGTAGTAGCTCTGCGCCCGAGGGTCCCAGGTCCAGTTGGAAGTCTCGAAATCTCGAAAATGATGCGCGCGTCGCGGTACTTGCTGGGGTCGTCGGTCCACACGTAGAAATCGCGGTGCGCCGATCCAGCAGGCGACCGCCGGGCGCGTTGGAACCACGGGTGCTCGACCGACGTATGGTTGATCACGAGCTCGGTAATCACCTTGAGGCCACGACCGTGCGCTTCGCGCAAGAAGCGCTTGAAGTCCCGCATCGTTCCGTAGCTGGAATGTATGCTCGTGTAGTCGGCGATGTCGTAGCCATCGTCACGCAGCGGCGATGGATAGAACGGCAATAGCCAGAGCGCGGTCACGCCGAGTTCTTGTAGATAGTCCAGCTTTTTGGTGAGCCCCGCAAAGTCACCGATGCCATCGCCATTTTCGTCGTGGAAAGCACGGACGTGCAGTTCGTAGATGACGGCATCCTTGTACCAGTACGGGTCACTGCCCTTGAGTCGATTCATGCAAAATACTCGAACTCGTGTTCGCCACGCAGGTGGCGGCGAACACGGAAGACGTGGACCGGCAGGTCGCCCGGATCCAGCCGGACGTAGTTGCGACTGCCGCGCCACTGGTAGCGCGTGTCCCTGAGCAAGTCGTGTACTTGAAACTCACGGCTGGGGTCGATGCCCAATTCCTCGAGTCGCAACGTGACCCATCCGTGTTCCGGCTGATAGTAGTTCAAGTTGACCACCACCAAGATGACATTCCGGGCGTGCGCGTCCGGGTTGCCATCGTGCTTGCTGAAGCACAGTAGGTGCTCGTTGTCCGACTCGTGGAAGCTAATGTGGTCGTTCGAATGAAGGGCTGGATTGGCGCGACGGATGCGATTGAGTTGCGCAATGAACCAGCGCAGGCTATCCGAGCGCTCCAGGTTCCAGTGCCTGAGCTGGTACTTCTCGCTGTCTGCATACTCGCCGGAACCAGGGCGCGCCGTATGCTCCATGAGCTCATAGACCGGTCCGTAAATGCCCCAGTTGCTCGACAAGAGCGCAGCCAACGCGGCTCGCGCCACGAACGCCGGGCGTCCGCCATGTTGCAGGTGCTCCGGTAGGATGTCCGGTGTGTTGGGCCAGAAGTTGGGGCGGAAGAACTCGCGCACGGGGGGTTCAGTCAGCTCGCGCAGGTACTGGCGAAACTCCCACGCCGCATTGCGCCACGTGAAGTAAGTGTAGCTCTGGCTGAAACCCACCTTCGCCAGACCATACATGAGCTTGGGCCTGGCGAAGGCCTCCGAGAGAAAGATGACATCTGGGTGCTTCTGCTGGACCCGGCTCAGACAAGTTCGCCAGAACCTGAGCGGTTTCGTGTGAGGGTTGTCGACCCGGAATACGCGCACCCCCTGCTCTATCCAGTGAAAAAAGACGCTGGTGAGCTCCTCCCACAACCCAGGGGCCGCGTCTCCACTCAGATCGAAAGGGTAGATGTCCTCGTACTTCTTCGGCGGATTCTCGGCATGCTGAATGGTCCCGTCAGGGCGCTGCAGAAACCATTCAGGATGCTCCTTCACGTAGGGATGATCGGGCGATGCCTGAAAGGCGATGTCGATAGCAACCTTCAACCCCAGTTCATCGGCGCGTTTGCAGAACGCTCGGAAGTCTTCGAGCGAACCGAGCTTCGGGTGCACCGCCTTGTGGCCCCCCTCCGCATTGCCAATCGCCCACGGGCTCCCCGGATCATCGGGCCCCGCGTGAAGCGTGTTGTTGGGCCCTTTGCGATGGCTATGACCAATCGGGTGGACGGGCGGCAAATAGACGATATCAAAGCCGAGCTCGGCCACGTATTCGAGCATCGACCGCGCATCGCGAAACGTGCCGTGTCGACCCGCTGGCCCCATCGAGCGAGGGAAGAACTCGTACCACGCGCTGAAGCGAGCGAGCTTCGGCTCGACCATCAGCTCGAGCGCGGGCTCGTATTCGACGGCGTGGGTCCGATCCGGATGGGCCTGCATCAGCCCCGCTGTCGTTGCGTCCAGCGCAAGAGCGACTCGCTGGGCTTGCAACCCGTCGGCGTCCTCCATGCGGAGTGCTAGTGCGTCGAGCTGGCGCGCGACCTCGCCGGCCGCTCGAGCAGAGGCCTCGCGCACCAGGCGCGCGCCGATGAGTAGCTCCACGTGAACGTCCTGCCCTGCGTCGGCCTTCTTTCTCAGCCCATAGGCCCAAGTAGCGTAGGCGTCGACCCAGGCGCGCACGGTGAATTCCCAGCGGCCGAGCTCGGTAACGCGGAACGCGCCCTTCCAGCGATCGTTCAGCACGTGTTCCAGAGGAGCCGATTGGTAGCCCGATTCGCCGCTTTTGCGAAACAATACTTCGGCCGCGAGCACGTCATGTCCGTCGGCATAGACGTCGGCGCCCACCTCCACTGACTCTTCGAGCACGCGTTTGATGGGTGTGCGGCCCCCGTCCACCGAGGGCATCACGTTCTCGAGCATGACCCGACATCGGACGCTCGCCTGCGCGCCGCCACCGGCTGCGTCTGTTGGACCCATGGTGTAACACTAAGGAACCTAACAGGCTCCTGCAAAGCCCAATTGCTTCGCTTTCGCGTTTCGCTCGCATCTGAACAACCCTCGCGTCGATTGACGGCGGTTTCCTCGTCGAACGACCGGTCGTTCACCGCGCCTTCGAGCCCACCAATTACGCTAAGCACCCAACTCTACCGGAACATAGCGTGGCGTTTTGTCTCACTGGTCACTCGTGCTGCCGGTTGGGTTCCCACCAGGGATGCGTGGCGCCGCCGAATTCCGTTAGTGATACGTGACTGTCATCAAAAATGTCGGATTGGTGATGATGTAGTGCACCCAACGCACGTTGGCGGTGTCTTTTCCGAACAGCACGCTGCCGCCGAATCGCGCCAAGACGCCTAGACTCCACTGCTCGGCAATCCACATCTCGTACCCGAGCCCGAGCATGATTCCCGGTCCAACTGGATTGTAGTCATCGCTGTCGAAAGGATCGGAGTTTACGGTAAGCCCGAGCTGCTGTGCGATGCCGAGTGCGCCCTGCACGTGCACACCGAGCGTAGGAACGAAGTATCTATCGACGAACACTCCCACCACGCTGAAGTCGCGGGACTCGACCCCGACGTCCTCGGCTGGCGCGGTTTCCTTGTTGAAAGTGACGCTGCTGGTGTACACGGTCATGGAGTAGACCCCACCGCCGATGACCAGGCCCTCGAACGGTGTACCCCCCATTGCGAACTCACTGGCCACGGCGAACCCTCGAGAGCGTATTCTCAGCCTCCCCTGGTAGACGTCAGCGGTCTGGGAGTTCGCTCGCTCATCGTAAGCCCCGAAACCCGACGCCGCGCGCAGGTAGAAACCATCGTGCCTGTGCGCCCCCCTGTCCGGTGCGGTAGCGGGCAACCGAGGCTCGGCGGCAGCAAACCCGCAAAGCGACATCGAGGCGACCCAGGCCATAGTTGCTGCGAAACGGGCAGCGCTACCGGCCCCATGGGAATGGCTGTCGGCTCCTTGCCAGCCCTCCAGAGGCTTCGAGCCCCCGGGGACAGTGTCTTCGGTCCTCGATAGGCCCGTCCGCCGAGGGCGACCCATCAAGGACCACCTCCAGCTCGCGCTGGATACAGCTGCATTTGTTTGTGCGAGACCGCTTGTTCCCTGATCAATTGCGTATTCCATGGGTGTCGAATGAGTGTCGCCGAGGGGTGAACGATTCATGTCTCTCGAACGCGAACTAGCACCGTCCCAGACGTCGCAATCGTGTCCCGGCAGGCTCGGAATGGTGCGCCTCCTTGCCTTTTCAGCGATGCGTCTTCGTACCAACGGAGCACCATTCGAAGCTGGTCTGGGCCTCGCCTCGGGATTTCGATTGCAGCTTCTGGGGCACATCACTAGCAGCGTCTGCGCCGCGTGTACACCGCAGCGTGGCGCTTCCCGGCAGGCTCCGCAGGCTCGAGCCTGCGCCAAGAAACATTTCCCAACCGCCACCCATCTTCCGGTCCACAAAGGGCGTCGATTTGGCCTATAAAGCGGTCGATGAGCTTCACGCCAGAACTCGATACCGAAGCGCCGGCGAACGACAGGACCATCACCCGAGCCCTCCCCCTCCGCGAGCTTCAGGCGCAGGTACACGAAGGCGCCTTTGGCGCCGCCTATGCGTTCGTCGCGCTCTACGGTGAGGGGCGCTGGCTGACGCGCGCTTGGGTACGCGCAGCTTCGGTCGAAGCAGCCGTGGAAGCGGCGTTCACGCGCACTCGCCAGCGTAGCGTAGGGCTCCCACCCAGCCACGCGATCGTGGTCGTCCCCTACGACTATGTTCCAGTGCAGGCAGCCACGCGAACCCTGCTGCTTTCCGACGCACACCGTGGAGTCAAAGGAGTGGGAGTCTGGAGCGGTGCCCAACCGCTCATGGTGAGCCCGAGCGAGACCATCGCCAGAAACGAATCGCTCACAGATGGCCTGGACTCCCTCGCCCAACGGGTTGGAATCGACGTCGAGAGACTCTTGGCCGAAGGCCGCGTGTTCAGCTTCTTCGCGCGACAGTTCCACCTACGTTTGGCAGATCTCGAGGCTACGGAAACGTTTCGCGGCAACCTCTTGGTCGACCAGGGTTCAGTGACCGCCGAACGCATCGAGCAATTCGAGCGGGAGCTGTCCAGCTGGATGCTCCGAAATCTCGACCCTGACGGGCGTGCGGGCTACCTGTACTTGCCGAGCAGGAACACCCAGGGACCCGGCAACAACATGATCCGTCAATTCATGGCCAGCGTCTGCTTGGGGCGCGTCGCTCAGCGCGCGGGGTCTTCCCTCCCCTCTGCGCGTGCGCAAGCTGACGCGAACCTTCGCTACAATCTGAACAGCTACTATCGGCAAGAGGGTGAACTCGGGCTGATCCAGAATGGCGAGTGGGCGTACCTGGGTTCAGCCGCGATGGCGCTGATTGCCATCCTGGAGAGTCCGAGACGCGCCGAATTCGCAACCCAGGAACGGGGTTTGAGAGCGACCCTGCAGAGCCTGTGGCAACCCGACGGGTCGTTCCGTACCTGGTTGAAGCCGAGCACACGCGACGACAACCAAGACTTTTTTCCAGGCGAGACCCTACTGGCCTGGTCGCTCAGCTATGCGCAAGAACCGGACGCAGACCTTCTGGAAAAGATCCTGCGGAGCTATCGCTACTACCGAACCTGGCACCTGAGCCACCGGCAGCCCGCCTTCATTCCCTGGCATACGCAGGCTTACTATCAACTGCTCAAGGTGGCCGACTACCCAGAGCTCAGAGCGTGGATCTTCGAAATGAATGACTGGCTCTTGGGCATGCAGGCACGCTCGATGCTCCACTATGAGGACACGCTCGGCCGCTTCTACGATCCAGAGCAGCCGTTTGGCCCTCCTCATGCGTCGTCCACCGGGGTCTATCTCGAAGGGCTGGCCGACGCATTCTCCCTCGCTCTGGAAGCCAAAGACGCCGCGCGCATCGAAAGCTACCGCCGTTCCATCCTGCTCGGCCTCAGAAGCTCACTGCAGCTGCAGTTCCGAGGAGAACTCGACATGTTCTACATCGCTGATGCAAACAGAGCACGGGGCGCACTCCGCACCACCGTCTACAACAACAAGATCCGCATCGACAACGTCCAGCATACACTGATGGCCGTCCAGAAGATTCTCGACGTCGTGCACGCGCACTCCCTCATCTAATTCGGCCGACACTTTCGCACGAGCGCTTCCACGCTTCAGCCGGACTCGAATCCCGGCTTCGTTCAGTGCTCAACCAACCGCCGCCGTCCGAACCCCGCAGGGTTCGGACGTGCCCGAGTGGAGCGGGACCGAGCAACGATGAGGTACTGTCTCGCCACCTGACCGATTAGAGCATTCCGTCGCCATCGCCATCGCCGTCGCCATCGCCATCGCCATCGCCATCGCCATCGCCATCGCCATCGCCATCGCCATCGCCATCGCCGCCGATCATGCCGTCGCCATCGCCATCGCCATCACCGCCGAACATGCCGTCGCCATCGCCATCACCATCACCGCCGAACATGCCGTCGCCGTCGCCATCGCCGCCGAACATGCCGTCGCCATCGCCGCCGAACATGCCGTCACCATCGCCGCCGAACATGCCGTCGCCATCGCCGCCGAACATGCCGTCGCCATCGCCGCCGAACAAGCCGTCACCGTCGCCATCGCCGCCGAACATGCCGTCGCCATCGCCGCCGAACATGCCGTCACCGTCGCCATCGCCGCCGAACATGCCGTCACCGTCGCCGTCGCCGCCGAACATTCCGTCACCGTCGCCGTCGCCGCCGAACATTCCGTCACCGTCACCACCCGTGGTACCACCGGTGGTCGTTGTCCCGCTGCCACCACTGGTAGCCGACGTCGTGCTGCCGCCACTCGTGGTCGACGCCGCCCCGGAGCTCGTGCTCGACGCTCCCGTGGTCGACGTGGTTCCGCTACTCGTGGTCGCGGAGGAACCGCTGGAACCACCTCCATCCTTGTCATCTCCTCCACAAGCCACGGCCATGATGACCGGGAGGACAGGCAGGATTGGACCGAAGAACTTCATCTTGTTCGACTTCATCTGTAAGCTCCTTGACGACAAACCAGCGCATCGGCCCTGGGCAGGGCCTAGCGGACCAGTCGCCGCTTCCGACGACGTGCAAATTCCGTTTCTGGGTTGTGGGTACCCTTTGCCCGCACTAGCAGGCGAATCGCGCTTACGAAGTTTGCAGATTGCTATCCAAGCGTTGCGATCCCGTAAACCGGTTTGCCGGCCGCGGGCGAGAAACCGCCAACGTGGATCTTTTCGCGCAAAGCGCATCGGACGCTGCTGGTCGCGCGCGAGTTTGCATGTGATCGGCTGGTCGAGCCACTATGCAAGGGCGATGCTCTTCGCATCGCTCGCCCCACTTGGAACATACCACTTCGGAAGTTGTTGGCCGGTATCTCATGAACCGGCTCAACGGTCGAGCGGCCACTCTGGATCCGCTCCACCGCCAGGTTCTCAAGCAGCGCCCAGAGCCCGTCTTCTTCTGTTTGCGCCGAGAGGGTGCAAAAGTCTATGAGTTCTGGCTGGCTCGAGCGGACCAGCTGGCGGCGATCGAAGCGGCCGTCGAGCGCGTCCACGTGGAGGTTCCGGCAAGCGAGTTGGCCCGGCTCACCTCCATTGAGGTCACGCTCTCGCACTCCAGTCGATCGGTCGATACCAGCAGAAACGACGCCTGGAATTCGATCAATCGAAATGCGGCTCGGGGCGTTCTCGGAGTGGAGTTCGACTACGAAGGCGTGCGAGAGCGGGTGAGTCCGATCAGCATGATCAGCGCGAACCGCAGCGTCGAGCAATGGCTGCAGCGCTTCGTTGCTCGGCACGAGATCCCGATCGACCAGGTCCGGGAGCGCGTGAAGGTCCACCAATTCAATGCCGACCAGTTACTGCTCACCTTGCGCGAACCGCGTGCGGTTGAGCGTCTGGTGCGCGGCGCGCCTCTGGTGAGTCCTGCGGAGGTGACTGCCGAAAAGGCCCGCAAGCTCCTTGCGCACTTGGGCGGCTTCCTGGTCAACAGCGTTCGCCCAGACGGCCGCATGCTTTACATGTACCTGCCAAGTCGGGGCGAAGAGATCCTCTCGCAGAACAACATGATCCGGCAGTGGATGGCCACACTCGCCCTGATTCGTCTGGTGAACGCGGGCGCGGGCAAAGCGGCACGCACGGCAGCCAGTCGCAACCTCGCCTACAACCATGCGCACCATTACCGGCAAGACGGTGAGTTCGGACTGATCGAACATCGAGGCCACGTAAAGCTCGGTGCGGTGGCGCTCGCCGTGCTCGCCATCGTCGAAAGCCCCGAGCGCTCATCCTACGCCGATGCTGAACGGCGCCTGTGGCGAACCATCGAGCGACAATGGCGACCCAGCGGCGAGTTTCGGACGTTCTACGAGCCGGAGTCGAGGAATGACCAGCAAGACTACTATCCTGGCGAAGCGCTGCTGGCCTGGGCAGCGCGCCTTCGCGAGGAGCGCGACACTCAGCTTCTCGCGCGCTTCATGCGATCCTTCGAGTACTACAAGAACTGGCACCTTTCACCGGAACATCGCAACCCAGCTTTCGTACCCTGGCACACCCAAGCCTACTACACCGTGTTTCGTCAGACTCGCGAGCGATCTCTCGCCGATTTCATCTTCGAGATGAACGACTGGCTGCTATCGATGCAACAATGGCCGATGACTGAGCACCCGGAGGCCGCGGGTCGATTCTACGACCCTCATCGGCCCTTCTTCGGACCGCCCCACGCCTCCTCGACGGGGGTGTATCTGGAGGGGCTCGTCGACGCCTACCGGCTGGCCGCCGACCTGGACGACGAAGTCCGCAAGGAGCGGTACCGAGTCGCCATCTGTCGGGGAATCCGTAGCGTGATGCAGCTCACGTTCCGCGACGATCGCGACATGTACTACGTGTCCAAACGTGCCATGCTGCGCGGCGGCGTGCGCACGAACTGCTACAACAACGCTGTACGCATCGACAACGTCCAGCACACCTTCATGGCGCTGCAGAAGATCGTCGAAAACTTCACCGAAGTGGACTACTCGTGCACAGACAGAGCCACCAGCGCGGCAATCGAGAAAGACAAGCCCTCCCTTTGCGGTCGGGTTCGGATTCTGTATGGTGCCAATTTCTTCTTTTCCAGCACGGCCTGTGCCGTTCAGCTGAGCATCCGCCCCGAGTTCGCCGTGCCCGACGATCTGTCGAGGCAGCTCGGCAGTTGGCTGCCCGAGGGTGTCGCCACCAGTCTCCCGGAGACTGCCAGTGCCAGCACTCCCGGATTGGCAGCGGCCGAGGCGCTGGCGCACCTGGCAGCCGGGCTCCTCCGCCATGCGAGCGGTAGCACACCACTCGCCAAAGCCGTCGCGAGCAGTACCGGTGAGTACCAGGCAGCCGTAACTTCGGAATATCCGGAGCTCGGGGCACGCGCTCTGGAGCTCTCCGCCCGTCTGATCGATCGCGCGTGCTCTGCCAGCGGGCGATCCGATTTTCCCGAACTGAACACCGCTGTAGAGAACTTCTTCGCCCATGCTCGCAGCGTGCTTCCCAGCTGGGTACGCGGAGAAATCACACGCGTTGCGCGCTCCCGGGGGATCCCCTGGGAGCGCGTCTCGCGAAAGCCGGACGTGTTCCGGTTGGGCGTGGGCTGCCATCAGCAAATGTGCGATCTGACGACGACCAGCCGAACGTCGCGCGTGCACGCTCAACTCACCTCGAACAAGCCGATCGCCAACCGCGTATTTCGCGGCCTGGGCGTGCCCATGGCACGCCAACAAGTCGTGACGTCGGCGGAGCAGGCGGTCAATGCGGCGCACGCGCTGGGTTTTCCCGTCGTCACCAAGCCCTGGCGCGGATCGGGCGGGCGTGGCGTCAGCGCGAACCTGAAAACTCCCGCGGAGGTCCGTGTAGGCTACACACGCGCCATGAAGCTCTTCGGAAAGCAGGTCGCCGTCGAGGAGTACCTGCCCGGAGACGACTACCGGTTCTTCCTCATTCAGGGCGAGCTCGTCGCCGCAGCCAAGCGAATTGCACCGCAGGTGGTCGGGGACGGGCGCCACTCGGTGGCGGAGCTCATCGATATCGGCAATCGAAACCGCGACCGCGGAGACGGATTGACACGCTCGCTCGCGGCTCTTCAGGTGGACGAGGAAACGCTCCGCATGCTGGCGGCCGCGGGCTACGGTCTGGAAAGTAAGCCCCGAGACGGGGAAGTAGTCCGACTCCGGTCCGCGGCCAATGGCGGGACTACCGAAGACGTCACCTCGAGCGTCCATCCCGACAACGTCCGGGCGGCGGAGCGCGCGGCCCGCATCGCCGGGCTCGACGTGTGCGGCGTGGATTTCCTACTGCCTGATCCGACGCGCTCGTATCGAGAAACAGGAGGTGGCATCTGTGAGGTGAACTACCAGCCCAGCTTGCAGTTGCACGTGATCGCCGACAACGCGACCACGACGACAGTCGTCGAGCGGCTGGTCGCGTCTTTGATCCCGCCAGGCACGAATGGCCGGATTCCCGTGGCGGTGCTGTTCGGGGCGAGCCCCAGCGTAGCGCCTTTGGCAGATCGGCTGCTGGGCAAGCGGGGAGTGGCACGAGTCGACTCCCGCGCCGTCCAGGTTGCCGGGTTCGATGTGACACGCCAACGGGGACCGTGGGCCGACGCTTGTAGAATGGCACTCTGCGACCCGCTGGTGAGGGTCGCGCTGCTCGAGCCGAGCGCTCGCGAAGTTCTCGAGGAGGGGTTGAGCATCGAATGGTGCAACGCCCTGGTATTCGCGAACCCCGACGCGGCAATCGGGCCTGCCGAACGCTCACTGTCGAGCTTGGCAGACACATTGGTGGCCTGGAACGAAATGACCGCCGCCAAGGGCCTCGAGTTGCACGGCCGGCACCTGCTCTTGTGCGGTCGGCAATCGGACTGCCCGCAACTGAACCAACACTGTGATCGCGGCGGATCCGCCGTGTGGTGCTCTTCCGGGGAACTTCACGCCCGCTGGCGGGGGGGGGCACCGCGCGATCTTGGTCCGTTGGGCCGCTTCGATGCTCAGCCGGCGGACATCGTGCTCGCCGTGGCCACAGCGCTGACACTGTCCGATGATCCCGGTGAGTTCCTCGGAAGCCTCGAGCAGGCCAGAGCGGAACAGCCATGATCGACCAAGCGCCGTTAGGCAACGCCGAGCACAAACAAACGCTCCTGGAACTCCGAACCGAGGAGCTCTTGCTGAAAGGCGCGGACAGCAGGACCAGCCTGTCCCGAGGCCGCTTGAACCGCTACGGCGCAGGACCGGAACCTCGGACGTCGGTGCCATTTGGCAGCTGTACGTGCTCGTCGCCTCTACCCATGGTCTTCGAGGCCGCCCATCGCGTCCAGACCGAGTTGCGGGAAGCAGCGGCCAAGGGAGCTCTGGAGCCGGCCATGCGCGCGGAGCTGTGTCGACTCGTCGCTGGGGTAAGCTACTTCTTGAATCTCGATCGTGTGCCCCATACCCAGATTGCGTTGAGCCCTTCCGGTACCGACGGCGAGTACCTGGCGCTGCTCTTGGCCTTGGGCGATCGCAGGCGTCGCCTGTGCAATATCGTGGTGGGGCCGAAAGAGGTGGGCAGTGGCACGGAATACGCGGCAGGAGCGTTGCACTTCGATGCGCTGACGCCGAATCGTGGCGGTTGCTGCAAGGGCTCCCCGGTTGCTCCGGCCATCTCGTCACTGGTGGACGTGCGCACTATCTCCTTGCGAGACGACTACGGACAGGTGCGCGAACCCGCGGAGATCGACGCGGAAGTCGAGGCGCTGGCCGACGCTTCCTTGGCGCAAGGGGAGCGCGTGCTGATCCACATCGTGGCTCACAGCAAGACCGGAGTGCACGCACCCAGCCTGAATACTGCGCGCCGCATGCGCCAAAAGGCGCCCGGACGAGTCGACGTGGTCGTGGACGCGGCCCAAGGCCGCGTGAGCCGACAGGGCCTTGTCGAAAGCCTCAACGCCGGCTTTCTAGTTCTGTTCACCGGCTCGAAGTTCTACGGCGCGCCTTCCTTTGCGGGAGCACTCCTGGTCCCACGGCACTTCCATCCCCATGTGCGCGGCTCGGCCCCCATCCCCAAGGAATTTGGCAGCTACTTCAATCGCTGGGAGCTACCGTCGGACTGGCAGGAGTTCACCTCGCGCCTGCCAGTGAGCCATAACCTCGGATTGGTACTGAGATGGAGCGCGGCGCTCGAAGCCATGCGAGCATATTACGCGGTCCCCGGTCCCGCTCGCTTCGCCGTTCTCAGGCGCTTCGAGGATTTCGTTCCCCAAGCGGTGGCCTCGAGTCGCTGGCTGGAACTAGATTGCGTCGAGCCGGTACATTTCCCGGACGGCGCAGAGCGCCTGCTGGAGTCCAAGACGACCGTGTTTCCCTTTCGAGTCCGTCTGGCCCCGAGGCGCGGTTCACCACACTTTCGTAAGCTGGACCTCACCAACATTGCAGGATGGCTGAATCGTGATTTATCGGACCTGGTGCGCGACGAAACTCATGAGCATCGCGCGCTCTTGGCAAGCAGCTACCATCTGGGACAGCCCGTGTTCGATGGTGATGCCAAGCACCCCGCCGTCTTGCGCATCGCGCTGGGTGCGGCCCTCGTGACCCGTGTGGGCGCGGACATCACCCTCGGTCACTCGCTCGCCGAGCGCCTGGCGTGGCTGGACGCGCAGGTGTCCGGAGCCCTCCGCAAGCTCGAATGGGTAGCAAGCAACTTCTCGGCGCTCGAAAACGCTCGCATACTAGCGCCATGAGTGATGACCCGGACGCGAGCGGGCCCTCCGGCGCACAAGAGCGAATACCTGTCGCCAAGGCTGCGCTTGCCTTCAGGACGGCGAGAAAGCACGGCCTCATCGATGAATCCGACACATCGGTGATCTTCCACGATCTGGCGCGCATGCACCACCGGCTCGAAAGCGTCCTCCACTCTTTCCCCGAGAGTGCACTGCACGCGCTGGCGATCAAGGCCAACCCGCTCATTGGCGTGCTCAAACGCGCCGTGGAAGCAGGCGCCGGTCTGGAAGCCGCGTCTTTCGAGGAACTCGAACTGGCTCTGCGTGCGGGTTGCCCAGCGGATCGCATCGTCTTCGATTCCCCTGCGAAAACGCGAGCAGAATTGGAAGCAGCGCTCGCCCTCAACGTCCGGATCAATGCCAACAGCATCGAAGAACTCGAGCGCATCGCCGTGCTATCCAGCAAGCACCAGCCCGGCGTGGTCGGTGTGCGCATCAACCCAGGTGTCGGGCCCGGCCGGATCCAGGCCACCAGCGTCGCCGCGGCCGAATCGAAATTCGGAGTGGATATCGAGGAGCAGGCGCGCGTGATCCAAGCGTTCGAGCGCTACGGGTGGCTCAGATCTCTGCACGTGCACGTCGGTTCCCAGGGCTGCGACATCGATCAGCTGGTTGAAGCCGGGCGTACGGCCTGCGAGCTGCGCCGGCGAATCCATGCTCGGCTGCATACCTCCCGCATCGACAGCATCGACATTGGGGGCGGACTGCCCGCCGATTACGGTCCCGAAACCGACGTGCTCACTCCTGCCGACTACGCCGCGCTGCTGCGTCAGCACGTCCCCGACCTGTTCGAGCCAGGGCTCTCGATCGTCACCGAGTTCGGCCGCTCGATTCAGGCTGGCGCGGGGTTCGCGATCGCGCGGGTCGAGTACACCAAACGAACCAGTCAGGCGCGCATCGCCATCATTCATCTCGGCGCCGACTTCTTGCTGCGCCCGGTCTATCGACCCGACGACTGGCAGCATGAGTATGCGGTCCTCGACTCCACTGGACAGCCCAAGCGCGCGCCCCAGCAAGCCTGGACCCTGGCCGGACCGCTCTGCTTCTCCGACGTGTTCGCACGGCGCATCCCGCTTCCCGAAATCGAAGAAGGAGACTACATTCTGATTCGTGACGCCGGGGCGTACACTCTGGGCCTGTGGTCGCGGCACTGCAGCCGCGCGATGCCTTGTGCCCTGGGGTTCGACGACGCGGGCTCGCCCGAGACCTTTCAGCAACTGCGCGCGCGCGAGAAGGTCAGCGACTTGGTCGCCTTGTGGGGAGGCTCGAAGACGGCCGCGGGCCTCACGAGTCCGTCGTGATCCACCGCTGCCTGGCGAACTCGTAGAGATACCGGACGCGCTCTGTAACGCGATCGATATCGTCTCCGTCCAGGAACGCAGGGTAGGTCGCCAGCATCACGAGGGAGAAGACACCGAGATTCGACGCAAATGCGATTCCCAGATGGAGGCCCACTCCGGCCAGGAACCCCAGCCAGCGCCAGCGCTTGCTCAGCAGCAGGAACCCGACTGCAAACTCGATCGCCAGCGCGAGGTAGGTCAGAAATGCCATGCTGGCTGGCCAGGCCAAAACCGCAGTGCTCTGGTCGTTCGAGAACACGGACAAGGAAAAGTACTCGAGAAGCTCTCCACGCCGCCAAAACTCATTGCCCGATTTGAGCCACGCCGTGCTCAGATAGACGACGATCACCTGATACCGCATCATCACGAGGGCGTAGCGTGGGAGCTCGTTTGGCGGGCGGCGCTGACTCCAGCGGTAGCTCAGACAATACGGATCGCCCGAGGGCGCGACGGCCAGCACGAAAAAGCCCGCGCGCAGCACGAAGTCCCAACCGCCCAGGTCGAAGAAGGCCCAGCCGGTGTACGAAAGATGCCAGAAGTAAGCTCCGATGGCCGCGAACCGCACAAAAAGCCCGAGAGCGAGCGCACACAGGAGCAACAGCGACACGACCAGGACCGCGTCGATGCCCAGGTGCGAACGCACATGAGCAAAGATAGACAGAGGTGCATGCGCTGGGCTCAGAGCCGCCACCGCCGCCCGGCTGATCATGCCATCCTCGGCGAAAAGCTGATAGCGCTCGGGCCAAATGGCGAGCAGATTCACGATCGCGGCCAATGACAGCGCGATGCGCAAGAGGCCGTAAACGCGGGCATCGGCTGGACCGAACCAATGGCGCTCGATACGGCAAAAGACGCGCTCCAGAGACGTCTCAACGACCACGCTGATAACTCCGCCGATGGGTCACGACGCCTGTCTTGCGGATTATGTCTAGCTCGTTCAGAGTCTGCTCCGTGTAGTCTAGCCAAACCCTCTTGACCTCGATGGAGTGCTCGCGTTCGATGGTTCGACTCGCCTCGTCCAGGTAGAGGTCCCGAGCCCGTTTGAACCGCTGTTTCGAGAAGTTCATGAGGAGTTTCAGCGCGCGCGGCGAGGCATCGTACTTGCGCAAACCGGGCAGCAGTGGACCGAAGCGGTAGCGAGTGCCGTCGACGCCCTCAGCCACGAGCTCCACATCGAAACTGCGAAACCGCGGACGGTCGATGAACATCGTCCAGTCGTTCATGTTGCCGGTCTTGCGGAGATACGGCTCGAAGTACGGCAACCATGCCCGCGACAGCGCACTCCTGCGCGGTATCAAACCAGCAAACGTGATGCCGACGAGATGGTAGAGCAAAGCCAAGATAGCGACCGACTTGAGCCCACGCGTGACCAGCATCTTCGAGAACGCAGACTACAGAGTCGCCCGGAGCGGCGCCAGGGCCAATTCCGGGTCCGTGAAAGGGAGCGAGCGACCGAAAGGCTCCGCCCGGTCTACCGTTGCCCTGGAAACACCAGCCTGGCCACTTTGGGCCGATCTCGTGGTTCTTTTACGAGCCGCGTGCGCCGACCCGCTCGGCTCTTCGGCGTAGATCTCGCACTCCCTGTTCTCTACTGGCTCCTGGGAGGTCGTGTTGAGTGGCCGGTGAACGGGCTCAGCGTCGACGTCGACCCGCCTTGGCGGGTTTGCCACCAGGGCGAGTCGAGAGCCGCAGCGAATCGAAAACGGCTACTGGATCGGCTGAGTGATGTTCTCGTCGATGTCTATCTTGCAACCCGATGCGTCCGGGGCACCCTGCGGCGCGACACACAGGTCCGCGATCATTCCCAGAGCGGCATGATGCAGAATGTGGCAGTGAAAGAGCCAGCGACCGATGGCCCCCCCCATGTCCGCGTTGCTATTTGGCACGTCGCCGGCGCCTCCGAAGGGCTGCGCGCGGTCGAATGGGAAGTGCTGCTTGAGTTGGCCGAAGCTGAAGCTCGCCGCATCGGGGATCTTGAATCGGTCGTTCATCTTCATGCGGAACTTCACGGCGGTGTGGGGCTGCATGACGATCACGTCCACGAACTCGTTGTAGTCGTATGTGTAGATGGGTGTTTCGTCCAGAATCGTATCCTCGATGCCGTCTTCATCGGGGTCAGACGTGGTGAAGGTGTGGATGCTGATGGGTTGAAACGAGAAGCCATGCATGTGGAAGGGGTGATGCGCGGCGCCCGTGTCGTTGGCGTACACGAACTCGATCACGTCGCCCACCCGAGCGTAGCGAGTCGAGGCTTGAGTCGGCAGCGTATCGCCGATTCCGCCCACGACCCCGGAGTACTGACCTCGCGTATTGTTGATGGCGGGATAGCGCGTTCCGTCAGCTGCCACGTGGTTATCGAGCTTAATATTGGCATCCGCCGTCCCCGCGAAAGCGTTGCCCGCCGAGTCGACACCCGAGGGCGCTGCTGAGAGCGTGTTGATCGGCAGGGATTTCAGGTCCTCGGTCGGCTTGTCTACATCGGGGTGCACCATCAGCGGGTCACCCACGGCAATGTCGTAAGGCGATTGCGGTTGCCCGTGATCTTCCACGATTTCGATCTTCACGAGTCTGCGTGCGGCAATGTCACGATTCCTCGACTGACCATCGCCGATGCCATTGTCGAATTTCGGGGTGAAGATTCCGTGGGGGTAGTCGACCGTCCAGATGAACATGCTCTGACCGGGCTGGAGATAGTTGCCGTTTCGGTCCTTGGTCACGACCACGACGTCCGTTCTTTCGGAGGGCCCGATCACGTCTTCCCCGGTCCGGATCACCGTATCGTAGACACGAGCAGCCTCGCCCGGTTGTAGCTCGGGCTGCCCCTCCAGCCGAACGCGATCCAGGAGACCGCCTTCTCCTCCCACACGGAACAGCGGAAGCCCCTGCTCGCACGACAGCGGATCGGCGCCCGAAAACTTCGGAGCCCCCACACCGGCGTAGCATTGCCCCGTCGTCGAACGACCTACGCGTTGGGAGGGACCTGTCGGAGGAGTCTCGCCATCGAGCAGCAATCTCAGGCGATAGAAACGCTCGTTGGATGAATTGATGAATGCGATGCGCGCGCCACCTCCCTCTTCGACAGTGATCGTCTCGATGTCCTGATCGCTGGTCGGCACCTTGCCGTTGACCAACACCAACTCGCCTTCATTGACGATGCAATCCCTACCCTGAGCCCCGCGATCGCACTCTCCGTCCCCATTCAGGTCGGGAGAGATGTCCGGCAGCAGGTGGTTGTCCACCTCTTCGTCGCTGAAGTGCTCGAACACCACGTTTCCCGGGCCGAGCAGTGTCCGATTGGTCTCGTTGGCTACCACCACGTCGGAAAGCGTGACTGCCTTGTAAACCGTCGGCAGAACGTCATCCTTTTCCAGCGTGTCCTCGGCTTCGGAACGCACAATGAGCCGTCCCACCATGCCGCGAGATTCGGTGAGCAGCGGCATGATGTGCGGATGAAACCAGAAGGGCCCTGGACGATACAAGCGAAAGCGATACAAACGCGAGCGTCCGGTCTCGATCCCCGTTTCGCTAATGGGAGTGCCATCGCTTTCGTTGTCGAGCTCCATGCCGTGCCAGTGCACCGTCTGCAAGTTGTTGGCAGGCGCGAAAAAACCGGTGGCAATGGCTTCGCCATTGGCGGCTTCGGGCAGGCGGTTGTTCACCGTCAACTCCACGATATCTCCCACGTATCCATCCACCTCGTAGTTCGCGACCTCGCCGCTGTAGGTAGCCGCATTCGGCGCCGTAACCGTGCCATTCGTGTCGAGATAGCCGTTGGTGAAGGTCAGCTGTGGACGCAAGAGGCAGGCGTCCGCATCTGCCGCAGCGCCCTCCGAAGTGCTGCCGCCACAGGCAACGCTGGCCGGCGCATTCTTGATGTTCCCCGCGACGTCCACCAACTCATAGTCCGGCACTGGGAATTCTACCGCATGCTCTTCCATGTCAATCGTGGCTTCGATCCTCTTGAAGTTGACCAAGGAGACCGACGATGGCACGTGGCCGAGGTTCGCTCTCTCGGCGGTTTCACCGCCAACATCCTGGTCCCGTCCACAGCCTATAAGCTGGCAGCAGGCGAGCATAGCCACAACGACCGCGGACCTCGACCCAACCGACTTCGCTCGTTTTGGTTCCATTCTCACTTCTCCTGATTGAGGCACACGCACGCACCTGGCCCCCCTTGACCTTCGTGCCGTGCGCTTTGGCACAGGGAGCCATGAACGACCTTTGACCGAGATCAGTTAACACCCACGATGTCGTATCGCTCGATTCGAAACGCGCGACGAAGCCGCACTCGAATTTTGCGGGAGTCAGGTGACCCAGTGAACGCAAAACGGTTGCACGTCGTCTCCGCAAGTTGGCGGAAACCGCCAGAGCCAGCAGCGTCGGCGCGAACCAACGCCAATTTCGATGGTGCCCCACGGACCGTTCTGGAACTCGCCGAACGGCACCACCACTCCCACGGGAAACGGCGAAGGGCCGAGCTCAAAGCGGCTACGCCGACGCGACCTCGAGCATGGCGGGCCACGCCGCCCGGCAGCGATGATCGTGCGGCTGGACGCCGCCCCGACCGTCGTGATGGATCCGCTCCTCCACGCCGCACCGCGAGTAGCCGCGACCGAAGCATCGGGAAAGAGAAAGGGGTCGACGAATTTCGTCGAGTGGCCCGCGGCGGCAACGCAGTAGGCGCGAAGCTCGCGGACCGCGGGGTCATCCGTCTCACGCTGGATGCGCGCGGCACTCCATCGACCCCGAGTGTCGTTTGCGGCTCGAGCCGTGCGCGTTCATTCAAAGCTATTCAGGTCGCGCGTACCGACCCGCCGCGGCTGACCCGACCGATCGCGCGAGTGTATCGAGAGGCCTGCGCTCCCCGTGACGAAACTCCATCCCTTGCCTTGCGACACGATGCCCGAAAGGCCGAGCTTCACCCTCACGACAAGGAATGCGCAGTATTGGGCATTTTGCCCACTCCGATAAGAACTACTAACTAACATGCGGACGAAAAACGCCCGGCGTTCGCCTCTCGCCGATGCGTGACGACCACCAGCCTGACACCTCGGTGGTTTGACGAACGACGAACGCGGGATCCGCGCGACTTTGTCCCCGTCCAAGGCACGCACGGCGTTCGTCAATCGATCGTTCGAACCGTCGATGGACGACACCGTGAAGCTCCTGCTCGACAAGAAGCGATCATCGAAATCGATTCGTGCGAACAAGCAATCGGAATGGAAGATGTTGCCATCAGCGCCCACTCCCAATCCACTCGCAAAGCGTGTACGATCCCTCTCGATCATCGTGTGCATCTGAGGGAATATGGAGTGCGCGCCATGTCAGCGCGGACTCACACCCCAAGCTTGGTGAGGTAATAGTGAACACAAGATTCAAAGGGCTGCTGATTGCGGCGCTCTTCGCTCCTGGCTGCTCCGGTGGAAGCATCGACTCACCCGGCGGCAGCGGAGGAGTCATGCCGGGAAGCAACGATTCCGGGACGGGCGCAGGGACCGACGGCGGCACGGGCACCAGTGCGGGTACAGGTGGCGGAGAGGGCGTCGGAGCAACCGGCGCCACGGGGACGACCGGCGTCACCGACGGTGGTGCGGGCACGACCGGAGCTTGCACTCCGGGCATCGCACCCACATCGCAAATCCCACGTCTTTCGAATGCGCAATATGACAGGACTATTCGCGACCTGGTAGGCGTCACAGCGCTCGCGGCTTCGGGCAACGTGGCCCCCTCCCAGTTGCTGGCAACAGACCAGGCGGCGGGTCTGACGGACCTCGGTTGGAGCGCCTACAAATCCGTAGCTGACATGGTCGCGACACAGGTCATGGCCGATCCTGCTTTGAAGGAGAATTTCCTCGCCTGCGCGCCGGCGGCGGATAACGCCTGCCTGCACGACACCATCGTCAAGTTCGGACGTCGCGCATTCCGCCGGCCTCTGACAGAGGGTGAAGTCGCGCGCTTCGATGCCGTGGTAGCGAACGGAGCCGCCATCACTCCAACAGGGGCATCGGAGGAGGTCGCCGAGGCGCTCCTATACATGTTCCTGATCTCGCCGTCGTTCATCCAGCGCTCGGAGATCGTCGAGCAACCGGACGGAACGGGGCAGTTCATTCTATCGAACCAGGAGGTGGCTTCTCGCCTTTCCTATATGCTTTGGGGCTCGATGCCCGACGACGAGCTCAACCAAGCCGCGGATCAGGGGCTTCTTTCCAGCAAGGACCAGATCCTCGTTCAGGCCCAACGCATGCTGCAGGACCCCAAAGCCCGCGATATGGTCTCGGACTTCCACCGCTACTACCTGCTCATGGGGGCGGGCACGCGCTGGGGAACCGCGCAAAAGGACCCGGCCGTGTTCCCGTCGTTCAACTCGGAACTTCTTCCTCTCATGACCGAGGAGACGCTGAGGTTCTTTGACCACGTTGCGTTCAGCCCCGGAGGCACGTTCCAAGACTACTTCCTCAGCCCCGTGGCGTACGTCAACAACCAGACTGCACCGCTGTACGGCCTGGACCCCACCCAGTTCGGGACCGAGCTCGAAGAAGTCAACCTGGATCCGAATGAGCGTCCCGGCTTCTTGACCCGCCTCGGGTTCCTGAACAACTTCTCGTCGTACAGCCGCACCTCGCCGATCCTTCGGGGAGCGTTCATCACGAAGGAAGTCATCGGCATTCACATCGACCCGCCACCTCCGGGCGCGAATCAGTCGGAGCTCCCGACGGGCGCGGATCTGGACACGAACCGCAAACAGGTCGATGCGCAAACGTCGGGGGCAGCCTGCGCCGGGTGTCATCATGCCTACATCAACCCACCAGGCTTCGTGATGGAGGCCTTCGACTCCGTGGGCGCCTGGCAAACCAACGAAGCTTCCACGGGCGCGCCCATAGATACTACTGCAGAGATCACGCTCGACGATGGCGACACTCCGGTGCCGGTCTCGGGCCCGGTCGAGTTGATGCAGCAGATCGCCAACTCGCGAGGAGCCATGCGTCAGTACGCACAAAAGTGGGTCAGCTACGCCTACGAACGCGAAGCAGATCCGTTGGACTCGTGCACCGTCCAAGAGCTTGCCACAAAAATGACAGCCGGAGGCTACACCGTGCTCAACCTCATCACCGATCTTACACAAACCGATTCGTTCCGCATGCGCGTCGTGGAGGGTGTCCAGTGAAACGTCGACTCTTTCTCAAAGGCGTCGGGGGCGCAGCCCTCGCTGCTCCGTTCCTTCCTTCCGTTTACGAACGCGCGGCGAAAGCGCAGGGTGTCGCAGCAAGCAACCCTCAAAGGCTCGTCGTGTTCTTCACGCACAACGGTTGCCTGACGAATCGCTGGTTTCCTCAGAAGGAAGACGGACCTCTCACGGCCACGGACCTGGCGGGCACCTACCTGGAGGTGCTCTCGCCGCTCGTGGACAAGCTGCTGCTTCCACGCGGCTTCCGTTCGATGAACCAGTACGCGCAGGGGCAGACCATCGACCCGCACGACCAGGCGATGGGTTCGAAGCTCACCTGCGCCACCATTTCAGAGGAAAAGAGCCGCTACGCGACTGCGGAATCTCTCGATCACACCATCGCGAAGCAAATCAATCCGAACGGGACAACCCCGCTGGTACTGGGCGTGGGAGCCGCCAGCACCAGCATCAAGGAGGTACTGTCCTTCTCCGGCCCGACAACTGCGTTCCCGGCGAACGTGAATCCTCAAACCGTGTATACGCAACTCACCGGAGTTCTCGGCACCGGAAGCGGCTCGCCCCCCATGACCGAGGGTGACTACCTGGTTGCACGGGGCCAGAGCGCGATCGACCTGGTCAGGGACGACCTGGCCACATACCAGCGGCTCACCATGAGCACGGCGGACCAGCAGCGCATCCAAGATTGGTTGGACCTGCTGCGCGACACCGAGGTGGGCATGAACGACCCCGGCTTGACCGCCGCGTGTACCCAAGACGCAGCCACGCTGGTTGGCGCTACCGCCGATGCTGTCGCCGAGGCCAGCCCTACTGGCAAGGTGAGCGGCGGGGTGTTTGCAGGCGGCGGAGGCGCCGAAGGCGATTCCAACCTAGCCATCTCGTTCACCAAGGGCGGCGACATGATGATGAATCTCATGGCGCTGAACATGATCTGCGATACCAACCGGGTGTTGATGCTGGTGTATCCAGGCTATGTGACCTTCAATTGGGACGGCATCAACCACACGCACGACCACCATGGCCTCTCGCACCGCACCGGCGACCTCTCCGTGGGAGGAGCCTGCGGCGTGGAGAACGTGCTCGACAAGATCGCCCAAATCGACACCTGGTACACTGGTAAGTACCTGAGGCTCGTCAACCTGTTGAACAGCATCGGCGAGGGAGACGGCAAGTTGCTGGACAACACGGCGACCATGTGGTTGCCCGAGCTGTCGGACGGCAATGCGCACAACGTCAACAACCTCCCCATCTTGATTGCCGGCAGCGCCGGCGGGTACCTGAAGCAAGGCTACGCCGTCAACGTCGAGGGCAAGGCGATCGGGGTGGGTGCCAGTGAAGATTCTTGCAAGAATGGGGGCAATATCGGCAACACGGGCTCGTTCGGTGGCACCGTGCCAATCAACAAGCTCTACGTGACCCTGATGAACGCCGTCGGCTGTACGGACAATGGCCAGCCCGTCACTGAATTCGGGGTGTTCGACGGCACCAGCGCCAACAGCGGCATCAGCGACCCTGGAGAAGCCGAACAACTGAAGGCGTAGCCAAACGCGGCGTGAGTGGGCTCTCCCAGACGGAGTCCGCTCAACCTTTCTCCCCCATCGTACTCGCGAGCGTCCCACTCATTTCACGAATACCGCGCTCGCCGGTACTGTCGCCGCCACGTGCCGACTCGAACGGGCGCTTGCCACGGACCCATTCGTCAGCCAGAGAGTCCACGCCATTCAATAGCAAGGTCATGACGGCAGTCAGATCCAGCGGGCGCATGTCGAGCTTGAAGAGCTCGGAAAGCCCGAGCTGGATACCAGCACTGATCGCGTGAAACCCGCGGATCGGCTCCATGAAGGAGTGTCCGCCGAAGCCGTCCCTGAGGAATGCCGCGCGCCCCTCTGGATCGCGGAGACGCTGAGCACACTCATCGGCATCGAGCGAATTCATCCCTCTGCAGGACAGGGGTCGTACCTCGTAGATCGAGCAGCACCCGTCGCGCAGGAAGGGACAGGGATGCTCGGGTGAAAACCGTTCCGCGGGCGACAGCCCGCGCGTCCGCTCGTGCGCTTCCGAAAGATGAGCAGCTACCTCCGCGAACTCGGGCTCGGAAAGGGAGCGCTCGAGGTAGTCGAAAATGGCGAGCGCCTCGGGCGCAGTCACGCCCACGGACTGGTAGCAGCAGTGGTCGCAGCCAGCTTTGCAAGCCACCGACCCTGCCGGCGCTTGCGCAAGCAACCCCTCGGAGAGACGTGACATGGATGCCATGACATTGCGGGCGAGCTCCACCGCCCGCCCCACGGTCGGCGCGTCGCGTAGCAGCGCATACGCGGTATTCGCCGCAGCGGCTGCGACATCGTTCTGCCACGTCTCTTTGAAGACCGGCCGAGTCAGCGCCACGGCAACGGCACCGCTGACTGGGTCTTCGTGGAGCGCCAGATGCACGCGACCCTGGGCGTCCCGGTGCGTGGAAACCTCGCGCCGCTTTCGGGCAGCCGCGGCCCGCGCCCTACGCGTCTTCCTGCTCTGACTCACGACTGATGACGGGACGATTGTTCCAAGAACCCAAGCAGACGACTAGCATCGGACGGAGTTGGGTTCCAGCCCTTCGGAGCCCTGCCTCTCGGCAAGCACCCAAGGATTCGTCAGCAGCCATGGATGGGAGGATGTCCCGTTTAGAAAGTACAGTGGGAGGCGATTCCCGGGCGCAACGAAGGGCACTGGCCCCCTTGCTCAGCATGCGCAGGGAGGCATAGTACCCCAATGGTCGGCTACAAGGGCAGTACACTGCGGAGCGAGGCGGCTGCGCTCGATCGACGCCTTTCCCGCAGCGCCATGCGCGCCGGGACTGACACCCGAGACACGGAGCTTTCGCAGCTACTCCTGGGAGTATCTGCCCGGCGAAGTGCGCGCACTTCCACCGTCCCACTGAGTCGCCTCCAGCCGACGCCCCGAGCAGAAAGGCCCGACCCGATGGGTACGAAGGGCGGCGGCGCCGAGCCGGCAGGGACGTTGATAGACAACCGTCGGGTGGCCGACACCATACACATTCTTCGCGTGAAGCCACCCGAGCGCTTCGTCTTTCGCGCAGGTCAACACATCAAGCTGGGCATCCCTGGCGGGCCACGCAATCCCTACACAATTGCCTCGGCGCCTGGCGAAGGCGTCCTCGAGTTCTGCATCGAGCGCGCCCCCGGCGGACGTGTTTCACCTCGACTATTCGCGCTCACGCCGGGGCAACATCTGGCACTCGGAGACACGGCCAAAGGCAGCTTCGCGCTGGTTTCGAACGCAGAAGTGCATCTGATGGTGGCCACGGGTACCGGCATTGCGCCGTTTCGAAGCATGTTGCGCGATTGCCAGCGTCGCGCAGCATGGCCAGGCCATTTCCTGGTGCTGCACGGGGCGAGCTTCCAGGATGAACTCCCGTATCGTGACGAGCTGGAGGCGCTCGCGCAGAGTTCCTTGGGACGAGTGCGCTACCTGCCCAGCATCAGCCGCCCCTCCGATGCGAGGAATCGCGGCTGGCCTGGGCAGACCGGAAGGGTTGCGGCGCTCGTCCCTGCCATCGCGTCACGGCTCGTGGGAACCGCGAAACTCCAAGTCTATGCGTGTGGCAACCCTGGCATGATTGCGCACGTACGGAACGCTCTCGAAGGCATGGGGGTGGCCGTCGCCAGCGAAGCATTCGACTAGAGTGCTCGAAACGGCTCTGGGCCTCGTACCCAAACCAGCCCGGGCAGCCGCTCAGACGTAGGCACTCGGGCGACCAGTTCCGCAGCCGTGGCTTTCCGCGGGCCGTACCATCGGGTATGGCAACGCTCATGGAGCGTCAGCGACCCGATACGACCAGCAACGAAATCGAACTGTACATCCGCACCTATTATTCCGTACTGCGCAGCACCGGTGAAGTGAAGGTGCGGTCGTTCGAAGAAACTCACGCTTACAGCCGGTCGAGCCTTCATCCGGGCGCGCGAAGCGAGCGCCCGGATCTGTCTGCTTTCGGCTACGCGGCGGCTCGCCTGCCCGACTGCATCCACCGCGTCGAGCGCTTGGTGCTCGGGCAGTCAGAGGAGCAATTCGAGAGCTACGGTTATCATGTACACGCCTGGTCGCGTGTGGGAGCCCCCGGCAGGCGTCGCCCGTTGCGTTTCGACGAGCAGGGAACGCTCGCCGTGTTCATCGCCAGCTCATCCGACATCGACGACCTGATACCCATGGTCACCGCCTACCAGATCGAGTGGAACAAGCTCCACCGCCTGCTGTCTTCGAGCTCGTCGGCGGCTCGCTTCGTCGACACCAGTCTCGACCTCACGGACGACGAGCTGGAACCCGCCCTAGCCGAGCGGCTCGAACTCGGCACGGAACAAGGACACAGGCTACGTCGGGCCCTGGGAAAGGACTTCAGGGCAGTCGTTCGGCGCATCGTGAAGAGCGGTCTGGACCTGCGCGTGCAGCTATTGGCAGCTACCTTCAGTCAGTACCAGCGCGCGGCCCAACACTGGTGGAGCGGCATCGAGCCCGTCTATCTCGGGGGTCAGCCGCGCAGCCAGCGCCCCGTCTACTTCGTCTCCTCCAATACGCATTCACTCGCGAATCTGATTGCTGGCTATGCGCTGACGCACGCAGAGCAGCTGGTAACAACCGCCGAGCGTCTGGGCCCCTCGGAACTGGTCAAGCAGCTCCGAGACGGGTTAGCGGAACAGCGTGACGACGCGGCCAATCTGCTCTACTTCACGCTTCGGCATCACATCCGCCTCAACGCGGGGATCCGCACGGAAGTCGAAGCCTGGGACGCCGAAGGCGGTGTGCTGAGAGTGCCCGATCCCGAGCACGTCGAAGTCAGCGCTCAGGTCATCGAGTTGTCGAAAATTCACCGCGAGCGCTGTGACCCTCGCGTTGTCGTAGAGGGGATGGATCGCCTCTCCGAGAGCGATGCCGTGATCATCAACATCGATTATCCGCTGGGCATGGCAGCCTACCAGCTGCTGTCGCGGCTGGGGCAGGGCGTGGGTCCCCTCTTGGGAGTCTACGTGATGGGCAAAGCGGCCACCCTGAATGGACGCGTGGGCGACGTCATGATCTCCAATGTGGTTCACGACGAGCATTCGAAAAACACTTACCTGATTCGCAACGCCTTCGTCGCCGGTGACCTGGCTCCCTACTTGCGCCACGGTTCAGTGCTCGACAACCAAAAGGCTCTTACTGCTCGCAGCGCCTTCTTGCAGAACGAAGACTACATGGGCGTGTTCTACCGCGAGGGATACACGGTGCTGGAGATGGAAGCCGGCCCCTACATGTCGGCCATTTACGAACTGGTCGATCCGCGGCGGCATCCCAACGATGAAATCGTCCGACTCGCGGAGCGCACGCCCTTCGACCTTGGGCTCTTGCACTATGCCTCGGATACACCCTACAGCCGGCGCCAAGAGCTACTGTCGAAGAGCCTGAGCTATTTCGGTATGGACTCGACCTACGCCAGCGCCCTGGCAATCACGCGACGTATCTTCGAGGTCGAACTGGCCAGACTCGCGAGCCAGCCCACCGGGCAGTAAAGTGGAGCAGTCGACCAGACCTGCCGTCGTTCACGGTCGAACGCCCGAGTCAATGCCGCGCACCAAGAGCCGCTCGAGCCGATGCGGTTCCTTCTTCCTGGCCACCCCGCGCGCACTATCCGCCACCGTCGGCAGGTTTCCACGAACTCCGAGCAGCGCGACTTTGCCGTCCACCACCGACGGCGCTGCTGACAGCTGATGGCACCTGGAGGCAAGACTCCGCGCACTTCGACAATCGAGCTCGCATCTTGGGCTGTCTTGGGCGAGAAGATACGTCGGCTGGCTGCCTCGAGTCGGACCGGGACCCTTGCGCCGGCGTCCGGATTTCGAGCCCCGGCGACTTTCGACACCAGCAAACGTCGCCTGGTGTACCCTGGGCGCTGTGAGCATGCCGATGAAGTCAAGAACACGCGCCGAGCTGCTGGCTCGCTGCTCGGTCAGCGTCCTCTCGCTGTGCTGGGTCGCAGGTTGCGGCTCCGACTCCAACGCCGACGATGTGCCCATTCCGGTGCCCGATACCTTCCAAGCGTATTTCGTCGCGGGTGACGTTTGTATGCCGAGTCAGGTGGCCACGGGGGCAATGGGACCGAACACCGCTCCCCAGTATCCGGTTCGCTTCGACATTTGCCGGCATCGTTGTATTACGCTCGATCGGGCCACCGCGCGTATCGAGACGAGTTTTCTCTGTGCCGCCGGACAATGCGACATGATCATGTTGGCGAGGGCGCAGGCCTATCGCGTGCAGAACCAAGAGAACTGTGATGGTCGCGAACTGCCCAGTCCTCCACCAGGTTCGTGCGAGCCGGAAACCTTCACTTTCATGCTCGATCCGCCCTGTTGCCTCGAGGGCAACAATTACATGACGGGCAATATGCGGGTCTCCGTACCTTTCATGGATTTGGACCAGGCTGACGAGGTCTCGAGCCGCGTGGCAGCGGGCGAGCCGGCACAGAATGTCATCGCCCAGGTCGTGGGCCCCCCGCCAGCCGATCGCCAGTGGATCGTCAATTACGATCCAGGAAACGCCGTGGTGTCCGACGGAGCTACCTTGTCCGGGGCCGACTGTCATCCGATCGCGGCGCCCTGAACCCAGGCGCGAGTCGTCCCGGTCAAAAAGCAACACCAGCTCGAACGCAGAACAGAAGCCCCGCCAGGCGCTCGCCGTCCTCGACCTCCACCCCCGGGATCTTGCGCAGAGCCGTCGTATCGACACTGACCGAAGTGTAGCGCGTCTCAGCGCCCAGGAAGACCGCGTCCCACGCGTGGAGCAGCTCGGCACCAGCGGTGAGAGCGAGACCGGTTTCGCTGACGTCGCCGCTCCGCCCCTCGACTCGAATCAACGCGGTCACCCGCGCCGCACCCAGGCCCAACTTCGGTCGCAGCACCAGGGAATCGGTGAGCCCGAGGTCCAGGCCGATTTCAGCGCCATAGTGGAGCACCCGCAGCGATCCCTCGACGTCCCCATACTCGGGAAACCTCCGGCTCGCGCCGAAGAAATAGTTCGACTCGGCCCCCAAGTACGCTTTGGCCCCAAGGGTGTAGCCAGCGCTCGCGCCAACCCCGAGTCCATAGGGGGACGGGATGTCTTCGCTCGCACCACCAAGATAAAGCCCGTAGTCGCCCCCGGCGGCAAGCTGGAGCTTCTGTTGCGTAAAAGGCTGGGCAAGCGCCCCCCGGGTCGCGGCAAGGCAGGTCGGTACAGCCACGACCGCCCAAACGGTCTTCCGCGTTCGCATGACTCGATAGCACCCTTAACATGGCTCGGGTGGTGTGTCCCAGAACCCGGCCAGCCCGCTGCTCTCCCTGGTTCGTCGCGAGCAGCGACTTCGACGGAATTCAAATCTCCATCGCAGTCACGTCGTCGCTTCATCGAGCAAGTCGTCGAAAGCTACTGCTGACCCGAAGCGGAGAGGCCGCAACCGAAGGCCGCAGGTGCGCCGAGCCCAGTGGCCCAAGCGCTCAATGGTGCCGGAGCAGACGATCCCGCCGCTCGACCGAGCCAGACGATAGCAACGGAGGTCACGACCAACGATAGTGCGAAACTCAAATCCAAGATGATTTGGCAACGATTCGCAGGCTAGTAAAGCGACCATGTTCAGAAGCATTCCTTTCGTCACCTCGTACCATTGGGACGCCCGCAAAGCCCCGTTGGCGCTCGTGGCGCTGTCGCTCTTCTGTTCGTGTGTGGGCCGCAAGAGTCTCTCCCCTCTAACGCCCGCTGCGACCGCAACCCAAGCGGGCTCGAGCGCGCCGCCGGCAGAGCTTCCCGACGGAGTCACGCTGTCCGGCAAGTACGCGCCCTATTTTCCACTGGGGGTTGCGGTCGGTCAGAGCCACCTGTCAAACCCCGAGGTTCGCGCAATCATCACCACTCATTTCAACCATCTCACCGCGGAAAACGCCTTCAAGTTCGGCAGCCTCTCTCCGCGCGAAGGAAGCTACGACTGGCACGAAGCCGACGCGATCGCTCGGTTTGCCCGCAAGAACGAGATGAGGATGACAGGCCACACACTGGTCTGGCACCGCCAGACACCGAACTGGTTATTCGCGGATTTGCAGCCCGGCCTGCCGAAAAGCATCGAAAAGCTGAAGGCAAGGATGAAGACCCACATCGACACCATCATTGGCCGCTATGCGGACGTCGTGGACAACTGGGATGTGGTGAACGAAGCCATCAGCGACAACGGTGACAAGACCTTCCGCGACGGCAGCGAAGGCTCCCGCTTCTTCGACATTTTCGGAAACGAGGACTACGTCTACTGGGCCTTCAAGGTCGCTGACGACGCTCTCGCTGCTCAAGCCTCGGAAAAGGCAGACGGCAAGCTCTACTACAACGACTACAACGTCAACCTGAAGCTCGACCGCATCCTGCCCATGCTCGACAAGGTGCGCGAGCGCGGCGCCCGCGTCGACGGGATTGGAATGCAGATGCACGTGCGTATCGACTGGCCGAGCATTCAGGAGCTGGAATCGACCCTTCGAAGAATCATCTCGGCTGGCTACGAGGTCAAGATCAGTGAACTCGACGTATCACTCTACAACGACTACCCGGGCGGCAAGTTCCAAGCCGCTCCAGCGCTCGAATTCACACCCAATCTCGCCCAGACCCAGGCCAAGCGCTACGCGGAGCTGTTCTCGCTGTTTCGCAAGTACGCACCGCATATCACCAGCGTCACTCTTTGGGGGGTATCGGACGACGCCACGTGGCTCGACCACGAGCCCGTCCCGGGGCGCGACAATCACCCGCTGCTATTCGACGACCGGCACCAGCCAAAAGCTGCGGCTGCCGCCATCGTGGATTTCTGACAGGCCGGTTCGCAGGCTCGTCCACCTCTTGCTCCAAACAGGTCCGCACGAGCCAGCTGGCGATGCTTCGCGCCCCCGATGTGGCGAATTCTTGCACGCATTCGGCGCACGCGCGGCCGAAGTGCCGGAGCCGGTGGCGCCCGCCGGTCTTGTGTGGCGCTCGGCGGGCCCGTGTGTTAACCGAAGCTCAGGTAGCGGCGGGGGAGATCCGGGAGTCAGACTCTCACTCGCCACGGGGTTCCTGTCACCAGGGGAATCATGTGA
This sequence comes from uncultured delta proteobacterium, assembly GCA_963809955.1. Lineage (GTDB taxonomy): Bacteria > Myxococcota_A > Polyangia > Polyangiales > Polyangiaceae > JAICQQ01. The sequence goes on from CAWELQ010000016.1 coordinate 122,330, forward strand.
TGACGCTTCGACGACTGCACGGGCTAAACTGGCCGCTGGCTGCCCTCGCCATCCAAGTCATGGCGTGCCAGAGCAGCGGCCCTTCCCACTCCGCGGCCATTCAGAAGGGGACGACCAGCGGCGGCGGCGGTGAAAGCTCCGAAGCCGCAGGCCACGAGCCGGCGGCAGGAGGACAAGCTGGAGCCCGGACGCTCGGCAACGCCGGTACGGCAGGAACGGCGGACAGCGCTGGAGCCTCGGGCGACGCCGGATCCCGCGGCTGTGTGTCGGGCGACGCCTGCAACGACGGTACGCCGCCGTGCAGTAATGGGGGGGACTGTGTAAGCGGCGTTTGCGTGAGCCATCGTTGTGCCGATTGTGAACCCGGCACGACCGATTGCCTTGGTCAGATTCCGCGCGCCTGCTCCGATGCAGGCACCTGGGTCGAGCAGCCCGCTTGTTCCGGAGCCACCCCCGCCTGTTCGGACGGACTTTGTCTGGTCTGCGCGACGGGCGACACACGTCCATGCGCGGATTGCACCGGTGTCGAGCGATGCGACAACGAAAGCTGGGGACAATGCGAGGTGGGCGAGCCGCGCTCGTGTCGTAGTTCGCCGCAGTGCAACGGTGAATCGTGCTGCACCAGCCTATTGGTAGAAGGTGGCAGCTTCTTGCTGGGTCCTCTGGCGTCGTACCCCGCTACGGTCGATAGCTTCTGCTTGGACAAGTACGAGATCACCGTGGGCAGATTCCGAGAGTTTCTCGCGGACTACGACGACTGGCAGCCGACCGCCAACGCCGGAGAACATCTGCCAGGAGCGGGCACGGGTTGGCAGAGTATCTGGAAAAAGGGCACAGAGCTTCCGTTGGACTCGAACTCGTTCGCTCGCGACATCAGCTGTGACGCTTCCACTCAGACCTGGCGCGCGTCCGCATCGTCCGACGGCGCTTCCGAAGCTCTACCGCAGAATTGCATGACCTGGTACGAAGCGTTCGCCTTTTGCATCTGGGATGGCGGCAGGCTCGCCACGGAAGCCGAATGGGAATATGCCGCCAGCGGCGGCAACGAAGAGCGGCTGTATGCCTGGGGAGAGCAGGAGCCAGACGACAGCACCGCCAGCTACCAGTGTTGCGGCTCGGGCAGTTGCAGCACTTGCACTTTCTCGGATATCCTGGCCGTGGGCAGCAAGCCGTTGGGTAACGGTCGCTGGGGCCACAGCGATCTGTCCGGCAGCATGAGCGAGTGGGTTTTCGACGCCTACTCGGCCACGCTCCCCTACCCTTGTCTCAACTGTGCCAACGCGAGCATTTCCGGGTACCGCGTGCAGCGCGGAGGCGGCTGGTCCGGTAGCGCGCCCAGCCTACGAGTCGCCAACAGGCCCATCGCGCCTCCTGCCACGCGCAGCGACGCTCTGGGAGCGCGCTGCGTGAAGATGCGCTGACTCCTGAAACGAGGCCTCGCCATGATGGGCGGGGCGGGTTGCCTCGCCGGCTCAAAACCGTCCCGCTCGTGTGGTGCATTGCGCGCGCCGTCCCGCTCGCGCACACGAGTCCGGGCAGGGCGGCATACAGCTTGCGTTGGTCTGGGCTGATGAATAGCTCAAACCTCAGAGCGATGGGTTGCCTGTTTGCGCTGGCCTGGCTGCCCGCATGCGCCCATTCCCATGCTTCAGCCACATCCCCTCGCGGCGAAACCGCTCCGGCAGCGCACTCCCAGTCGTCATCGGTGTCGAGAAACCCGGCGTTGCCCGTTTCCGCTGGGCGCGACGCGCCTGCAGGACAGTCGAACGATGCTGCTGCTCCGACAGAAATTCAGCGGATGTTGGTGGACCTCGCCGCGGCACGACTGTGCGATCGGGTGAATGGGAAATTTCTGGCAATCACAGCGAAAGCCGGAACTTCCTTCGAAGGGAGTCGGAGCGCGACGGTCGGGTCGCTCTGGGTCGAGTCTTGCCGAGCGGAGGAGGCTTCCCCAGAACGGCTACGAGTCTCCTTGAAAGGACGGGGCTGGAAGTGGCTCGATCGGACCAGCGAAAAGGTCCTGGCCGACTTCAGCGTTCATCAATACCTGAGGTTCGGCATCGACGCATCCGTGGTGGGTGCCCTCAGCATGACCTACGCACCGCAAGAGCACATCGCAACCCTTTGGTTCAAGCCGAGCCAATCCCCGGATGTGCACTTCGATCCATTGCAAGACGTCGAGGTGGACGAGGAAGGCCTTTGGTCGGAGCTCGTTGGAACTGCCGCTGAGATAGCTGCGACCGATCCTGATCGGAAGGCCAACACCAAGGTACAACGAAAAGGCAGTCGGAAAGCACGGCAGGGTTTCAGCGAAGGCTTCAGCTACGCCTATGACCTCTGCAGCTCGCGCAGCTACAGTCAGACAGGCCTGCTTCCACCGGGGAAGCTTCCGAAGCCGGCAATCGAGTATCAGGACGACCGCGACTATCTCGTCAACAGCGACGCGGTCCTCCACCCAGGCGGCCTCGTGCTTGCCGGCCCCTTCGATCCCGAGCAGACCGTCGTGGCCGAAGTCAGGGTTGCACCAGGCAGCGCGCCTGTGAAGGCTCGCTTGGTATGCCGTGAGCAGGCCGGGCTTATTGCCGATGCCTACCTGAAGGAGCAGCACATTCCGAGCGTCATACCCCTGGCGGCTCGAGACGTGCCTGCCGGCGAGCACGCACTCTTGAAGGCGGTGGATGCGCGTTGCGAATCGGTACTGGCGCTCGAGCCCGCCCAGTCGGGAGGATCGCCGGAGACGCGCGTCGTCGTGAAGTATTCCGTTTACCCCGAAGGCGACTTTCGCAAGCCTCTCGCACGCTGCAAAGCGTCATCCAAAGGTTCGGCTGAATCACTCGAAGGGGCGACTCTCGATCAGCTAGGCGGAGCCCGCGAGCAGCGACAGCGGTAGCCGAAGAGCCGTTTCCCCGGCTCGTGGCAGACGCGCGCCGAAGAACTGGCGGGCCCTCGAAAACCTGACCGAACGTCAGCACGCTCGAACTACCGGTCAACGCGGCAGGTGACCGGTCTATTGTGCCTCACCGGAGCCACCTGGCGTATGGTTGCGAGCAAGGAGGAGTTCATGAGAATCTTCGTAGGTTCCTTGTTGTTGAGTATCACGCTTACGGCGTGCGGAAGCGATGACAGTGGAGGGGGTGGCGGAGGCGGGAACTCCGAGGCCGCCAGCACGTCGTGCCGCAGCTATTGCGATGCGGACCAGGCAGCCATGTGCGGACTGTACGCGTCCGCACAGGAGTGCTACGACTTCGAATGCGAGTTCAACGGTGCCCCCCAGGCATGCCTCGACGCTCTGAAGACCTACTACGACTGCTCCAGCAGCGCTTCGGACGTCTGCGACGATCAAGCCTGCTCGGCTGAGGCGACTGCGTACTTCAACGCCTGCGCCGTGTAGCAGTAGGTCTGCGCCGTAGCGCTGGCCACGGGCGGCGTCGGCGCTGCGAACCGACGGTCTGGGGCAACTTACGCGGGCAACCGCCATGCGGCGACACGCGAAAATGCCTGCGAGCGTGGCAACGATTGCCGAATACGGGATTCTGCTATCCTTGTACTTCGAGCATGCAGACGCGTCAGCGCATCGATTGGTCGTTTCTTCCTGGGGTCGAGGAAACCACTGCGGTTTGGGGAAATGGGCCTGCACCCGCCAACTTGATGGTGGCGTGCAGCTCCTTCTCCACTCTCTTCGAACTGGACGAACGCGACGGTGTGCTCAAACGAGCCGTCGAGCTCGCCCTAGGGCCGACAGGACTGGTTCGCGCGGGTCTGTACCTCTACGACGAACCCACGGACTTGATGCTGGGTAGCTGGGGCACGGACCTGGACGGAGAGGTGGTCGACGAGCACCATGTCATGTTCAAGGCCGGCGAACACGGTCGCTACGTCTTCGAGCGAGCGCTGTCGGGAGAGGCGCATTGGACCGTCGTGGAAAACTGTCCGCTCATCGATCAGCGCAGCCACGGCACGCGGGTAGTGGGTCGAGGTTGGGTCGTGTGCACTCCGGTGCTTTGCGGGGCCAAACGCTTGGGCATGCTCTACAACGATGCCGGCCTGACTGGGTCCCCGGTCGACCCGGACACGCAGCTCCGAGCAGCCCTGCTCTGCTCGCTGCTTGGCGCTGCGCTCCGGCCCAAGTGGTCCACGCCCGGAAAGAGGTCGCCCGCAGACGGTGCCGCGCGGCACCCCGCGCTACGAAGAGCAATCCGCATGCTTGCGGATGACCCGTCCCTCGGAGGCGCCGAGCTCGCCGATGGCCTGGACATCAGCCTGAGTCGACTGGCTCGCCTGTTCAAAACCGAACTTGGCGTGTCCCTGGTCGACTATCGAAATCAACTTCGATTGGACCGCTTCATGAAGCTGGCGGAACAGGGCACCGGGAACCTCCTCCAAACGGCGCTCGCCGCGGGCTTTGGCAGTTACGCGCAGTTTCATCGGGTGTTCCGCGCCGTCAGCGGCAAGGCGCCTCGCGAGTATTTCACCGCGCGCGGTGTGAACTTGTCCCAGCGATCCTGAATCGAGTCACCGTCGCTGAGGATCTGGACGCTTGAAGTGGCACGGGCCCAGCGAGGGAACCGCCACGGACGCTAGCAACTCGCCAAAAATGAGAGGACGGCGGGGCGGAGCCGCAGCTTACAACGGGCCACCATGCGTCTCGGAAAATTCGCGCCCAGCGCATTGCTGGGCAGCCTGATCCTGTGCGCCTGCAGCGCCAACCGACAGCAGGCCGAACCCAAAGACGCGGATTCCGGGCTCGACGCGACAGGCGCAGGCGGCTCGGCAGGGTCGAGCGGCTCCGGCAAGAAGACTTGGGAGAGCGTCGGATGCGACTTCCCGATGCCTGCCGCAACGGGTCTCGATGAGCCGGAAGGAGCACCCGACGGAGTCGAGGTCTTGGATTGGGCTGGTTTCACGGGAGCTATCTCGTACACCTTCGACGACTCCAACTCGTCCCAGCTCCAGCACTATGCCGAACTGAACGCGCTGGGCGTTCCGATGACCTTTTACCTGCAAACGGGCAAGAGCGAGTCCGCAAACGACGTCTGGACCCAGGCGTTGGCAGACGGTCACGAGCTGGGTAACCACACGAAGAGTCACGGACAGACCGGGACCGCCGAGGATGTGGACGCAGCGACAGCCTTCATCGAAGACCATTTCGGCGTGACGCCGTACACCATGGCCGCTCCCTATGGTGACACCAGTTACATCAGCCTGGCCGAACCCCGCTTCCTCATCAACCGTGGCGTGGGCGGGGGCAGTATCGCGCCCAAAGGCAATGCCAACCGGTTCAACTTGCCTTGCTACACACCCGCGGAGGGCGCGGACGCCAGCGCCTTCAACGGCACCATCGACCGAGCGCGAACAGCCGGAAACTGGCAGGTCGTGCTGGTCCATGGCTTCACCGGCGGCAGCGACGGTGCCTATCAACCGGTCGATCTCGAGCAGTTTACGAGTAGCGTCGAGTACGCGAAGGGCTTGGGAGATCTCTGGATCGACAGCGTGGTCCATGTCGGCGCCTACTGGATCGCTCAAAAGCTCTTTTCGAGCGTTACCCCAATCAGCAACGCCGCCGGGACGATCTGGTCGTGGACGCTTCCCGACCACTTCCCGAAAGGCGTGTGCTTGCGCGTCCGCACCGCCGGGGGCACCTTGATGCAACAAGACGAAACACTGACCTGGAGCAACCACGGCTACTACGAAGTCGCTCTCGACGCTGGCTCGCTGACCCTCGCGCCGTAGTCGACGAACAACGGCACGACCGCCTGCTCTGTCTCAGACGGGGTCGCCGCGAACTGCACGGCCCGACTCGCCAAGACGAGGGCAACCCGTGTGTACCGAATGGCCTGGCACCCTGCATTCGAGAGTTGGCGCCGACCTTGCATCAGCCGCTTTCATGCCATACTCCGAATCAGCCGGTTTCCTGCCAGGCTCCGAAACAAGCCCCTGCGCGAAACCCCCGGGACTCTTCGAGGGCACATGCCTTCGTGTGACAGTAGATCACGCTGGGGCGTTGATGTGTGTACGATCAGTGCCCTGCTCAGGGCGTCCGAGCTCCTTGGCGAATCCAAAATCCACGACGCCAGCGCAGGCGGTACACCTCTAAGGCTCCACATGCAACGCCAACGCTCCGCACCCGTGGAAGGGGTGGCCACGAGCGCACTGCCCAGTTACGCGCCCCGCCTGGCCGCTATGCACCGCGCCCATGCTCCGGAGTTGGAGCGACTGATGAAGTTCTTGCCGTTCGACGCGGGCCAGGCGCACCTCGATGTGGCATCCGGCGACGGTACATTTGCGATCCATGCAGCCCGGCAGGGAGCGCGCGTGTCGGCCTTGGACCAGAACGAGGCCTTCCTGCACTGGGGGCGTCACCAGGCCGACGCTCACGACCTCCGCATCCGCTGGGTGTGCGGCGATGCCCTGGCGATGCCCTTCGAGAATGCTTGCTTCGACAGCGCGTTTTGCGCGCAGAGCTGCTACACGCTCGGTGACGTGAACGGTCTCTTGACCGAGATGCGGCGCGTGGTGCGCCCTGGAGGCTGGTGCGCACTCCTCGAAAACGACTCGCTGCATCACGTACTCTTGCCTTGGCCGCCAGCGCTCGAGCTCAAGCTCCGCGAAGCGGAACTCGAAGCTTTGCGGGCCACCAGCAATCAGGCCGGCGTGTTTTACATGGCCCGCCAACTTGCCGAGTCATTGCAGGAAGCCGGCTTCGAGCGAACCCTACAGAAAACGTTCACTACCGAGCGGCGCGCACCACTCAGCAGCGACGAGCAGGTCTTTCTGGAAGGCTATCTCGGAGAGCTGAGGGCTCGCGTGGAAAATCGTTTGGCACCCGAAGATCTACGACAGCTGGACGCCATCGTGTCCGGTGAACGAGAACCCGCGCTGCTCGAACGCGCCGACTTGCATGTGCTCGTGCTCGACGTGCTGGCATTGGGGTGGGCACCAGCAGCCAGACCGGGCGCCGCGCCGAGTCGCAGCAGGAGGGTGATGGCAAGGTAAAAGAAGCTGGTCGGACGAGCTTGCTCGCGCGGCTTCGAAGCCTCAGTACGACGTGTTGGCACACAGACCCACCTGGTGCTCGACCATTGCAGTACGACGCACGTTTTGGCGCACAGTCACAAAACGACGAGAAGCCTCCTTACCAAACGGTTGACCGCAAACGTCATAACGGATCTCTTGGCTTTGCGCATTGAACGATCTCTGGATGCCCTGCATATTCGAAGCATGAGACAGAAGCTGCGGTCTCACCTGTGGCTGTCACTGGCGATCGCCTCCATCGGTTGCTCCAGCCCCGAAGACTCCACGTTGTTCGACGAGAGTGCCGGGGAGAATTCAGATGCGAGCGCCAGCGCCAGCGGCGGGGCTGAAACCACCACCACGTCTGCCAGTACCGACTCTGCTTCGGGAGGCTCCTCCACCACGGGTGGCGGCGGCATGGCAAACGCCACGTCCAGCAGCACGAGCGCAGGGGGCGCGACGACGAGTTCGACGAGCGACGGCGGCACCGCGGGAATCACTGCTTCCGGCGGCACGGGGGGCAGCGGTGGCACTGAAGCGAGCGGAGGGGGGGGCTCTCAGACAAGTGGTAGCGACTGCGTGCCCGAGGAAGAAGTCTGCGACGGGCTCGACAACGACTGCGACGAGCAGATAGACCAGGGCGAAACGTGCCCCAGCGACTGCCAGGGCGCACGCTTCGGCGAGCACACTTACATCTTTTGCGTGAGGCCCCGGGGAACGCAGGGGAACCGCCCCGAACGATCCTGGGAATGGGCTATGCAGTATTGTGAAAACAACGGCCAGGTCTTGCCGAGCATCGAGAGCGCCGACGAAAACGCTTTCATCTACGAAACGCTCGATGCGATGGACGAACAAGGTGACGTCTGGATCGCCGCAACCGATCAGGGGCAGGAAGATCACTGGGTTTGGGTATCGACCGGTGGCGAGGACACCTGGGTTCCGTTCTACAATGCTCGAACAGGCAGCCCCATCGATGGGGCCTTTACTGATTGGGGCGACGAACAGCCGGACGATGCTCGTTCCGAAGACTGCGGAGCCATCGAAGACTCGGGCGGAAGTGATCGGGCCTGGGCCGATTTCGACTGCGACACCGAACTCTCCCTCGTGGTGTGCGAAGATCCCGATTAGAGCCCGCGAAAGGGGGAGTTCGTCGCGAGCGGGCCAAACTCGCGCGGCTGGCTCGCGGAAAGTGATCGCTTCAGCTTGGCAGGCGGGTCCAACCGTGGCTAGCATGCGGGCTTCGCTGGCAAACGAAATGGGATGACTGCCACTCTCGAACGCATCAGCCGGAACAAGTGCTTCGGCGGCTACCAGGACGTCTACCGTCACGAGTCCAGTTCGCTCGGCTGCACTATGCGTTTTGCGGCCTACCTCCCCGAAACGTACGCCACGCGGGCCCCTCCCATCCTCTACTACCTGAGCGGCCTCACGTGCACCGAGCAAAATGTCGTCACCAAGGCGGGAGCCCAGCGCCACTGCGCCGAGCACCAACTGCTCTGGATATGCCCAGATACCAGTCCACGCGGCGAATCGATACCCGACGACCCGGCGAGCGATCTCGGCCAGGGGGCGAGCTTCTACGTCAACGCCACTGAGGGGCCCTGGGCGCGGAACTACCGTATGTTCGACTACCTGACGGTGGAACTGCCGAAGTTGGTGTCCGACCACTTATCGGACAGCCCCGCCTCTGGTATCTTCGGTCACTCGATGGGAGGGCATGGCGCGCTGATGCTCGCCCTGCGCCGGCCCGACCAGTACCGTTCGATTTCGGCTTTTTCCCCGGTGTGCGCTCCCAGCCAGTGTCCCTGGGGGCAGAAGGCGTTTGCGGCTTACCTGGGTCGAGACCGTGAGGCTTGGAAGCGCTACGACAGCGTCGAACTGCTCGCCACGCATAGCGGCCCACCGCTCGAAATGTTGGTCGATCAAGGCCTCGAAGATCCTTTTCTGACCGAACAACTCATGCCCGAGCTACTCGAGCAGGCTGCCGCCCGTGGCAATCACTCGCTCACGCTGAGGAGGCAAGCGGGCTACGACCACAGCTATTACTTCATCGCCTCGTTCATCGAGGATCACATCCGGCATCACGCCGAACGTTTGCACGGCTAGAGCTTCCAGAGGCCCAGAAAGCTCCTGGAATGAAGATTGCTTCGGCTGCGCCGTGGGGCCGCGATCGACATTTCGGTCGCCCTTTTGGGAAGGTTTCTGCGGTTCCAGTATTTTTCGATTTGAGGGGTTTGGTTTGGCCGCTCGAAATTCTACAGGTGTGCCATGTCTAAGGATTCACCGAGCTTGGCCATCAATCCGCCCGTGTTCTTCACGGCGGGGGGACTGCTGGTCGCCTTCGTGGCCTTCGGAGTTCTGGCCACCGATCAAGCAGCCCGCGTGCTGCCCGCGATTCTCGATTGGGTGTCCACCGGCTTCGGGTGGCTGTACGTCATTGCCGTCGCTTTCTTCGTGGTGTTTTCCGTGTGGCTGTTGTTCAGCCGCTACGCCAGCATCCGACTGGGAGACGACGACGAGGTACCCGAGTTCTCCCTGCTGACATGGTTCGCCATGTTGTTCAGCGCTGGTATGGGCATAGGGCTGGTCTTCTATGGCGTGGCCGAACCGATGCTGCACTACGCACACCCGCCCGGCGGCGTCGGCATGTCCAACCAAGCCGCGCTACAGGCACTGCCCATCACCTTCTTTCACTGGGGCATCCACGCCTGGGCCATCTATGTGCTGATGGGGCTGGGCATCGCCTACTTTTCCTATCGTAAGAAGCTCCCCCTCAGCCTGCGTTCCTGCTTCTACCCCCTTTTGGGCGAGCGCATCCACGGCTGGCCGGGCCATGTCATCGACATCCTGGCGGTATTCGGCACCCTGTTCGGCCTAGCAACATCGCTCGGACTGGGCGCCATGCAGGTCAGCGCGGGACTGTCTTTCCTCTTTCACACGCCGCACGACATGTCGACCCAGCTGATCCTCATCAGCGTGATCACGCTAGCCGCCACGACCTCACTGGTGACCGGGGTAAAAAAAGGGATCCGCCGTCTGAGCGAGCTCAACCTGGCCCTGGCGTCCCTACTGATGCTGTTCGTGCTGTTTGCGGGCCCCACATTGTTCATCGTCAACAACCTAGTCGACAACGTCGGGCGCTACGTCAGCACCGTCTTTACCCGCACGTTCCACCTGGTGACCTTTCAGGAAAAGGACACCGAGTGGATGAAAAGCTGGACGCTGTTCTATTGGGGCTGGTGGATCGCCTGGTCTCCGTTCGTCGGCATGTTCGTGGCGCGAGTGTCTCGAGGAAGGACCATCCGAGAGTTCATTCTGGGCGTGCTCTTGGTACCGACGGCAGTAACGTTCGTCTGGTTCAGCGTGTTCGGTGGAACCGCACTTCACATGGAACTCTTCGGTGGGGGTGGCATTGCAAAAGCGGTCGAGAACGACGTTTCCACTGCCATCTTCGTGATGCTGCAGCGCTTGCCATTCTCGGGCATCGTCTCCTTCTTGGCCGCCTGCGTGGTCACCGTCTTCTTCGTCACGTCGAGCGACTCTGCCTCCTACGTGGTAGACATGATTACCTCCGGGGGCCATCCGAATCCGCCCGTCTGGCAGCGCATTTTCTGGGCGCTGGCGGAGGGCCTGTGCGCCGGTGTCCTCTTGTACGCTGGCGGCAGCAAGGCGTTGTCTGCTTTGCAGACGGCCGTCGTGGCCATCGGCTTACCCTTTTGCCTGGTCTTGATCGGCATCTGCTTCAGTCTTCTCCGTTCCTTGCGCGAGGAAGCGGACGTGGCCGAATTGGAACTTGGTCCTCGCCTGGCGCTGGCCGGCGTGGGCGGAATGCTCCCCCAATTCTCCTCGCGCGACACCAGTATGACCGAGCGCGCCCAGTTTGCGCGCGCCGTCCAGCACGCAAACAGCGAAGGCGGTCCAGAGGCAGCGCTGGTCGGTGCTCCGCAAGCGTCGGTGAAAGGGTCGAATGCCGCAAGCTCACAGGTGCACACGAAGAGCGGCAGATCGGTCGCAATTCCCGAATACCCTTTCCAGCGCATTCTGGTGCCCAGCGACTATTCGGAGCACTCCCTCAGGGCGGTGGGCTTCGCCTGCCAGCTCGCGGGGCGTCTGGGCGCAGAGACGAAGGTCGACGTCCTGCACGTGACGCCACCGCCGGTCGACTATTTGCCCATTGATGAATGGATCTGGGGTGAATCACGCGAACCCACCCACGTTGAAGAGAAACTCAAGGAAGCAGCTCACAAGGCATTGGAGGCATACACCCAGACTCTGCCCGAGGCGGTCCGGTCTCGTATCCAGATGCGGCTCGAAATCGGCGTGCCGTATCGCGTGATCCTCTCGGTGGCACAGCAAGGCAACTATGACCTCTTGGTGCTCGGAACGCATGGTCGAACGGGCTCGCAGCAGGTACGACTCGGTAGCGTTGCCGAGCGAATCGTGAGGTTTTCCCCATGCACGGTCATTACCGTGCGCTAGGGCGACGGCACGCCCTCGTTTTGGCCAAGGCCGGGCTCGTCTCTGCGAGCTGGGTGTGCAGCTTCCAGGCGATTCACGTCGATAGCCGCCGTCGGATGCCTGCTGGTGGTCGCCTATCAATTGTATTTTCGCGCGCTGGCGCGTGACGGAGCCTTGGTCTCGGTGATCACAGTGCTGCGCCGAACGAATGTGATCGTCAGCTTCGCGATCGGTAGCGCTCTGTTCCGTGGGCGACTCCTCGGGGCGAAGGGGCTGGCGCTTCTCGGAGTGCTCCTCGGCCTCGGTCTGCTGCTCAAGGGCTGATCGCTTCAGCCGCCGTCGACCCGTCCCCCGGAGAGTGAATCACTCTCCGGGAGTCCATTCTGACCCCGGTTCAGAATTCGAACCCGGCCCTCGACGTCCCCGTCGTCCCCGCTCTGCCGCCGCCGAACCGCCTCCTCGATTTCACCACAGTCTCTGCGCCGGGTTTCCTCACATCGTCCATCGGCGCTCCGCATCCGAGCGGTACACAGGAGTTGGAGGTGTCGATGAACGCAACGACGATAGATGTTCCAGAAGCGACGCTTGGACTGGATACTCCCGCGGGCGGCGAGTCGCGACCTGCAAGGCGGCGCGTGACGCCCGAGCTTTCCAGTCGGGCCGCACAGCTGCTCGGCCCCGAAAGTAACGACCGCAACGGGCTGAAGAGCCGCCTTGCCTACGGGCTATGGGGTCTCACCGCCCTCGGACTCTGCCCTGCCCTATTGTTGCTGTTGGCCGGGAACGAATCGGCCTGGACGGAGTGGACACAAAGAGGTTGGCTCTTGTCGCATACTCTCGGCCTTCCCGTTGCGGCCGCGCTCACGTTCAGCGTCCCGCTGCCAGGGCTGCTGATCCTGCTAGGGATGCAAGACGACCACGCCGAAGCAACCACTCTTGTGCATGCGCTGTCGCGGGCGTTCTATCGAATGGGATTGCTCGCTCTCGGTGCAGGGCCGATACTGGGTCTGTACGCGCTGACCGGCGCGAGCGAACGTGGGATCACCCTCTGGGTCTCTCTTTCGTACTTGACGTCGGGAGGCACCGCGTTGGCCTTGCTCTTGCGCGACATCTTCGCTGCGTTGTCTCGACAGCGAGCAAGGAGCCTCGTGCTTTTGCTCGGCTGGGGCGCTTTCGTATCCCTGCTCGGGCTCTATTTCCACCTGAAACTCAGCCAGCTCTTTTGAGGACAGTCATGCTTCACTGGATCAACACGATTTGCAGCAGCCCCAAATCCACCACTCGTCTGTGTCGCGAAGAGGATCAACTGATCCCGATAACGAAAGCATCGCTTCTCCTCGTCGGGGTCGGCAGCGGAGCATTTGGACTCGTATTGGGAGGCGCCCGCGACGCTAGCCAGGCGTTGGCCAGCGCAATCAAGCTACCCCTGGTCTGGATCGTGACGCTCGCCGTCTGCGCCCCGGCCTTCTACGCGATCGCAGCCGTGTTCGGGCAACCCCTCAGGATGCGGGCCTTGCTCGCTCTGACGCTGAGCGCAACGGCGCGCGCGTCGCTGGTCTTGTTCGCACTCTTGCCAGTCTTGTGGCTGTTCTCCGACGTATTTTCGCATTCGCCGTGGCTCTATCACCAGCTCACCATGCTGGCCGCGCTGGTTTACGGGCTTGCGAGTCTGGCCGCGCTCGGCGTGCTCTTGCGAGGATTCGACAAGAGCTTTCGGACTCTTCCGCTCGTGGGACTGTTCAGCGTGTGCTTCCTGCTGGTGGCCGGTCAAACGGCTTGGAGCCTGCGCCCCTTCGTCGGACGGCCCGCGCAAACCGACGTGCCGTTGTTACGCAGCCCCGAAGGTACGTTCTTCCAGGCCCTCAGTCTGGGTGTGGATTCGGCGCGCGGACGCTACTCGGTCGACGTCCCATCCGGCCGCGCGCGATCCCCGCGGGAGGACCCTTGATATGCGGCTCTGGTTGACCTACTTGACCGTGGGCCTGCTATTGGCCTTGGTCTGCGAGCGCAGACTGCGAGAAACCTCGCGCACCGAACGCATCGCCTCCTTCGTCCTTGCGGTGTGCGCGTGGCCGTTATACGCTCCGCTGGTATTGTTGCCCGCTCTCGGAAGGACAGAACTTGGTGAGAGCGCGCTGGTACTCCGCATTCGGCAGGCCCTGCTCGAAGCCCGTGCCGCTGTCGCCGGTAGCGCTCTCGCCGAGGTGATCCCGAAGGGGCTGGTCGAAGGGCTATTCGCGAGCCTCGACCAGGTCGAGCAGCGCCGGGTAGAGCTCAGCGCTTTGCTGTCCCGTCCCGACCTCCAGACGAGCGGCTCGAACCCGAGTCGGCTTCAGCAGCAGAGTGTTCAGAGACTCCGAACACTGTACGACCGCGATCAAGCAATGCTCGAAGAGCTGGTGGAGCTTGCCGAGGGCTTGAGGACTCAGCTCTTGGTCGCGCGCTACAGCGCTGGCTCGAACGCGGGCATGGGGGGGCCGGCATTCCCCGACGAGCCCAGTGTGCGGGATCTGGCGCTCGACCTGGCTGCACGTGTCGAGTCACTGAGCGCCTGGTTCGAGTTCGACACCGCTCAGAGTTCAGCGAATACTCAGAATCGCACTTGACGCAGAGTAAGCACATCTTGGTGGTCGACGACGATGCGGGCATGCGCAAAGTCGTCCGAGTACCCACTCGAACGGGTCGGCAGCCTCGCTGCGAGCTTGCCACCTTGCTTCCTGGTCGATCTGCAGCCCTAACGCCTCGCGCGCCGTCTCAGCCGCCGCCGACGTCCCCACACGGCAGCCGAGCCCAGCAGACCAAACGCCGCCAAGACAGGGGCGCCGCCTGGCGAGGGCGCCCTTCCGAGTGCACAGGAGGCCTCGGCTTCGCCCTCGGCCTGACATGAGCCATTGGAGCACTCCGAGCTGCCGCGCGCGCTGGCGTCGACTTCCACCTCGAGCTCGGCCTTCAACGCCGCGATGCAAGCGTCCAGGTTGCCCCCATCATCCACATACTGCCCGTCACAAAACAGTGCGCCATCCGGCTCCGAGCAGCGGCCCTTGCAGCCTCCCTCCGCGTTCACTTTGCATTCGGCAAAGCCCTCGCTCTGACAGTCCACCTGACAATCCACGCGAGCCTCGGCGTTGCACTCGCCCTGGCAGCTTGCCTCACACTTGGCAGAGCAATCCGCGCTCGGTGGGGTTCCTTCGCAAGACCCTTCGCACTCCGCGTTTGCCGTCGCCCGGCAAGACGCCTCACATTCGCCTCGAGCTTCACCTCCAGACGCCATGCCGCTGCACTTGGCATTGCACTCGGCCTCGGCATTTGCCTTGCACTCTCCCTGACAGCTGAACTCGGGGGCGGTGACGTTCTCGCAGCGGGCCTCGCAGGCGCTGACGTCACAGCTTGCCTCGCAGCTTCCCTCGGCCGCCACATCGCATTGTCCTTCGCAGTCGACGTACAGCTCGGCGGCGCAAGAGGCCTCGAACGCCACGGGCTCGCAGCTCAGCTCGCATTCCGTATCCACCTCGACCTCGCACGTGGCGGACGCCTCTACATCGATGTTCCCGCAGGCGTCGAGGGCCGCATGAGCGTCGACAGCGAACGCGCAGGGTGCTGCGAACGCCACCGCTCCGATCCAGGTGTACTTGGAAAATGCTTTCATTGGGTTGTTCTCCTGAGGCAAGTAAGCCTATCCGAACCTCAGCCGAAGCGCCGGCTTGAACGCGTGCAAGTATTACACGGCCGGTGAGGAGCAAACCTTCCCTCCTGATCGTCCGGGCAAAGCATGGTCACCAGCGGGCGACGTTGAAGGGCGATGCACGGAGACGGCGCAGAACCGCCGACCTCGTGCCCGGCTCCCCGACAGGTGAGCGCCGGTGGCCTATTTGGCGTCAGGCACTAGACTCCTCTCGATGCTGTTCGAACAGTTGGTGGCGACTTCCGAGGCCGTCAAGGCCACCTCCAAGCGCACACAGAAGGTTGGGCTTCTGGCCGAGTGTTTGCGCGGCGCCGGCCAGGAAGCGACTATCTGCGTGTCCTTTCTATGCGGCGAAACGCGACAAGGGAAGCTCGGCATCGGTTATCGGACGTTGCGCGAAAGTCGCCCCCGGTCGAGTGCGGGCCACCCGCAATTGACCCTATCCGAAGTGGACGCCGAGTTCGAAACCCTGGCACGCACTCGTGGCAAGGGTTCGAAGGCGGAGAAGGCTCGTCGCCTGCACGCGCTCTTCTGCCGAGCCACCTCCAAAGAGCAGGACTTCCTGCTGGCTCTTCTGAGCGGGGAACTTCGCCAGGGAGCGCTCGAAGCCTTGATGCTGGAGGCGGTGGCCCTGGCGAGCCGTATGGATGCCGACGAGCTCCGACGAGCTCTGATGTTCGCCGGGGATCTGGGGCTCGTCGCACAGAGCGCCCTACTTGGAGGAGTCAGCGCCGTGCGGCGCTTCGGCCTGCAGCTCTTCCAGCCGCTTCGACCGATGCTCGCTCAGACCGCGGGGAACTTCAGCGAGGCCCTAGCGCAGCTGGAGGAGGCCAGCGTCGAGTACAAACTCGACGGTGCCCGCGTTCAGATTCATAGGCAGGGGGACGAGGTACGCATCTACAGTCGCCTGCTCAACGATGTGACCGATTCATTGCCGGAAGTGGTGGAGCGGGCGCTCGGCGTTCCCGCCGAGCAGTTCGTACTGGACGGCGAGCTCATCGCGCTCGACGAGGCCGGGCGTCCACTCCCTTTCCAGACGACCATGCGCCGCTTCGGACGCAAACTGAACGTGGCAGGGGCTCGGCTCGGCTTGCCCGTCTCGGTGTTCGCCTTCGATGTTCTGCACCATGCCGGCGAAGACCTGGTCGACGCGAAGTACTCCGATAGGCTCGCGCACCTATCGGAACTGACTCTCGCCGGCGTGGAACACGGCATTCAGGCCGTACCACGCCTGGTGCGTCCGAATACGGAGCAACTGGTAGCGTTCGCCGACCAGGCGCTGCGTGCCGGACACGAGGGGGTCATGCTCAAATCGCTACGAGCCAAGTACGAGGCGGGGCGCCGGGGCGCGGCTTGGCTGAAGCTCAAGCCGGCCCACACGCTGGATCTGGTCGTACTCGCAGCCGAATGGGGCAGCGGTCGGCGGCAAGGGTGGCTCAGCAACTTGCACCTGGGCGCGCGCGACCCCGAGCGCGGAGGCTTCGTCATGCTCGGCAAGACCTTCAAAGGGCTGACCGATGAGTTGCTCGGCTTTCAGACGCGCATGCTGCTCGAGCGTGAGCTCTCTCGCGATGGGCATATCGTTCATGTTAGGCCCGAGCTCGTCGTCGAAATCGCCTTCGACGGCCTCCAGGCTAGCCCTCAGTACCCGGGGGGCCTGGCTTTGCGTTTTGCCCGTGTAAAACGCTATCGCGAGGATAAGGCCGCCGACGCAGCCGACACCATCGACACGGTTCGACAATTGTATCTCAGCCGCCTCGGGAACCGACCGAACGAAGAGACCAGCTAGGTCGCGCCCACGGATGGTCACCGCCGTCACACGCTGGCATATGAGGCTTGAGACTGGCAGGGTCGGAGACTTTGGTGTTATCCTGGTCAGGAGGTGGGAAACGACAGCGAGGATATCTCGGCCCTTCGTTCGAAGCTCGAAGCTCTCCAGGAGGAGAACGCCGGGCTGCGCTCGCGGCTCGCCCAACCACGAGTTGCCCAAGGCGGGGATTCCGAATTCTTGCAGTCGCTGCTTCGGGCCCTGCCCACCTTCGTTGTTCGGATCGGGCCGGATCTTCGCATTAGCTTCATCAATCGCCTGGCCGTGGGCTTTCGCACCGAGGATGCCGTCGGAAGGAGCGTGCTCGACTTCATCTCTCCCGAGTACCACGAAAGGGTGCGCAGCACCGTGGGCAAGGCGTGCCGCACCGGCAACGTCGAACGTTATACGGTCACGGGGCAGGGCGATCACGCCGGCCCTGCTCATTACGAGACCATCGTAGCACCCGTCAACGAACCCGGAGGCGAACGCGGCGCCATCCTGGTTTCCTTCGACACGACCGCGCAGGTCGAACGCGAACGCGCGCTCATCGAGAGCGAAGAGCAACTCCGGCTGGCGGTCGATGCCACCGGGATCGGCCTGTGGACCATCGACCTGAAGACTGGACGCGTCTGGTGGAACGAGCGGACCCGTGAAATCATGGGCCGCGACGCCCCGCTTCCCATGGACCGCTACGTCCCAGAGGCCGTGCATCCGGAGGATCGGGAGATCGTCGGTGGATCGATGGGCAAGCTGCAGGAAGGCGAAGACAACGCCTGGACCCCTCACCGCATCCAGCGCCCCGATGGGGAAGTGCGCTGGATCATTCCGAGTGGCAAGGTAGTTCGTGACGCAGAGGGCAAAGCCGTACGTATCGTGGGTGGCCATCTGGACGTAACCAGCACCCACCAGCTCGAGAATAGACTGCGAGAAGCCGAGAAGATGGAGGCTTTGGGAACCCTGACCACGGGGGTCGCCCACAACCTCAACAACCTGTTGGCGGTCATTCGCCCGACCCTGGATTTGCTCGAGGACTACGTACGGGCCCAAGGCCGCGACCTGCTGACCGAGGCGGTACGTGCCACGGACCGAGCGTCGAACGTCGTCCGGCAACTCATGACGTTCGCCGGCAAGCGCCGCGCTGCCAGGCCACAAGTGGTCTTGCTCAGCAAGCTGGTACAAGAAGCGGTCGACCTGAGTCGTCGCTCGATGCCACCGAACATCCAGCTCTATTTCGCCAGCACGCTTCCCCAAGCCATGGTGAGGGTCGACCCCAGCGAGCTTTCGGAGGTGTTCGCAAACCTTCTGGTCAACGCGCGCGACGCACTCCTCGAAGCCGGCACGGCCGGTGCGCGCATCGAAGTCACGGTAGAGGGCGTGCGCACAGCCCCCGGCGTCGCCACGGCAGCCGGCACGGCAGTTGCTTCGCCCGGTCTCGCGCGTGTCGTCGTTTCTGACAACGGCCCTGGCATCGAAGAAAGCGTTCGGCGACGAGTCTTCGACCCGTTCTTCACCACCAAGGCCCCAGGCAAGGGTACGGGGTTGGGGCTGGCCATCAGCTGGAGCGTCGCCCGCGCTGCAGGAGGTAGCATGGACTGTGAATCGTCGCCCGGCGAGAGCACGCGTTTCAGCGTGTACTTACCACTCGTCGCTGGTGCCCCGTCGCAGAGACCCAAGCTGGAAACCGAGCGTCCTGGAAGCGGAGGCCTCAGGGTGCTGCTGGTCGATGACAACGAACAGGTACGGGCCGTCACGAGGCGCATTCTGATGAAGGGCCACCACGTCGTCGTGGAAGCCGCAACGGCGCGAGCGGCCGTAGCGGCGGCCGAGCAGCAAGCATTCGATGTCATCCTGCTCGACCAGTCCCTGCCGGATGCACGAGGCAGTCAGATCGTACCCGAGCTGAGGCGGCTGTCCGGTGGCAAGGTCTTGCTGTTCACCGGACAGGACGTCGATCGCGGCGAGCTTCGAGAGGTCGACGGCCTGCTCTCCAAACCGCTCCGAGCCAAAGATTTACTGGATGCGCTCTCGCGCGTCATGCAGCGCTAAGAAGCCAGCGAATGGGCTCGCGGCGGACTTCCCCATTCGCGGGCCCCAAGTCGTGGTCCGGGCTCTCGCAGCTCAAGGGTTCGCCGGGCCGCCCGGCGGAGCTTTCGGCGGAGTGGCAGCGCCACCCGGCCGCACGATATGCGGAGTGGGCCCGCCGTGCGGCGCACCAGGAGGAGGCGCTCCGTGCGGTCCGCCAGGAGGCCCCCCGTGCGGAACTCCTGGACCGCCGCGTTCCTCCATCGTCTTGAGCTGGCTGAGCACCTTGTCATAGCTCTTCAGCATTTCGGTGCAGCGATCCGCTGGGAAGCTCTCGGTCCGCTCGGTCACCATCTTGCAGGTCCCGGTTTCCTTGCCAAGGTCATTGCACAGCTTGGACACGAGCTTGTCGCAATCCGCGCGCGCGGCCTTCACCTTCTCGAGCGTGGCCGGAATGTCCTCCAGCGCTGTGCCGCAGGCGGCCTCCGGCAAGAGCTCCACCGCCTGCTTGGCTTGACTGCACGCCGAGGACTTGGCGCCGGCGCCTTCGCAGACCTGATCTTCCCATGCCTTGCAAGGCCCCTCGCCCCCCGCCGTGGCCGCGTGAACCTCGGTGTTGCTCTTGCCGCGGGCATCCCGGGCGAACCAGCCCAGCGCGACACCGCCAATCAGCGCAATGGCCACGAAGAGACCCAGCTGTGACGAGCCGCTGGACTTCGCCGCGGACTTGCCAGCGCGGCTTGTCGAATGAACTCGCTTCGAGCGTTTCGCCCTCGCGCTCGACCCGGCTCGGGGCGAGCGACTGTGCTGCTTCTTCGGGGCGCTGCCAGCGGCCGCCTCGGCAGCGTCGTCCTCCTCGCCCTCGTCGTTCAGCTCGTCTTCGTCGTCATCGAACTCTTCGTTTCCGCGCGACTTTGCCCCCTCGGAGGCAGTGGCGACGACCTCTTCTTGCTCAGCGTCTTCTCGCTCGTTCTCTTGAGTTTTCTCGTCGTCTTTCATGGGCTACCTCTCGGGTGGGGCGCGCACCTTAGAAGCGATCGCCGCGCAGAACCACCCGCTCGCGAAACGGGCCCCTGTCCGGCAAGCCGCTCGATGGTGGTTCTGCCAATAAATCCAGGCACAATGGGCATCTCAGCCGGCGCTTTTTTTTTTGCCCTCGTCAGGGCAACGACTTGGAATGAGCCGAGGCCCGGGACCGACCGCTGGTCAGCGTTTCCCAAACGACCGAGGTCTCATCTTGGGATACGACTCGACTCTCGAGAATCGGCTCGGAGCCGATTGGTAACTCGTCACGCCCCAAACCAGGCCTCCCCTGCACGTGGACAGCGTTTACACCAACGGGAGTCAAGCGAATCCGGTTCGGGTCAAAAAATGCATCCGGGCCCGACCCCTGTCACCAACAACTCCAGCGAACTTTTTTGCAATGACGAGGGGACACATCGAACCCACCCGCTCGACTGGGCACGATCGCTGGTCTACCATTCCGCCAAACAGCTTAATTTCAAGGAATCCGGAATGAAGTCCACGTTGAAGCTCATCCTCTCACTTCTGGCAGCAACACTCATGGTTGTTGCCGTGAGTTGCAACTCAGGCACCGAGGGCCCCTCGCCAGGCACGGGTACCGATCAGGGCACCGATGGCGGCGCATCGCTCTGTCAGGCGTCGCAGACCCTTTGCAACAACATGTGCGTGAACACCGCCTCCGACGTGTATAACTGCGGCGGCTGCGGCAACGCCTGTGGCCCAGCGCAGAACTGCGCGGTCGCGGTGTGTCGTTGCGTGGATGGCCTGCAGGACTGCGGGGGTGGCTGCGTGTCACTGCAGTCCAATCCCCAGAACTGCGGTGCATGCGGCACGGCCTGCGGAGCAGGCCAGGTCTGCAACCGAGCCGCCTGCGCGGCCGCGTGCGACACCGGGCTCACCAACTGCAGCGGCGCGTGCGTGAACCCGTTGAACGACCCGTTCAACTGCGGCACTTGCGGCACGGCCTGTGGCGCGGGCCAGTCCTGCCTGGCAGGCACCTGCACCTGCCCCAACGGCCAGCCCGTGTGTAACGGTCAGTGCACCGATGTGATGAGCAACAACGCGAACTGCGGCAGCTGCGGCACCGCTTGCGCCACTGGTCAGCAATGCGTGAACGGCGCCTGCCAGGGTGGCGCGTCCAACGTGACCGGCAGCACGACGACGACCAATACGACGACTGCGGGTGCGACCACCGGTGCCACGACCGGCACCACCGGCACGAGCACCGGCACGACCAGTACTACGGGAACTGGCGGAGCCACCAGCACGTCGACCACTGGCACGGGCACGACCGGCAGTACGGGGGATACCCCGCCGGGTTGGTGGACTTACGATCCTCTGAGCTGGCACGGCTGCTCCTGGACCGGCATCGACTCACTGGCGGGTAGCACCACTACCATCACCCCCCAGGACTTCCTCACGCTCCCCGCGGGTGACTCGTACTGTGTCGCCGGCACGGTGCACCCAGACTACGAAGCCGTCTCGCTCCTGGGCTTCAACCTGAACGAGGACCCCGCCGACGCCAGTTGTGCCTACAATCCGGCAACCGCCAGTGAGATGGGACCGCCCGGAGTGACCCTGGGAGGCAGTGGCATCGCCATCAACTTCACCAAGAGCATCGCCTCGGTGCTCCGAGTGCAGATCCAAGGCCCCGCTGGCGCCACGGACGAAAACGATCGCTGGTGCGCTGCGATCACGGATGTGCAAGGGCCAGTCTTCGTGCCCTACAGTGAGTTCAATACCCATTGCTGGGATGGCTCGGGCAACGCCTACAACAACGAACCTGTCTCGGCGGTGGTCTTCCTGGTGCCCGGGGCCGAGAACGCCACGCAGTACGACTACTGCATCCACGGCTTTGCCACCGGCGACAGCGCAGACGACGCCCCCGAGGGCGGCGGCGGTGGCGGCTCGCTCGAAGGCGACATCGGCGGCGCGGGCTCCGAAGACCTCGACTACCAGCGCGTGAAGGTCAAGGTCGACGGCAAGAGCTACATCATCCAGAACAACAACTGGGGCAACCCGGGCGGGACGAACCAGACAATCCACTACAAGGACAACAGCTTCACCATCACGCAGGAAACGGGCGGCGAGCCCGGTGGCGGCGCTCCAGCTTCGTTCCCCTCGATCTTCATCGGAGCCAACGGCGACACGCAGAACGGGCAGTTCGATACGCGCGCTGATGACAACCTGCCGAAGGTCGTCAGTACGATCTCGAGCATCCCCACCAAGTTCGCCGTCAACCGCACCAGCGGCGAGTACAACGCGACCTACGACGTCTGGTTCGCAGCCAGCGCCCCGGCACCCGGTTCCTACGACGACGGTATCTCGGGTTTCGTGATGGTGTGGCTCTACGATCCCCCGAGTCATCAGCCCATCGGCAGCGTCCAGCGCACGGCAAGCATCGCCGGGCACACGTTTGACGTGTGGGTCGGTCCGCGCGGCGGAGGCAGTAGTGCTCCTGTCGTTTCCTATGTGTCCCAGACCACACTCCAGAGCATGGATTTCGATCTGCTGGACTTCATCAAGGATGCCGAGCAGAGCGGTATCAGCTCGAGCTGGTACCTCACCGACGTGTTCGGCGGCTTCGAGATCTGGAACGGCTCGGGCACCAATGGCCTGGCGGTGACCGAGTTCAGCGTCGCGGTGAACTGACCACACCCGGACCGCATCACAGAGTTTCAGGCCGCTACTCGCCTCGAGTCGCGGCCTGAAACGCGTCGGCGCCACGAACGTGCGCCCCGAAACTCGACCACCTCGCATCGGCGCTGGCGAAGCCCCCAGGGCCTCGAAATCGCTACATTGCGCGCGCAAAAGCCCGTCGGGGCGGGAAAATCCGGCGACGTTGCCCACAGCAGTGAGCTCGTAGTCCGTGGGATACGCAAATCCAGTAGTCGACCCTACGAGGCGCACCTACCCGGCAGTTTTTGTTAGAGACTGCGCCTGGTTGGTTTACAAAGACCACAAAGGCGCTAGACCTTTCCTCGATGCGCGCCCGGTCGCTTCGTCGGCAGCAGCCACCGGCATGGTTGCTAGTCTGCGCCTCCACACTAGCTGGAGGGCTCGCCTTCGTAGGGTGCAGCTCGAGTAGCGGAGACGAGGGGTTGCCTCGCGTGCAGTGCGACAACCCCTCGACAGACCTTTTCGAGGAGAGGGTGGCCCCCCTGCTCGCCGACGACCAGCCCAAGACGTGCAACCAGTGTCACCTCTCTGGAATCGACCTGAGCACGATCGTGCGAGACGACCCATGTGAATCGATGGCTTGCATGGTGCAAGATGGTTTGGTCGACCTATCCGCCCCGGAAAAGAGCAAGATACTCACCTGGATCGATCGGGCCGAACCGGACAGCGACCTGATCACCGAGGACGTCATCGGCCTCGAACATGATGCCTTCCTCCAGTGGATCGAGGAGGAGTCCGAGTGCCGGAGCTGCGCGTCGACGCCCTGTTCTGAGCAGGAAGATGCTCCCTTCTGCGAACCCATTGCCACCCCACCCGACGCGGCGGACATCAGTTCGGCCGAAGACTGCAGTGACAAGACTCTCGAACAGCTGTTTCTGGACACTATCTATGCGTCGCGAGGTCGCTGCTACCCCTGTCACTATTCGAGCAATACCACCGTGAAAGAAGCCCCCAAGTGGATCAGCCAGGACGGCACCTGCGAGGCCGCCTCGCTCGCAACCATGCGAACGGTTGTCAAGAGCGGCTACGTGAATGTCGACGACCCTTCACAGAGCTTGCTGCTGCTCAAACCGCTCGCCGAGGCGGACGGCGGCCTGGAGCACGGCGGGCATGACAAGTTCCAGCTAGAGGGAGACGCCGCCTATCAGAACTTCCTCTCCTGGCTGACCTACTACTCCGACTGCCAAAAGAGCGGAGGCGAGTAGCACCCAGGCGCGCGACCACCTGCTATTCACATGCGTGTTCTTCGGCGTCGCCCTGGTGCGCCTCGTCGAGCTTGCATATCTGCATGCAGCGGTCGTAGTACTCTCGGCAACGATCGGGATCGTTCTCGTGCCCGAGCCAGTGGCACTCCTCGGCAGTGCTGGGCGCGTCCCCGTCGGCACCGCCAGCCCCCTCGGATGCTCCGCCCGCACCCGCAGCCCCGCCCAGAAGGTCGGCCTCGTGGCATATGGCGCCCAGCGTGCAGCACATTTGCAGGCCTTCATCGTCCCGCGCGTCGACCGCGGGTTTCGAGTCGCTGCAGGCAAGGCCCAGCGAGCCCATCGCGAACGCGCCCAAGGCAACGGCAGCCAGGCGAGACACCAGGCTCCGCGATACCGACCGGACTCTGCCGCTTCGCATGCAGCGACTTTTGCCACAACCTCCCCAAAAGGCCAACGATTTGTGACACTGCTGCTCTCGACACCTGGTGCGACTTCGAAACACGAGGTTCGTAAGCACTGGAGATCGCGAGGGGACGCCACCCGGGCGGTATGCGGCAAGTTGTCGCACCCCAATGCCGATCCTTCGTGGTATTGGGCAGGGTCGGTGCACGAGCGACGGCCGAATGCGAGAAACCGGGTGCGCGACCTCATTGGATAACGCTGACAGCGAGGACGGAGCTGTGACAGGCACGACGGAAGCGCCGGCGGCGAGCAAGCTGCCTCCGACCGAGTCGACCAGGGCAAGCGTCGCGAGAGCCCCGAACCCGACGACTGAAAAAGCGCAGGCCTCGCGCGCTCTGGTCACGGCACGCTGGGCTACGCTGAGCGCCCTCGGCCTGATCACGCTAGTACAGAGCCTGGTGCCCGAGCTGCTGGGCAGACAGAACGGCGGTCCCCTCCCCGCACTGGGGCTGATCGGGCTGGGTGCGCTCGTCAATCTGGCTGCGGCGCGTGGTTCGCAAGCCTGGTCACCGCGCGCTGCGGCACTTCAGCTGGTACTCGACGTCGCGGGGCTCACCGCTTTTCTGGCCATCTCGGGCGCCGCCGCCAACCCGTTCACGATGCTCTACTTCGTACCTATCGGCCTTGCCACGCTGCTTCCTCGCCGGCTGACCTGGGCCGTGGCTGCAGCCGCCTTGGCGGGCTTTGCGCTGCTGCTCGGGATCACGGCGCTCGACGCGACACTGCAAGGCCACTTCCTCCACCACCTGGTGGGCATGTGGCTGGGTCTCGCCATCTCCGGCGGCACCATTACTTTCTTCGTCCATCGCCTGGCGGGAGCGCTCGCCAAACAAACCAGAGAGCTCGAGCGTACACGCCGCCAAGCCGTAGAAGCCCACCACTTGGGATCCTTGGGCGCGCTGGCGGCAGGCGCTGCTCACGAGCTCGGCACGCCTCTCGGGACCATTCAGCTGTTGACCGCCGAGCTGGGCGCAATGTCCGAGGCGGAGCGAGAGGAAGCGCTCGATAGTATTCGTAGAGAGCTCCAACGCTGTAAAGAGATCATCCACGACATGGCTGCGCCCGAGATCAGCGCCGAACACCTCGCGCGGGCCCGCTCCTGGAAGCTTTGCACCCTCGAGCTCTCGGATGCTCGTCGTCCCTCTCCCGCCGAACCTCTCGGTTCTGTCAACGCCATCGGGCAAGGTGTGCAGCTGCGAATGGGCGGTGGCGCGACACACGAGACCACACAACCACGCCGCATCGTCCAGCGCATGGTGGAAGAACTCGTCAACAACGCGCTGTGCGCTTGCAGCAAGACGGCGATAGGGCCACGAGTCGAGGTCGCGGTGGATGCCAGCGCCGGATGGGCAACGGTGACGGTCACGGACAACGGGCCAGGCATCGAGGCCTCGCTCAGGCCGTCGATCTTCGATGCCTTCTTCACGACGAAGATCGAGGGGCGCGGATTGGGCCTGTATCTGGCCCGAGCCCACATGCATCAGCTGGGCGGCAGCATCGAGGTCGCCGAAGCCGAGCCCTGCGGCGCACGCTTCACGCTTTCGTTTCCGCTGCGAGCCCCGGCTGTCGGTGAGTCGCGGGCGCCATGAGCACGGACAGTCGAGAAACGTTGCTGGTGGTCGATGACGACCGCCCGTTTTGCGCGGCTCTGGCCGCGGCCGTTCGGAGGCGTGGCTATTCGGTAGCAATTGCGCACAATTTCGATGACGGATTGGCCGAGGCCGAAGTTTGGTTACCCAGCAAAGCCATCGTCGATCTGAGAATGCCAGGTAGGTCGGGCCTCGAGCTGGTCGCCGCCCTCCGAAGCGCGCACCCAGGGCTCCAGATCGTGGTGCTCACCGGATTTGGCAGCATTGCCACGGCGGTCGAAGCAATCAAGCTCGGGGCCCGTCACTACTTGACCAAACCGGCCACTGCGGACGACATTTTGGCCAGTTTCGGGCGCAACCAAGCCAACCCGTTCGTCACTCCTGCGGAGGACCCGATGCCGCTCGACGACCTCGAGTGGGAGCACATCGAACAGGTTCTGCGAGACGCGGGCGGGAACATCTCACAGGCGGCGCGCCGGCTGGGGATTCATCGCCGCACCCTTCAGCGTAAGCTGGCCCGGCGCCGCTCCGGCGACGACTGATTCTTTCGAACCCGAGGCCAAACCGGCTAAGTGAGCCCCTCTCCCCGGCGTGGGTCGCGCGCACTTGGTGCTATCGTGCGCGCGATGCGAACCCCTCGGCGCACTTCCCCGAGTTACTTCGAAAGACTCCTTGTCATCCTGTGGCTCGGTCCATCCGCCTGCACGCCCCCGGCGTCACCGGTCGGCGCAGGCGTCCCGCAGCCGCCCGCTACCGCAGGTACCGCTCCCCCCCAGGCGCACGAACTAGTCGAGCAAGGGCCGAAAGGTGAACCCGTCGTTGTCGCCCTGGTCGTGGACCAATTCGCGGCCTGGCTCGCCAACGACCGTCTCGACACACTGCCCCAGAGCGGTGGCTTTGCGCGCCTGCAAAGGGAGGGCAGCACGGTCGTCGCCTTGCGCTATGCGCACGCCATCACCGATACCGCTCCCGGACACGCGGCCCTGTTCACCGGAGCCCCCCCGAGCGTAAGCAGCGCCTACGCAAATCAGGCGTTGGACCCAAGCACGGGCAGGGCCCACTCACTGCTCAGCGATCCGTCGACAAAGGTGGTCGATCTCGAAGGGATCGATGGCGCCCCCGGCTCTTCCGCAGCAATGCTGACCGCCGAATCGGTAGCCGATCGACTGCGCAAGGAGAGGCCCGATGCGCTCATCGTCTCGATATCCATCAAGGACCGTGGCGCCATATTCGCGGGTGGGAGGTCGCCCACCGTTTCGCTGTGGTTCGACAGCAGCAAGAACAGCTTCGTCAGCTCGACCGCCTTCGTCAACGAACTTCCCGATTGGGCGCGCGCCGGTTCAGCTTCGCGAGTAGCCGCTTTGCTCGACCCGTGGAAACCACTCGATCCGTCCTGGCTGAAGATACACGCCGCCGAGTCCGACGCTGCTCCCGGCGAGGGCACCCTGCCTGGCCTCGGCACGACCTTCCCTCACGAGTTCCGCGCAGCCGAGCGCCCCGACCTGGCTTTCCGCGTGAGTCCGCGCGGTGATCGCGCGGTGATCGACCTCGGGCTGGCCGCCATCCAAGCTTTGCCTTTCGGCAAGCGGACGGGTCTCCTGGTGCTATCGTTGTCCTCGACGGACTATGTCGGCCATGTCTACGGTCCGGATTCCTGGGAGTGGTGGGACAACTTTCGCCGGCTCGATGCGGAGCTAGCGCGCCTGTTCGACGCGTTGGACGACAAGCTGGGCGAGGAGGGCTACGCGGTCCTACTCAGCGCCGACCACGGCGTCGGCGTCATGCCAGAGACCCACGCGAACCCGCGTGCTCGCACCTGGTGCCAGGATGGGTCGAGCAATCCGTTCGAGCGCCCGTGTGGAGCAGGCGGCCGAGTCTTGCTCGGCAACCTGGTGCCAAAGCTGGAGAAGCTAGCCGAGCGCATGCTGGGGCCGGGGCACTGGGTGCTGGGAGCCTCGAACCCATACATCTACCTCACTGAGGCGGCGCGCTCGATCGATGCAGCAAAGCGAGAGCGGCTGCTCCGCGCCCTCACGCTCTCGATTGAAAAGAACTCCGGCATCGAAACCGTTTACTCGAAGACAGCGATGCCCAGGCCCTGCCCGCCCCCCGAAGACGAAAGCCCGCTTGCGCTCATCTGTCGCTCTTTCTCGGAGGGCGCTGGCGACCTGTACGTCGTTACCCGTCCAGGCTGGTACTTGGACACGGGCTACGTCCCGCGTCACGGAGTCAATCACGGAAGTTACCGTTTGTACGATCGCAGTGTACCGCTGCTCGCGCGAGCTCCCGGGCGCATCGCTGCCGGTCGCGTCCTGGAGTCGCCTTTGTCGTTTGCAACGTTCACGCGTACGCTGAGCGCCCTGTTGGGCATTTCGGCACCGGCCGCAGCCTTTCCCGGCGAAAGCCTTACCGCCCCGATGGACGCCGGACGGCAAGCTCCCGAGGTGAATCCGTAGTCGAGATGCGCGAACATCCAAACTTGGGCCCGTATCGAGAATTGCGCTCGGTCGTTCAGATTCCGTAGTCGCGCGACACAGGAAGTCTGCTTCTTCGTTTTCGTGCCCTGTGTGGCGGCGCGTCCACCGGCTTGGATGGCCTTGCCGTGGGGCCAGCAGCCTGCGACTCGGCTTCCGCCCCCGCAGGGTGCTCCGAGGTTGCGTCCGCAGCGACTCCGGCGTCGGTAGCCGCTTCGACGGGGCGCACTCGCACCGAACCGAGCGAAGGTGGGTCGTTCGCGCTCCCGACAGCCGAGGCATGCTCGGCTTGTTTCGCTTTCGCGGCACGCGCGGCTTTCTCCTCGCCGGCCCGTTCCCGTGGGTCCGACGCGGCCGCGCCTCCCCGCAGATCGGGCAGCCAAGATGCGCTGAGCGCTCCGGTCGAATAGGCAACCGGAAGGGCGAGGATAGTCGCCACCAGCAAGCTGGCAACCAGGTACCTGCTGGTTCGCGATCGCTTGACAGGATATGCCGTCACCGCCGATCCGATACCGGGCGGCTCTTCCGACTCGATACTGCCCAGGCGCGGAGTTTTGATACCTACCACCCTCTTGTCGGCCCGTTGCGCAACGGGTTGTTCGACAGCCGACGAGGATGCCGCGGGATCAGCCACCGAGCCTACGCCGATCAACGTCTGCTTCCTGTTCCCCAGCCCTGCTGTTTCCGAAGCTCGAAGAGAGTCGCCCATCACACCCACACCGCGCAACGTCTTGTGCACAGGGGCGCTCACGACGGGCGATAGGTGTGGCGGCTTCGCGATGGGCGTGGTGGGTACCTCGGAGTCGCCGAAGCTCGCCAACTCCGGTCGACTCATCGGAGTTGTCGGGGGTTCCAGCTCGCCAAAACCGCCGACGCTCGGCAGCGCCACGGCCGG
Source organism: uncultured delta proteobacterium (assembly GCA_963809955.1). GTDB lineage: Bacteria > Myxococcota_A > Polyangia > Polyangiales > Polyangiaceae > JAICQQ01. The sequence goes on from CAWELQ010000016.1 coordinate 151,640, forward strand.
CACGCTCCTGCTGCTCGTACTTCCCGCTTCTGCCCCCATCAGTGCACGCGCGGGACGACTCGTGGATGCCCGCCGACCGCGACCGCTTCCCGAATTGGTCAGAAGACGAGCTACGAACTCACCGAGCTCCGCCCGCGCGACCATGCGCTCGCGAGCCATGCGCTCGAGTTCGTCAGCGAAGGCGCGAGCCGACGGAAACCGTTGCTGGGGCTGAGCCTGCGTGGCGGTCTGGGCCGCCGCCAGCAAACCCACCTCCCAAAATGTGGCCCCCAGGCCCGCAGCTTGCGCCACCACTCGCGAGCTCTTCACCTGCCGGTTCAGCTGCTCGGGAGACTCGAACGTGGAGCCGGTTACCGCCTCGAACAGCATCGCGCCGATCGAGTAGATGGCCGAAGCGACGTTCGGATCGCCCCCCGCCCTGACTTCGGGCGCCAAGTAGCGTTGACCAGCAAGCTCGCTGCCAGGTCGTGCCACGCCAACCATTACCACCCCATCGGCATCGACCAGCACATTGGACGGAAGCACCAAGACGCGAAAGGCGGCGCCCGGCTCGGGCAACACCCGGAGCAAGTCGACGACCAAGCGCAACTCCAGCCCAAGACCAGGCTGAGCCACCGAACGCGCGCGTGACCACGAAGCTCGCCTCACGCCGTCTACTTTAGCATCCATCGACGTGAGGTCGCCCGAGGTACTCACACGACGTGCGGCAGGCGCGGACTCCCCGGGCGCGAGCAGCGCCTCCAGCGACGTGCTCTGCTGTGTGCCGCTGACCTCTGAACCAGTTTCGAATGCACCGTGCATGCGCCACATGTACGGTCGCGGCCAGGCATCCATAACCGGCCCGAATCTTGCCCAATTTGCTGAACGTGTCCGCGAGTCTCGGCAAGACCCTCGCTCGAGCCCCCAACGACAAGCCAAGAGGCAGACATTTCCCGACAGTGTCGGAGGCTCGGCATCGACGCATGCAGAGAACGAACCGAATTAGTGCCGAAGCGCCAGCCAGACGACCATGAACCCCAACACCATGATCACGATCATGGCGATGAGCATGAATGCGGACTGCATCCGACCTGAACCCAGCGCCGAGCGCTCGATTCTCGGTGGGCGCCGCGAGCGAGGCTGAGTCAGATCGACCGCAACGCGCCGTACTTCGGATCTCACCGCCGTACGCTCCGGCGCGGCTCCCGCGACCTGGTTGGACGAAAGGCGCTGCAGGGCGCGCGCGGCCCGGGTCGCGTCGGTCATCGTCGTTGGCCCATCATCCGCAAAATGCGCCGGCAGCGTCCTAACGGTGAGGTCATCCTCACCAGGAGCCCGGCGGCGCAACCCGGGGGGCTGAACTACCAGACCACTGCCCGCCGTCGGCGTCTCGGTGTGCTCCTCCGTCTGCATCAGCATCTGGTACGCGGTGTTGGGCGCCATTCGATTGATGTTGAGCAGTTGCTGAATCCCACGCGACGCTTGTGTGCTCATGCGCTCCCGGACCATCTTGCCGAGCTCACTGGCCGTCACCGCGTGACCACCATCCAGCAGCCAGCGCTCCAGAGCCTGCCTCATCTCCTCGGCGGTGGGAAAACGCCCCTCCGGATCCGAGCACAGCGCCTTGAGAATGATCGCTTCGAGCTCCGGCGAGAACGCGGGGTTCAGCTCCGTCGGGCGCTTGTACTTGCTCATCAGGATCTTGCTCATCGCTTCCGGACCTGACCCAAAGGGCCTGAGGCCAAGCGTCGCGACGTAGAGCACGCAACCCAGCGCGTACACGTCCACACGTCGGTCGGACGGCTTGCCACTGATCTGCTCGGGCGCAAGGTATCCGAACTTCCCTTTCACCTCGCCGGTGCGCGTGCGCTCGTGCAACTGGTAGCGCGCCTTGGCCACCCCGAAGTCGCTGACCTTGACCTGCCCGTGCACGGAGACGAGCACGTTGGGAGGCGATACGTCCCGATGAATCACCCCGAGAAGCTGGCCATCCGATCCTACCGCCTCGTGGGCGGCATGTAGCCCGGCGCAGGCGTCTGCCACGATGCGCGCCGCATGCTGAGGTTCGAGCGGCACGAGCTGCCTTTTCACCCGGAGCAGGCCAGCCAGCGACTCGCCCGCCACCCACTCCATGGCCATGAACAGAGTCTTCTCGTGCCGGCCAAGCTCGTAGGTCTCGCAGACGTTCGGGTGGTGGATCGACGCCGCAATCGTCGCCTCATCGATGAACAAGCGCGAATACTCGACGTCTTCCGCGAGTTCCGGCCGTACAACCTTCAAGGCTACCGTGCGGGCCAGCCCGCCACCGGATTCCGGCGAGGCGGCCCATACCTGAGCCATCCCCCCCACGCCGAGAAGGGTAAGCAGCCGATAACGCCCGACCCGCATCCCAGGACGCAACTTATCCTGACCAAGGTCTTGGTCGTCCTGCTCTGCGGACGTAGTATGGATTGCCATTAGCCTTGCCTAGCGATGCTCATACATCTAAATCATAGATCGCCCATTTGCGTTCAGCATTAAATCCATGAGCACAAAACAATCGTCTCAAGACACCATGAACGGCAGAACCTTGGGGCACTACAGGCTCCTCGTGTCGTTGGGTGTGGGCGGCATGGGGCAAGTGTGGGCGGCCCACGACACATCGGCTCCGGGTGAGCGAGTAGTGGCGCTGAAGACGAACCACTCGACGGGTGCCGAGGCGCTCCGTGTGCTCTGGGACGAGGCGCGGCTCGCTTCCCTGATCCAGCATCCCAACGTCTGCCCGGTCTATGAACTCGCGGAAGCCGAAGACATGAGCTTCCTCGTGATGCAGTGGTGCGACGGGGCAACCTTTCACGACATCCTGGAAGCGTCTCCTGGCAGTCAGGTGTCGAAACCTTTGGCGGCACGCATCGTCGCGAACGTCGCCGCAGGTCTTCAGGCCGCGCACGAGCTGATAGGGCAAGACGGCACGCCCTTGAAGGTGGTGCACCGCGATGTTTCTCCCCAAAACATCCTCATTTCGACGAATGGAGCGGTGACCGTCACCGACTTCGGCGTCGCCAAAGCTGCTGGGCAGGCGCACCGCCCCACCGAAACGGGCGAAATGAAAGGCAAGCTTTCTTACATGGCGCCCGAACAGGTCAAGTCGAAGGACATCGATCATCGCGTCGATATCTTCGCGCTGGGCTGCGTGTTGTATCAAGCAACGCTCGGGCACCGGCCATTCCACGGCGGCGACGCCCTGGCCACGATGTACAAGTTGCTTGAGGAACGCGTCGTGCCACCCTCCGAACTCGACCCGGACTATCCGCCCGAGCTCGAGGCCATCGTCCTCAGGGCGCTGGCCAAGGACCGCAACGAGCGCTACCAGACGGCCGAAGAGCTGCAAGATGCGCTCGAGAGGTGGTTGGTCTCCACGCGCTCGCTGGTGACCAACACGGACATCGCGAGCTACTTGATGGAGGTGTTGGGGCCGCGCGTTCGAGAGCGCAACGAACGCGTGTTCAAGGCCCTGCGCAACGAAGGGGTTATCGACGAAGAGCCGCTCGATGCACTGCCCGGCGAAAGCGGCGAATCCGTGAGCGCCACGGTTTCGGGCACGGCGGGTGTGGTGCTTCGCGAACGTTCGTCCCGGCTGACCAGGCTGGCCGGGATAGGCGCCATTGCCGCCTTGAGCGCCGTGCTCGCGGTCGTCTGGTTTACGCAGCGTGACCCGCAGTCGAAGGCCAAGGTGGCGAACCCGCCGACCACCCAGGCCGCCAAACCGCCGCAGGTAGACCCACCTGCTCCCACCCCGCAGGAGTCGACGGCGCCGGCACCCAATCCCTCCCCCCCTGCGGCGCGTTCGGTGGACATCAGCGTCGCTGCATCTCCGTCCGACGCGGAGATTCTACTCGACGGCTCCGTGGTAGGCATTGGTACGTTCACACGCTCCACCAAGCCATCGCACGAGCCTCGCGAGCTCGAAGTGCGGGCCCCAAACTACATCTCTCAAACTCGCGAAATCGTCTTTGACCGCACCCGCGCGCTCACGATATCCTTACAACGACTCAGACAGAGTTCGGCGGCCAAGCCGGCACGCCCCACGACGACCGAGCTCCCGCGCGCCAGCCAAAATCCAGGGCGTGGCAAGACTCCCCGCAGCCTCGATTCGGACAATCCCTTCGCCCGCAAAGAATGATGACAACACCCCGAGCCAGTGTCCTTACCTTTTCCTGTGTGGCGGCGCTCCTCTCGGTGGGGTCCTTCACGTCGGTCGCCGGCGCACAAGCCCAGAAACACGACGCTGGCGCGGAGTCGGTGGAGCCACCAGCATCTGATGCGGATGAGCCGGCGCAAGCACAGCCTTCCCAGGACAACGTCAAACAGGCAGGCCAGCATTTCGAGCGTGGGTTGCAGTTGTACAACGACGCAGAGTATCGACTGGCGCTGATCGAGTTCGAACGAGCGTATCAGCTGGTGCCCAACTACCGGGTCAAATACAACATAGCCCAGGTGAGCATTCAGATCGGCCGCTATGCGCACGCGCTGCGTGCGCTGGAGGCGTACCTGGAAGAAGGCGGTGACCAGATCAGCGCCGAGCGGCGCGCTCAGGTTCAAGCAGACCTGAACATGCTCGCCGGGCGCACGGCGAAGGTGAACGTCACCTCGAACGTGGACGGAGCAGAGATCTTGGTGGACGACAAGGTCGTGGCCACGACGCCGCTCGACGAGAAGCTGCTCATCGACGCTGGCGAGCATCGTATGACGGTGCGCCAACGCGGCTACCAGCCTCACACCGAACAGCTCACCCTGGCCGGGGGCGACGACCTGGACCTTCCGCTGGATCTGGTGAAGATCAAGGAAAAAGAGCCGGTGGTGATCGTGAAGGAAGTACCGAACCGGACCCCCCAGCCGCCAGTTCTGGACCAGGGGTCTCGGGAGAAACCCTTCCCGTACGCGACTGTCGGCTGGGTGACGACCGGCGCCTTTGCTGCCGGTGCCGTCGTGACGGGCATCGTTGGCCTGACGGCCTACGACGAATACGATAGCCTATCGAAGCCCCAGCCGGACCAGGATCCCGAACAAGTGCGCACGGATAGGGACGCCGCGAAGAAGAAGGCTCGCAACTGGTTTCTGGCCTCCGACATCCTGAAGGGTGCCGCGGCGGTGGCCGGAGCGGCATCGCTATACCTGACAATTACCGGAACGGATTCTACCAGGGAAGAAAAGCCCGTAGCCCGGGGTCGGCGTCCGGTTCAGCTGACTGGCCACGTCGGGCTGAACCAGGTGTGGGTCGAAGGTCGGTTTTAGACCCACGCCGACGTACACTTCAGGCGTTGGGTCACCGGAAACAGTTGCCAGCGGGCGCTAACGCTGACCTAATGTTGGGCTGCGCGGCCCGAGACTTCAAGTGTCGGCGGCGCAGATGCACTTTTTGTGCATCAAGCCTTTGTTCACCAACGAACGGGCCGTCATATACTCGGACGATCTTAATACAGCTCGACGCCAATAATAGCGCCGAGCTTCAGGAAGGGCATTTCTGAAATGAGCAATTGGAGTTGGACTTTGGTAGCGGCGGTCAGCGCCTTCGCAGTGGCATGCGGCGGCGACGACAGTGGTGGTTCCAAGACCAGCGGGAGCGGCGGCTCCGGCGGCGACGGGACCAGCAGCAACTCGACTGGCAGTAGCAATAACAATAACAACAATAACAACAACAACAACAGCAGCAGCAACAACAGCAGCACCGGTTCCGGTGGTTCTAGTACCGGCAGCGGCGGCACCGGCGGCGACACCACCACCGACGCGGGCGGTACCGGCGGCGACATGAGCATGGGCGGCGCTGGCGCTGGCGGAATGGCTGGCGAAGGTGGCGAAGCCGGCGAACCAGGCACGGGCGGCACAGGCGGCAGCGCTGGTGGACCGAGCGTCGCAGACCTTTGCGCCGACACCTGCGCGAAGCGAGCAGACGCCGGGTGCTCGGGCTTTGACGAAACCGCCTGCAACAATGAATGCGACCCCTATTTCGGTCAAATAGCGGTAGCTTACGGCTGTTACGACGAGTTCCGCGCGCAGGAGGAATGCGAGGCTTCGGTGGATACGTATATGTGCCCAGACGCCACCGACCCGGATTACACGTGCGTGTACGAGCAGCTCGACACACTCAACTGCATGAACCCCGGATAAGAGGTGTAGTGGACTCCAGTATCAAAAGTTCGCTGGAGCTTATCGTGTACCTGAAGGGAGCCTCGCTCACCTACGCGCTCCCCTCGCGGGGCAGCGTGAAGATCGGGCGAGGCACCCAAAGTGATATTCGGATCGACGATTCCTCGGTGTCTCGCAACCATGCGCTTCTCTACTTCGATGGCGAGGGAGGCATCGAGCTCGAAGAGCTGGGCAGCTCCAACGGCACCCAGCTCTTCCCTTCGGGGGACGAGCAGACCGAGCGTGAAGATACCCAACAGATCAAGTTGAACTGGTTCGTCAGGGCCGGCATCCGCACATGCGTCCGACCTGGAGACGTGATGCGCATCGGCTCGGTGCCCTGTGTGGTGCAGCCCGTCAGCGCCGAGGCTCCGAAGGAACAGCGAGACGCCACCGTCAGTCGCCCACCCAGCCACAACGAAGCGCGCATCCTGGTCGATCCAGAAATGAGGCGGGTCTACGATCTGGCAGTTAGGGCGGCAAAAAGCGACATCGGCGTGCTCATCTTGGGCGAAACCGGCGTGGGCAAGGAACTGCTCGCGGAAACCATCCACGTCAACTCGAGGCGCGTGGGTGGCCAGTTTCTGCGCCTCAATTGTGTGGCGCTCTCCGATTCGCTGCTCGAGAGCGAGCTCTTTGGTCACGAGAAGGGCGCCTTCACGGGGGCGACTCACGCGCGCGCGGGCCTGTTGGAGTCCACGAGCGGCGGCACCGTGTTCCTCGATGAAATCGGCGAGATGCCATTGAAGACCCAAGCCAAGCTGCTCCGCGTCCTGGAAGAGCGACGCATCATGCGGGTAGGCTCGACCCGCTCGCGCACCGTGGATGTCCGATTCGTGGCCGCCACGAATCGCAACCTCCAACGCGAGATCGCGCGGGGCACCTTTCGCGGAGATCTGTTCTACCGCATCAGTGGCATTCAGCTGCGCATTCCTGCGCTCAGAGAACGCCTGGACGAAATCGAACCGCTAGCCCGCCATTTCCTCAAGACCTTCTGCCGGCGCTCGGGCGTGCCGGTTCCCGATCTTTCCGAAAGCGCCATCGAGGCGATGAAGACCTATGCATGGCCAGGCAATGTGCGCGAGCTCAAGAACGCGATGGAGCGCGCTCCCTTCTTGAGCGCCGGCGGACCAATTCTTCCGGAGCACTTGCCGCAAGCTAACTTCGAGGACGATGCCTTTCCCGAGAACGAAGTCACCGACGTGATGACGAATCCCGCCGAAATGCTCGCCAACTACAACAATCGCCGTCCCACGACGGACGAGCACGCCATCTCCTCTTCCAAGGTGGGAGCACATTTTCCACCACCCGCCAGCGCGGTAGCAAACAGCGACGTCAGTGAACAGGATGAGCGCGAGCGAATCGCCGAAGCCCTCGACCAATGCGGTGGCAATCAGACACGGGCCGCCAAGCTGCTCGGCATTTCTCGCCGGACCTTGATCAACCGCCTGGATGCCTTCGGAATGCCCAGACCCCGCAAGCGCACTGGCGGACGCTGGTAGCCTGGGACCTAGCCCTTACGGTTGCCGGGGAAGTCGGCGTTCACGATTCCGGTCGGGCGATCCGACCAAGTCTCGTCCCGGGGCTCCACGGGGGCCCCGGGTCGCGTCGTGCGCCGAGCAATCACCGTGAGTTCGCCCCGATCGTCGCCCAAATCCGCCTCGGTGGGGCTGAGAACCTCGAATACCTGAGAGCCAACCTGGAAGGTATCACCCGTATTCAGGCGCCTCAGGCCTGCCACTGGCTCGCCGTTGACGAGCAAGCCGTTGGCGCTTCCCAGGTCTTCAACGGCGAAGGTCTGTTCACCGACGATGATCCGAGCGTGCTCGCGAGAAACTTCGCTATCGTTCAACACATAGTCACAGGTGCTGCGGCGACCGAGCGTGACCATTCCCGACCCCAAGAGCAGCACACGGTGCCCGTGCCTGAGACGGAATAGCCTGGACTTTCGAGACGAGGCCGTTCCGAAGTTCCTGGCCATCCCTGCTCTGTGGTCATTCATAGATCACTCCGCGTTTGGTAGACACACCTTTGCGTGTTGGGCCGCCAGGCGATCGTAGGGTTCGTGCAAATTCTTGACCAGGCTCTCGTCGTGCCTCGTGGCTCTCATGATGAGACTCACGTCAATTGTATCACGACTCGCTCTGTATTGCTGCAGCCAAACCGACCGGATCGCGGCTCTGTCAGGCGCGCCGCTTTCGCTCCAGAGTCGATTACTTAGTGGAGTGTGAGTCGCAACCACATCGCTTGGCGCGTAGGTCGATGTAGTCGGCGAACACAGTTCGTGGGTATCCAAGTTGTGCAGAGCAAGTTGTGCACTTGCACAACTTGACTTGCACAATGCACAACTCGAGAATCTCCGAGCGATCGTCGCATCGGAGCTTAATCGTGCCGGCCATCTGCCGTGCCCAATTTTTCGCAATTGTTTCAGCATCTTATGCATGTAGCGACAGCCCCCCGCCAACGCCACATCCTAGGCTCATGTGCGACGCAGAAGCGCTGGCACGATGCCTGCACAACGTTGAGCGTTCCGTGAGCGACGGAGCACTCAAGAGTAAAAGCAAACCACGAGCAACTGGAGCAGGTAAAGAATCATGAAGAAGCTGAGCGGACTAATTATCGGTGTGGGTATCTTGGCCACCCAGGCATGTACCCAGGAAACCACGGACCTCGACCAGGTCGACAGCGTCGACCAGGGCTACGCCTGTTTCACTCAACAGGGCATCAAGCCCATGCAGGCGGCGCTGGCCGTCGCCATGGCCAACGAGATCGGCGAGCTCGACCCCGTTCGAGACCTCACGATCGACTACGGAGCCCGCAAGGTTCTGCTCAGCAATGAGGGCAACAACCGCTGCAACGCCCACGGTGGCTGCACCAACACCCAAGCCATCTTGGACATGCAGAACAGCGCCGTCAACGACGTCATCCCCCAGGAGATGTTCAACGCGACCAGTTTCCGCGAGGTCATGGTCACCTCTCTCCAGGACCAGATCAACTACGAGAACGACCTGCGGCGCAACAACCCCAGCGCCCTGCCCGAGCCTCACGCTCTCACGCAGAGCAGCGTCGCCAACTACGGCGCCTGTGGCGTCCACTACGTCTTCGATGTGACCAAGGCCAACTGCACGCCTTCTTCGGGTGGCTCCTCTTCCGGCGGCTCCTGTGACGGCCTGCGCACCTGGCAGGGCAACGACTGGCAGTTCACCGTTCAGCAGGGCGAAGTCATTCAGTACAACGGCGTCCGCTACCAGGCCAACCAGTACATCGGCTATCCCAACGGGGAATGTGCTCCCGACCACCCCGCCAGCTGGTGCTCCAGCTGGTTCACCAACCTCGGCGCCTGTGGTTCGAGCTCCGGCTCCTCCTCCTCGTCCGGCGACAGCTGCTCGATGGATCACCCCGAACGCATTGCCAATCGACTCTACACCTTCGGCGGCCAGGAAGCCAACGAGTACATCGACTTCCGCTCCACCGACAGCACCATCGCCATCGACCCCACCGGCACCATGAACGGCGGTGGCGGCGACTCTTCCGGTAGCTGCACTGCCGGCGCAACCGCCTTCGACCCAACCTATGCTCTCGCGGGTACCTGCTGCACCGTCAACGGTCGGTATGGCACCTTCCAATCGGCCTCTTTCAACCCGAGGATCTTCCTCTGCCGATTCTGAGACCCTAGCTCCAGCTCTTGAGCGCCTCAGGCCGGTCCCCACAAGGGATCGGCCTGTCGCTTTTTGTGCTCGAAACAGCCGACAACAGGCACACAGCCGCTCGCACCCGGCTGCTATCGAGAGCAGCCGGGCACGCGCCCACTCTGTCCCGGAGGGCGGAGCGCCTCGAGCAGCCATGACGAGGCTTGCACATCATGCTGCACTTTTGCACAACGCGTGCTGCACAACATGGGCAGGAACTTCAGGCAACTCGAAACCAGAGGTGGGCCAGGTGGCCCTCTCGCACTTGTTATGTCGTCAACAGACTCATCGTTTCGCCCAAGTTTCCACGCTTCTCTCGGCCCCGTCTCGATTCGAGGCCGCTCGCAACCGGTAGTCAATGGTGAGCCAGCACACCTGGCACGCCTTCTGCACTCCTCCTTCGTGTTCCGAGAGCGAAACGGAACGACTCAAGAGTTGACGCGAACCACGAAGTAACGAGGAACAGAACCATGAAGAAGCTGAGCGGACTAATTATCGGTGTGGGTATCTTGGCCACCCAGGCATGTACCCAGGAAACCACGGACCTCGACCAGGTCGACAGCGTCGACCAGGGCTACGCCTGTTTCACTCAACAGGGCATCAAGCCCATGCAGGCGGCGCTGGCCGTCGCCATGGCCAACGAGATTGGCGAGCTCGACCCCGTTCGAGACCTCACGATCGACTACGGAGCCCGCAAGGTTCTGCTCAGCAATGAGGGCAACAACCGCTGCAACGCCCACGGTGGCTGCACCAACACCCAAGCCATCTTGGACATGCAGAACAGCGCCGTCAACGACGTCATCCCCCAGGAGATGTTCAACGCGACCAGTTTCCGCGAGGTCATGGTCACCTCTCTCCAGGACCAGATCAACTACGAGAACGACCTGCGGCGCAACAACCCCAGCGCCCTGCCCGAGCCTCACGCTCTCACGCAGAGCAGCGTCGCCAACTACGGCGCCTGTGGCGTCCACTACGTCTTCGATGTGACCAAGGCCAACTGCACGCCTTCTTCGGGTGGCTCCTCTTCCGGCGGCTCCTGTGACGGCCTGCGCACCTGGCAGGGCAACGACTGGCAGTTCACCGTTCAGCAGGGCGAAGTCATTCAGTACAACGGCGTCCGCTACCAGGCCAACCAGTACATCGGCTATCCCAACGGGGAATGTGCTCCCGACCACCCCGCCAGCTGGTGCTCCAGCTGGTTCACCAACCTCGGCGCCTGTGGTTCGAGCTCCGGCTCCTCCTCCTCGTCCGGCGACAGCTGCTCGATGGATCACCCCGAACGCATTGCCAATCGACTCTACACCTTCGGCGGCCAGGAAGCCAACGAGTACATCGACTTCCGCTCCACCGACAGCACCATCGCCATCGACCCCACCGGCACCATGAACGGCGGTGGCGGCGACTCTTCCGGTAGCTGCACTGCCGGCGCAACCGCCTTCGACCCAACCTATGCTCTCGCGGGTACCTGCTGCACCGTCAACGGTCGGTATGGCACCTTCCAATCGGCCTCTTTCAACCCGAGGATCTTCCTCTGCCGATTCTGAGACCCTAGCTCCAGCTCTTGAGCGCCTCAGGCCGGTCCCCACAAGGGATCGGCCTGTCGCTTTTTGTGCTCGAAACAGCCGACAACAGCCGTGCCTGCGCGCGGACCGATCACCCGTTGCGTCGCGGCTCCCGTCATGATCCCCCGCTGGCGCTCCGCTCAGGGTGAGAAACTCGAGACTGCAGGGACAGTGGTCGAGCGCGAGCTGTGTCGCGACCGACTCAGCCTCTTTCTCCCATTGATACGTGAGACCGAACGAGTTGCGCAACGGGCAATGCACAACGTCGTGCCCGCCTCTGTCGTCGAAGTCATCCGGACTCACGCCTCGTGATTGTGCGTGTGTGAACTCGCCAACGAGTGCAACGCTGCGCAGTCTGTTTGCACAATTTTCCACGACTCCGGTAGTCGTTTGGGAGGCAACGAGGTCATGGCACCTCATCGGGCTACGGAAATTGCATCTTCATTTCTGACACTTATGAGTCTGAGCCAGCCAAAATCAGTCAGCACTCCTGCAGCGGGGCCAGCACCATGGAACAAACCCTGCAAACTACTTCATCACAACCATCCAGCGGAAGCGGAAACCACAGGAGCACGGACAGTGAACATATTAAAACACACCTCGATAGCAGTACTCGGTTTTGGATTCTTGGGCACGCAAGCATGCACCGCAGGCAGTGTGGCCGAGGAAGCTCCAGATCTCGGAAGCGTTGGTCAGAACATTTGTTATGACAACAATGGCGTCAACTCGATGCTCGCTGCGCTCGCGGTTGCAATGGCCGACGAAGTCGGTGAACTGAACCCCGTGCGCGATCTCGAAATCGACACCAGCAGCTGGAAGATCCGTCTGAGCAGCACCGGGCGCAACAAATGCAACGCCAATCACGGCTGCCAGAACACCGATGCGATTTTGGACATGCAGAACAGCAGTGTCAACAATGTGGTGAGCACTTCGCTGTTCGATGCCACGAACTTCCGCAATACCCTGGTCGCATCCTATCAACGCCAGTTGGACTGGGAGCACAATCTAGAGGCGAACAATCCCGGCGCTCTACCGGAAGACCACCGTCTCGTGTTCTCGAACCAGACCGACAACGGCTCCTGCGGTCCCCACTATGTCTTCAATGCCTTCAAGGCGAATTGCAGCGGCGGCAGCGGCGCCTTCACCGAAAGCGGCGGACAGGTCGTGATGGAAGCCGAGCACTTCGATAGCATCAACCTCCATGGCAGCTATCACAACTGGAGCAACGTGGGCAACGGCTCGGCTTCCGGCGGTCAGGTCATGCAGATCGGGCCCGATTGGAGCTACGCTTGGACCAGCAACGTCAACACCTATTCCCCCACTCTGGAGTATCGTGTCAACTTCAGCTCGACGGGCACCTATACCCTTTGGGTACGCGGTATGGCCATCGCCAGCGCGGGCGGCACCTCCGACTCCGTCTACGGCGGCATCGACGGCAATGCCAACATGCAGTACCTCGACTTCCCGGAAAACGGCAGCCTCGCCTGGATCAGCAAAACCATTTCGGTGAGTAGCACCGGTGTCCACACCGTCAATCTGTTCGCTCGCGAAGACGGCTTCTATGCCGACAAGATCGTGCTCACCAAGAACGGCAACGTTCCTAGCGGCGCCGGTCCCGGCGAGAGCGCTCGCGGCAGCAGCAGTGGCGGCAGCTGCCTCATGGACGACCCGGCGGATATCGAAAACCGGCTTACCTTCTTCAAAAACGGCAACAATCCTTTCCTCGCCTTCTACTCGACAGCCAGTCAGATCGGCCTCGACCCGACCGGCACGATGAATGGCGGTGGCGGCGACTCTTCCGGTACCTGCACGGCGAGCGCCACCGCGTTCGATCCGACCTTCGCGTTGGCGGGCACCTGCTGTACGGTCAATGGGCAATACGGCACGTTCCAGTCCGCGTCCTTCAACCCGAAGATCTTCCTCTGCCGCTTCTGAGCGGCTCGCTCCCGCGAGGCGGCTTCGCTGCCCCCTCGCGGGAGCTCCTTCCCCAATGAGGCTTCCGGCGGGAGGTTCGCCCGCCCTTGCTCCAGGGCCTCGTGGTTCGCTCGCGGGTCGGTTTCGCTCACCGACCCGCTTCTTTTTGTCCTTCTGGGAACATCCGCGTCGACCCCAGTTGTCTCGGCTTCGACAATCGGGTCCTGGGTTGTTCCCCGACTGGAACGGTGGCGATAGACCGATTGTTCGGACACCCAGCACTTCCGTATCCGAAAGGACCACAAGCTGCACTCGAGGACGCGACGGAGCCGTGATCAGCCTACTTTCACGGAGCGAAACGCTCGCCTGTAGCGAGGTGTAAGTGTGAGTGCCCCCGGAGCTCGTCATCACACGTTCGGTGGCCTTTCAGAGGTTCGTATGCCTATACTTGAGTGTGCTTATTTTCTCACTCCTTTCGGCGTAACCAGAGAGAGAACGCTCGTATGCGAAGAAAGCGTTGGCTCACTGATCTCGGGGCGAGTGCTCTGCTCTTTCTGGGCGGCGCCGTCAGCTGTTCGGTCCTCTACGATTTCGACAAGGTGCAGTGCGAGGTGCCCGAGGACTGCGCGGGCTTCGACCACGGGACTCGCTGTGAAGCGGGAATCTGCGTGCCCCCCAGTGCTCTGACCACCTCGAGCGGCGGCAACGGGGGCTCGGGCGGCAACAGCGGTGGGTCCGGGGGCTCGGGCGGCAACAGCGGTGGGTCCGGAGGTTCAGGAGGCTCCACGGGCGGCAGCAACAGTAGCGGCGGTAGCGGCAACACCGCGTCTGGCGGCACTTCCAATACCACGTCGAACAGCAGCGGGGGTTCCGCGGGCGCGCCCGGCTGCAGCGACAACGCGGAGTGCATCGACGAACTCAATGGCAACCCGGCCATCTGCCGCGATGGCGAGTGCATCGATCTGTTGAACGACGAATGCCCGTTGGTCGTCGGTGCCGGCGACAACCTGAAGTACCTCAAGAAACCCGCGCCCATCTTGATCGGTGCGTATTCCTACGTGAACCCTCAGATTCCGGGACAGTCCGTGCCCACCTTCAACTACGAACTCGCGCTCGACGAGTTCAACTCCGAATCGGGAGGCGGTCTCCAGGGAGGGCCGAGCAACTCGCATCGTCCGTTCGTCGCCGTCGTCTGCGATGGTGTTTACGGCGACTACGAAAAGAGCATGGACCACCTCGTCGACATCGTCGAGGTGCCCGCCATCATCTCATCTCTCTACTCCGCAGACTTGCTGAGCGCGTTCGAAACCAAGGGCCGAGACAACGACGTCTTCTTTTTGAGCCCACTCGAAGCGGACTCGACACTGACAGCGCCCTCCGTGGATCCGGACGGGCTCATGTGGCACCTGCTCGCTCCCGCAACCGAACTCGCGGTGGCCTACAAGCCGCTCATGGCCCACACCGAGACGCTCATCCGTAATCAACAGGGCCTGGAGAGCAGCGACCCGATCAAGGTGGCCATGGTCGTCGCCGATGCTCCCTTCTTGCAGGACATCGCCAACGCCATCCCCAGCACCATCACTTTCAACGGCAAGAGCGTCGCAGCGAATCTCAACGACCAGAACTTCAAGACCTTCAACATCGGCTCCGCGCTCGAAGGCAACGCCGAAGACATGACGAGCGTGGCCCTCGACTTGCGCACGTACAGGCCACATGTGATTCTGGCCGTGACGAGCTCGGAGTTCATGCTCGACACCATGATCCAGATCGTCGAAAATTCCTGGAAACCGGGAAACCCGGGGGAACCGCCGCCGTTCTACCTGCTCTCTCCGTATCTGTTCGGGCTCGACTCGACCATCGCTCGTGCCGAGCAATATGTCGTCGGCAACCCGACGGTGAATTATCCGGAGTTCATCCCCCTCAAGGAGCGCATGCTCGGGGTGAACTGGGCGGCGGCAGAAGACTCCAGCCTGTATGGCACATATTACGTCAACCTGTTCGGCTCCTACGGCGATTCGGGGCTCACGCTGACCGGCAGTGAGAACTTCTACGACGCCGCCTACTACCTGATGTACTCCGTGGCCGCAGCCGGACAAGTCCCCTCACTGAGCGGCTCGGACGTGGCCGCGGGGATGAAGCGGATCGTCACCGGCAGCACGAGCTTCGATGTCGGCCGCGCAGACGTCGGCGATGCCCTCATCGCCCTGGGAACGGGCGGCAAGATTGCCCTGCAAGGAACGCTGGGGCCACCCGACTTCGACACGGCCACGGGGGCCCGTCACGGTCTACCCAGCATCTACTGCGTCGATGGGGCTGAGGCCAACATGTCCTTCGTTCCCGACGTACTCACCTACGATCCCGACGCGGAAGATCTCGTCGGTAGCGATCCTTGCGGTATCACGGGGTTCTGAGCTTGATCAGGTGGCTTGGGCGTACTGTCTCGATAAGCCTGTTGGCGCTGACCGCCTGCGGCCAAGGCCACGACGACACTGCGTCGCCCGCATCCGAATCTTCCGCGGCAAAGCTCCGCCAACGGGTCGTCGGCGGCACCCCTTCTGACGACTCCACCAACTCCGTGGTGCTCTTGATGTCGCGCGGCGAGGTCACGCACAGCTGCACGGCCACCGTGGTGGCTCCGAACATGATCATCACCGCACGCCATTGTGTATCGCCCTACGTCGACGGTGAGTTCACCTGCACGTCGGAAGGGACCATCTCGAGTTCGAGCCCCCAGATACCCTCGAACGCTGGCGTGATCGGCTCGGCCTATGCGCCCGAGGACATCGAGATGTACGTCGGCACGAGCCCCTACGGGGCGCAAGCAACCGCCATCGGAGAGAAGGTCTACGTCGTGGCTACCGACAGTATTTGCCGGAACGATATCGCGTTGGTTCGGCTCGATCGCGAGGTGACGGTGCCTCCGGTCGCCATGCGGCTGACGACCCCGACCTACCCTGGCGAAGAAGTGATGGTAATCGGCTACGGCCAGAAGGACATCGATTACATCGGCCGCGTCGAGCGCCACGACGTGCCCATTTTGGCCGTGGGGGAGAGCACGCTCTACCCCGAGGGGAAGAACTCACTACCGCGCACCTTTGCCGTGGGACCGGCGGTTTGTCCCGGAGACAGCGGAGGCCCTTCCATCGCGGACTCCGGCGCAGTGCTGGGCGTGTTTTCGCTCATCCGGGGCAACTGCATGGCGAGCAACGTGCGCAACCTATACACCCAGCTCGCCGCCTTCCGGGGCTTCATCGAAGACGCTTTTACCGACTCGGGCATCGAGCCCGTCTACGAGACCGAGCCCGCGGACACCTCCGCGGGCAACGCGGGCGGCAGCAGCGGCGCGCCCGGCGAGGGCGGCGCTGGAGCAAGCAGCGGCAGCGACACTGCAACGAACGGCAGCGGGGGCTCGGCGAGCGCAGGGTCGGGCGGCAAGGGGGGCACCGACGGGACGGGAGGCGCCCCGTCGAGCGACAGTAGCACCGACGCGGCAGGCGCCGCCGGCACCGATGGGGATGGCTTCATCCGCGGCACGCGCAAACCGAAAGACGGTTGTGGCTGTCGAACGGCGGGCAACCAGAGCTCGGAGCCCGGCGCGCTCGGAGCGCTGTTGCTGAGCGGGCTGATGTTCGTGCGACGGCGCGGCGCGCGCAGCAAAAATCGACCGGCCTTCCGCTAAGGATTTCGCCGAGAAGGGCCGTTACAACTGTCAGCAGTTGTGACGATCTTTTGGCTCAAGTATCAAGGTTCCCGCATCCCGTTGCGTCAAGGTGAGACAGTGGTGGGGCGCAGCCCCTACTGCAGCATCGTGGTCAGCAGCCGGCGCGTCTCCCGACAGCACTGTGCCCTGAGACTCATGGACGGCAAGCTGAGTGTCTCGGACCTGGGCAGCTCCAACGGCACCTGGGTCAACGGCGAGCCCGTCAGCGGGCACCGCCAGCTCAACCCCGGCGACTTGATCGAGATTGGCGACGAAGGTCTCGAGGTCCAGGAGCACAGCCCCCCCCAGGCGCGTGTCGCGAACGATACGGAGCGGGATCTGCCCATGTACCACCGCGACATCGACGACGAGGTCGAACAGACCACGGTCACCCACGCGCAAACCACGAGCGTGGCACTGATCGAGTCCATGCTGGCCAATGGCTCGGGCGCGCACTCCCCGACGCAGCACTTTGGCAAGGTCCAGCGCGCCATCGAGAAGTATTTGACAGGTCACCACCGGGTCGCACCCGCCAGCAACGGGATGGAGCTCGAGCGCTTGCGTCGCAGCATCGAGGCCACGGCGCGTCTCGACGACAGCGGGGCGGCTTCCGACTGGCGCCAGCGCACTCTCGCGCAATTGGCCGACGACCCAACGAGCGGCACTTCGAGGGTGTGAGTAGTGCGTCAGAACTGAGAGATTTCCGCGGCTGGCCCAGCGGAAGGCTCCCTTTTGCCCAGCGCGGTCACCTGGCCTCAAACGCCGGCTGGAGACATGAGATCCGCGCTCGACCCGAGTTTCGTGGCGATGCGCAAATTTGGCGCGACTGACAACGATGAGGTCGTTCGGTCGGTCTCGGTGCGGCTTGTGCCTTGACCTAGAAACGGAAGTGACACAAATCTGCGGCAGCGCATCTGCCGAGCCATGCGTACCGAAGGGGAGCCGACGCGCGTCAGCTCCTTGGGCAAGAGGAAAAGAGTTGCAGCCTTTAAGGCTCGTGCACGACAGAGGGGAAGCGTGTCCTTGACGAATTTCGACAACGCTGTGTCGCGCGCCGGTGCCCGCCCGCGTGCAACTCGGCCGTGCTCGGATTCTAGTCTGCTCCGATCCGCGCGCTGGGCTCGCCCACATGCTCGGACGAACGACGATTACATCGTCCAAGATCGGGTGCAAGACAGGACCATTGCTCCTAAGCTACGCGAACTCGTGCGAGCGCTGGGGTGAACCCCGTTGCTCCTCGACCAAAAGGGTAATCGATGAGGATAGCATTCTACGCTTGGGAAAGCCTGCACACCGTACCGGTCGGGGGTGTCGCGGTTCACGTCACAGAGCTCGCCGCAGCGCTCAATCGCCGCGGACACGAAGTCCACGTCTTCGCACGCTTGGGTCAGGGCCAGTCCACCTTCGACCAGATCGACGGCGTCTACTACCACCGCTGCCCGATCCAGCTACATGGCGACTTCGTCGAAGAAATGAACAACATGTGCAACGCCTTCGTCTACTTCATGGCGGAGGCCGAAGCGCACCAGGGCGGTCCCTTCGATATCGTCCATGGTCACGACTGGATGTGTGCCAAGGCGATGGTGCAAGCCAAGAATGACCACGGCCGGCGCGCAGTGATGACGTTCCATTCGACCGAGTTCGGTCGCAACGGCAATCAGCAGCATCACAATGGCCTGTGCGGAAGAATCCATCGAATAGAGGCCGAGGGCGGCTACGTCGCCGACCGAGTCGTGGCGGTGTCGCCTGCCATGGCTGAGGAGGTGCGCTGGCTTTACCAAGTTCCCGACTACAAGCTGCGCATGGTGTATAATGGCGTGAACTGCACTCGCTTCGACGGCTTCATCGATCCAGGCGAGGTTCGGGGGCGCTTTGGCGTCGGCCCGCTGGACCCGATGGTTCTTTTCGCCGGCAGGCTCAGCACTCAAAAAGGTCCCGACATCTTGCTCGAGGCCGTCCCCGGGATACTAGCGTGTCGCTCCGACGCCAAGGTCGTTTTCGTCGGGGATGGGGACATGCGCGGCTATCTGGAGAGCAGAGCGCACCAGCTCGGAGTCACGCATGCCGTGCGTTTCCTGGGTGCCCTGGGTGCCAACGGAACGCTGGTCGATCTGTTCAAGAGCACAGACCTTTTGTGTGTGCCGAGTCGCAACGAACCCTTCGGGGTCGTGGTGCTGGAAGCCTGGGCTGCCGGCAAGCCCGTAGTGGCCACGCACAACGGCGGCCCCCGGCACTTCGTCGAGCACGGCACCGACGGCTTTCTCGTCTACGACAATCCGAGCTCGGTGTGCTGGGGCGTGAACTCCGTCTTCGGCAACTTCGCCCACGCCCGCTGGATGGGCGAACGCGGGCGCGTCAAGGCCGCCTATGGCTTCAGTTGGGACGCGATAGCGGCGCAGACGGAGAGCATCTACGGAGAGTTGTTCTGAGCGGCTCCCCCCCGAGCGCGCTCAGAAGTCGTGGTTGATGATGTCCTTGGTGCGGCGCGATAGCTCCCGCCCGTACTCCGTCCAGATCCCCTCTCCCCAGAAGCGATAGCAGCTGGTCTCGCTCACCAGGAGGTAGAAAAGAGCGTTTCGATAGCGGTGCTCGCGAGTGGGCGTGCCTTTGCCCAGCACCTTTTCGTTGAAGAGCGCGCTCGCCTCCTCCATGGGCTGGAGCACGTGGTCATAGCCCGACACCCAGGAACGATCATTGGTCCAGCTCCCCCCATCCATGTGGAACTGGTGATCTTCTTTCTCGAGCTCAGCGATCAGCTTCGCGAGCTTGGCGCTGCCAGCCCCCGACTCGAAGCGATCCCATATCTTCTTCTGATGCACCGGCTGAATTGCCTCGAAGTCGGCGGGTTGGATGCCCAACGTGTCCAGGTACTCCAGGTACTCGGTCACGTTGACTGCGGGTATCTCGCTGTGGGAGCTCTCGCGCATGATCTCCATGTATTTTTGCGGAAACTCATTCATCATCACGCCGCCGTTTTCACCATCGGCGATCTGCGTCACGAGCTGCGGCACGCTCTTGCCCGCAAGCTCTGCGCGCGGCACGCCCTTGGCTTCGTAGTAGGGCTGCCCCTGCGCCACGAGCTTGGTGTCGCTCCCCTGAGTCTTGATGATCGCGATGATCTCCGCGGTCTTGCCTGTTGAATTCCTGGCAACCAGTCGATGCGGCAGGTGCTGATTTCGAATCCCGCTCCCGTCCGCAACGTTCTCCACGCTGTGCTCTTGGACCAGCACCCAGCGGAAGCCGGCGTCCCTGAGCGTCTTCACGAATTCGAAACAGACGTCGGGGTGGTTGGGGAGCGCCATTTCGGAGGGAGAGAACCCCTTGACCCGTGAAAGTGCTTCGGTGCCGAAGATCGCCGCGAAGTGATGCTGCCAGGCGCGGACGTGCAGCCGAAAGTCCTGCACGGGTGTGGACGGCGCAACGGCATGCCCCCAGGGGCAACCCAGCCACTCCACGGCGCGCCGGTAGCGCGAATCGCAGGTGATCCCCTTCAGACTGTCGATTACGTCATTCAGGCCCATGTCGAGGAGCCCGTGCAACAGGCAGCCCGAGTACTCCAGCATGATGCGCGGGTTCTTCCCCTCGTTCACCAACTGGGGAATGAACTCGCCCATGCGCTTGTAGCACCAATGGAACACCGAAGCGTTGTGGTTGTCGCCGATTCCCGGGTTGTCCATCATGTGCTTCAGATTGCTGATCACGGCAGCGGTTTTCAGATCGCCGCCACCCGCCGGAATCAGCGGTTGGTGCATGTGAAGTGCATTGGCGAACCCCGACCGGGCGCGCCCGAAGTCGATTCCGGATTCAGGGAGATAGCTGGGGCCCTTTGCTGGCAAACCCGCAAAGATCTCTTCTTCGAAACCACAGATATTCGGCAAGCCTTCGATGGTCGGCGGTAACGTCTTTTCTGTCATGCTGTTCGTCCCTGTGAGGGTTGGGTGAGCTGGAGTCGAACGTGCGGGTGACGACCACGACGACTCCGAACCTTCTCGAAGCCGGCGAGCCACCCCGTTCGAACCAGCCCGTGCATTGTACCAAGCGCGGAGCGTGGAGTAAGAGCACGCGCGCCTTTTGACACGGGACGCGAGGCATTCACTTGAATCGGGCGACCGGTGGTCCGTCCACAGTTTCGGGAGCGTTGCCAAATGCCACGGCTACTCCCGTTTCCGAGGGGTAGTTTCGCCACGGTGCCGTGTCCGGGCCAAGAGCGGGCACCAAACTTGCCTCACGACCGTCCGGGGCCTGGCGGACGGAAGCAAGGGACGCTCAGAAGGTGACCACGCTGCGAATCGACTCCCCGTGGTGCATCAGATCGAACGCGTGGTTGATCTGGTCGAGCGGAAGCACATGAGTGATGAGATCGTCGATGTTGATCTTCCCATTCATGTACCAATCGACGATCTTGGGCACTTCCGTACGCCCTTTGGCTCCGCCGAAGGCGGTCCCCCGCCAACTACGGCCAGTGACGAGTTGAAATGGGCGAGTAGCGATCTCTTCGCCCGCACCGGCCACCCCGATGATTACCGAGGTGCCCCAGCCCTTGTGACAGCATTCGAGCGCCTGGCGCATCACCTCCACGTTGCCGATGCATTCAAAGGAGAAATCGGCGCCTCCACCGGTCAATTCCACCAGCGCCCCCACCAAGTCGCCCTCGACCTCGGCCGGGTTGACGAAATGGGTCATGCCGAACTTCTCTGCCAACTCGCGACGGGCCGGGTTGATATCGACCCCGACGATTTTGTCGGCTCCCACCATACGCGCCCCCTGCACCACGTTGAGCCCAATTCCCCCCAGACCGAACACCACCACGTTGTCGCCAGCCTGGACCTTGGCGGTGTTGATCACCGCGCCAATGCCAGTCGTCACCCCGCAGCCAATGTAACACACCTTGTCGAATGGAGCGTCGCGGCGAATCTTGGCCAGCGCGATCTCCGGAACCACGGTGTGCTCCGCGAAGGTGGACGTCCCCATGTAATGCAGCAATGGCTCACCCGCGAGCGAGAAGCGCGAAGTACCGTCCGGCATCAGCCCCTTGCCCTGCGTGAGACGAATCGCCTGACACAAGTTGGTCTTCCCGGAGGTGCAGTAATCGCACTGGCGGCACTCGGGTACGTACAAGGGAATCACGTGATCCCCAACTTCGAGGGACGTCACGTTCTTGCCCACCTCGACCACGACGCCAGCCCCCTCGTGCCCGAGGATGGCCGGGAATAACCCTTCGGGATCGGCGCCAGAAAGGGTGTAGGCGTCCGTATGGCAGATGCCCGTTGCCTTGATCTCGACCAATACCTCGCCCTCGCGCGGACCGGACACATCGACTTCTTCGATACTTAGTGGTTTTCCCGCGCTTGTCGCTACCGCTGCCCTCGTCTTCATAGGCGGGATTATGCGGGGCGAGCCCGACGAAAGGCAAGGCCGGCAGCGAAGCGTTTAGCTCCAGAAGGCGCCGCGCGTCGCGGGCCGACGAGTGCGCGCTCAGAGACCTGGGTAAAGGTGGCGCAGCACTTGTGCACTGCGGAAAGCCGCCGGTTTCGACAGCACGAACCCAGGCGACTGCCCCTCGCGATGCGCGTCGGTCATGCTCGGCTCCTCGAAGCTCGGAGCCTTCGGATCGGGCGGGAACTTCGGCGCGCGGTAACAATGAACGGCCGGCGCAGGATCGGTGGGCCGATCATCCGTCCCCGGGTGATCGTTCCCAGAGCTGAGTTCCCCTGACATTGGTCCGTGGTGTTCAGACGGTCGGTCAAGGGGCCTCTTAAGTTCGAGCGACGACGACATTTTTACGCCTCCGTGGATACACGCTCCGGCCGACCGCATGCAAACTTATGGCCAACATCGGTGCGAGCGACTACTAGTCGAGTGGTCATGCCTCCCACACGCGCGCACACCTGGTTTGTATTTCACGCGCTACTTTTCGCGGTCGCCTGCGGGGCCAGCCAGCGACATGCCTATGACCAGGTCCAATTCAACTTGCCCTTCGTGGGGACGGGGAGCGTTGCGGTATTGGTGGTGGACCGACGCGAGGCCGTCGTGAGCGGCGAGCGCACCCCGGACTTCGTGGGCCTGTTGCGACCCGACGCCCAGACCACAAAAGCCGTATCGACAGCCAGCGGCAAGAGCTTCGCCGCCGACGTCAGTGCCGTGGTGAGTCGTGCGCTCACTCGAAGCCACTACCAGGTGCGGACGCTCCAGGCAGCTCCCGGGCTCACAGCGAAGCAAGCCTTCGAGGAGTTGAGCAGAACCCGGGCCCAGCACTTGGTCTTGCTAGTGGTCGACCAGTGGCAAAGCAACACGTTCAAGAACACCCAGCTCGACTACCAACTCCAGCTCAGTGTCTTCAACCCAGGTGGGGCCTTGCAGGGCAGGAGCTCATTAGCGGGCTCCGACCAGCTGAAGGCCAGTCAGGACGCTCCAACCGATGAGGTCGAGCATGCGCTCCAGCGCGCGCTCGAGCAGAAGCTGACCCGGCTATTCGCCCAGCCCCTGGTGATCCAGGCGTTCCAACGGGACCTGTAAAGCGATGCGGTCTCCGGCCCCGAGCCAACCGAGACCGCGCGCCCCGGAAAAGCGAGCCTTGGGTTCCTCGTACGCTGTCGCGCCCGTGCGAGCGCCCGGTGCCCGGTCGACCTTGCCCACTGAACGCCCGTTTTTCAAGAAGTATCCGGGCTGTTTCTCGAGCTCCGGGAAGACCACTGCCGCGGGGTCGCCGGAGCTCGGTATAGCGCAACTGGCTAGTGCCTGCCTCGAGCCGCCTTGCCCGCGATTCAACCGCTAGATACCGGTCGAACCGATTCCGGCTTGGAACATTCCACATTGCGCTCTATGACACGGAACCCATGAAGCTCCGCGTTCTGTTAGTATTGGTATCCTGCGTACTCAGCGTGGTCACGGGCCTGGTTCTCGCCCGGGGCGGGACACCCACCACGCACGAAGGCCCCGAGGGCGATCATCAAGTCCTGATCGGCCTGTCGCTCGACACGCTGAAAGAGGCTCGCTGGCAAACGGACCGGGACCTGTTCGTCAAGCGGGCCGAAGAGCTCGGAGCCAAAGTGCTGGTCCAGTCCGCCAACAGCGACGACGCCCATCAGGTGAGTGACGTAGAGAAGCTCATCACGAACCAGGTCGACGTGCTCGTCATCGTCCCACACGACGGAACGGCCATGGCCAAGGGCGTTCGCATGGCCCACGACGCAGACATTCCCGTGATTGCCTACGATCGAATCATCCGCGACTGCGATCTGGACCTGTACGTCAGCTTCGACAACGTTCGCGTCGGGCGGATGCAAGCCCAGTACGTGGTGGACCACCTGCCTACGCCGGGCAAGGGACGCATCATCCGGATCTACGGGTCGAAGACGGACAACAATGCAGCACTCTTCAAGAAGGGTCAAGACGAAGTCCTCGAGCCCTACATCCAGCGCGGCGACATCGAGGTGATCTTCGAGGACTGGGCGGAAGACTGGAAACCCGAGAACGCCAAGAAGATCGTCAACGCCGCCATCACGAAATATCAGGATAACTTCGACGCCATCCTGGCTAGCAACGACAGCACCGCGGGCGGCGCCATCCAGGCCTTGCTCGAGGAGGGCTATGCGGGACAGAAGCTCGTCACCGGTCAGGACGCGGAGCTGGTCGCCTGCCAGCGCATCGTCCAGGGCACGCAGTCCATGACCATCTACAAGCCCCTCAAGACCCTGGCGACCAAGGCCGCGGAACTTGCGGTCAAAATGGCCAAAGGGCGCCCCGTGGTTGCCAATCAAACCGTGAACAATGGCAAGGTCGACGTGCCCGCCGTGCTCAACGACGTGGTGACAGTAACCAAAGAAAACATCGAGCAAACGGTGATCGCCGACGGATTCCATTCCAAGGAAGAAGTCTTCCACGGCGCTCCGCAAGAGAAGTAGCCGCGCGTCGCCATGGCCTCTGCCGAAAATACCGCCGCCACGACGGGCAGTCCGAGCGCCCTCGAAGCGCGCAGCATCACCAAACGCTTCCCCGGGGTGAGGGCGCTCCACAACGTCAGTTTCGAACTCCCCCCCGCCAGCGTCGTCGCCATTTGCGGAGAAAACGGCGCAGGCAAGTCCACCTTGATCAAGGTTCTTTCTGGTCTGATCCCGTTCGGCGAGTACGACGGCGAGGTTCGCATCCATGGCAAGGCCATGCAGATGCACTCGCTGCGCGACGCCGAGGCCGCGGGCATCGCCGTGATCTACCAGGAGCTCGCCCTGATTCCGGAGATGACGGTTGCCGAGAATCTGGTGCTCGGGCAGGAGCCCGTGCGCCACGGGCGCATCGACTGGGACAGGGTCTACGCCTATGCGCGTGACCTGCTCGGCGAGCTGGAAGTCGACATCGACCCCGCTGCCGTGGTGGGCGATCTCGGCGTGGGGCGCCAGCAGCTCGTCGAGATTGCGAAGGCCGTCGGCAAGCGCTCGAAGATCTTGATCCTGGACGAACCCACCGCAGCGCTCACCGAACAAGAGGTCGAGGTCTTGCTGCGCATCGTGCGTCAGCTCAGGCAATCGGGCGTGAGCTCGATCTACATCTCCCATAAGCTCGACGAGGTCTTCGAAATCGCCGATCGCATTCTGGTCCTACGAGATGGCGAGAGTGTCGCGGACTTCGACGCAAAGAAGACCGACCAGAACGCAGTCATCCTGAACATGGTGGGGCGCGAAATTGAGGATTTGTTCCCGCGGCGTACCAGCCGCCTGGGTGAACCCAAGCTCCGCGTGCAAAACCTGAGTGTGGAACACCAGGGCAAGTCGTTTCTCGAGGACATCAGCTTCGAGGTGCACGCCGGTGAGGTCTTGGGAATCGGCGGTCTGATGGGCGCTGGGCGCAGCGAACTCTTGCTGCATCTGTTCGGCGCCTTCGGTTCGCGCAGCCAGGGGACGGTAGAGCTGAACGGCAAGTCGATTACGGAAGAACGGCCCCATCAGCTGATTCCGCAAGGCCTGGTGCTCGTGGGCGAGGACCGCAAACGCTACGGCCTGTTTCTCGAGCACAGTATCGGATTCAATCTGTCCCTTTCGTCCCTGGGGTTGCTGAGCCATGGCTCGCTGGTGGACGGCGATGCCGAGGTCAAGAAGAACCGTGAGCTGTTCGACAAACTGAGAGTCAAGGCGCGCGGGCTGGAAACCGAGGTGAACACCCTGTCGGGCGGGAACCAACAAAAGGTCGTGCTGGGCAAGGCGCTCATGACCGATCCATTGGTCGTGATGCTCGACGAGCCAACACGAGGCATCGACGTCGGCGCGAAGCTGGAGGTCTACGAGATCATCAATCGCCTGACCGAGCAGGGTAAGGCCGTGGTCCTGGTATCCAGCGAACTGCCAGAACTGCTCGGCATGAGCGACCGCATCGTGATGCTGTACGAGGGCAAAATCGGGGGTGTTTTTGAACGGAGCGAAGCCACGCAAGAGCGGCTACTGGCCGCAGCCATGGGCAAGGAGATGAGCGCGTGACCGAAGAAACGAAAGAGAAACCCAGCGGCGGACACAGCAAGCTGACGCTTCGAGATTTCTCGATGGCGATTGCGCTGGTGATCATCTGGGCGTACTTCGCCGTGCAGCAACCTGCGTTCCTGTCGTCCCGCAACTTATCGCTCCTGATGATCGAGCTCTCGGTGACGGCAACGTTGGCTCTGGGCATGCTGCTGGTCCTGTTGCCAGGGCATCTGGACCTTTCGGCGGGTAGCGGCGTGGGCATGACTGGCGCCATCGCCGCCGTTCTCGTGTTCCACTTCGGTTGGCCAGCGGCGCTCGCCATGCTGGCCGCGTTCGCCGTCGGCGCCGTCATCTGGACGCTGATGGGGCTGCTCATCGCGAAGCAGAAGATCCCCGCCTTCATCATCACCCTCGGGGGCCTCTTGGTGTTCCGTGGCGCCCACTGGTTGATCATTCGGAGCCAGACAGTACCGGTGGTGGAAGGCGGATCCACGAACCTTTATTCGCTGCTGACCACCTACTACCTGCCACCCTGGGCCGGCTATCTTCTCGCCGGAGCGGTCAGTGCCGCCCTGATTCTTACCAAGCTCCGGGCTCGGGTGCGCCGCAAGCGCTACGGCTTCGAAGTCGATGACAACGAACTGACGTTTCTGAAGTTGTTTCTGGCGGCCCAGGTGCTGTTTCTTGGAGTGGTCATCACCAACCAGTATCAGGGTCTTCCGCTGGCCGCGTTGATCCTCGGTTCCGTTGTCGTGTGCGTGCACGTCGTGTGTCAGCACACCACCTTCGGGCGCTACCTGTACGCCATCGGCGGCAACGAGGAAGCCGCAGTCATTTCCGGAGTACCAGTGGACCGCATCGTGGTGGGCGCTTTCGCGGTCATGGGCCTGGTCGTCGTCCTTTCCGGCCTGATGCAGACAGCGTACGCGGGCGCCTCGACCACCACCGTGGGCAATCTGATGGAGCTGGACGCCATTGCCGCTTGTGTCATCGGTGGAACCAGTTTGAAGGGCGGGCGAGGCACGGTGCTGGGAGTCGTGTTTGGCTCGCTCATCATGGCCAGCCTGCTGAACGGCATGACGCTGATGGCCGTATCCCCGGAAATCAAGATGATTGCCCGCGGCTCGGCGCTCGCGCTCGCCGTGTGGCTGGACGTGAAGCTCAGCGCAAAGTAGACCCACCTTCCGTCATGGCAAAGCCAAGCCGTCAGAGCGCCGGCCTGCTGATGTATCGGGGGGACGCCACGTCTCTGGAAGTGTTTCTGGCCCATCCCGGCGGCCCCTACTTCGCGAAGAAGGACGCTGGCTCCTGGACGGTTCCCAAGGGTCTCGTGGAAGCAGCCGAGACCCCCGAAGCCGCGGCACAGCGCGAGTTCGCCGAGGAGATTGGCCTGCCGGTTCGAGCGCCGCTCATCCCTCTCGGCAACGTCACGCAGAAGGGTGGCAAGCAGGTGATCGCCTGGGCGTTCTCCGGCAACGCTCCCGAGGACTATCGCCCCCCGAGCAATACTTTCACCATCGAATGGCCCCCACGCTCGGGACGCCAGCAATCGTTCCCGGAGGTGGATCGGGCCGAGTTCTTCCCCATCGAGGTGGCTCGGCAGAAGCTGAATCCCGCACAGCTTCCCTTCATCGATCGCCTGCTCGACCACCTCGGCCTGGGATAGACACCGAGTCAGACGATGGGGCCGGGCAACTGCGCGCCCTTCGACGCTGGGCTCAGAGCCCGCGGTTCGGCCAGTAGTCTCGGGCAGGCCGCTGGCCCCACCCACTCACTTGATCGTGTCGTCGAACTGCGTATCGCAACCCACACTGAAGAAGAGCGATGAACCCGGCACGCTCACGGTGTCGCAGGTGACATCGCACAGATGGATGGCCTCGGGGCTGTTGGGGTCATCGTAATACCAGCCCGGTGAACCATCGCAATTCGATTCGCTTTGCACGTACGGCGTGGTCACCACGTCGCCGGCCGCATCGCAGACGCCCAAGTTCACCTTGCCTGGATTCAACGTTTCCCCTTGCGGAGGCGCAGGGATCTGCAAGTCGCAAGGGATGACGGCGTCGGCGCGGATCGCATTGAGCGCGGCGAGCACCGAACCCGCCACGTCGGAGGAATCCGTCAGATACGCAGTCTCGGTGCCACCGGCTTCGGCAATGGTATTCAACTGGTCGAGCGAGTTGTTGTTGTTGGCGACCACTCCCAGAACGTACGTTTGAAACCCGTCGCCGTCTTGATAGCAATTCTCGGCTGCGCTCTCAGCCTTTTGGATATCGGCACCGCAAGAGTATTCCGGGATGCCATCGGTCACCAACAGGACGACCACCTTGTGCCCCGGATTCTGCTCTTTCCAGCTTCCCACGTAGGCGCACGCGCCGTCGATGGCCAGGTGCGTCGGGGTACCTCCCTGAGGTTCTCCTGCGTCCAGCGTGGCAATCAGCGTATCCGCTGCATCGGGTAGCTTCTGAATATCGACCGCGGCGTCCGAATGTGAAGCCACCGAACAGACGCCTGGGTCGTTGTGTTGCTCCAGATCGTGATCGCCGAAGAACCCGAGGCCCACGCCGATACCGGCGCTCATGGGATCTCTCAAGAAGCTCTTCATCGCCTCGCGCACGGGTTGAATGCGCCAGTCGTCGAGTGGGTCCGGGTTGTTGCTGTTCCGACAGCAACCGGAATGCTCCACCGAACAGCTCATCGAGCAGGAGAGGTCGAACATGACATAAATGTCGAGCGGAATGCTTTCGCCTTCGAACTGAACGCCCACGCATCCCGAATCGTCGGCGCTCGGTCCACACTCGGTGGGCGTGGTCGGGTCGATATCGGGGCCGCCGGCGCTGCCGCCGTTGGTGCTGACATTGCTTGCGCCTGCCCAGTTCAACGCACCGGTGCTCGTGCTCGCGCCGGCGCCCGTGCTGCCGCTGCCGCTCGAGATCACCTTATCGATCGCACTCGTGCCACCGCTGGACGTGGCGCTGGAACTGCCATCACTTTCGGCGCTCTCGCCGCCCGAACCTCCACAAGCAATCAGCGCCGTCGTCGCCACCAATCCACTCAAACCCATGCTTCTCAGTGTCGTAGTTTTCAAATTTTGGTCGAATCCTTCATCATCACTGTGAAGTTCCGCTCCAGCACTCGCAAGCAACGGCAGGCAGACCGTTTCATTTCGGTGGGCGACGACACCACGCTCCCGGACAATCGCCTTCCTTGTTCCACGTCGTACGCTCGTCACACAGAGTGGCGCTCTGCTTCCCTCTCACGCTGTGCTCTGGCGTGCTCATGTGTATTCGGCGCATCCACGCCCGAAGTCGCGCAAAATGAAGCGTCCTCGCACGCGCCTCATGGATTCACCAAACGGTTTCGCAGGAGCGCGGATGCTAGTACCATCGAGTGCTCGTGGGTCGTTGTGGCAGGTGGCGAGCGTGCAACACTATATACAAAGGAGAGTCGGTCAAACCCTGGGGGGGCGCTGGCTGCTCGAAAGCGTTCTCGGCGTCGGTGGGATGGCGGCCGTCTACGCCGCAAAAGACCCCGACGGCAATGCGGTTGCAGTCAAGGTACTCCACCCGGAAATTGGCATGCGCCCGGACATCCGAGACCGATTCATGCGAGAGGGGACCGTCGCCAACAGGATTCAGCATCCCGGCGTGGTCCGCATCTTGGAGCACGGGGCAGTCGACGATTGGACGGTATTTCTGGTGATGGAACGTCTGATCGGGGAATCGCTAGCCGAACGCGTCACACGTCACGGAACGCTCCCGCTGGACGAACTGCTGGGAATGGCCGACCAGGTGCTGGACGTACTGGCCGTTGCCCACGGCGCCGGGATCGTGCACCGCGACTTGAAACCCGACAACCTGTTCGTCGAGGCAGAGGGGCGCGTGAAAGTGCTCGACTTTGGTCTGGCTCGGGTGATGGAGGCCGCGCCGGACGACGTCCGCACGCGGACGGGAATGGCCATGGGCACCATGCCCTACATGGCTCCCGAGCAAGCGCTCGGCAAGCGAGCCGAGATCGACGGCCGGGTCGATCTGTTCGCACTCGGAGCCACGCTGTTCCGCATCCTGGCGCGGCGTCGCATCCACGAAGCGGATAGCGACGCCGGAATGCTCGTCGCTATGGCCACACAGCCCGCCCCAGCGCTCTCGAGCGTGGCGCCGCAGGTTCCGCCATCGGTGGCTGCCGTCATCGACTTGGCCCTCGCCTTCGACCGCAACGCTCGCTACCCGGATGCCCGCAGCATGCAATCCGACGTGCAGGCGCTGCGGCGCGGCGACGAACCAGCGTTCGCGCGAGCGCGCCAGCAGCGTCACTCGGACGCTACTCGACCGGTAGTTTCGCCTCTGCCTGCTGTCGCTCGGCCCAGCGCTGGCAGCGAGGCGACAGCGCCTCCCTCCGCAGCCGTCACGGAACGGGCCCCGTACACAGTCCCCACGAAAGTCGCGCCTCTGGACCAGCCCACGCTGCCGGGACCGGCCGGCGCCCAGACAGCGGCGCTCGACAAGCCACTGCCGCAGGGCGAGGCTTCCAAAGCCGTTACCGTGGCCATGCGATTCGACGCGCCAACGGTGGTCGCTCCTCTCGACGAGCCTACACTGCTCGGGCCGGCCGGCGCCGCAAGCAGTCCCGACCCGACGACAGCGGTCGAAGCGACTCGCGTCGAGCTAGCGGCCCCTTCCACGGCGGCAACATACGGCGCACACACCTCCGACACGCGCCCAGCTCGCAGCAAGTCTATCTGGCTATTGGCTGCCGCCGCCATCGCTCTGCCGGGCGCGGGGCTCGGGTACTGGGCCCTGCCCTCGTCGGCCGACTCAGAATCGATCCGGCTCCCGCCCAACGCGCCCGAGGCTCCTTCGTCCTCCGAACACCCCGTGGCGGCGCAAGGCGCCGTCACGAACCCGCGGACGACGGCTTCGGTAGCCGCGCCTGCACCCGAAGTCTCGAACTCCGAACGGGCGGCAGCGCGGCATCGCGCAGGGGCGAGGCGCCCCCCCGATTCCGCGAGCGCGACCAACGATGACCGGGAAAGCCTATCTCCGACCGCGGCGAACGACGGCGCTGAACAGGTCGACCCCGGAGCCTCGCTGGTGGTCGACAAGAAGCACGCTGAGGGGGTCCAACCCACGCCTCCAGCAGCGGCTGCCGCCCCCGCACCCGACCCAGGCGCGGCCTCCGCCCCCACGTCGAAGGGCAACCAGCAGGCAAGTAGCCCCGCGCCGACCGCCGAAGGCTCTAGCAAGCGACAGACGAAGAAGCGCGGCAAGTCCGACCGGGCGCGCCGCAAGCATGCCCACTGAGAGCCTACTGCCCTGGCACCCACTCGCCCTCGGGACGCGGCTTGTCGAGCTGCCCGGCCGCGCGCTTGAGCTCTCGGACCTGGGCGTCGAACGCTTTCGCCGAAACCCCGGACGGCAAGTAGGCTCGAGCGGCGGGCTCATCGCCCGCCAGTACCGCGAGCTGAACCAGGCTGCTTCGTAGGGCTGGGCTCGGTGCCTCCAGATACGCAGACCGAGCAATGCGATAGGCCTTGCCGTAAGCTCCCACGAACGACCAGTAGGCTACTCGGCTGTATGCGGAGCCGTGCGACTCCAGCATCGCGTGCTCGAGACGGCGCGCCTGCTCGGCGAACTGATCGAGCTGGTCAGCCACTTCGCGTGGCGCGACCCGCCCCGCATGTTGAGCGAGCCGGCCGACGACATCCAGGCGCTCCACCCGCGCAGCCACGGGAACCGCCGAGGTCAGCACCTGCCAACAGTCGGGACATTCGCTCAGAGCGGGTGCGAGCACGCGCATCGCCCGTGTTCCCTCCCCGAGACGCGAGTAGACGTCCGCCTCGATGACCCGCAAGCGAAACCGAGCCGTGTAGAGCGCCTGTCCGACAATGGAGTTCCGACCGATGGCGAAGTTCAGCCCGAGCCCGGGCAAGCGCAGGGTGGCTGGCTCGTGCTGCCTGACGTCCGCGGCAAACCGCGCGGCGCGCCTCAAGGTCTCGCGATCCAGATCGGGTGTCACGGCCAGCACGGCGGTGAGCGCTGGCACGACGAAACCCGCCTTGGCCAGCTCGATATCCTGTCCTTGCGAAAGCAGCTCGAATGCCTGATGGCTCAGTCGCAGAGCGGCGAGTGGTCGCCCGGCGCGAAGCTCGCGAACCACGAAGAACAGTTGGGCAGCAGTATAGCGAGGGTTCTCGGTGACCTCACTTCGCCAGAAGCGCTGGGCACTCGAAAAGTCCCACGCCCGAGTGAAAGACCGAACGAAGAATACGAGCAACAGGGGAGCAAGGAATGCACGCCCCGACCAACGCCTCCCAATACCGAACCGACGCACGCACAGACTCACGAGGAAGGCGACGGCGAGCATCGGTACATACATGAAGCGCGGCGAGACGAGCACGTCGTAGTCGAGCCAGATGATGCTGGAGACGGGAAGCGCAAGGGCCACGTAGCACCAAGCAGCGACCCCAAAGCCTCCGCTTCTTCGCCAGGCCAGCGCCGACCAGAGGACCACGCCCAGCGTCGCGGCGCCCAAGGCCACGTAGCCCCACTCGGGGACTATCTTGCCGTCGCGAAAGCTGAACAAGGCTCGACCGAGCGTGAGATCACAGGGCCACACCAGAAGCGCCGTAAAACGACCCCACGCTTCCAGGAACAAGGGCACCCGGTTTTCTGCCGTCACTCCCAGAGCCAGCGGTTCAACACGAATGACCAGCTGGTGGAACACGATGAAAGCCACCACGAGAGCGAGTTCGGGAAAGGCTTGGACGAAAAAACGCCGCGTGAGTGCGCGTGAAATCAATGGCCGGCCGCGTTCGGCCCACGACTCCACAGCCAACAGCACCGGGAGCAGGACGAACGACTCTTTGGACCCAAGCGCGACGAGTGCACCGAAAACCTCGAGGGCGACGGCGACGCGGCTGCCGCGGATGCGGCGCGCAAATCCGGTCGAGGCAATCAACAGCCCCAAGCAACACAGCGAGTCCGTGCGCCCCGAAATCCAAGCAACCGTCTCCGTCTGTACTGGGTGGAGCGCGAAGATCGAAGCCCCCACGACCGCGGCGATCTCGTCGCCCACCCAACGTCTGAGCGCGAACAGCACCAGCACTGCATTCATGGCGTGCACGCTGAGATTGGTCAGGTGAAACCAAAATGGGTCGCCATCGCCAACCGCCCAATTGAGCGCGTAGCTCAACTGCACCACCGGGCGCCAAAACCCGCGCGTGCGCGCGTCGATGGCGGGCGTGAAATTGGTGTCCCACAGGGTTCCGCCCAGGAGCTTCGTCAGGTGGTCGAGCGACTGGACCCAGGCATTGCCTTGAATCAGCGGAATGTCATCGAACAAGAACGGCCCAGGCAGAGAGCTCGCCATCGCGCCAAAAGCGAGCACGCCGACGGCCAGCGCAGCGAACCACAGCCAGCTCACTTCGACTCGAGTGAGCCCATCCTTCAACCGCTCCAGTGCTCGCATGGTTCTCCGAGCCGCCAGTCCGCGACTAGACTTCGAAACCCCGGGTCAACCCGGGCTCGGCTCCGGTTCGGAGCTACGAGCACGCTGAGGCGCGTGAGCAATCGGCTGATAGCAGGGGGTCGAATACGGATGGTAGAACGCCACGAAGTGCAACAGACGTGCTTCATCCCCCCCGTTCTGAAAGAAGTCGAAGGACAGCAAGAAGCGCCGTACGATATCCTCCTTCCGGTCTTTCTGCGGTTCCTTTCTGATGAAGGCCGCGTAAGCCTGCAGATAGGAGTCGAGGCCGTCGGAATCGATCTTCAAATAGCCGACTTCGTCCAATAGCTCCCGACGCAACGTCGTGTCGAGCCGCCGATCGTGTTCGGCCTCGCTCGTCTCGGGCAGGCGCCGGTCCGAACCCGGGCGGGAGAGCAACCAGACGGCCAGGCTCGAGACTCCGGCCAGCACGCCGCTCAGCAGTAGCCAGCGGCGCCTCGAATTCGAGGGCAGCGCGCCGGAGCGCGCGCTCGATGCTGTTGGGTCCTCAGTGGTACGCTGGTGCGCCTCGACTCGTTCAGACTCGTGCATCCGTCTTACACCCTCAGCGTGTCTAGGCGAGCTTGCTCGCCGCGCGCAATGAAAGCGCCGACAGCGTCAACGTGGGGTTGGCTGGAGCTGCCGTCGGAAACGCTCCACTTCCGAGTAGCAGTAGATTGCGCACACGGTGGTGAACCAGATCGCGGTCGACCACGCTAGTTTTCGGATCGCTGCCCATCACCGTGGTGCCCAAGATATGGGATTCAGTGGGATTGAGGTCTTTGATGTCGATGTGCTCGACGGGAAGCACCGACACGAAATTTGCCAGATCAGCCTGCACGGCGTCGAGACCTGCGCGGGCGTACTTGGAAATACCCTTGTGCACCAGGTACGGCTTTTCCGGACTTTGCGGACGAAAGGTCACCGCATTTTCGGGCGAGCGCAGGTCTTCGAAGACGAACTTCAGCTCGACAACCTGCCGCCACTTGCCACGCCGCATGCGAAGCTTGGGCACGTTCCAGCTCTCGATCATCGCTGCCGCGCGTCGGGCACGATGCGGGCCGCTATAGAAGTTGTAGCCGTGACCCGTGATTGAAGTACTGCCGTCGAGGTTTTCGAGCCCGCCAAGGTACACCCGTGCATTCAGAGAAACCTGCTCGACCAGGCCTTTGCCGACGGGCCCCTCGGGGATTCCCGACTTGAGCAACAAGAAGGGGTTGAAGATCGCGTTGGCTCCGAGAATCACCAGATCAGTGTGGACGAAGTGCTCTTTGCCCTCATGCAGGTAGTTGACCCCCTTGGCCACTCCGGCCTCCACCTGCACGGTCTGCACCTCCGATCCAAGCTCGAGCCGCAAACCGTTGGTGCGATACAAATCGGCCATGGAGTTCGAGATGGTGAATTTCGAATCGATGGGGCACAGGGTGCAAACACCATTGTTGCAGCACGCCGGCCGGCGCCCGGCAGAACGCGTGGGGCGCGCCGTCGGTTGATTGAAGAAGTGTTCCGGATAGGCTCGTTTCAGCACCTGATCCACGGATGACAGCGCATGCGGCGGTTGTGGATAGGGCCTGCTGCGGGGAAAGGGCGAATCGGAGGGTCCGGCAACCTGCATCAGGTCCTCCACCTCGGTGTAAAAGGGCTCGAGCTCCGAGTAGCTGAGCGGCCAGTCCGACCCGACGCCGTAGCGGCTGTGGATTTCGAAGTCGTCGGGGAACATGCGTGGCGTGCAGGCCCACCAACAATTGGAGCTGCCCCCGAACTCGAGCGTGAAGCCCCAGGGTTTCACCGATTCTCTGCCGTCGTACGAATCGCCGGTCGTCGTGTCTTTATCCAGACGTCTGGCCAATCGCTCGGAGTGTTCGCGGCGCGGCCCACGCTCCAGCACCAGGATACGCCGACGTTTCCCGACCTTCAGGAAGCGGTGCAAAAACATCGACGAGGCGAACCCCGTGCCGACGACGACGGCGTCAAAGTGCTCGCTCATGTGTTCGACGCACCCACGGTCAGCCAAGGATGATACGGACCCGCCGATTGGAAGGCGTTTCCGGCCCTCACTGAGATGGGGTCAGAAAACCCTGACCGAGAATCACGCTCGGTCATTTAGATGCGCCGATGCCGAAGACTGGGTAGACCACGTCGAATCTCGGATTGCCGTTCGCGCTCGATGCGCGCCAGAACCACGCCGACCCCATCGGAAGCCTGTGCCACGACGGTCCCCCAAGGGTCGGCCAGCAGGGAATGACCATACGTCGTGCGGCCCTTGGGGTGACGGCCCCATTGAGCGGCCGCCAAGACCCAGCATTGCGCTTCTATCGCTCGGGCACGAAGCAGCACGTGCCAGTGGTCCTTACCCGTGTGCAGCGTGAAGGCGGCGGGGACCAGAAGCAGCTCGGCGCCGCGATCAGTGAGCGCGCGGTACAGCTCTGGAAAGCGCAGATCGTAGCAGACGCTCAGACCCACCTTGAAGCCGAAGCACTCGACCACGACCGGCTCGGTGCCCCCCAACGTCGCCACCGACTCCTTCAGCTCGGTCCCGTCCGCCAGGTCCACATCGAAAAGATGGATCTTCCGATACCGGGCCAGAAGCTCGCCACTCGGCCCGAATACCGCGCAGGTGTTGTACGGTCGCTCGCCATCGCCGCTCAGCTCGGGAAAGCCTCCTCCGACCACGACGATCTGGTGCTCTTTCGCCATGCGGGTCAGCGCGTCGCGAATTGGCCCCGGAGGCCCCTCCAACGACTCGGCGACCTGACGTCGCGAAAGGTCCGCAGTGAAGTGCGCGAAGTTCTCGGGCAGCAGGACGATGCGTGCGCCTCGCGCCGCGGCGCTTCGGACGAGCTCCGTGCACACCCGTAGGTTCTCGGCCAGGTCGTCCTGACTGTTCAACTGAATCGCCGCCACATCGAGCGTCTGGACCATCCGAAGAGGATGCCGCGTTCGCGGACCGCGTCAAGCACAACCGGCGGCTCCATTTCAATCAGCGGCTGGGCGCACAGACTCGATGAGGATCACTCTTCAGTACGAATGACTCCCAACACCCGGGGCTGTTTGCCTCCCTTGAAGTGGACTTGCATCACCGGGTGCTCGCGGCTTCGACGCCGGATGCGCAGCCGGTAAACGCGGTAGTCGGAGTCCGCGTGGATGGGAATACAGACGCGCCCGTGCGGGCCCACCAGTACATCGTAGGCCACCTCGTCGTCGGCATCGAGTACTTCGACGAGCCCGCTGGTGACGAGCCCATGGTAGACGCTCAAGTCGACGGCACAGAGCCTTTCTCGTTCGACCGTGAAATGGTCCAGCGGCGTCACCGCCTCCAGGTAGCGGTGGCCGATGATGCGCCCGCGCTCGTACAGCGTGTGCACCAGGTACTGTTCGGCGGCCGGG
This sequence comes from uncultured delta proteobacterium, assembly GCA_963809955.1. GTDB lineage: Bacteria > Myxococcota_A > Polyangia > Polyangiales > Polyangiaceae > JAICQQ01. Next base: position 188,967 of record CAWELQ010000016.1, read on the forward strand.
TCATCGAGCTGCCCCGTCCGAACCAACGCACGGAGCAAGCGCTTGTCGAACCTCAGCACCAGCTTGGCGGCCCAGTATTTGTCGGCCTGGTCAGCCTCCTGAAACGCCCAATAGGGTGACATGGGACGCCAGGATTCGGGCTCGAAATGCTTCGCGGAGAAGATCCCGACCGAAGGCCATGGGGTCTCCTCGAGTCGTTCCCAAGGGCGCACCCAGACGCCGAAGCTCAGCGCCGCGAGCGAGTGCTTTTCGTAGTCTACCCAGTACTCGTAACCAGTCTGGTTGCGCTCTGCCTCCGCGGCCTGCCCAGCCAGCGCCTCGCCGAAGTCGAGTAGATAGTGCTTCAAGAAATGTTTGCCGTTCTGCTCCACGTAGCTGTCGAACGTGTTGTCTTGCTTGATGTCGCTGTGGTTCAGCCAGGCACAGAAAACGCGTAACCCGCGCAGCTCGCGCCGATGTTCGTGCGGGACGGTATCGTTCGGATCGTCAGCGCGCGTCCCCTCTTTGTCCCAGCCTCCCTTGGGTACCCCGGCGATGAACTCGCTGGCACTCGCGCGATAGGTGCCGCCCATGACCATGGGGGCCGATGCCAGCGTCTCCTCCAAATCCTCGGTGGTCATCGGACGCTTCTGGCCCATCTCGTCTTTGAGCTGCGCACCCTCGCCAAGGAACACGTCTTTTCTCGAAAAGCGCACGATGGTATCGTTCGGTACGTTGTAGCCCAACGTCCAGAAGATCCGATTCACGATCGTGTTGGTCGCCGTTTGCATGTCGGGATTTTCCTTGGTGTCGAACTTGACGACGAAGCGGCGACCTTCGGCGTCCTTGACCATCATGCCCGGGTTGGCCCCCCCCGGCTTGCCCCCGGTCACTTCCATGGGCAGCGTGGGAGGACCGGCGGCGGAATCAGCGCGCGCGGCTTCCTTTGGGGAAACGCGGCGGGAACCGATACGGTTGGTAAACCAGGTCGAGTCGGGGACTTCGTCCAGCGCGTTCGTATTGCGCGCTGGCTCGCGATCGTGGAGCTCCAAAAGGCGCGTCGCGCGCCTGAGGACGAAGGAGTCCATGAGCGTGGCTACCCGATCATAGGGTAACTCTTCGGGCTCCTCGATATCGCGCCGATCAGCCGCGCGCCAGACCACCGGCTGGTCCTTGAATCGGCCCACTGACAGACACGCAGTCGCGACCATTGCAAGACAGCCAAATCCTATCAACCGGCAAAAGCGAGGCACCTCGCCTACCCTAGCCGAGGCTTCAGGCGCTGAGCAAGGGCTCCACGGCAGCAGTCGGGGCCCGCAAGCGCCAGTACTCGAGCGCGCTTCCGAGTAGGCGTGCGAGTGCCCTACGAACGCACCCGCTAGCACCGGACCCGTACTCTTGACCAAGCTGGCGCTCGACGTCGAGGTGCCGGAAGCCTGTGATCGCGTGCTCGCCGCGCACCCGAGCGAGCAGCAGATCGAGGAGCGAGAGCCGAGCCCGCCCGCCGCAGTAAGAGGATCGGTTGGCGCAGTGGGACTCAACCATTCGCGGGCCCTTGGGTTGATAGGTGGCGTCGTCGTGCTGGAACCGAAATGCTAGACCCAACCCGGCCCGACCGTCGGCTTCGAACCCGGCCAACATAGGGCGCTGGCAGCGTACCGCCATCAGATTTAACGGTTCTTCATGGGAGCCGAGCTTGGCGCGGGAGGAGCGGGTCGGCTATGAGTGCTGGCCATGGCCACGCAGCCAGCGCCGAGTCGCGAACGGACCTCGCTGGGCGCTTCCATGCTCACGGCAGCGCTGATGATCGTGCAGCAGATCGGCGCGAAGACCACGCGCGACACACTATTTCTGTCGAATCATCCCGCATCCGAGCTACCGGCTGTCATGATCGGTGCCGCGCTTCTGTCCCTGGCGGGCGCCTTAACGTTCTCGCGCTTGCTCAAACGATTCGGGCCGGCCAGAGCCTTGCCCCTTGCCTGCTTGCTCCACGCGAGTGCTTTCTTCGCCGAGTGGTACTTCGTGGCGCGCGCTCCGGCGCTGGTCTCGGTGCTCCTATACCTGCACGTGGGCGCTGTGAGCCCGGTGGTGATCAGCGGTTTCTGGTCGCTGGTCAACGAACAGTTCGACCCGCATACGGCCAAGCGTTTGGTGAGCCGCATCGCCGCGAGCGCCGCCTTTGGTGGGGTGCTGGGTGGCGTTCTCTCGGAACGCCTCATCGCTGGCTTCGGCCTTCTGGCGATGCTGCCTACGCTGGCAGGCGTTACCGGTCTGACCGCCATAATGGCCAGCCGCATGGGCGGCGCGGTCGCGAGCACCACGAACAATGAGCCTACAACCGACAGCGTCCAGGCTCTGGGGTCCGTACGCTATCTGCGTGACGTTGCCACACTCGTTCTGGTCACGTCGACGTCGGCGGGCCTACTCGACTATGTACTCAAGGCCGAAGCTGCCGACGCTTTTTCCGAACCGGGGTCGCTCGGCTCCTTCTTCGCCGTGTTCCACGCTGCTCTCAGCGTGTTGGTTTTCATCGTGCAGAGTGCGCTAAGCAACCGCTCGCTCCAGCGTCTCGGCCTGGGTGGTACCATCGCACTCCTGCCAGCCGGCATTCTGCTGGGGGGAGTGCTCGGCGTCGCCATCACCCGCCTGTGGACGGTGGCCCTGGTCAATGGGCTCGAGAATACGCTCAGAAATTCGCTATTTCGTTCGGGGTACGAACTCTTGTACACCCCGGTTGACCGCGCCCGTAAGCGCGCGGTCAAAACCCTGATCGACGTTGGGTTCGATCGGCTGGGCGACATCGTGGCCGCGGCGCTCGCGATGCTAGCACTGGCACTCTTCAGCGAAGAGGCCAATCGCCTTGCGCTGGGGCTGGTGATGGTCGTCGCGGCATTGAGTCTGGGTCTCTCGCTGAGACTGCATCGTGGATATATCGACGAGCTCGCGAGAAACCTGCGTTCCGGGACCCTGAACGTAAAAGACGTCAGAGACCTCGATGCCACGACGCGACGCACGCTGACCGACACGACACTGGCCATGGACAGAGAACAGCTCCTGGCCGAGATCCGGGCGTTGCAGGCACGTCGCGCAAACCCGGCCAGTGACGACGCTCACCCGGAGAAAGAGTCCGCTCGCCGCCTGGCGCATGTCGAACACCAACGCATTCTCGATCAGGCACGCACCTTGTTGCTCGGTGAGGAACAAGAAGTGCGGAGGCTGCTTCAATCGGCTCTGGAGGACGAGCCCCTGGAGGCGCGCTTGCTCCCCTTCCTCATCCCATTCCTCGAGCGTCGGTATTTGGCCAGGCTCACGGTGGAGGTGCTGGAGAAGCATGCCAGGGGGCGCGAAGGACTTCTAATCGATGCCTTGCTCGATACTCGCCAGTCGCCAACCGTGCGCCGGCGTATCCCGCGGGTCTTGCGGGAGTTCGTCACCGAACGCGCCTGCCAGGGGCTGCTGGCTGGTCTGGATGACCCCAACTTCGGCGTCCGATATCATTGCGCGCAAGCACTGTTCGCCATCGTGGGCAAAGACCAACGCCTCGCCCCGACACGGGACAAGATCTTCGCACTGGTCAGCCGGGAGGCGGCAGTCTCCGCACAAGAATGGGAACGAGCGCTGCATCACGACGAGAGCGACACGTTGTCGACCGAGCCTCCGCTGCAAAGAGGCCGCCCTGCGGCCCGCCTCGAGTACGTGTTCATGTTGCTCTGCACCATCCTCGACCCCGAACCGCTCGAGCTCTGTCTCAAGGCGGTGGCCAGCGGCGATCGTGCCCTGCGTGGGACAGCTCTGGAGTATCTCGAGAACGTACTGCCGAACCACGTGTACGCGGCGCTGGCGAAGCAGGTGCTCGTCGGCACGACGACGCCCCCGCCCAGTGGGAAGCGCAAGGCACCTGAGCAATTGGTGCAAGAACTACACCAGTCCGTGAGCAACCTGCGCCTCGATCTGAATGACGTCTCGGATGACAAACGGCAGCGGTAGCCGCTGACCACTGAACTCCCCGCTCGCGGACGGCGCAGGCGGGCTTTCTTGCCACAGCAAATCTCGTATCGCTTCTCCCGAGCCGAGTTGCTAGAAGCGCTGACGTGCCCCAGCCCAGCTCCGCCGATCCCCCGCCCGGGTCGAGCAAGAAAAGCCCCCTGGAACGCTTCCTCGGGCTCGTGACCGACGTGCGGCACGGAGAGGCCCCCACGGCTCTCCTCTTGACGCTGAACGTCTTCATCCTGCTCACCGCGTACTACGTCATCAAACCGGTCCGAGAGGGCCTGATCCTAGAGATGCACTCGGGCGCCGAATACAAGAGCTTCATGAGCGGCTTCATCGCCATAGCATTAGTGTTCTTGGTTCCAGCGTATTCGGCGTTCGCGTCTCGTGTGCCGCGCAACCGGCTGGTCGTTGGAGTCACGCTGTTTTTCGTGCTGAACCTCGTCTTGTTCTACCTGGCGAGCTTTTCGCCCCCTTGGCGCGCGAAGCTCGGTTTGGTCTTCTATGTGTGGGTGGGAGTCTTCAACATGATGGTGGTCGCCCAGTTCTGGGCGTTCGCCAACGACATCTACGACGAAGAAACTGGCAAACGCTTGTTCCCCCTGGTCGGTATCGGGGCGTCGATCGGCGCTGCACTGGGTGCGCAGGTCACCGCGTTTCTGGCCGAGCCCGTCGGGCGCTACCAACTCCTTTTGGTCAGCGCCGGCCTGTTGGCGCTGTGCGCGATTCTCTTTCACTGGGTACACAAGCGAGAGACCTCCGGCAAAACTCCGCGACCGAGCGCTTCCGACGGCGACGCAGGTGCCACCAAAGAAGCACTGGCGGAGGTCAAGAGGGGGTTCGGGTTCGATCTAGTGTTCCAGCATCGCTACCTCAGGTTGCTAGCGGCGTTCTCCTTGGCGTTTACCCTGGTCAACACGAATGGCGAGTACATGCTCAGTAAGCTGTTCAAAGCCTCGGCAAGCGCTGCAGTGCACAGCGGTGCCATTTCTTCCGGAGACGTCGGCAACTTTCTCACCGCCGCTTATGGCCAGTTCTACTTCTTCGTCAACGTGTTCGGCGTATTGCTGCAAACCTTCGCAGTTTCCCGCATCGTCAAGTACGCAGGGCTCAAGGTTGCCTTCATGGTCCTTCCCTGCATCGCGCTGCTGGGTTCGGTCGCCTTCCTGATCCTGCCGGTGCTCTCAGTCCTCCGCATCAGCAAGATCGCGGAGAACTCGACGGACTACTCGCTGAACAACACCGTGCGCAACATGCTGTGGCTGCCCACGACCCGAGAGATGAAGTACCAGGCCAAGCAAGCGGTCGACACTTTCTTCGTACGTATGGGAGACGTCGCCTCCATGGGTGTGGTCGCCGTTGCCGGGGTGGCCTTGGGCCTGGGCCTGAGAACCTTTGCCGTCATCAACCTGGTCATCATCGGGGTTTGGCTCGTGCTGGCAGTTGCGATCATTCGCGAAAACCGCAGATTGAGTGCGATCCAGGAGCGCGAACGGGCGAATGGGCGGAGGGTCCCAAGCGGTCAGACCTGAAGCGACCCGCCCACCGGCAGGCCCCCGGCGTCGCACGCGGGCAGCTGCTCGGAGGGAACCCCTGGAGGTGACCCTCCCTTTGCCCCTTGCAGCCATGAACCGGAAAAGCTACGGCTCCGAGCGTGCGGCGCGCCTTCCCGCTTCTGCTCTCGCTCGTGGCCGTGCCCGATGCCGCGTCCGCTCAGCGCGAGCTCGGCTCGAAGCCACCCACGGCAACCAGCACCGACGAAGCTTCCGACGCCCCGCGAGACGAGGTAGAAGCCAGCCCTTCCCGGGCGGGTGCCGGCGAAGCCGAGGCCGAGCACGAAACGCCGATTGACGGCGTGGACGGGAACGAGACACTGGCGCCGCCCCAACAGGGGGAACTGCTCGATCAGCCGCCACAAGACTACGACACTCGACGGGAGCGCCCGCCCACCCCACCGGAGCAGGCACGGGGCTGGGCAGAACCTCCCAGCACCGAACCGGAGGATGTGTACCTGTTCCTCCCTCGACTCGTCTTGTACCCGCCCAACCTGGTGCTCAAGCTGGTGGCGATTCCGATTCGGGGAGCGGCAATCCTCATCGACCGCTACTACGTGATCGAACATATCAAAGACATACTTTATAATGACGCACGCACGGCCGGCGTACTCCCTTCCTTCTCGTATCAATCCGGGTACGGCCTGACCTACGGGCTCAAGGCATTCCACAACGATCTGTTCGGCAACGACGAGGAGCTCGACGTCGCTGCCTCTTACGGGGGCATCCTGCTGCAAGGCTACGGAATGTCCTTCATAGGGGATCAAATTGCGCACACCCCGCTCTGGGTAGAGGCACGCGCCAGCTACGAGGCCAAACCTGCGCTATTCTTCCACGGCATAGGCAACGAACCCGTTTCGGACCCCAGCTCGGGCGTTGCCCCCCGTGAAGCTGCCGTTGCGACCCGCTACCGCGAAAATCGCGCGATGGGCAAGCTCACCGTGGGAACCAGCATCGGCGACGAAGGGGATCGATCGCACGTGGGCGTCACCGGGCTGTTCAATCATCGCAATTTCGGCTCCGAGCGACGCGACTTCCCGGAGCCCAGCATCGAGGAGATCTACGACACGTCGCAAATACCTGGGTTCGACGACGGCAGCGACGTGCTCGAGGTGACTCCCACCTTCGTCTACGACTCCCGGGACAACGAAGCCACGACGTCCAGAGGCGTCTATCTGGACCTGTTCGGCGGCCACACGGTGCCCATCGACAGTCGGGCGGACTTTTGGCACTACGGCGCGGCACTGGCGACGTTCATCAACCTGTACCAAGGGACACGAGTGCTCTCGGTCCGGGGCGTACTCGAAGCCGTGCATGGCCGGGACGACGAGATCCCCTTTGCCGATCTGATCAAGCTGGGCGGGCCGAACAGCCTGCGCGGGTACCAGCTGGACCGCTTTCGCGACAAGGTCTCGGCGCTTGCCACTCTGGAGTACCGCTACCCGGTCCACGAGATGGTATCCGGCGAGCTATTTCTGGACGTGGGACGAGTCGGGCGGGGCTATACCGACATCTTCAATCGCCAGGGGCTCGATGACTTTCACTATGGCGGGGGGCTGGGATTCGTGTTCCATCGAGACGACAAGATCTTCTTCAAGGCGGAGGCAGCCTACGGAGAGGAATTGCTCTTCTTCCTGTCCACCGATCCGCTACGGACCTTCAGGCGGCGCGACAAACGCCTATGAAGCCATTCCACGACACCCAGTCGCTTTTTCAGAGCTCGATCCGCCTGGGCGTGGCGGCAAGCGCGCTACTACTTGTAAGCTGCATCTCGAACGGGCGATTCAAGGACCAACCCATCGTCTGGAGAGCTGCAGATCGCGCCGATATCCCCGAGCCCGAGGTGAAGGATTTCTACTTCGTGGCCTCGGCACTCGATTGGTACGCGGCGCGGCGCCTGACCCGGACCCTCGAGCTCAGGGACAGCGAGGCCGCCCACAATGTCAACGCCCTGGACGAGGTGCCCGATTCGACGTGGTTCAGCAATCGCATCGGCGTGCGCAAGGTGACTCCGGAACAGGCTGCTCGCGGCCCGTCAGCGGCGGGTGCTCCCCACTTGCCGCTGACCGTGATCAGCGGCAAACCCGGCGGCGCCAATCCGGGCTTTCTGGCGAAGGACCGGGACGGGCGCACCTTCGTGGTCAAGTTCGACACGAAGGAGAACCCGGAGATGCAGACCGCCACCAACACCATCGTGAACCGCATCTTCTGGACCATTGGATACAATGTACCGAACGACACCATTTTCTGGTTTGGTCGACAGGACGTCCACATTGCACCGGGCGCGGTCGCCAAAGACGAGATGGGACGCAAGAAGCCCTTCACTTCTACTCATCTTTCCGACACGTTGGCCGGTGCGCCCCGCGGCAGCGACGGCCGCTACCGCGCGACGGCGAGTGAGTTCGTCGAGGGATCTCCCAAAGGCGGAGTCACGCCCGAAGGGACACGCCCCGACGACCCCAACGATACGATTCCCCACGAACACCGGCGCGAACTCCGGGGGCTGAGAATCTTTGCCGCCTGGGTCAACCACACGGACATGAAGGAGGACAATACCCTCTCGACCTACGTCGAGCACGGCGGCCGTCACTACCTGGTCCACTACCTGGTCGATTTCGGCGAAGCGCTCGGCTCACATGCCGCCGAGAAGCAGCGCTACGAAGACGGCTACGAACACTGGTTCGACTGGCACGCACAGCCCAAGGCGGCGCTGGCCTTCGGCCTATGGGTGCGGCAATGGGAGTATCTGACGGAGACCCCGTGGCCCTCGGTAGGCTCCTTTAGCGCCAATCACTTCGACCCCGAGGGGTGGAGCGAAGCCTACCCGTACTGGCCATTCTTCGAAACGGACACTCGGGATGCCTACTGGGCAGCCAAGATCATTATGCGGTTCGATAAGGACATCCTGACCGCGATAGTGCGAGAAGGGCAGCTCAGCGAAGATCGCGCAGCGAAGTATCTCGTGGATACGTTGTACGAGCGACGTTCGATCATCGGAAAGACCTACTTGGAGAAGGTGACTCCACTCGACGACTTCACGATCGACTCGCACGAGCTCTGTGCCATCGACCTGAGTGTCCATTATGACATCGTGAGCGCAGGATTGCTCGAGGTGCTCGATGACAAGGACGAGGTACGCTACGACAGCTTGGTGGGCGAAAGCGGACGCGTGTGCATTCCAATCTACGACGACGACACCTACCGCGTGTATCGTCTGCGCATTCGCCGACGCGCGGCGACACTTCCCCCTTTGCAGATCCACTTCAAGGGCGGCAACAAACCTCGAATTTTGGGCATTGTCCGCCTGGAACAATAGAGCTTCGAGCTGGAAGCTCAGCGCCCTTCGCTGCCCGGCATGCGGCGTATCTCGGTCTTCGCTACCATCCAAGCACGCTGTATCACCCACGAGAGCGAGCGATCGAGCCGCTTGGCCTGGTGCCGGATCTCGTCCAGCATCTCCATCGGGAAGTACAACGATTGCTTACAAGAGTCTCGCTTCGCTGTCGACATGTGTGCCAGGGTACACAACAGCCGCTCGCCTAGACCAGCAAAAGCCTCACACTCCGCGATTTCCCAGCGTTTATTGCCGCTGGCCGCGGCATGGAGCACCGCCAACCCCACGGCGGCCGGGCACCCTCGGCCCCACGGCTGTTCCGCCTTCTAAAAGGCACCCGAAAGCCCCAGCAAGGGCGGAGGCAAAATCCGCAATGTCGCCTGCTGGTCAGCCGCGGGTTCGATGGCCTCGCGTCGCCGAAAAGAGTGATAGTAAAGCAGTGAGGGCAGCAGGTACCCCGCCAGCAAACCCACGATGTGGCCGGTAAGTACATCAGTAGCCCAGTGGCGGTCCGCCGCCACACGCAGCAGCCCGGTGCTCAGAGTTCCGGTGAGCGCCGCGATGCACGCAGCGGTGTCGCCCGCGACGCTTCCGTACAGAGGCAAGTGTGTATGATGGGCACAGACCAACCCAGCGCTCGCCGCAGAAATCGCCGAGTGCCCACTGTAGTAGGAACGAAAGCGATCCGGGCTCTCGCAGCGATCACTGTGCCCGATATCTTCCACGCAGCCGATGACATAGGGGCGCTGACGCGCAAAAAGCCTCTTGGCCGATGCGTTGAACAGTAAGGTCAACGCGTAGGTTTGCATGTTGATCCCTTCCAGCTGTGTGGCAACGTCCCGGCTGCGATCGACCATTCCTGCAACGAGCAAGCTATCCACCAGAGCCGGTTGCAAAATGCTGGCGACCAGAAGGGTATCACTCACGGTTGCCGCCCGACTACGCCTCGCCTGGCTCGTCAAACGGAGCCCATTTCGAAATGCCGTGTCGATCCAGATCGGGGAAACCCAAGCCGCCTCCGTCGCCGCGGGCACCCACCACGAGACGGCGGCAGAGCCTCCGAACATCAGAGCGCTGGCGACGGCCTCGGAAGGCCCGACGCGACGCCAATCGTCGCGCCACTCGAGCCGCTGTTCCGCGTGGCACACGCTGGCGCGGCAGAGAATCAACACTGCGGCTGTGCGACCCGCGAGGTTCGCTGCTGCTCGCCGCGCCCTCCAGAGGCGGCTCCGTCTGGACTTGGGCGCGCTGGCATCTCCCCTGAAAGCGAGAAACGCAGGGGCGTCGGTGAAGCGGCTAGCTACGGTCACCACGTGAAGAATCAGGCGAAATTGGTGAATCCTCTGGAAAATACTCAGCTGTCCAGGTGGGTTCTGCACAGCTAACGATGCAGCGCGACAGCGCCTGCGGTACGCTCGCTGAAAATGAACTGGTCGCGGAGCCGCCATGCGTAGCCTTCACCCGTCGCTTTTGTCAATCGCCTGCCTGACGACCGGGCTGGTCATCTCCGGGCACGTGGCGGCCCAACCAGTGCCAGAGTCTCCTCCACCAGAGGAGCCCACCCAGACCCCTGAACAAGGCCCTGACGATACCGCCCCCGAAGGCGACCAGCCGCCCAGCAATCAGAAACCGGGCGAGGCCGATGCGCCCCAAACGGACGCTCCGCCGCCCGGTTCCGCTGCTGCACCGCCGGTTCTCGATACGGCTTCCGAGCAGCCGCCCGCAACGCCTCCCCGAGCCAGCGTCTCCCCCCCGACCGCGCCTAACCAGCCGGTGCAGCCAGCGGCCACCCCAGAGGGGCCCACACCCGCGGTCGGCCCTGACCTCTCGCCTGCCCCGGACACCTCGGGGCCCGGCCCAACCTGGGGCGTGCAGCCGCTGGCAACGCCAGTCGATACCGGCGTCACCGACAACACCGCCACCTCGCAGAAGCGAGAAAAGAGCCGCTGGCGTCTGAGCCGCCTGTCACTCGATCAATCCGTCACGGCCAATACGGTGGGGGTCGGGCAGGATTATCAAACCTATAACCCAACCTACGACTGGACGCTGCTGCTGCGTCCTCGCTACTACTTCATCGATCGCGACAACTGGCGCTACAGTGTCCAGGCGACGGTGGGTGCAGCACAGGAGCTGACCAACAGCGACGGGACTACGGGGCGTCGCCAGCTGGACGCGGAAGACACCCTGTTGGCTCTTCGCTACGATCGCACGCTGTTTCGCTCGGGAAGAACCATCTCTGCCATCGGGCTCGCGCTACCAGAGCTTGATTTGCCGACCTCGCGGGGCAGCCGCAACAACGGTCGCATCATGGGGGTCGGCGGCGCCCTCATCCCCGCTCAGCAGATCCCCCTTGCCAAGGAAGGTCCCTTCTTCACCACATTCACTGTGGCGGGGCTGGCGCGCTACCAGCACTACCTGACGCGTTCGACCGTGCCGACGCACGATGAGTTGACCCGTCCTCGTACCGATCTGAACGGGCGCCTGGTGATCTCGGATCAACTCGGCGCCCCCGCGTTCCCCGAGCACGAGGCACGATTCGGATTCAATACGGAGTTGATGATTCACGAGCGCGTCGCGCTGATCTCCGACTTCCAGTGGCGGCCCACCTGGAGCTATGGACTGGATCACGAAGCGGAGATCTGCGATCTGTTGACGGGTTGTGCGAAGATCGACAGCGTCGATAACCCACAAACCTACCAGTTGATCACCGCTTTCGCGACCGAAGTGGAAGCCCAGGTGATGGATGAGCTGAGTGTTTCGGTCGGCTACCAGAATCTGGCCAATCAGATCGGGCCAGACGGCCAGCGCCGCAACATGTTCTACAGCCCCAACGCGCGCTTTTATCTCACGCTCACAGCCTTCCTCGCGGAGATCTTTGACAAGCACGCAGAGCCTTCGCGCAAGAACCTCACTCTGGCACGTACCAGGACGCGTCTCGGCAGCCCCCGGGAGTTCTAACCTCTCGGGCCAGGCGCGGCGCGACGCCAGCTCGGATTGCGCTTGCCTGCAGGTTGGCGTCGCTTCCACCATGAGATCGTCGATCGATGCAATGGTTCCAGTTGATCACGCCACCACGGCCGGTCCTCACCGGCCTAGCGCCGCTGATGGGCGTGATCCTGTTCGGCTGTTCGCTGGTTCACAACTACGACGACCCCGACGGCCCGCGCTACGACGGCCAATTCTCGACCGACCCTTTCCGCTCGTCCGAGGACTTTACCCTCGCCACCTTCAACATCAAATTCGCCGAGAAGGTCGAGCGGGCCATCGACGAGCTCCAGACGGACCCCGAACTTTGCGACGCGAGCTTGCTGTTACTGCAAGAGATGGACCCGCAGGGCACCGATACCATCGCTGAACGCCTGGGTTATGACTATGTCTACTACCCGGGCTCGAAACACAACGGCAAGGACTTCGGCAACGCAGTGCTATCTCGGTGGCCAATCGTGAGCGACGAGAAACTCATCCTGCCGTATCGAAATCCAGCCAACGGTCGCATTCGCATTGCCGTACGCGCCACGCTCGATACCCCGGAAGGCCGCTTGGTCGTATATAGCGTGCATACGGAAACGCCCTGGTTGGGACCCGCGGCGCGTTTGGAGCAAGTCGAGGCCATCGTCGACGACGCCGCCGACGTCGATGAGCAACTCGCAATCGGCGGAGACTTCAACACGCTGGAAGAGCGCAGCATCGAGGAAACGGTAGAGCTGTTCGGCGCCAGAGGTTTTACGTGGGCCACCCGAAGCGTGGCTCCGAGCACCACCAGCCCCGTCGGCAGCTTCAACCTGGATCACGTGTTCGTCCGGAAGCTCGAGGCGCGTTTCGCGAAAACGCAACCCTCGAGCGCGAGCGACCATCAGCCCATCTGGGTCGGGCTCAGGAACGCTCGTTGAATACCCCTCGACTTGTCCCGGCGCTCGGCGCGACCCTCGTGTTCTCTGCACAGGCATGCGCTTCTTACAGCCCGCATCTGGGGGCGCAGCCAACCGGCGCGAATACGACCGAATATTCTGCAGCCGCGGATGCGCTGGTACTGGACCGCGGGTTCGGTCCCGAAATATTCCCCAGCCCAGAAGTCGGAGTGAGACGCGGCTTGGGGCACCACTGGGATCTCGGCCTGCGTGTGTACGTCTTCGGCTGCGAGCTGAGCGCGCGGCACCGAATCTATGCAGGCGGCAGGTCCAGACACACGCTCACTCTCGTCCCGTTGTTGTCCTTCAGTGCGGTCAACGCCACGAACCGCGACACCAGCTTCGCCAACGCGAGCGCCGGAAGCTTGTTTCTCTACGGCATCGAGCTAAACCCCGGAGTCGAGCTCACGCTGGGTTTGCGCGAGCAGCTCGACTTGGGCCTAAACGCCGTCGCAATACGCGAGGACTTTTCCGCGTCTCGCCCATGGCTGTTGACGGGTGTTCAGGCGGGGCTCAGCGCTCCTTTGACCCGGAGCATTTCGCTGCACCCCGGAGCGACCTTGCTTTGGCCCTACGATCTGGACGGAGCCGGCGCGCAGTCTCCGATCATCCAGGGAGGTATGGGCGCGACGTGGTGATGCGTTCGCGATGCGTCGGCTCGTCCAGTCGCACGCCCGAGAGCGCCCTCCGCGCCCTGATTGATGGTCAGAGCCGCGGACATACGCCCAGGGCGGAGGACTCCGCGGAGACCCCGCCAATGGTTCAAAGAGGCGCTCGGACTCGTCTCGCGCCATGGTCCGCAAGCCGGACCATGGCATTGACTTTCAGTCAGCTCTGACCCTCTTTCGGCAGCCGAAGCGGGCAAGCGTGCGCCGTCCGGCATGCTATGCTGCTTTCACACAGCGAGGTGACCCCATGCGGCTAGATGTACACCCGATGACTCTTGGCATGACTATTGTCCTATCCTGCAGCATGTTCGCTTGCGGAGGCGGCACCATTTCCTACCGCCACGTAGACACGCCGACCGCGGAAGTGCACGAGTATGGAGCGCCGAAACAGACGGAATACGCCCTCGAATTCGAACCGGAAAAGGAACAGCTCGGCATTACCATCTATGAGCATTCCGTGTGTGACAAGATCCGTGTACAGGTCGTCGACCGAACCCGCGAGACTCTCGAAGGCGATGAGGTGATCAACGAGACACCACTCGGCAAGGTGCAAATCGCCCAAAAGGTCGACGGGCAGGTTCCTTGCGATCAACGCTTTGCACGAGAAGCGCAGGTTTCGCTGAAAGTCGGCGAAGCCGTGTACCCCATTGGCAAAACAGACGCGGAGGGGCACGTCGGTGTCAACTTGGCGAAGCGCTTGGACGCCGACGTCTACGGTGCTCCGGAAGGAGAAGTCGTCGTGTTGGTCCGTGGCCAGGGCAGTGTCGCCAGCAAAGAGGTCGGGCGCGTTCCTCTCGGTGAGCTGCGGGCCAGACAAGAGCGAGTCGACCAGCTCGTGCAAGAGCTGAGCGCGCTGCTCGGCAAGCCATCCGGCGCCATGACGCCGGAAGAGATCACGCGGTCATACGAACTCTACGCACAGCTCAGATCCATCGCCTGGTATGACAGCCGCTTTCAAGGACTGCGTCAGCGCTTCTGGGAAGTATGGCAGAACCAGCGGAGCCAGGAGTACTCCGAAAACTTGGGAAGGAACCTCGAGGCACTGAACAAGTCCAAAGAACTGCTCCGTACCGCAGGGCCCGGTGCCATCCCGCTGTTTGCGCAAGTGGGAATCAATAGTGGCACGGTCTCCGAACGAACCCTGGAATGGTCGCGGTTTGAGATGCTGAAAGGCCTTCGCGAAAACCCAGGGGCCTGCCAAGGCGGGTTCAGCTGGACTGCGATGCCCGATGTCCTGTCCGTCCAGCAGCAGATAGCCGGTGGCTATCTGCATTTCGTTTATGGAGATCCTTACGAAAAGGTGTTGAGCGGGATGTGTGGACGCTGGCAAGGCATCCGTTGAAATCCCTCGGGGCCAAGGCCAGACCCGGTAGACGCTCGAGGGATACCTGCTCTGAAGTCGCGCCATGAAAGTGTTTCCCGAACCCTCGGCTAGCCGACGACCGAAGGGGTGGAACGCGCTTTCACTCCTGCTTGGGTTTGGGGTGGTCCTGGCTGGCTGTACTTCGCAGCCACGCGTGAAGACCGCTTTCGACCGCCGGGTCGATTTCTCACGCTACCGGTCCTTCGCGATGGCTCACCCGAACCACCCGGTACCGACCACGGGCGGAGTGGACCCGTTCACTCTGTTCCGACTACGACAAATGGCATACGCCCAGCTTGCCAAGCAGGGCTACACCCCGGTCACTTACCAGAAGGCCGAACTCCTGGTCTCCGTGAATGCTGTGGCTCGTAGCCGCACGGAAGTGATCCCTTCGAGCTACTGGACGCCCTATCATCGCGACTACTACTACGGGGCGGACGTGCGCACCTTCGAGGTGATGCGGCTCACCATCGATATCAGCGATGCGCGCAGCCAGGCTGTCATCTGGCACGGCTCGACAGTAACGTCGGCCGAAGACGACCCGAGCGACGCTGATCTATGGCCGTTGGTGCAATCGATCTTGGTCGAGTTTCCTCCGCGCGCATTGCCACCACCAAAATGAGCGGCTCGGCTTACCAGCCAGGCCGGCGAGAACTCGCTCCCAGTGCGGCTCGTTCGTAGCCAGCCGCTTGGCTCGGTGCGCGTGTGGCCCTAAGTTGACGTTCACCAGTATGGAGATGACCTGATGTCCGGCGGTAATTCTATCATGAGTTCGCTCACCAATCTCATTGGTCCCCCCCAGCGACCAATCGATCGGCTGCTCAAGCCCGTTGCGGTCTTCGCCCGCCACAAGCTTGCTGGCGCGGGCCTGCTCATGCTCGCGACACTGGTGGCGCTGGTATGGGCCAATTCTCCCTGGGAGCACAGTTACCATGCACTCTTGCACACTCCGGTGGGCGTTGGTTGGGGCGACACTGCATTGGAAAAGGACCTGCACCACTGGATCAACGACGGTCTCATGGGGATCTTCTTTTTCATGGTGGGGCTGGAGATAAAGCGCGAATTGCTGGTCGGAGAGCTTTCGACGCTCAGGAAGGCCACCTTGCCGGCCATTGCCGCCGTCGGCGGCATCGTGGGCCCGGCGGCGATCTATGTCGCCTTGAACTTTGGTGGACCGGGCGCCGCCGGGTGGGGATCCCGACCGCCACGGACATCGCATTCGCGCTCGGAGTGCTCGCCCTGCTGGGAGATCGCGTGCCTCTTGGCCTCAAGGTCTTTCTGACGGCCCTGGCCATCGTGGACGACATTGGTGCCGTCCTGATCATTGCGCTGTTCTATACGAGCGACGTTTCCCTGCTGAGCCTCGCAGCGGGAGTGCTCTTTTTTCTGGTCAGCATCTTCATGAATCGCCTTCAGGTGCGCTCTGCCGTTGGCTACTTGCTGATTGGGACGTTGTGTTGGCTCATGTTTCTGAAATCGGGTGTACACGCCACCATTGCCGCCATCTTGATGGCGTTCACGATTCCAGCTCGCACACGCATCAACGGCGAGGATCTACTGGCGCGCATCGACCTGTTGACTGGTCGCATGAAGAAGGTCGGAGTCCCCAAGGACACCCAGATGAACACCCACGACCAGCAGTACTTGCTCGACACCTTGGGCGAAACTGTCGAACACGCCAGCGCGCCGGTACAACGTATCGAGCACGCACTCGTGGGGCCGGTCACTCTGGTGATTCTGCCAATCTTCGCTCTCGCCAATGCCGGGGTAACCCTGCACGGAGACTTGAGCGCTGCCCTCGCCGAGCCCGTGGCGCTCGGCATCGTGCTCGGGCTGTTTTTGGGAAAGCAGCTCGGCATCGTCGGCGCCGCCTGGCTGGCCGTAAACCTCAAGCTGGCCGATTTGCCCGAGGGCGTCCGCTGGGGCCAGGTGCACGGCGCGGCAGCGCTCGGTGGCATCGGGTTCACCATGTCGCTGTTCGTGACGAGTCTGGCCTTCGAGAACCCAGATACCATCGAAGTTGGCAAGGTCGGCATCCTCGTGGCTTCCCTGCTTTCGGGCGGCGTAGGATACGCGCTTCTGAGACGTCGATCCTAGCCACTTTCTGGGTGGCTTCCAGCCAACACCCCGGTTCGCGCTATCGCGTCGACGGTCGCCACGGCACGGCGGACCCCAGCCGCCACGGCGGACCCCACGAGAGGCCCGCCGCATCCCCCCCCGGGCGGCGCGTCGAATTACAAGCTGGGTCGCGTGGGCTGCGAGGGTGGCGGGAGATTGCCCTCGCTGACAGCCACGTACGAGTCGTACATGAGCTGCTTGACGTAGACGGGGTTGTGGACCCCGAAGGCGCTACCACGCGCGATGATCAGGTAGTTGTAAATGGCGCCCGCCTGATCGGCGGTCAGGCCTGTCGCTGCGGGCTGGGGCTCGTCGAAGGCGAAGTCATCATCAGCTAGCTGTGATGACGTCAGCGGCTCGTAGGGAGACGAGTCACTGCGGGTCAGCCAACCCAGGTCGTTGAGGACAGTCCTCAACTCGCGCAAAGTCGCTTTCATCGCGCTCTGGCCACCCGCCACGTCGAAGTTCGTGGCTGACTCGTGGCATTCTACGCACTTGCTCAGCTGCGGGTAGAAGGAATGGTCGCCGATGCCCCCGTTGATGTCGAGCGGCACCATGTGACAGCTCACACACCCCTCTTCGAGGGAAGTCTGGTGCGTCGAGCTGTCGTACTCTTTCCCGTCGTAGTGGTAACCCCCCTTGCCGGTGAAGATATCGGCCTGCGGACCTTCGTGGGGGCCCCAATGGACGCTCTTGATATCGTTGCTGTCCGTGATGTAGTTGGTCACGTCCTTGCGCGACTTGTGACACCACATGCAGGCGTTTCCGGGCCCATAGGATTTGGTCGCCGTACCATCTGCCGTGCCCGCTTCGGAGCTTTTCTCGAGATACACGGCTGCATCCTCGTCGGTGGGGACCCGCAGCGGGAAGTCTCCACGTTCGAAGACTGCCCCGGTGAGGTGCGGGTCGTTCTCGGGCGAAGCGTCGTGGCAAGTGCTGCAGGACACGGAGGCCACCGTGGCCTGGCCACCGTAGGACGCCTCCGACCAGCTGTCGCCGCTCGTGATATAGCCAATCTGTCCCTCTGTTACGTTTTCCGGCCCGTCCGTGGCCGAGTACAGAATGTTGGCATCGAGCCGCGTTTGAATCGCATCGATCGCGTGACACAGGCCGCAGCTGCGAGCGCCGGTCCAGGTCTCGACCTCATCGCCGCCCAGATTCGCGACGAACGTGGCGTAGTGCGTGCTGGTCTTCCACTGCTCCACGATTCCTTGGAACCCGTGGCAGGGCGACAGACAGCCCGCATTGATCGTACCTTCCGGAACCTCGCCCTCGGGGCCCTGTTCGCCCTCGGGGCCCTGTTCACCCTCGGGGCCTTGTTCGCCCTCGGGGCCTTGTTCGCCCTCGGGCCCCTTGTCGCCCTTCGGACCTTGCTCACCCTCCGGGCCCTGGTCGCCCTGCTCTCCTGCAGGCCCCCGGGCTCCGTCCTTACCATCCTCGCCACCGCAACCCGCCAAGGCGAGCGCGCCAACAGAGATCATCAACCAAGCAACACGTGTCGCCTTCATATCACAGCCACCTCATGGTTAAGCCCAACCTTAGAGCCCGACCGAGCTCCACTGACTCGGGACCCCATGGTGTTCATGAAGCACGTCGCCTGTCAAACAAGATGACGTCCGAGGCTTCACGGGGTCGCGCCCGGATCCGAGCGAGTCAAAATTGTCACGGCCATCGGCACCGCAACGCCGCGCAAAGCTTTCGCGCCCGGCGTGTCGGGATCCGACCGGCCAGCGTTGGCTACGGCTCGCCGTTCGAAAGGCTCAGACCGCAGCCAATACTGCAAGCGCGCGCGAATGCATCGATGAACGGCTGACCGCACGGTTGGAACCAACCCACGGAGGCCCGAGGAATCACACCGACAACCCGCAAGAAAATCGCGACTCGCACCACTCGGATTGCAGCTTCGGCGCGGCCGCGTAGTCCACATGACCCCATCGGCTAAGGCCCGCGAGTGGGGAAGTCCGTCGCGAGCCAGCCGCGACCGCGGAGAGGCGGGCGCGAGAGGACCGAGTACCTGAGGCCTACTGAAGTCGGAACCCACGGCTCTCCAGGGACGTGTCGGCTCGCGCGGGGGGACCAAGAATCCGCGACCGAGTCCGCGCCAGCGCACGTCCGCACGTGCCTGCCGTCGACGGCCAAGGCGCGGCGATACGAAAGCCGACTACTCGAGGACGGTTTCGGCCACGCCGTTGACGTGCAGCTCCGGGTAACGAAAGCTGCGCTGGTCGGGCATCATGTTGCGATGACAATCCGCACAGGTTTCGACCTGCGGGTGGGGCAGCGGGGGCGGCAGGCCGTGACAGCTGCCGCATGCAGCTTGGCTACCGTCCACCACGATCCAGCTCGGTGCGGTCAACTCTCCGCCGGATTCGTGACGGCCGGGAAAGTCGGCACCGTGACAATAGCTGTCGCGGCAGGTGCCATTTTCGTAAGTCGGCACCGCCCCGAACGCGGTGGCCACACCCGAAAAGGCGAGCTCCGCGGGCAGCGCGCTGTCCACGTGACCGGGGCTCAAGACCTCGTCGGGCACGACGTGGCATTCCTCGCAAGGCACCGCACGCGACCGGGCAGTTCCGAGAACATGAGTTTGATGCGCGCCCACGCCCGGTTCCGCGGTGTCTGTGTGCCCACGCGTGTCCACGGGCGGCGCCAGGTTCTCGCTGCCGTGACAGCCGTCGCACCCGCTCGTGAGCTTCACATCCACCACTCCGTTCACGTGGCGGAGCCGATCGATGATTTCGAGGTCTGTGCCGACAACCTCACTGTGGCATTTCTCGCAGTGATCCGACTGCGGATGCGGCAATGCGGGAGGCGCAGCGTGGCAGTCGGTGCATCCAAGGGACTGTTGGCTGGTCCAGCGCGGCGAGTTCGACCCCTCCGCGTCGAGACCATGACACCAGGTATTCGAGCAGCGCCGGGTATCATGATCCCAGCTCGGTTCATGCTCTCCAGCTTCCGCCACCCCGGACAAGAAAACCTCCGCGGGAGCGCCGTCGATGTGCGCTGGGTCCGCGACATCTTCGGGCACGTGATGACATTCCTTACAGGCCAGCGCTCGACCCGCGGCACCGCCGGCCAGGTGCACGCGATGCGCTCCAACGCCGATCGCCGTGGAAGCGAGGTTCCCAAGCGTGTCAGGAGGCGGCGCGGCGCTCGTTTCGTCCCCATGGCAACGTTGGCACTCCGGCATGTCGACCTCGACCATGCCATCCACGTGGAGCTTCTTGTCGATGATCTTGCGCTTGTCGTCGATCACATCGGAGTGGCACAGGTGGCAAGCAGCGGACTGAGGATGCGGCAGCGGCGGCGGAAGCCCATGGCAGCTACCGCAGGCGTCGTCCGAGTCCCGGGGTCGGGTCCAGACCGCATCGGCATCTCGATGGCACCACGTGTCGGTGCAGGTTCGAGAGGCAGGGTGGTATTCGGGCACGCGGTCGCCCGTCTTGGCGAGGTCACCAAAGACCACCTCGGCGGGGCGGTCGTCATCGATATGACCAGGAGCGTCCGTGGTTTCGGGGACGACATGACACACGTCGCAAGCGAACGCAGCGTGGTTCTCGCCAGCGTACAGGTGAATCGAGTGCGCTCCTACTCCGGGGTACGACGTGTCCGTCGACCCCCAGGTATCGACGGGGGGCGCCGCCTTCAACAGGAAGCTACCCGCTCGGTCTGGATCACCGTGACAGGTGGCGCAGCGTTCGCTCGGATCCCCATTCGGCTGCTCGTCGTTGCGCGTGTCCAGACAGCTGGTGGTCAAGCCTCCCGCGCCACCCACCAAAAGAGCGCCAGCGAGCAAGCTGGAACGCGACATCCGGAGCAAGTTCGGCCTCGTCATCTCACGAGCCCCCGTGACAGTAGCGACACATTTGCGAGGAAGGCTCGCGCGCGCTCTTCCAACCGCCTGGGTGCGGATTGCCACCGTAGGCGCCCACCTTGTGGCAGCGGATGCAATTGGTCAGCGGCCCTTGCTCGTGGCACCCAGCGCACGACACGAGGTCCCGTCTCGCTGCGCGACCATGGAAATCGCTACTCTGAGTATTGCTTCCCACCCAACCCAGCGGGTGCGGATTCCTCGCGTCGAGCCTGCTACCGCTCACGCCGCGAGCCACGTGACAGGAATCGCAATCTTCGGGCTCGTGGCAGCTCTGACACTTTGCCGGCTGGGATCGCGCCTCGATCGCGTGCCTTGTCATGAAGTCACCGCGGTGCACGAAGCTCGCCTCGATCTGCTCGGGGCGCCGCACCTCCACCGCGACACCACCGGTCATGTCGTGACAGGCCTGACATTCGCTCTCGGCATGGCATGTCTGACAGAGCTTCCCTTGGGTGGTCGCCACGCTCCCGTGATGACGCATGAAGCCTTCGTCGTGGCGGAGGAAGGTCCTCGGCAGGGTGTGTTCGAGGTCGGCGCGCTCGTGACACGGCGAGCACTTGCCCCTTTGCCACTCTGCTTCGTGCTCGTGGCAGGAAAAGCACTGTCGCATGGGCGGAATCGTCGCCCGATCCTTACGCACCACGCCTCCGTGACACGGAACGCACTGCCCGGCGATCGGCCCCATCTTCAAGTGCTTGTCGTGATCGAAGCTGATCTCTCCGTAGGGGCGCGGCGGAACGGTGTCCAGCACCTCCTGCATCTCGTGGGCGTCGTCGCGGTGACACTCTTCGCACAGGCTGACGTCGGGCAGCTTGTGCGCTCTACCCTTTTGCGCCGGTGAATGGCAACTGGCACATGTGAGACATTGGTGCGTACCGGGAGTTCCGCACTCGAGCCGAGTCAGGTGGGTGATGTGAGGAAAGCGCGGATTATCCGAGTTTTGGCAAGCAGCAACGATACCAGCCAACAGCATGCAATTGAGCAGGACCAGCGAGAGCCGCTGAGGCGCCCGCCTCACCATGTCTGCCTCCCCCCCGGTGCGTAGAACTGGTAGCTCAAACGCAGCTGCGTCGAAGCGTCGAGGCTAGCGTAGGGCGAACGCGCCACAGACCCCCCCCAGAGCAGCGAAAGCCTGTCGAGCACCGCATACTCGAGCGTCGTGGAATACACGCTCGACGTCCGATAGCCATCGATCGGCTCGTCGTAGAGGTAAGCGTAGAGCTGCAAGGTGGACGTCAGGGGCCCGAGCACGCGGCGACTGAGTGCGGCACGCAGCGAATGGTAACCGTTCTCCAGACCGAGCACGCGCACGTAGCTGAGAGAAACGACGGTCTTGTCGAAGCCCCGGGAGGCGAATCTGAGGTTCGTGTCCAGGCGAGCCCCGGGATCGGAGTCGTCGTAAAGCTCCAGCCACCCCCCCCCGGCGAGACTGAATTCGTCCGTTACGTGCCAGCGCGCCATCCCGCCCGTCTCGTGGTAGCCGTCGGTACTGAACACCGAAAGGACCGATTGACGAGACAGGAGCAAGGCCGGCTCCGTTCTGAGGTACTCCAAATTCAAATCGATCGCTCCGAACAGGCTCAGATCGCTCCAGAGCCTGAGGTCCGCGATGCGCGAAGCGTCGAGCTCGAACAGCAGGTTCCCGCCCAAGCCCACGTCGGGCGTGAGGTCCGACCGCGCGTCGAGACCCAGGTTGCGGCGCGCGAGGCCCCCGGACTCACGTTGCTCGTGCACGGACAGGTTCGCGTCCACGAGCTCGTGATGCACCGAAACCCGTCCGCCGACCAGCCAATAGCCGGAACGCTCCACACTCTCGAGAGCCTCGGGATCGCGAACCAGCCCCTCGACCGTGGAACCCAATAGGTAGTAACCAGGCTGGTGATCCCAGCGTGGCAGTACGGACCAGCCCCCGTAGGCGCTCAAGGAAAGCGCGGGCACCAGTTCGATGCTTCCCATGGCCCCGTCGAACCTGGCGAAGCGCGCTGCCCCACCGGCGACCTGCTGGCGCCCCAAACGCAAGCTGGCCGGGTAGACGTCAGCCGAACGGCGCAGCACCAGATTGGCGGTCTGCACATCACCGTCGTAGCGTCCCAGAGCGCCGGGCTCGCCGGCTTCGATGCCACCCCACCCGGCTAGCTCGATATCCACGGAGTCTTCACCGAGCGGCGTGTCGAATCCGCGACCCACGAGCCCGACGTATTCGTTCAGGGGGGCCTCGGTATCGGTCGTCACGATGGCACCGTTGGGTCCGGGCAGCAGCGCGCGGCGAAAGAGCTGAGCATGGCTCTCGCTGTAGCCATACACTTCGTAGGTTTGACCGGGTTCGGGCTCCTCTGCCTTGGCGAAGCAGGTCGACAAGAGCACAGAGAGCGCGACCGCCCCTCGCTGGTGGTGCCGCATCACCATGACGCTCCCCAGAGATAACCGAACCCGGTGACAAAAGGAACCGCAGCCTCACCCAACGGACCGTGTGACCGCCGATTGCTCGGTCGGACCGAGGCGGTTTCGTCCCAGCGAACCGAAGAGCGCAGCATTTGCAGACAGAGGCGGTCATTGCAGGCGCTCGAAACGAAACTGAACGCCATCAAACGGCCGGTGGACCGTCCGTCGGCTGCTGCGCACCCGCCGTCCAGCCCGTCCCCGTTCGCGAACCAGCGAAGCGCGTGCGCCGCGCTGGATTTCTCTAGCGGATTCCACCAACATTCCGACTCGCAAGCGTCAGGAGCGAATCGTGCGTGTATTACTCACTGGTGTGCTGTCGTGGCTTTTGATTGCTCCACGGCTGGCTCTCGCTGACGAGCCTACCGAAACGGCCCAGGCCACGAATTCCGCCAAGCCCAAGGAAGAGTCGAGCAGCGGTATCAATCGTGTGTCCCGCACAGTCGGCGAGGAAGGCGGCGTCAGGCCCGAGGTTTTGGAAGGCCATGGAGGATACGGCTCGGCCGGTTGCGGCCTGGGTTCGGTGATCATCAAGCCCAGCAGCCATTTCGTTCAAGTGTTCGCGGCGACTACCAATGGCCTGTTCGGCAACCAGACTTTCGGCATTACCTCCGGCACCAGCAATTGCGCAGGGCCACCGAGCGGAACCGGGCGCGCGCAGGCGTTCGTCGTCGCGAACCGTTCGGCGTTGGCGGTTGCAGCCGCCCGTGGCCGCGGCGAGGCCATCGATGGCTTGGACGCACTCGCCGCCTGCGGAGATGTCCCGTCCCTCGGGACAATCCTGCAGCAGAACTTCCACGAGATCTTTCCAAGCGCCAGCGCCTCTGACGCAGAAGTCAGCACTCGGATCGTGCGAGTGATGCGCGCGACGCCCCATCTCCACTGCAGCGCGTTGAGCTAAAGGGGCCATGCAGCCGCGTGCGAAGTGGTGGCTCACGCTCGGCTTGGGTCTGGCCCACCTGGGCATCGCAAGCCCGTCGCCAGGGCAAATCGAGGCCAAAGCGAGCGCCACGGTGAAGGTCGGGTCGGACAAGCATCCTTGCGGTGGCAAGGAGCAACGCGAATGTATCCCAGCGGACATCGCGGTGTACGCTCCCCTCGAGCTTCGGGCAGGTCGCTGGGATCTGAATGGCGTCGATCGTGACTACGATCCCACGGAATTCACTGTGGGAGTGAGTCCCGACATCACCATCCAGGCAGGGGGGGCTACTTCGCGCAGCCGAATCACAGCCAGCTTGGGGGGCGGGAACAGCGGCTTCGCGGGCGAACTGGGCGGCATCTGGATGTTCGGAGGCCGGCTCAGCATGGGTCGAGGGGAGGTCGGCGGTGGCTTCGCGCGCATGGGAGTCGATGCAAGCCTCGGAGGAAACGCCGACTTTTACCACTCGCACCTCGAGCTGCCTCGTTTCGAACTCGGCTACCAGCTCATCGAGTCGGAAAACCTGTTTTTGGAATTGGCCGGTCGAGGAGGGCTGCTGCTCACTGGACGCCATCGTGTGTTCGACCGCACCCGCGACATTGGCTTCAGCCTGGACGGGGGCGGGTTCTTGACTCTGCAGATGGAGTTCATCCGAGTCCAGATCGACGCAGTGCGCATCTACGAAAGCAAGCACGCCCCGAAAACCCCCATTGACCGAGGTCAGGCCGACGTCTGCGCGCTGCTGGGCGGACTGGCCATCTGCTTGACCGCCTCGACCGATCGCGCGGAGATACTCTCCGAAGGCGAGACGCTCGCCACGCGGGGCGCCTTTCTCGGCGCCAAGATTGCCGCCACCGACGCCCGCATCCTCAGCGATGCGTTCTGACGAGCGGCGACCGTCAGGGCTCGACGCTCTCTGACACCGTCTTCCAACCGCCCAGATCTGCCACCAGTTCGTCAGCGCGCTTCGGACCCCACGAGCCACGCGCATAGGGCTCCGGTTGGTCACCCGTGTCGAGCACCGGCTCGACGATGGACCAGGCGGCCTCCACCACGTCTTGGCGAGCAAACAAGGTGGCATCCCCTTCCATGGCCTCGCCCAGAAGGCGCTCGTAAGCGGTCATGCGCCCCCCTTCGCCCTGCCTTCCTTCGGCCACGACGTGAAGATGCACCGGCATGCCTTGCATGCCCTCACCCGGCCGTTTGGCATTCGCCCCCACGTCGATGCTGACGTTCGGGCTGAGCCGGAAGCGCACGTAGTTCTCGCTGGGAGTCGCTGACTCCGGAAACACCACGGGCGGCGGCCGATGCAGCTGCACCGCCACCTCCGTCTTCGTCTCAGCCATGCCCTTGCCAGCCCGGACGATGAAGGGCACGCCTTCCCAACGCCAGGAATCCACATGCAGCCTAAGCGCCGCGTACGTAGCCGTGCGTGAATCGTCCGCGACATCTGGGAGCGCCCGGTAGCCCTCGAACTGGCCAAGCACAATCTGGTCGGAGCTGAGCGTGCGCACGGTTCTGAGCACTTTGGCCTGTTCGTCACGCAGCGCCTCGCAGTAGGTGCTCGACGGTGCTTCCATGGCCAGATAGGTGACGATCTGAAACAAGTGATTCTGGATCACGTCACGAATCACCCCGGTCTCCTCGTAAAAACGCCCACGCCCATCGACGCCGAAATTCTCCGCCATGGTGATTTGCACGCTCTTGACGTAGCGACGATTCCAGATCGGCTCCAAGAACGCGTTCGAGAACCTGAAGAACAACAGATTCTGCACTGCTTCCTTGCCCAGGTAGTGGTCGATGCGGAAGATCGCAGGCTCGGGGAAGCACTGCTGGAGCACTTGATTGAGCTGTCTGGCGGAAGCCAGGTCGCGCCCGAACGGCTTCTCGATGACGACGCGCGCATTTCGAGAGCAGCCGGATTCACGCAACTGCTCCACCACCTTGGGAAACGCGCTCGGCGGGATCGCCAAGTAGTGAACAGGAAGCTTCGAACCGTCGAGCGCCTTGCGCAGACGTTTGAACGTCTCGATGTCGTTGTAGTCACCATCGACATAATCGAGGCGCTTCGCCAACTTTTCGAACTGAACGGCGTCGAAATCGGCGTGTTCGGAGACGCTGTTCTTCGCGCGCTCGATCAGGTTCTCGCGCGAGAGCGGCTTGCGCCCCTGGCCGATCACACGAAAGTCGAGCTGATCGCGCTTCGCCATCGCGTACAGCGAAGGAAAGATCTTCTTGTAAGCCAGGTCTCCCGTGGCACCAAAGAACACCAAGGCGTCGGCGTCAGTCATTGCTCATTCCCTCGCTTTTCGAGATGCCCGCCGAAGCCGAGACGCATGGCGGACAAGACCTTGTTTTGGAATTGGTCGAGCCCACGCGACGCGAACCGTTCGAACAGCGCCGCAGCAAGCACGTGCGCCGGCACCCCCTGTTCGTTGGCCGCCTGCAGGGTCCAGCGCCCTTCTCCGGAATCGGACACGTGTCCACTGAAGCTCCCGAGATCCGGTTCCGACACCAAGGCCTGGGCGGTCAAGTCGAGCAGCCACGAGGTGATGACACTGCCCCGCCGCCACACCTCCGCGACTTCCGCCAGATCGAGATCGTACTGGAAGTGCTCCGGGTGCTTGAGCGGACTGGTTTCCGCGTCGTGTTCTTGGGACTTTTTGCCGACGTTCGCATGTCTGAGGATATTGAAGCCTTCCGCATACGCTGCCATCAATCCGTATTCGATGCCGTTGTGCACCATCTTCACGAAATGTCCTGCCCCGCTCGGCCCGCAATGCAGGTAGCCTTGCTCAGCGCTGCTGCTTGCTTTTCTACCAGGGGTCTTCGCGATCCCGCCGGAGCCTGGCGACAGTGCCCGAAACATCGGATCGAGACGCTCGACCGCCTCCTTCGGCCCACCGATCATCAAACAGTACCCGCGCTCGAGCCCCCAGACGCCGCCGCTGGTGCCCATGTCCACGTAGTGGATGCCTCGCTCAAAGAGCGCTCTCGAGCGTGCAATGTCGTCATGATAGTGTGAGTTTCCCCCATCGACCACGCTGTCGCCCGGGGCAAGCTGCGGGGTGAGTTCGTCCAACACCTTTTGGACCACTCCGGCGGGCACCATCACACAAATGGCCCGCGGGGGCGTGAGCTGGCGGCCCAGGTCCTCGAGCGAGCTGGCGGCGCTCGCTCCGAGATCCACGAGCTCCCGCATCGCCTCGGGGTTGCGATCGAAGATGACGCACTGATGGCCCGCTCGGATGAGGCGCCGCACCATGTTGCCTCCCATCTTGCCAAGCCCAATCATCCCAATTTGCATTGTCAGCTCCGTTCTCCGAACTCTCGTGGTACCTTACCCGGGCAAGAACATGCGACCGTCCAGCATCGTCGTCGAGGATCAAAGCCAGCTTCCCGTCGTTTTTTCGACGTGGCTGAAAGAACGACTCGTCAGCGCCGTCTCGGAGCATGGGCGCGCTTCTCTGGCCCTCACGGGCGGGTCCGTCGCGGATTCGTTCTTCCCGCACATCGCGCAGCTCGACTTGGACTGGTCCAAGGTTCATTTCTTCTGGGGGGACGAGCGGGCTGTCCCGCCGGACAGCTCCGACTCCAACTTTCGGGCTGCCCAGCGTCTGTTGTTCGAACCGGCCCAGGTCCCTGCCGCATGTATTCATCGCATGCCAGCGGACGAGGGGCCTCTCCCGGAGGCGGCAGACCGGTACGCGCGGATGTTGACCGAGCAACTGGGCGAACCGCCGAAGCTCGACGTGGCGTTGCTCGGAGTCGGCCCCGACGGGCACGTGTGCTCTTTGTTTCCGGGGCATCGGCTGCTCGAAGATCCGCGTTGGGTCGCCGATCTCAGCGATTCGCCCAAGCCACCTCCCGAGCGTCTGACACTCACACTCGGGACCCTACGCGAAGCTCGGGCCATCGCACTGGCGGCGCTCGGCTCATCGAAGTCACGCGTCGTCCGGGAATTGCTCGCTGCGCGTGAAGCCATTCTGCCCGCGGCGCGCGTCCTGCAGACAGCAACCAGCAGTGTGTTGTTCCTCGATACGCAGGCTGCGGCCGCGAGCGTCGAGGCGGGAATACTCCCGAGCACCTAGCCCAGGCTGGCCCCCTTTCATTGGTTCGCGCGTCGGGTCACCCGTCGGGCGCTGTAGATGTCCTGAGTGCCAGCGCGATTGGATACGAAAAACAACTCATTCTTGTCAGCGCTGAGCCAGGGGTCCCGTTCGTCGTACTCATCGGTATTCACGTCGGGGCCGGGCACGGGCTCCGCCTTCACGAAATGCTCGTCGACGCTGTCTCGCTGCGCCCAATACAGATCGCCGGGCTCGCCAGTCGCGGCGATCCGCTTGTACAGAAACGTGAGCCCATCCTGCGACAGGAACCCATCGACAACACTCACCCCTTCGTCTTCCAGCCCTTCCAACGGCGTCGGGTCTACCAGATTACCGTCCGTCCTCAGGGTAACGAAGAGTGTCTGCCAGAGGTTGCCGTCCGGCGTTTCGATCCGCCGGGAAAGCGGCATCACGGTGTCGTTCTGACCGAGCGGTCGCGGTCGCTCATTGTGGGCCATATCCCAGGTGCCCGCCGGTCCGGGGTCGCTGAACGGCGCATCGACGGACTCACGTGCTACCCGGTAGATGTCCGTGGCGTCGCTCTCACCGTCACGATAGGCAAGCCAGAGCGTGAGCCCATTGCCGGAAATGGCGGGACTCGAGTAGTAGCCGTCTTCGCTCCAGGGCTCGAGTGCCACCGGCTCTCCGAAACCGCCATCCGGACTTCGCTCGGCGCGCCAAACGTCATGCGTGGCTTCGGCGCCTTCGCGGTCGGGAGAGTCGAAGTAGATCTCCTGCATGGAGTCGGTCAACGTCGGGTTTTCGTCGTCGGACGAGTCGTCCGAAAGCACGTCGATCCGTCGAACGTCGACGTACTCGGAAACGGTAGTCACGGCCGCCCCCTGCTCGCCCAAGGTCACGAGCGCCCCGTCGCCACACGCAGACTGCGTGCAGGCAACGGAATACGCCAAAAGCGCCGTCACCCAGTGCCGATTCACCACGCTCCCCAGTTTACCCGGCCCGTCCGAGGGCGACAGCTGAGCCCGAGACATCGAGGGTGCGCACACCGGTGCTCAGCGTTGGCTTGCCCGATCCCGCAGCAACTTCGCCTCCCGGCTGAGCACCCCTCTGGGGTAGCGTCGCCGGTAAACATTCAGGACCGCCTGCGCCCGCGCTCGTTCGCCCCGACCGAGCAAAGCACGCGCTTGGTCGAGCAGATGGATCTCCTCCGCCAGTGTGCTCGTGGCACGCGCTGGAGCGCGCGGCCGGCGGACCTGGGTGGCAGCGGCCGCGGGCTTTTCCTCCGCCGGCTCTGGATCCGATTGGGGCAGCGCGTCAGCCGTTTGTTCGGACTGAGGAGATTCCGCCTGGGCCTTCAGCGCCGCGGGTGCACTGACGACCTTGGGCGCGACGACCGGGTCAGCGTCGGTGACGTTGCCAGTGGTGCTGAGCGCCACGACCCCCGCCACGCCCGCGCCAACGCCAACCACGCCGAGAGCCTTGCCCCACCAGGTACGAATCAGCGCGTGGGCCGTCGACGAGTAGGCCAGTGTTCCACTGACCCCGACTCCGACGGCCATGCGCCGTGCCAGGCTTCCGCTGGGGCGTTCCGAGGCTCCGCCTTCCAGCAGGGCTCGCTCGAACTCCGTCCCGCCTTGGAGCAACCGTTCCGGGTCGACCATTAGTGCAGCGTCTCCATCGAGTGACGGGGGAGCTCCCGGTGCGCCCAATCGGGCGAGGACGCAGAAATTGCTTCAAACCCACGCGTTCGAGCCGTTGCCCGGCAGGCTCTCCGCTCATCATTTGCAGCGACAGGATTCATTAGACGCCTTTCCCGGTGGGTCGCTGCGCAACTGGGGTGGACCGTTCCAGGCGCAGCGCAGCGGCACGGAACGCGTGGCGCGCGCGTCTCAGCCGCGAGGCTGCAGTTCCGACGGGTATCTGCACCAACTCCGCAATCTCGGGCGTCGACATACCTTCCAGCTCGAACAGTACGAACACAGTAACCAGATCTTCATCCATCCGTCTGAGTACTCGGTCAAGTAACTCCACTGCCGTCCGCTTGTTGGCTGCGTCATCGGCGCGGCGGCGCGGGTCGGCCCGGGTGTCCATATCTGCCTCCAGCTGACACCGATGGTTCTTCCTGTGTGACGAGCGCGCCAGCCGAATCGCTGTACCGAAGAGGAAAGCGCGCTCGCTCCCCTGACGGATCTGGTCCAGTCGCTCGGCCGCAATGAGGAATGCTTGCTGCGTTCCGTCAGCAGCTCCGTCTTCGGTCAACCCGAAGCGCCTGAGCGTCCGCCAGATCAAGAGATGATGGTCTCTGAACATCTGTTCAAGTCTGCGGTGAGCCGCAGAGCTCTGCACCAAGGCGGCTCCCGAGGCAGTTAGGACCGACGCATTCGCCATGTAACTGGTGATTATGCTTTCGACCCGGCCCTCCGATCACGCGAGTGTACTCGCCATTCTTCGGAGTCGCGCGATAACGTCTCGATTCCGTTAGGGAATTTTATTTACTCAGCGTCTGACCGGAGCGAAAATATCCGAGCAGAGGGCTTAGCAAGGCGTTATTCGTTTGCTCCACCCGCCGTTCGGTTGGACCCGGGAGCCCTTCAGCCCGAGGACTCTTCCTGAAGATCCGACATCAACTGGGCCCAGCTTTCCCCGTCGTCCACGCCCAGCTCGCGAGCAATTTCACGCAGCACCTCCTCCTCGCTCGGATCGATCGCGTTTGGCGCATCCATTGCTTCAGCGGTGGTTCGCGCGATCGCTTCCGAATGCGCAAGCAATCCCGGCAGTTCGTCCACGTCGAACTCCCAGTCATCGGGAGCGTGGGCCAAAACGAGGATGTCGTGGAGCCCTTCCAAGAAGTATTCTTTCTCTGGCCGTTCACGAATCCACTGCTTCAAAAGCTTCTCTCCCTGACTTCCAATCTGAAAGCGGTTGTGCGCCAGATCGAGGATGCGCCGCTCCTGCTCCGGCTCGATACGACCGTCGGCCCACGCCACATAGATCAACGGTAATAGTTTGAGCACCTTGTAATTTGCGTCGTTGATCCCAAGGCGCCGCAGGGAATTGCGCATTCGATCTCGGAGCATGTGGACCTTCCTTTTCCCGAACGGGACGCGACGTCCCTTGCTTGCTATCCCAAGTGAAGAAGCAAAGCTCGTGCTAGCTGGCGACACTCCATCGCATTGCGCAAGGACCCGAGAATGGAGCGCCTTGGAACGGCAATGCCAATCCACGCGCAGCCCGTGGATCGCGATTTTTTCGCTGCACGAGTTCCATGGACGCAAATTGTTCGCACGCATACGCTACGCTTGCGTTGGCGCACACTTCGCAGTCTGAGTGCGGAAACCGTTCGTCATGTCCTGGTTCTCATCGCTTTTCAGACGTTCTGACCCGGCCTGGCACTCCGCAGCACCCTTCCGCGGTCTCGCGAAGCCGGAGCGGCGCCTTCTCGAGCGCAGCTTCAAATGCCGCTCAGTCGAGGCCGGGACCCTCGTCACCGAAGAGGGGACCCGCGCAGACGAGTTGATCTATGTGCAATCGGGCGTGCTCGAGCTCTTGAAGAAGGACCCGCGAACCGGAACCGAGCACCAGGTCGGCACGGTCCGAGCCGGCCAGGTCCTTGGCGAGCATGCCCTGCTCGACGGAAAGCCACGCGCGGCTTCCGCACGTGCCTCCAGCGATAGCCTGCTGTGGGTGCTTCCGTTCGAGCAGCTGCGCCAGAAAGCCGCAGAACCCAGGGCGAGTCAGGAGAAGCGCATCTACCAGGATTTGGTGCTGGGGCTTGCCCAGTCACTCGCGGGTCGCATGCGCGAACATGTCGATCTGTCGCTGGAGCACGCCCGCGAACGCGCCGTGATGGGCCAGTTCATCGTCAATGTGTTGATCCTCGTGTGTGCATACGTGCTGTTTCTCAACGCCCTGCCCTTCTTCTGGGGGCGTATTTCGGACACCACCGAGACCGTCAGTCTTCCACTGATCGCCGTGTTCGGTGTCGCCAGCTGGCGATTCATCCAGAAGAGCGGCTATCCGCTCAGTCACTTCGGCATCGGCTTGAAGCATCTGTTCGGCTCCCTCTTGGAAGCGGGGCTACTCACGCTACCCTTCGCCGCCGTGGTGACAGGACTCAAGTTGCTGGTTCTTTGGACCCGCGGCTCGACGCTGCCGGTCTTCGAGCACACCGACGTCGCCGCCCGGATGCACGAGCCCAACGTGCTTTTGTGGATCAGAATCTACGCCGCAACCGCATTGGTACAAGAGTTGATTGTCCGGGGCGTGCTGCAAAGCAGCCTCGAGCGCTTTCTGACAGGACCGGGTAGAAGAACTCGAGCCATCGTGGTCTGTGCCTTGTTATTTTCCATCAGCCATTTGCACATTTCCTACCTGTTTTCACTGCTGGCCATCGTTCCTGGACTCTTCTGGGGGTGGCTCTATTCCCGGCGTCCAAACCTCGTCGGGGTTTCCCTGTCTCATATCATCGTGGGCTGCTATGTGTTCTTCATCCTCGGGATAACCGTGTGACCGCTCATCGGCCGCGCCCGAGGCTTCGTCCCATTCTGGGCGCCCTCGCCGTCGGCGCTTGCAGCGCACCGCACCCTGCGCAGGCGCCTCCGGTCACGTTGGTGCGGGTTCCCCCCAGCCCGGCCGAGGCCGTAGGCATGGGGGAACCCCGCGAGTTCGCGTGCCACGACGCCGCGCCGCATCGAGGAACGCGTGTCACTTTTCGAATCGTGAGACGTGCGCCGAACGATGCGCAAACAGCAGCAGAGACCCGGGCCGTTTACGACATCGAGCCACTCGACGCCCGCGCCGCTAGTATCCGCGTCGTGCTCGAATCCCTGGTCGAAGTCGAGGCAACGCAGAGCGCGTGGGGCATCGCGCTCGCCAAACACTGGCTGGAGCCGAGGACCCCGTTCGTGCTGACGCGCGCGGCAGGAGGCTGGTGCTTCGGTCATTCGGGGACCTGCGAGCCTGACCCGGACGAACCCGCGGACCCGGCAGCGCAGCATACGAGGCGCGCGTCCGTTGCCGCCGCAATAGGCGAAACGGCGGAGCTGTTGCGCGTGCCCGAGTTCGGTCACCAGCTCGATGGCCAGCGGAGCAGCGGTGATCTCCGGCTCAGCTTACCCGACAGGGTAGTGCGTCGGCTCGCTCTGGGCGACGACGGAATGTCCTCGCTCGCGCACACGGCGCGGCAGATCAAAGCCGGATTTCCGGCGATATTCGAGGTCGAGTCCAGCGACCCCAGTCACGCCATGGGCGAGCAACGCCGCGTCCTGGGCGAGCTTCGGCTCGATCAACAGTGCCGGCTCAGATCCCTGCAGGCGGAGTTGGTCGGGTCCCCGACGGCCCCGGGCTCGGTCCCTGCGGAGGTTCGCTTCGTCTGGCGCTTCGAGCCCGCGCCTTGAGGTGCCTCGCCCTGCCCATCCACACTGGATAAATGCGGCCGAGACGCTGCGCTGCAACCGAAACGGCGCCGTGGTATTCTCCGCCGGTCTGATAGCGCCCCTTCGATCGCCTCCCTGATGCTGCCGTTCAGCGAATCTCCTGCCTACCGCAATGCCTTGCCAGCACTCGTTCTGGCGACGGCCCTCGCAAGCTCAGGCTGCACGGCAACGCCGCTCGACGCCACGTTGTTGGAGGATGACGGGCAGCCTGTGGTCCCTCAGGATCCGGAATGTCCCCTCTCGGTTCCCGAGGCAACCGAGGTCTACCTGATGTCCGAATCCAGGCGCGCCTGTCTGACGGCAGGGACCGTCACCAGCATCGAGGGAGCGACTCCCGGCGTCACCGGTTACACGGTGGAGCTCCGCACCTGCGAACAGTCCGCCGACCAGCGCTGGGAGCTCATCCCCGGCACGTTCTCTCAGTGGGAGATTCGCAACCTGGCGCTCGACCTCAATCTCGACCTGGAAGGCAATCACTTCTTCGACGGAACCGAAGCGCTGCTGTACACCCCGCACGGCGGGATCAATCAGGTGTTCGGGCTCGAGCCGATGGAGAACCAGGACTTTCGGATCAAAGCCCAGAACACGGACAACTCCTGCCTCCAGGCCATGGGCAGCGACAATGAAAATGCCGTGGAGCTACACGGTTGCACCATCAGCACCTCGCTGGCGCAACTCTGGTGGTTTTCACCCGTCGACTGCGGAGGCAGCTGACAGTCAGGGCCCGCGACTGGTTAAGTCCTACTGCGCCGGGCCGATCCTCTTGCTGCGGCGGGCGGGCTCGTCGCTCTTTTCTCGCTCCTCACGCGACCACCTCGCGGCGGTCTCGGCCGGCTCGCGACGATTTCCGCATTCGCGGGTCCTTAGCTCGCTTCGAAGAACTTCAAGACTTCGAACCGGCTCAGTTCAACTGGCGCATCAGCGTCCAGACCCGCCTTGCGACGCGCTATCGTCACCTGGGTGCCAGCATCGTGAATCCCGTCGATCCCGGGAAGAAGCAGGCCCTGACGCTTACCAACCGGCTCCCGGACGATCACGCCATAGCGATCGGGAGCAAGCTCGCTCAATGAAGCCACCGGCTCGGGTGGGAGGAGCACGCTGACCTCCAGCTGGAGCGCCGCCACCTCCTGCTCGACAACCTGAGGAAAACGCGGGTCGCGGCTGGCCGCCAGAACCGCGCTCCGCGCCGTCTCCTCCGTGACGCTGGCCGTGATGGCTCGCGTCGAGCCGATGCAGCCCCTCAAGCTTCCATCTGGAGCGCGAAGCGTGACGAAG
The DNA here is from genome assembly GCA_963809955.1 of uncultured delta proteobacterium. Classification (GTDB taxonomy): domain Bacteria; phylum Myxococcota_A; class Polyangia; order Polyangiales; family Polyangiaceae; genus JAICQQ01. The sequence continues at coordinate 223,892 of CAWELQ010000016.1, forward strand.
ACGGGCGCGGGGGGACCCGAGCGCACTGTGGCAGCCACCGCTCCTCGCACGAAGGCAGCAATCGCCTGGCGCGCAACACCGGGGAGAAGACTGCCCACTTCTGCGAGAGACTCGGTCATCGTCCAAGTATATCCCGTGACCCATTGTCGGGAAATCACACACCGGACAACCCGACTTTCGGCGCAGCATGCCGGTGCCCGACGCCAGCCACGCCTCTGGAAGCACTCGGGTTTGTGACGAGCCGCCGTCTCGTGCCATAAGGGGAAACGTGTCGGTCAAGTACTTCATCGAGACTCGCGAGCAGGAATGGATCGTCACACTCGAACCGGGCCCAGATGCTTGTCGCCTCGAGGCACTCGCGCCAGGGGAGGCCCCCTCCCCGGTGAGCAGACAGGGCTGGCACCAAGCGGGAACGGCCGTGATTGATGGCCGCGTTTACCGGGTGCGACGCTCTGGAGAGGGCTTGAGCATCGAATCACGGCTGGCTCCCAAGCTCGAGGTTCGCGTCAGGGACAGACCTCTGGTAGCTGCGTTGGGACGCGAGGCTCGTGGCCCCACTCGGCATCGCCTGGTCAAGGCGCCACTGCCAGGCCAGGTGGTCCAGGTCTTGGTCGCCGCTGGCGACGAGGTGGGTACAGGCCAGCGACTGATCGTGCTGGAGGCCATGAAGATGCAGAACCCGATCCTAGCAGACAGGCCCGGAACCATATCGGAAATCCAGGTTTCCGTGGGTGATACGGTCCCTCTGGGTGCCACACTTCTCGAACTCGACGAGTGATGCCGAAGCTGCCCCCTCACAGGACCCTGGCCCACTTGCCCACTCCGGTCTGGCACAATGCCAACCTGAGCAAGCTCTTGGGCCTCGAGCTCTGGGTGAAACGCGACGACATGAGCGCGGGCGCAGCGGCTGGCAACAAGATCCGTAAGCTGGAGTTTCTTCTGCACGAAGCGGTTCTTGCGGGCTGTCACCGCCTGATCACGTGCGGCGGGGAGCAATCGAACCATGCACGTGCCACGGCCTTGTGCGGTGCGTCGCTCGGGCTCCGCTCCACCCTGTACCTGCGCAAACAACCGGACGCTCCAGCACCCAAGCCACAGGGAAACTTGTTGCTCGATCGCCTGGTGGGAGCTGAAATCCGCTGGATCACGCCGGACCAATACCAACAGGTCGACGCCATCATGCAGCGTGCCAAAGAGCGGGATGCAGCAGACGGCATCGCCAGTGCCGTGATACCCGAAGGTGGCTCGAACGGTCTGGGCGCCATGGGTTACGTGCGCGCGATGCTCGAGATTCGCGAACAGCTCGCCAGCTCCGCAGAAGAGCCGCAACACTTCGACGTGATCGTCCACGCCTGCGGCTCGGGCGGCACTGCCGCCGGAACGGCCCTGGGCGGTGCGCTGACCAAACTGGCCAGCGAAGTGCTCGCCATCCCCGTCTGCAACGACGCAGCCTACTTCGGCGCGCGTGTCCGCGGCATCGTGGAGCAGGCTCGGACGCTGTGCCCCGACCTCGTCGACCCCCTCCCGCTGACCTTCCCGGAAGGCTTCCAGGGGCCCGCTTACGGGGTTGCGAGTCGAGCTCAACTCGAGTTCATCCGCCGCGTCGCACGATGCGCTGGTCTGATCCTCGACCCCGTCTACACTGGGAAAGCCTTGTTCGGCCTCGCCGAGCTCAACCCGCGACCGAAGCGCGCGTTGTTCATACACACGGGCGGCCTGCCCGGCTTGCTGGCTCAGGCGGATCGATTCGAGTAGCGCGGCCAGGCCCGGTGCCCGGGACGCAGGCGCTCAACGGGGCTTGACGTACACTGTCCTCAACTGCCGGCGAAAGGCCTTGAAGCGCTCGCTGACGCGCTCGCTGAGCTCCTTGTCCTTGCTCAAGTCATCTTTCTCAGCGGGGTCTTTGTCCAGGTCATAGATGCCAAGCGTGCGCCCGGAGCTGGCGATGAGCTTGACGTCGTCTTCGATGAAGGCCTGGCGTTCGGCGTTGTTCGGACCCGCTGACATGTCCACGAACACGATGCGCTGCTCGGGTTGATGCCCAGGCGGCATCAACACGTCCTCGAGCAGCGAATGGCCACTGATGAAATCAGAGCCATTGCCCGTGGGGCGCGCCACCTTCATGAGGTCGAGGATGGTCGGCACGATATCCACACCGCTGCGGCGCGCACGGACGCGATGCGGTTCTGCCCCCGGGATGCGCACAATCAGAGGCACTCTCACCAGCTCTTCCCAGACTTCGAACCCGTGTCGGATCATACCATGCTCGCGAAATGCTTCACCGTGATCGCTGGTCAGAATAACGGCGGTCCGCTCCGCGTACGGGCGCCCTGCCAGGGCTTCCAACAGCCGCCCGACATGATGGTCCACGAACGCCACTTCGCCATCGTAGCGAGCACGACTGTCACTGCCGAAATCGAAGTCCTGGTGTGGCGCGTATTCCGAATGCGGATCGATATAGTGCACCCACATGAAGAATTGCTTGTCAGCGAGCCCGGCCTGCTGGAGCTGCCGAACCGCGGCGTCACTGATCTCGTCACTGTTCGACGAGCGGTCCCCCTCCATCTGAATGACCTTGGGAGCCGCGGAGGAATCGATCACGTCGAAGCCCCGCTCGAAGCCGTAGCCGTCGTGAAAAAAGTACCAATAGCCCTGCACGCTGATGGTGTGAATGCCAGCCGTCTGGAGACGCTCCTGAACGAAGGTGTCGTCTTTCGAGAAGCGATTGAAGTGGCTCCAGTCGCGATGCGTTTCGCTCGGATACTTGCCGATCAGCATCGGGGGTAGGCTCTTCGCGGTGTACGAGGCGAGCGAGTAGGCCCTTTCGAACACCGTGCTTTCGGCGGCCAGCTTGTCGATGTTCGGCGAGACCTTGCGTTCGTACCCCATGTAGCCCAGGTCGGCGCGTAGCGTGTCGATCGTAATGAGGATTACATTGAACTTTTTGTCGAGCTTCTGCGCCATCCACTCCTTGGCGCTGGGAGGAGCCTCCTTTTCTGGCTCGGAGAAGTCGAGCTTCTTGGCATCGCTTCCCGAGCAATCTTCATCGACTCCGTTGCCTGGCACGTCGTCGGCGCCGGGATTGATATCCCGCTCGGCGTCGTCGCAGTCGCCTCCGCCGAAGAGTCGACTGAACCCATCGCCATCGCTATCGCCCAGCTTGCGGTAGAGCGGCAGAAGCCGCTTGGAAAGAGCACCTGCACGTTCCACGCCCAGGCTCAGCCGGGAGTCTTCGAGAGCACGTGAGCTCTGCACGATGACGAGCGCAGGGAGTATGGCCAACCCCAGAGCGAGCAGCGCCTTGAGGCGTCCGAGCAGCGCTGGCGCCAGATAGGCGGCGAGCACGAACAACGCGACAACGAAGCTGCCGCGAAGATCCAACTCGGGCCGTTTGAAAACGCCGAATACCGCGAGTACACCACCGGTGCCACTGGTCGTCCCCGCCGCTATGGCCGCGCCGAACAGGACGCATGCCTGAGCCAGCCCTAGCCCCAGACCCGCGAGCGCATGGCGCCAGGGAAACCTGCGAGCGAGCCAGCCCGCCGCGGCGCGCGTCGAGAGCACCACCGAAAGCGCCGCCCCCACGACTGATGCCCCCATCGCGGCTCCGCTCGTTGCCGGGGGGACGTCCAGGGCCAACCAGGCCAGCGAGAGCTTCGCGCAAACCCACACCCACAGAAAAACCGCTGGACCAGCCAGTAGCGCTCCCCAAGCGCGCACTGCCCTGCGCTCGCCCTCGTCCCGCTCCAGAAGCTGCCTGAGCGACCCCAGCCCGGGAGCGCCATCGGGATGCATGAAGCAAGCGAAGACTCCGACAGCAAGCCCAACGAACAACGCGGCCGGCGCGAGCAACCCCAACACAGGCAGCCAGGCCTCCGACAGCGTCGCGACGCCACTTGCCGAGACCCAATGGGCTTCGAGCAGTGCGGCAAACAGCCCCACGCCGGAAGCTCCCAGCGCCGCTCTGGCCACGCGAGGGAAGAAGCCCGACGACGAGCGCTTCACGGCATCGGTGCTCGACCCCAGCTCCGATCGCTCGGTCGACTCAATCACTTGGACCTCTCCGGGTCCGCTTCCTCGCTGCGCCGCGGGCGTGCAAGAGGGTGACTGCGATCGTAGACGGCCAGCAGCTTGTCCAGGGAAAGGTGCGTATAACGCTCGGTGGTCGCGAGACTGGCATGTCCGAGAAATTCCTGAATCATCCGGAGATCGGCACCGCCCTCCAGCATGTGAGTGGCACATGAGTGGCGCAGGGCGTGGGGATGTAGATCCGGTCGACCTGCACCGCTCATACCGTAGCGAGCGGTGAGCTTCTGCACCCAGCGCACACTCAACCGCTTGCCCCGCCGATTCAGCAGCAGCGCCGCGGAGTCCAGGAAGCCGGTCTTCGGATGCTTGAGCTCCGAACGCACGGGCAGATAGGCAGCCAACGCCGTTTCGACCTTACCGCCCAGGGGCACGCTGCGTTCCTTGTTTCCCTTGCCGAGCACCCTGACCTCCCGACGTTCCAGCGACACATCCTCGAGATCCAGAGCCACCAACTCACTTACCCTGAGCCCTGCTCCGTACAGTATTTCCAGAATCAAGGCATCCCTGAGACGTTGGGGCTCGGCAGGACGCTGCTGCGTGAGCGGAGCTTCGACGACCTCCGCGGCCTGGGACTCGGAGAGAAACCGGGGAAGCGAACGACCGAGGCGTGGCGTCTTGATCAAACGAGCCGGATTGTGACTCACAACACCGCGACGCTCGAGGTAAAGGTAGAAGGCACGGACAGACGCGAGACGACGCGCGAGACTGCCCGGCTTGAGCAGACGAGCCTGCTCCGCCATCCAGGCGCGCAGGACGAGTTTATCGATGTCCGCCAGACTGGCGTCCCGCCCGAGCTTCCGTTCGAGGTAGCGGGCCAGGGACCCCAGGTCGCGCCGGTAAGCCACCACGGTGTGCGGCGAACAGCGCCGCTCGTGCTCGAGGTGTTCCGAGAAACGCTCGAGCTGAGCGCTGAAGACAAGCCGCTTTGGAGTCGAAGCCACGGGAGATGCCTATGCTGCCACCACTGCCCATACCCAACAAGCCAACCCCAACAAACTGACCAGCCCCGCCCAGCGCGCCTCCGACGCGCGAAGCGTTCCATCCGGCAGAACGGCTCTGAGAGCCAGCCACAAGAGACCCCCACCCGCCGAACAGAACCCGAGCACCAACAGCAGGATGAAGCCCGTTCGGTTCGAGCCTAGCGTGAGATCGCGCAGAGCTACCTTCCGCATCTTTCGGACCTCTAGCATGGTATCTGGCTGGCTTGTCGCTACCTGAAGGCGCGCAAGCGCCCGATTCGCCTCGTCCAAGTCGGCCGAATGGACCGCGCTCACGTGGCGAGTTTCGAGCGCAGCGCTGCGCGTTGCGCGCCAGGCGAACAGGGCAACGTCCGTATCGCCGGCTGCTTCGGCACCGACCGCAACAGCTCTGAGCCTCAGGTAGGCCGCGCGCACGTGAGGGGCGCCCGGCGCGTAGTAGATGGCTGCGCGTCGCGCATGGTACGTCGCCTGGCGAACATCGCCTTCGTCGAATGCCCGATCGCTCAGACTCATCTCTCGCTCCCCCTCGCTGACCGCATGCGCGGTCAAGGTAGCGAGCGCAAGCACCATCAAGAGAAGTCCGAGCGCCAGGCGGCGCAGCCAAGCTTGGGCTCGCTTCATGAGAAGTCGCGGCGACGAAAGATCAAACTGGCGGCGGCGAGCAGCCCCACGATCCAGGCCAGAGCCTGACCGGCCGCAAGCAGCAGATGATGCCCCAGAGACGCGTTGGCCGCCTCACCGGTCAAGAGCGTGCGCGGCGGCACGTAGAACATCAAATTGGGGACTACCTGGCTCAACACCTCGCCCGTGCGAGCAATGGTTGCTCCAAAGACACGCTCCGGAAGCTCGGCAAGTGTATCGGCGGAACGACCCACGATGAACACCGAGAACGTGAAGACAGCCGTGAGAAAAGGCGACGAGAAGGAAGAAAATACCGTGGCTATTGCGGCAACGATACCCACCTCCAGCAAGGTCAGTATCGCCGAAGAGCAAATCACGCGTCGGTCGTCAGCCGCGCCCTGGGCCAGAGCGAAGCCGAGCACACACAAACCAATGGCGACGGGGATGGGTAGGTAGACCCGAGCGCGCATAGTCTTGTAGCCGAGCGCCAGTGCTAGCAATAGCACGCAAGCAGGTAACCCGAGGGTTAGCCAGAGCGACTGGTCCGACATGGTGGCGAGCGATAGCAGAAGGGCCGCCGAGTTCATGCTGATGAAGACGAACAAGGTGAGTAGAGTCCCCAGATACTTACCCACCAGGTACTCCCAACGCTTCAGAGGTCGCGTCAGTATCGGAAACACGGTCTTGAGCTGCAGTTCCTGGTAGAGCGACGAGGCTCCCAGCACGACCGCTACGATGATGCCGTACAGGGAGATAGAAGCCGAGCCCAGGTCGGAGACCACCCGCTCGTGATTGCGCACCGAGTACGCTGCCACCACCAGCGCATAGCCTCCCGTGGCGATGGCAAGACCGAACAACCCGTGCAAAATCCTGGCTCGAACGGCTTCCCGGTAGCTGTTCAGGGCGATCGCATGGATACGGGTCAGCACGGCGTCCCATAGATACTCCGAAAGCGCCTGTCAGCAAAACTTCCGCGGCACCTGTGTGCTCGTAGCCCCCCCAAAGGCGCAGCGTCTATGCCAGTCGGTCGATTTCAGTGAAATCGCAAGAGTTGGCTGGTGACTCAGATCGGCGCGCTGAACACGTCGAGTTGCCACGGTCCCGAGTCGCCGAAATAGCCGTCGACCTGCAGGTAGTAGTCACCCGGATCCAGGACCAGATCGAGGTAACTCGGAGCCGAGCTGACGCGGGGCGCGCACGCATTCATCAGCTCGGCTCCGGGGCAACCCGGCCCCGCGCGTACCACGAGCAAGGTCGCGTATTCGCTACCGCTCATGTCGAAGATCATCCGTCGCCGTTGGCTGAGCGATAGATGCAGCAGTTGCTCGGGTGCCCCGAGCGGGCCGCTCAGGGCGAAGTCGCAGCTTGCTCCGAAGTCGGAGTTGGTGCTGGCCGTATTGCCGACGAAGCGCCCGCCAGTTTCCGGAATTTCCAGGGCATCCGAGCACCCGTCGCTGAAGGCAACCAGCGTCGAGTCCCTACTGGGGCGAGTGAAGGCGCTCACTCGCACGCCGCTCGCCAACGTGGACTCGGAGATGACGCGGTAGCTTCCTGGTGGCACCGCCGGTGCGTAGGTCCTCAGCGGGCTCCGCTCGGATGAGCTACACACCAGCGTATCGCTCTCGGAACACTCATTGGATGCGAGGGCGAGCGCCGTCTCGTCGTTCTCGGAAAAGCTTTGGATGAGCAATACGTCGGCTCGCTCCGTCAAGTCCAAAGCGAGCGCAGCGTCGACAGCTCCCGCCAGGCAGCCTGCCCCAATCTGTTCGGTGTACTGGGGCATATCGATGAGCGTGCTCTCACCGAGGCTGAGCTCGGGCGCATCGGCACAGCGGTCGCCAGGCGGAGCGTCGCTGGGGACCTCGGTTTCGAGCAGCAGGCTCACGAGTGCGGGCGCCTGCTCGGAAACGACCACGAAGTAATCCGCGGGCGGCAACGCTCGAGCAAACAGCTCCGTTTGCGGCCCACGACCTCGGCAGGTGATTTCGCTTTCCAAAGGAGCGCACCCCGAATCGCGCAGCGAAACCACCGGACTGCCAAACTGGTCGAGCGCATTGGCGAAGAGGTGCACGTCCGAAGCCTCGGTCAGAGCAAAGTGGTAGACCAGATCGCCAAGGTCGGCCGAACAAGCACCCTCGTGATCCCGCACTGCCGCGTAGGGCCTGAGCGTTTCGACCTTGCCCGGTTCCAGCTCCGCAGCGCTGCCGCAGGTCTCATTGCTTGGGGGATCTTCCGCATCCTCGAACCTTACCTTGAGAGAGGCACTGCCTTCTTGCTCATCGGCGAACACCACCACCGGATAGTGACCGGGGGCGAGCGAGTAAGCGTGCAGGCGCGCCACTGATTCGCCTGCTTCGGATTCCCGGGCACTGGCACACGCCAGCTCGCTGGAAGGCTCACCGCACTCACGCGAAAGCGAAAGTGCCGGGGCCAGCGAATCGGAGTACACGGCCACGTCGAGATCGCGAGCCGGCCCCTCGGGCACAACGAGGTCCGCCACGACGTCGACCCGTGCCCCCGAGTCTGCGACGCAGCTGGCCGTGTAGTCCCCGCTAGCCGCCGTGAACGAGAGCGCATAGCTACCGCTTTCTTCTATCTCGAGCGCGTCGTCACATCGATCGTGCTCCGGCGAAGCGCAATCTTCTTCGTCGACCTCCTGATCACAGTCGTCGTCGACGCCGTTTCCACACACTTCGTCGCGCAGGCTCGACACGTTCGGGTTCTGATCATTGCAATCGCCGCCATCGCCGCAATTCCAGACCCCGTCCCCATCGCCATCAGCATCCCGTGGGGCGTGCTCGCAAGACCGGGTGTCTTCGATACAGAGATCAATCGTGCACGTCCTGTCATCACTACAGGAAACGGCAGCGCCTTCGACGCAACCCAGCTCGGTATCGCACACCTCCCGCCCATCACAATAGATGTCGTCCTGACAGAGTTCATCGTCAGTAGCGTGCCGACAACGCTCGAACTTCAGGTCGCAAGTGTCGATGGTGCAGTCGATCTCATCGTCGCACTGTCCGTCGTCCAGACACGGCCTGCCCAACTCATCGTCGGGGCCCATTCCTGATTCACCGCCCTCGCCGAAGGCGGTGTCCGTGCCCGCGTCGCCTTCAGTGCCGCCACCACCCGGTCCCGCGTCGTGCACCAGGAAGGGGTCGCTCGGGGGAGATTCACTACATGCGCTCACCACGAGTACCTGAAGCAGTCCCAGACAGGCGCAAACCATGCGCAGCCGGAAACCCCAGGTGCCGCGGGAAGCGATCGAGTTGTCGGACCTTGTCGTCAACACACCTAGTCTAGATCGCGACGAAGCTATGCGCTCCACGCCAGCGTCTTCCAAGTGAAGGCCGCTGACGCGACGCTCTGCGAGACGTTGGCTGTCGACGAGAGGTTGTCATGGGCCCTTAGCCATGGGTGGATGCGAGGTAGCCTAGCAGGCTAATGAGTCGGAACAGGCGATTTGTGCGCGTCGAACGCTGGCCGAACGGCCGCAAACTGGCACACACACCCTCGGCATCGCGGGCGCTGCGGGCACATGCGTCATAGCCGTGGTGAGGTGCAAATGGCATGATTGTCCAGGTGACGAACGATCGCCTCACGAGGCACGAGATCAGCTGGCTCCTGGCACAGGAAGCCAAGGGCGCGGCCAAAGCATTGCGAGAAGGCGTCACCCGCCTGACCAACCCCCCACCGGCCGGCAACGAGACGACTGCGACCGCGCCCAGCGTGCACACCACCCTCGACGCGCTCGATGGGGCGATCGGCATTCTGAGTGCCTTGCAAGCACAGCCTGGCGCGCAACCCGTCCACAGGCGCGGGCGCATCGATCTGGCCGCGTTGCTCTACGACGTCGCCCCGCAAGCGCGTATCAAGATGGCACCCGGCGAGGGTACCGAGGTGTTCGGCGACGAGCGGGAGCTCCGACGCATTCTGCATATGCTCGTGAACCAGACGCATGCCAACCCGAGCGGGGCTGGCCTGACCGCGTCGCCGGAGGTGGACATCCGTCGCGATGGGGAGTTCGTCAGGATCAGTGTCGACCTCGGACCCGACAGTTCGGCAACGACGGAGATCGAACGCCGATGGCTGAGCCGCATGGCCGTCCAGCATGGTGGGCGGCTGGAGTTCAAAGGCGGACGGCAGTCCGTGTTCTTGCCGGCAGACGGTGCCACCGATCAACGGGAAGTGGTGGAGCTCAGAAAGGAGCTCGAGCAAGCACAACAGCTGGGGGAAGCCTACGCCCGCGAGTTGGCAGGCTTCTTCGCGTCCGGCTTGGACAGCGCGGAATCCCCGGCGGAGCAGGAAGCGCCTGGCAGCTCGGAGCGCTTCGAAACCATCTTGGGAATCGCCGCGGGACTCGACGGGACCCTCAAGGACTGGCTCGAGCAACTACGAGAGGACGCCAGCCTGGCCGCTCGCGAGATCGGGGATCGCTCGGAACTCACTCAGCGGTTGATGCGACGACAGACTTTCATGCAAGACCACGTGCGCGAGCTGAGCGCGATTGCGCGCTGCCCCGCCGATGAGCCCCGAGCCAAGCTGGATGCGGTCGCGGTCACACACGAAGCGATCGACGGGTTCGAAGCCCGCTGCGCTCGAGGTCAGATCCGTGTGGTTCTAGAAGCGCCTGAATCGTGTATGATCACCACCTACCCCGAGGCGTTCAAGCTCCTGATGCGCTCGCTCTTGAACCATGCGATCACAGCAACCCCGCAGGGCAAGTCAGTCGAGATCGAAATTCTGCCTCACCCGGACGAGCTCTGGATCCACGTGACGGACGCTGGGCCCAATGTCCCTCAAAAGGCGCGCCGTGATGTCCTCAACCACGCACTGGCTCCCGCACGACTGGGCCGGCCCGGCGGAATCTCACTGCTGGTCGCCCATGCTGCCGCCGGCCGGCTCGGTGGCACGCTGGCGCTGAGCGAAGCAGCGAACGCCAGGACTCAAGCTCAGCTGAGGCTAGGCCGCAGCCAGAGCTGACACCGGGTACCCAACCCCTCGTTGGCGCCCCAACGCGAATTGCAGATCGAAGGAGGGTGCCGTGCCAGAGCGTTCTTTGCACCTGCCAAACGCGAAGAGGCTGACACACGCTCTCCTGCTAGGGAGGATTGTCGGTCTCGCGCACACATGCCGAGAGGACAATTGGTTATGTGCCGACAAGCGTCTCGGAGTATCATCATCGAACGATGCGCATTCTCGTGTGCGAAGATCAGGACTCGATTCGACGCATGATCGAAGCGTTGGTTCAAGCACGCGGCTATCAAGTCACTGCGGTGGCCTCGGGCACGAAAGCCATCGATGTGGCCTGCACCGACCCACCCGACATCGTCCTGTTGGATCTGATGCTGCCGGGGCAGTACGACGGGTTCGAGGTGTGCAGAAGGCTGCGCGCCGATCCGGGCACGAAAGATGTGCCGGTGGTCATCATCAGCGCACTGGACGATGACGAATCCCGGGCCAAAGCGTCCAGCGCGGGCGCTACCGCCTACTACACGAAGCCCTTCAGCCCGATTGCATTGCTAAAAGAGATCGACCGCCTGAAGGAAAGCATCGACTCGGCCGCTCGACGCGCCGAGGGCTAAAAGCCAACGCCGCCCGGCAGGTCCCCCTCACAGGAGTTTCAGAAACCCGTGGGCCCGCTCTTCGGCGGCCTGAATGATACCCACCGCCTCGGGACGAGGAATGTGAAGGCGCACGCATAGAGCCTCCAGCAGTTCCTTCTCCTTTTCGTGCTGCTCGCCGTCGATGTACGTCAGCAGCACGGCGTGCTGCAACAGCACGCGACGATCGTCGTAGCTGAGCTCGGTGAGCGGTATATCGTCGATGCTGCGTTCCTGCTTGGCGTATTCGCGGACTTCTACCTTGTCGCTGGGGCTGGCGTTGAAGGCATCGAGGAGCGCGTCGATCACTTCGAGCTCTTCGGCAGCCACGCGGCCGTCGGCCCACGCAACGCTGACCAACCCTTTGACGATGGCCAAATCTTGTTCATGCATGATGGCTCCGGAGGATCGCACAACCGGGCCGGAGACTGGATCAATAATGAGCTGTCGCCGCACGAGTCGGCCAATTTCGGGGGACCTCCGCCTCGAGGGGAGGCGCGCTCGACGGCACAACGGCTCGCAACTTCGGCCATCATGGGGACCTTCTGGCCCGCCTCGTCGGCCGGGCCGGCAGCTGAGCCCCACGTGTTCAGGTGCCTTCGATCACCAATGGACGAACCGGTACGAGCACGCCAGCAGTTTCGGGCTCGGGGGAGGACACCCGAGTGTTGGTACGCGGCGTCAATGCGGCCGGATCCCAAGCCGCACGTTCGGCGCACGCCACGGCGACCGGAGGTGGCGTGGCACTGAGCCCCGCGAGCCGTTTCAGATCGTGAAGCAATTCATCGGTAGGGTGGGCGTCAGCCACACGAAACCGATCGAGCAGATCGCGAACGTCACTTTCTGGCGCCGGGAAGCGCGCCGGTGCCGGCTCCCCCAACGCTTCCCCCGCGGCAGGCTGCGGCGATGCCCACCAGCCATTCGCACCAGGGTCGGGCGAGCTTTCCGCATCCTCCGTTTCCGAGAGCTCCTCGAGTTCGTCGGAGTCGAGCCATTCGGTAGCGGGAGGGGTCGGCTCGGTCACGTCCTCCTCACTCACGGGCGCCGGGGTGAGCCCCGTATTCCAGTCTCGATTCGTACCATAGGCGTGCGCCCAGCCCGCACCGTCGGGCAACGGGGCCACCAGCGTGCCGAGGTAGGGCGTCTTGTGGATGTCCGGCAGCTCCGGCGCGGCGAGCACGCTCAATCGCGCACGCCGCCCGACGACCGGTTCCGCGGGCGTCTCGGGCTCCAAGCTCGCTGGCGCACACACAGAAGATTCGAGGATCTGCCCATCGAACGGCGGAGCGGCCGCGGGCGCAGGCTCGTCGCCCGTGACGGCCGGGGGCTGTTCGCTGAACTCGACGTCTATCTCGGCAAGCCCCGGGTCGTCATCCTGCGGGCTCGCGACGCTGGGTACCGACCGAGCTTCGGAGGCTGAAGGCTGTGGCACGGCCTCGACGAGCGGTCGGGGAGCCAGAGCCTCGGCTCGTCGGGTGGCGGAAACCTGTCGAACGGACGCGACCGGTGATGAAAGCAGTCCCGTCTCGATCGTGGACTCGTCGAGCGAAGGGTCCACGGACGCAGGGCCCTCATCCAATTCCACGACCAAGCCGTCCGCGAGCGCGCGAAAGGTTTCGCGATGCAGGCGAGCGAGACTGCGACGCGCCGCCGCGCGGTTCGCAGGAACCAAGGCAAGCTCGAGTTCTCGAATGAGCCGCGCCACTCCTCCTTCGGGCGCACGTCGACCGATGCGCGCGAGCGCCACCCCGCCTGAACGCGCCACATCGAGCAGGCGGCCCAACAACTGGCGCAGCGCCAGCTCACAAGCCTCGTCATCACAGGCATTGCCACCCGTGATGCGAACGGTTCCACTGTCTTCGATGCAGAGGTTCCGCGCGCTCACGGTCCGTGCGTTTTCCATCAGCTGATCCGCGGCGGCCAACACCAGGTGTCCCGCGCACTCGGCAGTGAGCGGCGCTAGCCGTTTCGATGCTGCCACCATGACCTCGACCAGTGAGACACTCATCGCTTCTCTCCACGCACCGGGACCCCGGCGCTCTGTAGGTACTGCTTGGCTTCAGAGACCGAATAGACGGCATCGTGAAAAATCGATGCTGCCAATGCGGCGTCTGCGCCTCCTTCGACGAGGCCCTGACGGAGGTGCTCGAGGGTCCCGACGCCGCCGGACGCCACGACGGGAATCGTCACGGCGTCCACCACGCTGCGGGTAAGCTCCAGATCGTAGCCGACCTTGGTTCCGTCGCGATCCATGCTCGTCAGCAAGATCTCCCCAGCACCGAGCTCTGCGGCTCGCCGGGCCCACCCGACGGCGTCGATGCCGGTACCTCGGCGCCCACCGTGGGTGAAGACCTCCCAACCACCGCCTTCCCTCGCCTTGGCGTCGATCGCCACTACCAGCACCTGACTCCCCCAGCTGGCGGCAACACGGCCGATCAGCTCAGGTTCGCGTACTGCCGCGCTGTTGATGCTCACTTTGTCGGCACCAGCATCCAGTAGTGCGCGCACGTCGTGTTCCGAACGCACCCCGCCCCCCACGGTCAGCGGAGTGAACACGGCTTCAGCAGTCCTGGTAACGATATCCAGCAGCGTTCCGCGGTCTTCGTGCGAGGCCGTGATGTCCAAGAACGTGATCTCGTCCGCGCCTTCCGAGTCGTAGCGCAAGGCGCATTCGACCGGATCGCCAGCGTCGCGAATATCGACGAAGTTGACGCCCTTGACCACCCGGCCGTCTCGAACGTCCAAACAGGGAATGATGCGCTTGGCTAACACGACACCCGACCATCCTTAGGTCAGCTACGGGGTTTTGGACAAAGACATTGCACCTGGCGCAGGCTGGTTCCAGAAAACCGCGCAACCGGCGCACCAAACCCGGAGATTCTCGACCCCGAGACCACGATTCGTGTTGTTCACCCTGCTCATTCGGACAATCCTTGGGTGCTGCCCCCCACGACCGAGATGCTGAAGTGACAGTGAACATGGTCCCCTGCCCCAAGTGCCGGGCCCCTCAATTGCCGGACGCACAACGCTGCAACGTGTGCGGTACGCCGCTTGGCGTTGCCCCGACCGCAGATGAGCCGACCCGGGACCTGAGCCAAACGCGAGCCCTGGGCAGCTCCGGGTCGACGGCCTCCAGCCCGCCGGACCAGAATGCGGCGGCTCAAGCGGGAGGTGGCTTCAAGAAGACAATGCTCGGGATGCCGAGCTTTGGCCCCCCGGCGGCCGGTGCCGGCAAGTCTTCCGCCCCCCCCAAGGCCGAGTCCAAACCGCCGGGAGCCGCAAGCAGTCTGAACAAGACGATGCTCGGAGTGGCGCCGATGGCAGCGCCTCCAGGGGTGGGTAGTGCGGGGCCACAGAAAGAAGGCGCGGGAAGCGTGACGGGGGCTCAGCAACCGGGAGGCTTCAAACGCACCATGATGGGAGTGGCTCCACCGGATGTGATTCAAAGCCGCGTGGGCGCCACCACCCGGAGCGCGGCTCCGCCCGCACCCAATGCCCAACCCAACCAGATCGATCCTGCGAAACAGCAACTCGGTGGGACGCAGGTACAGTTCAGTCCAACCACGAACGCTTCCGCCGCCCCGAGTGGCGGATTCAGTCCGTCCGGGACCGTTCAATTGCCCGGCCCGGGGGATTCGCCAGGGGCTGATCCAAACGCGCCACCGCCGCCGGCGCAACCGGGCGGCGGCTCGCAGCAGAAGACGGTGATGGGTGTGGCGATGCCAGGAATTGCGCCGATCCATCCGGGGCTGTCGAAGCCCGCGCCAGCAATGCTGGCGCCCCCTCCTGCCCCTCAGCCCCCCGAAGTCAGTGTTCCCGAACCGCTTGCCGACCCCCCGAAAAGGCGCCTCTTGTATGGCCTCTTGTTGGCCGCCTTCGTCGGGTTACTGCTGGCCACGGTACTCGCCTTCTACCTGCTTTCGAGCCCCTATTCAGTGGAAGCCCGAGTCGTACTGGATGACAAGGGGCAAGAGCACCTCGAGGTGTCCTGTTCCGAGTGTCCCGACGGAACCAGCTCCGAGATCAACGGACAAATGACGACGTTCGAGTCCGGGAAGGCCAGTGTGAGCCTGGAAGATCCGTTGCAGGTAGGCAACAATTCGCTCACGGTCTCGCTGCTCAAGCCCGGTGACAAGCACGCCGAAACGATCGAGCTGACCGTCCCCGTCGATTATCGCGTGCAGGGTGACTTGAGCGGGCTCGGCGCGGAACCGCCAACCGTTAGAATTTCGGTGCGAGCCATTCCTGGAACCACGGTCGTGCTCGATGGCGCCCCTCTGAAACTGGATGCGGGTGGTGCGGGAGACTACAAGCTCGACGTGTCCGAAGATCTCACAGGGCCCGCTGATAGCATCCAGAAGCTCGAACGGAAGGTTCCGTACACAATCACTCCCCCCGAGGGAGAGCCGGAGCACGGTGAGGTGAAGATTCAATCCCTCATCACGCCGCTTACGCTGGATGCACCCGGACCGAGTATCGTGATTGACAAGCCGAATTTCATGCTCGCCGGCCAGACGATGAAGGGTGGCTCCGTTTCGGTGGCTGGACGGGCGATCACCGTGGACCCCACAGGCCGATTCGCACAACTGATGAGCGTCTCCTCGGCCGGCGAAACCACGATCATCGTCCGTGGCTCCGCCGAGGACCACGCGCCCCGGCTGGTACCCGTGAAAATTCGCCGGGTCGACAGCCTCGCTGACGAGGCCAAGCGGCTCAAGGGCGTCTCTCGCACCGCGTTCGGGGACTTTGCCAATGATGTCGACAAGAGCAAAGGAAACAACGTACTGGTGGATGCGCGCGTGGTCGAAGCCAGAACCGACAGCCACACCACCATCATCTTGGCAAATGTGACCAGCGGCTGTCCGCACGACGTCTGCCTGGCGCGCGTCGTATATGGGGCAAAGCTCTCGTTGAAGAAGGACGAAGCGGTCACAGTCTCCGGAACCGTGGCAGGCAGCGTGGACGGCCCACGCACCGGTTCGAAGATTGTCGAGCTCCAGGCTGATTTCGTCGTCGAAGGAAGCTCGTGAAGTGCCGAGCACCCGTCGCGGCTCCATGCGGGTGCGGGTCTGGCTTCGGTCGCTCGCAGCGTTCAGCACGCTCGGGCTGCGCGCGGTCGCCGCGCTCGCCCAGGCCAGCGCAGATCCGAACCTCGTGCACCGGGCCCTGCTCGGTCCACCTCCGGGTCCGTCGCCCATGGCTCTCGTCGATGGGTCTCGCGCTCAGCGCGCTCACTTCGAGTTTCCCCAAGAAATCGGGGTGAACTGGAGGGCGCGGGTCACGGGACCAGTCACAGCAGAGCCAGTAGTAGACCAGCTCGGCAGGGTGGTCATCGTACACGAACGCGGTTCGCTCTCCGAGCTCGATGCCAAGGGCGCCACCCGCTGGTCCCTGCGACTCGGCGATGCGGCACCCAGCACGGGCCCGGCACTGCTCAGCGGCGGGGTGCGGGTCGTACTCAACCACGACAATCGCCTGCTCCGCATCAGCGAAGACGGCAAGCTGCTCGGCAGCCATGCAACCGGCCTGAGTGGCGCCGCCAAACCTCTGCTTCCGTTGCGAGACGGAGGCCTGGCATTGGCGGCCGGTAACTCTGTATTGAGACTGGACCAGGCAGGGCGCGCCATCGCTCGGGCCGAGCTGACGGGTGACGCTCTGATGCTCCTGGCGTTGGGCGCACGAGTGCTGGTCGTCAGCGAGTCGGGAGCCGTGCAGCGATTTTACGCCACGGGCAAGCTGCTCGATCAGGGACACTTCGGCCACCGCCTACGTAATGTCGCGTTGAGAGACGGAACGTTGTATGCGGTGACCGCTGACAATCAGCTGATGAGCCTGGAGCTAAAGACCAGAGCGATTCGAACACTGTTCAAGGCTTCTCAGGGCAAAGGACTGCTACCGCAGCTGGCATTGGGGGTCGACTCCGTCCACGTCATGGGCCAAGACGGTATCCTACGGAGAATCTCGGGAACCGGTCATGAAGTGACGCAGACCAGTTTCTCCGGCGGCCCCGCCGATT
The DNA here is from genome assembly GCA_963809955.1 of uncultured delta proteobacterium. Classification (GTDB taxonomy): domain Bacteria; phylum Myxococcota_A; class Polyangia; order Polyangiales; family Polyangiaceae; genus JAICQQ01. The sequence goes on from CAWELQ010000016.1 coordinate 241,201, forward strand.
CGGGCGGCGCGCTGGGAGCCCTGAGAGGTTCGAGCGCCCTCATGCTGGCCGACCAGCATGACCGCCTGATCGTAGCTCGGGCCGGAGCCGAAACGCTGCTGATTCAGGCGGACGGCTCGCAGCAGCGCATCGCCGGTAGCGCTTGCCTCTCCCCCAGCGCGTTGACGCCGCTGTCGGGCAACGGTGTGCTGCTCACCTGCCGGAGCGGCGAACTGATCGCCATGGCAAGATCCGCCGGCGCGCGACCGAATCCCAATGGAGCTCAGTGATACAATAGCGAAAACATACCAACGACGGATACCGACCGGGCGGTCATGAGCGTGCTGTCACCGCCAGAGACAGTGACTTGTCCCAGTCCCCCCAAGGACCAATTCTTCGAAATCCACCAACCGTACCCGACCCAACCGGAGGCACCGAGTCCAGCAGCCTCGTCGAGCTCCACATCGCCGTCGCCTTCGTGTTCGAGCACATGCGTAGCGAGCCCCAAAGAACCGCCAAGATTGAAATTTCCGCGCGGATCGGGGAAGTAGTCGACGAAGAACCCCAGTAGTCCGGACTGCGCAGTCACGCGCGAGCGTACACTGGCGTCCGCCTTGTCGAGAACGACGTCGTCTTCACGAGCAGAGCTACTGTACAGCTGCACACCGAGCACCAAGCCTTTCGCCGGCGTGCCGCCCAGGCGCAGCTCCAGTCCATACGCCGCGCCACTCACCGTCAGGTCGTCACGCGACGCGGAGGCGTCGTAGCGAAAGCGCGTCGCCTGCCAGCCGAAGGGCAAGGAAATCCTTAGGTAGAACCCGTCGTGGTTGTGGTGTTCGGGATCGTCCACCGGCGCGGGAGGAAGAGGCGGGGGATACGGCCCGGGCGGATAGCGACCCGGGGGGGGATATTGACCCGGAGGATACTGCCCGGCAGGGTATGGGTACTGACCCGCAGGGTTTTGGCCCGGAGCGTAGGGGTACTGACCCGGAGGATACTGACCCGGAGGATACTGCCCGGCAGGGTACTGCCCGGCAGGGTACTGAGGCGGCGGATACTGACCTGGCGGGGGCTGCGCCAGAGGCGCCTGCGAGGGTGCCGGCGTTGCTTGCCCGGGTCCTGGTTGAGCCCCGCCAGAGGATTCCGGCGTGGGCCTCGGAGTCCCTTCGCTCGCTTGCGCCGCGGGATCAGGCGAACTCTGCCCCGGAGGCGCCGACGGAGCGGGAGGCGTCTGGGCGAATGTTTCTGGGCCGTGCAATAAGACCGCCAGCAGGGCGGGCACCACGAACCTTTGGATCATCCTCGACAAGGTCCCGTAGGAGGCCTCGCGAGTCAACCAGACTTCCCCCAGCTTGCGACGCTGGCCCGAGCGTCCTATGGTTCGACACGTTTTCTCCGAGCGTAATTCGCCGGAGGGGTTGGCGAACCGTACGGAAACGCTTAAATAAGAAGAACGAGGAAAGCAGCACCATGATTTCGATCACCAATCTCGCCGCCGAAAAAGTGAAGGAGATCGCAGATTCCGAGGGCCTGATCGGACAGGGCCTGCGGCTGCGAGTCATCGGTGGCGGCTGCGCCGGGTTTCAATACGACCTGTATTTCGAAGACAAACCGACGGATATGGACGAGCGGTTCGAGTCGAATGGCGTCGACCTCTACGTGGACCCGCTGAGTTACCAGTACCTCGACGGCACGGAGATCGATTACGTCGAGGGCGCCCACGGGTCCGGATTCAAGTTCGGCAATCCCAATGTGACGGGGACCTGCGGCTGCGGGTCGTCTTTTCAAGTCTAGTGGGTCTGGAACCAGTTCCAGATTCCTCCTGAGCCGCTCCGCGCCGTTCGGCCTTGAAACCGAGGTCGCCGCAGCAAAGTTTGGATCCAGGGGATAAGGCGAAAGGGACTGTATTCTTAGGACCAAACCCAGGCCTGCTGGACGGCCCGCGTTGGCTCGGCATGGGGTTCGCAGCAACTCGGGCTGTCCTGAAAGCGCTTGGGGAGATGACGGCGTCCAGCCGATTGTCTCGTACGACTGACCAGCTTCTTGGGCTTATTCCTGACCTATCGTCTTCTCAGGATTGCCGATCGTACGAGAATCTCTGACATGTGGAATTCGCGCAACCACAGAATGTTACGTCACGTAAGATTGACCGAACCCGCCCGGAGAAACCACATGGCACGCGAATTCGATAGCGAACTCTCACGTTACATCTCGATGGTCCACGCGGTCCCCAAGATCAGCCGCGAAGAGGAGGAACGCCTCTTGGAGCGTTGGTACGAGCACGCCGACGTCCGAGCGCGCGACGAACTGGTGCGCACTCAGCTCCGATATGTCGTAGCGATAGCGCTGAAGTACAAGCGATACGGAGTGCCGGTGGGTGAACTCATCGCCGAAGGGAATTTCGGCGTTGTCCATGCTCTGAAGAAGTTCGAACCCAGCCGTGGCAACCGATTCGTCACGTATGCGGCGTATTGGATCCGTGCCTACGTCCTCAACTACATCATCCGCTCCTGGAGCTTGGTCGGCGTGGGGTCCGGTGCGCTGCGTTCGAAGATGTTCTTCAAGCTGCGTCGGGAGCGTATCCGTGTCACCAACCTGTTGGGTGAAGGTGACGCGGCGGATGAGGCGCTGGCGCAGAGGCTGAGCATTCCGAAAGAGAAGCTAGGCGGCATGCTGCGCCGGCTCGAGGCGCGCGACGTTTCGCTGGACACCCCGCTGTTCGACGACTCTGGCGCCACCTTGGTGGACGCCCTGGCCAATTCGGCCGCGACCCAGGAGGACGAGCTGATCGAGAGTCGTCGGGGAATCCGCGTCCAGAGCCTCGTCCGGGACGCTGTCAAGGACCTGGACAAACGAGAGCGCTACATCGTCGAAAACCGCATGATGGCCGATGCAGAGGAGGAAATGAGCCTCGCCGAGATAGGCCGCAGGCTCGGGGTTTCCAGGGAGCGGGCCCGTCAACTGGAAGCGCGGGCCAAACGCAAGCTCGAACTGAAGATAGCGCAGCTTTCTGCACAGAGTGGGCTGCCCCTCGAACTGGAAAGCGCCGCCTGAACCCATGCCGGACGCCCGTTTCGGGCGCGTTCTTTACCCCGAGCGCGCGAGCTTCATGTATGCTCGCGCGGTGGCGAATGGCTCAAAGGTCTGCAGCTTCTGCGGCAAAGAGGGCGGCCGCAACGCACAAATATTTGCGGCGGAGTTCGAAACCGACGGCGCTGTCGCCATCTGCGAAGAGTGCGTTTTGACCTGCGCCAAGGCGATCGACGTCGAACAGCGGCTCTCGGAACGTCCGCAGGGCAAAGCACGAGGCGATGCGATCCCGGATTCCAACCGATCGCCGGCCGGCGCCGCCTGGACACCATTTCGTGTGGGGGCGCTGAGCCTGGAATGGCGGACGGAAAGCGCGATGATCGTCAGCGTGCGCCGCGCAGACAACCATGAACGCGTCGTCTCGGAGCACTTCGCTCGCGACACGGAGCCCACGGTCGACGACGCCGAGACGGTCGCTGAGGATCACTGGGGCACCCTGCACGGCTGAGCCCTCTCAGTCGGCGAGAGGCCAACCCGCCTTGACCCGCCTTCTGCGCAGCATAGCGGGCTCCTCGCGGCCGAGTGGAACCACGGGGAGACCGCGCCAATCTCCCTTGCTCGCGTCGCCGCGAACGCGCTATGTAGGCGGGGTCGCTGTGTTTCAGGTGCTCGCTCGACCGCGGGGAGATCCGTCTTCTCGCTGTTCGGGAGGAAAGTCCGGGCTCCGCAGGGCAGGACGCCGGGTAACGCCCGGTGAGGGAGACCTCGAGGAAAGTGCAACAGAAAGCAAACCGCCCCCGCCGACTTCGGTCGCCGAGGGTAAGGGTGAAACGGTGGGGTAAGAGCCCACCGCACCACTGGTAACAGTGGTGGCACGGCAAACCCCGTCCGGAGCAAGGCCACATAGGGAAGCGACTGAGGACTGCCCGTCCGAGCTTCCGGGTAGGTCGCTCGAGGCGTTCGGCGACGAGCGCCCCAGATGAATGAGCACCGCGCCGTCGGCGGCGACGTCAACGGCGAACAGAACCCGGCTTACGAATCACTGCGACCACGCCGGCACCCTCGGGTGTCGGCGTGTCTTTTGTCCCGACGTCATTCGAAACGCCCGCTTTCTGCGCCGGCCGATCCTCTTGCTGCGACGGTCTCGGCCGGCTCGCGACGGACTTCCTCATTCGCGGGCGCTAAGGCGCCGCGGGCCCTACGGCGCGGCGCCAGCTGCGCCTGCTGCGCCTCCTTCGCCACCGGCGTCATTGACGCACATGCCGTCGATACATTTAGTGCCGCCAAAACAACGGTTTCCGCAGCACATCAGACCGTTCCGGCCACAGTTGAAGCCAGCCGTCCCGTCGCGACCCGTCGTGTCGCCGCCCGTCGTGTCGCCGCCCGTCGTGTCGCCGCCCGTCGTGTTGCCAGTGCCAGAGCCAGTCGAAGAGGCGCCGCCGGCCGATGTGGTGCTCAGCGCGCCAGTCGTGGCGGCAGCGCCGCTCGTGCTCGTCGCTGGAGACCCCACTGCATTCGTAGCGCTGGGCCCAACGCTCGTGGTTGCGCCAGCACCTCCCACTCCGCTGGTGCTGCTCGTCTCGTAAGAGGGTGTTTCGAGGTCACTGCCACAGCCCGCTGACCACGCTGCAGTGACACAAGCCAGCTGAACGACTCCGTACCACTTGCGCCGATTCAGTGTCGCGACCTTTTGCTGGTTCATGACGTCGATCCCTCGCTTCCTTCCTTCTCCAGCTCCTGAGTTCGTAGCGTGCCTCGATTCGCTGGGTCTGATGCTCCATTGAGCCTGACAAAGCGTTTCGGTACCAATATAAAACGATCTGCCAATCCAATGAGACGACGATTCGGCTCTCGACATCGGTCAGCCACGACGGCAGACGAGGCGGTCAGTCCTGAAGTTGCTAGTCTCGCGAGGTGGTGCATGTGCACCCACCTCCCAGCACGCGGCGTCCTACCCTGTTGGAGTCATCACACACCCGCGAGGAGAACGCCGATGGCTCTCGAGCTGTCTCGGGTCTACTCAACGTCAACTTGCAAAGACTCTTGTGCCTCGAACTCGACGGGCTGCTCGAAGCTCGCACCAAAGCCGAGCAGTGGTTGCTCCAGGAGGCCGAGAAGATCCCCGCCGTTCGTTTGCTCTACATAGCGCCAGGAATCAGCCTTATCGGGGCCAGCCAGATCGTCGCGATTGTCCTGTCTCCTCATCGCTTTCGAACACGCTCTCAATTCTGGGCCTATTGCGGCCTCGGAATCGTGCTGTGCTCCAGCTCCGACTGGCAGAGAACTCCGGCGGGTCGTTGGGTCTGACCGCGGCGTGCGATGTGGCCTGTGAAACGGCCTTGTCGTCCTCGTCGGGCGAACCAGGAGACGGCTGCGATCCTCGAAGGACAATCGGAAGCTCTTAGACCGGCGCAGCACCTCGACGGGCGCGTGCCAGCCGCCGGGCCAGCGAGAAGAGCCCGGCTTGGCCGGGCCGGTGACCAGGAAAATGAGCCGCTGAACACATCGTAAATATTGGAATTTATTACGTTTCAAATGTCACACGGATTTCATGATTCAGTACCCTAATTGTCACCCGGGCGCGGACGTCCTACTATTTACAGTAGAAATGGGTCAGGTCATTGCGTTCCCCATGTCGCGCGTTCGCCGCCCCCGAAGGCGGGTGGACGTCTTCTCGCGTCACTTCGAGTTGCTCCGACAGCTGAAGCTCTGGGACCGGATGTTCATGGCTTGCATTGCGCTGGTGACGGTCGTCGCGTTCGTGTAGCCGGCGCCACGTCGCCCCGTCCAACCGCCCCAGGATCTGCCAGCCCGTGGTGACCGTCCAAGGGTTCACGGCTCCAAGGCTCAGCCCCGAGCCAGGGCCACGCTGAGCGTCCTGGCAAGGGTTATCGGGTCCTGACGACGCGACGAAACCGTCGCGACGCTTTCAGCCTCAGTATCCGCACTGGATCAGGTCAATCGGTCGACTCATGGCGTGAGCAGTTACTGAGATGCGTCGTTGGTCTGGACCTTGTTGACGCGAGCCGGGTAACCTGCGAAAGATCCCCTGCCAACCGAAGGAGGCAGTCGTGCGCACCAATACCCTAAGCATGCTCTTCAGCTTGATGTTCCTGTCTACCCTCGCTCGAGCAGAAGATCTCGACGAGGACCTGCAGGACGTGCACGAGGACGTCAAGAAGGACGCCAAAGAAGTCGGTGAGAAGGCGGGTGTGAAGCAGGAAGTCCTCGAGGGTGGAGCAGGCTACGGGTCGGCGGGCTGTGGCTTGGGGTCGCTCATCTTCGAACCGAGCAACAGCTTCGTCCAGGTTTTCGCGGCAACCACCAACGGTTCGTTTGGAACGCAGACGTTCGGGATCACTTCCGGCACGAGCAACTGCGAAGGACCAGCGGGTAGTGCGAGCAACGTGCAGAACTTCATCGTGGCGAACCGCTCCGCGCTCGCCGTCGAGGTCGCGCGCGGTCGTGGCGAGGTCATTCAGAGCCTGGCCACCTTGGCTGCGTGTCGGAACGACGCGCAGCTTGGTTCCACCTTGCAAAGCAATTTCAAGCAGATTTTCCCGAGCGCCTCGGCTTCTGATGTCAACGTGGGTCGAGCCATAGTCGAGGTGATGCGCAACACACCGTCGCTCGGCTGCAGCGCCCTCGGCTGACCTCGAAAGCCCGCGGTTGCAACCGCCCCGGCAGCCCCGCGAGCGGTCCGAGGCCAGCGACCACCGACGGCGGAGAAGCCACCAGGCACTTGCGTTCGGAATGCCGGGTTCCCCGGCCGAGTCGCCAAGGTTCGACTCGCAGACGGCAAACAGCCGACGTGGAGGCCGTTTGTGCTCGGCGAACGGCCACGTCCATGGCTACACTCGATGCTCATGGATCGAACCAAGCAGAAAGCCCCGAGCTTTCCGCTACTGAGCCAACGCATTTTCCACGCGCTCCTGGTGCTGACGCTGCTCGCGTGGTCGCGGCCAGGACACGCCGAAGCCCCCGCAGCGAGTTCCGGTTCGGCCCCCGCCACACCCCGAGTCGGAGGTCCGGCCCCCACGGGCAGTTCCAGCAGTCGGCCCACCGCTCCGACCTCCAGTGCTTCTTCGGCAAATCGAGCCCCAAGCGCGGCGCCAGCAGCCGAGTCGAGCGCGGATGCTGCCGAGGACAAGCCCTCCGCGAGGGTCCAAGAGCTGCAGCAGCTAGCGCGTCGCATCGTGGCATTCCGCCAGGGCAATCTGGCCCTCGACATCGATCCCAAGACATTGTTCGAGGTTCCGCTCGACGACGATTCGGCAGTTCGTGTCGAACGCAAGCGTCTGGCCGCGATAGTCACGGGCGAAGCCAGTGCGCCTGGCCGCGACGCCTCGAACGCGCCGCCCATGGCCGAGAATCCCGCCGTCCAGGCCACACCACACTCCGCGTCGACGACCGCCGCCGCCGCATCCTCGGGCATCTTGGCGAAGGCCGAAATGCCGTCACCGAAAGAACCGGATCCCGCCACTTGGCAGGCGCGCATGGCCGTGGATCGCGCCCGACTTGCCATTTATGAGCTCGACCAATCCGCTCGGAGCCAGCTTCTCGCCCGTCACGAGGCGCGGCAGAAGGAGCAAGGGAAGAGCGCACAAGCGAACGCCCTGAGCGAGGCCGAGCAACGCGCCAAGCAGGCAGCCGAGGCCCGACAAGAAGCGCTGAAGGCTGCTCGCAAGGCTAGAAGTGAAGCCGCTCGCCTGGTCGGCGAGGAGCAGGCCCGTCTGCTGCAGGTGGCCAAACAGCAAGCCGAATTCGAAGCCGTGCTCCTGAAGCGCACCCAGGCGCTGGAAGAGCGCGGCGAACGACTCCTCGGGCTGCAGCGTCGGGTGCGCGAGGCGCTCGAAACCGTCGGGTCCGGCTCCAAAGAGAGCCGCGCGGCGGACGCCACGTATTCCGCGGTCAACGCCGCGCTCGGCGATGCACGCTCACAGCTGGCGGCCAGCCTGTCCGACTTCATCGGCGCGCCGAGTGAGGTCCCCACGCCCGGCGACAACCCGCTCGGCGGGATTCCCGCCGACATCGACACCACCAAGGTCGACCGTTTGCGAGACGAGCTGGAGACGACAGCGGCGCGCCTACGCGCTGAGGAGGAAACCCTCCGCGAGCAGCGCGTGGAACACCTCTATCAAGAAGTCGAGACGCTCAACCACGCGCGCCTGGACCTGCTCCCCCTCTTATCCAGCGCCAAGCGACTCGAAGCGACGAGCTTGAGCCCCAGCGGGCTCGCCGAAGCTCTTGGCGAGGCGAAGCAAGTCGCCTTGGTGCTGCAATATCATCTCGCCGCTACCATGAGCTGGCTCTCCGAGATCCAGCGCCCCGGCAGCCGGCGCGAGAGTTCAGCCATGACGGCAAGTCTGGTGATGCTGAAGTGGCTGCTGCCCATCGTCGTATTCATCTGGTGGCGGCGCCGAGCCGATAAGGTGCTCACCGGCGCCATCGATGAACTGAAGGCGAAGCGCGCCCGTTCGACTGTCGGACCCAGCCCGTTGGAAAAAACGCTGCGCTACGTGAAACGCGTGCGTTCGCCGGTCGAGTGGCTCCTGTTGCTCTGGGCAATGCTCGGGTTGGTCCCCGCCAGCTTCGGGCAGCTGCCGGAGGTGCGCCTGATCAAGACTATCTTCGGCTGGACGTTGGGTGGCACCATCGCCGTCAACACCATCGACTTCTTGGCAGGAGAAACCAGTGAGCGACACACTCGGCGCAGTGTTTTGTACAGCGCTCACCTCAGGCTGCGTTCGCTGAGACTGGCGGGGCGCGTCGTGGTGACACTCGGAATGGTGCTGTCCCTCACCAGCCTGCTCGTCGGCAAGGGAACGATCTACGGCTGGGTGCTCAACTTCTGCTGGTTGGCGGCAGTGCTTCTGTTCTTGGTGATTCTGCGCTGGTGGCGAAACATCATCTTCGAGCGCGTCGACTACAAGCGCAAGAAGACCCCGCTGGAGACCTGGATCGTCAACAACAGGAGTGGCGTCCGCAGCTTTCCAGCGGCTGTCCTCGGGGCCGCTCTACTGCTAGGCGGCGGCATCAGCCGCTTCGTGAAGACTTGGGTCGGTGGCTTCGAGCTCACGCGGCGCGTGCTCGCTTACTTGTTCCGAAGGGAGATCAAGAAGAAGGCCGAAGATCAGGCCAAGGTGGTCTTCAGCGAGATCGGAGCGGAACTGGTCGAAACGCTGGGCCCGGGCACTCCCTCCACCGAGTTGGTGGCGAGTGTCGCTGATGCGCAAGTCGGCGAAGTCATCGACTGCATCAATGCTCCCGGCGGCGGCGTGTTCGCGATTGTCGGAGAGCGCGGTGCCGGCAAGACGACGCTGCTTCAGCGCATCGCGGAGGGCGCAGTTCACGTCGAGCTGGTGGACTGTCCGTTCGGCGGCATGAGCAGCTTCGCCCCCGCGCTCTTGCCGCATCTGGACTCCGACGACGGGGAAGTATTGGAACAGGCGGCAATGCGTTTCGACGCGGTCGATCGCAATGCCGGTATTCTCATCGACAACGCACATCGCTTGATCCAACCCGCCATGGGTGGCCTGAAGCACTTCGATCGGGTCATCGAAATCGCGCGCAGCTATAGCAAGAACACAGCTTGGGTATTTGCCTTCGATTCGATCATTTGGCAGTTTTTCGAGCGTATGCGGGGTTCGCGCCCCTTGTTCGACAGCGTCATCAGACTCGCGCCCTGGACCGACGCCGGCATTGCCAATCTCATCACGGCGCGCTGCGAAACCGCGAAGGTGGACGTGGATTTCTCCCACCTTCTGGGGGAGCTCCCCCCGGACGCCGATGAGATCGACGTGCAAGAAGCACTGGATCGCACCGAGATGAACTACTATCGGTTGATCTGGGATTACGCAGATGGAAACCCCGGAGTTGCACTCACCGTCTGGCATGACTCTCTCGGCCTCGATCCGGAAGGCCATGTAAGCGTCAAAGTCTTTCAGGCCCCCGACCCAGAGGCCCTCGAGGGCCTGCCTGACAGCACGAAATTCGTGCTGCGTGCGGTAATCCAACTCGAACGTGCCGACTCGCGGTCCATCAGCCGGGCTACGGGCGTGGCCATCAGCGATGTGGACGACGCCCTGAGATTTGGCAGCGCCCGAGGCTACTTCGACCACACTGCCGAAGGCTACGCCGTGACGTGGCCATGGTTTCGAGCAATAACCCGTTACCTTGCGCGCCACCACTTGTTGGTATCGAGCGCTCGTGGAGAAGGCTGACGTGGCAGCGCGGACTCGAGCAGTAACGCTGGCAGCTCTTTGCTGCGTGCTGCTCTTGCCGAGCACAGCGCTGGCGCAGGACGCTCCAGATCTCGGAAAGATCGCAGAGTTCATCCGCTGGGGTGGAGTATTCCTCTCGGTGTTCGTACTGGTCGGCTCCGTAGTTGCAAGACGCATCATCGAAGGTCTGGCCCTACGCGTGAGTCGGCGCTTTTCCAAGCATCGCCTGCTGATTCAAAAGCTGGAGTCGTTCGTCCGCTTCGGCATCTACATCGTCACGGGGGGCTTATGCCTGAGTCTCAGCATACGCCTAGACTCCACCGCGCTCACCGTCATAGGCGGTGCGCTCGCCTTCTCCGTCGGCTTTGCAATGCGCGATCTGGTCGCGGCCTTCATCGCTGGTATCACCATCATGATAGACCGGCCCTTTCAGGTCGGAGATCGGGTCAACTACGCGGGAGAATACGGTGACATCGTGGCCATCGGGTTGCGTAGCGTCCGTATGAACACCCTCGACCACAACGTGGTCACCATCCCCAACAACAAGGTGCTCACCGATGTCACGTCGTGCGGCAACTACGGGGCACTCGAGATGCAGGTCCCGATGGACTTCTATATCGGGGCGGACCAAGACGTCCGCCTTGCCGCGGAGCTGATCCGTGAGGCGTGTCTCACCAGTCGCTACGTATACATGGCTCGCAACGTACCGGTCAGCGCCAAGCAGGTAATCCAGGAGGACTACGTTGCGTTCCAGCTGAAGGCGCGTCCCTACGTGCTCGACACTCAATACGAAAAGGCCTTCGAGACGGACGTTCACATCCGCGTCCACGAAGCCTTCGAGGAACATGGCATTTCCCCTCCCGCCGTCATACATCGAACGCTGGGCCAATCGAATAGACCGGACCGTAAACCATCGACGTAGACAGCGCGTCCCCGCCGCGCGAAAACAGCGCTCGCCGTGACGAAAGCCTTCACTCATTGTCGCCTGGCGGGGTTCGCGTGCGCCTTGTGCTGCTGGCTTTTTTCGCCCGGGCCAGCGATGGGCCAGCTCTTGGATTTGAAGGCGCCCGCACGACAGGCGTCTCGGACCCAGCCGGCCGCTAGCCGAACCGCTCCCGCCGGGCCGGACGACGCGCCCGGTGTCTCTCCGGAAGACGCGTTGCGGACGGGGACCAGCCTGGTCAAAAGGGCTCAAACAGCATTGGCATCGCTGAGCGGTCTTCGTGAACGCGCTCCCGTCACGCCACAGCTCGAAACACTGAGCGAGGAACTACCCGAGCGCCGAGATCGGCTTGCCGCGCGGATCAGGCAGGCGCGGGCCGAGATTCGCCACTCGCGCCGCTCGTTCAAGGTCCGTGACATTCGTTTCTTCTTCGTCGAAGCACGCCATCAGATCCTTGACTGGGAGGCCCAAGTCGCCGAAGCCGCCAGCGAGTTGGGGGCAGCCCGCCAGCACACCAGTGAGCTGTTGGGTTTCTGGAAGCGTGCCCACGAGCTCGCCAAAGAAACCAACGCCCAACGGGAGACTCTCGATCAAACAGAGCGCGTGGTCCAGGCAGCTCGGCGCACCGAGCTTGCCCTCGCCCGACCCGAGTCCGTCATCTTTCCAATGCAGTCCACGCTCGCCGAAATGGCGGCGCAGGTGGACTCCGTACTCGCCTATGCGGAGCGAGAAGGGCCCAACCTCGTCCAGGATGCGCACAGGCGAGATCTGTCGATTTTCGAAGCCCTGAACCGATTGGATGAAGTGGCGCGTTTCCCGGGGGCTGTCTTCCGAACCCTCGACTACATGCGGGAAACAGGCGTGCACTTTCTCTCGCTGGCGCGAGAGCAGATCGCGGCTCACGCCATCTTCATGCTGCTTGTAGTCATAGCCATGTTCACGCTGCGGAGCCGCGGCAAGAAGTGGCAGGGAAATGAACACGAAGCCGATTTGGCACGCCGAATCATTCGACATCCGCTGGCCAGCGCCCTGTTGATCAGCATGGTGGCGAGCGGGCTCTTCTATGAAGTACTACCGACCCCTGCGATCCTGATCTTCTACGTCGTGTCCACTGGTGCGGCTCTGCTCCTGTTCAGAGACCTGCTGGAGCCGAAGCTGCGTCATGCCTGCTACACGCTGGCCGGATTCATGTTCTGTGATCTCATACGCCTGCTGCTGGCGGAGGTCGCGCCGCTGGAGCGCCTGCTGCTAGCGGGGGAGCTGACGGCAGCCACAGCGCTCTTGGCATTTCACTTGCGCGAGCAAAGATGGTCCAGTCTGCCGTTTTCCGAAGCTTGGAGGGGTCTGTTTCGAAGCGTCGCGTGGATCTGGCTCGTGGGCACCTCGATTGGCGCTACGGCCGCCTTGGCAGGCTACGGCTACACCGCGGAGATACTGGGCGGCAGCATGCTGGCATCCATGTACCTGGCAATGATTGCCACCGGAACGTTGAAGGCACTGAGGGGTACACTGTGGATGATTTCGCAGATGGGCATCGTTCAGAAACTGAACCTGATCCGCCGACACCGAATGCGGGTCATCAGCGGCACGTCCCGCGTGTTGGCTGTCGTCGCGGTTCTGGTCTGGGCTCACTACTCTCTCAAGTACCTGACGCTCGCGGACCTCGTCTGGAACGCCGCGCGCAGCCTGCTGGATACCTCGGTCGCACTCGGGGCTATCGAAATCTCCCTGGGCGACGTTGCCGTCTTGGTCCTGGGAACGGTGCTCGCCTTCTACGTAGCGCGACTGGTGCGCTTCTTGTTGGAGGAAGACCTACTGCTCCGGCTGAGCATCACCGAAGGGACTCGCCAAATCGCTGGCGCCAGCATCTACTACGTAGTTCTGCTGGCTGGCTTCTTCATGACCCTGGCGGCCGCAGGAATAGAACTGGACAAGCTGACGGTGCTGGTTGGCGCTCTCGGCGTGGGCATAGGGTTCGGTCTGCAAAACGTCGTACAGAACTTCGTGGCCGGGCTGATTCTGCTCTTCGGTCGACCGATCAAGGTCACCGACAAGATCCAGCTTGGGGAGCTGATGGGCGAAGTCAAGACCATCGGCTTTCGCGCGAGCACCGTGCGCACTTGGCAGGGCGCCGAAGTCATCGTCCCCAATTCCAATCTGATCTCGGACCAGGTCATCAACTGGACATTGTCGGATCAGAAGCGCCGTATCGAGATTGACATCGGCGTCAGCTACGGAAGCGATCCGGAACGAGTCCTCGCGTTGCTGCGCGAAGTCGGCAACAGCCATCCCAAAGTTCTCGGCGACCCCGAAGTGAATGCGCTCTTCATCAGGCACGGCGACAGTTCCCTCGACTTCCAACTGCGCGCATGGGTCAGCTTCGATGACTACATCGGCGTCTCCAGCGAGCTCACCGTTGCGGTCAACAGGGCTCTGTCTGACGCAGGAATAGAAATACCGTTCCCGCAACGAACGTTGCATGTCGGTAGCCTGGCCCCGGAAGTAGCCAGCGCGCTCCGCGCTGCCGCGCCGAAGCGGGAACCTGCCGACGGATAGACCACAGTACGACCGAATTGAAGCGAACTCCGGGCAATCGGTGAGAACACGAACCCGACACCGCCGAATCGCGTAGCCGTTTCAACCGCGAGACAACTCGGATATCCGGAGCCTGCGCAACATGGAACGCTTCTTTTCCTGATGGGCCTGCATACGCGTCAGTACTTCATGCAAGAAGCGCACGGCGTCGTCCACGTATTTACCCCGGTTGAGCATCACGCACTCCGCGCGTCCCCCCATGGCCGCGTCGGTCACCTCGGCGCGCGAGGGCATCCCGCTCTTGCAAAGGCTTTCCAGCACCTGGGTGGCCCAGACCACGGGAACCAACGCCGCCTCACCAAGCCACAACACCTCTTCCTGGGCTTCGGCAAGCCGCACGAAGCCCAATTCGACCGCCATATCGCCTCGGGCCACCATCACCCCGACGTGTTCGCTCCGCATGGCTGTCAGCAGCAGGTGCCCTAGCTCGTGGAAACCACGCGTCGTCTCTATCTTGAGAAGTAAACCGAGATGGGAGGCTCTGCGGAGCTCGAGCTCCGCTTGCACGGCCTCCACGTCGTCCGCGCTACGCACGAAGCTCAGGCCCACGAGGTCGGCGTGTCCCGCAACGAAATCGAGATCCGCAAGGTCCTTCTCGGTCAGCGACGGCAGCGGTAGGTGACTGTCCGGGAAGTTCAGCCCCTTCTGCCCCTTGAGTTTCTGGGCAGGCTTCAGTGTTCGGACGACTTCGAGTTCCGCTACGCCCTGGCGATTCGAGCTCACCACGCAGCACACCTTGCCGTCGTCGTAGGTCACCCGCTCTCCCGGACGCAAGTGTGGGATGACTTCGGGCAGCGAACAACCGAGCGTCCGCGCCCTCGGGATGGTTGCGCGAGTGGCACGAGCCTGCTGCTCATCGGCGACGAGGTAGACCCGATCGCCGGGCGCGACGGTCACGGCGTTGGAGGCTTTCCCCGAGAGATTCAAGCTACGGGGATTCGGTCCAGACAGGTCGAACAAGATGGGACACGGCTTCTCGTGCCGGTCAGTGGCCTGCCGAACGTGCCCAACCAACGACCGCCAGAGCTCTGGACCTCCCTTGGCGCAGTTGATGCGAGCCACATTCATCCCATCACGCAGCAGAGCGTCGATGCTCGAGGCGTCGTCGTCTTCCGACAATGTTACCATGATGCGCGTCATCCGCCCTTCGGGGCAGGGTCCGAGAAGCGTGTCGGTGTGGTGCGACAGCAGAGCCTCAGCCGCTCGTTGATCGATGAGGGGGACCGTGCCTGGAGTCCCTACGGACTCTCCATTCAGGCAGCGCAGCACATACTCCACCCGCGACAGCGTGCCCAGCACGCAGCGCTCCATCCGACCGAGCGAGCTCACCCCGAGCGTTGCGAGCTCTCGCTGCAGCGGGCGAATGTCTCTCTGGCGAACCGAGAGGTAATGCAAAAGATTCCGTGCGCCCGCTCGATGCTCCGGATGCACTCGCTCGAGCTTGGCCTGGAAGGAGGATTCGAGCGCGAGAGCATCCGCCTGTAGCCTCTCGATCGCATGAAGCAAACGTTCTTCCAGAGCCTCCTCTGAAGCACCGCTCTCAGCTGTGGTAGCGCCGTCGGGGTCCTCCTGCTGAAGCGGTGTCACCCGAGGAATCTACGGCAGCGACCGTGGCGCTGGGTGCCATTTCGATGACGTCCACCCCGGCAAGCGCCGCCCCCGAAGCCAGCCACCTGACCAGGAGCCCTCCGCCGGCCAACTCGCGCATTTCTTTCGCGCGGACCCATCGAAGCCCTCCCCCCTCGTCCGAGCGCCGCTTCTCCGGAGTTCGTGCTCCAGCGAGGCGCCGTGCGGCGCCAGGAACTGTCCTGTTTGCACAATCTGCGTCCCTTGTCATTATTCCATCGACGCGGGGAACAATGTGCTCGGAGTAGCAAACACGGGCAAGCCGCCACTGCCCGACCGTGAACACTACGGGCTCTGCCCCATGGTGTCTCGCACCCAAAGAACGTCGTTCCTGGCGCCGCTCGAAAGACCTTACAACTAACTACCAGTAGACAGTTGGAACGGAAATGTCCTCGGACATTCGCGGCGATGCGATCGACCACATTGGTCTTGCCGTCGCTAAAGCGCCCCGCAAAGCTAGGTAGGTCGAGTCAGCAGCCACTGCCCAGGTGCCATCGCGGACCCGCAAGCAAGGATCGTCGGAATGCACAGCTTTCGTTTGTCTGGAGCCTACTGGGTTTCAATCTTCGCCGCACTTCATGCGTTCGCTTGTAGTAGCGACGACACGAGCGGAGACGACGGCGGCTCCAGTGGCAACGCTAGCAGCAACGGTGGCGTCGTGCTCGTCGACGCAACGACCGCTGGCAACTCCACCGGATCCAGCAATTCGTCGGGCAACGCCAGCAATTCGAGCGGGAGTGGCGGTTTTGGTGGAGCCAGCGGGGCGACGGGCAGCTCCGGGTCTGGCGCAGCGTCCAATGCGGCCAGCGGAAACAGTTCGAGCGCGGACTCGGACAGCGGCACCTCGGGGGGCACCGTCTACGATGGCGGCACGCGTGAGTTGACCAAGGACGAGGCCGTCGAGCTCTACGACGGCGCCTGTGCTGGTTGGGCAAGCGAAGGGGAGGTCGTCCCTTCGGTGCTCGAACTAGTCGTGGACGTCAGCGCCTCGATGGGCCTCAGGGCACCTAACTCCGACCAGTCCAAATGGGAAGTCACGCGCGCCGCCTTGGCGGATGCCATCGTCGGAAGTGGCCCCGGCACGGGGCTTCCCGGATCGGTCGCCGTGGGCATGCTGCTCTACCCGAACACACCGGACGACACGCCGTCCACGCCGGGCGCCAAAGACATCAACCTGTGCGTCAACACCGGCTCGATGATCCCGGTCGCCCCACTGGGCGGGGCCGACGCCGATCAGCGTATACTCATCCGCGATACGCTGCTCGGCAACGTCCCCTTGCGCTACGGCACACCCACCCACGACGCCTACGCCTACGCCGCCAACGCCGGACTTTTGCCCTCGGACGCCCCGGGAGAGCGCTTCATGGTTCTCATCACCGACGGCGCGCCCACGGTATCCAGGGAATGTCAGAATGACCAACCGAACTGGACCGACGTGGACCCCTGGCCCATCGTCGACAGCATCGACGCCGCCTACCAGCTCGGCATACGAACCTTTCTGATCGGCTCCCCCGGCAGTGACGACAGCAGTCTCTCGTTGATGCGAGACAATCGAGTCTGGATGAGCCAGGCGGCCTGGGTCGGCGGCACGGCATTCGAGGGATGCCAGCTCGAGGGCCCGGCGTTCTGTCACATGGACATGACCCAAGCATCGGACTTCAGCGCGGCCCTGAGGGAAGCCCTGGGCACCATCGTCGGCCAGATCTCGCCATGCACGTATACCTTCGCGGATCCGCCTCCCGGAACCGAGATTGACAAGAACGCAATCAACATCGTCATCGAGAACGGTGACCAGCGAACACTCGTCGTCCGAGACGACGTCGGTGATTGCAACGAAGGCTGGCAACTCACGGACAACGACGAGATCCTCCTGTGTCCAACAACCTGCAATGAGGTGCAGCTCGATCCGGAGCTCACCGTGCGAGTCACCTTCGGTTGCCAAAGTCTCATCGGCCCGCTCGGCTGAGCTTGCCCGCGGGGGCGCAAGGCGTCCTGGGCAACGCGCCGAGTGCTCGTTGGAGGGCCGAGAGCTCGCTGGCGCAGTTCGACCCGGAATGGGCAAACTCGTCCGACCGGCGGCGGGCCGCCGCAGCGGCCAGAAAGCCGCGACTCCAGCGAGCGGAATCGCCGGGCTCGACGCCCCGAGGCCCGTTCAACGAGTGCACGCGCTCAATCGTGTTCGAGAGATCTTGCGCATCGCCGAAATCTTTGCCAAACGACGCGGGCAAATGTGCCCGACCCGGATTACGCAGACGGCTCCCCCAATGGCGCCTGCTCTCGCCGACCTCGCGACTGCGTTGGCAGGCCGCTTCGAGGACAGGGAGGTTGGCTAGTGGGCGTGCCCTCGAGAACCATACTGCTGGTCTCGGCCGGCCTCGCTGCCGCCCTCCACGCGAGCTGCGGGCAGCCCGACCGCGACTTCTTCGGTGATCCTCCTGCTCGGGCGAGCGGGGCCACGAGCTCATCCATGAGCGCTACCCAGAGCGCTTCCGCTACCCAGAGCGCCTCGGAAAGCAGCACCGACACGGCAGGAAGCGGTAGCTCGACTGGAAAGGCCTCGACGGGAACCACGAGCGGCAGCGACCTGAGCAGCAGCAGCGCGACGAGCACTTCGGGGTCCAACACGACCGGCGCCGCGAACGATCCCGAGTGTCCGTCTGCTCAGCCGGAGGCGACAACGAGCTGCAGCGTCGAAGTGGGCCTGTCCTGCGTGTACGGTGAGGTCACGTGCATCTGTTCGGGCCTGACCTGGAACTGCACCGGAGGGGAAAGCAGCACCACGGGTCGGATGGGAAGTGGAGGGACGACCGGCTTCGGCATGACCGCCGGCATGTTCGGAGGCATGGCAACGGCGAGCGAAACGAGCGACGGAGCGGGTGGCACGGGAAGCTAGACGACATAGCGTGGCCTCGCGGCCCCTAGTGGTTGGCAACTCATTTGCCGGTCCTCCAGACAGCGCAAGCGCCTTGCACACTGGCGTCTGTCTTCTGCTCTCGCTCCTGACGAATCACTGCGCCGGCTCGGCGTCCCACACACAAATGGCGCCACCCCAGGAGTTGACGATTGACCGACCCCCTCCGGCAAAAGCCTCCCTCGCCCGGAAGGCCCATCAACCCTGTCACGAGCCGTGTTGTCGCGACACTCTGATCTTCACGGGAGATGAAGCGGCCCCGACAGTCCGCCAGGGTGGCTCCTGGTTTAGCTTCGCGGACGTTTTGGGTTCGACCCTCCACCCGCCTCCGACCGCGGCAGGTGGCAAGTTCGAGCTCCAGGAAGACGCGCCCTCCTCGGGTCCAGCAGCTCACATGTTTGGCGCCGTCGCTCGCGCAGAGCTCGCGTTCGCGGGTATGGGGTTCAATTTTACCGATCCACGAGGCGAATTCGATGCTAGCGGGTACGCCGGCATCACGTTCAGGGCTCGAAGCGGCGAATCCTCGTCGTTGAAGCTCCGGGTCTCCATTCCAGACGCAAATACGGACCCCGACGGCGGCATTTGCAGCGAGTGTGAGAATCACTTCGGAGCAACTCTCGATCTGGAGCCCGAATGGAACCAGTACACGCTGGAGTTCGCTTCGCTGCGTCAAGAGCCCGGATGGGGAGCCCCGAGACCCACTCGGTTGCTGACGTCACACCTGTACGGAGTGGTCTTTCGGGTAACCGAGCCCGGATCCTTCGAAGCCTGGGTCGACGACGTTCGATTCGTTCGCTGCCCGGGTCGTTAGGGCCCGCGAATGGTTAAGTCCTACTGCGCCGGCCGATCCTCTTGCTGCGGCGGGCGGTCTCGACGCTCGCGACGGACCTCCCCATTCGCGGGCCCTTAGAAGGTAGCTGCTAGCTCCAACTTGCGTGTGTTGCCCACCACCACCGGACGCAGGGAAAAATCGACTGCCAGGTTCTGGATCATCACCTTCTTGGTGTAGGCAAGACCCAAGATCAACATGGTCGCCCCTGCGCCCTGCGTCAGCGTATCGAACATCAGAAAACCTCGTTCCGCGCCCTTGTCATCGCAGCTGAAGTCGCCCTCGGAACAGTCCTTCAGCTGAGTGGACGCAATCAACGGACCGAGCACGGGCAGAGCCAACCACCCATACGGGTTCGAGTACTCGTCGCCAGCCGCGACGGAAAGACTGATGCCATAGCTGATGCCGAAGAGAATCGATCCGGTGATGATGAGCCCCTTGCGCCGCCGCTCGACCAGCGTATAGCCGGGCGGGACCGGTTGCCCCTCCATGTAGTCCATGACCAAGGGGCGCTCAGGCTTGCGGTCGCGCTCACTGTCCCCATAGTACCCGCGCGGAGGAGGATACTCGTACCCGTAGGGAGCTTGCGATTCCGGAGGCGGCGGGGCGGCGCGCCCTGGCGGCGGAGCCGCCGGCGCAGGAGCGACTGGCGGGGGCGACGGCGGGGCAACGGCGGCTGGTGGAGCTTCGGCTGGTGGAGGGATGGGGCCGGGCGTGACGGCAGCATCTGCCGCCGTCACGGGCTGCTGCGTCGCCGGCTGGGCTGCTGGCGAGCTCGACTGCGCCGCCAGATCATTGGTGACCAGCCAGCAGGCGGTCGCCAGACCCACCGCTACCACTCGCCCCGCGACATCGAATCTCAGCTGAGTTCTGACCATTGCTACCACCTGCTCCCCGACGGAAGCTAGCACAGCTCGAGCCCAGGCGGAAGCTCACGACATCAGCGTGTTGGGCCTCTGTGATTCACCGGTCGGACACGCCGTGCACAGCTCATGCGCGCCGTTTTTGACCCCGGCTCGAGTCGCGAGCCGGGGTCCGATCATCGAGGGCGAGCGCGAGCTAGCGGCCCTCCAGACTACTCGATTGCCTGGATGATGCAGCAACCCAACTGACACCAATAGCCACCGGGACACGGCGTGTCGGCGTCGCAAGCCTGGAGTCCGCCATCGCACTCCGGAACCTGATCCGTACAAGTCTCCGGCAGAACGTCCTTTCCGGGACACAGCTCGCATTCACCGCAGTCGTTGCCGCACGCCGTGGAGGGGGTGCAGCGAGGACAGGCGCCCGTATCATCGATGTTGTCGTAGTCGCACGAGCTTCCGATGAGAACGCTGACCGACCCACTCGGCGTCTCGAAGGTGCAGCAGCCGAAGCAGTCGCAGCCGTTGGGCGTTCGTGGTGCGCAGAAATCGATACAGGATTGGGTCACGCTGCACGCCGGATCATCCTCGGGCAGATCACCGGTGAGGCAATCAGTGTGATAGCGGCACCCATCGTCACCTGCTCCCGAGTTACCGTCGAAGAAGCAGTCCTGCCACTTGGGGTCCTTGTTGTCACCTGGTATCCCCGTGGCGAACGTGCCTTCATCGTCGTCGGCGCTGCCGGTACACTCTTCGTCGAACCCGTCTACCTTGCCGTCACCGTCATCATCAATGCCGTTGTTGCACTGGCAGGTCCCTCCACACAGCGCCAGAGGATCGGGCCCCGACGTCGTCACCCCGGTCAAGTCTGCGTCGCTGCTGCCGCTCGTGCTGCCGTCGGCCGCACTGCTTCCCCCACTACCGCTCACACCGCTTCCGCTACCCCCACCGCCAGTACCATCGGAAGAGGAAGTGCTCTGGTCTGCGCTGATCCCATCCGCGCTTCCGTCGCCCCCCGAAGCACTGGCGGAGCTGCTCTCGCCACCTCCGGAGCACGCGGCGAGGCCGGCGCTCACCAGAATCAAGAACAGACAGTGCGATTGGATGCTCGGGTTCGACATGACATCGGATGGGTGGGAGACGCGCGGCCGCTCTCTCAATCGAGCGCGCAGAATCTGACCCAGCGCTGTAACGATTCACCCAGAACGGAACGCCCAGCCGGGCAATGCACCCCCGGTCCCGGCTCAGAAAGGCACTCCGTACGGATTGTCATCCACCGGCTCCGGACAGAAGTAGCGGCGAAGCACCAGGTAATGGTGAATGGGTAAGACCATGCTCCGTTCACGCATGCTGAGCCCCATGCGGCTTCGCTCGGCGCCCTCGAAGGCTGTCTTCGGATAGAAACCGATGATGCCCGACAGCATCTCGTACTCGTCGAGCAGACCCAGGGTGTGGCCCATTTCGTGCGCCAAGATGGGAAGCGTCCACCCGCTTCGCACGGACCAAAAATAGGGTGTTCGACCGCAGCTGGTGTCGAGAGGCAGCTCGAGCGACACCAATTCCCCGTTTGCCGCTTCGACCATCGAGAACTCGAAGTCATAGCGCACCGGCAACCCTTCCGCGCGGGCGTCGCGATTGTAGTAGCGTTCCACTTCTCGCGACCAGTCAGCCAACAACACACCCACGTTATTGGGGGTGACCTGCGCGGTGAACGTGCCGACATCAGGACAGGTCTCGAGCGAACCGGAGCTGGTGAAAGCTCGTCCCGCGCACTGGACCGGACCTTCCAGCTGCGGGGCCAACCGGCAATCGGGTAACTCCATGACCCCCCCTATTTCGGGTGGGTCGACCACGATCCGCACACTGACGAGCCAGCCCGAGCGACTCCGAACGACCCGGTATCGCATCGGACCATGATAGAAATTGTAGTGTGGCATCGTCCCGCTAATCCATCGGGACCCGAATTCGATCTCGCCCCAAAAAACTTCGCGGGGGGTTGGCGCACACACATAGGCATCGGCGGCGAAGGCGCGCTCCAGAATGCGTTGATAAGTCTCGTGGTGAGCACGAACCCAGTGCGGACTCATTTCGCCGAGTTGCTCCGCCACCGCGACTGCCCGCAGCGAACAACCTCCTGCGAATGCCAGCACGGGCGCGACCAAGACAGCGCAAAGTCGCGCAGGACCGGGCATCCGGCTCATGATAGCACGTGCCAACTGAAGGTTGCCTTGGCGCTCTCCGCTCAATTCCAATCGCTCGAAGGTGCGCCGGCACTTTGGCCTCGATGCGTTCCGTCCCCACTGAGCACGGGCTCTGATGCGGCGCGCTAGCTCGCTCGGCGAGGTCAGAGACGAGACAAAAGACGAGAGCCCGACGGGAGACGCCGAGAAAGCTGGACCCTGGCTGCCCATCGTCGGCTCACCCGCGGCATCGCGACGCGCAGCCCGGAACACAACGGCGCGGCGCAGCGCAAACCTGCGTCGGTCACTGCGCTGCCGGCACACGGGCACCCACACTCACGCTTGTTATACAGGCACCACCGGAAGTCGACTTTGCACAACTCGTGCAACGCGTTTTCACCACGCTGCAACAGTGGACGGATCAGCCAGATGAGTGAGGCGACTTCGCGTCGCGAAAGAATGGCAACAGGCAATGACTCGAGCAGAGGAAGCGTAATTTGAAGGATTTTCTGCGCGCTCATCGAAACGGAGCCATGAAAATCCTGACCCGGAATCCGCCCGGTTGTTTAGTTTCCGCCGATGCGCCCACGTAGTGCGAACAGGTGAGAGAGCATCTGCATTACGGACGTCGCCGCTGAAATGCGACAGTGTGCTTGCGTAAAGAGGTTGTTAACGAGAAGCAGAATGAGAAATCTCTAACACATGTAGAGTTCGCTGATGACTCTGCCGACTAGCGTGTGTAAAGTAAGATCCATCTTGGACGAATTTGCTCCCAACGGCGATTCGCCGCTCACCACGAAAGGAACCTCCATGATGCACCGGAAGTCGATCATCGGCCTGCTACTCCTCACGAGCGTTGGATGCGGCGGCGCGCCGGATCCCTCAGACCAGGAACTCGGTTCGGCTTCGGAAGAAATCGTACGCGGCAGCGTCGAGGCCGACCGCAACGAGGTTCTACTGGTGGAGGTGTACCGCGCCGACGGCGGCGTCTCGGTTTGCTCCGGGACACTGTTTGCACCGCGCGCCGTTTTGACCGCCGCGCATTGTCTCGAACAAGGCGTGTTCGCGCAGGTGTACTGGGGCAACGATTACTTCTACGATTTCTATCAACTCTTCGATCCCTACACGCCGCCGGAGAATTTCCGTTTCAGCGTCGAGATGGTCCAACACCCTCGTTTCAACGTCGACGACCTGGATTCGGACGTGGGCGTGATCCACGTCGACCGTGATTTCCCGTTCGATCCAATGCCCATCGCGTTCCGCCAGCTGAGTCGACGCTACAAAGGCGACGAGGTGGAGATCGTAGGGTTCGGGGCCGAGGAGTCGGACGAGACGAATGCGGGGGGTCCGGGCGCCTATACGAAGCGCAGCGGCACCACGGTATTCGAAGGTTCCCCTCGCCGTTGGCCGCTTCCGCCCAATCCACATCCTGGCCTGACGAATCCGCGTATCCGCCACCAGCTGATGCAGCTGGATGGAATGGCCCCCAATTCCAACGCTTGTTTCGGAGACTCCGGTGGACCTGCGATCATGCACCTAGCGGGGAAGGACCGGATCGTGGGCGTCATGTCGTGGACGGGGGATTTCTGTGAGGACTTCTCGTACTACGTGCGCATCAATCACGTGCTGCCCTTCGTCTTGCACGAGGCCAGGCGGGCGCGGAGAGGCGAGGTCGGCAGCGGCACTCCTTGAGCACCTGGGCCACGACCAGAACCCGAATTTCGTCATCCAGCAGGTCGGCAGTGCGGTACGTCCCGAGCAGGTCTCGAGTCGTGTGCCGCCTGCCGCTCTCTCGAACTGGCTCTCATCGCCATAGCAGCAAGTCCCGGGGCCGCTGGGTGGTATACAACGAAGCGACTCGAAGCCGATGCGGGCTTCGCAGCGGCCCTGGGGAGAGGCATGCGACGCTATTTGATCACGACCGGCTCGAAGCACGAGATGTTGGTTTGGAAGCGGAAGTTCGACTCGAGCGTGTGCCTTTCCGCATGAAAGATATCCATGTCGTAGCTTTGTCCCGGCACGATATGCAGATCGGCTGCTTGCAAGTCGAAATCAATCGTGCCTGATTCTGCCGCGTGCATGCTGCCAAGATCCATGGCGAGCACATTGTTCACGAAGATCCACAAGTCGTCGTCACCGCGAAAACTGAACACCTGCCCTGCGACATAGCGAAAGCGCAGGTGGATTTCGGTCGTGAATAGGAAGTTCTTCTGAAGGTGATGATCCGGCGTGGGTGCCACGCCGTACCCTTCGTCGGGTCCGAGCGGGAAGAAACTGTCGCTGTCGAAGACGTACTCCCCGCCCCCTTCCGGGCTGAGCTCGAGCGTCCTCTCGAACTCCAGATTCACGCCATCCGTAGTCCGATACCACTGGTCGAAGCTCGCAGCACTCTCGATCATCGGGGCGGTCACGGTCCAGTTGTCGCACTCGCCAGGGGTGCTGGGGCGATCCGCGACACGTGGGCACCCGACGCTGCTCATGAATACGGGCTTCTTGTCCACGCCCAACTGAAGCTCGACCAGGTTGTGGCGAACCACGTCGCCTGGGTTGTCCCGCTCCATGTCCGGATGGCTCGCGTCGAAGTCTCTGTAGACGACCTCCAGAATACTGTCGCAATCGTCGTCGCTCGAGCCGCCATTGCTTCCCGGGTCGATACCCGAAGTCCCGCTGACAATGCCCATATCCGCGCCTGGCGAAGTCGGAGAACCACCCGTCGGAGTCCCTGATGGCGACCCGCCCTGGGTGGGCCTTGCCGCTCCGGACTCGGCGGAGCACGCCCCCAGGACGAGGCACAATGACCCGATGCAGATGCGCTCCATTGCTTGAGGGACCATGAGAAGTCTCGAGAAGACAGCGGCACAGCCGCGCGGTTGACTGTATCACAGGTCGGCCTCCTCGGCCCCTCCGCCAAACGGCCTGGATCGCGGGCTGAAGCGAGGCTACGACGAACGGAGCGCAAGGAGTGCTACAAGCACTCGTGGACCTCCGCCGCGGCTTATGCGAGATCCGAAGAGCCCAATGAACGAACTCGAACTCGAAGTAGCAACATTGATCGTCGATGCACTGGCCCTCAGGGATGTGCAACCAAAAGACATCGATCCGACGATGCCTCTGTTCAACGGAGGGCTGGGCCTCGATAGTGTCGACGCCCTGGAACTGGCCATGGCTGTCCACAAGAAATATGGGGTCCAGATCAAGGCGGACGACCCCAGCGTACGTGAAACCTTTCAGTCGTTGCGCAGCCTGACGGCACACATCGGGGCGGCGCTGGAAGCCGACCGGCGGTGACACGAGTGTTCGAGGTGTTCTCGGGGCGCGCGGCCGACGACCCGATCTGTCCGGACGAGTCCGGCACGGGCTGGCTCGAGCTAGGCCACTTGTGTGCAGCCGTAGAAGCCCTGTGCAAGCGACTCGACGAGCAGCAAGGCTCCCACACCGGCAACGTAGCGGTGGTCGTGCAGAATAGGTATTGGATGCTGGCGGCTTGCCTGGCGATCTGGCGTAGCGGGCGAATCGCCGTCTTTCCACCCAACCACAAGCCTGGAAGCATTGCGCAGGTCATGGCGGACAGTCAGGCATCCTGGTTGATCACCGACCTCGAGCACCTGCCTCGAGTGCACAGCGGAACGATTGGGGTTCCGCTGCAGGCAACGGCTACAGCCCCCGTGCCCAAGATCAGCGTGGGCGCCGACCAACGGGTGCTGACCGTCTTCACTTCAGGCACTACCGGAGAGCATCAGCGCTGCGACAAGACCGCGGCGCAGCTGTTTGGTGAGGCTCGGGTCCTTGCAGAGCTCTTCGAATTCGACTCACGGTGTATCGTGGCGGCGACGGTTCCCGCGCACCATCTGTACGGGCTTTTGTTCACCTTGCTGGTGCCCCTCTTCTCGGGAGCTCGCTTCCTCTGTCCTGCTCTGTTTCAGCCAGCCCACGTGAGGCACGCGGTCGCGCACCATCGTGTCACGGATCTGATCACCGTTCCCACCCACATTCGCGCACTGGTCGCCGCGAGCAAGGCCCCCGGCCACTCGCTTCGCCGCGTCTTTTCTTCGGGTGCCATGCTCGACCTCGACCTAGCCAAGGCCTTTTGCGATCTCTCGGGCTCGGCAGTCGTCGACATTCTCGGTTCCACCGAGAGCGGGGGCATCGCCTGGCGGTATGCGAAGCCCCTCCCCTATACCCCACTGCCTGGCGTCCAAGTTTCAGCGGATGCTTCGGGCCAGTTGCTCCTGAGCTCGCCGTTCCTACCGCCCGGGAGCGGCTGGCAGAAGATGCAAGACAAGATCACCCTCGTACCTGGTGGTTTCGAACACCAGGGGCGCAGCGACGGGGTCTTGAAGCTCGGAGGCAAGCGTATCGCAGTGCAGGAGCTGGAGGCGCGCGCGCGAAACCTCGCGGGGGTTGAGGATGCCGTGGTGTTGGTCGAATCCTCCTCCCACCTGAGAGGAACCGAGTTGTGGTTGGTCGTCGCCACGCACGACCCTCGCTGGACCGCCCAGAGCCTCAAGCGAGAACTGGGGCGGCATTTCGATGCGGTGGTCTTGCCGCGCCGCTACCGGACGGTTCCCGAGCTGCCGCGCGATGCGTTCGGCAAGCTCCAGCGCCGACTGCTCCAAGACCTGTTCGGCGCGACCCCGGGCGAGCCCGAGCAGCGCCGAAGCGTCTCGTGCCAGATCAGTATTCCCCAAGATTGGATCTTCTTCCGAGGTCATTTCCCAACCAATCCCATCCTGGCGGGAGCGGCCCAACTGACCGAGGTGGTTCTGCCCAACATCGCCAGGGCCTGGGGAGACCTACACACCCTGAAAGCCGTTCCGCTCGTCAAGTACCGGCGCCCGATCAGGCCTGGCGCCCGCCTGGCGCTCAACGCTCACCGCCACCAGGACGAGCCCCTCGTGGACTTCGAGCTCTGGGAAGCGGGGGAGCTGGCTACCCACGGTCAGCTAAGCTTCGTGGCCCCTTGACCGGACAGGCTGGGTTGGTAAAGGGTTCGCTCTGCCGACGCGATGAACACGATAGCCCAACACCCCGAGGGGCCCGAGCTGGTGGCACTCGGCAAGCAGCCTCTCGGCGTGGCGGACGTCGAACGCGTCGCCCGTGGCCGCGCCCGAGTCGCCTTGAGCTCGGAGCCGGCGGTGCGCGCTCGGCTGGAGCGCGGCGCTCAACTGCTCGGCGAGCTGTTGACCCGCGGTCGACGTGTGTACGGCGTCAACACGGGGTTCGGCAATTCCTGCGAAACCAGCGTGCCGTCCGGCGAGCATCTGCAATTGCCGGACAACCTGCTGCGCTTCCATGGCTGCGGCACGGGAACCCATTTCGACAGCGAACAGTCCGCCGCGATTATCCTGGCAAGGCTGGCTTCACTGGTCAGTGGCGCGTCGGCCGTGCGCCCCGCTCTGTTGGAGCGCTTGTGCGAACTACTCAATCAACGGCTGCTACCGCGCATCCCGTGCGAAGGTTCCGTGGGCGCCAGCGGCGACTTGACCCCGCTATCGTACGTAGCGGCGGCACTGATCGGAGAACGTGAGGTAGTGTCGCCCAGCGGCGAGGTGGTGTCCGCACGTCTAGTCCTCGAGCGTCTCGGCCCCTTTCGGCTCCAGCCCAAGGAAAGCCTGGCGCTGATGAATGGGACCAGCGTGATGACGGGTCTGGCCTGCCTGGCCTACCAGAGGGCGCTCAGACTCGCCCGCGCCGCAGCCGCCCTCACGGCCTCGGCCAGCGACGTCATGCGAGGGCAGCCCGGACACTTCGACGATCGGTTGTTTGCACTGAAGGCGCACCCAGGGCAACGAGCCTGTGCCCGCTGGATCCGGGAGGACCTGGAGTACGGACACGGCCGCCCCCCTGCGGCATCGAGGCTGCAGGATCGCTACTCGCTGCGCTGCGCGCCGCATGTCATCGGCGTACTCCTGGACGCCCTCGTCCCCAGCAAAGCCACGCTCGAAATCGAGCTCAACAGCGCCAACGATAACCCGCTCTTCGATCTCGAAACAGGCGACGTCTTGCACGGAGGCAACTTCTACGGGGGACACGTTTGCCAGGTCATGGACACTCTCAAGTGCTGCGTGGCAAACGTTGCGGATCTGCTCGATCGCCAGCTCGCACTTCTGTGCGGCGAGGCAACCAATGGTGGTCTCCCGGACAACCTGGTACACCCCGGCTCCGGACCGAGCCACCACGGCTTCAAAGCCATGCAGATCACCAGCTCGGCCTTGTGCGCAGAGGCGCTCAAGCTCACCATGCCGGCCAGCGTGTTCAGCCGGAGCACGGAGAATCACAATCAAGACAAGGTCAGCATGGGAACCATCGCAGCTCGAGACTGTTTACGCATCCTGGAGCTGAGCGAAACGACACTGGCCATTCACGGTCTCGCCATCTGCCAGGCCGTCGATCTGCGCACTCCCGCACAGACCCGGCACCGGGCCAGACTGTTGCACGCTTCGGTGCGCGAAGTCATTCCGGAAAACCGCGCCGATCGGCGCATGGATCTGGACATCGGCCTGTGGCTCGACCTCTTCCGCAAGCAAGCCCTCCCGCTTGGTGTTCCCGACTTCCCGGACGCCGAGCAATTCACCAGCGCGGAGCGGAGCTCCCACGGAGCAGAAACTTGAATCCATGCGCCGTCGCGATCTGAACGTACTCTTGGGTGCGCTCGGCGCAAGTCTGACCGGGCTTGCGCGCCTCGGGCGCGCGGCCAGCTCGCCTGAGCGCGACTTGTTCACCAAGTTCTCGAAGAGCCCCGGTTTTTCCTCCAACTTCGTCGAGCTCAAGCGCATCGCCCTGCTCAAGGAGCCCATCGAGAATCGTGGACGCCTCTACTTCGCGCGTCCCGATCTGTTCGCACGGCATATCGATTCGCCGTTTCGCTCCGCGATGCTGCTGAAAGGCGGCAAGCTGATTCTGTGGGATGGCACGCACACGCGCAGCATAGACCTCGAGAAGAACTCGGCAGTGGCGGCGCTCGCCACGAGCTTCCTTTCGCTCCTGCGGGGTGAGCGCGGCGAGCTCGAGTCGAGCTACCAGACGAAATTCGCGGGCGATTCGCTCGATGCTTGGAAACTCGACCTGGTGCCAAAGCATGCCGAGCTGCAGAGCATGGTGAAGCGACTGTCATTCCAAGGCCACCAACTTCGAGTGACTCGCCTGGAGGTGGTCGAGGCCACTTCCGACTCTTCCACGACCAACTTCTTCGATACCAATCCGAAGCGCAGGTTCTCGCGCGAGGAGCAGGCCCGCTTCTTCACGGTTCCTGGCTCGTGAGCAAGAGCGTCGCAAGTCACGTCCCTGCACTGCTTACCGCCTTCGTCCTGCTGGTGGCAGCCGCCTATTGCGCATGTTCCTTCCGACTGGAAAGTTCGATAGCGCACTTACTGCCTCCCGCCTCCCGCGAAATCTCGATGCTGGCTCGCGAGGTCATCCATTCCAGCGCGTCGCACAGCATGGTGCTCAGCGTGGGGCCCAGGCAAGGGCTCGGGCCTGCGGCTCGAGCTCGTCTCGAACCCGAGACCCTTCGCATGGCGAGCGCCCTTGCGAAGGCACTTCGCAGCGATCCGGGGGTTGTCTGGGTGCGATCCGGGCCGGAGGAATCCATCGAGCATTCCATGTTCGAGTTGTACTTTCCGAGACGCTTCAACTTCATCGCGGACACCCCACTGAAGCTCTCCGAACGGCTGAGCGCGCCGGGAATCGAGCACAGCCTTGCGGATCTCAAGCGAGCGCTCAGCACGCCTGCCAGTGCGGCCTGGCGCAAGCTGGCACCGCGGGATCCACTGATGCTATTCGAACGTCAGCTACAACGGCTCGAGGCAGCGCGGCCTGCCGAGCTGAGCGTACACAAGGGCCACTTCGTCGCCAGTGATGGCCACGCGCTCTTGTTCGTCGGCCTCGCCGATTCCGCCTTCGATGGCGATGCGCAAGGCGCACTGTTGACCCGAATCGGCGAACATTTCGAGCGCCGCAACAAGAGCCCGGAGCTCGTCCTGGAACGCAGCGGCTTCAATGTGTTTTCAGTGGACAGCGAGCAACGTATCAAAGCCGACATCTCGCGCGTTGCCCTGATTTCCGCCGCCGGCATCGTGCTGTTGTTCGCCATCACGTTTCGCTCCCTGTGGGCACTATTCCTCGTCAGTCTGCCGCTGCTTGCCGGTTTCGTCGGAGCCATGGCAGGCTGTCTCTTGGTGTTCGGCAACGTGCACGCCTTGACCCTGGCGTTTGGAGCGTCCCTGCTCGGTGTGTGTGTCGACTACCCTGTGCATCTGATCAACCACCGCGGACTCGGCCAACACGCGGCAGACGTCCCCCCAGGCGTGCGTGGAGGGTTGGTGCTCGGGGCGGTCACCACCATCGTGGGCATCGGCGCGTTAGGCTGGACGGAGTTCGAGGTGCTACAACAGGTAGCGGTCTTTTCGGGCACTGGCCTGCTTGCCGGTCTAGCCTGCACCTTGTGGGTGTTGCCACTCTTCGAAAACCCAGGGCGAAGCGAAGTACGGCAGGCGATGGCTGATTCGCTCCTCAAAGGGCTGACCCGCCTGGAGCAAAATCCGCGAACACTGATCCTCATTGGGGTGTTGCCGCTGCTCATCGGAGTGTTTGGACTAGCTCGCGCCACCTGGTCCTCGAGTCTGGAGGGACTGGCGCCCTTGAACCCTGCCCTCAGGCTCGAGGATGCGCGAGTGCGCGCCCGAATTGGTGCCCCCGGATCCAACGAGCTCGTGGTCGCGGTGGGGGCGAACGACACACAGGCCCTGACGCGCAACGATACGGCCTACGCGAGACTCGAGCACGCACGGCGTGCCGGTTGGATCCGGGGCTTTCAATCGATCCACCCGATGATCTGGGCCCCGGAGGCCCAGCGCGCCAGCTTCGAAGAGACCCGCGGTCAGGCGTTCGCAGGACGCGTCACCCGAGCACTCCAGGCCCAGGGGTTCGATACGGCGTTGTTTGCTCCCTTTTTCGAGGCTTTGCAGTCGCCCAGCTTCGAACCGCTCCGGCTGCGAGATCTGATGGGCTCCGCCCTTCAGTCGCTCACCGAACGCTTCGTCGTCAAGACATCGGAGCGCACTGTCATTCTCTCATACCCCGAAGGCATCCAGAATGCCCAGAAGCTCCTCGAGCATTTCAACGGCAGCGCCGGCATCTATTTCATCGATCAGCGCATGCTACTCGACGCCGCTTACTCTCAGCTGCGTGACAGAGTGCGCCTGCTGATGGTTTCAGGTGCGCTCTTGATGTGCTTGCTCGTCTGGCTACGCTTCCGCCGCCCGCGCGTCGTGGCCGCCACGCTGCTTCCAGCACTGGTAGCGCCCGCGACGGCTCTGGGCACGCTGGCTTTGCTCGGCACAGAGCTCAATCTGTTCCATCTATTCGCTGCGCTGGTCGTGCTGAGCATGGCCATGGACTACGGGGTGTTCCTCAGCGAGACTCTCGAACATAATGCCCCCAGAACGCGCGCGACCGGGGCGACACTCTTGAGCACGCTCCTGGCGGCTAGCACTACCTGCCTCAGTTTCGGTCTGTTGGGCTTTTCCCAGGTACCCGTACTCGCGGCTATCGGCCAAACCATCGCGGTAGGCATGTTCACCGCGCTTGCCCTGACTCCGCTCGGATGGCTATTTCACGACACACGTTCAGTCCCATGCTAGTCGAAAGGTTGGCTCCGGTGGCTCGCGCTGGTACCCGCGCCGCCAGCCTGCTTCTCGGGCTAGCCTTGTGTGCGTGCGCGGCGGCACCCAACGTCCACCCCGAGCAGCCACGAAGTGCCGCCTCCCCTCCCCCCGACACCGTCCTCGATCCACGACAGATACGCGGTAACTTCGTGTGGCGGCAAAGGCTTTCGGCTCGGTATCAGGGCGACTCATTCAAATTCGAAGCCGTTCTGGAGAAGTCCGGAAACACTCTCCGCGTCTTGTTCTTGACTCCCTATGGGACCCGCGCCCTGTTGATCGAGCAAACTGGACACACTGTGCGAACGGAGTACTTCATTCCACAGAGGTTGCCGTTTTCTCCGAGCCACATATTGAGCGACATTCACCGAGTCTTCTTTCGCGGCTTTGGCGAAGGCGCTCCGAATAATGGCCAGCGCGTGCAGCGCCTGGATGGCGAGGTATTCTACGATACCTACCGTCAGGGGGCGCTCGTCGCGAGAGTCGTGCAGCAGCCGACCGACGCCCACTCCACGCGAATCCCTCAACAAGAAAAGAGAATATCCATCGACTACGAACCAGGTTTCCGCCCCGGAGTTCCGCCTCATCGAGTTCGTCTGAACAACGACTGGTACGGCTACCTCATCGAGATCGATACTCTCGCGAAGCCATGAAGCCCTCAGCCCAACAAGCGCCGGACCCCGGCACCCCAGACCCGCCAACCGCCAGCCGCGAGGCCCGACGACAGTCCCGCCACGGAGCCCTCAGCGCCGCAGACGCGCGTTTCGCAGCGCAACGCCTGGCCTTTGGGCCCCTGGCGTTCCACGCAACGCTGGCCCTGCGCGATCTGGGAGTCCTGAGCGCTCTAATGCAGAGCGGCGAGCGCGGCGCCAGCGCGGCGCAGCTATCCGAGAAGCTGGACCTCTCCCGCTACGCGCTGACCGTACTGCTCGAGGCAGGTATGGGAGCCGAGCTCTTGACCTCGACCGAGGGCCGCTATCAGCTTTCGAAGGTAGGCTACTTCGTGCTCCACGACGAGATGACACGCGTCAACCTGAACTTCGTGCGCGACATCTGCTACCAGGGGGCGCAAGAGCTGATCCCTTCGCTCCGCGAGGGACGCCCCGCGGGGCTGAAATACCTGGGAGACTGGTGCACCATCTACGAAGGCATTGCTTCATTGCAGGAACCCGGGCGCACCAGCTGGTTCGAGTTCGATCATTACTACTCGAGCAGCGCCTTCCCCGACGCACTACCGTTGGTGTTTCGAAGCCCCGTGGCTAAACTGCTGGACGTCGGCGGAAACACAGGCAAGTGGGCAGTGCTTTGCGCAAAGCGCCAGCCGAGCATTCAGGTCACCATCGTCGATGACGCCCCGCAGATCCGCCAGGCGCTCTTGCGCGCGCAGCAAGCAGGCGTCTCAGACCGTGTTTGCGGTACCGTTTGCGATTTGCTCGACCATGCACGCGACTTCCCTCCGAATCAGGACGTCGTGTGGATGAGTCAGCTTTTGTCGTGCTTCGCCGAAAGCGATATCGTTCAACTGCTCAGGCGCGCCGCCCGCGCGTTGAAACGAGGGGGCCGTTTGTTGATTCTCGAAACGTTCTGGGATCGACAGAAGCACGAAGGGGCCACCTACAACCTCCAACAGTTGTCACTGTACTTCACCAGCATCGCGAACGGCGTCAGCCGGATCTACGATTTTTCCACCATTCGTGATTGCGTGAGTGCCGCGGGACTGAGCATCGAAGGCGTCACCGACGGCCTGGGGTTGAGCCACACGCTGCTCGCCTGTCGCGTCGCTCGGCAGTAGCCCCGCCTCATTGGCACGACAAACCGCCATCGATTCCAATCACCTGACCGGTGATGTATGCTGCGGCGTCGCTCACAAGGAAGCAAACCAGCTGAGCTACCTCTTCCGGCTGCCCCAACCTGCGCATCGGGACCGTTGCCATCAACTGATCGACGGGCAGCCCTTGGATCATGTCAGTATCGATCAACCCGGGAGCCACCGCGTTCACGGTCACCCCCCGCCTCGCGAACTCCAGCGCCAACGAGCGAGTCGCGCCCACCAGACCCGCCTTGGCTGCCGAATAATTAGTTTGGCCGCGATTACCCTTGACGCCCGAGACGGAGGCAATGTTGATCACACGGCCCCAGCGGCGACGTGCCATGGGCATGATCAAGGGACGCGTCACGTTGTAGAATCCGTCGAGCGTGGTCCTTATCACACTGGTCCAGTCGGCGTATTCCAGCGATGGGAAAAGCGCATCTTTGACGATGCCCGCATTGTTGACGACGATCCCTACGAAGAGCGAACGGTCCGCGATCAGACGCTCCAGCTGCTCCCGAACGGAGTGATGGTCGGTCACATCACATGCCCAGAGCTCGACTCGACCGCCAGCTGCCTCGATGGCCCGGCGCGTGAGCTCCGCCGCATCGTGGTTCTCACGATAGTTGATGATGACGGGGTAGCCGGCTGCCGCGAGAGCGCGCGCAACCGAAGCGCCAATACCTCGAGCGCCACCGGTTACCAAGGCGGTGGGCTTCATGCCCCCCCCTTGGCCTCAGCCAGTTCGTGAACGGTAAGGCGCGCGCTCGCGATGAGCTTTTCTCGACACAGTACGCTGCACTCGAAACTGGCCGTGCCGCCCAACCGCGCGGCACGGCTCGCGACCACGTGGAGCTCAACGCCCGGGCCCAACGACGGCTCGCAAAGGCGAAACTCCCGCGCCGCAAGCAGCACCCCCGGTCGCCTGCCGCCCGCCCTTCCCTGCTCGAGTGCGGCGCACGCAGCGGCGGCCTGGGCCATCAGCTCCAGCGCCACTGCAGACGGCACTGCGCCCTGCCTGGCGAAGACACAGTCCTCACGCAAGTTCGCGAGACAAACAATGCGTCCAGCATCGAATTCGTGTACCGCGTCCAGAAGGAGCATCGGTGGCATATGCGGTAGCAGCTCTTGAATCGGTGGGAAAGTCACGGACAAACGCTGGGCTGGAGATCAATGGCCCAGACGCCCTGGGAAGAACCACTCGCTGCTCGCCCGCCCCCCAAGACTAGCGTCCCGGCTCGCCGGGCGCGAAAAGCTTCGACCAACTGGAGCGAGTCGGAAACGGGGTTCTCCGACACGGAAGCTTCGCTTGGTAGTTCCGCGCGGGCTGTTTCCGGAAAGGCACTCGTGCGACGCGGCGCGCTGACGGTCCACCCGTGCGGCGCGGAAGCCGCCCCTCGAGCACGCAGGTGGAAGCCCGCAGCCACAGGGCCATGCCGTTGACTCGACAGCGGGGACACCGAAGGCTCGTCGGCGACTAGCACAGCGATCTCGGACTCGCCCGTGTGGTGCAGGTAGACGATCCCTTCCAGCAACGCCATGGCAAACGTGCGAGTACCCGCGGCCACCGACGTACTGAAGCCACGATTTTCGGTAGCGATGGACAGTAACCCGGCAGCGGTGTTGTGCACGCTCATCTGAAAGCGCAGCGGTGAACTCTGACCTGTCTCGGCCTCGAGCTCCAAGAGCTTCATCGTAGTCTCCATTTCTCCGTACGCCGAACCAAAGACCACCGGGGACTTCCGCGCATCGAAGCCGCCATCGACGAGGCGTCCCAGCAGCTCCGCAAACATCAGCGTCAACAGACTCGCTCGACCACGAGTCCGTGCGGACAAAAGGCGCGCCCCATCCGGTTGCCTCGAAGGAGCGTCCCGCCCGGACTCCGAAGACCGCGTCCAGGCAGTTGCCTGCTGGAGCTGGGCGCTCAGGCCCTGCGGCGGCGAGGACGATCCGGGCTGGTCTCTCGGCTTTGTCCCCTCGGAGGAGGCCAACAGCACACTGGCATTGCTCCCGCCAAAAGCAAGTGAATTGGAGACAACATACTTAGTGCTGCACGTTGCAGTCGCCGGCACGATCTCGATGCCGAGCCCCGCGTCCGTCCGCGCGGCTCCGTTACCCCAGGCGACTTTTCCAGTCAGAGCTTCGACGCAAAAAGCCACCTCGGTGGCACCACACGCGCCGAGCAGGTGTCCCGTAAATGCTTTGGTGGACGAAACCAACGATTGCGCCGGAAAGACTCGAGCGATGGCAGCTGCCTCGATCGCGTCATTCAGCTGAGTCCCGGTCCCGTGAGCGTTGACGTAGCCCACATCCGACGGACTTACATTGGCGAGTTCCAGGGCCTGACGCATCGCCTGCTCGGCTCCACGCCCCTCGGGGTGGGGATGTGCCATGTGATGAGCATCGCTGCTCTCACCAACGCTGAGCAGCATGGCGCCGGGCCTGCCCTCTCGCTCGATCAACAGGAAAGCTGCCCCTTCACCTATCGTGATCCCTGTCCTGTCTTCGGCGAACGGGCGGCACCCGGCGACATCCACCAATCCCAGACTCTCGAAACCGAGCAGTGTGGTGAGACAGAGAGAGTCCACCCCGCCCACCAACACCGCATCACACACTCCCGCGGCGATGAGGCGACCACCTGCCGCCAGGGCCTTGGCGCTGGAGGAGCAGGCCGTCGATACCACGTAGACGGGTCCTCCTATGCCCAGGTCCAGCATGATCAACTGAGCCACACCGTCGAAAGCGTGCTGCTTTTCGAAGGAGTAATCCTGGGGAATGGCCCGAGCTTGCCGATAGGCGCCGTACGCCTTCTCACTCGCAGCAATACCTCCGGTGGACGTCCCCATGACCAACGCCACGCGATCACCGCCCCAACGCCGGCAGGCGCGTTCGACCGCGGGCGCGACCTGGCGCGCGGCGAGCTTCGCGAGCAAGGCCTGCCGCGGTCGCTCAGCGGGACTCAGTCCGCCCGACGATTCGACGTCCACGGCGCCCACCACTCCATCGTAGGGAGTTTTGGCAAAATCCGAAAACAGCTGGCGGCGCGCCAGCCCGGAGTCGCCTTGCCGGAGACGCTTCAGGGCCAACTCATACGTGGACCCTAGACAGTTGACGATACCCAAGCCGGTGAAGGGATAGCCTGGCCCGCTGAACACGACGCTTGAGTAGCACCGAAACGGCCCGCACGTCACTGACAAACCGGTCTACCGGTCAGTAGATTCCGCCAGGCGAGCGGCAGCCTCACGGCGACCCGGCAGCCGAGGGGATAGCCCGAAATCCCGGTTGGCGCGTGCGGCGCTGAGGAACGAGTCGACGCGCCAGCTGACATCGGGGTGCTCCGCGTAGCCCGCCAAGGCGGAAGTCACCGCTTGCCTGAACTGGCCGCCCTCGGGCGGATGCATGAACAAGTCCACGAACTCCGGGGCATAAAACCCACGCACCAACCTACCGTACAGGCGAAGCCGCTCACTGTGCCAGCTCGCGTACTCCGAAAAAGCGCTGGTAGAACGGGCGGCATCTCGGGCAGCGTCGCACACGGCTTTCGCCGCGTGCACTCCGCTCGCGACAGCGAGAAACACGCCGGTAGAAAACACCGGATCCAGAAAAGCCGCCGCATCTCCCACGAGCAGCCAGCGCTCGCCAATGAGTCGACTGCTCTGGTAAGCGTAGTCCGACACGCTACGCACCGGGCCGCACCGCTCCGCCGTTCGGAAGCGCTCGGAGAGCACCGCCGTGGCTTCGATTCGGCTTTGGAACCAGTTCGCGTCGGGCTTTCCCCGAAACGCGGCCTTGGGAGCCACGAACCCGAGACTGGTCACGTCATCACGCAATGGGATCACCCACCACCAACCCTCCGGGTCAAGCACGATGGTGATGTCCCCAGCCCCAGAGCCCCCCGAGCGCCACGCGCGGCGATAGTGCGCATACACTGCGACGTTCTTGAGACTCGGGTCCATGCGTCGCAAACCCAGGCGACCCGCGAGCAGCGATCTCTGCCCGCTGGCGTCGATGAGGAAACGCGCCTGAGTGCGCGAGCTTTCCCCCTCACCGGTGCGCACGGTCAAGGAAACGCGCTCCGGTGACTCGGTCACATCCGTCACCGTGTGACCTACCCGGACCGTCGCGCCAGCGCGTTGGGCGTTGTCGAGTAGGATCTGGTCGAAACGAGCACGCTCGACCTGATAGGCCATATCAGCCTCTGGCGTCAGGCTGTCGGCGAACACATAGCGCCGACGAAAGGCGAGGTCCGGCGTGATGAACTCGGCGGCGTATTTCTGGATGAAGCCTGCCTCCTGCACTGCCCTCGCCACGCCGATTTCCTCGAGATAAGGCACAACCCCAGGAATCAAGGACTCCCCGATGTGGAAGCGTGGATATGCCTCACGCTCGATCACGAGCACACTGTGCCCAGCCAGAGCCAAGAGCGCGGCGGCGCTGGCGCCCGCGGGGCCACCACCAATAACGACGACATCGAACGCAGTTTCGTCCACTTCTTGGAGAGCTCCGGGAACCAGAGAGCTCCAGCCATCATGCTCGATAGAGTGCAGTCGGATCAACGGCGCGCTGCGCCAGCGGTTGCTTCCAACGGCCGCTGCCCGCCAGGTGGCCAGCTACTGCCGGCTAGCGAGCCTCGTCCCGGAGTGCTAGCTCCAATGTCAGCCGTGCCCGTGCCCTTCGAGCTCGGAGCTCCGAGCGCATGCGCATCTCCATCACCCCCGACACCGGCTTCCTGGTGCCAGAGTTCTGTCCCCCCGACGGAACACACGAGTCCGAGCCCGTTTCAAGAGCCCCGGGCTCGTGGCACTCCTGGCTAGCAACGCTGGTTCGACAGAGTCCAGAGTGGGCGCGCAAGCTAGCGCGACGCGCCGTCGCCGAATTGCCGTCGGTAGTGTGATCCCTCGGCATCCCCCAGTTGCCAACGGCTGCTTGGCGCGATGGGAAACCCGCGGGCGTCGGGCTCTACTCCTCCCGGGAGAATGTCCGGCCGGCCATCACGTAGGGCTTGCGCCAGAGCGCCGTTCCGCGGTGTAGTTCCAGGTGCGATGGTCGAAAGAGACCCCTGCGACTCCACCGTGCGCTCCAATCAGGGCGGGCTTCGCTCGCGTGAAAACGTGGAGCGCGGAATCATGTGGGTAGCACCTCGCCAGTGGTTTCTGCCATTTCACGGGAACAAGATGGTGCTGGGGCGAGGCGAGGACTGCACATGCGTCCTGCCCGGCGCCGAAGTGTCGCGCTACCACGCGGAGATCATCCCGGAAGGTGGCATCACGTGGATCCGCGATCTGGGCAGCACCAACGGTTGTCACCACAACGGCATCCGCTGTCCCCAAGCCATCCTCGGAAAGCAGGATGTCATCCGTTTGGGCGAATGGGTCGGCGTCGTCTGCGCAGTACCACGTGGCACCTCGGCAACCGTGGAGTGCATTGGCGGGCTGTACGCCGGGACCGAGCTGCGCGGCGTGCTGCGCTATGCCGAGCAAGTCGCTGCCAGCGACATCCCTTTGATCCTGCACGGCGAAACCGGCACGGGTAAAGAAGTGCTGGCGCGGTTCATTCACGCCCACAGTAGGCGCTCCGGAAATTTCATAGCGGTCAACTGCGCCGCACTTCCGGAGTCTTTGGCCGAGGCCGAACTCTTCGGGCACACCAAGGGTGCCTTCACGGGCGCCGACAAGGCTAGGCCGGGCTATCTGCGCTCGGCGGATCAGGGCACGCTACTCCTCGACGAAGTCTCCGATTTGCCCGCGGCGATTCAGGCCAAGCTGCTCAGGGTCTTGGAGGAGTCGTCGGTAGTCCCGCTCGGAGAATCGCGGCCGATCCCGGTGAATCTGCGAGTGATCGCCGCTGGTCAAAAAAAACTTTCGGAGCTGGTCGCCACCGGCAAATTCAGGGGCGACCTGTTCGCGCGACTCAACGGTTTGGAGCTCGGCCTGCCCTCTCTACGGCAACGTCGCGAAGAAGTGCCGTTCATCTTCGGCGCCGTGCTGCGGGACGCGAAGCCGGGCTACGCGCCACTGTTGCAACCCAGACTGGTCGAACGACTATGCCTGTACGACTGGCCCTTCAACGTGCGCGAGCTCGTGCAGCTGACCCGACGCATCGCCGCGCTGTTCCCGGATGAAGCGGCGCTACTCGAGATGCACCTTCCGACGCATATGCTGAGGGGCGACGGGTTTCGCGAATCCCCGCCGGGTCCGTCGATCCCACCGTTCGGAGCACCCGGTCCGTCCGCATCTAACCACGCGATCACCCCACCCGGGCACCCGACTCCGCAGCCTGGGCACCTGCCCCAACCAACGGGCTCGACCCTTCCCGCGCCGCCACCCGTGGCGCCAGGCCACTTCGATAGGCTCAGCCATGCCTACCGCGAGCAGGAGTTGCAGGCGCTGCGTACTGCACTTCAGGAGTACGATGGCAACGTGAGCGAAGTCGCCAAGGCTCTCGGCGTCTCGAGGCAGAAGGTCTATCGGCTCATCGAGGCCGACCCCACGCTGAACCTCGATGATTTCCGGAAGCGTTCGTAGCGCCGAAGACCTCGCGCACTCCTGATTGGTAGTCGGGTCAAGCCGGTTGCTCGAGAGAGGGAAGTTCGCGGGACTTTGGGTGGCTCTTCCCGAGGGGGCTCCGGAGTGCATAAATTCGCATTCGCATTCGCATTCGTGACCGCGACCGTGACCGGCTGACCGTGACCGCCCATTTTGACCATCCCGTTCAGCAAGCAGCAGGATTTGTGCTGTTTCTGGGCTCTACTGTAGATGCAAACTCGGTTCGAGGCGCGCCCGAAGGTGGCCGTCATCGATGAGCTCCAGCATGCGGAGCTCTCGCAGCAGGGCTTTCTGCTCGGTGTCAGCGTGGGTGAGCGAGCACAGAGCTCGAGGCGCCCGCCCGGGAGAACCCCAGCGGTGCATGGCGCAGCTGGCCAGCGTTTCCAGCGCGGGCTGCGGCGTGGTCTTGGTCAGCCGTTGGGCGAGCGTACGGTTGAGCAGCAGCGCGAGCATGCAGAGCGTGACATGGGCTCGCACCTTGCAGTTGGTGCGATGGCGTACGGGACGCAGTTTCACGGCGCTCTTGATCACGTGGAAGTCCACTTCGACGGCCTGCTTGGCGCGATATAGCGCGCAGAGCTCTCGCGGAGCATGTGGAAGGTCGGGGTGACCTACTAGAACGGTGAAGCCATCGTAGCGGTGCC
Organism: uncultured delta proteobacterium; assembly: GCA_963809955.1. Lineage (GTDB taxonomy): Bacteria > Myxococcota_A > Polyangia > Polyangiales > Polyangiaceae > JAICQQ01. Next base: position 282,038 of record CAWELQ010000016.1, read on the forward strand.
GGCGAGCCCAGTCAGGGCTGCCATTCGCTGGGGCTACATCAGCCAGGGGGCCTCGGCCCCAGTGCTCGGTCACTACGATCGCATCGTAGCCATGCTCTACAAGCTCACCCACTGAGCACAGCGCTTCGGGCGTGCCTCGGCGGTCGATGCCCGCCCAGTCTACACCGGTCTCTGCTCCGGGTGCGGCCCGGTACACCGTCACCGCCACGGCCTTCCGAGCCCCGCCACCGCCACCGGATTCGGACACGGCCACGGAAGCTCTCGTGAGAAAAGGCCTCGCGTCTCGCGTCTCCGTGGGATCTGCTGCGGGTACTTCAAAAAACAACAGCGGAAAAATCAGCGCAAGGCCGAGGCGCACGATGGCGCGTTCGAGCCGGCGGCTGCAACACAAAAGGAGACCGCGAATGACGGCACGCATGAATCGGCGCATGTACGGATTTTTCAGAAAGCGTCTGGATGAAATCGGACTCGACCAAGTCCGTGATAATCGTGACGACCGGGGCAAACGTTGGGACCTGGGAGCGCTGCTGCACACTGTGCTCGGGGCGCTGCTGGCCGGAGCCAGGAGCTTGGCTGACGTGGAGGAGATGACCGAGCGTATGAGCTCGCCCATGAAAAGGTTGTTTGGCATCCAGCGCCGAGTCCCCGACACCACGCTGCGTGATGCGAGGACATCCAACGTGGTCGAATTATCGTTCGAAGGCTCTACTTCGGCGCGGCAACAGCTGCCCCCGATGGCTGGGAGAGTTTGCGCTCGGTGCTGCGCGTTGAAACCGAGATTCGCGACAAGAACGGCAAGCTCATCAGCCATGACAATCACTACCTCATCAGTAGCCTCCCCGAATGCCGGCTCACCAAAGAGCATTGGTTGCTGGTTGTACGCCGTCGCTGGGGCGTCGAAACCTCCCACCAGATTCTCGATACCGCCTTTGCCGAAGACGACCACCCTTGGATCGAGGCTCACCCTCGAGCAGCTCTGGTGGTCGCGATACTCCGGCGTATCTCCTACACTCTCCTGTCACTGTTTCGCTCCGTTACCCAGCGCTCCCAGGAGCGCCGCACGGTCCCCTGGAAACGGCTGATGCGCGACGTCCTCTTCGCTCTTGTCACCACCACTCGACAGCAGCTTGACGGCCTACGCAGACACTACATTGCCACGCTTTGCTGACTGAAGCGTTCGACCCCTGGGGCTGACGCCCTGCTTTTCACCCCACATAGCCAGGCCCGACGGTTTGACGGGAGCCCGCTGCGCGCCGGCGCGGCTGGCCCCCGCTTGCCTACAGCCCTCAGCCGACCGAGCCGTCCCTCGGTCCAGCCCCCTCGAACGGGGCCGCGCTGGCGCGCAGCGGGCTCCACCGATCGAGGGTGAGACCTCGCGGCAGGCGCTTGACGAAGACCTGCGGACGATGCGATGCTCCGGGCCATGCAGCTACTGGCAGCAGCCCGAACCACACGAAAGTGCACGCTCAAGTGCACCAAGCGAGTGGTGCGAGCAGGTCGGTAGCGCGTTCGATAGATATGGCACTCACGCCCCACCGACTCGGTCGGCAGGGCGTGCTTCGTTTTGTTCGACCGCTGGGGCAGCAGGAAAGGAACGAAACGATGAATGGGCAAACGATTGACCGTCAGGGACTGGATGTGGCCGTTGTCGGCGCAACCGGCATGGTGGGGCGCATGCTGCTCGGCGTCCTGCAAGAACGAGACTTTCCGATCAAGCGCTTGCGTTTGCTGGCGAGCGAGCGGTCAGTGGACGGTACGCTAGTCTTCCGCGACCACCGGATTCCCGTGGGTGCTGCGAGCGCCGAAGCTCTGGGAGGTGCCGATCTCGTATTCTTCGCTGCCACCGGTGAGCTATCGAGGAAGCTCGCGCCCGAGGCGGTACGACGGGGCGCCATGGTGGTCGACAAGTCGAGCAGCTTTCGAATGGACGCGCGAATTCCGCTGGTGGTACCTGAAATCAACGCGCACGTGCTGAACGGCCATCGCGGCATCGTGGCCTCCCCCAACTGCACGACCACAGGGTTGGTCATGGCTCTCGAACCCCTACGCCGAATCGCCGGGCTGAGGTCGGTAGTCGTCACGACGTTTCAGGCCGTGTCGGGCGCCGGGCGCGAAGCTTTGGAGGAATTCGAAGCACAATGCCAAGCGGACAGAAACCGGACTCAGCTGCCGGCACGCCACTTCCCAGCCCCCATAGCTCGGAACGTGATCGCCCAGTGCGACAGCATTGCTGAAGATGGTTTCAGTGCGGAAGAGCACAAGCTCAGGAACGAGACCCGCAAGATTCTCGGGCTGAACGACCTGCCGCTGACTATGACCGCCGTACGAGTCCCCGTACCGGTCGGACACAGCGCAGCGGTCTTGGTGGAAACAGAGCGCCCCCTGTCACTGGCAGAGGCGAGGGCAAGCTATGCCGGCTTCAACGGTGTGCGAACCCTGGACAGCACCTGCGGTCCAACGCCAAGAGACGTGGTCGACAGCGATGAGGTGCTGGTGGGACGTCTTCGACAGGATTTCGACCCCAACCGACTCTGGCTCTGGGAGGTCAGCAACAACCTGAGAAAGGGAGCGGCGACCAATGCGGTCCAGATCGCGGAGGCTTTGCTCGAACGGCGCGCCCTGGACTTCGAAGGCGCTGCAGAGCGCAAAGGTCGCGCTGTTCTGAAAGCTTGACCGGACGACGAGCAGACACGCAGGTGCTCGGCGGCCGTGCCTGAACCGCCGGCCGCTGAGCCTTGCCGAAGCGGGCTCGGTAATCTGTTATCTTAGGCGAATGCAGGTTTCAGCTCGTGGCAGCGCGCGTTCGTCCGTCCGCGTATACTATCGTCAAACTTCGACCGTACCAGGAAGAGTGGGACTCATGAGCTTGCTCCATATGCGCCCGGTGGCCTTCTGGCTGCTGGCGATTGTAGCAACACAGTGGCTCTGTCCCGGGCCAGCGCGCGCTCAGCCCGACGCCACGGACTCAGAGGAGCAGCCATCACCAGCTCGGGTGGCCCTGGACAAGAAGAAGCAGGACGCAGCTGACCTGGAGCGCCGAGGTGAGCTGACCCGAGCGCTCGAAGCGTACGAAGCTCTGGTCGACGAACATGCCGCCGAGCTTTCTCCAGGTGAACTCCAGGAGCTGAAGGCGCAAATGCTCGCTCTCGAATACAAGACCAGCAAGGTCATCATTGGCCAACTGCCGGATGGGACGCAGATCTTCGTCGACGGTAAGAAGCGGGGCGTCACGCCCCTGAACAGCTCCCTGCGGGTGATGCCAGGAAGCCACGAACTCAAGCTGTTCAAACCGGGCTTCGAAACGCTCGAGCGTCGGGTGGTGGCCCAGGCGGGTAGCCCCACGATCGTCAACGCGCAACTGGAGCCCCAAGCGACCAGCGGCGATGTGGCCGTTCAAGTGAAGCTTCCAGCTGGAGTCGCGCTGGAGCCCACCGATCAGCTCGACGTGCTCGTGGATGGAAAGCGAGTCGGCAGCGTTCCTTGGCGCGGTGCGCTGCCACCGGGCCAGCACAGCGTGGCTCTGGAAGCGCGGCGCTTCGTGGCTCCAGAACAGGTGGTCGACGTACAGAAAGGGCGCGTCCAGGACGTGGTGTTGCTTGCTCGAGCGCGCATGGGTGCGCTCGAAATCGACGCTCGCAGCGGTACCATCAAGCTGAACGGTAGGTTTGCCGCGCAAAACTATTTCAGCGGCAAGGTGGCTCCAGGTCGCTACGTCGTGCTGGTGGAAAGGCCGGGCTTCGACCCCTACACGACCACTGTGGAAGTCCAGCCTGGGCAGCGGTTGAACATTCCGATTCCGATCGCCACCCACAACTCCGAGGTGGAATCCTACGAGCGCACGGATCTCAAAGACGGCGAGTCACAAACCGGGTTGTATCTCGACATCGCGGCGATGGCGCTGTTCGGACTCAAGTCGACGCACGAGTGGCAAGACCACTGCCCGGAGCTGTCGGACCCCGTGAGCGGAGCCGCCCTGAACACCAGCTGCGACACGCGTGTCCCGATCGGCGGCGCGCTGGGAGCACGGGTCGGACTCAGACTCGGCGGAGTGGTGGGGATCGAAGGTTTCGCGCTGGGAGCCGGGGACTGGAGCCGCGCGAGCCTGCACGGTCTGGAAATCCCGGGGGTTCCCTCTTATCTGCAAGACATGCAGATCGGCCGAGTTGGAGGCGTACTCGGGGGCGGACTACGCCTTTCCACCCCTCCGGCGGGCGTGCGCCTCACAGCCGGTGGAGGCGCGGGGCTCGCATTTCGACGGGTCTATACCAACGTGTCATCGCTGGACGGTTCTTCGACCAACTATGTCGCGCCGGCCGTGCTCGTCGATGTGTCACTGATGTTGGGCAACACCCTCACGCTGGGAATCGTAGGCTGGGCAGAGTTCTCGCGAACCATCTCAGTGAAGCCTGATCTTTCCAAGCTCGTGGGTGCTTCGCAAACACCGAAAAATCCCTTCGACTCGTTGGGGAAAGTCACCGTATTTCACGGAACTCAACTATTCGTTGGACCAATCATCACGCTGCACTCCGGCAACTGACTCTATCTGCCTCAGTCTCGCTCCAGCGCGCGGATCAGATCTGCCAGCGAAGCATCCTTGGCCCGATCGCTCGGCTCCGAGCCCGGCGGTGCCAGGCGTTCGAGCAGAGCCCGCGCTAAATCGGCGTGCCGGAGAAGAGCCGTCGCGCTGTCCAGGTATTGGCAATCCCAGAGGTCAGCGAGCCATACACGATCCGCGCCGTCGACGCTGAACCGGTTCGCGTCGGCGTCGGCCAGGCACACCCCTTGAAGCGCGATGGCGTGAAGCAGTGAGCAAAGCTCGACGCCCATGCGTCGCCAACCGACCGAAAGCTCCGGCAGAGTGTCCCGGACTCGAAGCAGGCTTCTGCCGACCAATCTGACCGCCACGAAGGGCCGCTCGGCATCGACATCGCTCGCAACCGGCCGCAGAACGCCCGGCACGAACACCGAGCCCCACCGGGCTACTTGCTCGCGGTACTCGTCCCGATCGCCGGAGAGTCCGTAGCGCACGCGCACTCGTTGTTGTGTCGGGACGTGGAAGCCCAAGAGCCAGCGGTTCGGAAGCCATCGTTCTGGAGCTCCCGCCTCGCCCGCGGGCCGGGGTTCGAATGCGGCAGTCGACCGACCGGCGGAGTGCCGACGTCGGCGCGGTGCCTGGCGCTCGGTCTCCAAAGCAACGGGCCCGACGCGCGTCGACGCCAAGGCACTCTGCCAATGCTTGACGGTCCTGAGGGTCGGCTCATCGAAAAGATCGCACTCGAGAAGCTTCTTCGCCTGCTGTTCGGCGCCGGAACGCAGCCAGGCTCCGGCAAGTTCGAGAGCCGCTTGCCCGCGCTCGGATGAGCTGGACCACTGAACGCTCTCGAACAGGATCGAGAGACTGTCGACCTCCGCGGGCGCCAGGTCTGGGGCGCCCACAGCGATGGAGAAGAGCCGCCGACGATGCTGGGGGGGCAAATCCAACAAGTTGGACTTGGACGAGCGCAGAATCAGCGTCACGCCGGCACGCACGCTGGCCTCCGCGGGAGCCGCCACATGGCGCGAACCACGCTCCCGGGGCCCCAGCGAAGCCTGCAGCGAGCGCAGCGGGAGTGCCAACCGGCTCAATTCTTCCGGCAAGGCATCGGTGGCCCGATCGAAGGCTCGTCTGAAGTGCGCGTTGCAGAGCCAATTGAAGACCAGCACGGGGTGCTCGGCGGCAGGGAACACGCTCACGAGCAACGCGAGAATCTGGCGCATCTGGGCGCCCGAGGCTTCGTCGAACTGAATGTGCCTGAGAGCGCGGCCGAGCGCCAGAGCGGCGTCCGCCCGCGAGCTGACATCGCTGAGTAGCTCCAGGTACCGCAGCAAATAGGGCACTTCCGGAGCGAACCGCATCACACCGGCCAACAACTCGGCGGCCTCGGACGGTGGCAGTCGCTCACTGACCGTCAGCACCCTGTCCTTTTCGACCTTCGCCAACAAGTGCTGGCAAACCCCGCGGTGAACGGGCTGCCGCACGCCGTTGAGCAGTAGATCCTCGGCCGCGTTCAGACGCAACTTCAACAGTTTGCGGTGCTGGCGCAGGAAGCGAAAATGCTCCTTCATTTGGGCGACTTCGTCCGGCGATAGCGGGTCGTCGGCATCTTTGTCGCGTTCTCGATTGCCAGACGCTTCCAGGGCGGTCAGAGGCGCAAGGGCCCCCTCCCCCCCTTTGGGTGCTCCCGCTTTTGGCCGCGGTCCTTTCGGTCTCGAACGCCCTCGGCGCCTCTTCGACCCAGGCCTCTGGGGTGCAGCTTGATTCCGTGAAGGAGCAGCGGACATCGTCGACATCACACTCCGAAGCGACCCGATCCGTCAATGGCACACGCCGCTGTTAGCTCGCGCCTCCTCCTTGCTCGCGGCCCATCGGCGGGCTCCAAACCGCCCTGTCAGCACCTTGCCCCTGGAATCGTTGCCGACACGCGGTCGCCCCTTGGATGGAGCGCTGCTCTGTTCCGACCCAGAGGATCCGCGCCTTTGCGCCCAACTCGCCACAGTCAGCCCCCGAGTCCACATCCCGCCTGCTCACACCTTCTCCCACCTCCGGCGTGCTCGACACGCGCGACTGATCCCCGTCGACAAGAAATGTCGATGGTTTCCGAGAGCGAGAGCCATCAAATGACATGACCGAACGGAGAGGCTCATCCGCGCTCCGGGGCGCACTGTGCTCCGTCGCCTTCGCGCTCGTCGGCGCGTTCGGTTGTGCCAACCAGCATGCCGACGAGGAGCGCCCCGGCCGGGTTGCCGAGTGGTCCTGCGCAGGCGAACCCGCGGTGGACTCGCCGATGCGGCGCCTCACGCGCTTCGAGTACACCAACATCGTTTCGGACGTGTTCGGACTGAATCTGCAGTTCGAAGCCGTCCTTCCGCGAGACGAGGTAGCCCTGGGTTTCGACAATCAGGCCGGCGCGCTCAGCGTCACCGATCTACATGTCGAGGGTTATCTGAAGGCCGCCGAGCAGATTTCCGCTGCTGTCCTCGGAGACCCTGAGCGTCTAGCCGAGCTCTCTGGCTGTGACCAAGCCAACCAATCCTGCGCCGAGCAGACAGCGCGCCAGCTGGGGGAGCTGCTTTTCAGGAGGCCGTTGGAATCCGCAGAGGTCGCCCGTTTGCTCACACTGTTCGACGACGACTACTCCGCGGACGGTTATCACGAAGGGCTGGGCCGACTGATCTCCGCATTGTTGCAGGCTCCGGAATTCTTGTATCGAGTCGAGCGAGCACCTGCGCTCGCCGCTGTAAGCTCTGTCGATGAGCCGGCAGACAACGAGCTGGACGTGGCACCGGCGGTTCTGGCGTCGCGCCTGTCCTTCCTGCTTTGGGGCTCGGCGCCCGACTCGGAATTGCTCGAAGCCGTCGAGCAGAACGCCCTTCGGACGCGCGAGGACGTAGCGCGTGAAGCACGCAGGATGCTGGCGGACGAGCGCGCCAGGCGTGGAGTGCTGCATTTCTTCGAGCAATGGCTCGACCTGACGACCTTCGACTCGGTGGAGAAGGATCGCCGTTTGCTTCCCGCGTGGGATGACGAGGTTCACGCCGATCTGGCGCTCGAGACGCGCCGGTTTCTCGAAGCAGTGTTGTGGGAAGATGACGCGCGTTTCGATACGCTGCTATCGGCACGCTACACCTACATGACCCCCGTGCTGATGGACTTTTACCAGGTCCCCATCACCAATACCGATCCAAACCTGCTGCAGCGTGTCGATTTCGAAAAGAACGATCATCGCCTGGGCATCCTGACCCAAGCAGCACTCTTGAGCCATTTGGCCAAGGCCAATCAGACCGACCCCATTCATCGCGGGAAGTTCATCCGCGAGCGTTTCTTCTGCACCGTACCCCCTCCACCGCCACCCAACATCGTAGTTGCACCGCCACGGCTCGACCCGCGCAAGACCACACGCGAGCGCTTCGAACAACACCGCGCCGACCCCGCCTGCGCTACCTGCCACGAGCTGCTCGATCCAGTCGGACTCGCTTTCGAACACTACGACGCACTGGGGCGCTACCGCAGCAGCGAAGCAGGCATCGAGATCGATGCGTCCGGTGAGCTCATCGACACGGACGTGGACGGGCTCATCAACGGCGTGGAGGACCTTGCAAATAAGCTTTCCCGAAGCGGCCAGGTGCGACGCTGCATGGTCAAGCAGATGTTTCGCTACACGTTCGGGAGAGCAGAAACCGATCATGACCGCTGTGCGCTCGACAAGCTCGAACAGGAATTTTTGGCAACGGACGGGGACTTGATCGAACTCTTGGTCGCCATGACCCAGACCGCTCCATTCACCAGCGAGGCTCCCGCGCCACCCGCCGAGGACAACCCATGACCCGTCGCCCCCCAACCCCTAGATACCGCATCGCTGGCAGCCCGTCCCGTCGCGCATTCTTGCGGGGCCTGCTCGCTTCGAGCATCGGACTGCCCTGGCTCGAAAGCCTACAGAGCTCCGAAGGCCTTGCCCAGACCGAGAACGCCCAACGCTTCATCGTAATGTTCTCGGCAAACGGCACCATCTACGACCGCTGGGTGCCCTCGGGTGGGGAGACTGATTTCGAGCTATCCCCCATTCTTGCACCGCTCGAAGACCACCGTTCGGATCTAATCGTCGTCGAAGGACTGACTCAGCAGGGCGGCGGCGGCGACGGACATCAAAACGGCATCGGCGGCATGCTGACAGGCGCCCAGCTTCTTCCCGGTCGCTTCGCGGGGCAGTCCTCGGCGCCGGCAGGTTGGTCCGAGGGGCCTTCGGTAGATCAGAGAATCGCGGACGAAATCAGTCGTGGAATGCCGTTTCGCTCGCTCGAGTTGGGAGTGCAGACCGGCTCTGCCGACAATTGGGGCCGCATTTCCTATCGAGGTCGAAATCAGCCGCTCACCCCGCGCGAAGACCCAGCTGGATTATTCGACGACGTATTTGGCTATGCTCTACTCGCCCCCGACGAGCGCGAGAAGATCCGCGCCCACCAGGCATCGGTGCTCGACTACGTAAACAACGAATTCAGCGCGCTCGCCGCAGAGGTGAGTGCCTCCGACCGTCAACAGCTCGAAGCACACTTGACCCAGTTACGCGAGGTCGAACGGCGCCTCGATCAACAGGCAACGGCGGTCTCCGAATGCACACTCCCGGAGCGTCCCGCGGAGGTCGAAAACGTGAACGACGCCTATCCGGAGACCGGGGAGCTGATGCTCGACCTGATGGCCGTGGCGTTGGGCTGCGGGCGCACAAACGTGGCATCTTTGCAGTGGTCCCGCTCTGTATCGCAAGTGCGCTTCACCTGGCTCGACATCGATCAGACACACCACGAGCTATCGCACCTCCCGGACTCCGACGCCGACGCCCAAGATAAGCTCACCCGCATCAACGCCTGGTACGCCGAACGCTATGCTGGGCTGATCCAGCGTCTCAAAGCCTACCAGCTCGAGGACGGAACCCTTTTTGACCAGTGCTTGATGCTCTGGAGTAATGAGCTGGGCAAGGGCAACGAGCACAGTCGCGAAAAGGCACCATACGTACTCGCCGGCAGCGCGGGCGGAGCCTTGAAGACCGGACGCTTTCTGCACTACCCCGAGGGCACACCTCACAACAATCTCTTGGTGTCTCTGCTCAATGTGATGGGCATCGAAGACCAGACCTTCGGTCGACCGGAGTGGTGCACCGGTCCTCTGGATGGGGTCGTCTGAGCCTGTCGCACCGAAAACCCTGAAGGTCCCGCCGCCCCAGCTCGGGGGCACGAAAGAAAGTCATGAACAAGAAGCAAGCGTGGTTACACTTTCCGATAGCCTGCCTGACGCTGATAAGCAGTCTGGGGTGCGGCGACAGCGCCTCCAACTCGAGCGGCGCGTCCGACGGAACCGACCCGGGTTGCAGCGACGAATTCAACGGCCCGATCGATCCGTCAGCGCTCATCGACGACATGGAGGACCAGGATGGCCAGCTGGCACAGGTAAGTGGCCGCAACGGCAGTTGGTGGATCTCTACGGATGGTACCGATGGCACGGTGACGCCCCCGGCCGATGCCCAGCCGCCTGCAGAACGCATCTTGGGCGGTCGCTGCGAGAGCAAATACGCGATGAGAGTGACCGGGAGCGACTTCAGCGACTGGGGCGCCGTGCTCTCGCTGGGTTTCCGCTTCGATGGCACCGCCAAACCAGTCGACCTCAGCGACTTCGACGGCGTGATGTTCTGGGCACGCGTCGGCGAATCACACTCGAGCGACATCCGCATTCAATTTCAAGATTCGACCACGCATCCCGAAGGCGGCCTGTGCAGCGAAGAATCCGGCAGCGAGAATGAATGTTGGGATGGCTGGGGCACCGAACTCGCGCCGCTCGGCACAGACTGGCAGCTCTACAAAATCCGCTTTGCGTCTTTGGCCCAGAGAAACTACGGGCTTCAGGGTGAAGAGTTCGACTCCAAGCAAGTGTATGGAATCGACTTCAACCTGCAGCAAGATTCGGTGTTCGACCTGTGGCTGGATGACCTCTGGCTCTACTAATGGGGCCGGGCAACCCCGACCCGGAATCACGCTCGGTCATCAACGTTCAGTAGACCAGCAACCACCAAGGGATGCGCATCGAGCGCTCGACGCGCTCGTCGACCTCAGACTGCGAAGCACGTCACCAAACGGTGTGCACGGACCCCACTCCGTTGCAGAGCTCCTCGACCACCGTGCGCTTCGGCACCCTGAGCTGCTTGAGTTCGTCCCGCATCGCGCCGAGCGCCGCGTCGGGGTCGGCAGTGAAAACGGCACAGCCCGAAAACCCCGGATCGTTGCGGGGTGGCGGTGCCACGCTTTCTGCATGACCCAGCTTGCGCTTCTTCAACACCCGGCCCAGGGGTTTGCAGTAGCGCTTGTCCCTGAGCTCCTCTCGCATACGCTGCGGTAGTCTTACGTACAACACGGGCGGCGGCTGCTTGCCACAGGGCCCCCGGTCGGGCTGAGGTAGGGAAAGGTTCGCGGGAGCGTGTTGCTCGCGAAACTTGTTTTCACAATTTGTCAGCGCGCACATCAAGGCGAGCGCTGCGATAAGCCGAGTGTCCATCGTCGTCGGGTCGTTTTTCGACTGTCCGCCCGCAGAGTCAAGGGCCAAGCCGAACTCGCACGGAAACCGTCGGGGCCCAGCGCGCCAGGCGACGTGTTCGCTGCGAAACGCTGCCTGGCGCATCGTCAATACTGCAATTATTTCAACAGATTGGACCACGAGACCTGAACCGAGGCAGCCGTTGACCGTAGGAAACAAGACAGGGACACGGAGAGCCCTCGCCATGATGCCCAACGCCAACGTAAGAGACCGCCTCGAAGCCGACTTCGACTTCTACCTGAACACAATCACCGAACATATCCGTGAAGCGCCTTCCTTGCACCGACTCCCGGACAGCCTGGCGCACGAGATCGCCGCTCTGGTGATCGCGCAGGCCAGTCAGGGATGCACCTCGGCAGACGATCTCGATGAGTATTTGAATCGCCGCGCCGAGAAGCTGGCTGAAGAGCGCCTGGCGCACCTTCCCCCCGAGGCCCTCGCCGACTCGGGCGACTCTCAATCAGAACCGGCCGACACTGTCAGCTCGTTTCCCGCAGTGCGGCCTCCTCGGCCTGAACCCGAAGGGAAAGAGAGCGCGGCCCCGTCACTGCCCACGTCATTCGACACGCGACCGGAGCACGCGCGACAGTACCATGCCGGAGACGCAGAACGTGACGCCCGCGAATCGGCTTGGGACGCTTCCTCCGACGATCGCGTGACGCTCGCCGGGTTTCCTGGCGGCACGGAGCCCCCCGACCAGTCCCCTCTACCGGTGGATCCCCGTTCCAGTGTCCGCCAGCACGAGCCGGACGAACGCGAGCAGGCCCACGACGGCGACACGCCCTCGAAAGCGATCCAGCAAGCTCGTGCCTCTCGCCCGACACCTGCGGGGACACGCACCTGGGACGCAGCGCCTCTCAACGACGACCTGGCACAGCTCTCGCTGGCAGGCTTTCCAAACAACCCGAAACGTGCGGCCCGGCTCTGCATCACCGCACTGGCCGATGAACTCGGTCTCGATCCGGCCGACGCTCTTGCGACCTGCTGCAATCGCGTGGCAGGAGCATTGGCCACGATCGCAAACGAAATCGCTGCCCACATCACCTCACCGTATGCGGAGCCCGGACCCGGATTCCGGCGCGAATGGCAACGCGTGGCCCGTCGTGAGAGCCTGCGCGCGGTCTTCGAGTCTCTGTAGTCGAGACGCAGGTTTCGTTGTTGCGCGAATCTTCTGCCGAAACAGGAGGTTCATCGGCTGAGCGCGGGCGACCCGCGCGGGGGACTCCCGCCAGCCCAATGCCAAGTGGTTTGACTAGGTGGCCTGGTGTATCGTTTGCGAGATTATGAAATCGGCTTCTTACCTTGGGGCGGCAATGCTCGTCTGCCTGTTGCCGCTGGCGTGTGGGTCGAGTGATGGAGGGGAAGCCTCCACGCGGGGCGGCTCCCCGAGCGGCGCGGAAGCGGCCGCCGACTCCGGCGCAACCAGCGCGAACACCAGCGGAGGGACCAGTGGCTCTAGCGGCACAACGACCGGTGGCATCGGCATCACCGGTGGCTTGGTCGATGGGGGTGGTACTACCGAAGAGCTCACCAAGACCAGCAAAGTGGACCTACTTTTCGCGATCGACAACTCGCTGTCCATGGGTGATAAGCAGCGGATCTTGGCGCAAACCGTTCCCGATCTGATCGGAAGAATGGCCACGCCCGACTGCATCGATTCCGGCGGAGCGCGTACCCCCTCCGAAGTGGGTGGCATTTGTCCGTCCGGCAGCAAACTGGAGTTCGTGCCGGTCACCGATATCCACATCGCTGTCATCTCGTCGTCGCTCGGCGCCTCCGGGGCTACCGAGATCTGCGCGAAGGCCGGTGCAAACTATGACGCCAGCCAGGAAGACATGGCTCACTTGTTGAGCCGAAGCGCGGCCGGCACGGTTCCGACGTTCCAAGATCTCGGCTTTTTGGCCTGGGATCCGGACAACGACTACGGGGGAGAGGGCGACCTGGTCAACCTCACCAAGAATTTCGCTGACATGGTGACGGGAGTCGGTGAGCGAGGCTGTGGGTTCGAGGCCCAGCTCGAGTCCGTGTACCGGTTTTTGATGGATCCCAAGCCGTTCGCATCGCTCGAGCCTGACTCGCCAAGCCAGACCGATCCGCCCTACGTGGCCGTCCCAACCGGCGTGGACCAGACGATTCTCGAGCAACGCAAAGCGTTCTTGAGGCCCGATTCCTTGCTGGCCATCTTCACCATCACCGATGAAAACGATTGCTCAGTGGCAGTGACCCAGGCCGGTTCCAGCGGTATGACCGGCACCCAGTTCCACGTTGCGCTGGAGAGCAAGCCGCTCTGGCGTGCCTCCGCGCAATGCGACACCAATCCGAACGATCCATGCTGCATCTCGTGCGGAGCGGCCATCCCTGACGGCTGCCAAGTCGACTGTAGCGATCCCGTGTATTCGAGGGACGAAGACAACGTCAATCTGCGTTGCTTCAATGAGAAACAGCGCTTCGGTGTGGATATGCTCTATCCGGTCGAACGCTACATCCAGGGTATCGAGTCACAACGGCTGCCCAATCCAGACAATCCATCCGACCCCGAAGGCGTCATCAATCCAATCTACGATGACCTCTCGTGTACGCCGGGGTCGGCCGATTGTAAGGGGCCTCGTGATCGCCGCCTGATTTTCTGGATTGGTATCGTCGGCGTGCCCTGGCAAGACGTAGCCGTGGACCCGAACGATTTCAGCCAGGGTCTGCTGCCCGCGGATGAGTTCGAAGCCCAGGGTCGCTGGACGCTCATGCTGGGCGACCCCGCAGCGGGCACCCCGCCGACCGATCCTTTCATGATCGAGTCCAGCGTTCCTCGCAGCGGCTCCCACCCACTCACCGGGGTCTCGGTCGAACCACCCGACGCGGTGGGTGCGGCCAACGGCATCAACGGTCACGAGTACAATACTGGAGACGGCGACCTCCAGTATGCGTGTATCTTTCAGCTTCCCGAACCCAGGGACTGCAGCGCGGTGGGCAATGTGGCCTGTGACTGCGTGGACGGACAGGTCACGACACTCGAAGAAGCGAAGAACCCTCTCTGCCAAGAGCCCGGCACGACGACGGTGGACAACACCCAGCGCTACGCGAAGGCGTACCCGAGCACACGCATCCTTCGAGTGCTACGCGGCCTATCGCAAGGCGCCGTTGTGTCCTCCATTTGCCCAGCAAACCTCGTCGACCCCTCCTCGCCGGATTTCGGTTATCGACCGGTCATTCCCCCGCTCATGGACCAGGTCAAAGAAATCATCATCCCGAAGTGAGGGGGCCCTCGGTTCGGAGCAGGCCAGAGCGGACCCCCGCTCTGTTTCGAAGCAGGTCACAGCTCGGGCAACCTAGAAAGATAGGGGAACCGCTCGTTCCAAGCTGCTACCCTGGACGGTGCCCCCGGGTGCTCTGGGGCCAGTGCGTCTCTCGGCTTCACCGGTTAGCCCAACTGCAAACGGCTTATGCAAACGAAGAGTCTCGGCTTTCGAATTCGCCCCTACACGGGGCGGGACGAAGCCTTCATCATTGGTCTCGCCCGAGAAGCCTTCGCCGAGTTCTCGCATGCCGCAGGCGAGCGGACGCGGGACATGGTGCGCAGCGGGAAGACGCTCGTCGCACAGTCCGGGGGCCGCCCCATTGGTTTCGTTACAGCCGAGTTTTCCAAGCGAGACGTCGGTCACATCATCGCGATCGCCGTGAGCTACCCGGAGCGCGGGCGCGGCATCGGAGCTCGACTCCTCCGGGCCGCCGAGGAGCTCGCTCGGAAACAGGGCGCTTCGAGACTCGAGCTTTGCACGGCCGACGGGAACCTTTCAGCACTCGGCCTGTTCCTGCGCTCCGGGTTTACCGTTCATCGCAGGATCCCCCGCTACTACGCACGCGGGCAGGCCGCCGACCTGCTGGTCAAACACCTTTAGAAGAGCGAGCGCACGCGAGATTGGACGGTGGCCTGATCGCGGAGGGCCCCGAACGATCACGCGCGCGTCAGTTGCCGCCCCCACCGAACTGACAAATGCCAGTGTTGCACTGGAGCCGGCCATTACACATCTCGCCATCGCAGCACGGGTCACCCATCGTGCCACATGCGGCCGTTTCCGCCGCAAGCTCACAAACGTCGTTGACACAGTCGGCACCGGCAGCGCAGAAGCCGCCACCCATGCCGCCGCCCATGCAGCAACCCAGGCCCACCGAGCCGCAAGGATCGCCCTCACAGGTCCCACCGTTGCAGTCGAGCCCGTTCTGGCAGAGACCTCCCCCGCCCATACCGCCACCTTCACAGCACGACTGACCAGAAGCTCCGCAGTCTGCTTCGCAGGTCGCGTTGGCAAATCCGACGCAAACGCTGTCGTTGCAGCTGCGCCCGGCGCAACACGCGTCGCCGGCCGCACCGCATTGGCCCCCACCTGCGGCGCCATCGGAGGTCGAATCCATTCCACCGGCGCCAGCGGCTCCGCCGGCACCCTGACCCGCTTCCCCTGTGGTTCCGCTCGAGTCGGTGCTTTCCCCAGCTCCCCCTGCACCCGTGGTGCCGTTCCCCGAAGTAGAGCTGGTGGAGTTGCCGCCCGAGGTATCGGTGGCTCCCCCGCTCGTGCTCGAGGTCCCGGCGTTCGTGCTGGTACCGGTCACCGAATTGGTGGAGCCATCCGAGCCGCCACCGCCCCCCGAATCGTCACCTCCACAGCCCGTGGCCAGAGCTGAACCGAACAAAAGGACGGCTGGTCCGAGGTACAGAATGCGAAGGGGGCGATTGGACGTCATGGCAAGGATCTCCGGGTAGATAAGTTCGCCCGGTACGTGGTGTCACCGGTGCTCTCACGTCTGGACAGTCACCGGCACAGCAAAGCTGAAGGCACGACTTTGTCGGGTTTGCCTCCCCGCACACCGTTCGACCTGCTCTAACGCCCGTGTCGAAGCCCGGAATCGACAGGCCGCCCGGCCCTTTCGAGGTGCAAGCTCGTCAGTCCCTGCGAATCCGCCGACCTGGCTATTCGACTGGGGGTTCGTCGATGCGCGTGCAGCCGACATTGAAGAAGAGCTTCGCACCAGCCGCTGTGACCGTCTCACAGGTGGCGTCGCACAGGGTGATGGCGCGCCCGCTCGCGGTGTCCTCGTAGTACCAATTCCCGACGCCCTGGCACTGGTCGGCGCTTGGCACATAGGCGGTCTGAACCGTCTGCCCGCCCGCATCACAAATGCCCAGATTCACCAGTCCATAGTCGAGCTGACTGCCGTCAGTCGGCCGAGGAACGGGCAAAGTGCACGGGATCACGGCGTCAGCCCGGATCGCATTGAGCGCCGCGAGAACGGAGCCGGTCACGTCACCGCCATCCACGAGGTAGGCCTGATCGGTACCTCCAGCCGCGGCAATGGCGTTCAGGTTGTCGAGCGCCTGACCGACCCCCAACACGTAAGTCTGGATCCCAGGATCCCCGTTGAGGCAGTTCTGGGCAACTTGCGAAGCGCCTTCGACGGACGGGTCGCACCCGCTTTGCGGCGTCTCGGGAACGCCATCCGTCACCAGCAGGATGATCTTCTTGCTCCCAGGATGCTGCTGGTCATAGCCTGTCAAGTAGTCGCACGCTCCTTGGATCGCCATGTCCGTGGGGGTCTCTCCAGTCGGGGTCACGGCGTGCAGTGCGGCCAACACTGAATCGGCGTTACCCGGCAACGGCGCAATCCCAACGGCCGCCTGGGAATAGTCGGCGGGGTCGCAGGAAGTGCGGCCGACCTCGAAGTACCCAAAGAAGCCGATTCCGACACCGATGCCCGCGCTCTGAGGATCGCGCAGAAATTGGTCGACGGCAGCGCGCACTGGATCGATGCGGGGATTGGGCCCACCCATGCAACACTGACCGCGTCCACCCTGTTCGATGGGGCACGACATCGAGCACGACTGGTCGAACATGATGAAGATATCGAGCGGGATGTTCTCCCCCTCATAGGCAGTGCCGACGCAACCCTGGTCGTCCGGCGCACTGGCACAGCCGTCGGCCCCCGTCCCCCCGATACCGCCAACTACCGACGAATTGCCCGAGCTGGTGCCATTGCTACCGCTGGTGGTGATGATGATCGAGGCGTTGCCGCCCACCCCACTGCCGTTCGACGAACCACCACCATCGTCGCCGTCCCCGCC
Source organism: uncultured delta proteobacterium (assembly GCA_963809955.1). Lineage (GTDB taxonomy): Bacteria > Myxococcota_A > Polyangia > Polyangiales > Polyangiaceae > JAICQQ01. The sequence goes on from CAWELQ010000016.1 coordinate 299,263, forward strand.
ATCCGATCCGCCGCAGGCAGCAATCAACACCAGCGCGGAGCCAACCGCGAACATGCTACGAAGACTGAACATCTATTTATTCCTCTATGACCGAACGGTAAGCCCTGAACCCGGCCCCGTGGATAGGGACTCGCGACCGCTGGAAATGCCGGGGCGCCGGTGGTCGCAACAACACATAGGTATCAGTGCCATTTGGCACTCTACGCGGCTCGTCCAAAACGATAAGATCGATGACAAACTACCTTTCCCTACAGGGCCGTTCGGCTGCCGAATAGAGCAATGCGGGCCGAAGTGGAAAATGCGGGCCGAAGTGGGCAAACGCGCCTGGTGCGACCACCGAGCGGTGCACCTACGTGAAGTACCCTGCCGTCACTTTGTCGAGGCACGGTTTGCGGGTCTCGCAATACGCGCTCTGGCGGGGGCGAGCGATCGCCCGACAAGCTGCTCTCGACGTCTATCGAAAGTATATCGTGACGCTGTAGGCTGGGCGCTCGTACGCCGCTTAGGACTTGCACTCGGGCCACGGCGCTGGTCGCCCCCTTGCCTCGGCTGTATTATCCACGCTGCCACTGCTTACTTTTCGGGACGGCCCGCGCGCGGCTGGAGGAACCAAACAAGAACCCATGGGACGCTTACGACTGCTCGAACTCCCCCTGCTCGCAGGGGTGTGCGGCGCTCTGCTCGCGAACTGCAGCTCCGCAGAGGAACCTGCAGGGCGAAACACAGGTTCGGCCAACGGCACGGATGGCGCCGGTCCGACGGATGCGGGCGCGACCGGAACCGGCGGCGCTGGAACCGACACGGGGGCGACTGGAAGCGGTGCCAGCTCCGCAACGGGGGCTGGAGCGACCTCGGGCAGCGGCACGAGCGCGGGCACGACGGACGCGGGAGGCTCTCCCGCGGCTGCCTCGAACGCCACGACGGGCCCGCTCTTGCTGAGTGGCGTCGGCGGAACCTTCGTGGGCAATCGCGACGACGGCAACCTGAACGCCTGCCAGACAACCGGCATCAAATTCACGCCGGATATCCCGACCGTGTTCATCCTCGTCGATCGCTCGACCAGCATGTGGGAGAACATGTTCTGGGATCCGTTGAGGGACGGGGTGCTCGAGGTGGTGCAACGTCTCGAGCAAGACGTGCGCTTCGGCTTCGGCACGTTCACCGGCGTCGGCGATACGTGCCCGCTGGATCTGCAGGATGCCGGCACGATCGATTTCAACAACTACGACACGATAGCGCAGTTTTACACGCAGATCGAGCACCCTGGCGTGGCGACCGAGACCCCGACCGCGGCGGGCATCCAACGAGCGCGGGAAATCCTCGAGGCCGACAACGCTACCTTCCCGGGGCCCAAGTTCATCATGCTCGTCACCGACGGCAACCCCGACTACTGCGACAATGGCGACAACACTTGCCGCGCCGATACCACCGTGAAGGTGCTCCAAGACACCTTCGCCGCACCAATCAGCACGGACAGTCAAGGCGCGACCCACGGAATCCACACCTTCGTCGTGGCGCTTCCCGACCCAGCCATCGATCAGGAATGGCTCACCGCGTTCGCGAATGCGGGAGCAGGAGAAGCTGTAAGCGCTCCTCAAGAGACTCAGTATTGCTCGCCCGTGCCGGCAGACACGGCAGCCATATTGCCAACCGTCGACGCTGCGACCTGGCCGCAGGCAACCTACGGAGCCGCGATGGGGCCGTTGCAACCGTACAACGTCGACCCCGCACAGAAAGACCAGCTGGTGGAGGAGATCTCGGCCGTGATCGCGGGCGTGAAAAGCTGCGTCTTCGATCTGGAGGGCGAGCTACAAATCGTTGCAGGTCGCGAAGACGAAGGCTCGGTACTGATCCAAACCCTGGCAGCGCCCGAAGGGACCGAACAACCTTACGATCCGACCGGCGCGGATGGCTGGAAGGTGAACAACGGTACCCAGATCGAGCTGGTCGGCACGAGTTGCGACACGCTGCGCAGCCCAGACACCACAGGCATCGAATTCGGCTTCCCCTGCGACATCATCATTCCCAAATAACTTCGGTAGGCTCAGGGGCGCTCAGCCTTCCAGCCCCGGAAAGCGAACGCTGAGCACGGCGCCCGCCAGCACATCGACCAGCACCACGCCGTCGACCGAGTACGCGCACCGGTACTCGAGCAACTGGCGGCGCGTGGGACCGTGACTCACGCTGGCGACGAGGCCGCCAGTCTTCACCTCGGCCACGAAACGCTCACTCCCTCGCCGCACCAAGTAGTCGGCGCGCAGACTCACCTCACAGCAACGCTCCCCGACGAACACCGGCCATAGCGCTAGTGGTTGCGCCTCTTCGATGACGAACCCGAGATCGCGCAGCATGTTGACCGCACGCTGCTCACCGCGCTGCGCACGACGAGCCGTCCGACGCCGCCGCCAGCGCTGCCAGCGCGCCTCGAGCGCACGCCACGCCAGAAGCAGGACGAACGACAGCAGGAGTGCACCCAGCGCCAAGAAAATCAGCTGCGTCTGCTCGATCATGCGCACGAGCCTGACACAGGATCACTCCCCCGCTATGACGTTGTCTGTCATAGCCACACGCTGCCCACAACCCCGCGCGACCTCGTGAGCCCCGGGGATCGACCGGAAGGCGACCCTACGCTGGCGCCTCGTGTCTCGAGCGTCCGGAGGGGCGTTACTGCGCGGCGAACACGAACGGCACATTGACCGTGGTCGTCCCGCTCGAGGCGGGGAACTGCCAGGTGCGGACGCGCCGGGCGATGCACGATGCCAAACCGCGGTAGCCGTGGGGATCGCCAGAGGTCGAGACACTCTGTACGGCGCCACTACCCGCGACGGTGATCGTCACGGCAACGCGCGCCGAAGTGGGCGCGTTCGAATCGCGCGTGTCGAGCGCGGGCTGCCAACAGCTTCGTTTGACGCTCGCCGTATAGCGGCGCACGGTGCTCTGCACGGCTGCCGAATCGAGGGGCTTGCCGGAGGTGGACTTGGTCGCCTGATTGCCGACGGGACCGTTGCTGGGTCCCGTCGCCAGTCCCGACAATCCGGATAGCCCCTTCAGGCCCCCTTTCTGTTCTGCCTTGGCTGGCGTGGCCTTGGTCACCTTCTGAGTTTTAGCGCCCTGAGTCGCGCTCTCCTGCTCTTCCTCTTCCGACTTGGAATCCGTCTTGGAGTCGCTCTCGGCCGGAATCTTGGCCTTGGCCTTGCCGTCCGACTCGGCGGGCACCTTGACGTACTTCACCACCTCTTTGGTTTCGCTGCTGCCACTGAAGATGACGAAACCCACGGTGAGCCCAAACAGGATAGCAACCGCCATGGCAAACACCTGAGGCACCGACGGGCCCCCCTTGCGCTTCAGCCCTGCGAGTTCCTCCAGTTCCGCCATGTTGTCGACGACCGCTGGCGACTGCTCGACCTGAGGGCTCTGAACCGGTTGCAGTTCGGTCCTGGGCACCGTTTGAGAAACCACGGTCGCATCCTCGGGCGCCGCGAAGGGTTCGAAGGACGCGCGGCCGCTCGAGCTGCCTTCTTCGACGATCGCCACCAGCTCCGGGTAGGTGCCGAGTGGTTTCCATTCCTCGAAACCGTCACGCCACACCAGAGAGTCTTTGGTCACCGCTCCTGCAGCCGCTTTGGCGCGCAACTCGGTGAGCTTGATCGGCCCGACCGGGACGCCATTGATGCCGACGAACCACTCGTCTCCCGCGGAGACCTCGAGTTCCGAACTCGGAGCCTGCACGGCCGCCGAAAAGGCACCGGCCAGCGCAGAACCGGGCGCAACCGCGGCCGGAGAAGCCGCAGGCCTTCGTGCTGGCGCTGCGGCTTCGGGGGCTGCAGCCGCGGGCTGACCGGGCTTCGCCGCAGCCGTATGGACGGGCCCCGGCTTGGCGGCAGCGCTTGGACTGGAGGTACGGGGGACTGGGACCTTGGCGACCGGCGACGCTGCCTGCGGCGAACTGCCCGGACGTTTCTGCTCCGAGCGGGCCGAGGCGTTCGGTGCGCTCGCCGACGACGCGCTGACTCTGGGTACGACGGCGGGACGCGACGGCGCGCTCGGACTCGGCCGCGGTGCGGCCCCTGCGCTGGGTCTGGGTGCCGGCGGGAGACCCGCAGCGTGAGGAGCGGAGCGGCGGGCGCCGGGCACCGCCGTTGCCCCGGTGGGTCGAGGCGGTGGTTTGAGCCCACCAGTGCTCCGCGCCGGAGCCCCCGGGCTCGAGGCTCTCGCCGGGCCGGGAGTCTCACGCGGGCGGGAAGACTCCGAAAGCTCCGCCCCTTGTTTGGTGATCCTGATGATGCGCGCGCACTTGCGGCACTTCATCCTCACGGCATGCTCAGCGACCTTCTCGTCGGAGATCTGGTACTTGGCTTTACAGCTCGGACAGATGAACTTCATTCAATGCTGGGCGAGGATTCGTCCCGCGCTCTTCGGGGGGACGAGTTGCGTGGCAGGTGCCAGTTACAGGTCAATCGTAGGGTGCCTCATAACAGACTGAGCAGATGCTGCTTGATCGATTGCCTGGTCTCCTCGTCGGGCGCCATGGTTAGCCCACGCTGCCACATCTCCACCGCCTTGTTCTTGAAACCAGCCTTCTGATACAGGATTGCCAGATTCTTTACGGCAGGGAAGTGGTGCGAGTTGATCTCGACAGCCGTCTCAAGCTCACTGATTGCTTCGAAAACCTGCCCCGTTCTGCCGTACAAAAGGCCGAGATGGAAGTGCAGGCGGTAAGCTAAGGGATCAATACTGATGCCTTTTCGCAGGTGCTCCATGGCCTCATCCAGCCGACCGGCCTTGTACGCTTCCACGCCTGCATTGAGGGCATTTTCAACCTCACCGGAAACTACTTCTGCTGCTTCGACCGGCGGCCGTTCGCTCGCGAGGCTACTCTCGACCGCGCTCATGACTTCTGCGATCTTGAAGGGCTTTTCGATGAAATGATCGACCCCGCAGCTTTGCTTCAGATCCTCGGCATAGCGCCACCCACGGTACACAGCGCTCACCATGATGATCGGGATCTGCCCGTACCGCTTGCTCCCCTTGATCCGCCTAGCGATGTCGAAACCGTGCACTTCGGGGAGCATGGCATCCAGGACGATCAAGTCAGGATTGTGCTCTTTGACCATGCGCAACGCCATCTGCCCCTTCTCGGCCTCGTACACGCGATAGCCTCGACCCGTGAGCAAACGCTTGAGCATGCGACGAATGTCGGCTTCGTCGTCCACGACCAAGATGCTCTTGGCATCGGCCCGCTGACCTGCCTCTGCTTCCTCGAGCTCCGGAAGGTCGGTCACCACACTCAGATCGCGAGATAAGTCGCCGAACCCATCGGCCTCGACGTCCTCGTTCGCGGCGCGATCCACTGCGTCGTCCACGACGACGCCTGGGGTGGAGATCGGACGCTCGGAGTGGAGATCTGCCTTGGGGACACCGAGCGGAGAGAGGCTGCGGTTGGGTTGTATTTCCCCCTCGGGGGTCACGCCGTGACGCTCCAACGTTTCCGCGGGGCACTTAGGACCGACGTAGAAGGCCTCTCCTCGCGCCTTTCGCGTGTAGGCGCTCTGAATCACCCGGCTGAGCGCCCCCTCCAGCGCCACGTATGGGTAGACCTTCTTGCCGGTCACGAACTCCAGCTCGTCGATAACCTTCTTCTCACGCGGGTTCGCCATTGCAATGAACAACCGATCGTCCCGTGCCAGCACCGGCAGTATCAGGTGCTTTTCGGCGATTTCCCTGGGAAGCAGGTCCAGGTCTTCGAGGTTCAGGCACAACTGATCCAGGTCGATCCCAGGGATTCCGTGTTGTTCACTGAGCGCTTTGAGTGCGTCGACCTCGGAAATGGTCCCCTCCTCGGCGAGACGAGATGCCAGTCGGCCCGAGCGCTTCTCCGCAAGAGCATGGTCGAGCTGCTCCGGGCTCAGAGCTCTCTGGCGCAGCAGAATTCGGCCAATTTGCTTCTTTCCCGTCATGCGGACGCCCGACTCTTCCACCATAGTCTGCGAGCGGCCCGACACCAACGCTAATCGGGGGCGAAATCGCGGACGTCAGCTCGCCACACGCCAAATTCACGAGTTTTCTTCCTGTGCGGCCGTCCGTCCTCGAAACGGCTCGCTAGTGGTTGCTCGAAAGTCGGGTGAGTTCGGCCTCGGCCCACACGGCAAAGCGCCCCTCAAGCACGGCCCGTCGAGCACGGCGCATCAAATCTAGGTACACGTGAACATTGTGCAGCGACAGAAGGCGATGTGCGAGGATCTCTCCTGCAACGTACAGGTGACGAAGGTAGGCTCGGGTGTAGCCGCCAGCGCATACGGGGCAGCTGCACTCGGGATCGAGGACGCTCCGATCGCTTCGGTAGCGCGCGTTCTTGATAACCAGCTTGCCCCCGCGAACGAAGGCCTGGCCGTTGCGAGCATTGCGCGTGGGCAGCACGCAGTCGAACATGTCGATGCCCACCCCAATGGCCCGAACCAAGTCTCCGGGTGTTCCCACTCCCATCAAGTAGCGCACGCGCGCGGGATCTAGGCGCGGAGCCACCTGAGCCAGTGCGACATGCATGCGCTCCGGCGGTTCGCCCACGCTGAATCCCCCCAGGGCAAGCCCGTCGAACGCAAGCCGCTCGAGCTCCCGTGCATGGGAACACCTGAGCTCCACGTCCAGGCCGCCTTGAACGATGCCGAAGAGCGCCTGCTCGGGAGCCTTGGCGGCCAGGCAGCGCTTCGCCCAGCGGGTGGTGCGTTGAACGGCCGCGGATAGCTCGGAGGCGGAAGCCGCAGCAGGCGGGCAAATGTCGAGTTGCATGGCGACGTCGGAGCCCAAGAGGCCCTGCACGCGCATGGATTCCTCCGGCGTCAGCAGCCGTTCTGAACCATCCAAATGCGAGGCGAAGCGAAAGCCCTCTTCATCGAGCCTTGTCCGCCGGGCCAGAGAGAACGCCTGGTAGCCTCCCGAATCCGTAGCGATCGCGTGCGGCCAGCGCGAAAACTCGTGGAGCCCCCCGTGGTCGCGCACCAGCTCGGGACCGGGCCTGAGCCACAGGTGATAGGTGTTCATGATGAGCATGCGGGCGCCGCTGGAGCTGACCTCCTCCGGAGCGAGCGCTTTGACGCTCGCTTGCGTGGCCACTGGCATGAAAAGCGGCGTCGGCACGTCTCCGTGAGGGGTCTTCAAGACCCCCGCGCGAGCCAGCCCATCGCGCGCGACTATCTCATGGCTCACGCCCATAGCACCTCGGTATCCACATGGCGTCCCCGTAGGAGAGAAACCGGTACTTCTGATCGATGGCCGCTCGATACCCGGCGAACAGGCGATCATGGCCCGCGAAGGCGGCCACCAGGGCCAACAACGTGCTCTTCGGCATGTGGAAATTAGTGAGCAAGCAATCCACCAGCCGAAACCGATAGCCGGGCTGGATGAACAGGCGCGTCCGGCCCTGGGTGCGTTCGAGCCACCCGCTCTCGGGTGATGTCGCGGCCGATTCGAGAGCTCGCACCACCGTCGTGCCTACCGCCACCACGGGGCGCCCTGTCTGCTTGGCGCGGCGCACTTGTGAAACGAGCCGTTCAGAGACGTCGATGTGTTCGGCGTGCATCACATGGTCATCCAGGTCGTCGGCGCTCACCGGACGAAAGGTGCCCAAACCCACATGCAAGCTCAGAAATCCCAGCTCAACGCCGCGGCTTTCCAGTTCGCCCAACATCCGAGCCGACAGGTGGAGCCCAGCAGTAGGCGCCGCCACCGAGCCGAGCTCTTTGGCGAACACGGTTTGATAGCGCTCATCGTCTGCGGCGTCGGAGGCTCGGCGAATATACGGCGGCAGTGGCAACCGCCCCACCTTCGCCAATGCTTCCTCGTCGATCTCAGATGACTCGAATTGCACGCTGAGCGTGCCGTCCGGGTGTTTTTCGAGCACACTCAGAGCGAGCTCCCCCACCTGCACCACGTCCCCGCGAACGAGCGGACGATTTGCCTTGCCCAGCGCGAGCCAACTCCCCCCAGCGTCGTTTCTCTCCAGCAGCAACAACTCGACTCGTCCTCCAGTTACTTCCCGCTGACCCAGCAACCTCGCGCGGCGCACTTTCGTCTGGTTCAGCACCACCAGCGCGTCCGACGGTACGAGCTCCGACAGATCCGCTACGGTTCGGTGCTCGAAACCACTTCGCTGGAGCACCAGCAAGCGAGCCGCTTCGCGAACCGCCGCAGGTCGCTCGGCGATGAGCGACTCGGGCAGCTCGTAGTCGAACAGATCCGTACGAACCACGCTTGTCCCGGATTAGTGCATTGCCTTCTGATTCACTATGCCTTGCCCTTGCGTCTCCATTGGACGCCGTAGCTCAGGCCCAGTTGCAGAATGCGTTCGAGCAGCTCGGTGTAGCTGTGCCCGTAGGCCTCGGCGCTCTCGGCAAAGTCCTCCCCGTACTTGAGGTCCGGGTTGGGGTTCGCCTCGAGCACATAGACCTCTCCCGCCTCGGAAAGCCGGAGGTCCATACGCGCGTAGCCCGTAATGCCGAGAACCTTGTAGATCTGTTTGGCCATGCGACCGATCCTGCGCTCGAGTTCGGGCGACAGGCCTTGAGCGCGGTGCGTCGTGATCTTGTTGCGCTTCTGGAACGAGACATCCCATTTCAGCTTCTCGGTGGCGATCGGCAATGTACCCTCGGACAGATGGTCGAAAGACAGCTCCCATACCGGGTAGCTGATCAACCGGCGATTGCCGATCACGCCGACGTAGAGCTCGCGCCCGTGAATGTATTCCTCGACGATTACGTCGACACCGTACGACTCGCGCATGAATTCGATGCGCTCCTTGAGTCGCTGCTCGTTCGAGACGACAGACGCCTGCGTGATACCCAAAGAAGCCTCCTCGGCTATCGACTTGACCACCATGGGGTACTCGAGCCCTTCGGGCGGCGTAATGCGCTGCTTGATGCGGTAGACCGCGAAGCGTGGCACGCGAATTCCGTGATAAGATAGCAGCATCTTCGAGAGCGCCTTGTCCCTGCAAAGCGTCAGGCCGCGCGGGTTGCAGCCCGTATACGGCTGACACAAGAGCTCCAGATAGCTCACGACGTGCTGATCGTATTGAGCCACGCCGTGGAAGTGCACCAGCTGGTTACACACCACGTGGGGCTTGGTGTCGAGGATGGCGTCGCGAATCACATGAACGTCATCGCCGACCGGCAACTGGTACACCTCATGCCCCAATTTCTGCAAGCCGGCCAACACGTCGTACTCCGTTGCCCACTCGTTGATCTGCTGCTCGGTGTAGCCTTCGAGGCTCTCCGGCGGGACGAGCTGCTCGTGCATCAACACCAAGACGCGGCGCTTTTTGACCTTCATCGAACCAGGCGATGCCTTCCCAGCTCTAGTCGATTCAAGAATTTGATGATGATGCGACTGGTCTCCTTGCACAAGACTCCGACGGGCCTCCGCATGGCGCGCAGGCCCAGCCGCCGGGTCCTCAGCAGCACCTCCTCCAAGCCCTGGCTGGCGGAGTAACGATCGTATCGGCTCTTCTCCAAGACCGAGCGCACGATGACAGGACGCAGCCGACTCAACACAGTGGCCGCCTGGACCGAACGTGCCCGCGGTCCGGGCTCTGGGAATAGCCTCACAAGATCCATATCGTAGAACTTCGCCCGTCCGATACTATAGTGCCGTCTCTTGAGCACATAGTATTCAGCAAGTGTTTCAGTAAGCTTCGGTAGCGATTCTACTCGTTCCCTGACCACTCGCCGCGGCGGACGCCGGCCGGCCTCGCGCATCAAGTCATCGACATAGCAGAGCTTATCCAAGGCTTGACTATCGCGGTAGCTGCTATGCCAACGCGACGCCGGGTCGAGCCATACCGCGAAGGTCTCGGCGAAGTCCTCCGAGGGATGACTCTGTGCGTACCAGCGATCCAGATTGCGCACATAGGCCGTACTGCTGGGTCTTGGGCTGTAGAACGAGTTGTACGGCGAGGCGGTATTACCAAACAGCTTACGGTACCCAGTGCGACGATAGAACCCGTATGCGGTGTCGATTGCATGCCCGGTCTCGTGTCGGAGCAGTCGCAGGCACTCGCCGTACGAGCCCCCTTCCACCTCCGACATCTGGTGGCGCTCGAGCGCCGTCAAACGTGGGTGCGCGAGAAAGAATGGAACCGCGACCCCCGCTACGCCGTCGGGGGAGAACCACTCGCTCGAGATCCAGATGTGAGGACGAAAAGCCAAACGTCTCGCCGTGAGTTCTTCCCTGAGTTGTTGGATTCCGGGCGGAAGCAAGCCTCGGTCGAGCGACACCCCCAGTTCGCAGAAGCGAAGCTCCAGCAACTCCTCGTCGCTGTAGTCTTCCCAGAAATGTCGCGCTCGACGGGTTCTAACTCCGTGTCCCATGAAACCCAATCGCCCGCGGGGCGCGCTGATAAACCGGAGTGCGATATCCAAGTCGTGACCGAAGGGTCCCTGCCGGAGGAAGCGCTAACATGACGCGATCTGCACCCGGGCAAGCTGGGCCCCCGACTGGGAGCGTGGAATGCAACTGCTGAGACCTGGAGTCAGGCATGCCTTTGGCCACCATGCGACGAGACCGTGGGCGACGCAAGTCCGCGCGGTCAGCGGTTCTCGAAGCTGATTCCGAGCCGCGTCATCTTGCGCCACAGCGTCGTGGGGCTGATGTCCAACGCCTCGGCGGCGCGCTCGCGACTCCCGTCGAACGCGCGCAGGGCGGCTTCGACTGCCTCGCGTTCCGCATCATCCACGATGTCCGCGAGCGTGCGCCCCTGCGAGCGCGGCGTCTTGCGCGGAGCTTGCGGCAAGATATCGTCCACGGTGACGATCCCGCCCGTGCACAGCGCCACGGCCTGCTCGACCATGTTCTCGAGCTCTCGCACGTTGCCCGGGTAGTCGTACCCGATGAGCCTCTCGATCACACCGTCGGCCAAGCGCGCGCGAATGTTCATCTTGCGCGAGTACTTCCCCAAGAAAAAGTCGACGAGCAGCGGAATATCCTCACGCCGATCGCGTAGCGGCGGGAGGTTGAAGCGCGCCACGTTGAGCCGATAGTACAGGTCTTGTCGAAAGCGCCTTTCGTCCACCGCCTGAACGAGATCCACGTTGGTGGCAGCAACCACCCGGATGTCGACGTCGATGGGCTTGTTCTCACCCACGCGGCGGATCTCACCCTCTTGAATGGTGCGCAAGAGCTTGGCTTGAAACGACAAGGTCGTTTCCGCGATTTCGTCGAAGAAGAAGGTGCCTCCGTCCGCCTCTTCGAACAGGCCCTTACGCGCCGAGACAGCGCCGGTGAATGCCCCTCGGGCGTGCCCAAAAAGCTCGCTCTCCAACAGAGTCTCGGTAATTGCCGCGCAATTGACGGTCACGAAAGGCTTTTCCGAGCGCTTGCTATTGGCGTGAACCGCGCGCGCCACCAATTCCTTGCCGGTCCCGCTCTCGCCGGTGATCAGCACGGTGGCATCCGTGGGTGCAATCTTGACCACCCGTGTCATGACATCGCGAATCGGCTGAGACCTACCTACGATGTTCTCGAAGTGATACCGCTCCTTGAACTCCTGCGCGAAAGCCTGCACCTGGCCGTGCAAGCGCCGGCTCTCCAGACCTTTGGTGACCTTCACGATCAGCTCTTGCTCGGTGAAAGGCTTCTGGATGTAGTCGAAAGCACCGAGCCGCATCGCCTCCACGGCGCTTTCGATTGTACCGTAGGCGGTCATCACGATCACCTCGGTCATCGGCTGTGACTCCTTCACTGCCCTGAGCACGTCGATGCCATCGAAATCGCCCATCCTCAAGTCCGTGATGACGACGTCATAGGCCCCAGTCGCGCCCATCTCCCGACCCACTGCTCCATCCGCCGCCTCGTCCACTTCGAAACCAGCGCCGCGCAGCATCATCGCCAGGGTCGTGCGCATGTTGCGCTGGTCATCCACCACCAGGATTTTCCCCAGCTTCGAGCTGCTGGCACGCCCTATCTGCTCGAGGCCCCCGTCGGTCGACTCTAGTGTTTTTGCATTATCGGCTCGCGGCACTTGAAAGTCCTGCCAAAGTGAGAGCTAGCCCTCAGCTGCGCATGACCGCCAGTACGGCTCGGTCATTCCGCCGGTGAAGCCCCGTTCCTCTCAGCGAAGTTTCGCTATGTCTCCAACGGCATCGATTCATAGCACGAAATCGCGCGCGGTCCTGGCGTCGAAGTGTCCCTTTTGAATGATAGGCCGTCGCTCCCCGCGCCACCTGATCCGGCCAGCGCGACGAACCAGAAGCCTCGGTCGGAAATTCAAGGCGAAGGCTCCGCATCCCGGCCTGGTTGTCGTTCGACCTCCAGGTCATCGAGGTGGAGTGTTGGCATGTGGGTACCGCTCGGAGCGGCGGGGGAATTGTCGGGTGGCTCACCCCCTTTCGCTGGCACCACGGTCTGGGGGGACTCCGCGGCGGGAGGCCCGCCGGCTGGTGTCGATGGAAACAGCTTGCTCCTGAGTCGCGTTTCGTAGAGCAGGTAGCCAAAGCCACCGGCAAGCATCAGCAGAACCAACAGCAGCACTTTGAGCCAAGCCCCCGACGACCGGGCAGCGTATGCGGATGTCGTGCTTGCATGGCGCAACGGAGGTCCGACCTGCGACAGCGAAGAAACATTGCTGATGTCGGAGGCCGTGCCAGTCTCCCCCATTTCATCGTCTTCGGTCCCGGTGGGCGTGAAGGCCGGGTCCTGCGAAATGAGCTCGGGGGAATGCGAGCTCTCGGGAGAATCCAGCGTCCCGATCGCCTTCCTGACCGCCTTGCGACGCTGCTCGATGCGCGCCCCCATCACGCGTTTGAGCAGACCCGCGACCCCCGACTGCGGAACCACGATACGCTCCGTCTTCAAGAATTGGCGCAGATCGAGTTCCAGATCACGGGCGGTCTGGTAGCGTCGTTGGACACTGCGCTCCAGAGCTTTCAACACGATCCGTTCGAGTTCGGATGGGTATTTCGGATCAATCTTCGAAGGGCGCGGAATCTGACCAGACGTAACCAGACGCAGGGTTTCCAGGTCGCTGTCCCCGCGAAAGAGACGCCTGCTGGTGGTCAATTCGTAAAGCACGATGCCGAGCGCAAACACGTCGCTACGCCGATCGATCGACTGGCCTGTGGCTTGCTCGGGCGACATGTATCCGAACTTGCCCTTCAGTTGACCGGAGCGCGTGCTGTCGCTCATTCGCCCGACGGCTTTGGCCACCCCGAAGTCGACCAACTTGACGGCACCCGCCGTGCTGATCAGGATGTTGTGCGGCGAAACGTCGCGATGCACCAGGTTCTGAGGCTCGTCGTTCACGTCGCGGAGCTCGTGGGCAGCGTGCAAACCAGAAGCTGCGTCGGCAATCACGCGTACCGCGATTTCGGCGGGGATGGCGCGCCGCTTGCCGGCCTCGGCAATGATGCTGTGCAGGGACTCGCCCTCCACCCATTCCATCGCCATCCACATGACGCCCTCCTCTTCTCCCACATCGTAGACATCGACCACGTTCGGGTGGCGGATAGCCCGGACCAAGCGAACTTCGTCGAGGAACATGCGCACGAACTCCGGTTCGTCCGCGAGATCCGCCAGCATCGCCTTCACGGCTACCAGGCGGTCCTCGGTGGGCTCCGCCGCACGTTCCCGCGCCACCCAAACGGTCGCCATCCCTCCACGCCCGATGCGCATGACCAGCTCGAAATTGCCGAGCTTGGTACCTTTGTTCAGATCCATTGATGCTTGGTCGGCGGGGGTGACGTCTTCAGCCTGCGCAACGCCGAGTAACTCAAGCAGCGGGACAAACTCCAGCGGATTTCCCCCGTCTCCGCGACAAAACGTCTTCCTGGCCCGCTAGGCCGAGCCGAGCGCAGGCTGTCGACAACCTTGGTGGACAGTGATAGGCAGCTGCTTGTGCGGCGACGGGCGCCGCTTCCACGAGAACTTTACAAGGAGCCGCGCAAGGTGCTCCCAAGCGCGAGTGATTAGATATGAGCGTTCCGAGCCTCCGAGAGCAGGTGAACAACGGGAACAAGCGGCCGGAGGTCGTCGACGATGCCCTTCGGGTGCTCGACGCCGAAGTGGCCGACAAGTCCGGCATTTCGGGCATGGCCGTCAAGGGGGCTTTTAAGCTCGTCAAAGGTATCCAACCAGGCTTCTTGCGCAACGTGGTCGACAAGCTGCTCGACGATTTCCTCGACGCCCTGAACCCTATCTATCAGGAAGCCGTCGAGGCAGGTAAGCGACCCGGCGACCATCTGAAGGCCAACGCTGGTCGCGCGGCCGATGCTTTGCTGAGCATCACCGATAAGCGCGCTGAGCGTGCCGAACGGCAAGTAATCAAGAAGACTTACGAGAAACTCAGGCCCAGCGCCAAAAAGCACGTCGAAGCCGCTGCCCCGCGACTGGGGGAGCTACTCGATAAACACGCCCAAGGGGGTTGATCCGACCTGCTGCCGGCGCCAATTCTTGACTTTTCCTACCGGGAATCTTGACGACTCGCCTGCCTCGTCCCATGGGCTGGGTTGGACTGGCCCACGTTTCCCAAGGAAAATGGTAGTGGGCGACACCGTCAACAGCGCTACAACGCCACGTGAGGCGTTCTCAGGCCAAGAAAGGTAGGCGTCCAAGTCCATGGCGTCCCAAGCGAATTCGTTTCCCTCCGCTGTCCAACAAGAACCCAAGCGCAAGGTCCTGCGCGGCGCAGTCGTGCGCTTCGTTGGCGACTCCGGAGACGGCATGCAGGTCACGGGCGACCAATTCACATCGTCCTCGGCTTTGGCGGGAAACGACCTGGCAACATTCCCCGACTTCCCCGCCGAGATCCGCGCGCCCGCCGGCACCACCTACGGAGTGTCGGGCTTTCAGATCAACTTCTCGTCCCAGGACGTCTTCACACCGGGAGACGCGCCAGATGTCCTCGTCGCCATGAACCCGGCCGCGCTGAAGACGAACCTCAAAGATCTGAAATCTGACGGGCTCCTGGTCGTGAACACCGGCGCATTCACGGCGCAGAACCTGAAGAAAGCCGGCTACGAGACGAGCCCTCTCGACGACGATTCCCTGCATGGCCGCAAGGTGCTGTCTATGGACATCACGAAGCTGACATTGCAGGCCGTGAAGGATAGTGGCCTTTCCACGAAAGAGGCCAACCGCTGCAAGAACTTCTGGACCCTGGGGTTGATGTTCTGGATCTTCGGGCGCAGCCCGGAGCCCACACTCCAATGGCTGGAGAAGAAGTTTCAGAAGCGTCCCGAGGTGGTGAAGGCGAATAGCATGGCGCTGAAGGCCGGCCACGCGTACGGCGAAACTGCCGAAATCTCGCACTATCTCTATGAGGTGCCGCCTGCCGTCGTGGAGCCGGGGCTCTACCGCAACATCGGGGGCAATACGGCCACCGCATGGGGTTTACTCGCGGCCGCCACCCTGTCCGGTCTCGACATGGTGCTCGGCGCCTATCCGATCACTCCGGCAAGCGACGTGCTTCACGAGCTGAGCAAGCACAAACAGTTCGGGGTCCAGACCATCCAGGCCGAAGACGAAATCGCAGCGGTTTGCGCCGCCATCGGAGCATCCTACGCCGGCAAGATCGGCGTGACCACGACCAGCGGCCCCGGCATGGCGCTCAAGGCAGAGGCCATCGGCCTGGCGGTCGCCACCGAATTGCCCTTGGTGGTGGTGGACATTCAGCGAGGAGGTCCAAGCACGGGCCTTCCGACGAAGACAGAGCAAGCGGATCTATTGCAAGCCATGTACGGGCGCAACAGCGAGGCGCCGCTTTGCGTACTGGCCGCACAGAGCCCCGGCGACTGTTTTCATATGGCCATCGAGGCCGTGCGATTGGCGCTGAAGTTCATGACGCCGGTGATTCTGCTCACCGACGGCTATCTAGCGAACGGCGCCGAACCGTGGCGCATTCCCGACATCGCTTCGCTACCGAAGATCGAAGTCCATTATCGCACCGACCCGGAGGGCTTTCACCCATTCGTCAGGGATCCCGAAACCCTGGCGAGAGCTTGGGCAATTCCGGGCACACCCGGTTTGCGGCATCGTATCGGCGGGCTGGAAAAGGACTACGATACCGGGCATATCTCATACGACCCGGCCAATCATGAGCGCATGACTCAGGTGCGCGCAGCAAAGATCGAACGCATCGCTGACTTCGTCCCCGAGCAGGCGGTCGAGGTGGGGCCCGACCAAGGTCAGCTACTGGTGCTGGGTTGGGGCTCCACCTATGGGTCGATTCGTGAGGCGGTCCAGCGCTGTCGAGATCGCGGGCTCAGCGTTTCCCACGCGCACCTGCGCTACCTGAACCCCATGCCCAGGAACCTGGGCAGCCTGCTGGCTCGCTTCGAGCGGGTTTTGGTGCCCGAGCTCAACATGGGTCAGCTCGCTTCTTTGCTACGCAGCCGCTACCTCACCCACGCCGAGAGCTACCCGAAGGTGCAAGGGCAGCCCTTCAAGATTCAAGAGCTGGAAACTCGCATCCGCCAGACCATGGAGAGCTGAGCATGTCAAAAGTCATCGAACCCCAGAAGCTCACGCGCAAGGACTTCGCCACGGATCAAGACGTGCGCTGGTGTCCAGGTTGCGGCGACTACTCCATCCTGGCCAACGTCCAGCGCTTCATGCCCGAAACCGGGCGATCGCTCGACGATGTCGTCTGGGTGAGCGGAATCGGCTGCAGCAGCCGGTTTCCTTACTACATGAACACCTATGGTTTTCACACGATTCACGGCCGTGCCCCCGCATTTGCGCTGGGCATCAAGGTCGCCAACCCGAATTTGAGCGTATGGATGGTGACTGGTGATGGCGATGGCCTGAGCATCGGCGGCAACCACTTGCTCCACTGCTTGAGGCGAAACGTCGATATCAAGCTCATCTTGTTCAACAACCGGATTTACGGCCTGACCAAGGGGCAGTACTCCCCCACCAGTGAAGTCGGAAAGGTAACCAAGAGCACTCCTTTGGGGTCCGCAGACCAACCCGTCGATCCCGCCACGTTCGCCCTGGGCGCCAATGCCAGCTTCGTCGCACGGGCCATCGACATCGAAGCGGCGCTGCTGACCGATGTGCTGCGGCGCGCGGACAAGCATCGCGGCACCGCCTTCATGGAAGTTTATCAGAACTGCAACGTCTTCAACGACGGCGCTTTCGACGCTTTCCGAAGCAAGGAAGGCAAGAACCACCAGCTGGTCGTCCAGCACGGCAAGCCGCTCCTGTTCGGGGAAGGCCAGAAGCAGGGGCTCAGGCTGCGACCGGGGTCGATGGACCTGGAGGTGGTCGAAGTGGGACAGAACGGCGTGAGCGAGTCGGATATCCTGATTCACGACGAGACGAACCCCGTACTCGCCTACCTGCTGGCCAGGATGCCTTTTCCGCAATTTCCGGTGGCGCTGGGCGTGCTCTATGCGAACGAGCGTCCCACATACGGCGACGCCCTCGAAGCTCAGGCCAAGTCGGCGCTCGAGCGCAGCGGTCGGGGTGACCTCCAGAAGCTATTGAACTCGGGCAATACCTGGCGCGTCGAAGCTTAGGCCCGTCCACGCGCCTCAAGCAGCTGGCCCGAAGCCCGAGCAGCGGCAAGCCCTTGTGGCGTGGCGCACCGGCTCGCCAGCTAACGCCCCGCAGGGTTGCCAACTCACCGGCATCGCCGAAAACGGCCCCATGCACCTGCGAGGGTCCGGTTTTCGGCGGTACCCGCTGCCCGATCGGCCCTCTACTTCGTTGATTGGTCGCGACAATCATCCCGTTTGTCGCTCTAGCCTCGTACGACCTCGAGGCTGGCCCCTCGACCACGCGGCTTCGAGCAAATCCTGCGATCCTCCGAGACAAACCCGCTGGGTTGTTGTAAAGACCGACCTCACTATGGGAAGCCCTCAGGACGCTCGCAGTCGTCGCCGTAAACGCCTCCGCCGGGCGAAGAAAAACGTCAAGTGGGAGCTCGACCGCGCTCGCGAAAACGACGAAGCGGCGAAGCCAAAGGCCAAGCCCAAAACGGCCACCTGAAGATACAGCCCGACTGCAGCCTCGGATCAGCGTCGCCGCGCGGAGCGTCGGGTGGGTACGAGCGCGCATCGTCCACCCGAGCCCGGCCTGCATGGAATCGAGGCGGAAAGGCCAGCCCTCGGGGAAGCGCCGCCGAATCTCCTGTCTGACAGGCATGTCAGGGGTCGACAGAGCCGCGATCCGTACGCAGACTTCAGGGGCTGGTTGAATGGCATCTCGCAAACCCACGCAAAAGCCCGAGCACGAGGACGACCTCAGCGTCGCCGAGCGGCCGATAACCAAGAAGCCGCGACGCTAC
This sequence comes from uncultured delta proteobacterium, assembly GCA_963809955.1. Taxonomy (GTDB): domain Bacteria; phylum Myxococcota_A; class Polyangia; order Polyangiales; family Polyangiaceae; genus JAICQQ01. The sequence continues at coordinate 317,537 of CAWELQ010000016.1, forward strand.
CAAGTGGTCCTGCACAATGACGACTACACGACTCAGGAGTTCGTGGTTCACGTGCTCGTAAAGTTCTTTCACAAGGGCGTGACCGAAGCCACGCAGATCATGCTGCACGTGCATCACAAGGGCTTCGGTGTAGTGGGCGTCTTCACCCGCGACGTTGCTGAATCGAAGGCCGACCAAGTCATGGCATACGCGGCCGAAAACGGGCATCCGCTGAAATGCACGGCGGAGCCGGAAGGTTTCGGGGAAGGCGATGAAGCTTAGTACGGAACTCGAGATCGCTCTGTCACTCGCCGCGCGCGAGGCGCAGCGCCGTCGTCACGATCTGATGACGGTGGAGCATTTGCTGTATGCTCTTCTGCACGACGAGGAAACGGCGGAAACTCTCACCCGCTCCGGCGGAGACGTCGAGCGGCTCAAGCAGTCGTTGGAACGGGTTTTCGAGGAAGAAATGCACACGGTACCCGAAGGGGACGAGGTCTTACCGGCCCCCTCGCGCGGGTTTCAACGCGTGCTGCAACGCGCGGCCTGGCATGTCGAATCCAGCGGCAAGCAGGAACTCAAGGGCACCAACGTGCTAGTGGCCATTTTCTCGGAATTGGACTCACCAGCGGTTACCGCGCTCTCGGAAGCAGGGACCAGCCGATTCGACGTGGTAAACTACGTCTCTCACGGAGTCGCCAAAGATGGCGAGGACGATCTGGAACGCAGCACGAGCGGCGTCGACGAAGACGAAGCCGAAGCGGCGGACGAGGACAGCCGTCCGCAGAAGAATCCACTGAACCGATACGCGGTCAATCTCAATGAGAGGGCCAAAGGTGGGCTACTCGAGCCACTCGTCGGTCGCGAGCGTGAGCTCCAGCGTGCGATTCAGATCTTGGCTCGCCGCCGTAAGAACAATCCCCTGTTCGTCGGCGACGCAGGCGTGGGAAAGACCGCGGTGGTGGAAGGTCTCGCCCAGAAAATCGTAGCTCATGAGGTACCGAAGCAGCTCGAATCAGCGGTGGTCTATTCGCTCGACATGGGCGCCTTGCTCGCAGGCACGAAGTTTCGCGGCGATTTCGAGAATCGCGTCAAGGCGGTGTTGAAGGCCCTGGAAAAGCAGCCAGGAGCGATCCTGTTCGTCGACGAAATTCACACCATCATCGGAGCCGGGTCCGCGAGCGGCGGCACGCTCGACGCCGCCAACCTGCTGAAGCCTGCACTGGCCAGCGGGAATTTGCGCTGCATCGGCGCAACCACCTTCGAAGAGTATCGCGCCCACCTGGAGCGCGACCGAGCGCTGGCACGGCGATTTCAAAAGGTGGAGGTTCTGGAACCCAGTCTGGAAGACACGAGGAAGATCCTCGAAGGTCTCAGGCCCCATTACGAGAAGTTCCACCAGGTGACCTACACGACCGAAGCACTCGATGCCGCCGTCAACCTGGCTTCGAAGCACTTGCACGATCGAAAGCTGCCGGACAAGGCCATCGACCTGATGGACGAGGCGGGCGCCGACGCAAAGCTGGCAGATGGCGACGACGCCGAGGTCGGGGTGGAGCGCATCGAAGTCGTGGTGGCCCGGATGGCGCAGATCCCGCCGCGCCAGGTCAGCAGCAGCGACAAGACCTCCTTGAAGAACCTGGAAGGCGAGCTCAGGCGGGTGGTGTTCGGCCAAGATAACGCGCTCGAAGAGCTGGCGACCGCCATCAAGCTCTCTCGCGCCGGCCTCCGGCCTCCGGAAAAGCCGATCGGGTCCTATCTATTTACCGGACCGACGGGCGTCGGAAAGACCGAAGCAGCGAAGCAGCTGGCCAAAACCATGGGGATCGAACTGATCCGCTTCGACATGAGCGAATACATGGAGCGCCACACCGTGTCACGCTTGATTGGCGCACCGCCAGGCTATGTGGGGTACGACCGTGGCGGACTGCTCACAGAGGCGATTTCGAAGACTCCCCACGCCGTGCTGCTGCTCGACGAAATCGAGAAGGCCCATCCCGACGTGTTCAATGTCCTGTTGCAGGTGATGGACCACGGAACCCTGACGGACAACAACGGCAAGAAAAGCGATTTTCGTCATGTCGTGCTGATCATGACCAGCAACGTCGGCGCACAAGACCTCGCCCGCACTCCCGTCGGGTTCGGCAACCGCGAACGGCGCGGCGGCGATGAAATCGCCTTGAGGAATACCTTCAGTCCGGAGTTCCGGAATCGTCTGGATGCCGTAATCCGCTTCGCACCGCTATCTCCAGAGGTCATGAGTCTGGTGGTCGATAAGTTCATCGCTGAGCTCAGGACACAGCTGGCCGAGCGAAATGTCGAGGTCGAGCTGAGCGATGAAGCCCGCAGCTACCTGGCAGAAAAGGGTTATGACCGAGACAACGGCGCCCGCCCGCTTGCACGAGTCATTCAGGACGAGGTGAAGCGCCCGCTCAGCAACGAGCTATTGTTCGGCGAGCTCGAGCACGGCGGACGCCTCGTGATTCTCGCGCGAGATGGGAAGCTCGAGTTCGAGCTGACGGCGGGCGACTCCTCGGACCCCGCAACAAGCACCGGCCCAGCCGATGCCGATTGAGCCCCGGGGCTACCCCCCGGATCCGTTTGCCCTGCCCCACACGGAATGGCACAGACTTGCGCGGGAACAATGTAGCTAAGCTACTAAAATAATTGGGAATCCACATGTGCCCTGGCTGGCGCAGGACTTGCTTCGCGGACGGGTCATGACATCACGAGCTCGTGTGTTGCTCCGGGACGCCTTGGTCGGATTCGGCTTCGGATTGCTACTCGCAGTCAGCATTGGCTGGATGGCGTCCGGTGCTGACGAAGGCACCGATTCCCAGACGGCGAGCCAGTAGCCTCGACCCTTGAAGCTTCCCCATTTGGCGGAAGGTCGACTTGACGGGCGTCGAAGGCCCGGCGAAATCTCGGGGACCGCATGCGCTACAAGATCTGGATCGATCGTGGGGGAACGTTCACCGACTGTATTTGCCTGGATACGCTCACGCAGCACCTGCAGGTAGCCAAGCTGCTCTCGGGCAGCAGCTCGATCATTCAGAGTATCCGACGTGTGCTAGGCCTCGACGACGAGCAGGCAATCCCACCCTGCGACGTGCGGATGGGTACGACGATTGCAACCAATGCGCTTCTGGAGCGCAAGGGGCGTTCCTGCTTGCTCGTCACGACACGCGGGCTCGGCGACGTCTTGGAAATCGGGACCCAGGCGCGAGCCGATCTCTTCGATCTGAATATCGTCAAACCTGAGCCCCTGTGCCATCGCGTCCTCGAGGTGGACGCTCGCTCTGACGCGCGCGGGGCGCCGATGGGCGCTCTCGACTGCGAAACCTTGCTGCAGCGCCTTTTGGAGCACCAGAGCCATGGTGCGACGAGCGTTGCCGTTGTCTTGCTCAACGCGCACAAAAATGGCGTCCTCGAACGCACGATCGGTGAGCTGGCGGAGCAGGCGGGGTACGAGTACGTCGCGCTATCACACGAAGTCGTCGAGCAGATTGGTTTCCTAGCGCGCGGAGACACGACCACAGTGGATGCTTACCTGACGCCTCTGATCCGCAAGCATCTCGAGACTGTCGTGGCCGCACTACCCGGCAGCAGAGTGCGGTTGATGCAGTCCAGCGGCGGCTTGACCAGCTCGGAACGCCTGCGCGGTCCTGGCGCCATACTGTCCGGCCCAGCCGGTGGCGTAGTGGCCTTCTCCCGCCTCGCACAAGCCGCGGGGCACCACCAGGTCATCGGTTTCGACATGGGAGGAACCTCCACCGACGTCTCGCGCTTCGCCGGACAGTTCGAACGCACCTACGAGACCGAAATTGCTGGCGTACGTCTCAGAGCTCCCATGCTCGCGATCCATACGGTGGCGGCAGGTGGCGGTTCCCTGTGCCGCTACGATGGCCACAAGTTCACGGTCGGCCCACTGAGCGCTGGCGCGGACCCAGGCCCACTGTGCTACGGGTCGCCCCGAGCGAGCGAACCAACGGTAACCGACGTCAACCTCGTTTTGGGAAGGCTGCAGACCGACCGCTTCCCCTTTCCACTAGCGGCGGAGCGCGCCGCATCGGCGCTGGAAACCATCGCGGAGCGGCTTGCGAGCGAAGGTCACCCCGCTAGCCGGGATTCAGTGGCGGAAGGTTTTTTCGAGATCGCCAACTTGAACATGGCCGAGGCGATACGCCAGGTGTCGATCGCCAAGGGATACGACGTGCGGGAGCATTCGTTGTTCGTCTTTGGCGGTGCGGGAGGGCAGCACGCCTGTGCGATCGCGGCCAAGCTCGGCATGCGCGCAGTGCTGTTCCACAAGCTGTCGGGCGTCTTGTCGGCCTACGGAATGGGTCTCGCCGACATCACGCTGCACGCCGAGGCCGATGTGGACCATCAAAAACTCAGCCAGGCGTGTCTGGACGGCCTGAGTAGCGGCTACGGACGCCTGGAGAGCCAGGCCGTCGAGGCCCTTGCGCAGGAGGGGTTTCGTAGCGAGGAACTCCGCATCACCCGCCTGGTCGACTTGCGCTACCGAGGCACCGAGACGTCGCTCACGCTCGCTTGGGACCGGGCTAGCACGTTGAGAACGACTTTCGATCGAGAGCATACCCGACAGTTTGGATACGCGCGTCTGGACCACCCCGTCGAGGTGGTGGAGATCAGGATAGAGGTCACGGGCAAGAGCGCCGCGCTGTCGCTCGAACCACCAGAGCCACCGCCAATGGTAGCCTCGCTTCCCGCGCCGCTCCGCCAGGCCAGACTGCGGATCGGGGGCCAGTGGAACGATCACGTCCCCGTGTACCATCGCGAGCAATTGAGTACCGGCCAGGTCCTCAGTGGTCCAGCACTCGTGCTCGAAACCACAGGGACCATCGTCGTCGACTCCGGGTTCACACTCAGAGTGCTGGGTGATCTGATGCTTGCCACCCCGGACGAACTCGCCGCTGAGGAACCCCGAGAGCCTGGCCCCCCCATCACCCTGGGAAGCGCCGGTGCGACGGACAGACCGGACCCCGTGCTGTTGGAAGTAATGAACCACCTATACATGTCCATCGCGGAACAGATGGGGGAGGTCCTGCGCCGCACTGCCCTCAGTACGAACATTCGCGAACGGCTGGATTTCTCGTGTGCCGTGTTCGACGAAGACGCGCAGCTGATAGCCAACGCCCCGCACATCCCCGTCCACCTGGGAGCGATGGGCGAGTCCGTCCGGGAAGTGGCCCGAGCACACCCGGACCTCTTGCCCGGTGACGTGTTCGCGACCAACGATCCCGTACGTGGAGGCTCTCACCTCCCCGACGTCACCGTGGTCACCCCCGTCCACGACGCCCGCGGGCGCTTGTCCTTCTTCGTTGCCAGTCGCGGCCACCACGCCGACATCGGCGGGCTCACTCCGGGCTCGATGCCTGCCAACTCCACCAGCCTTTCCGAGGAGGGGGTGCTGCTCTCGGCGCTGCGCGTGGCGCGTTCCGGGAAGTTCGAGCGGGACGAACTATTCGCACTCCTCCGGAGCGGCGCCTATCCAGCGCGTGCTCCCGAGGTGAATGTTGCCGACATCGAGGCGCAGCTCGCCGCTAACCAACTGGGTGTGTCTCTGCTCGCGACACTGGTGGAACAATACGGCATGCGGACGGTGAAGGACTACATGCGACACGCCACACAGAACGCGGAGCACCAGGTAAGAGCGGCCATCGAACGACTTCGGGATGGCTCCTATTCGTTCGCGGACCAGCTGGATTCCGGAGCACGGCTGAGCGTCGAGCTCACCATCCAAGGTAGCAGCATGTGCATCGATTTTTCCGGCACCAGCGCCGAACTCTCCTCCAATCTCAACGCACCTCGAGCGGTCACCATTGCCGCCGTCATCTACTTTCTCCGGGCCCTGGTGGACACTCCCATTCCGCTGAACGCCGGCTGTCTGGCCCCGGTGAGCCTGCTGATTCCCAACGGCACGCTGCTTTCGCCGGGGCCACACCGCGCCGTAGTGGGAGGCAATGTCGAAACCTCGCAACGCATAGTCGACGTCCTGTTCGGGGCGCTGGGCAAGGTGGCCGCCAGCCAGGGCACCATGAACAACCTATCCTTCGGCGACGACAGTTTTGGCTACTACGAGACCATCGCTGGCGGTGCTGGAGCCGGCAACGGCTTCGACGGAGCATGGGGCGTCCACACTCACATGACCAACACCCGCATCACCGATCCGGAGGTTCTAGAAGCCAAGTACCCCGTCCGACTGATCGAGTTCTCCCGCCGCCGCGGCTCGGGCGGCGCGGGCAACTACCGCGGAGGCGACGGCCTGGTTCGGGAACTCGAGTTTCTCGCGCCCGTCCAGGCCACTTTGCTGAGCGAACGGCGTACGACTCGCCCTTTCGGTCTCGCGGGTGGGAAGCCCGGCATGCCCGGACGAAACCTACTGAACGGCAAAGAGCTACCGGGAGCGGTCAGCCTGGCGCTCGAAGCCGGCGACCGCCTTCGCATCGAAACGCCCGGCGGAGGAGGTTTCGGAAAGCCCAGCCCGGACCCGGACACTCTCCCGCTCGGGTGAGCCCGCGGCAGTCACTGCTCGGACGATACAGAAGCGCCTTCGTTCTTCCCTTTGGCCTGCTCGGGCTCGCTCGGCTCGGGCGCTTCTGGCGGAGGCCCTTCCACCGCGCGCTTCACGTCGAGCGCGAGCGCACAGCTGTTTGCTTGCCGCTGTTGGGCGGCCAGATTGACCCGATCTCGAACGGCTTTTTGGCCGACCGGGATGAATTGACCGCTCGCCAGTCCTCGTAGTCTCAGAACAGGCTCGTTGGTCTTTAGATCCCAGATGCCGACGCGCGCATAGTGCGGAACCCGTTGGATACGTTCTTCCTCAGTCTCCGAAGCGTCGGGCAGTTCCTTGGGCAAGCCCCCTTTGGGGGCCTCGTCGATGACCACCGTAAAGAACTTCGCTCGCTGCAGCAGATCGATGGCTACCGGCACATCGGTACGCGCCACGCTTTCGAGATCGCGGTCGTAAGCCTCCACGGCCAGATCCGTTCCCGACTCGTGAAGCTCGTCGGTCCAGTCGGTGGAAAGCACACGCAGCGCTCGATAAGCTAGTCTCAGATTGTATGGGCGCGGTGGCGGTTTGCACACGTTCCACTCGTTGCAGAGCTCCCCGGGCTTGCAGTCCGTGCTGCTCTTGCAGGCCACCCCCTCCGCGAGGTCGCTAGTGTGCTTGTCGACGAACAGACACGAGGTGAAGCCGTCTCGCAGCGAACCAGATGCAGCTTTGCGGATGCTCTCACTCGACCTCGCATTGACGAGTCTCAGGCGCAGATAGACGCCTGGACGGTGCTGCAGAGCGTCGAGCGAAACCGACGCTCGTTTCAAATCGCCCGGCCACGGACCGGCGAGCTCCATTACCCAGGCTTCCAGCCTATCGCGAAATGGCAAGATGCGCGGCCCGAGTGAGCGGGCAATCGCGCGTTGCTTGGCCATGACCTTGTTCTTCTCACTTTCGAGCTGCCCCTCGACCACTCGCCAGTAGACGACGAAGAACCCTCCCAACACGACGGCCGCCCACAGCCAAAATTGGGGCGCCATGCCTTTGAAGCGAGCTCGCCCAAAAACAATGGCGCGGCGCCTTTCGGCCCGCGCCTGATTGATGGAGGGGAGCCCACGCTCCCCTTGGTCTCTTCTGACTGCCACCCTAACCTGCCGTCAGAGTGGAAGCACCGAGTATAGCGCTCAGTGCTTACCTCCGAGCGCGCTTCCACCACCCAAGCGCCCGACCATGAAGCTCACGTTCGGATAGCCGGCGTACGCAGCGGTCTGGAACACGCTCTTCACCACGAGAGCGGGCACACGACGATCCACCTGAAGCACGACCACACCGGGGAACGGTTTGCCCGGGTTGATCTGCTTCCAGAGCTCACGCTTGTTCTTGAGGATATTGAAGAGCTCATCAACGCGAGTCAGGCGATTCCCGTCGACGATGGCTCGGGTATTGCCAGCCGGGGTCCCATCCACGAGAATCTGGGTACCGGTGATGGCCACCATGGGGGCCTCCACCATGTCCGTCACATTCTCAGCGTTCGGGAGCTTCACGTTCTTGTCGATCGGCAGCTCGCCGCTCGCCGAGAAGCTGGCGAGCAAGAACAGCACGATGCACAGCAGGAAGTCGATGAAGGGGATCAGCGGAATTTCCTGGTTCACCGAACGCGAACCGCCGCCAGCCACCTTCCTCCGTACGAAGTTGGGATTGACATGGTGCAGCAAGCGCCGGCCCGGAACACTAATGGGCTGATGAAAGCGACTGAGAGCCTTTTGCGACATGGGAGTTCCTCTATCAGTTGACCGCGAACGTCACGTTGAACGCCGGAACCTGGTCACTCTGCCCGGCAAATGTGAACTCACGCTGCGGAGTATAAATGGCATCGATCACGGCAATCACGTCCTGAAACGGCGTGCTGTTGTCGGTATGCAGAACCGCCTGATCGAACTTCTTGTCCGTCGCCGCGCGGTGTGACCCATTGGTCTTCCACTCGGAAGCGACTTTCGCTGCGAGGTCCGGATACTTGAAATCGCCGGTTTCGCCAACGTTCACCTTCTTGCGAGGCACGTCGATGGTGTTGACGACCGTGGTCCCTTCCTTCCAGACGAGCTGAAACTTACGCTCCCCTTTCATCTCCACGTGGAGCTGCTTTTCCTTCTTGATCTCGTCGGGCGGGGTCTCCTTTGGAGGCCCAGGCACACGAGCGTCTGCGTTGATGCGCGCCATCTGCGACCAAACAGCCGTGACGAGCAGGAATGCTACCAGACACAACAAGAAATCGATGAACGGGATGAGCGGGATTTCGTGGTTCGTCGAGCGCTTGCCATGTCCTCCGCCAGTGTCTATGCCAGCCATCTTTACTCCTAGTCTTACGTAACTCTCGCAATCGGGGTTCGCGTTTCAGCGCCCTCTTTCGGGCGCCCGTCGTCCGTTGAAACACCAAACGGGCCTACTTCCTTGGCGCTGCCTCGGCGGCACGGTCGGGAGAGGCCCGTCAATACGTGGTGCTTCCCTGACGTCGGGGCTCTCTTAGGCCTGCTCGAGGCCTTGCAGATTGACCTTCTGGCGGTTCGCAACGACCAGATTCAGCACCTGGACGCTGGCTTCGTTGATGTCGTCTTCGAGAGCCTGGGACTTGCCATTCAAGAAGGCAAAGCCCATCAGCGCCACGATGGCCGACAGTAGCCCGAAAGCCGTACAGTTCATGGCTTCGGAGATGCCCTCTGCGAGAATACGTGCCTTCTGGCTCGGATCGATGGACTCGCCACCCACCGCGCCGAACGCCTTGATCAGTCCGACGATGGTGCCGAATAGCCCGCAGAGCATCGCCAGGTTGGCGAACAATGCCAAAAAGCCAGTTCGCTTGTTGATCCGCGGCATCTCACGAAGAGCCGCCTCGTCCATCGCTGCCTGAACCTCTTCGTCCGGGCGATTGACCTTCACCAGGCCGGACTGGATGATGCGCGCCAGGGGCGCATTCGCGGCCGAACACATCTTGACCGCCTTGGCAACGTCGCCCGCCAAAATGCATTTTTGCATCGTGGCTATAAAGACGTCCTTATTGATGGATGCGCCAAAGAGATAGACAGACCGTTCCGCGATCACCGCGATCGAGCAGATCAGCCAAAACAGGATGAGATACATCGCCCATCCACCCGCTTGGAAGTGATGCCACGCACTAGACATTACTGGTTACCTTCCGCCTGTTTGCTTCTGCCGGATCCGGAGGCCATCATCTTCCAGACAGCTCCGAACCCAGCGAATTTTCAGTTGTTTTCCTTCCCATACACCCCAACCTGGGGCGCAGGACCGTGCAATCTTGCTGAAACTGACCCCGCACCGTCAAGAGAGATTGGGTACAAAGAATCACTTAGAGTTGGAACAGAATGTTCCATGCGGCTGCAATGCACTGGCAATAGAAACGCCTGCGGTGGCGGTATTTGCCCTGTCCGAGCCGGTCGGGGGCAAGCGCGACCGAGTCAGAAGGACGAGCACGATGTTCGATCGCTCGGCCGATTAGGCAGTCCCGGGTCGAGGAGTCTTGCGTCACTCACTTGTTTCTAACATTTCGTCTGAGACGTCGTCGCTGCCGGGCCGGCTGGCTCAACGAAGTCTCGGATCGCCGCCTCAGAGAGGCTTGCCTGGCACACGCAGGAGAAGACACCGTCGCGTCATGTATGTGTTTGTCAGCAGGTACACTACGAGTTTCGGTAGGTGCGTACGTAAGCGCGTGCGGGTGTGCACCAACTTGACTCGAGGCGGGCTAAAGTTCGGCTGCCGCTCGGTCGCTTCGTGTGCGTGCCTCCGTTCTACCTAACATAACAGGTCGGCTGGACGGTGTTTGAAACAACCATAAAACCGATGGTAAAAACTCCAAGTTTTCGGGTACTAAGGTACTCTAGATGTCGCGGGAGACGAGCTTGCGAAGTAAAACCGGCGCCAGCTATAGTCACGAGACTTCAATTGTTAGAGCGGTGTTCGCCGAGCGTCGGCGGGCACGCAACCACCCGAAGACGGGCCTCCTGAGAAAGGGATAGGGGAATGCAGCTTCTGCTCCAAGCAGCCGAAGGTTCGAGTCAGCTAGTCGAGGCATTCAAGCACAACCCGACCTTCATGGTCATGAACCTGTGCACCTCGGCGGTCGTGCTGACGATCGTGATCGAGCGATTTGCCTTTCAGATGACGAAGTACCGCGTCAACTCCAAGGAATTCTTTGCTCAAATCAAAAAGCTGGTAACCGCAGGTAACATCGATCGCGCTATCAAGCTGTGCGAGGCGAGTGACTATCCCATTCTTCAACTCGTGAAGTCGGGACTCACCCACGCCAACAAGGGCGAGTCCGAAATCGATGCGGCCCTCAGCGAGAAGCTCTCCGAGCTGAAGCCTCAGGCGGAAAAGAGAGTGGGCGCACTCTGGTCGCTCGCCAACATCGCAACCTTGATTGGGTTGCTGGGCACGGTGAGCGGCCTGATCGCCACCTTCGCCGCGATCGCGGCGCCAGGCCTCTCTTCGTCGGACAAGCAGCGCATGCTTTCGAACGGCATCGCGGAAGCGATGTACAACACCGCACTCGGTTTGGGTATCGCCGTCTTCTGCATGATCACTCACATTATTCTGCATACCCGCGCCAAGGCGATTCAGCACGACCTCGAAACCACCATGGAGCGTACGTTCAACCTGCTGACCATTACCCAACGTTGAGGCGCGTCCCTCCCCCCTTGGGAATGCCACCAGACACACGAGTACCGTCGAGAGCCCGATGGAGAGTCTGACCACAGCGCAAAGAAGCAAGATCCGCCGGCTGAGTCAGCCGCGGGAGCTTTCGCCAGACGAGGAAGGCGGGGAGCTCAACATCGTTCCGTTTCTCGACATCATCGTGAACATCCTGATCTTCGTGTTGGCCACCGTTGCCGTGACCTTCACCGCGACCATCGAGACGAACCCACCGGCGAGCCGTGGTGCCGGCGTGCGCAGCAACGTGCAGCAGGAAGCGTTGAATCTGACCATTCTGATCGTGAACGATGGCTTCTCGATCAAGGCCTCCGGCGGCAACATAGCCCCCGGCTGCAACAGCCCGGGCCCCGGAATCACGATCCCCAAGAAAGGTGGGCGCTACGACTACGAAGCCCTCAACAAGTGCGCCGCGAGGTTGAAGAAGGCTTCGCCAGCTTTCGAAGACGAGAACCAGGTGTTCATCGCGGCTAACCCGGGCGTCGCCTACGAGACCGTCATTGGCGTCGCGGATGCCGTACGCCGTACCAGCGATGGCAAGGAAATCTTGTTCGACGCAATCAACTTCAAGGTGTCCAAGTGAGTCAGCAAGGACCCCCAGGGGGCAGCCCATCGGCGCGCGAAGCCAAGGCTTCCGTGGTGAAGTACAAGGCCGAGCTTCGCAAGGCGATCCGTCGAAACGCCGTCGACCCGGAGATCAACTTTCTCAACATCACCGCGATGCTCGACATCATGACGATCATCTTGGTGTTCCTGCTCAAGAGCTTGGGGGAAGCCAGTACCTCGGTGCCCCAAAGCGATGATCTGACGTTGCCCAACTCGATCATCAAGACCGAGCCCTCACAGGAAGGCATCGTGGTCACGGTGTCGAAGTCACAGATTCTGGTGGGCAACGACAAAGTGCTGAGCCTACCAGGGCGGGATTCTTTGGTGCAGTCCGGGGTAGACGCCAGCCACAAGCGCAATGGCCCGAACGACCTTTACATCGTGCCCTTGGGCAACGCTCTGCAGGCGGCACGCAAAACCGACAAGATGATCCGCCAGGCGAAAGGCCTCGACCCATCGAGCTCCGAAGCCATCATCATCGCCGACAAGACCACTCCTTATCGCCTCCTCGTCGAGGTGCTCTACACCCTGGGCCAGAGCGAATACGGCAAGTACCACCTGATGGTGATTCAGGCGAAGAGCTCGGGTTGAGACGCAGCAGGGTGCGCAAAGCAGCCTGTCTGAACCAGGCCACTCGCCAGTCGGGGAACAGTCAGCATAACCCTGCGTAATCTGGGCAACATCCAGCAGGTGCCAGCACGATATCACGAGGCCCGCGTCCGCGCGCTCTGACCCCGGCCCTCGCTCGGGCGGAAGGCCGCGTTCGAGCCGAATTTAATTTCGGGCCTGCCTTGCTCCCAACCAGCGCCACGTGCTAGCAATCCGTTGGTTGTTAGGCTCGTCGTTCCTGTGGGCGAGCGTCCCAGCCCCAGCGCCGCGTCGATAGTGACGGATGGACCGACGAAATCAGCGCTGATGCTTGGAGGTGATCCCGCAGGGCGGCCCGGCGATTGCCAAATCGTCTAGTCGCGGCTGATTGCTGTGGTGGCGTTTTGGCCATTCTCCTATCGCGATCATCAATCGCGAATCTGCATCGACCTAAGTGCCGACATGACAGAACTCGTACTGATCCTGGGGATCAATTTGGCTGGCCTAGCGTTCGCCGTGGTCCTCGCGCGTTGGGCGATCCCAGGGGGATCCAGCACGACGGATCTGCGGCGTCTCGGTAGCGCCGTGGAGCGCGCCTCACGCAGCTTTCTCGCGGGAGCGTTTCGTCAGGTAGCGCTCGCGTCGGTGCTCGTTGCCACCATAGTCGGAAGCCTGCATGCGTTCGCGCAGCGCTCTCAAGCCGCTGAAAGCGGAGTCCGCATCGCAGTTTGGTCACTGCTAGGGCTGTTCGTCGGCGCGTTGCTTACTTGCGTCGTTGCCCATTTCTCAGCCCAGCTCTCGCACCGAGCTTCGCTCGGAGTCGTCTCCGCGTTGCGCGTCAGTGCGGACAATGCGCTCAGCTCCGCCATGCGCGCGGGAGGTGCCATCGGTCTGCTGTCGGAGTGCGTTGGCGTCTTGGGCGTTTGTTTGCTGTTCAGTCTGGTCTGGGCACTTACGGGTGAAGCGTCTTCACCTTTTCGCGGCGATGCAACCTACGTGCTGGGGGGATTCGCACTCGGCGCCGCACTCTCGTCCTTGCTCATTCAGCGCAGCGGAGCTGTCTACCATGCTGCAAGCGGCGTCGGGGCCGAGCTGGGCGGTGAACGCGAAGCCGACCTGGCTGCCTGCGATCCGCGCAATCCAGCTGCGGTCGCGAACCTGGTCGGTGACCACGTTGGAAACGTGGCGAGTCGCGCCATGGATCTATTCTTGTGCGCCACCGTCGCCAATACGGCGGTGCTCTTGATTGGCGCGCATAGCGTTGCTGACGACTCCGGGGACCCGCTGCCCCGTTGGTTCCTCTTACCGATCGTGATCAAGAGCTTTGGGGTAATCGCATCGGCGTTCGGTGTGGCTGTGGTACGTACCGAGGAGACGAGCGATCCGAGTCACGGCGTCTGGCGCGGGCACGTGACGACGCTGGTCATCTGCCTGGGCGCGCTTTTGGGTTCGACGCTCTGGATCGTGGGGCGGGCCGCCTGGCCCCCGTTTTTCGTGGCCGGCGCGCTGGGACTGCTTGCGGCGGCAGCTGCTTCCTACGGCGGGCTGCGCAGAGTACAGCGCCGCTCGTCTCCACTCCGGACCATCCTCGAAGCGCTGAAGACGGGGGACTCGACCACCTTGGCGCAAGCCGTGGCCACGGGCCTGAATACCGCAGCGCTTCCCTGCGTGGCGGTGAGCGTGGCGCTGGTGGCTTCCTGGCAGCTCGGTCTAGCCAGCGGTCTGCACGGCGGCGGGATGCTCGCCGTGTCGCTTGCTTTGATGACCATGCTGGCATCCGGTCCGTTCATGCTGGCCGCCAATGTCCTCGGTCCTGTTTCGGAAAGCGCGCGCGGATTTGCAACCTTGGCCTCGGTCGCAGGCCACGACGACCAGCTGGATCGCCGCGCCCACCGCATACAGGACGCCGGCAGCTCTTCCGATGCCTTTGCGCAGAGCTTTTGGATCCTCGTCAGCGGGGTGGCAGCCTTGTTTGCCGCAAGTACAATCGTCAATGAGTCCGCCACCTCGACGACGAAAGACCTCCCGCTCGACCTGGCCCATCCAGCGATCGCATATTGCGGTCTCCTCGGTGGGGCCCTCGTGCTTCTCTACGCGGGAGGGGTACTGCAGGCAGCCAGCCATTCCGTACGAAGCGTTGTCACCGAAGTGGAGCGCCAGCTTCGTGGGTTCCCCAAGGAGCGGGGCAGGTTGCAGATCCCTCCAGATTACATACCCAGCTATCGAGCCTGCATCGAAATCGTCGCGCGCAGCGCACTGAGTCGACCCTTGATACCTGTCATCGTCGCCGTCACGCTGCCAGTCACGCTGGGCCCCGGCCTGATCCTGCTCACCGTGGGCACCCCTTCATTGGTCCGCGCGGCCATGGCCAGCTTCGTGCTGGCCGGGACGGTAACCGGACTTACCGCGGCCTTCGCGGCGGAGACCATTCGCGGCTGCCTGGGCAGCGTCCGAAGGCAGGCTCGCGGTAGACCCGCGGGCGCCGATTCGGCTCTACAGGCCAATGGCTTCGCAGAACTCGTCGGAAACGCGGCAGGGCCCGCAGCGCAGCTCGTCCTCAAGACGGCGGCGGTCGGCTCGCTCATCGTTGCCCCGTTTCTATCCTGAACCTTCACCACGAGAAAAGCACTTTGTCTTCAATCGCCGACGCACTTTCCACTCTCTCAGACCGCGGGCTCCGCCGATTGCTAGGTGCACGCACTTTCTTGCGTGGGTTGGACTACGAGAAACGCAAGGTAGTCGAGGCGGTCTCGGTCAACGACACACAGGCTACGGGCAAGGTCAAAGGCTCGGACCCCAATCCGTACGAGGTATCGATACATCTGGGCGGCGAGGGAATCACCTCGAACTGCACGTGCCCGGCCTTCCAGGAAATCGAACCAACACTGCAAGCACGTCGCCGCACTGCTCATCACCGTGCGAAATCGCGCGCGGGCACAGCTTCCCAGGCGTGAAGCACAGCAGCAGCAGGCGCCCGCGCCCCAACCGACCAACGGGCAGAGTAAATCCAGCCGGCGGCGAGAGCGTCGCCGACGCTCTCAAAACCAACAGCTCGCCGTACCCCCCGGGTTGCGTCCCCCGCCCACCCCCGATGCCAGTGCGCGCCCCACCGGCATCGGAGCCTGGCTCTCCCCCGAAAACGCGGCCAGGCGCCTCGATCTGGAGTTTCGAGTCCACGTCAGGCAGGGCGGACTGACGGTCACCGTTCTGGACGTCGACGCCCGTGTGCCACTCTTACCCTCTGTGGCCCTGAGCTGGCAGGCGCTGTCACCAACCGACGATCGCGCGGCACTCCGGGTGCTTACCCGCTTCGAAAGCGGCAATCCACGCCACCCCGCGGTGGATATCCGTGGCGAGGATGCGTCTGAACTCATGCCGCTCCTCAAAGATCGCAGGGTTTTGCTCGAACCCGCTTTGATGCAGCTCCGGTTCGCCGACGAACCGCTGAGACCACGCTTCGACTTGGAGATGGTCGGCTCGGACACCATCGTGGCAAAGGTCACTTTCGAACGCGCCGGGGACGGTCGTCGATTTCAGCTGACCAGTGGCGGCTGGTTCGAAGGTGCGCCCGGGTATCACATCGACACCAACGAGGGAATCGCCCGTCCCATCGATCACAGAGTTTCCCCTGCAGCCTTGCGCCGGCTGATGCGCAGCCCCACCATCGCGGAGCCGGCATCCGAGCTCATCGGCGTCATCACTGCCGGGCTACCTCGCGTGGCGCTGGAGGTCGGCGCCGACCTGCCAGAGCTATCGCAAGTCGCCGACGTCATCGACCTGGAACCGATCTTCAGAGTGCGCGCCACCGGAACCCTGACCGAGGCGGAGGTGTCGCTCAAGGCAGCCTACGGTGACGTGGAGGTCGAGGTGCGGGCGGACGGCATTTCCCCGCCGGTGATCATCCTGCCCGCCGAGGAGGGCCAAAAGCGCGCGAAGTGCATCCGCTGCGACATCGCAGCGCAGCAACAGGCGGTGCAGTTACTGCTCGACCGCGGGCTCTCCAAGGAGGAAGGTGGCGAGCGCTTCATTGCCGAGGGCGAAGCGGCGATCCAGTTCTGGTCCGAGGGGGTCGGGGCCCTGCCCGAAGAATGGGATCTCTATGTGCCCGAGGACCTGGTAGGAACCCAGGTCCGCAGCAAGCCGGTGGTCATGAGCGCGCGGGTGTCTAGCGGTGTCGACTGGTTGAGCGTGAAAATTGGCTACGAATCCGAAGGCGTGGGTGTGGATCGTGAAGAGCTCGAACGGTGTCTGAGGGAAGGCAAGAAGTTCGTCAAGCTGAACGACAACTCCTACGCAATGATCGACAGCGAAAAAGTTCAGGCGATGATCGACCGCGAGGTCGAACTGCTGGCGTCGGCCGGCAAGAACGGCAAGCTGCCGCTGTCGCAGGCTGGTCGCGTGCACGAACTCCTGCAACAAGTCGACGAAAGCAACGTGACGGCCAACGCCAAGACTCTGTTCAAGAAGCTTGCCAGCATCGACGAGATCAAGAAAACGCGCAAACCCCGCGGTTTGAAAGCCGTTCTACGCCCCTACCAGGAGCAAGGGCTATCTTGGCTACGCTTCATCCATGACCTGGGCTCGGGTGGTGTGCTCGCCGACGACATGGGCCTCGGGAAGACCATCCAGACGATCGCGCTGTTGTTGTCGATCAAGGCCGAAAAGAAGACACAGCCGCTGCGAGCTTTGATTGTCGCCCCCACCAGCGTCGTGACCAACTGGGTGCGAGAGCTCGAGCGTTTCGGGCCGTCGCTGAGCGTCGCCCTATGGCACGGCGCGGGCCGCAAGGAACAAAAGAGCGAACTCAACCAGGTCAACGTGGTCATTACCAGTTATGCGCTACTCCGGCGGGATATCGACCTCTTGAAGAAGCTGCGGCTCGACTACGCTATTCTGGACGAGGCTCAAAACATCAAGAATCCCATCAGCGCCACGGCTCAGGCAGCCAAGGACCTGCGCGCCTCCCGGCGCCTGGCCCTGACGGGTACGCCCATCGAAAACCGCCTGAGCGAGATCTGGTCGATCTTCGAGTTCGTGAGCCCAGGCCTGCTCGGGCCGCTCGCAAAGTTCGAGGAACGCTTTGCCAAGCCCATCGACCAGGGTGACTCCAAGCAGGCAGCGCGACTGCGCGCAACCATCCATCCGTTCATCCTGCGTCGCACCAAAACCGAGGTCGCCAAGGACTTGCCACCGAAGATCGAAGTCGACAAGATCGTCGATCTTACACCCGACCAGAAGGCAATCTACGTCCAGGTGCTGCGCGAGGTCCGAGCGCAGGTCATGGGCGAGGTCGAGCGCGTCGGCGTCGCCAAGAGTCAGCTGCACATCTTGGCCGGGCTCACGAAGCTGCGGCAAGCCGCGTGTGATGCTCGACTACTCGGGCTTCCACGCGAATTCAGCCATGACGACAGCGGCAAGCTCAGCGCGCTCCGGGAGCTCATCGACGAAGTGGAATCGGGCGGTCACAAGGTGCTCGTGTTCAGTCAATTCGTCTCCATGCTCAAGCTCATGGCTTCGGCGCTGGATGAGGACAAGATCCGTTACGAGTATCTGGACGGAAGCACGGTGGACCGCGCGAACCACATCGAACGCTTCCAAGAGGATCCGACGGTTCCGGTGTTTCTGATCAGCCTCAAGGCCGGCGGTTCGGGCCTGAACTTGACGGCGGCGGATACCGTGATCCACTTCGACCCGTGGTGGAATCCGGCCGTCGAAGACCAGGCCTCCGATCGCGCCCACCGCATCGGACAGAAGAAGGTCGTCACAGTCTATCGGCTCATCGCTGGTGGAACCATCGAGGAAAAGATCCTCCAGCTGAAGCAGAAGAAGAAGGACTTGGTCGAGAGCGTGCTCAGCGAGGACGCCGGTGGGGCCAAAAAGCTCACCAAGGACGTGCTCGACGATCTATTTCGCGTGGACTGAGCCCTGGGCCGTCTTCAAAAAGACCCAGAGGCGAACTTGGGACGACGAGCTCGAGGACCGATGGGACGGCAGATGCGCGGCGCGCGTGGTTGGCAGCCCGATCGGCTCTAGCGATAGCCGGCTGCCTGCAGCTCGAACAGCCGAGCGTACCGCCCCGCTTGCTCGAGGAGAACCTCGTGAGACCCTTCTTCGCGAACCTTACCTTCGGAGAGCACCACAATGCGATCAGCCATGCGCACCGTCGAGAAGCGGTGTGAAATGAGAATTGCCATCTTGTTGTGAGTGAGCTGCTTGAAGCGCTGAAAGATCAAGGCCTCGGCCTCGGCGTCCATGGCACTCGTGGGCTCGTCCAGCACCAGGAGATCCGCATCTCGCCGCATGAACGCTCTGGCAAGAGCCACCTTCTGCCATTGTCCGCCCGAAAGCTCGAGACCGCCACCGAACCAGCGCCCCAGCTGAGTGCGGTACCCATCCGGCAGCTCGCGGACGACACCGTCGGCCATTCCTTGCTGTGCGGCGCGCCGCCAACGCGCTTCGTCGTCGAAGCCGGCCACGTCTCCCACTCCGATGTTCTCGCCCAGCAAGAACTGATAACGCACGAAATCCTGGAAGATTACCCCCACCCGCCGGCGCAGGGCGCCCACGTCCCACTCGGAGATCGGCAGACCGTCCAGCAAGACACGACCCTCCGTCGGCTCGTACAAGCCCGAGATTAGCTTGATGAGAGTGGTCTTGCCGGCACCATTCTCGCCCACCAGGGCCAGCTTTTCGCCCGGCCTGATGCGCAAACTCACATCGTCCAACACCTTGCGCGTGGAGCCAGGATACATGAAGCCAACATGCTCCAGGCGCAAGCCATCCCCCGGCTTCGACCCCACGGTCCTCTTTCCCGCTTCGATCGGTACCGGGTGCTCCAGGAACTCGTACAGGTTCGAGATGTACAGGTTGTCTTCGTACATGCCGCCGATGCTGCGCAGCATCGCCGTCAGGGCACTCTGACCCTGCTTGAAGACCAACAGGTACATGGTCATCGCTCCCAGCGTGAGGGTTCCGCCAATGGTTGCGAGCGCAATCCAGGCATAGGCACCATAGAGCGCCGAGGTACCGAGCAATCCGAGCAGCAGCCCCCAGATGCCGCGCCTCAAAGCCAGAGCGCGATCCTCGGCGTAGACCTCTCGAAAGATAGCTCGATAGCGCGACATCAAGAGAGGCCCGAGCCCGAACAACTTGACCTCCTTGGCATGATCCTCGCGGGCCATGACCGTCTCCAGATACATTTGCTTCCTGGCCTCGGGAGCTCGCCACCGAAACAGGCGAAAAGCGTCATCGCTGAAGCGCGTTTCGGCAACGAACGCAGGCAAGGCGGCCAGCAGCAACACCAGCAGGGCCAGCGGGGAAAACGCCAGGATGAGGCTCGCGTACGCCACCAGACTGATGGCGTTTTGAGCGAGCCCAAAAGTGCGCATAACGAGAGAGAGTGGCCGAGTCGACGCCTCGCGCCGGGCTCGCGTCATGCGATCGTAGAACTCGCTGTCCTCGAACTCGCGCAGCGACAGGGTCAGAGCTTTCTCGAGAACCAACTCGTTTACACGTTGGCCGAGCAGGGCCCTGAGCAGGCTCTGACTCACGTCAATGCCGCGCTGCGCGGCGGCCTGAATGGCCACCAAACCGAATTCGGCAACGATTACCAAAAGCACACGCCGCGTGTCCTCTGAAGTTCCGGACTTCATCGCCAAGACGGCACCGTCCACGATTAGCTTGCCAACGTAGGCGATGCCCGCTGGCACGACGCCCGCCAGGACGCTGAGCAGGGCAAGTGCCACGGTCAGGAGGCGGTGCGTCTGCCAGACCAGGGTGAAGGCACGGCCAGCATATTGGAACAAGCCCGCCAGCCGTCGGACTCCGTCAGGTGCGCCAGGTTCCGAATCAGGCTGCGCCACCATGAATGTATAGCGCGGGCCGGCGCAGTTGAAACCCCGGGGCTCGGGCCGCAACGCAAGCATCGCGACTTGCACCCTTCACCACGAGGAGCCCAGACTAGGCCAGGAAGCCCCCAGGCCACGGCGACAAGCGGCCTGCGCGAGCCATTGACTCGCTGCCATGTCGCCGGTACGCCTGGATCAGTAGGTGGTCACCGGGTCCGAGTTCGACCACCGTCTGGTTGGCGGTCTTCTACGCCAGAGACGTTTGAGACAGCGTCGTCAACGCCGCATCGAGACGCTCATCAGAAGCCCCAGCGCGATCAATGTCGTCACCACGCTCGACCCGCCGTAGGAAAAGAGCGGCAAGGTAATGCCCACCACGGGCAGGAGCCCCACCGACATTCCAACGTTGAACGCCGTATGCCAGAAGAATATCGATCCTGAACCGACTGCAATCGCTGCCCCGAAGCGGTCTTTGGCTTGAGATGCGATGTGGATGGCCCAGATACAAATGAAGCAGTACAGACCGAGCACGACACAGCAACCCAGAAACCCCCAATCCTCAGAAAGTACGCTGAACGGGAAGTCGCTGTGCTGATCGGGCAGGAAGCGGAACTGGTTCTGCGTGCCACGCATGAACCCCTCACCCGTCAGCCCGCCGTTGCCGATTGCCGTCTGAGATTGCTTCGCATGCCACCCGGTGTCGATCAAGTCCTTGCCGGGGTTGAGGAAACTGGTCACGCGCTCTTTCTGATAGTCGCGCAACACGAACTTCCACAGCACCCACCCGGTCCCGCTGGCCGCGGCGCCGGCCCACATGATGCTGCTGCGCTTGATCTTGGTGATCGCCAGAATGGAAATTGTAGATAAGAGATAGATGAGCGACGTACCGAGATCGGGCTGTGCCATCACGGCAACGACGGGGATCATGGTCCACAGTCCAGGCAGCAAAAGATCGAACAGCGTGCGAGGCTCCGTCTTGGGATCGTTATGCAGATGCCGTGCAACCATCAGTACCACGAGAATCTTCATGAACTCGCTGGGCTGAAAATTGAACCCGCCGATGCTTATCCACCGGTTGGCGCCGCGCGTTGCCGAGAATACGAACACCAGCGCCAAAGACACCAGCCCACCTATGTAAAGGACCGGGGTGATGCGCTCGAAATGCCGGTAGTCGATGGCCGCTACCAGAATGCCCAACAAGAACCCCACCACGATCCAGTAGATCTGCGAAACGTAGATGTCGGCCAGACCTGCCCGTTGATCCGCGCCGATATACGCGCTGGTCGCGCTGTACAGGTTGACGACTCCGAGCGTCGCGATTGCGACGACGCCGGCCAACAGCGGCATGTCGATCTGGGGGCCGCTGCGAAAGGAAACAGTATGCATCGGTCTGACCGTCATAGCGCGCTCCGTGTCGCCGCCTTGGCTTTGCTGCCCGCCGCCAAACGCTCCGCCTTCATCTTTTGCCAGTCTCGCACGACCTGCATAGCGACGGGCACGGCGTTCTTGCCGCCTCCACCACCATGCTCGATGAGAACCACAATCGCTATCTCGGGGGACTGCGTTGGAGCGTAGCCGGCAAACCAGGCGTGGTCGCGGTTGAAATACCAGACCTTGTCGGGGTCGACCCCGCGCGGCGTCACGTGGCTCACCTGAGCCGTACCAGTCTTACCGGCCATGTCGACACCGTCGATGGCTTGCTTGTAAGCCGTCCCCCGACGCTCACGCACGACCCCCACCAACCCGCTCTTGATCATCGACAGATCTTCTTGGTTCAACTCGACCATGCGGCGTACCCGCGGGGGGAACTCCTGAACCACCGTGCCATCGCTGGTTTCGATGCTGCGCACCACCTGCGGTTGATACAAGGTACCTCCGTTGGCCAACGCCGCATACGCAAGTGCAAGCTGCAGGACGTTGACGGTGGACGCGCCCTGCCCGATGGCAGCCAGAAGTGTGAAGCCACCCCGGAATGCCCCCTTGTAGCGACGCGTGTACCAACCACGGGTTGGCATGCGGCCTCGCGCCTCGGGATTGATTCCGATACCCGTTTTCGTACCCAGACCGAATTCCATGCCAATTTCGGCCAGACTGTCGATGTTGATCTGGGAACCCAGATTGTAGAAATAGGTGTTGCACGACTGGACGATGGCCTCGTGCAGGTTGACGTGCCGGTGGACGCCAGTACAACGAAAGTAGCGCTTGCCGTATTCGTAGCCCCCCCGACAGTCGATCTCCTCCCTGGGATTGACGATACGCTCAGCAAGACCCGCTAGAGCCGTGAATGGCTTGTAGGTCGATCCAGGTGGATATGCCGCAGAAATGGTCTTGTCCAGGGTCGGCTTGAGAGGGTCCTTCAGGTAGTGCCGGAACGCTTCTCGCACTGCCTCCTTGCCGCCTCCCCCAGAGACAACATTGGGATCGAAGCTGGGCTTGGAGAGCGCCGCGAGCACGCGGCCCGTACGTACATCGACCACCACGACGGCGCCAGCCAACTGTCCACGCATGGCGCGCTCGATCGAATGAACCAGTTCGATATCCAGCGTCAGGGAAATGTCGCGCCCAGGAATCGGCTCCTGTCGGCGTGGCTCATCGAGGTAGCGTTCCTCGAGCTCCTCCATGCGTTCATGCGCCGCCCTGCCCCGGATGAACTTACGCCAGCCACGTTGGCCGCGCAGGTAGCTCTCCCAGCGCCGTTCCACACCGACCGCTCCCAGGCGATCGCCCGCCCGGTAGTCGCTATCCTGGTTGCGAGCCAGCGTGTCGGCGTCGACCTCGCGCATGTAACCGATCATGTGCGCGGCCAAAGAACCGTACGGGTAGTAACGAACCGGGACGGGGACCACGTCGACGCCTCTCAGTTCATCGGCATGAGTCTCGATCGCGGCCACCACGTTTCGGTCGACATCGACCTTGAGCTGAGTCTGCTGCTTGGCTCGCTTCTCCCCCTTGGCGCGGGCGTCGAGGATTTTCTGCTTCAGCGTTTCGGCCTCGTCCGGCTCGAGACGCATGATCTTGACCAGACGGGGCCAAGTCTCCTCCATATCGATGAATTGCGGGACCACGTGAACGTTGTAGGAAGGTCGATTGGCCGCAAGCACGCGACCATAAGCGTCGCGGATCACACCCCGCGTGGTCGCCAGGCGACGCTCGCCGATGATATTGCGCCTGGCCTCGGCCCGGTGCAGGTCTCCCTCCAGAATTTGGAGCTGCACCAGTCTACCAATGAAGACGAAAAAGGTCGCCAAGACGAACAGAACCAGCCACCGGTAGCGCCGCCGAAACTCCCCCACCTCCGCTCGTTGAACCCAGAAGTTCACGCGCGCTTCACCCCATGGGTACGTCGCCGGCTGCGCGACTCGGTAGAGTGCTCAAATGCACTTTTTGAGCGAGGCTGAAGATAAGAGGTGCCACCAGAGCGGTCGCAGTAGCACGTGGGAGGACGACGGTCGCGAGCTCCAGGGGACGAAAATTGTCGGCGCCGAAGATCGCCAGCAGAGTCAACACGATAGCGCTCTCGACTACGGCAAACGCGAAAGCGAGGGGCGCTCGCGTCATGAAGGTGTGCGCCGTCAGACGCACCCCTGCAACGCGCGAAAGCCACCACAGAGCCACACACACGAAGGTGAACAAGAACATGGGCGCGGCCGAGAGGATATCCAACGTGTACCCGAAGCCGAATGCGAGCAGCGCTCCACGAGCCATGGAGGGTTCGTGCACTCCGAGAAATATGATCAGTGGTAGCACGAGGTTCGGCGTGGTCCCGTGCAACCAGTGGCGCGCTTCGAGCGACTCGCCAAAGCTGAGATGCCACAACGGCCCGAGCAGCCGGTAGAAATTCGCTTGAATGAGCATCATCAAGAGCCCCAGACAATAGAACGTCAGATTTCTCATGGTCTAACGCGAGGTTCTGGCTGGAGTGCAGTCCTTCGTGTCGGTCATTACGATCAACACTTCCTCCAGTCGGGAAAAATCCACAGCAGGCTCAGCCTCCACCGACTGGTAGATGCCGAAATCGCGCTTGTCGACCTTGACCACCCGGGCCACCGGCAACCCCTTCGGGAAGCGACAGCCGACGCCGGACGTCATCAAGAGGTCACCCACCTCGACTTCATCCGTGCGCTGCACGTATTCGACACGCACGACGTAGCGCGCCTTTTCGCCGGTTCCACGCACGAAGCCACGAGCACCGGTTCGCTCGACGACGACATCCACCCCGAAACCGCTGTCCACAGTGAGCTCGACCGCCACGCTGTCTCCCGAAACCCTCTGTACCGTCCCCACTGCGCCGTCCAAGGAGATCACCGGCATGTTCTTGCGCAGCGTCACGCCCGGATCGTCGAGGACCAAGTGAGCGACGCGAAAGTACTCCGTGGTGTCCTTGCCGACCACGACTGCGCTGGTCGTCTCGTTGGGAATCCGTTCGCGCAGCCCGAGCAAGCGCCTGAGCCTCAGGTTCTCCGCCCTCTCCCCCTTGAGCTCGCGCACCTGGGCACGCAGCCTTGCGTTTTCGTAGGCAAGCTTGTTGTTGTCCTGCTTGACGTCGACCAAGTAGACGTAATCACCAATCATCCCCGAAATTCCACGAGCGAGCGCCGCGGAGACATACTGCAGCGGGGCCGCAATGCGCATGATGGCCCGATCCACCGGGCCCATGTCCTCCGGCTTTCTGATGCTGGCGCGCAGGAAGAAGAAGGGGACTGCGAGCAGCAGCACCACCAGAAAAGTGTCGCGATAACGCTTGAAAAAACCCAACCCGTGTCTCCGTCAGGCAGCTTCGAAGGGAGGCCGCGACCAGCGAGAGGCACGAAGTCGCGGAGTTTTCACCCTGGGGGCTTAACGCACCGGGGCCGGAAAGCAAGGTCAACCGATGGCAACTTCCTTGAGGAGTTCGATATGGTCGAGCGTTTTCCCGCTGCCAAGCACCACGGCGCTGATCGGGTCGTCGCTCACCATCACCGGCAACCCGGTTTCTTCGCGTAGAAGCACGTCCATGTTCTTCAGTAGTGCGCCACCTCCGGTGAGCACGACACCCTTGTCCACGATATCGGCGGCAAGCTCCGGGGGGGTACGCTCGAGCGCCAACAGCACCGCTTCGACGATGGCGTTGATGGGTTCGGCAAGCGCGTCTCGGAGCTCGTCGGAATTGACGACGACGGTCTTCGGAATGCCCGCAACCATGTCGCGCCCCTTCACCTCCATCGTCATTTGCTCTTCCGGAGGATAGGCGTTGCCGATGGTTACCTTGATGCGCTCGGCAGTCTGCTCACCGATCGCCAAATTGTATTTGCGCTTCATGTAGGCCACGATGGCCTCGTCCATCTTGTCGCCACCGACGCGGACGCTTTGGGAATACACGATGCCTGCGAGCGAGATCACGGCGACTTCCGTGGTGCCGCCCCCGATATCCACCACCATGTTGCCGCTCGGCTCGGTGATTGGCAGGCCAGCGCCGATTGCCGCCGCCATGGGCTCTTCGATCAGATAGACCTCGCGCGCCCCTGCGCTTTCGGCACTTTCCTTGACGGCGCGCTTTTCGACTTCGGTAATGCCGAAGGGCACGCAGATGATAATGCGCGGTTTGACCAGGGTGCGACGATTGTGTGCCCGCGCAATGAAGTAGCGCAGCATGGCCTCGGTGATCTCGAAATCAGCGATGACGCCGTCTCGGAGCGGACGGATCGCCATGATGTTTCCGGGCGTACGGCCCAACATTTCCTTCGCTTCCCGCCCGACAGCCAAGACGCGATTGTCCCCTCGCGCGTCTCGGTGCACTGCAACCACCGAGGGCTCGCAGCTCACGATACCTTTACCCTTCACGTAAATGAGGGTGGTTGCCGTGCCGAGATCGACGGCCAGATCATTAGAAAACAGGCCGTAAAGCCAGTCAAAAATCATCGCAACAACTCAGGAGAACGAACACGCAAACGACGGCTGCCGGTGGACCGGGAAGTGCCGCCACGGGTGGGGGCCCTTCGTAGCACGCGCGCCAATCGCGGCGCAATCGACGCGGCGCGCCGAAGCTGCTGCTTCGGCCAGACAACCAAGCGAAAATCTGGTCGTGCGACCGACTGAAAGGTGTACACCGCTCGCACCACACTCGTCGGACTGGGGCCGCCCCCCAAGAGATAGTCAACTATTTCAGTCAGTTGAAACGGGGCGGCGCATCCCAGGACTAGTCGTCATCCCAATCACGGTTCCATTTAGCCCAATTGGAACCTCCCCCTCGCTCACGCTTGTGGAACTCATCCCGTTCGGCGCGACGCTTCCCTTTGTCTCGCTTGCGCCGCTTGGCCTCTGGCTTTTCCTTGGCCCTGCGCCCTTCGGGCGCGCGGGGCTCGAACGGTGGTGCCGGAGCCGCCGACGGGGCCGCCGGAGCCTCCGTCGGGCGCGCGGGCTGAAACCCCTCCTCGGGTCGACGGCTCACCGGGCCACGGCCCGCCGGCGACCGCTCCGGCCCCGTGCGGCTCGGTCGCTCCCCTCGCGCGTGAGCGAGGTTTACCTGGAGCCTTCGCCCTTTGACGTCCACATTCGCAAGCGCACTGATGGCTTGATTGGCCGCCTCCGCACTACCCAGGGTCACGAACCCAAAGCCGCGCGGGCGCCCATCCGGACCCGAGGGCAGGTGCACCCGGACGACCGCTTCGACGCCGTTGTCCGCAAACAACTGCTCGACGTCTTTTTGAGCCATGTCGAAGGGGAGATTCCCGACGTACAACGTGCGATCGCTACCCGCTGCAGGATCCGGCTTGGCTTCGGAACCTCGCTTTTGCGGGCCGGCAGAAAACGGGCGCACCGATATGGATCGGCCAGACTGATCCGAACCGTCCAGGGCGGAACGTGCTTTTTCGGCCTCGGGAGGCGAGGCGAGAGTCACGAATCCGAAACCACGTGGACGCCCTGTCAGCCTATCTTTGGGAAGGCTAACGTTGACCACCGTGACACCAGTTGCTTGAAAGATCTCACGCAACACGTCTTCGGTGATGGAGTCTGGCAGGCCCGCAACGAAGAGCTTGCTTGCGTCATCTGTAGCCATCTAACTGTTCCCTGAACTGGCCCTCCGTGTACCTGCGATTGAGCTTATGGTCTGAAGTGCGGGCGTGCTAAGTGGAACAGTAACTGGGCTGACCTTGCGCATCAAGGGCTGGGCTGCGCCAGGCCGCTCTGTCTCTTCCTTGGCCCGACTCGATTTCTCCTTTTAGCTGGAGTGAATTCAGGCAGCAATACCCTTCATCATGAAGCTCCGTTTGATAGTGAATCCGCGGGCGGGCGGCGGCCGGGCCGCCCAACGAATCCCGCAAATTGAGCGGGCCTTGGCCAGCCATGGGATCAGCTACGAACTGTCTCTGACCGAGCGGCCTCGCCACGCCACCGACCTGGCAAGAGACGCAAGAGCCCACGGATTCGACACGATCGGCGCCGTGGGCGGAGACGGAACCATCAACGAGATCGTGCAAAGCTACGTTTCCGAGGCTGGGGATCCCGAGCCTGGCCCAGACCTCGCGCTGATCCCTGCGGGCACGGGCGGTGACTTTCGCAAGACTTTCGGCCTGCCCGATGACGTGCACCGGGCAGTCTCCCGGCTGCATGCGGCCAAACCGACACCGATCGATCTCGGGATGGCCCAGCTGACAACGACCGAGGGAGAAACGCGAATCGCAGCCTTCATCAACATCCTGAGCTTCGGCCTGGGCGGCCTCACCGACGAGTTGGTGAATACCGGTCCGAAGTGGCTGGGCGGCAGAGCCGCCTTCATGCTCGGAGCATTGCGGGCAACACTGAGCTATCGCAACCAGCCAGTCAGCGTGCGGGTCGACGGTAAGCAGTATCTGCAAACCCCGATCTACAACGTAGCTCTGTGCAACGGTCAGTACTTTGGTGGGGGCATGCACGTAGCCCCACGAGCCGATCCCACGGATGGTTTGTTCGACGTGGTCGCAATGTGTGATCTGACACGCGCGCAGGGGTTGGCGCTGGCGCGGCACATCTATCGAGGAAGCCATCTCGGTCAGCGAGGCGTGGAGCTTGCTCGTGGCTCGAGTATCGAAGCCTTCCCGCTGCGAAAACACGACGATGTTCTCATCGATCTCGATGGTGAAACCCCCGGCAAACTGCCACTTACCGCGCGCGTGCTGAAGCACGCTCTCAGGGTTCGCGTCTGAACCGGAATGGCGCCCGTCGAATTGGGCCCTCAGAGCTTTCGCTTCCAACCGCCGCCGAATTGGCGCTCGCGAAATTCGGGTAAGAGCTCGCTTCGCGCATCCGGCGCCAACAGCTCGCGCGGGTCGAACCAATGCGAGGTGACTTCTCTGGCCAACATCCGGGGCAGCGTACCGCCGAATTCGTTGCTATCGGGGCAGCGCAGCTTCCAGAGCGCGTAGCGCGCCGGTACGCGGTCGAAACAGAGCACCTCTTTGACGCCGCCGTTGCAATTAGTGGCCACGACGATAACCGAGCCGGGGAGCAACCCCAGCGGTTCGACCCTGAGCACGACGTCGTGGTGGAACTCGCCTTGCTGCCAATGTTCCACGATCTCGTAGGAGCCGAGCTCTTTCCGTAGGAGATCGAGAAGCGAGCCGAGCTGGGCCGCCTGGGCGAGTCGCCGAACAAAAGGCTGCATGAGCGTCTGCCTAGCACACGCCGCACGACGGCACCCGGAAGCGGGGGCTCAGACGCGCCCCCCTGAGCCACGCTTCCGGATGGACACGTTTCGGAAACTTGCCGCGGCCCCTGCTGCTCTTCGAACGCGGCGGTCAGTCGACCGCGTGCCGCGGCAGCTCGGCCAAAAGCGGCTGCAATTGATGCCAGCGGCGGTCGATCATGGTCAGATGGTGCGGCAGAAGGCGCTCGGTCACGTGCTCGAGCGACAGCGCAACGTGCAACAGCATGTTGTTCAGTAGCCAGCGGTCGATCTCTCTCAACGGCGCCTCCGCGCCCGGCCCGCCATCGGAAAGCTCACGCTCGAGCCGGCGCACGCCGCTGCGCATGGCGTAGCATTCGCGCACACCCCAATCGGTGTGCACCATCAAAACCACGCCCTTGTTCAAGAGCCTGCGATGGAACGGCACCAGTGCATAGCTCAGCAGGTACCCGGCATCGGCCAGTTCGGCGTCGCTGAGCTCCGGATCGAATTGCCATACGCGCTCGCCTCGCTCGTTCTTCGCCCGGAAGAGAATCACACGATTTCTTCCTTCGCGTCTGGCTGTCTGCTCGATCAACCAGCGATCGACGTCGTTCAGCGAGGTGGGCCCGCGCAGCCGCTCGATGCGTTCTCGACCCAGCACCATCGGCCGCTTGGGCGTGATGACGACGGCCCGGTGCGTCAGGCCGTCCTGCTTCAATTCCACGTCGTGGATATTGAAGGGCATCGGATCACTGCGCATGGTTCGAACAGCTTAGCACAAGGTGAGGCTCTGGCTCCCCCTAGCTTCCAGGCCATCCCATGCGAGGCAACCGCTGTCGCCGCCGTGCAGTTGGTCAGAATTGTGCCTGGCCGTGAGGGTTCAACCCGACACCCCGCCCCGGCGGCTCTCTGCCGGGCCAATCTCGAGCTCCCGTCTCAGCGAGCGGGCGACGGCGAACTGGCCGGTCGCTCTGCTCCGGGGACCTCATGGTCGCGCGGAGAGGCTGGCGCGACCACGACCCGATCCTCCGCTCCGACTTCCAAAGCGGCAATCATGCGCACCTCGAGCCCGTCGCAGGCTCGGGCGAGAACGACCGGGCTCACCACCTCTTGCTCACAGGTCTTCGCCGGCATGTATGCCTCCAGAACCCCGGCCAAGAGCTGGCGACTGACGCCGATCGCCTCGGCCCTCGCTTGCGGATCTTCCGGCGACACCGGCGAGCGCTGAAGGGCTTCCCCCAGGCGACTGAACAGATCCGGTCCGGTTACCTCTGCCTGTGCTACGAGCCCGTTCACCAGCGTCAATACGACGTCGAATACGGCGACCCTGGCACTCAACTTGCGCGACTCGGGAATCGCGTACGTCATCGTGATCTGTTTGACGCACTCGTTGTCATCGCAGGTTGGCGCCGGTACCCCCGTGAGATAGGTGTGCAGGAAGCGCTGGTCGAATTCGTCGCTGTAGCGGCCCCATGCTTCAATCGAAACGAGCCGCTCGACCCACGTCGAAACGGTCGCAACGAACTCCTTCCGTGCGTCCTCGGCTCGTTGAAGCCGATCGTTCACCTTTCGCACACGCTCGATCACGCGCGCGTCGCGGAGTTCGTCAGCGCGAGCGGCGCGCTGCAGCGCGACGACCCTCGCCCGGGCTTCGGCAGCATGAGGACCGTCCGGCAGCGCTTCGAGATAACGGCGCAGCCGGACTCGACTGGGGTGTGCGTAGTTGTAGTAGTCGGCCTCCGTTCGTTTGAACCAGGTCTGGACCTCCGAGCGAAACGCCCCCGTCGGGTACCTCTGAAGATACTGCCAGGCCGCCCGGAGTCGCTGCTCCAGCGTAGGCGCCACTCGCGTTTGGCGGTAAAGCTCGTAGTCGGGGCTCTTGGCCAGCAGCCGAGTCGCGCTCAGTCCGCAGCTTTGGCACGCGATCCCGAGCGACACCGCCATCGCCAAGGCTGCGGCTCTCATCGGGCGTCCTCGGGACAGAAGTCGCATTCGGTGGGTACGCTGGGAAAGCGATCGTCTACGTAGTCGGCGAAGGTATCGCAGCCGACGTCGAGCAGCCGTCGCAGGCACACCTCACCGTCGTGAACGAGTGGAATACACTCGTCGGGAAATCGACGTCCCCCTGAATCGTCATCGCACGCTTCGCTGCACCGGTTGGTTCTCAGCTCGCACTCGTTGCAGCGCTCGCACTCTATCGCGTTCTGCGCAGAGAAAAACAGCCCCTCGTCGAGCTCTTGTCGACTCTGACCGCAACCACCAACGTCACCCGGCGTGGGCGCCGCGCAGAACAAGATCATCCATACACAGGCGGTCAGGCGCAGTGCCCACGAACCCAGCCGACGACGCCTCACTCGAACACCTCGTAGTCGACCCAGACCCCCAGCTGTGCAGACACCATCGGGATGGTCGTGCGATCCTGGCTTGGCGTCGCGGCCCCAAAAAACAAGCTCCCGATCAATTCGCCGTAGATGCCGAGCCCCGCAAGAAAATGCCAGACCGCACCCGCCCCCAACTCCGCGCCCAGGGTAACGTCTGGCTCGAGCACGACCGGCACGCCGAGCCGCAGGGTCCACAGCCAGGCTGACTTCGGCCGGAATAGCAGGCGATAGGAGGGAGTGAGAACCTCCTGGCGTATGCCAGTGAGCGCCACAGCCAGATGCATCGACAGGCCATGCTGCAGCCCGGTCGGATCCCCTTGCGCAACCCCTGCTGCCGCATCGAAATACAGTGCCGAGAGCGACAGCGACTCCGGGGTCTTTCCCAGCACCCGCTCGAGCCGATAGGGGTTGTTGAAACGAAGACCTCGCCCCATCGCGAGCGAGCCAAACCAATGCAAGTAGTCGAACGCCTGGAACTCGGCCCTTTCACGCGCAACTCGCGCCTCGGCCCGTTCGGTCAGCGAGCCCTCGACTGGCGGCTCCTGGTGCTCACGGTCAGCGGTTTTGGCCGCGCGAGCAGGCGCCGCCAGCAGCACGGCTTGCGCCAAGATGAGGGAGCAGCCCCAAGCACCAACTCGCAAGCTCGCCTCGTCTACCGGCAGGCTTGTTCGACCTCGGTCACGGTCTTCGGAGCGTCAGAACTGAACACTTCGCATCCTGCGGAGGTCACCATGACATCGTCCTCGATACGCACACCGATGCCGCGAAACTCAGGCCTCACATCGGCGTTCTGACCAATGTAGACGCCTGGTTCGACGGTGATCACCATTGCCTCCTCCAATGGGCGCGGCGCTCCCTTGACATAATAGGCCCCGACGTCATGCACATCCATACCAAGGAAGTGGCTGGTTTTATGCATGAAATAGGGCTTGTACAGCTCCTTTTCCATCACTTCATCCAAACTCCCGGCCAAGATGCCCAAGCGGATTAGACCCTCGGCGATGACGCGTACCGCCACTCCGTGGATATCGTCCAGGGTGGCTCCGGGACGAGTAGCTTCGATAGCCGCTGTCTGCGAGTCCAGGACCAATTGGTAGACCCTGCGCTGCGCTTCGTTGAACTGACCGTTCACGGGAAAGGTTCTCGTCACGTCGGAAGCGTAGTAGCCGAACTCGCAACCCGCATCGATCAGCAACAGCTCGCCGTCCTGCATCTGCCGGTTGTTTTCGTGATAGTGCAAGACAGTCGCGTTGGGTCCGGACCCTACAATAGAGGAGTAGGCCGACCGGGCCGAGCCGCTGCGAAGGAAGTGCTGAGCCAGGACTGCCTCGACTTCGTACTCGAACATGCCGGGCTTCGCGGCCTGCATGGCCAGGCGATGCGCCTGACAGGTGATCTGCGCGGCATGGAGCATGGCGTCGGCCTCGTCAGCGTCCTTCTTGATCCTCAATTCGTGAAGCACGGTGGAGGGGTCGATGATCTGAGTCGGATACAGCTTTCCACGGCGAGCGCCGCGACGCGCAATGGCAATGGCCGAGAGCACCCGGTCATCGAACTCGCGATCCATCCCCATTCGATAGTAAATACGCTCTACGTTTTCGAAAAGCTTGGGTAGCATCTCGTCGAGACTGCTCACCGGGTGCGCCGCGTCGGCTCCATGAACGGCCTGCGCTCCTTCCACTCCGGCCCGCGTTCCATCCCAAACCTCGCGCTCGGGATCGCGCGGACGCACGAACAGAGTGAATGCATGCTCGCCCTCCGTCGAAAGCACGAGCACGCTCTCGGGTTCCTCGAACCCCGATAGGTACCAGAGATCCGAGTGCTGCCGGTAGGGATGCTCGACGTCGTTGTTACGAAGGGCGACTGGCTGCGAAGGAACGAGCAAAAGCCCCGGGCGGATGGCCTCCAGAACCCGTGAGCGCCGTTCACGAAAGCGTGACGAGGTGTGTTTCGACATGCCTCCGTTGGTTTTAGCGCATCGCAGCCCGAGTGTCGGGAGCTTCGCGAGCCAAGCGCAACAATCCTCTGCCTCGCCACCTCGGCCCTTCGGCTGAAGAACGAATACGAGGCGTTTGACTGTGCCGTTGGGGCGAGGTACGCCCCTGTGCGTGCAGGACAAGACAGGAGCGAGCCCGCGCGAGGAAGCCGAAGGGGGGCGTGCTGAGCGCCTGCTGCCCGAACTGCTCAAGCGTCTCGTCGAGGGGATCGACAAGTTCAGCGAGGGCAAGGACATGAGGCAGCGAATTGGCGAGCTGAAGCTCCCCAAGGAGGTGCTGGCCCTGCTGCTTTCTCAGCTCGAGGAAAGCAAGAATGGCCTCTACCGAGCACTCGCGAAAGAGCTCAGAGATTTCCTGGAGCAAACGAATTTTGCCGAGGAATTGACCTCGGCCCTGACCAAACTCACCTTCGAAATCCGCACGGAGGTGCGCTTCGTTCCCAGCACCAAGCACCCCTCTGAAGGAGTGAAGCCGGACATCAAGGCGAAGATGACGGTCAAGCGGGGCGCGGAGGAAGCCGAGACCAGCACCAGTCCGGCGGAGGGGGATACCAAGAGCACCCAGAGAACCGACAACTCGTCGACTCGCCCCCCCCCTACCCCAGCCAAGGAGGACTGATTCTTGAAGACGCTCTCAGCAGGCAGTGAAATCGACGCTTGGTGCACCAAATGTAAACTCGACCTGGGCCACCGTATCATCGCGATGGTGGAGGACCGGCCGAAGCGTGTCGTTTGCCAGACCTGTGGCTCGCAACACAACTACCGGGCGCCAAAATCCGCCGACCGAGGGGTAAGTGTCCGTAAGGCCAAAAAGACTCCCTCGAAGTCGCCCACTGCAAGAGCCAGAGCGGAGCAGGAACGCCAGCACGAGTGGGAGCGCCGTATCGCGGGCAACTCCCTCGAGTCGTTCACGCGGTACACCATCGACAAGGTGTTCGAAACGGACGAGCTCATCTCTCACAAGAAGTTCGGCGAAGGCTACGTGTTGGAGATCCTCGATTCTCACAAGGTGACGATCATGTTCAAAGATGGTCCACGCACTCTCGCTCAAGGCCAGGGCTAGGTCGAGAGCCTGCGCGTGGAGCCTGTGGCTTTTCAGCTGCCTCGGGCTCGCACTCCCGAGTGCGCGAGCTGACGTTCTGCTGGCTCCGGCCCCGGATGGGCACGTCGGGGCGTTTCTCGTACTGGTACCATTGAGCGGCAGTATGGCCGCAGATGCAGAGCAGCTTCCCGAACCGCGGTTGGGCCCAGCACGAGGCTCCAGTGTGCGCGGTGTATGGCAGCTGCTCGCCAACGGGCACGGCGCGCTCGATCTCGCCAAGCACCTTCATACTGGACGCGCGGGCAGCCGCGCGTTGATCGGCGGCGCCTTGGTCCTCGACCAGGACTTCGATGGGTACTTGCTGCTCTCCGTGGACGGCGGCGTCAGCGTCCACGTCGATGGGCAGCGCATCTGGTCGGCGAGCGGCCGGCACTACCGCGGCAATGGGTGGGACACGGTACCATTGAAGCTCGCGGCAGGTTCCCACCCGGTCGTTCTCGCGGTCGAACACCCCGGCGTCCATTGGGCGCTCGAAATGCGCTGGCTCGAACGCAAGAGCCTGCGTCCACCGAGAAATGCGCGCTGGAAGCTCGAAGGAGTGCCCGACTCGGCGAACCCGCGCTTGCGGTCGGAACTGCTCCAGACTCATTTGTCGGTCGCGCTGAGCCCGCGGGGGTTCGCACCCAGCGTCACCATCGCCTATCCGCGCGGAGTCCCAACGCCTGGGCCGCGCCAGGCGCACGTGCGGACCCGCTTCGCCGGTCGTGACCGCGAATTTGCCCTCGGATCGGTGCCGGTCAACGCTCATGGAGCCCAGAAGCTGGTGGCTCGGCTGCCCACGCTCGAGGCCGACGATCTGGCGCCAGGGGTCCGGCGACAGCGGTTCGACATCGAGGTCGGGGGAAAGGTCGAGTCCGACCACATTGTCGTCAGCCGTCGAGCCCTGGAGCTGCTCGACGAAGCATCCACGGTGCGCGCGAGCTTGCTAGAGGACGGGAGCCTCGATGAGGATGCCCGCGATGTCGCGCTTCAGAGCATCGCTTTCGAGATCGAGGCGCTGCAAAGCGCCAGCGCGTCGGGCTACGGCTATCGGATGAACCTCGCGCAGACGCACCTTGCGGAGTTGCTCGACCATTTGAAGCACGACCCGATTTTCTTTCTTCATCCGGGTGTCCATCAGCTAGCCCACACCTCGCCCATTGATGGCAGGCCCCAGACGTTCTGGGTACATGTTCCCCTCGGCTACGACCCAACCTCCGACCAAAGCTACCCGGCGGTGCTCGCGTTGCACGGCTACAACGGAAGCCCGAAAGGCATCACGCAGGCATTCCTGGACAGCAAGAGCGACAAGGCCCGCCCGTCAGTGAACGGCTTCGTCATTGCGCCCGAAGCTCACGGCAACGCGTTCTACCGCGGACCCGGCGAATACGAGGCCATGGACGTTCTGGCTTTGGCCCGACGCCTCTACCACATCGACGCCTCACGAATCGGAATCACCGGCGTGAGCATGGGAGGGACGGGCGCGGCGCAACTGGCGCTCCGCTATTCCGACAAATTTTCGTCGGCTGCTCCCCTGTGCGGCTATCACTCGTATTTCATCCGACACGACACCAGTGGTCGAGAAATCCGGCCATGGGAAGAAGCGCGCATGCATCACTGGTCGACTTCCAGTTGGGCGGCGAACGGTCGCCATCTCCCCCTTTTCGTTGCCCAGGGGACCCGGGATCACCCGCTAGAAAATTCTCGGTCACTGATCCGCGCTTACCAGGAGCAGGGGTTTTCGGTCGAGCAAGAGTGGCCTGACATCGGTCACCAGGTTTGGACGATCAGTTACCGCGGAGCGCGCCTCTGGACATGGCTCAGTCGTCATGTCCGCCCGAGTTCTCCCGATCACGTCACCTTGGTGACTGACGCCCTGAGATACGGCAAGAAGTACTGGGTCGAGATCGACCAGTTCGAGACTTTCGGCAAGCGAGCCAAACTCGACGCCGAGCGCCAGAGCCCCACCTCCTTCGTGGTACGGACCGAAAACGTCCAACGCTTCACTCTTCGCCCCGAAGCCCAGACATCCGCTAGCAGCCCACTCAGCGTCTCGGTGGACGGAGAGTCGCTCGAGTTCGCTGAGCCCCCGCTCGAACTCTACCGGACAGACCGCTGGCACGCGGGGCGCCCCACGCTTCCGGAAATCGAAAAACGGCCAGGCGTCGAGGGGCCGATTCGCGACGTGCTTCTCGGTCCGGTCGCCTTCGTCTATGGTTCGCTCAGCCCATCCACCTCGCGCACCAACCGGGAAGTCGCCCGTCATTTCGCGCGTTACCATCACGGCGCCACGCTCCGCTATCCGGTATTCGCCGATCGGGAGGTAACGCCCGAGCTCGAGGCGAGCCACTCC
The DNA here is from genome assembly GCA_963809955.1 of uncultured delta proteobacterium. Lineage (GTDB taxonomy): Bacteria > Myxococcota_A > Polyangia > Polyangiales > Polyangiaceae > JAICQQ01. Next base: position 354,236 of record CAWELQ010000016.1, read on the forward strand.
CTGGTGCTGGTGGGCACGCCGGTGGACCATGCCCTACTCCGTCGCTGGAACGCTCGCTTGCCCATCTCGACGATTCCGGGTGGCATACGTTTCGGAGCGAGCGTTTTCTTGGGCGACGACGTCGGCGCGATTTTCGTCTACCCCAATCCTGAGCATCCGGATCACAGCCTGGTGGTCATCACCGCCCCGGAGATCGCTGGCATCCTACAAGCCCTCTTCCTGCCTCGGCTGCTGCCGGATTTCGTGGTGTACGATCGGACACTACGCGACGCCTCCACCGAACAGGTGCTGGGCTCGGCACAGGTGCTGGCCGCGGGCTTCTTCGGAAACGACTGGGGGCTACCAGAACAGTAGGTCTCGAGCTCAACGCTTGCGAGCCTTCCCGGAACGGATGCCCCCGACGTTCTGCCGACGAACGCGCGTAGGCACGCCGTATTGTTTCTTGAGCTGCACGAGCTCTTCCACCTCCAAGAAACGCCATTGCCCGGGACGCAGCCCCTCGGCCGTTATCCCTGCTTGAGCAATCCGCGCCAGGCGCAGCACGGGGCTCTTGGCACGATCGCCGAGACGACGAATCTGGCGATTCCTACCTTCTGTCAGCGTCAACTCGACCCAGGTCTTGTCCCCCTCGTAGCGTAGGCACCTGACACGAGCCGGGCGCGTGGCACGGCCGTCTATAACGATACTATCTCGCAGACGTTCGAGGGCCCTTTCGTCGGCCGTGCCCCGAAGCTTCGCGACGTACACTTTCGGTGCCGCGGTCTTGGCATGCTGCAGACGGCTTGCGAATTCGCCATCGTTCGTGAACAAGAGGACGCCGCTGGTGTGGTAGTCGAGGCGCCCAACGGGCACCACCCGCGCCCCGACCCCCTTGAGCAATTCAGCAATTGTCGGGCGCCCTTCGGGATCGCGCAAAGTGCAGACAGTTCCCCGAGGCTTGTGCAAGACCCCGTACACAGGCGCTTCGGCAACGATGCGTTTGCCGTCCACTTCGATGCGGCTCCGGCGCGCATCGGCACGCACGCCCAGTTCACTGACGATGCGACCGTCGACCGAAACACGGCCCGCGAGGATTATGTCCTCGGCACGTCGCCTGGAAGCGATACCGGCCCGGGCCAGCAGTTTCTGTAGTCGCTCCATCGCCACCTAACCACCCGCCCCGGCCGCCAGGGCGCCACCCCGGGGCCAAGCTCGGTCAGACCCGACCGATGAACTCGCTGTCGGCCCACGTCGGCAGTTGCACCTTACCCGCACGCTAGCCGGTGGTTCCAGGCTGCGCTGCGGCTTGATCCCCCTCGCTCGGTCCTGCTTCGCCTTCGCTCTGCTGGTCGCCTTTCTGCTGGTCGCCTTTCTGCTGGTCGCCTTTCTGCTGGTCGCCTTTCTGCTGGTCCTTCTTGGTTGCCTCTTCTTCTTCGGCTTGTTCTTCGGCGCGAGCAGACAGCTCATCTCGATCCCAGCGGTCTACGCGACCGTCACCGTCCAAATCGACGCCCATGCGCTGCAGCTTCCCCTTGCCATAGACTTCCCAGACGTCCGCCTTGCCGTCCTTGTTGGTGTCGCGCTGAACTCGGCTCAACTTGCCGCCGACATAGAAGCGCCACTCGCTGGGCTTGCCGGTTCCGTACTTGTCGACTTCGACCTTGGCGATACGGCCTCCGGAGAACGTGACCCAGGTATCAATTTTGCCATCGTAGTCGCTATCCGAAAGCTCGTTGAGTTTGTCTCCCTTGTCGTTGTAAGTGCGCACGACGTCTTTGACGCCATCCAGATTGCTGTCGACTTCGCGGCACAGCAGTACACGGCGGCGGTCCTCCCCGGTGCCCAGAATCGCGTAAACGCGTCGAATGTTCGGGACGATGGATCCAGGTCCGGCGGTCTCGCGCACCTCACGATCGGGACGAGCCTTGTATTCGCACCTCGACTGGTCATCATTCGATAACCCGGTGACCTGCGCTTCGACCGGGCTCTGTACTGGCGGTTCGCCGCCTCCACATGCGGCAGAGCCAAGGACGAAAAGGGCTACGAACGTTTGTCCGATCTTCGGTGAACTATTCCTGCTCATTGTTGCCCGCCTTTGTTCTGTTCACCGTTCCGAGGTTCGGCCTGGGTCGGCTGCTCCGGATTGGGGGGTGCCCTGTCACCGGTGTTCCCCGCTTCGTCCAGCGGCTTGCTGTCGACCTCGGTGGGGAGATCTTCCGGCTTCTGGAAGTCGGCCCCATGCGCTTCTTCGGGCTGGGAGCGGGTCGGCGGAACGTAGCCAGTTTCCTTGCAGAAGTCGATCGTCGCGCCCGGGTCTGGCCGACCGTCGCCGTCCACGTCGGAGTGAATCAAGGGACAGTCGGGCTTCGGATACTCCCACCATTGATCGACGACCGAATCACCATCCGAGTCGCGCTCGCTGCGCGCGAGCACACCGTTGCTGAAGAAATCCCAAGTATCCAGCCTGTTGTTGAGCGTGGTGGCGCGCAGCTTCTCGGAGAGAACGCCTCCTTTGAAGATGGCGATCTCGTCGATGCGGCCGTCGCGATCGTAGTCGCTTTCCCGGCGCCGAACCTGACCCGTCGGTTCGAAGTAGACCCAGCTATCCACCTTGCCATCGAAGTTGAGATCGAACGCCTGGCAGCTCAACTGGTTGCCCGATTTTACCGAGGTGACATCGGCCACACCGTCACCATTCGCGTCCAAGCGCTCAGCGTTCGAGGCTTCGATGTCACACTCTTCGTGAATGATCTCGGTGGGTCGAGGTCCCGCAACCTGGTCCGCGGAGCCCACTTTGCCCGAAGCGGCGCCGCCACATCCAGCGAGCAGCAGTGCCAACGTGCCCAAGGTCGTCTTCGTCATCCATTCGCCTCTGAATTCGCCCTACAGATTGCCTGTCTATTGCCAAGCCTAGCGCCCAAGCGCGTGTGCATCATGGCACCTTTCACGGTCCCGAAACCGAACGCAATGCCCGTAAGTCATCGTAAGCAGGGCAACAACACATTGACAAGCGACTCGCGCTGCGAAAGAGCCCGGCCGACCGAATTCCTTTGGCAGCCGAGGGGTGAGGGCGACGCCACACCGAACCAGTGGCCGAAACGGCTTCCGCTGCACGGAACAACACCTAACCAATTGAAATAACTTGATAATAGAGAATCACCGGGATTCCTGCCCGATTGACAACACACGTATGGGAATCTATTGTAACGACTGGCACTTGTGCCCCGCTCCTCTCCAGCGATGTCACGCAAGAAGATCTCAACGACCGTCTACATCACGCCCGAGCAAAACGAGCGACTGCATCTTCTCCATGATCGGACCAAGGTGCCTGTGGCGGTTTACATTCGCGAAGGTATCGATCTGGTGCTCAAGCGCTACGAGCACGCGCTGCCGGGGCAAATGAGCTTGACGGACGCACCGGCCAAGAGCGGCAAGAAGTAGTTCCACGGCTGGCGCGCCGACCAGTTGTGTGACAGGCCCGGCCACCAGCATGCTGAGCGAGGTTGTCCGCTGATGCCCTTCGACCCGAAACGCATTCGTAATTTCTCCATCATCGCGCACGTGGACCACGGCAAGAGCACGCTTGCCGATCGCATTCTCGATGTCACCGGGGCACTGAGCGCACGTGAAAGGAAGGACCAGTTCCTGGACAAGCTCGAATTGGAGCGTGAACGCGGCATCACCATCAAGGCTCAATCGGTACGGCTCAAATACACCGCCGACAGCGGCGACGAATACCAGCTGCAGCTCATCGACACTCCCGGTCACGTCGATTTCAGCTACGAGGTCTCCAGCAGTTTGCGCGCATGCGAAGGCGCGCTGTTGGTGGTCGACGCGACGCAGGGAGTCCAAGCACAAACTGTCGCCAACGTATACCTGGCGCTCGAAAACGACCTGGAAATAGTGCCTGTTCTGAACAAAGTCGACTTACCTTCCGCCGACGTCGATCGAGCGGCCCAGATGGTAGAAGAAGTGGTGGGTCTGGATTGCAGCGGGGCGATTTTCACCAGCGGGAAGACGGGCATCGGCGTCAAGGAACTCCTGGAGGCGGTGGTTACGCGCATCCCGCCTCCGGCAGGCAATTCAGACGGCCCTTTGCGCGCGCTCGTTTTCGACAGTTGGTATGACAGCTACCGAGGCGCTGTCATCATGGTGCGTGTGGTGGATGGGTCTCTGAAGAAGGGCGACAAGGTCCTGTTCATGGCCACCGAGCGCAGCTACGAGGTGACCGAAATGGGCTGCTTCGCCCCACACACGGCCCCCCTGAATGAACTGGGGCCGGGCGAAGTTGGTTTCATCGCAGCCCACATCAAGAGTGTGGAGGACACGAAGATTGGAGACACACTCACCCACGCGAGTGGCGGAGCCCTCGAACCCTTGCCCGGCTTCAAGGAAGTGAAGCCGATGGTGTTCGCCGGAGTATTCCCCACCGATTCGGCCGACTACGAAGACTTGCGTGACGCGCTGAGCAAGCTGCACCTCAACGATTCGTCCTTCCAGTACGAACCGGACACGTCCGACGCCCTGGGATTCGGATTCCGCTGTGGATTCTTGGGCCTGTTGCACATGGAGATCATCCAAGAGCGCCTGGAACGAGAGTACGCAATCGACTTGATCACCACCGCGCCCAGCGTGGTCTACCATGCGCACACCAAGTCCGGCGAAATGGTGCGCGTCGACAACCCTTCCAAGATGCCGCCTCCCGGCGACATCGACTGCATCGAAGAGCCCATCATGAAAGTCACGGTGCACGTCCCCTCGGAGTACGTGGGGGCGGTGGTAGCTCTCTCGGAAGAGCGCAGAGGCATTCAGAAGGGCATCCACTTCGCGACTCCCGAACACGTCGTGGTCACCTACGAGCTGCCGCTCGGCGAAGTCATTCTCGATTTCCACGACAAACTCAAGAGCGTGTCGCGTGGCTATGCCAGCATGGACTACGAGCTCATCGGCTATCGCGCAGACGACCTGGTCAAGCTCGACATGTTGGTCAATGGCGAACCGCTCGATGCGCTGAGTATCATCGTGCATCGAAATTTCTCGTACACCAGAGGCAGAGCTCTGGCGAAGAAGCTGAAGGAACTGGTGCCCAAGCAGCAGTACGAAGTGGCCATCCAAGCAGCCCTCGGCGCCAAGATCATCAGCCGTGAGACGGTCCGGGCGATGCGCAAAGACGTCACTGCGAAATGCTACGGCGGCGACATCACGCGCAAGCGCAAACTCCTGGAGAAACAGAAGGAGGGCAAGAAGCGCATGAAGTCGGTCGGCAATGTCGAAGTTCCGCAGGAAGCGTTCTTGGCGATCCTCAAGCTCGACAGCTAGAGGACGGACCCGGCAAGACCACTCGCCCAGCAGAACCCGCGGCAGGGAAAGCCCGCCGGACGCTGGGGACGAAAGCGCGCGAGTCCCTCGGGTCGGCAAAAACCGCTCGATGATTCAAAGGGGTTGCGGTGCGCTCCCAAGTCAGTATGTCCCGTATCAATGACCACTCAAGTCGCGCCTGGCACTCACTCGAAGAGGCCCCAGCTGCTCGGAGCCAGGGAGCGCCGGCTAGCGAAAATCAATGCGAATGCACCTGAGTACGGGCGCGTAGTCCACGTGGGCACGACCCCGTTTGGCCCCTCGCTCTCGATCGAGCGGTTCGTCTTGGGCAACGGCCTCGGGATCCTGCTCGTCGAAGATCATGCGGCGCCCGTGGTCGCGTATCATACATGGTTCCGCGTGGGGTCGCGGCACGAGAAGCCCGGCAAGACCGGCCTGGCCCACCTCTTCGAGCACTTGATGTTCAACGAAGTCGAGGGGCTGCCCGCGGGCGAATTCGATCGCAAGATGGAGGAAGCCGGCGCGGAGTCCAACGCTTCCACCTGGCTGGACTGGACTCAGTACAGCGAGTCCGTCCCGAAAAGCAGGCTCGGTCTCGTGGTGAAGTTGGAAGCAGACCGTATGACCAGGCTGGTGCTGCGCGACCCACAGGTAGTCAGCGAAAAGGAGGTGGTCGCCAATGAGCGCCGCTACCGAGTGGACGACGACGTGGAAGGTGCCGTCAACGAGCTATTGTGGAAGACCGCGTTTCGAAACCACGCCTACCATTGGCCCACCATTGGCTGGATGCAAGATATCGAGGGATTCACCGTCGACGATTGCCGCGAGTTCTACAAGACCTACTACGCCCCCAATAATGCCGCGCTGGTGGTGGTGGGTGACGTCAGCGAGTCCGGGTTGCTCGGTAAGGTCAGCGCTGCCTACGGAGCCATACCTCCCGCCAGCTTGCCGCTCGAAGACGTGCGCCCCGAGCCGCCGCAGGTCGAAGAACGTCGACTCGAGGTGAAGCAACCCACCTCGACGCAGAAGCTAGTGCTCGGCTACAAGAGCCCGAGTATGGGCGACTTCGATCACCCAGCGTTGTCGCTTCTGAGCGAGGTCTTGTTCGGAGGTCGTGCCAGCCGCGTCTACGGCCGCCTGGTGCGAGAGCTCGAGCTGTGTACGGAGGTGCGAGCCTTCTTGGGGCCATTTCGTGACCCCGGCCTGTTCGAGGTGTTCGCTTCGGCGCGAGGAGAGCACACCGCCGAGGAGATCTTGGCGGTGGTCGACGATGAATTCGCGAAGGTCGTCGAGGCCCCCCCGGCCGACGAAGAGATCGCCAGAGCGCGCGCGCGGCTCGAGTTGAGCCTGCTTGCTGGACTGGAAACCGCCGACGGCAAGGCGTCCACCATTGGCTTCTACGAAACGGTTCTGGGCGACCCAGGCGCCGCATTCACCCGCCTCGACGCCATGGGACGCATCACCGCCAGCGATCTGCTCAGGGTCGCCCGCCGCTACCTCTCACCTTCGGCGCGTAACGTGATTTTCGTGCGCCCACAGGCTCCCACCGGGAAGGCAGAATGAACACGCCTGCAACTGTTGCAACCAACTTCACACCAATGGTCCTCACGGAGCCCAGCCCGGAACTACCGCTGGTGAACCTCTCAGTGTCCCTCCGCGTCGGCTCGGAGCTTGATCCGCCCGGCAAGGAAGGCCTGAGTGAAGTACTGGTGCGCCTGATGAGGAGAAACGCCGGAGGGCGAGCGACCAGTGAAAACGATCGCATCGTCGATAGGCTGGGCGGGTCGTTGGGGGCCGACGTGGTGTCCTCGACGATGGGCTTCCATGGGACCGTGATTGCTCGCACATTCGACCAGTTTTGCGGCTTGCTCGCGGAAACGGTGAGCGCCCCCAGCTTTCGGCAGGATGAGCTCGAACGCCTGAAGCGCGAGATGCACGGCGAGCTGATCGAATCCCTGGACAACGACAGGGCGCTCGCTCGCCGCTGGTTTCGACGCAGGCTCTTCGAGGGTCACCCCTATGGACGGCCCGTCAGTGGGACCCCCAAGAGCCTAGCGGCGATCGAACTCGGGGACGTGGAGCAGCTCTATAGGAGTGCTTTCGTGCGGAGCAACCTGGTCTTCTCGTTTGCTGGCGACACCAGCCCGGAAAACGCCCTTCGGAGCGCAGCTGCCGTGGCGGACGGGTTGGAAGACGGAACGCGCTCGCCCACGACCGATCGCGATCCCCCGGCGCCAGAGGGGCGTCGCTTGCTCTTGGTCGACAAGCCCGAGCGAACCCAGACTCAGATCCTGGTCGGCGGGCTCGGCACGCATCCCGGGGACGACGACCATACGGCTCTTCATGTTGCCAACACGATCTTCGGAGGCACGTTCACCGCTCGTCTCACACAAGAAGTGCGCGCGAAGCGGGGGTGGTCTTACGGTGCCTACTCCAGTTTACCGTTCGACCGAAGGCGCCATGCCTTCAGCATGTGGACATTCCCCAAAGCTGCTGACGCAGCTGCCTGTCTGGCGCTGGAGCTGGGTCTACTCGAGGATTGGTGTGCCAATGGCGTCACCAAGAAGGAGCTCGGCTGGGCGAAGCGCTATCTCGTTCGGTCACACGCCTTCGCGCTGGACACGGCGGCGAAGCGGGTCGGGTTGAAGCTCGACGAAGAAATCTACGATCTTCCCGCAGGCTACTATGACGACTACGAGGAGCGCGTGCAGGCGGTGACACTCGAGCAAGCGAATGCGGCGGTCGAAAAGCGCATCTCCCCGGAAAACCTATTAATCACAGTCGTGGGTACGGCGAAGGAAATACAGGGGCCGCTCTCGGAGGCGATCAAGAACCTGTCAGAGCTGGAGGTCGTCGCGTTCGACGACCTTGGTTGAAGAGACGCTGCTCTTTGCTGGCGCGCCTCAGAGCCACCCCATCAAGCCGAACTCTAGACCGATGCTGCGGTAGGTGCGATCATGATCCGGGGGAGGAGCTTGCCCTCCAGGACCACCGTCATAATCGATGTTTCCCCAGAGGCCCAGGTCGGCATAGGGTCCCGCGAGAAACGCCAGGTGGTTGGCCGGAGAGATCACGAACGGCAGATTGAGCGTCAGTGACAGACCTTTCTCGCTGAAAGTCTCGTCCTGACTTGCCGAATAGTACGTAAGGCCCCCCTGGGGCCAAAAACCGAAAACCTCCGAAAACATCAAGACGTAGCCCGCACGCGGGCTGAAGAGGAATGTCGAGGTACTGTCGCCTCCGAAACCTTCGCCGCTGTCGTCGCCATCGTTGACGGTGGTGAATCCGAGCGAGCCGCCGATGCTCACCTGGCGAATGACGAAGTAATCGAACGCGAGGCGTGGAACATCGAAGGGGTTGGAACTTGCCTGCGGGTTGCCGAACAGGGAGTTACCGCTCGGCCCGCGCCAACCAAGGCTAATGCCCGTGTAGCTGTCTTCATAGTCCGGTTCCCCATCCACCCAATTTTCCTCGTACACCTTACTGCCGTGGATGGCGAACACGCGCTCGACCGAAATGGCAAAGTCTCCTCGCGAACCGAAGTCTTGAGCGTGCGCACTCCCAGCACCGAGCAATACGAGCAAACCGGTAAAGGCGGATATTCTTGCGTTCATATGCGTCTCCAGGGGCGCATCTTAGCCACGCAGGTCATGCCCTGCCAAAAACTCGTAAGCGAACCCAAAAAGCACGGAGAGGCTAGAGACGTTTGAGATGCTCCGCCATTGCGCGGGCGATTTCCACCGCCTTCTGTTCGGCCGTCCGCTCCTGCTCTGCAACATCTAGCCGGTCCAACAGGTCTTGCCGATAGTCGGCATAGATCTTGATTTTCGGTTCCGTACCGCTGGGACGCACCAGAACGCGCGCTTGCCCTTCCAATTCCAACTCCAACAGCTCGGCTTCTCCCAGGTACCAAGGACGCGTCTCGGCGCCACGCCTGTAGTCGATCACATCGCGCACCGAAAGGCCGCCGAGCGCGACCGGCGGCTCGTCAGCCAGACGCCTGAGCTTCGTCGCTGCCTGACCCGTCCCCACGAGGGTGGCGCCAAAGTTCAGATTTTCCAGGTGGCTCGTCCAGAGCCCGTGGACTCGGTACAGCTGCGCCAATCGCCCGACAACGGTGGTACCCTCGGAGCGGGCCTGTCGAACCAGGTGAGCGAACACGAGTCCCGCGCTGATGCCGTCCTTGTCCCTGACCGGACCCGCAACACAGTAGCCCAGTGCCTCTTCGAACCCGAACACGAAGCGCACACCGCCTTCTCTTTCCATTGCCAACGCCGCGTTGAGCATCCACTTGAACCCAGTGAGGGTTCGAATGCTTCTGGCGCCATGGGTGCTGGCGATGCTCCCGATCATGGGAGACGACACGACGGACGATACCACCAGAGGCGTGGGGCCCGCGGATTGGTGGGCAAGCACGAAATCCGCAAGCAACAGCCCCAGCTGGTTGCCGCTCAGTACGCGAAACCCTTCGCCGTCGGCTTCCCTGGGCACGCCCACGGCGAGGCGGTCCGCATCGGGGTCGTTGGCCAGTATCAAATCCGCCTCCAGCCGTTCAGCCAACGAAAGCGCTTGGTCGAGAGCACCTGGCTCTTCGGGATTGGGGAACGCGACGGTCGGAAACTCGGGGTCGGGTGCAAACTGGGTCTCGACGTTGTGCACGTTCCGATAGCCGCCCCGCCGGAGCGCCTCGTTCATGAATTTTCCTCCGACTCCGTGCAGCGGCGTGTAAACGATGCTGAGGTTTGGAGCATCCTCTGGCCCGGGGCCAAGTGCGACCAGATCCGAATAGTAGCGCTCGATGAGCAACGGGTCTATGCGCTCGGCGCTCGGACCACCGGATAGAGTCGTGTCTTGCATGTCGCCCAGCGCCACTCGGTTGGCCGCCTCCACCCGCTCGATGGCCTGGGCGATACGTGCGTCGAAGGGCGCAACGATCTGTACGGCGTTTCCCCCGTAGACCTTGAACCCCGCGTACTCACGCGGGTTGTGGCTAGCTGTGATGCAAATTGCCGCTTGCGCGCCGTACTCGCGCGCCGCATACGCCACCATTGGCGTAGGCACGGGCTCGTCGAAGAATCTGACGTTGAAGCGCGCTCCGAGCAGCACCCGGATGGCTACCTCGGCGTACGCGGCGCTGTTTCTGCGGGCGTCGTAGCCCACGATCACCGGCAGCACGCCGGCATCCGGCTGGCTCTGACCGAGAGTATCCGCCAGGCCGCGGGTGGTACGGATCACGACGGCGCGATTCATGCGACCCGGCCCGGGTCCTTCGATCGCGCGCAGCCCCGCCGTGCCAAACTCGAGTCGAGTCATACAGGCTACCAGCTCGGCCCAATCGTTCCGGTCGATGATCTCCTCGAGCGCTGCGCGCGTGGCGGCATCCGGATCCTGCTCGATCCAGGCACGTGCACTGGCGACGAGTTGCTGCTGTTCGTGTGTGTCCACCGCCCCCTAGCCTCGAGCTTCGAGCAACCGAGCTGAAAGCCCGGTATCGTACTCGCCTCGTTGGAACTCAGAGGAAGCGAGCACCCGACGTAGAAACGCCTGATTGGTGCACCGAGGGCCTCGCTTTCCCTCTATCTCGAGCACCAGCTCCGTCAGCGCTCGGTCGAGCCGAACGATCGCCGTCTTCCGGTCGTCCGCATGCGCGATGACCTTGAGCAGCAGCGGATCGTAGTGCGTCGTAACCTCGTACCCCTCTTGAACCCCAGCGTCCACGCGCACTCCAGCACCCGACGGTAGCTCGAGCCGCGCGATACGCCCCGGCTGCGGCATGAAGTTCTTGTCCGGATCCTCGGCGCACACGCGTGCCTCGATGGCGTGGCCGCGGAAGACCGGCTTCAGGTGCTCTTCAGCCAGGAAGCCACCGTTCGCGATGGACAACTGCAATTCGACCAGGTCCAGCCCCGTGCGCATCTCGGTGATGGGGTGTTCCACTTGCAGCCGGGCGTTCACCTCCAAAAAGTACAGCTGCCCTTGTCTATTGGCGACGAACTCGACTGTCGCTACCCCCTCGTAGCCGCAAGCCTCGAGCAGCCGACAGGCCCGAGCCGCCTGCGCTTCCAGCCCGGCCTCTCCGTCTGCGCTGGCCAGGAAGTGCGCAGGTGAAGGCGATTCCTCGATTATTTTCTGGTGGCGACGTTGAACCGTGCACTCGCGCTCTCCGAGTACCGCGCATCGCCCGCTCGAGTCTCGGACCAGCTGCAACTCTATGTGGCGCGGCAATTCGAGGTACCGCTCCAGATAGACCCGGTCGTCACCGAAGGCCGCTTTCGCACGAGCCGCGGCCGTTTCGAGCGCCCGCTCGAGCTCGACCTCGCCCCGAATCAGCTGCATGCCAATCCCGCCTCCGCCGGCGGCCGCCTTGACCAGCAGGGGGTAACCCAGCCCCGCGGCTGCGGCGCGAGCCTGGTGAACGGCGACAGCTCCCTGGGTGCCAGGCGGCGGCGCCAGACCCGCACCGCGTGCTAGTTCGCGGGCCTCCACCTTGTCGCCCAGGCGCGCCATTGCCTCTGGACTGGGACCAATGAAACGAGCGCCCGCATCCGCCACCGCTCGGGCGAAAGCGGGGCTTTCGCTGAGCAGTCCGTATCCCGGGTGAACGGCGTCGGCGTTCGAGGCATGCACGGCACCGACCAGTGCTTCTAGGTTCAGGTAGCTATCTCGTACTGGCGCGGCCCCGATTCGGATCGCCTCGTCGGCCAACGCCAGGTGAGGAGCGCACGTGTCCGCGTCGGAGAACACCGCGACCGTCTTGGTCCCGAGCCTGGCGCAGGTTCGGAGTATACGGCAGGCAATCTCCCCACGGTTTGCCACCAACACCTTCTCAAACATCTTCTCTCCCTCGCCTCAGCGCTACGGGCTGCTCTTGCAGCGCCAGCTGCCCGCAAGCGGCCAGCACGTCGTCACCACGCCGCGTCCGCACGAAACAACTGATACCCGCGGCGTTCAGGACCGCACGGAAGCTCTCGACCACCGAGTCCGGTGGCGCCGCTCCCGCAAAGGCCTCGATGGGATTCATGGGTATCAGGTTGACCTTGGTGCGTAGCCCCTTGAGCAAACGGGAAAGCTTCGCCGCATGGGCGGCACTGTCGTTGACGCCTTCAATCAAAGTATACTCTATGGTGATGCGCCGGCGTCGCGGCAGCGGGTACGCACGCAACGCAGCCACCAACTCGGCCACGGGGTAGCGACGATTCATGGGAATGATGCGCGTGCGGGTCTCGTCATCGGGAGCATGGAGCGAGACGGCCAGCCCTACCTTACCCGCGAAGTCTCGCCCGAGCTTGCGAATGCCTTGCGGCAAACCCACCGTGCTCACCGTCAGACGCCGGGCGCTCATGTTGAGCCCAGCAGGATGCGTGATGAGACGTAGGGCCCGCTCGGTCTGCTCGTAGTGGTGAAGAGGCTCGCCCATGCCCATGAACACCAGATTGGACAGCACCTCCCCGGGCTCGAGGTAACGCTTGGCGAGCAACACCTGGTAGACCACCTCGTGAGCACCCAGCCCCCGCTTCAACCCGAACTGTCCACTTGCACAAAACACGCAGCCCATGGCACAGCCGAACTGGGTCGACACACACAGGGTCACGCGGGTCGCGGAGTCCAGCTCCCCCTCCGGCTCCCCCTCGAGGTCGACGAGATGATCCGTGTCTTGCTCGTTCTTCGGCGTCATTGGAATCAGCACGCATTCCACGCGGGCGGCCTGGGTAAACTCGATCAGCAACTTGCGCGTCCCGTCCTTGGCCCGTTTCACATCCACCACCCGTCCCGGCCGTTCGAGTCCCTGTCGCGCGAGTCGACCCCTCAGCCCGAGCGATAGATCGGTCATTCCTTCCGGGGACGCGACGCCTCGCTTGTGGAGCCATTGAAACAGCTGTTTCGCTCTGAAGGGAGCTTCTCCCTCGGCTTCGAGCCAAGCAGTCCATTCCTCGGGCAAACGCGCGAGAGGATGCCAATCCGCGTGCGGCTCTTCAACTTTCACCGGACTTATCCTTGGCTTCTTCCCAGTAACCGTCCAACTCGTCGAGGGGGACCCCTCGTGCTGGCTTGCCCGAGCCGTCCCGAGGCCAGTCGCCGTGGACCTCGAGAACGCGGCGTTCCACGTGAAGGAAGCGGTCTCGAAAGCGATCCGTCGTCTTGCGCAAGGCTTGCTCCGCATCCAGCTCGAAATGCCGTGCCAGATTCGTCAAGGCGAAGAGCACGTCGCCCAGTTCGGCTTCGATGGCCTCACGCCTCCCCGCGGCTACGGCTTCGTCGAGTTCGCCGAGCTCCTCGGCGACCTTCTCCCGCGAGCCAGCAGCATTTGGCCAATCGAAACCTACCGTGGCCACCCGGTTGCTGACCCGCTGAGCGGCTGCCAACGCAGGCAACGCCTTGGGGATGCTGTCCAGCATGGGTCGCTGTTGCTTTTCACGCGCCTTGATGGTTTCCCAATTGCGTATCACGTCTTCGCTGCTCGACACCTCGGTATCGCCAAACACGTGCGGGTGTCGACGGATCAGCTTTTCGACGATGCCGCGCATCACGTCATCGGGACCAAAAGCCCCTTCGCTCCGCGCGAGCTCCGAGATGAAGGCTATCTGCAGGGCTAGATCCCCCAGCTCCTCTCGTAGCTCGCTCCGGTCGCCCGAGTCGATGGCATCCAGCACTTCAGAGGCCTCCTCGAGCACGTAGCGCCGCAAGGATTCGATGGTCTGCTCGCGGTCCCACGGGCACCCGTCCGGGGCCAGCAGGCGACGCATCAAGGCCACCAGCGCCGTATACGCCTCACCGGTCTGGCGCTCGAGGGCTTTTGGCTCGGGAATTGGAAACGACTGTCCCATCCCTGGCGCTTAGCACGCCCGCGCTAGCGCTCCCAGTGCTAGGGTTTTCGAATGTCATCGCGCAAGCAAGAGCTGGAGCTCTCCAAGCAAGGCGCCGTCGCGTGGCTCACGTTGAACCGCCCAACATCTTTGAACGCCCTCACGGAAGCCCTGATTGCAGAACTCGCTGTCACGGCGAAGGCCCTCAGCGAGGATCCGAGCGTGCGTGTCGTCGTGCTCAGGGGTCGGGGAGGCAACTTTTGTTCGGGGCTCGATCTGAGGTCCGCGCTGCCGGCGGAGCTTAGCCGTGAGGACGCACGAACCCGACTCGAGAGCTTCCAGCGGGCGATTCGCGCCATCGTCCATTGCCCCAAACCCTTCATCGCCTGTGTGGAGGGTGCCGCCGTCGGTTTTGGGGCCGACCTGGCGTTGTGTTGCGACTTTCGGGTCTTCGCGACCAGCGGCTATCTTCAAGAGAAGTTCGTGGACATCGGCTTGATGCCGGATGGTGGGGGCACCTTCTGGTTGCCCCACTTCGTAGGTCTGGGCAAGGCGCTGGAGTTCCTGATGCTGGGTGAACGCATTGATGCCCAAACCGCGCTCGCTTTGGGCCTCGCGACTCGCGTGGTCGGCGACGAGGCCACCGAGGCCACGTGTCAAGAGCTGAGCGCACGGCTCGCCAGCAAAGCCCCACTCGCTCTGGCGGCGATCAAAGCCGCCACGCGCGAGGCGGCAACAGACTCACTTGCGGCTGCCCTCGAGCGGGAGAAGCAGGGCCAATCCCGCCTGCTGGTCTCCGACGACTTTCGCGAGGGCGTGCTCGCGTGGGTCGAACGCAGGCTACCGGATTTCAAGGGGAGCTAGCTCCGCACCTACACCCGGCGGCACACCTCAGAACAGGTAGCGCTCGCCGCCATCGCACAGCATGGTAACGACGTTGCCCGAGTTCATGGTGGCGGCCAGCTCGCAAGCGACGTGCACGTTTGCACCAGAGGACGGCCCAACCAACAGGCCTGCTTCTCGCGCCAGGCGCCGCGCCATGCGTTCTGCCGCCACATCTGTCACTTCTCTCACCTCGTCGAGTACCGACCGGTCAAGGACGTCTGGAACGAATCCAGCGCCCAAGCCCTGGATCCCATGCATACCGGGGCCCTTGCCATTCAAGACCGCGCTGTTCGCTGGCTCGGCACCCCAGATGGCCAACTTACCCAGCTTCGCTCGCAACACTTGCCCCACGCCGGTCACCGTTCCCCCGGTACCGATACCGGCAACGAATCCGGAGAGCTCTCCCTCGACCTGTTCCAGGATCTCGACGGCAGTGCCCTCCATGTGACTCCGCGGGTTGGCGAGATTGTCGAACTGACTCGGCATGAAAGCCCCTTCTGTATCGGCCAGAATCTGTTCCGACCTACGCACCGCGCCGGCCATGCCTTCGGGCGCAGGAGTCAGCACGATCTCAGCCCCATAGGCCCGTAGAATGTAGCGACGCTCCAAGCTCATGTCCTCCGGCATCACCAGGATGCAGCGATGACCGCGCACCGCAGCAATCATCGCGAGACTGATACCGGTGTTGCCGCTGGTCGCCTCGACGATGGTCGCCCCCTGACAAAGCTTGCCCTCGCGCTCCGCGGCCAGGACCATGGCCAGTGCCGGCCGATCCTTGACGCTGCCCGCAGGATTCATGAATTCACACTTTGCCCACACGGTGGCCCCGCCCGTCGGCGAGACCGCTTCGAGTCGCACGAGTGGCGTGCCCGCGATCAGACCCAGGACGTCATCCGCGACGCGATACCCGGAGCGGGTGCGGCGCGCCTTGCTCACCACGCCTTCGCCGCTCACTTTGCTCTTCTTGTCGGTCATCACCCGGAAAGTACCACCAGCTCGCGAGCAAGACAGCGTTTTCTCGACGCTGCCATCACAGGGTAGGCTACCCGCCACGGGCTCCGCACCCGGAGCTCAGCTGCCCACCAATTCCTGGGGTGCGGGGCTCGGAAGCAAGTCCAGCACTTCGGCGGTGACGTCGCCGATCCTCACCCGGGACCCAGCCGCGAAATGCGGGGATTTGAGCCGCGCTATCGCCACGACCGCCCCGGACTCCGGAGCGGGATCTGCGCTCGTGATGCTACCTACGGAGTTACCAGCGAAGTCCGTGATCGTGTCTCCTCGCGCGATCCGCGCGTTTCCACCCTCGACTCGCAGCCTCGTCAGGCGCCGCTTCACCTTGCCTCGCATGTCTTGCATGCACACTACCTCTTGCCCGAGATAGCAGCCCTTGGTCCAGCTTATCGTACGGCGATCCAGCCCCGCCTCGTGAGGGTTGTCATCCAAGCCGAAGTCCTGGCCGAACAGAGGAAGGCCGCGTTGGACTCGCTCCCGCTGGAACCCCGGCTCGTCCAACCACACCACGCCTAGCTCTTCCAAGCTGGCCCGGCAAGCCTCGAGCTCCGGGCGCGACACGACCAAAGCGGCAGCTGGCTCACTCGTCCACGCGACCGAGGCCGCGGCCACGGACGCAGTCGCCTCGCTCTTGGCAATCTCCAACGACCGCGGCCCGAACAACATGAACCACTCGAACTCGGGGGCCACCGCGAATTCGACATCTTCCATCACTAGGTAGCCATCGAGCAACTCGAACAGGGCCTCCGGGTCAGCGGAAGTGCCGAGCAGCAGCCCGTCCCCGTGAGACACCAACGTCAAATCGCAGAATATCTTTCCCCGCTTGTTGAGCAATAGGCTCCAGCCGCCTCGGTCGCCCACGATGGCTTCCACGTCGCACGTGAGCAACCCGTTCAGCCAAGCGCGCGCGTCAGGCCCGCTGGCACTGAGCGACGCCCACCCAAGAGGGCGCGCAAGAACGGCGCTATTGTTCCGCGGCTCTGCCACTATTCGAACGGAATTCCCTCATCCACGGTGGGATACATGGCGGCTTCCTTGATCTCCAACTGCTGGTCCGTGCCATCGGGTAGCTTGACCCTCAGCTTCACCCCGGTGGGCGCATTCGCATTGATCATACTACGGACTTCATCCGCGTCGAGCTGCCGCACCGGCCGTTCCTGTATGGAGAGGATTTCCGTGCCGGGTATCAGCCCTGCGCGAGCGGCCGGCGACTGCCCGATTACGCGCGTTACCATGACCTTCTGGGACCGCAGCTCATAGTACATGCCAAGGCCGAGCTTGGGACGCGCCTTTTCCACTCTGAGCAGGATGCGAGCGCCGCTGTTGCACAAAAGTTCGGTATCTCCTTCGCCCGCCTTGTCGTGAATGAATTCGACTGAAGTTCGACAGATGGGCTGATTGTGGATCGGATTGGAATCCCAGAGCTCGACCGTCACTTTGGCGCCACGCTCGAGACGATAGTTCGCCTTGACCTGGTTGGGCCAGGTCGGATGAAGCGTGTTGGACTCGATTGGCGTTTTGATGAGCTCCTTGCCATCGACCAGCAGCGTGGCGAACGGATCAGGCGCGTCACCGCCCACGGCATCCCATTTGCGTCCGTCCCGGGTTTGCTTGGGGATGATCGCTTTGTCGAATACGATGTACAGCAAGTTCGGCGGTGGTTCGGGGGAGACTTCTCTCCCCGTCGGGATGGAGCGCACGGGGGTAGCGACTTCTGGGTAGACCGCACCACACCCCGCCACGACGGTGCAATATGACAGCAACAGCGCGAGCTTTCGTGGTAGCGGTGAGAGGCGTTTCATGATGGCCAGGGAGGCTAGCATAGGGGGTCAACGTTGGTGTATTTCCCAGGAATGAACGACGTGACCATTGCACAGCTTCCCGCGCACGTCGGCAAGGCGGTCCAGGTGAAGGGCTGGCTCTACAACAAGCGCGGCAGCAAGAAGCTCCAGTTTCTGGAGGTGAGGGACGGCACGGGCATCGTTCAGTGTGTCGTCAGTCAAGCCGACGCGCCGACCGCATTCGAGTCGGCCAGCCGACTTTCTCAGGAGAGCTCGCTCAGGGTGTGTGGGACCGTGCACCAGCACCCCAAGCGACCCGACGTCGTCGAGCTGGCCGTCACCGAGCTCGAATTCATCGCCGCTTCGGAGGCCTACCCTATCGGTCCCAAGGAGCACGGCACCGACTTCTTGATGGACCACCGCCATCTGTGGCTTCGCAGCCGACGGCAGCACGCCATCTTGCGAGTTCGCCACCGTATCATACGCGCGATTCGAGATTTCTTCGACCAACGTGGCTTCACCCTGGTTGACGCCCCCATCTTCACGCCCAACGCATGCGAGGGAACCAGCACGCTCTTCGAAACCGACTTTCACGGACAGCCAGCGTACTTGACGCAATCCGGGCAACTCTACATGGAAGCCGCAGCCGCTGCTTTCGGCAAAGCTTACTGCTTCGGTCCAACCTTTCGCGCCGAGAAGAGCAAGACGCGGCGCCACCTGGCGGAGTTCTGGATGGTCGAACCAGAGGTGGCGTTCCTGGACCTAGCAGGCGACATGGAGCTCGCCGAACAGTTTCTGGCCACTGTCGTGAGTCAGGTGCTCGCGGATATGCGTCCCGAGCTGGACCTGCTGGAACGCGATGCTTCGCAACTCGAGAAGGTGCGAGCGCCCTTCCCACGCATCAGCTATCGCGAAGCAATTGCGCTCCTCCGCGACCGCGGCAAGCAAGCGACGTTCGGCGACGACTTCGGCGCTGAGGACGAAACCGTGATCAGTTCGGCATTCGACCGCCCGGTGATCGTTCATCGCTACCCTGCGGAGCTCAAGGCCTTCTACATGAAGCGCGATCCCGAAGATTCCGCGCTTTCACTGTGCATGGACGTGCTGGCCCCCGAGGGCTATGGGGAGGTTATCGGCGGCGGGCAGCGTGAAGATCAGCTCGAACTCCTCAACGCAGCAATTGCGGCCCATCAGCTTCCCCCGGAAGCATTCGACTGGTACCTCGATTTGCGCCGCTACGGGAGCTTTCCACACTCAGGCTTTGGGCTGGGCGTCGAGCGCATGGTCGCATGGGTGTGCGGGTTGCCACATGTGCGAGAAACGATTCCTTTTCCTCGCATGCTCACTCGGCTGACCCCCTGACCCCCTACCGGGGGATTGGGCTCGCGGCCGAGCGACGGGGGCGCCACGGCGACGACATCACTCGCGATTCATGGCCCTCGCGCCGAGGACATGTGCCAAAGGTCGCTTCCGATCGTATGTTTGTAGCTGGCAGCAACGAACGACGCTGCCCGAACACTCAAGGACGAATCGACTCGATATGGCTCACATGTTCGGCTTCATTGGTAACCGCGCAGACCTGGGCGCTCGATTGCTGGAGCATCACCACGATCTATTGCGCGTCAAGCGAGGGCCTCGTGAAGCACTCGGTTGGGGAGTCGGCTTCTATCAGGCCGGCGAGGTTCTGCTGCGCAGGCGACCAATCGATGACCGCGACGAAGTCAACCTGGCCGACACCATCGAGAACGTCCGCACCGACGTCTTGTTGGGACACGTGAGGCACGCCACCACGGGCCAACTCAGAACCGAAAACACGCACCCATTTCGCTATCGCATCTGGCTTTGGGCGCAGACCGGAACCATCGCGGGGTTCGAGCAGCTACGCGAGCGCCTGTTGGATTCACAGCCCTCCTTCCTGCGCAGAAATGTGCGGGGCGAAACCGATAGCGAGCTGTTCTTCTATCTGTTCCTCTCGTTCCTTCACGACGCGGGGCACCTCGACGATTCGCGAGTCGCCCCGGAACACACTTCCGCGGCCCTCAGGGCGAGCATTTCCCTGGTAGACCGCCTGTCTCGCGAGGAAGGGCACCCGCAGAACACCGGAGACATCATGGTTACCAACGGCGAGCACCTGTTCGCCGTGCACCGTGGCGGAACCATGGCGATGCGCGAACTCAGAGGCAAGCACGACGTCGAAGAGCTCTTGGGAACGGACAATCAGCGAGGCCTGAGAATTCCCAGCGTCGAGAGCACGCATTTCTCGGTGGTGGCTTCCGGGGTGCGCGAAGTCCCGGTCGGCTGGACGCCAATGAACGACCGGACTATCGTGACGCTCACGCGAACCGATGATCCGATTGTCGAACCCCTGTGAGTGGTTGCTGCTGGCGCCCCTGCTCGTCCTTGGGTGTCAGCGCACTCACAACTTGACGTTTGAAACCGCACCGCTGGGGTCGGAGCCGCCGCGACGCGCACCTGCAGTAGCCGTCGACCCGGCCCCTGCCTTGCCGGAAGCCGAGCCGCAGGCTTCCGCGCAGGCAGGCTTCGTCGTGCTTCGGGCACCAAGCGCCGAACGTCCGGACCAGGCGGTGATCCAGGATTTCTTCCAAGCCGTGAGCGAACGCGACTCGGAGAAGTTGGAAGACCTGTTCCAGTCGGGCGCCAAGGTCAAGACCAGCGCCACCTCCGGAGGAATGGACGCCATCGACTTCTGGAAGAGCAGACTGTCACGTCTCGACTACTCGAAGCTCGCCGGACAGACAATTTATAGAAGTCACGCCATCGAAGTGTATCGAGCCGAAGACCTCCATAGACTCGAGGCGGAGCGCAGCGTGCCCGTGAGCGTCGCGGAGCATCAGCTAGCCGTTCGCGTTCCGCTGCACCCGCCCGAAACCATCAAGGCTCGACTGTTCGGTGATGAAATCGTGTTTCTGCTCACTCCGACGGATCATGGCCTCAGAATCGCCGAGATGGTCGAAGACTTTCAACTCCCCTGAGAGCGGGTCACATCCCTGCGAGGATCCTGAAGGTTTCGCCATCCGGCACGAGCTCCAACCGATTGTCTGCGACGCGCCGCCTCCAGATGTCGCCCTTGTCGGTGACCAACTGGTAGCTCGCGCTGTAGGTGTAATCGACGAAGACCTCGTCGTTGCGCCCGCGACCTACACGTCGATAGCGGATTTCGTAGCGGATCGCCTTGGTCTGGCGAAACCTGTCGGTGAGGTACTCCTTGAGTCCTGTGTAGTCCAAATCGTCGGTGGCATCTATGTTGCCGCCGTCCTCGTAGTAGCGAGCATCAGCCAGCTTCAGAAGCAGCCCCACGTTGCGACGCTCGACCGCGCGCCGGTACTCCTCGCAAAACTCGACCACCCTTCGATTGAAAGCGTTGTCCTCAACGTCAGTGTTCGGAATGTATTGCTTCGAACAGCTCAGGCACAAAAGGAATGCTGCGAGCGCGAGCCTACTCAGCTGGCACCGAAGGAATGACATGGGCTGCCTTTTACAACGCCCGAGCCCGAGAAGGCTATTCCGAGAGGGCTCTTCCCGATTCCGCGCCGGAGCCACTCGGTCGGCCCACCAGCCTGCGCTCCAGTGCGACTCCGTCATCTCTGGAACCGAACGATTCCTACGGTTCACCGGGGACCGAATCGAAAATTCACCCTGCTCGAGCATCGACAGGTTGCGAAATGCACCGGGTGCAGGCTGTACCGCTCGATCCTCTGTATCGTTGATTGCCCGCGACAAACATCCCGCTTTGTCGCTCTAGGAGACCTTGAGCTTGCGTTTGATGGCCGCCACCACGTCCGCATCCGACACGCCATCCGCATCCGCGCGGTAGCTCAGGACCAAGCGGTGGCGAAGCGCCGGCAACGCGAGACTGACGATGTCTTCGATGTCAGCGACAGATTCGCCCCGGAGCGCGGCCCGCGCCTTCGCGGCCAACACCAGCGCTTGACTGCCGCGCGGCCCCGCGCCGAATCGCACGTAGCGCTTCACTTCTTCCGGAGCGTTCGCATCGAGCGGACGCGATGCCCTGGCGAAGGCCACCGCCAGCTGTACGGCTTCCTGCGTCACTGGCAAGCGAGGTATCAGCTCGCCCATCAAGCGAACATCGTCGAGCCCGACCACCGGTGTAAGCTCCTGCCTCGGACCAGAGGTCGTTCGTCGCGCTATCTCGATCTCCTCGGAGAGTGATGGATACTCGACATGAATTTCCAGAAGGAAGCGATCGAGCTGCGCCTCGGGCAGCGGGTAGGTGCCTTCCTGTTCGATGGGGTTGCGAGTTGCAAAGACCTGGAACGGGTCGGGGAGCGCGTGCGTCACCCCACCGACCGTGACGTGGCGCTCTTGCATCGCCTGCAGCAGCGCGGCCTGCGTCTTGGGTGGTGTGCGATTGATCTCATCGGCCAACACCAAGTGCTTGAAGATCGGTCCGGGCATGAAGCGAGCTTCGCGCCGCGTCGTTCCCTTCGACTCCACCTCGTTGAGAACATCGGTCCCAGTGATATCGGCCGGCAGCAAATCCGGGGTGAACTGGACGCGTCCAAAGGACAGACCCAGCGTCTGCGCCACGCTGGACACCAGCAGGGTCTTCGCCAGCCCGGGCACGCCGACCAGCAGGGCGTGCCCACGGGCCAGCAGCGTGATCAGCATCCCATCCACCACCTGATCCTGACCAATGACCACGCGGGCCACTTGCTCCTTGAGCTTCTTGCAGGTGGCCGTGCAAGTCTCCAGCAGTTGAACGTCATCGGGGCGCGTGTCGGCGGCAGCAGTCACAGTCGTGGTAAACCTAACGGGGATTTAGCGAGAACTTGGCTCCGGCAGCCTAGCACTCGTCACTCCACTGGAAATAGCCGGCATAAAGCACTTGTGCCAGTCCCAAAAAGGCGCCAAACGGGGGCCGGGCCTCCCAGCACCGAACTTCGACGCACATGGCACCCCAAGCTCCGACCGAACCCGCGGCTGACGCTCGAACGGGCGCCGCAACGCCCTCGCCATCCGCAACAGGGCACTGGGTCGTGGAAAGACCCCCTCCCGGCTTGGCCCGAGGCGAATACGCCTGGCCTGCGTGGTCCGTGGCGGCGCTGGGGGTGCTGGTCGTCGCCTTGGGTCTGGCCTACCTCGTGTTTCGCCTGCGGCGTGCGTTCAAACGATGAACCTTCTCATCCGCCGGCTACTCTACGCATTGCTGCTAGCCATCGCCGTTTACGGCGCCTTCGTACTTTATACGGGTTACGCTCGGATTGGGGCGAGCCTGAGCGACTTTCGCTGGTTGTGCTTCGCGGGCGCTTTGGCCCTGGCCTCGTTCAACTACCTGCTCAGATTTCTCAAATGGGAATACTACCTCGCGAGGCTTGGAATCTCCGAAGTTCCCAAGCCCGAAAGCCTTTTGATCTTTCTGTCCGGTTTCGTGCTGACCGTGACTCCGGGCAAGGTCGGCGAAGTCTTCAAGAGCGCTGTGTTGAGCAGTACCCACGGCGTGCCCGTCGTGGTTACTGCGCCCATCGTGGTCGCCGAGCGGCTTACGGACGTCATCGGTGTCGTCCTTTTGATCATCATCGGCAGCGCGGGTTTCCCTGACGGGTTACCATGGGCGGCCGCAGGCGCGGGCTGTGTCCTGGTCTTTCTTGTCCTGCTGCTCTGGCAAACGCCGATTCTCAAAGGACTGCGTTGGATGCATGACAGGCCAGGCATGCTGGGGCGAGTGGCACCAAAACTCGAGCAGGCATGGTACAGCCTGCGCATTGTCGCCAGTCCGAGGGCATTGTTCGTCCCAACGTTGCTGTCCGCGATCGGCTGGGGCGGTGAGGGGCTCGCCCTGTACACCATCATCACTGGATTCCAGGTCGATGTATCGTTGCCCCTCTGCATCTTCTTTTATGCTACCGCAACCCTGGCTGGCGCCCTGGTCCCGATACCGGGTGGACTGGGTGTTGCCGAGGCAATGATTCAGGAACAGCTCGTTCGCGTCGGACACACCCCAGGCGGAGTCGCGACCGCTTCGATGCTGCTGATCCGTTTCGCAACGCTTTGGTGGGCGGTCCTGGTCGGTTTTCTCGCCTTGTCGTTGCTCAAACGCCGCTACCCCACACTGCTCACCGATCCGGCAACCTCGTCGTGAACGCTCCCCCTCGGAACAGCTTGATCTCCGGTTTCCTTGCGTCGAAACTCCAACCAATCATGACACGTGCGGCGCACCGAGCTCGATCAGCCCTTCCCCGCTGGGTGCTCTTGACCCTTGCTTCTTGCGGATGCTCCCCACCTCCGGCACCACAAGCCGCCCAGCAAGACTCAACCCAGAGTCAAGTCGCGCCCAGTGGCCTGGGCGCCGCATCCACGGACTCGACATGGCTCGAGGGAGAGAAGAAGACCCTCGACCTGGAGTCGGTAGGATCCATCGAAGAGCTGAAAAGCCAGCTGACCGCCGAGAAGATGCGAGGCGTCACGCATCTCAGACTCTCTGGGCTAGCCCTGGGTCCTGAACTCGCCCACTTCCTGGCGTCGTCGGAGCTCACGAGCGAAGTTCTGGCCTTGGATGTCAGCGACAACGATCTCGGCGCCGAAGGTGCCGAAACCCTCGCGAAAGCTGGCGACTGGAAAGGCCTCCAGGAACTCGACCTGGGGGGTAATGACATTGGGGACCAAGGAGCCAAGGCATTGGCGGACGCTCCGAAGCTGACGCTCAAGTCACTCAATTTGAGCGGCAACGGTATCGGTCCACAGGGCACGCGGGCTCTGAGCGCGGCTCCGCACTTCGCTGGGCTTTCGTCTCTCGATTTGAGCATGAATCCAATAGGCACCGTTGGCGCCGAGGCGCTGGCGGCGGGGCAGCTCGGGGAGCTGAAACTGCTGTTCCTGTTGGGTTGCGAAATCGGCACGGAAGGGGCACGGGCACTGGCTTCGGCGAACGCCCTCAGGTCGCTGAACGTCCTCGCTCTCTCGGGAAACGCGGTCGGCAACGAGGGCGCAAGGGCCATCGCCGAATCGCCCAATCTCATCGGCTTGACCTTGCTCGATCTGAGCGCCAACGGAATCGGCAACGAAGGTGGAATGGCGCTGGCGACTTCGCATACCCTCGAATCGCTGACTTCGATCGAACTCTACGGCAACGAACTCGGCGCCGCCGCCGAAGCAAAGCTCAGAAAGCGCTACAGCGATCGTCTGGGGCTCTAACCAGACACGCGCGCGGACTCTCCCCCTCGCAAGCGGTCCAAAACCGCTCGCATATCAGCTGGTAGTGGTACTTCGAACGTGAGACGCTTCTCTGTCCGCGGGTGGGTGAAGCCGAGCACCCCGGCGTGCAGAGCCTGGCGCCCCAACTGAGCGGCCAGGGCGCGAAGTTCGGGTTCCTCGGGTGCGCGCCCATAGAGCTGATCCGCCAGGATGGGGCACTGAAGCTGCTCGGCAAGATGCACCCGAATCTGGTGCGTACGCCCGGTTTGAAGACGACATTCGACCAGGGCTGCGCGGTGGGCCCAAAAAGTCGCCGCAACGCTGACCTCTGTCACTGCCTCCCGGCCGCGCGCGACGCGACTCGTGAACTTGACACGAGAGTACGGATGGCGCCCATGCAGTGTGCGGATCAGGCCCGGCGCGGGCACACCCAACGTGAGCGCCTGGTAGAGTCTGTCCACCGAGTGCTCGGCCAACTGGCTTTTGAGCCCTTCGCGCGCCAGGGGGTTTTTCGCAACCGCTAGCAACCCCGACGTGTCCTTGTCTATCCGATGCACAATTCCCGGGCGCTTTGGACCTTCGGGGTCGAGCGGGTCCGAGGGCGGACTACCGAAGCCCGGAAGCGCCAACAACCCATTGACCAGAGTACCGCTCGAATGGCCGCGGCCAGGATGCACGACCAACCCGGCTGGCTTGTTTACGACGACGAGATCGGAGTCCTCGTAAACCACGTCTACCTCCACGCTCGCGTCAGGCACCGCGCGGCTGGGCGGAGCCGGCCCAGCCTCGACCTCCACGTGGTCCCCTTCGGTGACGGAGTCCCTCGCACGGCAGGAACCGCCGTTCAAACGCACGCGCCCCTCCCCGATCCACCGTTGAATGGTGGCTCGCGAGACCTCTGGCATCAAACCCGCCAGCGCCTTGTCCAACCGCTCGCCACCTTGCTCACGCGTGACGACGAAACGCTGCGGCACTACCAAATGGCGCTCTTGATGTGCCCCTTCGATTTGACGAGGATATCCACTAGTGCGCGATCGTAGAAGTTGCGCTGATAGAGTTCCGGAGCCACTCGGCTCTTGTACAGCGCTCGCCCCTCTTCAATCTCCTCTTCCAACTCCTCGAACAGACTATCACCCTCGATACCACGAACGATTTTCTCCTCGTTGTATAGGGAAAGGTCGCTCGCGATAGCGCGCGCCAGACGGCGCGCGGCCTCTTCGGTCTCGATCAAAGGCATCTCAAGTGCGTCTCCTTCACCCCCCTAGTATCGCTCGACGTGCAGCGAGCTGTCAAAATCGCTTTTGAACTCGACGATGGCTTCCGCTCGGTTGCCGGGGTGGCTGCACCAGAACGCATCTCATGGCCTCGGCGCTCGGAATCGAGATCGTCCCAGGGCGCACAGGCGAGCGGAATTTCCGCGAAAACTCGAGGCTGCTCGTGGAGTCTGGCTCGACATCGGTCACCAGCTCATGTCATGGGATGGGTTTCTGGCCCTGCCTAGCCGACCCGCTCGGGTCGATCCGATGTGGGTTCGGCTTTGCGGATGGGCCCGCACACGGACGCCGCCAGGACACCGGCCAAGAAGCCACATACGAGCGAGTAGCGCCCTGCCCCGAAGAAGACCGCATGCATAAGTGCGGTGGCCGCCAACACTGCGGCGCCCAGGGCGAACGGACGCAGCTCCCAAAGCTGCCTCCCCAGCAGCAGCGCTAACCCAACCAACACGAGCACCGCCGGCCACGCAAACGGAGTGAGCAGACTGACGGCGGCGAAAATCCCCAAGCGGCGACGTAGCCTCCCATGAGGTCCGGGCCACCGCCCGAAGCCAACCAGCGCCAGCCCCAAGAGGACTCGTTGCCACAGCGTTTCGAGTGCGACCAGAAAACGGAATCCACCGTAGCCGAGGGCATCCTGGTTGGACATACGTAGGTAGTGAGCTGGTGCTGCGGGGTAGTCGAATGTCGCACTCAGCTTGGCCGGAACCAACGCCAGCCAGTCCAACGGGTGAACCCGAATTCGAGCAAGCGCAGCGTTGCCGAAACAACTGTCCTTCGCCGCTTCCTCGAAGACCTCCCGGCACTCCTTGGGCACTCCCATTTCAGTAAGCGCTATCCACGATCCCTTCGCTTCACGAGCCGTGCCGATCAGCAAGTTCCAACCGCCATTGGCGCTCACGAAGACGCACTGATGCATGCGCTGACAATTACGCAGTGTCCACGGAAGGCACACGAGCAGAACGACCGCCGTTACCATGAGGGCGCGAAACCACCAGCTGCCCTGGACGAGCCTGCGCTGGGGCAGCCCGCCCCTGCCGACGTCGGGCTCCCGCTTGGGGCGCGCGTAGGCGGCAAGAGCCCCGTAGGCGGGAACCAGGATCAACGTCTGGGGTCGCACCAACACCGAAAGACCCAGCAGCACTCCGAGAAGCACCACAAGCCACAGCCGTGAGCTCGCAGCAGCGGCGATCGCAAGAGCGAGAGCGAGCAGATACAGCGCTGCCGTCACGCCTTCGGTCATCAGCGCTGGCGTATAGAACACCAGGCTCGGATGCACCGCCACCAGCAACGCCGCCAGCAGGGCGCCCCTTCTGGCTACGACGCGGGCACTCACCCAGTACGTGGCCACCACAGCCGCTGCACCCAAGAGCGCATTGAACAGCATCGCGACAGGTGGATGGTTACCAAAAAGCGCATAGAGTACCCCGACCAAAGCGGGGTAACCCACCGGGTAGTGCGCCGCGTAGGTCACGGCTCCGTCCGGCCAAAGCCAGGTGTAGCCGTGTCCGCCCGCAATCCTCCGCGCAACAACGTCGTAAAACTTCCCGTCAGCAGCTGGCGGAAAACGTCCGACAGCCCAAGCGACGCACGCCAAACGCAAGGAGGCGCCAAGCGCCCCGACGGCCCAAGCGTCGGCCCACCGGGCCGGCCCGGTGAGCCTGAAGGCCACGCGCAACCGCTCGAGGAACGTACCCATCAGCTCGGCGGTGTCATTGGAAAGGAATCCAACAATCCCGCATGTCCGAGCTCCACCACGACCTCGCAGGCAGGCAATCCGATGACGTTGCTGTACGAACCATGGATGCGCTCGACCAAGAAGGCACCCAAACCCTGCACGGCATAGGCCCCTGCTTTATCGAGCCCTTCTCCCGTTGCCGCGTAGCGCTCGAGTTCCTCGCGCGTTGCCGAGCGCATGATGACTCTGGATTCGACGGTGTTCGACGCGACTGCCAGAGCTGGGGCCCGAGCCGCCGCGATCGCGAACCGCGTGAGTACTCGATGTTCACGCCCCGCGAGCTGTTCGAGCAACTCCACGGCCTCGCGTTCGTCGCCAGGCTTTCCGAGGATACGCCCGTCGACCACCACCACCGTGTCCGCCACGAGTGCTCCCACGGCTTCCATTTGGGTTAGGGCTGAAGCCACCGCCTTCAGCTTGGCGTCTACTACTCGTTCGAGGTAGTCGTGGACGCGCTCTCCCCGTACGGTCGCCTCATCCACCGAGGCCGGACGCACCACGATCGGAATGCCGAGCCCCAGCAGAATGTCTCGGCGGCGCGGTGACTGAGACCCCAACAGCAGGGGACGTTGGTTCGAAATGGTCTGCATCGAAGGTCGACCACTGACTGTCAGGCCAGAGGCTCCGATGTTTGCATAGCACAGAACGAAGCTCGCGCGGTGAGTCGACTCCTGTCACACCAGGGTTCGAACGCTGTACAATCCACGCCGTGCCCCTCACGAAAGCTACTCTGGGCGAGCGCTCGCGAGGCCTCGCTCGCCGCGCTACGGTCAGCGCTTCCGCCGCCCTTGTCTTCATGGCGGCCTCGCTTTGGCTCAGCCCCTGCCGCGCTCTGGATTGTGGCAAAGCCGCCAACTCGAGCTGCATCGACTCGAACCAGCAGTGGCTCGACTACGACCCCGGCCCCTTCATGGCGCTACCAAGTGCCGAGTCACTGAAGCGCGGCCAACTGTCGTTCGCCGTCGCCGGCGTGTATCAGTACCGTCCGCTCGTGCTCAACGCTCCCAGCCCAGACAGCAAGGGACGCGACATTCCCGTGGTAAGACATGTGGTGGATTGGCAGATGTTGGTTGGCGCCGGCCTGGGCGCGGGTGTCGAGTTGGGGGTTCAGTTGCGCATGGTTCCCTACCAGACCGGCACCGGCATCGATGCCGCGAGGACCCGCAGTCACACGGGACTGCAGACACGAGCGGTCCGCGATCCGCTGATCAGCGTAGGCTACGAGGCGGCGGCTGGGCACCGCGGCGCGCTCGCGTACGGTTTCAAGCTGCGTACCGATCTGAGCCTACCGCTTGGAGACGCAATGGCTTTCGCGGGCTCTCCGAACGCGGTGTTTGCTCCATCCTGGGTGGCGGGCTTGTCCTACGGCGCCCTGTCCACTGGGGTCCAGATCGGCACCCGCCTGAGGCAACCCGTGTCGCTTGGTAATGTCCGCACGACGAGCCAGCTGGTGACCGGAGTCGGCGTTGGGCTGCGCATTGTTCGCGACATCCTGTGGGTGAGCACCGAGGCTACTGCAATGCCGGGACTCACGAGACAACCACCAGCCCCGAGCGGTCAGAGCGCTAGTTTCATCCCGGCGGAGTGGGCGCTGACTGCTACCGTGGCATGGGCGGACGCCTACTCGTTCGCCGTGAGCGCCGGCACTGCCATTCCGCTGTCCTCCTCACGCGTCGATTTCGGCGACGAAACGCACGTGGAGCACTTCGCCGGGCTGGGGTCCCCCGCTCTGAGAACGGTTGCCGTGCTACGGGTCACGGCTCCTTAGAAATCGATGCTTCCTGTCTTACCGTGCCTTTCGGACCGACTCTCAGCCCGACGTCGGCGAACGAAGGAGCTGCACGCGATACAGAATCAGAAAATCCTCTCCTTCACATAGATGCGATCGCCAGGCTGCAGCGGGATGTCAGGCGACTCTCCATCAGTTATCGCCTCGATATCTATCACCACGGTCGTGGTCCCTCCCCCCTTGGTGTTTCGCGTGAGGTTCAGTTGCTGCTTGTTCGCGATCGACGTTAGGCCCCCTGCCTGTGACACCGCCTGGATCAGAGTGAGCCCGGGAGTCAGAGGGAAACTGCCGGGCTTCTGCACCTCGCCAAGCAAAGTCACCCGCTTGCTCACGTACTCCTTCACCGAAACGACCACCGCGGGATCGGTGAGAATCTTCTCTTCGATCAGGCGCTTTCTGATCAGGCGCGCCACCTCTTGCGGTTCCAGGCCGACAACTTCCAACGTATGAATGTATGGCAGGTCGACAGTGCCATCCGAAGCAACCTGATACTCCTCCGGGAGATCTTTCTCTCCCACTATCTGGAGGTGGAAGACATCGCCCGGACCAAGCGTGGTTCGCTCCGCGGCCGGCATCAACTGGACTTGTTGATTGTCACTCCGGGATGCGCATGCATTGAAGCAGCATGGCATTAGGCTGACGCACAGCCAGCCGAAGCCTCGTCTCATCGGTAGAGCCTGCAGGCATCGCATCGCCTACCAGTACCTCCAACCGTGCGTACTCGCAAACCGAGCCTCGCTACCCAAGGTGTCGATACCTACGATGGGCGCTTACCAGAACAGCCTGGCTCCCAAGAAGACCTGGAAGCGCTGGAAGTCCAAGTCGTCCGACCCGCCCATTGCTAGCGGCACCGGGTTGTCTCCGCTCGCGACGTTGCGATCGTAAGAGATCGTAGTGTTGATACCTACGACTTCGCTGGCGCGATATTCGGCGAACAACCGACCACCGACACGAGTTTCGGAAACATTCACCTCGGGCGACGCCAATGTGGCGAACGTTGGGTAGTCGACCAAAGCCACGTGCCCGCGCAGCGAAACCACGGCTACACCACCGATGAAGTACTCGAAATTCAGGTATCCCTTATCCCTGGAGAAGAACGGACCCAGGTAGCTGTTCGCATAGTCGCGCTCGTAACCCGCGGCAATCGACGACAACCCCACCTGTGCAGAGCCGGGCTGAAGTGACGGATTGGGTGTCAGGAACCATTTCACCTCGGCATTGGCGACCCATCCGTCGTAGTTCTGGTAGCCAACCACCGGGTCGGGGTCATAAAACGAGGCGGCCCAACCTCCCATCACGCGAAAGGCGAACCGGTTGGTGACGAGCCCATTGAGGCCAATGCGACTCTGAATCGCCTCGCCCGACTGTTGCAGGCTCGCATTGTCCGCATACCGGATGATGCGATATTCACCATCGTAGATGACTGCGGTCCTCGGCAAGAACCTCCAGCGCCCACGAGTTTCTATGAGATGGTGGTTATTGTCGAATTGAGTATCAAAGCCGGAGTCGGAAAAATAGGTCCCGATGAAGCGATAACCGACACGCCAGTCGAATAGCCCGCCCCCCGGACGAAACGTAATGCCCGTCTGTGCAGACAACGTGTGTCGATCGAAGTCGCTCGCGCCGCCCGCTGCATTCGACGGATCGATGATTCGCAGGTAGCGCCCCCCTACATCCCAGCTGAAGACGCGCCGGGGAAACAGCTCGAGATCGAGAGAAACGCCCCCTCCCAAGCGCCGCCGATTGTCGAAATCGTTGCCGTCATCCAGAGGGACAAAGGCATTGTAGGTGGCAAACGCGCCGGAGTTCAGGTTCAGTGCGGGAGGGCTAGCTCCGGGCTGATCTCCCGCTTTCCTCTCCTTACCCAACGTGGCGAGGGTCAAGGAGGGAGTGACGCGGAATCGCAACGAACCCACGGGATTTTCCCCGTCTGCGCGCTGGAAGTAGTTGCTATCGTACCCGAATTCACCTGCCAAACTCGGATGCAACTCGAGGTTGCCAGTGCGAATCCCCGCGCCTTCGCCAAGGCGACGGTCCTCAATCCAAGGCTGTTGGGCGTAGGCGGAAAGGGCTGTGGTACATGAGACCAACAGCGCCGCTAGTGCAAATCGGAGCTTCATGGTGAGGTTCGGCGCGAAGAACTTGGGCGATCAGCGTAGAGAGCGATGTGAGATTTCTGCGGTCGATCAGTAGGTCGGGCTGCTGAGCCGTGGGGGTTCGCTAACGAAAGGCTCATCTGGGAATTCTGAGGGATCCGTATCGGGGATGCCCGGGTCGATCTCCACGTTCACCTCGGTTTCGCCGACGTATCCAAGCTCTTCTCCGACACACTGATTGGCTTCGGAGAGCAACGTTTCGACACGCTCTCGCAATACGGAAATGATCGTGTACTCGTGCTTGGCGCGATCCGCGTTATTCGACTGCACCAACGACTCGAGCGTCTTCTGACGATCGGTAGCTGAGTTCAACGCTACGTCGATTTGATTGAGCTTGTCATTGAGACAGAGAACCTTGACTACATCGCGCTCCTGGCGAGCGTTCGTGAGCTGACGGCGGACGCTGCGCGCCGCGGTATCCATGCGCGTCAAGTGCCCTTCAGCCTGCTTCAACATCTGTTCCGGCGTGAGCTGCACGTCACGTTGAGCAGTTAGTTCAGGAGATGGCTCCACCCCGCCGGTACCAGCCTCCGTCGCTTGACCATTGGTTGCAGCCTGGTCCGACTGTGCGCTCGCAACACTTACGATGAGCAGCGTCACCGTCGGGACTACCCATTTACTGATGTTCAAGCGCATGCAGCCGTGCCTCCCTCGCAAACCCTTGCGAACTGTCTGATAGTATAGAAATCGGGATTTCTGGTGTCAACGTGCGCAGTCATTTCGATTCACATTCGATTTCAAAGGGATAGGTCAGCCCGACAGCCGCAGCGCCCCAAAGCAAGAAGGCCAAAGGCCACCAAACCGCCACACCCAGAGCCAACGAGCAAAATCGAGGGTTCTTTGTAGTCAACGGTGGTCTTCGCGGTAGCCTGAGCAACAAGGTACTAGTGCTCCGATGCGCCCGCAATCAAAAGCATTCACCACACCTAGAGTAAACTGGGGCGGGTGAATCGTGCGAAGCCGGTGACCGGTCGCCCGGTGGAGCCCACAACCGTGGGTGCTTTCAGCTCAGCACCGGCTTACTGCTTGACGAAGGTCACGGGGACGACGACCACCGCAGTGCCGCCTTCGGGAGGAGAGAACTGAGCGGCGCTCGCGCGCGCCTTCACACAACCAACCACCGATCCGGGAAGGTTACCTGAGGGAACCGCGGTAACGCTCTGCACTTCACCTGCCGGCCCCACACGAATCGAGAGCCGAATGGAACCCTGGGCGTCCGGATTGATGGCGAGCCCGCGGTTGTAGCAAGCGCGAAAGCCGGCGCGCATCCCAGCGACCACGCGGCTGGCGTTGCTGACCGTGCCTCCGCTCACCGCGGCTCCACCCACGGACGCCGAGCCTTTCGGTCCCTTCTTGACGATCTTCTCGGCGCCGGCCCCTTCGGTACCGGCGCCCTTGCCGGTCGCACCGATAGAAGCAAGTCCGCCTCCCTGCCCAGGCCTGATGGCGCCGCCCCCGCCTCCGATCTGGAACCCGCCGACGCCCACACCGGCGCCGCTGGCGGCCGCCGCATCGAGCGCGCTCGTCGGCACGTCCCCACCCTTGAGTACTCCCGCCGTAGCAGGCCCCGTGTTGGCCAGCGCGCCGAGAGTGGCCATCTCGAGTTGGTCCAGCTCGTTGCTGAGAGCCGCTGCTTCTTTGGCACCCATCGCGCCCCCATCGGCGGCCTTGTTCTGGCTCGCCGCCTGCTTGGTCGCCTTGGGCTTCTCGGCAGTCTTCTCTTCCGTCTCCGCCTTTTCGTCGGTCTCGACCGCTTCCTCTTCGATCGGGGGCGGCGGAGGCAAGTTCTTCATCGTGTCCACCAGACCTGCGACGCTCACTTCTTCATCGACGATGGGATCTAGCCAATCGGAATAGAGCGCGCCTATGGCCATGAAATGAACCAGGAAGGCGAACGCCGCGATGATCGTCGTGGGCCAGTCGATGCTGCTGGCGCCCCGATAGACGGCGACTGGAAGTTGGGGCTTTGGCTGGACGGGAGGAGGCGCGACGAACTGGAACAGGAACGTCACCTCACCGATCACGACCTTGCCGCGCGAATCCTCCGTCAGCCGTACCTGGTATGCCCCTTGTGGCGTCCGCCTCGCTTGGCCTTTGAGCACCGATAAATCCGATATACCGGTCGGTAGCGCCACCCGCCCATTCATACCGTCGAGGAAATTCAAGCAGTAGTCGGCACCGACCAGCTCGAACAGGCGGAAGTTCGGTGGCACGCTCGTCGAGGCGATGACGAACATGCTCTTTTCGCTCGGGCCAACCGTCACGTGCGAGCGCTGCTTGATGATGCGTTCTTCGATGACCCTTCCACCTTGCACCAGGCCGATCCGAAGAACCTTGGGCCCGGTGGCTGCGACGGCGCGCATCACCGCCGTCATCTGACCAGGACGAGTGCTTTGTGGTTTGTGCGTGTGCGGCTGTGTCATTCAGATTTCCCTCGTCCCGACACGGGGAGTGCCCAGCAGAGTCACCACCCGTAACGGACGCCTCGCGCGTGCCCATAGAGGGACACACTGTCTGCCCATAAAGTTCCCAGACACCGTACTTGCGAGGGTACCTGGCAAAGGCCAGAAGGTCCACCGAAACGCCAATGATTTCATCGGACTGCCAGCCCGAGCCGCTCGTTCGCAACCCCAGGGCCTCTTTCTTAAAACTGCCACAAACTCGGTCAGCCGGCCTCGCGCGGAAGGCGATGTTGGAGGGCTTTGCTCAAGCGCGCCACGCGGTCTCGATACCGGGCCCTCCGCGCATCGGCCCAACGACCTATTTGTAGGCACCACAAACACCCCAATCCTCCCGCCCCCACGCACACGACCGCTGGGGTCAGACCGACCAGCGATAGACTGGTAGCTTCGGTAAGCACCTGAGCCAGCGACAGGGCCCCCAACAGCACTCCCAGTGAAAGGCCCGCGCGTGCCAGGGTTCCGGCCACGCCCACCCCACGCGCAAGATCGGATTGCGCCTCGAGGGTGAACTCGTTGATAGCAGCCACCGCCCGAGCTCGCGACCGGGCATTCGCCACCTGACGCAGAAGCTCGCGCAGCCGACGCTCGTCCTCGGCATACGCCCCGACTTCGTTGGGAGCAAGGCCCCGGCACCTCAGTTCAGCAAGCGCGCGGTCGACAGGCTCACTCGCAGGCAAACCTCGATTGGCGCGGTGTCCCAAGAACACCAGGATCGCGCTAGCCAGACAAGCTACAATCGCAAACCACACGCTTGCTTCGTCCAAGATCCGTGAAGTCGAACAGCCGAAACGCTGGCGCCCTTCAGGCGGCGAGGGGTTTTTCCCCCGTTTGCCCCGGGCGGCACAACGAGCGCGGCCTACCCTCCACAGCCACCCCTGCCGTTCCTAGAACGGCGCGCGGTACAAGGCCTTTTCGATGCGACCCAAGAACGGCTGTCGCAATTCAGCCAGCGTGAGCTTCGGTTGGATGCGGCTCACGTCGACGGCGGCAATCGGCTTCTGAACTCGTCCGACGATCGTCACCTCGCTGATCGTCACGACACGCCCCTTCTTTTGGGCCCAGGCGTTTTGACTCACGCCCAGGGCAAGCACGAACGCAGTAGCAAACTTCAACCGTCGACTCACGGTGCACCTCCTGCAGCGTTGGCGTTTCCTTGCGCCGAAGCGGCTGCGGCCTCAGCCGCCTTGGCATCAATCAGTGCCTTCTTGGTCTTCGCCCGCGTGATCAGCTCCTCCGTATCGTCCGGCCCTTCCGAACGGGGCGTCATGCTCTTGTACTTCTCGAAGTGTTCGATGGCCTTGTCCGCGGCCTGCTTCGGTGTCACCCCTGGGATGTCCGGATTCAGCAGATAGAGCAATCCGAGATTGTAGTGCGGCTGAGCCAGGGAGGGATCCTTTTGAACGACCCATTCCAGTTCTTGCTTCGCCTTCGCCGTCTGCCCCATCAGCCGATAAGCGTCCCCGAGGTTCAAGTGAGCCAGCACGTTCGTGTTGTCGTAGCGGACCGCCGTTTCCAAATGCGGAACGGCGCCGGCCGCATTGCCCGCCTCCATGAAGTAGGTGGCCAACTGCACGCGGGCCTCCACCAAGTCGGGCCGCAACTCGATAGCCTTCTCGAACTCCTCGATGGCCGGGCCGCGTCGATTCTGTTCCTTGTAGATCAACCCTCGTAGCAGGTGGGCTTGAGCATTGTTCTTATCCCGGGGAGGGTTTTCTTCGCCATAACCGTCCAAGATTCCCTTGAGCGCATACAGCGCAAGGTCCAAACGCCGGTTCCGGTAGTGGTCGCGAGCGAGGGTCACCATGGCGGGCCGATAGTCGGGGTTCTTCTTCAGCGCCTCCTGTGCGAGGCGCTGGGCCTCGGCCGAGTCACCCTGCATCGACTTGACCTCCGCAAGCCCCGTGCTGATGGCGGCGCTGTCCGGATAAGCAGCCAGCTTGGAGCGGAGCAAGTCCTCGGCTTCCGCGGCCTTGCCCTGGCGTGCCAGCAGCACCGCGTAGCCGACGATTGCAGGCTCGTAGTCGGGCACGATGCCGATCGACTTCTGGTAGGCGGTAACGGCGCTGCCCGGAGCGTCGAGCCGTTCGTTCACGACAGCGAGGGAGTAGTAGGCTTGGTAAGCATTCGGATCGGCCTGGGTGGCATTTGTAAACTGCGTTTTTGCCCCCTGGAGATCGCCCGCCATGAAGGCCTGTATGCCGGCTTGATAAGGTTGTTGGGCGCTGGCACTCATCGGGGGACGGTTCGTCGCCGCCTTACCGCTCGAGGGCGCGTCACCAACCGCGAACTGCTGACCCTGCGCGTTCACGACCGTTCCACCGGATGCGACGGCACCTGGCTGTTGCTGCGCCGCTGAAGGGGTGACCGCTTCTTGACCTGCGCCCTGCTTGGCGCAGCCAGCACTCCCGCACAGAGCAGAGCCCAGGAAGAAGAGCTGTAAAGTGCGACGTACCATCGTCATAGTCCCATAATCCTCACTGCACCATCACCGGCAAGGGCTCCGGCAAACCGTTGGGTTCGGGCGCCGAGACGACTCCGGGGCGCATGCGTTGAAACATACCTGGGGTGTAGTTGAGGTCCTTCACCGAGTCGGTGAACGTCTTCATCTTGGCCTCTCCGATGACGTCGGTCAAAAAGGCCAATCGGCGAATGGCCCGGGTGACGCTTGGATTCGACACGTTGAAGCGGCGTGCAAGCATGACGGACGTGGCGTACCTGTCGACGACAACCCGATCGGCGCTGTCGAGTTCCTGATCGCGCTTTTGTCGCCACGCCTGTTGCACGGTTACCCGGATGGCGTCGGCCTTTTCTTGTAGATCCGGATTGTCACTTTCCTCGGCCTTCTTCAGTGCACTCTCTTGCGCGGCGCTGAACATCTTCAGCTCGGGTGGGCGTGTGTTGTAGAGGCCGGTGCGCAGGGAGTCGTAGACGGACCCCTGGCGTGCAATTGCCACGGGCGCCCAGTCCGGCGAGACGTACTCGTCAACCACATGCTGCAGCTTGTCGTACCACCTTTTCGCTTCGGTCGCGTCGTTCTGGTAGTCCTTGACGACTTCGGTGACGGTCCCCTTGTAGCGGTGAAACCCCGACTCGTAGTCGAACTTGCGCTTGAGATCCTCGTCGAGCATCGTGTACTCGGCTTCGGCGGCCATGCCCGCTTCGGGGGAGCCCAGCGCGGTGTTCTTACCACCCTCCCTGGGGGCAGCGTTCTTCCAGGTGGCCCAGGCTGCCAAGGTTCGGTCGAACCATTGATTGGTATCGCCGGAACGTGCCGCCTTCTTCATCTTGGCCACATGGTACGCCGAGCGCACCACGTACTGTGCCGCGGCCTGATTATTCTGATTCTTCTTGTAGTAGTTCTCCATGGAGCGCTCGGCGTCTCGCCGCGCGGTAGCATTGGCACCCGTGTTGGGACTCTTCTCGTCCCATTTCTTCAGATCGGCGCTGGCCACGATGAAGTCCGCCTCGGCCAACTCCTTCTGAGTCGCACCTAGCTGGCCAAAGCGAGATCGCGACCGACTCATCCCGCTGGTGTCGCCAATGCTGGCGTACAGTGAGAGCGCCTGGCGCGCGGCCTCACGACGCTCTTCCGTCTTGAAGTGTTGAATTCCACTGATCTTGTCGTAGGTGTCCGCGGCTTTCGGATAGTCGAAAAACAACACGTAGGCGCCCGCCAACGCGTCGTACGCGCTCTTGAGGAACTGCACGCGCTCTTCGTACTTTTCACGGTTCGGCGGCACGGGCGGAGTCGCGTTCGGGTCACCGTTCTTGAGCTTCTGCAGGGTCTTCTCGTCGCCGTAGCGAGAGATGAAAAGCTCGTACATCTCAATCGCCTTGTCGTACTCGCCGACCTGCTTGTAGGCGTACGCGCCATTCATCGCGGCTTCGGGGGCCTCGTCGCGGTCCGGGGCTGCATCGAGTGCCACCTTGTAGGCAGCCGCGGCCGCTCGCCACTTCTTGTCGCGCTCGGGACCGTCCGGCATTTTCTCCGCTTCTTCGTACAGCTTGCGCGCATCTAGATACGCCACGCCTTGCTTGACGGGCTTGCGAATGGCCTCCTCTTGGGCCTTGGATTCCTCATCGAAAGCACAGCTCTTGCCTTCGGCTAGCCTGCGGCTCTCGGCCGCATTGCCCTCGAAGTTGCTCATGCTGATGAGCTTCTCCCAAGCCTGATAGCCGAACTTGTCCTTGCCGCAATGCTGCTCGTAGATCGGCGTGAAGCGCTTGCGAGCTTCGTCGAATTGCCCGTACAGGAAGTACCAATCCGCCGACTGGAAGGCATACAGAATGCCGTTCCTGTCGGGATCCTTCTCCGCCGGGATACGCGCGTTGTACTCGTCACGCGCACAGATGGCGCTCTGAATGTCCGCGGGAAGCGTCTCCTTGACCACCTTGCGCGACGCCCCCTCGCCTTCGAACTTCACCTCTTCCCTCTTTTCCAACCCCTGGGCGCCGTTCGTCTCGTCGTACTGCCGATACTTGGCGTCGAGCACCTTCTCGGAAATATTGACCGCGTAGTAGGCGGCCGGCTGAAGATACTTGTCGTCCTCGTTCGAATCGCGCACTTCTACCGCAGCCAGCCACGCGCGTTCCACTTCGTCCGACTTCGGGACGCGCCCGAGCGGCACCTGCAACACGACGATCCAATAGCGAGCATCGGCCAACCAGAAGCGACTCTCGTACGAGTCCAGAGCCGTCGGATCTTGCGCGAGGTAAGCTTGCCAGCCTGTCTCAGCGAGCTGATATTCCTCGATGGCTTTTTCCAGAAGGCGAGTCTGTTCCTCCGCGTCGCTGAGTTCGGTAGCCCTCTGGTACAGGCTACGCGCGTAGTTCGTGTGGTCGGCGGCGGCCCGCTTCAGCCCACCTCTCACCAACTGCTCCGCTTGGTCGAGCGCCTCCGGATCGTTCTTGTTCGCCTCCGTCCATGGAGTAGTTCCCACGTATTGCGCCAGCTTCGTGCGGGCCTTCAGGGCCTTCTCGTTGTATTCGGAACGGGCTGGCGACCCCTCGGGAGAGAGACGCGCCAGCTGATCGTACAGCTCGGCGACCTTGTTTTGCATGACAGGCGCATCGCGGTCGAGCGGGAACTTCTGCAGAGTCAATTCCAGCAGGCGGATCGCGTTGCGGTTCTGCGTGATCTCGATGAACTCCTGCGCAAGTGACTTGTAGATTTCGGCAGTCCATTTCTTGTCCTGCGGAATCAGTTCGGGGTCTTGCACCCGGTCGATGGCGACTGCCATCTTCTCCTCGGCCGCCAGCGGATCCGTCTCCACGTCGAGCACGTCATTACGTGGAATGTAGGGGTCCTCCGGCGGTGGCCCGTCGAAGTCCACGTAAGTGAGCGACCCCGCTATGTAGGTGAATGCTTCCGCGCGAAAGTCCGCTCCCGGGTCGCCCGTCTTCGCCTCTTGCTCGTCCGCGTAGTGCAAGAGCTTCACGAACCACTCGACCGCAGTGCGGTAGCGCTGCTGCTTGTAGTAAGTCCAAGCTTGCTTGTACATGGCGACCCCGTA
The DNA here is from genome assembly GCA_963809955.1 of uncultured delta proteobacterium. Taxonomy (GTDB): domain Bacteria; phylum Myxococcota_A; class Polyangia; order Polyangiales; family Polyangiaceae; genus JAICQQ01. Next base: position 394,120 of record CAWELQ010000016.1, read on the forward strand.
CAGGGGTGGCTTCTCGTAGACGAGGGAGTGGTCGTAGGCACTGACCGCGCGATTCAAATTGTAGGGGCCGCCCTTCGGATCGATCTGGTCGAAGTGGAAGTTCCCGATCTGCCACCATACCTCGGCGAGGTAGCGCGGCTCCTGCCCCGGCAGCGTATCTTGCGGCAACGGCTCGCAGCCCGCATAGGGATCGATGAACGTGAGCTCCTCCTCGGCGACGCCCGGGCCTTTGCCTTTGCCGCCACCCGCCTTGTCGAGCGGGATGGGATTCTTGTTGTACCACTCGTTCCAGTACTCGTCGTCGTGATCCTGCGGCAACGGCTGCAGCAAGATCTTCGACGCATCGTCAGGATCTGGCAGCACCTTGTACTTGTTCGCACAAACGAGAGCGCGCCACGCCTGTTGGCCCTCGTCGAGCCGCGCAGCATCAGTCATGGCGTGCCCCAGATAGTAGTGCACGGCGGCTATCTCTTCGTAATCGGGGTATTCCGCAATGATCTTTCGGTAGAGTTCGATGGCCGGAACCAGACCGGTGGTGAGATCTGCATCGAAATTGGCGCGCGCACGCTCTTCGTAAAGGGAGGCGAGGCGAAACATGGCATCTGGAGTTGCGGACGGATCGGCGTTCGCGCCGCTGTAAAGCGCCACGAACTCCTCCAGCCGGCGAATTGCCTCCCCACGCGCGGTGGTGAGACCTTCCTTCTCCACCAAGAGCTCCTTGTCGAGCGCGGAGAGCACTCGACGGCGTCTCTCTTCGTAATGGTGCCGCACGATAGTGGTGAGCGTCCTACGGAAATCTTTGGCCCCGCGCGAGTAAGCGTCGGCCTCCTTCTTGAGGGCCGCGAACGCCTTCAACTGCTCGGCGCTGGGTGGCGGCGGCGGGGGAGCACCCTTGTTGATCGTCCCCCTGCGCGCGCCCGATCCGGTGGCGTTCGACACGCAGCGAGCCGCCGACGTGGACGTTGCGTTGTTCGAACTCGCTTCGCCAGAAGCGACCGGGGTCACGCCGCTTCCGTCCCCGGCTTGGTCCGCAGCTGCAGCTGCTTGCTGCGAGGAAGCGGGTGTCGCGGCACAGAACAGCGCCAAAAACGCGGCGGCAGCAGCTCTCGTACCTGCCGTGGCGAGGCACAGACGACGTTCACCGGAAACCGACGGCCCTGGGGCTGACGCGCTCATTGGACATCCTCCGCATCGTCGAGCACTTCCTGTAGCTCGTCGTTCAGGTTCTGCTCCTCTCGGGCCCTTTCGCGTTGCAGATTCCTGACGCGACGCATCTGCTCCTCTCTCAGCTCCCATGCTTGCTGGACGATGCCGACGTCGGCGCGTAGCACCACGCTCTTGAGGCGGTCTCGCACCAACCCGAAATTCCTCATGGCCACCTCACCGACCAGGAGGCGCGCCTGCTGATCGAGCGCGTCGAGGCGATCGGCATAGGTTTCGATGTTGGTGGCCTCCCGCACGACCACCCCCTCTATCTTCTGAGCGCCGGCAAGCCCTTCTCGCTCCAGGCCAGCGCGTTGCTCCGCCAACCTGGCCTCGACCCCGTCGGCCCGAGCGAGCAGCGGTTGGATAGCGCGCGCGTACTCGGCCGCGGTGCTCGTGTCCTGGCCAGCGGCTACCAGCGCTGCCTCCCGCGCGAGCGTTTGCCGAAACCGCTCGCGCACTTGGTCGTCCTCCACGAAACGCTGGTCTCCGAAACCGATCTGCACGCGTCCCATCTCGATGGCTTCTTCGAACTGCGCGATCCGCTGACGATAGGTTGCTAGATCCCGTTCGTTCGCCTCGATTTCCGCCCGAAATCGTTCGCGGCTTGCCGGGTCGATGCTGACGTTGAGCCTGGGCGCGTCGTCCAGAACCTTCCTGAGGGCATTCACCATGGCCTGCAACCTGTCCGCTTCCAGCGTGAGCCTCTGGAGCTTCTGCGAGACCTGGTTCCACTGTCGCTCACCCGCTGCTTCTCGTTGCGCGAAGTCTCCGTCGGTCACCGGCAGATAGCCCAAGCGTTTCATCAAGCTGCGGCGCTGTCGGCGCACGGCAGCGAGCTCGCCACCTGGCGACCCCGCGACATCATCCATACCTAGAGCCAAAGTGAGCCTGGCCATCCCGACTTCGTTGATGAGCCCGAGCGTGCGCTCCAGAGACGCCTTCAGCTCCGGGAACGCTTTGACACGAGTCGGCCCACCCAGCACGGCGTTCAATTTCGAAACCAGCTGACGTGACCGCTTGATGAGATGGCGCGAACGCGTCACGTCGTCGATCACCGCGAAGACTCGGTCGTCCTTGGCCTCTTCACGCGCCCACTCGATGACCATTGGGGGCAGCGTACTACCAGCCACCGCATCCTCGTCGCCGGTCAAGCAATCGTAGTAGACGGCCGGGTCGGTAGTCGTATCGAGAAACGATTGGACCTGTTGGCGAATCGGGTCGTACTCGCTCCGCACCTCGTTGTAGAGACCAAGCGCCTTGTCGAATTGCCCGGACCGCAACATGAGGTCCGCGCGCAACAGCGAGCCGTCGGCCAGCTCCAGGGTCTTGGGATCGGTGATGGCCAGCACCTCGAGCGCTCGCTGAGCTCGCTGGTAGTCCCCCAGGCGCACGTAGACCCATGCAAGCTCGTAGAGCATCGTCGAAAACTCTGGCGAGCCGCGATCCACATGGCTATAGGCATCGGCCGCCTCCAGGTACTGATCGCTCTCGTGAAAGAGCCGCCCGATGGCCATCCAGGCCAGGTCGACCACATGTTTTTGATCGCTGGTCGAGGCAGGCATCCGCGTGACCTTGCGGAACTGCTCGATGGCTTCGTCGAAGCGCCGAACCGACAGGGACTCTGGCGCCTTGGAGAGGTTCGCATCTGCGGTCGACCCGCCCTCGGAGGACGCAGCGCTGTCTGCCATGGCAGCCTGCACAGCCTCCTTGGTCTTGATGACGCCAAGCAAGTACTGGGCCTGATGTCCGAAGGGGGAGTTCGCAGGCATCGCACTGACGGCGGCCTTCGCGGAGGCGAAATCCCCCCGTGCGAAAAACGCCTTACCGCGAGCATACTGAAGCGAACCGGAGGGATCGGTCGTGCCCAGCTTGTCGATCCGCGCGAAAACGTAATCGAGACTCTCCAGCGTGTCGGTGCGTAGCGCAATGTCCACCAACCGGCTCAATGCGCGACCCGCGTACGCGTTGTACGGCGGTGCAGGCGCCTCATCGATGATCTGCCGATAGTAGCGACGCGCGGACAGGAATTGATCGGAACGAAAATAGGCCTCTGCAAGCAAGTAAATGCCGTCGACCTTGGACGCCTCGCTGACCGCTTGCTGCCGACTCAGTTCGACCACCTTGTTCAGTTCGTCGACAGCGCGTTCATAGTCCTTCGTGCGCAGAAGCATGTCCCCCGACGCGATGCGCTCCTCGATGCTGGGCGGTTTGTAACGGAGCTTGGGAGCTCGCGGCGACTGAGACGCCTTGCTTTCGATCGCGGCGATGGACCGCGCCGCTTGGTCCTTGGCGGCAGAGCTCGAGAGAGCAGCAGCCCAATGCGACTCCAGCAGAATCGCCAGGGCCCACGGAAGCAACCGACGGCTCCGCATTCAGTTGCCTCCCGTACCCACCGAAATACTGCCAGAAGCGCCGGACTGCGTCGTCTGGCCCGAGGTCTGCACTGTTCCGGGCGACGCTGCGGGCTGCGCGCCCGACCCTGGCTGAACCGAAGTCCTGAGTTTCTCGACGTAGCGAATCGCCGGCCTCTGTTCGAGCGGGGTGGTCACGCCGCCTTTTTCCCAGGCCACCGCTTCCAATTGAATGGTCTTGCCATCGGTCACGGTGAAGCTGTGGCTCGACTTCACGTCGAAGTTGTAACCGCGCAGGTACGAGAACACACCGTAGCCATGCCCCTGGAGCTTGATGGATACTTGCAACGTGTGATCCCCCGGTGGAATCGACCCGCTGAAGATCGGGATCTCTTTCTGAGCGGAAAGCGTGCCGCTGTCGTCCTGCTTGTTGTACTGCACCGCGCCATCCAGGATGAACAGCGCTTTGGTGAGGCGAAAGGCGTTGCTCATGTCGTTCCGGAACGTGATCTCCGCTCGTGCGCCGCCGACACCACCCGACAGTATCGTATCGCTCAGCAGGCTGAGGCGCGTGTGGCTCCTGCGGATTTGCTCCTTCAATTCGTCGATCCGTTGCTCCAAATCGCGCAAGCGCACGACGTACGTCGACCCGTCCATCGGTGCTGCCGGCGGCGCCGCGGCGGGCGCAGGCGCATTGCTCTCTGCCGGGGAACTCGCGGGAGCCTCCCCCCCTGCTGTGGTGCCAGCCGCTGGCTTGTCGGAGGTGTTCGCCGACGCGGCTGCCGGCGCTTCGGCTTGAGCCGGGGTTGCCTCCGCGGGAGTCTGCGCCCACGCGGGTGAAACGGGCAGAAACGCCGCCGCTGCGGCTACCGTGAGAACCTTGCCAAGTCGCATAGTTGAACCCTCTCCCTCACTAAAGCTAACGGCACCGGGCGGCGCCCCGAGCCTTGGTTATGGGCAGCTTTTTTGAAGACCGCAACATCTCGTAAGGCCTGATGTTCCTTCCGGGAAGTTCGGTTGCCAACTACAATTTCCATCCGATCCTCGACACTTGGGCGAGCCTACCAGTCGGCCCGCTCTGGGTTCAGGGTTGTACCGCTGAGATGAAAGGTTTTTCAAATATTGCTGCGGGAATTCCGTCAGCCGGCCTGGAGTTTCGATTCCAGCACGAGCGCAATGCAAATAGCGAGATCGCATTCACCAAGTCCCCGAGATGCACGAGCCAGAAAAAGGGAGCGTGCCGCGCACGGTTGCGGAAGGAAGCCGGCGAGCGCTACCGTCTAATTCTAGGCGCGAACGGCAGATCGAATCGCGTGCACGGACGTTCAACCGAAACAGCCAGCTCCACCCCGATGCGTCGGACACATGGAGCCCTTGCTCGTCACCTCGATCCAATCACACACGGGGGTGAACGAGGTGGCTGACGTGCGCAGTGAGGCGAGCGACGAGATGCTCATGGTTCGTTATCAGCGAGGAGAACGAGAAGCCTTTGCCGAACTGGTGCGCCGCTATCACGGCCCCATATACAATTTCTCGATTCGACAACTCAGGCACGGTGCGCTCGCTGAGGATGTGACACAGGAAGTGTTCCTGCGCTTGGTACAGAAGGCCGCGGAGTTCAAGCACGAAGCGCGCTTTTCGACCTGGTTGTATACAATCGCGCGCAACCTTTGTATCGATCAGCTACGGAAACTCAAGCACCGCCGGCACGCCTCACTCGATCGAGCCGCCGGCGAAGCGAGCGAGAAAAACCTGTACGATAGTGTGGCTGACCCCCGGCCAGCCAGCAACGCGGAACGCAACGCGGTGGGTTCCGAGGTCGCTCAAGCCATTACCCGAGCGCTAGATTCTTTGCCCGATGAGCAACGCGAGGTGTTCCTGCTGAGGGAGATTGCTCAGTTGCCATTTCGAGAGATCGCCGAGGTCACCGAGGTCGGCGAGAATACGGTGAAAAGCCGGATGCGGTATGCACTGGATCGCCTGCAGCTGGCCCTGGCGGAGTTCGAGGAATACGCCCGTGCGCTCAGGTGACGGGGCAGCTTAGGGAGAGTCGTGTGGATTGCGAAAAGTTCGACAAGGTAGCCCTGGAGATGCTCTACGATGAACTCGACGAGCTGACGAGCGCTGCGGTCAAACGACACATGGACCACTGCTCCCGTTGCGGCTCCGTGGGGGCACGGCTGCGAGCCACTCGGGAGGTCGGCGTGCTGCCAATCTTGACGCCGCCGTCAGGTTTGGAGCAGAGAATACTGCGCCTCGAACGCGAAGCGCGTCAGGGGTTGCCGCTGAGACAGCGGGTGGGGCGAGCCATTTCGGTGATGGCCGGCTACGCCATGCGACCGCAGTTAGCGATGGCCGCCCTGCTGCTGTTGATGATTGGCTCGAGCTTCTTGTTCCTCCGAGCGAAGCCCGGCGATACCGACAGCGTGCACGTGACAGAACGAGGCATCCGCGAGGCAGACGAATCCGTGGCAATAGTCCCCTTGCCCGAAAGACCATCGGGCGACGGCGACGAGGAAACCAAGAGCGCACCGGCCCGAACGCAACAGCCCGCCGGCGAGCCGGCGCGCCAAAACACCGAGCTGGCGGAACGCGCCAAAGCAGACACTGAAACGGACCTCGGAGCTGCGTCCCTGGAGGCGGACGAGACCACGTACGAAAAAGCCATGGGGGCGTTCCGTCGTGGCGAGTACGCGGTGGCTCGACAAGAGTTCGAAGCGATTGCCGAGAAGGGAGGCGACCAGGCCGCCTCCGCGCGGCTATATGCGGCGCACTCCGCGCGTAACAGCGTGGGCTGTTCGATGGCAGCACCGAAGTTCGATGACGTGTATCGGCGGTATCCCGGCACGAGCATCGCTCAGGAGGCGGCCTGGCAAGCCGCAGGCTGCTACCGCTCACTGGGGCAGTTGGATCTCGCCCGAGCTCACTACAACAGGCTATTGGATGTGCCAGCCTATGCTGATCGAGCGCAGCACGCTCTGTCGAGGCTCGATCAGCAGCAGGGTCAAGCGGTGGCCAGCAGGGCTGCCTCGGCACCCGCGAAAAAGGCTGCCAAAGCGACCCGACCGGCCGCAACGGGGGGTACGGCGGGGAAACCAGCAGCTGCCAAAGTAGACTCGAGCGTATCGAGTAAGCAGTCCCAGTAGGCGCACCCCTGCGTTCCTTCTCTCGCCTGAAGGCTCCGATGGCTCACCTCAGTTCGACGCGCTGCGCACATAGGCGATCGTGTGGATCACATCGACGATCCGCTCGCGATCTTCAGGCGTCAAACCGAGAAAGCGCACGCCCATCCCGGGATTGCGGTTTTCCGACAGCATCTTCACCGGGTTGATCCATTGCACCTGCCCCAGCAGTACGAATGGCTCGCGTGCTCCGGGAGGCGCGAAGCGCAGTGTCAGCTGTGTGCCAACCTCGAGCGGCTCACGAGTGGCCACGAAAATTCCCATCTCGGAAATATTCGTGATGTTGGCATACAAGAAAGTATCGTCGGTCTCACAGTCCACCGACCAAGTGACGGGGACGCGCTCCGCTCCTCGCCGGTCACTCGCTGACGTCGGGCCCTCGTCCGCCTCGTCCTCAGTCACCACTCGGCCTTAGCTCTATTCTTACCGCATGTCACGCGCTGCATCGAACCGCGTCGAAACAGCTTCTCCAGTCGTTTTCTTGCAGTCACTCGCCAGACGGGACAGACCCCGACGGGCCGGCCGCCCGCCTCGTCTAGCGAATACGAAAGGTGCCTGCATCGAGCCGATTGGCATCGTGCGCACCCCGCTCGACAGGCAGTCGGCGGTTGCCTCGATACAACCCGAAGTAGAGCTCATAGTTACCCGGGGTAAAATTCGGATCCACCACCATGCGGTGGCGATCGACGATGACGTCGCCCGGCTGCAGCAAGCCGAGCGAGTACTTGCCTTCGAGGGGAGCATGGTCGGCGTTGAAGCGTCGGCCGTAGCCATCGATGTGCACGAACGTCTCCCAGTCGTCGCTCAGGTGACCCACGACTTCGTACACCAGTCGAAGTTCGTAGGGCCTGCCCGGTCGCAGCTCTCTAGCCAGTACACCCGTGTCATCGACGAGCTCCCAGCCGACGACTTCGAGACGGTGACCCAAGTTAGCGTCGAGCGGATGCTGCACCGACGGGCGCCGAGCGAGCAGCATCGACTCGAACGGGTTCCGGTTGACCCGCTCACCCAGCCTGTTCGAGACCAAAAAGAGCTCGCTGGAGCGCGCATCGAGCACTGGCAAATTTCGCCGGGGGCTGAAGCGAGCCCGGTAGCGGGCGTTGAGCTCGGGAAGGTCGGACGCACGGGTGATCAGAAAGCGTCGCCCCCTACCGCTGTCGAGCCAGTTCGACGCTGCTCCGGGGGATTCGAGCCAATGCGCGTTCCTCCCGGCATAATAGCGAGCGAGACTTTCGGCGACGCCGAGCACGCCCAGGGGCTCCCCGGACTTCGAGATCTCCGCATAGACGGCAAAGGTCCGCTTGGGTGAAAGTTGCGCGGCGAGCGCTGGATAGTAGCTGACGCTCAGCACACCGCCGAACGAGGCGATCGCTGTGGTTGCCACCCCCGAACGCGACCCCAACCAGTTCCGCGCTACCTCGAGCACGCTCCGCGCAGGGCGCGGTCGCGAGAGCCAGCGAATCGCGTCTCGGAGCACCAGCACCACGAGCGGCAAGCCCAACGCGAGAGCCAGGAAAACCCACCAGGCGTGACTCGCAATCGTCCTTGTCACAGACCAGGTTGGCTCGAGCATCCACAGATCCAACACCCGCTCGCCGAGCGCCACTGCGAGCGCCCAGGCGAAAAGCGCAGCAGCGATCATCACCGAGAGAAGCCATAGTCTGCCTTTGAACGAAACCCTGATCGCGCGCAGGTACACGAGGTAGTCGCGGCGCCAGCCGACCGCTGCCTTTCCGGAAGGAGGCGCTTCCACCAGGCAGAAGAACAACACTGCAAGCATGCCAAGTGTGCCGAGTACCCAGGTCGTGTCGTGGCGACTCGAGAAGCTGTCCGGAAAGTGGGCGTTGCCGACCGCATACGCCTCGAAGACCGTTTCCGGCCGCTCCTTGAAATCCAAAAACAGCAGGAGCCCGAGCGCCGCGACACTCATGGCAAAAACGCGCGACCCGAAGTGTTGCTTCGACAGGCTCCTCAGCATCAGGCCCACACTGATGGCGCACGCAAAGGTCGGAGCGAACGGCAGCATACCCGCGAAGGGCGCCACGAGAGTGTAGGCCGCGACGCCCACGACGATTGCCGTCAGCACGAGCACCCGCAAGCCAAGTTCCGAGGGATCCACGTGCGCGTCGAGCAGACATGCCAACGAGAAAGGCAACAGCACGCTGATTGGAAACAGCGCGTGACCCAGATGCTGCAAGACCACATCATGCGATGGCGGCGGATCGCCTGGTCCTCGAGACATACCCGCGAACACCGAATAGTCGGCGCCCTGTGCGGCGGCCCACAACGCCCCCGCGCCCACGAGTACACTCAGCGTGGTACCCGCCAAGAGACACCAGTCGGCAGCTCCGAGCCGAAGCTTGCCCCGCCTCGACCTGCGCAGCGCTGCGAGGCGCGCGGCGCTCACCGACACCAGCGGTAGCCCCACGCCCAGCAGCAAGCCACGACACCAGAATCCGGCAGTGAGACCAACGAGCCCCAGGCAACACACGAGAGCCCGTCGAGACGGCGTGAGACGCGAGTCGAGCGCCCCGATACCGAGACCCGCACTAGCCAAGGCCATGCAGGCGAGCGAGGCAGCGTCGCCCAACATGGTGCGCGCCTGCACGAAGTAGAGCGGAGTCACCCCCAGGAGCAGCGCCGAGACACGCGCCGCGCCACGGTCGAGCAGTCGCGACACCAGCAGATAGGTTGCCGCAATCCCCATTAGACCCCACAGGGCCAACGGCAACCGACCCGCCCAGTCCGAAAGCCCAAAGAGACGAAAACCGAGCGCAATGCTGGTGAACGGCAGCTCGCCGCGCCCAAGCTCGCGCCGCGTGGGAACCTGGTTGACCAGATGAGAAAGCCTCAAGTCGTCGGCGCCGAGCAGACTCACCGCGATACGCCGCGACAGCTCCGCAACCTCGAGTTCGGGCGGATCCCAGATCCCGGGCTCTCCCAATGGGAGCAGGAAAGACAGAGCGAGGCCAGCGGCCAACAGCCCCAGACCGAGCCAGCCGGCGCGCCGCCTGATTTGGCGACACTCCGAGGACGCTGGCTGGTCGACTTCTGGAAGGCCCGCGCCTGGTGACTGGGTGCTTTCTCCCGAATGGTTGTCGCGATCCTGCATCGACGCTGGCACGGGTGCTAGTCTCATGGTTGCTGCGCGGCAAGCACGCGCCCACGAAAAAGCAGGTTTGGCTGGATTCATCCCGACTATCTGTCAGAATCCCCGCCCTCCATATGCGCTTTGGTACTGTAGCACTCGTCGGATGCAGCAACGTGGGCAAATCCACGTTCTTGAATGTCGCGTTGGGTGAGCAACTGGCGATTACTTCTTCGGTGCCGCAAACCACGCGAGACGTCTTGCTCGGAGTCGCTCACCGCCAGGATGCTCAGATAGCCTTTCTCGACACACCGGGACTGCATCATCCCAAAAGCGAGCTGGGGCGCCGCATGAACGCCGCTGCACTGGAAGCCGCGCGCGCGACCGACTGCTTGCTCGTGATGACCGACACACGCAATCTGTCCAGTCGCCGGCGCGAGCCAGCGCAGGAGGCTTGGGTGCATCGCGACGACGAGGCCTTGTTGACGCACTTGCCCCGCTTCGGTAACGCCCCGGCACTCTTGGTGATCAACAAAGTCGATTTGGTCAAGAACAAGAGCTCGCTGATACCCATGATCGACGCCTACTCGAAACGCGCGAACTTCCAGGCGATCGTCCCCATCAGCGTCACTCACGGAGACGGCGTCGAACGGGTCCTCGCGGAGGTGGCCGCGCTCCTGCCCGAACAGGAGCCCGCGTATGCTGCCGATACCTTGACCGACCGCCCCGTGCGTTTCTTCATTCGTGAGTTCGTGCGCGAACAGGTACTCAAGCTTGCCGCGCGCGAGGTTCCTCACGCGGTGGCGGTATCCATAGACCGCGTCGACGAGAGCGCGCAGAGCCTGCGAGCCAGTGCCACGATACACGTGCAGAAAGTCGGCCAGCGCGCGATCCTGGTCGGTCGCGCGGGCAGCATGATCAAGAGCATTGGTATGGGGGCTCGCGGGCGGCTCGAGCACTTGCTGGGCAAGCCGGTTCATCTCAGCCTGTTCGTGCGTGTCACGCCTCGCTGGAAAGACGTCCCCCGTCAACTCAGTGAACTCGGCTACGAGAACGAGGGCTCACGCGACACGCTTGGTCTGGAATCGAGCCTCGGCAAAGCCTTGGACCCGCGGGGTTCCCAGTGACCACACCGCTGGTAGCCATCGTCGGCCGCCCCAATGTGGGCAAGAGCACGCTGTTCAACCGGCTAACGGGCGCCAACCTGGCCATTGTCCACGACGCCCCGGGAGTGACTCGAGATCGTCATTACGCGGACGCGCACCTAGGCGGCCGTGAAATCACACTGATAGACACCGGCGGATTCGATCCGACTACGGGCGATCCGATGGGACAGGGGATCGCCCGGCACGTCAAGGCGGCCATCGAGGAGGCGGATCTCATCGTCTGTGTCCTGGACTCCAAGGGCCCACCCACCGAGCCCGATCGGGCCGCCGTCGAACTGCTGCGCAAAAGCGGTCGACCGGTAGTTTACGCCGCCAACAAGGTCGACAACCCGGCGCGCGCATTGGATGCAAGCGAGCTGTATACGCTCGGCGTGAGTCCAATCGTTTTCGTTTCCGCGCTACACGGGCGAGGAACCCACGAGCTTTCGCAGGCGATCACACAGGCGCTGCCCGCAGCGCCGAGCGAAGCAGCGTCTGATCTGGTCGCTGCCGAATCCACGCCCCCGAAACTCGCGCTGATCGGACGCCCCAACGCGGGCAAATCGTCGCTCTTGAATCGCTTGGCGGGCGCGGAGCGTTCCCTGGTCGACAACTCACCAGGCACCACACGGGATCCGGTCGATTCACTGGTGAACTACCGGGGTAAGCCATACCTGGTGGTGGACACGGCTGGCGTCCGACGCAGGGCAAAGGTCGACCGCGGCGTGGAAACCGCCAGCGTGATGCGTTCGATTCGAGCCATCTCTCGCTCACAAGTCGTCGTATTGATGTGTGACGCCTCCATCGGCGTGGCCGAGCAAGACGCGCGACTGTTGGGGTTGTGTTCCGATAAGAGGCGCGCTGTCGTGGTTGGGTTGAACAAGATGGACCTGCTGGCCAAAAGCGACCAGAAGCGCGCCTTCGAGAGCGCCCGCGACACGCTCCACTTCGCACCCTGGACACCGATCGTCGGCTTGAGCGCCAGCGACGGCCGAGGTATCGATTCCTTGATGGATGCCGTCGACCAGGCAGTGGTCGAGTTCTCACGACGGATCACGACCGGCGAGCTCAATCGCTTCTTCGAACGGGTCCTCGACAGGACTCCCCCACCCACGCGGAGCGGCAAGGCGCCTCGCATCTACTACATCACGCAAGCGCGCAGCGCACCTCCCGTGTTCGTCGCCATGTGCAGCTCGCCCCACCACGTCGCCGACAGCTACAAGCGCTTCGTAAAGAACCAGATCCGCCAGGCGTTTGGCTTCAGCGCGGTGCCCATCGTCGTCGAATACAGACCCAAGAACCGGCGCGAGACGTGACGTCAGGCATCGCTGGGGCAAAGGGATGCTGCCACGCGCGCGAGCTCGTGGACACCGTGAACGTCTGCTGCAAGAACCGGAACCGTGACGCGGCAAGGAACGCTCTCGAGCGGAAACAGCGCGTCGACGTCAGAGAGGCAATTCTGCTCGGCGCGCGTTAATCGCTCGTGCTCCTGCGCGGCTTTCGAGAGCCGCTCGGCCGCCTTCGGGTCGAAAGGCAGGGCGAGCGACTGGAGCGCCGCCTCACACGCTTCGAGCGTGGGTTGCTCCACCAACACGGGGTGCACGCGATTGACGACCAACGCGTCAGCATGCATGCCGGTCTCACCGAGTCGCCAGGCGAAATAGTGGGCTTCCTTGAGGGCCGTCGGAGCAGGCGTTGCGACCACCACATAGCCGAACTCGGGCCCGCGAAATGCTCGAGAGACCTCGCGGGCCCGAGAGCGAAACCCACCGAACAGATCGTTCAGACCGGTAACGAAGCCGGCCACCTCTTCGACGAAGCCCGTTCCCGTGATTCTGCCGACCCCCTTGAGCACGGCCGCCAGCCCCTTGGCGAGAAAATTCAGGCTGAAACGTCCCGACAATTCGAACGCTTGCACGAGAGCCCGCACAGCCGGACTATCGATCGCGTCGACCAAGCGCTCCGGGGCCCCCAGGAAATCCAGCGCATGGCTCATGGGCGGCGTATCGAGGACGATGACGTCGTAACGATCGTCCAACTTCACCTCGAGCACCTTTTCCATCGCCATGTACGCTTGAGTTCCAGCCAAACTCGACGAAACGTAGTCGTAGATGCGGTTGTCCAGAATGCGCTGCCGAGCAGCCTCGCTCGAGGCGTGGCGAGTCACCAATCGGTCGAAGGTTTCCTTGGTGTCCAGCATCACCACCTGGAGTGGAGCTTTCGCCGGCACCCCCCGCTCCTGCAACCAGGCGGCCGAAATTTCCTGCTCGGATACTCCCTGCGAGCCGAGCCCCAGGCTGTTGGCCAGACGCTTCGCAGGATCGATGGTGATACACAACGCTCGGGCCCCTCGAGTGGTTGCGTTGAGCGCGAGCGCTGCGGCGATCGTCGTCTTGCCGACGCCGCCTGCACCGGCGCACACGATGACCCGCTTTTGAGACAGCAGTGGAGCCAGAGTATTGAGCATGCCCGTCAACGTGTACCACAGCCGTCTGAAAGTTGGCCCCACCGCGGCAGCTTGGACATGCTGCGACCCGATGAGCCGCCCCAACCGAGCCCTCGGGCCAGCACCTCACATCCGCACCCGGCTCGCCTCCGAGCGACGTCTGAAAAGGAGCGAGGATCCGCTGGTCGCGCTCGGAATCCTACTGGACGCCATACGCCGCAAAGAAGGCTATTCAACGCTGGCGATAGCCGATGCTTCAGGCCTGATCGTGGCCGGCTCCGGGCATTTCGCCGCCTGCGAAGAACTCGCGGCGCACGCGCCGTCGCTGCGGGGTCGCCCCGCCGAATTGGGACCGGAGGTCCGGACCCTCTCTCTGAGCGGCAGTGAGCTCATCGTGGCAGGAAACGAGCCCGTTCCGGGCGGTCTCGAAAGCGCGGTCGCGGGATGCGTTCGTATCCTGGGCCGGCGGCTTCCCAAGCCAGAGTTCCTCGCTGAAACCGGCTGAGCGAGGTGAGGCACAAAGTCGCGCTCCTGCGTGGCGAAACGCGGGCGCCTGCGCAGCCCCTCGACGACTCACCGGGTACGATCGCTCCGAGGACTCGCCACGCTCGGCTCGGCGTGCTTTACCTCCTGCATGAGCGGCTACGTCGATCTTCACTGTCACTGGATCCCGGAGATAGACGACGGGGCTCGCACAGTCGTCGAAGGCCTCGACATGTTACGCGCCCTCCACGAGCTAGGATTTTCGCTGGTCGTCGCGACTCCCCACATGAGGCCGGGGCTCTTCGATAACACGAAGACCGATCTCGAGCGCGCCTTCCAGAAGATGCGCCCACACCTGGACGCCAGCGCAGGCCTACCCGCCGTTGAACTGAGCAGCGAGCACTACTTCGATGAAACGGTTTTCGCACGAATCATCGGCGGGCAGGCGCTCCCGTACCCAGGGGGGCGCGCGGTTTTGATCGAGTTTTATCCAGCAGACTTCCCTGCTCAGCTGGAGCACCGGCTCTTCGATATTCGACGCCAACGTTTGCTCCCCGTGATCGCACACCCCGAACGCTATGAGTGCGTCTGGAAGCGTCCGGAGCGGCTCGAGCGCTTGGTGGACTGCGGGGCCGCCGCTCTGCTGGATACAGCTGCACTCGCCGGCAAGTACGGGCGACGCCCCAGACGGTGTGCGGAGGAACTCTTGGAGCGCGGGCTCTACCATGCCGCCTGCAGCGACGCACACCGTCCCGCCGACGCGGTGCTGGTCAGCGAGGGCATGGCCTGGATTCGAAAGAAGTACGGCGACGAAGAAATCGAATTCCTCTTCAACGAAGGCCCGCGCGCCATCCTAGAAGGAGAACTACCAGAGTAGGGCGGCGACCGAAACTTGGCCTCCTCGACTCGTGCCGTTTACAAGGCGACCTGGGATGTCTCGATTCTCGCACCTCATGATCGGCTGCATCGCCGGACTGTGGCTGAGCAGTCCAGGAGTTGCTCACGCCCGGGTTTCGGCCGAGTCCCACTACACCAAGGCCCAAAATTACAGCGCTGCGCTCCGATTTTTGCGCGTGGACAAGGGCTTCGAGGTCATCGAGAGGGACGCGGACGCCGCTTACCTCATCTTTTTGTACCCGACACCCGGGCGCAAGGAGACTTCGACGGGGACGATCGAGGTCGTCGAAATGAAGGACGGAGTGGCCCTGATCGTCAAACTCCCGCAGATGCCGGAGTACCACGAACGCTTGCTGAGCGACCAGCTGCTCAAGAAGCTGCGCGACGACTACGGGCCGCCACCCACACGCAAGCACGAACCCCGTGACGAGAAGCAGCCCAAGGAGGACCGGGTGAAAAAGGGCAGCAACAGCGCACCGCACACTTCGGAGTAGCCCTCCCGAGCGAACTGCTCGCCTACCGATGCTCCTTTGTACCCCAAGTGCCGCAGCTTTCGAGATGCCGCTGGCCTGCGTGAGCGGAAGGCGATACATGGTGTAGGGTTGTCGTGATGAATGCGGAGGCCCGGCCTCGAGCCATCGGAAGATACAGCGTCCAGAGCCAGCTCGGTCAGGGGGCAATGGGGCGCGTGCTGCTGGCCAAAGATCCGGTTCTCGATCGCGAAGTGGCGATCAAACTGCTCAGGGATGACTTGAAGATCCCTCGCGACCAGAAGGCCAGCCTCGTGAAGCGGATGCGCCAGGAGGCACGTGCCTCGGCGCGCGTCAGCCACCCCAACATCGTGGCGCTGCACGACATGGGTGAGGACGACGAACTCGGGTTGTACCTGGTCTTCGAATACGCCGAGGGAACGACTCTCAAACAGCGGCTCCAGAGCGGGCCTCTGCCAGCTCGCCTGGCTGCACGCCTGGCGCGAGAAATCGGCAGCGCGCTCACCACCGCTCATCGAGCCGGTGTCCTGCATCGCGACATCAAGCCCGACAACATCATCTTGACGCAGACCGGCGCGAAGATCGCCGACTTCGGCATAGCTCGCGTCCCCGACTCGACGCTGACGCGCGATGGCGGACTCCTGGGAACGCCTGCATACAGCTCGCCGGAGTCGATTGCGAGCGGTACCTTCTCGCCCTTGAGTGACCAGTTTTCGATGGCGGCGACGCTCTACGAGGCCATCGCAGGAGTGCGAGCGTTTCCCGGACAGGACGCGATCGCCGTGGCCACGAAGATTGCGACGGAACCAGTGGCTCCCATTGCATCCACCCGAAGCCTGGGTGTACGTGTCGACGAGGTGCTCGCGCGCGGACTGGCGAAGACGCCGGAAAGACGCTTTCCGAGCGCGCTCGAATTCGGTGAAGCGTTGGCCGAGTCGCTGGACACCAATCCCCGGGCTTCCCTGCCCACGATGCCGGATCAGCGTCACTTGGAAGAAGCACTCCGCGGACGCTCGCCGCGCATGCGCGCGCTACTTGGAGGGGCGGCGCTCGGCGTGCTGCTCACCATCACCGCATTTCGGCTCACGGCCGAGCTTCGCCCTGCGCCCGAAGACCCGAGCGGCCTCCAGTCACCCTCGAGCGTACCGACACCCACGCACGAACGGGCGGCGGCAGGGTCCAGCAAGCCTATTGGATGGCTCGCGGAGAGCCCTCCCAAGGCAAAACCACGACACCCGGAATCGGACGTCCCCAAGGCCCCTCGAACAGCACCCCGCGGCTCGGCTGCCCTGGCCGCCGATCTCGGCGAGCCCGCCGGCGGCACGCGCAAGCGGGAGCCGGACCTGCCCAGCACGGACCGGCAGCCCCCCGGGGAGCACTCGAGCGATGTGACGGGCGACCCGTGATGCGCGCGCAGAACTGGCACCACCAAACGCATCTGCTCCAGCAGGGCGCGCCTGACCACGACGCGCACGATGGCCAGAGCGTCCGACGCCGGGTCCTCGCCCTCGGGCTCGGGCTGGCCCTCGTCTTCGGGCTCGTACCGCCTCGTCTCGTCATTGCCGAGCATCAGGAGGCCGCGTCGAGCAGCGTGCTTCCCTGGCTACCTGCCCGTATCGTGACCCTGAAAGCACCAGGGCCAGTCATGATACGTGTGCCCGCGGGGCATTTCAGAATGGGGTCCAGCGTCGAGGGCATCATGCATGCCAGTGAGCTCTGCCAGAAGCAAGCCCCCACGCAGGCGTGCCGGCCCCAACTGTTCGCACCCGAGCAGCCTGTACACACTGTCGAGCTGTCCTCTTTCTGGCTGGATCGCACCGAGGTGACCGTGGCAGCCTACGAGCGCTGCGTGGCACAGCGCCGCTGCAAGGAACCTCCTTACACGCGCGGCGCGAGTCGCTTCAAGGAACCCGACTTCCCGGTGGGTTTCGTTACGTGGGAAGATGCCAAACTTTACTGCCTGTGGCGCGGAGCGCGATTGCCGACGGAAGCCGAGTTCGAACGCGCGAGCCGAGGCCTCCGTGGACGTCGTTTCCCTTGGGGCAACCTGTACAATTCGCACGTGGCCAACCACGGCCGCTATGGCATCGCGGACACGGACAAAAGCGACGGCTATGACGAATTGGCTCCGGTGGCCTCGTTCCCCGATGGGCGCTCGCCGGACGGTTTCATGGACCTCTCGGGAAACGTCGCGGAATGGGTGTTCGACCGATTCGGAGCGTACCCGGACCAAACCGAGCGCGACCCTCGTGGTCCGGACGCCTCTGCAACGGCGAGTGAGCGCGTCACACGTGGTGGGCACTTCAAGAACGCCCCAGTTTGGCTGCGCAGTACAGCGCGTCAAGCAGAGGCGCCCGGTCGCCGCCTACCCTATGTGGGATTCCGTTGCGCAAAATCCTTGCCTGGACGGTCCAGCTGAGACACCAGAATCCTCCGTGCTGAAGCTCCCGATTCATCGGCAGACCCAGTTCGTGCTGGTAGGCCCCCACTATCCCGAAAACGTCGGTGCCTGCGCGCGTGCAATCAAGACGATGGGATTCACCCGCTTGGGTCTGGTGCGCCCCGGTCGACTGGCCTCTCCCGATCATCCGATGGCGCGCAAGATGGCGGTCAAGTCCCTCGACGTGCTCGAGCAAACTCGAGTCTTCGACAATCTGGACGAGGCGCTGGTCGGAAATGATCTGGTGGTTGCCACCACCTCCAGGCGCGGCGTGAAGGGCGCCCGCCCCCCTCGACAGCTGGCGTCGGAACTGCTCGATGCGTGCGAGCGAGGCCATCACATCGGCATCGTGTTCGGCAACGAGAAGACCGGCCTCGGCGTAGCGGATCTGGCCAAGGCTGAACTCAAGCTACGCATACCGATGGCTGCCGACCAACCGTCGGTGAATCTGGCACAGGCTACCCAGGTGGTCGCCTACGAGCTGTTCTACTCGGCGCTCGTGCGCAGAACGGAGGGATCGTGAAAACCGTCGACCTGCGCTCTGACACCGTCACCCGTCCCAGTCGGGCCATGCGCGAGGCCATGGCCGGAGCGGCGGTCGGGGACGACGTGTACGGCGAAGATCCGAGCGTTCGCGAGTTGGAAGAGTACACGGCGGACCTGCTCGGAAAACCCAGAGCCCTGTTCGTGCCGTCAGGAACGATGGCCAACCAGTTGGCACTGCTCACACAAACACGGCCCGGCAACGAAGTCGTGGTGGGGCACGGGGCACACATCGCCTGGCACGAAGCCGGCGCGGGCGCTGCCTGGGCCGGTGTACAATTCGCCGTCGCTGGCCAGCACGGGGTGTTCGACGCTGGCGATCTCGACAGCGTCTTGAAGCCGGCGAGCCCGCAAGCGCCTCGCTGCGCATTGGTATGCTTGGAGAATACCCACAACCTCTCCGGAGGCCGGGTTTTTCCGCGAGCCGACATCGCGGAGATCCATCGACTTGCCAGGAGCCGTGGCCTTCCGTTGCATCTGGACGGCGCACGTCTCTGGCATGCTTGTGAGGTCAATGGAGAAACCCCAGCCGCCGCCGCCGAACCCTTCGACTCCGTGTCGGTGTGCTTCTCCAAGGGGCTCGGCGCGCCGGTGGGTTCGGCCTTGGTGGCCAGCCCTGATCTGATTGCCGAGGCGTGGCGCTTCAGGAAGATGCTGGGCGGCGGGATGCGTCAGTCCGGCATTCTCGCGGCCGGGGCACTGTACGCATTGCGCCACCATCTGAGCGAGCTCGCTCTGGATCACGAAAAGGCGCGGGTCGCCAGCGAGATTCTCAAAGCCGCCGGAGCGGACGTGACCGATCCGCAAACGAACATCCTACTCTTGCATGTACCACGGCGGGCCGTGAGGGTCGCCGAACTCGCGCGCGAGGCAGGAGTTTTGGTACATGCGATGGCTCGCGACGTGATTCGCCTCGTTGCGCACCGCGACGTCAACCTCGACGAGGTCCGGCTCGCGGCGATTCGGCTCGGCGGGTGCCTCGACGCGGCCACCGAACCCCCAGAAGAGTAGCGGATGCGCACAATCGTCCTCGCTTTGCTCTCGACTCTAGGAGCCGCATCGGGCTGCGCCAAGGCTTACCCGGAGCCGTACTTGAACGAGAGGGCGAGCGCGGAGCGCAACTATACGAGTGGGCGCTATCGAGAGGCAGCCTTGGCCTGGCAGCGTGCAAGCAACAGCACCCCCGATGCGTCTGACAGAAGCGAAGCAGTATTCCGAGCCGCAGCGGCGTACCAACGCGCAGGAGATTTCGAGCACGCCACCCAACTGTATCGCCAATTGCTGGAAGCCAAACCCGCCGCGGAACGAGCACCCCGGGCCGCCTATGAACTCGCTCTCATCGAAGAGAAGGAGGGTGCCGAACTCGAGAGCAAAGCCAGGCTCCACTGGTTGATCACGCGCTACCCTCGTTCGGCCATGGCTGGCAGGGCCTTTGAGAGATTGCTTCGCCGCATCGAACGACTCGATGGCACGGAGGCAGCTCTGGATTTCGCCAAAAGTATCGAGACGAGCAAGGACGCACCAGAGCTGTCCGAACAGGTTGGCTACGAGCTTGCGCGCCTGCTCGCTGAAAATGGACAGCTCAACGAGGCGCTCGCCGCGTATCTCGAACTTGCACGCGACTTCCCCTACCCGCGCGGCGCCTATTGGGACGACGCCTTGTGGCATGCCGCAGCGATCGAGCGCGAGCAGGGACGTCCGAGAAAAGCCCTGGAGCACCTCGAACGCATGTTGAAGGACGCGGAGCCGGCCCACTTCCAAGGAAGCTACACGCGGTCACGCTACGCTGAAGCTCAGTTCCGGATCGCGGAGATTTACCGGGACGATCTCGACGAGCAAACGGAGGCGCGCCGGCAGTTTCACAAGGTCTTCGCCAACTACCCCACGAGCCTTTTGAGAGACGATGCGCTCTGGGAGGAAGCCCGCTTGGCTCACGCGACCGGTGACCGGGCTGCGGCCTGCGAGGTGATGCGGCTGCTAACGAAGGAGTTGCCCGACTCGCGCTACGCCGCCTGCTCCCAACGGCTCTGTCCCGAAGTCGCCACGCCCGACCCCAAACGCCCCTGTCACACCTACATTCTTCGTTCGCTCGGGCGTGCGGCATCGGAATGAACCGCCGCGCAGAAGCGCGACCCCGCGCCGGCTCAATCGTCGAAGTAATCGTCGTCGAGATCGTCCGCTACGGGCTCTTCGTCTTCGTCTTCTTCCTCGTCCTCATCGGTCTTGAGCTCGGTCTTGAGATCGATCCCGTATTCACCCAGTTGGGTCTCCAAGAGTTCGAAGAGCTCCTCGACATCTTCCCCACTCCATTCATCCAGCACGTCCGTCAGAAACTCGAAAAGATCCCCGCTGTCGAGTCGCCGCTCGATTTCTTCGACTTGCTCCTCGGAGAAGGCTTCGAGAATATCCTCTCGCAATGATTCCGTGTCGTCTTCCTCCATCGCCTCCTGTGCGGAGACCCGGATCTGGCGTACGGCGCGGCTATCGAGATAGACTTCCATGGCTTTCGTGTTTAAGTCGCTTTCGCTCCGCCTTTAAACGAAGGCTTGCACGGTCGTCAAGGCCGCTCGACACATGGCAACTCGGACACGGCAGCCAATGTATTCAAGGGTATGGGTTTTGAAACCCATGAAGTGGTCAGGGATAGCACTTTTCGTCCTTTTGGCGCCTCCGGCTCTGGCTCAGGAGGAAACCATCCCCCAGGCCACGCGGCCTCCTCCGAGCAGCCTCGAGTATCTGGTGACGGGGATTGCCTTGAGCGCCGAAACTGTCGTCGAGCCGGCCGATATGTGCCCTGAAACGACTTCGGGCGGCGCGACCGAAACGCCCTGCATCCTGGAACGGGGCCTGGGGCTCGGAATACGAGCCGGCTATCGAACGGTTGGCCCATGGTACGCAGGCGGTGCCTACGAGTTCTCGAGACACGAGTCGTCGAATCTACTGCGCCTCGCCATCATGCAGCAGCTCCGCGGGGAGATGCGCTATTACTTCGACCTGGGCACCCGCGCGACGCCCTACTTCGGGGTCGGGGTCGGAGCGGTCATCTATGGGAACGAATGGGGCGCAGATACTGGCGGAGCCGTGGGGATGCTCGGGCCGGGCATCGAATTGGCCGTGACGCAAGACCTGGCCACGGGAATAGCCCTGTATTACCGGCCGATGTTGCTGCGGGCGTACACCGACACCACCGGCGAGCGCCGAGCGGAGGGCCTACTCGGCTTCGGCGCGACCCACCTGTTGGGCATCGAGTTGATCGTGGAATTGCGCGATGCCCTGCCACGTTGGTGAAGTCTCATCGGTTCTGAGCATTTGGAGACTTGACTCGGTGGCAATAGCGAGGTTCCCCTTGCTACCGTGAAATGCGACCGCTGTGGACGCGACAACCCGGACCATATGCGTTTCTGCCTGGATTGCGGAAACCGACTGACTGCACCAGAACCGCCCGCGCAGGCCGCGGTGCCGCCGCAGGGTGTGGCCCCGCCGCAGCCTGTGGAGCCTCTGCGCCCGCAAGCGCAGCCAGGCGGTCCTGCTGCGGTTCCGCGACCAGCGCTCGCTGGAGCCCCGCCGGCGCCCGCCCCGCAGCCGCCGCCACCTGACGGTCAACAGGCTTGCGCCAATTGCGGTACGCACAACCCGAGCGCAAGCCGGTTCTGCTCAGCCTGTGGCAGCCGCCTGGGAGCCCAACCGCCAGGCCAAAAGGCCGACGAAGCGTCCACACCCGCGACCACAGTGTGTGCGCGATGCCGTGGTGCCAACTCCGCTGGCATGCGGTTCTGCCAGTTCTGCGGTGCCGCACTCGCAGAGTCGAGTCATGCAATCGCAGGCCCGACGCCGGGCGTTCCACGCGCATCCCTAGTGGTCATCGGCCAGGATGGGACTCCTGGTCGAAGTTACGCCGTCGCGGACGGCCAATGCGATATCGGCCGCACAGAAGGATCACTTCAGCTGGCAAACGATCCGTATGTATCGCCAAGGCACGCGCGCCTCATTTATCGAAGTGGTCATTTCTTCGTGCAAGATCTGGATTCCCTCAATGGGATCTTCGTTCGACTGAAAGGCCCAGTGCCACTGGAAAACGCCGACTTGGTCCTAGTGGGGCTCGAAGTGTTAAGGTTTGAAGTTGTGAGTGAAGCTGAGCAGCGCTTGGGCCCCGCGGCGGACCGTGGCACGCAATTGTTTGGTTCGCCCGCGGCGCCGCGGCATGCTCGGCTATGCCAGCGAACCGTCGAGGGCGTCACTCGCGATATTTTCTTTTTATCCCGTACAGAAACCGTCATCGGCCGGGAAGCTGGTGATATTGTGTTTACGAGCGACCCATTCATGAGCCGTCGGCACGCAGCAATCACCCGCGATCCGAGAACCAACACTTTCACGCTTCGGGATCTCGGCTCCTCCAACGGAACGTACGTCGGCATTCGCGGCGAGCAATTGGTAAGCCATGGTGACCACGTGCGTATCGGCCAACACCTGTTTCGGCTGGAGGTCGAGGGCGGGACAGAACAACGATGAGCGAGGACGCGCAGGGAGAAATTCGTTTTCGTGTGTTCGGTCGAACCGACGTCGGGCAGGTGCGCGAACACAACGAGGACAACTTCCTGGTTGGAAACCTGAGCAAGGGGAGTCGCAGCTTGATGGAGTCCGACCGTGAGCAAACGGTTGGCGCTCGAGGCACCACACTCGGTGTTTGTGACGGCATGGGCGGCGCGGCCGCAGGTGAAGTCGCCAGTCAGTTGGCCGTCGATATCATCTACGAGAAGCTGTCCGACGGAGATGCCCCCAAAGACCGCGACGAGTTGGCGCGGCGCCTCGTGCATGCCGTCGAGGAAGCGGGCGTGCGCATTTTCAACGAAGCTCGTGCTGATCGGACTCGACGCGGGATGGGCACGACCGCCACCGTCGCGGCGCTGATGGACTCGCGCCTTTTCGTGGCGCAGGTCGGCGACAGCCGCGCCTACATCATGCGAGGAGGCGAGCTCACGCAGATCAGCCGAGATCAGTCCCTGGTGAATCAGTTGATCGAAGCGGGGCAGCTCACCGAGGAAGAAGCCGAGACCTTCGAGCACAACAATATCATTCTACAGGCGCTGGGAACCGCGGAAAGCGTGCAGGTGGATCTGACCTACGTCGATCTGCGAGAGGGAGATACGCTGATGCTCTGCTCGGACGGTCTTTCTGGAATGATCAGAGCCGACGAGATTCGCGAGGTACTGGCGACGCACGACGATCCGCTCGCCGCCTGTAAAGAACTCACCGATCGCGCCAACGGCTCTGGAGGTCACGACAACATCACCGTCATCGTGGCCAAGTTCGACAAAGGCCTGGCCAAGCCGGCACCCGATGACGTGGTGGCCTACCAGAAGTATGCGCTTCCCGACATGCCCTCGGACGGACTGGTGCGAACGCAGCCGCTTGGAGCAGACGATATCGAAACCGGCCCGATGAGCGAGGAAGCTCAGCGAGAATCGCGGCGGCTCCGGGTTTCGCACACCATGGTCGGCATGACGAACCCGATGGGCGACGCGCTTGCCGAGCAAGCTCAGGCGGGCACGAAGTCTTCCTTACCTCCAGGGGGTTACTTCGCCGACGACGAACCGGTGCAAATTCCCACCACGGGCCTGCCCCCAGCTGCCGTTGGCTTCATGGTGCTCGGAGCGATGATCGTCGTGGCAGTCGCCGGATTCCTGTTGCTTCGCTGAGCGGAACGCTTGGCCCATGCTTCGCCGCCTCTTGTGGTCGATCCCCACGCTGTTCGTCCTTTCTATCGTCGTTTTCCGCTTTCTTGCTTGGACTCTCGCGAGCACGCTGACGGCGAACTCAGGGCAAGAAGTCTCCGCAGCGATATTCTTCAACTCCAGCCCCACCGATGCGCGCGACCTGGCTCTCGATCTGATGAGCCGGGTTGCCCGGGGTGACGACACGGCTCCGGAGGCAGCCAGCCATCTGGCTCGACTCGGCGGGGCAGCACTCCCTCATGTATTGCCTCGCCTGGACGAGCTGAGCCCGACCGAGCGCGCCCGGGTCTCCGCTGCGTTGCTTCCCGTCGCCCGACGCATGGGAGTGGGGACCGAGGAAGATTTCCACGACCCGATCTCGGCCAGTATTTTCTGGAGTCGATTCTGGCAAGACCGCGAATTCGACTTCCGGCCCGTCGTCGTGCGCAGACTGGTGAAGCGGCTCACGGAACGCAGTCTTTCTCTTCGCCGCGACGACGTCATAGAGCTCGACACCTACGCCCTTCCCGAACTCGTGAAGGCGCTCGGTAGCGTGCACACGCGCGAGGACGTGGCTCGCGTCAGACGCTTGACGGACCTGCTCAGCCACGTCACGGAGCTTTCCTGGCGCTTGCCGTGGCACGCGAATGTCGATGAAGCTCGGCGCCTGGTGCGCACGTGGCGCATGTGGTGGCTCGACCACGGCGACGAGTACGTGTCGCTCGATGGTCTGGCCAAAGCGACGGCCAGCATCATCCAGACTCGCTATGGCCGCTGGCTGCGCGGATTGCCGATGGGGCTCGGCTCGATGAACGACGGGCGCACGGTCATCTCCGCCCTCTCGGAGGGCTTTGGGCCTACCCTGAGCCTGTTGGGGTCCGGCGCATTCGGCGGCACCCTGACGGGTGCCATCATCGGCGCGGCCTTCGTGCTCCGTCGCAGGCAGGCGCTCGCTCTCGCTGCGAGCCTCGGCGCCCTGCTACTGGTCTACACCCCGCTACTCGTAATGCTCGAAACCGGGCCCCCGGGAGGGCTGCCCCTCGCGTGTCTCGCGATGGCCGGATTCGGCGCAGGCATCGCGTACCTTTACCAACGTGTGGCGACCCAGACCAGACGGGCCGCCCCGTGGTGGCCGCGGAGGCCAGGCGGCACTCGTCAGGCTCTCTCGGTCCTGCGCGCTTCGGCGGCCACCAGCCTGGCATTGCTGGGGACGTGCTTGCCGTCGTTGGTTCTGGCGGCGGCGATCCTGGAACGAGCCTTTGCACTCGGCGGGCTTTGCAACTTGACGGTTACAGCGGTGCGCACGGGTGACGTGGCCTGGCTGATGGTAGTGGCCTTGCTGGGAGCCGGCAGCGCGTCGTTGTTGCAGATCCTGGCCGATGGACTCCGCTCGAAAACCGGTTACGGGCGGTCCATGGCTCTCACCTTGGCGATGCTGGAAAGGTCCCGGGGATGACATCCACCCTGCCTCTACCCGAAGCTCTGGCCCATACCTGCATTTCGATGCTGGGAGTCGTGCTGCTCGCGCTGGCCATCGGAGTCGGATTGGGAACGCTGGCCGGTCGCCGCGCTGGCGTCATCGACGCGGCGCTTCATCGCCTCATCGAGCTCAGCGGCGCGCTGCCATTGTTCGTGGCTATCCCCTTGCTTTCGCAGCTCTGGTCAACCCCTGTCGTTACAGTGTTGGTGCTGGGCTACACGCACGGGCTTCGCCTCGCCTGCCTATGCCGAAACGAAACTCTGCGCGTCGGTGCGGAGCATTTCGTGGTCGCGTGCCGCGCGCTCGGTTTGAGCGGGTCTCGCACGCACTGGCGACACGTCTTCCCGTTCGTCGCGCCATCGTTGACCGTCGGCGCGGTTCTGGCCGCGCCCGCGGTGGTGAGCGTCGAAGCCGCAATGGCGTACCTGGGGCTCGACACCACGCCCAGTTGCGGGGCCTACCTGGTGCTCCAGGCCGGGCCGGCCGGTGTAGCCGTGTTCGTCGGGCTGTTGGCCTCGACTCTGGCACTGCATGGCGCAGCCGAACGCCTAATTGCCCGGATTATCGAGGAGAGCCGCTGAGCGCACGAACGCATCTTGCAGCCAGCCGTCAACGGATTAGATCGTCGAACGATGGCACTCACGACAGTCACCGAACAGACCTTCGAGAACGAAATCTTGCGCAGCGAGCTCCCCGTGCTGGTCGAGTTCGGCGCGGAATGGTGCGGCCCTTGCAAAACAGTCGCCCCCGAGCTCGAAGCGGTCGCGCGCGAGCTGGAGGGTCGAGCGAAGGTCGTGACTATCGATATCGACAAGTCGCCACTCATCGCGCGCGAAATGGGGATCCAATCAGTGCCAGCGTTCGTGGTCTTCCACCAAGGGCGCCCCGTGGGTGGGCGCGTGGGCGCCATGCGGCGCCAAGAGCTTCGTCAGCTGCTCGAACCAGTACTGCCCAGAGCGGCCGGAGCGCTCAAGCCGGAAGAAGCGGTCCAGCTGCTCAAGCAAGGACGAATCAGTCTAGTGGACACTCGAGAGGCGCCCGTGTATCAGCGGGCCCACCTGCCGGGCGCCGTGAATATTCCACTCGACGAGATCGAAACGCGCTTGGCCGAGCTGCACATGCTTCCGGGGATGCCGGTCGTGTACTGCCGAGCTGGAGACAAGACCAAAGAATTCGCCGAGAAGATGAACGGTCAAGGCACGCCAGTCGCCTTCATCGAGGGGGGCGTGCTCGGCTGGGAAGCATCCGGCTTCAGCCTCGAGCGCCCCAACTAGAGGGCTGACCACCTCACGGTCAGGCCATCCCTCTCGAACTTAGAGCTAGCAGCCTCGCCTTCCGTCCTGCTCGTTCCAGTGGGCGTCCTACCTACTGTGCTGAAACCCACGGCCTGCTTGGCCGAATCATCGCTTCATGCTGCGCGCGGCAGCGTAGGCGGCCTCCAAGACGACGCGCACCGAAACGGCGTGGCTGCGCGCAACCTCGGCGCATACGGAAAATTCTGGCTTCACCTCGGCGAGCACACCTTGGCCACTGATCTTGACGGGTATGGCGCCATACTCCGTGTCGACGGAGACCATGCGCCGCGGAAGCTCGTGGCGAGATACTTCCGTGAACCGCACACCAATGGTGCTCGTTTCGCGAAGCAAGACGTCGGCGAGGTGGCCCGCCGCAGACGAACGCGCCAGCGCCGAGAGCACCAGCCCGGGACGCCCTTTCTTCATTATCACCGGGGTCGCCCAGGCGTCGAGGGCACCCTGAGCCATCAACTCGGACAGTGCGTGCGCGGCGAGCTCCCCGGTCATGTCGTCCACGCTGGCCTCTACGATGGTGTGCGTCGTGGTAGCGTCCTGCCTCTCGCTGGGCGTACCAAGAACCACCCGCAGCGCATTAGGCCGGTCACCGAAGCTCGGCCGCGTGCCCGCTCCCCATCCAACACGCTCCAGGACGAAGCTCGGCCAGCGCACGAACCCCTCGGCTACTGTCGCCACGATCGCCGCTCCGGTCGGGGTCACCAACTCGCCATTGACTCCTGCGTCGTAGGTGGGCGCGCCCTTCAGGCAGTTGACAGTCGCTGGCGCGGGCAGCGGCAACAGACCGTGCTGACACATCACGCTTCCGCCACCAATCGGCAGCGGCGAACACCACACGGTCCCCTCTAGATAGGCGAGGCAAGCAGCAGTGGCAACGATGTCCACGATGGCGTCCACCGCTCCGACTTCGTGGAACCTCACCTCATCGACTGGGATTCTGTGCACTTCCGCTTCAGCGAGAGCCAAGCAATGGAAAATGCGCAGGGACGACTCGACCACCCTCGACCCGAGTGCGAGCTTCTCGAGCAACTTACGGATCTCCGCATAGCTGCGCTGGGGCTGCTCGGGAGGAAACGATACTCGCACGTACGTGGCCCCGACGGCGCCCCGCATCACCGCGCTCTGCTCTACGACGATGCCCTCGATGGGGAGCGCGGCCACCACGCCCTCGACGACTTGCCAAGGCACGCCCAAGTCCACCAGGGCCGCTATGGTCATGTCGCCTGCCAAGCCACTCGGAGCGTCGAAGAAGATCCACTTGTCCCGGGCAGCGCCGGGTTCGAGCGGCGATTGCTGGTTCGTCGACGGTTCACCGCCACCGTGGGCGTGTCCGTGCGCCTGCCGGGTCGACTCCTCATGAGCGTGCCCGTGGTGGGGATGCGACTTCTTCCGCTCAGCCATCGCGCTCCCCTCGCCGTCGAGTGCGTACGAGGCGCAGCACCGCCATGGCAGCACCAAACCCGTTGTCGATGTTGACCACGGTAACCCCCGACGCACAGCTACTCAGCATCCCCATCAACGCGGTGAGCCCTCCCAGTGACGCTCCGTACCCCACCGACGTCGGAACTGCGACAACGGGACTTCCGACGATGCCACCTACCACGCTCGGCAACGCGCCTTCCATCCCGGCCACCACGATAACCGCCGGCGCGTCTTGCAACTCCCCCACACGAGCCAGCAGACGGTGCAGCCCCGCGACGCCAACATCGAAGATGTTCCGGCTCGGGATGCCACACATCCTCAGCGTCTCCGACGCTTCCGCCGCCACGGGAATGTCACTCGTGCCGGCTGTCACGATGGCGACTGGCTCCGAGACCAGCGGTGCGATCGGGTGTACTTCGCATGTCAGAGTGCGCGCCCGCTCGTTGTAGTCGAGGTCGAGATCCGCATCCAAGATCTCCTGCGCCTTGCCAGCGTCGACCCGCGTCACCAGAACGTTCTGGCGGGCACGAATCAGCTCATGAACGATGCCGACGATCTGCGAGGCTGTCTTCTCCAGACCAAGCACGACCTCGGGCACGCCCATTCTGAGCGCGCGATGGTGGTCCACCACGGCGTAACCGATATCGGAGAAGGGTAGCTTGAGCAGACCACGCAGTCCCTCCTCGACGTCGACCTCGCCGTTCTGAATCTGTTCGAGAAGCGCCCTGACTCGCGCTGGGTCCATAAGTCCACTACCTAGTGAAAAGGCCTCGGCCTTGCAATCGCCTCCTTGCGGTCACTGTTGGGCACGCACAGAGCCGGCGGCAAGGCAACCGCAAGCTCTCGCCTTTTCGCAGGGACAATGCTGTGCTTGGCTAGGAGCATGCTCGCACCGATCGCCCCCCTGGTAGGTCTGGCCTTGGGTCTATTCTTCGCCCTGGCCGCGTGTTCCCCCAACACGCGTTCGAGCATCGCCCTGTCCAGCCGAGCGCTTCTGGTCGTGATCCTATTCAGCCTGCTCGTCTATGCCCCCGTCTGCTCCTACTTCCTGGCCTTCGCTCCCGACTGGTCCTACGCTTATCTCGTCGACAGCGAACGCTTGCCCAGCACTCTCGATCTTGCCCTGGTACTCATCAACGTTGCCAGCGTCCCCAGCGGCTTCGTGCTAGGCACCCGCTACTCCGGACCGCAGCAGAAGCACCTCATCGTGAGAATGGCAGCAGTCCCCGCAACAGTCAGTCTGTTGTTCATCGCCGTCACCATCCGCAGGTTGGGTGTCTACGCCAGCTACGCCCAATACCATGGTGACTTCGGAACACGACCGCTCGCGGGGAGCACGCTCGGCTATGCCCTCTTGTGGATGTTGCTCGTGCTGAGCGGCGCCACGGCTTGGACCGCGCACAACCTCAAGAGAGTCGCCACCGAGGAATAGCGCTCTGAGGAGCGAGGCTCCCAGACCACGCGCTCGGTGCTGCGGGCGAAGCCGACACTTTGCCAGCGCATTCGAGATTTGCATTTCGCCCCTCTAGCCATTACGAACCTTGCCATGAGTGATGATTCAGCCGAGCTGACGGCACTGGCGGGGCAGATCGTGGAGCGGGCCCTAGCGGCGGGAGCGACCGTTGCGGAAGCGAGTGCGCGCTCCGGGTGGGAGCTGAGCACGCGCGTGCGTCTGGGCGAACCCGAACTGGTCGAAGAAGCGGGGCACAAGAGCGTCTCCTTGCGTGTCATCCGCGATGGCCATGTGGCCTTGACGGCAACGAGTGACCTGAGCCCGGCAGGTATCGAGCGCTGTGTGCGTGATGCCGTCGAGCTCGCCGAGCTCAGTGAGGTGGATCCCCAGGCGGGCCCGGCAGACCCGGCACTGCTCGCGAAAGCTCCCTACCCAGATCTGGACCTGTTCGATCCGAAGATCGCCGACATCCATGCGGACCAGGCCCTCGAACTGGCCAAAACCGCCGAAGCCGCCGCCCTCGACTACGACTCCAGGCTCACACTCAGTGAGGGTGCCTCCTTTGCCCGCACCAGCTCGACACGCGCCCTGGTACTGTCAGGTGGCTTCAGCGGCGTGACCCGAGGCAGCTATGCATCGCTCAGCGTCTCGCCGGTCGCGGAAGATGTCGGAGGTAAACGCCGACGCGGTTTCTATTGGGCAGCCAGGCGGCATTTCGAAGACCTGGAGGCCCCCACGGCGGTGGGGCAAGAGGCGGCGCGGCGTACACTCGCGAAGCTGGGCTCTCGACGCGTCCCCACCGTCGTGGCCCCAGTGATCTTCGAGGCAGACATCGCCAGGTCCATCATCGGGACGCTGGCCGGGTGCATCTTGGGCAGCGCCGTGTGGCGCAAGTCGACGTATCTGCTCGAGCACGAAGGCAGCTCAGTCGCCAGCGACCTGGTGACCATCGTCGATGACCCACTCATCGCGCGCGGCCCCGGCTCCCGACCGTTCGATGGCGAAGGTCTTCCCTCGCGTCGCAACTCGGTGGTCGAGCGCGGGGTGCTCAAAACCTTCCTGCTCGACTGCTACAGCGCGCGAAAGCTCGGTCGAGAGTCCACGGCGAGCGCCGCCCGATCCGGGGGCTCGATAGGGCCTTCGACAACGAATTTCATCCTTCGAGCCGGCACGACACCTAGAGAAGAGCTGATCGCTTCGGTGGAACGCGGGCTGTACGTGACGGAAATGATGGGCTTTGGCTTCAATCCCATCACCGGCGACTTTTCCCGCGGGGCTTCAGGCTTCTGGATCGAAGATGGCAAGCTCGCCTTTCCGGTAAGTGAGGTGACGATCTCAGCGACTCTAGACCAGATGTTGAAAAACATCGATGCGGTGGGAGACGATCTCGACCTGAAGACATCGATCGCCTCTCCGTCGTTTCGAACCGCGTCGATGACCATCGCGGGTTCGGCGGGCCCTTAGGGCTCACGAATGGTTAAGTCCTACTGCGCCGCGACGCCTCGAACTACTTGGCCTCCAGCTCGTTGGGCGCACCTGGCGACGCACCTGGGGTGGCGTGAGAACCGAAGGCACGGTCGTCATCGTCCAAGGACCACGGATCACGTCGCGCCATGCTGACTCCGGGCTTCGACGCCGGCAAGGCAGGAAATGACGAGACCAGCTCGCCGCCTGGCGCCCGCAATCGAATCAGTTCGCCGGAATTGGAGAGCCCGTTCTTTCCCAATCGGTCGACTTTTATCAACGTGGCGCTCGGGTCGACGACGGGGTCGAGTTCGGCGTCGGGGCGATAGTCCGCGTTGACGACGACGGCATAGGCTCCTGGACTCAGCGTCACCGACGGTAGATCGGTCTGCCCCCCTACGTCCTCCAGCCGGTATCCCTCGAGGGATACCGGGAGAGTGCCCGAATTGACCAGTTCCACCCATTCCTGGGCAGGCTCGGGGCCGTTGGCGTTGGCGTACACCTCATTGACGGCGAGGTGAACCTGCGGCTCGAGGGTGCGAAACGACAGCGCCACACGGGTTTCCCTGCCGGGTAGGTCGTAAACGTTGCCCGCGAGTGAATACTCTGTTTGCGGCACGAGCCCGGGCACGACCACTGCCGACCCGCCGCTGCTCTCTGCCTCGAAATGGACGCCTCCCAGTTCGAGCTGCCAGAAGGCGGGTGCACGGGGGGTCAAGAGCATCGCCCGGTCATCGGAAGGGCACAGACACCCCGCAGCCAAGGCCACACAAGAATCGCCACAATCAACGGGCATCCATCCGTAGCTTTCGTCGAGGGCGACCAGGGGTGCGGGGTCGAGCGATACCGTGCCGACGCGCGGCCCGAGAACCCTCACTGGCGCGGGTTCGGCGACTTCCAGAACGGCACAGCGCTCGGGGACTCTGTCGCTCGGCCTGAGAAGCGCCGAGACCTGGTCGGGCGCAAGCTCGATGTGCGTGGGTTCGAGCAAGAGCGGCGTGTCGGAGCAGTACAGACCACCGAAGCCACCACCTACCCTGTCTGGTTCCGGAAACACACGGCCCAGGAGCAAGAAGTCGTCCTGTGATGTCGTGAGCTCGGCGAGCGGTCCATAGCCCATGGCGACGAGGGTGTAGCCACGCGACGGGTCGAGCACCGAACTCGGCTGGGCGAACAGCAACCCAGGCTCTACCCGCCAGGACAACATCGGTACTCGGCGCTCAGCCAGCGCCTCTGGCATTTCGCCGCCGGCCACGCGGGCGAGGTAGTAGCTCGACAGGGTGTCTTCGAACAATTCTAGGGCATCAACCCCGAACCTTCCCTGTGCTTTCTGCGTCGGCTCGATGCGCAGCCTGAGCACGCGCGGCGCCGCGTCGAGGGACCCCGATGGTTCCACGCCGACATGAACTGCGGAATCATTTGTCGAGAGCTGTCCGAGAGGGTCCTGGCAGCCAACGAGGAGCAGGATCCCGTAGCCGGCCCACACGAAAACGAGCATCGTCCGCACTCTTCCCCGTTCGGGCTCTCGCGGCAGTCAGTTGCGTGGTACCTTGTCGAACGTGTCTCCGGAAGAAATCAAGCAGTTGCGCAAAGACCTCAAGCTGACTGCACGCCAGCTGGCCGACGCGGTCAAGGCGGACGTGGAAGACGTGTGGGCCTGGGAAAAGGCAGAGCGCTTCCCCACCAAGCGCTTCGTCACGAAGATGCTCGCTATGCGTGAGAAGTCGGGCCAGCTAACGACCAAGGCAGCCAGGCCGTCACCAGCCAAGCGCGTGGGTTCCGGCAGCCCGGTAGGCCTGGCGGACCCGTTGTTTTGGCAATTGGTCAGGAAGCTGCTCGCCCATCCCAAGCTCTTCGCCAGTGTGGCTCATCTTGCCGAAGCGTATCCGGATCCAGCGGAGGACGCGGCCGGGCGCGCCAAAGACACTTAACCCGGGCGGAGCCGGCACCATGGGAGCCCACTCTATCAGGCGGCCAGTCGCACCGCGATCCACACCGTTCAGCCTGAGCACATCGCGACCTTCCTCGACCGTCGCCTGACTGGCACCTTCAGCGCCAAACTCGGCAACGACTTCGGAGAGCCCACAGTTGGGAGGAAGAGCCTCGATAAGAGCAGCAAGCCCGAGCAAGACGGCGGCCGAAACTACAAGGGCTTCAACTTCTTCAGCTACGACGACAGGGACCTGCTACTCGCTCGGGTGCGCGGCGAGCACGTGATCCCCGGCTTCCGGCACCTCGCGATCAAGAGTCAACCGCCCATGGACTAAACCACCGCTAGTCGTCGTCCTCGTCGTCTTCGTCGTCTTCGTCGTCTTCGTCGGCCTCGTCGGCCTCGTCGTCTTCGTCGGCCTCGTCGGCCTCGTCGCGTCCTCGTCGTCTTCGTCGTCCTCGTCGTCCTCGTCGTCTTCGTCGGCCTCGTCGTCTTCGTCGGCCTCGGGGGTTTCGTCGGCGTTGGAGCCACCGGAGGTTGGCGGCTCGGCCTCGTCCGCCGGAGTCTCGTCGGATTCGAGCGTCGCCTTGGCTGGTTCATCGGCCTCCGCGTCTGCCGTTTTCTCACCTTCCAAAGTCGACGCCTCCAGAGGACCTTGGGGCGCGTCCTCCCCCAGCTCGTTCTCATACACGACGCGCGACTCGTCGCTGAGCTCGGTGAACTCCCTCAGGGTGGGCAGATCGCGGAGCGAATCCAGGCTGAACAGCTCCAGAAACTGAGGGGAGGTTCCGTACAACATCGGCCTTCCGGCCTCATCTTTCTTTCCCAGAATGCGGATCAACTCCCGATCGAGCAACCCCTTCAACACAGGGCCGCAATCGACACCGCGTATATCGTCGGCCTCCGGCTTCGTGATCGGTTGTCGGTAGGCGATGATCGCCAGGGTCTCGAGTTGTGCTCGCGACAGGCGAACGGGGCGCTGCGCCAGGTACTTGCGCACATAGCTCGAATAGGCAGGGTTGGTGCGAAAGGCGAACCCGCCAGCAACCTCTTCGATATACACGCCGCGCGCCTTGTAGTCGCTGTTGAGCTCCTGCAGTAGTTCGGCACAACGCTTCTTGTCCACCTTGATGGCACGCGCCAATTCCTTCAGCTCGATCGGCCGATCAGACACGAACAGGATCGCCTCCATGAGCCCCTTGAGGTATTGAGCCGTGTCCTCGATGGCCTCGGCCGCGTCATCCTCGCTGCCCTCTTCCGGAAGTCCGGAGTCCGAGCCTGACGCATTCACGTCCAGCTCGGTCTCGGATTCATAGGCCACCTGTTCTTCGTCGTCCTCCAAGACGGCTTGCGGCTCGGTCGACTCTTCGGTGGCAGACTCCTGGGACGCCCCGGCGGCGTCGGCTCCGAGCTCGCCAGCGTCTTCAACAGTTTCGGCCGCCGGCTCCTCCGCGCTGGATGACGTCTGTTCGTGCAGCTCTGACGCCTGCGCCAGCTCTTCGGTGCCCGTCTCCCGGGCGGCTTCGATCTTTTTGGCTCGCGTGGATTTCTTCGACTTTGGGCCAGCTTTGGCGTTGTTCGCCTTCACGGCCCGTTTCTTCGTTCCGTTCGCCTTGTCGGTGCTCTGGCTTTCGCTCTTGGCCTGGCGCCGCTGGGAGCGTGCCTTGCCTTTCGCACGGGTGACTTTGCCTTTGCCTTTTCCCATCACTCAACTTCCATCTCGCCCTCGGGCTTCGTCGTCCGGGGTGTTTTCAGCTTCCTTGGGGGGAGCACCCTCCAACTCTGTTGCGCCGGATTCGACCCCAGCCCCGGATGCCGTCGCGGGTTCGGTCTCATCCGTCTCGAGCTCCGCCTCCTCGGCAGCATCTGCCGCCGCTGGTTCGGGGTCCTCACCTGGTGGAGCACCCGCGGCTGCGAGTTCAGGCTCCCCTGTCTCGGACTCCGGTTCCTCGACGGGGGTCGTGGTTGGCTCGGGATCCGCTCTTTCGGGTCGGTCGCGCTGCTCGGGGGTAGCGAGCTCCGAGAGGTCATCCTCGGCAGTGGGGGCCCCCTCGGTCGGCTCGAGCGGCGCGGAGTCGGTCTGCTCGGCAACTGACTCCGACGCCGACTCCTCGCTGAGCTCTGCGCTGTCGTCTCCTTCGACCTCAGGGACTTCGGCAGCTTCCGCCTCGCCCTGGGCTCGCGTGCTTTCTTCGGCCATCTCGAGGTCGTCGACGGCCAGCTCGATGGAAATCGGCTCGAGCGGCCCGAGTTGCGTCAAGCGGATCAGGCGAACGCGTGTCATCTCGAGAATCGCGAGGAAGGTTACGATGAGATCACCCCGCGACTGGTCGTCAGAGAATAGTTCTTCGAATTGAACACGCCGCCGTTCTCGCAGGATGTCAGACAGCTCGTTGATTCGATCGGAGATAGAGAACCGGTCGACATCGATCTGGTGGTCCGCGCCTTGCTTGGCCCGCTTGAGAACAGCCTGGAAGGCATCCAAGAGCTTGAACAGTCCCACTGGGGCCAGCGGAGCCGGTCCGTCCACAGAAGGTGCCGGGGCGCCGCGTGAGAAGATGTCCCTGCCGAGGATGGAGCGGTCGCCGAGCTGTGCGGCTGCTTCCTTGTATTTTTGGTACTCCAACAATCTCCGCACCAACTCGGCCCGCGGATCGGCTTCCGCATCTTCGTCCTCGTCCTCGTCCTCGGGCGACGCGGGAAGCAGCATTTTCGACTTGATGTGGGTGAGCGTGGCGGCCATCACCAAGTACTCGCTCGCAACATCGATGTTGAGATCTCGGAGCAGCGTCACATACTCGACGTACTTCTGCGTGATGAAGGCGATCGGGATGTCGAGGATGTCGAGCTCATGCTGTTGGATCAGATGGAGCAGCAAGTCTAAGGGGCCCTCGAAGACGGGCAATTCGACCCGGTAGCCCCCGGTCCCCTCCTGATCGTCCCCACCCGCGGTCTCGAGCTCTACGGACTCGGCCGGCGTGCCGGATTGAGGATCGGCGCTGCTTGCTCCTGGGTGATTTTCTGGCTCGTCGCCCATGCGGGGCGGGAGCCTAGTGCCCCGCACAGGAAGGTCCATGGGAAATTCCCTCGGGCGCAATCGCCGCCCAAAGTAGCGCTGTTTCCGCCCTTCGAACCAGCCCGAGTCGAGCTGGGGCCAGTGGGCTCGTCCGAGCTGGGCGACCCCCGGGCAGTCCGCCAGCGGCTTCGACCGTGCCGACGCTGGCCTCCTGGAAGATCCCGCGCCGGGGGAGCGGCGCGCGCGTTAGTTCCGCACTCAATTCGCTGGCCGAGCGAAAGCATTGTCTGGGCACCGGGCCGCTCGTACATTGGGGACCGAGCTAGCGACCAACTCGATGCCCGGATTCCATCCGCCTTGCGCTATCTGCGGTGAGCGCTTCGACCTGGGCCAATCCCATTGCCCACACGACGGGGCTCCCCTCGGTAAAGCGGGCGAGGCCTTGCGCGAGGATCCCTACGTTGGACGGACTGCACTGGGGCACTACCGGCTCATGGCTCTCGTGGGCTACGGCGCCATGGGGCGGGTCTATCGGGCTCTTCACGTCGGGTGCTCGGCCGCTGCGGCGGTGAAAGTGCTCCACCGGCGCCTTGCCGGGGAGGCGCTGCTCGTGAGTCGGTTCAATCGCGAGGCGCGGCTCGCGCAACAGCTCACGCATCCGAACATCATACGAATCCACGAGCACGGCATGATCGCCGACTCCTCCGAACCCGGTCAGGGCGTGCCCGCGCTAGCGATGGAGTATCTCGCCGGGCCGTCGCTGAGGTCGGTCCTCGCGCGCGAAGGCCCGCTGTCGGTGACCCGGGCTGTGAACCTCTGCCATCAAGTATGCTGCGCAGTGGGCGAGGCCCATGCACACGGGATCGTACATCGCGACATCAAGCCCGCAAATATCTTGTTGCTGCAGGATGACTCGTACCCCACCGATTTCGTCAAGGTGCTCGACTTTGGTATTGCCAAGAGCCTGCGCGCAGACGCCTCTCACCCAACCGCGAAGGGGACCGTCCTCGGCACCCCCGCGTACATCTCTCCCGAAGCCGCGCTCGGGGAGCCGGTAACCAGCGCCAGCGACGTGTATTCGATCGCCACGGTGCTGTTCGAGTGCCTCTCGGGTCGGCCGCCCTTCGAGGGGACCAGTCCGATTCGCGTGCTGGTTCGCCACACGAGCGAGACGCCCCCGCGCGTCGACCAGCTTCCCAATTGCCCCCCCGTGCCGAAGGAGCTGGTCGATCTGATCGGCGCGAACCTCGAGAAGCACCCGAGTCGGCGCTGTCAGGACGCCCAGGCCTTCGCCACTGCCCTACGAGCTCTGGTACCCCCGCCGGCCCAGTGACCAGGGAAGGAACATCCTCCTCCGTGGAGGCTTTCCACAGCTGCATTTCGAGCCAAGCTGCTCAAACCGTGTACCATTCGAGTCGTGGCCCTGTCGTGTCTCCGCACTTCGCTCCAAGCATCGCATGGCCTGGGTTGCGCACGGGGGGCTGTTGCGGGGAGCGCCCGCGCGCGCGGATACCCAATCGGTCTCGGGCACCGAACAGCTTGCCAACTCCACCGGCATCGCCAAAAACGGGCCCGTGTCTTGGCGAGGCTCCGTTTTCGGCGGTGGCTGCCTGGTGTCTGCTGTTCGATCGGTGCTCTCATTCGTCGATTGGTCGCGACGAACATCCTGTTTGTCGCTCTCGGCCTCGGGGCTGTGCTGCTCCTGCATCCATCACCAGGGCACGCGCAGACGGAAACCGTGAGCGCTCGCGCAGCCGCAAGCACGGATGCCGAATCCGACGGCGATTTGGACCTGCTCGAAGGGGATCTGAGGGGGCGCAGTGGAAAGCGAGGCTTCGCAGCCTTGAATCGTCCCGCCGGCATGGTCGAGTTCGGCGCGGGGTGGTTGACCTTGCCGGGCGCGCAAGTCTGTCTCGAACCCGACAGCTGTGCGCGCGGAGACACCACCCCGCAATTGGATGCATGGCAGTTCTTCCGCCTGAATGTCGACTTTGCCGTTGGAGCAGGCATCACGCTGGGCCTGTTGCCGACGCGGGACAGCCCCCCGGTCGATCCCCCGGGGATCGATCGCTCCCATCAGCGCCGTTACTTCATGTTCGAGACGATGGGTCGCTACTACGCCTACGTCGGCGAGAGTTTCGAGGCCTGGGTGGGCATCGCCACGGGCCTGACCGTGGTCAAGGACACCTACGTCACGGAAACCAAACAGGAGTATGCCACCGTCGGTACGCCGGGCGTCACCATCCAGACCGAGGGTTATACAGTGAGCCTCGGCATCGGCGCAGCGTATGCATTAGCCCCCAGCTGGTCCGTCGGTGCTGCTCTGCGCGCCGGCAACTGGTTCTTGCCGGATCAGGCGAAGCGGGGCCCTTTCGATAGCGAAAACGACACTGCCCAGGGTGCCACCCGAGCCACGCTGACCGGCCGCAATTCGATCATCTCACTGGGGTTCAGCATCGCCTATCGTTCGACGTTGTAGCCGAATCTGGCTGATTGGTTCTACGCGCCGGCGTCGCTTCGCCCATTCACCAGGGCCGACTGTGAAGCACGATGAACTCTGCGATTCGGTCGAGCAGCACGGCCACGACGCCCAGCAGAGCCAGGCTTCGGAGTGGAGCCAGCATGGGCTGAATGAAGGCCGGACTGGCGGCGCGAGCAATCAGAGCGCTGGCGACTTCGACGATGATGGACACCGCCAGGACTGGAGCCGCCACGGCAACAGCAAGCTCGATGCCACCAGCCAATAGTCGAGCGAGGTTTGCGGCAGCGCCCAGGGTCGGAGCGTCAGCCGACGCCAGCGCCGCAGCAACGTGCGTGGCGCCGCCCCCCTGCAAGAAGGCGATGGCCACCAGCATGGAGAGCAAAGCGCCAATCGGGGTGCTATTCATCTCGACATTGGGCAGTTGCACAGTTTCCCGGCCTCCACGCAGATTGTCCACGAGACCTCCAGACATCGTGGCGACCCAAAGTGCCACGGCCGCCGTGAGCGCAACCGGAAGACCGCACAAGAACTCCGCGGCCAGAACAGCGGGCCAAGGTCCCTCTGGGACCGCAGCGTCGAGCCCAGGAGCAATGACGAGCGCCAAGCTCAACGCCAGAGCAATTCGGATTGGCGCAAGCACGGCCCGCAGTCCGAACGCTGGGACGATCACCACCACGGGTGTGGCCCTTGCCCAGGCACGGGCCCACAACTCCCACTGGGTCGTCGGGATGCCAAGAGCCTCGGTAAGCAGGCGGGCGAAGTCGTCGGGGGCCATAAACAGAGAAATCTTCGTGTTTTCTGAGGGGGGCAATTGACGCCACTACCGGGAGCGCGCTAACGCTTCGACCGCCTCCGGAATCCTGAGATGAGCCTCGACCTTTCCGCTGTTGGATTCAAGACCGAGCCGCACGAATTCGAGTACGACTGGAAGGCCGTCGTCCTCTACGCGCTCGGAATTGGCGCACGGCGTCGAGACCTCCACTGGGTGTACGAGCAGCGAGGACCGCGGGTCTTCCCGACGTTTCCGATCATCAGCGCTTACCCTACGATGACGCGAATGCTCGAGAGGGTCCGCGCTCCGTTGAGCTCGGTCGTACATTTCGGCCAGACCATCCGGGTGCTCGGACAGGCAGCTCCCAATGGCGTGTTCACCACCACGGGCACCTTGCGCGGCGTCTACGACCTCAAACGCATGGCGAAAATCGTGTTCGAAACCCATACCACCCAAGACGGGCAACCCATTTGCGAAATGGAATGGTCCCTGCTGGCGCTCGGCGAAGGCGGCTTCGGTGGGCCACGTCCTCCCAAGACGGAGAGCGTCACACTTCCCAAGGCGGGCCCTGCTGATTTCGAACAGACCGAATCGACGTCGCCCGAGCAGGCGCTCCTGTACCGCCTTTCGGGCGATTTGAATCCACTACACGTGGATCCGGATGTGGCACGCACGGCAGGCTTCGAACAAGGGCCCATCCTCCATGGATTGTGCACCCTTGGATTTCTCGCTCGCGCGGTGGTGCAGAGCACTCTGGACGGGGATGAGCGCCGACTTTTGGCGATCAGCGCTCAGTTCAAGAAGCCAGTCTGGCCCGGAGAGAGCATTCGCACGCTGGGCTACAGGATCGAACCTCAAACCTATGCCCTCACGGCATACGCAGCGGATCGCCCCGACCCGATCGTCAGCAATTGTTGGGCGAAGATCTCGAACTAATACGGAAGTGATCAACATGGCAGACGACAAGAAGAACAAGCCCGTATCCGACAGCGCCAAACCGGGGGATGACGAACGGGACGATGAGGAATCCGGGTCCCAGGCAGCCGATGCCGAGGGCTCACGCGATCGGCAAGACTCCCTCTTCGAAGACGAAGGATGGGAAGATGCGGACGAGGACGAGGAGGAGGACGACGAGGACGACGATCGCCCTGTGGACGAAGACGAAGACGAAGACGAAGACGAAGACGAAGACGATCGCCCCGTGGACGACGAGGAGGAGGAGGACGACGAGGACACCGAGGAGGCAGACGAGGACGAGGACGAGGACACCGAGTACGAGGACGACGAGGAGTACGAGGACGACGAGGACGACGAGGACGACGAGGACGACGAGGAGGACACCGAGGATGATTGGCTCCCCGATTGGGCTCCCTGGGCGGTGCTCGCTGCTTTGATCCTACTCGGACTCGCGGGGG
The DNA here is from genome assembly GCA_963809955.1 of uncultured delta proteobacterium. Taxonomy (GTDB): domain Bacteria; phylum Myxococcota_A; class Polyangia; order Polyangiales; family Polyangiaceae; genus JAICQQ01. The sequence goes on from CAWELQ010000016.1 coordinate 434,847, forward strand.
GCTTTGGCTGGCTAACCCCCAATCAATCGAAAAAGCAGCTCACGGCCGCGGACGTCACTCCGACCACCGAATCCGCCAAACCCGAAGCTGCCGAGCCGCCGCCCAACCGTGCCCCGGCGGCCGAAAAGGAAGAAGCTATCTCCGCCAGCCATTTGCTCGTCGCCTACAAAGGCGCCCTGCGGGCCAGTGCCGACATCACGCGCACCAAGGAAGAGGCCAAAAAGCGAGCCGAAGAGGCGCGCGCCAAAGCCCTCAAGCCTGGAGCGGACTTTGCGAAGATCGTGGCCGAATATTCGGATGAGCCGGGCGCCGCGACGCGGGGCGGGCAGCTCGGATCGTTCACGCGTCGCAGGATGGTAAAACCATTCAGCGACGCAGCCTTCAAACTCAAAGTCGGAGAGATCTCGGACGTAGTCGAGACTCGCTTCGGATTTCACGTCATCAAACGCACGAAGTAAGAAGACGAACCTTGCGGAGCATACCTGGCTGCCTAGTCGCCCTGATCCTGGCCCCCCTGACCTTCTCGGGTTGCGTCGTGTCCACCCATGGTGGGGTGGGCGCGCCACTCGAGGTGCCACCCGCCCCCAAGCCCGTGTCGGAGTCGTCTGAAACCGGCAGCGAGACGGACACCAGCACGACACCTGACGCTCCGAAATCTACGGAGCGCATCTCCGCCCGCCATATCCTCGTGTCGTACCGAGGTGCGCTCCGCGCGGCACCCAATGTGGTCCGCTCGCGTGAAGAGGCGTTCGCTCGGGCGGAAGAGGCGTTGAGCCGCGCGCGCGCTGGCGAGCCGTTCGACAAGCTCGTCGAAGAGTATTCGGATGACATGGGGTCTGCCGCACGTGGTGGGGATCTGGGAGAATTCGGCCGACAGGATATGGTTGCCGAGTTTTCGGAAGCCGCCTTCAAGCTCCAACCCGGTGAGATTTCGGACGTGGTGGAATCCCAATTCGGGTTTCACGTCATCCAACGAACGAAGTAGCCCATCGCCGGTAAGGGCTCGGAGTCAGTCGCGCAGGAGGTGTTTCGAGATGACCAGGCGTTGCACCTGACTCGTACCCTCGCCAATCTCGCAAAGCTTCACGTCGCGCAGATGACGTTCGATGTCGAAGTCACGCATGTAGCCGTAGCCGCCATGAATCTGTAGGCAGTCGTTGCATACCTTGGTGGCCGCTTCGCTGGCGAAGAGCTTGGCCACCGATGCTTCCTCGGTGACCCGCTGCCCGCGGTCCGCCTTCCAGGCGGCGCGGTGGGTCAAGAGCTCCGCAGCATCCAGGTGCGTCTTGGCATCGGCGAGCATCCAGCGCACGGCCTGGAAGTCGGCAATCGACTGACCGAACGCCATACGTTCCTTCGCGTAAGCGAGCGCCATGGCCAAAGCGCCGCGCCCGAGACCCAGCGCCATCGCCGCAATCGAAATGCGACCGCCATCGAGAATCAGCATCGTGTCGCGAAACCCCGCGTCCACCTCGCCCAACCGCTGGGCGTCGCTGACACGTACGTCGTTCAGTGTCACCTCCACGGTATCGCTCGAACGACACCCGTACTTCTCGAGCTTCTTGCTTGCCGAGTAGCCGGGGGTGTCGGTTTCGACGATGAAAGCCGTGATCCCCCGCTGGGGCGTCACTTCGAAGTTGGTGCGAGCCAACACGACGCAGAAGCCGCCCACCGAGCCCTGCGTAATGAACATCTTCGTACCGTTGATGATCCAGTCGTTCCCTTCCCGCCGAGCGCTCGTTTTGAGCGCCGCCGCGTCGGAGCCCGACCCTGGCTCCGTGAGCGCCCAGGCTGCCAGCCACTGGCCACTCGCAGCATTCGTTAGGTACTTCTTCTTCTGCTCGCTGGTCCCGTGAGCAAGAATATGTCCCGTGCCGAGCCCATTGTGACTCGCTACTGTCAAAGCCAGCGACCCATCCACGCGCGCACATTCTTCGATGGCGATGGCGTAGGCGAGCATGTCCATCCCCGCCCCCCCGTATTCTTCGGGAATGCGGATGCCCAGAAGACCGAGGCTCGCAAGCTTGGGCACTACCTCGTGAGGAAAGCGCTCCTCGGCATCCCAGCCCTTGGCGAAGGGTTTGACCTCGCGCTCGCAAAACTCGCGCACCGTGGCACGCAAAACCTGGTGTGACTCTGGTAATTCGAAATCCACGGGGAGCTACTGTTTAGCTTACCGCTGTTCTGCGCCCGCGCCCGTGGAATCGATCAGTGCCTTGAGCCTTTCGAGCTTCTCCGTAGCGCTCAAGAGCTTGTCCTTACTGTCCTGGCCTCCCGTCGCCACGAACTCTTCGTCGCCCACGCCGAACACCCGGTTTTCCCTTCGGCCTACTACCCAAGCTACTTTAGGGCCGTCCTCTCCCACCCGCTGCTCGAATGTCAGAGCGTCGAAGCCGAGATTCTTGATGCCTTTTGCACCTTGCACCTTGCGCAGAGTCTTGACGACATCCTTGGCTCCGGCCTCGTCGGGGCGCACCAGTGAAAACACCCGATAGCGCTTGGGCCCCGACTTGTAGAACCCGACGGCCCCGGGCCCGGTGCCTGCGATATGCAAGACATCACCAAACTCGTAACTGACACCGAGGTCGATTTGGTCCGCGCTGGGAAGCGCCGCCACCGCGGGCAACATGGCCTCTTTGCCCGGCAGCGCCGCGCCCAGCGCCCTGGCAATAGGCGGCAGGATCTCCGCACTCGACTTGGCAAGTTGATCCGGCGACTCGAGCTCGTTGACGTAGCTCAGCTCCGCCACATAGTTACCACGCCAGACGTAGGAAACCCCCGTTCCAAGCGCACCTGCCGCGCCAGCGTTCAGTGGCTTCGGAGCATTGTCCAGTGGATCGGAATCCGCCACGACCCGCTTGGTGAAGAATCCGTATGCCCCCTCTGGCGATTCGAAGCGTGAAAGATTCACGCTCACCGAACCCGAGGAGCCCTTGCCATCGATGTAGCGGAGCGTCACGACCCTATCGAGGCCGTAGCTCTTGTAAACCTCACATTCTCCGTCGAACTGTTCCGTGCACACGGTTTCCAACGTACCGGACGCGTCCTTGCCGTAGCTGCGCGTCTCTCCATTCGGGTCGACGCAGTAGCTGCCTGCCTGACGCGGGAAAAACTTGGCGGTAACCTTGTCTTTGACGTCGCCACCACCCTGCGCACAAGCACCCGGTTTCGAGCTCTCGATGGGGGGTGGCACCGCCCCCTGCTCCTTCAGGTCGTCTTTCTTGTCGCAGGAGTAGAGCAGGCTCAGGGAGGTGAGCATCAGCGGTGCAAGGCGTCGGCGGATTCTGAACAATTCGGTCTCCTCTCGTGCTCTCGTCGTCCGGTCATTGGGTGGGTGCTCACGCACCGCCCGAGCGGGGTTCGCCGTACCGACCGCACGCTGGCGCGCTCGGTTGGCGGACATCCAGGCGCTTAGCATGCCGAGGAGCCACCGGAACCTCCACGCCCCAGGACACCTCCGCCGAAAGGTAGGTGTGGCGCAGTTTTCTCGTGACATTGGCAGATGATACTTTTTGCATAGTACCGCAAGACTTGCTGACCAGCGTCGCTCCGGGTTCGGATTCGGGGCTGGAACACGCTGAGTTCAGCATCCACAAGGCTGGGCACGGGGCTTGCGTGGGTCGATAGGCGCTTTTGATGTCTCACCCTTCCCCCAATAGGCACGGTCCCCCCGCGCGCCCAGACCGGTCGACAAGCCGAGGCTTCACCTTGCTCGAGTTGGTGGTCGTCGTCGTGATCATCGGCGTCCTCGCGGCCATCGCCATTCCTTCGGTGAGCCGACAGATGCGCGATCGCCGCGCCAACCAAGCCACGCAGACCATCGCCGACCTGTACCGCGGTGCTCGCATGCGAGCGATGGGCCGCGGCTCTTCCGTGCTCGTCCGCTACCAGAAAGACGCCACGAATGCGCCAGCGGGTGGATTCCAGGTCTGGGAAGGCATCGCCGGAGCAGGGGGCGCGTGTGGACCCATGCCGCGGCGAGGCTGCCAGGCGTTCCCCCCGCCGGGCACCAACCCGCCCAACACGCAGCAGCTCATCGATCAGTTCAACCCAGGCATCCAGAGCGTGTACGACGGCGTCGACATCGCCATGCAGCCCACAGTCGGGACAGGCGAGCTCGATTTCCTCGACGTCTGTTTCACACCGATGGGCGCCACCTATACCCGCACGCTCGCCGCAGCCACTGTGCTGAAGCCGATGACCGGAATCCATATCGCCAGCGTGACCCGTACCGGAGCGCTTGGTAGGCGCGACGTTTTGATCGTGCCCGGCGGCTCCGCGCGCGTGAAGGGCAAATTCGTGACCGAGAAAGCACCATGAAGCGCTCCACGCGCCAGACGCGGGCGGGTTACACGATCGTCGAACTGTTGATGGCGATCACGGTGTTTGCCATCGGTGTCACCGGGATCGCGGCGATGCAGAAGGTGACGCTCGCCTCCAACTTGCACGCCAAACGACTCGCGCTTGCGACTCATATCGCTCAAAGCTGGCAAGAGCGCCTGGTCGCGGACGGCTCGCTATGGCTGGCCACGGCTTCGGATCGCACCAATACGCAGTTGCTCACCGCCGGCAACACCTGGGCGCGAGCACCGGAGATCGACGGGTTCGGTCCGACTTTCGGGCCGCTGGGCGAATACACCAGCGACTCGTCCAAGGCGTTCTTCTGCGTTTACGTGCGACTCACGGACATGCTCAGCAATGGGACGCCGATCGACGGCAACGGTCTGCTGCGAACCGAGGTGTTGGTGTTCTGGCCCAGGGAAGGCAGGGACCCGAGCAGCGATGCTCCTTTCTGCGACTCCGACGCGGGGCTGACGCTCGACCAGAACTCGGACGACAATTTCCACTTCGTGCACAAGGTGAGCGCGGTGAGGCAGAGCACGTGAACATGGGCACTCGAGCTTCCCGACGAAGACATCCCAGACCACGCGGCTTCACACTGGTCGAGTTGATGGTGGCCCTCACGGGAGGGCTGTTCATCTCGGTATTCGTCTTCATGGTGGCGAGCCAGGGGTCGCGCTTCTATCAGCAAGAAGCCCGCATCTCGAACGCGACCATCGGCGTTCTGAACGGGTTTCAGAGGCTCCGAGCCGACATCTCGCGAGCCGGTTTTTTGGCCTCGCCCAACATCACCAAGGACCCTTCCGTGTGCAGTGGACGCACGGCGGGCGAAGGCTGGACCGTGGCCACCCGCATGCTCCGGGACATGGGCGGCATCCAGCTCCTGGTCGGCGGCTCGAAAGCAGGTGCCGGGGACGGCAGCACCCTGAAAACGTTCTGGGAGAACAACGGTCTGAACCCCGACCAGATCATCATCGCGGGCTCCTTCGCTTCTGTAGACGAATTTCCCGCGGCGGAGATCGAGCGTGATCCCTCCACGGACGTGTGGACGGTGTATCTACAGCCGAACTCGGCTGCCATGGCCCGCCTCGGCTATCGCACCGACTCGAGCCAGGACGACACGACCCGGACGGAGCTGGTTCAGTCGGTGTTCGCGCCGGGCCGAGTCATCCGCATTCAGGACAAGAAGGGCTTTCATCACTATGGGGTGATCGGTACGGTCGGCGTTGCGACGACCGACAGTGGACAGCAGGCGCCCACTGTGCAGCTCACCAATACCATCCAGCTGCGCCAGAAGAGCAACACCACGAGCTGTGGGCTGCAGGGCCTCAACGTGGGCGCCACGGTCAATGTGGTGAACTTCATTCGCTACAGTCTGGGACGGCTCGACGCTACTTACCCTGCCATTTATGCGAACGAGCCCGCCGGCTCCGGCGAGGAGACCCGCTCGGAGCTCGTGCGGACCGAGCTCGATGTGGCCGGCACTCCCATCACTGGCACGACCGAGCTCGTCGCCGAGTACGCTGTCGACCTGAAGTTCGGCCTGACCGTATTCGACCCCAGCAGTGGCAACGGCACGCTGCTCACCCTGGGGGAAGGTGTAGACGATGCCAACCTGACGCAATATGCGGGCGCTCCCTCGCCGGGTTCGGCTGCGGCCGGGGCGAACAGCGGACCACACCTGATCCGAACCGTGCATGCCAGGCTCGCCGTACGCTCTCGCGAAGGAGACCGCCCGGCGAACATCGACACCGACGCCGCTGGCATTCCCAGTGGGTTGTACCGCGTGGGCCTGGGAGCCAACGGCAGCGCACCCTTCGCGCGCGTGCGCACACTGCAGGCCGACATCGCGCTCCGCAATCAATTGGAGGCGCGCTGGCAATGAAGCCGCGAGTGCCTTCGAAGCGTCAACATCAGCGCGGCGCGGCCGTCTTCATTGTCGTGATGGTCGTGACCCTGCTCACCGCGGTAGGCATCTTTGCCGCGCGATCGGCATCGTTGGTCGACGTGGCTTCCGGGTACAATCGCGAAAGCCTGCAGACGCAGTACATCAGCGACTACGGACTTCTGTTGACCGCTCACGAGCTCAGCACCCAGTCTGCCAGCGCCTACACGTCCGTCGCTCAATCCGGGACCGACGATTGCATCGCTACCGAAGCTGTGGACTCGAGCCTCGTGGGGACGCCCTTCTGCTATGCCTTTCAGTCCGAAGAGCTCGCCAAGCGCTTTCAGGCGGGCCAGCTGTTCCACGACTCCGCCGAACTGCCGGGGGACTCATCGACCCCATCGGTGCGGCCACGGGCGATAGCGACGATCTCGAAGCGCGCTTCGTCGTCGAGATGACCGAAGCCTTCCAGACGGGCAACGTGCGCGGAGCAGATCTCGGTTCCAACAGCCTGGTCCCGCTACAGGTCACGCTCACATCACGCGGCTTCGTGAATCCACCGCCCGCAGACTCCGCCGTCTGCACGGATGCGGCCGCTTCCGGCGGAATCCAGGAAGTTCGTTCCCATGTGGTACTGCCGGCGGTGCCACAGCTCGCGAGGTAACCCAATGACGAAGAAGCTCACCCTGTGCTTGGCAACTCTTTCAGCCGCAGCACTGTTCGCCTGCCCGGCCGTTGCCCAGGACCTGAGCGTGCCTCAGCCCAACGTCATGCTGCTCGTCGATACCTCGGGCTCGATGGAATACAAGTCCGCGGAAACCGCCTTTCCCAAGTGTGACCCCACCAGTTCGGATCCCGCGGACAACGAGCGCAGCCGCTGGATCGAGCTCGTCGAGGTTCTCACCGGCACCATCGACGACTACCGCTGCACCGCGGTCAACCGGCGGTCGAGCACTTTTCTCGATGAATACCAGCTCTCCAGCACGGTGGCGCCGCCGGACTATCAGTACCGAAACCCATACCACCGCCCACTCAGCGGTACCTGCGCCATGGGCCCGGGGACGGTGAATACGACTGATGCTTTCGCCTGGAGCGAACCCAGCTGCCATGCCTACGACAATCTGAACGCCTCCTGCACCATCGCCGGTAGTTGCGACTCGTTCAAGCAAAGCGGCGACGGAATCATCGACGCCTACGGCTCCGGCATCCGTTTCGGATTGATGACATTCGACTCGCTGATCAGCCCGAAAACGGGGTATTCCGGAAGCGCACCGAACTTGAGCGATGGTGTCGAAGGCGCCTGGAGCTACTACGTCAACGACTACACGGAGGGCAAGCCGGTCTACTGCGACGCACTCTACCCGTACGAAGTCGGCGCCCGCAACGCAGCAGCTCCCCCGTGGGAAGGGCGCATGGTTGCCTTCGGCAACCCGAACCCCCAGCTATCCGATCACAAGACCCGCAACGCGGAAATCGAGAAGATCTTGCTCACGACGCGTCCCTACGGCGCGACCCCGGTGGCGGGGCTGCTCGCTGACGCTCTGGACTTCTTCACCGAGGACAGCAGTCAGGATCCGCTCGACAACAGCCTGAAATTCGGACCCAAGTCCGACCCGTACGTCACGGGGGATTGTCGCACGCAGCACATCATCCTGCTCACCGACGGAGAGCCCAACCTCGACCTGCGCCCCTACTGCGCCCAGGCACCCCAGGGCGATGGTGCCGAGGGCGTCTGCCCCTATGACGAAACTCAGGAACTCGCAAAGGACCTGTTCGACGCCGGAGTGACTGTCCACGTGATCGGGTTCGCGCTGGAAGACGTCACCTACAACGGCACCGAAACCGGCAAGTGCGGCGACATCGACACGGACGTACTGCTCGGAGCCAACGGAGACTCGGGAGTATGCGCGGGCGATCTGAGCGGCAACAAACCGTTGCAGGTCTGCTGCGAGCTCAGCATGATCGCCTATGAAGGTTCGCAAGGCGAAGACAAGGCGCACTTCGCGGGGAATCAAAGCGACCTCCGGGAGGCCATCAAAGAGATCATCGGGAAGTTCGCGCCGCGCGTCAGCCTGACCCAACCGGCGGTGGCTTCCGGATCCAGCTTTTCGACCAGCAACGCGACGTCGTACCGATTTTACAGCGCCACCCGTCCGGACAGCATCAGTTTGTGGCGTGGCGAACTCGAACGACAGCGCTACCAGTGTAGCAGCGACGGCCTTCCGGAAGCGCAAGACGTGGATGCCACCAAGGGCGACGATTTCTCCCAGAACCTGACCGTGAACCGGCAAGATCGGACCATCATCAGTGTCGAAGCCGAAGCGGACAGCAACGACAATACCAAGATCTACTCGAACCGAAGCATCCGACCCAACATCGAAACGACGCCCGCGGATGGTATCGACTCCCTGGATTGGTCCGGCGACTCGGATGTGCGAGCCAGCGCCAGCTCCTTCGGGTCGACCATCGATGCGCGCGCGCTGCGGCTCAATACCGCGGATGCGTCCTGCACGGGATACACCGAAAGCCAGTGCGCCGAGCACATCATGGATTGGGTTCTCGGCGTCAACTCGACGAGCGACGACTACCATCGCTGCGCCTCGAGCTCGGAGTGCAACCTGCTCGGACCCATTTTGCGCTCCACGCCTCAGGTGGTAGGTCGGCCGAACGCGTTGATCCTGGACGAGTCGTACGATGCCTTCAAGTTGACGCGGGCGACGCGTGATCTGGTGCTCTACACCTCCACCAATGATGGCTTCTTGCATGCGTTCAGGGTCGCCTCCGGGGACCCAGCAAAAGAGGACGACGACGACGCCAACGTCAGAACCCTGACCAACAACGAACTCTGGGCGTTCATCCCGCCCGCCGTCTTGACCGGCATGCAAACCCAGTATCCCGGGGCCCACCAGATCTTGCTGGACGGTGAGCCCGTGATCAAGGACGTGGTGGCGAGCCCCGACGACGTTCGCGTGTTCGAGCGCACCAGCGAGACTGCGCGTTTCGCAGTGGGCCTCTGGCGCACCGTGCTGGTGCAGGCCTTTGGTGGTTCGCGCGGCGGCTACTTCGCTCTGGACGTGACCGATCCGGTCATCACCGGCGATTCCGGAGGCCCCCGCTTCTTGTGGCAGCTCACCACGGATTCGGACGGCAACGCGCTGTTCGGCGACGGCGGCGGGACACCACTCATCACCACCGTGTTCATGAACGACGGGGTCGAGGAGAAAGAAATTGCCGTGGCCATTCTGCCCGGAGGCGAGGGCACGCGCGACGATGGCGCCGATCCCGTCGACCGCACAGCCAGCATCGACTTCGTCGACTCCGACTACACGCCGCGCAGCCAGCTGCCCGTCTACACGACAGCGGCATCGCGCTCGCTCACCGTGGTGCGCCTCGACAACGGTGAGATCATCAAGACGTTCCGGCCCGATGCGGACGACGTGCCCGATCTCGACGAGGACGCGATCAGCGAAACACCCATCGATTCACCGATCACCGGTACGCCTGTGGCCTTTCCGGCGGAAGTAGGCGCCGTCGCCGACCGGGTGTTCGTCGGCGACCAGGAAGGCGCTCTATGGCGCCTCGATCTGTCGGAGCCCGACCCCGACGACTGGACATTTAGCTTGTTCTACGACGCCTTTCCGGAAGCCTCCGCTTCAGGCGACCTGGCTTATGAACCGAGGGACGGGCAGCCCATCGCCACGCGCCCCATCATTTCGACCGACGGAAACAATCAGCTGGTCGTCCTGTTTTCGACGGGGGACCAGGAGTCCCTGTTCGCCAGTGAGAGCGACAACTTCCTCGTATCCCTCACCGAGGCTGTCGATGAAGCGGACGACGGAACCCAGAAGTTCGTTTCGAAAGTGAACTGGTACAAGAAGTTCGAAAACGGCAAGCGCGTCACCGGCCCCATGGTCCTGTTCAGCAGCCAGCTGTACGCCGCGACCTTCGCGGGCGCGCCAGCAGGCGACGTGTGCGCGGGCGGGACGAGCACGGTCTGGGGCATGCATTTTCTCGAGCGAGCGAACGCCGAGGATGCGAGCGCCGGTGGCTTACCGCTCTGGAAGCAGAACGACGGCACCATGATTCAGGAGAAGCCAGCGGACGAAGACAATCCGGACACCATCGTTTTCGGATTGACGCTGGCTCAGCAGCCGAGCTGTATCACCGCGCCGCAAACGCCGGTCGGTGACGATCCATTCCTCTCCTTCGGCACACATACCAGCACCCAGGGCCTGAACCCTGGCAAGTTCCAGCTCATCATGCACACTGGCAAGATGGGCGGAGGCGACATCTCGGCACAGGCCGCCGACAACACGACCGCCATCGATCTCGAGACGCCCACGAGTATCACGCGAATCGATTCTTGGGCCGCAATCGTCGAATAGTCGAAGGCACATGGGGTAAGCTGTGGCAAGCGCAACGCTCACGACTGTCGAGGCTCGTTCGTCGTTCAAACGCGGCGTCTTGCGCGCGCTGGCGGCGACGCTTCTTGCGTGCGCCGCCGGCAACATCGGCTGCAACCGATCGAAGTCTGCTGCGCCAGCGAGCTCGGCCGAGGTCCAACCCAAAACCCCCGACCGGCTCGCGCCTGGCGAGCTAGCGGAGGGCCAGGGCGATCTGTTCGGCCTGAAACTGCCCCGGGGGATGCACCTCGAGGCGCGTTTCCCTACATCCGCTCATGCCAGCGGGGAGCTGAGCGCCGAGAAATTGTCCAACTATGTCCGAAAGCGTGTGGAGGCCAGTCATGTGGAATTGGCCGCGTCGCGCACCGTTTTCCCCAAAGCTCGAATCAAGGGCGGAAACCCCGAGCGGCTCTACCGCGTCGAAATCATTCCGAGCGGCCGTAAGACCGTGTTGACCGTGGAACTCTTGAATCCCCCTCGACCACCGGCCGTCCAGGGGTTGTCCCAGGCAGAGCGTTACGAGCGAGCGGGCTTGACCCCCGATGGCAAGATGCTGAACCCGCAAGAGCTCGAATGACGCAGCCTTCGCACGGGTGAGCGAGGGTGACACACGAGGCGCCACGACGAGCGCAGCTCGGGCGCTCGGGTCCTTACGATCCCGAGAGGGTTCGCCGTTACTGCCTGGGGTAAGCGCCGTGGGCCGGCTGGGCTCGCGGCAAGCGCCGCGACCTAGCATTCATGACCAAAGGGACAGTCTCGATGCCCAGACTCAGGCAGGCGATCAGTGTGGGACTCTTGGGAGGCGCCGTGGCCGTAGCCTGTGCGGGCGTGGACCCCAGTCAGCGTGACGAACGAGACAGCACGTCGTCAGACGCGAACGTTCGAGAAACCTCGCGAACCGACGCTTGGAAGGCGGGCCCCGTGTTGGCTCGCGAGCTCGCGGCCGACGACTCCCGGCTCGCCGAACGCTTCCTGCCGAGTCCAGAGGTCAGCCTGCGCGTGCACGGCGGACGCATCCTTCCGCAGCTGTCTCCCGGCGCACCGGCATTGACGCTCGGTGTGAGCGCGGGCGCGCGACTCACCGATTCGCTCGACGTACATCCCATCGACCATCCCGAGCAGAACCTGAGCTTGAGAGCGCTGCGCGCTCGAGATGTCAGCGCCCACCAGCTGCCAGACGGCCGACTTCTTTACGAAAACGCCTTCACGGGCACCGACCTGATCCTGTCGGGAAATCACAACCGCGTCTCCTACACGCTCGTGCTCAAGGACGAACGGTCTCCAGCGGACTTCGTGTGGTCCCTCGGCCTCGGAAACGGGCTCAGACCGCTGCGCTCCACGGAGAACGAGACGGCCATCGTGGACCAAGAGGGCAAGCTCCGTATCACGGTGCGTCAAGTGTCGATCGTCGATGCACACGGCTACGAACAAGTCACGCCTCTGGAGCTGGAAGAGCAGGGGTTGGCACGATTCACGCTGGAACAGCATGAGCTCAGCTACCCAGTGCTCGCGCAGTTCGACATCGAGACACCGCCGATCGGACTTTCCATCCTGCCTCCCGAGGTCATCAAGGGCCGTGTCATGGTGATCTTCGACACGTCCGGATCCATGATCTGGGAGTTCGATACCGAGACCGACCTGACCGGCGACAGCGACGACACCGCCCTCTTATGCGACAATCTGATAGGGACCGGGTTCCGCTGCGATGCCAATGTGGCATGTAGCTCCGCCAACGGCGCCATCGGTCGCTTCGCCGTCGCCGACCCGGTAAACAACCCGAGCCGTATGCTGGCAGCCAAGGCCGCCTTGTACAACGTGGTCAACGCTCAGGCGGGCCTGCTCGATTTTGGGCTGATCCGTTTCGCCGGTGCTGGCTGCAGCAATGCGGACTATTGCTGCCAGCCTCAGATCGACGGCGTGACGCCCGGGCGCTGTTTTCACGACGCAGACAATCGTTATCCGGGCTTTCTGTACCCGCTGCCCTGTCAAAGCAACGGCGACTGCGTGGGCAATTGCGGGGGCTCGGGCTATTGCGCATGTTCCACGAGCGCCGACTGCCCCGCCAACTTCGGCTGCGACGCAGGCATCTGCGTGACGACGAACCGAGAAAACACGATTGCGTTCCAGTGCTCCAGCAACAGCCAATGCGGGCGAGTCGACAACGACTGCGGCAACAGCGGCACCTACGCGGGCTATTGCGACTGTGACAGCGACAATGACTGCCCCACCGGGTTCAGCTGCAACCAGCAAGCCGGCACGGACCCGTGCTGGGCCAACGCCGTCGTGAACCTCAGCTATGCAGGCGGTTGCGGCAATAATAACAACACGGGCGGACGTATTCTGGAAACCCCGGGCGCAGGCTCGAATGCCCGCGTGCGCCAGTGGGTGGACTTCGTGGAAGACTTCTGTTCATCGACCGGTGCCGTGGGCGGACGGCCGCGCAACCCGGAACTACGCGCGGACGGTTCGACACCGCTCGCTCGATCGGTTCGGGTGGCCCGTCAGAACTGGTATCAGCCCATCTACAACGGAGAGACGGACCCCAAGATCGACTGCCGGCCGTACGTTCTCGTGGCCATGACGGACGGGAACGACACCTGCTCGCTCGACCCTTCGGATGAGGTAGCCGACCTGACCGCCATCAACAGCACGAACCCGGTCAAGACCTACGTACTCGGCATGGGGTCGGGCAGCGGTCTAGACACGAACGAGCTCAACGCCATGGCCGTCGCCGGTGGCACGGGCCCGACGGCTCCGGTCGCCCAGAACCAAGACGAAATCGAGGCCACCTTCGCCGATATCGTGGCCGAAACCGTCAAGTTCGAGCAATGCAACGCGGTCGATGACAACTGCAACGATCGTATCGACGAGGGGCTCAATGTCTATCAAGAGTGTGCGTCGAACAGCGACTGTGGAAGCAACAACTGCAGCTTCGGACGCTGCACCTGCTCGGGCGGAAACGACGCCCAGTGCGGGTCGGGCTTCAGTTGCTCGAAAGACGACTTCTGCCGGCCCGCCTGCAGCGTCGGCGCAGGGCAATGCAAGAATTCCGGGGTTCGCAAATGCGGTGGAGGCAGCGGACAGTGCTGCGTGGATGACGGTTCAGCGAGCTGTACTCCGCTGACGCCGCGCGCCGCGGGGACCGAGATCTGCAACCGTCGCGACGACGACTGCGATGGTCTCATCGACGAAGATTTTCCTCAAGGATGTCCGGTCTGCGTACCGCTGCCCGAGGTATGCAACGGAGTGGACGACGACTGCGACGGGCTGGTGGACACGGACGACCCGGATCTGGTGGGCGTCGGAGCTCCCTGCGGCACGGACGAGGGAGTCTGTCAGTCGGGCACCATAATCTGTAACAATGGCAAGCCCCTCTGTTCGGGCGAGGTCGCGGGCGACAACGAAGTCTGCAACGGCCTGGACGATGACTGCAACGGCTCCACCGACGGTCAGACCCAGGCCTGCTACAGCGGCGCCGCGGACACCGAAGACGTCGGCGTATGCCACGGCGGCACGCAAGCGTGCACGGCAAGCCCGGCAGGCGCCACCCCCGGCGTCGAGTGCGCAGGAGCCAACTGCTGGGGCGCCTGCGTTGGCGAGGTCGTCCCCACGCCGGAAATCTGTGACGGATTGGACAACGACTGCGACGGGGACAGCGATGAGGGCGTCCCGGCCGAGGTGCAGACATGCAACGACCATGGCGACTGCGCTGGCGCAGCCAACTGCAACAACGGCGCGTGTCGCTGCAACGCTGGCGCGTGCAGTGGTGACAACGTGTGCGGAGGAGACAACGTCTGTCACCCCCCCCTGCCACTGACCGGAGAGAACTGCTGCCAGGCGGCATTCGACGGCAAATGCGGGGTAGGCGTCTGCCAGTTTGGCGTGTGGACCTGCGCGGGGAACCAGGTATCCTGCGTCGGGGGAGCGGGTCCGAGCGATGAGATCTGCGACGGATTGGACAATGATTGCGATGGCGAGGTCGATGAGGACCTCCCGGGAGAGGGCGATCCCTGCCAGGCGGACGGAGCCTGCGGTGGCAACCTGACCTGCGTGGTAGAGTCACCCGGCGTCGGCCGCATCGAGTGCGTCCCCGACGGAGTCGGCGAACCCGAGGTTTGCGACGCGGTAGACAACGACTGCGACGGAGAGATCGACGAGCTGCCCGACGTCCGTGATAACGACGACCCTGCGCCGGACGAACCAGGCTTGGGCGATGCCTGCAACGTCCCTCCGCCCGGGCAGGATGCCGAACCGTGCGCACCGGGCACCTATCAGTGCGTCGGCGGCAAAAAGCTCTGTGTCGGTTTCAGAGGACCCGGAACGGAAGTGTGCGACGGCGCGGACAACGATTGCGACGGCAAAGTGGACGAAGATACTTGTCCCAACGGCGCCACCTGCATCGACGGCGAATGCGCGGAGCCATGCCGGAGCGGTGAGTTCCCCTGCCCCTTCGGCCGCGTGTGCCGACAAGGGTATTGCGTCCCGCACGAAGGGACGAGTGGATCGACCACAGGTAGCACCGCCGGCTCGGGCAGCGATGGTTCCGGCGGGGGCGGGGGTAGCGGCGGCTCCAGCGGTAGCGGCAGCAGCCTTTCCTCTGGAGGCAGCGGAGGCGCGTCGAGCGCCAGCGGGGGCACCGCGTCCGGCGTGACCAACGGCACTGGAGGTAGCTTCACCAATACCGACAAGGGCTCGTCCAGCCTCGACAATCGCGACCAGGTCTACGGGTTGGCCACCGGTGGCAGCGGCTGCGCGTGTAGCACGGGTCCGTTCCGGGCACCGCCCGGGCTGCTGCTCACGGCAGGGCTCGGACTCGTGATGGGAATGTTCAGAAGGCGCCGCCGCGCCGCCGCATGAACGAGGACGAGGGCGCTCAGCGCGCGTCCTCGTCCTCGAGTCGGGCGGCCTCCAAGAGGGCCATCCCGATGCTCTGACGTGTCGCCGCGCCCGTACTGGGCAGGGCTGCCGGGCTGAACCAGAAGCGACCCGATTTCCACCCGATCACGCGCCGCACCGTCTGCACTGCGTCGGCATCCTGCGCGCCGAGCTTGACCGAAATCAGACTGCCCTCGAAGAGTTCGAACCGGGCCTTGTCACCGTTGGCGTGTTCGACCGTCAGCTCCCCCGTGCGGCGTTCCATCTCGAGGACGGTCAGGACCGTCGTGATCGACATCTGGGCGATGTCGCCGCGCAGAGCGGCAGTGCCGTCGGTCGTCGAGCTCGGAGGCTTACTGTCGCGCCGCTCGTCCCGGAGCCGCCTGGACATGTTGAGCAGCGCCCTCACCTGCACGGCGACCTCATCGTTGCTGAGTGGTTTCTTGAGAAAAAGATCCGCTCCGATGTTGAGCTTCTGCAGCGCCTCGAGCTCACTCGTCAAAAAGAGGATCGGGACGCTGGCGACGCGGGTCTTCTCGCCCCTGAGGCGTTGCACCACCCAGAAGCCATCGATATCAGGCAAACCATCATCACAGATGATGCAGTCGGGTTGTAGCTCGCACGCCGTGCGGAAGCCGCCCCTGGCCTCGGTCTCGTGGTGAACCTCGAACCCAGCATCACTCAGGTACCGCTGCAACATGGCAGACATCCAGTCGTCGTCGGCGATGATGAGCACGATGCTCTTATCCACCCGGACCAAAGTAGCATTTCGAACAGGACAAACAGAGACCGGTTGCCGATTCCCCGCGCCCCGCTCGGAAATCGGCGCGGCGGCCGATGCTCGAAGAGCCCGAACTCCCCGGCCTCGGCTGCGCCGGGGCGTGAAGGCGGCCTTGCACCCCCAGGGCAAAGACCCCTCTGACCAACTTCTGCCTTGCGGCCGGGCGGAAATCGTGAGCCCACCAGCAGGCGCGCTAAAAGTCAAGCGATTGCGGGGCGGCGCGGAGCGCGGTACGGGCTTGAGGGTGACCAACACCGTCAAACGCACGCCGCTCCATGAGGAACACCGCCGGCTCGGCGCAAAGCTGGTCCCCTACGCCGGTTGGGAGATGCCGGTCATGTACTCCGGTATCGTGCGCGAGCACCAGGCAGTTCGGCAGGCCGCGGGGCTATTCGATGTCAGCCACATGGGTGAGCTCGAGCTCCAGGGTCCAGGGGCAGCCCGACAGGCCAACGCACTGGTGACCAATGACTTTGGCCGCATCGAAAACGGACAGGCCATGTACGCATGCTGCTGCAATGAGCGAGGTACCGTCCTCGACGATCTGATCCTGTACAAGCACGATGGAAATCGGGTTCTCGTAGTGTGCAACGCCTCGAATCGACAAAAGATTGCAGGTGTTTTCCGAAGCGCTGCCAGGGCGGACTGCACCGTCGAAGACATCAGCGATGGCACCGCGTTGCTCGCGCTGCAGGGGCCCAAGAGCTTCGAGGTGTTGGCGCGCGTCACCTCGTCGGATCTGGCAGAGACTCTCGGGCGCTTCCGTTTCCGCGAAGTCGAGGTCGCCGGCGTGGCCTGCACGGTCGCGCGCACCGGGTACACGGGTGAAGACGGCGTCGAACTGTTCTGCCGAGCCAAGGCAGCCGTCGAGCTGTGGCGAGCGCTGCTCGAGGCGGGGCGGGGGCTCGACTTGCTGCCCTGCGGCTTGGGTGCCAGAGACACCCTGCGCCTCGAAGCGAGACTCCCCCTGTACGGCAATGAAATAGACGAAACCACTTTGCCGCTCGAGGCGGGGCTCGGCAGCTTCGTCAAGCTGGATGGCCCCGACTTCGTTGGGAGACAAGCTCTGCTGGATGCGAAAAAGCAGGGCCTGACTCGCAAGCTCGTGGGGTTCGAAATGACCGGCAGAGGCGTCGCTCGACACGGCTATCCACTCCTGGACGCCAGCGAAAATCCTCGGGGCACTTGCACTTCGGGCGCCCCCTCGCCAACCTTGGGCAAGGCCATCGGATTGGGCTATCTACCCATCGAGATGAGCCAGCCCGGGACGGAGTTTCTAGTGGACTGCCGCGGCAAGACCATCGGCGCCCGGGTCGTGAAGACGCCATTTTACAAGCGCGGCGCTTCGAGTTAACAGCTACCGAGGTTCGCGGGACAGTCGCGAAACATTGCCATGAACCAAGATGTGCTAGGACCGGAGCTCCGTCACGGAGCCAGCGCCGCTAGCCAGGGAGCCAACGATGAGCGCCAATGAAGTCAAGGACGATCGCAAGTATACCAAAGACCACGAGTGGGCGAAGCGACAGGACGACGCTCTGCTGGTGGGCATCACCGCCTTCGCCGTGGATCAGCTCGGAGACATCACACTGGTTGGGCTGGACGTTCAGCCGGGCGACGAAGTTCAGGCGGGAAAGGTTTTTGGAACCATCGAAAGCGTCAAGACTCTGAGCGATCTGTTCGCGCCGGTCAGCGGTACTGTAAAGGCGGTCAACCCGACGCTGGAAGACTCCCCGGAGCTGATCAACGAGGACTGTTGGGACAAGGGCTGGATGATCAGCATCGTACCCAGCAACGAGCCGGACGACCTGCTAGAGCCCGATGCCTATCGAACTCACCTTGCCACGAGCGATCACTAAAGATTGATGCGTTACCTTCCGCACACGGACGAAGAGGTTCGCGCGATGCTGGGCGTGATCGGAAAGCCGTCGCTCGACGCTCTGTTCGACACCATCCCCGAGGCCGCCCGGTTCAATCGCTCGCTAGGTGTCCCCGAGCCGCTCGACGAGGCACGCCTGATGCGACACATGCAAGCGCTGGCGCACCAGAACAGCGCCACCCGCATGTTGAGCTTCCTGGGCGGCGGTATGTACGATCACCATATCCCACCGGCGGTGGACCAGCTGCTCTTGCGCAGCGAATTCTACACGGCGTACACCCCTTACCAACCCGAAGTCGCCCAGGGCACCCTGCAGGCCATCTGGGAGTTCCAAACGATCGTCAGCGAGGTCTACGGACTGCCGCTAGCGAACGCGAGCATGTACGACGGTGCCAGTGCGGCGGCCGAAGCGGCGCAAATGGCGCGTCGCTTGACCAAGCGCGAAAGGGTGATCGTCAGTCACTGCGTACACCCCGACTATCGGCAGACCGTGACCACCTATTTGAGTGGTAGCGATCAAAGCGTGTGTACGCAGGTCGAAACGGGCGAGACTGGCGCGGCAAGCGTGGAGCGCCTACGGACCGCGCTGGACGACGGGACCGCTGCGGTGATCGTTGGCTACCCGAGCTTCACGGGGAACTACCCCGACCTGGCGAGCCTCGCCGAAATCTGTCACGAGCGAGGGGCCCTCTTGGTTGCCGCCAATACCGAACCCTACGCACTGGCACTGGCAGAAGCCCCCGGAGCGCTGGGCGTAGATATCGCGGTGGGAGAAGGTCAGGCCCTCGCCTGCCCTCCTCAGTTCGGCGGTCCTGGCGTGGGGTTGTTCGCTTGCCGCGACGATCGCAAGTATTTGCAGCAGCTTCCCGGGCGTATCTGCGGTGAGACCGTGGACAAGAATGGCGAGCGAGGCTTCGTGCTTACCCTGGCGACGCGCGAACAGCACATCCGGCGCGAACGAGCCACCAGCAACATCTGCACCAACCAGGGGCTAATCGCTCTGGCGCTCGCTATCCGAGTGAGCTTACTGGGAAAACGCGGCTTCACCGAAGTCGCCGGGCAGTGCATGGCCAAGGCGCGCTACTTGAGAAAAGAGATACTCGCCTTGCCCGGCTTTACAGCTCGTTTCCAGGACGCACCTTTTTTCAACGAATTCGCGATTCGTGTCCCCCGCGGCGATGCGCAGGCACTCGTGAGCCAACTCGAGAACGAAGCAATCATAGCCGGGCTGGATCTCGGGCACATCGATCCGGACCTGAAAGACAGCCTCTTGATCGCGGTTACCGAGAAGCATTCCAGGGAAGACCTCGATCGATTGGTCGCGGCGCTCGCAAAGACGGTGTAGGCGCTCGCCTTCCGAGCGCAGGGCAGTTCTCAAAAGGCAGAAGCGCGTCGCGACCGAGCCGCCTGGGCGTCATGGTGCGAGTCCGGTGGAAACGGGTTGGTCCACCAGTTCAGCAACGTGGTGCGGAATACCGTCAATCGCGCAAAGTCGATACCCACGGTAGCGCTGAGTGTACGATGATCGTTGCTGCCGAGAGTTCCACCAATGCTAGCCGTGATTCCCAACGGGGCACCGAGCACCAGGCGGGCGGACCCCCCCGTCGAGTCGCCAGCCCACCAGCGTTGATAAAACCCGAGGTCGAGCGCGGCCCCCCAGTTGCCCAGGACGAAACTCTGGTGAGTCGTTCTCAGGGCGGCACCCAAGTCCGCTCCGTGTCTCAGGTACCCCTGAAACTGAAACAGCCCGCCGACCACCAAACCGTGGCTCGGTGGGCTGCCGAGCCCGGTTTCGACCTGAAACGTGGTCGGCTGATACTCGCCATGGACGTCCAGGTAGGAAGGACCACTCCCCACGTAGAACCAACTGGATGGCTCCGCACGCGCGGGCAAAGCGACGCACACGCACGCGAGCGCCGCCAAGGCCCCCAACGACCGAACACGGATGCTTCGCGCCACAATCACGCTCGCGAGCTAGCACGGCTCTGCGGAAACACCAAGCAGAACCACCAGACCCTTCGCGTTCAGTACGGCGTAGTTGCTCACGCAGTTGTTGAAGACTGCGTGCACGCGCTCCGAGTTCGCCGCCAGGTTCCTGGCCGGTTCTACCCAGGCAGCAAGCTCCTGCTCCGAGTAGAGATAGTTGAAACGCTCGTGCACGCTTGCGCCTTTTTGCGCCCAACCGACCCGATTCCGACCGTGGAACCTGACCATGGCCAGCTCGGGAGTCGTGACCCGGGCCGTGCTGGGCAATCCTCCGACGGGACCGGACGGTTCGTCCACGCAAACATAGGTGAACTCGAGCGCCCGCAACATGTCGAACACGCGCTCGCTCCGTCCGGCCTCGAGCCAGCTCTTGTGGCGAAACTCGACGGCGAAACGTAATTCGGTGTGACGCGACCGGGTCTGCTCGATGAGTCGGGCATTGCCGCGAGTGGCAGTGAACCAGGGAGGGTACTGAAGCAACACGTGGCCGAGCTTGCCGGCCAGCCCGAGCGGTTCCAACGAAGCCAAGAAGCGTCGCTCCAGCTCCAGAACTATCTCGCCAGGCAAACGATCGGCATAGACCCGCCCGCCTTTGCCCTGACCCTCGACTTCCCCTTTCAAGTCTTTCGGCAAGCGTCGTACGTCGATGGGGTGACCCGTGAATACGGGGTGCGCTTTGATGTGAAAGATGAACTCGGGCGGCGTGGCCTCGCACCAGCGCTCGGTAGTCTCTCGAGAGACCAGGCTGTAATAGGTGGCATCCACTTCCACCATTTGGAAGTGTCGCGCGTAAAACTCCAGGCGTTGTCGCGCTGTCTTCACGCTTCGCGCGTAGAAGAGCCCACTCTTGACCAGCGTGGGGTCGGTCCAGCCGGCGGTCCCGGTCACGATGTTGCCTGCCGTTGCGGGCAGCGGTGCGCGTGCCGCCAACTCCGCAGCAGCCATCTCCCGAGTGTCGGCCGGGTCACCCACCGGAATCGGACCCTGGCGTCACGAGGCCCTGCCAGCTCAGCCCCCGTTCGATGGTGGCGCGCACCCTCGATGGGCTCGACAGGGCGAGGTCTCGAGCGCGACCAAACAGCTCTCGCTCGGCGTCGTCGACAGGAGACGAGAACAGAGACAACTGGTCGCCCACCGGACTTCCGTGCCTCAGCTACGGCGGTCGCGCAGCGCAGCCAGCTTCAAGCGAAGCGCATTGAGGCGAATGAACCCGGTCGCGTCGGACTGATCGTAGACGTCGTCCGCTTCGAAGGTCACCACGTCTTCACGGTACAGCGATTGCTCGCTCTTCCTGCCCACTACCTGGAGCGAGCCCTTGTAGAGCTTGAGCCTCACCGTTCCATTCACCACGCTCTGGGTCGCGTCGATCATATTCTGCAGCATGACGCGTTCCGGGGAGAACCAGAAGCCCCGGTAGACCAACGTGGAGTACTCGGGGACCAGAGAATCCTTGATGCGGATCTGCTCCCGGTCGAGTGTGATGGACTCGAGTGCGCGATGGGCCTTGGCGATGACGGTGCCGCCCGGCGTCTCGTAGACGCCGCGCGACTTCATACCGACGAAGCGGCTCTCGACGATGTCCACCCGGCCGACGCCGTGCTCACCCGCCAACTCGTTCAGTTTGGACAGCATGGCTACGGGGCCCAACCGCTCTCCGTCTAGAGCAACCGGATTCCCGGCTTCGAAGCTCAACTCCAGAGTGCGCGGCTTATCAGGTGCGTCCTCGGGGTCCTTGGTGAGAATGAACATTTCTTTCTGGGGTTCGTTCCACGGATCTTCCAGCACGCCTCCCTCGAAAGACAGATGCAATAGATTGCGATCCATGCTGTAGGGCTTCTCGGCAGTCGCAGTCACGGGGATGCCGTGCTGTTTGGCGTAGGCGATGCAGTCGCTGCGCGATTTCAGGTTCCACTCGCGCCAAGGGGCGATCACGCTGACATCCGGATCCAAGAACATTGCCCCGAGTTCGAAGCGGACCTGATCGTTGCCCTTGCCGGTGGCTCCGTGGGCGATGGCATCCGCACCTACGTCACGCACCGTCTGCATCATCCCCTCGATGATGCAAGGCCGTGCCAGCGAAGTGCCGAGCAGGTATTCACCCTCGTACAGTGCATTGGCCCGGAACGCGGGGAACACGAAATCCTCGACGAACTTCTCGCGGAGATCCACCTGGACGTAGCTCTGTGCACCGGTGGCCAGGGCCTTCTGTTCGAGGCCATCGAGCTCCTCCGCCTGACCCACGTCCGCGCACCACGCCACGACCTCCGAGCCGTAGTGCTCTTTCAACCATCTCAAGATCACGCTGGTATCGAGCCCGCCCGAGTAGGCCAACACGACTTTCTTAATCGACTTCATCAGTTCTTCTCCTGGCCCGTGCCCGTGACGGGTCGTGGCCGGGTTATGCCGCCGCTTCACGGGTTCGGCAACACCCGCTCGGCATCGGCCGCCGCGAGGGCTTCCTCCATCTTCTCCTTGGCCACGGCACCGGTACTCCTGAACACGGGACGGCCGTGTCTATCCAGCACGACCAGGGTCGGCACCCCGGGAATGTCGCCGAAGGGCCCATGCGCGTCGAATGTCGCGGGGTTGGCGAGCGCCACCGGGTACGAAAGGCCGAGCCCCGTGCGAAAAGACTCTGCAAAAACCCGATACTTGGGGGCCTCCAGCACGACTGCAACGGCGTTTGCTCTGGGGGTGTGTCGCCGCAGGACTTCGTTCAGGGTGCGGGCCTGCGCTTGAGACGCCAGATCGAAGGTGGTGACGAACAGAACAGCTGTCGAGCGCCCTCGTGTGCTGTCGCTGTCGAAAATCTTGCCCTCCGTCGTCCCAAACGAGAACGCGATGGGGTGCGCCTGGTTTGCCGGAGCCACCGGCTCGCTAGGCTGCGAGGTCGCACAGGCAAGCGCCAGTGTCAAGAGCGGTACTCCCGCACCGAGCTGAGTGCACTGACGGATGGCGTTCGACACGACTCGGCGCAATGGGACCGAAAACCCTCCTGATCGACTGCACTACGACGACGGTGTGCCGAAACCAGGAGCAAAAATGTCCGACAATACTCTCAGCGCCTCCGGCAGGCTGCGCCCGGCCCGCCGATGAGCAAGCACTGCATGCGCCAACTCGTCGATCACGACACCGAGCGGAGCCGCTTCGGTATCGAGCCCCTCGATTTCGCTTCCAACAACGGGCGCCTTCTGCTTGTCGACAATGGGGTCGTGCCGCACCCAATCGAACCCACGTTCGGGATGGTAGCCACACGCCAGAACCTGCACGAAGTTCAGGTACAGTGGTGTGACCAGGATCGCCACACGCAACCCCCCTTTACCCCACCCCCGAAGGGCATACGCCGCCACGCTGGGTGTCGCTGCCGCCGCCGAGCCGCCGGTCGCCGCCAGCATGCGCTCACGACGTGCGGGGTCGGACTCCACCGCCAGCAGAGGTGCATACAGTGCAATTTTCGGCACATTCAGCTTCTCCGAATCTTGCGCCAGGGCGGCCAACCACGTATCCCGTGCGTCCGGGTCGAGCGTTCGATAGGCCATCGCCGCGGCCATCGCTGCTTCCGCGTCCGAGGCCAACGCGGTCAACCACTGGCACCACGCCTGTTGCATGCGTTCATCGACCCCTCTGAGCATACGCAAAGGCAAGGGCGTTCGATCCGCCGGTTCGACATCTTCGGAGCTCGTGGCCCGAGGCACTGCGCTGGCCGCATCCTCGCGAGCAAGGTCCAGCTCGATCGATTGGATTTCATTCATTGGCTTTTCAACCATTGCGAGTATCAGTGGCTTGCGTTGCATGGGCCAAGGCTCATGGCGCCTCCCAGCTCCAATTGCAGGTCCGACAGTAGCTCGTCAAGCGCTCGAGCCCGTGAGTGGGGTGCAGCAACGGTCAGCATGCCCCCGCTTTCGGCGAAAATCACCGCTACGCCTAGGCTCGCCTCGAAAATGCTTTTCACGTAAACGACTAGGCGAGGTTCGACGTTGACCTCGCGGGTGGTCAGGTTGGAATCGATGAGCTCCGAAGTTCGCACGACCCGCCCACGCTACCCCAACAGCCCTGCTCATGGTAGGCGCTTCTGGAAGCTCCCCGACAACGCCAAGGCGCCGCGCGCCCGTGGGCGCACGCAAGTGGCGGGCCAACCAGGAGACGATGCCCGGAAGGCAACGGGGTCGCTTCGCCGAGCCAAATCCGGAGCCGGACCTCGGCGTGGACGTTCGAAGCTGCCGGCTCGAACGCCCCGACCCGACCGCGGGACACGGAACCGCCCGTCAGGTATGCTCTGTGGATAACGTGGTGGAAAAACCAGACAGCGACGAAGAAGAATTGTTCGATGACGGCAGCCCGATCGAGATCGGTGTTGACGGAAACGTGGACCTCGACGATCAACTCGCGGGCGATCTGGACATCGGCATCGAGCTCGAAGAACTCCGCGACACCGCGCCCGAGGCAGAACGCGAGTTCGACTGGGACCATGCCGGGCTCATCCAGCCAGCACCCGACGAAGCGACCGATCTCGACGACACGACGGGCCCGATGGAGTTCGATCCATCAATTGGACTTGCGGCACCCGGTGAGGAGAATCTGGACGACGCCTCGCTCGGACTCGAGGACACCGACCCTTTGGTCTCGCCTGCCTTGCCTGAACTGGTGCGCCAAGACGACAACGAAGGGCCGCTATTCAGCGATTTGGAGCTGGATCTCCCCGACGAGCGGCACATCCCCGCCGCCGTTACCCCCTGGCAGCAGATCTTGCAGGAATCGGGCCTCTTCGAAACTCTCTACGAAGCCCAAGGGCGTGTGTTTGGCGGCGGGAACGAACTTCTCGTGGTCGACCGAGAGCGCACACTGCGGGTCAGCTGCCCCAGTGCCTTGCTGAGCCTCACCGGGCATCCCATTGACGGAACAACGCGTCTGTTCGCTGCATCGAAAAGCGGAGAAGTCTACTCGTTCAGTCCACCCGACTACGCCGATCCCGTGCGAGTCGCCTGGTCGGCAGGCTCGGAGCCCCTCGCGACAGTGGGAGCCGGTCCTCAGTTGGCCGGCTGGGTCGACCCGAACGGTAAGGCCGAGCTGGTTCTGCTCGCCCGGGGCGGCCCGCTCGTGAGGTTCGACACCGCTGCCGGGACCTTCTCGAACTGGGAGCTACCGCTGCCACCGCGATTGCTGCCTCTCGTTGCCGATCGCCCGCTGCTCCTGGGTGCGGGCACGGAGGGCCTGGAGATCCTGGAGCTCTGCGCGGGCTCCACGGACTGGCAACGCCGCAACCTGGACCCGCGCGTCGAACAAATGCAACGTTTGGGCCCGTTCGAGTTCGCCGTTCGGGATGCAGTCGTCGTCTTCGCGGGTGCGCGCGCCGGTGTCTTGTTGTCCAATGACCGTGGAAACACCGTAGCGCGTGTTCCGGGATGCGTCGCGACCAGCGCGCTGACCATCGGGAGCTACCAAGGCGCGATCCGTATTTGGTTGGCACTCGGCCACGAGGTCTCCAATCAAACCGACCTGGTTTGTCTCGATCCAGCCTCGCTGACCCTGACCCGCATCGCGCGCTTCGATACGGCCGTGGAAGACGAGTTTTCTCCCGTGCGGTCGCTTCTTTGGGTCGCCGAGCGCCGCTCCATCTTCGCGGCAGGCGAATTCGGCGTCCGTGGGTTCCTTGCGCCAGAATAGCTTTCCTTCGACGAGCGTTTGTAAAATCGTACCCCAGCTTTTGGTCCGGGGTGCGGCGATCATGGTAGTTGAAAACATGACCGGAACTCCTGTCGTGCAGAAGTACGGGGGCTCGTCTGTCGCCACCATCGACCGGCTGCGACTCATCGCCGAAAACGTTCTCAGCCTCGCTCGCACGGGGCGCCCCATGGTCGTGGTGGTCAGCGCAATGGGCAGCAAGACATCGGAGCTGTTGCGACTCGCTGAGCAGGCCGCCGCGAGCACAGGTTCTGGCGAGCTCCCCCAGCGCGAGCTGGACATGTTGGTGAGCACCGGCGAACGGGTCACCATGTCCCTGCTCGCCATCATCCTGCAGGGTCTCGGCTGCAAGGCATTGAGCCTGACCGGGTCGCAATCGGGCATCATCACCACGAACACACATTTCAACTCTCGTGTGGTGAAAGTACGGCCCGCCAGGATTCTCCGTGCTTTGTACACAGGGCATGTCGCGGTGGTGGCTGGCTACCAGGGAATGAGTCAAGAGGGGGAGATCACCACACTGGGGCGCGGTGGCTCGGACACGACCGCGGTGGCTCTGGCGAGCGCACTGGGAGCCGAGTCTTGCGAAATCTATAGTGACGTCGATGGTGTCTACACGAGCGACCCGAGGCGTGTCGCAAACGCAGCACATATCCCACACGCTGGCTACGATTTCATGGAGGATCTCTCAACCGCTGGCGCCCGCGTCTTGAACCGAGAAGCAATCCGCCTGGCACGGTGCGGCAACGTTCGCATCCTGGCCAGAGCCACCTTCTCCGCGCGCGAGCCACGGCAGACGGTCGTCAGCGCAGACGTCGAGGCATCGGCTGCACGGGCGGTCGCGGAGTGTGCTGACGTCATGGCGCTCAGCGCGAGCGCCGAGACCTGGAAGACCGCCTCGGCGCACCTGAACAGCGCCGGAGTCGCGATCGAGGATGTCTGCCGCGCCGATCGGGGTTTTTCTGGCTGGGTGCGGCGCGAACCGGTCGCAGAGCGAACGCTCTCGCAGCTGGTGAAGTCAGGCCTAAAAGTGACCACGGGTCTTAGCCTGGTCTCGCTCGTCGGACCCCCTGACGGCCAGGTCGAGGCGCGCGAGCTTCTGAGTCGGCACGCCCGACCGAGCTTCGTGGGAGCACGACGGGTGAGCGCACTGGTCCCCACCCATGAAACCCAGACGCTCGCCGAGCGCTTGCACCACGCCTACGTGGAGGGGCACCTGTTCAAGGCAAGTGCCTGAGCCCAGACGAGGACCGGCCGTGGTGAATGCTCTACCCCACGACGCGGGCGAGCAGCGAAGTAGCGCGTCGACGCCCGGTCGACGCATATTCAGGGGTGCTCGCCCCTACTCCTCGTCGGCATCCGTTCCGTCGCGACGCCGGTCCGCGACCAGCTTGGCCACCTGACGATAGCGCTGACCCAGCGCATCGTCATGCGGCGCGATCCTGAGCGCTTGTGCCAAATGCCGTTCCGCAGCCAGCACGTCGCGTTGAGAATCCTCCTCGAAGCGCGCTGCCTCCATGAGCCAGTGTTTCGCCCTGGGCTCGCTCTGCTCCGAAAGCTCGATGGCCTCGCGCATGTGGGCGTAGGCAAGCGACGCCCCGGACAGGTCGCCCAACCTGGCCCGGTAGCGCCCCTCGAGAGCCCTAGCCTCGAGGATCTGCGGTGACGCGGCGGGCACTTGTCGCAAGCGGCTGATGGCGGAGGGCAGATCCTTCATCTGTCTAGCCAGGACCTTCGCGAGATCGATGAGGGCGGCAGCGTCTAGACCGCCCTGCCGCTCACTCAAACCAACGGCTCGTTCCAGCAGGGCCGCCGCGCGCAGCGGTCGATTCGACTCCATGAATGCTCGGGCCAAACCCGCCGTCGCGATGGGATCGTCGGGCAGATAACGAAGCGCGCGCTCGAACAAGCGCCCCGCCCCCGCCCGTTGTCCCGCTTCGGACAACAAGCGAGCCGCGCGCAGGCAAACCTCGTAGCGCGCCCTGGCTCCCTGGCTCGCTGCCTCCAGGTGTTGGGCATCGGCGAGTGCCCCAGACCAGTCGCGCCGTTCGACGCGAACCTGAAGCCGTTTCCAGCGCAGGTGGCGCAAACTCGGCGCACGCGCGCACGCGCGGTCCAGCGCGTCGAGGCGGTCTAGCGCGGAAGGCTCGAACTCGGCGAGCTGGGCCCAGCCCAGAGCGGCGACCGGCGCGAACGGCTCACTGACGGCAGTCGCGGCAGTGGCCTCCCTCGATCCCGTAATGTCGCCCACCCTGGCGAGCAGCTCGGCCCCCGCGAGCCCCGCTCGAGTGGCCTGGGTAGTGTCGACCAACAGTCCGAGTGCAGCCTCCGCACGCCCGCCGACACAAAGGTCGATCTCGGCGACCGCGAGGGCCAAGTCAGGATGCTTCGGCGCTCGCTCCAGCGCTTCCAGATAAGAGCCGCGTGCAGCATCGAGATCCCCGGTCACCAGCAGTTCGTCCGCGTCTTGAGCGAGATGAGCGGCTTCGAGAGCGCGCGCTGTCTCGACCGAAAGGGCGCCAATGGTCGCCTCCGAATCGAGCTCCACGAGGAGCTCGGACGCTTCCACCGTCAGCGAGCCAAAACCCACGCCTGTGACTGCTGGCGCTCGAGCGCCAAAGCTCGGCAAGAGCGCCGAGACCATGCGTGCCGGAGCCCGGTCGATGAAGACGACGCGCCCCCGGCGGGTCGCGACCCCCGCGAGCGCACCGTCCAGGATGCGCAAAGCAAAGCCGAGCGCCGGCGCACCGAGGCCGGCTCCGCGCGCATTGGTCACCACTGCACGCGCGCGCTGTCCCTCGGGCGCCCACAGCACGTCGAATGCCAGAGCCCGAGATCCGCTCACGACACCCAAGCAAATCCCGGTGGGTCGGAACCACACGGACACCGGCCGCTCGAGCTCACCCAACACTCGCACGGCGTGGGGCGCCACGAGCGCTGCTAGCGACTCGGTCGAAGTCTTGAACCGGAGGTGCTGCAACATCCCGCGCCGATGCCGGAACTGCGTGACGCCCCCCGACAGATCCAAGGGAAACTTCAGGCCGGGTAAGGTCAGGGCAAGGCCAGTGATCTCGAAGGGCCCCAACCCAATCGGCTCGTACAGCTCCATCCCGAGCGAGCCTCGCGCCACCGTCAATCGCAGTGGGAAGAGCCCGAGTTCCGGTTCCTCGGGCGCCGATACCGACGGCGAAGCCGCCTGGCGCGGAGGGGGTGCGGTGGAACGCAAACGATCGGAGGGCACTAGGCCGATCGTAGCAACCTCCATCGAAGCGCGCGTCGCCGATCTACACAAATCATCGCGAGATCGGCTCCAGTCTGCCCGGGCCGAGCACGCGCAACGGCTTTCGCTGGAGTCGGTTTATACAAACGCTTGGTTCGAAGGCTGTGCACCTGAACAGGTGCGCGCGCCGCCCACTCGCCTCCAACAGGGCAAAAGCCCCGATACCAGCCCGGTCACGCGATCCGGGAGCGGGCTAGGAAACTCGAGGCCGGAAGGGCGCCGTGACCAGGAGACGGCCCCTCTATCTAGTCGCTTTCCGCCTTCTTGCGCATCTTCCGCAACAGCTCGTCGAAGCCACTCTTCTTGATGATGCGGTTGAACTGACTGCGGTAGTTCATGACCATGCTCGACCCCTCGGTCACCACGTCGAAGATTCGCCATTGACCACCCACTTGGTGCATGACGTAGTCGACGCTCACGGGTTGCTCGCGAGGCTTGCTCTTGTTGCGCGCGATGGTCTTCACCAGGTGACCTTGGTTGGCCTGGGACTCCCCCTTGTAGCTGATCTCGTAGTTCAGGGTCTTCTTGATGTTCTTCTTGTAGGCGCGTTGCACCAGACGCCGCAGAATGTCCGTGAACTCGCTACGTTCTTTCTCTGTGCGCTTGGCCCAGTGCGTGTCCAGAGACAGCTTGGCCAACGCATCGTAGTCGAGCATGGTATTGAAGATAGCCTCCAGCTTCTTGTCCGCTTCCGGACCATCCCCCTGACGCAAGACGCTGACGAGCTCATCCTGTTTGGCCTTGAGAAACGCCTCCGGCCCCACTGCGAACGCAGCAGAGCTGTAACCGAGGGAAGCCAAGGTGAGCACGAGACAGAAACAACGGCGATTCATGGTGGATGTCGACATACCAAAAAAATCGGAGCTTTCTAGAAGGCTGACCCATTTGGGTGGCCCCGCCTCGAGCCCTTGTGTGTGACGACCGGAGGTCGCGCTCGAAGTGCCGAGTGGGTTGGGCCATCCTTGCTTGGTTGAACTTGCCTCCAAGGGCTTGTCGTCGAGTGCTACGCTTCCACCCGCGGAAAGCTTTCCTGAGCAGGGTGCCTCGAGTTGAGATTTCCACATTTGCGCTGGTTTTGCTAAGCCGAGCTTGGGCCCCACTTCAGTGCTGCTGCAACCCGGTCACCGGGTCGGCGACGCGCCAAAGCCATGTCGTCGGCGAGCCGCGCGGCCGGGGCGTGGGTGAGTGGAAGGGACTCGCCTTCGAGGCTCAGCGCGCCCCCGAGGGCGTCGCAGAGGCGACTCCACGCGGACTGCCGGCGAGCTCGTCCTCGGAGCGCTGCTCGCCCAGATCGACCCGAAAGGTGGCGCCCCGTCCCGCTTCGCTTTGCACTTCGATCGTGAACGAGTGCTCATCCGCGATGCGCTTGACCACGGCCAGGCCGACGCCGGTTCCCTGCGTTCGAGTCGTGAAGAAGGCGTCAAAGAGTCGTTGCTGCGCCTCATCGTCCAAACCGACCCCATGGTCTTCGACCGTCAACCAGACGTGGCCCGTCGCCGTGTCGAT
Organism: uncultured delta proteobacterium; assembly: GCA_963809955.1. Taxonomy (GTDB): domain Bacteria; phylum Myxococcota_A; class Polyangia; order Polyangiales; family Polyangiaceae; genus JAICQQ01. The sequence continues at coordinate 465,462 of CAWELQ010000016.1, forward strand.
GTCGATCCTGACCAGTACTTCGTCTTCCGCACTGCTTGCCTGTACGGCGTTCCGGACGAGGTTCCAGATGAGCTGCCGAAGCTGGGCGCTGTCCGCGCGGACCAACGCACGAGCTGGCGCCTCGAGCCGGATTCCAACGTCGGTCGTGGCGCGGCCGGAGCTCCCTGTCAGATCGACGACCTCTCGAGCGACGGAGACCGCATCGAGCGTGATCCACGTCGGCGGACGTGGCCGCGACAGGTCCAACATGTCCGTCACCAGATCGTTGAGTCGGGCCGATTCGCGCAAGACTATTTCGCAAAGGTCACGGTCCTCTTCACCGAGCCCCGCCCCCGAGCGTAACAGTTGAATCGAACCGGCAATGGAGCTGAGCGGGTTCCGGATCTCGTGCGCCAGGCCGGCCGCCAGCCGCCCCATCGCCGCCATACGCTCGGCCTGCTCGGCCCGCTCGCGTGCCTCCTCCAGTTCGCCACCGGTCAGGCGCAGTCTTTCCGCCAGGTAGACGGCGAGAAGCGCTACCACGATCAGTACCAGCGAGTTGACCAAGACGTGATAGGCGAGTTCGCTGCCGGAAACCGCGTACAGCGCGCTGGATTGGTCGGGCGGTGGGGCCAAGGCTCCGAAGCCCAACGCCAACGCCAGGGTCAGGTAGCACAAGGCGCCTACCCCGGCGGCAAGCGACGCTCCGCGCGCGCCAGTCAAGATCGCGCCGACGAGACAGGTCAGTCCATAGAAGGACGTGGCACCGCTCGACACGCCACCTGTCAGGTACACGACCAGTGTCCACACTAGCTGGTCGAGCACCAGCTGGGTATGGGCCAGAGCCGTGCCGCCGCGACCCGCACGCAAAAGCGCCGCGTACAGACCCGCCAGACCGAACGAAAAGCTGAGCGTGAACAGCAAGAACTGCACGGTGAACGCGCCAACGTCGAACGTTCCCCTCAGGTACAAGACCGCAACCAGTGTTAGCGGAATGGTGAGCAAGACGAGCCGAATCCCGGTCACCCAGGCCAACCTTCGCGGCAAAGGGGCTCCGGCGCCCACCTCCGGGATGCCGAGCTTGAGCTTCATCCGACGATGCCCAGCTCCCGTCTCGCGTCAGTCGGCCTTGATGTTGCCAGCAAGCGAAAAGATCGGCAAATACATGGCGACCAATACCACGCCCACCATACCACCAACCCCTACCATCATGATGGGTTCGAGAGCGCTCGTGAGCGCGGCTACCGCCACGTCCGTTTCTTCCTCGTAGAAATCGGCTATCTTGTTGAGCATCTGGTCCAGCGCGCCCGTCTGCTCGCCCACGCCGATCATTTGCACGACCATCTCAGGGAAGACACCTGCCGCGGCCAACGGCTCGGCCATGTTCTTGCCCTCGCTGATGGCCTGGCGCACCTTCATGATGCCACTCTCGATCACCACGTTCCCCGCCGTGCGTCCGCAGATTTCGAGGGCATCCAGGATGGGCACCCCTGAACTGAGCAAGGTTCCCAGAGTACGCGTGAAGCGCGCCACGGCGATCTTCCTGAGTACGGGGCCTAGAATTGGCAGCGCAAGTAGGGTCTTGTGGAAGAAACGCTTGCCGTTCTCTGTGCGGTAGAAGTAGCTGAAGGCACCTGCCGCGGCCAGCAGCGCCACGACAAGGAACGGTGCGTAGCTCACGAACCCCTCCGAGAGGGCGATCATGATTTGCGTGAGCTTCGGCAGATTCTGCCTACCGCCACCGAAATCCTTGAACATACTTTCGAACGCCGGAATGACGAACGTCATCAAAACGGTCATGACCCCCGCAGCGATGACCACGACGATCGACGGATAGACCATCGCCCCACGAACCTGCCGAACCAGCTTCTGCCGCTTCTCCAGGTATACCGAAAGCCGGTTCAGGATCGAGTCGAGAATGCCACCGACCTCACCGGCGTGGACCAGGTTCACGAAGAGTTCATCGAAAACCTTGGGGTGCCGCTTCAGCGATTCGCTGAAAGAGGACCCGCCCTCTACCGCCAACTTGACGTCCTTGAGCACCACCTGGAAGTGCTTGTTACTCTGCTGCGAGGCCAGAATGTCGAGACACTGGACGAGCGGCAGGCCCGCATCTATCATGGTAGCGAAGAGCCGCGTGAACGTGACCAGGTCTTTGGTCTTGACCCCACTCCCGAACTGCAGAGTGCCGAGCTTGAACTTCCTACGTACTCGGACCGGGTTGAGTTGTTGCTGGCGTAGACGCGCATTGACCGCGGACTCGTCGTCCGCCTCCATGCTGCCACGGCGCATTTCCCCCGTTCGGGCGCGTGCTTCCCACGCGTACTCGGCCATTCAGGGGCCGGCCTTTCCGTGAGCGAGCGGCTTTTGCGCCTTAGCGTGGTGCACCATAGGGGTCATCCCGAGCATAGCGGCGAACAGGGTACGGGGTCAAAAACGGGGCTCCGGGTAAAATGCGTGCTCAGCACAGCAAATACTAACCGATGCGGCACCGGGCTCTAGACGAAATCTTGGGGAGCGATGTGGTCCGGGCGGGCGTCGCACACGCTGCCACGGCCGGCCTCGCGTTCCGCGGGCAGGGTGGGTGGAACGTCTACACGGGCGCCGCGGGCCACCTGTCAGCCGACCGTCGTGCCGAAGTGGATACTGTCTTCGACCTGGCGTCGGTGAGCAAACCTTTCTTGGCCGTGCTCTGCGCCCGACTCGCCGAGCAAGGGCGACTGAGTTGGGAAACACAGCTGGGAGCGCTACTTCCCGAAGCCCGAGGCACGCCTACGGAAACCGCGTCTGTGGAACACCTGCTCTCGCATCGGGCTGGACTCCAGCCCCACATCGAACTGTTCGCGCCTCTGAGGGAAGCAAGGCCGCTCCGGCGCTCCGCAGCCCTTCGCCGCGCCGCTCTCGGACTGCGTCAGGAATGTGAGGGCAAGAGGGCCCCCTACCCCGCCGTATACAGCGATCTGGGTTATCTGCTGGTGGGTGCCGCGCTCCACCGCCACATGGCACTCCCGCTCGACGACTTGTTGGCGTTCGAGCTATTTCGCTCGCCCAGGCTCGAAATTGGCTCGGCGAAGCAGTGGATGCGTCGCGGCCACTTCGCAGCTCGTGTCGCCCCCACGGAGGTCGTTCCCTGGCGGGGGGGCAGGCTCGTAGGGACCGTGCATGACGACAACAGCTGGGCGCTGGCGGGGTATGGTGCGGCCGGCCATGCAGGACTCTTTTCGGGTGCGGAAGCTCTGCTGGATTTCGCGACCGCTTTGCTCGATGCTCTAGATGGGAGGGAGGCGACAGTGTTGACGCGTGCGAGTATGCTCCGCCTGTTGGCTCGCCGTGATGATGCTTCGCTCCGCTGCGGCTTCGATGGCAAGGCGGCCATCGGCGCGGCCGCGGGAGCCGCCGCAGGTCCGAACACCTTTGGGCACCTCGGCTTCACCGGCACCAGCTTCTGGTGCGATCCGGATGCTGGAGTGGTGACGGTGTTGCTCACGAACCGAGTCCACCCGACCCGACAGAATCAACGGATTCGCGCTGCCCGGCCCAAGGTCCACGAACGTCTGTTCCAGCTGGGAGGGCTGGGAAAGCTGTCCTGACACACGCCCAGATCCCTTCTCGGGACCTGATCCCCCTGGAATTGAACGTGTCTATCGCGACAGCCCTAGAAACCTCGAAAGGAACGTGACAAATTCGCAGTTCTAGGCTCCGGCCATAAGCCCGGGAGCGCACTCGGATAAAAACGGCTGATGTGGAAACTATCGATCGAGGATGACCAAGGCGAGAAGACCTTGGTGAACTTGGTCCGCGACGAGTACACGATCGGGCGCGCCGAGACGAATACGATCCGCCTGACCGAGCGGAACATTTCCCGTGAACACGCGCGTCTGTTTCGCAGGGACGACGACTGGTTCCTCGCGGATCGCGATAGCTACAACGGGGCATACGTCAACGGCGCCCGAGTGGTCGATCCGGTCCGGGTCGCCCATGGCGATCTCGTTCAGCTGGGGGACTATCGACTGGAAGTCGTCGACGAGGCGCTCGCGGCATCCCGTACCCACCCCACGATGCGCGACGGTCTGGCGACCGTCACGGGTCGCCGGGACACCCTTGTCAACCAGCCCGATCGCTTCGTGATGGTGGTTGGACCGGCACCAGGCACCGAGTATCCGTTGACCGGCGGCAGGATGATCGTCGGCCGGGGCGAGGAGTGCGACATCTCCATCAACCACGCTTCGGTCAGCCGCGTCCATGCCGAGGTGCACGCCATTGGGGATGGTCGGTACGAATTGATCGACAAGGGCAGCGCGAACGGGGTCCGCGTCAACGCGGTCGAGCTGCAACGCGCGCTCATCGACGCGCGCGACAACATCGAGCTCGGCGACGTGATCCTCAAGTATGTGCCTGCCGGCGACATCTACGTTCCAGGCGCGGACGAAAGCCACAAGCTGGCTGCCGGCCAGATCGCCGCCGAAGCGTTCAGCATCAGCGCACAGCCAAGGGATGGGCAAACGAAGCTATCGTTTGCCGTCAAGGCAGGAGCCGGCCTGGCCGTGGGGGGCCTGCTTGCCGTGTTGGGCGTTCTGGCGCTCGGAACCGGCAACGCCCCACCGGCAGCACCGAGCGCCACCCCGGAACCGGAGGTCGAAAAGCCCCCGACGCCGCTGGAGGAAGCCAAGCGGTTGCTCGATGGCGGCGATGTGTTCGGAGCCCACGCCAAACTTCTCGAGCTTGGTCCGAACAGTCCAGAGAAGGACTCCGAGGTCTATTCCGAGATCGAAGGACGCTGGGCGGACGCTCTGATTGATGCGGCAGAACAGGAGAGCGACGCCACGGCCAAGCGCGGGCTCCTCGAGCAAGTCACCAAGACACCGGCAGTAGGAGCAGATCGCAAGAAGCGTGCGGAAGAACTATTGAACGAGCTTACCGTGGCGGAGACGGAAATCGAAGAGCTACCGGAAGCCCAGGGTAGTACGGGCACGGACGAGACCACTCAGCAGGCGACCTCGCCCCGCGCGAGTCGGGCGGTGAAACCAAAGTCCACCAGTCGACGTCCTGCCACGGCCACGAACAGGCCAGCGAGTTCGCCGTCGGAGCCCAAGCAGGAAAAGCCTCCCACGCTGGTGCGGGATGACCCGTTCGACTGATCGAGCGCCAGCACTAGTGGCACGGGCAAGTGCTCGCTACCTCGCGATGCGGGCAAGCGTATCGAGCCATCCCTCTTGCAAACGATGAAAAGCCACTCCGAAGGACTCCGGGTGCAGGCCGAGGTGACCCGATCGCCACGCAGTGTCTTGCTCTCGAAGCCCGCGCTCGCAGCGCTGTGTGTCGCATTGCTCGGCGTGCTCGCCGAACTGGTCCCTCAGCTTGGCGTGCTCCGGGTCTTCTCGACGCCCGCCCCGATTCTACCCGACTCGACACCGGCCGAGCCGTTAGCACCCGCCACGACCAAGGTCGGAGAGGCCGAACTCACGCGGGAGACGCGCCAAAGGTCCGAGATGGCGCAGCCCGAAAACCTGCAGCTGCCGAGCGGTCCCAAAGGCCCCATCGCCACGCATCGGACGGCACTGCCCAGCATTGAAACCAAAGAGCCCCCGGTGCAGCTCGAAGATGCCACCGGCCACGCCCTGGATGGATTCTTCGAAGCACTGCGACGAACCCAGCGAAAAGAACCAGGAGCCATCACACGAATCGCACACTTTGGTGATTCGATCGTCGTGAGCGACTACGTGTCGGGAACACTCCGGAGAAAATTCCAGGACGCCTTTGGTGACGCAGGGCATGGGTTTGTGCTGATCGCCAACGCTTGGCCAGCCTACTTCCACAACGACGTCTACCGTTTCGCTTCAGCGGGGTGGAAGGTCAGCCGCATTGTCGGACCGGTGAATCGGGACGGCTACTACGGGCTGGGGGGCGTGTCGTTTCGGGCTCCCCCGGGTGCCCGCGCACGCTTCGGGACAGCCAAGAAGGGCAGCCACGGACGGGCCGTCTCCAAGTTCACGATTGTCTACATGCGTGACGAGAAGGCGGGTGGCTTTCGCATCAACGTCGACGGAAAGCCCTGGGGCAAGGTCAACGCAGACGCCCCTGAGAAGAGCGTCGGCTATGAAGTCGTACAAGTGCCTGACGGCGAGCACGAACTCGAGATTGTCACCGAGGGCGGGACGACGCGGCTGTTCGGAGTGGTGCTCGAACGCGACGTACCCGGCGTGGTCCTGGACGCGCTAGGGGTACAGGGAGCACGCATCAGGTTTCTCGACAAGCAGGACGATGCCCATTGGGCAGAACAGCTGTCTTGGCGAAAGCCCGATCTCCTGATCTACGAGTTCGGGGCGAACGAAAGCGGCGACGGGTTCGCCTACCCCATGAGCGAGTACTACAAGACCATGGTGGCCGTGCTCGAACAGGGCAAACGAGCGCTACCGAAGTCCAGCTGCCTGGTGCTCGGCGCCATGGATCGAGCCAGAAAGAAGGACGACGCAGTGGTCAGCATGAGGGTCATCCCCATGCTGGTCAAAGAGCAGCGCAAGGCGGCGCGCTACGTTGGCTGCGCATTCTTCGACACCTTCGAGGCCATGAAAGGCTTGGGTGGCATGCCTGGCTGGGTGCGTCGCGGGCTCGGCCAAGCCGATATGACTCACCCCACCGGTGTGGGCTCGGAAATCCTGGCACGCTGGGTGTATCGGGCCCTGATGAAGCCGTACAACGTCTACCTGCAACGGCCCGTCTCGGGCCAACGCTGAAATGGCGCCCGAAAACCCTGACCGAGAAGAATCACACTCGGTCTTTGGGCGAGCAAGCTAGCGCACCGAAACCTGATGCGGCTGCTGGTACTTCGATAGCAGGAAATCGAGCGTGAGAGTTCCCAGCTCCTGGTAGCCACGCACCGTCAGGTGCACGCCGTCTCGGCCAGCCAACTGAGGCTTGCTGGTCTGCCACTCGGCATAACTGCCTTCACCACCCATCAGTTGGTCAGCTCCTACGTAGGAACAACCCAGGCTCTCCGCAGCCGCCCGTTCGACGTGCGAAATTTGGGCGACCCGCGGGTTCGAGCGCCCGAAGTCTTCCATGACATCGGTCGGCCCGATCATCAGGCAGTCGAGCCCCGGACGCACGCTGCGTGCCCGAGCCAACAGTTCCTCGTAGTCCTTTGCGTACCGCTCGGGAGCATACCTTTCGAACACCTCGTTGGTGCCGTAGGCAAGCACGAGCAAGTCCGCACTGCGCCTTTCGAACTCTCGCTCCCAGGCTGCGGCATCCCATGCCAGGGGAGTTTTTGCGCGCGCTCCGTCGATACCCAGAGTATCCAGAACGAGCCCTGGCTGGCTGCTTTCGAGGACCGCCCCGAAGAACTCCGGCATCCCCGACACTTGGCGAATTACCAGTTCCGCATCCGCAGGAGCCTCGAAATCGCGCACCTGTATCTGGCGGTCCGTCCCTTCGGTAGCTCGAATCGTCTCCTGCCGGTCCCCCACGCGGAGTTCGAAACTGGCGTGCGCAGGGAGTCGATAGAAAATCGAATAGTGCGCCCGCCCCACCACCGCCCCCTGGCGGGGCCTGGCCTTGAAGATCGCGCCCTGTTTCGCCGTGGCCCGGATGCCGCCCAGGCCAAATACCCCATCGTCGTACGGCCGCGTCCTCGCTGGTTGACCGGGTACTTGCTGCCAGGACCCCACGACATCCGTCTCGATCTCCGAATGCCGCGTGCGCTTCAGGCCGATATGGAAGAAGCCCGGGCCGCCAGCGCCGAACTTCGCCTGGAGCACGCGCCTTACGGAGTGCGTCCATAGGTCAGCCGCAGTGTGCGAATCCCCAAGCCAGACAATTCGCACGTGCTCCTCTCGCTTTCCCAGAGACAAATCCTTGAGATCTGCGTAGAAATGCGCCAGCGGCTCGTGAACGGTCACGGCTTCGGAGTGGGGATGATCACGTAAGGCAAGCACGCTGCCGGACGGCGCTTCAGTGGCCGAGGTCGGAGCGGCGGGCGTCGAAGGCGCCCAGGACGTCTGGAGATTGCCCGGATGGCGGCTCTGCTGCATTTGCCTTTCGCCGGCGCTGCAAGTCACCACGACCACCAGGCTACAAAAGGCGAGCATCACGCCCCAGACTCGGTCGAGCAACGTGGCCGCTGTCTCACGCTCGGGAAGCCGCCATTTCCTTCCGGGTCGCGGGCGCGAGGTGGGAGCTTTGGATGCCACTATCCTACCTGTCTCCGAACGTAGCTCACGATTTTATCAGCGTAGTCCTCGAAAGGCGGACAGGCAATCCCGCTCTCGCCGAGTACCTCGGCGCTTTGACGTGCATCGTAATAGACGTTCGGACCATTCAGGGCCGCAGAGGCTCTGGCAAAATCCCTCGAAGAATCATTGGCAGGGGGCTGGAGCCTCGGATTGACGTTCGACCCCAAGCGGGTTTCCATGGTCTTGCGCTCGCAGGCAAGAAGCACGAGCTTGAGGAGAGCGGAGAGGCTTCTCGGCCGCTCACCAGTCAGGTGCAGCGTGCGCCCCACGGTATCACGCCGTCGCCCCACGTAATAGGCGGCGCGAGCCACGTAGTCCACGGCCACCATGTGCACCGGCGCACGGGCAGCCGGAACGCGCAACGCCAGATTTTCGGGCGCGCGCAAGATCGCCTCGACCAACCGATACAGAGGACTCGTCGTTTCGCACTCTCCGGTCTGAGAATCTCCCGAGAGCAAGGTCGGACGCACCACGACACTGGGGAACAGCGCCTCGGCCTTGCGCACCATCAACTCCATCAGGGCCAACGCCTGGGCGAACGGATTGGGGAACCCCTGTCCGCGAACCAGCTCATTCTCCATGACAGTGCCGGTACGATCGCCGCTGACGCCGGCAGTCGAATAGACGACGCAGTTTTGTAGACACGGGGCCGCTCGCGCAAACTCCACGATCTCGCGCCCCAGCGCGGCTCCAACGGCGGCCTGGTTCTCCGCATCGACGTAGAGTGTGCCGGGCGTGACCACGTGATGCACCTTGGCCACGTGCCGACCGAGCGTCAGGTACTCGGACCCGCTCAATCCGAAATCGATTGCGGTGAGATCACCGGCAAACAATTCGACTCTGGATCGCTGAGATTCCTCGAACAGCGCGAGGACCCGCTCCGTGTAGTCCACGTCGTCTGGATGCACGATGCAGAAGACCTTGACCCTGGGCTCGAAGCACAGCACCTGTTCGAGTACTCGGCGGGAGAGAAGAGACGGCAAACCGTTGACCAGGTAAGCGCCTGGTCTCACGAGGGGGTCGGAGGCACTCATAGTTGGCTCATCGAATCGAGATAGGCCCGCAGCAGCTGCGCCGGCAGCTCGACCTGCAGGAAACCCGTGCCCTGCTGGTTGCCGCCGCTGATGACCAGCGGAGCACGCTTATTCAGCTGAGCGGCCCCGGGGGTGACACCGAGCAAGCCGGGGCGTGTTAGCAGAATGAACGAGGCACGACCGACACGCTCCAGCGCCTTCCCAACCTCGGGCTGGTCGCCCAGCGTGGCTTCGCTGTGCAACGATGCGTCGAGCAACCCAGCGCCCGGCGCGGGGCCGAGGGACACGTGAACTCGATCGGAGGCCTTCTGCCATAACATGACGATTTCCGTGCGCTTCAGCAGTGCCAAACGTCCGCCATCGCCAAAGAACATCGTGAATCCGCCCATGGCCTGCCCGCCCTGGCTGCCGCGCTTCGCCGTGAACCGCATGCGTCCGAATGCGTCTTCCAGAGGCCCGGATAGAGCATCCATACGAAGCAGCTCTGGCACGCCCTCGAGGGCTTCCTCGATCTCCGTGGCGTCGGCCGCGTCCGCCTGCACGATCAGCCCGGGCGTCTTACCCACGAGCAGCCCCAGCACGGTCGCATCCCCTCGCCCGGCAGCGAATTGCTGGAGGACTGAGCCAAGCTTTTTCTGCTCGGCTTCGCTGATGCGTCTCGCAAACAACTGGCTCAGCTGGCCCGTGACTTCCTCCGCTGCTCTTCTGCGTTGCTGGCTCGTGCTGCGGGAAAGCACGGCAAGAGCGGTCGCGGCTGGTAGCGCCCGCAGCGGTGCCGCCGAACCGATCACTTGCTCCGTCACCAGATCGTGCGCTGCGCCACGGGCCTCCGGCAACAGAGTGGCTCGAAGCGTCCAATGCCCGGAAGTCGGCATCAGCCCCACGGTCAGCTCACGACTGCTATCTACGAGCGCCAAGAGTGCATCGATGCCGACACCCAGGGCTCCTTGCACAGCCGAGGGCTCGCCAAAATCTGGAGGGCGACCTGCTTGCTGAGCGCTGGCTTGCTTCTGTGAGGCCTCCAGGTTCGCTCGAATTCCATTCCACCACCGCGTCAGAAGCTCCGAGAGTGGACCCGCAAGCTGCGCCTTGGCAGCTTTGAGAACCAGGAGATCGGATGGCACGGGCCTCCGGGACGCCAACCCGGCGAGATAGCGTGCGGTCGATTCGCTGACCGAGGCATCCGGACTCACCACTAGGTAGTTCTCGAACACCGACAAGTGAACGTCTCCGGTCGGGCCGGCCGGCATGAGCTCGGTGACACGCTGCATCGGCCGGGCGTTGAACGGCGGTGACTGCCCGGTGGTCAGCTGCGCGATGAGCTCCCGACCACTCCGCACGTGCACTAGCACTACCGGCGTCACGCTCTTCTTCGCGGATTCGATCAGCGCGCCCGACATGGGTGCGCTCAGGTCGAAGGCGCCGGCGGCGTTCAAGGGGAAGCCGAGCCACTGGGCCAGAGCCAGGGCGAGGCTTTGGGGCGCCGCAGCCGCCTTCGAGCCAGCGACCTCGCGCACGCGCTCCCAGAGCTCCTGTGGATCCGGCGCGCCGAGTTCGGCCACCAATCCCGCGGGCGGCCGGGGAGGCTGAGGGGCCGAGGACGCAATTGCGCTCTTTTCAGGCTTCTGCGACTCGCACCGGCACCCCACGACCGAAAGCACCACAAGCCCCAGCAAGGCCAGTTTGGAAGCAAAGTAGGTTCGCCCGAAACCCGCGGCGTCGAGGCCTGGTCTTCGCGCGAACCTCAGTCGCCAGACGCTCTCAAAACGGAATGTCGTCGTCGTCACCGCCGCCGTAATCCGAATCGCTGAACCCTCCCCCACCTGGCGGTGGCGCTTCATCCTCTCCCCCGAAGTCGCCGCGCGCCGCCCCGCCTCGGCCACCTCCGCCCGAGCCCGCGAGGATGACGTTGTTTGCAACGACTTCGGTCTTGTAACGCTTGTTACCGTCGCGGTCTTCGTAGCTGGAGGTGCGCAGACCACCCTCGATGAAAAGGCGAGACCCCTTGGTCAGAAACTTGCCGAGCCCCTCGGCTCGCTTACCCCAAACGACGACGTTGTGCCATTCAGTACGCTCCTGGCGCTGGCGATTACGGTCCAGGTACGTCTCGGACGTCGCGAGCCGCATCTTGAGAACCGCCTGTCCGGAATTGGTCATCCTGAGCTCTGGATCCGCGCCCAAGTTGCCCAACAGCAGTACGCGGTTCAGTCCTTCAGCCATGTTCGTGCACTCCTTGTCTTGACCACTGTCTCAACACGAGCATTCAGCCATGCGTGCTCAGCAGTCACCGAGGTCCGCGCTTTGCATACGTTGGCCGGCGGTGGGGAGCCAGCCACAATCTGACCGATGATGTCCAAGGGTCCGTATTCCATGAAAGTCGTTGACCAAGGGCTGAACGCTGACGTGTCGACCAGCCCAGGATGTGCTCGCAGCGGGGCGGGGAGTCAAGCGGCGAGCGGAACTTGCCTGTCCGTGCGCCGTCCAGACGGTTCAGCTCACCCGATCGCCGTTGAGTTCGGCGAGCATGCCCATCAGATCCTCACGCAGATCGAGCAGAGAGGCTCGCAATTTGGCCGCTTTCTGCCGAGTGAGATCCTGGGCCGGATCTGGCTCGTTCCCTCCCTCTCTGAGGCGTTTCCTGGCTCCCGCAATGGTAAAACCATGCGTGTATAGGAGGTCCTTGACTTTGAGCAGCTTGTCCACGTCCTTGCGGGAGTAGATGCGCTGCCCCTTGCGGGACTTCTGCGGGCGAATCGAGCGAAACTCCGTCTCCCAGTAGCGGAGCACATGCGGCTCGACACCGACGATGTCAGAGACTTCTCCGATGCGGTAGTAGAGCTTGACCGCTGGCGCACGCGAACGAAAGGTTGCCACGACTCGAGGCTATTCTGGACGACTGGCGCCGTTGCCGGAGGACAAGTTACCCGGTGCCGAACCGACGTTGCCCGCCCCGGAAGTGCCCAGGCCACCGCCTTCGATTTCGTCGTTGAGCGCCTGCTTGAGCAGTTGGCTCGCCTTGAAGTTCAGCACTCGACGCTCCGTAATCGTGATCGGCTCGCCGGTCTGCGGATTGCGGCCCTGTCGCTGTCGTTTGTCCCGCAGCACGAAGTTGCCGAATCCGGAGATCTTGATTTTCTCCCCGCGACCGAGAGTTTCCTTCATCGTCTCGAACACGAGATCCACCAGGTCGGCCGATTCTTTCTTGGAGAACCCGCCCAGCCGAGAGTAGACGGCTTGAACAATGTCAGCTTTCGTCACGAAGCGCCCTCTTTCGCCATGCTGCGGTGATTTCGCCCGGCGGGCCCCGCCACACCTGGCACGCAGCTCGCGGCGAACATGCAGCAACGACAGAGAACCGCCATCCATTCGATAGTATCCAGCGGACTGCGGAAGTCCATAAGCAAGGGACTGATTCCCAGGATCGACCCGTCGGCCGATGCGGCTTGGGTTGCATCGACCGCGCTCAGCCAGCAGAAATGCCGCTATTGAAGGCGTCCAAGCGGCTTCGACGAGTTCAGCGGACTCAAGCAGCCCGCATGACCTCCGCGGGAACCTCTCCGGCGTCCTCTTGCAGCGCGGGCGCCAGGCTCGCGCGACGCGCGGAGATCTGCTCGCTCACGACCAGCGTCGCCACCCCGGCGTATCCCACCATGAACAGCGCCGCGAATGGGGCCGCAAACCAATGACCGGTGTGAATGGCAGCAAACACACTCGTCCCGCTGAGCAGCGCCAGCGCACCCTCGGCCAAGGGCAGCTCCGCAGCTTGACGATAGCGCCCATTTCGATTGCCTCGCTTCGGCGTGCGCACGAATTCGCCGGCCATGCTGGAAAGCCCGGACAGAACGGCCTTGGTCAGGTGCGGAGCCAGGCCTGCTCCGATGGCAATCAGCAGGGGCAGTTTGGCAACCGCGTACCAAACCGAACGGCCCTGTGCGTACTCGGCTGTCGCGTAGAACAACACCAGCGATCCAGTCGCGCCCACGCACAAGGGTAGGTCGATGAGTAGCATCGTGCGAACATCCGATGCTGGCAAGAGCAGCAGCGCTGGGAGCAACAGCAGCGTCAGGAGCAGCATCAGCGGATAAGCAAAGTGTGGGAGCATGTGAAAGCACGCCTCGATGCGCTGCTGCAGGGGCAGCTGCGACTGATTGATGCGCCCGAGCAGCTTGCGTGCCGTTTGCACGGTGCCTTTCGCCCAACGGTGCTGCTGAGCGCGATACGCGGTCATTTCCTCGGGCAGCTCCGCGGGGGTCACCACATCCGAGCGATACACGAATCGATACCCCGCCATCTGAGCGCGGTAGGAAAGATCGAGGTCTTCGGTGATGGTGTCGTGCTGCCAGCCGCCGGCGCGCTCGATCGCCGCGCGACGCCACAACCCTCCGGTGCCCGCGAAGTTGAAGAACAACCCGGCACCAAACCTGGCGCGGTTTTCCACGAGGTGGTGCCCATCCAAAGTCAGCGCCTGAATCTTGGTCAGCAGCGACACGTCGCGATTCATGTGTCCCCAGCGAGCTTGCACCATGCCCACGCTCGGATCCTCGAAATGGCCCACCAACTGTTTCAGGAAGTCGGGCTGAGGCACGAAGTCAGCATCGAACACGGCGACCAGTTCACCCCGGGCCAACCCGAGCCCATGGTCGAGAGCGCCCGCCTTGTACCCGGTTCGATCGGGACGCCGCACATAGGTCGCGGCGATTCCCTGCGCGTTCAGCTCTTCCACCTTTGCCCTGGCAATGACCTGGGTTTCGTCAGTCGAGTCATCGAGCACCTGGATTTCGAAGCGATCGCGCGGATAATCGATGGTCGCGGCGGCGCCCAGCAAACGCGCGGCCACGGTGGCTTCGTTATACAAGGGCAGCTGGACGGTCACGAACGGCAGTTCCGAGCCACTGGGCAGCGGAGGGGTCGCCGCCGAAGCCGCCAGCTTGCGCCGGTGCTTGAAGCACAGGTACACGAGATGCGCGCGATGCGCCCCCAGCGTACACAGCAGCGTGAGAACGATGACGTAGGGAACAACTAGTGCAATTTCCATGGGCAACGCCTGCGACGTAACATCGGGCGAAGCGGGAAATGTCATTGGAATGTAATTGATTGCACGACGATGTCGGACAACTCAAAAATTTGTCATTCCATATAGTTAGCTCTCAAACTGCTGCTTCTGGACTGGCAGACAGAGAGCGGGCGCAGTTCAGCCCGGGCCAAACAAGAAATCACCGCCAAACCCGAGATAGAACTGCTGGTGGAAGCCCGTCTTCTTCACTTCCTCCTCGACATCGCCGGGTGCGGCCGCTCCGTCGATCTTACAATTCGACGACAAGGTTTGGTTTCGAAACGTGCCTAGCGTCGCCACCGCGGTCGCTGTCAGCTGGACGTTCCAGTGGACTGGAAACACGAACGCGCCACCAATTCGAAAGGCGCCACCGCTGTAGGCGGTGCTCTCGGTGCAGGCGTCGAAGTCGGGCGCCTGCGTCCGATCCGTATCCACGAGGTCGCGATCCCAACCGTACTCGTGCAACAACGCGAACCCGAGCTCGCCATAGCCACCGATGCGCCCCCGTTCGGTCCCCGCAATGGCGCTCAATCCAAAGCTCGTAACGTGGGCAGTGCTGGTCACCTCGTATTGCGTATTCTCGGGTAGCCCGGCCGGTGCGGCGTCGAGCTGTTTGCCTGGCAACAGGGCGTATCGCTCGAAGAAGAGCTTGACCCCAAAGTTCTTCAGAAAGCGCACACCGCCATGCACTTCGCCTCCCCCACCTGTCGACATGAAGTCGGTGGTGGAAGCGTCCTCCTCCAGATTGCCCGAAGGAAATAGGCCACCCACGCTCAACCCCAGGAAGAACCCGACGGCGCCGGGGTCTATCTCGCGCTCACGCCAGCTGTCCGGTGACGCTGCCTCGGGGCGGAGCTCACCGGGGGGCGTCGCAGCGCTGGGTTCCGCTTCCTTCGGCGCATTCGGATCGACGACCAAGGTGAGCGACAACTGCTTCTTCTCTCCTTCAGCGAGACTCGTGCTCGCCTCGGCGGTTAGGAAGCCGGGGGCTTCAGCAGTGACCGTGCGCTCACCAGGGTTCACCGGGCGTTCCACCCCGAGTACCGCCGAGGATACCGGTTCCCCGTCGAGCTTGATCTCCAGGCCCGCCGCGGAGCTCGGATCCACACTGATGGTGAGGGAAGGAATGCGCGGCTCCACCTCCGCCAGTTCCTTTTCGCCATCAGCCACCGCGCTACGAAAGACATCCGGGGCGCTCGCGTCGAGTTCCGTGCGCACCAACTTCCTGTAGCTTTCGGCGCCCTCGACCAGCTGGCCCAGCTTCACCTGGCACCTGGCAATGTAAAGCAGATGCACCGGGGCCTCGTAGAGCGCCTGCGCGCGCTTGAGCTTGTCGAGCGCCTCGTCGTACTGCGATTGTTGGTAGAATTTGATCCCGGCCGTGGCCAACTGACGAGCGGTCGCCTTGTCACCGGCGGACTGCGCGTGTGCAGTCGCGGGGAGCATCGGTAATTCGCCGGCGACGGCACAGGCGAGCGCCAGACGTAGGCAGAGACTGGCGCGCCTTGGCCAGCGTGAGCCCCTCGCCCCGGCACGGTGGGTTTCGATCGGTTTGAACTTGGTCATGCGTTCCCGGAGATCCTGATCAGACAATCGCACATCGAAGCCTAGTGCGGTGGATCTTTGATTCGCCACATAATTCACAACGTTTTTGAGCTGAATCGGACGCGCTTCCGAATCCAGACTCATGCAGAACCAGCCTTCGGTCGGAGTCGAGCCCGCGGCTATTGTAGCGTCCCGGCAACGCCCATAGAACTTCGAGCCCAGCGTTGCGGACAGGGAGCCAATCCGTGAATTAACGAAGCCCGTCACGACGGGTATCCGCACGGCACTCGGCAACACCTATTCCACACCGTGGCCCGCGTTGGCTTAGCCCAGGGTGCCGCGAGCTTGGGCACAGTCCCGGGCCAGCGCCGCGTCCAGTTCGTCAGTAGCCGACATCGATGCCCGGCCTTTTCTTCGTGACCCGCGGCTTGGGCGGAGGCGGAGGCGCTGCTCTGGGTGCAGGTCCGACCGTCTTGACGGGCGGAGGCTCGGGGGATGGCCGTCGCTCCGGAGCCTTCACCGCGGGCTGTTTGGCCGATACCGCGACCTTCTTGGCCAACTTGGGCGTGCTTTTCGGAACCACGGGGAAGTGCGCAGGCGAGCTTGGCGCATCGGCCGCATCGGCCGGCTCTCTGGACGATGGGTCGACGCTCGGGTCCGAACCCGACACCGGCTGTACGTCTGGCCGCGGCGCCGCAGCGAGACCCTTGCTGGAGTCCGCCGGAGTCGCGCTGTCGGTTGGCTGTGCCACCTCCTGGCCCGAAAGGGACTTCGCCAGCACCGCCACACCGATGCCCAGGACCGAGAGCGCAACGATCCCACCGGCGAACCAGGGCAGCTTGGAAGACTGCTTCGGGAGCGGCGGGGTAGCCGTCAGCGCCGCATTCGTGCTCGAACCGCCGACGTTGGCCAGGGCATTGGGGTATGGGGTACCCATTCCGGCAGGATTGGGGGTGCCCAGTCCGCTCCGGTGGAAGTTCCCACTGATACCCTGGCCAGCTACCGCCTGAACCGGCCCTGTCGCATCCGGATCCGCCGACGACGCCAGTGGCCCCCTGACGACGCCTGCCACTTGCTGTAGCTCTCGAGCCATGGTCCTGGCATCGGGAAAGCGCTCGGCAGGCTCGCGGGAAAGGGCACGAGCCATCCATCGGTCGAACTCCGCGGGCAACCCGGGAGCCAACTGGGACGGCACGGGAATCGGGGCAGTGCACAGCTTGACCAATAGATCCCCAAGGGCTTCCCCATCGAAGGGCAGACGCCCGACCACACATCGAAACGCGATCACGCCGAGCGACCAGAGGTCCGAGCGGTAATCGACGCTGCGCAACCCCCGCGCTTGCTCGGGACTCATGTAATAAGGCGTCCCCAATACCGAGCCCGTACGCGTCGCGGAAGAAATACCGACTGCCTTATCGGTGAACTTGGCGATGCCGAAGTCCACGACCTTGGCCACATCTGCCGCGTCTTCCTCGTCCCATACGAGAAAGACGTTCTCCGGTTTCAAATCGCGGTGCACGATGCCGGCCTCGTGCGCCTTGGCGAGCGCCCGAGAAACCTGGTGAACGACACCTGCGGTTTCCGCCAGGGACAGCCGCCCCACGCGTTCCAGGCGCGCGTCCAGCGGTTCGCCCGCAAGGTACTCCATGACGATGTAGGGGCGCCCGTCGTCCGTTACGCCGTGATCATAGACATTCACCACGTGCTTGCTGCTGAGAGCCGCGGCGGCGCGAGCCTCGTTTTCGAAGCGACTCCTCGCTTCAGCGCTGTCGGCGTATTCGGTTTCGATGAATTTGCACGCCACCCGCGTCCCCAACGTGTTGTGAACGCCCTCCCAGACCGATCCCATGCCTCCCCGGCCGAGCAAGCGGGTGAGCCGATACTTGCCGGCTATCAGCTCCGTTGGAATGTCCTCGTCACCCATCCGCGTGCTCCGCTCTCAGCCCAATAGCCTAGCGGCATCGCCAGTGCGACACCAGCAAAACGGCCCCTGAAAACCGGCTTCTTCACGATGGCCCACCCGTGAATCCAACCTGGCGTATGCTGATTCGGCGTCAGCTCGCCGCGTGGCCAGTCCGGGCGCACCAACCCGCGCGCTATTTCCCGGGACACTGACTGGAGGCCTCACGTCACACATTTACGGCCAGCTTCCACAAAAGTTCCTCACGAGTTGCCTGGCCCGGGTCCCGGTGCCACCGCGCAGCAGCGCAAATTCTGCTCGAGCAGAAATCCTGGGAAATTCGGCAAATTCCGTCCAGCAAACGGCGGGGCCGAACTTTCCGTACGCCCAAAATGCGTAGTCCCGCGCAATTCGCGCTGGGGTGACCTCGGGCGGGCTGCTAGAGGCCCCTCGCATGGGCACACAACTCGCCCCCCCGGGCTCGGAACGCGTCCTGTACGTCATCGACCTTTCCAGCTACGTGCTACGAGCCTACCACGCCATCGCTGAGCTCAGGGCTCCTAACGGGGAGCCGACCCATGCCGTTCACGGCGTCGTAAACATGTTGGAGCGCCTGATCCGCGAACGTCGGCCGAGGCTCCTGGCCGTCGCGATGGACTCGGGCCGCGACACGTTCCGGCGCGACCTGTACCCGGACTACAAGGCCAATCGCCCGCCGGCCCCTCCCGATCTTCGCCAGCAGCTGATTCGCTGCGAGGAAATCGTCGTCGCCTACCGAATTCCGATCTTCAAGCAGGCGGGGGTCGAAGCGGACGACCTGATCGCGAGTGTGGTCGCGCGCGCTCCGGAATTGTCCCTAAAGGTAGTCATCGTGGGGGCAGACAAGGACTTGATGCAATTGGTGAGCAAAGACGTGGTGATGTACGACACCATGCGTGACAAGGTGTTCGGCCCGGAAGAGGTCGAAGAGCGCTTTGGTGTCAAAACGCACCAGCTGCGCGACTTGCTTTCCCTGATGGGCGACTCTTCCGACAATATTCCCGGCGTCCCTTCGGTCGGGCCCAAGACTGCCCGCGATCTCTTGCTCGAGTTCGGCACCCTCGATGGAATCTACGAGCACTTGTCCGACATCAAGCGCAAGAAACTGCGCGAAACGCTGGCGGTAAACCGAACACAAGCCGAGCTCAGCAGAAGCCTCGTCACTCTCAAAAGCGACTGCGACGTCTCGCTCATGTTGGCAGACCTCGAGCGCGGAGAACGCGACTTCGACCGCCTGACGGAGATCTATCGCGAGCTCGGCTTCACACGACAGCTCCAAGCGCTCCGAGAAGACATGAGCGCGAGCGCCGAGCCGAGCCCGGCGAAGCGCAACGCAAAGATGACCGCGACCGATCTCGAGCTGATCACGTCCACAGAAGGTATCGAAAACCTCGTGAAGCGGGCGAAAGAATCCGGATACTTGGCGCTGGAAGTCCATACGCCTTCGCCGGAGGACGAGCGCGCGGATCTCGTCGGTGTCGCACTTTCGGCTCAAGCTGGCAAAGCAAGCTACGTGCCGCTCGGGCATCGCTACCTGGGCGTCCCAGCGCAAGTCGGCCTGGTCCAGTTGATCGCGACGCTCAGCAGTTCGCTCGCCGACTCGCGCGTTCGGAAACTTGGCCACGACCTGAAGCGCACGCAGGTGTTGCTAGAGCACAACGGCTTCGGACCCCTCGCGGAGTTTGCTGGGGACACCGCGCTGTGCGGCTACCTACTGGACCCCGAGGCCAGCCACGCCCTCGAATCGCTGACCAAGCAAGAGCTTTCGGCGGATCTGCCCAGATACGAGGCCTTGACCAAGAAGGGTCGGGGCCACCAACAGCAGCTCGACGAGGTCAACATCGAGGAAGCCCTCGAGTACGCCGGCAGGCGCGCAGACGCCATCCTCCGGCTGAGCCCGTTGCTCGAAGAGCGACTGGAAGAGCTCGGGCTGGCGGAGCTGTACCACGAGCTCGAGCTGCCCTTGTCAGGCGTGCTCGCGGGCATGGAAAAGTTGGGAGTTCTCGTCGACGTCGAGTGTCTGGGGCGACTGGGCAAGCGCTACGAGGTGGAGCTCCAGAAGCTGGAAAAAGACGCCCACCGCGCGGCGGGTCGAGAATTCAACGTCAACTCGCCACGCCAACTGGAAACGCTGTTGTTCGATGAAGTCGGACTCAAACCCCTCAAGCGCACCAAGACTTCGCGCTCGACCGACGCCACCACACTGGAAGCACTGAGCGAGCAGCACGAGTTGCCGAAGATCATCCTGGAGATCCGTCAACTGTCGAAGTTGAAGGGTACGTACATCGACGCGTTGCCGCACCTCGTGGATCCCAAGACGGGTCGCATTCACTGTACCTGGGGCCAGACCACGGCCGCTACTGGGCGACTGGCCTCCACCGAGCCGAACTTGCAAAATATACCCATCCGTTCCGAGCTGGGACGTGAAATCCGGGCGGCGTTCGTGGCGCCGCCAGGGTACAAGCTGGTCAGCGCCGACTACTCCCAGATCGAGCTACGCGTCCTCGCCCATCTCTCGCAGGATCCCGTATTGCTCGAGGCCTTCCGCACGGGCCAGGACATCCACACCCGCACCGCGATGGAGATCTTCGATCTGAAGGAAGCCGAGGTGACTCGCGAGCACAGAACACGATCCAAGGCAGTCAACTTCGGCGTCATCTACGGCCAGGGCGAAAGCGGCCTGGCGAAGGTGCTGGGCATCTCACGCACCGAAGCGGGCAACTTCATAGCCGCCTACTTCCGCCGCTACCACGGAGTCCGCGAATTCATGCAGCGCACACTGGACCAGGCGCGCGCAGGCGAAACCGTACGCAGCGTGTTGGGAAGGCGGCGACTGCTCCCGGACATCAGAAGCGGGAACCGCGCTCGCAGACTGGCCGCGGAGCGGATTGCCATGAACATGCCCATTCAGGGCAGCGCGGCCGACATCCTGAAGCTGGCCATGCTTTCCTTGAGCGAGCCGGTGACGCCAGGCGCGCGCATGGTGCTCACCGTCCACGATGAGCTCGTGTTCGAAGTCCCCGAGGCGGAAGTGGAAACAGCGATACCCATCGTCAAGAACAAGATGGAAAACGCTTACCCCCTCGACGTCCCACTTCTGGTAGACATCGGCGTGGGTGACAACTGGCATAGCGCTCATTGAGCACCTATTTTTGCCCGTGTCCTCCCCAAGCCGCAAACCACACGTACCCGTCGCCATTCTCGGCGCCGGGCTGACGGGCTTGAGCGCCGCACTCGCCTGTCAACAGCATGGCGTCACCTATCGCCTGTTCGAGCGGCTCCCCACCGTGGGAGGGCTAGCGAGCACCGTCGTCGATTCCGGATTCCGTTTCGACAAGACGGGGCACCTGCTGCACCTGCGAGATGCCGAGCTGAAATCCGACGTACTGGGCTGGCTGGAAGGCGAGTGCCGCGTCATCCACAGGGTCAGCCGGATCTGGTCGCATGGCGTGTACACGAAGTACCCCTACCAAGCGAACACGTACGGTCTGCCCGTCAGCGTCGCGTACCAGTGCGTGATGGGCTACCTGAAAGCGCGCGACCAGAAGACCGGTGCTACCCCCAAGAACTTCGAGGAGTACTGTCGGATGCACTTCGGTGATGGCTTCAGCGATCACTTCATGCTTCCCTACAATCGACGACTGTGGGGCGTAGCACCCGATGAGATCACCACGCAGTGGTGTGAACGCTTCGTGCCGGAACCGAAGCTACAAGACGTGATCGCGGGTGCGTTGGGAGCCTCCTCTCGAGAGCTCGGCTACAACCGAGAGTTTCTCTACCCACGCGGAGGCATCGGCAGTCTGAGCCAGGCACTGAAGCGGCAGGTGCGCTGCCTCGAGCTCGGACGGACCCCGGATCGGCTGGACCTCGAGCGAAAAGAGCTGAGCTTCGGGGACCAGGTGGTCGGCTACGACACTCTGATCAGTAGCATCCCCCTGCCGGACCTGGTGCGGCTGTGCAAGCGCCTGCCCGACGAGGTGAGCCGAGCGGCACAGCGCTTGCGCTTCACCCACCTCTACTATTTGGACGTGGCGCTCTCGGCACCGTGTCGTCAAGATTGGCACTGGGCCTATGTCCCGGAGGCCAAGTATCCGTTCTACAGGGTGGGCTGCTACTCCAACTTTTCGGATGAGCTGGCGCCCCGCGGCTCGTCGAGCCTGTATGTCGAGTTGGTTGACCGAAGCCCGCCCGAGCTCGAGAGTCTACTGCCCGAGGTGGCCCGTGCGCTCGTCGAGATGGGCGTCATCAAGAGCTCCGCGGAAATCCAGTTTGCCCGTGTCCGTCGCATCGATCACGCCTACGTGATCTTCGATCACGCCTACTCGGAGGTGACGACCCGGATCCACGCTTTCTTGCGCGAGCATGCGGTGCAGAGCACGGGCCGCTACGGCGGCTGGACCTACTCGTCGATGGAGGATGCGCTGCTCGACGGGCGCCGTGCCGTACGTGCGGTCCTCGAGTAGGGCGTCCGTGTCGGGGGTCGTGCGAGAGACACGCCAGCACCAAGGCGCGGGTTGTCTCTGGCGCCGCTCATGTTATGAGACCGCCGAGCCAGTGAACGCCCCCTCCCCTCTCATCTCGATCGTGATCCCGGTCTACAATGAAGAAACGATTCTTCGAAGTGCAGTCGAAGAGCACCTCGAAAAGCTGGCCGCTCTTGGGCTGGAGCACGAGGTAGTCTTGGCAGAAAATGGCTCGACGGACGGCACACCGCGGATCGCGAGGGAGCTCGCGCGAGAGTATTCCCAAGTCGCGGTAGTCCACGTCCCGCAGGCGAACTATGGGCTGGGGCTTCGGCGTGGAATCGAAGCTGCTCGCGGTGAGTACGTAATTTGCGACGAGGCCGATCTCCTCGACACCGACTTCTATCTCCGGGCGTTGGAGTTTCTGCGGAATAACCAGGCCGATCTGGTCATCGGTTCCAAGTTGATCGGTGGCGCGAAAGACGAGCGTCCGCTGTTCCGCCACGCGGCGAGCCTTGCCTACAACGCGCTCCTGAGAGTGCTCTGCGACTTTCGCGGTACGGATACGCATGGCCTCAAGGCGATGCGTCGAGCAGCGCTGCTGCCCGTCGTCCACGAATGCCTCGTGGACAAGGATGTCTTCGCCAGCGAGCTCGTGGTACGGGCCTACCGTCAACCCCTCAGAGTCGTCGAGATCCCCACCCGGGTAAAAGAGAAGCGTCCGCCCAGCGTCCGCGTCTGGCGTCGCGTTCCGAGCGTCGTGGCAAACCTGGCCAAGCTCACGTGGTCGATACGCATGAAGGGCTAGCTCGCTTGCCGGGGCAAGCGTGTCCTTCCCAGGAAAGAGGCGAATTCGTTGCCTGGCGCGGCCGTTTCACCAGACTTCGATCCGCCAGCGGCGGCGCCGCGCTACCCGCCGCAGGCGCAGGTCAGGGTTGACCACGACTGGCGTACCCACCTTCTCCAAGAGCGGCAAGTCGGTGATGCTGTCCGAGTAGAACACGGCGTCCTCCAAGCTGAGGCCGCTGTCTCGGAGCAGGCCAGCTACTCGATGAATCTTGCCGGCGCCGTAGCAGAGCGGCGCCAGGTGCTTGCCCGTGAGAAGGCCTGCGGCGTCGACCTCCAGTTCGGAACAAGCCACGCTTTCGACACCCAACTCACGAGCAACCGGCTCGGCCGTGTAGCGAGTCGCGCTGGTCACGATGGCAATGAAATCGCCCGCGTCGCGATGCTCGCGTACGGTATCTCGCGCGCGTCCGGAGATATGCTCGCGCACATAGGCTTCGAAACACGCCACTCCGTCCAGAACCAGTTGAGACTCCGCCACCCCGCGATAATCCGCCAGCACCTTCGTGGCGATGCGCTCGGCATCGGCGATACCCAGCGTGTATTGAAGCACCCAGACCCCCACGCGGGCCGTATCCAGAACGCTGGACTGTCCCGTTTCGCGCCGGTAGCGGGTGAGCAGCGTAGCCGTGTCCTTCCGAACCAGGGTTCGGTCCATGTCGAACAAGGCAAGCCGGCGTTTCGGCATGGCGTTCGTCGCGGGCGGCATCAACACTTGTCAATCTAGCCCAGAACGAACATGGATTGTCTACCCATTGACAAGGTACTCGGCGAGCTCGGCGACGCGCTCTCGACGGGGTCGTTCGCCGTCTTGGAGGCACCGCCTGGAGCCGGAAAGACCACCCGTGTTCCCTGGCACCTGTCACAATCGTTCCCCGACACGACGGTGTTAGTCAGCGAACCGCGGCGTTTGGCAGCGCGACTGGCCGCCCAGCGTGTGGCGGAGGAACGTGGCGAGCGGCTAGGAAACCGTGTGGGTTACAGTGTCCGCCAAGAGCTCGTTGCGGGGCCTGACACGCGCATCCTCTACGTGACCGATGGCGTTCTGTTGCGCCGTATCGTTTCGGGAGACCTCCCGCGACCGTGCGTGGTCATCCTCGACGAATTCCACGAGCGCCGGCTCGAGAGCGACCTGTGCCTCGCGCTGCTGAAGAAAATCCAGCAGGCCAGTGACCTCCAACTCAGGCTGTTGGTCATGAGCGCTACGCTCGACGCCCAGGCCATCGCAGCGTATCTGGGGCACTGCCCCCGCATCCGAAGCCAGGGGCAAAGGTACGAAGTAACGATCGATCATGCCAAGGCGCCCGACGATCGTCCTCTCGAAAAGCGGGTCTCGAGCGCTGTCCGCGACCTGCTCGATACGACAACCGGCGACATTTTGGTGTTTCTGCCGGGAGCGCACGAAATCCGCCTGGCCAATAGCGCCCTGGCGCGGCTCGCCCAGGAGCACGACCTCATGATTTCGCCGTTGCATGGAGACTTGCCACTCAACGAGCAAACCCGGGCCGTAAAGCGCGCAGATCGCAGAAAGGTCGTGCTCGCCACCAACGTTGCCGAATCGTCCGTCACCGTCGACGGAATCACGGGAGTGGTCGATAGCGGCATGGCCCGAGTGCTGGTGCATGACCCTTGGTCGGGCATGGACCAGCTGGCGCTACGCAAGGTGAGCCAGGCCTCTGCGATCCAGCGGGCGGGGCGTGCGGGCCGAACCGCGGACGGCCGTGTAATGCGACTGTACACGCTCGGCGACTTCGCCTCCCGACCAAAGAGCGACGCTGCGGAAATCGAGCGCCTGGATCTTTCTGAAGCACTCCTGCTGCTGAGAAGTGCCAAGCTTCCCGCTGCTGGGGATCTGGAGTTCTTGACGCCGCCCAAAGCGAGCTCTCTAGGAGCGGCAGAAGCGCTTCTTCACGAGCTCGGCGCCCTTGACGACCAGGGTTCGCTCACGCCCCTGGCCAAGCGCCTGCTGGACTTTCCCCTGCATCCGCGGCTCGCACGCATCGTGGTGGAGGGCGAAGCCAGGGGTGTCGCGGCCGAGTGCTGCCTGGTCGCAGCATTGCTCAGCGAGCGCGACGTGCGGCGGCAGAGTGACCTGTTCGACCCCCAGAGGCACTACGATGCCGACGCCGAGTCGGACGTCCTGGAGTTGGTCGCGCTCTACTGCGCGGCCGAGACCAACGACTTCGATGCGCAGTCGTTGGCTCAGTTCGGCTTGGACAGGCGCGCCATCCAGCAGGTGCGCTCGAGCACGCGCAGACTCACCAAGCTCCTCGCGTCGCGCTCGGCTCCGCTCGATGACGCCAGCGCGGAACCAGAGCTGCTCAACTGCATTGCCGCCGGTTACATCGATCGCCTGGCCCAGCGCACTTCTCCCGGTAGAACGCTGCTGATGGCAAATGGCAAGCTCGCCGAGCTCGCCGCGGAAAGCGCTGTGCATCGCGCACCGCTGATCGTAGCTGTTCGGGTTTCCGAACGCCGGCGCGCCGGGCGGCGTGGGCATGCCCTGGTATGGCTCGCCAGCAAAGTGGATGAGCAATGGTTGTTCCAGCACGCGTTCGATCGGCTCGTCGAGAGCGAAGAGTTCGAGTTCAACGCCAACAACCAACGCGTGGAACGCGTCAGTAGAATTCGATTCGGGCGCATCGTGCTGGACGAAACCAGACGGGCCGCCAACCCGGGCCCGGACACCGCCGAAGCCCTGTTTCGCGCCGCAATGGCCAAGGGGGCACATCTTTTCGATCGGGACACGGAGCTCGAGAATCTCGTGCTCCGTCTCGAGGTGCTCGCCGAATACCAGCCCGATCTCGATCTCCCAGCCAGCGAAGAATTGTCTTTCGAGAATGTACTGAAGCGGGCTTGTCAGCACGCAGCTTCGCTGGACGAGCTCAAGCAGAGGGGCCTGGCGGAAACGGTGCGCTGGGCACTCCCCGAGCCAGTGCTCTCCGCCCTGGACCGACAGGTGCCGACTCACTTGACCTTGCCCAGCGGCCGCAGGGTAGCTGTCCACTACGTCAAGGAGCAGACGCCCTTCGTGGCATCGCGCCTGCAGGACTTCTTCTCGATGACCGAAACCCCCACCATTTGCGGCGGTCGGCTGGCACTGTTGGTCCAGCTGCTCGCGCCCAATCAGCGGGCAGTGCAAGTCACCCGCGACCTGGCCGGTTTCTGGGAAAGGCACTACCCCGCATTGCGCAAGCAGCTGATGCGCCGCTACCCCAAGCATGCCTGGCCCGAGGACGGTCGCACGGCAACGCCACCGGCCGCTCGACATGGAGCTTCCCGGCGTCGCTAGAGCTCCCCCCCCGGCTTGCGCAGCTTTTCTCGCATGCGAGCCAGCAACCCGAGCGCTTCGAGCCCCGTCAAGCGATCGAGGTCGAGCGCCTTGAGAGTGTCCAGGAGCTCTCGCTCCGACTTCGACGTATGACTGGGATGCGCGAATAGATCCAGCTGATCCGTCTTTGGCTTACCGCGCCGCACTTTGGCGTGCGCCGCCAGGTGTTCCCCTGCTTCGAGGCTTTCCAGAAGCGCTTTCGCCCGCGCCAGCACCACTTGGGGTAGCCCGGCCAGCTGCGCCACGAAAACACCGTAGCTGCGGCTCGCGGGTCCCGGCACCAGCCGGTGCAGAAATACTATTTCTTCGTCGAGCTCGCGGGCGCTCACGCTATGATTGGCCACGTGGGCGCTTTGCTCGCCGAGTTTGGTGAGCTCGTGATAGTGCGTCGCAAACAGCGCGCGACACCCGACCGCCTCGTCGAGATACTCGGCCACTGCCCAGGCAATGGCCAACCCATCGTACGTGCTCGTGCCGCGACCGATTTCGTCCAGAATGACGAGCGAGCGGGGTGTTGCGTTACGTAGAATTTCCGCCGTCTCGCGCATTTCTACCATGAAGGTGCTCTCGCCCCGCGCCAAGTTGTCGCTGGCTCCCACGCGCGACAGCACTCGGTCGACCACCCCAATCGTGGCGGCTCGCGCGGGCACGTAACTGCCCAGTTGGGCCAAAATTACCGTGAGAGCAACTTGCCGCAGTAGCGTGCTCTTGCCAGCCATGTTGGGTCCAGTGATCAGCCAAAGCCTCTCGCCGGAGATGACCAGCTCGACGTCGTTCGGTACGAAGCAACCGGCTGCCGCAAGTCGTTCGACCACTGGGTGTCGTCCCTCGACGATGCGCAGCACTTCCCCATCGTCGACCTCGGGCTTGTTGTAGTCGTAGCGGTGCGCTACCTCGGCCAGCGCCGCGGCGACGTCCCAGCGGGCAACGCGCTCTGCCAGACGCCGAACGCGTTCTGCGTGACTCGCGCTGAACGCCGTGAGTTCTTCCAGCAACGAAAGCTCGCGCTCCCGATGCCGCCCCTCGGCGCTTTCGATGGCATGAGCCAACTCATCCAGCTCGTCGGTCGTGTAGCGCTCCCCGGCTGCAACCGTCTGCTTGCGTCGCCAACTCTTGGGTGCCTTGCTCGCCTGCCCCCTGCTGACTTCGACGTACCAGCCGAAGACGCGCGTGTACTTGACCTTTAGATTCTGAATACCCGAGTCCCGTCGCAGCCTGGCTTCGTATTCGACGATTTGGTCGGTCCCACTGCGTCGAAGCCGCTCGAGCTCGTCCAGCTCCGGGTCGAACCCCTCGACGAAGACCGCCCCTTCCTTGCTCTGCGCGGGCGGACGCTCCACGAGCGCGCGATCGAGCCGCTCGCGGAGCTCGTCCACCAGGTCCGCAGGCACGGAAAGGCCCAGTGTTTCCCGCCACGCCAGGTCGTCCAGCTGCTCGAGCACCTGGCTGGCGTGACGCGCGGCACCGAGACCATCACGCAGAGCTCCCAAATCTCGAGGGGTGGCCTCGCGCAGACAAGCGCGCACCACCAACCGTTCCAGATCGTTCACGCCCTTGAGCGCACCAACCAGCTCTTTACGCAGGGCGGAATGCACGACGAACAGCTCGACCTGGTCCAACCTTCTCCGAATTTTCTCGACGTTCAGCTCGGGCGCAACCAACCGACGCCGGAGCAAGCGCGCGCCGGCCGGCGTGGACGTTTCGTCGAGCGTATCGAGTAAGCTGCCGACCTTACCTCCCGACTGGGACCTCAGCAGCTCCAGGTGCGACTGGGCGACCGGGTCGATGACGAGGCAATGCGCCGGATCCCACTGAGCCACGCGTTGTACTGGCAGCGCCCGACCGGGGTTGCAGCTACGCACGAAGCGCAGCGCGCGCGCCACGGCCAGCCGCGCGTGAGGGCCGAGGCGCGCAGCATCCTCGCTCAAAGCCCCCAGGATTTCGTTGACTTCGTCCTCGCCGAGTTCAACGTCTTCGCGCACCGCTTTCAGGGCCAGGGACCGTTCGAGGAGCTCGTGAACGGACAGCTGCCCTTCGTCTTGTGCCGGCAGTTGAGTTCGACCGACCACCACCTCGCGCGGACCAGCGTGGGAAAGCTCCGCCAAGAGCGCGCTCAGGTCACCCACCTGGGCGGCCCGCAGTTCCGAGGTCGAGATATCGAACATAGCCAGGCCAATGCCGTCGCTGCCGATATGCACGCCGCATAGCCAATTGTTGGTCTTGGGCTCGAGCTGTTCGCCCTCCGTCACCGTCCCCGGAGTGATGACTCGCACCACTTCGCGCGGTACGATGCCCTTGACGGTTGCCGGGTCCGCCATCTGTTCGCAGATGGCGACCTTGTAGCCTCGTTCGAGCAGACGGGCGATGTAGCCGTGAGCGGCGTGATGGGGTACTCCGGCCATGGGTACTTCGTCCGGCTTACCCTTGTTGCGACTGGTCAGGGTGAGATCGAGTTCTCGCGACGTGACGAGCGCATCGTCACCGAACATCTCGTAGAAGTCACCCAGACGGAAGAACAGGATCGCATCCGGATAGGCACGCTTCGCAGCGGCATGCTGCTTCATCACCGGCGTTTGGCGAGCGCCCATCCACGGCGGTGTAACAGCCTGGGCGGCCGCTTTCAAAGGGTGAATGTCGGCGACGCGGGGGGGCCCACCGGTAGGGTCGGCCCGAGAACACGCGCGGAGCTAGTAAAATGGAGAAGGAGCGATGACTCCGAGCGTGTCCAGGCTGAGCAGCATGAGTCCCCGATCCTGCGCGTCCACCGCGGCCAGCATGTCGAAACCCGGCACACGAGTCAGAGTCTGAGGGAGGATGATAGAAGTATCGTTGCGGGTCAGGCTGATGGAAAGCGGGCTGAAACCTCCCGCGACCGTGTAGAAGAACGTCATCCCACGTTCACTGGGCTCTTCGCCACGGTAGATCGCGAAACGAGAAGTCAGGCTGTCGTAGATACATTCGGAGCCGGGCTTGGTCGGGTCCACGGGCACGCTCCTACAAAGATCCGAATCCTCGGATACCTCGAAGGCGCGACCTTCGAAATAACGCTTGGCCGGCGAGCAGTCGAAATCGCACGGATAGATGGGACCATTGTCGGTGTCCACGCGGGTGGGTACCACCCGATGACGGAACCCGGTCACCGAGCCCTGCACCACCCACTCGTCCGAAGCGCGGATCTTGTAGCTGGTCCCCGTCGGAAAGCAGCAATCCAAAAGAGCCATCTGCTCGCGTTTGGCCTCTTCGCCGGCGGTGTTGCGCGGCTCGACCACCAGTCGGTCTTGATAGGAGGACACGATCCTGAGCTCGCGACCCGGCAGCAGATCCAGCGAGTCGTCGACGACGCCGAAAACCTCCTCGCAGGCTTGATAGCCGCGCCCTCCGCAGCTGGCCCCGACCCCGCTCTGCCAGTACTCGTCGTCCGAAGGCAAAAGGTCCTGCGTGACTTGCACGTAGTCAGCGTGCTGCTCAGCGAACTCCGCGAGAGCCTTGCCACTGAGATTGAAGCGTTCTTGACCCACGCGTTGGGTCAACCGGGCGCCCTGTACGCCAGCGTCGCAAAAACGAGCATCGGCGTCTTCGACACTGTCACTGTCCGCTTCCCCGACCTTGAGGAACCCGCTCGGGCGCTCCGCCCCAATCGCGCCCTCGTAGGTGACGACGACTCTTTCTTCGGACGCGTAGGCTCTGGGCTCTATCCAAGGCAGAACCACCGAGCCGCGCTGACTCGTGGTCGGGTCGGTCTCGAGCTTCTTGTCCTCATCGATGCTGCTGTAGAGCGTCGTGCCCACGTACGTCTTAGCAGGCAGGGTTTCACTTTCATTCGTGGGATCGGGATAGTCGACCGCGAGGATCTTCGGATACTTCTTGCCCTCCTCGGTGTCGTTCATGGGCAAACCGCGATCCTCGAAGGTTAGACGCGGGAAACTCCGGAGCGAAGGCGCCCCCACCCCGGCGGAGCTACTGGTGAGCGCGAAGTGCCCCGCGCGAGCCCGATGCGGCTGCACGATGCGGCAGCTGACCTCGTTGGTGACCGTCGGTTGCCCGCTTTCGTCTTGGCCGTCCGGCAGCGTATAGAACTCGGGGTTCTGCGGATCGCCCGCGCACCCCCGGAAGTCTAAAGCATCTGCGTTATTCGAGTAGATCGGCCTGCGGCAAGCCTCATCGTAGTCCTCGACGTCGACCACACCGACCTGACCGCTCGTGAGCAGCACGAATCCGAAGACGCCGCGCAGGTTCCTGGGGCCCGCCCCGGAAGTGCGGTTGCTGTTCGGGCGGTAGAGAGCGCCGGGCGCGTCCGTGTCGATAGAAGGGTCCGGGTCGCAGCGTGTGCCAACCACCGCCTCGCCGACGACGGAGTCCGCGATTGGCAAATCGCGTCGCGCGAAGACCAGATCCTGGGCCGGCGCCACGAACGAAATGCGATCGGCCGGCTCGAATGGCAAGAACGGGGTTCCGGAACGCACGATGGGGGTACGATCCGCCTGTCCAGGCGTGAGGTCGAACGCCATGACGTTGGCTGTCGACCGGCCGTACTCGTCGATGGCGTAGAGGAACCGACTGCCATCCGTGAGGCGCGGGCTCACTGCCACTTTGGTGGTCGTGACCACCCGATTGGGCTCCAACATGGACAGGGGCAACAACGGATCGCGCTCACGAACGTCGCAGGGGTCGTGGACGTCCAGGTCGTGGATCACAGGGGCTCCCCTGTCCGCGACGAACAGCGAGCCATCGTCAGCCAGCGCAAAACCAGCCGGCCGCGATTGGAACGGCCCTTCTTGGTGTGGATAATCGACGGTGAAGGGTGTGCAGCCAGGAACGTTCAGGTCCTCGGGAATCCTCTGTTCGACTGGCTCGTTCGGCAGGTCGACGCTGAGCGGGTAGGTGCGCTCGATGGGGCACGGGCCGAAACTCCCGGGCTCGCTCTCGTCCAACATCGTCTGCGCGTCGATGAGCGCAATCTCGCCGAACTCGGGTAACGCCACCGCGAGCTTTCGTCGGCCCGGCACCCGGGTTTCCTTACGCAGATCCACTGCGCATTCCCGGGACGCCGACATGGGCTCGGGCAGATCGGACACCCTGTCGCTGCTGTCGCAGCTGAGGCGCATGCGTCCCTCGTCATCTGGCGGATCGACCAGAACCGCCATTTGACCGGGTGCGCTGGGCAGCGAGCAAGCAGGCCAGGTCGTCAAGTCGCGTGGCGTCTCGAAGACACCCGGGCTCTTCTCGCGAGGCGCCCCGATGCAGGTGGTGGGAATGGCGAAGATGCCTTCACTGCCAACTGCCGCGACGCCAACGAAGCTCACTTGCCCGCCCGGCGTGGTCACGATGTCGACGGGCTTTCGACCAATCTTGAGAAAGGTGAAGCCCGGCGCGGTCCGGTCCACATCGACGACCTTGCCGCGCGTGATGTTGATGCCGGCAACCTCCGCCGTCAGCGTCTGCGTGACCAACGCATACAGCTCGTTCTCACCATGGTCGAAGTCCGGGCAATCTTCGATGGGCACGCCTTCACCGGCTGGGTTCCGGCAGACATAGGTGACGTCGCCACTCGCAACCAGCGATCGAACCGGCAGCGCTTCGGGAGGTTGCTGACAGGCAGACAAAAGGCCCAGGGCGGAACAGACGAAAGCGCAAGCAAGCTGGTATGGGAAGGACTTCACTTTGTCGCCCTCGGGGCGGTGGGGGTACCGATCGTCGCGATAATCGTGCCAAAAGTACGTGGAAAGCGCTGATCCAGACTCACTACGCCGATATAAGAGTCCGTGAAGTGGCCGACGTAACCAACGCCATGCTCGATGTCAAATGCGAGAGCATGCGGCCCGCGGCCGGTGAAGATCTCGGTCTCGATGCTGTCGCTGACAGGGTCGTATACGAAGATCAGCCGGGAATCGAAGCAGACCACGAACACGCGCGCTTCGCGCTCGCCGTCCGGGTTGATGATCGACCCCATCACGACCCGGGAAGGCCCAGCGGTCAGGGGCAGCGTTCGGTAGAACGTCGGCAGATCGGAGCCCGATGTCACACCGTTCTCGGCGCGCGTTCGACCCACCACCAAGCTAGGCGGCGTGCGATTGGCAATGAATACCCCGAGGGGAATTGCACTCGCGCTCCTCAGACAGTCGATCCGTTCCTGCTCATCGCCGGATTGCTCACAGGCGGCCTCCGCCTCGGCGCGAGCACTGGCGTCGATTGCAATCCCGCGGGAGTCGGTACCCAACGAGTTGGTGACGATGCGTGCCGCCCCGACATCGGCCAAATAGGGGCGCGCGGGCACGGAACCAGCGTCGCTGAAAATGCCGTCGTCGAAGAAGCGCATCAGGTGCACTTCCGCGGCATTGCGAAAGGTGACCAGGAAACCGGGCTGGTAGTTCAGGCCCGCGGCGCTCACGAGCTCGGGCACAGGAACACTGGCCAGCTCGATGGGGCGGCTGGGCAACCCCCCCGCAATGAACTCCAG
This sequence comes from uncultured delta proteobacterium, assembly GCA_963809955.1. Lineage (GTDB taxonomy): Bacteria > Myxococcota_A > Polyangia > Polyangiales > Polyangiaceae > JAICQQ01. The sequence goes on from CAWELQ010000016.1 coordinate 498,340, forward strand.
GCGCGGAGCCAGATTGCTCCAGTCGTTCACAATCAGGGAGACCTCGCCTTGCGTCTGGTGCGTCAACGTCAGAACGCGCCCATCGGGGCTCGCGGCGACGCCCAAGGGGTCAGCGGGTAGTCTGAGGTCTCGAGTATTTTCCGCGTCCGGGTCATCACCGACTCTGTGCTGATCATCGCAGCGCCCATCGGCGTGACTTTGCCCGCAGTCGAGATCGCCGGACTCGTCCACGTCGACGTAATGGAGCGTTGTGTCACCGCGAACCGGAACGAAGACGCGTCCGGGAGGACCGCTCGGCGCATCGTCTGGACGCGCCCGGTAGATTGCGTCCGTCGCGAAAGCACCTATCTGAACCGAAGAGGTGACCAGGCTGGTGCCTCCATCCGGCGGGTGGCTCGGATCGATGGGGGCACAACGCCCAGGTGCAAGCAGGCGATCAGCCGCGCTGGCCTCTGCCAAGAAGCCGCAAGGCAGGCCCTGGCGCGGCCCGGAACGGTCCACACAGAAGTAGCTCGGCGTGCCACCATTGTCGGTGCTGGACTCTGTATCGCAGCGCTGCTCCTCGGAGCATTCCGCGTCGGCTAGACACGGGGTGGGGATGAGTTCGCGGAGGCGCTGGAGATCGTAGCGCTGAAGCACTCCCTGGTTGTATTGGAGATCGAAATCGCTATTGGCGACGAACAACGAGGCCGCCTCCTGATCGATGGCCAATCCCACGGGAAAGTAAATTTGCTCCGCCGGAGGCTCAACCCCATCACCCGGGGGATAGCAGTGAGTGAGGGCAAAACCGATAAGAATGAGCGCGAAACGACCGAGTCGCATAAGGTGCGCGGAGCCTAGTCGACTGGGCGCCGATGAGCCAGCCCGGCTTTGAAGAGAGCGACGAACGCGTGCGGAACTCGCCGAACTCGCCGAACTCGCCGCACACCAGCCTCTCTCCCGGTTCGGCTAGAGCGACAAACCGGATGTTTGTCGTGACCGACCAATCAAGTGGAGGACCGATCGGGCAGCACGCGCGACGCTGGCGCCACCGGAAACGGACCCTCGCTGGAGCGGGAGGCCGTCTTCAGCGATGCGGCCCGAAGCCCGTCACCGACGGTTCAAGCCGACACGATACGGGCTCGCGTCTTCGCCCGTGGTTGCCGTGGCAGATCACGCCGCGCTCGCGAGCGGCAGCTGAGTTTTCTAGCCCAAGTCCAAGATCACGATACCCCGCGTGGGCGGTTCGTCCTCTTCCGCCGGAGGATCGGGGAGGGGTGGGTAAGCGTCCAAAGGCAGATCGAGTCGCGGCTGCTCTTCGACGCGTCGACGCTCTTCCTCTTCGCGCCTTCGGATTTGGTCAATGATGAACGGTGGTAGCATTCGGAAATCCCGGTCCTTTGAGCCATCGGGGTGCCAGCAGCATCCGCGAAGTCGAATACCCTAGTAATTTAGCCACGCTGATGAAGCGGTCAAGTTCACGCAACGCTTGAAGTTTCCAAGAGGCCAACGGCATTGTAAGTACGGCCAGAAACTGCGGGTTCTTCAGTACTACGCTCCCGTATATTCTCGGGTTTCACTGATGTCTCGTGTCGAGTCAGGTGGCGCGAAGTTCGCACCTGGCCTCTGCACACCTGTGGGTGCCCTACCCACCCGAAAGCGCTGAGGTGCTATTTCGCGCGGGTGTCCAGCCGGCGGGCCAGGCTTTGAACCGTGCTAGTTTCCGAGGCAATGGTCATCCCGAAAGTTGCGGCCCTAGCGGGTGCGTTGGCCCTCTCGAGCCTATGGTCTGGCCGAGCCGCCGCGGCGTTCGAATATCGCGACGAAAGTTGGGAGGGAACGAGTGAGCTATTGGAGCTCGCCCGCACGCAGCTCGGCAAGGACCGCGTCAAACTCGTCGCCTCCCTCGACTTCGGGGCGTTATCCGCCAAGGACGGCGTGATCATCCTGCACCCCACTGGTCGCCTCGACTACGAGGAGTTCGCCGCTTTCCTTCGCGCCGGCGGTCGCCTGGCACTGATCGACGATCACGGTCGTGGCGCGGAGCTGCTCACTCGCTTTCAAATCCATCGCATCGCCGCGCCAATGCGCCCCAAACGCGCGCTGCGCAACAACGCGAACTTGGCGATCGCGGTACCCGCGGTTCAGGTAGTGGCTGGCATCGAACAAGGTCGCCACCCCATCGTCGCCAATGTCGAGGCTGTCATGACCAATCACCCCACCGGTCTTGCGCACCCCGATTTGACGCCGGTTCTCAGAATCGAAGCCGTGGGCGAACCCGATGTCACCATCGCCATCACGGGGATCATCAATCGCGGCCGGCTGTTTGCAATGGGCGACCCGTCCGCACTCATCAACCTGATGCTGAGATACCCCGGCAACCGATCGTTTGCAGTCGGATTGGTCGACTACTTGGTGGAGGACGACTCGTGGGGACCCCGCGGGGGCAACCTGTACCTACTCGCCAACGATTTTCGTGAGCGGGGGCACTATGGCGGCGAAGCCGGCGTCGTCGATCAGGTGCTCGACCACGTCGAATCCATCCTGGACATGGTCCACGAAATGCACGAGCAGGGCCTCCCTCAGGTCCTTGCCGTGCTGCTCGCCACGGCCCTGGTGGTGGGGGCCGCGGTCTGGACGGTGCTCGTTAGTTCTCGGACATATCGTCGCACTCGGCCGCGCTATGCAACGGCATTACCCCTCGTCGCGCAGGGAGGGCTTGCCGGCCGAGCCGCCGTGCTGGCCGCCCCCACGACGCGGGGAGCGCTGGTTGTAGTGGAGTTGAAAGCTGCGCTGGAGGAAGGGCTGATCCACCAGCTCGGGTTGCCACTGGGCACCGGCAGAGCCACCATCCTCGAACAGCTGAGCGACAAGCGCCTGCTGGACCCATCCCAACTCGGCCGACTGCGGCGTTTGCTCCACGAAATGGACCGCGCCGAGGCGTCCATCGCGGCCGCCCAGCCGGTGAAAGTGCGTCCTCAGCATGTTCAAAGCATGAGCCGTCAAGTAAAAGAGATCCTCGAAGAGTTGGAAGCTAGCCGGTGACACACGCACTTCAGATCAACGAAATAGAGGCGGCCCGGGAACGGCTCCTAGAGGTGCGGCGCCAGGTAAGCACCGTATACATCGGCGATTCGTCGGTCGTGGACATCATGCTGGTCGCCATGCTGGCCCGGGGCCACGTGCTTCTGGAGGGCGTGCCCGGTGTCGCCAAAACCACCCTGGTCAACGCCTTTGCAATCACGCTGGCCTCCACCATCCGCAGGGTTCAATTCACCCCGGACCTCCTGCCGGCCGATATCACTGGAACGTACGTACTCAACCCGAAGGAGGGGTCGTTCTCGCTCAGACCCGGCCCCATTTTCAGCAACGTCGTTCTGGCCGACGAAATCAATCGCGCGCCCGCCAAGACTCAATCGGCCTTGCTGGAAGCCATGCAAGAGCGGCAGGTCACCATCGAGGGCGATCGCTTCACGCTGCCCGACCCGTTCTTGGTGCTCGCCACGCAGAATCCGGTCGATCTCGAAGGCACCTACCCCTTGCCCGAAGCGCAGATCGATCGCTTCCTGGTGCACGTGACCGTGAGCTACCCTGGCGAGCGTGCCGAGGTAGCTATGTTACGAGCCCACGGGGTGGCCGCTCCGCAGCCTCAACCCGTGCTGAATACCGAGGACGTGCTGAGGCTGCAGGGAATCGCCGCCAGAGTCCATGTGGAGGACGACCTCAACGAGTACGTCGTCGGGTTGAGCAACTTCACCCGGTCACACCCCAGAGTAGTGCTGGGGGCGAGCCCGCGCGCCTCCTTGAGCCTGCTCAGGGCAGCGAAGGCCGCCGCCGTACTGGCGGGACGGCCCTTCGTGACTCCGGACGACGTGCGCCAGATGGCACCGCAGGTGCTGGCGCACCGCCTTATTTTGGTGCCGGAGCTCGAGGGCGACGCCGCCGCACGCAGCGCAATCATCGACGAAGCACTACGCAAAGTCGGTTACCGCCGCGCAGTACGCCCGGTATGAAGGGCGCTTCTCGGGCGCCAGCGACATAGACATCACACCGCTCAAGCCGCTTGACTTTGAGACAAGTTGCGGGCCGCGCGGCGGTAAGCTCCGGGGCTAGACCCGACCGCGCGCTTGAACGCCTTGCTGAAAGCGGTCTCGGATTCGTAGCCCACTTGCTCCGCTATCTCGGCCAGCGTCGAGCGCCCCTCGCGGAGCAAGCCCGCAGCCTTCTGCATGCGCCAGCGCGTCACGTAGTGCAACGGGGGTTCACCCACCAGACGCGTGAAGCGGGAGGCGAATGCGGACCTGGACATGCCGACCCGTTGCGCCAAAGACGCAACCGTCCACGATTGCTCGGGGGACTGATGTACGAGGCTCAAGGCCGCGCCGATTTGCGGCTCGGCGAGGGCCCCCAACCAACCGGGCCCATCCGCACTGGCCTCACCCATCTTCGCGAGGTGGCCCCGCACGATTTGGATGAACAGGATATCGGCAAGGCGACTGATGACCGTCTGAGAACCGGGGCGTCGCGAACTTGCCTCGCACGCGATGAACTGCAAGGTGGATTCCAACCACGGTACCTCGCGCCCAGCCTCACCTAATAGAGGTATCACGGGCGGGAGCACTGCTAGAAGGGGATTGTTGCGCCGGTCTTCGAAGCTGATGCTACCGCTGACCAGCGTGGTTATCGGACCGGCTCCGCCCACGCGCAGCTGGCGAGCTTGATGATGCTTGTCGCTGCCTTCGTGACAGCTGAGAACGGACTGGAACGTGATCACTTCGGCACGACTGCCATCGCTGAGCACGTGCTCGTGACCATGGGGCAACGCAACCAAGTCGCCACTCTTGAGCAGTAGCGGTTCGGCACCGTCGAGCTCCAACTGGCAGGTTCCATCCAACACGACGTGAAACTTCGCCTCATCACCTGCGGGAACGCGGATCCCCCACGGCGCTCCCGCTTCTAGCCTCCCGTAGCAGGCGGTCTTGACGCGGACCGTCTGCAGCACATCCGTTAGCACATCCACCGACACCACTTCCTTTCCCGAGTACGAACGGCAAGGAATATAAGATTCCTTACCCATGACCGTCCAGTCATAGTTTTAGCGGACCACAAAATAGTGCCACCTGGCCTATTGGCCAGCACGAGGAAGCTCGAGCGACGAAAGCGACTACTGAGGGAGCACGCCGTCGAGAACGCTCGGTTCGTCGACACCGGGGAGCGAAAAGGCCTGATCGAAGGTCAGTACGACCCCCCCCGGGAGCCCTCCGTACTGTGAGCTGAGTGGAACTCCCCAATCCAAGCGAAACACCGCCCGATCGAACTGGGGCAGCAGCACCCGACCTCCTAGCCCGACGCTCTGTTTCAATCGTATGTCGTCGTAGTCATCCGTCGCGTCTCCCGCGTCGTAGAAAGCCACCGCAGCCAGATGCACGCCGAGAATCTCGAGGGGAACGCTGCGAAACTCCGCGTTCATCGAAATAAGCTTCTCACCGCGGAACTGGTTGACCTCGTAGCCTCTGAGACGGTTCTGTCCGCCCAGCACGTAGGGTCCCTGGTTGAGGTAGTTGCGGTACCTGTCCACGGCGAGAACATCGAAATGGAACCTCCCGGGGCCCAGGCTCGGCGTGAACAGGCGCATGCTGGCATCGAATGCCACGTCATTGTCGTTGTCTCTGGCCATCACGATGCTCGCCCCCGCCTTGGCGCGAAACAGCCCGGTCTGAAGCGGCACGCTGTAAGACAGGGCCCAGTCGATCCCCAGGAGCGAGCGCGACGAGCCGAGCTCCACGCTGGCGGGGTACACGCGCAACAGCGCATCGTGACCGAGCCTGAGGTCTTCCTGCAATGAGAGCGTCTCGACGTTGATCAGGCGAAGAAACCTCGAGCTTCGGGCCCGAACCTGAGCGAAGGGGCTCACTCGCGTGTCACTGGTCGGGAGCACCACGCGTTCGAATGTACGCTGCGCGCCCTCACTGTACGCGGACAGATCCCGCGAACGATAGCGTCTGCGGTCCACCTCTACACCGAGCGACAGCTCCGTCTTGTTCGTGACGCCGAACGAACGCACCAGCTCATACTCACCGGCCAAGCGATCCGTTTCGAACACCTCCGGGATGTACTCGACATTGCCGTCGGAGTCTCGAATCCCTATGGTCTGAAACTGGGCGCCGCGGTAGCGACGGGTCACTTCGTCGAGCCACGCCATTCCGGTGTACCACGCCCACTCGTCGTAGCGGGATTGCAGCGGTCGATAGTACTGGAAGTAGCCATAGCTGCCTTCGCCCTCGAGGGAGGCACGATCCAAAAAGGCACCGCCAGTGAGGTACAGGCCGATGTTGGAATCCCCAACCTGTGGTTGAAAAAATGTGGCGCCCAAGGTGTGGCGATCGGGCTCCAACAGGTAGGTCGCTCCAAGCGTGGTATGAGTTCCCAGCAGGTTCACCTCGGAGGGATTGAGCAAGAGCAGGTTCAAGCGACTGTTGACGACCTCGATGCTCCAGTTCAAGCGCAAGCTCCAGATGTCCTTGACGATCACCACGAGTCTCACTCGATCGTCGCGCGACCCGCGAGCAGCCAGGATCAGAACCAGGGAGAACTTGTTCGTCGAACGCAGGTTGCGCACGGAGTCATCGACACGATTTTGGTCGAAGCGCATGTTGGCGTGCACCGACAGCTCCCGTTTCACGATGTAATCGCGACTTCTAACATGAAGGTAGTTCACGAAGCTCGGCATCGGGTCGCGCTCGTCGAACGGATCGATCACGACCACCTCGACACTCTCGATCAGCTTTCCTTCGGGTGCGTCATCGAGCGCAAGCCGCTTCTCGACAAGCACCTGTTCGAGAATGTCGTGCTCGAAGCCGGACAATTCCTGCCCATCTCCGAAAGCGAGACTGGACAGCAGCAGACAGCATGAGCAGGCGGCGAGGCCGAACGACGCACGCAACCACTCGATGCGCCCGCTCATCGAGCGCTGCCTCCACCCGGCGAAGTATCAGCGGCCGGCGCGACAGGCAAACTGCCCTTGAGAAAGGGCGCGGCAGCGCGGTTCCCAGAGCACGGCCAACCCGAGACGAGCCAAAACACCAGTGTAGGCTAGGAAGGTCTGCGCGAGATTTCGAGGGAACTTTTCGCAAAGACGACCGGACGCAATCAAGCTACGCTCACGACGACGTGCAGATACACCCGACACGCGCCAGCGTGGACCTCGCGCTCACGGGCATCGGCGCCATTGCGGTCGCCTTGATCGCTCAACGCCCCGCCATGTTGGCCTGGGCGGGAGCATTGCTCGTGGGGCTGGCGCTCGCCCGCGCCGTCACCATGGTCAGCGTTGCCCGAGTTCGAGCGGCAGGGTTCGAAATGCTGTGGCGAGGCGAACAGCGCATGGCCCGGGTAGGCAGAGGAGACACGCTCGAGCTCAGCGCGGAAATCCGAAACCGCGACAACCTCGCGGCCCGCTACGTTCAGCTGCGCACCGTCTGCTCGCCCGACCTGGAGGTCGAGCTCGAGCCCACCTCCGGCGAGGTACCCGCGGCCGGCCGCCTGGAAGTAAAGGTGTTGGTGCGCTCCCCACGGGTGGGGCGCCACGGCATCCATGGTCTTTCACTCGAGGTCCAGGGTAGTCCGGGTCTGTTCGAAGTACCCCTGACCTTCGCCAACCCCTACGGTATCGAGGTCCTGCCCCGCGCCTACGGTGTGCTCCTGAAGAACGCCCGAGGCGGGCGAAGCAGGATGAACGCGCAGGACGGCCGCGCAGGCGTGTTCGCGGGCGACGGAAGCGAGCTCAGAGAGCTTCGCGATCACCAGCCGGGGGATCCGCTGCGCCGCATTGCGTGGCGGGCTTCCGCGCGCCGAGGCAAGCTCTTGGTCCGCGAATACGAACGTGAGGAGCGCGACGTCGTCTGGTTGCTCCTGGACGCTTCGGTCGAGTTGTGGTCGGGTGAGCCCGGACAGGCCCCGCTCGATCTCGCCATCGACGAAACGGCGGCAGTCATGCAACGCCACCTCACACGCGGGGACTCGGTCGGGCTCGGTATCATCGCCGGGCGCTGCCTGCACTGGATCCGCCCGGGGCGCGGGGCGCAGCATGCCATGAAGCTATTGAACACCCTGGCCCTCGGAGCAGGGTGTTGGGATGCCGACCGCTCCGACTTGGACGAGAGCGACGTCACCGCCCGTGTGATCGAGCATTTGCGCCCGCTGGACCCGGCTTCGGCCTCCCGCCTGAAGGTGCGCGACCCGGACCGCGTGCTGCGGCGCGCCGAGCGTGTGCGCGCGCGAGCGCCATTTTCCACAGCCCTGCCCCAAGCCCCTTCCTCGCGCGAACAGCGTCTGCGGCGCTACCTAGCTTCCTTCGGAGTGCATGCTCCGCCGCGCATGGAGCCCGAGCGAACCAAGACGGACATGACCATCACCCAGACATTCCGGCGCCTTTTGTACGAACGTCCACGCTCGAGCATCGTCTATCTGTGGTCCCCGCCCCCGTCGTTCGAACGTGTCCCTCATCTGGAACGAGCCCTGGCCGAACTTCCGCTCAGGCGCCTGGATGTCAGATGGGTCTGCATCAACGCGGAGCCGAGCATCCCGAAAGCTGGTTCCCGGCTTGCCGGTCCGGTTGCGGACGCCCTCGGCATTCGCATGCGTGTGGCGCGTGAACGTGGGGAACTCGCCCTGCGCCGGTGGGGGCTCAGAGTTCAGCGACTGAACCCACCGAAGCGACACGGCGCGCCTCTGTCCTCGACCGGTACCAAGCTCGGTGCGGACGAGCCCGCGGCTTGAAGATGAAGGCTCCGGGGGGCGGCTCGCCAGGGCTCGCAGGCTCCACTACCTGGTATCAGCGCCGCTAAGCTTCGCGCGCTTCTTCTCGATAGCGCGCTGGCGACGGGCTCGGTCGTACACCCACCAGGCATGGTCGACGACCAGCCGGTCATCGACGAGCACACGGACGTTCCAGAGCCCGGCGGGGTCCCCGGGCTCGAACTCCAACGCTTGGTCGACTCGCCGCTGGCCGACCCGAACCGTCAGTTCACCGAGCTTGGAGACGCTCAGAGGATCGACGGCTAGGCGCGACTCGCCCGGCATCTCCACTTCCCAGCTCACGCGCGCGTCGTGCTCGAGCGGATGTGGAAAGGTCAAGCGAAAGCCTTGTGTCTGCTTCGCGCGGTCGAAGACCAGCGGCAACTCTTGTCGCTGTTGAATCTGACCACCATAGAAAATGCCCAGCTGAGCAACCACTGCTCCGGCGCTGGGAACCGCCCGCTGTCGACAGCCAACGGCGCTCAGCAGGACGGCAGCGATGACGCTGATCCTCGGCGGCCTCAAGGCTGGCTAGCCCCGTGTTCGAGCGCGCCCGCCATGCGCCAGAACTGGCTCACGCCGAGACTCTCGCCTCTGAGTCCGAGGTCGATGCCAGCCGTGGCCGCCGCCGCAACGATTTCCTGCATGCTACGCCCGTCGATCTCCCGCCAGGCGTTCCTCAATTGCTTGCGGCGCTGACCGAAGGCGCGTTGCACCAGACTCCTGAAAAGCGGTGTCTCACTCGCCAGCGGCGGCCTCCGAGGCTCGAGGGTGACGACCGCTGAGTCCACGTTCGGTTGCGGATAGAACGCACCCCGCCGGATAATGAACTGCCGGGCAGGCAAATACTGGGCTTGAACGAACACGCTGAGCCCCCCGTAGGCGGGTGTCGACGGTGCCGCCACCAGGCGTTCCGCCACCTCCAGCTGAACCAAGAGCACGACGCGGTGCACCCGCGCGGCAACTCCGCAGAGCCTCTCCAGAAGCGGCCCGGTCAGCTGATAGGGCAAGTTTCCCGCGATGATCGGTTGGGCGCCCTCCTCGAAGGGTTCGAACCAGTCGACGCTCTTGGCGTCCGCTTCCTGCACGATCAGACGCCCCTCGTCGATGGCGGCCGCAAAGCGTGTTCTCAGCGCCGGCACCAGGTCACGGTCCCGTTCAATGGCAACGACCCGCCCGGCCCTTTCTAGAAGAGGGGCGGTGAGCGCTCCGAGCCCAGCGCCGATTTCCACGACGTGTGCGGGTGAGTCGCCAACGGCAAGAGCCGCTATTTTGCGGGCCAATGCCTCGTCCGCCAGGAAGTTCTGCCCGAAGTGGTACTTCGCCCTCAGCCCAAGCGCGCTGAGCTGCTCCTTGGGACGCGTGTCGGTGAGCACCCGGCTGATTTAGCCGGACCCGGCCGGCTTGTCACGCGGCGGCCGAGTTCCGCCTCGAGAGAACCACCCGGGTCTCACTCCTCGTTGGTGGGCTCTTGCGTGCTGCCTTCGATGCGTTCGTGGCCGAGATGCTCGAGTTCGTTCGCGACACGGATGGTCGGCGGGGGGGGATCGCCATAGAGTTCGAGCCGCGCCGCCGCCCACAGCGATTGAGCAATCAATTCACGGTGTTCGGCCTCCGAGCCTTCGAAATGGTCGAGGGCTTCCTCGGCATTCTTCAGGTCTCGGCGAGCAAGCACGGGGTCGACATCATTTTTACGAATGAACTTCTGCGTGAGCAAGACGGCGCGATCGTCGATGACTTCCACGAAGCCTGGACCGACCGCAACGGTTTCCTGCTGGCCACCTTCCGTGTAGCGCACGATCCCGGTCTTGAGCGCTGCCAAGAGCGGCCGATGACTCGGAAGCACCCCGAACTCACCTTCGGCACTCTGTGCGGTGAATTCCGCAACGCTCGCTGAGAGCATGACCCCATCCGGAGTCACGATTTCCAGTTCGACGTTCGCCATCGTGGGTCAGGACGCCGACTTCAGCTTTTGAGCCTTGGCCTTGACGTCGTCGATATTGCCTACGAGATAGAACGCCTGCTCGGGCAGGTCGTCGAGGGCTCCGGAAAGGATCTCCTGAAAGCCGGCGATGGTCTCCTTGAGAGGAACGTAACGTCCCTCCAGACCCGTGAACTGGCTGGCAACGAAGAAGGGCTGCGACAAGAAGCGCTGGATCTTTCGAGCGCGCGCCACGGTCAGCTTGTCGTCCTCGCTGAGTTCGTCCATGCCCAAGATGGCGATGATGTCCTGCAGGTCTTTGTAGCGCTGCAGCGTCTGTTGCACCTCGCGAGCCACGGCGTAGTGCTCTTCGCCCACGATCTCCGGCGCCAGCATAGTGCTGGTGGAGTCGAGTGGATCGACCGCGGGGTAGATTCCCAACTCGGCGATCGCGCGGGAGAGCACCGTCGTGGCATCCAGGTGCGCGAACGTGGTGGCCGGAGCAGGGTCGGTCAAGTCGTCAGCCGGTACGTAGATGGCCTGCACGCTGGTGATGCTGCCCTTGCTGGTGGAAGTGATGCGCTCCTGCAACGCGCCCATTTCGGTGGCCAGCGTGGGTTGGTAACCCACCGCGCTCGGCATGCGCCCAAGCAGCGCGGACACTTCGCTTCCCGCCTGCGTGAAGCGGAAAATGTTGTCCACGAACAGAATCACATCCTGTCCTGCTTCGTCCCGGAAGTACTCCGCTGCGGTGAGCGCGCTCAAAGCAACGCGGGCACGCGCCCCCGGCGGTTCGTTCATCTGACCATAGACGAGCGCCGTCTTCGTGAGCACACTCTCTCCCGACTCGAGCTTGGACTCCTTCATCTCGAGGAACAAGTCATTGCCCTCGCGCGTGCGCTCGCCAACTCCCGCGAAGCAACTAACGCCACCGTGCGCCTTGGCAACATTATTGATGAGCTCCAGGATCAAGACTGTCTTGCCTACGCCCGCGCCGCCGAACAGGCCGATCTTGCCCCCTTTACGGTAGGGCGCGAGCAGATCCACCACCTTGATGCCCGTCTCGAAAACCTCGACCGCCGTGCTTTGATCCACGAATGAAGGCGGCGGCCGGTGGATGGGCCAGCGTGTCGTGGACTCGACGGGGCCAGCCTCGTCGACGGGTTTGCCGACGACATTGGTGATGCGCCCCAGAGTCGAGGGCCCCACGGGTACGGTGATGGGCGCGCCCGTGTCCGTGACCGGCGCGCCGCGCACCAGGCCTTCCGTGGCCTCCATCGCGATGGCCCGAACCACGGACTCACCCAGGTGCTGAGCGACCTCGAGCACGACATTGTCCTTCTCGTCGGAGACGCTGGGGTTGGTGACGGTCAAAGCATTGAGGATCTTGGGTAGCTTGCCGGGAGGGAACTCGACATCGACGACGGGTCCGATCACCTGAGTCACTTTGCCGCGATTCTGTGCGGTCGAGCCGCCCAGCGCTGAGGTTTGCACCATGTTCGAATCTCACCTTTTCGCTGAAGATCGCCCCGCCTGTTTGCAGTCGGAGCAACAACGTTCACCGCGCCGGCCTCTAGCACGGGGTACCGCCGATGCCAACGCCCCGCGCACGCGTGGGTACGGCGGCGGATCCAACCGCCGCAGGCCGTGCTCGAGACGGGCCTCACGGCCGAAACCGGCTTCGGATCCAGCAATTTGGGAACCCAGCTTGGCGCGCGGTAAATATGCGGTATTGAAGTCCTGGTGATCGGTCAAGATACGATCGACCGCGTCCGGGAGCAGGCGAACATCGTCGAGCTCGTGGGTGAGACGGTAAAGCTCACGCGCCGCGGCAGGAGCTACGTGGGGTTGTGTCCTTTTCACAAAGAGAAGACACCGAGCTTCCATGTGAACGAGGAACGCGGCTTCTATCACTGCTTTGGCTGCAACGTTTCAGGGGACTCGATTCGATACGTCCAAGAAACTGACGGGCTGACGTTCATCGAAGCCATCCGAGCGCTCGCCGAGCGCTACGGCATTCCGATCAGCGAGACTGGTTCGGAGAGCGAGCGTAAACAGGAGCAGGCTCGTAGAAAGCAACTACAGGCCATGCTCGACGTCGGCGCGGCCGCCGCCGAGTTCTACGTCCGAATGCTGCGCGAGCACCCCCTGAGCGGCTACGCGAGAGCCGAACTCGCCCGGCGCGGGCTGGACCCTGACGGGGCTTCCAGCCTGGTGTCCGAAACGCTGGGAGCATTCTTCCTCGGGTACGCACCGTACGGCTGGGACTCGCTCGCGAATCATCTGCGCGCCAGCGGGCTCAGTCACATGGCCGCGGAGAAAGTGGGCCTGTTGGCACCACGCCGTAATCAGAGCGGTCACTACGATCGCTTTCGGCACCGCCTCATGTTCGCAGTCACCGACCTGAACGGCCGTATCATCGCTTTCAGCGGCCGCTCCCTCGAACCACCAACGACCGAAGAGCTCCTCGAGTTCGGGCTCGCGCCGCCTCAGAACTCCGAGCCTGCAGCAAAGTACGTCAACTCGCCCGAAAGCCCGATCTACCGCAAGCGTGAAGCCGTGTTCGGGTTGTCGCAGGCCAAGCAAGCCATTCGGCGTGACGAGCATTGCATCATCGTGGAAGGCAACTTCGATGTGGTCAGCCTGCACGCTCGAGGCATACAGAACGTCGTCGCGCCGCTCGGAACGGCGTTCACGGTGGAGCAAGCTAAACAGATCCGCCGCTTTGCGCCGAACGTGACGTTTCTGTTCGACGCAGACGCGGCCGGCAGAAAGGCCGTCAGGGCCGCGCGCTCGGCGTGTCGCGAAGCCGACTTGTCCGTTCGTGTGGCCAGCCTGCCCGAGGGCAATGACCCGGACGACCTGGCGCGCGAGAAGGGGCCCGAGGCCGTTCGGGCCATTGTGCGGGCGGCCCCTGGCATGCTGGAACACTTGATCGACACCATTCTCGATCAGAGTTTCAGGGCCGACGACGCTCGCGGGCAGGCTACACGGGTGCGCCAGGTCACGGAGCTGTTAGCCGAGGAGCAAGACCCCACCGTCCGAGCACTGGCTGAGCAGCACGTGGGCCGCATCGCGGAACGGCTGGGGATCACCGACGAAGGCACATTCCGGGCACTCGGCCGCTCCATTCGGCAATCTTTGCGGCAGGGACAACCGCGACCAACCGGGGACGTGTCGGATCTTTCCCCCTGGCGTGCTCGCTCGCCGGCGCGCCGCGACGAAATTGTCCGTGAGATTTTCGGCACACTGCTCGACTACCCCGAGCTGCTGGATTTACCGGAAATGATTGACAGTTTCCCTCTACTCGAGGGAGACACCGCGGTGGCAATCGCTGCGCTGCGTCAGGCTGGCATAGCTGGCTCATCGCAAATTCCGGAACAAGTCCTTGCTAAGTTGCCACCGGCGATCCATCCATTCGCCCTCGCGCGGTTGGCAGCCCCTGGGCACGCGAGCCTTGAGGACGCAAAGACGGTGCTTTTCGGCAACCTAAGGATTCTGAAAGGTCTGGAACTTCGTCGCCAAGACGTCGACGCGAGACAAGAAAGTGAACGCGCAGCTCGAATCGGCGATTTCGATCGCGAGCTCGAGCTCCTGCGAGAGGTCCAACGCAGTGCCCGTGAACGGCGCGGTTTGTAAGAGAGGTCGCGGTGGGAGCAAGAAAAACGGAACGCCCGAGCAAGAAAACGGCAGCTTTGTCCAAGAAGACGCCCAAGGCCAAAGCGGACGCTGCCGCCAAGGCCGTCAAGGCGAGCTCCAGCAAAGCCAAGACCTCGACCAAGGCGAAAGCGCCGGCGGCCAAGGCACTTTCGGCTAAAGCCAAGGAGCCCGCCAAGAGCAGGTCTGCCAAGCTGGACAAAGGGGCCAAGCCTACAGGGGCTGCCAAGAACAGCGGGCAGGCGAAGGAAGACCTGATCACCCTGGGCAAGAGCAAAGGTTTCCTCACCTACGACGACGTGGCCGATGCCTTGCCCGCGGACAACGTAGGTCCGGACCAGATGGACGACATGCTCAGCGCGCTCGACAGCGAGGACATCGAGGTCGTCGAGAGCGGCAAGCCGTTCAAAGCGCGCGCGGAAGCGCCAGCTGACGACGATCTGGATCTCGATCTCGACGGCGACGACGACCCCAAAGCTCCCACGCGCGCGGACCTGGAAGCAGCCAGCGCCGCGGAAGCGGTGGCAGCCAAGAAGAGCACGAGCAGCGCCCCGTCCAAGCCCAACGACGAGGACCAGTACAAGAGCAACGACCCCGTGCGCATGTACCTGCGCAAGATGGGGAGCGTGGCGCTCCTGACACGCGAGGGCGAAGTAGAAATCGCCAAGCGCATCGAGGAGGGCGAAAACGAGGTCCTCGCCTCAATCCTGTCCAGCCCGATCGCCGTGCGGGAGATCATCGATATTGGCGAGCGACTGCGTAACCACAAGATTCGGGTGAAGGACATCGTCAGAGACGCAGAGGACGAGGAACAAGAGTTCGACGAGGAAGAAGCCGACCGCCGCGTGATTCGTCTGATCGACAGAGTGAAACGTCTCGACAAAAAGGCGCACGACCTGGCCGAGGAACGCAAGAACGCCCAGGACGTCAAGCGCAAGCAGATCGACAAGGAGCTTTCCGACAATAAGAAAGAGCTGGTCCGGACCCTGCAGGAGATGCGGCTCAACAAGAAAACCATTGACCGCATCGTCGGCAAGCTCAAGGGAATGATCGAAAAGGTTCATCGCGCCCAGGGGCGTTTGATGGCCTTCGAGCAGCAGGCTGGCCTATCCAAAACGGAACTCAAGCGCGCGCTGCGAGAGGCGAAGGAGAATCCGGAGCTGGAACAAGAGCTGGCGGACAGGCTCGGCGTCGAGTCCGGTTCGCTGGAAACGGTCGATCAGGCCGTTCGCAGCGCCCAGCGCGGGGTCAAGAAGGTCGAGGAGGAGCTCAAGGTCGACGTCGGCGACATGATGAAGACCTACTCCGCGATCCGCCGCGGCGAACGCAGGGCGGAGCGCGCCAAGGCAGAGCTGGTGGAAGCCAACCTGCGCCTGGTGGTCTCCATTGCCAAGAAGTACACCAATCGTGGTTTGCAGTTCCTGGACCTGATCCAGGAAGGAAACATCGGCTTGATGAAAGCCGTCGACAAGTTCGAGTACAAGCGCGGCTACAAGTTCAGCACCTACGCAACCTGGTGGATTCGGCAGGCCATCACGCGGGCAATCGCAGATCAAGCACGCACCATCCGCATCCCCGTGCACATGATCGAAACTATCAACAAGCTGATTCGAACCTCGCGCTACCTCGTCCAGGAGTTCGGCCGCGAGCCCACTCCGGAAGAGATCGCCGAGAAGATGGAGCTTCCGCTGGACAAGGTGCGCAAGGTCCTGAAGATCGCCAAGGAGCCGATCAGTCTCGAAACGCCCATCGGCGAAGAAGAAGACAGCCACCTCGGCGACTTCATCGAGGACAAGAGCGTGGTGAGCCCCGCCGAGGCCGTCATCAACATGAACCTCAGCGAGCAGACCCGAAAAGTGCTCAAGACTCTGACGCCCCGAGAAGAGAAAGTGCTCAGAATGCGCTTCGGGATCGGCGAAAAGAGCGACCACACGCTCGAGGAAGTCGGTCAGGATTTCGAGGTCACGCGCGAGCGCATTCGCCAAATCGAGGCCAAGGCACTGCGCAAACTCCGTCACCCCAGCCGCTCCAAGCAACTGAAGAGCTTCATCGACAGCTAGCTTGCCCGACCTGGAATCCGACTTCGCCCAGCGCGGTCCGGTCACCAACGTCGGCGGCCTCGCGACGGACTGTATTCTAGTTCTGCCAAAACCGGCTCCGTGACGGACGACCACAGCTTTCGAGCTCCCCGGCCCCGTGCCGAAGTTCGTTAGATAAGTCCCCGTGGGCCAGAGGCAGGCAGCCTCAATCAGCCTCGCGGCCGAGACAGAAGCGCTAGTTCTAGTGGAGTTTTGTCAGAGCCTCGTGAGGTGCAAGCGCAGCACCAGGTGCGCTAAACCCGCACCAATTCTGCATTTCCTCGACCGAGGCGCTTGACGTCTACTGCCGTGAAGTGAAACAACGGTGCCACTGACGAGTCCGGGTTTTGGGTGCGCGTCGCCTAGCCGGCTCGTTAGGGCAGCATGCCTGTTGCCACGAGCGAGTCATTACTCAGGATCACCCATCAAGCAGTGCAGCGCGAGCTGTGGTTAGCCAAGTAGAAAGCTGACAGGGGAGTTTCAACCTATGCAGAGTTGTAGACAGAGCACTTGGATACCGGGCATCGTCCTTGCGAGCCTTGCCCTCGTTACGGGATGTGCCGGACCGGTCACCTTCGCGGGAGACTCCGCGTTCACTGTGGCGGGAGACACGCCGCCGCCGCCTCCCCCGCCTCCACCGAAGAAGGAAGAACCACCGCCTCCGCCACCGCGCGTCGAGGTGCGAGACAACAAGATCGAGATTCGCGAGAAGATCCAATTCGATCACGCGAAAGCCACGATCAAGGAAGAGTCGCACGACTTGCTCAACGAGATCGTGGACGTCATCCAGAAGAACCCACACATCAAGAAGATCTCCATCGAAGGGCATGCCAGCTCCGAGGGTGATGCTGCCTTCAACAAGCGCCTATCTGCCGACCGGGCCAAGAGCGTGATGCAGTACCTGGTCGAGAAAGGCGTCGACAAGAACCGCCTGCAGTCCAAAGGGTTCGGCAGCGAGCAACCCATCGCCTCGAACGACACGGAAGAGGGGCGAGAAAAGAACCGCCGCGTGGAGTTCAACATCGTCGAGCAGGACGTAACGAAGAAGAAGGTGGAGATCGATCCGACCACCGGCAAAGAGAAGGTCATCGAAACGACCAAAGTGCCGGCCGCCACATCCGATGCGGAAAGCAAGACCGACAAGACCGACAAGAAGAAGTCCGGGCTGGCGCGCCCCAAAAAGTGATTTCAAAAGGCTGAGGAGAAGTAGCAATGTTGAAGACTCTGACCAAATGTGTCGTTCTCGCCGCCCTCGCCAGCTCCACCGGCTGCAGCTTCGCCGTGCGTGACGCCGAAACCTACAAGCAGGATACCCAAGCCCTGCTCGACACCAGAAGCGGCGCCGTCAAGGCCTGCTACGACGAGACCTTGAAGACCGATGCCACCGCTCAAGGGCGAGTGACGGTCCGTTTCCGAGTCGAAAAGGACACCGGCAACATCGTGGACGTGCAGGTCGATCCGGCCGGCACGACCGCTCCCGAAAGCCTGAGCCAGTGCGTCACCACCGCCTTGGGTGGGCTGGTATTGCAGCCCGCGGACGAAAACGACGGCATCGCTTCGTTCACTTACGATTTCGTCATCAATCCACCGCCGGCCTCAGCCGCCGGCTGACGCTCAGAGAGCTGCCTCAACTTCGATAGGGAAACGTCGCGCGGCCGGGCGCAGAGTGACGGCCGCGTGACGAGCCTCCCAGTAGGCTCTGACGAGCTATCCATTCGCACGCCACGCCTGCCCCTGAGAGCGGCCACGTTCGACATGGGTCAGAGCAACTAGTCTAAAGTCTAGTTCCCCTTCCAGGGCTGCCCCAGCTTGCGCAAGGCCCGCTTCGCTTCCGCCCGGTAGGGAGAGTCGAGCGGCGCACGCTCAAGGAACGCTTCCCAGTGCTCCGCGGCGGCCGGCTGATCGCCGAGCGCTTGAGCGAGCAACTGGTGGGCTTCGTACAACCAACGCGGCTCGGTATCTTCCTTGGCAGCCTGCTCTAGAGCCGCCGATAGCTCTTGCTTGGCAGCCGCCACTTGCCTGTTGGCGAGTAGCAGCTTGCCGTAGCGAAAGCGCCAGGCGGGCTCGTCCGGAATGGCGCTGACCGCCTGCTTCCATTCGCGAAGAGCCTGCTGCTCTTTGCCGAGGTCGTAGTACACGTCTGCGAGCGAGGCATGCGCCTCGTAGCGGGTCGGCCTGAGCTCGAGCGCCTTTTTGAGGTCGACAATGGCGTCCTTGACCGCACCCTGTCGAGCCAGCAGCACCCCTCGCTGCCAGTACGCATCGGCCAGAGATTGATCGAGCGAGAGCGCGCGCTCGAGCGACTTTTCTGCCTTGCGGAAGTCCCTGGCCTCGTTCGCCGCCCATCCCACATACAGATGATACTCGGGGCGGTTGGGATCGATGGCCGCCGCTCGCTCCAGCAATCGCAGAGCGTCGGCGAGCCGTGCGGGGTCCAACAACAGCGCACGCCCCAGACAGTAGTTGGCCTCGGCCGAATTCGACCGCTGTTGCAGCACCTTGCGCAGCAGCTTTTCTGCCTCCTTGCCGTGCCCGGCCAGCACATTGCTGCACCCCACGCGCAGCATCAGGTCCAGGTCTTGTGGAGCTTTCGCCAGGGCGGCCTCGTACTCCTGGAGGGCCTGGTCCGCGCGCCCGGCGGCTTCGTGCAAGAGGCCTCGCTCGAGGGGCAACCCCGGGTACTCTGGATCGATCTTGGCAACCCGGTCGAACGCGGTCTGCGCATCGTCGAGGCGCCGCGCGCGCCTGAGCGCCACTCCGCGTTGGAACATGGCGCGCAGATCGTCGGAGTCGAGCTGCAGCGCCGCATCGTACTCGCTGATCGCGTCGTCGAAGCGCCCCTGCGCCAAGGCCACGTCTCCCAGCGCGCGATGAATGGCCGGCGAGTCGCGTAGATCGGACCGCGCCTTGTCGAGGAGTGCCTGGGCTTCATCCGCCTTGCCCTCTTGGTTCAGGAGCCCCGCGAGCGCTACGTACGCTTCCACCGCGGCCTCGTCCTTGCCGGACAGCTCGACAGCAGCGCGATACGCCGACTCGGCCTGCTCACGATTCCCGAGCGCGTCGAACGCCCTTCCCTGCCAAAGCGCGGCGACGAAGGACTTCGGGTAGCTCTGACGAAGGGAATCGGCGAGCGCCGAAGCTTCCTTGACTCGCTCGAGCGCCAGCTTGCATTTGACGATGCCTATCTTTGCTCTGAGACTCCGCGGGTCGGCTTGCGCCGCAGCCTCATAACGGGCCAAGGCTTCGGAGTAGCGCGCCGCAGCGTACAGCGCGTTTCCCAGGCCTTCGAGTGCTCGGGATTCCCTGGGCTCGATCTCGAGGGCCTTGTCGTAGGCTGCTTCGGCCGAACTGATGCGCGAGCGTTTGAGATAGGTATCTCCTTGAAGCGTCTGGGCGACGACCAGCTCGTGCGGACTGAGCTTGCCACCCTTCTGCCCGATAACGCTGTCCAAGAGTTTCAAGGTTTCCTCTTCGCCCTCCGGGCGCTCAGAGGTGATGCGTGCCACCAAGAGCTTGGCCCCTGCGTGATCGGGCTGTGTTTCCATCGCCTGGCGCGCGAACTTTTCCGCGTTTTCCATGTCGTCGGCGAGCAGCCTGGCCCGAGCCAGCCCAAATCGGGTGCGCGCGCTATCCTCGAGCTTGCGCGCCCGCTGCCAAGCCTCGGTGGCTGCTTTGGCATCCCCTGCCTTGAGCGCTACCTCTGCAAGCACCAGCTGGGCATCCAGAGCTTCTCCCGGCTGGTTCAGCAGGTTCTTCAGCATCTGGCGCGCGGTGGTCAGGTCACCGTCCACGGCGGCCTGAGCGGCCTGGGCCAACGGCAGGTGAGGCACGTCGCTCGCCTCTTTCAACTCGTCGAGCGTGACTTTGGCACGAGCGTGGACTTCCGGTTCCATGCCGAAACGCAACTCTCGCGCAAAGGCCACGAATGCCGAATACGCAGCGAGCCCGTGCACGCGCGGCGCCGATTCACGCACAGCCTCCACTCGCTCCACTGCCTCCACCGCGGCGGGAAATGTGTCCTTGGCCAGGGAATGACGAGCATCTACAATCGCCTGCTTGGTGAGAGCCTGGTACTCTCCGCTCCTGAGCATGTCATTCAGCGCGTAGTAGCCGAAGGGCCCGACTTCGGGCACGAGAGCGAGGGCTCCTCCTCCAATGCACACCAAAATGAACGCGCCCAGCGCAATGCGCAGCCCCTTCGACTTCTTGGCGGATTCGGGTGGCAGCGCGCCCACATGCATGCGCACCTGAGCAGCTCCCGCGGTTGCCCCCTGGTTGTCGAGGGCTTCTTCTTGCGGAATACCCCCGAACTCCATGTCCTCATCCGTTTGTGACACTTGCGGCGGGCGCACGTCGTCGATGCCGAATTCCGCGGCTGGCGCATCGTCGCCAATGAGGTTCACTTCGCCGAAGGAGGTGCCCCCACCGGCCTGCCGGTGCACGGACGAGCCCGAGGACTCGGCTTGCGGGGGATCACTGGTGGCGCCTTCGGGCGAGGCCCCCGGCATGCCAAAGGAATTGACGACGGCTGGAGGCACGCTGGACAAGTCGGTTCCTGCGGCGGAACCCGCAAACGGGTCGCTTCCGAGCGGCAACTCGAGCTCGCCAAAGTTGAAGTCCTCGCTCGCTCCCCCGCTCTCCAAGTCCAAAGCATCCTCGGGCGGCAGGGAAAACGACGCCAGCCCCCCAGACTCGCCCTGCTCCACCGCGTCCATCGACCCGTTCGCGGGCGACGGCAACGCGTTCGCGGTCAGGGGGAGCGCGTCCAATCGGCTCGGAAGCGAAGTCGCTCCGGCCACTACCTCGGGCAGCCTGTCGGCCACGTCGGGGAGCGATTGCGCCGGCGAAGGCAAGTCGTTGCGGCCAGGTGAAGGCCGCTCGATGCCCGGCGGCTGAGAGCGCGGTGAGGGTAGCTCCGCGGCCCTCGCCGGCAAACCTGCGCCGGTGCTGGGCAGGACCGAGTCGAGCGAGAGCAGCGGGAGTTCCGCACCGCCAGCTGGGCTGGGCAAGTCTGCGCTCGGCGTCGGGAGATCCAACTCCAGCGCCGCATCCTGTCTATTTTTGCCTTCGCCCTCGGAGTGCCCCACGGCAGGCAGGTCGATGTCGAACCCGTCATTCCGACGACGCGGCGGAACCGCGGGGAGGTCCCGCTCCCGCTGCTGGACAGGCGCCGGCAAGTCCACGTCCGCGCCCGCCGACGGGGCGCGTGGGGGCGCAGGTCGCAGCGCGGGCAGGTCGCTGCTCGGTTCGCGGTCGGGCGTTCCGCGCCTGCGACCTCCTGGAGCTCCCCCGAGCATGGGCAACTCCGCTTCCGAGTACGGGTCCTCATCGGGCGAGGGCAGGCCTGGCTTCGCCGGAGGCGGCCGGCGCGGCGGAGGCGGCCTCTTGGGTTTCGCGGGATGATCGTCGAGAAGCCCCGCTGGCGCGGCAACGCCGAGCATGGTCGACTTCAGACCCGCGCCCGGAGCGCGCTGAGGGCTGGGCCGTTCGGAACCCTTCAGCCCCAACGCCGCTCCCAAAACAGGAGGAGGCGCCTCGCTGGGTTCGTCAGGAGAATCCACTTTGAACGAGGTCCCGCACTTGGGACACCTCATCTTGAGACCCGCTTTGGGGACGCGCCTCTCGTCAACTTGATAGGGCGCTTTGCAGCCCGGGCACTCGACCTTAAACATGCGAAGCCTGAGACAAACTATTAGCAGCTCACTGCGAGGCTTGTCCTGGTTTGTGAGTCTACGGGCGGCAGGGCCCCTATCGTTAGGGCCCCAATCGTGCTACGCGCCAGCCTCTTCAAATGCATCGTTGGAGTTCGCTCACGTTCGGCCTGCTGTTCGTGGCAGCCATGATCGGCCTGGTTTGGGCATCACGGCAGCCGGAGTCATCACCCACCCCCACACTACCGAGCGCCTCCGCCTCCACTTCCGCGCAGCCCCAAAAAGAGCTGGAGAATCCAG
Organism: uncultured delta proteobacterium; assembly: GCA_963809955.1. Lineage (GTDB taxonomy): Bacteria > Myxococcota_A > Polyangia > Polyangiales > Polyangiaceae > JAICQQ01. The sequence continues at coordinate 520,719 of CAWELQ010000016.1, forward strand.
TAACAGTGGATGCTGGTGAGACTGCGGACGCCGACCTCGAACCGGCCAAAAGTTCGGCGTTCAATAAGTTGCCCGATGGCGGTGTCGTACCGAGGCTCACGAGTGACGCACCCAAGTCCGTGCGGCTCGGAATTGTTCTGTTCAAGTATCGTGGAGCCCAGGGTGCGCCGAGCAACGCACGCAGCAAACGAGAAGCACGGGAGAAAGCCAGCAAGGCTGTTGAACTGGCGAAGAAAGACTTCGACGAGGCGGTGAAGCTCGGCGATCCCGATTCACTGGCGAATGCCGGAGATATTCCGAGAAACGTCCTCGAACCGGCGGTAGAATACAGTGTGTTCATGATGGAGCCGGGTAGCGTCTATCCGGAGCCACTCGACACACCGCGTGGCTATTGGGTCGTTCGCCGCATCAAGTGAACGGCCGCTCGGCGCGCAACACAGCGACCCTCGGTCCGGTCGCTTCGAAAAGAGCAATCTCGCGCAGATACTAGGCATTGCCGCTGGGCTCCTCTAAAGTCGCGGAGATACACTCGCTCTAGGTCATGTCGAGCACAACCAAGACTGCCGCCGCGACAGCGGATCCGTCCTCACCCGGAGCGGGGCTCGTGGCAGCCACTATCGAGAGACTGCGCGAGGAGCACGGCAAAGCCGACTCCGCTCAGATGCGCGCGGTGCTGTTGCACGAGATTGCGCTCCTGGAAGAACACATGGGGGACGAGGGCGCGGCGGCGCGCGACCAACTGAGCGCCGTCAACGAACAGCCTGACTACCGAGAGCCGCTCGAGCAGCTGATCACCATTATCGAGCGGCGCCAGTCCTACAAGAACCTGGGCAAGCTCCTGGAGCGCCTGGGCCGTGTCGCTGACACTCCCGAAGAAATCGAACGCGCACATCTGGATCTCGCGGCGCACCTCGCGCGCTTCGAAAACAATCCGGAGGCAGCGCGCCAGGCTCTCGAGACCGCGCTCGCGCAAGCACCGGAAAGCGCGGCACTCTGGTACGCTCTCGAGGTCGTCGCCGGGAAGTTGGGGGATGCCGATCTACGCCAGCGCGCACTGAAATCTCGCGTCGATCTCACTCAGCACTCCTCTTGGCGAGCTCTCTTGGCGATCGATCTGGGGCGACTCGCAGCAGAGGTGAGTGACATCGAGCTCGCGGTCGGTTCGCTACAGAAGGCGATTGACCAAGCGAGCCCGGCCACTTTCATCGCGGCCCGCGCTCTGGAGGAGCTGGCTCGGCGTGAAGAGCGCCCCGACCTCTTGGCAACTGCTCTGGAAACTCAAGCAACGCTCATCGAACGATCGCTGGAGGACCCGACGACGGCAGACTCCCTTGGAGTCCCCACATTTCGACAGAGCACGGCGCATCTGGCCATGTGTTGGTTGGGAGCCGCCGAGTCGCATCGCGCACGAGGCGACATCAACGCAGCGGTCCAGTTGCTCGACAAGGCGCTCGCCCGTCTGCCCGACGAACCTTCGTTGCTTCACGCGCGCATGAACGCAGCCGAGTCTGCGGGAGATACGAAGACAGCGGCGCATCTGTCCGAGGCTTCTCTGGCGCGCAATGCGCAGGGGCCGCTGGCCGCCGCGCTGTGGTTGCGCGTCGCCGAGGCGTCCGCCTCGGAAGGCGACGGAGCAGGAGCTCTGAAGGCCGTCAAGAGCGCCCTCGAACAGGATCCCGCCTGCATTCCGGCTCGTGCTCTCGAACTGGACCTGCTCTCGGGAGGGACGGATGGGGCTGCGCTCGCGTCCACCCTCGAAGAAACCGCAGGCCAGTTGCCAAGCGACGAAGGGCGCGCTCGCTACTACTTGATGGCGGCCAATGCCTGGGCGCGCCTCGCCGGCGAAAGTCAAGGTGCCAAGGCGGCTCTCTCTCAAGCCGCGATGTTCGGGACCCCCCACCCGGTAGTGGCACGGATCGCCCGTCTGCTCGCGTCCAACACCAAAAACTCGTCCTGGTACGACGAAGCCACCAAACGACTCATCGCCACGGGCGCGGATGGCGCCGAAAAGCTCAGTCTTTGGTTCGAGTTGGCTCGTCAAAGGATGCTGCGCGGGGACCCTGGCGCCGCTTTGCAGGCCCTCGGGCAGCTCGCCGAGCTTCCCGAGGGCGACTGGTTGGCAAACGCACTGCTTGCCTACACGCTGCCTCTCACGCCGGCCCCAGCGGACACGGACGAGGCCTTGACGCTCTCCGAGACCCGAGCAGTGCGAGAGCTGGCGAGCATCGAGACCGACTCCACCACCGCACGCGCTCTCAGCTTGGCGCACGCCCTGCGGACCGCAAAGTCTGGCGGCGCGGACGAGGCCTTGAAGATTCTCGCCGATCTGAACACGGACGACCCTCACGGGTTGGTCGTGGCCATTGCGATGTATTGGCTACTCCGGCAGCGAGGAGACCTGAAGCGCGCTGCCGATGTGCTGAACGAATGCGGCGCGGGCCAGACCAACGAGGCGCTGGCGGCATCACTGTGCCTGGAGGCTGGCATGATGTACTGGCGCTCGGGCGATCGCAAGGCGGCGGTCGAGTGCTTTGCGCGCGCTCACGAGCGGGAACCGGAGCCCGGCGGGGTCATGTTGGGATGGGCGCTCCGGGCGGCCGAGCCCAATGACCTCGACGCGCGCAGGCAGGCCCTGGAGAGTGCGCAGGAGACGTCGGCGCTGTTTTCCCTCGAGCGCTTTGGACTGGAGGTTACACGCACAGGGCTTGGCACGGAAGCGCTCGAAGCGCTGGCGTCGATCGGAGCCGATGCGCCCGCCGAGCTTCGCCAAGCGGCCATGCTAGCGAAGGTTCTTTCGATGAACGGTGGCGATATCGGCGGGTCGCTGGACCCCCTTCGGGAATTCGCCCGCCAGGACGCTACGACTTCGACGTTGGCCCTGGCTGCCGAGCACCTCCACGAACTCGAGCAGGCCCGGTCTGGTCAGCTCGATGCGGTCCGGCTGGAGCGCACCGCTTCGGCCTGGGCAGCGCAAGACCCGTCACTGGTCGCCGCGCTCGAGTGGTTGGCGGCCGCCTGGGCGGCAAGCGATCCGGCCCGCGAAGTGCTGGCTCGCCGCACCATTGCCCAGCGTCTGGACCCCGAGCTGGGTCCTGCCGTGGAAGCAAGCGCGAGCCTGTTGAGCTCGCTGGTGATGGGCGATCCGGAGCCATTGCTCGCGAGCAACGAGCCAGCCGCGCGCCTGGCGAATCTGGAACTCGCCCCGCCTGGCTCCGACCCCAGAAGACGCGCGAGCGCAATGCTCAACGTGGGAGACGTCCTGGGCGAGGAGAGCGCATCGCTTTGCCGGGCGCTGGGTGCCTACAACCAGCTGTGCCTGGGCAACGCACAGCATGCACTCACTGCATTCCGCAGCGTCGTGGAAGCCTTCCCGGACGAGGTGATCGGTTGGGAGGGTCTGCGTCAGGCCGCCCTGACCGTCAATGACCGAGCCGCGGTGGCGGAGGCCTGCGCCGCACTCGGGGACGCCACGAGCGACGACCAGGAAGGTGCGAAGTTCTGGGAAGAGGCCGCCTTGATCCTGATCGACGAGCTGGACGATCCCGAACGCGGCGAATTTGCACTGGCTCGCGCGGTCGAGCGCGATGTGGGGCGCTTCGTCTCCTTCGACCGATTGTTCAGGATCGTGAGAGCCCGCAAAGACGGCAAGCGCTTGCTCGATCTGATTTCGCAGCGCCTGGAGGTCGCCGAGGATCCCGCTGAACTCGCAAAGTTGTTCTGGGAGCGCGCGCGTGTCCTGCGCCAGAGCGGCGACCACAGCGCCGCGCTGTCCGCGCTAGAGAACGTGACGATGCTCGAGACCGATCACGTCGGAGCCTTGGCGCTCGCTGGCGAAGTCTATCTGAGCACGAAGCAGTTCCCGGAAGCCGCCGAAAAATTGGCGAAGCTGTCGACACTGAACGAAGCCCCATCGCGGCAACGTCTGATGAGCGGCGTGGCGGCGGTCGACATCTACGAGAAGCGTCTCGGCGATCACCAGGCGGCACTCGACGTTCTGTTGAGTTTGCATCGCTCCGGGTTGAGCACGCTGCCGGTACGCGAACGCCTCGCCAAAGTGGCAGCAGCATGCCAGGACTGGGACAGCGCCACGCAGGTGCTCGAGGAGCTGATGCGTGAACGCGAAACCCAGGAAGGACGAGTGGAGGCCGCTCGGCTCGCCATGGTGATCCACCGCGACGAGCAACAAGACCCTCTGGGTGCGGCGGACGCAGCCAAGTGTCTGTTGACCGAACTGCCTGCCGACGGTGAGGCGCTCGAACTGGTGTTGAGCGATATTCTCAACGCCGAGCAAACCGAACATTTTCTCGAACAGGGCCGCGCCAGCCTGGTGAGCTCCTTGATGAAGGAGCCCCTGGACGCGGAACGGGTGGACCGGCTCGCAAGAATCGCACTCAAGCTCGAAAATGCTCCTCTCCGCCAGGCGGCTCTGGGTGCGCTCGTGGCCGTGGGCGAGGGGTCACCCGAAATCGATCAAGAGCTGTTCGGGCTCGATCAGCGTGTCGCGCACATTCCGCAAATGGCGATCGGCGATGAGGTGCTGCCGGAACTGGCAGACCCCGAAGACACTGGACCGATTGCGGAGCTGATGCAGCAGCTCGCGACCACCTTGTGCGAAGCCCTCGGGCCAAACCTTGCCACCTTCAATGTCGGCAGACGCCAGAAGGTCAACCCACGAGCCGGGCTGCCCCTGAGAAATGAGGTCGCGGCATGGGCCGGGGCGTTGGGCTTGGGCGACTTCGACCTGTACGTTGGCGGCCCTGATGAACAGGGCGTCTTCGGCATCGCGAGCGAAACACCTGCCCTCGTGGTGGGCCCAGCCGTGACTGCGCCCCTGGACGCCCAGAACCGAGCTGCCGTGGCACGCGAGCTGTTCTCGCTCAAGCGCGGAACCAGCATCCTGAGGCACCGGGAACCGACCGATATCGCCGCGGTCGTGGTGGCCGCCGGTCAAACCCTGGGAGTGGAAATTCCGTCGCCCCAGTACGCGCTGCTGGGCGAGTTCAACCGTCTGCTTTCCAAAGCCCTGCCACGCAGGCTTCGCCGTCCGGTGACCGAACTGTCCGAGCGGGTGAGAGACAGCGGCGCCGATCCGATCTCGTGGTACCGGGCCGCGACCTCGAGTTTGGATCGCATGGCCACGCTCGCGGCGGGGGATGTCTCGTGGGTCTTGGGCGGAACACGTGATCAGCGCGGGCGGCTCGGTGCCTCCATCGAGGCACAACGCCGGGCGGCGCGGCTGCTGTCGTTCGTCTTGTCTCCCGCCTACTTGGAACTGCGACAGAAACTGGGAATGGGCGTTCGATGACCAGCTCCAAAGACGACACACCCGACCAAGAGGCAGCGTCTGGTGGCGCCGGCGGTACCGGCGGCACTGGCGGCACCGAGGGTGAAGCTCCGAACAACGAATTGGATATCGAGGCCGATGCGCTCCTCGACTCTCTGCTCTCGGACCAAGACGACGGCGAACCGTCGCACGATGCGGAGCAACACGCCAAAAGCGAGCCGGAGGAAGACGATATCACCGGCATAGCGCTTCCCACCGAGCCGCAGAGGCAACCGGGACACAGCGACTTGCCGGATGAATTCAGCGACGTCGATGAGCTGCTGTCGAGCTCGCCTCCGCCACCGGGCTCGCCCACCGCGCAGCCGATTAGCAAGAGTCAGAAAGCAACTTTGCAGGGGATCAAGGCAGCAATTCCCAGACCCGGCGCGCCGGGCGCACCCAGGCCAGACAATGCGCCTCCAGCGACGCGCAAGCCACCCGCTGTGAATCCAGAGGGGCCATCCATCCGGGAACCCTTCTTGCCTGCAATGAGCCCCAAAGCACCACCCGCGCTGGTGGCACGCTTCGATGACGACGAGGAAGAGCCGACCGTCAAAGAGATCGTCACCCGCTCGGCTCGTGCCAGCGACCCCGAGCGCCTGCGTGAGCTCAGCCTGGCGGAGCAACTCGAGCCGAATGACCCGGTGGCATCGGAATTCGAGGACATGGACGAGGACATCCTCGAATCTGTCCCACCAGATCCAATAGAAACCATCGTCCCGCAGGCGTCCGAATCCCAGCCTCCTTACCCCGAAGGGGCACTGCTCGAATCTGAACCGCCACGGGCATCACCGCCGAGCCTTCCAGAGGACGAGCCGCGCGAAACCGCCGAAACGGTGGTCGACGACGACCGCACCGAGCTTCTGGACTCGCTGCCGGACGAGGCCCTCGGAACCTACGGCAGTGAACGCCCGGCGTTGGAGCACCTGGCGGAACGCGGCGTCCTGGAAGAATGGACGGCACGAGCAGAATGGTTCCTGCGTGAGGCGCGCTCGATGAGCGATCCATCGGCAAAGGCGAGAGCTTTGCTGGTGGCCAGCGAGCACTTCGCCCTCGTGGGGCAGACGGCACGAGCACGAGAAGTGGCGAGCGAGATCAACGCCACCCAACCCAGCATGACCATGGGCTCGCGTCAGCTGCGCTGGTTGGCCGCCGCCGAACAAGACTACAAGGCGGTCGCTGGCGCTCTGGAGCTGGAAACGCGCGCCTCACCGACACCGCTGGCGCGGGCACACGCCGCCAACCTGGCAGCGGACGTGCACAGAGTGTGGTTCGACGACGCCAGCAACGCCCGGCGGCGGCTGGACCTCGCGGCTCGCGTCCTGCCCACTGATCCCCGTCCCTACCTGTTCCGTCTTGCCGAACAACTCGGCCAGAGCGCGGGGCCACCTCGCCTGCGCTGGCCCGAAGTGCCAGAATTGGCTGCGCTGGCGCGAGTCGCCCAGGAAGCCGAGCGGTTGCGCGGCCCCGTCAAGTCAGCTGGACAGCCGTGCTCGACGCCAGCCGTCTCGTACGAGGAAGCCAGACGCAGCCTGGCGAACAAGGACATCACCCAGGCGATCGAAGCGCTCGTGCGCTTGGGTCGACAGCGCGAATTGCACCGCCCGGCCTTCTGGCTGGCAGCCGTTCTGGCAGCGCCCACGGAGGCCACTCGTTCGCGAGCCATCGAACTACTCCAGGAACTGGTAGCGTCGGAAGGTAGCGATGCAGCCCGACAGGCACTGGCAGCGAGAGCCCTGGAGCAAGGCAATGAAGCGGGCGTACGGGCGGCGCTCTTCGAGGGAGACAAGCCCTCGACGGCTTTCGACAGCGCTACGCGGCTCGCTCTCGCCGCGTTGACCGGGGAGCGCCTCGAACTGCGGGACGGCGAGCAGGAGCATCTCGCTCAGAGCCCGATGCGACCGCTCTTGGCAGCAGCGGAAGCGGCAGATGCCAGCCTGACCGAGGAGCTTTTGACGCTGACCGGAGAGGACCCTCAGCAGGACGAACTCCGCACCGGACGCGCGCTGGCAGCTGTACTGGACTGCGGCCCCGAAGCGTGGGGGACGACAGCAGACGCCGAACGCGAAGACGGCGAGCTGGCTCCCGAGCTCGAGCGCTTGCGTGAGGCCTGTGCCCCGCTCGCCGAGGTGCAGGGCAGGCAGCCGCTGACGCAGATCCTCAGCATGGAGTTTGCGCTCCTGGATCGAAACGTGGACCTGTTGGGCGCAGCCATAGCGCAGTGGCCAGGGATCGAGTCGGGCCCATCCAAGCTCTTGGCCAGCGCCCTGACCTGGGAAGTCTGCGGGAATCGCGAAGCAGCCGTCCTTCAGTACAAGCGCGCACTCGAGCTGGACCCGAACCACGAAGGAGCCACCCGCGCGCTTCTCGACGATGCATCGCCCGCGCAAGCTGCAGAGCTGCTCGCGAAGCTCGCCGACAACAGCGACGATCCGACGCAGGCCGGCTTCTTGCTGCTCGAAGCTGCACTTCTGCGCACCGACAATCCCAAAGCTTCCGAGGAGCACCTGGTTCAGGCCGCTACCTCCGCACCCGATCTGCCTCTCGTCTACATGCAAGGGGAGCAGCAGGCTCGCCAGCGTGGCGACGCGGAGCTTCTGCTCAGCTGGCTGCGCCAGCGTCGTGAGAACGCCTCCGACAGTATAGACAAGGCCTTCGACTTCGTCCGAGAGGCGCTGCTCGTCGCGGAAGCCGACATGGAACTGGCGGCCACCCTGCTCGCCGACGCAGTGGCGGCGCGACCGCACGACATCGCGCTGCAGGAATTGCACGAACGGTTGGCCTCCAACTCGAGTGTGGAACGCGGCAAATGGCGGGAAGATGTCGCTACCCAGCTCGAGGGCGACGCCAAACAGCGCCTGCTCGTCGAGGCAGCACTCGAGTACGAGAGAGCCGGCGACCCGGTGAATGCCGCCCGCGTCGCTCGCAACGCCGCAGCTGCCGAGGGCAGCGAGTTCATGCAGCTCACGGCAGAGCGCTTGGACATGGCGCTGGGAAACACGGCGCAAATCAGCGAACCGTTGCTCAAAGCCGCCCGCGAAGAAGAGGACGAACGCACTCAGCGTGAGCTCTACGAGCGACTCAGCGAGCTCGATGAGCTCAAGGGAGATCACTCCAGCGCCCTGCTCTGGCAGAGCGCGATTCTGGAGCGCTCGCCGCGCTACTTGCCAGCACTCAGACGACTCGAGCACGAATACATCGGCACCGGTCGTTGGGACGACCTGGAAGGCGTGGCGCTCGAACTCGCGCACGAGCTCGACCCGAGCGAGTCGAACGCGCGCGCCATCTGGATAGCGCAGCACCGCATCCTGGGCGGCAAATGGGAGGCTGCGCGCGAGCCGATCGAACTGGCCTGCCGCCAGGAACATCCCAGCCTGTGGGCCTTGCGCGCGTTCGCCGGCCAGTCTCGCGGCAGCGACGACTCGGATGCTTCGCTGAGGGTCGAGCTGGAGTTGATGGACCGAGCGCGAACTCCTCTGGACGTGGCGACCCTCTCGCTGCGCGCTGCAGAGGTCGCCACACGCCTGGGCAAACCGGAACCCGCGCGTGCCTTGTTGCAGCGAGCCATTCAACAGTTCCCAGCGCACCTGGTGGCGCTGACAACGTTGGCCGACGTGCTCGATGCGATGGGAGCGGGGCAGGACGCGGCCGAAGCCCTGGAGGCAGCTGCCACGGCCTATCAGTCAACGAAGCACCAGGTCGACCTCTGGCATCAGGCGGCCGTGCTCTGGCAAGACACGGTGCACGACGAGGAGCGCGCTGTTCACGCCCTCGAAGCGGCCGTGGAACGGGACGTGACGCACCCCGAAGCGTTTCGCCGACTTCAGGGAATCTATATCGCGCGCCGCGAAACGCAGAAACTCGCTGACCTTCTCGAGCGGCGTCTGGCCTGCACCGACGATCCCGACGAGAGGGTTTCCATCGAAGTGATGCGCGGCCAAGCGCTCGCCGGGGTGGGAGAAAAGCAAGCTGCCAAGCAGGCCCTGGCCGCTGCTCTGGACGCGAACCCGGAGCACGCCGAGGCCTTGCTGGCGTTTGCCGACCTGTGCATGGAAGAGGGTGACTGGACGGCGGCGGAACAGTCGTTCATCCGGCTCGCTCGGCACGAGGGGTCCCCGGCCAAACAAGCCGCCATCTACGCAAAGCTCGGTGCACTTTATGACAACCAACTGCCGAATCCGACGCGCGCCGAGCTGGCATACCAGGAGGTGCTCAAGCGAGACCCGGACAACGACGAGGCGCTCGAGCGGCTGGTCGACGTTCAGATCCAACTGGGCGAGGAGCAGAAGGCAGTCGAACTGCAGCAGCAACTGATAGACCGGGCAACCAGCGATGACCAGAGACGCGATCGAACCCTGGATCTCGCACGGGTGGTCGAGCGCGTATCACAAGATCCCAGTCGTGCGCTGGCGATCCTCGAAAGCGCACGAAAAGCCTTCGGGAAGGACAGCCGGGTTCTGCGCGCGCATGCCGAGTTCCTCCAGCGGCGCGGCGAGGATAGAGCCATGCTGGTACTGCTCGACCGGGCGGCAATGGACGCCAGGCGCGCACTGAGTACTGGACGCTTCGATACCGCTTTCTTCGAGACGCTCGCCACGGTGTGTGAGCTCAGAGGTGCCGCCGATGGTGCAGCGGTTGCCCAAGCTACACTTGCGGCGTTGCGCGGGGAGGGCGCGGAACTGTCGGGCGCCGGCCCACGAGCTCAGGACCCGCGCTTGGACGAGCTCTTGGCACCAACGGCGTTGTCCACGCCGATCAGAATGCTGCTGAGCAAGGCGGGGCACGTGCTGGACGCCGCCTATCCCGTCGACCTCAGAGCGCTGCGCGCCGCACCGCTGCCCACCGAGCAGGGAGCTCTGAACACCCATGTAGAGCAGGTGGCCGAAGCCTTCGGTATCAACAACATCGAAGTGTTTTCATCACCCGCGCTCGGGCCGATATGTATGCCGGTGAGTTCGTTCCCCGCCCGCCTGGTATACGGTGAATCTCTGCTGAACAACCCCAATCAGGTGGCTCGCTACTTCCTTTTGATCCGCGCGCTGAAGATCATCCAGCTTCAAGCGGCGACCTTATCACGCACCGCGCCGATCGATTTGTGGCCGCTGATGGCGGGGCTGCTCAATATCTTCGCCGCCAACTGGGAACCGCAGGGGGCGGATCCTCGCAAGACAGCGCAGGCTTCCCAGCGCATTCGCGCCGCAATGACCGGCACGCTCGACAGCGACGTGCCTGTCCTGGCCCTCGAAGTGATAGGTTCGATCGGAAACCGAGCCAGCCAGCTTGGGCTCGCGACCAACCAGTTCGGCAATCGGACAGCGCTGCTGGCGGTGGGCGATCCTTCGGCGGCAATGCAGGGGATTGCACTCGCCGCGGGCCAGGAAAAGGGTCTACCAGGCCAGGAAAACGAACGGATTCGTTGGATTGTCCGCAGCTCCGAAGCTCGGGATCTTGCGGTGTTCAGCGTCAGTGACGCCTATTTCCAGGCGCGCCAGGCGCTGGACCTTCAGGCCAGTTAGCTCGCAAATCCCTGAGCAGGCTTTGGGGACCTTCGCTCGCTCTGCCGTTCTTCGCTATACTGACACTCGAGTGTGCCAAGCCTTGCTGAAAGCTTTGCCGTTCGTTTCGTTCGTCGTGGCTCTGGCTCCGCTGCAAGCGTTGGCGGAGCCCACGGCCCGCTTCGCCGATCCCGCGGCGGCCACGTCGGCAGAGGCTAGCGAGCGCAGGGGCTCCGCGTCGAGCGGCACCGACCTCTCCGCCCCCCCCACCCCACCGGCATCGCCGGACACGAGGGCCGCCTCGTACGCAGTCCAGCCAGCGGTCGCTGGTGGGACCTGCCCAAGAGCGGAACTGCTGGTCTGGCGCGCTCGCAGGCTACGAGCTGAGGCACGGGTCCTCCAAGCGCTGACACTCTATACTCGCGCGCTCAACCTGGAGCCGACTTGCGGGAGCGCCCTAATCGAGCTGGCACGCCTGCGCACTCGCCTCGGAGACACGGCTGAGGCGAAGCGCCTGTACCGTCTGGCGACCCGTCAGCGAAACATCGCCGCGCAAGCCTACAAGGAGCGCGCCTGGCTCTACCACCGAGAGGGAGAGCGTGAGCAAGCTCTGGTCGATCTGAAGGCCGCGCTCAGCCTCGACCCGTTGGACCTAGAGGCAACCCGTCAGCTGGCCGACTGGTATATCGAGATCCGAGCTTGGTCCGCCGCTCTGACTCAATATCGCGCCGTCGTGCGACTGCTCTCCGAGCGAGCGGCCAGTGACGAACTGAACGCAGCCCTCGTGAAGGTCCAGGCGCTCACGCTGATGGCCGCCGAAACGGATCCCGTGCTCGCCGGCAGGCAATCGGACAACTGGATACGCCGCTCCATCGGGCGAATCGTGACACGCTGACGCTAGGGAGTTCGCCAGCTCGCCCCGTGATCCTCGGAAAGCAACACCAGATACGCCTGGTCTTGACGCTCCCCTCCCCCATACAACAGCAGGCGATCCTCGAGAGCCAACAGGCGGTCCGGCGCTGCCAACCCCATGGCAGCGCGGGGGTGCTCCGCCGCATCGTAGGCAACCGACAACGGCGTCCAGGTGCGGCCACCATCGCGGCTGGAGGCCACGCGCACGATGCCTCCGCTGGACATGGCAAGCACCGTCGTCCCCTGAACGCGGGCGACATCCGTCGTCAAGAGTGCGGCCTGCATCCGCGGTTCCGGCAGCTTCATCTTCCTGCAGCTCCTGCGGAACGGGCACAATTCGAGCTCCATGCCATCGACCTTGCCCGAGGTCAGGGCCACCACCATGCCATCCGCATCGCAAGCAGCGGATAAGACTCGCTTGTCGGCGGCACCCAAGACGGTGCCATAGGGAGCTCCGTCCGGACCCAGCGAGTTGACGATGATCGAACGCCCATCGTCGCTCAAGGCAAACGTGAAGGACCGACCGTCCTCGTCGATCGGGCAGCGCTCGAGGAAATCGCTCGATTGATCACGCGTACCAACCGGCTTCCACGAGACACCGAGATCATTGGTTTCATAGGCGCTCAAGTTGGCGCCCTGTCCGAATGCAACCACGAATCCGGCCTGCGTCTTGTGCACGGCGCGGTAGCGGGCTCTCCAGTTCGGCAAGCCACTACCGACCGCCGGCTTCGGCGGTGCCACGGGATGCACGGCTTCGGTGGCACTCACCGATGCCTTCACCAAGCGGGCATAACCGCCGCGCACGAAAGGCCAGGCGTGGCGAGACATTTCCGCCAGCGGCTCGGTACTCACGCCCAACTGCATCAGCGTCAGCGAGCGTTCTTCCGCGCCTGGTGCACCGTACTCGCTGAACTCGAACGCCTGGGCTCGGTGCGCTCGGAGCGCGTCGTCCGAATGTGTCAGAGTCTCTGCCAACGACACGCATTCGGCAAAGGGCCTGGAATCGAACGGCGCCGCCACCAGGCGCCGCCGGACCAGTTTCGAGAACTGGTGGGGGTTATCGCGGATCAGCGCAGGGCCGGTGGGGCCAACCATACACAGCGCGTAGTCCGCCACCGTCGTGGCCATCCCGTGGAGCTCCCAAGCCGCCACGGCGCGCGGATACACTCGATAGGCGAGAGTCCCCAGCAAGATGAGCAGCAGAACGGTACGTATCCGAATGGGAGGATGGGGGATGCGTTCGTCGGCTGTGCAATCGACTACGTCTGCACGCATACCTTCTGCTGGTAGCGAGCAATGGCGACGACGGCCAAGTTTGTGCGACCAGGATCCCGTTGCCGACCAGTAGTGCAACGAGGCCAAGCCGAGGCTACAGGAGCGAATTCGATCGCAAGCCCGCCCTCGACGGCACAGGCACTGGCTGACGCTTACGGGCGGTCGTCCGTCTTCAGCCGCTTGCGACGTCGCCGCGCGGCTTCGCTCATCTTCTTGCGCCGCTTCACGGATGGCTTCATGTAGTGACGCCGTCGCTTCAATTCACGGAGGATGCCCTCGGCCGCCATCTTGCGCTTCAGGTGCTTGATGGCTCGCTCGATCCCCTTCTCACCAACGGAGACTTCGAGGGGCTTGCACTGGATGGATTCGCTAGGATTCGACAAGGGCCGGGGGTATGACAGAAGCACGCCCCGGGTGCAAGCAATTCCAGGCCCGAGCCGGCAGGCCGGGGAACCAGACCCACAGCGAATCCTCGAGGAGACCCATGCGAACGCCCACTGCAATCAAAGCGCCCCACGGCGCGCGGGAGCTGGAAATAACCTGGTCAGATGGCCAGCGCACGCGCTTCCCACACGAGGTCCTCCGCGGCTTCTGCCCCTGTGCGGGTTGCCAGGGGCACGCTGGGCCGGTCACGTACATCGCGGGCGGAGATCTCGACCTCCGTGAGCTCGAACCCGTCGGGAACTACGCCCTGGGCCTGACCTGGGGAGACGGGCACAACGCCGGCATCTACACGTATCGCTACTTGGAAAACCTGGCCGACCTGCTCGAGCGCGTCGGGGCCTCTGCGCTCATCGAGCTCGGGGAGCTCCCGCGCTAAATGTAAAGCTCGTGTGAGAACGGCCATCGTCACCACTTCTTTCCCGACAACGCCGGGGGATCCTGCTGGGCATTTCGTCGAAGCGGAAGCGCACGCGTTGGCGAAGCAAGGTCATGAAGTCTTCGTGCTCAGCCCGATGCCGCGACGCTCGATGGACGATCCGTGGCAGCATATCCAAGTGGCCGGTTCCCCGCTTTTCGGCTGGCCCGGTGCCTTGGAGCGGCTGAGGAGCCACCCCTGGCGGCTCCCGTGGGCCGGGGCCTTCGCTGCCTCGGTCCAACGAACCCTCGACCGACTGCAACCGCTCGACCGAACGATCGCCCACTGGATCATTCCGAGCGCGTGGCCCGCAGCCCTCGGGCATTCGCCGCTGCACGTCGTCGCACACGGCAGCGACGTGAGGCTGCTCGGCAGGCTGCCGCGCGCGGTCTCGAGGCGCATTCTCGCGAGCCTACAGGTACGGGGCGCCAGCTTTCAGTGCGTCTCCAGGGCGCTTCGGAGCGAGCTGCTGGAGCTGTGCCCGGAGCTCGAACCCCAAATCGAGGTCAAGCCCTGCGCCATCGACGTGGCCCAAGCACCCACGCGAGCCCAAGCCAGGGTCGAGCTCGGCGTGGGCAGCACCCCGTTGCTCGTGGTGGTAGGCCGGCTGGTGCGAGACAAGCGGGTGAGTCTCGCCCTCGCCGCGGGGTCATTGGTACCTGGAGCGCGGATCGCAGTCGTGGGCGATGGCCCGGAGCTTCCACGCCTGCGCAAGGAGTTTCCTGAAGTCACCTTCGTTGGCCGTCTGCCCCGCGAGCAGGCGCTGACCTGGATCGTCGCGTCCGACGTATTGCTCAGTACGTCGCGCAACGAGGGAGCCCCCACGGCTGTCCGAGAGGCCATCGCGCTCGGCCTCGACGTGGTGGCATCTCCAGCTGGGGATCTCGAGGCTTGGGCCCGGCACGAGCCGAGGCTCTGGGTCACCCGTCCGGCGCGCTAGCCCCTTCCTTCGCGCGGATCCTGGGGAGCAGGATGGCGAAGTTGCAGGGGGCAGTGCGGCTGTCCAGCTGCGACAGCAGGATTTTGTCGAGGGCCAGCTCGACCGCTCCGGTCGAACCCGGCAAGGCAAAGAGCAGCACCCCGCCGCACAGAGCGCCGAAGGCGCGAGACTGTATCGTGGCCGCGCCAATCTGCTCGTAGCTGAGCCAGCGAAACAGCTCACCGAACCCCACGATGGTCTTGTCGACGAAGGGCATGAAAGCCTCTTCTGTGACGTCGCGTTCGGTAATCCCCGTGCCTCCGGTGGTGATCACGACGTCAGGCCCGTGCACCTTTCGCCATTGCTCGAAAACACTCCGCATCGCCTCGATGTCATCGGGCACGATGCTCCGGGCCACGATTTGGTGCCCCGCCCGGACCAGCTTCTCGACGATGAGCGCTCCGCTCTTGTCCGTTTCGGGGGTGCGAGTATCGCTCACGGTCAGCACGCCGATGCGCAGTGCCGTGAATTCAGCTACGTTCATGCATGCGATTGTAGTTTTTCCTCCAGGCCAATCAAAAGCATAGATCCCCTTGCAGCTCGCATTTTCGCAACTTTCCTACGGCTCTTCGAAAGTTCGACGCCGGATACTTCTGGCCCTGGGGTGTCTCCTGGCCCTGTCGAGTTGCGATAGACCCCAGGCCGACCGGGGCGCCCGCGCGCTCGGAACCCTCCCGGCACGGCCCGAAGCAGGGCATCCACCTGCATCCGCCTCCACTCGATCCGCACCGCGCACCGTTGAACCTGTCTTGCCCGACCCGCAAGTGCGCATCCAGGCGGGAGGAAAAGGCTGCGTCTCGGGAAAATCCGGGGTGGTAACGAGCGTGGAGGCTCAGGCAACTCGCGCCGGCGTGGAGATCCTCCAAAGCGGCGGCAATGCTGTCGATGCAGCAGTCGCCGTAGCCTATGCGCTTTCGGTCACCCACCCCAGTGCGGCCAGCCTGGGTGGCGGCGGCTTCATGTTGATTGGCAAGGGGCATGAGGTGTTCGCCGCCGATTTCCGAGAAAATGCGCCCCTGAAGCTCCCGCGCGACCGCTTCGATGCCATGATCGATGCGGGCGCGCGCGGGCCCGTGGCGGTCGGCGTTCCGGGCATGGTCCGAGGCCTCACGCTGGTGCACGAGCGTTTTGGGAAACTCCCGCGACGCCGCGTGATGGCGCCTGCAATCCGGCTCGCCAAGGATGGTTACCTCTTGAGCCGACGTCAGCATCTCTCGCTTCAGTGGAACTGGGCGAAGCTGGCGCCTGACCAAGCCTTCAGGCGTCGGTTCGCGGACCCCAAGACGGGCAGACCCTGGGCTGCGGGAAGCAAGCTCCGTCGGCCCCAATTGGCGCGGAGCCTAGAGCTGATTGCCGACTCCGGCCCCGAAGCATTCTACCAGGGCGAACTCACACACGAGCTTCTCGAGGCTCTTGGACCAGACGCACTGTTGACGCGCGGCGACTTCGGGAGCTACCGGGCACGCTGGAGAGACCCGCTCAGGTTCTACTACCGGGGCCTCGATGTCGCGACCATGCCTCCGCCTTCCGCCGGTGGCGTGGCTCTGACCCAGACCCTTCTGATGCTCCAGGAGCTCAAAGCCTACCAGTACCCGTACGGTTCCCGCGAAGCACTGCACTTGCTGGTCGAGAGCGCAAAGCGCGCCCATGCAGAAAGGCGTTTCAGCGTGGTAGACCCCGACGCCCTCAGCGCTGCGGAGCGGAGCGCCCGACGCGCCCGCTGGCTCGACCCGAAGAGCTTGCTCACCGAGCACCCCATTGACCTTTCCCACGCGACGCCATCGCGAAAGATACACCCTCTTTTCTCGGTGTTGCGCGAACATGAGCACACCACTCATTTCGCTGTGGTGGATGCCGATGGGTTGGCGGTGAGCTGCACCATCACTCTGTCAGCGGGCTTCGGCGCCAAGCTGCTCGATGACCGAACCGGCATCATCCTCAACAACGCCGTGGCTTCTTTCAGCCAAGAAGGAGAAAACCTGCCGATTGGCGGTAGGCGCACCACCAGCTCCATGGCACCCACGCTGGTCTACGCGGGCAACGATCTGGTGTTGGTCCTGGGGTCCCCGGGAGGTGATACCATCCCCAATACCGTGGTCCAAGTGCTGCAGAACGTCGTGGACTACGGCATGACCATCGACGCGGCCGTGGACGCGCCACGCATACACCATGGTTTCTTCCCGGACGAGATCCGCTACGAGCGGCAGCGACCCATCGATGCAAAAACCCGCAAGGCACTGGTTTCCATGGGGCATACGTTCTCTAAACGCCGCATTTCCATCGGTGACGCCAACAGCATCCTGATGGCGGGCAATACCGCGTACGCCGTCGTTGACCAGCGCGAGGGCGGATTGGCGCTGGCTGCCCAACCATCGCCCGCCGCACGGCTCTCGCAGGAAGGAAACTGACCGCGGGCCCTTAGTACTCTGTGGAGGCTTCGACGTCGTCCACCGTCAAATCGGCAACGTCCTTGGCTTGCGCAGACGGCAGCAGAAAGCGACCCACGACCATCGCCGTGAGACCTGCGAGTGCGGACGCTGTCAGCACGCTCAATTTCGCAACGCCGAGATTCTGCGCGTCGGGCAGGGCGAGGCCTGCCACGAATATCGCCATGGTGAACCCGATTCCGCCCACCATGCCGACGACCGTGACACCTCGCCAATCGACACCCCGCGGCAGGTTGCAGATGCCGGCTTTCACCGACAGCCAGCAGGCTGCGAAGATACCGAGTGGCTTGCCGACGAACAACCCGAGCACGACTCCGAGGCCGATCACCGATGCTTCAGCGCCAGAGAAGCGTACAGCGCCGATGTTCACGCCGGCGTTGGCGAGCGCGAACAGAGGCATGATGCCGAAGGCGACCCAGCCATGCAGCAGGGTGGTCAATCTGACCACGGGTGGCAGGGCCTCGCGCTGAGCGTCGTTCAGTCTCTGCAATGCCCCGGCCAGAGCCTGCTGGTCAACGTCCCTTTCACGATTACTCAGGTCGCGCACGGCTCGTTTGGCGACGGACAGAAATCCGCGCTTGCCGAACCATGACCGCACAGGCGTGAGCAGACCTACGATTACCCCGGCGATCGTCGGATGCACTCCCGCTTGCAGCATTCCGGCCCAGACGACGAGGGCGGGAGCGACATAGGCAAACGCGCGACGGATTCCGAGCCGCTGCATTCCGAGTATCACGAGCACACCCAACGCGGCCACGCCCAGGCCCGCGAGTTGCACGCCCTGGGACAGGAAAACGGCAATGACCAAGATCGCACCTATGTCATCGATGATTGCCAATGCCAACAGAAGCACGCGCAGCGCAGCGGGCACACGCTTGCCGAGCAACGTCAGAACGCCGACCGCAAAGGCAATGTCGGTGGCCATGGGCACGCCCCAGCCCCCTGCGACGCTGCTGCGCGAGGCGAATATCAGATAGATGCCCGCCGGCGCCAGCATGCCTCCGATGGCCGCGATCGCCGGCAGCGCCGCGCGTTTGACATCCGACAATTCCCCTTCGTGCATCTCGCGACGAATCTCGAGACCAACTACGAAGAAGAACAAGACCATCAGCCCGTCGTTGATCCAAAAATGCAGGCTCTTTTCGAAACTGAAGTGTCCGACACTGATCGCGATAGGCGTATGCCAAAAGTGTTCGTAGCTTTCGGCCCAGGGCGAGTTCGCCCAGACGAGCGCCACCGCAGCGGACGCCAAGAGCAGAATGCCGCTGGCCGCCTCGATATGCATGAATTGACTGAGCGGCTTGACCACGCGCAAGGCAACCTTGCGCGCCAGCACCCAGGACTCGGGGGGAGCGGAAGGCGGCCCGCTGGTTTGAAGCGAGTGTCGAGACAAGTCACCGGCTACCATGAAAACGTCCTCTTGATGCAGTCAGTCGCGGCCCCATTCGAGCTAGCCAAACATCCGAACCGTGGAACTGGGCGGCGCCGCGCGGTCGTGCAACACGTCCTGATTCGCGGTCACGTGATCGGCTGGTTCATCGGCGCTCGCGGTGCCCAGGGTCAGGTCGTCGACGCGGCTCGATGGCACCCTCGGTCTGGCCGCAAACTCGTCTCGAGTCGAGCCGTCGCGGACGGCTGGTTCCGACACTACTACGCCCGATTCTGGCTCGTCGGCGAGAGATGAGCTTTCGGAATCTGTCAAGGACACCGGGGTCACCGAGCGCGGCATCAAGGATGGCGGCAGGCTGCTGGTCGCTTGCCCGAACTCGATCATGGGCGACGAGGCGCTGCGAGACGCTGCGGCCAGAGGTTCTACAGAGGCACGCTGGGCCACCTCCGGCGCGCTCGCCGTGCCACCTTCCACGAGCGGCGCGATCTCGGGCGCCGCCGGTGCGGCCGGTATCATGCGCGGCTGCGACTCTGGATGGATGGGAAAGATCTCGATGCGCGGCGACGTCGGTGTGGCAATGTTCGGCAAAACGTGCACCAGACCGGGCATTGATGGCGGGATTGATTCGAGAGCTTGCTGCCGACGCTCGCGAATGAAGGACCAGCGCACCCACCACCTGCGCGCCACGACCACGAGCACGACGTACAGCGTAGCAAGTGGCACGGGGCCACTCAGCGCGAACACCCAGAAGTCCCGTTCCGAGGAAGCCCCCGCCAGCAGAGAGACGGAAAGCAAACAGAGTCCCCCCATCACAGCGCCGAGCTTGGCACCGAAGGGCAGTTCGAAGCCGTCCTGCGCCGATGCGAAACCTTGGGCGCAGCTGGTACACCAAGCATCGCGGCTTTCTGTGTGTTCTGGGCAGGCGTAGCGACCGCAGCACGGACAAGCAATACCGAAGCTCGGTCTGGCACAAACCGCGCAGGGAAAGTGTTTGGGCACCTCCGACGATGCCGCGATAGGGACTGGCGCGTGGCTCGAGAGACTCGCGGACGCATGGGGACGAATCGAATCCGGCGGTCGGATCGACTGGGGAAGCACATCGGGGGGGCCCGAGGGCCTGAGCGAGGTTCCGCTGGCGCGTGGACTCAATGAATCGGGCACCTCCAGTCGGCGTGGCACGATTTCGTTGGGGTCGTCCGAAAGCGCCCGCGTCTTGCTGCGATCCCGCAGGGCGCGCAGGTCGTCCCACATGGCGGCCAGTTGCTGCTCGCTAATCTCGAGGTAGATGGCAGCTTCGCTCTCTGACACCAGCAATATCTGGTCTTTGGAAAGGTCGCCATCCAGTGCGTAGCTGAGCGAGTCAGCGAGACGCAGCGCGTGCACCATGGCGACGGCTGTTGGGCCCGCCTGATACGCGCAGCCCACATGATGATGCCAGGCGACCACCTGAGGCACGGGGTTTGGTATGTTCCACGCCCTGAGCACATGAGCGCCCAGCACGGCGTGGTCGAAGCCGAGCAGCTCCCTCTCGGCTCCGTGAATCGCATCGGGAGAGCCGCCATGGACTCTCAACAGATCGGCATACTCCTCGGATTCGGTATCCAGCAACATCAACTTGCCGATGTCGTGGAGGAAGCCGCAAGTAAACAGCTCGTCTCGCGGAAGACCTAGGTGGACCGCCAGGTAGCGACACAGAGATCCCACCACCGCGGCGTGCTCGAGCAGCTGAACGGCAAGCTCGCTGTGCGTATCGAACATGTCCAGGATCGCTGCCGTGGTCGCAACTGCGTGCAGGCGCTTTGTGCCCACCAGCGCCGCGGCGTGCCGTACAGACGTGCAACGCACTCGCAGCGCATAGCCCGCCGAGTTCACCAAACGAAGCAGCCTGGCAGACAGACCAGGATCGCTCTCGAGCACCTTGACGACCTGCTCGATTCGCGAGTTGGGGCTTCGCGTCAGTTCCTCCAAGCGCTTCGCCGCAATCGGAAAGGGCTTGGCACCGACGATCATTCCCGCCTTCGCAGCGATGCTGCGCGCGGCGCGTGCCTCGGCCTCTTTGTCTTCGAAATCTCCGAACCAAAGATCTTCTTCTACGGCGAACTGGCTCACACTCACCGATACGGCGCTTCCCCGCATCCCTAAAGAGGCAGACCCCTGGCGCACAACTTGCTGGTGGCATTGTCATGTCTCACGAGCGAGTCATCTCGGCGTCTCATTCTGGGCTTCGACCGAGGCTTCGCTCGGGAGCGGTAAGGTGCACGCTCGTGATCCTGTTGACCACACAGGTAGGTTGGGCCCAATCCGCGCGACTCCCCGAGTGGGTGTTGCGCCAACCCGCGCCCGAAACACAGGTGCAAAAAGGCACCGACGAGCGCGACGGGGTCAACCCGTGCAACGCGAAGGACCCGGGCTTCGGCGCCTACCGTCCCTGGGACGCTCATTTACCCGTGGGTAAGTTGCTGGTCCCGAAGCGCATCTCGAACAAGCGCGTCGATGTGATGATCCACTTCCACGGTGCCGATCCCGCCAGGAAGCAGTGGGTGCGCGCCATGTCCTCCGCGGCCTTCGTCGGAGTCGATCTGGGCGTCGGCACGACGTCCTACTCGAGGGGGTTCGATGACCCCAGCAGGTTCGAAAACCTCCTCGTGAGCGTGCAGGAACGACTCTCCGAGGCCGCCAAGCGACCCGTAGAGATCGGACGTATCGGGCTCAGCAGCTGGAGCGCCGGCTATGCGGCGGTGCGTCGAATATTGGGGCAAAAGCTGGGCCGCCTCGTGGACACGGTTGTGCTGCTGGACGGACTGCACACTGGCTTGTCGGGAGACCAGCTCGACACGGCTTCACTCGAACCCTTCACCGACTTCGCGAGCCTCGCGTCGCACGGGCGCCGACTGATGTTCGTCAGCCACTCGTCGATCATCCCTTCCGGCTACGCTTCCACGACACAGACCGCCAGCTACTTGATCTACGAGGACGGCGGACGGCCCCTCGCGTCGAGCCCCAGGCCAACCGACCCGATGGGACTGGAGCTCACGCGCTACTACGTCCACGGGAACTTCCACGTGAGAGGCTATGCCGGCAACGACAAGTTCGATCATTGCGCCCAACTCGGACTCTACCGCGACATCCTCAGGTATCACGTACGACGCCGCTGGCGTTGAGAACCGAGCGGCTGGCGCGGCTCTGCTGCCCCCCGCGTGCTTTTGGGCCTATTCCGCCGCTACTTCGCCAGCCGATTCTCGAGGCGCCTGAGCCTGCCTGGCCCCGTCCCCGCCGCTCGGCAGCATGAACAACTCTCGAGTGGAAAAGCGAGACCCATCCAGAATCAACTGACTGCCCCGCCGCGTCGCCACGTTGACGACCACCGGAGCCAGCAGGTTGACAGTTGCCGGCTGCCCGGTCACCGCGCACAGGACGGCCATCACCGCCAAGTCTTCCATCGTATCACCCAGATCGGCGGCTGCCGCCAGCGGTTCGATGGGAACATCGGGGTAATCCGCAGTCAGCCCGTGCACAGAAACGACCGGAAAGGCCAGCGCAGCATTGGTTGCGGACTGCAACCAGGCAACGATGGGGGACTCACCGTGCCGAATCAGGATGAATTGCGTCTCCTTGGGAAAACCAATGACCCCTTGGGGGAACCGGATGATCTCATTTTCGTCGAGATCCAGCGTGCCAAATCTTTCGCTTTCGATCTTCATCTTGATAACCCGAAATCCTTGCGCGCAAAGCTCACTCTTACGTGTCCGCGCCTCAATCTACTACTCATGCCTCAATCTGCTACTCATGCCTCTACTGCAAACCCAATGCCAACGCCCGCGGCGTTACACGCGCGAGGCAGCTCTCCTCCGTCGCATTGCATTGGGGTTCAACCCCTCGAGCCGCGCGCGGATCAAGTGAACAGCTTCCGCGTGCAGCTGGCAAGCTCTGGACTCGGTAACACCGAGTATTTCCCCGATCTCACGCAGGCTGCATTCCTCCTGGTAATGAAGGCCCAAAACCAACTGCAGGCGCTCGGGCAAAGCTTGAACTGCTTGTGCTACATTCTCCACAATTTCGCT
Organism: uncultured delta proteobacterium; assembly: GCA_963809955.1. Taxonomy (GTDB): domain Bacteria; phylum Myxococcota_A; class Polyangia; order Polyangiales; family Polyangiaceae; genus JAICQQ01. Next base: position 543,460 of record CAWELQ010000016.1, read on the forward strand.
CCGGGACACGAGCGCTTCCGGTGAAGGCTCGCGGGCTGTTGGTTCACCCAAAGAGGAAAGCTCCAGACGGGCGAAACCCGCGTCCGAAATTTCCGTGAGCAACGACTGATACGCATCCAAGGAAAGGCCGAGCTGCTCGGCGATCTCTTCCTCACGCGGCGCCCTGCCGAGTTCCGCAGTCAGCTCGTGGATGGCGTCGGTAATTCGGCGTGACGCATTGCGGAGCTTGCGTGAGAGCGGGTCCAGCATGCGTAGGTAATCGAGAATCGCACCTCTGACGCGATAGGAAGCGTACGCTTCGAAGTGCTCATCATCCATGTCTTCCGTGCGCCTCTGCAAGGCCTCGGACATCCCGACCCAGCCCGCAGAGATGATGTCGTCGAGCGTCAGGCTGGATGGCAACGTCCGTATGGTGCGCATGGCGATACGGCGTACCAAAGGCATGTACCTTTCGTGGATCTCGCGGTCCTGCGTTCGAGCAGTCAGCGAGTCAGGCTGCGCCAGCGAGCCTGGCTCTGAAAGGGATGCCATCACTCGTTCAGTTCTCGGGGAAGACAGCGCCCAAGACGGCCTGTACGCTCGCGTCGTTAATATCCTCGGGAACCCGCGGTCCGCTGCACAGGTAGCTGAACGGCAGCCCCGCCGGCAGCGACGCGTGGAGCAGACCACCGGTAATACGCGTCTCGTCCAGTTTGGTTGCAACCAAGGCGGTGGGGCGCGGATCGGCATACATCGAGACGACTCGTTCCGCGTCCGGCGCGCGCAACCAGGCTGGAAGCACCAGAAGCACGTGTAGCATACGACCGGACACTCTCCGCAGGCATGCACCGAGCTGGGAGCTTTCGTGGGCGCTGCGCCCCGCCGTGTCCACCAACACGATCTCCGAACGACTCGCATCGACAATCTCGGAGAACGTCTGCGGGTCCTGGGTTGCGTTGAAGGGAAGGCCCATCAGCGCCGCGTAGCGCTGCCATTGCTCGACGGCACCCACACGGTAGTTGTCCAGGCTCACCACGCTAACGCTTCGCCCGAGCTCCAAGCGTGCCTGAGCAGCGAGCTTTGCCAGCGTCGTGGTCTTGCCGACCCCCGTGGGGCCCACGCACGCGATTAGCTGAGGCCCGGGTTTGGCAATCAGACCCGCATCCGTACTGAGTCGGTCGGCAATCCGGTTGGTGAGCCATTGCTTGAGCGCTTCCCTGTTCTTCTTCGCGCCACGTCCGGCGCCCGAAGCCAGGTCCTTGGCGAGCGCCCCTTCGATACCCGCGGCATGCAACAGCGCAATGGCCCTCTCGCGCGGTGGTCGCGAGGCGTTCAGCTCCTCGAGCATTGCCCTGAGCTGCAACAATTCACGCTCGAGCTCCTCCGAGCCCCCCGTGCTGGTCCGCTTGGGCGAGGCTTTTCTCTGGGGCAGAGAGCGGGGTTCGGGAGCGATGCGTGAGTCTTCGAGCGAGCCGTCCGAAAAAGGCCAGCGTGCGTTCGCTCCGCGGGGAGCTCCCGCGGTAATCTCCACGTACCCTCCGCCTCCGCGTGGGCTGCGCCCGACTTGTCGCGTCGACTGAATCAGCGCGTCGGGACCCAACGCCGCCCTGACCTTGTCGAGTGCCTGCCTGACATCATTGCCGCGAAAGCTCTGGTACTGCACCTCACACCTCCGTTGGCCGCGCCCCGGCCAAAATCTTGATTGTTGCTGGACGAATGGACATTTTCAATTGGCTAACTCGAGCCCGCTGCGCGCGAATTGAGCGCGACCGTCTCGAAAGGTCGGATATTGACGTCAGGCTCGAGTTCCCGGAAAGACAGCACGGCGAGCGCTGGACAACGACGTTCGGCAAAGGCTCGCACATAGCGCCGAATCTCGGGGCTGGTGATCACCGCGGGACGTCGACCGCTATTCATCATACGCTGGACACTTTGCTCGAGCGCCTCACCCAGCGTCTGAGCCTTCACCGGGTCCAGGGCCCCGCCGGTACCGGTGGCGATCTCGCGCAACGACTTGCGAAACATTTCTTCGACCTCGGCTTCCAGCACCAACGTCGACACACTGCGATCTGCCCCCATGAAAGCGTGGGTCAATTGGCGCGACAGGCGCTGCCGGATCATTTCCGTCAGCTGCTCTGGATCGCGCGTACTGGGAGCGAACTCGATCAGACCTTCCAAAATGGTTCGGAGGTCACGAATCGACACACCTTCACGCAGTAAGTTTCGCATCACCTTCAAGATCTCACTCATGGAGAGCAAGTTCGGTACCAAGTCCTCGACTAGCTTTGGAGTGCTCCGCGAGAAGACGTCGAACAGATGTTGAAGCTCCGCTCGTCCCAGGATGTTGTAGGCGTTCTGGCGGACCGTTTCGGCCAGGTGGGTGGCAATCACGGTGGTGTGATCCACGACGGTGTAGCCGAGAGCCTCTGCCAGCTCGCGCTCGCGACTGTGGACCCATCGTGCGGGCGTACCGAAGGCAGGATCCCTGGTTTCCTCGCCATCGATACTGGGCGCATTGCCAGAGGGATCCATTGCCAGCAGGCGGCCGGCGCGGGTGACACCGTGCGCTATTTCCGTACCCAACATCAGGATTCGGTAGTCTCCGGGGTCTAGCTGCAGGTTGTCACGGATGTGTACCGGTGGAATGACCACGCCAAGCTCCAACGCCAATTGCTTCCGTAGCGCCGCGATGCGGTCCACCAGGTTGCCCCCCATCTGCGGGTCCACTGCATGGACCAACTCGTAGCCAACCTCGAGCGACATGACATCGAGCGGCAGCGCACCTTCGATGTCCTCACTGGATCCTGGTTTTATTGGAGGCTCTTCTTCGATGATCGAGGCCTGCTCGGCAGCCCTTTCTTCCTTCTCCTTGGCTTTCCGCGCCCCGTAGTACAGTGCCCCCGCCAGGCCCAGAAAGGGGACAGCGGGCATGCCGGGAAGCAGCGCCAAAAGCGTCAAAACACCGGCGGTCGCCGTGACAGCCCGCCGACTGCCGAGCAACTGGTGCTCCAATGCCCTACCCAGTTGCTCCCCCGTCGCGGAGCGGGTCACGACGACACCAGCCGCCGTGGAAATCATCAGGGCCGGCATTTGCGAGACGAGCGCGTCGCCCACGGACAGAATCGAGAACGTTTCCGCGGCAGCGGACAGATCCATTCCGCTGGACATACCGAGCAGCAACCCGCCGATAAGGTTAATGGCGGTGATCAGCAAACTGGCGATGGCATCGCCCTTGACGAACTTGCTCGCGCCGTCCATGGCGCCGAAAAAGTCCGCTTCACGCTCCAGTGCTTTGCGCCGCTCACGCGCGGTGTCGCCGCTGATAGCACCCGCGTTCAAATCGGCGTCGATGGCCATCTGTTTGCCCGGCATGCCGTCCAAGGCAAAACGAGCGGCGACCTCCGCTACGCGGCCTGATCCCTTCGTGATCACGACGAAGTTGATGACTACGAGGATGAGGAAGACGACCAGACCGACGACGACGTTGCCGGCCACGACGAAGTTGCCGAAGGTCTGCACCACGTGACCAGCGGCATCCTGACCCTCGTGGCCATGCAGTAGAATCAGCCGAGTGGTCGCCACGTTCAGGCTGAGCCGGAGGAGCGTTGCGACGAGGATTACGGCGGGAAATGAGCTAAACTGGAGCGGTTGCTCCATGAACAACCCAATCAAGAAGACGCCGATGGAAACGGCCAAGCTGATCGCCAGAAGCCCATCAATCAAGAAGCTCGGCAGCGGCAGCACCATCATGAGAACGATGGAAACGATGCCGAGCGGGACGAGCATGTCCCGCGCCGTGCTTTGAGGCCCGGGTAACGCTTGGCTACTGCTCACGCGTACGCAGCCTGCCAAAAGCATGCCAGAGCAAAGTGGCCACTCAACGACCGGCACTTCGAACCGCGCCAATCCACCGACGCCATCGAAACCGCGAGTGTCAAAGGCTTGACGGCAAGCGGTCCCCACAATCGCTTCGCAAACGATGTCGCTGACGAACCGTTCGAAGTCCTCTACCGAAGGACCCCCACCGCGAGTCAGGTGAGCTACGGCGTGGGCGCTTGGCTGCTCGGCGTCAGTGAAATCTCGAAGTTGCTGGCTTCGCGCAACCCGGCAGGTCCGTCGGGGTTCAATCGATGACTCGAACCCCCACCTCGTCCAGGTGGCGCAGCAGATCGGCGGGGTCCTGATACACGCGATATGCGCCAGAGCGCTCCAGCTCCTCCTTGCCGTAACCCCCGGTCAAAAGACCGACACCCAGCGCCTTGGCGCGGCGTGCCGCCAACAGGTCCCAAACGCTGTCGCCCACCACGACGGCGTCGCCAATCGCCACGCCCAGCTGGTTCGCAGCGGCAATGAACAGGTCGGGGTCCGGCTTGGCGTGAGGCACCTGGTCTCGAGTGACGATGGGCACGGTCCCGGGAACGCCCAAGGACTCCAGGGTCGGGCGCGCGCTCTCGAGCCTACCACTGGTGGCGATTGCGTAGGGCACCTCCGCATCCGACAGATAACGAAGCAGTTCCTTGGCGCCGGGCAGTGGCCGCACCTGGTGTGAAAGCCGCCCGTACGCCTCCTTGTGGAGCTGTTGCAAGCGATTCGCCTTCTCTGGGGTCACCGCGTGACCGGTTTCGCGTAGAATCGCACTGCTCATCAGCCCGCCGCTCATCCCGATACGCCGATGGATGTTCCAAACCGCCAGATCGATGCCCACGTGCGACATGGCTTCGTACCAAGCGAGCACATGCTGATAAACGCTATCCACCAGGGTACCATCCAAGTCGAACAAGAGAGCCATTTGTACCGAACTTCGATCTGTTACCTTCATGCCGCGAGTCTCCATCCTGCAGAGCGCGTCGGTATCCGGTCAGGGCTCGCCGCGCGTGTAACGACCTGTAGCACTCCGCGCCGGATCGTGCGAGCTGCTCAGGGTCGTCGCGCTCACTCGGCCGCGGACGGGGCGGACTGCTCGTGCATCCGCGCGCGACGCAGCCTGCCGAACCATTCACTGACGTGCTCGAGGTAGATGAAGAGCACCGGAGTGATATACAAGGTCAACAGTTGCGAAAACAGAAGGCCGCCCACCACGGCCACTCCCAGCGGCTGGCGCGACTCTGCGCCCGCACCGAGCCCCAGGGCTATCGGCAGCGTGCCGAACAGCGCCGCCATCGTCGTCATCATGATGGGTCGGAAGCGAACCAGGCAAGCCTGATGAATCGCTTCGGCGGCTTCGGAACCCGCGTTCCTCTTCTCGATGGCCACGTCCACCATCATGATGCCGTTCTTCTTCACCAACCCCACCAAAAGGATGATACCGACGAACGAATAGACATTCAGATCGATATGGAACAACATCAGGGTCGCCAGAGCGCCGAAGCCAGCAAAGGGCAGCGCCGACAGGATGGTCAGCGGATGGGTGAGGCTTTCGTACAAGATGCCAAGCACCAGGTAGATCACGAAGATCGAGACGATGAGCAGCATACCCAGCCCTGCGAAGGAGGACTGAAATGCTTCCGCGGCGCCCTGGAACTCGGTAGAAATGCTGTCGGGCAAGACGCGTTCGGCAATCCGCGCGGCCTCGCCCACGGCATCACCCAGCGCGTATCCGTCAGCCACATTGAACGACAGCGTGACAGCGGGCAGCTGACCGGAATGGGTCACGGTGAGCGGACCCACCGAGTGCTCGAGCGAAGCCACCGAACTGATAGGGACTAGCGAACCGGTTTTGGCTCGCAAGTACACCCGATCGAGCGAACTCGAGTCGCGCTGCGTGCGCGGGTCGAGCTCCAGTATGACTGGGTAGCTCGCGTTGCTGGCCAAGATCGTGGACACCTGGCGGGATCCGTACGCGCTGTAGAGAGTATCCTCGATCGCCGCAGCGGAAAGACCGAGCGCCGCGGCTCGGTCTCGGTCAATCTTGAGCTGGATCGTCGGATTCTCGAGCTGGAGATCGCTGGTAACCTCCGTGAGCACGCGCGATTTCCGGAGCTCGCTTTCGAGCTTGGGAGCGAAAGCGTAGAGCGTATCGGTATCGTTCGAGCCCAGGCTCAACTGGTATTCGCTTTTGGTCAAACGCCCACCAATCCGAATGGGCGGCGGCGCGCGCACATAGGTCTGCATGCCCGGCACCTCGGCCAGGCGTCTTTTCAGGTCGGCGGCCACCTGCTCGGCGCTGCGCGCTCGCTCGGCACGCGGGGTGAGACGCACATACATGTTTCCGAGATTGGAGCCGCCTCTGCTGCCGCGGGACCCAACAGTGGACATGAACGCGGCAACGTCCGGGTCCGATTGCACGATGCGCGCTACCTTTTGCTGCTGCAGCATCACATCATCGAAGGAAATCCCCTGCACCGCCTCGCTCTCGACGAATAGCTGATCGACGTCCTCGGTCGGAAAGAATCCCTTGGGAATCGCCTGAAACAGCCAGATTGTGGCTACCAGCGTCAAGAGTGTCACCGCCAGGGTGGAGCGGCGGTGCTGCAAGGTCCAAACGAGACTCCTGTCGTAGACAGCTACTAGCTTGTCGAAGACACGCTCGACCCCCCTCGAGACACGCCCCGGGCCGCGGTTCGAGGGCGGACGCATGCGGGCGGTGAGCATGGGCGTCAAGGTGAGCGAGACCAACCCCGAGACGAGAATAGCCGCAGCTATGGTGACGGAGAACTCACGAAACAGCGCGCCCACGATGCCGCCCATGAACAGGAACGGGATGAACACCGCGACCAGCGAAACCGTCATCGACAACACGGTGAAGCCGATTTCGCGCGAACCGTCCAACGCCGCCCGAAGCGGCGCCTTCCCCTGCTCCATGTGGCGGACGATGTTTTCCAGAACGACGATCGAGTCGTCGACCACGAAGCCCACGCTGAGCGTCAGCGCCATCAATGTCAGGTTGTTCGCGGTGAATCCGCACAGATACATCACCGAGAACGTCGCCAGCACCGCCAGCGGCATCGAGAGGCTCGGGATAAGTGTCGCCGAGAGCCGGCGCAGGAACACGAAGATGACCACCACCACCAACACCAAAGTCAGCGACAGAGTCAGCTCGACGTCGCGCACCGCTTCCTTGACCGTGACTGATCGGTCGAACAACACGTCGACGTCGATAGCTGGCGGAATTTCTTCGCGGAAACGCGGCAAGAGCCGCAAGACCGATTCAGCCACTTCGACTGTATTGGCGCCTGGTTGTTTGCGGATACCCAGAACGACCGCGCGCTCGATGCTCTTCGGATTGCCTCTCCACGCTGCCGTCTTGTCGTTTTCGACACTGTCGAGCACGCGTCCGACGTCAGCGACCCGCACGGGCGCACCATTTCGATAGGCAACGGTGATCGGGCGGTACTCTTCGGCCTCGGTAAGCTGCCCGTCTGCCTCGATGGTGAACGCCTTGCTCCCGCTGTAGAGCGTTCCCGTCGGAAGATTGACGTTGGCATCCTGGATGGTCTTGGCAAGCTCGTCGAGCCCAATGTCCCTGGCGGCCAGCTTGTCCGGATCCGCCTGAATGCGCACCGCATACTTCTGAGGGCCGAACACCTGGACCTGCGCCACCCCCCGTACGGTGGAGATGCTCTGAGCTAGCCGCGTTTCCGCATACTCGTTGACCACATACAGAGGCAGCGTACTGGAGCTGACCGAAAGAATCACAATCGCGTGGTCCGCGGGGTTCACCTTCCGGTAGCTGGGGGGCGTGGTCATGTCGCGCGGCAGCCGCGGCATCGCGCGCGAGAGGGCGCTCTGCACATCCTGAGCCGCGGTGTCCAGATCGCGCCTCAGGTCGAATTGCAGCGTGATATTGGTCGCGCCCAGCGAGCTCTGCGAACTCATCGAGTCGAGGCCATCGATGGCGGAGAACTCGTTCTCCAGCGGGGTGGCCACGGACGCCGCGATGGTTTCCGCGCTTGCCCCCGGCAGCGTGGCGGACACCTGTATGGTCGGAAAATCCACGTCCGGCAGCGGACTCACCGGCAGCCTGATGTACGCCATCACTCCAAACACCAACAGGGCCACCATCACCAGCGATGTGGCAATCGGTCGCAGGATGAAAGGGCGCGACAGATTCACGAGCCCGAGCCCTTCTCTGCCGCAGTCGCGGCCGCTCTGGGGACTTCCGACCGAATGCGCACCTTCGTCCCCTCCTTCAGGCGCACCAGACCATCGACGACCACCTTGTCACCCGGAGCAATCCCCGACGCGATGACCGCCTGACTCTGAGTACGGCGCTCCAGCACCACGCTTCTCAGCCGCGCGGTGCTCTGGTCGTCGATGACGAACGCGTAAGGACCCTTCTGCCCTTCGGCAACGGCAGCCTCGGGGACGACAACCGCTTGCTCGTCCACGTCGAGGACCAGCACTACATCCACGAAGGTACCTGGCCACAGGGCCTCGTCCTGATTGGCGAAGGTGGCCTTCACAGTGAGCGTGCCAGTCTTTGGATCTACGGTGTTGTCGATGAAGCTGAGCTCCCCTGACGAGGTCTTCGCGCCCGCGCCTCGCGGCGTGGCACGCACAGGCAGCGAGCCGACCTTGACCCGTTCACGCAATCTAGGGAGCAGGTCCTGACTGATCGTGAAGGTCACCTTGACAGGGGAGAGCGTACGCACCACGACCAGTGGGTCAGCGTCCCCAGCGTGCACGACGTTGCCAGCGTGCACGAGAACGCGACCGGTACGCCCGTCGATGGGCGACCGAATGGTCGAAAACTGCACGTTGAGGCTGGCGCTGGCGATTTGTGCACGTGCCGCCTCCACAGCGGCGGCCGTGGACTTCATCTCTGCCTGTCGCCGCGCGGCCTCCTGCGCAGTTGCGAGCCCCTCACGCGCCAGAGCCTGGGCACGCTCGGCTTCGCCTTTGGCTTCTTCCGCAAGCGCGCGAGCCTTCTCGAGCTCTGCTTGAGCCGCAGCCAGAGTGGCGCTGTAGGGTCTGGTATCGATGGTGAAGAGGGGATCGTGCTTCTTGACGCGAGCCCCCTCTTCGAACTCGATGCTCATCACCCGCCCCGTTACCTGCGGCACGATCTCCACGGTGCTCAAGGCTTCCACGCTTCCGATGGCGTGGACCTCGACCGGTACGTCGGCCCTCGTTGCCGTGCGGATGCTCACGGGCACTCGGGCACCGGCTCGGTCCGGCTTGACCGCCGCGCTGCGACAGCCGAAAATGGCAACCGCACAACCGACACCGAGCCAGGCGGATTTGAGTAGATTCCTGAAGGACAGAGCAGAGCGAGCGTGGGGCCTGGGCATTTCTACAATCTGTCGGAATTGTGTCGGTATGTGTCGGCCACGCCGACGGGCGAGTTGGGGTGTACGCTGAGGGTCTCGAAGGAAGATGCCCTCCCTGCTCATTAGCGTGCTTCTCGTCGAAGACGACCAAAAAATCGCCAGACTGACTCAGGAGTATCTGGAAACCCATGGGCTCCGGGTTCGATGGGTCGCCGACGGGGACGCGGCGCTCAGGGAAAGCGCGCACACCGCATACGACGTGATCGAGGCGCACGGGGGCAGCATCACTGTCCGGTCGAAGGCACACTCTGGCAGCCGCTTCGTCGTGCATCTGCCGGACACCCCTGACCAGACGTCGTGGGGCACCGAAACTACGGAACCTCTAGCTCGAAAGCAACGGCGTAGTTCGGCTGCGCTCGCCCCGTGGTCGAGCCGACGAAAGGATCCGAGTCGCAGAGCTGCCCCCAGCGGTGCGTCCCGTTTTCGCCCCATGGATCCGCTTCGCTCGTCATGGCATATCCGACACTGAGGTTGTTTGCTCCGAGCTCCTCGGCACAAGTGATGCGGACGGAGCAGCCCGCGATTGCTACCGAATCGATGGCGAGGGGGCGGTCTCCGGCCCGCACCTCGAAGCCTCGCCCGTTCGGCCAGCCTCGGGCAGAGGGCAAGCGATCATCCCACCTCAAGGGGCCATTGGGCACCTGGAAATCTACGGTGATGACCTTGCCCCGCCGTTCGACACCGTTCGGCCCGAGCGGGCGCCAAACGTCGCCGAGCACTACCCTCTGGAAGTAGATCTGGCCTAGCTTCTCGCCCAACATCTGATGTCCGAGCGCCGATAAGTGGATGCCGTCGCCGTCACCGGGCAAGTGGTACTTCGGTCCGCTACACACGATGAAACCCGGTCCTTCGACGCCCGCACGCCACTGCGCCAGAGTCGACCCAGAGCGCTGGTTTGGGGCCGTCGGACAACTATTCTGCTGGGATACGAGCATCGAGATGTCCGAGACCTGACCGGTGATCGACTTGAGATCCCTATTGTAGTCGGACCAGAGCTGGACCAGCTCTTCGGCATAGCGGTTGTTCCCCGCGTCGGTCTCCCCGTGCACGATCACGACGGCCGTCACGCCGTACGTTTTCCCGGCGGCCTTGGCCAATCGAGTGATGGCCTCTACCTCGAACAGGGTCGCGGCGTAGGCCCGCCCGGTGTCCGCGGTCTCGACCGGATCTTTGCGCAGCGCGATCATGCCCTGACCGCTTTCGCCCACCACCGTGTGAATGGTCACCGGCAGGGTCAGTCCCGCCTTCTGACACAACGCGCTGACCTCGTGCGCCATTGCGCTATGATGCGTTTCTCCGTAAATGTTGTCGGGATAGGGCCGCGGATAGCCCGACGTGAGTGGCCGAATCGGCTCCGTCAACGGGACCAACGACAGCTCACTGGACGTCGGGTCGAAGGGGGGAACTCGAGCGGCACCGAGCGACAGCTTCAGATGGCCATGAAGCTGTCGGGTCGAATGGATGGGCTCGTTGCCGACTGAAAGGCTCTGGCCGGTACCGACGATGCCGCAGAGATCCCAACTAGCGGGTGCCGCCTTCGCTGCATCCATACCGCCTTGCTACTCGCCTCGCCGTCGCAGGAAAAGTGGGACGAGTACGCGAGGGGGCCGCCCGAGCGAGCTCACCCGGGGTGCGTCCACTCCGAGCCCTGTCCAGAGCAGGCAATTCGAGCGCTGGGCAGCTCTTGCCGCGTCGTCCCGCCCCTCCGATTGCCAACCACCGCCCTCGAAATGTAAACGTTTCCGCGACTGGGTTGGGTTCGGGAGGCAAAGGAAAATGGAGCACACTGCTCCCAGCGCGTGCCTTGCCGGGGTAGGGCTGGCGTAGGGCTTCGTCCCTCGGTCGACTGGCGCGGCGCCTACATCACCGATCGTCGGTTGACACCAGGCGGTTCTTGGCGAGCGCTGAAATACATGGGAGCGAACTGTTTGCGCAAGACAGGGTCGGTCTTGCACAACTTGGGCTGCTCAACTTGCGCACCTCGGTAGAGGTCAGACCAGGGCAAATCGGGAATATTCCAGCACAACTGGCCCGTTTGCAGAAGCGGCCGCTCGGCAGGTACACAACGTGAAAGCACTGCCATTCGGCTCGACCGACGATGTCCCAGGGCGTCTCGACCACTCGAAAGCCTGGTCGTCGCGCACAACAACCGATGAGCGCTTACACAGATCGGGGCATGGCCCCTGCATCCACTCTGCTTGGAACAGATACGAACCCACCCAAGAGGTCGGAGTGACCCCAGTGCTCAGCAGGTCCGAGCGCGTCCCACTCGGATCTTCCAACGAAGCGTCACGTCGAAGTCAAAACAGCCCTCATGAATCTCGACAAAGGCACCCGGCTCGGAGCGCACGAGTTGGTCCTACGTATCGGCCGCGGCGGCATGGCCAGCGTCTGGCTCGCGCGCGAGCATGCACAGAACCCCGCGAACGATAGGCTCGTGGCAGTCAAGGCGATGCTTCCAGACCTGGCTGGCGAGCGTGAATTCGTACGCATGTTCATCGACGAGGTGCGGTTGGCCCGCGTCATCAGACACCCCAACGTGGTCGATGTCTACGACGTCGGAGAACAAGACGGCATCATGTGGATGGCGATGGAATGGGTCGAGGGCGAGTCGCTGCATGGGCTGATCGCCGAAGCCGGCAAGCGGCACGCGATACCCATCGAAATCGCGGTGCGCATCATTGCCGATGCTGCTGCTGGCTTGCACGCCGCTCACGAAATTTGCGACGAAAACGGCGACTCACGCAACCTGGTGCACCGTGACGTTTCTCCGCACAACATCCTGATCGGCACCACCGGTCAGGTGAAGCTCGTGGACTTTGGTGTCGCCAAGGCCATCGATAGGATCGGCGAGAAGACTCGCACTGGACACCTGAAAGGAAAATTCGGCTACATGTCTCCGGAACAGGTGCTCGGCGCCAGCGTCGACCGGCGCAGCGACATCTTCGCCCTGGGCATCGTGCTCTATGAGCTGACCACGAACCGAAGATTGTTCCGGGGCAGCAGTGACGTGCACACTCTGCAACTCGTGACATCGGGGCAGATCCCACGCCCCTCTCTCGTCGATGCCACGTACCCTAGACGCCTGGAAGAAATCGTGATGACCGCGCTCGAGCGCAACCTCGAGCGGCGCCACCCTACGGCGGCGGACCTCGAAGCCGACCTGCGGCGTTACTTGAAGACCGAATGCATCCTGGTGCCGCGCTCGGGAGTCGCTGGGCTCTTGAAGCGGGTCGTCGGTCCACGCATCGAACAACGCCGTAGCCTGGCAAGGCAAGCGCTCAAAGGCGCGGAACGTTCCGAAGCAATGACCGAGCCAGAGCTCATTTCGGAAGACCCAGCCTTCACCCCCACGGGCAACCGCGATCGCGAACTCGAGGCCCAGAGCCACACCGGTCAGAGCAGCGTCACTTCACTCTCCCAGGTGAGCCCGCTGACGCGCAGCTACCGTGCTGAGGCCGACGCGGCCAGGACAAGCGGCTTCTGGCGGGGGCTGCTCATGATCATGCTCACGTTGGCGGCGGCCTCCAGCTACTTCGTGTACCAGAGCCGGCTCAAAGGCGTCCTGTTTCGTCACAAGCCACCGGCTCCATCCGCTCCGGCCATTCCCCGCTCACCGGATCCGCGTCCTGTTCCTTCACCAGCAGACTCGTCGCCTGCGGCCCCGGCGAGCAGAGCCTCGGAGATACCCGTTGTCAAGGTCGAAGACCTAACCATGGAGTCGGAACCGGCTGAACAGGCCACGCCCAGCCGGAAGCCGATCCACTGAACTCGATTGCTCACAGGCAGCTGCCGTTGGAACAGCTCATCGATGAGCCGCACGACTTCCCGCAACCCCCGCAGTTGTTCGGATCCGAAAGCACATCGACGCAGCGGTCTCCGCAGCGGCTCGTCCCGCCCGGGCAGGCGCACACTCCTGCCGAACAGGTTTCGCCAGCCGCGCAAGCGCTGCCACAAGCGCCGCAGTTGGCGGTGTCGCTGCGCGTGTCCACGCACACGCCGCCGCACGAGGTCTGCTCGCTGGTGCACGAGCACGTGCCACCGGCACAAACCTGTCCGCTCCGGCACACGTTGTCGCAAGACCCGCAGTGGTGACGGTCGTTCAGGGGATCCACGCAGCTGTCGTCGCACTCGATGAACCCCGTCGCACACTGGCATTGACCGAACAGGCATGTCTCTTCCGGATCGCAAGCGTTCCCGCAAGCACCGCAGTTTTCCGGATGAAATTGCAGACTGACGCATTCGCCATCGTCGCAGCGGGTGAAGCCGCGGGCACACTGCTCGCGACACTGACCGAGGTTGCACGATTGCTCGCCGCAGTCGTTGCCACAAGCTCCACAGTTATCGTGGTCCGTAAACAGGTTCGCGCAGACGCCATCGCAAAACGTTTCCCGCGTCGGACATCGGCAAGCCCCGGAAACGCATTGCTGCCCGGAGCCGCAGGCGCGGCCGCAGTTGCCGCAGTGTTCGGGATTGCTCGCGAGATCGACGCACCCGGTGCTGCACACCGTCAGGCCCGACTCACAGCCGCAGCTCCCGGCGATACACTGCATTTCGGGGCCACAATCGTGGTTACAAGCGCCACAGTTGGCGGGGTCGTCGTCCAGCGCAACACAGCGGCCGGCGCAGTCCTCCGTGCCTTCTGGACACACGCACAGACCGGCCCTGCACGCCTTGCCCCCCCCGCAGCTGTGCCCGCAGGCACCACAGTTGAGCGGATCGGTAAGAAGGCTGATGCAACGTCCGGAGCACTCGACGGTCCCCGATGGGCACTGACAGACACCGGCGACACAGGCATGCGCGGAGGGGCACGTTTTCCCGCACGCCCCACAGTGCTCGACATCGCGCGTCGTGTCGACGCAGGCCCCAGCGCACTCGACGAGCCCCGCCGGGCACTCTTCGACGCAGCTGCCCTGCGCGCAGACCAGGGGGTCGCAAACGGTGCCGCACGCTCCACAGTTTTCTGGGTCTTCGAGCAGGTCGACGCAGTCGGAACCGCACTCGGTGGCGCCCACACAAGCGCACTCGCCGCCCGAGCAGACCTCTCGCGGGCCGCAGCTGTGCCCGCAGGCTCCACAGTTCGCCGAGTCCACGTCGGAATCCACGCACCCCGTTGCGCAAGCCAACAGGTCCCCCGGACATTCGCAAGCGCCTGCCCTGCATTCCTGACCGTCTTCACAGCGCACACCACACTCGCCGCAGTCGTTCGGGTCACCACTCAGATTCACGCAGCTCCGGGCGCACTGGGTGAGCGGTTTTACGCATTCCTCCGCGCAGACACCTGCCGAGCAAACCTGGTTGGCGGCGCAAACGCGATCGCAACCACCGCAGTGTGCGGGATCGGATCCCGGGTCGACACACTCCGAACCGCATGCGAGCTTGCCTCGTTGGCAATTGCATACGCCCCCGACGCACTCGGCGCCATCGGTGCAAGCATTGTCACAAGCACCGCAGTGCGCCGCATTGCTGCCGAAATCGACGCATTCTCCGTGGCATTCGCTGAACCCCTCCGGGCAGGTGCACCTGCCGGCCTCGCACCCCATACCGGAACCACAAACTCGACCACAACCCCCGCAATCGAGCGGATCGTTCTGAAAGTCCACACAACTCGAGCGGCATTCCGAGAAGGGCGCGCTGCAAGAAGCAACGCAGCCGCCCTCCTGACAGTACGGTGTGGGCGAGTTGCAGATGTTGCCACAGACGCCACAGGAGTCCGGATCGCTCTGAAGCGATCGGCACAATCCCAAGCAGAAACTCGTACCTTCCGGACACTCGCAGACACCAGCAGAGCAGGCTCGGCCCTGTCCACACGCCGTATCGCAGCCGCCACAGTGGCTAGCATCCGTGTCGAAGCGCACACATGTATCGTCGCAAAGGCTCTGCCCGGGCGCGGAGCACGCGCATGTTCCCCCCGAGCACGCCTGACCCGCTCCACAGGCCTCGAAGCAGCCGCCGCAGGATTCGGGGTCGAGGCTCAGATCGGTGCAGGTACCGCCGCACTCGGTGCCGTCGACGCACCCGCTCTGGCATGCGCCCGCCACGCAGCTTTCGTGCGAGCCGCACACGCTTTCGCAGCTCCCGCAGTGCTGCTCGTCGCTCTCGAGATCCACGCAATTGCCGCCGCAAAGCGCCTGCCCCGTGGCGCAGGAGACGCCCCCGGTGCCCCGCGTGCCTCCCGTGCCTCCCGTGCCTCCCCCCGAGGTGTTGTCCCCGCTGGTACCGACCGCGCTACCGCCAACGCTCGTCCCACCGGACACGAGGACGTCGCCGAGCTTGGTGCGCCCGCAGCTGGCGACAGCTAGCAGCACGCAGCCCAGCAGCGCGAACGGCGTGAACCAGCCACGGAGCGGTCCCCAGCTCGACATGGAAAGCCGGGGAGCGCGCCCGCAACGGGCGGCTCGCGGTGGGTTCGCCGGACGCGGCACGCGAGAACCAGTAGCATGCCGGAGCACAAACCGACACTTCGGTCTCACTCCAAAATGACACACGTACGCCGCTGGTGAGCAGCTCCGCTATAGCCCGGTGATGCTTTGGGCCCGCGAATGGGGAAGTCGGTCGCGGGCCCTAAGCGGCGACGATTTCGACGAGTTCGAGGTCGAACACCAGATCTTTGCCCGCCAGCGGGTGGTTGGCATCGACGGTGACCTCTTGGTCACCGATGTCGACGACCGTCAGGGCTATTTGCCGACCATCCGAAGTCTGCGCTTGAAGTCGGTTGCCCTTGCTGAGCTCCATGCCATCGGGGATCTTGGCGCGGGGAATGGCCTGCACCTGAGCCGGGTTGTGTTCGCCATAGGCGTCAGCCGCTGGGATCGTCACGGTTGCCGTGGAACCGACTTCCATCCCTTCGACCTCGCGCTCGAGTCCGGGGATGATCTCTCCAGCGCCCAGGCGAAACTGGAGCGGTTCGCGTTCATGTGAGGAGTCGAACTCCGTGCCGTCGGTCAATTTCCCGGTGTAATGAATGCGGACGGTATCTCCATTTTTGGCCTGTTCCATGACTAACTCCTAACGGTTCTGGTTGAATCGAACGGACAACCCCGACGTGGAACGGCAGCAGGCTCGTTCGGACGGGAACCCTCCGGGGCCCTCCCACCCTACACAGACAGGCCAGGATGTAAAGACGCAGTAGTTCGGCGACGCTGCGAGAAGCCCTATATTTCGCGCTCGTTACGGCGAACGCGGTGGCGTCACGCAGACCACGCAGCCGGGATACAGGAACATAAACGCCACACCCCGCCGATCCTCCGCCGATCAGGTTGGCACCCTTCAGTTCAGCTGACCCTGCAAGGCCTGGCGCTCTTCGATATGCCGTCGCAACGGCGGGAACAGTCGGCGGCGAAGTGCTTCGGCAGGCGTCAGAAACTCTGCCATGACCACCTCTCGATTGTCTATCTGGACCTCCGGTCGCTGATCGACGTCCAGTTGGAAGATGACCACGTGGTCACGACGCCCCTCCCAATCGTGTGTCTGATCCACCCAGAGCTCGAGCTCTGCCGGGTCGACCTTCAGCGAAAGCTCTTCCCCCAGCTCACGCACGGCTGCGTCTTCCGGCCTTTCCTTTGCCCGAACGTAACCGCCCGGCAGGCTGTAGTAGTCGACGTAGGAGTTCTTGACGATCAAGATTTCCCCCCGATTCCAAATGGCCACCAGGGCGCCATGCTTCAAGGGATTGAATGCCTTCCAGTACACACGCATCAGCTTGTAGGCCGAACGATACGCAAGGCGATAGCACGCATCCACCAGCATCAGGAAAGTAACTCTTGCATGCCGCACCCGCAATCTCAACGACGAATCAGAGCTTACTTTTGCCTTTTGACACCTCGTGCCTGGCGCCCATCGCATCGACAACCGTGAGCACTTTGTCGACAAGTGACGACCAAGTTCCGAAACATTTCGCCCTGGTGACACCCCTGACTCCTCGATGCCTCGAGTCCGACCGGCGCACATCGCCACGCTCGCCCACCGCTAACGAAAGACCCAGCCGATCCCGCCTCGTCGCATCAGATGGCGAGATCCGCCAGGCCACGCGCTGACGGCCCGCACGGCACTTCTAGGGGAACAGCACCAGCCCCGCGCTGATTCCGTACAGGACATTGGCACCCGGAAACTCGAAGAAGGAATTGTCCGGGATATCCGCCGCTCGCTCCGCGCGCAGTCGGTCTTCGGCGTGTGGGTAGAAAAGAAAGCCGCCTTCGACCAGCAAGTCCACCACCCGGTGCAGCGGGAACGTGAAGTAGCCGCCCAGCGCACCACCATGGCCCAGCCATCGGTGGTAGCGGTAGCCGCCCACGACGCCTACCGATGCGCCCTTGCTCGTTGTCATGGCACGCAGGTAGGCGTCCCCCTCCACCTGATACCCAGGAAACCACCTGAGATGAGAGTCCGCGGTCTCACGATCTTGCAAACCGTAGAACACGGGCGACCAGCTCATGCTCGCCCGGATGCCGAGCTCGGGCGCTCCGAGCTGCAGGCCACCGCCGAACCCGATGAATTGCCCAACAGACAGGAGAACCCCCAGGTGCCGTTGGTGATTGTCGATGCTCGCGTGGGCGTCGGCAGGGACATTTTCGGAAGCAGGCTCAGCAGCAGTCTGCGCTCGAGCCAGTGCCGGTAGCGCCGCCAGCACGAGCCACGCCCCTCCTCCCCACGACAATCTGCCCACGAGCTTCCGCCTCACCATCCTGTCCCGGATGCTCGCCCGGGCGCAGGCTCCTTGCAACCGAAACCGCCACCCCGATCGGTCTCGGGCGCGCGTCGGTGGCCTCTGAACAGTCGACGCCGTGGTTTGCGTCAGGGCGTGGAGCCCGGGCTCACGGGTTGAGCGAGCGCAACTGGGCTCCGGGGTGGCCGGCGCTCAGCGCTCGATGGCCGCGCGTACGCCGAGCGAGCGCTCGCGTCGGCCCTCGGCATCGGCAGCCTCTTGCTCGAAGCTCAACTCGAAGCGTGCGAAGCAAAGCTTGCCGAGCACGGCAGCCGCTTCGGATCCAACGACGGGCAACGACGGCCAACGGCGCAAGAGCTCGTTGCCGCGAGCCGGATCCTCAGCGCCAATTTCGCTGTAGCGAAAGGGCAACCCGTCGCGGGTCACGGGGTACTGTCCCAGGAAGGCGAGCGCGGCGCGGCGCGCGCTCGGCGCGGTCGGCGCCGCCGCCCCGGGCTCGCCGGAAATGGCTTTGCCCAGCGCGCGTGCCCACGCCAGAGCCTCGAACTGATCGGAGTCCGCTCTCTCGAAAAGCCAGTTCAACAGTGTGCAGAGCCCTCCACCCGGGTCCTGGTGTGTCTCCAGGGCAAATTGGGCCTGGCCAGCAGGATCACTTTTGATACCGGGGTCGTCGCCTCGATCGAGCAGGTGGTGCAGCGTCTGAAGCTGAGTCGAGATGAACAGCACATCCCCGGCAATCGCATAGAAGAGCGAAAGCTTTACGTCATCGCTGAAGGCAACCTCGTAAACATGGTAGTCGAGGTAATCTTCCCGCTGCTTCCAGCTGAGATCCATCTTGCTTTTGCCCCAATTCTTGAGCGCGCCGAGCACCACCCGTGCGAGACTGACGCTCCTCAGGTGGATGCCGGCGTACAGCGGCAGCCGCGAAAGCTCGACCAACCAGTCGCCGCTCTCCGCGCTCGGGTCGGGCGCAAACCGAGCGAACAGGGCGTTGGCGGCAGCACTGCGATCTTCCACGCCCACGAACACGTAGTCGCCCAGCCAGTCGAGGTTACCGCGCCGCCCGAGAATCAGTTTAGACAGCTGAGCTCCCGAGTTCTTCAACGAGGAGTGATCCGCAAGCGCGAGGGCCATGCGAGCGCCCAACGCGGGCTCGGTCAACGCCAGGTGAGAGTCGCCGGCGAGCCCCAGCACGTCGGAGTAGTCCCGATCTCTCACCAATGGCAGCACACGCAGGTGGGAAACGAACCCCTTGCCGCCCTGCGCGAGCTTCAGGCGCAGAGCGATCGGATCGATCTTGTCGCCCCAGGCAAGCTCGTAGCGGCTTCGGAAACGCTCGTAGGCTTCCTGTTCGGCCGCAGTGACGTACTTGAGCGGTCCGAGATCGATGAGGGGCGTCATGTGACCGGGAGTTCCCCAACGTGAACGCGGCCCCAGGCGGTCACCCGAGATGGCCGCGCCATCGAAATGACGCGCTTCGCTCCTGGTCAACAGGTTGGCCTTCATCAGCAATTCGAGGTCGGCGTCGAGGGGAGCGCCGAACATGGAGTGGAGCAGGGCCGCGTACCCCACACGCGCGAGCTCCCCGGCTGCAATGCCGCGACGCGCATCCAGGATGCGCGTGCCGGGGCTGACGTTCTTCTGAATGAACGCGTCGCCCGCGTACATCAGTACGTCGGCCTCGACCCCGGCGTCGCGCCCCAGCATGTACTGAAAGTCCGGCTCGCCAGCGAGACTGGGCGCTTTACCCGCCAGGGTCTGCAGTACCTTCTCGAGCGCGGCTCGGCTGTTGGAAAGTACGACGTAGCCGCCCGCCAGAGTCATGAAGCGATGCACCTCGTCGTGCGGCGTCCGCGACAACGTGACCGCGTTGCTCGCCAGCTGAAGCTCACGCTCTTGCAGCTCTCCGTGCCCGGCAGCGGCTTGTTGCAGCGCCGTCTTCAGCCCCTGTTCGAGCAGCTCCAGATGGCGGGGGCGAAACAACAGGGTCAGGTCGGAACCGAGACGCAGAAACGGGTCGCTGCCCACCAGGGCGAGCTCATCGATGACCTCGGGCCCGAACGCCCGGGACAGCAGAGTCCGCGGCACGCCGAGCTCGGTCTGGTAACGTTCCGCCAGAGCATAGCGGCGCGCGCGCCCTTCGAGCAGATGCACCGCCGGAGTGACGAAGTCATCCAGCTCGTCGAGCGCCGCGAACAGAGCCTTGCCGGAGGTGGCGTGCACCAGGTAGAAATCCGCAGGCACCGCGTGACTAATCTCGGGCACTGGCGCCGTGCCCGAAAGCCCCCCCAGCATGGTTGCCCAGTCGTGCCGCCGCACCTCGGGTGGCGTCAGCTTGGCCACGTTGATGCGAGGTCGCCAGACCCTGTCGTTTGGCTTCAAACGCTGCCGATGCTCCAGGGCACGCTCGATGGACCGCTGACCGGAGCCCAAGCTCATCAGATCGTCGAGTTCGCTGTGTGGCCTCGACTCGACCGGATCGGCCACAGGCAAGCCCGCTAGGCCGGGACGGCCCGTGACCGGCCGGGGAACACCGGCCAGCGCGGTGGGGCGTTCGAAGCGCTCTGCCAACCGGTAGAGCGCAAACTGGCGCAGCGGCGTGGGCTGCTCCCGACGAAAGAAGCGAGCCAGCGCTCGGCCCCACTGTCCGTATGCGTCCGTGACGGTCTCGGGGTTTTCCGTGTGAACTGCGATGGGCAGCTTGACCACGGGGACCTCGGGTCGATCGGAAAACGACACCCAGAGCACTGGAGCGAGTTGCCCAACCCGGTCTTGACTGGTCAGTACCCAAATCCGCGCGCGCGGCGTGGACAGCTGACTGGAGCGTTTCGAGCTAGCGTCCACGTCGCTGGGCAGAAAGAACACGACGTCGGCCACGGGGTCCACCACATCCGCCTCCAGGACGGGTGTCGAGCCGGACGACTCACCAGGCCCGGAGTCGCCGACCGCTTCGAGGGCTCGGTGTTGCCAATCCTCGGGCAGCTCGAGGCCGAGTACGACGTGGTCGCCGAAGGTCCCTCGCGTGACGGTCTCGCCCGGCAACGCGGGACCGTCGACGCTGCGTTGGGCTCCCACGAACGGCTGGCGGATCGGCGGCTCGACTGGCTGGGGCGGCTCGGCCCGTGCGCTGGACTCGACCGGCGCGGGCGGCGGCGAGGGCTTCGCTGGTACTGGGGCGGGACCGCAAGCCGCCAGGCCTATCGAAAGCACGCACGCCGGGCCCGAGAACGCTACCTTCCACCATGCCGAAATCACCCGTGCACGGCTACCACGAATATTCCCTGGGGCCCAGCGCTCACAGCGCAGCACGGCGCCCAGACCGCCGTCGGCAACCGCACGGCTGCCGAGCGCGCTGCCAGCGGCGGCAGGCTGCCGACCACACGCGATCTGTCCAGTGGGCTGGACACATCTGACAAATGCCGGCGGTTTTCACCAGCAGCCGCGATGCGCCGCGCGCTGCTCGACGTCGAGGCATCTCACCTTGTGGTCACACCGTGCACCCGGCAGCCCCCCAAAACGCACGCCCCGAGTGCCCGTGTTGGATGAGGGGTATTCGAAGCCGACCAAGCCTGCAATACTGCGAGGTCATGTTGCGGCTCTGTCTGCTCGCCGCATCGGGAGGAATGATGAACTCGTCAGCCAGCGAGGCGACCCGCTCGCCAAAGAGTCACCCTGCACACTCGCCAGAGACAAAGCCGGACGGGGCCCCGCGCACGAGTGGATCGCTCAGCGCCCTTGCCGCCGTGCTGGTAGCAGTGCTGGGCACCGGTGGCATGGGCACCGCCTGGGTCCAATCGAAGAGCAACGTGAAGGAACTCGAGGCGGATCTGAAGCTCGAACAGGGCAAACGCGCCGAATCCGACAAGCAGCTGGAGGCCAACAGGCTCGAGCTCGCGAAAAAGAACGCCGAGATCGAGCGAAAACAGGCTGAGATAGCTGCCCTGAACGAACAGCTCGCCAAAGCCAAGAGCGAGTCGGCATCGGCCTCGGCGGACCACGCCACGGTCCATCAGCAAGGCAACTACAACGCCGGGATCCAGAGCAGCGTGACCGTCACTCGACACCCCTGACTCGAGCCGGTCCGAACTTGCGCGCGATGCACTCGAGCTTGCCAGGGTCTCGTCGGAACGGCGTTCGGCTATCGCTGGCGGCGCTGGTTGCCGTAACCTCTCCACCCGCCTTGGGGCAGACCGTGAACCAATATGGCAACTGCAACGCCGGCATCAACTCCAGCGTTACCTGTCATATCTATGGGGCATCCAAGCGCGAGCTCGACAAGCTAAGCGAGATCGTATCCGAAGCGCAGGTAGGGGTGACGCGAGCGGAGCACGCGGTACGAGAGAACCACGAAGAGATTCTTGAGCTGCTCCAGAGAATCGGCGACCTGGAAGACCGGGAAACACTCACACAAGACGGCGATCCGGAGCTCAGGCAGAAGCTCGAAGACTTGATCGGGAAGTTCCTGCAGTCGAGCGCATCGGAGCAGCAGCTCAGAGCCGAGCTCGACGAGCTGTCGCAACGAGTGGGTCGCAGCCGCAACTTCTTCAACGCTTACTCGCGCTCCGTCTCGGCAATCGCGCTTCAAGCGGGGTACCTGAGCGAGGCGATGGGTGAAGCAGCCAGCGGCAAGCACTACACCGTACACGGCGCGGAGTTCGAGCTGACCTTTCGGCAGCGTCTGAACGAAAGCTGGCTCGTCCCCATGGGTTTGAGCGCTGGCGTGCTCGCGTCCACGTCGGTATCGGGGGTCGAGCTGGTGTCCGACACCCAGGACAGGAGCGTGCTCGGCACCGATTCGGTGAGCGTGCGCACGAGCTTTTGGCAGTTGCTCGGCGGTGTCGGCTACGAAACCGGTTCGTGGTTGTTCACGGTGCGCTCCGGGGTGCTCAGGCGCCAGCTCGAATTCAGTCCGCAAGCGTTGCCTTCGCAGGAATCGATCTGTTGGGAAACACCACTGCGACTGGGCGTACATGGCCGTGTCCTGGGAGGCTTTGCGTTCTTCCTGGATGCAGGCACGGCTCTGAGCTTCAGGTATGCACCGCTACGCTACGTGCTGGACAGCGACCGGATCGAGCCCAAGCCAAGCCCGCGACAGTTCGCACTGCACGCACAAGGCAGCCTGGGAGTCAGCTATGCGTATTCGTTGTAGAGTCTTGTTCGCGACCATTCACATGCTGGCTGGCCCGGTCTTGCTCTGCTGGTGCTCCGACGATGACGCTGGCCCACTCGGTCATGCCGACAGCTACTGTCTGCTCGAGCCGGCAGAGGTGACGCCGTCGGCCACTCCCAACGGAACGGCGGGCGCGTGGGGAGCAGCCGGCGCGGGCGGTGAGGCGGGCTCGGCGAACGGCCCAACGGAATGGCTCGACATCGAGCCATGTCGCGACGGTCATCCCTGCGAGCCGTTGACGGGAGCCGAGGACTCGCCAGCGCTTCCCGACGGGGTCGGCCGCTGCCGCAGCAGCTGCCTGGACGAAGCCTGCGCCCCGGGCTCGGAGTGTCGCGATGGTTCCTGCTACCGGCCCGATCATTGCGGAAGGACCATCCCGTGCAGCGACCCGAGCGATCTGTGCGACGCCCTGGCTGATCGCTGCTATCCGCGAAATGGAGCCTGCGGCGCCAGCCTGGGCTGCCCGCAGCTCCGCGGAGAAGCCGAGGGCCTCGCGCAAGCACGCTGCAACGAGGCGACGAACACCTGCGAGCTGGTCGCTACGACACGGACGCTTGGTTGGCTTTCGCCCAGGCGGGGCGCGGACTTGTCCGCGATGCTCGACGCGCCAGGTCAAGACAATGCAGACGCTTCGGACCTCGAGTTTACCTGGACCGCCACGCGAACCGGGGTCCTGCTTCGCATCCTGGACAGACTTCCACTCACTTCGAGCGATTGGGTCGACGGAGCTCGCTGGCGCGCGTCACGCGGCCGCGGCGCCCCGAACCGGATCCGCTTCGCCGAGGGTGAAATACACAGCGGAGGAGAATGGAAACCCGCGCTGGGGCACAGTCTGCCGACGGGGCGCTACGTATTCGTCGCAGTGGCGATCGACGCTTCCGGGGCGGTGACCGACGTGAGCGAGCCGCTCCACTTCAGCGTCGGCGAAAGTGAAGCTCCCCTGCCAGCGCCGGGAGACTCCTGTACGACGACAGCCGAATGCATGCACCCTGACCATCCCCAGCTGTGTTCTGGAGGGGTGTGCAAGCGCTTGTGCGCCTCGCACACGGACTGCGAGGGTTTCGGCGCCTGTGGCGACTTCGCCTCGGGCATGCGGGTCTGTACCGGATAAGAAGGCGTCACGCTTGGTGACGCGTGGCACCGTCAGGAAGGTTACGAGGTCACTTCGGCCGGCGATCGAAGGATCACGGGCATGCAGCCGGACCAGTGACTTGCATAATGAAAGTAACTGGACTAAGCCAGGCACCATGGATCGCAAGAGTTTTTCTCGTATGGAGTGCCCGATCGCACGGGCGGTCGATCAGCTGGGCGACGGCTGGAGCCTGTTGATATTGAGGTCGGCCTTCCTGGGAGCGCGTTGCTTTCAGGACTTCGAAGAGCAACTGTCGATCCCGCCGAGCACCCTCACCCGCAAGCTGAAGCTTCTCGGCCGGCGAGGCCTGCTCAGGAAGGTGCGCTACCATCGACGCCCGCCACGCAGCGAATACGTGCTCACCGACAAAGGAAGCGACCTGCTCCCGGTACTTTTGTGCCTGGCCGCGTGGGGCAGCCGCTGGCTGTCCCCGCAGGGACCTGCCCTGGTGCCCGTCCGCGGCGCGCACGGGCCCAGCATCGAACCCGTTTTGTGCGACGGTCGCACCGGCGCTCCCGTTCGAGCGGGCGAGGTGTGCCTCGCTGCCGGACCGGGAGCGAGCCGGGCGCTCAGGAGTCGCCTTCCGACGCCCATCCCCTTCGGGAGCCCGGAGGCGCCATGAGACGGGTCGTGGTGACGGGCCTGGGCCTGGTGACGCCGCTCGGAGTGGGAGTCTCCCACGTCTGGAATCGGTTGCTCGAGTCGTGCTCGGGAGTTCGCGCGCTCGAACGATTCGATACCGCCGATTTGCCGGCGCGTATTGCCGGGACGGTGCCACGCGGCCAGGGCGCAGGACAGCTGGATCCGAGCGCCGTATTGCCTTCGAAACAGCAGCGACGTGTGGGGGACTTCATGCTGTACGCGCTGGCTGCGGCCCGCGAGGCACTCGCCGATTCCGGGTTTCGCGCCGACACGCAGGAAAAGAGCGAGCGCGCTGGCGTGATGATCGGCTCGGGAATCGGTGGCCTGCCGGAAATCGAACGGGCTGCCGTGACCTTGCACGAACGAGGTCCCCGGCGAATCTCACCCTATTTCATCCCCAGCGCCCTGGTGAACGAAGCTTCCGGCGTCGTTTCGATCGAGCATGCGCTGCGTGGTCCGAACCACGCGGTGGCCACGGCCTGCTCGACCGGGGCACACGCCATCGGCGACGCCGCGCGCCTGATCCAACTCGACGATGCCGACGTGATGGTGGCGGGAGGAACCGAGGCCGCCATCTCGCGCCTGACCATCGCCGGTTTCTCGATCATGCATGCACTCTCCACCTCGTTCAACGAACGACCGGAGCAGGCCTCTCGCCCCTGGGATCGGCAGCGCGACGGCTTCGTGCTGGGTGAGGGCGCGGGCGTGCTGGTGCTCGAAGAGCTCGAACACGCCCGCCGCCGGCGCGCCAACATCTACGCGGAGCTCCTCGGGTATGGCCTTTCAGGCGATGCTCATCACATCACCGCGCCGGCTCCAAACGGCAACGGCGCGCTCCGCGCCATGCGCGCCGCGCTTCGCCGGGCCGCGCGCGCCCCAAGGGATATCGACTACATCAATGCGCACGCCACCTCCACGCCACTGGGCGACCCGGGGGAGGTGCTGGCAGTCAAAGCGCTGTTCGGCGCCCACAGCAAGGAGCTCTGCATGTCTTCGACCAAGTCGGCCACCGGGCACCTGCTCGGCGCGGCGGGCGCGGTGGAAGCCATCTTCTCCCTGCTCAGCCTGCGCGACCAGGTCGCTCCGCCCACGCTCAACTTGCACGAGCCTGACGAGGGCTGCGATCTCGACCTGGTCGCCGGGCGCCCGAAGCAACGCAAGATTCGCCATGTGCTGTCGAATTCCTTCGCCTTCGGGGGCGCCAACGTGGCGCTACTGTTCGGTTCGCCCGAGTGACCCCCGCCGGCAGATGATCGCCGACAGATGATGCTGTCGGGTGCTCATCGGCCTGTCCGCGGGCCCTTACTGCGGGTCGACGCGGTCCACGCTACACAGATCGAGCGCGCCAGGGAGCCAGGGAACAGCGGGAGAGTCCCCTACCGCAGAGCTGTGAAATTACTCCAAAAGCGGCCCGGCGATCAAACCGACATGCTTCGAAGCGATCCCCATCACCAAAGCGACGGATCGAGTGGACGGGCCACCTGCCATCCCCGTCCGCGGAGATTGCACTGTGAAGACCTTGACATTGCCCGGTGTTGCCCTGACCGCCCTCGGCTTGCTGGGCGCGTGCAGCGACGCGGCGACCTCGGACCCCAACCCTTCCGATAGCGGCGTGACGAGCGGGACGGGCAGCGCTTCGACCACGGGCAACACCTCGTCCACGACCGGACCGGGCACGACGGGCGCAGGCACGACCGCCGCCACCAGCGGTGCAACCACGGGCACGATCGACGCCACGGGGGTCGGAACCACGGGCGCGAGCGGCGGAACGACCGCCACCGACACCGCGGCGAGTTCGACGACGGCAGGCAGCGGCGGTGCGGCAACGACCGCGGGCAGCACCACCACCGGAGCGGCCGGTGGTGGCACCATCGAGGTCGAACCCCTCGATTGTGGCCCGGACGGTTGGGCCGTCGAAAACCATGGGCCGCCAGGCAATCGAGTCAACTACGTGATCCTGGGCGACGGCTACGATGCGACCACGATCGATACCGATCTGGAGGCGCACATCGAGACGTACCTGGACCGGCGCTTCAATGACGAAACTGGTGAGCCCTATGGGCGCTACCGCAACTTCGTGAACATCTGTGTCATGAAGGTGGTGAGCCAAACCAACGGCATCGGCAACGGCCCCACGGCGTTCGACGGCGGCAACGGCGGCGATCGGTTGGCTGCCGTGAATTCGAGCAAGGTCAATGCCTACCTCGACCAGAACGCCCCACAAAGCCTGGAAATCGACTGGCGCGCGGTGGTGCTCAATCAGGACCGTTGGGAAAACACCGGGGCAGCGCTGATGCTTTGGTCCGGTGCCCACGCCGATTCCGCCGGGGCCGCGCTGCACGAAGGCGGGCATGGGTTCCACCAGCTCGCGGACGAATACTGCGCCTCGGCGACCGGCACGCCCTGCGGCAGCAATACCAACGGCAGCGGTTCCTCGGGCCAGGAGTATGGCGAAATCAACTCGACCGGTACGCCGAGCGACACGGCGGGGAAATGGGACCGCTGGCTGGGCATCACCCAGGTTGGCATTCGCGGCGGCGAGGCCACGGGTGTCCAGGGTACCTTCCAGGGGAGCCGCTACGTGGACTCGGGCCAGTACCGACCCTCCGGCAACTCGATGATGAACAGCCTGTTCGGGACCAACCCGAATACCAGCTTCAACTCGATTTCACGAGAGCAGATCATCTACACGATCTGGCGCAATGTCGTCCCCATCGACAAGACCGAGCCACCCGCGGGCGCGGTATCCGACCCCGGCCTGCTCGAGGTGTTCGTGATCGATCCCGCGGTCATCGACATCGATTGGTCGGTGGATGGCAGTGTGGTCGCCCCGAAGGGCGGAACCGCGTTCGATGTCGCGGCGGCCGGCCTGGCCCCGGGCATGCACACCATTTCGGCCAAAGCCTATGACAACGCGAGCGAAGATCTGGTCAAGTATCGCGACAGTACCTGCCCGAGCTCCGTTACCGGCCGCTACTGCAGCTCGACCGCATGGAAAAACTCCATCCAGACCGTCGAATGGACGGTCACCATCCCCTGAACCCGTGAAGTCGCCCCCCCCTGCCCATGCCTCGAATCCCGCCCACCGGCGCGGCTTCTCCAGGCAATTCCGCGCCCTCATGGGCGGACTCGTCGGAGTCGTGCTCGCCTGCTGCGCGCTCTGCTGGTTGTTGCTTTACCACGGTCGACGGCCGGAGCGGATTCGAGAGCCCGGCACGGCGCGCGCATTGCCGCTCGACGCGCCGGCAGAGGTCCGCCCCAGGCTCACCGGGGCAGCGTCCTCCACACGCCGCTCGAGCGCAGGCAACGACATTCCCGTAATGGCCGCGGGAAGCGCGGACAGCACCCGCGACGGGCCCAGACGCCCCCACCCGATCGACGCGGCACGGCTGAAGATCTACCGGGAGAACAACCTGATCGGCGCCATGAACAACGCCATGGACAACGACGACTACGAAGCGCTGCGCCGGCTGAACGCGGAGTACGAGAGTGAGTACCCCAAGGATGAGAACGTCTTGCAAGAAGCCTACGACATCATCGCCGACTGCGAAGAAGGATTGACCGACGAACGGCGGGCACGCGCCGAGCACTTCTACGCAACCCGTCGTTCGTCCCAGCTCCGTCGCCACGTCCGGCGCCACTGTCTCGAGTAAACGAGAGCTCGGAACCAACCAGGAGCCCGCCCATGCCGAGAACGACACCGAGCGCCGCGCCCCCGATCGAGCAGGCCCCGATCGCTGGATCTTCGGAGCCGTCGAGGATTCGGGCGACAACGTGGCTCTTCGACGTCGGCAACAGCGGCGAATTGCACGAGCTGACCGCTGATGGTACGGATCGGGCGCTCGGGTGGAAATCGACCGAGCAAGCGGTGCGATGATCGACGACCTGTACGCGCTGAACGGAGGGCCCCAGTGAGGCAGTCGAGCGACTCCCGGATGATGACCGCGCTGTGGTGCGCTGCACTGAGCGTGGCGGGCTGCAGCGATGATTCCCCCCCTACGAACGGCGTTTCGAGCACAGCCGGGTCGGGCGGCAGCGGGGGTATGGTCAGCTCCGGCAGCGGTGGCAGCGGTGGCAGCGGGGACGCGGGCGCTGGCGGTGCCGCCGGCTCCGGCCCCAACTACGCGGAGCTCGGTGTGTGCGGCTTGCGCTCCGAGGGCACGGTCACCCAAGACAGCTTCGAGACCTACGAAGAATACTACCTGCTCAGCGACGAGGGCCTCGGAGAAGAGCTGTGCGTCGTCCGCTACCCGGTGACGCGCATCGGCCCCGGCCCGGGCGGCTGCGACCAGTTCGCCGGACGACAGGAAGAGTGCCTGTGGACCCACCGGGTCGAGTACGGCAAACCCAGCGTATTGCTCGACGAAAACGGCGCCTGCGAAAACAGCGAACTCGGCATGGACGCCGCCCGGCTCGCCGCGATCGAAGGCACGCAGAAAGCCTACGGCTACGTCTCGGAATACCAGGGTCACACCAGCGTGATCCTGACCTACGAGGAAGACCCACAAGCGTGGATGCCACTGACGAGCGCCGGCTGGGACGAGGACACGGGCTCGTTGATCTTCGATCGCCGCGACGGTTTCTGCGGCTACTGAGCCCCGCGCGCCGAAACGCGAGATAGCCGCGCGCGATGCCGCTGCGGATGCCTACCGTCTTCGCTGCAGGGTCGCCGTTCGCCAGTTGCGGCCTCCCATGCCGTCAGCTTGGCGGGCTTCACCTCGGGTGTCGCAGCAACAGTCCTCCGTGCGACTGACCACTGGCGACTCCTGTGCAACGCTCCCCACGCCTCTGCGACCCGCTGGCTCCAACCTATGAAGCAGGAGCTTCCATCTCACCGATGACCGAGGGCGCGGAGGCTGCACAAGGCGATGCAGCAAGAACAGCGCATCACCGGCTGAGGGTGCTGCCGATCAGGGCCCCGGCTGCAAAATAAGTCCCCGTGCTGGAACGCGGGAGAATGTCGTAGGTGAACGAATACGGGTAGGGCACGCGCCGCGCGGAAACGATGGGTACCCCGTCGAGTGTGCCACCCCGCACGAGGTCACCGAAATGCCTGCCGTCAGCGGTGGGATGGCCGGCGCTGATCAAGAGGCGTCGGTCCCCCTCCAGCACCACCTCGATCACGTGGTGATGCGTGACCGGGCGCGAGTAAGCGCGCTCCAGAGGGACTGCCACGATTTGGGCCTCGTCCACACTGTAGACGAGGTCACCTGCGCGAAGCGAAGCGATGGGGCGCTCCCCTCGCGGCGTGGCAATGGGCGTGTCGGGTGCGGCGCAGACGGGGGGCGGTGTGTAAGGGAAGCACAACTTGGGTTTGGGTGAACAAAGCGAATTGACACAAGCGCCGCAGTCGCAGTCCGCGTCCGACGTGCACGGACGCTGGACACAACCCTGACCGGCGCTGATCCCCTCTCGACAATCGAATCCGGGAGGGCACTCGAAACCTTGCGAGCAGTGCTGCAGAGAGCAACCGTAAGCATCGCTCGCGCCCCCGGGATCGCAGACGGTGGGCTCAGGGCAGGGTTCGGCTCCTGCGTCGTCGCAGCGCTCGGCCCGACAGTGGCCCGACTCGCAGACCTGCCCGTCGCCGCACGGCACGGCGTTCGAGCAGGCGGGGACACACGTGGAGTTCTGGCACGAGTCGAACTCGCAGACGACGTCCTCTCCGCAGTCGGAGTCGTCGGAGCATTCCTGGAACTGGGTTGGGCCGCAGCTGTAGACGGGGGCATCGAACAAGCACATGAGCCACCCATCATCGGTGGGGCAGTCCGCGTCGGTCGAACAGCGAGCTAGCTCCAACGGTTCGACTGGTTCGTAGCCCGGGCAGTACAAACTGCCGTCAACGCCTCCGCCAGAGGTGCCCGTGGTGGAGGAGCCGCCCCCGGTACCGGAACCTGCCGTCGTGGAGGTGCCGTTGTCCGAGCTGCTTGCAGTGTCCCCACTTTCCGTGGCTCCACAGCCCAGCGCCAGCGTGAGGATCAACCCGGGAACGAAAAGGTAGCGTGCGCGCATGGCGCGCCACACGAGCAAGCTTCGTCCCATGTCAGGAAACAGCCAGGTCAGGTGCACTAGGTATCCAATATACGGGCTCAGCGCGCCACGCGCACGAACACGTCCGTGCGCAGCTGGGTGGGATCGCCCTCCCAGTCGCCGTACTCTTCCCAGGTGGGCCCGGCGATGGGGTGATCGTGTGCCCGGCAAAATTCGTGGAGCGCGCTGCTCGCGTCGCCAAGCCTGTCGTATGGGCCCAGGTGCGTCGTCGCGGCGACCAGCCCGCCCGGCGTCGTCACGGGCACGATCGCACTGCTCGCGGGCAGGGCGGAGTCGACTTGAACGCCAACATCGATGCTCATTACCCCCGCCGCGCGATCGTACTCGCGGTAAACGACGACGTTGTGACCGGCCTTGACTCCGCTCGTTCGAAGATAGGTCCAAACTTGGTCGAGGTTGCTCCTGATCTTCTGCGGCAACTCCCCGCCCCTGGCCCGATCGTGAATCGCCATCAGCTGACGCTCGCGAGCTTGCAGTACACGAAATTCGTAGCCCATGTCGACCTCCTGCGCCGAAGCTGTGTGGGCTGGACCGCTCGCCGAGACAGCCGGCGCTAGCTCGCGCGTTCCGGTACCCCCACAAGCCCAGGCAAACCCCGCGCCCAACAACGCGCAGCGCCAGCGATGCATGCTCGCTTCCGTAGCACCAATAGACAGGCGCAGCAATCTCCGGAACGGGGCGCACCATGACCAGGCGCTGGCCTACGTGCGTGATGTGAGCTGAAGATTTTTTTCAGGTTAGTGCGCAGGCTGCCCCTTTTATGGATAGGCACCCGGTTTTTCCCAAGCGTTGCGCTGGCGGCAGCGTGGTGGCGCCTGATGGAGGCACTTGATAAACCTTTCCGTAACAAAAGCCAAACCCCTCAGCATCCTGTCATCCCTCAGCCTGGCGTCGCTCTGCGTCGCCGTCGCAGCGTGCTCTGGCAGTGGCGGCGCACCCGGACCTGACAGCGGCGGCGTGGGCAGCACGAGCGTAGGTACGGACGGCAGCGGCGGTGCGAGCGTGACCGGCGGCACGAGCACGACCAGCGGTACTAGCGCGACCAGCGGCGCGAGCACGACCGACGGCGCGAGCACGACCGACGGCGCGAGCACGACCGACGGCACGAGCACGACCAGCGGCGCGAGCACGACAGGCGGCACGAGCACGACCGGCGGCACGAGCACGACCGGCGGCACGAGCACGACCGGCGGCACGAGCTCGACCGGCGGCACGAGCTCGACCGGCGGCACGAGCACGACCGGCGGCACGAGCACGACCGGCGGCAGCGGCGGTATTTTTGAACCTCCCTACATCATGGGTGCTGGAATCACCTCGGACCTGACGAATCAGGAGTGGGGTGGTCAGAAATTTCAAGACAACGGTGAGTACAAGTCCGTGGAGAGAATCTACTCCGACCACGGGTTCAACTTCATTCGGATCCGCACGTTCGTCTGTCCGAGTTGTCCGTCAGAGGGGGGCACCTATTCATCGCAGGGTTACGGGGACACCGATCACACCATCGCAATAGCCAAACGCGTGAAGGCCTGCAAAATGGGGCTATTCCTCGATATCATGATGAGCGACTACTGGGCGTCCATCGGTAAACAATACGTGCCTTCTGCGTGGGCCGGCATGAGCCCCTCGGAAATGCAGCAAGCCGGCTACGAGTATGTCAAAGACACCATGGACAGGATGGTGGCGGCGGGCGTGAAACCAGACATGGTCCAAGTCGGCAACGAAACGAATTCCGCGATGTCTGGCGTTTCCATGAACAACTGGAGCGACTTTTCTGGGCTCGTCAACGCGGGGATCCGTGCCGTGCGTGAAACGGATCCCAACATTATCGTTTGGGCACAGCACGGGCGTCCCCGGCCCGATGGGGACTTCGAGCCTTGGGTGGACAAATATCTGGGTGGCAACCCGCCGATTGATGTGGACGGAATCTGCGGTTCGACCTACGGGACCACCAACAACGGCGACGACTGGCGGATGGAGTTCGGTTACGTCATCGACAAATACCACGTCCCGGTCATGAGCTGCGAATATGAAGACAATCGCCGCGACCTCATCAACCCCATCATGCATGGCTTCGCGGATGGGATGGGTCGGGGCACGTTTCTTTGGGAGCCGACCTGGTACGAGCACCCCATATTCGATCGCACCAGCGACGGCTACGCGACCAGCTCCAGGATTCTGGCATACGATGAGCTCGCCAAATCCTACGGCTTGCCGGTTCCAGCAACTCCGGCGTCCGAGCTCGAAGGAACTACGTGCCAGTGACAACAGCTTGCCCAAGAGGGGCTTGCCTGATTGTCTGAACCCTCCCCCCATAGGGGCCCGAAGATATCGGCGAATAGCCGCTGCTCGCGCGCGACCTGATCGAAGTGGCTCATGAGCGAGCCGCGGCGTTGGTCGCCCATGGCAGAAATGGCTCGGTACCAAGTCTCGGCGCTACGTGACTGGTTCAGACCGGGCCTCACGCAGCGGACACTCCCAGATTTCTTTGCAAGTCTTAGTGACTCTGTCCCCTTTCAACAATGCACCCACAACGCTAGCCAAGCGTTTTTGCTGGTGCGCTGCGGAGATATGAAATGAGTCATCCAGCGGTCGAACTGCTCTGCGCTTGGTCGTCATTGTGCCTGATCGTCGCCTGTTCCGGGGGCGAGACACCTCATGATGATCCCGGCGCTGGCGGCTCCGTAACGAGCACCTCCGGCTCCGACACGAGCACCCCGGCTCCGACACGAGCACCTCCGGCTCCGCTACGAGCACCTCGAGCACCTCCGGCTCCGTAACGAGCACCTCCGACTCCGACACGAGCACCTCGAGCACCTCCGGCTCCGTAACGAGCACCTCCGGCTCCGCTACGAGCACCTCCGGCTCCAATTCTGGAGAGGGGGGAACTGGAGGCAGCAGTAACTCTGGCAGCGGCGGTAGTGCCACGACTGCCGGCGGGACTGGGGGCAGCGCGGGCACTGGCGGCGGCGGAGGCTCGTCGATGACCATTCCTGACGGCTACCCGACACCCACGACCGACAATTTCGCGAAATGCAAGGAGGTCCCGGTCAGCGACAGAGCCTGTACTGGGCAAGACGACAGCGATGTCTGCATTGAGTGCCTGTTTGGCGGCAGCGACTACAACACGTCGGAAACGACACCAACCGCCGAAGCAGAGAGCGAAGCTGGCAACTATCTGGTCACGGTAACCCTGGGTGGTGCGTCGGCGGGGCAGACCTACGTCAGCAGCGAAGCCAAACGCGGGTTGTTGCAGCCCGTGAAGACTGCCGCGGGACAGTCGCTGACCTATTCCTTTGTCGTCAACGTACGCGCGATGGAAGGACAGCCAAACCACTCGGGTGGTTACGGCGGTTACGCCGGTCTCGATCTCTTCTTTTCGGGTCCGGCATCGTCCCCGCCGCAAGTCTCGGCGATCGGCTACGCGGCGGCCACCCCTGCGACTCAACCTATCATGGTCTATATCGCCAGCGATTCGACCACCTGCGATCAGGCATTTCCAGGCTACGGTGGCTGGGGACAAATGCTACCGGAGTTTTTCTCCCCTCCCCTTGGCATCGCCAACTATGCCAACAGTGGCGCCAGCTCATCCTCCTTCTACGGCTCATCCTCTCTCTGGGGCGCCATCAAGGCGCATTGGGCGGCGGGCGATTGGCTCATCGTTCAATTCGGCCACAATGACAAGGGTGTCTCGGATGCAACGGTGCAAGCCAACCTGGAAAGGTTTGTCAGCGAGGCGCAGGCCGCTGGCGTGCACCCCCTCTTGGTTTCACCGCCCGCGCGTGTCAATGGCTATCCTCTCGGCGATCAGTCCAGCCTGCATGCGGCCGCAGCAAAAGCCGCAGCTGCCGCGAAGGACGTTCCCTACATCGATCTCACGACGCTTTCGACACAATGGTACGATTCGCTCTCTTCAGAGGACGAAGCCATGACTTACCACGCCCTCGGCACGGACCACACGCACACCAATCTTCGGGGCGCTCAAAAGCTCGCAAGCCTGGTGGCCAAGGCGATCAAGGACCAAGACATCGAATTGGCGAAGTACCTGCGCCCCGGGGCAGTCCCCCAGTGATCTTGCTTCGGGATGCCGTGGTCACCGGTCGAACAGGCAACACACTCTCGGCCGGCGCGGGATAACCGCGCGCGAGGCCGTCCCGGTCACAACCGAGTTCGTGAGCTGCGGCTCCCCATGCCGTCAGCTTGGCGGGCTTCACCTCGGGTGTCGCAGCAACAGTCCTCCGTGCGACCGACCACTGGCGACTCCTGTGCGTTCAGTCGCGCCGACGATTCCTCCGAGCTTTCCAAGAGCGCGTTTCTGGGCGCCGCCTCCGACGACAAGAAGAAAGCGTTCGAGCTCTGTGTTGGGGCCATGTCTGGTTGCCCAGTGCACCCAGCTCGTGCTTGTCAGCGCTACCCTCGGATTTTCTGACGTGCTACCGTCGCTCTGTCGCGTGCCCGGCGCCGAGCAGAGCAGGGCACCAGGGAAACCGGGATAGCGACCCGGGGATGGGTATCACGATGCGTTTTCTTCCTTCTGCAGTGTGCATGGGATTGTCCGTATTGGTCGCGTGTTCCAGCACAGACGATTCGGTCGAACCTCCTCAGCAGTGCCGTTCACAATGCGAGCTGGCGGGTTCCTGCGAAGAGCGCAGCTTCGACGACTACCCGGGTCATGACGACACCCTCGTCGAGTGGGGTTTGCCAGGTGACTGTGCCGGGCTGGTGTTTGCCCTTGCCGGAACCTGCAGCGATGGAACGCGCTTCGTCCGCATCGGGAATGGGAGCGTCAACGAACTGAGGTACTTCGATGAGAGCGGCGCTTTCGTGGGGCTCACGACTTCCACGGATGTTGCCGAACCCATATGCCAGGGGCGAAGCTATTGGCCCGAGGCTATCGTCTGCAACGACGCGACCGTCCGCACTGTTTACTGCGGCGATACTTGGGCGGAGGGACAATCCATTGATGTGCCGTACGCAGACGGAGTGCATCCGCAGGGCGGGCCCGACGAAGGCACCGACACTACTCCGACAGCGGGCGACTGAATGTCAATTTCAATAACCTGGTTGCGGCCTCGCTCCGCGCAGCGGCCCGCCCGGCTTCGACCAGTTCGTCGGACGACAGGAAGCTTGCCTGTGGACTCGGCTGGGCGACGCTGCCGGAGTAGAGGCTGGGGACCGTTTCGGCGCGCGGGGTTACTGAAGAGTCGTTCAGGGAATCTGCAAACTCCACGGAACGCTGCCCCTTCCTGCCGCCGCGAACAGGCGCTTTCGACAGTGCTGTTTCGACAGTACTGTGGAATTGGATAGGATTGCCGTGGGTTGGCCTCTCGACGACTAGTAGCGCGTCGAGGTCATCACATTCCGTTAACGAATCATCCACTAGGGGAGTATGCCATGCTCGAGATCATTCAGGACCTTCCGGACCACGTGCTCGGGGTGCGGGCTCATGGTGAGGTCACCGCGGACGACTATCGCACCGTCCTGGTTCCCGCCATTGATGCCAAGTTGACGAAGCACAAGCGCGTGCGCCTCTTGTACGTGCTTGGCAGCGATTTCGGGGGATTCTCGGGCGGAGCTGCCTGGGAGGACGCCAAGGTCGGGATGCGCCATCTGACCGCATTTCAGCGAGCAGCCGTCGTGACCGACGTCGACTCCATTCGCACCATGGTCAAAGCGTTCGGCTTCGCGCTTCCGGGTGAAGTGCGCGTGTATCGCAGCGAGGAGCTTCCGGCTGCCCGAGGTTGGGTTTCGGAAGCTCCCTCCGAGGGACACTTGGC
The DNA here is from genome assembly GCA_963809955.1 of uncultured delta proteobacterium. Classification (GTDB taxonomy): domain Bacteria; phylum Myxococcota_A; class Polyangia; order Polyangiales; family Polyangiaceae; genus JAICQQ01. The sequence goes on from CAWELQ010000016.1 coordinate 580,142, forward strand.
GTTTCAGCTCGACCAGGCTGCGGGCGTGTTGACGCTCGAACCACGCGGGGAACTCGAAGCCGCAGACTTCGAACGCCTCAGCGCCGAGATCGATCCCTACCTCGAACAGCAGGGGGCGCTGAACGGAGTGGCTGTCGTGGCCGAACACTTTCCGGGTTGGGAAGACTTGTTCGCGCTGGGATCTCACTATCGCTTCGTTCGCGACCATCACAAAAAGATCCGGCGCATCGCGCTGGTGACAGACGATCGCCTGGCGTCCGCAGTGCCGCCGATCGCTGCGCGCTTCGTGCAAGCGAAGGTGCGCACCTTCCGCATGGCCCAGCGTGCAGAAGCGCTGGAGTGGGTCGGGCAGTCGTAGCGGCTCGAAGCCCAAGAAGATCTGGCAAAGAGACGGCTGCTGCGCGCGACTGACGAGGCAAGGTCGCTTACCGGATCGACGTGGCCCGAGAGCCGCAGGTGCGTGTCCGGAGCGGCGCGGTCGCCTACTCCGGCGCCCTGCTCTCCACGACTTCGCAGCGTGAAATTGCCGCTCGTCAGCCTGGCACGGGCGCTGCAGTGCCCGCGCCCGACCGCCACGGGCCGCGCTGCGCGTTCACCGTTGTGAGTCGTACGAAAGGTCGTCGATGTTCCCTCGTTCTGCATGGATTCTTCTCACCGCACTGGGGGCCTGCCAGGCGTTCTCGGCATGCGCGGCTCGTGCCGGCAACGCGGGGCCTGCTCCCGAAGCGCCCCGCCGAGCAGAGCGGCCCCGAGCCCAAGCCACCCGAGCCCAAGCCACGCACGCTCGAGTCACACGCGCCCAAGCCACGCGCGCTCGCGCCACTGCCGAAGAGCCCGAGGCGGCGGCGCGTCCCTCCTCCGAACCCGTGAGCGAAGACGAGGCGCCCGTCGCGCGCGAGCCGCCTGCTTCCCCGAGCGGCGAGGCCATGGCTCGGAGCTTGGCCAAGCGGCTCGCCGAAGGGGAAGGCTTTCCCACGGGAGTGATGCTGCCCCCGCCGCGCAGCCCGGAAGACCACAATCCCTTCGCGTTGGTGCGCGAGGCCTCGGAGCTCGAGGAAGAGGACATCGAGGCCGTGCTGAGCCCGGACCGGAATCGCCTGGCCTTCGTCCGGCAGGCTGAACAAGGCCCAGCGTCGCTCTGGGTGGCTCGAGCTGACGGGAGCGCCGCCTTCGAGGCGGTGAACCTGGAGGAGCCGACTCATCCGGGCGACGAGCGCTTGGAGCACCGCGAGCACGCCTTCGCGCTGTCCTTCTCGCCACGGGGGAAGCGGCTCTATTTTCAGACCGACGGGTGGGCGACGTCGCTGGCTTTGCATGTGGTGGAACTGACGACGCGCGCGACCAGCTTCGTCGTCGATGCGAACGGCTACACGATCATCGAAGGCTGTCGCGACCGAAGCCTCGATGGCGACATCATCGCCTACCGGCACGATTACGGCGAATTCTGGCATGCCGTGGACTGGTATTACTTGCTCGACCCGAAGGGCAAACGCCTCGGTATCGTGGGTCCCGATCTGGAGAATGTGGCCCGCTTCCTGAACAAGCGCTGCGGACGGCAGTACGCGGTGCCTCCGCCCCAGGTGCCGAAGGTTCCCGCAGCGCTCCGGGGCAAGCGGCGCTGTGGCAAGCTCATCTTCAGCTACGAGCCGAAGCAGTTCCTCGACGGAACCAGCCTGGCCGTCTTCTTTCTGCGGAGTGCTCACCCGGACCCGGACGACGATGGCCCCCCGGAGTACGTGCCGCTCGACGAGGCCGCCGAATGGCTCCAGCTCAACTGCAAGGGGGGTCCCTGAGCGCGGGAGCTTGCGTCTGGCGTCGTGTGTCGGCGTCGAGCCCTACCGCTCTCGGTCAGTCCACGATACACTCGACCCCGGAAAGGAGCCCGCCATGCACGAGCACGAACCGCACCGTTTCGAACACCACCACGCGTTTGGCACCGATGGTCGCGCCGCTGGGGAGCGTCGCACCTGGTGGGTGATCGGTCTGACTTTTACGATGATGACCGCCGAGATCTGGGCAGGCACCGTGTTCGGATCGATGGCACTGCTCGCGGACGGATGGCACATGGGCACGCATGCAGCGGCGCTTTCCATTACGGTGTTCGCCTACATCTACGCCCGGCGCCACTCCAAGGACCGGCGCTACAGCTTCGGAACGGGCAAGGTGGGCGCGCTGGGAGGCTTTGCCAGCGCGGTCGGTCTGGCCGTGGTGGCGCTGCTGGTGCTCGCCGATAGTCTGAGCCGCCTGGTCACCCCGGAGTCGATCCGCTTCAATGAAGCGATTTTCGTGGCGGCCGTGGGCTTGCTGGTCAACCTCGCCAGCGCCGCATTGTTGCACGAGGGGCGCGAGGGGCACCACCATCACGGGCACGCGAGCAGCGAGCATGGCGGGCACGGTGGGTACGGCGAGCACGTTCACCACGACCACAACCTGAGGGGCGCCTATCTGCACGTGATGGCGGATGCTTTGACCTCGGTCCTCGCGCTTTTGGCGCTGACCGCAGGCAAGTTCTTGGGTTGGGTGTGGATGGACGCGATGATGGGCGTGGTCGGTTCCCTCGTGATCGCTCACTGGTCCTACGGCCTGCTCCGCGACACCAGCCGGGTCTTGCTCGATGCCGAGCTGTCGGACGCGAAGCGCGCAGCCATTCGCCGCGCAATCGAAGCGAGCGACGACAACCGAGTGGTGGATCTGCACGTGTGGCGAGTGGGTCCGAAGCATCTGGCAGCCATCCTCTCCATCGTCACCCACCACCCCAAAGAGCCCGGCCACTACAAGCGCCTGCTTGCGGGGCAGACGGACATCGTCCACCTGACCGTGGAAGTGCTGCGCTGTCCCGGGGAAGGCTCGCTCGCCGCATGACGCCGTCGACCCCCGGGACTGCGCCGAGCGCTCGCGCGCTCAATGTGCTGGTCGATACTCACCGGAGCTTTCTCGAATTCCTCGAAGGGCGCCTGGGCGATCGGGCGCTGGCAGAGGACATCCTTCAGAGCGCGTTCGTGAAGGGCATCGACAAGCTCGCCACGCTCGAGGACGAAGAATCAGCGGTGGCGTGGTTTTACCGGGTCTTGCGCAATGAAGTGAACGACCACTATCGGCGGCGTGCTGCTGCGGGTCGCAAGCTCGATGCGTTGGCGCGTGAAAGCCCTCTTACCACGGAGCCCGATGCCGGGGCGAAGAGCGCCGTCTGCCGATGCGTGGGCGAGCTCGCCTCGACGCTGAAGCCCGAGTACGCCGAGGCGCTCCGGCGCGTCGAAGTCGACGGCATATCCGTGAAAAGCTACGCCTCCGAGGCAGGCATTACGGCAAACAACGCCGCGGTGCGAGTTTTCCGAGCCCGGCAGGCCTTGCGCCAGCAGGTCTCGCGCGCCTGCGGTACCTGCGCCGAGCACGGCTGCCTCGATTGCAGCTGCGGCGCTCGGGTCGTGCCAAACCGGCGTGAAGCGCTCACCCCCGAGCTGGTCTACAAGATCTTCAGGCGAGAAGAATTCGACGACTTGCGGCGCAGCGGAGTGTTCGCTGGCAGTCCCGACGATCTCAGGGATGGGTTCATCCATCTGTCGTGCGCCGACCAGGTGGCGGGGACGCTGGAGAGGCACTTTCCAGGCGCCGCAGGCCTCGTCGTGGCGGAGGTGGACACCCGGGGAATGCAGCCCGAGCTCAGAATGGAGACCTCCCGTCACGGACAGGCTTTCCCGCACCTGTATCGACCGCTGAGGCTCGAGGACCTCCGCCGTCACTTCCCTGCCGCGGATTTCACCCAACGGGGCGCTTGACACCCGTTGGCTGCCGTCTAGGGTTACCCGGCGTGTTGCAGCGGATCCTCGTTCTTCTGTTCGTCCTGGTCGCAGGGCTCGCCCGGCCCGGCGTGGGAGAAGCGGTGGAGAACGCAGTCCATCTCGCCCTTCACGGGCACACCGCGCACTCGGCGGAACCGGCCGGGAACGACCGGCACCACGACCTCGAGCACGGCTGCCTCGGGCATCTCCACGTGTGCTCTTGCTGCGGCCATCAAGTCGCGGCATTTTCGCGGCTCGAGCTCGCCGTGCCTCCCGCCGCGGGTTCCGATGAGACCCGCATGCTGTCCGCCACGAGGGTCCACCCGGAGGGCGTCGGTCGCCCCATTTTCCGGCCTCCAATCTTCGACTGAGCCGATGTGTCCGTGATCGCAACACCGGCGGCCAGGCGCCGTCGTGTTGCAGAGCCCCGGTGCCTCGTGGTCGCGCGACTTTCGTGACCGGCAATCCCACGCTGCTCACGAAAACCGCCAGGGACGACACCACCTGGGCTCGGCGCCGACGCTCGGCGTCTTCCCGTCCCTTGGTCGATGGGCCCCGCGCTCTGCTGAGCGGCACCTTGCGTCGTGACGCGCGTTGCTCAGCAGCTCCGCGCGCGGGGCTGGTGCTCACGCCAGCCGGACTGGCGTCTCGTTGGAGTCGAAGATGTTCATGAAGGTCCTACTGTATCCGCTGTGCCTGGTGTCGTTCTGCTGCGCCGTGGCTCGCGCCCAAACACCCGCTGCTTCGCCGCAAGCTGGCGTGGCGTCCGCCCCCGAGCGCCAACCCCTGCTGCCCGAGCGGTCGGTGACGTTGGACCAGGTGCTCCGGCACGCCCTGCGACATGCCCCCCCGGTCGTTAGCGCGCGGGCCGACGTGGCCGCCGGTCACGCCGAGGTCGAGGCCTCGAGCCCACTGTTCCCCACGGATCCCGTGGTCACGGGCAGCGCAGGCAGGCGCTGGACGGATTCCGGAACGGGGCTGGACTACTCGATCGGCGTCGCGCAAGAGCTCGACGTGGCCGGCAGGCGCGCGGCCGCGCTCGACGCCGCGCAATCGGGGCTGACGGCGCGTCATGCCGAACTCGGAGCGGCCGAGTGGCTCGTCCACCAGCAAGTTCACGCCGCCTATCACCGTGCGCTCGTGAATCGCGAACGCGTGCAGGCCTCGAAGCGCATGCTCGATTTCGCCAAGCGCGTCGTCGCCATCGCCGGGCAGCGCTTCGCCGCGGGCGAAACCTCTCCCCTGCCCGTTCGCCTCGCCGAAGGCGAACTAGCCCACGCGCGCCAGGCAGCCATGCTCGCCAGGAGCGACTACGATGGCGTGCGACTCGAGCTCGCGCGCGTTGCGGGCTGGGACCGTCCCGCGCTCCTCACCCCCAGCGGCGGGCTCGAAGCACCGGAAACGCCCCCCCTCACGGCCACGCTGATCCGCACGGCGGAGCTCCGACAACCGGCGCTCCGAGCGGCCCGGGCCCGAACCCGGGCGGCGCGCGCCAAACTCCGGGCAGCCAAACGGCGCGCCTGGCCCAATCCGACCGTGGGGGTGAGCTACGAAAACGAGGCCGAACCCGGCGCGAATCCCGCACGGATTCTTGAAGGGCACGCTCAGCGTGCCGCTGCCGCTCTGGGTCGGCAGTACGCCCGAAGCGAGTCGAGCGCGCGCGGCCATCGAGCAAGCGAGCGCCGACCAGGCCACGCTCGGTACTACGCTCCGTGCGCGCATCACCCAGGCGCGCGAACGGACCCGTCTCAATGCCGAGCGAGCCCGCCTGTTCGGCACCGAGATTCTACCTAGCTTCGAGGAGAACCTCCAACTGCTGCAGAAGGCGTTCGAGCTCGGAGAGATCGACATGCTAGAGGTCATGGTCGCCCAGGAGCGCTTCTTGCGCAGCCAAAAGGAAGCGCTCGAAGCGTTTGCCGACTACTACGACTCCTGGGCGGAGCTGGAGGCGGCCGTGGGCAGCGAGCTGCACACCAAAAAGGAGCTGGCACGATGAGGTGGCAACACTGGCTCATTGTCGCATGCTCGGGTCTTTCCGCTTGCAACAACACGACGGACACCGAGGAACGCGCAGCCAAGGGGCACGAAGCACACGAGCGCGAGGCGGACGAGCACGAAGGGCGCGAGATGATCGAGCTCACCCCGCAAGTGATGAAGAACGTCACGATCCGGACGAACAAGGTCACCAAAAGAACCGTGGTCAGCGTCCTCGACTTGCCCGCCGAAGTTCGCCCGCATCCAGACAAGATCGCTCACATCACCCCCTTGGTCGCCAGCCAGGTCGCCGAGGTGAAGGTCAAGCCGGGCGACAAGGTGAAGCGGGGCGACCTGCTGGCGGTGCTGAAAAACGTGCAGCTCGGGGAGGCTCGTGCCGACCTCGCGCAAGCGCGGGCGGCTCTCGAGGTGGCCAAGGACCAGCTCGCGCGACAGCAGCAGCTGATGGATGCCGGCATCGGCGCGCAGAAGTCGTACGTGGAGGCGCAAGGCGCGGTGAAACAGGCCCGGGCCGCGCTATCCGCGGCCGCGTCGCGAGCTCAGGTATACGGCGGCAGTGGCGGCAGCGGCGCCACCACCGTGCTGAAAAGTCCGCTCGACGGCACGGTGGTGGCGCGGCATGCCACGGCGGGAGAGGTCGCGAACCCCGAGCGCGAGCTGTTCGTGATCGCCGACATCGATACCGTGTGGGTGGTGGGTCGCGCCTATGAAAGCGACCTGGCCAGTGTGCAGCTCGAGGCGAGCGCTCTGGTCCGCGTCAAAGCGTATCCCGAACGCACCTGGCAGGGCATCATCAGTTACATTTCGCCGACGCTCGACGAGCGCACGCGTACGGCGGAAGTGCGTGTGGAGCTCGAAAACCATGATGCGGCGCTGAAGCCCGGCATGTTCGCGACCCTCATGCCCACTTCTGCCGGGGCTTCGAAAGACCACAAAGCGAGCGCCACGCTCGCGGTCCCGACAGGCGCCGTACAACGCGACGGCCAGCGCTTCCTCGCCTTCGTCGCGAAGGGCGCGGGCCGCTTCGAGCCGCGCCAGCTCACGATCGGCAAACGGGGCGCGGAGTACGTCGAGGTTCTGAGTGGCCTCAGCGAAGGGGAGCCCGTGGTCGTCGAAGGCACCTTCATTCTCAAGTCCGAAGCCGCCAAGCACGAGCTGGGCGGCGGACACAGCCACTGAGGAGACGTCGACGTGATCCATCGAATCATCGACTTCTCGCTCAAGAACCGCCTGCTGGTCATCATCGGCTGGCTCCTGGTGGTCGCCCTGGGCGTGAAGAACCTCAAAGAGCTGCCCATCGACGCGGTGCCCGATGTCACCAACGTGCAGGTGCAGATCCTGACCAATAGCCCGGGCCTGGCGCCGGAGGAGATGGAAAACTTCATCACGTTCCCGGTGGAAACCTCGATGAGTGGCTTGCCCAAGGTCGAAGAGATCCGCTCCGTCTCCAAGTTCGGTCTTTCGGTGGTCACCGTGGTTTTCGAGGAGGGCACGGACATCTACTGGGCCCGGCAGCTGGTGGGCGAGCGTCTGAGCGCCGCTCGCGAGGAAGTGCCACCCGGTTACGGCGAGCCGGAGCTCGGCCCTATTTCTACGGGGCTCGGTGAGATTTACCAGTTCGAGGTGAAGGGCGACCCCATGTGCAAGCCCGGCGCTCCGGATACGGACCAGTGCTTCACGCCCATGGAGCTGCGTACGATTCTGGATTGGAATGTTGCCTACCAGCTTCGCTCCGTGCCAGGCATCGTGGAGGTCAATTCCTTTGGCGGTGAGCTGAAGACCTACCAGGCCACTCTCGCTATCGACAGCCTGGTCGCCTATGGGCTGACCGTGGGCGATGTCCTCGACGCCATCGCACAGAATAACCGAAACGTGGGTGGCGGGACCATCACTCATCAGGGCGAGCAGTACCTGGTGCGTGGCGAGGGTCTCATCCAGAATCTGCAAGAAATCGGCGACATCGTCGTCAGCCGGGGCGACGACGGAACACCCATCTACGTGCACGACGTCGCCACGGTGGAATTCGCCCCCGTGATCCGGCAAGGAGCAGTCACGCGGGACGGGCGAGGCGAAGCGGTGGTCGGCATCGTGATGATGTTGATGGGCGAAAACTCGCGCGTCGTTGTCGACAGAGTCAAAGACAAGATCCACCAGATCGAACGAACGCTGCCCAAGGGCATCACCATCGACACCTTCTACGATCGCACCGAGCTGGTCGATCGTACCATTCACACCGTCTCGAAAAACCTCATCGAGGGCGGCCTGTTGGTGGTCGTGATACTGTTGTTGCTGCTCGGAAGCGTCCGCGGGGGCTTGATCGTGGCACTGGCAATTCCGTTGTCGATGTTGGTGGCCTTCACGGGCATGCGCATGGCCGGGCTGTCGGGCAACCTGATGAGCTTGGGGGCTATCGACTTTGGACTGATCGTGGATGGCTCGGTCGTGATGATCGAAAACATCGTGCGCACGCTCGCCGAACGTCACAACGACGAGGATACCCCCCACCTGGACAAGGTGAAGGCAGCCGCCCACGAGGTGGCGCGACCCATCGTGTTCGCCGTGGGCATCATCATGATCGTCTACCTTCCCATCCTGGGTCTGCGCGGAGTCGAGGGAAAGATGTTCGGGCCGATGGCGCTCACGGTCGTCTTCGCGCTCGCGGGCTCTTTGGTATGCGCGTTGACCTTGATGCCGGTCCTGGCGAGCTTTTTCCTGAAGCGTGTGTCCGAGAAAGAGCCCTGGCTCTTTCGCCTGGCCAAGCGCGTCTACGAGCCGCTCTTGCCCCGCGCGATCCAGCGCCGGCGTTCGACGTTCCTCGCAGCCGCTCTGCTGTTTCTGGCAAGCCTCGGAGTGATTCCGTTTCTGGGGGCGGAGTTCATGCCGCGGCTGGACGAAGGGGCCATTGCCATGCAGGTCTGGCGACTGCCGAGTGTTTCGCTCGAAAAGTCGAACGAAATCAGCACGTTGGTCGAGCAAGTGATCAAGAAGAACTTCCCCGAAGTGAAGACCATCGTCTCGCGAACCGGCCGTGCCGAGATCGCTACGGACCCGATGGGCGTCGAGATCAGCGACACGTTCTTGATGTTGAATCCCCGCGACAGCTGGCGCTTCGAAACCAAGGCGGCGCTCGTGAAGGCGATCGATGAAAAGCTCGAACGGGAGGTACCGGGAGCCATCTTCAGCTACTCGCAACCGATCGAGCTCCGCGTGCAGGAGCTCATTTCGGGCGTGCGCTCCGATGTTGCCGTGCATATCTACGGCGACGACCTCGATCTGCTGAAGCAGAAAGCGGACGAAGTGGTCAAGGTCGTCTCCCAAATACCTGGAGCCGCCGATGTCAAAGCGGAGCAGACCCAGGGGCTGCCGCTGTTGCGCGTGCGCATCGACCGGGAGGCCATCGCGCGCTACGGGCTGAATGCTTCCGATGTGCTGAGCGTCATCCAGGCTGTGGGCGGAAAGCAGGTGGGCACCATCCTGGAGGGACAGAAGCGGTTCGCCGTGCAGGTTCGCTTCGGAGAAGACGTGCGCAGCAGCGTCGAATCCATCCGCTCACTGCGCGTCGCGGTCCCAGGAGCAGAGGGCGCCCGCATGCAAATCCCCATCTCGCAGCTCGCGGAGCTCAGCGTGGAGGAAGGCCCGGCCCAGATCAGCCGGGACCGCATCAGCCGTCGCATCAATGTCGAAGCAAACGTGCGCGACCGCGACCTGGCCTCGTTCGTGGCGGACGCCCAGGCGGCGGTCACGCGCGATGTGGAGCTCCCGGCAGGTTGGACCATCGAGTGGGGCGGTCAATTCGAGAATCTCCAGGCAGCGTCACAGCGGCTCTTCGTGCTCATCCCGCTCGCCCTGCTCTTGATCTTCGTGCTGCTCTACTCGACCTTCAATTCGGCCTCGCTCGGGCTTTTGATTTACCTGAACGTACCGATGGCCACCACGGGCGGGCTGCTTGCGCTCGCCCTACGCGGCTATCCCTTTTCGATCTCGGCTGGCGTCGGCTTCATCGCGTTGTTCGGTGTGGCGGTGCTCAATGGTGTGGTCCTGATCTCATCCATCGTGGAACGGCGCCGCGCCGGGCTCCCCGCCGCGTTGGCGGCCGAACAAGCGGCCAAGGCTCGGCTGCGGCCGGTGCTCATGACTGCGCTGGTGGCGAGCCTGGGGTTCATCCCCATGGCGCTGGCTCGGAGCGCGGGCGCGGAGGTCCAGAGGCCCCTCGCCACAGTCGTGATCGGAGGGCTCGTCACCTCCACGTTGCTCACGCTCCTGGTGCTGCCGTCCGCGTACGCCTGGCTCTCCGAGCGGCTCGGCAGCAAGGTACGTACTGAAGGTGAGGGAGACCTATGAAGCTCGACGATGTCCCCAGATACTATGACCGGGCCGCCCGGCACTACGATCGCTCGACCGACCTGGTGTTTGGCAAGTTGCTCGGCCTCGAACGCTACCGGAGGACCACCCTCGACCTGCTCGGCGACGTGCGGGGGAAAACCGTTGTCGACGTCGGCTGCGGCACCGGCCGCAATCTGCCGCTGCTCGCCGAGAAGGTCGGCGCGGAAGGCCGTATCCTCGCACTCGACTACTCGGAAGGCATGCTCGCAAGGGCTCGAACCCGGGTGAAGGCCGAGGGTTGGACCAACGTCGAGCTGATGCGGGATGATGCAGCCACGCTCGAATCCGTTCAAGATCCGGTCGACGCCATCGTCTCCGTTTGGTGCCTCGGCATCGTCCACGACCTGGACGCGGTGCTCCGGCGTATCGTCCAGCTACTGCGCCCAAGGGGACGTCTCGCCATCATGGACTTCGAGCGCTCGCGCCCCGACCAAGGTGCGCTCCACTGGCTGTATCCAGTCTACAAGCGGCTTCTCACCTGGGCCGGCATCGACTCGCCCGAGGACCTGGACGACCGGCGGCTGCGCGAGAAGTGGGCGCGCGGGAAGTCACTTCTACGAACCGAGCTCGACGAGTTTCACGAAGAGCACACGCTGCGTGGTGCGGGCATCATCCTGGCGGGAGCGAAGCCTAGCCACGAGCCTTGACTTCAGTGACTTCAGTAGGTCTCAGGTGCTCGCTCCTCGCGCGCCCGCCTCGCGGCGGTCTCAGCCGGCTCGCGACGGACTTCCTCATTCGCGTGCCCCAACAGGATGTCACTCGCGGGTGCACGACGCGCATCGAGTGGTCGATCGGGCTTCAGTCCAAACTGAAGAAGGTGACGATGCTGAAGTCCCCCAGCTCGATCGGATCGCCGCTGTTGTCGCCGATGGGCACGGCTGGCGCCGAACAGGTGATATCGATTCGAAAATAGGTCCAACCGAAGTCGGGATCCACAGCGCTCGCTATCGCCGTCGCATTGCAGGCTGCCACTGGCGCCTCCCAGCGCTGGCTCACGCCAGCCTCGGGGATATCGAGGGTCAGACTGGTGAGTATCAGGTCGCCAATTTCCGGCGGCTCGGCCAGCGTGAGGGAAACGCTCAATGCGGGCTCGAAATTGCTGGGCTCGAGCCCCGACACGGAGCTGGTGGTGTCGGTTCCGGAACAGGCATAGCCGGTGTGGGACACCCCGGGCACCTGCAACCCGAGATAGCAATCCCGCTGGGCCAACGCTCGGTCCGCGCCAGCGCCTTGCCCGCCGCTGCCAGCGTCGCCCGAGCAACCGGCGATCAGTCCAAGCGCCGAGACCAATGCCCAACCCCTGCTCGCCGTGCGCGCCGTCATGCTGTCACGATGTTACCCCCCGGGACGCTCGGCCTCGTCAGCAATCGCCACATTGCCGCAAATGAGTAGCCGTATGTGGTCGGTTGCGCGAGGAAGAACGACCTCGTGGAGAGCGCGGCCTCGCCCGCTTGCCTGCTCGGATGCGCCCCGGTCAACCCGTGTCGCGTCACGCCCGCACGCCGCGTCCCTTGAGCCGGTAGACCATGGCCAGCACCTCCGCGACCGCGGCATACAGGTCCACGGGGATGGGTCTGCCTACCCTCACCTGTGCGGCCAGCGCTCGCGCCAGGGGTTTGTTCTCGATGATGGGAATGCCGTGCTCTTTGGCGATTTCCCGAATGTACATGGCGATGTCGTCGTAGCCCTTGGCTCGCAGCACGGGAGCGCCCTCTTGAACTCGATAGCGCAGCGCCACGGCTATGTGTGTGGGGTTCGTGACGATCACGTCCGCTCCCTTCACCTCCTTGACCAGACCTCGCTTGGCAATTTCACGCGCCTTTTGCCGCATGCGCGCGCGTATTTGCGGATTGCCTTCCTGCTGCTTCATCTCATCCTTGATTTCCTGATGAGACATCATGATCTGCTTTTCGTGCCGGAAGTAGGCCTGGGTAAAGTCGACCGCCGCAAGCAGTGCCAGTGCCATGGTCGCCCAAAAGGCCAGGCGCAGCGCCACCTCGACCAACAGGTCGATCCCCCCGGCAAGCGGCGCTCGCGATAGTCGCATCAGGTTCGGGAAAGCCGCGCTGGTCACGCTGTAGGCCACGCTACCCACGACGAGCACCCGCGCCAGGGCCAGGGCCGTGTTGACCAGTCCGGTCTTGGGCGAGAACATGTTCTTGAGCTTTTCGAGCGGGTTGAGCCGACTCCACTTGGGAGCAACGAGCTCGACCTTGGGGTGCCAACCTGCTTCCATGAATCCCGCCGCGACCCCCGCCAGTGCTGCGCACACCGCCACGGGCGCGCACAGCATCACCAGGATGGTAACCGCCTGCTCCGCGATGGACTGAGTGCCGGCACCCACGATGGCGTACGACTCGCGAAAGCAGCGCATCGCGAACTCGCGGAGCATCCCGACCATGTCGGGACCGAGCCCTGAAAGTACGAGCAGAACGGCAAACGTACCGGCGACGGCCCCGGTATCCTTGGCCCGCGGGAACTGCCCTTCGTCGCGCGCCTTTCTGCGCCGTTCTGGGGTTGCCTCCTCTGTTTTGTCGCTCTGGTCCTGATCGCTCACGGCCCCCCCTCACCCATCGCCATCAGCACGTGCTCGATCTGTTCTCCCACCTTGGATAGCTCGGCGAGCATCCGAAACCCCGTGTCCGGAATGATGCTGATGAGTACCGCCGTCCCTACCGAGAGCGTGACCGCAAAGCCAATGCTGAAGATCTGCATCGCAGGTGCGGCACGCGAGATGAATGCCAGCGCCACCTGCGTCATGAACAAGACGGCGATGAGCGGGATGGCGATGCGGACCCCCGCCGCCAAAACGTGCGAGCTCAGCGTGACCAGAACCTCGACGGAGTAGCCCGGGTTGGGAACCGTCCCCACCGGGAACACACTGAAACTGGCGATGACAGCGTGGATCACGACGCGATGTACACCGGCGATCACGGCCAGCAAGATCGCGAGATAACGAAACAGTTGACTGAGGACGTTGTGTGATCCGCCGTTCTTGGGGTCGAACAGCTGAGCCACCCCAAGACCCATCAGCGGGGCCACGACCTCGGCCGCGATCTCGGCGATGGCGACCGTCAAGCGGACCACGAAACCGATGGCGACGCCGAGCAGAAACTCGGAACTCACGGCCAGCGCGATGGCTGCCGGCGTCGGCTCCTGGCCGCCAGACCAGCCTCCCAGGCTATGGGCAGCCAGCGCCAGCGCCAGAACCAGACCCGTGCGCACTCGAAGCGGAGCCCAGGCCCAGGGCAGCGGCGCGACGATGACCATCCCGGCGATGCGCACCACTTCCAGAAGGAAGACCGCGAGCTCGGCCCGCAGCATGCCCTCGAGCCCACTCACCGCACGACGTCGGAGATGCTGCTGATCGTGCGCGTGGTGTAGTCGACCAGCTGACGCATCGACCACGGGCCCACGACGGCGATTGCAGCACCAATGGCAAGTACTTTGGTGACGAAACTGATGCTGGCTTCGTTGACCTGTGTGGCGGCCTGCAAGATGCCCACGATGAGCCCCATGATCAGGGCTGCCAGAAGCATGGGCCCGGCCACCTTCGCCGCAATCAACATCGCGTTTCGAAACAGTTCCAAGGCTCCATCTGTAGTCATGGGTAATCCTTTCAGGCAAAGCTGCGAAGCAGCGAACCGGCTACCAAGTGCCAGCCGTCCACCAACACGAACAAGAGCAGCTTGACGGGAAGACTCAAGGTGGTCGGCGGCACCATCATCATGCCCATGCTCATCAAGAGCGAGGCCACGGCCACGTCGACCACCAGGAAGGGAAGTAGGATGATCACGCCCATCTGAAATGCGGTAGTCAGCTCGCTGATCACGAAGGCCGGCATGGCCATGCGCATGGAGACCTTTTCGGGCGAGTCGGGCAGAGGTTCACTCGTAGCGTCGTAGAAGAGCTTGAGGTCGGCCTCCCGCGTCTGACGCAGCATGAAGCGCTTGAGGGGCACTATGCCCTGCTCAATCGCCTCCAGATCGGTCAGCTCACCGGCGACGTAGGGGTCGAATGCTACCTGCTTCATCTCGTCCATCACCGGCGACATGGTGAAGAGGCTGAGAAACAGCGCCAGACCTATCACCACCTGCGAAGGCGGGCTTTGCGGCGTTCCGACCCCCTGCCGTACGAACGAAAGCACGACCACCGTGCGCACGAACGAGGTCGTGGTCAGTATGATGGCTGGCAACAACGCCAGGGCCGCCAGAATCAGTAGAATCTTCAGCGAGGGCGCCAGCGAGGCGTTCTCGATGAGCTCACCAACGGGGGGATTCATTGTTCGGCCTTGCGAAACCTGGCCGCGAGACCCGCTGCTTGTCCCTCGACCTGAATCCCAGCGGGAACCCCGCCGCCCAGTTCGGGCGATTCGAACACGTCCGCCGTATCTGCTGCGATTTGCTCGGCGGCGCTCGGTGCTTCACGCGGAGAGCGTCCGAGTAGAGCCCCCAGAATGTCCCTGAAACTGCGTGAGCCGTTCTCGTTGGCCGCGTCGACCGGCGCCGCCGCCTGAAACAGGGCACGGGGTGCCGTGGCCTGAGGAGGTTCGGAGTCGAAGTACGAGAAAGGCTCGTCGCGAGACGACCTCTTGGCGTCGGGTTCGTTCAGCCACAAGAGGCGCTGGACCGAATGATCGGTGACCCCCAGGAGCAGGACCCGTCCGGCGACTTCGATGACGGTCGCGTGCGCCTTGGGACCGATGCGGGAGGTTCCCAGAACCTGAACGCGGGCCGGCTGCGCCTGACGTGTGGTCGCGCCGCGGCGCTTGCGCGCTCTGAGAGCAGCCAACCCGAGACCCAGAACCACCAGCAGGGCCAAGAACCCTCCGTATGGCACGCCCCCCGCAGGCGCTTGCTGGGCCGCCTCGTGGACCCCGTGGGTCGCCTGGCGCAACCAGGAGCGGTCGGGTTCGGGCTTCTGCGGAGCTGCCTGCGCACTCGCGAGGTCAGCAAATTGGATCGCCAGCGCCAAAAGCGTGACGGAAGCACGGCCCCAGAGCTTCACGACTTCTCCCTCCCGCCCGGGCGCGCCTCATCGCTCACCAGGACTTCGGTCAACCTCACGCCATACCTCTCGCCCACTACGACGGCCTCGCCGCGCGCGATCAAGCGGTTGTTGACGTAGATATCCAGAGGCTCGCCGTTGGCCTTGTCCAGCTCCAGAACCGAGCCGGGGCCCAGCTTGAGAACCTCACCAATGCGGGTATTTCTGCGCCCGAGCTCGACTGTCAGCTCGACGGGCACGTCCATCACGAAGCCGAGCCCATCGAGGCTCTGTGCAGCTCTGGGATTGTCGACGGGCGGCACCGAGAGAGGAGCAACGGCTCCCAGGGGTGCTACGCTCGGTGGTCTTCCATGGGGTGGCATGGGCGCACTGCCGGCATCCGTGCCGTGGGGGGGAACGCTTCCTTCGCTCATGCCCCCTTGTATTCAATCTCCGTGCCGACCCTTGATCTCGACCGCGAGCTGACCACGTGAGGTCACGGGAGCCCCCACGAACTTACACACGTTGCCCACTCGTACTTGGATGGGGTCGTCAATGGCGGTCGGCAGGCGCAGCACTTGGCCAGGCTGCAACCCGAGCACTCGCCTCAAGCCCAAAGTCACACGCCCCAGCTCGACGACCAGCTCGACGGGAACGTCGCGCATCGCTTCCAGCATGCGAGGATCGCCCGGGCTCGGCTCGTCGTCGTCCTGCTCACGGGTGGCAGCTTGTAGGGCCTCAGCACTCACGGTGAGACTGATGCAAGCGTCAGGATCGAAACCTTCGAACTCGAAGTCCACTTGAAGACCATCGCTTCCTGGTGCTTCCAGTGCTTCGTCCTCCGCTACCGCACGAGAGGAGGCGACACGCAAACGTAGGCCTGCCTGACTCTGAAGAGCAGACACGAAATCGTCCGCTAGATCGGCGGCGACCCGATTGACGAGGGCTCGCTGTGCCAGAGTGAGTTCGGGGCCCAACTTGGTCCTGCCACCGGCTTCCGCACCACCGAGGACGCCTTCGAGGCACAAGGCCAGGGCCGCGGAGTTCAGCGTCAACGCCCCCCAGGCTGGCGACTCCTCCGAACCGAGGATCACCTCGTAGCTGGGGCCATTCAGCGGCGCCTGGTCGTTGCCCACGAAGTCGACGATGGCCACCGCTTGCGGCACCAGGCGAGAACGCCGCTTGACCAGAAATGGCAGTGTTCGCTTCGCCGAGCGCGCGAAAGCCACGGCAACGCGAGCGAGCCCCTGCATCGCGGAGCGCAAGTGCCGCTCACGTCCGGTAAGGTCGACCAGCCTCAGTGAGGGGCTGCGCCCCGGTCTAGCCGAGAACCCGGGCCTCGCCGAAACACGGACTGCTGGCTTCAGCGACGGTGCGGGAATCGGATCGCGACTCATTGAGCCACGAAATCGGTAATGACCACGCGCGAAACCAGACCAGACCCAACCGCCTTTTTGATGTCGGTGTCCAGGGTCTTCTGAACTTGCTTGAAGTTCTTGGGGTCGGTCAACTTCTCGAAGGACTCCAGCCTCAAGTAGGAGAGAGCCGCCTCGCGGGCGCGTGGTGTGTAGTTTTTGATGTCTTCACTGCTCACCCCGTCCTTCAGTTCGAGAGCGAACGTACACTTGACGTGGTGCAGATCACCTTGCTCGCCTCGGACATCGACCACGACCGGCGGCAAGTTGGTGACCGCTGCTATCTTGTCCGAGACGGGCTTCGCGGATGGCTCGGCCTTGACCTCGGCGGCGGCAGCGGCAGGGTGAGAGAACATGGGACCGAGGAAGATCCCGGCCGCTGCGGCGCCGACAACCAGCACCACAACGACCAGGATCAAGACCAAGCGGCCTCCTTTTTTCTCCACCTTTGCTTCGTCTTTAGACTCCTCGTCTCCCATGGGGCACCTCGGAAATGCGATTCATCCTTGGTAAACGTCGGAAGACAGCGGGCCTTTACTCAACGAAGTGAATTATCTCTTGATGTTGATGAGCTCTTGGAGCATGTCATCAGCCGTCGTGATCGTCCGCGAGTTCGCGGAGAACGACCTTTGGTGCTGAATCAGGCCCACGAACTCCTCGGCCAAGTCGACGTTCGAGCTTTCCAGAGCCCCCGAGGAAATCGCCCCGCGACCGCCGCTCCCGGCCGTCCCGAGGGCCGCCGTACCGCTGTCGCGAGTTTCAATCCACAGGTTTTGTCCAGCGCGCCCCAAACCATCGTTCGACCGGAATTTGGCGATGGTCAGCTGACCAATCGCGATCTTCTGGCCGTTGGTGTAGAGCCCCTGCACCACGCCGGTCCCGTCGACCGCCACGCCCGAGAAATCACCCGAGGTGTAGCCGTCTTGCGACTGAGCCGAGATGCTGTTGGGCGAAGCGAACTGGGTGGTCCCGTCGAGCCCGGTGCCGCCACCGGAAATCGGGGTACCGAAGTCCAGCGTAATGGCTTGGGCCGCCGCTGCGCCGTCCGCAGTGGAGGTGCCGTCGAATTCGACCGTGATCGCGGTAGCGACCGTCACGTCGTTCAGAGCACCATCCGTCGTGAAATCGAGAGTACCCGATCCGACCTCGACGTTCAAACCTGCCTGTGCAGGGTTGAGTTCATCACCGTCGACCAGTGCGTGGTAGTCGTAGGTGTTGGTGCCCGTCTTCGCGAAGTAGACGTCGAGTGTGTGACCATTGCCGAGCGAGTCGTAAATGGTGAGCGACGTGGAGAAGTTGGACGTATTCGCCGGATCCTGAGCGTCAAAGGCTAGAGTCGGCACGGTCGCGCTCGAGTCGAGCTGGGCCGTGATGGACACGTTTTCCGTCGAGTGCGGCGAGATGGATGCGGTGGGCGCCTTGATCGCGGATACGGACGCTTCGAACGTCCCATCCGGATTGGCGGAATAGCCCTGCACCTTGAGACCGTCGCTGTTGACGAGGTAACCGTCCTTGTCGATGACGAACTGACCGTTGCGTGTGTAGAAGTTGCTACTGATGCCTTCCACCGTGCCGTCGACGACGAAGAAGCCGTCACCGTTCAGCGCAAGGTCGGTAGCAATTCCGGTGTTAGCCAACGAACCCTGGGTGAACATCTGTTGGACATCACCCATGCGAACTCCAGAGCCCGGCAACGCTGACGCGGTACCGGCCAGAATGGAGTGACCCAGAACGTCTTCGAACACAGCGCGTTGGCTCTTGAAACCGACCGTGTTCACGTTCGCGATATTGTCGCCCACGACACCAAGGGCTTCGCCCTCAGCCCGAAGGCCTGACACACCTGAATACATTGCCCGCAAAACCATGGAGCCCTCCTAGACTCTAGTTGTTAATAATCAGATACTTGGTGGAGAATCGACCCGAAGCAGGTCTGACACAGGAACCGAAACACCGTTGCTGAGGTGCAGCACGGGGTAACCTTTATCGAAGGAAACAGCGTCGATACGCGACGTCGTTTCTTGATTGACGGGGACGGGGTTGCCGTTTTCGTCCTTGGCGACCACCGAGACGACGTACGCCCCCTTGGGCTGAATCAGGCCTGCGTCGTTCTTGCCGTCCCAGGCCACGGATGCATTGCCAGCGCTCTTCGCGCCGATCTGCATCTCGCGCACGACTTGACCTGCCTGATTGCGAATCTGAACGGTCGTCTCCGCGGCATTGCCCTGGAGCTCGAAGTTCAAGCGCGTCGCGATACCGGTTCCGTCCGAGGTAATGATGTTGCCGCGAACGGTCGCGGTCTTGCCCACCAGACCGACCACCTGCGAGTTGGCAAGGCCCTGGTTCTGGGTCGCCAGAAGGTCCAGGCGGTCATTGATACCCATCGACTGCTCCAGCGAGGAAAACTGCGCCAGCTCCGCCACGAATTGGGAGTTATCCTGAGGCTTGAGGGGGTCTTGGTGCTTGAGCTGCGCGACGAGCAGTTTCAAGAACTCGTCGCGCCCCATGCCCTTGTCGCCGCCCAGCGCACTTGTCAGTGAGCCGGTCGTCGTCAACCCTGCGGAGCCTATCGCGTCAACCATTTGTCATCCAATGAGCTTGAGTCTCTTCTTGCGCTGCGAACTTTCGCCACCAACGTGCTCTTTGTACTTGCTTGCTTCCTTGGCACGACTGGCAGCTTCCACCCTTCCAGCAATAGTGGTGCCAACTTGCCGGGTGTTGACTACCACGACGGATTCGACTCGAATCCCGTATGCCTCCAGGGCCTGTTGGAGTGCAGCGCGCTCGGGCCCGAAGGCGCGCGCGGCGTGGGCATTGTCGACACCAATCGAGATGCGCGTCCCGGAAATGGCTCGATCCACCACCAGGGTGATTTCTCCCAGATCCCCGGCGTTGACGCGCAAAGACAGGGTTTGGGTGTCCGAAGGGCTGCCCTCGGAGCCACTGGCAGCGCCGTTCGGCGCAGCCCGCGTGCCCGGAACCGGCTCGGCGTCGGTCCCCGCGCCGGTTGTTTGACGCGTTGGAGCCGTCAATTCACCGACACCCGGGGCAGCCACGCCGGCCGGCGCGCCCAGGGTGTTGGCCAGGGCTTGCGCCCAGCGCGTCGCGCGGTCTTCGACATCCTCGCGCGTCAGAGCTTCTCCATCCACGGGCGCAAGACGTGGGTCCAGCGCTCCGCTCGAAACGTCACACTTCACTGGTTCCGCCTTTCTCTGCGGGCGCGTTCGAAGCGTTGCGCCGCGATCTCGTCCTGTTGGCGATTCTCGGCTCGTTCTTCCAGGACGCGCTCGCCCTTTTCCAGCTTCTGCGCCAGGAGTTCGACACGCTTCAGGTCGCTGCGTGCCGCCAGAACGGCCTGCTTGGCTCGCTCGACCTGGCTTTGCGCCTCGGCGACTCGGCGCTGTGCGCCTTCCACCGACGCTTGCCGAGAACGTCGCCAATCCTGCGCCAATACCCAGTCGTCGACCTGACTGGGGGCCGAGGCGAGTTCTCGCAACCTCTGCACGGCGCGTTCGGCCTCCGCACGTTCGAGCTCGAGCGCCTCGCAGGCTTGCCCGTGTGCCTGTTGGCAGCTCAGAAGGCCCTTCACCGTCTCATTGAGCTTGCGTTCCCGGTGGGAAATCACCTTCTGGACACGTCTGCGACGCGCCGTCATCGTTTGACCGCCGCGCGACACTGGTTGGCGAGCGCCTGCAAGCGAGCGATCGAGTCAGAGACGGTACAGCTCTCGTCGATCCTCTGTTTCAAGAAGGCCTCGATGGCCGGCAGCGCCGCCAGCGCCAGGTCGACACGCGGATCGCTGCCAGATGAGTACGCGCCGACCTGGATCAGGTCCTTGGCTTCCCGATGGGCAGCCAGCAGATCTCTGAGCACACCGGCGGCTGCCAGCTGTGGCCCCGAAGCTATCTCAGGGGCCAGACGCGAGACACTCGCGAGCACGTCAATAGCGGGGAAGTGGTTGCGTTCCGCCAGGTCGCGCGAAAGCACGATATGGCCATCCAGGATACTACGCACGGCGTCGGCAACCGGGTCGGCCAGGTCGTCTCCCTCCACGAGCACCGTGTACAGCGCGGTGATGACGCCGGCACCGGGCCCCGTACCGGCGCGCTCGAGCAAACGGGGCAAGGCAGCGAACACGCTCGGGGGGTAGCCCTTGGTGGCAGGAGGTTCGCCTGCCGCGAGGGCCGCCTCGCGCATGGCCATCGCGTAGCGTGTCACCGAATCCATCACCAAAAGCACGCTTTTGCCCTGATCGCGGAAGTGCTCGGCAATCGCCGTAGCGGCTTCGGCACCGCGCGCGCGAACCAACGGCGGTTGATCGCTGGTCGCGGCCACCACGACCGACTTCTTCAGGCCCGCTTCACCGAGGCTATTCCGTATGAATTCGTTCAGCTCCCGACCGCGCTCACCCACCAGGCCAATCACGTTGACATCTGCTTGGGAGCCCCGGCAGATCATACCGAGCAGGGTGCTCTTGCCCACGCCAGCGCCAGCGAAAATGCCCATACGCTGTCCCACGCCGAGTGGTAGGAAGCTGTCGATCGCGCGGATGCCCGTCTCGAACTGGTGCTCGATCGCGCGCCGGGCGAAGGGCGACGGCGGCGCCGCGTGCACCGGGTTGCGCGCCCGAAGCATGAGTGGAGAAAGGCCATCGAGAGGCCGTCCAGACGAGTCAACCACGCGCCCCAGCATCTCGTCGCCGACTGGAACCGTAGCGCCGCGGTGGGTCGGCTTGACTCGATCCCCGGGGCGTACGCCCGAGAGCGTTCCGAGCGGCGTGGTCAGAAGCCGCCCCGCACGAAACCCGACCACTTCGACCTCCAACTGCGCGTTCCGCGGGCCCGATACGACCAGGCTGTCGCCGACCGCGGCTCGCAGCCCCCCCACTTCGACGATCAAGCCGACCACGTCCAGCACCACGCCCACTGGCGTATGTATGGGTGCGCTCTCGCAAAGCTCTAGCAGTCTTTCCAGCATGGACGGGGCGCCCGGAAGTCGAGGGGCTCAGCTCGGGGTTTCCGAGTCCGGCTTCAACGCTTGCAATAAGGTTGCCAAGCGTGTCTCGAGCGACTCGTCGACCTGACCCAGGTCGGTCTCGATCAGACATCCGAACTTGTCCAAGAGCGGATCGACGATGACTTCGCAGCGTTGCCCGCCCTGAGTGAAGCGCTGTTCGATTGCGTCGCACTCGCTCGCGAAGCGCTCGCCCACCCTGACAACTACGCGATCGTGTGCCCCCAGAGCCGAAAGGCCCTCTGCAACCAGGCGTTGCACGACGCTCTTGTCGACGGACAGCTCGTGACCAATCACACGCCGGGCGATGGCCGCCGCCAGCTCGGCAAGCTGCCCCGCGGTTTCCGCCAATACTTCCTGGCGCACCGCGCCGAGTGCGCTGGCGGCAGCCAAGAATGCCTGACTGGCCGCTTCATCCACGACCCACTCCTTTTCGGGCGGTGGTGGCCTCAGCGAGCTTCGCGGCGCACGCCCCGAAGGGGGCGGCGGGCGTTCGGACGCAGAAGCGTGCCCGTCGGGGCGCAGACTGCCAAGCTCTTGGCGCATCGCCGCCACGAATTCTGTCGGCAGCTTGGCCGAAGGAAGCTTCTGCCTCGGTTCGGTGCTGGCGCGGGATGGCCCCGCAATCCACGAAGGCGCGCGGCGCCTATTCCTCTGCACCTCTGCGAAGTTGGCGCTGCGCAGATCCGGGAGATATTTCTCGTTAGACAATGGATCCGTCCTGCGCTTCGAGTGAAATGGCACCCTCGGACTCCAGCCGCAGCGCGACTTCCACGATCTCACTCTGGGCGGCGTCCACTTCGGTCAGACGCACGCCGCCGAGCAGTTCCAGGTCCTCCCTGATTCGCTCGGCAGCCCGCTTCGACATACTGCTGAAGATGTGATTCTTCATTTCTGTGGAGGCGGTCTTGAGCGCCAGCGTCAACCTTTCGACGGGCACCGCCTCCAGAAGCGAGCGCAAGGCGCGCGCATCCAGGACCAGAAGGTCCTCGAAGGAATACATCGCCTTGCGAATTTCGGACGCAAGCTCCTCGTTGCCCTCCGCAAGGTTCGTGAGCAGCGCCTCGCCGGTATCACGACCCATCTTGCGCACGAGGGCTGCGGACCTGGCCACACCGTTCACCAGCAGCAGCTGCTCGTTGCCGCTGGATTCGGGGAGCTCGGCGCTGAGGGCGTGAGCGATTTCTTCCAGCACACTCGGCGGCACGTCCGTCATGGTGCCCAGTCGTTCCAGGATCACCGGTCTGTTCTCCTCGGGCAACTGTTCGAGAAGCTCAGCCGCACGCTCGGTGTCGAGTTGCGACATGACAGCCGCGATCAACTGAGGGTGTTCGCGTTCGAGCACCGAAGCCAGCGCCACCGGGTCGGCCATCGCCAGGCGGTCGAGCGCCGTGGGCGGCCCATCCACGAAAAGCTGTTGAGCACGGGATTCGCCGAAGGCTCCCGCGGCGATACGACGCAGGTAGCGCACTCCACCCTTGGGCACCGCGACGACTTCGGAACTCTGTTGGACGAACTCGGCGTAGACCGAGTCGAAAGCATCCGAGGGGACGGCTCGCATGTTGCCGGCGGCTTCTCGGAGTCTCTTCACGTCCTCTTCTGCCAGCTCGGCGATGATGGGCGTTGCCGTCGCTTCGTCGAGCGAGAGCAGCATCAGTACCGCCTTTTCGGGCCCAGAGAGCTCCATCATCCAGCTCTATCGAATGCGAACCCCGTGCCAACTCGCCATGAAGGCCCCTGCCCCGGTTATCGGGCGGAAACTTGAGCCGACGAGTCTGCCTGCAGCCATCTCCGGAGAACTACGGCCGCAGTGGCGGGATCTTTCGCTGCCACCTGCACAGCGTGTTCTCTCCATTGGGTGGCGGCCCCGGGTAGTTTCGGGTGACTGGCTGCGGGCAGTTGGCCCTTGCTGGAAGCGCCCGGCCCGAGTGCGGCTTGCCCGCCCTTGAGCGACTCGAGCTCCTTCAATTCCAGGGTCTTGCCCACCCTTTTCTTGTGGCTGGAGCGCCAGAGCAGCACCATCAGGGCCAACAACAAGAACAGAGCTCCTCCCGCCATGTAAGGCAAGTAGCGCTGCCACCAGGGGGCCGCTTCGACGACCGCGTCTGGCACGGCTTCGGCTTTGGCGAACTTCATCGCACGCACTTCCACACTGTCGCCTCGCGCTTCGTTGAATCCGACAGCGCGCTTGACCAGAGCCTCGAGCTCCTTCACCTCGTCCGCGCTGCGCGGAACGAACACATCTTTGCCCGCTTTTTGGGTCCAACGCCCATTGAGTAGCACCGCCACCGAAAGCCGTTCGACGCCACCGGGGGGCTTGCTTTCCTTCTGCGTGACCCGGTCCACCTCCCAGTTGCGCGTCTGGCTGCGCCGGAACACGCCGCTGTCACCTGCCCCAAGCTCTGCCTCGGGTGGAGCCTGTCCTTCCTGGGCGTCAGGTAGGTTGGTGCGGGCTCCCGGAATGCCGGCAACGCCCGCTTCTTCCCGCCCCGTGGACTCCTCGACCTTGTGTTCCGAGCGCAGGGCCGTCTTGCTGGGCTCGTAGTGTTCTTCCGTCCGCTCGCGTGCCGCGGAGTCGAGCGCAACGTTCACGCGAACGTCCGCGTTGCCCGGACCCACGACACGTTCGAGCTGGGCCTGCACGTCGTTTTCGAGCTGACTGGCGAGCAGCCGTGAGTTTTCAGCAGCCACATCCGTGAGCCCGCCTGCACCCGATTCGCCCATGTCCGGCCGATGCAGCGTCACCCCTTCGGTGCTGATCACGGAAACTCTGTCGCGGGTCAGTCCGGGTACCGCTGCAGACACCAGGTGTACGATACCCGCCACCTCCTTGCGCCCGAAGGCGTGGGGATTGTCGAGCTTGAGTACGACGGAGGCCGACGCACTTTCCCGTTTGGATACGAACAGGCGCCGCTCGGGCAACACCAGGTGCACGCGGGCTCCACGAACACCTTCCACCGTGGTGATGGAGCGCACCAGTTCGCCCTCCAGGGCGCGTCGCAGATTCACTTGTTGTTCGAACTCGGTGGCCCCAATTTGCGAGCGGTCGAAGAGCTCGAAACCCACACCTCCGCCGCGGGGAAGGCCGCCGGATGCCAATTCCAGACGCAAGGCGTGCACGCGATCCTCGGGCACTCGAATGATGGTTCCGTCGCCGTCCAATTTGTACGGCACCTGCTGTTTATCCAGCTTCTCGACGATCGCAGCGGCATCCTCGGTAGTCAGGTCCGAAAACAGCACCGAGTAGCGCTCGCGGGAGCCGAGCAGGCTGATCGAGAGCACCAGGACCAGGACTCCGACCGTGACGAACACCAGAGCCAGGCGTTTGGGCGTCGACAAGGTGGCCCAGAACCCCGACAGTTGCTTCATGATGGAACGTAGCTTCTCGCCCATATTGCCGTGCCGTTAACTAGTGCGTTGCCTTGTGGTCATCGTTTCGAACCAGAGCCCGTCTAGAGCTGCATTCTCCAGAGCTCGTAGAACGCATCGACGACCTTGTTCTTGACGTTGCCGATCAACTTGAGCTCGATGTCGGCCTTGCTGAGCGCCACCATCGTGCCGTGAATATCGTCGCGAGCGCCGGCCGCGAAGGCCTCCGAGGCTTGCTGCGCCGCGACGATACTGTCATTGGCGCCCACCACCGCGCTCTTCAAAACTTCGGAGAAAGACCCGACCGCGCCCGTGGTTTCCGCCTCGTCCGGGGAGGTCGGACGGACCACTTCTGGTTGGTAAGGCGCATGGGGCGCCGCCAGCGGTATCGTGGGTCCTTCGATCGGGATCACCTTGCCTACTTCCCTATGCCAATCGCCGCATTGGCCATTTGCTTGATGGTTTCGATGGTCGTTACGCCCGCCTCGTAGGCGCGCGAAGCAGTGATCATGTTCACCATCTCTTCGACCGCGTGCACGTTGGGATACTCGACGTAGCCCGCCGCGTTCGCATCCGGGTGCTCAGGCTGGTAGACGAGGGTGCCGGGGCGCTGGTCCTCCTCGATACGAGCTACTCTCACCAAGCTGGCGCCACGGTCGCCATCGAACACACCGCTCGAGCGATCGAGCCCCACGGCTTCGAAGACCGGGTCGAGCCGCTTGTAGGGCCCGCCCTCCTCCGTGCGCGTGGTGCTCGCGTTGGCGAGATTGGAGGCGATGGTATTCATGCGGATTCGCTGGGCCGAAAGCCCCGAAGCCGCTACCTCGAGTGCACTGAATACTCCGAGCATTCCCTACGTTCCTTCAACCTTTCCCATCGTTTGCCGCGAAGCTCAGCTGCTTCAGCTCCGCCGAAACAATGGCAGACACCACGTCGTATCGCAGATGATTGGCCGCCAGCTTGGCTGCCTCACGATCCAGAGAAACATAGTTGCCGTCGTTGCCGGCGCCTGCCGATAGATCCTCGAATAAACGACCGCTCGTCGCTTCCGGCCCGCCTCCACCTTGCTGAAGGTGCAGCGGATTGGTCCGCTCGAGCGCTGCGCTCAGCTGCCCCTGGAAGTCGCCCGGATCGACCCGCGCCAGATCGTTGGGTCGATAGCCCGGCGTGTCGACGTGCGCTATGTTCGACGACAGCACGTTGTGTCGCTCGAGGTGGTAGTCGAGCGCCGTCTGCAGGGGGCCAATGGCGTCGAAGATGGCGGTCACGCGAATGCGTCCAGCACGAGTCGTGCCAGGCGGCACTCGACGGGGTGAAGAGAAAACCGCTCAAGGTGCAGGGCACGCACCCGTTCATGACGATTGAGAGTGGAAATACTTACCCAGGGTATTGGGAAACCCTCAGGGTAGACAGAGACCCACCTGTAATAACTCAAGCAATTACAGATATTTAGTAGTTGTTTCAGAATTACGACGACACTGCCGCACCAGGTCTCGAGGGACCCTCAGTGCGTGTCGCGACGTGTCGTCCACCAGGTCGCCAACCTGCCAACAGCCCGACACGGGGCGAGCCACTTTCCCGGCGCTAGCGCCAAGTTTACAACACCGGGGTGCCAGCGCGCCGACAGTTGGCGCGCCCATTGCTTAGTGCTGCGGCAAGCGTGGCCGAGACCGCGCCAGTAACGGGACTAGGAGAGCAAGGCAAATGGACAGAATAGGGAACGGCGATGGTGCGATGGATACAGCCTTCGAGGCCGAAGAGGTCGAATCTGGAGTTTTCGAGTCGTATCCACCTGCCGCACCTCAGAGGCCCTCGTCCACGCGTCCCGGTAGCATGCGCGGAGTGATCGGCGAATCGAACGCACTTCTGGAGCTGTATCGCATCGTCGACCGGGTCGCTGACACCACATGCACCGTACTGGTGACAGGAGAGAGCGGAACCGGAAAGGAGCTCGTCGCCCAGGCGGTCCACTACGCGAGTGGGCGCTCTGCTGCCCCCTTCGTTGCCGTCAACTGCGGCGCCATCCCGGAGGCCTTGCTCGAGAGTGAGTTGTTCGGGCACGTGCGCGGCGCGTTCACCGGAGCTCACGCAACCAAGACCGGCCGCATCGCGCAAGCTCAAGGCGGCACCTTGTTCCTCGACGAAATCGGCGAACTGCCGCTGTCTCTCCAGGTTAAGCTGCTACGCGTCCTGCAAACGCGCCAATACTCGCCCGTGGGTGACACGCGCACCATGACCGCTGACATTCGTATCGTGGCGGCAACGAACGTGAACCTCGAGGACGCCGTCCGCATGGGCAACTTCCGCGAAGATCTCTACTATCGACTCAATGTCATCAACCTCTTGGTGCCCGCTCTACGCGAACGCAGCGAGGATGTCCCGCTGCTCGTGCAGCATTTTCTCCGGGCTGCGTGCGAGCGCATGGGGCGTGACAACCCGCCCAGCATCAGCCGCGCCGCTGCGCAGCTCCTCGGCGAGTATTCCTGGCCGGGGAACGTCCGAGAGCTGGAAAATACGATCGAACGAGCCGTGCTATTGTGCAACGGCGACTCCATCGAACCGAAGGACCTGTCATCCAAGATCTGCGGTCTGGGTCCGGAGCGTCGAGTCACTCCAAAGCTTCCCGACACCGGCATCAACCTGCGAAGCGCGGTCGAGTCCTTCGAGAATCAACTGATCCGCCAAGCCCTCGAGCGCACGCGCTGGAACAAGAAGCAGGCAGCAAACTTGCTGGGGCTGAATCGCACCACGCTGGTCGAGATGCTCAAGCGCAAGCGCATCGCCCCGCACGCCGCCTGACGGCTGCGCTCTCTGCCGCGCATCGAGAGCAGAACAGGCCACCACCGCCACTGGCGTTGCGGTCCCTATGACCGCCTCTCGTTCAGCGCCGCGACACCACGAGCGCCGGAGAACATCCAAGGTCCTTTGTACCCCGCCTTGGCGAAACCTGGCGCTCTCAAATCGCTTCAAGTCGCGCTCTTGTGCTCGAGCCGTTGGCCGTTGCCCATTCTTCGCGATTGCGAATCGCGATCGTTCATCTCGCCGCGGTCCGCCACAGCGCCGCCAGCAACGCGGGTCTCCGAGGGGAGCGCCAGTTGGCGTGAGGTTTGCCATAGAGGGCTTTTCGAGCGCGTATGATACCGAAGCTATCGAGAGTCACCCTCCTCAGCGTCAAACTCGCGACGCTATTGAGTGCCATGTTGCTGGCGACTCCAGCAAACGCCAATAGCTGGATGTACGACGCCGAGCTCGGGCTCACCGCCGGGGTGGAAGGGAACAATCCGGGGACCGGAAGCCTCGAATGGCAGCGCGCGCGCAGCCGCATCTTCGGTGGCGTCGAACTGAAGAACGACGAAGAGGAAGCGGCAGCCTACGGTTTCCGAGTCTACTCGGAGTTCGAGAAGCGCGGCAGTCTCGGGGGAGAGGCCCGCTACGTCCGCTACCTTGGCAACTTCGGGCTGTACGGCGCGCTGGGCGGCATAGTATTCCCGAAGTCGCTGCTCGGTGT
This sequence comes from uncultured delta proteobacterium, assembly GCA_963809955.1. GTDB lineage: Bacteria > Myxococcota_A > Polyangia > Polyangiales > Polyangiaceae > JAICQQ01. Next base: position 608,587 of record CAWELQ010000016.1, read on the forward strand.
GAGCATGGGCGCGAAGCTCACCCTGCCCCTTGGGGACAGCTGGGGATTGCTCCTAGAGCCTTCATTCAGCGCGATGCCGCTCGGCGGCGACCTGCCCGGCGATAGCGTGCTGCTCTGGGGGCTATTTTCCGTGGGGGTGCGTCTTGGCGTATGAAACCCGTGTGCAGAGCGTAGCCGGCCTGGCCGCACTTTGCCTGATACTCATGCTTGCCTGCGGGTCGAGCGAATGTTTGCGGCACACGGACTGTGACAGCGGCTACGAATGCCACCTGGGCGTGTGCAGCGTGCCGCCAACGTCGGCGGACGGCCAGGACACGACGACGAACACCAACACGTCGACGACAGGAAGCTCGACGCAAGACGAAGCGTCGGGCGCCGCTGGCGCAGGAGGAGCACCGTGACGCGAATCCGGGCTCTGACTCCGAGCGGCGCTGAGCATGGCACCCGAATTGCTACAACGATGGGCTGGAGAGATTAGATGCTTCGATCGCTACACGTGGCCGCCACCGGAATGGCGGCACAACAAACCAACCTGGACACGATTTCCAACAACATCGCGAACTCGAACACGGTTGGCTACAAGCAGCAACGTGTCGACTTCCAGGACCTGCTCTACCAAACCGTACGGGAAGCGGGGGCACCTACCGGGCCGACCACGCAGAACCCGACGGGACTACAGGTTGGCACCGGGGTCCGCGTAGTCGGAACCTCTCGAGTGTTTCGCCAGGGAACGCTGCTCAACACCAACAACCCTCTGGACATCGCGATAGAGGGCGACGGATTCTTCATGGTCCAGCAGAATAACGGTGAGCTCGCCTACACCCGAGCGGGCGCACTGCAAACCGATTCGTCGGGGCGCATCGTCACGCCGGAGGGGCTGCCGCTGGATCCGCCCATTTCGATCCCCGAGGGCGCCTCCAGTATCACGGTGGGAGCAGATGGCAGGGTCTCGGTGACCATGAGCGGAGATCCGACTCCGGTAGAGGTCGGGCAGCTGCAGATTGCCACGTTCATCAACCCAGCCGGGCTCAAGGGGATTGGTCACAACCTGATGCTGCGCACGGAGGCCTCCGGCGAACCACAAGTGGGTGAGCCTGGAACGGACAGCCGCGGCGCGCTTCTGCAAGGCGCCGTGGAGCAGAGCAACGTAAACATCGTCGAGGAGATGATAGGATTGATAACATCTCAACGTGCCTACGAGTTCAACTCGAAGGTCATATCGACGGCGGACGAGATGCTGCGCGCAGCGACTCAACTGAGGTAGAGGATGCTTTGGCTACGTCGACTCGTGGTTTTTCTGGCTTTCACCGCCTGGGCATGGTCGGCTCAGGCGGAGTCCATCCTGGTCGTTTCCTCGATCAGAGTTTCGCTCGGCGACATAGTGAAGGCGCCTTCCCCGGAGATCGGGGCCGTCGACCTTGGTCCCGCTCCGCCCCCCGGAGCCACGCGTCTGATCGCCCGCCGCGAGATCTTGAGTCGGCTCAAGACCGCCGGTTACGACGGCAGCGCACTGTCCTTGCCGTACTCGGTACGCGTCAGGAGCGCCTCAAAGCGTCTCTCAGTCCCTGAGCTGAACCAGCTGGCGGAAAGCGCGATCTCGAAGAGGTTGCCCGAAGGGGTGACACTCGGCCACGTCAGGGCCACCCGTTCGGTCGTGATCAGCCCCGAAGCGATCGTGGGGGAAGTGAAACTTCCTCACTTCCCCAAACGCGTCGGACCCTATCAGACGACGGTGATCCTCGGGTTTACTCACGACGGCCAGCTGACCACCAACGCCCAGATCCAGGTCAGTGTGAACATCAGCGAAGCTGCTGCTTCCGCGCTCGTTGGCAGGGGCAGTGTGGTCAAGCTCATCGTCGAGCGGGGCTTGACCCGCGTCTCCACCAAGGGAGTGGCGACCTCGGACGTCGACCTCAATGAGATCGGCACCTTCAAGGTGGTCAAGACCCGGAAGATCCTCAGGGCTCGAGTCATCTCGCGCACACTGGCACGCGTGGTGGAACAATGATTCACGGACGACTTGTCGCGATCGCCGCGCTCGCCCTGCTCTCGGCAGGCTGCGGGCCCGCGCACATCGCGCCGTTCAAGGAACGACAGCGCAAGTACGACGCTGGCGAATACGCGGCCGACCAGGCGGAAAACAAGCCGGCGCCAGGCTCGATCTACACCGACGCCAACGGTTCTTATCTGGAAGACACACGAGCTCTACGCGTGGGCGACGTGGTGATGGTGCTGATCAACGAGGAGGCAGATGCCAAGGGCAACGCCACCACGAACCTGAACAAGAGCACGAACCGCGAGGCGGGCGTCACTGCCATGGCGGGCTTGATACCCGCTATTCAAAAAGCCTACCCGGACCTGAGCCCCGAAGAACTCTTCTCCATGACGTCCTCGGTGGACTTTCAAGGAGAAGGAAAGACGCAACGCACCGGCAGGTTGAGCGGCCGCCTCGGCGTGCGGGTGAAAAAGGAACTACCCAACGGCGACCTCTACGTGGAGGGGACCAAGGTGGTCATGATCAACCACGAAGAATATCACCTGTACGTCTCGGGAGTACTGAGACCCGCGGACATCGATCCGGACAACTCGGTCGATTCCAACCTGATCGCCGATGCTCGCGTCGAGTTCACCGGGCGCGGCGATATCAACGATCATGTGGAGCGCGGTTGGCTCACCAAGACGCTGGACTGGATCAATCCGTTTTGACGAGGAGAGTCGTGACACGTTCGAAGCTAATCCACCTCTTGCTGATGATGATCGTCGCACTCGGGCTGACCACACCGCGAACAGCCAGCGCCGACAAGCTCCGCACGCTGACCAACGTGGTGGGGGCTCGCGAGAACCAGCTGATCGGCTATGGCGTGGTGATCGGGTTGAATGGAACGGGCGACGATGTCTCTGTTCCTTACGCACGCCATTCATTGCGTTCGCTGTTGCGCCGCCTCGGCGTCCAGGTCGACTCTCGTCAGGTGAGGCTCAAGAACGTCGCTGCAGTGGTGGTGACGGCGGAAATTCCTGCGTTTTCTCGCTCAGGATCACGCCTGGACGTCACGGTTTCCTCGATCGGAAACGCGCGCTCGCTGGAAGGGGGCGTCTTGCTACAAACGCCGCTCAAGGGCGGCAATCGAAGAACCTATGCGGCCGCTCAGGGCCCCCTGGTGCTCGGAGGTTTTTCCGCCAGTGCAGGCGGCTCTTCCGTACGCGAGAATGCCACGAACACGGCCCGCATTCCCGGAGGAGCGCTCGTCGAGCGCGAGATCCCTACCAAGTTCTCCTTCAAGGGCAAGGTGGTCCTTTCCTTGAAACAGCCAGACTTCGTCACTGCCCAACGCATCGTCGAAGCGGTGAATCAGAAACTGGGCAAGGGAACCGCCGTGGCGCTGGATGGGGGCGCCGTACAGATCAAGGCGCCCAAGGAACTCACGAAGAAGCCAGTCGAGTTGCTGGCCAAGCTGTACGATGTGGACGTCGACCCCCCAGTGCTGACCCGGGTGGTCATCAACGAGCGCACCGGCACCATCGTCGCTGGCGGTGACGTGCGCCTTTCTCCGGTGGCCATCGCACAGGGTGGCATCACCATCACGGTGCGGCGCACCAAAGAAGTGTCTCAACCCGAAGCCCTGGCGCAGGGCAACACGGCCGTGGTCGACCAGAACGACGTCAGCACCGAAGAGCAAGCGCCTCCAGGGATGACCTACGTGGACGGCGCGGCGACCTTGGCCGACGTTGCCCAGGCCCTGTCGACCTTCGGCGTCGCCCCCCGCGAGCTCGGTAGCATCTTGCAGGCCCTGAAGGCCGCTGGCGCGCTTCATGCAGAGCTGGTGGTGCAATGAAGATTTCGCCGCTGGCCATTGCCCAGGCCCAAGCCCAGGCTCAGCACCTCAAGCCAGCACCCAGCAAACTAGAGGACGCGGCGGCCCAGTTCGAGGCAATTTTCGTCAAGCAGCTGCTCAGCTCGCTCGAGCGAACCGCGGATACGAGCTCCGGCTCCAAGGTCTACGGTTCGATGGTCGTCGACTCCATGGCCGATGCCATCACGCGAGCAGGGGGACTGGGCCTCGCTCAGGAAATCCAGCGGGCACTGGAAGCCCAGCAGCCCAAGCCAGCGGACAAAACATGAATAGTATCAAACTGTTGAAAAGTATTCGCCCGGTGGACCCGAAGGTCCCGGCGATATTTGCTCAAGGTCCGTGCGGGCCGACCGTTCTCCATCGACGAGTACGGTTCCGTGGGTCCCCCACGCCTTGAACAGCCGTCCGGAGGAAATCGATGAAAGGAGTCAGCGGTAACCCGGCATTGGATGCCTACCAGAGGATGGCCGTTTCGCCCGTCAGCTCGGCGAAACCCCAGGCCAAGCCTCAGGCCACCGAGAAACCCGAGCCCGGGTCCGAAGCTGCGCAAGTCAGCATTTCGGCCAAGGCGCGGAATCTAGCAACGCAGTCCACCCAGCAGCTCGACGTGCAGAAGGTCGAGGCGCTGAAGGCGCAGATCCAGCAAGGCACCTTCCAGGTAGACCCAGCGGCTGTGGCGCAGAAGTTGGTACACGCCCTCGGCTGAACCCAAAGCGTTCGGTTGAGGCCACTGGCACAGGAGTCAAACGAAGTTGGAACCTCGAGCCCTCGAAACAGAACTCAAGCTGATCCTCGGCGAGCTGGAAGAGCTCTTGCTGGGTGAGTCGACCGCTCTGCAGAATCTGGACCGAGAGTCGCTTGACGCCATCACCGACAAGAAGCTGACGCTGCTCGGACGACTGAGCTCGGTAAGTGCCCACGCCCAACCCGCACCCGAAGACCTGCCGGACCTGAAGCGCATTCGGCAGCTCGCGTTGGCCAATCAGTTATTGCTCGTCCACGCTCGCGACACAGTTCGCGGGGTGTTGAGTCTCGCCCTGGGTGACGCCGGTCCATTGCCGACACCCGCTTTCAGCACGCAGCCGAGCTCCGGCGGCGTGCGCCTGAACGTGAGAGGATAAGGGGGTGGCAACATGACGAGTCTGAACCAGCTGTTGTATACGGCCCGTGATGCGTTGAGCGCCCAGTCGTTCGGCCTCAGCGTGACCGGCCAGAACATCGCGAACGCGTCCACCCCGGGCTACGTGCGCCGAGAAGCGCTGCTCAGCACGCAGGCGCTGGGTGACCAAACCACCGGCACGGTGCAAATCGATGGTCTCAGGCGTGCCACCGACCAGTTCACGGAGCGCCGCTTTTTGGAAACCAATAGCCTCGCGGCATCCGCCGACGAGCGCAGTTCGCAACTTTCGACGATCGAATCGCTGTTCAACGACGCGCAGGGCACGGGCCTGGGAGACAGCCTCGACAAACTGCTCGGGTCCTTCACCGAACTCTCGGCCAACCCCTCCGACAGCGCGGCGCGCAGCAACGTGCTCGCACGCGCAGACGAGTTCGCAACACGAGCCAATTCGATTGGCGACTCGCTAGCGCAAGCCAAGGACGACCTGTTGACGCGCGCCCAGGCGACGGTCGACGAGGTCAACGAAAAGGCGCAGGCGATCGCGGAACTCAACCGCAAGATTGCCGCAGCCGATGCACAGGGGAACGATGCCGCCGATCTCCGTGACAAGCGCGACAGCGTGCTGTTGAATCTGTCGTCCTTGATAGATACCCACACCTTCCTGGACAAAAATGGCGGGCTGGTGGTGCAAGCCGCGGGAACGACACTGATCGAGGGCGAAGCGTCACGCAAGCTGGTCCTCGACCTCGCGCCAGGAGGCAGTCTCAGGCTTCAGGCGGAAACCACGGGAGGCAGCCTTTCAGAGGTCACGCAGTTTCTCACGGGAGGCAAGCTCCAAGGAATTCGTGAAGCTCGCGACGTGGACCTGTTCGAGGTCTCCCAATCCCTCGACGAGCTGGTGTTCGACGTGGCGACGGGCATCAATGACCAGCACGCTGCCGGATACGGGCTCGACGGGGTCAATGGACGCAACCTGTTCGAGATATCCAGCAGTTCCACAGGCGCGGCTCGCGCCATCCAGCTGAGCGCGGCGGTCACAGGTCAGCCCGATACCATCGCTGCAGCGGGGGACGCTCTAGCCGCGCCCGGCGACTCGACCAACGCGGCGCTGCTGGCAGACGTCGCCTCACAGAAGATTGCCGGGTCGGGAACTCGAACCGTCGCGCAGGCCTATGCGGATCTCGTCGGAGAGGTCGCCACGCGCGTCTCCCGCGCCATGCAGGACTCGGAGGTGCGCCAGAGCATCTTCACACAGACTCAGACGATGAAGGAATCGATGAGCGGCGTGTCGCTGGATGAAGAAATGGTGGCTTTGACCAAGTATCAGCGCGCATACCAGGCTTCGGCGCGCGTGTTGACCACCGTCGACGAGCTCCTCCAAGATCTGCTCTCCAGGGTTTAATCATGCGAGTCACCGATGCCATGCGATTCCACCAGGTCAGCCGAAACCTGGCCGACATCAGCTCGCAGCATCTGAAAGCGTCCGAGCAAGCCGCGACGGGGCTGAAGTTCTCCAAGCCGTCGGACGACCCACTGGCGGCCGCAGACCTGGCAAGGCTGCGAGCCTCACTGAGCCAGGCAACCGATCACCGTCAAGCCGTAGGCCGCGTGCGTGGCGATGCGGAGCTGTCGGAAAGCATGCTCGCGGAAGCCGGCTCGATGTTTCAGCGCCTGAGCGAGATCGCGACCCAGGGCGCGAATGGGACGTTGAATGCCGAGGACCGCACAGCGCTGGCCGACGAGGTTCAGGGTATCCAGGCCGAGATGTTGCGGGTCGCCAATACCAAGGGTTCGCGAGGCTACCTGTTCGCCGGCACCAGCACCGACGCTCGGCCTTTCTCGGACTCCGGGGTGTTCTCTGGCAACGATGCCGACCAGCTGGTTCAGGTCGGGCCAGGCACCTCGGTTCGCGTCAACGTGAGCGGCGCGGAGGCCTTCACGGCAAGCGGAGGCCGGGACGTCTTCGCTGACATCAGCGCTCTGGAAACTGCTCTGCGCACGGATGATCAGAGTGGGGTCAGCGCCGCGCTGGATAACATCACCGCCTCGCGCGATCAGGTCGCGCGCGCGCGCAGCGACGCCGGTTCGATTCTGAAGCGCCTGGATACCAGCGACGAGATCCTCGGGCAGCTCGAGTTCGACTTGACCAAGCGCGAGTCCGATGTCGGCGCAGTGGATCCGTTCGAGGCCTACTCGAACCTCGCAAACCTGGGGCAAGCGTTCGAACGCTCGGTCGCCGTATCCCAGCAGGTGTTGAGCCTGGGGCTCCTCAACCGCTTCTAGAGTACCGAGCAGGTTGCCAGCTGCAGCGGCGCATGCTGCCCGCTCGGCCCGCTACTTCGTGGATTGGTCACGACAAACATCCTGTTTGTCGCTCCAGGCCCAGCCGCCCCGGAGACCCTCGCTAGACTCGGGCCTCGACGCAGCGGAGGCGTGCTGCCGTACGCGAGGCGAGGGCGGCTCGGTGCCAAGAATCCGACGCTGTCCGCCGACGTCTCGCTCCGCGGGGCCAGCGAAGTGGGGCGCGTGGGCGTGGCACATGCCGTGCAATCAGACGCGCTGAGGAAAGAGAACCATATGCTCATCATCGCACGCCGCAAAGGCGAACGCGTCGTTGTCGGACACGACATCGAGGTGTTCATCACCGACATTTCGAGGAACTCCGTCAAACTCGGCTTCCGCGCCCCGAGAAGCTGTACGATTTTGCGAGGGGAGGTCATGGAGTCCATCGAGCGAGAGAATCGCGCGGCGGCTTCTGCGAGCGTGGACGAGGCGCTCCGCTCACTGGAGAAAGCAGCGAACCGGTGAACCACCATCCCGCTCTGTCAAACGACTGGCACCCGAGCTCGTCAAAGGACGGACGCTTCGCGGGCGCGTGCCGCGATTGGGCGGGGGCAGGATGAGTACCACGCTGAAGATGGACCGGAAGCGGCTGCGCGAGGAATTTCTCGAAGCCAATCTGCAACAGCTCAAGCTCGGTAAGCAGACCCGCCAACTGATCGCGGCCAGCACACGCGCGGATGTGGTGGTCTGCTACGACGAACGGGGAACGCCCGCACTTCGTCTTGCGGACAAGCTCGTGGGAACTCCACCCGCCGAAGCCGTGGTGGCCCAAGCCGTCCGGTCGAGCCCTGTCGGCGCCAGCTTCGTCGTCTTCGGTCTCGGAGTTGGACACACCGTTCGCCTGGTGCGCTCGCTGACTCAGAGCCAAGTCGTGGTGTACGAACCCCGACCCGAAGTGGTACGCGCAGTACTGGAAGAGGGGCCGAGCGACCTGGGAGGGGTGCAGGTGGTGTGCTCGCTGCACGACCTGACCCAGCTCTGGTCGAGCTTGACGGCACAACGTTCGGATCTCGTGGTGATCGCCACGCCGGGCTATTCCCAGCACTTTGCGGAAGAAGAGCGCGAGCTACAGAGCCAGCTGGGCGACCTGATGCGCCGCGGCACCATCAATGACATCACCTATCGCACGCGCGCCAGGAGCTGGCTCAAAACGCTCCTTGGAAACCTCGAACTGTTGACGCGCTCTCCGCCACTGATGGCTCTCGAAGGCAAATTGCAGAACGTCCCCGCCTTCATTGTCGGAGCCGGCCCGTCGCTGGACAAGAATATCGGGCTCCTGGACGAAGCGAGCAAGAAGGGTCTCGTGATCGCCGTCAACTCGAGCGTCCCGGCACTTTCCTCGCGGGGCATTCAGCCACAGGTGGTCGCCTGCATCGAATCGATGGATGTTTCGGCGCTGCTCCGCGGTCTGCCCGTGCTCGACAAGGCGATCCGGGCCTTCAGCCTTTGCACTCACCCGAATACCGTGAGCACGGGGTCCGGCCCGCTCGCTCCCATCTTCGAAGACGTCCCGGAAATAGGCCCGCCGCTCGCGGAACTGACCGGCACACGCGGCCTGCCGGTTTGCGCCTCGGTGTCGACCATCGCGTTCAGCCTGGCACAGCGGCTGGGCTGCAACCCCATCGTACTCGTTGGGCAAGATCTGGCCTACTCGGGGGGCCGGGTCTACGCGACAGGCAGCCCCTACGAACGGTCCAGGGCACTGGTGGACCACGACGGTTCGAGCATCGGTTTCGAGTGGTGCCCGACCATGCAACAGATTCACGAGGGTACGCGCTCGAGCGGCACGCCCGAAGCGCTGCGCGTCATTACGAGCTGGGACCGCAGGGGCAAGGTTCCGACCAAGAACTCTTACCACGCTATCCTCTCCTGGTTCGAGCACGCTGCTCGCCTGCTGCGAGACGATTGCCCGGAGGCCAGGCTGATCAACGCGACCGAGGGCGGAGCGCACATCGAAGGGTTCGAAGCCCGCGCGCTTTCGGATGTGCTTCGGGAGTTGCCAGAGCGCTCCATCACGGTCGAGGCCATTTTGGAGCAGCTCGAAGCAGCTGGGAGAAAGCTCGACCTCGATGAGGTCCAGCGCTGGTGCGTCGGCGTCTCCACCAACTGCCGCCAGACCGAACAGGCTGCCCGGCGTGTCGAGCAGCTCGCCGGACGCGCTCTCGAGGCCATGCAAAGCCGTCGGCCCAATAGAATTACTCGAAGCTTCGCGAAGCTCCAGAAAGCGGAAAACGAACTTCGAAACCGCGCCCGAAACGTGGCGATGCTGGATGCCTGGTCATTCGGCGACGTCGACCGGGCGCTCCGGGATCATCCCATCGACAATAACGACGACCGGGCAAGCGCCCACACCTCCATCTTGCGCGAGCAGGCAGTCGCCAGAGCAATCGTGCACAGCGCCCGCAGCCTGAAGATGGAGGTCGACACGGCCCAGAACGGGCTACGACTGGCACTTCAAACCAACCACTAAGGAAGACCGAACCATGACGCTCACCATCCAAACCAACGTCGCCTCATTGGCAACACAGAAGAACCTCAACAAAACTCAGTCGATGCTCGGTCAGAGCTTCACCCGCCTCTCCAGCGGTTTTCGCGTGAACACGGCGGCGGACGATGCCGCCGGCCTGGCAATCAGCGAAGGAATGAAGTCTCAGATCCGCTCGTACGTCGTCGCCGAACGCAACGCCAACGACGCTGTCAGCATGACCCAGACCGCCGAGTCCGCGCTCGGCGAGATGCATTCGATCTTGGGCAGAATGCGCGAGCTTGCCATGCAGGGCTCCAATGGCTCGTACACCGACGTGGACCGAAGCTACCTGGACACGGAGTTTCGAGCGCTTCAGGAAGAGCTCGGGCGCATTCAGGAGTCGAGCAAGTTCAATGGCAAAGAATTGATTGGCGCGACTTCCAACTCCATCACGTTTCAGGTGGGACTGAACAACACGGCGAGCGATCAGTTGACCCTGACGTTCGGCGGCCTCGGCTTGACGAGCCTGCTCTCCACGTCGACGAGCGTCTCCGGAGGCACCACCGGAAACTCCTTGGCCGCTCTCGGCCGCATCGACAGCGCGATGGGAACGATCTCGACGCAGCGAGCCAAGTACGGCGCGGCCATGAACCGCCTGGATACCACCGTCTCGTCGATTCAGACGATGCGTTTGAACCTGTCCGCCGCCAATTCCCGCATCCGAGACGTGGACGTGGCCGAAGAGACAGCCGCACTGAGCAAGAACCAGATCTTGTCACAGTCCGGCGTAGCCGTCTTGGCCCAAGCCAACCAACTGCCGCAACTGGCGCTCAACCTGCTCGGATAGGACTCCAAGTAACTTCATGTCTCGCAAACCTAGCCAGGCCGGCAAGCCGAGCGTCTCGGCGCGCGCCCAAGACCTTCTGAAGGTCTTCGAAGAACATGCGGACGGTGCCGAGGTGCTCTCCTTGGATTGTTTCGACACGTTGCTATGGCGCCGAACCGATCACCCAGCCGACGTCTTCTTCGACCTGCAGCACTCCGCCAAGTTCAAGCAGCTAGGGCTGAACCCCCGGCTCAGAGTGAGAGCGGAGGCGCTAGCGCGAGATCTGAACCGTGTGCGACATAGAAAGGGGGAAGTGCGCTTGAGGGACATCTACTTGAGCGCCTTTCCAAACCTGGACGATGCGGACCTGAAAGAACTGGCAAACGAGGAGCTGGAAGCGGAGAAGAAAGCCTGTTTCGGCTTCGAACCCGTCATGGATCTCGTCCGCCACGCCAAACGAAAGGGTTGGCGCGTGGTGATCGTCAGCGACACCTACCTATCGCGGGACCAGCTGACCGAACTGCTGCAGGCCACGCTTCCGCCCGATGTCGCGGGGGCGATCGACAGAGTCTTCTGCTCGTCCGAGTTCGGGCGCTCGAAGTCCGAAGGCCTGTTGTCGCTGGCACTCGAGAACTTGCGGCTCCACCCCGACCGAGTGCTGCACGTCGGCGACAACCATCTGGCAGACGCGGCCGCGGCCAGCCGCGCGGGAATGCGCAGCATCCAGCTGGTCCATCAGAAACCCGAGGTGCACCAGGTACTGCGCTTGAGCGCCAACATCTGCAAGCTCTTGGTGCCGAGCGTCCGACAGCAGCGAGCACTACCCAGCCCATTTCACGCGGTGTTCGCGAACGCAGATCAGGAGCGGCCGCCTGCCGAGATGCTGGGATATTTCGGCGTGGGCCCCGTGCTCTACGCATTCGCGCGCTTCGTGCTCGATGAGGTACAGGAACTCCGCGACGCCGGCAAGCGCCCGCGAGTGCTGTTTCTGCTGCGCGACGGCTACCTGCCGCACGAGGCCGTGAAGAGCCTGGGAAACAACGAAGGCCGCGCAGTGGCCATCAGCCGATTCGCCGCCTATGCGGCGAGCTTCCGACACAAGAGCGACATCGAAAACTACCTGGCTCAATCCGCGGGCAGCGGCAACTTCGCCGCCATGGCCCGCCAGCTGTTATTGCCCGAGGAGCTGCAGAAGAGCATCGTCGCCAAATCGAAAGGCGGCCCTGCAAACTCTGAAGAATTCATCCGTCTGGTGCTGCGTCCCAAGACCGTCAAACTCGTCGTCGAAGCGTCGGAACGCTATCGTCGTCGCCTCTACCGCTACCTGAAGGACCATGCCGGCGTCCAGGCGGGTGAGACCGTCGTCCTGGTCGACCTGGGCTACGAGGGAACCGCGCAGCGACGACTGCAGCCTCTTTTGGAGCAAGACCTGAAAGTCGAGGTAGAGGGACGCTATCTGCTCTTGGCGCGCACACCGGGCTGGGAGGCATCGCGCAAGGGACTCTTGGACCCGAGTTGGTGCGATGACCGCACCATCGCCACCCTCGTCCCCTACGTCGCCTTGCTCGAGGATGTGTGCACGAGCGACGAAGGCAGCGTGATCGACTACGACGAACAGGGTGAGCCCGTGCGGGCCCAGCGGGTTCTAGCCGACGACCAGTACTCCTTGATCAAACCCATTCAACAAGCCTGTCTCGAGCTCTGTCGAGACGCAGCGCGGTTCTTCGCGTCCACGGGCCCTGCGGACTCGGGGGCTTTGCGAGTGAGCGCTGCGGGCGCCCTCGGCCGCCTCTTGTTCGCACCCAGCGAGTACGAAATCTCGTGTCTGGAAGGCTTCCGTCTGGACATGAACATGGCGACCGTCGATTCCTTCGCCTTGTTCGACAGGGAAGCCGGGCTGCGCGGCCTCAGGGAGCGAGGCCTGTTCTTCATGGAACGAGACCTCGGCAGCCTGCGCATGAACTATCCGATCGAAGTGCGCTCAGCGGGGCTCGAGCTGGGGATCACCTTGCTCGCCCAGCATCGCTATGGTTTGAACTTCACCCAGAACGACCTGAATTTGCGCCGCGAGGCCATCGACGTGCTCGTCGTGCGCGGAGCCGAGAGCACAAGCGCGACCCTGGAAGCGGCCGCAACCCATGATGGCTACTACGCACTGCTCGTGCCCGTGGGAGCGGGTGATCTGAACGTGGGAATCCTGCTGGGGAAGCGATTTTCTTGGTTCGAGCTGGACTCGGTACAGCTCATTCGCGCGGGGAGCCTGCTGTCCGAATGGGAGTCGCAAGACACCCTCGACATCACCGGCAGCATTCACTTCGAGGGCATCGAACGGCGCACGCCCAGGCTCTGCGAAGCCGTCGATCCGAATGGCTTCCTGTTCGTCAGGCCGCAGCCCTTGGAAGCAAGCGACCAGGCCAACAGGGTGTGCCGCGTGGTCTTTCGACCGCTCCAATGTCGTCCGACTGCCGCCCTCACGGCAGGTGCCGTCGCGAGCGCTCGCGCGGTTCCCCAGGGATGACCTTGGGCCTGCCCTTCGGGCGCAGGGTCAAGTGAAAGCGCCCGCTGGAAACCTCCCGCGAATTCGTCCAGCTTGCCGCGCTCACACCGCGGAGGCCAAGCGCTGAAGCTCCGCAAGGCGCAGCTCCAGGGGACGCTGCCGCCGGCGTCGATAACGGCACACGAAGTCCGCCAGGTCTCCCAGCGAGTGGGCGGCGGGTACGTCGGGCCGAACCCCAATCAGGTACTCGCTGAGCAGGAAGCTGAGCGCGTGGTCCGCACCTCTGCGAATCGCGCCAAAGCCGCCACTTCGCATGCGATCGAGGCCCGCCGCGACACCGTCATCCTTCACTGTGTAGTACGGATCGAGCCAGCTCAGGGGAGCCCCTCCAACCACCAAGAGCGGCTTCTCGAGCACGAGGGCTTCCCAGAGCGCGCTGGTAAACCCCGGTGAAACCACCGCGGACGCCCGCTCCAGCCACTCGGCCAGGGTTTTCGACTGCAGACGCAACACACCGCGAGGCATCTCGGGAGATTGGCCAGTGAGCAGATTGATCGGGTGATCGCGAAAAGCAACACGCCCGGGGCTCGCAGCAACCACCGCGGAAATCACGCTCGAGATATCGTCTGGAGCCGCGCAATAGGGCGTGGGAGCGTTCCCGTGAGTCAGCGCGAATGCAGCGCTCACCTGACCGAGAATCAGAGTGAAGTCCCCGACGACGGGCGGCTCCGAGTCGCCCTGACCGGGGTACTTCGCCGGACGCGTGGCAGCATACCAGCGCCGGTAATCGTCCACCAACGAGTCACGGGTCACGTGGAGCTTCTGAGCTCGGCTCAGGGTCCAGCTTTGGTCGAGTTCGCTACCCAGCACGTTGTTTCGAGCATCACACAACCAGGTCCCGGGCAGCAGTCCGCGCTCGATCGTGTGTACGGGCAGGTCGAAGGTGCAGCCGACCCGCCGGGCAATCTTGCTGTGCGGCAAGAGTGTATTCCAAAGCAGAACCGCGTCCGGTTCCAGGGTTTCGAACAACCGTGAGTAGAAGCACCGGCACTTGGCCATTCCCTCCAGAGCCAGCTCGCGCTGCACCGGGCCCACCCAACGCTCCTCCAGTGCGAGCAGCGACTCGGCGTCGCCCGGTGGCTGGGTGGCCTCGAGCTTCAGCGCCGCGAAACTCTCGAGGTTGTACGGCACTTCCATGTTGGCAGCCTCGAGAGCCGAAGACCCGTTGGTGGTGAGCAGCAGCAGAAAGTAACCACGCTCGCGGAGCAGCCGCGACAATGTATTCCAGATCCGCACTTGCTCGGCGCCCAGGATCTCGAAATTGGTAGCGACAATCGTTCTCATGCAGCGCCTCTGAGTCGAGACGCGCGTAAGTCCCAGCGGGTGTCGGAACCTTGACGCCGGGCGACCACCGGTTGACGGCAGAGACGCACCCGGATGCTCGTTGCGATGTCGTTTACATTCAGCATAATGGCCGGTTCGTCCTCCGCGTCGAATCGAAAAGCATTGCGTCTCGGCCCAGCGGATTCGCGGGCCCACGCTATTCGTAGAACCTCTTCGGGCTCGCTTCTTGCAAACCTCGGTCCACGATGTCTCCCCGCTCGTTCACCGCAACAGCAGAGCGCCCGACGCGCTCAACGGAGGCGGGCCCTTGAACAGCGAGGCTCCCCTCCCGCGGGAAAGCTGGTCGGATGCCGGCCCCCGAGCAGCCCGTCTGACCGGCATTCAACCGCCGGTGTGCCCTCCCGGGGTTGATTCCGACGCAGCCCACGTGCACCACGCGCGCGCCGTGTTGACCAGCGAAGCACAAGCCATCCTGAGCGTACGCGAACGCCTGGGAACGGACTTCGTCCGCCTGGTAGACCTGATTCTCGAAACCACCGGACGCGTGATTGTCTGCGGCATGGGCAAGTCCGGCCTGATTGGCCGAAAGATATCGGCGACTCTCGCGAGCACTGGCACGCCGAGCTTCTTCATGCATCCTGGCGACGCCTACCACGGCGACCTCGGCATGGTGACACCCGAGGACGCTTTCCTCGCGCTGTCGAACTCCGGTGAAACGGAAGAAGTGGTGCGCCTGCTCCCGTTCCTGCGCGACAATGGCAACGTGCTCTTGTCGCTGACCGGGGCGCCCGACTCCACACTCGCGCGCAACTCCGACGTCCACGTGAACATCCACGTCGCTTCCGAAGCATGCCCGATCCGACTGGCTCCCACCAATTCCACGACCGTGGCGCTGGCCGTGGGGGACGCCATTGCCGTGGCATTGATGAAGGCTCGCAACTTTCAGCCCGAGACATTCGCGCGCTTCCATCCAGGCGGCAATCTCGGAAGGATGCTGCTCTCGTCGGCCGGGCAGTACTGCTCGACAGAAGTGCCCTCGGTGACGGACTCGGCGCGGGTTCACGAGATCTTGCTGGCCATCAGCGCGGGCAAGTTGGGACTGTGCTTCGTGCACTCCGACGGCGCCACACTCGGGATCATCACGGACGGGGACGTGCGCCGAGCGATCCAGGCGGACCCAGCATCGCTGGAGCAAATGACTGCCAGCGCGCTCGTCAATCGAACACCGCATTCGATTCCCGCCGACATGCGGTTATGGGACGCAGAACGCACCATGAAGTCCCTCGGCGTGAATGTCGTGGTGGTGCGCGACAGCGCTGGTGCGGCGCTCGGAGCGCTCAGTATCAAGGATCTGTAGCTGATGAAGGTCGTCGCATTCTTGCCCGTCAAGGGCACCAGTGAAAGGGTGCCGAACAAGAACACGAAGCTCTTGGACGGCAAGCCTTTGTTCATGCACTCGCTCGAGAAGCTGGTCCGCTCACGCTTGATAGACGAGGTCTATCTGGACACGGAATCCGCAGTAATCGCCGAGATGGCGTCCCACCTGGACTGCCAATGGCTGAAGCGCAGTCCCAAGCTTGCCACCAATCGCACGGACGGCCACAAGCTCTTCTCGAACGAAGTTGAACACGTGGTCGCCGACATTTATGTTCAACTGCTGGGGACGAGCCCCTTCATTCTGGAAGAAACCATCGCGCGGGCAGTCGAGACGCTCAAGCACGGCTCCCGGTATGACAGCGTGGTGCTGGTACGCCGCGAGAAGCAATACACGTGGGACGCGGACACGAACCGTCCCCACTACCCGCTCGAGGCCATTCCCAACAGCAGTGACCTGCCCGCGACCGTCATCGAAACGATGGGCCTCTACGTGGTGCGGCGCGACGCCGCTCTGGCAACGCGCCGGCGCATCGGCAATGCTCCGCTCTTGCTCGAGGCGACGGCGACCGAAGCCGTGGACGTCAATTGGGAGGACGACTTCGAACTAGCGTCGCTGATTCAAGCGGGTCTCAGGCAGAAGCGGAGGCGCCACTTCGAATGCCTCAGGCTGCAGCTCACGAGCCCGCTCCTGTCCGACATCATGGACGACCTCGGACTGGAAAAGCAGATCATCACTTCGCTGAACATCAGTCTGAAGGGACAGCGTGTGCTCGGAAGGGCGGCCACCCTGAAACTGCGCGAGCGTCGACCAGAAGACGATCCAAAGGGCATATACGACGCCCTCAGAAGCTACCGAGAGGTAGTCGACGACGACATCATCGTGGTCGAAAACGAGGTCTCCGAGTTCGCCTACTTCGGCGAGCTCAACGCGAACCTGGCAATTCGCGCTGGCGCCAAAGGGGTGGTCGTTGGCGGCAAGACGCGCGACAGCGATGCGGTCGCTCGACTGGGCATCCCTGTCTTCTCCCGCGGCAGTACGTGTCAGGACGTCAAGGGCCGAGCAGTGCTCGAAAGCATCCAGAAGCCTGTCGAGATCGATGGGGTCCGGGTGAACCCCGGAGACTTAGTGTTCGGGGATTCGGAGGGGGTGGTCGTCATACCCCGCGCTCTCGAAGAGCAAGTGCTCGAAAAGGTGCAGCGCAGCCTGGACAAGGAAAGCGGCATCGTACGCGACATCGTGTACGGCAAAGACCCCGAAGAGCTGTTGCTCTGCCACGGTGTGTTCTAGAGCCGGCGCACACAGGCCAAACAGGGGTCGAGATCTTTCTCAAGGGTGAGCCATTGGCTCCGTTCACGGGTGTTGACAGGCGAACCGCCTGACGCAGCGTCAATGACGGCGCTCGATACCTCCAGGAAGGAGTACATAATGGCACTAGTCATCAACACCAACATCGCCTCTCTGGGCGCGCAACGTAATATGGGCGCGAACCAGAACAAACTGGCACAGAGCTTCAACCGCCTCTCCAGCGGCCTCCGCGTCAACACCGCGGCGGACGATGCGGCGGGTCTCGCGATCAGCGAGAGCATGAAGTCTCAGATCCGTTCGTATACGGTGGCGGAGCGCAACGCCGGGGACGCACTTTCCATGGTGCAAACCGCGGAAGGCGCTCTTGGCGAGATCCACGGCGTCCTGGGTCGCATGCGCGAGCTTGCGATGCAGTCGTCGAACGGATCGCTCACCGACACCGACCGCGGCTACCTCGACACCGAGTTCTCCCAGCTCTCGGATGAAATCACCCGCATCCAGGGCAGCGCACAGTTCAATACGCAAAGCCTCGTCGGGTCGGGCTCGGCCACTTCGGTGACGTTCCAGGTAGGTCTCGAGGACACCAGTACCGACCAGATTTCCGTGAATTTCAACGGGTTGGATCTGAGCTCGGTGACCGGTGCCGGCGTGGCCACCGCCAGCGCGGCCCTCGCGGCCCTCGACATCATCGACCAGGGCATCGCAACGACCTCGAGCAATCGGTCGAGCTACGGCGCTGCGATGAACAAGTTGGAGGTGGCGTCCAGCAGCATCCAAACGATGCGGCTGAACCTGTCGGCCGCCAATTCGCGCATCGTCGACGTCGATGTGGCTTCAGAGACCGCCGCCATGTCCCGTAACCAGGTACTGACCCAAGCCGGCGTTTCCGTCTTGGCTCAGGCAAACCAACTCCCGCAGTTGGCATTCGGGTTGCTCGGATAAGGCCCCCATGACGACGCCGCCCGCGGCCGGGTCCAGCTGACTCGGGCGCGGGCGGCCCAATCGTTGGCACGATAGCTGCTTAGTTTTTCACGAAGGGTTCCCTCAATGGCCGGCACAATCAGTTTTGGTGGAATTGGCTCTGGCATCGACACGGAGTCGATCGTCAACGGCCTGGTGCAGGCCAGCCAGCAACCCATCTCCAAACTCAAGAGCCGGGCCTCCTCCACCCGGGCGGCCATGTCCACCATCTCCGACCTGAGCTCGCTCTTCAGCACGCTACAGAAGTCGGTGAAGGCGCTGGAGGACTCGGATGGCGTCGCCAGTTTCAAGGCCAGTTCCAGCAGCAGCGCCATCGTCGCCACCACCAAAGGCGCCGCCACTCCCGGCTCCTTCGACATCACCGTGAAGGCCTTGGCTCAGGAGTTCCGCAGTTACTCGAGCCCTTTCGCGGCAAGCGACAGCGAGCTCGGTCAAACCGGCACACTCGATATCCAGGTGGGTAGCGGAGACACCTTCAACATCGACGTCGAGTCCACGGACACGCTCGACGACATCGCGGCGAAGATCAACGCAAGCGACGCGCGCGTGACCGCATCGGTCATTTTCGACGGTGACACGTATCAGCTGCAGGTGCGCGGCAAGGACACCGGGAAGGCCAATGACGTCACACTGACCGAAAACGGCACGGCGCTCGGATTCACCACCTACCAGGCAGCGGACGACGCCAAGATCGAGATCGACGGCATCGAGATCACGCGCGGGACCAATCAATTCACGGGCGTCATCCCCGGCGTGACCCTCGCGGTTACCGAAAAGACGACGGATCCGGTCAAGATCAACATCGAAACCGATCCGGATGGACTCAAGAGCAAGCTCGACGATGTGGTCAATGCCTACAACGCCGTGGTGAACAAGGTCCACCAAGCGGCGGGCTTCGGCACTCAGACCGCCACCAACCCGGTGCTCGCGGGTGACTCGACGCTGCGCACCGTGCTCGGCAGGCTCACGAGCTCCCTCGGCAGCCTGGTGGGCTCCGGCAAATACCAGACAGCCTCGTCCGTCGGACTCAGTTCGAACAGCGATGGCACGCTCAAACTCGATACACTGGCCCTCGAAAAGGCGCTGGATGACGACCCCGACGCGGTCAGCCAACTCCTTTCGGGAGACAGCGAATCCGACGGCATCATGGATCTGATGCGCGACGTGGTCGACTCGTTCATCGAGCCCACCAATGGGCTCTTGGATCTGAAGAAGCAGAACCTGGAAAGCAGGGCCGAAGGCTTCGACGATCGCATCGATCGCGAGCAGGAACGGTTGGATCGCTACGCGGACATGCTGCGAAAGCAATTCACCCAGATGGATACGGCTGTGGCCGGATACAACGCTCAACTCGACTATCTAGTGAGACTGTACAACAGCGGCTGATGCCGCGTGAGGAACTCCGAAAGGACAAGGGATGCTACAAACCGCGGTCTCCCGCTACCAGCAGGTACGAAGCACGACGGCCAGCCCGGGCGAACTCCTACTGGCACTGTACGATGGGCTATTTCGTTTCCTCAACGGCGCCAAAATCTGCCTCGAACGCAAGGAAAAGCCTCGGGCGGGCGAGCTCTTGTCCAAGTCTTACGCGATTGTCTCCGAGCTCTACATCGCTCTCGACCACGATGTAGCGCCCGAGCTGTGCGGACAACTGGAAGGCCTCTATAGCTTCTGCATGGATCGTATCACCCACGCCAACCTGAAGAGCGACCCCGAAGCAATCGCGGATGTCGTCAAGGTGCTCACACCGCTCAGAGAGGCTTGGAGGGTGGCGGTACCCGAGGCCGTCAAGGAACAAGCCCGGAAGCGCTGAGCATGAGCCAGGCCATCGAGAACCACTCCTTCGCTCCCGGTTCGGACCCGCTCCTGCCCCGCTACCGCGCGGGTGATTCCGAACGAGAAGCACTGGCGTGCTTTGCCTCGGGAGCGACCCTTGCTGTCGAACGAGGAAGAGCGCGCGCCTATCCGGGCCTGGCTACCTTGGCGCCCAACACGCTGCCGCTGTATGGAGTGGCCCATCTGCTCCCGGCGGGCGAGCACGCGCTGGACCTGGGCTCTGGCGCGGGGATGGGCGTGCGCGTTCTGACGAGCCAATTCAGAACGGTCACGGCGGTCGATCGAGACGAGGCGGCCCTCGCGTTCGCCAGGCAGTACAGCGTTGGCGCTGGCTACATCGTGCACGATCTCATGCGGCCGCTCGAATTGCCCGCGGCAGATGCCGTCTTCTCGATCGACGTGTTGGGACATGTGGACCGGCCCGAGGCACTGCTCCAAACCGCGTCGCGCTCACTGAAAGCCGACGGGCGCCTGGTGCTGGCCGAAGCTCGAGCCCACGTTTCTCAGCGTCTGTCTCCACCCGCGCGGCGGGCGTTTTCGACCCAGGAGCTCGAACAGCTGCTGGTGCGCTGCGGTCTGGAGCTGGAGACTTGGATCTGCGACCAGGGCACGTTCCTGTGCGGACTGGCGCGGCGCTCACGCGTGGACGAGCGAATGAGGTTGCTCGAAGCCATGTCTCTGCTGGACGACGGGCAAAACGACGCAGCCCTTTCGCTGTTGGAGAATTCGGCTGAAGCAGCCGAAGGAGCCTACCAACTCGAAGCATTGCTATCGCTGGCAGACGTCCTTTTGCAACTGGGTGACGGGGACGGAGCCGCGTCCGCCTATTTGCGCGCGAGAGAGAGTTACCCCGACGACGCGCGCCCGCTGGCGGGTCTTGCACACATTCAACTGCTGGTGGGACTACCCAACCAGGCGCTGGGGCTGGCTGTCGAAGCGCTTCGGCGCAATCCCACCAACGCCATGGGCGCCACACTGGCCGCCGTGGCCTCGGAAGAGCTGGGGCATCCTGACGCCTTCAACGCCTGGCGGGTAGCCGTGAACCTGGCGCCGGACAGTTTGGACGCGGCCAGCGGGCTGGCCCGCGTGGCTTCGCAGCCCTCTCACGTGCAGCTGGCGCTCGCGACACTCGACCGACTCCGCGCCTACGGCGACCCTCTCGGCGCGCCGTTTCACATCGCTCTGGGAACGCTCTTGATGAAGGCCGGACGCCTCGAGGACGCGAGCCTGGAAGCACGGCTGGCGGCCAGTCTGGCGCCCAGGGACCCAGCCGTGCTCGCCCTGCTCGTCGCGCTCAGCGATGCCGGCGCCCCCACGATAGTGGCGTGACCGCGAGCCCGACGCCGGCGCCATCCCTTCGAGTTCTGCGCTGGAACGAAGGGCACGAGCGCCGGGAACACCAAAGTTTTCCGCGAGCCGGTCGTAGCCCGAATGAGCAAGCGCGATTCGCGGTCGCGCGGAATTGGCAATCACCCATGACTCCAGTAGACGAGGGGCTTAGGAAGGCCCCAGAGACGATGTCCGAGTCCCGGTCAACCCGCGGATCTTTCGAAGGGCATGAGGCGCTCCGAACGGGCAACTCCGTCGAGAACCAGAAGTACCTCGAGATCCGCTACAGCAAGGCCCAACGCCCGTACACCGACTACCCAGGCAAGCTTGCGCGCTACCTGACCGAGCAGTATCTCGGCGACTACCGCGAGACGCGCCTCGTCGACCTGGGATCGGGTCGCGGCGAGTTCTTGCACGGATTCGCGGAGCTGGGTTTCGACGCGCTGGGCATCGACCGCGCGTTACCGACCGATGACAGGTTTCCGGAACCGGTGCTGCAGGCAGACTTCACCTGCTCGCCTCTGCCGCTGGAAAACGAGTCGGTCTCCGTGCTCTTCAACAAGTCGGTGTTCGAGCACGTCTGGGACATCACGCACCTGCTCGACGAGTGTCGTCGCGTGCTGGTTCCCGGCGGACGCATGATATCCATGGTACCCGACTGGAAGTCACAGTTGAGCTCCTTCTACGACGACTGGACTCATGTGCGCCCGTTCACGCTCACTGGTCTCAGCGAATGCTTGAGTTGCCACGGCTTCGAACTGAGAGATGCCCGCCATTTCCGTCAGCTGCCCTTCCTCTGGAAGCGTCCCTACCTCCGACCGCTGGCCTCCGCGGCGGCCCGTATGCCGAGCTTTTTCACCGAACGGAGCAAGCTGGTCAAGTTCGCCAAAGGCTGGATGCTCCTGGTGGTGTCCGACAAACCCACTCGACCCGCGAGGCATTCATGAATCGCCTCGAGGCCTGCTTGTTGTGCGGCTCCGAGAGCACCCGACCGCTCGACCCACACACGGTATTTGGCTTACCATCGAAGATAGTGGAGTGTGAAGATTGCCGCTTCGCGTTTTCTACACACCAACTCGACGACGCCGAGCTCTACGAATTCTACAGCCAGCGCTATCGACGACAGAAGCAAGAGGCACTCGACGAGGATCGCATCCTCGGAGACTTGGAACGAAGCGTTTCTCAGCTCGAGTTCCTCGGGCGTCATCTGGCGCCCTCGGACCGAGTTCTGGAAATCGGGGGAGGTTGGGGCATCAATGCCAACTTCCTGCACGGCCGCGGCTACCGCGACATCGTGGTCGACGAGTTCGACGATCAGATCATGCGAGTGCTGCACCCGAACATTCGACGCATCAGTCTGCCGGTCAGCGACATCGACGAGCGCTTCGACCTCGTCTTCATGTCACACGTGCTCGAGCACTTCTTCGAGCCGGTACCCAAGCTCCGACACCTGGCACGCCTGCTGGGACCCGCTGGTCGCCTGTTCATCGAGGTCCCCAACTGCGCCAACGCTCAGCTGATGCGAAGCTCCCGGCGGACTTTCCACTACTGGTTCTTCGATCAGAGGCACGTGGAGAACTTGCTGAAGCAATCGGGCTATCAGATCGTACGCTCGAGCTGCTACGGTAAGAATCAGCGCATCAGCGATCTCGACCCGTCCCAAAAGCGCGCGCTGGCCGAGCGCGTGAAGCGGGGAGAAACGACGATGCGTCCGATGCGCGAGGACGACCCCCGAGCGCTCTGGGTCCGAGTGCTCGCCCAGGTGTGCGGAACCGAGACCTGACGGCGCGGCGCCCCGCCGTTGTGCCAATTTGTGTCGTCTGGCGTCCGGCTCCACGAGTTCGCGCGGGCGCGCCGCTTGAAAATGGCGGAAAACGCGCTAGCGTCTGGCCGGGCACGACACTTGCGCGGCACGGCGAGCCGGTCAGCGACTGGGAGAGCGAAAGGATTCAGCATGGGGCAGAAGATGAGCAAGACGGCGATCGTTCCGCTGGTGGTACTACACGCAGCTTGTGTCGGCGTCGTCAGCGTCACACCATCCTGCGGTGGTGAATCGGAGCACGCCCAGGACGGCGGCTCCGGTGGCACGGTAGCCCTGGCGGTCAGCGGCTTCGGGGGCAGTGTCATCGTGCTAGCCGTCAGCGGCTTCGGCGGCGCCATGAGCGGGGTCACTAATGGCGTCACTGCGACGACTGGCGCCGTCAACACCACCGGACGAGTCGACGGTACGGGAGGTTCTCTGATCGTTCTCGCGGTAAGCGGGTTCGGTGGCGTGCCGAACACCACCGAAACGAGCGGAGTAGGTGGCGATGCCACCTACCCGGGCGGGGCCGCAGGCATGGGCGCGGCAGGAGAAGGCGGCGAGGAAAGCGGATGATCGTCCGACGACAGCGCAGCGAGACCCCCCTGGCCGGCGCTCACGAGATACTCCTGACCCAAAACCAAGCGCGCACTCGACGGGCGATCCCCTGGGCCGACTTTTGCCCAGCCAACTATTCGAGGCGAGCCTTGGCGCTTGCCGCCGACCAGGCCAAGACGCTGGCCGAGGGCGAATACGGCGCCGTGGGGCTCTTCGGCCAGCTGGCGTCGGCACTGGCGCTCAACCAGGTTCCCTTCGACCTGATTTCCGCCTCCGCGTCGCTGAGCAGCGACGAGATCCGCCATGCGGACTACTGCTCTGAGTTCGCCGAACTGTGCTCGGGTCACGCGCTGGAATTGGAGGTCGACGAAGCAGAGGTCCTGAGAGCCTGTAAGCACCTGAGCCAGCCAGAACAGCTGGACTTTTTCATCCTCAAGTATTCGGCCATCGGCGAGACACTCGCTGGCGCGCTTCTGACCGAATGCCGGCGCCGTGCCCGCGATCCGGTCGCGCGCAGTCTGTATACCAGCCTCGCCTCCGATGAGGTGCACCACGCGCGCCTGGGTTGGTACTACTTTGCCTGGCGCGCGCCTCAATGGAGCGTCCCCGAGAAGCAGCGCCTGGCGGATCGCATAGCCCGCTTCGTCACGGAGCTCGAATGCTACTTCTGGACCGGGCGCGATGCCTCGGCAGAAGCCGCAGACGATGCCAAAGCGCTCGGCGTGTTGGACTCTCCCACCCAACGACGTGTCATCCAACGGGTCATGCAAGACGAGCTCTGTCCCGGGCTGGATGCGATCGGGCTGTCGGGCAGCTACGCCTGGCAGCGACGACGTCGCGCTACGGTAAGCACGCAAGGAGGCCCCGCCGCGCTGGTACTCACCAGAACCGTCAGCAGACAGGAGCGAGCCGTGCAGACCGGCGCGCGCTGGTTGGCTGACGCGGTGGACGCAAACGGCAGGCTGCGTCTAACGCTGGACGCGCGAACCGGAGACTCGAAACAAGGCGGCGAGTTCTATCACGGGCGGGCTGCACTCGCTTTGATGGCACTCGAGCGGGTCGGCGGTTATTCGGACGCCAGCGAGCGTCTGCGCGGGTTCTTACAGGCTGAGGTCGCGGACCTGGCCAACGGCACGCCGACCGGCGAGTGGCCGACTCGCCGAAGCGCCTTGGCTGGAAGCCTGGCGCTGTTGGCTCTCTCGGGCGTGGAGGTCAGCCGAGTGCTCGAGTCGAAGCCCGAGGATTTCGACGACACTCCCGAAAACGCGTGGCACGCTGCTCAGGTCGTCACGGCATTCGGCGCCGAGGCGCCACCCGGGTTGTGGGAGCTGTGTGTGCGCGCGCTTAGAACCACGCCCTGGCCCTGTTGGACCGTGCTGGCGGCCAGACGGCTCGACGACCAGGCCGTGCTGGCCCGCGCTCTCAGAACCTTACAGGCCTCGCTCAGCCCTCTGGGCGAACAGGGTCAATGCCAGGGGTCCATTCCGCCGCTCGCCCTGGTGGCCGCCGCGGTGGAAGCATTACAAGGCGAGACAGCCCCAGAGGCCGTGGCGCGCATTCAAGCCGGGCAAGCCTACCTGATGCGCTGGCAGATCGACGAAGACACGCCCGGAGTGGACCTCGCACATGGCCTGGGCGCCTTTCCATTGCTACCCAACGAGCCCACACTGCGGGCCGACGTGACCGCGCATGCGCTGTTGGCTCTGCTCCCCGTTATCGACGGCTCCCGAGCCGCGCCCGGCTGAGTCGACGAGGCCTCGAGCCTTCGAGGATGTCGGCTTCTACTGGGCCTCTGAAAACGGCAAGCGGAATATCCTCTGCGGCTTGCCCTCGGCCGACCGAGGCCGGATAAACACGAATTCGACGCGACGGTTCTTGGCGCGCCCTTCTTCGGTATGGTTGTCGGCAACAGGGCGCGAGTCGGCATAACCAGCGATGTAGACGCGCTTGGCGTCGAGCGCGTGAAGCCCGGTCAAATAGCGCAGCACCGCAGTCGAGCGAGCGGCGGAAAGCTCCCAATTCGACGGAAAACGCGAGGTACTGATCGGGCGGTCGTCCGTGTGGCCCTCGATCGCAAGCTGACCACTCGACAAGCTCGCGAGCTTGCCCACGACATCCAACACCCCGTCCGCTTCAGGAGTCAGCTTGTCGGAGCCCGTGTCGAACAGCACGATATCATTGATGCGTAGGATGATGCCACGCGGGTCGTTGATCACACGCACCGACTTGTCCAGGTTCTTTTTCTTGATGTACTCCTTCACCTGGTTGAACTCGTCGAGCTGCTGCTGCTGCAAGAGCTCTGCAGCGCTGATCTCCGTGGAGAGCTCGATGGGCGAGGTCGACATGGCTTCGTAGTCGCCCTGAGCCTCGGTCTGGACGCCGAACGCCTCGCGCACCGAGCCCAAGGCCACCTTGAAGTTTTCGATGTCCATATTGGCAAAGGACAGAAGCAGGATGAAGAAGGTCAAGAGCAGCGTCGCCATGTCGCTGAACGTTGCCATCCAGGCAGGAGCCCCCTCCTCGCCCCCTCCCCCGTCGTCGTCATTCACCAAGTCATCGAGAGACATGGTCAGGCAGCTTCTTCCTCTTGAGTCCGCTTTTTGGGCTCGAGCCGCGCCTCGAGCTTCTCGCGAATCACGGCAGCGTTGTGCCCTTTGACGATGGAGTCCACGCCCTCGATCACGACGCTCATGTTGGCGGTCTCTTCGTTCGTCCTGCGTTCCAGCTTCTCTGCGATCGGATTGCAGATCACGAAAGCCATGATCGCACCGTACATGGTCGTGAGCAGAGCAACCGCCATGGCCGGGCCGATGGTCGACGGGTTGTCCAGAGTCTGTAGCATTTGCACCAGGCCAATCAGCGTCCCGATCATGCCCATCGCCGGGGCGGTCGCGCCCATGAACTTGAACAACTTCTGACCGCGCTGATGACGCTGCTTCATACTGACGAGCTCCACGGTCAGAGTTTCGCGAATCTCTTCGCGCGGGATGCCGTCGACCGCCATCCTCAAACCCTTGGCGAGGAAAACGTCGGCCACCGCCTCGTTCTCGAGCGCCAGAATGCCTTCGCGGCGCGCCTTGTTGGACAGTTCGAGAATCAACTTGATGGTCTCCGTAGCGTCGGAGCCGCGAGTGAAGAAGGCATTCTTGGCGACCTTCATGGCGCTCAGCACCTTGGGCAAGGACTCGGCGATGAAGGTGACCATGCAAGTGCCACCGATCACGATGAGGACGCTGGGGATATCGACGAAGGCACTCAGGCTACCGTTTAGCAGGATGGAGCCGATGATCAGCCCCAGGCCTCCCACGATACCGATGATCGTCGCGATATCCATGAACTAGGTTCCCGTCCCTCTGAAATGCACGACGTCTCCGCGCTCGTCGGAGTTCGCTACCAGGGTGGCTTCCACCAGCTCGGCGATGCAGTGCCAGGCGAGCAGGTGCAGCTCTTGAATCCTTGCGGTATCTACGCTTGGTGCGCAGAAACACACGTCTGCGTGCCGGACGAGCCTTCCCCCGCTCGCCCCCGTTACCGCCACGCTGCTCGCGCCCATCTCGCGAGCCGCGAGCAACGCAGCCAACACGTTTGCGGAGTCGCCACTGGTGCTGATGCCAACCACCACGTCGGCCGGCCGCGCCAGGGCGCGTACCTGACGAGCGAACACTTGCTCGAAGTCATAGTCATTGGCAATCGCCGTGAGGATCGAGCTGTCCGTGGTGAGTGCGATGGCCGCGTAGGGGCGCCGCTCGCGTGCGAAGCGCCCCACCAGTTCGGCAGCCACATGCTGCGCGTCGGCGGCACTACCGCCGTTGCCACACAAGAGCACCTTCCCACCGGAACTGAGCGCCTCGATCAAGGCATCGCTCACGCTGATCAATTGGGGCAGCGACTCTAGCAGCTGCTGGTGCGCCTGAATGCTCGCCTGGATCGCCCCACGCAGCATCCGCTCCTTCGAAGCCTGGCGCCCTTTCACCAGCACGTCCGCCCTCCGTCGATCACGAGGTTCGCCCCGGTCATGTAGGACGAAGCATCGGAACACAAGAATGCCACTGCGGCTCGGTATTCGTCGAGCCGAGCCATGCGCCCGAGCGGGATCAGATTCGTGAGGCGTTCGACGAAGTCAGCGGGCTGATCGGCGTAGACGCCGCCAGGCGACAACGCGTTCACACGCACGCCACGTTCGGCCCAATAGCTGGCCAGATACTTCGTCAACATCACCAACCCTCCCTTAACGACCGAATACGTCACGGGTTTAACCGGCTGTTCGTCCTCGGCGAGCCCCGCCTGTCTATAGATGCGTTGGTCGGGCGCAATCAGTGACAGATCGGAGGCAATATTCACGATCACACCGCGTCCGCGTCGGGCCATATGCGACCCGAACACCTGACTTGCCAGAAATGCACCTGTCAGCCCCACCGTCAGGTCGGACTGCCAGAACTCGAGCTCCAGATTCTCGAATCGGGTCTTGCCGAGCCCCTTGCCCTCGACCTTGGGATTGAGGGCGGCATTGTTGAGCAGAACGTCGACTCGATCATAGGCATCGAGCACACGTTCGAGCGCCGCATCGCACGAGGCGCGCGAGGTGACATCCATGCCCAGCGCCAGACCGGACACATGCGTTTCCGCTTCCACAGCCTGTCGTGCCCGCTCGGCGCTCGTTCGGCTGATATCCGTAAGGATGGGGATGGCGCCGCATTGTGCAACCGCAACCGCATGTTGGCGACCCAAGAGCCCACCGGCGCCGGTAATCAGTACCACGCGCCCGGTCATGTCGAATGTACGAGCGAGACCGCTGCTACTGAAGTTCATGCTGGATGGCGTTTGCACATTGGCTCCGGGTTGTCGTTCACGGCCTCGGTGAGCGAGGCGAGTACCTGCCGTTCGAGAGCTGGGATCTGATCGGGATAGTCCAGCTCGCAGATCGGTGCTTCGATGACGAACGGCAGTACCGTCCGGCCCACCATCGACCCCAATTCGAGTACGGTTCGGGGGCGCACGATGTCCACGTAGCCGTTCTGCCAGTAAACGGGGGGGAGCTTCTGGCGAGGCATCGAATGCGCCTCCGGAAAGCCCGGGAGCTCGAGCAGTGGCTTCAGTTGGGCGCCCTCGATCTGCCACATTTTATAGGGCGTCTGCTCGGCCATGCTCACGCTCCGGAGCGAGTCGGCGCGCTCGTTGTCGAGCATCAGCCGTATGGCCCGTTCGATGAGCTCGACGCGGCGCACGGGGCCGGTAGGTCTGAGGTGCACTACCAGGTCGGGCACGTAGCCCTCGTGTTCGGCGAACCAGCAGAGAGCGTGGTTGAACACGTCCAGGTCCGTCGCGGTGTCGCTGGCGAACCTCGCTGGCCTCATGAAGGGCACTTGTGCGCCGAGTTCGGTCGACACGCTGGCGATCTCGACGTCGTCAGTGGAGACCACGGTTCTGGTAATGCCCGTGGTGCAAAGCGCATGTTCGATGCTGTAGGCAATCAGCGGCCTGCCAGCCACCTGCAGAAGGTTCTTGCGCGGCACGCTCTTCGATCCGCCGCGCGCGGGAATCAATGCGAGGACTTCGAGTCGACTCATCGGTGGACTCGCTGGGCAGGGCTCGTGACCGGCATTCCGCTACGGTGCGACTCGAGTATCGAGAGCGCCACGGACAGACTCAGCGCACCGTCCTGGACATCGGGAACGGGGGCCTCGCCACGCCCCACGGCGTCCAGGAAATATTCCAGTTCCGCCAGATAGGGCTGATTTCTGGGCACCCCCGTGAAGTCCCAGGACCGAACAGCGGTGCCCTTCGCATCCTTGTGGCAGAGTATTCCTTCGCTCAAGCTCCAGTGAAGTGAGCCACGCTGCCCCACCAGTTTCATGCCTCGACTCTTTGGGCGCTGCAAGAAATCCTGGTGCAGGTTGACGATCAAACGCCCGCCATCACCACGCCGGTATTCGAGCAGAGTATCGGAGACGTCGTCCACGTCGATTTCCAGGTTGGACAGGTGCCCGCCCATCGAGACCAGGCGTTCCGGCGTGCCGAACAGGGCCGTCAGCGTGTCGATCTCGTGAATCTGGGACAGTGTCACCCCTCCTCCGAGATCGGCGCGTGAGGCATACATGCGGCGATAGTCCTCGTAGGGATGGAAGGCGGGCAGGTACTCGCCGACCTCGACCTGTGCCGACACCACCTCACCGATGACTCGCTCCGCCATCAGGCGTTCGAGCGTCTGGAAGGCAAGGTGAAATCGCCATTGGTAAGCGACGAAGCCGAACTTGCCTTTTTGCCTGAGGATCCGCTCCAGCTCGACCACTCCTTCGAGCGTGTGGGCAAGCGGCTTTTCGATGAATAGATGCGCGCCCGCCTCGGCAGCAGCCAGGGCGACCGGCAGATGCAGACTGGTGGGATTGGTGACGAAAACGATCTCCGGATGTGTGGCGAGGGCTCTTTCCAGGTCAGTGTAGACCTGCATGCCATACTTCTGATCCAGGCTTTCGCCCGCGACGACGCCTAGGGTGTCATCCAGGACGAGCTGTTCACCGCGTGTCCGGTACGCCGACACCTCCAAACGCTCACCACACAGGAGACGCAGATTGCGCAGATGACGCTGGCCGATCCCCCCGAGCCCTACGAACAAGACGCGCAAAACGGCCTGGTCGAAGCGAGCCACTACGCAGCCTCCAGGCGCGCCTGCGCCAACATTTGCTGAACGAATTCCAGACTGCGCGCCGCATCGTCCTTCGGGCTCGGGCCGTAGTAGTGCTGACACACGAGCTCCCCCGAAAAGTCCGCCTTCACGAGGGCAGCGAAGAAGCCCACGAAATCCGCGTCGCCTGTGCCGAGGGGTTGGCTACTCCCACCGATACGGCGATCCTTCACGTGGACTGCAAGCAACTCGTCGATCACGTGCAGTGCGTCCGTCGCGATACAGAGCCCTTGCGCCGTACTGTTTCCGGTGTCGTAGTAAGCGCCCACCAGCGGGTGCCCAATCCGTTCAATCAAGGCGTGGTAATCGGGGCCGGCAATCTCCATTTCGAGCCCCAACTCCACCTCGCTGCGCTCGAGCTCGGGTAAGCATTGCTGGATGCTTTCGACCACCTGGTCCTTCAGCTCTGGGGTGTCGACATGCGCTTGTTCCAACAGCGGCAAGAGGATGCGGCGAGCACCAACTTCCCGCACCAGGGGCAAGAGTTCTTTGAGCCGAGCCGCCGCTTCTGCCCGCCGCGCCGCGCTTCCGCCCGCCAGGCGGCATTCCATGAAGAAATCACCGCACACCGAAGAGACGACGACGCCGCTCTGCCGGATCAAATTCCGGATCTCGTGTCGCCCCGTGGAGGTCATCAGGGGGTTTTCGGTGTGGTCATCGATTTCGTAGAGCCACTCGATACATTCGAAGCCCAAGCGCGCAGCAAGCTCGAACTCCTGCCGCCAGGTGGCACGCGGAAACGCCTGAAAACGGCGTGCAGGACGCGGTGAGAGGCGCCCTTGCAGAATGCCGACGCGAGGCTTGACCGTGAAATCAGCTTTCATCGCATTGCCTCACAACCCCACACGCCGAAGCTTCTGCATGATGGGGATTTCGTCCGTGGTCACACGCTTGATTCCGTCGCCGAGGGCGGCCTCAATCGTGCGAATATCGCGTACCAGGCGCGTCACACCCTGTGGCTCGACCGACGCGGCTTGATCCGACCCCCACATGGACCGATCCAGGGTGATGTGACGCTCGACCATGCAGGCGCCAAGTGCCACCGCCGCGTAACTGGCAGCGAGCCCGACCTCGTGCCCCGAGTAACCCACCGGCACGCCGTAGCGCTCCCGTAACACCGGGATCATGCGCAAGTTGAGATCTTCGACCTTGGCAGGGTAGGCGCTGGTGGCGTGCAGCACGACCAGCTGCTCGGTCCCGAGCATCTCCACGGCGTGATCGACCTGCCGGAGCGTGCTCATACCGGTCGAAAGAATGATCGGGCGCCCCATGCGCCGATGATAACGGAGGAGCTGATCGTCGGTCAGACTGGCCGACGCGATCTTGTAGGCAGGAGGCTCGAATTGCTCCATGAAGTCGACCGAGGCTTCGTCCCAGCACGAAGCGAACCATGCGATGTTCCTAGCCTTGGCGTAGCGATCGAGGTTCCGGTATTGGTCCAGCCCGAACTCGAGACCGTATTTCAGGTGGCCGTTGGTCGGGCCGAAGGGGTTTTCGCGAGGCCGCGCGAGCTCTTGAGGCGTATAGACAACGTCGACCGTGCGCTTCTGGAACTTCACGGCAGACGCGCCAGCGCTGGCCGCTGCGTCGATCAGCTTGTGGGCAATCCCCAGGTCTCCGTTGTGGTTGATGCCGATCTCGCCAACCACGTAGCAAGGGTGTCCTTCGCCAACCGGAACGTTACCAATGCTTACAGCTTCCATTCGGCTTCTCCTGTCGAGGCTTCACGCCCTCACGTGCTCGAGGTCCTCTCCCGCTCGTTCTGAGCGGCAATCCTCAGCGCTGCGCGACTGATCTCGTCCGCAATCGTCATGGCATCCACGAACGGCGCTCCGGCAGGATAGTTGACTTCCGGAGGCAAACCGACCTCACGGCCTCCCCCGGAGGGGACCAATCGAGCGACTTCGCTGGGCAGGGGGCCGCCTTGCCCAAGGCTGGCGAAGCCATCCGCCAGGGCTAGCTTCGTCAGACCAGAAACGGAGTGCGTGTAGGCGGTTTCGTTACCCGTGAAGTAACCGTTCGCCTTCAAGCCCCTCACGAAGCCAGCGGCATCACCCTGTTCAGCGGCGGACACCGCCTGCGAGTAGCGCTGCGTCAGGAGCTTGACGTAGTCGACCGCGCCCTCCTTGGCGGTGCGGTAGGCGCGAAACCCATCGACGATGTGACGCTCGCTGGCCCCCCAACCTTCTCGCGTCTTCAGCTGCACACTGAGACCGCCGGGACCGCGACCCTTGATGCCGCCAAAGTTGTAGTTGTACATGGATGCGCCGCGGCCGGTCTCGTGAGCCCACTGAGCCGTAAGCACTGCCGTCGTGGCATCGCTCGCGGGTTTCCCGGTTACTTCCACCCAGGCCTGTCGCAACGCTTCCGCGGCCTCGGCTCCAGAAATCGGCGTGCGTGCAGCAGCTACCCGTGCCGTACGAGGAGCGGCCATTCTGCTATCGATGAGTGACTCGAACTTGGCTCGGTCGACACTCACACGAGGTTCGGCACGCTCGACCTGGTGAGCAGCCGCTTGAGTAGACGTGATCGGAGGCGAAGCGTTCATGGGAGCCGACGGGGGTTCGGTGACCCGTCGAGCAAGAAGCGCGCCACTCGCTCAGGGTTCGGACTGGGCCTCGAGCTCCGCTTTCAAGCAGGTGAGATCTTCCAAGACTCCGAACAGTTCCGTCTCGAGACCACGGTTGCCGATGATACTCAAGGCCTGCGTCAGGTCATTGACCGGCTTGCGGGGTGAACGCCTTTGGGCTCGACGCATGACGCGCGCCTTGAGCACCCCGATGTCCTCGATGAAGCGCTCGATCTTGAAATTACCAACGTGTTTGTCATTCAACGCGCTCAAGAGTTCGTGAACAATCTCCAAGTTGTCCAAGTCCTCGGGTCGAACCTGGCAATCCTCACTGGGTCGGAGCGCATTGCGAAAGAACGAATTCACGTCTTATCGCTAGCAACGACCGTGGAAAGCCCAGCCTAAGGTGCCAAATATCTGGCGCCCAATCGTCAAGACTCGTGACCATTTGCCCGCGTGTCGCATGTCGGACTCGGGCATCCGTTTCCCCGGAGCGGCAAGACTGGAACGCTCTTTTGGCCAACCCGCCCGTTCGAGGCAGCCGACCCATCTCTTGGCACGACTCTTCCAAGGGAGCCAACGAACCCTGGAGCGCGCATTGGGCGCGAGGAGTAATCGAATTGGCTACAGGCATCTGGGCAGCCGCGTCTGGCGCCGTCGCGCAAACGTCGGCGCTCGACATCTCTGCGAATAACATAGCAAACGCGAATACTCCCGGCTATCGCGCGGATGTCGCCGTATTTCGGCGCACCCTGGTTCAGGCGATGGATCGCTCGAACGGCACCACATCGCAGCGCTTCGCGGTGACTCGCACCGTCGAACCCAGTCTGAAGCTCGGCGAGATAGTCAACACCGGCAACAAGCTCGACGTCGCCCTGACCGACGAGAAGAGCTTCTTCGCCGTGCAGACGCCGGAGGGCGTCCGCTATACCCGGGCGGGCTCGGTTCAGGTAGCCACGGACGGTACACTGGTCACTCCCGAAGGCCTGCCATACCTCGGGGAAAACCGACGCCCCATCGTTTTGTCACCCGACGCTCGCTCCGCAACGTTCTCGGCGGATGGGCGGGTGATGGTGCAAACCGACCCGCTCGGCGGCATCGAAACGCCGGCGAAGCTCATGATTGTCTCGTTCCAGAATCCCGGGGCATTGCAAAAGGAAGGCGATACCTTGCTCAGAGCCAGCGCCGCCACGGGCCCTGCCATCGCGAGCGACGCGCCGCTGGCCGTCGAGTCCCTGGAGCTGTCCAACTCCAATCCGATGAAATCGATGAGCGGCATGATCTCCTCCGCTCGCCAGTTCGATATGGTCACACGGGTCATCGAGGCTTTCAGCAACATCGAAAAGCGGACCGCCACCGACCTGATGCGAAAAGGCTGAGCGCTCGCTGCGGGAACGCCGACGTTTCACCCGACAAGCGCCGCTCCCGCCCGACCCCGCCTTTCGGCCGCTTGGCTCGCGGACAACTTCTGCTAGACCGTCGGCAGCTTGACCGAACCGCTCCCCTACATCCCATTCGAGGCGCTGAGCCTCACGCCTGCGCGCTACGACGGTTTCATCTTCGACTGCGATGGAACACTGGCCGACACCATGCCACTGCACTACAGGGCATGGCTACACGCCTTGCGGGAATCCGGCGTCGCTTTCGACTTCCACTGGGAGCTCTTCTTGAGTCGCGCCGGTATGAGCCTGGAGCGAACGGTCGAGGAGCTCAATGCGCAGTTTTCCACCAACCTCGAACCCGCTGAGGTCGCAGCCTCGCAGCGCCGCTTCTTCGAGAGCGAGCTCGACATGGTGCTGCCCATTCCGGAAGTGGTCGAGCTGGCCCGCCTGGTATGCCGCCAGCACCGGGCCAGCGTCGCGTCGGGCAGCACCTACCAGCACGTCATCCGCACCCTCGAACTGATAGGGGTTCGCAGCTGCTTCGACGTGATCGTCACGCCGTCCGACGTGGTGCACGGCAAACCAGCCCCGGACATGTTCCTGCTGGCAGCCGAGCGCATGGCCGTGCCCCCCGAGCGCTGCCTGGTGATCGAGGACTCGCTCCTGGGCGTCGAGGCAGCCAAGCACGCGGGCATGCACGCCGCCTTGGTTCCCAGCACCCGGGTCGAGCATTGCCCGGAAAAGGACGCATGACTCCGCCCAGGGCAGGGGCCCGCCCGCTGTTCGGCTATCCGAAATTCTGGGCACACCAGTTTGGAACCGCTCCAGTGCTGCCGATGTCGCGCAGCGAGATGCAAGCGCTCGGTTGGGAATGCTGCGACATCATCCTGGTGACCGGAGACGCCTACGTCGACCATCCGAGCTTCGGAGCGGCGTTGATCGGGCGGTTGCTCGAAGCCCAGGGTTATCGTGTCGGCATCATCTCCCAGCCCAACTGGCGAAATACGGACGCCTTCGAAGCACTGGGCGCGCCAAGTCTCATGTTCGGCATCACCGCTGGGAACATGGACTCTCTGGTCAACCACTACACCAGCGACAAGAAGCCGCGCAGCGATGACGCCTACACGCCGGGGGGAAAGGCCGGGCAGCGGCCGGACCGCGCCTGCATCGTCTACTCTCAACGCTGCCGCGAGGCCTATCCAGACGTCCCCATAGTTCTCGGCGGCATCGAAGCAAGCCTACGCAGGGTCGCCCACTACGACTATTGGTCCGACAAGGTGCGTCGTTCGATCCTGGCCGACGCAGGCGTCGACCTGTTGGTTTTCGGCAATGGAGAGCGCGCTATCGTGGAGATCGCGCACCGTCTGGCGCGGGGCGAGGCGCTGCGCGAGATGCGGCAGATCCGCGGCACCGCATTGCGCTCGAACGGCATTCCGCCGGGCTTCGTCGAGGTCGACTCAGTCAGGCTCGACTCGCCGGGCCCTATCGACGCGCTCCCCTCTCCCTACCAAGAAGCGGCGCCCAGCAAGAACGCGGCAACGCCCCCCGCTCCCCTCGTGACTCTTCGTGCCAGGCCAGCGCGAATTGCCCGAGACCGCGTCGCCGTACGGCTCCCGTCCCATGCCGACGTCAGCCGCGACAAGGCGCTCTACGCCCACGCTTCGCGGGTGATTCATCTCGAATCGAACCCCGGCAACGCGCGCGCCCTGGTGCAGCGGAATGGCGACTTCGAGATTTGGCTGAACCCACCGCCGCTGCCGCTCAGCAGCAACGAGATGGACGCCATCTACGAACTGCCCTACTCGCGGGTACCTCACCCGTGGTACGGCGCGCAGTCGATTCCCGCCTATCAGATGATACGCTTCTCGGTCACGATACAGCGCGGATGCTTCGGCGGCTGTACCTTCTGTTCGATCACCGAGCACGAGGGCCGCATCATCCAGAACCGCTCCGAAGCTTCCATTCTCAGGGAAATCGAAGCCATCCGGGATCAGACACCGGGCTTCACGGGGGTGATTTCGGATCTGGGCGGCCCCACCGCCAACATGTACCGCCTGGCCTGCAAGTCTCGTGATGTAGAGGCGAAGTGTCGCCGGCTGTCCTGCGTGTACCCCGGCATTTGCAGCAACCTGAACACCGACCATGCTCCTCTGATCTCGCTGTATCGACGCGCGCGCGAGGTTCGTGGCGTCAAGAAGGTAATGATTGCCTCCGGCGTGCGTTACGACCTCGCCGTGGAGAGCCCGGGCTACGTCCGTGAGCTAGTGACGCACCACGTGGGAGGCTATCTCAAGATCGCCCCCGAACACGTCTCGGAACGGCCTCTTCGACACATGATGAAGCCTGGCGTGGGCAGCTATGAACGCTTCAAACGGCTCTTCGAGCGGTTCTCCCGAGAAGCAGGCAAGAAGCAGTATCTGATCCCGTATTTCATCGCGGCGCACCCCGGGACGACCGACGAGGACATGCTCGAGCTGGCGCTGTGGCTCAAGGAACGGGGATTCAAGGCCGATCAGGTCCAGGCCTTTTTGCCTTCCCCGATGGCCAGCGCCACCGCGATGTATCACACGGGGAAAAACCCGCTCGGAGGCGCATCCAAGGATCCGGTGCAAGTCGCCTCTAGTCCTCGGAACCGCCGTCTACACAAGGCTTTCCTGCGCTATCACGATCCCGACAACTGGCCGCTCCTCAGATCCGCTCTGAGGAAAATGGGGCGAAGTGACCTCATTGGCGAAGCGGCGTCTCAACTCGTGCCGAGAAAGCAACCCCCGGGTTGGCGTTCTTCTGACACAACCCGCACTGCAACGGCGGCTCAGCAGCGAAAACGCAAGACTTTTCGGACACAGCACAGCCGCTGAGCAGGGCGCCCGGGAAGTGCCCTCTTCGATTGGGATTGCCGGAGAGACGCGTCTGTGGCATTCGGCGAAAACGTGGAGGTCTCTTGCTCAGAGTGCGGACGGCGCTACGCCGTCGCCGATCACAAGGTGGCTGGGCGTCGTCGTCAGGCGACGTGTCGCTGCGGTCGGGTGCTGATTTTCGATGGCCGGCACTTGAAATTCGAGCAGCTCTCGGCGGCGGAAGCGGCGGATTCGAACACGCACGGCCCCGAGGCAGCATTGCGGCATTCTGAACCGATCGCGGAAAATGAACGTGCCGCGCCGCCGAGCGAGGTCAGGCGGGACAATCCAGCGCAAGGCGGGCCAAGCACGTCCACGATGTCCACCCCCCAGATGATCGTCCAACAGCCGCCAGGCAACGGAAGTGGTGTGGAGACGGGCAAACCCGATTCGGGTCGGACCATCGGGCGCATCAACTTGCGCAGGGGCCCTGGGCACCAGGCAGCCTCTACCAGCAGCGACCTGGCGGGCGCTGTCGACCGGCCTACGCCGAGCGCTCGCGCGCCGCGCGCCCACGACACCAGTGGGCCCCCAAGTGTGCATGCCGGTGCCCAGCTCTCGAGCGCCGAGCGCTCGTCCACGGCACGAAGCACCCGATCGCCCGCACAGGCCAGCGCACGAGCTCACCAGGCCCAGGTCGGGCACGCACCGCGGGCCGTCACCGTTCCCCCGCGCCCTCGGCCGCTCCTGGTGGCTGAAGCCCCAGAGCCGACGAATTCGGGAGAGCTGCCAGTCGGTGGCGCTCCGACGAACGGCAGCGGCGCGGGAGCCGGTCAAGCCCCCGCTGCTCTCCACGAAGCCTTCGATACGCTGGCCAACAATCTCGATCGCATTGCCGACCGCATCCGACCGGGTTGGGAAGTCACCCCACACAGCAAGCGGGTCACCCTGCCCGGCGACGATCCGGAAGTCATCGTGTACTACCCGGAAGAATGGCAGCCTCCCCCCTCGGCACGTCGTCGCATGCTCGAGAGTTCTGAGACGCCTGGCGAGCCCCCGGTTTCGAGCAGTCACCAACCAGCCACCGACTCGATCGACGCGGGCTGGGCGGAGGACGAGGCGGAATCCGTGATCCCGGCGTCGGCAGAATTCGAGCTGGGTGACCAGAGCGCTTTCAGCGGAGGCGAAGCTCGGGTGCCCGCCGAGACGCACGCGGCGGCAGCAGACTCGGCCCCGGTTCCTCTGACCCGCGTCTCGTCGAAGAGCTCGCTCAGAAGCGGTACGGCCCCGAGCCCGTCGTCCAGACCCGCGGCGCCCCGAGTTCGGGAGGACGCAGAGCCTCCCAGGGGCGAACGCCGCCTCGCCACATCGGACTCCACGGCGCCCACCGCGCGCAGCCAACCGCCTCCCTCGGCCGAGCAGCGTTCGAGAAGCGGCCTGCTGGCAGCCGCGGGGCTGGCGGCCGCCGCGCTGATCGGCGTCCTGTGGCGCAGCGGCCAGTTGGAATCGCAAGACGGCCGGAGCGCTGCCGCGCACTCGGAAGTCGCCCCGCCACCTCGCACTCCCGACACCGTCCAAGCGATCACCAGCGAAGGCGTTGACCAGAGTCCGGCTCTGGCTCCTTCCGACTCGAACGAAGCGCGTGCCGAAGCGGACCAATCCACCCGGTCTGAAGCCGAGGGCGAGGGCGAGGCAGCCAGGGCGGCCGAGTCGGACTCTCACGTTCCGCCTCGGCAACCCACCGAAGCGCGCCCGGTCTCGGACGTGCAAGCCGGCGTCTCCCGGGAAGCGAGGACTCCTGACGCGACGTCGGCGCCGCCATCCACCACGACTCGCACACCGGTGCGCGCTGCGGCCGAAAAGCCCGCGCGGGCAGCAAACTCCGATGTCACGGACAGCGAAGAAGTCGTCGAGAAGCCTCCAGAACCCAGAGCGACCTTGGACCCGGCTCAGCTTCGGGCGTCGTTGGCTGCGGCAAGCGTACGGGCGCGCAAGTGCGGGCGCGAAGGCGAGCCCAGCGGGCCCGGCTCTGTCCGGATCATCTTGAACCCGGCGGGCGGCGTCTTGAATGCCACCGTCACGAGCGCTCGATTCGCCGGTAGCGGCGTGAAGAACTGCGTCGAAGCCGCGTTCAAGAGCGCCAGTAC
The DNA here is from genome assembly GCA_963809955.1 of uncultured delta proteobacterium. GTDB lineage: Bacteria > Myxococcota_A > Polyangia > Polyangiales > Polyangiaceae > JAICQQ01. Next base: position 647,840 of record CAWELQ010000016.1, read on the forward strand.
CTCGCCCTACCAGGGCGGATCACTGAGCAGCGTGGTTTCTTTCGACGTCGCTGCGAAGTAGTAGATAGATCGCTCCGGGGGAGCGGTTCGCGTCGACACACGGCTGTCGAGCGCCGCGTTCGCGATCCTGAAACGAGCGGAAGCCAGCCCTGCTCCTCGGGGCATCGAGACCCGAGAGCAGGCTCCAGGCGACGCCGCCAGAACCGATCAGCGCCGAATGCTTACTTGTTCGGTGCCTCGTCGGGACAGCCGTCGGCGTCCTCGAAGCCGTTCATGGTCTCCGGCTCGTCGATGCACTCGTCGCGATTGTCGGGAACGCCGTCGGCATCGTTATCCGGGTCGGGACAGCCGTCCGTGTCCTCGAAGCCGTCGGTGTCTTCAGCGTCGTTGGGGCACTTGTCGTCGGGATCCGGAACGCCGTCATTGTCCGTATCCGGAACGTCGGGACAGCCATCCTCGTCCTTGTAGCCGTTCTTCGTCTCGGGTTCGAGCGGACACACATCGCTCTCGTCGCGGATGCCGTCCTTGTCATTGTCCGGCTCGGGGCAACCATCCAGGTCCTCGAAACCATCGGCATCCTCCGCCTGGTCCGGACACTTGTCCACGTCGTCGTTGATCGTGTCCAGATCATTGTCACGGTCGGGGCAGCCATCGTCGTCCTCGTATCCATCGATGTCCTCTGGATCGGTCGGGCACTGATCCACGTCGTCCTTGAGGCCGTCGTTGTCACGATCGGTGGTCTCGTTCACATACATCACACCGATGAAAGCGCGGATTTTCGGAACGCCAACGCCTTCGATGAGGCCCGTACCCGCACCCGCCGAAATAGCGATGGACGACCCCAGCGGCAAAGCTCGGATGCCCAGCAGCCCCTCCAGGGTATTTTCCCCGCGATCCGCTGTGAAGCGCGTGGTACCCAGCCCTTCGACCAGGACCTGAAAGACGGGACTGACCGCAAAGGAACCGCCCACACCGTACTGGAACTCCGACCCGACTTTGGTGGACCCCACGCGACCCGTTCCGCCGAACTGCCCCCCCAGGTTGAGCGCGTAAGCCAGAGGACCGCTACGCCCATCGGCAATCGCACGCAAGCCTCCGGTGACGGTACTGCTTCCGATATACGCCCCTTCGGCCGTGGTCGTTCCCAGGGGTCCGGTGCCAAACACGGCGCCGCCCAGTACGAACTCGTCGTCCACCTCTCCATAGAAACGGTACTTGCCCTCGAGCTCGACGTCGCCAAGCCCCGTCGCCTTGATGCCCCCCCCTTCGAAGTCGGCGCTGCCCTGGTCGGTGATCCCCTGGCCTTTCGAGTAAGAGATGGGCACCCGAAGGCCGATCTGGAGGCGGGGGATTGGGGTGAGCGAGCCGAGCAAGTCGGCGGTCACCAGGTTCTCGACGACTGGAATGTCCTCACGGCCCGCTTCACCCTCGTCGCAGTTGTCTTTGCTCTCACAGCTCACCACCACGAAGGGCTTGTAAGCGTAGTGAGCCAGCAGGCCGGCGCTGAACGCCATCTCTCCATCTTGGCGCGCACCGCTCGTGTTGATGAAGTTGCGCGGACCGGGGGCAGGATGGAAGCGTTGGACGCTGAATTCGTCGCCAATCGCGCGATCCTGCGCGGACGCCAGGGTGGGAGTTGCCCAGAGAGCGGCCAGGGTGGCGGCGCCTGCCAACCGGCTCGTGCCACGATGGATGGGAGAACGGGCTAGGGCGTGAACCGTGAGCGGGACCGAACGCATGGGTTGTTTCATCGTGAGTGCGCGGACTTTCGAGCAGAACGTCTATTTCAGCATCCGAGATTAGAGCCTATCAGGCGGTGAGGGTCGCATACCGCGCGAACCATTTTCAATCATTAGCTGCCTTTTAGCTTGCTTTGTGTCGGGGGCAGAGCGACTTGGTGTGAGCTTTATGTGGTGGCCGGCCGGATGCGGGCAATGCCGAACGGGATTGGCCCTCTGCCCCTGGTGGGGCTCCATCCTCTGGCGGTGCGGGCCAAACGCAAGGGTTTTCCCCCTCCACGATTCAACCACAGCAGAATTCCCTGGCGGGAGGCTCCGCAACGTCAGCAAGCCTGGGGGTCTCGTGGTTCAACGGGACGTTCTGACACCCCACGGCGAAAGTGCCGAAGCTTCGCAGCTGGCCGGGGTAGGTACCCCGAAGAGCAGGGCCATGAATGCTCGAATGTCGCCAGAGGTACGCTTGCAGCTCCGGCACAAAATGCGTCGCTCGTCTTCGACGCACAGGCTCGGGACCAAAAAAGCCAAGGAGAACCCCTGGAAATGCCCCCGACGCGAGCCTTTCATTGTAGCATGCGTCGCACATCTATAGCTGCATCCGTGGCCCGCCGACGCCGGGCAGGCCGCGAGGGAGCACAAAGCAAAATGACAGGTCGTCTCTTAGTATCTAGAAAGCTCGGTGGGGCCGCGACGTTCTGCCTGCTGGGCGCTGCACTGATCACCTCTTGCGGTGGCGGCGAGGGCGAGCCACTCGGTGGGACCGGTACCGACGAAGCCAGGTTGAACCCGACGGGAAGCGAGTCGGCAACGTTGTCCACTCCCGTGCCCACCAGGCCTGCGCTGGAAATGGTTTCGGAGCTTGCCGCGCACAACCCAACGCTGCTCGAACGATTTCTACCCGAACCCGAAGTGCAACTGCGCAAACATGGCGACAAAGTGCTTCCAAAGCTCAAGGAAGGCAGTCCAAGCCTGGCGATCGGCCTCGAGCTCGGCGCGAGCGCTCGGAGCCGTGCTCGGCTCTATCCGATTGAAAATCCGGAACAAGCGTTGGCGTTGACGCCACTGCGCGCGCGAGACGTCGAAGGGCAGGTTCAGCAGGATGGGCGCATCGTGTACCCGCAAGCATTCACGGGGACCGATCTCATTCTGACACCCAACCACGACCGACTGCTCACGACGCTGCTGCTACAGAGTGACCGGTCGCCCGCTGATTTCCGTTGGAAGCTCGAAATCGCCGAGGGCCTGCGCCAAGTGGAATCGAGTCGCAACGAGACCGCTCTGGTGGATTCGGACGGCCACCTCAGGCTCACGATCCGCGAGGCCTCGATCATCGGAGCCGATGGGGTCGTCGAGCACGCCCCGGTCACCTTGGGCTCCGACGGCCTCGCCTCGCTGTTGATCGAGCACCAAACGGTGGTGTTCCCAGCGGTGGTCCAGTTCGAAGTCGAGGCACCGCCCATCGCGTTGGCGGTTCTCCCTCCGGAAATCATCAAGGCCCGCATGATGGTACTGGTGGACACGTCTGGGTCGATGATCCGTTCCTTCAACGACGAGTCTAGCCAATCAGGCGACAGCGATGGCACCGCCGTATTCTGCGACAATGGAATCGGAACGGGCTTTTCTTGTAGCGCCAACGTGGCTTGTACGCTCGGCGGCAGCACTCCCGGTTTGAATCTGTTTCCGGCGAGCAACCCTGACACCAATCCTAGCCGCATGCTGGGCGCCAAGCGTGCGTTGTGGAACGTGTTCAATGCGAACTCAGGTCTGATTGACTTTGGTCTGATGCGCTATCGGGAACACGATACTTGGTGTACCGGAAACGCTGCCTACTGCTGTCCCACCGCCACGGGATCGTCTGTGGGAGGCCGATGCGTGGAAGGACAGAACGCGTACAACGGCCCCACTATCGTGCGTCCAGACGGCTGTGTCATCGACCCCGGAGGCTGTGACTCTGGCACCTGCAGTTCGAATGTGGACGGCAACGGCAACGCTGCCTGCACGTGTAATGGAAACAACCAATGTGACGGTCTGGGAGGCTTTTTCCCGTCGATCGACGACAACGACAACGACTGCGTGGGAAACGTCTGCATGGTGACCATGAACAACGCCATCACCTATGCCGGCCAGTCTCCCACGCAATGCGCTGCTTCCGTGGGCGCTGGCGGCCGCGTCTTGGTCGAGCCTGGACCAGGCTCTGCACCGCTCGTGCGCAACTGGGTCGACTTCGTCGAGGACTTCTGCTCATCAACAGGCACGCCCAATGGCCCTCCTCGCAACCCGGAGCTCCGAGCAGATGGTTATACGCCGCTCGCCTACTCGATCGATACCGCACGCACCGACTGGTACCAACCTGCCTACGACGCGTGGGACACCAACAATACGGGGCACCAGCTCTACGACGCAAAGTTCGACTGCCGCCCGTACGTGCTCGTCGCCATGACAGACGGGACCGACACTTGCGCCGCTGATCGCAACAGATGATCCTCCGGATGCCGTAGCCGCTCTACGAAACGTCAGTCCGGTCAATCCCATTACGGTCTACACGATGGGCATGGGGAACACGGGCGGTCTGGATACCAACGTGCTCGACGAAATGATGAGCAACGGTGGTTCCGGCCGCACCACGGCGCCCATCGCTGCCAACCAGGAAGAGATCGAAACCGCTTTCGCCGATATCGTCGCAGAAACCGTCAAGTTCGAGGTCTGCAACGCTCAAGACGACAACTGCAACGGCCGTATCGACGAGGGCTTGAATGTTTACCAGGAATGCGCCAGCAGCGGCGACTGTGGGAGCAGCAACTGCGACGCGGGTCGCTGTGGGTGCACCGCCGATAGCCAATGCGCCTCGGGCTACACCTGTGCTGCAGACAACTTCTGTCGTCCGGCCTGCACGGTGGGTCAGGGGATCTGCCGCAACTCGGGCATCCGCAAGTGCGGTTCGACGGGCGGTCAATGCTGCGTCGACGATGGGAACCTGAACTGCACCCCGCTCTCGCCACTACCGCCTGGCACCGAGGTGTGCAACCGCGTCGATGACGACTGCGACGGGCTCATCGACGAAGACTTCCCGATGGGCTGTCCCCAGTGCATCCCCCGCCCGGAGGTCTGCAATGGCGTCGATGACGACTGCGACGGCCTGGTGGACGGCGAGGATGGTGACCTGGTGGGTGTCGGTGCCCCCTGCGGCACGGACGAGGGTGTCTGCACCTCCGGCACCATCAACTGTGTCGATGGCGCGCCGGTCTGCGAAGGCGAAGGCGAAGGCGCGACCGAGGTATGCAACGGGCTCGACGACGACTGCAACGGCAAGGTCGACGGTCAGACGCAAGCTTGCTACACGGGCCCGAACGGGACTGAAGACGTCGGCGTTTGCCATGGAGGGACGCAGGCCTGCGTGGCCACGAACGGGCAACCGGGCGTCCCGTGCAGCGGCGCCAGCTGTTGGGGGAGCTGCGTCGGTGAGGTCACTCCCACGCTCGAGATCTGCGATGGGCTCGACAACGACTGTGACGACGACACGGACGAGGGAGTCCCCGCGGGCGTGCAAACCTGCAATGACGACAGCGACTGCCTCGGCACGGCCAACTGCGTCAACAACGCTTGCCGCTGCGATTCGGGTAATTGTGCGGACGACTTCGCCTGCGGCGGCGACAACATCTGCCACCCCCCGGAGCCGGTGACGGGGGATGCATGCTGTCAGGACAATTTCGACGACAAGTGCGGCACCGGGCTGTGCACCTTCGGTGCGTGGACCTGCGCAGGCAACCAGGTTTCCTGCGTGGGCGGCGTGGGACCGTCCGACGAGATCTGCGACGGGCTCGACAACGACTGTGATGGCGAAATCGACGAAGATCTACCCGGAGTCGGGGATTCCTGTGAACCCGAAAACGGCGAATGTGGCGGCGCCCTCGAGTGCGTTGTCGAAACCGACGACAACGGACAACCCATTGGCGGGGCCATCGTCTGCGTGGCCAACAGCGGAGGCACGCCGGAGATCTGCGACCAGAAGGACAACGATTGTGACGGCGCCATCGACGAGCTGCCCGATATCGTCGACAACGACCCGACTGGCAAACTCGGCGAGGACTGCAACTTGCCCCCCGAGGGGATGCAGCTGGGCGACTGCAGTGCAGGCAAGTACCAGTGCGTCTACGGGGTGGTCACCTGTGTGGGCGACAAGCAGCCGGGTACCGAAATTTGCAACGGCAAGGACGACGATTGCGACGGAGTGGTCGACGAAGATACTTGCGAGGGCGAAGGCAAATGCATCGACGGAGCCTGTCGCTTCCCGTGTCGCAGCGGTGAGTTCCCCTGCCCCTTGGGCGAAGTCTGCGTTGGCCGCTACTGCGTCCCAGAAGACGAAGCCGAGGTCACGTCGTCGAGTTCGAACGGCTCGACGAGTTCGAACACTTCGAGCGGCGGTACCGGCGGGACCGGGGGCGAGGCGTCTAGCGGCACCGGAGGAGAAGCTGGCGCGATGGACGTCGGAGGCACGGGAGGCAGCTCGAGCAGTGCGCTCACATCGGTGGGCGGAACCCAGTCGATCACCTCCGGCGCGGCCGACGGTGGGGACGATTCGTACAAGGTCTACGGACTGGCCAGTGGGGGTGGCGGGTGCGCCTGCCGCATGTCCGACCACCGGCCACCCGGCGAGCTCGTACTGCTTCTGGGATTGGTCACGGCTGGTGGGGTAGTCCGCCGACGCCGGTCGCCTCGACGTAGGGTCGCGCTTTGATGAAGGAACGAAGTCAAGTGGAAAGAATCATGCATCGCATCGGTTGGCTCGCACTGTTGGGGGGGGCCTTCGCAATCGGAGTGTCCAGCTGCACCACGGAGGCCTACTGCTTCGTGTGCGACGACGGCGGATTTGGCGCTGCCGGCGAAGCGTCCACCAACCAGTCGAACGGCGTGACGACCACGGGCAGCCTCAGCCTTGGGGGAACCCAGGGCGTGGGGGGCGAAGGAGGTCAGACCAACCTGGGGGGCCAGGGCGGAGAGGAAGGTTGCGATGCCGAGCTGGACTCCGATCCATTGAACTGCGGTGCGTGCGGACACGTCTGCAACATCAGCGGCGCCTTCCCGGACTGTGTGAGCGGCGTGTGCGTGATCAAAGAGTGCGCCGAGGGACGACAAGACCGCAACCACGACCCGGCAGACGGCTGCGAGTTCGCCTGCAACAAGTCCAACGACGGCGTCGAAATCTGTGACAACGTCGACAACGACTGCAACGGCATCATAGACGATGGCTTCGACCTGACCAGCAACGACAATTGCGGTGCCTGTGGCAACGAATGTGCGCTGCCCAATGCCACGTCCGCGTGCCAGGAGGTCAACGGCCGCTACACGTGTCGGATCGAGAAGTGCGACGACAACTTCTTCAATTTCGATGGACAGCAATCGAACGGCTGCGAGAAACAGTGCGTCGAGTCCAACAACGGCGAAGAAATCTGCGACGGACGCGATAACGACTGCGACGGTCAGGTCGACGAAGAAACGCCGAACGCGGGCATGCCCTGCGACGATCCGTCGCTTTGCCCATGGCATCCCCAGGGCAAGTGCGTAGGCAAGTGCGCCGATCGCGGGGTCTACGTCTGTTCGGGCAATCAGCTGGTGTGCGTTCCCAAAGCGGGCGCGCCCACCCCGACCCTCGAGGTTTGCGACGCCGACGGCGTCGACGAAGATTGCGACGGCCAGTCGAACGAAGACTTCGATTTGATGACCGATCCGAACAACTGCGGCGCCTGCGGCAATGTGTGCAATGTACCGAACGCTTATGCCGCCTGCGTCGCCGGTGAGTGCGTCGTGGATACCTGCCGGACTGGCTACAACGACCTCGACCCGACCAAACCGGGTTGTGAGTACGAATGCCCGGAAACGGTGAACGAGGAAGTCTGCGATGGCGTCGACAACGACTGCGACGGCCAGATTGACGAGGCGGGAGGCATGGAGCCGCCGACCACGCCCTGTTTGCAGAAAGGCCCATGCGCGGGGTCCAAGTGGGTGTGTAACAGCGATCCCGACGCCGGCACGGGCGAGTGGCGCTGCAATTATCAGGATGTCGACGCGCGCATCGAGGTCGATCCCACCACGGTCTGGCCGGGACCCGAGCAGGCATGTGACAACTTCGACAACAATTGCGACGGCTACCGCGATGAAGGAATGGGGCGCTATCAATTCTGCGCGAACAATTCGCAGTGCGTCAGCACTTGCAACCAGGGTCGCTGTCGTTGCACCTCGGACGACCAGTGTGACATCGGCTATGCGTGCAGCGGCGGTTTCTGCATCGCGCAGTGCTTCGACGGCATCGGCGAATGCCAAGACGTCGACCTGGTGCAGTGCGCTGCGGACGGCCAGGGGACCGTGTGTCCAGCGCAAGCCATCACCTCGAACGCAAAGGACGAGATCTGCGACGGCCTCGACAACAATTGTGACGGGCAGATCGACGAAACCACGCCCGCTGCCGGCAACGCGTTTTCCGGCGTGAAGGACGAAGTCGTCTTCATCGAGAACGGTTCGCAAGACTTCTACATCTACAAGTACGAGGCCTCCCGTCCCGACTCGGTCGCGGACGATTCCGGCGTGGCCGACGCTCGCAGCTGCTCCAAGGGCGGCGTGTTGCCCTGGACGTCGGTGAACCAGGCAGAAGCTGCAGCCGCCTGCGCGGCTGCCGGGATGCAACTTTGCACCCAAACGCAGTGGGAGCGCGCGTGCGAAGCTGGCGCCAGCGGCACGGTATGGTCTTTCGCCAATAACTCCAGCACCTACTCGGCGGGCATCTGCAACGACGTCGAGCACCCACGCAATGCGTCCACGGCCACGGCCTGGGCCACTGGCAGCGGCGCGCAATGCTACGCGGATTCGGCTGAGGGCGAGATCTACGACATGAGCGGAAATGTGTCGGAGTGGACCCGCACCCAGGTGAACTCCGGCGGCAGCACGTACTATCGCGTTCGCGGTGGCAACTACACCTCGTATGGTCCAGCCACGGCTTGTGATTTCTCGTTCGTGCTGGACGTCCCCACCTTCGCCAACGCCGATCTCGGTTTCAGGTGCTGCGGAACCAACCCTCCCAACATCCAATGAGCCGGTCGGGGGAGTCCCCGATTCAGCATGCCGGCCACCTGGCAGCGTCCGGCCCCGGCAACGGCGCCTTCCGCGGAACTGGTCTATACTTCGACAGCCCATGCGTCGAATTCGTGTAGAGCACCGGACAGTTTGCCAACTGTGCCGGCACCGCTTGGTCGCTCTAGCCCCGCTGTCGGTGCTGCTTTGTGCCTGCAACATCGAGGGTAGCGTCGGAGGATTGGCGGACTCGCTACTGGACCCAGACGCGTCTTCCGTGGACAAGCCGGGCAGGAAGATAGCCGAGGGTTCGTATTCTGGGCTGGAGCTCGACGCTTCGTTGTCCGTCGGCGCGCGTCTGCTTGCGCTGAGGGACGATCGCGACGAGCCGGAGTTGGCGATCATTCCCTTTGAAGGTGGAACCGCCTGTCAAGTGGGGCCCGCCACGCGATTCCTGCGACTGGCGAGCCAGGTCGACGTGGACTTGAAGCCCATCGTGGGCTTTCTGGGTCCCCAGCAGAACGGCCGTGGCACCCTGCGCTTCGTCGACTTCGATTGCCGAGAGGTCATGTCACCGCTCGAAGACGTCGCACTCCCCCAGGTGCTCTATCCGCGAAGCAAACCCACCGGGTTCCTCACGCTGAGTGGGCAAGGTGTCGTGTACTTCGTCGACGTGGTAGAGCCGGAGATCAGCACGGTCGCCGAAAACGTTCGCTCGGGCCGCGTGGGCAGCGAGCACTTGTGGCTGGTCGAATCGGGCGTGCTCACGGCGCGGGGCGACGACTTCGAAGTCCTCGGCACCTACGGTTCGGACGTCGCAGAGTTCGCCCTTCTCAGCGGCTTCAAGGAACCCGGGGTGACCGATGTCGCGTTCGTCGAGAACGGGAACCTTTTCCTCGCCACCGGCACGGATGGCGAGCCAGAGTTGCTCGCCGAAGATGCCTGCAACGTCACGGACATTGGCCACTCGGGAGCATTCGCCTTCTACTCACCGTGCCAGTCGCGCAGGCTCACGCTGGCATACCGAAGTCGCCTCGTGGGAACGGACAACGACGAGGTCCTGGTCGCGCACTTGTCCGAAGCCGCGATCGATCCCAACCAGATCGACTTGTTTTGGGGCGATGGGCACGGCGCCGCGGTGTTCGTCACCAACGCGGACGCGACCGCTGACAGCGGAACACTCGTCTGGCAAGGCTTCTCTGCGGACTCCGCGGAGCCCGAAGAAGCCGTCGAGATCGCCAACAGCGCCCATATTGGCACAGGCAGCGTCCTATTGCTGGACTACGCGAGTGGGGCCGGTGAGCTCGGCCTGCTCTCGGTCGAGACCAATGACGACGGCGTGCCCGAGCTATCGTCACTCGAGCGTCTCGCTGATGGCGTTGCTCAACTTCCGGGAGTGACGATTTCGTCGAGCCTCGGCGTTTTGGCGAATTTCGACAGCGAAGCCCAAACCGGAGACCTGGTGCTGTTTTCGCAGGACATGAAGCCCCCGCCGGATCCTCTTGCCCAACGCGTCCCGGTGCAGCGCCATGCCAGAGACAACACCCGCCAGCGCTCGGCCTTCGTCGGTGACTACGACGGGCAAGCAGGCACCGCATACCTGCTGGACGCGGGAAAGACTACGGCACTCGGCAAGGGAGCCCTGCCGAACACGCTCCAGTTCCTGGAGGCACCCGACGCGGTCGCCTACCTCAGGTCGGCCAAGGGCGGTCCCGACGGCGAGCTAATGCTTTACTTGCTCGATTCACAGCTCTCCGTGAGCATCAACGACCACGTCAACGAATTTCACGGCTTGCCTTGGCCGAGCGCCGGTTTGCTATATAGCGTTTCAGAGGGCAGCCAACGAGGAATCTGGTTCGCCAGAGCGAAGTAGTGCGCCAACACCGCCCCGAACCGGCATGGCAACGCTGGACAATGGGGCAATCGGTCAGACGGCTTCGGTGGGCGCGAGGAGTAGTATGTGCGCTACTACACCACAAACGCGCTCGTTCGCAGCCATCGCACACGCACCGACATCCACAGTGGCTTCGGAAAAGAAGGCGCAAAGAACCTGGTATCAGTCCGGTTATTGCAAGGTGCGTACTGTCAGTTTGCGCCCTCATTGAATGTGCTAACAAAAAGCACCTTGTGCGCGCGTCTCGGACAATTGCCATCGTATCGCATACTTATGCCATGTGACCGGCTTGCCAATAGTGTGTACGGCCCGCAGAATAGCCGCTGAGGCAACCGTACCACCAACGCTCCCGATGCCCTCATCCTCCGCACACCCGAACGCAATCAAATCACCGGACGGCCGGTACCAGCCGGGCGAGTTGATAGACGAGAAGTATCAACTGGTACGCCCCCTGGGACAAGGGGGTATGGGCACCGTCTGGGTCGCCCAGAACACAGTGCTTCAAGTGAGTGTGGCAATCAAACTGATCGCACTAAACGCCCAGCAGGACCGTGATGAAATCGCCGAACGACTGCTGCGCGAAGCACGTGCCGCCGCCCGACTCGATCACCCGGCAATCGTCCGAGTGTTCGACTTTGGACGTACCGGCCGCGGCGATCCGTTCATCGTCATGGAGCTTCTACACGGAGAAAGTCTGGCGGACATTCTGAACCGTGACGCCCGCATGACCGCGGTTCAGGCAGTTCGTGTGATGCTTCCCATCGCAGATGCTCTTGCGAGCGCCCATGACAAGGGCGTCGTGCATCGCGACGTGAAGCCCGAAAATGTCATCCTGGCCTCCGCCGAGGACGGCAGGATGCAGCCAAAGCTGCTCGACTTCGGAATCGCGAGCCTGCAGGAACAGAGCACACGCATTACGCAAGAAAAGCGCCTGACTCGGGAGGGGTCCGTCGTCGGAACGCCCGCCTACATGTCTCCAGAGCAGGCCATGGGCAAGGACGATCTGGATCAGAGAACCGATGTCTGGAGCTTCGGTGTCATGCTCTACGAGGTGATCACCGGGCAGCTACCCTTCGACGCCGACAACTACAACGCCCTCTTGTATGAAATCATCAACCAGTCTCCGGAGCCCTGCACAGACTACGCCGCCGGCGACTCGGAGCTCTGGCAAATACTGGAGGTTGCTCTACGCAAGAAGCCAGAAGAACGCTGGGGCAGCATGCGCGCATTCGGCGAAGGACTGGCCCTATGGCTGGTCGATAGAGGCGTTCAGGAAGACATCTGCGCGGCCTCGCTCCGGAGCGGCTGGTTAGACTCCAGTGGACCCTCGAGCCCCCGGAGCGCGTTCGAAGCCGAGCTGGGTGAGGCAGCGCCAGTGTCGAACCCCGCGCCGCTGCCCCCCCCGGCCGAGCCGCCCCAACGCCAGCCACGAATCAGCGGGACGCGCAACAAGCCTCGCTGGCCGCTACGCGTCGGGTTCGTCGTCGCCTGCTTCTTTGCCGGAATGCTGCTGGTGCACGCTTTTCTCGGCGCCAGCGCGGGCTCCGACCCCGCGCTGACCGAACGGACCTCGGCAAGGCGAGGACCGGGCATTGCGCCCGATAGCGAATCGCTTCACCACGAACCCGCCAAGACTTCCGAAACGACCGACGTCGATGACCCGGGCAATGTCGATGACCCGGGCAATGAGGTGGGAGAGGGCCCCTTGCCACTGGACGAAGCGCTAGGCGCTCCGGAAGCTGAACAAGCCAAGAAAAAGGCGCGCGTCCAGCGGAGGTCCAGAGTTCCTCGGCGCTCCAGCGCCAAGAAGAGCGCTCGGCGCAATTCCGACGGAAACATCGATTTCGGCTTCTAGCCACATTGCGCAGCGGCGCAGATCGGTGCTGTTGCGTTGCGCTCCATGCTGGGCTCTGCTGAGGCGCCGAGCAGAGCTCACTTCTAGCCTGGAGACTCGATCGAGTGCGGAGGAGGGATGGCCTGACCAACCGATCGCTTCGAGCGCAGCCTCGGGCCCTCACGGGGCCAGGAGCGAGCCGAAGCGATCCGCAAATGGTCAGCCCTCTAGGGGTCGCGCGCGCTCGGGTAGGGTCAAGGTGCCACGTGCCAGGGCCTCCAAGGTCTCGACGAGGAGTTCCTTCTCGCGGAGCTGTACACGCGCAGCCAGAGATTGTGGGTCGTCAGCGGCGAGCACTCTGACGCTGGCCTGCGCGATGGGCGCGCCGGTGTCGTAGTCCTCGTCGACCAAGTGTATCGTCACTCCGCTTTCCGCTTCCTTGGCAGCGAGCACAGCCTCGTGCACGGCCATGCCGTACATCCCCTGCCCTCCGTACTTCGGCAACAGAGCCGGGTGAGTATTGATGATACGACCAGCGTACCTTCGCAGGACTCCGCGCCCCAGCTTCTTCATGTATCCCGCGAGCACCACGAGATCGGTTCCCCGCGCGTCCAGGGCCCGCACGATGGCCTCGTCGAGCTCCGCTGGGTCCGGGTGAGTCTTGGAACTGAAATGCAATGCCTCAACGCCTGCACGGCGAGCTCGAGCCAGCGCCTCCGAATTGCTATTGTTGCTGATGACCAAGCGCGGAGTCGCGCTGAGCCGGCCGCTATGGCACGCATCCAGAAGCGCTTGTAAGGTGGTACCGTTGTGCGATGCAAGTACGGCAAAGTTCATGACAAGAGCTAGCCTAGCCCTTCAGCTCGCCGGTTTCGCCCCGGAAATCCCATGCCGGGTCTCGAGCGCGATGAGGCGCTGTTCCCGCTGGCTTGGTCTCTTTGGGGGACCCGCAAGCTCAACCAGCGACCATCGACCCCTGCGAGTTCCCGCTCGCTACTTCGAGAGTCCCCACCAGCTCCACCGCGGAGGCTGGCTTGGCCAGCGCTTCGAAACACAGTTCACCCACCGTTTTTGGGTCAAACGCTTCGATGTGAGCGGAATGCACGATGCGAACCACCTGGGGATAGCGCTCTTTCACGATGTTGAGCAGCACCACACCGTCGAGCCCCGGCATGCTCAGGTCGGTGACCATCACGTCCACCTTGTCGTACTCCACCAATAGTCGAAGCGCTTCATCCGCGTTCAGCGCGCACAGGACATCCCAATCGGGGTGGCGCGAAAGCACGACACGCCTCATGGCTCGAAGCACCATTCGTTCGTCGTCAACCAAGAGCACTCTGGTCAGACGCCGTGCCATATCTGAATGAGACTCGACCCGTTTCATTGTACCTCGATGAAACTGCTCTTCGTGTACAGACAACGTGTACAGACAACTCAGCGTACAGACAAATCAACGTTAGCGAATCATCATCACATCCACCAACGTCGTCGCGGCCAAAGGCTCGCACCAATCCCAGAACCTGTCACGTCAGAAAAGCTCGGACGACCCCTTTTCGTTGGCGCCGACGCGTAGCATTCCGTCGACATTGGGGTGTCTGATTTGTTTCCGACCTGACGACCCGCCGCGACGTCCTCACCTCACCGGACACACTGACTTTATCCCGTCATAACGAACACGTTGTCCACAGCGAGACCCATTGTCTCGAGCCCTTTCCGAATCTCGAATCGCGCTTCCTTTGGACGTCGATGACGTTTTGCTCGGCCTATGGTTGTGACCCCATAGTCGGATGAGGGCCCTTGGGGCTCTTAGGGGAAGGCGACGACCAGTTCGTACCCAAACGTCGAACGCACCACGTCGAGAGCAGCCGTCGACCTCTGGACTCGTATGAAGTAGTCGCCGTTCGGCAGATCGCGAACGTCCAAGCTCGGACAGTAGCCTTCACCCCCGTCGTCATCGGAGGCGACGACCGCTCCCTCGGTATCGAGCAACTCGACCATGGGGTCCATGAGCAGGTCGGTACAGAAGCCACTGCCCACACCAATCACATCGATGCTGACATCGCGCGGCCCCCCTTCGAGGCTGAAAAGGTAGTAGTCGATATCCCCTGCGGGATCGATCGAGGCGAACCCGGGGCTCTCGAGTGGCGAGGCCTGCTCGCGGGTGTCGTTCGGCTCCTGCTCAGTGGCCTCCACCTGGCAAGTTGGGCTGCAACCGTCGCCAGCGCTGGTCGCACCGTCGTCGCACTGCTCGAGTTCATCGACAAAGCCGTCACCACATTGATTGGCCGGGCGGGAAACCGCCTGCAACGTGAACTTGCCCGCACTCGCCGGGTCGGCTTGAACGACGACGAACAGCGATTCGCCGGCCGTAGCTTCGACGCCCAGGTGGCCTCGTCCGTTCACCGTCACACAGCCCAGTTCTGAATCGACTTCCTTGCAGACGCTGCGAACCGAGAGAGCCGACGAACCGGGGGCAGAAAGCGTCAGGTCCAGTTTGCCCGTCGTCTCGGGAGTGAGCTCGAAAGCCACTTCGGAACTGGCATCGGGCCCCGCACACGAAGCGCGCTGGTCAGAGGCTCGGCCTTCGGTGCTGCTCGACACACTGCCCCCGTCCTCGAGCCTCGGAGCCGACTCGCAGGAATGGGCACACGCCTCATTGCAATCCTCGTCGAAGCAGTCCACCGCGCCATCCCCGTCGTTGTCATGAACATCGAAGCAATCCTCCGTCCCGGAGCAGTCGCTCGTGTCGAAGGTACAGTCGCTGGCACACGCGAGCTCACCGCGCTCGAACCCCAGCTGCACGCAGCTGCTCGATACCGCTTCACCAGGCTCACACGCTTCGTTCGTATCGACGATTCCGTCTCCGCACTCGCCTTGCTGGCCGTTGCCGCCCGATCCACCGCTGTCGCTCGCACTGGCGGTCGTTCCCATCTTGCCACCGTCAGCTCCGGGGGCACCGGCCGCGCCCGCTGCTCCAGCCTCGCCTCCGGCGCCTGCGGCGACGCCGCCCGTGGTGCCAGCATCTTCCACTCGCGGTGGTTTGGGGGCTCCCGAGCACGCCAGAGCAGAGGCCCATGCGCTGGCGGCAGAAAACCCCAGCAACACTATTCGCCGGGCAGACACGAGTACGCGACTTTCCAACCCGTCACCGACGGTAAGGTCGTCCCACTGGACCCGGGCAGGACCGCAATTTGGAGCTCGAGGTACTCTTGGCGCGACTCCACTGGGTCGAGCTTGTCACCGCTGAGCGCGACGCCGCCACCAACCCCTTCGGTGCACGTGCAGTCAGTGTCTTCGGGGACGCACTCCATCGGTTTCAGGTACAAGCAATCCGGAGCCTGACTGGTGGCAGTATTCACGGGAACAAACGACGCGTCGTCGAGCTCATCCATAGTCGGCGCCGTGCGCACTTGAAACTGGACGCTACCGTCATCCGTAACGGTGGTGTCGTAACCGAGCGCCCTCCACTCGATAATCGACCCCTGAGCACAGTCCGCCTGGTAGATCTCGGTGCGCGTCACGGGCTCGGTCGCAGTCTCACAGCCGAACTCGACGAACACTTGCGCCCCAGCGTCTCCTTGTACCTCAGCGCAGGTCTCCGGACACAGACTCAGCGTCCTCTCCCCGGGCTCGAGGTACCAGCCCCCCTCCGTGCAGTCGCCTTCCTCTGCCACCTCGGTGAGGTCCATCTTGTCACCGCTGCTCGGCATGTACGACACCCTGGCAGCGTCCAGGTCGATCCCCGTCGCGTCGAGTTCGAAGGTGCAAGACAAGGCCGACCCATCGATCACGTTTTGGGCAATCGCATTGAAGACAGCGTCGAAGTCCGAGGTCCGGCAACTCGGATAGCGAAGTCCCCCGGTCAAGCGGCTCAGCGCCTGGTACCCCGTTCCCGGTCCCACGAAGGGACCTGGGGGGCCCGTACAGAGCGTCGTGGAAATGTCTGCATCGGCAGGCCATGGCTGATCAGCCGGGACGTTGTCCTCGATGTTGATGATGCTGTGCCAGATGTAGTCCCGCTCGCCGGCATCGTTCTCGAACTGGCCGGGAGCAATCGTCCTGAGCGCCGCATCGAAGTCGTTCGCCACCGACACTCCCCCGTTGACGGTTTCACTGTCGTCGAAGGAAAGATTCCCGGACGTGGTGCACTGTACATCGTCGTCCGTGATGACCACGAAAGTCTTGAACGCCTCCGGCCGCAGCCAAGCACCGTAGCCGCCTGGAGCCTGGACCTGCCAGCCGGGACGGTCCTGCACAGCTAGCTCGTCCGGAGCGCTCAAGCCGTCCAACAAGAGACACAGGGCGTCGTTGCTTCCAACGCGAGCGGAGTAGTGGAAAAACCGCTCGCCGGGCACCGGTACTTCGTTGTTCGGGTCCGCGCATGCCGTCGTGCCGAGCGGGGGTCCGATACATATCGGGTAGCTGGTCCCGCCACCGCCGCTTCCGAACGGCTCGGTGACGTCTCCGTAGCGAGAAACCATGATCACTCGGAAATCGAGACCACTCGCCTCGATGATGGAGGCGAAGTCCTCGTTGATTCTTTGCTGAACCTGCTGGATCTCTTCCTGCATGCTGGCGGAATTGTCGATCACGAAGACGATGTCCACGGGCCGTCGCACGCTGGTCGCGGCGGTACTGCCTCCAAAGCAGGCAGGAGCGCCGCACTCGACCGAATCCACATAGATGGCCCAATTGTCCAAATTCGAGCACTCTTCGACTGCCCCTTGCCCAGGAGGGTTGACCATCAAATCGCCGGTCGCGTATAGGCCTGCTTGTTGCCCAGCACTTGTCGAGCAGTCCTCCTCCGACAGTGAGATGCAGCGCCCTGGCGGAATGGGTTCGCTGGTTGCGCAAGAGACGACCCCGTCGAGTCCCAGATCTGGATTCGGCAATCCGAACTGGCCCGCGCTTTTCCGAAAGAAGACGACATTCACACCGGCCGGAGCCTCTACCTGACCGTGATTACAGACCGGAATCGTGCCAGTACAAGGAACGCCGAGTGAGAGATCGGGCTTATCGGGGCAGTCCGGATCCGTCTCGCCGGGCAGCCAGGGAACGCAGGCACCGACTGTGACCTGCTCGGAATCGCAGCTCACGTCGCATGCAGTCTTCGCGATACCAATACACTGGTCACCCCAGGCCGGCGGCGCCGATGCCAGGCCTTCGCATTGAACCGTGATGCTGTCCACATAGAGGTTTCTATCGACCGTGTCGCTTTCGTAGAAGTCGTTGAGAAACGTGACCGTCATCGCCAAGTCGTCCGCAGAATCGACCTCGACGTCGAAACTGAAACTCTTCCAGTTGGCATCATCCACCGTGACGGTCTCGCTGAACCCCGTGCCCACCGTGAACTGCATCTCCGGCCACTCTCCCCCCGCGTAGTCGCCACGAGCCACCACCGTGATAGTGTATTGTCCTTGGCCGAACGAATGGGTCTGGGTTTCCGCTCCCGCCGCGAAAAACTCCCAATCAGTGAAGTACTGGCCCGCCGACGCGCAACTGGACGCCTGACTGCCTTGCGAGTGCAGCGGCGGCCCCTTACAAAGGGACGGAAGCTCGGTGTTGCAATCCAGGCCGTACCAGGCGCCTGCCCCGCCGATCCCGGCGCAGTCACTCGTCTGGCTCGGCTGAGTAACCGCGTCGACACAGTCGCCCAGGTCGGAGCTGTCGGAGCTGCGCCGACCACACCAGTTCAAGTACATACCCGGGCTTGGAGTGGAAGTATCCTGGTCCCAGACGCCCGACAGGGCGCCGCCACTCCATTGCCATGAAGCCTCGGCGGCGCGGTCGTTCAAGCCGATCCACAGCGCATCCGGGTCCGTCGAGCTCGCGCCATCCGGACCCCAGGTGTCGAACACATACGCATTTTCCGCGCTGTCCTCGATCCACGCCAGATCCCAACCGTCGCCGCGTCCGCGGCAGGTGTCCCGAGCCATCTCCCACCCGAGATACGCAGGGTTCATGGACAAGCAGTTCCCATCGCGAAGTACCTCTCCCGGACCACACTGGCATGCGTTCGGAAACAGCTCGCGAAATCGGTCCACGCAAGCGGACGTCCAGCCGCTTTGGCAGCAGGAGGCAAATGCAGCACCTGCGCACACCTGAGCAACGGAGGCGTCACAATTGGTCTTGAGTGCCCCCCCCACCGCGCAAGGGTCGTGCACGCAGTCCTCGGCCGTCGGATCTGGGGGCAAGCCGAAGCATTGGCCGTAAGCGTCCGGGTATTGCTCCGCCACGTCGTAGACCAGCGAAGCACATTCGCTGCACTCGCTAGTCAGCGCAATACCCGACTGACAGACGTTGTGCGCACAACTGCCCGGGCTCGGATTTTGACATCGCGTGTTGAACTGACAGTCCCGCGCTGTCTGACACGGCTGGTCCAGCCCCGCCTGCACCACGGACCCTGGCAGATCAGACAGGCTGCCGGTATCCCAGTCGAAGTCGTTTCCACCACCCACGGGCGTGCTGGGAACTTCGTTGAACCAGCGACAGAACGGATTGCAGGGGTTACTTTCGCAGTCCGCCGGCTCGCTGAGGGCCAGTTGCTGGAGCCCGTGTGGAGCAGCCAACGCCGCCTGCTCCGTCACCACACCCTCGCTGCAGGCTCCCCAACGGCCATCCTCGCAAGTCTGAGTGCCGTGGTAGCACTCCAGAACACCAGCCTTTTGCGACAGCGTGATGCTGCAAGCCTGGGACTGCCCGGCGTCGCAAGGAGCACCTATTTTCCTCGGCGTTCCACCCTCCAGTCCGACGGCGCTGGCGCGCCGGTCTTCGGCCGAGCATGCGCCCGCCAAAGTCGCCAGGAGCAACACCGCGACCCAGACTCGACGTTGGGCGATCAGAAGGAAGCCGAAAGACATGCGCGCAAGCTCGGGTGTTGGAAGAAGGACTCACGGCTCGGACCACAGCGTCGCTTATCGACTGGGCGGCCAAAGGTGCTCATCAGGCACCATGTCGCAGTCTAGCAGGAGATGTAGTCCTGGCGATTTCCCAAATCGGGATTCTGTAGCAAGGAAAATACAGCAACACTACAACCCTGTCCTCGCGTGTCCGAGTCCGGCCGCAAATGCCGCGACGGATGAGCGCTCGGTCGACCGCGGCCCCGACGCCGGCCCCGCCCTTGCTGTGGCGCCCTCAGCTGGCTCCGAGCCCCCACGCATTGGGCGCTGGCCGCCAACCCCACGCGCGACTCATCGACCGCTAATATTTCGAGCAATGTGCGTGCGCCCATCATCGCCCTGCCGCTCTCGAGGGTTCGCTCCGAGCACTTTCGACATCATGCGGACAAAATCTGCAACCGATTCTTGCTTCATGCAAAGCCTCGGACCCCTGCTCATTCGGGTGCGTCGGGCGAAATCTGCGTTTGCGTGCCGAAGAGCTCCTGCTGCCAAAGCGCGCAGCCATGACTCGAGTGAAATCCCAATGGATAGGGGTCCAAGCGACAATGTCGCACGTTCGAGCCGCCCAGCAGGAAACTTACGCAGGCCGTGGAAATCGGGTTCCACAACGCATGGTGCGTCAGAACCCTACATCGAACCCCGCGCAAAATTCGGACTGCCTGCGTGCCCGTTTTGCTTGTGCCGAGCGCTCACTGAGGTCAAATGACATACTGATGAAACGCGCGCGTGGTCACTCGTCTGCTCTTTCGATGGTTGGAGCATTCTTACTGACGGGGCAACTGCTCGGCTGCTCTTCGCAGGGCACGGAGCGAGGTTCGTATCAGGCCGGTACTGGTAGCAGCAACCCGGGCGGGAGCGGTACTACCGCCGGAACATCCGCTGGCAACACGGGCAGCGGCGGCTCCGCCAACGCCTCCGGTACGACCGCCGGAACAACTGGCAGTGGAAGCGGTAGCGGCGGCACTGGGTCGATGCCCCTACCCAAGGGCACCGATCCGACGGCGTTGATTCCCGCGCGCATTCGGCGCCTGAGTAATGCCGAATACGACAGGACCGTCGATGCGCTGTTGGGCACGGACGAACACCTGGCAGAAGGCTTCGCTCCCGACTCGCGCCAGAGCGGTTTCACCGTGAACGATGCACAACGGATAGACGCCGTGTTGGCCAAGCAGCTGTTCGCCGCCGCCGAGACGCTGGCTGCCGACGCGCGGCCGCACTTCGCCGATCTGGCTCCTTGCAGCACGCCGGACGATGGCGAGGCCTGCGCCTCTTCGTTCATCGAATCTTTCGGAGCGAAAGCCTACCGGCGCTCGCTGGATGCCGCAGAGTCCGCTGGTTTGCTGGAGGTCTACCGAGTCGGTGCCGAAGGCGCCACCTACGAAGACGGGATCGAGCTCGTCATCCGCGCAGTGCTGCAATCCGCCGGGTTTCTCTACCTCACCGAACTTGGCAACGGGGTCGCGAACGCCGAGGGCGCCGTCGCGCTGACCCCGCAGGAGTTGGCGAGTTCACTATCGTATCTGCTGACGGCGGGGCCGCCAGACCAAGCCCTGCTGGACGCCGCTTCAGCAGGTGAGCTGGCTACGCCAGAAGGTCGCGTCGCACAGCTCATGCGCCTGCGCGAGCAGCTCAAGTCCGAGAGTGACACCCGCTTGGTACGCCTGATCCGCGAGTGGTTGAGCGTTGACCGCATCGACACCACGGCCAAGGACAGCAACATCTACCCGCGCTTCGAAGGCGTGAAGCCGGCCATGGTCGCCGAGAACACGAGCTTCATTCAGGCCGTGCTCGACGAATCGTCCGGCAACGTCCGAGATCTCTTGGGTGCCGACTGGACCGTCACCTCCGACAGCGGACTGATCGACCTGTACGATGCTCAGAGCATGGGCAACGGCCGCGTCAGCCTACCCAAACGGCGCGGCATCCTCAACCAGGGCGCTTTCTTGTCGGTACACGCGCACGCCCACGAAAGCTCGCCGGTGCTGCGCGGCGTGGCCATCGCGAGAAAGGTTGTGTGCCTGGACATCCCCTCGCCCGCCAGCCTCAATATCAACGTCGTTCCCCCCGTGCCGGACCCCAGCTTGACCACGCGCGAACGCTTCGCTGCGCACAGCACCGATCCTGGCTGCGCCCAGTGCCACAGCGCCATTGACCCCTTTGGCAACCCCTTCGAACAGTTCGACGGCATGGGCGACTACCGCGACATGGAGAATGGACGTCCCGTCGATTCGACCACCACCATAGCCATCGGCGCTGATTTCGATGGCTCGTACAACGATAGCAATGAGCTGGCCGAGGCTTTGGCGAACAGTCCCAGCGTACGTTCCTGCTTTGCCCGGCAGCTGTTTCGTGCGGCCATCGCGCGCAGCGACTCGACCATCGACGCGGCCGAAGATGCGTTCGTCGAGCAGGTCGAGGCCCTGCCGGTGGAACAACAGGGCGACGTCTTGGACACGCTGATTACCTTCGTCTCGAGCCCCATCTTCACTCACCGGAGGACGCTGTGACCCAACGGAAGCGAATGCCGCACCCGGGACTCTTGTTGGCCAAGAAGAGCGTACATCGACGCTCCTTCATCAAGGCAGTGGGCGCGGGCCTCGCCGCGCTGCCATTCTGCCGTCCCATCGAGGACTCCTTTGCCCAGTCCGCGGGCGAAGAGCTGCCGCTCAAGTTCATCGGCGTCTACCATCCACACGGGGTCAGCGCCGAGTACTTCGTGATGCGTGACGGTGACACGGAAACCGATTTCGACATTGGCTACGAGAACTGCTCGCTCCAGCCTTTCGACGATGCGGCGACGTACGGCAAAAGCTTCAAGGACAAGATCCTCCCCATCGAAGGGATCGATCTGCTATCGAATGCCAACGGGCACGACTCCGCCGCCACCATACTCACGGGGAGTCGAATCGAAGGGGCCACGAAGCCACAGAACAGTTCGCTCGATCAGTTTCTCGCCGTGGAAAGGGGCCTGGGCAGCGACACGCGTGTCACCAGCATCGCTCTGGGCGTAGGCGATCCGGACCTCACCGCCGGGCTTTCGCTTTCGTGTGGTCCCGGTGGCGAACCCCTCAGCAAGGTCATCGACCCGGTCGAAGCATTCGACATCTTGTTCACGGGCGTGGTCGTGGGAGACGATCCAGAAGCCTTGGCCGAAGCCGAGCGACGGCGCCGCCTCGGTCAGAGCTTGATCGACTTCGTGCGAGGCGATGTCGAGCGCTTACGGTCCCGGCTCGCAGCCGAGGAGCAGTTGAAGCTCGACCAACACCTGGATTCGCTGCGCGACCTCGAAAAACAATTCGAGAGCCAAACCGGCGGGGGGATGGCCACGTGTGCGGTACCGGAACGCCCCATGACTTTTGACAAGCTGCGCCGTTGGAACGGCGGTGAGCCGTACTTCGACGCCATCACGGACGCTCACATCGACCTTCTGGCGCAGGCCATCGCCTGCGACATCACGCGCTTTGGCACGCTGTTTCTGGCAGATCTGTCCTACGACAACAACCCGTTGGGCCTGCCCGCAGACAACCACGGCAGTGTGGCTCATACCTACTCGGGAAGCGCCATTGGCACGGGAAGGACCCAGGCGGGGGATCCGAGCACCTGGGTTCCGCTAGCGCGTTTCAACCGCTACAGCTACGGCAAGATTGCGCGCTTGATGATGCGACTGGACCAGTTCGGTGTGCTCGACAGCAGCCTGATCTACGCTTCGACGGATATGGGCGACCCCGCGCTGCACAGCACCCGTAACGTTGCGAACCTGATCGCAGGCGGCACCAATGGGCGTTTCCGCGTGGGTCGCCGGATCCGCATCGCCAACGACTGTCCCGCCTCCAACGGTTGGTGCCAGGAAGGCGACGCGGACAACACGACCGTGTCCAACAACAAGATACTGGTGGCGATCGCGCAGGCGTTCGGCGTCGACATCAACGAGTTCGGCACGCAGCCGAACCCGGAAAACACCACGGGAGCGCTGAGCGAGCTGGTCTGAGCGGGCGCGCCCGTGCAGCCGGAGCGCTTTCGGGGCGGACAGCGAACGTCGCGCGTGCTGAACTGACGACGTGCACTCCATCGATACGCCCACGCCCCCCGCCGCAGAGCTCGAGTTCGACTGTCGACAATGTGGCGTGTGCTGCACGGGACGGCCGGGAACCGTGCTCGTGGACGAGCGCGATCTGCTCCGGTGGAAGCGCGCCGGGCGCATCGATCTGGAGGAAAGGCTCGAACCTGGCCACTTCGGCCTGCGGGCCTTGCCCACGGATCAGCCGGGTCACTGCCTGTACCAGGGCACCCATGACCACCCGAACGATTGTTCCATCTACGCCGAACGACCTCAGGCATGCCGCGATCTGGCACCAGGCAGCACCGAGTGCCTCGCGGCCCGCTCGCTCGGGCGGCGCGTTTGACTCGAACGTGCAGCTTGGCTTTCGTTCAGCAGTTGCCGTCCACGAACGAGTTCGAATAAGCAAGGCGTTCTATGGCAGGAAAGGCAAAGAAACGCTGCGAGTGGGCCGGCTCGGACCCCATCTACGTCGAGTATCACGACGAGGAGTGGGGAGTTCCCATCCACGACGACCAACGCCTGTTCGAATTCCTGATCCTCGAGGGGGCCCAGGCTGGGCTCAGTTGGATCACGATCTTGAGGAAGCGAGATGCCTATCGCAAGGCGTTCGACGACTTCGATGCGCGTAAGGTGGCGCGTTACACGAAGCGCAAGCAGGCGAGCCTGCTCTCCAATCCGGGGATTGTTCGTAACCGCCTGAAAATCGAATCGGCGATCAAGAACGCACGCGCGTTCCTTCGTGTTCAGGAAGAATTCGGCAGCTTCGATCGGTATAGCTGGCGCTTCGTCGACGGAAAAGCACGGCGTAGCGCTTACCGCTCCTGGAAGGAAATCCCGGCTACTTCCAAGGAAAGCGACGCCTTCAGCAAGGATCTGAAGCAGCGAGGCTTTTCTTTCGTGGGCTCGACCATCATGTACGCCCACATGCAGGCCGTCGGCATGGTCAACGACCATGTCGTCGGTTGCTTTCGCTACCGGCAGGTTTGAGCGACACCTACGCTGTCTGGGGGGTGAACCGATCGAGCTCGTAGATGCCGAGTGCTCGCTCGATCTGCGCAACCTCGTCGACGACCTGGCTGAAACCACCTGTCCCGAAGCGCTGGTGTTCGATGGTCTCGAACTTCTCCCCCAACTCGGCGAGCTCTGTGGGCCCGACGACCTCTCCGAACGCTGGAAAGAGCACGGTATCCTCGCGGGCGGCGTGCGGTCGGTACATCGTGATGAAGGAGTCGATCACAGCGGCCAGCCGCTCGGGGTCCGCGGGTGAGCCGGGCGCGGCAAGTTCGAGCACTCGGTCGGTGAGCTCGCGCCCCGCGCTGTGCTGGTGCCTGAGCACACCCACCAGGTCGACCAGGCGCCCCGCCCGTTCGAAGCGCGGAAACACGTGCTCTTCCTCGAGCTTCTCATGGTATTGCTCGATGAACTCGCGAATGATGTGCGCAGCCCTCCGAAGCGCGTCGGGTTGCAAGTCCTGGCCAGACTTCAGACGACGCCGCGAGGCTTCATAGACGAGCAGCAGTCGGTCGAGCACGCCATGCTCCCGCATCAAATCTGCCGTCGCCGAGATCTTTCCCTCCTCCTTCTCCTCGCCCCGGCCCGCAGGAGTCCTCGCTGCGGTGCCTGCATGGGCTGCCCCGGCGCAACCGGAAACCGCCAGAAGCACGTTTGCCCCTGCAGCGCCCACGAATGCGCGTCGCGAATTGCCACTCCAATGACGAACCGTGTCGACCATCACCATTCTCCTTTTCGCTTGGGGTTTCGGCGGCGCGTCCGGTTCGGCCGGACGTCGATGGCTCTCGACCACTCCGAGACGCACTTGCCATAGGGCTCCACTCTCCCCCAAGCTAGCGGTTCGGATGTTCAAGTTGAAGACCGCCCTCGTCACCGGCCTGGCCGCCGGCGCCGGCCTTTTGGCCACCAGCATGGCAGTTTTGGGCATGCTCAGCCACAAGCCGCCGCAGACTCTCGGACTCATGGACGGCAAGTTGCGCCCCTGTCCACCGGGTTCGCAAAACTGCGTCTCTAGTGAGTCGAGCGAATCCGAACGACACATCGCTCCGTTCGAGCTGGTCCATGAAGATCCCAAGGCGCTCGAACAGATCGCCGCCGTGGTACGCACGATGCCCCGCGCCCGCGTGGTCGCCTTGCGCCCGGAATACCTGCACGCCGAGTTTACCAGCCTCATCTTTCGCTTCGTCGACGACGTCGAGCTTCGCCTGGACGTGCCCCCCGAACGCGTGCACCTTCGCTCTGCGTCCCGCGTCGGCAAAGGCGACCTGGGTGTGAATCGACGTCGCGTGGAAGAACTGCGACAAAGGCTGCGCCAGGACGGTCTGGTGCGTTAGCCACCGGTCCGACCCACCGACAGAAGCTGAAAGGCGGGCCCCTTACGGACCCACCCTTTCTCGTTGTCGCTGGCCTGGGCGACTCGGAAGTCGCAAAGTTCAAGCGCTACGACCACGAGCCAGGCACCGTCTAAGGCAGCGGGTGGCGAGCTCAGGTCAGCCTCGGCCACCAGCTCCGGCGAAGATCTGTTCGACCAGATTCATTGAGGATTACAGACACGCTTTTGCGTGTGCGTCGACCAGCGCGAATGCGTAGGAGTGCGGCGCGAGCAGCTGGACCCCTTGCCACGACTTACGTGGGCTGCCCGCCGGGAAGGGTGGCAGGTCTTCGCCTTCGAGCTTCATGCGCCGTCCGTTCAACCACACGTCGCGACTGGAAAGCGTCGGCGCAGTCGCTCGGTACCATTCCTGGTCGCCCGGCATCGCCAGCTCGACGCGAGCCGGCTCTCGGGCATCCAGGTTGATCATCCACACGACGACGCTGCCCGGTGAGCGCCCCGAAGCTCGCGCGGCGCAGGCGGCGTAGGTGCGCACGTAGGGATTGCTACCCTTACGCTCGATGACCAGCATGCGCTGACCCACGAGTCGACGCAGCATCCAGGCAGCCCAGTAATCGGGCATCGGCTCCAGCGTCGTCGAATCGAGCATGCCGTAGTCGGACCCCACCAGCGTTTGGCGAATCATCGGCTGACCCAACGCCGCCATCGCCCCTATTTGGTCGAGATACCAGAGGCTACTGGCAAAGCGATCCGAAACGCCGGGCTCGCCGCCGCATTGCGCGTTGCCACTCTCTCCCAGCCAGACCTCTGCTTGGGGGGCATACCGGGCAACCATCGAACCGATATGACGAGCCCACCTGTCGGTTTCGTCGAGAAAGCGCGGATTGAGCAGCGTGGTCGGGCTGGCGCGTCGCGTGGCCATTGGACAGCGACGCGACTGCTGCGGGTAGTAGTGCCAGGTCACCACGTCCGGCTCGGCTCCAGCCTCTTTCAAGAAGCCCTCGAAGATGCCGAGCGACTCGCCGAACGGCTCTCCCATGACCGGCCAAAGAAACCCGGCTGGCCCGGCAACACGGGCCTCGGGGAAATAGTCATGCACCAGCAGATGAAAGCGATGAAAGTCCCGCGCATACTGGGCCCCGCTGACCCTGTCCGACAAGCCGTGGATGAACCAGTAGGCATTGACCTCGTTGCCCAATTCCCAGACCACCTGTCGAGCTTCGGCGCGGCGGGCCAACTCGAACAGCCTACGGGCGTTGTTGGGCTGCCAGGCACCCTCGCCGTCGCGCGGGCCAGGCCCTGCATTCACCGTGAACAGCAGCGAATAGTCGACGTCGTTCACGAAGTCCGCGAGCGCGCGCCAGTGTCGCTCCTCGAACGCGAGCTCGTAACCCGCGGGCGGGGCAGCACCACTGCCATCGAGAGCGTAGTAGACGTGGTCCGCTTCGGTGCCACCGACGCGCAAACGGGCCGGCGCCAACGCCCTGGCAAGCAGCCGCAACCGGGGCCGCGAGAAGTCGAATTCCGAAGTCCGAGCGTCGCCGCGCCCCACCTCGACGCGGCCATCGGGAGACCACCAGTGCCCTCCGACCACCTGGGAAGTGTCGATGGCAAAACCGAGCACGGGTTCCTTCAGCACCCGAAGCGGTTCGCGCCCGACCAGCGACAGCTGCACGACTTCCCGAGAAGTCGCAGGCGGCGCGGGCGGAGCGCCGTAGATGGCACCGAGCAGAGGAGCGGTCAGGTGGTCGCTGCCTGCCACCAGCAGCACCAGCTGCTTGTGAAACACGAGCACACCCAGCGCCACACCCACGAGGCCAAACTTGGCAATTCGGTGAAATAGGCGCGACGAAATGTAGACACCCAGGAGCCCCAGCCCCAACTTCTCGAGTACAGAAGACCGCGCCATGCACAATGCTCGAGTCGGGAACGCTGGAGTCCCGACTGAACCCATCAGCGTAGCGAGATTGTCACTCCCGAGCCAGCCATGGTGTCGGTCTCGAGACAATTGTCACATTCGCGTCGAGAGCTCGAAAGCTCCGTGGTTCGACGCCAAAGAAACTCGGACGAGCCGCCTCCACGCGCAGAACGTGTCAGCGCCTGGAAGGCCCGGCGCCCCGCCTGGCCCAACGCGCAGACGGCACGACAAGGCGACAGCCGACGTCGACACGTTGCGCAGCCAGCCCACCACCACACTCGACCGAGTGGCGCGCAAGTTTCGCGTCAGAGCGCTGCCTTGATGCGCGCCCGCGCCATCGCCGACACGAGCGCGCGGCGGCGCGCTGGCGCACCCAATTCGTGTACCCACTGGTGCAATCGCGAGAGCGCCATCTGCCGGCCGTCGGCCCCGATCTGGCGGGCCACTTCGGCATAGTCATCCGCCTTTTTCAAGAACGCCCGGATGCGGGCGGCGCTCAGCTGCTCGAATGCCGTAAGCTCACCGATCCCGAGCCTGACCACCGCTCGAGCGTTGAGCCGCTGTTCCACTGTGGACTCGGGCACGACGAGCAGTGGTTTACCGAAGCGGAGCGCCTCGCCAACCAACTGGTTGCCGGCCGTACTCACGACGGCCCGACAGCTGGCGAGGTCGCGCAGGAATTCCTGGTTGCTCGGTGGCCGGTACACCAGGCGCCCCACCGAGCCCGAGCGGCTGGTTCCATAGACCCTGGCCGGGCTGCCCGCGCGGCCGAGTGCTCTCAACAGCGCCGGCGTCAGCTGGACATTCCCCTGGTTCAAGTAGACCAAGAGGTGGTCGCCCGAGGAGGGTTCGAGTCGATGAACCTCCTCACGCAAGAGCGGAGGGATGATCTCGATGTCATCGCTTCGAGTCTCTAGCCGATAGAAGCTCGACACCAATACGCGGTCGGGGCGCCCGGTGAGCACGCTGTAGACCCCGCGGTCGATCAGGCTCCGAAACCAGTCACTGAGCGACAAGTCCAGCCGGCAATGCACCATCATCCCGAAGTGGTCGAAACCGATGCGGGGAATACCGAGGGAGCGCGCCACCGCATGCGTCCACGCTTCGGCATCCGAGATAACCACGTCGGGAGCGAAACTCGCAAGGCTCCGACCCAGCGCACGCACGCTGGGTCCTCGCGACAGCAGCTCGAGAAAGAACGGCAAATTGTGCCTCAGGGTCCGAAGCGTCGAGCGTCGTCCACGGTGGTAGAAATAGCGCATGGTCGGAATGCGTTCGACCTCGAAGCGCTCCTTGAGCGTCTCATACGCATCGCCGCCTGCATAAACGCGCACGTCGTATCGATTCACCAAGTCCGGCAGCACCGCGAGGGCGCGCGCCGCGTGACCGCGACTGTATCCATGAACCCCGTATGCAATGCGCACAGTCCGAACCACCGATCCGGCGAGAGTTTTCAACCAGCGGGTCACGCGGCGAGCGTTTGCGCGCCTTGACGACCTGGTGCTTGACATTAGCCACGGGTGCTGACGTTCAGGTGTAGATCTCGCAACAGCTCTGGCACGTTTCGAGAAGCGTTTCGTTACAGACGCGACCGAGGCCCGAGCGCTCGCTCCGGGCGTCCACTGATGACCGGCCGGCGCCGCCTGCCCGCGGTGCTCTTGCGGGCAGGAGAAACCAATGCGACGCTCGCGAGCGATGTTGCTGTTCAGTTCGGCTCTGAAGGACGGTCAAGCCATCCCCGGCGACAACGCCATGGGAATACCGGGCGACGAAGGTCCGCAGCCCGGCCCAAACAAGAGCCCGCCACTCGAGTGGGACGAAATCCCCCCAGGTACGCGGTCCTTCGCGCTGATCTGCGTGGACATCGACGCGCCCGACAAGGCGGACGCCAACCGGGACGACCGCAGCATCGCCTACGATGCGCCGCGGGGCGACTTCTACCATTGGGTGTTGGTGGACATACCCAGAACGACCACGTCGCTGGCACAAGGCGTCGACTCCGACGGGGTGACACCGAAGGGCAAGCCCCCGGGTCCTACGGACCACGGCGTGCGCGGAATCAACAGCTACAAGGAGTGGTTCGGGAGCGACCCAGACATGGGAGGCGACTACGGTGGTTACGATGGGCCATGGCCTCCCTATAACGACGAACGCGTGCACCGCTACGTGTTCACCCTGTACGCTTTGGACGAAGAAAGCCTGCAGCTACCCAGCGGGTTTCGCGGCCCGGACGTGCTGGACGCGATCCAAGGGCGAGTGCTGGCTCAGAGCAGTCTCACCGCGACCTACACCCTGAACCCTCGCGCTCGCTAGGTCACCATCCGTTTGTGAAACCGGGAGTGGCGCCACTCGGTCGCAACAGAGTTTCGGATTCGAAACACTCGAGCGCACCATCGTGCTAAGCTTTTGGATCAGCGCGCGTGTGGTTACACTCGGCGCACTTCTCGATGAGCAAGCGGACTTTCTTCGCGTGCGCGCTCGCACTTTTGACTACCAAGTGCATCGCGAATGACGCCGATCCGGAGCAGAGCGAGGCCGTCGCTCTGCAATTCGAGGGCTATCGCCAGTTGGCGAAACACTGGGCGCCGCGCATCTACCAGGACACGGACTCCAGCTACTACGAAGGCGACTTCATCACCAACTTCAACTTCGATGGCGACTACAACGGCAAGAACAACTGGGAAAACCTGAACAGATTCAGCAGCTTACCAGCCTACGTCTACTATGCGGTCAGCGAGACCGAGACCCACTACTTCCTGCACTACGCGCTGTTCCATCCACGCGACTGGCATGAGTGGCTCACCCTCGACATGCACGAGAACGATCTGGAGGGTCTTTCACTGGTCGTCGCGAAGGACGGCGGATTCGGCAAACTGATCGCCATGGAAACATTGGCGCACGACGAGTTCTACCAGTACAGGGCAGTCTCCTCGGTCGAGCCCGGAAGCGAGAACATCGACGGTGTGGTGAGCCTGTTCGAGCACAGTCACCCACGTGTCTTCGTGGAGGCGAAAGGGCACGGAATTTACGCGTGCGACAGCCGCTGCAGCACAGCCCCGGGCGGCGACGGCATCGTTTACGTCGAGGCTGGCCTCGCCGAAGATCCACTGAGCGGCGAGGGCAACTACGAAAACGTCTATTCGTACTCACTCATCGCCTTTGATGCCGACGGCAGCCTCGACGACAACCAGGGGTTCTGGTACCGTCGAAACGATATTTGCGACACGTGTACCTTTGGTTCGTGGGGCAGGCTACGCGGCGACAATTTCGGTACCGACAAGGCAAAGACCGCTTGGGCTTGGGACGACTTCGACGATGGTGCGGTGTTCGCCGGGGCGATGCTGTGCGACCCAGCAAGCTTTTCGACATCCACCTGGGAGGCGCTTCGTTCGACGCCAACTATTCGCATCGCTACGTGGCGCACGAGTACTTCACCCACGCAGTCGACATCTTCGCGACGCGGTCCTTGACGAACCGGGATTGGTTCGGTGGCGCGTCCGACCTGTACGTCGAGGTGACAGCTGGCAACAGCCCGGTCGGTACCGATCGCGTGCTCGACTCTCGCGAATGGCAAGTCGAAGACGCGCGTCGTGGCGTCTGGTATCCCTTCGTCTCGTCTCGCCCGCGGCAAGGCGGGCAGAGTATCTCCAGAGCTTTCGTCGGCCCCCATCACTTCTGCCGCCCGCCCGGGACACCGGTCCGCATCGGCGTCTACGACCGGGACGCGGGGGACGACGACCTGCTGGGGGCCATCACGCTCCAGGACGAATCGGTGAACCATTCTGGGGGACTGGTACTCGGCGACGCCGAATTGAGCTTCGCCTACCAGGTCCAAGGCTCGCTCCTGGAGCCGGGGCCCCCAACAAGGCGGCGCCGTGTAGCGGTTTCAGCTGCCACACGGCGCCTTTCGGAGGAGGACCACAAGTAAGGCCACACTTAGCGAGAGCGGCCATGCTGCACGGTCAACGCCTTGCCATTGCAAGAGCCACAGCGCGGCGCTCGTCGGGCAATGGCTGCAAACAGCATACCAGTCTGCGGTGTCGAAAAACCCGCAGGCGCGCGCACGGACAACCGCAAAGGCTGCAGCGTCGGGGGCTAGACGCGCAAGTTTGAGCGACTCAGTAGCCTAGGAAGCCAAGAGGTCGCGTCGCGCCAGCCTGGCGAGGCCGTCGACCACCGCACGAAAGCTGGAAAGCGAATGGTGAGTAGCGCGGGGAAATACGCTCTTCAGCTCAGAAGCAATCAGGCTCACCCTGGAAGTGCCGCCGGTGCAACAGACCACTTCGATTTGGTCGGGCTCTACCCTCGCCCGTTCGAGCGTGGCTGCGAGCTCCCGGAAGATGCTTTCACGCTCCCCGCGCGTCGCCGCCGAGAAGTCGGCAAGGCTGATGGGCTCGGTGACATCCACACCAGGATAGTCGAAGCAAAATTCGACCTGCCCGTCGGAGACTTGCGAAAGCGCGCGCTTCAATGCTTCGATGGCCTCGTAGACGTGGAACCCCAGCGCGTCTTCCGCCACGATCAGCAGGCGTTCGACGGACGCCCGGTCGCGCGGAGACACACTGAAGTCTTTGACCCGCCGGAGGAACTCGAGCACATCCTGTTTGCTCAACAGAGACATGTCCACCGGCGAATACAGCTTGTGCACGAGGGACAGCGGCATCGTCAGCTCGTTCTTCCCGAACGGAGCCCGGTAGCGCGCTCGGGCACCGAAATGGTGCGCGAGATGCGACCGCATCAAAGCGCCATCCAGGGCGTCCCCCGCAATGCTCACTCCGCCGGTGGCCAAGACGTCCTCCGGTCGGTAGCCATTTCGGTCCATTCGGATCAGCGAGAAGTCCGAAGTCCCACCCCCCAGGTCGGCTATCAACACCAGGCGGCTCTCGGCGAGGAATTCCTGGAAATCGTAAGCAGCCGCGAGTGGTTCCGCACACAGCTTGATATGCGTGAAGCCCGCCAGACGCGCAGCCGCAAGCAACCGCTCTTCAGCGAAGCGATCGTCCTCGGCATCATCACTGAAACGCGCGGGCCTGCCCAAGACCACACGCGTCACGTCACGTCCGAAGTGTCGATTCGCGCGCTCGCGCAATACCCGCAAGATCCCCCCGATGAGCTGTTCGAGGCGGTAGCTCCGCCCGGCGACCTTCGTACTGATGAACTCACGGCTGGGCAGGTAGCGTTTGAGCGATCGCACCAGTCGCCCCGTAAGACCGCTTGCTTGGTAGCGTTCGAGGGCTTGAGCGCCGTAAGCACACGATCCGCTTTCATCGAAATGAAGGATGCTACGAAACACGCTCGGATCTGGTGCCGCCGGATCTACCGGTAGAGCTCGGTACACGTCCGCCGGGCTGGCAGCCGCCAGCAGTGAGTTCGTGGTTCCGAAGTCGATGGCATAGATTTCGGGTGGGTGAGAGCCTGTCATGAGATTCCTCCCGGTTTCTTTGACGCGCTTTCTTTGGCGCCCCGCAGTATTTTCCCCAGAAAATCTATTTACAAGACTGCCAAACTGGTGCGAAAATTCGGCTTCCCTCAGGAAGACGCTGATTTTGGGCAAGCGCTCTTCCCTTGCTGGGCTGGAGGATTTCACCGCGTTGGTGACCCAACCTGCCTGCACGGCTCGCACGCGGGTTCGCGGCCTGCCTCAAATCTGACGTTGACCCCACGTCCTCGTTGGGTTCACTTCCCCCAAACGGAGGATCGTATGGCGTACTATCTAGGCCTAGATTCGAGCACCCAGAGTCTCACGGCACTGGCGATCGATGCCGAGCACGGAAACGTGGTGCTCGAAGAGTCCATCAACTTCGGACGCGATTTACCCGACTACGCTTCGCCTCACGGCTTTCTGGACAACCCAGATCCGCAAATCAAGCATTCGAATCCGTTGATGTGGGTCGAAGCGCTCGACCTGTTGCTGTCGCGGATCAAGGCGTCCGGCTTCGCGCTCGGGCAGGTGGCCGCCGTGAGTGGAGCGGGTCAGCAGCACGGCTCGGTCTATTTGAAGACACCGGTGAGCGAGGCCGCGCCCTGGAGGGCAGATCGACCACTGGTCGAGTCCGTGAGCGGGCTGCTCAGTCGCCCGACATCCCCCATCTGGATGGATAGCTCCACCAGCTCGGTCTGCGCGGAAATCGCCAGACAGGCCGGTGGCGATGCTGTCGTCACCCAGATCACGGGGTCGCGTGTCATCGAGCGTTTCACAGGCCCACAGATACGCAAATTCTTCCTGGAAGAGCCGGAGCGCTACGCCCAGACGCGCGAGATCCATCTGGTGAGTTCTTTCATGGCTTCGCTATTGACCGGCGCCAGCGCACCGATCGACTTCGGAGACGGTGCCGGCATGAACCTGCTGGATCTCAGCGCCGGTTCGTTCAGCGCCAAGCTGCTGGAGGTCACTGCGCCGGATCTGAGAGCGAAGCTGCCGGGCCCGGTACCTTCCCGCGAGAAGGTGGGCACGCTGGCGAGCTACTTCGTCGAGAAGTACGGCTTCAGAGCGGGAACCTCGGTTCATGCCTTCACCGGAGACAACCCTTCCAGCTTGATCGGCATGGGCGCGAGCGATCCGGGGACTGCCGTGGTCAGCCTGGGCACCAGCGACACCGTGTTCGCCGCGATGCGGCACCCCAGAACCGACCCCCAGGGCTTCGGGCATGTTTTCGGCAACCCCGCGGGTGGCTTCATGAGTCTCATCTGCTTCGCCAACGGATCACTGGCGCGAGAGAAGATCAAGGAGCAGCTCGGCATCGACTGGCCGAGCTTCGCTCGGGCGATTCTCGAGGAGACGCCACCGGGCAACCACGGAAATCTGATGCTTCCCTACTTCGTTCCGGAGATGACTCCCAAGCTCCTCCAGCCCAAGGTCGAGCGCTTCGGCAGCCCGAGC
This sequence comes from uncultured delta proteobacterium, assembly GCA_963809955.1. GTDB lineage: Bacteria > Myxococcota_A > Polyangia > Polyangiales > Polyangiaceae > JAICQQ01. The sequence continues at coordinate 682,467 of CAWELQ010000016.1, forward strand.
TTCGTCGATGGCTCGGAGGCGGCCGCGCTGGTAAGAGCGGTAGTCGAAGCCCAGGTGCTCAGCATGCAACACCATTCCCGCTGGATTGGCGAGACCCCCACGCTGCTCCTGGTCACCGGCGGAGCCTCGAAGAATCGGGGCATTTTGCAGGTGCTGGCCGATATCTTCGATGCCGAGATACGCACGCTGAGCGTCGGCAATTCGTCCGCTCTCGGAGCTGCCTTGCGAGCTGCCGAAGCCTCCGGTGGGCATTCCTTCCAGGACCTGTACGAAAAGTTCGCGGCGCCCGATCCGGAGCTACGCATCACTCCGAACCCTGCCGCCAAGGGGGCCTACGACACGCTCAGGGAAAGCTTCATTTCCCACCTTTCCGCACTCACTGCGCCAGGCGAAAGTGCCTAAGCCCAAAATGATAGCGGGGTAAGTTCGGGTTGCCCGACTACCGATCTGGCTCTACCTTTGGAGGCTGGCGGTGGGTGCCGTCGGGGCTCATTGGAGGCTCGCTTTCATGCTTGGACTATCATCACGCTCGACTTGGGCACACGGCGCGCTCTTGGTTCCGCTATGGGCGCTCGCGTGTAACTCTGGAAACGACAGCGCGTCGACCGGTGGCAGAACACAGAGCGGCTCCACGAGCGGGGCCGGCGGGGCTTCAGCGGGTGCGGTGACGGGAACCCCGGCAAGCAGCACGGCAACGGGCACGACGGGAACCAGCAGCGGAGAGACTCTGGGGGGCTACTACGAGAGCGGGACCTGGCACGGCTACGCCTGGACGGCCCCGGTCGGTGACGGGACCACGATCACGCCGACCGACTTCGGGGCGCTGCCCGTGGGGTCGCCGTTTTGCGTCAGCGGCGTGGTGGGGCCGGCCGCAGACTACAGCGGCGTGTCGCTTTTGGGCTTCAACGTCAACCAAGCCCAGACAGCCAAAGCTTCGGGCGACCCACCCATCGAAACCGCGGTGCCGACGGGCAGCGGCATCGCCGTGAACTTCGAAAAGAGCGTCGCGTCGACCTTGCGCATCCAGATCCAGGGGCCCAACGGCGAAACTGATGCGAACGACCGCTGGTGTTGGGAAATCGCCGATCCGGCGGGTCCCGTGTTTGCGCCCTATAGCGAGTTCAACACCGAGTGCTGGCAGGGAGGCATGGGAACGGCCTACGCGAATCAGCCGCTCGCGGCCGTGGTGTTTACGGTGCCTGGCAGCAACACGAACCCGGTGGACTTCGACTACTGTATCCACGGTTTCGCCGACGGCAGCAGTGCCGCGGACGCACCGGACAGCCTGGGGGGCGGAGGAACCGGCGGGGGTGAGCCGCTCAGCGGAACCATTACCGATCGCTATGGCAAAGTGAAAGTGCTGGAGGGCGGGAAGAGCTACATCGTGCAAAACAATGCCTGGGGACCAGGGTCCTCGGAGGGCTCGCAGACGTTGAGCTATACCGGCACCAGTTTCGAGGTCATGACACAAACGGGCTCTCCCGGCAGTGGCAGTGAGCCAGCGTCGTTCCCCTCGGTATACATCGGTGCCAACGGAGACCGCGGCGTAAACGGAAGCCTGACCACCAGCGCCGACGACGGGCTTCCCATTCAGGTGAGCGCGATTACGAGTATCAGCACGACGTTTACGCACAACGGCACGGGAGCCTTCGGTGGCGACTACAACTCGACTTACGACGTGTGGTTCGCGAGCGCCCCACCGACCGGCGAGTATAGTGCAGCTCAGGCGGGCTACCTGATGGTTTGGTTGTATCGACCGCAAAATCGCTATCCAATTGGTGCGCAAGCGGGCACCGCCAGCGTCGCCGGGCAAACCTGGGACGTATTCGTGGGCGACCGCGGCGACGGGACGGGCGCACAAGTGGTCTCGTATGTGGCTCAAAGCCCCATGGGCACGCTGAGCTTCGATTTGAACCAGTTCATTCAGGAGGCGGTGAGCTCCGGCCGAGGCGGGTTCAGCGCCAGTTGGTACCTCACCGACATCTTCGCTGGCTTCGAAATCTGGAGCGCTGGCGCTGGCCTCAAGGTCGACCAGTTCTCGGCGCTCGTGCAGTAGTCGATAGCGAATTCTCCGCCCACTCACCACGGCTAGCCCGACGTCCCAGTTCGGAAGCGAAGACACTCGCCACGTGACTTCCATGCGCCAGCCACTGGCGACCTCCAGTGGCCGCCGACGGCAGCGGCGTCGCCAGCGCGCGGCTCGAGCTCGGTCCGAATTCCGAGACCAGGCATCGTCTGCCCAGGCTAACTAACACTACCCCAAGCCTGACCGATTGCTGAATTGGTCCAGGCCGTGGTAGTCTTTCGGCCTGCTACGGCTGGGAAGGGACGCAGGAAGTACAAGCCTGACAGGCGGAAGTTCATCGAGCTTCTCGGCACCGACCAGTACGAACTGCTTCGTGACGTTCTCCAGCGGCCCGAGGTGGCATCCGACCTCCCGGGCGCGCGGCTCCATATTCAGCAAAAACGGCTCCAGCTGGCCGAACAGCACCTCGCCGTGGCCGAGGAGCTCAACAAAGGCGGCGTGTCGGGCGAGATTCGGCCGGAAAAGCGCTCCGTGGTCAGCCGTGCATACTACGCGATGTTCTGTGCGGTCCGAGCGGCTCTGAGCTACCATTTCAACGGTGATCACGATGGCCACTCCGCCGTGCCCAAGGCACTCGCCAAGTCTCCACTCGGCAAACAACCGCGCACAACGTGTGGGCAGTGAGTGTGTCCTCGGCTCTCGCCGATGCCGGTGCCGAGGTTCATGTCGTCGTGCGGCCCGCATCGGACCGTCTCGAAGCGGTGACCCGCTGAGCTGACCCGCGCCCGCGATCCGGACCTGTTTGAGGTCGAGTGCTTCTGCTAGGCTGCTCCGGTGCAGGGCTCCGGCAGTCATCTTGCGTGCGTTGTGTGCGGGCTGTCTTGCCTGCTCATCGCCCCGACTGCCGCGAGTGCCCAAACCGCAACGCTGCCGAGCGCGGCGAGCAACGGGCAAGGCGAGCCGACAGCCACGTCGTCTGCGACGACTTCGTCGCCGGTCGTTCGCAACCAGGCCCCGCGCATCACTCGCATCGTTCCAGAGCGCTACGATCGTCGGAGCATCGTGGCTCGCGTCGGGCAGCCGCTGACTCTGACGCTCGAGGCTTCGGACCCCGATGGAGATCCTCTGCAGCTGCGCATCGATGGGCTTCCGACCGGGGCGAGCTTTGCCGAGGATGCTCAGCGCTTGAACTGGACTCCCGACGGCTCCCAGGTGGGTGAGCACGCGTTGGTGCTCCGGGTCAGCGACGGCCGGCGCGAGTCGAGCCGCATCCTTCTGATTCGAGTGTCGGAGAACCACCCGCCAGTCTTCTTCTTGCGTTCCTACACACTGGGCGTCGGACAGTACGGGAGGCTCCTGTTCCGGGCGAGCGACGCCGACGACGATCCACTGCGCTATCTGTTGAAGAACCCGCCGCGGGGAAGTACTTTCGACGAAAGCTCGGGACTGTTGAGCTGGCGCCCTGACCAATCGGACCTCGGCACACACCGGTTCAGCGTGAGGGTCACGGACGGGGTCGCCGAGGTGACGCGTGACTTCGAGGTGGAGGTGAGCGAGCCTACCAGCGACGCCTGGGGTGCTCTGTTCCTTCCTGGAGTCGCTGCCCTTGGTTACGCTCCGCGCGATGAGTCGCGTTGGGGGCGATTCGTTGGTGGAGCCTTCAGCATTTCCCTGCTGTCATGGATCCATCGCACACCGGATGCCGGCCCGGGCCTCGGCCAGATCTACCTGCGCGGTGAGCTCTACGACAGTACCGTGGCCAGGGTCCCCAGCTTGTTCGCGTACGCCATCGGCTTTTCGTTGGCGCTCGAGCGCCTGCCGATCCGACGTTTTCTCATCCCGATCTATGGGCTCGACCTGGGCGGTCTGGTGCACGAAGGCTTCGGCAACCCGTTTCAAGCAACGCCCTACGCCGGAATCTACTTGTTCGCAGCCGAGGACGTCTTCGTCGCTGCGCGTGCCGGTTACCGACTGGTCCCGGCGCGCATGCCCCAGCTCGCTGGCGGCTACGCCTCCCTTGCGGTCGACGCAGCACTGTGGTGACCCAGTCCGACTCGGAATGTCGATTCACCGAGCGCATTCACCCGCGTGGCGATTAGCGGGGGCCACACAAAAAAGGATCGCCCTTCGGCATTCCGAAGGGCGATCCAACATACCCGGAGTTGGGAGGAAACTCGTTCAGCCGCTCTGACGCCGCTGATAGGCAGGCGTATCCCAGTCCATTTCGGGTTCCGAACTGGATGCAGGGAAATGGATGCGCTCCCTGACGGGGGGGAGGTTCGCATCTCGGGCATTGGACACGCTGATGCCGGATTGAACCCGCCGATTCGAATAGGCGGGCGCAGGCACCGGTTCACGCTTTTCCGGTCGCCCCGAGCTGCGTGTCGGGGGAGCCAAAGACTCTCTGGCGATTGGCCGCTCCACCTGGCGGCTCGCCTCGACCTCGATGGGAATCTCCTGGTGAGCCTTGTCGAAGCCCGTCGCGATCACGGTGACCTTGAGCACGTCAGCCATGTTCTCATCGATGCTCGCGCCGAAGATAATGTTCGCATCCTCGTGCGCCTGTTCCTGAATCAGCGACGCAGCCTCCTGGATTTCCTTCATGCGCATGTCCGGGCCGCCTACGACGTTGATGAGAACACCGGTAGCACCTTGCACCGAGATGTCATCCAAGAGCGGTGACGTCACGGCTTGTTCGGCCGCGATTCTGGCGCGCCCCTCGCCCTTCGCACATCCGGTACCCATCAGGGCGCGTCCCATCCCGCTCATCACGGTAGTCACGTCCGCGAAGTCGACGTTCACGATGCCGTCGAGCGTGATGAGGTCGCTAATCCCCTTCACTGCTTGATAGAGCACCTCATCGGCTTTGCGGAACGCGTCGACGAACGTCAGCTCGTCATCCGCCAGCGTCATTAGCTTTTCGTTGGGAATCGTGATCAAGGTGTCGACATGCTCACCCAGCATCTTCAGGCCCTGATCAGCACGACGCGAGCGCTGCCGCCCCTCGAACATGAAGGGCTTGGTCACCACACCCACGGTGAGCGCACCGGCCTCGCGCGCCAGCTGAGCCACCACTGGAGCCGCGCCGGTCCCGGTGCCGCCTCCCATGCCCGCGGTCACGAACACCATGTCCGCACCGTCGATGCATTCCTTCAAGCGCTGGGCGTCCTCCAGGGCCGCCTTGCGTCCCCGCTCCGGATCGGCCCCGGCGCCCAGTCCGCGCGTGATGTTCGCCCCAATGGCGATCCGCTCCGCTGCGCTGTTGGCGTTCAGGGCCTGAGCATCCGTGTTCACGGTTATGAACTCGACGCCCTCGAGGCCGAAGTTGATCATTGTATTGATGGCGTTGCCGCCAGAACCACCGACGCCGATGACTTTGATACGAGCCTGATACTCTTGGGTCTCGTCGGCGAATTCGATCGAGAAACTCATGGGTCTTCCTCCCGGGCCGAAATGTGCTTTTCAGTTACCCTTGCCGATTGCTCGCGGGCTGCCTCTTCCCGTCATATCGAGCGCTGGATTGGGGCGACTGGTGCGGTTTGCGGATGAACTCCTGTGGGTATGACTTGTAAGCTAAGTAAATAAGATCCGCTAGAAAGCGGCCTTGAACCATTCGAACAGACCGCCGCGCTTGCGCTCGGCCGTCGCTCCTGAATCGACCAGCGTCGGCGCGACCACCGGCGTCCCGTTCTCAGCGCGGGCGTAAGCGTCTGCAAGGTGCTGAGCACCATAGCGAACCAGGCCCACCCCGGTCGCGTACTGCGGCCCCTGAACCAGCTGGACCAGCCCCTTGGCGCCTATCGGAAAGCCCAGGCGAACCGGCATGCCCAGAATCTCTTCGGCGCATTCGACCATTCCCTCCATCAGTGTGGCACCGCCGCAAAGCACGGCCCCCGAGCTGATCTCCTCGAGCAAACCCGTTTCCTCCATGCGGCGTCGAGCTTCGCTGAACAGCTCCTCTACGCGCGGCTCGATGATGTCGCTCAGCAGACGGCGCGCCGCGTGCCGCGGTGCGTGTCCCCCCACCCCGGGCACCTCGATTTCCTCGTCGTCTGCGATCATGCGGCCGAGAGCACAACCATAGTTTCGCTTGAGCCGCTCGGCCTCGGCCATCGGTGTTCTCAGGCCCGCGGCCACATCGCTCGTGATGTTGTTGCCTCCTGCCGGAATTACGCTGGTGTGAGCAATACCACCGTCGGCGTAGATCAACAGGTCCGTCGTGCCACCGCCGATATCGACGACGGCAACACCGATCTCCTTCTCGTCCTCGCTCAAGACGGCGTCCGAGCTGGCCAGAGGCTCGAGCACCACGTCAGCCACGTTGAGACCACAGCGTTCGACGCAACGAACCACGTTCTGCACGCACGAAGTGGCCGCTGTCACCAGGTTGACGCGCACCTGCAAGCGAACACCGCTCATACCCACCGGGTCGCGAATGCCATCCTGGTTGTCGACGATGTACTCGCGCGGAAGTGCATGTAAAATCATGCGGTCGGCGTCCACGGGGATGGCACGGGCTCCCTCCAGCACGCGCTCCAGGTCCGCGCGAGTCACCTCACGACCACTGATGGCACAGACGCCATCGGAAACCTGGCTCTTGATGTGGCTGCCTGCCACACCCGCAAACACGGTGTTGATTTCCACTCCAGCCATGGTCTGCGCAGCGTCGATGGCCTCGCGGATCGACCGCACGGTCCATTCGATATTGCTGACCACGCCCTTGCGCAGGCCGCGGCACGGCACGTTGCCGACTCCTAGAATGGTAATTCCGTCGGCATCCACCTCGCCAACGACGGCGGACACCTTAGTCGTGCCCAGGTCCAGGCCGACTATGATCTCAGGGGTGCTGAAAGGGGTTGTCATGAGTCTCTCTAGCTATGGGTGAGTCCGGAAGGCTCGCTCGACGCTGCCATTTGCCCTGGCGCGGGGCCAACTTTTGGCTTTCAAAGGTACTGTCATGGTCACCTGCAACACGCAGCGCATCAGCGCATGCGCACCACGACCCGTTCGGGGTGCGCCTCGTTGTCCAAGAAAATGATGCCGGGCAGCTTGCCTTGCCGCTGGACCTTGCCCATCACGCGCTCGGCCATCCTCAGTTTCATCAACCACGGGCCCTTGCCGAGCTTCATGCTGATGCCCTGGCGTCCCACCACCAGCGTGACGGCACCGTCGGGAGCTAAGTGCAGTTCCTCGGCGGCAAATGCATGCGATAACGGCAGTCGCTCGTACTGCCCGAGCACCTCCACGCCGAGCTTGATCCGATCGATCTCCCTGGCCCGATCTCGAGCCAGGTTTGACGCGGAAATACCTGTAATCATTGGAATATCATAGGGGTCGCTGGATTCCAGGCGCTTGAATGGCAGGCCCGCGCGCGTGACCAGGAACAGGTCGGAGCCAATGCTGGCGATGGCCCGGGCCTCGTGTTCGCTGAGTTCCACCTTCAGGCGTCTGGGCAGCTGTCTGACCACCCGAGCAGAGCGTACCCATGGATCCTCGAGCAGCCTCCGTTCGGCCACTTCACCGTCCACGGTGAAGATGTTCTGCCCAACCTTGACTCCCGCGAGCTCTCGAACCCGGTCCGACGTCAAGCGGCGAGCGCCCTCGACGGAAATGTCCTCGATGCCGAAGCGCGGGGATGTCATCGCATAGTGGCGAGCGCCCCACGCCACCCCGAGGGAGAAGCCCAGCACCAGACACAGGCCCAGCGCGAACTTGAACACCGTCCAGACGTGGCTCTGGGCTGCCGGGCGCTCTTGTACCTCGGGTCCATCCGCATCGCGGCGGCTCTTGTTGGTGCGCACGGGACCCGGAGCCGGACTTTCGCCGCTGGCCACACCGCTTGCCATCGCGTCGACTCGAGCTGCCTCGGCTGCGTTTTGCCGCTGGCGTGCGGCACTGCCCGATGCGCCCATCACGGTCCCTGCCCTTCCGGCGCGGCCGCCCGAATGTCCGCGGCAATCGTGGAGAGCACGCGGTTGATGTCACCCGCCCCCAGCGCAATCACGACGTCGCCGGGTCGTACCAGGCTGGCGATTTCGGCGGATAATTCGGCGCGATCAGCCACGTAGCGCACATGGTGATGGCCGTGCGCGCGGACCGCATCACTGAGCCGTTCCGCACTGACACCTTCGATGGGTTTCTCCCCCGCCGGGTAGATATCGGTCACGAACACCGCGTCGGCAACGTTGAAAGCTCGCGTGAAATCGTCGAACAGCTGGCGCGTTCTGCTGAAGCGGTGAGGCTGAAAAGCTACCACGATGCGCTGGTCGAACGCTCTCCGAGCGGCATCGAGGGTGGCCCGGATCTCCGCCGGATGATGCCCGTAGTCGTCGATCAAGGTTACCCGATTGACCACGTCGATCACGCTGAAGCGCCTGGCCACTCCGTGGAATGTCGACAAAGACTCCTTCATCACGTCCAGCGGGACCTCCAGTTCGTCGGCGATCGCGATAGCAGCCAGGGTGTTGAGCACGTTGTGTTGCCCGGGCATGCGCACAGTGAACTCACCGAGCGGGTCCCCGCGGCGAAATGCGATGAAGCTGGTGGCAATCCCCTGATAGGTCACCGAGCGGGCCGAATAATCCGCCTGGGCGGAGATCCCGTACGTCACGTACCTGCGCTGAATGCCGGGCAGCAGATCCTGAACGTCGGGGTGATCCAGACAGAGCACGGCGAGACCGTAGAACGGCACCTTCTCCACGAATTGGGCAAAGGCCTGCTTCACCGCATCATGCGTCCCATAGTAGTCCAGATGCTCGGCATCGATGTTGGTGACCGCCGCGATCGTCGGGGTCAGCCTCAAGAACGAACCATCGCTCTCGTCGGCTTCCGCCACGAGCAAATCTCCCGCGCCGAGACGCGCGTTGCTGCCCAGGGCAGCCATGCGACCACCCACCACGACCGTGGGGTCGAATCCAGCCGCCCGGAGCACGGTAGCCACCAGGGAAGTCGTCGTGGTCTTCCCATGAGACCCCGCAATGGCCACGCCGTACTTGAGCCGCATCAGTTCTGCCAACATTTCAGCGCGACTGATCGCCGGAATGCCCAGCAGCATGGCCTCGCGGATCTCGGGATTGTCCGGCCCGATGGCGCTCGAGTACACGATGACATCTGCTCCGTGGACGTTGCCCGGGCCGTGCCCAATGTCGATTCGCACGCCAATTCGGCGCAGGTTTCGCGTGTTTTCACCTTCCTTGAGATCCGAACCCGAAACGTCGAACTCCAAGGTGCGCAGGATCTCCGCCAGCCCGCTCATCCCGATGCCACCCACGCCGATGAAATGCACATGCCTGACGCGACCGCGAAACATCAGTGGACCTCCGCATCCAGAGCGCGAAGTGCCGTGACTCCGCCCGGGTTCGTCTCGACAGCCGGCCCCAGACCTGCAAGCGCTAGGAGGTCGGCGGCAATCGTGCGGGCAGCGTCGGGTTTGCCGAGTGAGCGGGCAGCCTTGGCCATGCGGGTCAGTCGCGGGACATCGCTCAGAAGGGCGGTGAGCTCGCTCTGCAGCCGCCCCACGCTGACCTCGCTCGAGGGCAGGCACACGGCAGCACCCCGCGCGACCAGTGCCTCGGCATTCGCGCGCTGATGGTCACCGGCAGCATACGGGTACGGCAGCAGCAAGCTGGGCCGACCCACGGCGCAGATTTCGCTGACTGCGCTGGCCCCCGAACGGCTTACCACCAGATCCGACACGGCCAGTGCCCCAGGCACATCATCGATGAAGGGAACGACCTTCGCCTCGATCCGGTGGGACTGCGAACCATACAGCCCTTCGACACTCGCGGCATGCGCCGCGCCGCACTGATGGGTCACATTTACCGGAAATGGAAGTCGGGCAAACGCCTCGGGCAGTGTTTCGTTGAGCGACTTCGCCCCCTGACTACCGCCCAGAACCAGGACATGAGGAGGCGTGCCAGGCCGGTACTCTCGAGGCCCAAATCCCTCTCGGATAGGCACACCAGCTCGCAGCACCACGTTCTTCGCGAAGTGCCGCTCGACCGCTGCAAAGGCCGTGTAGGCACGCTGGACGAATGGAGCCATGAGGCGATTGGCCAGCCCCATCACGCTGTTGGGCTCCATCAACGCTACGAGGATACCGAGCGAGCGTGCCGCCAGAGCTACGGGGCCAGCAGCATAGCCTCCGATCGAAAAGACCGCGCGGGGGGCGAACTCGGCCAACAGCCGCCGCTCGGCCCAGGTGGCCCGCCCCGCCTGGACTGCACCCGAGAGAGCTCCGCGCATGCCTCCACCGCGCAATGGCAGCACCTTCACGAGCCTGAGAGGATAACCCCGCTCCGGCACCAAGCGCGTCTCCAACCCTTTTTCCGTACCGACAAAGCCGAGGTCCAGGTCGGGGCGGAGACGCTTCAGCGCATCGGCGACGGCAATCATCGGGAACACGTGGCCTCCGGTGCCTCCACCCGCCATCAGGATTCGGGCCGCGGTCACCAGGCCACCTCGGGCGCGTCCACGGCGCGCGTGACTTTCTTCTTCTTGGCGGGGCCGCGGGAAAACTGCGCCTCCGTGGCCACGACGGCGCTCGCTTCGGCGCGGGGCCCGCGGCTGTCGATGCGAAAATTCTGGGTCTCCTGCTGCCTACGAGACACGCTGAGCAAAATGCCCATGGAGAGGCCGTTGACCAGAAGAGAGGAGCCGCCATAGCTCACGAAAGGCAGCGTGAGCCCTTTGGTCGGCAAGATTGCCATCGCCACACCCAGGTTCACCAGCGCCTGCACGCCGAACATGATGGAGATACCGAAGGCGATGTACGATCCGTAGTCGTCGTCGGCAGCGAAGGCGATGCGCACACCGCGCACGACAATCAATAGGTAGACGGCGCAAAGAGCGAGCACCCCGACGAAACCCAGCTCCTCGCCTACGATCGCGGCAATGAAGTCGGTGTGCGCCTCGGGCAAGTACAGCACCTGCAGCCCGCCTCCGAGCCCCATACCGGTAAGCTCGCCCGAACCGAAACTCATCACGGCCTGGAAGGGCTGGTAGGCCAGGTCCTGGCGGTGCTCCGCCATGTTGAACCAGGCAACCATACGCTCCCATCGGTATTGAGTGAATCTCACCGCCAGCGCTGCAAAGCCGACTCCGAGGCCACCGGCGCCGATCAGCCACTGCAGCCGCGCGCCCGCCACGAACAGCATCGAAAACGTGAGGAACATCAGGACGGCGGCTCCGCCGAAGTCAGGTTGCTTCATGCACAGGAGCACCAGGATGCCGGCCATCATGAAGTGGGGCAGCATTCCGAGCGAGAAGCTCTTGACGCGCTCGCGCTTCTTGTCGAGCGAATAGCCAAGCCAGAGCACGAGTGCCAGCTTCGCCGCCTCGGAGGGCTGAATGTGGATGGGGCCCAGGGCAAGCCAACGGGCCGCACCACCTCCGGTGTGGCCAAAGCCGATGACACTGAGCATCAGCATCCCCACCACCAGGGCCAGTCCGGCGTAGGTGAATGGTTTGAGACGGTTGTAGTCCAGCCGGGAAACGGCAAACATCAACGCGAGCGCGACGCCGCCGAAGATGGCCTGGCGGGTCAAGAAATGCTGCGGATCACGAAAGACGTTGACCGCCTCGACCAGACTGGCGCTGTACACCATGACCACGCCGAAACCGATCAATCCAACGACCGCCGCCGCAAGTACCGAGTCGATCGGCCCTGTCCTGCGGGCCGTCAACAGACTCTTCAGTTGCTTCACGGTTCCCCTCCCTGGCGCCGCAGTCGGATGCGCTCGACCGCCCGCGCGAAACGCTCGCCGCGTTCCATGTAGTTCTTGTACATGTCCTGGCTAGAGCAAGCGGGGCTCAAGAGCACCGCGTCCCCCGGTCTGGCCAGCTCGAACGCGCGTTCGACGGCCTCGTGCATGCTGGCGGCGCGCTCGAGTGGCAGTCGGTTGCCGACCGCTTTGGCGATACGGTCCGCAGCCTCACCCAACACGACCACCGCGCGCCCCTTGGCCAGAAGTGCATCGACCAACGGTCGATAGCTTCCATGTTTGTCGCGGCCTCCGGCTATCAACACGGCCTTGGGCTCGGCAAGGCCCAAAAGCGCAGTGACCGCGGCGCCCACGTTGGTCGCCTTGGAGTCGTCGTAGAAGCAAACGCCCGCAATCTCGCCCATGAATGCCATGCGATGCGGAAGCGCGCGGAAGCGCGCCAGGCCCTCCTGGATACCCGCAGCGTCCACCCCAAACGTGCGGGCGACGGCGATCGCTGCGGCGGCATTGGCGACGTTGTGGGCGCCATGCAGATCCACCTGGGCCAAAGAGAAGCGTTCGCCGGTCGCCTTCTCGAGCACTTCGCGCCCGCGCACGGCGTAGTCTCCCTCCGGACCGAAGGTGATCAAGTTGGCCTTGCCGCGGCGGACCTGGGCCAGACAGGCGCGGTCCCGGTGGGGATAGAACGCGAAATCGCTGTCCGTCTGATTCACGAACGAAAGCCCCTTGGCGTTGGCATACGACTGGAAGTCCGGGTACCGGTCGAGGTGATCTTCGCTGATATTGAGCAGCACCGCGGCCCTCGGACGCAGCGTCGGAGCGCGTTCGAGCTGAAAGCTCGAGACCTCCAACACCATCAGCTCCACATCGGTCCCGACGGCAAGCGTGACTGGCACCCCCAGATTCCCCCCGACGAACACACGACGCTCGGCGGCCTCGAACAAATGACCGAGGAGCATGGTGGTGGTGCTCTTGCCGTTGGTTCCCCCAACCGCAACCACGGGCGCGGTCACGAACCTGAGTGCCAGCTCCAGCTCGCCGATCACCGGTACGCCGGCCGCCTCCGCGGCGCTGAGCTCGGGAAATTCGGGAACCCCGGGAGAGACCACGATCAGATCCGCGGTCGCAAAGTCCACGCTCGCATGCCCTCCGAGCACGAGTTCGGCACCGAGGCCGTCGAGCTCGTCCGCGAGGACGGGCTCCTGGGCCCGATCCGTGGCCACCACCCGCGCACCCCGATCGAGACACAGCCGGGTCGCGGCAATACCGCTCTTACCCAGACCGACCACGACGACTGTCTTGCCTCTGAGCTCCATCAACGCACCTTCAAGGACGCGAGGCTCACCAGCGCCAGCAGAAAAGAAATGATCCAAAAGCGCACGATGATGCGGGGTTCGGGCCATCCCTTCTTTTCGAAGTGATGATGCAGGGGCGCCATCAAGAAGACCCGCTTGCCAAACATCTTGTAAGAGATCACCTGGGTGATGACGCTCACGGCTTCCAGGAAGAAGATCCCGCCCAGAATGATGCTCAAGAGCTCCGTCTTGGTCAAAACCGCCATCATGCCCAACCCGCCGCCGAGCGCGAGCGAGCCGACATCGCCCATGAACACCTGGGCGGGGTATGCGTTGTACCAGAGAAACCCTATCCCCGCGCCGATCACCGCCGCACCGTAGACGCTGAGCTCGGCCATTTCCGGGAATGCCCGCAATGTCGAGATACTTGGCCAGGGGTTGACCGAACAACACCGACCCCGCGATGTAGGCCCACAGGAGGTAGGTCCCCGCACTGACCATCACGGGGCCGATCGCCAGACCGTCGAGCCCATCAGTCAGGTTCACGGCGTTGCTGGTGCCCACCACGCACAACAGAGCGAATGAGCAATAGGCCCAGGCAGGCAGCGAAATGGCGTGCTTGTCGAACGCCACGAAGGGAACCGCGAGCCGATAGCGCATTTCGATCCAGCCGTGGGGCACTCCGTCGCTGAACAGGAACAGATACAGGATCGCCGCGCCGCCGATCAGGATCTGGCCCAAGAGCTTGTAGCGCCCGGGCAAGCCCCGGCTGCTCATGCCCGAGATCTTCATGCGGTCGTCGATGAACCCGATCAGACCGTAGCCAGCGGTCACCGCCGTGGTGACGAGCACGAAGACATTCGTGGCATTGGCCCAAAGCACGGTGGGCACCAGCACGGAAAGCAGGATGAGGGCCCCACCCATGGTCGGAGTGCCGGCCTTCGCGTGGTGCGACTCCGGCCCTTCCTCGCGAATGATCTGACTGATCTGCTTGCCCCTGAGCTTCTGAATGAACCAGGGCGCCACCAAGAAGCTGATCAGCATGGCGGTGATGGTCGCCATGATGGCGCGAAACGGCGTGTAGCGGAGCACATTGAGCACGCCAGCCCAGCCAAATTGGTTCGAGAGCGGGTAGAATATCTCGTAGATCACCGAGCCCTGCCCTTCGCTTCGACGAGGCCACGAACGACCCGCTCGGCTTGCACTCCCCTGGAGGCTTTCACCAACACGACGTCTCCCCGCTGCAGCTCTCGGAGCAACAACGGGAGAGCCTCTTCGCTATCTTCGACGAATGCCGCAGCAATGCCCGCTGCTCGCACTGGCTCGACCAGCTGGCGGGCGTCGCCACCAATGGCCAGCAAGTAGGCCGCCCGCGTCGCGGCAATCTCCGAACCCAGACGCCGGTGCTCGGACAGCGAAAGTGAGCCGAGCTCGAGCATCTCACCCATCACCACGAGCAGGCGCCGGTGGGCATGGCCAGCCAGCTCGCGTGCCACGCTAAGTGAGCTCGACGCGCTCGCGGGGTTCGAATTGTAGCTGTCGTCCACGACCACGCTGCCATCTGCGAGCTCCACGACGGACAGGCGCCCTGGTGCGCCAACCAGCTCTGCTGTCAGGCGCGCACTGAAAGCCTGCGCGTCCAGGGCTGCCCCACGGCAGAGCTCCGCGGTGGCGAGGGCAGCCAGCACCGCTTGCGCCCCAGCCTCCCCCAACAGTGCGGTGTGCACGATGATCTGAGTGTGGTCCGGCCGCCCCACGACCAGCCTCGAGCCGTGCAGGGTCGCCTGGCTTCGTTCCAACAGACGGTACTCCGCAGCCGGGTCCCGACCATAGCCAACCTTGCGCCGAGCGTTCGCCCGAAGCGCCCGGCGGCACACGCGCGCGTCGTCCCGATTGAAGACGATGCTGCCCGTTTCGGCCACTCCCGCGAGCACCGCCGCCTCTTCTTCCTCGATCGCATCCAAGCCGCCCAGGCCTTCGGAGTGCTCCAGCCCAATCAGCGTCAGGATTCCGATATCGGGCTCACTGAGCTGAGTCAGCTCTCGGACCTCGCCCGGTCGATTCGTTCCGATCTCGACTACGGCGTAGCGGTGCTCCGGGGTCAGGGCCAAGAGCACGAACGGCACGCCGATCGCGTTGTTCAGGTTCCCCGCACTCACGTGCACCCGACCCGGGGCGATCAGCTCGAGCGCGGAGGCCACCACCGTCTTGGTCGTGGTCTTCCCCGCCGAGCCGGCGACCGCGATGACGCGACATTCCATGCGACGGCGGTGAAATCGCGCGAGCGCGCCCAGCGCCGACAGCGTCGAGGGAACCCGAAGAACCGTCACGTTGCTCGGTACCTCGACGGGCCGTTCCACGAGCAGCGCCCGAGCGCCCCTTTCGACGGCCTCGTTCACGAAGCCGTGGCCGTCGAACCGCTCACCCGACAAGGCGATGAACAAGTTGCCCGAGCTCAGTCGTCGCGAGTCGCTCGTGACCCCGACGACGGCCCCGTCCGCCGGGCCCGCGAACTCTGCGCCCGTAGCCTCGCGAAGCTCCGGGAAGGAGAACCTGACGCTATTTCGAGGAATTGGCGTAGCCAACTACACGCCCTCCCCTCGGCGTAGCCCGAGAGCCCGCCTGGCTTCGCTGCGATCGTCGAAGGGCAGCACGCGCTCGCCCAAGAGCTGGTATGGCTCGTGCCCCTTGCCGGCAATCACGACCACGTCGCCCGGTGCCGCCTCGACGATGGCCTTCTCGATGGCCAGCGCTCGATCGAGCACGATCTGGTAAGAGGCCGCTTCGCTCGAGAGCCCGACCACGATCGCATCGGCGATGCGCTCGGCCGGCTCGCTGCGCGGATTGTCGTTGGTCACGATGGACCGGGTGGCCAGCTTGCCGGCAATCGCGCCCATCTGCGAGCGCTTGCCGGGATCCCGATCGCCGCCGCAGCCGAAGACACAAACGAGCTCACGCTTCGCCATCTCCCGAGCAGCCACCAGCACACGCTCCAGGGCTCCCGGCGTGTGAGCGTAGTCGACGAGCACGACAACGTCGTCCGCCGAACCATCGCAACGCTCGAGCCGCCCGGGGACTCCAGTGCTAGCCTCCAGCGCCCGCACGGCGGGTTCGAGCGGCAGCCCGAGCGCATGAACGATACCGACGGCGAGCAGCAAGTTGTCGAGATTGAAGGAGCCGACCAGACGTCCCGAGAAAGCAATCGCCTCGCCAGCGACATGAAGCATTGCCTGAATGCCTCGTTCGCCCATGCGAACGTCGGTGGCATAGATATCGGCTTGTCTCTGACTGCTCACGGCAATGGCCGGTCCGGCCTCCAGCAGCTCGCGTCCGAACGGGTCGTCCACGTTGACGACCCGGTGGCGCGGCTCGAGCTCGCGAAACAGACGGCGCTTCGCGGCGCCGTAGGCCTGCATGTCGGTGTGGTAGTCGAGATGGTCTTGAGTGAGATTACTGAAGGCCGCAACCGCAAACTTCAACGCGTCCACTCTCGACTGCGAAAGGGCGTGACTCGACACCTCCATCACCAGATGGTCGGCTCCGCGCCGCAGTGCGTGCGCCGCCAGTCGAGACGTCACATCCGCCTGCGGCGTGGTCAGCCCCACCTCGAGCTGTTCGCCCGCGAAATAGAAACCCAGCGTACCGAGGCGTGCGGCATGACCACCCGCACCGTCAATCGCGAGTGCCGTCAACCAGGCGGTAGTCGTCTTGCCGTTGGTTCCGGTGATGCCCACCAGCTCGAGCGCACGGGTCGGGTTTCCATAGACGGCTTCGGCCGCCAAGGCGAGGGCCAGGGGCAGGTCATCGACTTCCAGACCCGGTACGCCCGCCACGTTCGGAGTGCCAGTTTCCCTCATCAGGGCCACGGCGCCACTCGAGCTCGCCGTCTGCCAGAAGGAGATGCCATCCTTGCTCGAGCCCGAACGCCCGACGAACAGCGCACCTGCGCGCACCTGTCGCGAATCTTGGTAGACTCCCGTAACCTTCAGTTCCGGGTCGCCGATCACACGCGCCCCCACGCCCTGCAGGCAAGCCTCGAGCTCGCCAAGGGTCATGCTGCTCGGTGTGCGAATCTCTGAGGTCATGATCGTCGCGTTCATGAGGCAGGCTCGAAAACCAACTCGAGAACAGAACCTTTCTTCAGGACCTGGCCCGGGGCGGGAGACTGACTCGCCAACAGGCCGCTGCCTTGCACTCGAGGCACCGCCCCGAGCTCCACGCTCCGCTTCAACGCTTCGCGCACGGGCCAGCCAGTCATGTCCGGGACCCTGACCTCACCAGAGGCCAGCTTGCCCGTCTTCTGGACCTCTTGCACGTTGGGCCGTTTGCCCTCGGCTTGGCGGAGCACCTCGTAGGTCACGTGTGCAGGGTCCGGTTCGCTGGCAAGCTCGGCCAGGTCGACACGCTCGGTCCCCTTGGGAATCAGACCACGATAGCGGAGCGCCATTTCGGCGACACGGCGAAACACCGGCGCAGCCACATTGCCGCCAGCGTGGTCGACCATGGGTTCGTCGATAGCGACAGCGACCACCACGGCAGGATCTCCTGCTGGCACGAAGCCCACGAACGAAGCGATGTACTTGTCGAGTGAGTAGCGCCCCGTGCGCGGATCGGTCTTCTGGGCGGTAGCCGTCTTGCCAGCGACCTGGAAGCCGTCGATCGCGGCCTCGGTACCGGTGGCGTGGCCCTCGGTGACCGCCACCAGCATCTCCGCAACGGTCTTGGCCACTCGTTTGGGCACCACTCGCCGACGCACGTGTGGGGCGCCCTCTCGGATCAGTTCTCCGCTCGCGCTGGTCACCTTCTTGATGAGCACGGGCTCCATCAGGTTGCCCCCGTTCGCAATAGCCCCCACCGCCAATGCCAGCTGCAGGTTGGTGACGCTGATACCCTGTCCGAACGAAGCCGCAGCTGTTTCCACCTGTACCCAGGGCCTGCCGCGAGGACGCAGAGTTCCCGACGACTCCCCCGGCAGGGGGACGTCCGTCTCCTGCCCGAACCCGAAACGTCGTAGCGCCTCGTAGAGCTTGTGTCCGCCCAGGCTCAACCCAATCTTTGCCGCACAGATGTTCGACGATTGCGCCAACACTTGAGTAATGCTGAGCCACTCGGACGGGTGAGTGTCTCGGATCACCACATTGTCGACCGGCATCATGCCCTTTTCGCAATACAGCTTCTGCGTGGGCGTGATGGCACCGTGCTGCAACCCTGCCGATATGGTGAAGATCTTCATCGTCGAACCGGGTTCGAACGCGTCGGTGTGAGCACGGTCCCGTCGCTCGCGCGCTTCACTTTCGCGGTAGTCGTTGGGGTTGTAAAATGGCCAACTCGCCAGCGCCAAAATTTCACCCGTGTAAGGGTCGAGCACCACCACCGAACCGCCATTCGCCTCGAAGGTGATCGCGGCGTTCTGCAGCTCACGTTCTGCCGCAAACTGAATCCCCTGGTCGATGGTGAGATACAGATTGTGTCCGGCCAGAGCCTGATCGTCGGTGATTCCCTCCGCAAAGATCAGGCGCCCCGATCTATCGCGCAAGCCGCGAAGTTGCTCGAGATGCCCCTTCAGCTCCGAGTTCTGCGCGTACTCCAGGCCTTCCTTGCCTTCCCCATCCGGAGCAACGAAACCCAAAAGCGGCGCTGCCAGCTCGCGCCGGGGATAGAAACGCTTGGCTTCGCCGTCGACACGCAGGCCGCGAATCCGATGATCTCCGGATTCCTTCCGTGAAGCGAGCACACGCAGTTGTTCCGCTTCCTCCGCGCTGATCCTGCGCTTGAGCCAGGTGAAGCGCCGCTTGGCCAAGATCTTACGCTCCACGAGCGCCGGATCCAGGCTGAGCGCTTTCGCCAGGCGGTTCGCCGCATCGCGCGCCACCAGCGGCACGCTCTGCGGCGCAACGCCGCGCAACAGCTCGACAGCATCCAAGCTCACACTGGGTACCTCGACGCTCACGGCCAACGCGCTGCCGTTGCGATCGTAGACCGTGCCCCGCTTCGGAATCACTTGCAGTCGGCGCTGCCGCTGCTTTTCCGCCAATTCACGCCAGGCTTCGCCATCCTTCACCATCAGATCGAAGCCGGCCGACACGATGAAACCCAGCCCGAGCCCCAGAAGCCCACACAAAACTCCCATTCTCAGGCGAATCCAGCGCCCTTCGGGTGTGCGAAGTCGATTCACGGCGCTCGCTCCGGTGCCGGTTCGGCACTCGGTTGTACCGGCTGGGCTTTGGGCTTCTTGCCGGCTCCGAGGATTCGTTCGGGCCCAGGCTCGTCCATACCCAGTAGCGTCCGTGACACCAGATCGATGCGTTCGGGAGTCTTGTAGCTGCTGAGCTCGAGCTCCAGCACGCGGCGCACCTCGCGCAGCCGCGCCACTCGCGCGTGTGCTCGCCCGAGTTCGTAGCCGAGTTCCATCGAACGAGTGCGGAGGCCCAGGTACAGAACGAACGCCGACGTCGCTGCGACCACGGCAAGCGTCCACAGCGCAAGGAACGACGACTTGGCGCGCCACGCCGAACGGAGCCGATCGTAGCTAGATGTCATCGTCGATCTCCTCGATTTCCGCGAATGACCCCTCGTCCATCTGAAGCGCGGGCAACAAGCGGCGCGCCGCCCTGAGCTTGGCGCTGCGCGACCTCGGGTTGGCTTCTCGCTCTTCCGCACTCACGGTTTCCGGCTTCTTGCTGAGGCGTTGCCACACGTCTCGATCCAGCAAGGCGCGCTTGACCAGGCGATCCTCCAGAGAATGAAAGCTGATGAAAACAGCCACGCCTCCGGGCGCAACGATGCGCGGAGCAGTCTCCAGCAGGGCACCTAGCTCCGAGAGCTCTCCGTTGACGGCCAGCCTCAAGGCTTGAAAGGTCTTGGTGGCAGGGTCGAGTCCGCCCATGCGCCGGGGCCCCACGGCTCGCACGATGGCCCGCCTGAGATCGGTCGTGGTCTCGAGTTCATCGGCCTCCAACGCCTGTTTGATGCAACGCGCAACGCGTCGCGATCGACGCTCCTCGCCGAATTGGTAGATCACGTTGGCCAGATCGTCTTGAGAGAGCCGTCTGATGAGCTCGAGCGCAGTCTCGCCCGACGTCGGGTCCATACGCATGTCGAGAGGACCGACGTGGCGAAAGCTCATCCCCCGCTGTGCGCTGTCCAGCTGAGCGGAGCTGACGCCCAGATCCGCGATCAAACCGTCGACCTGTTCCACACCTTGCTCGACCAGCACGGCCTGAACGTCACGGAATGCTGCGTGCGCGACGCTGACCTGCGCGCCATACGGTTCGAGGCGCTGGCGCGCGGCCTGCACCGCAGCCGGATCGCGATCCAGAGCTATCAAGCGAATCCCTGGAGCCGCTTCCATGAGCGCCGCGGAGTGACCGCCTCCGCCAGCGGTCAGATCCAGATAAGTACCTCCCGCTCTGGGTGCGATCGCTCGCACCACTTCCCGCGCCATCACGGTGATGTGCTGGTATCCATGCGGTGGTTCGGTTGCCGGCATGCTCATATCCTGATCTGCTCCAGCACGGCGCGCTTGAACGCCTCCTGCTCTTCGGGAGAAATCGCCATCACGTCGTCGAAGCGTGACTTCGACCACAACTCGATGAAGCGACCCACGCCAGCCCAGAGCACTTCTTTTTCCAGTCCCGCCCGCTCGCGCAGGGACGGCGGCACCAAGACCCGATAGGCCTTGTCCAGCTCACACTCGACGGCAGCCGACACGTACATGCGCCGGAAGCGCACGATGTGCGGGTCCATGCTGGGCAGCTCGGCCACCTGTTGTTCGACCTTCTCCCACGCCGGCATCGGGTAGACGTGCAGACACGGGTCGAAGGGGGCCGGGGTCACCACGAAGCGCGGTTCGCCATCGCGCAGCAGCGCGTCCCGGAACCGTGAGGGGACACTGATGCGCCCTTTGGCATCAATCGAGTGAGCAAACTGACCGCGAAACATCTGGCAACACACCAATGGGATAGGGCGACACTATGACCCACTATTTCCCACTGGTATCGCCGAACCTACGGCCAAGCGCAAGTTAGTGTCAACAGACTGGCTTCGTTAAATAGCTAAGGAAAAACCTCAACTTTCTGGCGCTGAGCCACGCACATGAGCATGAGTTCAGTACCGATCAGCGCTGCTGGGGTGCAGCTATTCGCCCGAACGCGGCCCGGCCAACCGCCGTCGGATCGCGGGCTGATGCGGCGACGAGAACACGGTGCCCCAGAACAAGCCGAACACCAAGAGAACGGGCAGGCAACTGAGAAAGACCATCACACAGCGAGTTGGAGCACTGGGTGTGCCAGAGCCTAAGTGTTCTATTTTACAATAGATTTATCAACCAGGCGGCGTCTGCTTTGCCACAGGCCCGAGGCCAGCCAGACACGGCTTCTCGCGCACTTCGTGTAGCCATATGGCACACATTGAGCATGTGGCACACGTGTTTGGTCCGAGCGGAGTGGCACAGACGACCCCGGGTCAGGCACACCAGTCCGGATCGTCGAATCACTGTTGAAGTCCGGCTGGCCGTCGCGTCTTCGTTGGAGTGGCGGGCGGCGTGTACGGTCGGAGATCCCACCGGCGGCCGCTCAGAAACCCCGGAGACCGCAACGGCGTGTCCGGCATCGCGAATGTCAGAAGTGACCCATTGGGGGCAAAGCCCACACCGACCGAGGGTCAGGCCGACGTCACCAGCCGTGCGCGAAAGTCTGACCTAACGGCACCTAGGAACCCTTCGCGAATGTGACCAAGGCATGACGGAAGCCAATCTGCGAGTCCGCTAGTTTGAAGCATCCATGAACGTCACCTCCTGGCTGCGTCGCAGCACCCCCCGAAACGTCGCCGTGCTCACTGGAGCCGAGCCGATCAACCGGCGTGCGTCCATCCCTTTCTTTCTAATGCATGCTCTGCCCCTGGCGCTCCTCTTCACGCGCCCCAGCTGGCAGGACTTCGCCATCTGCGCGGCACTGTACTTCGCGCGCATGTTCTTCATCACCGCGGGCTATCACCGTTACTTCGCCCATAGGGCATACAAGCTCGGTAGAATGATGCAGTTCGTGATGGCGTTCGGGGGAGGCACTTCCATGCAGAAGGGTGCTCTGTGGTGGGCCGGCAACCACCGCCAGCACCACCGCTTCAGCGATACCGATCGCGACCTGCATTCACCGAGGCACGGCTTCTGGTGGAGCCATGTGGGCTGGATCCTGGCAGACCGCTATGCGCGCACGCCCTTCGAGTCCATCAAAGACTTCGCCAAGTTCCCCGAGCTGCGCTGGTTGAACAAGAACCACCTGGTTCCCCCCCTGCTGCTCGGAGGCGTCTGCTTCGCACTCGGCGGACTCAACGGTTTCTTGACCTGGTTCTGTCTTTCCACCGTCCTTCTTTGGCACGGAACGTTCACCATCAACTCATTGGCACACGTTATCGGTCGGCGCCGCTTCGAGACCAGCGACACGAGCAAGAACTCGCTACTGCTCGCGCTGCTCACGATGGGTGAAGGCTGGCACAACAACCACCACCACTTCCCGACGACGGCCAATCAAGGGTTTTACTGGTGGCAGGTCGACATGAGCTACTACATCCTGAAAATGCTCTCCTGGACGGGGTTGGCTCGAGCGCTGCGCACTCCACCCCCACACGTGTTGGCGCGTGGTCGCCAGACGAAGCGTCGTCCCGCCGCGCTGGTGCCGAGCAAAACCGCGGTGTCTGCGGTCAAGGCCGCGATGGAAGCACCCGCGACCGCGGCCGCCAGAGCGGGCCTCGAGGCCTAGAGCGGCAAGCTGCGCTGCGCCAGTCAGGCGCGGTAAGCCGAGCTTGCATGGGACAGACCCCGCCGAGTGACTGAGCACTCGCTGCTTGACGCGCTCGCTGATCACCTCGCTCGGGCGCTTGTTCAGCACGAACGAAACCCTGGCTATGGAGACGCCAGCCTTGTGGGGCGACATCGGTGATGGTCGGCTTCTTTCCCGGCATGGAGGCCCGCCAGGCGACGCCATGGTGCGAAAGGTTAGCTCACGGCTGCGCTGCCCGAGGCATGCGCGTCTCTTCGAGCATACTGGCTGGTTACGAAAAGACCCGAACGCGCGCCAAGGCGTGAACCGTGCACGAACGGCGATTGGCCTTCTTTCGTTTGTACTATTCTTGTACGATATCCCGTCATGTTGCTCGATCTTTTTGCGTCGATGGGTGGAACAGACTGGCCCCACGAACCTGACGATGTTCTGGATCGCCCCAACGGTTTCGGTGACTACCGGGAATACTTGTTCACCCACTTTCGCACCCCCATGCAGGTATTGACTGCTCGCGGCATGGAGAAAGCGAAGCCCGGCGCCTGCCTCATTTACGATCCCACGCATCCCCAGTGGTATCGAGGTGACGGCGTGGCCTTCCGCGATGACTGGTGCCACATGGGCGGAGGCCACCTGCCCGCTCTGCTCGAGCAAACCGGGTTGCCGCTGAACGCCCTGTTCTGGCCCCGCAACATCGCGTCACTCCCACTGGTGATCGAGGAGATTCGCACGGAGCTTCGACGCCAAGAGGAATTTTGGCAGGAGTCCGTGGCCCTGGCCGTGGCGAAGATGATTCTGCTCTTGGGGCGTGGGCTGAAAGAAGCCGAGGACAAGGACGCGGGCGTAGACGTCGCGCGGCGCAAGCGCTTGGGCCGGGTCCGAGAGCACGTGCACGAGCGGCTCGTGGAGCATTGGACCGTCGCGAAGATGGCGAAGCTGGCCAAGCTCGGAGAAAATCGCTTTGCCGTCCTCTACCGAGAATCCTTCGGAATCAGTCCCGTAGAAGATCTGATTCAGGCACGGTTGAGCCATGCCGAACGCCTACTCACCATTCGGCACATTACCGTGAGCGAAGCGGCGGAGCGCTCCGGCTTCGGAAGCATTCACTACTTCAGCCGTCTGTTCCGCCGACGCGTCGGCTGCAGCCCGAGCGAATTCGCAAAATCATCACCCCGCTGATACTTCAGTAGGCCTACTGTGCTCGCTCCTCACGCGCCCGCCTCGCGGCGGTCTCGGCCGGCTCGCAACGGACTTCCCCATTCGCGGGCCCTTAGTTCTTCACGTCGAGGCGTAGGATCGACATCGGAGCGATGCTGAAGGCGATTTTGTTGCCGCTGACGTCGAGCGGCGGCAGCTCTCCGATCGCCTTCTCGTTGACGTGGCTGAATTCGTAGCGCTTGGCCTTTTGTGGTGGGACGGGCGCGCTGAGTTCGAGAGTCACACGAGCACCTTTTTTGGCGCGCTTGTTCAAGATCATGAATGAAGTGACCTTGCGTTTTGCGTTCTTGAAGGCGTACACGCTGACGCTGTCGTAGTCGCTCACTTCGCCCAGGATGAAATGATCGCCCACGGCGCTGCGTTTGCCATCCGGATTCCGGAACATCTTGAAGGCAAAGTATACCGGGCTATGTTTGCGCGGCCCTGCCCAATACATGGCGTAGGAAAGGTGGGTTCGCGCGAAGGCCCCGAAGCTCTCCGCCTGGGCCACGGCTGCGGAGATCTCCTCACCTCCCTCCGGTCCGGCGTGGTCGTACTCACCGATCGCAAGGGGCACGTCCCAGCCGGCTTCCTTCATCCAGCGACGCATCAGCGGGATGTAAGCGACGTTGCCGTTCGCCCACTCCTCTTTGCCCATCCAAGTTTCGGGATCTCGATAGGACTCGTCCCAGAACTTGCGCACGTCGCGTACACGAAATTCCTGCAATTCCGCGGGCGGATTGGCAAACTCCGCGCGATTGTCCCAACCGAGCTTCGGCGTCATGGGGTAACCGTGAAACACGAAGATGTCGATCAGGTCCTTGCCGTGCTGCTTCTTGTAGGCTGCGGCGCGACGCATGTAGTCGAGGGCGAACGGACCATACTTCTTGAAATCGGGTAGTTCAGCCGTCTTGTCCCAGCCTAGACCATGCACGTCGCGATATTCCTGATCGCCCGATGAAAGGGAATACGCCGTCCACCCCCACAGAGCCGGCCCCGCAATCTTGACCGTTGGGTCGACCTTCTTGAGAGCTTCAGCGGCTTTCTGCGTGCGATCCCAAAACTCGTCGGAGGTAAAGCCATGGCACCACATGTCGCGGTGGGTTTGGCGATACAGCATGGGCTCGTTGTCGAGCGCAATGATGTCGATACCGCCCTGCGCGGCCGTCCCGACCCCAGCATCGTCGATGCAGTACTTCAAGAGGTCGACGTTGTATTGCAAACCAACTCGTTTCCCGTTTTGCGTGGGAATCTCCCCGCACTTGAACTCTTTGGGCTTGCCTTCTGCGTCCTTTTCTTTCGAAGACTTCCCGTTGCAGGCATCGGGCCGGTCGGGGGCGAACTGCTCGCAATCTGGGTACTTATCCTTGGGGAACCCGCTGGAGGTGTCATCTTTCGCCACCCACTCCGACGGCAGCGTGAAAAAACTCTTCATCCCGTATTGCTTGTTTTCGCGCTGCATCTGCACCCACCAGTTTTCCTGCGGGTGCGGCGTCTCCAGTTCTTTACGGTTCTCGAAAAACCAATCGTGTCCGGCAGATACGTTGCCGGTGCGCCAATCGTAGACGCTCGAAAGATTGCCCCCTTGGCGGCGCATGGTGACGCCCATCTCGTGCATGGTTTCTGCGTCGCCGTGGCTGACCCCGTAGATGTACGGGCTGACGGGAGTGCCTGGCGCCTTGATGTCGACCTTCGCGGTGATGTCCAGCACGTCGCTCCCCAACGGAGCTGGATCCCGCTTCTCCGGCAGACTGATCAGCGCGATGACAGCACGATTGTCGAAGCCAATGTTGTCGATGAAGATCGAAAAGTTGCGATCATCCATGGAGTATTCGCCCATACGAAACTCCCAAGCACGCGTCAGATCGAAGTCCTTCCCCTTGCCTTTGGTCAGGTCTCCGATGGGTACGATCACTTCGTGCCACTGCCCATCGGAGAGACTGTCAATGTAGCTGACGAGCGGCACCGTCTCGGTTTCGTCCTTGCCCTTGGTGGAGCCGGCGAGCCCAACCTTCAGGTCTTTCAAGTCCGGCGCCTTCCTGGAATCATCGGCTTTCAGGCGGATCCAAAAATTCAAGTTCTTGTATTCGGTGATGTCCGTCCCCGCGTCTTCCGGCCAGAATCCGTGCCAGTTCCAGCCGAAACCCTTCCAGTCCTTCCCTTGGACGTGCCACTCGAGACCGACGGAGTCGTTCAGACCGACACTGGGACTCACCTTGATGCTGCTCTCGCATGCTTCTTTGAGATTGCAGTTCGCCCATTCCTTGGCTTTGCCACCATGGTCGTCTCCGTCCCAGATGACGTTGACCTCTTCCGAGACGTCGACTCTGGACGCCGCTTCTGCCGACGGATCGTAGGGTGGCGGCCTCACGCAGCTCGACACGGTAGCTAAACCGGTCGCAGCCAACAGGGCTACTGCGGTCGAGATTCTGACATAAGACCCAGGCATGCGTTTTCTCTCCCAAGGCGAAGGGCAACGAGAGGGCACTATACTCAAACTGCGCTGTGTGTCTCGCAGTCGCCGCTGCCGAACCGTTCTCTCGTTGATGCTGTCGAAAGGATCGGTCAAACGACGAACGGATCAGTCAACGCACTTTTTCACATCATGTAACGCTTGAGTTTGCCGGCTCGAGCACGCAGACTGCGCCCCCATCGAATGGAGCGAAACTCGATCGGTTTCATGATTGCCGTCGGGTTGGCCACCGCATGCGCGACGACGCAATACGGAGCCACCGACGCAAACATGGCCAATGCCAAGAACGCCGCGCCCAAGGGCGCAGCATTATTTGCTCAACGCTGCGCCCCATGCCACGGCGAACGCGGAGAGGGCGCGAGTGCGCCGCGCGTCATGGGCCTGGCAGCGTTGCCGGAGTATCCGCGAGCGCAGAACCCCAACACCGACCCAGCGTTGAGCGATCCCGAGTCAGTCTCGCTCCACTCGCTGTCGCGCCCAGAGGGAGCACCCAGGCGCAACCCGTTTCGCACCGCGCAGGATTTGTACGACTTCATCAGCACGAAGATGCCGCAGCCGGCGGAAGCGGCGGGCTCGCTCGCGGCCGACGAGTACTGGTCCATCCTCAACTTCCTGCTACTTGCGCATGGCACTCCTCTGCCCGCGGAGGGTGTCACCCCTGCGAACGCAAGCTCGATCAAGCTCTAAGGGCCCCCCTATCGTGAAGCCTTCGAGCACGAGCAATAGAGCCCGCCGCGCGGCGTGGACGAGCAGCGCCTGGCTTGTCGCGCTGGCGTACCTTGCCAGCAGTGGGATCGCTCGCGCAGACCAGGATGCGCTCGGCAGCGTCCCCGGCTCTGCAACGCCCGTAACAGTCGGCATGTCTCCGGAGGCTCCGCCCAGACCCCCCGCCCCCGGCGGACGTGCCCCCTCCTTCGGCGCGCCTACGAATCCCGATGCGTGGAGCTTTCAGTTGAGTGGGCGTTTTTCTGCTTGGGGCCGAGTGGGCGTCGGGCGCAGCCCCGCACATCCTCCCGAGGGCTACAGCAGCCCGAATCTGCACGCGCCCCCGCTGATCGCAGGTCCCTCACCTTTGTATGCGGGCGCCGCAACCCAGCTCAACTTCCGGTACGGCAATCAGACGGTCCACGCGTTCGTGTCCTACGAGGCGTGGCTGAACTCGCCCGAATACCAAGGCTACTACCGCAGCGAAGACGGAGCGCGGTTCAGAAGCGCTTACGTCACGATAACTCCGGAAGCGATGGGCGCCGTGCACCTCGCCTTCAAGGTTGGTGCTTTCCCCTCGCACTACGGCGCTCCGGGCCCGTGGGGCTGGGGAACGTTCGGCCCTGTCTTTGCCATTCATGGCTACGGCGGTCTCGGCACGCTCGACTACGATTTGACACCAGATACTGTACTCTCACTCGAATACGGGGTGAGCGCGGTCAACGCGGTGGACGAAGCGTTCGTACGAGGCACGTACACCCAGTGGCCCGAAAACGGGCTTTCCTCCATCGCGAATCACGTCCACGCCGGCCTCAGCTACGAGAATAAGTACTTTGCGAAGTTGCACTACGCGCATACCAGTGGCAGCAACTTCCGCCGCTACCTCGACGACGACCCGGACACCCCCGAGCTCGAACGCGACCCGGATGGTCGCATTCAAGTGGCCGCGCTGGAGCTCCGAGGGATCGTGGATCCGTACGGTCAACTGGGGGTGACTCCGGTGTTCTACGACTTCGATCACGCAACCTCCGTGCACGATGGCTTCTGGTGGGGCATTGGCTGGACAGCGGGAGGGCGTGAGATGACCGGCAAGTACCTGGGGAGATTGAGTGAAGGAACGGGGCAGATCGCCGGGGTGAGCATGGAGTACAACTTCAGCGTCTCGCGCATCTTGGCGCATCCCGAGCCCTTCGACGGCAACGGCCGCGATCTGCGAGTCTCCGTCGCCTTCTTTCCGCACTGGACGGTAGCAACGGATGACCCCAGCTACGAGGGCGCCGACGGCTATTTGTTCGGAGCTACCGCCGAACATGTACTGCTCTCGTGGCTAAGCACGACGTATCGGGTGTTTGGCGAAAGCAGCGACACCACCGTAGTCGACGTGACGGGGACCGCGCAACGGGGCCGGTGGTCGGCATTCAACGCAACCCTGGGGTTGGCACTGCACTCCGACTGGCAGAGCCCGGATCGCTTCGAGCTGGCCTACTCCCGTTACTTCTATTCGGACTTCGCGGACAACAATCCAGAACAGCCGCTGGATCGTGAAGTCCTCACCCTCGGCGCCAGCCTGGCCTTTTAGGGAGCAGCTCATGGTGTTCGTGAACTCAGTGGCTACAGCCGCTCGGATGTTGAAAAGAGGTTTCATGCGACGCGAACTTGCAGGGTGGTTGGCCCTTGGTGCGCTGGCCATGCCGGCGACGGCGTTGGCTGAACCCGAGCAGAAAGAGGATCTCCTTCTCCCCCGACTGGGGCTCGATGCTTCCGAGCCGCAGGTGCGCAGCGCGCGGCCCGCAGTTGCCTTTGGAATCGCGCCCGCTACGTCCAAGGAATATGTATTGGACTTTCACGGGTACCTGCTGTTGCCCATGAATCTCGGTGTGGCGAAGCGTCAAGATGGGACGCAACACGGCACTGTCCTGCATACGCCTCCCTCGATTCCGCAAGACTACCGCCGCTTTCAGTACACCGGCGTGGTGCCTGATCCATGGATTCAGCTCAACTTCAGCTACGGAAACTCGAAGGTTTCGGGAACCACTATTCTCGCGGCCGAGACCGCGACCGAAGCAGAAGCGGTGTACGACCCGGTGCGCCAGCTGGGGGTGAGCGACGCTTTCGTGACCATGAATCTGACCGAATCGGTGGGCACTCCGCTTCAACTCCGCGTAGGCGCCGTTACCCAGCGCTACGGGGCGATGGGCGCTCGCGACGCGGGACGGTACGCCACTCCATTGATCGCACGCGTCAATTCCGTAGGGGAGACGATCACCGCGGGCTTCAAGGCTGGCAACTCCAGCTTTGTCGTGGAGCAAGGCATCGGCGGACAACTCGGGCGCGCTCCTGCGGGCTTCGTGGGGAGTGGCTGGAACGACTTTGCCGATCCGAACACCGGCGCGAGCTTCGTGAGCCATCTGCACGGCGGCTGGGGCTACGGAGGGCTGCTTCAGCTGGGCGTGCACTACATCACGGCATGGAGCCAAGACGACCAGAGCCTCGATAGCACGCTTCCCAACGGACGCATTACGGTGGTGGGCGCCGACACACACCTCACCGCCGGGCGCTACGGTCACCTCTACCTGGGCGTGGCGCACACGCAGGCGATCAACTCGGAAGTGGTCTCGGGCATCATCGAGATCCTGAACGCCCGCGGCGGTCGAGCGATCACCGACGAGTACCTGGGCCCGAACAGCAACGGCGACGGTTCACTCACAACCTTCGGCTTCCAGTACGACATGAGCCTTTCGCGAATATTGTATGACGAGCAATATCGCGGCAAGAACGCCGACGTCCTGTGGAGCCTGTTCGGGATCGGCACGAAAGTTCAGAGCGACGACCAGGACTTCAACGGCATGCTCAAGCTGAAGGGCGGCACGGAGCTGACCTACAATATCTTGCCGTGGTTCGGCGCATCCGGCCGTTTCGATGTCGTCCGCCTCGACAATGAGTTCAACCGTCGGTCATTCAACGTCTACACGGCGCGACTTCTGTTTCACCAGGGCTGGTTGAGCCGCGACGAACTGTCGCTGCAGTATTCGCACTTCGTCTATGGGCGGGAGGTCTACGTCGCTCGAGGCTACCCGCCGGTGGACGACCCGACGCTGACTCCCGACGACCATGTGCTTTCGCTTGCGGTGACTTTCTGGTGGTGACTCAGATGGCGCGGATCACCACCAAACTCGCTGCCATCTTTCTGTTCCCCCTGGGGTGCAGCAGCAACGGCGAGCGCCCAGACAGCGTTCCCGTGGACTGCTCCGTCTTCGATCGATACGAGTTCAAAAACATCTCGGACTTCAACGGTTCCGACCCGCAATGGTACCGCTTCGCCGATCCGACGCCAGGCGGGTTGCTGAAGCCAGACGAAGAACCCGATCCTGAAAGCCCACAGCCCGACGACATCTACAAAACCTCCGATGTGCCGCTCGACGCCAATGTTCCACCGCGTTGTGGCGATCCGCAAAGCCTGAAGATCGAAGCCAGCGGCCACAATTTCTGGGGCACGGGCTTTGCTAACTGGGGACTGAACGGCGAAGGCCAACACGCGAACGGGGCTGGCTTTACGGGCATAAGCTTTTGGGCCAAGAGCGCCGGCAATTCAGAAAAGAGCTTCGTCCTCAACGTCGACGACCCCAGGACGATGGTCAACCCGCCCGCCACTCCGGATCCCAACGGCGATGTTCCGCTGACGGCCGAGGAGCGGTTCTGCCTGGACACGGTCGACGGAGCGGTCGCGACCTCCGCCGACGTCGATCTCGATGAGGACGGGTGCGTGGGGCCGGGAGATATCGCGCGAGGAACCCTGTGCCGCCTGCCTCCCCCCGAAGAACTGGGCGACGCCCAGTGCTACAACGGCGGAGTCAACCAACCGTCGAGCGCCGGAACCCGTGTGCCCGAGGCAGACGAATGCGGCAACCAGTTCCACGCGCTCATCGAGACGACCGAACAGTGGAAGCTGTTTCTGCTTCCGTGGGACGAACTGGCGCAATGGCCCTGTCCCAACCGGCTCGCTGGTGGCATCGACCGAACCCAGATCTCAAAGTTCGAGATCTTGCTTCGCCAGGGGACACGCTACGAGTTCTGGATCGACAACATCGCATTCTATCGGAAACGCTAGAGCTTTCGTCGGAGAGCAAGGGAGCAAATATGAACATCACATTCCGAAAGTACTGTGTTGCGAGCGCCTTGCTCGTCGTGCTGGTAGCAGCGTGCACAACGGACGACGACGACCCAGGGGTCGAGGGCGGCGATGGTGCTACGGCAACCACGGAGTCGAACAGCACCAACTCGAACACGGATGGTTCCGGGGGTTCTAGCTCCAACTCGACCAGCAGCGACACCACGAGCGCCACGAGCGGAGGCGGCAGCTCGTCCAGCGGCACCAAATGTGCACGACCGGTCACGCTCACGAGTTCCACGCCACTGATCGCCGACTTCGATGGCTACGATGGTGCTACGGCACTCGGCGAGTGGTCGTTTCCGCTTGGCGGCGATCAGTCGGTGGGCGTGCTGGCCGGCACGTTCGTTTACGGCGACGACCACATGGAAGGAGACCAGGACGTTCCGGAGACCGCCGGCATGGTCGACGGGAACGACTCGGCCTACGCGCTCAGTATCGCCGACACCGAGGCAGACGAATACGGCGGCGGCCTGGGGCTCTGGATGAGCGAGTGTATCGACGCGAGCACGTTCGATGGAATCTCCCTTTGGATACGCGGAAATGCACCCACTGGAGACGTCGAGATCTCACTGTTGATGGAAGAGACGACTCCCACGGTCGATGACGGCACCTGCGACGGCACAACCGACGAGTGCATCCCCCCGAAAGCGTCGTTCCCAATCACGGACGAATGGACCAAGATCGAACTCGCCTGGGGAGACTTCGACCCAGGTGACGCCAACGGCACAGCCATCACACCCGATGGTACCAACATCTGGCAGCTCCAGTTCGACATCAGTCTGGAGTGGACGGACGAAGACGGCGATGAGGTTTACGACCCGACGCCCGCCCCGTACGAGCTAGTGGTCGACGACCTGACTTTCTACTGAATTTTGGCGGACGATAGGCGCCGCCGACGGCTCAATAGCGGTAATTCCAGAGCAGATCCACGCCGGTCCCGAGCTCGCCGAGCTCCGTGCGCAGGGCCCAGTTCTGCTTGAAACGCCAGTCGACCGTACCGCTGAAGCCGGAGCGGCTTTCCGCCGCGGTCGCGCGCTGCTCGGTCTTGTAGCTCCCCTCGAACCACACGTCGTCGCTAAGAGGCACCGCGGCGGCGTAGGAGCGCCATTCGTCGCTCGTCAGCTGAGCGGCCTGGCCGCTGCTTCTCTTCTCCACCCCTGCGCGCAACTCGACGCCGCGGAGCGGTGTGTTCCCGAGCACTTCCGACAGCACAGTCGCGCCCGCCCCGAGCGCCGGGCTGGCCGCGCTGGATTCGGTGTCGCCGACCCCTCCACCAAACAAGAGCGCATAGATCTCGGCTTCCCCGCCGGGCAACGGCGGATCGCTTTCCAGCACCAGTTCTGGCTCGCGCGCTGTACCGGTGAGCACCGCGCTCACGCGAATACCGCCAGGCGTACGCCAGACCGCGCGAATGTTGATATGCGGATCCGAAAATCGTCGGTATCGAACTGGATGAACCCATTCTCCACCACGAACAGCTTCCCGGCGACGATGGCCCGACCGCCCGCTGGCAATACCAGCTTCCCGTCCACCTGGAGCTCATTGTCGAGCCTGAGCTCGGGGTTGCCATATAGGCGAATGTTGATGGTCGAGCTCTGCACGCGGACGTCGTCGCCCAGGTCGACGGTGACGAACCAGGGGAGCGCGGCTTCGTCGCGCTCGGTCGGCGGCCCCAAGGGCTGAACGACGTCGATGTTCGGGTTCTCGGTCAGCTCGATGAGCGAGCGCCCCGTGGAGCGCGGCAGCAGGATGCGCATGCTCGGGATTTCGACGCGCGACGTGATCCGATCGGGATCCTGTCTGAGGGACGCGCCAACCTGACCAGTCAGGTCGGCCAAGCGCACGCCTCCCACCACGAAGGGCACTTCGTCGAGACCAGCCGTCGCCCACCCATGAGACAGATGGATGCCGTCGAAGTAGATCTTCGCGCGCCCCTTGAAGTTGTGCTTGTCCGAGCGTGCACTGGCGGAAAGGTCATTGACCTCCACGGTGTTGAACGCGCCCTCGCGTTTCGCGACCAGATCCAGATTGGCATTCCTGAGTTGCAGTCCGAGTGCCTTCGGCCTGAGCACTCCGCCGCGCAGTCGCGCGTAGCCGGAGAACGTCGCGTCCCAGTTCGGCGGCTCGGGTGAACCCGCCTCCGCCGCCCTCGCGCTGCGTTGCTCCGCCACAGCCTGCGCCTCGGGTTTCTTCCGCAACTCGGCATGCACTTTGGCATCGAGCCTGCCGTTCAACTCCGACAGCAATTCGTCGATGAATGGCAGAAGCAGCACGGCATCGTAGCTACTGGACTCGAAATCCACCACCACCGGTCGTTCGCCAAAGGCGGCGCCCTCACGCGACCAGTCGAGCTGGGTGTTCAGCGATGCGCTGAGGTCACCGTTTCGATCCTTGAAATCGGCCTGAGCCGATACTTGCTCTCCTACCGCGCGCACTGACAGTTCGCCTTGCCCCAACTGAATGCCCTGAACCCGTCCTTCCGAGAGCTCGAGCCGGGCGTTGAAGTCGGGAGTGCGACCGCGTTTGGACAGGGCCACCATACCTCGGAGATTCCCCTCGAGCTTGGCACGCTCCAACGGCTGGAACAGCTCGAGCGGTAGATTCTCCACCGAGAAACTGCCGCCGCCCACGACCGCCTCCATGCCCTCGGAAGATAGCTTCTGAAAGGGAGCCGTCCCGGAAAAGTTACCCCAGATGATGCGTCCCGAGCGGCGCGTCGCTTCCAACGTTCCGCCGAACTTGCCGGTGTCGCTCGCGTAGCTGAAGCGAGATCGGAGCGAAATGGGAGAAGCCAGCCGAGTACTGGTACCCCTGAGCTTATCGACCGCAAGCTGGCCGCTCAGCACGGGTGCATTGGCCCTGCCGTTCAGTGCCAGCCTGCCCGAAAGGACACCGTCCACCGCTGGCGGGCGCAGCTGTACCGGCAGCTGCTGGAACTCACGCGCCGGCAGCACGAATACGGTCTCGATCTTGGTCTGGTCGAGGGACTTCAAGAACGCCGCGGGATCTTCCCAGAGCTGGTCGGCGTTCAGGCTAACGGCACCGCTTGCGCTGACCAAAGGGCCGTTCGCATCGACGGCTCGCACGCTGCCGGAAGTTCGACCGCTGGTTCCGTCGAAGGCGCCCCCCAACTGCAAATCGATCCCCGTGACCAGTTCCGGGTTCAGGGCCGGGACCTCGAGCTGAAGGCCACGCGTTCCGGCGTCGACCAGCATGCTCGGGGCGTGCTCGGGATCTTTGCGCTCCACGCGAATACGGGCCGTCCCGATTCCACCGAGCTTCTTCACCGGTGAGTTTTCCGGTAGATATCGCGAGAAGTAACCGAGATTTACCGCGTAGAGCTCGATGCGACTGCTACCCGTCGCGCGCCGGTAGGCGTCGAGCTCATTGAGGCGTCCCCCCAGGGTCAAGTCCAGCGCGGCTCCCATCGAGCCGAGCCCGGTCACCTCCAGTTGGCTCTGTGCAATCAGGCGCCCATCATCCAACTCTGCGTAGGCTTGGCCGGTCATGGGACCCTGCCCGTCCAGCTCCAAACCTTCGAACTTCACGTCCATGGTGCCCTGTTCGAAGTCCTTGCGGGACACGATGTCCGCATCCACCGTCACCTTGCCTCGCACGCGCCCGGCGTCGAGCCCCAACGCTCGAGCGATTTCCTGCAAATCGACGTTCTTGCCCTTGGCCTTCAGGCTGATGCCGTGCTGCTCCCATTCGAGATCCCCGCTGAGCTCGGCATCGCCTTGCTTGACGGAAAAATCGTTGACCTTCAGCGCGCCGTTCGTGGTGTCGACCCGCCCGGCGCTCACTGCCAGGCTCGCGCCTTGGTTCTCGACGCTCAATGAGAGATCTTTCAGCGCACCACCTTGCCGCGCCGCCACCACGCCCTGGGCGAGCAGCCTCTGTCCACCCGGATTGGTCAGCTCAGCCCTGACCTTTGGCTCGGAGATCGATCCGCGAGCGCTTGCCGAAACCTGCTCGAACGACAGTCCTTCTCGCCGAAACCCCGTTCCGGTGAGCTTGGCGTCGACCGCCAGATCCTCGAGCTTGTCCACGCGCCCGGACAGCTGCCCTTCGACGTGGGCCTTGTCCATGGAAATGCTCGCCACCCTGAGCTCGTCGACATCCGCGTCGAAGCTGCCGTTGATTTGGTCATCCTCGATGTTGGCTCGTACCTCCGCCTGCGCGAGCCCGCTCGCGCTCAAGTAGGGCCGGATTCGTGGATGGTCGAGACGGAAACGCTTGGCGTCCAGCTCCAGGTGGATGATCCCTTGCGGGTTGCGCTCGAAGGAGACCTTGGCGGGAAGGCCGGGTTCGTGCAGGGTGGCGCGGCTCACCAGGCCCAGCTCGTCGTAGGTACCGTTGACGTCGATCGCCGGCACGGACTGAGTCCCGACTTCGCTCGGCTCGAGCGCGGCATTGAACTCGACGTTGACCTGACCAGGGCTCGGCCAGACGGACACCCACGCTTTGCCGTCGATAGAAGACTGCGGCGCGCTTGGCCACAGCGCGCGAATGTCCACGTCTTTCATGTCGGCATGGAGTTCGATGCCGAAATCCTTACCCAGACTGAGCGGCCCCTCCGCCGTCACGACGGAGTCGTCCACCCGAAGCACCCAGTGAGTGTCCAAGTTCGAAAGCGGGCCTTTCGCTTCCGCATGCAGAGACGCGGTTTCTTCGAGTGGATACGGACTCCAGATCGCCTGGACCTGATCCGAGTCCGCCCGCGGCACGTCCAACCTGAGCTCGAGCCGGTCGTCGTCCCAGCGGATGAAAGCACTGGTTTGAACTTCGCCGAAGTAACCGTCGAAAAAGCCCCAAATAGCCCCCGGGTAGCGCAGATGGAAGCTTCCCACCCCTTGCGCGTCGGCGCCACCGATGCCGCGCAGTTTCATCGCGAAGCGGGCCACGTCCACCGCCGTACCCTTGGGGGTGACGAGCACCGAACCGTGCACGGCCGACAGGTCCGTTTCCAGGGTGGGCGCTCCAGAACTCACCTGGCCCCTGCCGAAGATCTGGCCCACTTCGATCACCGGCAGCCAGACCCGCACGTAGCGACCACTTGGTTCACCCGCGGGGGTGGGCACGGGCGTCAGCGCGCGCTCGACGGTGGGTGTTTTCGTTTCGGGGTCCGGAACGATCAACGCCTCCGCTTTCTCCAGCCGCACGTGATGGATGATGAGCGAGATCTTCTGTTCGTTGGAAAGCAGCTTTCGGGCGATTTCGCGCAGGCTGGCGCGGGCGCGCAACCTCGACAGATCCAGCACGCGGTTGCCATAGGTATCGTAAACGGTGACCCGCTCGGCGGTGAGCCCGTGCAGGCTCAGATCGCTGATGTGTTCCACCTGCACCTTGCCCTGGAAATAGCCGCTCAGAAAGTCCGTGAGCAGCTCCGCCGTGAGAGCGCGCCCGGCCGGCAGCTGTGCATGGAGCAAGATTCCCAGCGCGCTGAATACGACGAGCGACACCAAGACGCCGGCGCCTGCCAGAGCCCCGCGGGCCAGCGAAAACCAGCCCGGGACCTTCAAAAGGCTTCTCCTATCGCGATGTGATACGCGAAAGGCAGCTTGGCACGAAACTCCGGTAGCTGGGCGGTATCGGGGAAGTACCTCGGCGTCCCATGGCTGCCCCGCACTTGCCAGCCGGGAACGCGATAGCCAACGTCCAGGCGAATCGGCCCAATCGGCGTTCGGTAGCGAAGGCCGGGGCCGACGGACAGATGGGGCGAGTCGAAACTGATGAAAGCAACGTCGCTGGCCACGTCACTGGTATCCATGAAGAGCGTGCCCCAGAGTGGACCCGCCAGCGGAAAGCGTATCTCCATCGATGCTTCCCACAACGAAAACCCACCCAGCGGCCTCAGGCACTCCGCGGGCAATATCTCGGCCCCCCTCTGTGCGCAGTCCTGACCATTCTGCAGCAAGAACCCAATCGGCCCCTGGGGTCCCACCTGCCGATAGGCGTAGCCGCGATTGGAATTGGGCCCGCCGGAATAGAAGGTACGAAACAGGATCTTCTGTTGATCGTCGATCACCCGAGGGTCTTCGGGAGACTGATACAGCGCCGAGGAAAGCTCCGAGTTCTTGTCGAAGGTTCCGCCGTAGTTTCTGGGAAATACGAAGCCGAGCTTGAAGCGTGCGGCCAGGACGATATCCCCGTCGCGGCTCAGCGGATAGAACGTCCTGAGGCCGCTCTGCACACGCACGTCGGTCACGGTACCGGCCAGTAGCGGATTGGCCACTTGCAAGCTGTTGTTCAGATAGACCCCCTTCTTGGGAGAAACAGGGTCATCGCGAAAGTCTAGCGCAACGTTGAGCTCAGGGTACGAAACGTACACGTTGTCGAGCTGGTCCACCAGATCGCCCACGTTGATGCCGGTTTCGTTGACGGCGCGCGAGACCTGGTAGGCACGCGGAATGTTCGCATTCCAGTGGTAGGACAGGGAAATGGGCACGTGGTTGTCGAAAAACACGCGATCCAGTCCGACGGCGGTACCGATCTCGTTGTAGCCGATGATCGTCTCATCATCCGGATTCACACCGTCGGCCAGCGGGTATAACAATGGGTATACACTGTAGCGAGCCTTGGACCAACCCGTGGTGCGCCCCTCCAGAAACGAAGGCTGCCGCAGTTCCGCGGCCACATCGTTTTCGAACAAAGCGCGCGTGGGCGCGCGAATGAAGTCGATGCGCGTGGGGTAAGCCGTCAACCCCGGCCGCTCGCTGAGCGTCAGACGCCTCAGGCCGCCCAGGAAATTGTGGTGCTCCCAGCTCGTCTGCAGGTACCCGGTGGTGCGCTCCACGTCGATTCTGGCGCCGACACCCAGCGTCAGGCTTCTCAGGCTGCTCTCGGTGACGCGCAGCACGACCGGGACTGCGCCACTCGCAGGGTTGGACAGGTCCTGGTCGACCACGACGCGAGTGAAGACGCCGAGATCGAAGACCGCGCGGCGCGCCCGCTCCAGCTCGAGGCGGGAGTAGGGATCCCCCTCCTCCACCTGGAAGGCCTCCAGCACGGGTTTTCTGGGGATCTCCTTCAGCCCGTCGATGCGAATGCTGCCGATGTGCGCCTTCGGGCCCGGTTCCACCCGAAATTCGACGTCAGCGGTATGCCCGGCAACGTCCACGCGCGCGGTGCCTTCGACCTTGGCGTAGGCGTAGCCACTATTGGCCAGGGTGTTGGTAATGTCTTTCTTGCTCTGCTCGAACACGTCCTCGTCGAAGGGCTCGTGCTCCTTCAACTGGATCGACGTGAGGGTCGACGCAGCGGCCTCGATATCGATGTGCTCGATGCCCTCCAGACGCAAATGGCGTGTCAGCACCGGTTGCCCCTTGTCGACATGCACCTCGATCTTCACGCGGTGCGGATCGGTGCGAAGCACCCGCGCGCTGGTGACGCGAGCCTCGTAGAAACCGCGCGCCTGGAAATAACGCTCGATGCGTTCGAGGTCCGTGGCGAGCACAGTGTCATCGAGCGTCTCGTAGTCGTGGGTAATGCCGTCCCAGATGAACAAGAAGCGCTCGGACTCCTGGGTCGCCAGACCCTCGATGACATCGTCCGCCTCGCCTCCGCTCACCCCATCGAGCTCGACCGACTCCACGATGGGCTCGCGTGGATACGGCTCACGAGCGCACGCCGATGCGAGGAGCGCCACCAGACACAGCCGCGGCCCGAGGCGCGCCGAAGCGCGCTGCGGCTCAGCAGTGGCGCTTTCGGGACACGGCGCGGCTGTCACCCGCCGAATTTGGCACGGGCACGCCACAAGTCTCGAGAACAAGTCTCAAAAAAGCAGGGCGTGCCCCGAAGGCAGGCTATTCTTGCCTGCTCAGTCTTTCTTCTTCGGCTTGCGCTTCACGCCGGGCAGGGTCGCCAGCTCGGGGGCCTCTTCCTCCACGGTGATGCTCTGGTAGGCGAGCAGCCCCTGAATCGGATCGGCCTCGGTGCCCAGCGAAGAGCCCGTGAATGTCGTCGAGTAGTTGCCGGTAACGGCCACCTTTGCGCCCTTGGCGGGCAACGGCTTGGGAATATTGATGCCCCAGAAGGTGTCCATCTGCTCTTCGTCTTCCTTGCCCTTGTCGAAGGTCTTGATGGCGTCGTAGATCTGCGCGAAGTTGGAGGCCCAACCCATCACCTTGATCGAGTCTTTCTCCGGCGAGTCCTTCTCGTCGCCCAGCCAGAATGCCGGGATGGGAGCCACACAGCCCTCGGGGTCCGCCTTGCCGCCTTCGTGAACGGCGCATTCGGGAGCGTCGGGCAGGTTCGTCTTGGTGATATAGCCCTTGATGGTGATCTTCTTGCCTGCCACCTCGTCGTGATGCACGCGGTTGCGCAGGTAGTAGGCGGCGCCCCAAACGGTATAGGCGTCCCCATTCTTGATGGGCTTTTTCGCCACGTTGGGGACTGCCGGCAGGTTCGCTTTGACGCCGCTGACGGCGGGGACCGGCTCGTACTTCACCTCTTCACCGCCGCATCCTTGCATCCCTACGGACAGCGCCACGAGTGAAGGGATGCAAACTGCGGTGGGTGCACGAAACTGAAACATTCTCCAGAGCCTCCTCGGAATCGGGTTCCCGGACGGTAGTCTGCGCTCCACCCACCGTGCAAGCAGACTGAAACCCCGGCGCCACCAAAACCGCACTTCGGCTGCGCTCCCAGTCAACCGCTTCGCACTTTTCAAGCAACAGCGGAAGCGTGCCCCGCTGGAAAGGGTTGCCTGCCGTCGAATCGAGGCAAAAGATGCCGGTGTTGACCGTGCGAACCATCATCGTTGGCGACGTTCACGGCTGCGCGGCTGAGCTCGAGGAGCTTCTCGCACAGGTCGAGTGGCGACCGGAAGATCGACTCTATTTCGTGGGCGATCTGCTTGCGCGCGGGCCCGACTCGCACGGGGTTCTCGACATCTACCGCCGCACTGGCGCTCGCGCGGTGCTCGGCAATCACGAAGATCGACTCCTCGAAGCACATCGAGCGCGACAAGCGGGTCGCCCTGGTCCACGCCTGGGCCCCTCGCATCGAGCGCTGCTCTCGGATCTCACGGCGGCCGACTGGCAGTTGCTGGGTGAACTACCACTCACCCTCGAGCTGGACGACCACGAGGTCCTGATCGTGCACGCGGGCATCGTACCCGGCGTCCCCCTCGGGCAGCAGAGTCGCCAGGACCTCCTCAAGATGCGAGCCATCGAGGCGGACGGTCGCGCGACCAGCAGTTGGCGAGAGCGGTCCTGGGCAGCCGACTACCAGGGCCCCGTCCACGTCGTGTTCGGGCACAACGCGGTGAGCGGCCTGCAGCTGCACCCCTGGGCCACGGGGCTCGACTCCGGCTGCGTCTATGGGGGGCGTCTCACCGCTCTGGTCCTGAGCGAAGGCATGCGGGTCCCGCGACCCGACGAGCGCTCGGAGTGCCTCGTCTCAGTGGAAGCCCGGCAGCGCTACGTCAATTTCGGCCCCCATTTCGACAAGAAGACGGCGTCCGAGCGGTGAACAGACACCTGCGTTGCGCCCTCCAGCCGCTCGTTCCGGGGCGCCAGCAACTTCCCGCGGAAGCCGCTCGCTACCTGGTGAGAGTTCACCGCTTGCGGAGCGGCCAGCGCTTCGTGGCGTTCGATCCGGCCGCCCGCGTGGAAGCGGACGCGACGCTCGTCTCTGACGACTCCAAGCGCGCCACCTGTGATATCGGGGAGCTCCGGGAAGCCAGCCTGGTCTCGCCCGAGCCCGTGACGCTATTGCAAGCCGTCGGCAAGGGCGACAAAGTCGAGCGCGTCGTGCGAGACGCTACCCAGCTAGGTGCTCGACGCATCGTGCTGGTGCAGAGCGAGCGTAGCGTCCCGCGCATTGTCGACAAGCAACAAGAAAAGCAGCGGCGCCTCACCAGGGTGGCGCTCGAGTCGGCGCGCCAGTGCGGCCGCGGCGACATGCCAGCCATCGAAGGCCCGGTACCCTTGGCCGAGGCTCTGCGGAATGCGGCCAACCTCGAAATCAAGCTGGTGTTCGACGCGGCAGGCCAGACGTCTCTGGCCGCCGCACTCGAGGGCCGCGCCCCGGGCGCCACGATCGCCGCGCTGGTCGGACCCGAGGGGGGCTTCACCAGCGGGGAGCTCACTGCCGCATGCGCGGCGGGGTTCTCTCCCGTCACGCTCGGGCCGTTCGTGCTCAGAACCGAAACCGCCGCCGTCGTGGCAATGGCGCGGATCGCCGAACATTGCTAGAAGCTGAAAGATCGATGTCACCTCGACGCATCCTGGTAGCCAAACCCGGCCTGGACGGCCACGATCGAGGGGCGAAGGTCGTGGCCCGTGCGCTTCGAGATGCCGGCTTCGAAGTCATCTATACGGGTTTGCACCAGACCCCAGAGATGATCGCGAGCGCGGCCGTGCAGGAAGACGTGGACGCGGTCGGCTTGTCGATCATGAGCGGTGCTCACAACACATTGTTCCCCGCCGTCTTGGCAGCGCTGGACGCACACGGGGCGGACGACGTGTGCCTGTTCGGGGGCGGTATCGTGCCCGCCGAGGACTGCGAGAAGCTGGAGCGGGCGGGCGTCAAGAAGGTGTTTCTGCCCGGCACCCGACTGGAAGACATCGTCCAGTGGGTAAACGAAAACGTGACGGCACGTTCCTGACTTCAACGTGGCGAGACGCCGCGCCCGGGCAAATCGCCCTGCGGTTTTGGACTGGCCAGGGCACGGATGAGCGGAGCGAGCCTCGGCGGATCTCGCTGGCACGTGGGTTGCCCTTGGTAGGTGCATGGCACACTCACCCGGACATCAAAAATGGCCCGACCACCAGGTTCGAGAGACGCACATCGGGCAGAGAATGCAGGTCAAGGCCGGCGATCAGCTCATCGCCGACTCGAAGGACGTCATCCAAGTCGACGAAGACAAACGCCGCGTGCGCTCGTTCGCGAAGCTATTCGCTCTGCCGCAAGGTTTCGATGTCGAGCGGCGTCAATCCTTCCGTGGTGTCCATGATGTTGGGGGCCATCACGTGCCCTGGAGCAAGGTGGCCCACGATACCCAACCAGTGCCCCACCTCGTGGAGAGCCACGCGTCGTTCCACATCGGGCACGCCTTCGTCCGAGCCGGCGACACGGGAAACCTCGTAGGCGATACGCCCGTGGCGGTGCCCTTGCCATTCGCGGCAGCCGAGCGAGGTGGGCCCACAGCCGGAGTCGGTCACATTGGGCTTGTCATCGACGATCAGGATGGGAACCCGCGACTCCGGAACCGCCTCGAACCACTGCTCCGCCCCCAGAACCGTCGCTTCTTGCCAGACCAGCGGCAAGCCCGAGTCGATACGTAGTTCGACCACCGGCTCCGACGTACACCCCGTCGCACCCAGCATCACCGACAAGACGATCAACCAACCAGACTTCACTCAACCCCGCACCTTTCGGGTCATGGATACACGGGTGCGCTCCGAAGCCGTCCCTGCCTCCGGGCTCGCCCTGACTAAACGAACGGCGCAAAGGGCGACGCGTTTAAGCCCGAGCGGTCAATGAGCGATCGGTTAGGTACGCTAGTCAGCGTCGCCTATCGGACGCCGTTGCCGAGCCACGCACCGGGGCTCACCCAGTTCCCGAGTAAGCCGCACCCGAGTCCGCGTCATTCCGCACACCGCGGCCTTCCTGAGCGAATCTTGGCCCCCGAGCCGGCAGTGTTCTTCGCGACGCTTCGACCGCACCCCTCACGGCTTGCGCGCCGAGGCGCAGCCGACGTTCACCGTGAGCAGAAGCTCGTCTTCCGACCAGTATTTGTCCGCCGCCTGCCCCAGATAGTCGAGCGGCTTCTTCAGCTCCTCGACGTGGAGCCAACTCTTGATCTCCGGCAGAACCAGCAGGCGCGTAGCGGGATCCTCCAGCAGGGCGCGGCCGCTTTCGAACTCGAGCTCGCGGTGCTGAAGCTTGACGTCGACATCGACCAACCCAGCCTCCTCGAGCTCTTCGGCGAGCGTTTCCACGGTGGGCCGCGTACGAAAGGCCGCATCCAGCGCCTTGGAGAACTGGGCGTCGTCGTGCTTGAGCGCGTACTCTCTGAAAATGTCCGTGATCTCCTGGAAAGAGCCGCGCATGGGCATCGTGACCAGGGCCTGTCCCCCGGAGTACAGGATGCGAGACATCTCCCGAAACAGATCGGTCCGCCCGGAACGGTCCAGGATGGGGTGCAGTGAGAATGCGTGTGAATAGGTAAGCGGGTCGAGCCCAGTGGGGTAGGCGTCCGTGATCAGGTACTCGAAATCCAGGTCCCCCTGCGCGCTCGCCTTGTTCCGGGCGAGTTCCAGGGCGGGCAGGGAAATGTCCACGCCCACCAAGCTCACCTGTGGGATCTGCGAGGCCAGCTCGAGGTCGGGGTAGCCGGTGCGACAGCCCAGATGCGCCACCCGGGCGGCCTCGCCCGTCAAGAACATCCCGCGGAGCATTTCGCCGTACAGTGTCAGGTAGCGTGGGACCACGAACGTCTCCAAGATCGCCGCGTCGCCGGCGCTGAGATCATCGAAGTGCTCCACGGGGGGATGCTAGCAGGCAAGGCCCGGCAAGAGGCACAAAAGCTAGGTCACCGCGCCGCCCGCCGCTGCTTCACGCGGGCTGGCCGTGGCGTTTTTGGCGCGCTAACGTCCCAGCGTGTCCCCCTTGGTGCGAGCCTCTGTTGCTGCGGCCGTGCTGGCGGCGTTCGGCAGTGTCTTCGGTCGCCAGCTCGAGACCGAGCTGATCGAACAGCCGGGTATCGGGCTCGCTGATTCCGCAAAAGATCGGCTGCTCCGTCCCTGCCCCCCAGGCACCCTGCTGGACAACCAGGTGTGCGTGCCAGCTCCGGATCCAGATCCCAGCGCCAGGCAGAGCATCCGCAACTGGCAGGTGTACGACCGCTTACCCCGCCGGCCCGACCGCCCCGCCCGCTACGACCGGTACATCCTGCCCGTCGAAGCACCCGCCGCGGTCGAGCCGAGTCCCTTCCTGGAGGAAGGTCAGGTAGCGGGCGACGCCTTGCTGCTGCGCGGAGCCTGGCAGGCCCCGGTGCGAAGTGAGCCGCTCGAGCACCAGCAGGGCCCGTCGCGGGTGCTCTACACCGGCAAGCTCGTCGGGCGCAGCGTCGTCACCGAGCACCGCGTCGAGGAACCCGGCGGCGAGCAGACGTACCTCGTCATCCTCGGCAACCTCGACAAGGTCAGCACGCGCGCCGGCGCCCTGCTGAAGAGCGGTGAAACGCTCGGCAGCATCGGCCACTCCGCTTCTCGGCAGGTCATCGGCCTACACCTCGAGATCCGCCGCGTGCGCCATGGCGTCGACGCGCGCGAACTCGGCCG
Source organism: uncultured delta proteobacterium (assembly GCA_963809955.1). GTDB lineage: Bacteria > Myxococcota_A > Polyangia > Polyangiales > Polyangiaceae > JAICQQ01. Next base: position 727,121 of record CAWELQ010000016.1, read on the forward strand.
GGACGACTTCCGCGCTCGTGCCCGCACGGTGGCCTGCGACGCGCGCAACGTGTACGCGCTTGCGGCGCACAGGTGA
>CAWELQ010000017.1:0-893512 GCA_963809955.1 uncultured delta proteobacterium
AGGGAGGTGCCTGAGTGGGGCGACGTGCGTTGTCAGTTCGCAGAAGGCAGAGCCTTTCGCTTCAAAGCGATGAACTCAGCCAGGCGCTCCGGCTCCTCCAGCGCAGCTGCGAACTCGCCGATGATCCGCTCCACCCGAGCGAAGTTGATCTGGTCACTGTGCAGTTGGATGAGCTGTTCGATGTCGGACTTGTCGCGCTCACGCCAAGCAACCGCCTTGTAGATCACCAGGTCCTCCGCGGTGGCGACTGGGGCTCGGACAGGGCCGATGTCGAGGTGTTCAGCGCGTGCCAGAGCTTCCTGCTCGAAAGGTAGCCAGGCCAAACTCAGCTCGATTTCCGTTTCCGACGGTGTGTGAACCAGGAGCAGGACTTGGTGCTGCTGTGCAAACTGAATGGCATCGGGGACGCGGGGCTCGATGTCGTGCTTCGCGAGAACATGAACCACCTCTTCGAGATCGACACCTTCCGCTGCGATGGTGCCATCCACGTCATCCGTATGGCGGGGTATGCCTCGGGCGATCACGGCGATTCCACCAATCAGCATCGCAGGGGCGCCGAACTCGCCTAGCGCCTCTGTGAGCGCAGCTATAGCGTCGGAGAGATCCATCGAGTTCAGCTGGCAGAGAGCAGCGCCGAGCGAAGCTTCACCCACTGCCGATGCACAACCAGCACCTCGTCAATCGGTGTCGCGGGTGGGGGACCAGATACTTGACGACGCAGTGCGCTAACCTCCAGGGCTTTGCGGAGAGACGCCGCGGGGGTCAAGAGTCGGCGTTCTGCACGAACGCGAGAGTTCACAGCCCGGTGGTTGGCGAGCCAACGCTTCAGATCGGCCGGAGACGTCCTCATTGGCTCGAGTATAGCGCGTCTATTCGTCCCTGAGGCGCCGGGTATCAACCCGGGTCCTCCTCCAAGAAACCCTAGTGGCTCTTTTGGCGAACACAGGGAGGTCCCAGCGCCGCGAAAACGACGTAACAAGGCGTAATCATGGCGTTATTGTGGTGGAAGCACCGGAAAATCGAATCCAGCACCCTGGGGCTCGCGCCCCGTGCGCGCTCGCGAGGGTGTGGGCGCTCAGCTGCGTTTGTTCGAGCCCACCAGGAACACTTCGCTGCTCACTTGGCGGGTGCCGCGCGGGCGGAGCGTTCGCTCCTTGGCATAGCGCGCCAGGACGGCGGCTTTGGCGGCGTCGTAGTCCGGGCCCATGAAGAGCTTGCCGACGAAGCTCGCGCCTTCGCCGGAGAGCGTCGTGGCGACTTCGAGCGCCGCCATGAACAGCTCGAAGCTGCCGGTCTGGTCGGCGAGCTTATTGCCCGAGGTGGCCGGCGCCATGTCGCTCAGCACCACGTCGAACCTAGTGTGCTCGTGCGCGGGCGGGAGGATTTCGGACAGGCGAGTGGCATCGCCCTGGATCACCTCGACGTTCGGCCCAAGGGGGTCTCGGATGGCGCTCAGGTCGACGGCGACCACTACCCCCTTCGGGCCCACCTTCCGACTGGCGTACATGCTCCAGGAGCCCGGTGCCGCCCCCAGGTCCAGGACGCGCTGCCCCGGACAGAAGAGCTGGACGCGCCGGTCGATCTCGTCGAGCTTGAACACGCTGCGCGCCGGAAACCCCTGTTGTTTGGCGGCCCGGGTGCGCGCGTCTCCGGTGTAGGGGTTTTTGCGACGACTCACGTGAGCTCCAACCAGGCGCTTTTCGAAGGCTCCGGACCGAAGAGCCCGTCGGGACAGTCGACACCGGGCTTCCCGCTTCTGAGCACCCGGACCTCACGTCCGGCGGCGGCGGCAGCTTCGCGCAGCATGGCGAGTAGCTTCGCTCGCGTGGTCTTTCGGTGGTTGGTCACCGCGAGCAGACAACCACCCGGCGCCAAGACTTGCAAGCAGAGGCGGACGAGCTCCACGTAGGCCGCGCCGACACTGAAGGTGCCCTTCCCACGGGTGGAAAAGCTCGGAGGATCCACGATCGCGAGATCGAATGAGAGACCGCGACGCCCGGCCCTGGCCAGCCACTTCAGCGCGTCGTCGGACACGAAACGGTGGGCGTTCGGATCCAGGCCATTGAGCTCGAAGTTTCGTTTGCCCCGCTCGAGCGCACGCTTGGAAAGGTCGACGCTCACCACCTCGCGCGCGCCGCCCAGGGCCGCCGCGACGCTGAAGGAACAGGTGTACGCGAACAGGTTCAGGACGGACAGCCCACGACTTCGCGACCGGACCCAGGCACGGTTGTCGCGCTGGTCCACGAACAGGCCGGTGCTCAGACCTGTGGCGAGTTCGACTTGCACGCGCAGCTCGCCTTCGGACACGCTGAAGGATTCCGGAGCGACGCGACCGCCGAGGGGCACTTCCGGCGCCAGCTCGGTCGCGGGCTGACGGCGCAGATCGGCTCTGACACGCGTCTTCAGGTAGACGCCGAGCGCGCCGCTCGAAAGCAGAGCATCGGCCATGCGTTGCCGCTCGTCGAACGCCTGTGAGCTGGAGACCGAGAGTACGGCGTACTCGTCGTAGACGTCGACGACGACCCCTGGCAACAGGTCGGCATCACCGTTGACGAGACGAAAGGCGCTGGTCTTGCCGGAGAGTCGCCAGCGCAGACATCCCGCATCCTCCAACAGGACGCGAAGCTCGCCCGTGGACTCCGGGGTGCCTTTTAGGCAGGCGAACAAATACCAGGGCGGCGGGGCTCGAAACTCGCGATCGAAAGTCGCAAGGCGGAGGTTTTCGCAGTGCAACATCAGCCGCGCTGCCGGCTCACCGCCATAAAGTCGGTCTCCGACGATGGGAAACCCCTCGTGCGCCAGCTGCGCGCGAATCTGGTGCTTCTTTCCCGTCTCCAGCGAGAGCTCCACCAGCAAGCGCCGCTCGCGCCGCTCGCGCACGCGGAAGTGCGTGACGGCGCGCTGCCCTCCCCCCGAGACGACGCGCGTGGGGCCCCCCTTGACGGGCAGCAGCCCACTGGCGAACGTGCCCGAGCTCGCCAGCTCCCTTCGGACATTCCCGCTGGGGGCGACCACCGCCAGGTAGCGACGGCGCAATCGGTGCGCTTCGGATTCGCGCGCCAGAGCCTGGTTGTGCTCCGGATTGCGATTCATGAACAAGAGCCCGGAGACGTCCTTGTCGAGCCGCTGATGCACCCCCAAGTATCGCGGCTGACCCTGCTCGGCGTCGCGAGCTCGTAGCCTGCCTATCAGATCGTCGCCGGCTTGCTCATCGCCCCCGTGCACCGGAATGCCCGGTAGCTTGTCGACCACCAAGAGCTCCGCATCGTCGCACACGATCCTCCGCTCCGGCCATGGCGCAAGCAATCGGGCGAGCCCCATGGTTCACCTGCAGGCTTGGGAGCGAGCCCTGCCGATCCGGCTTCTTCTCAAGACTTGGCAACGCCGCCGTCGCGACGCGACGCGCCGCGTACGACCACGAGCCCATTGCGCGACCCCGGAACGCCACCGCGAATCAGCAGCAGGCTCTCCTCGGGAAGTACCTTGACGACGCGCTGACTCAGCACGGAGCACGTCTTGTTGCCATGCTGCCCGGGCATCTTGCGGCCGGGCAGAACGCGGCCGGGAGTCATGTTCGTACCGATGGATCCGCCGTGACGCTTGTATTCGTGGGCACCGTGGCTCGAAACCGCACCTTTGAAGTTGTGGCGACGCATGACGCCACTGAAGCCGCGGCCGCGCGATACGCCCTGCACGTCGACGAACTGCCCCGCTTGAAACAGCTGATCGAGCGTGGGCTTCTGCCCGACCTCGAACTTTGCGACAAACTCGGCATCGCAACGGAACTCGCGCACCACGCGCTGAGGATCGACGCCGGACTGCTTGAAGAACCCGAGCACTGGCTTGGGGGTATGCTTGGCTTTGGCAGGTTCGATTCCCAGCATCAGCGCGTCGTAGCCGTCCTTCTCCTTCGTGCGTTTGCCGACGACGACAGGGCTGGACTGCACCACTGTGCAGGGCACCACGGTCCCGTCCTCTTCGAAAATCTGAGTCATGCCGAGCTTTCTGCCGACGACACCGGGGTACTGATTCATCTGACGCTATCCTCTGAAGAAAAGGCGGTTCGCAGGGCCGCGATCGGGGTGGGTGGCCTACCTGACAGTGGGGGCGGGCAAGCCCGGGGCCCAGCGGAGCAAGGCGGGATAGCTCCCAACGCGGGGTCCGTCAAGCAAAAGCCCGCTGGGCGCGCTCCGCGGTGCCAGGCGACCATTTCCCTGCTTTGGCGCGAGCTAACCGGGGCTCCTTCGCTAAGTTTCCGGTTCGGATTGACGAAGGAGTCAGGGGATGCATAATGCCGCACCCTTTTCGAGCGCCTGCTCCCCGGAACACATTGCCATGGCCAGCCAACTTTCCACCGCCAAAAACCCCATCCTGGACAAGCTAGAGTCCGCCATGCTCCGCGACGACACGCCCAGCTTCAAGCCGGGCGACACGGTCGCGGTGCACTACAAGATTGTGGAGGGGGACAAGCTGCGTGTTCAGGTGTTCCGTGGCGTGGTCATTCGGCAACGCCGCGCAGGCGCCCGTTCGAGCTTCACTGTAAGGAAGACCAGCTTCCATGTCGGCGTCGAGCGCACCTTCCTGCTGCACTCCCCTCGCATCGAGAAAATCGAAGTGCTCTCCAATGGCGTCGTGCGTCGCTCACGGCTGTTTTACCTGCGCGACCGACGCGGCAAGGCCGCCCGAGTTCGCGACCAGAAAGACCGCTGAGAGGTCGGCAGGGGCTCCCCCGCCGGACCAACCACATTCCCGTACGTTTCAGACTGCGGGCCGCACGCGCTGGGTACCGTGCTGAACAAAGACTCCCCAGCGCCGGCCGTTTGGCCTTGTCATTTCTCCAGACCCTAATCGAAGCGGGTTCTTACGCGACCCGCCACAAACCGGGTATGCTTTGCCCACGCTGGCTCGGCAATGCCGGCGGCGCCCTTAGATGGAGGAATGATGATCGCGTGCCAGCGGTGTGGCTACCAAAACCACCCCACCAGTAAGTTTTGTGCATCTTGCGGAGGCCCCATGCCGGCAGCGCAAGCGGCGGCGAGCCAGCAACAACCACCAGCACCGCCGCCGGGTTGGGGGCAGCAGCAAGGAGCAGCTCCACAGCAACCGCCGCAGCAGCAGGTACCTCCGGGTTGGGGAGCTCCGCAGGGCTCCCCGCCAGGACAGGCCTCGCCTCACCCGGGCTGGGGGCAGCCTCCTGGCACGCCCCAGCAAGGCTTCAACCCGGAACACGCTCGTGTGGGGGCCCCGCAACAAGGCCTGAATCCCTTCGGTGCCACCATGGCTCCCGATCCGGCGGCAGCGGGTGCGTATGGTCCACCTCCTCAACAGGCGGCCCCTCAGTACGGTGCTCCTGGCTTCGGAGGGCACCCCGCGAACCCCGCCGACCCGGCGGCGTTCGCGGCCACCGCACCGCCCGCAGCCGAAGTTCAGCCACCGGCTGGCTACGGCCAGCCCGGCCAGGGGCAACCCTACGGACAGCCTCCGGCGCAGCCTGCCGCACAGGGCCAACCCTACGGACAGCCTCCGGCGCAGGGCCAGCCGTACGCACAACCCCCGGCGCAGAATCCCGCCGGCTATGGGCCACCGCCAGGAGGCCCCGGCGTCGATCGCCAGAGCGGTCCGCCAGGTTTCGCCGGTGGAGATCCGACGCAGGCCTCCGCTGGCCATGCGAACACCGAGCCAGACCGGGCGCCCCAAGGCGCCCAGCGCGTGCTCGCTGGGTTCATGGTTTCCTACGAAAACGAGGTCGGCCAGGCCTGGCAGCTCTACCAGGGCTCCAACACCATCGGGAGGGTCGACGCCGCGGAAGGTCTGGATGTGGAGATCGACCATCCCACGACGTCCTCGCGCCACGCCGTGATTCACGCCACGGCGCGACCCGGTCACATGACGCTCGAAGACCTCGGAAGCACCAACGGGACCTACCGCGGCGATGCCAAGTTGGAACCCGGAATGAAAGTGCAGCTTGCCGATGGCGATTCGATCCGCTTCGGAGGCTTCACCGTGACCATCAAAATCATCTGAGCCCGGTCGAGCCCTCGCGCTCGGCTCAAGCACCCACACATGCCATGAGTTCTAAGCACCCCTTCCCGTCCAGCGTCGTCCGCTGGCTGCTAATTCTCCCCGTCGTCCTTCTGCTGAGCGTGTCGCTCCCGCGGCTCGCAAGCGCGGCACCGGCGGCTCGCATTCTCCGAATCGATCCACGCGCAGGTCAAGACAAGTCGGACCCGGTCCTCACCACGGTGATCGAGGTCGCGCAGACCAAGCGCGTCAGCGACCAGATCCGCGGTTGCGCCGGCTTGCGCGGCAACTCCCAGCTGGACTGCATGAGCGAGGCACTGGAAAAGCCCTTCGCCTTGTACACCCCGTTCCCCTTTCCCGAGGAGCACGCCCTGTTCCTGGTGGATGTCGAGGGCAGCGACGTTCCAGCCAAGCTGGTCAGCACCAGCAAATGGGGCGATAGCCTGCAGACACCGGGGGTCGGCACGGCCTGGCTCATTCTGGTCGACGCCGACCAGCGCATGTCGAATCAATTCGACGACGCCAAGCAGGTCGCCGAGAAGTTCATCAAGAGCATGGGGCCCAACGACATCGTCGAGGTGATGTTCTTCAACGATCGGCAAGTGGTCGAGGACTCCAAGTGGCTGCCCGCTGCCCAGAAGAGCAAAGCTCTGGGTGTGGTCAACAAGGTGAACAAGACATTCCCGGCTTCCGGCCGCAATCGATCCTTGCTCACCATCATCAAAAACGCGGCCACTGACGGCTTCAAAGCTCTGGGCAACGTGGGTGAGGGGGTCACCATTCCACTTCACCAGGCCATGGTGGTGCTGTCGAGCGGCTTCGGCGGCACCGACCCTGCCACGACCGGGCCTGGCGCTTTGCAGCTTGCCCAGTACATGACCGGCGGTCGTTTCCCGGAAGACAACACGGCGCTCCCCAAGACGCCCGTCCCCATCATCAGCGTCTATTTCCCGCACAAGTCTTTCGACGAGTTCCGGCAGAACTCGCTCGAGTTCATGCAAAACCTGGCGGACACCGAGATCGGCGGATTCTTCACGGTCGTGCAGAACGGCCAGGGCAGCCGAGCCCAGCAGATCGTCAATGCGGTACGCACACGCTTCTCGAAGATGTCCATCGTCAAGTGGCGGGTGTCGTGCATCTCACCGAGTGCAACGCAGAGCTTCAAGCTGCTCTTCAACAACGTGAGCCCGCCCATTCTGGGAGACAACTCCTTCAAGGATGTCCCCATCGGCATCGACCCCACGACCTGGCCGCTCGACGTCAACCTGCAATACACCCAGGACATGGCCAAGCGCGGCGACGGCATCTACCCCGGCGGTCGCTTCAAGGTCTACGGCAATTTCTGCTGGGGCGGGGACAAGTCCCGAGCGGAGGTCTACTTCATTCCCAAAGGGCAAGCGCTGCCCAACGAGCTCTCTGGCGCCGACGTGGAACAAGCCAAGCGCGCCCAGCAGCAGCTGATCGCCATGGGCATGAAGGGAACCGCCATCGAAGCCAATGACAGCTACGTCGAGTTCGAGGCGCCCGACAAGGACAAGCTCTTGCACGGCTCGGGCAGTCAGGCGGTCGTGCGTCTGGTCATCTTCGACAACAAGGCCCGGCGCACCAGCGGCGTCACCAACGCCAGCGTGATCGAGCTGAAGGGCACGGACAAGCCGCTGCCCTTGCTGCTGATTCTGGGAGGAGCCTTCGCCTTGGTGGTCATCCTGCTGCTCTTGGTGGTGGTCTTCAAGTCCAGTGGCAAGCGCCGCGGTGGCCGAGGCCCCACGCCAGCCCCTGCCCCTGTGGCAGCGGGAGGCTACGCGGGCCCCGGAGGGTACGGAGCACCGCCCGCTGGAGGCTATGGCGCGCCGCCCGTCGCCGGAGGTTACGGAGCTCCCCCTGGCGGCGCTCCACCAGGCCAAGGAGGACCGCCCCCCGGAGGAGGGCAGGCGCACGCGGGCGCGAATCCCGAGTTCATGTACGGCGGCGCATCCGGCCAGGCTGGGTTGCCTCCGCCCGGCGTCGACCCGAGCACGGCGGCTCCCCCAGCTCCGCCCAATCCGTACGGTGGCGACGCCGCTGCGGCCCGAGCCACGCTCCAGGGAGCGGCTGGTGTGTTCACCATCGTACCCGGAGTGGAGATGCGAGCCGGTCGCGACGGCACCCAGTGCGGCATTCTGCTCAGCGAACCGCGCGTCTCGGCGGTTCATGCCTCCTTGAAGCTCGAAAACGGGCAGCTGTTGATACGCGATGAAAACAGCAACAACGGGACACTGGTCAACGGCAATAAGCTTTCGCCGGGCGTCTGGTCTACAATCCAGGACGGGTCTTTGGTCCGCTTCGGCCCGGTGGAGTTCAGCACGCGGCTGGAGGCCTGATCCGGCGCGCCTGGTCGGCCGGGACCACTCGTCGCGAGCACCATGCCAAGCGTCACCGATCTCGAAGTCGAGGTTTGCTGCCTGAGCGATCCGGGCAGGGAACCCAGCAAGCAGGTCAACGAAGACGCCGGTCACCTGCAGATGACCGCCCGAGGCCAGCTCGGGCTCGTGTGTGACGGTATGGGCGGCCACTCGCACGGGCAGGCCGCTTCCAACACGGCGGTCGCCACCATCGTCGCGGGCCTTGCGCAGACAGCCTCTGAGCTCACACCGGGAGAGCAACTGGTTCGCGCCATCCAGTCAGCCAATCAGGCCGTTTACCAGCAAGGGGGTAGCGCCGAGATGCACGCGCGACCCGGGTCGACATGTGTGGCCGTGCTGCTGCACGAGCACGGCGCGGACATTGCCCATGTCGGCGACTCTCGTGCCTATCTGATTCGCAACGGTCAGATCCACCGAATGACGCGCGATCACTCCGTGGTTCAGCAAATGCTCGATGCGGGCATGCTCACCGAAGAACAGGCGGCGGACCACCCCGATTCGAACCGCATCACCAGAGCCTTGGGCATGGCGCCGACCCTGGACGTCGAATTGCGTCCCGGCCCCACACAGCTCAGCCAAGACGACATCTTCTTGCTCACCAGTGACGGGCTGACGGATCTGGTTTCGGATCAGGAGCTCTTGAGCCTGTGCCAGAATCGCTGCGCCGAAGGGCTCAGCGCGGTTTGCCGAGCGCTCATCGACACGGCCAATCTGCGTGGAGGTCACGACAACATCACGGCGCTGGTGATGCGCGTGGCACGTCTGCCCGCTTCCGCGGCCTTCGCTACAGCGCCCGCGGCCGGTCCGGGCCACCTCCCCTTCGAGGGGCCCAAGACGCTGGTCGATCCGGGCGCCGCCCCGACCCAGGTCGACACGACGCCCCCCACGGTAACGGTGGGTGAGGCAACGCCCGATGGACAAGGCGTCCAGCGAGCTCCAGCCGACACTCACCCACAACCGGGCTCGCTCAGCCCCGAGTTCCACGTGGCGAAGACCCGCACGGGCACCGAACCGGGCTTGCAGCCGAGCCCGTTTCACGCCGCAGAATCGGCCCAACGCGGACAGTTCCTCAGTGACTACCCGGAGCGAGCCAGCAAACTGAGCCGCAACGGCAAGCTCTTGCTGGTGCTCGCCGGTCTGTTTACCGTCTTCATCGTCGGGTCGATCATCCTCTGGTGGATCGTCGCGGCGCTTTCGAGCGCTGCCCCCGACAGTCCGCACCCGCCTTCTCCGAGCTCGCCTATTTTCGAAAGTGGTCCGCGAACATGATCCCCGGATTCTCCAAGCAAACCATTACCATCGGTAGCGATCCCGGCTGCGACATTCGCTTGGGTGGCCCAGGTGTCGCATCAGAACACGCCAGCATCGTCCACCAGGGTGGCGGGGTTTTGTTGTTCATCGACCACGGGACAGGGCAGACGACGGCAGGCGGCCAACCCCTTGCGCCCAAGTCCAGTGTCCCGTTCGACTTCCGAACGCAGTTCGTGGTCGGGCAGATGCCCGTGCCCAATGTGCACCCCGCGCTTGCCCTGATGCTGATGAGCCGCGGCAACGCGCCGGTGACCCCGGGTCAGCTCAGCCTCGGCCGCGATCCGGCTCACGTCAACCTAGTGCTCAACCATCCCAACGTGTCCGGGCGTCATGTGACGCTTCAACTGTCGCCGCTGGCCATCGTCGATCATCGCTCGACCGCAGGCACCTGGGTCAATCGCCAGAAGCTCACCCCCGAACAGCCGTTCCCAGCCGACCCACACATGTTGGTTGCGGTCGGCCCGATTCCGGTGCCCGTGCAGTTGATGCTCCAGCTCGCCCAGCTCTTGGGGGCTGCCGGTGCTCAGCCGGCTGCCGCCCACGGGCCCGCGCCGGGCGCGGCGCACGAAGCGCCACGCAAGAAGCACAAGACCGTCATTGGCCAGATTCAGCTGGCTGGTTCGGGTGAGCAGCGGCAAACGATTGGCCGCACCCCCGAAAACGACATCACGATCGCCCACCCCCAGGTGTCGAGCCATCACGCGGTGCTGATCAAGGTCGGCAGCCAGCTCTTCCTGGAAGACCGGGGCAGCGCCAATGGAACCTACGTGCGAGGTCAGCGCATCCCCGCTGGACAACGCGTCCCGGTGGCGAACGGCGAGAAGGTATTCATCGGGCCGATGCCCTTGTTGCTTCAGGTTGGCGCCGACGAACTCGCCGTCGTCATCGAAGACCAGCAGGCGGACTGGGCGGGACGCCCGCTGTACGAGATCGAGGCATGGGACCTGGTGATTCAGGTTCCGGACCGCGACAACCCGAGCGAACTGAAAACGCTGCTGGACCACATCAGCTTCAAGGCCTTGCCAGGCGACTTGATAGCCCTGATGGGCCCCAGCGGCGCAGGCAAAACCACTCTCTTGTTGACGCTGAACGGCTATTTGCCTCCGACCGCGGGCCAGGTTCGCATCAACGGGGAAGACCTGTATTCGATCTACGATGCGCTTCGGGGGTCCATCGGCTACGTCCCGCAAGACGACATCGTCCACCCCGAGCTGACGGTCTGGGAAGCAGTGCGCTACAGCGCGCGCTTCCGCTTGCCACCTGATTATTCAGATGACGAGATCGACCGCAGGGTACAGACCACGCTTTCACAGCTCGGGCTGGAGTCCGTTGCCCACTTGCAGATCGGGAAACCCGAGAAGAAAGTGCTCAGCGGCGGACAACGCAAGCGCGTCAACATCGCGATGGAGCTGGTGACGGATCCCGTCCTGATGTTTCTCGACGAACCCACCAGCGGGCTGGCGGCAGACGATACGACAGCGCTCGTTCAGCTGCTGGCAGATCTGGCACGCCAGACGGGCAAAACCATCATCACGACGATTCACCAGCCGGCAAAAGACGAGTTCGAGAAGTTCAACCTGGCGCTGATCCTGGGGACCGGCGGGATCCCCATCTACTACGGTCCCAGCAAAGAGGGTTACCGCTTCTTCGGCTCGTACCTGGAGAAAGAAGGCAAGCCGAACACGGTCGACAACCCTCGCGACATGTTCGACATGTTGAACCGCCGCGAGCGCCCCATCTTCCAAGCCATGCGCGCGCAGAATCCGGGCGCGCCGCGCTTCGTCGCTCGCATGCAAGCCGCACGGGAGTGGCACAGCGAATTCTTCCGTCAGGACAATCCCATCTTTCAGCAGATGTTCTCCGGAAGACGCGCCGTGGGCACTGGATCCGAGAGCCAGGGCGTGCCCACCGGGCGAGCTCAGAAACGCGGACAGTTCCGTCTGCTCTTGAGCCGCTATCTGAAGGTCAAGATGCGGGACGTGAGTGGCACTGTCATCATGCTTGCCCAGGCCCCCATCATCGGCGGCCTCCTGGCCCTGGTCTTCGGCGGGCAGAAGGATGCCATTCCGTACTGGTGCCTGGGGGCCTTGCAGGAGCTAGCACGCCGCTCGGGCGGGCTGGGCGAGGGTGTGAACGAAATGCTCTCGAGCATGAAGTCCACGCCCGACAACGCCGGAGCGATCTTCTTTCTGGTGGTCGCGGCAGTCTGGTTCGGCACCAGCAACGCAGCTCGGGAAATCGTCAGCGAGACCGCCATTTACAGGCGCGAGCGCATGGTGAACCTGGGCATCGTCAACTACGTGTTCTCCAAGTTCGTGCTGCTCAGCCTGTTCTGTATCATCCAGTGCACCATCTTGCTGGCCATCGTGTTCTTCTCGCTGGGGTTCCACGGTGGGCCCGAGGCGTTCGCCCTCGAACTGGGCACACTCGTGGTCACCGCCATGAACTCCGTGGCCATGGGCCTCTTGCTGAGCACCTTGGTGAATTCCTCGGAAGCGGCCATGGCCCTCACCCCCATTGCGTTGATTCCCCAGGTCGTCTTGGGGGGCTTGATGGTACCGATGACCACCAACCCAATCCTCGAGTACCCCATGTACTTGATGCCCGCCCGCTGGGGGTTTCAGGGAGTCGTCGCTCAAGAACGCCTCGCCATCTCGGGCGACCCGGCCTGGGTGCTGGACATCAAGAAGCCAGATGTGACAAGCATCGAGAACTTCGTGTCGGCCGGCAAATTCAACTGCGCCGAGGCGCAAATTGCGGGCACCGACTTCAACGGTGCCTGGGGCTTCGTGCACTACGAGCTGAGCTGGCTTCCACCAGCGGTGCTGGGCGGCATGATGTTCGCTACGCTGGTATTCATCCTGATCATCCTGAAGCGGCGAGATTCGATCTAAGGGCTCGTTCACCTTCGAGCCAGCAGGAGCACGCGCCGGGCGACGGCTTCGGACTCCGCCGTGACGCTCGGCGCCGAGTCGCCTGGCAGTGTGTCGGGGTCCTCCCCTCGCCAAACGCGATCGCCGAGCAGGGTGACTCCGCCTACCTCCGACGAGAGCAAGTAGCCAATCGCGCGCCGGCGGTCGGAATGCCCCTCGGCCAGTGACGCCTGAGCACGCGCGAGCGCCACGACCGACGCGTCCACCGCGGAGCAGCGAGACACGCTCACTTCGGAAAACTCGGCACCGAGCCTGCTCTGTACGGCTGGGGCAACGCGCGGACTCACGAGAACGCGCGAGGGGGCGGCCGCACGCGTCAGCGGCGCCCTACCCGCGCCCGCGCGCTCCACCCAGGCGCCGCCCCCACGCCGCGCCGCGTAGACCGCAGAGTGGGCAGGAAACGCCACCACCACGGCCTCGAACAGGCCTCGGACGATGAGTCCGCCCATGACGGCGTAGTCGCTGGAGCCCCGACCGTAGTTCAAGGTGCCGTCGATGGGGTCAATGACAACCAGAGGCGCGCCGGCATGGGCGCCGGCAAACCGCTCGACCAGCGACGTGTCTTCTTCGGCGTCCACGGCCACGTGCGGAGCCGCATCGAACAGTGCGAGCAGCAGAACATCCTGCGCGGCCAGGTCCACCGCAGTGAGCGCCGCCGACTCCAGAGTGGTCTCGCCGGCTTTCTCTCCCAGGGTCACCTCGCCTTGCAAAGTGCTCGCGACGCGACCGGCCTGCAGAGCGGCCAGACGAAAGACTTCGATGAAGCGCTCGGGCGTCATGTGACGAAGGTAACGGCCCTTCCGGCCCCGGCAACACCAATCGACGTGGGAGCTCGTGTTTCTCCCGGGCGGGGCCGGACGAGCGACTTCAGGATTGCCCCTGAGGACCCATCAGGCAGCATGCGCCGGGCCGGCACCGGTGCACTGGGCAATTGGTTCCGCGCTCTTGGGTCTACCGCCCTCAACCGCGCTCGCTGACCACGCGGTGCACGAAAGCTAGCTTTTCGCGCGCCCTGGGAGAGACGGCAAACGGATACGCGTCCGGCAGGCCCATGCTGCGATTGAGGCCGTTCAAGGCCAAGGAAACCACGTGAAACCCCTCCATGAGGGCTTCGAATTCACCGGTATCGACGCGAAGCGCTTTGACCGGCTTCGGCTCGTCCGGAGACGGGTGATTCACTGCCAGACCGTAACTCCGGGCCGTCTGTAGCGTGTCGACCATGTGAAGGTAGTGCGCCCAGGTTTCGGCCCAGTCCTCCCACGGATGCATGGTCGCATACGCACTGATGTACTCCTCGTGCCAGTCCTCCGGAGGCCCGCTCGAATAGTGGTGCTGCACGGCCTGCTGGTAGTCCGCGCGCTCGTCTCCGAAGATCCGTCGAAAGCCTTGAAGATGGTCAGCATCGAGAACCAGGCGATCGAAATAGTAGTGCCCGATCTCGTGGCGCAGGTGGCCGAGCGTGGTTCGATAAGCTTCCCCCAATCGTTCACGCTGGTTTTCCCGGTAGGCTGCGTTCGCTTCCGCTGTGTTGATGGTGATGGTTCCCGCGTCGTGCCCGGTCACTACCGGTTGTGCGGGAGTGCCCTTCAGAAACCGAAAACGCAGTCCTCGCTCCGGTTCTGCTAGTTTCGATTCGACGGGGAGCCCCAGTTCGTACAGAGTAAACAGAAGGCGCCGTTTCGCCGCTTCCAATCTCAACCACGCCTTCTTGTTTTCTGAATCCGACAAGTCGGGAATCAGCTCCGTCAACGAACACGAGGCGCAGTACTCGGCCTCGGACTCGACGGGCACCAACCAGTTACAAGCGTCGTGCTCTTCCGAGTTCTTGCACCTGTAGAACTGCTGGCCGCGCGCCTCGGGGTGACGCAAGGCGTAGCGTACCCGGACCGAGCCACTGTCACCCTCGTCGGGGGAGACCACGCTGACGGAGCGACCGGCTACCCAATAGCCCAAAGGGCTCGCACAGCGGGTACAGTGAGTGCTTTCGAAATACAGCTGTTGCCCACACTCTTCGCAAGCAAACAAGATCATTTCCTACCTTCCGTTCTCACGCTCGGACGCGAAAAGCCATTGAAATGCCCCGTCGGCGTCCTACTTGTTTCGCCGGGTCGGCGGCCTGCCCGGTTCCGGCCCGGCCCAACGTGCAACAGACGTGCCCCGACGCCGGAGCCCTCGGTGGTAGCGCCGCTGCGGACGCCAGGCCAGCCAAGAGCTTTCCCGCCCTACTGTGAGCTTCGGACCGACTCCAAGCACGCCCACCAGGCGGAAGCGTTTCGGCAGCCGCACGTGTCATAGGTCACCGATCGAGGCATTCCTGCGGCTCACAATCGCCATCGCGACCTCGCTGCGGCGGAACGCATGTTGCACCTACCACAGCAAGTTCCACGAGAAGGAACGGAACAAGGGGCGCGCGGCTCGATGGCCCACGCCACACCAAGAAAGGAGCTGATATGCATAGAGCAAAGCAATTGGCCTGCGCATTGCTGGCAGCATCGGCGGGCCTCACGACCTTTATCGGCTGTGCACACGAAGAGCCTCCCGCTGCGTCCGAAGCGAGTCTTCGGCAGACCGACATGGCCAGTCGAACCGTTGCCGGAGTCCGAGTCGTGGCACGCCTGGGGAACTGGGCTGGCGACGCGAACATCTCCAGCGAAGTGACGCCCGTACGAGTCACCATCAACAATGATTCCGGTAGCGACATTGCAATCCACTACAGAAATCTCCAGTTGCTCGACGGCAACGGCAACAGCTACCGAGCATTGCCGCTGCAGGACGTCGGTGGCCTCGTCGAGGTGGAGCGTGGAGCGAAATCCCAGCTCGAACTGGACGCTCGCCGTTCGTACGCCTTCAAGTTCGCTCCCTACTACGCCAAGACGAACCCGGACCTCGACACGTACGGCGGTGATTTCATGCAAGACAAGGACTACCTGTCCACCTTCGGACCGCAAATCGAGGTGAAGTCCCTGCCGACAAAAATGATGTGGCAGGCCGCCTTGCCGGAAGGAGTCTTGAAAAACGGCGGCTATCTGGACGGCTACCTCTACTTCCAACACGTGCCGGACGACGTCGAAACGGTATCGTTTAGCGCGACGTTCGCGCGCGCTGAAAGCGCCGGCCCAACCGTCGCCGTGATGACCCTGCCGGTCCATTTGAGACGCGGCGGCTGACGAGTCTAGGGAGTCCGGTCTCGCGGGGCGCAGAGCAACGCCTAACCCAGCTACTCGTTCAAAAACTCGACCGGTCTCTCCCAGATCACGAGCACGAGACAGCCGTCCGGACTCCACACCGCATGCTGACTTCCCGGCAGGTTGACCACGAAGGAGCCTTTGGCGTAGCGGCCCTGCTCGTCGCGCTGCTCTCCTTCGAGCACCAGGACGTGCTCGTAGCCCAGGTGGCGATGGGCCGGGACACGCGAGCCAGCGCGGTAGCGCAACAACGCCGCGCTCGCTCCAGTGTGCGCGTCCTCGTAGATCCTCGCGATCTCCACGCCTGGCCGTAGCGCGACGAAGTCGTGTTGGTTTTCGCTCGCGTGGAGCGACAGGCTGGCGATGAGGTGACGGTCGATGGCGTGGCCTCGAGGCGAGATGGGAAGCCCAGCGACACTGCCAGGGTCCTGTTTCCGGCAGTTTTCCAGCGGGCGTCTGGACTAGCGGCTTGCCAACACTGACGCCACGGCAAGGCGCGCGGTGTAGGCGTCACAGAGTTCGAGAAGCGCCGCGACGCCCGCCTCGTCCTGGGCGAAAGAGCAGGGTTCCTGACGCCTGTGCGCGAAATACTTGCCGCTGACCCCTGCGAGTTCGGGAGCGAGCGCCAGCCACACCGGGGTCTGGGCCGCTTCGTCCGCGCTTTCGTGGCCGCCGAAACCCAGGTCAGTACTCAAACGAGAGCGCACGTCCCCAGGGTGGCACGCGTTGACGGCGATGCCTCGAGACCGCAGCCGGTCCGCAAGCCCTCTCGACAGCATGCGATCGGCCTGCTTCGACTGCCGGTAGGCCGCGTCGTTGTCGTAACGCCGCCGTCGAAACTCCACGTCATCGAGCTCCAGACCACCTGCCCAATAGCTCGCCACGTTGACCACGCGGGCGTTTTTTGCGCGAGCAAGTGCCGGGACACAAGCGAGCGTCATGAAGTGGTAGCCGAGCACGTTGGTAGCCCATTGGCGTTCGATTCCTCGGCGCGTTTCCTGTCGCTCGCGGGGGCACTCCGCGGCAGCGTTCACCAACACGTCGAGCCGTTCCGGCAGGCGACGCGCGAGCGCACCGATATCGTCCCCGAGTGACAGATCGCATCGCTCGACCCTGATGCGTCCTGCGCCTGCAAGTGCTTGCGCGGCGTGGCGCCCGCGGTGTTCGTCACGCACCACGATGACCAGGTCGCACCCTTGCTGGAGGAGGCCGCGGGCGATGGCAGCCCCGATGGCCCCTGTGGCTCCCGTGATCAGCGCCGTGGGCGCAGCTGGTCTGTGCGTCATACAGCACGAGGGTAGCGCACCCGGCAGGACCGGCCACCGCCCCGGTCAAGCGCCGCACAGGCAAGCTGGGCGGGGCGCTCCAAGCGGGCATCAACTCAGCGTGGCGTCCAGAAACATCATCACGACGAACCCACCGAGCAGGCTGAAGGTGGCAAGCGTCTGGTAGCCCCGGCGGTGCGTCTCCGGAATGATTTCGTCGCTGATGATGTACAGCATGGCGCCCGCCGCGAAGCCCAGCGTTCCCGGCATGAGGGGCTCGGCGAGCCAGGTCAACAGCGCGCCCACGAGCCCGCCCACCCCTTCGACCACACCGGTGAGGCTGGCCACCACGAACGCGTACCCGCGGCCGTAGCCGGCTACCACCAACGCCACGGCCACCGCGAGCCCCTCGGGAATGTTCTGCAAAGCAATACCAGTCGCCAACGTGAGGCCGCCTTCGAAGCTGCCTCCAGCGAAGCCCACGCCAACCGCCATACCTTCCGGCAGGTTGTGCAAGGTAATCGTGATCACGAACAACCAGATCTGCGCCAGCCGCCGGCTGTCGGGCCCTTCCCTGCCTCCAATGAAATGTTCGTGGGGCGAATAACGGTGGATGAACCAAATCAACGCGGCCCCGGTCAGGATACCGGCGATCACGGTGCTGACGGCGGCCACACGCCCCCAGCCGAACCCCTCCGCGTACTCGATGCCCGGCAAGATCAACGAGAAGAATGTGGCCGCCAGCATGATTCCGGCAGCCGAGCTGAGCAGCGCATCCTCCACGGATTCGGGTAGCTGGCGCACGAAGAACACGCCGAGTGCCCCAAACGCCGTGCACATACCGGCCAGTGTACTGGCCACCGCTCCGGTGATTGGCGACATGGATCGAACAGATGTAGTGAAGTCCGCCGCGGCGTCAATGGCACTTACTCTGCTCGATCGCTCAGAACAGCGCACGTCCGATCAGGCCGAGGGCCGCGAACGCACTCGTGGTCAACACGGCGCGTCTCAGGATGGGGCCTTTCACGAGTGCGTGCAGTCGACGGCTCAGCAGCATACCGGCCAACATCGGTCCCAACAGGACCAGAGCAAAGGATGCATCGAGCAGCGTGATCTGCTGCATGACAGCCCGACCGCCGATCGCCAACAGCACACCGAAGCTGAAGATCACGCCGAGGGTCGCCCGGATCGTCGGCCCATCGGCATCCCGAAATAGGAGCGCGATGGGAGGGCCACCAATGCCGGAAACATAGCCAGTGATGGTGCCGACCAGCCCCGCGCTGAAGTCGACCATCGGCGAGCGCCGCACGCGCACCTCGCTCCTCAGCAGCAAAACGGCCAGGAGCACGAAGGACCCGATCAAGAGGTCCAGCAGACGGGGAGTGGCGATGCTCAATAGCAGCGCACCGACCGCTACACCTGGTATGCGTCCCACGACAATCCACAGCGCGCCCTTCCAGTCTACCCGAGACCACTCTCGACACGCCGCCCAGACCGTCATCGGCAATGCAGTCAAGATCTGCGGCACCGGCGCCAGGCGCGTGTCGAGCAATGACAACAGCGGAACCGCCAGCACCGCGTAGCCGAAACCAATGGTCCCCTGTACCACTGCCGCAGCGAAGGTGATCACCAATGCCGCCAGCCATTGCCATGGCTCCAGGGTCACTGCGCGTGCTCGTACCCTTCAGAAGACCGACGTGCGTCAAACCCGCACATGCGCGAGCCACGTCTCGATGCCGGAAGCGATCATTTCGACAGAGATGCTTCCCGCCAAAAATCCCGAAACCCTGCCCGCGATCTCGGCGTACCTTTCGAGCAACATCGTGTTGCGCTCCTTCAGGCGATCGAAAACGAACTTGAGGGTGAGCAGGACGAGGATGGTGATAGCCAGTGCGACGATGACCACCAGCACCCCTCCCAAGGGACCATGTCTGACTCCAGCGAGTGCCGATACGCTAATGGTCCCTGGTCCGATCAGAAATGGCATGGCCACGGTACCCGCCAGCTGCGCGGGTTCCCCGCGCAGCAAGGTGACGGTATTGGCGCCCTCCAGAATGAACTTGAGGCCAATCACCAAGAAGATGATGCCGCCGAAGATCTGAAAAGCGAAGAAGCGAACTTGTAGCAAGTCCGTCAAGAGACGCTCGCCTCCGACGGCGAACGCTGCCAACACCGTGCCCGCAATCAAGGACGCCCGCGCCAGCATGCCACCTATGCTTCGCATCGAGTGACGCTGCAGCAGATCGAACAAGTACACGGAGAGAGCAAAAGGATTCAAGATCACAAGCAGGAGCGTGACCGTGCTGGTGTAGCTGCTCATCGCCGGAAAAGCCTTACAGGTGTGATCCCGCGGCTGCAAGCAGCAGGAAGCGGCCGAGCCCGACTGCGAAGGCGAACACGCCGTAGAGCGCGTGCTCGAAGCTGGCCAGCAGGTGCGATTGGGTCTGCCGATACGTGCGCATGAAGATCAGGCCCCCCGCAAATGTCGTGGCCACGGCTACCCAATTGCGAAAGATGACATGCCCGAGGGCGAACAGCGCAGCTGCACAGATCAGGAAGGATGTTTCGCTGCGAAACAGTCCATAGTAGCGTTCACTCATGAAGACGCGGTAGATGATGCCTTGAGGGACTACCGAAAGCAGCGGATACGCCACACCCAGAATCAGCATTGTTCCCGGATTGTGCAGCGGAAGCGCCAGGAAATATTGGGGGACCGAAATATAGGTTACCAGCGCCATGGCGGTCCCGACGAAAGCGAAACGTAAAAGGACACGCCTGAACGCCTCCGTCGAGCGCGGGAGATGCAGGAGCCGCCGATGCTCCCAACCGCTGTCTCCCGATAGCAGGTACAGCGCAAGGAACGCCACCAGCCACAGGATGGGTATCAGGGCGAAATGGGCTTCGGGAACCCTCGAGAGGACCAGCAGAAACAGCAGCGGCACCAGCCCAAAAAGTGCGGAAAGCTCGATCCATCTCAGCAAAGCCGTGCGTCGACTCATCCACGAATAGTGGCGCGAAGTCAGCGATTTGGCGAGCGGTGAGCCAAGCGCCGAGCAGCCGTCGTCCCGAGAACGGGGCGGCGCTGACGAGTCCGTCACACAGGCGTGAACTGGGCGACAAGCCTGACCCATGTCCGGACGGAAGGCCCCCGCACGAATTGTACGGCGCAAGTGACCCGGAGTCCGGGATTCGCTAGGCTCCCGCCCGACCATGAGCGACGCAAAAAGCGAATTGTCCGGCCTCTCGAAGGGGTTTCGAAACCGCTACCTGGACTACGACACTTTGACCGCGCAGCTCGAGTGCTGGGCTGCTCGCTATCCGAGGCTGCTGAGGCTGGAACCCGTTGGGGAGACCCCGGAAGGTCGCACGCTCTGGGTCGCGATCGTGGGCAGGGACTCGGAAGAAAAACGCCCCGCCTTCTGGATCGACGCGAACATGCATGCCGCGGAGCTTTGCGGCAGCAGCGTCGCACTCGCGCTGATCGAAGATGTACTCGCGCTTCACCTCTCGCCGAACGACACGGACCCCGAGCTTCCCGAGAGCGTCGCGGAGGTCGCGCGTGAGGTACTCTTCTACGTGATGCCGCGCATCTCCCCGGACGGCGCGGAAGCCGTGCTGAAGACGGGACGCTCGATTCGCTCCGTGCCGCGCGACGCAAGGCTCGACACGGGGCGAGCTAGCTGGCGCGCCAAAGACCTGGATGGCGACGGGCTCTCGCTGATGATGCGCTACCAGGACGAGACCGGAGAGTTCGTGGAGTCTCGCGAGGAGCCCGGCTTGATGCTGCGACGCGAAGTCGGAGACAGCGGGCCTTACTTCCAGCTCGTCGTGGAAGGAATGATCGACAATTACGACGGTTCGACCATCCCCAGAGTGGGGGCGTTCGACGACAATTTCCCCGACCTCAACCGCAACTTTCCCTGGTCGTGGGCGCCTGAACCGGAGCAGGAAGGCGCCGGACCGTTCCCGACGAGCGAACCCGAAAGCCGCGCCGTGGTGGAATTCGCGACGCGCCACCCGAACATCTTTGCCTGGGCCGACCTGCACACGTTCGGCGGGGTCTTCATTCGCCCACTGGGGCACGCGCCGGACACCGAAATGAATGGCGAGGATCTGGCCGTCTACAACCAGCTGGCTCAGTGGGCCATGCTCCACACCGGCTATCCGACAGTGAGCGGCTTTGCCGAGTTCACCTACTCCCCGAATCGCCCCCTGCGCGGAGACATCGTGGACTTCGCCTATCACCAGCGCGGTGCGCTCGCCTACACCTGCGAGCTCTGGGATCTGTTCAAGCGGCTCGGGCTCGGACAACCCGCGCGGTTCGCGGAATACTATGTGCGCCTGTCGCGCTCGGAGCACAAGGCGCTGTGGCGTTGGGACCGCGAACACAATCAGGGGCGCATCTTTTGCCCCTGGCGGGCAATCACCCACCCTCAACTGGGTCCCGTAGAGGTTGGTGGCGTGGACCCCAGGGTCGGCATCTGGAACCCGCCCGAAGATCAGTTGCCAGAGGTGTGCCGCGGTCAGGTGGCCGTCATGCTGCGCGTCGCTGCCATGGCACCGAGAGTGCGCCTGCAGTGCCTGAATCGAACTCGCCTCGACGGAGATCTGTGGCGCGCAACATTGCAAATGAAGAACCTGGGTTACCTGGCGAGTCACGGCCTGGCGTCGGTCAGGGACGGCGCGCTTGGTGAACCGCCGCGTCTCGAAATCACGGAGAGGGATTGCGAGCTGATAAGCCCGGCGACCCGACGTCTCCCACTCCGTCACCTGGCGGGGTGGGGCCGTGGACTGTACAGCCTGGAAAGCTCCATACTGAGCGCCAAGTCCGGCGGCAGCGCCTCTACGCAAGAACTCACGCTGACGGTTCGGGGCGGCGGTAGTCTGCACATCAGGCTCCTCAGCCCGCGCCTGGGCGCCATGGAAGTGGTCGTCCGAGCCCCGGAGGCCTGAACGCGTGCCCCGCTGGCTACGATGGAGGCTCGAGTCGTTCAGCCAGCACTCTCTGGCCTACAGCTCGGCACACGATCGGCGCCTTTACCGGGCTTGCTTGGCAGACTTGTCACCGGATCGTTCTCAACGAGAAACCGCAAGGCAACCTGAGCTCACGATACTACTCCTCTAACGCAAACATGCCTGAGGTGGCCGCATGCTGAATGAACCAGACAGCGAAGTAAGACCGATCCGTACCGAAGGAGACGTTTTCACCACAGTGGCCGACCCGTGCGTGTACATCGGCCGCCTCGCGCGGTTCGTGCCAGCGAGCGCGCTCGGCAAGAAGGCGGCGCGCGTGCGCGACGAGGACCGTCCGGAACTCAGCAAGTGCAAAGCGTCCGAGAGCGCAACGAGCACTCAACGCGTCGCCTGATTCCTACGCCAATGCGCTCTCCGCGCTGGCTCGTTTCAGAGCCCTGCCAGAGAGCTCAGCTCGCTCTCGAACACTCCTGACTTCGCTCTGAGCTGAACGCTGAAGCCTGCTGGCTGATAGCGTCCACTCGTGCGAAGACCTGGCAAACTTCGTCAAGAGCCAACCGCAAAGGGACCCCTGATGGCGCGAGAGCAAGTGGTTCCGTGCCACGGGGCGCGTTGTCCTCGCGTTTTTCTGCGCCTAGGCTAGACTTCGGCTGGGTAGTAGGAATGTCCGGCGATGCGGCCCCTTGGACGCTACTGGGAGCGGATTTCGACGAGCAGCTTCGCGCTCTCGTCGATCACGCACGTTCGTCCCTGGGGGTCGATCTGCTGGCGGTGGCGGAACTGGCGGCTCCCGACGGGGCACTGAGCGCACACTGGCGGGCCTCTTCTCCCGGTGCGTCGAACCTGCCACCGCTGACGCTAGAAGAGCTCGCGGACTTTCCGAAGCGATCGGAACCCGCAGTGAAACTCGACACCGATTGCCCGTTGGGTACCCGGCTGTCCGGTCGTACTGCTCGAGTCATACCGCTCGACGTGACCCCCATGCTGCACGCACACCTCGATGCTTTCCTGCTGGTAGTCGGCGACATCGATCCGAGCCCAGCGTCACTTGCAGAGTTCGTTCAGACTCTCGTCAGGGGGATGACGTTCGATCGCAAGCGCCGACTGGCCGATCTGTTGTTGTGCGCCGTCGATCAGGCGGCCGACCCCATCGAGGTGACCGACCAGAAGGCCCGCATCGTCTTCGCAAATAGAGCCTGGGAACAGACCTACGGACACCGAGCAGAACAGGCTTTGGGACAAACCGTCGGCCATCTTTTCCGAGATCCGGAACACCCCGTCCATGATCGAGCCTTTTACCAATTCACACTCGCGCGGCTAGCCAAGGGCCAGCCCTGGCTCGGGGTCATCGCCTCTCGTTCGCAAGCCGGCAAGCGCATCTACGCGGAGGTCCAGGTCAGTCCGTTCACCACCAAAGATTCGTTGTTTCAGGGCAACTTCGCTATCCGACGAAAGCTCGACCATCGTGAAGAACGGGACAAAGCGCTGACGGTGGCTCACCAGGAGTTTCGCAGCGTCCTATCGGTGATTCCGGACGGCGTCGTCGTACTCCGCGACCGCGAGATCTACTATGCGAACCGCGCATTCTTGCACATGGTGGACTTGGAGGAGAACCGGGTCATCGGACGCAACTATCTCGAATTCGTTCACCCGGGCGATCGAAAGCGTTTTCGTCGCGAGCACCAACGCCGGATGACGCGCGTACGAATGCTGCGCGGCGGTACGGCGCGTTTCGCGGAGATCTCGACGGCCGGTGCCGTGAGCTTCGAGGGCAGGCCGGCTACTATTTTGATCTCACGCGATACGACTGACTACCATATCGCTCAGGAAAGGCTGGCGCGCACCGAGAAGCTCTCCGCCCTGGGTTCGCTGGCCGCTGGCGTCGCTCACGAAATCAACAACCCCCTGGCGTACGTGTCCCTCAACATACAGCAACTGCGAGAAACCGCAAAAGACAAGCTCGCCAGCGCGGAACTCGAAGTCCTGGACGACGCCATTGAAGGAGCTGACCGCATGCGCGACATCGTCGCAGAGCTGAAAGGCTTCTCTGGCTCTGACGGCCCCGGGCCGGCCGAGCCAGTCAATGTGGTGCAGGCAGTCACCTCGGCGCTGAACATCGCCCAGAACGAGATCCGTCACCGCGCCCTGCTAAAGCGCGAGCACGAGGCGGGCGTCTTCGTGCTGGCACGCGAGGGTCAACTGGTACAAGTGCTGGTCAACGTCTTGGTGAACGCGGCGCAAGCCATTCCGACCTCGGGAGAACGGCAACACGTGATTCAGGTGACTTCGCGGCGGAGTGGAGAGTCACGTGTGCAAATCACCGTCTCCGACACCGGTGAGGGCATCGCAGAGCACGTGCTCGCTCACGTGTTCGACCCATTTGCCACCGGCAAACGCCGTGGTGAGGGGTCGGGCCTCGGCCTCACCATTTCCAAGCGCATCATCGAGGAGTTCGCCGGGACCATCGAAATCGCCAGCACCCGGGGCGAGGGAACCGATGTCACCATCGAGCTGCCCTATGCGGAAGCGCCCCGCGTCACAATCCCTGCTCCGGAACCCGTTGACCCCAGTCGACAGTTGCTACACGCTCGCGTGCTGGTGATCGACGACGAGCTCGCGATTGCCAAGAGCCTCAGGCGAGTGCTCGAACGCCATGAGGTCGTGATTGCCCGCGATGGTATCAGAGCACTCGAGCTCCTGGAAAACGACACGGATTTCGACTGTGTCCTGTGCGACCTGATGATGCCCGGATTGCCAGGTTCCGAACTCTATGAACGCTTGACCAAGCTCAACCCCGAGATGGGCGAGCGTTTCATTTTCATGACAGGCGGCGCGTTCACCCAAGACGGTCGAGCATTTCTCGAGGGCGTGAATTGCCCGGTGCTGCAGAAACCGTTCGACCCTTCCCTCGTGATAGAGTACGTAGATAGAGCTGCGCGGCGAACGACCCGAACAGGCTAGACGAACGCGACTCGCTGTCGCAAATATGCACTAGGGGAGTCCCGCGCATTGGGCTCTCGATGAGGAGGACGATTGTGAAACGAACGTGGGTAGGAACGTGGACCGCCGTCGCACTGGCGTCGAGTCTTCTCGGTTGTGGTGAAGAGGGTGGTGACCAAGGGGCGGCTTGGCAGCAAAAAAGCGAAGAACTCGCGTCGAAATCCTTCGACGTGGATTTCGCCAATTGCAGCGAGTTCGCCGGAATCGGGTCGGTCCCGAGAGCCAACGCACTCCCGCTGGTACCCTCTGGCTATACACTGGTTGGCGACTCGAATAGCGCGACGCTCGTCGTGCGAGTCGCCCACTGTGAAAGTGTTTCCATCGACGGCAAGCCTCCCAAGGCGGCCACCGTCTCACAGATCGGCATCGGTGTGACGCACATGGACCCCTATGCGGACATCGACAACTACACCCTGTGGTTCTCCACGGATCTCGGACAGCTACATGGCAAACTGACCTCCGCTGGCGTGCACAACGACCTGGACGCCAACCTGGCCTTTGTCGTCGACACCAGCGGGCACACACTCAGCATCTCCTCGACGCCTCCGCATGGCCCCGACTACCAAGTGAACAGCGACCCGACCGCGCCCCTTTTGCCGCCAGGTATGTTTGCTGCCAACTGGTGGGCGGACGGAACGAAGGGTACTGTGGTCATGCACACCGATTTCCCGGATATCCAGTTCTCCTTTCCGGAAAACAGCACGCTCACCACGCCCGCGGGTAGCGCTCTGGCCGACTTGATCGGGGGGACGTCGATGACCTTCGACGCACTCGACAGCTATAACACCTTCCCGGTGGCAGCCATGACGGTCGACGGAGGGTAGCGGACCTTGGGCTCGGGGCAGCACTACTGGATGCGACGGCCGCGGAAGTAGACTGGGCGCTTCGAGCGCGGTCCGCCTGCCGAGGGCGCCCCAGGTGCTGCCAGGACCCGTCTGCTGGCTTCCGGCTCTGGTCGGTACGACCCCCGAACGGCCGGGACGCTCGCCGCCAGCTCGTTGGAGCGTTGCGTCAGAGGCTGCACGTCCGCTTCGAGCCCGGCCGCCCTGCGCCCGATCACGGCGGCTGCCATGCCCAAGAGCGCCATGTTGGGCGTGCCCAAGATCAAGACCCCCAGGAGGGACGATTGGCACACGCGCACGTAGAGCCGCTGCTGGTTGTAGCGAATCTCCAGCGATCGAAGGCCATCACCCTGTGACTCCAGGGCTTCTCGCAGGCGCACCAGACGCGTGCCCACCTCTTGCACCACCTCCGCACCGAAGACCTTGGGCAAGTCGAGCGCCATCGGCGTGCCGGATTTGCCCAAGAGGAAGCTCCCGAGCACCCCGTCCACGTCCCTGAGTCCGGCCAGCAACTCGCTCAGCCCGTCCTGAGTGATCGACTCGTGACGCGCCTCGGGACCGTCGCTCGCATGCGTCTCCTGCGTGAGCGCACGCACGATCACGATGGCGCCACTGGCTTCCTTCTTCACCGCCGAGCGGGTTCGCCCACACCGCGCGTCAATCGTTTTCACCTGCTCGATCCCCATGGATAGCCCGATCAATTCGGCGAGCCTGAGTGCGTACGCAGCCAACCCTGGCAGATCGCCACTTTCGCCGCGGGCGGATAGCACCTCGCCGGAGGCGTTTACCCGGGCAGCACCCAGAACGCCATCACGGTTCACGCTCGGCAGACTGTGGCGTGACTCGCCAGCGCCGGCCACATTCGCGCTGGGGTTCGACGGAGGCAGCGTCGACCGTTGCTCGGCCTTCTTGCGGGGAAACGCCACCAGGTTGTCGCGTTTGGATTCGTCTTCCACCTGCGCGGCGCGCAGCAGCAATTGCTGCCAGGGACGGTGGATGCGCGAATGCTCGTTCGGATGCAAAGCGCACTGCTCGAGACAACCGTGGCGCCAACCCAATATCTGTAGCGCCGCCGCCTCGCCATGGGCATCGGGCGTCAGCGCATGGGTGACTTCTCCGTCGCTGAAAAATAGATACCCGATGTGGTGACCCGATGTGACGCGGATCGCACGGCGGGCCCCTGCCAGGCACTCCATCTGCACGAAGTCGTACATGTTGAGGCCCGACATGTTGGCGGAAAAACCCTCCGAACCGGGCCTGGCATCTGCCTCGTTGTTGTCGTCGTCACGGAACACGATATCAAACTTCGTTTCACCCATGGGCGTGTCCTCTCGGTGGAGAGGATAGCCGCGAGAAGGGCTCGTTGCGAGACAGATTGCAGCATGCTCCTAACAAAACGCCAACCCACAGGCAGGAAACTCACCCGTCACATTGGCGACGCCAAGCGGGCACAGCTGCGCCACCTCTCCCACCGAGACTAGCCCCGAGAATATTTCGCTCAAGTTTCGAAGGCAGCTTTGGGTTTGTCTGAAGCTGCACAGCAATCTCTCCGAAATACGACTCGAACCAAGGTCGCGCCGGAAAAATCATGTCCCTTCACCTCACTCGTCCGAGCAAGACTTCGGTAACCGCCGTTTCGTGCGGCGTCGCGCTGGCCCTGGTGCTGCTTTCGGCTGGCCATGCCTGGGCCGCGCCCAACGCAGGCGGCTCGCCGCCCATGAGCTGGGAACAGTTTCGCGACGCCATGGGAATCAGCGACGCCGCGTCTCTCGAAGCGACACCGCTCGGCAAACAGGGTGGCTATCCCGTCGATCAATTGTGGACGGTGGTGGCGGCGGTGTTGGTGTTCTGGATGCAGGCCGGCTTCGCACTCGTGGAGGCCGGCTTCACGCGAGCAAAGAACACCATCAACATCTTGATGAAGAATCTGCTCGACTTCGCGCTAGGTTCGCTCGCGTTCTTTTGCGTGGGCTTTGGTCTGATGTTCGGCAAGACCAATGGTTGGTTCGGCACGACGGGTTTCTTCCTCTCGGGCTACGAATCAGACACCTGGAGCTACGCATTCCTGCTGTTCCAAACCGTGTTTGCCGCCACGGCCGCGACCATCGTTTCGGGAGCCATGGCCGAACGCACACGCTTCAAGGGCTATCTGATCTACAGCCTGGCAATCAGCGCATTCATTTACCCCGTCTTCGGGAGCTTCGCCTGGGGTGGCCTGTTCGACGGTGCTGGCTGGCTGGAAGCGCCAGAGGGCAGCTTGCTCTCCAGACTGGGGCTGCCGGGCTTCATCGACTTCGCCGGGTCCACGGTGGTACACAGCGTGGGTGGCTGGGCGGCGCTTGCCGGCACGATCGTATTGGGGCCGCGCCTTGGCAAATATTCGCAAGACGGGAGTTCCAACGTGATTCGCGGCCATTCGATGCCTTCGGCCGCCCTCGGAGTCTTCATCCTGTGGATGGGTTGGTTCGGATTCAACGCTGGCAGCACGACCGGTGTGACCGGTTCGGGCGCAGACCCGTTCGCTGGGGCGGGCAAGGCATTTTCCATGATCGCCGTGAACACGAACTTAGCCGCATGCGCTGGAGCAGTTGCGGCTACGGCTACGACTTGGTGGACTTCGGCGAAGCCTGAAATCAGCATGTCCTTGAACGGCGTGCTGGCGGGGCTGGTGGCGATCACTGCGCCCTGCGCCAACGTCTCTCCGGTCAGCGCGATGCTGATTGGACTGGTCGCCGGCGTCCTGGTGGTGTTCGCGGTGCAGGGTTTCGATCGACTGCGAGTCGATGACCCGGTGGGGGCCATCAGCGTGCACGGAGTGTGCGGAGTCTGGGGAACGCTTTCGGCGGCTCTTTTCGCCAACAGCGGCTTCGACAGCGCGCAACTGTTGACCCAGTGCGTCGGCATCGTGGTCGCATTCGTGTGGACATTCGGCACGGCCTTCGTGCTCTTCAAGATCATCGATGTCACGCTGGGGCTGCGCGTGAGCGAAGAAGACGAGTTGGATGGACTCGACCTGAGCGAGCATGGCGGAGAAGCCTATCCAGCAGATCTGAGCCAGTATGCCGAAGAGTAGGTGGGGCCGGGTTGCCTTGGGTCTTTCGGTAAAATCGATCCCACATGTGCGGCACGAGACGGCTGTTGGGTGGCTAGCCATACGCCGGAGCCAATCACTCACACAAGGCTATGTTCTCCCACATTTTCAGGACCCGTTGGGCGAGCTACGCTTACCAGAGTGCCATTGGTTCTCGAGCGCCTCATACCCAAGGGCGTGCTGCTCGCCGCGCTGAACCTCCTTGCCGCTTCGAGCTCATGCTCGGTCTACGACGAGAGTTTACTCGACCCGGCCAGCGGGAACGGAACGGGCGGAGACGGCCAGGTCAGCACCGGTAGTGGTGGCGCCTCCGGCTCCAACTCGGCTTCCGAATCCAACACCACAGGCCAGCCGAGTACCGGCGGAGGCAAATCCAACACCGGCGGCGGAGACACCACTTCCGACGGCTCGACCGGTGGTACCGCCGGCCAGGGCTCGGGGGGCGGCGCGAGCAGCGGCGGCACGGAGAGCGCGGGTGGAGCGGCAAGCAGTGGCGGTGCTGAGAGCGCTGGTGGCGCTAGTACGAGCGGTACGGGTGGCGGCAGCGGAGGCTCCGACTCCACCAGCACTGCTGGCTCGGGGGGGAGCACCGCATGTTCCGACGCCGACTGTTGCCCCGATGACCCCGACAAGACACAACCAGGGACCTGCGGGTGCGGCGTCCCCGACGACGATTCGGATCAGGACGGCAGCGCGGACTGCGTGGATGAGTGCCCGGACGACCCCGACAAGTCGGCGCCGGGCGAGTGTGGATGTGGAGTACACGACGAGGACACGGCTCAGGCCGCCGGCTGCCTGGGGCTCAAGAACTCTTTGGTACACCGCTATTCGTTCGGCGGAACGGGCACGAAAGCCACTGACAGCCAGGGCACGCAGCATGGCACTGTCATCGGCACCAGGCTGGATGGCTCCGGAAGCCTGACGCTCGCGTCTGGCGACAGCGAGCAGTACGTCGAGCTCCCGGCAAAGCTGATATCGACGCTCGAAAGCGTGACGCTGGAAGCATGGTTCAGCTGGGGAGGGGACTCGTCCGACTGGCAACGCGTGTTCGACTTCGGTAGCACCAAAGAGGGCATCGCAGGTAAGCGAGGCATGGGACTCACCTACCTGTTCTTCACGCCGCGCGCGTCGTCGAACGAGCCGCGCGCCATCTTCAGCGAAGACGGCTTCGCGGGGGAAGTGGTCTGCACCGGCAGCTCGCTGGCCACGTCCACCAGCTACCATGTCATGGTCTCGCTGGACACGAAGAACGCCACCTTCACTCTATACATCGACGGAGCGTTGCAGGCAGCCCAGGCCTTCACCGGCAGCCTGGCGGGAATCGACGACGTGAACAACTGGCTCGGGCGATCGCAATACGCGGCGGACGCCCAGTTCGTGGGAGCCATCGACGAGTTCAGGATCTACGATCAGGCACTCGACTCCGCCCAGGCCGCTTTCAGCTATGCGGCTGGACCGGACCCGGCCTTTCTGGACAACTGACCCCTGGGGAGCGAACTTGCGTCGGTGGGCACAGCTCCGGTGCGTCGGACGGCTGGCAAGCCAACCCGTGCCTTGCGGAGCGCTTCTCCTGGGACTGCCGTGCTACACTCACTGGCCGTGAACCTGGAACAAGAGAGAGCTTCGAGCGGCGGCACCACGACCATGAGCGTCGACCACGACGAGAGCCTGTGGCCGGTCGTGATCGCCACGTTCGCCGACAACTACGGAATCGAGGACCTGCGAGAACATCTCGAACGGGTCACAGGCTACCTGAGGCGCTGGCAGCCTTTCGGGATCGTGTACGTGCTCGCGCCACGGGTCGTCAGCAGTACGGAAGCTCGCTTGCTGGCGGACTTCAACGCCGAGCACGCCGCCAGCCTCGAGCGTTGGGTGCCCGCCTGCGCGTTCGTCTCATCGAAGCGTTTTCACCGCAGTGCGCTGTCCGCCCTCGGTTGGGTGGCGCCGCTTCCATTCAAGACTCACGTCGCTCAGACGGTCGAGCAGGGTGTGGCCTGGGTCGAAGAAATGCTGCGCTCCAAGCGCCAGGCGGCATCCGAAAAATAAGCGAGCCTTGGGGGAAAATAGCGCGCCGAGACGCCGAGGGTTCACGCTGCCAACCCCCGACGGACGCGGCTCTCGCATGGAACCGAAAACCCCTCGCATGAGCCGGGTGCGCGCATTCGCAGCCGATTCATCACGGCAAAGCTCCCGCGCAGTTCTTGCACGCTGTCGCTAATCTCGACGTGTTTTCACTTTGTTTCCGGCACTGGGTCACTTCCGGCGAGCAGCGGATTCCATCTCGAAACAAGCCTGCAGCGCGTCGCCCCGCAAACTGAGGTCGGTCCGAGGAGTCAGCAGCATGAAGAACGCGCGCGATATCGGCGACGTCATGAAGTCGCCGGTCATTTCGGTGGAAGCCATCATGGACGTCATCGATGCCCTTCAGGTCGCAAAGGATCACAACATTCACCATCTGGCAGTAGTGGAAAGAGGTGAGCTCAGAGGCATCGTGTGCACATGCGACCTGCGCGACGCCTCCCTCAATAGCCCGGTGGAACACATCATGCACCGCGACGTCGCCACCGTCGTGGCGAGCTGCAGCATACACGAGGCCGCGGAGCTGATGGTGAGACGAGGTGTCGGATCGGTCGTGGTGACCCATGGCAAACAAGCCGTTGGTATCGCAACACGACTCGATATCAGCGAGCACGACGAGGCCATCACTGATCTGATGTCGCAGTGTAAGTGCGCCGCTTGCGGCTCACTCCAACACCTTCGCATAGGCAACGATGGCGAATACCTGTGCGTGAGCTGTCTGGATCGCGCCAGCCCCGATGGCTGGTTCGACCTGGGCGCCGGAGATTGAAGGACGATGAGTTTCCAAGCCTATGAAACGCAGGACTACGACGAGATATTCTCACCTGAAGGTCGGCCGCGCGAGGCGGCCGTTCGCGTCAGCGAGTGCTTGAAAGCGATGAGCAGCCTGGAGCTGCAGACGCGCCAACGCGACGCAGAAACGGATATCCGCAGCAGTGGGATCACGTTCGCGGTCTACGAACAGGAATCCCCTATCGATCGGCAATGGCCGTTCGACATCATCCCGCGGGTCATTTCGGCCAGCGAGTGGAGGCGCATCGAAAGTGGCTTGAAGCAGAGGCTACAGGCCCTGAACCTATTCATCGATGACCTGTACGGCGATCAGCGGGTCATCGCCGACGGAGTCTTTCCGCGGAGTGTCGTGGAATCCAGCAGGTACTTCTTGCCGCAATGTGTCGGAGCCCGACCGCGCTACCGCACCTGGGCGCACATCGGCGGGAGCGATCTGGTGCGGGACAAGGACGGCACGGTGTACGTGCTCGAGGACAACCTGCGGGTACCCTCCGGGGTCTCGTACATGCTCGAAAACCGTACGGTTACCAAGCGCGTGTTCCCGGAACTGTTCGAAAACCAGCATATTCAACCGGTCGATGGCTATACGTCGCGTCTTTACGACCTCTTGTTGTCGCTGGCGCCGCAGCACGTGATGGCCCCCACCATCGTTCTCTTGACCCCGGGCGTCTACAACTCTGCCTACTTCGAACACTGCTACCTGGCTCAGCACATGGGAATCGGGCTGGTAGAGGGTCGCGACCTGTTCGTCGATTCGGACGACTTCGTCTACATGAAGACCATCGAGGGTCCCCAGCAGGTTCACGTGGTCTACCGCCGGGTCGACGATGCATTTTTGGACCCCGATGTGTTCAACCCCGCGTCCTTGCTGGGTTGCCCGGGCCTGATGCGCGCGTGGCGCAGCGGCAATGTGGCATTGGTCAACGCGCCGGGCTCGGGAGTAGCAGACGACAAGCTCGTCTACTCTTACGTCCCCGAGCTGATTCGCTACTACCTGGACGAAGATGCCATCTTGCCGAATGTACCAACATTTCGTTTGATGGAAGAACGCGAGCGCAATCACGTGCTTTCGGACCTTCGGAAGTTCGTGGTCAAGCCTGCCAACGAAGCGGGCGGCTACGGCGTCCTGGTTGGGGCGTCGGCATCCGAAGACGAGCTTCAGCGTTGCCACGACGACATCATGTTGAACCCGCGCAACTGGGTAGCACAGCCGATCATTCGGCTCTCCACCGCTCCGACCTTGTGTGGCAACAAGCTAGAGCCACGTCATCTGGACTTACGCCCATTCATTCTGAGCGGCGACAGGAGCTACGTCACGCGGGGCGGGCTGACGCGGGTTGCTCTGCGCAAAGGCTCCTTGATCGTGAATTCGTCTCAGGGCGGAGGCAGCAAGGACACCTGGGTCGTTGAAGCCTGAACCGGGCGTCTTTCCCCATGCTCTTGTCCAGAATCGCCGAGACCATGTTCTGGCTCGGGCGCTACGTCGAAAGAGGTGAAGATCTGTCTCGCGTCATCGTCGCGCACGAACAGCTCTACCTGGATATACCCAAAGACGCTGCCACCTGGCATCCCCTCCTAGAGCTCTGCGGCCTGGAGAACGACAGCAGCGTCTTCGAGACCGGCAGCGCGCAAAACCTGGTCCGAAAGCTGGTCAAAGGAGAGGACAATCCGGCTTCGATTCAGAGCACTCTGCAACGTGCCAAGGAGAATCTGAGGCTCAGCAGGCCCCTTCTGCCAAAAGAGAGCTGGCAGGTACTGAACGCGACCGGCGAGCTGTTGGAAAAATTGCCGCCCGGCGCATACTTGACCGAGATCTGCCGAACGCTCACGCTCGTCGTCGAGCATTGCCAGCGTCTGACCGGACAGATTGACGGCTGCATGTCCAGAGACGAGGCGTTCTCGTTCTTCCACATCGGACGACTGCTCGAACGGTCCGACATTACCTTCCGCGTCATCGTGATGCTGGGGGAAGTGCTCACGAATCGAGAAGTGGCCAAGCCCTTTGCGAATGTCCGCTGGCTCGGCACGCTGAAGTACCTGGCCGCGGATCACATGTTCTTGCGCCGCTACCACGCACGCGCGGAACGCTCCATCGCCGTCAAGTTTCTGCTCTTCGACCCGTGGTTCCCGCGCAGCGTCTACTATTGCCTGACGTCCATCGAGCGGGAACTCGAGACCTTGCCCAACAGCGTCCAGGTGCTCGAAAGTTGCCGCGCATGCCATCAAGAGCAGAGCGTGATCGACGCGATCAGTCATGCAGGTGTCTTCGCCACGGGCGGCCTGGCGCGCTTGGCGGAGCTCAGTGACACCATCGACCAGACCTACTTCCGCACACCGGTAGACTTGCTCGAGGGTTCCGAGTAGAAAGCTCGCGCTCCAGCGTCTTGTGCGAGCTTCGTGGCTCCGAGCGCGGTATCGGCTGGGCCAGAAACCGCGCGCGGCCCGCGCCCTCTTGGCCGGCATGGCGATGGATCTGTATTTTCCGCGGCGAAGCGACTACGCGTAGGCCCCATGGACACGAGCAGGACAATCCCCAACGTGTTGGCTCAGCGCTACGCCAGTCCCGAGATGATCGACATCTGGTCTCCTACCCGAAAGGTGATCTTCGAGCGTCGGCTATGGCTAGCCGTGCTCAAAGCGCAAGCGGAGCTTGGCGTCTCGGTTCCCGAGGGCGTGGCCGAGGCATACGAGGCCGTGCTCGAGCAGGTCGACCTCGCCTCGATCTCCCGGCGCGAACGCGCGCTGCGCCACGATGTCAAAGCCCGCATCGAGGAGTTCTGCGCACTGGCGGGCCATGAGCACATCCACAAGGGAATGACCTCACGTGATCTCACGGAAAACGTCGAACAGATGCAGACGCGAAGCTCGCTTTTGCTGCTCAGGGAACGGGTCATCAAGAGCCTGGCGCGGCTCGCCCAACGCGCCGTCGAATTCGAGACGTTGGTCATCGCGGGACGAAGTCACAATGTACCCGCGCAGGCGGTCACGTTGGGCAAACGTTTCGCCAACTCGGGAGAGGAGTTGCTGACGGCGTTCGACAGACTTTCCGAGCTCATCGAGCGCTACCCTCTGCGCGGCATCAAGGGCCCCGTGGGCACCCAACAAGACCAGCTGGACCTATTGGGCAACCCCGAACGACTCCAGCAGCTGGAGCAACGCGTCGCGCAGCACCTCGGCTTCGAAAGAACACTGGTGAGCGTGGGGCAGGTGTACCCGCGCTCACTCGATTTCGAGGTGGTCTCCTGCCTGTTCCAGCTGGCTTCGGGCCCAGCGAACCTGGCAAAAACCATTCGCCTGATGGCCGGGCAAGAGCTCGCAACGGAAGGTTTCAAGCCGGGTCAGGTCGGCTCTTCGGCGATGCCGCACAAAATGAACTCGCGTTCCTGCGAACGGATCAGCGGCTTCGTAGCCATTCTGAGCGGCCACCTGAGCATGGTGGGCGCACTCATCGGTGACCAGTGGAACGAGGGAGACGTCAGCTGTTCGGTCGTACGGCGCATTGCGCTACCTGATGCTTTCTTTGCGATCGACGGGCTGCTGCAGACCTTTCTTGCAGTACTCCAGGAATTCGGGGCCTACCCCGCGGTCGCCGAGCGCGAACTCGGTCGCTACTTACCATTCTTGGCAACCACCAAGGTGTTGATGGCTTGCGTACGTGCAGGCCTCGGGCGCGAGCAGGCGCACGAGCTGATCAAGGACCACGCGGTTCGCGTAGCCCTCGAAATGCGGGAGAAGGGCAGCAGCGACAACGACCTGATCGAACGGCTGGGTCGGGACACGCGCATTCCCCTATCGGCCGAACAACTCCACGCGCTCATCAGCCGGCCACTCGATTTCGTCGGCACGGCACAGAGCCAGGTCCAATGGTTCGCCGACCGCGTCGAACAGCTGGCGCAGAAGTTCCCCGAGGCGATCCGCTACGAGCCCGCCCCGATCCTATGAAGCTCCACCCCGACCGGAGCACGCCCGCAACCTGCACGACACAAGTCGGAAATCTCGAGCACCGCGTTCACTCCGTACAACAAACGCCATGAACGATGTGCACCCGCCGCAGTTCGGAGTTCCGGAGGGATTTCACCGCGACGCGGAAACAGTAGCCCAATTGAAGGCTCGCCTGATCGAGCAAGGCGTCATCGACTGCGTGGCCACATTCGTCGACGTGTACGGCATTCCCAAGGCCAAGGTCACACCGATTGAATCGTTCGAACACCTGTGCGAAGGCAGCGAGCTTTACACCGTAGGCGCTGTCGAAGGGCTGGGCCTGGCCGGCCCTCACGAAGACGAATGTGCCACCGTACCCGACCTCGATTCGGCAATCGTACTCCCGTGGAACCATACGCGAGCTTGGTTCAGCGCAGATCTCTACCATCATGGTGAGCCATATCCTGGCGATCCGCGCGGCATACTGAAGCGAGTGCTCGTTCACGCCGAACGGCTGGGCTATCGCTTCAATCTGGGGATCGAACCCGAGTTCTACGTGCTGAAATGCGCGGGCAATGGCAACTGGGAGCCGATCACGATGAGCCGGTTTCGCGGGCCCAATGCGTGTTACGACGTCGCACTGGCAACCCAATCAGGCGACTTTCTGGACAAGATGGCCGAGTCGCTCAAAAAGCTCGGCTGGGGGCTCTATTCGTACGATCAGGAATGCGGCCGCGGGCAGTACGAGTTCGACTTCTCCTACACAGGCGCGCTCACGATGGCGGATCGCTTCGTCTTGTTGCGCTTCATGGCCAAGCATCACGCTCGGGAGCTCGGCGCCACGGCCACGTTCATGCCGAAGCCGTTTTCCGGGGACTTTCGCAGCGGAGCCCACTTCAACATGTCGCTCGCCGACAAGCAGAGCGGCGAGAACTTGTTCGCGCCGAGCCAGGCTCGGCCCGACCCGCTGGCGGCGCAATACGGCGTCGTGTGCTCCGACCTGGCCCTGCACTTCATTGCCGGCATGAAGCTTCACGCTGCCGCGATCACCGCGGTCACCTGCCCCAGCTATAACTCTTACCAGGGGTTGCTTGCGCAGGGGGCGCTGGCCGACTTCTCTTGGGCGCCGGTGCTCGTAGCATGGGGAAAGAACAACCGCAGCGCGATGCTGCGCCTGCCCGGAAACCGCTATTGCGTGGAGAACCGTGCCGTCGACATGTCGATCAACCCCTATCTGGCTGCGGCCATTTCGCTCGCGGCCGGGCTCGATGGCATCGAACGAAAGTTGGACCCCGGAAAACCTCTCAACGATGACCTGTACCGTCTGAGCAAGCAGCAGCTGGCCGCCGAGGGAGTGCAGCTTCTACCCCGCACCCTGCTGCATGCGCTGGAAGGGTTCGAGCAAGATACGATCGCTGAACGCGCCTTCGGCGACTATCGAAGTGTGTACCTGGAACACAAGCTCCGCGAGTGGGATAGGGCGTTCTATCAGGTCAGCGAAGAGCAGCGAGAAACCTGGCTCGACTTCATCTGACAACGCGCGGCGTCAGGTGCCAAGCAGTTCGCGCAAGGCCTGATCGACCAGCGCCGCGTCATCCGGATTGCGGTCGGGCCCGCCCGCAATGTGGCCCCAGTCGGATTCGATCACCCGCAACTCGGCGCGTGGCACGTGGCGAGCTTCTTCGCGACTGTCATCGGCGTGGAAATACAGGTCGCTGGCACAGGGCATGATGATGGTTTTTGCCTGAATCGCCCCCAAGGCACGCCGCAAGTCCCCGCCATAGAGCCCGTTGTCGCTAATATCCGCATGCTGCCAACTTCTGAGCATACACAGCAGATCGTTCGCGTCGTAGCTCATGTGCTCACGGCCCCAGGCATCGAGCAGCCGATCGACCGAAGGGTAACCCAGCTGCCGGTAAGCGCCCTTGCGAAAGAAGGCATGGCTGTAGGCCCAGCCGGCGTAAACGCGGCCAAAGGCGTCGAGTCCGCGCCGCGGCGGCTGCTCGTAGCAGCCGGCCATGAACTCCGTATCCGCCTGGAGCGCCGCCTTGACCCCTTCCAAGAACACCCGATTGTGGACCGAGGTTTTGGCCGAACCACACACCACGAGCAGGCGCCGCACGCGTTCGGGAAACAGCGCGGCAAAGTGGTACGCTTGCTGGGCGCCCATCGACCAGCCGCAGGCCAGCAAGACCCGATCTATCCCGAAAACCTCGCGTAGCAAACGCTCATGACCTCGAGCATTGTCGTACAGGCTGATGCGCGGAAAGCGGGCGCGCCCCTGGGTCGGATGGTTGCTCGGGGAAGAGGAAACGCCGTTCCCAAACAGGTTGGGTATCACCACGAAATAGCGAGTGGGGTCCAGGGCCCTCCCGGGTGCTACGAGCTTTGCGTTGTCCGCGTCCGTACCGGTGAAATAGGTTGGGAACAAGACCGCGTTGCCACGGTTTTCATCGAGCTTGCCCACGGTTCGATAGGTGAGTCGGGCGTCGCAAAGGACACCGCCCGACTGTAGAGCCAGGTCCCCGAGGGAATGTGTCTCGAGACGGGACGACTCAAGCATCGCCAGCGCGCCCAGGCTCATCTCGAGAGAGGCTCACTCGTTTCATCGAAAGCACACTGGCGGCGTGGCAATTTTGCCGACCCAGAGCTGATCGGGGGTCGATGAGACACCCCTGTGAAATACGGCGTGGACCGCGCCACGTCGGGTGGTCGCCGATTTCGAGCGAAGGGTAGACGGATAGCTTGTCGGCCATTCCCAATTGGTGTACCCCAATTATTGGGGGCAGTCAGCGCGTGAAGACCCACTCGGGGCGTGACATCTCCCGCTTTCCCGCTCTTCCATCGCCAATGCAGGACCATCCCGAAAAGGCCCGCATCATCTGCATCGGATGTTCCCGTGCACTCCTGCCACGCCTCGAACAAGTCTCGGACCTTGCCAGCGTCCATACGCTGAGCGATGACGAGCAGCTGGGGCCGGCGAATCCTGCGCTGGTGGTCGTCGGCCCGGAGACCCCGCGCCCGCTCGCCGCGCTGCTCCAGGCGCGCAGGCAGGCGCCTTCCACTCGCCAGGTGCTCTTGGTGGACGCATCGAGCGAGCCCGAGCTCCGCTGCGCCCTGAAGCTCTTGCCGAGCCCGACAGGCAACGTGCGTGTCCTGACGCTCGAGCCCGAGCCGGCGCTGCTTCGAGCCCTCGAGCTCGAGATCCTGCGAGCGGTCGAGGGCGCGAGTAGCTCCGGCGGCCCTCACCCTGCAACAGGTAGCGCAAAACCCGGTGGCGACGGGATCAGCGGATCCGAAAAGGGTCCCTCGGACTGGGTCCTGGACGCGCTATCTCGCGACGACAACCTGGCGGTGATCGTCCACGCGCCCCTCGGCACGATCACTCGCTTCAGTGTTGGAGCGGAACGACTGCTCGGTTACCAAGGCCACGAGGTCCTCGGTGGCTCCATCAGCGCGCTGGTCCCTCGATCACGAGTGAGCGAGGTTCCGAGACTGCTCGATAGCACCGCGCACAGCGACGGAGCACACACGACGGACACCTCGCTACTGAAAAAGGACCAGACGCTGCTTGCTGTGAAACTCACCTGTCTACCCGTTCTTGCCAACGGCGGGGACGCCATTGGCGGGTGTTGGGTCGCCAAGGATCTATCGCGCCAGCACGAATTGGAGCAGCAGCTGGTCAGCAAGGAAAGCCAGCTCCAGGACTTCATGTACTCGGTCTCGCACGACCTTCGCTCGCCATTGATAACACTGCGCGGCTCTCTGGATCTGCTCAAAATGGACCTTCGAGAGCAGACGACTTCACTGCCAGAGAGCGTTGAAGCGTCGGTAGAGCGCATCGATCGTTCGGTCGAACGGATGAAGCAACTGCTCGCGGACCTGCTGATACTCTGTAGGGTTGGAGGACACTGTGAATCGACCGACTTGGTGGATGTTCAGACGGTCGTGCGCGAGTTGATTTCCGAACAAGAAGCGCGCCTTGCCAAAGACCGAGTCGCGTTGAGTATCGAGGATCTGCCACCCGCCAGCGGCGACGTCTATCGAGTCCGCCAGATCTTCAGGCACTTGATCGCGAATGCAATCGAGCACGGACCGACCGAGCAAAACCGCATCGTGATCGGAGCGCGAAACATCGACTCCCATATCGCCTACTTCGTGCGCAACCTGGGCCCACCAATCCCCGCGAAATTTCATGAGGCCGTCTTTCAGCTGTTTCGCAGCCTCAAACCGAACGGCAAGGGCACCGGCGCCGGCCTGGCGATCGCGCGCCGAGCCGCGCAGGCCATGGGTGGAAGCCTGGAGTTGAACGCGACGACGACGGACTACACTGAGTTCGAAGTACGGCTGTGCCCGGCGAACCGTGAACAGCTTGACCCTATTTAGGCGAGCCGGATCACTTTCCGCTTCGAGCGGTGGGTGTCATTGGGCCTCGACTTGACGAGTCAGAGACCTGAAGAAAGCCACGTATTCGTCCACGCCCGATGGTTTGGTTTGGAAACCGTTGGCTCCGAGCTCTCGCGCATGCTGGACATCCGCTCGACGGTCGGAGTTGGTGAGCATGACCACAACGGGTAACCGCGCGCACTCCGGGCGCGCACGGAGCTTCTCCAGCACCTCGAAGCCCCCCATGCCCGGCATATTGAGATCGAGCAATACCAGAGCAGGCATCCGGGACTCGCCAGCGTCCACGGACTGAAGAAATTCCAAAAACTTCCGGCCTCCGTCGAAGAACAGCAAGGGGTTCGGCAGCCCCGAGCGCTGGTAGCAACGCCTGGCAACGTAGACGTCGTCGTCGGTGTCGTCGACGAAGGCTATCGTGCCATCTCCATCTTCCAAGTACACCCCGGGCGCGTCCGTGTTTTGTTCACTGACGTTGGACATGAGCGAATCGAGCAGCACCTGAGGCGACTTGACCCTGGGCGCAGCATCACGCACCGACGACCCAGAAACCTTATGCATGGAAGTTAGATGTTCTCCCGCGAAACGGCAAGCAGTGACCGCCAAAAAGATCGGACAAACAGCTGACATGTGTAGGTGCCGACCTTGGCCACTGCCGAAAACCGTCAATGCTCGTTCCTTCTCGAAGCAACCCGCGAACATCAAACGAAGCTCCCTCCCTTAAACCCAGGAGCATGGTTGCCGTCCAAGGGGCGAGGGGTGATTCCGGCATTGGAAGCAAGAGTACGATCGTCAGTACCTAGCGTACTGTTCGTGGATGACGAGCCGCAAGCCCGGGCGGCATTCCTACGCCTCGCGAAGTCACGTGGGCTGAAAGCAGAGACTGCGGCCACGGGGGCTGAAGCCATCGCCCTGGCGCAAGGAGAGCCATACGACATTGTGGTCACCGATGTGTGCATGCCGGGTATGGGAGGTGCCCAACTCCTCCAGCACTTGATGCCACTACTTCCGGCAGCCCGGTTCGTGGTGGTGAGCGGGGCCCCCGTCAGTGAGTTCGCCGTGGACCCATCCACCGAGCGTCGAGTGCTCAGCTTTCTGCGCAAACCTTGGGACAACGAGCAGCTGGTGCAGACCATCGTGCACGCCTCGTCCGAAGGGGCGACTCGTCCTCTGAGCACACCGCCAGAACAGGAACGAGCGCTGCGTGTGCTGGTGATCGAGGACGACGTCGATCATTTCGAACTGCTACAGGTGCGCCTGCGACGCGGCCGAGGCGTTCATCACCACCTGGACCATGTATCCACATTGGCCGATGCACGCCAACGGTTGGGCGATGCCAATGGCTACGACGTGGTCGTCACCGACCTGGGGCTACCCGACTCGCGCGATCTGGAAACGGTCATCCTGCTGCGGGCTGCCGCTCCTGCCACGCCCATCGTGGTGCTCACGGCTGGCGACGACGACTCGCTGGCGATGCGAGCATTGCGAGTGGGTGCGCAAGACTTCTTACGCAAGGGAGCGATCAGCGGAGGCTCTCTCACCAGAGCACTGTACTACGCGGTCGAACGCGGCCGCATCGAGCGGCGCATGCTGGAGATGGCACGGGCCGATCCCCTGACCGGTCTCGGCAATCGCATGCTGTTTCGGGAGCGCGTCGCCCTGGCTCTGGCGCGCGCGCGCCGCAGCGAGCAGGTGTTGGCGGTGCTATACCTGGACCTCGACCGCTTCAAGCGTATCAACGATCAGCTGGGGCACGACGTGGGTGACGCTTTTCTGCAGGAGGTCGGGCGACGTCTGCTCGACAACGTAAGGGAATACGATACGGTGGCCCGCTTCGGCGGCGATGAGTTCGCCGTCTTGCTCGAAGGTCTGCAAGGCAAACGTGACGTCGCTGTGCTGGTGGAAAGACTGCTCGCGGAGCTCAGGAGACCCGTGCAACTCTATGACACCTGCGTGAGCAGCAGCGCCAGCATCGGCGTTGCTCTGTTTCCCGCATGTGGAACCACCGATGAACTGCTGGAGGCGGCGGACACCGCCCTTTACCAGAGCAAACGCGCCGGGAAGGACCGATTCTGCTTCTTTGGTGTCGAAATGCAGGAAGCCACCCGACGCCGGCTGCAGCTCGAAACGGAGCTCGGCCAAGCTGCTCAGACCCGCGAATTTCGACTCGTCTATCAAAAGCAGGTGGACATCAGCGGTGGGCTCCTGGTGGGTGTCGAGGCCCTGTTGCGTTGGCAGCGCCAGGGCGAAACGCTGGATCCCGATCAGTTCGTTCCCGCCCTGGAAGAGTCGGGGTTGATTGTCGAGGTCGGCAGCTGGGTGCTCTGCGAATCGCTGCGCCAGCTCGGCGAGTGGCGGCGACTGGGTGTGCCGATTCCTCGAGTGGCGGTGAACGTGTCTCCACGCCAGTTCACGAATCCCGGCTTCGTTGCCAAAGTCAACGACAGTCTGAGCCAATACGGCATCGATCCGTCGCACCTCGAGCTGGAGATCACGGAAGCTGTGCTCCTGAGCGACATGGCCGCGGCCAAGAGCACGGCGCTGGAGCTGCACGATCTCGGCGTGCGCCTGGCCATCGATGACTTTGGCACGGGATATTCGTCCCTGAAGTACCTGCTGGAACTACCCATCGACGTGCTGAAGATCGATCGTTCGTTCGTGCGCGGGCTCGAACACGGTGATCGGCACGGCCCCATCGTGCGCGCCGTCTTGGACTTGGCTCGATCGCTGAATATCGAGGTGGTGGCCGAAGGACTGGAAGACGAACATCAGCGCCAGATGCTGATCGAGCTGGGCTGCCGCTTCGCCCAGGGGTTCTTGTTCCACCGCCCCGTCGAGGCCGGAGCCCTCACCTCCGATCTTGCGAGCGGCGTGGCGTGAACCGAGGGCAAAAGGGCTACTGGCTCTAAGAAGCTCGCCGCGCACGTGTGTTTTGCTTCGCTGCAATCCAGCTCGGGACCGAGCGGCTACGGCGCGCGCGTCTTAACGTTTCTTCACGCCGGACAGGCTCGTTCCTTAAAAGTGGCGCCGCATGCTCTTGCCTAGATGAGCGAGCGCGATTCGAAGGGTTTTCGGGCCCACACTGAAAGGGGCCCCAACCTGTGCTCGACACGCTCCGTCATTTAGAAAGGAACCGTTATGTTCGGATTCATACTAGGCACGGCATGTTTGATAGGATTCATCAGCGTCTGGAGGCACGGACCACGTCACCGCTTCGGTAGGTCGGGTCCGTGGTGGCTGCTCCGCAAGCTCGACACCAGTCCTGCTCAGGAAAGAGTGATTCGCAACGCTGTCAACTCGATCAAGGAAGAAGCACGCGGATTCGCCAGGGGCGGTAAGAGCTCGCGTCGCGAACTGGCGCAGCTGCTGCGTGCCCCGGACTACGACAAGGACCGGGTCCGCGATTGGTTCACCGCGCGTGAACGAGAACTCGGGCAAGTCACGGAAACCGCGCTGGGCGCGCTCGCCGAGGTGCACGAGGTGCTCGACGACCAGCAACGCGACAAGCTGGCCGCGCTGGTCGAGCGAGGTCCCCGCTTTGGACGAGGCTTCCGCAGCCACGGTCCTTACCGCGACAGCGCATCGGAGACGCCATGAGACGCAGACTGCTGTTGGGCACGTTGGCGCTCGGCACCATCGTTGGCTACGCGAGCATGTTCGTCGGACACCGACACTTTCATTCCGCACATTCGGGCTGGCAAGAGCGGGTGGCCGACGCCTGCGTCCAGGCGGCAAAGAGGCAAGAAGGCACTGTCAGGTCGGGGAGCAGCGAACCGTGACACTTCAGACGACAGGTCTGATAAGCTGGCAGCCACGCATCATTCCCA
Organism: uncultured delta proteobacterium; assembly: GCA_963809955.1. Lineage (GTDB taxonomy): Bacteria > Myxococcota_A > Polyangia > Polyangiales > Polyangiaceae > JAICQQ01. The sequence continues at coordinate 44,045 of CAWELQ010000017.1, forward strand.
TGACTGCCGAGGTTCTGATCATCGACGACGACACGCGACTCTTCGAGTTGGTCGCAAAGTACCTGAACCAAAACGGAGTATTGGCCCAACATGCCGCCGACGGCACACTCGGGCTCAGGGCGCTCGCCCAGGGCAGCTACGACGCGGTGTTCCTGGACATCATGATGCCGGGGCTGGATGGCCTGGAGGTGCTGCGTCGCATCCGGGACAAGAGCAGCATTCCCATCATCATGCTCACCGCGAAAGGCGACGAGACCGACCGTGTGGTCGGCCTCGAGCTCGGAGCCGACGATTACTTGACCAAGCCTTTCAGTGCGCGCGAGTTGTTGGCGCGGCTGCGCGCGGTGCTACGCCGTGGCGCCCTGCAGACTGCCAACCAGCGCTTGAAAGTCGGAGACGTCGAGCTCGACTTGGGCACCCGCCAGGTGAGCGTTCAGGGATCGAACGTGGAGCTGACCGGGCTCGAGTTCGACCTACTCGCGGCGTTGATGCGCCGGGCGGGTCGCGTCGTGCCCCGCGCCAGCCTGCTCGGCCTGGCAGGGCGCTCTGATGTCACCGTGAGCGAGCGTACCGTGGACGTGCACATTTCGCACCTCCGCAAGAAGCTCGCGCTCGGCGGCAACCCAACCAAGCTGATTCAGACGGTGCGCGGCGTCGGATACGTGCTCGGCGGCCAACGCTGATGAGACGCTGGCGTCCCTTCGCTCGTTCGCGCCTGCAGCATCGGTTGTTCTTGGCGTTCGGTGTTACGATCCTGATGACCCTGGTAGTTGTCGGCATCACCATGCGCATGACGCAACCCGAGGGCTTCGACTTCGAGGAACGCTACCGACAAACCGAGCGATTCGCCGGCTCACGCTTCGCCAAAGTCTGGAACGAGCCGGCAGAGCGCCGCGAGCTGGCTCGGGGGCTCAGCGACAGCTTCGGAATTGGTCTGGTACTCCTGGACTCGTCCGGCCACGAGCTGGAGCAGCTTGGCGCCCCGTGCGCGCATCGACTATTCAGCATCGATGTAGTCAAGGACGGTGAGAAGCTCGGCAGCGTCGCGGCCTGCCCGCCAGCGAGCCATCGCCGCAAGCTGACGGGATTCATCCTGGCGCTGGGCGCTGCCACATTGACCCTCTGGATGGCCTCGGGGGCGATTGCGCGCAAAATGGGCCGTCCCCTGGCAGAGCTCGCCAGCGTGACCCGCGACATCGGTCGCGGCAAGCTCAAGCGGCGCGTCAGGCTCAGACGCCATGCGCCGGGGGAGGTTGGCGAGCTGGCGAATTCGATCAACGAAATGGCCGAGCGCATCGCCAAGCAGCTCGATGACCAGCGCGAGCTGCTCGCTGCCGTGTCCCACGAGATCCGCACTCCTCTCGCTCGCATGCGGGTATTGATCGACTTGCTCGACGACACCAAGTGCGACCCCGAGCTGACCGCTGGGCTGGAGCGCGAAGTCGTCGAGATCGATCAGCTGACCGAGGATCTGCTGGCGAGCTCGCGACTGGACTTCCAGGCGCTGACTTCGACCGTGCTGGATGCGCGGCAACTCTGCGCCCGTGCGCTCGAGCGCTGCAACTTGCCCGAGGACCGGCTGGAGGCCCCCAACGGGCCCTTGCAGCTGAGTGGTGACGCGACGCTGCTTGGACGCGCGCTGGCCAACCTGCTGACCAATGCCGAGTGCCATGGCAATGGCGTCGCGTCGCTCGCAGTCCTCGACGAGCCCGACAAGCTGACCTTCAAGGTGGAGGACCGCGGACCGGGCTTCAGCGAAGAAGCCCTGGTCCACGCCTTCGATCGCTTCTACCAGGGCGAGAGCCCGCGCCAGAAGTCTGGGTCGGCCCTGGGTCTGGGTCTGGCGCTCGTGAAACGCATTGCGCGCGCGCACGGCGGAGACGCCTTCGCAGAAAACCGCGGCGACTCCGGCGCCAGCGTCGGCTTTTGGGTACTGAAAGAGCGCGCCTGAGCGCCTGCCCAGCGAGCAGTGACCGGGACACCTCGCGGGAGGCCTCTCACGGGTCACGCTCGCTCAGGAGCGGGTCAAAGACCCATACAGTTGGCGTAGTAGGTGACAGTCGCGGGCCAGTCCGAGAAGATTCCGAGGACCCCGACGTCCTGGGCAAGTACGTCCAACAGCTCGTAGGTATCGCCGTCGTTGTTGGTCCAATCGGTGATCGACTGGTAGTAGTAACCACCACCCGTGGCCAGGGGTCCAGAGCGCTCGAGGGTCCAGGTGATGATGTCGAGCCCGGCGTCGCGAGCGGCCTGGGCGTAGGCGGAGGGCACCACGTGCCCGGCACCGTCCAGGGTGACGAGCGCCCACATCGGCGGCGCGATGATGTTGACTCCCTGGGCCGCGACATCGTCCATGGAAGCGATCGCTTCCTCGACGCCACCAGCCACGTCGACGCGCCCGTCGAGATATACCGCCTGACGGCCGAAGCTGGGATCGTTATCCAACCAGTACAACACGTCCCCGAGGCGAAACGATTGAGCCCAGACGTCGCGCGACCTCACGCCGGCAGCCTTGTACTCGTCGATCATTTGCTGGGCGAACATCTCTTGCGTGTAGTCGCCCTGGTACGGCATCTCGACGCTGGGCTCCTTGAGTTCGGGGGTGAATTTGCGACCGTAGCTCCGGATGAGCTCGATGCTTTCGGCATGAGTCATCACCGTGCCGCATGTCGCGTAAAGGTCCGTGCGGAAGTTGGGTGTACCTGCCATGTACTCTTCGACCGTGGTGGCATTGGGATTCGCCCCGTCCATCTTCCCGCACAGCGACTTGAACTCTTCGAGCGTGATATCGCTGGTGCAACATTTTGCCGACGCCGACGTGCCCGCTTGCGGGTCGGCGGGGGTGAAGGGCTCGGAGCACTTGGCGGCCAGCTCCGGAATCGCCAAGATATTGGTGGTCGTGTGCAAGTCGCACTGTGAGTGACGGCACACCAGCTGGCGGTCCGAGGTGAAGGTAACATCGCATTCGATGATTCCAGCACCCATGCGCGCAGCCGCCTCGTAAGATTCCTTGGTATGCTCGGGGAACTGCAAGCCTGCTCCCCGGTGCCCAATGGAAAAATCAGACGGCTCGAAGGGCCCTTCCGAGCATTCTTCCAGCGCGTTCTTGAGTTCGCTGTCTTCCATGTCTTCGACCAGGTAGTAGGGGCGCGGTCCCAACTGGACGCTGAGTTCTTTCGGATGCTGTGCGTCAGGGTGACCGTGGTGTGGCCCGTGCCAAGCCCCATGTGGGGCAGGAGGGTGAAACCCACCAGCGAACCCCGAAGTCGCGAGCGCCACGAGCGCGGTGACCCCGGTTGCGGCCGTGAGATTGATTCGAGTGATTTTCATGACGATGTTATCCCGGTTGAGGTGATGCGTTTGGGAGGGGCGCACACCCTAGGCTCGCGTCAGTGGCGGGCACGTGCCCACGTAGCAACAACGAGGTGAGAAGGCCGAGACTCGGAACGCAAGGTGAGCTCACGGGTGAGTCGGGCCGCTGGCAACCGTTGCTGGTTGGCCATCGTGTTGGTCTCCGAGGCGGCGAGCGGGTCGGCCGAATTTCGATACCGGGGCGTCGCGCGCCGCCGGGGTCCCGGTCGCTGGTCACCGCAAAGGCCGCCCAGCACAGCGAATGGCGGGCGCCGCAACAACTGCCTTGGGCCGAGCAGCAAACCGAGTAGCATCCTGCCAATGACGGCCTTTCCCCCGAAACGAATGAGTGGGCGAGCTCTGGCCATGGTAGTCGGCCTGGCCCGCCACACTCCCGCCCGAGGCATGCTGGCGCAGGTTTTTCGGCAGCAGCTCGGGATCAGCGAAGTCCGGAAGCTGACGAGTGACGCCACCGGTCCGCTCCCGGAGAGCCACGCCCCAATAGCGGCGCGGCCTCCACGCGGCGTCGCTACCAGCGATCTGGGACCCCTCGAGCGCTCGAAGGCTCCCTATACGTCCGAGGCCATCCGCGCTCGCTTCGTCGCCGCCGACGTTTCGCCGAACGAGTGGGCCGAGCGTCTTCTCGAAGCCGCTGCGGGGCGAGCACGAGACGAGCCTTCCGCGAGTCCCTTCTCGGCGATCGACGAACAGGGAATTCGTGACGCTGCGGAACGCAGCACCAAGCGCTACCAGTCGGGTCAGGCGCTCGGACCGCTCGATGGAATCGTCGTGCCCATCAAGGAAGAGATGCATGCTCTGGGTCTACCAACGCGGCTGGGGACCCGCTGGCTACCCAACGTACCCAGCCGTACCGACTCGGTCGTGGTGGCACGTCTGAGAGCTGCTGGTGCGCTCGTGGGTTTCCAGACCCCGATGACCGAATACGGTCTGTCGCCGCTCGGCGCCAACATGTTTCGTGCCATGCCACGCAACCCGTACAGTCGGGAGCACCTGGCCGGCGGGAGCTCCACAGGCTCTGCGGTGAGCGTTGCCCTGGGCCTGAGCCCAGTCGCCCTCGGTTGCGACGGAGGTGGCTCCATCCGGCTCCCCGCGGCGTTTTGCGGCCTATTTGGCCTCAAACCGACCTTCGGCCGCATCCCCATGACCGGTCACGGCATGCAGGCTCGCAACAGCGTGACCGTCACCGGTCCTCTGGCGTCGAGCACGGCCGACCTGGCCCTGTTCACCGAGACCGCCGCGGGGTCCGATGCAGAGGACCCCATCAGTCAATTGCAGCCCCCGCTCGGACGAGACGAGCTGAGCCAAGCGCTGAGACGCGGTGTGCGCGGACTCAAGATAGGCGTCGATGAGAACCTATGGGCGCTTTCGGAAGATGCCGCCACCCGTGAAGCCCGGCGAGCGTTGGACGCACTGGCGAGCGATGGCGCCACATTGGTTTCGGTTTCGTCGCGACTAGCCAAGCATGCGGCGGCCATCGGCTACTTGACGTTGGCCATCGAAGCCTACGCGGGAATGCTCGAGGAACGGGAGCACTTCGACGAGCTTTCGGTGGATGTGCAGCTCCTGCTTTCGGTCGTGAGCGCGTTCGAGGTCGATGACTATGTCGTGGCCCAGCGTTTGCGGGGTGCGCTGAGACGAGAGACGGCCGCGCTGTTCGAAGACGTCGACCTGCTAGCGCTGCCGACCAGTGGTGGTCCACCCCCGAAGGTCTCCGAGAGCGAAGAAGCGCGAGGCTTCGTCGACCCGCTGGCTCTCGATCAGGCATCCCGCTACGTCTACGTGGCCAGCCTGTGCGGTAACCCGGCCGGAACGGCCCCGGTGGGTTTCGACAACCAGGGTCTGCCGCAGGGGCTACAGATCGTGGGCGACGCCTGGGACGAAGCCAGCGTGCTACAGACGCTGGCTCACCTCGAGCGTCTGGGCATTTCGTCGGTCAAGCCTCCGCCAGGGTTCGCGGACTTGTCCGCATGAACCCGCCTAAATTTCGCCAGCTTTGGCCTTGGCCACCCATTTGTTGATCTCCTCCTCGATGACGGAGATGGCCTTGCCTCGAAAGGGCTTGAGCAAAAACGGCACATCGAGCTCGAGCTCGAACTGAGAAGGCTTCACGTCCACGCCGCCCTTGAGCGACACCCCTTTCACCTTGAAGGCGATGTCAGCGTGATTGTCGGTTGCCCAGTTCACCGTCGGATTGTAGTCCGAGAAGCGCGCCTTGTAGCTGTCGAAGGCCGACCGCGCGACCGTCCTGGCCTTTGCTTCATCGAGATCGTGGGGAACGACGTGTTTCATTGGAGCCTCTTTTTTCTGAGTTTTGCGATTTTCGCTGATATTTGTAGCGATGTTGGCTTCCGATCGCCAGACTAGAATCACTCGATGCTGTTCAAAAAGCGCGAAAAGAACGACCCACACACCGCAAAGGCTGAATCCCTGGACGCCGTCGTGGAAAGCGAGCTCAGCGGCGCCGACGTCGAAACAGTCCGCATCGTCACCGCAATCGCCGGGCTCCTGGCAAGCGTTGCGTACGCGGACCGACGGGTCACCGCAGAAGAAGAGCAAGTGCTGGAGCGTGAACTGTCGCGGATTCAAGGGCTCGACGCCAAGGGAGTGCGCGCCATCCACGCAGCGCTGACCAAAGACCTGGTGAGTATTTCCACCATCGAAAGGCCTCGCTACACGCGTGCCCTCGTCGAGCTCGCCGACCGCGATCTGCGTCGCCAGGTACTCGAGGTGTTGATCGATCTGGCCGCCGCCGATGGCAGCATCAGCCTCGTCGAGGTCACGATGCTGAGAACGCTCACCACGTCATTGGCCCTCAGCCAGGACGACTACAACGAGCTCCAGGCTCGCCATCGCGACAAACTCGAGTCGCTGCGTTGACGTCGACTCTCGCACCACTGTAACGGGCCGGCCTTTCGCCCCGCTCTCGCCGGTGCTACGCCGGGCCGCGCGCTGGTCTGCTTGACAGCCTGGCCGAGCAGTGCGCTACGCTCCAGTCATCTATGATCGGCGTCGACTTCGGAGGCACACGAATCAAGGCAGGCGTCGTCCAGGACGGCGAAGTGGTGCGCTCCAAGACAACCGCGACACCAACAGGGGCCTCGCCCGCCAAGGTGCTCGATGCCATCGCTGAAACCGTCCGCGCCCTCGACCCGAAGCCGGCCAGCGTGGGCGTTGCGATCCCCGGCGAAGTGGACAGCGAAGGCAAGTGTTGGGGCCTGCCCAACGTGCCCGGTTTCAAAGGCGTGCTGTTCGGCGACGATCTGAGCTCGCGGCTCGGTTGCCCGGTGGCGGTCGAAAACGACGCCACCACCGCGGCACTCGGCGAGAGGCTCTACGGTCACGGGCGCAGGCACCCCAGCTTTCTGATGATGACGCTCGGCACAGGCATCGGAGGCGGACTGGTCATCGGCCATCAGCTGTATCCGGGCGCCTACGGCTTTGCCGGAGAGATCGGCCATTTCACCGTCGATTCGGCCCCAAACGCCTGGGCATGCGCTTGTGGAATGCGAGGCTGCGTGGAAGCGTATGCCGGTACGCGCGGGTTGATACGAACGTTCGCAGAATATGGGAAGACCGCGAAGGAAGTACTGGACATAGCCACCAGCGCCCGCAGCGGGGAAGAAGCTGGCATCAAGACATTCGAACGCATGGGTGATGCCGTGGGCAAGGGGCTCGCCAACATCCAGAACGTCCTCGACCTCAGTGCCATCGTATTCACCGGGGGCGTTTCTCTATCCTTCGACCTGATCGAACCGCACGTGCGCATCGCCCTCCGGCGGCACTGTTTTGCTCGGCCCCCCGCCGAGGTGCCGCTACTGGTCAGCGAGCTCGGAGCTCGCGCCGGGGTCATCGGTGCTGCGCACCTGACGACGCTCTAGGAAATGCCAGTCTTTTCGGGCGAAATCCAACTGAACACGCAGGGGGACGCCGAAGTGGTCGACATCACCGAGCGGGTGCGCGAAGAGCTGGAGCACAGCGGTATGCTCTCGGGCATCGGCCTCGTTTTCGTCCCGGGCGCCACGGGAGGCGTGACGACCCTCGAATACGAGCCCGGATGCGTGTCGGACCTGCGTCGGCTGTTCGACGAGCTGGCACCGCCCGGCAGGCATTACGCCCACGAACAGGCCTACCATGATGGGAACGGGCACAGCCACTTGCGCGCCGCGCTCCTGGGGCCGTCGCTGTCCTTTCCCTTCGCTGAGGGAAAGCTCGCGCTCGGAACATGGCAGCAAATCGTTTTCGTGGACTTCGACAATCGACCACGGGCGCGGCGCATCGTCGTACAGTTCGTCGGACAATAGCGGATCGACCGCTCGTCTTGCGGGTCGGGCAGGGAGCTCGCCGAATGCCGATGCAAATACGGAAACTTTCGATGTGGGGTTGCGTTCAGCCTGAAACGGGCTAGCGATCTTCGACATGAAGGCGATCGTCGTCGAGGAACCGGGGGGCCCCGAAAGGCTCAGGCTTCGCGAAGTGCCAGAGCCCCTGCTCGGGCGGAACCGCGTCATGGTCGACATCAAGTCGACGGCGCTCAATCGCGCCGACCTGCTGCAGCGGCGCGGCCTGTACCCGCCGCCTCGGGGCGCGAGCGAGATCTTGGGGTTGGAGTGCGCGGGCGTGGTGAGCCAATTGGGCGAGGGCGTCAGCGGCGTCAAGCTGGGCGACCGAGTGATGGCACTCTTGCCGGGGGGCGGCTACGCCGAGCGTGTCGCGATCCACGAGCGGATGGCCATGCCCATCCCGCACTCCATGACGTTCGCCGAGGCTGCGGCCATTCCCGAAGCGTTTCTCACCGCGACCGAAGCGCTGTTCGAGCGCGCTCAGCTGGAAACGGGAGAAACCGTGCTGATCCATGGCGCGGCAGGAGGCGTCGGCAGCGCGGCAGTCCAGCTCGCGCGCGGCCACGGCGCCAAGGTGGTGGTCACGGCCAGCAACGGCGACAAGCTCGCCAAAGCAGAGCAGCTCGGCGCCCAGGTGTTGATCAACCATCGAACCCAGGACTTCGAGGCAGTCTTACGCGAGCTGGGGCTCAGCATCGACGTGGTGCTGGATAGCGTGGGCGCGGCCTACTGGCCCCAGCATGCCCAACTGCTCGCCGACAACGGGCGGCTCATCGTGTTGGGCCTGTTGGGGGGCGCCAAAGTCGAGGTGGACTTCGCGGTGCTACTGCGGAAGCAGCTCCAGCTGGTCGGAATCGTGATGCGCTCTCGCGACCTGACGAACAAGATCCTGATGACCCAGAGATTCATCAGTGAAACCTTGCCCCAGTTCGAAAAAGGTCAGCTCAAGCCAGTGATCGACATGGTGTTCCCCCTGGCGAGCGCCAGCGAAGCGCACGCACGCATGGAACGCAACGAGAACATCGGCAAGATAGTGCTCAACGTGGCCGCCTAGGGCTGACTACTCATGGGTCGCTTCGCCTCGGTCCCGGCCCTGCGAGGGCCCGAGGCTGCGCTCAAAGCGCCCGGTTGGTCAGGCCAGCCCTCCCTACTCGATCGGATCTCCAGGCTGGAAAGGTTCAAGAGACTGGTGGCTTAGCGGCCGGAAGCTAGCCTTGGTTTGGCGGGCTCTTGCTCTTTAGTGCCAGGGCGAGATGGGTGAGCGCCGCACTCACGGAGACCGCCAGTTCGACGAGCGCCGGCTCGCCCGGCCTCTGCCAAGCCAGGTACTGTTTCGCAAACACGTCGTAGCGAGGCTGGAAGCGGAATGCCGAAAGTGAACCGCCGTCGTCCAGCACGATGCCGAGCTCCAGAGACTCCAGCATGGCTTCCACATCGCCGGAAGCGGGCCGCCCATAGCGAGCCATGACCGCTTGAACCGCACCAGCGGGGACGGGCAAGCGCTGCGCCGAGCCCTCGTCCTTGCCAATGACGAGAACCAAGCCTCGTGGCGTGGATGTGAGCCAGGTGAAGACTCGGTCGCCGACGCTATCGATGACTTCGCTGAGTAGCAAGCGACGCGCCCCTACCCCCACCAATCAAGAGCGGCGATGTTGCCGGGAACGGGCTCGGCCCGTGCCCGGTCAACACGCCGACCGATGAGCCTGGGGCTCAGCTCTTGTCGTCCTTCTTGTCGTCTTTCTTTTCGTCACCACCGCATTGGGTCTTGCCGTGGTCACTCGAGGCTGCGAGTGCGACGGTAGCCGTGGCGATCGACAAGGTGAAGGTAGCTAGGGCTAGGGTTACGGGCAGCTTCATGGTCTTTTCTCTCCTCGGGGAGGGGTTAGCCCGAAATGTAGGCCCGGGGTGCGCCCGCGTCCAGTGGGGCCCACACGAACGGCTCGGAACGCAGCATTTCCGGAATCTTCCCGAGCGCCTGTTGCGCGCGCGCCAGATGCGGGGCTAGCTAAGGTGTTGAGAATGTCGGGACCCGCACCAAAATTCAAGTTGGGCCAGCTCGTACATCACGCCAAATTCGGCTATCGAGGTGTGATTTTCGATATCGATCTATCGTTCGGCTTGAGCGAAGAATGGTACGAGCAGGTGGCCCGTTCTCGCCCCCCGAAGAACAAGCCCTGGTATCGAGTGCTCGTGCACAACTCCGATCACGAAACGTATGTGGCCGAGAGGCACCTCGAGCCCGATGCTGCTGGGGGCGAGGTCGACAACCCGCACGTCGTGCGCTTTTTCGACAGCTTCCAGGGCGACCATTACGCGCGTAGCCGCGCGCTCAATTGACAGCCTAGCCCTTGTCGGACTTGTCGGACGGGCGGCATGCCTCGAGCGCCAGGCGCACGGCCGCCTCGGCACTGGTGGCCCGGAGCACCTCGCGACGCGGGCGACCATCCAGGGCCTTGCCAGCGAACTCGCCACTGAAACCGGGAAGATCCAGCGCCACGATCGGCTTGTCGCTCTGCCAGGCGAGCGCCAATTCGCTGAGGGTTCCGGCCCCGCCCCCAATGGCAATCAGCGCCTCTGCGGTCTGCACGATGAGCACGTTGCGCGCGTAGCCCATGCCGCTCGGCACGACGATGTCGACATACGGATTGGCGTCCTCCCGGCGAGCACCGGGCAGGATACCGATCACGTCTCCGTCGGCGTGATTGGAAGCAAGTTGTGCGCCGCGACTCGCCGCCTGCATGACGCCGCCCAACCCTCCAGTCAGGACACGACAACCTGCTTCGACGAGTCGGCGCCCCACCTCTTGGGCCAGCGCACACGCCTCGGAGCTGGCCGAACCGTTTCCGATCACCGCAACAATGGGTCTCACGACTACTCCTCGGGAAGCGGCGGACCCACCGCTATCGCGCGCAAACGAATCAGACCATCGCCCGCCCGAACTCGCGCCTGGCAGGCGATGCGATGTCGGGCGCGTCCTCCGAGAATCTGGAGCAAGTCTTCCTCGTCGTCGTTCGGGGGCTCGAAGCATTCGATGCCTTCGAGCACCTCTACCTCGCAGGTAGCGCAGGTGGCGCTGCGGCAGGAAAACGGGATGGGCGCCAGAATGTCATCACAAATATCTAGCAAGTCGCCGCCCTCGGGCCTGTCGACCACCTTGTGGCGGCCCGCGCCGCTCGCTTCGAACTCGATTCTCGGCATTCCCGACTAGGTGTAGCGGACGCTGCAGCAGGATCAAACTGGATCCGGGGTTCGTCGCCAGACTCGTGCCCTCGAGCGAGGACCTCGCGGCCCTTGGGCGCGCGTTCGCGCTCTGGTTATCGCGAATTCGAGGACTCGTGATACGCTGCGCGCCATGTTGGCACTGACATTGGACCAGGGGCGCGCACGCCTGGATCGAGGGCACCCCGAGCCCAATCGACGCCAGTCAGAGGCTCGCGTCAGAATGCGCCTCGCGGGTATTTGCGACACGGACCTACAGCTGGCCCGAGGGTACATGGGGTTCTGCGGCATTCCGGGACACGAATTCGTGGGCGAGGTCGTCGAGGCCACCGATACGAGTTGGCTCGGGCAGCGCGTAGTCGCCGACATCAACGCCGGCTGCGGGCAATGCTCCGATTGCACAGAACGCGATGGGCACCATTGCGCCACACGCCGAGTACTCGGCATCCTCGGGGCGAGCGGCGCCTTCGCGGAATCGCTGGTAGTGCCCGAGCGCTGCCTGGTGAGCGTACCAGCAAGCGTCAGCGACGAACAGGCGGTCTTCGCCGAGCCCTTGGCTGCGGCGCTCCACGTGCTCGACGCCGTAGCCGAGCGCCCGACAAGCGTTGCAGTACTGGGCGACGGCAAGCTGGGCCTCCTGATCGCCCTGGCACTTCATTCGGCAGACGTGCCGGTCACCGCGATCGGACACCACCAACACAAGCTCGCCCTGCTTCCGGACGACGTGCGCTCCCTGCTCGAACGGGACCTGGCTGACGAGCGATTCGGACTCGTGGTGGAGGCGACGGGCAGCGAACGCGGGTTCGAACGTGCTCTGAGTCTGGTCGAGCCGCGCGGAACGCTCGTGCTGAAGACCACCGTACAGAGCAAGCTCTCGGTGGACCTGTCGCCGATCGTGATCAACGAGCTCAGCATCGTCGGGTCACGTTGCGGGAATCTGCGCCACGCCGTGAGGTCGCTCGCCAGCGCCGACATCGATCCGCGTCCCTTGATCCGCGCGCGCTATCCGCTCACGCAGGCAGAGCATGCCTTCCAGCACGCGCAAGAGCCCGGCATTCTCAAGATCCTCCTGGAAGGCCTCGCCTAGAGCGACGAACAGGATGTTTGTCGCGACCAATCCACGAAGTACAGGGCCGATCGGGCAGCATGTGCCGCGCCGGTGCCGTTGGCACCCAATTCGGTGGTCTGGCCATCCATGAATAGGGGTAGTCGGTACGCGATCGTTCTGGGGTTGGCGCTCGGTGCGCTCACCTATTGGCTGGTATGGATGAGCGGTGCCCCCCAAGCGGCCTGCTGGACCGCCGCCGTCACCGCCGTGTGCGCTACCTGGTGGGTCGCCGAACCGGTCCCCATTCCGGTCACATCGCTGCTTCCCTTCGCCGCCCTCCCGCTGACGGGAGTGCTCGATCACCGGGAGGTTGCAACCGCCTATGGGCATACGCTCATCCTGCTGCTGCTCGGCGGCTTCGTGCTATCGACCGCCATGGAGCGCTCCGGCGCCCATCGACGCCTGGCCGTGGGCATGGTGCGTCTCACCGGGTCGAGCAGCCCGCGTCGTGTCGTGCTCGGGTTCATGCTGGCCTGCGCCGCCCTGAGTATGTGGATTTCGAACACGGCAACGACGTTGGTCATGCTCCCCGTGGCACTGGCCTTGATCGAAGGCGGGGACCGAGCTCTGGCCACCCCCCTCATGCTGGGCATCGCGTACAGTTCGAGCATCGGAGGGTTGGGAACGCCGATCGGCACCCCGCCCAACGTGATCTTCATGGGAGTGTACCAAGAGTCGACCGGACTCACGGTCTCGTTCCTCGATTGGATGAAGGTCGCCTGCCCCATCGTGGTCGTGTTGATCCCGCTGGTCTGGCTCGTGCTGACGCACGGCATGAAGGGCCAAGGAACCGTCCGCATTCCAGAACTCCCTCCCTGGCGCGCCGCAGAACGCCGGGTGCTGGTGGTCTTCTTGCTCACTGCCATCGCCTGGGTGACCCGAACGGGTCCCTATGGCGGCTGGAGCCACTGGTTCGGCGTCGGGGGCGCAGGCGATTCCACGGTTGCGCTGTGTGCAGTAGTCGTGATGTTCCTGGTGCCGGACGGCGAAGGTTCGCATCTGCTCGACTGGGAAACCGCTCGCAAGATCCCCTGGGGGCTGCTGATCCTTTTCGGAGGAGGCATTGCCATCGCACGCGCATTCGATGCGTCCGGCCTGAGCAAGCTTCTGGGTGCCCAACTCACGGGACTCACGCACTGGCCTCTCGCCCTCACTCTGATAGCCCTCTGCCTGGCGGTGAGCTTCCTCACCGAGGTCACCAGCAACACCGCCACGGCGGCGCTTCTCATGCCGGTGTTGGCGGCCGCGGCGACGGGGCTCGGTCTCGAGCCCAAGCTCTTGATGATACCTGCCGTGCTGAGTACGAGTTGCGCCTTCATGCTGCCGGTGGCCACGGTCCCCAACGCCGTCGTTTTCGGAAGCGACCACGTGCCCGCTCAGGTGATGGCCCGTACTGGCCTGCTTCTAAACCTGCTGATTGCTCCCATCATCGCACTTTTGTGCTGGATCTTGATCTGAAGGGGAACCTGAACCCAGCGCCGACCCGCGCGTGCGATTCTCTCTAAATCTCTTGAGTCTTCGGGTCGTTAACCCCCATCAAGATGGCGCGTGGTGGCAACGACCGGGACACCGAGCGACAACTGCGTGAAGAGATCGAGCGGCTGAAAGCAAGGTTACAGCGCTTTCAGGCCGGGCAGTGCTCGGAAATCAAGCCCGTGGCAGAGGTCGGCTCCGTGAGGGAGCTGATCGCGAACTCGCCTTCGATGAGCCAAGTCGTGATGGGGTTCACTGTCGACCGGATGTCCGACCCGACCTATTGGATTCAACCGGATGCGCAGATCGTCTACGTGAACGACGCTGCCACGCGGCTCACCGGCTATTCGAGGCAGGAGCTGCTCGGCATGCGCATCTACGAGCTGAACCCAGAGGTGCCCGAGGCAAGCTGGGGACAGGTGTGGAAGCAGCTTGCCGACGCCAATCAGCGGACCTTCGAGACGCGGCACCGGGCCAAAGACGGCACCCTCATTCCCGTGGAGATTGCCGCAAACTACCTGGAGTTCGATGGTCTGGCTTTCAGCTGCGCGTTCGTGCGCGACATCCGCGACCGCAAGCGGTTGGAGACTAGGCTGCGACACGCGGAGAAAATGGAAGCCATCGGCCAGCTCGCGGGAGGCATCGCGCACGATTTCAACAATCAACTCATGGGCATCATGGGCTGTGCGGACCTGCTGCAACGGGAACTTCCCGACGACGAGAACCTCTCCGAGCTGGTCGACAACATCCTGCTTTCCGTCAATCGCTCCGCAGAACTCACTGCCCAGCTGCTCGCCTTCTCACGTAAGGGCAAATACTCCGCCGGCTCCGTGAACTTGCATGAGCTCATCCGAGAGGTCGTGGAACTTCTCTCACACAGCCTCGATAAGAAAATCGCGATCGAACGCGAGCTGGCGGCCGAGCAAGCCGGGACGCTCGGCGACGGTTCCCAGCTACAGAGCGCCCTGTTGAACATGGCGCTGAACGCCCGCGACGCCATGCCAGAGGGCGGCACACTGAAATTCAAGACGGAGAACGTCGATTGTTCCGAGGCATTCGCGTCCGAGCATGGCTTCCCCATCCGACCCGGTCGCTACGTGAAGGTTTCCGTTTCGGACACCGGGCTCGGGATCTCACCCGAAGTCCAGAAGCGCATCTTCGAACCATTCTTCACCACCAAGAGCGACAGCCAGGGTTCGGGGCTCGGACTGGCAGCGGTCTATGGCACCGTGAAGAATCACCGGGGGGCAGTCCGCGTGAAGAGCTCACCGGGTACCGGTACGACGCTCGAGCTTTTCTTACCGGTGAGCGAAGCAAACACTCGGCAGCAAGAAAGCGAGAGTCGAGCAAACCCAGCGGATGGCACGGCACACGTGATGGTGGTCGAAGACGAACCGGCCCTGCGCGACGTCACCCGGCGCATGCTGGAGAGCTTGGGCTACAGCGTGACGACATTCGAATCCGGCGACCAGGCAGTCGAGTACTATCGCGGAGCCAGCAAAGAGGTAGACCTGGTAATCCTGGACATGGTGATGCCCGTCATGAATGGCCGCGAGACCTTCCGCGCGCTGTGCTCCATCAACCCCGACGTCAAGGCACTGCTGGCCTCCGGCTACAGTCTCGATGGGGATGCTCAGGCCATCGTGAACGACGGGGTGCTCGGCTTCCTCCAGAAGCCATACGGTCGTAGTGCCCTGGCCGCGCGCATCGCGGAAGTATTGGGCAAGCACCAGACGGATCCAAGGGTTTAGAACGCGCCTTCGACCCCGACGCTGGGCAAGACGAGCGGTGCGGCCGACAGGTCCTCGCAACCCGTCTTGGTGCAGGTGCGCCGGCTCACCTCGGTACCGGCGTTCGCGTTGAGCACTTCCGCATGAACCCCCCACCAGGCGGTCTCGCTCAGCCGCCAGCGCCTCTGCACCTTCAGGTCGAGGCGCAGGTACGGCCGACTGCGAGAGGCGTCGAACACTTTGTCGGGGGGAACCTCACGCGCACCGGGAATGCCCGAGGCAAACGCCAGGCGCGCCCCTGCCTGCCAACCGCGGGCGAATTCGTAAACGAGCGCGCCATTAGCCACGTGAGTCCTGTCGTACGAGCTCAGGGTCTTGATGCGATCGTGGCTGCGAGTACTGCGCGAAAGAGTATAAGACAACACTCCGCCAAGCTTCCGCGTGAACGCTCGCTTGAGGTGCAATTCCAAGCCGTAGCTGTGCCCTGTTGCGCGTGAGTCGGCGCTATTCTCATCGATGTCCAGGTTCTGATTGAGCCCCACTGGATCGGTCAAGTTGAACGTCGCATTCTGGAAGTAGGTGAGCGTCATCGACATGTCGTAGGGCACCGGAAACTCGACGCCGCTGGACGTGTGTACGGCGTTCTGCAGGCCGCCGGAGAGCCCAGCAACCTGAGCACCTGGAATCGCCGGGACGAAGTTCGGCGTCTGATGGGCGATGCCCACCGAGTGGAACAGTCGAAATTTTTCGCGAGGGATGAAGCTGGCGGTGATGCGAGGGTCGACACCCACCTCCGTGGCCCCCAGCGACCGGTACATGTCGACACGAACGCCGGGAGTCACGGAGTACCAGCTTGCGGGCGTGATCACCATTTCCGTGTACGCCCCCAGAGCCAGGTCCTTGCGTGTCGGGAACAGCGTTTCGTAGACGATCTTCTCCGAGGCCGCCGGCTCGATGTCCAGCTCGTAAGCATCCTGAACGACGTCGAACCCCACGCGCAGTGCCGCCTCGGGCGCCAGCCGGTGTTCGAGGTGTCCCCTACCCGCCAACATTCGGTCCGATACATTACCCACGTCGCTGAGCGTCTTGTCGTAACCCCAGGTAGCCGCCAAGCGCGCGTCGGTGGCGGACGAGAACTGGTGGTCCAGCCGCAGGTCCATGCGGTGGAACGAAGTCCCTCCAATCGAGTCTTCACCCCCCACGTCCACGAAGTCGAGTGCGCCGAAAGCGAATAGACCCAGCGTGCTCTTTGGAGTCAACTTGTAGCTGATCAGGGACTGATAGTCCCAATACTTCAATTCATTACCCGTCAGCGCGGAGACGAGCAGCCCCGTGTACGAGTAACGACCGCCCACGATGGCCGATCCTCTGCCACCGTCGAAGGGCACCTCGACCAGTCCGCCGCTGTCCAGAAGGCGCACCGACCCTTCTCCGCGCCAAGCGTAGCTGGGCTCTGCGAGCTTGGCCACCACCACGGCGCCGGCGAAACGGCCATAGGCCGCCGGGTACGAGGCAGCGTGCAGATCGACCCGGTCGATCATGGCGGGGTGCACCACGGAGGGCCCCAGGAACACATGGTAAAGCAGGGGGATTCGCACGCCGTCGATGAAGAACCCAACGTTGCCAGGCGGAGCGCCCCGCACGAAGTAGAGCGGCAACGCCGACACTATCGGCGAAACTCCGGGCATCATGTCGAGTGTTCTCAGTGGATCGCCAAAGGCTCCCGGCAGCTGGTCGGCTTCCGCCCGCGTGAACGAGGTCGTGTCCGCGGGCAGACGTTCCCCGAGCACTTGGATCTCGAGCTCGGGCTCCGCCTGCGGCGCGCCAGCTTCGCCGGCAGACGGCTCGGGCGCGCTGGCCTGGTTCGGAACTTCCAGATGTTCGAAGTGCACCGCAAAGCGGATCTTCGCACGAATCGCCTCGCCCCCCCTTCGGGCAGGCGTGAACTGCCACCGAAGCGCGGCAGCACGGGCGGCGCTCGCGAACGGCTCGTCACCGCTCACTACCGTTGCCCGCGAGATCGACCCATCCCGCTCGACGATCAATTCGAGGATGACCTCTGAGTTGCCTCGGCCGGAGCTCGGATAGCCGACCTGTGTGCTTTCGGGCACAGGCGGAACCACGGCAGACGATGCCGCTGCCGGGCGCTCCCGGGCGGGCTCCGTCGCGGCCTCTGCCGACACCACATGGAGCACCACACAAGCCAACCCTCGAGCGAGCCTATGAGTCCGAGCCCCCGCGAGGGCGCGCCACGCCTTGCTGAACACCAATCGAATGACTCAAGCCTAGTGTGCTGAATCTTTGATTCGCCACAGAAATCAACCACGGAAGAATCCCTGGGGCTCAATAGGACGCCGGAGCGCGTGGCCTCGTTGAAGGGCGGACCGTGTGCTCTTTCCGAGCGAACCAACACGAACAGGGCGTGGATCCACCCATGTAGGTGCGGACAATGACGATGACCCGCGCCCGCCTCTGCTCCAGCATGGCGAATCGCGGATCCACCCATGTAGGTGGGGACAATGACGATGACCCGCGCCCGCCTCTGCTCCAGCATGGCGAATCGATTCGCGCCCGGGTTATCCGCCCCAGTGAGCGCTGCGCACACCCCGTAGAGCCTACTCAAGGTGTGTCCGGTTCGGGAGTTGTCAAGGCATTGACGGCAAGCCCTCGAATCTTACGTTCTCACGTAAATCCCAAACAGGAGAAGGTATGTCCACACTCGTCGGCGGCGCACCGCTGCCCAACCAGCCCTTCCCGGTGGTCGCCCTCAGGGGCGGCACTCTGTTCCCGGGCCTCGAGCTTTCGTTGACCATAGGACGCACGCGCTCGCTCGCGCTCGTGTCCACCCTGCACGAAGGCGACGTGGTAGGCGTCGTCGCTCAGAAAAACAGCGCTGAGAATCCAACCCGCGAAGACCTGTTCGACCACGGCATCTTCGCGCGCGTGGAAGGAATTGCCCGTTCCAAGGGACGCAATATGCAGCTCCGAGTGGTCGGACTGAACCGCTTCGAGCTATCCAGCCTCGAAAGCGATGGCCCGTACCTCAAAGGCCACGGCGAGCTCATGGAGGATGTCGGAGCCGACAGCGATGAAGCCGAGCTTCTGGCGCGGCAGCTGGCCGACAAGGTCAAGGGGCTGAAGAGTGTCGGCGCCGCGCTGGCAGAGCTTTTGACGCACGAGATCGCGCCCGGAGCGCTCGCGGACTCCATTGCGGCGGCCCTGATGCTGGAGCAGGCCGACGCCGCCCGCATCGTGGCCGAAAACGACGTTCCCGAACGACTACGGCTCGTCATCGGTCTACTGGCGAAGCAACTCGCGCGAGCCGAGCTCAAGCAGAAAATCGAAGACGACGTGCGCCGGCAATTCGGCAAGCACCAGCGCGAGGCTGTGCTCCGCGAACAATTACGCGCCATTCAGAAGGAGCTGGGTGAAGGTGACGAATCGGCTGGGCTCGCCAAGCTCGAGGAGAAGCTAGATGCCGCGAAGCTTCCCGAGGAAACACGGGAAGTCGCCAATCGCGAGCTCCAAAGGCTCAAGAGTATGGGCGAGCAGAGCCCCGAGGCGAACGTGATTCGCTCCTACCTCGAGTGGTTGGCAGCCCTGCCCTGGCAAAAGCGCGCCAGCGTGAACACCGATATCGCCAAGGTCGCTGCGCAGCTCGACCAGGATCATTCCGGGCTGGAAGAGGTCAAGCAGCGCATCCTCGAACACCTCGCGGTGCAGAAGCTCTCCAAGAACAACCGCGGCACCATCCTGTGCTTTGCCGGACCGCCCGGTGTCGGGAAAACTTCGCTCGGGCAATCCATCGCGACCGCCACGGGCAGGCCCTTCGTGCGGATTTCGCTGGGTGGCGTGCGCGACGAAGCAGAAGTCCGGGGGCACCGGCGTACCTATATCGGTGCCTTGCCGGGTCGCATCGTCAGCGCACTGCGCAAAGCGGGCGCGAAGAACCCGGTGATCTTGCTCGATGAAGTCGACAAGCTCTCCGACGCCTGGGGGCGGAGCCCGGAGTCAGCGCTGCTCGAGGTCCTGGACCCGGAGCAGAACGCCAACTTCACCGACCACTACCTGGAGCAACCCTTCGATCTATCCGAGGTGATGTTCATCGCAACCGCGAATACCCTGGATACCCTGTCGCCGCCGCTGAAGGACCGCATGGAGATCGTCGAGCTGAGCGGGTACACGGCGCAAGAGAAAATGGATATCGCGCGGCGCCACTTGATCCAAAAGCGCATGAAGCACGCTGGCGTGCCCGATGATACGCTGGTGATCAGCGACAGCGCTCTTGCTGCGATCATCTCGGACTACACCCGTGAGGCCGGGGTCAGGCAGCTCGACCGCGAGGTCTCACGACTGGCCCGGTCCATGGCTCTGGAAGTGGCGCGAGCCGCGGACGACACCGCCTTCCCGCCGCGGCGCATAGAGCCGCAAGATCTGCAGAAGTATCTCGGAAAGCCCCGCTTCCACAACGAATCGAAGGAGCGCGTGGCGTTCCCCGGCGTGGCCACGGGGCTGGCCTGGACCCCGTTTGGAGGAGACATTCTCTTCATCGAAACCTCACGCAGCGCGGGCAAAGGTCGGCTGCAGATCACGGGCAAGCTGGGCGAGGTAATGCAAGAGTCGGCCAAGGCCGCACTCAGCTACATCAAGAGTCACGCCGGTGAACTGGAAATCGACCTCGGTGACCTCGAATCGAGCGACTTGCACATCCACGTTCCAGCGGGTGGCGTCCCCAAGGATGGCCCGTCGGCAGGCGTCACGATGTTCACCGCGCTGGTCTCGCTCTTCACCGGTCGCCGCGTGCGCACCGACACGGCCATGACCGGTGAATGCACGTTGCGAGGACGAGTCCTGCCCGTCGGCGGGATCAAGGCCAAGGTGTTGGCCGCGCACCGGGCCGGGATTCGCCGCGTCATCTTGCCGGAGCAGAACCGCCGCGACATCGACGACGTCCCCGAAACCGCACTCAAGGACCTCGAAGTTCTATTCGTTGAAGACATGGCAGACGTCCTCTTGGAAGCCCTCGAGGAACATGCCGCGGCGGGGCCCCTCCTGCCAGGATCGCAAGGGCCGCTGGAAGAAGGCGCCGAGCAACCAGCCGCAGTGTGAGCGAGCGCCGAAAAACGGAGATTGGATCCGATCTGCTAGGGCTCGAAATCGCAAACGTGGCCGCAGGTGGTGCGGGCGCAGCTTTCGAATGTGTGCGCTGACTCGAGCTCATCGTCGGTGGTACTCCCATCGATGCAGCCGCGCTGCTCGCTACAATCGCCCTCCGCGGGCTCGCGGTAGCATTGTTGCAAGAGCTGACACAGAACCACGTCTTCACAAGCTGCTTCTCGCTCGCACTCGTCGTACTGGTCGCCACAGCCCATCGAGCCGGCCTCGAGCAGGCAATCGTCGCACGCCTGGCTCAACGGTTGGTAGGGGTCCGGATCGGGCTCGCCACAAGCGCTCGCCAGGCCAAGCGCGAGAGTCACCGCCAGAGCAAGGCCGCTAGGGCACCGAACCCGTTGCCGACCGCGCCGGCAGCGCCCATGCTGCCCCATCGGCCCTCTACTTCGTTGATCGGTCGCGACAACGATTCTGTTTGTCGCTCTAGGCGAAGGCAACAAGCGGACAATCATCGAAAGCTTCCCCTTCTTAGCCTTGCCACTGGCGCGGAACAACCCCAACCACTAGCTTTGGCTCCGATGAGCAACGTCACCCGGCTGCTGTATCGGCAGCTCAAACGGACCTGTCAGGGCTACCAGCTCCTGTCCGAAGGAGACCACGTGCTGGTGGCCATGAGTGGCGGCAAGGATAGCTACAGTCTAGCTGTGCTTCTGTCACGGCTCGTTCAGCGCCTGCCGTTTCGTGTTCGCCTCACGGCCGTTCACCTGGATCAACGCCAGCCCGGCTATGACGGCAGGCCGCTTTCCGATTGGCTCGCGAAGAGCAAAATGGACTACGAAGTACTGTCCGAAGATACGTATTCGGTGGTCACCGAGCATGTCAAAACGGGTGCCACGTATTGCTCGCTGTGCTCGCGCCTGCGCCGCGGCATTCTGTACACCGCCGCGCAGCGGCTCCAATGCAACAAGATTGCCCTCGGCCATCATCGGGATGATGCACTCGAAACATTTCTGATGAACTTGTTTTACGGCGGCAAGCTCCAGGCAATGCCCCCCAAGTACACGACGGATGACGGTCGCTTCGAAGTGATCCGCCCACTCATCGAATGCGCCGAGGAGACCATCCAAGAGTTCGCCGCCGAACAAGCGTTCCCCATTCTGCCGTGCAACCTGTGCGGCTCGCAGCCAGGCCTGATGCGGGATCGGATGACCGCGCTGCTCGCCCACCTGGAGCAAGACAATCCGAACGTGAAGAGCATCATGATGGCCGCTCTGGCCAATGTTTCGCCCAGCCATCTGCTCGACCCACGGCTGGCCGAGCTATCGCGAGCACGACCTGCCGAGAGCGCGGATACACCCAGAAAGACCCCGCGCGCCGCTCACGCGGCAGCGCTGCCGGTCGAAAGCTCGCGCTCGGCGCCGACCGCTGCTGTCCCGCGAGCACGACACTTGCCGGTCGTCTCGGCGCTGCCGGAGTCCTGAAACAGTCCAGTCGGCAAAATACAGGCCTGAGGGCCGGTTAGCAAAATCGATTCCAGATCGAAGCTAGGGTCATGGTTGTCGACCGTTGTGCACACTAACGGGTGGGAAATGGAGAATGGAGCAGTTGGAGGAGTGGAGAGCAGCTCGGGTGGGGCGTCGCACCGCGCGCGCGAAAGGCAGGGATAAGGTGGGGTAGCCGGAGTTCCGTCCTTCGCGCCGCGGCCGCGGCGGTCTCTCACTTCACGCGCTTTCCATTGTTCCATTGTTCGACGCGCGCCACGGTGCCCGTCTCGTCCCAGTAGGTGGCCGGCCCACTCTGCACACCCGCGCGGTATTCGATGGCACTGCGCTTGTTGCCTTCCGCATCCCAAAGGGTGGTCAAGCCGTCGCGCTTTCCGTGCGAATAGGTGCGCTGGCTCTTGATCTTTCCATCGGGAAACCACTCGGTCTCGATACCCTCTTGCGCGCCCTTGTCGTAGGGCGTTTCGGAGACCTTCACACCTGACTCGTTCCATTTCACCCAGGTGCCCACGGCGAAGTGCTTTTCGTACTGGCCTTCCTCCGCCTTTTTCCCGTTCGGATGGAACCGAGTGTAGTGACCTTCGTTGACGCCCTTGTCGGTTTTGCAGCCCACCTCGCTGTGCTCGGGCGGTGGGCCTCCGTACAAAGTGGCCCCCGGCGGGCACGGCGGATCTTCCGTCCACCACGCGGCGTCCTGGCTGGCCTCACCGCTGGTCGGCGCGGGCGGTGCTTGCAGACTGTGCGGCGACGCGATCTTCGGCTTCGGTGCCGAGCTCCGCTCCTGATAGTTGGACTCCGACACAGTAACGGCTGGGGCAGAGGACGCCGCACCTCCACACCCACTGAGCACGGGTGACCACGAGCTAAGCGCCACAACCCCGGCGAAAAGGCGCGCACGCATCTGCTGAAGCTTTCGACTCATGACTGAACTCCATCGACGCCGCGAACTCGTCTCGTTCGGGCGAGGTCCGCTAACCTACGAGATCTCATCGCGATACATAAGCGTGATCTCGCGCCGGCAAGCGCGCTGCAAGCTCGGACGCGGCCGGCGAACGCACCAGAACGCGTGTCCAGTCGCTGGATGTGCCTGCTAACTTCGCTTAACCGCTTCACTATTTCATGCGATGGTGTCGTCATGGCGAAGGCTGCCAAGAGAGCGTCCGGGGCGCGCGGTTCGACGCGGACTCGCGCGCTCGCGCGGCCGCTCAGAGCCAAGGCCCTGCAGACGCGCGACGCCAGCACGGCAGGCCTGATCCTCGATCTGCTCACCAACGAAATTCACCGGCTGAAGGGCGCGGTGGGACGGGGCATGTACGAGATTGGTCTGAGGTTGGCGCGCATCACCGATGAGCGACTGTGGGAAAGCCGCGGCTACACGAGCTTCGAGCACTATCTCGAGGAGGGCGTCTCGTTCTCACGTTCGACGGGATACAAGCTGATTCGCATCGCCAGGCAGTTCAACGCGGAGATCGCCGAACGCTACGGCGTCGAAAAGCTCGAGCTCGGACTTCGCTATCTGGAGTCGACTCCCGAGCGAGAGCGTCCCGGCGACCTGGTCGCCACGGACCTCAGATTGCGGGACTCGACGGGGCGCTTTCGCTCCGTCTCGTTTCACGAAGCGACTCCTTCACAGATCCGGGACGCCATCCACCTGCTCGCGGAAACCAGGGCTTCACGCCAGCGCTTGCCCGAGCTGTGGGAAGAGCGAGCCAGCGAGCTCGCTTCTGCACTGCCCCCCGCACCACCGGGCGTCCACCGAGGCAAACGCGTTCGCGTCCAGCGCGGTCGAGATGGCCGTCTGGCACTGAGCTTCCACGCCATTGCTGTGGAAGATTTGGCGGCTTTCCTCGCGGAGAGCGAGCGCACGCTGCTGGGAACGAAGCTCAAAGGACGCTAGCCCGGGCTCCCTCGGGGAGCTGCCAAAGGCCGCTCGTCCGAAGCCTGGCTCGTGCTAGGTTCCGGCCAATGACGGGTTCCGAGCATCCTCAACTCATCGTTCTGCATGTGGCCGGAGCGGATCGCCCCGGGATTACCGCTCGCATTGCAGAGGTGATCGCGGAGGAGAAGGCTCACCTCGTAACGGTCGGGCAGTCGGTCTTGCATGGCTATCTGGTGCTGTCGGCAATCGTGGACATCCCGCGCGAGTCCTTCGCCCTGAGAAGGCTGCTGTTCGAAGTCACCAAGCTCGGGCTGCGCTTGGAGGTCGGCGCCTACGAGCCACCGAAGAGCTCGCACGCCCCGGTTCCGCTCGGGCTGTGCGTGACGCTGCTGGGACCGCTCGGAGACGGGAAAGCCACTGCGGCCATCACTCGATTGATGGCCGACCGAGGCATCAATATTCGGGAAATCCGTTCACTCAGCCTGGACGAGCTCACCGGCCTCGAGCTGATGGCCGATCTGCCCAACAACCAGAGCTGCGGCCCGGCGGAGCTGCGAGAGCTGCGCGGGCTGCTCTTGCACAAGGCCATGGAGCTGGGCGTCGACCTGGCGGTGCAGCGCGACGATATCTTCCGCCGCAACAAGCGCCTGGTGTGCATGGATGTCGACTCCACCTTCGTCAAAGGCGAGTTCATCGACGAGCTCGCCGAACTGGCCGGCGTCAAGTCGCACGTCGCCGAGATCACGGCGCGTGCCATGCGCGGCGAGCTCGACTTCAGGCAAGCCCTGGCGGAGCGCGTCAAGCTGCTCGAAAGCTTGCCCATAGAGCGAGCGCTCGAGTTGTGCGAACGGTTCGAGCTCACGCCGGGCGCCGACGAGTTCGTGCGTACGCTCAAGCGCCTGGGGTTCGCCGTCGGCCTGGTCAGCGGTGGTTTCGACTTTTTCGTCAACCGCCTCAAAGAGCGTTTCAGCCTGGATTTTGCCTTCGCCAATGAGCTAGAGGTCGAGAACGGTAAACTCACCGGGCGCCTCCAGGGCGAGATCGTGGATGGCCAGCGCAAGGCCCAGGTGCTCCGAGACATGGCGCAGCTCTACAAATGCCGTCTGGAACAGACCGTGGCGGTCGGCGACGGCGCGAACGACATGCTGATGCTGCAAAGCGCCGGTCTCGGCATAGCCTTTCGTGCAAAGCCCAAACTTCAAGAGGTGGCGGACATGAGCCTCAACTACAACGAACGGCTGGACACTCTGCTCTTCTTGATGGGTTTCAGTGCGCGTGATCTGGCCCACCTCCACGAATGAGCCGGCCCGCTCGCACTAGGCTCACGCTGGTCAGCGCTGGGGAAGCGCTCACGGGCGTTGCCCCCGTCGCCTTCGAACGCACGGGCAAACTCTGTCGCATGGGTGACGCCATGCACCGGGGGCTCTTGACCACGACCACCACGATCGTTCGATACGGCCTCAGGAGGCTCGTCGCGCCGAGCGCCAGAGCGCGGCTCCTCTCCGCATTGGAGCTTTGCCTCTCTTCAGAATTCGACAAGCCTGGCCTGCGAACCATCGCCTCGGAACGCGACGCACTCTATGCCACGATGAAGCAGGTCGAAGAGGCGACGCTCAGCGCGGTTCGCCTCTCGATCGAAGGCGCGCCGCGCCTTCAGCGGGGTGCGCTCCCGACGCATGCCGAAAGCGTGGTCTTTCGCTACTTGCGTCTTTCGGCGCGGCAAGCGAGCGAGGCCGTGCTGATGACCTTGGACGGCGTGAGTCAACCCGAGCTCCTGGCGCACGTGGTACAACACGTAGCAGGCGCTTGTGCCTACCAAGCCACGGCTTTGGGCGCCGCGCGCCAGCCCGACCTGCTCGAGCGAGCCCAGGCACAAGCCCGCTTCGAGTGCGATGAGCTTGCGGGAGCCGAGCACAGCGAGGAGGTGCTCGCTCTGCAGGTATTCCACGAATACCTCGGAGTGCGCTGGAAGGTGCTGCACGACGCCGAACGCGCCTATCTCGACGAATTCATCCGCTGGGCGCTCGGCGGACGCAGCGACTGAGCCGAGGCGACACGCTGAACTGCCACGACGCGGCCAAAGTGCCCCTGTCCGCGACCGATTCAGCACGCGAAGCGTTCGCGGAATGAATGTTGCACTACCAACGACCCGAGAGGCCAGTCCATGCACTCCATCCTATCGATAGGTCGCGTCTGCCTGTGCGGGGCAGCTCTTGCCGCGCTCCCGCTGGCCTGCAAGCAGGAAGCCCCCCCCACGACGGAGCCCCAAATGGGTTTCTTGGTGACGGACGCCGAGCCGTCCTCGCGCGCTCCAGCACCGGATAGTGTGTTCCCCGTGAACTCGGCCGAACCGAGCCGCGAGCTGCCGGAAAACGCTGCTACCGAACCCGGGTCGGGCGCTTGCCTGTTGTCACCCGCGGATCGAGTGCGCTCGCTGAACGGGACTCGCTATGAGATCACGCGGACCGCTCTGACGGGCGCGGTGAGCGAGCTGTCGACCCACCCCAAGCGCTGGCTGAGAGCTGGCGTGCTCGCCTGGGTCTCGGCTCCACAGGGCAAACGACTCTTGGTATCCGGCCTGGAACCTGGCGCCGATTGTGGTTTCCAAAACGGAGATCTGGTAACGAGCATTCAGGGTATCGCCTTGGCGGACCCACACGCCGCCGAGAAGCTGAAACGAGCGCTGCCCGACGCGCCCGAAGTGAGGGTGAAGCTCGAACGCGCCGGCAAGCCGATGACGTTCACGTTCCAGGTAGTAGAACGACTGCTGTGAAGCGCACCTGGACCCGACACATCACGCGAGCTTGCGAGCCAACAGGACGCCGTCACCTATGGGAACCAAGCTGGCGCTGACTCGCTCGTCCGCGAACGCCTTCGCATTCAGCGCGCGGATGGCTCGGGTGTCCACGCTCGTGTCGTTGCCGCTCGCGACGCGCCCGCCCCAAAGCGCATTGTCGACCGCCACCAACCCGCCGGGCCGCAGCAGGGTGAGACAGCGCTCGTAGTAACCGTCGTAGTTTTCTTTGTCTGCGTCGATGAACGCGAAGTCGAAGCCGCCGCTGCCCCCGTTCTCGATCAGCTGATCCAACGTGCCGATCGCTTCGCCGAGCCTGAGCTCGATGCGATCGGCCAGACCCAGCTTCTGCCAATAGCGCCGGGCGATGTTGGTCCACTCCTCACTGACGTCGCAAGCCACCAGGCGCCCATCTGGAGGCAGAGCGCTGGCCACGCACAGCGAGCTGTACCCCGTAAACACACCCACCTCGATTGCGCGCTTCGTGCCCGTGAGCTCGGCCAGCAAGTGCAGGAAGCGCCCTTGGTCCGGCCCGATTTGCATTCCCGGAGAGGGAGTCTTCTGTGTCTCCCGACGGAGCTCTTTCAGCTCCGCGGGCTCTTCACCGACCAGATCGATGAGATAGCGCCTGACCTCCTCGGAAAGAAACGAGCTGCGAGCCACGGTGGGTCGTATAGGACATGGTTCAGATACAAGCAAGCGCGCCCCCTCGATCGGTGGAGCCCGCTGCGTGCCGGCGCGGCCCCAGCTTGAAGGGGCTGGACCGAGGGACGGAGCGGTCAGCTGAGGGCTAGAGGCGAGCGGGGGCCAGCCGCGCCGGCGCGCAGCGGGCTCCCGATCGTAGTGACCGAGCACTGGGGCCAAGGCCCCCTGGCTGATGTAGCCCCAGCGAATGGCAGCCAGGACACCCACCCGCACCTCGTTGGCGCTACCGGCCGCGGACTGGTAACGACTGCGACGCGTACCGGGATCGCTGAGCGCTCCTTCGCCAGTGTTGAGCACGCTGCTGTTGGCTGCATCGGTGATCTGTCGAGCCAAGCTACGGTCGTGCTTTTTGACGCGGACGACGATGGGCCTGAGTAGCTCGATGGCTTGGAGGGCGAGGTTGAGGACTTCGAGTTTCATCACGGGCTTCTCCTTTTCTGAGCCCCTGCGGGCGGGGCTCACAGCCCCGTCCCGCACGCAGGGGCGAACGGAATCGCGTGTCGAGGAACCCGCAGCCGGAGTCTCGAGCGGCAACGGGCCATTCTGAGCCTGCAGGCGCCAGTGCCAGCTTTGCTGGCACGCGCCTGCCTCCCCAGTCCCCGGTCCCGGCCACGGTCAGTCGGTCGCGGTCACGAATGCGAATGCGAATGCGAATGCGAATTTATGCACTCCGGAGCCCCCTCGGGAAGAGCCACACAAAGTCCCGCGAACTTCCCTCTCTCGAGCAACCCGCTTGACTCGACTACCAATCAGGGGTGAGCAAGCGCGAGGCACGCGCCCATCTTTCGGACCGCATCCACGAAACCATCCGGAGGCTCGTGTCGCCCTGCCAGACGCTAGAGCACCGAACCGGTTTGCCATCTGCAGCGGCACCGAAATGCTGCCCGATCGCCCCTCTACTTCATTGCTCGGTCGCGACAAGCATCCTGTTTGTCGCTCTAGAGGGAGTGCAGCACGCCGACGGCAGTCCGGGCGCGCTGAAGCAGTCTCAGCGCAGTCTGCTCGTCGATTCCCAGATCCCCAAAGTCGTCCTGATCGAACGAATCGACGCTGAGGGGTTGGCTGATGGGGGCCGTTTTTAGCGCCTCGGTGATGGCGTCCGCTACCATCACCAGCCGAACATGCGGCACACTCAGCCCCATTTCATCGTGGTGCGCAGCGCACGCGTCCACGATTTCGGTGGGTAGCTGCCAGGCCATGGCGACTTCGGCACCCGCAGCACAGTGATAGCGCTGCACCAAGTCCTTCACCTCGCGACTGTCGAGCTTCACCTGCTTGGGAATATCGTCGAGGATTCGATAAATGCGAGCTTCGCCGATATCATGGAGCAACCCCGCCATGTAGTCGTATTCGCTCTCGATGCCGAGCTCTTCGGCGCTAACGCGCGCGGCCACCGCCGCCACTACACTGCGGCGGAAGCAGTTTTGCACGGCGTTCTGAAAACGCTTGAGCCCCCGTGTATTGCTCGCGTAAACGACCTGAAACAATAGATCGCGCGTGTTGGCCAAGCCCAGCCTGACGATCGCCGCTTGTGTGGACGAGGCCAGGTAGCCACGCCAGTAGGCAACGCTATTGGCCATCGACAGAAAGCGTGCGGCAATTGGTGGGTCCGTATCGACCAGGCGCGCCAGCTCTTGAATCCTCGCCTCCGGATCGCTTGCCAGGCGCAGCGCCATGGACGCGACCTGGGGCAGCATGGGCAGCGCGGCGCGGCCCGTGTGTAGGCTGGCTACCAGATTGCGCTCGAGCTCGCTCATTTCCGTGCGCGCAGTGGCGCCCTGATTCGGGGTCGATTCGAAACCTGCTTTACCCGGTATCGCGCTCATCGCTTCCCCAGTGTATCAGCTTCGATGATTTCAATCAGGCCTTCCGGCGATTTGGGTGGCGGTGGCGCAACACGACGCGAGAGCACCGCCGGAGCGACGCGCTCTTCTCCGTCGTAAGCCACACTGACGACGCAATTGCGGCCAGCGGACTTGGCGGAATAAAGCGCCTTGTCGGCCCGCTTCAGGAGCTCCCCAGCCTCCTCTTCCTTCGCTCGAGGGTCGAAAACGGTGGCGCCAACACTGATGGTAACGCGAGCTGGGCCTCCCTCCGGAAAGGAGACGGACTGCACGGCCTTCCTGAGGCGTTCGGCCACCAGCCGCGCCGATTCCGGCCCCGCGCCGGCAACCAACGCGACAAACTCTTCACCCCCGTAGCGACCCAGAATGTCGCCGGGGCGAATGCCCTGCTTGAGGGCATGAGCGGTCTTCTTGAGCACCGAATCGCCGACGTCGTGACCAAAATCGTCGTTGACGGCCTTGAAGTGGTCCAGATCGATGAACAACACACCGAATCGTTCGCCCGTCGAGACGCGATCTTCGACCGCTCGTTCCAACGTCCGACGGTTCAATACTCCGGTAAGTGGGTCGATGCGCGCGTCGCGCTTGAGGTTGTCGCGCTCGTTGCGCACGCGCTTCAGGGCATCGTAGTGACGCTTGTGCCTGAGCTGCACACGAATGCGCGCCCTCAACTCGACTTGACGGCTCACGTCCTGCACGAAGTCGTCCGCGCCAGCCAACAGGCCACGCGCCACTGCGAGTTCATCGGCGGAGCTACTGAGCATGATGATGGGCGTGTGCCCGCGCCGATCCGCGGCTCTCAGCTCTCCGCACACCTCGTAGCCGTTGCCTCCCGACCACTCCTGGGTCAGCAGGATCAGGTCGGGCTCCCATTCGCGCGTCAGCCTCAGCACTTCGTCACCATCGGGTAGAAAAATCGCTTCGTAGCCGTCCGAGTTCACCAGACGCTCGAGGATCTCTCGACGCGCGGGGTCCGGTTCCACGATGAGCATGCGCGGCGGCCGCTCGGAAGGCGGTTTGGTGGACATCGCGAAGCCGCCGGGTGGCAAGCTCAGGTACGGGTCAGAGAAAGGCTGGAGACTCTGGGCCACAGGTCGTTCAGAAACTAACGGCTCGGTCTGAACTTTGTTGAGTAGTTCGAAGACGCTGGGCAGAGGCTTGTCGCGGGGCATTCGTAAGCCAATGAACGGCTGCCGAGCAGCATAATTGACTGCGCCTGACTATAACCGAGCGAGCGAGCGCTGACCACCAGGCACGGCGCATGTAGGCATCGGAACTCCTTCGACCCACCGACAGCCGTATTCGCAGCCGCGAGGGTAGGCAGGACTCACCACGCGCGCGGCGCGAAAATAGGGGAACAACAATCCTTCACCTGCCCGAAGCGGCGCTCGTGCTGAAGGTCCGCCGCTTCGAGCCGTTTGTTCCCGAAGAGGCCCGCGTGGACCTTCCTCTCTCTCGATGTTCTGGAAAAAGAAAACCGAAGACTCGGAGCCACCCGGGCACCAACAGCCCAACATCGACTCGACTCGCGAGCTCGACCGAGCCCTCGACTCGCTGGCAAGCGTGATACGCAGCTTCGGCGAGCACGCCTTCGATACCGATCTGGTCGAAGCCAAGGACACGCGGGCCGCCTGCGATGGCTGGGCCAGCCGCATCCTGGTGGGTGAAGCACGCCACCGAGACACCGACGACGAGGACGAAGCCCCCGATCCACGGGGATTTCGCCGCGACTATGCCGGGGTGCGCCGGTTCGTGGAAGACCACCGCGTGCACGAGCGGGAGTACGTCACGCGTGGCATGTCCAACCTGCGCGAAGCAGTGCAAACGTTCGCGCGCTGCATCAGCACTACGGTGCAGGAAGACCGGGCCGCGGATGGCGTGGTGGGTGCGCAACTCGGCAAGCTCGTCGGTGCATTTACGAGCAACGACAGCACCGCCATCCGCCAGGAGGCAGAGGCCATTGCCGAAACGCTCACGGCCATCATGGTGCAGCGTCGCGCCCGCGAGCAACGCCAACTGGAACAACTGGGAGAAACCGTGCGCGAGCTCAAGGAAGAGCTGCGCGACGCGCGAGAACGCGCGGCACTCGACCAGTTGACGCAGCTATACAATCGAGCGGCTCTCGACGAGCACCTCGAACGAGTTTCCGACTTGTCCTTCATCCTGGCAAGCACCCCCAGCGTCCTGATGATCGATGTCGACCACTTCAAGGCGATCAACGACGCGCACGGTCACCAGACGGGTGACCTGGTCTTGAAACGAGTCGCCGACACTCTCGTGCGCAACTTCCTGCGCAAAGAAGACTTCGTGGCTCGCTATGGAGGCGAAGAATTCGTGGTGGTCATCCCGGATTCCTCGCTGCACAATGCCGAGGAACGCGCTCAGCGCGTCCGCCAGATGGTCGAAGATCTGAGCATTCAGGTCGCGGGCAGAGCCATCCCTGTCGCAATCTCGATTGGCATTGCCTGCCTGGAGCCGGGCGACGAGGCCGCGACCTGGCTGGCGCGCGCCGATGCTGCGCTGTACGAAGCCAAGGCGTCCGGGCGCAACCGCGTCGTGGTCGCCCCGCGCTCCAACAAGGGCCACTCACTCGGCCCCAACTCTGCGGCGCCCCCCAACAGACACAGCCTGAGGTCCAGGCAGAGTGGCGCTCATGCAGCCGTGCAGGGCGCGCAGTGGCAACAGCAGCAGAAGCGACGACCCAGCGCTGCACAACGACTCCCCCTAGCCAGCTCCTCCAAGACCCACGAGCCCACCCTGGAGCAGATTCCCAACCCGGAAATCGTGAGCGTCCGCACCAACCCGGGCGTATTCATCGAGCCTGTCGAGCCCGAGAACGACCTCGACGCTCCTGACGTAGCGCCCCTCAGCCTGGGCAGCGTGCGGCTCGGCGAAAAGACCGAGCGCTCCGACAGCCGCACCGCCAAGAGCGAAGGGCTCCGTCCACTCACGCTGCCCTCGGTTTCGCCAGAGCGGCCGATCAAGTAACCCCGGTTCAGCCGAGACGGGTCGCCCCAAGCCGTAAGTCCAGCACGACTTGGGGCAGCCCACGGCACGAGCGCTTCGGGTTACGCACTGCATGAACAGCACGACCCCCTTCGATTGCTGCTCAGCAGCGAGTGTCCATTTTCGGCGGTGCCGACGCTGCGCATGCTGCCCGATCGGCCCTCTGCTTCGTTGATTGGTCGCGACAGGCATCCTGTTTGTCGCTTGCTTCCGATACGAACGAGGGATCGTCGTGTGCGTCCAGCGCATCGCAGGCGGCCGGGTAGGCCATGCCATCCACCACCGCACGCCCTACAGGAAGTCGATCGATGAAAAAACGCCTGGTGGAGTCGCCCGGCTCCAGATCGTAGAATTTGGTCGTATCGCGCGACGCATCGATGGTGACCTTCAGACACGCTACGTCGTTCGGGGCATTGGTGAGCGACAGCTCGATGCTCCCGGAAGCTTGCTCGCCGGCGTCTGGGTTTTCAGCACCACAGCCGGTCAAGCCGGTCAAGCCGGCAGCCACTAGCATATAGAAACTGGTCCTCGGGTTCATAGTGCTCCTCCTGTTCGACTAAGAGCGGAGCACCTTATAGTGGGTCATCGTGACACCGAGTGTGACGAGTCGATGAGTTTTCGCGTTCGACGAAGCGCCGGTGCCGGTCCCTGTTCGACGAACGCGAGCAGCGGCGGATTGAATCAACTCGGTCGGAGACGCCCTCGTGCCAGGCAAGCCACGCGATGCGCAAAAGTACGTCGCGCGGACAACGACTCCCGAGAATGCAGCACCCAGCGAGTTGATTTCCGCCCGCGAGAAACCAAGCTTGCGTCTCCGGAGACCCGACCGATGCCTCACGCTAACGGACCCCGATCGAGCTCCACCGGCAAAACACGCGCTCTCTGGGTTGGTCTGTCGCTCTCGGGTTTGGCTTTTGCCCCTCAGGCCCTGGCTCAAATGGCGTTCGAAGCCCCCGCGGGGTGCGGCTCCGAGGACGAATTCCGGTCCGCGGTTCGCGCCCTCGAACACGGCGATGCGGCGCAGACCCCGTACACCTCGGTGGTCCTTTCCGAGTCCGACGACGGGCGCTTTCAACTGCGCATGAGCGGGCAAGCAGGTAGCCGCATGCTATCGGACCCCGATTGCCGAACGCTATTTCGTTCCGCGGTCGTGATTGCCGCAGCAGCCGCCACACGGCGCGAGGATCCGACGCCGCCCGCGGCCCGGAGCGGCGCTTCGAAAGCGTTCGAAGAGTCGCCCCTGGAATCGCCACGCTCCCCTGCCGAGCTCACGGTGCCCCAGCCCGTCGTCGAACCCGTTCGCGCGGAGCCCGAGCCCTCGCCGACGCCCCCCCCGGTTCAGCCGTTGCCTTCGAGTTCGCCGCCGGGGAGCGCGGTTCCACTGCATGAGCCGCGCACATCGATGGCGCTCGATACGCCACTCCCACGGGCCCCGACAGGGCCTGGCTCATTGCAGAATCCGCGCCGCAGGCGGCGCTGGAGTGGCCACCGGCCTGAGCCCCAACCCTGCCCCGCTCACCGAGCTGGGCGGGGCGCTGGGGTCCTCGAGCTTTGGGGGCAGCCTGGTGCTCCGTTACCTGCTGCCGACCGAGGCCAAAACTCACGGCGGCCTCGGGCTCCAAATCCAGAGTCTGGGAGCGCGCTTGAGCGCCTTCTACGCGCCCGGTGGCCTGGTCAGGTGCGAGGCCGGTGTTTCCGCCTACCGCCTACGAGCCGAGGGGACCGGCGTGCCCTATCCGACTCCGGACAGCGTGTGGCTGGTCGCCCCCGAGGTCGAGTTGGCGGTCGTTGGCGCCTTGAGCCGTAGCTGGTCGGCGGAGCTCGGGCTGCACGGTCGGGTCGGGGTGACGCGGCCAAGATTCGAGATCCGGCCCGAAACGGAGGTATTCAGGCTGCCCCGCCTCGGAGCCGGCGCGATTTTTCGCGTTTCCTGGACCCGGCGATGACGGATTTGCGACGCTCGTGCGATTCACGGGCGATGACCAGCAACACCCTGCACCATCGAGCGCTCGCGGCTTCGTTTGGGCAGGCAGGGGCGGAGCTGGTCGTTCCGAATCTGAGCGAGATCTACGAGGCGAATTTCAAGTACGTGTGGCGGTGCCTGCGTGGTCTCGGCGTGACGGGCGCGGCGCTCGACGACGCGGTGCAAGAGGTCTTCCTCGTGGTGCAGCGCAAGCTTGCCGGGTTCGATGGCGCCTGCAACATCAGAACCTGGCTATACGCCATCGTGCTCCGAATCGCGCGTCGCCACCGTGCAGAATCCGCCCGCGAGGCACGCCGCTTCCTGACCGGAGACCACGTTGCACCCCTCGAGTTACCTGGCGAAGGGGCCACCAAGGCGGATCTGCGGCAGGAGGTGGAGGAGAACGAGCAGCTGGCGCTGGCTCGGCAAGCGCTGGGTTTGCTCGACGACCCCAAGCGCGAGGTGTTCGTCCTTTCGTGCGTCGAAGGGATGTCGGCGCCCGAGATCGCCAGGCTGACCGGGGTCCCGTTGAACACCGTGTACTCGCGATTGCGCGCCGCTCGCCAGGCATTTGCCGAAGCGGTGTCGAGGCTGTCGAGCCCCACTCCACCAGGAGAGCAAGATGTCTAGTCCACCCGGCGAAGTCGAGGATCTGATCGCAGCACTGCAGTCCGACCTGCCACAGCACGAGGACGAGCGACGTGCGCGGGCTCGCCTGACGGCTGTCGGGGTCCTGGTCGCGGGCACTGCCAACGCGGCCCATGCAGGCGCCGCGTCGAGTGTCAGCGCGAACGGTAGCGGCGGCATGACCGGAAGCCTGGCGACGGGTGCAGGCGCCGGCAGCAGTCCAGCAACCGGGCTAACCGCCGCGTTCACCAAGTTCGCCAGCCTGGGCGCCGGAACGAAGGCCCTGGTCGCCGTCGCCGCGCTCGCCGCTGGAGCGAGCTACCCGGTGGTCTCCGCTCTTGCGCCAGACGCATCGCCGGCACCGGCTCCCCCAATCGCAACGCACCCGACCCTACCTCCCCGGACTGGGGCCGCCCCCAAGACGCCCCCGGCCCGAGGCGCGGCCGAGATGCCCCTCGGGCAGCGAACGGAGCCTCGGCCCAAACCCACCGAGACCGTAGCAGGTTCCGACTCGGCAAGTGTCACCGAGCAAGGTCCGCCTTCGAGGAGTCGCGCGGCGGCAGCGCCTGGCGGCCCTGCGGGCTTGAAGGCGGCGCTCAACCGGCCACCAGATGTAGCGGCAGGCTCTGCGGCGCTGAAGAGCAGCACCCTGCAGGACGAAACCGCGCTCGTCGAGCGCGCGCTGCGCGCGGCACGGGTGGGAGACACCGCCAGTGCCCGGCGTTGGTTGGAGGAGCACGAGCGCCGCTTCCCCGATGGTGCGCTTGCGCCGGAACGACGACGTGCGCTCGCCGGGCTTTCCGACAAGTAGATGCCAACAGAGTCCGGCAGCCCAGCGGAAGCCAGACATTCAGCAATCCGTAAACGGAGGGATTGAACATGACAACCAGACGAAGCGAGTCAGCGGATAGAACCACACCATCACTCGAAGTAAAGCTGAGCACCACGCACTTGCCTCGTTTGCGTCGGGTAGCGCTCGGCGGCCTGCTGCTGCTTTCGCCAGCCCTCATCGCCGCCAAGGGCTGCGACGTCGCTGAAATAGGAAGCCTGGGCGACACCTGCGCCGCAACAGGCTCCTTCTGCGACGATCCCAACTACTGCCACTTCGACATCGACGCGAAGTGTGGCGAGGACGGCGCCACGGGCGTGTGCACTGCGCCCACGCGAGACTGCGACACGGCTTACGATCCGGTTTGTAGCTGCGACAACAAGACCTATCCAAACGCTTGCATCGCCCGGGCCGCCCGAGTCTCCATCGCCAGCCTCGGTGAGTGCGAAGGCGGCGATTCCAAACTGTGCGGCGGCCTCAGCGGCTGGCCGTGTGGCGAAGGCGAATTCTGCAACTACACTCCAGACGCCCTGTGTGGCGCCGCCGACGCCAGCGGAGTCTGCGCGCCCATCCCCGATGCCTGCGACGACATCTACGCGCCCGTCTGCGGCTGCGACGGCAAAACCTACAGTAACGAATGCGAGGCGAACGCCGCAGGAACCTCCATGGCGAGCACTGGCGAGTGCGACAACCGCAGCTGCGGCGGCCTGACCGGCGAGCCTTGCCGTGAGGGCCAGTTCTGCAACTACGCCCTCGATGCTCGCTGCGGTGCCGCCGACGCCAGCGGCGAGTGCAAGCCCATTCCCGATGCCTGCGACACCGTCTACGATCCCGTCTGCGGCTGCGACGGCAACACTTACGGCAACGAATGCGAAGCCCACGGAGCGGGCGTGTCCGTCAGCGCTCCAGGGGCCTGCGAGTCCTGAGAGCGCTGGCTCCACGCAACGCCCAGGCGCTCGAGTGGACAGCGCATCTTCGGAATGCGCCAGGGTGCAGGTGCTCGCCTGCTCCGTTCTCTTCCGCTGCGGATTGGCGCTGGAATGCGGCGACCGTGCGGCGGCTTCCTATCACAAACGAGCTTTTTCCACCAGCGAGTGCTGGCAGCGCGACGCGAGAGTTCGGGCGAGACGGACTCTGGCAGAGCGCTTCCTGGCTCGAGGAATATCAGCCCGTCGATCTTGGCGTTGCCAGAGCGGGGACTGTTGAGCTAACCGCGAAGCATGCCCGGGACTCGGCGTTCGACGCAGCAACGCAGCCATTTGACCGAGCGCACCTCGGTGCGCCATGCATTCGATGCGAAAGCCCGATCCCGAGGCAACGCCTACTTCAAGAGCGGAATGGTCCTCGGCGCAACGGCGATCGCGCCCTACGATGTCAAGGCCGATGTGATGGGCTCGTCACTGTACGAAGCGCGGGTGCGTCTGGACGAGGACTCGGGCGAGCTCAGCGTTTTCTGCAGCTGCCCGGTAGGCCGCGAATACGACGTGCCCTGCAAGCACCTGTGGGCCGTCCTGCGCGAAATCGATGCGCGGGACCTGCTGCCCGCAAACCGGCGCTCGAAAAAGCTCCGAGTCAGACTTGCTCACCAGGAGGAGGACGAGGACGTTTCCACAGATGACGAGGACGACTACGAGGACGACTACGAGGACGACACGGAGTGGACCGACGACGACGACGACGACGACGACGAATCCTACGCGTGGCCCCGCAAGTTCGCCGAAGTACTCGCCGGTACTGCTTCGTCAGCCAGCAGCGTTTCCAGTTGGCAACGAGCCGTCAGGCTCGAAAGAGCGCGGGCGATCTTGGGTCGCCCATCAGGTGCCAAACCGACCTTCGACGCAGAACTCGACCAACCTCGAGCAGTGCTCGACGCGCTCCTGGTTCGCAGGAGCAGGGCTCTCAGTGGGTCGGCTCTACCCGCGCTTCAGCTCTTCGCGTTGCTTCACGTCGAAGAGGCGCCCGAGGCTCCCGTACGCCTCAGTCTGCTCGCGCCGATACCGGGGGGATACCGGCAGCTTCATCCGCGCGAGCTGCTCGCTCACGCGAGGCCGGGAACGCTCGAGGGAGAGCTCGCTCTGCTCGCGCTGCAGTTGGAACAAGAGTTCAGCTCCGTGGGCGGGTCGGATCCGCTGTCGTCCGCAAGGGCCCCCTACGATGTGTTGCTTCCGTGGAGCGACACGGCGCGCCTGCTCGAACATCTGGCCGAAGCGGGGCGGCTCTTGGCACCCGTCGACAGGAACACCGTTGCGCCAGTCACGTTCAGTCGAGAGGTAGCGACGTTGAGTCTCAGAGTGGTGGTGGAGCCGGCCGAGGCGGGCTACCGAATCGTGCCACGGGTATTCGTTGGTGAGCGCGAGGCAGGCTTCGGCGCCCTCCGCTTCGTACACGGATCCGGCGCGGCGCTGTTCGATAGCACCATGGTGTCGGTGCGGAGCCCGAGCGAGGCGGAATGGATGGCGACGCTCAGCCAGTCCGGTGCCCGCGATCTGGTCTTGGCAGCCGACGAGCTGGAGAGCTTTCTGGAGCGCTACTATGGCGAGCCGGACCTGCCGGACGTCGAGCTGCCACTGGGCCTCGAACTGGTCGTCTGCGACGAAGCGCCTCAGCGTTTCGTCGATATCGGGGCGAGTGACGGCTCCGTGCGGGGAGTCCCGCTCGACGTTGGGCTCCGCTACCGGGACAAGGAACTGCCGCTGCGACCCGCGCGACCCTGGGTCGTCGACCTGGCCGCGCGGGTGCGCTACCGGCGTGAACCGGAACTGGAGGCCACCATGCAGGCGGAGCTGGAACAGCTAGGTGTCCGGCTGCCCCCGTCGTACGCGTCCGACGGTGAGCAAGCGACAGGAGAGACATTTCGCATCGGAGCGAAGCGCGTGCACGAGCTGGCCTCGCAACTGCTCGGCAAGGGTTGGCGTGTTTCAGTGCAGCGCAAGGCCTACCGCCGTGTCGGTGGGTTCCATCTGCGTGCCTCTTCCGGCATCGACTGGCTCGAGATCAGCGGGACGTTCGAGGTGGACGGCCAGGAGCTCCCCCTCGGAGAGCTCCTGCGTGCGTTGCAACGACGACGGCGGTTGAACGCACTGCTCGAGCTGGATTCCGACACCGTGGCAGTGGGCGCGGAAGATTTCGTGAACCGCATCGAAAGGCTCGTCGATCTGGGCGCCTCGCTGGAACCCTCAAAGGGTGTTCTGCGGCTCACCCCCGCACATGCTGGAGCCGCCGTGGCGCTGCTCGAGACGGCCACCAGCAGCGAGCAGGACGCTGGGTTCTCCAAGCTGCGGCAAGCGCTGGAACGCGGCCTCTTGCCTCGGTCGATGGCCGCTCCCCGCGGCTTTCGCGGAACGCTGCGCGAGTACCAACGCCACGGACTCGGCTGGCTGCGCTGGCTCGAGGAAGTCGGCTTCGGGGGCTGTCTGGCGGACGACATGGGCCTTGGCAAGACGATTCAGGTGCTTGCACTGCTCGTGGGGCGTGGCCGCCGCCGCGGCCCTTCGCTGGTCGTCGCCCCGCGCTCCGTGCTCCACAACTGGTCGAGCGAGGCCAGGCGCTTCGCCCCGGCGCTCGACCCGGTCGTTCACTGGGGACCGGAGCGGACCACGTCCTCGGAATCGCTTCGGGACTGCCGCCTGGTCATCACCACCTATGCGACCCTGGCTCGAGACATCCAGCTCCTCTCCGAAGTCTCCTGGGACTACCTGGTCGTCGACGAAGCGCAGGTCATCAAAAACCCGAGGACGCAGAGCGCTATGCTCGTCCGCAACCTCGAGAGCCAGCACCGCATCGCGCTCACGGGAACGCCAGTCGAAAACCACCTCGACGAGCTCTGGGCACTCCTCGATTTCTTGAACCCAGGCTTCGGGCGGCGCGCGCCCTTCAAGAGTGGCTCGCTCTCGGAGAGCGAAATCGCCTTGGTCCGCGCGCTGATCAAACCGTTCATCCTCCGGCGCACGAAGGGCCAGGTGGCCCAGGATCTCCCCGAGCGCGTGGAGCAGACCCTGGAGGTGGAGCTCAGCCGCAGCGAACGACGGCGCTATGACGAACTCGTTCAAAAACTGCGGCGCAAGTATGCGCAAGCCGTCGCCGAGCTGGGTATCCAGCGCAGCACGCCGGTGCTGCTGACGGGACTGTTGCGACTCCGCCAAGCCGCCTGCCACCAAGGGCTGCTCGACGAAAAACAGCGAACGCGCCGGAGTTCGAAGCTCGCCGTGCTGCTCGAGCGCCTCCGGGAGCTCCGGGAAGAAGGAGCGAAGAGCTTGGTATTCTCGCAATTTACCGAGCACCTCGACCTCGTGGAAAGCGAGCTCGAGCGTGAGGGAATCCCATTCGTGCGGCTCGACGGCAAGACGCGCCGGCGCGCGGAGCGAGTGCGGGCCTTCCAGGAAGATGCGTCGGTCGTGGTATTCCTGATCAGCCTCAAAGCGGGGGGCACCGGTCTGAACCTCACCGCGGCGGAGTACGTCTTCCTCCTCGATCCATGGTGGAACCCAGCCGCCGAGGCTCAGGCCATCGACCGAGCCCATCGTATCGGTCAAACCTCGCGCGTCATCGCCTATCGACTGATTGCGGTTGGCACGGTGGAGGAAAAGGTCGCGGCCCTCCAAGAGCGTAAGCGCGACCTGGTCGAATCCGTCTTCGGCGACGAGCAGGCTTTCTTGGGAAAGCTGTCACACGACGACCTCACAGCGCTGCTACACGGTTGAGGCGCTTCGCTAGAACCGGCCCACCACGCCCGCCCCGTTCCAGCTGGCGTAGGGCACGAGGGAGGGCTGCTGGCTTGCCGTTCCAGCCGCGCCGTCGTCTTGGCTCAGAACGAACAGCACCACGCCCGCGCCGGCCGCAGCGATGCCGACCGCATAACCGACGGTGGCCAGGGTTCCGGCGGAAGCCGCGTCATCGTCCAGGCCTTGAATCTTACCCGCCAGAGATCGGCAGGCGCTGCTCGGGGTGTTCAGGCAGTCGTCTTGTTCGAAACGCGCGTAAGAGTCGTCGGCGTCGCTCTCTTTGGAGCTTCTCTTGAGCAGAAAGATGGTGCCCCCGACCAACCCGACGACCGCCACGCCAAAGGATGCGTAGGCGCCAATGCGCAGGGTTTGCTTGGGCGAGCCTTGGTCGTTCATGCCATCGCTGGTGGCCGTGAGGCCCGCGCCTGCCGCTCCGTCGGTGCTGGGTTCGGTGACTGGGGCGGGCGAGGCCTGTGCCAGTACCAGCTTCACATCGACCTTGGCCGCTTCGGCGACATTCCGGGTCACGGCGTCGCTCACCATGCCGTCGCCCACTGCCTCGAAGGTATGACTGCCCGGGTTGATGGGGATGGGCACGCCTACGATATCCTGCGAGAAGTCTTCGCCATCGATCTCGATGCCCGTTGCCTGCCCCCCGTCCACGTAAATGGTTGCATAGGGTAAACGTGCCTCGACGCCGGGTAGCTCCTGCTCCGCGCTTTGCTTGGCGTCTAGGAACGCCTGGGGAGCGCCTTCATCGAGAGACAGCCGGTTGATCTTGATGTAGGCCTCGCGCGCCTGGACCAAATGCCCCTGCTTTTCTTCCGCTCGCGCGATGTACAAGAGGTGGGTGGGAGCCTCGAGCAGACCCTGAGCCTTGCTAAAGTACTCGACCGCTTTCGCCCAATCCCCCGCTTCGTAGGCTTCGATCCCCTGACCCGCGGCGGCGCGCGCAGCTGCTCGTTCCGCGTCGGTCTGAGCGAAGGCAATGCTCGGTTGAAGGCAATACGAGACGCCCCACGCAGCAAAAAGCGCGACCAGCCACCGCAGCGGTGGCCTGCGAGAGCAACACTTTCTAGGGCTCCTCAGTCTTGGCAATTTCATCGAATCAACTCCTCGCGGACACCTGTGAACGCCTGCGTCGAGCGACCCCCAGTCCGACGACGGCGAAGAGAACGAGCACGGGCACGGGGCGTCCCGGCCGGTGCGCGGCAAACCCGCAACCGTTGCCCCCCGTATGGAGCATGCGGGCCTCCGAAGCGGTCGACATCACCTGGTGCAGGCGGCGCGGGCGCGTACCGTCGGCGTTCACGATCCATATCGAGGATTCGACCGGGCGTGAATCGGCATCGAAAACGGTATTCGTCCAGGTGATCTGGCGACCGTTGGCGACCCAGTGCGCCCCGGTGTTGGCGCCCCCATTGTGGGGCACCAGAACTTCGAAGTCGCTGCCGTCGCTCGGACCGATGAATATCTCGGTGGTGTCGTATTCTCCCTCGGCGGGTGTGGACTGCGAGTAGTAGACCATCTGGGTGCCGTCGGGCGACAGCTCGAAGTCGTGGGCATCCGGTTCGACGAGAAGGGAATTGGCCTCGTCCATGGTATCGCAGACGTATTGGCCGCTCACCGGGGT
Organism: uncultured delta proteobacterium; assembly: GCA_963809955.1. Lineage (GTDB taxonomy): Bacteria > Myxococcota_A > Polyangia > Polyangiales > Polyangiaceae > JAICQQ01. The sequence goes on from CAWELQ010000017.1 coordinate 85,902, forward strand.
CAGGCGCCACGTGCGATAGGTGGCGCCGAGCCCGGTCACGTCGCCCAGATAAAGTACGTCGTCCGCGAGCGCAACCTGCGTGACGGAACTGAACCCGTTCGTGGCGTTCTCGCAATCCATCAACACGTCGGTCAAGAGATTGTTGTTGAACGCGTCCGCCGAATCTTCACTGCTGTAGATGACGGTCCACGTGTCGCTCTGGTCCGCGTTTTCCTCCAGATCGGCCCAGACCAAGTGCGAATTGTCTATCCAGGCGATCGCTGACGTCAGAAACGACGAGACCGAGTCGGAGCGGATCGCTCGTGGGTTCGACCCGTCCACGCCGACCGTGCGAATCTCGAAACCCGCGCTACCATCCACGCCGTAGGCGACGCGGGTGCCATCTGGGGAGAACACTGGCCGCAGACCACCCGGCGTAGTGACCGGTGGATTCGTGTCGCAGCCCGTATCGGGACCAGCGATCTGAAAGTAGCTGTCGCCGGTGTCGTCGTCGACGTAGCTGTACGCAAGGATCGCATCCTCGCTCAGTTCGCCCGGGTAGCGGGTCTTCATGCTGAACTGCCCTTCGCTGCGGAAAGAGCTCAACCAGCTGGACTCGGAGCTCGCCGCGTTCGAAAAGAAGCAGCCCACCTGGCGCACGTTCTGGCCGTCGGATTGAACCATGGCACCGGCACGGGTGTAGGTCGCTTCATCGCCGGCCACCGTCAGGTAGCCGATGTCGACAGTGGGCACTGTAACCGTCTTGGTGGTCGTGTTCGACAGCTCGCCGCTCGTCACGGTGAGCTCGATCTCGTAGTCCCCGCCCAGGTCGGGGGTGAAGCTGACGCTGACACCGTCGCTGGCGCTGAGTGACTCGGTCGTGATGGAACTGCCATTCGGAACGGACACGACTTCCCACGTGTAGCTCAGGTCATCCGCCGTGCTGCTCGAAGAAGCAGAACCATCGAGCTCCGTCGTGAACCCGACCAGGTCCGGACTCGCGTCGATGATCGCGGTCACCGAATCGCCCGTGGCGCCCGCAGAGCCTCCCATGCCATCTCCTGCGGCGCCCGCAGAGCCTCCGTTGGCCCCCGACCCTCCGCTGCCGGTCGCGGCCCCGCCTCCGTTGCCACCGCTACTCGAGCTGGAACCGCCTCCCCCGCCGCTCCCGTTGCCGGCCGATCCACCACCGCTGCCGCCCCCGGAGCCACCATTGGCTTCGCCGGCGGCGCCTGCCGCCCCCGGATGGTCCGGATCGTTGACACCGAAATTTCGATCCGAGCTGGTGCAACCGAGCTGCACCAACCCACTCATCAACGCCACCCCCCAGGTCAGCGTGAGTGCATTTCGTAAGATGGCCATAGCTTGCTCAGCACGAATTGGAAGCACACGCTTCTCTGGAGGTCAATAACGTCCGACCCTGAGGCGACTTACCATTCGAGGGCAAACACCGGACGTCGACGACGTGTTGCGTATCCCATGGGCTGCCGCTTTCGCGCACTCACCCAGGACGCGCGGGTCAGGGAGACAGCTCCCAGCACCTGGTCAGTGCACCCTGACGGTAACCACCCGGCCTGGCCATGAAGTCTGACGAAACCCCCATGCGTCGCAAAAACGCGGCAACCGGCTCCGGCACGGCGGCATGCCAAGTCACGAGCGCCGGCGCGACCACATGCCCAGTCACACGCTTCCCCGCGGACACGCACCCGCTGCCGTACGGCGCCTCGTCGGGTCGCGCGAGACCGCCGAGCGCAGGCGCCACTTCGTGCATGGCCCCATAAGCGTGGTCGTCCCAGCGTCGACCCGGTCGTACCAGAAACGGTGTCAGCGCGTGTTGCAGCCGATGAGCAGGGTCCTCGGGGACTGACGCTGGATGCTGCCGCAAGCGTACCACTTGGCGAGAAAGTATTGGAGGACTTGGGCGTTCCCGCTGGTCAGGCAGTACTCGTCGTTCGTGGCGCGCGCCGCCCGGGCGCGCTTCAGGTAGGCCTCGGTAGCTTGCACGGAAGGAAGTTCGACCGAAGCGCTGAGTCGCCAATCGGTCCAGCGGTCGTAGCTCAGCTTCTCGACGCGCACGCTGGCGGGCAATGGCGCGGGCAGGTGCTCGGAAACGAACTCGGCCGCCTGCGCGTCGGAGGCGAAGTCCGAGCGGTCGAGTGACGTGTCCGTGAACAGACTCGCCAGTGCGGCGAGCAAGGCGAGTGCGCCGAGGCCGAGCGCGGCGCCGCCGAACAACAGCCACGGAAGGGCGCGCCGCAGCCTGCTACTCTTGGCGCCGCTCACGCCGGTAAGCGTAGTGCGCGGGGCTCCGAGGCGAAAGGGCGCAGGATGCCGCCAGCTTTCGGCCGACTGGCAGACTTCCGGGCGCGGGCTGCGACTAGCGCGCCCCGCCCTGCCTACATTCAGCCACCTGACGTTTGAACTGTTGGTCACTATGAAGAAGGAGAAAATCGTGAGCCGAGACACTGCTCGGGTGAGCCGACCGGGTCTCGGTGCTATCTTCCCCAGCGACGCAAGAACAAGCTGAAGGGGTTCTCTGGATGATCCTACCAATCCAACGCATCGCCGTGCTCGGGGCCGGCGTCATGGGCGGCGCCATCGCGGCCCACCTGGCCAACGCGGGGCTCCAGGTCACGCTACTCGACATCGTACCTCCGAACGCGGGCACCGGGAAGAAGGAGCGCAATCAAGTGGCGCTGGGCGCGCTCGCCAGAATGGCGAAGCACAAGCCGGCGCCCTTCTCGCATCCCGACCACGCAAGTGCGATCCGGGTCGGCAACTTCGATGACGATCTGCAAATCGTAGCGGAGGTCGACCTGGTCATCGAAGCCATCATCGAACGGCTGGACATCAAGCAGAGCCTGTTCGAAAAGCTGGATGCGCTCACGCGCGCGGACACCATCGTGGCCTCCAACACTTCGGGCATCCGCATCAGGGACATGCTCGAAGGGCGCTCGGAGAAGTTCCAGAAGAGCTTCTTGGTCACGCACTTCTTCAATCCGCCGCGCTACATGAAACTGCTCGAGCTGGTGCTGGGCCCGAACACGAGCAACGAGGTGGTGGAACGCATTCGTCACTTCGGCAGCGAGGTGCTCGGCAAAGGCATCGTCTTCGCAAAAGACAAGCCCAACTTCGTGGCGAACCGCATTGGCGCACACGCTTTGATGGTGGCCGTTCACGAAATGCTGAAGATGGGTCTCGAGCCGGAAGACGTGGACGCTATCGCCGGGCTGCCGCTGGGACGTCCAAAGAGCGCCACCTTCCGGACGGCGGATATCGTCGGGCTCGACACGCTGGCGCACGTCGTCGAAAACTGTTGGGAGCAGCTGACCGCAGACGAAGATCGCGAGGTGTTTCGTATGCCCGATTTCGTCAAAAGCATGATCGGAAAGAAGCTGCTCGGGGACAAGACCGGCGGGGGCTTCTATCGCAAGACGAAAGCCGGTATCGAAACGCTCGACCGAAAGACCCTTCAGTATCGACCGCGCGGTGGCAACGCAAAGCTTCAAGAGCAAGCCAAGGGTCTCGCCAAGGAAAGCGATTTGCCGAAGCGCCTGCGGGCAGCCGTCCAGGCCGAAGGGCCTCTGGGCGAATTCGCGTGGAACGTCATCGAGCGCTCGCTCGCCTACTCCGCGTGGCGCGTCGGAGAGATCTGCGACGAGGTGACGGCCATCGATGATGGCATGCGCTTCGGCTACAACTGGGAGCTCGGGCCCTTTCAAATCTGGGACGCACTGGGCTTTTCCGAAACCGTCGATCGCATGGCTAAAGACGGTATCTCCCTGCCCGAGAGCGTCCGGCGCATGCGAGAATCGGGCGCCCGTGCCTTCTACGACGGAGGCCGCGTCTTCGACTTGTTGCAAGGAAAATACGTGCCCCGCGCGGCAGATCCGCGCGAAATCACGCTGCCTGCCCTACGAAGGGGTGAAGCTCCGGTACTGAAGAACAACAGCGCCGAAGCCTGGGACCTGGGGGACGACATCCTCGGGGTCACGTTCACCAGCAAGGCCAACAGCATCGATGCCGATACCATCCAGATGCTGCACGATGCAACCGCGCGGGCCGAACAGAGCTTCCGGGGTCTGCTCATCACCAATCAGGGCAACAACTTCTCGGTGGGCGCGAACCTGTTCTTCGTGCTGATGGCAGCCAAGCAGCAGCAGTACGCGCAAATCGAAGCGATGGTCAGCGCGCTTCAGCAAGCCGTCATGCGGCTCAAGTACGCGCGCGTACCAGTGGTGGCTGCTCCTTTCGGCATGACGGTCGGCGGCGGGCTCGAGATCTGCCTGGGCTCAGATGCCGTGCAAGCGGCGCTCGAAACCTACGCGGGCCTGGTCGAGGTGGGCGTGGGCTTGATCCCCGCCGGGGGCGGCTGCGCCAATTTGCTCTGGCGTTCGCTCGGCAGCGTGCCCGAAGGCGTGAAGGCAGACACGTACGAGTACGTCACCCAGCTGTTCAAGAATATCGCCATGGCGCGCGTCGCCACCAGCGCCCACGAAGCGCAGCGGCTCGGCTACTTCAGAAGCAGCGATGGCGTCTCCTTCGATCGCGCACGCCAGCTGTACGAAGCCAAGCAGCACGTCGTCGGCCTGAGCCGGAGCGGCTATCACCCGCCCGTCAAGCGCTCGTTCAAGCTACCCGGAGAGAGCGGCATCGCCACCCTCGGCATGCTGATCAATACCATGGTCTCCGGCGGATTTGCCAGCGAGCACGACGCACTCATTTCCAAGAAGCTCGGCACGGTCTTGTGTGGCGGCGCGGGTGGCGCAGCGCGCGAGGTCACCGAGCAAGACATTCTGGACCTGGAGCGCGAGGCCTTCATGAGCCTGTGCGCCGAACCCAAGACGCAAGATCGCATGCAGCACATGCTCGAAAAGAACAAACCGCTACGGAACTAGGAGGCGCGGCCCATGATAGAACTCGTGATTGCAGAAGCTGTTCGCTCCGCAGTGGGCCGAGCCCACAAGGGCTCGCTGGCCCAGACTCGCCCCGACGACCTGGCGGGTGAGGTGGTGGCCAAGCTGCTCGCCAGAGTGCCCCAGGTCGAGCCGGCCATGGTCGACGATCTGGTGCTCGGTTGCGCCATGCCGGAAGGAGAGCAAGGCCTGAACGTCGCCCGCTTGGTGGTTTTTTTGGCCGGCCTTCCCCAGGAGACTTCGGCCATGACCATCAACCGGTTCTGTTCGAGCGGCCTTCAAGCCATCGCTCTGGCTGCCGGTTCGATCGCGCTCGGCCATCACGAGGTGGTCATCGCCGGTGGCGTCGAGTCGATGACGAGCGTACCCATGACCGGGTTCCATCTGAGCGCCTCGGCACAGCTGATGGAGCGGCTGCCCGCGGCGCACACGCCCATGGGCATCACCGCCGAAAACGTGGCCAACCGCTTCGAGATCTCCCGCACCGAGCAGGACGAGTTCGCCTTGAAGAGCCAGCAAAAAGCGGCACGCGCGATCGAAGCGGGCAAGTTCGAGGAAGAAATCGTGCCCGTGACCGCCGTGCGCTACCAGGGTAACGAGCGGGTGACCTTCCAGTTCAAGACCGAGGAAATGCCACGTCCAGACACCACTCTCGAAGGTCTCAGCAAGCTCCGGCCAGTGTTCGCTGCCAAGGGCAGCGTCACCGCGGGCAATGCTTCGCCGCTGTCGGACGGTGCCGCGGCAGCCCTCGTGATGAGCAAGGAAAAAGCCGATCAGCTGGGCATTCAGCCTCTCGGTTACTTCCGTTCCTTCGCGACGGCGGGGGTCGATCCGGCCATCATGGGCATCGGCCCGATCCCAGCGGTTCAGAAGCTCTTGAAGAAGACGGGGCTGTCGCTTGCTGACATCGACTTGATCGAGCTGAACGAAGCCTTCGCCAGCCAGGCGGTCTACGTGCAGAAGATCCTGAAAATCCCCGATGAAAAGCTCAACGTCAACGGCGGGGCCATCGCCCTCGGCCACCCGTTGGGCTGCACCGGCGCCAAGCTCACTGCCACGGCGCTCTACGAGCTCAAGCGGCGCGGCGCCAAGCGGGCCATCGTGACCATGTGCATCGGCGGCGGCCAGGGCGCCGCGGGCTTGTTCGAAGCGGCCTGAAGCGGGGGCGAGCCCCGCGCGCAGAGGCCGTATGCCCGACAAACGGATGCACCGGGGCCCCCACCCCAGCGACCCGGCCCTCTTTGCCGAAACAGAACTGCCCAGACTGCGCCAGGCGGCCTCGGACTACCGCTGGCTCCTGTCGCGCGGCTACGCGAGCGACGCGGCGCTGAAGCTGGTAGGCGACCATTTCCAGCTGGTTCGGCGACAGCGCATGGCTGTCGCTCGCTCGAGCTGTTCGGAGGAGACACGCCAAGAGCGAGTGCGTCGCCGCGTCCGCATCGCGGAGCTCGCCGGGCGGCAGCTGGCCGTCGATGGCTTCAACTGCTTGATCACCGTGGAAACCGCGCTGAGCAGCGGCGTGGTCCTGGTGGGCGCAGAGGGCGCGCATCGGGACCTGGCAAGCGTCCACGGCACCTATCGGCGCGTTATCGAGACCAGGACCGCGCTCGACTGCCTGATCGAGCTCGTCTGCGAGGCCGCCCCCGCGAGCGCCACCTGGTACCTCGACAGCCCCGTCTCGAACAGCGGCAAACTCGCAAGCATGATGCGCGAGGCGTTCGAAGCCGCCGGCCTCGACTGGCGGGTCGAGCTGGTCAACAACGCCGATCGCGAGATTGCAGCCACCGGGGGCGTTGCCGCGTCCAGCGACAGCTGGCTGCTCGATTCGGCACCCGCCTGGGTCGATTTGGCCGGAGCAGTGGTCGAATGCCGCGTGCCGGGCGCGTGGGTGGTGGACTTCGTGGTAGACTGAGCGGCAATGGGAAACAGGGTATCGGGGCGCCACTTGCTCGGGGCGCTGACCTTGGTTGGCCTGGCCGCTTGCTCGGGCAAAAGCGAGACCACGAAGCATTCAGCGGATTCGGCGAGCTCCGCTCGCGGAAGCGATGGCACGGCAGATGGGGCCCTGAGCGGCTCGACCAACGGCGGAACCGCCACCGGCAACGGCAGCAGCGCGGCCACCACCTCAGCCAGAGCCGCCAGCGCGAGCTCCAGTGGTGGCGAAGCGACTGACACGACCGCAGTCGGCAGCGGCGGCGCGGCGACCGGCGTGGGAGGCGCGTCGATGAGCGGCGGCGCCGCTGGCGAAACCGGCGCAACAGACAGCACTACCACGGGCGGCTGCAACTGCCACCCCACCGACCTCGAGTGCAACCTGAACTGTACCGATCCGATGAACTCGGGCGACTGCGCAAGCGACAAGAGCTGCGTCGAAGGACACTGCGTCGAACTTTCCCCCGGCGGCTACCGCGTATGCGCGCCGGGGACAATCGAAGTGACCAGTTGTGCAAACCCGGACGATCAGCCCCCCGACAACGAATGCTGCGACGCCAGCGATTGCCCGAGCGGGTCATGTGTGGAGGGGCCGTTGACCAAGTCTTGTGGCGGCCCCCGCATCTTGCCGTACAACGTGTGCGCCGAAGACGAATGCGCCTCGAGCGCCGACTGCGCGGGGCTGCCGAACGGCGTGTGCTTCCCGGCCGGCGCCTACGGACATCCGGTGGCCACTTGCGTGGCCGGCAGTTGCCAGAAAGACAGCGACTGCAACGAAGAACCGGGAGGGGCGTGCGTGCTCGTCAGCGAAGATTGCTGCGGCACCCGGAGCCTGGCCTGCGTGTACCCGGGCGGCTGCCGCACGCTCGCCGACTGCCCCGCAAGCGCTCAAAGCTGTCTGGTAGTCGACGGGCGTGCGGTCTGCTCGAGCGAGCCGTTGCTTTGCCCGGCGTGAAAGGCCCGCAGCCTGTTCCCGGGCCACGAGAGCCGTCCAGCCCTACCGACTTCCCTTCTCGCCGCACGCCGGCTCTTTCGCTCACGACCGTGCAGCTTTTGACCGTACCCGATGCGCTCCGATGGCCATGGAGCGAAGGGCAGGCGCGTGTGGGGCGTCTCGCCATACCCGCGTGGCAAAGGTGTCGGAAGCCGAAGCATCGTGCCGCCTCATGCGGCGGGCCGCCTGAGTCCTTGTCGCTCGCCTGCGCTGGTCGGTGCGATCCGACGTGTTACCGTTGGTCATGCCTCGAGAGCCCGCCAAGCGACGTAAGGCCAGCGGCGCTTGGGCAGGAGTCGAGCTTTTGCGCTGGGCTCGACGCGTCCTTCAACGGGTCGGAGGGCAGTTGGCAGCATGGCTCCAGGAGGCCCGGCAGCGCGCGGGCCGTCGGCGCTGGTGGTGGGCAGCCGCAGCGATGCTCGTCATCGCGGCATACCCGGCGAGCGCGACGTTGCTCTTGTCCACCGGATTACTCGAAAAGATCCTCCTGGGCGACGACCTCAAGGTCGAGATCGACAACCCCGCCTGGAGCGTTTGGCCTGGCAAGGTCCACGCACAAACCATCCGCGTCTACCTGAACGGCGATACGCAGCTTACATTGTCAGTGGCCGATGCAGTGGTCGACGTCGATCTCTGGGAGCTGCTCGATCGCCATTTCCATGTGACGTCGCTGTTGGCGAACGACATTCGCTTCCGGCTCCGCGCGCGCGTGCCCGAATCGGAGAAGAACGCGCCACGTGTAGCGGCGTTCCCGCCGATGGACGGAGTGCCCGGAGACGCCTCGATCGTCCGAAGACCATCCGAACCCGAGGAGAAAGGGGGCCCCTCGTGGACCGTGCGTATCGAGAACATCGACGGCGAAGTGAGCGAATTGTGGTTTCTTCAGTACCGCTACCAGGGTAGCGGACGCGTGCGTGGAGGCTTCTTGTACGGCTCCGGGCGACTCAGCGTGGACGACTCGCGTCAGGATCTGAAGCCGGGGCGACTGACCTTTGGTGCCGACCAGATCATCTCGAAGAATTTCCGCGGGCACGTGCAGGGACGCATTCCCGAGATCGATCCTTCGAATCGGGGTGCGCTCGGCATCTTCGGCGTGGTCGACGCCGATATCGAGTTCGACGCCGACATCGACTCGCTCGGGCATCTCGGAGCCTACCTCGGAGGCTTGCGGGTCGAGGAGGGCGCTGGAGAGTTCGCGGTTCGCGTCGGCATGAACGCCGGCAAGCTGTCGCCCGACAGCAAGGTCGAGTTCACCACCGACAGCGTGCGCGTTCTGGGCGACGGGCTCGGCATCAAGAGCGACTGGTCGGTGAGCGCTTCGGTCGCGGCGGCAAACCGAAGTCAGAGCAAAGACCAGGGGGATCCGCGACCGCTCTTGCATTCGAGCGCGAAGCTCAGCACCGTGTCGTGGGCTCGAGGGGCGAATGACCCGTTCACGATCCAGCTGCGAGGTCATGAGCAATCCGCTCGCTTGAGCTCGGCGCAGATCGATCGCAAGACCGGTGTCGAAGACATCCACCTGGCGTTCCCGAAGATGCTTTCCGGGGACATGGATGATCTGGGCCCCCTGCTCGGCCCGGGTGGCCAGGTGCAGAGCAGCGCTGGCAAGCTCGAGGGAAGCCTTCGGCTGGACTCGACCGAGCGAGGGTCCCTGAGCGGCCCCTTGCGCCTGGCGTTCGAGCGAGTTTCGTTGGGCGGGTTCGGCATGCACCTGACGAGCAGCGGCAAGATCGACGGTTGGCTGGACGTCGACCCCAAGGCGAAGGCCGCGGCGCTCGGCGACTTCTCGCTCGCGCTGAACGGCGTCGACTTTCGCGCGGGCAACGCCGACGTCGAGCAGTGGTGGCTACGCTTGAAGAGCCCCAGGTTGAGCGCCAGCGGCTGGCCACCGAAGCGCATCACGACCGAGCTGTCCCTCGTTGCCAAGGACGCCGAACCCCTCCTCGAGGCCCTCGCCGCCAAGGACGCGCTGCCCGATATCGTCGCCAAGCTCATCCACCTGGAGAACCTGAAGGCTGACGCCCAGTTGCGAATACAGAATGGCGTCACCGACGTGATGCTGGACGATATTCGAAGCGACGTGCTGGACCTGAGCGGACGGATCTATTCCGATGCCGACCGCACTCGCATGGCGCTCGTGGTCGGCGGCAAGACCGTGTCGCTCGGAATCTACCGACAAGACGGCGATACGGAATTCGAAGCCCTGGCGGGGACCGAATGGCTCAATCGAAAACTGCGCGAGTTCCCGCCCCCCGCGGATCGAGTGAGTGGCCAGAAACCGTGAAGCCCGTCAGGCAGCCTGTTCCAGCCAGCGCCGAAGCTGCTGGTGATCGACCAGACCCGCCTGCTGCCTCACCACCTGGCCTCCTTTCAAAATCGCGAAGTTCGGTATCCCGCGTACCCCGAACCTGGCCGCGAGGCCCGGGTGCTGCTCGGTATTGACCTTGAGCACGAGGGCCTGGCCCGCCAGCTCCCCCGCGACGCGCTCGACGTGCGGACTCGCCATCCGGCAAGGACCACACCACTCCGCCCAGAAGTCGACGAGCACGGGAACGCTCGCGCCCTCGACAATCTGCCGAAACGATTCAGCGTCTACATCCAGGGGCCGCGCCAGGGGCCCGAGCTTGGCCCGGCACTCCCCACAGCGAGCCGAGGCGGCCAGCTTGTTCAATGGAATCCGATTGTCACGGCCGCAACTCGGACAGGTGCGTATCATTCGAGCAATCTCCTGGAACCAGGACAAGGTGGCCACGATCCGGAGGGCTGGCAAGTGCTTCGAGGCACTCGGAGTGGGGACGAGCCCAGGCACTTCAGCGACGAAGGAGCGCCGCAACGTGCTTGCTCGGTCAGGCATGAGCCACTTCTACGTGGAGCTCCACACCGCGATGACTGAGCAACACGACCAGAGCTTCGGCTCCGATGGATGGGGACGGCTCCGACCGCTCAGCAAAGGTCGACGGGTCCAGAGCCGGCCCGGGGGACTGTATTGTCGGAACCCGCCACCCCCACTTAATCGAACGAGACGCGGGCCGTACGAGGGGGGGGTTGCCGAAGTCCGAGTCCGGGCCTCGGGGAGCTGCGCGCGTTCAGCACTGTTTCTGTGGTTCATTCTCCTCAACGGGTAACAGCATGTCCCCTACCAACAAACGGACGGGCCTAAGGGCCAAAGGCTATGCGCTAGCAACCTGGGTCGGCCTTGGCGCCGGCCTGGTCAGCTCGTGTCTCGTGGACGAGGATGCACCGTGCAGCGAGGGAATGATACTGAATCGGGACGCGACCCTTTGCGTGTGCCCAGAGGATAGCGTGAGCACGGCGGACGGCTGCCTCCAGTGCGGCGAGCACGAGGTGGCGACAGCGACCAGCTGCGAATGCGAAGAGGGGTTTGCCAGGACAGCGTCGGGAGAGGCCTGCGAGGACCAGGAGGCCGGTGGCGGCGGTGGTGCTGGGGGGGCCGGCAACGAGACCATGCTCGGAGCCGAATGCGATCCTGACGCCGAGTCCTCGGGATGCGCAGCGCCCTACGCTCACTGTGAGCCAGACGGCGGTTCCGGCTACTGCACGAGCACGGACTGCACGAGCAACGCGGACTGCGATGGGGGCTATGCCTGCAATGACACAGGGGTATGCGAGCGGCCCCCGAGCGGCCTCGGCCAGAGCTGCACGAGCAATGCCGATTGTGAGGGGACGCAAGCCACCTTCTGCGACCTGTTCGTCACCCACACCTGCCTGGTGGAGGGCTGCAGCGTCGATCCCGACGATTGCTTCTCCGGCTACGAATGCTGCGACTTGTCGGCGCTGGGCATAGGTCCGGTCTGCGTTCCCGAAGGAGGGTGCATGCTATGAGATGGCCACCCAGCACCCAGAGAAGCATGGTCGGGCTCCTCACGGCCCCAGCATTCCTCCTGGCGAGCTTCACAGCTGGCGCTCAACCGGCGCCTCCCCCCGCCGCGGCCCCCCCCGCGCCGGCCCGAGCCCGAAAAGGCGCCTGCGCCGGACGGCGCGGCCGAGCCGAAGGCTCCCGCTAACCCGTCCGCGCCGGACGCCTCCGAGCCGCCCCCGGCAACAACGGAGCAAAGCGAGGACGGCGCAAGCGCCCCAGCCGCCGAAACTTCGACCCCAGCTGGCGGCGAGACGCCGACCGTGCCTGGCGTCGACGAAGGCGAGCCGGAGCCGCTGGCGACCGAGGACAGCGAGGCCGACGCGCTGGTGCAGGAACTGGCGGCGGGCAGCGAGAGTGAGGCCGCGAGCCCCGATCGAAAGATCGACATCTACGGCTTCATGGACTTCACCTACACGCAGGGCTTCGGCAACGACCTCGTCGGCTGGGACCGTTTTGCCGTCGGCAACGTGAATCTCTACTTGTCGTCCGAGCTCGCCGACGACTGGCGCTCGCTCGCCGAAGTGCGGTTCTCCTACTTGCCGCACGGGACGCGTCTATTCGGGCCTGAGGGGCCCGAAGAACGCGTGGACACGACCGTAAACGACTACACCAACGTGGATCGACCGGTGCGCTGGGGCGGTGTGATCATGGAACGGGCGTGGCTCGAGTACAGCGCCGACCCACTTTTGAACGTGCGCATGGGGCAATATTTGACCCCTTACGGCATCTGGAACATCGACCATGGCTCCCCCGTCATCATCGGGGTGCGGCAGCCCTACATCATCGGCGACCAGCTCTTTCCTCGCTCGCAGACCGGTATCGAGGTGCACGGCATCTACTTGGTACCGCCCGTCAAGCTCGGCTACTACCTCACGCTGTCGAACGGTCGCGGCCCGATCGACACCTACAGGGACCTCGACGGCAACAAGGCAGTGGGCGGACGCCTGTTCGCGCGGGCCGAGACCGGCGCAGGCAATCTGGTGTTGGGTGTTTCCGGCTACAAGGGGACCTATACCGACCGCGATCAAGCGTGGGTTCCGACGACGGACGGGGGGTTGAGCATCGAACAACCGCGCACGGAATTCTACCGAGAGCAATCGATCGCCACCGATTTCACCTGGGATTGGAGCGGGCTCTCGGTTCAGCTCGAAGCCATCTTTCAGGAGATCGCCTACGCCGATGATCTGCGCCCGGCCGCCTTCGGATTCGACGGCAGTCAGGGGCTGGCGCCGGACCATCGGAGATACGGCGGCTATGCGCAGGCGGGCTACCGGTTCGCGTTTGGCGGAATCATGCCCTACGCCGGCTACGAGTACTACGACGATGCAATCTACTTCGGAAGAACGACCGAAGCCTGGGGTGGAGTGAACATTCGGGCGACCCCGCGCGTCGTGCTCAAGGGGCAATACACCTACGCATGGTTTCTCGACTTCGACGCATTCGACCAAGGATATAATGCCCTGGAACTCCAAGCAGCCTGGAGCTTTTGACCATGGTAACGCGCCGAAGAGCGATCATAGACTGCACGGTGGGGGTACTCGCTCTCACATTTCCGTTGGTACCGGCAATCGCCGAAAGCAGCAAGGAACCCTTGGCGTTGGTTGTCGCCCACAACAGCTCGTTGAGCGAAATCTCGCTTTACCGGCTCAAGCGCCTGTACCTGGGTGACTCGATGGAAGCGCCCGATGGCGGCAAGCTGCTCCCGCTGAATCGAGGCAACAAGACGAGCGAGCGCGTCGGCTTCGATGAGTCGGTGCTCGGGATGACTCCGGAAGAAGTGGCGCGCTATTGGATCGATCGCAGGATTCGCGGGCAATCCGGGGCCCCCAGGGCCGTGGACCCGGCCAGCGTGCTCCAGAAGGTGGTGGCCCGCCTACCGGGCGCCATCAGCTACGTTCGCTTCAGTGAGTTGAGCAGTCAACTGAAGGTCGTCAGAGTCGAAGGCAAGAAGCCTGGCGACGCTGGTTATCCGATCATCACCGCTGGCCGCGTCGCGATGGCTTCGTCCTAGGCTACGAGCGTCTGTTCCGTCACGGTCGCTTCAGCTTGCAGACGAAACTTTCGGCCCGTTCGACGTCGCCGTGATGATAGACGGCGATGCGCGGATACGGGCACAGCGGACGCGTGCGCGTGGGCGACCAGGTCGCCGGCACTTCCGGATTGAATCCACCGACGTTGTCGGGACCGCGCACGCTCGCGACGACGCGGTTTGGAGGGGGGCCGCCTTCGACCCAGCGGACGAGCGGCGTCAACAGGTCGAACTGATCGGCCGCAGGCCCTCCCGCGCAGTGGTCCATGCCAGGAACGAGAAAAAGCCGAGCGAACGAGCGCCGGCCGTGCAGCTCCTCGAACCAGCGAACCGTGTCGGCCGCCGAGAAGATGGGATCGCTTACACCGTGGTAGACGATCATGCGCCCATGTCGCCGTCGCACGCCGCTCGGGTGCGTCGGGTCCGGCGGGGTCATGAACTCCATGCCCGATTGGGTGTAGGTGGCATTGGTAGCGAAAATCTGTTGCGCGAGCAGATCGACGTCCGCCGTAAGCGCGAATAGCGGCGGAACGAAGCTGGCTGGATCCGCCGGCGGCGTCTTGAAAATGAAGCCAACACCCCCCGAGTCGAGTATCAGTGGCGAGACGTATTCCCAGAACTGGGTGCCCGCGCTCGCGTGACCGGAGTCGAAGAAGAAGTTCGAATAGATCGGATCACCCGCCGCGTCTCGTGGACCGGCGAAGATGTTGCCGATGGCCTGCTTCTGCGCGGCGCTCAGACACGACCCGTCGCGATCGCCGGAGCAGGTCGGCACGTCGCGGTCGAGATCGAACCTGCGCTGACAACCCAACACGTCGTTCACCATCCCGTCGGTCACCCCATCGAGCGCGTCGCAGCGATTCAGTACCCCGTCGGAAAGGAGTTGCCGTTCTTGTGGCGTGAACGCGCCAGACAGGTCGGGCAGCCCCGCAAAGGGGCCGATTGGAATGGTCGCGCCCGGCACTGCCAACGGTGCATACTGCTGGGCACCGTAGATACTCGCGACGGCCGCTTTCGGCAGCTCGAAGCCGGGTGAACCCACCAGATAGCCATCGTACTGATCCGGAATGCGCGCCGCGGCAACCATTGCGTGTCGGCCGCCATTCGAACACCCACCGATGTACGAATAGGCAGGGCCTTTGCCATACGCTTCACGGATCACGTCTTTGGCCATGGGCGTCAGTTTGCCCACCGCCTGGTAGCCGAAATCCAAGCGAGCCTGCGGGTCGATACCGAAGAAAGGGTTCTGTGCTTCGTCGTGACCGGCGTCGGAACTGATCACTGCGAACCCCTGAAGCAGCGCGCTCGTCAGCGGCCCACCACCGCTGGTATCGCCCGTCGCAGGAACGACGCTTCCATCGGTACCGCCGTTTGCCTGGTAGTAGAAGCGGCCGTTCCAGTTCACGGGCAGCCTCATCTGGAAACCGATCGCATACGTCTGCCCATCCACGGGGCTCGTGCGTTCGAACATCTTACCGGTCAGCAGGCAGTGAGCACCGATGCTCTGGCCTGCCAGGGTGAGGACTCCTGCGGCCACCGTGCTCGAAGACGTAAACTCCGTGTTGGGCAGCGAGAGCTCGCCCGCCAGCGTCTCACACGCCACCTCCAGCGGGCCGCCTCCAGGTGACCCGTGGTGGGACAGTGCGGAAACCGTATTCGTCACGCTCTCGGGCGCGTCCACCTCACCGCCACACCCGGGTACCTGTGAGAGTATCAAGAGGGTCATCAGACCGACGTTGGAAACCCCTTCACCCATGGCGAACTTCCTCCTGTTGGCTAGCCTGCTCACAACACCTGGTTCACTCTATCACAATCGGGGCCCTGCTTGCTCGAGGCATTTGCCGAACGATGACGACGAGTGGGCACAGTACTCACCGGCCCTGCACAACCCGCCTGCGCCGCGCCTGGTAGTGCGCGGTCAAGGCAGCGCGGGCTGGCAATAGCCCACGTCAGGCGGCGGCGTGCAAACGCCATCGTTGCACACGCCGCAGTCGCAGTCGGTCGCATCAGCGCAACTCCGCCGCACGCACCGTCGGAGACCGCCGCCGTCCGATTCGCATGCTTGGTTGACACCGCAGCTATCGTTCGTGCACTCGCAATGTCCTGAATTGCTGCAAGTGGTCCCGTCGGGACAGCTCGACTCCGTACACGCGGCGACGCACTGGCTCGAAAGCGTACCCTCCGCGCAGCAGCTGGCCGCGTACTCCTGGCAGACCCCCACTCCGCAGTCGCCATCCGATTCGCATTGTCTATCCTGGAAGCACGCGGTACCGCACGCCGGAGGGTCGCCCGGGAAGTGACAGTAAGTGCTGCCAGAGCAGTCGTCGTGCGACGTGCAGCTCGGATAGGTCGCATCGGGGAAACCCTCGCAGGATTCACCGCCGCCATCGGTCCCCGCGGAGCCAGTGCTCCCCGAGTCAGCGCCGCCGTTGGTGTTGGATGCACCGGCATGTCCAGCGCTTCCGCCGGTACCCCCAGAATCCGTCGCGCCCCCGCTTCCCGCGGTGCCGCTGGTTCCTCCCGCGCCACTCGTGGTCGAGGCACTGCCGCCGGTGCCGTCAGCGCTACTGGTGTCGCTGGTGTTACCGGTACTGGAGCCGCGGGAGCTGGTAGTGCTCGACACGCCCCCCTCCGTCGCCGCTGCCGTCTGGTTCCCGGCGCCGTCGCTGCCCGAACTGCTGCTCGACGAGCCACAGCCAAAGAACCCAATGAAAGACAACGAAAACGCGAGCGGAGCGAAGCGACCTGGAACCATCATGCGCGGCGCGTGTGCAAAGTTCGTACCAGATCGCGGTTGCCATGAAATGGCTCGTTCTCCGTAGCGCAGACCAAACCTGGCTCAAACTGTGCCGTTTCCGGATTCGCTCGTCGCGCCCGCCGCCCCGTCACCACTCGGTCGGCATGTAGTCCTTGAAGAACTTGCCCCAGGCGTGGATGCCGCTCGCAATGCCGGTGAAGATGGGGTCGACGACGCGCGCGGCACCGTCGATGGCGTCGAGCGGCGGGTGGAAGTCATCCATGTGGCGCTTGCGCATGGCATGCACGTGGGGGTCCTCGTCGGTGACCCAACCGGTGTCGACGGAGTTCATGTGAATGCCCCTTTTTGCGAAGTCCGCGGCGGAGGTGCGCGTCAGCATGTTGAGGGATGCCTTGGCCATGTTGGTGTGGGGGTGCTTTTCTGTCTTGGTGTTGCGAGAAAAGCAACCTTCCATGGCCGACACGTTGACCACATGCTTGTCCCGGTTTTCGGTCTTCAGCATCAGCGAGTGCAAGCGCGACACCAGGATAAAGGGGGAGATGGCGTTGACCAGGTGGACTTCTAGAAGCTCGGGGGTCGTCACCTCTTCGGCCTTGAGCCGCCAGCTGTTCACTGGGCGCAGGTCGAGCTGGTTGCCGTCTTCGTCGCGGAGGCCGAGGGGAAAGCTGTACGGGTCGACGGCGGCCCCAGGGTCCGCGCGGCGCCCGAGTACACGGGCCGAAAAGGCGTCGCTTCGTATCAACTGGGTGTGCTGCGCGAGCAGCCTGCGTTCTGGCGCGGGCAGCGAGCGCGCGGGCTCGGCTTCGACCTCGAGCAGGCTCTGATAGTAAGCTTGGGGGCGCTGGACGGTCTGCGCGGCGTTGTTGATGAGCAAGTCGAGCCGATCGGTGGTCTGCTCGATGTGATCGGCGAACGCCTCGACGCTCGGGCAGTGGCGCAGCTCGAGCCCATACAGACTCAGCCGGTCTTTCCAGACCTCGAAGTCTGGCTCTTCGGCGTAGCGCCGCGCGGCGTCCACGGGAAAGCGTGTGGTCGCGATCACCCGGGCACCGGCGCGCAGCAACATGAGTGCTGCCTGATAGCCAATCTTGATGCGAGCGCCGGTGATGAGAGCCGTACGCCCCGCAAGGCTTCCCGAGGGTGTGCGCTTTTCGAAGTTGTGCTCGGCGCAGCCGAGACACATCGAATCGTAAAAAAAGTGCAGCTCGGTGAAGGGTTCTTTGCAGACATAGCAAGCGCGCGGCCGCTCGAGACGCCGCGGTGGCTGTGGCTCGCGCGGCTTCAGGCGAGGCAGCACATACACGCCAGCGGCGTTCGGCCTGGCCACGCGCGCCTCGCGAATCAAGGAGGCCTCGCGCGCTTCGCGATCCGCCGCGAGCTGGGTCTTTTTGCGGAAGCGCCGGAACGCTTTGGTGACGCGCCGCTTGTCCTCGGGGGAGGGTCTGGAAATGCGCCCAGCGGCGATGATGAGCCGTTTCCATTCGTCGCGCGGAATCTGAGCGAGCAGGTCGGCATCGTCGGCGAGCGCTTCCAGACACTCGACGGCGCGACGGCACTCGGCCAGCGTCACTTCGGAGCGCCTGAAGGCAGAGTCGTTCATGGGACGCCGCTTTTACGCCCTCGAGCACCGGAGCGCACGGTCTTGATGTGAACAGCATTCACTATGGATAAATTAAACCATTGTATTAATTGAATCTTTCAAGTGAACAGTGTTCTCTACTCTTCCTTCGCCCCCGGGCGCCTGCGCTCGACCCGCGGGACGACCCGCCTTGTGCCCGGGCCAATCTGCGTTATCAACTGCCCCGATGCTACCGATTCTGAGCGCCCGAGACGGCCTCACCGCCGACTATCGGCTCTATCTGGAGGCGCTCCACACAAGCGGCTTCGAAGGCGACATCCAGGCCGACTACGGCACGCGCCTGGTGAGCGCCACGGACAACTCCGTGTATCAGATTGTGCCACAGGCCGTCGCCTTCCCCAGGAACCCCGCAGACGTCCAGCGCGCGCTCGCGCTGCTTGCCGAGCCTCGCTTTCGCCGCATCAAGGTGAGCCCGCGCGGCGGCGGCACCGGCACCAACGGGCAGAGCTTGTGCGACGGGGTCGTCTTCGATTTGTCGCGCTACATGAATCAGATCCTCGAGATCGACGTCGAGGGCGGCTCCGTCACTGTCGAGCCGGGGGTAGTGCTCGATCAGCTGAACGCCGCGCTGGAGCCCCACCACCGGTTCTTCGCCCCGAACCTGTCGCCCTCGAGCCGCGCCACTCTGGGTGGCATGGTCAACACCGACGCCTGCGGCAAGGGTTCGCGCATCTACGGAAAGACCAGCAACCACGTGCTGGAGCTGGAAGTCGTGCTGAGCGACGGCACTCGCTGGGTGTCGCGCGAGCTTTCGCTCGACGAGCTGCGCAGCGTCAAGCAGCGCACGGACTTGGTGGGCGCAATCTACCGGGTCGTGGACGCCATCGTCACGGACAAGCGCGAAAAGATCGCCGAGCAGTTCCCGAAGCTCGAGCGTTTCCTGACCGGCTACAACCTGGCCCACGTTTATTCGAAAGACCGCCAGCGCTTCAACCTGAATTACGTCCTGGCAGGCGCCGAGGGCACGCTCGGGTTCATCACGCGTGCCAAGCTCAAGCTGACGCCGTTGCCGAAGGTCAAACAACTGGTGGCCATCCGCTACGCCAAGTTCGACGACGCGCTCAGGGCCGCAAGCGAGTTGGTCGAGTTCGCGCCCGGAGCCATCGAAACGGTGGACGATACGATCGTCGACCTCGCACGCAAAGATACCATCTGGCATCGCATCGCCCATCTGGTCGAGGCACCCGGCGAGCCCCACTTCCAGGCCGTCAACCTGGTCGAGTTCGAGTCGGACGAGCAGGCGGTCGTGCGCGATCGGGTTGCCGAACTCCGGGCGCTGCTCGACGCTGGGCGCGGGCAGCCCGGCAAGGCAACGGGATACACTCTGGCCACAGAAAGCGCTGACATCGCCGCGCTCTGGGCGCTCCGCAAGAAGGGCGTGGGCCTGCTCGGCGCGCGCGAGGGGCTGCGCCGTCCGGTGCCATTCGTGGAAGACACCGCCGTGCCACCCGCGCAGCTCGCCAACTACATCCGGGACTTTCGCCGGCTGCTCGACTCGTACGGGCTGGAGTACGGCATGTTCGGACACGTAGACGTCGGCTGTCTCCACGTGCGCCCCGCCCTGAACCTGCGCGAGACGAGCGACGAACGGCTGCTGCGTCAGATCAGCGATCAAGTCGTAGAGCTCGTGAAGAAGTACGGCGGCGTCTTGTGGGCCGAGCACGGCAAGGGGTATCGCAGCGAATACAACCCCGTGTTCTTCGGCGAGGAGCTGTACGCCGAGCTCCGCAAAGTCAAGGGCGTGTTCGACCCGCACAACCAGCTGAACCCAGGCAAGCTTGCCACCCCCGCTTCGAGCAGCGAGCCGCTGGTCAGTGTCGACGGACTGAAGCGAGGCGCTTTCGATCGACAGATCGCTCCGGCGGCCCAAGCCGAGTACGCGGTAACCATCCACTGCAACGGCAATGGTGCTTGCTTCGACTACAACCCGGACAGCGTGATGTGCCCTTCGTCCAAAGTGACGAAAGATCGCATCCATTCGCCCAAGGGCCGGGCCGGCATGATGCGCGAATGGCTGAGGCTGTCGAGCCGGTACGGTTACGATGCTGCGGCACCCGTCGAGCTACCCGCCGGAGCGGGCGTGGAACCACTGTTTCGCGGACGCAAGACCGCTCCCGATGACTTCAGCCATCAGGTCTACGACGCCATGGACGGCTGCCTCGCTTGCAAAGCCTGTGCGACCCAGTGCCCTGTCAAGGTGGACGTCCCCGAGTTTCGTGCGCAATTTCTCGAGCACTACCATTCGCGCTACCGGCGCCCGCTCAAGGATTACTTCGTCGGCGCGCTCGAGCGCCTGCTGCCGCTCATGGCGCTCGCCCCCCGGCTTACGAACTGGCTCATCGAACGCCCCTGGGCCTCGAAGCTGCTCGAACAACGTGTTGGCATGGTCGACACCCCCCGTCTGAGCGAGTTCCGGCTCGGCCGTGAGCTCGCGCGGCGACGAGCGCCCACATTCGATCTTCGTCGCATCGCCAAGCTGCCAGAAGCCACCAAAGAGCATTCGGTGCTCTTGCTGCAGGACGCCTTCACCAGCTTCTACGAGACCAACGTCCTGCTCGCCGCTTATGACCTGCTGACCCGGCTCGGTTTCACCGTCTACGTGCTGCCTTACTTCGAGAATGGCAAGGCCCTGCACATCAAGGGTTTCATGGGGCGCTTCAACAGGCTGGCGCGCAAGAACGCGCTGTGGCTCACGGAGATTGCAGAGCTGGGTCTGCCCATGATCGGGCTCGAGCCCGCCGTCGTACTCACCTACCGCGACGAGTACAGAAAAGCCTTCGACGGCGAACTCGGATTTTACGTCGAGCTCGTGCAAGAATGGCTGGCTCGCGAGCTCGGCCGTTTGCCGGCGCTGGACCAGCTCGAGCTTTCCCAGCCAGAAGGGTTTCAGCTGTTCGGGCATTGCACCGAGCGCACCGCAGAACCCCGCTCGCAACAGCAGTGGCGCCAGGTGTTCGCCAAGTTCGGGTGCCAGCTCGACATCGTCGATGTCGGCTGCTGCGGCATGTGCGGCGTCTTCGGCCATGAAGCGAAGCACCGCGAGGAGTCGCGCGGCATCTTCGAGATGAGCTGGGCCAGGGCGCTTCCGGCCGAACCCGAAGCGCAGAGCCGGGTGCTGGCCGACGGCCACTCTTGTCGCAGCCAGGTCGAGCGTTTCGCCGGTTTCGTCCCCCGGCACCCCCTCGAAGTGCTGGAAGCGCTCACGCGCGCCGCTCTCTAGAGTGACCGAGTTCCGAATGATGGATGGGCTGATGCCATCGGCGCAAGCGCTCAGGCGGGTCCCGACCAGCATGCCTTGCCAGGCGCAAGCGTCGCCGGCAGATTGCTCCCATGGACAAGCACCTCCCCGGCACGCGCTCAAAGACCTCCGCAAACCAACCTGGGTTCCGGTCCGCGCGCCTGTCGGCTCGCCACACCGCGCGCGCAAGGCAGCGCTGGAAGCGCAGCACGAGCAGCCGGGCTGCCGTGGCCCACGCCCAATCGGCGTTGAGCCGCTTCCGCCGAGCGTCCATGTTGACCGTGGCGCTCACCTCGCTACTGCTCTTGGTGGTCGATCCGGACAGCGCCACGGCGGAGTCCGACAGCACCCCCCCCACCCCGAGCGCGTCGAGCCAGCCCCACGCGGCGCCATCCGAGGCGGCCGAACCCGACGCGGTGCAGGTGGAACCCGGCGTGCAACACGCCGACGAGGTTGCAAAAGCCGCGACCCACGAGGCGCGGCGGGCGTTCACGGAGATCGAGCGAGCGGCGCTTGGAAACCTACCCAAGTTCATGCTCGCGCTCGCGCTCTTGGTGCTGGCCTGGGCACTCACGCGAACGCTGCGCTTCCTGCTCAGGCGCGTGATGGGCAAGTGGCCTCGCTCGACGGCCGTCGTGGCGCTTTCTGGAGTCACCGTGTGGGTACTGGCCGCCGCGCTGGCGGTTACCATCATCGCAGGCGACGTGCGCGCGTTCCTCGGCTCGGTGGGCCTTTTGGGGCTGGCGGCCTCCTGGGCGCTGCAGACCCCCATCGAGAGCTTCACCGGTTGGCTCCTGAACGCGTTCCGCAGCTACTACCGGGTGGGTGACCGCGTGGAGGTCGGTGACATCTTCGGCGACGTGCACCGCATCGACGTGCTCACCACCACCGTTTGGGAAATCGGCAGTCCGTTTCGGCCCGGCTTCGTGCGAGCCGAACAACCCACGGGACGCCTCATCACCTTTCCCAACAATCAGATCCTCACCGGATCGGTCATGAACCTGACGCGCGATTTTGCCTTCGTGTGGGACGAGCTGAGCGTCGCCGTCGCGAACGAGTCCGACCTTCGCTACGCGGTGGAGGTGATCGAGCGTGCCGCCAACGAGCTGCTCGGCGCCACCATGAAAGACGCGGCCAGCCAGTACGAGGCAATTCTCAAGCGTGCCCGGCTGGAGGATTCAGTACCACGCGCCCCCGAGGTTTTCGTCTCGGTCGAGGATTCGTGGACGAACCTGCAGATCCGCTACCTGGTGCACGCCAAACAGCGCCGCGGCACCAAGAGCAACCTGATCCTCATGCTATCGGATGTCCTGAACCACCCCGAGCACGCCGAGCGCATCGTCCCGGTGATCTCCCGCCAGCAGCTACAGCTCATCGGAGCCGACGGTCGAGCCAAAAACGCTGCATGGTTCGAACCCTTCGCACCAGTGAAAGAGTAACCGAAGCGCCAAACACCCAATCGCTCGAGCTCGTTGCTTTTTTCAGGGCTGCACCTTCGGCCTCCCCCGAAACAGTCCTCCATGCACCAGCCACTGGCCAGCGCAAAGAAGCAGAGGAACCTGAAACCTCGCCAGGCACCGCACCCGCCGAAACGGCTCACCGAAACCCCAAAACCGCCGAAATACTCGGCGCCCCGCCGCGAACCGGCGAACCGACACCCCGACACCGCTGAAATACTCGACAGCGCACCGCACTCGCCGAACCGAAACCGCCGAAGTACTCGACAGCGCAGCGCACCCGCCGAACCGAAACCGCCGAAGTACTCGACAGCGCAGCGCACCCGCCGAACCGAAACCCCAAAACCGCCGAAATGATCGGCCCCCGCCGCACCCGGCGAACCGAAACCCCGACACCGCGACTGCGATGCCAACGCAGAACCGACGGGAACGCGTGCGGGGAGCGCTACGGTGTGGAGTTCACCGCCGGCCAAAAAGAAAAGCTCGACCTGCTTCAGCAGGCCGGAGATCTGTCGTCCCGTGCTCCGCCGAGCGGCTCGATCGCAGAGCTCCGCTTGCAAGCCATGCGCCTGTTGGTGACGGAGCTGAAAAAGCGCC
Source organism: uncultured delta proteobacterium (assembly GCA_963809955.1). Lineage (GTDB taxonomy): Bacteria > Myxococcota_A > Polyangia > Polyangiales > Polyangiaceae > JAICQQ01. The sequence goes on from CAWELQ010000017.1 coordinate 109,321, forward strand.
GCTGCGCTAGCGCAATCCGACCCACGACGGCGACGCCCCAAGGGCCCGCGACTGGTTAAAGCCTGCTGCGCCGGCCGATCCTCTTGCTGCGGCGGGCAGGCTCGTCGATGTTGCTCCTCGACCTTACTTCAGTGGGACCCAGCGCCCCTTGCCAACCCAACAGCCAGCCCAACGCTCCGCTCCAGCGCGGTCCCAACAGGCGCACTCCGATCAAAACCAGCACCGACCGCTCCGCTCCAGCGCGGTCCCAACAGGCGCTCGCGGAGGGCCGTGCTTCTGGTGGCGCCGGGGGTGGACGTCGATCGCCTGGCGTGCCGCTGTCGCTCTCTCGGGGTGCTTCGATCAAAACCAGCACCGACCGCTCCGCTCCAGCGCGGTCCCAACAAGCGCACTCCGATCAAAGCCCCAGTGACCACTCCGCTCCAGCGCGGTCCCAACAGACGCACTCCGATCAAAACCAGCACTGACCACTCCGCTCCAGCGCGGTCCCAACAGACGCGCTCCGATCAAAGCCCCAGTGACCACTCCGCTCCAGCGCGGTCCCAACAGGCGCACTCCGATCAAAACCAGCACCGACCGCTCCGCTCCAGCGCGGTCCCAACAGGCGCTCGCGGAGGGCCGTGCTTCTGGTGGCGCCGGGGGTGGACGTCGACCGCTTGGCGCGCCGCTGTCGCTCTCTCGGGGTGCTTCGATCAAAACCAGCACCGACCGCTCCGCTCCAGCGCGGCTCCAACAGGCGCACTCCGATCAAAGCCCCAGTGACCGGCTCGAACCGCCCCACTCCGCGCTGACGCGAACATGTGCCGGGCCGTTTGCTGGTCGGAATGCTGAACCAGAATTCGCACTGTGCTGATGTTGTCCGTCACGATGGATCCTTCGTCCCCTTGCGTATCGACCGCGACTGCGAACCGGACGCACTAAAACCGGAACAATGATCGTGCCAAGGTTGATTTATCTTGACGAGGTTTCGTCACAGCGATTCCCCTTCCTGCAATACTCGCTTCGACATACCGTTCGCTGACCCGTTAGTGACCCAGGAACTCGTCTTCGCTCCCCCTCATGAAAGAAGGCTCGTTTTTGCCGAAGACGCGCACGGAGCCAGGCGTTCTGGGGCCCGAAATTTCTGGGTGTAGCATGCGCCCATGTACACGGACATCTCGACCGGCACCGCAGCCAACGTCTCAGCCGACATCTCGACCGGCACCGCAGCCAACGTCTCAGCCGACATCTCGACCGGCATCTCGACCGGTAGTCCACTCGGGGCTTCGGCTTCACTCTACAGTCTATCCCACGTCTCCGATGACGAGCTCCACTCGAACACCCGTCGTCTGGTGGGACGGTCCAACCAACTCCTGGCAGCGCTCCTCGGGCACCTCGCTGAGGTCGAGGCGCGCGGCATTCACCGCGAGCGCGCCTGCGCCAGCCTCACGACGTATTGCGTGTACGAGCTGCGCTTCTCGGAAGACGCCGCATTCCGCCGCGCCCGCGCCGCCAGGCTGGCACGAGAGTTTCCGGTCGTGCTCGAGCACATCGCCGCGGGCGAGCTCCATCTGACGGCTCTGTTACTGCTGGGGCCGCACCTGACCGAGCAAAATCATCGCGAACTATTGGCTTTGGCCAAGCACAGAACCAAGCGCGAGGTGTTGCGCTTGGTTCGGCGACTCGATCCCGCGCGTGACGTGCCGGCCACCGTGGAGCCGCTCGGTCCCGCGCCGCTCGGCGTGCCGCTTCCTCGGGCTGCCAGTTGGCAAGAGTTCATCGAAGCGTCGACCCCCACCGTGCGAGAGCTACCGCCTGGCGACAGCCCCAAGGACTGGACTACGGGCGACGCGACCGGCGACGACTCCGACCTCGGAGCCGCACCGCGGGACGGCGCCCCGACATCCCAGCGCCGCTCCTGCGACCTTGACACCGCACTGCGGGACGGCGACCCCGGCGCCGCCCCGGCACCCCAGCACCGCTCCTGCCGCGCCAACGCAGAATCGAGCGGACTGCGCGCCGAACGCTACCGGGTGGAGTTCTCCGCCGACCAGGAATATATCGACCTGCTTCAGCAAGCCAGAGATCTGGCGTCCCACGCCTTGCCGAGCGGCTCGATCGCAGAGCTCCACTTGCAAGCCATGCGCCTGTTAGTGACCGAGCTGAAAAGGCGCCGCTGCGCTGGCGTAACCCGACCCACGACGACGACGCCCCCAAGTGCTCCGCGCCAGAGCCGAACGGACGCCTGCAACCCTCACCAACTTAGCGAACAGTCCAGCGCTCCGCTCTAGCGCGGCGCCAATAGACGCGCTCCGCTCAACTGCGACACTGACAGCTGCACCCAGCGACGGCGCGGGACAGACCGGAGCGCTCCGCTCAACTGCGACACTGACAGCTGCACCCAGCGACGGCGCGGGACAGACCGGAACGCCCAACGCCAACGCGAACATGTGCCTGCGAGCGTGCGGCGACTGGTGTGGTCACGCGATGGTTCACGCTGCAGCTATGTGGATAGTCGCGGAACCCGCTGTCGCGAGACGGCCTTTCTGGAGCTGCACCATCTGGATCCACATGCGCGCGGGGGCCCAACCACTTCGGACAATCTCACGCTGCGTTGCCGTGCTCACAACGCGCTCGCTGCCGAGCAGGATTTCGGCCGGAGCTTCATGCAAACCAGGATGCCCCCCGGAATTCGAAAAGCGTCGCGGAAGTGATCTGGCGAGGCCAAAGGTCGTCGTCGTCCATCTGCTCGCTCAGCTAGCTCGGGGAGGTCAGGGGTTCGAGCCCCTCGGCTCCAGCATCCGCGTTCGACATCGGAAACTGGGGTTGGTTCGACAGGCCGCGTGGCTCGTTTCGCCGATTCAGATATATTAGCGATTGGTCAGACTATGGCATCCAGCGCTTCGCGCACTTTCGTAACCGCAACGAGCGACTGGCGCAGCACCATGCCGGCCTCGAGGTGCAGCACCCGGTAGCGCAGCCGAGCAAGCACCCGATCGTGCAGGCCCTCAGCCTCGAGCGCCCGCCGTGCGAGGCGCCATCCACTTCGACCACCAGCCGCACCGACGGCGCGACGAAGTCAGCGATGTAGCGACCCCAAGCGGCACCTGTCGCCGAAACGCAACCCCGAGCTTCCGCCCCGACAGCATACGCCTCAGCGCAGCCTCCGACGCCGTGGGCGCGTGACGCATCCCGTGCGACCCTTCGCCGAGAAGAGTTTGGCGTTTCGGATCGAGTTGCTTGTGTCGACGCGTGGAAAGCCTCCGTCTCGGCTCACTGCCGGATGCCTCTTTCGGGTGAAGAATCCGTGACGGGCCACGGGAAACGCACCCTCACGACTCCAATAAACCCCGCCCTCCACGGCGCACCCCAAGATCGGGACCGGCACGGATCTTTCTCGGCCACCTACCGGACGCGAGCCGAGGCGGGGAGCCATGGGGTCGACATTGCGAATGAGGCAATCCCGCACGCGGGGATCGCGAGCGGGTCGGTCGGTGGCCGGGCGGAGGTCTTCCCCCGTCACGCGCTGGCGCGGAGCGCAGAGCATCGCGCTCGGGAAGACCGAGGCCCGCTGGCGCGGAGCGCAGAGCATCGCGCTCGGGAAGACCGAGGCCCGCTGGCGCGGACCGCAGAGCATCGCGGTCGGGAAGACAGAGGGCGCGCTGGCGCGGACCGCAGAGCATCGCGCTCGGGAAGACAGAGGGCGCGCTGGCGCGGACCGCAGAGCATCGCGCTCGGGAAGACAGAGGGCGCGCTGGCGCAGAGCGCAGAGCATCGCGCTCGGGAAGACAGAGGCCCGCTGGCGCGGACCGCAGAGCATCGCGGTCCGGAAGACAGAGGGCGCGCTGGCGCAGAGCGCAGAGCATCGCGCTCGGGAAGGACCGAGGCGCGCTGGCGCGCAGCGCAGAGCATCTCCGAGTTTCCTGCGAGTTGGGGCAGCTGTGGCGTCGCAAGCGATCGTGGGTTGCGGGTTTCCTGTGGGCATCGACAACTGTGTGCCCCACCGCTCGTTCAGTGGCGCCGTGGGACTCGATGATCCGCTTCTGCGAACGCGCGGTCTCCGGCAGCGGCGATTCGATCCCGAGCGCACGCGCGGTGCAGGACGCCGAGTGGCCTCCGCGCGCCGTAGGCCCGAGTCTCCATGACGTGCAGAACAGCCACACGCCGTGGGCGGTCCAGCGAGAGTCGGCGCTGGTTCGACGAAATGTCGCTGCTGGACTCGGGACCTGCTCGCTGGGAACCATGGCCGCGACCCAGTCCGCGGCTCCCTCCAGAAACGGAGCGAAAACCTCGAGAATTCGGAAAACGCGGGTTCCGCGGCTCGTGTCGCCTCCGACCTCGGTCACGCGACGCCGTCAGACGGCAAGGCGCGGTAGGTGAAACGGGACGAACAACCCGACATCGCATCCGACTCAAACTGCCACGACAGTCGCATGCGCCCCTGAAGCTGGTCGTCCATGCCGGGTGGCGCTCGTCCATGCCGGGTCGCACTCGTCCTGCCGGCTCGCACTCGTCCTGCCGGGTGGCGCTCGCCCATGCCGGATCGCACTCGTCCTGCCGGCTCGCATTCGGGCTTCCTCGCCCGCCCTGGGTGGGTCGCCAGTGTCAGTCGCATGGAGGACTGCTTTCGTGACACCCTAGGTGAAGCCCGCAAAGACCAACTCGATCACGTCATGGCCTACATTCGATCGCGGAGCTCGAGAAGCGAACTGCTGGCTGCCGTTCGCTTCTCGAGCTTGGGGGCGCCGAAGCGCCATCGCACCGGCGACTCGACCTGGCGCTTGCGCTGCGACCTCGGGGGCGCCGAAGCGCGATCGCACCGGCGACTCGACCCGGCGCTTGCGCGGTAGTCACGCCGCTACGCATGAGGCAGACTCTCGAGGCAACCGCGACACCTCGCGAAGAGAGAAGGCCCAGATGAAGCATGCAATCGGAATCAGCGTCCATACGGGGTGGGGCGCGTGCGTGGTCGTGGCGGGTTCCCTGGCGAAGCCCGAAATCGTCGCTCGTCAGCGGATCGAGATGCTCGGCGATTCGGAACGCTTCTGCTTCCACCTGGCTTCGGAGATGCCTCGCGTGGCAGCGCGGAGGTGGATAACACGCGCGAGGGCGAAGGCGCTCGCAAACGCGAAACGAGGGCTCGCGCCGCTGTTCACCGAACACGTCCGCGTGGGCGCGCTGGTGGCGAAGCCCGGCGAGGTGGGCGAACTCGAACAGGTGCTCGCCTCGCATCCGCGCATTCACACTGCGGAAGGCAGCTTCTATCGCGACGTGCTGTTGGCAGCCTGTCCCGTGAGGATGCAGCTCGTGCCGCCGTCGTCGCTCGACGCCAGCAGGGTGGGCAAGCTCGCGGCACCACCGTGGGCGAAAGACCATAAGCTCGCGGCGCTGGCCGCCTGGAGAGCGCTAGAAATGGGAATCACCCAATAGGCCGATGTTCCAAGCTCGTCCGACGACCCCGCGCGTGGCGTCTCCCGCCATCTTGAAGCTTCTCGGACGCGGCAGGTAGAGCATCTTGCCCTTCCAGTGCGGGCACGCAAGCGGGGTGACGTCCGCTCCGGGCCGACCTACACTACGCACATGGCACGCGCAAATGCACGATTGGTCGCGGCGCTGCGCCAAACCGCCACTCGATTGAGCAATGCCGCTGTCGAGTATCGCTGGTCGAGCTTTGCCCATTGCAACTGCGGGCACCTGGCGCAAACTCTCACCGGGCTCGAGCCTGCGGAGCTTCAGCGGCGCGCTCTCCAGCGCCCGGGAGACTGGGCAGCCCAAGCCAGCGAATTCCCACGCCCCGACTATGGCGATCGCCCTGCTCTAGACGAAGGGGTGTGGACGCCCGATAACGTCGGGGCGTGTGGAGTCACGGGCCTGCCCTTGGATACGGTGCTGGAAGCGATGGTGCTGGCGGGGCTGGAGCTTTTGGATATCGCCTACCTGGAGCGTCTGGCCGACCCCGAAGTCAGGCGGCGCCTGGGCCAGAGTACGCGACAGTTCGCGCACTACCGTCGCGAAAACGTGATTGCCTACTTCGCGGCGTGGGCGGATCTATTGGAGGAGCGCCTGTTCGAAACGGAGCGCGACGCCAACGAGATCCCGGTCGCGGCCGAGTGAGGGTCGCTGCTCTCGGCACTTCGTATCGACGAACTGACGATGTGAGCAGAGTTCAGTGGAGTGGACGCGAGCAGCGACGCTCGAAGCTCGCGCCAGCGCTCGTCGGGGTGAGCTCGCCTACGGCACGGGCCTGGGTGATCGGCAAACACCATGCAGATCCTCCTGCTGGCGCTTCTCGATCGGTCGGCGGTCAGCTCACTCAGCGAGCTCGCTGACGCGAAATGAAGCCGCTAGCAGCGTTCTGCCCCCTGCGCCGGGCAGAGCGAAGCTCACCTGATCCACCCCGGTCGGCGGCCAATACGCGCTCGACCAGCTCCATTCACCGAGGCCTCGAGCCGGTTGTCTGGCTTCGTCGGTAGCTTGCGTGCGCCAGACGCGAAAGGTGGCCTGCCCGGAACCGAGCCACAGAAGCTCGTGCTCGGAAGTCGTGCGACCGTCACCATCCGCACCAGCGAGCTCGCTGCGCCAACGCGCGCCGACGCCCACCGGCTCTCGAGGCAGCGCGTCGAGGTTCAAGAGCGTCTCGAGCAGCGAAAGGCCGAGCGCGCCCGTCTCTTCGTCGACGATGCGGTGCTCGATGATCTGACCGGCCTCGTTCATGCTGAGCTGGGCTCGCAGCAGCTCACCGCCCTCTGAGCGCACACCGTCTGCCAACGCAATCGTCCGTGTGTCTCCTCGCCGAACCAGGTGAAGCGGCCCGAGCTGAACGTCGAGCATTGTGTTCAGCTCGCCGGCTCCGAGAACGTTCACGGTCAACGGCCCCTGGACCACGACCCGCCCACGTTCCGCGCCTGCCTCGAGCACACGAAGCTCCTGGGAAACGAATGACCTGCTGCGAGCGCCAGGCTTCAGGCGGTACGCCAGGGATTGCAAGGGAGGCTTGCCCGGGTCGAGCACTTCGAAATCGGAGCCTCGCTCTCCCCCGGTGCCGATCCGTGGCGCTTCGCGGCTCGTTTGGCGCGCGGAAGGCGCGCACCCGACGACCAGCGTGAGCCCGAAGAGCAGCGCGGCCGCACGCGCGGTCGTCAGGCCCCTTTGTCTTCCCCTTCTTCGGAGGGGACGAAATCGGGCGGAGCCGCGGAGCCTTCTCCCCAAAAGTACTTCTCCATCTCGGTGAACCAGATCTTTTGCCCCTGCTCGCTGGTGAGGTCCAACCTGTACTCGTTGATCAGCATCTTGGAGTGTTCGAGCCACTGGCTCCAGGCCTGTTTGGAGACATTGTCGAACACCTTCTGGCCGATCGGCCCCTTGATGGGTGGCTTCTCGAGCCCCTCGGCTTCTCGACCCAGTTTGATGCAATTCACGGTGCGCGCCATGGTTCAAGCTCCTAGTTGCATTGTCGCCGGAGTCAAGCCCTTGCCCACTGGCTCACCCGGGTCCGACGTAGGGCTGCGCGACCACCAACGGGAACGAGGTTCCGTCGCGCCAGACCCGGCCGCTGATCTGTGCCCGCCGAGCACCCCGCGCTTTCACCACCGCCGCCACCACGGACTCCTCTGAAACGGCCGGCTGCCCTGCTGCCTGGATCAGGATGTCCCCGTCCCGGAGCCCAACTCCCAATCCGCTGACCCCAATCAGCATCAGCCCACCGGGACGGGAGCCTTGGGGACCAACTCGGATCCCACTAGGCCGTGCACCCGCGCGGGCCAGGGCCAGCACCTTCTGCGCCGTCACGTACACGCCACGCCGCAAAGCCGAGCCCCTGGCCGTCGGCGCCTTGGGCGACGGGCCCAGGCTACCCTCCGAGCTCGACAGCTCGTCCCAGCTGCCAGCGAGCTGCGCACGCCAGCGCGCCACTTCCTCCCGATCTTCCTCTTGGTGTCGGGGCTCGGCGTCGCTCATCGCTTCACCCAGCGCCGAGAGCCCCGCGCCAATGCGCGTGGCCTGACGGTCCGCGACCCAACCCACGAAAACCGGGACGACACCGAAGGGCAACAGGAGCAAGAATGCGGCGGCCCAGCGGCGCATGGCGTTACTTCTTGGGGCTGTTCATATACTTGAACAGGTCCGAGGAAGTCGACAGCACCACCGTGGTGTCCTTGTCGATGGACGCCTCGTAGGCGTCCAGGCTCTGCGTGAACGCATAGAATTCGGGATCCTTACCGTATGCGTCCGCGTAAACCTTGATGCTCTGGGCATCGCCTTCGCCTCGCGTCTTCTGAGCCAGCTCGTAAGCCTTGGCCAGAATGATCGCCTTTTCCTTGTCGGTGTCGGCCCGAATCTTCTGCGCCTCCTCGGCGCCTTGAGCTCGGTAGCGCTTCGCGATGCGAGAACGCTCGGCCTGCATGCGCTTGAACACGCTTTCCTGCACTTCTTGAGGCAGGTCGGCCCGTTTGATGCGGACATCGACGATTTCGACCCCGAAACGGTGGGCTTGCTTGCGCGCGGCTTTCGCCACGTCCTGCATCAGCGGATCACGCGCGTTGCCGATGATCTCGCTGAAATCGTGGCTGGCCAGCACACCGCGCAGCTCACTGTTGATGATGTCGTCGAGACGCGCCTTGGCTCCGGACTCGTCGCGCACGGTCTTGTAGAACATCAGTGGATCCACGATCCGCCAACGTGTGATGGGATCCGTCACGAGCTTCTTCTTGTCTTTCGTCAAGAACTCCGCCGGCGGAGTATCGCTCCCCAGAATGCGCCGCTCCATCTTGTGCACCTGATCGGCAAACGGCAGCTTGGGGTAGAGCCCGGGCTGTTCGACACTGTACTTGTACTCACCGAACTGCGTCACGATGGCAAGCTGGCCCTCCTGAATCACGAACAACGAGTCGAGACCGACGAAGAGGGCGATCACGAGAACGATGACTATTCCGACGCGACCCATGGCTACTGACCTCCCTTGATCTGACCCAGACCTTGACCGAGAGGCAAGATGGGTAGCGCGTGCTTGGCGACCTCCTGATCGACGAGCACCTTCTTTTCGACGTTGGAGAGTATGCGCTGCATCGTTTCCAGGTAGAGGCGCCGCCGCGTGACTTGTTCGGCCTTCGAGTATTCGGCAAACACCGTATCGAACTTCTCCGCGTCGCCGTTGGCGCGCAGCACTCGTTGTTCACGGTAGCCTTCGGCTTCACGCTCGATCTGCCGAGCCTGACCCTTGGCTTTGGGAATCAGGTCCTCTTGATAGCCCTTCGCCTGGTTGATGAGCTGCTCTCGCTCCTCACGAGCGCGCACCACGTCGTGAAAAGCCTCCTTCACCTGGTCGGGGGGATCCACGGCCTGCAGCTTCACCTCGGTGACGCTGAGCCCGCTCTCGTACTCGTCCATGAGCTTTTGCATCCATTGCCGCGCCTCGGTTTGCACTCGCCCGCGACCGGTGGTGATCACGTCGTCGATCTTGGTGCGCCCCACCACGCTGCGCAGCGCTACCTCGGCGGTCGCGTGCAGGGTGTCTTCGGGGTTCTTGAGCCTGAACAGATACTTCTCCGGATCGCTGATCCGGTACTGAACGATCATCTGGGCCTCGACGATGTTTTCGTCACCCGTCAACATCTGAGCCTCGAGGGGCTTCGGCTTGTCTCCACGGAACCCGACCTCGATGCGGCGGATGTTCTCGACGTTCACCACGTCCACCTGCTGCACGATCGGCATCCGAAAATGCAAGCCGGCATCCGTGCGCGCCGTCACGGCACCCCAGGTGCGTACGATACCCACCTCGCCCGGGCCCACCTGATAGAAGCCGAGGGCTCCAACGGCTATGACAAAAACAATCAGCAAGATCGGACCGAGCCGGCGAGCGTTCTTCTTGAACGTTTCGCTGACTTGCGCCACGACCTCGGAAATATCAGGGCCTTGCCCATTGTCGTCGAACTGGCTTCGCATGGTCCGAAAGACTCCGTCCTAGCAGTTACAATTGCCCGCAGGTTGCGAAGGAACCCTAGCGACCCGGGGGCCCATGGCAAGCAATTGTTGCGCTTTGGGCGCGGAGCGCGCTCGGGGCTCCCGCGCCCAGATTACTGTCTAACCCGCCAGTTGCCCTGAAAGGTCTTGCCGATTTCGTCGCAGGTCGGGTCCGTCACAATCAGCTCCGGACGGGCGTTCTGACAGAATATGATGGTGTTCTGCCGGAAGGTGCGACCGAAATCGATCGACTCCTCTCGGTCGATTCCGTGCACCACCCAGGCAGGCTCGCGCCAGACTCCCTCGGGCTCGTCCTCGAAGCCGACGCAATGCTCGACGCGATAGCAGCCCAGAATCAACAGGTCACGCATCACCTGGTGGCGTGCGTCGTTCACCCGGCGAGGCAGCAACATGGACCGCGGATTGTACGCGGTCAAGATGGCGAAATCCTGCTGCAAGAGCGCTGGCAGGCCCTCCTGATCCTTGATGATTTCGCCGTCGAGTGAGGCGCGCACCACCCCGGAATCCGTGGGCAGTTCGTATACGGTGGCAAAGTATGAGCGCAGCAGGTTCTGGTCCACGATGATCTGTTCGAAGGCTGAGGGGAGCGGCCGGTTTTGGCCGCGAGACAGGCTCTTAGCACAAAAGTCAGCGTTGGAAGCGGTAGCCCACCCCCCGCACCGTCAGAAGATGGTTGGGCAGCGCGGGATCGCTTTCGAGCTTGTTCCTGAGCTGGAGCAGGAAGTTATCGATGGTTCTGAGCGTTCCGCGGTGCCCGGGGCCCCAAACTCGCGACAGAATTTGCTCGCGAGAGAGCACCTGCCCCTGGCCTTCCACCAGGCACCACAGGATGTCGAACTCGGTGGCGGTGAGAACCACGGGCTCTCCCTCGCGGGTCACCTGGCGGGTGTTCGAGTTGATGACCAGCTGGCCCGCCTCGACCACCGCATCCACCCGGGCGCGCGTGATGTGATTGCGACGCAGCACGGCCTTGACGCGCGCCAGCAACTCCGCAAGGCCGAACGGCTTGGTAATGTAGTCCTCCGCGCCGAGTTCGAGCCCCATGACCTTGTCCGACTCGGCACCCCGGGCACTCAGCATGATCACCGGCACGGTTTCCCCCGCCTCGCGCAATACTCGAACGACCTCGAATCCGTTCATCTTGGGTAGCATCACGTCCAAGATAATCAGGTCGAATTCGCTTTCTCGAGCCAAGTCGAGGCCGCGATCTCCGTCGTCGGCCACCACCACATAATAGCCTTCGGCCTCTAGGTTGAGCTTGAGTCCGAGCGCGATGCTGTGGTCGTCCTCGACGATCAAGATGCGTCGTTTGACAGAACCTTGCACGCCGGCCTCCGGCGACATCATCGTTCGACCCCGTGGGCAGGCAGCACCAAGCGGAAGCTGCTGCCGTGCTGGCCGCTGCTTTCGAGCTCGACATGGCCGCGATGCGCCTTCATCACGTGTTTGACGATCGCGAGGCCCAGGCCGGACCCCTCGCGCTCACGGGAGAGACGGTCGTCGACGCGGTAGAATTTCTGAAAGATACGCTTGTGCTCGCCCGCCGGAATGCCCTTACCGTTGTCGTCGACGACGATGCGGACCTCTCCCCCCAGCCGCTCGGCGCGCACGCGAATCTTCGGCGGATCACCGCCATATTTCACGGCGTTGGAGAGCAGATTCAACAAGGCATCCTCCATGGCGTGCCGGTCGGCCCGAATGACCAGGTTCGCAGGAGGCAGCGAGACATCGACTTGCGCCTGGTGACGCTCGATCGTCGGTTCGAAGGCCGCAAGCGCCGATTCGAGCACGGACCTGACGTCCGTCACGCGCATATGAAACTCTCGGCGCCCGCTTTCCATCCGGCCCCAGTCGAGCAGACGATCGATCAGCCCTTCCAGCCGCGCGCTTTCTTGTTCCAGGGCCATGATGCATTGCTGGTCCGCAAGCTCGTCTCCCCGGCGCAAGGCCAACGTCTCGGTGAACAGGCGAATGGAGGTGAGCGGAGTCCTGAGCTCGTGCGATACCTTGGAGACGAAATCGCTCTGTAGACGCGAGAGATTGGCTTCGCGCCGGACGAAGACCCAGACCAGAATCACGCCGGTGACCACCGCGCCGCTCAGAGCGAGCACCAGGATCCCCATGACCAGATTCAAGTTGCCCTGCCCCAAGAACATCAGCACCGCACCCAGCGTCAACAGCAGCACCGTCGGCACGATGATGAGCGCAACCAGCAAAATGACGATGCGGCGGTAACCGAGAGCTGCGAGGTCTCGCGAGGACATCAGCCCGAGTTTTGCACTGCTCTCGCAGCCGGTCCAGGAGTGTGCTCAGTCCTGTGCGGTGACCAGTTCGAGCTCGCTGTCGCCTCGGGACACGGCTTGCCCCGGGGCCAGATCCACCAGCAGGCAGCGCAATAGCTCGGCCACACTGAAGGCCTGGGCAGGACAACCACGCGGTCGATTGGGCGAGTCGGCGTCCGCGACCTGCGCGACCTGCCCCAGCACGATGCCTTCGCTCGCCGCGCCCTCGATCAATTTGCGCAGCTGCTCCACCAGCTCCGGGCTCTTGCCTTCCGCCGCCAGTGTGGCGCGTGTGTAGAAGCCGAGCAGATAGGGCCATACCGTTCCCTGGTGGAAAGCGCTCACGCGCTCTTCCGGATCCCCGGCGAAGTGTCCGACGTAGTCCGGGTGGAAAGGGCTCAGGCTGCGAATACCGCGCGGCGTCAGCAGTTCCCGCTTGCAGCGACGAACGATGGATTTCTGTTGATCGGGTTCGAACAGTGAAGGGTCCACCGCCAGGGCAATCAACGCATTGGGTCGGATTGCCGGGTCGGCCCAGGCATCCCCTCCTTCGGGGCTCGCGCTCACACAATCGAAGGGGTACTGGGTCTCGTTGCACCAAAAACGGGCTTTGAATGCGCGAACCGCCCGCTCACGGGCTTCGCTGGCGGCTAGCGCGGTCGTTCGATCACCTGCGCGACGCGCCAGCGTGGCGAGAGTCTCGCAACCCCGTGTCCAGAGCGCTTGTAACTCGACTGCCAGACCGCGCCGCGGGGTGAAGAGCCGACTGCCGACGCGTGCGTTCATCCAGGTGAGCGCGGCTCCTTCCTCTCCGTTTTCGACAAGGCCGTCGTCGGTGAGCCACACCCAGCGCTTGCGCGCGGCGCGCACGCGCACGAACACTCGCCTGAGCGCAGGCAGCAGCTCGCGCGCGATGAACGGATCGTCGGGGTCGAGGTAAGCGGTGAGCTCACGCGCCACTTCGAAGAGCCACAGCGTCGCGTCCGGCGCCAGCCCGTGCCGACTGGTACCGCCGAACTCCAGAGTCTGCGGCAACATTCCGCTGTGCAAGTGTTTGATGAGCGTACGCACGCAGCGTTTCGCGCCCTCCAGACGACCACGACACAGATAGATTCCCGGTATGGCGATGGCGCAATCGCGGGCCCATACGTCCAGCCATGGATAGCCCGCCATGACCACTTCCGACGCCTCGTGCCGTGCCCTGAACTGCTCCGCCGCCACGGTCAGGGAACGCACATACCCAGAACGGCTCGGCCCTGGATCTTGTGAGAGCGCGTGTTCCGCGGCCTCCATGACCAGGTCGGGGGCGGAGACGGACGGCAATGCGCCGACGCTCATCACGATGTACTGGGTCTGGTTCGACTCCAACGTGATCTCGAAGCTGCCTGGAGACCACATGTCTTCCTGGAAGTCGTTGTGCCGCTTTCTGTCTTCGAGGTACTCGAAGCGACGCCACCAGTCCGGCGAGCCCATGAACACGCCCCCGTGACTGAAATTCAGCGCTGGCAGGCTCGCCACCGGCCTTACCTCCACCTCCCCGGGCCTGAGCGTCACGGTCTGCATCATTCCCCCATGTTCCTTCATCAGCTCGTCGGCAGGCCTGAGCGGCATGAGAGGTCGGACGGTCAATTGCGCGGGCAACTTCGCGGACCAGGTATAGGCTAGCACGACCGCGTTCTCCCCACGCGCCAAGCTGATGGTTCGCTCGAGGGTGCCTTTGCCCAGCCTGCATACCCAGCGGGGCAGCGGATCCATCGCGAAACTCTCGATGAACCGATAGCCAGGCGTCGGAGCGATTTCCGGAAACTGATGCGTTGCCAGTCGATAGGACCGCCCAGCCACGCGCAAGGTGCTCTCGGCGTGGCTCAGAATCACGTAGCGTTCAATGGGGGGCTTCAAGGCCGCGACCAGAAGCCCATGATTGCGCCGCGTGTGCATCAGAGCCACGGTGCTCATCGAGTAAGCACCCGCTCCATTGGTATGCAACCACTCGACCTCTGCTCGCTCCAGCTGACCCTGGACGCTCAGAGCCGGCCATGGACCGTCGTGCAGACCCTGCCAGTAGCTACGCTCTCTGGCTTTCACGCGTGGCCCTCGAGCGCACCCTCGGCAGCGGCCATCAAAGGCTCCGCGGGCGGGAGCTGTCCCAACCAGATCTGAAGGGCCAGCTGAGCTTGCGCCACCAGCATGCTGAGGCCGCCCTCGGCAACCAGGCCATGGGCGCGCGCGCGCTTCAGAAACGGCGTCATAGACGGGTTGTAAACCAGGTCGTAGAGGCGAGTTGCCGGGCGGAACTCGGACCACGGCAGGTGCTCGGTCAACGAATCCCCCGGCTCGGCCCCCTGCATGCCCGCGCTGGTGGCCTGTAGCACCAGATCGCTCTGGGCGATCGCCTTGCGGGTAGCCGCCGAGGCCTCCAGCCACAGGCCGGGTAGCGCGCCCAGACGCCGGAACTCATCGGCGTGTGGCCACGCTTCGGGATCGACCGAGTACGTCCAGCGCCGTGCAGTCACCAGCACCTCGTTGATCCCCAGCTGCTCGCAAGCGACCACACAGGCCAGGGCGGCACCCCCGCTGCCGATGACCGAAGCGCACCGACTGCCGGGAGCCAGGCGCTCGAGCACGCGCGCCAGACCCAGTGCGTCCGTGTTGTAGGCCACGATAGCCCCGCTCGTGTCTCGGGCGAGCACGTTGGCTGCCCCCACCTTCTCGGCAGAAGGGTCGACCTCGTCGGCCAGGCTCAGAGCCAAGCGCTTGTGCGGCACGGTGACGTTCGCCCCCGAAATGTCCCCTTGACGAAGGGCCTCGATTTGAGTGCGCACGGCATTTTCGTCGGGAGCATCGACGACCTCGTACCGGTGCGTCACCCCGAGGCACCGATACGCCGCCTCGTGAATCGCTGGCGAGAGCGAGTGTCCAACCGGGTGCCCGATTAGGATGAAGCGACTCATGATTCGTTCCCTTCGATCCGCCCTTCGCTGTCTATCACTTCGGTCAGCAGTTGACCACGGTGAAGCCGCAAATGCAGGCGTTCACCGGTGGCAACCGACTTTGAATCGCTTACGACGGAATGATCCAGGCGCGTTACGATGGCGTAACCTCGGCTGAGCACCGCGAGCGGCGACAGAGCGTGCATGCGCGTGCTCTGTTCGTTCAAGAGCCCACGCGATTGGACCAAGCGCGCGCGAATCGAGCCGGTCAGCCTCGCGCCCAAGAGCGCGAGAGCCGAGCGCGCGTTCGACAACACCGCGCGCGGATGCTGCATGAGCACACGCCGCTCGAGTCGCTCGAAACGCTGCCGCCTTGCTTGCAGCGCTCGCCTCATGCTGCGCTCCAGCCCCACGCTCAACTCGTCCAGCTCTTGCTGACGTTCCGCCAGATAAAACCGTGGGTCGCCCATGCGATTGACGAGCCTGTCGACCACGGCATGGGCCTCGAGCAGGCGCGCGTGCATCGCTCGAGAGAGGTGGCGCGTTTGATCTTGCAGAACGCGTGCTCGGGAAAGCTTGTCGGGGACGACCAGCTCAGCCGCTTGCGAGGGCGTGGCGGCGCGCACGTCCGCAGCGAAGTCGGTGAGCGATACGTCCACCTCGTGTCCGACCGCGCTGACCACCGGAACGCGCATGGCGGCCACTCTGCGCACGACGCGCTCGTCATTGAACGCCATCAAGTCCTCGGCCGAGCCGCCACCACGACCAATGATGACCACGTCCAAGCCCGGATAACGTTCCAGCTTGTCGAGCGCAAACACCAGGCTTTTTGCCGCCTCATCCCCCTGTACCAGGGCTTTGGACAGCACCAGCGTCAGGTTCGCTCGCCGAAAGGCGACCGTTTTGATGTCATGGAACGCGGCTCCGGAACGGCTGGTCACAACCCCCACGACGCGTGGCTCGAGCGGCAAAGGTCGTTTGCGCTCGGGATCGAACAGCCCTTCGGCATGCAGCTTCTTCTTGAGTCGTTCGAGCGCTTCCAGCAAGGCTCCGCGCCCCGCAGGGCGAAGCGCCTCGGCCACGAACTGCAGCCGTCCGCGCGGGGCATACACCGTGGCGCGCCCCGAGAGCTGCACGCGGGCCCCATCCAACAGGAAGCGCCGCGCGCGTGCCGCATAGAACTTGTACATGACGCAGTCGACGACCGCGTCTTCTCGCTCGTCCTTGAGCTGGAAGTACGCATGACCACTAGGGGCACGCTTCAAACTGGCGAGCTCGCCCTCCACCCATTCCGGGCCGCACGCCGCGTACACCGCGCTTTTCAGGCGCCGATGTAGTTCCGCAACTCCAATGACAGGGGTCCCTCCGCTCACGGTCGCCGCGGTATACCAAGAGTCTCGAAGCGGCGCCCGACTCGCCCCACACTTTCTGCAAGCGACCGCCGAAAGCCGCCAAACTGGCCCGAAGGCGCGAGCATTGCGCGCTCCCGGGGCTGGCACGCCCGCGGGCCGACACCCATGACCCGCGCGCCCCCTGCTCGCATGTTAGGCTCGTCGGGAACAAAAAAGGACGATCACGAGAGGATGCTCCCTTGAGAAAGGTTCTGATCGCCAACCGTGGCGAAATCGCGGTTCGAATTGCGCGGGCGCTTGCGGAGGCCGAAATCAGTGCGGTCGCCATCTACAGCGAAGCCGATCAGCTGGCGCATCACGTCAGGATGGCTGACGAGGCCTATCCAGTGGGGCCCGCGCCCGCTCAGCAGAGCTACCTGGATCAGGAGCGTATTCTTCGAGTCGCGGAACGCGCCGGCTGCGACGCCGTCCACCCGGGCTACGGTTTCCTCTCCGAGAACGCGGACTTCGCGGAAGCTTGTGCCAGGCGCGGCCTCAATTTCATTGGTCCACCTGCCCAAGCCATCCGGGCCATGGGGCAGAAGATCAGCGCTCGGCAGCGGATGCAGGCGGCAGGCGTTCCAGTCATTCCGGGCGGCCTGGCCCACACGCTCGAACAGGCCAAGGCGAGCGCCAGGAAGGTGGGCTACCCGATCATGCTCAAGCCCTCCGGAGGAGGCGGCGGCAAAGGCATGCGCCGCCTCGAGTCCGAAGTCGAGCTCGACAGCGAGTTCGCGAATGCAACGCAGGAAGCCGAGCGGGCCTTTTCGGACGGAACGATGTACATCGAAAAGTGTCTACTGCGCCCGAGGCACGTGGAGGTGCAGGTGCTGGGCGATCAGCACGGCAACGTGGTCCACTTGTTCGAACGCGATTGCTCGATTCAGCGTCGTCACCAGAAGATCATCGAGGAAGCCCCCTGCCCGATACTGAATCCAGAGCTGGCCAGGGCAATGGGCGAAGTCAGCGTGTCCGGGGCGCGGGCCCTCGGCTATTACTCTACCGGGACCTTCGAATATCTGCTCGACGAAGACGGACAATTCTATTTTCTCGAGATGAACACACGACTGCAGGTGGAGCACGGCGTCACCGAACTCACGACCGGTATCGACCTGGTCGCGGCAATGCTGCGGGTCGCACAAGGGGAAGAGTTGGGCCTCTCCCAGTCCGATATCAACAGGCGCGGCCATGCGATGGAGTGCAGGCTATACGCGGAGGACCCCGCGCACGACTTCCTACCGAGTCCAGGCCGCATCGAACAGATGACCCTGCCCCAGGGCCCCGGCACTCGGACGGACGAAGGTGCACAGACAGGTGACAACGTGAGCGGCTACTACGACCCCATGATCGCCAAGCTACTCACCTGGGGAGCCGATCGCGAGCAGTGCGCGCGCCGCATGCGCCGAGCCCTCGCCGAGACCTCGATCGAAGGCCCTCGAACCAATCTCGATTTCCTGCGCAGGGTACTGCAAAACGACGCCTTCGTCACCGGCAGCTTCGACACCTCCTTCGTACCCACCTCTCTGATGCTGCTGCTGGAACCCGAGCCCATCCCACCCGAACGACTTGGCGACATGGTCTCCGCCGCTGCCCTGTTCGCCCACGCCCAGGCCGGCCAGATCGAAGCCGAGCGTGCGCCCCGAGCAAAGGAGCTCTCCGAGTGGGTGCGCCAACACAGAAGGCGGCTCTGAAGGCTCGATGACGGTGAATGGCCGGCGGCGACGAGCGCTGAAAATAAGCCAAGCCCGACAGCACATGCATGGCGACCAGCTCGCCGGCAGGCTTTCATAGGCTTTCGCTCCCACGACGTGCTGTCAATGCATGTGATACCGGCAATGTCCGGTGCCGGGCGGGCGGTGGGCTCACTCGCCCGAACAACTCAGTTCATGAGAAGCACCGACCTCGACGAGCAGGCCTTCGAGTCGCCGGCAGCTTGCCGGGACCGAGGCGGCGGCGGGTGCGAGAGTGGGCACACCGCGCGCATCGGGAGCTTCGAGCCCCCCCAACTGAAACTGCGGGGAAGCGATCAGCACTCCGCACACGCTGCGCAGCTTGGCTTCCACATCATCCGGTGCCGGGCTATCCAGACTCGTGCCCAGGAGTGCCTCCAACTTCGGGCGTTCGCTGGCGAAGACAGTCGGCATACCGACCAGGCGATCTTTCAGTGCAGCGAGCGCGGCCAGCACCGTTCTGCGGGGTGGCGTGAGCGCTCGCTCGGCCAGCTGTGCGATGAAGTCGTCGGCAGCTTGTGGCGCACACGCGCCGTAAGCCGCCTCCCACGCAAGGCGGCCTTGAAAATCCAGCCCGCGCTGTCCCGGCTCGGCGTCACGCAGCGCGAAGCCCAAGGCCAACTGCAGCGCCTCTTCGTTCGAGCCCTGGGCGGGATATTCTGGGTACGCGGGCCATCCGAGGGCGCGATGCAGAGACTTGCGCAAGGGTCGCGGGGAAATCGGGAAGATGGTATCCGCACTGCTGTTGCCCCGCCTGCTCGCATCTTGCTCGGCATCGCTCCACGGATTGAAGAGACGCGGCAAAGAATAGGGTGTTGCGAGGCAGTCGGTGCTGGGTGGTGGCAGGTTGAAGGCGGGCTCGCTCACGATGTCGCTGAGCAACGTCTTCAGCGAAAAGTGGCTCGCCACGAATCGATTGGTCAACCGGGCCAGGAGGTCCCGTTGATCTTGAGTGCGTGGGAAGTGGTGCGCGATGGTCAACCCGCTACCGACGGTTTCGACCCAAACCTCTTCTACGATCGTGAGGGCCACGAGGTAGGCGAACGCCGTATCGGGATCGGAGATGCTTGTGTCGCTTGCCGGTTGCAGACCGTGGGCCGCCAGTGCATCGACGCCCCGGTGCAGCGAACGTTCCAGGTCCCAGACGCTGGCACGGAGCCCACGAACACTCCCAAAGTAGGTGTCTACCACAAGCGGGTCGTCGCTCTCGGGAATTCGAAAGCGTCCACAGCGGGCGCCATCCCAACCATAAGGAGCAGTGCCCGCTTCATCGACCACGCCATTCACCCTGAACATGGAACGCGTGCGCAACAGGTCGCTGCCGGGCGGGTCGCCCTCAGCCTGCGGAAGAACTCCTGTCGAGCTGCCGAACAGGGACTGTTCGAATAGCCCCGGCACAGGCCAGAAGCGATTCAGCTCCGGGTCACTGCTCTGGGTAACGGAGAACTGGCTGTTGTGGCAGCCCAAACAGGTCAGGTTGCGGCTGGTGTAGGCAGCCTCGAAGCCAGCACCGTAGTCGTTGCGCCGGGCCAACTCCAGCTCGTCCGGGCTTGCGTTGCCATTGATGTGTCGGCTCATCATTGCGAACAGATGGCTGCGATACAGGACCGAAAGGTCATCGAGCGCAAGTGCTGATCGCAGTAGCTCGTTCATGGTGAATTCGCCGCCAGGTGGTTCATTGGCGCTGGCATCGTGGTCGCGCACGTAGCGCGCAAGGGCGCCTGCATCGTACGCCTCCGCGCGTGGACTGCCGTAGCAGGTCTCCAATGATTTGGTGCCGGTACGAGCCACCTTGAGTGCATCCATGAAGAAATCGCTCCAACGTTCGAAATACCCCTCGTCTTGCATGAGGGCTCGCGCGACCGTACGGCGTGCCGACAGCGGGTCGCTCTGCGTGTCGTCCACTCGGCGAATTTCTTGGATCGCCTGCTCGATGGCCTCCACTTCGCCCTGACCTGACGGATGGCGCCCGAGCAGCGCGAGGATGGCACGCCGAGCGAACGTTTGGTCGGTCGCTTGGCAGCCGCCACCCAACGCGGGTGGCGGGGGCGGCGTAGTCGGCTCGACGGTGGCGCTAGCGGAGGGAGAACCCGGCGACGCTTCGGCACAGCCGAACGTCGCGCTCGAGCACAGTGCCCACGCGAGTGCACGCCTACCCGCCAGGGCACGAGTGCCGGCGAAAGAAGCGGGGAAATTCACCCGATCCCCAGCTGGGTGGACAGCACCTGGGCGGCTGCGGCTTCCTCATTGGTGACGCCGGGAACGTCCGCAACGCTGAAACCCTCCGGTGAAAAAGGCCAGATGCCGAGGGCGAGCAGTGCGGCGATCCGGCTATGCTGTGGTGCATCGGCGTTGAGCGCGCGCGCGTCCGGTGCGCAGCCACCACTGACTGCCGGGGACTGGATCGGACCGCCGAGCAGGGCCTGGGCGTAGCCGTAAGGCCAGTGGTTGCGTCCCGATTCTCCTTCCGCGTACGGGGTGCGCCCGAACTCCGTGGTGAACACGATTAGCGTACGGTCGAGATCGATCTTGTGCGGCGCGTCTTCGTCGGGTCGTCGGATGTTGTCGACGAGGCATTGCAGAGTGTGGGTGAGATTCCGCGACTGGATCCAGATATTGTCGCTGTGACTATCGTAAGCGCCGCCCCCATTGGAGTTGGGCACGAACCCGCCATCGACGACGCACACGTAACGAGCCGGTTGGCTCGGGTGCGTGAGCAGGTGCGCCGCCAAGTCGAGCTGCATGCTGACGCTGTCCACAGGCACCTCCTCACCGCAGCTCGCACCGGAGCGGCCGGCAAACCAGGTGGCGCCAAGGCTTTCACTCAGCGCGGTCGCGTTCGACATCGCCGCTGTTGCGGCTCGGAAGTCGGCGAAGCGGGGCGCCCTCAACAGATCGCCGCTAGCGGGCCAGGTGAGTTGGCGAGCATACTCGTCCAGGTACGTGGCGAGTAGGCTATCGACCGCCGCTCGCTGCTCACCCACTCCCGGTCGCTGCAGCTGAGTGGTGAATTGCTCGGCGCCATCCACCTGCAGACCGAGCGGACGGGCCTGCGGAGGATGTAGCCCAGTGGCCGTCAATGCTCGCAGGTTGTCGATGAAGACGCTGTTCAAGCTCGAGCTCAACAGGACGAAGGCAAGCGGCCCCGCTGGCTCCCCGCCAGTCTCGGAGAAGTAGCGCTGGACGTGGGCTCCCAAGCCCGCGACGGCTGGATTGCCCAGCGTTCTGCCACTGAGCGCCAAGGGGATTGCCGCTTCGTGGGGAGCCAGATCGTGACGAGTCACGCAAATGCGGAGTCGCTGGATCAGGTCCGACCGGCGTCGCAACGGCATCGCGAATGGGCCCAGGTGGACGAGTTGACCCAGATCGTCCTCTGCGAATGGCTCCAGCGCCGGCTCGGTGATCGCGCACGCTTGTAGGGCCTGCTCCAGAGCAGCGCTCTGCTCGAACAAGTGCCAATGGGTATCATCCGCCCGACCGTGCTCCGGGACGCAATAGAAGGACTCGTATTGGCTCACTCCGCCGCACAGGAATATTTCGAGCACGCTGCCGACCCTGGCATCCTCCGGGACGCTGGCTATCGTGGGTGGTGCGGCTCCGAAGGCTTTGCGCACGCTTCGGCTGGCGCTCAACATGGAGGTTCCCGCGCCCGCCAGGCAGGCGCCGAGACTCTGTAGAACAGTACGTCGATGCATCAGTGCTCCAGCCATGCAGTGGCCGACAACAGCGAATCCGTCACGCTGCGTCGCACGAGGACGTGCTTTTCGGGACTGCTAGCCTGGATATTTCACCAACGCAGGGTGGGGATTGGCGAGACCCGAGCACTTCACCGACCAGGGGGTGAAGTATCCGGGGCTAGGTTAGTTGCCGTAACGACACGCGACGGGGGTCCACTGGCACGCTCCCTCCGCGTCCCGCAGACAACTGCTTCCTTCCATGCCCAACACCTCGCAGTCGACGGTATTGTTCGGAGCGTCACCGCATTCGCTGGCGTCGCATTGACGCTCGTCTTGTGGACATAATGGAGACCAGGCGCAGGGCTGCCGAGAGTCCGTCTCGCAAGCCCAGGCCGCCCCCGATGTGGCACCCGAACACATGGGAGGTTCGGCCGGCGCGGGGCCGCAGTCCATGGCGGAACACGCTACTTTCGGACAACGAGCCACCCAGGCGCAATGCTCTGCTTCGTCGAGTTCGCACACGTAGCGCGCCACATCGCCGCTGGAGCACATCTCCGGTGGGACGGGCTCGGCGCCGCACCGGGAAGGGTCACATGTGGGGAGTGCGTCATCACCCAACGAGATGGGCCCCGTGGTGCACCCGAGAACGAAGGCCACCGTGCAAGTGAGCGCGTGGGCCTTGCACGATCGCGTCACGGTCGACTTGGGGCAGTGGGGCGTTGAGGCGCAGCGGGGACCAAGCAACTGCGTCGTACACGCTCCGCTAGAGGAGACTGCTTGTGCTCACGGACGAAGCGCTCGGCCAGCCGACGCGCGTTTCCGGTATTCCCGGAGTTGCACAGGGCCAAGGCCCGAGCAGCCAGGCGTTCCTCTCCGAGCCGCCCCTCGTGAAACGCTCGATCCTGTTGGTCCAGCAAAACGAGCGCTTCGGCGCTGCGGCCATCTCGCAGCGCCCGTTGCACTTCGGCGAGGGCGTGGGCTTCTTGTTGGAGGCCGACCTGAGGGACATGGGACGCGACGCCCCCCTCGGGACTGGCCGGACGGCGCCGCTCGTCCGGTAGCGAAGGGCTATGCGTCTGGGAATGCTCGCGCCTCGCAGCCGGCGCGGATGCCGCGAGGGCGGCGGATGCCGTGGAAAGCGCCGCCGTCGCTCCAGGCGGAAGGCGGGGGCGCTGCTCGATTGTCCGCGGACGTGCTCGCTGCGAAACGCCCGTGGGGGGCGGCCCCGGGAGAGGCTGAACCGGTGACGCGGACGTAGCCGCGTGTATTGCCAGGGCTGCGACTGCACTCAGCGAAACAGCACCACCAATCCACGCGGCGATAGCCGAACCTGCCCATGCTTTGGCTGCCCCCGGCACCACCGCAGGACCGAGCGAAGACAGGGCCCCGCCGAGCGTATGACCTGCGCTGCTCGTGCCACCTTTCAGAGCTGCAACTCCGGCACCGGCGGCGAGGCCGGCGCCGGCAGCTAGCCGAGCGTTCAGTTTCGCCTGCACGAACCGTTGGTCTTGTTCGCTGGGGTCCTCGTGCTGGCGGGCCTCGAGACACAGGGCGGCGAGTTCGTCCGACGCGCGTGTCATCCTGGTTCTCCTTTGCCGGTCTGGCGTTGTCGAAGTGCTTGTCGCAGCTCGCTTCGTGCCGCGCGCAGGCGGGAATACACCGTATTCAGTTTGACGCCGAGGGCGGTCGCAATCTCGGGTGCGGTCATGCCCTCCAGCTCTGCCAGCACGAACGCTTCGCGTTTTCCCGGGTCGAGTTCGTGCAGCAACTCCAGGAGCAGACGCAAGCTCTCGTTCTGTTGGGCGTCCTGCTCCGGACCGAGGCGTTTCGAGTCGACGAGTAGATGCGCGTCTTCGACGGCTCCCAGGTGTTTGCGTCGATGGGTACGGCGATACTGCGCAGCCACTCTGACTACGATCGAGTAGAGCCACGAGCGTACGGTGCCTCGCCCCTCGAATTCGTGCAGCCGCCGGTGGACCACCAAAAACACGTCCTGCGCGGCGTCCCGAAGCTGGCCTTCCGGTACACCAAGGCGTCGCAGATTCCTCCAGGCGAATGCGAACTCGCCCTCGTACAGCGCGTCGAACGTGAGCAGCGCCCGCTCCCGAGTCGGGGCAGTCAGAGCCGAAAGCGCCGGATCGACCTGTGCGGGTGCCGGCCAAGCATTGGGTGAATTCACTCGGTCAACGCCTTCAAAAGCGGAGTAGTTCCCCTGTGCTGTGGCCGGACTTGCCAGTTCCGTCATGGCTTCCAGCCGATTCCGAGTTCCAGTCTCGCAGAAATAGGGCGAGGCTGGTGAACAACGTCCGCGCCATCGAGCGAAAAAGACGGTCGCAGCAGCGCGACGAAGCCGCCCACGGCCACCTCGAAGTGCACGTCCCGCGCTACTTGCCACCTGAGCACGGCCTGGGCGCCAGGAGCTAGCCACAGTCCCGAGCCATAATTGGGGTGACGGACCCCGAAGCCAGTTCCCGCCATCTGGCCGCCTTCGACGCCCAGACACGCGAACCAATCCCCGGGGGCCAGGGTGCAGCCATCGAGCTGCACGCCGAGCCAGTACAGCTCCGCGCCGCGGGTTCGATCCGCATCGAGCGTCGCAGCTCTCGGTAATAGACCCAGTAGCGCCAGTTCGACGAATTCACGCGGCAGGCCGGCCCTGACACGCGCGACACCGCCCAGGGCCGGAGCGGGGAGCATCCCATACTCGCCCAAAACACCCAGAGATCCCCCCCAGCCCAAAGCTTCTGAGGCGGTCGGGGTTCCCCTTGCTTCCGAGGTTGCGGACCGTCGTCGAGACGGCTTGTCAGCGGTCGCAGGAGCAATGGCTGGAGCCTCGTTGCGCCGCCCCCCCACATCCCCACCAGCACGAGATGGTGTCGAGGTGACCTCCGCAGCTTCTGGCGGCACTTCCAGCGCTGCACCGCGACCCGAGTTCGTGCTCGACTCGCCGAGTGCACCGGCGTCAATCGCCATGGCAACGAGCACAATCGCTGCATCACCGACCGCGCGACACGTCGGCCCTTCCAGGATGCGCTCGGCACCGCGAACTCGCACGATGGCGCGCCACTGAGCGGAACCCTGGCTCTGGAGCGTCACGCTGACCGGTGCGAGGCGTTGCGGCTCGGGACCGATGAGCTGCTGGATCGCAGCTGCGGCCGAGTCGGCGTCCGGACACCCGTCCGGTGCGTGCCAGTCCAGCTCCTGCGCTGTAGCCGACGTTGCCCAACACAGGAAGGTGCATAGACACGCGCTCGCGGCAGCTCGACGTTGCTTTCCTTTGCCAATCTCAAACGTGCACGACAAGACCGTTCCTATATCACGATCACGCGCTGCTGCTGCACACGGCGCCGGCGCAGGATCGGCCGACTTCTCGACGTTCTCGAGCCGCGCCGCTCGCGCGCCCGCCACCTAGAGCTTTCGGAACTCCTCGACGAATTCCCAGTCGGCGATCAGGTGCTTGCGCAAGAGCAGCGAAAGCAGAGTGGCAAACATGCCTTGCCAATTGACGTTGTCGCCCAGTATCTCGGAGGCGTCGGCACCGTGTGCGACGGCGCGCAGCGCGGCCACCATGTCGCGAGCGGTCAGGCCTTCCTCGCCGGCTTGACCAGCAGCTCCGCGTTTGGGTGCGCGCGAGGCGGGCAGGTTCACCTTGGTGCCATCGAGCAGTGTAAGCGTGACCATGCGGGCACCGGAGGGGCGCCGCGGGGGTGGCATCGATACTTCGCGCGCCTCGATCACAGGACCGCTTTCTGGGGGTGCGTCGTCCGCCGGGGCAGCGCCGGATTCCGGGCCCTCGCCGAGGTCGGCCCGCACCGAGTCGACCTGACCGGCCCCTGCAGAACTGGCGGGTGCCACGCTGGGTGCAGCGGGAGGCAGCGAGCTAAAAAGCTCGGGGGGCAACGAGCTGTGCTGTCCGGGGGGTTCGGTCGGCCCATAGTAGGCGCGTATCGCACCCACGATGTGCGACGGGGGCGCAATCATCGTGCGCACCGGCAGCCCGGACCATTTCTCGACCTCTTGTCGCGCCGCCTCGTTGGTGGGATCGTCCATGGCTACGTAGAGCACGTCACCATAGCCGCGCACACGTCGCATGAAGATGGGGATCAGGCACAGCCTTTCAGCAAGCTCGCGCGGGACGTGGTTCAACAATTGCCTGGAGAAATCGGTATGGTAGAGCGAGACCCAGGGTATGCTGAGTTGCTGGCTCAGGATCTGTGTCACCTGTGTCTCGGTGACCAATCCCTGTTCGATCAGGAGCGTGCCGAGCCGCCTTCGATCGGACTTCTGCAGCTCGAGCACCTGTTCCAATTGCTCTGGCGTGATGATCTGCGCTTGCACCAACAAATCACCCAGGCGAACCCTCGGCTCTGTCATGAATTCAGGGTAGCTTAGCCTGCTCGCATGCGGCACTCGAAAACCAGAGCCGCGCTCGATGATCGTGCGCACTCCATGCCCGATTTTCCTGCCATTTCGCCAGCAATCTCGCTAAATTGCACGGTAGGCACGCTTCGGCGTCGCGGCCGACCGCGCGAGCGCGATTGTCGCGTCACGTGCTCGCTTGACCTCGGACTTCATGAAGTGAAACCCTGCCCTCCGACCTTTTGAGGTAACCTCGCTCCCCCTCGCATGGACACCACGCCCACCGCATCAAGAACCTGTCCGCATTGCTCCGCGGCCTGCTCTTCGGAACACCAGTATTGTCCAGCTTGCGGCTTCCCGATCGGAACCATGGGCAGCTCGACAGACGACAAGTTCGTCGGGCGCACGCTGCCTGGCGGACACCATATTCTCGATCTGATCAGCGTGGGCGGGATGGGGCGCGTCTACCGCGCCGAGCAAAGCGTTCTCGGGCGAACGGTCGCCGTCAAGATCATCCACCCTCACTTGTTGGCGGACGAGAACGCGGCGGTTCGATTCTTGACGGAGGCGCGCGCGGCCAGTCAGCTCAATCATCCCAACTCGGTCAGTGTCTTCGACTTCGGTCGCACGGACGACGGCCAACCTTATCTCGTGATGGAATTCTTGCGAGGCAAGGACCTGGCAAGGGTCACCTACGAAGAGGGGCCGCTCGCGTTCACGCGCATCGTCGACGTTCTGCGCCAGGTGCTGGGAGCGCTCGGCGAAGCGCACGATCTCGGCATCGTGCATCGTGATCTGAAGCCAGAAAACGTGATCTTGGAGCCGCTGCGCCGGGGCGGGGACTTCGTGAAGGTGGTCGACTTCGGCCTGGCCAAGCTGAAGGCGGACACGCAGTCCACCAGTATCACGAACCCTGGCATCGTGTGCGGTACGCCCGACTACATGGCACCCGAGCAGGGACGAGGCGACGAGATCGATGGACGCGCCGATCTTTATGCGGTGGGCGTGATCTTGTTTCAGCTGCTCGCCGGACGTTTGCCTTTCGAAGCCGATAGCCCGACGCAAGTGGTCATGATGCACTTGAGTATCCCGGTGCCGGACCCCAGGCAGGTGGCTCCGGAAAGACAGATCCCTTCGCCCCTGGTGGACGTGGTCATGACGGCGCTCGCCAAGGACGCCAAGAACCGATACCAGGACGCGCACGAGTTCGCCGAGGCGCTCAAACGCGCGCTGGTCGTCGGCGAAAGCTTGGCGCCGCCGCCATCCATGGCGCTGTCGTCGCAAGCCATCGAGTGTCCGAGCTGCGGCAAGCTCGTGCCACAAGCCAAGTTCTGTGGCGAATGCGCAGCTCCGTTACCGAAACGCAGCATCCCCGGAGAAGGCATCCAGGTGGAGCTGCCGCTGCCCCTGGTGGGCAGGGACGAAGACCTTTCCTGGCTCGAAGATCGCCGAGCCGCGGTCGGGGGCAGCTTCGCCGGAGCGCGCCTGGTGGGGGATCCGGGAATCGGGAAGACCCGCTTGATCGAAGAGTTCGTGAAACGCTGCCACGGGCGCGGCGATTTCGTCGTGATGACCGGCCCGGATCGCGATTGGGCCCAGGTGGCCTATCACGGCTTGCGCGAGGCCATTCGTGCGCTCGCTCGTCTCAGTTCAGAGGACGTCGAAGACGGGCGTTTCGAAGGAGCAAATCCCGACGCGCAACGCGGTCTCACGGAGATCTTCAGGGGCATGCCCAAACGGGACGACGAGCGCGCTGCGCTCGAACGGCGCCATGGGCTGGCTGAAGCGCTCAGCTGGGCTCTCAGGCAAGCCGCGCTCTACGCCGAACCGGATCTGGTGGTGCTCGTCATCGATGACCTCGACAGGGTCGACCCACCAAGCCGCTGGGCCTTCGCGGACGCTCTCGGCGAGCCGCAGAATTTCGCCGTCATGTTCGTCGCGGCGCACACCCCGGGGTTCGAGGCCGGCTGGGGTGCGGAGCAATCGGCCGCCCGAGTGCTCGCAGAGCTGCCACCGCCGGCGGCCGCACGGCTCTTACCCGCCCACCGTTGGGACCATCAGCTCGCAGATCTCGACGCCATCCGTGGCGTGTCGCCCATGTATATCGACCAGGTCATCCGTTACACGATGGATGGCGGAAGCGAACCCCCGGCACGCCTGGCCGATCTGATCGGCCTGCGCGTGGATCGACTGGATCCCTCCGCTCGCCGCGCCCTTCAGGCCCTGGCTGTGTTGGGCGACCAGACACAGAAAGCGACCATCGCGGAGCTTTTGCCCAAGGAAGAAGCGCTCGACGCGACCATCCAGGCCCTGATCGAGGCGGGCATGGTGAAAGAAAAGGACGGCAGGCTTTCCGCCTCCCACCCGCTGCTCAGGGAGATCGTGCTCGCGGGCATTCCGGTGGCTGTGCGCCGAGAACTACATGCAAAGGCGCTGCGCGTAGGTGAGAAGCGCGCCGCGCCCATCGAGGCCTCTGCCTGGCATGCCTACTTCGCTCAGGAGTCGCTCCAGGCTCTACTCTTGCTCGAGCAGGTAGCAGACCGGGCCAGCGCCCGCGGCGATACCGAAACGGAGGTCCTGGCTTTGCGTCGAGGCCTGGAAATCGCCCGACAGGAAATTGCGCGCGGACAACTGGACGACCCCTTGCGCGCGGTGCTCATTTTCAGCCGCAAGCTGGGAGATTCATTGACGCGGGCAGGCGACTTCGCGGATGCGGAAGGCGTGCTGCGCGAAGCCCTCGACATCGCGGGGCCGAGCGGCGCGGACCGCGCCAAGGTGCTGAGCGCACTGGCGCATGTTGCCTACGGA
Source organism: uncultured delta proteobacterium (assembly GCA_963809955.1). Classification (GTDB taxonomy): domain Bacteria; phylum Myxococcota_A; class Polyangia; order Polyangiales; family Polyangiaceae; genus JAICQQ01. The sequence goes on from CAWELQ010000017.1 coordinate 138,455, forward strand.
CGCCACCGCGGCAGCGAGGCACTTGGCTATATCGATCAGGCCATCACCGCAGCCGAGAAGTCGAACGAACACGACTTGGTCTCCACCCTCAACGACACGCGCCGCGCCTGGGCGTCCTGACGCCGGGCGCGCTCGCCCGAAACGCGAAACCGCTAGAGCCTGCCTTTGATTCGCGATGTCGGCAACGGAGCCCTCTCTGAACAAGCGCGGTGTCGAGAGCGCCCGCCTGATCACCCGCTGGGACCTGGACAAGACGTACCTGTACACGGAGTTCGACACACTGCGCGATCTGGTGCGCACAGCACTCGAAAAACCCGAACAAAAACGTGATGTTCCAGGAGCAGCCCGGCTCATGCGTGAGCTCGCCGCGAACCATGCCCGGGTGCACATCGTCAGTGGCAGTCCGCGTCAGTTGGGCCCGCGGCTGGCCCGAAAGCTGGCACTGGACGGAGTCCGCTACGACGAGCTGACGCTCAAGCCGAACCTCAGCAATCTGCTCAGGCTACGCTTCCGTGCCCTGCACGACCAACTCGGCTACAAGCTGCCCGTGCTCCTGGAGCGGCGGGTAGAGGCGCAAGCGAACGCACCGCTCGCGCAGGAAGTGTTGGTGGGCGATGACGCCGAGGCGGATGCCCTGGTGTACTCGCTGTATGCGGATCTCTCCGCAGGACATATCGACGCGCGACAGCTCGAAAGGGTACTCGCCGCGACGCGCGTCTACGCCGACCGGCAGAAAGCGTGTTTGAAGGCCCTGTCGCAATTGAAACCCAAGAACGTCGTCTCACGAATTCTGATCCATTTGGACAGGCAATCGTCTCCTTCGAAGTTCTGGGTGTACGGCAAACGCCTGGTGCCGTTTTACAACTATCTCCAGGCGGCATTTGTGTTAGCAGAAGATGATTGCCTCGATGCGGGCTCGGTACTGAGCCTGGGCCGCGAGTTCATCGACAAACATCGCTTCGACGTCGATGCGCTGGCGCGCAGCTATCTGGACTTGATGCGACGGGGGCACGCCAACGGCTCAGTAGTTCCCAAGCTGCGCCTGGCGCTGGACCGCGTGGCAAGCGACGACCTCAGACGCTGGGTGGAGACGCTCGAAGCGTACGCCGCCTCGCCGCCTCCCGAGGTGCAGGTCGAACCGCGACCGCTCGACTACGTATCCCTGGCCTACCAGCACCGGAGCCAGCGCCGCCGCCGTCCAAGCAGATACTGAACTTCTGGTGGGGTCCCACAAGGAAGCTCGGGGTCAGCCAACCTCGACCCAGGGGCCGTCGCTGAAGAGTGGCCTGCAAAAAGCCTCGCAAAGCAGCGACTGGGGATTTGTCCCCTTGCCTTTGGCTTTAGGCCTAGTAAAAAGCTCCATGGTTCGCGGGTCAAGGCTCGCCAGAACCATCTATTTTCCCCAACTTTCTCGTAGTTCTTTGAGCTCTCGCCGGCGGAGCCCAGACACCGAAAGGGTCGCAAGTTGGACAGCGATCTGGCCGAGTCTATATCAGCACTAAAGGAATCGTTTGAACGCCGCGGGGTCCCCGCGAGTTTCGGAGGGGCCGAGGAATCTCGGCTGGCTGAACTCAAGGAACGCCTCTCGTTGCCGCGTCGCTATCGAGAGTTTCTGGCTGCTGCCGACCCCGTGGACGTAGAAACCCGCACTCCCTCGGAGCGGGTCCGCCTGCTCCCGGCAGAAGAGCTGGTGGAAGAGCAGAAGGGCTTCGCACTGGACGATGGGGGCGAGGCCATTGTCCAACAGTCCGCAAACGGGTGGAAGCCTACCTGGATCATCATCGGTCACAGCGCCCTGTTGGGTGACCCGTATTTTCTGGATACGTCTCAGGCCGACGCCGAGGGCGACTGTCCCGTGTACACGGCGATGAGCGGCACCGACACCTGGAAGCCCAAGCTGTGCGCCTCGAGCTTTGCGATGTTCCTGCGCATCTTGGCTGTCGGCATGGCGGTAGCCGAGGGCTTCGCCGAAGACAGCTTCGATATGGATGACGAGGAAGTCTTTCGCGAGGCGCTCGGGCCCAAGATTCGCGAGCACGACCCGGCGGCCGTCAAAGCGGGTCACTGGACGTGACCGCGCAGCGGGGCTCGTTCGCCGCTGCGGTAGAGGGCACGCCCGAGTTCGAAGACCTGCTCGGGCGCCTTTCGCGGCGCGGAGAAACCGACCTGTCGCGGGTGGAACCCGCGGTTCGGGAAATCCTCGACAGCATTCGGGAGCGAGGCGATGCGGCCGTCCGTGAGGCGGTTCAACGCTTCGAAAAGCGCGACGTCGGCGCGGTGCTGATTCGGGACTACGGAGGTGAGGGAGCGCTCGCTCGCATCGACCCCGAGCTCGAGCGCGCACTAGTCCGTTCGCGCAATCGCATTGCCGCGTATCACGAGCGGCAAGCCGAACAGCTGAAGACGTTCGCGTACGAGGCTTCCGGCATCACCCTGTCGAGCCGCGTTACGCCGCTTGCGCGCGTGGGTATCTACGCTCCCGGGGGCAAGGCCTGTTACCCCTCCAGTGTCCTGATGAGCGCCGTGGTCGCCAGGGTGGCAGGCGTGGAGGAAATCTATGTCGCCTCGCCCGATACGAGTGACGAGGTACGCGCCGCCTGTCATCTTGCTGGCGTGCGAGCTCTGGTGGATGCCGGTGGCGCGCAGGCCATCGGGGCCATGGCCTACGGCACCGAGAGCGTACCCAAGGTCGACAAGATCGTCGGCCCTGGAAACCTCTACGTGGCAGCAGCGAAGCGGTTGGTCTTCGGCGAGGTAGACATCGACAGCATCGCGGGCCCCAGCGAGATCTTGGTGGTCGCGGACGCCAGTGCGAGTCCGCGCTACGTCGCGGCAGACCTGCTCAGTCAGGCCGAGCACGACGAGGACGCCTACCCGCTGCTCATCACCGACAGTGTAGAGTTCGCAAAAGCGGTCCAGCAAGAAGCCCTGGCGCAGCTCGCTCGCCTGCCCGAGCTCGACGCGCACGGCAGGCCTCGGCGCGAGATTGCCGAGGCTTCGGCCCGAAACAATGGACACGCGCTGGTCGTACGTGATCGAGTGCGCCTCGCGGAAGTCGCCAACCAGCTGGCCGTGGAACACGTTTCCGTGCAAACCCGCGACCCGCGCGAGCTATCTGCGCTGATTTTGCGGGCCGGAGCCGTCTTCGTGGGCTCCCACACGCCGGAGGCAGCCGGGGACTACATGGCAGGCCCCTCCCACGTCCTGCCCACGGGAGGAGCGGCGCGCTACGCGGCGCCTCTCGGAGTCTACGACTTCGTGTCCCGAAGCTCGCTCATCGAGTACACACCGGGTGCCTTGATGGACCAAGCAGGGGAAATCGCGACTTTTGCTAGGGCGGAGGGCCTGGAGGCGCACGCCCGCGCCGTGGAAGTCCGCCTTCGCAAGCCCTGAGGTCAGGTGGCTGGTAGCTATCGCAGTAACTCCTTGCTGCGCCCCGCCGTATGCCCGGGGCCTTCGGGCCTGTATTTCCGCCGGTGGTCGCCGCACCGCTCGAGCCTCGCATTTCGTCTTTAGCGCATTTTTCCGCGCACTAATTCCGTGTTTGTCGCACAAGAGCGAAGATTCACACGAGCGAGTGGTTCAGTTTCTTGTCAAGCTAGCGAAGCCGTCGAACCACGGAAGAGGAGTCTCTGGATGAGTATCAGATTCGCGCGCACGCTGGTCACCAGTTTATCGCTGCTCGCGCTATCGCTTGCTGGTTGTGCCAGCGAGCGCGAGCCCATCAACCGCGTTCAATCGGATGCACTCGCCAAGTCTTTCTTCGTGGGGGACATCAGCGACCCGAAGGACGACCCCGAGTTTTACTGGCGCAACTTCGTCGTCGACGCCTCCGAGTCCCAATCCATGGTGGGTGTCGGCAGCTGGAGCGGCGTGGATCGCATTCGCTGGGAGATCACGGAGAATCTGCTGCTGGCCCGGCGGGCCTACCCGCAGAACCCGGGCGCGGACGACAAGGGAACGAACGACGGTCCTGCGGATGGTACACTGATTGCCGCGTACCCGATCGAGTCGCACTTCGACATCGTTCGAGAGTACAACCCGAGCACTGGCGAAGAGCTCAATGTGGTCAGTGAAAACACCACCGACCAGCCCTGGTACAAGCGCAAGTACATGCGCGTGGACTGGTCGATCAACGTGGTCGAAACACCTCAGTGGTACGACATGTTCGCCGGCAAGGTGTTCGGTAACATCAAAGTCACGCCCCTCGCCTACTACGTGAACGACGCGAATCACCCAGACGCTCCTCACTTCGTACCCGATGAGGGCTACTTCGACGTGACCTCCAAGTTTTGGGTCGAGCCCGAGTCGGTGGACTTCGGGGGTCAAGACATCCCGATGTGCTGGGTGATCGGCTTGTTCACGGGAAGCGCCGTGGACAATTGCGACCCGCAGGAAGCAGTGATCCGCTCCTCGTACTGGAAGGTCGAAGACGTCGACCAGGACGACGATTTCGAACCCTTCGAGAATAGCCGCGCCACTCTCGACATCATCGGCAACCCGGGCGGCATCGGCGACTCGAGTTCGGTCGGCATCGTCACTCCGCCTCGCATCGAGTGGGACCCGCAGTACGGCTACACGGATCCCAACTTCACCCGCTTGATGCACCATCACAACATCTGGAAGCAGAGCCACCAGACCAAGGGCAGTTGCTCATCGAACAGCGACTGCAATGGCGGCAGCTGCCTGCCGAGCGGCACTTGCAGCGTGGCCTGCAACTATCAGGCGCGTGCCGATCGCGACATGAACGGCACCGACGACCAGTGCGAGAACGCCGACACGGGCTACGAGGGCAACGAGGGCTCGCAATGCAGCCTCAAGAACCGCTGCACCATTCCGTACCGCGATAGGGAAATAGAGCCCATTGCCTTCTGGATGAACAAAGAAACGCCCGAGGCCCTGACCGACGAGGTGGACGAAAACGGTAACTTCGTCTCCCGGGGACCCACGGAAGACCTCGGCTACTCGTGGAACCAGCTTTTGGAGCACTCCGTGGCCAAGGCACGCGAGGTGGAATGCCGCCGCACCGGAGATGGCTCACGCAGCGACTGCCACGCCGAGTTCTTCGAACCCGGGAAGATCGACATGGTCAGCTACGGTGGCTGGGGCATCGAGCGCGTCAAGAAGATGGATGACGTGCTGGTGGTGTGCCACAACCCGGTGCGCAGCTACGACCCGGAGGTCTGCGGCGAGGAAGGCTACTCGGCTCGCGTCGGCGATCTGCGCCGGAACTTCCTGTTTTACTGGCCCTACGCCTCGCGCGCACCCTGGGGCGGCATCGCCAACTGGAACGCGGACCCCCTGACGGGTCGCATCATCGGAGCCTCCGCGACCACCATGGGTCGTTCGGCAACGTTCGCTGCAGCCATGGAACGCGACATCATCATGGTCGCCAACGGCGAGCGTTCCGTCGCCGACATTACCGACGGCACGACCGCATATCTGTACGAGCGGGAGCTCCGGAACGGATACGAGCCCAAGACCTACACCAAAGAAGAAATCGAGAAGCGCATCAAGTCGATCGACGCCAAGGGAGCGCTCGACACCATCGGCGCCCAGCAGGTCGCGGTCGAGCCCGGCGAAAGCGTGCAGTCGGCGCTTTTGCGCCAGAAGGGCGATATCATGGCCCAGATTGGGCCGGGCAATCCGCTGAACCTCGAGTTCAACGCCGTGGCGGACAAGCTACGAGGCAGCCAGGCGGAAGCTCAGATGGTGGACCCGACGGCGCTCTGGGATCTGGCGGGCTTGCCCCCGACCACGGAAGTGAACAAGGGCATCATGGATCTGGTGTCACCGCTGCGCGGCGGTGACAACTTCGCCTACCGCCAGTACCAGGACATGATGAATCTACGCTACGGCGCTCGCGGCATTTGTTTCACAGACCCCGAGGTGGCCAATATCGGCAATCAGGATCTGCAGGGTGTCGCCGAGTACTTCAGGCAGAAGTACACGAATGCGCAGCTCAAGAAGATGTTCCCCGAGGACGCCGATCGCAGCGACGCCTGGCTTTCCAACAAGCGCGCCGAACTCATCTACACCGACCTGTGGAAAGACACCTACAAGGGCATTGCCTTGCACGAGATGGGACACGCGCTGGGAATGCTGCATCAGTTTGCGTCTTCCTACGACTCCACCAACTACGACCCCCAGTACTGGCAGTTGCGCACCGAAGAGGGCAAGGCCATGGGCTCGTGCAATGGCCAGCCACGCGAAGGCGACGACGTGTTCGACTCCGACGCGGACACCTGCATGGGTCCTCGCTATCTAGATCCGGAAACGGACGACGAGATGGGCCGCAAGGTCGTGGGTGCGGGAAGCGACGCCAAGATCGAGGATCCGCGCCCCGGCATCAACTACTTCGCCAACACCTCGACCATGGAGTACCAGAACGAACGCTTCTTCGAGACCGTGGGCCTCGGGCAGTTCGATCTGCACACCATGAACGCCCTGTACGGACGCGTTCTGCAGACCTTCGATCCGGACGCGGACGACGGCATGGATCGCCCCAATCAGTTTCGCTTCATCGGGCGCCTGTGGTCGCAGCTGTTCGACGACAACCTGGTGGTCAACGATAACCAGCTGTCCACCCAACACTACACCGCTGCGGCGCGTGACATGAAGCTGTACAACGCCGACCGCTGTCGGCCCGCCACGGACGAAGAGAAGGCGCACGCCGAATGGCGCATCGTCCACGGTAAGGTTTGCGCACCACCTCCGAAGGACTACGCCAGCTGGGACGACTTCACCAACGACCCGGTCTGGTATGAAGACAACCAACCCACCGATCAGCACATTGGGCTGCAAGCGCCTCACGCGCAGGTCAAGGTGGGCCGCCCAGGCGCCGGCAACTACCGCTGGCCGTACCGGTGGGGCGTCGGCACCAACGCCTACCCACAAGCCAACTCGACGGACGCAGGCGCCGACATCTACGAGCTGACGATGGAGACCATCCGAAAGTTCGACTATAGCTACGTCTTCAACTACTTCCGGCGCGGCCGGCGCGACTGGTACTATAACGGTATCCCCGCGCGCACCGCGGGCGCGTTCTTCGAGCGTCTGCGTGGCTATCACTGGAGCATCGCGATCCAGAACTCGCTCTTGCGCGGACAGGGCGAGACGACGTTCGTGGAGGCCGCGGAAGACGACGACTACTGGCGTCCCTACCTGATGGCGGAGACCGAGATGTTCGACGCGGTCGCCAGGGCACTCCTGATGCCGCAAATCGGCGAATACAGAAAGGCCGACAACTTCCAGCAGACCGACCCCACGCGGCCCCTGTATGATCCCGATGGGACCGAGACGGATGACCAGGGCCGTACCGTCGAGGGCGAGGACGCCCAGTTCGTGATCGACTCTTCAACGGGTCGCTACATCGACCCAGCCTACTACAGCGGACCCGATTTCGGCGGCTCCTGGGACTACCAGAACTGGATCGGCTGGATCGGCTTCGGCGAAGAAAAGGTGGATGCGCTACGCACGCTGGTCGACGGACGCAGTGTGTTCTTCTTCGTATCACGAGCGAACTACCTGGACGGCCGCAACATGAACATCAACTTCCGCGCGGACATGGGCAAGGCGGTCGACCGCCTGCTCGGAGGTCTTCTGTCGCGTGACTGGGAGTCGATTGCTCCGTACGTCAAGCGCGGCGTGCGCGCGCCCGAGGTGAAGCTGATGGATCTGAGCGCAGACTCGCCGTCACGGCCTCCGGCAGACCAGGCGTACTTGCTGTTCCCGAACGTGAGCTATCGGCAGCAGCTCGGCGCTCTGGTTTGGGGTCATCTGTTCTCGCGTCTGAACACCGATTTGAGCTTGTCGAACAAACTCAGGATCTATGTGGACGGCTTCCAGTCGCAGATCAGCATTCCCGAAGATCAGCAGATCAGATTCTACAATCCGGACAGCGGCTTCACCTACATCGCTCGCCGCTATGGCGACGAAGAGATCGATGGTCGCGATGTCGATGGCGGCATCGCTTCTCGCATGCTCACCCGCGCCAATCTGCTGCTCATGGCGGCCTACGAGGTCGAAACGGACGAGGACGGTAAGCCGATGTTCGACGACTATCAGACCCCGATTCTGAAGCGGGACGAAGACGGTCGGGCAATCCTCAAAGAAGAGTACGAGGAAACGGCGATCAACACTCTGCGCAACTATGTCGGCCTCATCGACATGGCGGTGCAGATCAACGACATGATCGGCTACGGCCCCATCCCCGACCAGCTCTGAACCCGAACCCGGGGCGATCCCGAGCCAAGCCAATACGCGCGGACCGCCTTGCGTGTCCAGAACGCCTCGGAGATCGCCGAGTTGACTCCTAACTCTCGGGTGGCAGCGAAACCTCGCGCAGCAGACGGCCGTCCCCGGGGTTGATCTCGTAAATCAGAGCCGACCACATGCCCGGACGGTTCGCCGAGGGCGCAGTCACGTGCCAGGGGCGGTCGGCCACGAGGACTCGATAAACGCGGCCAGGCTCGGCGACGAAGGCCACGGTATGGGCCGCCTGGAGCTCGGCTTTGGGGTTCTTGATAGCCAGGGTATGTCTGCCAGGCAGCATTTCGATGTGGAAGCGAACATCCGAATCGAACGCCTGCGTGCCCAACGGTTCCCCGTCTAGCGAGACAATCTGCGCTGGATCCTCCGACTCGATGCGTAGCACGCTCACCTGCTCTCTCGCACGTGGCGGGCCGTCGTATTCTTGCAAGACGTACGTCACCTGCCCGCAGGCAGACGTTGCCGCGCCGAACCCGAACGCCAAGCTCAACGTCAACAAGCCGGTAGAAAGCTTCATGGCCGGAGTGTAGCTGTCCACAGCGTTTCTGTCACACGAAGCCCCGTCTCTCGATTACGAGAGGGCTCCTCGCTGTTCAACTTGCCTTGATGTAACCGCGCCTGATCAGATCGAGAACGACCCGAGCGGTCTCCAGATCCGAAACTTCGGTCTTGTCCATCAGGGCCTGGAGGTTGGCCGAATTGAGAGCCGTTTGCAGCACTTCCAGATGGGTCGGCTCGAGCTCGTGAAGCGGTGCTTCCAGAGGCGCCCGCAGCACCAGCCGAGACCCGAAAGGAGGCAAGCGCGAGCGCAGGTTTTCCAGCTCGTCCATCTGGCGGAAGCCCTCCATCAGCACCTCTTGAGCGCTGACGGAAATTTCGCTGTCGAACTCCGTGGTGTCCGGCGGATCGAGGACGAAAACACCGGCCTTCCAGGAAAGCATTCGATGGGCAGCTTTCAGCGGCGAGATTTCCGGTTGCCCTTCGATGGAGCAGTAGTAAATGCGGCCCTCGCGAAAGTAGATGCGGCCGATCCTGGACTCGGTTTTGAGCACGAGCACGCCGGTCTTCTTCGATGTGCCGAAAAGCTGCATCAGGTCCGGGAGCGGTATCTCCTCGAGACTGCCGCTCATGCGGGGAGCCTCGCTAGCGGGTGGCCCGCTACGCCGCATGGTGACGCGGCGATTGGCAACCAGATCGGGACGCCTGCTGGAGGACGCGGTCTCGTTGGGAATGGCCACCAGTTTCAGAATGCTCGTCCCAATGAGCACTCGGTCCCCCTCCTGCAAGGTGGCATGCTGGATCTTCTCGCCGTTGACGAAGGTGCCGTTGGTGGAACCCATGTCCTCGATCGAGACAACGCCTCCTTGCAGGCTGATCTTGGCATGGCGCCTCGAGACCATCTCCTCGACGAGAACCATGTCCAAATCGCTGGAGCGGCCGATAACGATTTCCTGGAACTCATCCAGAGGGAACTCACCCCCTTGGTACTTACCGGAGATGAACCTGAGCGCCAGGCGCGTCGGTGAGGGGCTTTGTTGCGAGCCGCTGGAATCCGCGAGTCGGTCGGGCATCGGAAAGTAACTGGGCCCAGCGCCGGGCCTAACGACCGGGCGCGCGTGTCGCTACGTCTAGAGGGCTGAAATGATAGGCGCCTTGGCAAGTTACGGTCAAGCTGGGCCTCTCTGGGCTGGAGTTCATTCGTGGATGCCGTGGCATACCAAAAGACACGGACGGTTTGACCCACGAATAATGCAAAGCTCGTTCTAGAGCTATAGCACCCCCTTGTTATGCGGGCTCGATTTTGGCGCCGGGGCCAGTCGCGCGCTCCGAAAACCCGCTACCGCTCGGCGGCCCGCCTCGTGGGGCAAGATGACTCGAGCCAGCCGGCACGCTAGCAGGAGGCGCCGAGGGCCTTGGAGACGCCAGCGGATCGACCACCGCCGGCAGGACTACGGAAAAGGTGGACCCGCGGCCGGGGTGAGAAACCACATCGATGCGGCCCCCCATTTCCTCGACGATTCGTTGGCTGATGGCCAAGCCGAGGCCGGTGCCGCGATCCTTGGTCGTGAAAAAGGGCACGAACAGGTTCTTCAACACTTGCGGAGTAATACCCGCACCGCCATCGACCACCGAGATATCCACCCATGCATCCCTACCTGCACCCCCACGGCACCTGGTCGAAATCCGAACGACCCCCCGGCCGTTCATCGACTGCATCGCATTGCGCACCAGGTTCATCAGCACTTGGCGGAGCTGCTCGGCGTCCACTCGAACCATCGGCACGTCCGGGTCGAGGTCGATCTCGAAACTGCAACCACCCCGGTCGCGCTCCATCACTTGGAGCGCCCGGTGCACGATTGCGTTGACATCCATCGCGCCCGGATTGCCCTTGGACGGGCGCGCGTAGTCGAGCACGGATCCAACGACTCGATCGAGCCTGTCGACCTCTTCCAGAATGATGCCGACGAACTCGCGTTCGTTGGGCCCGAGTCGCGAGTCCCCCTCGGGATCGCCCAGCAGCTGAGCGGCACCCTTGATGGCACCGAGCGGGTTCTTGACCTCGTGTGCCAAACCCGCAGCCATCTGACCCAACGCCGTCAGACGATCACGTTCGCGCATACGGCGATACTGGCGTGAGTTTTCCACCACCACGGCGACCTGCACGGCGAGTGTTTCCAGCAGGGTTACCTCGTCGGCACTGAACGAGTCGGTGACTCGATCGTCCACGACCAGCAACACCCCTATTAGCGTCTGCCCTTCCCCATGCAAGCTCAGGCAAACGCCCGTCCTGAATGGCCCGAGCACCTCGCCCGCAGCGAGCAAGCGGTCCCCGGCTTCCGCCTCTCGCGTGTTCCCTGAACGCCTGGCTTCGGAGGCATCTTCCAGAACCTGTTCCAGGGCCACCGAGGCGACCTGCTCGAGCCTATCGAACAAGGGACGCCCCAGGGCACGTTCGATTCGCTGCGGAGCATCGGGACCGTAGGACGCCAGAAGTTCGAAATCCGAGCCAAAAGGATCCCGCAAGTAGAGGGCTGCCGCAGTGGTGCGGCGCGAGGCTTCGAGCGCCGAGGTGACCACCTGGCCCAACTCGTCGACCTCGAGCACGTGCACCAAGTCCGAGCGAGCATTCTGAACCGCCCTCTCGAGATCCACCCGTTCACGGAAGAAGGCCTTGTGGATGTAGCTGTTGGCCTTTTCTCTGAGGGGCTCGAACAACACCAAGATCAACAGGGTGGCCAGGAAGGCGCCCAGATACATGGTTTCGAAACCGCCGAACAGCACCACGAAGACGTAGAAAATGGCTGCAAGGCAGGCTGCCAATGCCGTCGAGACCGCGACCTGCCCGAGCACTTCGTAGGCATCCACCAGACGCTGGCGGGTGAGCGACTCGGACAGCACGAACAGGAACAGAATGCTGAGCACGGCACCAATGGGTGCCATATCGAAACCGATGAACCACAAGAAGTCCGCAAGCGAAGCGACGGCGGCCGATGCGCCCAGAACCACGAGAAAGCGCACACGCCGCTTGGTGGTGCGTGAACGGCTTTCCTCGCCGTGGACGGCCAAGACCCACAGACCTGCGGTGAGAAGGCCGAAGACATAGAACACCACGGTGCTGCGCACCCACCAGTGCTGGTGCTGGGGCGACAAAACCAAGATGAGCATGGGCACGACCAACAGCGCAGCGACCCGGAGCAACCTCGGGCGCCCCTTCTGAGCGGGCATGACCGCCTCGAACAGATGAAGAGCAAACTGTGGCAACAGCACGGCAAGCACGGCGGTAAAACGGGCCCAGACGTCCGCGCGCATGAAGTGGTAAAGCCATTGGGCAAGGTACCAGAGCCCGATGTCCGCTGCGAAGGCAGCAAACAGCCACTGGCGCCGCCCAGGTCTGCGCAGCACGATGGATACGGCGATTGCCAGCGCCAGCGCCCCGCAGAAAAGTGAGGTTCTGGTGCGAAGATCGCCTGCTGCCGGTGCGTCACCCACGATGCGCAAGCCTAGCTACGGACGGCCCCCCCGCCAAGCCGCCATTCGGAGGGCGCTTTTAGACCGTCCCCGTGGGCTTGAGCTTGGTGATATCCGATTGCCTGAGCAGCCGCAGGCAGCTTTCAGCGTCCAGCGGTCGGCTGAAGTAGTAACCCTGAACCATGTCGCAACCTTGCGACCGCAGGAAATCGGCTTGTTCCCGCGTTTCCACCCCTTCGGCAACCACGGTCAGGTTCAGGCTCCTGGCCATGGCAATGATGGCCGTGGAGATGGCCGTATCGTTGACATCGCTCGGAACGCCCTGGGTGAAAGAGCGATCGATCTTGAGGTAGTCGATGGGAAAGCGCTTGAGGTAACTCAGCGACGAGTAGCCGGTACCGAAATCGTCGACCGCAATCTGGACGCCCATTTCCTTGAGGGCGTTGAGGGTCCGTGTGGTCGGGTGAATACTTTCGATCAGACTGCTCTCGACCAATTCGATGCCCAGCGCTGAAGGCTCCAGGTCGGCTTCGCTGAGCGCAGACTGAAACAAGCGGGGTAGCTCGGGATCTTTCAGCTGGCGCGGAGTCAGGTTGATGCTGATCCGCACGGAGCGAGACAGCTGGGATTGCCATTGCTTGCTCTGGCGGCAGGCTTCGCGCAGTACCCATTCGCTGATTGGAATGATGAGGCCCGTTTCCTCCGCCACTGGCAGAAAGGCGTCGGGATAGAGTAAACCGCGTTCCGGGTGTTGCCAGCGGACGAGCGCCTCCAACCCGAGCACTGCACCGCTGCGGAGCGACACCAACGGTTGGTAGTGCAGCACGAACTCACTTCGCTCGAGCGCGCGCCTCAGGCCCGCCTCGAGACTGAGTCTTTCCATGGCCTGATCGTGCATACGAGCGTCGAACAGTTCGTGTCTCGCGCGCCCCTGGGTCTTGGCCCGATACATGGCGGTGTCCGCGTCACGCAGAAAGTCTTCCGCCTTTTCATAACGCTCCGAACTCAGAGTGATACCGATGCTGGCAGAGGTAAAAACGCGATGTCCTTGAATGTAGAAAGGTGCGCGGAGCGCTTCTTGTACACGCTCTGCCACGGGAACGGCCTCCTCCAAGGTCGACACGTCGGAAACCACGATGGCAAACTCGTCACCTCCCAGCCGGGCCACGGTATCCGCTTCGCGCATGCAGTCGACGAGCCGCTCGGCCATCAATACCAGAAGCTGATCGCCACTGACGTGCCCGAGGCTGTCATTGATGGTCTTGAAGCGGTCCAAGTCCAGAAAGAGCACGGCGAATCCGCTGCCGTCACGCCGCGATCGGCGCAGCGCTTGTTCGAGCCGGTCCGTGAGCAATGCTCGATTGGGCAACCCCGTCAAGGTGTCGTGGAGCGCGGTCTGGCGAAGCTGCTCCTCGGCCTTCTTGCGCGCGGTGATTTCCGCCTGCGACCCGGCGGCGCGCACCGGGTTGCCAGCATCGTCGAAAACGGCCACGCCCCGGCAAAGAACCCAGCGCAAGCTTCCGTCTGAGTGAGCGACGCGGTGCTCGTGCTCGATGTGCGCCGAGTTGCCGGAGAAGTGGTCCTCGAAAGCAGCCTTCAAGCCGGGGAGGTCTTCCGGGTAGACCCGCGAGAACCAGGTATCGATGCCGTTGTCCATCCCCTGATCTTCAGCGCCCAGAATTGCGCGAAAGCGCGCCGAGCAATAGAAGTCGCCGCTGGCAATCGACCAGTCCCACAGTCCATCGTTGGCACCGCGAGCCGCCAGCGCGTAGCGCTCCTCGCTCTCGCGTAGTGTCTTGGCGATGCGGCGCTCACGCTCGAAGCCTTCCCGCAGGGACTTGAGCAGCTCCTCGCGATCCATGGCCGCGCTGAGCAACGCCGCCCACTGACCGAGCGTACCGGTATCATCGAAGAGCTCGGTCTCGATCGGACCTATCACGGTCAACAGGCCCCGATTCTCCGCCTGGCTGGTGAGAGGAATCACGGTGACGATGTCCGTCGGTGCACTGAGCTCCAGACGCTCGAACACAGTGGGGCTTGGAAACTGATGAGGCGCGTAGGTCGCGTCCAAATCAAGGTCTGATTCATCGTTCGAGAAGGTGCTCACGATGCGGAGCTTGCGTGGTCTGTCCTGAGTTCCCGGTTGCCAAGCCCCCAGCCAGCCGTGCGAGACTCGGGCCCAGCCGAGCCAACTCAAGTCTTGAGCACTTCGCAGGTCCGCGCCGATGAGTGCTAGATTGATCTTGCGATTCGCCTCGGTGATCGAGTCGAAGTAGCGACGCCGCGCCTGCTCTGCGATCCGCCATTCGCGCATGAAGTCGAAGCGCAGTTGGCGCAGCTTGGCGCGTACCGTCACCAGCAGCGCGTCGTCTGCTCGGTCGTCCCTGAGCCACCGATTCGCGGCATCTTCCAGAAGCGAAACCAGACCTTCCACGCTCTCGACGTCATGGGCCGCCGAGAGAAACTCACGCCAGGCGGGATTCAGGGCGTTCGGCGCGAGCCCGGGCCCTCCTTCTATGACGGACACCAGGTGCTCGGCAAGCCGCGCAGCGGCAGGCCAGGCGTCACGAGCCTCCGAGTGAAAGCCACCTTGCGCATGCTTGCGAAAGAATCGCTTCAAGAGTACTTCCAGGCGATCTGTGCGCTTCTCCTCCGTCGGGTGTACGGACAGGGAAACCGTGCTGGTGCCGTGCCCGGTGCAGCCACAAGATTGACGAGCGATGAAGGTAGTGGGCACACGCACGGTTGTCGGCAACGGACGGTCGTCCAAGATCTTGTCGAGCAGGACTTCCGCGGCCGCCTCTGCCAACGCGCCGAAGCCTTGCCGCACGGTCGCCAACGGTGGGTCCATGTAGCGCGCAGCCTCGACGTCATCGAAGCCGACGAGTGCGATGTCGTCGGGGATACGATAGCCGGCCGCACGAAGTTCGTGCATGATGCCAATCGCGTTGAGATCGGTGCACGCCACGAGGGCGCTGAACGATGCTCCCGCTGCGACGATGCGTTTGCCCGTGGCACGCCCTTCGAGCTCGAGCGTGCAACCCATGGGAAAGAACAGCTCGGGTTGGGGTTCGATGCCCTGCTCGCGCAACGCGGCCTGGTACCCCTCGTAGCGTTCGCGCATATCCAACTGGTTCAGGGCTCCGGCAAACGCGATTCGCCGATGACCGTGCTCCAGGAGGTGCAGCACCGCATCCCGAGTGCCCTCGTAGTTCTCTGGCAACACGGCGGTCGCAGCCCGGTCCATACGAGCGCTGAGCGTTACCAATGGTCGGCCTTTATCGAGCAACCTGCGATAGTAGTTCGTGGCTTCCAGATCATTGATGCCGATGAAGCCGTCGATGCACCCCCAGCCCAAGGGCTGGCTGTCGGCTTCGTCCGGCCAGAGCATGTCCATACCCGTCGTCTGCAACGCCACGACGCGTGCTCCCCGGCGTTGGGCAATCCGCTGAACACCTGCCAAGATGTTCGCGTAATAGAACCCACCGATCAGTGGGGTGAGAACTCCGATGGTCGGCTGGGGGGACATTGTACTCGGGTCGCCGGAAACGCTGGGCCGGGCCCAACGTTTTCTACGGACGCAAAGCCCCATGAGGATAGGCCCCCCCCCAGACTCCCGGTGCGATCCGCTCCGAAGCCGCGCTGGGCTAGCCCAGTGGTGTCCGAATGCAGAACCTACCGATACAACTCGTGTTGCTCGATGTATTGCAGAACCGCAGGATCCACGAGTTCGAGCAACTGGGAGCGCAAGCCCACAGGCAGTGGCCCAGGGGGGCGACCGTTCAGCAGTTGGCGTATCTGAGTCGAAGACACCCCCGGCAGCACCGGCGCAGGGACGTCGTCCGACGCAACCCCCTGGCGCCCCAAGGGCAAAAGCGGTGCCAGTCGCTGGATCTCGTCGAACCTGTGCCACTTGGAGGCATCGCGCAGCACGTCGGCACCGACCACCAGTCTCAGCTCGTAATCTGGATGCTCGACTGTCAGCGCTCTGAGCGTATTGAGTGTGTAGTTGGGGCGTTCGAGTGTTCTTTCGATACGGCTGATCTGCACCCTATCGCCGTCGGCCATGCAAAGTTGGCACATGCCCACCCGGTGCTCGAAGCCGGCTAGGGACTTTTCGAAGGCATGCTCGAAGACCGGCACCACTAGAACTCGATCGATGCCGTGATCGGCAGATATCAGCCTAACGGCTAGTTGGTGTGCCAGATGGGGAGGATCGAAGCTACCCCCAAAAACCGCAACACGCATGCTCGACAGCTCATGCACCCGAAACGCGCAAACGCACTCCACGACTCGTCGACAGACGCGTGCGCTGTTTGGGTTTCAAGTTCTGATCGAAGGGCGTCACGTAGATACCGTTGTCGTGGTCGTCCAGGATCATGACGCCTGCCTCGCCAAACGAACCGGGCGATATGAACCAACGTCGCCCGACGCGTTTCACCAGCGCCTCTTTGCTCTTGCCGAACACCAAGAGCGTGGCGGGCAAAATATCCTCTTCGTCGAGGTAGGCCTTGTCGTAGATCAGTACGACCACCTTGCCGTTCAACAGTTCGATGGCCCGGGTGGACTCACCCGGCAGCGACTCGAAGACTTTCAGAGCTTGCCGCTCACGCTCCTTTTGAATGAAAGCTTCGATTTCTTCGGCGCTGGCCTTCAGGCAACGTTCGGTGGCGCGAGCCCAGAGCGCCACTTGCTCGGGGTCGGCCCCCACCAGCTCGCGAGCCCAGCCGCGCACTACGCGATCGAGAGAGTTGTCGATGCCGAGGTACACGGCGCGATCGACCCCACGCTCCTTGTGAAGGAACTCCGCAGCGCGCTCCAGCGCTCGGTCATGCCCCTGGGACGGACCTAGCAAACCCAATTGCATTCTCCACGCAATTGTAGACCGAACCCACCCCCGGTCACAAAGCCAGTTCGCGGTTTTTACCAGGCCATGAACCGACTCGAGTGGCTATTCCTTGCATGGAACGGCGGGGCTAGAGCTCGGCAGTCAGCTGGCTGGTCGTCGACGACGAACCCGACGAAGGAGTCGGTCACGGCTTGCTGCTTCCGGGGCTCACGCCTCGGTGAGGCTGCCGAACAATGCGAGCCCTCCGCTGATGAAGGTCAGGTCGAATACCGCCATGAGTTTGAAATAGTCCAAGAGGTCACCCAACTGGGCATGGTTCAAGAGCTCCCGAGTCGACACGACGGCAGCAAGAAGCGTGGGTGACAGCAGGGGAAAGAGCACGATCGCCAGCATCAGGTCGCGCGCGCGGGTCCTGACGGTCATGGCACCGAACAGCGTCCCGGTAGCGGCGAGCCCGGGCGTCGCACACAACGCGATCAAGACGAGTCCCGCTCCGAACTCGACCAAGTCCAGGGAGAAAAACAGCGCAGCCGTGGGAAGAACGATGCATTCGACCACGGCGATGAAGACCCAGACGCCCAGGGCTTTGCCTGCAAACACGGCGCTGGGCGACACAGGCGCGCACAAGAGCCCGTCCAACGCGGCTTCGTCTCGCTCGCGTTGCCAAGTGCGGCTGAGGGCCAAGACCGTCGCGAAAGCTATCGACAGCCACACGACTCCAGCCGCCACGACCTGCTTGGTGGTGGGCCCGCCATAAAAGCTGAGCGAGGCGGTGACAACGACCAGCAGCGCAAAGAAACCGCTGGTGGTGACCACCTCCCCCGTGCGCGCTTCAATCAGAAGATCCTTCTGAAATACTAGCCAGGCCTGACCCAACCAGCCAGGAGGCCGAGCGACGAGCTCGCTCTCGAGTGCGGCACGAGGCGCCGTATGCATACGGAGTATCCTAGATGAGCGAGCGCGATCCGCAGTCGCGAAAAATGAGCAATCACGGAGGACTCGAGCACGCGAGGGGCTTTCGCAAGGGTTTTCGGGCTCTGACGCGGGCCGACGGGCCGTCGCGACGAGCCGAACCGCTGGGATCTGGCTCCAGCAATTGTCGTCTCCGGTCGACCGCACTACGCTGGCCACATGGCGACCAATGTGCGGATTGTACACACCTACAATGTCGATGAGGATACCTTTTGGCAGAAGTTGTTCTTCGACGAGGAATACAACCGGAGGCTCTACCTCGAAGCCTTGAAGTTCCACGACTGGAAGGTCGAAAAACACGAAGACCGGGACAACGAGGTGCACCGGGATATCAACGTTTCCCCACGCCTGGGGGACCTACCGGGCCCGATGAAGAAAGTCCTGGGCGACAACATCCGATACACGGAATCCGGCGTGTTCGACAAGGCGCGGCGCCGCTACAAGATCACCATCATACCAAGCGCGCTCGCCGACAAGCTCAAGGTCGGCGGGGAGCTCTACACCGAGCCAGCCGGCGACAAGCAATGCCGCAGGGTGTTCGAAGGCACCGTGGACGTGAAGATCTTCGGCATCGGAAGTATGATGGAAAAGCGCCTCGTTGCCGACCTGGAGAAGAGCTACGGCGCCGGCGCCAAGTTCACCAACAAGTACATAGAAGAAGAAGGGCTGTAGCCAAGTAGCGCGGACACGGTCGCCCGCGGCTCGCTCGACGTCCGTGTCGAGCGACATGACCACGAAAAGTGCCACCAAACGGCGACTGATTTGTATGGCGGGGCTTGGATTCGACGGACTACGATGGCCGCGATGGCCGTGCTCGAGGATGTGATTTGGAGCGCGGGGCGCCTGTCCCGTTCGATGCCCTGGGCCGTTCGCCTTGCATAGTTTCGTCTGGGTGGTCGACAACACTGCGGACGCTGCAGAGCACCGCGCCCGGCAGGCGCTGACCGCCCTCGAGCGTGCGTGGCCCGACCTCGGCGCGGAACTGCGCATCACCGTGCACCGAATGGACGGTTTTCCCGCCGCCCTCGCCACGTTGGGACCACAGCGAGACTACACTCCACCACTGTTCGACCAATTGGCTGAGCGTGAGCAATTCATATTTTGCTTCGGTAGAGTGACGGGAGCGGGCTCCAGCGCCGCACGCATTTCTCAGGCCATTGCCACCGGGGGAATCAGTGCCGCGCGCCAGCTGGACGGATCGTTCGCAGCCATCGTTTGCGAACCGGGCCAACAGAGGTTCCGAGCTTTTACCGACCTGGTAGGCATGTGGAGCCTGCGCTGCGCGAGCGCGGCCGGTACGGTCGTCCTCGGCTCGCATGACCTGGCACTGGTAGCGGCGGGGGTTGCCAGCGCGGACCTGGACCTGGACTCCGCCGCATCACTGATAGCTTGCGATTGGTCTCTCGGGGCCAAACCGCTGATCTCTGAAGTGAGGGTATGCGGAGCCAACGAAATCGCCAGCTACGAACGGGGGCGGCTTTCGCTCGACTTTCATCCCGCGCTGACACTTGGTGAACGAGTCAGTCTGCGGGACCGGGCCGGGATCGCGAATGCCGTCTCCGAGGTGGCAGCGGCGTTCGAGGACGCGGCTGAAGAATTCGTGCCTCGTCAGCCCTCGATCCGTTTCAGCCTCACTGCCGGTGAGGACAGCCGGGCGCTCATGGCACTCTTGACACGTTTCCCCCAGGCGGATCTGCTGGCGCAAACCTCCGGGGCGCCTGAGTCCGAAGACGTGGTCGTCGCTCGCTGGCTCGCCAAGCTCGTCGGGGTCCCTCACCAGTTGGCAGAACAATCAGCACCCCAGGTCGAGTCGTTTCAGGCCATGACCAGGCTCCAGGCCATCTGCATGAACGGTTTGACCAACGCCAAGCGGGCGCTCACCAGGATTCCACACTGGGAGCCTCGACGCCGAGTTCTGTGTGGTGGCGAAGGTGGAGAGCTGTATACCGGGTTCCTCTATCGCTCCGGGCGCGGCTTACCCGCGCGAACCAGCGTGGACGAGCTGGCGTCGCGCTTGGTAACCCACCGCTTCAAACGTTGGCGGTCGCTCGCAATCACGGATCAGGAATGGATCGAAAGACTCACTCGTCGTCTGGTCGAGTCGCTCGGTCGACTGGCTTCGATCTCCGAAGACACTCACGATCTGCTGGATCTGTTCTACCTCTACGAACGCTATGCGCTCTGGGGTGCGTACGGCGAACACAGCACATGGACCCGTCGCTGGACTCCATTCAACAACACCATCGCCATTCGGCGTGCTTATCGCCTGCCTCCGCCGATTGGCGTCCACTGCACCGTCCACGAATTGCTCATCCGGCGTCACTTGCCGCTGCTCGCCTACCTGACACCGGTAAACGGCAGCGAGTTCTTGCCGCTCAGCGGTGCGGGACGTCTGCGATCCCTGACGCGCCGGTTGCTGAAGGAGCTCGGCAAGCGAGCCCCCTGGCATACCCGCCCCCAAGGCGCGAGCCAGGGGACGACGACGCCCTCCGGAGGAGCCGGAGAGCGCGCACGGATGTTTCGCGACGAACTCGGCCAGTACTTGCGCGATCTGCTGCTCAGCGATGGCAGCATCGGGCTCGGCCTGCTGGGTCGCGCGGGCCTGGAGCGCCTCTTCGATGAGCACCGAGTCAGGCTAAACCAGCTGCAAACCCTGGGGTTCTTGGCAACGGCGGAAACCTTTCGCCAGCAAGCACTGGCGCTCCAGTCCGCGTCGCGGCAGGTAGGCGTCAATCGAGGGTAACCTGGCCGGGCATGACTGCAAAGTGCTGCCTGGTGCGCGTGGTGAAACTGATTTCGACCCCCTGATCGTCCTGCTGAACCGCGGGCGCGTGCACCTTACCCACCAGCGACAGAAGCGTCACGAACAGCGCGTCCTCACCCTCCACGCGGAAGGCAATGGAAGCGCGTTTGGTCTTCTCGAGATACTCCGCGCTGAGCCACCCTTGGATGCGCGGCTCGGTCTGCCCCACGGCAAGCTCCAACTTCGGAGCGGGCCGAGCCAACGTTTGTACGTGTACAGTCGGCCCCTTGGCGAGCGTGGCCACGAACCCGCCCTCCTGCTCCGTCACTTCGTAGTCCTCGTGAAAGTGCAACCACTGGCGAAAAACGTGCAGCCTGGGAGGCGGGTCCTTCTCGTTTGCGGGGCTGCCTGTCGCCAGCGGAACCGAAACCTGGTCGACGACGCACAGCCACTGGTGGGGTAACAGCACCAAGGTGCGAACCTGCTCGACCTGTAGAGTCTGCTTTCTTCCGTGTTCGATGACCGGGTGCACGTCGGCTTGCATGAATTGCAGCTCCCCGAGCGTGCCCCAACCGCTCAGACCACCCCCCCACGGCTTTGCGCGGGTGGAATAGTCTTCACCGTCCACCTCCACGGCATTGCCGGCCCGCGTGCTCACGAAGAACTCGCGCCACCTTCCACGGGAGTATTCGTACTTGCCACTATTCACCAATATAGGGTGACCGAGGTCCGACCACTCGAAGCTGAGATGGTCCGCATGCTTGTGGTGCTGCGAATGAAAGCCCGACGCAAAGAAGAGAAAGCTGTGGTCCGTGAAGGGCTTCTCGTCGAAAGAACTGCGATAAAAGACGTACCCGACGTCGGGGTGAGCCAACAGACCAGCCGGCGGCCGCTTCCCCCGCTTGCCTTCCGACGCGATGAAGCGGTGGTGCTGCTTGGCCTCGCCGCGAAGCGGGATGCTTCCGCGCGAACTGTCTCCTATCATGACTCGATCGCCACGCGGGTGAAACAGCTGATAGGTGACGCCACGTGCCTTGCTCAGAAGCTCCGAAATGCCTCGGACGTTGTCGAATAGGTGCATGTCCAGGATGCCCTGGACGGCGTTCGTGGCGACCATGTGGTACTCGGGCGAATGCTCCAGGTGGAACCCTTCCTTGCTGAAGCTCGTCGCCAGCAAGTGAGCCATCTTGGAGTCCGCATAGCTCGTCAACTGCTTGGCGCCCTTCAGCTCCGGCAGCACGCTGACCAGTGCCTCGAGACCCAACATCATGTATATCCCGTGACGCCCCTCGCTGAACAGGCGCGGGTCGTGCAGAATTTCCGCGTGGCGCTCGGCAGCCCAGACGAGCTTGTCGAGCACCTCGTCGTCGCTCTCGCTCTGAAGCAGTTCCTGCTCGAGAACGTATGCGAGAACGACTGCTCTGAGCCCCGTTTCCATATCGTGCCACATCGCCTCGTTCTTCCGATTCTCGACGAGGTTGTAGTCGATCCAGTCCAGCACGACGCGTCGAAGGGGGTCGAGATAGCGTTGATCGTGGGTCGCTATATGCGCCTCCAGCAGAGGTCGCACGGCCCTCAGGGAATTGCGCCTGAAGTGTGCGCTCCTGTGTCCTGACTGGGCGCCCCAGTCGACGGGGGGTTCGAGCAAGTCGAGCGAATGCCCAGGCTTGGCAAGGTCACGCAGCAATCGCTCCGCGCGCCGCTTCGCCGTGGCCGTGGGCACGGGGTAGGGGCGAAACCGTTTGCTCTGGCGAGCGCGCTTGCGAAGCTGCTCGACTCCCGGAACCTTTCCTCCTTGCGCAGCCGCCAGGTGTTCGGAAAGCGAGCCCCAAGGCGGCCGGGCCCGGTAAGCCGCATGCTCGTCCCCCCCCTTGCAGGCGAGCCAGAGTAGGCACACGGCGATCAATAAGCAGACAGCACGGACGCGCAAGATCTTGCCGGCGCTGTCCCGCTGCGGGCCGCCATCGGCAGACCGGCCCGCAGCGGGACGCAATTGCGACTTCTGGGACGGTGCAAGAGCGCTTTCAGCTGGCCAGCGTCGCTTCGACGCTGATGCTCGTGCCCGCATACAGCCTGGAGATGGGACACTTCTCCTTGGCTTCTTGAACGAGCTTTTGAAAGCCTGCGTTGTCGATACCCGACACCTTGGCCTGAGTCCTGAGCTTGATTGAGGTGATTCTTGGGTCCGTCGTCCTGACCGAGCTCGACGGTCGCGGTGGTCTCGATGCTGTCCGGCGTCAAGCCCTGTTTGCTCAAGAGCGCCGAAAGAAACATGGAATAGCAGCCTGCATGCGCGGCTCCCACCAACTCCTCGGGGTTGGTTCCCTCGCCGGATTCGAAGCGAGATGCGAACGTGAAAGGGCCTTCCACAGACCCATACTTCATGTTGCCTTTGCCCTCTTTGAGCGTGCCGTTCCAGACGGCCGATGCCGTTCTTGTTGCCATGGTGCTGGTCCTCCGGTTTTGTCGCGCCGATTGTTCGACGCGGTGTGAGGAATCGCGGATACCGCAATATCTCGTGACACTCAATCGGGTTCGAGGCCAAGAGCTTCGAAGAGGCGCTTTCCGCCACAAACTCTGGACACGGGTGAGGCATTGCGTCCCAAACGAGGCGGGCCGGCGCCGCTCCCAAAGCTCGGTCGCGTCAGTTGCGCCAGGTGTAGGGAGGCGCCTGGTGTCTGGTCCGTCGTCCCGGTTCATTCCACGCGCGCGGACTCGTTGACGCTTCGGACGGAACCCTGCAAGGACGTGCGGCCCCGAACCATATCTGCGCCTCGTCTGTAACCTAGAGCCCGCGCAAGCGGAACTTACGCCGGTACGCGCCAGGACTAAGATGCGTGGCTCGCCGGAACACGCGACTAAAGAAGGCGGGGTTCTCGTAGCCCACCTCGAGCCCCACTTCCTCCACCGGAAGCGTGGTCCTCTCCAACCTCCGCCGTGCCTCCGAAACACGCAGATTCTGTACATACGAGATGGGCGAATGGCCCGTCGCCTTTCGGAAGCGCCGCTCGAGAGTACGCCTGGCCAAACCCGAACGCGAAAGGTTTGCTGAAAGGTCTCGGCGAAGGCCCAGTGGATTGTCGCCTCATGGCCGTCGAGTAGACTCGTCTCGGCAAGCAGCAGGACTCCCGTACACGTGGACGCCAACGTGGCTCCCTGGTCGTGTTGGTGCCTGAGCCACCGGACGACTTCGGGGTAGCGTCCCGTGACCCAACCAGGGTCGCGAACCATCATCAATGGCAAGATCACGATGTCCGTGCGCTCGATTTCACCGCAGGTTCGATGGGCACCGAGCGGTAAGCCGCTGCCGCCCCGCGGCATAGACCGATTCGGCACCGCGATCTCTACATGGAAGGGGTGAACGGGTAGGTCCGGCTCGAAGCGAGCCAACAGTTCGAAGGCATTCAGCGTCTCGAACAGGCCATAGAGTGGGGAGACCTGCGCTTCTTGCGTCGCGATCAGGGTCACCTGCAAGGGTACGGGGCAAGCGCTCATTTCAATCTTGATTCAATCCGGAGGTGGCGCAAACGACACGATGCTGTCGAGTTCGGCACTTATCCAGCATCCCGAATGAGCCCATCTTGATCCCACAGACAACATCGGCAAACAGAAAGCGAGGAATCATCATGACGCAACTCAATGGTTGGAACGTAGAAGCAATCAACGAAGCGGTCGAGGGAATCCGCGAGAAACCCGAGGCGGGTCGTCTCAATTGGCGAGGTCGCGTTCGCTGGGATGGCGGTTTCGGGTTGGACGTGCGGACTCGGGAAATCAAGCAACTCGGAGAGGTGATGACTCGTCACTTCACGCTCCGCGGAGACCATCCGCCCGAGCTCTTGGGGAACAATACCGGGCCCACGCCCATTGAAACATTCTTGGCGGCATTGGGAGCCTGCGTAACTGGCACCTTTGCAGCTCAAGCCACCGCACGCGGTGTGGAGCTGCAGGAGCTCGAAGTCGATGTCGACGGCACCATCGACCTCAACGGGTTCTTCGGTATCCAGCCGATTCGCCCCGGGCTTTCCGATGTGAAGCTGGCATTTCGAGTGAAGTCGGATACCAGCATGCCCGTGCTCGAGGAAATCCTACGGGCGGTGCACTCACTGTCACCCATCTTCGATTCGGTGACCAAGCCCGTGGCGGTCGAAACCACCGTGGCGAAGCTGTGAGCAGACGAGAGCTTTGAAAGGGTGCCGGCTCATGCGGCCAGGCACCTGATAGCTCCGCCGTTTGCTGAGCACCGCGCCTCTCTTCGATACAGGCTCGGAGGCATCCCGGCGAAACGCCGAAAAGCACGACTGAACGCGAACTCCGACGAATAGCCGATCTCGGCCGCTATGGCCGCCAAAGTGTAGTCCGTGGTGAGCAATAGCTCCGCGGCGCGCTGCATGCGAATCCAGGTGAAGTATTTCTCGGGCGGGGTTCCCACGGCCGAGCGGAAACGGCGCGAGAAGGCGGCTCTGGACAATCCAACCTGCTTGGCAAGCCTCGTGATGGTCCCGCGCTGATTCAACCGGGCCTGCATGAGAGCCAGCGCGCGTTGAATCCTTTGGTCTCCGGCCGAGCGAACCAGCTGGCTCTCTGCCACGCTCCAAATAAACGCATCCACGAGGCAACGCGTCGCAGGAGGCATGGTCCGCGTGTCCACTTTCTCGGCGAGGAGCAGATCGACGAGGACGTGCAGGCGCCTTTGCACCGCCGCCCCGGGCTGAGCCACGACGACCCCCGGAAACAGCTGCTCCGCAAATTGCCCCGAGGGCCCTTCGCGACTCACGCACAAGACGGAAGCTTCGCCGGCCCCGCCCACGGGAGAGAACACCTGGCCCTCGGGGCTCGACACGACCACCACCGCACCCGCCTCGAGCAAGTGCGTGGTCGCGTCGCTCGCTTGCCATGCCCAGCGCGACCCGTCGAGATGGATGAAACCCACCCTTCGGGCTCCAAGGACGAGCTTCAACGCCCGGCCGACACCGCACTGCAGTCTCATGCTCTGCTCGACATCGTGGACCGGACAATGCTGGGCCGACGGCCTCAATGGGTAGGACATGTCCACGAGCTTCCGACAGCGTACCGCCAGTGTAAAGCGGGCATCGGGGGGCGCGAGCGTTCGGGGCATGCTTTTGAGCCATTCGACCATGGTCGCCAGCGACGGGCGGACTCAGATGGTCAGCGTGGGTACCGAAGAAAACAAGTCTGCATCCGAGATTCCCTCGCGGGTTACCGAAGAGCTGCTAGCAGCGCGCACGGTGCTCCTGTTCGGCGAAATCACGATGTCCCTGGCCGCATCCGTGTGCGCGCAGCTCATGGCGCTCGCCAAGCTCGGCAGCGACCCCATTCGCCTGGTCATCAATTCGCCCGGAGGCCACGTAGAATCCGGCGACACGATCTTCGACACGATCCGCTTCGTGGAACCGGAAGTCCAAGTCCTGGGCACTGGGTGGGTAGTGAGTGCGGGGGCACTCGTCTACATTGCTGCAAGAAAGCAGAACCGCCTCGCCTTCCCGAATACGCGTTTCATGCTGCACCAGCCGCTCGGGGGCGTCGGCGGCCCTGCCTCGGACGTGGAAATCGAAGCCACGCAAATACTGGCCATGCGCGAGCGTTTGAACCGGCTGATGGCGGAGGCCACGGGGCAAAGCCTCGAACGAATTCGAAAGGATACCGATCGAAATCACTGGATGAGCGCCAGCGAGGCCGTGGAATACGGTCTTGTCGGCCGCATCGTGGAACATGCGAACCAACTGTGAGCTATCCCCCTCGCTCGCCATCCGGCGAAGCCCAGCTCATTTCGGCGCCGATTCTGAGCGCGACCGCATCAATCGCAATCGTGGCGAGGCCCGCCGGCCTTCGATCCGTTTGACCCGGCTCGCCCGGGATGGGAAAGCATGCGTCAAATCGTGCAGCCTCATGGAGCCTTTCCACAGCCCGCGTCTCGCCACTGCAGCCGCTTCCGCCCATCGAAGCCCGCCAAGGCAACCTGCAGCTACGGGCTCGCGAAGCGCACACGTCTCCGATTCGCCATGCTCGTTGCGCTCGTCTGCAGCAGCGCCGTTGCCTGTACGGCTGCGGCGCCCGTCTCCCCCCAGTCGAAGAATCGGCCCATGCGGGCACGTGCAGCCCAGCCGTCCGGGAACTCCTCCGCGCGAGGCGGAGCTCCCTACCACGTGGGATGGACTCGACTGGAGTGGCGTGACGCCGAACGTGAACGCCCCCTATGGGCGGATCTCTGGTACCCGGTCGCTCCCGACGTGGCGGAGCGACCGAAGCACTATGTGCTCACTCGAGGTCAGGTGGCAGAAGACGCGCCCATTGCGTCCAACCTCATCGAGAAGCTTCCCGTTGTCGTGCTTTCCCACGGCTCGAATGGCAGTGCCGAGGATTACTCGTGGCTCAGTGAAACACTCGCGGCTCACGGCTACGCGGTGCTGGGCATCAACCACTATGGAGAGTCGCGCGTCTACGGCGTCGGAAGCCTCGATTCCAAGGCGGCGCTGCGTGTGTGGGAACGCCCCAGGGACATCGTGTTCGGCGTACGGCAGCTCGAACGCGATCCTGCCTTCGCCCCCCACCTCTCGACCGACTGGCTCTACGCGGTTGGGCATTCCGCAGGTGGCTTCAGTGTTGTGGCGGCTGCTGGTGCGCATTTCGACCTGGAACGCCTGAGGGTATATTGCAATCAGGCTGACCCCGAGCGCGACAAGGGCTGCCGCTACGGCCGCGAGTATGGCCCTGTACGGGTTCCAGAGGCTCCGGCGCCAGCCGAGACGCTTCGCTTTCGAGCCATGCTGCTGCTGGACCCCGCCATCGGACCCATCTTCGCGGACACCGACCTGCAGTCCGTGGACCTTCCGGTACAGATCGTGGCTACCGACCCCGGTGACTTCATTCCCTTCGGGCCCCACGCAGGTCACTATGCAAGCGAGCTGCCCCGCGCGAGCTTGACGAAGCTCGATCCGCGCGCAGGGCACTTCGTGTTCCTGGGGGACTGCTCACTCGGTATCGAAGTGTTCGGAGTTCCGCTGTGCAACGATGCTCCAGGAGTCGACCGCGACCAAGTGCACGACCGCATCATCCGGCTCGCCCTCGACTTCTTCGAACGCCCCGGCCAGACGCAACGCCCCGCCGACGTCCCCTGAACCCCGAGTGGCCTCTTTGCCCGGCGGTTTTCGGGCCCTCCCCGAAATGGGCCCGAAAATCCTGGCCGAGCATCACGCTCCGTCATTTAGACTGCCGCGCATGTGCAAAGGCCCGCGGATCACGAGCGGTTCTGCGGGGTCGCTCGACTGGGAGCTCGTCAGCTGGCGCCCTTGCCAGGCTCTTCGAAAGCACGTGCTTCAGATGTCCGGCTACGTGGAGAGCTCTTTGGGCTGGCATCAGCGCCGAGAGTTTCCAGGACGGTTTCCCCGGCGCAGCCTATCTGATTTCCAACGACGCACGTTCCGGTAAACTAGGGGCCCACCGTGAGACGAGCGAAGGGCTTCGCTCGCCCGCAACCCAATTGGAATTCCACTGACACCAAAAGCGCTCATCGAACCCATTGTCACGTTCGCTGCTCCCCACGCTTCTTCGGCATGCGTCGATGGCCGCACATCGCAGAAGAACGGGAGCCGACCGAGCTTCGCGACTTCGGAAGAATAGCACCATGCCCCGATCTCGTTTCGTCGGGCTCTTCGCCAGCTGTTCCGTAGTGCTCCTGCCGCTGATTGGCGCGTGCGGAGAAAAAACCACGCCCCCGCCCGACGCAACGGTGAGCGATGGGACCGGTGCTTCTGGAGGCAACCCATCCGAAGCCGCTGTCAGCACCGACTCGAGCTCCAATGCGAGCATGGCATCCACGGGTGGTTCCGTCGGTCCGGCAACGAGCGGAGGTGGCGCGGCAACCACTGAGGCAGCCGCAAGCACCGGTGGCGGCGGGGCCGACCAGGGAGCGACCAGTACGGGAACGACAGGCAATTCCCTCAGCCAGCGCTACCCCGATGACATGGGCATCGGCGAGGCATCCACGGTACTCTTTCATGACGACTTCGAAGACGGCTGGGGTCGCTGGGATGGCCCAGAGGGAGATACACAGACGCTCTTTTTGGAAACCGATGAGGCAGTGGCGCACGCAGGGACCGGCTACCTCCGCTCGACCGTCACCGAGGCACAGCTGCAGGAAGACGAATTCATTTCTTCGGCGGCGTGGACGGAGCTGCCGGAGCGCGTGGATTCGCTGTACTGGCGCTTCCACGTCCAGTTCAAGAACGTCGCGCCGAACCCCCATCACTGGGTGCGGGTGGCGGCGGGCGACGCGGACTACGACAGCAGCGGGCTGGCCAACACGGTCCCCGAGGGCGACCGAGGTTTCTGGTTCGACCTGGATGCCAACAACGACGACATCTTCAATTTCTACGTCTATTGGTACGAAATGCGCTCGGGTCGCTGTAACGACGGCAGCGCCACGCCGGGCTGCGCAGGAGACCAGGGCTCCACCTACTACTACGGCAATGTGTTCCGTCCCCCCGAGCAAGACCCGTTCCCGCGTGACCAGTGGTTCTGCATCGAGCTCCACGCGCAGACCAATCAGCCTGGTAGTTCGGACGGCCAACTCACGCTGTGGGTCGACGACCGCCGGGTGGGAGATTATGGGCCGGGGTACCCGGAGGGAACCTGGCTGCGCGACCAGTTCCACGCGGGTGGCTGCGACTTTTCCGCCTGTACGCAGCCGCAACCCTTCGACGGCTTCGATTTCCGCTCGAGCAGCGAAGTGCGGTTCAAAAAGGTCTTGCTCGATGCCTACTATGAGCGAGACAGCTCGGCCGCCAAACGCGACGAACTGGAGAGCCGCGGGCTCACCGTGAGCAACGAGCAGACCATTCTCTACGACGACGTGGTCGTCGCCACGGAGCGCATCGGCTGCCGAGTGGTGACGCCGGGCGGGTAACCCGGACCCCGGCAGTGGCTGCGCCGCCGTACCATCGCGGCGATTGAGCGCCCGCCAGTTGCATTCTTCGCCCCTTGGATCCATGCTCGCACGGTTTCGTACAGGACTGTGGTCAGGAGTAAGCCATGGCGGGGGCGCTGAACAACAATGATTCGGAGGCGACTCGACGACCGAAGGCGGAACAGCTTCGACCACTCGTAGAAGCTTCGCCGAGCGCAATGCTGATGATCGATCCCGAAGGGCGAATCATCCTCGTCAATCGGCTGGCAGAAGGGTTGTTTGGATACGAGCGCGGGGACCTCTTGGGGCGAGATCTGGAAACCCTGATTCCGCCAGAGCTCCGCAAACACCACGACAGCCACGTGCAGGGTTTCTTTCGCGAGCCGAAAGCTCGCGGGATGGGCATCGGCAAGGAATTGTTCGGACTGCGCAAGAACGGCACGCGAACGCCGGTCGAGATCGGGTTGACCCCGCTCGAGACGCCTGAAGGACCGTATACGCTGGCATCGATCATCGACGTGACCGAGCGGCGGCAGAGCGAGGCGCGTTTGCGCAAAAGCATCTCGGATCTGATGGATACGGAGCGAGCGCTCGCGCACAAGGCAACGGAGCTGGCGGCGGCCAATGAGGAGCTCGCGAGGTCCAACGCGGCTCTTGATGAATTTGCCTATGTCGCCTCCCACGACTTACGGGCCCCGCTGCGCGATATCGACAATCTGGCCCAATGGATTGACGAGGACCTGGGCAATGCGCTGCCCGAGAAGTCGGCCCGACACTTCCGGATTCTGCGGAGCCGAATCCAACGGATGGAAAACCTACTCGAGGACTTGCTCGAATACTCACGAGCAGGACGCGTCTTCGGCTCCTCCGAGGAGCTCGATGTACGCTCGGTACTCGAGAATGTGCGAGAACTGGTAGGTCTACCAGCTGCTTTTACGCTCCAGATCCCCTCGATGATCCCCATTGTCCGAACGCCGCGCGCACCGGTCGAACAGATTTTCCGCAATTTGATTGGGAATGCCGTCAAGCATCACCACAAAGAGACTGGTTCGGTGGTGGTCAGCGCGGAAGACGCTGGCGAATTCATCCGGTTCGCAGTCGCCGACGACGGCCCCGGTATCCCCATCGAACTTCACGAACGAGCCTTCGGGATGTTTCAGACACTGAGACCACGCGACGAAGTGGAAGGGACAGGAATGGGTTTGGCGCTGGTCAAGCGGCTCGTGGAAGCTCACGGCGGCGAAATCGCACTGGAGTCCGAAGAAGGCCACGGGGCAACGTTTCACTTCACCTGGCCGAAGCTGTGGCCTGGGCAAGGGTCCTGATGTCGATGCGCAAAGAAACCGTTCAAGTTCTCTTGGTCGAGGACAACGAGGTCGACGTGGAAGCAGTTCGACGAGCGTTCGACCAACATCGCATCTCGAACCCCCTGTTGGTCGCCAGAGATGGCTATGCTGCCCTGGAGGCCCTCAGAACGGGGCACGTACGCCGGCCCTACGTCATTCTGCTCGACCTCAACTTGCCGCGCATGGGAGGGCTCGAACTTCTGGAAAAGCTGCGCAGCGACCCTGAGCTGAGCGACAGTGTCGTGTTCGTGCTGACGACATCGAAACGGGATGAGGACAAAGTGGCATCCTACCACCACCACATCGCCGGCTATATCGTCAAGGGCGACGTGGGCGCGGGTTTCATGGATCTGATGAACCTGCTCGGAGCCTACTGGCGCGTGGTAGAGCTACCGTCGACGGGAGTATAGCGTGCGGTCTTCGACTCTTCTGATCGTGGACGACAACCCGGTCGATCGCGAGAACGTGGAGCGCCTGCTGGGAGGAGGCTACCAATGCTATGCGGCGTCAACCGGGGGCGAGGGCCTGGAAGTGTGCCGCAGGAACCAACCAGGCTGCGTGATCCTGGACTATCGCCTTCCCGATCGAGACGGTGTCAGCTGGTTACCTTCGTACCTCGAGCAACGGGTCGGCATCATCATGCTGACCGGGGTCGGCGACGAATCGATCGCAGTAGCCTGCTTGCAGAGCGGCGCGCACGATTACCTTTCGAAGAGCGAGCTTACCCGTGAAAATCTGGAGCGTGCCGTACGCAATGCCACCGAGAAGGCACAGCTCATCCGAGAGGTGGATCTCCACCACCAGATTGTCAGCGCCATGCCCATCGGTGTCGCCGTCTTTTGCTGGAACGACCGTAGCGATCTGGGCTCGCTGACACTGCTATGGCAGAACGCCGCTGCCAGTCGGAGCGCGGGCGTGGGCAACAATCAGATTGGCTCGACCCTGGAAGAGATAATTCCGGATATCTTGACTACCCCTGTGCCACAGCTCGTGGCCGATACGATCTTGACTGGCGAGTCACGAGCGCTGCCCGAAGTGCACCTGAGAGGAACGCCGTATTCGATCAAGACCGCAGCGCTCGGGGGCAACCTGGTGGCGGTCCTGTTCGAAGACATCACCAAACAGCGCCAAGCGCTCGACGAGCACCGCAAGATGGAGGCCCAAATGCGCGCCGCCCAGCGGCTCGAAGCGGTAGGCCGTCTCGCCGGTGGGGTCGCTCACGACTTCAACAATGTGCTCACAGTCATCCAGAGCTACGCGCTCTTCGTGCGAGATCAGCTACCGCAAAATACCCCCGCGCATGAAGACCTCGATATGATCCTGGACGCTGCCAACCGCGCAACGAGGCTGACCGGACAGCTTTTGGCATTCAGCCGACGGCAGGTACAGAGTCTGCGAGTGGTGACGCTCAACGATTTGGTCAAGGACGTCGAACGGCTGCTGCGAGGCTTGATCGGCGAGGATATCGACCTTGCGATTCGTGTCGACGAGAACCTCGACCCCGTCAAGGTCGACCCCACTCACATCGAGCAAGTCATCGTCAATCTGATCGTAAACGCGCGAGACGCCATGCCCAACGGCGGCAAACTCACCATCGAGACCGCGAACGTGACGCTCGACGGGGAGTACGGCGCGGCACGAGGCGTCGAGGCGCCACCGGGGCGCTATGCCATGCTGGCGATTACCGACACGGGAATGGGTATGGACGAAGAGACTCAACAGCGAATCTTCGAGCCCTTCTTCACCACCAAGGGCAAAGGCGGCACCGGGCTCGGGCTATCCACGGTGTTCGGGATCGTCAAGCAATCCGGCGGGCTCATCTGGGCGTACAGTGAAGTCGGTCAGGGCACGTGTTTCAAGGTGTACCTGCCGTCTGTATCCGAAGCCGTTACTTCGGTGCGGCATCCGGAAGCAGCACCGCGCGTACTCGGTGGTACCGAAACCGTGCTGGTGGTGGAAGACGAAGAAATGGTCCGCCAAGCGGTCTGCCGCCTGCTACTCCAGCACGGTTATACGGTGCTCGATGCGGACAATTCCGCAGAGGCAATCGACATCGCCGAGGGCCATCCAAGCCCCATCCACGTGTTGCTCAGCGATATCGTCATGCCGGACATGAGTGGACCAGCGCTCGCCGACCGCGTGCTCCAGAAGCGCCCCCAGATCCGCCTGATCTACATGTCGGGCTACACGGGCCACGCGCTGGTGCATCGGGCCCAGTTGGAAGAAGGCACCGCATTGGTGCAAAAGCCCTTCACCACGGAGAGCCTGCTCGGCACCCTGCGGCAGATCCTGGACCAGGAATGACGAACAGTCCGTGGACTACGGCGTCGAAGAACCCCTCTCCAACGCGGATCAACCCGATGCGAAGGCATTCGCACCAGTTACCACGCCGAGGTCAACGCCGTCCGTCGATGGACGACGTCGCAGGCTCGTGGCGTTGCTGCTCGCAGACGGCCTGGACTTCCTGGACGAGCTGGAAACAGCCTTGCTTTCCGGCCTGGCCATGAGCCCGGCAGGTCTCCACGCGATGAGAATACGACTCCACCACGTGCACCGGGGCGGGAACATCGATACAGAATTCGGCGAGACGCCGGCTCCGCGTCAGGCAGCCGTGCAGAAAGAACTGCGCCTCGAAGCGGCAATGAAACTGCCAGCCGGCGCAGCGTTTGACACGTTCGAGCGATTCATCCACGCAGGCCTGCGCTGGACGCAGTCGACCGAACGCTGCCCCTTCCTGCAACGTCTCCTTCGTACCCTCCACGAAGTCGGAACCGTAGTAGTACACCCACAGCGCGATCCCAACTACCCAGACGAGACCACCGAGTAGCAACACGCCGAACACGATCAACAGGACCCGGCCGGTGCTCATGCGCCGCTTCGCGAGTCGCGGGTCCATGGTTGGCGCCGCACGGCCTTCGACCGAATCGTGAGAGGAAGTCGGCGAACCAGCCATACCCATATGCTAGCGTATTTCGATGCGGCTCCGTCGCCCACCTTTCTGGTCTCGCTGAATGTCGCCGACGAGCCGCAACTCGTCGCTTCGAATCCGCCGACGTTCATGCGCTGCCTGGCAGCAGGTCTCTCTGGATGGCTCTTTGGCTGTGCTCCGCACCCGGTGCCGGAGCCACCAGTTCCGCTCCGTAGCGCTCCCTCCAATACGGTGTCAGCGCCAGCGGACGTCCCCGAGGCCGCCACCACGAAGAACGACCGAGCCATCGTTGCGCAGATCTCACGCGCCGCAGCCGAGCGCGACCCCATGGCCACCCTGAAAGAGCTGTGTACGCGATTCCCCCATCGTCGGAGCGGCAGCCCTGACCTCGAGGGCGCGCTCGAGTGGGCACGTTCCCATCTCGAGCGGAGCGCACAAGAAAATGTCCGCGTTCAACCGGTGCAGGTGCCGAGGTGGGTGCGTGGGCGGGAGGCGCTCACGGTGCTCCCAGAGCAGGCATCGCTGGCCATCCTCGGGCTGGGAGGCTCGGTGCCAACACCTTTGCGTGGCGTCGAGGCAGAGGTCGCTGGAGTCCGTGACTTCGACGAGCTGCGGGCGCGCGCTGGCGAAGTCCGAAATCGCATCGTCCTGTTCGATGTGAAGATGACACTGGACGCCCACGGTATGCCCAACTACGGCGAACTGGCCGGCTGTCGACGTCGGGGCCCCAACGAAGCAGCCAAGCTGGGGGCCAAAGCCGTGCTGATACGCTCACTCACCACCGATCCAGCCTATGCAGAGGCATGCGGTTACCAGCACCACGTCGCCGCGCTCGAAACGGACTCGGGAGCAGCGCCCATCGTGGCCCTGTCGATGCAGGGCGAGCGTCCGGGCCCGAGCGGACTTGCCACGCCGAAGCACTTCGACCGTCCGCAGGCGGTCGTGGCCCTACTCGGGCCGCTCGGAGTACGGCGGGCAGTTCCTTTCTTCGCCGGGGCGGACGTCCAGCCGCTGCTCGCCCGGGGCACGCCTGGCGTTGGATTCGTTCACGACCTCCGCCGCCATTTCGACGCGCATCACAGCGAGGCCGATCGCACCCGAACCGTCGACCCTGCCGCACTCAGGCAGGAATTGGCGGCGGTTGCCGCCACGCTTTACCTACTCGCCGAAATGCCGAAAGGGCTCGGCGCGCGCGACTGATGACCCAATCAGGCCGCCTTGGCTTTGGCTTTCGCCTTCGCTTTCTTGGAGCGGGGCTTCTTGACCGTCTTCTTGACCGGCTTGGGCTTCTTCTCGGCGCGCTTGGCCCGCCGTGATGCTGCGTCGTGCAGATCGAGCAACCTGGGCAACGGGTATTGGGTCAGGCGCGCCTTGTAGCCATCGTCCTTGCTGCGCTTCTCCAGGGTCTGGATCGCGGCGATCAGCTTGGCACGCGTACCAAAGCGCTTCTTGGCATCGTCCAGCGCGGCATGCAGTCTGAGCAACTTGGCGTTGGAGATGCGTGCCAGGCCCTTGTCGTCGTTGATGCGATCGAGCCACAGGTCTTCGGTCGCCAGCTTCTTCACGGCTTCCACCAGCTTTTCCTTGCTCTCAAAGCGCTCGGTGACTGTTTGCAGGGGGGTCTTTTTCACGACTGAGGCTCCTTGAACTCGGGCGAACGGGCACCCGAAAATCGGCGCATGGCCCGCGCGAGGGGGGCACTTCTAGCAACCGTGGCGCGGTGTGGCAACTGCTCGACCCCACATTCCCACGCCCGCCGGCCCGCTGAACAAATCCCTGGAAATCCAATAGAGTCGGCCTGTTGATCACTGAATGCCCGGAGGGGCACCCTGCGAGGAAGCCCCACTGAGGTGACGCGCGAAACCCCAAATGCTAGTCGGGCGCGCCATGGCTCCTCGAGTACGTTTCGCACCTTCGCCCAGCGGCTACCTGCACATCGGAGGAGCCCGAACCGCCCTTTTCAATTGGCTTTGGGCAAGGAGCCAGGGAGGAACCTTCGTACTCCGCGTCGAGGACAGCGATCAGGAGAGGTCCAGCGTGGAAAGCGTTCGCGCCATCCTGGACGCGCTCAGCTGGCTCGGACTCGACTGGGACGAGGGACCCGAGGTAGGTGGTCCCTTCGGTCCATATTTCCAGAGTGACCGCAAAGAGCGCTACCGGAGTGCGGCTGAAGCCCTGATCGAGGCTGGCCATGCCTACCGCTGCTACTGCACCAAGGAGGAGCTTGCTCAGGCGCGCGAAGCATTGAAGGCCAAGGACAAGAAAGCGCAGTTCGTCTATCCGAAGACCTGCCGCAACCGCAGCGACCGACCCGACTTGCCCTTCGTGGTGCGCTTCAAGAGCCCGGAATCCGGCTCTACGGACTTCGCCGATCTCGTTTTCGGTGGGGTGAGCACGCCCAATAGCCAACAACAAGACTTCGTGATTCTGCGGCAGAACGGTCTGCCACTGTACAATCTTGGTTGCGTGGTCGACGACCACGAGATGCAGATCGATCTCGTGGCGCGCGGACGTGACCACATCGGCAACACGCCCCAACAGGTCCTGTTGTATCGCGCGCTGGGCTGGACAGTACCCAAGTTCGCTCATCTGCCGATGATGCTGTCGCAGAAGGGAGAAAAGCTGAGCAAGCGTCACGGCGCCGTGAGCGTCGCCGAGTATCGCGCGCGAGGCTACTCACCCACGGCCGTATTGAACTACCTGGTACGTTTCGGCTGGTCCTACGGTGATCAGGAGATCTTCACGCGACGCCAACTGATCGAACTCTTCAGCTGGGACAGAGTTGGAAAGAGCGACGGCAAGTTCGACGAACAAAAGTTTGCTGACGTGGCATTCGAGCATCTGAAGCGACCTGACCTGACAGACGATGAAACCTACATCGACGGCACCGTGCCCTTCTTGGAGGCGCGCGGCCTTGGGCCGGTACAGCGTAGCAAGGTGGCCGAGGCGCTGCCCTTGATTCGCGAGCGCGCCCGCTCCTATCAGGATGCTGCGCATCACCTGGACTTCTATTTTCGCGATCCGCCAGAGTTCGACGACAAAGCACAGAAGAAGTTCCTCCGAGCCGAGGCCGCTCCCAAGTTGCTCGCCCTCAAAGAGTGGCTGTCGTCCGCGCCCCGCTTCGAACCCGAGCCGCTCGAAGCCGGTTTCAAGGCATGGGTCGAAGGCCACGGCTGGTCCCTGAAGCAAGTTGCTCAGCCCGCTCGGGTAGCGCTCACGGGAAGGGCCGCCAGCCCGGGGTTGTTCGACGTCATGAAGATTCTCGGGAAGAACCTGACCCTTTCTCGCCTGGAGCGAGGTGCCGAACTGGCTCGAACCGAGGGCTCGGCGAGCTAGTCAGTGGCACCACTCAACGAGTTAGTGCTTCCGGTCATCGAGCTCGACGACGTTTCTCTGGTCGGCGTCCTGCTCAACTACCCCCCGATCAAGGCTCTGTTGCCGCTTCCCATTCTGGCGGCGATCGCGCCGGCGCTGTGGTGGTTCTTCCGCGATACCTGGAAGCGACTGGACCGCGAGAGGGTCACACAGATGAACGCGGCGTGCCCGCCACGTTCGAACGCCGTACCGACCCAGCGCTTCTGGAGCCGCTGGGGGAAACCAGAGCGCTCGCAGCGACGCGCGCGACGCTTGCCAGCGAAGAGCGGGCGCGCGGCTGGCATCGCGGCAGCGCCCCAGGTGGACTACCGCCCCGCCGCTTGCCTGGTCATCGTAGCCATCGTGCTGACCCTGCACGAATACTACGGCGGTCGTTCGTTCTTCGAGAGCAGCATTCGCCCCGTCCTGGCGGAGTTCGCCGAACACCACAACTGGCTCAGGTTCAAGCAATACGACGAGCTGTTCAGCTACGCCTGGTGGGTCTTCGCCCGCGTCTCGGGCTACACGTTCCCACTCGTTCTCTGGAAGCTGTTGTTCCCCAAGGACAGCATCCTGGACATGGGGCTCAGAACCCGTGGTTTCTTCAGCCACATTTGGATCTATGCGGTATGCCTGGCCATCGTCGTGGTCGCCATGCTGGCGCTGGCGACACAACCCGAATTTCTCAACTACTACCCTTTCTACAAGAAATGTTCGCGCAGCTGGTTCGACTTCCTGGCCTGGGAAAGCATGTACTGGCTCCAGTTCTTCGCGCTGGAACTGTTCTTTCGCGGTTGGATGCTGGCAGCACTGCGACGCACCATGGGGATGGCGGCGATTTTCGTCATGGTGGTGCCCTATTGCATGATCCACTATGGAAAGCCCTATCTGGAGGCCCACGCGGCCATCGTGGCGGGCGTCGTGCTCGGCTCTCTGGCGATGCGAACCCGCAGCATCTATGCCGGCTTTCTCGTGCATATCAGCGTCGCGGTGCTGATGGACACCATGGCGCTCGCCAGCCGGGACGCGCTGCCCACCCAGTTCTGGCCGCTGACGCCCTGACGACTCAACGGTCTCTCGCGAGCTCCGACATGGCGCGCGACCAGGCTCAGGCTAGCTAGGTCTGCGCCCCAAAAAACGCGCTCCGGCCGGACCGAGGCACTGGTCCCTTTGCGTTTGGGCTCAGTTAGACTATTTAGGCGAGACCGGTGACCGGGGCGACGCTGGCGTTCGCCCACGGCCTTTCGTACTCCCACCGATCGGTTCTATCAAGTTGTCCAATCGACAGACACCACTTCGTAACAACGGTGGGCTGAGAGCCAGGCGCTCGGACCCCGCGCCGAGCATGACCAAAGCCCTGAATCGAAGACCCGATGACGACGAGCCCTGGTCCGCTTCGCGCAGCGCGACGGAGTACCAGATTCAGGGTTGGGGCAGCCCATATTTTTCCATCGACAATAAGGGACACGTGGTCGTTACTCCCAACGGTCCCGGCGGTCCGGAGATAGATCTGTACGAGCTTTCGTTGGATCTAAAGGCGCGAGGCC
This sequence comes from uncultured delta proteobacterium, assembly GCA_963809955.1. GTDB lineage: Bacteria > Myxococcota_A > Polyangia > Polyangiales > Polyangiaceae > JAICQQ01. The sequence continues at coordinate 177,358 of CAWELQ010000017.1, forward strand.
TGGTGTTGCCCATGTTGTTCCGCTTTTCGGACATCGTCGGACACCGCATCGCTCGCATCAGCAAGAGCTTCGCGCGCGCCATCGAAGAGTACGACTACCCAGGAAGCTACCGTGGCGTCTTCCCCGTCAAGGTCAACCAGCAACGGCACGTCGTGGAAGAGGTGGTGCGCGGGGGGTTGCCCTACGATTTCGGGCTGGAGGCGGGCTCCAAGCCTGAGTTGTTGATCGCCCTGAGCGTCACCTTACCGAAGGGTGCGCTCATCATCTGCAATGGTTACAAGGACACCAAGTACATCGAGACGGCTCTGTTGGCTCAACGGCTCAACAAGACCGTCATCATCGTGCTCGAGCGGCTAGAGGAGGTTCATACCGTACTCGACGCCTCGGCTCGGCTTGGCATCGTACCCGTGCTGGGCGTACGAGCGAAGCTCACCACCAAGGGCGTGGGGCGCTGGGCGCGCTCGGCTGGCGATCGCGCCAAGTTCGGCCTGACCACGGCGGAAATAGTCGAGCTGGTGGATAGGCTGGCGGCGCACGACATGCTGCACACGCTTAAAATGCTGCACTTTCACATCGGCAGCCAGATCAGCAGCATCATCCCCATCAAGAATGCCATGCAGGAGGCCTCGAACATCTACGTGGAGCTCGCGAAGATGGGGTGCTCGATGGGCTACATGGATGTGGGTGGCGGACTCGCCATCGACTACGACGGCTCGAAGACCGATTTCCACGCCTCGAAGAACTACGACCTGCAGGAATACGCCTACGACGTGGTGGGCAGCATCCAGGAGGCCTGCGGCAAAGCCAACGTGCCGGTACCCACGCTGGTGAGCGAAAGCGGCCGCGCGGTGGCCGCGCAGCATGCCGTGCTGGTCTTCGAGGTAGTCGGAAAGAACGAAGTCAGGTTCGGCGAGCCCAGCGTTCCGGCAGAGAAAGCCCACCGTCTACTCCAGGAGCTCTACGAGACCTATCGGGGCATCATGCCCAAGAACGTGCAGGAAAGCTTTCACGACGCCAGCCAGGCCAAGGAGGAGTCTCAAAGCCTGTTTCGCTATGGCTACCTGACGCTGCGCGAGAGGGCCCAGGCCGAGCGGCTCTACTGGCACTGCTGCGAGAAGATTCACAACACCTTGACCCGCGTCAAGTTCATCCCCGAAGAGCTGCAGGACCTGGAGCGTACGTTGAGCGCGATCTACTACTGCAACTTCAGCGTGTTTCAGTCGGCTCCGGACATCTGGGCCATCGACCAACTCTTTCCCATCATGCCGATTCATCGGCTGGACGAACGCCCCACCATCAGCGCCACCTTGGCGGACCTGACCTGCGACAGCGACGGCACCATCGAGAACTTCATCGACGTGGAGGACGTGAAGAACACGCTGAACGTACACCCCATCAAGGAGGGCGAAGCGTACCTGATGGGTATGTTCCTGAATGGGGCGTATCAAGAGATCCTAGGCGACTTGCACAACTTGTTTGGCGACACGAACGCTGCGCACGTCAAGCTCGAAGGCGACGGCTACAAGGTAGAGCACGTGGTGCGCGGCGACAGCGTGACGGAAGTTCTGCGCTACGTGGAATACGACCCCGAACAGATGGTCGAGGCAGTGCGCCGCCAGGCAGAGGGGGCCGTGAACGAGCGCCGCTTGACCAACGAGCAGATGCGCATGCTGCTAGACCACTACAAAGCTTCCCTGCGCAGCTACACTTACTTGACCGAAGAATAGCCCACACACCGGTCGAAACCGGCTGGTCGACGTTTGCGGAGCTCCTGGATCGAGAGCCGCTCACTCCGCTGACGCCTGGCGTAGTCCTTGGGGGGCGCAACGCCTCGACGCAGGAAGCGTCCCGGCGGCCTGAAGCCATCTTGGGCGAAGAAATGCCGCCCGGATGGCAACGCTACGACCAGCAGCGCCTTTGGCGCGCGAACCTCGCATGAAAAGCCACGAGCGACTCGGGCTTGCCAGCCGGCAGCACCGGGATCATGCTGCGGCCATGTTCGTATGCCCCGAGTGCGGCAGCAGCTCTCAGCAGGCGGGCGCCTGCGAATCCGACGGTACCGCACGCGAGCCCACGAGCGATCCGTTGCTCGGGGCCAGCGTCGGCAGCTACCGCATCGCACGCAAGATTGGGCAGGGCGGCATGGGACAGGTGTATCGTGCGGTGCAGCCAACCATCGGCAGCCGGGTGGCCATCAAGGTGCTGTCGCCGGAGTGCGCTCAGCAACGCACCCTGGTAGAACGCTTCTTTGCGGAAGCTCGCGCCGTCAATCTGATCCGCCACGAAAACATCGTCAACGTCCTCGACCTGGCCATGTTCCCGGACGGGCGGCCCTATATCGTCATGGAGCATTTGGATGGGCTGCCCTTGTCGGCGCTCATCCAAGAGCATGGTCCGGCACCCGTGCCAGTGGCGGTGCGCGTCATGCTGGAGGTGCTGAGCGCGCTCGAAGCCGCGCATGCCAAAGGCATCGTGCACCGAGACCTGAAACCAGACAACATCTTCGTCTCCCCTGCTGGACACGCGAAGGTTCTCGACTTCGGCATCGCCAAGCTTCAGCCGAACGTGTCGGAGGTGCAGGCGGGAACTCGCACCGGTTCATTGCTCGGCACGCCACACTACATGTCGCCCGAGCAAGCGTTGGGTAACCCTGTCGATGCGCGTAGCGATCTGTACGCGATGGGCGTGATCCTCTACGAGACGCTCACCGGGCGTCGCCCCTTCGACGCGCCATCGCTGTACGAATTGCTGCGCCAGCAGGTCGAGGTGGAGCCGCCACCCCCTTCGGCACTCAGGGCGGACCTACCGATTCAACTCCAGGCAGTGGTTGGCAAGGCGTTGGCCAAAGACCCGGCAGCACGCTTTCAGTCAGCACGCGAGTTTGCGCAAGCGCTCGAAAGCGGGTTGCCGGCCAATGCTCCCGGCGCGCTTCGACCCGACGCCACCACGAGTTCGCCTGCCTCCGGCAACGCCGAGCAGTGGTCCGCGCTATCACTAGCCACCGCCATCCGAGCCCCCCGAGCTGGAGCGGCGACGCCCGCGACCCCTGGCAGCTTCACCCAGAACCGGAGCATCGCCCGCTCCGCCAAATCGCGAGGCTCACTGGCGGCAGTGTTCGCGATCGGCTGTCTGGGCGTCGGTGTACTGGGCGCCTTCGCGGTCGGCGCCTTCTTGTACTTCGGCAAAGATGGCTTGGTCAATCAGACGAGCGGCGCTGAAAGCCGCCAGGATCCGCTGGTCGATCCGTCGGCGGGGGCGGTCGTCGGTGAACCGCGAACGGACGACACTAATGCCAGCAAGGACCCACGGCTCAGCACCGACACGGCGCGCGTCGATCTGAAGCATTTCAGCGTTGGCGGCTTCTTGCCCAAAGCCGTGGAAATGGCCAAGCAGCACTACCGCGACGCCAAGTTCGTGCGTCTCGACGCTACCGGAATCAATAGGAGTGGCTTCATCGACTTCACCGCCCAGTCCTCGAACAACGTCCTGTACCGATTCCGTTCGCCGTCAGCGTCGGTACCCCCCAAGGGCTTTCCGGAAAACGCCGAGTTCGAATCGAACTGCATGGTGTACGTCATGGTCAGCCAGAACGGCGTGATGTCCTACATCATCGACAAGTGGAGCTGCGATATGGAGTTCGTGGACCCGCCGAAGTGCACACCTGAACAGGCATGGGCGGAAGCCGAGCGGCGTGGCGCGCCCACCGGTAACCTGATCGGCAGCGTCTGGTACGCGCTGGGTCCCGGTGGCAAGGGCCGCTGGAACGTGACGATTCCACCCTCATTCAGCAGCTTCGTTCCCGACGGGTGCTGATCGGACCTTCCTTATTAAAGCAGCGGAATACGTCGAACCAGAGCAGCGTTTTGTTGGACGCCACCAGTGGGATCGGCGTACGCTGAGCATTGGCTCTGCCGCGCGCGAAGCCGGGGCCGCTGACAGGAGACCGATGCCCAAGACTGCCTTCACTTCCTCTCGAGCCCGCTCTCCCCAAGCCGCTCTGTTCGCCCGCCACGCGGTCCGCTGGGGCGTGGCTCTGTTGGCCTTGGCGAGCACGGCACACGCGGACATCTACAAGCACGTGGATGACAACGGCGTCATCAGTTTCTCGAACGCCAAGGGCAGCCGAGGCACCCTCTACGCCAAAGACAGAAAGAAAGCACCGGCGGCAACCAAGGCCTTCTTGCCCAGTGACACCTCGCCAGAGCGTTTTCACCGCTACGATACGTATATCCACCAGGCAGCGCTGCTCTACCAGATCCCCGAAGCGTTGATTCGCGCGGTCATCAAAGTCGAGAGCAATTACGACCCCCGCGCCGTGTCTCGAGCCAACGCACGCGGTCTGATGCAGCTGATTCCGGAAACCGCCGAACGGATGATGGTGCAGGATATCCACGACCCCCGGCAGAACATCTTCGGCGGCGTGCGTTACCTACGCATCCTGGCGAATCTGTTCAACGGTGACCTCGAACTCACTGTAGCGGCGTACAATGCTGGCGAAAATGCAGTCATCCGCTACGGGGGCATTCCACCTTTCGAGGAAACGCAAGGTTACGTCGTCAAGGTCCTCACCTATTACCGTCAGTACCGGAGCAACCGAGCAGCGCTCCGCTGACCCATGCGCAACGCGCGCCGGTCGCGCCATGCTGAAGCGGACGCAGCCAACGGACCCGGCGTCCGCGCATGCACCGAGACTCGCACTACTTCGTAGTCTTGGCCTTCGGCTTGCCAGGCGAGTAGTGCTTGAGCGCGTTGCGCAGTTCCGTCTTGACGCGCTCGACCAGCTCCGGAGGCTCGACGACGCGCGCGCGTTCCCCCCACTCCAGCACCCAGGAGGTGATGGCATTGAGGTTGCCGACGGTCATGCTCAGGCGCACGCCGCCGTTGGCGATGCCGGCAAGCTTCTGTGAAGGGTGGACCTTGCGCATTCGCACGTACTCGGCCGCGTACGCGTCGAAGTCGATGACCACCTTGTGCCGTTCGGCGCTCTTGAAGATGCCGAAGGCCCCCTGGAAATAGTCGTCGATATCGAAATCCTGCGGCAACTCGAAGCGCTCGGTGACCGAGCATTCGGTGTCGCGCATCCGATCCAGGACGAAAGTCCGCACTTCCCCCCTCCCGGTGTGATGGCCGACGCAGTAAATCGAATCCTTGTGCAAGACCATCGCGTAGGGGTGGATCACGATCTTCTCTTCCGTGGCTTTCGACGCGCTCTTGTACGACAGGCTCAAGGGGCGCAGATCCGAGACCGCCTGAAACAGGTCATCCAGCTCCTCGGTCTTTTCGGCGTAGTTCTTGGGCACGTGCGGCAGGTACAGAAAGCGGTCTTCCAGGCGAGCATCGGCAAGCCCCGCGTTGGGCCCGCGACCGGGGCGCTGAGCAAATGCGAGGAGCTTGTTGATGGCCAGGTCGATTTCTTCGTACAAGGCCGAGCCCTGCATCGGTTGAAACAAGCGCCGCGCAGCCAGAATGGCGTACGCTTGCGTGCGCCTGAGCTCGACCTTGCGTGGAATCTCGCCCGGCCGAATCCGCCACAGGCGCGGTCCCCCACCCTTTGGCTCTGAGCTCATCAGGTCGAACTCGCGCTGAACCTCGCGCAAGTAGCGGCGCATGGTGCGAGGTGTCACGGCTAGGGCTTCCGCAAGTTCGTACAGACTCAGGCCGCGCGGGTGCCGCGCGAGGATCTCACGCAACTTGTCGAGCCGGCGGTGCTGGGTGAAGCGACCCGGCGGTCGCCCCAACGGCGTGTCGGTCATTGCATGACTTCTAGCAGAACCGGGCGTCTGGCGGAACGCGGGCATGCCGGTCGAACCCGCGCATCGGTGGAAAAAACGCGATAGAATGGCAACCCATGCCGAACTTCGATCCCGTCGCTCTGCTTCGCGCCAAGCGCGAGGGGCGGGCACACTCCCCTGTGGACATCGCTCGCTTGATCCAGCATTTCATGCAAGGCGAGGTGGCCGACTACCAGATGAGCGCCTGGTTGATGGCCGTGCTGCTGCAGGGCCTGAATACGAGCGAAATGCTGGCACTGACGGATGCCATGCTGAACTCTGGCAAGATTCTCGCACACCCGAACAACCCACGCCCCAAAGTGGACAAGCATTCCACCGGCGGCGTCGGCGACAAGGTCAGTATCTGTCTGGCGCCGCTGGTCGCCAGCTGCGGGGTCGCAGTGCCCATGATCTCGGGTCGCGGCCTGGGGCACACCGGAGGTACGCTAGACAAACTGGAGGCCATCCCCGGTTTCAAGGTGCAGCTTTCTACCAGCGCCTTCGAACGCCAAGTGCGGAAGTTGGGGGTCGCGATGATCGGACAAACGCGCGAGCTGGCGCCTGCCGACCGCAGGCTGTACGCGCTCCGAGACGTGACAGCGACAGTCGAGAGCATTCCGCTCATCGTCGCCAGCATTCTTTCGAAGAAGCTCGCCGAGGGTATCGATGCACTGGTGCTCGACGTCAAGGTCGGACGCGGGGCTTTCATGAAGGATCTCCCCCGGGCCCGCGCGCTCGCCAAGGCGCTCATCGAGGTAGGAACACGCGCCGGCAAGCGAGTGGAGGCTCTGCTCACCAATATGGATACTCCCCTCGGGCTGTCGATCGGCAATGCCGTCGAGACGCGCGAGGCCTTCGAGGTGCTGCATGGGGGTGGTCCGAAGGACACGCGCGAGCTGACCCTGGCGCTCGGAGTCGAAATGCTGGTCGCCGCAGGTCATTCGAAGACCCGTCCCGCTGCTCGAGCCGAGCTCGAGCAAGCGCTGGCAAGCGGCAGGGCGCTCGAACTGATGGCCCAAATGGTTCACGCACAGGGAGGTGACAGCCGCAGCGTGGAGAAGCCGAGCTTGCTTCGCCTCGCGCCTCGGCCGCAGGCAGTCAAAGCAGCCAAGGGCGGCGTGGTCGGTGACATCGATCCACTCGAACTCGCTCGGGTCGCGCTGGCGCTGGGAGCCGGGCGCACGCGCGCCGATCAAACGGTCGACGCCGCGGCGGGCATCCAGCTGAAAGTACGCTGCGGCGAGCGAGTGAAGCGCGGCGATGAGCTTTGTCTTTTGTACTCGAGCCACTCGGGGCGCCTCGGGGAGCTCGCGGCACGTGCCATGGGCGCCTTCCACATCGGCAAGGCCCCAACGCCTCGGAAGCTGATTATCGAGCGTCGGACACGCTGAAGCTCAGTGCACGCGCTGCCCCGGCTTGGCCCCGCTGTCGGGTGACAGCAAGAACACCTCTTTCTGCCCCGGACCGGCCGCGATGACCATGCCCTCGCTCACACCAAACTTCATCTTCCTGGGTGCGAGATTCGCCACGACGACGACGAGGCGCCCGACGAGCGCTTGCGGCGCATAGGCGGCTTTGATACCCGCGAACACGATTCGGCGTTCGGCTCCTCCCAGGCTCAGCGTCAGCTTGAGGAGCTTCTTGGCTTCCGGAACCTCCTCGGCGAGCACCACACGGGCCACCCTGAGGTCCAGCTTGGCAAAGTCGTCGATGCCACACTCGGGCGCCAGCGGCTCGAGGGCAAGGGCCTCACCGTCATCTTCGGCCGCGGCCGAGGTGGACTGCTCCAGGGCCGGGTCCGGCTCTGCGCTCTGTTCCACCATCTTGGCAACAGCTTTCGGATCGACACGCTGAAGCAAGTGTTTGAACTTCCCAACCGGGGTCCCGGTGAGCGGCGCCTGGGCGGACTCCCAGCTGGAAACGTCGGCGTTCAGGAGTTCGGCACTCTGGGCCGCCAGACGTGGCAGCACGGGTGCGAGGTAGACCACCACCTGTCGATACAAGTTGAGCGCCACGCTGCACACGTCACGCATGGTAGAGGCTTTGGTGGGGTCCTTCTTGAGCTTCCAGGGTTCCTTCTGATCGATATACTCGTTCGCGCGGTCGGCCAACGACATCGTCAGGCGCATCGCTCGAGCGAAATCGCAAGCTTCGTAGGCCGCAGCAATGTCGCGCCCCAGCTCGACGCCCTGCGCGAAGAGCCCGCCATCTTCCGGATAACGCTCGCTGAGGGCGTCCACGAAGCGCGCCGTACGGCTCGCCAGGTTCACGACCTTGCCCACCAGATCCGAGTTCACCTTGGTTACGAACTCGTCGAAGTTGAGGTCGATGTCGTCGACCTTCGAGGTCAACCTGCTCGCGTAGAAATAGCGTAAGTACGCCGGGTCGAGGTACTCGAGGTAGGTCGAAGCCATCACGAAAGTGCCTTTGCTTTTCGACATCTTCTCGCCATTCACGGTGAGAAAGCCGTGCACCTGCACGCGCGACGGCAGACAATAGCCCGCGCTCTTCAGCATGGCCGGCCAAAAAAGCGTGTGGAAATAAGTGATGTCTTTGCCGATGAAGTGGTGAATCTCGACGTCCTCGGAGCGCCACCAAGCGTCGAAGTCCTCACCGTGCGCACGACACCACTCGGTGGTCGACGCCAGGTAGCCGATGGGAGCGTCGAACCAGACATACCAGAAGTGGCCTGGAGCATCGGGGATCTCGAAGCCAAAGTAGGGGCCGGGCCGGGATACATCCCAGTCACGCAGAGGCTCCGCCAAGAAGTGTCCCTTGAGATAGTTGGCGATCTCGGTTTGCAGATGCCGACCGGACTGCGTCCACTGCTCCAGAAACCCGTGCAGCTGTTCGATCTCGACGAAGTAGTGCCTGGCAGTTCTCACCTCCGGTTTGGCGCCACTCAGTGTGCTGTAGGGGTCGACCAGGTCCACGGCGGAGTAGGCCGCCCCGCACTTCTCGCAGCTGTCACCATACTGGTCCGTGGCGCCGCACTTCGGACACGTGCCCTTCACGAAGCGGTCCGCGAGAAAGACCGATTCTTGTGGATCGAACAACTGGGTCACGTCACGCTCCACGATCAGCTGCTTTTCGCGCAGCGCTGCCCAGAAGCGGCCGCAGAGCTCCTGGTTGTCCGGAGAATTCGTACTGCCGTAGTTGTCGAACTCGATATCGAATCCAGCGAAGTCGCGCCGATGGGCCGCTTGCATGTCCGCGATCAGCTCCACCTCGCTACGGCCCTCCTGGCGAGCCCGAATCATGATGGCGGTGCCGTGCGTGTCGTCGGCGCACAGGTACACGCACCGCTGCCCCTGCATTTTCTGAAATCGCACCCAGATATCGGTCATCAGGTACTCGACCAAATGGCCGATATGGATATGACCGTTCGCGTACGGTAAAGCGCTCGTCACGAGGATTTTTCGAGTCATGCTAGTCACTGGCTCGCCGAACCATAATGGACCAGATCCCGCAAAACAACGGGGCACGCTCGCGGGCGAGCTCGCCGCCCGGACCAAGCCCGCAAGGAAAACCGCTCTCGATTCGCCCCAGACTCTTGGCGAGCCTGGTGGCGACCTGCATTCTGGCACAGGGGAGCTTGGCCCGTGCCCAGGATGCTTGGTGGGGCAGGGATAAAGCCCTACATTTGAGTGTTTCCGCCGTGCTCGGGGCATCCGGCTACGGCGCAGGCAGCCTCGTTTTTGACAAGCGCTGGCAACGGGCAGGCGCGGGCGCCACTGTCGCGCTCACGGCAGGCGGGGCAAAAGAGCTCTACGATCTGGCGGGGTACGGGGATCCCTCGTACAAGGATCTGGTGTTCGACGTGGCAGGCACGGCGTTGGGCGTCATTGCCGCCTATCTGATCGACCTCGCGACGAGTTCGGATCGAACACACGGCGACGCGCCGGCGACGAAGCCTGCGGCGCTGAGGTTCTAGGTGGAGAGCTCGAGCATGGGACTACTTGCGAACAAGGTGGCTGTCATTACCGGAGCAGGTCACGGCATCGGACAGGCGACGGCGTTGCTCTTCGCTCGCGAAGGTGCGAGTGTCGTCGTCAACGACCTCGGTTCGGAGCGTGATGGCAGCGGCCAAGACGGCGCTCCCGCAGCTCGAGTCGTCAGCGCCATCCAAGAGCTCGGAGGGCAAGCGATCGCCAACCAGTTCGACGTCGGCACTGCCGAAGGCGCCAGGCGCCTCATCGAACAGGCGGTCCACGAGTTCGACGGCGTCGATATCCTGGTGAACAACGCCGGCATCATCCGCGACAAGACACTGCTGAAACTCAGCGAAGAGAACTGGCATCAGGTGATTCGAGTGCACTTGACCGGCACCTTCTTGTGCACGCAAGCAGCGGCGCTACGCATGAAGCAGCAGGGACGCGGCGGCCGCATCATCAACACCACCAGCATCTCCGGCATGCTGGGCAACTTCGGCCAGGCGAACTACGCCGCCGCCAAAGCGGGTATCTACGGGCTCACCCGCACCGCTTCCATCGAGTTGCAACGCCATGGTATTTTGGTCAACGCAGTCGCCCCACTCGCCAAAACGCGTCTCACCGAGGATCTTCCCATCTTCGAAAAGATCGAAGACTCGATGAGCGCCGAACACGTGGCGCCGGCGCATTTGTTTTTCGCGAGTGAACTCAGTCAGGGGCGCACCGGTTACGTGCTCAGTGTTGCGGGAGGCAAGATGAGCGTTTACAAGGTGGTGGAAAGCCCCGGTCGCTTCAAGGAGGCGGACCAAGGGGTCTGGACAGCCGAAGAGCTCGCGGAACACTTCGACAGCATTCAGAAGCTCTAGCGTGGCAACGTGCCGCTCCATTCGGCGCGCCGCGCCCGAGAAATGAGCCAACCCGAGCCACCGATTGCTGGTCGAGGGGCCGGGTGTTAGGTTTGATGCAACGGGTCGCTTCCGTATTTGTGCGATCCCCTCCGAGAGCCTCATGCCGCGCGAATCCCAGATCCCGTTGTTCCTTTGGATCGCCACGGCGCTCTTGGTGCATCTGCTCTGGGGTGGCGGTGCGGAGCACGCAGTAGAGCAGATCGAGCAGACGCTCGATATCGGACGTTTCGCCCGCTCCGTTCGCCAGCATGTGCGCTTTACGAGACAGACGCTCGAAGTGACCATGCAGGACGACGAGAAGAAGCTCGACGAGTCCCCCAGCGAGCCCCCCGAGCAGCCGGAGGTCGAGCCAAAGCAGCCAGAGGACCAGCCGAAAGAGGACGCGCCCGTGCCGGAGCCGGCACCGGCACTCCAAGCGCCCCGCATGCCCAAACCCGTGGTCCCCCCTGAGCCGCCGAAACAGGAAGAGGAAAAGAAGAAAGAGAAGGAGAAGAAGAAGGAAGAAGAAAAGAAAGAGGACGAGAAGAAGGAAAAGAAAAACGACGCTGACATCGAGGAGCTCAAGCTCAAGCAGCGCGTCGCCGTGCGCCAGCACGTCGACGACAAGAACCAGGAAGACAACCCAGACGCGGAGTTCTTGGGCGAGTACGCGAACCGCGTCAAGGAACAGACGCAGGCTCGCATCACGTCGACAGACCAGGATGCCCCTGATCCCAACCCGGGTGGGCACCACGCTGGGCCAGACAGCGCGCCCGGCAACTCCAGCGAGACGCGCGTGGCTCAGTCCGAAGACCGCGAAGGCGAAACGGATCGGCCTCCCTCGGAAACCTCCCAAGAACAGGACGGGCCCAAGCCGACGCCAACGTTGACCATGCAGCCCCGTCTCGGCGTGGCCATGCGGGCCCCGGCGCAACAAGCCCCGGTCGCCCCTCAGGCGGGGCAGAAGGCCGCCGCCGCAGTCGAGGCTCAACAAGCCTCGCCGGAGACGTTGACCACTCCGGGCGGTAGTTTCAGCATCTCGCCAGCACGGCAGGCAGTAGCGGAGCAGCGCGCGCGTCGCGCGAGAGCGCGCGTGTTGGGGCAAAGGCGAGTCCAGAACGACCCGACTGCGCTTCTGGGTCTGGGAGCCAATGGCCTCACCGAAAATGGGGTCAACCTGAACCTGACCCCGAACATGGCAGTCGCCGTCGTCGGGCAGGAGCAGCTCAAACGCGAGAAGGCGCGCGACGGGGAGCGCCGCCGCAGCGAGCACCGTGGCTCATGGAAAGAGACCAGCTTCGAAAAATACCGAGCTTCGATCGAGAACTACGTGGCCGGGGTCAAGCCGGGCAACCAGACCGCGTTGAACACCGCGCATGCGCCCTTTGCAAACTACCTCAATGCAATTCACCAGCGCCTGCATCCCATCTTCGCCGGCCAGTACCTGGCCTCGCTGGATAGGATGCCGAAGGACCACCCCCTGAACGACATGGAGATGTCCACGAACATCGAGATCGTGCTGCACCCCGACGACGGGCACATCGTGCGCATGGGTGTGACCAAAGCCAGCGGCGTGACGGCGTTCGACATCGGCGCGCTGGATTCGGTGCGACGCGCCTCTCCTTTCGGGGCAGCTCCCAAGTCGATCGTATCTCCAGACGGCAACGTCTACCTGCACTGGGAATTCCATCGGCTCCCCGAGTACGCTTGCTCGACCTATTTTGCGCGTCCCTACATCATCAAGGCCAAACCCAAATCGGTGCCGCCCAAGCTCCCCCCCCCCGCAAAGCCCTATGAAGGGGAGGAACAGCCCCCGGGCAGACAGGGCCGGCGCGACCCGATTGACACTGGCGAGGAGAACGGGGTACGCACAGCCAAACGCTGAATCGCCAAGCCGAAATGGACGCTTGGCCAATACCCTCGAAAACTGCGCGTGGCACCTGACGACGACTCGACGAAGGTCAAGAGCGGGCGGCGGGACTACGTAGTGGTGAGTCTGGCGGTGCTGGCTGTCGTTGCCAGCGTCGTCGGTCGCGCCTTGGCACCTGCCCTGCCTGGTTCCCTGACTGGAATCAGTGGTTGGATCCGAGGGCTGAACTGGTTGAGCAGCTTCCTCGCCCAGCTGTTCGCCTTCGGGGGGATCCTGCTGGCCGTGCGACTGGTCAGCAACGCCATACGCGCCGCCGACCAGGATCTACTGTTCCGGATGGCCGCGCTTCCGGTCACCGTGGTCGTGGGCTTTCTGGTGATGACCCGGATGCGACTGGACTACTCCGAGCCCAGAAGCTCACTGGCGCTGGCACTGGCCAGCGCCGGGCTCGCCCTGGCTGCGGCTCCCAGGCTCGTGCAGGTTGCACGGACTCGCGCTCAGGGTCTGGCCCTGCTGGTGAGCGGCCTCTCCGGTTTGCTCCACGCCACAGGGCGCGGGCTCGCGTTGCAAGCAAATCTGGAGGCCTTGCCGGACCGCTACGCGCTGGCACGAGCAGTCGAGACGGCCGCCTTCGCGATCGGGGTTCTGCTGGTGGCCCTCGGGGCCGCCTGGCTCTTCGGGAAATCTCGCGCCGGTGTGCTCAAGCTTCTCGGCCTGCTCGGGGCAGTCGCCATCGTGTGCCACGCGGCGGTGGTCGGGTCGGGCCAAGACGCCGCGCTGTGGCAGGTCTTGGCGTCGAGAAGCCTCGGGTATCTTCTACGCGATCCAGCGCCCTTCGTGCCCGACTTCATTCGCGGCGGGCAGATTCTGCTGCAGTTTGCGCTGAGCTTCTGGATTGCACTCGACAAGCGGACGTCGACGGCTCCGGCCGTGATTTGCCTGTGCCTGATCAGCACGGGGGCCACCGACATCCCGCTGCTGGCGCTGGCGCTGACGTTAGCGGCCCTCGTCGCGCGATCCGAGCAGCCAAGCGTTGCCAAGCCTCGCGCGTCCGAGGGGCCCGAACTCGCCGAGAAGCGCAATCACGGCTAATGGCTACCTCGATGAACGCCGCACGTTTGCTGTCCTGTCGAGGGCGAGCCGTCCTTGCCTCGAGGCGAGTCAAGCTGGCAGGACTGCTGGGCGTCGTGCTGAGCGGCTCGGGCTGTCATCGCGAACCGAAGACCCAAGTGGAGCGCGGGGCCGGCGTGTTCGCGCGTGCCTGCGCCAGTTGTCACGCGCTTGGGCCAGGGCAGAAGGCGGCGCTTGGCTTCAAGGTCTTGCCGCCCGACCTCCGAGACCCCGGGGTCATCTCGAAACTGAAAGACGAGCAGATCGAGCGCGTCGTACGCGAAGGCAAAGGGCAGATGCCGCCCTTCGGCAAATTACTCGCGCCCCAGGAGGTCAGCGCGCTGCTCGCGTACCTCAGAAGCCCCGCTCGAGATAGCCCCCGGTAGCCACGCGGAGCACGGGCGCAGGCCGTGAGGCCACTCGAGCCCGTTCTGCCGAGGCCGCAGCTCGACTCGCGTCACGGGCCAGGCGGCGCGCCGCGCGCGAACGCCGTTCGAACTCGCGAAAGTGCCGCTTGAGCCAGAAGATCCCTGCCCCGATGAGGCCGAGCGGCAAGAGTGACATGAACCCCGTCATCAGCATGAACGCGTCCAGGTTCTCCGCGTTCTTGGGAGCGAAGCACATGGGACAGGCGAACGCGCTCTGGCTGAGCGCAAGCAGTGCCAAGACCAGCAGAAGCACCAGAATTCGTTTCACAGGTACACCTTCCAGTAGAGGATAGGCCACATCATGACTACCCAGTACCAAAAAACGGCCGCACCGCCGAACTGGCCTGGGCTCAGCCTGCCCATCCTGAGCTGGCGGTAGACGAAGTAGAGTGCCGACAAGGCGGCAACCGCGTGCAACCCATGCGCGCCGACAATCAGGTAGAAAAAGCCGCTGTGGGTACTCGAGGTGAGCGTGAGCCCCTCGCCGATCAGAAGCACCCACTCGTAACCCTGGAAAACCACGAAGAAGCTGCCGAGCGCGAGGGCGCCGAGGAGCAACCACTTGACCCGGAATCGCAGCCCGCGCTGAAACTGCCGGTGCGCCAACCCGAGCAACACGCCGCTCACCAAGAGCGCCGCCGTGTTGATCAGCGTTTCCTCGACCGGTAGGCGAGGTTGCCCAGGCGGGGGCCACACGGTCAACGCCGAGGTCTTCGCGATCGTGTGCGCGCTGATGAGCCCTCCAAAGAACATGGTCTCGGCCAGCACGAAGAGCACCATGGCGAATACGCCGTTGGAGACGAGCTGTTGACGTGGGACGTGCTCTGCGTGCGTGCGGGTGGACATTGGCCTAGCCCAAGTGTAGCGCGCGAGTCAGTGCTCGCTATGTCCGCTTAGCTTGTGCTCCTCGATCTCCGCCATGGCGCGTTCGGTTTCCTGCTTGGCGGCTACATTCGACCAGTTGCGCCCCCGGTGGTTCATCACGTCGGGCGAAACCCCAGCATAGAACAGAAACATGAAGACCAGCGCGGTCCCCACGAAATATGCCACGTGGCGCTTTTCCACGTTGAGGTGCATGAAGTGTTTCACCACCAAGAACGCTTTCACCACCGCGATGCCGAACGCAGTGATCAAGGTGAGCTCCTTGTGGCCGAACATGGGGCCAATCACGCTGATGCACAGCAGGATGACCAGGTACTTCCACACCGTGATGTAGTCGAGGTGATGGGGCTCGTGATGCGCCAACGACGCGGCCTGGGCCGTAGCTTTGCCCGACTGCGCGGCTTTGCGGGTTTTCTTCTTCGTCTTCTTGGCCATGGTTTGCCTAACTGTGGTGCTTTCGGTGACGCGGCCCGCTCATTTGGCGATATAGAGCAGAGGGAATAGGAAGATCCAGACGACGTCGACGAAGTGCCAGTAGATGCCTACCAGCTCGACGCGCTGCAATTCCTTGTTCTGCCGCGCATCCACGGCAACGAACGCCATGATGATGGCTCCGGCGATCACGTGTAAAGCGTGCAACCCTGCAGCGGTGTAATAGAAAGACCAGAAGGCGTTCTTCGTGATGGTAAAGCCGTGGTGGATCTCGATGCTCCACTCGATGGACTTCACCATGACGAAAGTGGCAGCTCCGCCAATGGTACACATCAGCAAGCGAAAAGCCTTCTCGCCATCCTTGTTTTGAGCGGCCTGGTGCGCCAACACGGCCGTCAGGCTCGAGGTGAGCAGGACGAGGGTATTGAAGGCGCCGATCCAGGTATTCGTGTGGGAGGCGTAGTCGCCGAACTCGGGGTGGCCGAGCCGGTGCATGATGTACGACCCGAGCAAGCCTCCGAAGATCACGATTTCAGAGGCGATGACCCACCAGACCGCCAGGCGGCCTGTCGGAGTTCCGGAAGCGCTACGAGTGGTTGCTATGGGCTTCATTCAACTTGATCCTAAGTCAGTTCGGATTTCTCAGGAGGGGGCGTCTTGCGGCCAGTAGTCCGACTTTCGGCCCGGTACGCTGTACTCGTAGGGGCCTCGGTAGACGGTGGGCAGCGTCGCGAAGTTGCCGTGCGGCGGGGGCGAAGGCACCGTCCACTCCAGCGTGTTCGCGTGCCAGGGGTTCTTCCCCGCCTTGGGACCGTTCATCAGGCTAGTGATGAAGTTGTAGAAGAAGACCAGCTGGAACGACAGCATCACCAGCAAGCTCACCGTGGCGAGCACGCGCAGGTCCTGCAGCTCGGGACGAGCCAGCTCGGGGAAGTTCTCGTAGCTGTAGATGCGGCGGTGCTGTCCGGCTGCCCCCAGCACGAAGAGAGGAATGAAGATGCAGTTGAAAGGGATGATGGTGCCCCAGAAGTGAATCTTTCCGAGCCGGTCGTTCATCATCTTGCCAAACATCTTGGGGAACCAATAGCTGAGCGCCGCGAAGGTTCCGATGATGGCGATCGGTACGAACGTGTAGTGGAAGTGCGCCAACACGAAGTACGTGTCGTGGAAGTAGATGTCCGAGCCGCTGGCGCCCAGGAAGATGCCCGTGACGCCCCCTATCAGGAACTCGCCGATGAAGGCCAGAGCCCACAGCATGGGGGTCTGCAAGCGGATCGAGCCCCCCCACAGGGTGGCGATGTACACGAACATCATCTCGGCAATCGGCACCGAGATGAGCACGGTGGTCACAGTGAAGATGTTGGCCATGCGCGGATCGATGCCCGCCACGAACTGGTGGTGTGCCCACACGAAGAAGCTCAGGATGCCCGTGGCGAACACCGTGTAGAGCACCACGGGGTAGGCGAACAGCTTCTTGCGAGAGAACACGGTCATGATTTCGCCCGTGATGCCCACGGCGGGCAGCAGCACCACGTAGACTTCCGGGTGACCGAAGAACCAGAACAGATGTTGCCACAGCACCGGATCGCCACCGCGCTCGGGGTCGAAGAAGCCGGTCCCAACCGTTTGGTCGAAGACCAGCATGACGGCGCCGGCAATGAGCGGGCCAACAGACGCCATGAACAAGATGCTGGCAATGACGATCATCCATACCACGATGGGGATGTCGTACATCTTCATGCCCGGAGCGCGTGAGTTCATCGCCGTCGTGATGAAGTTGATGCCACCCAACAGGAAAGCGACGAACTCGAGCGCGACGGCAATCACCCACATGGTCGAACCGAGCGGGGTCAGGTTGTACTGGCTCTTGGCCGAGAGCGGCGGGTACGCGGTCCAGGCGCCGCCGAAGCCGCCCCCTTCGACGAAGAAGGAAGCTATCAGCACCAGCGCGCTGAGCAGGAAGATCTGGTAGGAAAGCCGGTTGATGCGCGGAAACACCATGTCGTCGCAACCACACATCAGCGGGATCAAGTAGTTGCCGAAAGCCGCAATCAGCACCGGCATGGCCACCCAGAAGATCATGATGGTGCCGTGGTTGGTGACCAGCGCATTGTATTCGGCAGGAGACACGTTCCCGAAGCCGGGCACGTGCGTGCCGGGAAACGCTAGCTGCATGCGGAACACGTAGACGAAGAACGCGCCGATCATCGCCATGGCCATCCCGGTGAACAGGTATTGCATGGCGATCACCTTGTGATCGGTCGACCAGAGGTACTTGCGGAAGAAGGTCTGGGGACCGTGGTGTTCACCGTGACCTCCGTGACCTCCGTGCGCATCCGCGTCCGGCCCGTGTGGCTCGGGCTCGAAATCATCGCCTGCCGGCGCGGGCTGCGCTTGCGCCCTGGTGGTCCCAGAGTCGGGGCTCGAGCCTTCCTCGACGGCCTCCGGCTCCCCTGAAACAACGTCTGGTTTGAAACTTGAATCGGCCATGGTTATTCCTGCATCTTGCCGGGCTCCTGAGTGTGCATCGCAAACGCGCGACCTGGCGAATGCGCGCTCACCCAAGCGGCGTGCTCTTTCGGGCTTTCGATCACGACCCGCGCGGGCATCAGGCCGTGACCGATGCCGCACATCTCCGCGCACTGGATGTCGTAGGTGCCGGTCTTGATTGGCTTGAACCATCCGACGATCTCTCGGCCGGGGATGGCGTCCTGCTTCAGGCGGAACACGGGAACGGAAAAGCTATGCAACACGTCACGCGAGGACAGGCGATAGTGGTACGTCTTATTGACCTCGAGGTGCAGCTCGTCCACGGTCTTGATGTCGTCGTCGGTGTCGATCTTTCCGTCGGGCCCTGGGTGCGTGAAGGTCCAGGCCCACTGCTGCCCCAACACCCGCACCGTGGCTTCCGCCTCGGGGAGCACCTGCTTGACGTTCATCCAAACGCGGACGGCCATCACCACGATCAGGACGTCGCAAGCGAGCACGAGATAGTGGGGTATCGAGATCCAACGCATCTCGCTCTTCTTCTCGCCGGTAATGTACTCACCGCTCTTGCCCTTCTTCGCCCGGAACCTGAAAATCAGGTAGAAGAACACGCCCTCGGCAAGCAGAAACCAAAAGCCCACGATCCAGAAGATCAAGGTGAACAGCCCGTCGATATCGTGCGCGTAGGTCGAGGCCTCGACCACGTAATGCTCAATCATGGTGACCTCCGTTCAAGTGCGGCCCGACCCTCACGGGAAAGCCGTGCGGCGTGCCCACGTCCTCGACGTCGGCACTGATCACGCCAAAGTAGGACGCCAGGATGTAAGCCGCTGCCATCAACGCAGTGATGACGAATGCGCGCTTCGCATATTCTTCGGAGCTGAGCCTTTTTGCCATCGAGTCCTCGATTAACGGTACCAGGGCAGCGTGGCGATGTAGGCCACGACGTCCTTCTGATCCTGGTCTTCCAGAGCCTGGGCGAAAGGCCTCATCTGCGAGCCCGTTTCATCCTTGGGGTCGGCCCCACGCACCCCCGCCTTGAAGTGTTGGAGCTGGGTCAGCAGGTACCAGTCCTGGCGGCCCGCCAGCGGGGGCGCCTTGGTCGTCGCGTTGCCTTTGGCGGCGGGACCGTGGCAGGCCACGCAAGGTGCGAACAGGACTCGGCCACGTTCGGGATCACCGCCGACCACCGTCGGCTTGACCTTGGCCTTGGGCAACTGAGCCACATGTTGCGCCACGACCTTCATATCCTCGGGGCCGGGCAAGGCCAGCGACATCGGCCGCATCTTCATGCCCATCGTGTCGTCGGGGTGAGCGCCCCGAAAGCCGCGTTCGAACTTGTAGAGCTGCGCATCGACGTACCAGGCAGGCAAGCCGGCGATGGCGGGAGCTCCGACGGACTCACGCCCCAACCCGTCGGTTCCGTGGCACTGCGCGCACAGCTGGTAGAGCTCCTGCTCGCTCGTGCGACCGTCTTCCGACGCCGCCGCGTTGTTGCAGCCGGCGGCAGGCAGGGCGAACAGGCCCAACAAGGCCACCACCAGGCGCGGGGGCAGACAAGCCCCGAGCCCTTTGCGAGCCGCGATGCCGAAACGGCGGGCCGCATGGGACAGTGGGTGATTGGTTAGCGGCATGCGCTCGAGCAAGCTGCTCTGATTTGACTTTTGCATCGCAATTTGAACCCGGGGCCGATTGCCCCGCGGGAACTTTTTCACATCCGGCGGGGCATTATCAAGGACCCCGATTCAGGTCAGGCACCAAAGTGAGCCCGTACCGCGGGAGCGCACAGAAACTGCCATGTTTCAAACGGTTTGACAGAAGCTGTGAGCAAAGCCTCGACACGAGCCGGTCACATCGTGCTCGCCACCAAGGCGGCAAACACGACTACGAGATGTGGCATGGAAGCCAGAAACAAACTTCGCGCCCAGGAAACGGAATCCTGCGCGCGCAGACCATAGACGCCCCAACCGAGAAAGGCCCAACCGCTGGCCAGCGCGACCAGCGTGTATGGCCACCCGGCAAAGCCCAAGACACTGGGCAGCAACGTGATGGTCAGCAAAACGGAAGCATAGAAGCAGATGGCACGCTTGGTCTTGAACAAGCCGCGCGCCACGGGAAACACCTGCAACCCGGCGGCTCGGTAGTCCCGCTGCCGAAAAATCGAAATGGCCATGAAGTGCGGCAACTGCCAGACGAGCAAGATGGCGAAGAGCAGGTACGCGACTCCCGAGATCTCCCCGACCACCGCGGCGTAGCCGATCAACGGCGGGATGGCCCCCGGAACAGCTCCCACGTGCAGAGCGTACGGAGTGGAACGCTTGAGCGGCGTGTAGACGAGGACGTAGCTGAGCAACGCAAGGCCAGCCAGGGTTCCGGCAACGAGATTCACCAACCCGATCAGCAGCGCGAGGCCGGCCGTCGAGACGCACACGCCGAACCAAAGTGCAACCTCTGGAGAAACACGCCCCGCAGGGATCGGTCGATGCCGCGTGCGTTCCATCTTGGCATCTACATCGCGCTCCAGAAACATGTTCAGCGCATTCGCGCCAGCAACGACCATCGCGGTCGAGCACAAGGCCAAAGCGAGCTTCAGGATGTCGATGCTTCCGGGAGCTACCAGGGCGCCGCACAGCGCAGTGACCATGACCAGCCGGGTCACCCCGGGCTTGCTCAACTGGACCAGCGGACCCAAAAGGCCGGTCTGCCGGGATTCACTGACAACGGTTTCTAGCGTCGTGCTCATGATGGGTGGCAGGAGGGCAAGGCGCTCTCAAGCCTCCTTCTTCTCGACGGGGTCGGCGTCAGCCGACTGCGATTTCTCGGCGTCGGTGAGCTGTTTGGGCGTGGACTTGCTGGCGCCCCCTTGGTCTGGACCAGGTTTTTCGTCGTCGTCCAGATCAGCCAGCCCTTTCTTGAAGTTCTTGATCCCCTCGCCAAGCCCCTTGCCGATATCACCCAGGCGCGTAGCTCCGAAGAGCAACAGCACCACGAGCGCGATGATCGCAATTTGCCAAGGTCCGACAGACATCCAGTGGTCTCCAGGGGTTGAAGCACGAGGGTGTTATCACCAGCGGCCCAAACAAGCAACGCACAGCCTGAGAAGCGCGCTCCGAAGTGCGGCTGGAGTCGCAAACAGGATGTTTGTCGCGTCAAATCGATGAACTAGAGGACCGATCGGGTCTCTAGAGCAGAACTAGCGCTTCGCGCGCAGGAAAGGCCCACGAATTTTCGCCTTTCCGCTGACCAGAGCGAGAAGAACCGGAGCGACACAAAACGCTAAACCCACGGCCAGTACCTCCGGAATGACCCGCTCGGGCGCCGCGCCGCTGGCATGCAGCACTCTCAGGCAGATCAGCCCCGCGAGGCCGGCGTAGCCCCCCGCCAGCGGTCGATTGTGGATCGCGAGCCCGAGAACCCCCCAGACCGAGCCCACGCCGAGAAGCAGCACGACGAGCGCGACGGCGACCGCGCGCTCAACGGAGCTCGACGCCGAAGCGTTGCCCCACGCGGGCAACCCGGACACGTGCGCGGACTTCACCCGCAGTCCAAGGCGAAACTTGGACTGCGGATGCACGCTGCCCACGTAGACATCGCGTGCACGAAAGGCCGTAAAATCGTCGCTCAAGCTGATGCTCGCAGCGCTGAACCACGCGCGCTCACCCGAGTTGGGAACGGGACCCGTCACGCGCGGAGGGCGGCCCTCGAAGCACAACCACGTGACTCCGACGACAGGGACGGCAACACTGCGTTGGCCACCCGCGTCGCAGCCGTTTCTCGCGCGTTCGATGAGGGAGCGGGCGAAACGCCCAGGCTGATCGATGCCGGCCTGCCACGCGAGCGTCGCCGACAGCGCGAGTACTGCGAGCGGCGCAAGCCATGCAGCGACGCCTGCCGCCAGTCTGAACGGCGATGCCCCCAGGCTCGCCAACGCGCGCAGCTCGCCTCGCTCGACCAAGAGCGCAGCGCCGAACGCGCAGCCAGCAGGCACCCCCACCAAGAAGGAGGCTTCGAGCGCCACCGCCCAGAGCGCCTTGGCAAAGGGCAGCGCGACCAGCAGTGGCACCTCGGGAGACAACAACCATGGCAACAACCGAACGACCGCCGCGCCGGTCGCGAGCACCAACACACTCATCACGCTGAGTAGGATGGCCCGCGCGCAGTGCCTGGCCAGGGCCAACATGCGCGCGAGAGTAGCACCCGAACGACTCCGCCTCGGACCCATGAGCTGGCCGACAGCGCGAATTTCCAGCTGGGCGCGACCAACACTGGTCAGCCGGCCCAGGAAAGCAGTTCGCTTGGCCTTTCAACGAGTCGCACCGATGATATGCTTCACGCCTGGACCCCCAGTCGCCGCGGTTCATGAGGCGGAACCGCTCGGAGGATTCTTCATGTCATCGTTTCGCTCAGCAGCAGTCTTCGCTACCCTCGCAGCCGCCGTCACCTGGACGGGTCAGGCCTCCGCGGCGGGCGTCGTCGACGAGGCCTCCACCACGGGAAAGGGGATCACAGGAGGCGCTCTGCTCGGCGCGGAAGCGGTCATGCTCACCGAAGCGGCGATCGGAGTGAAGCCCCGCTGGGCGTACCTCGTGGGCGGGGGCGCAGGAGCGGTTGCCGGGGGTGTCGGCGGCTACTTCATCGAGCAGAATCTGAGCGCGAAGACGAACATGTTCCTTCTCTCCGCGGGAATGGTACTGGCAATCCCCACCACCATCGCGATGCTTTCGGCGACCCAGTACGAGCCCCCCGCCAACTACGTACAGGACCAAGCTCCCGCGGACGAACCCGTCGCGAATCCCCCCGAGCCCGGCGCCGGAGCATCCAGTGAACGTGCGCCCCGACGCACCGCCCGAGCCCAGCAGCACCGGAGACCCCAGCTGGCCACGCTCTACCCAACCCTGCCACCCGCGCTGGTGGGGCTCGAAGAGGGCCGTCTGAGTCTTTCGATGCCGGCGATCGCGCTGTTCGACATGTACACGCCCAAGCAGGTAGCGGAGTTTGGGGTGCAGCAGCACACCGAACTGAGGATGCCGGTATTCAATCTGGTGTTCTGACCCCTCTCGAAACCCGCTCTGATATCTCCAGCCGCCAGGAGCGCCCAGCAAGCTGGAAGCAACGCATCGCCCGACTAGCCGTCCGATGTCCGCTGCGACGAGCACTGCGCGTTCCCACGTTGCTTTGGCCAACCTCTTCGAAGGTGTTAGCAGCTGGTGGACTGTGGCACTTGGTAGGACTCTTTCGCAGTCCGGTACACCAGTAGGCACGCCGCGTGAGACGCCGAGCAGCGATTTCATTCCGCTTTTCGTCAGCTCGCCTCTTTGCCCGCCATCGCGCATGCCCTAACATGCAGGTCTAAAACTATCGGTCCGCATGGAGCGGCCGTTAGTCGATCACGAGGAAGATGGCACAACCGGCGCCACAGAGGTCACGAGGGAAGCGGGGCGACGACCCCGCATTGGGCAAGGTCATTGCGGGGCGTTACCGTCTCGAGTCGCGTATCGGCGAAGGCGGAATGGGCATCGTTTACCGAGCCCGTCACGTGCTCATCGATCGGGTGGTGGCGGTGAAACTGATTCGGCCCGACCTGCGTGGCGAGACGCATCTGCGCGCCTGGATGTTGCGCGAAGCAAGGGCCGCCAACCGCGTCGACCACGCCCACATCATCGATATTCACGACATCGGCGAGACGGACGAGGGTGAGCTGTATCTGGTGATGGAGTACCTGGTGGGCACCCCGCTGTCCACGGAACTCGCGCGCGGGCCCATGCCCATCAACCGCGCCGTCGACATCATCGAGCAAATGGGCGCGGCGCTCTCGCGCGCGCACGACCTCGGAGTCGTGCATCGCGATCTGAAGAGCGACAACATATTGTTGACGGCTCGTGGCGGACGCAAGGACTTCGTCAAGATTCTCGACTTCGGCCTGGCCGCGTTGGCGCACGACCCCAGGCTCGCTCCGAAGGGGGCCGTGTTCGGAACGCCCGAGTACATGTCGCCGGAACAGGCGCGCGGTGAGCAAGCCGGTCCTCAGTCGGATCTGTACGCGCTCGGCATTCTGTTCTTCGAAATGCTAACCGGTCAGCTCCCCTTCCGCGCCGGAGACCGCGACGGTTTGCTCGAAATGCAGCGCACGGCGCCCGCGCCGCGCCCGAGCACGATCCGAAAAGACTGCCATCCAGTCGCCGAGAAGATCGTGCTCAGGCTGCTCGAGAAAGACCAGCGCAAACGCTATCGGGACGGCCACCACCTGTTGGAAGAGCTCAAGGCGCTGCAGCGCTCGCTACCCAGCACTTCATGGGAAAAGGAAGGCGGCCCGAGCGAGGCCGCTCCCGCCGTTCCCCCTCCCGCACCTCCACCGCGTTCGCCTGGCGTCATCGAATGGGCCCATCGCGCCGGCCTGTTCTCTCGTATGGTCTCCCGGGCGCACGCGACTGGCAAGGTCCCACCAGACGTGGCCCAGGCACTTCGAACGGTGTGGGAGCTCGCCGCGAAGGCCAACGGACTGGAAGGCGAGGTCGCCAGCCACACGCGCAAACTCGAGGCCCTGGAGCGCCGCGGACGAGCTCTGCGCGCGGAGATTGGACGCAAGGTGGAGGAATTGGCTCAGGAAGAGTCGCGCTCTTTGCGTGAAGCCGCTGCCTACGGCGAGGAATGCGAACAAGCGAAGCGCGAGCTGGCTCAAGCCGAGCACGCGGCCCGCGAGCACATAGCGCTGGCAGACCGCGCCGAAAAGAGTGGCCAGGGAACGCGCGCCATCTACGAGAAAGCCGGCGCTGCTCGCGCGCTGGTAGACGCCAAGGCAACCTGGATGAAGACCCGCGATCTACGGCGCAAGGGGCGCGAAGACGTGGCGAGAGACCTGCGCCGGCAAATCGAAGACCTGCGCGCACAGCTCGGGCGCTACGCCGAAGCGCTCGAGGAGGATCTCTCTGCAGGGCGGGAAAAGGTAGCCGCTCGGGCCCGCGAGGGGCTCAGCTACGAAAAACAGTTCCACGAGGCTTCACACGTGCTCATCAACAATCTCAAGGGCCGCCCAGAGTGCCGCGACCTGATGAACAAGCTCACGAACGGCAGCGGCGCCGAGGGCACCGAGAACAATAACACACAGCAAGATCCGCGGCCCGGCCTCTGAGCTTTCGGCCGGTGCAGGCCCGCGAGGATACCCCGCATTCGTCGAGGGCGACGCGGGGCACTGGTCACAGGCGAAGCGTGCCGGAATGTCTACGTGGCTGGCAGCTTGGTGCGCAGAAACGCGCGGAGCTTCACGAGGTTGTTCTGGTCCCGGGAGAACTCTGGCACCTCGTAGTTGTTGGCCCAGGCCAGCAGGTCGCGCACGAAATCTTGGCGTAGGGCCTCGTCCTCAACCAGATTGCGGGCGCTACGGCCACGCACCGCCTGGTCCTTCAGACCGATCACATATTGCTCGAGACGCGGGGCATCGGATTCGAGGAACTCTCTGACCAGCGCCGCGTCCGAAGCCAACTGCTGGAGAACGGACTTTTGTTCGCTGTTTTCGACTGCTTCCCCAGGCACCGTGCCGACGGCGACACGCAACACGAACGCGTCGTCCATGTAGCCGAGGTCTTCGATACCGTCCGCGATCAGATCCACGGACTTGAGCAGATAATTGAGGGCGCCTGCCAACTGCACACGCACTTCGCCCGGGGCATGAACGTCGTCGACCACCCCGGCCAGGAGTCGTGCGTCGCTCGCCAGCGAGCGCAGCCAGTTGGGAAATGCCTCCAAGCATCTATCGTCGAGTTCGCTCATGGAATCTCCTGGTGTGGGTGAACGGAACGGGCACGAAGCCCGAACCCTGCGGCGCCGAGCTGGTCAGCATTTCGCGTGGCGGTGCTTTCCGGCACCGGTTCTTAGCGCCGTGGGCACAGGATGCGAAGCGCGTTTTTATGAAAAATGCCCGCTATCGCCGTTTCACTCATGCCCGCTCTCCGGAGGGCGTCCGCTAGCCTCGAGAGCTGGCCAACCTCCGTGATCTCGGGGATCGGTCGAATGCCACCCTCGAAATCGGTCCCGAGCGCCAGGTGCTCGGACCCCACCAGCTTCTCGATGTGCTGGATGTTGCGAACCAGGTCGGAGAGGGATGCCGACGCGCCGTGAGGGGCCAAAAAGCGCTGATGTAGATTCACACCAATGACGCCGCCCGTGGCGGCAATCCCGCGGATCTGAGCGTCGGTGAGATTGCGCGGATGCGGAGCCAGCGCGCGCGCGTTCGAGTGTGTCGCGACCACCGGCACGCCCGCATCCCGCGCCATGGCGATCATCTGCTCCGTGGCCAGGTCCGAGGCGTGAGATACATCGACCACACCGCCGAGCGCTTGAATACGGCTCACTAGCTCGCGCCCCAGCCGCGACAGGCCGGTCTGCCTTCCCTTGGGGTCCCCCGAGGATCCGGCCAGCTCGTTGTTGTAGCTGTGCACCAGCCCGAACAGCCTCACGCCCCGTGCTACCCACAGCGGCAGCCGGTCCGGGTGGTCCGCCAGAGGCGCGGCGCCTTCGAAAGACAGCCAGGTGCTCACGGCGCGCCGCTGCGGCGTGCAACCCGGCAGGCGATAGGGCGGCGTCTTGAGCAGCTCACCGAACACCTGGACATAGGACGACTCGAGGTCTCGATAGCGGGGTCCGGTGGGCGAAACGTCGCGCGGGATGTAGAGCGGCAACACCACTCCGACAACTCCAGCGCGCTCGAGCTCACGGGCGCGCACCTGCCCCGTCCCGCTGGCAAACGCGTGACCCTGGTAGTTGTGTTGATACGGCAGATCGACGTGTAGGTCCACGATGCCCACCTTGCGAGGCTCCGCCTGCAGGCGCGGCAACGCCAGGCACTCCGCCACCAGGCACAAGGCCAAGACTCCAAGCGAACGCCAGCTCATCGAACCCCTACCCCGTAGCCGAGCAAGAACCCAAGAACCGCGCAGACCACCCCGATCACCAGCCGGTGAGCCAGGGGTCCCCGCCACGGAGCGGACACCACCGGCACCTGCGGCGCTGCCTTCTCGACGGCACCGTCCAACGCACTGGGTGAAACGGCAGTACTTTGTCCACCAAACCGGGTGCCTGGCAAGCGCCCGTGCTGGGCGACGGCGGCAAGCGCATCGCGCATTTCGACGGCACTCTGAAAGCGATCGTCGGCACCCCGTGCGAGAGCCTTGCTGAAGAACTCGGACCAGTGAGCAAACTGAGGTGCCGTATGCTCGATAGGTCGCGCGTCGGAGAAAAGGACCGCCATCATCCGCTCGTAGCCGGTTTGTCCGTCGAAGGCTCGCTCTCCGCTGATCAGCTCGTAAAAGAGAACCGCAGCGCTGTACAGGTCCGAACGGTGATCTACCTGCTTACTGTTCAGCACTTGCTCCGGGCTCATGTACCCCGGAGTTCCCAGTAGCACGCCCGTCTTGGTCTTGCGCGCCGACCCGCCTGCCGCTTCGACCACACGGGAGATACCGAAATCCAGCAAGCGAACCCGTACCGATCCGTTCGCCGCTGGCTCCAGGAAGACGTTGTCCGGCTTCAGATCGCGGTGCACCACTCCGGCTCGATGCGCGCTGGCGAGCATCTCCAAAAGGTCGAGCGCAACGTGCACCGACTGCTCGATGGGCAGAGGGCCACGATTCATGGGAACGCTCAGCGTGTGCCCCGTGAGCAACTCGGTCACCAGATACGGTGTCCCATCTTCCGCCCGCTGCGCTCCAAGTATGCGAACCACGCCTGGGTGATCGATGAGCGCAGCGGCGCTCGCTTCGGCAAGAAAACGCCCCACCACGTCCGGATCCCCGCGGAACTCTGGCTTCAAGATCTTGACCGCCACGGGGGCGGACCCGTCGAGGGGCTCCGCACGATACACCGTGGCAAGACCACCTTCGCCCAGCACCGCGTGGATGCGATGCGTTCGGTTCAGGACAGCGCCTACCAGGGCTTCGGGCTGTTCGGACGAGGTCATGGTCAGGGGCGACACCAGAACCTTGCGCTGGCCGCCTCGTTGCGGTGTTCCAATTCTGACACAATCGTCGGTCCCTGGCTCGACACGCGGACGTGGACATTAGTTGCGTGCCCCGCGGGTCACAATTGGAATCTCCCGCGGGGTCCCGGAGGCAGGTCCGTGGAGTCGCTGTGTGGAGGGGCGCGCTCACGACCGCGCCGCCGCGCTCAGTGGGCCATTTTCACGGAGATTCCAGCGGCTTTGATGCGCTTGAGCGTCTTCTTCGCCTGGTGGAGCCAGGTGCAGGTCGGACAGGAACAGGCCCGATGCCGGTACACGGCAACCGCGGCCTGCGCACGCGCGCACATATCTTCGAGAGCCCTAGAAACTTGCGCTACGGAACCCAGATTCAGGTTGCCGCATTCGTCATTGGCGGCCAACCAGGCGCAGTCGTCCCGATGGGTGCAGTTGACACATCCCGGATCGGACGCATCGAAATTGGTCGCGTGCGGGCAAGCGCTCGGAGCGGGCAAGCGTGTTCGCAAGTAGGCGCGGGGAAACTTCAAGAGCTGCTCGAGCTCGGCTTGGGTAACGGGCCTCATGGAATCCTCCAATCTCGAAGAATCCCCATGCTTCAGACATGCCAACCGGGCCAATACTCGAAGAGAAAGCATTTCCGAGCAAGAACCGAGCCCGAGTGGCGGCAGCCTGCGCGACTTTTGCGCACCGCACGGCCCGGCCCGCGCATTTGGCGCACCTAGAGCCAAATCAAATAGGGAGGGATGGCCCTAGGCAGTCTTCCATTTGATGTTGCAGCCCACGCTGGGTTTCTGATCGGGGTCGGGTGCCTCGCCACGGAGCAGAGCGTCCACCGCAGCCCGCAAGTCGTGGCCCGTCACCGGAGTCGGCCTGCTCGGGCGAGCGTCGTCGAACTGACCGCGGTAGGCGAGCTTGCCAGCGGGATCGAATACGTAGAACTCGGGCGTGCAACGCGCGTCGAAGGCTTTGGCAACGCGTTGCGACTCGTCGAACAGATAGGGGAACACATAGCCGTGGCGCTGCGCGTCCTTGGCCATCTCGTCCGGACCATCCATCGGGTGCGTGGCGATGTCGTTGCTGCAGATGGCAACCATCTTGACCCCCTGGCTCTGATATTCGGAGGCAAAACGGCTCAAACCCTCTTTGATGTGCACCACGAATGGGCAGTGGTTGCAGATGAAGGCAACCACGCCAACTGAGCCGAGCAACGCGCGGGAGCTCACCGTCTCACCGCTGACACTGTCGACGAGCTCGAAATCCGGCAGTGGTGTTCCAAGTGCCAGCATGCTGGAGGGGACAGCGGCCATACGGCCTCCTTTCGTGTCGACTGCGGGGGGATTTCAGGGCGCTACCTTGATTGGCAGCGTCATGGCTTGCTCAGCGAAGTCGGGCTCGTAAAGCACCGCGTAAGCGGCCCGGCTCGCGAGCACGCGCTTAGTGTAGCGCCGAGTTTCCCGGATCGGAATGGCCTCGACCCAGACATCGAAATCGAAGTGCGGGCGTTCACGAACCCAGCGTGCCGGGCGCCCTGGCCCAGCGTTGTAACCGGGCAGCGCCAGAAGCGGGTTTTCCTTGAAACGAGCGGTTAGACTGGCAAGCGCCCGCGTGCCAAGCGCAATGTTGATGGCTGGTCGCTTGAGCGAGCGTGCATCGTAGGGGAGCCCGATTGGCTTGGCATACAGTCGCGCCGTGGGCACGATGAGCTGCATCAGCCCGTGAGCGTCTGCGTGGCTCACGGCGTCTGCGTCGAAAGCGGACTCCTCGCGCATCACGCCATACACCCAGGCCGGGTCGAGCGAGTTCTTCTTCGCTTCTCGCTCCACGATCTTCCTGTAGGGCCTTGGAAACGCGATCTCCCAGGCCTCGGTCCACTGCCCGGCAGGCCAGCGGCCCATCCAATCCGTCAGCAGCCCTCGCGTCATCGAGTGCGAGAGCTTGACCGCACCGGCCTTGGCATACAGAAGCGCCACCGCCCACAAGAGCTTGGAGTTGGACGACCCGTCCCAGAGACCGAGCTCGCTCAGCTCGGACTTCGCCAGGTCGACCTCACCCACTCGAAGCAACTCCATGCCACGCACGAACGCGGCAGAAGCAAACTCGGGACGATTGTCGAAAGAAAACGGCTGGGTTTCAGAAAGCCGCCGGGCGTGCTCCAAGGTCTTCTTGGCGCGCTCGGGGTCTGCCTTCTTGAGTCGTGAGTAGGCGTGGAGCATGTAGTAGGATAGCGGCAATTCCGTCACGATGGACTGATACTCATCGAGCGCCTGCGACTCGTGGTTCATCTCTTCCCAGGCGCGCGCCAGAAAGTAGCGTTCACGTCCAGAGTGCTCCTGCCCGCGAGCGCTGTCGTGCCCGATCGTAAGCGCTTTCGCGAGCTCCAGCACCGAAGCCGCCCCTGACCAGTCCCCTTTTTCGATACGACGCAGAGCCAGCTCGAATACGCCATCGGTGACCATATCGCCATCGGGGTAGTCCCGGGGCATGTCCGTGAGCAGCTGTGTGAAGCGGGCCTCCACCCCCAACTCGAAGTAGCTCTCCGCCGCGTAGAGTCGAGCATCGTCCGCCAATCGGTGTTCGGGAACCTCGCGCTCGAGCTGTTCGAAACGCTGAATGGCTTGCATGTGGCGCCCATCGAAACGGGCGTACTTACCCGCCAGGTACAGCACGCGGGCACGAAAGTCTTTGTCCCCCTTGCACTTCTGGATGGCATCGCCGAGCCCGTCCGCGGCGCTGCCGTATTGGCCCGCAACGCTGAGAGCCTTGGCCCTCTGCAGACGCGCTTCGCAGCCAATCTTGCCGAAGCGCTCCTGGGGGGGCAAATCCTGGAGGAGCGTGTCCGCCGCCTCGATGGCGAGCTCGTCCTGACGAGCGTCCACCAGTGCCACCAGTCGGTAGAGCTGCTCGTCGGCTTCGGGCGTACCGAAGCGGCGGCGCCCCTCCGCGGGCATTTCTTCGAGCACCTTCGCGGCAGTATCGTTTGCCAGGGTGCGCGACTTGGGATCGCGAGCAAAGTCCGCTGCGGCACTGCGTGCGTAGTGCAATGCGGCTACCAGATCGGGATGCGTCTCGCTAGTCGCGGTTGCCGTCTTGGCCGCAGTCGCGGGAGGGTCGGCAGGCGCCGCCGGAGGCGCCGTTTCAGCCTGAGCCCGCTGATAGCGCGAAAGCAGCGCTTGGCTGAGCCGCAGCGAAACCAGACCGCGATTGCTGGGGTCGCCGCTCTTCAGGTGAGTCTGCCAGGCCTCGATGGCCAGGTCATAGTCGTCTTCGAGAGACGCAGCCTCCGCTTCCATCAGGCGCGCGGGCGTCGCTATCGCCCCCTGCTTGTGTACTTGCCCGAGAAGGCTCAGCGCTCGGTCGGCACGACCGCGACGGAGCTCCACGCGAGCCGCGCCCAACAAGGCGTAGTCCCGCAGCGGCCAGTCATTGCGAGCCGCCAGCTCGTACGAAGCCGCCGCGCCTTCCAGCTCGCCAGCGCGCTCCCTGAGTCGCCCGAGCAGAAACTGCCAGCGCGGCACAGCAGGAGCGGGCGGGGGCTCTTCCGCCATGATCGCTTCGAACAGGCGAGAGGCCAGATCGAATTGCTCCTCCTCGATCGCGTGCGCTACCTTCGAAAGCTCGGCGGACGCCAAGAGCGGAGTGAAGCGCTCGATGGAGAACGGCTCCACGACGGCGTCGGGCGAGCTTGCGCCCGGCTGCTGCGGCGAGACAGAGGCCACCGTGGGAAAGGGCGTTTGCTGCGCGCGCGCGACGCCGGTCTGCTGCTGGCCAGAGCAACCAACCGCGGCAGCCAACAGCAGGGCTATGCTCGCTGTCGTTCCGCGCCTCAATGCTTCACCTCGGTGCGACGACGCCGGTATGCCGCATGACCGTGCACCTCCAGCGCCGCCTCGTCAGCGTGCTGCTCGTTCAGGCGAGCCTGCGCGTGTTCGATGCGCTCTCTGTGACGCACCAAGCTCTGGACATCGGCCTCGGCCGAAGACAGCTTCGAACGAGCTTGGCGCACCGCCTGCCCTGCAGCTCGTTCTCGCACACGTGCCTGCTCGGCCTGTTCCGCCCGCGCCGCTTCGCGCGCTGCGGCACCAAGCGTGAACTCTCCGGATCGTACGAGATCAGCGACCCTACTCGCACCCACACCCATGCGCTTCGTCTCAGCGGCAAGCACTTCTGCAGTGCGCGCCCGTTCGACTTCGTACTCCGCCTCGCGCTGGGCTCGAGCCGCGGTCCGTCGTTCTCGGTCCTGCAGCCTGACGGCCAACTCGGTGCGTTGCTCATCCACCCTCTGACGACGCAGACGCTCGAGAGCCGAAAGTGGAGTGCCCGATCTCATACTGGGACCGTAACAGAGCTCGTGCCCTCGGGCGACTTCCCGGGACGGATCGCCGAAAATAGCAGCGATAACGGGCGCGAAAACCGCACTTGGCGAGGTCATCTGGCTCCCTTCGACCGGGGACCGCGAAAGGAGCGGCGGCCGCCCGCCTTGGTGCTCCGAACAGGTGCAGCAGACGACATTGTCGACGCCTTGGTCCAATGCGCGCAACCGGACCTCCCCACGCTTACAAGCACGGAGATCTCGTGAACCATTTGGTGATCGTGAGGCGTTTGCTGGTGAGCGTGGCGACGATGAACGCTACTATTTGAGTTTAATGGCAACTCGATTTTGCCGCTTCATGATTCGGCTGGCGGCCAGCGCGGTGATTCTGGGTGTTGGGCAAACACGACTCTCCCCGCTGAGCACGAGCCACGGAGTCGCTCAAGCAGCGGTCCTACCTCGGACGCCAATCAACCAGCCCACCGCGTCCGATGACCCTAACTCGACCAGGGCCGCGGAGACGTTCCGTACCGAGGCGGCCGCAGAGCCCAAGACGGTGCTCATGCGTTCGGGCACCTATTTCGTCTACCCCCGAGGATGCCCCGGCGTGCGGACGGGCTACAACCTCGTCCTGCACTTCCATGGTGCCCCCAGTACCGTGATACCGCGCTACCTGAAGAGCGGCGTCGATGCGGTGCTGGTCCTCGTCAACAAGGGCATCGGATCCGGCGCCTACAGCAAGGCTTTGGCACTCCCTGGCCAGGTCGATGGTCTCTTGTCTCGAGTTGCGAAAAGAGTGGCCAGCGAGTGCGACCTGCCGGTGCGTGCCCCTCGGAGGCTGGCAATCAGCTCCTGGTCGGCGGGCTATGGGGCCACGCAACAATTCTTGCGGTTGCGCCCCGAGCGGGTGGATGCCGTGCTGCTCTCCGATGGACTGCACGTGGGGTTTTCGGACGAGCGTCGCCGCAAGGTTCGAGTCAAGGGCATACAAGAGTTCGCCGAGTTTGCCCAACACGCCGCGCGTGGCGAGAAGCTGATGGCCATCAGCCATTCATCCATCACACCTCCCCAGTATGCGGGTGCGGGGGAAACCGCGATGGCCCTGGCACAGTCCGCACACGCGCGTTGTTGGCCGGTACATCGTCCTCACAACGGTATGACACAGTTGAGCGCCGCGAGCCGGGGCCAGTTCTTCGTCGAGGGCTACGCGGGTCAGGACAAGGCCGCTCACGCCAAGCAGCTGTACTCCATCGACAAGACACTCTTCGCCCGGCTCAAGCAGTACTGGAGCCAGTGACTCAGAGCAACCTGGAATCACGACGCCACGCGCCAGCCTGCAGGTGCCTACGCAAACGGTCGGGCTGAGCCCGAAAGTGGGCAGGCTACGAGCGACGCCGGGCGCCGTTCAGCCACTGACGCACGGCCTCCACCAAGGCACTGCCAGTCGTGGCTTTGGAGATGTACCCGTCCGCGCCGCTGGACATGACGTCTTCGTGCAAGATGCGGGTTTCGCGGCTCGAATACAATACAATTGGGCAGCCCTTGGGAGCGTGCTGACGCCCCAGGTCCACCAGCTTCGTTCCGCTCACGCTGCCCAGCCCGACGTCGAGCAAGATCAAGTGCGGTTGAGACTCTCGGGTGGCCTTGATGAAGCCAAACGGGCTATTGAGGGCTACGACCTCTGCTCCCGCACTGCCAAGCGTATGTTTCACGGCCTCGCAAGCCACTTCGCTATCGTCGACGAGCAGTACGGTTGCCCTGATGGTCACGGGGTTTTTCACGCACTCACCTCACTCACTCCCTCTCGTTCTCGCTTCAATTCGCCCTTGGTGTGCTTGAAAATCTGGAGCAGTTCGCTGATCTGTTCCTTCACGTCTACTTGCCCGGCCTTCGCCAGCCGTTCGAGTTCGGCGGCCTTGTCACCCAGGCGCTCTGCCCCAAATGTGTAGGAGCTGCCCTTCAAACGATGCGCGCGAACACCGAGCGACTGCGCATCGTCGATGGCCGCCGCTTCCTGAATAAACTCCAGATCGTCGTGCGCGTGCTCCACGAAGAGCTCGCACATCCGCGGCGAGCGAGGCGTTCCCTTGTCCAAGAGCACGCGCTGTCCCTTGCCCTCGGAACCAGCGCCCGAGGGCGAGCCATTCGTACTGGCGTCCTTCGACACCTCGGAGGCATATTCATCGGGAACACGCGGAACGGACGTGAATCGCTTGGCTCCCTGCAGCCACTTTTCCAACATCTCCTTCAGCGGGGCGAGCTGAACTGGCTTGGTCAAGAAGTCGTCCATGCCGGCCTGAAGAACCTTCTCTCGCTCGTCCTCCAAGGCATGCGCCGTCACGGCCACGATCGGGACGCGATCGCTTTCGTGCTCGGATTCGAAGCGTCGCCACCGGCGGGTCGCCTCGTAGCCGTCCAGTACCGGCATCTGGCAGTCCATCAGCACCAGGGAGTACTCGGACTCTTCGAGTGCTCTGAGCGCCTTTTCCCCATCAACGGCCAGCTCGAAGCCGTAGCCGAGCGACCCTAACATGTCCTTCATGACCTCCTGGTTGAGCGGATGGTCCTCGACCAGCAAGATACGGTAGCTGCGGCAGTCGACATACCCTGCTTCTGGCGCGCGTGATTTCACGGGTTGCTTGGACGGACGCTGGGACCACCTGAGCCGCAACCCAGGCAGCGCCGACGCCAGATCCGCCTGCTTGATCGGCTTGACCAAGACCTGCTCCACCCATTGCGGCAACCCTTCCGCCAGGGCCGCATCAGGACCCAAAGAGGTGAGCATGATGATGTGCAAGTGCTTGAAGCGTTCGTCGCGCCTGAGCTGACGGGCGACATCGAGACCAGTCATACCCGGCATTTGCATGTCCAGGATCAGGGTCGTGAACGGGTGCCCTTTCGCGTGCTGGGTCTCTAGCTGCTTCAGCGCATCTGGCCCATCGGGTGCGCTGGCATGTCGCACCCTCCAAGCGTCCAACACCTCTTCCAAGATCAAGCGGTTCGTCTCGTTGTCGTCGACGATGAGAACGCGCTCGTTGTCTGCGCTGAATGCCTTCGGCGCCTGGGCATCCTCGAGCAACTCGAAAGGCAGCTCGAACCAGAAGCAGCTACCCTCGCCCGGAGTGCTGTCCAGCTCCAAGTGACCACCCATGAGCTCCACCAGGCGGCGCGAAATTGCCAGGCCCAGGCCGGTTCCACCGTATTTTCGCGTAAGCGAGCCGTCGATCTGTGAAAACGCCTGGAACAACCGTTGTCGGTCCTCTTCGGAGATGCCAATCCCCGTATCGACGACCTCGAAGCGAAATACAGCGCGGCGCGCACCGCCAGCACCGCGACTGAGCCGAACGATGACTTCGCCCGTTTCGGTGAACTTGACCGCATTGGCGATCAGGTTCGCCAGCACCTGGCGCAACCTGTCCGAGTCACCAACCACTATTTCCGGAACGGTGGGTTCGACGTAGGTAGCTATCTCGAGCCCTTTGTTGTGCGCCCGCTCGGACATCAGGACGGCGAGATCTTCCACCAAATCCCGCGGAGAAAACTCGAACTTCTTGATCTCGAGTTTGGCGGCCTCAATCTTGGAAAAATCGAGAATGTCGTTGATGACGGTCAGCAGCGAATTCGCCGACGCGGAGATGGTGCTGGCGTAGCGCCGCTGTCGCACGTCCAGCGGCGTCCCGAGCAAAAGCTCTGTCATCCCGATCACGCCATTCATTGGAGTGCGAATTTCGTGACTCATGTTCGCGATGAATTCGCTCTTGAGTCGCGTGGATTCGAGCGCCAGAGCCGTCGTGCTTTCCAGCCTCCTGAAGGTCGAAGAGATCAACCTCAACAGTGGTCCGATCCAAAATCGAAAGAACAACAAACTCAACAGCAGCCCCGCGCCACAGCCTGCGCCCGCCAGGATCAGCATGCTTCGCTTCAGCTGCATTCCGGCATGCAGCCGTTCCAGAGACACGACCAACCCCACGCTGCCGACACCCACCGACTCGATGCTCGACTCCGACCAACTCCAGATGACTCCGTTGGCTTCGTGCACCTTGCCGGCCTCTGCCCCAAACACCTTTGGCGAACTCACCGGAACCTGGCGCCCTCCCCGATAGAGAAGCCTGCCATGTTCGTCCGAAACGAGGACGGCTGCCACGTCAGGATCGTCGATGTACGACTTCACGATCGGAGCAATCAGCGTCCTGTCTTGAGCCGCGATGCCGACCTCCAGCGCTTGCGACAGTGCAAACGCTCCGTGCTCCGCCTTCCACTCCAGATCGTTTCGAATCGAAGGTGTCAAACGATCGAAAATGTTCGACACCAAGAGCAGCATCATGCCGGCCAGACCCGCCAAGAGCAATGTCGTGAACACCATCAGAGATGCACGTATCCGAAAGCCCGAAGCCACCCGACGGGCCTTGTCCGTGACCAGCGGACTGGGATCGGCCATCAGATTCGCGGCTCGGGACGCCGGGAATTCGGACTTGCTAGATGAAGAGCTCATGGGGTTTGACCGGTGGGATACCTGGAGTCGATTGTGGCATTCGCTGCCACATCCGTACCGCACTCCAGGTACCAGGGACCGGAAGCGTCTACGTGTAATGACGGTGATTGCGCCGGATTATGAAGAGGCAAGTAGGGCCGATAGGAACACACGCACCAGGATCTAGCCCTTCCAATCGCCAGATGCGCTCCCACGGTCGAGCTCTCGAAAATGGGCGAGCGAGTGCTCTTGGCAGTTCCGCTGACGCTGTTCGGCGTGGCTGGCCAGGGAAAACAAGTTCGAAATCCCGATCGCTGACCACCAAGTTGGCCAAGGATCAACTCTACAGCGGGCAAGTCCACGGAGCGCCCTGCTCTTGCAGTTTGCTGCCTGCCATACGACACGAAACTCCCCGATGGGGCGCCCTCGCGGAAACAACGACAGGGGGCTACTCGACGAATGCCGACGGCCCAAGCGGGCCTGGCACACGGTAGCGCAACACGTACATGGCGCGCGAACCAGCTGGGGCTCAGCGCCCCGAGACTCAAGGCTTGGGTTCGGCGGTTCCTTCCGCCTGCGGCTGTGCGGGATTCATCTGCTCATACTGGTCGATATTCGCCTGGTATTCGTTGCGATCGGTGATCGAGAGCGACAGAAACAGCAGCACGAAAAGGAAGGCGCTTAGAAAAACCGTGAGGTTGAACTTGCGGTCCCAGACCAGGTGCATGAAGAAAGCCATCACCAGTCCGGCTTTGATCGTCGCGATGATCATAGCCACGATGAAGTTGCCCTGAGAGCCCAGGTCGACCGAAGTGACGGTCACGGTGAGCACCGTCAAAACAACCAGAGCGCCGAAGACACCGATCAGAAGTTTGAGCGGCGTCACGTGCGCCAGCCCGTGGTCGTGGGCCTCCGCGGCGCGCGAAGCTGCGCGCTCGACCGCCCCGCCCGAGTCGGCTCGACGCGCGGCGTTCGACTCGGCTCGCGTCTCACCAGCGTCATCATCGTCGTCGTCACCCTTATCGGATGCGTCGTCGTCGAGTTCCTCGTTCTCGCCGGACTCGTCCCACTCCTCTTGCTCCGAATCGCTCGAGGCAGCAACATGGGCTTCGGCTTCGGAGCCTGCAGTCTCCTCGCCGTTTGCTGGCTTTTTGGCTTCTTTTTCGTGTTTGTCCACCATGGGATGTCTCGAATCGGTGCGTTGTCGTTATTCGGCCTCTCGCCGTGCTCGATCGGTTGCTGGGCTAGTGAATCAGGTAAAGGAGCGGGAACAGGTAAATCCAGATCATATCGACCAGATGCCAATACAGGGCAGCGAAGTCGATCGGACCGAAATAGAGTGGACCGAATTGCCCCTTCAGCGCGCGAAGCAGCAGCCAAATCCAAATACCGATGCCAACGAGCACGTGCAAACCGTGCAAGCCCGTCATGAAAAAGTAGATGCTGAAGAACACGGGTGCCCGAGTCGGGCGCGCGAGTTGAGCCCCCTCCCCAGGGTGGGTTTTGATGACGCCAGCCTCGACCAACGGAGCACGCGCCTCAGGTGAAAGCTTGCGAATCGCGTCAGCGAGAAAGATGTCCTCGCTCACCGGCCCTGGCGGCTCGGCGGCAGGGGTCGTCGCGGCAGCCATCCCCGCTTGCTGCGGCGGTTGGGCGTTCGTGGTTTCCTTGTCGGGGTTGGCAGCGTCTGCCGCGCCGGCTTCCCGCGCGGCGTCGAGCTGAGTAGCGCCCTGGCCCTCGGTCTCGGCCACCTGCGGCGCAGCCGCCGCGTCGTCTTGTGCGGGTTCGGTGACACCGGCCTCGGCAGCCTTCCCCGTTCCCCCGGCCTCGTTGGCATCTGCTTCGGGCGCCGCGGGGTCTTCCTTGCCCCCCTTCTGGTCGTCCTTCCCGGTCGCCGTGTCCGGCTCTTCTTTGGGAGCGGCCTGTTCACCTGCGGCGGGCTTTGCGGCAACCGGAGCTGCGTTCGCCTCGGGCTTCTCCCCAGCAGCGGCAGCCTTCAGCTTTGCTCGGTGCGCGTCGAGCTCCGCAAGTAGCTGCTCCATCGCCCGGGCAGATTCCGGATGCTTGTGCTTGAAGTCCTCGTTCTCCCACAACTCTTCGTCAGGGTGAAAGGCAGGCCCAGGCAACAAACCGGCATGGAACTTGTGCGAATACTCGACGTACTTGACCCCCAGGAAGGTCAGCGCACACGCGATGGTCACGACGATGTTGATGACCAACAGGCGCTGCTGACCGAGCTGAGCATTGCGCACCGCCCAAGCAGCCGTCAGGCTGCTGAAGATGAGCACAAGGGTGTTGACCGCACCGAGCTTCGTATTCAAGTAAAAGTGGGCCCAGTAAAAGACCTCTGGATAGCGCGCCCTGTAAATCGTGTAGGCACAGAACAACCCGGCAAAGAACAAGATCTCCGTGACCAGAAATAGCCAGATGCCGAGCTTGCCGGCCTCCAGCTGTTGAGCGGGAGTATCGAAGTGATGGGCAACGAACGGATACTCGTTCTCGCTCGGGTGCTCGTGTTCCTCGGGCGAGCCGTGCCCGGCCGGCATCTTCTTTTCCGCCGGAGCGGCTTCAGTGGTTTCACTCATCGCCATGGTCCCAATCCGCGTCCTCGCTCACCGAGCGATCTACTTGGCCGGCAGGTACCCGCCCAGCTTTTCGTCGTATTTCAGGTCATCGTAGCCGTCGTAGGGACCCTGCGTCACCACGGGCGGCTCGTGGAAGTTGTAGTAAGGAGGTGGCGAACTGATCGTCCACTCGAGCGTCGTGCCGCCCCAGGGGTTGGCCGGAGCTTTGCGCCCGTTCTTGAGGCTCGACCAGAGTGAAATGGCGGTCATCAGAAACGCGAAGCCCAGGATGTAGGCTCCCAGCGTCGATATCTGGTGCAAGCCTTGGAATTCCTCCAGATAATTGTAGTAGCGCCGCGGCATGCCCCGGGTACCGAGAATGAACTGGGGGAAGAACGTGACGTTCATACCGATCAGCACCAAGACCGCGCCAATGCGTCCGACCTTTTCGTTGTACATACGCCCGGTAATCTTCGGCCACCAGTAGTGCAAGCCGCCCAGGAAGGCGGTGACGGCACCCCCCATCATCACGTAGTGGAAATGGGCCACCACGAAGTAGGTGTCGTGAAGGTGGATATCCACGCTCATGACTGGAAGGAAGATGCCGGTCACGCCCCCGATGGTGAACACCCAGAGGAAGGCGAGCGCGTAGAGCATCGGTGTGTCCAGATGGATGCGCCCCTGATACATCGTGGCGAGCCAGTTGAACGTCTTGATGGCGGTCGGCACGCCAATCAAGAAGGTGATCGACGCGAAGATCGCTCCCGCGAGCACGGACTGCCCGGAAGTGAACATGTGGTGGCCCCAGACGAAGAAGCCCAGGATAGCGATCGCCACGGAGCTCAACGCGATGAACTTGTACCCGAAGATACGCTTGCGTGAGAACACCGCGATGATCTCGCTGATGACTCCGAAAGCCGGCACGATCATGATGTACACGGCCGGGTGCGAATAGAACCAGAAGAAGTGCTGGAACAAGACCGGGTCGCCACCGAGGGCCGGATCGAAGATGCCGATGTGTGCAACGCGCTCGACGATCAGCATCAAGAGCGTGATGCCGATGACGGGGGTGGCGAGCACCTGAATGATGGCGGTGGAGTAAATGGCCCAAAGAAATAGCGGCATCCGGAACCAGGTCATCCCCGGCGGACGCAGCTTGTGGATGGTGACCATGAAGTTGAGGCCGGTGAAGATGGAGCTGAACCCCAGCACGAACGCTCCGAAGGCGGCCGGAATCACCGCGGTGGGCGTATCGATGCTGTAGGGCACGTAGAACGTCCAGCCGGTATCGGCCGCGCTGATGACCAAAGACGAGATGAAGAACAGCGCTCCCAACACCCAAAGGTGGTAGCTGAGCAGATTCAGGCGTGGGAATGCGACGTCTTTGGCCCCCAGCTGCAGCGGAATGACGAGATTGCCGAGCGCCGCCGGGATTCCCGGAATGATGACCAGAAACACCATGATCGCGCCGTGCAGCGTGAAGGCCTGGTTGTACTGGTCGTGGGTCATGATGTCCTGACCCGGGTGCAACAGCTCCGTGCGAATAGCCAGGGCGAAGAAGCCGCCCAGAGCGAAAGCGCACAAGACGCTGCAGAGATACATGATCCCGATGCGTTTGTGATCCAACGTGAATGCCCACGAAAGGAAGCCCTTGTCGTGAGTCAGATAGTTGTCTCGGGGTTCCGAGGGGATCAGGGCGTCATGAACTGTGGTCGATGCCATCGGTCAAATCCTCTACTTCAAGCTCTTGATGTACTCGATTAGCCCATCCAACTGCTTGTCCTTGAGCTGCCCCTGAAAACTCGGCATCGAAGGCGTGAAGCCTTCGACGATCTTCGCGTTCGGCTGTAGAATCGACTCCCTGAGGTAGTTCTCGTCCACCATCACGCTGCTTCCATCGGCGAGCTTCACCTCGTGGCCGAAAATACCCTTCCAGCTCGGCCCCACCTTCGGGGTGCCGTCTGTCGAGTGACAGGTCACACAGCCCTTCTTGGTGTACTGCATCTCACCCATCGCCACGGGCGTCAGATCGGAACCGGCCAGACCCTCGATGTAGGCATCGTAGTCCTCCTGGGATTCCACGGTGACCTCGCTGAGCATGTCGGAGTGCGACGTGCCGCAGTACTCGGCGCAGAAGATCGGGAACTTGCCGAGCTTGGTCGCGCGAAACCACAAGTCGGTGTAGCGCCCGGGTACCGCGTCCTGCTTCACCCGGAACGCGGGAATGAACAGGCTGTGCAGCACGTCGCGCGATTGAATCAAGATGCGCACGTCACGCCCGATGGGAACGTGCAGTTTCGAATCGGAGTCCTCCGCGCCGGGGTAGCTGAAGCTCCAGTTCCACTTCTGCCCCGTGGCCTTGATTTCGAGCACGTCTTTGGGCGGCGTGTGCATGTCCGCATAGCCCTCGAAACCCCACACGAAGATCAGCACGAAGAACACGAGGGGAAGAATCGACCAGGTGATTTCCAACGGGGTGTTGTGATCGACCTGGTTCGTGGCGGCCCCGGAGTCCTTACGCGACTTGACGCGATACTTGATCGCGAAGATCGTCATCACGCCGACTACCCCTACGACGGTGAGGCCAGTCACCCACAAGATGGTGTGGTAGAGCCAGTCGACGTCTCCAGCGAAGTTCGATGCCGCAACGGGCTGCCAGAAACCCTCGCCGGGGGGGACCTTGGGTTTGAAGGGCCCGCTCTCGGGTTCGGCTTGGGCCAACATGCTGAAAACGGATGCAAGATTCGTCATTGGGCTGGGCTCTCGATTAGCTTCTTCTTCGGGACGTCAGCTCCCCAGAGCAAACGGATGAAGGCGCGCGGCAGGACTGCTGCGCGTCCGGCGCCCACGCGCACGCGGCTCGTCGCCGCACACCGTACGAGCGGGGGTGCCAAACGGCCGGGTCGAGACGCGAGTCGAAACATCACGGTGTGGGCGTGGGTGCCTTGGGCATGGGCGCCGCAGGCGGCGCAGCCGGCTTCGGTACGGGTTTGGGGGCTGGAGGTGCCGCTGGCTTCGGCGCGAGCGGTGCTGC
This sequence comes from uncultured delta proteobacterium, assembly GCA_963809955.1. GTDB lineage: Bacteria > Myxococcota_A > Polyangia > Polyangiales > Polyangiaceae > JAICQQ01. The sequence continues at coordinate 219,505 of CAWELQ010000017.1, forward strand.
TTTCTTAGGGACTGGAGCCTTCGGCTGGGGCGGTCGAGGCGCAAAACCGGCGGGCTTGGGCTTCGGGGGGGTCTTGGGGCGCGGCGGAGCCTTCACTCGCGTGTCGTCGTCTTGTTTGCTTGCCTTGTCCGAAGTTTTGTCGTCCCCCTGGGAGCCCACGTCAAGACCCACTGCGGACTCGCCGGACGCACTGCCATCCCCGTTCGCGTGGTCCTCCTCGGGCTTGTCTGCCGTGGCGGATTCCGGGTTTCGTCTGAGGTCTCGGACGACCACCTGCATGGCGCGATCGATGGGCAAGCGGACCGTGCCTTTCTCCTTGTCGATGTAGGCGGGGGGCAGGTTCAAATCTGCCTCCTGAGAACCGCGCATCGACGCGAACTCCTCGTTGGTCTGGCTACGCTCCGCTTCGAGCTTGTCCGCATTGGTGCGTACCAGCGCAGTGACGGCGAGTGCCGTTGCCAACACGCCGAGAGTGAGCACCGTGATCAGGGTGCCCAGGACACCACTGTCGACTTTGTCGGGTTCGGTCGTCATGCCACTCCTCAGATGTTCTCGAAGGCCAGCGACTTCTGGAGTCGCGGGTCCTTGGTGGGTACGAGGTTGACCTTACGCGCCTGGAACAGGATCGCAGCGACCAGCAACCCACCCACCGCAAGCAGCGTCGTGATGTCGAGTGGGTGGAACGAGAAGCCAGCGCGGTGCAGGTTCGGCATTACCAGCCAGTGCATGTCCAAGAAGTGCACTAGCAAGATCCAAGTAGCACCGATGGCCAGGGTCTTCGGGTTGCGCTTGACGTGGCGAGAGAGCAACCCAAAGAACGGCAGCACGAAGTGGGCGAACAAAAGGAGGTAGGAGATGACGCGCCACTCCCCCTGAATGCGCTGCAGGTACCACTGGGTCTCCTCGGGGATGTTGCCGTACCAAATCAGCATGAATTGCGAGAAGGCGATGTAGGCCCAGAAGATCGTGAAGGCGAACATCATCTTACCAATGTCATGGTAGTGCTCGCTGGTCACCGACTTGACCAGCCGCCCGTTGGTCTGCAGCCACAAGAGCGCCAGCGCCAAGGTGCTATGGACCGCCAGCACACAGCCGGCGAAGTAGTAGACGCCGAAGATGGTGCTGAACCACATGGGGTCGAGCGTCATCATGAAGTCAATCGCAGCGAACGTCAGCGTCAGCGCAATCGCGATCATGCTTGGCGGCGCGGTCTTGGCCATGGTCGGCAAGAAAGATGCAGTGCCCGATGTGTCCTGGGCGACCGATCGATTCAGGTAGAATCGTGCCAGAAGCGACCAGAATCCGAAGTAGATGACCACGCGCACCAGAAAGAACGGGACGTTGAGATAACCCTGCTTGCCGTGGAGCACGTGATTTTCGTGCATTAGCTCGTGATTCAGCCAGGGGAACAGCACGTCGTTCTGCTGCACCACCGTCACCAAGATGGGCAGAGAAAGCACGAGCATCAAAGGCAGGCCTTGCGCCAATAGCTCGCCCACACGTCTCACCACGATGCTCCACTTGGCATTGACCAGGTGTTGCAGCGTGACCCACCACAGCGCGCCCAAGGCGATGCTGAGACCCCACATGAAAGCAACCAGGTAGGAAAAAAAGAACTGCTTGAAGCCGTCGCCGGCGCTCGCCCCGAGGCCCACGCTGACCACCAGTGCGCCCAGACCGATGCCACCGGCCAGCTTCATCAGGTGCTCTCCTTCCGGCCCCAGCTTGATGCTGTCACCGAAATCGGAGCTGCCATCGTCGGGCCGCTGGGGCTCTCTTCCCTTGCTCGCTGCCTTTTTCTTCTTGCTCGCCATGCCGAGATTCCTACTTGAGGGTGCTCCGCTCCCGAGGAGTCAAATCGCTCACCGTGGCCACCTTCATGCGTTGAAGTGCCCTGAGGTACATGATGATTGCCCACCGGTCTTCCGTATCCACGATGGGCCCGTAGGCGGGCATGTTGCGCACGCCGTGGGTGATGGTGTTGAAGAGCTGCCCCACCGGCTGCTCGCGCAGGTACTGCTGCTGCAGGTTGGTGGGCGGCACCCAGCTGCCCGCCACACCCGCGTTCTGCAACGCGCTGGCTCGCCTATGAATCATGCCGTCGCCAGCGCCCGAATACCCATGGCAAGGCGTACAGTAGATTCCGAAGCGATCCCGACCACGCTCGATGGTCTCTTGCGTGGGCGGAATCTGGCGAGGGAAGGTGCGCGCCCACTCTCCGTTCACCTTTCCTCGGTACAGGTGGTCATCGTTCTCGAGATGCCCCACGGCCACGGTGCCGTCCGGCGGCCTTCGCATGGCCCGCTGATCGCCGAACAAGACGTTCTCGCGCTGGGCCTTGTATTTCGGCTGGAAGTCCATGTCCCAGATGGCGTGGATGCGCCGTGAGCGAGTATGCGTCTCGCGCGCCTTGGCAAAGAAGGCAAAAGGCACCAAAGCCGCTACGGTCAAGATGACCATTCCGTAGACGAGCACGCGCGGCAGTCGATCGGAGGTCTCGCGGTCTTCGGGCACGTCGTCCAGCACCGCCGGGCTGGTGCTCTCGAGCAGCTCGCGGGTGTCCGTGTCGTCGAAGACCGGGTCCGCCGCAGAGACCAGCAAGAAGAACTTGTCATCGGTAGACTTGGCGAATCGCTCCTTCAGATCGAGCGGATGAGCCGGCAGAGGCAAACCGTTGAGCACCAGCATGCCGCCCAGTGCCGAAAATGCGCTGAACAGAACGGTGAGCTCGAACATGATCGGGACGTTCGCCGGAATGCTCCAGTACGGCTTGCCGCTGATCGTGAAGGGATAGTCCACAGCGTTCGTCCACCACTGCAACCAGACGGCAGTGGCAAACCCGGTCAAGGCCCCGATCAAGACGATCCACGGCAGATGGGTCATCCTGATGCCCATGGCACGATCGATGCCGTGTACCGGGAAGGGAGTGTAGGTATCCCACTTGGTGTAGCCGGCGTCGCGAATGACCTCCGAGGCCTTCAAGATTTCCCCAGGAGTATCGTACTCCGCGAGTATGCCGTGCAGGGGCGCTGCTTCGGTTTTCGCTGGGCTGTGCTGTTCTTCGCTCATGACAGACGGATCCTGGAGCTCAGTGATGATGCGCGTGCTCGTGAGCCGCTGGGTTGAAGGCCTTCACCTCGGAAATGGCGCACATCGGCAGGTACCTGCAGAACAGGAGGAACAGGGTGAAGAACAAGCCGAAGCTGCCACCCAAGGTCATGTAATCCACCGGCGTGGGGACGAACGCGCCCCAACTCGAGGGCAAGAAGTCGCGTGTGAGTGACGTACAGATAATGACGAAACGCTCGAACCACATGCCCACGTTGACGATCACCCCCACCAAAAGCGTGACCCAAACGTTGGTGCGCATCTTCTTGAACCAGAAGATCTGCGGGCTTACCACGTTGCAGAAAATCATCGTGTAGTACGCCCAGGAGAAGTTACCGAAGGCGCGGTTCACGAACGCGAACTGCTCGTAGAGGGCGCCCGAGTACCAGGCGATGAAGAACTCCATCCCATACGAGTAGCCAACCAGCATGCCGGTCGCGAGGATGACCTTGTTCATCAGTTCGAGATGGCGGATGGTGATGATGCGCTTGAGTCCGAAGAACTCGCGCGAGGGAACCGCCAGCACCTGCACCATGGCGAACCCGCCGAAGATGGCGCCCGCGACGAAGTACGGGGGGAAAATGGTGGTGTGCCAGCCCGGAAGCTGCGCCGTGGCGAAGTCGAAGCTCACCACCGAGTGCACGCTGAGCACCAGCGGCGTGGCGAGCGCCGCCAGGATCAAGTACGCGCGCTCGTACCGATGCCACTGCCGCGACGACCCCCGCCAGCCCATGGCCACGACGCCGTAGGCCAAACGTCGCACGGTCGACTTCGCGCGGTCACGGAACGACGCGAAGTCGGGTATCATGCCCATGTACCAGAACAAGATCGACACCGTCGCATAGGTGCCGACAGCGAACACGTCCCACTCCAGCGGGCTGCGGAACTGGGGCCACATGTTCATCTGGTTGGGAATAGGGAACATCCAGTAAGGCAGCCAGGGCCGACCGATATGGATGCCGGGGAAGCTCGCGGCACAGATGACCGCGAAAATGGTCATGGCCTCCGCGAACCGGTTGATGGCCGTCCGCCAGTTCTGTCTGAGCAGGAACAAGATGGCGCTGATCAGCGTGCCGGCGTGACCGATACCGACCCAGAAGACGAAGTTGACGATCGGAAAGCCCCAGGCGACCGGCAACATGTTGCCCCAGACGCCGATGCCATTCCAAACCATGTACGCGATGCTGCCGCCAAACATGCTGAGCATCAGCACGGCGAAGCCGAAAGCGATGTACCAGACGCGAGGGGGCTTGGGCGCTTCCGCGATACGGGCAACGTTGTCCGTAATCTGGGCGAATGCGTTGTCGCCCCTCGGCGCGCCCTGATACGGGTTAATGTCGCTCGCTATGGCCATCTTCCGTCACTAGCTCCGGGTGGGGGTTGGAAATGCGTGCGAGGTAGTTGTTCCGCGTGTGGTTGTTCAGCTCTTCCAGCATCTCGTAGGCTCGCGGCACGCTCTGCAATGCGGCCACGCGACTCTGCGCGTCGTTCAAGTCGCCGAAAATGATGGCCTCGGTCGGGCACGCTTGCTGACAGGCCGTCTTGATTTCGCCATCACGAATGCTGCGGCGCGCGTTCTTGGCCTGGATCTTCACCTCCTGAATCCGCTGCACGCAGTACGTGCACTTCTCCATCACGCCACGGCTGCGCACCGTCACGTCGGGGTTGAACACCATGCCCTTCAACTTGGCGCCCTTGTCGTCGGTGCCCGTGTACGGTGTAGTCCCGTAGGTATCCAGGTTGTAATTGAAGTAGTTGAAGCGCCGCACCTTGTAAGGGCAGTTGTTGGAGCAGTAACGGGTACCGATGCATCGGTTGTAGACCATGTCGTTGAGGCCTTCGTGTGAATGCATGGTCGCGCCAACAGGGCACACCTCCTCACACGGCGCCTTCTCGCACTGCTGGCACATCATGGGCTGATGCTTGATCTCCGGCTCGTGCGGGTCTCCCTTGTAGTAGCGGTCGATTCTGAGCCAGTGCATTTCGCGACCCATGGCCACGCGCTCTTTGCCTACCACCGGAATGTTGTTTTCTGCCTGGCAAGCGATCACGCAACCGCTGCACCCGGTGCACTTGTTGAGGTCGACGGCCATCCCCCATTTGCGCCCTTCGTAGTCGAGTGGGGGCTTCCACATGTCGAGCAGCGGAGGATGGTGCACGACGTGCTTCACGAACTCGGGGTGCTCTTTGTATTCGGCAAGGGTGCCTTCGCGCACCAGTTCCGGCAACCGCTCTTCGGTGCCCTTGCGACCCACTGAATCGATGGCATGCAGGTCCTGGGTGATGCCGAGCCGCTGACGGCCGCCGATCTGGCGCACGCTGGCGCCGTGAGCAAAGTAGTAGGCATCGGTGGTTCTCATCGGGTAGGCGTTGGCGCCAACGGGGTCCACCTCGTCCTCCGGCAGGCCACCCACGTGCCCCGCAGCGGATCTGCCGTAGCCGAGCGCCACGCGCACGGCGCCTTCCGCCATGCCCGGAGTCATCAGGGCGGGCAGAGAAATGGACTTGCCCCCGAGACTCACCTCGACGAGATACCCGTCCTCGATGCCCAGGGTCTCGGCGGTATGGGGCGCCAAGAGCGCCGCATTTTCCCAGGTGAGCTTCGAGATGGCGTGAGGCAACTCCTGCAGCCAGCCGTTGTTCGCGAAACGACCGTCGAGCACCTTGCCATCGAACTCGAACTGGAGCTCGAGAGACTGGCTCGGCCCGAGGCTTCCGAGCTCGGCTTCGGAGAATTGAAGCGGCTGGAGCGGGCGCAACCTGGGGGTGGTCTTGGCGAAACCGGTCCCGTCGATGCGACCATCGTGGACGGCCTTGTTCCAAGCCTTCTCTGTCCCGGCGAGCGCTCGGTTGGTGCTGCGCACCAACTCCTTGCTGTTGGCTTTCACATTGCCCATCAACCGCTCCAGAAGCTCGGCGGCGGTCACACCGTCGAACAGCGGATTGATCAGCGGTTGAGCGAGGCGCACACTACCGTCCGGCGCACGCGCGTCGCTCCAAGCCTCCAGGTAGTGAGCCTGGGGCACGTGCCACTTGCAGGCTCGCGAGGTTTCGTCTTCGTACAAGCTCAGGTGGATCGAGTTTTTAACGGCACCGAGCGCGCTGGCGAAGGGCAGATCGGCGGGCGCCGCGTAGACCGGGTTGCCGCCCAGAATGACCAACGTGTCCAGTCCGGCCTGCATTGCCTTGACCAACTCGGCCAGCTTCGAAAGAGAGTTTTCGGCTGCAGGCTGCGGTTCCTCCACGTAGCGCACCGTGCGCCCCACGTTGCCGAGCAGCGTGTTGAGGCGCTGCACGATCGCGTGCACTTCCGGAGGCTGATGCGAACCAGTCACCACCAAGCTCCTGCCGACGTTCGCGAGCAGGTCTTTGACGGCCGCCTCCAGGACGGGGGCAAGCGCCTTGTCGGAAAGGAACTCTGCTTTTGGTTTGGGTTGCGAGGCGCCGAGCTCCGGCAGAGCTCGCGCCTTCGCCCCAACCTCCGAGTCGAGGTAGGCCGCGAGCGCCTTGATGAGCCCCGAGCGCACGGCGACGCGGTGGTCGGCCAAGGCGCCGGCCTCGGTGAAGCTGCTCTCGAACGCGTAGATGCGGTTCATCCGACCGCGATCGGGATTGCGCCGATTGGCGACGTGCCGGGCATTCGCCAACCCCGCGGGCTGAGTGCCGGACATGAAGTCAGAGTCCAGGCAAACGATGACGTCCGCCCGGTCCGGTGTGAGCAGCACACGCTGTGCGCGACCGAACGCGAGCTCCGTGCCCAGACGTTCGTTTTCACTGATCGACGGGTCATAGTCGACCCAAAGGGCCTCGGGATAAGCCGCGAGCATCCGCTCTTTGGTGGCCGCCAGCGTTGGGGAAGAGCTGGTCTCGCACAGCACGCCGAGCCCCGCGCCGCGTCGTGCTTTCAGATTCCGAAACAGCGGCAGTGCCGAACCCAGAAAAGCCGCGGCGTTGGATTCCTTGCGACCGCCGCCGAACTGGACATACCCCTGGCTGCGATCCGGATCGTACAGCCCCAGGATGCTCGCCTGGTGGTAGGCATTCGTTGCCCCGAGGCTGGTCGAGTCTGCGGGATTGCCCTCGAGCTTGATCGGACGCCCATCATAGCTCTTCGCCCACAAACCGGTCACTACACCGCCAATTTCCGAAGTCGTGGCGAAGTAAACTGGGACTCCCGGCACCTCTCCATCGGGGCGACGTGAGAACGGCAACAGCTTGTCCTCTTTCCAACGACAAGCGTTCGCGCCCGCCAGGGCGAAGGAGGCTCCCATGATCTGCATGAAACGCCGCCGAGCGGGTGAATTCGGGGGCTCGGCCTCCAGGGGCTCTCGGAACTCGCGCTCGACGAAATCCCGGAACTCCGGGGCGTCGTGCAACTCGGCCAGGCTGCGCCAGTACTTCGGCTTGGACTTGTTGGAACTCATCGATGACATGTCGAGCAATCGGTTGGAGGATCAATGTTGTTCTGCTCGGCCAGCTGCTTCCCGTACTCGACGGGATCGCCTGGTGCGGTCCAGCTCATGTTCGTCACCTGATCGGGTGGGCGCAGGTTCGCTTCGGGTGCCCGGTGACAATTCAAACACCAGCCCATGCTGAGAGGCTCGTGCTGGTAGACCTCGACCATCTGGTCCACGCGCCCATGACAGGAAACGCATCCAATCCCGCGCGTTACATGAGCACTGTGGTTGAAATAGGCGTAGTCCGGGAGGTCGTGCACCTTGATCCATTGCAGGGGCAACCCCGATTCGTAGCTCTCCCGGACAGGAAGCAACTTGGGACTCTCGGTGCGAATACGCTGGTGACAGTTCATGCACGTCTGGGTTGGCGGGATCGCTGCGTGCGCCGCCTTCTCGACGGTGTTGTGGCAATACCGGCAGTCGAGCCCGAGCTGACCCACGTGCAGTGCATGACTATAAGGAACCGGCTGCTTGGGCATGTAACCCACGTCGGTGGTCTTCGGCGAAAACCCGTACCACACGAAGGCGATCAGATAGATGGGCGTGACGACCAGAGCAACGCCTGCGAGTTGCCGCGTCTTGTTCGCCCAGCGAGGAAACACAAACAGCTTCATTTTCTCAGACCGTCCGCTTGTAGGTCGCAAGGTGCGCGAAGAAAATATGTAACTTCATGGACGTGGCGCATGTTGCGGGCAGGGGTATACGCCCTCTCGCGCGCGTCACTAAGAGAAAGTGATCGGTATTCCGAAAGCCCACGCTCGTCGCGTCGGCACACGCTCCCCGAAGACGAAATGGCTCGCCCACAGCGGGGTTTGGAAGGGAGCTTCTGTGACAATGCAGGGGTCGGCAGCACGACCAGAGGGTTAGCGGCAACCGACGGCTGGCGGGCCGCAATGATGTGGGAGCCAGCAGACTCCGTTCGACCGGTGAACCGTGGCAGAGCCGCGGAAAGGCCTACGTTTTCGGGGCGCGTTATGTCGCCAATGCGCAGGAATGTAAATGAAAACCCCTACGCCACCCGCAAGTATCGAAAATCCTTCGCTCACAACCCGATATTCGCCAGACCGCGCTCAGCGACGACTCTGCTTTGCTGTCGGTCAGTGGCTTGGAGCAGGTGACACGCGCGCCGGCTCCTCTGCTGTCGAAATCAGGCCGGCCGATCACCCGTGGCATGGGTGCGAACTCGGTTACGAAAGCACGCTCTCGCTTTCGCGGACACTGCAAAAAAAACGAGGGCCACGGGGGCCCTCGTTGGTTTCCACTCGATCGCGCTCGACTCAGAACTCGCGCATTTGTTTTCGGATCTTGCCGATGGCTTGTTCCTGCAACTGGCGAATGCGCTCGCGCGACAGATTGTACTTATCGCCAATCTCTTTGAGCGTGAGCTCGTCCTCGTTGTCGAGCCCGAAACGCCAGCGGATGATCCTGGACTCGATGGGAGTCAGGGTGCCGAGCAAGCGGCGCACCTCTTCAGCCCACTTCTGGTTCGCGAGACTGTCGTAGGGAGTCACGCCGTCGTCTTCGACGAGAAAGTCGATGAAACGTCGGCCGTCTTCATCACCCACCGGACGGTCCAGGGAGAACGGCGTGTCCGCGTACAGGTCCTTGACCTTGTCGAGCTTCTCCTTGGGAACCCCCGTTTCCTTCTCGAGCTCCTCGGGAGTGGGCTCGCGACCGGTGCGCGCAATGATGGTCTGCGTCGCCCGAGACACCCGATTGTAGGTGTCGAGCATGTGCACGGGGATTCGCACCGCGCGCCCCTTGTCGGCCAGAGCCCTGCTGATGGCGTGGCGTATCCACCAGGAGGCATAGGTGGAAAAGCGGTACCCACGGTTGTGATCGAAGCGCTCGACCGCCTTCATCAGGCCGATGTTGCCCTCCTGAATCAGATCGATGAGCGGAAGACGTCCCCGGTTGTAGCGCCGTGCAATACTCACGACCAACCTGAGGTTTGCCTTGACGAATTTGTTCTTCGCTTCGCGCTGGTAGTTATCGGCGCGCCGCACCCGTTGCATGAAGCGCTTGTACGCTGGTGTCTCGGGCAACACCATGCGGGGTTCCTCACCCAGCGCGGGCGGCTTGACGATATCGCGCACGACTTTGTAACCATTGGCTACCCAGACCCTGTCCGTATCGGGCAGACGGATCTCTCGGGCCAGGTCCACGCAGTGCCGCTTCCATTCGCGCATCTGATCGGCGTGCAACTTGGAGCGCTGCTTGCGATAGACTTGCATCAACTCGCGCAGCTCGTTGATCTGCGGGACGAGCGGACGGTCTTCTTCGTTGGAGGCTTCGATGTCACGCGCCAAAACGTCGAGAACGGTCTCGGCAGCGGGGAGATACGAAAGCAGAGCACACCAATACTCGATCTCCGCTTCCTCCACCGCTTGGGCCGCGGTCAGCTCCTCGTCGGGACCCATGACCTGATGGGTGGCCATGTCGCGGAAGTACCGCGACAGCGTGGAATCCGAAACGGGCTCACTTGGAGCTGTCGAGGGGCGAACGCGATCGCCGGAAGTCGGTGGCGAGGTCTGAAAACGCCCAATGCTCGGCGGCGGCGCCTCGCTCTGGAGCCTTGACGCGCGTGAATACCGAACGGCGGTGTCTTCCGAATCGTCGATCAGCTCCGAAACGCCTTCGTAGGCGGCTTGATGTTTCTGAGACATGTCAGGGCCTAATGCTGGTGCGCGGTGATCCGCGCTTGATAAAGTGGGACTGGACTTGTTTGCGGCCGACTGGCCGTTAGATAGACCTTGCCTGGTTCAGATCAACCACGGACCCGGGACAATGATTCCCGCGGATCGCGTTTGGATTTTGCCAAGACTGTAACCCAAGGAATTCGCCCCTGGGTTCGCGCGAGGTAACCGCGACAATATATGCACGAATCGTACCCGTGCCGCACATTTGTCTAATTTCGACTTATGCTCGAAACTTGCGGGGCGAGCCTTCGAGCAAGCCCTTCGATTGATTAGGGACTCTTGCATAGTCGAATGGTTCATCTTCGGTTTCGAAAAGTCAGGGTTCCAGGAGTTCCGCACGGTGACCTCCAGGTCACTTAGTGTGTACGACTGGGACTAGCGATCAGATCCTTTCGAGGTGTTGGCCAAAAACCTACTGCTTGACTTCCCTTCTGGCCGAGTACCTGAACCCGGCTCAGAGAGGGCATGTTGTTGATCCATTGAGGGCTACTAAAGACATTTACGGCACGTTCGTCGACAACTTGCGCAAGCATCCGCGGACGGCTCTCTGTCTGGGTTTAGGCATCGCTGCCTATTCAGTGGCTCACGGGGGCACGGCCCTGGCCGCTGGCTTGCTGGCGCGCGCGTTAGCCGCGAATCCCGCAGGGAGCGAACTACGCGAGGGGCTCGAGTTTGGCCAAATGCTGGGCCGACTCGACCCCGGCGACGTCGTGTTTCTCGGGCTAATTGCGACGGGCGTCAAGGCTCTTGCGAGCGTTCTGATCACTTTTATGGAAATCCGCACGGCTGCAATTGTAGGCAATGCCGCCCGAAGCGGCGCAATTTCAGCGTTACTTCAGCACGGTAGGCGCGTTTCGAGCCCTCTCACCCTGGCCGCTCTGGCCAGCCGGTGCCGAGAGCTCGAGCTAGCCGTCGTCCATGGGGTCGTTCGGGGGGGCCGGGCAGCGGCCCAGCTCGTGCCACTTGGGCTGGCTCTGATCCTGATGTCACCCCGCCTCGCACTCATTGGCACTGTGGCACTCTTGCCGTTCACTCTGTTGCTCGCTCGTCTGCGCCGGCACTGGCGGTCGAACATGGCCCGCGCTCAAAGTTTGCATGATGAGCTCACGGTCGGCGTGGACGATCTGGTAGCAAACCTGGACCTGTGGCGCAGCTACTCCGCGGGGCGCCAAGCGGAGCGCGCGATAGTGCGGGCAGCCAGCGCCGCGAATCGCGCTTCGGCGGTGGCGGGAGCCAGCCGCGCGGCGCTCAGCGGGTTCAACGAAGTCCTGGCGGTGCTCGCGCTGCTCGCGTGCGTGATGCTCGCCCCCCGTTTGGGTATCGAGCATTTCGATGGAACGTTGCTGGGATTCGCTGCCGTCTTCTTCATGACCTATCGCCCACTGCGCGACCTGGGCGACGCACGCGGATTCCTTCTGCAAGGAAGCGTGGCCCTCCAAACAATCCGTTCCCTCGGTCGAGAGCCGACGGCCGAAAACGCCGCCGAGGGGCCGCGCCCAACGCTCCCTGCCACGCTCGACCCGACCGAGCTTGCCCCAGCCGAGCTACAGCTCGTCGATTTTGGACCCGAGAGGCTGAGCACCCGTACCAGCCTGCGTGCCGCGCCCGGCGAGATCGTCGCCCTGGTCGGACCGACTGGCAGTGGCAAGACGAGTCTGCTGAAGGCGCTGCTCGGCCTGGAACCGGCCGTGGGCGACCTGCGCTTCGGTTCTAGGGACCTCACGCGCGCCGCGCTCGGCCCGCCCGCGCGTCCCTTCGCATGGGTCCCACAAGACGCGCCCCTAGTGGGCGACACGCTGCTGGCAAACGTGGCTCTCTTCTCCGACGAGGCGCGGGCTCGCGATGCCCTGGCGATGATCGGCGCCGAGCCACTCATCGGACACCTCGAGGGACAGCAGCTCGGTCCCGGGGGGCGCGCCCTATCGGGCGGCGAGCGGAGGCTGGTGTCCTTGGCGCGCGCTCTCGCTTCAGGCCTACCAGTACTGTTGCTCGATGAGCCCACCGAAGGGCTGGACCCCGCGGCGCAAGCCCGTGTCCTCGGTGCCTTGGCGGAGCTGCGTCAGCAACGCACGCTGCTCATCGTCACCCACCGCGCAGAAGTCGCCGCCCTCGCCGATCGAGTGGTCGATTTCGAGGGCGGTGCGCTCCCGCAGGTTCGCGGGCACAAGGCGGAGGTCGCTTGAGCGACCCAGGGAACGCTGCTCAGAACTGGGCGAGGAAACGCGGATCGTTTTCGAACAGCACGCGGATATCGGGCACGCCGTAGCGCAGCATCGCCACCCGCTCCACCCCGAGGCCGAAAGCAAAGCCCGTGTATCGCTCCGGGTCGATGCCCGTGTGCCGAAACACGTCTGGGTGGATCATCCCGCAACCGAGGATTTCCAGCCAACCGCTGCTCTTGCACACCCGGCACGTGGCACGACTCCCGTCCGCGGGGCTGCAGAAGGCGCAGCTCACATCGAGTTCGGCCCCCGGCTCGACGAACGGGAAATAGCTCGGGCGGAAGCGCACTTTCGTGTCTGACCCATACAGGCGCTGCGCAAAGGCCGTGAGCACTCCCTTGAGCTCTGCAAAACTGACGCTTTCGTCCACCAGAAAGCCTTCGATCTGATGGAACATTGGTGAATGCGTGACGTCGTCGTCGCGTCGGTATACCGCCCCGCCACTGACGACGGCCATGGGCGGCTTGCGGGTGCTCATCTCGCGCACCTGCACATTGCTGGTGTGGGTCCTGAGCAAGGGCTTGCGGTCGGGGTCACCGCCCAGCACCTCCACCCAGAAAGTGTCCTGCATGTCAGTCGCCGGATGATCCGGGGGAAAAGCCAGCTTGGTGAAGTTGTTCTCCTCGAGCTCGACTTCCGGCCCCCAACACGCCTCGAACCCCAGAGCGCGAAAGATATCCAGGATCTCGTCCTTGACCTGGCTCACCGGGTGCAGATGCCCACGCCCGGACGGCATCCGACCCGGCAGCGTCAAATCGTAGGGGCGTGCCTTCAGCTCCGCCTCGAGTTCGGCACGCTTCAGCGCCTCGAGCCGATCGTCGAATAGCCCTTCGAGCTCTTCCCGGACTCGGTTGACTCGTTCCCCGACGCTCTTGCGACGCTCGGGCGCAACGTCCTTCATGCCGCGCAAGAGCGCCGTCAGCTCGCCCTTCTTTCCGAGTACGTCGGCTCGCGCTCCGCGCAGTGTCTGTTCGTCGTCAGCCAGCTCGAAACGCGAACGAAAACGCTCGGCGAGGGCGTGCAGGCCGGCTTCGATGGACCCCGAGTCGGTCACGGCTGCGCCTCTTGGCCTAGGCCTGGGCAGCGAGATTGGTCAGCTGCTTGAATGCGCTCGCGTCGTTCATCGCCATGTCCGCCAAGACGCGGCGATCGAGCTCGATACCGGATTCCTTCAGCTTGCCCATCAACTGCGAATAGGTCGTGCCATTCTCCCGACACGCAGCATTGATACGCACGATCCATAGCGAGCGAAACTCGCGCTTGCGCAGCTTGCGCCCGACATAGGCGTACTGCCACGACTTATACAGAACGCGGATCGCTTGGCGATAGCGATTCTTGCGACCGCCCCAAAACCCCTTGGTTTGTTTGAACACCCGCTTGTGGCGGCGCCGGGGGATCGGTCCTCTTTTTACGCGAGACATCGGATTCTCCTGAAAATCAATCGGCAAAGCCCAACCCACGCTTCAGGCGTAGGGCAACAGGTTCTTGACTCGCTTCTCCATCGCAGGAGAAACAATGTCGTTGTCTCGGAGTCGGCGCCGGCGCTTCCTGGACTTGCCCATGAAGCAGTGCTGCCCGCCCTGCTTCGGGCGACGCACGCGCCCCTTGGCGGTCAGCTTGAATCGTTTGGCCGCAGCGCGGTTGGTTTTCATCTTGGCCATGAGAGCTTCTTCCTAGCAAACCCAGCGTGCGACGGCTCGCCGCCAGTCCGGACTCCGACCTCGACTAAGGCCATGGGCTCGTTGGGCGGGCACTTATGACGGAAGAACCCGGCTTCGTCAAGCTCCGGACGAGGGTCCATGGTTCGTGACGCATGTTCAGTTCGAGCCTCAGTCTTCGGGCAGGCACAAGCTGTAGCGCTGGACCCGCAGCGAGCCGGTCGGCGAGGTGGCCGAGGGTTCGAATCCAGCTCACTGCCAGCTTGTCCGGAGGCAGAAAGCTCACTGCGGGGAAATCTGGGCCCGTGAGTGCCGCGTCCGTGGGCATCCGAGATAGCGAGCGATCGCCCAGCACGTCCACGCCCACCTCGGTTTCGCCTGGGTTCTCCCCGAAATCGAAGCGCAAGAGCGAAAGGTGAAGCTCGGCGTCCACGCTCTCGTCATCGTTGGCGACGAAGGCTGGAGTGGCTGCGGCGACGTAGACCACGCCGGCTCGATCTCCTTGACGCACGGTGCTGGCAAGCGCTGGATTGTGGGCGAAGTTCAGCGTCTCGTCTCCCGCTTCGCAGGGTTCGGCGAGACAGCTGCCGTTGTCAGCACAGAAAACGGCCTTGCTCTCGACCCCCAGCCCATCATCGGAATAAGCGGTCCAGCTGCCAACCCACGCCCCCGACAGACGCATCGAGGTGGCGCTCATCGAGCGGTAGGTCAGCTCTCCGGTGAAACATTCGGTGAGCTCGGTGGGCTCGGCCCCCCGGATCTGCGCAAACACTCCGCCTCCCATCCGCGAGAACATCACGCCCGGCTGGGTGGGCCCCGAAATCATCGCGAGCGCCGTCGCACGCTCCGCGAGCGCGGGCGCCTGGTTGAGGGTCTCGACGGCAGCGTCGCCGACGCTGTGCAGCGCCACCTCGCCGCTCGAGGTGATCCACGCGCCGAAAATCTGCCCATTCAGGTCGAGTGCGTTCGGAAAACGCGTGGGTGCATCGGCGGCGTAGGTTGCGCCGAGCAAGGCCGACTCGGGTGCATCGAAATCGTCGAACCTGAGGTAGTACACGCGCCCCAGCCCATCGCTCACGGCGAGGTCGTCATTGAACGCCACGTAGGCATGGAGCGTGAAGCCGAGCGACGAGTCGGGCACCATCCCCAGCGCGCTGGCGGGCTGACCTACCTCGTCCAGATTCGCGGCGTCGTACAATAGCTCGATCTCGGTATCTCGGCGGCCAAGACCGTAGAGCAGCGTTTCCCCGCCTGCTTCACCGATCTCGAAAGACGACAGGTAGAAGCGATTGGGCCCGGCAACGAGCGTCACACGCTCGAACTGCTCTCCTTCGACCGTGGTATCCACGGCGTCCGCCACCAACCCGATCTGGGCCGAGTGGACGCAGCGCGGCGGATCAGCCTCGGTGTCGCAGGAGTCCTCCGTGCATGGATCCCTATCGTCGCAGTCGGAATCACATTCGAGTGCCGAAGCGCCAGCGGAGCCCCCGGGGCCGTCGGTGTTCTGCTCGCCCCCGCCGCTGCCTCCGCCGGCCTGACCCCCGATGCCTCCTCCACCAGCGCTACCGCCACTGCCCTGCTCGGCCTCGCCCCCCTGGAGCTCGTCGAAGTCGAGAATGAACGAGCAGGCGCCCAGAACCAGCCCTGCCGCCGCCAACAGCCCCACACTGGCGAGCCGCATCCTTCAAAACCTCCAGCGGGCGTCGGCCCGAGCGCCCCCGACCCCCGCCACCACGCTCAGCTCTGGCGTAGCGCTGGCGACGGGCACCTCGTCAGCGGGACTCCAGAGCCAGAGCGTCACGCCCGCGGCGGCGCCCACCACTGCGACACCCGTCAGAAGCGTACTTGCCAGCGCGAGGTTCTTGCCCCGCGACACCTGGTCGTCGGTGCAGTTCGGCTTGCAGCTGCCTTCCAGATCGCCGTACTCGGCGTTGGCCATCAGCCCGGTCACCGTAGCTCCGATAGCAGCCAGGCCTGCCCCCCCCAACACCAACGCGACGGTGAATCCCGTCGACGAACGGCTTTCGCTCGGAGGCGGCGGACCAGGAAGCGTTGGGGCTGGGGCAGGAGGCGGCTCCGAATGCGTTGTCTCCAACGGGGTGGAGGGCGCGGGCGGATTTGCGTCAGCTAAAGCGGGCGGAGCGGGCGGTTGGGTGGGCTCCGCCTCCTGGTCGCGCTCCTGCCGGCGCTTGTTCAAATTGTCGATGCGAAGCTGGACGGTTTCCGCGTGCTCGCCGTCCGGCGCTGCCGCAAGATAGCGACCGAGTGCTTGCACCGCCTCATCCAACTTGCCCATGCGCTCGTAAACGGTCGCGATATTGAGCAGCAGCTCCGGACGTGGCGACAACTCGTAGGCGCTCTCGAACTCGCGAAGTGCGCTTTCGTAGTCACTCTGCTGCAGATACGCAGCTCCGGACTCGAAGTGCTTGCGCGCCAACTCGTCCCGCGTCGGCTGGCCAAAAGCTGGCATGCACCACAGAAACGCAACGACGAAACAGAGCCCGCCAAGGCGGCGCGCGAGGCGTTCTGCCCGAGCGAACTGCGAATCCCGCATGCACCACGTTTATCATGCTCCGCCACGGCGGAGTGGTGTTCAATGGCGCAAGACGGCGGAGACCGCTCCCGCGGATTTCCAGTTGCAGCAAAATCGCCGCTAAACGAGGCTTCCGCGGATTTCCACCAAAAGCTACGGACCAAGCTGTGGTAATCCCGCCGGGCTGTGCCGTGCCGACAAGATATCAAGAAGATACTGCTGATTGGGTCCGGACCCATCGTGATTGGGCAAGCCTGCGAGTTCGACTATTCGGGCACGCAAGGCGCCAAGGCCCTGACGGCCTTGGGTTACGACGTCGTGTTGGTGAACTCGAATCCGGCCACCATCATGACGGACCCGGAGCTGGTCCGCCGCACCTACATCGAGCCGCTCGACGTTGGCCATCTCACCGCCATCATCGAGCGCGAGAAGCCTGACGCCCTGCTGCCGACACTGGGCGGACAGACAGCACTCAACCTGTCCCTCGAGCTGCACGAGCGCGGCGTCCTGAGTAAGTACGGCGTGAAGCTCATCGGCGCCCAGGTCGACTCCATTCAGAAAGCCGAAGATCGGCTCCTGTTCAAGCAAGCCATGGAGCGCGCGGGCCTCGAATCACCGAAGTCGGGCTACGCGCGTTCCATCGCGGAGGCCCGAGCCATCGTCGAGGTCACCGGTTATCCGGTGATCTTGCGACCGAGCTTCACACTGGGTGGCGCCGGCGGGGCGATCGTGGACACGCCCGCGGAGCTCGACGCCAAGGTTGCCTGGGCGCTCAACCAATCCCCCAGGGGCGAGGTTCTGGTCGAAGAGAGCGTGCTCGGCTGGAAAGAGTACGAGCTCGAAGTCATCCGAGACAAGCACGACAACTTCATCGTGATCTGCTCGATCGAGAACATCGACCCGATGGGCGTACACACCGGCGACTCGGTCACCGTGGCGCCAGCGGTGACTCTGACCGACCGCGAGTACCAAAGGCTGCGCGACGCCGCCCGCACGGTAATGAGCGAGATCGGTGTCGAGACGGGCGGCTCGAACGTGCAGTTCGCGGTAGACCCGGCCACTGGTCGCGTCCTGGTGATCGAGATGAATCCGCGCGTGTCGCGCTCCAGCGCCCTGGCTTCGAAAGCCACGGGCTACCCCATAGCCAAGGTCGCTGCGCAGCTCGCAGTGGGCCTGACGCTGGACGAGATCGAAAACGACATCACCAAGACGAGCGCTGCTTTCGAACCGACCATCGACTATATCGTCGTGAAGTGGCCTCGCTTCGCCTTCGAGAAGTTCCCGGGGGCCGACGACAGGCTGGGCACGCAGATGAAAAGCGTAGGCGAGGCGATGAGCATCGGACGCACCTTTCCGGAGGCACTCCAGAAGGCGGCCCGCTCGCTCGAGACTGGCAAGTCGGGGTTCGTGTCGCTCACCGATCGCATCGACTACCGAGTGCTCGCCGGGCGCAAGGACGATGGCCGCGACTTGGCGCACGACGCACCTCCCACGCAGAAGCCACGCCCCACCCTGCCGCCAGCCACCGGCGACGAGGAGATTCGGGCGCTCGCCGAAGTCATTCAGCGGGCCACGGCGGATCGCCTGTTTCACGTGGGCGACGCTTTGCGCGCGGGGATTTCTCAGGACAAGGTGCACGAGCTCACGCACATCGACCCCTGGTTCATCAGCCAGTTCGCGCGCATCGTCGCGCACGAAGAGCGGCTCCGCACTTCGGAGCTCGACCGCGAGCTGATGTTCGAAAGCAAACGACTGGGGTTCAGCGACGCGCAGATCGCCGAGCTCACGGGAACGAGCGAAGCGGAGGTGCGCGAGCGGCGCCAGAGCCTCGGGGTGAACGTCGTGTTCGGCCGCGTCGACACCTGCGCCGCTGAGTTCCCCGCCCACACCCCTTACCTGTACTCCTGCTACGAGAGCGAAACCGAAAGCGCAGTCACCGACAAACGCAAGGTGATCATTTTGGGAGGCGGTCCCAACCGCATCGGGCAGGGGATCGAATTCGACTATTGCTGCTGCCATGCGGTGTTCGCGCTGCGCGAGCTCGGCATCGAAACCATCATGGTCAACTGCAATCCGGAGACGGTCTCCACGGACTACGATACGTCCGATCGCCTCTACTTCGAGCCGTTGACGCTCGAAGACGTGCTGGCGATCTGCCAGGAGGAGGCTCGCTCGGGGGAGCTCCTGGGAGTGATCGTGCAGTTCGGCGGCCAGACGCCGCTGAGGTTGGCTGTACCGCTCGAACAGGCTGGGGTGCACCTGCTCGGGACCAGCGCCGACGCAATCGACCGCGCCGAAGACCGCGAGCGCTTCGATGCTCTGCTTTCGAAGCTCGACCTTCAGCGCCCCAAGGCTGGCATCGCCAAAAGCGTTGCCGAGGCGGTGAACATCGCCAAGGGAATCGGGTTCCCTGTCCTGGTGCGTCCTTCTTACGTGCTGGGCGGCCGCGCCATGATGATCTGCTGGTCGGACGAGGAACTCCAAGACTACGTGGGCGTGGCCGTGGACGCCGCGCACGAAGATGGCATCAAGGAACCCACGCTGCTCATCGATCAGTATTTGAAGAATGCCATCGAGGTGGATGTCGACTGCGTCGCGGATGGCAAGCGCGCGGTGATTGGCGGCATTATGCAGCACATCGAGGAAGCCGGGGTTCACTCCGGCGATTCGACCAGCGTCCTGCCACCGCATTCGCTCGACCCCAACGTCGTCGCTCGGATCGAAGACAACGCGCGCGCCTTGGCACTCGAGCTCGGCGTCGTGGGTTTGATGAACGTGCAGTTCGCCGTCAAGGACGGTCAGGTGTACGTACTCGAGGTCAACCCCCGGGCCTCGCGCACCGTGCCGTTCGTGGCCAAGGCAACGGGACGCCCCCTGGCCAAGCTCGCGGCCAAGGTCATGGTGGGCAAGAGTCTGGACGAGCTCGACGTGCACGACGCCTCATTGCCGACCCACGTTGCGGTCAAGGAATCGGTGTTTCCTTTCAACAAATTTCCTGGCGTCGACACCATCCTTGGACCGGAAATGCGCTCGACCGGCGAGGTGATGGGTGTGTCCCTCAGTGTGGCTCTGGCCTTTGGCAAGTCTCTGGCGGCATCCGGCTTCTCGCTACCCGCTCGAGGCCGCGCGTTCATCAGCGTCCAGGACGACGACAAGTCGGACGCTTGCTACGTCGCGCGACGGCTGCGCAACCTGGGCTTCAGGATCGTGGCCACCCGAGGCACTGCAAAAGCGCTGTCGCGTGCCCACATCCCCGCGGACGTGGTCAACAAGGTGCTCGATGGTTCGCCCCACGTGGTCGACGCCATCCACGACGGCACCATTCAGATGGTGATCAATACCACCCATGGCAGCAAGGCCATCCGCGACAGCTACTCGATCCGACGCAATGCATTGCTCGCCAACATCCCCTACTTCACCACCATGTCGGCGGCTGTTGCCGCCGTGGATGCGCTCGAAGTCCGAGCACTGCTGAAACCTGGCGACGTGGCAGGCGTCCGCAGCATGCAGGAATGGCACGCGCGTTCGCTCGAACCGTAAAGCGAGCCGAAAGACGAGGCCGAAAGACGAGGCCGAAAAACGAGGCCGGAAGAACGACACCCTTGACGGCCGGGCGGAGCGGCGCCAGGGGTAGAAGCACTGGATCACCCCCGACTTCAGGAGGAACCGTGCCGAAATCGAGTCATATCGCTAGCTTGGCCATTACGATCTGCTTGGGCTTTTCGATGGCCGCGTGCGAAAAAGGCAGCGCCGCGTCCGACAGCGAGAGGAGCGCCGATGCCAAGGCGCAGATAAAGACTGTCGGAGTGGGCGAGCTGGAAAAGCTCCTGGCAACCCGGGAAAAGCCTGCCGTGTACGACGCCAACTCGGAAGAAACACGCTCCGAGTACGGGGTGATTCCCGGAGCCAAGCTGCTCAGCAGCAGCAAGGGCTACGACGTGGGCAAAGAGCTACCGGCCAACAAGGAACACCCGCTGGTGTTCTACTGCGGCAGTCTGAAGTGCCAGGCCGCCGAAGGCGCTGCCGGCAAGGCAGTCCTCGCAGGCTACACGGACGTCGGCGTCATGCGTGAAGGCATTCGCGGTTGGGCGAAGGCCGGCAAGCCGACGACCATGGTCAACTGACTCCGCCGTATCACTGGCCTACCCTTGCACCGGTCCCGGCGTGGCAGGCGAGCGCGCGCTCTGCGCCAGAAGCGCGCAGGCTTGGCCGCCTGCGCCCGGTTGTTTTTGGCGATCGCGCTCATCCTGTGTCCGGGCTGCGCGGAGGACCGGCACGGCGGGATCGTAATCAGCATCTCGGCGAGCAACGTCGGGCGTGAGGGCAAGCTGCTCGCCGAGCAGCTTCGGCGGTTCGAGCGGACGCACCCAGGAGTGCAGGTGAGGCTCGAAGAGACCCCCGACGCTGCGGACCAGCGCCACCAGCTGTACGTGCAGTGGCTCAATGCCCAGAGCGAGCGCCCCGACGTACTGCAGCTGGACGTGATCTGGACGCCCGAGTTCGCCGCCGCAGGCTGGCTCGCACCGCTACACCCCGCCGCGGGGGAGTTTTTCGAATCGACGCTGCAAGCCAACCGCTGGCGTGGACGCCAGTACGCGGTCCCTTGGTTCGTCGATGTCGGAATGCTCTATTACCGCAGCGACCTCATCGACAAGCCTCCTTCGAGTCTCGCCGAGCTCCATGCCCTGGCAAAGACCGCCTCGCACACCTCGGGCGTGGATTACGGACTGGTGTGGCAAAACGCGCGCTACGAGGGGCTGATCACGACCTTCGTCGAGGTGCTCGGGGGGTTCGGAGGCAGGCTGCTGGACGAGCACGGCAACGTCGTGGTGGATAGAGCCCCCGCTCGGCGTGCGCTCCGGTACATGCGACAGCTGATCGTCGAAGGCGTGGTGCCACGCCAGGCGCTCGGCTGGCAAGAGGAACAGACCCGCTTCGCGTTCCAGAACGGTCGAGCACTCTTCATGCGCAACTGGCCCTATGCCTACCCTTTGCTCCAGAGCGATGACTCGCGCGTGCGCGGGAAGTTCCGGGTCATGCCCATGCCGGGCAGCGAAGCGGGCAGCCCCACCGCCACGCTCGGAGGCAGCGGACTCGCCATCAACGCCCGCTCGGCGCACCCAGCCCAGGCTCGCGAACTGGTTCGCTTTCTCACCGCACCCGAGCAGATGCGCGAGCGAGCGCGCAAGTTGGGTCAGCTGCCACCTCGGCCAGCCCTGTTCCACGAGCCGGAACTCGCCGGCGCGTTCGGAGCGCCTCCCGAAACCATGCTGCGCATCGTTGCGCACAGCGTGGCGCGTCCACCGAACCCCCTCTACAGCGAGCTGTCGGACGAGCTTCAGGTCGAGCTCCACCGGGCGCTATCCGGGCAGCTCTCGCCGCGTACGGCGCTCGATCGAGCCAAAGCTCGCATGCAGAGCCTGCTCGACGAAAGCGGTCTGAGCCCCGAGCGCGCGACACGCCCGCGTGAGCCGGGTTGGCTCACTGCGCTTCTTCCGCTGCTGGCGCTCGCGCTACTGGGCACGGCGGGTTATTGCACCGTCCGTAGCATTCGTCGTTCCAGCCAAGGCTCGGAGTCGCAAAGCGACCGCAGCGCCTGGTGGATGATGGCGCCGGCGCTCGCGGTGCTGTCGGGCGTGGCCCTGGTGCCCCTCGTGGCAACGCTGTGGCAGTCGCTGTTCACTCTGGACCTGAGAATGCCCTGGCGGGAAAGCGGGGCTCCCAGCCTGCAGAACTACTGGTTGCTCGCGCAAAGCCCCCAGCTGTGGGGAGCGATCGGCCGGACGTTGTTCTTCGTCGGAGCGAGCGTGACGCTCGAGCTCTGTCTGGGTCTACTCCTCGCGCTCGCCCTGCACGCGCGACACAAGAGCCTCGGGCTCTCACGCGCAGCCGTACTGATCCCCTGGGCCATCCCCACGGTGGTCGCCGGGCTGGTGTTCCGCTTCTTGTTCGAAGGCCCCGACTCCATCGCCAATACGCTCGTCCGGGGCGCCGGGCTCGCCCACGTGCCCGTCCCCTGGTTGACTCAGGCGACAGCCGCCTGGGTCCCCGTGTTGCTCGCGGATGTCTGGAAAACCACGCCCTTCGTGATCCTGCTGATACTGGCCGCGCTCAGTAACATCGACCAGCGCCTGTACGAGGCCGCCGAGGTGGATGGCGCTTACGGACTCAGGAAGTTCGTGCACATCACACTTCCGCAGCTGAAACCGGCGCTGCTCGTGGTGCTCCTGTTTCGCAGTCTCGACGCGCTGCGCGTGTTCGACTTGGTCTATGTGCTCACCCAGGGTGGCCCGGGCACTGCGACACAACCCTTGGCCCTGTACACCTTCACCACGCTATTCAGCTACCTACGCTTCGGAAAAGGTGCGGCACTCAGCATCATCCTCGTAGCACTGGCTGGGCTCTTCGCACTGTTCTTCGTACGTCTGATGGGAGCGGACCGACGCCGATGAAGCGCCTTTTGGATGCCTTGTTCTGGCTGACGGTGTTGCTGCTGTGCGCGCCGCTCGGCTGGGCACTGACCGCTTCCTTCATGAACGAGGCGGCGCTCTTCGGCGGCGCCTCGCCGAGCTTCAGCCTCGCACACTATCGCGCCGTGCTGAGCCAGCGAGACTTCGGCAGGCCCCTCTTGAATTCGCTCATCGTCAGCGGCACCACCACGGTTTTGTGCGTGAGCCTGGCGTCACTGGCGGCGTACGCGCTCACGCGCCTGAAGTTCGTTGGGCGCCGACTGCTCTCGGGCCTGTTCGTGGTGGTCGCCATGTTCCCCCAGATCGCCATCGTCTCCCCGCTCTATGTCTTGCTGCGCAGCCTGTCGCTCATCGACACCACTCCGGGGTTGGTCTTGCCTTACTTGACCTTCTCCATGCCGCTTGCCGTGTGGCTCTTGATGAGCCATTTCAAACAACTGCCGGCAGGGGTCGAAGAGGCTGCGTTGCTCGACGGGGCAAGCCGCTTCACCGTGCTCAAGGACATCGTCGTACCGATGGCGCTGCCCGGCATCGTCAGTACGGCCATCGTGACCTTCATCTACTGCTGGAACGAGTTCTTGTTCGCGCTTTCGTTCACCATCGGTAGCGCCCAGCGCACCGCCCCCGTGGCGATAGCCCTGTTCCGTGGGCAGCATCAAGTACCCTGGGGCGAGGTACTCGCCGGCACGGTGCTTTCCACACTGCCGGTCGTGCTCTTGGTCGTCTTGTTCCAGAAGCGCATCGTGCGTTCGCTCGGGGGCTGAGCACGACGGCAGGCACGCAGGCTGCGGCGCCCAGTGTCACCATAGGCTAACGGTTGACGACGCGCGCTCGGACGCGCACGTCGTGAACGCACCTACAAGCTTGCCGAAACCTCTTCCCGCTCGCTAAAGCTGGGGCCGTGCGGTCCGTTACATGAATGAACGCATGCCGCGCCGACCCCTGCACCAGAATGAGACTCGCGCACTCCACACGCCCTGGCTCGTTCTCGCAGCAGCGCTGCTGTCGCTCGTGGCGACTGCCTGTGGCGGTGGACCCGAGCGGCCCCAGATGCAGGAAGCTTCCGGCCTGGCCAGCCCCCACATGAGCGGTCCTCAGACCTCGGAGCAGCAAAGTTCCACTGAAAGCTGCGAGCACGGCACAGTGGTGGAATGTAAGATATGGGTCACCGACGTCGACTGCTTCTCCGGCGTGGCCGTTTGCGACCACGGGACCCTTTCGGCATGCCTCGACGCAGATTCCGCCGAAGCGCTGCTCGACGAAGTCGACAGGTCGGTAGAGTAGCAAGGGCCGCGGAAGACGAGCTCCGTCAACTCTCGGTGAGCAGTGTGGACACCGCTCGATCGAACTCTTTTCGCACCGCCGCATGCTGGTTGTCGATGCCGTTCACCAGGAGCGCGAACACGATGGGCAGGCGACCGCTGCTGCTGAGCACGTAACCCCCGAGAGCGTCCACGTCGTGCAACGTGCCGGTCTTCGCCCGAACGCGGCCGCGATCTTTGGCCGAACGAAAGCGGTGGCGGAGCGTTCCATCCACGCCACCAATGGCCAGCTGAGCCAGGAAGTCGGGTCCAAGGCTCGGGTCGAGGTAGACCTTGGCTAGCAGCCCGGCCAAGGTCCCCGTGCTCACGCGGTTGGCGTCGAAGAGGCCCGAGCCATTGACGATCTTGGTCTGAGGGTTCGCAAGGCCCGCGCCCTCGAGCCATTCCAGCACTCGCTCGGCGGCGCTCGCGCTGCTGGCCGGCGCGCCCTGCGACTCCCCCGCCAACGTCTTGAAGATGGTTTCGGCGTAGAAGTTGTCGCTGTTCTTGCCCATTTCTCGCAGTAGCACCGACAGCGGGGGCGATGTCAGGTAGGTCAGGCGTTCACCACCGTCGCGCTTTCCTAGCTTGACCCGTCCGGAGAACTTCACCCCCAACTCTCCCAGCAGTTCGGCGAGCACCTTGCCTGGCAGCAGACGAGGGTCGGCGACGCGACGCACGAAGCGCAAGCGCGGCTGTCCCACCGAGACGTGGCCGCCCAGGTCGGCTTTCACGCCGCCCGGCACGGCGCTCACCCCCCAGGTGACCTGCTGCCCGCCACCCGCCGCAACGGTCTTCACCGTGCCGCTGACCTTGGCGACCCCGGGCGGTTCGAACCACACGCGCGCGGGTCGGCCCGCCTGGGTCGCGAGCACGTTGAGGGTGATGGTGTTCTGATCGACGCTGATCGCGCTGACAGGCGCTCGAAAGCTTGCCCATTCGTGGGGCTGCTGATCGAAGGCCGGCGGCTCGAACTGGTCGTCGAAACGACTCTGGTCGACCCAGAGATCGCCCTCCACGGCATCGACGCCCTGCGCCTTCAGTGCGCGGGCCAGGCGCCACAGGTCCTCCACTCCGAGCGAGGGATCGCCATGCCCTTCGATCTCCAACTCTCGCAGCTTGTGGTCCTCGATGTGCCCGTAGCAAGACGTACGGTAGCGGTAATCCGGTCCCAGCAGATCGAGAGCAACGGCGGCGGTCACGAGCTTTTGATTCGACGCGGGGTTCATGGCCTTGTCGGGCGCAATGGCCACCCAGCGCTCGCTCGTGTTCAGATCCAGCACCACTGCCCCGAGCTGGCCCCCGTGACGATTCACCCAGCCGCTCAGCTTCGCAAAGGCCTCCTTGGACTCGTGGTGGGGAGGCGTCCTGGCCTTGTCGGCGAAGCTGCTCGGTGGCGCGGTGAGGATTAGCACCAAAAGCCACACACTCAGCCACCAGGGACGAGCGCGCCCGAGCGCCGGGGTACGCAGGTCGAGGGCTCTGGAGCGCCCGCGAAGGGGACTGGGAAGTCTGGGGTCCGAGACCATGCTGCTTTTCGTGCTAGCGACATTCGCGGCTCGCCTCCAGAAAAAACCCGAGCTGGCCTGTCTCGGCCCTCGGGAAAAATCTGCTTGCGCCCCGAGCGCCCATGACCGAAAAGGTGCGACGTGAGCCGTGTAAGCAGTCAAACCTTCGCGTTGGCCCTCGGAGCCGCAGCAATGTTCGGGGGGACTTCCGCCGCCGCGGACGAGCCGGTAAGAGAGGTCACGCATGACCCAACGGCTTACCCAGCACCCTCAGTGCGCTGGCCGTTGCTCGGGTTGGGCGCCGCCACGACCGCTGTTTGGTACGGTGCCGCCCTTGGCGGATCGTACTTCTACCCCACCGCCCGTGGGGCCGACGAGCTCAGGTTTCCCATCGCCGGACCCTGGATGTCGCTCGCCCAGACGGGCTGCCCCGAAACGACCCCGGATTGCAGCACCTTCTGGATGGTCGTTGGTGTAATTGTCAAGAGCTTCGATGGCATTGGGCAGGCCGGCGGTCTTCTGGTCATGGCGGAAGGTCTGCTGCTGCCCACGGTCGAGCCACGACGGACGGGCAGGCTCGAGTACGACGCGCGCGCGCCGAGGCGTTCTCTGCAGCCGCCGCCGAGCCTGCAGGTGTTCCCCGCTCCTTTTTCCGAGGGCCTCGGCGCCAGCATCGTCGGCCTCTTTTGAGGCGCCATTGACCGGCGCGGCCGTGTTTTGAAGCACCCGCGCCAAAGTCAAGCCTTGTTCGCGGCCCCTCCGGCCTCTAAAAAGCTCGGCGCGGTCGTGCCGCCGTGAACGCGCCGTCCTGGTTTGTTTCAGTCGAGTTACGATCGATGTGCTTCGCCCTGCCTGTTCGTTCCCGTCGAGGTGCTCGCAAGCTACCGACAAGACGTGGGAGTTGCCCTCCCCGCTCAAACAATCCGAAGTTTTCTTTGGGCATGCGATGCGACACGTGGCATGGTGCCCACCCGTGATGCTGGAGGCACGACGGTGAATTGGCGAACCAAGTTCGTCCTGGTCACCGGGGGAGTTGTCTCCTCGATTGGCAAGGGCCTCGCTTCGGCGTCCATCGGCGCGTTGATGGAAGCGCGTGGTCTCAGGGTCACGCACATGAAGCTGGATCCGTACATCAATGTCGATCCAGGAACCATGTCTCCGTATCAACACGGCGAGGTTTTCGTCACGGACGACGGCGCGGAAACGGACCTGGACTTGGGGCACTACGAGCGCTTCACGTCCTGCCAGCTCAACAAGAACGCCAACGTCACCACCGGGCGCATTTACGACGCGGTGATCAGCAAGGAACGACGCGGCGAATACCTGGGAGCCACCGTTCAGGTGATTCCGCACATCACCAACGAGATCAAAGAACGCATCTACAAGGCCACGGAAGGCTCCGACATCGCGATCCTGGAGATCGGCGGGACCGTAGGCGACATCGAGTCGTTGCCGTTTCTGGAGGCGATCCGTCAGCTGCGCCTGGAGGCGGGGCCGCAGAACGCGGTCAGCGTGCACGTCACGCTGGTGCCGCACATTGCGACCGCTGGCGAGCTGAAGACCAAGCCGACGCAGCACTCGGTGCGCGAAATGCGAGAAATCGGCATTCAGCCGGATTTGCTGATCTGCCGGTCCGATCGTCCCATCCCGCGTGGGTTGAAAGAGAAAATCGCGCTCTTCTCGAATGTACCGGTAGAACGGGTGATCTCCGCGGTGGATGCCTCATGCATCTACGAGCTCCCCCTGTTGTTGCATGCAGAAGGTCTGGACGCGCAGCTGGCAGAGCGCCTCAACATCTGGTCCCGCCAACCGGAGCTCGGGCTCTGGAAGGACACGGTCAGCAAGTTCAAGAAGCCACGGGCTGGAACCGTCAAGATTGGGGTGGTCGGAAAGTATGTGCACCTCAAGGACAGCTACAAGTCGTTGCACGAGGCGCTGGTGCACGGTGGTCTGAGCAACGACGTCGCCGTGGCCCTCGAGTACATCGACTCGGAGAATCTAGAGAACTCGACGGCCTCCACCGTGCTGGAAAGCCTCCACGCCATCTTGGTGCCGGGTGGCTTCGGCGACCGCGGAGTGGAGGGAAAGATCGCCGCAATCCGCTACGCCCGCGAACACAACGTGCCCTATTTCGGAATCTGCCTCGGCATGCAGCTTGCCGTCATCGAGTTCGCGCGCAACGTGTGCGGCATCAAAGACGCGAGCAGCACCGAGTTCGACAAGGACGCCAAGAATCCGCTCATCGACCTCATGCCCGATCAGCGTGGTGTGATGGACAAGGGCGGCACGATGAGGCTTGGCGCCTACCCCTGCGTGTTGGCGGAGGGCAGTCGCGCCCTGGCCATCTACGGTCGCCTCGAGATCAGCGAGCGGCACCGTCATCGCTTCGAGTTCAACAACGAGTATCGCGAGCGCCTGACCAGCGCCGGCCTCCGGCTGAGCGGCACTAGCCCCGACAACCGCCTGGTGGAGATCGTGGAGCTCCCGGAGCACCCTCACTTCATCGGCTGCCAGTTCCACCCGGAGTTCAAGAGCCGGCCCGCGGCGGCGCACCCGCTGTTTTCCAGCTTCGTCAAGGCGGCCCGCGCGCGGCGTGACCAGCGGCCGGCCTTGACCGGCGAGAGCATCGACCAGTCCAGCCCGGCTCAGAAGGGCAACCCCCCGCCGGAACCGAGCGCGCAACCAGAGACACGGGTGAATTGAAGCCAGTTTGCATGTACCTTAGCTACATGCGCGGCCTCCTCCCCTCTCGCCCCCGCCTGGCTCGGCTTCTGAGCCTCGGACTACTCCTTTCGGCGTGTCGCACAGACGGCGCGGTCGAAGCGGCGCTCCACGGCGACCTCCAATCCCTTCGGGCGGAGATTCAGGACGCCCAGCACAGCGGTCAATTGGATCGCGGGGCGGTCGAGGCCTTGGCGCGCGCGGTGGCCGGGCGCGAGGTTCGATCGGCGAAAGGACAATTCGCCATCCGACGGCTGCGCACGGTGCGTTCCTGTGCAGCTCCCCTCTACCCCGTGCTCGAGGACAGGTCGTCGCGACTGGACGATGCTGGCGCGGAAGCCGCGCTGATCCTGCTGGAGTACCACCGCATGAACCCCAAAGATGCGATCGCACGCTACGCGGAGTCTGCCAGCGGCTCCTGGCGTGCCGTGGCAGCGCGGGCTGCGGGCGCGCCGACATACGCCTTGCTCCGAAGACAGTTCTTCCGCGACCCGGATGAACGCGTGCGACGCGCCGCCCTGCACGCCGCCCTGGAGGCTCGCGACGAAGGAGATCTACGCGAGCTGTTGGAGGTCGCGCGCCTCGACCCGGACGTACTGAGCCGCAGCCTGGCAACTCGAGCGGTCGGGGCGATAGGAGGCTCGGATGCCGTCCTCCGTCTCAAGGACCGCTGGACCCGCGCCGCACCCGACGTGCGAGAAGTCATCATCGAGGCGTGGGCCCTGCCCGGAGCCTTCCGCAGCGGGGGAGAACGGGAGCTGGTGCGCGTAGCAGAAACCGAGACGGGCCCGGTCGCCATTGCTGCCGCGCATGCGCTTTACCAAAGGAGTCGACAATACAAGCAACTCGGCGCGCAAGTACTCGCCCGGGCCATCGCTGACGGCACGCAGGGTGAACGCCAACTCGCCATCCGCCTGGCTTCGGTCGAGGACGACACCTTGAGGAAAGCCATCGTCCAGGCGAGCACGGACGAAGACCCCTTCGCGCGGGTCATGGCTCACGCGAAGCTCGTGACCCTGGACCGATATCGTCAGGCCTCGCTTGCCGCCTTGCAAAGGCTCGCACGCGCCAAGGGCAACGAGGCTATTCAGGCCCGCGCCGCGCTCGCTGCGGCAGGCGATGCAAGCGTCAGCAGTGCTCTGCTCGAGCAGCTCAAGTCGAAGAGCGCAGAGCAGCGCAAGCTAGCAGCACAAGGGCTACTCAGACTGGGGCGCTACTCCGAGGTGGCAACGGCTCTGGGCGACGAGAACCCCGATGTACGCACGCAGGTGGCTTGCAATGTGCTGGCGTTCAAGGGCTGACCGCTCTCATGCGACTTACCTGTCTGCTCTTCGCGTCGCTGGCCGTGGGTTGTTCGTTGGGCGGGGCGGACTCGCCGGTCGAGCACGCCCGGCGCGTGACTCGCGCGATCGATACCTTCCACGACTACGAAGTGGCCCGACATGCCAGCGCCACGAACCTGGCTGAGCTCGAAGCCCTGCACGATCTAGAGCCCGAAAGCGAAGCGCTGATGATAGCGTTGATGCGAGGTTGGGTTCTCCAGACCGAGCTGTTCACGCTGGACGATCTCGAAGCTGCCGTGGTTCAGGGGGACGAGAGCGAGCGACTCTACCATCAACAGCGCGTCGACACGGGGTTCGCAAGAGCATACCTCTGGGGAAAGGAATGGCTGACCATTCGCGGGAGCAGCTTCGACCTAAGCGTACCGCCCGGGGTGCTCGAGACGAGGTTACGAGATGAGTTCACATCGAAGAGCGACGCCGTTTCGCTCCTGTGGCTCGGGCACGCTTTGCTGGGCGTCCACGCGGGCGGGGCGCTGCCGGATCCCACGGGGGGGCGCGCCGCAGAACTCGTGTTGACTCGTGCGGTCGAATTGGATGAGACAGCGCAGTTCGCGGCGGCGCATGCGCTGCTCGGCCGCTATTATGCCGCCCGCGGCGACTTCGACGAGAGCCGCCAGCACTTCGCCAGGGCCGAAGCGCTGGCGGGAGGCAGGTACTTGTTGATCCAGCTCTCCCACGCGACCAGCTACCACTGCCTGCGCAGCGATCGGGAAGCGTTTCAAAACCTGCTCGAGGAGATCCTACGAGCCAACGACCCGGAGCCTACCGTACGTCTCGAGAACGCTTCAGCCAAGCGACGGGCGCGGCGCTGGTCGATCCCCTCCCCGCTCTGGTCGCGTTGCGGATTCGCCCCACCGCTTCGAGCGCAATGACCAACAGTCGCGAAAATCGCGATCCAACGTCGTTTCCCCGTGCGCCCTCTGGGTGATGCCCGGCGACGCTCACGGCCCCATTTTCTCGGACGTGTCCACGGCTCGAAAGGAAGCCGGGCCAGCGTCACGCTGTGACGCGTGACACCCACGAACGAGCTCCCCCCGCAGACCTGCGGCGGGAGGCTCGGCGGTCGCTAATTGTCGTTTATTTTTGGGCACTTGGAATACCGATGCCCCCTCCCGGGTCGGGGGGAGGCGTCGTTGGCCTCGGTCTTGCTGAATGCTGAACATGGTCACTTCCCCAGTCCACCAAGAATTGCAACGACTCGCCGCCGGCGTCACCCGTTTGCACGCGCGCTGCACCATGCATCGGCTGACTGTCGAGGTGGGCGATGTGCACGGCACGAGCGTCGAGCTCGAGTTCCACCTCCATGGCACGCTCGTCCGTGGCACCGTTCGCTCCCGCGCCGGCAACGCCAACTTCGAGCTCAGCACGGCCGGACGGCGCATCGGCTTTCGGCACCCGACCACGGGCAGGCTCGGCGAGCTGTCGGCTACGTGCCTGCGTCCCGCCTCCGCGCGAGCCCTCAACGAAGGCGTGAGCGACGTCCAGGTTGCAGCAAAAGTTGCCAGGATAGCGCGCCGCCTCGTACACCTTTCAGTCCTCAGACGCGTCGAGATAGGCCTCCGAGAGCAACGCGAAACGCTACTGAGCCTGCCTCTCGCCAGCTAGCGAAGAAGCTACGCGCCCTCGGGACCTGCCGCGTCGAAGGACCGGCCGTTGGGCTAGCCATTGTTGGGCTGAAAAGCCATGCGACGCACACCGCCTCGAAACCGGAGCGACACGCGCGGGTTCGAGCGCCTTCTCCCCTTGCGTTTTGCTCCACTCCACTGCTGAGATGGTGCGGCGTCCACACGACGCGGTCCCGGCACGTGCGAACACTCACGACACTCTTGATCGACAACGAGCTGCTGCTGCTGTTCGCGGTCACCTTGCTCGGCCTTTTGCTGGCTCGGCTGGAAGTCAGAGGCGTGCGCCTGGGGTTGGCGGGCGTGCTCTTCGCTGGGCTGGGCTTGAGCGCATGGTTGGCACCCGAGGCACCGGACCTGAAAGTGGCGCCCGAGCTCAAGGAGTTCGGTCTGGTCCTGTTCGTCTACTGCGTGGGGCTGACGAGCGGTCCGGGTTTCTTCGCGGCCTTCCGAAGCCGTGGCTTGCGTCTGAACCTGGCCATCACGATTGCGCTGGGTGCCGGAGCGAGCATCGCGTGGCTCGTCGGTTCCGCACTCGGGCTCGACCGGGGCTACATCGCTGGCGTGTTCTGCGGCTCCCTCACGAACACCCCAGCGCTGGGCGCGGCCGGCGATCAGCTGGAGGGCACCGCACTGGCGCTGCACCCGGTCATCGGCTACTCGGTCACGTACCCGTTCGGCGTGCTGGGGGCACTGGTGATGTTCCGGGTGTTCTCCAGCCTATTGCGTTCGCGTCTGGAACAGGAGCACAGCGGCACACGGGCAAGCCAACGCGCACCGATTGCAAGCGGCAACTTCAAGGTGACCAACCCCGAGATTGCCGAGCACTCGATCGGAGAGCTCGAGATCCGCACCAAGATCGGTGTCGTGGTATCGCGTGTGCGGCGCGCTCGAGATGTCAGCGTACCTACCAAGTACACGGTGCTGCACGCGGGCGATGTGGTCACGGTCGTCGGCTCGAGCGCGGACCTGGAGCGGGCTACGGCGTTCTTCGGGGAAGCCTCGCTGGAGCAACTCGAAACTCGGCGCGATCAAGTCGACATGCGACGGGTGCTGGTCTCGCGCCGCGAACACGTCGGGCGCTGCCTTTCCGACCTCGATCTGGAGCGCCGCTTCAATGCCCAGGTTACGCGCTTGAGGCGTGCGGACCTGGATATAGTCCCCTCCCCCGATCTGCACCTGGAGCTCGGCGATAGATTGCGGGTCGTGGCGCCGCGACAGCGTCTGAAGGAGGTCAGCGCGTTTTTCGGGGACTCAGAACGCGAACTGGCAGAAATCGACTTTGCTGCGCTGGCCCTCGGCCTATGCGCGGGACTGCTGCTCGGACGGGTCCCGCTCCCCATCTTCGGCACCGAGCTCGAGCTGGGCGCCGCGGGTGGCCCGCTCGTGATGGCGCTGCTCCTGGGCCGTCTGGGCCGCACGGGACCGCTGATCTGGGCCATTCCCTTCGAAGCCAACAGCACCCTGCGTGATCTCGGCTTGCTCCTGTTTCTGGCAGGCGTCGGCACCAGCGCGGGCGGTCAGCTCAGAGGCGTCATGAATCAACAAGGCCTCACCATGCTTCTGCTGGGAGCGCTCGTCACCCTGGTCACCACCACGGTGGCGCTCGCGCTGGCGCGCAAGTGGGCCAAGGCCAGCGTCATCTCGAGCCTGGGGGTCTCGAGCGGCATGCAGACCCAACCGGCCACGCTGGTAGCCGCATTCGAACTCTCGGGACGCTCGGAAGAGACCTACGTCGCCTATGCACTGGTCTACCCTGTAGCCATGATCGGCAAGATCTTGCTGGCCCAGCTCTTGGCCCTGTTCGGTTGATCCAATTTGTCCGTGCCCCATTTGGGCTTCACCAAAGGCTCCGAGTGTTACAGTCCTCCGTGCGATCGCCAACTGGCGACCGCTGAGCCCCACCCTCGATCGGTGGAGCCCGCTGCGCGCCAGCGCGGCCTGACCATTGATCGCGGAGTTGCGGTGAAGTTGCAGTATGGGTGTGAGCCTCAGGTTCGGCATCAGCGGCTGTGGCTGCGACCGCAACGACGACAGCAGCAGCGACGGCTGCGGCAACTGCGGCTGCGGCAATTGCGGCTGCGGCAACCGCGGCTGCGGCAGATACGGTCTGCTACTTCTGAAGCGGCGTGCTGTCACTGACGCTGGTGCCGCCCTCGAAGCTGGCTACGTGTCGTGTTCACACCCGTTCGGCGCACCTTCTGCGCCACCTCCAAGGGCGGTGCAAGCGGGATGCGGCGTCACTAGCGATGGTAGGCGGTCGACGATCGCGCGGGGCAACGGGGAGGTGTCACATAAGCTGCGCCAGTGGAGGGCATGAACACGACACTTCGCCAACAGCTTCTCGACCAAGTCATCAACATCATTCAGCGCGCTCGGCCCCTGATCGACGCTATCGAACGCAAGGACCAGGATCTGAGCAAGCAGCTCAGACGCTCTCTGAATAGTACCGGTCTCAATGTCTCCGAGGCCTTTGGGGTCAAAGCCGGCAATGCTCGGCAGAGCTTCCGTCGCGCACTGGGAGAGCTCTATGAATCGCAAGCCTCATTGCAGCTGGCTGCTGCCTGGGGCTACATCAACCACGAGCTCGCGCAGGCCGTCGTCGCCGACTTGGGCGCTCTCGGTGGTCGTTTGTACGGGCTGTCGCGGCGCTGACAGCTAACCGCATTCCATCGCGCGCCGGAGTTTGTAGCCCTCCAGAGTGGCACACAAGCGATCGTACCCTCGAGCAAGGGTTTGCCAGCCTGGTGCTCCATTATGCTTGAGGTGACCACCAAGACCAGCTATCGCGAGCACGACTTCCTGGACAGCAGGCGTCTCAGGGAGCGGCTGGCGCGCTATTAGCCTCAGTACTTCCAGCTCATCGGCTTCGAGTATCGTTGTCGCAGGTGCCAAGGGCCGAGTCCGAATCTCACTCTTCAGCAGCAAAAGCTTCCAAGCGATGGGCAGTAGCAGCGCCGTGGCGTTTGTCAGAGCATGCAGGTCTCCCAACTGTCGCTTCTCGAGCGCGCATCCGGTCTTGAGCGCTTTGAAGTACTCCTCGATCGTCCAGCGTGCTCGATACCAGTCCACAACTCGAAGCAGTTGCTCCTCCTCGTCGACTGGTTCACTCGTGTACAAGAGCCGATCGACCGGGGCCTCACCCTCAGGCCTCAGGCGGCTCGGGTTCCCACACTCGTACAACGTTCAGCTCGAGCGTCTCTCGCGAAGAAGCTGCCGCACGGGGATTGCTAAGGAGACGCACTCGAGTGGCGGCGATGGCGAGCTGTGCCGTGCGACTCTTGCGTGCCGGATGAATCTTGCGTTGTTTTGGCCACGCTTTTCCTACCCGCTTCGATAACGCCACCTCTCGTTCAGCACGAATATCGGTGGCCTCTGCCACCTCGCGCAAATGGCCATTTTCCAGTCTGCGATTGTGCTGAACCCTAATCACAAAGCGCGTCCTGAGCGAGCTCAGCAACGCCAATATCTCGAAATCGTCAGCTTCGCGATCCATCAAATGAATGACCTTCTCTGGCGCCAATCCCGACGCATGGACGCCGTAGACATGGCTGCCCCAGCGCTCCTGCAGCTCACCGTTCTTGGCGCTGGCGGCACTTGACGTTGCCGAAGAACCGATACGCTGCTTCCAACTCTGCAGCTGACAGTGCCTGCGGAAAGCTGGCGGACGGCTCCCTTGCCATCGCGCCGGCCAAGCCTTCCACACGCGTCGCTAGCCGCTTGTCGCCAAATTCCGCGCCTTCGAACTCCAATTCAACACCGTCCATCGCCGGGTCAGATGATTGGGCCACCCAGAGCTTTGATCACGTCCACCGAAACTTTGCAATGAAATGTGACCAATCCATAGAGCGCGGCCCCGTTCGAGGGGGCTGGACCGAGGGACGGCTCGGTCGGCTGAGGGCTGTAGGCAAGCGGGGGCCAGCCGCGCCGGCGCGCAGCGGGCTCCCGTCAAACCGTCAGGCCTGGCTATGTGGGGTGAAAAGCAGGGCGTCAGCCCCAGGGTTCGAACGCTTCAGTCAGCAAAGCGTGGCAATGTAGTGTCTGCGTAGGCCGTCAAGCTGCTGTCGAGTCGTGGTGACAAGAGCGAAGAGGACGTCGCGCATCAGCCGTTTCCAGGGGACCGTGCGGCGCTCCTCGGAGCGCTGGGTAACGGAGCGAAACAGGGTCAACAGGGTGTAAGCGATGCGCCGGAGTATCGCGACCACCAGGGCTGCTCGAGGGTGAGCCTCGATCCAAGGGTGGTCGTCTTCGGCAAAGGCGGTATCGAGAATCTGGTGGGCGGTCTCGACGCCCCAGCGCTGACGCAGGAGCAAGAGCCAGTGCTCCTTGGAGAGTCGGCACTCGGGTAGGCTCGAGACGAGGTAGCGGTTGTCGTGACTGATGAGCTTGCCGCTCTTGTCGCGGATCTCTGTTTCAACGCGCAGCACCGAGCGCAGACTCTCCCAGCCATCGGGAGCAGCTATTGCTGCACCGAGGTAGAGCCTGCGAAGGATAATTCGACCACGCTGGATGTCCTCGCATCACGCAGCGTGGTGTCGGGGACTCGGCGCTGGATGCCGAACAACCTTTTCATGGGCGAGCTGATGCGCTCGGTCATCTCCTCCACGTCAGCCAAGCTCCTGGCTCCGGCCAGCATCGCCCCGAGCACAGTGTGCAGCAGCGCTCCCAGGTCCCAACGTTTGCCCCGGTCGTCACGATTATCACGGACTTGGTCGAGTCCGATTTCATCCAGACGCTTTCTGAAAAAGCCGTACATGCGCCGATTCATGCGTGCCGTCATTCGCGGTCTCCTTTTGTGTTGCAGCGGCCAGCTCGAACGCGCCATCGTGCGCCTCGGCCTTGCGCTGGTTTTTCCGCTGTTGTTTTTTGAAGTACCCGCAGCAGATCCCACCGAGACGCGAGGCCTTTTCTCACGAGAGCTTCCGTGGCCGTGTCCGAATCGGTGGCGGTGGCAGTGCTCAGAAGGCCGTGGCGGTGACGGTGTACCGGGCCGCACCCGGAGCAGAGACCGGTGTGGACTGGGCGGGCATCGACCGCCGAGGCCCGCCCGAAGCGCTGTGCTCAGTGGGTGAGCTTGTAGAGCATGGCTACGATGCGATCGTGGTGACCGAGCACTGGGGCCGAGGCACCCTCGCTGATGTAGCCCCAGCGAATGGCAGCCAGGACACCCACCCGCACCTCGTTGGCGCTACCGGCCGCGGACTGGTAACGACTGCGGCGCGTACCGGGATCGCTGAGCGCTCCTTCGCCAGTGTTGAGCACGCTGCTGTTGGCTGCATCGGTGATCTGCCGAGCCAAGCTACGGTCGTGCTTTTTGATGCGGACGACGATGGGCCTGAGCAGCTCGATGGCTTGGAGGGCGAGGTTGAGGACTTCGAGTTTCATCACGGGATTCTCCTTTTCTGAGCCCCTGCGGGCGGGACTCACAGCCCCGTCCCGCACGCAGGGGCGAACGGAATCGCGTGTCGAGGAACCCGGAGCCGGAGTCTCGAGCGGCAACGGGCCATTCTGAGCCTGCAGGCGCCAGTGCCAGCTTTGCTGGCACGCGCCTGCCCCCCCGGTCACGGTCACGGTCGCGGTCACGAATGCGAATGCGAATGCGAATTTATGCACTCCGCAGCCCACTTGGGAAGAGACACCCAAAGTCCTGCGAACTTCCCTCTCTCAAGCAACCGGCTTGACCCGACTACCAATCAGGAGTGCGCTGAGCCCCCCTCCCGGTCGTCGTGCTCGATGCACCCACCGGGCCATCCCCCAAGGGCCCGCGAATGGTTGGGGGCCGGAGCGAAAACCGGCGAAGCAACCAGCTTATGATGAACAGGAAGACGGGAAGGACGGGAAGGTGAGATCTTGTTTGCGGTGCTCTCGTCCTGGGGCACGCGCTTTAGAACCTTTTGGAGGCCAATCGGCGAAGGCTTCGAAATGGGTGGTGGCCCTCATGCTTCTGGCCCCGTTGTCATGCGCAGGGAAGTCTACGCCACGAAGAACTTGCGCGCCGCCCTGCGCGTCGGACGGAGCTCCTACGAACCCATCAACGACACGGGGTTTCGCTGCGCGCGGATGCCGTGACGAACGGCGAGGCGTCCAGCGCGAGCCAGAGGTCGCCAGCAGCAGTCGCACGGAGGACTGCTACGGCGAGGCCCCAGGTCGAGCCCAAAATCGAGGTCCGAGTATCAGCGCGCTGGGTTGGAGCGAACCCGACTGCGCGCGCGTCGTGCGCCCAACACGAGCCCGATGAACGGCAGACTCAGCGAAGCGTGGGTACTGGGCGGAAGCACGCGCGCGACACTGCATCCTCCGTCACTGGCGCTGGCATCGGACGCGGAGCTGTCCTCCGCTTCGCCGCTCGTGTAGGAGTCGCCTTGTGCGCTCTCCGAGCCGCGCCCGGCCGAGGACGCCTGGGAGTCGTCGTCCCAGACGACCTCGACACGCTCATCGAAGACGAGAGCGAACCCCTCGGGAAAGCAAGACCGGGGGCCCAGCCCTTCGTCCCACCACGGGGGCTGCTCCACGTCGAGCGCGCCGAGGTCGTAGCAGACTTCGCCGTCAGCGCAGTCGGCATCGGCATCGCAGGCCACCTGCTTCGGAAAGCAGAAGTTCGCGGTCGAGGTGTCTTCGCACACGGGCTCATCCGGGCACTCTTGTCCGGATTCGCAAGGGGCGGACGAACAGGTCTGAGCTCCGTCCGGAACGCACTGTTCGCGGGCCGTGCAGTCGCTATCGTCCGCGCACGCGGCCAACCTGAGCGCGCAGAGCTTCTCTCCCGGGGTGGGTTCGCAGGTGGTTTCTCTGGCGCTGCTATCTGGGCCCCCTGCAACGACGGTACAATCGCCTGCGTCTTCCTCCACACAGCTGAGACCCGAGGGGCAGTCGGCGTCCGCATCGCACGTCAGGGGTATCGGTTCACACTGGCGGTACTCGGTGATCTCCGGGGCCGGATCACAACCTCCATCGGCGCCAGGATCACAGCCGGGCGCGCTTTGCTCGACCACCTGGCAGCTAGTGCCTTCCTGGCAGTCGGCATCGTCGCTGCACTCCCGGGCACGGGCCACGAGGCTCATTGAGCTCGTGAGGGTCAACGCGGCCAGTATCGAAATCG
This sequence comes from uncultured delta proteobacterium, assembly GCA_963809955.1. Taxonomy (GTDB): domain Bacteria; phylum Myxococcota_A; class Polyangia; order Polyangiales; family Polyangiaceae; genus JAICQQ01. The sequence goes on from CAWELQ010000017.1 coordinate 258,246, forward strand.
TCTTCATAGCGGCTCCTAGAATCACCTTGCAGCGCCAAACACGGTAGCACAGTGAGCTCGCGCTGGCCTCGGCGCGCGGGCTCCCGCACAGAGCTCGGGAGCCGACGCATTTTGCATGGAACGGCTGTCGGATTGGTGCCCGCGTGTCCTCGTCTGGCACACGAAATCTTCGAGCAAGTGACCGCCGGGCTCGGCGCCTCGCGCCCAGCAGAGGTCGGATCCCGCTCGGCCTACCCCGGCCGGAACTGGGCCACAGCGTCCCTGCAGGGGCCGCAAACGGCGGCCCGAAGCGCCTTCACGCCGTTGGCGATGATCTGTGCGATCTTCGTGGCTCCGGGCGTATCGAAATGGGTACGGTCGTCGCAGAAGCGCGCCACGCTTCCGTTGCAAGAAATATCGCTGAGCGGGGTCACGAACCTCGCCCGCACGCGAATTGCGTGCAAATCGCACACAATATATGTGCGATTTGCACGTTTTTCAGCGCGCAGCACTCGAGCCCGCAGCCGTCGCTGCGATTGCTGGATCCGAGCCTGGCGCGACCCGATCAGCCGGAGGATTTGCTCGACGCAGCAGCAGACGATCGGATCAGAAAATCGGATCAGAAAATCGGATCAGAAAAATCGGATCAGAAATCGGATCAGAAAAACCTGGTCCACGCGAAGCATTCGAGCAAGTGTCGAACGATCACTAGTTTCGTTTTCGGGATCACCGAAACCTCGATCGGTCCTGGACACCGTGGCATGGTGGCGGAAAAAGAGAGCGTCGATCATCGTGACTCCTAATCACTTAAACATCACATTTTCCACCATGATGCTCGCGCTCGGGTGCTGGACGGGGTGCACTAGCGAGACCGGCGGTACGCGCACCCCCAGCGCCCGAACTTCGGCCGGCACGGGGGGCGGCTCTGGGACGACGGACAGCGCTGCGGCGTCGAACAGCGGGTCGCCGACGGGAAGCGGTGGCGCGGGCAACGCCAACACGACCACTGCTACGAGTGACGGCAGCAGCGGTGGCGACAGCCCCCTGCTGCCCGCTGGCATCCGCCGCCTCACCAACGCGGAGTACGACGCCTCGGTTGGGGCACTGCTCGGGTCGAGCTTGTCGCCCAGCCAGCAGTTTGCGTTTCCCGCGGATGCGCGCCAAGGGCCCACGAATGCACCCGCCGGTGCGGCATTCACCGTGAATGATGCGCAGCGCGTCGATCCGGTGTTAGCTGACAAGCTCGACACGGCAGCCCAGGCGCTCGTCGCCGAGGCCCGCGACAACGGGAAGCTTGCCGAGCTGGCACCGTGCTCCGACCCCGCTGGCGCGGGCGAAAGCTGTGCGGTGGAGTTTCTGCGGACCTTCGGCTCCCAGGTGTATCGGCGACCGCTGACGGACGAGGAGATCCATAGCCTCGTACTCAGCGCCACCTCGCCCTATCACGTGGGGGCGGACGGCTACACGTATGAAGAAGGCATCGACGTACTCACACGCGTGTTGCTCCAGTCGCCCGGGTTCCTGTATCTCACCGAGCTCGGTAAAGCGGAGGCGGATGCCAGCTTCGTTCTGACACCGAACGAGATCGCCAGCCAGATCGCCTACCTGTTGACTGCAGGGCCCCCGGATGCCGCGTTGCTCGAGCAAGCGGCGGCGGGGGCGCTTGCCACGCCCGAAGGGCGTGAGTCCGAAGCGCTACGGCTGCTCGATACATCCCAGGGGCAAGCCCGCCTCGTTCGCGTCGTCCAGGAGTGGCTCGGCATCGACCAGGTGGCCCGACGCGAGAAGGCAACCAGCGTGTATCCTGAGTTTTCGGATCTGAGCCACGCCATGGAAGCCGAGAGCATCGCCTTCATCGATGAGGTGCTCGAGCGCTCGACTGGGACGCTCAGCGAGCTCTTGACGGCCGACTGGACCATCGTCGCCCCCGAGCTGGCGGCGCTCTATGGCGTCCCTTGGGGCGGAGAGGGTCAACGCACCTCGCTCGCCGGCAGCGGACGTCGAGGCATTCTGAATCAAGCGGCGTTTCTCTCTGTATTTGCGACCAACAACGGCAGTCATCCGGTGTTCCGCGGGGTGGCGCTCATGCGCCGGATTGCGTGCCTCGACGTTCAGGATCCTGGAGCGCTCGGCATCGTCGTTAGCGTGCCCCCAGCCGACCCGAGCAGAACGACTCGCGAGCGCTTCGAGGTGCACACGACTGACGCGGGGTGCGCCGCCTGCCACCGCACGATCGACGCTTTCGGTTTCACCCTCGAGAACTTCGACGGTATTGGGAAGATGAGGGAGTCCGAGAACGATCATCCCATCGATACGAGCGTTGCCGTCAATACAGGTTCGGACCTCGACGGGACGTACGCTGACAGCGGGGAGTTGCTCGGCGCGCTGGCACGAAGCGACGCGGTCAAGACCTGCCTGGCACGCCAGATCTTCCGCAGCTCGGCGGGGCGCAGCGACGCGAGCGTGGCCGGTGCAGAAAACGCTTTCGTCGAGCTCTGGAAGCAGCTGCCCGCCGATCAGCAGGACCGTTTGGTCGATGTCCTCGTTGCCTACATCAAGAGCCCAACCTTCGTCGAGAGGAGAACCCCATGATGCGCCGCTTGGCGAAGCAGTCCCGGTATCGAAGTGCCAGTCGCCGCTCCTTTTTGCGCGCGGTAGGCGTTTCCGCGACTGCGCTGCCGTTTTACAAGCTGCTCGAAGATTCCTTCGCCCACGCCGCGGGCGAAGCGCTGCCGCTGAAGCTGATGGTGATCTCACACCCGCACGGGATCGCTACCGAGTACTTCGGCATGCGCACTCCAGAGTCTCCCGACATCCCGGTGGAAGGTCTGTCGCTGCGGGGTACAGACACGGAGACGGAGTTCGACATCGCCTACCCGAACTGCTCGCTACAGCCCTTTGACGACCCCACTACCTACGGAAAGAGCTTCAAAGATCGCCTGTTGGTCATCGAAGGCCTGGACCTGGCGATGGACGGGCACGACGCTACCGCCAGCATTCTCACGGGCAGTCCGCTCGAGGGCGGATTGCCCCAGAATTCGTCGCTGGACCAATTTCTGGCGGTCGAGATGGGTTTGGGCGCCGCGACGCGCAAGAGCAATGTCGTCTTGGGGGTGGGCGATCCCAACCCTAATGTTGGCAGCACGATTTCATTCAGCACCGGAGGTGCGGGCATCAGCAAGATCATCTCACCCTACGAGGCCTTCGACTACTTGTTCAGCGGGTTCGTGCCGCCCGACGACGCGGAGGGCCAGGCAGCCCTCTTGCGCAAAAATGCGCTGGGCCAAAGCGTGATCGATGCCGTCCGCGAGGACTGCAATCGATTGCGCGCGCGCCTGGCACCCGTCGAGCAGCAAAAGATGGACCAGCACCTGGCCGCAATCCGCGATCTCGAAAAATCCTTTGGAGGGTTGGCGGCCACCCCGACGTGTTCCATGCCTCCGGTGAAGCCGGCCGATGGTGAGTTCCCGGCGGACATCGGCGGCCTGATGCGTTTCAACGGCGGCGAGCCGACTTTCGACAAGGTGACCAACTTCTTCATCGATCTGATGGCCCAGGCGTTCGCCTGCGACGTTACTCGCTTCGGCACCTTGGTGTTGAACGATTTGCCATACGACAGCCCCAACAATGCGACCACGGATTCCCTGGGGTTGGGGCTCCCTTCGGATCTGCACAATCTGGTGGCCCATCAATACGCGACCCGTTCGTTCGATTGGCAGGGAAACCTCACAAACTCGGGCGATGCCGCAACGTGGCTGCCGCTGGCCACGTACAACAAGTACGTCTATCAAAAGGTCGCGACCCTGATCCAGCGACTGGACACCCTTGGCTCGTTCGACAATGTGCTCGTGTACGTGACCAGTGAGCTTGGCAACCCCAATGCTCATTCTTCGTCCGCCGTCCCTACGGTGCTGGCCGGAGGAGCCGACGTACCGTTCCGGTTTGGACGGCGACTTCGGATCACGCCGGATTGCCCGTCCATGAACGACTCGTGCATGGTCCGAGACGCTCAATACGCGACTGGAGCCAACAACCACTTGCTGGTCTCCATTGCCCAGGCGTTCGGCGTGGAAATCGACGGTTTCGGTCAAGGGCCCGACAGCTCTTACACCGACGGTCCGCTCGCCGACCTCACCTGAGGCGCGTGGTTCCGACGAACGAACACGCTTGGCGTAGGGTCCCGAAACCTACCCCAGGTCAGGCGGCCTTCGGCAGTAGCAGCTCGGTAGTGCTGCCCTCTTCTTGCCTCGCCCGCGCGGCAGTTCGGGACGCGCGGGGAGCACCGGATGTCACACGGACACCGTCTGTGAATTGTCGCTGGGCATGCAGGGCTCTATCGTCAAAGAGGTCGCTTCGCCGAGTACGGGTTGCGTTTGCAAGGCCGGCCCATACTCGGACCACCAACGCTGCTTGTCATCGGCATCCCAACCGCCAAGGCCCCGCATCTCCCGCAAGCGCCGATGGAGCTCACTGGCGCCTTGGGGTCTGGAAGCGGGGTCCTTGCAAAGACACTCGAGGATGAGGTCCTCCAGAGCCTTGGAGACCGGCTGTTGCAGGCGTTGTGTCGGCGCTACGGGTGTTTCGAACAAGTGCTTGGTGCAAACTTGGACCAGCGTTTGCCCCTCGAACACATGCTGGGCCGTGAGCAGGTAGTATCCGACGGCACCCAGTGCGTATAGATCGCTCATGGCATCAACCGCCCCTGGATTTCGGATCGCCTCGGGTGAGAGGTACAGGGGGGTGCCCGTGAGTTGGTTGCCATGGGCCTGTGAAGCCTCTAGGCTCATGTCTTTCACGAGTCCGAAATCGAGAAGCTTGGGTACATCGAGGATTCCTCCCTGCTCGCAGAGCATGATGTTGGCCGGCTTGATATCACGGTGAACCAGCCCAACGCCGTGCGCTTCAGTGAGCGCTTCGGCTATGGCCAACAGTATGTGCCTCACCCGCCCCTCACACTGCGGACCGGCGACACGGGTGACGGCGCTGAGGTCGGCGCCTTCGAGCAATTCCATTGCGTAGTAGAAGAGGCCTTCGGGGGTACGACCGTAGTCGTAGATCGTAACTGTGTTCGGGTGCGTCAAGCGGGACGTGTAACGCACCTCACGCTCGAAGCGCGAGATGCTCGCTTCGCTCGTTCGTTCGGGCAACAAGAGTTTCACGGCTGTTGGACGCTTGAGCAGGTTGTGCCGGGCACGGTACACACGACCCATGCCGCCCTCCCCGAGCTGGCTCTCGAGCACGTATTGGCCGAGCTGGCGCGCCTGGCGAACCTGACGCTGTAGACCGTAGATGACGCGCGACACATACGAGGAGGCAAAAGTGAAGGCCAGAGTCCAAGGCAAGACGAACTCGCCAAAAGCATCAGTGGCATTGCCGTGCGGTCGGTAGGCATAGCTGACCATCGCCGTCGAAATCGCGCCAATGGCGAGGGTGCGCATGCCACTGCTCGGTACGATCGCCGCGCGAATGACCAGCGTGATGAGCACCGCAAAGGCCGGACCTGCATTGAGATCTTCCTGGGGAGGAGGCACCAGATCCATGAACACCAGCGACAACGAACACATGGAAAATGTTGCCGCCGCTTCGAGAACCTGGAGCAGGCTCTGCGAGCAGTTCGCCCGACGCGCTGTGGCGAAGCCCATCAACAGCGCCAGCGTGAGCCCAAGATGTGCGGCCAAGCCAGGCTCGAGCAGCGCACCGGGACCTCGAGACGCCACCCCGATTCCCGCGTCCAACGTATAGAGGCCCAGCCAGAGCAGGGCCAGAAGCTTCAGGTACAGCGCCACACGCCGCTGCTGTACAGCGTGCGAATCTCCGAGCGCCGACACGTCGAAACCGAAGCCCAGGGCCTGTTTCCAGAACGCAGACCATCGAGAAAGCTCCGGCATCCTTCAAACCACTACTCCGAAACCGGGACGCCAGATACTCGCGATGACCAACGCCCACGCCAATGCCTGCCCTCAGAGATCCGTCGGGGCACGCGACCGTGGGCCCGCTGGCCCGACCGGCCACCTGCAGCGCGACGAGCCGCGCGTCCTCAACCCGCTACGCCATCCACTAGAAGCTCCGCCAGGCCCAGCCAAGTCCCACCATCCCACGCCAACACCGCTCGGCTCCTCCCCCTGAGTCCTGAGCCGCCGCCTGCTCCAGCCCGGGCGCCCTCGAAACTGTTAGGCCTGTGGCGCAGATCCTTGTTGAGCTGGGTGGCAACGCGCGCGATGAACGCCTTCTCCGGGTCGTTCGGGAAGAGCTTCTGGTACTTCTCCCAGGTCTTGGGCTGGGTGTTCTTGACGAAGGCCAGGCAGTCTTCCGTGTAGAGCGCCAGCTCGCGGTCGTACTTGAGGGGATCGCCGAGCAGCCAACCACGCTCCACCATTTCGCGGATGATGTCGGCTTGAAAAGCGCGTTCCTGGACCCGCGGATACGCCGCGATCGCAGACGTCGCCTCGCACGCAGCCAACCATCGTCTGCTTTCCCGAATGCTTCGTGCCAGGCTAGCGCGCCGCCGCGAAGGCGGTAGCACCGTCTTCGGAGCTGCCGTTTGGCTCACTTCCCGGCCGGTGAGCCATGCGCGGACTCATGCGCGCTGCGCATCCGCCGCTTGCCCCACGCGTCCTTTGGGCGCAGCTTAACGGTTTGGTGTAAAGCGCTGGCATCGCCCAGCGCGGAAGGACAAGGGCTCTATGCCTCGCGATATTCCGAATGAAGTGGTGATGGCGAGGCTCAGCACCCAGGTCGCGGTCGTCGCGCTCGAGTCATTGTTCGAGAAGCTCGAGGTCATGCCCCGCACCGACAAGACTCTCATCTCTCCCGAAATGGTGGAGGCTTGCGAACGCCTAAAGGCAGCGCAAGCACTGCTCGCGCGCCTCGAGCTCGAGCTCGAGCTCGAGCCGTAACGCCGGCCTCGATCGTGACGCGGCGCCCTGACTGGCGGTGCCCACGCGCCGCTCGGGGTGCATCACTCTTTGTATCGGCGCGAGGGCGCTTGTCGAACCTACGCGCCACGACACCGGGACACGTCAACTACAGCGGTCGATTGAGGAGTACCAGGATCGACTGGGGTGTAGAAGCGGCAAACACGAGATCGATTCGCTCGTCACCATTCAGATCCCCCAAGGCGAGGCCATCCGACGCACCCGCAATCGTGGCGGTCGAGCAGCTGAAGGTGCCATCACCAACCCCGAGCGCGACGATCGTCTCTTCGGCAACATAGACGCGCCAGTCCTGCCAGATCAAGTCGAGAATGCCATCGCCGTTCACATCCGCCAGGGCCACCGTTCCCGCTCCGGTGTTCTCCATACTGTGCTGCGCTGCGGGCGTGAACGTTCCGTCTCCCACTCCGAGCATCACGTCGAGGTGCGTCGCGCCCAAGCCCACGTCCGGCGCAACGAGGTCGAGTTCGCCGTCACCGTCGAGATCTCCGAGGGCCGCACTCTCGGTGGAAATCATGCCGCCATTGGTGGGTGACTTCAGCGTGGGTCCAAAAGTGCCGTCGCCCAATCCGAGCTCTACGATTAGACCGTCCTGCTCGCCGTTGGAGCCCACCAGATCGGGCCAACCGTCATGGTTCAGATCGACGAGCGCCAGTTTCCCCCAAGGCTCTCCGTCGTAGTGGATCTGGGAAACAAAAACTCCGCTACCTTGGTTGGCCAACACGGTGACCGCGGAATACTCCAGCAAGCTGCCACTCGCAGCCACCATATCCAACTGATCGTCGCCATCCAGGTCGGCAAGCGCCAAAAACTCCGGGGGCGTCGCGACGTCGAAATCCGTTCGGGACGGGTAGGTCGCGTCCCCAGCATTCCACAGCACGTAAACCCCTTGCTCAGACCTGGTTGTCAACACTAGTTCGGGATGGCCGTCGCCGTCGAGGTCGCCCGCCTCGAAGGCTTCGTAGCCGTAGTCGGCGGCACCGGTCGGGTACTGGTGGCTCGGAGCAAAGGTTCCATTGCCCAGTCCAAGCTGGATGCTCACCGCGTCCGCGTCGGTGGTGGCAGCAAGATCCAGTCGACCATCATCGTCGAGGTCGTCCAGCAGCAACCTGCCCACGTTGACTCCTGTCGGTTGACTCTCGGGAAAGGCGAACTCGCCGTCGCCGGCCGCCATCAGCACGGAGACCCCCCAGCGATTTGCCGTCACGATATCGAGCCACCCATCTGCATTGAAGTCACCAAACGTCACTGCTCTGGGCGGCGACGCTGTGGGGTAGTCCACTCTGGTCGTCACCGTGCTGTCGTCCGTCACGGAAAGCACCGTCAACGCGGCGTTCCTCGATATTGTGACTTCCGACCGACCGTCACCGTTCACGTCAGCTGTGCCAATAATGGGGCTACTCTTTGGCTCCAGCTCTGCGAGAGGCAGGAAAGAGCCATCACCTATTCCGAACAGAACGCCGAGAACACCAGAAGTGTATCGGCCGTTTTTTGCCGCTACCGTGAGATCCACGTTCCCATCACCGTTCACGTCGCCCAAAGCCAATTCGTCAGCAGGCCCTACCAGCATATCTGGGGTGGAGGTGAACGTTCCATCACCGGTACCGAGCAGCACGCTTACTGCACCGTATTGGCCGATGGCGAGGTCGAGGGCTCCATCATCATTCAAGTCCCCTGCCTCGATGGCACCTGGGGAGTAATTGGTGGCGTAGTCGACCTCACCGGTGAAGGTCCCATCGCCCAAGCCAAACAAGACACTCACCGTCTTCGCTGTGTCGTTTGCGCTCGCAAGGTCCAGGACACCGTCGTCGTCGAAGTCGCCAACGGCGATATCGAGGGGACCCTCCCCAACCGGGTATCGCGCTTCTGCGTCGAATGTCCCATCACCCCGACCCAGGAGCACGCTCACGGAATCATCGGCTGGGTTCGCAGTAGCCAAGTCCACATTGCCGTCGCGGTTCGCATCGAGGGTGGCGATGGCTCGGGGGGAGCCCTCCGTGGGGTGGTCCATTCTACGCGCGAAACCTCCCTGCCCATCGCCCAACAACACGCTCACGGAATGCGCGTCAGTGTTGGCCGTCGCGATGTCGAGATGGCCATCACCGTCCAAGTCGCCCACCGCCAGTGCCAACGGGGCCCCGTCGGTCTCGAGTGTGGGCAGCCCCCCCAACTTGAAGGTTGGCGTACACCTCGGCACCTGGCAGGCCCCCGACGAACAGGCAACACCGCTGGCACAAGCACTCTCGCATTGTCCGCAGTTGTAGGCATCCGTGAGGGGATCGATACACATTGCGGTCGCACCGGCACCGCAATGGAGTTGGCCGGCGCCGCATGCACCGCCCGCGGCGCCACCAGCGGTTCCTGCCCACGCTATTCGCACTGCCTCCCACGCTATTCGCACTGCCTCCCACGCTATTCGCACTGCCTCCCACGCTATTCGCACTGCCTCCCACGCTATTCGCACTGCCTCCCACGCTATTCGCACTGCCTCCCTCGGCGATAGAACCACCGCTTCCAGCCCGCGCACCGACGCCTCCCTGGCTGCTGCTGGTTGCACCACGACCGCCGCCGTTGCTTCCCGCACCGCTGGTATCTGTCTTGCCTGACGGCGTCAATGCTCCCGTAGCGTTGCTCATAGGGTCAGACCAGGCGCCGCCCGAACTAATGGTGTCGAGAGTATCCTCAAGATTGGAGCGGCCGCCGCACCCCAACGTCGCGCAGACGAGCCAGGGTACTATCCAACTGATTTGCGCTCTCATAACCTTCACCTCGATCGTAGCTCGCTCCGCATCACAGCTGGAGAGGCCCAGTTCATCATCCACTACCTTCGCGGTTCGTCAATTGCGTTCGCAACCTACCGAGATAGGATGGCAAACGTACTGCACCGGAGTAAAGCACCGTTTCCATTTTGACTCAGTTGGCGCACCGGCGTACATAGCAGCGCAGAGTGGTCGCCAGCAGGCCCGCGTTGCACCTTGGCAGTCCGCTTCCAGTCGTTGCCGCCGCGCTCTCCAGACGCGAGTCACCCGACTCGGTGCCGCCGCCGCTCGACTCGGTGTCGCAGCCAGACACGACATGCAACGCTTGAAATACGAACTGGAGGTTGCGTCGATCGTTCGTCGAAGGCCGGCGACAAGTCTTGCTGCAAAGTCCATGGAACTATCGCCTCTCAACATCCTGACGGACTCTCGCATCGGGTCGATAGCATCGGCGCACATCCCCGCATCGGTGGCTGCCCGCGTGCAATGAAGCCGGGGCGTCTCCGAGTTGCGCGAACCACAGCGCACGCCAGGGCTCAGGTGGGCTTGGCGGTGGGTTCGTGATTGCCCCGCCTTGGTGAGCTCGATCTGCCAGCTCTGGCCTATCGCGCCGGCCCGGGGGCCCCGTCGCTGCATTCGGCTTGCCGTTTGTGCCGAACTCTTCAAACTGACGGGGTGAGCACGAGCGACAAGACCCTCCTCGGCGCGATTCAGCGCGCCCTAAAATCCGTGCAGGGCGTTCGAGCGGCCCTGCTCTTCGGGTCGCACGCGACAGGGCGGGCGCGTGCGGACAGTGACATCGATGTGGCCGTGTTGCTGGATGAGGCACCAGCGGCCTCCACCAGGAAGCAGGTGTTGATGTCTCTGGCCGGCGCACTGGGTAAGGAACTGCGCGCGGATCGACTCGACATCGTTCTGCTCAACGACGCTCCCCCCAAGTTGGCGTTCCACGTGCTACGACACGGTGTCGTGGCGTTCGAGAGCGACCCGGTGCCGTTGCACCGGTTTCGAGTGGCGACGTATTCACGCCATGCTGACTACGAACCCGTGGAACGGCTCTTTCGCGCCGCCACGAGAAGGCGGGCCTTGCGGGAGGCAGGGCAGGGTGAGCCAGGGCATGGTTGATGCAGACATTCTGCGCCGGCGAGTCGACGCACTGCTCGAGTACCTGAGCCGACTCGACCGTTTCAGAGCGACCGATCGCCGTAGGTTCGTGGCCGATCCGGACACGCATCAACTTGCGGAGCGCTATCTGCACCTGGCCGTCGAGTCAGCCCTCGATATTGCCAATCACATCATTGCGGACCGTGGATATGAAGCTCCCGAGACGTACCGAGACGCTTTCTCGATTCTCGCGCGGCATGGTCTACTGACCGGGGACTTGGCCACTCGACTGCAAGGATGGGCTGGTTTCAGGAACGTGCTGGTGCACGCTTACCTAGACATCGACCATGGGATTGCCTGGGACGCGATTCAGAGCGATTTGAGTGATTTGCGAGCACTCGCCGGGCTGGCCGCGGGGCTGCTGTGAGGCCGTTGGAGGTCATCCAGGTCGACGATGAGCTCGCCGTCTTGCTCGACGGTGCGTTCACAAAGTGTCGTTGTCACCGCGCTCCGCGGTCCACGAGCGGATCTTCCGGGTGACGTAACCGCTCGAAGAGTCCTTGGCCGTGTTGTAGAGCCGCGCACTCATGGCAAAGCGAAAGTCTTCTCCGATCGCGATCCTGCCGGTATAGATGGCGGCTTCGGTCAAATCGAATTCGGGTACCGGTGCAACTGCTGCAGCGCAGGCGTAGGTGATGCCGCCGATCGTCATGCTCTTGCCCCAGGTCCACTTACTGCCAATGTAGGATCCGTTTTCCCAGATATAGATTCCGAAGCGAATTCGTCCGCAATCAGAGGGAATCGAGTCGCCATAGCCGACCCAGTGCACCTGTCGAGGGTCGTTGTCGAAGTCATAACCCCAGTAGGCGTCGGCATCGAGTCGGTAGGCTTTGGCGCAACCGCTCGTCCCGTAGTTTCTGCTAGTCAGGAAGTCCGCGGGCCAGCCCCAAGTGGTCTTGCTGGCGTTGACCGTGTCGCAGGATTCATGGGCACTCAGTCCCTGCACGAGGCTGCCGTCCGCGTCTTCGTCGGTCCAGCGAGTGTCTCCCCAGTCGCCCTCGTCAGACGCCTCCGCCGCGCCGCACGCGGTGCCGACGAGCATGAGGATTGCTCCTATTCCTGATAACCATGCTGTCGATGCCCAATGTCCATTTTCAACGCCCTTCGGGGTAGCGCTCCAAAGCTTCATGGGTCCATTCTCCTTTCGACGAGTCAGTTCGCTGATGCTGGTAGGCTGAAGTTGCAGAGCCTCGCTCAGCGGTGTGCGGCTCTCGCAGACGTTCGTCTGCCCGCTCACCTATCGCCCAGCTCCCAGCTTCCCAGGTCGCCATGCAGACCGCGTGCCAAGGGCGAGCGCGAGGGCCACCCTGGCCTCGCGCATTCCTGGGCCGGAGCGCCGCCGAAAGGGGTCGCAACGGTTATCCCGCACGTTTTGCAATCCCATGTCGAAGAACCAGCAGCCACGCAGCCGGCGTCGAATCCAGCGGTGGTCGCTCAAGACCGCACGGATTCTGGCGGCCCCCGCCATTTCCCAACATCAGCGCTTACAAACCGGTCACAAACTCGGGCAGTCAAACCGGGCACGGACGGTTTGTGCCGAAAGATGCTGGAAAAAGGGCGAGCACAAACCGGGCACAAACCGGGCACGTTCACAAGGCGCACTACGGCCACCACACAGGCACAGGTTGGCACAGCCAAACGCCAGATCTCCCGCGAATGACCCGTCTGGCAAGCTTCGCACGAGATTTGCACACCCCACTCGCAATGAGCGCGAAGGCGATCTGGATCGCATTGCTGGTCCTCGTGGCAGCCGGCTGCGGTGCAACGTCCCACGACGGAGATGCCTCTCGGGGCAGCGGCGGAGCGAACTCAACCGGTGACGACGCAACCGCGAGTAGCTCCAACGGGGGAAGCGGCGGAACCGCCGAGGGCGTGGGCGCGACGGGTGGCAGTGGCGAAACGGGCTCGGGTGGCAACAGCGGCGTTGCGGGCACGGGGACCACGACGGGTGACGGTGGCGAAGCCGGTTCTGGAGGCAACAGCGCCGTTGCGGGCACAGGGGCCACGGGTGCGTCGAACACCTGCGCACTCGAGCTCCCACCGGCACCGAAGGACGAGCCTTCTTCTTGGGTCCTCGCGCTCGACGGTCTGGCCACGCGCTGGGCCGAAGCGTACTGCGCGTACTACTCGCGTTGCCAGTATGGCTTCGAGCGCGGCTTTTCGGACCTACCCGGCGCCTGCGTGGGATTCTATGAGCGCGACATCGCCAACTTTCGCGTCGCGCTGCTGGTCGCGGGGCTCGAAAGCGGACGTGCCTTCTACGACGAAGCAGCGATGGACGCTTGCTTCGAGGCTGCGACCACTGGCGCGTGCGGCGATGTGGACCTGTTCTGTGAAGACGCGGCGGGCGGGCTCGTGCCGCCCGGCGAGGCGTGCGGTTCCTGGTTCGACTGCGAAGGCGAAGCGACTTGCAGCGTAGAGGAGTGTCCAGGTAACTGCGTTCCGGTCGATGACCGAGAGCCCACTCAAAGCGAGGGCATGCCCTGTGACGACGCGGCGTGTGTGCCGCGATTGGTCTGCCTGCACGAAGAGCAGTTCATCGACCCATCGTTCAATGACGGGCGCCCCACCGAAACGAACACCTGCGTGGTGCCCGCGGAGGCCAACGAACCTTGCCCGAGCACGACGCCCGGCACGATCTACCCCTGCGCGGACGACGGGTACGTGTGCGCACAGGACCCAGATGGTTTCTTGCGCTGCCTGCCTGAGCTGACCGAGGGCGACGAGTGCTACGACTTCGGTCCGCCGTGCCAAGGCGGGCTGATCTGCTTGGAGGTCGAGGACGGGTCGTCGGTGTGCAGTCAGTTCGTGTACGTCGGGCTCGATGAACCGTGTGGCCTCGACATCGAGTGTGCCCCCGGGACGACCTGTGCCACGGTAGCCCTCGAGTCGAGCCCCACCGACAGGGTCTGTGTCGCCGAAGCGGCGCCCGGCGGCACATGCTACTCGATTGGCGACAACTGTCCCGCCGACGAGTACTGCGTTACCCCGGAACCTCCAGAGGGAGAAATCCAATTGACCGGAACCTGTGAGCCGCGAAAATCGGTCGGGGAAACGTGCGAAACCGACGACGAGTGCGGCCCGTTCATGTACTGCTGGTGCGGCGTCTGTGAGGCCATGGCCCAGATCGACGAAGCCTGCCGCCACGACGTCGCCTGCTGGTCCGGCAAGTGCGTCGATGGCGTGTGCGCGTCACCGAGCCAGTGTCCGTGATCGAGCGCGGGCGCGTTGGGCCAAGGCCTCCTCCGAGTCAGTCATCGACCGATAGAGTGCTACTCTCAGTCCGGTGGGAGCGAACACCAGCGGGGCTCCGAGGAGCTGGAACCCCACCGGCCCGGAACCCCCTTTCCCCGGCCGTGCCGGTGGTGCCCACGGTGCCCGTGGCCCCGCCGACCGAGACCGTGCGCGTGGAGCCGCCAACGGACATGGTCGCCCGGCAGTGTGGTTTCAGCGTCTGCTCATGCTCCAAGGGTCTCGACGGGTTTTTCCGCGGATGATGCAGACGACGTGATCCACACTTTCCAGGCTTCCGATTGGAGACTTAGTTGGGTTCCTTACCCCAGATGAGCGAACCGTCGCGATACAGGGTAACTCGCTGATAGCCTGTCTGGAGAGGACGGACGTGGAACGAATAGTCTCCGGACTGATTCATTTTGGTGTCCGGCGGTAGCCACGCTTGGATCCACAACGTCGCAGATTCGCCCGCCGCAATGCTGCGGGCGCTCGACGACGGGTCGAGCTCTATTTCGATGTAGTGCGTGGCCGTGATATCGCTGGCGTTCGATGCCACCAGCCGCGGATCGTTGCCACAGTCGTCGGTACTTCCGAGCGTGCACTCGTAGGTGAGATTGTCCTCCACCTCGGCACTGAGATAGTAGCGAACGGATACACCGCTAATGTCGACGGCGTGGTCGGTTACGTTGTTCAACGTGATGAAGTAGCCCACTTTGTCCTCTACGGTTTCGTTGCCGCACTGATCGCATTCGTAGTCCGCAACCAGTCCTTTCGCGCACACGCCGTCGTCACACAGGAAGCTGACGCAACCGTCGCCGTCGCTGCATTCGTCGCCTAGTTGACAAAAGTCACAGTCGGGGCCGCCGCAATCCGGGCCCAGCTCGCCTCCGTTCCGAGTGCCGTCGTCGCAGCTGACACAACGGGGGTCATCGGACCCCGTGTCGCAAATTTCCGTGTCGCAGTCGCCGTCGACCTTGCAGCGCTCGCCAAGCGGACACGGATCGCACGAGCCCCCGCAGTCGACGGCGGACTCACTGCCGTTCAACAGCTCGTCGTCACATGCCGCGGGCGAGCACCTGTCGTCCTCGCAACGTTTGTCGATGCAGTCATCGTCCTCACTGCAGGGCGCATCCTCCGGACAGCGATCGCACGTCGTTGGGCCACCGCAGTCCTTTCCCGTCTCGTCGCCGTTACGGACGCCATCGCTGCAAGTTGGAGAGCTACATGTCCCGTCGTCGCCGCACACCATCTCTTTACAGTCCGTGGCAACGACGCAGGTGTCGCCAATACCGCAGCGGGGGCAATCGGTACTGCCTCCGCAGTCCTCGTCGGTCTCACCGCCGTCCTGCTCGTTGTTCACACACTGCTGGGGGGCGCACACGTCGTCCGCGCAAATGTCGCTCTTGCAATCGCCGTCGACAGCACACGGGCGACCATTGGCACACTGCTTGGGGCAATCTGCCCCGCAGTCCGGCCACGGCTCCGTGCCATTTCTCACTTTGTCATCGCAGGTTGCCTCTTGGCACTCATCGTCTTGGCAGACTCCGTCGACACAGTCCGCACTGGAGTTGCAGGGCTGGCCGGTCACGCATTTGTCGGGGCAGCTTCCGCCGCAATCGATGGCCGATTCGTCTCCATTGAGAATCTTGTCGTCACACGTGGGCTTGCAGGAGCTGCCTTCGCACCCGCGGTGACACACACCGTCGACGCAGGTCTGCGCCTCGGGGCAGGGGTTGGCTTCCGAGCAGACGGTGCACGGCTCACAACTTCCCCCGCAGTCGATCTGCGTCTCGTCACCGTCTGCAACACCGTTCTTGCAGGTATTGCTCGTATCGTCGAAACTGTAGTCTGGAAAGGTGCACGCGAAAGCTGCCAGGCCGGCGAGGACCAGAACGCGGGGCGCTAGCCGTCGCGAGCGGCCCACTTTCCGATCAGACGGGAACAGCACAGCGCTAGCCTAGCAACTTTCGACCAACGTTGCTGTTCGTTTCGCCCTGAAGCCCGGCGCCGCAACGTACACTGCGTGTTTCAGTTTTGCCTACAGGCGTTGAACACTCTACCGAGCCAACCCGACGCGGTCGTGGCCGTGGTGGACGCTAAGCCCGCGCATGGGGAAGTCCGTCGTGAGCCGGCCGAGACCGCCGCGGGGCGGGCGCGTGAGGAGCGAGCACCTGAGACTTCAGTAGGTCGAGGAGCGAGAGCGACGAGCCCGCCCGCCGCAGCAAGAGGATCGGCCGGGGCGACCCTCAGCACTGACTCCTTTCCTCGGGGGTGAGCATCAGATCTTGATGGTGCGCCAGTCACCTTTCGCGAACTTGTAGACCATGATGGTTGCGAGCAACACCACATAGCTGACCGCGGCGCTCCAGATGCCCATCAGGCCAAAGTCGAGCGTGACACCGAGCAGCCAGGCCAGGGGGACCAGGCAAGTGAAGTGCAGAATCAGCTCGACGACCATCACGAAGCGGGTGTTGCCGGCGCCGAAGAGGGCCTGGGTCAAGATCATGGCGACGGCAATGATGGGCGTGCAGATGCCCATCACGCGCATGGGCATAAGGGCGGCGTCGAGTACGGCTGGGCTGCTGGTGAAGATGCTGAGCACCTTGTGAGGAAACAAGACGCCCTCCAAAAAGCCGACGATGGCGAAGATGAAGAGCCCGAGGCGAACCGAAGCCCAGCCGAAGCGCGAGGCCTTCTCTGGTTCGCCCTCGCCCAGCGAGTGACTGACCAGGGTGGCGGTGGATGTACCGAAGGCCAGGCACGCCGTGAAGGTCAGCTTGAGCACGGCCACGATGACCATCGTGGCGGCTCCGTTGATGGGTTCGCCCTGGCCCCCTGGGCAGGTGGTGCCGACGGTTTCGGCGCCGGTCATCTCGTCGAGCGTGCTCACGATGAAGGAGAACAGCGCGAAGCCGGTCATGACGGCCAGGGTGGCCACCCCGCTCGGAATGGAGAGGCGCAAGAGCTCTCGCGTGACCAGCCAGCGCCGCTTGGCGAAACTGAAGGGGTGGAAGATGTGGCGATAGCGTGGCAGCGCTGCCCAGCCAATCATGATCAAAAGGCCCACCCAAGTGGACACGAAACCAGCCAGGCCCGCGCCCGCTATGCCCATGCGCGGCGCACCGAAATTGCCGAAGATGAAGGTGACGCACAGAAGCACGTTCAGCACGTTCATGATGATGGCGCTGACCATGTGAACGTGCGTCTTGCCAATCCCGTCGAAGAAGGCCTTGAACGAGAAGGTGACCACCATGGAAGTGATGCCCAAGAGGCGCCACTTCAGGTATGCGTAGGCCGCTTCACGCACCTCGGGGACGGCGATCAGCCGCTCGAGCACCCAGGGCAGCGCCAGATACCCGACCACCGTCAACAGCACGCTCGCCACGGTGGAGAACAGCCAGGAGTTCAGCAGCACGCCGCCGGCCTTTTCTCGGTCGCCTTCGGCAAAACGGCGCGCCGCGATGGCCTGGGTTCCCACCGAGATGGCGCTCAGTGAGCCGCCGAACGCCCAGAGCAAGATCAGCGAAGGAAGCAGGGCGGCCTGCGCGTTGGACGACTCTGGACACGGCAGGTGCGAGAAGAAATAGATGTCTATTTCGTTGACGATGCTCTGCGTGAGCATGGCCAACACCGTCGGCGTCGCGAGCCTGAGGATCACGCGGTACGGGGAGCCCGTGGTCACTAGGTGAACAGCGGGACTTCGGGGTGTCGCCATGCTGGTGCGGGAACTACTCGAATGTGGGGGCTTTCAAAAGCTGGTTCTTTTCGAAGCTGCGCCCCCAATCCGCAGGACGATCACCGAACCATGGGTCTCCTTAGAGACAAGCTGGCTGGGTCGCAAGGCCAAAACTGGCTCGCGAGCAAAACCACGTCCAGAGCGCGCGTGCCCGCTGTCTCGAGGTGCGATCTGCCGCCCGCCGAACGGCCCCCAGCCGACCCCACGGCCGCGCTTTTCCCGAAGCCCGCAGCGCGACCGTCACTCGAGCGATGCGTCCCGCGGTCGATCGATCATTCGTCGCGCTGAGCGAGCGCCTTGCCACCGCCCACGCCGAGCATCTCGCTGGCCTCGGGGTGATTCGGGTATTCGGCCAACAGCTTCTTGAGGGTACTGCGGTAGTTGCCGCGGCTCGTCGCGCGTTCCATCTTGGCAAGCTGTAGGCGCGCATCGGCGCTGGAATCGACCTGGGCCCAGTTGTACGCGGCGCGGTAGGCCTCACCCCAAGCCTTCATGCTCACAGCCGCGAACGAATAGGCCTTGAGAGCGCGAGGATCTTTGGGGTTTTTCCAGGCGAGGTGCTTGATGGCATTGAAGCCCTTGATGCGATTGCCATCGGTCATCTGCTGTTCGGCTTGAACGATCAACGCCTCCAGCTCGGGGTCGGCCCGTCCAGCATCGGTTGCTGGAGCTTCGTCACCGGAATCGCTCGCTTCGGCTTGCGCCGGGGCATCACCTTCCTCAGTGGGCTCGTCCGCTTGCGCCAGTTCCGCCGGCGCCTCCTCGTTGACCCCGAGATCGGCGTCTAGATCGATATCGACCGGAACCTCGGAATGTTGATCCAATGTTGTTGGTTCCGCTTGCGTGGGTGTTGTGCCGTCGGCTAGCTCGGCCATCTCCTCGTGCGCTGGAGCAGCATCCGCAGGCCTCTTGGGCGCGACGGGCTGCGCCTTCGCGACCGCGCCGGCCTGCGCGACGCCGTTGGCGTGCTGGCCACGCAGACTTTGCACATAGTCGACCAGCGGCGTGATGCTGGCGGTGGCACGTTCGACGAGGTCCGGTCGGTTTGCCGCGATCACCCCCCCCGCAGCCAGCGAGCACATGACGGCTCCCAGCGCCGCGTAACCGAACCTGCGACGCCGCTTGCGCACGAGCTCGGGCTCCCGGAGGGCGGCTTCGAGCGCCTCTCGCATTTCCGAGGCACTCTGAAAACGCTCGGCAGGGTCGGTCTTGAGAGAACGCATGATCACTTGGTCTACCATGGGGGGCAATCCTCGCTGTGGCGCCCGCTGGCGGGGCGATTCGGGTAAGGTGTTGGCTTTTGCATGAAGAAGTCCCACGGTCGTCGAAGCGACGTGGGGGAGGCGTCCGGTAACCAGCTCGTAGAGCACGGTACCCAAAGCATACAGATCGGAGCGATCGTCGGAGTCCTTGCCGGTGATCTGCTCCGGCGCACAGTACTCGGGTGTCCCCACGATGGAGAGCGCCGAGTTTTCGTCTTGCTCCTCGGGCGCGAGGTCGCTCGTGGTCTTGGCAATACCGAAGTCGAGCAGCTTCACGACGTTCTCGCGCGTGATGAATAGATTGGCAGGCTTGATGTCCCGGTGGATGACACCAGCGTGATGCGCGACCTCGAGAGCGCGACAAGCCTGGACGCCGACTTGCATCGCCTCCCGCCAGTCCATGCCCTTGTGATGGTCGAGGTAGGCTTCCAGCGACTCGCCCTCGAGCAACTCCATTGCGTAGTAGGCTCGCCCATCTTGCGCCACCCCGAAGTCGTGCAGCTTGACCAGGTTTTCGTGACTGAGGGCTGCGATGGCACGCGCTTCGACCTTGAACTGCTTCATGCGGCCGGCGTTGGAGCAATGTTCGCTCGGCAGCACCTTGAGCGCGACGGAGCGCGCCAGATCGATGTGGTAGGCCTCGTAGACGACACCCATGCCGCCGCGGCCGATTTCCTTGACCACCCGGAAGCGGGTGCCGGAAAGTAGTTCGTTCTGGCCTGGCTCTTCGATCGGCTCGGGAGCAGGAGACGGCTCGGGCAATCCGCTCGGCTTCGGCTCGACGTTGCGGGCCTCGGCGACCAGTCGCGCGAACTCGGCGCGCGAGCGGGCGGGCTCGGCGGGGTACAGGCGTTGCATCAGCTGCGAGATGCGCCCGCGCACGCTCCTGTCGCCGTTGGCGAGCGAGGGAGCGAGCTTCAGTACCTCGACCAGCTCACTGGTAGCGTGGCGAGCAGACTGGTAGCGCTCTTCGAGGCTCGGCGCGGTGAGCTTGGCAATGATGCGATCGAGCGTCACCGGGGCGCCCGTCAGCTGGGCAAGGGGAGCTGGGTTGCGCTTGCCTACGGCCACCTGCGCGAGATGAGCGGAGGCATCGCCCGACAGGAAACGCCGACCTGCCACCAGCTCCCAAAGCATGATGCCAAAGGCGTACAGATCGGCGGGCACCGCGCCGGGATTGTGGTTTGCCACCTCGGGTGCCACGTAGCCTGGCTTGGCGAAGACCACGCCAGAAACGGTATGGCAGCGGCGATTGGCGCCGCGCGCGGTGCCGAAGTCGATGAGCTTGGTGTCGCCGCCGTAGCTGACCATAACGTTTTGCGGGCTGAGATCTCTGTGGACGATCCCGAGCGGTCGACCCGATGCGTCCGTCCGCTCGTGGACGTGAGCCAGCGCATCCCCCATCGAGATGGCGATGGCGACCGCTTCGGGCCAGGCCAGCCGTACTCCTAGCTGCAGAGCCCGAGCCCTGACTTCTCCCAAGTTCCTGCCCTCGATGTACTCGACGATCACGTAGGGCTGCCCGTCGCCGCCGCGGGTCGCCTCGACAATCTGAGCCACACCAGGATGGGCGAGCTGCGCCTGGATTCTGGCCTCGTCCAGGAAGCGAGCGAGGAAAGACTCGTCGTCCTTGTGATCCTGGCGGATGATCTTGACGACCGAGGGCCTCTCGGCCCCTTCGATGCCACCGCTCGTGGCCAGGTAGACTTCGCCCATGCCCCCCCGCGCGAGCTGGCGCAGGAGAGTCAAACGTTCGAATTGGCGAGGCAGCGGTGCGTCGGGTGCCTCGGACGCCTCGGGCGCGGACGAGACTTTTTCCAGTGATTTCGGTTGGTTGGTTTCGTTGGGAGCGCCTGACATGCCCCCATGGTGCCAATGTAGGATAAAGTGGCCAAAAAACGTACTGCGTATTGTGGGAATGTCCCGGGTTCTCTCGCGGTTCTGAGCGGTTGTGTCACCTGGTCAGCGGACTAGACTGCGCCGGGCGAGGAAATCATTTCTCCAGAAATGATGACCAGAACAGCAATGCACTAGGGCGTTCATGCAGGAGTCTGCTTCCATCTCAAGAGCGGAGCCGCGTCCCCTCACCTTCGGGCGGGGCCAGGCGGTCTGCCATCGTCGAGCCGCCGTGACGGGCGTACTCTGCGCGCTCTGCGTGCTGCTGCTGCCCGCCGTCAGCTGGGCTGCCGTCAGCGCTCCCATGTGCAACGAGCTGGCGCAGTCGGTGGAAGCGCCCCCCACGCTGTGGCCCTTTCGCGGGGGTAGTGTCCAGGCGGCCCCGCGGTGCCCCGACCTCAGCGTTGCCCATCACGAGGACGGCACGCCCGTGCGCGCCAACGGCGCAATGGGCCTGTTGGCGCGCGAAGCGCCGTTGTCGGTTGGCTCCGTTTCCATGCGTGCGCCGCTGCAACAGCGGCTACGGATTCCAACCTGCGGCGAGGACCACACCCGACCGGGTCACTACCCGGACGTCTATCGTCCACCACGCGCCTAGCCGTGTGCTTCCCCGGGTGTCATGCGGTGCGTGTCTACCCGAGTTCACCCTCGACGCTGGTTACCGGAGTGGTCGCCAGCCGAGGTTGCTTTGCACTGCCAGGCGCTGAGCCGCGCCCGGTCGCGTGAAGTTCCGCGCTGCGCCGGTCATCGGGCGCTCCGCGACGCAGTTTTCTATCCAACGCAAGGTTTCGAGAGTTTCTCGGACATTTTTCCAAACAATCTTAACGGAGAACTATCATGAACAAAGGAACCGCTATCGTCGGTTTTTTCATGTGCTTCCTGGCTGGGATGTTCCTAATGTGGGGCATCGATCGGAGCCGGGGAGTCGAAATAGAAGGCGAGCATGTCGCCGCCGGCGCTGTCGATCACAGCGCCGCGCCTATCCCAGTCACCAGCGCGGACCCCATCTGGGGTGACCCCGCAGCGCCGGTCACCGTGGTCGAGATCAGCGACTTCGAGTGCCCGTTCTGCGGCCGCGTCGCGCCCACAATTGAAAAGGTCAAGGAGACCTACGGCAAGGACGTGCGAGTCGTCTGGAAGAACAATCCGCTTCCTTTCCACAAACACGCCCGCCCTGTGCACGAGGCAGCCATGGTGGTCTTCGCGCTCGGCGGCAACGATGCGTTCTGGAAGTTCTACAAGAACGCCTTCGCCAACCAGAAGGCGCTGACCGAGGAGAACATCGAGAAGTGGGCCAAAGAGTCCGGCGTGGACATGGCCAAATTCAAGGAAGAGTACAAGGCCAAGAAGTACGACAAGAAGATCGAGGAAGACATCGCGCTTGCTCGCAAGATCGGCGCGAGTGGTACGCCGGCCTTCCGCATCAACGGTGTGACCATCAGCGGCGCGCAGCCCTTCGAGAAATTCAAGGAAGTCATCGACCAAGAGCTGGCAGCGTCCAAGAAGCTGCTCGCCGCAGGCACGCCCCCAGAAGAGGTCTACCTGAAACGGACCAAGGAAAACGCATCAGCGTCTCCGGAAAAGCCCGCGGAGCGTCCCGAGCGCAAAGAGGACACCGACGTGTGGGCGGTCCCCATCGCCAAGGGTGATCCAGAGCGAGGCCCGAAGGACGCGCTGGTCACCATCGTGGAGTTTTCCGACTTCCAGTGCCCATTCTGCAAGCGCGTCGAAGCAACCCTCAAGCAGGTCATGGACACGTACAAGGACGACGTTCGCATCGTCTGGAAGGACAACCCCTTGCCGTTCCACCCACGCGCACTGCCCGCCGCCAACCTGGCGCGCTACGCGTACGAGACGAAAGGCAACAAGGCCTTCTGGGACGCGCACGACGCTCTGTTCGAGTCGCAACCCAAGCTCGAGGACGACGACCTGAAAGGGATTGCCGACAAGCTCGGCTTGCCCTGGGGCGGCGTCAAGGCGGCGATCGACGCCAACAAGTACGACGATAAGTTCAGCGAGAGCCAGGATCTGGGAACGGATCTAAAGGCTCGCGGGACGCCGCACTTCTTCGTCAACGGCCGCCGTCTGAGCGGGGCTCAACCGTTCGAGAAGTTCAAGGAGCTCATCGACGACCGTCTGGCCGTGGCCAAAGCCATGGTGGCCAAGGGCACTCCAAAGGCCAAGGTCTACGAAGAGATCGTCAAGTCGGGTAAGGCACCGCCTCCTCCCGAGACCAAAGAGTTGCCTCCGCCACCCAAGGACTCCCCGGTCAAGGGGGCCAAGAATGCCAAGGTCCTGATCCAGGAATTCTCGGACTTCGAATGCCCCTTCTGCTCGCGTGTGGAACCGACCCTGAAGGCCATCGAGCAGCAGTACGGTGACAAGGTGAAGATCGTCTGGCGCAACATGCCACTGCCCTTCCACAAGAAAGCGCCTCTGGCCGCGGAAGCTGCCTACGAGGTCTACCAGCAGAAAGGCGACAAGGGGTTCTGGCAGTACCACGACACCCTGTTCGAGAATCAGAAGTCCGAAGACGGCCTGCTGCGTCCCGCCCTGGAAAAGTACGCACAGGAGATGGGTGTCGACATGGCCAAGTTCAACGCGGCGCTCGACAACCATACCCACAAGGACCGCATCGACCAGGACAAGGACGCGGGCAACAAGGCGGGGATCAGCGGAACTCCGGCCTTCGTGATCAACGGCTACTACCTGAGCGGTGCTCAGCCGTTGCCGGCGTTCAAGAAGCTCATCGAACGCGCCCTGAAGGAAGCGCGCTGATGTGGCTCGAGCAGCAGCGAGGGTGGCTCGCAGGATTCACCCTCGCGCTGCTCACTTCTGCCTGCGCACCCCCAGCGCCGGCGGGCAGTCCCGAAGCGGCGGACCAAACTCAGTCGCCGCCGGGAAGTAATGGTGCAATCGCCGTGGGCCAGCTGGCCCGCGGCGAGTTGCCGTCTCCGATGCCGGTCGAGGCCGATGACATCGTGTGGGGGTCGCCTGATGCGCCGGTGACGCTGATCGCGTTTTTGGACTTCCAGTGTCCTTTCTGTGCTCGCGCGCACCAAACGGTCGAGGCGCTGGAACAGAAGTACGGACCCCAGAAGCTTCGCGTGGTGTTCAAACATCTGCCGCTCGACTTTCACGCCGAGGCGCTGCCCGCTGCCCTTTCGGTACAGGCCGTCAAGGAGTTGGCCGGTGACCGGAAGGCGCTGGCCTACATGGACAAGCTGCTCGGCACGCAGCACGCCCTGAACCAGGACAACCTGGTGGAGTGGGCGCGTCAGCTGGGCGTCGACGAGAGCGCGCTCCGCAGCAGAGCCCGGGATCCGCGGCTCCGGCAAGCGATCGACAACGACGTGGCTCTGGCACGAGCGCATGGCTTCAACGGCACGCCCACTTTCGTGATCAATGGCGCACCCCTGGTCGGAGCTCAGCCGCTCCCCGAATTCGCCAAGCTGATCGATCGGGAGCTGGTCGCCGTCGAGGAGCTCGAGCAAGCAGACGTCGCAGGCCCCGAGATCTACGCCCTGAGAGTCGAAGAAAACCTCAAAGGCAGCCAGGTCGAGGCCGCCGAAGGTCCCGTGGTGAGGGTCCCAGTCGGTGACTCGCCCGTACTCGGCCCCGAGGATGCCCTGGTAACGATCGTCGAATTTTCAGAGTTCCAGTGTCCCTTCTGCCGGCGGGTGCAGCCGACGCTCGACAAACTGCGCCAGCGCTTCCCCAAGGACGTGCGTCTGGTATTCAAGCACCTGCCCCTGGATTTTCACGAGCACGCGCTGCCGGCGGCTCGCCTGGCCGCCGAGATCTACCGGCTGCGAGGCTCCGAGGCCTTCTGGCAAGCCGCCCAGAAATTGTACGAGGTGGATCTGAACGAAGACCAGCTGCTCCGCGTGGGGACAGAGTTCGGTCTGAGCAAAGCCGAGGCCGAAAATGCACTGAACGGCCAAGCCGGGCAAAAGCAAGTGGCGCGCGACCTGAACCTCGCCAGTGACGTGCAAGCACGAGGCACTCCTCATTTCTTCATCAATGGCAAGCGTCTGTCGGGGGCACAACCCTATCAACGCTTCGAGACCAGCGTACTCGAGGCCATCCGCACTGCGAAAGATACGTTGCAGACGGGCCGCGTGACCCCTTCCGACTACTATGCACACCTGATGAAGACCGCCGATCCGCTGATGGGTCCGCGTCGAATCGAAGGCCCCATTCCAAACGACGGCCACCCAAGCTGGGGTTCCGCGGACGCGAAAGTCGTGATCCACGCCTTCAGCGACTTTCAGTGCCCCTACTGCGCCCGTCTGGAGCCCACCGTTGCCCAGCTGCGCTCGGCCTACCCCGAGGAGATCAGGATCGTGTGGCACAACCTGCCCTTGCCGTTCCACGACGACGCGCGGCCCGCAGCCCGCGCGGCCCTGGAAGCCTACGCTCAACAGGGCAACCCGGGCTTCTGGAAGATGCACGCGCGGTTGTTCGACAGCCACCAAGCACCCGACGGTCCACGCCTGGCACATGCCGACCTGGTCCGCTACGCCAAGGAGCTCGGCCTCGATATCCCTCGCTTCGAGCGGGCGCTCTCCGACGGACGCCACGACCCAGCCATCGACGCCGATCTAGCGGTCGCCGAAACGCTGGGAATCAACGCCACTCCGGCTCTGGTAGTAGACCACTGGCTGGTCACGGGAGCCAGGCCCTTCGACTATCTGCAGCCGCTGGTCGAACGAGCCAGGGCAGCTGACTGACCCTCAGTCCGTCTCGGACTTCGCCGCCTCGGCATCCGATTCTTCGATGCCATACTCGGCGAGCCTTCGGTACAGCGTCTTGCGGTTCAGCCCCAGCGTCTTGGCGGCGAGGGATTTGTTGCCGCCCGCAAGCTCGAGCACACGCAGGATGTAGCGCCTTTCCACTTCCTCGAGAGGCACGAGCTCGTCCAGGTTTCCCTCCGCTACCAACACGTGCCGAGTCGGCGTGGCCTTCACCTTTTCGGGCAAGTCGTCCACGGCCAGCTGGTCGTAGCGCGTCAGGGCAACGGCGCGCTCGACGCAGTTCTTCAGCTCACGCACGTTACCCGGCCAGCGATAGGCGAGCATTTTCTTCGCCGCCTGAGGAGAGATGCCCTGGACCGGCTTGTTCATCTGCCGAGAAAACTGGCTCACGAAATGCTGCGCCAACACCAGTACGTCGCTGCCCCGTTCGCGCAGCGATGGCAGGGCCACCGTGAGCACGCTCAAACGATAGTAAAGGTCTTCCCGAAAACGCTGCTCTGCGATCGCTCGCTCCAGATCGTGATTGGTGGCTGCGATGACGCGTGCGTCGAAGGACACCTCCGAACTCGCGCCCACCGGCCTGACACTGCGTTCCTCGAGCGCTCGGAGCAGCTTGGCCTGCAGCGACACGGGCATGTCCCCCACTTCGTCCAGAAACAGGGTACCACCGGAAGCCTGTACCAGGAGCCCGGCACGGGGTGCCTTCGCGTCGGTGTAGGCGCCCTTGACGTGCCCGAAAAGTTCGCTTTCGAGCAGGCCGTCGGGCACGGCCGCACAGTTGATGGCGATGAAGGGACCGGCCTTTCGTCTGCCCTGAGTGTGCAAGGCACGGGCCACCACCTCCTTGCCCGTACCACTCTCGCCCGAAAGCAACACCGTGGAATCCGTCGCGGCGACCCGCGCAAGCATTTCCCTGAGATCCGTCATGGCGCGACTGGTGCCCACGAGCGAGGCGCCCCAGCCCGACTGGCCTGTGGCCGCGCGAAGGCGCCGTACCTCCATGCGCAGCCGGTGGTGCGACACGGCGCGCTCTACCGCGAGCAGGAGACCGTCGATAGCGAGCGGCTTGTTCAAGAAGTCGTACGCACCCGCGCGCATGGTCTCCACCGCATTCTCCATGGTGCCGAAGGCGGTCATCACGATGGCAGGAATGTCTGGGAACTCGTCCTGCAGACGCTGGCACAACTCGGAACCGCTCATCTCCGGTAGCTCGAGGTCCGCAAGCACGACGTCTACCGGGTCGACGCGCAAGAAGTCTAACGCGGCGGCCGCTTTGCCCACGCTGTGCACCCGGTAGCCTGCTCCTTCGAGCCCGAGCGTGAGCATGCGGCGCGTGGAGGCGTCGTCGTCGATGATCAACAGGGTGCCCGGCATCGTAGGCGCCCGGTTTAGCACAGCGCTCACGAGGAAGAACCCGCCATGCGCAAGCACACGAGTACGCGTTCCCGGGGCACGTTGGGCTACACTGGCCTGGGCTACCGGAACGGCATGGCAACTCACCCATTTCGGAGATTTCGCACGCTCGCTGGCGTTGCCGGCGCTGGCCTCATCCTGTCGCTACTCATCGCCCCGGCGAAAATGCACGAGCCCAGACAGCCGGCGCCCACGCTCGAACAAGACGAAAGCGACGCCACCCGGCAGAGGGTGAGCCCGATGGGAGCGCCCGCCCCCACGCCAGCGTCCCTGCCGGTGCCGACCACGGCTTGCCCAGAAGGCATGATGTACGTCGAAGGGGACTTCTGTCCGAGCCTTGCGCACATCTGCAAACGCTTCATCGATGAGAAGAAGGACCGCTGCGCAGAATTCTTACCCACGAGCCGTTGTTTCGGCCGCAGCCTGCCCAAGCGCTTTTGCATGGACCAGTTCGAATATCCGAACCGGACCGGCGAAAAGCCCCTGGTAGCGGTCACCTTTCTCGAAGCCCAGGAGCTCTGCAGGAGCCAGAACAAGCGTTTGTGTACGGCAGACGAGTGGACTCTGGCCTGCGAAGGTCAGGGTCGCATCCCATACCCCTACGGCTACCGGCGCGACGAGCAGGCCTGCAACATCGACAGGCCCTACATATTGCCGAACGACAGCGCTTACGCGAACCTCGCCACTCGACAGGCCGAAGTGGCGCGCCTGGATCAGCGTGAGCCGTCAGGCGCTCGCCCGGCCTGCGTCAGCCCGTTCGGCGTCTTCGACATGACGGGAAATGTCGACGAATGGACCACCAACGAGCGCGGCAAACGACTTGGCCCCCCGTATGTCAGCGGTCTGAAGGGGGGCTATTGGGGTCCAGTTCGCAACCGCTGCCGCCCGATTACCGCGACGCATAACCAGTGGCACTCCGGATACCAGATAGGGCTGCGCTGTTGCCTCGACCCCGGGCCGGGGACAGCTCGAGCGGCAGCGGAGAGGCGCTAGGCAGCGCGCTGCTGGCAGGCCAACCCAGCTCGAAGGTGGTGACTCCCGGCCCCAGATCTGGACGCAGGCGAATCCAACCGCCGTGCTCCCTCAAGATGTCCCGTGTAATGCTCAGACCAAGTCCAGTGCCTTCACCGCTCGCCTTGGTGGTGAAGAACGGTTCGAAGAGTCGCTCGGCCTGAGTACCGAGAACCCCTGGACCGGAGTCGCGGACGCTGATCACGATGTACTCGGCGGGTCCTGCTCCCTGCTGCTCTGGGTGCGACTGCGTGCACTTGTTCAAGGTGACCCTGACCTCTCCACCCGCGGGACTCGCCTGAATGGCATTCATCACGACGTTGGTCAGGGCCTGTTGAGTCTGGAAGGTGTCCGCAAGCGCGCTCCCGTCGTCGTGCGCTTCGAAGACGAGGCTCACCTGACGCCGCTTGGCTAGGTGCCCGAGCAGGTCGACGGTCACGCGCGCGACATCGGCGAGATTCGCCTGTTCCAACTTGGGAGCCCGTCGTTTGGCAAAGTCCAACAGTTGGCGCACCAGCTTGGCGATGCGATCGCATTGACCCCGGATGGTCTTGGCACTCTCCACGGCCTGGTCGGCATCCAGACGCCGGAGCGCTATCAACTGAGCATGGCCACTCGCCACGTTGAGCGGCGTCCCAATCTCGTGCGCCAACGCCGAGGCGAGGCGACCTGCGGTGGCCAGCCGCTCGGCATGGCGCAGCTGCTCCTGGGCAGACAGGCGCGCAGCCTCTTCCATCCCGACGCGCTGATTGGCCTCGCTCAGCAAGCGCGCTGCCTCGTCCAAGGCTCGCGCCAGGTCACCGAGTTCGTCTCGCTGCGTGAGCGCGAGCGGCGTCCCCTCCTTTCCGGAGCCAATCTCATGAGCGCGACGCAACAGCAGCCGGACGGGACCGCTGATCAAGCGGGCACCGACGGCCCACATGACCAGCACGCAGACCAGTGCCAGGCTGGCGGTGAGCAAGAACGTGTTGCGCAGCGTCTCGGCCAGATAACCGGACGCGGATGCCAGCGATTCGCTCACCTCGACGGCGCCGAGACTATGACCGCCACGGGTGACCGGAGCGTAGGTGGTCAAGGATTCCTCCGGTTCCTCCCATGATCGGCTCGGGGCTTTCTCCCACAGCTTCTGCAGCGGCACCTGCGATTCCAGCCGTCCGAGTTCGGCTCGCGGCAGCAAAGGCCGCACTTCGGGTCGCGGGGTCGCCTCGAGGGACACCCAGCGCACGCTGACTCCAGACCGGGCAGCATCCGCGTCGCGTAGCATCGCCAGCGCGGCCTCCGGGCCTTGGCGGGTCCATACCGCCTCGACGGCACGAGCCAGCGTCGTCGCCACGATACGTTGGTCACGCTGAGCATCCTCACGGAACAGCGTCATTTCACGTTGGACCCGAACCCCGGCAAAGGCGCCAAGCACCGTCAATACCGCGGGCATCAGGGCGAGTCCGAACTTCGAAGCTACTCGCACGTCGAGCGCCCCACGCAGGCTGACCAGGTCATGTCGAACATGCCGGAGCGCCGTGCACGGCATATGCCAGCCAAGCCTCGTGAGCCCCAAGCGTACCGCGAGGTAGCCCCTGTCCCATCCGGCAACACGGTGTCCCAAGTTGACCCAACCAGCGAGCGCGCACCCGGTTCGGGCAAGGGCACGCCGGCTCGGGCCTCACTTGGCACGCGTGGTGCTTCAGGAGACCTTCGATGACTCTCTTTCCTCCGGACCCTGCCGATGCCACGGATCTCCGACTGGGGCGCGTGCTCCTAGCCGAAGACGACTCGGACTTCAGACGGCTTTTGAGGGCAGAGCTCGTCGCGGGTGGTCTGAGCGTGCGCACGGTCGCCGATGGCCGCTTGCTGCTCTCTGAGCTCTCGGACCTGCTCTTGTGCGATAGCATTGGATTCGACGTATTGGTCAGCGACGTGTACATGCCCGGCTGGACCGGACTGGCCGCGCTCAACGCTCTGCGCTGCGCGGGGTCCGACGTGCCGGTCGTGCTCCTGAGCGCCTTTCCAGATCAGGAGCTATCGTTCATGGCCCGCGAGCTCGGCGCCGAGCTCTTGATGAAACCCTTCGAGATCGACGAGCTCCTGCGCACCATCATCGCGAGACTTCCCCGGACTCCGGCCATCGATTCCGTCCACCGCGACGATGACCCGGTCCGACAATGGTTCCATCTACGACACTGACTAGAGCACCGCACATGTTGCCGAATGCACCGGCGCATGCTGCCCAGGTGGTCCTCTACTGCGTTGATTGGTCGCGACAAACATCCTGCTTTTCGCTCTGGGACGATCCCTGACGGGGTTTTCGTCGAGCACGGACACATAGAGAAAAGGCAAGCACGAATGAAATACAGCATTGGTTCGATCGCACTGTTCGGTATCCTCGTGGGCTGCGCCAACGAAGCACCCCCGCCGAAGGCGCCGGTGGCGACGTCCGAAGAGCCCAGCGGACCGAGTCGACGAGCGTTGGTCGATCAGACTCCCGGCGACAACGTTGCCAGCATCAGGATCTCCGACGAGATCCGAAGGGCGTGCGGCCTGACCGCCATCGAGGCCTACTTCGATTTCGACTCGTCGCGCGTGTCGCTGCAGGCAGACCACGTGCTTTCGAGCCTGGCCACATGTTTCACCACGGGGCCTCTGAAAGGCAGAAGCATGAACCTGGTCGGCCATGCCGATCCGCGGGGCGACTCAGAATACAACTTGGTATTGGGCGGACGACGCGCCGATCACGTCGGCAAAGTTCTGTCCAACAAGGGCGTGAAAACGGCGCGCATTTCGACCACCTCGCGCGGCGAGATGGACGCTGCTGGCGTCGACGAAATGGGTTGGGCGAACGACCGAAGGGTGGAGGTCATGCTCGCCGACTGACCCCGAGGTGTCAGTTCCGGACTCGTGCCTTGATGGCCGCAATTGCGTCCTGAAGGCGCGAGTCCTTGCGCAGGCACGGGTAGCAGTCCTGCTTGCCCCCACTACCACACCCGCTCCGCTGCTTGAACGCCTCCAGATACGTGAGTGAACGCACATCGCCCACGTTCTTGGCGCGCAGCAAAAGCGCATGCTTCTGCTCGCACTGTGAGGCGTAGCGCAGTGCTACCGCGATGTTCAGAGCTGGCGACGACGCTCGATCGAACTCTCGGCTCTTCAAGTACTTCTCGGCACGCCGCCTGACACTCGCCTTGATGCGTTCGTCGATCGAGATATCGTAGACGATGTCGGCGCCACGGCTGCCCATGGGCCCCTCGAGCAGTTGGAAGGTCTCTTGTCGGCCCGACTTCGACTGAGCGGTAGTAAATAGCAAGGAAGAGATCTTTTCGCTGGAATTGAGCTTGGGGTCGACTTCGAGCGCTTTGCTCACTGTTCCCACAGCCTGCGCGTACTGTTTGGCGCCCACTTGCGCCTGTGCCAGAGCGAGCAGCACGGCGCCGTCGTTGGGACGCTCCTTGGCAAGAGCCGTCAGGGCTTCGAGCCCCTTGGATTTGGCTTGCTCGAGGGCAACCTCCTCCGTGGACTTCTGCTGCGCGGCTTTTCGCGGCTTTGCAGAGGCCGGTCGGGTGGAGCTCGGCAAGCTCGCCGCGGAGGGGGTCTGTCTCGCCTGCAAGGTCGACGCAGCCTCGCCGTCCGACCCGAGCGCATTGACAATCAGCGCCACCAGCAGACCGAGCACACCCAGCAAGGCCAACGCGGCTCCCAACAGGATGGCGAGACCCGGTATGCCCCTGAATGCGTGCCCGATGGGCGGGGGCAGGGAGCTACGCCGAGCTTCGACGAAGCGGATCACGTCCCTGAGCACGGGCGCCTGGTTGAGGCGCGCGACCAGGTTCGGACCAGAACGCTTTGGTGGACGCACGCGCTCTTCTTGGCTGGTGGGGCTCGCACCGACGGGGCCTATCGGATCCAGCAGATTGTGCGCTGGGGGCGACGGCGCCTGCTGCGACCCCGGTGCCGAGCGGAGCTCGGCGCGCGGCGCGAGACCGGTGTCCGATTCATCCGCAAAAGAAGGCAGCGGGAGCGAATCGCGCGACGGCTCGAAATCGAGATTGGGCTGAGAACCGAGCATGGCGCGCGGCGAGCCACCCATTTGCGTGAACAGCCGCGAATCCGCGGGCGCGACGGTGCGAAGCAACTCGTCAATCGCAAGCACCGCGTCGGCAGCGGTCTGGAATCTCTCGTCCGGCTCCCTGGCGAGCAAGCGCACGACGACCTGCTCGACGCTGTGCGGGACGACAATGCCCGGTGCGCGTGACGCGAAGCTGGGAACGGGATTGGCCAACTGCTGTCCCAGGATTCCCACCTGGCTCTTGCTGCTGAATGGGCGGACACCGGCGAGCATCTCGTACAGAATCGTGCCGAGTGCATACAGGTCCGCGCGCCCGTCCACGGACTGACCCAGCGCTTGCTCCGGAGCCATGTACTCGGGCGTCCCGAACACCATTCCCGCGCGCGTGATGGGCTTGCCCTCTCGGGCGAGCTCACCGACCTCGCCAATCGGCACTTTGGCAATGCCGAAGTCGAGCACTTTGACGAAGTCGGGATTGCCGCCTTTGCGCACCAGCATCACGTTCTCGGGCTTCAGGTCGCGATGCACGATGTTGAGCTCGTGCGCGGAGCCCAGTGCCGAGGCGATCTGACTGGCGATGCGGAGCGCACGCTCGGTGGCGAGCGGCCCCTTGGCGATCTCGTCGCGCAACAACTGGCCCTGGACGAACTCCAGTACCAGGAACACCGAACCGTCCGGCAGCTTGCCGAAATCGGTGGCCGCAGCGACGTTGGGGTGTTCGATGTGCGCCGCCGCCATGGCCTCGCGCTCGAAGCGCTTGACCACCTCGGGTACCGTCGTGAGTTCGCGGTGCAGCACCTTGACGGCGAGCTTCTTGCGCATCAAGACGTGCTCCGCCGCGTAAACCTTACCCATCCCACCAGAACCGAGCAGGTCGTCCAAGCGGTAGCGATCCGCCAATGTGGTGCCCAAGCGCGGATCGTCGCTCACCGGTCGTACACCTCGCCCGGCAGCCAATCGGGACTCGAAATCATCGTCCCAGTCTAGCGGCCGGCGCCGCAAAATGCCTTAGAGCGGTGAATCTTTGCTGCGCCAAACCGAATCAACGAGCCCTTGCTGAGCTCGGAGCCCAGGAACTGCCCGGCTCGGGCAGCCAGAGCGTGGGAGAGCCGAGCGAACTACGAAGACGGGGCACGAGGGGCGTTACGCGGCACACTCAGTAGGGATTGTCCTCGACCGGAGGCGGCGTGGAGGGCGCTGCCGGCTTTGGAGCCGGCGCGGCGGTTTCTTTCGGTGAGGGAGCCGGCTTCGGCTCGGCAGGAGCCGGCTTCGGCTCGGCAGGAGCCGGTTTCGACTCGGCCGGCTTCGGCTCGGCAGGAGCCGGCTTCGGCTCGGTCGGTTTGGGAGCCGGCTTGGGCTTGGGCTTGGGCTTGGCGGCGGCGCGCGCTCGCCTTCGTGCTTCCGCGGCTGCAGCTCGCTCCGCCTCGGCCTGCTTGGCCTCTTCGGCCTGTTTGGCTTCCTCGGCCTGCTTGGCCGCGGCTTCGCTGGCTTCTTCGGCGCTCGCATCGGCGTCACCCGCGTCCGCGGCCTTTTCCTCGGCGGCCTTCTCTTCGGCCTCCCGCCTCGCCTTGGCTGCGGCCTCTTCCGCTGCGGCCCTGGCTTTGGCTGCCGCCTCCGCGGCCGCTGCGGCCTGTTCGGCCTGGGCCTGCTGCGCGGCCTGCTCAGCCTCGGGGATGGCCTGCTCGCGCCGCTGAATAGTGAACGCGTACACTCCGCCTCCAACCAGCAGAGCCGCAACGATCAACCAGACGGCTTTGCCCCCACTACCCCGGTCTTCTGCGGCCTCCTGCAGCGCCGTCGGTGCACGTGATGAGCGCGGCCGCGTGGAGGGCGCGGAACGCTCCGATGCTGGACTGGGCTTGGCCGCGACGGCCCGTTCCGATGCGGACTTCTTGTCTTTCTTCGTTTCCGAAGCACCGCTCGTTGGCGGCCGGTCTTCGGCCTTGACCGCGGCGCGCCGGCCCGCTTCCGGCTTCGGTTTCTTTTCCGGCTCAGCCTCTGCCTCTGATTTGGCCTTGGGCGCCGCCGCACTGGACTTCGCGCTGGATGCCGGCGCGGCAGCCTTCTGCTCACCGATCTCGTCCATCGATCCGCCGGCCTCGCGGAGCGCGTCTTCGAGCAACTCCTCGGCCTGCCGCATGACCGTGCGATCTTCGGGTGGCGGCATGTCCTTCTGCGAATCCGTTTGTGGAAAGAACGAGCCTTCCTGACTTTCTTCGGAAGCCTGGGCTTCGCTCTCCGACTCGTCCGGCGGCGGTGCGGAGTCGGGACGAGGCGGTGCGCTTTTGCCGATTGCCCCCAGGCCTATCATCGTCGCCTTGCGAATGTTCTCGGGCCGACTGGAGGTCACACCCGATGAGGCCGAGGCGGGCTTTGGCTTCGCTGCCGACTGAGCGGCCTTGGCGGGCGGGGCGCCGGACGCCCGCCCCGCGTCGAATGCGCTCTGCGAGTCGTCGCCCCGGCTAGCAACCAGCTGCCCGATGATGCGCTTGGACTCTTCGTCCACCTTGATGAACTTGACGCCCATCCCTGCCGGCTTCTCCGGCGAGGCGTCCGAGGTCTCTCGCTTCCACACGACCCTGCCGACGCCTTGCATCAACTTCTGATCGTCGGCGATCTTCACCTCGAACTTCAGCAACGTTCCGGGTGGGAACGGCGAAGGAGTCTTGATGAACATGCCACCACGGCTCACGTCATACGAATGGTGCTCGATGAACTCGTCGAGGGTCGCGCTCTTGTAGCGGACCGTCATGGTCAGCACCTTTGCACGTGGGTCTTTGCGCGTATCCTGGGCCATGAAGTGTAGCTCCCCGCAACTTACCGAAGTCGACTAGCGGCGTTTCTCTGAAATGCGAAAGTAATGGTACCGAGCCTGGGACGATTGACCCAAGTAGTTCGATCTCTCTCGAAAATCGAGCCTTACCAGTCCCTTCCTGCCAGAAGCGTGAGCTTGCCACATTTCCCTACCTCCGAGCGTCGAACACAAAAGGGGGATTTCCGCTGAGGCCGGAACAGTCGCCGCGCGCGGGCCGTTTGCTGCTAACGTCTCGCTTCATGCCGGTAAACGACCATTTTCGTGCCTTCGCGCGTCGCTTGGTCGCCCTGGATGGCACGGTTTCGGGAGAGGACGGCTGGTCACAAAATGTTCGGGTCATCGATCTGGGCATGGGAGGGGCTCGGCTCTCCCTGACGCAAGCCATTCCGGTGGGAACCGCGTTGGATCTATCCATCACCGCGCCGCACCTTTGGGATGCATTGGTGATACACACGGAGGTGGTGTGGGTGGCCATCCAAGACGGCGCGCGAGCCACGCGTGTCGGGGTTCGCTTCAATCACAGCTCCGGAGCAACGCTGCGGGCCCTCACGGAGCTCCTGGACTCCACCGTGTACCGCTGAGGTGGCAACACGGCGCTTTCCGCTTTACAGAGGCGGCTCGCCTCTTTGCACCCAATTGTGAAATGTCAGCATTTCGTACACTCCCGGACCACGGTTGAACTCGTAGCTATGATCGCCGGGCACGACCGTCAGCACGTGTTTCACCGATGCGTCGTCCAGTGCCCGAGACAGGCCGAGAATTTCACGCTTGAAGTAGTCTTGATCGCTCGTCAAAAGTCGCAGTTCGAGCTTCGGATTCTTGACAAGGGCGCCCCGGGCACGCTCGACGAGGGGCGGAATCTCGGCAGCATCGATGGCTGCTTGCAGAGCCCCCACCACCCCGAAGGCCTCGGGACGCTCGAAGCCCACCAGAAGCGCCGCGCGCCCTCCGAGGCTGACCCCATCGATGCCCACCTGCGCCCGCGCGGCCGGCGTTTCGGCAAATACCCTGGGAAGCAAAGTGTCGACGATGAACTCGGACAGCGGCCGGGCGGCGCGGAAGGCTCGCTTGCCAGCCAGGATGTCCGGCGTATACGGACAGACGACGATGAGCCCCCGGTATGGATCCCGGGCCAGTCTGGCGTTGAGCTTCTTCAAACGCTTCGGGTCGACGCTGTTCAAAAAGTCGTCTGCCGTGAGCGGCGGTTCGGCGAGGCGCCGGAGAGCCCGAGGCAGATCGTAGTCATCCAGCCAACCGCGAGCTCCACGCACCGGGCCCTTGAAGGCTTCGCCCCGCCCGTGCAGCGCTATCAGGACCGGCAAACGCTCACTCGGCGTGGTCTCGGGCACGCTGACGACAACGCTCATCTTGCCAACGGCACTGTGCGGGAAATCCCAGGTCAGCTCGCGTGCCGGGCGCGGCGCCCTCGACCCTCGCTCGCTACGGCCCACGTCGGCGGGATCTGGGTGGATGCTCCCAGTGGTGCCCGTGTGGCTGGTGTCACGCGCGGACTTTGGCGTGGAGTCGCAAGCTCCGAGGCCGACGAGCGCCAGCAAGATGACGAGCAGCTTCCGCAAAATCATGTCGCGCCCCAGAGTAGACCTGCGTCGAGCAAGTCGCAATCGACGGCCCCCCCGGAGTCACGTCCGCCCATGACACCCCGCGCCGAATCGTTTCAGTGCAAGGCCACCACTGGCAGGCTTGGCGAGCCTCGCGCTCTTCGGAGTGCGTCCGGTAGGATTGACGGGCACTGGCCCGTCGTGTGCTCGGGAGCCGAGCCTTGAACAACGAGAACCGGCCGAGTCTGCTACGCACCACGCTCAAGCTTGGCCTGGCCCTGGCACTGGGCGCGGCGGCGTTGGGCTTCTACAGCACGGACTGGGGTCGAGCCTTCGGCAGCCGCGCCGAGGGTGAGCGCCTGTCACGAATGCAAAGCTCCAAGCACTACGAAAACGGGGTATTCGTGAATACCCAGCCCACGACTCTGATGACGGGAAGCAACTGGACCCTGATGCGGCGCTGGCTATTCGAACGGGCCGAGCGAACACCTCGGGATGCATTGGCGTTTCCTGCTGTCGACCCGGCGCGGTTCGACAACAGCCCGGTCTCGCGCCTGCGTCTGACCTGGCTGGGACATTCGACGGTCCTCATCGAGATCGATGGGCAGAGGGTGCTCACGGACCCCGTATTCTCCGAGCGAGCTTCGCCCTCGAGGTGGCTGGGCCCCAAGCGCTTCTTCCCGCCTCCGCTGCCGCTGTCCGGTTTGCCCACCATCGACGTGGTGGTGATCTCGCACGACCACTATGACCACCTGGACCGCAAAAGCATCCTGGAGCTCGATCGGGTGACGCAAAAGTTTTTCGTGCCGCTGGGAGTCGGCGCACACCTTTCGGGCTGGGGCATCGATGAAAGCAAGATCGTCGAACTCGATTGGTGGGAAAGCGGGAGCTACGCGGGGCTCGAGTTCACCGCAACTCCGGCGCGCCACTTCTCCGGCAGAGGGCTCACCGATCGCAACAGCACCGAATGGTGTTCCTGGACGATTGTGGGCGGCCAGCATCGCGTGTTCTACAGCGGCGACACGGGATACTCGCCGGTCTTCAAGGAAATTGGGAAGCGCTTCGGACCATTCGATGCTTCGCTAGTCGAAGCGGGAGCCTACGACGCTCTTTGGAAGGACATTCACCTGGGTCCGAAAAACACCCTCGAGGTTCACCGAGATCTGCGGGCTCGCGTGCTGCTCCCAGTGCACTGGGGCACCTTCCAGTTGGCCCTGCATGCTTGGATGGAACCCATCGTGCGCCTGCGCGCCCTTGCCAACGAGCACGACGACGTGCGCCTGGCTCAGCCCTACCCCGGCGAGTCGTTCGAGGTAGACGGCGTGCTCCCGCACTCGCGCTGGTGGAGCCGGGCAAAAAGGCCCTGACCAACCCTCACCCGGCGGTCGCGGTCGCTTTCGTCGGCGCTTGACCAGCGCCTCGATGTTCAACATGCCGAGAGCACCCAGCAGCCCTTCGGAGGCCAGCCTGTTGTGCGGGCACGGCGCCGGCGCATGCAGACCAACTGCACTCGGTCGAAAAACGCATGAAACCCCGCGGGGGGCACGCGTTGGCTGTTGCCATGGTTCCGCTGCTTCTTGCATGGTGGCGCCGTGCTCTTGTGGTTGCTCGGTTACGCCATCGCCTTGATTGGGACACTTCCCATGACCGGCCCACTTTCGGCTTTGGTCCTGGAGCGCGCCTTGAGCGGCAAGCGCGAGTCCGCAACGCTGAGCGCCCTGGGGGGCAGCCTCGTCGAAGGGGTCATTGCGGCCAGCCTGGGAAGCTTCGTGCCCCAGCTGCTCGCCTACTCGGACAGCCTGGTTCGTACCACGCGCACCCTGGGTGCCCTGGTGGTGTTCTCCGTAGGTCTGCTCTTGATTCTACGACCCGGGCTCTTCGACTCGCTCGACAGCGAACGGCGGGTCTCTAGTTTGAGAGCCGGTGTGCTCACGACCGCCCTCAACCCGACGTTGTTCGCCACCTGGACGCTCGCCGTCACGTCACTGTTCAGTGCGGGTTGGCTCGTGGGAGGCCTGGTACAAGGCCTCGAGTTCGGGTGCGGCGTCGCGCTGGGCAGCTTCAGCTGGCTCGTCCTGATCGTTTTGGTCGTCAGCAGGCTGGGACGATCCGGCCTGTTCAAGCACAAGGCCCTGCTGATGCGCATCATTGGGCTGATCTTGTGCACCGCCGGCGTGGTCCTGTTCGTGCAGAATCTGAAGCGCTAGCACACGGCCCGAACGGCCGCCGATTCGGGAATGAATGACTCCAAACGACGGGGCAGTCGCGCATTCAGGTGGTGGCATCCGAGGCCTCGGCGGACACGTCCACAGAGCCGCCGGTGAGTGAACCATGCCCCTGCTTGGAGGGATCGCCCGCCACGCGGCGCACGACCGCCGAGTCGAACCCTCGCCGCACACTTTCATCGAGCAGGCGCCGCTGGCGCGCTAACTCGTGCCGTCGAAAGGCAGGCACGACATGCTCCAGGTCATCGACCAGCGCTCGGAGGCGTCGCGTCACCTGAAGCGAGCCTCGCCCGTAGTGGCGGATCTCGTCGAGAGCCAGTCGCAGGTAAGCCGCCCAGTCGGGCCGCGGCAACACCAACCTGACATGCCCTTCCTGCGAGCGCCTGACCGGACTGGGAAAGCGTCGGCGAGCCAAGCGCATCAACAAGTCCTGCAGCTGGTCGATGACCTGCACGGCGGTGGTCGGGTCGTTGAGACTCGGCGACAGCGCTCGCTCTGCGATATCGATGAGCTCACGAAAGGCAAATGCCGTATCTTGGGTAACGCTGCGCTCGCGACCAATGCGTACCGACGCGTAAACAGCTTGTTCGTTCAGCTGCGCGGCATCACCCGCGATCAGGAACAGGGGACTGGAATACCCGACGAAGTCCCCCACCTCGCACGTCATTGTAATCGCCACGTCGGCCTGCTCTGCCTGTTCGAACAAGGCCCGCTCGTCGACGCGCTCGACGACACCAGAAACGCCTCGATAGGGCAAGACCAACGAGGGTGAAGCGGCTGGCACCGCTGCATCCGATTCGCTCGTTTCAGCGCCTATGCTGTCGGGGTACAGTTGCTCGATGGTCGCGCGGGCCTCGTCGCCCAAACGACGAATGATGACGCTCACTCGAATGGATTGCACCACGTGGTTCACGTAGGCGATGAGGCCGACGACCGAGCCCAAGGCCAGCAGGATGCCCAACCAGACCGGAATCGACGTAATGCGATCGTTATCGATCGACTTGATGTTTGCCAGCCCCAGCAGGGCATACACGAAGGTACCCACGAAGAGACCAAGGAACGCCTGGCTGCGGCGGTCGGCCAGAAACGTGCGCAACACACGGGGCGAAAACTGCGTGCTCGCCAACTGCAGCACGAGCACCGTCACGGAAAACACCAGCCCGCTGAAGGTCATCATGGACGCGGCGATCACCGAAAGGATGCTACGCGCTCCATCGATGCTGCCGCGAAACTGCGCCCAGGCCGGCGTCAGCTGGCTACCCAGGCGCTCGTCCAAGACTTGACTGCCAAAAGAGAGGGCGATGGCAAAAGCCACGAAAGCGGAAGGGACGAACCACCAGCTGACCCTGAGGCGCTCCCACCAGTGATCCACCAAGGCGCGACTAGACACGGCGCTGCCCCTTCTCGAGACGGACCGCCTGCCAGCCGGTTCGGTAGGTCGCCGAGCACGTCGCTGGAGTATGCACGATGCCCCGGCTGCAAACTCGGTGCCAGCCCTGGGCCGCGCGGCGGTGAGGGGGCCCTAAGCCTGTAGTCGAATGCGCCGCAGACAAAAGCACCTCGCTGGAGAGGATCGCCCCAGCGGGAGCTTGCGCCTGCAATATCGACCGGGGTAGCTAGGAGCGACAACAGGGTGTATGTCGCGAGCAATCGACGAAGTAGAGGATCTATGGGGCAGCGTGCGCCGCAACGGACCCTCGCTGCTACCTGGGGCCGTCTTTCGGCGGTGTCGGTGCAGTTGGCAACCTGTTCGGTGCTTTAGTTCCACGAGCCAGCTCATGGTCCTATGGTGGCAATCAATCTGGCAGAAAGCCGCGCGAGCAGGGCGGTGGTCCTTGCGGCCGGCCGCGTTCCTACTCCTGTCCGTCACTCCCGCAGCCGGCGAAACCCAACCGCCCGAAGCGACCGACCCAGGGGAGGCACGACCGGCGAGAGCTTCGAAACCCGTGCGCACCGACGTCGCCCTCCCATCCTCGGAACCACAGGCAGAGCGCCTGGGTATCGCGGGGGGACTGCTGTTTGCAGAGGGCTACACCCTGAGCGCAACGCTCGCCTCGGCGGCGCTGCTGCTGTGCTGGAACGACCCAGCCTCGTCGACCTGCGCGCTGCCGTCCACGCGCGCTCCCTGGTACGATCTGTACATTCCGCTAGCAGGCCCCTTCGTCGCCCTCCGACATCGCCCGGTGCGTGATGATCTCAAAGTCGCCCTCTCGTTCACCGCGCTGGGTGCGGCCCAGAGCGTGGGAGTGCTGCTGGTAGCCTTCGCCTGGTGGAAAAGCGGGGAACCCCAGACCGACACCCTCACGTTCGACGCACACGTGAGCTCGACCGCGAGCTTGTTGCAGTTGACCCAGCACTTCTAAAATGACCGAGCGTGATTCTCCGTCGGGGTTTTCGGGCACCCTTTCAGTGAGGGCCGAAAACCCGTCAAATCGCAGTGTGCTTCTCGAACAATTGGCTGTTGCCCATGTTTCGCGATCGTGAATTAGCGGACTTCTTGCTCGACCAAGCGGACGCTCGCGTGCGTGTCGTTCCGCTCCAGAAGGGCGAGCGCTCCAAGTGGCACCGCCACAGCGAGCTCACCGAACATGTGGTTGCTTTGGAGCCCGGGCTACACCTGGAACAGCGAGACCCCAGCGAAACCCGAAGCCTTGCGCTCGGCGAAGTGGTGGAGGTTCGAAGCGATGCTCCGCACCGACTGGTGAACACCGGGTCGACCCGTGCCCGCTACCTGCTGATCCAGCGAGGTCGCTACGACTTTCTCGAGTGCTGACGGCTCAGGGTGGTCCCTCCGTTGACTCTTGACCCAATTTGGCAGGATTTGGCCGCGCCTGGGGCGTGATGGGGCGGCCGATGCGGAGAAGATGCGCGAGTGAATCGCCGGTTCTGGCGGAAAATCCGACCCCGTTACCGACCGGCCTGGGCTAGGCGTCGAGGCCCGGCTGACCCATCTGGCTATTCTGTGGTGGTCTCCTGCGGAGCGAGGCATGAAGTTTCCCGCCGAATGGTCGTTCTCGAAGGTGTAGCCGTGACCCCGAACAGTTCTCCCCATCCAGCCACCTTCGCCGCGACGCCAGATAGCAACGACGACGCGTACCGAGGACGGCAGATCCATTTCGATGCCAGTCGCTTTCCGCTCTGCCGAGTCACGTTTCCCGAACAGATCGACGACGCCGCAATCCCCTGCCTATTCGCACGCACCCGCGAGCTCTTCGCGCGCCGGCAACGCTTCGTGCTCCTGGTGAACGCCTCGAACGCGGGGCTGACCGCGCGCCAGCGCAAGCTCATGGTCTCGTCCCTCAAAGAAGAAGCGGACGCCTACGAGCGCTGGATCTACGGCAGCGCTCTCGTGGTCCGCTCGGCGCTCGCGCGCGGCACGGTCACGGCCCTCATGTGGATGATGAACCCCCCTTACGAGCAGAAGGTCGTGAGCAAGCTCGAGGAAGGCGAGGCCTGGGCTTACGAGCTGTTGCGACGTCTGGAAGAGCGCGACAGGCAGCGCTGAGAGTCAGGTCACTCGAGCTTCGGCCCGCTACTGCCGCGCCGGGGGGTGCGAAGCAGCGCTAGACGCACGGAAGCTTGCCACCCGAACGGTCGGATAGAGCCCGGCAAACGGAACGAGTGGCCGCGGCGAGCGAAGCCTGCTAGCCGCAGGTGTTGGAGCGATGGCGCATGGCACGGAACGCCGCAACCGTGAACAGAACAGCCACTGGCTACGCGCTCTCGAACTGGCTTTTCGGGCGCTGCTTGGGAGCGGTCTTCCTGATTGCGTTCTGGTCGCTCCGGTCTCAACTAACGGGCCTGGTCGGCCAGCATGGGTTGGTGCCGGTAGCGGAGCAGCTGGCGCAGCTCCGGCAGGCCCACGGCAGCGATGCTGCGTGGCTTTTCCCCAGCTTGGCGTGGTGGGACGCGAGCGACGCGCTCTTGAACGCCGCGGCCAGCTTCGGTCTGCTCGCCTCGCTACTCGTCCTGGTCGGGTGGATTCCGCTGCCGTCCTTGCTCGCCTGTACGCTCACTTACGTGTCGCTCGCCAACGTGGGCGGCCCGTTCACACGCTTTCAGTGGGACAGTTTGCTCATCG
Organism: uncultured delta proteobacterium; assembly: GCA_963809955.1. Taxonomy (GTDB): domain Bacteria; phylum Myxococcota_A; class Polyangia; order Polyangiales; family Polyangiaceae; genus JAICQQ01. The sequence continues at coordinate 301,126 of CAWELQ010000017.1, forward strand.
AGACCGGCTTTGCCTCACTGCTCGCGAGCCCCTGGGTGCTCTGGCATCGTCCCAGGAACGCCGAGGACCCGCCACCGCTCGCCCGCTGGGTGCTCTACGCGCTCCTGGCAAAGCTCGTGTTTCTCTCCGGCTGGGCCAAGCTCGCCTCCGGCGATCCCAGCTGGCGCCATTTGACCGCCCTTACCTACCACTACGAAACCCAGCCGCTTCCGAACCCGCTGGCGTACTTTGCATCGCATCTTCCCGTTTGGTTTCACGAGCTGAGCGCGCTCGCGATGTTCGCAATCGAGCTCGGGCTGCCGCTGGTCATGCTGGTCCCACTCAGGGTGGCGCGCAGAACCGCGGCGGCGGGCATCGCCGCACTGATGCTGTTGATCATGCTCAGCGGCAACTACGGCTTCTTCAATCTTCTGGCGTGCGCCTTGTGCGTACCTTTGCTCGACGACGCTTGGCTCGCCCGAGTGATCCCGGGCGCAGCGCGCCCAGCCGAACCACGCAAGCACCCCAAGAGAAGGCGACTCGAACGGGTCGCCGCCACCTCGGGCACGGCCAGCGCGGCGCTGTTGGTGCTCACCTGGACGCTGATCGTCCCGGGCTCCCACCCCGTGCGAATCTTCCTGTGTCTCGGCATCGCCCTGACATGCGCCGGCCACGCGCTGGCGCTCTTCCAACAGGGCGAGAGGCACGGGTGGCGGCGTCATGCGCAGCGCATGTGGGCCGCCTGGCGGTGCCGCGCGATCGAGTCGCTCGCGGTGTGCTTCTTGCTCGCTTCCGGGCTCACCTTCGTCTCCGGGCTGTCGCGCTCCGCGCGCGTTCTGACCCAACGCTGGCTCAGCGACGTCAGCGGTCTGGAGATGTTCAACAGCTACGGCCTATTCGCCGTGATGACCAAACGGCGTCGCGAAATCATCCTCGAAGGCAGTCGCGATGGGGCTCACTGGCAAAGCTACGAGTTTTTCTACAAGCCCGGGCCGCTCGATCGGGCCCCGCCCGTGCTCTTCGGTCACATGCCGCGGCTCGACTGGCAAATGTGGTTCGCGGCTCTGGGCAGCTACAGGCAAAACCCGTGGCTCATCCGACTGATGGAGCGCCTACTCGAAGGGCAGCCCGAGGTTCTCCAATTGTTGTCGAAGAATCCCTTTCCAGAGGCACCGCCGCGCAGCGTGCGCGCTGTCATCTACGACTATCACTTCACATCCGCTCTGGAGCGCGACGCGACCGGCCACTGGTGGCGGCGTGACACCCCCGAGATCTACGTACCCGCGCTCCGGAGCCGCTGAGCGAGGCGTGAGTGTATGGCCCCCCAACGCTCCGCTCCTGGCCGAATCAGCCGGGAGATCCGTGTGGATCCAAATTCGCGTGCCAATCGCTCTGCTTGGATCCACAACACACTTCATGCGCCTTCCGCTTCGCTTCGCCCTGGGCTCGCTGGTGATTGCATGTTCGAGCAACGGTTCCCCTGGCTCCGACGCGAACGCGACCTCGAGCAGTGGCAGTGAGACCGGCACGACGGCTGCGCAGGCTTCAGGCGGCGGACAGGGTGTCGGGGGCGCCCGGACCAGCAGCACTTCCGCCGTAACTGGCTCAGGAGGGAGTGCCGCCACACTCGACAGCGTTGGCGGGGCACCCTCCGCCAGCACGGGCAATGCCACCAGCTCGAGCCCGACGGGGGCGACGAATACATCGACCGAAACTACCACGACGAACACCAGCTCGAGCGGAGGCGCGACGGCCAGCACGGGCAGCGTGAGCTCAGGCAACGGCGGTACCAGCGCGGCGGGCGGAACGACGAGCTCTTGCTCCGGCCCCGTCGGCTCCTTCGACGGCGAGCTGGCGACCGGGATCGCATTCATGGACACCGACGGCGAGCGGGTGAACGCACACGGAGGAGGCATCATCAGGGTGGGCGATACGTACTATCTGCACGGCGAATACTTTTCGAGCACGGAGACGGACAACGACTTCCGCGGGTTTTCCATGTATTCGTCCCAGGACCTCGCGATCTGGAAGAACGAGGGCATCATACTGCCCCAACAACCGAGTGGTGAGCTTGGGCCCAACCGCAAAGGTGAGCGCCCCCACATCATCCAGTGTCCCGACACGGGGGAGTTCGTCCTTTTTGCTCACGCCGCTTCGGCCGACTATCAAACCGACAAGGAAATCGTGTACGCGACGTCGGCGACCGTCAACGCTACGTACCAGTACCAGGGCCCGCTCACGAACTCGGGCGGGCAGATCGCCGCGCACAGCGACATGAGCGCGTACGCGGACGAGAGCGGCGCTTACATGCTCACCGAAAGCGGGCACGTCTACACGCTTTCGAGCGATTGCCACAGCTGGGTGTCCGACCAATCGTTTTCCGCAACCAACGGCGACTCGGGCGGCGCAGAGTCGCCCACCGTGTTCAAGGCCGACGGCACCTACTACTGGATCGGCAGCTACAAGACGGGCTGGCGCGCCAACAACAACTTCTACTCGACCGCGCCCTCCATCACGGGGCCTTGGACCTACCAGGGCTACCTCGCGCCCGTCGCTGATCCGAACGACAACATCTCGGACGAACGTACCTGGCTTTCGCAAAGCACCTGGGTTCAGCCCGTGGAAGGTTGCCAGGGAACCGTCTACGTCTATTGGGGCGACCACTGGGACGGCACCCAGGACACCACTGCGCCTGGCCGGCACAACTACCTGGCGACCTACGTGTTTCAGCCACTCGTCTTCGACGGCTCCAAGATCTCGCTGCCCAGGTACCTCGCCCACTGGACGCTCGACGTCGGCGCGGGAACCTGGTCCGAGTAGCTCCGCGAACAACGATCGGGAACGGCACCCCGGCGACGCGTTCGAGCGCGTCGCCCTCGAGCAGAGATTCCCGGAGCCCGGCTATCCTGCAACAGAGCTGCGTCCGCTCATTCGTCCTCGGTGTTCATCGGATCGAAGGGCTCCTCGTGCTCGACCTGCTCGGGCGGGGCGGCGAACTTCGCGCGGTACTCGAACAGATCCGGCCGGCGATCGAGGCGCGGGCGAACGCTGCCGGCAGAACGGCTGCGGTACAGGTCATTGATATCCAGGTCACTCACGAGCAGCATTTCCACGTTGCTGTCCGCTTCAGCCTGGATTCCATCGCGGGCAAACTCGAAATCGGCAGGACTGTAGACCGCGGCGCGACCGTAGTGGATGTCCATTGCCGCCACGCTGGGCAGATTGCCGACGATACCCGCCGTGGCCACGTAGATCTGGTTTTCAATCGCTCGTGCCTGACAGCAATAGCGGACCCGGCAATAGCCCTGCCGGTCGTCGGTGCAGTAAGGCACGAACAGGATCTCCACCCCCTGATCGGCCAGGTAGCGAGCAGCCTCGGGAAACTCCGAGTCGTAACAGATCAAGATGCCGACTTTGGCCTTGGCGGTGGGAAACACCGAAAGTTGATTGCCGCCTTCGATGCCCCAGTAGCGCTTCTCCGAAGGAGTGATGTGCAGCTTGGGCTGTAACATGACGCGCCCGTCTGGCAGCACCAGGGGGCAGGTGTTGATGAGCTTTCCGTCCTGACGCATCGGGTGCGATCCGCCGACGATGTGAACTCCGTAGGTCTTCGCCAGGCGCTTGTATAGGCCGAGCACGTCGTCGGTCAGATCCGCAAGCTTTGCGATGCCTTCGAGCGCAGGCAGATTGCGCATCGTCTCCTGAGAGAGCAACTGTACGGTATTGAACTCCGGGAACAACACGAAATCGGCGCGGTAGTCGAAAGCCGTCTCGACGAAGTACTCGATCTGTTCAGCGAACTCCTGAAAGTCGCGAATGCGCCGCACCTTGTACTGCACGGCGGCCACGCGCACCTTGCGCTGGCGATCGTCGAGGGGCTTGTAGTGCGGATTGCTCCACTCGATGAGCGTCGCCGCATTGCGACTGAGCGGGTCACGGATGTAATTGCGCAACACACCGCGTACTACGAAGCCCTCGCGCAGCTGAAAACCGAGCACCATGTCCTTCAGCTTGCCGGCCTCCACGGCCTCCACGTATTGTTCGGCGGTCAGCCTTTCCGCGTGGTCTGCGTAGCCGTGCATGCGTCCGCCGGCGAGGATGCGCCTGAGACCGAGCCGAACGCACAGCTCACGACGCGCTTGGTAGAGCTCGTGCCCGAGCCCGAGGCCCCGGCAGCCCGGATGTACGTACACATCCGCGCCGTACAGCGTATCCCCCTGCGGGTCGTGATTGTGAAAATACCCGCCGTCGGTAACCCCTGCGTACGTATGCTGGCGGTAAGGGTCGGTCCCCATGTGCACGATCAGACTGGCGATCGCGCCGACCACCTCGCCCCCCAATTCGACCAAGATCTGCCCGTCGGGGAATAGGCGCAGGTGGTTCTGCAACTGCGCGCGGCTCCACACCACGTTCTGCTCGACCATGGCGGGAAAGCAGAGCTTGTTCAGTTTGATCAGCGCCGGAATGTCGCCCGGCTCTACCAGGCGCAGCGTCGCTTCCCCTCGCGACGTCATGAACTTGCGAAGACTCATGCCGATCAGACTGACAGCTTTTCACGACACTTCCAGGGCATACTGCCCCACTCGAGCGGCGCTTTCGAGCAGGGGGCCGGACCGGCGCACGAATGGGGAACTCGACCCGCCGGCTCGGGATCCGTGATAGAGCAGAACGAGGGAATCATCACATGCGACGAGTACTCGTAACCGGCGGAAACAAAGGAATCGGGCTGGCAATCGTCACGGCCGTTCTCTCGGAACATGACGATACCTTCGTGCTCTTGGGGTCGCGGGATGCGGAGCGAGGGCGCGCAGCGCGCGATCGGCTGCTCGGCGATCACGCCGGCTGGGAGAGTCGTCTCGAGGTGCTCGAGCTCGATGTCTCGAGCGATGCATCGGTGAACGACGCGGCAAAGCAGGTTGCGCGCGCGTTCGGCGCGCCCCCTCCTCCGCTCTACGGGCTGGTGAACAATGCCGGCATCGGAGCTTCTTCGGCCAGTCTGGCCGAGGTGCTCGAGGTGAACACGTTCGGGGTCCGACGTGTCTCGGAGGCCTTCTTGCCCCTGCTCGACCCAGGGCGGGGGCGAATCGTGAACGTCACCTCGGCGGCGGGCCCCAACTTCGTCGCCACCTGCAGCCCGGAGCGCCAACGGTTCCTCACCGACCCTGGCATCGAGTGGCCGCGTCTCGCGACGTTCCTAGAAGAGTGCCTCGCCATCGACGGCGACAAGGAGGCGTTCGCCTCGCGGGGCCTCGGCGATGGCAACGCCTACGGCCTTTCCAAGGCTTGTGCCAATAGCTACACGCTCTTGTTGGCGCGCGAGCATCCCCATTTGCGCGTCAACGCCTGCACACCAGGCTTCATCGAAACGGACATGACCCGGGGCCACGCCCAGTCGCGCGGCAAGCCACCCGCCGAGCTCGGCATGCAGCCCCCGGCGGCGGGAGCTCGCGCGCCCCTGTTCCTGCTCTTCGGCGAGCCGGTACAGAGCGGCCGTTACTACGGCAGTGATGCTCAGCGGAGCCCCCTCGACCGCTACCGTGCACCGGGCAGCGAACCTTATCGCGGATAGCCACGTCCGCTGCCACTCGCGCTAGCGAATCGAGCTCTCGATCGGTTCGGGGTCGGGCGCGTCGAGGAGTACAGCCCACCCCCGCTTCGTGCCTTTTTCTTTGGCTTTGCGCGAGGTGCCACCGCCACCACGTCTCATGCGACAGTACCCATCGACCGCCCCGATTCGCTTTCCCGGGTGCGCCGGGGCGGCCGGGCCAAAAGCTCGCGCAAGCAGGGCGCGACCCTGACCATTGATCGCGGAGTTGCGGTGAAGTTGCAGTATGGGTGTGAGCCTCAGGTTCGGCATCAGCGGCTGTGGCTGCGACCGCAACGACGACAGCAGCAGCGACGGCTGCGGCAACTGCGGCTGCGGCAACTGCGGCTGCGGCAACCGCGGCTGCGGCAGATACGGTCTGCTACTTCTGAAGCGGCGTGCTGTCACTGACGCTGGTGCCGCCCTCGAAGCTGGCTACATGTCGTGTTCACACCCGTTCGGCGCACCTTCTGCGCCACCTCCAAGGGCGGTGCAAGCGGGATGCGGCGTCACTAGCGATGGTAGGCGGTCGACGATCGCGCGGGGCAACGGGGAGGTGTCACATAAGCTGCGCCAGTGGAGGGCATGAACACGACACTTCGCCAACAGCTTCTCGACCAAGTCATCAACATCATTCAGCGCGCTCGGCCCCTGATCGACGCTATCGAACGCAAGGACCAGGATCTGAGCAAGCAGCTCAGACGTTCTCTGAATAGTACCGGTCTCAATGTCTCCGAGGCCTTTGGGGTCAAAGCCGGCAATGCTCGGCAGAGCTTCCGTCGCGCACTGGGAGAGCTCTATGAATCGCAAGCCTCATTGCAGCTGGCTGCTGCCTGGGGCTACATCAACCACGAGCTCGCGCAGGCCGTCGTCGCCGACTTGGGCGCTCTCGGTGGTCGTTTGTACGGGCTGTCGCGGCGCTGACAGCTAACCGCATTCCATCGCGCGCCGGAGTTTGTAGCCCTCCAGAGTGGCACACAAGCGATCGTACCCTCGAGCAAGGGTTTGCCAGCCTGGTGCTCCATTATGCTTGAGGTGACCACCAAGACCAGCTATCGCGAGCACGACTTCCTGGACAGCAGACGTCTCAGGGAGCGGCTGGCGCGCTATTAGCCTCAGTACTTCCAGCTCATCGGCTTCGAGTATCGTTGTCGCAGGTGCCAAGGGCCGAGTCCGAATCTCACTCTTCAGCAGCAAAAGCTTCCAAGCGATGGGCAGTAGCAGCGCCGTGGCGTTTGTCAGAGCATGCAGGTCTCCCAACTGTCGCTTCTCGAGCGCGCATCCGGTCTTGAGCGCTTTGAAGTACTCCTCGATCGTCCAGCGTGCTCGATACCAGTCCACAACTCGAAGCAGTTGCTCCTCCTCGTCGACTGGTTCACTCGTGTACAAGAGCCAATCGACCGGGGCCTCACCCTCAGGCGGCTCGGGTTCCCACACTCGTACAACGTTCAGCTCGAGCGTCTCTCGCGAAGAAGCTGCCGCACGGGGATTGCTAAGGAGACGCACTCGAGTGGCGGCGATGGCGAGCTGTGCCGTGCGACTCTTGCGTGCCGGATGAATCTTGCGTTGTTTTGGCCCCGCTTTTCCTACCCGCTTCGATAACGCCACCTCTCGTTCAGCACGAATATCGGTGGCCTCTGCCACCTCGCGCAAATGGCCATTTTCCAGTCTGCGATTGTGCTGAACCCTAATACGCTGCTTCCAACTCTGCAGCTGACAATGCCTGCGGAAAGCTGGCGGACGGCTCCCTTGCCATCGCGCCGGCCAAGCCTTCCACACGCGTCGCTAGCCGCTTGTCGCCAAATTCCGCGCCTTCGAACTCCAATTCAACACCGTCGATCGCCGGGTCAGATGATTGGGCCACCCAGAGCTTTGATCACGTCCACCGAAACTTTGCAATGAAATGTGACCAATCCATAGGCGCGACCACCTCGTCGATCACCTGGACGCGCAAGCTCGCGCGTTCGGCGCTGCTCAGCACCCCGTACTCACCGAGCGCCGACGCCGGGGTCGCCGCCGACTCGCTCGAACCCGAGTCTGGCGAGACGTCCATACGCTGCAAGCACCCCTCCACCACCTCGGCCAGCTGGGGAAAAGTCTCCAGGCAGTAGGCCAGAAAGCGCCAGGCCAGCTCGGCGTGGCGAGCTTCGTCGCCCGCGATCCCGGCGAGCACCGCGCGCACGGCCCCATCGCGGCAGCGGTCGCGAGCGAGCGACGCCTCCAGCGTAGCCAGCGTCTCTCCCAGGCACCCCTCCAGCAGCGTGGTCTCGAGCAATGTGCCGAGTGAATCGTCGTCGAGTGCGTCGTGGGTTCGAAGCGGCCCGGGACCGACCGCTCGCCCCGCATAAGCGCCGGCCAGGCCGAACGCCAGGCGCGCGTGCCGTGTCTCGTCCACGAGAGCCCGGTTCGTCTGCTCGACGAGCTCCGCCGGCGCACCCAGGGCCAGAAGTTGCAGCTGGAAGCGCGCGAAGGCGGCAATCGAGGCATGTTCCATCGCGCCAATCTGTCGCCAGTGCTCGGCCAGCAGGGATCGCTCGCCAGGCGTGAGAGCGGAACAGTCGGGTGCAAGGGTTGCGTTGGCCCAATCGCTTCGCCCGACGACCTCCGCTTGCCGGTGAGCGGCGTCGACCAGAAACGGGCGCCCGCAAACCGCGACGGCCGCGCATTGCCGCCGCCCGTCGCCAATCACGCAAGTACTCTTGCCGCTCTCCCCTGCGCAATCGGCGGAATGCCTGCACTCGTCGAGGGAGCTCAAGCAAGCATACTCGTAATTCACGAGACAGCTCGAATTGATGAGCGACGCGCACAAGGAATCTGGGCCACAATCTGCGTTGGTCTGGCACTCGGCGCGCGAGCACACGCCGACGGGATCGCCGCAGCGGCAGATCTGCCCGACCTGGCAATCGCCGTCGGTTCGGCAACCCGATACGCAATAGCCGGCACCATCCTGACCGTTGACGCAGTACTCCAGCTCCCCGGGGCAGTCGATATCGGTCCGGCAGGCGTCCAGGCCGGCGCCCGCCGCCCCGCCCTCACCCTTGTCGGGCAACAAGTTGGGGCAGCTCGCTGCGCGCACTCGCACTTCGTAGCCCTCCTTGCACGTCGCGAACCCCGAAGGCACACCGTTCACCAGTCGCTCGACCGGCTCGGTGCAGCCCATGGTCGAGCCTCCGCCGATTCCGCCGCTGCCGCTCGTGGAGCTGCTCACCGTGGCGCTGAACGCGGCTCCGGAATCCATGGGGACGCTACCGGTGCCGAGCTCCCCACTGTATTGATGCCTGCCACGTTGACGCCCACCGAGTCGACGGATTGAGCGCCGCCCGACCCCACGCCACCGCTCGCCTGCCCTCCGGAGCCATCGGAAGCGCCCTGACCGTGGTTTTTGTCCACCGTGCCACCGCAGGCCGTCGGCAACCCCAGCGACGCCAGCAGCGTCAGGCGAAACGAACGCAGCAACAGCCTTCTCGTTTGTCCATGGTCCATGGCCTGCCGCTAGCAATCTTCACGCCACTCGCCAACGCCACCCATAGGTCAGCTATTCGAGAGAGAACGGGCCATTCGACAGCGGCCAGGCGCCGGAGTGGCACACGACCATGGCACAAACCCGGCACTCGCTCGCAGGGCTCCGGAGCTACGCGCGACCATTTCGGTCGTGACCAGCGTCGGCCGCCCCTTGTGCTGGAACGAGCGAGCGCGATTCTCGGTCGACGGCGACGAAACCCACGAGTCGGCGCCCGGTGACGGTGGCGGTCCCCACCCATCGATAATCCCCCGCCGCCATGTTTCGAACGCCGCGCTCGACCGGCCCCTCGACATTGCTGAGAGCCACTGTGCCGAGCATCAATCGGCGCTATCGATGAATCGCACGTCTCGATCCGCGCATTCGTCTGCCTCCAACGGTTCCCACAGATCGCTGGCGAGTTCGAAGATTTCCGGTGGCACCAGCATGCTGAAAGTGTGCCCCCGCTCGCGATTGCGCGCGGCCACCCGCTTTCGCCGCACGCTGCGAGGAGCATCGAGCGCGTGAATGGTGAGAGCAGCTCCATGGGTCTCCACGCGACGGTAGAAGGCCACACGCTGTTCGCGCTGCAGCAGCCCGATCTCCAGGATCACGGCACGCCCCAGGTCCAGCGTCTGCGTCGCCACCGTCCAGATCTGCTCGACACAGCGCTGCGACCGGGCGGCGTACCACTCCGACAGGCCGGTCTCGGGTCGATCAGCGCGAAACAATCGCGCCATCCATTCGTCCAACGTCAGGCGCATGGCCGCGTGTTGGCGCGCGAGACAGCGCGCAAAAGTCGACTTGCCGGCACCCACCGGACCCAGTACCAGATGAATGCGGGGAGCGGAGGGCTCGTTTTGCACTTGCTGCGTGGCATCCTCATCCCTTAGAGTGCGGGTGTCTTCGAGGCGGGCCGGCGGATCAACCGCGGGGGTAGCACGAGCAGCGAACTGGGCGAACAGGGTGTCCCGCTGGCGCTGGATTTCCTCGTGCGAGAGGCGTTGGAGTTGCTGCCTGAGCAGCCAAAGGTGACCAAAAGGGTCGCGAATACGCGCCATGCGCTCGCCGAGCAGATCTTGCGCGGGAAAAATCAGCGTCGCCCCTGCGTTGCGCAGCGAGGCGAGCGATTGGTCGACGTCGCTCACTGTGAGCTGCAGCACCACCGGCGAGCCGCCCAGCGTGGGCGGGGCGTCGCTGCTCGCACCGCGGATCTCTTCGGTCAACGAGAACGTGGTTTCACCGCAGACCAGGTCGGCGTGACCGAGATGACGCCGGGGTCCGTGCTCGTAGCGCGCCAGCACAGTCGCTCCGAGCGTCCGAACATAGAACTCGATGGCTCGGCCCGCATCTCGCACGACGAGCATTGGAATTATCCTTGAGTGGGCTGTCATGCGCGAAGCATCGTCTACCACGCCGTCATGCGTAAGCTTCCAACTGACGCGCCGCTCCAAAGACGATGCGGAGATCCGTTCGAGCTCCCGCCAGCGCCCTCGGAGTACGGGCTGGCTGGTGACGTGACCCGGAGCGCCCAGCACCGATACGAGCTGCCGTTGCGCCCGAGGGTCCTGATGGGCTAACAGTTCGGGCATGCATTCACGGTGCGTCGGCTGGATCCTCACTGGTGCATTCTGCCTCGCTGCCTGCGTACCACCGGGACTCGCGGAAACCCCCAGCAGCGCGAGCTGGCAGCGGCCCAATCCGAGCGGCTTCGACGCGGGCCCGTATCTCCTCAGGAACGAGCCGGGCAGCATGCTCGTCGTGATGAAAGGCAAGACGACGTCGGCGCCCGAGGTCAGCTATTGGACTACGGCAAACCGACGCCATCTGGTCCGTCCAGAAGATGACAGAGTCCAAGTGATTCGCGCGACCGAGGAGGATGGTTTTTGGGTCGCTCGGCTCGACCATCTGCCACTGGATACGCTGATCGCCTATCAGGTCCGCTCGCCACTCGGAGAGACGCAGCCAGAGGCCTTCAAGGCCGGCGCGACACGCGGCAAGAGTTTCCGCTTTGCAGCGTTTGGGGACACCCGAACCAATCACGAGGTACACCAGGCCGTCATCGATGCGGTGGCGCAGGAAGACGTCGACTTCTTCGTGCATACGGGGGACATGGTCGAGTACGGCGGCCGAGAGCCACAATGGGATCTGTACTTCCGCATCGAAGGCCCCTTGATGGCGCGCGCTCCGATATTTCCCGCCATCGGCAACCACGACCGCTCGCCTCGCGACTATTTCGGCCGATACTTCTTGACCACGCTCTGGTCAGACTCGCTTTCCTACTACTATGAAGACTGGGGGGATCTGCGCGTCGTCGCCATCGATGACGGCATCGAGTGCCGCAACGGCTGTGTACAAAATTACTTCGCGCGCAAAGCTCTCGCGGAGGGCGCCCGGCGAGACATGTTGATGATCATCATCTTGCACATGCCGCCCTACTCTTCCGGAGCGCACGGATCGAACGAGTACGTTCAAGGGCCCGTTCAGGAGCTGGCGCTCCAGTATGGCGTGGAAGCCGTCATCTCCGGGCACGATCACGATTACGAACGCACCAAGCCAATTCGCGGGGTGACCTACTTCGTGTCCGGCGCCGCCGGCGCCCCGATTCGCGCGGTGGAAAAGCAGCACTTCTCGGCCACGGTCCGCACCGAGCCTCACTACATGCTCTTCGATGTCAGCAAGCGACGCATGACCATGCGCGCGGTGAACCTCAAAGGAGAGACCTTCGACACTTGTCTGATCGACGCGCTCGGCGCCACGGACCCCAAACCATGAGGCGCGCTTCGCGGTGGTGGCTCACGACCGCGACGGCACTCGGCCTGGAAGTCGCTCGGGCCGCCGCCACGCCAGCGGAACGTCCCCCTTCCCCGGACAGGCCACGGCCGAAGCCCGACGTCGAGGAGCGAGCCTTGGTGTCCCCGGAATTTCGACAACGCGATCCGGGCTTCACTCTACACTGGGATCTGCTCAGGCTCCCGGAGCTCGCTACGCGTCTGGTCTTGACGCCGCTGTTTCCTCTGCTGGTCGTCGCTGAAAAGACCCGGGTCGATCGGCGCATCGAAGATCTGGTGACGAACGCGGATCACTCGCGCGTGCTCCTTCCAGTGTTCGTCGCCCTGACGCGCGACGGCATCGGAGGCGGCATCCTGTACAATCACGCGAACCTTTTCGGGTCGGGCGAGGAGCTGAAACTGTTCGGCCTGATCAAGACCAACGCGGATTTGAGCTTGTCGGGCGGCTATTCGGAAAAGGTCCCGGCCCTCGACGGACGACGGCTGGGCCTGGCACTGCACTACGATGTCGACCACAACGAACGCTACTACGGCATCGGGCCGGACACCGTCGAAGAGGATCAGCGCGCCCTGGAAGCGCAGACCACCGGAGCCCGACTGGAGCTCGACGTGGGAGGACCCAACACCTACTTCACGACGGGGTTCGGCAGCGAGGCGCACCTGGGGTACACACGCGAGCGGCTGGAAGCAGGCTCGCAACCGGGGGTGCGCGCCCTGGGAGCGCCCGACGACAGCGTCGTTCCGCCGCCGGGCTTCGACGACACTGTCGACTACGCGCTGGCCGGCTTTCGATTCAGCTATGACCAGCGCGACCTCACCGGGCGCACCCACCGGGGGTTCCTCGTGGAGTTCGCCCTGGATGCCAGGACGGATTTGAACGACCGGCACCTGAACGGCGCCAAGAGCGGAATGAGCTTCGCCTACTTCCTCCCCGTGGCGCCCCGCTATCGCGTGCTGGTCGCCAGCGCGGGCATGGCCACGACGACACCACTCGGACAAGACGCCGAGGTGCCCTTTGGAAGCCTGGTCCGGCTGGGCCGATCGAGCGGGCTCCGCGGCTACACCGATCGGCGCTTCATCGATCGCAGCGGCTGGTGGTCGAGTCTCGAGTATCGCTACCCCATTTTCGACTTCGACGACACCGGCGCGGGCCTTTCCGCGGCCCTCTTCATCGATGCCGGAGGCGTGGCGCGCTCACCCGAAGATTTCTTCGAGGAATCGGTGCGCTACGCGCCAGGGGTGGGGTTGCGCGCCGAAGTACCGGGGGTCTTCGTACTCACCGCGCACATTGCCCGCTCGCCCGACGGATTCGAAGCCAGCCTGGGAGTGAACGAACACTATGAACTGCCGGACTGATCGACGAAGCCAGCGTTGGGCAGGGCTGGCCCTGGGCACGCTCGCCCTGTTTGGCTGCGGTCGTCCAAACTGGACCCGGGCACCGTACGACCGCGTGTTCCAGAGAGTACCGGCTCCAATACTGCACACCGAGCCCGACCCAATCGTCCCCACCGATTGGCTGCCGCTCTTCTGGTACTCGTCGCTGGGCCAGCTGGGGCATGGGCTCAGCCCCGCCAGCTATCTACCTCGCGAACTGGCCGGTCCCGGCGCTCTGGACGTGAATGCATTCGGCAAAGTGCCGGACTCGAGCTGGTTCCAGAACCGCATCGGACGTGCGCCCCTGAGCCTCCAAGAAATCCGGCGGGGACCCAACCGGCACGCACCGCCCGCCACGAGTCGCCTCTTGGTCAAGGTCGGCGAGACGGGCGGAGTGACCCCAGGCTTCGTGGTCGAGGACGCGCGGGGTCAAGACTGGATCGTCAAGTTCGATCACCCCGCCTTTCCCGGCCTGGCCTCTGGAGCCGAGGTGGTCAGCACCAAGCTCCTGCACGCCGCCGGGTACTTCGTGCCGGAAAACCACGTGGTGACCGTGAACATCGAGGCCTTCGAGCTTGCCCCGGGTGCGACGACCCTCGACGACTACAACCGCACGGTGCCCTTCACCAATCTGCTCCTGCAGGAAGACTTGAACCAACTCAACCCGAGCCCGACAGGACAGTTGCGCGCCATGTTCAGCCGCGCACTCCCCGGAGTGCCGCTCGGCCCCGCGCCGTTCCACGGCACCCGCCCGGATGACCCGAATGACACCATCGATCACCTGCGTCGCCGCTCGCTCCGGGGACTATGGGTGTTCTATGCGTGGCTGAACAACACCGATGCCAAGTATTCGAACTCGCTGGATGTCTTCTTGCGTACCACGCCGAAGCTGGGCTTCGTGCGTCACTACTTGATCGACTTCGGTACGGCGCTCGGCGCCACGGGGAAAGGTCCGAAACCCATCAAGGAAGGCTACGAGTATACCGTCGACTGGGCATCGATTGAACAGCGCATCGCGACGCTCGGCATCCAGTACCCCTACTGGGCCACCGTGAAGCGCTCGCCCCAGCGCGCAGTCGGCAACTTCGAAGGCCGAGTGTTCGATCCGGCGCGATGGAAGCCACGCTACCCGTGCAGCATCTTTCAGGCCGCGGACCGCAAGGACACCTTCTGGGCCGGCGCGATCCTGGCGCACTTCGGTGCCTTGGAAGTCGCCGAGGCGGTGAGCACGGGCGACTACGAGGAGGTCGAAGCCGCCGAGTCCATCACCCTGAGCCTGCTATCCAGACGCAACAAGCTGATCGCCCACGCGTTTCGGGGAACCTCGCCGCTCGACGACCCTCGGGTTTCCAGAAGAAACGAGCTTCGCCTCACCGACCTGGAAGTCCTGGCCGGGCTCACCGACCCGAGCGTCGTCGAATACCGCTGGCTGCTGCAATGGCAGCGAGGCGGCGGAGAACCGATTGCCATGAGCGCGCAGACCGAACTCGCGCCGAAGGTACAGCTACAGCCCGTGCTCGAGTGGCTCGAAACCGACCAAGCCAGAGCTCTCGATTCCGAACCCTTCTTCACGCTGAGCTGGTGGCGTCGCAAGCGGGGGGAGTCAGCCTGGGGCCCACGCCTCGACGTCCGCCTACGCCTCCTCGAGAGTGGGCGCGCGCTGCCCGTGGGGCTCGAACGCGAGTATCGGTGAGCTCTTGCTACATGCCGCGCCCGCACGCGGAATGTAGGTCCTGTGTCCCCAGCTGGGGCCCCGGCCGTCTCGCCAGAAGCCTGCCCATTCTCGGTCTGGGCTCAGCACGAGTTGCATCGCGCGGCAGCGAGCAACCAGCCCCCTCGATCTGGGAACCCCTTAGGTTTGCTGCGCGCTCACCGTTCCTTGAATCGTAATCACCGAAACCCTCGGTGTGCTGTCAACGGATCCGGGGGACCACCAAGGAGCTGACGCGATGGATTTCTTCTCGAAGTGCTACGAGTCACCGGAACCCGGTTCCGCTGATACGGCAAGAGCCGCAGCCGATGCTCTCATCGCAGCGTTCGACCAAACGCCGCTGAAAGCGGTCGTCGTCTACGCAAGCGTCAACCACGACCAGGCTGTGTTGCTCGGCACCCTCCGGGAGCGCTTGGGTTCCGACGTCATCATCCTTGGGTGCTCGTCGCAGGGTGTGGTGTTCCAGGAAGGTTTGCACGAGGGAGGATACTTTCTGGGAGTGATGGGTCTGGGAGGCGACGAGCTCCGAGTGGCACAAGCATCGCAAGTCGAGCTCGCCGAGGATACGCGAGCCAAGGGTCGCGCCCTGGCCAAAGACGTTCGCAGCCAGTTGCCGGATGTCCCGAAGGTTCTAATCGTGTTGTATGACCCATTGTGTGGGGCGGACGTGGAAGAAATGCTCGCTGGAGTCCGCGAGATCGTCGACTGTCCGCTGGTTGGGGCGGGTGCGGGACAGCCGTGGGGACCCATCGTCGAGACCTTTCAATATTGGGGCGACCAGGTGCATGGACACAGCGTCACGGCACTGGGCCTTTCGGGTCCGTTCGAGGCCGACCTGGGGGTCTCCCACGGTACGGCCCCCACGGGTGTCGTAATGACTCTGACTCGCGCCGAAGGCAACAAGCTGTTGGAGCTCGATGGGCGGCCGGCGATCGAGGTCTGGCGCGAAGTGACTGGCTGCTCGGACGAGCAGATTTACGACCAGGAGTACGTGTCCAGCTGGGCTGTTGGTGTCGAGCGCGAGTTCGACGTGGACGGTAAGAAGCAGCAAGCCTTCGTGATCCGAGCCGCCTTCGGCTTCGATCTGGATCGGAATGCCGTGGTGGTCCAGGCAGCGATCCCGGAGGGGACGCGGATCATGTTTCACCACCGCAGCGTGCCTGCCGTGAAGGATGGGGCGTTGGCCATGGCCAAAGATCTCAAGCAACGACTGAACGGCAAAGAACCCTGGTCCGTCCTCGGTTTCGAATGCGGAGCGCGAACCTCCCCCTTCCTGGGCGAAGGCGAGACCCTGAGCGAGAACATAGAGATTCAGCGCGTCATCGGCCCCCAAACGCCTTGGCTCGGCATGATGGCTTGGGGCGAGATCGCGCCGCTCGGCAATCTACCCGCTTTTCACAACTATACCTATCCCCTGCTGGTGCTGAGCACTCCAAGTGCAGACTGACGAATTGGGCACTACCGTCCGTATCGCGATAGATTTTCGACCGGAGTTCAGGCTCGTGTCGACCACGCGCGAGTACCTCGACCAGCTGTGCGGACGAATGCTCGATCCAGACGTCACGTTCCGGCTGACGATGGCTGCGCACGAACTGCTCGAGAACATCGTCAAGTACTCGAGCGACGGACGCGGTGTCGTCGAGGTGCGATTGGAGATGCGCAACGCCGTGCGCTACCTCGTGGTTTCGACCAAGAATCGTGCTAGCGCGGAGAACGTCGCGAAGCTCAGCGCCTTGGTTCGGGAACTGGTTGCTGCGCCGGACCCGGAGGCGGTATACGATGACATGATCCGGTTCAGTGCGTCACGCGAAGGCTCGGGCTTGGGTCTGGCACGGATACGCGCAGAAGGTCACATGCAGCTCACCTGCTGCGTCGATGGCAATGAAGTGACCCTGGTGGCGGAGACCCGCACGGACGACAGAGAATATGGGAGTAAAGCAGGATGACCCCCCTACAACGAGTCGAAGTCGAAGGCTTCAGCATTCTTTCCGAGGCAGGTGACGACACCCTGACAGTGAAGCTCAACGGAAGCCTGGATGCTTCGACGGTTCCGTTGCTCGATTCGTACCTCTCGGTACTTCACCGGGAGGCCTTGCAGCATGGTCTCAGGGAAGTGGTGTTCGACTGCGAAAACCTCTATTTCCTGAACTCGCTATCCATCAAGCGTCTCGTCACCTGGCTGTCCGACATCAAGAAGCTCGAGACGGGGGAGCGTTATTGTGTTGCGTTTAGGACCAACCGGCGCCTGGCTTGGCAGCGACGCAGCTTCGATGCCGTGCGTCGCTTTGCGAGCAACCTGGTTCGAGTCGAGACCTAAATGAGCGAAATCGTGCCGATATCGAGCGACGCAGCTGTCGGCATCAGCCGCTGAAGCGCACGCACAAGAGCGTCAAGTCATCACCGAGCGCCACAGTGCCACGATGGCGGGAAAACGCCTGCATCACAGAGCTGACCTTGCCGAGCGCAGAGCCGCTCGGCGTAGCCGCAACATCCACGAGCTGGGGTTCGAACATCTCGCGTCGTTCGTTCACCTGCTCCGTCAAGCCGTCCGTGGCCAGCAACAATAAGTCGCCGCCTTCCAGTCGAAAGCGGGTACAGTCGGCCCACGCGCCGTCGCTAAGGCCCAAAAAAGAGCTGGGCATGTAGACTTGCTCGCACATGCCACCGCTACAATGCAAGACAGGGCAGTGGGCGGCGTTCACGTAGCTGACCGTGACATGCCGGCCTTCGGCGCGCACGTCGATCGCGCACGCGGTGCATAGCATCTCGCCCTCCGGAAATAGCTCGAGCAGCCGGCGATTGAAGCGGGCGAACAACTCTGGCAGCTCGCTGCACGTGAGCTTCAGCCGATCGTACTCTGCCTTCAGCAACAACGTCCGCATCGCCGCCTGCACTCCATGGCCGGGAGCGTCCGCGATGAACAGGCGATAGTGGTCGGGAGCCAGCTCGCAGACGTCGTACACGTCACCCCCGACAGCGTCGAGTGGCAAGAACGCAACGGCGAAGTCGAACCGGCCGGGCGCTGGCATAGCAGGCAGCGCCTTCTGCTGAAAGCGCCGCGCCTGCTCGAGATCTGCAGCGATGCGCTGGTTTCGGTCCTGTAGCTCGGTCAATGTATTTTGCAGCAGGTTGTTCGCGGAAGTCAGCATCTCGGTGCGGTCCAGCACTCGTGCCTCGAGCTCCCGATTGAACTCGGCGAGGCGCTGCTTTTCTGCGGCCAAGTTGTGCAGGAGTCGCTGGTTGGCCAACAAGAGCACCAGTTGTTCGCCCATGTGATGAAATTGAGCCTGATCCTCTGCGGTGAAGCCACGATAAAATCTGGCGGTAGCCGAATCGTACCCCGCCACCAAGAGCAACTCGTCCGTGTCGGACAAGCTCAACGAATGCCACAGGAACCGATGCAGCCCGACGGCGTCGGCCAGGGGCTGCGTCTGGGCATCGGGAGCGTTGCACGCCCCGCGGGGCTGCGCCCTCAAGAACTGCTCTGCCTCGGTGGCCGACGGCACCGAGCAAGCGGCGTCCTCGTGGCTTTCCGAGCCGACTCGAACCAAGCCGTGTCGGCCTTTCTCGAAGAACAAGACACTCTGAAATTGAAGAGCCGAGATCAGCGCGCGCGATACACGGTCCAGCACTTTGTTGTCGTCCGCCGTACCGTGCACGAACTCGGGAAGCCGTTGAGCCATGGACAACCAACGCTGCAAGCGCTTCGCAACGTTCTTCAGCGTGAGGAGCTCGCGCTCGCGCGAAAGTAGCAGTACGGCTTTCTCTTTTAGCAGCTCCCTGTCGTCGTCCATGAGCAGAATTCGAACGTCTAACTCGTCGGGCAGTCAAGCCCCCGGTGCACTGACGATCGCTATTGGTATCCCATCGATACCTTCCTTGCTAGCGCCGCAACGTCAGCCACCATACGCTACCACCCTTTCGGAGATCCTGCGTCCTCTCGTTAGGGCCCGCGAATGGGGAAGTTCCGCGCGAGCCGGCCGAGACCGCCGCAGCAAGAGGATCGGCCGGCGCAGTAGGACCTAGTCCCGCGCGAGCCGGCTTGCCGGCAACGTGGCAGCCCCAATCCGACATTCGTCGAACTGGGGCGGCTTTCAGCGATCAGCAGTCAGCACTTCAGCCCGATGAGGCTCACGCGCGAGTCGCGGCGCGGGAGCACAATCATCACAGGTGAGTGAGCTTTCGTGGCCTTGGGCGACCGGCTGATGACTGAGCGCTGAAGGCCGCTTGCTCCCCTGACCCGATAACTCAGCGTCGGGTCCGAGTTAGAAGGCCTCGGGCAGGTAGCTTTCCGCATTGTCTGTGTCGAAGACGCGGTCGACGTTGAAGACTTTGAGGGGGACGGACTCGCCATGCGCGTAGGCGAGCATGGTGTCGAAAGCGATGGGGCCGAACTTCGGATTGCACTCCACCACTGCGGCAATCTTTCCATCCAGAATGTCCTGTGTGGCTTTCGCCGTGCCATCGACGGAAATGATGGTGATGTCCTCGCCGGGCTTGAACCCAAGCTCTTCCAAGGCCGTGATCGCCCCGAAGGACATGGCGTCGTTGTGTGAATAGATCACGTTTGCCGTCGGGTACTGCTGAATCAGACGCTTCGTCGCCGCGTACCCCTTGTCTTCGTTGAAGTCGGCGCTCTCTGATACCAGGATCTTCATGCGACTCTCGGACTCGATCCGTTCATCGAACCCCTGCTTGCGCAAGACACCGGGGGACGAACCGATCGTGCCCTCCAGCTCGATGATTTCCAGATCGCCCGTGGTGTTGTCGATCAACCATTCTGCTGCCTGTTCACCCTCATGCCGGAAGTCGGATCCGAGATAAGCTACGTAGTCTTCTCCGGGAATGGCCACAGCCTGATCGACCGCGCGGTCCACGATGAAGGTTGGGATGCAAGCGCGGCGCGCGGCAACGACCGATGGGGCAAGCACCGTCTCGTCATGAGGCGCGATGAAGATGGCGTCCACCCTGGCGTCGATCAGGGCCTGCATACGCTCTACCTGCTCGGCAGGGTCGCTCCTCGTCCCGGGGTCGAACAACATCTCATAACCACGTTCGTCCGCCTCGGAAAGCATGCTTGCCGTGTTGGCGTCCCGCCAGGGGCCGTTCTCTTCGTACAGCTGCGCAAACCCGACGCGATACGTGTCCTTGACCTCCAGAGGGGGCAGCTCGTTGCACACGGCTTGGCTGGTGCTCCCAGTGGATTCGGACTCGTTGCCGCAGGCGGCAAGAGTGGTCGAGCAGGCAAGGAAGAGCAGGGTTACGGTCAGTTTCTTCTGTGTCACTTTTTGCTCCGACTAAAGGGTTGTCAGTATTGACGGCCGGCCGCCTCCCGAGCTTAGGGCCCGCGAATGGGGAATTCCGTCGCGAGCCGGCCGAGACTGCCGCGAGGCGGGCGTGTGACGAGCGAGCACCTGAGGCCTACTGAAATAGGTCGAGGAGCGAGAGCGACGAGCCCGCCCGCCGCAGCAAGAGGATCGGCCGGCGCAGTAGGACTCAACCATTCGCGAGCCCTTGGGCTCCAAGTGTCACCGGTAGACCTTCATTAGATTCAACACCGCCGCCGGGAACGAGACCTGCTGCTTGCGTGCCTGGGTCAGGTTCACCAAGAGTTTCGGCCGCCCTGAAATCAGGTCGACGCCCAACACGACTCCAGAAGAAACGTAGTCGGGAACCGAGCCAAAGCTAAGTACGCTGAGCGACGAAAAGTGTTTGCGAATTGCAGGCATCTCGTCCGAAAAGCCAGCACCGAAGCACACAATGGCCGCGTGCTTGGCACGCACCTGCGCGGCGAGCGCCTCCGCACTACTGTAGGTGACAACGACTTCTTCGTGCGGCAGGTTCCCCACCTTGGGGAGGTTCGCAAAACCTGCTTTCAGCTGAGCCGCGTCGTGCGCTGATTCGGCATTGTCCGGGGCGCGCACGACGAGTATGAGCACGCTGTCGCCGGCCCGTGCTGCGAAGTTTCGGTCAAAACTCGCTACTTTGGAAATCAGACTCGCCTGCAACGAAGCAGGAACGCTTGAGCTTTGCGCGCCGGCGGTGGCCGCCACAATCAACGAACAGATAAAGGCACGAAGCGCCCACCCAATAAGCCCACCAGCGCCGAGCCAGCGGCTCGTTGTTGCCCGTGGGCTAGAAGTCATACTGCAGCCCCACCGTACTTCGGAAGTGGTCCACAGGAATCAATTGAGGCGACGGTTGTGTCGGTAAGGCGCTGGTCACGGGTCCTACAACGTACGCGCCACGGTCGGCCGCCGCGTAGTTCGCCATCGCCCGATAACTCAATCCGCTGACGCCTGGCACCGGTCCCGACACAGTGAGGCGAAGCTCCAGCTGCGGCGGAGCGTAAGGCTCGGGCGAGAAACCCTCCGCATGGTCCGCCGGTCGGGGCCCCAAAAAGCGAGTGGCAAGGCCAACGGTGGGCAGCTCTCGTCCGAACACGTAGGCAAGGCGCGCATTGCCGAAGAGCTGAGGCGCCACAGCCAAACGAGAGTTACCTTCGCTCGTCTCCTTTCTGGCAATTGCGGCGGTTAGCGAAAACCCATACAGTACGCTGCCCCCGTCTAGTGAGCCATCGATACCCGTATTCATCCCATAATTGGTCACCGAACTGGTGTTTCGATACTGGGTGATCTGAATCCCCGGAGTGAATGGCACGCTGGTTCGCCCTTGACGAATCGCATCGATGGTTTCTTCGCTCGTCAGCGTGGCGAGCTCCACCAAGTCCTCCCAGGACGAATAGAATCCTCCCAGCATCATGCGATGGGTGCCCTCACGATGCTGGATACTGACTTCCACGGATCTCACCTTCTCGGGCTTCAAATCGTCGGCGGCAATCCGGTGGGACGTGGCGTTGTCGGTTTCATCCCAACTCGGCGCGCGAAAGGCCGAAGAGTACGAAGCCTTCAGTGTTCCTCCTGTCCAGGTGTTCCAGTTTGCGGCGATCCTGGGCGTGATCACCGGCGTGAACCTGGGGTCGGAATCGACTCGTGCACCGGCATTGATGCGCAGCGGATTCACCGGAGACCAGGTCTGTTGTGCGTAGCCGGCAACAATCACATCGGACTCGTCGAGCCCGGCCGGAGATGCGAACAACGCGCTTCCCGATTCGACATCGAATGTATCGCTCGAAGTGGCGACATCCCGATACCGGGCGTCAGCCCCCGCGATCGTAACGAAATGGCCGTCTTGGAACCAGTCCAGTGTGCTTTGGACTTCCAGTCCTAGCCAACTCGCCGTGCCGCGGTTGACATAGTCACACGTCACCTGCACGTTGCTGCCCATGATAGACGAGAACGGGCACAGGACCCCTCGCGAGGCAACGAAGTGACTCTCCGTGTCGTAGTAGCTGGCGTAGGCACGCATCGATAGATCCATGGCGCTCGACACGGCCAGGTGGTGGTTCAAACCAATCAATGCCCGTGTTTCGCTCTCACCCGTATCCGGATCGTCGAAGTCACCCGGACCGGTCGGCGCCGCGTGCCGAAAGTGTGAGCCCTGCAGGTGAAGCTCGGTATTCCCAATAGCCAGACGCAGGGTGCCCGACGGGCCCTCGGCATAGGGCGAGTTCACCGAGCGGTGCCCCCCCCAAATACCGGTGGGTCCGCCGTCGCGAGAGTTGCGACCGAGCTGGCCGGTGAAGCGGTCGATACCCGTGTTCTCTTCGTCGAAAAAGAGGTCGGGCCCGTTCTGCCTGAAGTACTCCAGCTGCGAGGTGAGCTCGGCATCCTCTCCGAACAGGTCGAACTGCTGCCCGGTACCGGCGCCCGCACGTACACTGATGGGCAGTGCCGACTCCACTACCAGGCGCGCCGGAGGATAGTCCTTCGCGCGCTTGGTCACGACGTTGACGACACCCAGCATAGCGCTCGACCCGTACAGAACCGACCCAGGCCCCACGATGACCTCGATGTGGTCCACCAGCTCCATCGGGATTCCGGCACCCGGACCCAGAGTCACACCGCCATGCAGCGGATCGTTGACCACGTAACCGTCGACCAGCACCAGGAAGTGGTTGCCACGGTCACCAGTAAGCAGCACGCCGCGCGCGCCCACCTCTCCGCCATCTAAATTGTCAGAAGTGGCAACGGCCACGGACAAGAAGTCGATCGCTTCACCCAAGGTTCGGATGCCATAGCGCCGTAGATCTTCCGCCGAGAGGCTGGTCGAAAGCGCCGGAGCCGCGCTTGCGCCTTCCGACTGTTTGGAAGCCGTGGACACGATTGGCTCGCTGAGCAGCCTTTCCAGTGATGAAACGTCCTCTGCCCGGGCCGCAGTCCCCACCGTCATGGTCAGTAAGAGAGGGACGACCCACGGGGCACGAAGATTCATTCGGTACACTTGCACTCTCGTGATGCTAGACGGATAGGGAACAAAACTTGCTAGTAGACAGAGTATGCGAAAAGGCGTGCCGACTCAGAAGAGCAGCACCTTTCCTTCGACTTGCGCGTGGCAGTCCTCCACTTCGTTCAACTCGAAGCCAGGCTCCGAATCCATTTCCACCCAAACCATCACTTCTTCGCTCGGATCTGAATTGACACCGACGACGCGAAGCACCGTGGGCATTCTCCCATTTCTCGGCAGCAGTTTGAGCTGGACTCCGCTCAGCACCACCGGAGTGGTGAGCGCCACCTCGACGTTGCACGCCAGAAGTCGAGACTTCAGGCGTCCCGTCAATTGGTTGGCGAGTTCTCCCACCCAGTCGCGCAGCAACCCGCCCTCTGGACACGAATCTGCGATCGGTCGCTCCGTCCCGGAAAGCAGGCAGGTCCCGCGAATACCACTGCCGACGAATCCGACAATGCCGCAGAGCAGGCGTCTGGTGTGCACCACTGGGTCGGCTTCCGCTGGGACGAGGGATACATCGTACGCCTCGAATAGCTGGGTACAAGCGACGGTGGCGATTGCCCGCATCTGTTCTGCAAGCCGTAGGTTTTCCTGCATCAAACTATCATCTCCTTTGGGTCTGCTCAGCTGGCGAGCTTGGCAACGGTGTCAACCAGGAGCTCCATTTTGACAGGCTTCATGATCCAGCCGGACGCGCCGGCCTGGCGTGCCCGCGCGATCAGCGTCTGTTGAGCTTCTGTGGTCAACACCAGCACCGGTACGTTCTTCATGCGGGGGCGCTGTCGGAGCTGCTCGAGCATCTCGAGGCCTCCCATGCGAGGCATGTTGATATCGAGCAGCAACAGATTGAGCTCGTTTTCCTCTGCGCGCTCGAGTCCCTCGACACCGTCAGATGCCTGGACAACCGAGAACCCGGCTGTCTCCAACGCCCGCCCAACTTGCAGTCGGATGGTTTCCGAATCATCAACGACAAGTACTTTCTTCATGGATTGTCTCCTGGGGGACTCTGATTGACTCTCACCCCCTGGTGATGGCGCGGGCGAACGCTGCGCTGCCGCGACCACTGGGCCGGCAATCGGAAGCGCCATGTCGAACCTCGACCGAACTCGGATTCGATCTCGATCTTGCCATGGAGCGTCTGAACCACACTGTCGATCGCCGACAGACCCACGCCCCGGCCGGAAGTAGATGACACCGAATCTCGGAGGGTGAAGCCGTCGGACATCAGAGCCTTGCGCAGATCCAGATCGGTTCTGGCCGCTAGCCCGAGACTTTCCGCTCGCTGTCGAACCTGATTCCAGTCGATACCGCGCCCGTCGTCCGAGACCTCCACCACGACCTCGCCGCCCGTGACCCGTGTACTGAGGACGATGGTGCCAGGCACTGGCTTGTTGAGCCCGACTCGCTCTTCGTCCGACTCCAACCCGTGGTCGATCGCATTGGTCAGCACATGCTGAAAGACGCTCCAGAACGGGTCGAAATGACCTGGGGGCAAGCGCTCGTCGTGATGCAGTATCTCCACCTGCACCGGGCTCTTGCCGAGCTTTCGGCACGCGGAAAGCAGGACCTGCTCGGCTCGCTTGAGCCTCCATTCGGTAGGTTCGTAGCGCAGGCCCTCCAGCATCTCGATCAGCTTGTCGTGAGGCTGCCCATTGCGCACGCTGTCCACCAGCTTCGAGTACTCTTCCCGAGAGACCTCGAGGAAGGCGGTGGCCCCACTGATCAGCGGTTCGATGCGCCGCCGAAGAGACATCCAAAGCTCCTCGAGCGAGCTCTTCTCTTTTTCGGTCAACAGCTCTTCGCCCCGCTCATGCATCGCGTCTTCGAGCGAGTGACACAAGCTCGCCAGGCGCGACAGATCGAAGAAGCGAGCGTTCCCCTTGAGCGTGTGGATATCGCGGCGCTGGGTCTCGCGAGCAGCTTCCGGCGCCGCCTCTACGATACGCTGAACCAAAGTATTGGCTTCGTTCCAGAAGTCGAAGAAGGCTCGCCGATCTCTGACGAACTGGTCCACGAGAACGGAGAATTCATGCTGTTCGGCGAGCGCGCGCTGCCGTTCCACCTCGACCGTGACGTCGGTGAGTACGATGACGATGCGCTCCAGCCGCTCGTTTTCGATCACGGGGTGGTAGGCAATGTCGAAATGCTGCCCGTCTCGCATCAAACGCGAAGGCAATTGAGCAAGCGCCATCTCGAGCGGCAAGAATCCCTCGATAACCTGAGTCCAGCCCATCTCGACCCATGCCTTGGAACTCGGGTCGATCTTGGCGGCCAGGTCCTGCACCTTCGCGCCTTCCGGCAATTCCCCCAGCCACTCTTCCACGATGGCGGAGCGCTCGCCGACCAGTGTTCCCCCGGGGTCGGCCATCAGGAATCCTTGGTCCACGCTGTCGAGGATCAGTCGTAGCTCGCCGTTGCGAATCGCCAACCGCTGCTCACGGTCGCGCACCGCACCGGCCATGTCACTGAAGCTGCTGGCCAGGCGCGCCACCTCGTCCTCGACGCGCGCGATGGGGCCCAAGTGTTCCAGGTTGTACTCTTCGCCGCGGCCCAAACGTTCGGCCGCGTTCTGCAAGCGCCGAA
Source organism: uncultured delta proteobacterium (assembly GCA_963809955.1). GTDB lineage: Bacteria > Myxococcota_A > Polyangia > Polyangiales > Polyangiaceae > JAICQQ01. The sequence goes on from CAWELQ010000017.1 coordinate 326,997, forward strand.
TGGGTGTGACGACCAAATGGGTAAGCGCGATAATGATGGCCGCAGCCAGACACAGCGCTGTACCAAACGAAGCGTACCACAACGTGTGAGACAGCTCCGCTATTGCCTGGGTCTCGCGCTTGGTGGAAAACTGCGCGCCGAGTACGGCAATCTGGTTACCATCAGGGTCCACGACCGGCTCCGCAACAACGAAGGAACCGGTCAGCGCCCGGCGGACGCGAGCCAAAGACTCGGGTCTCGGCAGGGGCTGGTTCCCCCTGCGCAGAAAGCTTACCAGCGGTTTACCAGCGACCCTCTTCCTATCGGCACTCAGCGCCCAAAGGCCGACAGCCATGACTTCCGGATTCTGCGCGAGGTCGTCCACTGATCGTTGCATCGACTCTTCGTCACCGAAAACCACGGCCGGCATCACCGACAGCGCATTCAGGCGAATCAACATGTCGGCCGACGTTTCTTTGGACTGCATTGCCGTGCTGCGCAGAGTGCGCACCAACCCGAAATAGGCGCCCAGGGCGACAGCCACCACCAGCAACACGACGGGAATAGTCAGCAGGACTACCAGTGGAACGAAGAAGCGTTTTTGCTGCTTCTCGGCTCGGCTCACGACTTGCCTCCGTCGAAGATGATGATGTCTCCCTCTGCGACGTTGCCAGCTCCGCCCGAGTAACTCACGACTGTATCATCGATCGTCCCGTCCAGAATGACCACGACGGGTCCAGTCAGAGTTCGAAATTCGTAGACGCGCGCCGATAACTGCTTGGCCATGCGGCGTCGAGCCAGCTCCGCATTCCCCGGCTTGGGGAGATGCGTCTTGAGGCTGACGTTCGACTTCAGCAGGTTCTTCTTGATGCGACCAAGCAGCTGATTGGCTAGCTCGCGCACCCAGTCAGAATCGCTCGGACGCGCTTCGACGCCCCGGTGGACGTAGTCGAGCAGGCTCCGTGGACAGCACAAGTACAGTGTCCCCTGGAAGAGGGGTGCGGCGAAGTCGATGGACGCCACCAGTTCCGGTACTTCGAGCTCCGCCGGGGGCGTCGGTACGGAGATTGGCGCCAGGGCAACGCAGCAACTTCGAAACAGGTCGACGGCCACGCTTCGAACCAACGTGTCGACCGCGCCTGAAGAGCCACGGGGCTTGCAGCCGCCAGTCGTCACGGAATCTTCCTGGCGGTTCGGGCGCCGTCGCCAGCAGCGACCTCCGAGGAGCCGAGGCAGCAGTGAAAGCCGGGCCTCTCCTGAACGGACCCCGGGGTCATACCGAACCACCATTGCGTGAGCGTTGTACCCGAGCGAGTCTCGGCGGCGACGACGCGCTCTCGCTGCACCGACTCTGGCGAAGGGCGGAGGCCACAGACCGCAGGCCCCGGTGCAACTTCCCTCGAGTGGTCTTGACCATCGAGTGATCCAACGTCCATTCACACGCAAGACTTAGTGCGTCAGCGGATTTTTGCCCCTAAACCTCCAGTATCCGCCTGAAGCCGCTGGCCCGCCCGGACGGCATTGGCGGGCACATTCGGTCGCCACACCCCATCTTGTTCCGGTGCTCAATCTGCGACAGGGCAACCCAACGAGGACCGATCCCGGCAGCGCGCCACCCGTCCTCTACGGTCGACCAGCAGCGCGACCGGCCGCGTTCGCTGCTGGCAGTCAGCGAGCACGGCCCGCAAAGACGTTTGGACGAGCCGATCGACCGCGGCTGATGCTGGTTTCAGTGGCTCTTCGATGCGTGCGGTCGCTGGACGAGGCATGCACCACTCGAACGATGCGCACCGACGTCGTCGTGGTGTTCTGGAACTCGTAAACCGTCTCGGTCGGCACCGTGGGCCAGGGGTCGAACTTCTCCAGTGGTCGGTGCGTGGACAGATCGACCTCCTGGACGATATAGATGTCGTCGAAGAGGTGCCGGGAAAGCTCGCTCCTGAGCTCTGCTGGCGGATGGTCGACGGAAAATGAACCGTAGTCCCGGATCGTGTACAGGCCTGGGCGATCGCTGAGAATCAGGATGCGCTGCGTTCCCAAGTTCGCGAAGTAGCGCCACACTACCGCCATTTGACGAGTCAAGCTGAGAGTCTTGATGAAGCGAGCCTCGTGAGCCGCCGGCACCGACATCGCGAACAGTGCGCTAGCGGCGAGCACCGGAATGGGTGCCGCTGAGCGACGTCCCAGGGCCACCACCAGAACTGGCAGGCGGCGGCCGAGGCTGGTGAGAAACCAGGCGGCGACAAAGGAGGTCGTGACATCGAGCCATACGAAGATGCGCGCCGAGGCAGGATGCAGCGGGTGCCCCCAGAAGTAGGAGAAGCAGAGGACGATCTGAGCCCCGATGAGAGCGAGCAGGAAGACGCTGACCCGCGCGCCATGCCGGCTGACGGCACGGCGCTGCGCTAAGTCGAATCCCTGCATGAACAGCAGCCCTAGCCCCCCGATCGCGAGCAGCATGATCAGCGGGGCATGTGGAGCGTCGGTCCTGAGAGGAGTGCGCAGCAGGTCCAAGTACTCGTCCCAGTTGCTCCAAAAATGGTCGAGACCGAACAGAGATGCGCTCAGCGGCTGCTCCTGGTCGCCTGCCTTGGCGACCGTCTGCCAATACCGGGGCAACAGCAGCAGAGGTCCAATCGAGTACACCCATCGATAGCCACCCAGCCTGGAGAGCGTCATGACACCGGTGGCGACCAGCAGCGCGATGCCGATCACGAGCAAAGCCCATCCTTCGTAGCGCACGTTGGCGAGCAGCAACAGGTTGAGGAAGACCACGACGGTACGGTGAGCCGAAGGCCGCCTCGAGGCCTCGACGAAGCTCTGCACGACGACAGTCAGCAAGGTGGCGGCTAGGAGATCGAACCCCGCCGAACGCGCCGCGATGAGCACATTGGGGTGGGCACCAACGAGCAGAGCGGCAACCACCCCGAACGTCTCCCCGCCCAGTGACTTGGCGAGGCGGTAGGACGCGAACACCAGTACGACGAAGACCACCACGTTGACGTAAAATGCGTGCTCGACGTGATAGCCTCGCACCACATGTAACAGACTGACGAGGAACGGATAGAGCGCCGGTCGGCGATCCGTGGCCGACTCGATGGTCCAGTAGGTTTCGTCGTACCACTTGCCGGTAACCGGGAAGGTGGCAGAGCGTTGGAAGTAGAGCTGCTTGGAGGTTCCCACCAGGTTGGCTTCGTCCGCGAGGACACGGAAGGCTGGTTGGATCGCGAGCACGACGATGATCGCAATGACCCCGGTAACGACAAGTCCCGGTGCATGCTCGCGGGCCCACCAGCGCACCGTCTCGACACGGATCTCGAACAGACGTACCCCTGCATAGATCAGCACCAGCGCGAAGAGCACGTAGTACGCCGTCTTGGCGAACAGGGGCTCGTTCCATGCTGGGTGGGCGATCGTGGCTCCCACCAACCCGGCGGCTGCGAGCGGCGGAAAGGCAAGCCCCCATCGACGCCACGAATTGAGCGTCTTCCTTTGCGCCGTGCGGTGCGCGATCGTTGGCTTCATCGGCGAGCCGGGTGAGCGGGTGCTGTGAGCCGGCAAACCACGGTAGCGTCGCCGAGCCTGCGCGGCAATTGCCGTTCTGTTCGGGACTGATATCCGTCAGGGTCATTTTGTCGAGTGCTTGACCCGGGTGGCGTTTGGGACCATCAGCGAAGCGCAAGGCACCGAAAAGCGAGCGGCCAACCGCGATACCTTCGCCTTCATTTTGGGCTCTAGCCATGTCGATCCACAGTCGGGCTTCGAACCATACATTTCACGTCCCGGTGATGGGCATCGGTTTCACGATCGATACGCCTATTCGCCTGGCGCCTCTGGGGATCGATTCTTCGATATCCCTGGTCAACGACGACCTCATCGAGGCCGCACGAAGGCACCACTGCAGGCAGCGGTTGCTCCCTTATCGACCCATCTCCAGGAGTGAACCCGGCGCGCGCGCCCGCCGCATTACCGAATACCTGAACCTGGTCGACCAGCTAGTACGTTCCGACACCGCGCGCCTGCGCGAGTCGTCGTTCGAGGACCCTCGAGGAATTCGCCGCTACTTCGAGCTCCAGCCCGACAACTCTCCCGAACGGTGCCGCTATCTGGAAACCGAAGCCATGCCGCCCGGTTGCGAGCGAGATGGGGCGCGAGACGAGCTACGCCACCGGGTGACGCCGGGCAGTACCGGCGTCAACATCATGACCAAGCTCGACGGAGCCCGCGACAACACGGGCGCCAGCCCCCCGGGACATGATTCGGATGCTCATGCGGCGTTGCGCGGCTTCGCCGAGAGCGCCGTGTGCGGACCCGTGATCTTCTCGGCCGGCGCTAACCCGGGGCTGTTCGCCTATCTCTCCGACTTCCCGGACTTCTTCCCCGACGCGAGCGGGCGAATCAAGAAGACCATCGTGCTGAAGGTAAGCGACTTTCGATCCGCGCACGTCCAGGGTCGCATGCTAGCGCGACGAGGCCTGTGGGTGAGCGAGTACCGTCTGGAGTCCGGACTCAATTGCGGAGGACACGCTTTTCCGACGGAAGGCCAGCTGATGGGGCCCATCTTGGCCCGCTTTCGCGAACGGCGTGGTGAACTGCGACAAGGGCTGTTCGCCGCCTACTCGAAGGCCTTGCGTGGGCGCGGCATCGACCCGCCCGAGGCTCCGCCCTCCGTGAGGGTGACTGCTCAAGGAGGAATTGGAACTGCCGAAGAGCACCGCTTCCTGCGCGAGCACTTCGAGGTCGACGGCACCGGCTGGGGCTCTCCGTTCTTGATGGTTCCCGAAGCAGTTCTACTCGACGAGCGCACGATGCAGAAGTTGGTTTCGGCCAAAGAAGAAGACGTCAAGCTCAGCTGGAGCTCGCCTCTTGGAGTGCGTTTCTGGTGGCTTTCTACCTGCGACAGCGAGGCGGCGCGGGTCGATCGCATCGAACATGGTCATCCCGGAAGTGTCTGTACGGGCCGCTACGTCGCTCTCGACACGCAGTTTCGGGGAGCACCTCTTTGCAAGGGTTCGAGAGCGTATCAACGTCGCAAGAAGGCCCAGCTCGATCCGGCTCACCCCGAATACGCCAGGCAAGTCGAGCGCCTGCAGGCTCCAGCGTGCATCTGCGTGGACCTGTGCGGCTCGTACTTGGTGTCGATCGCCGAGGCGGCAGGGCGGGCCGGGGACGAGGAGCGCGCCCCGCCTCCCGCCATCTGTCCGGGCCCCAACATCGTCAATTTTCAGAGTCGATTCAGCCTCGAGGACATGGTCGGCCACATCTACGGCCGCCACGACATCTTGACGAAGAAGGACCGACCTCATGTTTTCCTGCGCGAGATCGAACTCTACCTCCAAGTCTTCGACGAGGACAGCCAGGCCGTCGGTACATCGTTGCAGGGTCGAACGCCGGGACAACTGAGGAAGATGCTCGATGGTCTGGAAGAAGGGCTCTCGTTCTATCGAGAAATGAGCGCGCGGCTTCCCGCCGAAGCTCGCCATGCATTCGGCATGAAGTTGGCAGCGCTCGCCCAGGCGGTCCATGAACGTCGCCAGCAGTTTTCGACCGTTGGGAAAGATGAGCGCCCGTCATAGAGCTCGTGCCGACTCGGCGGCGTCTGCTCTGCGTCAGGTCGACGCGCGAGCGCTCATTCGGCAGCGATTGGCCCCTGCGACGACAGGCCGCTGAGCGCCTGGAGCGCGTTCGGGCGGTACAGGGTGAATCCGTCCGGATCCGTGCTGACGATGCCGTCGCGCTCCCAGCGCGTCATGACGCGGATCGCCGTCTCGAAGGAAGTCGCGACGAGGTCGGCGAGATCTTGACGCGACAATATTACCGCCACGCGCGAGGTGCCGTCGTCGAAGTCGTCGCCATATCTGGCGTAAAGTTTGAGCAGCAGCGTCGCCAACCGAGCCTCGACGCAGCCGGCGCTGAGCACGTCGATCTTCTCGTGCAGCATCGACACCTTCTCCTCGAGCGTGCAAGCCAGGCTCAGCGCGAAACGGTGGCTACGCTCGAGAGCCTCGAGGGCAGCTTCGCGTGGGATGACGATGGTGCCAACCCTTGCCGTGACCGCCAGTGCGTGCGCTGGATAGGGGATGTCGTTGATGAGCGCGAGATCACCCACGGTGTTGGGGGCGCCGAACAACGAGCAGATCGCCGCTCGGCCCCGCGGAGTCGCTCGCACCACCTTGACCAACCCACTCGCCACCACTGTCAGCGCCTGTGGACGGTCCCCCGCGTGCCAGAGATACTGGCCCCGGGCGTAGCTTCGACTGAACGCCTCCTGGGCCAGTCGATTCAGCACCTCGCGCTCAACGCGCGCGAAGGCCGGCGTGCGTTGGAGGACCTCACGAACACCCATGGCGCTCTCCCGCAAGCAACAATCATACCTGCAGGGCGTCCCCACGCGACCGGGCTCGTCTGTAGCACGGGCTCATCGTTCCTGCTCGAGTGCGGGCACGCGCGGCTGCCCGCAATGCGTGCACCTCCGCGGGCTCGGGCGCGCAGGATGCGCGCGTTTCCGGGCGCGACGCTGGGAATGCCCCGGAGGTTGGCGTCGCTTCGCTCGAAACCCATCCGGGCTCACGGTTCGCCAACCGGGGCAAAGCTCATCGGGTACACCACGGTAACGACCCCGCGGCTCGGTTTGGGAAAGCTCAGTCTGGCGTGGACCCGCAGCATGCAGTCGATGACGCCGTCGTTGTCCAGTGTCGTGTCCCTCCCGTCTGGGGAAACGTTTCGTACGCGACCGTCCGGGCCGATGGTGAATTGCGTGACCACGTCGCCGCGCAGCGTGGGGTCGTCAGCGAGGCCGCGTCGATAGCAGTCGTAGAATTCGGCAAAGGCACCACCGACGACGCGGTGGATCGCCTCGATGCCCAGTCGACCCGATAGGCTGAAACGGCCACTGAAACGAATGGCTGGATTCCCAGGATCGGGCGCGGGTTCGTTCTCCAGCAAAACTCTGAGCGGGCGCGTGCTGGCTTGCGCCATCGCACGCAAGGCCTCTGCGATACGTTGGAATTTCATGGTGGGCGGCGCGAGCAAGCGGAGCTCCGAGCAGTCCCGACGCTTGCAGAACAGAGCGTCGAGGATATTCGATCCGTACGGATAGGGAAGCTCGACCAAACCCGGAGCCGGAGCGTCTCCCTCGGGCGAGGACGTCACGCCCACCTGGACGAACTGGGGATACATCAACACATGCGGAGACGGCGCCCGCGCTGGACTCCCAAGCTCCAGGCTCACGGGATGCCCCGCGGGAATCAACATGGCGCGCGACCAACCCTCGTCAGTCGTCGCCACCAGAAGCTGGACGACATTCAGGTAGGGGGTGCCGTCGCCGACTTCGAGCTGGTACGCTTCCTTCGTCGATTGCGAAAGGACCGAGCGCAGAGATTCCGTGAAACCCGAGTCGCCGAGGCTGGTCACCGGCTCGCCCGAGCTCGACACGGTCTCTTCGTCGAGGCGGAGGCGAAGCGTCGCAGGGGCAGGCGTTGCGGGGGGCGCCGACGACGGCGATGCCGGCTGCTGAACGGAGTCCGGGACGGGGGAGGAAAACGCTTCACCATGCTGCGCGGGCGCGTGTGGTTGCTCCGCGCAACCCGCTTCCAGGGCGAGGATGAGCACCGAAGCTGCTTGCCAATGGTTGGTCACGACGATCGACTAGCCCAGCGATAAGCTCGATCATAGAGCAAATTCGATCACTTGCGAGAGCGGAATCGACTGAAGCGCTGCGCCATGCTGCGGCGCGGCCGAGCAAGCGCCGGGGCTCCGAGGCGCCGATGCTTCGAACTGGCCTGAGGGCGATTTCGTGAGATGGTATCGCCATGCGTCGTCTCGATCCAAGCCTGGCTGATGCGATCTTCCGCATCTTCTTCAGCAGCATTTTCATCCTGCTCGGCGGCGAGCACCTCGTCGACGACACTCTGATTCAACACATCATGCCCATCTGGGTCCCCGCCAAACGTTTGGTCTCCATGGCGAGCGGCATCCTGCTCCTCGGTGGGGGGCTGTGCATCGCCACTGGAGTGCGCATCCGTCAAGCCGCGCTGGTACTCGGAGCATTCCTGATCGTGGTGACGCTGTTGGTACACGTGCCCGGCATGTTGTCTGCGCCCAGCAGTGTTCCCCACGACGCGCGCTGGCTGTGGGACGTGTTCCAGCGCAGCAACTTCATCAAGAATGTCTGCTTGCTCGGCGTCTGCGTCCATCTTCTCACCCACGAAACCGGGCGTTATACACTACCGAACTATTTACGCCGCTTGCGCCAGCGGCCGCCGGACGCCGGGCGAATCACCGGACGCTGACACTCTTCACGCGCAGGAAAACGCGGTGGCCCGGGGCCAGCCCGAGCTGGTCGGCGGACTTTCGAGTGATGCGCGCCAACAGCGTGTGCAAGGCCTCGCGGGGACACTCGAGCCGCACCAGAACGTCGCCTGACTCCGACGGCGCCAATGAGGCGACTCGAGCCTCGAAAATGTTCAAGATGCTGCTTTTGGTCTCTCTTTCGAGAGCCAGGCTGATGTCGCTCGCCCGAAGCTTGAGGTGCACCACGGCGCCAGGCGGCGCTGTGAGACGGCGCACCCAGAAGGTGCCCCACACGCTTTCGAGCTCCGTCAGGTGATACTCCTCGGAGTGTCCCAGCACGGTGGCCACGACTCGACCCGCGGCTTCACTGCCCATCGCCGCCGCAAAGTCGGGCCTGCCCATGAGCTCGGCCGGATCGCCCGAGCAGAGCAACTGGCCCTGATCCAACCAGAGCACCCGGTCGGCGAGCCTCACCAACTCGTCGAGCGAGTGTGTCACGTACAGCATGGGGACATCGCGCTCGGCCCGAATCCGCATCAGGTACGCCAGGACCGCGTCTCTGGCGGAGAGGTCGAGCGAGGCCAGCGGCTCATCCAACAGCAGCAGCTCGGGGACGCTGAGGAGAGCGCGCGCGATCGCCACGCGCTGTCGTTCGCCCCCAGAAAGATGGGTCGGCCTGCGTTCGAGCAGTGCGCCGAGCGCCAGCCAACGGACCACCTTGGCAAGCTCGAGCGCGGGAGCGCCCCGGGGGCGCCGCGCCAACGCATACACGAGGTTCTGCTGAACCGACAGGTGCGGAAAGAGCGCGGCGTCTTGAAATACATAGCCGACTCTGCGTCGCTCCGGCTTGACGAATAGCCCGCCGTCGCTGTTCTGCCAGGAACTGCCCGACAGCTTCACGACCCCTTGCATCTTCTCCAGCCCGGCCAGCGCGCGTAGCAGCAGCGTCTTGCCCGCCCCGCTGCGGCCGAATACCACCGTGATTCCCGCCACCGGTATCTCGAAACGGACGTCGAATTGGAAAGCACCGCGCTTGCCGTGCAAGGCGACCTGAAGCTCGCTCATGAGTCACCCGAAAGCCGGAAGCGCGAGCCCTTGGCATAGATGGCCAACAACGCGACGAACGAGAAGCCCAGCATGATGGCCCCCAATGTGTGCGCTCGCGCATAGTCGAGCGCTTCCACGTGGTCATAAATGGCAATGGAAAGCACGCGAGTCCGCGACTGGATGTTCCCCCCAAGCATCAAGACCACGCCAAACTCGCCAACCGTGTGCGCAAACCCCAGCGTGGCCGCGCTGACCCAACCCGCTCGGCTCATGGGGACGATCACACTGAGGAACCGGTCCAGACGTGCCGCGCCCAGCGTGGCTGCGACTTCCAGAAGCCTCGAATCCACGCGCCGGAATGCGTCCGTCAGCGGCTGAACCACGAAAGGCAAAGAGTAGATGACCGAGCCCACCACCAGGCCCTCGAAGGAGAAGACCAGCCGCTCGCCGCCCAGAGCTTCCCAAACGCTGCCAATGGGCCCCGCGGGGCCCAACAGCACCAGCAAATAGAACCCCAGCACGGTGGGCGGCAGCACCAGCGGCAGGGCCACCAGCGTATTGACCACGGGTCGAAGGCGCGAAGTCGAGAATGCGAGCCACAGCGCGATCGGGCAACCCAGCACCAACAGGACCAGCGTAGAGCAGGTCGCGAGCCGAAGCGTTAGCCAGACAGCATCCCAATCGCTGGACGAAAGTTCGCTCACGGCACCTCGTACCCCGCCCGACGGAGGATGCGTCGCCCTTCCGGACTGCGCACGTACTCCACGAAGCTCGCAGCGCGGGGGTCAGCGTCGGCCAACACCACGGCATCCTGGCGTATCGGCTCGTAAAGGCTCCTGCTCACCACCCAGTAGCGCCCAGGACGATCCTCGACTTGAGAGAGCGCCACGAACCCGAGCTCTGCCGCGCCGCTGTCGACGAAGTGTGCCACCTGACCCACGTCCTGTCCGAGCACCAGCTTGCCTTTCAGCCCCCGCCAGAGTCCGAGCCGTTCGAGCGCCTGCTTCGCCGCGGCCCCGTAAGGCGCCAGGCGCGGGTTGGCAAGGGCCAGGCGCTCCCATCGAGCAGCCGTCAGGTCCGAAAGGCCCTCCCTTGGATGCTCGAGCCCCTTACCGTAGAGGGCGAGCCGGCCCAGCGCATAGGTGAAGCGACTGCCTGCTTCGATTTTCGCGTGTCGCTCGAGAAGCCGGGGACGCCGTTCATCGGCGGCGAAGAATACGTCGAAAGGGGCGCCATTTTCAATCTGTGCGTAGAGCGTCCCCGTCGACCCCGCGCTCAGCTCCACCCTCACGCCCGTCTTCGTCTCGAAGGAGTCCTTCAGATTGCTCAGAGTGGTGGCGAAGTTGGCGGCAACCGCGACGCGCAAGGGACGCTCGGTGGCCGCGGGTTCACACCCGGCGCAACCGAGCACCCCACAGAGCAGCGCCAAGAAGAAGCGAAGGCGGGAGAGCCCGGGCCACACCCGGGCGGCGCCTCGCGCATCCCCCGGGGAGCGGCAACTCGAGCAAACTGTCGCGGGACCTGTCACGGTGAAGTGTCGCTGAAAGCACCAAGCGCGCGCCCTCGACGTTTTCGCCATGGCGATACCAGCCAGCCGGACCTATCTAACCGAGTAACTGGTCGGGTGCCAGCGACATATCTCCGTTATCGCCATGAAACCGTCGATTCGTGCCAAGCCGCTCCTGCTGGGCGCGCTGCTCGCCCTAGCAAGCGGCGCCTGCGAAAAGGGTGGCGATCGCGGAGCTGTCCCCGTACCACGATCGGACGCGCCCACTCTACCTTCCGAAGCGAGGCCCACCGTGAACGACTCAACGAAGTACAAGAAGCCCTCCGAAGCAGAGCTGAAGCAAAAGCTCACGCCACTGGAGTACGAAGTCACCCAGGACGAAGGTACCGAGCGACCTTTCGACAACAGCTACTGGAACAACAAGGAAGCAGGGATCTACGTCGACGTCGTCAGCGGTGAACCACTGTTCAGCTCCCTCGACAAGTACGATTCGGGGACCGGTTGGCCGAGCTTCAGTCGGCCCATCGCCAAGGAGCGAGTGACCACTCGCTCGGATCGGTCCCTCTTGGCGACCCGCACGGAGGTGCGTTCGCATGCCGCGGATTCGCACCTGGGGCACGTGTTCGACGACGGTCCGGCACCAACCGGACAGCGCTATTGCATCAACTCCGCGGCGCTGCGCTTCGTCCCGGTCGACAAGCTCGCATCCGAAGGCTACGGCGAATACCTGGCGCTGTTCGAAAAAGCGAAGCCCAGGCCCGCCGAGTAGAGCGCGCCTCGCCCGTACCCGACCAGTGTGACCAGCAGACCGGGACATTCCTTGCCCGATCAGGGCTGCACGTCGACCTCGAAATCCTTCACCCAGGTCACGCCGCTGCCGCCCATGATCTCGTTGCCGAACTCGATGCTCGCCACGTAGTGGTCGGGGTTCGCCTGGCCGGCATCGACCAGGTACTTCAGCAGGGTATGGATTTCGATGGTGCCCGTAGGCTGAACCTTTGGGCTCTTGAAGGTCAAGATTGTCCAGCCCGTGCCATCGCCCTTGTCACCGATGTTGTCCATCTTCCAGAGCTCATACTGAACGCCACCCAGCGTGGGTCGGTCGACGATACTGCCCGCGGGCTGAGCCTTTCCCTGGTAGTCCATCCAAAACATGACCTCCGTGGTGATCAGCCCCGGATTCGGCGAACTCGACCACTCGCCTTTATCGATGAGCCAGATTTCAGGCGCGAGATTGTAGGATCCGCTCGCGGTGGTTTCGACCGCGTACTGGAGGACCACGTGCTGGACGTCCTTCACCCGCATTGGAAACCGCGGATCGGTCGGGGTGCCACCGCTCCACGGTTTCCAGCCAAACATGATCTGCGGATACGCGAACACGCTCGGGTCGAATCCGGGCCAGTACCAGGTCCAGCCATGCTCGGTGCGGCCAGCTACCTGCCGTGTGAGTAGGCATTGCTCGAAGCCGCCCGCCGACTTGTCGCTACCCCATTGGTTGTTTTCGTATTTGTAGGGCCCATCGAAGTAGGTCGACCAGATGCGACAATCGGCCGTGGCCCCTGGAGCCTGTTTGCCGGGTGCGCCAGCCGCGGCGGAAGAACCGGAGCCGTGCGCAGGCGTCGAGGCTGCGCCGGAGCTCTCTGATGCGGGCGCTGTCTGTTCGGACTCGGGTCGAGCGCTGTGCTTTTTCACACAGCCGAGCGGGGCCGACATCAGGCACGATGCGGCGAAACCAAGGGTCAGAAGGCGTCCTTTTCTACATTCGTTCATGCTTGATGGATGCGAGGGTGCCATCAACCCTTCAGCAAAACCTAGGGGGGTGTCCAAAGTGCGAGCACAAAGGTCGATTCGAAGAGCCGAGGTTCCAGAATAGCCGAGTGGGAGCTCCTAACAGGACGTCGAACCCGCCGTCCACGCGCTCATCAGCCGCTACCCCCTGCTCCGATGAGGGCCGGGGAGACTACGAAATGACCGAATGTTTGCGCTCGCTCGTCTAGAGCGGGCCCGCGCTGCGCGGCGGCAGCCCCAGCATGCCGTCGACTTCGATGTCGCTCTGGCTTTCCAGTTTACCGGAGTCGTCCAGGTGGTAGTAGTGGAGCACGCCTCCCCGGGTTTCCGCATCGGTCAAGACGCACACCGAGGCGCTGGGATCGCAGCATGGGTCGCCCAGCGAAAAAGGCAGTCTGGAGGTCTGTTGAAGTGGCGAGCCCACGACTTCGCCGCGCTCGAGGTCCAACAAGCGCGCGGTGTCGGGCGCGGCCATCTTGCTCTGATCGTCGCTCAGGCGCCCGAAGGTAGTGAACAACAGCGTGGTTTCATTCACGAAACTGAGCCCGGCTATCATCTCGCCGCCGAGCTCCGCCGCGCCAAAGCGGCCAACTTCGGTCAGTTCGTCGGCGACACTCATCAGGACTATCCCGGAGTCCGGGAAACCGCTCTCGGGAGCCTGACCGAACATGCCCGAGCACGAAACGGCGATCGTGTGACCGCTCGGAGCAACCGAGACGCCGGTGCAGCTGTGCATACCTTCGAGCACCAAGACCTGCTCGATACTCTCGCGCTCCGGATCGATGCTGATCACGCGCGAGTCGACGCTGCTCGAAAAGTCCCGATTGAATCCGAGGGCCAACACTCGGAGCTTTCCCGCGAGCATGAGCGCGCGGTCCAGAGTGGGGTAATACCCCTCGGGCGCCTCTTCGAAAGCTGGCGTCAAGTCGATGCGGCCGCTGATCTCCGGCACCGACGGGTCGATAATCAGAACGTCATTGCCGGCGTCGAACTCCTGCTTGCCGCTCGCGAAGTTGGCAGAGTGCCGCGTCACGTAAGCCTTCGTGTCCGAGAAGCGCACGTAGTCGTGTGGATTGGCGAAGAACCCCGTGCTCACGTTCAACTGAGCGCGCACGCGTGCCGTCGGTTGGTCGACCCAGGTCAAGACACCGGCGGGCGCGCGGTCGATCAGCACGATTTCGCCGTCGATCGCTCCCGCGCTGGGCAACACCACGTCGCCGCTGAGGGCCGCTGAAAGGCCAGCGTGCGCGCTGGAGGACGAAATGAAGTTCTCGCTCAGTACTCGACCCTCCAGATCGACCAGGCTGACGCTCGCAGACTGGTAGTCCGAGTTCACCACCACGAAACCGCTCGCGTCGACGGGCACCCCGCCGGTGTCGCGCCCGCGCTCGTCCACACCGCACGCCCCGCACCATATGAGCGACATCGAAATCAGAATCAGGCTTCTTGGGGTAATGCTGTGCATGATGGCTCCTGTTCGTGTCGGACTCAAAACCAAGCCTCGAGGGCTGCGTGGAAGGAACGACCGGGGGCGGGCAGGCCGATCAGATCCGTCGCTCTGGAGTCCAAGAGGTTCTTCACCGCGAGGCGCGCCACCCAGCGGTTTTTGTCGAAGGCCGCAACGGCTTCGGCATCCAGGTAGTGCTCTGCCCCGAGCACGGTCTGACCCGCCAGATCCGCATAGCGAGCGGACCGGTAAAAGTAGCTGAGCTTGAGCGATGCGCGGCTCATGCCGAGGGGCTCCGGGCGCGGGTGGACGTACCACTCGCCCGAGGCGCTCGCAGTCATGCGCGCGGTGAACGGCAATAGATCGTTGACGGTCGGATCGAGGGCTGGGTCGTCCGTCGTTTCGCGCGGGTCGACCAGAGTCGTGCTGCTCTGCAAGCGCAGATGTCCGAACGCATCGGCGGCCGCCATCGCTTCGATACCCAGCAGTCGGGCCTCCGCCACGTTGAACGGCGCCACACTCTCGCTGCTGGTGCGACGGTAGCGGATCAGCTCCTGCACCTGGCGGGCAAAGGCGAAGGCGTCGACGGACCAGGAGAGTGGAACAGGAAGACTGCCGTTGGCGCGCACGCCCAGGTCGGCACTCAGCCCGCGTTCGGCGTCCAGATTGGCGTTTCCCTGCGTGAATGCGGACGTCCCGTAGAGCTCGCCCAAGCTCGGCACGCGCACGTAGCGCCCCAGGTTCGCCAGGAGCTCGGTGGCAGGCGAAAGTAGGTAGCGACCGCCGACTCTGCCTGCGGGTTCGGCAACGCCGCAGGGCCCGTCCTTCTGGATCACCGATTCTCGCCGCGCGACCTGGGTTCCCTGGGTGCCGTGGCACTCGACGGATCCCAAAAGGAAAAGGGTCCAAGCAGACGTGGCCTGCCAGTCGAGCCCGGCGCTTGGCAACAGCGACCGGCGCTCGGCGCGTTGTACCGCGGACGAGTCACGGTCGATCCTCAGGGTTTCGAAGGCGCCCGCCAGACGCAGGTGGGCCTTTAGACTTCGATTCACGCGCGCGTTGAGTGCCACGGCCTGTGAGAGTCGTTCTCCTTCGTTGTCGAGGCGCCGTGCACCGAGTCCCCTGAGCTCGAGCCCTGGGTCGTGAAAAGCTACCCCCGCCGCCAAGAGCGACGTGTCGAACTCGAAACGACACGCCCCGGCTTGCCCGCAGGGCAGAGCCAGCGACTGCCCTGCCAACAGGCGACGGGTTCTCGCGCGGGTATTCCGAGCGGGCACGACCGACAGCCCCGTAACCCCTTGTTCGCGCTGAAGCGCCGACAGCACGCTGATGAGCCTCGCATGCTCAGCTAGCTGGAGACGGCTGACGGCCCAGACGTCGTACTGGTCGAAGTCAGCGTTCTGGCGGCTACTGTCTCGCTCGTCGAGCTGGAAGCGCTGTCCGCGATCGTCCGTGAACGGGTAGTCGTTGTCGGCCTCGGAGTGCCTGATGGCCATGAGTGAGCCCGCATGCCGATCGCCCACCTCGGCAGCGAGCCACTCACCATGAGCTCCAAACGAGCCGACCTCGCCTCCTAGCCCGAGCCGCGGCCGTGCCGGTAATTTCGGCCAGAAGAAGATGGCACCGCCCAGACCCAGACGATCCGCGCGCGCGGGCGCGTTCCCCCGGTACACTTCGATCCGATCGATCATGAACAAGGGGATCGTCGATAGATCCGCGGTACCGCTCACGTCATCGTTCAGGCGCACACCAGCCAGGTAGACCGGCACCTGCTCTGGATTCGAACCTCGGATGGATGCAGTGGCCAGATCGGATTGCGCCCCGGTGCGGTTCACCTGCACCCCGGGCACTCGTGCCAGGACGTCGGCAGACGAGGCGCCGGGTTCCCTCAGCGCCTCCCCCGACACCACGCTGGAAGCGACACTGGGTGCCTCTTCGGAATGACGCAACGGAGCCGCGCGCACCTCGACTTCGATGGGCCCCTCGGCGGGCTGGGCCCGCAGCGTCCCTGCTCGCCCCGCCACCCACAGCGCGAGTGCCATTCGCAGCACCCCGGCCCCGGTCGAGGCTCGAAAGTAGGATGAACGAAGGGTGCGCGCGTCTCTGGCCATCTTCCGTAACCCGCGGAGATTTCGGCGAGTCGCACTGGGTAGGTCTCCTGGCTCGTGGATTCGAGAGCGCTCTCTCCGGCCGGTGCCGCCTTCCCTCGGTCATCCGAAGTGGCTGATTGGCACCGACCCGTCCACTCACAGTGGCGGGACCGCGTCAGCTTTTACTGACTTCCCTTTTATGCCCCGGGGGGCACCCAGCGCGAGGCTGTCTAGTTCTGGGGAGGCGACCCGAATACTCCGTTCGGCTCACCGGCGTCAAGGACCGAGAACGAGCCGGACCCCACGACCGCCCGCGCGCCTGGTGAACTGGGTCGTCGATTGCCTCCAACTCCGCGATACCTCGGTTCTGCGCGTAGCCCGGCCGCGCGCCCCGGGGCTCGGACCGGGCGCTGGAGTGACAAACATCCTGTTGGTCTTCCCTAGCGGGCGGCTCGCATCGCAACGAACGACGGCATGGTCGCCGAGTAGCGCAAGAAGTACAGCGCTCGGCAGTCCCCGCTCACCGCTGGCGTGGCGTCACTGAAGCCCTCGGGCGGGGCCGGCAACCCTTCCACGCTCGGCGGACCGAAGGATTCCACAGTCGACGAACGCTCCGCCACAGCCAGCCGATAATCGCTGTCCGACCCAGCCACGGGGACGGTGCCGTAGAGTCGCAGGCCGTCGTCGCTCGGGTCCGGCGAGCGGAGCTCGATGGCAAGGGAGCCGGCATTGGTGAAGGGCGACATCTCGTCGTCCCGTCGAAACAGGTCCACGATATCCAGCGAGTCCGGAGCGTTCGAATAGCCCTCGCGACCGTCGGCAGTGGCAAAGGAGGGGCCCACCTCGCCGCGCAATGTCGTGTCGACCTGGAACGGCGAGGAGAGGTCGGCACGCTGGGCAATCACCAGGGTAGCAGGAACCGTGACGGACACTTCACAGCTGATGTACAGAGTGAGTCCGTCTGGGCTCAGGTCGATCGTGCCTACAGTCAGGCTGCTGTCGACTCGATCGCACGCGTCGGAGAGCTCGGCAGGCGTGGTCGCTTCACCGAAAGCTTCGGCGCGGCTTTCGCGCAACCGACGCTCGATCCCACGAACCCCAGCGGCATCCGAAACGTACATCAGCTCGAGCTCTTCCGGACTCACGGTGAATGACTGCGGAATCGCGTCCGTCGCGGCCACGAACAGGGGCGCCGGCTCACCGAAATCACCGCTGCAGTCCAGCTGCGACGAACTCCCAGTGGTGCTGCCGAAGCTGGTCGCCTGACTCGCCACGCTCCCGCCGCCTCCGCCCGTGGTGGCCATGCTGCTCGTGCTCGAGAGCGCGCCGCTCGACCCGCCGAGTGTCGACGAGGCGCTCCCGCCGGCACCCGCTGTGGAGCTCTCGGTGGGTTGTGTGCCGCCGCAGGCCGCCAACGCCCAGCCCAGAGCAGTGACGGTAAACCCCAGCAGAACGCGCCTTCTGTGTGCTGTTTTCATACAGGGTCCCAAATCTCCCGCTCCACATACGCCACAAGAGCGGAATTTCTTCCGTTCACGGCGACATGTTTCCAAGACGCCTCCGACAAGGCTAGCTCGAGCAAGGCAGTCACTCTGACCACGTGGGGCGATTCACTCAAGACCTGCACCCTTCCGGCCGTTTACTCACGTTGAGCCCGCACATTTCGAGTGCCGGCTTCCCGAGAGTACTCCCCTTGGCCCAGCCGCTTCCCAACGCACTGCCAAAACGTGCCGCCTTGCGCCCTGCTGATTCCTCGGCAGCCAGCCTGAGCGAACGAGCCCATTCCCGAACCGAGGAGCGCTCGGGGTTCTTGTACCAACCCGGCGATACCATCGTCGGCAAGTACGAGCTCGACGTACTGCTCGGCGAAGGTGGCATGGGAACGGTGTGGCGAGCACGTCACGTGGCCCTCGACTCGAACGTCGCGCTCAAGCTGATTCGTTCGGACGTCGCGCTCGAGGACGGCGCGGATCGTCTGCTGCGTGAAGCCCAGGCCGCGGCGAAGCTCGTCGATCCCGCCATCGTGCGAGTCTTCGACTTCGGCAGGTCCGAGCATGGTGACCCGTTCATCGTCATGGAACTTCTCAGCGGCGAAGACTTGAGCTCCGCCATCGCCAGCCGCGGACGACTCAGTGCCAAGCGGGCGGTCCGGGTGCTGCTGCCGGTGGTGCGCGCCCTGGCGCTCGCCCACGCGCAGGGCGTGGTGCACCGCGACCTGAAGCCAGAGAACATCTTCCTCGCCAGGCTGCCAGAGGGGCTTCAGCCCAAGGTGGTGGACTTCGGCATCGCACTGGTCGATCAAAAGGCGTCCTTGCGCCTGACCTCCACTGGCGCGGTGGTGGGTAGCCCGCTGTACATGTCGCCGGAACAGGCCAAAGGTCAGCCGGTCGACTTCCGCGCGGATATCTGGAGCCTGTGCGTCGTGCTCTACGAGCTCATCACGGGAAGCGTGCCCTTCCCGGGGACCAGCTACAACGCAGTGCTGCATGCGGTCATCTCGGCCGAGCCTGTGCGACCGACGAGTGACCAGGACATCGACGCCGAACTCTGGGCCATCTTGTCACGCGGCTTCGCCAAGGAGCCTGCCTATCGCTTCGAATCGATGCGGGAGCTGGGGCGAGCCCTGGCAGGTTGGCTCTCGAGCAAAGGCGAGCACGACGACATCACGGGAGCCTCCCTCACGGCGCAGTGGCTGGAAAAGAACAGTCAAGTCGACCAGCTGATCACCATGTTTCCCCCCGAGGGTTCGTTGCCGAGCGATACCTCGCGGAGTAACCCCACGGAGCGCGTCGCCACGAGCTGGGTCCGCTCCGCCCTCGAGCGCATCCAGTCTGCCCCGTCCGATGCCGTTAGTGGCATCCGGCGTCCCCGACTGCTGCTCGGCGTGTTGGTCGCGGCCACGCTCGGGGCCTTCGCCTTGGGCATCTGGCTCAGCACTTCCGAAAGACCAGCTGCGTCCTCGGAGCCCGCGGTCAGCGCCGAACAAGCCCCCACCCAGGCCAAGGCGGCCACCGAGCCCCCGCCAGCACCTCGCCCCGAAGCCACCAGCGCTGCACCCGAGCCGGTCTCATCGAAGCAAGCGGCAGCGGCGCCGAAACCCCGCGCAACGAAGCGCACGACTCCGCGCAGCGTGCGATCGCCCAGGCCCGTTTCTCGCGCCGCGAAGCTCAAGAATCCATTTGCTCGATGAACCACGCTCATAGAATCTTGGCCGCGCTGATCGCTGTTTCGCTCATCCAGGCACATGCTCTCGCCGATCCGCTCGACGCGGGGTCGCAGGGCGGCGCCAAGAGCCGCGAGGGGGACGCCGACAGAGCTCGTACCGAAGAAGCGAGAAAGCTCTATGAGCGGGCCGCTCGTGCCTATGCGGCCAAGCGCAACTTCGAAGCCATCGAGTTGTTTCGACAGTCCGCCGAGCTCCTGCCGAGCCCTCTGCTCCTGTACAACATGGGTCTTGCCCACGACGAAGCGGGAGACGCCAGCAACGCTCTCAAGTACTTTCGCGCGTACCTCGGGGCGGCTCCAGACGCAGAAGACGCGCTCGAGGTTCGCTCGCGCATCGAAAGGCTCGAGAAACATCTGGCCGATCTCGGTGTCCAGCAAATGACCGTCACGAGCGATCCCGAAGGGGCGACGGTGCTGGTGGATGACAGGGCGGTGGGCGTGACTCCCTACACGGCGGAGTTCGCGCCGGGTGAGCACGCCGTGCTGCTGCGCCGCCCTGGCTACGTGGACGGCTCGGTGCGCGTCCAGCTGCCGCCCGACCGCGCCGTCGAGTTGAACCTGACCCTCCAAGCAACACCGGTCGAAAAGCCCCCAGCGCCGCAGCCGGGGGGAGACCGCCAGGCGAGCCGGCCACGAGACAGCGCGCCGATCGCGCGCGTTCGCCCGCTCACCTGGAGCCTTCTGGGGATGGGAGCCGGGAGTCTGACCGCCGGCGTGCTGTTCGAGATCTCACGCGCGCGCACCAAGAACGAGAGTGCTCATGCAGCTTCCGAAGTCGATGCGGCCGAAGCCCGAGGCGCAGCGGATGGCAAGCGAGTCGCTTCGCTGGTCTTGCTGAGCGCCGGCGGCGCTCTGACAATCGCGGGAGGCGTGTTGTTCACACTCGAGTTCACGGGAGCCGAGGACTGGCAGACGGCGCCCCGTGCCACGGCGGGTGGGTCTCGCGCAGAACGAGCCAGGGTGGGTTGCACCGGAGCGTTCTGCGGCGTCACCGTAAGCGGCAGCTTTTAGAACCGACGCCGCCCGTTTGACCCTACCCAGCCCGCGAGAGTCGTGGCATGGAGGGGACATGGCGCGAGCCCGCCGCTTCTGGTTGATGAAGACCGAACCGGAGACCTTCTCCATCGACGACCTGGCCAAAAAGGGGCGCGAGGCCTGGGACGGGGTCCGCAACTATCGCGCGCGCAACTTCATGCGCAACGACATGGCCCCCGGCGATCTGGTGCTGTTCTACCACTCGAGCACCACACCTCCAGGCGTGGCCGGCATCGCTCGGGTGGCCAGCGAGTCCTATCCCGATCCATCTCAATTCGACACCCGCAGCAAGTACTTCGATGCGAAGTCTTCGCCCGACAAACCCCGCTGGTGGCTGGTCGACGTCGAGTTCGTGGAAAAGCTGCCGGAGCTGGTGCCACTCGGCACGCTCAGAGAAGATCCGCAGCTCGAGGGCATGTGGCTGCTCAAACGAGGCATGCGCCTGAGCGTGCAGCCCGTCGAAAAACCGCACTTTCAGCACATCCTCGCGCGTGGCCGAGCCAAGCTGAAGGTGCGTTGAGGCGGCCGCATCGGCGAAAACGCGGTCGCGACGAACATCCTCTGGGCGTCACGCCGCTCCAGCTAGCCTCGTGGCACCTCGAGATCCGCTGCGGAAGCAGCCTGCTGGCGACGCGTGACGAAGAAGAAGTCACGAGCTGAACGCCCACTCACGTATTGCCCCTCGCTGTACACGAAACCCTTGGCGAGCGGCAGCGTCCTCAAGTCACCGTCGGCATGCTGGTAGAACAAGAAGCGGGGAAACGAGTAGTTCACGTCGAGCTGAGCCACCGTGTCGGCGCCCGCGTGGGCCATCCCTCGAGCCAGCGCCTCGGCCGTCGTGCCGTTGCTGATTCCGACGAACAAGACGCGGCGCGACGCGTCCAGTCCGACGGCTGAGCGACGGATGACGGTTTCCCCGTCCAGGGTCGCTCCCCAGCTCTTCGAGTCTCGAAGCCGTGGATGTTGGCGCCCGCCCTCCACCATGCATCCTGGAGTCTGACGGAACCAGACCATCTCTTCGGGGTCGGGCAGCTTGCGGTAGGTCCCGATACGCAAGGCCCCGCTCTCGTAGCGCGCGATGGTGCACGACTCGGCACGGGGGCGTGCCAGTGTGACTCCGTTCACGCGCATGCCGAAGTGCCCGTGCCGGCTCTTGAAACCCCCGTTGAAAGCCGCCAGGAGCGCGGCCCTCCACTGCTTGGGGACGATCGCGCCGCGGACGTAGTCGCGCGCCCCGGGCGCCGTGCTCTCGGGCTCGCTGCTGCCCGCCACGGCATGTAGCTCGACGCGCTCGAGGTCGAGCGCCACGACGAACAGCTCCGCGTAGCTTCTGTCGCGGTCCGGGTGCACCAACGTCTTGAACGCCAGCGGCTGCCGCCTCGAAGCTTCGGGATCGGCGGCGACCCATACGCCGTCCCCAGGCGCGCTCTGTTCGGCAACCATGGGCCCGACGTCCCGCGGCCGAAAGGGCGGACGCCGGTCGCTCGGCGTGTTCGGCGGCGCCACAGCATGCGCCGGGCTCGGCGCTGGACGGGGCTCGGATGCCGCCTCGGCCGAAACCTCCACCCGCCAGTGCGCCTCGGGAGCCCGTCCACGGTAGCGCCATCGATTCACCCGATCGCTCAAAGCGTAGGCCCCGTCCTCGATTCGAGTCACTCGCTGGTCGCCCAGCAGGGCGCGCGCCCCGTCAGCCACGGCAGGCGCCAGACCCGGCACTCGATGCAAGAGCCACCACGCCCCAGCGAGAACCGTCAAGAACAGAGCCGCGGCCGCCAGACCACGCCCGAGCACCCTTCGCCACATCGATCTACCCATCCACCTTCCCGACATCGCAGCGGCTCTTGCGAGCTCCGTGCCACGGAGCCGGACGAACTCATCCCCCCCAATGATGCTTCTCTTGCGATCCCGCGCGCGGCCAGCGCGACACCCCCCCGTGTCCGGACGGACTCGGCCGGCACCGGCAGGCGGTTTCATTCGCCGGGAGACGCCACTAGGCTTGTTCGATGGCGACCAGCGCTGCCCCCTCTCCCCCTCTGTTTCGTCTCCTGAGCTACTGTCGCACGCACCGCGGCGCCCTGTGGTTAGCCACCGCCTTCTCGGTGCTCAACAAGCTGTTCGATCTAGCCCCCCCGGTCCTGATCGGCGCGGCGGTGGACATCGTGGTCTCGCGCCAGGATTCCGCGCTGGCCCGCTTCGGCGTCAGGGGCGTCGACCAGCAGCTGTGGCTCTTGGCGGGATTGACCCTGCTGGTCTGGGCGCTCGAGTCCGTTTTCGAGTACCTCTACGCGCTGAGGTGGCGAGGGCTCGCCCAACGTGTCCAGCACGAGCTCCGGATCGACGTGTACTCCCACGTCCAACAGCTCGACCTCGCCTACTTCGAGGACCGAAGCACCGGTGGTCTACTGGCGGTGCTCAACGACGACGTCAACCAGCTCGAGCGCTTTCTGGACGACGGCGCAAACCAGCTGATTCAACTCGGGACGACCATGGTCGTGGTCGGCGCCATGTTCTTCGCCTTGGTCCCCAGCGTCGCCTGGATGGCCGTACTGCCGATGCCGTTCGTGGTCTGGGGCTCGGTCTGGTTTCAGAGAAAGCTCGAACCACGCTACACACACGTGCGCGAACACGTGGGCCTGATGAGCGGCGAGCTAGCAAACAACCTGAGTGGGATCGCCGTGATCAAGAGCTTCGTCACCGAGGCGCACGAGGTACGGCAGATCGAGCGAGCCAGCACGCGCTACGAGCAGGCAAACCAGCGCGCCATTCGACTGAGCTCGCTTTTCGTCCCCTTGATTCGCATGGTGATCGTGCTCGGCTTCGCCGCGATGCTCGTGTACGGCGGCAAGCTCGCGCTGAGCGGCGCGCTCAACGTGGGAGCCTACAGTATCGTGGTGTTCATGACCCAGCGCTTGCTCTGGCCGCTGACCAGGCTCGGCACCATGCTCGATCAGTACCAGCGCGCCATGGCGTCCACCACGCGTGCTCTCGACCTGCTCGACACCCGCCCCACCATCGAGAGCGGTCCACAGGAGCTCGAGGCAGGCAAGGTACGCGGCGAAATCGAGCTCGATCGAGTGAGTTTTAGCTACGCGAGAAACGACTCGGCCCCCACCGCCCCGGTTCTCGAAGACCTGTCCGTGCGCATCCAGGCGGGACAGAGCGTGGCCTTCGTCGGGCCCACGGGTGCCGGCAAGAGCACGCTGATCAAGCTCCTGTTGCGCTTCTATGATGTGGGCAGCGGCAGCATCCGACTCGATGGGATCGATCTCAGGCAGCTTTCGCTGGCGGATCTGCGACGTGCCATCGGACTCGTGAGCCAAGACGTCTTTTTGTTCCACGGCAGCGTGCGTGACAACATCGCATACGGCAGCTTCGGTGCCTCCGACGAAGCGATCGTCCGGGCCGCAGAGGTGGCCGAAGCGCACGAGTTCATCCAGTCCTTGCCCGATGGCTACGACACCATCGTGGGTGAACGCGGGCAGAAGCTCTCGGGCGGCCAGCGCCAGCGCATCTCGATAGCCCGGGCCGTCCTCAAGGACCCACCGGTGCTCATCCTGGACGAGGCCACCTCCTCCGTCGACAACGAGACGGAAGCTGCCATCCAGCGTTCGCTCGAACGCATCGCCGTGGGAAGAACCACCATCGTGATCGCTCACCGGCTTTCCACTGTGCGACGAGCCGATCGTACCTTCGTGCTCGACCAGGGCAAGCTCGTGGAGCAGGGCAATCACCGCGAGCTGCTCGGCGTCGATGGGCTGTACGCCGCATTGTGGCGCGTGCAGACCGGCGAGAGCAAGAGCGCGGCTTGAGGCGCGGAGCTCAGGGGAGCAGAGCCCGAAAGCCCAGGCTCACCAGCCGAGGCGCCAGCACGAACGTGGCCACGACACCATAGATGGCGCCGGTGAAGTGAGCATCGTGGTTGATGTTGTCATGGCGGTGCCGCGAACTGTAGGCCGAGTAGGCCAGGTACGCGACGCCGAACAGCCAGCCCGGGATCGGAATGGGGATGAACATCAGGTACATGGTGAGCCCGGGATTCATCGCGATGGCACTGAAGATCACCGCGGAGACGGCCCCTGATGCCCCGAGTGAGCGATAGTCTGCTTGGTTTTTGTGGCTGAGCACCGTGGGTACGAACCCGACCACTACCGCGGACACATACAGCAACAAGAACTGCGCCGTGCCCAGCAGTCGTTCCACCGTACCCGCGAAGAAATAGAGGCTGAGCATGTTGAACAGCAGGTGCGCGCCATCTCCATGCACCCAACCTGCGGTGAGCATGCGATAGTATTCCCCGTTCTTCGTCACCCTGAGCGGGCTCAGGATCAGTCGCTGCATCAGCACCTGGTTCGAGAATGCCGCGATGCTGACGACGACCACCGACAGGATGATGAGGAGCCCGACCGAGAAACCCATGTCCTTACCGCAATTCAGTCCTCGAGCAGGATAGCCCCCTCTGCTCGGAGCAGGCAAGCTCGGCTGCGCCCTGCCGACGCTGGAGGCGTCGACCCGCGATTTATGTGCATTTTGCATGTATATTGCTTGCAAAACGCATGCTTTTGGGGACCGCGCTGCCCGGCGCGTCGAGCGGGGCGCGCTGGTTGCTCAGCCCACGCCAGGGATCGTCGGCGGCGCTCGCCAACGCAATGGCTCGTATCAGGATCAGTCGCCGCGACGAGTCGCGAGGGGCAGCTCGAGCAGCTTCGACTGCTGCGCTCGGGCTCGGTCCTCGGGCCTCGCCGGGCGCCTGCCGGTCACTAACCAGCGAGCGAGCAGACTGTTGAGCACATCCAAGGGTCGCAGACGTACTGGTAAACGTGGTTGCCTTTCGTTGCTGCCCGAAGGCGGGTTGCGGGCACGAAAGTGCGAGGTTATGGGACGATTCCGGGCTGACTCCAAGATTCCGACGCGATGCTGGAATTTGCAAACCAAGTTGGCGTAAGCGCGTGGACTCGGCCCCGCAGCTGGTGTAAGCCCCCGCATTCGTAAGAAGGACTGGGTGCCGAGAGTAGTGTTTGGAAAGTCTGGCGTGAACCGTGGGGCTTGGCGGTTTCTATATACATTGTGTGCCTCGGCCCTGCTGAGTGCGGCTCCGCGCGTGGCATGGGCGAAAAAGCCTCCCATCACGGCCAAGTCGCTGCAGGTGGACGTGGGCGTGCGGTATGGACTCGAACTCGAACCAGGCAAATTCAATCCGTGGCGAACCGGGTACGGCGGGGCGGTCGGCTACACGCTCAAGAACGGATTCTATTTGGGCGGTTCCTTCGACTACTACGTCGGGCAGGCTGGCCCGCGCCCGGCGCCGATCGTGTCCGGCAACTACTGGCAGCTCTTGGCTCAATTCGGCTACGACGTCCGGCTCTCCAAACGCTGGATCATGCGACCCAAGGTGGGCGTGGGCTCCGCGACGCTGAGCTTCGAAGGTTGCGACTACTACGTAGGCAACGAGATAACCTGTCTCAAGACGAGGAGCACCGATACGGCGATCGTGCCCGGAATCCAGCTCACTTTCGTCACGTCGGTCACTGTGACGGTCGAAGCTCGCTATGCGATGATCTTCAACGGAGTCGAGATCAAAGACGCGCTCATTGGCGGCCTTGGCGTCGGCTTCTGAGCGTTTCGCCGACGCTTTCGCCCTGTGTAGCGAGCACCCCGGTCCAGCTAGCCTCTGCTGAACGGGCTGCTCGGGGCGGGGGCCGTCCAGCTCTCGCGCGGCACCGGTTCTCGCTCCAGGCTGCCAAGGGCAGCTCCCTGAACCAACGCCACACGCGCGCTCGGAAGACAGTCTGGGTGCTCGCGGACCAGGAAGTCGAGCAGGCCGCGGCGAATGTCGCAACGCAGGTCCCAACACTGGGGTGAGTTGCGCGCGGTCATCAGTGCACGCAACTGAACCGAGCGCTCCTTCGCGTCCACCACCTGCAGTACACGAGCGTCACGATCCCATAGCGGGTGCTCGTCCAGCAAACGATTCAATTCTGCCTCGACGGAATCGAAGGGCGTGTGATGAGCCACTTCCAAGAAGACGCTACCCAGGATCTGCCCGGACTTTCGCGTCCAGTTCTGAAAAGGTTTCTCGACGAAATAGGTGATGGGTAGCACCAGGCGCCGCAGGTCCCAAATCCGTACCACGACGTGCGTCAGGGAGATCTCCTCGACCCAACCCCACTCGTCTTCGACCACGACTGCATCGTCGATACGAATCGGCTGGGTGAACGCAATCTGAAAGCCTGCAATCAAGTTCGCGATGGTGCGCTGCGCGGCAAGCCCGATCACCAAGCTTGCCACGCCCGCGGAAGCCAGCAGCCCCGTGCTGAGTTTTCGGCCGCTCTCGAACTGGGCCAAGATGACGGCTAGGGTGACAATCACCACGATCAGGTCGAAGATCTTTTCGATGAAACCAATCTGCGTGCGCATGCGGCGTGACCTCAAGTTGTCGGGCGCCGAGATGTCGAATTCGTCGTCGAGCCACAGCCGGACTCCGCGCCCGAGCTGCAGCAGAAACCACGAGAAGGCCACGATGCAGGCGAGCGTCAACCCCAGACCGAGCGTCTTCGGCAGGGGCGCGAACGCCCTGATCTCCGGCAGTACGAGACGGTTGCCAAGGAGGGCGGCCAACAGGCAAAACGCCCGAAGCGTTTGTCGAACGATGTGCGGACCTGCCGCAGACTGAGTCCTGTGGGTCCGACTCTGGACGGCACGCGCTCGCGCCCGACTGGCGAAGAACGCCAAAGCGCGGAGCAGACCGTACGCCGCCAGCACGTACGACAGCGTGAGCCCGATCGCCAGCACCACGGCCCACGACGAGGAAAGACGACTGCTCGCAAGAAGCTCGGTCGGAGACATGTGGGCGAGACTAGCGCCCGGCGCGCAACACTCAGGTTTCCAGAAGCTCTCGCGAACGCAAACCAGCACGCCGTCGCGGCCAGATTCCGCGGTCTTTGCGTGGCAAAACGACACGGCCGGGACAGATCCGAGTGGGCCGTCGGCGCGTCCGCCTGGCGGCCCAGCTTGCCCGCACCCGCGCTCTGTGCCTAGACCAGAACCGTGGCAGGTAAACCCCGGGAGCCGAAACGAAGCGACGCCGCATACGATGACTTCCCCTTCGCGTATGGCGATGGGTTCGAAGCCCCCGAAGAGCGCCCGCCCCTGCCCAACGTGCGTGTTGTCGAGGACGGGCAAGAGCCGGACCCACTACTCAGGCACCGCTACTTCACCGACGGTTGGTATCCCTACTCTTCGCGCATCTCGCTCGTCGACTACTACGCCGCGAAATTGCCGCTCCAAGTCGAGCTCGTAAAGATGCAAGATTGGGTGAAGGACGCAAGGGAGCGAGTCGTCATCCTGTTCGAGGGGCGCGACGCCGCGGGCAAGGGCGGCACCATTCGGCGCTTCATGGAACACTTGAATCCTCGCGGCGCCCGCGTCGTAGCGCTGGAAAAGCCCACGGAACGCGAGCGGGGCCAGTGGTACTTCCAGCGCTACGTCGAGCATCTGCCCACGGCCGGTGAAATCGTGCTGTTCGATCGATCTTGGTACAATCGCGCCGGAGTCGAGCCTGTCATGGGGTTCTGCACACCCGACGAGCACGAGCTCTTCATGCGACAAGCGCCTGTGTTCGAACGCATGCTGGTCGAGAGCGGTGTCCGCTTGTTCAAGCTGTGGTTTTCCGTCTCCAAGGAAGAACAGGAGCGCCGCTTCCACTTGCGCCAGGCGGACCCTCTGAAGCACTGGAAGCTGAGCCCCATCGACCTCGCCTCCCTGCACAAGTGGGAAGGCTACACGGAGGCCAAGGCTCGAATGTTCCAGCGCACTCACAGCGAGCATGCGCCGTGGACACTCATCAAATCGGACGACAAGATGCGTGCCCGTATCAACGCCATGAGACACGTGCTCCACCATTTGCCCTACGAGCACAAGAACGAAGCAATCGCCTGCGTCGCCGATCCGTGGATCGTGGCGCCCGCCGACGTCGTGCTGGTATCGGGGGCAACCCCTGGTTAGCACGGCCGGGACTTCGCGAGGCCAGTACGGCTGCCTGCCACGGCCGAGGCTCTGAAAGACGCCCGGGTGGTCTTCGACGGGAACGTCGCGCGCCAGCAGAGTACCCGCGCCACGCTCGCCCAACTGGGCGAAGAGTCCACTGCCAAGGGACTCACCCAGGCCGAAGCTTTTTGAGCCCAATCCTGCCTTGTCTTACACTGCACAGGGTGGCGAAAACCGAGGAGACGAGCATGTCGAGAAAAAGCGCGGTCGCAGTCGTGGGGGCGTCGAGCTTCCTTCTACTTATTTTCGCGTGCAGCAGCGATTCCTCGTCCCCCGCGGGCCCGACCGGCGCAAGCTCGGACAGCTCGTCGACGACTTCGGGGGGTTCGGGCGCTCGAGGCAGCACCGGCACGCCGGACGGTCCGAGCGGCAGCTCCACCACGATGGGGGCCGCCGCCTCGGGTGTCGGTGGGGCGACCACAGGCGCCACGGGGCAGACCAGCGTCGATGGCACCACATCGAGCGGAGGCCTCGCCACGGGAGACACCAACAGCACGAGCAGCGCCACCAGCGCCGGGGGCACCCTGGTCGGGATGGGCGGCGGCTCGAGCGGCGGTGGCGCCAACGCCGGCGACCCACTCGATGAGCGGCTGCATGTGAGTACTTCGACCACACCCGAAGGCGTGCAGGAGGGCGTCAGGAACTGGCGCATCTGGGACCGTGGCGATCTCGTCGTGGCTCCAGTCTTCACCGTTCCGCTGGCCAATTGTGGCACCCTGGTGGGCTACACGACAGAAGCGGGAGGCGTGCTCACTCCGCGGGTGGCCTACCTGGATGACTCCGACGCGCTGGTAACCACGGTCGATCTCACCAGCGGCTTCGAATGTCGAGGGCTCGCAGCCGAACCCGACGGCAACTTTGCTGCGCTTCTGTGGGACGACGATGCCGACGAAATCTTCGTGGCACGCTACGACGTGAGCGGAGCGCTTCGCGGCGATCCAACGCCGCTCGTCAACAGCGACAATTCACCCACCGACTTCGGTATCGGCGAGAGCCGTCTAGAGTACGGCGACGGACGCTACGGCGCCTACTACCACGTGCACTCCGACAGCGGGCACGAGGGGGACACGCTGAAATGGGTCGACGCGGCGAGCGGCGCGGAGTCCACGGAGTGGAGTTGGGGTTGTTCGCACAGCATGAGCAACTTGCTGCGCTTCCACCCCTCGCTCGGTCAGTTTCTACCGGTCTGCGTCACCGACTGCTACCCCGGCACCGGCAGCGGCGACTTCGCAGAGGTCAGTATCGGTGGCATCTATTTGAATCATCAGGAGAGCAAGGTGATGGACGTCGACGCCGGCTGTAACGGCAGCGTCGCAGGCGAGCTCGGCGGCGCGGCCCTGGCGCCCGCAGGGTTTCAGCTGGTCTTCAATGCCCACCAGGCGCCGACCACGCTCGGGCAAAATTCCTACGATGAGGACTCGATGAACCAAGACATCGGGTTTGCTACCATTCAGGCGAATCTGGCGAGCTCCGACGTGGTCTGGCTCACCAATACGCCCGATATCGACGAAGCAGACTCCTCCATCGCCCGCTGGGAACCCGCCGAAGACAACACGGAACAGTACGTGGTCGGCTGGTCGGAGCCGGGGGCGAACACGGGCTACCAGCTCGCCCGCGTCGACGCTTCGGGCAGCATCCTCGAAGGACCCGTGAACGTCACCGGGCTCGCCCACTGGGGGCGCCGCGACGATCCTTTCCGCCAGCACGTGAACAAGGACGTCGTGTGGGCCTGGTTCGATAGTGCCGGCAGCACCACGCTGAACTTCGCGCGCCTGAGCTCTGGTGCCAGCGCGACCTGCGCGAGCTTCTGACTGACCGAGCGGGATTCTCGGTCAGGATCGTGCTCATCTGCTCGATTCATCGGCTGTTGCCCATTTTCACGATCGCGAATCGCGCTCGCTCATCTGGCGACTGGGTTCGCCCAGTGCGCGCTCGCCCCCCCGGCTATTTCGATTGCTGCTTCGCCAGCTCCGCGAGCTTGAGTACGGTACGGAAGTTGCGGGCCGTCACCGTCGAACCCACGACACGATCCAGCACTTGAGGCGTCAGCTTCGAGCGCGCCACCCCGGAACTGAAGTCGATCCACAGACCATCCGTGAGGGCCTGGATACGCTCGCCCGCCTGGGCATACGCTGCCAGCGCGCGCACAGCACCGGCCTTTACCTTCCGCTTCGATAGCCCCAGGTGGAGCAGATGCGGGCGCTCGGCCTCTGCATCCGCGAAGGGGCTCCCCGCGGCATAGCGTTCCCACTCGGAGCTCGAGCGTACCACCACATCGACGCTGAAGCCGAACCGGCCCACGATGGCTTTCTCCAATGCCGCTTCCAGCTCTCGTGCCGAGAGCGGGCTTTGCACCACCAGGTTGCCGCTCTGGATATAACTTTCGACTCTTTCACAGCCGAGCTCGTGCGCCAGCTCGCGAAGCTCGGCCATGGGGACCCGCTTGTGTCCGCTCACGTTGATGCCCCTGAGGAGTGCAATGTATGCCTTGCCCCGAGGGTGCGCCCGCGGCGCTGCTTTCTTGGCGGATACCTGCTTGCGAGTGTGCTTCTTCTTGGCGCTCGCCTTCTTGGTGCTCGCCTTCTTGGTGCTCGCCTTCTTGGTGCTCGCCTTCTTGGCGCTCGCCTTCTTGGTGCTCGCCTTCTTGGTGCTCGCCTTCTTGGTGCTCGCCTTGGTTATCCGTCCTGCCTGGGTTCGCTTTCGAATGGCCATCTTGCTCGCCCCGAACTTGTAGCATTTTCCGGCGCTCGACCGGCAGCGTTCGTCGCTCGCCATTTCTCGGCGCCGCGATGCATGCTATGCCAGCCGAGCCTTGCCGCCCAAGCGCTCCACAATCTGGGCCCTGTTGATCCTGGTGGTGTGCGCAGAGACGGCGTTGGTGAAGGCCTTCAGCAGCCTGACAACGCTCGACGCTTTGCCCTACTACGGTCCGGCGCGGGCGCTGGCCCTGATTCAGAACCTGGACGAGCATGCGCGCGCGGTCTACCGCACCCTCAATCTGGCGGACTTCGCATTCATCGCGCTCTATTCGCTCCTGAACGTCAACTGGCTTCGCTACCTCCGGTACCGTTTGCAGGGAACGGCCCTGCTCTTGCCGCTGCTCGGTCTGCTTCCGGGCTTTTTCGACTTCGTGGAATCGCTGGGGGTAGCGCTGCTATTGCGCAGCCAGGCTCCGTCGCACAGCCCGGGTCTGTGGTTGGCAGTGGCAGGCACGCCGCTCAAGTGGCTTGCCCTGATCTTCGTGGCAAGCCTGCTCATGCGAGGAGAAATCCTGTGCTGGCGAAACAGGAATGCGGCGCCAGAGCCGAGATGCTAACCATGGCCGAATCCGACTCGCGCACCTGTGGTGGCAACGAGAGCACGACCCACACGGCGCCCGGCGCCAGCTGGCATGTCGCGCGCGGAGCGCTCAGGGCCGCCGATGGCCGAGCCGTGCTGCTGCGTGGGGTGAACATCGCGAGTGCGCACAAGCATCCCCCTTACTTCGGTTTTCATCGAGCCGACGATTTCCGGCGCGTCCGCGCCGACTGGGGCATGAACGCGGTCCGCCTGCTCATCATCTGGGCCGCTCTCGAGCCCGAACGCGGACGGTATGATCTGAGCTATCTCGACCAGCTCGAAGAGCGCCTCGACTGGGCCAGCGCCGCGGGTCTCTGGGTGGTGCTCGACATGCATCAGGACGTCTACGGGGAAGGCTTCGGAGGTGACGGCGCGCCGCGCTGGACTTGCGATGAGGCGCGCTATGCGGCCTTCGAACCGAGCGAAGCGTGGTTCTTGAACTACCTCGAGGACAATGTCGTGGCCTGTTTCGATGCTTTCTGGGCCGACGCCGAGCTTCAGGGGCGATACCTCGACGCCTGGCGCCTGGTGGCCGCCCGCTTCGCCCACCACCCGGCAGTGGTCGGCTTCGATCCGATGAACGAGCCCTTCTGGGGCAGCACGGAGGTCACCCAGTTCGAGCGTGAGGTGCTGGGTCCCTTCTACGAACGCGCGGTGAACGCCGTGCGCAGCGAGGCTCCGGGCTGGGTAGCCTTCATCGAACCTTGCTCCAGCCGCAACCTGGGGGTTCCCACTGCCCTCTTGCCGTTTGCTTTCCGCGATGCGGTGTACGCACCGCACGCCTACGATCTGGGCGCCGAAGCCGGCAACGGGTTCGACCCGATGCACAGGGGCTCGCTCATCGACAACATTGCCCAACTGAACGAGGAAGCCGACAGACTGGGTGCGGCGCTCTGGATCGGGGAGTACGGGGGCAACGCGGACCATCCCGGTATCAGCGAATACATGGACGCCGAGTACTCCGGCATCGGTGCCGTGGCCGCGGGTTCGATGTACTGGGCTTACGATCGCGACGATGGCTACGGGCTATTGGATGCCCAGGGCGAAGAGAAGCCGCTCTTGCTCGACGCCCTGGTTCGACCCTATCCCGAGCTAATCGGGGGCGACCCCCTGAGCATCAGCTTCGATTCCGCGACGAGAGCGTTTAGTTTCAGCTGGCTCGCTGGCGAGCCAAGCGTCCAGACTACCGAGGTTTCGGTGCCCACGCGCCTGTATCCCGAGGGCTACCGTGCCGAGTGCGAGGGTTGCGAGCTCGACCAGCGGCCGGCACACCTGAGGGTAACTGGCGCGCCGCCCGGCAAACGGATGACCCTGCGCATCCTGCCCCGGACAAAATGACACGCTCCCCCTCGAGCATCGAGCCATCGGGCCTGCGCAGCGCACGCGGTCCGTGGTAAGCCCTGGGCCGCGATGCCCCCCCCGATCCTCAGTATCAAGAACTTGACCAAGACCTATACCTCGGGGCTCTTGGCCCTCAAGGGTATCGATCTGGAGATCGAAAAGGGAGAGATCTTCGCGCTGCTCGGACCGAACGGAGCAGGCAAGACCACGCTCATCAGCATCGTGTGCGGCATCGTGACCCCCAGTACGGGCGTCGTCCTGGCGGACGGACACGATATCGTGAAAGAGTACAAGAAAGCTCGCTTCAAGATCGGCCTGGTTCCCCAAGAGTTGACGGCCGACCTGTTCGAAACCGTCTGGGCCACCGTCAGCTTCAGCCGCGGCCTATTCGGGCGCGCCAAGAACGCAGACTATCTGGAGAAGGTGTTGCGCGACCTGTCGCTCTGGGACAAACGCCACGATCGACTGATGACGCTATCCGGTGGGATGAAGCGCCGCGCGCTGATCGCCAAAGCTCTGGCGCACGAGCCCGAGATCCTGTTCTTGGACGAACCAACGGCGGGTGTCGATGTGAACCTACGCCGCGACATGTGGGCGCTGGTGCGGCGGCTCAGGCAAAGCGGCGTCACCATCATCCTGACCACGCACTACATCGAGGAGGCGGAGGAAATGGCCGACCGTATCGGCGTGATCAACCGCGGCGAGCTGATCTTGGCCCAAGAGAAGGCCGAGCTGATGAAGAAGCTCGGCAACAAACGCCTCACGTTGAGCCTTTCCGCGCCGCTTGGCGCCGTCCCCCCCGCACTCTCGGATTGGCAACTGACGCTGCAAAGCGAAGGCCGGGAGCTCGTCTACACGTTCAGCGCCAGCGAAGAACATGCTGGCATTCCCCGTTTGCTCGCCCGGCTGGCGGAGCTCGGAATCGACTATACGGATCTGGACACCCGTCAGAGCTCGCTCGAAGAGATCTTCGTCAGCCTCGTTAGCGAGCGCAATGGAGCGGAAGCATGAGCTGGGCCTTCAATCGACACGGCGTTTGGGCCATCTACAAGTTCGAGATTGCGCGCGCCATGCGCACTTTGTGGCAGAGCCTGGTGACACCGGTCATCACCACCTCGCTCTACTTCGTGGTGTTCGGAGCCGCGATTGGCTCGCGCATGACCGAGGTGCAGGGAGTCAGCTACGGTGCCTTCATCGTGCCCGGCCTGATCATGCTGTCGTTGTTCACCGAGAGCCTGTCGAATGCTTCCTTCGGCATCTACATGCCAAAGTTCACGGGCACCATCTACGAGCTCTTGTCAGCGCCTATCTCCTATCTGGAAATCGTGCTTGCCTACGTGGGAGCCGCCGCCACCAAATCCGTCATCCTGGGACTGATCATCTTGGCCACGGCCACCTGCTTCGTGCCAATCCAGGTCATGCATCCGCTCTGGATGCTGTCATTCCTGGTGCTCACGGCGACGACCTTCAGCCTGTTCGGCTTCATCATAGGTATCTGGTCGAACGGGTTCGAGCAGCTGCAGTTCATTCCCATGCTGGTCATCACGCCACTCACCTTCCTGGGGGGTGCCTTCTATTCCATCGACATGTTGCCCCCTGTCTGGCGCACGGTGACGTTGTTCAATCCCGTGGTCTACCTGATCAGCGGGTTTCGCTGGAGCTTCTATGAAAGCTCGGACGTCAGCGTCGAAGTCAGCCTGCTGATGACCCTCGGTTTTTTCAGCCTATGTCTGGCAGCGGTGTGGTGGACATTCAAAACCGGTTACCGCCTGAAGAGCTGACCAGCCCCGCCTCGCGGGTTGCAGCTTGGCCTTGGGCCAGCTCCGCCGTCCAGACAGCGGCTGCTCCCCCCTGTCCCTCGATGGTCGAATCGAGTTCGAGGATAGCCCTGCGGAAGAGGTTGGCAGTGAGGCGCTTTTGAGTGTCGGGCTGCTCTCGGGTCTGCTGCCAACTGCAAGGGGGCGAGGTCGATACGGCGGCTTTGGGCCAACTGGGGCCTCCGGCGCCAGCCAAGAATGAGCCAGCGGAGGACTTCGCACGCGACGGCCGCGAGTTCCTCGTGTATCGCAGACGCTTCTGAACAGCATTCCGCCTCCGGATCAAGACCAGCACGAGAGCGGACTGGGCATGGTCAGTCGATCAACTGCATCGCGAGGCTTTGGGTCGGAAAATCGATTCGCGCATCGGCTCAGGCAGCGATGAGCTTCGCGGCGATCAAACTATGCACCCGACGCGCCGGCGAACGCTCTTGTCGATGAGAGTGTGCGTGGACACGGAGCCAAGGTCAACGTTCTCACCTGCGGTGTGCTCGAACGCCGCGACTCGGTCGACACGGATGTGGAGATCATGACCGGACGCGACCACTCCCCTGAATGTCTGTCCGAACACGGGTTGAATCGTTCCGGGGTCGCCCACCGCGCCCGTAGGCGCAGCCCCATGCCTAGGTTCACCGTGCTCACCGATGCCGACCTGTCGGGTCCTCGCGTTCCCGACACCTATGCGCTGTACGAGGTAGTACAGCAGTCGGGTCACTGGGCTCGTTGCGAGTCCCTTGAGGAAGCTATGTCCGGAGACGGGGTATTCATTTCGAAATCAGCTGCGTCCCACAGTTCGTGCGCCTCTGGGCGCACGACTCGTCTGAACCGAGAATCGTAGAAGTCGAACGGCTGGTTGTCGAGTGCGCGGCCGCGTTGAACCCACCCTCGATCGGTGGAGCCCGCTGCGTGCCAGCGCGGCCCCAGCTTGAAGGGGCTGGACCGAGGGACGGAGCGGTCAGCTGAGGGCTAGAGGCGAGCGGGGGCCAGCCGCGCCGGCGCGCAGCGGGCTCCCAATCGTAGTGACCGAGCACTGGGGCCGAGGCCCCCTGGCTGATGTAGCCCCAGCGAATGGCAGCCAGGACACCCACCCGCACCTCGTTGGCGCTTCCGGCCGCGGACTGGTAACGACTGCGACGCGTACCGGGGTCGCTGAGCGCTCCTTCGCCAGTGTTGAGCACGCTGCTGTTGGCTGCATCGGTGATCTGCCGAGCCAAGCTACGGTCGTGCTTTTTGATGCGGACGACGATGGGCCTGAGTAGCTCGATGGCTTGGAGGGCGAGGTTGAGGACTTCGAGTTTCATCACGGGCTTCTCCTTTTCTGAGCCCCTGCGGGCGGGGCTCACAGCCCCGTCCCGCACGCAGGGGCGAACGGAATCGCGTGTCGAGGAACCCGCAGCCGGAGTCTCGAGCGGCAACGGGCCATTCTGAGCCTGCAGGCGCCAGTGCCAGCTTTGCTGGCACGCGCCTGCCTCCCCAGTCCCCGGTCCCGGCCACCGGTCACGGGCACGGCAGGCGCGGCCACGAATGCGGCGAGATGCATGCGAATGCGAATGCGAATGCGAATTTATGCACTCCGGAGCCCCCTCGGGAAGAGCCACACAAAGTCCCGCGAACTTCCCTCTCTCGAGCAACCCGCTTGACCCGACTACCAATCAGGGGTGCCGCGTTGAACCCACTAAACGTCCCGTGTCGGGCACGCTACTGTTGGGCAAGCCAAAGGTGTCTTGGGTCGGCGTGTGTCCACCATTTCGGCTCCGTCCGGTACGAAGCCGTGTTGCTCGTAGAACGCACGAGCCAAAGCTCTCACGGGCCCCGAAACCACCCCGCAAGACGTCGGGCCAGGGTCGCAATTCCACCGCTGCTCTTACTCCAGGGGGTCAGACGCTCGCGCTCGGCGGGTTCTGCGCTGGCATGAGTGTGCATTTCGGCGATGGCGATCACTTGTTCCGCCATCACGATCGGTCGTTTCGGTCCATCGCGATCGCCTGACTGTATCGCCGGTCGGAGCGAGGCGACGCTGGAAGGATGTTGGGGTTCAGTCGTTGGTTTTGGGGTTCTTTCGGCGGGACGGTCCGCTCAGCTTGAGGTTGTGGGAGCGATGTAGGACGCGGTCGCAGATCGCGTCTGCCAGGGTGGGGTCGCCGATGTACTCGTGCCAGTTCTCCGGCGCGAGTTGACCAGCGATGATCACGGACCCGGTATCGTAGCGGTCATCGAGAAGTTCGAGCAAGTCCTGCCGTTCTTGGTCGTCCAGCGGAGCGATGGCAAAGTCGTCGATGACGAGCACATGGATGCGAGCGAAGCGAGCCAACAAGCGAGTGTAGGTCCCGTCGGCGCGAGCCAGGCGTAGTTCTTGAAAGAGCCTGGTCATCTTGCGATACGTCGCACGGTAGCCCTTGCGACACGCCTGATGGGCAAGCGCGCAACCGATATAGGTTTTTCCGGTACCTGTTGCCCCGCTGATAGTCACGTGCTGCGTCTCGGCTACCCAGCGACCGCTGGCGAGCTGGCGCACGACCGCCTTGTCGAGCTTCCGTTTGGCGGAGAATTCGATTCCCTCAACGCACGCATGCCTGATCTTGAGCTTTGCCTCGTCGAGCGAGCGCTTGAGTCGCTTGTTCTCGCGACTGGTTGCTTCCGCGTCAACAAGCAGCCCGAAGCGCTCATCAAATCCTAATTCATCTGATCTGGGACTAGCGCGTTGTTCGGTCCACGCATTGAGCATGCCGTTTAGCTTCATCATCTGCAGTTTCTCTTCGGTGGCTTCATTCAGCATCGTGTTCTCCTTGTTTGTAGTAATCGGGCCCCCGCACGTTGTCGTGGGCTAGAGTCGTGTTGATGTTGGCAGCTTTCGGTTTTTCAGGGCGCGGCAAACAATCGATGCCGTTCTTCAGAATCGCTGCCACGTGCTTGTACGACCGCGCCTTCACAAGCACGGCTCGCGCACAGGCGGATTCGAGCCGCTCGTTGCCGTACTGCTTGGCCAAGCGCATGATTCCGAGGCATGATCGATAGCCTTGTTCCGGGTGTGGTCGGTCTCGAATAATCTCGGCAACAAGCGTCGCCGTTTCGGGGCCCACCTTGGTTGCCCATCGTATCAGACGAGAGGGGGACCATTCGGCATGCGCCCGGTGAGACGCTGGCATGTGTGCCGGGTCCGTAGTGTGCCGCCCCTTCTTGTGGCTTCGTTGGTGTGACACGACTCGCTTGCCCCGAAGCCAGATCTCGACCACTCCAGTCGAAACGCGAGCGTCGAATCTCTCGTCGCGCATATCATGAGGCACTGAGTAGTAGTGCCCCTCGACGTCGAGGTGGTAGTCGATGCCCGGCTTCTTGTTGATGTGCCACTCGCCGTACACAAAGCGCGTGCCGGGCAGCCGCCGTAGCGCCGGCTTGTCGAGGCGCTCGAAGAGTTCGCGACGAGTTGTGCCATAGCGGCGCATCTTGCGTCCGTTGAGTTCATCGAGCAGCTCCCGAATCCGAGCGTTCAATTCGCTCAGTGAGTAAAACGTCTGGTTGCGCACGCGCGCCAGGACCCAGCGCTGCGCTACTAGCACTCCCGCTTCCACCTTTGCCTTGTCTCGAGGCTTGCGTTGGCGGGCAGGAAGCGGTGCCGTCCCATAGTGGCAACACATCTCCTCGTAGGTTCGCTGCACCCCGGGCTCGTAGCGGCAGGGTTCGGTGACCCCCGACTTGAGCTGATCGGGAACAACCGCCTCGGCGACTCCCGAGAAGTACTCGAAGGCGTGCTCGTGACTACGGATCCAGTCGCGAGTGCCCTGCGTCATCGTCGCCTCGGCAAACGTGTAGTTCGACGCACCCAAGACTGCCACGAAGAGTTCGACCCAGATCACCTCGCCGGTCACCGGATCGACGAAGTGTGGCCTGTCGCCCGAGTAGTCGACAAACATCTTCTCTCCCGCGCCATGCACCTGCCGCATTGTCGGCCCTTGCCGCTTCTTCCAGTCCTTGTAGTGCTGGCAAAACTGCGTGTAGCGGTAGCCGTCGGGGTGCACTTCAAGGTACTCCACGTGCAACAGTTGCAGCGTCACGCCCTTGCGGCGCAGCTCGATGTCGAGCCTCGCGGCATCGGGTAGTGGACGCGCCGTTGCTGCCGGACCCTTCGGTCCGTATAGGCGTTGCTCGAGCGCCTCCTCCGAAAGCTCCGCGATGACCGCCCAATCCGTCAGCCCGACGTGCTTTGCGCGCACGAGCGTGTCGCCCACCGATCCCGCGCCGATGCCGACGCTGCGTGCGATCTTCCGGTGGGACCTGCCCAATACCCACTTCTGTCGTAGTACTTCTTTCACCTGTCGCATGGATAGTCTCCGTGTCGCCATCGCTTCCCTTTCGGGGGCAATGGCGACTGAACCATCCAGCGCCGCTTCGCCGGGCGCCTACCCGGCGCCCAGGACCCATGAGTTCAACAGCTCATGTTTCCGCTCTGTGTCAAAGTGATCGGGATGCCCGAAACGGGTGATCAGTACGCCGAAATCGGTGATCGCGATGTTCCGAAATGGGTGATCGCGATGCCCCGAAATCCGCAGCATGAGGGCGCTTGTCTCATCTACGCGCCAAGTAATAGGCGTGCGCTTCGCAAGCAGTCGCGCCGAGGCTCATCTACTCACGCGCTCGTGCACTTTTCAATGGGCTTGCCCGGCGGGTGCCCGCGAAGCGTTGCTCCGTGCGACTCGTGACTGGCGAGCGCCCATGCGGCGCCCCGCGGCGAGGCTCACCCGAACGACATCCCTGATAGGCTTGACGGCGACAGCGAAGGCCTCCTCGAAGTGATTGGGGCCAGTGGCGGCGGGGCCCTTTGCCATCGTCCGGATCGGGTGCACCATGGACGCGAGATCGCCCAGCTCTCCTCCATGACACAGGCCGCGAATGCTGTAGAGCGGGGCCTTGTGTGCGCGGGGGTCGCCAGCTCGGGAATCGCACGGAGGACTGCTCCAGGCGAAGCCTCAGGGTAAGCCCAAGAAAGGTCGCGAGAAACATGCGATTCGCATGTAAATTGTGTGCGATTCGCATGCAATTCGAGTCACCGCGATCGAGTCGCGGAGGGCGCCGGCAGCCGGGTACTCAAGACAGCAGTTCACACGCCACTGTTGACTCCGGTCCGATCTATTGGGCGACAACCTTTCTCGTCCCCGTCGACTCGGAGCACGCTGGGGAAGCAGGGCGCCATGCTCTCCGCTCACGTTCGCGAGCGGCCCCATTGAGGCACTTCGTTGAGCGCCTCTCTGGCCTGCTGTTCGGCATCGATGTCAGGGCGTGCGTGGCGTGTCGAGCGGGCTTCGGCGTGTGGTGCTTGCGAGAATCGGGTGCGCATCGGCCTGGCGAAGAACAAGTACGCCAGAATGAGCGCGTGCTCCACGTACTCGACTGTCATCGCGCGGTACCGAGAGGCTGCTGTCAGAACGAAGAACGTCTGGTAGGCGCAGGTGAGTGCCATCGCAGCATAGATTAGGAGCATGGCATTGGCGTGTGCCTCCACCGAGCCACGTAGCCGCCGATGAACGGTTCTGGCACCCTGATCCGGGGCGAGACGGGCAGAGCAACCGTCGGCTCGAGGTGCCCCACGGTCCACCCGAAGGAGGTGTCGAATCGGACATCTATTCGAATTCCGGCGGCAAATGCAGTCTTCGGTTCGGCCGGCACCCATCGCCGGGCAGACATCGTGCTGGGCAATCCTCATCCCCAATCCACCGCACGCCGCCGGCGCCTTCGCTGGTCAAGTGTCCCTCTGCGGCGGGCGCTCGCCAGCGCGGTCTGGCTCGCTACGCTGGCGTGCGGCCAGGTGGAGAGCACACCCGTGGCGTCCTCGGTCCCCAAACGGGGCCGGTTCGACGTCGTCGCGGTAACCGCCGAGTCCGCGCCGCTGGAGGGTACTGACGCGCCCCCAGAGGTCCGGCTGATGCTTCGCTCCAGCGACGGGTCGCTCTTGCGAATTGCTGGAGACTACGTCCACGCCGTCGAGTTTCGAGACGGTCAGGCGGCGGTGACCCGGGACCGTGCGCTTCACCTGGTGAAAAGCGATGGGTCTCGATCGCTTCTGGCACGAGAGGTCGATGGCCTACCCACTCGGGCCGGGGACGGTTCGCTCCTGTTCGCTGCTCGCTTTGGAGCCATCGTCGAGATCTACCGCCTCAGCGCGCAGGGTACCCTGCAACGGCTCGCGTCGCTCAAGGGGAGCGCCACACGCTTGTCAGCACAATCGGATGGCAGCGTCGTGTTCGTCGGTTCGAAACTGGGTGGGGTCTCGGGTGTCTGGGTGGCGAGCCATAAACGCGCCCGCTGCCTGACGAACTGTGAGCTCAGGGTGGGTGAGCCCTGGGGTGATGCGTACCTTGCACCACCTTCCGACCCAACCACGATGCGCAAGCTGCCCGATCGGGTGGAATGGCAGACACCTGAGGGAGCTCAGTTGTCAGTGCCCGTGGGAGACTTCGAATGAGGTCGCCCAAGCGAGGCTTGGTCGGCAGCGTCGTGACAGCGGCCCTTGGCCTGTGCCCGGCGCCAGCGCACGCGCAACCGTTCAGCTCGCCGGTTGGATGCGAGGGATGCATCAGTTTTTGGTACTACCTCGACCACGGTGGAAACACCGACTATACCTGCGGTTCAGCCACCTACCAGAACCACAATGGCACTGACTACTCGCTGCGCGGTGGCAACGACGCCATTGACGATGGTAACAACGTGGTGGCTGCTGCCGCTGGCATCGTTACCGAGGTATCGGACGGGAACTACGACCGATGCACCATGTGCGGCGGCGACGGGGCATGCGGCTTCAACACCCCCGGCGGCGGGTTTTCGAACTATGTGGTGATCGACCACGGGAGTCACGACACCACTTACGGCCATATGAAGAGCGGCAGCATCACGGTGCAGGTCGGTGACAGTGTGGCGTGTGGCGCGGTGATCGGGCAGATCGGCAGCGCCGGCTGCAGCACCGGGGCGCACCTGCACTTCCAACCCCGCCCGCAGGGCGGAAGCTACGTGCAAAACCCGCTCGACCCGTACGAGGGGGACTGCTCCCCCACTTCGCCCTCGCTCTGGGGCGAGCAAGGCCCATACCGTGGCCTGCCGAGCTTCACCTGCGACGACATGCCAGAGACGCCCCAATGCCCCGCGCAAACCTACGAGCTCTGGACCTGTCTCGAAGATCTCAGCGCTCGACGGCGCTGCATCGACGGGGTCGACTCGACCGAGGACTGCGAGTGGGGGTGCCTCGCGATGCCATCCGGGAGCGACGACGAGTGTGCGTTGCCACCCGACGAGGATGGAGACGGTGCGCGGGTCGATACCGATTGTGACGATGAGGACGCCAACGTCCATCCGGGCGCCATGGAGATCTGTGGGGACCAGATCGATCAGGATTGCAGCGGAAGCGACAGCGAGTGCGCAGCCGTCGGTTCCGGTGGGGCCACGGCCACCACCATTGGCAATGCGGCGAGCGACGACGCATCGGTCTCGAACAGCGGGAGTGCGACGACTGACGCGACCGTCACATCCACCTCGGTGGGTGGCGATCCAACGAGCGCCAGCACGACTGCCACCTCGACCGGCAATCCATCGTCGGGTGAATCCGGCACGACGTCGGCAAGCCTGCCGGGCGAAGGAGCTACGTCGAGTGCTTCGGGCATCGGTGGGGGGGGTGGCGAAGACAGCAGACCCATCCCGCGAAGCGTCGAATCAGGCTGCTCGTGCCGCTTCGGAGGCTCGAAGCCGAGTGCGACACTCGGCCTGCCGTTCCTTCTGCTCGCGCTCTCGGTTACTCGACGTCGGGCAGGCCGCTGAAGAACTCCCAGATCACGCCGGGCGCACCGTCGCTCCCCCGGTGCCATCCGTGGAGCCCTTCGAGCTGGTGCCGTCGCTGGGGGCGGCCACCATGGGATCGCCGGGGACCGAACCGCAGCTCGCCACGAGCACGCCTCGCACGAGGAACGCCAGCCCAAAGCCCCCATGTCGTGGGGATGCGCATCGCCTGAGTTGCAAGGCAACCAGCTTCTGAGGAGACGGCGGTGAGGGCATGCTCTGCTGGTGTCTTTTCGTTGACCCCGGCCAGGGTTGGCCCCCGGGGCGGGTCGGCTCGCGTCTGGGCTTGGCGCCTTTCGCGGCGAGTCTGCTCGAGGGAGCGCGAGGTGAGGTCCGGCGGGGGTGTAAAAATGGACATCTGGCTCGCAGCCTGCGAGTTGGTCAAGCAAGGTATGAGCTCTCGACCGGCTTCCATGACCAGCGCGCACGGACCCTCCCTCACGAACCCTCTCCCCCATGAGGAACCCAGGAGGCGCTCTTGAACACCAAGCTTTTGATCGACGCCATCGTGCACCAGACGACGGTGTTGATCGCCCAGCTCTCCACCGCGGCGGGGATTCGCGCGCCGTTGGCCCACATCGCGGATCAGGTCTTCGTGGAGCTGTCCCGGGAGATCGAGGCTCAGGGGGTCTCGCGAAAGGTCGCTGCGGACATGTTCGGCCTGGCTATCCGAACCTACCAGAAGAAGGTCCAGCGCCTCACCGAGTCGGTTGCCGAGAAGGGTGACACGGTGTGGGAAACGGCTCTCGCCTACCTCGAGACACACGGCAGCGCACCTCGGCGGGTGCTGCTCGAACACTTTAAGCGTGAGGACCCGGTGGTCGTCGGATCAGTGCTCAATGACCTGGTCTCCAGCGGCCTCGTCTACAAGACCGGAACGGGCGAGACGACCATCTTCGGCATCACCAAGGATCAGGATCGCAAAGAAGCCTCGCGGGAGCAACGTCGGGAAGCGTTGGTACCGGTGGTTTGGTTGCTCGTCTACCGAGCCAGTGGAATCCAACTGAAGGACCTCTTGGCCCAGCTTTCGGTCGAAGAATCCGCCGTGCAGGTCGCTCTCACGGAGCTCGAGGAGGAAGGGCGCGTGCAACGGTTGGGCGAGGGGGACGAAGCCAGCTACCACGCCACCACGTTCCTGGTACCCGTGGACGCCGAGCACGGCTGGGAGGCGGCCGTGTTCGACCAGTTTCAGACCATGGTGCGCGCCATCGGTACCAAATTGCGGCTCGGCGCGCCCCGCTCGGCCAAGGATGACGTGGTGGGTGGGGCAACCATCACCTTCGACGTCTCCGA
This sequence comes from uncultured delta proteobacterium, assembly GCA_963809955.1. Classification (GTDB taxonomy): domain Bacteria; phylum Myxococcota_A; class Polyangia; order Polyangiales; family Polyangiaceae; genus JAICQQ01. The sequence goes on from CAWELQ010000017.1 coordinate 371,058, forward strand.
GCGACATCCCCACAAGGAGAAGGTTTTTGGCCTCTTGCAGCGTGTTCGCAGCGACGTTAACGAGCTTTGGGACGAGGTGCAGGCGTACAACGAACAACATGCCATCCCCGACGAAGAGCGAACCGAGGTCTCCTTTTACTTTGGCCAGTGCGTGACCCCAGCGGACGAGGATCGATGACCGAGCACCCCGCATTGGCTCCTCTCACCAGGGCGTTCTTGGCAACGACGCTTGCCGTGTTGGTTGCCGGGGCTTGCGGTCAAGACAAGAACGGCCCCAGAACCGGTAGCAATTCCAACTGGCTGGTTTCCTGCGTCGGCGAGGGTGAGTGCGGACAGGTCGGGACGTGTGTGTGCGGCGCCTGTTCCAGGGAGTGCAGTAACGACAACGACTGCGCCGACCTCGAAAATGCGCGCTGCAACGGCAGCGACGAAACGGCCGCATTCACGCTGTGTGGAGGCCCCGCCAACGGTGCGGGCCTGTGTCTGCCTCGATGCAACCCCGGCACCTGCAGCCCCGGCCAGAGTTGCGTCGACGGGGCATGCGTGCCCAGTGAAATGCCTGACTCGAATTTCTGCCTGCCCGCACAATCGCCGAGCACGGACGAACAGATCGCTGAAGACGAGCTGATCACCCTGATACAACAGAATCGTGTTTCCGGGACACTGGCTTGCGAAAGTGGGGCTGCTCCGCCTTCGGCAGCGCCCTTGAGGCTGGATGGGCAGCTGCGCTGCGCGGCTCGCATCAAGGCTCTCGACCAGGACAGTACCGGGGTGAGCGGACTCGTCGACTCTCTCGGGCGCGATGCGCCCGAACGGCTGGACTTGGCGGGCTACCGCGTTTCGAGCTGGTGGGAGAGCTACGCGTTCGACGCCAACTCGGCCAGCGAGGCCTACGACCTCCTGATGGCAGACGCCGACTCTTGCCCCGAGCTCGCCAACGAAAGCTACACGGCGGTGGGGGTCGGGAACGTCGGTGACGTCTACGTCGTGACGCTGGCCAGCGATTGAGCGAAATCGGGAGTGCAGAAGCCGGCGGTTCTCGGAAAGTCTGCAACGGCTACGTTCGATGCCCCGACCTGCAGCGAAATCGGCCTGGCGGGCAACTTCACGGAGCTCGGGCAACCGACTTCCTTCCGCGTGCGCTACGTGCCCATCGATGCTCCGGATCTTTCGGCGTTGGCACGGCCTTGTCTCGGGACAGGCGCTCGTCAGCACCGATCTGGCAGCGACGATCAGCGCCGCAACCCCGCTGCGCCACGGCTCGGCGCAGGTGGCCACGATTGGTCAGGCTCTGCCTCTGCCTGCCGCTACGATATAGGCACGCGTCGGGCCCGACACTAGACCGGTCCGGCGACCGAGGCACAGCGACGACAATGCGTGTATCGTAATCGTTGTCGTTTCATGCCCAGGTCACGCAAATACGCGAGCGCGACACAAATGGCGGCGCGCCAGCGCACCATCTCCGTCGCCGAGTTCTTCGCAAAGAACCGGCACCTGCTCGGCTTCGACTCGCCGTACCGCGCGGTACTGACGACTGTGAAGGAAGGGGTCGACAACGCCCTGGACGCCTGCGAAGAAGCAGGCATCCTGCCGGAAGTCTTGGTCGAGATCACCGAGCGTGACAACCCAATGGTCTCCGTCGTCGTCCAGGACAACGGCCCGGGCATCGTCGAAGCCCAGGTGGGGCGCATCTTCGGCAAACTCTTGTACGGCTCGCGCTTTCACCGCCTCAGCCAGTCCAGAGGTCAGCAAGGGATCGGTATCGCGGCGGCGTGCCTCTACAGTCAGCTCACCGCAGGCAAACCAATGCATATCCGAACCCGTGTGCGCCGTAGCGCCGCCTGGGACATGTTCGTCTCCATCGATACCGCCCGCAACAAGCCCGAGGTGCGCAAGAAGCACGAGGTCGAGTGGCAGGTCGTCCACGGCACCCGAATCGAAACCGAAATGGAGGGCCAGTATCGGGTCGGAGCCCACTCGGTGCTCCGATACCTGCGTCTGACGGCGCTCGCCAACCCACACGTTACGTTGAAGCTCACCGCACCAGACGGCAGCGAGAGCGAGTTTCACCGTTCGCTGCGCAGCGTTCCTCCCGTGCCCCAGGAAATCAAGCCCCACCCCCACGGGGTCGAACTGGGGCGATTGATCTTGATGCTCAAGCATACCCAGTACAAATCGCTCGGCGCGTTTCTGCAGAACGAGTTCTCTCGAGTGGGCAGCGTGAGCGCGCGCCGCATCATCGCTCGAGCCGGCGACGGACTGACCAGTCGCTCGTACCCCAGACGAGTCGCCCGCAAACAGGCGGGGCGATTGCACCGCGCCATCATCGACACCAAGATCAGCTCGCCCGCGACGGACTGCGTGGTCCCGATTGGAGAAGAGCGGATCGTCGCCAGCCTACGGCGCGAGGTGAAAGCCGACCTCTACACGGCGGTGTCCAGAACCCCCACCGTGTATAACGGGAACCCTTTTTGCGTGGAGGTGGGCGTCGCCTATGGACGGGCGGACGCATCGACGCCGCAGGACTCCGCTGAAGCCGACGGCACGGAGGATGCCATTCGGCTCAGCAGCGCAGAGCCGGTCACGCTGCTCCGCTTCGCGAATCGGGTTCCCCTCTTGTTTCAGCAGAGCGCTTGCGTGATGACTCGAGCGGTGGCCGACACGAACTGGAAGACTTACGGACTCACTCAATCCAAGGGCGCGCTTCCCATCGGCCCCCTGGTCATCTTTCTACATGTGGCCAGCGTCTGGGTACCGTTCACCTCGGAGTCGAAGGAAGCGGTCGCTGGCTACGACGAGCTCAGGCGAGAGCTTTCCCTGGCCATCAGAGAGTGCGGTCGTCGCCTACGCACGCACATCGCCAAGCATGCGCGGCTGGCCGAAGAAGAGAAGCGTCGAACTCGCATCGAAACGTTCTTGCCGCACATTGCCGGGGCGCTGACGGAAATACTCGGGCTCGCTCCCGGCGAGCGCGAGCAGATCGTCTCGGACCTGGACGCAGCGCTGGTCCGCGCAAGGAGTGGGAATTGAAAAACAGCAAGCGCGCGCCCCGAGCAGATCCTACCCTGACCGCGATCGAGGTCATCGAACGGGCAGCGCGCGGCATCCTCGAAAAGCTGGACAATGGGGAGCTCCCCACGTTCGAGGTGCCTTCACGGAGCCTGTCGAACGTACGCTACGATCCGGAAGTCGGCTACTTCGAGATCGCCGCGCGGACGAAACAGCGCACCCTGAGGGCTCATACAGCAAAGAGCTTCGCACAAACGCTGCGGCTGATGGCCCTGTCGAAGGAATTGATCGAGAGCGGCGACTTTGCCACGAAGCGAGAAGCCTACTACGTGAGCAAGAACTGGGGAGACTGCCGGTTCCAAGAACAGGCCGAGTCGGATACCGTGCTCGACGATCTGGAAGCGTTGGCTTCGGGTTCCCGGGTCTTTCGTGAGCAGCTCGGCTTCGTTCCCGAAGAACACGGTGGCTCGGTAGTGGGGCAGCTCTCGGTCAGCGAACCCGATCCGGAAACCGGCCGGATGTTGAGCGTCGACTGCAGCCAGTTGGGCAGCGGCGCCTACACGGTACCGCGCTCGGTCGAAAGCCTGGAACTGAAGAGCGACGCGCGCTTCGTCCTGGCCATCGAAACCGGCGGGATGTTCCAGAGACTGCACGCCCACCGCTTCTGGCGGCGCGAGCACTGCATTCTGGTGGAGCTGGCAGGGGTGCCTAGCCGCGCGACGCGCCGTTTCCTGCGCCGGCTATCGGAGCAAGGGCTGCCGGTGTATTGCTTCGTCGACTGCGACCCGTATGGGATCGCCAACATCTACCGGACTCTCAAGGTCGGCTCGGGCAGCTCGGCGCACATCAACCGCTTCCTGGCCGTACCTGGAGCACGATTCTTGGGAGTGTCCCCCCAGGACATCAGCGACTTCCGGCTCGAGGATGCGACGCACCCGCTGGAAGAAGTCGACGTGAAGCGGGCAGAGGATGCGCTGAAGAACGACCCATTCTTTGGCGCACACCCTGCCTGGCAGCGCGCCATCGAGCAGATGCTATCGATGGGCGTCCGCGCGGAGCAGCAATCGCTGGCCAAATGGGGCCTGAACTACGTGATCGACGAATATTTGCCAAAGAAGCTCGCCGAACCGAGTCGTTTCCTGCCCTGAGCGGAGCCCGCCTTTCTCAGCGTTTCAGCCAGAGCGAGCGAACGAGAGGTTCGCGAAAATCGGAGCCGGGAGCGAAGTAGCTGGCGAGAAGCGCCAACCTGATGCTTGCGCCCTGCTCGCTGCGGTCTAGAAGCTTCCGGCCACTCTTGTCGACGTAGACACCGCGCAGGGAGTTCGGGCGCACTCGATAGAACAGGGTGTCTCCTTCCCGAAAGCCACGCTTTTTCAGGAACGAAAACCAGCTCGGCAGCTGACCAGAGACCTTCCGCTGGGTCTGCTCGTCGATCATGCCGGCCTTGAGAGCTCGTCTCAGATCCGCGCGCACGGCCTCGACGAAATCCTCGAGCGCGATGTGACGCTCGAAGCGCAAGGAAACCACGGCGTCTTCGGCCCGATAGGCGCGCCCCGCGACCGCGCTTTCCACTTCTTCGGAGTAGGCGTGACCGCCCGCCAGCTTGGCCACTGCTCGGGCCGTCGGCTCGTCGAAATGGATCCAGATTTTGGCGACATCGATCCTCAGCAACGTCTTCTCGATCAGCGCTTGCATCCGCGCGTAGTGCCCCTTCCCCAGGCCGCCCTCGTCCACCGGCAGCTTGGGCTGCCCGACCGCCACCGGCACCGCCCATCCGAAGGAAACCAGCAACACGAGCACCCAGGGGAGCTTCTTACTCCAACTCCGCATCTCGTCAGTCCTCGTGTCCATAGTCGTGTTCGTCTCGTTGCGTCCCAAGGTGAGCCATGTCCCAACCGTGAGCAGCCTTCATGCCACGTTCAGCCATCAGCGCATGCTTTCGGGAGCCGCAGCGCTTCGGCCCACCTGGAATCGTCGCGCGGGGATTCAATTCCGGTCTACCTATGGCATCGCGCCGGGCTCCGCTCGTGCGAGTGAAGGCAGTCAGGCCTCACATCGGACCCGCCTGCCCCACATGCGGGCCGTCCTGCCACGGGGTGCCGGACTGCCCGCCGCGACGCCGCAAACTTGCCCGGCGCCCAAAAGGACCTAAGGTGGGGTCACTGAACGGATACCTATTGCCTCGACCGCCCGTCCCTACTGGCTATCAAACAGCAGACCTTACTGAATCCAGCGAACCACCGTACAAGCTACTTTCGAAGCAATGTCCCGGACGAGCAGCTCAACCTCGACGCCACCGGCGGGTACCCATCACGCAGCCAATGCGGGCAACTCGCCAAAGTCGTCGCGGCCAAGTTTCCAAGTCATTTGAAAGAGGAAGTTGTGCGCAATCGAGAGGCAACGACGTCGAACACCCATCAGAACGGCCACCACTCCGCACGCAGGATCAGCGCCAAGCAAATCCTGGCCATCTTGCTGGAACAGGGTATGCCCGAGCACGAGGCGCGGGAGCGCATCAACAGCGATGCGGATCTCAGGGGGCAGCTGGAAGCGGAAGAGAACGAGCGGCACTGAAGCGACTGCTTCGAAGCGGCGCGGGCGGCTCCCGTCGGAACCACCGCACCCGGCCCGGCAATGAAGGTCGAGCCAGCAGCGAGGGCAAGGGGCCACGGCTCTGCCGGGCTCGGCGGACTCACAGCCCGTAGCGTTTGAGCTTGTCGTACAGCGTCCGCACGCCGATGCCGAGTCGCTCCGCAGCTTTGCGGCGATTGCCGTCGACAGCCGCCAGCGCGTGCTCGATCGCCCGCCGCTCCACACTCTCGAGAGTTTCGGCAGCGCCCTCGCCCAGCGGTCCGGCAGCGCCTGCCACGCGCACGGTGTCGCTCGCCTTGCTGCGCCAGACGGGCACCGGATCCAGATCGGCCGGCGTCACCACGGACCCCTCGCAGACGATCGCCGCGCGCTCCAGGGCGTTGGCCAGCTCACGCACGTTGCCCGACCATTCGCCGGACACGACGGCCTGCTCCGCCTCCTGCGAAAGCTCGATCCCACGCCGCCCGATGCTGGCCGAGATGCGCGCCAAAAGCGCCCGGGCCAACGGCAAGATATCCTCACGCCGCTCGCGTAGCGGAGGCAGCTCTACCGGAAACACCGCCAGCCGGTGATACAGATCTTCGCGAAAGCTCCCCTGCTCGACCATCTCGCGCAGATTGCGATTGGTCGCGGCAATCCAGCGCACGTCGGCGTTCACCGTTCGCGAGCCGCCCACGCGCTCGAACGTCCTTTCTTGCAGCACCCTCAAGAGCTTCGCCTGCAGCTCGGGTTTCAGCTCCCCCACCTCGTCGAGAAAGAAGCTGCCCTGAGCGGCCAGCTCGATGCGACCGCGGCGGGCGGCGCTCGCCCCCGTGAACGCCCCCTTCTCGTGCCCGAACAGCTCGCTCTCGAGCAGACTGTCGGAGAGTGCCGCGCAATTGATGGCCACGAACGGCCCTTGTGAACGCGAGCTCCAGGCGTGGATGGCACGCGCGGCCACCTCCTTGCCCGTGCCGCTCTCGCCGACCAGAAGTACCGTGGCGTCGGTGCGCGCCACCTTCTTCAAGGCGGTCACCACCCGATCCATCGTGGGGTCCCCGTAGCTCAACGCAGGCTCGTCCGGCTCGCGGTGACGGCTTTCCCGCTCCGCGAGCAAGACGCGCCGTTCGAGCGCGCGCTCGGCGAGCAACCGCAACTCCGCCGGACTGCTCACCGGCTTCTGTAGGAAGTCGAAAGCCCCCTTCTTCATCGCCTCGACCGCCGTGTCCACGGTGCCGTGCGCGGTCAATACGATCACCTCCAGGTCCGGCTGCTGCTCCTTCGCGCGCTCCAGCAACACGAGGCCACTCATCCCTGGCATCTTCAGATCCGTGATCATCAAGTCGAAGCTGCGCTTCGCCAGCTCGGCGAGCGCGCGCTCGCCATCGGGCGCCGTCACTGCGGTGTGCCGGTCCTCGAGGGCCTCCGCGAGGAACTCCCGAATACCTTCCTCGTCATCGACCACCAATACCAATGCCATGAACCTGTCAGCCCGCTCGGAGAACCCTTCGAAGGAGCCCAAGCGTAGGCTGTGCGGCGCCCCGCTGCAAACAGGGCTCCTCCTTGTTGCGTCGAGGCTTGCCCTCCGGGAACGAGCGCCACCTTCGATACCAGCATGGCCGGGGTGCTCGCGGCGTCGCGAAGGCGCCGCGTTACTCGTGCGCGGTGTGCGAGCGCCAGCTCCGAGGGCAGAAGACCGGACCTGCCGTCAGCTGCTTTCGTCCCTGGAAATCTGCCCCTGGCTGAGCGGATGGGACAGATTGCCACGCGCCCTGGGCGCTCCACGTCGAGTCGACTTGCGTCCCGGCGCGATCGCGATCATTCGGTAAGACGTTGCCTCATTCCGTCCCACCCGTAGCCGATGCCAAGCCCGTACTCAGGTTGGCTGCGCTGGCCCTGCTGGCGCTACTCTGCCTCGCCGCATTCGGCGCAGCCTCCTATCTCTCGGCGCTCAGATGGGTGGACCACACGCTCGAAGTGCTGAAAACCAACGACGAGTGGATGGCGTCGGTGCTGGACACTCAGGCGAGGGCGCGCGGCTACGCCTTCTCGGAAGATCGGAGCTTCCTCGGCGCTTTCGAGGGGAGCGCGGCCAGGGAGCGTGCCGCCGCCCAGCGCATCGGCAAACTGGTGGCGGACGATCCGAGTCAGAAGCGCAACGTGGCTGCCGCCGCGGAACGCGCTCGGGATGCCATCGCAGCGTCCCGAACCTTGGTGCAAGCGATCCGCGCCCACCATCGCGACGAAGCGCGTGCACTGTTCGCCGTCCAGCAGAGCAGGCAACATGCGCGAGAGTTCACCAAGCACTGGCGCGAGATCCAGACTCGGGAGGAAGGTTTGCTCGCCGAGAGGCGGAGCCAAGCGAGGAGGCATGCCCTGGTCGCGGGCGCGGGCGTGGCCGCGCTCGCGTTGTTCTCGTTCAGCCTTCTGGTGTTCGCCTGGCACCTGCAGAGCGCACGCGCGAAACTGCTGAATCAGCTGGCCCGTGAGGCTCGAAAGCGCCTGAAAGACTTGTCGGATCTGGCCAGCGCGCTCGCCAACACGCGGACTCAGGCCGAGGTGGCCGAAGTAGTCATCGACCGGGGGATGCACATCGCGCAGTCCGACACCTGCGCGCTCTATCTGCTCGACGAAACCGGGAGCGCGCTCGAACTGATCGCCGAACGTGGCATGGCCCCGGCTCTGCGCGAGCGGCTGACCCGGATCTCGGAGACGTCGCACGGATCGCCCGCGGTCGAGACGCTACGAACCGGCAAGTCGACCTGGGTCGAAGGCCCGGAGGACTACGCTCGGCTCTTTCCGGCGCTCGCCAACGCCAAGGTCGAAGGGCCTCGTGCCCAAGCCTTCTGGAGCGTTCCACTAGTCGTGGAGGGACAACCACTAGGCTTGCTGGGCATGGGCTTTTACCAACAGCGTAAGTTCTTGCCCGACGACCGCACCATGGTCGAGACGGTGGCACGGCAATGTGCGCAGGCGCTGCTGCGCGCCAGTCGCCTCGAACGCGAGGCCGAGGCGCGAGGTTGGTTCACGACAACGCTGCGCAGCATCGGCGACGCCGTGATTGCTACCGATGAAACAGGTCTGGTGACTTTCATGAATCCCGTCGCTGAAAAGCTCACGGGTTACCACGAAGACGAGGCGCGTGGTCTTCCGCTCGATCGGGTATTTCGCGTCTTTTCGGAACGCACGCGACAGCCCGTCGAGAACCCCGTCACCAAAGTGCTCAGGGAAGGACGAGTCGTTGGGCTGGCCAATCACACGGTGTTGCGTCACAAGGACGGACGCGACATTCCGATCGACGACAGCGGCGCACCGATACGGGGCGAGGACGGGCGCCAGTTGGGCGTCGTGTTGGTATTTCGCGACGTCAGTCGAGAGAAGACCGAGCAGGCGCGCCGGGACTTCCTGGGAGGGGCCAGCCAAGCGCTGGTCGAATCCCTCGATTTCGAAGTGACACTCGGCACCATCGCACGCTTGGCCGTGCCAACGATTGCCGATTGGTGCGCGGTCGATGTGCTCGATGCGGAGAGCGGAACCGTGCGACAAGCCGCGGTGGCCCACGTCGATGCGGAAAAGCTCGAGCTTGCGCGCCGCCTTCGCGAACGCTACCCGCCCGACCCCCGAGAACGGCGTGGCGCACGGGAGGTGATACGCACCGGCAAAGCGGAGCTGTATCGCGTGATCCCCAGCGAATTTCTGGAAGACGCGGCCAAGGATGCCGAGCATTTGCGTCTGACCCGGCAGTTGACTCTGCGCTCAGCCGTGGTGGTGCCGCTCAAGGTGCAGGGCGAGAGCTTCGGAGCGTTGACTTTCATCCACGCCGAGTCCGGGCGACTCTACGATGAAGACGATCTTGCATTCGCGGAAGATTTCGCGACGCGAGCGGGACTGGCACTCGAAAACTCATTGGCGCTCAGAGCAGTCGAGGAAGCGCGAGCTTTGGAGCAGCGCTTGCGCGGCGAGGCGGAAGTCGCCAACCGTGCCAAAGACGAATTCTTGGCCATGGTATCGCACGAGCTGAGAACGCCCCTGAATGCGATTCTTGGTTGGACACAGATCTTGCGCAGCCGTAAGCCAGACGCACGGATCGATGAGGGCCTCGCTGTCATCGAACGCAACGCCCACGCGCAGGTCAGGCTGATCGAGGACGTGCTCGACGTGTCGCGCATCATCGGCGGCAAGCTTTCGCTCCACTTCGAGCAGACCAATCTGAAGCAGGTCATCGATTCTTCGATCGAAAACGTGCTGCCGTCGGCAAACTCGAAGCACCTGGAGATCTCGGTGGATCTCCAGGCCGACTGCACAGTAGTCACGGCCGACCCGTATCGCCTGCAGCAGGTTCTGTTGAACCTGCTCTCGAACGCAGTGAAGTTCGCCCACGCTGGCGGACGTATCGCGCTGCGCGCCTACAAGAGCCGTGCGGACGTTTGTCTCGAGGTGCAAGACGACGGCGAGGGCATCCGCGCGGAGGTGCTGCCCTTCATCTTCGACCCTTTTCACCAGGCAGACGCTTCGACCACGCGGCGACATGGTGGACTCGGGCTCGGGCTCGCGATCGTCAAGCAAATCGTGTCGGCGCACGGTGGCAAGGTCGAGGTGGAGAGTGAAGGCGAAAGCAAAGGCGCCAAGTTCACCATCCGCCTCCCCGCGCGGCGCCCGGGTGGCGAGGCAGAGCCGCGCGTCCAGCTGACGCCGCTACCTCCGCCACTCGACGCTGCCCCCAGGCTCGATGGGGTGACGCTTCTGATCGTCGACGACGACGCGGATGCGCGTCGTCTCTTGCGCGAGGTGCTGCGAGAACGGGGAGCCAGGGTGTTCAGCGCGGCTTCCTCCGCCGCTGCGCTCGTCGAACTCGAACGGGTCAAGCCCGACGTTATCGTCAGCGACATCGGAATGCCCGAAGAGGATGGCTACTCCCTGATCCGAAAGATCCGCCAGCTGCCAGAAGCCCAGCTTAGCGAGACACCCGCCGTCGCGCTCACTGCTTACGCGCGTTCGGTGGATGTCGAGCGCGCGCTCGAGGCCGGCTATCAGGCGCACCTCACCAAACCCGTCGATCCAGCGCGGCTCGCCCAATTGGTCGCCGAATTCGCCGAAAGCTCGGGGCGCGACACACCCAAGGGGTGAGCTGTTTCTCTATTCGTCCCGTCGAGGACAGGGACGAATTCCTTTGGTTTCATGCTGAAAACGCTCCAACATCGGCTCTTTGTCCATGAGCCGGGGTACCGCTTCCCGCAGAATACCGGTACGCTGTTCCACGCATGAAAACGCTGTCGGAGGTCGTGGAGGAACTGACCCATTTCGAAGCGGAGTTACCCGCTGTGGAGGCTCACGTGGTTGCCGAGTTCATTCAGCGCCTCGAACGGTGGCGAGACGATGATTCGTCAGCAAGGGTGCTGCTGCAGGACCTTCAAGCCCTCTTTGCAGCGGCGTTTTTCGCCACCCACGAGAAGCGCGCGCTGGTGTCGCTCTCGATTGCTCGGCTGCACGACAGCATCGAAGCTCTCGTCGGCATGACGATGAACGAACGGTTGTCCCTGTTAGACCTCTCCGAACGATGGGACCGCACCTCCCCGGACGAGCGAACTGTCCTGTACCAGAAGGTGTTGTCCGAGCCCCCAATCTAGGAATCGTTTGCAACCCGTCAGAGCCGATGAGGCGGAAGCTTTTGCGGCCCGATCTGCATTCGGCATTGTTGCGTCCGGGCCCGAGCTGCCATACTGCTTCGGTCAGCGGAGGGATTTTCGACCATGAGCTTTCGAGTTCCATCCGCATCACCAGTGCTTCGGAAAGTGAGCGAATGAAAGACTCCTGGCTCGACGACGCCTGCACCTGGGTTCCGGGCAGGTCCGCGCTTTGCTTCGTTTCGCTGTTGGCAGGCATGGCCTGCACCGCCAACGATGGCGACAGCGGCGGGTCTACCGGCAGCGGCGCCAGCGGTGGCCTCGCCACGTCAGCAGGCACAGGCACAGGCACCATAGCCGGAGCGAACGGAACCATCGGCGGAACTGGGGCGACAACAGCCACGACCGGCGGGGTGAGCACCGCGACGAACGGCAGCGGTGGGAGCGGCACCAACGCAAGTACGGCGGGCAGCACCACGGGCGGCGCAGCATCGAGTGTGGGAGGCGCCGGAACGGTCGATGGCAGCAGCAGCAGCAGCAGCAGCGGCAGCGGGGGCGTCGCAGGTACGGGCGCTGGTGACGATACCGTCACACGCCGAGACTCGACGTACACGTTTCAGCACTTTCCGATCGAAACGGGAGAAAATGGCGTCTGGAATGGCCCATCGAGCCCCAGCCAAGACCCCACCAGCACCACCTTCGATACCGTCGTGCTGGAGAACGGTTACTTGCGAGTCACCCTGCTGCCGGACTACGGGGGTCGTGTCCTGAGCATCGTGCACAAGCCCACCGGCCGCGAGCTTCTGTACCAAAACCCGCTGGGGACACCTTACCTGATGGGAGAAGACATCTTCTACTATGATTATCTCGTCATCCTCGGCGGCATCTTCCCGAGCTTCCCGGAACCCGAACACGGCAAGTACTGGAACCAGCCGTATCACTTCGAAGTGGTCAGTGAGAGTGCAGAAGCGATCACAGTGCGGATGTCCAGACAGGATGACCTGGACCTCGTAGATGGAGTTCCGGACAGGTACGACGTCGGCCGTACCGACATCCTCGTCGAGCTGGATGTGACACTGCGAGCCGGCAGCTCCGGCTTGGAGCTGAGCACGAAGCTCGAAAATACGCGCACCACCCCCGTTCCCGCCTTCGAATACTGGACCGTGACCACGCTGGCACCCGGCTCTCCTCCGGGAGAAACCGCCATCCCACTCAACACTCGGATCTTGGCGGCCATGGACCGGGTTCACCTCCTGGAGAGCGACTGGAGCTGGTTCGGTGATGCCGAAACCCGAGTCAGCGGTGAAGTCTTCGAGTGGAACAACCTTTCCTACTTCGAAAACTGGGTGGACCAGGGCACCGCCTTCGCAAACCCCCAGTACGAAGCCAACTGGTCCGGCCTGATCAACTATGACAATGACATGGGGATTCTATGCGTTTCCGACAACGTCGAGACGCCTGGGTTGAAGCTCTGGACCTTCGGAAAGGGTAGTCTGAGCATCGACCTCAACGACAGTGAGGAGTGGCTCCGCCCCACCATCGAGATGTGGCACGGGGCCACCCCGGAATTCTGGATGCGCGGGACGATGGCGGCGGGCGAGGTCCGACAATGGAGTGACCACTACTTCGCGACCCTGGGCCTCGAGGAGGTCACGGCTGCCAGCGAGTACGGTGCGGTTTACCTGTCGAGTTCCGAGACGGGCGCGGATACGGTCCTCAGTGCGGCCGCGACGCTGACGCTTCCGGACCAGACCGTCAAAGCAATCTTGCGGCTCGACGGCAATGTCGTACTGGAACAGGATGTGGTCGTTGCCGCCACGGAGGCAACGACCGTGAGCGCCAGCGTGGCGAGCAGCGAGATATCCCCGGGAGCCGTATTCGAAGCCGAGTTCCTCCAGGCAGACAGCAGCCTGTTGTCCGGGCAGATCTCGCTTCAATAGAGCCTTTTGGGCCAGCGTCTTGCGAAGCACCAATTGCCCCTCTGCGGCGTCAGTCCCAACCGGAACTGTCCGCGGACGCCAGGATGGCGCTGACGCCGTAGACCTGGCCCCCGTACATCTTGAACATGTGCGTGTCGGTGTATGTCCCCTGGAACATCGTGAAACCGATGCCCAGGCCCCGTTCTGTGTCCACGAGGATGAGTCGGGGGTTCAAGGCGGCCTGCCCGGCTCCGGGCGGCCCCGCACTGCAGCTGGCGCCAGCGCTGCAGCTGAACGAGCCACCGCCGTTCTCGATGCGGGTGCAGTCGCCCGACGTATTGCAGACACCGTTCGGGAACACCCGATAGTATTTGTCCATCCAGTTGAAGATCTCTTCGCGCGAGTTCTGTTGATCGGCAGGGACGGGGTCTTCCCAGTGGACCGAGCCCGCACTCGCCATCAGGGCCTGGGTGTCCGAGGCCACCGAGTAGTCACCGGGCCGCACCCGAATGGTCTCGATCTCGGTGATCTTCTGGCTCTCGAGCTTGAGTCGCAGGGCAAACGGGATGTCCATGGCTCCGTCTGGCACGACGGCCTGGCTCACGGACATGCACTCCATCGTATCGAGCGCGGTCTGCGAGTACACGAGAGCACCCGCCGTGGTCCACATGCCCATCTCGCCCAACTCGACCACTTCCCCGTTCTCGGTGAACTTCACGTCGTCCGCGAGTGGCAGTGTGGAAGGATCGTGCGCCGCAAGCGCTTCGAAGTACGCATCGACGGTGTTCTGGAGCAGCTGGCGCGTGCACTCGGCGTTGTTGCCACCAGCGCCGCCCTGACCCGTCCCACCAGCGCCGCCCTGACCCGTCCCACCAGCGCCGCCACTGCTCGTCCCGCCTTGCGACATGCCACCGGCGCCGCTTCCTTCCGAGCCTCCGGCACCTAGCCCGCCGCTCCCGGAGCTCGTCCCGACGCCTCCGCTCGTGCTGGTCGCCCCGCTCGTCATCGAGCCAACCTGGCCGGAAGGTTTGCCGCTGCTCGAGACGCCACCCATCGTATTTCCGCTGCTGGTGCTGAGTGTCCCGCTCGCAGTCGTGGAGCCCAAACTGGTTGCGCCTGGCGCCGTGGTCGAGCCGTCCGTGCTCTGACCGGTGCCGGAGTTCGAGCCGTCGCTGCTGCAAGCTGCGAGCAGGGCGACCTGGACGACTGTCAGCGGGAGTGAAATACGCATACGGGTCTGGTTAGGGTGCCGCGGAATGCTACCCCTGTCTACCTCGGTGCCTCCTCGATGGAGAGCCACGACGAGGCCTGCCACCCTTCGTCCCGAACGGATCGTGATGGCACTCGAAGTCGCCGGTGACGGAGCCGCGGAAACGGGTAAGGGAGCGCTGATGGGCGAGGTCAGCTCGGCGACGAGCGAGAACGTGGGTCGAAATTTTCGCACCACATTCGAAGTCTCTCGACTGGACCGTTGAATCCTTTGCCGTCGACCCCTCGCAAACTCGGTAGGACCTCGCGTGGCTGAATGGCACTCGGCTTTCAGCTTTCAGCCTCCAACTTTCAGCGCAAGAACGAAGTCAGAAGTGCCTGTGCAAGCCGCGGGCGATTGGTTCGTGGACGCGACCAGGCCCGCCGGCTCTCTAGGACGCGGTTGCCCGTGCGACTGTCACGCGCCCCGCGCGACGTGCTCGCGAAGCGAGGTCAGCAGATCGCCCCACCACATTCCGATCGTCCGACAGAACGCCGCGCCCTTCAGCCCATGGCGCGCCGGGTGCTCGTCGCCGAGCGCACTCCAGCCACTGTGCTCGACTCGCACCAACGTCCCCTCGCCGAGTTCCACGAAAGTCACCTCCACGAGCGTCTTTTCATGGGGGGCGAAGTTGACGAGGCGCCACTCGAGCGCCATCCGACGCGGTGGCTCCCACAGCACCACCGTACCAACCTCGAACGTGCGCTCCCCCCCCGTCAGCCGCAGCGTCTCGAACATGCGTCCACCCAGCCGCGGCTCGAAGACGATTCGCCCAGGTCGCTTGCCGGCGATACGAAACTTGCGCCCATGGCGCCACCACTGGTCGATCTCGGCCGTGAACACGCGGAAGGCCTCGTCGATGGGCACGGCGACGTAGACGCGGGCCGCTGCTGAATCCCCCGCGCTGGCGCTCATTTGCGGCCCTTGCAAGAGGGCGCCGGCTTCCTTTGCGAGCGTTCCGCGTGAGCCTTGAACGACGCCAGCTGCTCGGTCCAGAAGGCCTCGACTTGGCTGACCCAGGTCCCAAGCGCCTCGAAGGGTCCGCGCTCGAGGCTGTAGACGCGGACGCGCGCGTCCTGCTCGAGCACGTTTTCCCTGACCAGCGCGCTCTCTCGCAGCACGCGCAGGTGGCGACTGAGGCCAGCGGGGCTGGAGCCTAGCTCGTCGGCGAGTTCGCCCGCTCGGCGCGGCCCTCCACGCAAGATCTCAACCGCCATGCGGCGCGTCGGGTCCGCCAACGCAGCAAAAGTGCGATCCAGATCGGAGTTGTTCAGACGTCCTCCCCGCGAGTGCGTACGCGCTGCATGAACCACCAGTGGTGACCGCCAATGTCGCGACATTCGTAGCCTCGGTCCACCCAGTGGTCATCGCCATAGTCGTGCGTCTCGGGCTCGGTGGTGATCAACGCGCCTGCCGCTCGAGCGCGGGCGCAGTGCGCTTCGACATCGTCGACATACACCATCAGATTCTGGGTATTGGCACCGCCAACCTTCGAAGGGGGCTTCGCATGCGGGAACTTCTCGGGCTTCTCCGCACCCACCATGATGAGCCCGCCTCCGAAGACGAGCTCCGAGTGCTCGATTCTCCCGGCCTCCCCCTCGACAACGAGCTGGACTTCGAAGCCGAACGCGCGGCAGAGCCAGTCGATGGCCGCTGCCGGATCCTCGTACCAGATACCAGTGGAAATCCGGGGCCAGCCGGGAGGTGTGGGTTTCATGCGTCTTCTCCTTTGTCTCGATGAACTGATAGTTGACATTTATATCAACTAATTGCAAGGTCCAAAGTCGCATTAGCTCAAGCGCTTTCTCAAGACGCCGAGCTAACGGCTAAAAGGAGCCCACGCGGTGGCGCCGAAGCCCCGTTCGGTTCCGGCTCCGCGGAGCTAGGGTGACGCGCCCTTCGTCGTCGGAGCGAGCTGCTTCAACCACAATCCGCGGACGTCCGTGTGCCCCCAGTGCCCCTCGCTGTCATCGAAGACCTCCAGCACAATCGATCTTCCGGCATAGCGACTGAGGTCGAAGCGGTGAAGTCGTGGCTCGTCCGAATCGGCACCCGCCCACGTCATCAGAGTGCGACCGTGCATCTTCAAGCGCACTCCGACCTGGCTACGGTCAGCGCCGCCAGCCAGTGAAAGCTCCAGCATGGCCTCGGGTGGGACCACGATCGGGCCAGTTTCCAGCTCGGCGCGCGATTTGTCTCCGAGCTCGGGGTGGAATGTGCCGAGCCCTGCCTCGGTCTGCCCCACGTACCCCTGCCGGTCAGGCCAGGATGACGCTTCTTCATGAAGCGCGCGCAGGACGCGGCCCGGTTTCAACTTGGCGCGGCGCTTCAGGACGCGCCGCTTCCCCTGCTTCAGGGCATGACCACTCGGCATGGGCCCCGCGCGCTCTACCACCAGCCGGCACACGCTGGTGGCAATCGCGCCACTCTGCAGGCGCAGGCGCACGTGCATGCGGAACGAGGCCCCAAAACGCGCGCCCCGGGTCTCGAGCGGTTGCCGGTCCTGGTTGATGACTTCGATCTGTAGCAGGCGGTTCGGCGGCTCCAGGCGGACGCTCCACACTCCTTCACCCAGCGTGAGAACTGGGCTGGTGGCGCTGGTCTTTTCCGCGATGTACCCGACCATGGCGCTGTCGTCGCCCAGCTGTCCAACGGCGCCATCGAGCAGGTAAGCCGGCACCACGAGGCGGTTTTCTGTCCGTTTCATGCCCACTTTGCCTTGGCGCCGGAGCCAGCTCAAGCTCACGGCGTAAAACGGGTCATGTCCTTCGAAGCGCACCAGCTTGTAGTTGTTTCGAAAGCGCGGGTCGTGCCGCATCTGACGACCCGACACGAACGCGGGAGGGCCGCGGCCGGGGCCGCGAAATGCAATGATGTCCGGGGCCCGGCCGAGCACGTATGGACCATCGCCGTGATCGTGCCCCAGAAACCCTGCTTCGCTGGGACGTCGGGCAATGTGCCGATCGTTGAGGCCCTGCATGTCGAGCGCCGGCAGTCTCGAAAAGTACGGCAGGGTGCCGGCGGCAGTGACCGCGAGGTACGGGCGCTGGTCATGAAAACCGTCTCGAAACAACTCACCAATCACCTGGCCTTCCCACTCCCAACGCTCCACGATGGCTGTGCGATTGGCAGGCTGATCGAGCTGGAGTGTGAGCACGACGCCCGCAATGCCGGCGACCAGAAAGCGAGACCAGAGAGCGTGCCGACCGAACAACCACTGGGTGCCTTCCAGGCACAGCCACCCCAAGGCAACCAGCGTGACGACGAAGTGCCGGTGCGCTGGAAAGATGTCGCCGCCGATCGCCACCAGGTAAGCAGACCACGAGACGAGCACAGCGAGGGCGGGCAGGGTTCTGGCGCGCCGCGAAGGGCTTCGGTAGCTCGAGTAAAGCCCAGCGGCAGCCAGAAAGAGCAACGGCGTCAGCGCCTTGGCGCCCGAGCTTATGTAGTCGAGGCCCTCACGGGCCCGCTCCCAGCTGACTTCGCCTTTGACGTAGGCCGTATTGGGCAGGACGTCGCCGTAGTACCAGAGCCGAAACATAAGCTGCACTGCGACAGCCGCCACGGGCCACGCGAGCAACTGCAGACCTTGCAGCAGCGCCTTGAGAGACCCAACCCGTCGGCGCAACGCCATACTGGTGAGAGCGAGCGCCGCGACCAGAAGTGGGGCATCCGGACGCGTCCAACACAAGAGCGCGAGGGCCGCGCCAAACTCGTGTGTCAGTCGACCGGGCGCGCCGGCCTGGATGAAGCGCGTGCACAGCATCAGGGCAATGGCAAGCAGCGCGGCACATAGCGGCTGCTCCAGCCCGCCGATGCTCCAAACGGCGATTGGCCCGGTCAGGGCGAGCAGCACCGACACGAAAAGCGAGGCGCCGAACGGACGGCGGCGATCGTCTGAGGCCAGGTACAAGCAGAAGAACACGACCGCGAAACAGCCGACGCCCAGCAGGCGGGCCGCGTGAATCAGGTCGACCCCGAGCACCTTCAACCCGGCGTTCAGCAACACCCAGAGCAAGTTCGAGTACCCCTCCACACGCTCGCCGTCGGTCCAGGTCAGGCCCAGTCCCTGCGTGAAGCGCTCGGAGTAGCGAAGCGAGATCAAGGCATCGTCGGCGATGAAGGGGAAATAGCGGGCCGCGTGCACGAGCAGCACGGCGAGTGGCACAACGACAGCCAGAGCCCCCCAAAGAGCGCCTGGCCACTGGCTTCCCGTCACCCCTGGCCGAGGTTCGCGAGCACCCGAGGCTTGCCCGGAAACGCCCTGCTCCGTCAGCGCCTCGTTCACGGTCCCTCGCATCTCTACGAAAGGGCGACGATGGCGTAAAGCTTCGTTTCCGTCGCCGACAGCAGCCATCCGTTCACGCTTCGAGTGCGCCCGAGCTCGAGATCTTCCAGGTGCATTTCCTCCAGATGTGCGGCGAGTGCCGCCGGGTCGCTGGGAGCGCCGCGAGTCAATTCCTCGACCAGCGCAGCCGGGTCGGGCTCGGCGGGTTGAGTGTCCAGCCAGGCCCGTCCAATGATGCTGGCGCTATCGCGGGCATGCTCCGGTGGCAGCTTGCGCAGCTGGCGCCGGTGGCAGCCCAGCGCCGCGAACAGCGGCAATGCAGCGGCGAGCAACTGTCGACGCGTGAAGTCAGCCATGGAGCACCTTCTCGAGATGGTCGGCCAGCCTCAGTGCGAGCGCCACCAGTGTCAGCGTCGGGTTGGCAGAACCGGAAGTGGGGAACACGCTGCTGCCGGCGATATACAGATTGGGAACCCCGTGCACGGCTGCATTTGCGTCCACGACTCCCTCTTTTGGGTCAGGATGCATGCGGGTGGTGCCCATGTGATGGCGTCCGCCGTTGACCGGTTCGGGGAATTGTCTGCTCTCGTCGAGCAAGACCCGAAAGCGCCCCCAGCGGCTACGCGCGAAATCTTCCCCGAAGATCTGGTGCGTGCGGCGCACACTTGCTTTGTCGAGTGCTGTCAAACGCCAGTCCAGCTCGGCCCGCAACGTGCCGAGTGAATCCCGCTCGGAGCCCAGCTTGACGCGACTTCGCGGGTTGGGGGCTTGTTCGCTGGGCGTTCCGAAAGAGAATAACTGCAGTGGTGCCGATTTGCCGCGACGTGGGTCCATGTACATGTCGATGTCCGACAAGACATCCGACAAAGCCCGTTCCAAGCGGGCAGCCTTGTCGATGGGTCTGAGCAAGACGCTGGCACTACTCAGCAGCTTTTCTTTGCGGCGCGTACTCGGTGTCAACGCGAAGTAGCCCCAGATCTGCTGGCGGTACCTGCCCGGATGACTGCGATAGAAAGAGACGGCAGGCAGGCGCGGCGAGCCCATCAGGAACCCCTGTTCGTCGACATGCGGATGTTCCATGAAATAGCGCCCCACCAGGTCGTGCTGGTTGCCCACGTTGGAGCTCAACAGCAAGCGCGCGTTCTCGATGGCCCCACATGCCAGGACATAGCTTCGAGCTTTGACCTCGAAACCACCGCCCCCCAAGGTGCGCTTGACGACGAGCTTCCGCACACCAGCTTCGTCGGCGACAATTTGCGTGACGCTGGCGTGCAATACGGCGCGCACGCTCTCGGATTTCTCCAGCTGGCCTCGGTACAGGCGCCCGAGCTGGTTCTTGGAAATCTTGAGCAGCCCCGAGGTCACGCGCCCGCCATGCACCCGCCAAACCGGGGTGGCGTCGTCGCTCCACTCTTCGGGATTGAAGCTCTTGCCCTTCAAGCGCAGCACGCGAGCGGCCCCACGGTAGTAGGGGGCCAGATGCTGTGCGTCGAAGGGCCAACCGCTGTGCGGCACCCAGGGGCGCTGCAGGAAGTCGTCGGGGTCGAGTGGACGGCAGAGCCCTTGCCAGCAATTGCTGGAGCCTCCGAAGTAGCGCGTGCGACAGCCGTCGAGCGGAAAGTAGGCTCGGCCGACGTTGCGCCCCGCATAGAGCGCCTGGACCTTGGGCTCGAATTCGAGGCCTCCGCTTTCCAACAGCAGTACCTTGAACTTGCTGGAGGCAAATCGACGGGCGATGGCTATGCCGGCTGGCCCAGTGCCGACGATACACAGGTCGGCCTCGACCACCGAACCATCAGGGATTTCTGCAGAGTCGCCGATCACGCCACCAGCCCGGCGCGGAGGGTGCCACGGGAGGTGAGGACTTGGGAACCCTTAGCCTGCCGCCGAGCCCAGCCCGGGCCCAAACCTGGTGACGAAACCTCGATTCGCCGCATGAATCGAGCACGGCGGCATGGCCAACCGTCACTCGGGCTGGCGAAGCTGGTACGGCTGACCCGGACGCGGGCCACGAGGGCAAGGCGCAGGCGCAGAATCGGCCCTCGGCGCACTGCGCGGATCTCGCCGTGCAGAACTCGCGCTCGAGGAGACCCGCGCACCTCAGCGGACGTTGGCGTTCGCCGAGGGGAAGCGGCTGACGCGCAGATCGATGGCCAGGCGCCGAGCCAGGTCTTTGCGGGTGATTCTGGCATGATCCCGCTGTGTCGCGGTCAGTTCGAGATATTCGAAAGCCTGGCTTTCTTCCGCCGGGGCGTAGACCCGAGTCCTGGGATTGAAGACGCGCAAGGCCAGGGCCATGGCTCGTATCAGCGCGTTGGTGGTCACGACGGCCACGCTGGTGCCCCACAGCCTGCTCGACAGGGTATGTCGTTGCCGAGCAGTGGGGCCTCCACCCATCGAGTAGACCAGCACCTTGCTCTTGGCGGACAGTCGTATCGCTGACATGGACTGGTCCCACTCCGCGTCCGTCGGAGTCGACTCGTTGTGCATGATCACGTGGAGATCACCTTCCGAGTGCCAGGCCAAGTTTGCCATTCAGTAGAAATACGCCCATGCTGGGCGCTTGATAATGGACTTCACGTAGCGCGGGGCTCGTGCCATCGGCCCCCTGCTCCTCAGCTCCCGATTCACTGAAGAGTCCATCGGTTAGACGCGTTGATGCTACGCAGAGTCGCGCCGGTCTGGGGGACCCCGGTCAGCCCCGATCCGGTCGCTTCGAGTGCAGGCTCGGCCCCTCCCAGGCGCGGGACCGAGGCGAAGCGACCCACGCAGTGGTCAGCCCTCTTGAGCCCGCCTCCCATTCGAGTGCAGGACCTGCTGGAGCGCCCCGCGAGCACATTAGCCCGCCGGCCCACTGACCCGCATCGTGGCACTGCCAGACAGCCGCTTCCATGTTAGGCCCTCGGTTCGCCCCTAACTGCGACCGTGACAGAGTTCGAATCCGACCCAAAACAAGTACTGGCGACGCTGGCCGAACAGCGGCTTTCACTGCAGCTCTCGACACTCGACCTGTGCTTCGTGACCTTGCTCCGGATCACGGCCGAAAAGCAGGGCGTCAGCGCGTTCGGAGAGGAGCAGCTCGGCGACGCCTTCGAGCAGGTGTGTCTCGCCATCGAGCCAGAAACCGAAAATGTCGCGGCGAAGGCCAATCATGCGATTCGCCGTTTGAGGGAACAGCGCCTCCTGGCACGGGTGGACGGTGCGGGAGTACTCAGGGCGGGCGAATTCGCGCTCACGCGACTGGCCACGGCCATCGTCGATTTCTACGTTCAGAGCGAGGCGCTCACGCGGGAAAGTCTGACCCTGCTGTCGCGCACGCTCATGCTGAGCCTCGCGGAAATCCTCAAGGATGCCCGAAGCGCGAGCACCCCCGAAGACTGGCAGGCACGCGTCACGGGTCCCTTGCGCGTCACCGTGGGCGACTTGATGGCGGGCATCGAAGGGCGCCAGCGCGGGCTCGATGTTCAGCAAGAGGATTTCCAGCGGAGCATTGCCCAGTTGCTCGGCACCGACTGGTTTGGCTCCATCGAACGCTGCCAGCAATTGCTGGATACCACAGCGAGCACACTGAGCGAGCTCAACGATGTCTTGCTCCGCGGCAGCTATGAGCTCTCGGCAATCTTGCAGGACCTCTTGGGAGTGATCACGCTCGGCGGCGACGCCGAGGCCGAACGCGCTGCCCAACAGGTGATCGAGCAAGTCGACCGTATCAGCGCCTGGGGGGCCAGTCGGCAACGGGCCTGGGCCGAATACTACGACTACGTACATCGCTACCTACGTGACGTGGTGCGCTTCGACCCCTCGCGTGCCATGACCGAACGCCTGCGCAAGCTGCTGGCGGGCAAGCACGGGCGCTCGTATTCGCTCACGGTGGCCGCGGCAGCGCCGCTCCGCGTGCTGAGGGAAGTGAAGCCGCCTGAAGATCCTCCTCCGGTGCGGCGCCCCAAGAAGGACACCCCACCGGACCCGGAACAGCGTCCGCCGGAGCCCGATCCCCGACGTATCCTGGAGGAGCAGGTGCGGGCCGTGCTGGCCGAAGGCGTCGCCGAACTGAGCGAGATCACCCGGCGTTTGACCAAGGGCCTTCCGGAGACGGAACGCTTCGTGGTGGCTGGCCGTGTCGCACAAACCCTGGCCGCGCTGGAACGCCCGCTGGCAGGAGCGGACCGCCCTTGGGTCGTGGTCGACGAAACCCTGGCCATCGAACAGTGGCGTGTGTCGGGAGAGAGAAACTGAAAATGCAGAGCACCACGAGCATCGACGACCTGGGCAGCGCCGTGCAGGATGACTGCTTTCCCGAGGTGGATCTGGCGCTGCGCAGGGGGCGTCATATCGATCGCGATGACAACGCTTGGTATGCCTTCCTGATCGAAGCGCAGGCGGTACTCGAGCCCTTCTATCGCCGATTCGGCTGTGAGCTCGTGCACAAATCCGATGGCTACTTCTACCTGTTGCCGACCACCGACCAGATGGGAAAACGCCAGCTCTCGGTGCCGGAGATGATTGTTGGCCAGGCGTTGGCCCTGCTGTACCTGGACCCGAAAACGCTAGCGAGCGGTGGGGTCGTCACTCGCGACGACGTGCTTTCGCACATGGCCGCGGTGATGACTGCCGATGGCCTGGTAGCAACCTTCAACCCTGGCAAGCGCCGCGTAGACGAGCGGCTGGCTCAAGAAAATGTGAGAGCCCGGGTAGCCGAGGGCCTGCGCAAGCTCGGCCAGGGGGGCTTCATCGAGCTGTTGGAAGGGGATGCGTTGCGCCTCCGGGCAGCGCTGATGCGTTTTGCCGAACCCGTGCGAGGCTCCGAATCGCCCGCCGAAGCGCTGGCGAAACTCGTCGCCCGCGGTGAGGTCGTGCTCGACGCCATCGCCCCCGAACGCGCCGAAGCGGAGTCGCCCGAGACCTCGCCCGACGCGGCCCCGCCCGATCAGGCCCCCGATCCCGACGGGCCGGCGCCTGAGCAGGTCGCCGATCCCGACGGAGCCGCCCTCGAGCAGGTCGCCGATCCGGACGGAGCCGCCCTCGAGGAGTTCGATTTCGACGACTACGATCCCGCCGAAGACGCGAGTGCTGACCGGGACTTCGGCCCCTCGAGCGACCCGGGGGCGAGCGACGAAAACGATGAGTAGGGCGCGCGCGAGCGAGCTGGTTCTCGTCAACTGGAAGGGCGTGTTCTTCGAGCGCTATCTGCTCGATCCGAACGTCACCGCGTTGGAAGGGGACAACGGTGCCGGCAAGACGACGGTCATGATAGCCGCGTACGTGACACTGCTGCCCGATCTATCGCGCCTGCGCTTCACGAACCTGGGTGAAACCGGTGCCACCGGAGGCGACAAGGGCATTTGGGGACGCCTGGGACAGCTCAGCAGGCCTTCGTTTTCCGCGCTCACGCTGCAGCTGGGCGACGGAAGCAGCGTCATCGCAGGCGTTCATCTCAAGCGAAAGTCCGAGCCAGCTCTGGAGCTGACGCCGTTCATCATCCAGTCGCTTCCGCCGGAAGCACGCGCCCGAGACTTCTTGCTCGAGACAACGGCCACACATGAACAGATTCCGACCCTGGACGGCGTCGAGCGGCTGGTCGAGCGCGCCGGTGCCCAGCTGGAGACCTACTCCACCAACAGGGCTTACTTCTCGCGCTTGTTCGAGCTGGGAGTGAGCCCAATGCGGCTCGGCAGCGACGAGGAGCTCGGCAAGTACAACGACATGCTGCGCACGAGTATGACCGGTGGCATCTCACGCGCACTGACCTCGGAGCTCCGCTCTTTCGTCTTCAAGCAGGAAACCGGGCTCTCGGACGCTCTGGGGCGCATGCGCACCAGCTTGAACGCCTGCCGCAAGACTCGCCTGGAGGTCGCTGAATCGCGCGAGCTCAATCGGCAGATCACGGGCGTGTTCGAAGCTGGAGCAGCCATGTTCCAGGCGGCCGTGTTGGCGGCCCGAGCGACCGCGGACGAGCGAGATCGAGAGGTCGCGCGTGCGCGCCAAGCGCTGGTCCAGGCCAAGGCGCAACTCGAGAGCGCCAGTCACGACCTTTCTCAGGCGAGCGCACGTGAGCACACCATCGGCGCGCACCTGAAGGCGCTGGGCGCCAGCCACGAGGCCGCGAAGGACGACGTAGCGCGCCATCAGCGAGCGCTGAAGGCGCATGAGCGCAAGCGCGACCTGGAGCGAGAGCTGGCGAGTACCGAGACTCGCTTGGCCGCACATAGTGAGGCCTACGCTGGTCGGAGTGCAGCGCGCGAGCGCGCCAAAGAGCACCGCCAACAATGCCAGGCGGCATTGACGCGCAGCGCTCAGGGGCTCGCCAATTTGCAGGCGGGCCTCGAGGAAGTACATCGGCGCGCCCACGCACACCGTCACGCCTCGGAGCAGCTCGGTCGGGCCGCCCGAGCTCTCGAAGCAGCGGGACTGGCTGCCCCCGCGAGCAGCGGCACGCGAGACGCTGGCGCCCCCAATGCCGTACCTCCATCCCCCGAGCTGTCGGGCGAGCTGCTGAACGCGCGAGAGCAGGCGCGCGCGGAGCTCGAGCGCGCGGACGAAGAGCGCGCGCGTCGAACGCGCGAGGCGCAATCGGCCGAGCTCATGAGACGCGAGCACGCGGAAGCCAGAAGCGCATTGGCGGCGCTGGTCGGTCCGCTGCCGGAAGGCAACCTGGTCGAACTGGCTCGACACAAGCTCGCCGAGCTCGCCGACAAGGAGCGACTGGCCGGCGAGCAAGGCGCTCTGGAACGAGAAGTGACCGACCTGACCTCGTTGGAAGAGCGACGCCAAAAGACACGGCGGCAGGCAGAAGCCGCCGGTTTGGCGAGCACTGCCGGATCCAGGCAGCTCTACCAACAGCTCAGCGAATTCGACACGCGCTGCCGAGATCTGCGCGAGCGGGCTCGCGAAGCAAGTTGGCGAGTGCGAACCGCCTTGGCCGAGGCCGAGCAGCTCGAGATGAAGCACCAGGCTGCCAAGCGACGAGTCTCCCGATTTCAACAGCTGACCGAGGCCGCGAAGCGGCTCGGGGCGCTCGGTTTCACGCCGGGACCCAGCGCGCAAAGCCTCAGCGAATGTCGTCAGAATTTGCTCGCGCGACTCGGGCAGGTCAGCGAGCGCGTCCGGACACTGACGCAGGAGCGCGATGAGGCCTTGGCACGAGCCACGGCCCTGGAAACCCTCCCGGACGCGGCCGCCCCGGAGCTCTTGGCCCTGCGCGACGAGCTCGGAGGCGAGCTGTTGGTCAGTCGCTTCGAAGACCTCGACCCGGAGACCGCTCCGGCCGTCGAAGCCCGCCTGGGACCGCTGCGCCAAGCGATCGTGGTCACTGACGTGCGAGCGGCTCGGGAACAGCTCGAAGAGCTCGACCGCCAGCTCGATGAGGTGTGGCTCGTGCCGGCCGGCACCGACTTCAGCCACCTGACGTTTCCGGCGAGCCCCGGCGAGCGCGACGTCGTCGTAGAGACCGACTCCGCCGTGCGCATCAGCCGCATGCCGGAGGTGCCCTCGCTGGGTCGGGCCGCGCGTGAGCGACGCGCGCGGGCGCTCCGGCAGAGCGCGGCCAGTCGGGCCCGCCTGATCGAAGACGAAGAGCGCGTGGAGCGAGGGCTGATCGCCGCCCGTCGAGACCTGGATGAGCTGTCCAGCGCGGCGGACGACTGGACGGGCGGAGACCCGTCAGAGCAATTGGAACGGCTCGAGAGTGAGATCACAAGCCTCAACGGTCAGGTGGGCGAGCAGCAACGCATGTCCGAAGAGGCGACGCTCGAGGCAGAGGCGATGCAACGCGAGGCGGAGAAGCTGCGCCTCCTGATCCCGGATGCCGCGCTCCTGGATGCCCCGTCCAGCGAGGCGCGCCTCGTTGCCTACCGCGCGAGGCTCGAGGCCGCGAAAGCCGCACTGAAAGAGGTGGAAAGCGCTCGAGCCGACCGCAAGACCCTGTCGAGCCTGCTGGACGCGCTGCGCAGTGCTCCCCCCGGCCCCGAGACGCTTGCCCAATGGGAGGCCGAGGCGGCTCGACTGTCCGAGCGGCGCGACCAGCTCTTCCTGGCGGTTGAAGCCCTCGACGAAGTGCGGCGCCTCGAGCACGCGCTGCACGACGTCGGCGCAGAACACGCCCTGAGCGATCGTAGCGAGCTGGTCCCCACGCTCGAGGAGGACCATCGAGAGCTGGAGCGGAGAGCCGAGCAGTCCGAAGCACAGGTGAAGCAGTGCGAACAGGCCTGGGAAGCCGCCGCCGAACAGCTCGGAGCGACTCGTGCGGAGCATGCCGCCATCAGTGCACATCTGCAGCGCGTCGAACAGGAACTGAGCCACGAGGGAGTCCCCGAGCCGTCGGAGGCATCGCTGGAGGCGGCACGCGCTGGCCAGACCGGGGCAGCCGCCGCGCTCGATGCGGTCGTCCGCGAAGCCCGGGAGTTGAGCGCGCTCGGTGCCCTCGCCAAGCAACGCCGGCAGACGGCCCTCGACCAGGAAGCGGTCGCCCAAGCGCAGCTCTCTCGCGCGGAAGCAGAGCGCGCCCCGACGCAAGAAACCTGGCAGGCAGTCGAGCAGGCAGCCAACGCCCTCGGTTTCGCGAACCTCACGCCTCGGCGCGCCGATTTCCAGGCAGCGAACAGTCAGCAGCTGTGGTCGGAAGCCGGTGGCAAGCGCGCCCTCTTGCTCGAACGGCTCGCGGCTGCCAGTGGCGGTGATGCGAGCGACTTTGCCGGCGAAGACCCCGGGGAGGATGCCCTGGCTACCACAGCGCTTTGGGAGCGCGTACGCGCCTGGCTGCACAAGCGCTTGCCGGCTCAGGTGGCGGAAATCCCCGATCCGGTCCAGGCGCTTTCGAGGTTGCGGGACGACCTGGCGACGCTGGAAGGTCGACTGCTTCGCCAGGAAAGCGACCTGCGCGGCGCCTCGGCGGACGTGGCGCGCAGCATCGACGTCCAGGTGCGCCGGGCCACCAGCCAGGTTCGACGCATCAACCAGTACCTCACGGGAGTGAGGTTCGGGAGCATCCACGGCATCCGGGTGAAGCTCGATCGCGTGGAGAGCATGGCTCCCGTGCTCGAGGCCATGCGCAACGGCAGCGCGCAGCGCTTGCTGTTCCAGGGACATTTGCCCCTCGAAGAAGCGCTCGAGGAAATCTTCAAGCGCTACGGAGGCGGGCGCGGCGGCGGTCAGCGAATCCTGGACTATCGCGAATACATGGCGCTCGCGGTCGAGGTCAAACGGCAAACCGAATCCAGCCCCTGGGAACCCGCCAACCCCACCCGCGTCTCCACCGGCGAAGCCATCGGGGTCGGCGCCGCACTGATGATGGTCATCCTCACCGAATGGGAACGCGATAGCACCCTGCTAAGGAGCGAGAGAACCCACGGCTCGCTCCGGTTCTTGTTCCTCGACGAAGCCAACCGTCTTTCGCAAGATAACCTCGGTGTGCTGTTCGACCTGTGCCAGAGCCTCGAGCTGCAGCTGTTGATAGCGGCGCCCGAAGTCGCGCGCGCAACGGGCAACACCACCTATCGACTGGTGCGCCGCGTCGCCGAGGACGGCAGCGAAGAAGTCCTGGTCACCGGTCGACGCGCCCAGCTCCCCGAGGAAAGCAACAGCGAAGAACCAGGCGTGAACGACTCCGAACCCGGCCCGGCAGTACCCGTGCAGGAAGCGCTCTTCGAGTAGAAGGTCGCGCACTTCCGCCGTGTGCTAGGCACAGACTTTCTCGGGGCAGGCGATTTTTCCGGGCATGTTGCGAACCCCGTGAGATTCAGCGGTTGGTGATAAGCCTTTCGGCTGCTGGCGGGGTTACGATCGCTAAGAGGTCGCCATGAAACCACGCACTCTTCACGCTTTGCATTTCGACAGCTTGCTGCTCTCGGCCGTCATGCTTGCCACCGGATGCGGGAGCGGCGAGTCTGACATCTCGAGCGGCGGGGGCGACGAATCGTCGACCACCCAGGCTGGCTCGCCTTCCAGCGGGTCGATGGGCTCGGGCACCGGCACCGGCGGCGCTTCCGAAAGCTCGGCCGGCCCCAGCGGCGCCAGCACCACCAGCGGCGGCGACGTGAGCGGCAGCACGAGCAATACGACGACGGCCGGCGCAGCCACGAGCGGCGCAGCGAATGCGACGACCGGCGCCGGCGGATCGGCCACCACGGGAGCGGACGGAACCTCCAGCGCCAGTTCTGGCGGTGCGAGCGGCGACGACACGACCAGCGCGAACTCGACGACGGGAGGCAGCACGGGCACGGCGGGCGATCCGGTGCCGAGCGCCGGGTGCGAAGCCACCACGACTCCCGAGGAGGGTCCGAACACCATCGACGTCTCCGGTACCGAGCGGGAGTACATCCTGAGGCTGCCCGACGACTACGACGCGACTCACCCCTATCCCATCATCTTTGCCTGGCATGGAGGGCAGTACTCGGCAGAGTGGGTCGACACCGGCGGCGAACCCCAGAGCGGGCCCTACTACGGCATCAAAGAACGAGCCGAAGGCAGCGCGATTTTCGTCGCGCCCCAGGCGCTGTCCGGTAGCTGGACCAATCAGAACGGTCGCGACCTCGACTTCGTCGATGCCATGCTCGAGCGCTTCGAAAACGAACTGTGCCTCGACGAGAGCCGCATCTTCTCTGCCGGGTTCAGCATGGGCGGCATCATGACCGCGACCATCGGCTGCGAGCGCGGCGACAAGTTCCGCGCCATTGCCCCGATGTCCGCCTCGCTGCGCAACGGCTGCTCCGACCTGGACCAGCCGGTAGCCTACTGGTCGTCACACGGCACCATGGATACCACGATCACACCGGACCAAGGCGAAGCGGTGCGCGACGTGTTCATCGCTCGCAACGGCTGCCAGCCCAGCGATCCGGCGCCAACCACGCCCGACGGTTGCGTCAGCTACCAAGGCTGCGACCCCGGCTACCCCGTCACCTGGTGCACGTTCGAAGGCATCCACGAACCCTCCCCCTACGCCGGCGAAGCGATCTGGAACTTCTTCTCGCAGTTCTGAGCGTACCCCGTCATCTGCCACGCGCGCGCCAGCCGATCCCGGGCCGAGAGCGCTAAGCTCGACGCCGCCCACCCCGATCAGCCAACCCGCCGCCCTTGGGTCGCCCTCCGATCCTCGCCTCCACTCGTCACCTGCCTGCCGAAAGTCCATCCGAAAAGGGCTTCACCCGAGACTGCTCCGGAAGCGTTGCTCCGTGCAATGGTCGACTGGCGACCGCGGAGCCCAGCTCACCCGAGCCACTCACCCGCACAGAAGCTCGCTCGGGCAGATCTCTCGCCGGTCTGCAGCCGGGCCGAGCACGGAGAGTAAGGGCCCGCGAATGGTCGAGTCCTACTGCGCCGACCGATCCTCTTGCTGCGGCGGGCGGGCTCGTCGCTCTCGCTCCTCGACCGGCCTGCGGTGCGCGCTCCTCGCGCGCCCACCTCGCGGCGGTCTCGGCCCGGCTCGCGACTGACTTTCCCCTTCGCGGGCCCTCAGGGCGACGGAGCCGGAAGCAAAGAGGGATTCGGGGCCCTCGTGGGCTCCGGCGGGCAGCTGTTAGCCGTTGGCAAGCTAAGAGCTAATGGCCGTAGCCGGGTCGGCGAGGCGCACCCTTGATTGGTAGTCGGGTCAGGCGGCAAGCGTGAGGGAGGAAAGGTCCTGGGATTTTTGGTCGTGCCGCCAGAGCGGGTTGTGGAGTGCACAAATTCGGGTTGGTAACCGCAACCGTGGCCGGACTCCGTGAGCGGTGACCGTGACCTGCAAACGGTGGCCGGACTCCGTGACCGGCAGGCGGTGACCGGTAGACGATAACCGCGACGGTGAGCGAGGCAGGCGCGCGCCAGCAAGGCTGGCACTAGCGCCTGCAGGCTTGAGAGCGATCCGGTCGCGGCGCCGTGACCGGTCTGTTGTTCAGCGACGTGCCCCTCCGTTCGCCCCTGCGGCGGGGCGGGGCTGTGAGCCCCGCCCGCAGGGGCTCAGAAAAAGAGAAGCATCCGATGATCAAACTACAAGCCCTCGAATCCATCGAGCTGCTCAGGCCTCTCGTCCTTCGCATCAAGAAGCACGATCGCAACTTGGCCCCGCAGATTACCGATGCCGCCAACAGCAGCGTTCTCAACACTGGCGAAGGGGCGCTGAGCGACGCCGGTACCCGCCGTAGTCGCTACCAGTCCGCGGCCGGCAGTGCCAACGAGGTGCGGGTAGGCGTGCTGGCTGCCATCCGCTGGGGCTACGTCACCGAGGGCGCCTCGGCCCAAACGCTCAGTCACTACGATCGCATCGTGGCCATGCTCTACAAGCTTACTCATTGAGCGCAACTGCTCGGGCGGCCCTCGGCGTTGTCGACGCCCGCCCGGGCCACGCTAGCCTATGCTCCGGGTGCGGTCCCGTTCACCGTCACCGCGCCACGGCCTTCCGAGCCCCGCTACCGATTCGGACACGGCCACGGAAGCAGCGACTCTCTCGCGCGCCGCACGGCCCCCACGCACGGAGGCGTGTTCCCGGGCGGCAGTTGGCAGTCGGGCGCACGGAACGGCGCATGCCACTCGCCGGAGGCCGGTTCCTTCGCGGCGGCTGGCAGTCGCGTGCACGAGGCGGCGTTGCGGCAATACCCGACGCTGAGCCCATCGAGGAATGCAACGGAGCTGGCTGGCTCTGGCGGCGCAAGATGCACGACAGCGGGGCGCAAGTCCTGGCCCGGTCGAAACCGCGTTTCGCCGTCCGGACCTCGCGCAGGCTGCGGAGGTCACGTCTCCTCGAAGGGCGAACGATGGTGGCATGACGATGGCAAGAGGCGAGCCCGTGGTGCGGGGCTGGGGCCGGGCCGGGCAATGCTTCGGACAGTCCTCGCAGCGGGCAGTGTCACGCGTCGCGGGGGAACCTCGACCCACGTCACGAGGGGGAGCGGCGGGGCGCGCGGGCCGCTGACAACCCGAGAGACGACTGGCTGGCGCCCACGACAGGTCGCGCTCCGAGCCCACCATTCGCCGGTCCACGAGCTACCCGTCTGTGCGCTGGCGAACCGGGCTCGCGCAAGTACGGGCGCGTGTTTGCGAAGAGCGGACGCACCGAGTAGCACGGCCGTGGTGACCACCAGAAGGATCGAGGTGAACGGTGTCACCGTGGCCTACACCAATCGCGGAAGCGGAGCCCCCGCCTTGTTCCTGCATGGGAACCCCGATTCGAGGCACTCGTGGGAACCGGTCTTCAGTGAGCTGGGCTTCGGCCCCCGCATCATCGCTCCGGACTTTCCGGGCTTCGGCGACTCGCAAGCGCTGCAGCACGACGCCGAACCGAGCCCGGCCAGGCTGGCGGAATTCTGGGAAAAGTTCGTCGAAGCGGTGGTCCCCGAGGAGCCCGTCCACGTGGTGGTGCACGACTTCGGCGGTCCCTGGCTGCTCCCGTGGGTCGCCGCCCATCCGAGCCGGGTGCGTTCGGTGTTCGCATTCAACACCGTGTTCCATCGCGACTATCCATGGCACCACTGGGCCAAGATCTGGCAGCTCCCCGTGATTGGAGAACTCGCCATTTTCTCCACGACCCGGACAATCTTGCGGCGCGAGATGAAGCGACACGCGCCGGATGTCGCACGTGAGCTGGTCGATGCGACCTACGCTCGAATGCACCGAACCATGCGCCGCAGCATGCTGCGCAGCTACCGAGCGTACGCACGACCGAGCGCGGTGTTCGACCCCTGGGAACAGGACTTGTTCGGCGTTCTACGGAACCGCCCGGTGCGAGTGGTCTGGGGTGATCGGGATCCCTACATCCCGGCGAGCTACGCGGACCGCTTCGGAGTCGAGGCAACTCATTTCCCCGAGTACGGGCACTGGGTACACCTCGAGGCGCCTCGGCTGATCGCCAACTGCCTACTCGAGTTCTGGGCCTCTCTGCGAATCAGGAGTCTGTCACTTCCTATCGACTAGAAAGAGCCGGAACCATGGTCGCGCCAAGACGCCGGCGCTTTTCGTTTCAAACGGAAAGCTTCGTTGAGGCCGCTCGCGAAACTGGGAAAAGCGACGAGTGCAAGATTGATGAGCCAGGGCCGCCGACTGTGCCATCCTATCCAGCGTGCTCGCAAAATCGCGCTCGTCTTCAGGCTTCCCACTTTTTGTACTGTTTCTTGCTCTAGCTTGCTCGGGAAGCGCTGGCGACCCACAGGGTCAACCAGGAGCGACGACAGCCGCCATGGACACCACCTCCGCTGGGGCGCCCACTGGCAACACGAGTGCCATCGACGGCAGCACGGCTCAGGGCGGCTCGACCACACTGGGAGGAGTCACGGGTGCAGGCGCCAGCAGTGGCATCGCGGGGACCACCGCGACGGGAACCGGCGTTGCGAGCAGCACCGTTGGAGCAGGCGGTGCGTCGAGCAGCGGTGGAGCCGGCAGCCTGAGCGGCACTCTCGACACCACTGGCCCGACCGGATCCGGCGGTACCGGAACGACCGGAGGCGTGGGCAGCGGCGACACGACTTGTGGAACTGCCGACGAAGGAGGCAGCGCCACGTTGACCTGCCCCGAAGGTCAGATCATCGACGCCGTCGTCTTCGCCAGCTATGGAACCCCCAGCGGCAGTTGCGGCAGCTTCGCTGCCGGCGAGTGCAACGCCACGTCGAGTGAAAGCATGGTCCAATCGCTGTGCATGGGTCGGCGCGCTTGCACGGTGCCCGCCACGAACGGTGCATTCGGCGATCCATGCAACAGCACCGCGAAGAGCCTCGCCGTCGAAGTCTCGTGCGTGGTGGGCGAGCCTACCGTTCCAACCGACGCCCCCTACAAGGGCGTGGCCAATTCCCCCGCAAGCGAGATCGAGGCATTGGGGGCCAGCTGGTGTTACAACTGGGGCACGTCGCCACAGGCCTCGGACTGCAACGACCCGTACTTCGTACCGATGATCTGGGGCAAGGGTGACGTCGCGGGCGCCATCCAGGCCATCGGCAAAGCAGGCTACGACACGGTGCTCGGCTTCAACGAGCCCAACAAGACGGACCAGTCCAACATGACGGTGGCCGAAGCCATTCAGCTCTGGCCCGACCTCACGAGCAATCCGGACATCCGCGTGGGTAGCCCCGCGGTTTCCGACGACGGGCGCGCCTGGCTAGAAGACTTCATGGCAGAGGTGGAGCAGAACGGGCTTCGCGTCGACTTCATCGCCATGCACTGGTACGGCTGGAACGCCGGCTCTTGCACCGCGAGCCAGCTCGAGGGTGCCGTCAACTGGGCGTCGCAGTGGGGGCTGCCCGTCTGGATCACCGAGTTCGGCTGCATGGGCTCGAGCAACCCCGACGAGCAAACCGTGCTCGACTTCTTCAACGACGCGATCCCCATGCTCCTGAGCCATCCGCTGGTCGAGCGCTACGCCTGGTACCCCTGGAACACCTACAACGATCTGTACCTGGAAGACTCGAACGGCACCCGCAGCATCACGGCTCTGGGCAACGCCTTTGCCGCCGCCCCGCAGTATCGCAACTGACGAACCAGCAAGCACACCCCTCACCCCGGACGACCAAGTGAGGAGTGCGCCCCAGGCTAGTTCCCTGCCGCAATGCTGAAGATGTAGTCGCCCGTCATGCCGAGAACGTTCACGTAGGGAAGCCCGTTACCCGCGTTCCAGGCGCTGAGGTCCGGGTGGACGGTAGTGAAGCCAACCTTTTGGATGGTGTCGCCGCAGTAGCCACCGATGTTGTCCCAGCAGGCAACGAGAGCGTTCCGTCGTACGGCTCCTCGACGTTCTCAGGGGGGGCAGCACAATGCCTCTGGCGCAGTTGGCCTGATAGTCGGCGTGCAGCAGCACCTCGTAGTTCTTCGTCGCCTCGCTGTAAGAAGACCAGTGCACCTTCGCGGTGCACGTCGTTGTCCGACAATCGGTACCGAGGACCTGGAAGTTGCCCTGTTGCGCGAGACCCTGGACATCCTGCGAGAGTGACTGTCCGGTAGTCTGTGCCCAGCCTCGATCGAGCGGCTCGCGCTCGTGATCCCTGAGGTCGTTTGCCCAGCGGTCGAGCACGATGCGCTTCTCCTCCTCGGGCGTCGGCGGCTCGATGTCCGGCGTGCGGTCGTCGGCGGGCTCCTCCGTCACGACCTCGTCGACCGGCTGCGTCTGAAGCCTCGGCGGCGGCGCTATCGCCCCCCGAACCTGTCGCCTGCCGGCGCGCTGCTCCGGTCGCGCGATTTGGGTCCTTTTCGTGGCCGCCGTCGCGCGATGCTTCGACGCCTGTTTCTTCGCGCCTGGCCAGGCCACCAGCGCGAGCGTGGCAACCGACAGTGCCGCAAGCCCGACGACCAAGACCAACCACTTGGCGCGCCCGTGCGGACGCACACCACACGAGCGGATTGGATCATGATCGCTTTTCATGGACAAGTCCTCCTTCTTGGGTGCGCGCCCCTCGCTGCGGCCCGAGCACACGACAACAGTTACGCGCGCCCGAGCCGTTTGGTTGAAAAACCTTCATACGAATCCGCCGGCCCGCAACCGCCGCGCCCCGCCGCTCGGTCAATACTTGCAACGCTGTCACGACTCCGGTGCAGCGCAAGGGGCGGCTCTGGGTAGCGCTCGAGATAGCGATCAGGACCCGGTCGCGGTGAGCAAACCGTTGAGGGCGCGCGTGTACCGCCTTGCCGAAGGACGACTCGCTACGTGTCGGTGCGAGCCGCCGCGGCGTGCGAGCCAGCGCGCGCCCTGCGCCCCGGCTCGACCGCCCAGGCTGCCCTCGTGATCTCGCGGCGCAACCCTTTGAGGAGCCTCTGCTCCAGCGTCCGCAACCTCTGGCGAGAGATCCCCAGCGCTTCCGCGGCTCGTTGCTGGGATTCCGCCCCCTCGAAACGTCGCTGGTGCAGGGCGCGGAGCTCGCTGGGCAGACCACTCACGTATCGGGCTGTCGCGGCGAGGAGCTCGTGGCAGAACGGTGCCGACTCGTCCGTACGGCACACCAGCAGGGGCTCGATGCGCGACCCGTGCTCCGAATTCAAGTGCACCTCACGACTCGTGCACCGCAGCCAATCCACTAGCGAATTCCTGGCGATGGCCAGCAGATAAGGAGCGTAGTCGCGAGTGCCGTCGTACCGTTCTCGCGCGCCGCGGGAGAACGCCTTGACGAACGTTTCTTGAACGATGTCCTCCAGATTCGACGCCGACAGCGCACCGGCCCGTCGCAGTCCCGCGCGCACATTTCGGCGAACCGCCTCGACATGCTCGCAATACACCTGCTCCAAGACCTTGCGATCGCCGTTGCGAAACGCCTCGAGCGACTCCAGTTCCATCCAAGTTGCCTCACGCGGAGCACGGCATTCGGGCAAGCGCGCTGCCGGCAGTCGTAGGCGTCCAGAGGGCGTCCAGGATGTGTGCGTTTTGCAGACATATTACTTGCAAAACGCATGCATTCGACTCGCGACCATGCGCTGGCCAACGCGGACCGAAACGTGAGCTACGACCGGACCGGGGGTTTGCGCGGTGCCGAGTCAGGTGGGATCAGCGCGCTCAACGCCTCGAGCGTGGCTTGCCCTCCGAGTTTGCGCCGCGCCCGCTCGAGGTGCTTCGCAAACCCAGAACGCCTCACCCGCCGCTCAATCCGTCAGGAAGCCGACGTCGTCGAGCCAGCTGTCCCAGTGCTCGCCGTCGGCTTCGGCATACCCGTCGAAGACGAAGGAGATGCTCACGAGCTGGCTCAGGTCGAAGCGGGTCTGCGTAATGGAAACCTGGAGATCTTCCCAGGGAACCGCGTAATACTGCCAGTCGTCGGTCAGCTCGAACTGCTTCTGGTACTGGTTCCGGCAGCACATGCAGTCCTCCGCATCGCACGCGGCGCTGCAGGCGCCCCCATCCGCGACGGGCATCGTCTTCAGCATGTCGGCGCGGGCCGTCACGAAGCCGCTGCCACGAGCCCAGAAGCCGATGCCAGTGTATGCGCTTGCGTCGTAGCAGTCGTGCGTGTCGTCGCCCACCCAGGGAGGCAGAAAGACACCTGCCACTGCCCACTGGGCAGGATCTCCCACGCTGTGAAAGGCGCGCATGCTACCGTCACGGGGTTGTTCCAGATCTTGAACTACGAATGTACCAGAAGGCGGTGAGAGCTGGCTCGCCCCCTCGCTGTCACCCGTGAAATACCACGCCGACTCATCGCGCCCATCCCCCGAGTACGAGAGGTCGTCGCCATCTTCGAAATCGTCGATGACCGGCGCGTCTCCCGCCGCCGTCACCACGTCATCGCACAGGTCGGCGTCCGTGAGGATGGGTTCACAAGAACCGGCCGGGATTACCCGCGCCGCGCTGCCGCAACCATCGCCGCCGTAAAACTGCACGTTGGAAAGGGTTAGCTCGACGGGATAGGCGTCGTCACCGCGCGTCCAGTCAAACTCCCATTGCAGCCCGATCACCTCGCGCTTGGCGCCGCCGATGACCTCGGGCACGCCGGTATCGAACGCGGAGAACGGCACCTCGACGGTCTCGGGAGAGCTCGTCATGTCGAGCGCCGGCCCCTTCGGAAACTGACAGTCGTCGTACTTGGTGTCTTCGCTCGTAAACAAGCAGCCACCCTTCGGCGGAGTGCCCTCCTTCGGGTACGTCGAGTAGCCCTGCAAGATCGGCCTGACGCTGATGCCGTCCGTGCCGCTGATTTCGAATGAAATGCCGGTGCAGTCGCCCGCATCCAGACAGCAGTCGGCGCAAGCGAACCCATCCCCCTGGCGCACGTCGAACCATAGCCCGAACCCCGCGTAGTCTTCCACCGTGCCCGCGACCGTCACGCTGCCAGCATCGCTATCGACTTCGAAGTCGAGGCTGAGATTGCCGTCCGAGTCGAGGCCGTATACGAAGCCGCCGCCGCTGAGCGTCCCGTCGAAACCGTCTCCGCCAAACCGGTTGGCGTGCCACCCGCCGAAATCCGCGATGACCGGGCTCGACGCTGCCACGGCGGTGCACATGCTCTTCACCGTGTCGTCAGGAGCACCACCCGACCCACTACTACCGGTACTGCTGGTACTACTCGAGGAAGACGCAGTGGTCGTGGTCTCCGTCGAATCGTTCCCGCCCGAGCCTCCCGACGCCCCCCCGCTCCCACCGCTGTCGCTGCCGGTCGTCGTCCCACCCGAGTCGCTGTCACCCGTCGAGTTGCTCCCGCCACCAGTGCTCGTCAGGTTGCCGTTGTTCGTCAGCGTGCGATCGTCGACGGAGCAATGCGACACCGTCGACGCTAGAAGCGCCAGAGCGAGCCAGCCCGAGGCCTGGGTGCGAATGCGAGTCGTCACTTGCGTGAGTATGGAAAAATAGCTCGAGTCGCTCTCGATTGGAAGCGTGAATCCCGAGCCGAACTTCGGCGCGGTCGCGTGCCCACGCTCCCGCAGTCTCGAATCGGAGGGAAGGCCCTCACTTGGGTACGTCGATGATGCTGTCGCAAGGCACGCTGATGTTCAGGCGCGCGTTGTCGTCGGCGCGAACCTCGCTGCATGTCTCCGGACAGAGCGCCACGTAGTGCGGCGAATTCAGGTCGTCGACGTACCAGCCCGCGCCGCAGTCGCTGGACGCCCCGGCGGGAGGCAGGTCGCGCGCTTCGCCGGACGAGGGGAGATAGCTGATACCGAGCTTGTCGATGTCGTAGGTTTTGCCCGTGGGTGGGTCGGGCAGATCCCAGTCGCAGCGTACGCTGGCCTTCTGCACGATGTTGGTGGCAATCGCATTGAACATCGCGGAGAAATCATCGTTGCGGCACACGGGCCAGCGCAGTGCGCCGGTCGCAATGCTGAGCACCTGATACGTCAGACCCGGTGAGGCCGCCGTCGAGCATTGCCCGGTCTGGACCTTGGCCGCCGCTCCGTCGACCTGAGGCGGCCAGGGTTCCTCGGGAGGTACATTCTCCTGAATGCCCACGATACTGAACCAGCTGTAGGTCCGCTGCAGGGCCACGCCGAATTGGTCGCGCGACAGTTTCCTGAGCTCGCCGTCGAATTCGCGTGCGGAGCGCACGGCATCGTTTGGATCCGCCGTACGGTCGCTGAACGCACCGCAACCCACGCCATCGTCCGTGATCTCGACGAACACCTTGTAGGCCCCCGGTCGCAGGTATTCCGACCACCCGGGCCCGCCGCTGAGGTCCGGTTGGTCCCAGCGGGACAGCAAGAGGCAGAGCGAATCGAGACTGCTCACGGTGTAGTCGTAGTAGTAGAGCTTCGGCGGGTTGTCCGCGGGGCTGCCGGCCACGGGCGCGCTGCAGTCGTCCGCCCCGAGCGGGGCTTTCACGCACACCTGCAACGAGGCGGCACCGTAGCTCGAGAAGAAGATCACCCGGTAGTCGATGCCGCTCTGTTCGATGATCTGGGCGAAGTCTTCGTTGATACGGGCCTTCACCTGGTCGATCTCGTCACTCATGCTGCCGGAGTTGTCGATGATGAAGATGATGTCCACCGGGCGTTCGATGACGCGAGCTTCTTGATTGATCTCCACGCAGGCGGGGTCGTCCGGCGGGCTCCCGGCGTTGCCTCCGACGCCGCTGCCCGTCGCCGAAGTGACGGTCGTGTTCAAGGCCCCGCCAAAACCCGTCGTCGTGGCAGTCGTCGTGCTGGCCGTGTCCGACGTGCTGCTGATGGTCGACGTCGCCGTGGACTCCGTCGTGGAAATCGTACTCGTCTGAGTTTCGCTGGGATCGTTCGACGGACACGCAACACTCAACATGGCCGCCAAGGCCGCGCTCGCAAAGAGCGCCGCGCCCCTCGCCGCCCGGAGCCGGCGGATATGAGCTCTCATGGCTCGACTCGAGGCAGGCAGCGCGCTTCCAGCGTCGTGCTTCCCGTCAGGCCGAGGCGTATCTTGCACTCCTGATCCGTCTTGCATCCAATGTCGTCACAGAAGCCGTCCACGCAGGCGCTGAAGTCGAAGGTAGACGATACCGTCGACGTGTAGCAGTCGGCATCTCGGCCACACGGCTGTTCGCACTCGCCGTCCTGACAAACCGCCAGCGGACTTCCGGTCAGGGCGATACACTCATGGTCGTCCTGACAGCCCGTCTCCACGCAGGCGCCCTCGACACAAGCCTGGAAAACCGGACATTCGGTATCGGTCGTACACGCGCCAACGCACTCGTTGTCCGAGCAATGCTGGCCTTCGACCAGGCAATCCTCGTCGGAGGCGCACGTGACACAAACACCGTCCGAACACACGCCGAACGTGCAGTCCAGATCGGACCCGCAGGTGACCTCCGCCACGCACTGGTAGTGGTCACACGACCAGGCCGCACTGTCACATACACAGTTGTAGACCGGGTCGTCGTAGTAGCCACAGGAAACGGAGTTGGCACCCGCCGCTCCGTTCTCGCATTCCATCTTCCAGGTTGCACACTCGGGGTAGGGGTCGGGGCAGCAGTCAGTCGGCGTTTCACATTCTAGCTGCACGCACTCGTTATCGGTGCGCTCGATATCGTTGTTGCCTTCGACGCAGCGAAGCCCCACGCAGATGAAGGGATCCTGACAATCTTGGGTGGTTCTACACGACTCACCACGCGCTCCGCTCGTGCTCTCGGAGTCCTCCGCCGTGCATACGTTGCCGACGCAGCGCAGCCCTTCGGCGCAGTCGCTGCGAGCACCGCAAGTCTCACCTTCGGCACTCACCAGTGCCATTGCGCTCTCGGAACAGACGTTGCCTACGCACGCCAAACCGGTGGTACAGTCGGAGCGGCGTGTGCAGCTCTCGCCCACACCGCCGAGAGGCTGAGTCTCTTCCCCGCCGTCGGTTTGCGCATTTTGCTGACACACCTGATTCACACACATCAGCCCCGAAGCGCAGTCGCTGCGTTTCGTGCAGCTTTCGCCTGCGCCGCCCGCGGCAGGCGTGCTTTCATCGTCGGAGGAACACCCCGCGGCGAGCGCACCTGCAAACAGCAGTGCCACGAGCAGCCGCTGGGAAATCGTCATGTACAATCGAAGGTTTTCGAACACGGGTCACCCACTCCCTGTAAGAGGTAAGCGGTGCAGAGCGCGAGCGCGCGGAACGCACCGGAATTGATTCGCCCACTAATCTGGACCAGTGTGCCATAAAATCAGTGCTGCGCGGCGATCTTGATCCGAGCAGAAGTTCATCGGGGTGGCACCACCGTCACTGTTGAAACTTTGGAAAGACTCCTGACCATGAGTCGATTTGTAGGCAGCTAGTCGAGATTGCACACCGTTTGTCGCGAGACGCGAAGGTGCGCACTTCAACGGCGCATTCCCGCAATCGCCTCGAGCGATCATCCTTCGAGATAAAATCGTTCTCGACGGGCCCGATGAGCAGCAGCTCAGCTCGAAACGGGGCGTTCGGCGGGCAGCTGCAGCACGAACTCGGCGCCGC
This sequence comes from uncultured delta proteobacterium, assembly GCA_963809955.1. Classification (GTDB taxonomy): domain Bacteria; phylum Myxococcota_A; class Polyangia; order Polyangiales; family Polyangiaceae; genus JAICQQ01. The sequence continues at coordinate 411,985 of CAWELQ010000017.1, forward strand.
CTTCTTCGCGGTTGTGCGCGGTAAGCGTCCCGCCGTGCAGCTCCGCGATACGCCGGGCGATGGCGAGCCCAAGACCGGTGCCGTGGGTCTTGCTCGTGTGGAACGCCTCGAAGACCTTGTCTTCTTCACCCGGAGCCAACCCTGGACCTCGATCGCGGACGCGGATGGTGAGCGCACGCGCCGAAAGCTCCAACCTCACCTCCACCGCTCGTCCTTCCGGTGAAACCTGGACGGCATTGTGCAGCAAGTTGACCAACACCTGGTTCATGCGCAGCGGGTCGAGCATCAGCCGACCGGCGATGGAGCCTGTGTTTTCTATGCGCACCCGGTCTCGTCCCACTGCCTCGGCGGCTTGCTCGACGAGCTCTCCCACATCCACGGACGCACGCTCGATGTTGCCCGAGCGCACGAAGTCGAGCAGTGTCCGACTGAGCTCTTCCAATCTGCGAGCCTCTGAGACGATGCGCTCGGCCTTTTTGGATTCCCGGCCATCGCCGGGGAGTCGCTCCAAAAGCAGCTGTGCGTGTCCCTTGAGGGAAGCCAGCGGGTTGCGCATCTCGTGAGCCAGCACCGCGGACATCTCTCCCAGCTGGGCCAGACGACGCTCTCGTTCCATGGACTCGGCCTGGATTTCCTGCCTCCTGAGTTGCCACCAGAGTGCTCCGGCTATCAGAAGGAGCGCGACCGCCGTAGCCGCGCTCATGCCAAAGGCGTGGTCCGCGTCCTGGCGCAACCGGTCCACCACCACTGGTTCGAACTCCAGCACCAACCAGGGGGGAAAACGTCGCCAGTCGAAGTGCCTCGGGCCACGCGGCATACGCGCAAGTCTGCGCAACGGAAGTTTCGCCGTGACGCGGATGCGATTGTCGTGCCGAATCATCTCCAGGGCCCCGAGACGTCTCGGCCGAGCCTGGCGGGTCGAGGCGTTGCCCGCCTCCGCATTCACGGCACCGTTCGGATCCAGCAGCGCGACGTACCTGAGCCCATCGCCACGGAGCTCGTCGAGCGCTTCCGCGAGAAGCTCGTTTCGCGGCGTCTCATCCGCACCGCGCAAGGTCTGGGCAATGGACCGCACGAAGCCGTCCACCTGACCGCGCACCAGGAGCTCGGACGCCTCGTAGGTACGCTGTCGGTTCGAGTAGGCCCCCGCCACCAGCGCCACCCCCATGACGACCGGCAACAGGAGCAGCGCAGCGCGCAACCAGCGGGAGGTTTCGAACCAAGAAGGATGCGTCATTTTCGAAGATGATCGGGTCTTACACGCTTTGCTCGGTCGCGCGAAGGCGACAGGAAGTCGCGGCAGACAAGCAGCCCCCATGCCACTTGCCGGAGACGGGAACTCCGGCGGATCGACGCGATGTGCTCGGCGACGTCGGCAGATTCCGCAGCACCTACCCCTGCGAGATCCGCAGTGCCCTGCTCGAGATACAGGCCAGATTCCTGGAAATACCGGTTCTTCCGCGATGGCACATGCGTTGCTCTGTCTCTCGGTCGAAGCCCACTCGGCACGGTCGGGGGGCTCGTCAGATCCCAGCCCGATGGGCCGACAACCACGATCGCCCTGCTCCCTTTCGAGGGGCGATCCACAAGGAGTTATCATGACACGTCTTCAATACCCACTCTTCGGTGCGCTCAGCGTACCGCTGCTCTTGGTCGCTCTGGGATGCAGTGGTCAAGATGAGTTCGTGACGCAACCCGGGGAAAAGGTCGAAGCGCTGCAGCAAGAAGCTGCCACGCCCAGCAAAGAAACCGCCAAGTTGGACGGCAAACGTCAGCATGGCAAGAAGCACTTCGGCCATCGTCGCCACCACGCTGCGGACCTGTTCGGCGCAGCGCTTCGCCACCTGGATCTCAGCGAGGATCAAAAGGCGAAGATCAGCGAGCTCAGGGGTTCGCTCCACCCGAAACCCGACGCCCAGCCTCCTCGTCGCGAGCTCATGGGCGTGTTCGAGAGTTCGCTCAAAGCGGGCAGCCTCGATCGCCAAGCTGCCGACCAAGCGCTCGCGTCGTTGCAGAAGCGAGTGGAAGCCAGAACCACGGATCGCGTTCGCGCGCTCAACCAGCTGCACAGCATCCTCACCAGCGAGCAGCGCCAGGCACTGGTTCAGCAGGTCCAACAGCGGCAGGCAGGCCCGATGCACGACGCGCCACGAGGCGTTGGCAAAGGGGAGCCCCGGCGCCGAGAGCGAGGCGTCCGCGGCGGTCGACCTGAGTTCGGCGCTGGCAAGGACAGGGCAGCCTTTGGCATGCTTCGAGGGCTCGAGCTGAGCGACGCGCAGAAGCAGCAGCTCGCGACCACGTTTTCGCCTGCCAAGAATGCTGAAGCCATGCGACAGGCGTTCGAAGAGCACCGAAACGAGCGTGCCCAACTGCTCGAAGCCTTCGGCAAGGACAGCTTCGACGCCTCGACGTTCATCGACGCCACGAGCAGGGCCAGCCAGGCTCGTGCAAGAGCCGAACAGAGAGTGACGTCCATGGGCAAGATGCTGAGCGTGCTGACTCCCGAACAGCGAACCCAGCTCGCCGAGCGACTGACCCAAAGACCGGCTTTCGACCGCGAGATGCGCGGTCGCGCAAGGCCCGGGGCGCGATAGCCCTAGCCCCATCGGGATCGCCCCGCACTTTGTCAGGGGGTCGCAAGAGCGCGGCCCCCTGACACGATTTGTGCTTGTTGCACCTCGCCGCGCGTAGCATACCGTGCGCCACCCTGGCGCGCCCCGCGCCCCGCGCCCCGCGCCCCGCACGGGAGCCAACGCTGACATCCTCGACCCCAATGTCCGAGCCCGCTCCGCCTCTCCCGCCAGCCAGCCCCGAGCAACCGGGTCGCGCGCGGGGCAAGCGTCTGGTGCGCTGGGTCGGGCTGGCGCTGGTGGCGCTGTCCCTAATCTTCGTGGTCGCCAGGGTGGCAGAGCATCTGGGCCAGTTCCGCGCTCACATGGGTACCGTGGGCATCGCAAGCGCCACCCTGGCGGTGGTCGCGTTCACCGTCAGCCAGCTGTTGCTTTCCACTGCGTGGTACCTATTGGTACGCTGGCAAGGCATCCACACACTGAGAGCGCGTGATGCCCACTTGCTTTGCGGGCGCGCGCAGATTTCGAAGTACATCCCGGGAAACGTCTTTCAATACGTCGCGCGCCACCTGGCATTTCGGCGTCTCGGCGTGCAAGATGGCTCACTGGTGCTGGCCGCCGCCTACGAAACACTGAGCTTCGTGGTCGCCGCCGGCCTGCTGACACTGACGGGGCTCCCCTTCTACGCACGAAGCTCGAGCGTCATTTCTCCACCGCTGGCCGTGCTGCTGAGCTTCCTCGCCGTGCTCGTGCTGTTGTTCCTGGTGCGCTTTGGCCGCCCACTGCTCCAGCTGATCGGCCGCGCCCCACCCGAAGGCGTCGATTTACGAGTGGGTCAAGTACTGTCGGTGGTGCCGCTGTACGTCCTGTTTCTCGGGTTCAGTGGCTCCCTGGCCATGCTGCTGTACTCGGCCGCCAGCGGTTCGAGCCCGTTGAACGTGGCGGTTATTCCCGCCTACGCGCTCGCCTGGCTCAGCGGCTACGTGGTCCCGGGCGCCTCCGGCGGGCTGGGTATACGCGAAGCAACCCTACTCGTGCTATTGGGAGACAACCCGAATGCGTTGTTCGTAGCACTGGGAATGAGAGTCATCACGACGTTGGGAGACATCCTGTGGTTCGCCGCGAGCAGCTTACTGGCACAGTTACAGCCAACGAGGGCATGAAGAGGTCCTCCGAGCGCGACACCGAAGTCGCTCCGGCAGGCGCAGCACTCGACTTACCTCCCGTTGCCCACGCGGCGCCGGAGAACAGCGTTTCGCTGGTCGTGCTGATCCCGGCTCACAACGAAGCGGATCGCATCGTGGAAACGCTCGCAGCGCTGCGTGGCGTGGAAGATGCGTGCAAACAGCAGAACATCGCGCTGTCTCTCTACGTCGTGAACGACGGCTCGAAAGATGCCACCGGTGAGCTCGCGCAGCGCGCCGGGGCCAACCGCGTCGTGCACCACAAGCTGAACCGAGGACTGGGTGCAGCAGTCAGGTCCGGGTTGATTGCCGCACGCACGGACTCGGCAGACATCGTGGTCAAGTTCGACGCAGATCTGCAACACGACCCGAACGACATCCTCAGATTGGTCAGACCGATCCTGGATGATGAGGCGGACTTGGTGTACGGCAATCGGTTCCCGGGCATCCAATACAAGATGCCTTTCGTCAGACGCATCGGCAACGCGATGTTCACGCGACTGATGGCCTGGCTCACAGGCTGGCCCTTGAAGGACAGTCAGCCCGGCATCTTTGCGGTCAACCAGGCTTTTCTGGCGAATTTCTATCTACCGGGTGACTACAATTACACGCAACAGGTTCTGTTGGATGGATACCATCGCGGCATGCGCTTCGCCCACGTGCCCGTCACCTTTCGGCCCAGAACCAGCGGCAAGTCATTCGTCTCTTACAGGTACCCCCTCAAGGTGCTTCCCCAGCTTCTCATGGTGCTGATTGGCGTCAAGCCCATGCGTGTCTTTGGACCGATAGGGTTGACCTTTCTCTTATTGGCTGGCGCCATACTCGTCCTCGAGATGGGCATGTGGCTGTCGGGGGACTCGCCGAAACCCGTGGTTCACGTCAACGCTCTGCTGGGCTGCCTGACGTTGGGCCTGCACGCGCTGTTCTTCGGCGCGCTTGCCGATCTGATCGTTCGCCTGAACAGAAAATAGCCGATGCGTGCCGACTTGCAGGCAGCCTTCGGGCGGTCGATCGCTGGCGCCCGAAGGCTCACGGCAAGCGTGGCCAGCTGGCTGCGACGTCGCTGGCCCGATGCGTTGGCCGTTGTGCTCTTGACCCTCGTGTTCGCGGTCGTGTTCGTACTTGCACGCAAGGAGCCGCTGGGCTCGGACGACTGCTCGTACTTCGAATTCGCCTCTGGCAAGCCGGCCGGATCCGCTCATCACCGCCAGCGATACGCGCTGCTCGCCACCGCTTGGCTCGCGCAAGCACTGTTCGGCTTCAACCTGACGGCCTACTACGCGGTGCCCCTCGTCTACGGCTTGGGCTTGGTTCTTTCGAGCTATGCGCTCGGGCGAGTCTTCATGGGTGTCTTGCCGAGCAGCACCGCCGCCGTGATGCTGCTCGGCTTGCCCAGCTTCCTGGACAGCATCAGTCTTTTGCTACCCGATATTCCGGCGCAGTTCTGGTTGACACTCGGACTCGTACTGTTTCTGAGAGCCTTCACGTCGAAGTCACCCGCGCTGCCCCGCGCGCCAGTGCTCGGCAGCGCTCTTTGTTTCTTCCTCGCGGCCTCCGCGAAGGAAAGCAGTGCGACCACCCTGTTAGGGCTGGTCGCATTCCCCGTGGCGTTTGCCCGATCGAAACGCCATTGGAAGGTATTCCTGCTGGTGGTTGCTTCGACAGCAGCCTTCGAGCTCATTCAGTCCCTCGCACTCTGGGTTGCCTATGGGGACCCGCTGTATCGCGTGCATGCGGTCATTTCGGGTCACGTGCCTCACATGAAGCACTACTCTCACACGCCCGGCGCCATGGAGGACCATATCGATTGGGCGCTGCTCGCCACGCGCTTCGTCGATGCTACCGCCCACTCGGAAGACTACCAAACGGGACCATTCGGTATCGGGTACTGGTCCCTTTTGTTCTATTCGCTGCCACTTGCCGTGGTTGCTGCGGCGTGGCGCCGGCAGCGACTGCTCTTGGCGTTCTCGGGGTTCGTTCTGGCCGCCTATGCCACACTGACTTTCCCCGTGGTGTCGTTGGATCCGCTCATTCCAATCGTCCGGACCAAGTTGCGCTACTTCATCGTCGTCCTGGCACCGCTGCCGATACTCGTCATGGCCGGTTGGGTGTGCGCGGTCGGGCAGCGAGCTCAGAGCTCACCGGGAAAACTCTCTCGAGCACCGAACAGGTTGCCAACTACGCCGGCCCGGCGCCTGCTGCGCGATCGATCCTCAGCTTCGTTGATTGGTCGCGGCTGGAAGCACGTCGCGACTGGGCTCGTCGGTGCGGTCTACGCCTGGGCCGCCTACCTTTCGGGTGCGTCTTACTTGAGCCACGCCAAAACGGTCCACAATGGGTACACCCAAGTCGCGGATTCCGGCAGAGCGGTGAAGCAGTTCCTCACTCACCATGGTCCGGTCAAGCGTGTGCTGGGGCCGAAGAAGATACGAGCTGGGGCGTTTTCGTGGGGCCTGAACGTGCCCGTCCTGGGTCGTAGCTGGCGCTACCTCAGAGGTAGCCGCGCACCCCATCGTTTCGATCTACTGCTTGCGGAGCATTCCCCCAGAGAGAGAGTGCGAGACCACGAGCTGATGTGGCAGCGCGTCGGCAAGAGCGGGGGGCGCGACCTCTACTATTTCAGCAGCGTGGGCGACCTCCACCACTCGGGTCGCTACGAAATGCTGGCTGCCAACGAGCATGACATGGGCCACCTCGAACACGCGCGGGTGAAGCTGCGACTGAGGCTGGAATCCCAGGGCGCCCGGCCTCGCGCGCTTCGCTTGGTCGTGCACCACGAGCGCGGACACCCCAAACCCCAACGCCTGCGCTGGCAGCGTTCGGGAAAGACCTACCGGCTCCACGCCACCACCAGGTCATTTTCGACGAGAGGGCTCGAGGCCGTCACCCTGGAATTGGCGACCAAGGGTCACGGCCAGTTCCGCCTCACAGAACACCAAGTCAGGGTGATCGAAGCTCGCCACCGTTGATGCCCGGTCGTCGCGGGGATTCACCACGAATTCCGCGTGGCCAGGCGCGAATTGCGCGCGCTCGTCTAGTGCAAGTGTGGAATGAGCACCTTGGTCGCCAGGAAGGGAGGCTCCAACATGTCTTCGGTGATGGCGTCGTTCGTGATTGGCGTGAGGTGTTGCTGGTTCGAGAGAACGAGCAGAGTCGACAAGTAGCTGTGTGGCGTGGGAGACGGCAGGAAACCGAGCGACGAGGGGAAGTTGAACAGGGTGGGGTCGTCACCGACGACCTCGCGCCGCCCAGTGTTGACGTTGATGCGAATTACCCGCAGCTGCAACGGGTCCGCCGCGTAGAGGTAGGGCTCGTTCGGACGGTTGAAGTCGAAGATGAGCCCCAAGAGCTCCTCTACTTGAACGCCTTCGGGCTTCGGAGACACCACACTGATGTCCTCAGCGCGCTCGTAGGGCTCGCGATCGTCGTCGAATACCGAGAGGGGCACCGAGTAAACCGCGCCCGAGCACGAGGAGGAAAAGTAGAGCTTACCGTTGCGCGCGGCCATCGACGTAATGCCCGGCACCGTGGACCCCGTGAAGAGAAACGGCACGCCCCCGACATCGATCAGAGGCATCGAGTCGCAGAAGGCCATTTCCGGAATGGCATCCTCGGGCTCGAAAGTCTTTGGAACGATGCCCGGCACGATCGTGCCGTCGAGCTCCGCAATCCAGATGCTGCCCAACACCGCGTCATCCAACAGATAGCGCCCGTCGTCCAACTTGATGGCATCCTCGGAGAACCCGACCAGGGCGCTGTCGAAACTGATGCTGCGCGTCAGCTCCGCGGAAAGCCCATGGCGCCTGTCGTAGCTGTACTCGTATTCGTAGATGGTGGGATTCGCCGGCACGAAAGGGGCCGGGCTTGGAAACCCGCCCGCGTCCAGAACCGACACCACGTGCGAGCCGGTGGACTTCAAGATGAAGGGCAGGATGAAGCCCTGCTCGGGAGGTGGTAGATCCCCGAGCGGTTTTCCGAGCACTCGAGAAAACGCCGCGACTCGTCCCTCGAAGGGGGATCCAATGAAGACGACGCGATCCCCCCCGGCAATGCCCGCCGGGAATACCAGGGGCACATCGAGGTAGGGGTAGCTGACGCCGACGCGGGAGACATCGATGAGCTCCTGTTCGGTCGAGCGCACCGACGCGGGGTCTGGCTTGGTCGTCTCACTGTCGACACGCTCCGCGCAGCTCGCACCGAGCATGAACATTGCCATGGCTGCTGGGGAAACGCTGCGGCACCATTTTCTCATTACTTAGACTCCTTGGCTCCCCCCAAGGGACTAGTATCAATCGGTCAAGTAGCCGCGTACGCTCTCGACCGTTCGAATGAACTCCGCCGTCGAGCCCACCCGCATCTTGGTTGCGACCCAGGTCGCGGCCTGGCTCGGCGTGACGAAGAACTTGATGGGCGCCGGTGTGCGGATCACGCGCACGATACTGGAAAGGACCGCGCGTGTGATGGCGGCGCGGAACCCAGCGCCTTCGATGACGCATGCAACGCAATCCAGATTGGTACCATGAGAGATGACCATCTGCGACGAAGCCGAACGCAGGTCTTCCTCGGGCGGATCCGAGCTGGACTCCACTATGCAAATGACCCCAACGCCGGACCGGTGCTCCTTGACCACACTGTCGAGGCAGTGCTTCTGTATCGCGAAAGTCGCGCGGTTGGGCTGCTTGCGCCAGTAGATGACGCAAACCTTGTTGACCTCGGCAACCGCGAGCACATCACTCTTGTGAAGGACCCGGACGTGAGGCGGAGTGATGTGCTGCACGGATTGCATGACCCAGTGACACTCTAGCGCGTTCGCATGCGCGCGTGGAGAAGTTCTGATGGCGCCTGACAGGTCTAACGTCAAATTGTCACGCTCCGATAAGTGCTCGCGCCTGCAGCAATGTACGACCTGTGCGCACCTAGAATCGTGAGGCGCACCACTTTGGATCCTAAACTTCCGTCTGAAGTCGGCCGCTACCCCCAGCGAATCCACAAGATCCAGGGGGGCAATGAGGAGACACCCACTTGAAAAAGAACCGCCTTTTTGCCCCCGCATACCTGGCCGAAGCCATGGACGCCAGCATGCACGCCGCCCAGCAAGCTGGAGCGCTCATGCAGACCGCCGACAACGCGCAGTACGCGGGGCGCACCGTCCGGGTGCACGACACGGAGCTTCTCAACTTCGCTTGTTGTAGCTACCTCGGCCTCGAATTGAGGCCGGACCTACAGGAGAGCGCCATCGGCGCGATCCGGCGTTTTGGCACGCAGTTTCCATTTCCGCGCGCGATGCTGCAATCGCCGCTCTACGAGGAGCTCAGCGAGTCGCTCGGTAGAATGACCGGCGGCCACGTCGTTGTCGCGGCATCCACCACCCTGGGTCACATCGCAGCCTTGCCGGTTCTGATCGAACCGAGCGACGCGGTCGTGATCGACATTGCGGCCCACGCGAGCCTGCACACCGCCGTGGCGCTGCTGCGCGGCATCCATGTCGAGCCGCTGCGACACAACCGCGCCGACCTCCTGGAAAAGCGCGTCCGGGCACTCTCCGCCAAGCATCGCCGGGTTTGGTACGTGCTGGATGGTCTCTACTCCATTTTGGGCGAGTTCGCCCCCATCGACGAGCTCCGAGAGCTACTGAAGCGCTGCCCGTCGCTTCACTTGTACGTGGATGACGCTCACTCGACCAGCTGGACCGGCACCCACGGTCGGGGATACGGCCTCGAAAAGCTCGAAGACCGCGAGCGCGTCGTGGTTGCCCTCTCGTTGAACAAGGCCTTCTCGGCCGGCGGCGGTGCCTTGGTTTTGCCGGATCGCAAGATGGCGGACCGGATTCTGCGAGCTGGCGGGCCAATGGTCTTTTCGGGTGCGTTGCAACCGGCGCAGCTCGGTGCCGCGGTAGCGTCCGCCCGCCTGCACCTGTCGGACGAGCTGGGCGAGCTGCAGAAGGAGCTTCAGGCGAAGCTATCGCTCACTGTACTGTTGGCACAGGACTTCGGCGTGCCGTTGGGTGACGAGACGCTCAGCCCCATCTTCTTTTTGCCCTGTAAGAGCGAAGCGAAAACATTCGAGGTCGTTCGCCTGATGCGCGAGCGCGGCATCGGCGTCACAGCCGCGATGTACCCGATCGTGCCACGCAACCAGGCCGGCATCCGATTTTGCATCACTCTCCACAATCACGACGCGGATATTCGACTCCTGATGGAGGGCTTCGCCGAGGCGGCAGACCAGGTTGGTTTGGAAACGGAGGCCAAGAGTGGCTTGTTCCCGTCCTGCTCTCCGAAACCACCCGGAAATGTACCGCCAGCCAGGCAAGCGTGAGCTCGCAAGCTCTCGCGGGTGACACGACCAGCGATGAGCCAGTATCCGTGGCACCGCGCTGGAACAGCGATGCAGGGCCAGCCAGCAAGAGCGCCCCGCAGCCAATAGCAGCTCGGCAGGCTCTTCGGTGGCAAGGTCCTTGCCCGGCGCGCCCCTGGTCGAGGCAAGCGGACGACTCCTTCGCGCAGGTCGCCAGGTTCCCGACGGCCCGGGGCTTGGCCGACGCGCCGCGCGGCACGCCCTTTGAATACCCCCGACAGGAGGCAGCAACGTGGACTTCACACTCGACCAGGTCATGACCGAATTGCCCTATACCATCGACGCCCGACAAAGCGCCGAGAACGCGCACGAGATGCTGGTCCGGCACCGCGTCCGCCACCTTCCCGTCGAAGAACGTGGGGAGATTATCGGCGTACTCTCGGACAGAGACGTCAACCTCGCACTTTCGTTGAACGGCGAAGGAACCAAGCCAGTGTCGGTCTTCTCGCTGTGCAGCAAGCCCGCGTACATCGTGGACAAGGGCGAACCCCTCGCGCTAGTTTTGCGCACCATGGCGGAGCACTGCTACGGTTGCGTGTTGGTCCGCGACCGCGGCCGTTTGACTGGAATCGCCACGGCCACCGACCTGCTTCGCTGGATGGCGGTCTGGTTGGAGCGCGCGTCGAAGTAGCAGAGGAACTTGTCGCCACCCTCGGGTGAAAGGGCCCCTGGGCTCGCCAGGGGTTCAGCCAGCTATGGGCTGGGGCAAGGTCCGGCCGTGTTCACTCCGGTGCCCGCACGCGCGGCTTCACAAGAATTTCCGTAGGTCTTGCCGTCGCAGCCGCATACCGGGTCTTCCACGGCAATGCATACGTCCGGACGGGGCTGACAGGTAGCCTGCGCATCGGCGGCCCCGCAATACTCGCCCTCCATGTAGGCGCAGTACTCGTCCGGAGCGCAGGTGTCACCGGCCATGGCCCCGCAAAATGTGTCTGGACAAGCTCTATTCGTGCAGGCCCAGGTGCCCCCGCTGCACGAGCAGGTGTTGCACCCGTCATCCATGGTCTCGCCATCCGTGCACACGTTTCGGCACTCGATGAAGGAATCGATCTGGCCATCCGCGCAAGGGCAGCAACCGCTCGCGAGGATGGGGCCTCCGCAGTACTCGACGCACTCGTAGGGCCTCAAGCATTCGATGGTGTTGCAATCCGGACCGCCGTCAGTCGAACTGCCCGCGGCGCCACCCGCTCCCGTCGCATTCCCCGCTCCACCGGCGGCTGTCGTCGTGTTCCCGATCGTCCCGGTCGTACCACCGGATCCGTTGCCCGACCCGCCACCGCTGCTGCCCGTCGACTGGCTGCCTGTCGTGGTTGCCAATCTCGTGGTCGACGAGGTAGTCGGCGAGCCGCCCCCGGTAACTGCCGTCGAAGCAGCACTGGTAGTGCTGCCGTCGTTCGAGGCGTCCTGCTCCGTTTCGCCGCTGCAAGCCAACATCAACGAGGCCCCAAGCAAGGCCACCGCGCCCAAGTAGACAAAACTAAACCGATTCACCAACTCCACTCCTCTCGATTGATATCCTGGCTCCTATTAGACCGAGTGGCCAGCTCTGGCCGGGCGCGGCAGGCGCTCTCGCCGCGTTTTGGCTACCATCTGTGCAGGCGTTCCGTAGTTTCTCGAGAGCCGCGGGAGCGCGCCCTTGCTCTCGCTCTCGCTTGGGTCTCGCGCTGCCTGCCCCGTCAGACCCGCCTCGGTCAGCACGGCGGTCGGGGCGGTCCCCGGCCAGACCGCTGCCTCCCCACACTCGATGACCTCGATAGTGAGAGTTTCGTCATCGACACCCGAGTGGCTCTCGACGGCAGAGTCAAACCGACTGCGCAGTCCGCGGCTTTCCAGGCGACGGGTACATCTGCTCGACGCGCTGTCGGATGTCGCTACGAGTCACACCCGTGAGCCCTTTGGCACACCGTCTCCAGTCAGTTCCGCGCTCGGGGTGCCGTCCTTACCAGGGCGTCCCGGGCCAGACGCAGTTGCATTCGACGTGGACGAAATGTTAGTCTTCACAAACTCGGGGGCGACGCTTGGGTCGAGAAAACGAAAGCCCGGACACTGTACTCATCAACGCACCACAGTCGGCGCTGCGAGGTATCGCGCTCACGCCCAGTACGGAGGTGCGGCCCGTCGGGCGTTGGGTAGCGCCTGAGCCGGGCTCCAAGCTCGCCGCGGGTCGCTTCGAAGTACTCGAACGACTGGGCGAAGGCGGAATGGGCATCGTGTATTCGGCCTTCGACGCGCAGCGCAGGACCAAGGTAGCCCTGAAAACGCTGCACCGCCTGGAAGCGGCAGGGATCTATCAGCTCAAGTCCGAGTTCCGGATGCTAGCCGGCGTCAGTCACCCCAATCTCGTGCGTCTGCATGAACTGTTCGCGGATGATCAAACCTGGTTCTTCTCGATGGATTTGGTCGAGGGACAGCGCTTCGACGAGTGGTTCAGGAAGATCCGAGAGCGCGCGGGCGCAGAACCGCTCGAAGGCGACGAGCCAGCCTGGGTGGGGCCTCTCAGGGACGCGCTTGCCCAGCTGGTCGACGCAGTGCTGGCCATTCACCGAACGGGCAAGCTGCATCGTGACCTGAAGCCCAGCAACGTGATGGTGGATCGGGAAGGACGCCTGGTCGTGCTGGACTTCGGGCTGGCCATGGTGCACGACGGCGGCACGCGCGCGCGTCAAGAAGTAGACACCGAACTGTCCGGCACACCCGCGTACATGGCGCCCGAGCAAGCCCTCGGGTTGGGCGTCACCGCGGCCAGCGACTGGTACGCGCTCGGCGTCATGCTGTTCGAAGCGCTCACCGGACGGCTACCGTTCCGGGGGACCTTCAACGACATCCTGGTCGCCAAACAGCTTCAGAATGCCCCACCGGTCACGTCGCTGTCCCCCGGCGCGCCGGCGGACTTGAGCGAGTTGTGCGCGAAGCTGCTCTCCACGGAGCCTACGGAACGCCCCGCGTCCGAGGTATTGACCGGCGAATTCGGAGCGTCGCGCTTCTCCGGCATGCGCATGCCCAGCCGCCCCCCCCAGTACCACGGGGACCTGGTGGGGCGCGAGGCGGAGCTCGACAAGCTCGACCGAGCCTATGAGGCATCCGTGAGCTCCGGAAAACCGGTGATCGCCCTGCTCAAAGGCGAAAGCGGTATCGGCAAGAGCACGTTGGTCGCCAGGTTTCTCGACAGGTTGAGCGAGACGACGCCCGCCGTCGTACTGCGCGGTCGCTGCTACGAGCGCGAGACGGTTCCCTTCAGAGCCTTCGATGCCGCGGTGGACGACCTGTCGCGCTTCCTCAAAGCGCTGCGCAGGAGCGAGGCCAGAGCGTTGCTGCCGCGCGAAGCCTGGGCGCTGGTACGCTTGTTTCCCGTGCTCGAGCGCGTTCCAGCGCTCGCCGGCCTGGCCGCCCGTGAGGGAGCCGAACCGCACGAAATTCGCCGGCGCGGCTTCGTGGCGTTCGGAGAACTACTGAGCCGGGTCTGCGAGCGAGCGCCGCTGGTACTGTACATCGACGATTTGCAGTGGTCCGACGCGGACTCGGTGGCGCTGTTGATGCACCTGTTGCGCCAGGCAGACGCCCCGCACCTGCTCTTCGTGGCTAGCTGCCGAGATGGGGTCTGCCCCGTGCTCGAGCCACTTTACGAGAAGCTTCCCAATGACATCCGGATTTCCTTTCGCGAGATCGATGTCGAGCCCCTGCCGGTGGAGCTGGCGCTCCAGGTAGTCGGCGGCGATGCCCCGGAGGCGGTGCTCCGTGAGGCCCGCGGCAATCCATTCCTGTTGCGTGAGCTGGCTCGACACGCGCGCGCCAGCGGTGCCCCGGGAACACTGGCGCGCTCGCTGAACGAGGTCCTGTGGCAGCGCTGCGCTTCGCTGCCCGAATCGGCGCAACGGCTGCTTCATGCCATCGTACTCTCGGCCAGCCCCGTGCCCCTCGAGGTGGCGGTCAGCGCGGCCGGTGTACAGCCCAGCGCCAACGATGCCCTGGAAGACCTGCAGCTGGTACGGCGCGGCGTGCGCGAGACGGAGGTGGAGTGCTATCATGACAAGATTCGCGAGGCCGTCGCCCATGCACTCTCGGATAGCGAGACACGCGCGATGCATCGCTGCCTGGCGGAGGCGTGGCAGGCCACCGCCCAGCCGGATCCGGAGGTGCTGTCGACCCACTTCGAACGAGGCGGCGACGCCCAGCGCGCGGCGGCACTGTGCATCGAGGCAGCTCGCAGAGCGGCCTCTGCCTTCGGCTTCGAACGCGCGGTAGCTCTGTACTCGCGGGCGCTCGAGCTCGGCACCTTCGATGGCGACACCATCCATCGCCTGCGCGTGGCCCGGGCGGACATGCTTGCCCAAGCCGGTCGCAGTCTGGAAGCCGCCGAGAGCTGCCTGAACTCAATCGCCGACGCGAGCTCCAGCGAGACGGCGGAGTTGACGCTCCGCGCGGGCGGCTTCTATCTGCAGTGCGGTCGCATCGAGGAGGCGATACCGCTGGTCAACCGCGGGCTGAACCCGCTCGGGCTCTCGGTAGCCAAGACGAACGCCGCCGCCGTGGCGTCGCTCATGTGGGAGCGGTCATTGCTGCGTCTGCGCGGATACGAACCTCGTGTCGCACCGCCGGACCCGCGGGCGGCGGAATGCTTTCGCGCCACCGAGGTGATCAGCGCCGCACTGCCAAGCTTGGATCCGATTCGCTACCCTCCCTTGGCGACCCGGCTGCTCAGGCTGGCTCTCGACTCGGGCGACCCGGTCCTCGTGGCCCGCGGCATGGCCTCCGAGGTACTGGTCGGGCTGATGCTGGCGCTACCCGAAGCGCGGCTCCGCAAGATAGCCACCCAGGCCAAGAAGCATTGCAAGGAATCTGGCGATCCGATCGCGCAATTCTGGCTCGACGTGAATCTGGCCATCCTCGAGCTGAATGACAACCCACGCGCGAGCCTCGAGCATCTGGACCGAGCACGCGAGATGCTCACCTTGCACCCGAGCCCCGCCCTCTCACAGATAGGGGTGTGGCTCGAGTGGAACCGGCTTCAGGTGTTGTGCCTGCAGGGCGCGTTCAGCGACGTCGCCAAGAGCACTCCTGCGCTGTTGGACGATGCCTGGGCCAGCGACAACCGCGGCGTGGTGCCGTTCCTTGCCGGGGTACCAGGGGCAGTGGCGCGGGTGGCCGTGGAAGACTTGGTCGGGTTGCGTCACGATCTCGATCGCTCGAAGGATGCCTGGCAAAAAGAGACCTTCACCTGGCAGGACATCATGCAAACCCAGGGCGAGGTGGCTCTGTGCGCTTACGAGGGCTCCATGGGGCGAGCGCTGGCAGCCACGCAGCTGCTCGAAAGCAAGCTCTCGAGGTCGCTGGCACGACGCGCTGCCTCGGTGCGGGGCTATGTGGGCTACGTGAGCACCTGGACCAGCCTGGCGCGTGCCCGAGAGCTCACATCAGGGACCGAAAGAAGCAGCTTGCTGGAGCGGGCGGCCGCATCCTTGAGGTTCTGCGATTCCAAGCGCCTGGCCGCCAGCTGGTCCGCGCCCCTCGAAGCTGCTCTCGAGGCTCTCGGCGGTAACCCCGAGGCGGCGGTTCGGTCGCTCCGCAGCGTGCTGACCGATGCGGAAGCTTGCGAACGACTCCCGGTCTACGCCGTCTGTGCGAAGCGAGGGCTCGGCGCGCTCCTGGCGGGCGACGAAGGGGCACTTCTGGTGGCCGAAGCGGACGATTTTCTCCGACAGCACGGGGTCGTGGACCCCGAGCGCTTCGTGGGTGCGGTCGCGCCAGGCCTGGCAGGCGCCTGATCAGGCGGGGGTCAACTTGCCGACCGCCGGCTCCGCGCGATCGGAGCGCTCGGCACCACGCGCCCCCGAGAACACCAAAAAGACGTACAGGCTGTCCGCCAGGAAGATGCTTACGCAAAGAAATGTCAAGAACGCCAGATCTTTCATCTCGGGGTCGATCGAGCGAACCACCCAGTGGCATTCGATGGAGGTGCCCAGGGTCCCCAACATCTTGCACAGCGCGCCGCCTTTGGAAATCCCGCTCAGCGTCTGTCGTCGGTCGAAATAGAAGAAGATGAACGCGATGCTCATGATCAGGTTGATACCGAAGGCGCCCACCAGTCCGAGCCGGTCCATGTAGGAACTGACGAAGGCGTACTGTCCCCACAGCCCGAGGCCGAAGGTCAGCGCGACCACCCAGTAGAAGCGGCGCCGAATTTCCGGTATTCGCTGAGCGAACGCCCCCCAGCGCAACAGCTGGTAGACCAAGAGCACATCCACCGCCAGCCAAAGTCGGTCGAACGTGTGCCAGAGGCTCACCGGATTCGGAAACACGAACGACGCCAAGATCTCCCAGGCAAAGTTGAGACAGATGGCGACCAGAGGCAGCCCATAGGTCCGATCTCGGAAGCACTTTTTGAGGATCAAAAGGTACGCCGCAAGCCAGAAAATGCAGCCCAGAGCGCCGATCAGGTTGTACCAGGTCAAGGGGTTGAAGGCCGGGTTGTTCGGGTCGACGTGATAGAGCGGATGCATGCTTCGGTCACTCCCGTTCGCTGAACTACAATAGTCCCGTGAAGCGTCGGCCGAGCCATTCGGAAAGGCGCTTCCAGAAGGAGGGTTCGGTATTCGGATCGAGACGCCAATGCTTGCGCAGGTGTTCGGGGATCACGAAGGGAGCACTTCGACCGTTGAGCTCGACGTTCACCATCCACTGAATGAAGTGCAGGCTGAAGTGGTGTGCGGCGCTCGCCACGGCGGGAAGCTCGCCGAGCGCGTCGTTGCCACCCCTGGCCAGCACGGAAATGGCGTCCACGCACAGCGCATCCAGCCGGTGCTTCGGCACACCCAGGAAGTCGGCCACCGGCTCGGGCAGAAAATGTCGCATCAGCGCAGCCGACAATTCTTTCAGACACCTCGTGTCGCTCGAGTCCTGAACCATTTCCAGCAGCGCCTGGGTCATCAGCTTACCGGCCTGGCTCGGAGCGATCTGACGCTCCTGAATGCGTCGAGTAAGCCGTTCGGCTTCCGCGACCGTTGCCGGCAACAAGAGTTCGTCGACCCCCATCAGTCGACCCACGGCTCGCCACGCCGCCAGGTACTCGCCTTGAGCTCGTGCAGACGGGTGGATGCTCAGCTTCGCGAGACCGTCGAGCGTGATCCACGAAAACGTCATCAAGGTGCCCGCCAGATCTTCCTGGTTGATCGGCACTCCCAGGCTCGGGTCCCAGGCGTGCGCCGGGTCGTTCTGGATCAGGTGCCGGACCATGGCGTGCATCAGGCGCACCTTCTGAGCGGCGCGCACCCCGCGCCCACCTGCCGCGAGCCCTCCCGGCGTCATCACGTCGATCACCATCTGGGTGGTCTCGAACAGGCGCTTCGCGGGCCGTTTTTCCAGGTATGCCGTGCGATGCAGCACCTGAACCCCCTTGGCCGCAGCGTAGGCGGCGGGCAGGGAATAATGGGCCAAGCACATCAAGATCAATGGGCCGTGCTCGGCGAACAACTGCTGGCCAGCCTCGATGGGTTCCCCTGCAGCAGCGTCGAGCCGTTCGGTCGTTCTGAGATACTCTAGCACCTCCGGAGGCAGGCCATCCGGCGGCGGCGCGTCGTTCATGACGAGCGTTCTGAGCAGATGGCGCGCTTCAGCCACCTCACGATCCGCGAACAGGGCCTCAATCACGCGGTCGGCGGGAGGGTCCCCCTGTTGACGCATCTGATCGAGCAGGGCGTCGCTGATGCGCTCGGCCGCTTCGGGCTCGAGCGACGCACCTCCACCGGCCACCTGACGAGTCTTTTCGCTGGCGTCGTTTGCGCCCGCACCCAAAGTCGCTTCAACGTTGACAGTCATGACCCCTCTTTCTCGCCTGGCTCGCCCCAAAACCGGGCGACCTCGACCCTCCATATTAGTACAGAATGAGGAGTAACCCGAAGCATCATCCTCGGCGCGACGTCATCAGGTAGCAGGCTGTGGGACCGTGCGAATGCAGGTCGCCCATTGTGAGCGTCTACGAAGTAACGCGGAAGCGCACGCCAGGCAGGCCTTCAAACCATCGGAATGCTCGGGACGGCCCGGTCAAAAACGGCGACGCCTGCCCAGCAATCCGCCAAGCCCGAGCAGGACGAGACGGGTGGCCCAGGGTGAAGTCGCTACCCGACGCGTTGGCGGATCGCGCGGGCGACCCGCTCACGCACGAAACGGTGTCGAGCATCGGTGGTCAGCCGGGGATGCCAGACGAGCATCATGGGCAGCACGGGCAATGGCAACGGCGGCTCGGCGACCACCAGGTCGATGCCACACGTGCTGACCACATCATCCGGCAAGGTGGCAACGAGTTCGGTACGGGACACAATCTGCGCGGCCGAAGCGAAGGAAGCCACGGCCGCGGCGACCCTGCGCGAGAGCCCGTGCTCGGACAGGTACTCGTCGACGAAGCCCCGTCCGCTCGCGTCCGGACCGGCGACGACGTGGGTCGCGCGCGCGAAGGACTCGAGGCTGAAACGTCGTCGAGCGTGCTTCGGCGACGAAACGCAAACGAAGCGCCGATCGTAGAGGTGCTTTTGCACGAACTCGGAGAGGTCCACACGACCCGCTATCCTCGGCAGCACCGACAGATCGGGAACCAAGGCCAAGTCGACTTCGCCGCGCCGCCCCTCGCCCACGGTGTCGTGGGAGAGATGGCGCAAGCGGACGTCGAGTCCGGGAGCCTCGCGCCAGATCTCGGCCAGGATCGCGTCGGCGAAAGCGTGCTGGGTCTCGTCACCGAACGCCAGCACTATGGCGCCGCGGGCCCTGGCGGGTTCGAAGGGTGCCTCGACAGCGAACACCGCGCTGGCGGCCTGCACAGCGACGCTCACCCGTTCCTCGAGCGCCAGCGCGCGCGGTGTCGGGACCAACGAGCGGCCGTCGCGGACGAAGAGCGGATCGGAAAGCGCCTCGCGCAGTCGCCCGAGGGTTCGGCTCATCGCGGGCTGGGACACACCGAGCGCGTGAGCGGCCTCTGTGACGCTGCCGAGCGCCAGCAGGCGCTCGAATGCCACCAGAAGGTTCAGATCGAGGGCGGCCAGATTCATAATTTATATGCATAGATTACATATGATCCATGCATTGGAAATATCATTCTGAAGGGCTCAGTTTGTGGGTCGAGAAGGAGATCAGAGCCATGAAGCAAGAATTGCACGTCATTTTTGGAGCCGGTCAGATCGGCCACCGCCTCGCTAGTCGGCTGGTCGCGCGGGGACACCGCGTGCGCGTCGTGCGACGCTCGGACAAGCCCGTCGGTATTCCCGGCGTCGAGGTCGTGGCTGGGGACGCCGGCGATCGACAATTTTCCATCGCCGCAAGCCGCGGCGCGAGCGTGGTTTACCATTGCATGAACCCATCCTCGTACTCGGGTCGAGTCTGGGAACGTCAGTTCCCGCGCTTCAGTGAGGCACTGATCGACGCCGCGCTGGCTTGTGATGCGCGCCTGGTCGTGCTCGACAATTTGTACGCCTACGGACCGAGCGCTGAGCCGCTCAGCGAAGACAGTCCCCTCCTGGCGACGGGCAGGAAAGGCAAGGTACGCATCTGGTGGACCCGGCGCCTCGCCGCGGCCCGTGGTGAGCAAGGGCTTCGCTACACCGTGGGCAAGGCAGGCGACTTCTTCGGCGAAGGCGCGGACCAGTCCTTGATCTCGCCGGCGGCAGTGCGGGGCATGCTCCGAAACAAGCGACCGATCCTCTTGGGCGATCCAGACGCTCCTCACGCTTTCAGCTACGTCGCAGACGTTGCCGACGGGCTCGCCGCACTCGGAGCCGCCAGCGACGAAGTCGAAGGTGTCGTGTTCCACTTGCCGGTGCACGAGGTTCGACCGCGCGAACTCGTGGAGAAACTTGGGCGCGAGCTGGGGGTACAGGTGAAGCCGAGGCGAGTGGGGCGCCTGCTCTTGACGATGCTGGCCTTCCTCCCGCTGGCGCGCGAGTTGCTCGAGACGCACTACCAGTGGGACCGTCCCTTTCTCGTCGACGACACACGCTTTCGAACGCGCTTTCCCGACGTGGGAGTCAGCCTGGACAGCGCCGTACGGGCCACCGCGAGAGAGACGACGCGCGAGCAAAACGCTCCGACACAGCCAGCGGCGCCCGAGCCCGCTCGGGGCTGAGGCACAGAGCCCGAGGCGTGCGGAGTGATTGAGGCGCGCGCTACCTCTTGCCGACTTCTCTGAAGCGCGGCTCGAAAAAGGCGAGCGTCTTCAGGGCCAGCTGATGCAAATCGTCGAAGGTCAGCACTCTGAGCTCCGCATGGCGCGTCTCGGCATGGTGACGTAGCGTCTCACGCTCGGTCCTGTCGAGCCCTTGCCCCGCAATCACGAAAGCGCGCGGGCGTTGCACGACGAGATTGAACTCGCGTTCCAGGTACTCGGCCTGCCGTTGGACGAACGAAAGGGTTTGTTCGGCGTGGTGCAGAGCCTCCTGAAAGGAGCGCTGTAGTCTCCCGCTGCGCCCGAACACCGAGGCCGAAGGCTGCCCCATCATGAGCACGTCGTGAGCGCGGTCTTCAGCGCGCAGCGCGAACAACTGGGGCATGTTGGCGTCCCCGTTGCTGGGGCGAACGAATTCGATGTGCTGCGCCCCCAGCATCCAGGGGTAGCGCTCCAGCAAGTTCAACCACTGGTCCTTCGCATCAACGCCGCTCGAGCGCAGCTCCTCCAGTTCAGTGCATCCTTCGCTGGCTGGTTTGGCCGCCGCGTCGAAGCTTTGCTTTGCCGCGGCGATGCCCACGAAGTCCGCTTCGCGTGGACCCAGCGACCCGTTCGCCGGCGCGTCTCGTACGTAGAGCCCGTAGCGACATTCTCCAGCACGGAACAGGCCGACCACTCCAGAAAAAGGCTCGGCGCCCTCGATGAAAGTGAGGCCGTCGTAAAACCACTGGACGCGCGTGGGTGAGATGAAACGCCCGTTGACGCCGGTTGGGAAACTATAGGCCAGATTGATGTCGTGTCTGACTCGAGCCATCAGCGACGCGCGCCGCTTCTGCGTTGTCAGGTAGTCGTAGGCGGTCTTGGCGCTCCGACGGCGCGCAGGCAACACCGCCTTCAACAGAGCCTCGAGCTGACCATCACCCAATATCTGCTCGGCCTCGCGATCGTTCGCCTGTTCGACCACTTGAGTCAGCGCACGGAGACTCTTCTGCGCAGCCTCGACGGAAACGCGCTTGGAGCCCGTGTTCGTGGTTTTGCTGGCCTTCCCCGAGGTGACCGCAGCGACCTTTGCGGAAGCCTTCGACGCCGCACCTGCTTTCCTCTGCGCGGAAGGCTTCGACGCGGATTTCGATGCGGCCCGTGCTTTCACTTTTGGCGCGGTGCGCGATTCGGGGATTGCCCGAGCGGCCGGCTTCGGGTTCGCGTTCGCTTTCGGCTTGCGACGCGACGGCGAGCCGGGACTCTTCGGCTTGGGCTGCTGGCGCGCCCTGGTCGGCTTGCTCTTGGGAACGGGCTTGTCCGTGCGTTGCGATCGGCCCCCGGGCTTCGCTCGTTTCGATTTCGCGCTTGCCATGCTCCGTCCTCCGCCTCGTACCGGTGGTCCAGCTCAGGCTACCCCAACTCTCCGGGCGATTGGGCGTGTTTCTAACCCCGCCATGTCGGGGTGGCACCAAGACGGGGCACAGCTGCGGCGACGTGCGTCCAGAGGGGCGGCCGCCGCAGGCGACAGCCGCCCTTCCGCCAGCGAGAATCCCGGTACCTCACCGCCCTCCTGAGTCTTCCGTGCGGGTCTGCGGCCAGCCCGAGCGCGGACCTCCGGCGGACCCGAGCGACATCGGGGCTCACCCGGCGGACCCAGCGTCCGCCACGCACGGCTACCCCCTTTGCGGCAGCCGCGCCCCGTTTCAAAAGTCGGTGAACCCGAAAGTCGAAGCAGCAATCAGAGAAACAGCTGCACTCGCAAGCCGAACTGGCGCGGTGGATTGTAGAAGCGCAGGTTCAGACCCGGCGTGTTGATCATGCTGGTCATGTAGGTCATGTTCGTCAGGTTCGCGACGAACGCTTCGAAGCGGATGTCGCCTTCGGGACGCGTGTAGCCGGCGCTCGCATCCAGGCGCGTGGTGGCCGGCACCTTGTCACTCAGCAGCGGGTTGACGTTGCCATCGAAGTCGCGCCCCTCCCCATTGAAGTGGGTCATGTAGCGTTTGGTCTTGGTCTGGCCCGAGAAGGACCAATCGAAGAAGCCCATATCCGTCTGAATCGTCTGCGAGATGCCGTAAGCCAACGTGAAGCGCGGCGCCCGGGGCAGATAGTTACCCTTCAGATCGACGATGGGTTGCGCGCCGGGATCCCAGCTGATGCGCGTATCAGCCACTTTGGCTCCCAGGAACCGCGCGTCGAGCAGCACCGCGGCCAGGCGCCCCGTGAAGCCGGCTGGCAGGTGACCGACCCCTTCCGCTTCCAGGCCCAGCACGCGAGCGTCGCCGGTATTGCGCCGCACCGAGGTCGAAGGAGCCTCTTCGATGTCCGCGTTGCCGAGCGTCTCGACGGTATTGCTCTGGTAGTCTCGGTAGGCGTACCAGAAGGCGGCGGCGTTGAGCGTCAGCCGCTTGTCGAGCAACACGTTCTTGCTGCCCACTTCCGTCGCATAAATGCTCTCCGGCCCGAAGTCGGGGGCGAGCGTTTCTCCCTCCACCGTGACGGTGTCATTGAAGCCGCCCGACTTGTGCCCCGTGGAAAAGGTTGCGTAGAGCATCTGGTCGGGGTTCAAGTCGTGCTCTGCCCCCACGCGGAAGTCGACGAAGGTGTCGCGCACGTGGCCGTGTTGCTCGTTGATGGTGCCCACGTAGGCGCCATCTTGCGCCAAGAGGTCGTCGAGCGTGTCGCGGTCGCCAAAGGCGGCAATCCCGTTTTCGAAATCCGCCACCGAATCGCCGCTGGGACGGTAAACGGTGCGATCGTCCTGGGCAAAGCGGAAGCCCTCGGTCCCGAAGCGGTGCATGTCGAACTGGCAGGTCTGCTCCTCGCCCGCGGGCGCTTCGCCGCACCCGACGCTGAAGGGCAAACCGATGCCGTTCCGATGCTTGTATTCGCGTGTGACACGCACCCCGGCGAGCCCGCGCAGGTTGTCGAGAATGTCGAGCGTGCCGTCGGCGTAGCCCGCATAGGACTGGAGCTTGACGTCGGGGTGGTTGTACTCCTGCCCGGCCCAACCCCAGGCCTTGTCATTCGTTTGCCCCAAGAAGACGTACTGGGTCTCGTACAGATGAAAGAAACCCGCGGTCCAGCGAAAGCTCGAGCTATCGGGCGAGTAGATCCGAGCCTCGTTCACGTACGACTCGCTGGTGGTGTTCCAATAGGTGCTCGAGTAGCGGTCCAGATCACTCGGCCCGGGTTTGCCGTAGTAGTTGACGCCGTCGGTCGTGCCGGTGGTCTGCTTGTACTCGAGGTCGCGGTAGCTGGAGATGAGTTCGGCAAGCACCGGGCCGAAATCGAAATCCGCGGTGAGACTGACGCCCCAGTGGTCGAGTGATTGGCTGGGTTGGTGACCGATGAAGCGGACCGAACGCACATCCGGTATCTCTTCTGGCAACAGGCCAGCTTCGAGCGCCTCGGTGACGTTGGAGCCAACCACGCCGGTGCCCCGCTCGTGCGTATTGTCGTGCCTGAGCGTGAACGACACGTTGTCCCAGGGCGCGTACTTCGCCGAGATGCGGTAAGCCCATGTATCGGCGTTCTCGGCTGGCACGATTTCGTAGTCGCCGCCTTCGTTCTCGTAGAAGGGCTCGTGGCGCTCCGTAAAGGTGGCGATGCGTACGGCGAACTGATCGCCCAACGGCACGTTGACCATCGCTTTGCTCAGGCGCTGATTGTAATTGCCCATCTGGTAGGTCGCACCCGCTTGCCACTCCCCCAGACGCGGCGCGGCGGTGACCACGTTCATGGTGCCTGCCATCGCGTTGCGACCTCGGAGCGTGCCCTGAGGGCCGCGCAAGATCTCCACACGGTCTATATCGAAGAACATGGTGCCGAGCCCGCGCGGCCTGGGGATGTAGACACCGTCGATATGCACGGCAGCCGCAGGATCACCGATTTCGGTGTTGTTCGTGTTGCCGATGCCACGAATGAACACCTCGACGTTGCCTTCCTGCTCACCGATTTCCACGTGAGGCGACACCGCGGTGAGCTCGCGCATCGAGGTCACGCCCTTGCGCTCCAGATCACCCTCGGAGAAGCTCTCGACGGAACCGGGTACGTCCTGAATGTCCTGGCTGCGACGCTCGATGGTAACCGTGACCGTGTCCATCTCGTCGGATTCGTAAGGGGTACCTTCGGCGACGCCGGCCGCGGGAGCCTCTGGCATCAGGTCCTGGCTTTCCTCGGGCATGGGGGCCGGCTCCGGCGGTGGGGCCGGAGGAGGGGGAGCCACGGGAGCGGCGTCGGCAGGGGGCGCGGGCTCCGCGGGGGCGGGCTTTGCGGGAGCGGGCTTTGCGGGAGCGGGCTTTGCGGGAGCGGGCTTTGCGGGAGCCTGCGGCTCTGCCGGAGCCTGGGCTGCAGGTGGCTGCTCGGGCTGTTTCGGCTCGGCTGCCGGCGGTTTTGCGGGCGCGGGCTGCGCGGGCGCGGGCTGCGCCTGCAATGGGGTGGGCGCGGGATTCGTCCCCACCTGAGCCCAAACGTGCGGCGGCACGTTCAGAGTTCCGGCGGGAAACCATGCGGTGGGCCCGTAGAGCCAAGGTTGAGGTTGAAGCAAAGCGAGCTGGTACCCGGCTTGCGTTCGCGAGAGCCCCTCGATGCCCGGACTTCGAGTCACCTTCTTCGAGGCCACGGGTGCGTCAGGCTGACGCGTCGGCTGGGTGACAGGCTCTACGCGAGGACCGGCAGCGTACACTGAAGACGCCAAAAAAATGTGCACGAGCAACGTAGACGGCATGAGCACGCTCCTACTGCGGAACCCGGATCCGACCGACATCAAGAACCTCCTTCAGTGGGGCCGAGCAGCAAGTTGCCGTACCAAAGCGCGCTCGGGTGCACCCCCTATACACTCATTCGCTCGACGTTGTGAACCCCTTGTGAGCCTTGGGCGTCCCTGTTGCATACAGAAACGATAATTCCCGTCTAACAAGTTTAGCGGGTGAGCGGTCAGTGATAGAGACCCGAACCTCAGCGGCCCCAGGGCAAGCTCGTCAGCCGACTCGGCGGCAGGTTCGGGAGCCTTCGCATCGGCCCGAACGCAGAATGTCCGCAGACTTCTCACTATGAGCAGCGTCAGCGGGTCACGATGGCCAGCGGGTCCGCCCCCGCTCCGCGCGCCAGGTCCATCAGATGCACGACATCACCATATGGTGCAGCATCCTCGGCGCGAAAAAACACCACTTTTTCGCGCCTTGCCTGCAGCCTTTGGCCCAATTTGTGAGCGAAGGCGTCGAGCTGCACGGGTTCCCCGTTGATTGTGAGTTTTCGGTTAGCATCGTAATCCACGACGATCGAACTGTTGTCCGGTACCGTCGCAGTGGTTTCTTCCGCCTTCTTGGGAACGGCCGCCGGCAGATGCTTCAACATGGAAGGTGTCAGCACCATGAAAATGATCAACAAAACCAACACAACGTCCACCAGAGGCGTCACGTTGATGGCCGCTTTGACACCCTTTTCGCCGCCTACGTCCACAACCGCCTCACGGCTTGCGCTCTTCCTCCGCGGCCTCGGTGCCGAGGATGATATTGCTAACATCGGCCTCATGCAGCGCGTCGAGCGTGCGCCGGACCGTCCCGAAGTCCACCCGCGTGTCCGCCTTTAGGTAAACGTCTTTACCAGGGGTCCTGAGCTTCTCGCGAGCCACCTGGAGAGCCAGTTCTTCGGGCCGTTCCAGCTGTTTGGACCCCATGAACAGCTTCTCGTCTGCGGTGACCGAGACGACGATGTCTTTTCCGTCGTCGGGCTTCATCGCGTGATGACGCGTGCGGGGCAGGTCCACGGCGACCCCACTCGCGATGAGGGGCGTGACTACCATGAAGATAATCAACAGCACCAACACCACATCCACCAATGGCGTGACGTTGATCTCGGCCTTGACCTCGCCCGGCTCGCTTTGAGAGCTGCTCTCGAGAAACGACCGAAGGGAGCGCAAGCGCTCCTGTTGAGTGAGCCCGTTTGGCTTCACGCCGACTCCGGCTCCTCGGCTGGCGTCTCGCCTTTAACCTTGGAATCCTCGGCTTTGGGGGGATCTGCCCTTGCGCTGGAGCGCGCCGCTTTGGGCGCACGGCGCTCCCCGGCAGCAGCGCGACGCGTCGCATGGAGCAACCGGTCGGACAATTCCCCGGTAGCGTCGTCGAACAGGACCCCGAAGTCATTGACCCGCGTGGTGAAGAAATTGAACAGCCAGACTGCCACGATGGCCACCGCCAGCCCCACCGCGGTAGTCATGAGGGCTTCGGCGATACCAGCCGAAACGGTCGCCAAGCCGCCACCTCCGCCAGCCCCGGGATCGGCCATCTGGCGAAAGGCCGTGATGATGCCGAACACGGTCCCAAACAACCCCACGAAAGGGGCCGAAGACGAGATGGTTCCCAGCGCAGGAAGGCCCTTGGACAGGCCGGCCATCTCGCGCTTCTTTGCGCGGTCCATGGCCCGACCCACGCTATGGACCAACAGCTCTCGCTCGACCGCGTCGTGCTCGAGCGGGCCATCGCCGTTGTCCTTCAACTCGTCGAGCCCAGCGCGGTACTCCTTGAAGCCCGCCACCACCACGCGCGCCAGCGGCGCGTCCGACCACTGGTTGCCCAGCTCCGCCGCTTGCTCGAGCTTGCCAGGGGTGGCGATCATCGGGCTCAATTCGGCTATGAATGCGAGCGAGCGGTTGCGCCCACGCCGATAGGTGATGAAGCGCTCCAGCGCTACACCGATGGCGTACATCGACATGCCCAGCAGAAGGATAACGACCGCCCTGGCGACGGTGCCCATCTGATTCCAAAGGCCGAGTAGTGAGAAATCCATGGTGTTCGTCCTCGATTACTCCGAAAGATTGAACGCTAGACTCGAGCTCGCATGGCCGCCCTAGCGAATCTGGTAGGTGAGTGGATAACAAAATGCGGACGGCCGACCGCCGATCGTGAGAGGCCGATAGCGCCAACGGCGCAAGACGGTGGGTATCTGAGAGTCGATGGCCGCTCCAGCGCCTTTGAGAATGCTGACACTGGTCACCCGGCCTCGTTCCGAAACGCAGACGCGCAAGACCGCCGAGAACTGGGCTCCGCTGCGCGCCAGTGCCCGCGGGACCTTGACCCGGTAAGGGTCGACATTGGGATTGATCAGCAATTGCTGACGCCCCACCCTCCCCGAGACCATTTGCGGGCCTCGAGGCTTGCGCGGCTTGGGCGGTGGTCGCGGCTTGACTCCACCCACGACGCCCCCCTGCACCCCTCCGCGCACGCCTCCCTTGACCCCACCGGCGACGCCGCCTTCTTCTCCTTGGTCCTCGCCGTCGTCCTCCGCTTCGGGCTCGGGCTCGGGTTCGGGATCCTTGGGAGGCTCAACTAATTCCTTTTCGATTTTCGGGACTTTGACGCGTTTTGGGTGATGAGACGCCTTCTTGGCCGCCGGGGGTGGCGGCGGCGGAGGCGGCGGCGGCACCGCGGCCGTCAGCGTCACTTCCACCGAAGGCATGGGCATTTCCTCCACCTGCCAGAGCGAGTGCGCGACACCGGCCGCGAGCACCAGCCCGTGCACGCCCAGCGAAACGCTGAGCATGGCGCGGCGCCAGCGCGCAGGTTTGGGGTCCGCGCCGGAAAGCAGTCCTTCAAAGGCCATGGTCGTCCGCAGCCGACTCCTCTTCTTCGCTCTCGGCCATGGCGCGCTTGCGCCATTTCTCGGCGGCAGCCATGTTCTTTTGCCAGATGTCGGGAGCATCGAAATAGGCAATGGCCTTTTGTCGATACAGCAGGTTCATATAGGTCTTCGCTTCCGCGAACTTCGGCCGGATGGCAAGTGCCTTGCGCAGGTGTTCGATGCCCACGTCGGCCAGTCGGGCGCGCTCCTCATCCACTAAGTCTTCCTGCGTAAAGCTCGGTGGCGGCTGATCCGGTTTCGCATCCGGCCTGGGATCGAACGCCGCGTTGTCGGGCCCCCCGCCCTTTGTGGACAACAACGAATATATCATCACGCCCACCGCGTATTGCGCTTGAGCGTCATGCGGTTCGAACTCGGCGCGTCTTCGCGTCCAGTCGAGGGCGTCGCGCCAGCGGCCCCAGCGCGAATAGACCTGGATCAGAGCGTGGATCGCCTGCTCGTTACGCGGATTTTTCTTGAGCTTTTTCGAATACATAGCCTCCAATTTGCGGAACCGGTCGGCGTCGAACAGGGTCTGGACGTACAGCTGGTCCGCGCGTGGATCGTCAGGACTCAGCTCCTTCAATCGCCGAAAGGCCCGCAAGGCGCATTCGACCGAGCGCTCGTTCTCGGGTGAACGGCTCCCCGGCACCATCAGTTGCCGACAAGCGAGACCTTTGTTGAGCACGACTGGTGTAATGCCGGGGTGCAGTTTCTCGGCCTGGTCGTATTCCCGGACCGCTGCGGCGAATTTGCCCAGTTGGTACAAGCGATTTCCCTCGCGCGCGTGGCGCCGCGCGCTGAGCTCCGAGCAGCCTGGCAAGACCGCGACACCGATCGCCAAGATGAGACAAGTTGGCAGCATCGAGCGTGAACTCATGACCGTATGCTCGAAAAATCCCGGTCGCCCTTGAAACGACGTTCCGTGTAGATGCGGACGTCCATAACACAACGGGCCTGCCCAAGCACACCCGAGTCACTCAGTCATGCTTCGCTCACTATTACAACGTGAGTGTTTACTCACATCACGAAACGGGACGGGGCGCCGACAGTGCAAAAGCGTCACACGGCGGTTGAAGTTGTCGGCAAAGCGCCGCTAGGATGCGCCCCATGAAACTCGCCTGCCTTGCTGGACTGCTCGTCGGAGGGCTGATGCTGGCCTGCTCCGACTCGGACACCATCGTTGCGCTCAACGTATGCACGCTCGGCTCCGTCGATGCCGAAGCCGTGGATTCGCTCGACGTCACCATCGAGCCGCGCGGCTCCGGGGCGGTCACGAAGGAGCTCGAGGCCGTGAGCGTGTTGCCCTGCGGCACTCAGCCCAGGTACAACAAGCGCATCAAGCTCGGCGACGGCACGGAGAAAGGCCTGGCCACCATCATGGTCGAGGCCCGTGACGCGTCGGGGGCCCTGTTGGAATCGGCCGAGCTGACCGCCAAGGTTCGCCCCGAGGAAACCACGGCAGTCTTCGTGGAGCTGGGCGAAGAGCCCATGGAGGGCACAGGCGGCATGGGAGGTGCCGCGGGTGCCGCGGGTGCAGGAGGCGAAGCCGGCGGTGGCGGCGCGGCAGGTGGCTGAAGTCCGTCGCGCCTTGCAAACACTCAGTGTGGGCATCCTCGGGCTGCTAGTGACCGCAGCGAGTACTCGCTGATTCGGTCACTCGGTAACGCACACGGCGTTGTCTTCTTCGCTGATGCTGCCAGGGCAGCCGCTTTCGGAGCAGCTTCCCGCGGCGTTGCAGAAATCGCAATCCGTAACGCTTCCACTCGGACAATCCGGATCGCGGACGCCACAACCGCAGTCGCACGCTCGATCCCCATAGAAGTCACGGTCGCAGGTCCACTCTCTCGGCGGGCTGTCGAAGCAACGCGTGTTGTCCTCGGGTTCGATCTCCTCGCAGGAATAGTCCGAGCAGCTCCCCGCATAGGTCGGGCAGTTGTTGCAGCTGGTCTTCAGCTGACTGTCGCAGTCCGGATCGGGCGCGCCGCATCCGCAGTCACAGCTGTAGCCGTCACCATAGAGGTAGTCATCGCACTCCCAATCCGAGGGAGTCTGTACGCAGCTCGTCGAATCGTCCGGCTGAACCTTGCCGGGACAGGAGTACGAGCCGCAGGCCCTGCAGTCTTCGCAATTGTCGATGGCCTCGTCCCGACAGTCCAGATCCACCACTCCGCACCCACAATTGCAGATCGAGCCGTCCGCGTAGGCGTAGTTGGGACAGAGCCAGCCCGCTGGTGGGGTGGGGTGAAGACAATGCGCCGCGTCGTCTGGATCGATGGTGCCGGGACACGGTCGCGCTGAGCAGCTGCCCTCGAAGTCGCAGCGGTCGCAAGCCTCGAGCTCACCGGACTCGCAATCGGGATCGGTCGTTCCACACCCACAATTGCAGATCGAACCATCCCCATAGAAACGCTCTTCACAGGTCCAGGAGGAAGGAACGCCAGTGCAGATGGCATTGTTTTCGGCGTCAATCGGCCCTGGGCAGGATTCGTCGGAGCAACCGTTCCAACAAATGGTGCAAGCGTCGCGCGATGCGGAACTGCAATCGACATCGACGACACCACACCCGCAATGGCACAGACCATCCCCGTACGCTGAATCGGGACAGGTCCAGTCTTCGGGGATTTCGCAATGCGTGTTGTCGTCGGCCGCGATCGAGCTCGGGCAGCTGCTCTTGGAGCATGCCCCGAGCACATTGCAGATCTGACAACTGGCGAGTGTCTGATCGTCACAGTCCGGGTCGAGTACGCCGCAACCACAGTTGCAAGCAGAGCCGTCCGCATACGCGCTGGCGGGACAGGTCCAACCGCTGGGCGGCGCCAGGCACTTCAGGGGATCTTTCGGATCGATCTTGCCCGGACACGCCTGGTTGTTGCAGCTACCGTTGCTGTTGCAGACCTCGCATGCTTCCAGGTCGTTGCTCGAACAGTCCGGGTCGGGGGCGCCACAACCGCAGTCGCAAGTCCCGTCGGCATAGGCGAGCACCGTACAGGTCCAGCCGCCTGGAACTGCCGACGTGCCCCCAGCCCCGCTGGTAGTGACGGTGGTGAAGCCGGTGCCTCCGGCGCCCATGCTGGTGCCACCCGTGGTGAAGCCGGTGCCTCCGGCGCCCATGCTGGTGCCACCCGTGGTGCCGGTGGTCGCGTTGGTGCTGGTGATCGTGCTGCCATCACCGCCCCCAACACTCACCGTTTCCGGACTCTCACCACCTTCTCCCAAGTCGCCCGCCGCAGCAATGTTGGTACCACCGTTGCCGGTGCTGCCACCGGACCCGCCCGCCGAATGCTTGCCGCTGCTCTTCCCCGAACAAGCCCAGCCAAAACCCAACAGAACGCACAGCACCAACAGCCATGACTTTGATGACCACATAGTCGGAACCTCACTCGCACCACAGTTTCGCCAGTCTGGTCGACCGGACGCAGCCCAAGAAACAGCCCGACAATAAGCGCCAAACAGGCCACATGGAACCCGATCCCGGCGTTCAGCGAAATGCGACGGGCGCGGCGCGGTTCCACCTGGAGTATTCCAGCTCGGCTGGCTTGCGCATCCGCGAAGCCAGAGCTTTGGTAGAGCCAGCGGCAAGAGGGCTTGCTCATCCGGGCGTGACCGCGAGGGCGCTGACTCGGACTGCGCGCGCGATGCCCACTCCGACGCCGTGAGATTTGCCCTGAACGGTTAGCGTCCATGCTGAACGTTCAGGTACGGTATGGATGGATCACCCATCAGGGGCGTTGCGCATCTCGGTCGTTCGCGTATCCACCAGCAACCGACTCATTGGCTAGCGTGGTGTTGTGCCGCGGCGTTTCGTCATACCGAACCGGTGGAATTAAACCCGCGCGCCACGAGTTTTAGCACCAGCTCATCTCTGTGCCGGCTTCGAGCGTCGCAAGCCGGGCTGGAATACGAACCATTCCGGAGAAGACAACATCCAGCGAACGCAACCGAACAACAACGGGTCGTGACTGATCGCGTCGGGGCGCCGAATGGCTGCCGCCCGCCCGCGAAGAGCCCGCCGGCCTGACTTCCGAAAGGAGGACAGCATTGGCAACATCGAATCCAGACGAAACGGCCGAGTACGAGTCCAGCGAACTGCCGTCCTACTCGCTGGTCGAGCGAGACCGCCGCTGGGGCATCGCCCGGCGTCTGATGGAAGAAGAGGAGCTCGCCGGACTCATCGTCTACGGAGCACGCGAGGGTACCGGTCCCGCCCCGTACGCCTTCGACACCTATTTTACCAATGACCGTCCCGGGGCTTTGGTCGTCTTCGCGCGCGAAGGCGACCCGATGTCGTTGGTACCGCTGCCCATGTACGTGAGCGATCACTTCGAATCGGTCCAGCGCCGCGACGGCGTCTGGCTATCCGCTCGCAGTGTACGCTTCGGGCGCCAGCCCGAGGGGCTCGTGGCCATCCTGCACGAGCTGGGCCTCGGCTCCGGCGCGATCGGCATCGTCGGTCTGGAGCCCTACCCCCCGTACTACTCCGTGCCGCCGTTCCCGGCCGCGCTCAAGAACATGCTCGACGAGCAGTTCCCCCAAAACCATTTCCAGCCTGTCGGGCATCGCTTGGTCGCGATGACGATGGCGCAGAGCGGGGAAGAGCTGGCTGTCATCCGGCACGCCGCGCACATCGGCGATGCGATGGCACGGTCGATGCTCGCTGCGGCTCGGCCGGGTGCCACCGAAAGTGACGTGTATGCCGCCGGCATGAACGCCGCATTCCTGCGTGGGGCCGTGGCGCCCGGCTTGCTTCTGTCCTCTGGCCCCGAGTCCATCGCGTGGGGGCCCCCCGCGTGGTCGTACCGCCCGCAACGGCCGCGTACACTCCACGCCGGTGACATGATTCTGGCCGAGGTCTTCGTGCAGTTCGGCATGAAGGAAACCCAACACCAAGTCGCCATCGCGCTCGGGGACGTCCACCGCGACTTCGAGCGCGCGGCTCGGCTCGCCCGACAATCGTATGAAGCAGGGCTCGAGCTGCTGCGCCCCGGTGCGCGCTTCGGCGATGTCGCAGAGGCAATGCGCCGGCCCATCGTCGAAGCGAAAGGCTCGTTCGTGCACCCGGTGCTGCACGGGCTCAACCCCTTCGGGAGCGTGAGCGGCGTGCACCTGGCGCTCGACGGACAGCCGGGTGCGCAAGGTTACCAATTCCTCGCCGAGATCCCGGACATCTTGCCCGATCTAGAAATCGAGACAGGCATGACGTTTGCGTTCGAACCCAACTGCGCTCTGGGTCGTCGCGCCGTCAACCTGGGTGGAACCGTGGTCCTCGGCAACCGCGGCGCCGAGGAGCTGAACCCCTTCACCGCGCAATTACTCCACGCCGAAGCCTAGATCACCTGGTTTGCGCACCGGCTTGCCTGACGCCACCCTTCGTTGCTAGCTGCACGGGACAACGCCCATGTTCATCGGTCACTTCGGAGTAGGACTTGCCGCGAAGCCCGCCGCGCCAAAGGTTTCTCTGGGAACCCTGTTCCTGGCTGCGCAGTTCGTGGATCTGCTGTGGCCCACGCTCTTGCTACTGGGCTTCGAGCGCGTCGAGATCAACGCCCCGCCCGACCCCCTGCCGCTGACGTTCACCCACTATCCGATTTCTCACAGCTTGGTCATGGGGGTGGTCTGGGCGGTTCTGTTTGGCGCAGGGTACTTCGCCGTGCGAAAGGACGGACGAGGCAGCCTCGTCCTGGGCCTGGCCGTGCTCAGCCATTGGTGGCTGGATTGGCTCGTACACGTGCCGGACCTGCCGCTGTATCCGGGCGGAGGCCCCCGCGTGGGCCTCGGGCTTTGGCTGTTCCCACTCGGCGCCCAGGCGGCGGAGCTGTTGCTCTTTGCGCTCGGGGTGGTTCTCTACGTCAGGGCGACGTACCCCAGAGACCGCATGGGTCGCTGGCTCGCGGTCTGCCTGGTCGTCTTCTTGCTGTTGATCCAGCTCTCCAATGCACTGGGGCCGCCGCCGCCCAGCGTTGGTGCAATCGCGTGGGTCGGGCAATCGCAATGGTTGCTGGTCGCATGGGGCTACTGGCTGGACAAGCATCGCGAAGTCAAGGCGGGGCCCGTCGCGTGACATCACCTCCAGTCGGTTCGACGCCTTGCTACGTCCCCCCGCTCGAACACGCAAGCTGCCGGTGCGCAGCTCACCGAGGTTGCATGACTGCCACGGAAAACCCATGGGTCGCTCAAATGCAGATGGTGTCTTGGAGGCACTGGCGGTCCGCGCCGCGGCTGGGTGGCGGCTCAGCGAGCTGTCGATGCGGGTGACCTGGCGAACCGGCGCCGGTCTGAGCAAGATGTCCAGCGACGGGTAGAACGCGTCTTGCGCTCGTCGCCGCGGGTGACGAGGCGGCTCTTCGACGCGAAAGCCCGTTCGCTTGCCATCACGCAGCTCCGCAGCGTTGGGTCGCATGGGAAAATGCCGCACGGAGATCACGAAGCGCGACAAGGTCGCGTTTTCGCTGGCGGACGGGCCCGGATCGACCGCGAAAGCTGGCGAAATGCTCGTGCTTTGTGGCAGAGCGCGAACATTCCAAGCCCAAACCGCACGGCCGAGTTCGGCGAGCGCCAAGTAATCTGAGCCAAAGAGAGGGGGCTTTGGCGACCAATAAAGGAATGTATTGCCCACGAACCCTTGGTCCGCTTGCTTCGAGAATAGCCTCGGGGCTGCTCGCCGCTGCCGGCATTCTCGTGCTTCCAGCCTGTGGCGACGGGGGGAGTCCGGCTTCCAGCGCGGGGTCCGGCACCAAAGGAGGCTCGACGGCAGGCGGGGATCTCTCCTCCACCAGCGGCAGCGCGACTTCGGGGAAGACCACGAGTGGTGCAGCCTCGACGGATGCGTCCGCTGCCGACTCGGTCACCAGCGGCGCGGCGGCGGGGGGGGCTGGAACAACCGACGGCGGGAGCGGGACGACCGGCGGCAGTGCGACAGACGGGGTTGGCGTCAACACCGGCTTAGCCGCGACCGGCGTGGGCGGAGCGAACGCTGGCAACACGAGCTCGGGCACGGGCGGCGCGAACACGAGCAACACGACCGCAGCGACCACGGGCACTTCCGGAGGCACCTGTTCGAGCGAGGGTCCGTCCACCACCATGACGGACCTTGCATTTCCCCAGGCCGAGGGGTTTGGCCAACACGCTACCGGAGGTCGCGACGGCAGCGTGGTTCACGTGACCAATCTGAACGATGCGGGAGCTGGCTCCTTCCGCGACGCGGTGAGTCAGCCCAATCGCATCGTGGTCTTCGACGTCGGAGGGTACATCGCGCTCGAAACCGCCGTGTCCGTCAAGAGCAACATCACCATCGCCGGACAGACGGCCCCGGGTGAAGGCATCGGGTTCCGAGGTGGCGAGATCTCCTTCGCGAAATCGTCGAACATCATCTGCCGCTACATTCGCATTCGCCCCGGCGACGAAACCGAAAGCTCGAACGACGATGCGCTCAGCCTGTACCGGGCCAAGAATGTGATCGTCGACCACACCTCACTGGAATTCGGGCCCTGGAACAACATCGACGCCGTGAGCGACGACTGGCAAAACTCGCCGGTCACCGACGTCACCTTCCAGGACAACATCATCGCAAACCCCACCGGTCAGCAGTTCGGCGCACACACGGAGTCGGTTTCGAGCCAGTGGTCCTGGTACCGCAATATCTTTGCGAACTCGCACAATCGGAATCCACTGGCCAAGATCAACAACGTATTCGTGAACAACGTGCTCTACAACTGTCAGGCAGGCTACACCACGCACACCAGCACGTCGTTCGAGCACGATATCCTCAACAACTACTTCATTCTCGGTCCCGGCTCCGGCAGCACCGACAACACCTGGTACCAAATCGACAAGAACCAGAGCATCTACTACTCGGGCAACTTGAAAGACGAAAACCTCAACGGCGCGCTCGATGGAGCCACCACCACTCCCTACTGGTATCAAGGGGAAGGCACCGTTCTCGACGCCCCGTGGTCCACCGCCACCAATGCGTCGACGGTGCATGATACCCTTTCGGCCTATCGTATTGCGGTCTCGCTCGCGGGTACGTTGCCTCGCGATCCGATCGATGCGCTGGTCATCAGCCAGGTCAGGACTCTCGGCAATGGGGCCACTGGAACGGGTGCCAACACCGCTGGCCCCGGGGGCGGGCTCTACACGAGTCAGGACCAGACTGGGCTCGACAACAACGGCTACGGCGCGATCGCCGGAGGCAGCGTGCCAACGGATACCGACAACGACGGCATGCCCGACTTCTGGGAGCAGGTAAACGGCTCGAACCCGTCAGTGGACGATGCCATGCAGAAGGCTTCCGATGGGTACGCGCTCATCGAACACTACCTCAACTGGCTTGCCGAGCCACGAGCCCTCACCAGCGAGGGCCAGGCCGTGGACGTGGACCTCTCGAGCTATGCGCTCGGGTTCGGCGACGCTTCCCCCGTGTTTTCGCTGAGCCCACCAGCGTGTGGCTCGGTCGAAGTGCTCGCCGACGGCCACACCGCGCGCTTCACGCCCAACTCCGGCTTCGTGGGTCTGATGTCGTTCGGCTTTTCCGTGATGGGCTCCGACGGTAGCACCTACTCGGCGAGTGTCGTCGTGGCCGTGCAACCGTAGTCAGCTCGGGGCGAGCGGCCAAGGACGAGGCGGGACAGGCCGACCAGCTCTGCCACGAACGCGGTCGTCGGCGCGTGGGCTCACGCTGCGCAATGAAGCTCATTGAAAAGCGCGCAAAAGTCACGTTGGATACGAGCGTACTGTTTGGTCGACTGGGTTCGGGTTCTTTGGCGAGCGGCCAGGTCGCCTGCGCGCTACACCCGTCCACGCTCTGTCGAGTCGGAAGGAGGAAAGCCGTGGAATTGCCGAAAGAGGAAGACACTCCGCTCGCTCCATTCAACGAGCGAAAGCTGGCATTGCAGAACGATTCCGTAAGACTCTGGTTTTACCCCGAGCTGAAGATCGTGCACCACCGGATGTTGAAGACGCCTTCTTCCGAAGAGTTCAGGGAATTGCTCAGCGAAGGCGCAACGCTCGTCGAGCGCTTCAGAGCGTCCAAATGGCTGTCCGACGATCGCGGAAACGCCGTGCTACGAGACTACGATGAAGAATGGTCCGATCGAGTGTGGCTGCCTCGGGTGCTTCGCAGCGGTTTCAAATACTGGGCGATCGTTCTTCCGAACACCGCGGTAGGAAAGCTCAACATGCGCCGCCTCGCTGCGGACCACACCCGCAAAGGGATTGTCAGCCGAGTAGAACACACGCCTGAAGCAGCATTCGCTTGGCTCAAGGCGCAATAAACGACCAGAGCT
Source organism: uncultured delta proteobacterium (assembly GCA_963809955.1). Taxonomy (GTDB): domain Bacteria; phylum Myxococcota_A; class Polyangia; order Polyangiales; family Polyangiaceae; genus JAICQQ01. The sequence continues at coordinate 449,123 of CAWELQ010000017.1, forward strand.
CGAGTAGCGCCCGGTGTCGCGCGAGACTCATCATTCAAACATGATGAGTCTATGGGCACGTGAGCGCTGCCAGTCCGCAGCGCATTCCGATAAGAGCGTTCAAAAATGATAAGAGAGCTACTCGTGCCACACTGGAACTCCTAGGACGCACTGGAACGACAGTTGTCGCTCGCAGTCCTGCCTTCTGCTGCCTGGCGATCTGTGGCAGAGAACCACCCGTGGCAAAGAAAAGCAATGCGTCGATGTTTTTTCCTGGCCTCCCACTTTCTGTGGCGGTCGCGGGTGTGGCCCTGAGCCTGATGGCTTGCTCGGACAGCGGGGGAGCGGATGACACAACGGGCGGCGTCGGCGGTGCGACGAGTGACGGCGTCGGACCAACGACGACAGGCCAAATGGCAGCAACGCAGGGCGGCCCCACGATGGGCAGCACCGCCGTGGGCAGCACGGTGACCAGCGGCACTACGCTGGGAAGTACCACTACCAGCGCAACCGGCGCCGGAGGCAGCAGCACGAGCGGGGTGGGTGGCGCCAGCAGCAGCACGAGCGGGGGCGGCCTGGCAACGAGCATGGGCGGCTCGGGGACGAGCGCAGGCGGCATGGGCATGGGCGCAGGAGGTTCGACCACTGGCGTGGGTGGCGCGAGCAGCACGGGGACGGGCGGCAGCGGCGGGACCAGCACCGACGAAGACCTCGACATGACGGCCGCAGACTTCTCGTGCATCGGAGACTGGGACAGAGTTTCCGGGTTTCGCATCACCAATTTGCTAGGGCACCTCCAGGAAGCCCTCGACGTGGCCAACAGCCCCGATGGAGGTGTCTACCCAGTCGGCACCGTCATCCAACACCTCCCCACGGAGGCGATGGTCAAGCGACGCGCGGGCTTCTCCCCCGAAACCAAGGACTGGGAGTTCTTCCAGCTCGAGCTGAGCTCGGACGGGATGACGACGATCACCAATCGGGGCACGGACAATGTCATGACGATGGGGAACTCGTGCCCCAGCTGTCATTCCATGGTGCCCGACCAATGGGACTTCATTTGCAACACATGGGGCGACCATGGCGGCGACTGCGGCTTCGACTTCGACGACAGTTTTCTCGCGACGCAGCTCGGAATGGACACTCGGTGCCAATAGCCCGCGCTGAACAGCCCCCTAGGACGCTTTCCGCCACTCACCAATACCTGTCTGGTCATTCTTTGGCGAACCCCCACTGATCGGGTATTGCCGAGACTGTTGGGCAAGCGCGAACGGATGCTCGGGCGAGCGTCACGGGTCAGGATCCCCCCACCGAGGCTCACACATCTGAGAGCCCGCGCTGCTTTTTGAGAAGTCAGGGTCCAGACCAACTGATGGTTTCCTAGCTCCATGTGGATCCATCGAGAGCCCGACTTTTTCCAAACCGACGGCTGGGCGGTGGCAATCGTTTCCAATCCACCTTCGACTTCCCGGCGACTCGTCGTTGCCAAGTTGCTTCGAGCTACTTTCGTGGCATACAAGTTGGAACTTGGTTCCGGTAGACAACGATGCTTCGTTCGTCGACCGAAGCCGTAACCACCAATCAACTAATCGTGTTCAACCAGGCAGGGCCGGGAGCTTGGCATGTATAACGCATGGTATCGAGGCGTAGTCTTAGCAAGCGTACTTTCCTTCGGCTGGGGCTGCTCCTCATCTGACGATTCCGGGGGCCCGACGGGCTCCAATGGAGCCACTACCGTGGGCGAAACAACCGCAGCGTCCAGCGGGACAACGGGAACATCGGGCGCAGGCCCGGTGACCAGCGGTGTCACAGGAGTTGGAGGCAGCACCAGCACCAGCACCAGCGCAGGGCCTGGTGGGACTTCCGGAGGCAACGTCGGGGGCGCAACCGGTACGACCGATGGGACCACGGCCGGCGTTACCGGCGCCGCCACCAGCATGGGCGGTGCCGACACCACGACGACCACCACGGACGGAAGCACCAGCACCACCGGTGGAATGCCAGTGACGCTCCCGCCACTCGTCACCTCCGCACCCGGTGCATTCTGGAAGACGGACGGCACGCTCACGGACTCGACCGCCACCGCCAACGTGACGGTCGACGATACTGCTACAGCGCAAACGTGGGAAGGATTCGGCGCCGCCTTCAACGAGCTCGGTTGGAGCTATCTCACCTCGAGCGATATGCAGAGTCAGGCCTTGACGTTGCTGTTCAGCGCCGCGGATGGTGCCAACCTCGCGTGGGGACGTATCCCGATGGGTGCCAGCGACTACGCCACGAGCCGCTACAGCTGTGACGACACGGGAACGGACGTCGCCCCCAACGGTGACGAGTCCAACCGTCCCCCGGCAGACACATCACTCACCAGCTTCTCTCTCGCCAGGGATGGCCAGATGCTGATACCGTACATCAAAGCGGCACAGGGGGTGAAGCCCGACCTACGCTTCTGGGCAAGCCCGTGGACACCCCCTGTGTGGATGAAGACCGGATACAAGGCGAACAGCGGTGCCGACAGCAGCCAGTCCGCCAAGAAGCCGTCGTACTTCGACGGCGGCAACATGATAAGCACCGACGATGCGATGCTGGAGGCTTACGCAGGGTACTACACGAAGTTCGTCCAAGGTTACAAGGATCAAGGCATCAACATCGAAGTCGTGTCCCCACAAAACGAGCCCGGCTACGACCAGAATTACCCGTCGTGCCTGTGGGACGCGGCTACCTACACGACCTTCATCGCCCAGCACCTGGGCCCGGCCATGCAGGCTCTCGGGGTCAAGGTCATGTTGGGCACCATGTCGAATGCCGGCGACGGGGACAGGAACGACGTGGACATCGCGAATGCGGTGCTGGCCAATTCCACCGCCAAGAGCTTCCTCTCGGTCGCCGGCGTGCAGTGGGGCGTGCTCGACATGGTGAACGGAGGCACCAGTTTTGGGGGCCTTCCCGTCTGGGCGACCGAGCACAAGTGCGGGAACTACCCGTGGAATCCTCAGGGCTATCCCGCGTACGTAGAGCCGGCACCCAACGACCAGGCTTACGCAGTCGAGAGCTGGGGTTACCTGCGCAACGCGATCACCAAGGGCAAAGTAACGTCGTACAACGCCTGGAACATGGTCCTGGACAAGAGCGGCAAGGGCATCGACACCAGTCGCGACTGGTCGCAAAACGCTCTCTTGGTGGCGGATTCGGGAACGGTGACTCCAACCCCAACCTACTACGTATTCCGCCACTTCTCGCAATACGTGACGCCGGGCGCTACCGTGGTGGGTACCAGCGGAGGCGACGCGGTCGCGTTCAAGAACCCCGACGGCAGCCTGGTGGTCATCCTGTTCAACAGCGGCGCAGCCAACGATAGCTACGTGGTATCCATCGGCGGCCAGACTCTGCAGTTTGCCATGCCGGGCAACGGCTGGGCGACCGTGATGGTCAAGCCGTAGTGGCCCGGCTCAACCGCGGACTCCGGCCCCCCCCTCACCCACGAACGGAACCGGGGAGGGTCTCGGCACCATGCCCCCTCCTCGAGGCGACCCAGTCACCGAACGCCTTGTCCGTGGTCAAGATGTGAGTGAGCAGCCAGTCCCGCAGATAACCCAGCAAAGCCTTCTCCAACCGAGCGCTTCCTTGCCCGAAGGCCTGGCGGAAGATCTCCATGTCTTTCGCAAACTCGGCGTGTTCGACGCGATGGGCCTCGAGCTGGGGATAACCAGCTTTCACCATCGCAGTTTCCTCCGCATCGAAGTGGTAGACGGCGTAGTCGGCTAGACCCTGCACCAGCATGTCGACGAAGTCCTTGTCGCCTTCGTTACGAATCTTCGGGTCTTCCAGTAGCTGGATGTATCGAATCAACTGTTGATGGTGCTTGTCGATCTCGTCGTCGCCTACGCGGTACTCGTCTTTCCATACGGTGAACATCGCGACATCTCCTTCCGGAGGGACCGGGGGCCGTCACCCTCGTATCCCGAAAACGGCAGACGGCCCGAAAGCGTAAGAACAGATCCTCGCCGAGAGGTGAGAAAACGCAAGGGCAGGCGCCATTCACCAGCGAACGTCGCGCCAGACACTGGCCCAACGGCCATGATGCTGGGGTCGGTGCAGGGGAGTGCTGCCATCCGCGGCCACCTTCCGTTCTCGATGGCGCAGCGGTGCAAGGGGACGTTCGCTAGCGACGGGGACGCGCGAATAGCAAAACGTGACGCGCTCGACCCGTCCTGAAAGCGTTGACGTAGAGGACCTCGACGCCGCTCCCGACATCACGCAGCATGCGTTCGAAGCGCGCGCTCGGCCCGGCAGACCAAATGGCGAGCACTCCCGCAGGTTTCAGCGAACCGAGACAGGTTTCGACGCCGCGGCGACTGTAGAGCCGCTGGTTCCTGGCGTGGGACAGCGCCGTGGGTCCATTGTCGACATCGAGCAAGATTGCATCGAACGCCGCGGGAGAGCGCTTGAGCGTTTCGTAGACGTCGCCGACGACCACATGGCTGCGCTCGTCGCGCAGTGGGTGGTCAGCCAGCTCGCCGACGTATTCCCGATTCCAGGCCACCACCTCTGGCAAAAGCTCGACAACCGTGACACGCGCCTGGCGGCCCACCCTATCGAGCACCGCGCGCAGCGTAAAGCCCAGCCCCAGACCCCCGACCAAGACGTGGTCGGGTCGGGTCGTCCGCGCCAGGGCTTGCTCGGCGAGCGCGTTCTCGGACTCGTGAGTGCGAGAAGACATGAGCACCATACTGCCGACGCGCACTACCCAATCTTCGCCGCGATGGTCCAGTGTGAACTCTGAACCATTCGCCAGAGTTGCGCGGGCCACGTTGACGTAGGGGATCAAGCCCGGCTCTTCGCACGAACCTGTCTGCAGCGCAACCCGTTACCCGCGTTGGGCGTACGCCCGCGGGGGGGGGCGGGAGGCCCGCATGACGCTCGGACGAGTCCGTGAGTCGTCGAAATGTCCGATTTGTGCAATCGCCAACCGGGGTCGCGCGTCAAGAAACACTGCATGACCCATGGCGCACACCAGGACTCCTTCTTCCCACCCATTCAGCTGGGCACGACGGGCCCCTCTGTTTTTCCCATCGGCCTCGGTTGCATGGCGTTTTCCGGCCCGTATGGCCTCGCTGACTTCGACGAAAGCGTCGCGACAATCCGGCACGCCATTGACCGTGGAGTTTCCCTGATCGATACGGCTGACTTCTACGGCATGGGGCACAATGAGATGCTCATTCGACAGGCCATTGAAGGGCGCCGCGAAAAGGTCCACCTCTCGGTGAAATTCGGCATGATGCGCGGCCCTGACGGATCGCCGCAGGGCATCGACGGCCGCCCGAGTGCCGTCAAGAATTTCGCCGCATACAGCCTGAAGCGCCTGGGCGTCGATATCATCGACATCTATCGTCCTGCGCGCCTCGATCCCCAAGTGCCGATCGAAGACACCGTTGGGGCCATTGCTGATCTCGTTCGGGCCGGCCACGTGCGCCACGTCGGACTCTCCGAAGTGGGGGTGGGGACACTTCGCCGAGCTCGCCAAGTGCACCCAATTGTGGATCTGCAGCTAGAGTACTCGCTTGCGACCCGCGAACCCGAAGCGGCCATCTTTCCAGCTCTTGCGGAGTTCGGCACCAGCGCGACGCTCTACGGGGTCTTTTCGCGAGGGCTTCTGACAGGCAGCAAGCCATCACGAAAGGGAGACGTCCGCCACCACCTGCCACGCTTCGCGGGCGAGGACGGCCGAAGGAATGCGGTCGTGGTCGACAAGCTGCATTCCTTCGCCAGGGATAGGGACATGACACCGGCTCAGTTGGCTCTCGCTTGGGTACGGGCCAAACAACCCAGCCTGGTACCGCTCGTCGGCACTCGCACACGGTCACAGCTCGATGAAGCGCTTGCGGCCCTGGACAAGCCGCTGTTGCCAGCCGACGTTGCCGCGCTCGACGACATCGTGGCGGCTGGCACCATCCACGGGCTGCGCTACCCTGCAGAGCACATGAAAGCTCTCGACGGTGAGGGTTAGCCCGTTGATGCAGAACGATCGCCCGGCGCCGCGCACCGAATGTAACCCAATGCTAGCGGATCCTCAATCCCTCCCGCTCGCCCGGTTCGTCGAGGGCGTCCGTGTGATCACGCCACCCCCGGGACGGGAGTACCTCATCGAGCGATATCCCGATGGCAGGACATCGCTCGTTTTTCGAGTGCTCGAAGGCGGGCGCACAGGAGATCTGTGGCTCGCCGGTCCCCATACGCGCGCAAGCTTCAAGAACAAAAGAGGCGTCGAGCGTGCGGTCATCTTTCGCTTCAAACCAGGCGGCGCAGTCCCGCTGCTCGGCGTAGCCGCGAGCGAGCTGACCGACCGCATGGTTCCGCTTCAGGACGTGTGGGGCCAGGCTGGGTGCGAGCTCTGTGACGAGCTAATCGCGGCCAGAGATGCCGCACAGGTGAAGGAGCGCATCTACCGTGCGCTCGCTGTTCGCTCTTGCAACAGGCTCCACAGCACATCGGCGCGGCTCGCCAGACGTGCGGTTCGCTTGCTCGAGGGAGGCAACCTTCGCGTGGGGAGTGTCGCCGAGCAGCTCGGAGTCAGTGTGCGACATCTTCACCGTGTATTCACCGAGAACGTTGGCGTTGGCCCCAAAGAGTTCGCGCGCACGGTGCGGCTGCACCGCGCTCTGAGCCTGGCAGCGACTTCACGAGACTGGGCACGCATCGCCGCGGACACCGGCTACTGCGACCAAGCCCACCTCATTGGTGACTTCCGGCAGCTCATCGGGCTGACACCGAGCGCCCTCTCCAAGCGCCGGCAACTGGGCTGACCACCCCCAGTTTCGAGCACAGCGCTCCTTCGCTGTCAGTCGAGGATGTAGACACCCCGCGGGAAGCTTCAACAGCACGGGCGTCCCGTCCTACTGCGCCACGCCGAGGGATGGACCGAAGGCGCCGAAAAGCTCGCCGCGGACGCCGCTCGCCATGTGATTCACTTCGAACTACGTTAACGAGACCTATGGAGAAAGTGTTCGAGTGGACAACACCGCAGGATGCAGTTCGGAGCGAGGTGACCTACTGGGCCGAGCAGAGCATCGTCGACCGGGTGTCTGCGGTGGAGACGCTGAGAGAGGTAACGCTGGGGATCTATTCAGATGAAACTCCCGCCCGACTGGAGCGAGTTTATCAGCTTACTGTGCGCCCATCGCGTTAGGTTCCTGATCGTCGGAGCTCATGCGTTGGCAGCGCACGGCCGGCCTCGGGCAACGCAGCACATTGACTTCTGGGTTGAGCCGACGAAGGAGAACGCGACACGATTGTACGCTGCGCTCGGCGCGTTCGGATTCCCCGCGCTTGCAACTGCCGTTGACGAGTTCTCCACGCCCGAGCGAATGGCGACACTTGGACGCCCTTCACTGAGAATCGACGTCATGACCAGCGTTGACGGACTGACGTTTCCAGAGGCCTGGAATGAACGGCTGGTGGTGGAGTTTGGAGACCAGAACGATTGAGACCTGCGGAGGCTAGACCGCTCTCGGGTTGAAGTGACCCTGTGCCTCTTTTGGCCATTCCTACCCTGACGTCAGTGTCGTCTGGGACGAACTCGAGCGCGATCCACCTCGAGTCGCTCGGCTGCGAACTCCCACTGGACGGAATCTACCGAGACCCGCTAGGTTAGGGCCCGCGGTGCCCGTTCACAGGTCGTCTGGCGAGATCGTGCCGGAACGCCCGGGGCTTCCCTTTTCCGTTGCAGACGCTGCCTCACCCTTGACCGGCACGTGGCTGGTCTTCTTTCTCGGCGCTCGCTTCGGGGGGACGGCACGGGGTAGCGGCAACGGGACTTTGGAGGCGAGCGACGCTTTCGAAGCCAAGGGTACTCCGCTAGCCGCAGGTCCTTGCTGAACTGCAGGCTCTGAAGCAGGCGTCGCCCCGGCCGCCTGCGTTTCGGTTCGCTCCTGATTGTGGGCTCCCACGCGCGCAGCGTCCGGCTCCTGCGGCTCGAGTTGGGCCGCCTGCGACGGGGGCGCACCACTGAGCTTGGCCCGGTCGTTCGGCTCCGGATCGCTAGCGTCACGCGTGGCGAACCACAGGGCCGCGGCACCCGCTAGGGCCACGAGACCCAGAACGACACGGAACCCGAGCCTCGGAGGGCTTTTTGAAGGAGCGGCGGGAAGCACGGACGTTTCCCGGCTCGCTGCGCTCCCGAACGGCAGCAACGCCTCGATGAACTCATCCACGTTGGCGAAGCGCTCGGGACCTAGAGCACGCAGCATGACGTCCTGTAGCTCCTCGGGCAGATCCTCGCGATAGGTGCGAGGAGGCGCGGGTGCGTTCTTGGCGATGGCGAGAACCAGAGCATTGTGAGAGCTGGCCTCGAAGGGCAGCCGACCTGTCAACACCTCGTATAGGATCACTCCGAGCGCGTGAACGTCGGCCCGCACGTCCACCGTGCGTGGGTTCTCGAGCTGCTCCGCGGACATGTAGGCGGGAGTCCCGAGAACGACGCCTTCTTGAGTCAGCGTGCTCTCGCTGCCCTCCACCGGGCTGGTGATGGTCGAGACTCCGAAATCAAGCACCTTCGCTTCCCTGGGCGCACCATCAGGGGCGGCGCACAAGAAGATGTTGTCCGGCTTGAGGTCGCGGTGGATGACGCCTTGCTCGTGAGCTGCAGCGACGCCTCGCATGGCGGGCACGAGCAGGTCTGCGGTTTCCGCCACACCGAGTGGACCTTTCGTCATACGCCGCCGCAGGGACTCGCCACGCAGTAGCTCCATCACCAAAAAAGCGGCGTCGCCCTCTTCCCCGATGTCGTACACGTCGACCACGTTGGGGTGCGAGATGCGCCCCGCCGCACGGGCTTCCCGGGTGAAGCGCTCCTTGGCGCGCGCATCCAGGCCCGAGCGCAGCATCCACTTCAGCGCCACCGGCTTGTGGCTGACCGTGTGGACGGCTTGGTACACGGCGCCCATACCACCGCGACCGAGCTCGCTTTCAATACGGTACTTGCCGGCGACCACCTGATCCACTGCCGGCAAGATCGCTCGCGAGGGGGGGGCCACCCGAGCCGCGTCCTCGAGCCAGGACTCGAAGGATTCGTCACCCGAGGTCGCCTCCGAAGCTCCGGCGCTCTCGCTCGTCAAGGTCGCGTCGCTCGGCCGATCGCGCCGAACGCCCTCACCGCTGATAGTGCCAGGCCTGGCGCCGTCGCTGGATGCCCGGTCGCCCATCTTACCGCTGCCACCCTTGCCGGCCGCGGATGGCGTGGATTTCGCGTTCATCCGTCGTTCCCGGTCGGAAACTAGCAGCCCACGAGCCGGGCGTAAAGAGGGCCAGCTGCGCGCTGCAGGGCGATCTGCTCAGAAACTGTCGAGAAATTGGCCGTCTTCCACGACAGGCGTCGTTTCTCGAAGCTCGCTCGCCAACTTTTTTCGATCACAGATTCGAGCCCGCCACTCTTCCCTGGCAGAGGCACGAAGGCCTCGACCAACTCTAGGGAGAAGCAAAGCCATGTTCACCTTCGCACTCGTTTCCGCCGCTGTTCTTTTCACCCTGGTCGCCCCTGCCGTGTGCCTCAAGCTCATGCTCGACCGCGTCTGGAACCCGGACTCTAGCCGGCACCATGAAGAGAATGGAGTCGTCGGAGGCCTCGACGCTGCGCCGATTTCCCAGTACGCATGAGAAGCCTGACAAGCCTCGTTCTCACTCGCGGGTTGGCCCCAACGGCCTCGTGCCGTAAACAGGGTGGCTCGCGTCGAGATTGTCGGGCCATTGAACCATGGGAAGCTTCCAACCAGATAGCAGCCATAGAGCCAGGTTTGCTTGGGGTCACTGGCTCGTCGGCATCGTGTTGCTCTCGTGGTCCGGTCCTGCCACGGCTCAGGCTCCCCCCAGAGAGCCCGAGCCCCCCACCCCCTCGGCGGGGGCGCTGCCACCGGCGCCTCGGGATGCGCCGGCAGCGCCCGAGCCCGACGCCGAGCCGATCGATCCCGAGCTCCGAGCGCAATACACCGCGCTCGTGACCGAGGCGATCACCGAGTTCGATGCCAGGCGCTGGGCGGAGGCACGCGCCCTGTTCTTGCGCGCTCACGAGCTGCGTCCCAGCGCCCGCACGCTGCGCACGCTCGGCATGACCTCGTTCGAGCTGAGCGATTACCCGCGGGCCATCAACGAGCTTTCGCAAGCGCTGAGCGATCCGCGCCGTCCCCTCGACGAAGAGCAGCGCTCCCAGGTAGCGTCCCTGCTCGAACGCGCCAAGCGCTTCGTGGGCCGCTACCAGGTCGAGAGCGTGCCCAGCGACGCCTTACTGTGGGTCGATGGCGTGCCCTACACTCGGGCCGCTGGCGAGTACTTGCAGCTCAGCGTGGGCAGTCATCAGATCACTGCCCGTGCACCGGGATACCTCGAGCTGAATCGCCGCATCAAGGTTCAAGGCGGTGAGGAGCAGCCCTTGACGCTGGCTTTGAACGAGCAGGCTCCGCCCGCGCCGCCCCCAGTTCAGCCCGAGGCTCCGCTGGCGCAGCTGGCTCCGGGGCCCACCGCGCCCGAAGACGACGTCGCTCAATCCCCACTCGCCGGGCGCGTGTGGACCTGGATGGCGGCGGGCACTGGAGTTGCGTTCGGTGCTGCGTCCACGGTGTTGTGGCTCTCCTCGGACCGCAAGTACGAGAGATTAAAGAAGCGCTGCGCGCCCCACTGCACCAAGGAGGACGAGGACCCCGAGACCAACGAGCGCGACATCGAGAAACTGCAAACCGCGCACCAAATCACGCTGGGGCTTGCCATCGCCGCGGGCGCTGGCGCGGTGGCACTGTTCTTCGTCGAAGGCGACGACGGCGAACAGGAAGCCAGCGTCGGATTCGGCCCCACCAGCGTCGAGTTCACGACGCACTTTTAATCAATGGCCACGAGCATATGGAGGGCTGGTTGCGCGCCCGAGCTCGACGCACACGGCGTGCCGGGAGCGACGGAGCTATTCCCCCTCCACGGTATTCGGGTAGAGGAAAACGGTGGTCGTGAAGCCCGGCGTGATCCCGACCCGCTGGGCGGCGATGGGCTCGCTTTCGTCGCGGAGAAAGGCCTGCACCCGGATCGATTCGGCGTCGCCGGACACCGGGATGTCAGGGACGAAGACAATCCCCAAGGAGGTCTCGCCCGCCGGCTCGAAATTCCATGCCGCGTTGTATCGTCACTCCGGGCTTGTCCGGCAGCTCGACATGCATCCGGCTCGCCAACTGCAAGGCGGTGCAATCGAGGATGAAGACCGACAGCGCGGCCAACGAAGGCGACGGGAGCCAACCCCGCTGCACCGTTGCCCAGTCGGGGATCAGTCCGACTTCGATCTCCCCGTCGAACGCGAATGGCCGATGGAAGATCTGGTAGCGTGGGGGCACGACGCCGATGTCGTCGCCTTCGATCTCGAACACGCCGCGAAAGTTTCGTGACAGGCCCGAGGTCGAGAGTGTCAGCTCGGCGGCGTTGGCCGCGTCGAGCAGGACGCGGTCGCCGCAGGTGTTGGGATCGGGTCTCGGAACCCCGAGCGCACCCGAAGTCACCGCTCACGGCATATATCCGTCCGGGTAAAGTGGTGGATCGCTGGGATAGTAACCGTTCGGGCGGTTGGGGTAGATGCCTCCAACTCGGTCCATGTAGTCGAGCCACTCCTCTTTGAGGTCGACGACCAGGTCGGGATACTCGCCCGCAAGGTCCTCGGTTTCTCCCGGATCCGAATCAATGCGGAACAGTTCCCAGTGGCCGTCGAGGGGACCGAAAGCTGGCTCCGTGAAGCGAGCCTTGAAGCGGCCATCCGCGCTGTAGAGCGCGGTTCGACCGTAGCTCTCGGTCCCGAAGGCCGTGCTCCAGACCGGCTCTTGCTCGTTCGAGCGGAGTGTTTCCACGAGGCTGTGCCCAGCGATCGGGAACACCGCTTGCTGCTCCTTTCGCTCGCCGTACAGCACCTTGTCGGGCTCTCCTGGAGCCGGTGTCGCGGGCGGCTCTACTCCAGCGACGGCCAGGATCGTGGCAGTGTCGTCCATCACGTGGGTGAACCCCGTGTAAGGCGTCGTTCCGTGGTCCGAACCGGGCAGTTTCATGATGGCCACCGTACGGATCCCTCCTTCGGACTGGAAGCCCTTGGACATGGACAGTGGCGTGTTGCTGACCTCGGCCCACTGACGGCCGTACATGAGACCGAGGATGGGGGTGCGGTGCCCAGCCGGCGCGAGGTTCGGCTGGTCGACGGAGCCGAGGCGATCGAGCCTCGACGGTTCCCCCTCGGCGGGCTCTTCAGTGACCCACTCGTCGATCGAGGCCGGGTCGTCTTCGTTCATCGGCCAACCCTCGGCACCGTTGTCCGAGTGGAACACGATCAGCGTGTTGTCGTACTCGCCGATGCTCTTCAGATGCTGGATGAGCCGGCCAATCTGCTGATCCATGTGCTCCACCATGGCGGCGTAGATCGCCATGTATTTGGCTTGTGCCCGACGCTCGTTGTCACTCATCAGCTCCCAGCTGCGGTCGACAACACCACGGTGGTAGTTCACGTGCAGGTCATCGGCCTCGTTGAGAGCATTCACGTAGCTGTCCTCGTTGCTGCCGTTGTCCTCGCTTGGGGCGCTGGGCGGCTCGTAGCCTTCGTAGTAGGCGCGGGGCTCGGAAAGTGGCGAGGGTGCCGCATCGGAGTCGAAGAGGCCGAGCTCTCGCTGGCGCTCGACCCGAGCCTGCATGACCGCCTCGTATCCCTCGTCGTAGAGACCGCTCGATTCGTACTTCTCGATCAGGTCGGAGGGCGCCTGCAGCGGCCAGTGCGGCGACATGTAGGCCGCGTACGCAAAAAAAGGCCTTCTCCCGCTGTCCGCTGTCCTCCCGTCGTCGATGTACTCCAGCAGCTTGTCGGTGAATACCGTGGTGCCGTGCACCCCCTCGGGTGGCATCGCCACCTCGCCGTTTTCACGGATACCGCTGTCGAGTCGGGAGAAGTGGTTGGGTGCGAAGCCCGAAACGTTCTCGTAGGCGCGTTCGAAACCAGACTGGTACCCGGGCTTGCCCACGATGCACTCACCCGTGCCGGTGTCGGCACAGAGATTCCACTTGCCGGCCATGTACGTGTGATAGCCCGCGTCCTTCAGCATCTGAGCGATCGAGAGCGAGGACTCGTTCAGGTAGTTTTCGTAGCCGGGTTGCCCCACCTGTTCTGGGCTTGGAGACCCCATCACCCCGAAACCAACCTGGTGGTGATCGGCGCCAGTCATCAGCATGGCGCGTGTGATGGCGCTCACCGACCCCACGTGGTGATTGGTCAAGAGCCGGCCATCGCCGACGAGCTCGTCCAGATTGGGCGTGTCGATTCTCGCTGCCCATGGCCCCGAGGTCGGAGTACCCCATGTCGTCCGCCAGAATGACGAGCACGTTGGGTCGGAGGTCGTCTTCTTCCCGGTGAGCTGGCGACGAGCTGCACGCCACCACGGCCCCGGCCAGGAGCGCGCCCCCCGGAGTGGTGCAAACGAGTAACTTGGATTTGGGTTTGTTCATGAGGGCAGTCTTTCCAATGCTGGAGCGCTCGGCCGAACGAGGCAGCGTGCTTCGATGAGCGAGCGCCTCTCGACGATGCGCTCGGCACGTGGCACGGCGTCCTCGAAGAAGCGTTTCCAGCCACTGCACAGGTAGCTGAGGTTGCCTTCACCCGGACGCGTCCGGTAGAGGCGCGTGCGCGGGCACTCGCCCCAGCAGAGCGAGAGGAAGCGACACTTCCTGCACTCGGTGGGCAGTGTGTTGTGTTTGGCGAGCCCGAACTCGAGCTGCTCGAGTGAGAAGACCATCTCGGCGAGCCTGCGCTCACCGAGCATGCCGAGTTCGTGCTTTGGATAGACGAAGTGGTCGCAAGAGTAGACGCGGCCATCGTGCTCCACCGCGACGTTTTTCCCGCAAACGGGGCTACTCGTGCAAACCAGCGCTGGCTTGCCGGCGAGCTGAGCGAGCAGCGTCTCGAACAGGTTGATGCGAACCGTGCGCTGGTCGCGGGCGTGCCACTCGTCGAAAACGCCCGATAAAAAGCCTCCCCAGTCGTTGGGATCGACGCTCCAGTCAGTGACCACACTCATCGGATGGCCCGGTTTGGCGCGAGGGCTCTCGGCGGGCACACACAGGTGCTCGGGCAAGTCGCTGGGCGCAGCCTGCTCGAAGGCTCGCGCCTCCACACAGGGAATGAACTGCATGTGCTTCGACCCGAGGTCGTCGCGCAGAAACCGGTACACCCGCTCGGGCTCAGTGGCGTTGTTGCGGTGGACGACCGTCAGCGTGCTGAAAGTCACGCCATGCCGGGTGAGAACGCGCGCGCCGCGCATTACTTCCGAAAACGTGGGCGCCCCCTTCTTGGTGACCCGATAGGCATCGTGCAGAGCTTTCGGCCCGTCGATGCTCAGCCCCACCAAGAACCCGTTATCCGCCAGGAACTGGCCCCACGCGTCGTCGAGCAAGGTGCCGTTGGTCTGCAAGTCGTTCGACACGGTACGCCCCGGAGGCAGGTGTTTCTGTTGCAGCTCCACGACCCGGCGAAAGAACGGGAGCCCCAGCAGCGTCGGCTCTCCGCCGTGCCAGGAAAACTCGATCTGGGGCGTGTCCTGCCCGCTGATGGTGTCGATGACGAACCGCTCCAGCATTTCGTCGCCCATGCGGCGGGAGGAATCCTGATCGAGCAGCTCTGCCTTGCTGAGGTAGTAGCAGTAGCTGCAGTCGAGGTTGCAAGCCGAACCGATGGCTTTCACCGTGGTGTGAAAGGAGCGCTCGACTCCAGGAGCCCGCTTCCCGCTCCCGGCATCCAGGTAGGTTTGCACCGCCTTGGGCTGGATGTTGAGCCGGCGGGCTGTTTCCTCGATGTCCCGAGGGTGCGTCATGGGTTGCTCCTTTGGGTTTGCCCGGGCCGATCGACGAGTGCCGAAGGCCGTGGGCCCATGCGGTGGCCTTCGGACGGAGGAGTCGCGTCGCGCGAAATGTGAGGCCCCCGTCGGTCCTTTTTCCCAGGGGCAGGGAAATGAGCCCCCAAGGCGACCTCGGTGCGGTTTTTCGTGTAGGGTCCGTGGTCATGTGGCGGGTTGGTTTCGCGCTCCTCTCGAGCTGCTTGGTGGGCTGCGGGGCAACGCGGCACAGCGACGGGGTCGACGGCTTGGACACCGCCGCCGGCGGCGCTCCCGGCGACGAGCCGCCCACCGTCAGTATCGAGCTGCCCGTCGTCGTGAGCCGCAGCGTCGAACGAGACGAGGCAGGCAAGCTCCTGTTGGGGGATCCCGAACCCATCGACGAAGCAGTGACCTGCGTGACCGAGCGCCGCGACGCGTTTGCTATTTTCGAGCCCTACGAGCCCCTCGACGATCCGATCTGCGTCACTACGCCCAAAGGAGAGGTACCGCACTTGAGCGAGGTTCCCGCGAACTCCGACCTGACCCTCACCATCTCCAAGCAGGGCTACCTCCCGGTCGCTCAAACGCTTCGCGTCGAAGACTTCGACCTTTTGATGCGACCGGACTACGACTTCATGAGGACCGTTCTGTTCGATGGGGATCAGGCGGACTGGTTCGTGCCGGCACCCGGGGAAACGGGCAACGAGGAGCCGGACGACACCTGGGGGCGATTGACTCTCGAGGTGGGCATGGTCGGCCTTTTTTCGAACCCGCCCGGGGACCCAGGTCAGTTCGTTTCACTCGTCGGCAGTACATTTTTCGTCGCGCGAGATCTGGACGTCTCGATCACCGGCGAAAACAGCGGTTCCACGGCGGACTTCGACTTCGAGGGCAGTCCGCTCCTCGCGAGCACCCGAGCAGGAACCTATCGCGCGCTCGCGATTCACCCGCGCGCACCATGCGATCCCTTTGGCACCCCCTATGCCTACACCCCGTGGGGGCTCGGCACCGACGCCTTCGGCGAATTGGAACTACGGATCTTGCCCGGCCACGTCACGACCTTGTTTTCCATGTGCGTCTGCCTCCCGCCGAGCAAAAATGCCGTGGCCTTGGACGTGCCCAGCTGCTCGTTCGAGGAAGGCGAACCCTAGCCAGCGGTCCGCCGATAGCTACTGTCCGTCGATGGAAGGCGGCGTGAGAAACACGTGCGACGTCCAGCCCGCGCGGATCGGGACGCGGCGCTCCGCGATCACCCTATCCCCAGACACGTCATCCGACACGATGGCTCGCACGGTCACCTCTTCAGTCGGCTCCGACACGCTGAGCTCGGGAAAGAAGGCCTCGCTGCCTTCTGGCACTTCGAAGCCCACCCCACTGGCGCCGGAGTGGGCCACCTTCGCATTGGGCCGTTCCACGAGCTCGAAGCGGACGTGGCCGGTGGCCACGAGCGACGTGCAATCTAAAACGATGGCAAAGAGCGATGCGGTGTCAGGATCGGGCACCCAGCCGAAAGCCAAGTTGGCGCCCCAGTCGGACCAAAACCCAATGGCTCGGGGGAGCTCGTTCGCCAGGGGCCAGTAGTGAATCCGTTTGTGGACCCCGCTCGTGCCCGGTTCGTCGCGCTCCAGCTCGAAGAATCCGCTGAAGTTCTTGTTGATATTGTTGGTAGGCAGCTCGAGCAGGGCGCCGCCTGCGGCGTCGAGCGAGACACGTTCAACGCGGTCGCTGCAGCCCTCCGAGGGGCAGGCACGAGCCGTACTTCCGGCCAGTGGGATCCTCCAACCGCTAGCGTTGCCGTCGCCGACGCCGTACTGCCCAGGCGCGAAGCGAACGTACACGTCGAGGCTCAAGCTATCGGTCCCGGGCCACTTGTAGTGGTCCGCACAGCCCCAGTTCTGTCCGCTCTGGCACTCGCCGGCGCACGCCCCGAAGTAGGCACACTCCAAAAGGGCTAGACCGTCGCTCTCGCTCTCGCTCGCGGCATCCTCGAAGGTTTCCTGACACACTTCGTTGCAGCCCGGGTCGTCGCACGTGCCCCAGCATCTGGCTGCGGCCGGGCAGATTTCGTCCGCCAGGCAGCGCGCTTGCGCCTGCTCGTCCAAACACTTCTGCTCGACGCAGGCTTCACACGCCGGGATCGCCTCGGCATCCGGCAGGGCGGGCAAGATGGGCAGAGGCTCGCCGTCGCCGCCCTGTGGGCAATCGGGCTCGCAATACAAGGCATCCAGATCGTTGCTGCAGCCGGACAACACCGGCAGCCCCAAGCCCCCCAGCAGGAGGACGACTGCGCCCCGCGCTCCAGCTGCCGTTCCCATGGGCGCTACCCTAGCCCGATCCTCCCGCGAACGGTGCGGGGTTTCTCTCCAGAAACGGCGGAAACGGCAGTGGAGGCCTTCTGAGAGTTCGGGGAACGAGCGGCGGCGCCGCCTTGACGGGCGCCAATCGAGTCTTGCACTCTCGGGGCACGATGTCGGAAGACCACGAAAAGCTGGATCTCGAGCTTCGCCGGCATTTCGAGCGGGGCGACTACGAGCACACCGCCACTTTGTTTCTCGAGCGCTACGGGCAGGAGATTCTGGGCTTCCTCGCCAATCGCTTGAAGAGCGCCACGGCGAGTGCCGATGTCTTCTCCGAGTTTGCCGAGGACTTCTGGAAGGGGCTGCCGACCTTCGCCGGACACAGCAGCCTCAGAGCGTGGGCCTACGCCTTGGCGCGCAACGCTGCGTATCGGTATTCCAAAGCACCAGGACAGCGCCGAGTGCACGAAACCTTCGGCGACGACAGCCCCTACGGCGAGCAGGTGGCACGCCACCGCACCAACACGCAGCTCTACATGAAAACCGAAGTCAAAAGCCGCATGCGCGCGCTTCGAGAGCAGCTCAGTGAGCGGGATCAAGCGCTGCTGATCCTGCGGGTCGATCGCAAGCTGAGTTGGAAGGACCTCGCGGTGGCGCTCTCGGAACCTCAGGCGGACGCGGACGAACTCGCGCGTCAGGCGGCCAACCTGCGCCAGCGGTTTCAACAAGTGAAAGCCCGTCTCCGATCCCTGGCCATTCAAGAGGGCCTGCTCGCGGACACCCCCGCCTCCGAGGACTCGTGAAACACTAGTGCCCCAGCGCCGAGGTAGTCGCTTTCTTTTTGGGCTTCTCGGTAGGCATAGCGCTGGCAGGCTTCGGGCTCGCCTCATCCGATCGAACCTGCCACCTTCAGCTCCGGAGACCGGCTGGGTCGCGGTCCCGGACACGCGCTTTGCAGCTGCTGGAAGCTGCGGCGGCGTTTGAGCGCAGAACCCGTGGGCCACGGCGTGGACCACCGGATTGGTTGTTGCGGCCGAACGAGCGGAGTAAACTCGCGTCGTGTCTTTCGTCCGTGAACTCGATCGTTTGCCAACGCCCAAAGACACGCCGCGTGAACGGCTATTGCAGGCACTGGAGATGTATGACGAGGGTGTGAAGCTCCAGCTCAACAATCTGCGTCGGCGTCATCCGGAGCTCGACGATGCTGCGCTTGCCCGGTTGCTCGATCGCTGGCTTCGTCGAGAAGGTGAGAGTTGAAGCTCGCCCAAACTCTGGCCGATCTTGCGAATCGACTGGGCGAGGTGGGGGTCAAATTTGCTGTCGTGGGAGGACTCGCAGCTTCCGCACGCGGCGAGGCGCGCTTCACTCGCGACATCGACATCGTCGTGGCTGTATCGAGCGACGAAGAAGCCGAGGCTATTGTGTTCCAGCTCAAGAATCAGGGTTACGGCGTGCTGGCCACCGTCGAACAGGAGGCGACGCATCGCCTGGCCACCGCACGACTCCAGCATCCGTCCGGAGTCGTTTGCGACCTCATCTTCGCCACCTCTGGGATCGAAGCTGAAATCGTCAACGGTGCCGAGGAGCTCGAGCTGTTCGACGCCCGCTTCGTCCCGACGGCGTCTGCTGAAGCCATCGTTGCCATGAAGGTGCTTTCAGCTACCGACCAGCGCCCGCGCGACCTCGGCGACATCGGTGCAATCCTGCGCGCCAACCCTGACCTCGAGCAAGATGTCGTTCTGAGATTGCTGAAGGCGATCATGACCCGAGGGTTCGCCAGAGGCCAAGACCTGGTAGAGAAGTGGGGCGAGCTTTGCTCCCGGTTGGGTTCGTAGTCAGGAGAGACGAGCGTGGATGGGTGCGCCCTGGGGCCCCACCAATATTGTTTTGTCTTCCCAATAGTCCGCAACCTATGGGTCCGGTACGGACCCCCGATGGGCTGGCGCGCCCGGCAGGATTCGAGCTACGGAAGGAGCTTCGCAGAAGCGACTGACTGACCGAAGACTGCCGGGACCGTGAGTGCAACGAGCGCGCCCGGGTAGAAGAATTTCGAACCGCGGTGGTGGCAATGGCGGCGTAGACGCCGCTACCCCGCCTTGCGGGCGATGGGCTTGAGGCGCGCAGATTCACCTCCCGGCGGGCACGCCAGAGCTCCCAGAGTCGGTTGCAATCCGAACCAAAACTCCGCGCTCATTCGCTCATTCCAAGCACTTGACTAGGTCTCCCTGCGGTATCGGCAGTCACGACACGCTTCTGTTGCAGAACTTGGTTCACGCGCCCCACCGGGACACCCATGTTTGTCCACTTCGGTTCGAGATCGACGTGGCGATCCCCCTCGCAGAAACAGGCTAGCAACGGGCGCCGTGCTTACGGGAGGAGCCTTCCATGAGCTCCTTCTGTTCTTCCATAAGCTCTGCCATGAACTCGGCGAACACGCGGACGCGGGCGACGCGTCGTACGTCGCGGGGCATCAACAGCCACACGATTCGGGTCGCGACCCGTCCCGCGCGCGAGAGGGGTACTAGGCCTTCGAAAGCGCCCGTCATGAACGCGGGCACGACCGTTGCTCCCATGCCCGCTCGAACGGCGGCTAGCAGAGGGCTGAGGCCGTCAGAGCGAATGGCGACGGGGCCCCCGCTCATGTGCTTTTCCATCCACTCCACGCCCGGAAGCCAACGCACCAGTGGCATCACCACGTCGAACGAGTCGACGGGATCATCGGCGCTCTTGCCCGTTCGTTCGAGATAGCTCTGTGACACGTAGGCTTTGATGCCCACGGTGCCGATGTTGCGAGCGATGATGGCATCGGCATCAGCGGCGGACACGGGAACCCCCGCGTCGGCAGGGGCAAAGCGGATCGCCAATTCGGCATCGCCCCGTGCAATGTCGGCAAACCCAGTGCCGGTGATCATCTCGACCAGAATGTCGGGGTAGGCCACGGTAAAGCGAGGAAGGTGTGCGGCCAAGAAGTAAGCAAAGAAGTGTTCGGTGGATGCGACCCGGACGCGGCCCCGTAGCGAGACCGCTTCGCCCGAGAGCCGCTCGTGGATCAGGTGTGATTGGCGCTCCATCACCCGGGCTGCTTCGAGCATCTCCTCGGCGGCCGCCGTGGGCACGAAGCCATCCGCAGTGCGTTGAAAGAGCAGGGTGCCGAGACTCGTCTCGAGCGCGGTCAGCCGCCGGCTGATCGTCGAGGGGTAGACGCCGAGCTCGCGCCCCGCCGCCGAGAGGCTGCCGCCCCGGTACAGGGCCATGAAGAACTGAATATCGCCCCAGTCGATGTTTTGCATTTACGCAAAGGAGCTTAGCTTAGATTGGTCTGGATTGGCTAGAATGCAAGATGCTTAACTGGAGCTCATCAACACCGGGCGCCAGCCGCTGGCCCCGCTTTCCAAGGAGAGACAAATGACTACTACCGCCATCATCCGCCACCGCGTCGCCGACTTCGACACCTGGAAGGCGGGCTTTGACGCCGCCTCCCATTTCCGTGCGGCCGCCGGCATGACCGCCTGTCGGGTTTACACCGATGCCGCAGACGGCCAGCAGGTGACCGTGGTCGCCGACTTCACTTCGATCGACCACGCCCAGGCCCACTTGCAGGACCGGGAGCTCGCCGAGAAGATGAAAAAGCTGGGTGTGCTCGAGCAACCCCAGGTTCAGTTTCTCCAGGCGCGCTGAAAGCAATACGATGAATACCAGCACCCAAGCCGACGCTGCCCCCCGTGTCTTGTTCCTCTGCTGTCAGCTGGCTGAACCGCGAGCGCCTCGAGGTCATCGGCCTGATGAGCGTGGGCGGAGTCGGCGGTGCGGGTCTGCTCGTCGGGCTGTTCGAACTCATGCCTGCAACCTGGTTCGGCAGCCCCGACGCTTTCGTGCGCCTGGGGCACACCTTGGCGGTGGCCTCTTTGCCTTCGATCTTGGTGATGCTCCAGGTATCGTTGTGCTTTCCTGAGCGCGAACACCGTACTCACCAGCGATCACTTGTTGCCAGGCTCCCGTGCGAGAGGACCGGTCGCTCGAGATCGCAAGAATTCTAGAAAATGTGCCTTTGGAATGAGGTGCCTTCGACCCGGACTGAGTGGTACAAGGGCACGCACGAGCGCGTTTTCACGGACGCCGAGTGGGAGAGCTTGCAAGCCACGTTCAACCGGACCCCGGCGTCCAAGCGCAACACCAAGGAGCCGCACCCGCGTATCGGCGCCAGCTTCAGCGTCTGCGCGAACAGCGCGCCCGGTGTACCGAGCAGCTCGAAGCCGCCAACGAGGAGCTGGACCGGACGCACCTCGCCGACGCTCAGAAGATTTTGGAACTCGCTGGGCAGGCCAAAACCCTGTGGCTTTCGCAATCGGATGCCGAAAGGCGGAAGTTCCTGGACGCCGTACTTTCGAACGCCACGCTGAATGGCAGAAGTATCGAATTTGAATTGAAAAAACCCTTCCGCATTCTGACCGAGATGGCGGAAGGGTTCGAGGAGCGCGCCCGGCAGGATTCGACCTACGGAAGGAGCTTCGCAGAAGCGACTGACTGACCGAAGACTGCCGGGACCGTGAGTGCAACGAGCGCGCCCGGCAGGATTCGAACCTGCGACCTTCGGCTCCGGAGGCCACTCGCGCAGCTTTCTCAGGCAAAGGCATTTCAAGCCGCACATCGCACTCCCGCCTGAATCGCGTTAAATTGGCTCTGAAGCGCATTGCCAACTTCTGACCGGCTATGACACGATAGGACGGGTAGCCAGTAGCAGCAGCGGTAGCAGCAAGGAAGTAGGCGCGGTGGAAGCAGCACGGCCCATGCGAAAGCGGCGAAAAGGCAAAGTGCATCGCGGCGTCACTCTGATCCGACCGAACGAGAAGGCTCGGACCGGGTGGCGTGCGCGTTACGTCGACCCTGACCTCGAAAAGATGGTCTGGGAGACCCTGAACCCCGCGCTCGACACCGTGGAGCTCAGGGAGGACTGGGCAGCGAGAAAAGCCAAGGGGCTCGCCCTGCGCCGACTCGAGCTGATGGGCGGCGCACCCCGCTCGACGGGCACCGGCCTTGCCGCCGCGATGAAGCGCTACTTTGACGACCATCCCCGGCTCTCGGCAAAGACGCTCTGGATTTACCGCTCCGCCACAAACAAGTTCCTCGCGTGGGCAACGAAAACGGGGCTCGAGAGCGTTGACGAAATCGACAGAGGGAAGCTCGTAGCGTTTGGCGCAATGCTCGCCAGGGAGCCAAAGCGAGCCAGCAAGCGGGGTGGACGTCGGGGTGAATTTGCGACCGCCAAAACGATGCGCTCGGCCTACACCGTCAATCGAGAACTCCGTGCGCTCGGGGCTGCGCTCAGGTACCTCCGCCGGCTTGGATTTCTGCCGAAGCTTTCCTCGGACGACATCGCGGATGGCCTTCGGAAGCTCAAAGCCCCGCCGCGGCGCATCCAGTACCTGAAGCCATCCGAACTTCAGCAGCTCCTGAACGCCGCACTGAAGCACGACGCTGAAACCTTTGCGGAGACGCGGGCAGAACACACGGGTGATCGCCCCAAGGGCATGACACAGAGGTACGAACCGATCGCCCCGGTAATACTCACGGCGCTGATCACGGGGCTCCGCGTCTCGCACCTGCTTGCGCTCGAGTGGTCGGACATCGACTTCGATGCACTCGATGACAGCGGCAAAGCGGTCGGTGAAATCACCCCGCAGGGAGGGAGCGCGACGAAGCGCACGGGGCTCATCGGTCTCGAGATCTCACCGGGGCTGCGCCGATTGCTCGCCGCGAAGAAGCTCAAGAGCGGGGGACGCGGCAAGGTGTTCCGCCTCACGGAGTCCGAAGGCAAAGCCGCATTGAAGCGATTGACGACCAAGACAGGCGACGATGGCAAGACGCTGCTCTACGGCGCGCCTCTCGGCTCCACGTGGCAGACGTTCCGAAGAACGTGCGGCTGTTACCTCACCAACGCCCCTGGCATCTTCGGGAGCGCGAGCGCCTACCGCTCAGCCCAGCAGCTCGGCCACAGCGTGCAGATCGCAGAGCGGTACTACGTGAACGTAGTCCGAGGCATCCCCAAGAGCGCGCGCACCGTCGAAGCCGCCATGCAGATCACGAAGCAGCTCGAACGCGTGATCGAAGCCGTCACCAGCCTGGCGCCCCGTGAACGCCGATCACGCCGCGCAGCGGGGTGACGCGGAGACATGCAGCCCCACTGAACGAGACGCGCGGCCGCGGGCGCCGAGGAAGCAGCGTCCAAGCCTGTCAATTCGCTTGACGTTGCTGGCAGGAGGCGTCTAATCGCTGTCATGCGCTCCAGCTACCAGTGGGCAACCCAGATTGGTGAGCATCGAATCACAATCACCTGCCACAACCTCGAGGACGTCGGGAAGCCAGATGCAGCCGTATTCGCGCTGTTCCCTAGTAAGCTCCCGTGCCCGCACTGCGGAGCGCTTAGTGAGACTCCGTGCATTGGGCGCGTACCCGACCGAGGCCCACACCCCGCCCGGGTACGCGCGGCCCGCAGACTCAACCGTGTTCGCTAACCGTTCAAAGGACAACAAACTCAGAAACCAAACCCGAGTACATAGCCAAGGATAGTGTGACGAGGTGCCCAGCCCGCTCACAGAGGCGTAAAAGAACTGGCGCGAAGAGCGCAGGGACGACGCGAAGCCCTGCTTACTCGCAAACGTAGTTTCGGACTGTCCCACGGCGCGCGGTGCTCCCCAGCAAGTGGAGTTCCGTCGTGGTGTATCAAAACCGAAAGCAGACTGCCCCCAAGGGCACCAGCCCCGACTGGGCCGACAACCTGACTTCCGAGCTCGCTGCCCTCAGCACGATCGACGAAGTCGCCAAGTTCCTGAAACTGTCGTCGAGACAGGTTCACAGGTACCTGAGCCACGGAAGGCTCACTTCAGTGCGTACTGCGGGCGCGGGCAAAGGCTCGTTGCACCGCATCCCGCGCACATCGATTGCCCAGTTCTTGAGGCAACGGAGCAACCCATGAGCTTCCGACGTCGTGATGACGCTCGCCGGCTCCGCCGTGCGCTCGTCGACGTGCCGAAGCTTTGCGCCGCGCTCGGTCTCTTGAAGGGCGCCAAACCTCAAGCCAGCGGGCTTCTCGTGCTCTGCCCCTGGCACGGCGAGAAGCACGCTTCGTGTTCGGTAACGCTTGGCCCAGACCGCACGGTGCGCGTTCACTGCTTCACCTGCCACGTCTCCGGCGACGCGCTCTCGCTCATCGCGCAAGTGCTCGACCTCGACATCAAGACGCAGTTCCGAGAGGTACTCACAGAGGCGGCCAGAATCGCCGGAAGCGAGCCCGCCGGTCGGTACGAGCCGGTCCCCGAGCCCGCGCGCTTGACGCTGGATGCCGCGTCCTACAAGGCCGTCGCGGCCCGACTTCTCGAGCTCTGCCCGCTCGAGAAGGAGCGTGAGGTGGTCCTGTACCTCGAGCGGCGAAAGCTCTTCGTTCCAGCGTGGCAGGCTCGCCTCGCAGCGCTTCCAGCGCCAGGAAAGCAGCAAGACGCGCTTATCCAAGCGTTGCTGCGCGAGTTCGAGCCCGCGACTCTCGAACTCGCGGGACTCATGAGGCAGGGGCAGGGCTTGGTGTACCCGCTTCACCGGCTGATCATCCCATGGTGTGGGCGCGATGGGTCGATCGACATCCTACAACGTCGAAGGATTGACGACGCCGAACCCAGGAAGAAGTACGTGATGCCACGCGGACGCGGCCCGCTCTACCCGTTCGGCGCGGAGCAGCTCCGAAATCACGCCGCGGACGCCGAGATAGCGTTCGTCGAAGGCGCGCTTGACGTCCTCGCGCTCCGCCTGCTCGCTCGGCGTGACGGGCTTTCAATCGTGCCGCTCGGGGTTCCAGGGGTGGGCAACTGCCCCGGGGAATGGGTCGCACTCGCGAAGGGGCGCCCCGTGCTGATCGGCTTCGATGCTGACGCTGCGGGCGAAAGAAACGTCGCGAGCTTTGCGCGCGATCTCCGGGAAGCCGGGGCCACACGCGTGCAGCGTTGGACCCCAACCGCCGCGAAAGACTGGGCTGGTTGCCTAGAAGGCGGGGCAACATGAGCGCCAGGAGCGGCCGCTATTCGAAGCTCAGCGCTGTTCAGGAGATTCAGGCATCTGGAGCGAGAGCAAGCGGGGCCGAGCGCGTGATTCGAGGCGGCACGGACCTGGAGCGCATTGTCGACGAGTACATCCAAGCGCTTGCGGCGTTCAGGCGCTATCGAGTGTATCAGCGTGCGGGTGTCTTGGTGGATGTCGTGCAGAGCGCGACGACAGAGCAAGATAGGGAGCGTGTGGTCAGCACTGAGGGCATCGATCGCATACGACCGCTACCGCTTCCCCGCGTTCACGAGCTGCTTACGATGGTCGCGCAGTTCGAGAGGTGCACGGAAGGGGGGACGCACGTCAAGGCGAGCCCGCCGAAAAACATTGGACCAACGCTGATGGCCCGTGGGCATTGGCGGGGCATTCCCGTTCTCTACGGAATCTCACGATGGCCCATTCTCCGCGTCGACGGCTCGCTATGCACCGAGCCTGGCTATGACTCGACGACGGGGCTCCTGTACGAACCCAGCTGTGCTGTTCAGGTACCGGAATCGCCCTCGAAGGAAGACGCTCAGCGCGCGATTGAACGCTTGCTCGACTTGCTCGTGGACTTCCCTTTCGTCGATAAACGGTTGCACGAAACCGCTTGGCTCGCGACGCTGCTCTCGGTTGTCGGACGCGCGGCAATCGAAGGTCCTGTTCCGCTGCTGCTCATCGACGCGAGCGACAAGGGTTCGGGGAAGACGCTGCTCGCGGACTTGCTCGGCGTGATCGTACTGGGGAAACCTGCCCCGCGCCGTACGAAGCCGGAGAGCCCGGAAGAGTGGAAGAAGGCGATGCTCTCGCTGGCACTGGCGGCCTTGCCGCTCGTGCTGCTCGACAACGTGACGGGAACACTCCAGTCAGACGCGCTCGACGCGGTGCTCACCGGCACCGAGTTTCAGGAAAGAGCACTTGGAGGGAACGAGGAATGCACCCAACGTTTTCACTCCGTGTTCGCCGTCACCGCCAACAACGCCCTGATCAGCGAAGACTTGGTGCGCCGGTCGCTTCAGATTCGGCTTGAACCCGGCGTCGAACGGCCCGAGCAACGCACCAACTTTCGCCATCCAGACCTGTTGCGCCATGCACTTGCTCACCGGGCAGAGCTCCTCGGCGCCGCTCTCACCGTGCTCCGCGCGTACTTCGTCGCGGGGTGCCCCCAGGTTCCCATGCGGCCGATGGGTTCGTACGGCGAATGGTCGCGAGTCATTCGGGGCGCGCTGATTTGGGCCGGCCAACCCGACGTCGCGGTCACCCAAGACGACCTCCGAGACTACGCAAACGAGGAACGGACCGATGCCACGACGTTGCTAAGGGCGTGGTACGCGTACGTCGGCCAAGCGCCGACAACGCTGGCCGACCTGCTCGAGAGCCTGGCGCGATTCGAGTTCCAGGACCCCAAGAAGGAGGCGCTCAAGCAGGCGCTTTGCGCCTTTTGCCCCGCGACAGACGGCAAGCTGCCAACTAGCCCGAAGCTTGGATGCCGGATCCGGAACCTCACTGGAAAGGTGCTGCCCGGCGGGTTTGCGCTCCGACGCAAGAAGCGCGACGAGAGGGGCGTAACGTGGCACGTGGAACAGGTCTCGCCGAAAAACGCCGGACAGGGGGAACCATCGTCATGATTGTCAGCTCGCGGGCTCAAAAGGTACGAGACGAGCCTAGTTGATGCTTGTGGGTGACTGACGATGTCGCATCACCCATCGTCAGGGTGGTCCGCGCAGCTGACGATGACTGACGATGGCTGACGATGAGAAAAGTCATCGTCAGCTACTCGTTCGGCGTCCTTTGTGCTGGATTCTCCTGTCGACTGACGATGCTGACGATGGGTTCCGACCACGAAAATGAGAGAGACCGGAGGACCTGGAAGACCGGCTCCACGCTCGCACGAAGCTGGCTCGAACCGGTGGGGAACCCATGCTGACATGGGCTTGTCCCAGCGCTGTCCGGTCTCCGTCCGTCCTGTACTAGAGTTTGTGCGGGGCTCTGCCCGCCTCGTGTCGTCGACTCGTCCGTAGCGGCGTCCGGCATAAATGCACCTTAGGGCGTGTTCCAGGCTACAATGCGAACGTGGTTGTGATCACGGGGCGCGATTGGCACGCCATCGAGAAACTCTACGTCTTCGGCGAGGTGGTTCGCGTGCGCGAGGACGGCTCCGAGGAGCGAACCTTCCCGAGCATTCGCGCGATCGCCCAGCGGTTCGGAATCAGTCGGTCTGTCGTCGGGGAAAAGGCGATGCGCGACAATTGGGCGGGGCGCCGCTTCGAGTTCCTAGCGGCGCTCCGTCGCGCCAACTGCCAGCAGCAGATGGCGCACGAGTTGGCTAGGGCTGGGGCTGCTACGCGGGTGCAGTAGCGAGCCGTACCGACCCGGGGCAGACTCGGCCGCGCTCTAGGTGAAGAGGAGCTCAGGTCCTCGCTGAAGGCGCGTGCGGCCGTGGTGGATCTTGGGCGGGAACGCGCACAGACCCGGTAAATGCTAGAATTGCTCTTTCATCAGATCCGGAGGTTCACGTGGTTGTGACAGGGACTTGTAGGTTGTGCTTGACGACGAACGTCGTGCTTAAGAACAGCCATATCCTCCTCCGATTTCTGTTTAGACGAATGCACGCGGAGAATGCGCCCGTTAAACACCCGGTGCATCTGCACGGAGGATTTGCCGTGTCGCGATCCGACCAGCCCAAAGAGTATCTCCTCTGCGCCGCCTGCGAGCAAAGGTTCAGTGACGCCGAAGGGTACGTCTCAAAGCTGACATACGATCGGGATAACGAGCACCATCTTCCGCTACTGGATTATTTGGAACCAACTATCGAAGCCGGACTCGACGTGCAGCGTCTACGACCCGTCATCGACGCAGCCAAGCTCGCATACTTCGCGGTCAGCGTCGTATGGCGGGGCAGTGTTGCCCAGAGCAAGGAATGCCAACTGGAGGGCTCGTGCGAAGAAGAGATTCGAAGGTACCTACTTGGCCGAGGCAGTTTCCCGATAGATGCCTCCATCCTTCTCTGGGCAATTCGACCAAACCATGACAGCGAAGCGGCGATGAGTCTCGCGTCGCCACCGCAGACGACCGCCAAGCCGGAAAGCCCCTACCAGGTTCACTTCTTCTTTTGCCACGGGTTGTTCTTCGAGATGTTTACCGGGACACAGTTTCCCGAATTCGCTGCAGCCTGCCTCATCCGCTATCCGGAGCGGTTGGTGCTCGTTCGTGATCAAGACTTCTTTTTCGATATGCTGGCGCAAAACCATCGGGGAACCGTTGCGCGAGGCGCCCTCGCGAAGGCCTACCCGCCGAACTCGCGGGACGATCAATAGAACGACGAAGCACCTGCTGCGTTCGCGCGGCCAGGGTGTGGGCTGAACACCGTGGGGTATGTGCCCGGGCATGCTCCTTCGTCCGGGCTAGGCCTTGCGCTCTTCCGCCCTTTGCGTTGTCGTCCTTAGCCTTTCCGCCGGTTGGGTTGTCCGTCCTTAGTCTTAGCGCTCCTCCGCGGGTTCGCGCGATCTGCGGCACGAGCGGCTTCGCGCTGGGCTTCCTGTGCCATGTCCAGAACCAGAAAGACAACCTTGGTGGGAACTCCAGACGACGAATACGTTGACGCAAATCCTACAGGTCTTGCGTCGCGGCCCGGTAGGTCCTCCAGGGCGACGAAAGTGAACCCTTCCGGAACGCTGGCCTCAGCTGCGAGCTTTAGTTCTGCAAGCACAGCATCAGCTTTGCCAACGTATGCGTAGGTCAGATGGAAGAAGAGTTTGCACGTCGAATACCCGAGGAGTTTTTGAAAATGGCTGGTGAGTTCGCCCCTGGCCCATTGTGTTGTCGCCGGTCGGTCGCAAACCACGGCCTCAAGCACTGCAAGGTCGACGTCGCTCCTTTTCACTACGACGTCGCGCCTGCCCCGGTTCCCCTTCGCCGTGAAACCGCCAGGCGGCTGCTCGGCAACCGTCCACCCTACAAGTTCAAACCGCGGGAGCAGCAGAGCTCGGATGAGCGCGGTCAAGTCATCCTCACACGAGCTCAGGTTCACGCCCTTCATTGAGGGGACGAGTGCGACTACGCTGGCCGCGGCTCCACGGACGTGGTTGGTCACCATGTCGACAAAAGGGTCAGGGCTGGTTTGCAGCACTTCCGCTTGTGACAACGGATCCAGGTGAAGCCAATCGAAGAGCGCCAGTTTTATGCGGGGGACAGGATCTGCCGAATCCGTCGATCCGAGCGGGCTAGCGAACGGAGTTCCGCGAGTGATCTGTGCACGGGCAGCGTGAATCGTCTCTGTCTCACCGAAGAGCTCGATCGCTCTCCGCAGTCGCACATCCGCTTCTAGCACTCGCCCCATTCGAGCAAGCGCCACTGCCTGGTAGGCGGCAACGCTGCGCAACATGGACGCCTCAAGCCCCTCAAGCGCCTGGTACGCGCGCCCGGGATCGCCGATCGCGAGGAAGATCAGCGACCGGTTGGCTTCGTGTAGAACGCGTTCGTGGGCGCTGAAAGAGCCGATGCGCTTCCGTGCGTCATCGATATCCGACAGGATACTTCGAGCCTTGCCTACGTCTGGTCCTTGAAGTCGCGCAAAGATGTCTCCCGCGAGGAGCTTTTGCGCGCGCACGGCAAGCAAGTTCACCACGTAGGCCGCAACGTCCGGTCGCTTGACGTGCAGTCCCTCGAATGCAGATTCGGCTGAGTTGAGGTCACCTTGAGGCCGTTTAAAATTGGCCAATCCCCGATAGAAGCTGAGAATGTCCTGTGCTTCCCCCACTTCGTTGACTTCTAGATCCGTCGGCAAGCGGGTGGCGAGGAGAGCGTCGTACTCCTCGCGAAGCAACATCAGTCGCATCTCATAGCGAAGGCGAACCAGTCGCCGACCTGAAACTTTGCCGAACGTCTGCACTCGCTTCTCTTCCGCCATGAAGCTCGCGGCGGCATCCGCGGCCCCCGCTGCGAGGAGCGCCTCGATGC
Source organism: uncultured delta proteobacterium (assembly GCA_963809955.1). Lineage (GTDB taxonomy): Bacteria > Myxococcota_A > Polyangia > Polyangiales > Polyangiaceae > JAICQQ01. Next base: position 479,283 of record CAWELQ010000017.1, read on the forward strand.
GAGCCTGCAGCTCAGTCAAGGACGAGATCTCAGCCGACGTCTCCGGTGTGAGTGCGGCGATTCGGGCACCTATGGAGCCACGGACGCTGGCAGGTGCGACTTCGAGGAGGCGAGCCAGCATCCACGGCTCATCCGTTTCGAGGATTGTGCCGAGGAGCGTGTCGCGCTGCTTCCCGCTAAGAGCGCCCAGTGCTTCCCCGAGCTCTACGGCGATTGATGCTTCGCTCGGCTGCTCGAATGACGAGGCGCTCTCGTAGCGAGCAGAGAACCCCCCTACGCGACCCTTCTCAACGTGTGCGATGGCGCAGCTGTAAACCGCCTTGACTAGCGCCTCGAGTAGTTCGGGCTGCACGGCCTCTTCCCACATGCAAATCGCACGACAAAGTGTCCGGATATGCGCGCGAAGCGAGCGGGCCACTTCATCGGTGATCACGAAGCGGTTCGCCTCGGGTTCGTCTGCCTTAGCCAGCGAGCCACGGACGTCGATCGGCGAGAGAAACTCAAGCCACTGCGCGGAACCGGCGGCCAGTTGCACTAGTGTGCGTGCGGCAACACGCGACAGGGACGCGGTTTCCAACGAATAGGCGCCCGAGCGGATAGATCGAATGTATGCAGACAGGAGCGGTTCTGGATTCGTGGTGCCTACGAGCATCCCTGTCGCGATGACCTCGAGCGCGGCGACGAAGTATTGCGACGCAAGACCTTCTTGAGAGTTGCGGATACATGCGCCAGCGATAGCGGCGAGTGGCGGATGGGGGAGTCGGGCGACCTCGGCGTAGGCAATCGACATCATGTAGTCGTCGACTTGCGGTTGTGCCGTTGCAGACTCGCGGCGCCGTTTCTCGACATGCAAATACGACAGCAGAGATGCGAGTTCGGCGGAAGAGCCAGCTCCCGTACTGACAAAGTGCACCACGATCGATATGGCGTCGGCAAACGCTGTCGCTCGAGCGACGCGGTCATCCTGTTCCGCTAGCCGGCGATCCCAGGCTCGTCCACTTGAAGTCCAACGCGCGACTAGCAAGCAGCCCAAGGCGGATGACTCAGCGTTCATGAGGATATCTGCCAAGAGTGTTGGCTCCGAATGGCATATCCGAAGCGTGATGAATTCCAACAGCTCGGGGCGGGCCATTGCCTGCTCGAGAATGACGCTCGCTACAGGGTGTGGAGGTTCGGCTCGATCCGCGTTCGCGATCTCGCAAAGGAGAAAGTTGACGAGGAGAAAGATGTCGCTATGCGTATTTCAGTGCTCTCGATTCTGAGAGGGGACAGGGTCGTCGAGCCAAAGATAGCGATCAACAAGCGTCTCGGGGACCGGGGGGACGTGCGTCTCGTATGCTGAAGGTGGCTGACCCGAGTGCAGGGCTGCGCGTTGAATCAGCCGGTCTCGGTACGCATTCCAAGACAGAAGATTGCTATGCTCCTCGATGACCCGCAGCGCCGTTTGAACGAACGTGTCCGCCGATGCCGAGTCCCAAGCGCTGGAGGGCGCGAAATACTCGTCCCGCAATAGGTCGCAGCGATCGACCCAGAAACGGACCCGTTCCACGGGATCGGATGGAGCCGGAGCTCGGTCCCACAAGCGCGCAATGACCCAGGAGGGGGTGGGGCACGGGATGTGGACGATGCTCTTGGGGTCTGCCGCCATCTGTGCGATCGTTCCGGCCAGGCTCGTGTCCATTGCTGCGACCGGTCCCGCAACAAAACGTCGATCCGGGCGGGTTGAAAGAATAGGCTCGAGCGCGGAGCGAAGATTAGGCTGCGCTCGACGCAGTGCGTGGCGCGCGTCGATGTCTGTGAACAGTCTTCCCCAGACAAGGCGACACCACCCGGCCGCTTCGAGGTCATCGAAGCCGGGCACGCCGGCACTGCCGGCAAACCCAGCCTCATACTTTGAGCGTGCGGTGAGCGCGTCGTTTTCAAACTCGATTCGAAGTTCGAGCAACAGGGAAAGAACGGCCTCATCTGTTGCTGCAAGACGTGAGCGCCGCTGTTCACCTGACGGCTCAAGCCGCCCGGGAAGATTCCTACGGAGACGCTCGCGGAGGAACTGTCGCGTCTCGAGCGGCGCGTTGGTTAGGCTATCGAATCGCACTGATTGGGTTTCCGGGGCTTCGTCTGTTTTCGAGGAGCCAATCATACTTATAGCCCCGGCGAGGATTCTCGTCGTAATCGAGCGCCAAGCCTTTTTGACCTCTTTATGCTCTCGACCCCGTCGCTCGTTCCGGCAGGGTCGCGGCCATGGGCACTCACCCGTCTTCGAGGGGGACCAGACAGGGCCAGGAACCGCTTTCCGGTAGCAGCAGGAGTAGCAGCAGCTTGCGCGACCCCTTCCCCGATCGCGAATCCAGCATTCTCCCAGCGCGCCCGGCAGGATTCGAACCTGCGACCTTCGGCTCCGGAGGCCGACGCTCTATCCAGCTGAGCTACGGGCGCGTGTAGGGGGGTGATAGACCGCGGGGACGGGTGCGGTCAACCGGGTCGTGGGCTTGGGGGCGCCGTCAGTCGGCGAGGGCGCTTTCGTCGATGATGGTCATGCGGAAGCTGCCTGCGAGCGTTTCGGGGCACGCATCGACCTCTGAATAGAAGGCGTCGATTTGCAGGGTGCCTTCCACGACGCCGCCGGTGTCGCCGACGCGGGTGAGGGTAACGGTGCCCTCGGACGCCAGGCAGTAGCCGTCGGGCAGGTAGAGAAAGAAGCTCGCCTGGCCGCTCTCGAAGCCAATCGGATAGTCTCCTTCACCGGTGCCGTAGACGTTGATGGTGGCAAAGTTGTCGAAAGCTTTCCCGTCCGCGTCCCAGTCGTAGTGAAGCAACAGGTTGAAGCCGGGCCCGGCCCCGGTCAGGTCGTCGTAATGGACGGCCATGATCTGCGGGTCGCACACGCTGGGGTCATCGCTGCTCTGGGCTTCGTCGTAGACGGTGTCGCCCAGAGTTACGGTGTCGCCGCTGTCGCAGCTCGCCACCCCGCCGGAACCGCTTCCTGCTGTGCCACCCTCGCCCGCGCTGCCTCCGGAGGCGCCGCTGCCTCCAGCTGACGTCGCGTCGCCGCTCCCGCCAGCGCTGGTGGAGTCGCCACTGGTGGAGTCGCTATGGGTGGAGTCGCTGCCGCCGTCTCCACTGTCTCCCGCGGGGCTCGAGCCGTCGTCGCCGCCGCACGCAGCCATGATCGAAGCCGTCAGTCCACCCACAACGAGTGCCCGGAGGCCGGGCGCGACGGTAAGCATGCGGCATTGTGCAGCCGGGTGCTTCCAATCGTCAAATCTGAAAGTCGTGGGGCTCGGGTCCAGCGGCTCCTCGGCTGGAGCCTGACGGAGAACCTGGCTAGCGCACCTTGTCGCACTTGGCTGCCAGCACGAAATCGCTCTCGGTCAAGCCATCGATCTTGTGGGTGTGGATCTCGACGCGGACTTTACCCCAGGTCAGGTACAGGTCCGGGTGGTGGCCGTTGGCTTCGGCGACTTCGCCTACTCGATTGACGAAAGCCAAGGCCTCGACGAAGTTCTCGAAGGTGTAGAGCTTGGACAGGTGGTGCCCGTCGACGACCTGCCAGCCTTCCAGCTCGGCGAGCAGCGGCTCGCGCTCTTCGGCAGTGAGCGGTGGAACACCCCCTCGGCACGGGACACATTCGCGCGAGGCTAGGTCGCAGGCGGCTTCGTCGGTCATGGGCAGCTCCTCCGGTTCAATTGCACAGTAGGAAGGCTAGAACCGCTCGGCTCTCATGTCCACGCCCCGGCATCCCCCCGCGGCCCTAGCGTTCAAGCGGGCGCGGTGCCGACCACAGTCAGCGAGCTACTCGCCCGCGTGTTCGAAGCGCAGGTCCGCTCGCTCGGGTTCGTCGAGCAAGCTGACGCGGGCTCCGCGGCTGACCCTAGCAGCGAACCGTGGCTTCAAGACGCCGGGGCTCGCTGCTCGCGCCTTCAGTTGTAGGTGGCGGTCAACATCAACGCGGGGAGGGCAGCCACGCCATGGTACCAGCGCTCGTGGTTGGCGTCGCTTCCCGCGAGGCCCGCAGCGGTCATGCGCGCGAGCACGCCCACGCCCCATTGCGGCTCGATCCACCATTCGTATCCAATGCCGACCATGAACCCGCCCCCGTATGCAGGCCGGTGTTCGTCGTCATCGCGAGTGCGGTAGGTGCGGAACCCATCCAGAACTGCGAGCCCAGCACCAGCCTGAGCGTGAAACGCCCCGGGCTGTCCTGCCTCTGGCTCGTGCGTGAAGTACCAGTCGCCGAAGGGCCCGAGCAGCGTGAAGTTGTCGGACTGGCGCAGTTCCGTCGGGACCTCGTCCCCGATTCGATCCGAGTAGCGCGAGGTGAGCACGGTCGAGCTCCAGGCCCCGCCACCCAAGATCCATTGCGGGGCGATGGCGCCACCGACCATGATCTCGCCCACGGAGGCGATACCGGTGAGTTGGCCTTCGGCGCGCTCGTCACGCGCATTGGTCTTGTCGGACACAATCGTATTGCTGAACGGCCCAAACCCGAGCCCGAACCGCAGGTAGAAGCCATCGTGCTCGTGCGCTCCACGGGCACTGGACTCCACGGTGCCTTGGTCCGATGGCAGGGTTTCCGCCTCGGCCTCCAGGGCACCGGTCAGAACAACTGTCATCGCGCACAATGACATCATGATAGTGGACCGAGTCATGGCATTCCTGAAAGCACCTCTCGTGCCACACGGACGAGCAGCGCCCGGCACGAGGAAAACGTGGGCAACGCTCCGCCCCACGGGACTCTCGAACGCGCGACGCCGCGCGCCCGAGCAGCAGTCGCGCGCAAGAATTGACGACGGGCTCGAACACTGGTGCAAGAATTGCCCGTCGTTCAGGTAGTGGAGCTGGAATCGCGGCGCTAAAGGACAGGCACCTCGGACAGGCGAGTGAACGCGGTTGAACAAGCAAAGAGGCTCTGGCGGTGCAGCTCCCATTCCAGGAACACCTTCTCCGGGAGCCAGATAATGGCCGGAGAGCACGGGGTGCAGACGCCGGTGGATCCCGGCTAGCCAGGCCTTCCAGGCCCCCACCCTTTCGCCACGAAAGGGCCCTTCCCAGAGTCTGCAGGTTCTGCGTTCGAGCTCGCAACGCTTCGGGTCGAGCCGATCAGGGGCACCAAGTACCGCCTTGGGGGGCAAGGGGGGCTCACCTGTCTGCGCCCAGAGCGTTCGACAATCGACGACGTCTGCGACGGGGTCACGCCTTGCGGCGGACGCAGGGAACTCTGGCGAGCGCTCGCGCCGAGCAGGCCTTCGGTCGAGGATGTGTGCGCCACCCCGGCGCTGCTCCTTCGGCGAAGACGGCGGGGCAGGTCTCGCTTTCTGGAAGCCCACCGTCGTCGCTGCAGGGCGGGGCGTGACCCGAGCGCCCGCCTCGACGTGCTCTGGGTTCGAGGCTGGGCGGACCGGTGGTGAACCGCCAGGAGTCGGGTTTAGGCACGATGCGCCACCGGGAAGCGGAGTGCATTGAACTCCCCACAAGCTCTCGAGATCAGATTGCTCTTCGAACCCCGATGACGCTGCGCCAAACCCGCAAAATGGCGGATTTCGCGAGCCGACGCGGCCGGCTGGCCCGCACACCCTGAGGTCCGCGCTGCACAGGTTTGCCCCAGTAGCGAGCCCGCGAGCCACCGGCTATAGCGAAGTGATGCGTGTGCACCGGGTTGCAAGCTACCGAATACAGCTACGTCCAGAGTTCGGTTTCGACAAGGCGCGCGCACAGGTCGACTACCTGGCGTCGTTGGGCATTAGCCATTTGTATGCATCGCCCTACTTGCAGGCCGCCAAGGGCAGCGCTCACGGCTACGATGTGGTCGACCACTCGCAGGTCAACCAAGAGCTCGGCGGGGAACAGGGGCGCCGCTCGCTGTGCGCCGCGCTCTCCGCGAGACACATGGGACAACTGTTGGATATCGTCCCCAACCACATGGCCATTCGGGGCGGCCACAATGCCTGGTGGCACGATGTGCTCGAAAACGGCCCTGCCAGCGCCTACTCCAGCTACTTCGACGTGGAGTGGCAGGCCGCCGTGCAAGATCGAGTGCTGCTGCCGCTGTTGGGCGATCAGTACGGCATCGAGCTGGAAGCCGGAAAGATCGTTCTGAAGCGGGAAGACGCGCAGTTCGCGATTCGATATTACGAGCATCGAACCCCCGTGGCACCGCGCTCTTTGGGCACTATTCTGCGCGACGCCGCGCGAAATGCGGGCTCCGAGGCGCTCGCCTTCGTGGCCGACGCTTTCGTCGAGCTACCCCTGCCCACCGCACCGGACAAGAAAAGTCGACGCCGCAGGCATCGGGACAAGCGAGTCCTGCAAAGCTGGCTCGAACGCCTGCTCCGGGAACACGAGGATCTGGCCGAAGCGGTCGACGCTGTATTGGTCCAGATCAATGACGACCCGGATCGGCTGCACGATGTTCTGGAGCATCAGAACTACCGGCTCGCGTATTGGCGCGTCGGCAATCACGAACTCGACTATCGACGCTTCTTCGATATCGACAGCCTGGTCGGCTTGCGCGTGGAGGACGACGAAGTCTTCGACGACACGCACCAGCTGCCGCTCGCCTGGCTCAGCGACGAGTCGATCGACGGTCTGCGCATCGACCACATTGACGGGCTCTACGACCCAACTGCCTACCTGGCGCGCTTGCGCGAGCATGCGCCGCATGCCTGGCTTCTGGTGGAGAAGATCCTGGAGGGAGACGAGCAGCTCCCCGGGTTTCCCGTCGAAGGGACCACCGGCTACGACTTCTTGAATCACGTGCAGCGCCTGCTCGTCGACTCACGCGGAGAGCCCGCGTTGAGCGAGTTGCACCGCGAGCTCAACCCGGAGTTCGACGATATCGAGCGCCTGGTGCGCGAATGCAAGCGCCTGGTGCTGAAGCAGGCGCTCGCCAGCGATCTGCAGCGGCTGACCGAGCGGCTCACGCAGATCTGCTACAGCCAGCGACGCTATCGCGATTTCTCGCGAGTCGAGCTCTCGGACGCCTTGCGGGAATTGTGCGTGGCGTTCCCCGTGTACCGCAGCTACGCCCGCCCCGAAGCCACCCGGCTTGGCCCAGCGGATCGGGACGTGTTGGCACGGGCGATTAGCGGGGCCCGCGAGCTGAATCCCACGCTCGATGGGCGATTGTTCGAATTTTTGGAACAATTGCTCTCACTCGAGTGGCCGGGTGAGGCGGAACGCGAGTTCGTCATGCGCTGGCAGCAGGTGACGGGCCCCACGATGGCCAAAGGTCTGGAGGACACCGCGTTCTACCGCCACGCCCGGCTGGTCGCGCTCAACGAAGTGGGGGGTGATCCCGAACGCTTCGCCGAGACCGCCGCTGACTTCCACGCCTGGGTCCAAGGTCGCTCCGCGCACCAGAGCTGCCCGCTCAACACGACCTCGACCCACGACACCAAACGCAGCGAAGACGTTCGCGCAAGGCTCCTCGTGTTGTCGGAGGTTCCCGAACAGTGGCGAGAGGCCATCACGCGCTGGCGGGTGCGCTTGCAGTCGGTGCGCCCCGCCTGTCCCCCGCTCCACCTCGACCAGGTCCCCGAGCCCGCGCTCGAGTACTTCTTGCTACAAAACCTGGTTGGAGCCTGGCCCATCGAAAAGGAACGCGTGCTCGAGTTCGCCAGGAAGGCCATGCGCGAGGCGAAGCGCTACACCTCCTGGCACCACCCGAACGAAGACTACGAGAACGCCGTCTGCGGCTATCTGGAGCGGGTGTATGAAGACAAGGAGCTCGTCGAAGACCTGGGCGCCTTCGTGGCCTCCATCAGCGACGCGGGCTACGCCAATTCGCTGAATCAGCTCGCGCTGAAGGTGCTGTGTCCGGGCGTTCCGGACATCTACCAGGGTTCGGAGCTCTGGGACTTCAGCCTGGTCGATCCGGACAACCGCCGCCCAGTCGACTACGGCAGGCGGCGCCGGCTGCTGGAAGTCGTGGGCTCGCGAACACCCAGCGAGCTGTGGGCCAAGCGTGCCGACGGCGGGGTCAAGCTCTACTTTTTGAGGCAGTTGCTCGCGCTGCGCGCCCGCCAGCCCCGCGCCTTCGATCCCGGTAGCCCCTACGAACCGCTTGCGGCCACAGGTCGCGGTCAAGACCGTGTGGTCGCGTTCCTGCGCGGAAGCAGCGTACTGGCCGTGGCGACTCGCTTCTATGCGCGCGATGGAGCCGACTTCGCGGACACCGAGCTCCAGTTGCCTGCCGGCAGCTGGTCGAGCGTGCTCGTCCCTGGGGCCACTTTTTCCGGTACTCTGCCGCTCGGAGAGCTGCTCGGCCCCTTCCCCACTGCAGTGCTGGAGCGAGCGTCGGGAGGACAGGCAAAATGACGTACTACCGAGTCTGGGCACCTTACGCCAAGAGCCTCGAGCTCGTCTACGCGCCCAGCGGTGAACGCGTGCCGCTCTCGCGCGGCGAGCGGGACCACTTCGAGATCGACGAGAGCCGCTTCGACGCAGGTACCCGCTACGCCTTTTCGATTGACGGGGGGCCACCTCGCCCCGACCCGCGTTCGCGCTTCCAGCCGGAAGGCGTACATGGCCCTTCCGAATGGGTGAACCTGGAAGATTTTGCGTGGAGCGACAGCAGTTTCCAACAGGTACCGTTGGCTTCCGCGCTGGTCTACGAGCTGCACGTGGGCACGTTCAGCCCCGAGGGCACCTTCGACGGCGTACTCCCTCGCCTGCCGCACCTGAAAGACCTCGGTGTGACTCACGTGGAGCTCATGCCCGTGGCAGCTTTTCCCGGCAACCGTGGCTGGGGCTACGACGGCGTGTCGCTGTTCGCACCGCACGCCGCCTACGATGGCCCCCAGGGCCTGATGCGCTTGGTGGACGGCTGCCATCGCGCCGGCCTGGCCGTGCTGCTCGACGTCGTCTACAACCACCTGGGTCCTTCGGGGAACTATCTCGGGCAATTCGGTCCATACTTCACGGACCGCTATGTCACCCCCTGGGGTCAAGCGGTCAATTTCGACGGGCCCGGAAGCGACCCGGTGCGCCGTTTCGTCTGCGACAACGCGCTCCACTGGCTCAGGCACTACCATATCGACGGCCTCAGGTTGGACGCCGTGCACGCCATCTTCGATCAGTCGGCAACCCATGTGCTCGAGCAGCTTTCGAGCGAGGTCGATGCGCTCTCCGTCGAGCTCGGCAAGTATTTCATTCTGGTCGCTGAAAGCCATCTGAACGATCCCAGGTTCGTCAAGAGTCGCGAGCTCGGAGGCCTCGGGCTTTCCAGCCAATGGAACGACGACTTTCATCACGCCCTGCGCACCGTGCTCACCGAAGAGAAGACTGGATACTACGCCGACTTCGGACGCATCTCCGATCTGGCCGAAGCTCTGCGCTTCGGCTTTGCCTACCGCGGGCGCTATTCGGAACATCGGCAACATAGCTACGGGCGCGATTCCACCGGCCTCGAGGGACGCCAGTTTCACGTGTTCAACCAAAACCACGACCAGGTAGGCAATCGAGCCATGGGCGATCGGCTCGCGGCGGAACTGAGTACGGGGGCACTCAAGGTAGCTGCGACGCTCACTTTGCTGTCACCGTTCGTGCCGATGCTGTTCATGGGCGAAGAGTGGGGCGCAGGTACGCCTTTTCAGTACTTCACTTCGCACGCCGAGGCGGACCTCGCCGAAGCGGTCCGCCAGGGCCGCCGCAGGGAATTTGCGGCATTCGGATGGGACCCCGAGAGCATTCCAGACCCGCAGGCCGAAGCAACCTTCCTGGCCAGCAAGCTCGACTGGCAGGAACGGGATGCCGAGCCGCACCGCGAGCTGTTCGACTGGTATCGCGAGCTTTGGGCGCTCCGACGGCGCGAGCCCGATCTCAAGAGCGACCGTCTCGAAAACGTCCGGACCGCGTTCGACGAGTCGGAACGCTGGTTGATCCTGCGGCGCTCGAGTATCGTCATCTTCGTGAACTTCTCGAGGGAAATGCGCAGTCTGGACCGTGCACATGTTCCGGGCGAGGTCGCGAACCTGGAGCTTTTGTCGAAGTCCGAGCCCGAGGTCGAGCTCAGCGACGCATCGATCTTGCTCCCCCCGAGCAGCGTCGCGATCGCAATCGATGAGAGGTAACCCATGGCGCCAAGCAGTCCACCGTCTTCCAAGCGCGCGCCAAGAGAACGACCCGAAGAGCCGGCGACACAGCGCAGCGATGTGTCACATGCTCTCGGGTCCAGCACATCGGCCGAGTCGGGTGTCCTTCCGGACATGGAGGGCGCCGATCTGACAGGCGCCGATCTGGCCGGAGCCGACCTGACGGGCGCCAACCTGAAAGGCGCCAACCTGGCGGGAGCGGACTTCAGTGAAACCGAGCGCGGGACGAACGAATCCGAAGCCGAGGGGGCGCCCGACAGCGGTGGAGACGAGGACGCGCCACCGACGTCGGTCGACCTGGCCGCTGCCAATCTCGAGCACGCGGATCTGACGGGCGCACAGCTCTCCGACTCGACCTTCGGCGGGGCCAATATGGATGCGATCCGAGCCAGAGAGGCCAAGCTGACACACGCTGATCTGTCGGGCGCCACGCTGACCAACGCGAACCTGGCGCGTGCCGATCTGCAGGCGGCCAGCCTGCGCGAGTCGAGCTTGCGAGGCGCGGACTTGTCCGAAAGTCCGATGGCGGATGCCGATCTCACCGGCGCGTGCCTGGATCATGCCGATCTGCAGAACGCGATGTTGGATGGGTCCATCTTGTTTCGGGTTTCCATGGTCAACGCCCGAGCGGACGGCGCGCGCTTGCGCAGCGCCGACTTGAGTGAAGCGGACGCGCGCTCGGCCAGCTTCGCCAACGCCGACCTGACACGCGCCGATCTGGACGAATCGGATCTCAGGCAGGCCAACTTCGAGAACGCCATCCTGTGGAGTGCCAGCCTGCGCGGTGCCGACCTGCGCGGCGCGAATCTGCTGCAGGCTGACCTGAGGGGCGCGCGCTACGACCGGCGGACGCGCTGGCCCGACGGCTTCGACATGGATCATACGGGGCTGGTGTACAGCGGTGAAGAACAGCTCGACTTCGAGCTGACCTTCATGCGCCCCGGCCGCCCTTACCCACTTGGAGCCACCTGGGACGGCGAGGGAGTCAACTTCGCGGTATTCGCTCAGCACGCGACCCACGTCGAGCTCTGCCTGTTCGATTCGGCCGACGCCGTCGAGGCGGCGGCGCGCATCCGTTTGCCGGAGCAAACCGACGGCATCTGGCATCTGTACGTGCCTCATCTGGCTCCCGGTCAGCTTTATGGTTATCGCGTGTACGGACCGTACAGGCCGGAACGCGGGCTCAGGTTCAATCCCAACAAGTTGCTCATCGACCCCTACGCCAAGGCGCTCACGGGCTCGCTCGAGTGGGACGATTCGTTGTTCGGATACGTCCTGGGCTCCGAAGAGGCGGACCTCAGCTACGACGAAAACAACAGCGCCGGGTTCGTACCCAAGTGCGTCGTCATCGACAACTCATTCCCGTGGGGAGACGACCGGCACCCGCGCACACCGTGGCACAAGTCCATCGTCTACGAGCTTCACGTCAAGGGGTTCACCAAGCTGCACCCTGGCATTCCCGAAGCCATGCGCGGCACCTATCTAGGGCTCGGGTCCCATGTGGTCATCGACTACCTGAAGACCCTGGGCGTCACCGCAGTGGAGTTGATGCCGGTGCACCAGCACGTCGACGATAGATTCCTGGAGGAACGAGGTCTCAAGAACTACTGGGGCTACAACACGTTGAACTATTTCGCTCCGAATACGCGCTACAAGTACGACACGTCGCCGGGCGCCGAGGTTCGGGAATTCAAGGCCATGGTCAAGGCGCTGCACGCCGCGGGAATAGAGGTGATTCTCGACGTGGTCTACAATCACACGGCCGAAGGCAACCAGCTCGGGCCCACGCTTTCGTACCGCGGCTTCGACAACCAAGTCTACTATCGCACGGTGCCCGAAGACCCTCGCTTCTACATGGACTACACGGGCTGCGGGAACACCATCAACGTGCTCGAGCCGCGCTCGCTGCAACTGATGATGGACAGCCTGCGCTATTGGGTCAGCGAAATGCGGGTGGACGGCTTCCGCTTCGACCTGGCTGCGGCGCTGATGCGCGGTCTGCACGAAGCCGATCGACTCTCGTCCTTCTTCGACGTCATCACGCAGGATCCGGTCATCTCCCAGGTCAAGCTCATCGCCGAGCCCTGGGACGTCGGCCCAGGGGGCTACCAGGTCGGCAAGTTCCCGCACTTGTGGTCCGAGTGGAACGGCAAGTACCGCGACGTGGTCCGGCGCTTCTGGAAGGGAGACGAGTCCCAAGTGGGTGAGCTCGCCTATCGCTTGTCAGGCTCCAGCGACCTCTACGAGCACAACGGACGCCGTCCCTATGCCAGCATCAACTTCGTCACCGCGCACGACGGCTTCACGCTGACCGACTTGGTCAGCTACAACGACAAGCACAACGAAGCGAATCAAGAGGGCAATCGCGACGGGGACAATCACAACAACAGCTGGAACTGCGGAGTAGAAGGACCCACGGACGATCCCGACGTCCGGGAGCTGCGGGCGCGGCAAATGCGCAACTTCATGGCCACCTTGCTGCTTTCGCAAGGTGTTCCCATGATTCTGGCGGGTGACGAACGTTGCCGCTCCCAGGAAGGCAACAACAACGCCTACTGTCAGGACAACGAGCTCAGCTGGCTCGATTGGTCACTCGATGACGACCGCCGCCACATGCTCGACTTCACTCGCCTGCTGGTCAAACTTCGTCAGGAGCATCCTTCACTGTGCCGGCGCCGCTTCTTCTTCGGACGGCGTGTGCATGGCGCCGATATTCGCGACATCGTCTGGCTGCAACCCAATGGCGATGAAATGAGCGATCACCGCTGGACGGTGGGTTACGTGCGTTGCCTGGGCATGCTGCTCAACGGCGAAGCCATGCGCGAGTGGAGCGAGGATGGGGCGCTCATCAAAGACCAACCACTTTTGGTCATGATCAACGCGCATCACGAGACCATTTCCTTCAAGGTTCCCCCGTGCGGATCCCACGAGCGCTGGCGTCTGTTGGTGGACACCACGCATGGCGTCGAGGCGCCAGAACGCCAGTATGCGGTCGGCGACGAGTATCAGCTCGGTGGCCGCTCGCTGGCGCTACTGAGTATTCTCTGAAGAATCGTGCCCTGCACGACTTCGCACGCCAGTCCTGCTAACCCCACGCCTCCGTTCAGCGGAGCACAGGCGAACACGAGAGAGCAAAGCGCGGCCAGGAATTGCCGAGTTCGAGCCACACGGCGAACAGGCCCCCCATTTGGAATATTGAACCTTCCTCGTGCTCGAGCGCGTGATCGTCGGGATGCCCGATTCGGAGGCAAGTTTCTCGCTCTCATACACATTCGTCTCCTTGAAGGGCCAGCGTCTGACGCCACCTCTCGCGCCCCTGGGTCGTGACCATGCATCGTTCGCAGTACTTGGCATTTCTTGGCTTCACGGTGCTTACCCTCCTCTGGGCCTGCGGGGAGAGTACGCCTTCCTCCAGTCAGTCGGGTGTCACGGGCGACGCCAGCCACACCGCTTCGGCGAGCACCACGACGGCGACGACCGCCGCTAGTTCGGCCAGCGGTAGCTCGACCGCCGCGACGACGAACGGTTCGACCAACGCCGGGGCAACGGCAGCCACGATGACCAGTGGAAACTATGTAAACAGCGCAAGCTCGGCGGGCGGCGCCGGCAGCACGACGAGCGGAGCGAGCAGCACCCGTACCACCAGCGGCGGAGCTGGCACGAGCTCGGACTCGGGCGGTACGAGCGCGGGCTCGTCGACCGGTGGGACGGGCACAACGGCCGACCCGGGTTGCGGCAGCCACAAGTGGGCGTGCTGGCCGATGCCCAACATGCCGGGCAGCGGATTGCCCAACGAAGCCAGCTATACCGACAATGGCGACGGCACCGTAACCGACGATCTGACCCAGCTGATGTGGCAGAGCGAGCAGCCCGCTGAGACATTTACCTTCGAGGGCGCCGGTCAGTACTGCAGCGATCTCTCACTCGCTGGCCACGACGACTGGCGCATGCCCACCCGCATCGAGATCACCTCCGTGCTCGACCACTCCGACGCCCACACCGGCTGGTCTCGCGAGGCATTCCCGGGCGCGAACGGTGGGTTCCACCACAGCGGTTCGGACTGGATACTCACGATCACGCAGACAGGCGCCGGCCAGGGCAACGACTACGCCTGGGCGTTCAACATGGGCGATGGCATCGTGAGCAACGCCTACTCCAAGGCGAACACGACGCCCGTACGCTGCGTGCGCGGCGGGGGCAGCGGCGAAGCACCCAGCGAACCCGCGGTAGCCCCTCCCGATCAGTACACCGTGCTGGCCGAAGGCGAGGTTCAGGACAACTACACGGGGCTGATCTGGCAGAGCGGCGACAGCGACGACATGCTCAGCTGGCAAGAAGCCATGGACTACTGCGCCACGCTGAACCTCAACGGCCATGCCTGGCGCCTCCCCTCGATCCGAGAGCTGGCCAGCCTGGTCGATGAGGCAACCGTCGCGCCGGCCATCAACGAGGAGATGTTCCCGAACACTCACTACGGGTCTCGTAGCAACAACTGGTACTGGGCCACCCCCCAGCGAGGCTCCGCCGCCTGGGGTCTCAACTTCGACGACGGCTTCACGGGGACCAACACCGGCGCCGCTGCCTGGAACAGTTTCGGCCCCTCCTGGGCGCGCTGCGTCCGCTAGCCAGCGCATGGTCGCGGCCGGCGCCGAGCCTCTCGGCGCGTCAGCTCCGCGCCGAGAGCAGGCGCTTGACGGCGCTGGCCAGGTCTTCAGGCTGGAATGGCTTTTTGACGAAGAGCACGCCGGGTTCATGGATGGCGTCTGCGGCGGGGCCGTCGCCGGCGCCCGGATAGCCGGAAACCAGCAGGACGGGGAGCTCGGGACGCAGCTTGCGCGCCGCCCGGATCAATCCGAAGCCGTCCAGCTTGCCCGGCATCATGACATCGCTGAGCACCAGGTCCACGGAGTGTTGGCCCTCTCGAAGCCATGCGAGCGCGTGATCCCCGTCGGGCACGTGGTGAACCTGATAACCGAGGGAGGTGAGCAATCGAGACACCACCCGGCGCAGTTCGGGCTCGTCCTCCACCAAGAGAATGTACTCTCCGTTGCCCCGTTGACTCGAACTCGTGCAATTCGGACCTGGCGTTGCCGCTTGGACGGGCTCGGACGATCGCGGCAGCCACAGGGTCACCCGGGTACCTTTGCCCGGTTCCGAGGTCAGGCGCGCATCGCCCCGAGACTGACGAGCGAAACCGTAAACCATGCTGAGCCCGAGCCCGCTCGCCTCGCCAACGCCTTTGGTGGTGAAGAACGGCTCGAACGCATGCTCGAGTATCTCAGGACTCATCCCCGAGCCGGTGTCTTCGAACACCAGCTCGACGGCGTCCCCGTGCAGCGTGGAGGGCGCGTCCCCAGCCTTCCGATTCCAGGCACCCAGACGAAAGACACCGCCGCCGGGCATCGCGTCCTTCGCGTTCACGGCCAGGTTGAGTACGGCCGTTCGAAACTGATCGGCGTCCACCAACACCGGCCACAGGTCCTCCGCGCAATCGACCTCGACGGTCACTCGCTGGCCGATGGCGGGCGGCAAAAGATGCTGGCGCATCTCCGAAAGCAAAGGGCCCACGTCGACGCTGACCGGACGAAGCAGCTGGGAGCGCGAGAACGCAAGAAGGCTGTTGGTCAGCCGAGCCCCCTTCTGGGCGGAGGACTGAGCGTCTCGCAATAGCTCCTCGACCCGAGGATCCGCGACGATCTTCCCGCGAACTTGAGGCAATGCGTTGAGCACGACCGTAAGCAGATTGTTGAAGTCATGGGCGACGCCACCCGTGAGGCGTCCTATCGCCTCCAACTTCTGTGCGTGGCGCCGCTCGCGCTCCACTCTTTCGCGGGCCCGCTCCGCGTCCTCGAGCTCGCGCGTCTTGGCACGAACGCGCGCATCCAGCTCTGAATTGGCGAGCTCCAACTCGGAGCGAGCCGACATCAGTGTTTCGAGCAGTTCCTGCTTCTCGAAGCGCAAAGCGACATTGCTGCGAAATGCCTGTTGGGTATTTCTGGCCACCAGCCCCATGGCGAGAACGTACAATGTGCAGGTGCTCGCCATGGCTGCATGGATGGGATCCGCCTGCGAGGCCAAACGCAGCGTGACCGGCGCGAAGGCGGGCACCACCCACAGCAGGTAGAGCGGAAGGTAGCACCCGAGTGTTGCTGCGGACCCCGACGAGAGCCCGCCCAAGACGAAAACCAGTAGCAGCTGGTGCAGAATCGAACCCGCAGCGAACAGAACCCACGCCGACGCACCCCAGGCTAACCCGCTCGCCAAGACGAAGAGGCCGTAACGAAACAACCAGTCCTTGACGGCACTCGGTGCCGCGGGAACGTTTCGCAGCACGACGAGTCGTAGGATAGCCACGAGCCCGACCACGCCACACCAGACAAGACCAACAGGGCGACTCACCTGATCGAGCGTTGCCCAGAGCAGAACCGACGCTGCCACGACATTGGCAAGGCACACCGGAACCAGGTGCCTGCGCAACGTTTCAGCGCGCGCCGCGGCCAGCGCGCACTCGGGTTCTTGCGCCGGAGCGCGAATCGGCGGCGCACCCTTGGCGGGCGGAACGGATTCCGATTCGGGGTCACTTGCAGAATCGAGCCCTGTCAACGATTTAATCTACCACGACTAAACACTCGGCCGAAACGCACGACCTGCGGGAAGACCTCGCGGCGCGGTCCTGGTTGTGTGGAGCGGACGTTCAGCCGCGAACCGTGCAGGAGCTACTTTTCGGGCGGCGACAGTTCCAACAGGACGGCGGGCAACTTGACCCCGGAAATCTTGCCCTTTCCGTCTTGCACGAGCGCGACCGCCTCGAGCCTCTCCGCGGGAACCTTGCAGGACTGCTCTATCCGGTTGCTCACGGCAGCCGCCCTGGCAGCACTCAGCTCCCGAGGGGTCGAATACTTCGACCGCAACTGGACCGAGGGGGGCTCGTCCGGGCTAGTCACCGAGGTGACGCGAATGGATCCCCCTTTGACCTCGCTGACCGCATCGCACAACACGCTGGTCCCTCTCGAACCGATCGTCAGCGTGTGCGGAGAAAAGACGAGGTTGTTCGCCAAGGAGATGCGGACTTGCCCGTCCTCGACCGATGAAGCCGCCAGCCCTCTGGTCTGTTGAGCTCTCAAGGAGGACGAGATCGAAGTCTCCAGCTTCTCCAGCCGCTCGGTCACGGCTTGTTCGGCAGCTGCGCGTTGGTCGATCTTGGCTTGTAAAGCGGCTTTTTCTTCCTTGGTGTGCTCGAGTTCGCGTTCCTTGTTCTTCAAGGTCTCGTCGAGCACCCTACGGCGTTCACTCAATTGCTGGAAGTCGTCGCGCAACGCGTCGTGCGCACGAAACAGCGGCACGTAGTACGCGGCGACAAACGTCAGCACTGCGACCACCAACAGGCCAACCGCTATTCGAAGCCAGCGATTGGGACTTTTGGTTCGCATGGTTGCCGCCAATGCAGCAACTTCGTGATCGGGATCTTCCCAGGGGTTTTTCCCCATGCCTGATTCAGGATTTAGTCGCAGGGCTCGCCATTTTCCACCACTGAGTGGTGTAGTGGCATGAAAATATGCGGAGAGCACAACGTTCCACCCAGTCCATACGGGTTGTAGATGGAAGGTGGCAGACGGTCTTTACGTGCTAAATTTGCCGTCCCGCTCCTTGAACACAAAGCTGGAGGCCCGCATGAGCGAAGAGATGTGGCACGTACAGATTGAACCTGGGGATGTAAAAACCGTCACCCTAGAGCAGCTCGACGACATGTTTCGGCTGGACCTTATCTCAGCGTCCACGCTCGTCTGGCAGCCCGGCATGCCCAAGGCACTTCCGCTCTCGGTGGTGGCTGGGATCGAGGATGACGAGGACGAGGAGGTGATGGAGATCGAGCCCGAGCTGATCCCTGAACCGGCCGTACCGGCGGCCGCTCAATATGTGGCGCCTCGGCAGCACACCATTACGCCGCCCCCGGCCATCAGCGCGCCCCCACCCGCGCTGAACGCTCCCTCGGCGTATCCCCCACCCACGACGAACGCTCCCTCGGCGTATCCCCCGCCCGCGACGAACGCTTCCTCGGCCTCTCCTCCACCTGCCCCAGCAATGCCGACGCCGGACTTTTACTCGCCCGAGAGTCTGCGTCCGATCACCATGAGCGACATCCCGTCGTTCCGACCTCGGCAAAGCGGTAGGGGCGGGAAGGTCTTGATGGGCGTCGCCATCGCGGCCGGCCTCCTGCTCACTCTCTACCGCAACGACCTCCTGAGGCCGATGGCGGAGTCAGCCGGCAGCGTAGATGCTTACGAAGAGATCGAGTCAGCCTTTGGCAGCCCCGGCTTTGGAACCACGCGCTCGGTCTCACAGCTCAGTGCCATGCTGAATCCACCGCCTGCCGTAAGCGATGCTAGCGGAGAGGCGAACAGCACGGTTGTCTCGGACGCCTCGGAAAACGGCTCGACACAGGCAGACGACTCGTCGACCAACGACAGCAACAGCGCGTCGGCGAGCGACCATGCGCGAGAGCCCAACGAAGCGAAACAGGATGCGAAACAGGACGCGACCAAGACCGCGCCCTCGAAAGCAAGTCCCGCCCCACGCCACCACGCTCCTGCACCGCGCAAGGCCAGGTCGGCTCCAAAGAAGAAACTCAAGTCGTTCAAGAGCAGCGAGTACGATCCAATGAACGCAAAGCTCTAGTCAGAGCGCGCAGTCATTGGGCAAGCGCGCGCGTGAGCGGATCGCGCTCGCCCAATGACTTGCAACCGATTCCAAAACCGATCGCGCCTCCGGTCTCGAGCAGAATCACCGTAGGCAAGAGTTGCCACGGTGACCAAACCTCGACGAATGCCGGAGCGGCGGCTAGCATCCCCGCCCCATGGCGCATCCGAAGCTGCTCACCTCTAGCTCCATCAAGCTCTTCGCATTCTTTCTGCTGGCTTCCGCCGTGGGCACCTCGTGTATCCGGCGCGAAGGGGCACCTGCCGAAATGGTGCAGGGCGCCGTCGAGCCTGCCGCCGACGAGCCGCTGCCCGCAGCCACCGATGTGTTGGCGGACCGTGGAGTGGCCGCCTTCCAGGTGCAAGGGGCGAAGGAAAAGGTAGAGGTACAGACCGTCCCAGTAGAAGGCCAGACCTTCGCCCAGGCGCTGCGCGCGGACATCAAGGAAGAGAGTGGGTCCGCCTGGACGGTTCAGGTCCAGGCCAAGACTGCGACTCCGGTCGACAAGGGCGACGTGATGCTGGCCACCTTCTTCGCTCGCGTCGAGAAAGAACAGGAAAGCGGGGGCGGCGAAACCGAATTCGTGTTCGAGCAGGCTTCGGAGCCCTACACCAAGTCGGTGAGCTACCCGGTGCCCTTGACCACTGAATGGCGCAAGGTTCAGGTGCGCTTCATCGCTGCGAGCTCCTATGCTCCGGGTGAGGCCCAGGCCATCTTCCGACTCGGCTACGAGCCGGAAACCATCCAGGTGGCAGGGGTCACGGTTCAGAACTTCAAGGATACGGTTTCGATTGCGCGCCTGCCTACCACAGAGGGCAAGGACAGGTTGCTGGCGAAGAAGTCGGTAGTGGCCGTGGCGCTGCCCGTGGTCGACGCCGGGCCACTCGAGCTGAAGGTCGAACCAGCCAAAGAGCTCGGCAAGATCAGCCCCTTCGTCTACGGGCTCAATTCACAGAACCTCGACGAAACAGGAGCCACGGTCAGGCGCAACGGAGGCAATCGTGGGTCCGTCTACAATTGGGAGATCAACGCTTCCAACGCGGGCAAGGACTACCACCACCAAAACGATAAGTGGCCGTGCGAGGTGATGAACTACAAAACCTGTGACGAACCAGGCGCGCAGTTCGTCGAGTTCGTCAAAGAGAACAAGGCGGCTGGCGCCGAAACCGTCGTCGAGATCCCCATGCAAGCTTACGTCTCGGCGGACCCCGATGGTCCCGTCAAGGAGGACGAAGCCGCCCCCAGCTCGCGCTTCTTGCGTAACTATCCGAAGAAGAACGGGGAGCTGAGCTTGCCTCCCAATACGAAGGACGGCGCCGTCTACGAGGACGAGTTCGTCAAGCTCTTGGTCGAAAAGTTCGGCAAAGCCTCCGAAGGCGGCGTGAAGTTCTACTCGCTGGACAACGAGCCTGCTCTCTGGAATTCGACGCACCCACGCGTCCACGAAAAGCCGGCTACCTACGAAGAGGTGGTGCAACTGAGCGAGGCGACCGCGAACGCCATCTTGAGCCAAGACCCGAGTGCCTTCGTCCTAGGAGGCGTGCTGTTCGGGTGGAGCTCCTTCAATCAGCTGGCAAGCGCGGGAGACTACGAGAAGTACAACCAGGTCTATGGGCGCTTCGTGGACTACTACCTGGCCATGATGAAGAAGCTGGAGAAGCGCAATGGCAAGCGCTTGATCCACGCGCTCGACGTCCACTGGTACCCCGAGGCGCGGGGAAGCAAACGCATCACGGAAGACGATGCGTCTAACAAGACCATCGATGCCAGGCTTCAGGCGCCACGCAGCCTCTGGGACCCCGAATACACGGAGCGCAGCTGGATTGTCGACCAGACCGATGCGCCGATTCGGCTCATCCCTTACCTGAAGGAAATCATCGCCAAGCGCTACCCAGGCACGGAGCTATCGATCACGGAGTACAACTACGGAGGCACGAACCATGTCTCCGGGGGGCTCGCACAGGTGGACGTGCTGGGCATCTTCGGCCGCGAGGGCGTGTACCTGGCCAACTATTGGGGCAACGGCGCCGGCGTAGGCGACTTGCCTCCCTATGTGGCCCAGGCCTTCAAGCTCTTTCGCAACTACGACGGCAAGGGCGGCAAGTTCGGGGACGTCTCGGTGGCGACCGATGTCCCCGACAACGCCGTCGCGTCGGTCTATGCGGCGAAGAGCTCTACGAACCCCAAGGAGCTCACGGTCATCGTCATCAACAAGGACCAGCAGAAGCGCTTTCAGGGAGTCATTCAGGTCGGCCCGTACAAGCAAGCGAAGACCTTCGTGCTCGACGGCAGCGCCCCAAAGATCAAAGCCGGACCGACGCTGACAATCAGCGGCGGAGCGATCAAGCAGGTCTTGCCCCCGCTGACCGCAACGCTTTTCGTCTGCGAGAGCTGACCTGCGCGTTCTCCGAAGCGGGGCGAAGGGCGGGCCCGACCGGGCGAGCTCGGGCCTGCCAGCGTGGGCTGGTCGATCAGTGCTCCCCCTCCACGGGGCTCGAGGCCGAGGACGACGACTCCAGCTTGCGGAGCAGGTCGTGGGCGGCGTTGACCCAGTGGCGCTCCTTTTTCTGTAGCCATGGTGGACTGGCCTCGTGCTCTTTGAGCGCGCGCTGCAGCACGCCGCGCGCCTTGTCCGTTTGGTCAGCCTTCACCAAGTAGTGGGCCAAGGCGAGCCGATGGTTCATGCGCTGACTCTCGTCGGCGATGTCCTCGAGCACCTCGAGCGCTCGCGCCGACCTGCCCTCGTCCCACAGGGTCTCCGCGTATTCGAGGGCAACGGCGAAGTCTCCATGACGCGGATCGAGTTGGATGAGCTTCTCGTACAAGCGCAGACTCTCGGCCGGATTGTCCTGCGAGCGTCTAACGCGAGCCAGGCCCCAGAGCGCCCCCTGCTCCCCAGGGTGCTTGTCCAGAACGTCCGCGAACAGGCTGGCCGCCTGATCGAATCGCTCGGCATCGTAGAAGGCGGTGGCCAGCGCTAGCTGGTTGGTCTGGCTCGGCGTTGCCTCGTAGCGCGCCATCAACTCCTCGATGGATCTGGAACGCTGCTGAAAGAGTCGCCGAAGAGCCGGCCGATAATCCTTGAGCTTGACCACGAAGAAATAGACCAAGCCGCCAAAGGGAACGAAAATGATGACGAGTATCCAGTAGCCGGGTGCACTGCGCCGAATGGCGTCGATGAGCATCCAGATCGAAAAGGCTACCGTCACGTAGACCAGCATTGCGCCTCGAACTTAGTGCGGACTGCTCCACTGCAGCAAGGCAGACTCACTGCAGAACGATGGGAGAGGCTGGGTTGTCGGGCGGCATCGGCCCAAAACCAATGGATTATTCCGACTCGGGGTCGGGGGGGGCGGGCCCGTTGTTTTTCTGGTACTTGATCAAGTACTGGTTGGTATAGGGGATGCCGAAGCCTTCCAGGAAGAAGCGCAGCGAACTGTGTACGTGACCGCGGGGCCTTTCGTACCAGTCGTAGGCGACGTCGAGCAGGTGCTGCACGTTGAGCGCAACTCCGAAGGACAGCTCCTGCAGACGATCGGTGTTCGGACTGACCGGCTTCGGCAAGTAGTTCTTCGATTGAAAACCCAGGTATACGTCGAGGAAACGCAGCCACTGCAAGGCGGGCGCGCGCTTCACCGCATCGCTGGAGGTCAAGTGATAGGTGAGTGTGAATAGCTGACCCGAGTAGTCCTCTCCGGCATCCACGACGCCTCGCTGAGTGAGCGACCTGAGGTAGGAGCGAGTCGGCAAGTAATAGACCTTGAAGTCGAACATGTCGTCCAGACGCGGCGACAGGTTCATGGCAACGGCCAGCCCGTTGCCCACGGTATTGGCCGCCATGTCCCACCAGGAAAAGCCGAAACCTTTGTGATAGCCGTCCTTCAGCTCGATCATCGTGAAAAAAGCCATGGTCGTGCTCGTCGAGATCAGCGAACGCTCCCCTGGCCCCCAGCCTCCCGTGGCAAGCACGTTCGCTGTCCAGCGGTTGATGATGTAGTTGCCCCAGGCGTGACCCAGCTTGTCATTGCCTCCCGCGTAGGTGTCGGGTCCGAAGAGCCCCTCGTCTTCGAACACGATGTCCTCCGTAGTCGCGCGGTTCTTGTACCAGGCGAAATAGGTCCATGTGTAAACCACTCCGTAGATACCCGCGATGATCCCGAGCCCCACCTCTTTCGAGAAGAGCGGCTTGTTGACAGGAGGCGTACGGCCCGGCTCGAGCTGGTAGTAGCGACCTGCGCCCAGCGCCGGTTCACTCGGTGGGACGTTCGGCTCGCGCGTCAGCTCGAGGGGAGGTAATGGGGGGACCAGCGCGTAGGGCTGCTGCTCGGGCGTGAGCGACACCCCTGACTTGGCCAGCGCCGCGCGCTCGCTCGAGCCAAGGCCCGGCTCGCTGGAGGCCGGCAGCGCCCTCCAGCCAGGCGCTGGTTCGAGGGGCCGCTGCTGGGCAAGCGCCGAGGCCGACGTCAGGCAGAGGCACGCTGCGCAGCTAAGCCGTCCGAATGCCAGACGCGGCCAGCGTAACCCGGTGGCCTGAACCGTGGCTCGACCCGATGTGCCAGAGCGCTCACCCCCCTGCACGCTGGCGAAGCTCGCTCGACGAATGAAGTGGCTCATGGGGCGCTAGCGGGCGCTATACCGATCTTCTGCACAAGGCTCAACCACCACGACGGTACGCTACTCTGGGCTCTCGGGTTTCGGGCGACGTTTCAAATAAAGGTTCAGCGTAGTGGGCATAATCACGAGCGCGGTGAGCATGCAACTGACTTCGCCAAACACTGCATACTTTCCGAAACTTTGCAGGGCCTGATTGTCTGCGAAAAGCAGCGACCCATAGCCCAGAATCGTGGTCAGACTGCACAAGCCCACGGCCCCGCCAGCCGAGGCCACACCGCGTGCTATGTCCCCTCCGTAGAGCCGGATTCTATCGTACAAGTTGATCGCGTATTCGATGCCGATACCGAACGTCAGCGGTAGAGCAACGAAGTTCAGAAAATTGAGTCTGACATCGAACCAGGCGGCCGCCCCTACCGTAAGCCAGACGCCCACCAGGAGCGACCCCAGTACTGCGATGGCGGGACGCAGCGCGTGCGTCGCCAAAAGTGACACGATCGTAACGATCGTCAGCGCGGCCGCCGTGGCGCGTGGCGCATCCCGCTCCATGGAGCGAATCATTTCTGCGAACACCGTGGCCCGGCTGGCATTGGGAACCACATGTCCGCCGACGCTCACGCTCTCGAGCATGTCCGCAATCTGAAGTAGGTTCTCGCCCCGGCTCTGCGAGAGCTTGGGGTTCAGATACACATAGACGGGCGTGCCCAGGGTGCCGTCCTTTTCCGAAAACTGCGCGCGCACGAGCGGCGGCAGATCGCGCGGCGTGGGAGCACGAAAGTCTTCTGGCGGTCGCCAGTCTTCGGCGAACTTCTTGTCCGCGCCGCTCAACCTTGGCAGCGCCTTGTCGATCTCGCTGCGGATCCTCGCCAAGATGGCGAGCTTTTCCTTGACCAGCTCGGGACGTCCACCCAAGCGGTCGTACACGGTGACCACCCGCTGCACCCAGCGACCATGCGTGAGTTTCTGGTCCTGCTCGACCACTCGATCGGCCACCTTGCTCGCTTGTCCCATCGAGTCGGCCAGGAGCAATACCGGCGACCCCCGGCTCTTGAAGATCTTGTCCGCGCGACTGCTCCAGTGGCCCGCGCCCTTGTGATAGCTGCGCTTGCTGCGCAGGTTCGAGAAGTTGTACTCCCATGGATCCTGCAAGTAACCCTTGAGCGGTAGGGCCGCGATCACGACCAGAGCCAGAGCCAGAGCCAGCACAACACGCGGAAAGCGGAGCGCGAAGCGCGCCACGGCGCTCACCAGGACCGGAGAGAATTTCGGTTTCGGGAGCGTGACCGCGCCGGCATGCTCGGCCTTGCGCTTTCGGAAGCGTTCCACGAGCGTGACCGAGGCCGGGCAGAACCCGAAGGTCGCAAACCAGCAGGTCACCATACCCACACCGCCGATCAGGCCGAATTCGCTGAAGCCGCGAAAACTCGTCACCATCAGTGCGGCGTAGGCACCGCTCGCCGCCACCGAGGCGAGCCAGGTACCGCGCCGGCAGCTGGTGGCGGCCTCCACCAAGGCGTCCTCCACACTCTCGCCATGGGCGCGCCGTTCGCGGTAGCGGCCCAGGTAGACGATGGAGTCGTTGATGCCATTGCCCAGAATGATCGACCCGAGAAAGCTCGTGGCCGCGTTGAGGTAGCCGAAGGCAAGCGCTGCCACTCCGAACGCCACGCCGCACCCAGTGGCAACGGCGAAACCGATGTGCAGCAGCACCCAGCCCGAGCGAAAGTAAATCAAGATCGAGAGGAGGATCAGGACGACCGCCACGCTCGAAACGATCGTGATGTCCTCGATGAGGGCCTGACGCTCGACGATTGAATTGGGGATGTCACCCGCGAACCCCACGACCGCCTTCGGATGAAACGACTGAACGTCGAGCGCAGCCACTTCGTCCTGCACCCGCTTGAACAAATCGTCTGCGCCGAACTCGCCCATTCCGGCGGACGAAGCGCGCAGCACTACCGCATACAAAGTCCCGCTGTCGTTTCGGAAGTATCCGCTGGGAAAGCGATCGAGCTTCTTTCGTTCGCGTTCGATACGATGCCGCAGGCGTTGCAGAGGCGGCAGATCGGCTTCGTGGGCTCGTTCCGAAGCCTCCGCTTCCGAAACATCTTCTTCCGAGGGTTCCGCGCTAGCCTCCTTGGAGGCAGTGTCGGTGCCGAGTTCGGCCGTAACGTCGTCTTCACAGCTTCCTTCGTCCAGATCGAGATGGAAGGGTGACTGGCGTTCTCGTTCACGGCGAATCTCACACTCGATGAGCAGCAAGTCTCGGCGACTCGCGAAGACCCACCGCCATTTCTCGAAGTACTGTCGCTCCGCGCCAGGCCCCTTCTGAACGGACTCGAGCATGCCGCTTGGCAGCTTTTCCATGCGTTTTTGCAGAGCGTCGACGAAGCGCTGATTGGCGCGTGGGTCCGGCGAGTCGATCAGCACCAACAGCGTCGAGGAGCCTCCTCCCTTGCGCTCGAGCGTGGACGAAAAACGTTCGGCTGTAGGGCTTCCGCTCGGCAACAACCTCACGAAGTCCCCCCGTACACGCAGCGTCGTGGCTAGGCTCCATGCGCTCGCGAGCACGACAAAGGCCACAATCAGCACGGGCCAGGGATGCTTCACGGCCCAGCGGGTGTAGGCCTCGAGAGCTCGGTCGAGGCGATTTCTCGTCTTCGCCTCACCCAAGGTGAACGTCCCCATGGCGCCCGCGGGCGTCGCACACACCCAGGGGTCGTTTCGGTATCGGACGGGCGGCCAGGGGGTACGCCCGCACGACTGCCAGGTTCCTTATTTTAATATTATTGCAATTCTTTCCCGTGACTCTCATTCACGCACCTTTGACTTCACCGTTGCTGCAGCACCACACCCGTATCCGATTCGCTACACTCCCGCGGCGCGCGGATCAGGTGCCTGGCTCAGGCGACCGTATAGCTCGAAGAGGGCATCGAAGTGCTGATCCACCGAATGAATCGCCCGACCGGCCTCGACGGCTGCCTTGGACAGAGCCTCTCGAGGTCGCTTCAGTAGGCGATCGATGTGCTCGGCAATCTCGGGCGGACCCGAGCGTGCCGGATAGATCTCCGCACACTCGGGCGTCACCAGCGGCGCCGCTCCTCCAGCGTCAGGAACCACCACTGGGGTGCCCGAGCTCAATGTTTCCGCAATGACGAAGCCGAAGGTTTCGCAGCGCGACGCATGAACGAGAGCGTCCACGCTGGCGAGAATCCTAGCGTATTCCGAACGGTCCTTCGTGAACGACAAGAACGTCGCCTGGGGCAGGCCGCGTGCCAGTCGTTCGAGCCGTCCCCTCTCGGGACCATCTCCCAGGCACACCAGCCCAATGGCGCGGCGTTGCGCAAGCACCAGCAGTGCTCGCACCAGCTCGGCCTGCCGCTTGTCAGCGGCCAAGCGGCCGGTGATCAGCAAAAGCTTTGCCTGGGGGTCCGACTCGAACCGGCCTAGCAGACGGCCCCGCAGCTCCGAGTCGAAGCGGCCAGGCCCGAGATCCGCGCGGTTGATGCCGAAAGGAACAGTCACTACACGTTGGCAGCCTTGTTGCTTAAGGAGCTGCTCCAGCCAATGCCCCGCGACCACCGTAACGTCCGACCAAGCGCAGACTGCGCGCTGCCAGCCCCAGACGGCATGCTCCGCCCGGGCCGCCATTCGTCCGGGAAGCCAGCGTTGCAGCACCGGTCGCACGTAACAGCCGATGGGATCCGAATGGTAGAAGTACACGGTGACCGGGCCCTTGCCCTGAGAGTGTGCCTTGCCGAGCCGGCGCGCAGCCCACGCGGGCAGGTACGGGCTGGAAACCTGGACCACATCGGGGGCTTCGTCCTTCACCACCCGCCGCATGACGTCCAGCCGCCACGGAACGTGGTAGGTCGGGTCGTACGGCATGCGCGGCGCCCGATAGCGGATGACCCTGCCGCCCTCGCCCACTTCGACCGCATCGGTGGCTCCGGGCGCAACGACGATCAGCTCGTGACCACGCTCGCGGGCTGCCTTTCCCTGACGCGTCAAGTATGAGCGCACCCCTCCCCCTCGCTCCGAATAGAACTCACATAAGTCAACAATCTTCATTGTCATGAATCAGTTAGCCGGTAAAACCAGCAAAGTAAACTCCACTGCGGCAGATGGCTTTCCTCGACGCATTGGTATCTTGAACGACTACGTGCGAATTCCTTATGCGAACGGCTCGTCGTTCGCCTCGCAGTTTCTGTATCGCGAGTTCCATGCCCGAGGACATGAGGTCACCGTCATTGGACCGGAAGACCCTGACACTGCCCCGGCCGAATTGCCCGACAACTGCGTCTGCCTCAAGAGCCTTCCGCTGAAGAACCACCCCGGGGTTCGCATGGCCATCCCCACGCGGACGGGTCTGCAGGCGCTCGCCGATCGCAACCTGGACGTGACTCTTGGGCAAACCTGCTCGGAGCTGCTCGAGGCCGGCCTGTGGCTGCGCACCGCGCGGGATGTCCCGGCGCTGGCGGTCAACACCGTGCACCTGCCCAGCGTCTACAACGTCATCCTGCCCGATCGCCTGTACCAGGTGAAGAGCGTGCAGCGCTTCTTCGAAAAGATGGTGCGAGTCGTCGAGCGCCACCAGGCGGGCCTGTACAATCAGGGCGACGGGCTCATCGTGCTCTCCGACGGGCTGAAGAAGTACTGGGAGGAGCGGGGCGTGCGAGTGCCCATTTCCGTCATTCCGCGCAGCGTCGATCCGAAGATCTTCGACCGCGGCTTCGATCACGATCCGTTCCCCGCCGCTGCCAAACGCGGCACGCGCCTGCTCGTGGTCTGTCGAATGACCCGCGAGAAGGAAGTCGCGCGCCTCTTGGAGATCTTCGCGCGCCTGATCCTGCCGGCCATCCCGGACGCGACATTGACGCTGGTTGGCGACGGTCCGGACTACGACTCCTTCGTGGAGCTGACGCGGCGGTTCGACGTCTCCGACAAGACCTTCTTCCTCGGGGAACGACCGCTGCAGCAGATCCCCGGCTTTTACCGCCACGCCGACTTGTTCGTGTACACCTCGCTGAGCGAAACCTATGGGCAGGTCGTCAGCGAAGCCCTGTGGTGCGGGCTGCCCGCCGTGGCCTTGGCCGACGGCATGGGGGTCTCGCAGCAAATCGTCGACGGCGTGACCGGCGTGCTCGTCGATACCCATGCCGGCGAGCGCGCGGCCAACTGGCGCTTCGCCAAGGCGGTGATCACGCTGCTGTGCGACAAGGCGCGTCGCCAGCAAATGGCGCAAGACGCCGAGAGCTTGGTGCGCGACCGGGCGAACCCCGAGCGTTGCGTCCAGCGCTACTACGACGCTTTTGCGGAGGCCAGACAGCACCTGGCCCAAAGCCGCGTCAGCAGGTTTCGTAGCTACGTCAGGCAAGCTAGTGCGGTAACGCGCTGGATGACGATCCACACCGAGCTCTACGGGCTTGGCTTGTTGCGCAAGCCTGCGACCTTGAACCGCCACGGCACGAAGCAGCCGGCCTGGGAAAACCCACCGGAAGGCACCGCGCGGCTCGACACGGCCGTGCAGGCCGTCATCGCTCGGGCCGAAGCCGGCGCCGCCACTCCCGCCTAAGCCCGACGCTCCCAGGGCGAGACTTCAGCGGCCCCCGTTGCCACCGCCGATGGGCCCAGGCCCAAAACACTGCGTCGAAGCAGCTCGGCTCATCGGCGGGGCATTGGCCCAGTCGCCCGAAGTCCGAAGCGCGTCCGCGCCGCGGTCAGGCGGCCAGCACACGCGCCTGAGCGAAAATCAGGTGCCTTCCGGCTCGTAGCTCTCGAAGCGCGCGCCGGCCGTAGCGATCGGCCTTTTGTGGCTTGACCCCAACTGGCAGCGCCGAGAAAACTCCCCCACGATGAAGTGCTGGAGCTTCGTGTGGACCACCGGTGCGGTCGCTGGCGTGGTCGCGACCTCGCTCGTGCCCAGGGCTTGCTGGGCGCAGGAAGGGGCCGACGAAACCAACTACGTGCCGAAGGTCGAGCGCCGTGACGGCTTCACCGTGGGCATTGGCTATGGCATGGGCGCCGGAAACTACGTCGGCTACCCGAACGAAGTCGAGAAGATCGACAACCCCGAGTACCGTTCCAGCACCGGCATGTCGCTTGCCAGCGGCTATTCCATCTGGCTCGGCGGGGCGTTGCGTGACTGGTTCACCGTAGGCGTGGGCCTGTTCGCCGCAGGGGGCGGAGACAAAGACATGATCGGCGGAGGCGGGGCCTTCGGCCTGCACCTCGAAGCCTTCCCGTTGTTTGCCCTGGGGGGCGCTTGGAGAGATCTGGGCGTGAGCACCGAGTTCGGCGCGGCGGGCGGCACCATCCAAAAAGACGGCGACGAGAGTGCCAACGGCGGCAACATGTCCATGGTCGGGTTCGGTGCCTTCTTCGAACCCTGGCAGTTCTGGCATGTGTCCCACGGCCCCATGCTGAGCACCAAGTACCAGTTCAGCGACTCGATGACCGCCTCCACCGTTTTGCTCGGCTGGCGCATGGCCTTGTACTGGACGCAGAAAGAAAACTAGCGACGGGCTCGAGTCACGGGCTTGGAAAGGGACTCCGCGCTCGGGCAGGCCGGATTGGCGAATCCAAGGCGAAGTCGGATTGGGCTTCGGCTTTCCTCGAGCTGGTCGGGCATGATGAGCCTGCTTCGTGCGGGACGAACGTTCATAACGGCGAGCGGCGTGGCGAAAGCACGGAAATCCCCGACCGACATATGGTACGACGACGCTGCGGTTCCAACCGAAGGTATCCGGTGTCTCGACGATACCCGGCTCTGCGCGGGGTTGGCTAGGACGTCATGAACGCGAGAGCGCCTGCTGCGTAGACCACGGTAAGCAACAGTGACGTCAGCACTCCCCTCAGCGTGACGACACTGTCGCGGTTCCGGAGAAGCCACCAAGGCGCGTTGCCGCGCAGCGCGTTGGAGCGATAGCGCACCAAGACGAACGCAAGCTCCATCAACGCCAACACGGCGAGCACAAAAGGCGAGGCCGACCGGGCCGACTCGAACCCCAGAGCCATGCCGATCGAGACCCACAGCATCAGGGCGGCAACCACCCCCTGCAATGGAACCATGCAAAGCACGAACGCCGGGTCAACGACTCGCCCGTTTTCGCCATCGGCCGCATTCGGAACGGAATACATCGAAGCGGCTCGCGCCGGACGCAGGAACGTCGAGATCGCCGCCACGGCCAAGATCAGGCCCTGCAAGGCGAGCACAAGCAAGATGATAGCCCGTATTGTCTCCAACGGTGGACAACCTCCGAGCCGCGAGCGTAGCAGAGAATACGAGATGAAGGTCGGACTCTGTTCCATACTGGTCAGCACAACGACGAGACCCTGGTTGCCTCGGAAGCGCCGGTGGTTCGGAGCGGCGACCGCTTCTTTGCGTGCACTCTTGGGTGCGCGCAGCACTGCCACCCCACATCGCTTCGTGTAGCTGGTCAGCCACTGGCGGTAGTTTTCGGTCCGCGCTGCCAGCACCTGCGGAGTGATGCGTGGGAGGCCGCAAACGGCCAGCCCCGCGACAAAGGAGCGGGGTCGAGCAGAGCGAGAGGGTTTCCTCCCCGAGCACGGGCTACACTGGGTGATTCACGAGCACGCACACGCCCTCACCGACTCGCGCTCACCTCACGCACGCACCCTCGCACGCGCCCACGCCTGCGCTCACGAACGTCAACATCAGTGAGCTTTCAGGTACCTGGCTAGGGCAGGTACGAGGAAATCGCGTCGTACCAGACGTTGGCCATTCGACTGTAGCCCTGCTCGTTGGGATGAACCCCATCGCCCAACTCGGAGGTCGGGAAACCGTCGAACTGGTCGGCAAAGATGATGTGAGCGCCAGCATTGGCTCGCTCTTCGACCATCCCAGGGATGGGGGCATTGAACGAGTCGACTGTGCCGGGAGTCGACAGCGGAATGATGTTGCTCACCACGATGAGCGCATCGGGAGCGTCCGCGATGAGCTCGTCCATGAGGTCCCCCAGTCGATCGTCCGCACCATCCGGGCTCTGGTACATGTCGTTCGTCCCGGCGTGCAGGAGGATGATGTCGGGCATTTCCGTCAAAGCAGGGGTCGGAACGCGGTTGGCGATCTGCTGGATTGTTTCGCCGCTGATACCTTCGTGATTCTTCGGGAACGTTACCCCGTCGACCATATTGGGGCCATTCGGGGCCTGGGTGCCCGTGAAGGTGATGTCATGGTTGTCCTGGAGGGCCAACCTGAAGAGTTCGACGCGGTAGCCGCCTGCGAAACCGAGCCCGACGGTGATCGAATCGCCCAGCGGCAAAACTTTGCAAGGCCCTGTGGCGGGACACGGTTGAAAATCCGAATTCGAGGTTCCCCCAGTCCCGCCACCGGAAGTCGTGGTGGCTCCGCCTGCACCAGCGGTCGTGCCGCCACCAGCGCCCATGCCACTGTTGCCCCCCGCGCCAGTGACCCCCCCGGTCGTACCCGTGGCGGAACTGGTCTGGATACCGGAGTTCGTCGCGGTGTTGCCGGTAGTCTGAGGTCCGGTCGTGGCAGTCATGCCGCTTGCAACCATGCCCCCGCCCGAGACACTGCTCGAGGACGCTGGTCCTCCCGTGCTCGGACCGCCCACGGTCATGGTCCCCCCAAAGACCCCTCCTGCCGAGCCTCCAGCGCCTCCGGAAGAGGAGACCGCGCCGGCAACACTGCCGCCGTCGGTGGCGCCGCTGGAATCTTCTGACGAACAGGCAATCTGGGCGCCTGCAAGCAGCAGCAGTCCCGAAAGAACGAGGGGGCACATGATGCCCGGCACGCGGTGTCGAGGTCGAGGTCGAAGGCGGCGGCATGCGGGAGAAGTCATGAACAAAGCTCCTGCTTCTGAGGACGGGACCCCAAGCGAAGGACCGCGCCTCGGACGACCCGGTTCGCGCAGCCATGGTGACCTCGCGCATCATAGTCGTGGCAGCATCGCGAGTCGTTTCAGATTCCCGGCGAAGTTTTCCAGGAACCCGACTTGGACGCTCGATAGTGACACGCTGAATCGATCGTGCGAGCGTCGAAGTCGAGGACAATGGGCGATCTTCCCAACATGCCGGCAACGCTCTCGTCGAAGTACGGTGCAGCGCTCACGGGCTCGGATTGGGTAGGGCTGCCGTTGCGCATCGGTTACATTCCCGAGAGCGGCATAGTCGAGGATCTGTCGACTGACAGCGACTCGATCTTGGTCTGGTCGGGTGGACCTTCGGATGTGACCATCAGCTACGAGGACACTGCATCGCAAGAGCCCGCCGAGTACCGCTTCGAGCGCTATTCGGGCATGATCGACCTGCTTCCTCGCGGAACGACGCTGTTCAGCGTCCGCTGGCATGGCAGACCGTCAGTCTGCACCGCCGTCAATCTCCCCCAGGCCACTTTGCTCGCACTCTCTGCGGAAGTGGCTGGCTTGGCGCCCGAGCGGGGGCCTCGGTTCGGATTGGTCGACGCACACGTGGTCGACCTCGTTCGTCGACTCCAGACCCAAGCAGAAGGCCAAGATTACTTCGGAGCAGTCTATGTGCAGTCGCTGTCCATCGCCCTGGCCTCCTACGTATCGGCCCGGTACGGGGCCGGCGCGAAGTCCGAGCCCATGCTCAAACCGGCGAGTCTTTCCAACATTCAGCGGCACCGGATCGAAAAGTTCGTCGAGCGCGAGCTTTCCAAGAACTTCGGGCTCGTGGACCTCGCCGGCCTGGTCGGATATTCCCCCGACCACTTCTCGAGACTGTTCAAGCAATCGTTCCAGCAGTCGCCCTATCAGTACGTGCTATCACGGCGCATCGAAAAGGCCATGAGCATGCTACGCGACGAAGCTCTGTCGATTGCGGAAATCGCCATCGCGTGCGGCTTCTCGAACCAAGGGCACCTCACGACGGTGTTCAAGCAGCGCACCGGAACGACGCCCGGCGCCTATAGAAGAACCTGAAAGACGCGGTCCAGAAATAGCCCGCCTGATTGTTCACCATTCGCAGTTGTGAGCCGGACCGCATCCTTCGAGGGAGCGTTCGCCGCATTGCCCAGGATGAGAACAGTCGACCACGACGCGCTGCGGAGCACACTGGGAACGTGCGGACCACACTTTCATCGAAGATTCGCCAGGCGGGGGGAGAAAGATCACCCTAGTTACCTTGCGCCATGACGGCTTGTACTTAGCTCGACCTCGAGCTCATGAGCAGGCACGACATCAGCTGTATAGCAGCGACGCGCAACCATCCATCACGGGGTGCGCGAGACAACTCGCCGAAGTGCTCCGCACGCCGGGTTTGGCGATGCGGTTTTGCCGCATGCGCGCTCGTGTTTGCTGGGTGTTCGTCTGACAGCAACGAGCACCCGGGCCCGGCCGGGAACGAGGTGCCCGCGGCCGTGAATGGAACCTCGGCAAGCACTTCGATGGGCGGCAGCTCGAACGGCGGACCCGGCAGCCGTGCCAGCTCGCCAACCAACAGTACGGCTACCGGAGCGGTCACCACGGGCGGCAGCCCCGGCGGTGCCACTTCGGGCAATGGCGGCTCGGGTAGTGGTGGGACGACCAGCTCTGGTGGTGGCGGCGGGGCGACCAGCTCTGATAGTGGCGGCGGGGCGACCAGCTCCAGTGGTGGCTCCGAGGCAACCAGTACTGGCAGCAGTAGCGGAGCCACCGCTGGCGGCGGCGGTGGTACCGGAGGACAATTGAATGCCAGAGACATGGTCGCGGGCATGGGTTTCGGGACGAACATCGGCAACACTCTCGAGAACACGTCTGAGTGGGAAACCGGGTGGGGTCAGCCCGTGATCAGTCAGGCGTACATCGACGGCATGGCACACAACGGAATCAAGACTGTGCGAGTGCCGGTTGCCTGGGACACCTATGCCAACCAGGGAGTCATCGACCCGAGCAAGCTGAACCGTGTCAAAGAGGTCGTGAGCTGGATTGAAGCCGCGGGCATGTACTCCATTGTCAACATCCACTGGGACGGCGGCTGGATCTTCAACGAGTCCAACAATAATGCTTACCGGCTCACCAACGATGTGAGAACCAAGTTCGAGTCCTACTGGCAACAGATCGCATCCGCGTTTGCCGACGTCGGTCACAAGTTGATTCTCGAAGGCATGAACGAAGAAGGGCGCTTCTACGTGGGGGGCGACCCGGCAAATGCACCGGACTACGCCCCCCTCAACGAGCTCAACCAGCTGTTCGTGACCACCGTGCGGGGGGAAGGCGGCTACAATGCCAGCCGCGCGCTGCTGATCGCCGGGTTCCAGACCGATATCGATCTCACCTGTGTGAATGAGTTTGCGATTCCCTCCGACCCAGCCGGACCGGGGAAGCTCTTTCTATCGCTTCACTACTATTCTCCCTATACCTTCACGCTCATGGACACGGTCGAGACATGGGGATCCCCGGCAACCACCTGGGGTAGCAGCCAGGAGGTGGCCCAGCTCGAGGCGGACTTCGCCAAGGCCGCTTCATTCAGTACCTCCCGGAACATCCCCATCATTCTCGGCGAGTTCGCTGTCACCAGAGGGACGAACTTCGTCCGCGAGCCTGCTTCGAGAAGTGCATGGATGGGGAGTGTCATCAGCACCTCCAAGGCGCATGGCATCGTCCCCGTCCTGTGGGACACCGGGTCGGAGATCAGCCGTACGGACGGGTCGTTCTCGCCAGAATTGCAGGCAGCGTTGAACTGAGCGGAGAGACCGCGAGGTCCACCCCGGGGCCGAGCTCCCACTCGACCCGGCGCGGGTACGACCCCTCCACATCGAGCGATCCATGTGGAAGGCTTGCCGTGCCCCCCCGACCACCGTATCTTCTCGGCCACCATGGCCGTATCCAGCGCGAGGCGTACGCCGCGAGCAGCGAGCGTTTGAGCGTTGTTGCTGGAACCGCTTTTTCGAGGGTACTGGGGAACGGCGACGTCCTCCGTGGACTGGTGCGAGCAAAACTACGCGCACACGAAATATGTGTGTGAGCTATTCAATACCCTTTCCAGTCTGGCAATGGTGTTCGTTGGAGTTTGGGGGGCGGTTTGGCACCATCGCGTGCTGGAACGGCGCTTCACGCTGGTGTTCTGCAGCATCGCGCTCGTCGGGCTAGGCAGCATGGCCTTTCACGCAACGCTTTTGTTCGAACTGCAGATGCTGGACGAACTCCCCATGCTGTACACAGCCACGCTCCTCGTCTACATCTTGGTTGAGAACCGACCAGAACGCCGCTTCGGTGCCTGGTTCCCTGCAACATTGGCGGCCTATGCGGTGCTAGCAACCTACGGCGAGTCTTGCATGCGCGGCAGCGCGCAGTTCTGGTCGTTTCAGGTGAGCTTCGCGACGCTCGAGTTTTACGCCATGGCCCGCGTATTCTTGCTCTATCGTGCCAGCCAAGACAGAAATCAACGGCGCTTCTTCGTCGCTGGCATCGGTCTGTATCTGATCGCGATCGTCTTCTGGTTCATCGACCTGAACTATTGCTCCGGCATCGTCGACTTCAGCAGAGCTCTCGGCTTCTCGAATCCACAATTGCATGCCTGGTGGCACGTGCTGGTTTCTGCCGGGCTCTACGCTCTCGTGCTCGTCATTGCCTACGACCGCTGTCGCGTGCTCGGGTTGGTTCCAAGGTGGAGGCAGAGCGTCTGTCTGCCGCGGCTCGCCCTGGACACGACGAACCAAGCCTGAACGGGATCAGCTCTACCGGGTCGGCAGACCCAGAGTCGGCGGGCTCGGGGAAACAACCCGTCAAGGCCTGTCCACCAGTCCCCTGAAGCGCGCCCATCCTGGACGGCGGCACAGGCGAAGGCTGTGCGAATCGAGGTTCGGGCCAGCGCGGCCGAAGATGTGGGTCTCACTGCCACCTCGACGCCGACGTGAGATGACCCGTGGCTTTGCGAAGAGCCCCTGAACAGTCGCCGAACTCAGCCGTATCGTCGTCCATAGTATGTCGGCGGTTCTGGGTTTGATCGTAGTGTTCGCGGCCGTTCTCGGTGGCTTCAAAATGGCCGGGGGCCCGCTCGCGGTACTGATCCAGCCGAACGAATTGGTGGTGATTGGCGGAGCCGCAGTGGGCAGTCTGGTCATCTCGGCGCCCGGCCGTGTGGGCAAGCGATTGCTCCACGCCATCAAGCAGGCTTTCTCGAGCCACCAGCCCAAGCCGGAAGACTACCTCGACCTGTTGGTGGTTCTGTCGCGGCTGCTGCTCATCTCGAGACGGGATGGCATCCTGACGCTGGAAGCGCACACGAGTGATCCCGCCAACAGCTCCTTGTTTCGTCAGCATCCCAATCTTCTCAAGCGCGCGCATGCTTTGGATTTCATGGTCGAAGGCATCAAGCAGATGGTCGACGGGTGTCCCATAGAAGACCTGAACGCGATGATGGAAGCCGACCTGGAAATTCAGCATGCCGAGGAGCATCAAACCATCGGCCTACTCAGGACCACAGGCGATGCTCTGCCGGGATTGGGCATCGTCGCGGCAGTGCTCGGCATCGTCGTGACCATGGGGCATCTCGACGGCGGTCCCGAAGAGATCGGTCACCATGTGGCAGCGGCTCTGGTGGGTACCTTTCTCGGCATCTTGCTCTGCTACGGGGTGATTGGACCCTTGGCCACGTCGCTCGAGGTGCAAGCGGCCGCTGAAGCTCGCTACCTTCAATGCATCCGTGAAGGTTTGGTTGCGGCGGGGCGCGGCGCCAACCCAGCCACGGCCGTCGAGTTTGCGCGCCGCGCCGTGTTTCCCGACGAGCGCCCCACCGCAGAGCAGGTCCAGGCGGCGGTTCAGGCCCTCAAGGATGCCAAGTGAAACCCAATACGCGCCCCATAGTGATCAAGAAAAAGGTTGCGCACGCGGCCCATCACGGGGGCGCCTGGAAGGTTGCCTACGCCGATTTCGTGACCGCGATGATGGCGCTGTTCATCGTCCTTTGGTTGCTTTCCCAGACAGACCAGGAAACGCGCCAGCAGCTGTCGGAATACTTTCGCACCGGTATGTTCTCCGGAGCACCTTCCGTGATGATGGGAGGCAGCGGCATCAACGAAAGGGCGTTCCTGGATGTCGCCGACCAGACTCAGGAGCAGAGCGAACAGACCACGCTCGAGCAGGCGGCCGCCGATGTGCGGGCAGCGGCGCTGAGCACCGCGCGACAACTGGGCATTTCGGGACTCGATGAAAGCGTTCGAATCAAGGTCGTCAACGATGGCTTGTTGATCCAGATCGTGGACGGAGGCGACGACCTATTGTTCGATCTATCATCTGCCAAACTCAAGCCGGGACTGGTCTCGTTGCTCGAGCGCCTCGGACCCGTCTTGGGTAAGTTGCCCAATACCATTCAAGTGCGTGGTCACACGGATGCTCGCCCCTTTCCGAATGGCTCCGAGCGCAACAACTGGCAGCTCTCCTTCCAACGCGCCGACAATGCGCGCGCAGTACTCGAGAAGCACGGCCTCGCGCCGGGCCAGATTGCCGGCGTGTTCGCTCACGGCGCGACCGCACCCATCGATCCGAAGCATCCGCTCTCAGCCCAGAATCGCCGCCTGACGATCCTGGCAGTGCGGGCGGGGAACGACTCGCATGTCGCCCGGGGCGCGCCCTCAAAGCCGATCACCCTCGATAAGCTCACCCCCGCGCGGCCGCACTGAGGCGCGCCCAGCTCATGATGGGCCCTGTCCCGATTCTAGCAAAGCCCGAGAGCGCGTGTGGTTCGACCTACGCACCCGAGCGCCCAGAGTCGCCAAGGCGACCATGAGCAGCATCGGCCCGACATTGGAGAAAAGATTGACGGCCAGGTCGCGTGCCGGCCCCGCGGAAGCGATCAAGTCGCCGACAATCGTCAAGACGGCCGCTGTGGGCAATGCATAGCCGACCCAGCGCGGAGAAAGATGGCCTCGTATGAACGGGACCCCGAGCAGTACACTCCCCAGAAGCTCGGCCAGCAGAGCCACCAAAAAGGCGATCACCACGCCAGCGGGGGATGGTGCGGAAGCTCCCAGAAGACCAGGGGCATGGTCGGCCAGCCACGGTGCCACGAGCGCCGCGTAGAGACTCACGAACAGCCCGAGGAACATCCACGCCACGCTGACGAGCACGACGCCCGTCAC
Organism: uncultured delta proteobacterium; assembly: GCA_963809955.1. Classification (GTDB taxonomy): domain Bacteria; phylum Myxococcota_A; class Polyangia; order Polyangiales; family Polyangiaceae; genus JAICQQ01. The sequence goes on from CAWELQ010000017.1 coordinate 517,746, forward strand.
GCTGAGCAGACCGCCCGCCCGCAGCAGTTGGGTGTACGCAGCAGGGAGTCCCAAGATGACGAGCGCTGCGCCGACGATGCCCAGGGCGTTGATCGGCACCCACAGCGGGTGCTTCGTAAACGCGATGGGGTCCATGAAGGCGGTAATCACGGACCGCGCCACGAGATGCACGATGAAGGTAGCCGCACCGGCCAGCAGCACGACTCCGCCTGTACGATGCAGTTCTGAGTGGGCCATTTCTCATCAGTCCGGAAGCAGACCCTCCATGGAAGCATGAAGTGCGCCACTTCGAGTCCCTTGCGCCCAACCGTGGGTTTTCACCGCAGGAAGTCCAGCTCGACTTCCCCCGCAAGCTGTGCGGCTCGATCACACCCGTGGCGACCCGTCCCAGACGAACCACTGCCGCAGCTGGCTTCTTCTTCGACCGCCGCACGCGAACGCCATGCCGCCGTTCGGGTCGAAGCCCGAGCCTCGAACCGTCGATACCCGCGCCGACCCCTGACTGCGAGGGGAGGGGGCGAGTGCCCGCGCGAACCATGACGGCCATGTCAGAGCGAGAACGCCCAAGAGCGCAACGATCAGCTCCGAACCCAGTAGAACCTCGGCGGCGAGCGCACAGGATCGAATGGGCACACAACTTGCTTAGGACCCGTCGGTCATGGCGACTGGGCAACGAGGTGGAGTGAAAAGTTGGGTGTCGATGACGATCGCGGTGTGTGCCGCGTGCAGCTGCTCGGATGGACGCAGCGCGGAGCCGCTCGAGGTGCGCGTGCTCGTTGCTGAACGGCGTGTCGATGTCTATACGCGCAAGAGCGGAGACTGCCACGAGCTCGGGGAGTTTCGACACGAATCGGGCTGTCGAAGCGACGCCTGGAGGATCGCTCCGATCAACGAATGCGTTGCGCAGAGCTGCGTGAGCTCACTCAGGCTCGAGCACGATGGCGAAGTGCTCGAACGCCATGACAGTCCGGGACGCTTTGCGGCTTTCGACCTGGACGAGCCGCTCGAATCTGGAACGACCCTGGTGATCGAAGGCTGTGACCAGCCGATCTCGCTCGAGCTCCCAACCCCCAAAACGCAAGGCGAGATCAACATCAGCGGAACCACCGAGGCCATCCAGGTCGAAGTCGACACCGCGGCCGCAGGCACCTTCGCTTTCACCAGCAGCCTTTCCGTTGGTCAGGGGTTCTTCGCAGCATGCGAGTCGGATGGGACCATGTCGAACTTGCCCATCAGCGAAGATTTTGGTTTCTACGCCGCAGGCGCCTTCGCCTTCGATGGCCCGGAAGTGATCGACGACGACCGAGTTCACGCCGAGCTCTTCCCCAGCCTATATATGGAAACCTCAGTCTCGACTCAGGTCGCCCTGGACCCCTTGTGGGAGGCTGCCGAAGCACTGGCGCAGAACTCATCGCTCTACGAGAGTTGTACGGATTATTGTGACGCCGCCCAAGAAGCGTGCGGCGGGAACGGCGACAGCGCGAGCTGCAGCACCCAGTGTGTCGGCGTCGGCGAAGCCTTTCGGGGCTGCAGCAGCGAGTACGCCTCGCGTATCGAGTGCTGGGCCGTGGCGCCCGAATGCACCACCAATCCGCGCGAACCCGAGAACTCCGAGGAATCCCCCTGCGCAGCCGAAGACGCTGCGTGGACCGCCTGTGCGCAAGGGGCGCCGTAGTCGGAGCGAAACCCTTCCACCGACGTGTGAGCGGCGCGTTGACTCGCCCGAGGCTCACCGGGTCGGGTCTGGCCGGCCTCCAGGAGCCTCAGCCCCCGGGCCTGGAAGCTCGTGACGGTGCGGCCGGCTGCTTGCGACGCTCGAAGCGCTCGAGAACCTTGCCGGTCCCGCGCTGGCGCTGCACGATGCCCTTTTCCGTCCAATACCAAATGAACTTGCCCACGCCACGGGTGTTGTCCACTGCCCGCATCGGGTAGGGCTGAATCCTGCCATCCGGGTGTACGAAGTAAGCCTCGAATGCTCGATCTACGGTGCGTTCATGAGCACCGTCAGGAACGGTCAAGACGAAGCCGATCCTACTTCCCCGAACCCAAATTCTTTCGTTACCACTGGCGGGAAGGTACGTGCCGTTTGGGATTGGCCGATAGTCCTCATGCTGCTCGCAACCAGCGAAAGCAAACGCAGCGAGCACGACGGCCAGGAGATTCCGACCAATATTGGATTGCGAATACAGGATGGGCTCGAATGTACTCCTATCCGGCGAACCGAGGAAATGAATGGCACCTACGCTGGGCGCGAATCCTCCGTTCAGTTCACCAGCTTGGCGCCGCGTCGCAAAGGCACCAGCAGGGCTTCGATAGCGCCGGCAGGAGCTCGCTCGCCTTGGTGCAGCACGTGCACCTCGAGCTGATCGCCTTCTTGGTCCTTTTTGACCACGTACACGCGGGCGGCAGCACGCGCGAAGCTGCGCTTCCTGCCGCTCTGCGCCGGAGCCGTGCTCATCGACTTGGTGGCCGTGAGGGAGTTCGACGTGCTGGCGGAAGGAGCGGACTTGGCGGGTGGGCTGGGAGCGCGCGAAGGCGTCGAGCCCGTATCCCCGCCCTCTGGCTTGACAGAGGGCGTCGGGGGCGGATTCAGCACTCTCCTTTGAGCGCCACCGCCGCGGCTCGCGTCTTCGACCTGCTCCGAAGCGGCCTCCATCTCCTCGGCGGGGACAGAGGCACTCGAAGCGCGACCGCTCGACTGAGACGGTGGTTTGGGGGGACAAGCCGTGCTCTTGCGCGCGGAAGGCGGAGACGGAGGAGCCTTGGAGACTCCCTTCGGTCCCCCACGCGCAGACAGGGGCGAAGCCTCTTCGCCACCTTCTGCTGCAGGTGCAGCCTCCTGCGGCTCGCTACCCTCGGAAGCGCCCGCGGTGGCTGGCGAGGCCTGTGGAGGCAGAGGCGGCGGTTTCACTTGCCTGGGAGCAGAAGCCTTGTCGGGCTCCGCAGCATTCAGCTCGGCGACGGCCTTCGCCAGCACGACGGCGCGTATGTCATCGCCGGAGTCGCCCGCCGCTTCCGCTGCGCGCCGCAGCCAGCGAAGCGCCTCGCCCGGATCTCCCTTGTTCCAGAGTGCCTCGGCGGTTTGTAGGGCCAAAGCCACGTCGTCACTGTCATTTGGCTCGGTTGCCGGAATACTCATTTGATTCATGTTGATCGTACCCTAAGAGAGCTTGTCCAGTAGATCTTGATCGGGATCCGTGAGTACGACCAAGGCTTCCTGGTATCCGGCCGGGACGTCGCCGTCCTCCAGCAGGCGGGCCACGAACAACTCGTCGTCTCGCGCCGACCGCTTGATGCACACACGCAAGGCCTGCGTCAGAATGGGTTCGGAATCGTCGCCAATCGAACCGGAATGACCATTGCTGCCATCCAGGCTGCTGACGACGCTGCTCCCCGAACGGCCATTCGAGGACTTTGCCTGCGGCGTTTCCAAGCGTGTCTTGGGATTCGCGGGCGGCATGGGAGGTTTGGTCAGCTGGGGTTTCGCCTCGTGTTCCGCGCCGGGTTCGCTGGGCTCTTGCTCTTGTTCCGAAAGCTCGGTGAGATCCGCCGCGGTACGAGCCAGCACGAGCGAGCGCATGTCATTGCCCGCCGCATCGGCAGCTTCTTGGGCCTTGCGCAGCCAGCGTATCGCCTCCATTGTGTCGCCGCTGCTCCACAACGAGCCCCCTGTCTTGAGGGCAAGAACGACCTCGTCCGCGTCGTCTGGCTCTGGCTGTGGAAACTTCTGGTCAGTCATGCTTCGGTTCCTTCTTCTTGAAAGGCGTCACCCGAGCGCTTCCAGCAGCGCCTCGGCGTCCTTGTTGCTCGGGTCTTCCCCGACCGCTTTCTGCGCCATGCGACGCGCGCCGTTCGTGTCACCTTTGCGCCGCGCCACATGACTCAAAAGATAGTACGCTTTCGACTTCTCGTCGGGCCCCGCACCTTGTGAAGTGCTGGTGCGGGCCTTCATGGCTGTCACGGAGCGCAGGGCGCGCCCCGCCGTCTTCTCGTCGTCCAGGTCGAGCGCCAACATTCCCAGGGTCAAAGCCACCTCACCATTGCGGCGCTCGAGCTTGTGAGCCTGTAGCAGCACGTCGTACGCTTCTTTGATTTCGTCCTCCAAGAGGTGTAGCTGGGCGAGTTCCCAGAAGGCCGCCACTCTTTCGACGGGCTTTCGCGACTCCTGCGGCGCGGCCAGCTTGGCCAATTCGACCAGCGCATCCTCACGCTGGCCACGCATCGCGCGCAGGCGCGCCAGCAAAAGCCCGGACTCGAGTGACGAGTGCGCTTGTTCGGCCTGCTCCAGCAACATCTGTGCGCTAGTCGGATCGTCGTCGATGACCAAACGCGCGGCTTGCGTGAGCAGCTGGGCCTTGGCCTGCGGGTTGTCGCGCCTGGCTGCGTCGTCGATCAAGACCTCCGCAAGGCGGTTCGTTTCACCACTCTTCTCGTAGACGCCGCGGATTCTGTCGCGCAGACGCTCGTGGTCGGGGAGCCTTTCTCGAGCACGCTCCAGATCGTCCAGCACCTCCGTCAATCGGTCGAGCTTTTCGCAGGCGTCGATCAACTTGAATACCGTAGGCACTAGATCGTCACCTGCTTCGAGGCGCAACAGGCCGCGATAGGCCTGGATGGCATCGCTGGTGTCACCATGCTTCTCCGACAGCGCGGCAAGCCGGCTCAGCGCCTCGGCATTGTCCGGGCTGTCGCGCAAGAGCGCACGCAAATGCTCGCGGGCTGCTTCGTCGCTGCCGCGTTGCTCCAGAAGATCCGCCAGGCGCAAGATCAACATATCGGATTCCGGACGGCCCTTCTTTTGACTCAGCGAGTCGAGAGCGCTGATCAATTCGTCGACGTAGTTGCCGCCTTCATCATGCGCCCGCTGCAGCGCTGCCAGGGCTTCCTCGTGCCGGTCCATGACCTCGAGCACCTGCGCTCGCCTGAAATGCAGGGCTTCGTCGCCCGGGCGCTGCTCCAGCCGGCGGTCGAGCAGGGCTAGCGCCCGCTCCGGCTGGTCGGCGCTCAACCAGGCATCCACTGCCTCTTTCAACAGTTCGCCATCGGAGGGGAGCGCCTCGACCGCTCGGGAGAGCACCCCGGCGGCGGCTTCCACATCGTAGGAGTGCGTGTAAGCCTCGACCAGGTGCCGGCGCAGCTTCTCGTCGCCCGGGCACTTCTCGAACCCCTCTTCGAGCACCTCGAGACCGAGCGGCAGGTCATCCTTCGCCTTCGCACTCTCGAATAGCTTGAGACTGACCCGAGCCGCCTCTTCGCCGCTCACTCGCGCGAGCAGACGCCGCATTACGGGGACTTTGTCGTCAATCTCGACCTGATCGGCGAGGTTCACCAGGGCTCGCAGCGCCTGCAGGTGCTGTGGCTTTTCGGACAAGAGCGCTTGATACGCCTGGACCGCGTCCTCGGGCCGATCGGCGCGCTCGAGCAACGCTCCTACTCTGAGGGTGAGCGACTCGAAAGCCTGGGTATCTTGATTGGCGCGAGCCTGGGCCAGCTGCCCCTCGAAGACACCCACTAGCTCGTTCAGACGCCCCAGACGCTCCAGCGTCTCCGCCAAGAGTTCCGCCGCTTCACGCTGGTTCGGATCTTCGTCGAGGGCTTTTTCCAGAGTGGCGACTGCAGCATCGACTTCGCTCTCGTCGGCCAGGAGCAGGCGCGCCTGCGCCAAACGCAGGGCGCCACGGTCGGCTCCGCGCACCCTGGGTAGGGTCTGCTCGATAATCTGTTTCAACTCCGAATGCGCTTCCAGGCGTAAGTAAGCACCGAACAGAGGCTCCCACACGGCGCGATCCGTCGGATGCTCGTCGAACAGAAGGCGATAGACCCGGGCGCGCCGCGAGTCATCGTCGAGCCGGGACTCGCACAGCTCCGCTGCCTCCCGAAGCACACGAGTTCGTTCCGGTGCTTCCGCTTCTTCGGCCAGCTCGAGCTTCAGATCGAAAGCCTCGGAGATGCGGTTCGTTGCCTGGTAGTGTTCGGCCAGCTGGCTCTGCAAGTAGTAGCGAGTCTCCACATCGAGGTCACCACGCATCAGCAGTGCGCCGGTTGCCTTCTCCATCAGGGCCGAATTGCCGACCGCAAGACACTGATGCACGGCCTTGCGGCCCTCTTCCAGGGTAGCGTCGGGCAGCTCGGCCAGATGCGCCAATGCTTCGGCGAGCTGATTCTCTCGACCGCTGGCCTTCGCGGCAGCCACGAAAGCTCGGGCGAAGCCCGCATGGGTTGGATAGACTTCCAGCGCATGCGCGAGCAGCGCGTCTCTCTTTTCCGGAGCCGGGTCGAGCGCGATCGCGCGCCTGAGCAACGCCAAGACGGAGTCCGGATCACTGTTCATGGCCATGCGCGCCTGGCAAACCCGGTACGACGGCGCGGCATGCGAGGCTCTGAGCTGCTCGACCGGAAGGGCCTGCAAGTAAGCTTCGAGAGCGTCGATTTCCCGATCCGTATCCTCGAGCCAAGCATAGACGCGGGCCAGATCACGCCAAATGTTGGGTGCGTCCGTCTCGCTCACCCCTTTGCCGAGGCGTTCCGCGGCCCCGGCAACGGAATCGCGACGGGCATCCTTCTCGTCCAGTCGGGTGTACACGCCCGTGAGCTCCGCCAGCGCCCCCACCTTGTCCTCCAAGCTGGACGAGCGCGTCAGTCTGGTTTCGAGCGCGCGCTTGAGCAGATCATCCTTCCCCCTCTTCTTGAATACCTTCTCGAGCTCGAAGGCCTCCGCCCGCCCCTCTAGTGCGGTTTCGAAGGCCGACTCCACGAAGTCCTTCATGGCCAGCCGCTCGCCCTTCTCAGCAGCGACCTCGCTCAAACTCAGATACACGTCGGCACGACTCACTGGAGGGGCAGCGTCGGGTGAAGGCCGATGCAACACCAAAAGCGAAGCGCGGAACGTTTGCTCTGCGCGCTCCAGCTCCCCGGCAGCCAGCGCTGCTGTCGCGTACTCGAACAAGAGCCCGGCGTCCGTCGAGTTGATTTCTGCCGCCGTCTCGAGCTCCTTCAAGGCCTCCGCATGCCTGCCGGCAGTTGCGAGCGCGTGAGCGAGCTTCCGGTGGGCCCGAGCCCGAGTCTTCGGACGCCGGACGCCAAAGGACTCGACCTCTGCCTGCAAAGCCGCGATCGCCTGCTCGTGAAGCCCCGCCGCGCTCTGGGCATCGGCCACCGTCAGCCTGAAGGCCCGCTCCTCGGGGAACAAGGCCGCCGCTTGTTCGAGCAGTGCGAGCGCCCGAGCGGGGTCCGACAATTTGTCGCGAGTGACTTTCGCGGCCTCACGCAGCAACGTCGCTCGTTCTTCGGGGTCCGTGACCAGCGCCGCCTGTGCCGTCAACAGTTTGGCGAATGGCTTCGAAACCTGCTCCTCCCGGTACAGGGTCGCCAGCCGCTCATGCAGCGACAGGTTCGCTGGTACCCGGTCGACCGCGGCTTCCAGGTGCACTCTGGCCCTGTGGCGCTCGCCCAACTCCAGGGCAAGGTCCAGCAAGCGGTTCGTGCAAGCCACGAGCGCGTCCCCGGACGAAAGAGCGAAGATGCGCTCGAGTGCGTCGAGCGCTTCGTACTTCTCACCCGCTGCCAGATGCAGGCGCGTCAGCGCCTCGAGCGAAGCGACGGAACCCAGATCCGCCGCGCGCCGGTAGGCGAGAATGGCCAGCGGCGCCTCTTCGAGTTGCTCCCAGAGCTGGCCCGCATGTTCCCAGTAACTGCACGCCCCGACTTCGTCACCAATGCGACCGAGCGCCCGCGCGATGCGTTCCCACAACTGAGCTCGCTCCACGTGCCGACCGGCGCTTTCGAGAAGCTCGGAGTACTTGGTGACCGATTTGCTGGCCGCTGCGTCCGTGACATCCTCGTCGAACATACGAGCGAAGATAGCGAGGGCCTTCTCCGGTTCGTGCGTGGCATCGGAGCTGACGAGGGCTGCAGACCTCTCGAGCGAGCGACGACGCGCAACACCGAAAGGTAGCTGAATCGACTCCTCGAGCAGCGCGAAAGCTCGCTCGGGGGGCGAACTGCCCTTGCGAGCCGAGCGATCCTTCGTTTGCTTGCCATCCTCCGCGAGGTCCAGAAGCTGCTGGGCCCGACTCTTGATTGCCCAGTAGGCCGCGTCCTCGGCGAGTTCGTCGCCTGCGTGCCAGCGTTCGATGGCAATCACGCGCAAGCTATCGGTGAGCTCGGCAGCCCGTTCCGGGGTATCCGCCGCCTCGATGATCGAGACGGCGTCCCGCCACTCGCGAGCGGCAACGAAGGCGTCGAGTGCTCCAGAGAAGTCCCCCAAGTGGTCGCGGCGCACGGCGGCCAGCCGAATCAGCAGGTAGGCACGCCGTTCCCCGTCGGCGTTCGCCGCCTCGATTGCGAGTAGCTCGGCGAACGCCTCCCAGCGCTGTTCGGCTTCCAGAAGCCTAGCCAGAGCTTCGAAGTTCTCGTCGTCGGGCCCGAAGCGCTCCCGTACCAGCTGCCAGCGCTCGATGGCTCGCGCAGGGTCCCCGAGATGATCCGCCAATGTCCGAGCGATGAGGATGTGATCCGCGCGAGCATCGTTGCCTTTGAGCAAACCCGCCCGCACCTCGAGCACGCCAATCAAGTCAGCCCACTGCTTCGCGGCCAGCAAGACCGCGACGAGGCCGTCCAGTGCTTCCCGATCTTCGGGCGCGAAGCTCAAGACGTCCCGCCAGTTCTTGGCCGACCGCTCCCAGTCTGCCAAAGGGTCCGAGGCGATACGAGCTGCGCGCACCAGTGCGTTCCGGCGGGCTTTGTCGTCGGTCTCCACCCCGGCCAGGCGCTCCAGTACTTCGCAGTGGTGGTCGACGTCTTCAGTGCGCGACAGCAGGCGGTCCAGGGCGCGCGCCGCCATGAGCACTGTTTCGTCGTCGGGGGCCAGCTGAAGCACGCGCTCGTAGAGCTCCGTCTCGCGGGCTGGGTCGTCGAGCTCTTTGGTGTAGACCTGGGCGGCTTCCTGGAAGAGCTCACACTCCACCGTGCTGTTCTCCGCCGCCCTGACGAGCAGCTCGGCGTAACGCTTGGGTTGGCCCAGTTCGTCCGACAACTGCTTCAACTGGATACGTGGTTCGCTGGCTGTGGGTTCGAGCACAACGAGCTTGCTCAAGCTGTCGAACGCACCTTGCTTGTCATTCAGATTCCCCAGCCTGGCAGCCACGATTTCGCGCAGCACTTGCCCGCGTCGTGCACTGTCATCGAGGAAGGCGAGCTCGCGTTCAGCCACGCGCACGACGTCCGCCAGCCGCCCGATTCTCTGGTAGGTAGCCTTGAGCAACTCCGCCGCCTGCTCTCGCGTGTCGAGCAACTCGGACGACGACTTGTCGTCATCGTCCCAGCTCTCGGACTCGGCGAAGTCCTCGGCCCCGAGCACTCGCTCCAGAATCTGGCACGCACGCTCGTTCTCGGGCTCGAGACCCAGCATCTTTCGCACGCAGGATAACGCCTCATCGGGTTGGTCGAGCTCGAGCCAGCGGCACGCGATCTGATCGAGCATGGCGATCAGATCGGACCCACTCAGATCCGCAAGGCGTTTGCTCAGCAAATCGATGAGCTTGCGCGTGTGCCCGCAGCGCTTGTACAGGCGCTCGAGCGTCGATTGGGCGCGAGCATCCTCGGGCTTGAGCTCGACCAGCTGCTCCAGGTAGGCAATCGCGCGTTCCGGATCGTTGGCCAGGTCCTTCGCCGTCAGCGCGGCTTCATCGAGCAAGCTGATTCGCTCCGGGCCTTCGGGCGCATAGGTGATGGCCGCGTCGAACAAGCCATAGACCTCCTCGAACCTGCCCTGTCCATTGAGAGCCAGAACCGCACGATCGAGCGCCCAGCGAGCATGAGGCGTCTGCTTCAACAGGTTCAAGAGCGCGGGCAGTAGCACCGCGGAGTCTCCAAACCACTGCTCGTGGAACTCCAGCATGCGCCGGCCCAGGGTGGCGACCAGCTCGGGCGGTAGCTCTCTGGCAAGCGCCTTCTCGTAGGCCTGTGCCACGGGCTCCGGCAGCTCGAGCTTTTGTGCCATTTGCTCCGCCCGGTCCCAGAGCGAAAGCGTGTCGGGCAGCTGAGAGGCCGCCGCGCAGCTCAACTTCAGCGCCTCGGCGCCGGACTTCAGCTCTATCAGCTGTTCGAACCACGCTTTGCGTTCCTCGACGAGCTCGTCCGCCTCCGCCAAGGCCTCGAGCAAACGTTCGAGCAAGGCCTCGCGTTGCTCCTCGACCTCCAATGAGGGGGCTAGCGCGCGGGCGGCGAGCGAGCGCGCCCCCGGCGTGTCGAGCCCTTCGAAGCCCAGCTCCAAGGCCAGCGGGTCACTCGGGTGGTCACCAAGCAGTCGAGCAAGCTCCTGGTAGCCCTGCTCGGGTCGATTCAGGTCGCCAATGAGCAATGAAGCAATGCGCAGCTGGATACTGGCTTGTTGTTCTGGCGGGCTGACTTTCCTCAGCTGGCGGAGCACCTCGAGTGCGCCCTCGTGAGCCCCGCATTGAAGCTTGAGACGCGCGGCCCGCTCGAGGGCAGTGCGCTCGGTGGGGCGAAACTCGATCAAGCGGTCGTAGACTCCGATAGCAGCTTCCGGGTCGGCGAACTCTTCTTCTTCGAGGCGAGCCCATTCGAGCAGCACCGGTACCGGATTTTCCGCCGACTGCACGCGCTTTTCGAACAACCAACGCTGGTCGTCCGTGCGCTCGTCATCGAGCGGGCAGCGACGAATGAAGCCATCGAAGAGAGCTTCGTCTTCCTTGTCAGCGAACGCCTCGATTACCGCGCGAAAGGCCTGGGAAGCCTCCGAGCGCTGCCCGCGGTCGCTCGCCAGAACTTCTGCTTTCGCCAAAAGTAGGCGATGCCGGAGCTCTGGGTCGCCGCCAACCACTTCGAGCACGTCATCCGCGACGCTGACGAAACGCATCGCGGCCCCGTCTGACCTCGCCCGAGCCGCAAGCTCCAGGACGAACGTGCCCGCCCTCGACGCATCCAGTGCAATCAACGCATTGATCCCCGTAACGATCCGGTCCCAATCGCCTGCGTCCAGGCAAAAGCGCACGAACTGCTCGGCGGTCGCTTGATCTTCGGGCCTAACATCGAGCACTCGTTCGAACAGCGTCTTGGCGTACTCTTCCTCGCCGGGTACGCCCAAGGACGCCTCTGCGGCCCGTTTGAACGCATCCGCGGCGGCCTCCTTGTCGTCGAGCTGCTCGCTCAAGAGCACGCCCAGGCGTTCGAGCTCCTGAGCCCGACTCAGGGGATCGGTGGCGTCCTCGATGCGCCGTTCCTGGACGCGACGAAACAACTGGGAATCGCCCTGTTGCTCGGCCAAGTCCGCAATGGAATCCAATTGCTCGAAGCTCAAGCTGCCGGTGTCCAGCAGCTTGTTGCACAGTTCCACGGCCTTGCCCGGATCGCCGGCATCCGCCCGAAGCATGGCAAGCGCGAATTCGGCATGCAGCTTGTCCGCGCCGGAGAACACGCTGATTGCACGTTCGAGCTCCGCGCCGAGCGCTTCCTGATCGCTCATGTCTTGGTAGATCTGCACGAGCGCGCGATGGGTCTCGCGATCTTCCGGCGCGCGGTCGAGCACGTCCTTGTAGGCCTGGGCGGCGGCTTCCGGGTCCCCCAGTTCATTGCGGTGGATGTTGGCGATGGCTCCCATTACCCTGCACCAACCGCTGAGATTTCCTTCGACGTCGATCAGCGAAAGCTCCAGATAGGCAATGCGTTGGGCACCCGCCACCCCTTGACGCGCGCGCAGTGCGTCGAGGCCAAGCGCCAGATCCGCAGCGGAGGGATCGTATTGCAGCGCCTTCTCGTAGACCGCGCTGGCCGCGTCGAAGTTGCCTGCCTGTGTGAGCGCCATCCCCGCCTCGCGAGCCAGAGCAAATAACTCTGGAGTGTCGATTTCGCGATCCCCGAGCGCCGAAGACAGGACGCGCGCCCGAAGCGAGAATAGCGCGTCCGGCGTCTCCACGTTGCGGATGCGTTCGAGCCAGGGCAGAAGCGCCGCGGGGTCGCGGGATGTCGCATCTTTCAGCACGCGGGCGGCGAGAGCGAGCGCACGCTGCGGATCGTCGAGCTTGTCGCGGAGTAGCTCGAACACCTCGATGTCCGCCGCCTTGCGTGCGTCGGCATCGGACAAAAGCTCCGCCTTGACCGCGAGGACGTCGACCAACAAGGCGTCGTTGGATGAGCGCCTCGCTACCGCTTCCAGCGTGCTGGCGGCTTCCAGTCGCTTGGCGCCGCGCGCCATCAAGTCCTCCAGTGCCGCAATGGCCATCGGTTGCTTCGCATCGAACCCCAGAGCGCGCTCGAGGCTCTTGAGCGCCGAGTCCACGTCGGAGAGCTTCGTCAGCTCTACTTCGCCCGCGCGCGCCCAGAACCTGGCCGCGTCGCTGGGCTGCAATCCCTGGGTCGAACCCGTCAGCAAGCCCACCAATTCGGCGACTCTACCCGAGCTTTCCAGAAGGTCCATAAGACGCTCGACACCACGAGCTTCGGCGGGAAAGCGCTCGACGTAGCGCTTCCAGTTCGCAACCGAACGGGCATCGTCAGCCGTAGTCTTTTCGAACAGCTCGGCAGCACGATATGCGAACTCTGCCGCCTGTTCCGGGCTCTCCGCGAGCTCCGCTCGACGCTCGAAGACCCGACTGAGCGCCAGGTCGTCCCCCGTGGATTCGCACAGGCGCGCGAGTTCGCCCAATATCGAGGCGGCCTGGTCAGAGTCCAGGAGCGCCAGGTACGCCGTCTTCTTCCGCTCCGGAGACAGCTCGACACCCTGAGCGCCATCGAGTTCGAGCAACGCAGTCGCCGCCTGGTAACGCCGCGCAGGGTCCGTCTCGTTGGCTGCGATCGCGCTCTGGCACAACACGCGCTCGACAGGTGTCAACTCGTCGAAGCTGTGCGTCAGCAGGTGAGCCGCTTCTAGAGTCGCTCGCGTGGTCGAGTCCGCCTCGAGTGCTCGCACCAATTCGGCTTTGGCCAGGTCCTTGTCGTCCAGTCGCAGCAAGACGCGGGCGAGGTCCAGTCCCACCCGCACTCGTGCACTGGGCTCGACGACAGCGTCGAGCGCTCGTGTAATGCGCCGTGCGGCGTCCGCGAGCCGGCCCTGCGTGGCGCATATCGTGAGGTAGCGTTCGCGCGCCTCGTCGTGTGAAGGGTCACGCGAAACCAAGGGCTCCAAAAGCTCCATGGCGCCGTCGACGTCGTCCAAAAAGTCGTGCCGCAGGGCGGCCAGACGGCTTTGCACGTCGGTCAGACGCCCGCCACGGGCGACTTCGAGCTCTCGCGTCAGCACGCTGAGTTCTTGAGAGGCTTTGCCGAGACGCCGGTAGGCCGCCGAAAGCGGCGCCCCCAAGTGTATGATCAGGCCCCGCGATTTCAACAGCTCCTCGGCTTCGTCCAGCCAGGCCTCGTCCGCGTCGTCGCGCGCGATCAGCAAGCCCACCTGCTGGGCGGCCTTCGCCTTGTCATCCAGCTTGTCTCGATACAGGTCGAACAGCGCTCGTCGCAGTTCGCGCTCCCGTGTCGACGTGATTCCGTCCGAACGCTCGAACAGATCTTCGATGAGTCTCACCAACTCGCGATGTTTTTCGGTGGATTCGTAATACGTCCTCACGGCATCGAAGGCGTCTTCGTCAGCCGGGTCGAGTCGAACCAGCTCGTGCAGCAGCCAGGAAACCTGTTCCTGACTGTCGGCGACCTGGCCCAAGGCCGCTATGCCGCGGCGCAGCCGGGCCACCGCTTCGCGAGTGTCGGACTTTTGTGCCGCAAAACTCAGGAACAATCTTCCGAGCTTCACCGGGTCGCCGGCCTCGATGAACGACCGCTCCAGTTGTTCGAACTTTTCGGGATCGATTGCAGGAAGAAGGCTGGTGCGACTGGGTCGTGCGGAGGGTTCCGTCATCGTGGTCATTGCCTGGGATAGGGCTCGGTAGCGTCACGAATTGCGACGACATTTCAGTGTGATGCGCCGCTGCCAACTGAGTAAACAAAGTTACAACATTTGTCGGAAGCCAGTCTGACGATTCGCTAGAAAGAACTACCGGGCTTCGCTTGTGAAAAATTGGTCTGTGAACGATGCGGCTTCCGTGCATCACCCATGGGTTCTGTCCACCAGGGTGATCTTTTGCGCGAGCCCAACCGGCAAATGAAGAACATGAGAACAAACCGTTCGCTGACTGCGCACCTGCACAGCCAGCGACTGCTGTCGATCGGCAAATGGTAAGGAGCCTAAAAAATTGCACGGCCGGTCTGTTAACCACTAGCGCACACATGCGCGCCATCCGATTCGCGGTTGACTCTTGTAAAACAACGAGAGCTCCTACGAGCAAACTTGTTTCGTGATTGAGTCGGCGCCGGGCTTTACTGGCAGGTCGTGCGCGCAGAACCCGAGCAGCGCCGCCCGGCGGCGCCCTTGTCTCTCACTTCGTTCAACTGGGCTTCTTGAACACCAGCGAAGCGTTGGTGCCACCGAAACCGAAAGAGTTGTTGAGCACGCACTTCACCGGAACTTCCCGCGTCTGGCCGCGCACCAGATCCACACCTTCGGCGTTCGCGTCGACATTCTCCAGATTGGCGTTGGGCGGCACCAGACCGTCTCTCAGTGCCAATATCGACAGCACCGACTCGAGCGCGCCGGCTGCGCCCAGCAAGTGCCCCGTCATGGACTTGGTGCTGGAAACCATCGGACCCTTCCCGGAGCCAAACACATGCTTGATGGCGAGCAACTCGTTGCGATCCCCAACGTCGGTGGAGGTCGCGTGGGCGTTGATGTAGTCCACCTGGTCCGTAGCCACCTCGGCTTCCGCCAGGGCAAGACGCATCGAGCGCTGCGCCCCCTCACCCTCTGGAGCAGGGTTGGTCATGTGGTAGGCGTCCGCAGTGGAGCCGTAGCCGGTCAGCTCGGCGACGATGTTCGCGCCTCGTTTCAGCGCCCGCTCCCGTTCCTCCAGGATCACGAGAGCTGCACCTTCGGCAATCACAAAGCCGTCGCGATCCCGATCGTAAGGTCGACTTGCAGCTTCGGGTGCATCGTTCCTGGTCGACAGCGCGCGCATTTGCGCGAACCCCGCCAGCGCCAATCCACAAATCGTCGCCTCGGCGCCACCGGCCAGGCAGGCGTCCAACAGGCCGAGCTGAATAGCACGGTAGGCCTCGCCAATCGCGTGCGCCCCGGACGCGCAGGCGCTGGTGGTGGTGTAGCTGGTCCCCTTGAAGCCGAAGCGCATGGACAACTGACCAGGAGCGAGGTTCGCCAGGCTCGCGGGGATGAAGTAGGGCGAGATGCGCTTGGGTCCCTTGGTCTGAAGGGTTTGAGCCATGTTCTGGATCAACCCCAGGCCTCCCAGACCCACGCCCACGAGTGTGCCGATGCGCTCGGCTTCGGCAGTGCTAGGGTGGATCCCCGAGGACCGGACCGCCATTTCCCCCGCGGCGATTGCGTAGTGGATGAAGGTGTCCATCTCCCTCAGCCGCTTCTTTTCGATGTACTCGAGAGGGTCGAAGTCTCGTACTTCGCCAGCAATGCGTGAACTGTATTCCGCAGCATCGAAGCGCGTGATGGCGCGGATTCCGCTGCGGCCGTTGACGATGTTCTCCCACGTATCCGAGACATTGTTGCCGCAGGGGCAAACGACTCCCATTCCGGTGATGACGACTCTGCGCATAGTGGCCCTCGGGCTTCGCTTGCTTAGCACATGCCGTGCTTGGTCCAGGGCTTTTTTGGGCGGATGCGTCGCTCGGCGGCTCGCCCAGTGCGGCACCAGATTCACACTCTGGCCGGGGCTGTGGTGGCAGCACCACAGCCCGCTTTTGCCTCGTCACTGGCTCGACCTGAACCCTCAAAGGCGCACGCCCAACCGCCGGGACGAGAAGTCACGGACCCGTTGACCCGGCTCCGATTCCAACAGCATTACAACGCCCAGGAACAGCAGCGTGAGCGCCGCCACCAGCGCGCAGAGCATCATCTCACCGGGGGGCAGAGCCACGCTGCGCGTGAGCAGGCCCAACACCAGGAGGTGCCCGACATAGACCACCAAGGCGTGACGCCCCAGCAGCCGCGCGGGGTGAGCCCACGCCATCTTCCACGGCCTCGCCGGCCGGGTGAACACGAGCGCGCCGAGCAGCACCGGTCCGACGATAACGAGCGTTCCCTTCAGCGAGTGGTTCCAGAACCAGACCGTCACCGGCCGCTCCGAAGGGTCGAGGTACAGAGAGGGCTGCTGCACCACCCACCTGCCCGGAAGCAGCAACGCTGACAGACTCACCACGCCGGCAACGGCCAGCAACCACAGGTCCCGCGAAGGTCGAGCGAATTGGGCTTGGAACCAGCCCGCGCCCACCGCGGCAAACGCGATGAGCGGCACCACGCCCCCGGGTCCGGCATTGACACCGGACACGCTGCTGTCGAGACGTTCCATAAGTGCCGCGCCCGCGAGGGTGACCACGCCGAACAGGGGAACGCCCAACCCGCCATGGGCGACCAGTGGGGCGAGGAGCACCAGCGCCCAGGCAATACTCGACAATATGTCCGGCGAAAACACTATGTCGGGGAACTCCACACCGTATTGCAGAGCAAACAGCAGGATGCCCGCCGCGTAGAGTGTGGCCGCACGGCTCAGGACACGTCGATACCAGGTCCAAAACGAAGCATTCTCGGCGTCGAGCTCCGAGGCCTGTCGCCACGAGGCGCTGAGCGACCAGCCCACGAGGAACATGAAACACGCGGAGATCGTTGGTTCCACGCCGAGGATGAGTTCGTGCAGACTCGCTGAGGGGGCCGGGTGGCGCTCGGGAACCACACGGGCTCCATGAGCCAGCATCATCAGGACCACGGACAACCCCCGAAAGACGTCAACGCCAGGCAATCGCCAATCCCTGCGGTTTTCGTGCATGAAATCCACTGATATCGAAGATATTTGCTTAGCACGAAACGGCGTACGATCGGCGTTCGAGACTCCAACTCGGAACTGCAGTTGTTTCGCACGACCCGCCAGGTCACCTTCTACGCGGTGCTGTCAGCGGCTGGCCGGTGAACGCCAGCCGACGCGACGACGATCATCCCGGCGTCGCTCCCCAGCCGCAAAACTTGCGATGGAACGTCGCGTCGATGTTATGAGAGAATCGAAGAGCCTTGGGGTCCGAAGTTCAGAACATGTCTAGCGCTACGCAATCGCGTACGGTCGCGCCGGCAAGTTCGGAGTATCGGCTGCAGAGCACCCGACGCATCGACGAGGTGCTCGAACGGCGCTACCGGATTCGCGGCTTCATGGACAGCGGAGGGACTGCCGAGATCTTCCTCGCGGATGATCTCGTGAGCGGCGAGCTGGTGGTGATCAAACAGCTCAGCGAGTCGCTGGCGGACAACCCCGAGGTCAAGCACCGTTTCCTGCACGAGGCCACGGCCGCCCAGGCCATCGATCACCCGAACGTCGTCCGGGTGACCCGTGTCGTCGAACCAAAGAACCAAGCGCCGTTCTTGGTGATGGAAGCGTTGGTGGGCGAGACCCTCGGCGATGCGCTGCGACGTGAAGAGAAGCTCGGCATACGCCTTTCGCTCGAGCTGGTGAGCGAAATTGCGGAGGCTCTGGAAGCCACCCATGCCGCGGGTGTGGTGCATCGGGACGTCAAGCCTGACAACATCTTCCTTCTCGGGAGTCCCGGGGCACCCCACGGCGTCAAACTCATCGATTTCGGGATGGCCAAGATCAAGACGATTCCATGCACGGCGACGGTGGTCCTGGGGACCGCGCAGTACATGGCACCGGAGCAGATCTTGGTCGAGCACGTCGACGGGCGCGCGGACGTGTACGGCTTGGGGGTGGTGATGTTTCGCATGCTCACCGGCCACTTGCCCTTCGAATCGGAGCCCAGAGCCGACCTGCTGAGACATCAGCTGTTCAGCCCGCCCCCCCCCGCATCTTGGCTGTGCGACGGCCTGGACCCAGTGGTCGACGGTATCGTGCTGAAGGCGATGCGCAAACATCCGGAAAACCGCTACCCGTCCGCCCAAGCGCTGTTGGACGACGTGACAGCCGTGCTCGAATCGGAACCGGAGCGTGCCAGTGATCCCGGCCTGCTCGTGACCCCGGATCGCTACACACCGGTCAGCGAGCATGGCAAGTCAGCCTTCCAGCTGCTTGCCAGGAAGTTCGGCAAGTTCGCCACGGCCACGTGCGGCAGCCTCTAAACACGGGTTTCACCGGCGAACCCGACGGCCGAACCGCCCACCCAATCTAGCCCCGACGCAGACCTGACACCGGGTCCCGAAAACGGGCATCGCCCCTCCGCAGACCTTGCCTCGGCCGACGATGAGGGGGAAAGTTCCGACCCGACACTCGCGAACCGTTTGATGTCTTACACCAAAGGACCTGCTTCCGAAGCCCCGGGCGAGAAATACCGCGAGCAAGCGGGGGCTTTGCGAGTGAAGGCTCCCCCGAAGCCCAAGGAGCGGCCACGCCCGAGTCAGCGACACCCTTCCCCGCCGCCCGACTCGAGAGGGAACGAGCTGATTGGCAGGACGCTGGCCGGTCGCTACCAGGTCGAGGGTATTCTGGGGCGGGGCACGATGGGCGTGGTGTACAGCTGCCGCCACCTGGTCCTGGATCGCAGCGTAGCCATCAAGATCTTGAAACCGGATCTCGCCCAGGACGAAGAGGTGCTGCAGCGCTTCATGACGGAAGCGAAAGCCGCCTCCAGCATCGGCAGCCAGCACATCGTGGACGTGCTCGATTTCGGCGTTCTCGCCGATGGTTCGTCCTACCTGGTGATGGAGCAACTGCGCGGCCAGACGTTGGGCGAGCTACTCGCCGCGTCGCCGTTGTTGCCCGAAAAAATCGTGCTCTCCATCGCGCTGCAAATAGCCGAGGGCCTGGAGGCGGCGCATGCCGCGGGCGTGGTGCATCGCGATTTGAAGCCAGACAACGTCTTCCTTACCGAGACTGCCCCCGACGAATACTTCGTGACCATTTTGGATTTCGGCATCGCCAAGGTCCAGGCCAGTCAGAATAAGCTGACGCAACAGGGTACGCTCGTGGGAACGCCTCACTACATGTCCCCGGAGCAGGCCACAGCCGGCCCAGCGGACCAACGTGCCGATATCTACTCGCTCGGCGTGATCTTGTTCGAGCTCGCGGCCGGTCAGGTTCCCTTCGACGGCGAGACGCCGGTGGCGGTGTTGACTCGGCACGTGCACGACAAGCCGCCGAGCATCGAGTCTCTGCTGCCCGCAGGGCGTTCCCTGCCCCGAGGCCTGGAGGCGGTAATTCGCAAGTGCCTCGCAAAGAAGCCGGAACGCCGCTACCAAAGCATGAGGGAACTCAAGAGCGATCTGGAATCACTGCTCAGCGGGAGCGCACCCGACATCAGCTTCGAAGTGGAACAAGAAGCCAATGAGGTCCCGCCCAGCATTCCGACCGAGCGCACGCTCAAGCCGCTGTTCCTCCTGGCACTGTTGGTAGCCGCTCTGTTGGGAGCAGCCTGGAGCACACACGAGTATCTGACCCGCCAGGCGACCCCGACCATTGTCACGGTCGCTGCTCCGCCGAAGCCCGTCCAGGCTCCCACTCCGCCGCCGAGCGAGCCGGAGCCGGCAGGCACCAAGGTGGATCTGATCCTGTTCCCGCTGGACTCACACGTCTTCAAGGACAAGGAAGATCTCGGACAGATGCCGGTAAGCGTCCATGTCCCGGAGGGCGAGAAGTTGATCTTGCTGGTCAAACGCAACGGCTACTGGCCGCGCCGGCTGGTCCTGGACGGCAGCAAGCAACGCATCGTGGTCGGCCTACGCAAATACACGTTGCCCGCGACCGACGACGACGTTTCCGAGGAACCCGACGCCGGGCATTCCAAAGCCGAAGCCGATGAAGCTCCGCAGGCAGCCGAGGAGGACAGCAGCGATACTCCCGAAAACACCAAGAAGGCAGCCTCCGCGTTCCCTGGCAAACCCGCCGAAAAGGACACCATCGGGGCAAACACCCGTGGTGCGGCGCCCGAGCCCCCAGCCGAGCGCCCTGCTCCTTCCCCGACTTCCGACCTCTCTACGACCCCATGAGCTCCGTTCTGTCCGCGCACGCGTGGTCGCTTCGAACCGCGCTATGACCGTTCTCATCGACATCGTTCATCCCGCGCACGTGCACTTCTACAAGCACATCGCCTGGGACTTGATGCGCTGCGGGGTGCGAGTCACTGTGGCCGCCCGTGACAAGGATGTCACGTGCCAGCTGCTGGACGATTACGGGTTCGAGTACGAGACGATTGGAAGGAGCGGTCGCAAGAACCTGCTGCAACAGGCCAGCGAGCTGCTGAGTCGCGACTATGCGTTGGTCAGACTGGCGCGCGATACAGGGGCTCGAGTCATTCTCACCAGGAACCCGGCGGGGGCCCAGACTGGAAGGCTGCTCGGGATCAAATCCATCTTCG
Source organism: uncultured delta proteobacterium (assembly GCA_963809955.1). Lineage (GTDB taxonomy): Bacteria > Myxococcota_A > Polyangia > Polyangiales > Polyangiaceae > JAICQQ01. The sequence continues at coordinate 538,128 of CAWELQ010000017.1, forward strand.
ATACCGACGACGGTCCCGCGGCGGGGCTGCACTATCACTCCGCCGCAGCCTTCGCTCACGTGATAACGACACCCGATTGCCAGAAGAGCTATCTGGGCCCCAAGCACCTCAAGTACCCCGGCTACAAGCAAACCGCCTACCTGCATCCACGCCACTTTCGTCCCAACCCCGAGGTGCTCCAGCGAATGGGCGTGCGACCCGGCCAGCGCTTTTTCATCATGCGCCTGGTGGCCATGGTCGCCAGCCACGACACTGGCGAGTCCGGCTTGCCATGGGCGCTGTGCCGCGAGCTGGTGGACCGCCTAGACGAGCACGGCAAGCTGTTCATTTCCAGCGAGGGACCGCTCCCCCCGGAGCTCGCGCGCTATCGTTTCGACCCACCGCCGCACATGCTCCATGATGCCCTTGCATTCGCGAGCCTGCTGATAGGCGACAGCCAGACCATGGCGGCCGAAGCAGCCGTGCTGGGCACCCCCAATCTGCGGGTGTCCTCCTGGAAGGGACGGCTCGACTACTTGGAAGAGTTGGAAACCCGCTACGCGCTTACCGAGTCGTTCACCCCGGCCGAGGGAAGTCAGCTGCTCGATAGGCTCGCCAGGTATATCGATAGCGATGACCCACGCGCTCTCTTGACCGAAAGCCACGAGCGCATGCTGGAAGACAAGTGCGATGTCGCCGACTGGTACACGAACTACGTGCTGGCCAGCCTCTAGCCTGGGGCTTCACCAACGCAGGGTGGGGCGGACTTCACGGACCCGGCGGCGAATATCCGGACTCGCGGCGGGCCCGCCCGCGGTGCCCAACAACTGCCGCGCCCAAAAGCGCCGCCGCGAGTCCGATCAACTCGCGGAGCTCGGCTTCACCAACATTATTCTGCGCGCCACCGGGTCATCTCGGTAGAAAGCTATCGAGAACACCACGAAGGCCGCCCAGAGGGCTGCCAAGTGGTACAGCATGGCGGCCCCCCCGAGGTTCTGGAAAATGATGCTCGAGATGGGTGGGCCGAGCAGCATGCCCGCGGCATAAAAGACGTTGTAGATGGAGGTGGCTCGCGAGTAGTTGTTGCGCTCGATGACCACGCCCTGCAGCGCCAGACTCACCGGCGAGATCGACGCGAGCGTGGCACCCGCCACGGCAACCGCAGCGCACATCAGCTCGTAGGATTGCAGGAACACGAAGCCCATCACCATGCTGCCACCGACCGCGGCGAGCACTCGCATGGTCAGCAAATGCCCGAAGCGGTCCCCGAGGCGCCCCGCAACGTTGATGAATAGCAGCATGCCCGCTGCGAAGAACGCAGGAATCACGATGGTCTGCTCCTTGCTGATCCCTTTCGATTCCATCAAAAAGAGAGGCAAGAACAGCACCACACTCGCCTGGAAGTACCCGTAGGAAAAGGTGGCGAAGCATGAGTTCTTGATGCGCCAGAGGATCTGCATCGCGCCGACGTCGCCCGCGTCCATCGCCTCGCGCTGAGTCTCGACCTCGCTCGGCAGCTCGCGGTCCATCCGAACCAGCACGTAAACAGCCGCCATCGTCGAGAGCACACCCGCGGCCACGAACCCGGACCTCAGCGAGAAAGCGCCCGCCAGGAGTCGCGACAGCCAGGGCCCTCCGACATAGCCCACCGCAATGGCGAGCGCGTACCAACTCATGACGAACGCCTTGTTCTTCGGCCCTGAGCGGGCGAGCAGAATGGTCTCGCAACTTACCCAGATCCCCACCGAAAATGCGCCGTCGAAGAAGCGTACCAGCGCCATGACGGCGTAGGAGTCCAGAAACGGAAAGACCGTCACCGTGGCGGCGTAACCGAAGAAGCTCGCGGTGAGCGTGACCTTGGCTGAAAAGCGGCGAATCAGCGCGCCCATGGGCAACGACAATGCCACGATGCCGGAGGCGAACCACGCGGCGAGCGTGCCGATGGAGCGTTTGTCGAAACCCTTGTCGTCCAGCAGGATCGCGATCAACGAAATGGCCATGCCGTACGCCAGCCCCAACACCAGGGTGGCAATGTAGACTCGCCAAATATTCGGATCGTCGATGCTCTTGATCAGGCGCTTCATCGAGCTCCTGAGGATGTTGATCCAGGCCATGGGGTGCGTGCTCGCTGACTCCTGATTGAAAGGCCGGAGGACGATAGCAGACCTTGGCCCGATCGCTCAGACAATGACGGTTACAAATCGGAGGCGTCGAGACGGGTCCACGAAAACCCATTGCAGCCGGTCCGGAGGTCCCGGGAATCCGCCGCCGCGAGCGCTCGGGCCTCGTCGGGGGAAGGCAAGTCGTAACCGGTCTGGCAATAGTAGAAGGAGGGGCGCGCCTGCGAGGCGCCACCGGCGCCTGCAGTGCCCAGCTCGCCATCCTCCGACCACGCCCAGTCGAAGCGGCTGAACGCGCCGGGGAAATAGCTGTTGTCGCAGTCGTTCTCTACCACGGCCCAGTCTCCCTCGTTCGAGAACTCCAAGAAATGAAAGACTGCGTAGTCGGTCGCCCACGCGCTGGCGCTGATGACGTGGGAACCTCCGTAATTGTCCTCATAGGCGCCCTCGATCTCGATCGACTCGAGCGCGCTCCAGCTGAACCCACTGCAACCGTGCTCGAGGTCGTCGCTGGCCGCACGCGGCGCCGCCCTGGCTTCGCTGGCGCTGTCGGCGTCGTAGACGGAGTGACAATAGTATGCGAGCTCGCCCTCGAGTTTCCACTCGAAGCGACTATACGCACCAGCGTTGTAGTCGTTGTCCGGATCGTTTCGCGCAATGAGCCAACGCTCTTCGTTGGACCAATCCACGACTTGAAAGAGCGCCTCGCCCGAGCGCCACTCGGTGTCGCTCACCCGTTGTGTTCCGCCGAAATCGTCCAGATAGGTCCCGGCGATATCGATCTGATGATCGGGCTGAGGAGACTCGCAGGTCACCGCACCGCCGGCACCGCCGGCACCGCCAGCTGCCCCAGCCGCCCCGCCGGTGCCCTGTGCCGGCGCCCCGCCGCTGGAAGAGGCATCGACAGGAGCGCGGGACGTTTCACTTCCGGAACAAGCACAAGCGACGAGAGCCAAGCCCGCGGCGTAGAGGCGGCCATTCGTTTCGAGTAAGCGCATCGTTCATCTCCTTCACCGACCCACCGTCGGCGCTCAAAGGGCCATTCGTGACCGTCCACAGCGGTCTCGACGAGGGGCCAAGAGACAGCGCGCCCCGAAAAGGCGACTGGCGCTCCAACACCCCGTAGAGCCGCATACCGAGCCGCTAGAGACAGCTCGGTTGCCCCTGCAGAAGGTCTCCTGGCTCCCGGATCGTCCTCTGGCCACCCTTCCCAGGCGTATCGCCCAGTGGGTCGTTGGCCGTCGTCCCCGGTTACAGTGGCGGGGGCCGCGTCGGATTCACACCGACTTCCCTTGCTCTGCACGAGCGGGCAAACGACTATCATGGGTCCTCGGGAGGAAGCAAGCAGAAGCGTCGGCCCCGCCGAGGCACACGACGATCTCCTCCCGCTCCACAGGATCGAGCTTTCAACGCGGCATCGCTTCGGAGTCGTGGTGAACCTTGGGCGGCGCGCGCTCGCTTCGCTTCGGCGCAGTCGTGGTCGGTCTGGGATAGCGTGCAGTAGGGTGAGCTCGGCTCGCAGCGTTCTCGAATCCCGCACCCTGCTCCGTTCGGCGCCTCGATTGTCGCAAGCGTTGTCGCACCCACTTGCATGCCGGGCTTTCCGCCTGCGCTGTGACTATCCCGCAATGAAGAAGTCCAGCGAGCTCCCCGGAAAGCCAGGGCCGTCGACTGCCTTCGTCGAGCCCCTGACGAGCCCGGGGCCGACGGCTCATGGCGTGGGGCCGGAGCTCTGAGGCCACGCTCGCGCCCGGCCCGCTTGTACCCTTCTCCCTCGGCGAGTCCGGGGCATGTCTTGCCCGAGGCCGGCGGATCGAGCGGACATTCGCTGCTTGCGCGAAGGCCGCGTCGACTCTTACACTCGCCCTCCGAAAGGGCGTCTCCTTCAATTGGCACAACACCTACAGGTCATCGGTGGACACCCCACGGGGTTCGGCGCAAGTTGCAGAACCGACAGCTGGTGGACGGGGCCCACCGCGACCTTCCTGGGGCTCTCCGCCTTCCTGGTTTACGTAACCTGGGCGTCCTTCCAGGGCGCGCACTTCACCTGGGGTCCCTATCTGAGCCCCTTCTATTCGCCGATGCTGTTCGTTCCCCCCTCGGGCGAGGGAGCGGCACACGCTTGGTTTGGTCAGTGGCCAGGCTGGTGGCCCAGAGCATTACCGGCGTCACCCGCGCTCTTGATTCTGGTAGTGCCGGCCTCGTTTCGCTTCACCTGCTATTACTACCGCAAGGCGTACTACCGCTCCTTCGCCGGCTCGCCTCCGGGTTGCGCCGCGGGGCCCATGGCAGCAACGCGACCCTACTTTGGCGAAACGCGCCTTCTGTTGTTTCAGAATCTACACCGCTACGCCCTGTACCTTGCTCTGTTTTACATTCCAATCCTCTACTACGACGCTTTCGTTTCATTGTCTCACGAAGGTGAGTTCGGGGTCGGGGTCGGCACACTCGTGCTGTTCGTCAACGCCACGTTGATCGCTTGTTACACGTTCGGGTGCCACTCTTTCCGGCACTTGATTGGAGGCCGCTCGGATTGCATGTCGTGCGGAGCCGGCACCGTGAAATATGCGACCTGGAAACGAGCGTCGTGGTTCAATGCCCGACACATGAACTTCGCATGGCTCAGTCTGGGCTGGGTCATGTTTACGGATCTGTACATTCGGATGTGTTCGATGGGCGTCATCAGCGACCTGAACACTTGGTAGGGCTATGGACGTCTCGGAAATTCAAAGCGTCGAACACGACGTGTTGGTGATTGGCGCGGGCGGCGCGGGTCTGCGTGCGGCCATCGAGTGCAGCGCGCAGGGGCTGAACACCGGCGTCATTTCGAAGAGCCTCCTGGGCAAGGCCCACACGGTGATGGCGGAAGGCGGTATGGCCGCAGCGCTCGGAAACGTGAACCCCAAGGACAACTGGAAGGTCCACTTTCGAGACACCATGCGCGGGGGCAAGTTCCTCAACGTGTGGCGCATGGCCGAACTGCACGCCAAGCAAGCGCCGACTCGCGTGGGCGAACTCGAAGAATGGGGCGCCGTCTTCGACCGCACCAAAGACGGTTTGATCAACCAGCGCAACTTCGGTGGCCACCGCTACCCGCGGCTGGCGCACGTGGGCGATCGCACCGGCCTCGAATTGATCCGCTCGCTGCAAGATCACGGCGTGCACCAGGGCATCGACTTTCACATGGAGTGCACCTGCCTGGGCCTGCTGAAAGACGGCGAGCGCATCGCGGGTGCCTGCGCCTACTGGCGCGATACCGGGCGCTTCATCGTCTTCCGCACCAAAGCGGTCATCCTGGCCACGGGGGGCGGAGGGCGCGCCTGGCGGGTCACCAGCAATTCCTGGGAATACACCGGTGACGGGCTGGCCATGGCGTTCGAGGCAGGCGCCCAACTGATGGATGTCGAGTTCACCCAATTCCATCCCACGGGCATGGTCTGGCCCCCTTCCGTGCGCGGAACCCTGGTGACCGAAGGTGTCAGGGGCGAAGGTGGGATCCTGCTGAACAACCAGGGCAAACGCTTCATGTTCAACTACATCCCCGAGCGCTTCGCCGCAGAAACCGCGGATACCGAGGTCGAGGCTCTGGACTGGCTGAACGGCAAGGAAGGAGCACGACGTCCTCCGGAACTCTTGACGCGAGACGTGGTGGCGCGCGCCATCAAGGCGGAAGTGGAGGCGGGGCGCGGCTCTCCCAAGGGAGGCGCTTTCTTGGACATTGCTTCGCGCCGCGACGCCGAATTCATCAAGCGCAAACTTCCCTCCATGTACCACCAGTTCAAGGAGCTGGCCGAAGTCGACATCACCCAGGAGCCGATGCAGGTAGGGCCGACGCTTCACTACTTCATGGGCGGCGTGCGGGTGGACGCCGAAACGCAGATGAGTACGGTTCCCGGTCTGTTTGCCTGTGGCGAGTGCGCAGCGGGATTGCATGGGGCCAATCGGCTCGGCGGCAACTCACTCTCGGACCTGATCGTGTTCGGCAAGCTCGCCGGCACGGGCGCGGCTCGCTACATAGAAAGCTTGACCAGCTCACCCAAGGCGGATTCGGGCCAGGTGGAGGCGATTTTTCGCGAAGCAACCAGCGTGCTGAACCGCGAAAGCGGTGAAAACCCTTACCTTCTGCACGAAGAACTGCAAGAGGTCATGGGCCAGCACGTGGGCATAGTGAGAACGGGCAAGGAGCTCGAGGAAGGCATCGAAAAGCTCGCAACGCTCAAGCAGAAGGCCGCGAATGTCAAAGCCCACGGGGCCAGCCAGTACAATCCAGGCTGGCACGAGGCGCTCTCACTCAAATCACTATTGATCGTCTCCGAGGCGGTCGCCCGCGCTGCCCACGTGCGGGAGGAAAGCCGTGGAGCCCACACTCGCATCGACTTCGAGGGAGAGCGCGACGAGTGGCTCGAGGTCAATGTCGTCATCGAGCGGGGAGCTCATGGGGAAGTCAGCGTCCGCAAGGAAGGGCGCCCCAAGCCACCGGCTCACCTGGCGGCGATTGCACGCGCCAATATCGAGGACCTGGAATCGGGCAAGGTCGGTGCCGACGCACCGGAGGATTGAGCTCAGATGGCAAAACGAGCATTCAAGATCTGGCGGGGCGACGGCTCGGGCGGCAACTTCGAGCAATACAGCACGGAGGTCAGCGAGGGCATGGTGGTGCTTGACGTTCTCCACCAGCTACAGGCCGAGCAGGCGCCTGATTTGGCGGTGCGCTGGAACTGCAAGGCCGGCAAGTGTGGGTCGTGCAGCATGGAGATCAACGGGCGCCCGCGCTTGGCCTGCATGACCCGCATGAACGTCTTCGCCCCCGAAGAAACCGTCACGGTCCAGCCCCTCAAGACATTTCCGCTCATCAAAGATTTGGTTTGCGACGTCTCTTGGAACTACCGGCAAAACGAGCGCATCACCCCTTTCAAGCCCAAGCCCAAAGGCAAGGACGGTCGGCTCAGAATGTATCAGGAAGATGTCGACCGGGTGCAAGAGTTTCGAAAATGCATCGAATGCTTCTTGTGTCAGGACGTATGCCACGTGCTGCGCGACCGGGGCGGCAAGGAGCGCTTCGTGGGGCCCCGTTTCATGATCCGAGTGGCCGGGCTCGAGATGAATCCGCTCGACGACGAGGATCGCATCCCCGAGCTCAAGCACGAGTATGGCTCGGGAATGTGCAACATTACGCGTTGTTGCACGGAAGTTTGCCCCGAGCACATTGGCATCACCGACAACGGCATCATTCCGATGAAAGAGCGCGTGGTCGATCGATACTACGACCCCCTGCTCACGATCGGCCGTAAACTGTTGGGCATCAAGCTACGCAAGGAGCCAAGGCATCCGCGAGGGGAGTGAGCCGTGACCGAACGAGAACCTTTGAAGTTGAAACAAATCTCCCGAGAGGCAGTGCCTCACGCGCTCGAGAAGGCCGAACAGTATCGGCTGCTCAATGATCCGGAGCTGGCGGAAAGCATTTGTCTGGACGTGCTCGCGGTCGATACCGAAAACCAGAGAAACCTCAGAACTCTGATCTTGGCGATCAGCGACCAATTCGCCAATCCCGGGTCCCGTGTGGGTCCGAGGGACGCCCTGGCCTATGTTGCCAAACTGAAGAGCGAGTACGAACGAATCTACTACACCGGGTTGATTGCCGAACGCGAGGGTCGGGCGTGTCTGGGCCGCAAGCACGGCGCTCAGCACGCTTATGACGGCTTTCGCCAGGCGATGAGCTGGTACGAACAAGCGGACGGCCTGAGCCCGCCGGACAACAACGACGCGCGCCTCCGCTACAACACCTGCCTGCGCACCATCGAGCGCGAAAACCTGGAACCACCCACTCATCAAGAATCCGAGCTTCCGCTCGAATGACAGCTCTTTGCCTGCGTGGCATCCGCTGCTAAAGCAAGCTGCTCGGATGTGCGGTTGCTGCCGACCCGCGGTTGGTCTACGCGGCGACCGACGGCACCGACAATCCAACCGACCGGATCAATAATGAACCAGGACCTGACAGACCCCGGGTTTGGGGTGGGGCCGCAAGGCGTCACCCAGGGGTCGGCTCGCTGAGGCGCGCCTGGCCACAGCCAGCGACAGTCAGGCCCAAGCTAACAAGGCTGAGGACCCTGAAGCTATGACTCGACTCGAAGAACCGAAACGCGGACAGCGCATCACCATGTCGCCCGAGGGGGTACTCGAGGTACCCGACGAGCCCATCCTCCCCTTCATCGAGGGGGACGGCACCGGGCCAGACATCTGGCGGGCCGCAAGCGCCATTCTAGATGCCGCGGTCGCCAAGGCTTATCAGGGCAAGCGTCGGCTCTGCTGGTACGAAGTCTACGCCGGAGAAAAGGCCAAGCAGAAGTTCGACACCTGGCTTCCCGAAGAGACCGTGGAGGCGTATCGAAAGTACCTCGTGGGCATCAAGGGCCCACTGACCACGCCCGTCGGCAAGGGCATCCGCTCGCTCAACGTCGCGCTGCGCCAGCAGCTGGACCTGTACGTGTGCCTCAGACCCGTGCGCTGGTTCACCAACGTCCCGAGCCCCGTCAAGAAGCCGGCGGACGTGAACATGGTGATCTTCCGCGAAAATACCGAAGACATCTACGCCGGGGTGGAGTGGCAGGCTGGAACCCCCGAGGTCAAGAAGGTCGTCGACTTCTTGCAGAAGGAGATGGGGGTCAAGAAGATACGCTTTCCCAACACGTCGGGGATCGGCATCAAGCCGATTTCGAGTGAAGGCACCGAGCGGCTGGTGCGGGCTGCCATCAACTATGCCCTCGCCCAGGGCAGGAAGAGCGTCACCCTGGTGCACAAGGGCAACATCATGAAGTTCACCGAGGGCGCCTTCCGGGACTGGGGCTATGCCCTGGCCACCAGGGAGTTCAGAAACAAGGTCGTCACCGAACGCGAGTCCTGGATGCTCGGGAACAAAGAGGCGAATCCCGAGCTGTCGGTGGAAGCCAACGCCAAGCTCGTCGAGCCGGGCTACGACATGGCGCCGCCCGAGATGCAGGCGGAACTCCGCGCAGAGGTCGAGCGGGCTCTTACGCTGTCCTCGACCCATGGCGGAGGGAAGTGGAAGAACATGCTGCTGATTCGCGACACCATCGCGGACATTACTTTACAGCAGGTGCTGACCCGCCCCAAGGAGTTCAGCGTCGTGGCCACCATGAACCTGAACGGCGACTACTTGAGCGACGCCCTGGCCGCACAGGTTGGAGGCATTGGCATCGCGCCGGGCGGCAATATCAACTACGATAGCGGTCACGCGATCTTCGAGGCGACCCACGGGACCGCTCCCAAATACGCTGGGCTGGACAAGGTCAACCCTGGCTCGGTGACCTTGAGCGGTGAGCTCATGCTTCGCCACCTGGGTTGGAACGAGGCCGCGGACCTGATCTTGAAGGGCATGGACGGAGCCATCGGAAACAAGACCGTCACCTACGACTTTGCCCGCTTGATGGACGGCGCCAAGGAGCTCAAGTGCTCCGAGTTCGGGCAAGCCGTCATCGATCAAATGTGAGCGCACCGAGAACAACGAACCACGAAGGATGATGACATGAAGCGAAGAAAGATCGGCTTGATTGGCGCAGGCAATATCGGCGGCGAGTTGGCGAACCTCTGCATGCAAAAGCAGTTGGGAGATGTGGTTCTCTTCGACATACCGCCCAAGGAAAACTTTGCCAAAGGCAAGGCGCTGGATCTGGAGCAGGCGTCGACGCAGAGCGGTAGTGATGCGACGATTACCGGATCTTCCAACTGGGCGGACGTCGCCGGTGCCGACGTCTTGATCATCACCGCCGGCATCCCACGCAAGCCGGGCCAGTCGCGCGACGACTTGGTCGGAACCAACCTGCCCATCATCCAGGACGTGGCGGACAACGCCAAGCAGCACTGCCCGGGAGCGTTTACCATCGTTATCAGCAATCCGTTGGACGCCATGGTGTACGAGTTCAAGCGTCGTACCGGTGCGAAGAAGTCCATGGTCGTCGGGATGGCCGGCGTGCTCGACAGCGCGCGCTTTTCGCTGTTCTTGGCCCGAGAAGCCGGGGCAAGCGTGAAGGACGTGCGCACCATGGTGCTGGGTGGCCACGGCGACGACATGGTGCCGCTGCTCGGCTACTGCACCATCAACGGCATTCAAATCAAAGAGTTCATCAACCAAGACAAACTCGAGGCCATTGTGACCCGGACCCGCAAGGGCGGCGGGGAAATCGTCGGGCTGATGGGCACGAGCGCCTTCTACGCCCCAGCAGCGAGCGCGGTCGCCATGGCCGAAGCCTATCTGCTCGATCAGAAGCGCCTGGTTCCGGCCGCCGCCTATCTCGAGGGCGAATACGGCTACAGCGACATGTACATGGGAGTTCCAACCGTGATCGGCGCCGGCGGCATCGAAAAGATCGTCGAACTCCCGCTGACCAGTGCGGAGCAAGCAATGCTCAAGAAGAGCGCGGAGAGCGTTCGGAAAGTCGTCGACATCGTCAAAGCGAAGTCTTGAACGACAACGCTTGATCACGGACCGCGGTGGCTCGAACAGGAGCTACCGCTGCTAGAAGGGTTGTGAGCCGAATGAAGATTCACGAGTACCAAGGCAAAGAGATCTTCGCCCGCTATGGCATTCCCATCCCGAAGGGACTGCCCGCCTTCAGCGCGGAGGAAGCCGAGCAGGCTGCGAAGCAGTTGATTCAGCAGACGGGCAGCGAGGTGTGCGTCGTCAAAGCACAGATTCATGCCGGTGGGCGCGGCAAGGGCGGCGGCGTGAAGGTCGTCAAGGGCGCGGCCGCTGTCAAGGAAACCGCCGCCAAGATGCTGGGGATGCAGCTCGTCACGCACCAGACGGGGCCCGAAGGTCAGACCGTGCGGCGCCTGTACATCGAACAGGGCCTCGACATCGGTCGCGAGCTATATCTGGGTTTGGTGGTCGACCGCGAGCGGCGCAAGGTGGCGGTGATGGCATCGACCGAAGGCGGCGTGGAGATTGAGAAGGTAGCGGAGGAAACTCCGGAAAAGATCCTCACCGAGCACGTCGATCCGGTGATAGGCCTGGGGCAGTATCAGGCCCGGAAGCTGGCGTACGCGCTCGAACTCGGCAAGCAGTCGAAAAACCCCAAAGAGACCATCAAGCAATTCGTCAAGACGTTGACCGCCCTTGCCGAGCTGTTCGAGAAGGAAGACTGCTCACTCTGCGAGATCAACCCACTCGTCATCACCAAGGATGGCGGCGTGGTCGCCCTCGACGCCAAGCTCAACTTCGACGACAACGCCGCGGGCCGCCATCCGACATGGCCAGGGTTGATGGACAAGTCGGAGGAAGACCCCGTGGAGCTGGAGGCCAACGAGGTGGGCCTGAACTACGTGGCACTGGACGGTGACATCGGCTGTCTGGTGAACGGCGCAGGCCTGGCCATGTCTACCATGGACATCATCCAGCACCATGGCGGGCACCCGGCGAACTTCCTGGACGTGGGCGGAGGTGCCAACAAAGATCAGGTGGAAAAGGCGTTCCGCATGATCCTTTCGAGCGAAAAAGTGAAGGGTATCTTCGTGAACATCTTCGGCGGCATCATGAAGTGCGACGTGATCGCCGAAGGCGTCGTGGCCGCAACCAAGGAGCTGGGCCTCAAGGTCCCCCTCGTGGTGCGTCTAGAAGGCACCAACGTCGAACAAGGCAAGAAGATACTGAAAGACAGCGGCCTCAGGATCGAGTCCGCCGACAGCATGGCGGACGGCGCAAAGAAGATCGTCGCCGCCGTCCAGAGCTAAGCCCCGCAGATCACACCGAGAAGCATCATGTCAATTTTGGTCAATAGTGAAACGAAAGTAGTCATTCAGGGCATCACGGGTTCGGCCGGGTCCTTCCATGCCAGCCAGTGCATCGCCTACGGCACGCGGGTGGTCGCTGGCTGCACGCCCAACCGTGGTGGAGAGGTCTTCGAGGCGAAAAGTCCCAAGGGCGAACCGGTGAAGGTGCCGGTGTTCGACACGGTGCAAAGCGCAGTGAAGGAAACCGGCGCGGATACCTCGTGCATCTTCGTTCCCGCTCTGGGTGCCGCTGACGCAATCCTCGAAGCGGCCGATGCGGGCTGTCGGCTGATCGTGGCGATCACCGAGGGCATTCCCGTCATGGACATGATTCGGGTGCGTCGGGCGCTGGAAGGCACGGATATCCGCCTGGTCGGGCCCAACTGCCCTGGGGTCATCACTCCCGGAGCTTGCAAGATCGGTATCATGCCCGGGCATATCCACCGGCCGGGAAGCATCGGCGTCGTGTCGCGCTCCGGCACGCTCACCTACGAAGCCGTCGGCCAGTTGACGGCGCTCGGGCTCGGCCAGTCGACGTGCGTGGGCATCGGCGGCGATCCCGTAGGGGGCCTCGATTTCGTCGAAGTGCTCGAGCTGTTCAATGCCGATCCCGACACGAGCGCCGTCATGATGATGGGTGAAATCGGAGGCAACGCCGAGGAGCGCGCGGCCGAATACATCCACGCACACATGAAGAAGCCGGTCGCAGCTTTCATCGCGGGCACCACCGCCCCCCCGGGCAAGCGCATGGGCCACGCGGGCGCCATCATCAGTGGCGGTAAGGGCACGGCGAAAGACAAGATTGCCGCCCTCGAGAAAGCAGGGGTCAAAGTAGCCCCCTCACCGGCGGAAATGGGCGAGACGCTGCGCAGCTTGCTCTGATCCCATACGCCGACCATTCGGCCGATCTTGGGTGTCTAATTTTTTTGACACATGGGACGCGACAAGCGATTTGTATCGCTTCGGAGCTATGGCATACACGCGGGGCTCGGTGGGGGCGTTGGAGGAACTATGGCTGTTCAGCGCACTCTCTCGATCATCAAGCCCGACGCTGTCGAGAGCGGTCACCAAGGTGCAATTATTCACAGACTCCAGGAGGAGGGCTTCCGGATCCTGGGGCTCAAGCAGATCACGCTCACCCGAACCCAGGCGGCAGCTTTCTATGCAGTTCATCGGGAGAGGGCCTTCTTCCAAGAGCTGTGTGATTTCATGACGCGTGGACCCATCGTCGTGATGGCGCTCGAAAGGGACGACGCCGTCCAGCATTATCGCAAGGTGATCGGCGCCACGGACCCGTCAAAGGCGGACGCAGGGACCATCCGCAAGCTCTTCGGCAGCAACGTCTCGGAGAACGCGGTGCACGGCTCGGACTCCGAGGAGAACGGGCGCGTGGAGTGCGCATTCTTCTTCGCAGGCTCGGATCTCGTCTGAAATCACAGTAGTTGATCGCATGTCGAACGGCAGTCCGCCTTCGTCGCGCTCCTACGCCGCCGAAGACCCCGTCTTGGTCGAAGCACGCGGTACATTTCGCGATGCTCTGGGAGGCGTGGGTAATCTCGACCAGCTGTTGAGGTCGCTGCGCGTGGGCCCCAAGGCTCTGAGCGCCGTGCTTCCAGACGTGCTGGATTCCTTCGGACCGGCGGAGATCGCGCTGGAAAGGCTTCTCCGAGCTGCCGCACAGAGCCTCGAAAGTCCCGAGGTTGTCAGCGAGCTCGGCAGCTACTTCAAGCCGCGACTGAACGAGCTGCGAACTGCGTTGGAGAGCGCCGTGGGAACGCCCATGCACGCCCGACACCGACTCGAGCTCGAGCGCGTGGTCACTCGCGTGACACCAGAGCTCGACGCCGCTCGCGGGCTTCTCGAGCTACTCGAAGCTGCGCTCTCGGCGCCTTCGATTCGCCTCAAGCTGCGTGAATTGCTGAGCGAAATTGCTGCTCCCGAAGCTGCAGCCGAGGCGGAGAGCGTGATGGCATACCTGACGGGAGACATCGACGACGTCGAGCTACCGGTACAACCACAGGTCGCATTGAGTCTGTTCACACTGGGAATCAATCTGGTCGCCAACGAGAACCCGGAGGCGACGCCTCGAGTCGCGGTCCACGCGAAGTCCGACGGCGGTTGCACGGTATCCTTCGAAACCGGCGGAGCCGGAAGCGAGTCGCTGCACGTCGCCCGGCAGCACATCATTGCTCCCACGATTGGCAGCCTGGACGCAGCGGTGACTCGCATGGGTTGTCGTGTCGAGCGGGTCGCGGGCAGAGCCGTGTTCTCGGTATCCTGGAGCTAGCCCGAAACCGCCAACGCCGCGCCACGCTCGAATGCGAAACGCGCGGCGTCCGGGCTTGCGGTAGCCGCGCGGACTGACTATTGAACGCACATGTCCCGAGAGCAACTGGCCGAGCTCGTGAGCGCGGCCTTCGAAGACCGCAGCCTGATCAAAAAACCCGAATACGAGCGCGCCGTCCTCGAAACCGTCGAATTGTTGGACAAGGGCGCAGTTCGAGTGGCGACGAAGAACGCCAGCGGTGACTGGACGACGCACGCCTGGGTCAAACAAGCAGTGCTCCTGTATTTCGGCATTGCGAAGATGCAGAAGATGGAGGCCGGCCCCTTCGAGTTCTTCGACAAGATCCCACTGAAGCACGGTCTGGAAGCTGCGGGTGTGCGAGTGGTGCCCCCGGGCACCGTGCGCTATGGCAGCTTCATCGAGAAGGGCGCGATCGTCATGCCGGGCTACGTGAATATCGGAGCCTACGTGGGCGCCGGAACCATGGTGGACACCTGGGCAACGGTAGGTTCCTGCGCGCAGATTGGCCAAGGCTGCCACCTCTCGGGTGGAGTGGGTATCGGCGGCGTGCTCGAACCGCCGGGCGCGCGACCCGTAATCGTCGAGGACGGTTGCTTTCTCGGCTCGCGCTCAATCGTCGTCGAAGGCACGCTCATCGAGCAGGAGGCCGTGATTGCCGCGGGAGTTACCCTGACCGCGTCGACGGCCATCATCGACGTGACAGGCTCGGAGCCCAAAGAGCTTCGCGGTCGCGTTCCGGCCAGAAGCGTCGTCATTCCCGGTATGCGCGCCAAACGATTTCCAGCAGGGGAGTATCAAATCCCCTGTGCTCTCATCATTGGGCAGCGAAAAGAGAGCACCGACAAGAAGACGAGCCTGAACCAAGCGTTGCGAGACTTCAGTGTCGCTGTGTAAGCGCCGCTCCCACGCGAACGCGTGCGCACGCGATACAAGAAAAATAGCCCCCCTATGGTGGTCGCGCCTGCGGCGCCGCTCCCGGTGCGGTCACCGCCCGAGCCAAGGTGCTACAACGGTTGCTAGAATGAGCTAAACTGTCCGCCGTTTGGCCGTCTGCATTCACCCCATCCCTCGAGCGCGAACCGCACCGGTGCGTGCCGAACCGGCGCCTGCCGTATGAACTCGATCTGGCGCTCGCTCGTGGCTGGTGCGCTCGTGTTGTCAGCAAGCGGCTGCAACGATCTGGCTGCCGAGGGGAGTCTGCAACCGGATCTACGGCCTCTGCCCATCTTGCCCCAGCCGGCCTCCAAGGCGCGTCCGTCCCTGTTCGAAACCGAAGCGCTGGAGCAGGGCATGCATGCACTGCGCAAGGCGATCGGTGCGGGTGACGAAGAGCTCTCCATCGAAGTACTGGAGATGCGCGCCACCGCAAGCAAGCTCACCGTCCAAGCCGAAGATCCCAAAGTGCATGGGCGCGTGCTGCAGTGGGAATATGCGGCCGGCAAGGTCCAGGGGCCCGTTCCGGTCGAGCTCAAGGGCTCGGGCAAGCTTTCCGAGAACCTGTTCACGCTCGACGGCGTGTACCTGAAGGCAATCCCTCGGCTCACCTCACTGGCCGTCGAGCACGTCGACCCGCAGGACGGCGAGGTGAGCCACATCGTGATCCGCCGCAATTTCCCCTTTTCTCACGACGTCAGATTCCGGGTCTTCGTGGACAGCCCGCGGCAAAATGGACAGCTGGAAGCCAATAGGTTCGGGCACCCTCTGCTAGGATAGCTCGATGAGCCGACTCCAGCGCTGGCTTGCCTGGTTTCCCTTCGGATTGTTCGTCAAGACGAAGCCCAGGCATTTCCGCGAGATGCTTCAGGTGCTCTGGGACAATCGCTGGCGCTGGCGCTACGCCTGGCGCATTCTGACGCGCGGCGTGTGCGACGGCTGTTCCCTCGGCCCGCGCGGTCTCGCCGACGACGTAATTCCCGGCGTGCACCTGTGCTTGACCAGGCTGAAGCTGCTCAAGCTCAACACGATGGGACCCATCGACGACTCGGCGCTCGGCGATATCGAGGCGCTCAGAAAGCTCGACAACGGCCAGCTACACCGATTGGGGCGCGTCCCGTATCCGCTGATTCGCAAGCGCGGCGCGCGCGGGTTTTCGAAGATTTCCTGGGACGAGGCCACGGCCCTGGTCGCAAGGAAAATGGCGGCCTCACCGGCCGACGCCATGGGGATGTTCCTGACCAGCCGCGGACTGACCAACGAGACCTACTACGTGGCTCAGAAGCTGGCCCGCCTTGCGGGCACGCCCCACGTCGACTCGTGTGCACGCCTCTGTCATGCGGCCTCCACCAGCGGCCTCAAGGCAACCGTGGGGTTTGCAGCACCTACCTTGTCTCTTTCGGATTGGATCGGCGCGGACCTGATTCTGATCATCGGCAGCAACCTTCCCAACAACCAGCCCGTATCCACGAAATACCTGCGGGCGGCGCGGAAGGCGGGTTCTCATGTCGCGGTGATCAACCCGTTCAGAGAACCTTCTCTCGAGCGCTATTGGATCCCGAGCATTCCCGTCTCGGCCGTGTTCGGCACCAAGCTGATGGATTCCTACTACTCGGTTCGGCCTGGAGGAGACATCGCGTTCTTGAGTGGCGCGCTCAAGGCACTCGACGAAATCGGAGGCTGGGACGAGCAGTTCCTGAAACAGCGCACCCAAGGCGCTGAGGTACTGCGCGAACATCTGCGCAGCGTGAGCTTTCGAGAGCTAGCGCTCGAGGCAGGAAGCAGCGAGCAGGAAATGCGACGACTGGCAGAGCGCTACGCACGCGCCAAAACGGCCGTCATCGTCTACTCCATGGGGCTTACGCAGTACGAGTTCGGTGTGGACAACGTGAAGATGGTCGTGAACTTCGCCCTGGCGCGCGGCATGATCGGAAGAAAGAATTGCGGCATCATGCCTATTCGGGGGCATTCTGGAGTGCAGGGTTCGGCCGAGTGCGGGGCAGACGCCGGCAAACTGCCCGGCGCGCAAGACATCAACGACGAGAACTGCGCTCGCTTCGAAGAGGCCTGGGGCGCGCCCATTCCGCGGCGTGCGGGCATGCGCGCTCCGGAGCTGCTCGACAGCTGCCACGAACGAGGGCTCGAACTGCTCTACCTGATCGGCGGCAACCACCTGGAAACCATGCCCGACCGCATGCACGCCGAACGGGCGCTGTCGCGCGTCAAGCTGCGCGTACATCAGGACATCGTTCTCAACACATCGACGTTGATCGACGCGGACCAGGTGCTGGTGTTACCTGCTCAGACTCGCTATGAACAGAGGGGCGGTGGCACGTCGACATCCACCGAGCGCCGCATACGCTTCACCCCGGAAATCCCCGGACCACGTATCTCTGGGGCCAGGCCGGAGTGGGAAATCCTCTCGCTGATCGGGCGGCGGCTGTCGGCCGAACTCGAAAGCCAGTTCGCTTACACCGACACCCTGCAGATTCGCAGAGAAATGGCGCGTTTGATGCCGCTGTACCAGGGCATCGACACGCTCGTGCGCCAGGGTGACCAGATTCAGTGGGGCGGGCCGCAACTGGGGACCGAGCGCTTTGGGACTCCCGATGGCAAGGCGCATCTACCGCTCGTCCCGCTACCCAAGCTCGAGGTACCGGAGGGTCGCTTCATGCTCACTTCGCGGCGGGGCCGCCAATTCAATTCGATCACCTACGCGGGCGGCGATCCACTCACCGGGGGCGCCGAGCGTACGGCGGTGGTGCTCGACGCTCTGGATCAACGAGAGCTCGGTGTGTCGGAAGGAGAGCGGGTCCGCGTGACCAGCGACCACGGCGAGATGCTCGCCGTGGTGCGCACCGGCCCCTGCAGACGCAAGCATGCGCAGGCGTTCTGGCCGGAATGCAACGTACTTTTCGGCAGGCGGTACGATCCTGTTTCCGGCGAACCAGACTACAATACCTCGGTCACCATCCAACGTGTCTGACTCCCCACTCCTCGATCAGCGATTCGCAGCCGGCATCACCGGGGCAAACGTGACGAGTCATGGCAATGGGGATGCGGCAGCGCCCACCCCACATGGCGACTGGGTCATCGTCGAAGAGCCGCTCCAAATTTGCCTGGCAGGCGAGCCGTTCATCGTCACGATGCGCACGCCCGGGCACGACCACGAGTTAGCGGTCGGGTACCTGTTCTCCGAAGGCCTCATCGAGTCGGCTGCAGACCTCGGTAGCATTCGGCACTGCACGACCGGGCCGGATTCGAAGAATAACGTTCTCGACGTCCTTCCCGGTCCAGGCCAAGTTCTGGACGTGGATCACGCACCCAGGCGCCGGCAGCTGTCAACCAGCGCATGCGGATTATGCGGGCGACAGCAAGTGGACGACCTGCTCGAGCGTATTCGGCCCGTGCCACGCACGACCTCGTGGACGCGCACCGACATCTTCGAGGCCACGCGCAAGCTCTCGGCGTTTCAACACAACTTCGAGCACACCGGAGGTGGTCATGCGGCAGGCGTTGCGGCAACGAACGGTGCATTTCGCTGCGTCCGTGAAGACGTGGGTCGACACAACGCGGTCGACAAGGTGGTAGGTCGCTTGCTGCTCGACGCGGCGCTTCCGGCGAGCCAGTGGGCTCTGGTCGTCAGCGGAAGGGTGAGCTTCGAGATCGTGCAGAAGGCTGCCGTCGCTGGTTTCGAAATGGTGATCGGCATGTCCGCACCGAGCTCGCTGGCCATCGAGACCGCGGCTCGCCTCGGCATGACGCTGGTGGGTTTCGCGCGACCTCACTCCTTCAATACCTACAGCGGCGCTGCCTGGATCACCGCCTAGAGTAGCGAACTGGCTTTCAACGCCAGAGCGCTCCTCACGCTTGGGGTGCCGCGCCTTGCCAGAGGTCTAGCCACGAGTTCTTGAAGTCGCGACTGGGAGCGAATGGCTGCAATTCTACGACGAACCCTTGCTGAGCTGGAACGCACAGCAGCACGTTGAACCAGCCGTTCAGCCCCGCCCGACTCAGACGCAAACGCATGAGGACTCCCTCCGCAAGCGCGACCGAGCTGAGCGCCACGACTCCATCTTCAGAGATCATACTCGTGGGGAACACGCGAGGAACCCCCTTGACTCTCTGTTCCGTCAGCTCGGCTTCGAAACGCCGGCGCTCGCCTTCGAGAACCGCCGACGGCCTGGCGATGACGTCGCTCTTCGGACGGTGCTCCGCTGGCGAACACGAGACGAGCGCCTGCAGCGCTTCGGGCAGCTTGGGGGCAAACCGCGACACCGTATCCCGCCCGGCCGCGCTGAGCGCAAGCGCGGTCGACAGATCCGAAACTCCACGACCGCGAGTCAAACCGATGGCCAATCGATCGGCGAGCGTGACCAATCGCGACAGAGGAGACGCCGAGGCGGATTCGGCGTCGTGCGCCACGATCGCTTCGGCCGTCGCGCCGCTCAGTTGCCAGCTGCGAGCCACGACGCCCGCCAGCGCCGCGCGCTGGGGCTCGATCGCACCCAACCATTGCTGCCAAGTGTAGGGTTTCTCAGGGGGGTGAGTGGACAGGAGCCGCTCGAGGCAGGCGAGCCCAACAGAGCGACCGAAACCGTGCAATAGGCCTGCGAGAAAACTGTCCTCGGGGTCCAGCGCGCGTCCCTTCGCGAGCTCCTGACAGAACAAGGCGGCGATCATCGAGCGTTGCCAGACCCGACGCTTCAATTCCACCAAAGGCCCGGCGGCGGTCGCTTCGGCGGTCATGGCAGCCGCCAACACGATCGAGGACGCCGAGCGCGACCCAATTTGACCGACCGCGCGCGCCAGGTTCGTGACCTCGGGACCCCGCCGCGCGTAGAGGGCTGAGTTCGCCGTCGCGAGCAGAACTGCGGCCAGCGCGGGATCCGTTGCGGCAACCTTCGCCACTTCCGCGAGCGAATGGTCGGGGTTCGCCAACACGCGTCGCACATGCAGAGCCACCTCGGGATAGGGTGGAACCTTGAAGTCGCCTTGTTGAGCGACCGCCGCAAAAGCGCGAAACAGTCGATCCTCGGACACGGCATCCTTATACGGACCGGCACTACCCGAGTTAAGCGTTGGCGGCGCCCGCGTGCCACGGATCCAGCCGACTTCGCACGTTTTTTCAGGTAAAGGGCGCACCTGCCGTGTAAGCTATGTCGCGATGACCGGCGCGACGCCTTCCCGGGAGAAACGTCGTTTCGAGCTCGCCCTCTTTCTTTTCGTCTTTCTGATCGCGGCCTACTTCGCAAACAGTGGCAGCTGGAATCAGAACGCGCGACTCGACGCGATTTACAGCTTCGTGGAACCGGGTCCCGATCAGTTCACGTTCAAGATCAATCGCTTCATCTGGGACGCGCACGCCGGCAAGAACACGGGCGACTGGGCGCTCTACCACGGTGATTACTTCGCCAACAAGGCACCGGGGACCGTTTTGTTGGGAGTCCTCTTCTACCTGCCGCTCCATTGGTTCGAAACCTCCCTCTTGGGGCTGGACGCGTTCGCGCCCGCGGTAGAAATCCTCAACGCCTACCTGATCAATCTGTTCGTTTCCGTGTTGTTCACGGCTCTCGCGTCCGTTGCCTTCCTCCGCTTGCTGGAAAGGTCGAAAGTGGAACGTTGCCGAGCACTCTTCTTGACCTTGGCAGCCTTCCTCGGAACAGCGGTCTTTCCCTACTCCACCCAGCTCTGGGGGAGTTCGACGACCACCGCGTTCGTCGTGTTCGGCTACCTGTGGCTATTGCGGGACTCTCGCTCCGGGATGGTGCTTGCCGGAGTAAGCCTCGGCACGGCAGTTTGTGTGGACCACCTGGCAGGCTTGTTCGTTCTTTTGGCTGGTGCACTGGTCGTTCTACGAAGGCGGCGGCTCGCCCTGCACTTCATCGCTGGTGGGCTCGTCCCCCTCCTCGTCCTGATGACTTACCAGTACTATTGCTTCGGCAATCCATTGACGACGGCGCCCTCGCTGAGCAACCGGACCTTCATCGACGAGGGCAGGCTGTTCGGTTTCTTCGGGCTCCCAAGCCTGAACGCCGCCTGGGAGCTGAGCTTCGGAGTCCAGCGAGGAGTCTTTCAACAGATGCCCGTGCTGCTGCTGGCCTTGCCCGGCTTCTTCTTCTGGTGGCAAAGGGATCGCCGCGACCCGCTGCTTTGGCTCAGCGCGCTGAGCTTCTTCTTGCTGTGGCTTTTGGTGTCCTCATTCAACGGCTGGCATGGCGGAGCGACCATCGCAGCGCGCTACCTGATCCCTTCCTTGCCTTGGCTGGTGGTGGCGCTCAAGGAACTCCCTCGAACACGTGGCTGGTGGGTGGCAAGCGCAGGCCTGACCACGTTGTCGGCCATCAACATGCTGGTCATCGCCGCCACCAACCCGCTGGGAGCGGGTACATCGAACCCGTTGTACGGTTGGGCGTATGCCCACTTCTTCGCCGCTGACCTCGGTCCGGTCGGGCTCCCTACCAGACTGCAGGCTTTGCACCCAGCTTGGTCCGCCTTCGCCCCTTTCACCTGTGTGAACTGGGGTGAGCTGCTGGGGCTCCGGGGCTCCTGGAGCTTGATCCCACTCGGGCTCGTCGTCACGCTGGGGTTGGGGGTCCTGGTTTCGTGGGCGGGTTGCCGGGTGAAGCGCCGGGCTCCTTCGACCCCGCTCAGCGAGTGAATTCGGAGTCCTCTGGCGCCGGTGCCGCCAGCAGGGCGCCGTTGCTCTCGATGATCCGCCTGTAGTGAGTCGCGGAGTCCTTGAGCGTGCGCTTCTGCGTGGCGTAGTCGACGTGAATCAAGCCGAAGCGATGCTTGTAACCGTGGGCCCACTCGAAGTTGTCCATGATCGACCAATGAAAATAGCCCTGCACCGGGGTTCCCGCTGAAACGGCGCGGCCTAGCTGGACGAGGTAGCGAGACATGAAGTCGATGCGGGGGGTGTCATGCACCAGGCCGTCCAGACCCGGTTGCTCGCGACACGAGATACCGTTCTCGGTAATGACGATAGGCAGGCCGTAGCGCTCGTGCAGCAGGCGGGGACCAAAGTCGAGCACTT
This sequence comes from uncultured delta proteobacterium, assembly GCA_963809955.1. Lineage (GTDB taxonomy): Bacteria > Myxococcota_A > Polyangia > Polyangiales > Polyangiaceae > JAICQQ01. The sequence continues at coordinate 560,293 of CAWELQ010000017.1, forward strand.
CGGGCGTTACCAGCCAATCGAACGCGGTCCGCGGGAAACCGGGCGGTGGTGTGACCACCTCTGCAGACCCATCCGGAGCCCGACGCACCAGATCGGCAGCGTAAATATTGACCCCGAGAAAGTCGAGAGGCTGTCCGATGGTGGCCATATCTCGATCCCCGATGGGAGGCAGCTCGGACTCGAACAGCTCGAGCCCGTCCTCTGGATAGCGGCCGAGGATCATGGGATCCATCCACCAGGCGTTGGTGCGCAGACTGCGGGAGTGGGTGCGGAACATCGCGTGCCTGAGCACATCGTAGTCCGGCGCTTCACCGGGTGGGGGCACGGCACATAGCGCCACGGGCGCGACGCCCACCACGCTCCCCGGCACGCAACCGCGCAACACCTGGACGGAGTGGCCATGCGCCAACAGCACGTGGTGGCTGGCCCGCAGCACCTCGGCAAATCTCAGCTGATCGCCGGGTGCGTGGCGGCCTTCCCGATGCCCGGCGTCGATGAACACCTGCGGCTCGTTGAAGGTCATCCAATGTTTGACCCGATCGCCGAAGCGTCGGGAGACCCGCTCGGTATATTCGGAAAACCAATGAACGCTGTCCGAATTGAGCCACCCTCCCCGTCGATAGAGAGCCAGTGGGAAATCCCAGTGGAATAGCGTCACGTAGGGCGTGACTCCGTTCGCTAGCAAGGCATCGAACAGTCGGTCGTAGAAGTCGAAACCCTTGGGGTTCAGGGCGCCGCTACCCTCCGGGAAGAGCCGCGGCCACGACAGGCTGAGGCGGTAGGCACCAAGACCAATCTCTCGCATCAGGCCCACGTCCTCGGCATAGCGATGATAGTGATCGCAAGCGACGCTGCCACTCTGCCCCTGCCAGATGGTCCCGGGTTTGGCGCAAAACATGTCCCAGGTGCTCGGACCCTTGCCGTCGAGTTCGGCGGCTCCTTCTATCTGATAGGAAGCTGCTGCCGCTCCCCACACGAAGTCATCTGGAAAAGGCGACGAGGACATGGTTCACCGGGCGAGCGCGGAGTCGAAATGTGGGTTCAGGTGAGTAGAACGCGCTCCGTCCCTCTCTGCTAGCGGAAAAAACACGCGAGCTGAAGGCAGAAAGCATGTCGTCAGCCAGGGGGGATCCGAGTAGAGTTTCGCGCATGCGACGCATTGCTGTGTGGATCAGACGCGCGCCACTGAGGGCCGTGGGCTTCGCAATCGCGACGGGGGCTACCGCACTGCTGCTGATGGCGAGCGCGTGCGGGGGTGCTCAGCAGACGAGCGCTGGCCCGGAGCAGCCAACCAGCGACGAGAGCGCGAGCGAGCCCGCGGCCGAGGCTTCGCCGCCCGAGACGGGCGCAGCCAGCAGCGACGCAGACCTCGGCGATCAGGAGTCGGCCGAAGCGAGCTCGGCAGAATTGGCGGAACCCGCCGACGACGACCCGAATCGCACTCGCGAGGTGGTCTACAAAATGAGCCCCGGTACGCTCGAGATCGAGGTGGACGGCATCAAATTCGTGACCAAGGCCGAGCCTGTGAAGGTGCACGGAGGCGCCTGGGGTGTGAAGATCAAGATGCAAGCCGAAGCCGTGGGCGATGACACTCGGTACTTGCTCAAACCCAAGGGCGGCGTCCTCGCGTTCGCCGGAACCATCAAACGCAAGGGCAAAACCGAGGACTTCGGCGACCGACGCGAAGGAAGCGAAAGCATCCAACTTGCCCCGGGCGACACGATTGACCTGGAAAGCACCTGGCCCAAGGACAAGTCCGAGACTGCACTCTGGTGGGGCAACGAGCTGCTGCTCGAATCGGGCCTCTGGGGCATTGGCCCGGCCCCGGGTAGTCTGAGACCGGTGAAGCAGTTTTTCACGTTACGCATGGTAGCGGGAAACAAGCCTCAACCCATCCTGCAGCCACCCAAGTCTGCTCAGTAGCCGCCCTGGGGTCAGCCTCTGCGCCCCACCCAGCGCTTCGCACGCCTGAGAGCAACGCCCTCTCTGGTCTCCGCGCAAGCGGGCCCGCAAGTGTGAGGTCTAGCGTCCGGAAAACCGCGGCTTGCGCTTCTCGGTGAATGCAAGGAGCGCTTCCCGGCGGTCGGAACTGGTCAAGCAGGCCTCGTAGCATTCACGCTCTACTTTGAGCCCCTGCTCGAGCGGCAGCTCGGAAGCGGCGCGGATGGCGCGAAGCGCTGCGCGCTGAGCAATTGGTGCCCCCTCGACAATGGGCCGCACGAACTCAATGGTGAACGGCAAAAGCTCGCCAGGCGTCTCTACAATCGCGTTGACGAGGCCGATGGCCAACCCTTCGCGCGCTGTCCAGCGCTGGCCGAGCAGGATGGCTTGCTTGCCCCTGGCCTCGCCCACCAGACGCACCAACCGTTGCGTGCCGCCGGCCCCAGGAATGATCCCGAGCCCGGTCTCCGGAAGCCCCAACTCGACATCCGCCACGGCAACGCGAAGGTCACAACAGAGAGCAAGCTCGAGACCGCCACCCAGCGCGGCACCGTTGATAGCCGCGATGGTGGGAAAGTAGGGGGCGCTCAGCCAGCCGAGTTCGCTCGCATAGAGGTCGAGCTGAGCCCGCACGTCGTCGTCGCTCATCCCACGACGTTCCTTCAGGTCGGCGCCAGCCGAGAAGGCCCGGTCTCCGGTACCGGTCAAGATCGCCGCCCTTACGCTGGGGTCTTGCGAAAGCTCGCGCCCCACGGCTCCAAGCCTCAACAAGAGGGCTCGCGACAATGCGTTGCGACGCTCGGGTCGGTCGAGGGTCACGACGGCCAGATGCCCTCGGCGTTCCACGAGGACATCTTCGCTCATTTGCTGCTGCGCCCCCGCTTGCGCTTGACCGGTTGACTCTTGCGGCGAGAAGCAGGCTTCTTGCTTGGAGCACGCCGGGAGGTGCGAGAGTTCGGTTCCGAGCCGTTCACCTTGGAGCGCCGCCCGAGCGCTTCGAGCTTGCTCAACTTGGTCTTCAGCTCCTTGAGTTCACCCTGCAGTGTTTCGACCTCGTCAGCGAGCTTCTTGTGTCGATCGCTGCCGCTGTCGGACAGTGAGCGCAACGCCTCACGAGCTCGCCGCGCCACGCGACCGTCGAGCTCACGCTGTAGATGACGGCGCAGACTGGCTCGAGACTTCGAGTCCCCGAGTTGCTCGAGGGCACTGATGGCGCTGATACGCAGATGTGGCGTGGCGTCGTCGAGCAACCGTTCGAGGTGTTCGCGCACCCTTCGCCCCTCCGACAAGCGCGGCAGAGCGGCAATCGCCGCCCGACGCGCCCGAGTCGGCGTACCGTACTCGGACATGCTCATCACCGAGTCCAGCGCCGCTTCGTCGCTGGTCTGCCCAAGCCCGTTGAGCGCCCCTGCCCGCACCACGTCAGCCCACGAGTCCTCGGTCAGAAGCTGAGTCAGACGCGCCACACTTCCAGGCTGGCGCGTAGCGCCGAGCGCGTTGGCGGCCGCCGCGCGCACCAGATAGCTGGGGTCGCTGCGACAGCGTTCGGCGAGCGCTCGAAATGCCGACGCCGTACGAAAAGCACCTAACGCAGCTGCAATGGCGCGCCTCACCTTCGGGTGCTCGGTCTTGGCCTGCGCCGTGAGGTGGCCGAGAGCGTCCTCCCCGCGAATACGACCCAGAGCGCGAGCGGCTTCGGCGCGAACCATCCAGGACTCCGCTGGGCGCGCCAGAGCCTTGCCAAGCGCCGCCACGGTCAGCATGTCGTCCTTGTCTGCGAGTGAGCGTGCGGCCAGCCAGCGTGCCCGAGCATTGCTGCCGTGCTCCAGCTGCTCGCGCAGCATGTCTCCGGGGGCGGAAATGGTCAGACTGCCGATGATGCGAAAATCCGGGTCCACCTCCACCCAGCGAGGCCGGCTCTCACAAGCGATGACCAAGCTGTCGTGCGCCGTCGAAATCTCGCGCTGGTGGATGCTCCACCTGCGATTACCGTCCGCCACACGCACTTCGAGAGGGAAGCGAAACACCGGGGTTTCCCCCACTTTCTGCGTTTGCTTCAGCTGCACGCTCAGAAGCCCGTCTTCGTAGCCGAGCTTGAGTTTGACCACCGGATGGCCAGGACGAAACACCCACTGGTCGAAGAACTCTTCCAGGGATCGACCGCTGTGTCGCTCCAGGGCACGCATCAGATCGTTGGTTTCCACCAGCCCGCCTGCGTTCGTGACCAGATAGTCGTTCACGCCGCGCCAGAAAACCTCGTCGCCGAGCTCGCGCCTGAGCTGATGCAGCACCAACCCACCCTTCTCGTACAAATGCCGGTCGAACAGATCGATGGGGTCATGGTAGTCGCGACAGACGATGGCGCGCTGGTAGCGCCCACCTGCCTCGCCCAGATACGTCTCCAGGTCGGATTGAATCCCGTAGTCGTACTCGTCTCGACCGAGTCGATGTTCCCGTTCCAGATGCTCGAAGAATGTCGCAAAGCCTTCGTTGAGCCAGGCGTGGGACCAGTCGCGACAGGTGACGAAGTCACCGAACCACTGGTGAGCCAACTCGTGCGCAACCAGGTCGTTCGACGTGATGTCGAGCGCCGCCTTTTCGTCGAGCAAGATGTGCTCGTACATGGTCGTCATCGTCGTGTTCTCCATCCCGCCGAAGATGAAGTCACTGACCACCACCTGTGAGTAGCTGCCCCATGGGTAAGGAACCCCCGTGAGCCCGGAGAACAATCGGATCATGTTCGGCGTCTCCGAAAACGCGCGCCAACCGTGGTCTTCCATCCCTTTTGGCACGAAATAGCGCACCGGAACGGGTTCTGGGCGATCGGGCAGGGTTGGCCCCTGATCCTCGAGCACGGAAAACTCACCAACTACCAGAGTGAGCAGGTAGCTGGGCTGCGGCTTGTCCAACCGGTAGTGATAGTGCCACTTGCTGCGCGGGGCCTTCGGGGTTTGCCGGTCGATCAGCTCGCCATTGGACAAGGCAACGAACCCATGAGGCACCTCGACACGCACCTCGGTAGTCATCTTGACGTGAGGTTTGTCCTGACAAGGAAACCAATGACGCGCGTCTTCGTCTTGGCACTGGCTCCACACCTGTACGGGACGCGACTTCACCTTGGAGTCCGGCGCCAGAAAGTACAGACCTCGGCGAGGCTTCGCCCGATAGTGCACTTCCACCTCGATATGCTTGGCGCTCTTCGGAACCTCGATCTTGATCCGCTCGTGATCGTACTCGAAGTCCGGCTCCAACTCCTGCTTGCCGTAGCGAAGCACTATGCTCGAGATGTCGAAGGCGAGCGCATCGAGCAGCAAGATGTGGTCCAGCGGGCTTTCGCGCCTCAGACGTAAAGTGGCGGTGCCAGTTATCGTCTTGTGCTTGAGGTCCAGGCGAAGGTCGAGGGCCAGGTGTTCGGTGATGAAGGGGCGCGACCGTTCGTACTTGCGAGTCGTGCCAGAAAGCGCAAACGGGGCAGCGGCGCAGGCACACCGGCTGTGAAGGCGCTGGTTAACCACCATGTAGCTAGACTGAGATAGTGAAAAGCCAAAGCGCCGGCAAGACCTGGGAGTGACTCGAGGCAGATTTCCCACTCTGCTTCTATCGACTACAGTGAGGGTGTGCCGCACACTCTGATCGGCGAGGTCTTGCGCGTTACGTTCGAAAACGAAGAGACCGGGTTTCGCGTGATCAAGCTGGGAAAACTCGAGGGAACCGACACGCAAGCGCCTCTGGCAGCGGTCGGAACGTTTCCAGCAGTCGGCCCCGGGGCGCGTGTCAGGGTCACGGGTACGTATGTCAAGGACCCACGCCATGGACAGCAGTTTCGGGTCCAGAGCATGGTCGAGCTCGCGCCCGACACCATCAAGGGGCTGGAGAAGTACCTCGGCTCGGGAGTCCTGCCGGGAGTCGGCCCCGGTTTCGCCAGCCGCATCGTGAGCAAGTTCGGGATGGAGAGCCTGGCGGTACTCGACCACGCACCAGGTCGCCTGGTGGAGGTTCCCGGGTTGGGCGAGCGCCGCGCGCAGGAGATAAAAAGCTTGGCAGGAGCAACGCCAGGCCAGCAATCTCATGCTACTTCTGCAAACGCATGGGGCGTCGCCGAAGCTCGCGCTGACCATCGTCAAGCGCTACGGCGACCGCGCCGCCGAGATCGTGCAAAACTCTCCCTACCGGCTGGCGTTGGACGTACGAGGCGTCGGCTTCAAGACGGCCGATCGCATTGCGCGGTCACTGGGAATAGCAGGTGACCACCCGGAACGCGCGCAGGCGGGCGTGATGCACGAGCTCAGAGCCATTTCGGATCAGGGCCATACCTTCGCGAGCAAACGCGAGCTCTTGACACGCGCCGCGCAGATGCTGGACGTCGGCGAGGCGCACGTGGACGCCGCCCTGGATGCGCTGTGGAGCCAGGAGCGAGTCGTGCTCGAGGACGATCGCGTCTACCTGTGGCGCCTGCACCGAGCCGAAACCAATGTGGCCATGTCGGTGAAGACGCTGCTGGCGGCCCCCGGGCACGCTCTCAGCGGGCTCGAACTGGCAATCACGGATTTCGAAAAGAAGCGCGGCTTCAGTCTGGCAGCTAGCCAGTTGAAAGCTGTCGAGTTGTGCGCCGAACACAAGCTGTGCGTCATCACTGGAGGCCCGGGTGTGGGCAAGACCACCATCATACAGGCCGTGGTGAGCGTACTGAAGGCGGCGCGGCTCCGTTTGAGGCTGGCCGCCCCGACGGGTCGTGCAGCCAAGCGGCTGGCCGAAGCCACCGGGATGGACGCGAGCACGCTGCACCGTCTGCTCGAGTACGACCCGCGTTCGCGCGCCTTTCAGCGTACTCACGAAAGCCCGGTGGAGACGGATGCGCTGATCATCGACGAGGCGTCGATGGTGGATCTACCCCTGGCGGAGGCAGTGCTGGACGCCTTACCCAGCCACGCGCGTCTGGTCATCGTCGGCGACAACGATCAGCTGCCGTCGGTGGGTCCTGGAGCGGTACTGCGCGATCTGATCGACAGCGGCGCCATTCCAACCGTCAGACTCGGTGAGATCTTCCGGCAGGCTTCGGAAAGCGGCATCGTGCGGAACGCGCACCGCATTCTCGGCGGCGAGCTGCCAGAAGGAGCCAAGCAGACGGACGCGGACTTCTTCATCGTCGCGCGCCGTGATGCTCGCGAGGCAGCCGACACGGTACTCGAACTGGTCACAAAACGGATTTCCAGTCGTTTCGGCCTCGATCCGAAAAACGATATTCAGGTCCTCACCCCGATGCACAAGGGACCCGCGGGCACCGAGGCGCTCAACCAGCTCGTGCAGAGCGCCCTGAACCCCGACGGACCCAGTTTGACCGTACGCTCGCAGAATCTTCGCGCAGGCGACAAGGTCATGCAGCTGAAGAACGACTACGACAGAGAGGTCTTCAACGGGGACGTTGGCGTGATTTCGGAAGTCGACTCCGAGGCGCGAACGCTCAGCGTGATTTTCGACGGACGCACTGTCCAATACGAAGACGCAGCGCTCGAATCGCTGTCGCTCGCCTACGCTGTGAGCATCCACAAGAGCCAGGGCAGCGAGTACCCGGCGGTGGTCATGCCGCTCTTGACCAGCCACTTCGTCATGCTTTCGCGCAACCTGCTCTACACCGGCGTCACACGGGCGCGCAGGCTATGCGTGCTGGTCGCGGATCCAAAGGCGCTGGCGCTGGCGCTCGGAGAAACGCGGCGCGAAGTCAGGGCAAGCTTCTTGAGCGAACGGCTGAGGCTGGTCGGCTAGTCTAGAGGATTCGGCTCTCGCGCTCACTGAATGTTGAAGCTCTTCGAGACGGTCACCGGGCCGCCACTGAATGCGGGCACGCGCGCTCGCCTGAAGCGCGATGCGACGCAACCACCCACTGACGAGCCGCCGAATTTGCCGCCGACCACGTTTGCCGTCGTCACGCGCCCGCTGGGCGCGAAGGTGACGATGACTTTGCCACCCCCGGTCGGACCACCGGGAATCTTGCAGCTGGCCGCGCTGGCCGCGGCCGATGAGAGCGACGAGATGGCGGCAGACTTATTGAACGGGGCAGCCGCCGATTCGGCGGGCGCTTGCTTCGGCGCGGCCTTGGGCGTCGACTTGCTGCTCGACTTGCTGTCGTCCTTCGTGCCAGAGCTGGTGGACTTGCCGGCGGCGTGCTCCGAAGCTTGCTTGCTCGAGTCTTCTTCCTTGTCTGGCTTCGCCTCGTCGCCAGCTTCTTTGTCATCCGCCGCCTCCTTCTTCTCGTCAGAGGAGTCCGCTTCGGATTTGTCGTCGTTCGAGTCTCCCTTGTCCTTCTTCGCGTCCTCGCTCTCGTCGGCTTTCTGGTCCTGAGCGGCGTTGCCCTTGCGGACCTTCCCGCCTTGGTTGTCGTCGACCTTTTCGGTCTTCGCCGTCTCTTTCTCGTCGTCCGAGCTTCGGCCTCCGAGCGCGAAGCCCACCCCGCCGACCGCGACAACCAAGGCCAGGACCCCCGCCGCGATCATGATGATCTTGGAACGATCCAGCCCCGCAGGCTGCTCGGCCCCGGGCGCAGCCGACACCATCTTCTTCGGCTTCTTCGGTTCGGGCGGCGGCGCGGTCAACAGGGCCTGGTTTTGATCGAACCCACCCCCAAGGCCTGCCAGACCCGAGGAGGCCCCGAGGCCGAATGGGTCATCGTTGTTCGTCGGCGCTGCGGCCGCGGGCGCCTGGGGCTCGAAACCAGCCTTGAGCGCGTCTAGGGAAAACAAGACCGAGCTTTCGTTGCGGGCGCCGGTGGGCCTTCCAGTGGCCCCAGGCACCGCCGTAGGCTGGAACATGGCGGCGTCTTCCTCGCTTCCCGCGGTCGACAAGCCCCCGAACAGGTCTCCACTTCGATTCCCCGCGGCCGCGCGGGCCGTCCCAGCGCTTGCCGCGTAAGGCGACTCCCCCGCGGGTGCCGCGAAGGCGTCCGGGGCAGACCCCGCTGCCGAAGGCGAGCCGAGGCGCGCGGCGAGCTCGGGCACCTCCAGGATCGGCTTCCAATCGTCGAAGCCCGGCTTGTAGATGTACGCATCGTCGGTCACCTCGCCCGAAGCCCAGGCGGCGACAATCTCATCAGTGGTCATGTCCCGGCTGTCCGTCTCGCTCAGGTTGACGGACCAGCGCTCGTCGGCGGCAGCCGCGCTCGCAACAACGGGCGCCGGAGCGTGCTGGGAATCCGCCGCAATGGGCTGCTCCGCAGCCGCTGGAGCGGCGCTCGTCGCTGGCTGTTGGCTCATCGCAGGCGCGTTCGCCTGCGGTTCAGGCGCCTCGCTCGGAGCGGCAGCCACCGCTGCACCACCCCGATCGAGGGCGGTGCCGTCTACGACGATGGGGTTCTTGCAGCCCTTGCAGCGAATCTTGACTCGCTTGCCACGAACCTTCTCGTCTTTGATGGTGTACTTGGAGCCGCATGACTCGCAGGTGACCTTCATGTTCTTTCTGAATCTCCGGGAAACCGCACCCACAGCCGGACAGGGCTGTTAGCGGCTGAGGCAGGAAGGATACCAAACTTCGACCTCCGACCCAACTCACAGGGACCCGAGGCCTAACGGGGGATGTGCTGTTTAGTACGGACGCGGCGACCCTGCTACCTCGGCCGGTCAGATCCATGGACTCTTTCGCCCCTTCTCCCCCGGATCACGGCGCTCCCGGCCTCCAATCGTCAGTTCACCGGCACCAGGGTCGAGCCGTCGTTTCCACAGAATTGGGCCCTGCCAGGGTACTGCGCACCGCAAATCGGACAGATCTTGTTGGTGACGGGGGGAATGCTGGGCGGAGCGCCCGGAGGGCTGCTGGACGCCACCAGCGGTGTGGCATCTTCGGTACAGAACTGTTCGTCGCCAAAGAACTCCCTCCCACACTGGGGACACCGCTTCGACAACCCTGTTGCCTGCCTGGCCCCCTCGGGCGCCAGGCTCGGATCTGCCGGTCGACGCCGCTGCCTGCGGCGACGCTGCACCAGGAACAGCCCCACTACGCCCACGAGCAGCGCGAGCGCGCCGGTGACCGCCACGAACGTGGTGCGCCGATTGCTCCCCGCCTGGGAAACGGCCGACTTCGCGCCGATCGATCCGCCGGCAATGCTCGCCGCCGCAGCCTCTTTCGACTCACCCTCGGCGTTGAACCCTCGCTGCTCGAGCAACGCTTCGTACCGGTCCTTCGGCACGACCTCGATCACCACCTCCACTGACTGCCCACGGGCGCTGGCGCTGAGCCGAACCTCCCCTTCCCCAGCGTCCGGATGGATCTCGACGTTTCCCCCGCGTCCGAGCGTCAAAAGCTCGGAGCCCTGAACGATCTGCCATGTGGGCTGGATACCCAGCACGCAGCCCTTCTGATCCGCAACTTCGGAACGGAATCGAAAGCTCTCGCCCGGGCGCATCAGCTTGCGCGCAGGTCGCACTTCCAGGCGGGCTGGCGAACCCTTCGTCGCGCAGCGCCCGGAGCTCTGAACGGGTTGGCTTGCGGCCACCATGTCCGGCGCGACCGGAGTAGCCTTTTTGACGGCCTTTTTCTGCTGCTGCGGAGCCGCCTCACCTTCGCGTTGTACCAGATGAAACGTCCGGGTGCGCCGGACCGACGCAGTGCAGTTCTGCCCGTTGATCACGAACTGGTATTGTCCCGTCTCGTCGAAGGCCATGCTCTGGTCGGTGGCGGACAGGGTCGTAACCACCGTGGCTTGGCGCGGATCGCTGTCGTCCGTCTTACAGACGTTCCTCCAGCCTCGGGCTCCAGCCGAGTGACTGCGACGCACCAGTCCCGGGTACTGTTCCCAACACTGTGTGGTCGACCACTGGCGACCGAGCCCGGCGAGCGAGAGCTCTGAGCCTGCCTGGTTGACCGTCACGGAACCAGCGCCGCTGCCTCCACCGGACGGCCGCGGCCCGCAGGCCGTCCCCCATTGGCCGATGTTCCACTGCACATGCATGGCCGAAGCGGACCAGCGACCCGAAAGGGTGGGTTGATTCTGCGCCTGTGCATCGCCGCAATGAACGAGCAATGCCAGAGCCGTGACCCAGAGAGACCTACGCACTTGCACACAGTGTAACTCGGCGTGCGCAACAGTAGACCAGCGCAAATGCGCCCAGGTGTCAGCTTTCCACCCGGAGTGCGCCCTGTGAGCTGCTTGCAAGGCTCGGCCACAAGGCCGAGCAACGAAACGACTACGCAAATTGTTTAAGGGGCTTTACCTCTCAGGCCAGCGCGAGTTGAATTCTACGCTGTGTCAGCGTGGGTTGGACGAATTAAAGTCAGCGGTGTCCGCGCCCGCGGCCGGTCCACCGCGTTTGACAGTTCAATTTTCCCGATGATAGCGTGCGCGAAGACTCGGGGTCCCTCCAATTTGGCTGCATTTCCGAACGGTTCCACAGGGTAGTCCCCACCAGGGAGGCATGATGCGCTGGGCATTCAGCATTCGACGATGGTTCACCGGTGTATGCGCGACGGCAGCTGCCTGCACCGCGCTCACGGTCTCTCTTAACGCTCACGCTCAGGATTATCCACGCGTGGATAACGACGAAGCAGGGATGGACACGCATTTGTTTCGGCCCGCGGTCGATTCGAAAGGGTTCTTCCACGTCAATGGCACGGACATCATTGGCGCCAACGACATCAGTTTCGGCTTGGTACTCGACTGGGGACGCAACATTTTGCGCACTAGCGACGGCGATATCCCGATGGGAGTCGACGCGGACGGCAACCCCGCGGAGTGCGACGACGTCCCTTGCGACGGACTCGCCGACAACCGCATGGGCAACGACGGCGTAGGGGTCGACGCGCTGATTCGTGACTCATTCCAGGGCACGTTTCACTTCAACTACGGACTCTTGAACCGAGCCGTCGTAGGCGTATCGATTCCCGTCATCTTGATGAGCGGCGACAACGCCTATAGCCTGCAGGATCTGGACGGGAACGTTTACGACTCCGAACAGCTCACCGCTCAGAAGATCAGCGGAATCGCGCCTCACATCAAGGTCCGTCTCACGCGCGTCGATCAAACCATCGGTGTCGCCGCGATTCTGCAGGGCGGCATCAGCCTGGGTGGAGCCGAGCGCGATCTCGGCGCGGATCCGGGCATCTGGTACTGGCCGCGCATCGCCATCGAAAATCAATTCGGATTCAGTCGGCGCTTCAAAGTCGGCCTGAACGTCGGATACCGTGGGCACACCGGGAAGAACGCTTCGTTCGGCAACGAGGGATGGGGCAGCGGTGATCCGTTGCTCGAAGAGGGCACGCTCGAGTACGGAAACTTGCTCACGTTGGGGCTCGGTCTCAGTTACCGCGTCTTCGACCAGATGGATCTGGTGGGCGAGACCTACGCCACGCAGCTCCTGTCTGGAGACAGCGACCAGGCGCAAAAATTCAGCCAGGAATACCTGGGTGGCATCAAGCTCTTCGTCGAACGCAATAGCTACCTCATGATGGGAGCCGGAAGCCGAGCCTATTCGACGGGCTTCGAGGCCGCGGACCTACGCGTGGTCTTGGGCTTCATCTTCGAGCCGTCCATCGGCGACCGCGACGGTGACGGTTACAAGGACGACGAGGACGAGTGCCCGGACGAGCCAGAGGATTTCGACGGTTTCGAAGACGAAGAAGGGTGCCCCGATCCGGACAACGACAACGACGGCATTCTGGACGTCGATGACCGCTGTCCGAACATTCCTGAGGATTTCGACGGCGACGAGGACAAGGACGGCTGCCCCGAGGGTGATCGGGAAGAGGATCGCGACGGCGACGGCATTCCGGACTCACGAGACAAGTGCCCCGACGATCCGGAAGACAAGGACGGCTTCGAAGACACGGATGGCTGTCCCGACCCGGACAACGACAAGGACGGCATTCTGGACGTCGACGACCAGTGTCCCAACGATCCGGAAGACAAGGACGGTTTCGAAGACGAGGATGGCTGCCCCGATCCGGACAACGACAAGGACCAGATCCCGGATGTCGAGGACAAGTGCCCGATGGAGCCCGAGACCTATAATGGCCACGAGGACGAAGATGGCTGCCCCGACAAAGGACGCGTCATCATCGAGGGCAGCGATATCGTCATCCTCGACAAGATTCAGTTCGCCACGGCAAGTACGAAGATCTTGCCGGAGTCCATCCCGATCGTCGATGCAGTGGCAGCGACCCTCAAGGGACACCCCGAGTTCTTGACCGTGGAAGTCGCGGGCCACGCGGACGAGCGCGCCTCCGACGCCTACAACCTCAACCTGACCAAGGGCCGCGCGCGATCCGTGGTTGCCGCCCTGGTGCAGCGCGGCATCTCCCGCAATCGCCTGGTGTCGCAGGGCTATGGTGAGTACTGTCCCATCGACAAGGCGAGTAACCCCAACGCCTGGGAAAAGAACCGGCGCGTGGAATTCAAGGTCGTGAAGACCGACGAAGGCCTGACCGGCGTGGCGCGCGGCTGCGATGAGGCTCGCGCGCACGGTGTCACCCCTCCGGTGATTCGCTAGAGCGGCCGTTTGGGCACGCCGCGGCGTGGGCGCTCGACCGCTCACGCCGCGCGTCGCTCATCCCCCCGGCAGCGCGCTCCCGCTTGCCCCCCACGGCACACACCTGACGCTCGAGGGCGCTGGCGCTCCGCTCGCTTGCGGAGACGCGATTCAGTAGTGTCGGGGCTGACAGACCGAACGTCCGCCCCCGCCCGGGCTCGGGTTCAGTATGGGTTGGGCGCAGCCGGAGGAGGGACTGGCGCGGTTGGCGCCTTGGGCTCGGCAGGCGTCGGGTTCGGAGCTTTCGGGGCCGGGGCTGGGGCTGCCGGAGCTGGCGCCGCAGGTGCCGGGGCCACGGGCTGGTGGGGTGCCGGGGCCACGGGGGCGGCTGGAGCCACGGCTGCGACTGGAGCCACGGGCTGCTGCGGCGCGACCGCGGGAGGAGCGACGGGGGGCGGGGCCGCGGGCGCGACCGGGGGGGCGGGCTCCTCTTCCAGAACGATCTTCGGGACCGTGGGCTGCTCGCCGACCGGAGCGGGCTCGGCGTTGGGCGGCACCGCCGGAACCATGGCAGCCTCCGCATCCACTTGCTCGGTCTCCGCTTCGACGGCGAGCTCGTTCACGTCCACCTTGGGTGTGTCGCTCGGTGTCGGCTCGGCTTCTCGTTGCACGGGGTCCGCGACCTCAGCGCTCTCGGCGCCCTCGGTCTCTTCAGTGACCTCGATGGCCGCGTGCCCATCGAGTGTTTCACCGTGACCGTACGGCGCCGCGCTGCCGAGCGTCACGAAGGCCCCCAAGGCAAGCGCGGCGACCGCGAGCGATAGCCCGGTGGTCTCGTCGGGAGTTTCAGTGGCTGCTTCGGATTTCCCTGCAGCCCGCGCGTGGCTCTCGTGTTTCGCCATACGGGATAGTCTAGCCTCTGGTTGTCGAGGGAGACAACCCCTGCAGCGAACGCACAACCGCGTTATCGACGCGCGCGCTGCGCACTAGCATGCAGCATGCCGCCGAAAAATCTGCGTGACGAATCGACCGCCGTCGAGGGCTCAGTGGCTGGTTGGAGACTGCCAGTAGAGTGGACCCAACGGCAGCATCCCCTCACGGCGGGCACCCAGGGTCCGCAAGACACGCCCATCGCTGCTCAGCGCGCGACCAGGTTCCTCGACGTCACCGACGATTTTGCCAGCGCCAAGATCCACCAGGCGGGCCCCCAGTTTCACGAAACGCCCGGTGTGCAGTACCTCTGGAAAGTCCTCGAGACCGGTGATGCGCAATAGACTCGTGCCAAGCGCCGCGTCCATGATCTCGGCCTCACCCGGACGGATCAAGAGCGCTCGCGTGTCGAAGGTCCAAAGAACGCTATCTGTCGCGTTCAAGGCGATCAGCTGCAGCGTGCGCATGTCGAGCAAACGCCGCTCCGCTCCCGCGTGGATGGGAACGAGGCGTCGGGAACCCTCGGGCCAGCTATCGGCGCCCGTAGGTCCCAGCTCCAGGTGCAGGTCCAGATTGAGATTTTCGCCCACGAGCCAAAGCGGCAGACGCGAGCGGGGCGGAGCAGGCGGCTGGTGGCTTCGTCTACGGCGGGACCGCTGTAGCTCCGCCGGGGTGGGCTGCGGTCCCCGACACGCGATGAGAGCGAGCCCGCGCTCCGCGTCCGCGTACACCACTTGCGCGCCGCAGTCGGCTGGCGCAAGCAGCTTGCGCTTGCCGCCTTTCCGGAGATACAGGCGCGCAGCCGAGTCTCTGAACAAGAATCCATCGCCGAGCGGGCTCGCAAAGTCTTCGACTCGATAGACTGCACCGGAATCCGCCGAGCGGACCCGAGTCGTTACGCGGTCACCCTGCGGCTGCCAGGCGCCCATCGGCCAGAAAGCTCCGTGACATCGTTGCTTGTGTTCGGCGGAGGGCAACGGCAGATCGAGCCGGCCATTGTGATTCGTATCCTCCTCGACCGACTCGACCACCCACCACGCGCCATCGAACGAGGTGCGAAGGCGCAGTAGTCTGCCTTTGAAGGCCACCGAGCCTTCGAGAGCAGGAGTCCCGAGCGGTAGGCTTCGGATCTCGAACTCGTCGGGACCTGTGACCCGAGAATACAGAAGGCCGACGCCCTCGTGACGTTGGAAAGCCAGAGCTCGATGCCACGGGCGGACCTCCGGCGACTCGCGCAGGTCCAGCTCGCTCTGGGAGATCACCTGCTGTTTTTGCATGGCCGTATCGACGACCACTGCCTGCTCCTGCTTTTCGACCACGAGCCAGCGCTCGGAAGGGTCCACGCCCCAAAGCGCTTCGATGGGTTCGGGCGCTCGGTCTGCCAGCGCGAGATACATCTGAAGCGCGTCTCCAGAGAGATCGCCTCGCGGCCCCACGGAAACGGCGATGCTGCCGTCGCCATCGGTATCCCGCGTCGCCTGACAGTAAACCAACCAGCTACGGTCACTGGCGGCAGCTTCGACAGTGGTCGGGAAGGGGCCACCAACGCGCCCGGTCTGAGGCACGCCGTGGTCGGCCTCCGTGGAGGGCTCCGCTGGCTCGCTACCCGTGACGGCGGAAGCCGTTGGCGCCGGCAGCGGGCGTGCGCCCTCCGGAGCGCGTACGCCGTGCTCCTTCGCTGCGGAGGCCCGACAACCCATGGCGGCCGAGCACAAGGCAACGGCGGCCGCCATGACGGGAAGGATGGAACGTTGCCGAGCCCTCGCGCGTCGCGTCCGCGTCACTGCACTTGCGCGGGTCGAACACCCGGAGCGGCCGGAGCCACCTGGCTCGGCGCTGCACCGCCGGAGGTGGACGCTGGAGCCGCTGCGCCCGCATCCGTCCTGAGAATCACCGTGATGCTGACGCGCTGGTCTTCCGTCTTCGGGGTTTGCCGCTCGTTACCCGGCCCATAAAGCGGCGTGCTCGCGCTGATCGTCATCATGCGCTGCTCGGAAACGCCCTGTTGCGCCAGCAGTCGTTTGATCGCCTGGGCGCGAAGCTCACCCAAGCCCGGAGACTCCCCTGCAGCGGACTGCCCGACGACCCCGACGCATTCGATAGCTGGTTCGGCGCTGAGCCTATTGGCGATGCCCTGAGCCGTCCCAGTCATATTGGCATCCACCGCCGCCGAGTTGAGTGGAAAGAAAAAGCGCTCGGGCAGCGTCTCGGCACCCGCCGCGCCGATCTGCGCCGCTTCCGCTCCTTGAGACTCGATTTTCGCGCAGCCCACGGGACCGGTGGGCTCTGACGCCGCACTGTATTCGAGAGGGTTGAACTCCGGAAGGGTAGCCACCACCGGATTGTATGCGCAGCCATCCCGAATCGTTTGCTGACAAGGAATCTGACGATAGCGCGCCATGTGGCTGTCCAGCGCTGCCTCGTATTTCGACAGCGCCTTGACCTCGAGTCGCACGGCCGGCGGAGTGTATTTGGGTGACTGGGAGTTCTGCACCGGCGTGTAGATCGCCTCGTAGACCGCGTGTGGCACGGGAAACTCCACCTCGCGCACCTTGCTGAAGCTACTGAGCTCGCACACTCCGCTCCAATTGTCGAGCGGACAGCCTCGAGCGTTCGGCCCGCCGCAGGCGCCGAACAGAAGGGCGCCGCCAGCAGCCAGGCAAGCACCACCCGTTGCGCGAGACCTCGCCGTCCACTGAGCTAAAACCATCAGACTTTCGAGGGTAGACCCAGAAGTGCGACGCCGGCAACCGCCGAAAGCGCAGGTGACTGGGCGGCAAGCGGTCGCAGGTCGCGGGGCCGTGTGTTACGAGCGAAACCATGGCGGAAGCGAGCTCACCCGAAAAAGTGCTGGCCGAAGTGCAGGCACTCGAGGGGCGCTTTCGGACACAGTCTGGGGACCCCGAGGCGCGCCGCGCCGTCTCCAGCGAGCTGGCGCGGTTCCGACGGCTGTGGAAGCGCAACTCGGAGCTATTTCTGCCCGATACGGTGGTCATGCTCAAGAAGCTGGCACAAGCACTCGGCACGACTGAGAGCCATGGGCCTCCACCCACCCAGAAAGCCCAGCAGGTCTTGCACGAAGTCTTTGGGTTCAGGGAGTTCCGCCCGGGGCAACGGGCCATCATCGACGGCATCTTCCAGGGTCGCGATTGCGTCGGGATCATGCCCACCGGAGCTGGCAAGTCGCTGACCTATCAGGTTCCCGCCCGCGTCCTGGGCGGAACCACGCTGGTCGTCTCCCCATTGATTGCCCTGATGAAAGATCAAGTGGACGCGCTCACGGAGTACGGGCTACGCGCCACCTTTCTGAATTCCAGTTTGACGGCGGAGACGCGCCGCACCCGTATGGAGCGGTTGGCTCGTGGGGATTTCGAGCTCCTGTACGCCTCCCCAGAAGGCCTCGAAGCGTCCGTCGGCTGGGCACTGGGCAATCTGGATCTGAAGCTGGTCGCCGTCGACGAGGCGCACTGCATTAGCCATTGGGGCCACGATTTCCGACCTGCCTATCGCAAGCTCAACGGACTCAAACGCCGCTTTCCCGGCGTACCGATCCTGGCCCTCACCGCCACGGCCACCGAGCAGGTAACTCGAGATATCGTGACCCAACTGGGCATGCAGAACCCAGCCGTCTACCTCGGGTCCTTCTTCAGGAAGAACCTCAGGCTCAGTGTCCACAAGAAGGGGCCCGAGCTGAAACCGCCCGTTCAAAAGGCGATCCTCGCGCTCGTCCGGGCGCGCGCCGGTCAAAGCGGGATCATCTACTGCTTGTCTCGCAAACGCACCGAATCGCTCGCCGAATTTCTCGTCAAAAACGGCTGCAGTGCCGCAGCCTACCACGCGGGCATGGACACGGAAGCGCGCGACCGAGTCCAACAGGATTTCCGCGCCGACAAGATCGACGTCGTCGTGGCCACCATCGCGTTCGGCATGGGCATAGACAAGTCCAACGTCCGGTACGTGATACATCGCGACATGCCTCGTTCTCTCGAGGGCTATTATCAGGAAATCGGCCGCGCCGGCCGCGACGGCGTGTCCAGCGATTGCGTCCTGTTCTACAGCTGGAGCGAGGTCAAAGCCTACGACAAGTTCGCCGACGAGATCGAGAACCCCGACCAGCGCGACCGCGCCCGCGCGCTGGGGAGAGAAATGTTCGACTACTGCGAAAGCGCTGGATGTCGCCATACGGCACTGGTCCAGCACTTCGGGCAGAGCATTCCACCTTGCGGCGACGCCTGCGACCACTGCCGCGAGGAAGATCTGCTGGCCGCCCTGCCGCGCGCGGCTTCGACCCGGTCGCGCACTCAGCAGCAGCCTGTGGCGTCCTTGCGCGGTGCCGAGGGCGAGCTGTTCGAACGCCTCAAGACCCTGCGGCGCTCACTCGCGGAAGCGCGGGGCGTCCCGGCCTACGTCGTGTTCAGCGATGCCACGCTGCTGGAAATGGCCGCGCATCGTCCCAAGAGCCTGGGTCAGCTGCTCGCCATTTCCGGCGTCGGCCCCACCAAGCTAGAGCGCTACGGCGAGTCGTTCCTCGAAGTCTTGTTACGAGCCGAGGACTCCTGAGAGCTGCCTTCCGGCGGGACTTCGAGAGGGCCGAGAGCGCGTCGCCAGCGGCACACGAGGGCCCCCTTCCAGGCTTCGAGTCAGGGCCCGCCACGGCGTCAGTCGCAGTCCTGAAACAGCTGGTTATATTCGATAGAACACGCCGTCGGGCTGCAGATTTGCGGGGAAACAGCGAGGCACTCGTAGTACGATTGGCGTGCCCGGCGACATGCCTCGGACAACCGCTTGGTCATGCACTCGAGCTGATAGCATTCCCCGCTCGACGCGAAGCTCGGACAGGCCTGGGAGGCCACGTCGCAGTAGTCTCGGCACGCGGTCAGCGAAGGGTCGGTCGCCTCCTCCCCGCTGCAGCCCACCGTGACCAGATTTGCCAGAAGCAGGAACCCGGCCCTGGGCGCGAGCCCAGAGCGCCCGACCCCGTTGCGCGAGCGCGCGCCGACTCGTCGACGCGGTGTAGTCGCCGCCCTCGCGCCCGCAAGTGTCGAAGAAAGCCGAACGGGATTAAGCGCGAGCGCGAGGGCCCAGCGGAAGGATGGGTGACTGCCAACGAAAACCCTGGAAGCCACCCACTTGGCACTCGCAAGAGGCGTGCCAGTCGAGAACATCGCTAGCTTCGAGCTGCCACCTGGCTCGGACCATGACGAACGAGTCATGCGTCGACACAGAGCCTGACTCACCTCGAACCACGCTAACCGAACAGGTCGGGCAGATTCCCGGTCAGTTCACCGAAACTGTCGCCGTCGTAACCGACTGCGTTCAGACAACTGAGCAGGCATTGGCCTGGGTGAGCGCCGCCGGTGGCGATGTGGCGCCCCGGAGCCAGTCCTCCGGCACGTCCCGCCACCAGCAGCACCATGTCTTCGACCGAATGCGTTTTGGGTTCGGTATCCTCGGGCGCGTTGAGATGGCGGCCGTGCCCAGCCTCCGGCATGAACACGACAGCGCAATTGTCGAGCAGGCTTCCATCGCCCTCGGGCGTGCTCTTCAGGCGATCGAGCAAGTAAGCATAGTGCGCGATGTGCCACTGCAGACACAGACTGACCGCCAATTGGCCGCGGAACTCCGCGTCTCCGTTGTGCCCCACCTCATGCAAGTCCGCCAGAAACGGCCGATCCAGGGGCAGCGGGCTGTCCAGGTCGCCCGTGATGGGATACACATTCATGTGAGACTGAAACGCGGTGATCTGGAGTGTGGCGGCGCGGGTCAGGTCGCATACGAAAGCCATGTGAATCAGGTCTGCCATGACGCGGGCGCGTGTCGCTTCGTCGCTGTAGCCCGTATTGGTCGCGATGCTGTCGGAGCCCGCGCCGGCGTTGTCCCCGCCCACGGCCGGGTCGCCTCCCGGGTCGGCGGGCTGTTGACACTCACCACCCGCCGACTGCAGCGAATCGATACGCCCCTCGAGCGCGCGGATCTCGTCGAAATGTCTCTCGAGCCGCACCCGGTCGGCCGTGGACACTCGCGAGAGCAGCCGCTCCCTCTTCTCGGAAATGAGGTCGAGCACGCTGCGGCGCGCGCGACGGTCGAAGTCGAAGCGCGCCTGCGCGTCCACGTCATCGGGCTGAAAATTGCCAAAGATCGCCTGATAGGCCGTTTGTGGACTGTCCTGTGCCTCGACCGGATCCCCGTCCCCGCGATAAGAAATGCGCTGCCGACCAGCGAAGGTGTAGCCCGCCAGGTAGAACGACGGCTGCGCACGCAAGACGACGGAGGAAAGCGCCGTTTGCCCTTCGTTCAAAGTTGCCACCACCTGATCCGAAGTGATGCTGCGACAGGTGAAGGTCGCCTCCAGCGACCGCGTGCCACACAAGAGCGGCCCCGCGCCTCCGCCATGGAAGTCTCGATAGGCCCCTGCAGCGGGCACATCCGCCGGATCGGTCGAATCGACGTTGTAGGGGATCCGCATGCCGGAAACCAGACTGAAGTCCGCCCGCAGCGGAGCCAGAGGTCTGAGTGGAGTCGTGATCTCGTAATCGGCTCCCACCTGTGAAGGGACGATGAAGTCACCGTCGCGCGTGACCATCTCCCCATTGATGCGCGACGTCGTCTTGTCGTGATCGTCGCCGCCCAGGGCTTGACCCGCGAATACCACCGCGTAGCGCCGCGGCAGATCGCTGCCCTGAGCAAGAGCCGATCCATTGTCATTGAGCATACATTCGAGCACCGGCAGACTGACCACCGCCGTGCCACCACTGAGCAACGCGCGTCGTGAAACCTTCAGCTTCTTCATGGATATTCCTCACTCACGGCTGCTCCGGCACCAGGCGTAGACCAAAGGCTTCGCTGCCGATGTAGTCCAACAAGAGCTCAGTGAAGGTGTGGCCACTGCCGCGGAAGCGCTCGAGAAGATCGTCCGCGAGCGTTGCTTCGTTTTCATCCAGGGGGCGCCCCAGCGCGAAGCTGAGGTATTGGCGCACGACACAATCGTCGATTTCTCCCTGGTCCACCAAGATCTGCTCGAGTTCGGCCGGCCCGGAGAATTCCCCGTAGGGTTCCACCATACCACGCCCATCGATCGAGCATTCGACCAGCCCTTCCTCGTGGTCGCGAAAACGCCCAGCCATATCGAAGCTTTCGAGCCCGAACCCGATCGGATCCAGGGCGTTGTGGCAGCCGGCACAGGCCCCATTCGATCGATGCTCTTCGTAGCGATCGATCTTACAGGTGGCATCCGTATCGCTCGGCGGTTGGTCCGTGTTCACGTTGGCCGGTGGCGACGGTACTGGCTCGCACATCAACCGGGTTCTCACGAGGATACCGCGCTGTGTCGGGCTCGTATCGCTGAACTTGCCGAAAGCGCTGAGCACGCTGCCATGTGACAAGATGCCCGCGCGGCCACTATCTCCGTAGCTGACCCAGCCCTCACCGCCCACAGGAGCCGGCAAACCGTAGTGAGCCGCCAGATCGGTATCGAGATAGGTTTCATCGAACGTGAACAGGTTGAGATAGCTCTGTGGCTCATCGAAAAGCACGCGGTCGATCAGCGCGTTGGTCTCGCGGGCGAAAGCCGTGGTCAGCTTTTCCGACTGTGGAATGGCCCTGTAGCCGAGCCACATGGCATGGAAGCGTTCGAGCTGCGCCTTGCTCTTGGTGCTTTGCAGCATGCGCTCTGCACTTGCACGGCGCTCCGCCGAAGCGGCGAGCGTGCCGGCACTCGCCTCCGAAAACAAAGCGTCGTCCGGCATGTCACCCCACAACAGGTAGCTCATGCGCGTCGCTATCTCGTAGCCGGTCAATGCCACCACATCCGAATAGGCCGTGGGGGTGCCGACCTCCACGCGATACAGGAACTCCGGGTCCTGGACGATCGCGCGGATCAACAACTCGACAGCCGTGTAAAAGTCGGTAGTCTGGCCCGGCACCCGTTCGCTGGCGAAGTCGAGAAGCGCCAGGTACGGAGTAACCTCCTCGTCCGCGACCGGCCGCCGAAATGCCTTCTGCAGCAGCGTCTCTGCCACGGAGCGAAAGCACTCTGCGTCATCCGGACCATCGGGAGTGCACGGCAACACCCGACTCTTGAAGGCATCGCTCGCAATCGCTCGGGCCCCCACGTCTTCGGCGAGGAGCTCGAGTGACTCGATCAAAGCCGAAGACGCCAACTGCAGGGTGTAGTCATTGTCGTAGGGTGAAAACTCGTCTTCGCTCAAGAGTTCGTGCGCCGGAGCTGTCTCGTCGAGCAGCAGCGTGCCCAGGGTGTTGTCCAGCTCGACCTTCGAGAGGCGCCGCGCGACGCTCGCGCTGGCCACGAAGGGCCAATCGCTGCCGCCGGCAGTGGCGCCTGGGTTGGCGGTCGTCGAGCCTTCAGTAGCGCCTCTCGTCGAGCCAGCACCGGTCGCCGCCATACCACCCGTCCCGACATCCCCATACGAGCCACTCGGGTCCGGACCCGCCGAACAACCAATCAGCAGCACACCGAGGGGAACCGTCCAGCGCATGACGTGGGGGACGCAAAGCACATGCCGAACGCCGAGCTTCGGATCTTTCGTTCATTCGCAAGTTAATGTCCCTGCCATTGGTGCAAGCCGCCCCCAACAACAGCGCTGTCCGAGGGCCGCTGCCCCGAGGTTCAGCAACGAAACTGCTCGGACGGCGTCGGTCTGCAGGTGCGTCACAGCGGCGTCGCGCGCACGTCGACCTTGAGGACAGGGCGCGGCTTGGCGGGCCCCAGGTACGAGCCGGCCACCGGCGGAATCGCCTCCGGGTGTCGGTGCACGGCCACGGCGACATGCTCGCCTCCAACGTGTTGGCCGCTGGTGGAGTCGAACCCCCGCCAGCCGCCCGCCGGCAGGTACACCTCGGACCAGGCGTGCGTCGAGGCCACGTCCTGCACGGCGGCCGCAGACAGCAGATACCCACTCACGAAGCGAGCGGCCAAACCGCAGTAGCGACAAGACTCGATGAAAAGCGCGGCCACGTCTCGGCAAGACCCACGCTTGCGTTTCAGAGTTTCGGCGGGCGATTGCACGCCAACCAGCTCACGCACCTCGTAACTGATGTCGGCCACGATCTTCTGGTTGATGGCGTCGAGCAACTCGACGGTCGAAATGTTTTCACCAGGTTTCCAGATTTCGCGCAACCACTGACCGACCTGACCGCTATCCTGAGGAAACGCGGACAGCAGGTAGATCATCAGATCGATCTGTTCCATCGGATCGTAATGGAACGGAAACCGCGCGGCTTCCTTGGCGACGACAAACTCGACAGGGCTGTCTTCGTAGTGCTGAACGACGACCTCACTGATAATTTGCAGCCGATCGCTGCTCTCTTTGAAGTCTACGGTGGCCACGCTGTTGCCGTGGACGTCGCGGTACCATCGAATCGCGTAGCTCGGCTTGATATCCAGCCTCGAGGATTCGATGCGAATGTCGTGCCCTTCGCGAGGACGAATCAGCAGGCGATGCTTGAGAAACCGTACGGGCTCGGGGTACTCGTAATTCGTGGAATGCTCGATCTTGATGCGACGCATGGCACTATGCCAATGGTACAAGGAAACCCGTCCAGTCGCCCGCAACAAAGCGGACGGCAGCGTTTCGACTCATTCTCTCCAGCGCTGAAGACGCCGATCTCGTGAGCTCTGCAGGCCCTTCCGTTCCTCCCGCTTCTCTCCCGGAGCTCGAAGCGGCCCTGGCGGAGCACGACGCGAAAACCAGTGAGGACTTTCCCATCTGGCTCGGCGCAGAACCCACCTTCACCGATCGCTTCTCGGAAGCCCCGGAGTGGCTCTCCGAGGCGCTCGGAGCGGACAAGGAAGAGCGGGCGCGACAGTTGCTCGGGCTGATGCAGGAAAGAAACCCTGGCTCGCTGGTGGTACGGGCACTGGGGCGACAGTATTCCGGCGAGCCCGAACCTCGCTGGTGCTACGGCTTGTTCTCGCGGCGAGACGGAGAACCCGTCTGGACGGGACCCGCAGACCGTCTGGACGATGGGCTACCGGCTGAGGCCGACCACGCTCGCGCGGAGCAGTTCTGCGAGTCCTTGTGCGCGAGCCTACGGCGGGCCGGTTGGTTCGCTGCTCGCGTCACGGACGCTCCCACACCGCGCGTGTTGTTTCGCTCGGACGCGCAGGAGATCCGCAGCAGTGTCCGAGAAGATCCTCGTCTCGGGCGGGAATCCATTCATGAAGGAGCCCTGCTCGGCGCAGGCGTGGTGGATCGACTGGCAGCCGAGGGAAGCTTTTTGCTCCTCGTGCATCCCGGTGCCGGAGGCCTCGAGTGTAACGAGCTGTGGCTCGAACTCCCCGCGTTCGCTCGCGTCGCCACGTTTCTCGAATTCTTGGATCGGCTGGCGGAGGCGTGCCGCGAGCTCCAGTTGAGCGCGCTCGGTCTGAGGGGTTTCACCCCACCCATCGACCAGAGCGTTGCCTGGACCACGCTGACCCCGGACCCCGCCGTGCTGGAGGTCAACCAAGCGCCCGAACCGAACATGCGCTCCTTCTTTCGGACAAAGAGCATGTTGTTCGAACTGGCACGCCAGGTGGGTCTCGCACCGTTTAGGCTCCACTACAACGGAGACGTCTCGGACTCGGGCGGCGGGGGCCAGCTGACCATCGGCGGGGCCACCCCCCAGGGGAGCCCGTTTTTCCGCTCTCCTTACTTGCTGCCCCGCTTGATCCGCTATGTGATTCGCCACCCCTCGCTCTCGTATTGGTTCGCCACGCAGTACGTGGGTGGCTCGAGTCAGTCGCCCCGCCCCGACGAGGGCGTGCGAGAATCCTTCGTCGAGCTGGGGGTGGCCCTCGAGCAACTGGCGTTGTGCGATGCCCTCAGCCCTCAGGTGCTCTGGAGCACGCTCCGGCATTTCCTGGCTGACGCGTCTGGCAACCCGCATCGCAGCGAGCTGAATATCGAGAAGCTCTACAACTCCTACCTGCCCGGACGCGGGTGCCTGGGCTTGGTCGAGTTTCGAGCCCTGGCAATGTCACCCAGCGTCGAGATCAGCACAGCGCGTGCCCTGCTCTTCCGAAGCCTGGTCGCCATGCTGAGCCGAGAGGACCGACAGCCCACGCTCAAGCACTGGGGCGACGAGCTTCACGACCGCTTTGCGCTGCCCTTCTACCTCCGCCAAGACTTGCGCGAAGTGTTCGCGGATCTGCGGGCCACGGGGCTCGCTCTCGGGCGTGGCGTCGAAAAGCTCCTGTTGAACAGAGAAGCGTGCCTGTTGGGCCGAGCGGAATTCGACCAATGCCTGCTGACCTTGGAGCAAGGCCTGGAGTTCTGGCCGCTGGTCGGAGACGTGGCGTCGCAAGAAGGAGGCGGCTCGCGCTTGGTGGATGCGAGCACCTCCCGAATCCAGCTCCGACTGACCACGAAGCGGGCTGCGTCCGAACGGCTCGAGGCGCTCGAGGTCACGGCCAACGGGCATCTCTTGCCCGTCCGGACCGAGCACACACAAGCCGGTCCCTGCCGGGTGCTGGGGCTCCGCTACCGGAGTTTCCTGCCGTTTGCAGGGTTACACCCGGCCATGCAACCGGAAAAGGCCATCGTGCTTACGCTGAGGAGCCCGGCCGAAACAGCGCTCCGGATCACCTTGCATGGCTGGCGCCCCAACGGTGAGGCCTATCCCGGCTTGCCTCGTGACGCGGAGGAGGCTGCGGCACGCCGCGCCGAACGGGTGGTCGTCGAGGTCTTGCCGGCCGTCAACCTCGCGGCTCCGCGCGTGCCTCGCCCCGAAGCGGTCACCCCCTATTGCCTCGACCTGCGCCGCTTGCGAACGCCAACCAGTAGGTAGCTTGCGAGGCAGAGGCTTGCCCGCCTCGGTCACTTCGTGGCGCTCTGCGCGGCGGCGAGGTCTCTGCCTCTTTCGGTCGGCCACAAGCGCCGTGCCAGCGTTTCCAGAACGAGGGCGCCCCCCCCGCCAGCGACGACGGCGACCACCACCACACCCAAGAGCGAGCCCATCCTATCGACTCGACCCACGTGCACCGGTAGGTAGTACCCATAAGCCGCAAGCATGCCCAACACCGGGGTGAACCCGCTCAGCTTGACCCGCCGCAGGGCGGAAAGCAGCAGACCGACGACAACCCCCGCCAGCATCAAATAGGACAGCGCACGCGCCCACAAGGGATCGTCGAAGAGGAACACTTCCACGTGCTTGCCCATGCCACCGCTCGAACTGGCCAGGTGCGCTTTGATGGGGCCTTGCCCCGGCAGCGCGACGTGGAACCGTTCGCTGTCGTGGATGGCTTCCCCGCTCACCCCGCGGCGCTTCGACGCGCGCGCACGCACGTGCTGATGGTGAAACTCGGCATCCAACGTTCGATGGGTCGAGGCCCGCTCCAGGGTTACTTCGACCTTGCCATCCGCGTCCGCGGCGCCTTCCGGACTGGGCGAGGCGAGCTCCACCATCAGATGGGATGCCCCCGAGGGGACCGTGAGCTCGACGTCGCGTTGCGTGGTCGACAGCTCGGACTCGGAGAGAACCGCGGGGCGGACCGCGGTACGCCAGGCAGCGAGTTCACAAGCGCCGAGCACCACGACCAGCGTGACCTGAGCCCAGCCGCGCGCGGGTTCCGACAGTTCGCTGGCGCGCAGCAGTAACCAACCCCCGACCAGGACCGGGAGCCCGAACGCCAAACTGGTCGCCATCAGCTGTCGACCTACCCCGAGACGCAGCGCACCGAGCACCAAAGCGACCAGAAGCAACAAGACGCCTGGGTGAATCCTGAACTGCCGCAATTCTGTTCTCCTGGACTCTGCCTATGCCGGGCGAGGCAACGGGTTTGGCTGGCGGGCCCAACGAGCACCGTGCACCGAGCAGGTCGAGAAACAAGCAAGCGGCGCATTCATTCCCGAGCGCGTAGTACCTTTCCACGAAGGAACCGAAATGCCCAAAGCGCTGCAGCTGCGCCGGCGAACCAGGGCCGGGACGGCCCGGAGAGCAGCAAAGCCGCCCCGAGCAACAACCACGGCAGCCCCCTGAGCGCGCTCAACAGGAAAAGCGGCAGGCCGTGCTGACCCGGAGCCAGACTGCGCAGGTACCGGATGATATCCAGGGATTCCGGCAGATAGCGTACGCTGCCGTCGGCCTCTTCGATGCGCAGCACGGGAACCGTGGAACGACCCAACGCGCGCAACAGTTCTGCTTCGGCCTCTGGGTGGCGACGCAAGCTCACCTGCTCTGCCGCGATGCCAAGTCGCTTCAGCTCGTTCTGAACGTCGACACAATAGCCGCAGTACTCGAGCCGGAACAGGGTCAAGTGTTTGGGCGCCGGGCTCGCTCCGGGTGGGTGGGGCACGATCGGACTCAAACGGACACTACGCGGGGACTGCCGCCCAGGTTTCCGCCAGCGTCAGGCGCCGGCCAGCACGCCCACCGGGCACGCGACGCCGGTCCCCCCGAGGCCACAGTAGCCATGCGGATTCTTCGCCAGATACTGCTGGTGGTAGTCCTCGGCGAAGT
The DNA here is from genome assembly GCA_963809955.1 of uncultured delta proteobacterium. Taxonomy (GTDB): domain Bacteria; phylum Myxococcota_A; class Polyangia; order Polyangiales; family Polyangiaceae; genus JAICQQ01. The sequence goes on from CAWELQ010000017.1 coordinate 588,072, forward strand.
AGAAGGGCGGCACGTCGACGATCTCGGTAGTGATTTCGCCGTAGCCTGCCTCGCGCAGGCGGCCCTCGTACGCGTCACGCGAAGCCAGGGCCTCGGCACGCTGCCGGGCGTCGTAGGCGTAGATGCCGGAACGGTACTGCGTGCCGACGTCGTTCCCCTGGCGCATTCCTTGGGTCGGGTCGTGCGATTCCCAGAACAGCTTGAGCAAGGCCGGATAGTCGATGCGCTCCGGCTCGAAGACGACGCGCACCACCTCGTTGTGCCCGGTGAGACCGGAACAGACCTCCCGGTACGTGGGATTCGGCGTCAGCCCTCCCGCATAGCCCACTTGAGTGCTGTACACGCCCTCGACCTGCCAGAACTTGCGCTCGGCGCCCCAGAAGCAGCCCAGGCCAAAGAGCGCCAGTCGTTTGCCCTCGAACGGGCCTTTCAGAGGCGTTCCCAGCACGAAATGTCGATCGGCCACCGGCATGGCATCGCTGCGACCCGGCAACGCGTCCTGGGGAGAAGGGAGTTTGAGTTTCTTTTCCGATGCCAAGAGCACTTCGAACCTCTCCTAACCGCCGCGAATGCGTTTGACGGCTGCGGCCACGTCCTTGCCATCAACGCTGAGAGCTTGGGTCTTGAGGTGCTTCATGGCAATCCCTGTCGCCGGGCCATCTGCTTTCGCCCCGACAATGGGCTCTCGCACGGGCTCCAGCGCGGTGATGATCTCGTCCACGCTCAGACTGCGGGGCAAGAGAGACTCCAGAATCGCGATCTCTTCCCGCAAGGTCTGACGCTGCTCCTCCGCCTCGCTCGCCGCCAGCGACTCCTCGTTCGCTTTGACGAGTTTCTTGAGGATCGCGGCAGTGGCGTCGTCTCCGCCCGCAGCGCCACGCGCCTCGGCCGTTTGGATTTCGCCCAGGGCCACCCGCAAAATCTCCTTCTCGACCGTATTCTTCGCCTTCATCGCCGCGAACATGCGACGCTTGATCTCTTCAGCTAGCATCGGTTTCCCTTCTGGCTGAAGGTGGTGCGACGAGCGCTAGCCCCTCGGCCACTGGACGAAATCTGCTAGCATTTACCCGACCATGGCACAAAAGGTAGTTCCTCGGGGCTCGGAACCCGCCTCAGATTACACGGCGGACGGCGAGGTCCCCGCTCTGGACGGCGCAGATCTCGCGGAGCTGCGCCGCAGAACGGTAGCCTGGCGCAGCGGCCCCGTCGCCGCGAGCGAGAAGCGCTTCCCCCCTCGCCTGCGTGAATTCCGCACCCCGAGCGGCATCGATGTCCCCGACCTCCTGACACCGGCGGACGTGCCGGTGGACTACGCTCGCGATCTCGGATTTCCCGGCGAGTATCCCTTCACGCGCGGCGTTCAGCCTTCCATGTACCGCGGCAGGCTGTGGACGATGCGTATGTTCGCAGGATTCGGTACGCCCGAGCAGACCAACCAGCGCTTTCGCTATCTGCTCGAACAAGGCCAGACCGGGCTGTCCACCGCCTTCGATTTTCCGACATTGATGGGCTACGATTCCGACAGCCCACGAGCGCTGGGCGAAGTGGGGATGTGCGGAGTCGCCGTGGACACGCTGCGCGACATGCAGGTGTTGTTCGAGGGGATTCCGCTCGACCGGGTCACCACATCGATGACCATCAATGGGCCTGCCATCGTCCTGCTCTCCTTCTACATCGCCCTCGCCGACGAACGCGGAGTCCCACGGAACAAGATCGGTGGAACCGTGCAGAACGACTGCCTCAAGGAGTTCATCGCGCAGCACGCCTGGCTGGTTCCGCCACGCGCGGCGATGCGCCTGGTCACCGATACAATCGAATACTGTGCGCGCGAGGTGCCACGCTTCAACAGCGTTTCGATCAGCGGTTATCATATCCGCGAGGCCGGGGCGACCGCCGCTCAGGAGCTGGCCTTCACCCTTGCGGACGGCCTGGCCTATGTGGAATGGGCCTGCCAGCGCGGTCTTGCCGTGGACGATTTCGCCCCGCGCCTCAGTTTCTTTTTCGACGTGCACAACGACTTCTTCGAAGAGATCGCGAAGTTTCGTGCGGCGCGCCGCCTCTGGGCGCGGCTCATGAAAGAGCGCTTCGGCGCCAAGCTGGAGGCAAGCATGAAGCTCAGAACCCATGCGCAAACGGCAGGCGTCACCCTGACGGCGCAGCAGCCGTACAACAACGTCGCGCGCGTCGCGCTCCAGGCGCTGGCGGCCGTCCTGGGCGGAACGCAGTCGCTGCACACCAACTCACTGGACGAAACCTACGCACTGCCCACAGAAGAGGCCGTTACCGTCGCCCTGAGAACCCAGCAGATCATCGCCGAGGAAACCGGCGCGGCCAACAGCATCGACCCGCTCGGGGGCAGCTACTACGTCGAATGGCTGACTGACCGCCTCGAGCAGATGGCGCTTCAGACCATCGAACACATCGACGCCATGGGCGGTATGGTCGCGGCAGTGGAAAACGGCTACCCTCAGCGTGAAATTGCCAAGTCCGCGTTCGAGTTCGAGCAGCAGGTGAACGACCAGCGTCGCGTCATCGTGGGCGTCAACCGCTACCACAAGGACGAACCCGACCAGATTCCCACCTTACGCATCGATGAAGAAGTTCAAAAGATGCAGCTTCAGAACCTGGCCAAGGTCAAGGCCCAGCGCAGTCGGAGCCAGGTCGCGCTCGCACTCGATTCGGTGAGAAAAGCTGCGCGATCCGACCACAATCTGATGCCCTCCATCATCCAGGCAGCGCGCGCCCTTTGCACGGAGCAAGAGCTCTGCGATGTGTTGCGCGAGTGCTTCGGAAGCTATCGGGACCCGGGGTTCTTCTAAGGGCCCGGGCTCGGGCGCCCCAGCGCTCGTGCGACCTGCTCTGCGAGCTCGGCAGCTGCGCTGCCGAGCGGTAGCAAGCTGGCTTTTTTCGGATCGGGCTCGAGACGCGGCTTCAGCTCGACCTGGCCTTGCTTCAGCGCGCGGTCACCGATGGTTACGCGCAGCGGCACACCGATCAGGTCCGCGTCTTTGAACTTGCTACCGGGGCGTTCGTCGCGGTCGTCTATCAACACCTCGACACCCTTTGCTTCCAAGTCGGCTTCGAGTTCGCCGACCGCTCGCACCACGGCATCGCTGTCTCCCAGCTGCACGACATGCACGTGGTAAGGGGCGAGGCTCATCGGCCAGACGATACCGTTGTCGTCGTGGAACTGCTCGACCGCGGCGGCGACCAGGCGCGAAATGCCGATGCCATAGCAACCCTGAATGAGCGTGCGCTTCGCACCCGTGTCGTCCAGGTAAGAAGCCCCCATTTGCTCGGTGTAACGGGTCCCCAAGAGGAAAATGTGACCGGCCTCGATTCCTCGATACAGGCCGAGCGAAGCCCCACACTGGGGGCATGCGTCTCCGTCGACCACTTCGCGCACATTGACGATCTCGGCCTGGAAGTCCCGCATCGGCTGGACGTGTGTGAAGTGGTAGTCCGTTTCATTGGCGCCGCTGATCGCGTCGATGATGCCAGCAGCATCCCTGTCTATGACGATCTTCCCCGAGTAGCCGACGGGACCCGCAAAGCCCACCGCCGCTCGCGTGGCGCGTTTGACCTCGTCGGCCTCGGCCAGGCGTACCTCGGCGGCGCCCACCGCCCGCGCCAGCTTGGTCTCGTTCACCGCATGATCCCCGCGAACCACGACCAGGGTGGGCTCCGCGTCGCAGACATACAAAAGGCTCTTCAAGAACTGCTTCGGATTGCCGTTCAGAAAGCTCGAGACCTCTTCGATGGTGCGTTGCCCGGGGGTGTGCACCTTCTCGACGGCGGGCACCTCGGCGGGGTCGCGTCGATCAGCGGGAAAGGGCGGGGTGTCGGCCACCTCGATGTTGGCAGCGTAGTCACACTGGCGACAGGCAGCAATCACGTCCTCTCCGCTCTGCACCAGTATCTGGAACTCGGCGCTCTTCTTCCCTCCCATGGATCCAGAATCCGCGCTCACCAGGCGATAGTCGAACCCCATGCGGTCGAAGACGCGTGTGTACGCGACCCGCATGCCCTCGTAGGCTCGCTCGGCAGCGGCCTCGTCTACATCGAAAGAGTAAGCATCCTTCATGACGAATTCGCGGGCGCGTAGGATCCCGCCGCGCGGCCTCGGCTCGTCACGAAACTTGGTCTGTATCTGGTACAGATTCAGCGGGACGTCCCGGTAGCTATTGACGTCCCGGCGTACCATATCGACGATGATCTCCTCGTGTGTGGGGCCGAGGTGATAGTCGCCGCCCTTGCGATCTTTCAGGCGCAGCAGCGTCTCGCCAAACACTTCCCAGCGCCCCGACTCCTTGAAGTACTCGGCCGGCAGCAGCGCGGGCAATAGCACTTCCTGGGCACCGGCGCGTTCCATCTCTTCACGCACGATCTGTTCGATCTTGCGCTCCACCCTGAGCCCCAGGGGCAGATAGCTGTAGATGCCCGCCCCGACCCGACGCACGTAACCAGCGCGCGTCAACAGGACGTGGCTGACGCTCGTGGCATCGGAGGGTGGCTCGCGAAGGGTTTTGAACAGTCCACTCTTGATGCGCATTCGAACGCCGCTCGTACCATGGTGCTCGCGGTGCGCAAAAGCAGCGCGCGCGCAGCAACTGGCCCGACGGACGCCGATCCTGCCACTGGGCCGGCTCGAAAATGCGCCCGTCGTCTCAGAAGTGCCGCTGGCACCTGGCAGAAAATCGCATTATTTACAATTACTTATATGCAACCCGCGTAATACCCTACTTGTCATACCGGAATTAGGGGGTACAAACGCGCAACCGACGCTTGATTATCGCGCGCCAATCGAGGAGTGAGAAGCCATGACCGCCGCCGCCAGTTGGAAAGAGGCACTTGTAGATCGCATGCCGGAAGAGCTGAGCCGTGAGATCGACATTTTCGAGACCCAGATCGAGCTGAGGAAAAGCGGGAAGATTGCCGACAAGCTGTTCGCGGAGACGCGTTTGCGCCGCGGCGTCTATGGCCAACGCTACGACAACGGCCGCCGTCATGACGGCGAAAAGACACAAACGCTCGACTACCCCTCCGGCGACATCACCAAAGGTCCCGAAACGATGTGGGACGCCCCCGGGATGATGCGAATCAAGATCCCGCTCGGAAAGGTCACCCCCGAACAGCTCGATCTGCTCTCTGAGCTGGCCGAGGAATACTCCGATCAGATCCTGCACGTGACGACACGGCAAGATATCCAGCTCCACTTCGTACACATCGAGGACACCCCGGACCTGATGCGACGCCTGGCAGCGGTGGGCATCACCACGCGTGAGGCTTGCGGCAACTCCGTACGCAACGTCACTGCCTGCCAATACGCGGGCGTCTGCAGCGAGCAGACCTTCGACGTGACTCCTTATGCCCATGCGACCGCGATGTTTCTCTTGGGGCATGACGACGTTCAGGACTTCGGACGCAAGCTCAAGCCCGCCTTCTCCGGATGCAAGCATAACCCATGCGGGCTCACGACCTTTCATGACATCGGCTGCATCGCGGCGGTGCGTGAAGTGGACGGCGTCACCCAACGCGGCTTCGAGTTCTACGTCGGTGGCGGACTGGGAGCCGTGCCTCACAAGGCGAAGCTACTCGACGAGTTCGTGCCGGAAGCAGAGATGTTGCCCTTGATGCAGGCCGTATGCCGAATTTTCGGTAGATTGGGCGAGAAAGAGAATCGCTCCCGAGCGCGGCTGAAGTTCCTCGTCAACAAGCTCGGCATCGAGGAGTTCAAACGATTGGTCGACGAAGAACGCCCCAAGCTCCGCGAGGACGAACGCTGGACTGCTTTCTTGAAGGATCTGCGCGCCCACGACGAGACTCCACTGAAGCCACCGTCCGAGATGAGCTCGGGCGCGGAGGTGGAGGGATTCGCTGCGTGGCGGGCCAGCAATGTGCGGCCCCAGGCACAGAAGGGCTATTCGTGCGCCATCGTGACGCTCCCTCTAGGCGATTTCACGCCGGAGCAAGGCAGGATCATGGCTGACCTGGCGCGTGAGTATACCGGGTGTTCACTGCGCTTCACCGCCGATCAGAACATGCTGTTCAGGTGGGTCTCCAACGCCGATTTGCCGGAGCTGTATTCACGACTGAAGGCAGCCGGCTTGGGTGCCAGCGGCGCCGAGTCCATCCATGACATCACGTCGTGCCCCGGCACGGATACCTGCAAGCTCGGGATCTCGTCTTCGCGCGGCCTGGCGGGCGAGCTCAGGCGGCACCTGAGCGTGCTCGAAGAGAAACTGCCAGTGGCCGCCAAGTCGCTCCACATCAAATGCAGCGGTTGCTTCAACTCTTGCGGGCAGCACCACGTTGCCGACATCGGGTTTCTCGGGGTGAGTCGCAACGTAGGAGGTCGCCGAGTTCCGCACTTCCAACTGGTGGTCGGAGGGCAGTGGACCGAGAACGCCCTGGCGTACGGTCTACCCATCGGCGCCGTGCCCTCCAAAAAGGTGCCGCAGGCGGTGGATCGGCTGACCCAAGCCTATGCGGAAGGTCGGCAAGTCGATGAAACCTTTCGGCAATATGTGCAGCGCGTGGGCAAGAAGGAAGTCCGCCGCATGATCGAGGATCTGACCGCGGTTCCGAGCTACGAGGTAGACAAGAGCTTTTACTCCGACTGGGGGGACCCACGCGAGTACACCATCGGAGACATGGGTGTAGGCGAATGTGCTGGAGAAGTAGTACCCTTCGTCGAGATGGGACTGGCGGCCAGTGAACGCGAACTCTTCGAAGCCCAGGTCATTCTGGACGACGGGGACGCCACCCGAGCTGCCGAGCGGGCCTACCAGGCCATGCTCCAGGCCGCCAAGGCGCTCACGCGCGAGCGCAACGCCAACCTGGGCGACGATCCCGACGAGATTGTGCGCGAGTTCAAGATGCACCTGTGCGATACGCGCCTGTTTCACGACCCGTACGCTGGCGACAAATTCGCAAACTACCTGTTCAGCGCGCACGGGAACGGCATCAATAACTCGGACCCCGGGAAGGCCCATCAGCTGATCGAGGAAGCGCAGCTATTCGTAGAGGCTGCTCATCAATGCTATATCCGAAGTGCAAGCGCGGCGTCCTAGCCGTACACTACAGCTGAAACTCTGTTCAATCGCGAGGCCCTGGTTCCATGGATGCTCCCAAGCTTCAGGTGAAGCTATTTTCAGAAAACGTCGACAGCTCGAACCTCGAGAAGTTCATTCCTGTCTTTCACCGGTGGATTCGGGATCACGTGCTCGACGAGCTCATGATTGATGTGGCCGACTATAGCCACGTTCACCACGGGCCTGGTGTCGTGCTGGTCGGGCACGCCTCCGACTATTACCTCGACTTGAGCGACGGGCAGCCTGGGTTGCTCTACAGCCGCAAGCGTCAAGCCCCCGAACCCGGCGAGCGGTTGCGCGACGCTTTCCGCCGTGCACTCAATGCCTGCCGTCTGCTCGAATCCGACCCGACGCTGATTCCCTCCCCGAGGTTTCGCTCCAACGAGGCACTCATCAAGCTGCCCGAGCGACTCGACTTCAGCAACGACGATCCCAGCTTCGATGCTCTGAAGCGAGAGTTCGAGACTTTCCTGGGTCAGCTCTATGCTGGCGGCAAGGTCAAGCTGACGCGTGTCGGCTCCAACAAGTCGCCGCTCAGCGTGCGCGTCGTGGTGGAAGGCGCTCCTGACATCAATACCCTGCTCTCGCGCGTGGGCGGTCCCATCCAGGCAGGCCGCGCCGCCGCGCCAACAGGTTGAGTCTCCGACTCGGGCGCCTTCGAGGCCCCCCGTCAGGCGCCAAGGGCTCGTTCAACCCGCATCGGCCAAGGCCGCCTGAACCAGTGCGTGCACCTTCCGCGAGAACTTTAAACCGAGCGCAGTTTGCCTTCCGCGTTCGCTCATCTTGCGCCAACTCTTTCTGAGTATTTCGGTGACTTTCTCGGCTGGATGCTGGTCCGCAAAATCCGCGAGCTCGTGTTCGAGAAACGACAAGCACAACGCATCCTCGATGGTCTGCGTCTCCGGATTGCTCGAGAGCCCCTGCTTGAGGTTGATGGCACGCACCGCCAAGATGGTTTCCTCCGGCAAGTCGAGCTCCCGAAGGATTTCCCCGGCCGTGTCCGCATGGAACTTGGCGAGCGCCTTGCGCCACTTCAGATAGCCAATGCGCCCTTGGGGATAGTCGCCGCGTGGGATTTCCCAGCGACACAAGTGTTGGCAGTGCGCCGCCAGCCGTAGGGCATCCGAGGGATTGGGCTCCAGCTTTTCCACCCAGCGAGCGAGACGCTCCGCCTGCACGAGCTCCTTGGGTTCCGACCGGCCGTGCACGAAGATGCGGTTGGGATCCCGAGCGTTGGCCTGCCTGAATCGCTCGATCGCTGCGCGTACCTTATCGCTTTGCATTTTACCCGGGCTCGTAGCCGAGCCAGTGGAGTTCCCGCCTCCGGCTGGCGATGACCATTGTAGCGACTGGCGGATCGCTTCCCAATGCCTAAACTGCACCCATGCAATACCGCACCCTGGGAAAGTCGGGCCTCGAGATTTCCGCCGTAAGCTTCGGAGCCTGGGCCCTGGGCGGCGATTTCGGCACCGTCAGCGACGCGGAGTCGAAACAGGCCTTGGCGAGCGCCGTCGATCACGGAGTCAACTTCTTCGACACCGCCGACGTCTACGGCGACGGGCGCAGTGAACGGATTTTGGGCGAATTCAGGCAGAGCTCGCACACGGACATCATTATCGCCACGAAGGTGGGTCGCAGGCTCGACCCTCATGCAGCGGCGGGGTACACGCTCGAGAACCTGCGCACGTTCGTCGAACGTAGCCTGAACAATCTGCGGACGGAAGCGCTCGACCTGCTTCAGCTGCACTGCCCTCCCACCGATGTCTACTACATGCCCGAGGTGTTCGAAGCGCTCGACCAGCTGAAGCGTGAAGGCAAACTGAAGCACTATGGGGTCAGCGTCGAGCGAGTCGAGGAGGGTCTGAAAGCCATCGAGTATCCCGGGGTCACCTCGGTCCAGATCATTTACAATGTGTTTCGGCAGCGCCCAGCAGAATTGTTCTTCGAACAAGCCCGGAAGAAGGGCGTCGGGGTCCTGGCCCGCCTGCCGCTTTCGAGCGGCTTGTTGGCGGGCAAGATGAGCAAAGACACCAGGTTCGAACCAAGCGATCATCGCAGCTACAATCGGCAGGGCGAGGCATTCGATCAAGGCGAGACCTTTTCGGGCATCCCGTTCGAGCTGGGTCTCGAGTGCGTCGAGCAACTGCGAACACTGGTTCCCAGAGACGTGAGCATGGCGTCCTTCGCCATGCGCTGGATTCTCATGCAAGAGTCGGTCAGCGCGGTCATCCCGGGCGCCAAGCGACCCAGCCAGGTCGAAGAGAATGTGAAGGCGGCTGCTCTCGAGCCGCTGGAGCCAGACACGCTCGAGCGCATCCATGAGCTGTATCGAGAGCGCGTGCGGCCTTTGGTCCACCACAAATGGTAGCGGGCCGCTCACCGACGCATCGGTGGCGGCCCGGCCAACAGGCGCGTGGCTTCTTTCACCCCCCCGGTGGCGCCGCAAATCGCTCGGGAAACGGATCGGCGGTGTGGCGGCGCTGAATCTCGGAACGAGTCCAGGGCATCTCGGAACCCTGCTCCTGGAAGAAGGCAACGCCGATGACCCCCACGTTCCTCGCCTTGCCCTTGCTTGCCGCATAGGAATCCGCGACCGACCCGAAACGGAAGGCGGCGACCATGTCCATGCTGCGCCGGAAGCCGTCGATCAGCACCGAACCGAAGGGGTTCAGCACATAGCCACGCTTCGCGAACGAACCCGGTAGCCCGTCGACCACATCGAGACCATCCACCGTGGCCACCGCCTCGATGCGCTCTCCGGTGTGATTGACGAGCTCGATCATGTAGCGTTCGCCGTCCTCACCGACCACATAGTTGCGGCTCGCCACCTCGAAGGCCGGCAACGCGCGGCCGTGCCCATCGAGCAGACGCACCGTGACCGCACCCCCCAATACATCGAAGCCGCCGTCTCCGTGGTTCGACAGGGCGCTCTCGCGCGCCATTGCATCGATGCCAGCGCGGTCGTTGTAGAACAAGCTGGCCAGCGCGAAGGGGTGTGACGGCTCGGCGCGCTCGAACGTCGTGTTCTGGATCCGGCTTTCGCGCTCCTCGCCCCACACCGTACCGAGACCCGGTCGCGAGCGGCGCTTCGGCTTCATTGCCGTGGCACCGGCACCCGGTGCGGGCTTCGCTGCCGGAGCGGACGCTTCGCCGAGGCTGTCCTCCGAGCTGGCTTCGAAGTCCGCGCTGCGCCGAGGGGCGCTGGCAGGCGTCGGCGGCGGAGCCCCCTCGTCGGCCGCCTCGACCTCAGCGGTGTCCCCCGAGTCGGATTCACTCTGCACCCGGGGGTCGGCATACGCCTCCTGGACGCCGCGTGGCTCGCTGGGCTCGACCCCTTGGTGCCCACAGCCAGCCAGAGACGTGCAGGCCACCAGGGCCATCAACCAACCGCGTTTCCTCAACCAACCAATCAGTGAAATTTCCATCGCCATCGTTTCCTCGTTCCTGAGTGAGTCGAGAAAACAACGCGCCGAGAAGGCGCGGCTTACAGGATTTTCACGGAAATCTCCCGGGGAAGCTTGGGCCGCTCGCGGGCGTATCTGCCTTCTGGGAAAGGGTGCGCTCTCTTCGCCGAGAAGCCCGCTGGTTCAACGTTTCGAATTCCCGGTGGCGCCGCTGGCCAGGTTCACGCAGTGCTCGGGACTCAGAGAGCTGAGCACTCCTGCTCGCAAGAACAGCGCGGTGCGCCGAGCGCCCTCCAAGCCAATGGAGACCGCCCCGTTCGGCGACACGAGCACGGGCAAGCGACGTCCGAAGGGCCCCTGTTCCCATTCGCGCTGCCAGGTTTCGACCTGGGTGCGAGCGCGCTGTCCGGGGGTTGGCGCGACGACGCCTGAACTCCGACAGACCCCCTCGAGTACGTTCGAGTCGGAGATGTCCCTCCCATCGACCCAGAATGCTCGGTACAGCGCCTCGCGAAGCCGCGCGCCAACGCGCGGTTCGCTCAGACTCATCTCGGCGATCAGCAGCGTGGCCGGCGCGCTGTCGACGAGAGCCTCGGGCTCGACAATGGTCAGCCCGGGCACCTTCTGGCGTACCGCGCGAACCGCACTTTCGATTTCCGCCCGAGGGACGGCCGAAATAGCCTTGGGTTCAACGTGCCGAATGCCTCGCCACTCCACCAGCTCATCTAGCTGCTCCGCGCGCAGACGTTCGTGCAGGGCATAGCAGAACGGGCAATTCAAGTCGGCGTAGTACAGGTGGCTAGGCACTGGTTGGATTCCTTGTCGTCGCGCCGGTCCTGAAATGCGAGCTCGCTCGCTCCCAGACATCTTGGTTCGACGAAGCAGAATCGCCAAGGACGCGCGGCCCCCTCGGCGTTTTCTGGCCCCTTTGAAGGTAGACTGGAGCCATCCTGGGCGCTAGACCTCTCGTCCTTGCCTGGCTCGGTAACCTGATGAGGCCACTTTCTCGTAGCTTGCGTGCCTTGCCTTGCGCAGCGGTCCTTGCGAGCGCCACGCTGAACGGTTGCGGCGGTACGGGCGGGTCCGACCTGCGCACCCGTCAGGGGAGCGCCACTCCAGCGACGATTCGCCTACATCTGGACGAACGGCACCAAACGCTCGAAGGTTTCGGGGCGGCGGTAGCCTGGTACGACAACCTCCTGGTCGAACATCCCAACAAGGCCGAGCTCTACGACTTGGTTTTCGCAGATCTCGGCCTCGACATTTTGAGGCTGCGCAATCGCTTCCGCTACCAGACTGACTTCTTCGTGGAGAGCTCGGAGATCGTGGAGGAAGGAGCGAAATCGCTCGGCCGCGACCTGACGGTGCTGTTGTCCTCCTGGTCACCGCCCGCGGACCTGAAGCAAAACGAACGACTGGATTGCTTCGACGACGCCGAGTGCACGCTGAAGCGCACAGACGGCGAATTCGTCTACGGCGCCTTCGCCGACTACTGGAGCGACGCACTCGATGCCTACGAGGAAATCGGCATCGTTCCCGAATACATCAGCATCCAGAACGAGCCCGACTACCTGCCGAACGGCTGGGAGGGATGCCTCTTCTCAGCCACGGAAACGGAGGACTACCCCGGGTACGATCGAGCCCTGGACGCAGTCCATCATCGCCTGGCCGAGCGCCCGTCGAGCCCTCGCATTCTCGGGCCAGAGACCGCGGGAATCTATAGTTCTAGCGTGCAGCGTTACACCAACGAAATGAACCTCGCCCAAATCTACGGTATCGCGCACCACCTGTACGGTGGTGACTGGCGGGCGCCCGACGACTACGCGCTGGCCCTGCGGGGCCTACTCGAAAGCTACCCGGACAACCCGATCTTCCAGACGGAGTTCAGCCCGGACGGCGGTGCCAAAGGCGGCTTCGAGACGGCATGGTTGATCCACAACGCCCTCGTCGAAGCCAACGCGGTCGCCTACCTCTACTGGGATCTGGTGTGGGCATGGGATCCCGAGCGGGACCCTAGCGGACTGATAGCCATCGAGAATCCAGCGGCAGAGGACGAGTGGCAGTCAGAACGCGGATACCTCATCCGCGCTCCCTATTATGCGCTCCGCCACTATGCCAAGTTCACCGACCCCGGGTTCACGCGCGTGGGCGCGGAGAGCTCGGTCGACGACATCCGAGTCTCGGCCTTCGAGTCCCCCGACGGCGATGCAGTCACGCTGGTCCTGTTGAACGTGGCGATTGGCCAGCGACAGGTCGACATCGACTTCGATTCAGAAGGGTTCTCCGCAGAGGTCTATTTGACGACCGAAGAAGAGCCCTGGCAACACCTCGACTGGGACGACGAGCATTCGTTGGCGCTGCCGGGGCACGGTATCGCCACGCTAGCCTACCAGAAGGACTGAGGCCTTTCCCGGTCCTTACCCAGCCGAGCATCCGCAGGACACAGCCGCCCGGCGCCGCAAGTCACTCCGAGAGCAGCGCGCTGGCCGTGGTAGCGTAGGCTCCCTTGGGGAAGCGGCGAAGGTACTCCCGGGCCACCTTGCGCGCCTCTGCTTCGCCCTGGAGGCGTTGCACGAGTGTGAGCTTCCGACCCAGCGCTTCCGAAGCGTAAACACCCGACCCGGCCTCCATCAGATAGGTATCCAGCCAACTGAGCGCGCTTTGCCCCTTGCCCTGCTGGTCGTAAATCCTGCCCATGAAGAAGGCTGCCTGACGGCCACTCGTCTGCGACCCGAACCGCTGCCGCACCGCCGACCAGGTCTTCAAGGCGAGCGCCATACGCCCCGTGTATTGAGCCGCCTGCGCCAACGCCTCCAAATCCTGACTGCTGCGCGAGCTGAGCGCGCTGGCGATGCCCATGCTCTCGGCCTGTTCCACGACGTCGCCGAAGCGCCCCTTGCCGACGAGCCTGGCCCAGCTAGGCGCTTTGGCGCGCGCCGCGGCCTTGGCCGCGAGGTGCGGCGCCGCCGGAGTGTCTTCTTCCGCCGGAGCGTCTTCCGCCCGAGCGACTTCCCGCGCAGGAAGTGCGCCAGCAACGGGCGCAAGCGCGGCTTTCGGCGGCGCCTCCTTGAAAGTCCTCGACTCCCCGGCGCTCATAATCGTCTCGCTCTTCTGCGGCCCGATCACCCGTACTCGCCCTTCGCGCATCACCACGGACAGCTCCGAGCGCTCCGGCTCCCACTCGAGTTCGAACTGGGTACCCACGACGCGCACCTCGAACGGCCCCGCCAGGAACCGCCAATCGGTCGTATCGGCGTGCTCGACCTTCACGCTCAGCTCGCCCTCCCTCACTCGCGCCAAGGCTCCGTGCTCGCCCACCAGACTCATGTTGAGCGCAGTGTTGGGCTTGGCCACGATGCGGCTCTCGTCCGAAAAGGTGAGAACCGCGGGCTTGGAACCGGTCTGCACCAAGCCATCTTGGTTCACCGCCCCTTCGACCTCGAACGCCAACGGCCCTGGCGTGAGCCAGGAGGTAACGGCCAGCGTGAGCGCGGCAGCACCCAGCGCGGGCGCCAGGGTCAGCCAGGCAACCTTGCCGGCCGGAAGACGCTCTCGCGACGGGCGGTTGAGGAGGCGCTGAATGCGCTGATAGGTCCGCCGGCCCTCGGTCAGTTGGAGCTTGTCCGCGTGCTCCTGCGCCAGCACATCATACACCCTGGCGACGTCGGCCTCGGTCAATGATGGTTCGGCCTTCATCGTGTCAGCTTTCATCGTTCGATTGCCCCGTTCTATCACGCACATAGTCAGCCAGCAGCGCATTGCGGCGCACTCTCTTGAGCACCCGCTCGCTCGCCCGACGCACGCGGCGCTTGGCTGTGGAATGGGAGATTCTCAGAGTGTCCGCCACTTCGCCCATCGGCAGCCCCTCCATGCAACGCAGCACGAACGCCGCGCGGTCAGCCGTGCTGAGCTCATCCAAAATGCGGCTGAGTTGGATGAGTGCCGCTTTCGCCTTCGGGTCGTCCAGGCCGGGTCGACGCTCCATCTCGTCGGAAACGGCGAAGAAGCGTTGAAATAGCGCGCGTCGCTTGCGCTTCCTCGCCTCCCGGCGCACCGAGTTCATCGTGATGGACACGAGATAGCTGCGCACACCTTGCGGACTCCGGATGCGTTTCGCGTTCTCCAAGAAGCGCACGAAGACGTCCGCAACCACGTCTTCCACCTCCGCCTTCGGGCCGAGCGATTTGACCACCAAACCGCGGACCAGACCCTGATATTCGCGGTAGGCCTGGCTTTGCCACCCATCGCTGCCCCGCATGATGGCCGCGTGCAACTCGGCTTCGGTCGCGCTGGCTTCGCGAGGAACAACCGGCGGGCTCAGCGTCGACACGAGTTGTAATCTAGCAGATTCCATGAGGGCTTACTTGGCACCACCTGCGGTCCTTACCGACAGGACAGCTGAGCCAGCGAGCCTAAAAATCGGGTCACTTTTTGCTTTCTCGTATGCCTGCCGAACAGAACTGCGGGTACTTCGAAGCGCTTCGGCGACGAATTCGTGCGCTGGCACCCCCACTGTGCCGCGCCGGGTCCCTCCCAACACGGGCCAGGCCAGCTCCGATGTCATGAAGGTTCAAAAATATACTCGCACCAGGTGCGTCAGTTCCCGGCTCGTGCGGCCACGCCGAACATGAGTCCCACGAAGGGTCGCTCGAACCTCTCGGTCGGCAAGCCGGCAAAGCGGAGGTAGGGGGCATCCAGGGCGTAGCTCGCCTGAGCGCACAGAAATAACGCCACTTGCGGTCCGAGCCAGTACTCGCTGCCGACCCCCCCCGCGAAAAACGGGCTCGAGTGCCTGGGGTCCTTGGCGGTGAACCCGGGCTCGGCACGGCCGGACACGGAGTAGCGTGCGAGCCCTCCTCCGAGGCGCGCGAACAGAGCCGCATCGGACGACAGCTTGAAACGCCCCCAAAACTCCAGAGCGCCGCCCAGGCGCTGCATGTCGGCCTGACCAGAAGGCGCATCGATGTGGAAGGGCAGCAGCGTGGATTCGAAATGCACACTGGCGAAATACCAACTTCGCCCCACGCTGACCGCAGCGGAAACGCCCCCCGCCGGCACGCGGTTTTGTACGTCCAGCATCAGCGTGGGACCCATCCACAGCGCCACTTCGACCCCGGGCGCTGGCGCGGGGGGTGGGGGTGGCGGTGGGGCCTGGCGCGGCGGCATTGGCTGGCGCGGCGGCGGAGCAGGCGGCGACGCCCGAGTCCCACGCTCATCGATTCGGGCGATCTTCTTGACCGGATCGGGCATGTGTCTATTAGTAGAGTAGTAGTATTCCTGAAGCGCGGCGCGTAGCGTTTCGACGGCTCGCACTGCCGCGACATGCGCCGTAATACGGCCATCGCGGGTGAACAGGCGCTGTGTGATCGGCCGCGGCGAACCAGGATGATACGCGCGCATGATCAAAACGCCTGGCCTTTCCTCGAAGACGAGCGCCCCGTATTCCCCCTCCTCCAGCTGGGGCTTCAGGTCCTGTCCGTCCGGGCGGGTCGTAATGACCTTCACCGACAGTCCGACACTACCGAATTCCCCGCGCACGTGTACCAGTGCTTCGCGCAGCAGCGGGGAGGGCACCTCGGGGTAGACCAGTAGAACGCGGCTTTCTTGCGCAGCGGCAGACAGCACGCGCACCAGGACTGCGAGCGCAATAGCAAAGGCAACCCAGAGCCGCTGCGCGCCGGACCGCCGAGGAGTCGGTCTCCGAGCGTTCACCACCCTGTCGAGTACAACAGCTGCGCGTGGTATGACAATGTTAGCTGACGGGGGTATACGCCCGCTCATGGCTCCCCCCGGCCGCGCGACGGCAGGCACAAGCTGACGAGGCTGGTCCGGCCGGGACGCCCATGCCGGAAAGTTCGCTGATGGCTGCAGATCCGCGGCGAGTCGGACAAAGAGAGTCAAAACTCGAAACGCGGTCGCCGTGTCGAGCGGGGCGAAACTCGCGCGGCGCGAGCGGCCAGGCCGCCCGACGGACTTCTGCCGAGTCCCTAATAGGCTCCCCCCACCCCTGCGTTCCGCATCGCTCGGCAGCGTCGCACTTCATCGGCGTCTCAATCTAACTCAAGCGAACGCTCCCTCAAACCTCGGCTTCCCGCCGAGGAGCCGTCGCGCTCGGCGCAGCACAAAACCCGGGTTCACGAAGCCGGATGGCCGGAGCAGGCCGGCTCGCTCGGAGGCAGGCGTCCGGCGTGATAGACCCAGGGTCATCGAGGCGTGGACATGCCGCTGAAAGAGACAGACGACAACGACCGAGAAGTCACGACAAGCGCTGACGACAAAAATATCGAGCCCGCCTTGCTCGACACCATCGAGCGCCTCGAGCTTTGGGATCGCGAGGGCTTGGCGCCCAAGAGCTTCGTGGTCGTCTATCTGCTCGCCGGGGTGGCGCTGCTCTACACGCTGGCCCCCTTCGCCCACGACGTAATCCTCGCCTTCGTCGTTGTGGGATTGTTCGGCCCCGTGTACCGCCGCCTAGCGACCCCCGTGAGAAACCGCTGGTTGCGTTCAGGCCTGGTCACCACCCTGGCCGTGCTGAGCGTGTCGGTCCCCGCGGTCTGGCTGAGCGCGACACTGTTCCAGGAGGCCACCAATGCCTATAGCCTGGCCCAGCCGAGCATCCTCGATGGCTCGGCGCAGCAACACGTGCGGCGCTTCCTGTCCCAGTTGGGCATCTCCGTCAGCCACGCCGAGCTGGTCGCCTTCGTGGAGTCGCACGCGGAGCAGGTTCGAGACATGGCGATCGAGGAGGGCAGCAGGCTGCTCAACAACCTGATCTCCGCCCTGGTGCACTTCTGTATCATCGTGGTGCTCGTCTTCTATTTGTTCGCCGAAGGGCCGCGGCTCAAGTCATACCTGTTCAAGCTGTCCCCGTTGCCCGACGACCAAGACGAGCTGATCGTGACCAAGTTCACGACGGTGGCTAGAAGCGTGTTGGTCGGCAACGGAGTCGGCAGCGTGTTGCAAGGTATCATGGGTGGCATGGCGTTGGCGTTCGTCGGCTTGCCGTCGCCCGTGCTGTGGGGAACGATCATGGCCATTGCGGCGTTCTTGCCACTATTCGGGATTTCCGTGGTCGTGGTGCCCGCCGGCCTCTACCTCGTATTGCAGGGCAAGACCCCGGAGGGCGTCGCTTTCATGGCCGTCTGCCTGACATTGGCGCTGGTGATCGAAAACATCGTGAAGACGAAGCTGATGGGCGTCGGTGTTCATGTGCACGAGGTGCTGCTTTTTCTGGGTATCCTGGGTGGGCTGGCTGGCTTCGGTGTCCTGGGGCTCTTGTACGGGCCGCTGATCGTCGCTCTGTATTTGACCCTCACCGAGCTATACATGACTCACTACCGACCGCAGTTCGCCGCCCGCTTCGAGAGACTCAAACGGGGCCGGGGCAGCTTGTTCTGATAATGACCGAACGTGATTCTCGGTCAGGATTTTCGGGCGCCCTCGTCTGCGCGAGTGACTGTCCGAAAGCCCATTCTCGGGGTCGCGAATCACGCTCATTCGGTCGGCGCGAGCCACCGGGGCGGCGACGACTCGGCGCGTGGGCCCGGCAGGGCGCACTCCGATGGTGGCGGAAAGCACCCCTTCCCCAGGGCGTGACAATCTCGGGGCGGCCGCGGTTTCTGCCCGCCTCACCCGGTCCGACTGCCAAAGACGATTGACAAAGCCTTGATTTTCCTATTATCGCGCACCCGGAAGGTGCGTAGATTCCCGCGCCCAAGCATCGACGGTCCGAGTCACGCCCAGGAGAATCAGGGCCCAAAAAAGTTTCGGACTGAAGTGGCGGGGCCGCCCCAAGGACACTAATACTGCGCACCAATTACCTCACGACCAAAGCCATGACCGACCTCAGCAAATACCGAAACATCGGCATCTTCGCCCACGTGGATGCCGGAAAGACGACGACCACCGAGCGCATTCTCAAGCTCACCGGCAAGATTCACAAGATTGGTGAGGTGCACGACGGCGCGGCTACCACCGACTTCATGGAGCAGGAGCAGGAGCGCGGCATCACGATCCAGTCGGCCGCAACCACCTGTTTCTGGGATGGCCACCGCTTCAACATCATCGACACCCCCGGACACGTCGATTTCACCATCGAGGTGTACCGTTCATTGAAGGTGCTGGATGGGGGCGTCGGCGTTTTCTGTGGCTCGGGTGGCGTGGAACCCCAATCGGAAACCAACTGGCGCTATGCCAACGACTCCAAGGTCGCACGCATCATCTATGTCAACAAGCTCGACCGGCTCGGCGCGGACTTCTATCGCGTGGTCGACCAGATCAAGACCGTGCTGGCAGCCAAGCCATTGGTCATGGTCCTGCCGATCGGCACCGAAGCCGAGTTCATAGGCGTCGTCGACCTTTTGGAGCGCAAAGCCTACGTGTGGGACGAATCCGGCCTGCCCGAGAACTACGAAGTCAAAGAAGTTCCCGAGGACATGAAGGACAAGGTCGAAAAGTATCGCGCCGATCTGATCGAAACTGCCGTCGAACAGGACGACGACGTCATGGCCGCCTACCTGGAAGGTGAAGAGCCCGACGTCGAAACGCTGAAGAAGTGCATCCGCAAAGGCACCATCAAGCTCGCGTTCTTCCCCACGTATTGCGGTTCTTCCTTCAAGAACAAGGGCGTCCAGCAAGTGCTCAACGCCGTGGTGGACTTCCTGCCCGATCCCACCCAGGTGCCTCCGCAGCCCGAAATCGATCTGGAGGGCAACGAAACCGGCAACTTCGCCATTGTCGACGCGGACAAGCCGCTCAGGGCCCTTGCCTTCAAGATCATGGACGACCGCTTCGGCAGCTTGACGTTCACTCGCGTCTACTCCGGAAAGCTTCAGAAGGGTGACACTGTCCTGAACACGGCCACGGGCAAGACCGAGCGCATCGGACGCATGGTGCAGATGCACGCCAACGATCGCACCATGGTCGATTCGGCGCAGGCCGGCGACATCGTCGCAATCGTTGGGCTCAAGAACGTGCGCACCGGTCATACGCTCACCGACCCGAAGGACCCGGCCACCCTCGAGCCCATGGTCTTCCCTGACCCGGTCATTTCGGTTGCGGTAGCCCCGAAGGACAAGGCAAACAGCGAAAAGCTCAGCGTGGCCCTCGGCAAGATGGTGGCCGAAGACCCCTCGTTCCACGTCGAAGTGGATCAGGAGTCGGGGGAGACCATCCTCAAGGGCATGGGTGAGCTGCACCTGGACATCAAAGTGGACATCTTGAAGCGCACACACGGGGTGGAAGCCACCGTCGGTGAGCCTCGCGTCGCCTACCGTGAAACGATTACCTCGCCGGTGAGCGACAGCTATACCCACAAGAAGCAGACCGGTGGCTCGGGCCAGTTCGCCAAGATCGACTATACGCTAGAGCCGCTTCCGCCGGGCTCGGGCTTCGTGTTCGAGTCGAAGGTCGTGGGCGGCAATGTTCCCAAGGAGTACATCCCCGCCGTAGAAAAAGGCTTCCACATGATGACCGACAAGGGGCCGCTCGTGGGTTTCCCTCTGCTCGACTTCAAGGTCACCCTGAAAGATGGTGCGTTTCACCCGGTGGACTCCTCGACGATTGCCTTCGAGACTGCGGCCAAGGCGGCGTATCGCCAGACCACCCCCAAGGCCAACCCCGAGCTGCTCGAGCCCATCATGAAGGTCGATGTCTTCGTCCCGGAGGCCAACGTGGGGGACGTGATCGGCGATCTGAACCGGCGCCGCGGTGTCATCAACGGGCAGGAGCCCACCCCCACCAATGTACGGATCAAGGCCGATGTACCTCTGGGTGAAATGTTCGGATACATCGGTGACCTTCGTTCGAACACCGCCGGGCGTGGTCAGTTCTCGATGGAGTTCAGCCACTACGCTTCCGTCCCGCGCAGCATACTCGAGAAGGTCCGCGAGCAGGTCAAGGAGCGCGAGGCCGCAGCCGCCAAGAAGTAGGCGAACCAAGCGACCGCGTACCCAAACGGGGACTCGGCCCAGCTCAAGGAGCGTCGGCGATCACCACGTCGGGGAAGTGAGTCGGAAGGAAGCGCACAAAAGGCGGCTCGAGCCGTGGCGGCGCTTCCTCGCCGGGACCGTAGCGGTCCAACCAGGCGCTGCCCTCCCTATAGACGAAGGCATCACCTGCCCGCAGCTCGGGCTCTTGCCCGAGCAGGTGTAGACCACGCAACAGGGGCAGGCTGCCACGCCCTGATTCCAGAGGGATTCTCATCTGGCGACGCACGCCTGAATTGAACGGCACTCCGGGCAGCAGGCTAAGGGCCCGCGAATAGATGAGCGTCTGCGCGTGCTTACGGCAGCCTCCGACGAAACTCCGGGCCCGCTCAAGCCGAAAGGTCGATGCGCATGCCCTCGCGGGCCACGATCGCATTGCCCCACGTGTCGCGCGCCTGCTCTTCGATTTGCTCCATGAAATCGTCCTCGTGATCGGGGTCATGGTGGAAAAGCGCCAGCTTCTTCACATCGGCAGCCGTGCACAGACGGATGGCCTCTTGCCAGGTCGAGTGTCCCCAGCCGACCTTGTGATCGAACTCCTCGTCGGTGTAGGTCGAATCGTAAACCACCAGGTCGGCGCCTTCGATCAGTGTGAGCACATTCTGATCGGGCGTGCCTTTCACGTGTTCGGTGTCCGTAACGTAGCACAGTGCCTTACCGGCGTACTCGATGCGGTATCCGGTAGCACCATTCGGATGATTGAGCGGCGCCGTGCGGATGTGAACTCCGTGGCCCAGATCGAAGCTTTCGCCGACGGAAAAGTCCTCGAACTTCAGTACCGCCTGCATGGTCTCGAGTGGCACGGGAAAGGTCGGCTGCATCATCTGACCCGCCAACACTTCCTGAATCCCGCCGTGGTCTTTCAGGTGACCCGCGAGAATCTCGAACGTACGGTCCTTCTGAAACGCGGGTGTGAAAAATGGAAACCCGTTGATGTGATCCCAATGCGTGTGGGTAATCAGCATCCGCGCGCGCTTGATGTCGCGCTTGAGGAACTTGTGGCCCAGCGCGCGGATTCCGGTCCCGGCGTCCAGAATCAGGATCTCGTCTCCCACTTCGACTTCGAGACAGCTGGTGTTGCCGCCATAGCGGACGTGCTGCGGCGATGGACAGGCAATGCTGCCACGGACGCCCCAGAACTCGAGACCGAAAGCCACCTTCAGCCCGTCTCCCGCTCGAGTCTGCTAGCCTGTCCAGCCAGCTGCTGGGCAGACCGCTTGCGAATAGCTCTCGGCCACATCACTCGACAAAACCCTCGGGCATTCAGCCCGGGGAGTCAATGGCCCTTTGTTACCGAGCCTTCACATTTGGCACGAGCCGAGTCGCAGGACAACCCAGCACGGCCTCTGCCACTCTGGCAAAGAGCACGGGCAGCCGCGAGCTCAGCATACCCTTCCGCACACGCGATGGGCGCCGCCAAAGTCCCAAGGTTGAGCGAGGTTGAGCGGCGCCGAGCACAGTCGAGCGGAGCTACCGAGGCACGGGGGCACTGAGCTCGGCCAGGGTCCTTGGATGCACTCCTACTTGGATGGGGGGACTCTTACCGACGGGACCAACCCGTCCCGGCCCACTCCCACGGGAGCGAACACGGCGGGGCAAGGCGAGGCGGAGCGCATGGAAAGCGGCGGCCAGCGCCGTGCCGAAAGCGAACAGGGCGTGACGAACGCCCGACGAACCGCCGGAAATCCGGAGCCCGACGATTCGCCGGCAATAGGAAGCATGGGCAGATGAGGCGCGTAAACGCCACGCGCCGTGCGCGGTCTTGTTGGGGCGGTGCGCATGGGTTAAAAAGATGTTGAGCTCAGGCTTGTTTGCCGAGTCCCGGCAAGCTCGACCAATTCCTGGATCGTGGAAGACCCCAACCACCCCTCCGCCGATACACCAGGCGACTCGCCTGAGATGCTCGCAAAGCGCCTGGAGCGGTACGAGCTCTTGTACCGGGTAGGCATCGCGCTCTCCGCCGAACACAACACCGACCGCCTGGTCGAGATGATCTTGGTAGAGGCCCAGCAGCTGTGCAATGCCGACGGCGGAACGCTGTATCTGGTTTCTGAACGTAACGAGCTGACTTTCGCGATCCTGCGCAACGACTCGCTGAACGTTGCGCTCGGTGGAACGACCGGTAAAACGATCGATCTGCCACCCATTCCGCTCGTCGACGACGCTACGGGTGAACCCAACGAGAAAAATGTGGCCACCTACGCCGCGTGGTTGAAGCGCTCAGTCAACATCGAGGACGCCTACGACGCCGAAGGCTTCGACTTCTCAGGAACCCAGGAGTTCGACAGACTGAACGGCTACCGGTCCCAGTCCTTTCTGACGATACCGTTGGCTACCAACGAGGGCATCGTCATCGGCGTGATCCAGCTGATCAATGCGCGCGGCCCGGGCGAAACGGTCAGGCCCTTTTCCAAGGAGAACCAACGCGTCGTCGAAGCACTCTGCTCTCAGGCGGCCATCGCGCTGTACAACCAGTTGTTGCTCGACGGTCAGAAGCAGCTTTTGGAGAGCTTCATCAAGTTGATAGCCTCGGCCATCGACGCCAAGAGCCCGTATACCGGAGGTCATTGCGAACGGGTACCCATCTTGACCGAGATGCTCACGCGGTCCGTCTGCGAGGCCAGCGACGGACCCTTCAAGGATTTCTCCCTCAATGACGAGGAGTGGTACGAGCTGCACATCGCCGCCTGGCTGCACGACTGCGGCAAGATCACGACGCCGGTCCACGTCATGGATAAGGCGACCAAGCTCGAGACCATCACCGACCGCATGGAAACGGTGCGCGCGCGGTTCGAGATCCTGAAGCGCGACGCCGAAATTCAGATGCTTCAGCGGCAGCTGGCCGGCGATGCGGAGGCCGACAGCCTCGCTCGAGACTTGGAAGCCCAGCTGGAGGCGCTGGACGAAGAGCTTGCCTTTCTGGAGCAAGCAAACATCGGCGGCGAGTTCTTGTCCGAGGAAAAGCAAGCGCGCATCGCGGAAATTGGAGAGCGCTCAATCACGCTGGGGGGGAGCTCCCAGCCGCTCTTGAAGCCCGAAGAGGTCGAGAATCTCTCGGTGTCGCGCGGAACTCTACTGCCCAAAGAGCGGCGCATCATCAACGGGCACATGGTCCAAACCATCCGCATGCTCGAGTCGTTGCCCTTTCCCCGCAATCTGCGGCGCGTCCCCGAGTATGCAGGGGGTCACCACGAGAAGATGGACGGAACCGGGTACCCCAAAGGCATCTTCGCAGGCGATATGTCGGTACCTGCGCGCATCATGGCCATCGCTGACGTTTTCGAAGCATTGACGGCGGATGATCGACCCTACAAGCGAGCCAAGAAGCTTTCGGAAACCATGCGCATCATGGGCTACATGAAGCGCGACAATCATCTCGACCCTGACCTCTTCGATCACTTCGTGCGCTCGGGCGTATACCTGGAATATGCCAGGCGCTTCCTGCGCCCCGATCTGATCGACGAGGTCGACATCGAAGAGCTATTGGCAATTGTGCCAAAGCCTTTCGACCCGCCAGGCGAGGAGACGCGCACGAGTCGCTGGCGGGGCTTCCTGCCGGAATACGAAAACGCCGAGTAGACGACGAGCTTGGCTGCCGAAGGGGTACCCTGTCGGTTATGCTGACTCGGAACGCCGCTCCCGCCTCATGAAGCTCCTGCGGCGCCGGCGAAGGCGCCCCCACCGCTCCCGCCAGTAGCGTTACCGCCCGAGCCACCAGCACCGTTACCGCCCGAGCCACCAGCACCGTTACCGCCCGAGCCACCAGCGCCGTTACCGCCCGTCCCAACTCCACCATTGCCGCCCGCCGCGCCAACCCCGCCCACTCCAGTCTGGCTCTCGCCCGCTTGCCCGCCGGACGGCGCACCCCCGTCACCCGCCGCACCGCCACTCTGGGAAGCGCTGCCCCCGGACCCCGGGTTGCGCGGGCAGGTGCAGGCGGACCACCCCAGGCCGTCGTCGAAGCACGTCTGCCTGGCGGGAATTGGGCAACCAGGCGCGCCCTCGCACGCCCGGGTCTTTGCGGGAATGCATTTCACGGTGGTGTCATCATCGTCATTCGCGGCCTTCTCGTCGGACGAGGTGCATGCATGCACCGTCAGGCCCACCAGAACCACGGACGCGACCCACCTTGCGAAACTCATCCTCCAACCATAGCTGGGCCCCTCGATCCACACCAGTCAATCCGGGCGTGCTCACCGGGTACGAGGGTGTAGCCAAGCAATCAGCCAACGATGCCCGAGTTCGGGGCAGCACCCCGGCTGCTATTTTCACAGCAGCGTTGCGCGCGCGATTCGTTCGCTGCAAACGTTACTCCCGTGCCTGACTTGGAGCTCATTGGCTTCCTGTTCTGCCTGCTCGGCGCCGCCGTGCTCCTGGCGCGGCTGGCGCGGGGGGCTGGCAAGCGGACGCTTGTGCTCCTGGCTGTCATACTTCAGGGCGGCCTCACCCTGGCCCTTGCCAGCAGCCGAGAGCGCCGGAGTGAAGTCGGCGTCCCAACTCTACGCCACGACCCGCGCTACGCTTCCTCGGCCAGCTGCAAGAGCTGCCACCCGGGCGAGTACAGCTCTTGGCACCATAGCTTTCATCGCAGTATGACCGCACGAGCCGACCAGCGCAGCGTCCGAGCTCCCTGGCGGCCCACCCAACTCGAATGGCGAGGACGTAGCTACGAGCTGTTCAAGAAGGGGACAGAGTTCTGGGTGAGGCTTCCTGACCCGGATCGAGTTGCCTCGGGTGGGCGGGATACCCTCGCGACCGCCCAAAGTGTCGATCGCCGCGTCGTCATGACCACCGGCTCGCACCACTACCAGGCCTACTGGGTTCAGGGAGAGCGTGGCGAGCTGTGGCAATTCCCATTCGTTTATCACTTCGAGAGCGGGCGCTTCATTCCGCGGCACGAGGCTTTCTTGCAGCCCCCCGAGGCGGCAGCGCAGGGGGCCCGCTGGAATTCGAACTGCATCCAATGTCACTCCGTGGCGGGGCGCCCGCGCCAAGACCGCTTGCAGAATCGCTTCGAAACGGACGCCGTGGAACTCGGTATAGCCTGCGAGGCCTGCCACGGACCGGCGCGCGCACACGTCGAGCGACACAGAAATCCGCTCGAACGCTATGCTCAGCACTTCTCGCATGGCCCCGACCCTAGCATCGTCAATCCGAAGCGCCTGACACCCACGCGACGTTCCGAGGTGTGTGGCCAGTGCCACGCCTACTTTCTCCCCCAGTATCCAGACCAGTGGTGGCGAAGCGGGTTTTCGGAAAGCTTTCAGGCGGGCGATAGCCTCTCGACTTCGCGTCTGGTGCTGGACTACGAGCGCGATCGACAGCGCCCGGAACCGCTCATCAGCGCTAGCCTCGACAGTATCTTCTACGCGGACGGAACCGTACGCGTGGGCGGCCGGGAGTACAACGGTCTGATTCGCTCGGCCTGCTACCAGCGAGGGCGCGGCGAGCGCAAGCTCAGCTGCCTGTCGTGTCACGAGATGCATGGAGAAAATCCAGTGGATCAGCTCTCCGTCGAAACCCGGCCTGGGGGGCATTGCCTGAACTGTCACGCTCACTACAGTGACGGGGTCCAGTCACACACACATCACCCGCCGGGCTCCAGCGGCAGCCAATGCGAGAACTGTCACATGCCCTACACGAGCTATGCTTTGTTCAAGGGCATTCGCTCGCATCGCATCACGAGCCCCAGCGCTGCGGCAACGGTGAAGTTCGGTACTCCGAACGCTTGCAACCTGTGCCACCTGGACAAATCCCTCGCCTGGACCGCCGAGCATCTGCACAGTTGGTATGGGCAAGCGCGACCAGCGCTCGGCAACGACGAGACCCAAGTGCCCCACAGCGTGCTCGGGCTCTTGAAGGGCGACGCGGCACTACGCGTGTTGAATGCTTACGCAATGGGCTCGAGTGAGGCTCAGCAAGCGTCCGGCCGCGGCTGGCAGGCGGTGGTTCTGACCGAGCTGCTGGACGACCCTTACTCAGCCATACGCTTCGTGGCCGCGCGCTCCCTCGGAACACTGCCAGGCTTCGACGACCTCCACTACGACTTCCTGGCGCCCGCCCGAGAGCGACGCAGTCTCCAAGAGCAGCTGAAGCGTCGAGCGCGGCTGCTTGCTGGCTCGGGCCCTTCCGGGGCAAGCTCGACCCTCCACTTGACCGACTCCGTGGTACGGCGCTTGCTCGCCGAGCGGAACCTCACCCCCATCAGCATTTCGGAATGAGCGACAGCCTCGAAAGCTTCAGACGGCGCCACCTGCGCTTTGGCTGGTACAGTCTGGCGCTGTTCTTGAGCCTCGGGGCGCTGCTCGAGATCTTACACGGATTCAAGGTCGGATTTTACCTGGACGTGGACAACGAAGTGCGCCGCTTGATGTGGCGCCTGTGTCACGCCCATGGAACCCTGCTCGCGCTCGTCAACATCGCCGCCGCGCTGAGCGTCGACTCGTTGAAGCTCGAAAGGCCGAGCGCCTTGAAGCTCGCCTCGGCCTGCCTGATCGTGGGCTCATTGCTCCTGCCACTGGGGTTCTTCCTGGGGGGCATGCTCCTGTATGGGGGCGATCCGAGCGTGTTCGTGCTGCTGGTACCGGTAGGCGCTGTGTTGCTGTTCGTGGGTATCGTGAGCGTTGCGCGGCGCGTTCAGTGAACACCGTTTCACGCGCTGGCCGTGAAGGCCGCCCCCAGCCATCTGAAGAGGGTGCTCTGGCTCCCAACGTGATCACCGTTCACTGGCGTCACACATCTACTTAGAATTATTAATAATAATCAGTGAACAGTGTTCACATCTGCGGCTACTCGGTCACAGAGCTTCGTTGCGAGGCACGCTTCACCAGCCGCCACTCGGTGCCCAGAGGCCCGTCCAATAGCTCTACGCCACGTGCCGCCAGCTCGTCTCGTATCTGGTCGGAGCGTGCGAAGTCTTTTTGGGCACGAGCCTCCGCCCGAGCCGCGATTTGCGTTTCCACGTACGAGCGCTCGATGCCGTGAGCACGTGCACGCCGGTCGCGCACACGCATCAGGAACTCGGTTGGGTCCTGCCCTCCAATTCCCAAGCTCGCTGTCATTGCGGCAAAGGCTTGCTTGGCGGCAGCCACCGCTGCGGCGGAGATTCGGCCCTTCTTACCTTGCGCCCGATCGCATAGCTCGTTGACGTGCTTGAGCAGGTTGGCCGTATGAGCCAAGGCCATCGGCGTGTTCAGATCGTCGTCTAGTGCTTCCTTCAGACGCGCCGGATAGTCGGCGATTTCCTCGGGCGGCGCACCGCCTTGGGGCTGAATCCGCTTTTCACCAATAGCGCCGACCCGCTGCAGCGTCGCGTAGATGTACTCGAGCCGAGCTTCCGCATCTTCGAACTGGGGGAACCCGAGCAGCGCTCCCGTGCGGTCCTGCTCCCACTCCAGGTTCAACGGCGCACGGTAGTGAACGGTCAGGACGGCGTAGCGTACTGCTTCGGGCTCGACGTGCTTGAAGGCCTCACGCAGAACGAAAAAATTCCCGAGGCTCTTACTCATTTTCTCTTTGTTGACCTGGACGAAGCCGTTGTGCACCCAAAAGCGCGCGAAAGGCTTGCCGCTGGCGCATTCGCTCTGAGCCAGTTCGTTTTCGTGGTGAGGGAACACCAGATCCAGACCGCCCCCGTGCAAATCGAAACTCTCGCCCAGGTAGCGCATGCTCATGGCCGAGCACTCGATATGCCAGCCGGGACGCCCCGGACCAAACCCACTGGGCCAGCAAGGCTCGCCTTCGCGCGCTCGTTTCCAGAGGGCAAAATCGTACGGATGCCGCTTCTTTTGCGCCTCCTCCTCGTCGACTCGCTCACTCGCTCCCGCTTCCAGTTCCTCGAGCTTTCGGTGAGAGAGCTTGCCGTAGTCCGGGCAAGAGGCGACTGAGAAATAGACGTCGCCCTCGCTCGGGTATGCGTGCCCCTTGTCGATGAGGCGCTCGATCAAGTGCGTGATGTCCGCGAGGTGATCGCTCACCTTGGGTTCGACGTCCGGCGCTCGATTGCCGAGTGCTTTCATGTCCTCGGAATAGGCACGCCAGAAGCGGTCGGAAAGCGCCCGAGGGTCTTCGCCTTTTTCCCGCGCCCGCTTGATGATCTTGTCGTCGATATCCGTGACATTGCGCACGTAGGTCACTTCGCCCTGCTGACTGAGATGGCGCACCAAAACGTCGTAGACGACGTAGCAACGGGCGTGCCCGATGTGCGTGTAGTCATACACGGTAGGGCCGCACACGTAGACCTTCGCGTGACCCGGCTCCGCCGTCACGAAGGGTTCCTTCTTCGAGGTGAGCGTATTGTACAGTTTCAACGGCATCAGCGCGTCTCGCATCTCGGGTCCGCCTCGAACGGGGCAAACCGCGGGGCGACCCTATCACCATCCCCACGAGGCTTGGACCGCAAATCTGCCCAAGAACCCGCGAGCCGGGCCGCGCAGCTAGGAAACGGCGACTGCCGAAGACGCGCCGCTCGGCGCGGGCTCGGCGTCGAGGTCCCAGCCTCGGAGGACCTCGACCTGCCGCGCAGGTACGATTCGCCCCTTCTCGTCCCGCTCGATGAACGCGAGCGCCACACCGGGGTCGTGCGTGAAGAACAGGCCGACGCGATCCTGGAGCGCGTGCTCGTAGAGCGCGAGCTTCTCGTTCACCAGCTGCTCCGGAAACCGGTCGTATCCCATCGTGATGGGCACGTGCAGCCAGGGGACCCCGGGCACCAGATCAGCACAAAACACCAGGCGCCCGGCGTTCCCGACGACCTCTGTCAGCAGCATGCCCGGCGTGTGCCCTTGACTGCGCAAGAAGCGCAGCCTGGGACCCAGCGCGGGCGAGCCTTCGGCCGCATCGTCCACCAGAGTCAACCGCCCGGAAGCCTGGAGCAATGCGGGAAGCTCGGCGATGAACGAGGCGCGATCGCGCAGGTGGGGCGCCGTGGCTCGAGCGAAGGCCTGGGCGCCGACGACGAAGCGGGCGTTCGGAAACAGGAGCTCCTGGGCCCGGTCAGGTCGGTACGGTGCTAGCAAGCCTCCCGCATGGTCGAAGTGCAGGTGGCTCAGCACGACCACGTCGATATCCGTGTGGTCGAGGCCCAACTCGCGCAAGGAGTCCAAGAGCACATGGTTTTGCTCCACCACGCCGTAGCGATCCTTGTACTTCGGTTCGAAGAATGCGCCGATGCCGGTTTCGAGCAAGAGCTTGCGCTCGGCAGTCTCTACCAGGAGCGCCCTGCAAACCAGGGGCACTCGCCCCTGCTCGTCCGGAGGCAACCACTTCTGCCATAGCGCTCGCGGCGCATTGCCGAACATGGCGCCCCCGTCGAGACGTTGGCTGTTGCCGAGAACCGAGCTGACTCGCAGCATCGCGAGCTACTCCGCCGCTCGCGCCGGGGTGAGCTGTACGCTTTCCAGGAACTGGTCGATGCTGACCTCCAGTTGCGAACCATCGTCACGCGAGCGCACGTTGATGCTGCCAGCACCCTGCTCCTTTTCGCCGACGACGATCACGTAGGGCACGCGCATCAAGCTCGCCTGCCGGATCTTGTAGGAGACCCGATCGTCCGACAGGTTCGTTTCAGAGCGCAACCCGGCGTCGAGCAAGCGCTCATTGACCCCGCGCGCGTAGTCACTGAACTTGTCGCTCACCGGAATTACCGTCACTTGCACGGGCGCCAGCCACATCGGGAAGCTGCCAGCGTAGTTCTCGATGATGATGCCCAGGAAGCGCTCGAGACTGCCGTAGGCGGCCCGATGGATCATGACCGGTGTGTGCTTGGCACCATCAGCGCCCACGTAGGTCAGACCGAAGCGCTCCGGCATGGAGAAGTCGAGCTGTATCGTGCCGCATTGCCAAGAACGCCGGAGCACGTCGCGAATGTGAAAATCGATCTTCGGCCCGTAGAATGCTCCATCGCCGGGGTTCAACTGGTACTCGATTCCCTTGGCGTCGAGCGCGGCCTTCAGGGCCGTTTCGGCTTTCTCCCACATCTCGTCGCTGCCGATGCTCTTTTCCGGGCGCGTCGACAGCTCGATTCGGACATCGGTCAAATCGAACGCCGCGTAGACCTCTTTGAAGAAGTCTATCAGCATGCTGACTTCGGAGCCGATCTGATCGGGTGTGCAGAAATGGTGAGCGTCGTCCTGAGTGAAGGCCTGCACCCTGAATAGACCATGGCGGACCCCGCTGAGCTCGCGGCGGTGCACGAGGCCCATCTCGGCAATTCTCAGAGGCAACTCTTTGTGGCTGTGCAGCTTGCTCTTGTAAACCACCAGATGCCCCGGACAGTTCATCGGCTTGACCGCCATGGGGCGATCCTCTTCGACGTTGTCACGAATGGCTTCCGCGTCGTCCTCCCCGCGCAGCTTCAGCTTGGTGAAGAACATGTTCTCGAGATAATTCGCGTAGTGGCCGGAGCGGTGCCACATCTGTTCGCTCAAGATGAGGGGTGTTCTGACCTCCTGATAGCCGCGGCGGCGCAACTGACCGCGCATGTACTCGACCAGCAGATTGAACAGGATCGTCCCCTTGGGGAGGTAGAACGGGAATCCCGGCGCATCCTCGTCGAAGGTGAACAGCTCGAGCCGCTCGCCCAGAACGCGATGATCTCGCTTCTTCGCCTCTTCGAGAGCATGCAAATAGTCCTTCAGCTCCTGCTTGCTGAAAAACGCCGTACCATAGACGCGCACCAACTGTTCGCGATTGGCATCCGCCCGCCAGTAGGCACCCGCGACTTTCGTGAGCTTCACGTTCGACAGCCAGCTGGTATCGGGGACATGCGGGCCGCGGCACAGGTCGATGAACTCACCATGCTTGTAGAAGCTCATTTCGTCGCCCCGCTCGACGATACCCTCGATGAGCTCGCGCTTGAAAGGATTCGCCCCGCCGTCGATGGCCCTGTAGCGCGCGAAGTACTCGTCGTTGCCGTCGGAGACGACGCGTTCGAACGGATGGGCGCTCTTGGCGATGCGCTGCATCTCCGCCTCGATCTTGGGAAAGTCGTCGGGGGTAATTTTCCCTTCGGGCATGTAGATGTCGTAGTAAAATCCGTCTTCGACCACGGGCCCGATAGTGAGCTGAGCCTTGGGGAAGATCCGCAAGATGGCGTCAGCCATCAAGTGCGCCGCCGAATGACGCATCACCTCCAGAGCCTCGGGGTCTCGCTTGGTCAACAGCGCGACCTCGTCACCGTCCTCGAGCTTCGACGACAGATCCTTCACGCGGTCGTTGACCCGCGCGGCCACCGCCGCTTTCGCCAGCCCAGGCCCGATTTGAGCGGCCAGATCGGCAGCCGTTGCCCCCTCGTTCAGCTTGCGCGCACTCCCGTCCGGAAGCTTTATTTCGATCATCTCGCTTGTCCTTTCCGTTCGAGGTCGGATACCCCCGGCCTCGGTTTGCCACCGACGGAAACCACCCGCCGGCATCTGGATGGCAAGCTTAAACTCGAATCGAGCGCTGCGCCAGCGTCACGCACCCGCGCGGCCCCGCGAGGTGCCGGACCCTGCCGACTTTCTGGGCTCCAGGCTCCCCTCAGCGCTCGTCTTCGTCCGCCAACTCGCGCCTCAAACGCTCTTCCAGCTCTTGCTCACGCCCCGCGCGCGCCGCCTCTGACGCCTCGCCGTCCTCCGCTTCGTCTTCGAGCTCGTCCTCGTCTGCCTCGTCACGGTCCGCCCCAGCGCGACGCTTCGCTCGGCCGGCCTCGGTACTCGAGCTCGAGGTGTCCTCGCTGCGAAATCGTCGGAAGACGAGCGTGAGAACGGCCAGGGCCCCAAGGCACAGACCGACGGGCAAGGCCCAGCCCAGTGAGCTTTCCGGAGCCCCCGTGAGATTCGCGCCCGCGCGTTCATTGAGAATCGCCTGGATCTCGCCAGCGCTCTTGCCCTGCTTCAGCATATTGCGGATGTCCTGGCGCCACTCCGTGGCGTATCCGCTCGGACAGTCGGCTAGCGTCCGACCGGGGCAAAAAGGACTCATCGTGCGCTTGGCGATATTGAATGCCTCCGCCTCCACTTTGGGGTCGTCGAGAGACTCTCCGTCGGTCGGCTGCGCCGCGGCCCAGTGCGACAGCGACAGCAACGCCGACGCCAATAGCAGCATCGAGATCCACCAGCGTTTGGGCATATGCGTGGGTCGTAGGCTACTGGACCAACAAGGGCAAGGCAATCCTGGACTCGGCTGAACCACCGCCCTTGGCCCTACACCGTGAATCTCGTCGAGATCATGCGGACAAGTGAGTAAAGTCGCGCGTGGTGACCTTCGCTAGAGCACAGGGCTGCCCGATGAGACTCGTCGGGTTCGTTGCAGCCTGCGCGTGTCTCGGGGGCCTGTGGGGCTGCAACGAGCACCCCACCCCGCACGAGCAACGAACCGCAGCAAGCGAACCTTCCCGCGCTTCCGTGAGGTCCGGCACGACGGGCTCCGAGTTCGTGGCCTCGAAAGTCGAGTACAGCGGCTCGGCGATGGGCACCAGCGTCACCTTCATCGCCACCACCAAGCCCGGCTTGAGCGAAGAGAAGATCCAGGATGCGATCAAGGCGGCACTGAAGGAAATCCAGAGGCTCGAGGCGCTGATGAGCTCGTGGCGCCCAGAGAGCGACGTGTCACGCATCAACGCCCACCCGGGGCAGTTCGTATCGGTGAGCCCCGAAACGTTGGCAGTCGTCCAGAAGGGCCTCTGGGCGGGTCGGCAATCCGAGGGAACCTTCGACGTTACCTTCCAGACCCTGTCGGGGTTGTGGAAGTTCGGCGACGCCGGGGACGCCAAGCCCTCCCCACCCGACCCCCGCGAGGTGGAACGCCTGCGCCACTTCGTCGACTTTCGCAAGGTCGAAGTGAAGCAGGCCGAGCGCAAAGTGAAGATTGGCCCCAAGCAACAGCTCGGGCTCGGTGGCATCGCGAAGGGGTACATCGTAGACGCGGCAGCGCACGTGCTGTCGAGGGCGGGGGTGCGTGACTTTTTGGTACGCGCCGGCGGGGATCTGTTCGGCTCCGGTAGAAAGCCCAGCGGCGAACCCTGGGTCGCGGGCATCCAAGATCCCCGTGGGAAACACGACGACTACTTCGCGACCATCGAGCTGACCGACCACGCGTTTTCGACAGCCGGCGACTACGCGCGCGCCTACACCTATCGGGGCAAGCGCTACCATCACATCATCGATCCACGGACCGGTTATCCCGCAACGGAGTCTCACAGCGTAACCGTGTGGGCGGAGACTGCGCTGCTGGCCGACGCCATCGATGACGGGGTGTTCATTTTGGGTCCCAACAAGGGGCTCGAGCTGGTGGAGTCGATTCCTGGCGTGGGCGCCGTCATCGTCGACAAAGACAACAAAGTGTGGGTGAGTGCGCGCCTGAAGGGACGGGTCCGGATCCTACACCAACCGACACCCGGCAAATAGACGCACGAGCTCTTCGACGCGGCGTCCAGCGACTTGTCCAAACCCAAGGAAGACCTTGGCATCTGGTGGGCTCACCGCTCCCAGAGTGATTCACTTATCTCCGGATACCGCCTAATCTGAAGCAGTGGACTCTCGGAGTGGCGATTTGACCGATGGCGAGGCCATAGCGCTGGCTCACGCCATGCGAACGGCCAGCGACGTCGCCGGCCTTGGCATCACCATCGTCGCCCTGGACACGGATCCACCGGAACTGCTCTACGCCAGCCCCGGGGCCACGAGAATTCTCGGCGAAGACGGAATCGTCGAGGGAGAACGCGTGTGGGGATTCGTCGACGACGAAGCGCGACTCATCGAACAGCACGGCGAGAACGAACGAGGCAAGGAGACCGCGAGTCGCTTCGAAACGCTGATCACTCGCGCTGATGGTTCCACGACGCCCGTCGAAGTCACGGTTCATCGCACTCAGTACCAGGGGCGCGGCGTGGCAGTGAACTTCTTCTCCGATTTGAGCGAGCAGAGGAGCCAACAGGCGGCGCTGCGCGACTCGGAGGCCCGGTTCCGCGCGTTGTTCGAGGGGGCGCCCGACGGAGTCGCCATCATCCAGCGAGGATGCTTTGCGTTCGTGAACCCTGCCGCGGTACGCCTGCTGGGCGCCAAGAGCAGCGACGACGTCGTAGGCCAGCCGCTCGCATCTCTGTTGGAGCGCGCGGATGCTGATCTGGCCGACCAACGCATCCGGCGAATCCTCGAGACGTCGACCCGCCTACCCGGGCCGGCGGAGTACAAGAGCCGGCGCGCCGATGGACAGACCATCTTCGTGGAAATCTCCTCGATTCCGTTCGACTGGCAGGGCAGCCCGGCCGTGTTGGCCTTCGCGCGGGACGTCACCGAACGCAAGGCCATGCAAGCGCGTTTGTTGCATCGAGATCGTCTGGCCGCCGTGGGCACTCTCTCCGCGGGGCTGGCACACGAAATCAACAACCCGCTGTCTTACGTGCTGTTGAACCTGCAGTTCATCGAACGCGAGCTTGGCAAGCTGCTCGGGCCCAAAGGGCAGTGGCAAGCGCTTTCCGATCGGCTGGAAGACGCCGTGCATGGTGCCGAACGCGTGGCAGCCATCGTACGCGACTTGAGGATTTTTTCGCGCAGCGACGACGGAGAGCAACAGCCGGTCGACCTGGCTCGAGTCGTGGAATCGGCTATCCGGGTAGCTCACAACACCGTACGCCACAGTGCGACCCTGGTCTGCGACGTCCGCGAGGTGGGAGCCGTCATGTGCAACCCGCAACGCATCGAGCAGGTCGTGCTCAATCTGTTGATCAACGCCGCGCAAGCCCTCATCGACGGAGACGTCGCCACCGACCGCATCATCATCCGGCTCTACGAAGAGGCCGGCCAGGCCGTGCTCACGGTCACAGACACGGGCCCGGGCATGTCCGAGCAGGATCAACAGCGCATCTTCGAACCCTTCTTCACGACCAAGCCGGCCGGTGTTGGCACGGGCCTCGGCCTGCCCATCTGTCGCAACATCGTCGAGCGCGCGGGAGGCAAGCTCACAGTAGCCAGCAAAGCGGGACAGGGCGCGTGCTTCGAGGTGCGCCTGCCTGTCAGTCAGCATGCGGCGTCCTACCCTCCCGAACCGGAACCCGCCTCCCGGGCGAACCGCGTGCGCACCGGGCGCATCTTGATCGTGGATGACGAACCCGCACTGCGCGAGACGTTGAGCGCACTGCTTTCAGAGCACTACCAAGTCGAGGCGGTGGACAGCGCCACCGCGGCGCTCCGGGCTCTGGCCTCGGAAAACCGCTTCGACATGGTGCTCTGCGACGTCATGATGCCCGGCAGAACCGGTATCGACGTCTTCAGCGAAATCGAAAAACACCACGAAGAGCTCAAGGATCGCGTGGTATTCATGACCGGCGGCGCCATCGGAGACCGGGCGCAGGATTTCCTGCGCAAGGTGACCAATCGACAACTCCGAAAGCCCTTCTCGCTCGACGCGGTGCACCGGTTGTTCGACGAGATTTCCGAAAAATAGACCGCTGACGTTCACGGCCCGCACTCGACCCACGGCCCGGCTCAGGGTGGGTCGGTATCGAACTCCTCGGACTCCGGAATCTCGTCCAGGCCTGCGCCCCCGCTGACAGGGATGGCGCGGGCGGCGGCCACCTTCTCGAGAACCGAGGACAAACCGCGGGCATCGCTGACGACGGGCAAGAACGCCCGGGACCCATCCCACAGGTCTAGCGCAATGCTCATGTCGTCGCTGAACACGATACGATCGATCTGGGCCCAGCGGTAGCGACGCACCCGAGGCCAACCCATCGTGGCGATATCCCGGTACTCCAGCGCATCGCCACGGATGCGCACGCCGCGCATTCCAGAGCGCAGCAGCGAGGACAGCGCCCCGACGGCTATCAGCGCCGCAAAGGTGCGTGCGCCAATCGGATGGGGCCGCTCGATCAGGTACGCCCTGAGCCACCCACCGCTAGCCAGCTCGGCCGACGCTACCAGCCCGACCACCAAGACGGCGATCAGCAGGTAAACCAGCGACGGAATTCGAGCCGATAGCGGTGGGCCGAACACGGACTCCGCCGGGCGGTAAGTCATGTCGAATCCCGGGGGCCGTGAAGGACGAGGCACGAGAGGGTTACCTGCGAAACGAAACTGAATGACCGAGCGATTCTCGGTCAGGGTTTTCGGGCCCCATTTCAGTGAGGGCCCAAAAGCCCTTCAAGTCGCGCTCTTCTGCTCGAGTCATTGGCTGTTGCCCATTTTTCGCGATCGCGACTCGCGCTCGCTCATCTAGAATTTAGGATTCGGCGACGGAAATGGCAACGTCTACGTCATCTAGCTGCCATCGTGTGCCAACGCGCCGCTTTTCGCGGGCGTCAGATGTCCCAGGCCGAGAACGGCAGGGCAGAACCCTGACCGAGGTCGGAAGCTCATTCGCCGAGCGAAATCCAAACCGGAAGGTGGCTTGCACGACTGAACGGATGAGGGTAGTGGCTACTCGCGCGACTGTTCGCGTGCACCACCGAAGCCGAGGCGAAATGAAAATCTTCATTGATTCTGGAGACGTTGAGGAAATCAGAGAAGCGGCGCAGATGGGCGCCATCGACGGCGTAACCACGAACCCGTCACTGCTCGCCAAAGGGGGCAAGCCGATCCGACGAGCCATCGCCGAGATCTGCGAAATCGTGGATGGCCCCGTCTCGGCAGAGGTTCTGGCCACGGATACGGAGGGCATGCTCAAAGAGGGTCGTGAGCTGGCAAAGATCCATCCCAATGTGGTGGTAAAGATTCCGCTGATCGTCGAAGGGCTCAAGGCCACGCGGGTGCTGAGCCAGGAAAACATCAAGACGAACGTGACCCTCTGTTTTTCGGCTAGCCAGGGCCTCTTGGCCGCCAAGGCCGGAGCCACCTACGTCTCTCCCTTCGTGGGACGGATCGACGACATCGCGGACGAAGGCATGAAGCTCATCGAGCAGTTGGTCACCATCTACGCCAACTACGACTTCGACACCGAGGTGCTCGTGGCGAGCGTTCGACACCCCGTGCATTTCGTTCAGGCCGCCATGTTGGGAGCCGACGTGGCCACGGTGCCTTTCAAGGTGATCACCCAACTCGCCAAGCATCCGTTGACCGATATCGGTCTGAAGCGCTTCCTCGAAGACGCGCAGAAGATCCCCAAAGAGTAGCCCGTGCCCACCCTGGTGCGGCGCAAAGCGCCTGGGGCGCCCACTCTCGACCCCAGGCGCGTGCGCACGCTCGGAAACCGCATGCTGAGGGAGCTCGGCCTCGAAGCTGCCGAGCTCAGCGTCCTGTTGGCGGACGATCCGCTTATCGAAACATTGAACGCGGCGCACCGGGGCAAGCAGCGCCCCACCGATGTGCTGTCATTTGCCCTGGATGAAGGGAGCGAGGAGCCGGCGCGTCTGCTGGGCGACGTGGTGATCTCCCTCGATACCGCGGCGCGCCAAGCCCGCGGCAGGCAGCGCCCCCTGCTCGCCGAAGTCCGATTCCTGCTGGCCCATGGGCTCCTGCACTTGTGCGGCTATGACCACGCAAGCCCGTCCGAGAAGCGGGAAATGGATCGCCTCACGCGACGCCTGGTGCGCGCAGCGGGTGGAAAATGAGGGGGATCGCAAAAAAAAAATCACCCGTTTCGGGGGTGCTCCGAGCCCCGGCCGAGCGACCGTAAACGGCCAGCCGGCTCAGACACAACTTACCCACAGGGAACGTCTTTTTCAGCGCCAGTTTCCACGCTGACATAAATCTTGCGAAATGTCGCCTAACTTAGCGCTCTCAAAGGGCAAAGGCGGTGCAAACTCGGGCTTCTCGAGCTCGTGCTGCGTGGGCCCCGCGCTGTGTCGAGACGCGTCTCCAAACGCAGGCTAGAAGAGGCCCCAAACGCGGACTCGGACCACGAGACAGCATCAAACAAGCTCGATTCGCCGACGGCGCCGACTGTTTTCCGCTTGAAAGGCCAAAAGTCTGCTGTTATCCGTCGCTTGCCTTTTAGGGCAGAAGCAAAGACCTCGGTCGGAGCGGAAGCCTGGATGGCGGGAGACGGCGTCAATAAGACTGGATTTACCGCACAGGAGAAAGCGTATGGCAGGCAAGAGGCTCACAAAAGCTCAGGTCATCACCGAGCTCGCCAACAATTGCGATCTGGACAAGAAGAGCGTCAATCGAATTTTCGAGGAGCTCTCCGGTCTCATCAAAAAGCAGCTTGGTCCTCGTGGACCCGGCGAATTCGTTGTTCCTGGTCTCGTGAAACTCCGAGTTGTCAAAAAGCCGGCAACCAAGGAGCGTCAGGGGATCAATCCGTTCACGAAGGAGCCGATCACGATTCCGGCGAAACCGGCGAGCAAGAAGGTACGCGCAACAGCTCTCAAGGCTCTCAAAGACTTGGTTCAGTAGCGCGAAACCCGTGTCGTAAGACACTGACGATGTCCCCGACTCCTCACGAGGAGGTCGGGGACAAGTCATTTTGTCCACAGGCTAGCGAAGTCGCGGGGTGTGCCGCCGCCGCGGCACGCACGGGAGCGACCCTCAGAAGTAGCGCAAGAGGCCAGCGCGCAGCAGACCACCGCCGGAACTGTTGCTCGTTTCACCCGTGCGTAGGTCCACGAATTCGGGTTCGGTGCTGGCAGAGCCATCGGTGCGGCCGCGGATGAAGCCAGTCAGCTCGACACTGATCGCCACCAACGGGTGAAATCGGTACTCGGCGCCAATGCCGAGGAAGGCCCCGAAGTAGCGATAGCTTCGCCTTCGCCCGTGTTCCGGGTCGACTCGGGCCCATGCGTGAAAAAGTCCAGTGGGTAGGTAGACCTGAACATCCTGCTGGGGGTTCACGAACGCCGTGACGCCGAGGGACAGCGCCAGCTCGTCACGCTGCGCGCCGAGCGCGTCCCTGCCAAACGCGGCGTCGGCTGCGCAATCGAGAGCCAGGTGAGGCAAAGGCCGGACGCGCACGCCAGCGCCGGGCCCGCCCATGAACGGCTTGCCAGCACCAGAACCGTCGTCCAGCAGGGCCAATTGAAGCCGCCCCAACAGAGCATACCGCTGCCGATCATGCTCGTGCTCGGCCGGCGCGGGAAACGCAGGCGGCACGAGCTTTATGGATTCCTCGGCGGGCCGTTCATCGAGGCCGGCGCGGTCCATGGGCTTTTGTTCGGGGGACGACAGCGCTGGATTGGGCGCTGGCGCTTCTGACTCGGGCGTCGCCGCCGCTGGGGTTCGTGGGTGTGGTTCGCAAAACCATCCGTTGGGACACGCCTGCTCGGCGTCCGGAGCTTCTGCGTTCCGGCCGTGGGCCACGCTGACCACCAAGAGCGCGCTGATTGTGCAGGAGCTGATTGCTGCGCGCGGTGCCGGCACACTCATGGTCGAGACCCGACACCGTAGCAATCCACCGCGGACTTGCCAGGGACGGCCGCGCCGGCCTATCGAAGGCCATGCCCGACGTCGTCGTCAAATCAGGCCACGTGCGCCCGGTCTGGGCGGGCCATCCCTGGGTGTTTGCGCAGGGGATCGACTCTGTGACCGGTCAGGTGGCCGCCGGGGACGAGGTGCGTGTCCTCGATCCGAAGGGACAGGTGTTGGGCCGCGGGCTGTATTCACCGAACTCAGCGATCCCCGTGCGTCTGTATACGCGGGACGGCGAGCAGACGTTGGACGTCGAGTTGTTGCGCCACCGGCTGGAGCAGGCGCTCGCGCGACGCCGTGCCTGGAATCTGCCGAACGACGCCACCAACGCGTTCCGCGTGCTCAACGCGGAGGGCGACGAGCTGCCTGGCCTGATCGTGGACCGGCTGGGAGACACGGTCCTGCTCCAGTTCTCGACGCTCGGCATGAAGCAGCGGGAATCTCAAATCGTCGAGGCACTGCGCCAGGTCCTCGACCCGAAGGCGATTGTGGACCGTACCCCGCCGGGAGCGGCAAAACTCGAAGGGTTTGCCCCCGGCTCGGGGCTGCTCCACGGCTCGAGCTTGCCATCACAGCTCGAATTCATGGAAAACTCGCTGCGCTTCGAGATCCCGCTCAGCCTGGGACAGAAGACGGGGTACTACCTGGACCTGAGGGCGCTGAGAGCCAGGCTCTCACGCCTGGCCCGAGGGCAGCGCGTGCTGGACTGCTACGCCTACGTGGGTGCGACGGGGCTGGCGATGGCCCGGGGCGGCGCTGACCGGGTCGTATCCGTCGAATCGAGCCAGGCGGCCGTCGATGTAGGAAAGCGCTGCATCGAGCTCAATGGCTTGAGCGGGACGATGCGCATCGAAAAGGCCTCAGCCGACCGGGCACTGGCAGACGCCGCGACCCAAGGAGGTTTCGACCTGGTAGTCTGCGACCCACCGAAGCTCATGCCCCAGCGTTCTGCTTTTTCCAGGGCCCAGCGCGCCATGCAGAAGATCGCCCGCGCCGCCGTCGCGGCAACTCGACCTGGGGGCCTGCTGGCCTTGTGTTCATGCTCGGCGGGTTTGGGCATCGATGAGCTTTCTCGCGCCCTGGCGATCGGCGCAACCCGGGCGGGGCGCTCCGCGATCCTGCTCGAACGGGTGTATCAGGACATCGACCACCCTGTACCCGCCGCCTTCCCGGAAGGCTTGTACCTGAGCGCGCTGATTGCGGAGCTTCCTCGGAGGCGATGAGCAACGCCTTCGCCTCGAAACCGCGTCGGAGTCGCGTCTGGTCCACAGCCGTCGCGCTGACGCTGCTGTCCAGTCTCGCCTGCGGCGTGCGGGGCGCAAAGCGCTCCGAGACCGAGGCAAAGCCGCCCGCGGTCAGCAACGTGACCCGACAGGACTTCGCCACCAGCAAGCGCTGCGCCGAATGCCACCCACGGATCTACGAGCGGTGGCTTCATTCGCCCATGCACCGCATGACTCGAATCATCGGCCCCGGGGTTTCGCGCGCGCCGTTCGATGGCTCCCGATTCGATTTCAAGTCGGACAGCGCCACCATGCTGACCGAATCCGGGCAGAAGTACATGCACCTCGACTCGACCCGCTATGGCAGCTCTTGGTACCGCATCACCAAAGTCATCGGGGGTCGCACCCGTGAAGACTACGCTGGCGTCCAGGTGGCAGCCCCCGAGGCAGACGCGCGGGGCATCGGCGACGAACGCGTGCTACCGGTGTCGTACCTGCTGTTCCGCAAGCAGTGGCGCTACAAGGGGTATTCCGTGATGTCTCCGGAACGGAATAACCTCAGGCGGGGGCTCAAGTGGAAGCGTTCGTGCATCTTCTGCCACAATACCGTGCCCTGGCTCAGCTTGTACTACGACGAGCTCTATGGCGTTGGCGCGCCCAGCTACCAGGGAGCTGCGAGCCTGATCTTGCCTTTCGACCGAAAGCTTTCGTATCGCATCGTCGATACCGAGGAATTTCGAAATCAGCTCGAGAGCGAGCTCAGCGTGCTCGGGGCGGAACCCCCGCCCATGGACGACGAGCAGGGTCTGCTGGAGTACGCCGCCGGGCAGACGCGCAAGCGTTTCTCGGAGCAACACCTGATCGAAGTCGGCATTGGTTGCGAGGCGTGTCATGGCGGGTCACGCGCTCATGCCGAAGACCCTGCGCATGTGCTGCCCAGCTTCGTGCCGGAGAGCAGTAGCCTGAAAACCAGCGATCAGTCCGGCAATCCGGTTCCCAAGCCTCTAGCTATCTCGCATAGTTGCGCGAAGTGCCACACGGTATTGTTCTCCCGCTACCCCTACACGTGGGAGGGCCGTGAACGAGGCTTCGAACCTGGCGGAAGCAACATCAATTCGGGCGAGGCGCGCAACTTCCTGCTCGGGCATTGCACATCCCAGCTGACCTGCACCGCATGCCACGATCCCCACGCCGAGGACGACCCGACACGCGCGGCGCGTCTGGAGACTACCG
This sequence comes from uncultured delta proteobacterium, assembly GCA_963809955.1. Taxonomy (GTDB): domain Bacteria; phylum Myxococcota_A; class Polyangia; order Polyangiales; family Polyangiaceae; genus JAICQQ01. The sequence continues at coordinate 630,331 of CAWELQ010000017.1, forward strand.
AAGGCAATCCGGTCTGCACCAGTTGCCATGCTTCTCTCGGACAGCCCGACGCGCTGGTCAGACACACCCATCACGCAAAAGACAGCCGAGGAAGTGCCTGCGTCGCTTGCCACATGCCGAAGAAGAACATGGCGCTCGACTATGACCTGACGCGCTACCACCGCATCGGCTCGCCAACGGACAAGGACCGCGTCGAACGAGATCGCCCGCTCGAGTGCGCGCTGTGCCATACCGAAAAGTCCGTCGAGAATTTGCTGACAACGATGGAGCGCTGGTGGAAAAAGAGCTACGATCGAGCACGATTGCACGAGTTGTACGGCCCCGACCTCGAGGTCAACGTGCTGGACAAGACGCTCGAGGTCGGCAAGCCCCACGAACGAGCCGTGGCAATCTTCCTGAGCGGGCAGGCGCGGCGTGAGAGAAGCCTGGAACTCATCACCCAACAGCTTGCCCACCAGACCCCGTTGATCCGCTTCTTCGCGCGTGATGCTCTGGAACGGATCGTCAAAAGCCCCTTGAACCTGGACATGAGCGCACCGGGTCCCGAGCTGGAGGCAGCGGGGCGGCGGGCCCTCCGCTCGTTGCGAGACGCAAACGCTTCGGAAACACATGCAGCCCATTGACGAGATACCGCGCGACTGGTTGGGCTCCATCGAGGGGCTGGTGTTCGACCTGGACGACACCTTTCTCGACCACGGTGAACTCGGTGCCGACAGCTATCGGGCACTCTCGAATCTCAAAGCAGCGGGTTTCGTGCTTCTCGCGGCAACGGGGCGCCCGGCGGGTTGGGGAGAGGTCCTGGCTCGCCAATGGCCCGTAAGTGCGGTGATTTCAGAGAACGGCGCCATCGCGGACCTGAAAACCAAACGCGAGGTGCAGCGTATCGACGACTTCCCGCGGGAGCTGCGCAGCGAAGTGCGCGCTGCACTCGACGAGATGGCGGCGCAGGTACAGCGCGAGTTTCCCCAGCTGCTGCGGACCGACGACGCCCACGCGCGCATCAGTGACGTGACCTTCGACATCGGCGAACGCTGTTCGGTCTCCCAGGAGACGATCGGGCGCGTGCTCGGCTTCGCACACGAGCTCGGCGTCACCACGACGGTCTCGAGCGTCCACCTGCACTTGACGCTGGACCGACACGACAAGGCAACGGGTTGCCTGCGAGTGCTGAGGGACTACCTGGGCTACGACACGACACGCGCCCGGATGCGCTTCGCCTTCATCGGGGACAGCGGCAACGATGCCGCTTGCTTCGCTGCTTTTCGCACCAGCATCGGCGTGGCCAACCTGCGAGGGCGACCAACCGTGCCGCCACGCTTCATCACGACGGGGGCGCGCGGCGCGGGGTTCGTCGAGGCGGCAGAAGTGCTTCTGGCCAGCCGCGCCTGAACGCCCGACGCCAGGAAAGCGCCACGTTTTCCCGCGTTTTGGCAGTTTCGACGCGGTGGCCCCGGAAAAGGCCCCGGCTGCGGTTGGCAAATGTCCCCAAGCTCTAGTACTGCTTGCCCTTTCCCATGGCAGCCAGCTTGCAAAACCTCCTTCAATCGGCTCGGACTCACCTGTACCCGAACTACAGACAGCCGGAGCTCGTGATGGATCGCGGGCAGGGCGCGGTCATGTGGGACACGACGGGGAAGCGCTATCTGGACTTCTACGCGGGCATCGCAGTCAGCGCGCTCGGGCACGCGCATCCTCGCATCGTGGAAGCCTTGCAGCAGCAGGCGGGGCGCCTTTGCCACATTTCCAATTACTTCTACAACCAGCCCAACATCGAGCTCGCCGAGCGCTTGTGTGCACTCACCGGGCTCGACCGAGTGCTCTTCGCCAATTCGGGGACGGAAGCCAACGAAGCCATGCTCAAGTTGGCCCGCAGCCATTTCTATCAGGCTGGCCAAGAAGAGCGCTATCGCATCATTGCCTTCGACGGTTCCTTTCATGGCCGCACGCTGGGTGCCCTGGCTCTCACGGGACAGCAGAAGTACCGCCACGGCTTCGGGCCGCTGCCCGGGGTGAGCCACGTCCCGTACGGTGATCTAACGGCCGTCGCCAACGCCATGGGCCCAGACGTGGCCGGGGTGATCGTGGAAACGGTTCAAGGTGAAGGTGGCGTTTTGCCGGCACCGAAAGGTTTCCTCGAGGGGCTGCGCGAGCTGACCGAAAAGGCCGGATGCCTGCTCTTGATAGACGAGATCCAGACGGGCGTTGGGCGCACGGGCCGATTTTCGGGGATCCACCACACGAGCGTCGTGCCGGATGCCATCTCTATGGCCAAGGGCCTGGCCGGCGGCGTACCCATCGGCGCGATGCTGTGCCGTGAAACGCTCGCAGGCGCACTGCCTCCCGGAAGTCACGGCAGCACCTTCGGTGGTAATCCGCTGGCCTCCAGCGTTGCGCTCGCCGTACTCGGCGAGCTCGAGAAGGGCGATCTCGTTGCAAGAACGGAGGTGCTGGGCAGGTATCTCGCCGAGCGGCTCTCGGAAATCGTCCAGCGCTGCCCCAAGGCTCGAAGCTCGCGTGGCCAAGGATTACTCCAGGCGTTGGTGCTCGACGACTCGGTCGATGCGCGGGCAGTGGTTACCCAGCTGCGCGAGGCGGGCGTGTTGCTGACCGTTGCCGGCGGTCAGGCGCTCCGCTTCTCTCCGCCGCTGATCGTCACTCGAGACCAGCTTGCCGAGGGGCTCCAGGTAGTCGAGGCCGTGGTCGGAGGTCTGTCATGATCCGACATTTCTTGTGCCTGTCCGATCTGGGAAGAGAAACCCTCCTTCGGATCATCGATCGTGCCGATCAGTTTTGCCAAGTCCGTGGTCGCGATTCGGCTCGCCCTCTGCAGGGAAGATGCGTGGCGCTGCTGTTCGACAAGGCCTCCACCCGCACACGGCTTTCGCTCGAGATTGCCGTGGTCGAGCTCGGGGGGCATCCGGTGGTCATCACCTCCTCGACTTCGCAGCTGGGCCGCGGAGAGCCCTTGTGTGATACGGCGCGCGTGCTTTCACGGATGGTCCACGCCATCACCTTCCGCACCGCCGACGAGTCTCGCATCAAGGAGTTGAGCCGCTACAGCAGCGTTCCCGTATTGAACGCCCTGACCGATCAGGGCCACCCAATGCAGTTGCTGGCGGACCTGCTCACGGTCAAGCGTGTCAAGGGGAGGCTCGACAACCTCGAGTACGCCTGGGTGGGCGACGGCAACAACATGGCCAACTCCTGGATCGAGGCCGCAGGCCTGCTCGGGTTCAGCCTGTGCCTGGCCTGCCCCGCGGGGTACGATCCCGACGCTGAGATGATCCAACGCGCGCGGGCGCTCGGCGCCAAGGTCGAGGTCAAGCGTTCGCCAGAAGAAGCCATCGCCGGAGCAGATGTCGTCAGCACCGACGTGTTTGCCAGCATGGGTCAAGAGGCAGAACAAGCAGCGCGCTTGGAGGCATTTCGAGGCTTCACACTGACCACGGAGCTGATGCGCCGGGCCAAACCCGAGGCGATGGTACTTCACTGCCTACCGGCCCATCGCGGTGAAGAGATCGAGGCGGAGGTCTTGGAGAGCGAGCAGAGCCATGTGTGGGATCAGGCCGAAGCCCGCCTGCACACCTCCAAGGCCCTTCTGGAATGGGCTCTGGGGGCCGATGGATGAAGAGTTGCCGGCCGTCGAGAAGGATCGTCCTTCGTTCCCAGTAGCCGAAGCGGTTGCTTGCGCCACTTGCGGCCAGGCCGTGGATCCATTGCGGGCCAACCGCATCCGCATACTCCAAGAACGCTTTCGCTATTTCTGCAGCGACCAGTGTGCCGAAGGCTTCGACGTTGCCGGGCTGACCCCCGTGCCGCAGCCGCGCCGTCGTCGCCCCTCGGACGCATCGTACGTCATCCGCACATCTAGCCACCAGGACGAACGCCTGGAGACGCGACGCCAGCTAGCGACCGAGCTCAACAGCGTGATTCACGAAGACGTCCTCGACTCGATCGCCGATCGGAATCATCAGCCGCTGCCCGACGACGACGAGCCGAACCCTGGGCTTCCTGCAACACCGCTGAGCGCCGAGGACACGAGCGGCACCGCCGACGTGGGCGCGCTACTGTTGACCCTGGCGATGCTGGGCGGCGGATTGGCAGTCGCCCTGATTCTGGCCGGTGACTCGAGTGCCGCGATTGCCTCGCGGCTGGTAGTGGTCAGCGTGGCCGCCGGAGCCCTGGTCGCTCAGTACTTGATGGGCGACCGAGACGACAGCGAGCCGCACCCCCTGGCCATGCTCGCCGCCCCAGTGCTCGCCGTTCTCACGGCCCTCGTGGCCACCCTGACAGGGCAAGCAAGCGCCGGAGGAGCCATCACCCTGGCAGCCATCATCGTGAGCTTGCTGGCGCTGAGCATGTGGTTCGTACGCCGCGCCCGTCGGCCTCTGGATGCCCAGCGTGAGGAAATCCGGACGGCATTGGAACAGAGGACTCATCGCGTCGTCGGAGAGGAAGTCCTGCCGGTCCGCTCGCGAGATCTCCGACCAGGCGAAGAGGTCGTGGTCGAAAGCGGCGAGGTCGTGCCCGTCGACGGCACGGTCTCGGCAGGGTCGGCTTCGCTCAGGCCGTGGCTCTCCGCCGGCTACAGTGTGCCCTGCGGCGAAGGCGACACGGTGGTCGCCGGCGCCAAGGTGCTCGAGGGGCGGATTCGCATCGTCGTCGGCTGGGCTGGCTACGATCGCACCTGGCTCAGGCTCACGCAGGATCCTCGACGGCGCGCCGACTTGCTGGCCCCCCTGCCCCGAATCGGCAGACTCGTGGCGGAGCGAGCCGCCCCCATGGCAGCGGGCCTGGGCGCGCTGACCTCGTTCGCGGCCAACGCGGACAGCCTGACGATAGCGCTGTTTGCTCTGGCCGCGCAGGCGGCTGTCGCCAATCCGGTCGTCGCCCAGATCGCCGCGCTGACGGTGGCGCGTGGAGTTCTAGAAGGGCTCAGACGCGGAGTCGCATTCCGCACAGCGGATGCGCTCGATACCGCAGGACGCGTCAGCATGGCCGCCTTCTGTGCTCGAGGGACCTTACTCATGGGCGAACCCGAGGTCGCCAATGTGGAACCAGTGGGCGACCACGACGCGAGCCACGTGTTGTCGCTGATCGCGGGCGCTGAAAGCGGTTCGAGCAACCCGGTCGCCACGGCGCTGTTGCGCGCCGCACGGGCACGCGGCGTGCGTCCGGACGGCTCGCGCAGTCACGGCGTCCATCCAGGCCTGGGAATAACGGCCGTTTCTTCCAGCGGCCAGCGGCTGGTCGTTGGCAGCCGTGCTCTGATGCTGCAAGAGCGGGTTAGCGTGGCCAGCGCAGAAGCCAAGATCAACGAACTGGAGGCGCTCGGCCGCTCCGTGCTGCTAGTGGCGCTCGGCGGTAGGTTGGTTGGCGTGGTCGGACTCCAGGACGGATTGCGCCCAGGTGCTCGAGCCGCGGTGCAATACCTGGTCGATGTGGGAGTTGAACCCGTGCTTCTTTCGGGGGACGCTCGGGAAACCTGTGAGGCACTCGGGCGAGCACTGGACATCGAGCATGTGCGCCCCGAGATTCTGCCACCAGATCGTGCCGAGGAAGTTCGCCGCCTGGTAGCAAGCGGCGGCAGCATGGCGGTCATCGGCACCAGTCCCGTGGATGATGGGGCACTCGGGGCTGCCGACGTTTCGGTGGCACTGGCAGCGGCGGGCTCGACCACCTCGGAATGGTCCGTACAGCTGGCCTCCGACGACATCAAGGAAGCCGCTTTCGCGATTCGACTCGCGCACGAAACCCGCAGGGATGCGCGCTCCGGCCTGATCACCACACTGACACCTGCCGTGGCTGGCGCGCTTGCCGTGTGCTTTTCGATCCTGCCGCCTCAGGTAGCTCCCGTGGCAGCCGCGGCCGGCGGGCTAGTGGCACTTTACCGTCTGCGCGGCCCCACGATGGATTGAACCTATCTTTTCACGGACGTAGACGCTTTGGCGACGGATCGCTTGACCTCGCCACAAACGACCGCAATAGAAGTGAGAGTGACCGCAGAGGATTCCGGAAGGCACTCCGAACCACACGGCAGAGCCGAAGTGGGCACGGAAGCACGCTCGCCCAACCTCGAGCGGCTGCGCGACCAACTGGAAGCCTACATGACGGAGCAGGGCCTGCGCTCGACCGAGCAGCGCAGATTGATCATCGACAAGTTCTTCGAATCCGCCGAGCATTTGACAATCGACGAACTCCTGGGCCAGGTGCGCAGCGAGGATCCGAAGGTGGGGTATGCCACCGTCTACCGCACCATGAAAATGCTCGCCGACGGCGGCATCGCGCACGAGCTCAATTTCGGCGACAACGCGACGCGTTATGAACTCGCGGACGTCGATGCCCACCACGATCACCTGATTTGCGAGGAATGCGGGCACATCATCGAGTTCGAAGAGCCCCTCATCGAGGAGCTACAAGATCGCATCGCGGCCCGCTACCATTTCGTCATCAAGCACCACAAACACGAACTCTACGGGACCTGCGTCGACCCCGCCAGCTGCGAGCACCGGATCGATAGGCGCAAGGCAGCCGAAAAGTAGGGCAACCAGGCTCCGCCCCGGGCGCGCCGCAGGGTGCATGGAGCGCCTTGCGCGCACGCTCCGGCGTTCTTAAGTCAATGGTTGGCGGCGACCCTTCTTCGAGCCGCCACACGAGTTCGGATGAATCAAACGCGCTATCTGCAGGCCCGCGCCCAACACGGTCTGACCACCCTTGGTTATCTGGCAGTCCTGGTGCTGTTGCTGCTGCTCTCGGGCTGGCTGATGTTGGGAAGCTTTGGGCTGACCATGATGCTCTTGTTGGGGGGAGCGGCTTGGGTCGCCAACACACGCTTGCCGGTGGCAATGATCCTGCGCTTGCGCGGTGCTCGGCGTCTTGCCCTGGGCGAGGCCGAAGGGCTCGAGCGAATGGTTGCCAGCCTGGCCGCCCGCGCAGGAGTAACCGATCCTGTGGCGCTGTACGCGCTCCCCAGCCGAGAACTTCAGGCATTTGCGCTGACTTCCGGCGGGCACGCGGCGATCGCGGTCACACCGGAGCTGGTCCGGTCGCTGACTGCTGACGAGCTCGAGGGCGTCCTGGCTCACGAGGTGAGCCACCTCAGAGTGGTGACGTGCGCGTGATGGGAGCCGCACGGGCCATGCGTGGCCTGACCCGAAGCCTGGCCAGCCTGGCTTCGCTGCTACTGTTGGTCAGCTTGTTGAGCCTGGGGGCGTTTCAAGTGTCGCTCGGCGCGACGCTGATACTCTTGGTCGCACCACTGTTCAGCTATCTTGCCGAGCTGGGCCTGTCGCGAACCAGAGAATTCAGCGCGGACCTGGCCGCCGCGCGACTCACGGGAAAGCCGCTCTCGTTGGCCAATGCGTTGACCAAGCTGGAGAAGCAGCAAAGCGGTCTCTTGAGGATGCTGCTGGATACGACCATGGTCGTTGCCATTCCCGAAGCCTTGCGAACGCACCCGTCGACTCGAGAGCGCGTACGGCGGCTGGTCGAGCTGAGCCACGACGAGCTTCAGCAGGAGCGCCGCCGGCCTACTGGGCCCATGCCGCTCGCCGTCGTCCCCCCCCGCCGCTACCCTTCCGATGACGACAGGACGCGCTGGTCGGTGACTATGACGTGAACCTGGAAATCATGCGCTTCCACGGGTAGCTCCGCCAACAGCTGAAAATCGAAGACGATGGCCACTGCCTTGGCGGGTGGGCAGATGTCCGGGAGCGTCGCGTCGTAAAACCCGGAGCCGAATCCCAAACGGTGACCCGAAGGTGCCACGGCGAGTGCTGGAACGATCACCAAGTCTATCTCGGCGCGCCTTCCCGCTGGCAGCCAGGAAGGCGGCTCCAGGAAGCTTCGGCCACGCGACTCGAGATCCGTCAAGGCGTCGACCCTGCGGAACCCGGTCGTGAAACCATCCGGCGTCGGGTCCATGTACGGGTAGTAAACCCGCTTTCCAGCCGCGCGCGCGGCCTGGTCGAGCACCACCACCGAGACCTCATGCGGCAACGAAGCGAACAGGGCGAGACCGCGTGCCTCGCGGTATTCGGGCAGCTCGAGCACGCGCTGGCATGCGAGCCTACTACGGCTTTCCCGCGCTCGCTCGGGCAGCGCCGCACGCAAGCTGCGCATGCGGCTGCGAATCGCCCCCTTGGCACGATACCCCACCTCGCGAACTACCTTGGGGTCGAGCTCCATGTGAGGAATTTAAGCCGTAACGAACGGGTTCGCCACTCGGTGTTTTCGACCAGACATTTCCCCCTGCCGATCGCAGGCTCATGGCGCTAGGCCTCGTGGTAGCGTCCCGCGCTCCCTTCTGGATCATGCCCGCGCTCGTCACCCCAGCCGTAGCCGTCATTCCTGCCTTTCAGGCCGAGAACACCATCGCTCAGGTCCTGGCGGAGCTTGTCGATAGCTGGAGACGGCGGCGAAATGACCCACCGCGTGTCGTGGTGGTCGACGACGGCTCCACCGATCGGACCGGTTTGCTCGCCGAGCGCGCGGGCGCACACGTGGTGACCCATGAGCGCAATCTCGGCAAAGGGGTGGCGCTGCTGAGCGGGCTTCGCTACGCGCTCGAGTGCAAGGCGAGGGTGGCGGTGACACTGGACGCCGACGGCCAACATCCCGCGGCCGAAGCAGTGCGGCTTCTCGAGCACGAGGCAGCGCCACAGGCCTTACTGTTGGGGGTCCGCGATCTGCGAGCGGCAGGTGCTCCGCGCGCCAACCGTTTCTCGAACGCTTTTTCGAACCTGTGGCTGTCCGCGTTCTCCGGACAGAAGCTCCTGGACACGCAATGTGGCCTGAGGCGCTATCCAATCGCGGAAACGCTTCGGCTCGGAGCACGCGCTTCCGGTTACGGTTTCGAGTCGGAGGTGATTTTGAGAGCGGCGCGTGCGGGCTGGTCGATTGCGCAAGAACCGGTGTCCGTCATCTACCCTCCGGCTGGCTCCCACACCTCGCACTTTCACAGCGTGCGCGACCCGATTCGTATAGCGCTACGTATCGTGTACACCGCAGTTTCAGCGAGCCGCCAGTGAAGCACTGGTTGTTCAGACACCGTCTCAAGCTCATCGTCCTGGGGTTATCGCTCGGGTCGTTGGTCGCAGCCCACTACACTCTTCGCCAGATAGCGCATCTGGTGGCACCCCAGGTGCGGCTCCCACCGGGGAAGGTGACGGTGGGACCCGGTGGAGAACGCAGTTTCGGAAGCTCCGAAGTGCGCCACCGGGGGCGCATCTTGCAGGTCAGCCTGAAAGGCACACCAGCCAGCATCGGATATGCCCACGCGCGCCTGCTCTACCCACAGATGGTGGAGAACGAAAGGGTTCTGCAGCAGTACCTCGCGCGGATGGTTCCCAGCACCCTGACGCGCAGCGCCCTGCTCGACCTGGCTCTGTTCAGATACATGAACGTCGACCAGGGCATGTCGAGCGCGAGGTTGCAGGAGATAGCGGCCGAAGCGCGCGGCTTCAGGCCCGACCCGTTCAGCGGATTTCTCGATACGTTCCAGCGCTTCGTCTACCTGAATGCGCTCTACGACATCTCGCTTTCCTTCGAGCATTCCCCCCTTATCGGCTGCACCAGCTTCGTGCTCAATGGGCACGGTTCCAGCCAGGGGGAGCCGCTTCTGGCACGCGCCTTCGATTTCGAAGTCGATCCCATTTTCGACCGCGACAAGGCCGTTTTTCTGGTGCAGGAGGACGGGCAGATCCCGTTTGCGTCGGTAGCATGGCCGGGGCTGGTGGGAGTGGTCAGCGGCATGAACGCGGCCGGCCTTGCCGTGGTCGTCCACGGAGCACGCGCCGGCTCCCCCTCGAATCGAGGCGAGCCCGTCGTGCACGCACTCAGGCGCGTGCTCTCCGTCGCCACGAGCACTGAACAGGCGATTTCAGCGCTGCGCGAGCGCCCAGCCATGGTCTCGCACATCGTCGTGGTCATGGACGCCTCTGGAAGCGCCGTGGCGGTCGAGCGCGCTCCCGGGCTGCCGCAGCACGTGCGTCACTTGGCAAAGCAGGCCGCCGTCACCAACCATTTCGAAGGCCCGCTCGCCAATGACCCGCGGAACCTGAGGGTGAGAGAAGAGACCTCGACCCTGGCGCGACGCGCACGCGCAGATGAGTTGCTCGAGTCGCTCGGCGACGGAGCAACCATCCAGAGCGCGGTGGCTTTGCTCAGGGATCGTCGAGGACGCCACGGCCACGCGCTTCCACTCGGCGACCGCAACGCCATCGACGCCTTGATTGCCACCCACGGCGTGGTCATGAACACCAAGAAACGCCAGCTCTGGGTCAGCGAGGGACCACATCTGCTGGGCCGCTTCCTGCTGTTCGATCTGACACAGCTGATGGATCACCCCGAACACGCCGCTGAATCTCCCGAGTTCATCCCCAGCGATCCCGCGCTGCATAGTCCCGACGTGCAGCGCGCGCTATCCAGCGACCACTAATCCAAGAGCAGCGCTAAGTCTAGCCAGGTAAACCTGAAAGCTCACTGATGTTGACGCTTCGTGAGCGCGGGCAGCTGGGGGCGTGTGGGCGAGCATGGGCGCGTGCGAGGGTGCATGCGTGAGCGTGAGCGCGAGTCGGTGAGGGAGTGCTCGTGCTCGTGAATCAGCCAGTGTAGCCCGGTGCTCGGGAGGGTTCTGGCGGCTCGTCTCGCCAACCTCACAGGCGATCGAGACCGAACCACGCACCGCCGCAGGCCAAGGAGAAAGCGAGCGGTGCGATCACCACAGACACGACCAGCGCAACCGGTTCGGTAATGCTCAGCATGAGCATCACGAAGACGATCGCTACCCCGCTGGCGAGCGCCGGTTCCAGCACGCTCTCGGCCCCGCTGGCGCGAGCGATCAGATAGCCTGACAGGGGGAACGCCATCAGCACCGCGCTTCCCAAGAGCACCAGCGGCCCCGAAGAACGGATATCGGAATCGTCGGCCATGCGGAAGTCGACGCCCATGCTGTGCCCAACGTAGACGGCCCCCGCAAGACACGTGACCACCACTCCCAGGGTTACCAGGGCACCCAGCGCTATCCAACGCAGCATCAGCGGACGGCTGGAGCGCCGCATGGCGCGTTGCATGTCACTGAGCGTGGGTGGGGCGAGGTGCGCCAGACGTGAGGTGTGAGAGCCCGAGGAATCCATCTCCGGAGCCAACGACCGAAGGACCACCCAGGCCGCGCCGAACATGAAACCCACAAGTGGCACAGCCAGGACCAGCAGCGCGGGCCCCCTGCCCAGCATCAGGTGGTCATACAAACCGTGCAAGACCATCGACACGCTCCAGGCCAGCGGGAACCAGCGGTCGCGCCCACGACTCGTGCCGAGTGCAAAACCCCAGACGCCGGCGAAGAACAGGTGCGCCGGCCCCAGGCTCACGACGGACAACCAGCCGTGCCAGCTCAGCGGCTCTCGAAACACCAACACGAAAGCTTCTCCGGCAGCGAATCCCGCGCCAGCGCACATGGCAAAGGACAGGCCCAGTCGGGAGCTGAGCAGCTGGCGCCGCACGTACAGAGGCCACACCAAGAGCGCCTTGAGGGCTTCCTCGAGCGGAGCTGCCATGAGCAGCATGGCGGCCAGCGCCCCCGCTACACCAGCCTCCTTGACGCGAAAAGAGAGTTGCATCCACGCTAGCGCCAGTGGCTCGGCGTAGGCGGCCAACGCGCCCAAGACCACGCCGCCGAGCACCATGAGCAACGCAGGTCGGCGAGGCAATAAGTGCCCCCGGCTCATTCGACGCCAAACGGCCATGGCCAGACCCAGTGGGAGAGCGCTAGCGACGAGTCCGGCAACCAGATGCCACACGGGCTGTTCCTAGAAGTGCAGTCCCAAGTAGGCAGTCGTGGTCAGCCGCGCGCCCACACTGGATGCGTCCTCCGCGTAGACCGCCAGATCACCCGCGGGTGCACTGGGTGTATCGACGGCCGAACGCTTCAAGAAGGCGACCTCACCATTGATGCTGGCTCCTACCGAGAAGGTTTCGCTGAAGTAGAATTCCGCCCCTCCACCAGTGCGCAGATTGAAGCCAGTCAAAGCGAGCTTCGACAGGTCCAGATCCGAACTCGGACCCTCTCCAAAGCCGCTCGCCGAGCCGTAGCCGCCGCCGAGCGTCACGTACAGGTCCAGCCGCCCCATCGGAATTCTCAGACCCGCCTCGGCGTCGAGAGTCCACCAGGAGAAATCCTGGAAGGTCGCGTAACGAAAGCGCGCCCCCGCGGTAATCACGAACACGCGCACTCCCAGCCCCGCACCAACCACCGGCCCATGTTGGTTTTCGGAAACGACACTACCGTCCACCAAGCTGGACCCGCTGAGCGCTTGGAGCCACAAGAGGTCGTAGCCTGCCTCACCCTGCAACCAGACGAACTCCAGGCCGCGGCCGGTATCTTCCTGTTCAGCGCGGTCCAGCTCTTGCTCCACCTCGGCCTCGCTGCGGGCTTCCGGTTCCGCTTCCGGCGCATCGACGGCCTCCGGCGGCCGGAGACCACCCGCCTGGAGGTCCGGCGCTGGCTGCCCCGCTTGCGTCTCTGGCTGCGCGGGGGACCCAGCAGCTGGGGCCCCTGGCACCTGTTGCGCCAAGGCTGGGAAACCGAAAACCAAGCCAGCAAAGACCGGGGCCAAACCAAGGAGCCTCATGGCGACGAAGCGTAGCAGGCGATGCGCCCCCGACCCAAGCGTCTGGCTCTTCGGCAGAATCCTGCTGCGCCGTTCCCCGAGCCCCGAGCCAGGTTCCAGCTCCTTTGCCGGTCTCCCGGGGGTGAGACAGCCTCGATCGAACCAAGCGATAATAGGTGTCAGCGCGTGGCTCGAGGCAGGGTTTGCGGGTCCTTCACCTAGCCACTTGGCGATCGGCCCCGGTCGCAGCGATCCGACAGCTTGACCCGAGGCACAACCGAGAGGTTGCGCCCACGTATTCGGGTCGTATAGACGCATTTACGGTTGCGCCGCACGTCTTGCCGTGCCCGCTTCAGATACTTCGAAGGGTCGGTCGAAAGCCAGTCGTAGCGAGTGTCGAGCCGCTTAACCGCCTCCTCGAAGGAGGGCAGCTTGCCGTCGCGCTCGATCAGGTTCTCGTCGAGATACACGGAATAGACGAGGCGCAGCGCCTTCTTGTAGCGAGAGTGCTTCTCCACGATGGGCAAACCGCGCGCGTAAGCGTCGTTGAAGTATTCCTCGAACCTCCGCAGGTTCCTGAAAGGGTACTCGCGCTCCAGCGCCCGGTGGCCTTCTACATTGTAGTAGCGCAGACCGATGAGCAAACCGAACAGCAATGCCCAGGCAGGCGCGAAGCGCGAGCCGAGCAGGAAGAACCCCCGCACGAAACGCCCGGGAACCCGTTGCTTCGCCCAATGCTTCGCTCGCTTCAGCAGGACCAGAACGAAGGCCGTGTCGGTCGCCAGCAAGAGCGGGCACAGGACCACGAAGTAGCGAGGCTCGTTGCTCATCCAAACCTTGAGCGGGTCGAACTGGCGAATGGCGAACGTTGCCTGGAACAGATAGCCGAACACCACCAGCGCCATCGCCTTGGCGGCGCGCTGCCCAGCAAAAAAAGCGAGCGCCAACGACGAGCCCAAGAAAAGGTAGAGGGGAAACTTGATGCTCTCCCACAGAACCCGGTAGCGCTCCGTGAGCTTCCAGAAGACAGCCACGTAGTCGACGACTTTCTCCACGTGACGGGCGCCTCTCCCATGACCGCCACCCCGCGTCACGGAGTGAGTGATATTCTTCACCGTTCCCCCGCGATGCGAGTTGGTCACGATCTCGAAGCGCGTGGCGTGCTCGGTGAACAGACTGTACCAGGCCGTCTCGACCAGGTACAAACCGAGCAGAATTCCAGCGAAAATCAGCAGATCACGCCGATTGCCCCCCAGAAACCAGAGCGCGAGCAAGAACCCGGGTACGAACAACAGGTTCGACATCTTCGACAGATAGGCGAAGAACAAGAACAAAGCCGTGACCACCAACAATACTCTGCGCCAGCGCTTGTCCCCCTCATAGCGCAGATACCAAAGCAAGAAGTAGGCAGCACCCGCCACGTAGGCCGCGGAGAAAGCGGCCGGCAGCAGCTGGCTGCCCAGGCGTTCCATGGGCTCGAGAGTCATCAGCCACAGGGCACTCAGAACGCCAGCGTAGCGCCCGCCCAGCTCCTGGCCGAGCTTGTAGCAGAACGCCACACCCGCGCTGGCGGCGCACATGGGAGCGATATAGTAGGATGACGCGGAAGTCCCCCAGAGCTTCTGCACGATGAACGCCCAGATGTTGACACCGAAACGCGCCAGGTGGTGGTTCCATTCGATGTCGGCAAAGCTGTTGGCGTAAGACCACTGCTTGACGAAGAACCACTTGCGAACCGCGTCCCCGCCTCCCTCGATATCCATCAGAGTCAGGCGCCGCACCCACAGCGAAAGCACCACCAACCAGCAGAGGATCACCACGTCCGGCCAGCTGCGCTTCAGACCGCTCCAAGCGTTTGCCGTTACGGCCCGCCACATGCGGATTGCTTACCTCAATACGATCATCGCTGTCCAGCCAGCTCTCAGCGTCCGAAGTGCTGCGCCGCACGGATCTTTCGGGCTCGCACGGTCACCGAGCATGGCGACCCCGCCGAGTCCAGATCCGGCGCCACCCAAGGCGATTTCGTGAAGGACTTTGTACGGCGGCGGTGGTAGCAAAACCGAGAACCCACATGGGACTGGTGCAGCAGGGCGAACGCTCGATTCGAAAGGTGGCCTCCTCGATGGCGGCAGCGCGTGCGCGCTGGCTCGGCAAGGCCGGGCAGCTCGTCGCACCCGCATGGCGGCCGCTCCGACGCGCGGGGTCCGCCATCTCAAGGTTCTTCTCTCATCCGTTGGTGCAGAAGGCCCTGCACATCGTCAGCATTCTGGCCATCTTGCTGAGCTTCACCGCATACATGGCGGCCTGGCTGGATTTCAACGGGCCGATGCTGACGGATCCCGACCTGCAGTCGGACGACGCGCGCACGTCGATCTTCCCCTTCCATCGCTACGACAGCGACCCGTCGCTCGAAGGCGACCCCATTGCCGATGAAATGCTCTCATTGGTGCCGAGCGGCGTTTGGCTACTGTATCGAATCCTGGTTCCGCTGAGCGATGTGTTCATCGCCCCGAAGATCGTTCAGGCCATCGCCTTCTTGGTGCTCGCGGCTGCTGGGGTGGTGCTCTGGCGAGCGCGCCGGGCAGGCCTGGGGGCGGGCCTGCTGCTCGTATTCTTCATATGCCATGACTGGTTCGCGGTAGAGCGTATCGCGGGCGGCCTCGGACGCGCCTTCGGCTTCCCTTGCTTCGCATTGTGGCTTGCCGGAGTGCTCGCCAAAAACCGCTGGGCTCGCTTCGGCGCTCCCGTGATAGGTGCCGTCACCTACCCCTCGGTGATGGCGATGCTGCTTGCGGCGGAGGGCCTGTACGCGGTCCGGGACCTGACAAAGGTCAAGGCTTCGGTGTTCTGGGGCAGGCTTCGCCGCTATGCGCTGTTGGTAGGAATCTCGGTGCTCGCCGTCCTGCCGTCATTGCTGGGCTCCGACGACCGCGGTCCTTTCTTCACGCTGGAGCAGGCGAAGCTGGAGCCAGCATTCAGCCGAGCCGGGCGTCTATGGATTCTGCCGTTTGCCGAGCCCAGCAAGGTGTTTCTGGATACCTACCTCGACCCCCTGACACCCCACGGCGAGTCCCCACTGCCGAGGCTGAAGCACGCATTCGAGGCCAACGCTGAAAGCTGGGCGACAGCGTTCATCGGGCTCTTGTTGCTCGCCGGCCTGCTGCGGCTGGGGCCGAGGCCCAGTGTGGCCATCGCCTTCACCTGCGGCACAGTCATTCTCTACCTGTTGTCCAGACTGCTCGCATTCCAGCTATATTCTCCGGAGCGCTACTATAGCTTCGGGATGCGCATGGCGCTGTACGCGCTCTTGGTGAGCGTCCCAGCTGGCTTGTGCTCGACACTCCGGCGCCGGCCGCGCGCCATCTCGCGCAACTTCATGGCGGCCGGGTTGCTGCTGCTGGTCTGGACGTGCACCGGTGACGGTCAGAAGAAGCCGAGCGGAATGTTCATCAGCGCAGACCAGGACCGACCGCTCTACGACTTCATCCGCACGCTTCCCAAGGACGTTCGCATCGCCTCTCACCCGCTGGATGGCGACGGCATTCCGTACTTCGGGGCGCGCGCTACCATGGGTACCTTCGAAACGCTGCAGCCCTGGTTCGTCGACTCCTGGCGCCGGCAGAAACGTCGCTGCGAGGCAACGCTAAGGGCCCTGTACGCGACCAACCGGAAAGAGGTCCTGGACTATGCGGCCAAGTACGGCGTCACGCACTTCTTGATCAATCGCTCGCGCTACCGTAGCAACTTCGTGGGCAAGTCGTCGTCCTTTCAGCCATTTTCCAGCTATTCACGCGCGTTGCTGGCGCGCACCAAGCTCAAAGACCTGGTGATGGCCCACGTCCCCGAGAGCGCCATCGTCTACCAGTATCACAACTGGCAAGTCGTCGACGTCGCGCGGCTGGCTCAGGCGTGGCACTGAGCCAGTCGTCAGCCTTCTCGGCACCTTTCAACGGGGCGGGTCACCGAAGCGAGGCGCAGCCCTGCCCGAGGTCATCAGGTATCGAAGCTCTCGAGAACCGTCTGGTCGTCAATCCGACGGCACAGCTCGGCAAGCGCCGCGCGGTCCGGTCCCTGCCACCTCAGCTCCTCCAGCGTTTGTGGGAGCGGCACATCCGTGCGCAACACGGCGAGTTCTCTGTAAAGCAGGCATTCTCGTCGGGCCGTGCGCAGGTTCGCGCCCAGCTGGGCAGCCCCTCGCACTTTCACCTCCCAGGTCGTTTCGTCATCGGGTATGCGGGACACACTGCCGTAGTGGGACAGCAGCAAAGCGGCCGATTTCGCGCCCCAGCGTGGAATGCCGGGGATGCCGTCCGCGCTATCTCCAACCAGCGCCAAGAGGTCCGGTATCGAGCGCGGCGCCACGCCGAACTTCGCCATGACGCCCTGCTCGTCATAGGTGAGTTTGCGCATGCGGTCGACCACGACCACGCGCTCCCCGCGGACACACTGCATCAAGTCCTTATCCGGACTCAGAATGACCACCTGCTCGACTCCCTCGCGACCGGCAAAGCGCTCCGCCGCAGTCGCCAAAGCATCGTCGGCCTCGAACTCGACCATCGGCCACGTGACGATGCCCAGGGCGCGGGTCGCCTGTTCTGCCAGGGGAAACTGGGACAGCAGCTCGGGAGCGATGCCTTCACCGGTCTTGTAGCCAGCGAATAGCTGGTTGCGGAACGACTCGATCACGTGGTCGTAGGCCGAGGCCAGGTGCGTCACGTCGCCGCGCCTGGCAAAAGCAGCCAAGCTTCTCAGCAGCGACCGCGTGGCACCGACCTCTTCGCCTTGCGCGTTGCGCGCACTGGGTGCGCCGAAGTAGGCGCGGAACAGCTCGTAGGTACCGTCGAACAGGTGTACCTTCATCCGGAGTCCTCGACCAAGCGGAGCCCAGCGAATGCGCGGCGCATGCTCGGAAGGTACCAATTCCTGAAGGTTGGCCGGGCGATTTCCGGTCGCGTCGCATAGCTGCCGCCACGCAGCGTTCGATGCTGCCCGTCGAACCAGGGCACGCTATAGCCATCGTACGCTTGGGGGACGAAGCCTGGGTACGGTCGAAAAAGGTCGGATGTCCATTGCCAGACCACACCCTGTAGCGCGTCGACGCGTGCCGCAGCCTCGAAACTGCGATCCTGCTGGACGCAGGCCCACTCCCATTCCGCCTCACTGGGCAGGCGGGCTCGGGCGAAGCGAGCGAAGGCGTCTGCTTCATGACAGGAAACGTGACAAACGGCGCTGGTCAGCTCCAGGGCTTGCTCACCGAACAGGGTTCGTTGCCGCCAAGCACCCTCCGCGTCGCGTCGCCAATAGAGCGGCGCCTCGATGGCATGTGTGCGAATGAAACGCCAGCCCGCCGGTGACCAAAGTCGCTCGTCTTCGTACCCTCCAGCATTCAAGAACTCGAGCCAAGCCTGGTTCGACACAGGGAATCGCTGCATGCGAAATGGCAGAACCCGTACACTGTGGCCCGCGCATTCGTTGTCCCAGCGGTCCGGATCATCCGACGTGCCCATACGGAACTCCCCCCCCGAAAACGCCATGAATTGCGAAGCAGCCGTGCCTTGGCAACCAGCGGGGCGAGCAACCTGATTCCCCCCGAGCGGCAGGTCGGCCGCCAGCCGGATGGCGAGCACCGTCTCGCCGTGCTGGCTTTCGTGGTTTGCGACAAAGCGCAGCAAACCGGCCCCGCGCATCAGCTCACCCGAATCGTCCGCCAGGACCTGGTCCAGGCAGTCGAGTACGGCAGCGCGAACGCTGGCTCGATATTCGAACAAGCACCGCTTGTCCGGAATGCGGACACCGCGGCTGCTCTTGTTGGGACGGAACGAATCGAACACCTCATCGAACGCGGGGTTCAGCGGTGCGCGCCGCGCAAGCGTCCGCAACACCCACAGCTCTTCTTGCCAGGCGACGTGACCCAAGTGCCACCCGATGGGCGAGAATTCCTCATCGTATTGGGTCCGCAATTCGACATCACTCAAGTCCTCGCAGATGTCGCGCATGAACGTCGATGCACGATCCAACTGCTGACGCAACTCCTCCAACCGATCCATGAGAACCCGGGACTAGTCAATCGACAGCGATTCGAGTGACCCGTCGATGCGTGCCATGAGCATGCTGTGTTCCTCGACCACCTGCCAGCCTTGTTCGTCCGCGTCGAGTGGCTCCGAGGCGAACCACGTTTGCTTCAGCAACGGCTGGTGACGAGCGTAGAGCGTGGGTGCTTTGGCGCCTTGCGCGGTGCGGACGGCGACCATGCGCTCACCGTCGCTGACGAGAAGCGTCACCAGGGCCTTCAGGCGCTTCGCACTAACCAGTTCGCGAACTTGCCGCACCGCGGTCCGCACCGCCAACACGAGACGCTGCTCCGACGGTCGCTCGGCAAGCCCAGACCAGGACTCGCTCAGCAGAGCAAAAAAATGCTCCGAATCGGTATCGCCCGCGATGCGTTCGTACACGCGGTCGGACAACCGCTCACAGACCTCGCGACGAAGCTCGGCTCGAAAGCGCTCGATGTAGCCATTGTGCAAGAAGCTGAGGTTCTCGAACCCGAATGGCTGCGTGTTGGCAGCGGCGATCCCCAGAGGGTCGGTCGCGCTGCGCACGGCCGCCAGCAGACAATGACTCCTGAGGCTGCGTCCAAGATCGATTCGATTGGAATCTCCCCAGATCGGCAGCGTGCTCCGGTACAGGGCCGGCTCGGCTTCCTCCGGTAGGTACCAGGCGGCGCCCCAACCGTCAGCGCTCACGACCGACGTCTCCAGTTCCAGGCCGGCGTAGCTTTGCTTGTAGAGAGAGTGGGGTGGCCGATCGACCAGGCTGCTCAAGAGCTTGGGCGGTCCCAGATAGCCCGCAATGCGGCACATGTGCCCCATCAAACCCGATGTATCGCAAGCGTCAAGCTCAGTTCGAACGCTGGGAGCGTTTTGCTCTCCGAAGGGAGTGGCACGTGTGGCAACAGTGTGCACTTCCGCCCGAGTGACAGTTCGAACTCGTGGCACTCGGCCCCTTGCGCCCAGAGTGCCACGGCTCTATAGCCCGGAAACTTCGTCGGCCATGACGACGTGAGCGAGCGCAGACCCGCAGGGTGAGCGCAGAAGGGACACGATGACTCAGCACGCCGCGAGCCTTCCGGATACGCCACGACACCCAGGTTCGAAACGCTTCGTCCTCGAGGTACGCCACGAACCCAACCAGGCCGAAAGCCTGGCGCGCGACGTCCAGGCCGGCCTCAGCCAGAAACCCAAGTCTCTACCCCCCAAGCACTTCTACGATGCTCGGGGCTCGCAGCTCTTCGAGCGCATCTGCAACACCCCGGAGTACTATCCGACCCGCACCGAACAGGCACTGCTCGAACGGCACGCGCGCGCCATCGTCTACAAGACTCGTCCAAGCTCGATCGTCGAGTTGGGAAGCGGCTCCGCGCGCAAGATAGCGACACTGCTCAAGGCCGTCGAAAGCGAGCGGCAGCGGTGCTCATACGTTCCCTTCGATGTGAGTCGCAGCATACTCGAAGAAAGCGGCCACCAGCTGATGAACGAGTTTACGTGGCTCAGAGTCCACGCCATCGTGGGCGACTACGACAACGATCTGGAATCCTTGCCACGCTTCGGAACAACGCTCTGGATGTTCCTGGGAGGCACCATCGGCAACTTCAGCGCATCCCAGGCGGTCGAATTCTTGCAGCAGGTCGCCCGAAACATGCGACCCGGTGACCGCTTCTTGTTGGGCACCGACTTGGTCAAGGCCACACGAGTGCTCAACAGTGCATACAATGACTCGCAGGGCATCACGGCCGAGTTCAACAAGAACGTGCTCAGGGTCATCAATCAGCAGCTCGGGGCCGACTTCGACCTGGGAAGCTTCGAACACGTCGCTTTCTTCGACGCGGCCAAGCAGCAGATCGAAATGCACCTGGAGTCCACACGAGAGCAGACGGTGCAGATCGACCGGCTCGGCATGCATGTCCATTTTGCCCAGGGCGAGCGGCTCCTCACGGAAATCAGCCGTAAGTTCACGCAGGGCAGCGTTGGCCGCTTGCTCAGCCAGGCGGGCCTTCGCCTGGAATCGTGGTTGGAATCGCCAGACGGCTACTTTGGGCTTTCGCTGGCTCAGCTCGCCTGACGGGGTCCGCCGACCCGGGCGCGGGCCGCTCGTTTGTCACAAAAACGCCTTGTTTTGGAACGACACGCGCTGATTGGCCTAGCCCGAGATTGCCAGGGGCCGAAGGTGCAACGAGGAGCTGATTAGCGCTTGCGCTGCCTGAGGCGGTTAGACGACAATGTCGCCCGAAAACTCATAGGATTATCGATATGCGTCTTGTCCGCCCCCTCCTTGTCGCCGCCAGTGCTGTGCTGTTTCCGGTCGTGAGCTGCACGTTGATCACCGATGTCGACCGTACGAAGATTCCCGAAGATCAAGCGACGGGAGGAACCAGCGGCGAAGGCGGCGAGTCAAACACCGGGGGAACTGGTGGGAACGGCTCTGGGGGCTCCGGAATGGGAGGCTCTGGTACTGGAGGATCCTCGTCTGGCAGCGGCGGCACCGAGGCCATGGGCGGCAGCGCGGGTATGGCCGGCATGGCCGGCGAAGGCGGCGAGACGAGCACGGATGGCTCGGGCGGCACGGGTACCGGTGGCTCCGGCACAGGCGGCTCCGGCACAGGCGGCTCCGGTGGCACGACGGGCACGGGCGGCTCCGGTGGCACGACGGGCACGGGCGGCTCCGGTGGTACGACGGGCACGGGCGGCTCCGGTGGTACGACGGGCACGGGCGGCTCCGGCACGGGCGGCTCCGGCACGGGCGGCTCCGGCACGGGCGGCTCCGGCACGGGCGGCTCTGGCGATGGGGGTTCGGCAGGCGCAATCTTCTGAGTCCGCGCGCAGCTCGGGGCGCACAACGCATCGCGCGTCACGATTTCGCGGCTTCAGCACTCGGAGGGGGCCAAGGCATCTGCGCACATTTATGGACTCAGCGGGGCGGTTTCCTTAATTTCCGCGCGTGGATACCGCATACTGTTTGTTGGCATGCGAAGGTCCAGACGCGCATTTCTGACTGGCCTCACGAGCTGCCTGTTGGCTCCGGAGGCCTGGGCAAAGGTGAACGAGGCGGCCCCGCCCTCAGCCGAGGATGGGGCGGAGTCGAGCTTTCTGCAGCATGAGCTGCATTTTGCAAACAGCTCGCGGTCGATGCGTCGCGCCAGGGTGTACGTACCCAAGAATCTGAGCTCAGATCGCGCTTGGCCCGTCGCCATCTTGCTGCACGGCTACGCTCAGGCCCTGGTCGACGACCGGGGAATAGCTGCTTGGCGGGCAGAATACGACGTGCTCGAAGCCTACCGCGAGTTGCAAGGCGCTCACGTGGAGCCCACCCCGGCGCTCGGGAAAGAGCGAGCAGAGCAGATTGTGCGCCAGCTGGCGAAGAACCCCTTCTCTGGGATGGTCTTGGTGACGCCCCTGACGCCGATTCCCTATTTTCAGCGAGATCTGGGCCGGACGCTGGAGCGGTACACGGACTGGATCCACGAGGACTTGCTGCCGAAGGTGGCCGAGTTCGCACCCATCTCCACGGCACCGGAGCATATCGGACTGGCAGGTGTCAGCATGGGCGGGCTGGTAGGGCTCGAGCTCATGTGCCGCTTCCCCGATCGCTACGGGGCCTTCTGCGGGATGCAGATCGCGATCAAGCGTGCGCAAGCCTCGCGCTATGCCTGGCTGCTTCATAAGGCGTTCGACTCCCTCGATTCGGAGCACGGCCGGCCGATCCGCGTGGTCACGGCCACCCAAGACACCTATCGCTGGTCCAACCAGGCCTTCTACCATGCGCTCGTACGCCAGAAGCTCGACGCGAGTCTGCAGCTACGCAAGGGGGCGCACACCTCTCGCTGGATGAGACAAGCCGGCTCGCTCGAATCGCTTCTGTGGCTCGACCAGACGCTGAATCACACGGCACTTCCGGAGCCAGCCCCCGCTGTCACCCCCGGCTCCGATGTCGCGCAGGGGCCCGCGCTGACCACACCGCAGAGCCAAGTAGAACCCGCGACTGCCACGGACTAAAGGGGAACGTGGCTCCGACGAGACGAAGCACGCATTTCGGGTTACGCACGAATTCTAAAGGTAGAAGTGCAGTTGGCCAAGGAGCTGCGTGTCTGATCCCTGCCGTTGAACAGCGTCGATCCGAAACTCGAACTGCTTGTAGAAGAACCAGTCAATGCTGGCCCAACCTCCGAAGCGCGCCTCTCCAGCTCCAGGGGCGGGCTGGTTGGTGTCGCTTTCCGGGCCCCTGAGACCTTGATTGAGAAACTCCCCGGTGAGCATGAAATGAAGGCCCTGCACGGCTTCGATGTCGAACTGCGCGAAGCCGACGTATCCAGTGCTGGTGTCGGTGGTCAGCAAGGCGTCGGCCTCCGCCAACAACACCAACCAGTCCGTAAGCGCCGCCCGCCCCATCACCCCGTGCGCCTGCCGCGTGACGTTGTTAGCAAGCAGCAATCGGTCCGCTTGCACATGAGTGACCAAGCTGCTCACGCCGAGTGCCAGACCCGTGTCCACGAAATATTCGAAGAACATGCTGTAGCCACGCTCGCGGTAAATGTCCGGATTGATCTGATAGTTGCCGGCAATCGCCATGATTTCGGTGCGAAACTTGTCGCCCGTGTACTCCAACGATACGCCGTGCTGCTGGTCGCTTTCCCTGTCCGTACGCGTGGCTTCACGCACCCACATGGTGTGCTCGGGGATCCTGACGCCAAAGGGTAGATTGATACGACCGAACCTGAGCAGGTACTCGTCATTCTCACCCATATCGAATCCGAGCCAGTGGGTGCGCGACACCATATTGAGCTCGTCACCCTGGGCGCGAGTCACTTGGGCGGCATGCCCGTGCGGTGAACCAGGGGCTACCTTCGTAATACCCGCGGTGGCGGCGACTCGTACCGACTGCGCCTTCACCTGGAAATACAGATCCCCCATCATGATCGGAATGAACTTGAATGGGTCGTCGCTTTCCAGTTGATAGACCATCAAGTTGCGGAACCCTCCGCCCAGGAGCACCCCGGGCGGGGTGTCGAACAAGCCCCAAAGAAACCCGACACTGGGTTCCCCGGCACCGGCGTCCTTGGCGTCGGCGTTCTTACCCTTGTCGTCCGAATCGGAGCCCTCTTCGTCGCCAGTATCGTCCGCTGACTCCGCGTCGTCCCCCGAGGCACCTTCGCTTTCGTCGAACGAACCGAAATCATCGAAGTCGCTATCGTCGAAACCTTCGTCTTCGAAGCCTGCGCCCGACTCCTCGCCACCCGCCGTCTTGCCGTACTGCATGCGCAAGAGCAGGTTGCCCTGCATGCGCCCGTAGAGCGTCAGCAGCTCGCCACCGGATGGGTCGGCATGGCATACGCCGCAACCGGTGTAGCTGTGCCGAAGCATCCATGCATAGGCACTGGCGGGCTTCGCCCAAAGAAGCGTGGCGAGTCCCAGAACAATGGCGCACAAAAGCCCCAAACGATGACAACCGTTCGGGGCTTTCGAAGAGCTAAGCTCGGCGTCGAGCAACATCCAGTGGGTTTTAGTCGCTTGTATGACCTGTCGTCAAACGTTCCACTTCAGTATTTGCACTAGTCCTTCTTCATCTTGACACGGGCCTGGACCGAAACGTTCTCGTCGACGCACTGCTTGAGGTAGCACTGCTTCTCCAGATTGAACTTGGTATAGTCGATCGTAAACTGGCCCTGGACCGCATACTTTCCGTGGCCCAGCCCTTTGGCGCTGTAATCGAACTTTACGGGCTTCTTCGTGCCATTGAGCTCGAACTCACCTTTGGTGGAGGCGTGCACCATCTTGTTGTCGTCGGGCACTTTGATCTTGCCAGCCTCCACCCTCAGGATGGCGTACTTGTGCTTCTCCGCGTGCAACGCCTCTTTGAGGTGATTGTCGCGCATGCCGATGCCCGTCTTGACGGATTGCAGATCGGCCTTGAAGACCAGGTGTTCACCTTCCTGCTGCGCCACGACGATGAGGGCGGAGCCATCGATATTCAGGCCCGCGGGGCCCTTCGCATGAAACACGGCCTTTCCGTGACCACCGTCCTTCTTGAACCCGTTTGCTTGTGCAATGGCCCCGACACTCAGGGCGCTGGCCAACACGCCTAGACACAGCCTTCTACTCAAAATCTTCATTGTCGTTCACCTTGAGAGGATGGAAACCCCCGCGCCGACTTCGACGGGCGAGGGGGGGAGATGATTCAACCTACGAGTGTTGGTCCGGGAACCTTCCTACCTTCATGCGGTTTGGCGAAGTTCTAACCAAAAATTCGCAGCTAGCCCAAGGGGTCTGGAAAAATCCCATATTCCTACGGTTGGTCGATCCAGCACCGCGAATGCGTTCGCTTTGTACGCATTCGCGGGTTCATGAGCAAAAGATTCCCGGACGGGCGAGGGTTCATTACTGCCTGGCCCTATTTTTTCACAGGGCATGATCTGGACACTATGAGCCGGGTGCAAAGCGCAGAGCGCCGCGGCTCAACGCGACGAACCGCCGTCCCCTACCGTCGGCTTTGGGCGCCTCGAATCGCCAGCCCACGTGCGATCCGCACGTGGCACAATATCCTACACGCCAGGCATAGCCGGCAAACCAGCTGAACTCGAGGGTCGAGAAGGGCTCGAACGCTACCGCCCGCACCCGATGGAGCAAGAGCAGCTGAAAAACCCTGCCGCAAGGATTCGAAAATACCAGTGGGCTCTGTCCGGCGACTGGCAGTTCCCAGTCAGGTCGCGCCAGGCGCTCTGCGCAGAGTGCGCAGACATGCCACGCTGAGCGCGGGTCGCGGCGCTCGGTATCCTGCTTGTCCGCCGGCCCCTGCGAGCCTGCCACCGCAGGAGCCACCTGCTTGCGCGGCCGCGCCTCAGTCAGCGGCACGGTTCGGTGCATAGCGCAGGACCCGCCGCTCTACCCCCGTGAGCGGCCAGCGATATACGCTCTCGGAAGCGATCTGCCAACCGGCCACTTCGGGGCGCTCGGCTCGGGCGACCAGAACGTAGATTTGCCGCGTCGCTAGCCGGGCCGCCTCGGCAAGCCAGAGCGCCGGAGGCAGGGTCGCGCGAGACAAGGCCGTCTGATGGCCCCTGGCGGGAAGGTCGAGCGAACGCGCGCGCACCACCTGGGCGTTGTCGAGTTTCAGCGCCCCCAGCGCCGTACGCAGAAAAGCCACGCGCTTGGACTTGGGCTCGACCAACGTGAAATCGACCTGGGGGCACATCAACGCAAGGGGCAGCGCCGGAGCGCCCGCACCGCTGCCAACATCCACGGCACGGCCAGAGTCGCCGAACGGCGGGGCAGCGATCACGAGCGCGTCGGCCAAAGTGAGATCGACCAACTCGTCCGCGGAGCGCGCAGCGGTCAGGTCCAGCCGGGAGTTCCAGGCGACCAGCAGGTCCAGGTACTGGCACAGGGCCGGGAGGGCCCGTTCGACTCGGCCCGCGAGTAAGGTGTCGTCGTCCCCAAGCAGGCGCGCTGCGAGTCTTTCGCAGCGCGTGGCCCAGCCAGAACCTAGCGAGGGT
Source organism: uncultured delta proteobacterium (assembly GCA_963809955.1). Lineage (GTDB taxonomy): Bacteria > Myxococcota_A > Polyangia > Polyangiales > Polyangiaceae > JAICQQ01. Next base: position 656,482 of record CAWELQ010000017.1, read on the forward strand.
AGCGGCATCGCCCGATGCGGTGTACTCCATATACCGTGCTCGCGGTAGGTTAACGCCATGGGAGTCCCGACCGTCCCCCATCCGAATCCACCGGACCCCGTCATCGCCATAGAACGGGTGCTCTGCCAGCTGACCGGCTCATCCGGGCCGACGATCGCCGAAGAAATGCAGGGTGGAGCGTCCACGCGGCGCTTCTTCCGCGTCCGGTTGAACGAGGCGACGGCAATAGCCATGCATGTGCCGGGAGCGAGCCAGGAAATCGCCAAGATTGCAGATGGAGGACGCCGTTGGCCCTTCCTGGAAGTGCGGGACCTGCTCGCAGAGCGGGGGGTCCGAGTTCCGGACATTCTGCACGAGGCGTGCCCCGAGGGAGTCCTGCTCGTCGAAGACCTGGGAGACTACACGCTGGCGAGTTTTCTCGAAGAGTTCCCGAACTGCCGCGAGGAGCTCTACCAGATGGCGGTTCGCGACCTGGCACACGCCCAGCGCTCCCTCTCCACCCTGCCTCATGGCTCGATCGTCACCCAGAGGGCATTCGACCACGACCTGCTGCTCTGGGAGGTCGAGCACTTCCGCGAATGGGGCTTGGAGGCGCGCGGCATCTACCTGAACGAGGAAGACCTGGCGGTCTTCGAGCGCGCGGCCCATTACCTGGCTCGGACCGTCTCGAGCTGGCCTCGCGGCTTCGTGCACCGCGACTATCAGAGCCGCAATCTGATGGTGCGACGTGACCTTCAAGGACTGAGTCTGACCTGGATCGATTTTCAGGATGCCCTGCTCGGGCCCAGGGTCTACGACCTGGTCGCGCTCCTGACGGACAGCTACCAGGAGTTTTCGAGGGACTTCATCGAGGCGCGTTTGGATGAGTATGCCCTGCATCTCGGTCTGAACGACAACGAGCGGCTCTCCGTTGCGGAGGAGTTCGACACCACCACCGTACAGCGCAAGTTGAAAGACGCCGGCCGCTTCATCTTCATCGATCGAGTAAACAAGAACCCCAACTTCCTCAAGTTCGTGGAGCCCACGATCGCGAAGGCAAGGGCTGCCATGGCTCGGCTTACCCACCATCCGGAGCTTGCCGAGCTGGACGCTTTGCTCGAGCGCGTGCTGTCCTGAACCCTTCGGCCGCCGTCGCTCCGAGCGAGCCCGGGACTTCGGCGCGACGCAACTCATTCGGCGGGCTGCAGGCGTTCCTGTTCCGAAGACACGTGCAGCACCTCTTCTTCGTGTTCCTCGCGTGCCGGGCTCGACACTGTCGCGAAGCGAGCGCAGCCGAGCAACCACGCCGTCACCAGCCCGTATGCCGTGGCCACTGCGGGCGATTCCCCGATCCCGATCGCTTCGCCGTGCATGAAACCGAAGAACGTCAACACGGCCCCGCCGAAGGCGAAGGCGGCCGCCTTGTAGAACTTCCGCTCGATCACGAAGACCGCAATCGCTCCCAGCACCAAGCCGCCCAAGATGGCGCCTCCGCCCAGGACCTCGAGCCCATGGTAGAGAACGCCCGTCTTGCCCAGGGCCTCCATACCAACTTCGGATGCGCTGGTGCCGGCCGCTGCCAGAGCATTGTCGATCTGCAGCTTACCCCATGCCGCCAGATGCGGCGCGAGCGCCAAGATGACGGCGGGCGCGTGCCGCTTCGGATTCTCTTGGAAGGCTTGCGCCCCGATCAGCATGCCGATGTAAAGCAGAATGGGCGAGATGGCGACAACGGGGATCAAAGCCAGCAAAACGGCGATCACGCCGAACCATGACAGCACGATGACCGTGGCTCCCGTCGCCGCGGAGTACCCGATCCGTCCCCCCATGGCCTTCCAGCCGGGGTGACCGATGTACACAGCGTTGATGAAGGGGTTGCCCATCATGCAACCAATCAGGCTGACCACGCCATCCGCAGTCAGCACGCGGGTAGTCGGGAAGCTGTCGCCGGCCACGGCAGCGCTCTCGACGTTGTCCATGGCTTCGACCAGATCGTAGATCCCGAACGGAATGGCCGTCACCAGGATCACTCCGAGAAATTCGAATCCGGAAAACACGTGACCGATGGCGGGCACCGGTACCGAGAAGCCAAAGTTGCTGAAGGCAGCCCCCAGCCCGGCGGCACTCAGTCCTCCGAGCCCCAAACCAAACAGGTTCGACCCCCAGGCCACCAGGGCGCCCACGGCAATCGCCACCAACCCAGCAGGAATACCCTTGAAGTAGCGGACGCCGCCGAACCAGCTGACCATGATGACGGCGAAGCACAGGATGCCAATGGCGGGCGTCATGAACATCTCCATGGCCGGCCTGAGCGAGATGAAGGCCACGGAGACACCCGCGAGCGTTCCCAAGAGGGCCGCGCGTGGCGTGATACGCCGGATGTAAGGCGCCACGAAGCCGCCGATCATCAGGACGAAGCTCTGAACGAATACCCAGGTGAGCCCGGCCTCCCAACCGCGCACTGGATCGCCGGTTTTCGATGCAATGGGTAGCATGATGACGAAAACGACGACGAACATGTGAGGCACGCTGATACCGGAGGGCAACGCGCAAACATCGCTGCGCCCGGTTTTCAGCGCCAACTTGTACGCCAGCCGAGCGTAATACACCGTGCTCAGGAACATCATCAGCCCGGTCGCCGGCAAGATCCGACCAAACACGAGTTCGTCGGGCATCTTGAGCACGAAGCGCAACAGGCCAGTCAATACCAGCAAGTTGACCAGGATGTTCGTGCCGAAGCCGAACAGGGCATTCCAGTCGCCTGGGGTCCACAATTTGGGTTTGGTGATCGCTGTCATCGTTTCCTCCATGAGCGCCCTGAGGCACGCACCTCAGAGCTGAGCCAAGACGCTCTTCGAGTCGGTGACCCAACCGAAGATGCCCCCCTGCGCCGCTATCATTCGCAAACCAACCTCGTGAAAGTCCGGGAAATACGAACCCGAGCAGTCGGAAACCACCAGACAGCGGAAGCCGCGATCGTTGGCTTCGCGCACCGTCGTATGCACGCATACCTCGGTGGTGACGCCGCAAACCAGCAGCGTATCGATGCCTTTGTTGATGAGGATGCTGTGAAGGTCGGTGGCAAAGAACGCGCCCTTGCCGGGCTTGTCGACCACCGGTTCCCCCGCAATGGGGGCCAGCTCCGCGATGATGTCGTGCCCGGGTTCGCCACGGATCAGGATACGCCCCATGGGCCCCGCGTCCCCGATACGCTTGGTGGGCGCGCCACGCTCCAGCTTTGCGGGTGGGGCATCCGTCAGATCCGGCCGATGACCTTCGCGCGTGTGGATCACCAGCACGCCCCTGGCGCGCAGCCCGTCGAGCAGGGCCCGGCAAGGAGCCACGGCGCTCCGCAAGAGCGACACGTCGTTGCCCAGCGCTTCACCGAACCCACCCGGCTCCAGGAAGTCGCGCTGCATGTCGATGATGATGGCGGCCGTTCGCTCGAGAGCGCACTCAACGGGGCTTGGTTTGGCTTCGAAGGTGACTTTCGTCATGGCTTGACCCTTTGATGTGTTCTGTTGGTCTCTGCTCTCTACTGGCCTTCACGAGCCGAGAGCGCGGGTTCGAAGCACACAGTGACTCGTCCCCTGAGCGACCCGCGTTGCCGGTGCGCTTCACCGAGGTTTCAGGGCTTTTTCAGCGGTAGACTTGCTGCGCTTCGAAGTGGCAAGCGCATGCAAGCCTTACCTAAGGTCCCCCGCCACCGGTTGACTAGCATCAATTCGACAGCGGTGTGATGCCCAAATGAGCGCGCTCGGCGGAACACCTTTGGTGTCCTGAGCCCACCAGAGCAGCACGACGTCACATGCGTTCGAACAACTCGGTGAGTTGCTGCGCGAAGGCAGCAGCCGCCACCGGCAGCACCCGACCGCGTCGCGAGGCCAGGCTGAGCAGCGTGTCGGAGAGGCCAGAATCCGTTAGAGGAATGGTAATCATGCCGGACACATCGGGCTTCCCACCGATACGAAAAGAGAAACAGACACCCTGGCTGGTTCTCGCAAAGATCTTGGTGGTCTCGATCGAGTTGGAGACTATTGCCGGCTCGAAGTTCACCGATACGCGCTGAAGCGCCGAATCGAGCAGGGCGCGCGCCGCCAGTGTGTGGTCCGGCATCGCAATCGGGTAAGGGACGCAATCGCGCAGCTTGAGTGTCGGGCGCGACGCCAGGGGGTGTTCCGGAGACACCAGCGCGCACAGGGGTTGGGGCACGGCGGCCAGCACGGCAACGTCGGCGACGTCCGGCTTTTCGTGGGTCAGAATCAGATCCACGCTGTCACGCATCAAAGCGTCGCTCAGCCCTTTGGGCCCCTCCACAGTGATGGAGAAGCTCACCTTCGGGTGCTCTTTCTGGTAATCGCGGATGGCATCGGGAAGCATGCGCCCCGTCACGGACTCGGCGACCGCAATGGACACCTTGCCACGCGTCAACCCTCTCAAGCCGGCGATTTCGGCCTGCACCAAACGCAGATCCTTCAGCGATCGCCGGGCATACGCCAGGAAGAGCTCACCCGCAGCGGTGGCGCGCACGCCCCGTGGCAGGCGTTCGAACAGCTTCGACCCCAGCTGTTCTTCCAGGTCGAGTACCCGCCGATTGAGCGCGGAGGACGCGATGTGCAGGGCTTCGGCGGCCTTGCGGATCGAACCGTGACGGGCCACCGCATCGACGTAGGCGAACATGGCGGGCGGTTCAAGCTGCCGCCCTCGCGGCTCGAGCGGCTCGCTGAGGACAGCAAGAGGCGTCCGCTGTGGATGGGCTGGCTTCTCAGGATCTTGCGACACGCGGGCTCCCGGCAAGGCGGAGACTGCCATAAGTACCTGTGCGGATCGAACCCGAGGGCACTCGGAACTCGCGTCCGCGACGGCGAAGTCCATAGGACCCATGCGCGACGGCGAAGCGTTGCCGCGGATGACCCATGCCGGCACGCCCAGCCGAGCTCGCTTCCTCGCCGGTTGACAACCACCGGCAATTAACAATAGTATTCACTCTTATGAATATCTAAAGCGCTCTCATGAACCACATAAAACGCAAATATAATAATAGCTTACGCGAGAAGAACGCAGAGCAGACCCGAGCCGTCATCCTGGGAGCGGTCCTGACTGAACTCGCGGACCCGGCGCTCCCGGAGCTATCCATGGCGCAGATTGCCAAGAGCGCCGGAGTCTCACAGGCGACGGTCTTCCGTCACTTCCCGAACAAGGACGCGCTCTTCGAGGCCTTCGCCAAGCGCGCCGCGGCCAAGGTCAGGCTTTCACCGAATCTGGTCGACAATCTGGCGGAATTCCCAGAACGGGTCGCAACCTTGTTCGACTACTTCCAGGAAAACAAGCAGCTCTTGGCAGCGGCTCGGCGCCTGCCGGACCTCGCGCGCTACGCGAACAAGGTTCGCAAACAGAACGCAGACCGCGTCGAACAACTGGTGTCCGAGCGCTACCCCGACCTCCCGGCAGAGAAGCACCACATGGTCGCTGCGGTGCTTCACCTGGTCTTCAGTGCACAGAGCTGGTTGTGGTTCGTGGATGCTTTCGGGCTGGCTCAAGCCGATGCCGTGAAGGTGGCGTGTTGGGCTTTCGACACGTTGCTCGATCGACTCGATCGCGATCGTGGAGAGATCCAATTGAACCGCCCCGGAAAGAGGAGACGAAGCATATGATACGAGTCATTGGTGCAGGGTTTGGGCGCACGGGCACGCTCTCGCTGAGGAGCGCTCTTGCCAAGCTCCTCGGAGGCCCGTGCTATCACATGGCAAACCTGATCGAAGACCCCACCCAGCTCGACCACTGGTACCGTTGGGCAGAGAGGCCGGACCAGCCTCCCGACTGGGAGCGCATTCTCGACGGGTGCGTCGCTGGCGTCGACGCGCCCGTGTGCTTCTTCGTCGAAGAGCTGATGGCACGCTACCCGGATGCCAAGGTGGTGCTCACCGTGCGCGACCCAGAAAGGTGGGTAACGAGCTTCCAGAGCCTGATGCGAACCAACATCCGCTGCGCATGGATGGGACTGTTTTCGGCACGTGCCCGTCGCTTCGGTACGTTCGGCAGAACCCTGGGCAAACGCTTCGTCGGCAAGATGGATCGCGAAACGCTACTCCAGAGGTACGCCGCCCACAACGCGCACATCCAACGCATCGTTCCTCCCGAGCGGCTTCTCGTCATGCGCGTGCGGGACGGCTGGAAGCCCCTGTGCAGGTTTCTAGAAACGCCGGTACCCGGCGAACCTTTCCCTCACGAGAACGAGGGTATGGAGACGATACGAAGGGGCCACTGGCAGCTGGCCTTTGGCCACTGAAGCGGCGCCACGCTGCGGTGATGCGTATTCATCGCTCGGGGGGCGGTGGGGTCTCGTCCCACACCCCGACCCATTCGAGCTGCCACTCCGAATCGCAAAACAACACCCAACTGGTCCTGGGCAGGCCCAAGCGCCGCGCGGTATCGCACACGATTCTCAGAGCGCCATCCACCTCGGCGAGCGCCAAATCGACATAGCAGTGCGCGCGCCCGACGCCATTGCCCACGACGCACCCGAGCGACTCGGAACGCAGCGCCTGGTCGAGTGCGTCTTCCAACACCTGCCTCGTTTGCACCCTAATGCCGAGGGCGCCTCCAGACGCGTATTTCAGGTAGGCGAAGCGTTCACCGTGACGGGCGAACCTGAGGGAAGAAAACGGCGCATCCTGCAGATAGCACTTGAGCATTTCGGGCAGGAATGTGCTGGCGAACAGCAAGTCCTCCTGCGCCGCAACGCAGCTGCCGTGCGGTTCGGCCTCCAACAAGACCCAGTCGGCTCCAGCCGGCTGTTGCCACAGTGGCTGAGGCGCCAGTCCGTCGCGAATGGCTCTCGTGGAGCGCTCGATCGTGCTTCGGAGCTCTGAAAGCGGGAATGTTCTGTCGATGGGATCGCTCGCCTGCACCAGCTTCAGCGGGCCGCCGCGCGGCAACGGAGCGGCGTCTATACTGACGACCCAGTCATCCACGATGCGCTCACCCAGGCAGCTTTCCACCGCCAGTTCCGCAGCGCTCTGCGCGCGCTCGTCCGAAGAGCCCGCGGCACCATGCAGGTACACCAAGAGCTCCAGCAGGTGCCCCCGCGTGATGCCTGCGCGGACGCGGGCCTCGGCCATGTCGAAACCGGTGCGTTGCTTCACGACGGCCAGAGCCTCCGGAAATGGTCGAGCCGACCATTGTGTGCTCACGGCGATCGATGCCGGTGCCTGCGCCGCGAAGCGCTGCAGCCGCGGACGCCTTTCGACAGCGCTGCGCACCGCGAGCTGCTGATCTTGCCGGTGGACAGACACGATCTCGAAGTCTTCGTCGACTCTCAGAAGCGCCTCCTCGAGATGGGCCGTGCCCGCTGCGTGGGGCAACAGCTCGAAGAAGGCGCGAGAGCGTCGATCGAAGTCGGCGAGAGCCCGTTGGTCGGCGGCGTCATCGGGGGAGGCGAAGCGACAGCGCATCACGACCGAGAGTAACCCGAATCAGTCGTTGTGCGATCCGCTCTTGCGCCCTGCGAGCCACCAACCAAGCAGGCCTGCGAACACGAATCCATGCGCGTTCGCCATGCCGTGAATTCGCAACATCCATGTGAACTTGACCGAAGTCGAGCCCACCCATTGACCATAAGCCCAGCCCAGTGCAAGCGGCATGGAAAGCAGAATGGACAGGGACGAGATGCACGACAGGGCCTTCACCCAGAAGCTCCTCAGGTGCCGCACCACGTAGAACAAGTTGATGAAGGCGTGCAGGAACAGACCCACGGTCATGAAACCGGCACCCACGAGCCCCAACAGCGGTACGCCCGAGATGCCCGCCGCCACGGCGCAGATACCAATCAGCAGGCAGACGACACCAATAGCGAGCGCACGGGGCAAACCGGCTGGCGCGCGCCCGTCGGCGACCAACATGGCGAGCTCACGCGCGTTCCGACTCAACACGAGGAGCCCGCCGAAGGCGGCGAAGTGGAAGTGCACGGCGGTCAACAACACGACGAGCGTACCCACGCCCAGCGGATCCAGATCGGCACGGCTGATGGCCAACCACAGGCCTCCCACGGGGAGCAGTATCAAACCCGCTCCGGTTGCAAGGTCGGCAACACCACTGCGAGCCTTCATGCGCTTCACCCCAACCAGAGCCACCACGAGGGTGAGCGCGACCCAGGGCAAGGTGAAGAGGCTGGTGGCCGCGCGCGGCTCCAAGATCAGTGCGACCACCGCTCCGACGGCGGACAGCGGTTGCAGCCCCGAAAGCCAACCCAATAGCTCTACCTCGTCCGGGCGCGGCACGATGAGAGACAACCCCAGAGGAACCACGACCAGGACGGCCATGCCAAGCGTGCTGCTGATGGGGTTGAGGTCGGCCAAAACCCTCGTGAGGAGCCATACGCCCAGGCCCAAGGCTGCGCTCACGCACAGTGGCCCCGCTGCGTTCGTCGTGGCGGAAGCGTCGGAGCCGGGGCTCATCGAACGCCCATCGGAAGTCTGCAAACGATCCTGCGTCACTTGCCACCCTGCGACAGGTGGTCGCAGGGCGCCCAGCGAGGATTGGAAGCGGGCGGCTCGGAGGGCCTGAGCACGGATTCAGCGTCCAGCTCTTCCTCTTCGGACTCGATGTCCTCGAGCGATACCTTGAGCGAGTCGATGCCGAGCAACGCTCGCTCCTCCTGGGTGAGCGCGGCCTCTCCGTGCAACTCGTCCAGCACCACCCAGCGGACGCCCCGACGAATGCGAGGCACGAGTGTCTCGGCGCCCGCCTTGTAAGCCTCGTCGATGCTGTCGAAAACCGACAGCACGGCGCGCGCTTCGACGTCGGACTGATCGGAGTGTTCGGGCAGGTTGGGCCGGAGGCGGCGCGCCTCGTGACGAGCCACGCGTACCGCCAATTCCACCAGCTGTGCCGGAACGCGGGGAGACCCCCCCTGACGGGAAGCGCGGTACCGTAGCCACATTTCTTCGAGGTTGTCATGTGCGGCTGCGTGGTCGTTGGGCACGGACTGACTCTCGAACCCTTCGTACGCAATGACGCGCGCGCGGACAGCCGCGACCAGTTCCTCCAAATAAGCCACCAGCCGGCTCGGGTGCCGAATATCACGCTCCTCGACCCAGCAGTGCATGATGGCTCCGGCCTGTGTGCGCGCCAAGGTCCAGGAGCCAACGTGTCCGAGCCACGCTCGCACCTCGTTGTCCCACGGGTCTATGCCCGAAAGGTTCAACTCAGCCACGAGAGGCGCCCCGATGCGGCTCGCGCTCCCCACCCACGCTCTCACCAAGAGGTCATCATTGGCGAGAGCGTCGGGCAACGAGGTGAGCAGCGAGGCTCCAGTAGCGTCCTCCAGAGGGTCGCGATCCCACACCCCGGGGGGGCCACGCTTGACGCTGCCGGCGCCAGCAGGTCGACCGTTGTCCGCGCTTCGTGATTGATTGCTCGATCGAGTCTGCATGGGTTCGCTCCGGGTTGCTTCAGCGTAACACGAGCAACTCGGAGTGGTTCTTCGAAAAAGCAACAGCCGACTCGAAGTTTGGAGCAACGCACAGCGCAGCCCGGGCCCGGGGAACGCTCCGTTTCTGGACGTGACCAAGGCGTCAACTCTGATTGAGAAGCCCCTGAAGCTTCGCCGGTGAAATCCGATACTCCTTGGTACAGTAGTCGCAGCTGATTTCGAGCACTTGACCTTCGGTGACGAGATCCAAAATATCCTGACGCGGAAGTGTCGAAAGGGCCGAGATCAAGCGCAGCTCGCTGCACCAACAACCGAACGAAACGTCGTCGTTGTCCAGCGTAGTGAACGCCATGCCATACAACAGCTCGCTCATCAGCCATTCGGGAGAAAAGCTACTGTTTTCCAGTTGCCGCTCGATGTTCTGGAAAGCCGTCAAGCGTTCCGTCATGATCATGAGCGGGCCGCGTCCGACCTCTGGCAAAAGTTGGACCATGTAGCCACCCGCCGCCTTGATCTGCCCCGAATCGTCCAGGAGCGCGCTGACAGCCAGCATGGTGTCGACCTGTTCAGACGTTTGCATGTACGCCATCAGGGCCTCGGAGATGCCACCTTCGCGCGGCACCTGAACCATGCCTTGATTGATGCGACCATTGGGCATGGTACGCATCATCTGCAATACGGCGTCGTCTCCCAGCTGGATGTCCAGTGCACCATCCGGCATCTGAACCAGGCCACGCGTCGAGCCCGAAGGGTGGGAATCTGCCACCAGGCTACCTTTGCCACCTGCACCGCGCAAAATCCCCTGAACGCGCAGATCGGGGGCCATGGTCTCGCGAAACAGCACCGCGCCGGTCAACAGCTCCGCGAAGGTCTTCGCGGTTCGCCCACGACAACTTTGCAGCGCCGTGGCCCGGCTCACGGTTCGAGTAGTACGCGCCGTGATGACACGGAATGCGCCGTCGTTGGTGATGGCGCGCAATACGCTGTCGCGCGCCTCGCTCATCGCGCTGCCCCAGGTCTCAGCGCGCTGCTCCGATTCACTCGGAGCCCTCCTCGGGAAGCTCGCCTTGCACGGGCTCGCCCGGGATCCGGTAGCGTTCGTCGAGCCAATTGTTCAGATCGACGAGCTTGCAACGGGCCGAGCAGAAGGGGCGCGGACCGTAGTCTTCCGGCACTTCCAGGGATTTGGAGCACGTAGGACACTTGATGATCACTCAGACAGTCTAAATGAGCGAGCGCGATTCGCGGTCGCGAAAAATGAACAACGGACAATGGCTCGAGCAGACAAGGTCGCTTGGAACGGCTTTTTGCCCGGCTGAACCGGGACCCGAAACCCATTCCGAGAATTGCGCTCGGTCTTTTTAGCACGTCGAGCAGCGAGACGGCGCCGTCCGTCCACTCTGGCGCCGTCCCGTGAACCGGTGGTTGCCAAACGCCGATAACCGCGCCTACCATCGAAACGCAGAAGCACGCAGATGGCAAATCCTTACGCTCCCCCTGGTTTGAATGATGCTGGATACGTGCCTCCCGGGGGTTCCTCCGGGGGAGGGCCCTTGGCGTGGACGATAGGTGAAGTCATCCAGCTGGGCTGGGAGAGCCTCAAGCGTCAGCCCATCGTCGTGGTCGGGCTGATCATCATCTACTTCATCCCGAACATCCCCAGCACGCTGGTCAACATTTTGGAACAGGTCGGGTTACTGGATGAAGGAGGGGCGCTGGGCATATTGCTCGGGGTCTTGGGCAGCCTGTTCAGCCTCGTTGTCGGGCAGTTCTTGCAGGTTGGTCTCGTACGCATGTTCCTCGCGGCGGTACGTGGTCAGGAACCCGCCCTCGGGCTGCTGTTCTCGGGAGCAGACCGCTTTCTGCCACTCTTGGGGCTAAGCATCCTGACCGGGCTCGCTGTCATGTTCGGGTTGTTGCTCTTGATCGTGCCTGGCGTCATCCTGGCGCTGGGCCTATCCATGGCTCCCTACTATTTGGTTGATCAACGCCAGGGCGTGATCGCATCGATGCGGTCGAGCTGGGAGGCAACGGCAGGAAAGCGAGTCGACCTGTTCTTGTTGGCCCTGGCCAGCTTTGGTCTGTTCGTCGCGGGCGCGTGCGCGTGCTTGGTCGGCATGCTGGTCACGACCCCAATCGTCCTGTCGGCATGGGCCATCGTGTACCTGCGCCTATCGGGCCAACCCGATGGCATGGGGTTGGCTCAGCCCGGAGCGAGTGCCGGCCCCTATCCTCCTGCCGGGACCCCCGGCGGGCAGCCGCCCCCCGGCGGAGGAGGCTATCCGCCACAGGGCGGTGGTTACCCGCCGCCGGGCGGAGGAGGCTATCCGCCACAGGGCGGTGGTTACCCGCCGCCGGGCGGAGGAGGCTATCCGCCACAGGGAATGGGCTGAACTTCGGGTCGCCTACGGCTCGCCGCGAGGGTCGTCGGTTACCGGCTCGGCTTGCCGCTCTGTGGGCACGAAACGGGCCAGCACGACGGCAGGGATGGTCAGAGCGGAAGCCACCCAGAAGTAGCCCACCGGCCCGGACCACTCGTAGATTCGACCGCTATAGCCACCCACGATCATTTGGGGAAACGCATAGACGGCAGTCGCGAACGCGTAGTGCGCGGCGCGGTGCTCGGCCCGGGTACGCCGCATGATGAACACCATCTGCGCGGCGGTTGCCATGCCTCCACACAGCTGCTCGATGACGATCACCACGGCGACCGAAGCGAGCCCGGGCCAGGCGCTCGCCCAGTCTATCTCCGACGCATTGTTCAGCGTGCCCGGCGCAGCAATCGCCAGCACCCGCGAGGACGCTGCCAGTGCCACGAACAGCGGCTCCGTGACCGCCATCAGCACGGTGATCGTGAGCAGCGTGCGCTTCAATGAGCGCCTGGCAATCCACGCGCCCCCGAGGATCGCACCGATGATGCTCGCTCCCAGACTCAGGCTGTTCAAGATGCCACGCACGTCGGTCGGAATCCCGAGCTCGCGTGCCAAGAGCACCTTCGACATGGAGAACATCAAGACGTCGGCCATCTTGTAGGACATCAAGAACCCGATCACGAGTAACGCTTGAGGCTGCAGCAAGAAGCTCAAATAGGCGTGCTTGATATGCCGGAGGCGGGCGTGGGGACTCAGCTTCGCGGTGCTCTCGGTCGGGGTCCTCTCGGTGGACTGTCGCGGTTTTTCCGCCAAGAAGCGTTGATGGATCAGGGCGAGCAGCAACAGCATGGCCCCGGCGAGCCCGAATGCGAGCAGCCAGTTCACATAGCCCCCCAAGAACACCAGCCCTGACGAGCCCACCAACATGGCCGCCCGGAACGCCGCCACCCGGGCTCCGGAATAGCGCGCCTGATCCCGCTTGCCGAGCGCGCTCATATAGTAGCCGTCGCAGGCGATGTCGTAGGTCGCGGACAGTACGCCGATGCCCACCAGCAAACACCAGATCCAGCGTGTGTCCTTGACGACTCCCGCGTCGGTCGCGAGACGCTGGGCCAGCAGTGCCAGCACGCCCACGCCGATGCCCATCGAAATTTGCATCGCGATCATCCAGCGTCGCAAACTGCCGAACAAATCGACGATTGGGCTCCACAAGAACTTGAGCAATGTGGCGCCGTGCAACCACGAGGTGTAGCCGACCTGCGCGGGCCGCATGCCGATCGCCGTCAGGTACTCGGACGCGATCTGGTGCAGGATGGACCACGGCAAGCCTTCCCCGAAGTAGGTCGAACTCGTCCAGGCCAGCGTGGAGCCTCGCCGTGGCCGCCGAGTTCCAGCTGGTTCGCGCGCTGGCTCATCTGACATGCTGACCCGCTTCATTAACAGAGAGCCCGGCGCCTCGGGCAACTTCCCCGTAACGGCTGGCGAGCGAACGAACCCCGCACAACCAATCGGGCGCCCGAGGCCGAGTCACGTCACCAGCCGCAGTGCCGCACAACAGCACCGTTGTTGGCCAGCATAGCTTCGTGATATGAGCGCGGTATGGGTGCGACCAACCAGGGCACGTTCGGAAGTGCGACCTCCGTCATCTTCGTTCTCTTGACCTATGGAATGGCAGCGCACGCTCAGACGCCCCCTGCCCCGCAACAGCCCGTTCAAGACGAGCCCAGCGGAGCTCCTCTGCCTGCGCCATCCGGCGGCCAACCAGAGAGCGAAGGAACCAACCAGCCCGCGCCGCCCCAACCCGCAGCCGTACCCCCCCAACCCGCAGCCGCGCCCCCTGCCGCGCCGCCCCAACCCGCGGGGCCTCCGCCGCCCGTTACGGGCTATCCGGGCGACACCGGCAGTCAGAACCCACCGCCCGCCTACGGTGCTCAACCTCCGCCGCCTCGAGGCTACGGCTACTACGAGCCGCCGCCACCACCGGCGCCAGTACCCGACGAGACCGTGCACACCCACGACGGGTTCTACTTCCGTACGGGGTTCGGGCTCGGCTACGGCAACGTGGTCACGACAGCAGAAGACGTGGACGGAAAGCTCACCTTCTCGGGCGGCGGCTGGCTGTTCGATCTACTGTTCGGCGGCACCATCGCCAACACCGTCGCCCTGGGTGCAGGCTTCGTCACCATGGAGCTCACCGACCCCCAGGCGACAGCCGCGGATGGCTCCGAGACGGTCAGTCTGGGTGAAACCGACGGCGGACTCGGCCTCGTCAACTTCGGACCGTTCGTGGACGTTTTCTTTGGTCCGCACTCGGGCGGTCACGTGGGCGGGATGTTGGGCTTTGGCAGCATTGGACTCGAAGACGAAAACGAGGATCCTTCCTCCGGCCTCGGTGTCGCTGTCTTCGGCGGCTACGACTTCTGGGTGTCGGACCAGTGGGCGCTCGGCGTGAACTTGCGTTACATGTACCTCAGAGGCAAACGCGAGTTCTCCGACTCCAACATCACGCTGATCGATAGGTCGAACTCGTTCGGCGTGATGTTCAGCGCCCTGTATCACTGACGTGACCGGGCCTGGCGCAACCGGCGGACGCTATCGCGACCGCTTCAACTACCGGTGAGCGGTGCGCGACCGGCGCCACCGCGCAACTGCACGAGCTTCTCGCTTTGCAGCGCCTGCGCCTCTCCAGGCTCCGCCACGTCGCTATGACAGGATGCCTTGTCGCCGCTCTTGAGCGCCATCGCCTGCCGTGTCTTGCTGGCCAGGCGGTGAATCTCCGAGGCGGACAGCACGCCGCGACGCTCCAGAATCTCTCGCTGTTCGACGCTTAGCGCTGGCGACTTGAGCACTCGGTCACGCGCGTATTCGACAGACTTGCCGCTGGCAAACTCGGTAATTTCCTTGCTGATGCGCACCGAGCACCAGTCATGGCCACACATCGCGCAGAAGTCGGTGTCCACATCCAAGTCTTCGTCGTGGAAGGCGCGCGCGGTGTCGGTATCGAATGCCAGCTCGAAGTGCTTGTCCCAATTCAGGGCTGCTCGTGCCTTGGTGAGCTCATCGTCCCAGTCTCGCGAACCGGGAATCCCAAGGGCCACGTCCGCGGCATGCGCGGCAATCTTGTAGGCGACGCAGCCTTGCTTGACGTCGTCCTTCTTGGGCAGGCCCAGGTGCTCCTTGGGCGTCACATAGCAGAGCATGGCCGCACCATGATAGGCGGCCGCGGTAGCACCAATGCAGCTGGTGATGTGATCGTAGCCGGGGAATACGTCGGTCACCAGCGGACCCAGCACGTAGAACGGCGCGCCATGGCACACGCTGCGCTGCAGTTTCATGTTGTATTCGATCTGATCGAAGGGCACGTGTCCCGGTCCCTCGACCATGACCTGGCAGCCTTTCTTCCAAGCTCGCTCCGTCAACTCGCCGAGCGTGCTGAGCTCGCTCAGCTGGGCCCGGTCGCTCGCGTCGGCCAGGCCGCCCGGACGCAAGCCATCGCCGAGAGAGAAAGAGACATCGTACTCACGCATGATGTCACAGATCTCGTCGAAGTGAGTGTACATCGGGTTTTGCTTGTCGTGCACCAGCATCCACTTGGCCAAAAGCGAGCCACCGCGGCTCACGATGCCAATCAACCGGTCCTTGACGAACGGCAAATGCTCCCTGAGCACACCGGCGTGAATGGTGAAGTAGTCCACTCCCTGCCGAGCCTGCTCGAGCAGGCCCTCCATGATTACCTTTTCGGTCAGATCCTCGATTTTGCGCCCCAGGATCATCGAATAAATGGGTACCGTGCCGATCGGTACGCGTGAGTTCTTGATGATGGCCTCGCGACAACCCTTCAGGTCGCCCCCCGTGGACAGGTCCATCACCGTGTCCGCGCCCCAGCGCTCCGCCCAACGCAACTTCTCGACCTCCTCGTGCGTGCCCGAGGACACGGGAGAGGCTCCCATGTTGGCGTTCACCTTGGTGAGCGAGGCCCGGCCGATACACATCGGATCGAGCTGGTAGCCGAGGTGCACCTTGTTGGCCGGGATGATCATGCGGCCCGCGGCGACTTCGTCGCGCACTTGCTCGGCTGTCAAGTGATGCTCCCGTTCGGCAACGCGGCGCATCTGAGCGGTGACCACACCTTGGCGCGCGAATTCCAGCTGCGTCACGGGCTCGAAGCCCCCGGGAGCCAGCAAGCGACCGGCCTCCACACGGAAGCCCGCTGGAAGGAAATCCCAGGCCGTCTTCGCGCTGGGCTCCGGCATGCCGGGGGTATCGGGGGAAGAGAACGCGAGCGCCCCGCCGACCTGGGCGGCCTGGGCAAAGGAACCCGGATTGGTACCCTGGGCCGTCGCTGGACTGAATGCGCCTCTGAGAGGTAGTGATGGGTGCGGCATCGGTAGTGTCTCCAAATTTCAGAAGGACCGAACCCGAACCGACTCGAGCTCGCTTTCCCTCCGCCGGTATTAGCCGGATCAGGTAGTGCGGGTGCGTCTCAGCAGCCGTGGGCTGCGCCCCGAAGCGAACGACCGGGAAGCTAACGCAATTCGACCCAGCTGACCAGCGTCCTCGGCCGCTTCCGGCCGGGCCAGCCGACGGGCGCCGTCCCGAGGTCCAAAAGGTTCCGAGTGGCGCGCTTCGTGGCGCTTTGCCTCGATGCGCGCACAGCCGCACGGGCAGCGCCAACGCGCCGAGACCCGACGAGCCAAGCAAGCCCCACACGCGCACCCTCGCACACGGCTCGCGCGTGGTCCGAGCACGACCGTATGGCCCCCGACACCGTTGCCCGCCGACTCCACTGCCCGGAGCGAGCCGTCGCCCGATGCCCCATGCGCGCCGACCGAAATGGGTTGCCGCGCCGAAACGGGTCGCCCAGGATGGATCCAGTGAGCGAACCGACCGTCCCGGAGTTGTCTGTCGTCTTGCCGATGTACAACGAAGAAGGCGTTGTCACACTGGTCCTCGACCAGGTCCGCAAAGAACTCGAACTGCTCGGTTCGAGCTTCGAAATACTGTGCGTCGACGACGGTTCTTCGGACAACACATCGCCCAACGTCATGCAGCTCGCCGTGGCCGACGCTCGCATTCGCCCAGTCGTGCTATCGCGCAACTACGGTAAGGAGTCGGCGCTGGCCGCAGGCCTGAGTGCAGCTCGAGGGCAAGCAGTGCTGCTGATGGACTCGGACTTACAGCACCCACCTGAGCTCATCCCGCGGCTGGTCGACAAGTGGCGAGAGGGGTTCGACGTCGTCAACGCCGTGAAGGCCGATCGAGGAAAGGAAGGCCTGACCTACCGCTTCATGGCTTGGGTTTTCTACCGTCTCATGGGCTCCACGGCGAGAAGAGTGTTGCATGGGTCTTCGGATTTCAAACTGCTCGACCGCCAGGTGGTCGACGCGCTGGAAAGCCTCCCCGAAAAGACGCGCTTCTTTCGTGGTCTGGTGGCTTGGGTCGGCTTCCGCACCACTGACGTCCCGTTCAACGTGGCGCCGCGTGCGGGCGGCTCGACAAAATGGTCCACTCGCGCGTTGGTCCGCTACTCGCTCAGAAACCTGATAGCCTTCTCCGAGTTTCCGCTGAAAGTGGTCGCCGCGGCGGGCTTCAGCACACTTTTGTTCGCCGCAGTCGTGGCCGCGCAGACGCTGTACCGCTACGTCAGCGGGACCGCGATCACGGGTTTCACCACGGTCATCTTGCTGCAGCTGGTGCTTGGAGGGCTGCTCTTGACCAGCGTCGGCGTGTTGGCGCTGTATCTCGCCCAGCTCTACGCGGAAGTGAAGGCCCGCCCCACCTTCATCGTCCGCCGCGATCGCCCTGTTGCCCGGGCTCCCGCGCTGAAGGCCGGCCCGAGCCCCGCCGATCGCGAAAAGACCGAGAGCCGATAGCGAACCGCAGCGTGGAGTGCTTTCCTTGAAAGGTCCCATGGATCCCCAGGCGCCGGCCTTCCGCTGTCCGCTCTGCGGTGGCAGCGCTTCGAAAACAGCCTTTCGGGGCGGACGCGGCGCCTACCGGCGCTGCACGACGTGCCGCCTGGTCAGCGCTTGCCCAATGCCCTGGTCGAGCGAGCTGTTTCCGGCGTGCGACGACGTCGAGGCCGCTGATGCTGAAAGCGTCGGAGATCGCCAGAGTGATATTCGCTCGCTGGGGCCTGATCCCGAGCTCCGAGCCACGGCAAGAGGAATCCCGGAGGGACCGCCCGAAGTCGCCAAAGCCGAGAACCTCGCCCCCCACGCGGCTCGCATAGCCAAGCACCATCCCGGCGCGCGTGTGCTGGATGCGGGCTCGGGCTCCTGGTCCTTTCTCGAGGCTGCGCTCGAGCTGGGCCTGGACGCGCACGGCGTCGATGCTTCGGAAAGCCGGGTTCTTACGGTATCGCCACGCTTCGGCAACCGCGTGAAGTGCGGTACGCTCACCAGCATTGCGAACGCAGGCGCTGGCTTCGATGTCGTGTTCGCTCCACATCTACTGGAGCACTGTGCCACTCCGCGGGAGTTGGCGTTCCAGCTCAGAAATCTGCTGAAGCCGGGCGGAGAGCTCTGGGCAATCACCGCAAACGCCCGTTCACTCTCCGCCCGACTGGGACGACCGCCACGGACGCGCGCGACCGACCGAGCCCCACTGGTTCTCTATGGCAAAGAGCAACTGCAGCGCCTGCTCGAACCTCACTTTCGATCGATCCGGGTGAGTCGCAGCGCAGGGGAGTACCCCGTTCGGCTGCTAGCCGAGCGGCTCGGCGAACTCTTCGAGCCCGCCCGCAGGTTGACGCACTTCGCCAGCACTGGGTTGCGCGACCTGACCGTCCACCTCCCCGATGGCAACCTGTTGGTGCGTGCCAAGCGGATCTGAGCCCAAGGACAGAGGCCGACGACTTTTCGAAAGATCCTGGTGTAAGATCACTCACGCAGGCCGCGTTGACCAGTATCCGCTTCGGCGGATGCAGGACTCCAAGCTGACTCTGGGTCAGGGACGAGGTGATGGGATGGCGAGCAATTGGACCCACGGTAGACGAGCGCTCGTACTGTTCGCGCTGGCGCTGCTCTCACTCTATGGCTGCAAGAGTTCGGGTCTCCAGGGCCCCGCTGGAAGTGTGACTGCGCCGCATGAAAGCGACCCTGAAGACGAAATAGCTGGGCCAAACGCGCCCGTCTCGAACCCGGTAAGCTGGACGGAGCCGGATAAACCGGACCGCGGCTTCGAGCTGCTGACCGAGCCCGGCGAGCTCCCCTTCATCAAGCTGGCTGCCAGCGACGACTCCGAGCGGCTACCCCTCGAGCACACCCACGTATCGGCTACTCTGCACGGGCTCGTCGCCGAGGTGGAAGTGACGCAAACCTACGCCAATCCGCATCACGAGCCAATCGAAGCCATCTACGTGTTTCCGCTCCCCGAAAACAGCGCGGTCAATCACATGGAAATGCAGATCGGCAAGCGCCGCATCGAAGCAAAGATCGAAGAGCGACAGCGAGCCCAACACATCTATGACGACGCCAAGCGACAGGGTTTCACCGCGGCGCTTCTCGAACAGGAGCGCCCCAACATCTTCACGCAATCCGTGGCCAACATCGCGCCGGGAGAGAAGATCGAGGTGGTGGTGCGCTACGTGCAAGATCTCTCCTACGACCAGGGTGAATACGAATTCGTGTTCCCCATGGTGGTCGGCCCTCGCTATATGCCCGGCGCCCCCGCAAGGACTCGCTCGGGCGACGGAACCGAGCCGGACACGACGCGAGTGCCGGACGCTTCCCGCATTTCGCCCGCTTACGTCGGCAAAGGGCAACAGAGTGGTCACGACGTCTCGCTCGAGCTGCAGGCCGACGCGGGCTTCCCCATCGCGAGCTACCGAGCCGTGACTCACCATGTGGTCGCCCACAGACCCGCCGACGGCAGCTTGCGGTTGACGCTTGCCGAGGAAGAATCGCGCCCGAACCGCGACTTCGTGCTGCGCTACCGAACCGTGGCAGACAGGCCCCAGGCGGTACTGTACACGAGCCCGAGCGGTTCGGGGCAAGGTTACTTCTCGCTGGTGATCGAGCCCCCGGCGCTGGACGTGGACAGCCTGGTTGGCAGACGCGAGGTGATCTTCGTTGTGGATGTTTCCGGTTCGATGTCGGGGACACCGCTGGCGATGTGCCGAAACGCCATGCGCACGGCGCTCGAGGCACTACGCCCGCTGGATACCTTCAACGTCATCACCTTTGCCGGTCACACCACCAGAGCCTTCCCGAGCCCGCGGCCCGCCAACCGCCACAACGTGTCGGAGGCCCTACGCGTCGTCAGCGAGCTTCGCGCAGGCGGCGGCACCGAGATGGCCAACGCCATCGACGCCGCGCTCGCCCCCGCGGTGGCGGGAGGCAGAAACCGCTACGTCTTCTTCATGACCGATGGCTACGTCGGCAACGAAGCCGAGATCATCGAAAAGAGTCGCAGCTTCGTAAAAAGCTATCAGCGCCACGGAGTGCGCGCCCGTGTGTTCGGGTTCGGCGTGGGTTCGAGCCCCAACCGCTACCTGTTGGGTGGCCTGTCCCAGGCCGGCCAGGGCATCGCCCTGTATGCCAGCAACCGCGAAGACCCCAACCGCGCCGTCAACCAATTCTATCACTACATCGATAGCGCTGTCCTGAGCGACGTGCGTATCGACTGGGGCAGCCTCGAGGCAACTCAGGTCTACCCCAACGAGTTGCCCGATCTGTTCGCCAGCCATCCCATCGTGCTGCACGGGCGCTACCGGGGCGCTGTCGGAGGCGGCGTGCGCGTACTGGGCAAGGCGCGAGATCGGGATCTGACCCTGAATGCGCGTGTCGAGCCGGCTCGCACCGCAGGCAAGCCCAGCGAAGCGCTCGGCGCGCTCTGGGCGCGGGCGCGCGTCGATCGACTGGAGGAAGCG
This sequence comes from uncultured delta proteobacterium, assembly GCA_963809955.1. Classification (GTDB taxonomy): domain Bacteria; phylum Myxococcota_A; class Polyangia; order Polyangiales; family Polyangiaceae; genus JAICQQ01. Next base: position 677,138 of record CAWELQ010000017.1, read on the forward strand.
CTGCTCGATGGGTCGATTCCGGACGCCCAGGCGCGTATCACTCAGCTAGGGCTCGATCACCATCTGGTCACCCGCTTCACCAGCTTCGTGGCGGTCGACGCCTCGCGCCGCGTGAGCTCGGGCGATCCACGTCAGGTGCTGCAACCTGCCGAGCGCCCCGAGGGCGTCGACCTGAGCATGGCTGGCCGCAAGGAAGCTCGAACCTTCACCTCCTCTACCGAGAAGTCCGCTGCACGGAAACCCGCGCCGGCCCCGCCGCCTACAGTTCGCCGGCGGCCTCCACCAGCCGGCGAAGGCGCCGGCCCCAAGGGAGTAGCGCAGGGTACGGCAGATCGCGCCGAGGCTCCCAGCCCGGAGCTCACCGAGGCCGAGCCGTCGGAAGAATCATACGACTACGGTGGGGACGACGAAGCCCTGAGCCCTTCGCCGTCAGCCACCTCGGGCCAGACCCCCGAGACCGAACCAGTCCTCGACGAACGAGAAAGCCTCCGGGACGTCTGCGTGCGCGACCCAGCAGCTTGCCCCAGCAGGGATTTGTCGAAGGACTCGTCGCCGACGACTCAGACCTCCTCGATGCAGGTGGAGCAGAAGCGGGGTTGTGGCTGCCACATCGCTGGCCGCCCGGCGAGCCGTGGACTCTGGGCAGGGCTGGCGCTCTTCGGTCTGTGGGCTGTGCGGCGCCGCCAAGGCAAACGGCAGTTAAAACGACGCCCCTGGCCGGGCACTTAGGGCCTAGCCACCTGTCGACACGACCCCTCGGTCCGACTACGACAGACTGGTGGAGTTGATTCGAATTGCCCGGCGGCTGAGCAAGCAAGTAAGCAACCTCGCTTTCGCGGACCCAGTGCACACCGTGTACAATCCGCTCGACTACGCTCGCATCCCCCACGAAGACTATCTGAAACGCTACGGGAGTGGGCGCAAGGAAGTGGTGTTCGTGGGCATGAACCCCGGACCGTTCGGTATGGCCCAAACGGGGGTCCCGTTCGGCGACGTCCAGCTGGTGCGCGACTGGCTCGGCATCCACGGCAAGGTCAAGGCTCCCCGCGTCGAACACCCCAAACGCCCGGTGCGGGGCTTCGACTGCACGCGCAGCGAGGTGAGCGGCTCTCGCTTGTGGGGTTGGGCCAAACAAAAGTTTTCCACCCCCGAACGCTTCTTCGCCCGCTTTTTCGTTCTGAACTATTGCCCGCTCTGCTTCATGGACGAGGGAGGCAGGAACCTGACACCCGACAAGCTCCCCGCGATCGAGAAGCGCGCACTGTTCGAAATCTGCGACCGAGCGCTCGCCGAGACGATCGATGAGCTCGCTCCAGATCTGTGCGTCGGAGTCGGGGCTTTTGCCAAGCAACGCCTCGAGTCGGCACTTCATTCCCGCAGCGTGAAAACCGGCACTATCTTGCATCCTAGCCCGGCCAGCCCGAAGGCTAATCGTGGCTGGGCTGGCCACGCCGAACAGCAGCTTCGGGAGCTCGACGTGAAATTGTAGCGCTATTTCTGGCTCAATCGCTGAATGTTCGCCTCCGACGCCCTACATGCTAAGAGCGCGACGTGCCGAAATTCACCTGGACCGTAGAACCGGTAGCCTTCGGGCTGCCGCGCACTCCCGTGCTCATCGTACTCGGCGTGGTAGCGGCGTTCATGCTGCTGTCAGGCTTGCGCACCAAGCAGAAAGACATGGTGTCGTTCGGGTTGGTGATGGGTGGCCTGACCGTGGTCGCCTACAACTTCCTGCCAGACCCGCTCGAGATCCGCTGGTACAGCCTCTTGTTCGTCGGGGTCTTTCTCGGCGGCTACTCACTGCTCAACTGGCAGATTAGACGAGGAGGGGGCGGCGAGGAAGTAGCCGGCGACTTCATCGTGTACGGCGTGCTCGGCGTACTGGTGGGCTCACGCCTCGGGCACGTCTTGTTTTACGATCTGGACAAGGCGCTCGCCGACCCCATGTGGGTGTTCAAGATCTGGACGGGCGGCCTCGCCAGTCACGGCGCCGTGATGGGACTCATCGTCGCCATGTACCTGTTCACCCGCTCTCGCGGAGTGTCATTTCTGGAAGGCGCCGATCGCTTTTCGTTCTCGGCCGCGCTGGGCGCCACGCTGGTGCGCCTGGGCAATTTCTTCAATTCCGAAATCGTGGGGCGAGAAACCCACGCCGATTGGGGCGTGCGTTTCATCCATTTCGATGGCCCGAACGCACCGCTCAGGCATCCGTCCCAACTGTACGAAGTGTGTCTCGGCCTGTTCGTTATGCTGTGCCTGTTTTTGGTCGATCGTTGGGCGGGCAAAGAGAAGCGCCCGCGCGGCTTGCTGATCTCGGTCTTTTTCGTGATCTACTTTGCGGGTCGCTTCTCCGTGGAGTTCGTCAAGGAGTATCAGACCCTGCCGAAGGAGAGCGCGCTCACCATGGGGCAGTACTTGAGTATTCCCGGGTTCCTCTTGGGAGTCTTCGGTGTGGGCTGGTCACTCAAGACACGCAAGCCCGTCGGGTGGCCGAGTGATGAGGACTACGAGGACGAGGACGAGGACGAGGACTACGAGCACGACGAGGACGAGGACGACGAGGACGAGGACGAGGACGAGGACGAGGACGAGAACTACCGGCGCAAGAGCCGCAGCAAGCCAAAGAGTCGCAAGCTCCACGACCCCGACGTGGACAGCGAGTTCGACGAGGACGAGGACGGCGAGGACGAGGACGAGGACGAGGACGACAGTGAGAGGAGCCGGGCGCCCGCGAAGGCAAGAAAACCAAGCTCTTCGAAAAGCTCGGCGTCGACGAGCAACAAGCCCTCGAGTAGCAAGCGCACCTCCGGCAAGTCCAAGACAAAAAAGAAGAAGGCCTCTGGGGCAACAGCTAGCTCGACCAAAGCCAAGCAGTCCAGCGAAGGCTAGGCCCAACGGTTCGCCCACGGCGACCGTTCGTCGGCGGGCTGGATCGCAGCCTGGTCGCGCCCGAGCCGGCGCGGCCTCGGGCCGGTAAGGAGACGCGGAGCGCGGACGCGAAACAGAAGGTGATGGCAATGCTGAGAATCTGGGGCAGGCGGAGCTCGGTCAACGTGCAGAAGGTGATGTGGACGCTGGGCGAGCTGGGGCTCGAGTACGAGCGGGTCGATGCGGGGCTCGCATTCGGCAAGAACAGGGAGCCGTGGTTTCTGGAGCTGAACCCCAATGGGCTCATCCCTACGCTCGAGCAGGAGGACTTCGTGCTCTGGGAGAGCAACAGCATCGTTCGCTACCTCGCGGCTACGCACGACCCGGGCGGTCTGTGGCCCGAAGACGCGCGAACACGCGCTCTTGCGGAGAGGTGGATGGACTGGCAGCTCTCGAGCTTGGCCCCGGCCATGAAGGACATGTACATCCAGCTCGTGCGCACTGCCGACACGGATCGCGACGACGACTTGGTTCTAAAGGGCGCGGCCGAATGCGCTCGGTTGTTCGGTGTCGTAGAACGTAGCCTGGGCCATGCGTTCGTCGCGGGTGAGCGCCTCAGTGTGGGAGACATCCCGCTGGGGGCCATGACCCACCGTTGGTACGCTCTGCCCATCGAGCATCCGCCGTATCCGAAGCTCCGTGGCTGGTATGAGCGGCTCCGTGAACGCGCTGCCTTCCAACAGCACGTGATGCTGCCACTGGCCTAGACCTTCCTCGGCCGCCGCCTACGGGCAACTTCAGCGCCGAACTCGGCAACGACCTCTGGTAGCCGCCCGGCCTCTTCTCAGGCGACCGAAGAACCAGGGGCCTCAATCCCCACGCTGACTAGTGACGGTTCCGCCGGGGCCCTAAGTCTTCCGACCGACCACGAACAGGCTGTGACTTTTCGCCGGGTAGAGTCCGGTCTCGATGATTTCGAACCCCGCATCGGCGATGCTCGCGCACAATGAATCCTTCTTGACGTAGTTGACGAACGGGGCCTTTCCGAGGACGCGCAGCAGCGGAATGATCCCACGAATGAGCAGGCCGTCTTCTCCGACGCAAGGCGTTTTCGAGATGAACAGGCCCCGAGGCTTGACGAGTTCTCCGACGCGCTGAATCGCAGCCGGGACGTCCGCCAAGAGGTGCAGCAGGTTGAACGCCAGGACCACATCGAAGGACTCGAGACCAAGCGTCACATCGTCGAGGGTACCGGTCTTGAAGCGCACATTTTCACTGCCAGCGACGCGGGCCTTTTCGCAAGCGATCGAGATCATCTGCCCCGAGAGGTCGCTGGCGACGAACTCCTTGGCGTAAGGCCCCAGCTTTAGGGCGGTGGTGCCCGTGCCGCAACCGACCTCGAGAACTCGAGCGTCAGTGGTCAAGTGAGCACGCACTCGCTCCAGCGTCCGACGATATGCCTGTTCGTCCGGTACGGGCTTCTTGGCGTACTTGGGCGCGAGGCGATCCCAGAATCGAGCGTCGACGGCGGCGGGGGCGTTCATGTCCTACTCCTCTTGTAGCCAGCTTAATCATGCGCAGATCAATAGTCATCGACCGAAATATGGGGTACCCATATACGAATTCGTATGAACTGGGGAGCCATCGACTTCGATTGGAACCAGGCAAGGGCCTTCCTCGCCACCGCATTGGAAGGCTCCCTCTCGGCTGCGGCACGGGAACTGAAACAGACTCAGCCCACCCTCAGTCGCCAGGTGGCGGCCCTCGAGAAACATCTGGGGGTGACGCTTTTCGAGCGCGTCGGCAAGCAGCTCGTTCTCACCGAGACCGGAAGCAGCTTGCTCGAGCACGTGCGGGCGATGGGAGAGGCCGCGGGTCTGGTGTCGCTCAACGCTTCCGGACGTTCACAAGCCATCTACGGTCAGGTGCGCATCACGTCGGGGGAAGGCCTTTCCGCCTATGTGCTGCCGCCCATCATCGAACAGCTGCGCGAGCAGTACCCGGAAATAGAGATCGAGCTGGTGGTGTCCAATCAGGTGCGGGACCTCAGGCGTCGTGAAGCAGACATCGCCATTCGACACGTGCGCCCGGACCAACCCGATCTGTACGCCAAGAAGATCAAGGAGTCTCGGGTACGCCTATACGCCAGCACGAGCTGGATCCGACGCCACGGACGACCACGAACCGCCGACGATCTTTCGAGCGCCGTGTTCGTTGGTGCCGACAACAACCCTCGCTTCCTTCAGGTGCTGCACTCCTGGGGCCTTCCGGTCGAGCTGGAGAACTTCAAGCTGAGCAGCGATAGCCACATCGTCTGCTGGGAACTGGTCAAGCGTGGACTGGGCGTGGGCGCAAACCTCGAGGAGATAGCCGAATCCACTCCCGAGGTGGAGCAGATCTTGCCAGAGCTCCCACCTTTTGTCGTGCCCTACTGGCTGTGCACCCACCGCGAGCTGCACACTAGCCGACGCATTCGCTTGGTGTTCGATCTGCTGGCGGAGGCGTTGGCGAAGCTTCCGTGAGAGCTCGGCAGCAGACGGTCTGCTTCGAACGTCGCGCTTCCGAATGCAACGGCCAGCGGCGACGACACCGTCAGCGCCGCTGGCCTCGGCTCGAGATGGCTGACGTGGTGACCCACTTCATGAGCCCTCCCATACGCGGCGCGAAGTCTCCGGGCGCCGGGCTCGTCGCCACACGCTCGGCAGTACGGAACTAGCCACCCAGCATGTCGGCGATGCTGTAGAGGCCGGGCGCCCGCCCCAGCACGTAACGGGCCGCGCTGAGGGCGCCGGTGGCAAATACGTCGCGATTGGTGGCCCGATGGGTAAGCTCGAGACGCTCGCAAGGCCCGAGCAGGTGTACCGTGTGGTCGCCGACCACGTCGCCGCCGCGCAGCCCATACACGGCCATTTCTTCGGAGCTGCGCGCCCCGACTTCGCCCTCGCGACCGTAAACCTCGCGCAGACCTGGACGCGCTTCATGCACGGCGCGGGCCAGGCGCTTGGCCGTGCCGCTCGGTGAGTCTACCTTGCGACGGTGGTGCATCTCGACGATTTCGACGTCGAACTCGAGCCCGAGACGCTGGACCGCTTGCGTGACGATCTCGGCCAGCACCTGAACCCCGCGACTCATGTTGGGCGCCCAGAGCACGGGAACTTTTTCGGCAGCCTTTCTGAGCTGCACCAGCTCGCCCTCTCCGAGATTGGTGGTACCGCTCACCACGGCGCAGCCTTGCTTGGCGGCCGCATTGAGCAAGGGAACCATCGCCTTGGCCGTGGAAAAATCGATCACCACCTCTGCGCCGAGCAGGCCCGCCCCGACATCCGCCCCCACCGAGACGCCCAGGTTGCCCGCTCCAGCGAGCTCCCCGACGTCGCGACCGAGATGCGGGTCGGAACTGGCGCTCACTGCGCCCACCAGCTGGATGTCGCCTGCCTGCCGAGCCAGGCGTGTCACGGCCAGCCCCATGCGCCCCGTGGCGCCAAAGACCGCGAGCTTCATGCTTCGCTCGCTTCCTCGAATTGCCGCATGACCCCTTCCAGGCGCTCTCGACACTCTCGACTCACCTCGACGATCGGCGGGCGCACACTCGGGCGGACCCAACCCTTCAGGGCCATGGCCGCCTTGATGGGCGCAGGGTTCGGTTCATCGAACAGCGCCTTGAAGACCGGCAGGAGCCTGAAATGCCGTTCGCGGGCGGTCGCGAAGTCGCCCTGCAGCGCGGCCTCGATCACCTTCACGACGGCGTTGGGATACAGGTTGCTGGCCACGCTGATCACTCCTTGGGCACCGGCGGCCAGCATGGGCAGCGTGAGCAGGTCGTCACCACTGAGCAGGCTGACGCGATCTCGTGCCTGGCTGAGCAAGCTCTGGCAATAGTTCAACTTACCCGTGGCATCTTTCACTGCGACAACGTTGGGGCATGACGCAAGGGCCGTCAACGTGCTCTTGACACTGAGCTCCACGATGCTGCGTGAAGGGATGTTGTAGAGCACGACGGGCGCTTCCACCGCGCGCGACACCAGCTCGATGTGGCGCAGCATGCCCGCCTGGTTGGGCTTGTTGTAATAAGGCATCATGATCATGATGGCGTCCGCGCCTGCCTCGAGCGCTGCCTTCGACGCCTCGATTGTCTTCTGAGTACTGTTCGATCCAGTGCCGGCAATCACTGGCAGCTTGCCCTGAAGGGACTGCTGCGTGAAGCGAATGAGCGCGAGCTGCTCCGCGCCGCTCAACGTGGGTGTCTCCCCGGTCGTGCCGCAGGGCACGATGCCCGCGACCCCCGCCTTGACCTGCATCTCCAGGAGATTTTGATAGGAATCGTAGTCGATCGCCCGGGCGTCGTCGTCGAACGGCGTCACGATCGCAGTGAAAACTCCCCTGAGGGACAGCTCTGCCATGGGCCTGACGTTTGTCGCGCTTTTCGGGCGAAGGCAAGCCCCCGCAAGCATTGGGGGGGAGGTCGCCCCGAAACCCGAGGGGGCGGCATTGGAAGGGTCCGCTCGGCGCCCCAGAAAACGGCGCCCCGACCATCCGCCCACACCCAACTGGGCCGGCGAAATCGACCCACCAACTCAATGGAGGCGGTGCACTATTTCAGCCGGAGGCTCGCCAGGAAGTAGCCGTCCGTGCCGTGCGCCCAAGGCAGCAGCCTGAGGGTGGTCGGGTGCCCCGACTGGACACGCTCGATGACAGGGGAATCGAAGGGCACCGGCTCCAGGATGTCCGAGACGCTGGCGACGACCGCCTCGCCCTCCTCGCGAAGCACACTGCAGACGGCGTACACGAATCGCCCGCCGGGCGCGAGCCGTGTCGCGGCCGAGCGAACGATAGCCTCCTGGAGGCGCGCCATGCGCGCGGGGTCCTCGGGACGGAGGCGCAACATCAGCTCCGGGCGCCTTCTGAGCGTGCCCGTTCCGGTACAGGGCGCGTCCACCAACACGCGATCGAATCCGGCCGGTACTTCGCCTTGACCCAGCGTCCAATCGACCGAACAGACCCGGGGCTCGGCCAGGCCCAGTCGCTCGAATTCACGGCGCAGGGTATCGAGCTTGTGAGGGTGCACATCGGCCGCCCAGAGCACGCCGGTTTGCTGCATCGCTTCCCAGACGAGCGATGTCTTCGCCCCGCGTCCCGCACAAGCGTCGAGAATGCGCTCACCGGGTCGCGCCCCGAGCGCCCAGCCGATGAGTTGAGCCCCCTCCTCTTGAACGACCCAGCCGCCCGAGCCCCGCTCGATGGTGGGCAGCCCCGTGGGGAGCTCGAACGCGCGAGGGGCAAAGCGGCAGGGTTTCAGTGAAGCCCACTCGGTCGGCAAGGCCTCCGAGCCCACGCGGCGCGCCGTCAGGGGCGCGGGCTCGCCCAGCGCGCCGACCAGGGTGGAGAGCTCCGCTTCTCCGTAATCCCGCGCAAGGCGCGCGCGCAACCACTGGGGCACGCTCTCGTTCACGGCCGACTCGCGTGAAACCTCGCGCTGCTCTCGGCACAGGTTGCGCAGGAGAGCGTTGGCGAACCCGGCCACCTTGGTCCCACGTCTTCGCCGCACGGCGCTGACCGCGGCGTTCACCGCCGCGGACTCCGGCACTCGGTCGAGCAGTAGCACCTGGTAGGCGGCTATCAATAGCCAGGAAAGTAGCTCCGGGTCGCTGTTCGGCAACCTCTTTTTCGCGTGGCGAGAGAGCTCCGCAACGAGCATTCCGTGGCATCGAATGCTCCCGTAGCTGAGCTCGGCCGCCAGTGCGCGCTCGCGAGCTTCCAGCTGGGGGTGACGCTGGAGTTCCGCGTCCAGGGCCCGACTCAGGTAGGCGGCGTCTTTCAACACGCGCTCCACGACCAACGCTGCGATGCTGCGAGCTGTGGGCGCGGGGGTCGGCGCTCGTTTGCTGTGGGCTGGCATCGTGTGGCTAAGGGCTCGTCCGAAATTCATGGAGCCACCGAGTGCGCCGAGGCGCCTCGCCGGCAAGGCGCGAGGAGTCGAGCATATGCAGTATTCGAACGGCGAGCAACGCCGCCGGCTAGGATCCACCGGCAGCCGAATGCCCCGGGTATTTCCGGACGAGTCCCAATCTAACCCAACAGCTCGCTCATCTGCCCGGTAATGGCTTCCCACTTTCGCTGCACGTCGTTCTTGAAGGCCACGACGATCAGCGCGAGCAAAACGGCCATCCCCATGATATGGGCCAGCTCGCGCAGGCGCATCGGCACCGGGCGACGCATCACCCCTTCGAGCACGAAGAACATGATGTGCCCACCATCCAGCACGGGGATCGGGAGCAGGTTCAAGAGGCCCAAGTTGATGCTGATGAGCGCCGTGACCCAGATGAAGTAGTCGACACCCCGACGCCCGGCCTCCCCGGCCAGCTCGTAAATCGTGATGGGACCCGAGAGATTCCGAATGCTGATGCGGCCCTGCGCCAGGCGCACCATCGAAATCACGACGAAGCGCGTCACATTGACGGTTTCCTGCCAGGCCTTTTCGAAGGCATAGCGAATCGGCGTGGGGTGCGCGACCCGCTCCTCCGGCGCCAGCGGCAGCCACTGCTGCGCCGAGCCCGTATAACAATTGGAGAGACCCTTGGCGACACGCGTGGCCCAGTCCCCACAGGGCAGCACGTAGCGCCTGCTGCGCTGCCCATTTTCGTTCGTGAAATCCTCGCGTCGAATCGTGAAGCGACCGGTGCTCTTGCGACCGTCGCGCGCCGACAGGTACTCGATGGTGTGAGGCTCATCCTTGTCCGCGTCGAGCTTCTGGTGGAATACCGACCACGCCGCGAGCTCCTCACCGTCCAGCGTCAGGATGCGCGCGCCCGGGCGCAAGCCTGCGTTATACAGGTAGGTATCCTTGGGCACGTGCGCCACGTACAGGTCGGCGCTTTCGATGCCGACACGTTCGAGCAGTGTCGAACCCTCCGGCGCGGGTGTCAGGGCGACGACGCCCGATTCGAAGACCGCCATGTTGACGAGCCCCCCCGAGTCGGTTGGTTGGACCTGCAGCGCGCCCTCCACCGGCACCGGCCTCAAATAGGTCACCGGCACCGTCACGCCGCGGTTGTCGGCGAAGGCCTTGTCCAGGTCCATGAACCGCTTGACCTCTTTACCGGCCACGTGCGTGATCACGTCGAAGGTGCGCAAACCCGCTCGATAAGCGGGTGAATCCGGGTCGGGAACGCCGACCACGGGGGCCGGAGCACGCGGCTGGATGCCCACCTCACCCACGTGCTCGACGATGTCCAGCTGCAGATTGCGCACGGTGTCGTTGGCCACCACCTCCACATCGACATGCTTGTTGTCGCGGAAGACTTTGAAGGTGACCGGCTGGCCCGGGTGCTTGGCAACGATGCGCTTCAGTTCGTCGAAGGTGCCGATCTCTTCCCCGTTGACCGCCATGATGCGATCGCCGGGTTTGAGCTTGCCATCGGCAGGGTAGCCCGGGAGTACCACGCCCACAGTCGGCGGCAAGAAGGGCCCGGCGGTAACGAACACCGAAAAGTAGAGCAATACGGGGAACACCAGGTTCATCACCGGGCCTGCCAACACCACCAGCAGGCGCTTGTAGAGGGCCAGGCTCTCGAAGGTGCGCTGCCGGTCTTCGGGCGGTACGTAATCGCTCTTCGACGACTCGAGCATCTTCACATAACCACCGAGCGGCAAAAGCGAGATGCAATACTCGGTCTCCCGGCCTCTGAGCCTCAACACCTTCGGTCCGAAGCCCAGACTGAAGGTGAGCACCTTCACGCCGAACGCCTTGGCGAACATGAAGTGCCCGAGTTCGTGAACGAAGATCAGCGAGCTGACGAGTATGATGAAGTAAAGGAGATCCATGCAGAGGGCTGCGCACCGTCCCCTGGCGGCGGCGCCAGCGTAGCATGCGAATCAAAACCCGGGTAGCGTACGGAAATGATTGAAAAGTCCCCGAAACCGACCTCGGCGTCCAAACTCACGCTGACACAGCTGATGATGCCCTACCACGCCAACGCGCTCGGTCACGTGCACGGGGGGGTCATCATGCGGATGGTGGACGAGACCGCGGCCATCAGCGCCATGCGCCACGCGCAGCGTCCTTGCGTCACCGTGGCAATCGACTCGATGACATTTCGCGATCGCGTCGAGGTCGGGGAGCTGGTGAGCTGCACCGCCAGGGTCACCTACGTGGGGCGCACGTCCATCGAGGTAGGCGTCAAGGTCTCCGCGGAGAATCCCATCACCGGCGAGACGACACACACCAACTCGGCCTACCTGGTCTTCGTGGCGCTCGGAGAAGACGACAGACCCTGTCCAGTTCCAGACCTGCTGCTCGAAAGCGACGACGAACGGCGTCGCTTCGCCGAAGGAGAGAGCCGTCAACAGTACCGACTCGAGCAACGCAAACAGCGCGAGGCTCGGAACGAATGACGAGGCCGGCAAGTGCTCACGGTCAGGTCGGCATCGACCGGCTCCGTAACTCGAGCACAGAAGTCACGCCATGAGCACGTTGATAGTTCACCTCCAGCGTATGTGCGTGTGTGCAACGTGGCAGGTCGGGAGTCGAGCTGGGCTGGGCACGCACTGGTCACAGCGCTAGCGCAACCGGGCTACCCACCGCGAAAAACGCCGCACGAGGCTCCAGTGAGCGACTTCGGAGCGGCTTTCGCACCAGGCCGTGATACCTTGAATACAGTGACCTCGATGAATCCTGCTGATGGGGGTTCCGCCCTTGCCGTGGGCGGCAGGGGCACATCGAAACGGGGGGCCGGCATTTCTCAGACGACCATTACACTCAGCGGCTACCTGACCCGTGTCGATCTGGCGAAAGCACTGGCCGCGTCGGAGCTGAGCCTCCAGCAAGGTCGCCAAAGGTTGCTGATCGACGCTCGCCGCATGCTCGACTACGCTTCCGAAGCGCGCAGCTATTTCGTGGACTGGAACCGACGCAACAAGAGTCGGATCGAAGGAGTCGCCGTGGTCACGGACAAGGCGCTCTGGCACATGGTGGTCTCGGCCATGGCCCTGGCAAGCCGTCAGAAGCTCCGTGCCTTCTGGGATGTTCCTTCCGCGAACTCCTGGCTTCAGACTCTCGGCCCCACGCGGTAGCCAGGCCCGAAAAGTGAGTGGCGTGTCCGGTCTTCAGGCTCGACTGCCGTAGCGCTTGAGCTGGTCGCACGCGGCCCGGCACAGGGCAAGCGCATTGATCTGCAAGTCGCCCGAGGCACTGGCGGTGTGGCAGGCCTGGGCGACGATGCCGTGGGCGATGACACGAGCCAGACGGGTGGCCTGGGCGGCATCGACATCGACGACAACCTTGCCCAGTGTCTGGTCGCGCTCGAGGCGCTTGCCCACCAGTGCATCGACTTCGCGGGTGCGGCGATGACTTTCTGCTTCCAAAAGGCGACTGCTGATGCCCAGCACCTGGGGCCACACGTAACGCAGCCGGAACTTGTCGAGGTCATTCAAGTAGTGCACCACGTAGGCTCTGAGCAAGGATTCCAGTGCTCCGATACCCCCGGAATCGCTGGCCAACGCCTCGTCGATCTTCTTCGCTTCCTCAATCTCGGCATCCACCGCCAGCTCGTAGATGAGCTCCTCCTTGGAATCGAAGTAGTAGTACACCGCCGGCTTGCTGACGTCCGCCGCACCAGCCACTGCGTTCACGCTGAAGTTCTGGATACCTTCTCGAGCCAGAATGACGCGCGCGGCGTCGAGGATCGCGCGTCGGCGGCTCTCGTGACGCCGCACCTTTCGTTCCAACCGCCGCTTCTGGGCAGTGCCTTCTTCTACGGTCACAGTCATGGCCATCCCGAGTTCTCCAAGAAACACCCACTGCCCAATCGCTGGGGCGTGCGATCGGGTCTACGTCCCGAGCACCCGTCAGCTCCCCCGCTGCCGGCATTTTTTCCTGGCGTTGGGGGAGGCCTGTTGCGACTGGCCCCTGCCAGACACCCCGGGGTGCCCAAACATTGGGGATCCAAGCTGATCGACGGGAATACCCTGGCCTTTGAGGCTGTTCGCTCGGCTGACCAGCGGTTCTATCAGCCGGGGTTGGCGACACTGGTGCTGGAATGTCCAGCGTCGATCGCTACAATTTTCTGGGTGTCAGGTGCTGGCAAGGCCGGCGCTGAGGCATTAGCTTCCCGCTTCGACTCGTCGGCCGTCGCCGTCGATTCACGAACCCTGGAGCCACGGGGTCCGAGCCATTTGAGACAGGCGAAAATATGCTGACCTGGGCCGCAAAGAAACTGTTTGGAACCTCCAATGAACGAGCCGTGAGAAAGATGCGGCCGCTCGTGCAACAGATCAACAATCTCGAGAGCTCGATCAAGAAGCTCAGCGACGCCGAGCTGCAAGCCAAGACTCCCGAGTTCAAGGAGAAGCTGGACAACGGGGCGAGTCTCGACGACCTGCTACCCGAAGCCTTCGCCGTTTGCAGGGAAGCGGGCTGGCGAGCGCTGAAGATGCGCCACTACGACGTGCAGCTGATGGGTGGGATGGTGCTGCACCAGGGCAAGATCGCCGAGATGAAGACGGGCGAAGGCAAGACGCTCGTCGCCACCCTGGCCATCTACTTGAACGCGCTCGAGGGTAAGGGAGCCCATCTGGTCACGGTCAACGACTACCTGGCCCGCCGCGACGCCGAGTGGATGGGTAAGCTCTACAATTTCATGGGCCTCAGCGTCGGCGTGATTGTCAACCAACAGCCGGATAGTGAGAAGCGCAACGCATACAAGTGCGACATCTGCTACGGGCAGAATAACGAATTCGGCTTCGACTATCTACGCGACAACATGAAGTTCTCGGCGCTCGATTACGCGCAACGCCGCCTGAACTACGCGATTGTGGACGAAGTCGACTCGATCTTGATCGACGAAGCACGTACGCCGCTCATCATCAGCGGCCCCGCGGAGGCCGCCAGCGAGAAGTATCGGACGCTCAACGAGGTGGTGGCGCGACTGCGCAAGGACGAGCACTTCGTGGTGGACGAGAAAGGCTTCAGCGCAACCCTCACGGACGACGGTGTCGAATTCGTGCAAAAATCCATCGGAGTTCGCAACCTGTACGACCCGGAGGCAATTCAGACACTGCACATCTTGAACCAGCTGGTGAGGGCGCACGCCCTGTACAAGCGCGACCAGCACTACATGGTTTCCGCGGATGGTCGCGTGATGATCATCGACGAGTTCACCGGCCGAGTGCTGGCCGGTCGGCGCTGGAGCGACGGCTTGCACCAAGCGGTCGAAGCCAAGGAAAACGTGCGCATCCAGGAAGAGAGTCGCACCATGGCGACCATCACCTTCCAGAACCTGTTCCGTCTATACAACAAACTGGCGGGCATGACGGGCACCGCCGAGACCGAAGCGCAGGAGTTCAACTCGACCTACAAGCTCGACGTGGTGGCCATCCCCACCAACAAGCCCATGGTCCGCGCGGATCATCAGGACATCGTCTACAAGACGGAGCGAGAGAAGTTCACTGCCGTGATCCAGGAGCTCCTCGAAATGCACGAGCAGGGGCGCCCGGTCCTGGTAGGCACGACCAGCGTCGAAAAAAGCGGAGCGATCAGCCGAATTCTGAAGAAGAAGAAGGTCGACCACTTCGTGCTCAACGCCAAGCATCACGAGAACGAAGCCTATGTGGTCGCTCAGGCGGGGCGGCGAGGTGCCATCACTGTATCGACCAACATGGCCGGGCGCGGCACCGATATCATGCTCGGCGGGAACCCGGAGATGCTCGCGCGCTGGGATTTCAAGGAGAACGGCCGCGACCCCGATCTCGAACCGGAGGAATTCGCCAAGGAAGTCGAATCCTTCGAAAGAAAGTGCAAAAAGGAGCACGACGCGGTGATCGACCTCGGCGGCCTGCACATTCTGGGCACCGAACGTCACGAGTCAAGGCGCATCGACAACCAGCTGCGCGGACGCGCGGGTCGTCAGGGCGACCCCGGCTCCAGTCGTTTCTACCTCTCGCTGGAAGATGACCTGATGCGTATCTTCGCGGGGGATCGAGTCAAGAACCTGATGGACCGCATGGGCATGCCCGACGACGAGCCCATCGAGCACCCCTGGGTGACCAAGAGCGTAGAGAATGCCCAGCGCAAGGTCGAGGAGCGCAACTTCGACATCCGCAAGAACTTGCTCGAGTACGACGACGTGATGAATGCCCAGCGCAAGACGGTCTACACCCTGCGCCAGGCGCTGCTGCTCGGCCGCTACGAGCCCGAAGAGGTCGACGAGCTGGGCAAACCGACCGGAAAACCCCGCAAGATCCCCGTCGATGAAACGGTCAAGAAAGAGGCCAAGCCGCTGGTAGCCCAGCTGGTGAGCATGTTCTGCGAGGAGCCCCCCCATAGCGTCGACAAGGACGGCAAACCGCGGCCACCGCTGCGCAAAGAGCTGAAGCAGTGCAAGAACCTGGTGGAGCTCGAGTCGCTCCAGCGCGAGGTCTACCAACTCTGGGGCGTGAAGCTCGACCTGGAAGAGCGACGCAAGCGCTCGCCCGTTTCGGTCTATGACGAGCTGATCGAACTGGTGGCCGCTGGCCTCACCGAGCAGCGTGAACGCTTGCTGGACCTGATCGATCGCGTGATCGGTGCCGTGATCGAGGAAAGTTGCCCGGAGAACAAGCCTCCCGAGGACTGGGACTGGCCAAGCATCCACGACGCCTTCGAAGAGCACTTCTTGACCAAGCTCGACAAGGAGGTCGACGAACTAGGCGACGCCGAAACGTTGGTTCGCGAGCTCTACAGCCGAGCCGAGAAGGTCTATTTGAGAAAAGAGCAGGAGCTGGGCGTGGACCTGGTGCTGCGCGTCTTCCGTCACATCTATCTCGAGACCATCGACGAGTCTTGGGTGGACCACCTCTCGAACATGGAGCATCTGCGCGACGGAATCGGACTGCGTGGCTACGGTCAGCGAGACCCCAAGAACGAATACAAGAAGGAGGGCTACAACCTCTTCGTAAATATGATGGCCAAGGTGTCCGGCGGTGTCCTGGCCAAGCTCTTCGAGGTTCAGATCCACGATCAGAGAGAGATCGCCGAGCTCGAGCATGAAGCCGAAGCGCGCCATCAAGCGGAGCTCGATCAGGCCGTGGCGCGCCATCCCGGTGAAGGAGCACCCGAAGCCGGCGGCCCCGATCTCGACCAGCTCAGGGCGCAGGCAGCCCAGATGCCCGCGCCTCAGCGCCCTTCCGTGCGGCAGGAACCCAAAGTGGGGCGCAACGACTTGTGCCCCTGCGGCTCCGGGCTGAAGTTCAAGAAGTGCCACGGCGCGATTCTCGAGGAAGACGACGAGCCGCCCCAGCCGCGCGCGTGAGCCGAGTCTCTGCCCGGCTGATTTGGCAGGCGCTGACTCCAAGAAGTACTCGCGAGTGTATAGCCCCGCTCTAGCCGGCTGCCCGCGTTTCCAAGAGTTACTCTCCAGGTCCGCGTGATAGAGGTCGAACAGCTCACCAAGAACTACGGCGCCGTCAAGGCGCTCTCCGGAGTGTCGTTCTCCGTCGGTCGCGGCGAGGTAGTCGGGTTCGTGGGACCGAACGGGGCAGGCAAGTCGACGACCCTGCGCATTATCACCGGTTTCATCGGAGCAAGCTCGGGCCGAGTGTGCGTCGCCGATCACGATGTCAGCCAGGAGCCGATGCTGGCCAGACAAAGCATCGGCTACATGCCCGAGACGGCGCCGCTGTACCCGGAAATGCGTGTCGTGGAATACATGACCTTCCGTGCTCGTATCAAGCAGGTCGGCCGCAAGAGCGTGCGTTCGATGGTCGAACGCGCCATGACCCAGGCCGGCGTCACGGAGATGCGAGAGCGTTTGATCGGGACCCTGTCCAAGGGCTATCGGCAGCGCGTGGCGCTCGCCGACGCGCTGGTCGCCGACCCGCCACTCTTGATTCTGGACGAGCCCACGGCCGGGCTGGACCCCAACCAGATCAAAGAGGTGCGGCGTCTGTTGAAGGAACTTGGAGAAAACCACACCATCTTGCTGTCGACCCACATCCTGTCGGAGGTGGAGGCCACTTGTGACAGGGCGCTGGTGATCCATCAGGGCAAGCTGGTGCTCGAAGGACCGCTCTCGGAGCTCCGGGACGAACAGCAAAGAGCGCTGCTCGAGCTCTCCGACCCCGAGGATCGCGCCAACGGCGTATTCACCCGACTGGACGAAATCGAGCGACACACGACGTTGAGCTCGAACGGCTCGATCAAGAAGGTACGTCTGCACCTGGCAGTCGGTCGGGGCAGCGAGGCTTTCGAAGCAATCACACGCGCCCTGGTGGAGGCGGGGCTCGGAGTTCGAGGGCTCACCCGTGAAAAGGCCCGACTCGAAGACGTGTTCTCGCAGTTGACGGATGCCGTAGCAGGTGCCCAGCGTTCGGAGACGCCCGAATGAGAGGGGTCTCTGCGGTCTATCGCCGTGAGATGCTCTCCCTGTGGGTCACACCGCTGGCCTGGGTGCTCTTGGTGGTCTTCCTGCTTCTACAGGGCGGCATCTTTTACAACATCGTACGACACTTCTCGAACCTGACGGACCTTTCGTTGGATACGGGCCCGCTCCAGGCGTACTTCGGACAGCAGTCGGTGCTCATCTCGGTCACGCTGCTGCTCCTGTGCCCCGCGCTCTGCATGCGCCTGTTCGCGGAAGAGCGCCGAAGCGGTACCATAGAAACCCTGCTCACCGCGCCCGTGACACCGCTGGGCGTGGTCCTGGGCAAGTATCTGGCCACGCTGAGCACCTACGTCGTCATTTGGCTACCGACCGTCCTTTATGCGGTGTTGTTGCGCGGCACGGGCAGTGTCGACTGGGGCGCCCTCGGCGCGAGCTATCTCGGCATTTTCGCCATTGGTTCGAGCTACCTGGCCATCGGCTTGCTCATGAGCAGCATGACGAAGAGCCAACTGGTGGCGATGATGCTGACCGTGCTGGTGCAGTTCGGCATCTTCGTACTGGGTATCGGCGAGTACGTCTTCGACCCCGGCCCTCTTCGAGAAATCTGCGCGCACGTGTCCCTGGCCGGACAGATGGAGGAGTTCTCCAAAGGCATCGTGGACCTCAGGCGCTTGGTATTCGACACCTCGCTGGTGGTTTACTCACTATTTCTTGCCGTTCGCGTGGTGGATTCGTGGCACACCGAGGGTTGAGACGCCTCGAGCGGGGCCTGCAAAGGCTGCGAGCGCGCGCGCCGAGCGGCACGCGCCTCTGGTCCGCCCTGGGTGTGCTGTCCGCAAGCGTCATCCTGGTCAACGTCAATGTGCTCAGCGCCAGATTCTACGAGCGCTGGGACTGGACCGACGCCCGCGCCTTCACCCTGTCCGCTGCAACTAGCGAGATTCTCGCCTCGCTCACCGAACCGGTAGACGTGGTGGTGTTCTTGAGCCGCAGCGACCGCCTCTTGATTGACGTGCGTCACATGCTCGCGGAATACCAGGCGCACACTCGACAACTCCACACGACGTTCGTGGATCCCGACCGCAACCCCGCTCAGTTTCTGGCGCTGCAACAGAAGTACGGGATCGCCGTCGGCAAGAGCCAGGACGGCAAGGTGCTGACGGACACGAGCATCGTCATCGCCCGCGGCAACGAGCACTGGTTCCTCACGCCGGAGGACCTGATGGGGCTCGACTCGGAAGGCAACGTCGAACCCCGCCTGGAAAAGGCGCTGACCGAGGGGATCGCGG
This sequence comes from uncultured delta proteobacterium, assembly GCA_963809955.1. GTDB lineage: Bacteria > Myxococcota_A > Polyangia > Polyangiales > Polyangiaceae > JAICQQ01. The sequence goes on from CAWELQ010000017.1 coordinate 695,649, forward strand.
AGGTGACCCGCGGCGAGCAGCTGACGGTATGCTTCACCACGGGTCATCAGGAGGCCTCCATCGACGACGTGGGCCCTCAAGGTTTGGCTGAGCTACGCATGCGGCTGGAAACCTCGAACTTCAAGGTCGAAACCGTCGATCTGGGCAAGGCCAACCCTGCGGCAGATGCGCTCGAAGCGTGCGCGGCGGTCGCGGTCGTCGGTCCGGCAGTCATGGTAGGAGCCCGCGCGGCCGAGTTGCTCAAAACCTATTTTCTTTCCGGGGGCAGCGTGCTCCTGATGCTCGACCCCCTGGTGGATCAAACGGGAAGTCTGGGCAAGAGTGGGCTCGAACCGGTCGCGCGCGCCGCTGGTGTCGAGCTCCAGAACAACTTCGTAATAGAGCGCGACCCCGAGCTGAGGCTCCCGAACGGGTTCGGCGAAGCGTTCCTGGCAACGCCCGAAAGCCACGCAGTCACCGAAGGATTGATCCGATCGGGGGTCAAGGTAGACTTCCGGGTCCTGGTGGTGGGGACCCAGGCGCTGGGAACCAGCGAAGGTAGCCCCGCCAAGCCGCTTCTGGTGAGCTCGAAGCAGTCCTTCGCGCTGGATGACTTGAGCTCGGTGCAGAAGGGCGATCGTCAGCTGGTGCCGCTCTCGGACAGCGAGTCGGGCCCCTACTACGTCGCGCTCGCCTCGGAGTCGAACTCGCCCCCGGCCGATGCGAAGTCCAAGGGCGGAGAGAAACGGCGCATGGTCGTGGTCGGAGCTGTCAACCCAGCCTGGGCTCGCAACTGGCGGGACCCCACGCTGATCGGCGACCGGCTGTTCGTAGAAAATGCGTTTTCTTGGCTCACCGCGCGTCCCGCCTTGGTGAGCGTACCCAAGCAGCGATCGTTCCCCGCCGGCCTCAGTCTCACCGAAGATTCGCTCACCGATGTCTTGACGTACGTCATGCTCTACATGCCACTGACGGCGGCGTTCATGGGCGGCTTCGTGCTGGTCCGCCGCAGGAAGAAGGAGCAGCGCGAGATCTCGAAAGCTCGGAAGAGGCGGTCGACATGAAGCCAGGTAAGCAGCTCTGGGTGGACCGAGCGCTGCTGGTACTGGCTCTCGCGCTGGTGGGTGTCGTCATGTACACGAGCCAGGCCGTTACCAGCTCCGAAGTGGAAAGCCGCGAGGGCCACGTGCTGGTAGCCTGGCGCCGGGACCAGATCGAAAGCGTGACGCTCGAGAATTCGTCGGCGAACGTGACGCTCTCGAAGCAGGGCTCGGACGGGGGACAACGGGTCTGGAGGGTAGCAGACGGCGGCCACGCCAAAGCCGACGCGGCCGCGCTGGATCAGCTGCTCAGTACGCTGTCCTTCGCTATGTGGGTCAATGAGCTCGATGCGGCAAAAGTAAAGCGAGAGGAGTTCGGCCTGGCGCGACCGCGCGCGACGCTGACGCTCGAGATGGGGGCGCTTCGCTATCGCTTGTTGCTCGGCAAGTCCGTCCGTACCCCCTCGGGTGCTGCCTACCTCGAAGTCACGGGCGAGGGCATCAAAGGGCAAGGGATCGGCATCGTCCGGGAGCCTCTGGTAAAAGCGTTGCTCACGGACGAGCGCGAATTCTTGGGTCGATCGCTGGTGCCCTTCGGCCGCATGGAGACAACACGCCTGGAGCTCACGGGCGCTGGCGGCACGCGGCGCATCGTACGCGACGGGCACCGCTTTCGCTTCGACGGCATGCTCGACAATCGCTACGTCGACGGCGAAATGCTCGACCCTGTCTTCTTCCATCTGGCACGTTTGAACCTGGAACGCTTCCTCGACCTGGAGCAGGCACGCTCAGCGCTCGAGCAAGGCGAGGCGGTCGTCGTCGAGCTCTGGGGCAAAGACTCGAAGACTTCCGTGAAGCTGCGGGTGGGCGGAACCTGCCCGAGCGACCCAGCCCAGGTGGTCGCGATTCGCGACAGGCCCCACCCACTCGCGGGCTGCGTGCCCGGCACCGTCATGGCCGGCCTGGCCATGAAAGCCGAGCGTCTGCTCGACTTCACCCCTTTCAGCTTCTCGACCGACGCGGTGGAACGTCTCGTCATCCAGCGGCCTCTGGGGCGTCTGGAGTTGGTGCGCACCGAGGGAGACTTTTCGCTCAAGGCGCCGGTGGAAGCCAAGGTGGACCTCGAGCGCGGCAACCGCCGCATTCAAACCATCGTCGACAGCCAAGGCGAAGTGGTGCAGCAACCGAACCTGGCCGAGCTGGGCCTCGCGCCCCCCCGCGGAACCGCCACGGTCACTGGGCTCAGCGAAGTGACCGATACAACCGCCGACGAGTCGATCGACCTGGGCAAATTGGACGAGGAAGGTCGCCTGGCCATTCGTCGCCAATCGGACGGGCTGGTTCTCCTGCTTGCACCGGATGCGGCGCGGGCTTTTCAAGTGGACGCTACCCTGAGCAAGAGCCTCGGCGTCTTCGAGTTCTCCGAGAAGAACCTGGTGTCGTTGAGCGTACGCACCCCCGAGCTTGGCCAGCGCATCGTGCAGAAAGGCGGCAGCTACCACCTAGAACGCCCCGAAGGCTTCGACTTCGATGCGACACTGGTGAGCTCGCTGGTGAGCTCGCTTGGGGACCTCAAGGCGGAACGCTGGGTCAGCGACACGCCCGACACCTCATTCGGACTCGACCACCCTGCTATCGAGGTGACGGTCGAGACGCTGTCCAAAAACGGCCCGAGCGTGCGCACTCTGAGCGTCGGCGAAGAGGTGCCGGGTGGCGCCTACGCCTCGGTGAGCCGCATCCCGGGTGTCTTCGTGCTCTCGGCGCAGGCGCTGCGCGCCATCACCACGCCGGTCATCAGCCGGCGTGCGTTCGTGTTCGACCCGAGTGCATTCCACAGCATTCGCCTCGACACCCACAAGCGCAGCCTCTTGCTCACGGCGCGCGGCGACAGCTGGGTCGCGAACACCGCAAGTGTAGACGCGGCCCACGCCAAGCGCATCGTGGAAGCCCTGGAAAACCTGCGACCGGAATTTGCGGTGCATACCGGTGCCGCGATAGCACGCGAAGGCTTTTCGGATCCCGTCCTGCGTATTGTCGCCATTGCCCCCCCCGAAGGAACCGACAAGCTCATCCGCATCGGCGCGGCCCACTCGTTCCGCGACATGAGCGGCTACTTCGCGCGCGCCAGCGGCGTGGAGGCGACCTTCGCCATGAGCCAACAGCCCGTCCAGGAGCTGCTGGACCTGCTCTGATTCGGCCTCGGACCACGCGGAACGAGCTCCGCGAGCTGGAGCATTGGACGCGGTGCTAGCCATGGGCCAGAGCTAGAATGATTGCCCCGACGTCGGGACTGTGGGCGAAGGGAACACGATGCGGCCCAGGTGATTCGGTTGGCGAGAGCCCGAAAGTGTCGAACCGACGCGTCAAAAGAGCATCGGCTCGACCGCGAAGGCTACGCTCTTGGGACGTCAGCGCAGATAGCTGCCTCTGATTCCAAACATGAACCAGTACTGAGAGGCTCGAACCTCACCGTCAATGTCGCCCTCGTAGCTGACTTCGCTTCCCGAACAGTTGAAGGAGGTACAATTCACCTCGTCCTTCACCTTGCTGGCTCTCGCCCACGAGGCAGCCACGAAGGGGCCGAAGCTCAGCGGCTCGCCGCCGATGTCCAGTCCCGCCTGAACTAGGAGTTCGGGCGCGGCGGTGAACGTTCGATCGTAGGAAACGTCCACGTCGACGACGTTGCCACTGCCTGTGATGCCTTTCGTCGTGCTCCTCGTCGAAGCGACGATTGCCTGGTAGCCAATCCCTGCACCAATCCAGGGGTCGAAGACCTCGCCTGGGTTGAAGTGCCGTGCCACCTGGAGCCCCAGACGGTAGCCCAACACCGAACAATCGTTGCAGTCATCCAGCGCCTTGCCGCTGATTCCTGGGGCAATCTGAGCGTAGAGCCCCACGGACGTCGCGCGAAATAGCCGCAGCCATCCATCGAACTGGAGTGGGACGGCACCCGTGAACAGATCGCCGAGCTCTAGGTCCTTGACGACCTTGCCGAATGGAAGAGCATACCCGACGCGGCCACCCAGCTCGACGCGCACGTTCTTGGGCCTTTCAGCCTTCTCGTTCGCAGCCGCGGAGCCATCGTAAGCAGGACTCGGCTCGGAGCCAGCCATGGCGGGCGGTGGGACTGCTGACCCTGGCGTGGCGACGGCGGTGGTTTCTTGCGCAGCCACGACGCCGGTCGCCAGGAACAGGGACACTGCCAATGACCCACCGCTCGCACGGAGCAGTCGGTGAGGCAGCGAAGGACGGCATGAGAAGCATCGAGTGGAATTCATTTTTGTAGACCTCCAGGGGTGTTAGTGCCCCGTGCGTACGCGCCCAAGCGCCGAACCTTCCCGCACACAGCCTCGCATCTCGTACGAACACCTATTCGTCCCGACGCCGGGACGGCTCGAACACGATGGGCGGGGGGCTTTCGCCGCCAACGACGATCAGAATGAGGTATAACGCTCGAACGACGGGACTTCTGTTTGCGGCGAGCAGGACACTTACCGGAGAGAGCGAGCGCACCGGGTAGCCCAGGCGTTCCGACGTTGGGACAACACGGTGATCGAGGGACGCCGTGCTTTCATTTGGCCAACCGCAATTGGTATACGTCCAACTACACCGTACCTACAACTTCGGCCCAGCATGGGGTGATGCATGAGTGCCAGGAATGACTCAGGGCACAGCGCGATCGCGCGTGCCGTTCGGATCGCTACGGTTCTAGCGTGGATATTTGGCTGCCCACGGGCGCTGGCGCAGGTCGATTCGGCCGCTCCAGACACTGGGTCTAGCGAGGTGGGCGCGACCGAACCCTCGAGCAATGCCGAGGCTGATACGGGCCATGCAGGCACCGGCGAGAGCGCGGCGAGGGACGCCTTCGATGCGGCTACAGAGCCCAGTGCCGGATTGAAGGATGAAGTGGAGCCAGCGAGTGAAACGAGCACGGGCGAGGACGCCCAGCCCGACGCTGAGGATACAGCCACCGAGGCGCGCGAAGAGCAACCGCTCGAATCAGAGAGTGGAGCGGGCGAGCAAGTGCGCAACACCGGCATCGCTCCGCTCGACTTCTGTGCCCTGAAGCCCAGGGCCAACAGCTCGAGCTACCAGCGTCAGCGGGTGGTGATGCTCGACGTCGCAGAAGACGCCAGCCTCAAAAGTGGACCCGAGGTCGAGATCGTCCAGCGGGGCAAGAAGAGCATCGAGGTGCCGCGTCAGGTGTTCCAGCAAATTCAGCCTTTTGAACACGCACGAGAGGTGCTGCTGACAGTTTTGCCAATGAAGCGGCTCTACTTGGTGCTATCGCGAGTCGCACCGAACGGGCAGCTCGAGGCAAAGCAAGATTTGAGCGTGCCCCAGGCGCAGGCGGCCGTCGCGGACGACCGCTTTGCAGCTTACTCGCTCACATGCGCCGACTGGCTGGTGGCCCCCTTCATGAACCGGGGCAAGGTGACGTGGAGCAAGGTGAAGAAGAAGAAGACGGTCACCGACAAGAAGGGCAAGTCGCACGAGGTCACGTACATGGCTTGGGATGTGGGTGTGACCGTGAACTTGCGGTTGGAAGTCTACCGGCGCCACGCCGACCGGTACGTATACTACCGCACCCTGGAGGGCAGCAGCGGGTCCTTGCGCAGCTTGCTCAGTCGCAGCGCCGGGGAAATTGCCTGGCGAAATGAGCGCGACTTGTACCGTCATGTTTCGGTAGGCCTTCCGTCCGACTGCCCGCTGCCGTCTATCGGCGGACCCAAGGCGTTCAACGCTTGCGGCGGCGCAACCCTCGACTTCTCGGTGGAAGGAAAGCCCTCGCCAGGCACCGGACAGTCCAGCGGTCCGTACTGCTCTGGCCTGGACGACAACGTGTCGCGCGGCGCTACCGGGATGCAAGCGCTGGCAAAGTGCGCCCTGAGAGAGGCCACCGAGCGAGCAACGCTCGAAGTCCAGCTCGAAGCCAAGCGCATGTGCGGTTGGAGTCTGTTTTCGAGTCTGCTCGACCTGCCTGGCAAGGTCGAAATGGGCATTACCATGGGCAAGTACGAGGGCGCTCGTCGCGGTGACTACTACATCGCCCACCCAGCTGGCGGCAGCTGCGTGGACGATACCAGCAAATCCGAAGAGCTGGGGTTCGCTCGCATCACCCGCCTGGGGTCCGGTGGCGAGACTGGAGCGCAGGATCCGTCCATCGTGAAGTTCCGCGCTGGTGAAGCCGACCCTGGCGCGCGCATGACCGAGTACGCCATGTACGGCGCCAGAATCAGTATCGAACCGGACGTCGCTTTCTTCTACTTGGATGGTGACCTGGATACGAAGCTCGCGGTCGGCGGAGCTGGTCGCGTCGGCTACGACCTGTCGCGCTTTATCCCCTTCTTCGACGAAGTCTGGTCCGTCGCCTCCTTCGGCATGCTGAGCGGTAGTGAGAAAGAGAGCTTCGTCACCTACGATATGGGGTTCGAGGGCGCTGAATACCTCGAAGGTCGCTTGGCGTTCATCGGCGGCGCGGGTTTGGGTGGTACCAGCGCGCGCAAGCGCGTCGACGACCCGATGGCCGCAGCGGGCTCCAAGAACGAGACGGTTTCGCTTTCTGGCGCTGCATTCGCGCTGCACGCTCGGCTTGGGCTGGAGTATGCCATCCGACCCGAGTGGAATGCGCGCCTGATGCTCGAGACTCGAAGCGGGCTGGGCAGCGCTACCCTGAAGGACGAAGACGCGCCCGCCCTGAACATGGACGCGGGGACCCTGACCGGCAGCTCTGCAGCCGCTTCGGTCGCGTACACATTCTGAAGGGGAATAGTCCACCGTTTACGCTTGCAAGCGCACTTGCAGCGTCTGCGCACGTCCCGGCTCCACGGAAAAGCGTTTCGTGGCACGACTTGGTGCGCTCCATCGAGCACGACTGGACAGGTACCGATGCCCTGGGTCAGAACCTGCCCGGCCGCGTTCCACCGCAACGTCAACTTGACGTCGCACGACGTCAAGGCGTTCCGCTCACAACGCTAGCCGGCAGTCGTCCACGCTCCTACGCGGACTTCCTTCGAGACGAGCTTTTGCCAGCGCATTGGCATGCTCGCTGTTTTACAGGCTGACGGCAGGCGCTTCTGCCCCCTCAACCTGGAGTAGCGATGCAAGAGCAACGTGTAGCGGATGTGTTGGCGGAGCTGATTGAGCTCGAAGGTGTTGACGTCGTGTTTACGGTACCGGGGGAACCGCGGTGCCGTTGCTCGAAGCGCTGTGCCACAGCGGGCGCGTTCGGGTGGTCGTCTCGAAGGATGAGGCCGGGCGGCCGAGCGGCGGACGGCTACGCATGGGCGACTGGCAAGCCCGGCGTGGTCGTGACAATCGGCGGGCCTGGCGCGACGAACGCGCTGACGGGACTCAGCTGTGCGGCCGCGCAGGGCAATCCGATCATTCTGATCAGCGGGGAGGTTGCGAGTGCTTCATGGGCCGTCGAGCTGCTCAGGATGGCAGCGACTTATCGCTCGACGTGCTCGCTATGTCTCGCTCGGTGACTGCGTTGAGCGTTCAGGTGTCGTCTGCGGCGAAGGCAGTGATGGCGTTCACGGAGGCATTACGTCGAGCTACTCACGCTCGAAGACCGGTTCACCTGTCTCTGCCGTTGGACGTGCAGACGGCGCTGGCACCGGCGCCGGGTACTCCACTACATCTGGCTACTGCAGCGAGCGGTCGCGACTCTCGAGCGAGCTGCCGTCGTGGAAGCTGCGTACTAATTGCGACGCGGCGGCCGTGTGGCTCTGCTACTCGGCAACGGGGCGCGAGGTTGCACGAACGAGGTGTTGATGCTGGCGGAGAGGCTTCAGTGTCTCGTAGCTACTACTTGCGCGGCCAAGGGGACTTTTCCGGAGGACTATCCGCTTTCGCTTGGAGTCTTTTCGTTCGGCGCGGGACTGCTGGCACGGGCAGTACTTACCAAAAAAAAAAAAAAAAAAAAAAAAAAAAAAAAAAAAAAAAAAAAAAAAAAAAAAAAAAAAAAAAAAAAAAAAAAAAAAAAAAAAAAAAAAAAAAAAAAAAAAAAAAAAAAAAAAAAAAAAAAAAAAAAAAAAAAAAAAAAAAAAAAAAAAAAAAAAAAAAAAAAAAAAAAAAAAAAAAAAAAAAAAAAAAAAAAAAAAAAAAAAAAAAAAAAAAAAAAAAAAAAAAAAAAAAAAAAAAAAAAAAAAAAAAAAAAAAAAAAAAAAAAAAAAAAAAAAAAAAAAAAAAAAAAAAAAAAAAAAAAAAAAAAAAAAAAAAAAAAAAAAAAAAAAAAAAAAAAAAAAAAAAAAAAAAAAAAAAAAAAAAAAAAAAAAAAAAAAAAAAAAAAAAAAAAAAAAAAAAAAAAAAAAAAAAAAAAAAAAAAAAAAAAAAAAAAAAAAAAAAAAAAAAAAAAAAAAAAAAAAAAAAAAAAAAAAAAAAAAAAAAAAAAAAAAAAAAAAAAAAAAAAAAAAAAAAAAAAAAAAAAAAAAAAAAAAAAAAAAAAAAAAAAAAAAAAAAAAAAAAAAAAAAAAAAAAAAAAAAAAAAAAAAAAAAAAAAAAAAAAAAAAAAAAAAAAAAAAAAAAAAAAAAAAAAAAAAAAAAAAAAAAAAAAAAAAAAAAAAAAAAAAAAAAAAAAAAAAAAAAAAAAAAAAAAAAAAAAAAAAAAAAAAAAAAAAAAAAAAAAAAAAAAAAAAAAAAAAAAAAAAAAAAAAAAAAAAAAAAAAAAAAAAAAAAAAAAAAAAAAAAAAAAAAAAAAAAAAAAAAAAAAAAAAAAAAAAAAAAAAAAAAAAAAAAAAAAAAAAAAAAAAAAAAAAAAAAAAAAAAAAAAAAAAAAAAAAAAAAAAAAAAAAAAAAAAAAAAAAAAAAAAAAAAAAAAAAAAAAAAAAAAAAAAAAAAAAAAAAAAAAAAAAAAAAAAAAAAAAAAAAAAAAAAAAAAAAAAAAAAAAAAAAAAAAAAAAAAAAAAAAAAAAAAAAAAAAAAAAAAAAAAAAAAAAAAAAAAAAAAAAAAAAAAAAAAAAAAAAAAAAAAAAAAAAAAAAAAAAAAAAAAAAAAAAAAAAAAAAAAAAAAAAAAAAAAAAAAAAAAAAAAAAAAAAAAAAAAAAAAAAAAAAAAAAAAAAAAAAAAAAAAAAAAAAAAAAAAAAAAAAAAAAAAAAAAAAAAAAAAAAAAAAAAAAAAAAAAAAAAAAAAAAAAAAAAAAAAAAAAAAAAAAAAAAAAAAAAAAAAAAAAAAAAAAAAAAAAAAAAAAAAAAAAAAAAAAAAAAAAAAAAAAAAAAAAAAAAAAAAAAAAAAAAAAAAAAAAAAAAAAAAAAAAAAAAAAAAAAAAAAAAAAAAAAAAAAAAAAAAAAAAAAAAAAAAAAAAAAAAAAAAAAAAAAAAAAAAAAAAAAAAAAAAAAAAAAAAAAAAAAAAAAAAAAAAAAAAAAAAAAAAAAAAAAAAAAAAAAAAAAAAAAAAAAAAAAAAAAAAAAAAAAAAAAAAAAAAAAAAAAAAAAAAAAAAAAAAAAAAAAAAAAAAAAAAAAAAAAAAAAAAAAAAAAAAAAAAAAAAAAAAAAAAAAAAAAAAAAAAAAAAAAAAAAAAAAAAAAAAAAAAAAAAAAAAAAAAAAAAAAAAAAAAAAAAAAAAAAAAAAAAAAAAAAAAAAAAAAAAAAAAAAAAAAAAAAAAAAAAAAAAAAAAAAAAAAAAAAAAAAAAAAAAAAAAAAAAAAAAAAAAAAAAAAAAAAAAAAAAAAAAAAAAAAAAAAAAAAAAAAAAAAAAAAAAAAAAAAAAAAAAAAAAAAAAAAAAAAAAAAAAAAAAAAAAAAAAAAAAAAAAAAAAAAAAAAAAAAAAAAAAAAAAAAAAAAAAAAAAAAAAAAAAAAAAAAAAAAAAAAAAAAAAAAAAAAAAAAAAAAAAAAAAAAAAAAAAAAAAAAAAAAAAAAAAAAAAAAAAAAAAAAAAAAAAAAAAAAAAAAAAAAAAAAAAAAAAAAAAAAAAAAAAAAAAAAAAAAAAAAAAAAAAAAAAAAAAAAAAAAAAAAAAAAAAAAAAAAAAAAAAAAAAAAAAAAAAAAAAAAAAAAAAAAAAAAAAAAAAAAAAAAAAAAAAAAAAAAAAAAAAAAAAAAAAAAAAAAAAAAAAAAAAAAAAAAAAAAAAAAAAAAAAAAAAAAAAAAAAAAAAAAAAAAAAAAAAAAAAAAAAAAAAAAAAAAAAAAAAAAAAAAAAAAAAAAAAAAAAAAAAAAAAAAAAAAAAAAAAAAAAAAAAAAAAAAAAAAAAAAAAAAAAAAAAAAAAAAAAAAAAAAAAAAAAAAAAAAAAAAAAAAAAAAAAAAAAAAAAAAAAAAAAAAAAAAAAAAAAAAAAAAAAAAAAAAAAAAAAAAAAAAAAAAAAAAAAAAAAAAAAAAAAAAAAAAAAAAAAAAAAAAAAAAAAAAAAAAAAAAAAAAAAAAAAAAAAAAAAAAAAAAAAAAAAAAAAAAAAAAAAAAAAAAAAAAAAAAAAAAAAAAAAAAAAAAAAAAAAAAAAAAAAAAAAAAAAAAAAAAAAAAAAAAAAAAAAAAAAAAAAAAAAAAAAAAAAAAAAAAAAAAAAAAAAAAAAAAAAAAAAAAAAAAAAAAAAAAAAAAAAAAAAAAAAAAAAAAAAAAAAAAAAAAAAAAAAAAAAAAAAAAAAAAAAAAAAAAAAAAAAAAAAAAAAAAAAAAAAAAAAAAAAAAAAAAAAAAAAAAAAAAAAAAAAAAAAAAAAAAAAAAAAAAAAAAAAAAAAAAAAAAAAAAAAAAAAAAAAAAAAAAAAAAAAAAAAAAAAAAAAAAAAAAAAAAAAAAAAAAAAAAAAAAAAAAAAAAAAAAAAAAAAAAAAAAAAAAAAAAAAAAAAAAAAAAAAAAAAAAAAAAAAAAAAAAAAAAAAAAAAAAAAAAAAAAAAAAAAAAAAAAAAAAAAAAAAAAAAAAAAAAAAAAAAAAAAAAAAAAAAAAAAAAAAAAAAAAAAAAAAAAAAAAAAAAAAAAAAAAAAAAAAAAAAAAAAAAAAAAAAAAAAAAAAAAAAAAAAAAAAAAAAAAAAAAAAAAAAAAAAAAAAAAAAAAAAAAAAAAAAAAAAAAAAAAAAAAAAAAAAAAAAAAAAAAAAAAAAAAAAAAAAAAAAAAAAAAAAAAAAAAAAAAAAAAAAAAAAAAAAAAAAAAAAAAAAAAAAAAAAAAAAAAAAAAAAAAAAAAAAAAAAAAAAAAAAAAAAAAAAAAAAAAAAAAAAAAAAAAAAAAAAAAAAAAAAAAAAAAAAAAAAAAAAAAAAAAAAAAAAAAAAAAAAAAAAAAAAAAAAAAAAAAAAAAAAAAAAAAAAAAAAAAAAAAAAAAAAAAAAAAAAAAAAAAAAAAAAAAAAAAAAAAAAAAAAAAAAAAAAAAAAAAAAAAATTTTTTTTTTTTTTTTTTTTTTTTTTTTTTTTTTTTTTTTTTTTTTTTTTTTTTTTTTTTTTTTTTTTTTTTTTTTTTTTTTTTTTTTTTTTTTTTTTTTTTTTTTTTTTTTTTTTTTTTTTTTTTTTTTTTTTTTTTTTTTTTTTTTTTTTTTTTTTTTTTTTTTTTTTTTTTTTTTTTTTTTTTTTTTTTTTTTTTTTTTTTTTTTTTTTTTTTTTTTTTTTTTTTTTTTTTTTTTTTTTTTTTTTTTTTTTTTTTTTTTTTTTTTTTTTTTTTTTTTTTTTTTTTTTTTTTTTTTTTTTTTTTTTTTTTTTTTTTTTTTTTTTTTTTTTTTTTTTTTTTTTTTTTTTTTTTTTTTTTTTTTTTTTTTTTTTTTTTTTTTTTTTTTTTTTTTTTTTTTTTTTTTTTTTTTTTTTTTTTTTTTTTTTTTTTTTTTTTTTTTTTTTTTTTTTTTTTTTTTTTTTTTTTTTTTTTTTTTTTTTTTTTTTTTTTTTTTTTTTTTTTTTTTTTTTTTTTTTTTTTTTTTTTTTTTTTTTTTTTTTTTTTTTTTTTTTTTTTTTTTTTTTTTTTTTTTTTTTTTTTTTTTTTAAAAAAAAAAAAAAAAAAAAAAAAAAAAAAAAAAAAAAAAAAAAAAAAAAAAAAAAAAAAAAAAAAAAAAAAAAAAAAAAAAAAAAAAAAAAAAAAAAAAAAAAAAAAAAAAAAAAAAAAAAAAAAAAAAAAAAAAAAAAACGGAGGACGACGCAGCAGGCGAGCCACTCACCATCCGCGAAGCCGCTGAGGCGGGCTGAGCACGCGCTTGGCTGACTGGCTGCGATACCGCGGAAGCTGACCAATGGCGTTGGATGACCACCCCGGCGCTCACCATGCCTATCAGTGTGACTGGCACTCCCAACAAGAACGACAGCCGCAACGGGAGCAAGCTCGCTTTAGAGCGCGGCCGCTGCGACCTGATCGGCGTCTGCAAGGCCTGGGGCGCGGTGGTAGTCGCGGGAGGGCGGGAAGCGACACGACCGTTGGGCACCGCGGAAGGTGTCCTGGCAGGTAGCGCCTTCAGAACGGCTAGAGCGCGGCCAACAGGCTCCCGCATCGGTGAACCTCTTGCTCGGGTCACGCTGCACACATCGCAGAAACCAGGCGTCAAAGTCTTGCCACAGAGGCGCGCAACTGAGTGCCTGCGCTCGCACAGACGCAGAGGAATGGGTCGAAAGTGAACCTCGACGACAAGCGTGGAGCTGAGGTCTCCGCATGGATCAAAAGCACTTGCCGGTGAATGGCCCGACACAATCAACCAGAGCGCTCAAACGTCGGCGGCCGCTGTAATGGTCGCTCCGTGTTGCTCCTGCTGGGGCGGTTCGGCATGTGTGCACATGGCCGCGGTTACCGGTAGGCTAGTGCTGAGCAACTTCGCAATGCCAAAGTGCAGGACCTTCACGTGAAGGGCACATCTGCGCGCATGAAATCCGCCACGAATACGTTTGGTGGCTTCGAATAGCGGTGCACGATGTTGGCTAGATGCGCTGCGGCCACGCTGTGAAACAACTGTAGACACAGCTCAAGCACATCGACGTGCGGCAACTTCCCCTTCGGCAAGCAGGCCCTCGAGAGTCTTGCCGGACAAGTACTCCATGGCCATCCACGGCATGCCCCGCTCCGCATCGACGCCAAAGGCGACGATCTTGACGACGTGTTCACTGGCGATGCGACCGCTGGCCTTCGCCTCTCGCTCGAAGCGCTCGCGCAGCTCGGCTCGCTCGACCCATTGCGGCAGCACGATCTTCAGGGCGCGTGGCGTGTCCGTGCTGAGCTGATGAGTCAGGTACACGGCTCCCATGCCGCCCTCGCTCAGAGGTTGGCGCACTTCGAAGTCGCCACCGAGCACTTCCCCGATCTTCAGCAAAGCGCCTCGAATACTCGCTCAGCGCGTCCGACCGCGCTCGCGAAAACGTCGCACATCGATACCCTGAGTACGGATTGCGCGATAGACGGTCTGCTTCGACACGCCTAGCTGTCGAGCTGCCTCCGTGACATTGCCGAGCGCCGACTGCAGCGCTGAACGACGCTGGCAGAGTCGAGCGCCCGCCGCGCTGCTTCGGGAGCGCTCACGTCGACCGAAACGCCTGCTGGTTCCACAGCGCTGATTTCCTGGTCGATCCCTGGATGCACGGCGCGTAGGTGCCGCCTCCTCCACTCCTGCCGCGCACCGTGCAGGATCACCATGCGCTCCGCCGTGACCTTGAGTTGACGAATGTTCATCGGCCAGGCGTAGGTGCAGAGGGCTTCCACCAGACGCACGCTGAAACGTGGCAGCCGCCCCGGCCGCTTCTGGCCGCAGAAGTGGCTGAACAGAGGCAAAATGTCTTCACGGCGCTCGCGCAAGGGCGGCAGCTCTACTACCGCCCCCTGCAAACGTGCATACAAGTCGGCCTGGAACACCTCGGCGCCCACCAGCGAACTCAGCACGCCGTGCGTGGCCGAAATCACCCGAAAGTCGACTCGCTGCGGCCTGGAAGCGCTGATGGGTGTCACCTCTTGCTCCTGGATGGCCCGGAGCAGCTTGGCTTGTGCCAGAAGCGGCAAGTCAGCAATCTCGTCCAAGAAAAGAGTGCCGCTGCGCGCCTCCCGGATCAGCCCCAGAGCGCCGCCCCAGCGCCCGTGAACGCCCCCCGCTCGTGGCCGAAAAGCTCTGCCTCCACCAGGGACTCGGCAAGCGCTGCACAGTTCACGGAAACCATGCGCCCGCTTCGCCCGCTCGCGCTGTGAATCGCACGCGCCACAAGCTCCTTGCCAGAGCCGGTCTCCCCTTGTACCAAGATGTTCAGATCGCTCGGGGCCATCCGACGCGCAAGCTCCAGCGCCTCGTTCAGAGCCTCCGAGCCGAGGAGGCCAGAGGCGACCTCTCCAAAGGCAATCCGCCGACCCTTGGCGAGTCGCACGACAACGGCCACCCATCCGCCCAGGCGAAGGACGGTGCCCGGCACGAGAGCACCGTACCCGTCTACTCTGACCCCGTCGCAGTACACGCCGTTTTGACCACCGAGATCTCGAATCGCTACGGCCCGCCCCCTCTTGAGCAGAAGCGCGTGACGCCGCGACGTCGTGGTACCGTCGAGCACCACGTCGTTGCCAGGATCGCGACCGAGCGTGAGCTGCGCCTCGGACAATGGAGTATCGGCCAGGTCGCGGGGATAGAGCCAACGCACCGCCAACTCGTCGGCCGTGGATTCGGGGCCGGTGGCACTGACGGGTGCTGTCGTCTGCATGCCCATTCGCTCACCCAACAAGCGAATCGTACCCCAAGACCCTGAGTCCGATCATGGCCTCTCATTAGCAAAGCCGGCGGAACACCTCAACGGGCAGCCGCTGTCCCGACGTCGGGACAGCGGCTGCCCGCTGTGTGACCGTCCCATGAGCGTCCCAACGTTGGGACAATGTGGAGCTCACCAGCGCTCAGGCGTCGGCAGAAAATGATACGACCAGCTTGTAGGTCGCGTTGCCGTTGTAGACCTTGATGAGATAGGTCCCGGGCGGGAGAGGCACCGCTGTCTCCAGGGGCTGGCTGGTGTTAGCGTACCAGTTGCCGTTGCCAGCGACCACATCGGCACTACCCAGAGTGTCGCCGTCCGGCTTCTGAGCCACTTGCAAGTATACTTTCCCGGCGCTCACCTCCCCCAGCATGATGTGCAGGGTACCGTTGTTCGTGACCTCGAACTCGTACAGGTCGTACTCAATCCCAGCATTGCTATCGGCCGGACCCACGTAGCCACCCACCGAAACCTCCGAGCCCGACGTGAGGTCTCCCAATGGTGACGCCGTGTCCGGCGCGTCCCCGGGGTCCTCCTCCGGCAGCTCCGCCTCCACTGCTTCGAACGACGTCGTCAGCTTGTAGGTCGCGTTGCCGTTGTAGACCTTGATGAGATAGGTCCCGGGCGGGAGAGGCACCGCTGTCTCCAGGGGCTGGCTGGTGTTAGCGTACCAGTTGCCGTTGCCAGCGACCATATCGGCACTACCCAGAGTGTCGCCGTCCGGCTTCTGAGCCACTTGCAAGTATACTTTCCCGGCGCTCACCTCCCCCAGCATGATGTGCAGGGTACCGTTGTTCGTGACCTCGAACTCGTACAGGTCGAACTCGGTCCCGGCAATACTATCGGCTGGCCCTACGTAGCCGCCCACCGAAACCTCCGAGCCCGACGTGAGGTCTCCCAATGACGACGCCGTGTCCGGCGCGTCCCCGGGGTCCTCCTCCGGCAGCTCCGCCTCCACTGCTTCGAACGACGTCGTCAGCTTGTAGGTCGCGTTGCCGTTGTAGACCTTGATGAGATAGGTCCCGGGCGGGAGAGGCACCGCTGTCTCCAGGGGCTGGCTGGTGTTAGCGTACCAGTTGCCGTTGCCAGCGACCACATCGGCACTACCCAGAGTGTCGCCGTCCGGCTTCTGAGCCACTTGCAAGTATACTTTCCCGGCGCTCACCTCCCCCAGCATGATGTGCAGGGTACCGTTGTTCGTGACCTCGAACTCGTACAGGTCGTACTCAATCCCAGCATTGCTATCGGCCGGACCCACGTAGCCACCCACCGAAACCTCCGAGCCCGACGTGAGGTCTCCCAATGGTGACGCCGTGTCCGGCGCGTCCCCGGGGTCCTCCTCCGGCAGCTCCGCCTCCACTGCTTCGAACGACGTCGTCAGCTTGTAGGTCG
The DNA here is from genome assembly GCA_963809955.1 of uncultured delta proteobacterium. Taxonomy (GTDB): domain Bacteria; phylum Myxococcota_A; class Polyangia; order Polyangiales; family Polyangiaceae; genus JAICQQ01. The sequence continues at coordinate 711,667 of CAWELQ010000017.1, forward strand.
CGTTGCCGTTGTAGACCTTGATGAGATAGGTCCCGGGCGGGAGAGGCACCGCTGTCTCCAGGGGCTGGCTGGTGTTAGCGTACCAGTTGCCGTTGCCAGCGACCACATCGGCACTACCCAGAGTGTCGCCGTCCGGCTTCTGAGCCACTTGCAAGTATACTTTCCCGGCGCTCACCTCCCCCAGCATGATGTGCAGGGTACCGTTGTTCGTGACCTCGAACTCGTACAGGTCGTACTCAATCCCAGCATTGCTATCGGCCGGACCCACGTAGCCACCCACCGAAACCTCCGAGCCCGACGTGAGGTCTCCCAATGGTGACGCCGTGTCCGGCGCGTCCCCGGGGTCCTCCTCCGGCAGCTCCGCCTCCACTGCTTCGAACGACGTCGTCAGCTTGTAGGTCGCGTTGCCGTTGTAGACCTTGATGAGATAGGTCCCGGGCGGGAGAGGCACCGCTGTCTCCAGGGGCTGGCTGGTGTTAGCGTACCAGTTGCCGTTGCCAGCGACCACATCGGCACTACCCAGAGTGTCGCCGTCCGGCTTCTGAGCCACTTGCAAGTATACTTTCCCGGCGCTCACCTCCCCCAGCGTGATGTGCAGCGTCCCGTTGTTTGCTACTTCGAATTGGTAGCATCGGGCTTCGTCCGTCGAGAGCGATCCGCTCGTTGACTCAGAGCTGTTCAGGTCGAGAAGTTCGAGAACGTCACATCCCTCGATCGCTTCGAGGGTGGCGGCCCCACTCTCGCCTGCGGCGCCAGCCTCTCCAGTCGCTCCGTCACCGGAAGTGTTCTTGCTTCCGCCGCCACCCGCTCCAGTAGCAGCCGAGGTGTCTCCGTCTCCGTCTGCACCCCGGTTCTTGTCCGCGGAACCGCAGGCTAGGGCGTTCAGCAGAAGGATGCAGAGCAACATGCAATGCAGCTTGTCGATGGGCTTTGCTATGGCGAGTCGCGTCATCTTTCGGAATCCTGGCAAGGTACTTAGATGCTCCGAAGCGTTGCTTCAGTTGTTTCAAGTCGGGCTGAACGCGTCATGATGCAACACGTTTGCATCACTGCGAATCGAAGACGTATTCGGACAGCGGCTGATTCATATACAGAAATAGCGAGCCCAGCACGCTCAAGCAGTAGTTCGAAAGATTTGTCCCGACGTCGGGACAAAGTACTGCCCCACCCTTTACCTTTTTCGCACGCAACGCCCATCCCAAGCCTCAGCGTTTGGTGAGCTTCGACATCTCTGGCGGGGGGGAGCGGAAGGCGGCCCCTTCAGCATCACACTACGCAAGAGTTCACAGTGACTGACAGGAAAATGCGCAAGCGGCCGCTTCTATTGGCAACGTCCCGACATTGGCAGTGTCCCAATGTCGGGACGTTCGGCGCAGCTGAGGGGAGTTGGCACGAAGCGCTTACGTAGTGACCATGTGACCGGACTCACGGAGGGTTCGAATCGAAACCGGAGACTGAGATCATGCGAAACCGAATCATGCACACTAGCCTTCTGTTCTGCGCCGTTCTGTGCTCGTCGATGGTGGCTTGCGGCGGCCTGCTCGAAAAAGTGGAGCAAGCGCGTGCAGCACACGAAGCGATCGCGAATACACCGGCCAAAGCGACGGGCAGTCTCAAGCAGAGCAAGGCCAACCGCGCAAGGGAGGCCAAGCGCCAGAAGCTGACGGCTCTGGTCAACGGTCTGACGTCGGGCGAGGAAGGCGCCGAGCCGGTCGTCGTGGGTGGTGAGTGACGGTCAGGGCCCAGCGAGCGGAGTTCGGCTCGTGTGGGCTCCAGACTAGTTCAAAAGCTCGGGTGTCTTCTTGCCGCGGTTGTAGATGGCGTCCCAGTTCTTACGGTAAGCGTCACTGGCCACCTGTGGCGGACCGTTCAGCGAGGCATGGCCCTGCGCACCCGACTTCGAAGGTTCCTCGGCTGACCGCCCCTGGGGCACTTCGAGGTGAGTTTCGACATCGCACAGAAGAGGGAATGACTTGCGAGGCTTCAGACTGACCACGTCCCCGACGATGGGCTTGCCGGGCTCGAGCGGTCGCACCTCCCCGGCTTCGAGCCGACCCTGCCGAGCACGCAGGATGGTGATGCCTTTTCCGTCCCGACTGGGGCCTCCGAGCAAAGCCACGTCACTCGGAGACGAGGCATCGGCCCGAGTTGCCTCGCCCGCAGGCGCCTCTCGAGAAGCCAACTCGGAACGCGGTTTGGCGTCGTGCCTGTTCTGACCGTTCACTGCTGGTTGAGTACCACGAAATCGGGCGTCGTGCCCGTCTCACACTGAAGTGCGGCGTTCAGGGTACCGCCACGGGGCGCTGGCTAGAGCGAAGCAGGATGTTTGTCGCGACCGGTCAACGAAGAGAGGACCTAGCGGGCAACATGCGCCGCGCAGGTACCCCGAAAACGGACCTTGCGGCTGCATGGGGCCGTTTTCGGCGGCGCGGGTGCGGTTGGCAACCTATTCGGTGCTCTAAAGCCCGATGGCGGACCGATAGACCCAGCCCTCGTTGCCCTTTCCGTCGTATTTGACCCGGTACCAGTCCCCCTTGCGCCCGGTCACCACGACATTCGTACCACTGAGGATACGAGCCACGACGTCTCCGTCCCGGGGCTCCTTGCGAATCAGAGCGACTTGCCACCCCACGGTGGCACGCCCCGAAGCCTCGACCACGCTCTCGTCATCGCCTTGCTCGCCAGCGGGCTCGGGGGCTTCCGGTAGAATTTCGACTTTGTAGAAGACCGTGTACTCCTCGAAGGCATGCTTGATACCTGCGAGGGACGCCGACTTGAATTCCTTGGCAACGCAGTCAATCAGCTCGGAGCGGGTGTGCTGGTCGAAGGAGGTGCTGATTCCGGAACGGATGTTGGATACCGAGTTCTTGTCGAAGTCCAGGTCGAATCCCACCGAGAGTACGCCGGTCTTGCCCAAGGACGCGGGGCACGCGGCCAGGGTCAGTAGGCGGGACTGGGCAACGTCGTCGAAGGCAATCTCGTCGCAATCCTTGCGATCCCCGTGGCTCCGGTGGTGACAGCTGGTCACCACCATCTCGGTGATCTTGACGCGTTCGGGTTCGGGCGGGCCCTCCTTGGCAGGGGGCTCAGACTGGTCTTCTCGGGTCTCGGGTTCGCCAGAAGCCTTCGGAGCCGCCGAGGCTAGCTCTTTGGGGCGTGGGTCATCCTCCACCGGGGCGCTGGGCACGAGCTGCATACCGGCGATGCGGGGCCAGACGATACCCACCACGAAACCTGCAAGCGCGATCAGTCCCACGCGGCCAAGGCGCACCGATTCGTCTTTGGGTACGTCGATCTGGATCGGCTGCCGGCGGTCAGTCACTCGTCCGTCAAATCCTGCATACAACGAGCCCAGTGGGACAGCACGCCCCGGGGCCCTGGCTTTTCGGCTATTAGCACATCGCGTTGGGATGGAAAACAGCACGGGTCCGCGCGAGCCAGTGAGGCTCATGGGGCGGCCCCAAAAGGCCGAAATGCATGAAACGAGGCCAGTAACCCCTGGGGAGACGACCAACGCCCCGCAACGCCACAGCAGAGCCCTGAAAGGCCAGACGCATCCCTGAAAACCAGGCGCAACCTTGAAAAACCAGGCGCAGCCCCAAAAACCAGGCGCAGCCCTGGAAAAGAAGCACCGAGCGCGCCGCCGCCCCCACCACCGCGCCCCGTCCACCGCGTACCGCCAGAAGCGCTGACAAATGTGCGCATAAGCACTTGGAAACCGTGGCCCACTCGGACAGGATACGCTTGGGTCCTGTCAGATGCTGGTCTGTCCCCAATGCAAGCTCAAGTACCCAAACGGTAGCCTGCACTGCTTCGTAGACGGATCCCAGCTCGACAAACTCAAGGATCCACGGGTCGGCACCACCATCGGCGGGCGCTACGTGCTCGAAGACGTGCTCGGCGAAGGGGGCATGGCGACGGTCTACAGAGCCCACCACCGCTTGGTGGACCGCCCGTGCGCAGTCAAGGTAATGAACGAGCAGTTCGCCAAGGACGACGTTCTGTGCGAGCGTTTTCGCAGGGAAGCCAAGTCCGCCCAGAAGCTCTCCCACGTCAATATCATCGAGATTTTCGACCAAGGGGAGCTTCCTGAAGGTGGCGTGTACCTGGTGATGGAATTGCTCGAAGGCGGAACCCTGGCGGACCTGCTCGACTTCGGCAAAGTGGCGCTCGATCGCACCCTGTGCATTGGCATCCAGATCGCGCGCGCCTTGGCACGAGCTCATGATTTCGAGGTCATCCATCGAGACCTCAAGCCGGAGAATATCTTCCTGGCCAAACAGGCGGACGGCAGCGACCTGGTCAAACTACTCGACTTCGGCATCGCACGCAGCATGGAAGACACGCGTCTCACCGGCATGGGAGAGGTCTTTGGAACACCACAATACATGGCCCCCGAGCGCATCAGTTCCATCGATGCCGGGCATGCTGCGGATCTGTATTCACTGGGAGTGATCCTCTACGAAATGTTGACGGGTCGCTTGCCCTGGACGGCGGACAGTGTCCCCGAGTGGTTCATCAAGCACATGAAGGAAGTGCCTCCGGAGCCCAGACTGACGGAGCCCAGAATTCCATTGCCGCTCGACAGGCTGATCATGGATCTGCTGGCGAAAAAGCCCGAAGCGAGGCCTGTCGATGCCCACCGAGTCCACGCCGACCTCGCGCGCATCGCCTCCGAAGTGGGCGCCTCGGTACCTGCCGAAGACGCCGCTAGCGTGGAAAGCCGTGTAGCCCCGGCGCGCACTCTGCCGCCAGCGGCGATAGACGCCTGGGCGAGACGCACCGGCGTTTTCGACGCGATGCTGCGCACCGCCTACCCAGAGGGCGCGCCCGAGGAGCTCGCCCACCTGCTCAGCGAGGTAAAATCGCTGGTCGGCGAGATCGCGGCTCTGAGGGCCCAAGCACTCGACGCGCAGCGTGCGCTCCAAACCGTGGAAAAGAAAGGACGCGACAGCAGACAGCGCCTCAACCACGCCGTGGATGCGCTCGGCGTCGATGCCAGCAAGGCGCGAGACGGACTGCGGGCTGCCCTGGCCGCCCTGCTCACTCTGTCCACGGAGGTCGACAACATTCGCGCCAAGGTGCGCGCAGCGCATCTCGATGCGCTGCGCTGGGAAGGTCGCTCGGGCTTCATGGAGCCTTATCAGGAGCTGGCAGAGAGCTACCGCGCACTTGCCGACCTCGTCGACAAATGGCATGGGCTGCGCAGCAAGGAACGCCGAGCGGAGCAGCGTGTCGCCGGACAACGCGAGGTGATAAACGATCTGGAGTTTCAGATCACCCAGCTGAGAAAGGCCTTGGCGCACAGCGAAGAGCAATTCGAAAGCGAGGCAGAGAGCCAGCAGAAGTGTGTGGCGGAGCTGGGGCAGCGCGCGGATTCGCTGGAACAGCAGTTGATGGAAATGGCATCGCGCTTCTGCGCCCCGCTGCGCGCGCGTCCGGAGCTGGGTTCTCTGTTCCAAGCACTCGAGAACGAAGCCGCCTGACCCCTGCCTGGGTAGTCAGGGATCGGACGTATAGACCAGGATTTCGTCGACCGGCCCTCGTAGACTGCCCTTGGAATTGATAGGGCGCTTGACCGGTACTTTCACGTAGCGAAACTTGCCGAAGATCGCGCGGGTGTCGGGGGTATACGAGTTGCTGAGCACCACGTTCACGCCCTTCTTCTCGAGCCGGGCGAACACTGCCGCCAGGCGGCGATGCTCTTCGACGCCGAATGGCAAGGGATCGTAGGCGGCGAAGCTCGAAGTCTTGGAGACCGGGAGATAGGGCGGGTCGAGATATACCGCGTCGCGGCGTTTCGCGCGACGGCACACGCTTTCGAAATCATCGGTGACGACCTCGGCCCGGCTCAGCGCCTCGGCGGCCGCCTTCAGGTTGTCTTCGTCGCAGATGAGAGGTGACTTGTGCTTGCCGAACGGAACGTTGAACTGGCCAGAGCGGTTCACCCGATACAAACCGTTGTAACCCGTCTTGTTGAGATAGATGATGCGCGCCGCACGCTGAACCAGACCGCGTGGGCGCTGCTCACGCACTCGATAGTACTGGGTTTCGTCATAGCGGTACTTGCGAAGCTCCCGAATGACGCCGTCTACATCGGTGATCAGGGCGTGGTAAACGGCTATGAGTTCCGGGTTGCGATCACCGAGCACCGCACGCTTGAAGCGCCCCTCGCTGGCCAATGCGAAAAAGACAGCTCCGCCACCGACAAACGGTTCATAGTAGGTCTCGATTCGGGGAGGCAGCTTTTCGAGAATGTGGCGCTGCAGCTGACGCTTTCCGCCGGCCCACTTGAGTACCGGACGAGCGACCGCGCCATGCTTCATTCAGCATCGCTTAACTCGCTTGCGACCCGGCGTAAAGGCGCTCGCTTGGGTGATATCTCCAGCCGCTTCATCATCTTCTGGAGGCCAAAGCGAGAAAGGCCCAAAAGCTCCGCCGCACGAGTCTGATTGCCGCCCGTCTTGTCCAGAGCCGTACGCACGAGTTCGGTCTCCAGTGCGTCCACGTGCCGCCTGACATTCAGGCCGAGCTCCTGGGAGCTCGCTCGCCGCTGTTGCCCCGCCACCTCGGCGCTCAGATGCGACTTTTCCACTCTACCATCCGTGATCACCAAGAAGCGACGCACTTCGTTCTCGAGCTGTCGAATATTGCCCGGCCAGGCGTACCCGCAGAGCGCGGCCAATGCATCGGGCGCGAGAGCGACGCGGCGCCCGCGGGCGTGAACCTTCATGAAGTGCTGAACCAGTCGCTCGACGTCGCCAGTGCGCTCCCTGAGAGGAGGAACGGTGATGGAGATGACATTGAGCCGATAAAACAGGTCTTCGCGAAAGCGGCCCTCACGCACCATCTGCATCAGGTCTCTGTGGGTCGCCGCAATGACTCGAACGTCCACCTTCTTGGGGCGTTCTGCTCCGACCGGGCGCACCTCACCGTCTTGGAGCACCCTGAGCAGCTTGGATTGCATGTTCAGCGACATTTCGCCAATCTCGTCGAGAAACAGCGTCCCGCCAGAGGCTACTTCGAAGAGCCCCGCGCGAGGACGCTGGGCTCCCGTGAAGGCACCGCGTACGTGCCCGAACAGGGTCGATTCGAGCAGCCCTTCCGGAATGGCAGCACAGTTTTCTCCGACGAACTGGCCCTCCGCGCGCGCACCGTTGTCGTGAATCGCTCGCGCGATCAGTTCTTTGCCAACGCCGGACTCCCCAACCAAGAGCAGCGGCACGTCGCTCGCCGTCACGCGGTCGACCAGCCCCAGCATCTGACACAGGGCCGGGCTCTCGCCGATGATGGCCTCGTAGGCGTACCGGGTGTGGCGCCCCCCGCGAGTCTTGGCGAGTTCGCGCTCGACCACCTCGAGTTCGACCTCGCGCTTTGCCAGGCGTTCGCTGAGCTTGGCCTCGGCGCGCTCGGCGCGCCGGGCCGCGCGCTTGAGCAGCAGCTGATCCCTCGCATCGGAGATCGCCACTGCGGCCAGGGTTGCCACCAGCTTCACCCAGGCCAGCTCCCGGGCGCCGAAGGCTCCACGCCGCTCCCGGTCATCCAGGTAGACCACGCCCAGAGCTTTGCCACGTGCCATCAGGGGCACCGCCAGCACGCTGCGCAGCCTGAGCGCATGGACGCTCTGGTGCATCTCCGGCAGCTCCCCCGCGGCGTCCACCGCCACGACCGGTTCGCGCTGCGCGAGCGCGCGTTCGGCCAATGAATTGCTCAACTTGAGCTGCTCGCCCGTCAGGTCGGCACGCGCGAGATTGCGCGCCGCGCGCGGCACCAGTCGATCGCCCGGAGCGCGCAGCAAGAGCAGCCCTCGTTCGACCCCCGTCCACAGCACCAGAGCGTCGAGCACCTGATCGAGCAACGGGCGCAAGCTGTCGCGCCTGCCCAGAGCATGCACCAGGCGCTCCACGTCGGACAACTGCTCCGGCAGCAGCCCTGTCTGGTCGGGAGCTTGCGCCAACGCCACCCAGGGTAACGCTTCTAGCCGGCCGGTAAGCTCTGGCGGGACCCGCTTGCGCAGCTCGCGAACTGCTTCACAGGCTCCCGCCGCGAGCCGGCGCGCGGCATCCGTTTCGCCAAGAGCGAGGGCCAGGGCCACCCCGCGCGAGAGTGACTTACCCTTCACGGCATAGGGAACGCTCTCACTCGCCAGGGCTTCCAGCTCGAGCAGCAAGCCGCTCGCGCTCGAGTCTCGGGCTTCGACCGCGCGCTCGGCGCGCGCCCCCCACCACTCGAGTCGCACGTCAGCGGGTAGTCGGCCGCTTCTTGCCAGGGCGTCGATTGCGGGCACATCTACCTGGTTGCCCGCGTCCAGGCAGCGGGTCTGAGCGCGCACGCGATCGGCGTCGCTGTCGTCGCCGAGCAGCTGGGCCGCGCGTTCGGCATGCTGGCGCGCCTCGTCGGTAGCCGCCGGGTGCACGTCCACCATCGCCAGATGGGCATACGCCAAACAACGGGTGTCCCCGGCTTCGCGGGCGCGACGCAGCGTTTCCTGCACTGCGCGCTCGGTTTCCGCCCTCGCGCCGATGCTGGAGTACACGGCCGCCTTCACCAGGGCAGCGCGTGCGGCATCCTTCGGGCGCCCCAGGTATTCGAACAGAAGAGTCGCACGCTCGGCCGCCTCTAGGGCGGCTCCCAAACTCCCGCAATCGCTGGCGGAGGCAGCTACCCCAGTCAGGTAGGTGGCCTCTTCGAGCACCGCGCCTGCGCGCTGCGCATGCTCCGCGGCGGCTTCGAAACGGCGCTGCGCGCGATCGGCGTCTCCCATGGCATGGTGCAGCATCCCCTCAGCCCCGAGAACGCGCGCCCGCTCCTCTTCCGTGCCGGCGTAGACCATTGCTCGTTCGAGAGTGCTCTGCGCAGCCTCCAGTCGACGCGCCTGAAGCTCCGCAAGAGCTCGCGTCTCGAGCACTTGCACCGACTCGGGCGCGTGCGACAAGATTTCGAGGCAGCCGTCCACGTCGCCCTGGTCGAGGATGAGACGGGCTCGAAGTGCGCTGACACGCGACAGCTCGCTACTGGTGAACGACCCACTGGGGAGCTCCGCGAGGACACGCTGAGCACGAAGCGGGTCACCGATACGCCGCCACAGTTCGCTGAGCTCGAGCGCTGCCAGCGGCGTGCCCAGGCGGCTCAGAAGCGAAATGGCCCTGCCCGTTTCGCCACGCAGCCGCAACACCCGCGCCAGTGCCAGCGCCAGCCGAGGAGAGGCTTGCTGGCGAAGCACCAGACGTTCTGCCGCATCGAGCACGCGCAGAGAAACCCCGACTTCACCGAGCGCCAGCGCTATGTCGAGAGGCCTGTCGCTGACGGCATCGACTTCATAACGCCCCGTGGTCAGGTGCCGCAAGGTGAGCGCCTCGGGCTCGACGTGGTCGAGCGCCTGCGCCAAGCGCTCGGCGAGCTCCGCGTCCGAGCTGGAGTCGGGAGCCGGCCAGTGCGCTCCGCTGGGTCCGACCAGCGCCGCCAGCCAACGCACTCGGCGCACGGAATCCAGCTCAGTCACCTCCAGCGGCTGCTCGTCGAGGCTCTCGAAACGTAGCAGCGCCAGCTTGCGTGCCAGGTCCACCGTCTCGTTCAGCCAACGACCAGGGTCGCCTGCCACCGAGATAATCGCATGGCGTCTTCGTGCCGCCTCGGCCCAGTCGTCGCGTCGCACGGCAAGGTAGCTGCGCCTGAGCGCCCGCTGACGTCGCTCATGTGGGGGCGCCGGATCGCGTCCCGCCGCTTCCGAAGCACTCCGGAAAAGCCAACGTGCGGAGGGTCGCACCTGAGGGCGCTCGTCCAACAAGGGTCGCAAGAGCTCCTCAAGCTCTCGAGGCAGCCGGATGCTGCGCACCCTCTCGCGTGCGTTCGGGACCTCCTTGAGGGTGGGGTCGAACCACTCCACGACCGATAGCGCCAACGCAAATAGATCCCGCGCGCGCCCATCGCCGCTCAGACGGGGATCGAATACCTCCGGCGCCAGGTAGCGGGGCGTCCCCCCCTGCGGCAGGCTCGACTGAGCGCTTTCGCTCATCCCGAGATCGACCAGGCGCGCGGCAGGCTCTCCACGGTGATTGCGATACACGAGGATGTTTGCCGGCTTGACGTCCCCATGTGCCACGCCCACGGCGTGCAGATCCGCCAAGGCAAGCCCTACGTCCGCGAGAACACCAAGGGCCGTCACTACCCTTTCCGCGGTCGCACACTCGTAAGCTTCGAGGGGCTGCCCCTCACACCACTCCATGAGCAGGTACGGCGCGGCCCGCGGAAGGCTGACTTCCTCCCCGTCCGCCGTGCGCCATGCGAGCGCCCGCGGGAGACGCCCCGCATCCACGACGTTCGCCAGCAAGGGCGAATCAATCCAGATGAGTCGCTCTGCCTCGTAGGCGAGACGGTGCGCCTCCGCCGTAGAATGCCCTACTTTCAGGGCCCAAGGACGATTCTGTGAATCCCGGACTTCGAAGACGCACGAGGAGGCCCCTCGGCCCGCCAACGCCTCGATGCGTAAGGTCTGTTCGGCGAGCGACAACTCTGTTGTCACCTTAGAGAATCCGCCCATTTCTCCAGAAATATTACAGATTGTCTCCTCTTGGTCAACTTTGGTGGCAGCGGGCGGGAACCCAGCACTGGCCGTGGATCGGGACACGAGCTCCTCCTGACCCGTAGCAGGGCCACTAAGCCTCTGAATCGGCGCAACACTCACGCAAAACTTCAGGGGCAAGCGCCGCCGCCTGCGATGAATCTCTGCAGTTCGCGCAGCTGAGGCCGCAGGATCGGTGCCACCTGCTCGGAGGGGGGCGGCATCGGCACGCCTCGCACGAACCACTCCCTCAGGCGCGCGAGTTCAGAAGCGGGAGGCGGAACGCAGGTCCCCGGTAGCGCCACGGGATAACGAGTGTCACACGCCCCCGGTTCATCGACGTTCACCCAGTGGCTTCGCTCGCCGCGAATCAGCTTGTACATCAGATAGCTGTTCGCCGGTTCTCCGGGATCGAGCACGGGCATCTGCACTCCAAACCGGGCCGGGTTGCGCAGCGGGACCCCGACCTGAGCCCCGAGGTCGGTTTCGTGGGCCACGCGGTTGATAGCTGTCTCGACCAGAGACTCCGGCGAATCGAGCCGGAGGCCCATGCTAGGAGCAGCCCCACCATGGCACCCGCCCCGGGCGCAGCCAGCCTCACGGAGCAGCTCGACGACGCGTTCGCAACTGGGGATGTCTTCGAGCGGCACTTGCTCCACCGGCTCGCTGCTGCGCCGCGTGAAGAAGTTGAACTTGAGGGGGGCCGCGCCTTCCTCCAAGACGGCGCCGTCGAATGCCTCGAAACCAAAGCTCGAACTTTCACTCGGGCTCACGAGTTCCACGGTGTAGAGCGTTCCGGGCTCGAGCGCTGAGGTCAGGCGGTAGACGACGACTCGCTCGACCATGTCGTACTCTGGCCGGAGCAGCCCGGCTCCATTTCCTGGATCGCCGGTGTAGAGCCTGATCGACTGGCGGGCGGCGGAAGCAGGTCTGAGATAGCGATCGAACCGCAAGGTGATCGCGGTATTGGTGGGGACACCGCACTCGGGCGCATCGGACGACGTGCACTCAGTGCCCTGACCAGAAAACGGAAACGACGCCACCAGGGTGAGCGGCGGTGGGGGTGGCTCGAGGTCCGCCGGCCCCGCGCTGCAACCAGAGACGCTGCACCAAAGATACAGCAGAGCACCGCCATGCCGCATCGCGCGACACGCCTTGCTACCAGCCCCCCGGCTCGGATTCAGCTCTCGGAGTAGGTCTGAAGCTGCTCGCGAATGATGTCTTCGTTGACCCCGCTGCGGATGTACTCTCGCAGGCAGTCGGCCAGGGTGATCAGCAGATCGTCGATGCCCTTCTCTTCGATGATCTTGGAAAGCAATTGGCGGGCTTCCCGACTCTCGTCCTCCCGCAGGAATTCGCGCACTTGCTCGACGGAGATTTCCCCTTGAAAATGCAAATAAAGATTCTGAAATAGGTAGCTGACCAGCTCCTGCACTCAAGGCCTCCTTCGCGACTGGTGGAGCCAGCGGCGACGCCCTCAGGCTATAGCCGGACGCCCTACCGTCACGCAAGGAGATTACACTGAAATGACCTGATTTCAGGTACATGGCGGTTTTTTTTAGCGGCACAGTGAGAGCTTCGGGTCCTGCGGGTGGTGACAGACGAGGCACGCTCGCGCGTTGTGTCGAAGTGCCGAACCGCATCTGGTCTGAAAGCCGACCGGATGCGGATTGACACCACCCCCAGGACCGGTCGACAGGCCTGCCCCGGCTCCCCCCACTGCCGCGGTCGCATGGCACAGAACGCAATCCCGTTCGGTATGGCAACTGACGCACGCCGGAAGGTTACGCTGAGCTTCCCAGGCGTGGTGCTGGCGGGTACGCGGCGCATCCGTCCAGACGGATTTGGGGGGATGGAAGCGGCCGCGGCCCGCAAAGTTGTCGTAGGGTCCGCTCAGAGTCACCCCCGCCCGCTGGTGACACCCCAGACAGAAGGACTGCGCACGATGGCAGCTCGAACACTTCGGCTCGTTCTGACGGGCGGCAACCGCATGCATGCTCAAGAAGTCATTGGGGTGAATGTCGCGAGGGCGAACCTTGCCATCATGACAGTCGGTGCAAAATCGGTCGGAGTGGCAACTCGCGCAGAACTCGGAGTTGTTGCCCGCAACAAACTTGTGGCGCCGTAGGAAGTCCGCGTCATGGCCCGCGCCAAAAAGCCAGTTGGGCGGCTCCATCTTGCCCTCTGGAAATGAGGTGCGCATGCGACCGCCAGGAGTCGAAAGGTGACACGCGGTACACTCACCAGAAGCATCGCCGCGTGCAGGCGTGGGCATCTGATGGCAGTTGAAGCATCCGTGCATGCGTGGCAGCTGGTCTCGAGTGGCAAGTTCGAGGTCCTCGACCTGCCCGTGACACTGGCCGCAACCGATGTTTCGCGAAGCGTGCGCGGCGTGCGAAAAGTGGAGATTGGGGCGGGGCAACCCGAGGCGCCGAACACGATTGCCGCTGCCTTCAGCGTAACCGATGTGGCAGTAGCCGCACTGACTGCCAAGCTCGTCCGGCTTGCCTCGCACATTCGCGAGGTCACCGTGATCGCTCCCATGACACGCGTCGCAGCGGGTTGCCGCCGGCAGCAGCACGTCCGCGCTGTTGCGACTCGACCGCGCACTCACGTGGCAGTCGGTGCAGCTCAGTCCAACCTCTTTGACGTGCAGGCGGTGGTTGAAGCGAATCGTCAATTGTTGCGCCGGGAACACGACCGGGCTCGGTCCCCCATCGCCAGACGCAGCGCCGGGCGGCCTCGAGCCGAGCGGAACGGGCGCCCCGCCTGGCAGTGGCGCCAGACCGTGCACGACGACGGGCACGCTAGCCCCGGGCCGCGCGCGCGCCGGCTCCGCGCCGAGCAGCCCGAGTGCGAGCGCGCAAGCGCACCAGACAGCCAATAGCAGCGTATTACGACCCCTCACGGGAACTCCGAAACGCTCAAGGTGAGCAACAGCCGAAATCGATGACCCGCCAGTCGATTCATCCAGTGCTCCCATTCGAAGCCAAAGCGTGAGCGGAGCACCCCGAGCACGTGCGGCGATGCACCGGCGCCGATCACGTAGCCGGCGCTGGTGGCGTCCCGCTCGGGACGCAGAGCGTCCGAGTAGTCGTAGAGCGAGACCCGACCCAGGGTGTCGAAGTAGCCGTCGTCGAAGGCTCGGCGCACGCTCAAGTTGCTTCCCATACGGTGACCAATTTCACCCCATTGGGTCTCCGCGTCCAGACGCGCAGCGAGAGCGTTCGAACGATAGCGGGCACTGCCCGAAACCATTCGATCGACCAGTACGCCCGGGCTCGCGCCGGGCGCCGGGCGACTCTGCTCGGTCTCCGTCTGATAGATGCGCACACCAGCCCGTGCGGCCACGTCGACGCGGGGCGAAAGTCGAGTGCTAGCGTGCAGCTCGGCGCTCTGAGTACTGCCTTGAACGAACCAGTTGAAGATGGAATCCGCATCGAAGGTCGGCAGGAAATACTGGTACCCGAGCCCCAAAACGCTCTGCTCGGACGCATACCAGTCCGCAAACGCTTCGACGTCACTCACTCGCCTGACGAACAGGTCGACCACGGCGTCGCCTCCGAGGCCTCCGAGCTTCGGATGCTGCATGGATAACGAGAGGCCCGCGCGCTCGGTCGATGTTCTATCGCTGGAATACGTTCGGAAATTTCCATTTTCGTCCGGGAAGGGGGACACCACCACTTCGTCTCGATTGATGACTTTGCGGTAGGAGAGCCGAGCCTGCAAAGCGCCGAGAGCCAGTGACTCGACGCTTGCCCCGTAGGCGGGCGCCAGCTTGCTCTGCTCGAGGTAGAAAGGCCACTCGTTCTGTTCGAGGTCACCCCGATCGCCACGCAAAACGCCGTCTGCCTCATAGCGGCTCGTGCTCAACAGAGGTGCGCTGCCGCGCTGCTCGAAACCAGCATAGATCAGAAAGCCAACCAGACGAGGGGCATCCAGCCGGAGCAACATGCCGTCGAAAGACCACCAGCCCAGACTGTCCAAGACGACCTGGCGCCCGATGCGGAACCCCAGCACTCCGTGCAGGTAGTGACTTCCTTCCAGATAGGCGACCATCAGGTCCAAGGGAGCCTCTTCGAGCCCAGGAATGTAGCGATTGAGCTGGTCCGGATCGCGTTCGGCACCGTACTGGCCGAGATCGGCGTCCAAGCGCATTCGTGTATGGAAGGCCAGCTCCGGGGAACGGTACTCGTGGGCACCGTCGATGTCGGATACATCCAGTGCCAACGTGTGCGTGTAGCGACGTCGGCGAACCACCGGATCGCCCCAGGGGCTCACCACATCGTAGAACTGAGCCGTGAAGTCCGCCTGGACCCGGGTCTCGGCAGAAACCGCGCGACGAGAGAACGACGCAACGGACAGGACGCCGAGCAACAACAGAACACGCCTCACGTCGGCTCCAGCAGCGGAGCGCATGGCTCGCACCACGCCAAAACCCCAACCCGAGCTCTGTTCGACTTGTCCGCCACCGGTCGCTTCGACGAGTATCGGGCGCCCGCGGACCTGTCAACGACTCCCCACCGAGACTCTGGCAGCTGCCCAATTGACGCGCCATTTATGGCTTACCCGAGCGCTCTCCCCCCGTGCCGAACCGTTCCGACGACTTCAACTCGCGCGGGCGAAGAGTGCCGTGCGCAGCCGATCGCGCAGTTTTCGACTGGCCGCGGAGCGCGCCGACACGGCATCGATCACCGAGCGCAGGCCCGTGAACGAGCCCATCGCCAATGCCCAGGCGAGCCCGACCGCAAGCAACAGGCGCTCACGCGGGTAGCCCGCCAACGCGATGAAAGCGTACGTGGCAACGACGGCACAAAAACAGGTCAGGCCCGCCTGCACCACGATGGCGAACTCGCGACCGAAACCCAGCACGGTCCGCCGCACGCGCACCACGCTGCCGCGCGGCGCGGCCCGGGGCTCGAGAACGAGCACCGGCTCGAACCCGTCCCCAGCAATGAATACCGCGAACCCGTTCCGATGCTTCATCGGCGTGGCTCCGAGACGGCAGAGCGCGCACTCCACGTCCGCTGGCGCGAGCGGGGACCACCACTCTCCCAGACCTTCGGCGGCAGTGCTGGGTGGAGTGGACTCTGTAGCTTGTGAGAGCGACATGGCAGGGACCGCACGAGAGACGGCACGTCCAGAGTACCATGTCGCAAGAAATCTCCCAGAAACAATTTATGCGCCCGTTCTTACAAAATTGTCGAACACACATGCCGAGCGCCCACCGTGCCGGGTGAGCGCTCGAGCGTGAGGACGGGATCCAGCGCCGCGTCAGGCTGCCAGCGCGGCGCTCCGACCTGCTTTGAATTCCTGCTCGGCCTCGGCCTCCGCCTCCGCGGAAAACCGCACGAAAAAGCCCAACAGGCCGATGCCGGAAACGATGAAGCCATAATACAGGAAGCAGTCTTCCAACGGCAAACCGCTGCGCAGCAGGAACTGCGCGTACATCACGGCTCCCACGTTGCCTCCGGCACCCACGATACCGCTCACCGCGCCCAGCGAGCGCTTGTTGATGAACGGCACCACCGAATAGGTGGCTCCTTCCGCCATCTGAACGCACAAGCTGAACACGATCATGGCGGTCACGGCAATTCCGAGGTGACCCATGCGCGAGAAGAATACGAGCGCAATGCCCTCGGCGACCATGATCATCACGAGCCAGCGAACCCTGCCCGTTAGGCCAGCGCCAGCAGCGAACTTGTCCCCTAGCCAGCCGCCGCAGCTCCGCGCAAAGAGATTCATCAGACCGAACAGGGAAGCGATCACACCCGCGGACTTCTCGTCGAGCAGAAAGCGTTCCTGATAGTACTCGGCAGCGCGACCGTTCACGAATAGCTCCATGCCGAAGCAGCCAGCGTAGATCGCGAAGAGTACCCAGACGCGGTAGTCTTTGACCGCGGCGGCGAACAAACTGCTTTCGCCCTTGCGCGCCTGTGGTCGCTCTTCGGGGAGATCCTCGTAGTTACCCTTGGGGCAATCGGTGGTGTATTTCCAATACAGATACGCGATCACGAGCATCGCGATGGCCGGAACCCACATGGCTGGGCGCCACTTGGAAAGCTCGGTATTCGCGATGCCGAGACTCAGTGTCGCCGCCGCCACCATCGGCATCACCGCCTGCGTCACGCCACCGCCCAGATTCCCCCAGCCGGCCGTGGTGGCATTGGCAATGCCCACGCAGTTCGAGGCAAACATCACGCTGGTGTGGTACTGCGTGATTACGAAGGAGGCGCCGATGACCCCGATGCACAGGCGCGACAACAGATACGTCTCCCAGTTGAAGGCGAAGGACGAGCCCGCGACTGCGATTGCGCCGAACATCAAGAGCGCCACGTAGCTCTTGCGTGGCCCCACCTTGTCGCAGAACCAGCCGATCAAGAGCCTGGCGAAGATAGTCACCCCGACCGACGCAATGAACGCCGTTATCTTCTGCGCCTTGCTGAGCCCGAGATCTGGGCCGATCGTCGCCGGAATGAGTGGAGCGTGAGAAAACCAACCAAAAAAACAAATAAAGAATGCGAGCCACGTCAGATGGAAGGTGCGCATCTGTACGGTCTTGACCGAGAAGAGCTCGATCTTGGTCGCTTTGGCTTCGTTCAGGGTCACTGTATCCTCCTGAGCATTGTGTGAACGACGGCGCGGCGATCCGCCTCGCAGCCGGGCACGAGAAACTGGCTTTTCCAGCCAGCGCTCGGGAGCATGGGCCCGTGGCGTTTTCGAGCAGTTTTTTCAGGCGTTTCCGCGGCAATTTACGAAAATGTCGGCTCCTGAAGTGACTGCTCGAGCAAGCGCGCAGGTAGAAACCCACGGTTTTCACACCCGCCCGGGGCGGAAGAGAATCGAGAGCAATAAGTCCAGATCAATCTTGTCAAAGTCCACGAAAGAGCGGGGAACATCAGCGGGTTCGCACATCTTCGGAGCGCATGCCCAGACGCGACCGGACAATCTTGTAGCCATCGAACAGCTACCGAACGAGGTCGTTGACTGGTGGGATCGGACACGAGCTCATCGAGCTCATCCACCACGAGACACTCACCTCCCCTTCTCGACAACCATCCGGTAGCTGTTGTCCGTCCGCTCACTACATGCTCATCCGCGCAGCCGGTCGAGACCCGCTGTGCGAGGACACCTAGAGCCAGTCGGCCCTGTGCACCCTGAAAGGGACCCTCCCCCCACCTCATCGAGGATCGCGACCGCTCGGGATCCAGCTGATATGCGGCTCACGATGCGTCGAGCCCGAAGGGAGAATGAATTCTTGGGTTGCCTCGAGCAAGCCGGTCATTAATCCTAACATAGATGCCCGCAAAGGCTTCCCTCCTCCTCGTCGAAGACAGCGCAACTCAGGGAGGTCAACTCAAGGATTCACTCGAAAGGCTGGGGTACGAGGTCAAGTGGGCCCGCTCGGGCGTCGATGGCCTCAAGATCGCGCGCAGCGAATCGCCAGACCTCGTCGTGCTCGACGTGATCATGGAGGACATGGATGGTTTCGCGGTGTGCCGCTGGCTCAGGATGCATGAAGCGACTCGCGATATCCCCATCATCATGCTCACTCAGCGAGGCGATCTCAAAGATCGAATCGAAGGCCTGCATGTGGGAGCGGACGACTACCTGCCCAAGCCCTTTGCCGCCGAAGAACTGGAAGCTCGCATCTTCGCGGCCCTGCGGGTGAAGACCGCGCAAACCGAGCTCAGGCGCCGCAATTCCCAACTCGAATCGATGCTGCACCACGTGGAGGCTCTGGCCATCACGGATCCATTGACCGGCCTCTTCAATCGTCGCCGCCTCTCCGACGTACTGCGCCGCGAGTGGGCGGTGGCCAAGCGCTACAAGAATCATCTTGCTTGTATCATGGTCGACATCGATCATTTCAAACAGTTCAACGATCGCTACGGGCACGATGCCGGCGACGCGATATTGAAGGAAGTCGCCCGTGCGCTGGGAAGCAGCCTGCGCGAGGTAGACCTCGCCTCACGCTACGGCGGCGAGGAGTTCGCGATCCTGCTCCCTCAAACAGACAAGCAAGGCGCAATGATCCTGGCCCAACGTTTGCAGGAATCCGTGAAACACCTCACCATCGAGATCCAGGGACGGCCTCAACACATCACCGCCAGCTTCGGAGTCGCCGCGATCGAGGACGTGCGCGACGGCAGCGCCGAGGATCTGGTCAAGGCGGCCGACTCGGCGCTCTACCACGCCAAACGCAGCGGTCGCGATCGGGTGGTCGCCTTCGACAGCCATACCCAGAGTCTGCGCGCCCCTGCTGACGAAGGAGCCGAGAAGTAAACGCCATCCAGGTTTGGTAAGCGTCCGCTCGAAGTACGAGTCGGCCCGCGCTTTCCACCGCAACCGGGAATCATGGCACGGTGCCCGTAGCGACGCTCGGCTCACCCGCGTCACCAAAGCATACGAGAGTGATCTCGGTATCCCGTTCGCGACCGTGGGCGGTCCGCCCGGACGCCAGTGCCTCGCTTCCCGAAGTGTCGAGGCGAGCGAATTCGGAGCTAACCGAATTGAACCAGAGGCACTCTCGTGGGTTTTCGACCGACCAGAGCAACTCCGTTTCGCTAACGCTGAATTCGACGATGGCAACCGCTTGCGGATCGTAGTGCCGCCCCAGGTCCACGGGCCCTTGGTCCAGGGCCCCGTCGCTGGATGTCGTCAACGCGGTCCAGTCGGCGGACCCGACCGCGCTGAACCCGAAGTCCGCGTCGTCCGCGAGCTGGTTCGACCCCGCGTCAACGCCGCCGTCTGCACTGGTCAGGGCCTGGTCGAGAAACAACCGGAGGAAGCCATCATGAAAGAAAGGGTCCAGCGCAATGCTTGCCGTGTTGTCTCCCACGAGCGGCTGCTCGCTGCGCACGTACCTCACCAACGATGGCGTACTCGAAAGGTCGACCAGGTCGGAAGCCGTGGACGCACTGATGTTCCCGAAGAATATCGAGTTCAACACCGTTGAGGAGGCTTCCGCGGTATTGTAGAGAGCGCCTCCCTCCGTACCAGCCCGATTTTCGAACAGGCTGACGTTGGTGAGCACTGGATGCGCCCCCAGCTCACCGAAAATGGCGCCGCCTCGCGCCGCAACGTTCTCGAGTAGCGCGACGTTGGTCAGCGTGGGACTCACCGCCAAGGTGTTCTGGATAGCCCCCCCGTCCTCGTTGGCTTCGTTGTGCGCAAAGGTGACTCCGGTGAAGGTGACCTCGGACACGGGATACTCGGACTCGATATCGGGGTCGTCGCGGTGGTGGGTCGCTCCTCCCAGGTCCGCGGTGTTGGCGAAGAACGTGGAATCCCGCACATCAATCCTAGAGAGGCTCGAGTGGATGGCTCCACCGCGCCCCTTGCTGCCGGACCAGGTCGCACTGTTCGAAACGAATGCCACCCCGCGAGTGGAGAGCGCGCCCGTGAATTCGAAAACGGCGCCTCCGACGCCCGCGGTATTGCGCAAGAAAACAGTGCGCTCGGCATAGGCAGCACCCAACTGGTCATACAGGGCTCCACCGCTGTTCGTGGCTCGATTCCCTGTGAACACCGCATCGCTCAGCAGGCAGTCGGCGCTGAAGCAGTACATGCCAGCCCCGTATCCACCCCCAGGGCCCGTTGCGGAGCGCGTCGCTTCATTGTAGGCAAAGGTCGAGGCCTCGACTTCGCATGCCGACGCCTGGCAATACAGACCGCCACCGGAACGGGAGAGGTCGCTGTCACCCGAGCCAGCGGCCTGATTGAACGAGAAGCTCGTGCTCTCGAAAGAGCAGTCCGCCTGCACGTTGCAGACGACACCGGCACCATACCTGGCCTTGTTGAGCTCGAAGGACGTGTCCGCGAAATCACAGCTCGACGACTGACAATAAATGCCTCCGCCGCCAACATCTGCCGCGTTCGACTCGAAGCTACTTCCGCCGAACTGACAGTTCGAGTCGACCGCACAGGTTGCCCCGCCAGCGTACTGCGACGAGGTGTTGGATTCGAACTCCGAGGCTTCGATCTCACAGGTGGACGAGTAGCAGTACAGCCCCCCGCCGGAGAAGGAGGCCAGATTGGACGTGAAGCTCGTATCCAGCATGGAGCATTCAGCGCTCGTGCAATACAGTCCGGCACCGTAGTATGCCGCGTTGGACGAGAACTTGGCTTTGTCGAGCGAGCACTCAGCTGATTGGCAGTACGCGCCGCCCCCCCAGGTGGCGCCCTCGTTCGAAGCCGTGTTCCCCTCGAACACAACGTCGCTGAGCGTAGCTTCCCCGTACCACTGCTCGAATCCACCGGCGCGCTGGACTGCCTGGTTGCCCACGAAAGACGTCGCCTGAATGCCGCAGTCCGCCCGATAGCAGCGGATGGCACCGGCCGTGGCGTCCGCTATATTCTCCGATAGTGAGCTTTGTTCGATGACCAGGGTGTCGGAGTACTGCAAGATCGCTCCACCGAACCTCACCGCATGGTTTTGGGAAAACTCCGAACCTCGGATCTCGGCGTGCGTGTCTATGCTGTAGAGCGCCCCCCCCTCGGCGGAGACCGAATTGCCAGTCATGGAGACATCGGTGAGAAATACATCCGTTTTACCCGGTTCCCCCCGATTGCTCAGCCCGCCCCCGTAGGCAGCTCGATTGTCCTCGAAGCTGGTCCCGTCGGCATGCAGCACGCCGGCGTTGAACACCCCGCCTCCGTTGTCGACGGCCTCGTTGTCGACGAACTGTGAATCCAACAGCGTCGTCTCCCCGCCGCCAGCGTAGAGGGCGCCGCCATCGTCACCACTCTGGTTGCTTTCGAAGCTGGCGCCCACCAGCGTCAGGTCAATCGACCCATCGACGTAGACCGCACCCCCCTGCCCGGCGGCGGAGTTGCCGGTAAAGCGTGAGTCCTCCAGGGAAAGCAAGCCGCCGTCGGCGTCCGCCGAGACGTAGATCCCCCCGCCCGCCAGCGCGTGGTTGTCCTCAAACGCTGCGTTCCTCACGGTGATCTGGCAATCTTCCTTGCAACCGACGGCTCCTCCATCGAAGCGGCTGACGTTGCGCGATAGCTCGAGGTTCTCGAGCAAGACGCCAGGGGCCCTCACCACGACCCCCGCGCCAAGACGACCCCCATCCACACGCTTTTCGCCGTTCCGGATGGACAGGCCATTCAGTATTCCAGCACCCGATAGTTCGACGACTTGCTCGCTATTGTCCGAGCGGTTGACAGTCACACCGTCGGTGTCGTCCTGGGCGTAGTCGCCGTCCAGAAGGGTGATGTGTAAGCTCAGGTCTCGCGCCTCCAGGTGGGTTTCGCTGCCTCTGAAGCCCCCGTAGAGCTCAGCGCCGGGCACCAGCTGGGCGACACGTGCCCTGGGTGCATCGGGCGTGTATCGGCCCTCGGCCACCCAGACTTGCCGCTTCCCGTTGGCAAGGTCCAACCCCTTCTGCACCTCGTCGAACGCCGTCGCCCAAGTCAACCCGTCTTGAGTATCAGTCTCGTTGTCGACATCCACGAGCACCGGACCCAGACAGCCGTCTTTCGGATCGAGAGGGTCACCGTCGTCGTCCTTGTCGCCGTCGTTGTCGGTGCGCAGGCCGTCGCAGCGGCCGTCTCCATCGGTGTCGGGGTCGAGTGGGTTGCTCTCACCCGAGTCGATGACTCCGTCGTGATTCGCGTCTTCGACCCCGTCGGGTACGCCGTCGTCATCGCTATCCGTATCTTTTGGGTCGGTTCCCAGGCGGGCCTCGTCGTCGTTCGAGATGCCATCGCCATCCCAGTCACTGGGGTTCGGGAAGCCTTCGCTCACTTCCACCCTTACCGTGGCCGTGTCTGAAAGCCCCGCCGGGTCGGACGCCGTGTAGGTGAAAATGTCGACGCCGCTCCAAGGGTGCGGGGGGATGTAGCGGACCGACTGGTCTTCCATGAGTTCCACGGCGCCGTGCTGGGGCGCGTGTGCGACCACGGTGAGCTCGCTCGCCGCGTCATCCACATCCCTGTCATTGTCGAGCACCGGTATCTCGACCGCGCTGAGTGAGTCGGTCCGAGCAGTATCCGCCTTGGCCACGGGCGCATCGTTGACCGACCTGATCTCGATGCTCACCTTGCGATTGGGAGAACGATTGCCCTGACTGTCCGACACGTAGAAAGTGAACGAATCGGATCCGAACGCGTCGGGCTTCAGCTCGTAGGAGACGGACAACGGGGCATGCCCCGATTGCTGTGTCAGGGTCCCGAGCGACGGCAACTGGCCGACGGTGACGTCGAGACTTCGGGCTGCATGCTCCTCATCGAAGCCATCGAGGACGATGACGTACGGCTCTTGGTCTTCGTCCAACTCGATGGGCCCGATGCGCGCCGCGACCAGGGAAGGCGCGCCAGCATCGTTCGAACCGGCGCTGCCACCGCCCGCCACGTCCGTAGTAACGGGCCCATCGCCGCCCGCTCCCCCGACGGACACGGAACCGGGGGAGGCGGAGCCACCGCTGCCTCGAGTACCGTCACTCGACGAGGCTCCGCCAGTCTGAGACGAGCCGCTGCTCTTGCCGGGAGGTGCTGGCAAGTCGAGATCACGACCGCATCCGGCAGCCGCGAGGGCGCTCAGTACAACCAGGGTCGAACAGCGCCGCATGCTGCGTCCCCGATCACCCAATCCAGGTCTCGCGTTCACGAGGACCGTTGGTAGCACAACCCGTTCCAGCGAACTTGCTTGACTTTTCGGCTCGAGACCATCGAGTTGGCGCGCGCTCGAAGGCTGCCAACCTTCCATGGGTAGGTCATCCGGAGGTGACAGGCTGCGAGCTCTTTGTCGGCACTCCGGATTCTTCCGATCGCGCTTGAGGCAACTCGGGCAACTCGGGCAACTCGGGCTCGACCGGCTCGCGACGCCCTTAACCATTCGCGGGCCCTAACGGTATGGGTTCGGTGCAAGATCCAGCGAAAGGGCGACGTTTCCGTCTTTAGGCGGGGTCCGAGGCTCGCCCACGCCGTGCGCTGGTGACTCGATCGCCCCGCGGCGCTTCACGTGCGTAGGTTCGGGATGCCGAGAGCTGCTCGAGCCCCGAGCGACGCTGTGCGGCTCCGCCGCTGGTTCGAGATCGGCCCGCGCGGGGGGGGCCTCGGGCTCGACGGAATCCGGCGCGCCGTGCTCCGAGTGCTGTGCCGAGGGTGCGGGAACCGTTTCGGACGTCCCTGCGGCACGCACTGCGCCGCGGTCGTTCGGCCAGAAGGCGACAGCTGACCCGGCCAGGCCAGCGCCCAACACAATGCCTGCCGCCGCGACGCTCCAAAATACGGGGCTGCCCAACCATCGCTTCGACCCCATTGGCAGCGCGTATCCAGTCGAAGAGGTCAGCGGGACAATCGCGCTGTCCTCATCTTCGGCCAACGTCTCGGCGGCGGGGCCGACGACCACGGCGTCATACCCGACGGGCCTGGAGACCTCACGATTGGCGTGATGAGCGGATTGCTGAAAAGCGGCCAAGGCGGCGCCAAACTCCCCGATCGTCTGATAGCGATTCGCCGGATTGCGTGCCAGCGCCCGATGCACCACATGCGAGAGCGACTCCGGAACTTCCGGGTTCAGCTCGCACAGAGGCACGGGCTCTCTGTGGATGATGGCGAAAAGAATGCTCTCGGCTCGATCGCCCCGGAACGGAGCTTCCCCGCAAAGGCACTCATAGAGAATAGCGCCCAGCGCGAACACGTCCACCCGACCGTCGAGATCCTTCTCGCCCAGCGCCTGCTCCGGGGCCATGTATTGCACGGTTCCGATCAGTGCACCGTCCCGGGTCAGAGTCGACGCATCGCGCTGCTTGGCCACGCCGAAGTCGAGAACCTTACAGCATTCCGTGCCGCCCAGACGAGAGACGACGAACAGGTTCTCGGGCTTGATATCGCGATGGACCAGACCCTTCGCGTGGGCCACCTTGACTCCCTCGCAAGCATCCACCACCAGTTTCAGCGCGCGTGAGATGGGCAAGATCGCGAGCTGGTTGAGTAGCTTTCGAAGATCTTCGCCCTCGAGGTACTCCATGACGATGAACGGCAGACCGGCGGACGTGTCGCCGCAATCGGTCACCGCGACGATGTGTTCGCTGCACAAGGACGCGAGCGTCTTCGCCTCGCGCGAGAAGCGTTCGAGATAGTGTTCACGTCTGCAGTACACGTCGTGCAGCAGTTTGACGGCAACGCGACGACCGAGCCGGACGTGCTCCGCCTCGTAGACCTCACCCATGCCTCCTTCGCCGATCTTGCGGGTCAGTAGGTAGCGTGAAGCCAAGACCTGCCCGGTGCGATCCGAGCGCGCTGGCGCCTCCCGATCTTCCTGTGTTCTTCTGGTGTCTTCCTCTTCGTTGGCCCGCCCCTCACCAGCGAAGACACCGCTGTCTGATGACATTCTCTCCCTCCACGGCGACGACGAGGAGGCAAGTTAGCGCAACTCGAACCAAAGATCGAGACACTCGGTCAACTCGGTCAACTCGGTCAATCCGGGCGCAAGCGGCCCGGGAACTCGGCCTCGACTCGGCGTTGGCAGGCGCTTCCCAGAGGAGTTTCCGAGTGAGTTAGTCAGAGGTATTCACCTGGAAACGCAACAACCCGGCCGGCACGGTTCCTGCTAAATTCGAGAGCGCGGCCGTGCGGCCGCGGGAGCGCCCGGATGCCGCACGAACGAGGAGCGTTCGCAGGCTCGCCCAGCGCAGATTCTCAGCACAGAGGCACCATGCAGTCCAACGACACTCGTCCCGACTCGGCAACAGACCTGACGACCAACAGCCAGCCTCTGGGCCTCGTTTGGGTTCACCCGACGGTGGCATTCACGCCGCTGCTGAAGCCGAGAGTCACGCTCGGCCGCGGCGAAGAGGCCGATGTGACCCTGCCAGGTGAGCGGGTCTCTCGTATTCACGCTCGCGTAACACGCAGCGGGCCGCTCGCCGTCGTCTCGGATGCCGGCAGCAGGAACGGTGTGTTCCACAACGGGGTTCGGGTCAACGAAGCCCCCTTGGCCGACAACGACGTGCTGCGAGTCGGCGACCACCTCGCGGTGGTGATTCGGGTTCCCGGAGATTTCTCCAACTCGGATCCGTTGTTCGACGAACCACTGGCGGACACGCTGATCGGTCCGCGCAGCCGCGCGGGCTGGCGCCAGTTGGTACAGCTTTCAACCTTGAGCGCATCGGTAATCGTCGAAGGCCCTACGGGTACCGGCAAGGAAGTCTACGCCCGAGCGCTACATGTTTTGAGCGGTCGCGAAGGCGAGTTCGTCGCACTCAACTGCGCCGCCATTCCCGAAGGGCTAGCCGAGTCCCAGCTCTTTGGGCTCGCACGCGGTTCCTTCACGGGCGCCCTCCGCTCGCTTCCAGGGTTGTTCGAGGCGGCGACCGGCGGCACCTTCTTGCTGGATGAGGTCGTCGATTTGAGTCTCGCCCTACAAGCCAAGTTGCTGAGAGCCATCGAAGAGTCCGCTGTCACACGCGTCGGCGAAACCAGCCCACGACCCGTGAACTTTCGTCTGGTGGTGGCGAGTCAGAAACCGCTCTTCCAACTGGTCGAAGCGGGGCTCTTCCGAGCCGATCTATTGGCAAGACTTGCCGGTGGCACACTTCGCCTGCCACCACTCCGCGAGCGGCGCGAGGAGGTCTGGCTGCTTTTCAAGAAGTTCTTCTCCAAGGCGGGGGGTGACCCTGCGCTGCTGTCCGCCAGCTTCTGCGAAGCCGTCTGCCTTCAAGACTGGCCCCTCAATACGCGACAGCTGGTTCAAGTCGCCGCGCACGGTGCCTTGACGAGGCCCGCTGGTTCCAGGTTCCGCCACAGTGATCTCGGCGTGATGCTCGAAAGCGTCTACGGCAATCAGCAAGCCTCTCCCAGCCTGGTCGAAGGCGAGCCCATCCCGCACCACACCGCGGCCGCCCGCCTGGGTGTCAGACGCGCGATGTGGTTCCAGCGACATCAGGAAGAACTGGACGCCCTGCTGGCCGCAATGAAGGAGAACGGCGGCAATATCTCCCGAGCTGCCAAAACGATCGGCATTTCGCGGCAACGCGCCAGCCGATTGCTCTCGGCACGCTCGACGTTGCGCGGCGCTGCCGACCAACTGCGACTCGGCCAGGAATGAGTTTACCCGGCTGGAATCCCGCGCGCTGTGACATGCTCGGCTGTCGCCAAGCCCTGCGCCCCCGCGGCACGTTGCGGTCCCCGGGTCGGCGCTGTGGGATCGTCGGCGCTGCCGTCCAGCGTTGTCCGATCAGCCGAAACTCGATATAGGGCGAACGTGACCGATGAACGTTCCGCTTTGTCCTGTACCCGGTTCACAGCCACGGTGCCGCGGTCGCGCGGGCTCGTCGCGCTCGGAGCAGCGGCGCTCGCCCTGGCCATGAGTGAACCGCGATCCGCGCTCGCCGAGCAAGCACCAACAGCTGCTGCGGAGCATTTCGATCGCGCCATGGAACACGTCGAGAACCGCGAATTCGAACTGGCCATCCAGGATTTTCAGCGTGCCTACGCATTGGAACCCAACGCCGTAGTCCTCTACAACCTCGCGCAAGTCTACGCGACGGCGGGGCGTCCGCTGGATGCCCTTCGCACGCTCTACCGATGTCTGGAGGAAGGAGGCAGCAGCGTTTTGCCTGCGCGAGAGGCGCGCATCAAGAAGCTGATCGCACAAGAGGAGGCCAAGTTGGGCATGTTGAAGCTCTGGTTTCAACCTGCCGACGCGGAGGCCTTGCTCGACAGCGAGTCAGTAGTAGCACTACCCGATGGTAGAGTCCCCGTCGCCCCGGGTGAGCACCACCTCATGGTGCGGGCTCCCGGACATGTGCCACACTCGCAGCAGCTGATCGTGAAGGCCGGGGACCGAGCAACTCTCGACGTTCGACTCGAGCGAGTCGAAGCCGAGCGCTCGATCCGCGTGCGTTGCCCAGTGCGGAACACGCAGGTGCTGTTCGACGGCACTGCACTCAGGAGCATCCCGGGAGGCAACCAGGTCACAGTGATTGATGTTCCGAGTCGAGCGCAGGTGATCGGGTTTCGGCACGCTGGATACACGGAACACTACGCCAGCCTTGTCTCGCTGAGTGATGACTCGGTTGTCGATTGCGGGCTCGAGCAAGTGCCTACAGCACCTTCACGCAGCTTCGCCGAGAACGTTCCACATGCAAGGTCGAACTCGCGCGCCGGCTGGACCATCGCACTGGCCGGAACTGGAGTTGGGCTGGGCCTCAGCGCGGGGTTGATCTGGGTATACAACGGAGCACGAGCCGAGGAATGGAGGAGCAGCCGCACGAGAGCAGGGCTCTGCGAGTCCGGAGGAACCGCAGTGCCTTGCGACGATCCTGGCGCAGAGCTGACGCCAGCACAACGCGACGTGCTGGGAACGCGTGACTCGATCGAGCGCTGGGACAAGGTCTCGATGGGACTGGCCATCGGGAGCCTGCTGGCCCTGGGCGGTTCGGCAGCGCTCACGCTGTGGCCCGAAGACCCGGAGCGGCCCGTGGCTCAATCCCGGACCCAGCTGATAGTCACCCCGAACACCGTCGAGTGGCGCGGCGCGTTCTGAATGGACTGGCCGAGGCCCCACCGCCATCAGTAGGCGGCCTCGACTCCTACGCTGGGGATCGTCAGCGGGCCGAAACTGTCGTCGATGCAGGGCCGTTCGGTGCAGTCGCGCTCGCTGACTTCACGGTTCAGGGTAGCGTTGAGCACTTCGAAGACCAGTCCCCAGTAGCCGCTGCTCCCGCTCAGCATCCAGCGCTTCTCGAGCCGCCAGTCCAGGCGCCAGAAAGGGGGCGCGCGCGGCGGGTGACGAGCCTCTGCCAGGTCAAGAACCAGCGCTGGAGTTCCCGAATAGAACATCAGACGGGAGCCCAGGCGCCAGTGACGTCCCAGGTCGTACGAAGCGGCAACCTGCAGCACGTGGGTGCGATCGGTGGCGGCGGGCCCAGCGAGCCGCCCGGAGCTGCGTTCCGAACGCGAGAGAGTGTATGCGAAGAAGCCGCCGAGGTCGTGGGACAGGCTGCGCCGCAGCATCAGCTCGGCGCCCACCCCGCGTCCGGTTGCGCGAAAGCGCTCGTCGTCGCCTGTACCCGTATCGTTCAACCGATCCAAGCTCATGGCGTCCGTCATGTTGAAGAACAAATTCTGGAACAGCACGAGCGATGAAGAAACGTCGTAGGGCAGCCTGTATTCGACCCCTGCGCTGTGCTGCAACGAGCGCTGCAAGCCGCCTTCGAGGGAGGGCTTCACCCCGGGCAGCGGAATGAAGAAGGCCGGAGGCTGGTGCGCGACACCAAGCCCATGAGTAAGAGTCAACCTCTCGGAGAGGGTGTAGCGAGCGGTAACCCGCGGGTCGAGCCCCCACGCGTGGTCGCCACCCGAGAAGTAAAGATCACCCCGTAGCCCCGGAATGATTTCGACGCCGGGAGCCACATCGAGCACGAGGTCTGCGCGTAGGCCGAGCACGACGTCGTTGCGACGCGGGCGAAAGTCGAGCCCGGAGTCGTTCCCTGGTTCCGCGTTCGGATCCTCGACCACGTTGCCTTGCTCGTCCACGGTGACGTCTTCCGTACCGAGTTCACTGAGGGGCTTCTTCAGGCGCTGACGGAGCCGTTCGAACAAAACATCGCCGCCGCAACGCAGTACGACCCGCCGCGAGAGCGTCTGGGTCAACTCCGAACGGGTTCCGAGGAGTTCATTCGTGAAGTGCAACTTGCCGTTGTCGAACCAGGAATTGTCGAGCCCCAACAGCACCGCCTGACGATAGCGCCCGCGAGCCAGCTCGTGGTCCCAACGCAAATCGAGCCTGTGGAAGTCCAGATCCAGCGCCGTTTCATTATGCGAGCCCTCGAAGTCCTCGACTTTCTCGCTGTAGTAGTCGCTAGAGCCGAAGCCGAACACCTCGACGCTGTCGTTTTCGTCGATCGCATAGCGTATTCGCCCCTGGTAGTCCCAGTAGCCCACGTCGAACTCGGGAGCCACCAGCGAAAAGAGAGCGCCCGTGTACGAATAGCGGCCACCCAACATCACGCTCCCACGCCCACCGGCAAATGGAACTTCTAGCATGCCGCCGCTGTCGACTACTCGCACGCTCGCTTCGCCCCGCGCTTCGTAGCTGGGCGGAGCCATCTCGCCGGCCACGATGCCCCCTACGAAACGGCCGAAGCGCGCTGGGTAGGCGCCCGCGTACAGGTCGACGCGCTCGACGAACGCGGGGTGCAGCACCCCGGGGCCGAGCGCGAAGTGGTAAAGCGCAGGCACGGGGATCCCGTCGAAGAAGTAGCCGAGATTGCCTGGCGGAGCGCCGCGCACGTAGAAGTAGGGCACACCGCTGGCAATCGGGACCACTCCCGGCAGGGCTTCGATAGCTCGAAACGGGTCGCCGAAGGCACCGGGGAGCCGTTCGATTTCGGTCCTGGTCAGCACTCGCTCGAGCCCGCGACGCTCGCCGGTGACCGTCACCTCGATGGGCTCGGGCGCCGGAGCGGATTTGGACGGCGAGGGAGCGGACGATGTGGACCCGGCCGGAGGCGCGTCCGTCGCTGCCCGAGCCGCCGACGTGCGTGGCCGTCGGAACTTCACGCGAAAACGGATCTTTGCCTTTACCGCGTGACCGCTGCGCCGCGCAGGCTCGAAGACCCAGGTGAGCGCTGCGCTTTCGGCAGCCGTGGAAAACGGAGGCGACCCGACCACGGCAACGGCCGACTCGACGCTACCATCGCTGTCTACGACGATCTCCAGGATGACTTCGTGGTCGCCTTTTCCACCTTTTGGATAGGGGACGCTGGCACCGAGGACACTAGGCAGAGTGACCGAATGCGCTCCTGCGGCGCCCGACGACCCGACAGCAGCGCGCCCCTCGGAGGCGCGAGAGGCAGAGGGCTGCTCTGGCGCGGGTGTTTCGGCATGCGCCGGGTGCTCGCCCCCGAAACCTAGCGTCCATGCTGTCAGAAAGCAGCAAACTCGTCGAACTTCCGGCATGCCAAGTCGGACCGGCTTCGAGAAAGCGACTGCGGCAACACCACGACCAGTCACTGCCGAATCCCATGAGCTGTATGGTTCAGGGCCTGCCAATCCGTTGAGCATTCGCGCAAGAATTGGCGACCACCCGCTGCTGCAGCGAATTGGGATGCTGCTTGGCGAAGCCTTGCGCTGCCTGGCGCGCAGCATTCACCTCGCCGAGGGCACACAACGCCAGAATCCTGAGGGCACGCCGTTCTGCCAGGAACTGCCGGTCGCCGGTGCGGTGCTGCTCGAGCCTTCTGAAGGCCTCGGCACCATCGCCGCGCCGCAGTGCGGCCTGCACCTGGCCGAGCAAATCGAGCTCCGCTTGCAGCGAGGAGCGCTCGAGCGCCCCGCTCGCCCGCCGCGTCCCAGGCGCCGCTCCCGGCTTCGCCAGACCAGAGGCGACGTCCCGCGCCGCAGAGCGGGCGGGCCTCGAGTCGTTTCGCTCCGACCGAGCGCGCTTGCGAAGCACGTGAACGCTCGGCCTGTTCGGAAGCTCGCGCGAGGTCTCGACGCTCCCACCTGCGTGGGGCAGCCGTTCCCGGGGTGCGCGGGCCCCAGCACGTGAGGCTGCGACCGCAGCCAGGGCGGGCTCCGAAGCCGATCGGGGCAGAGCTACGGTCGCGCTCGGGCTGGGGTGCGGCGAGTCGCTCGCCCCCAGCGCCGCGCCCGCGCATACCAGGGCGACACTCAGTTTCGAGCCGAACACACCGCTCAAGGACTTGCCCCGGATCGTGAGCTTGCCAAGCCCTACTACCGCATGACCAGGCGCCGCGGGCAACGAAGCGTCGGGGACCACCACACTCGCGGGCGCGCCCAAGACGAGCGATCCGCGGACGGCGGCCAGCACGCGCTCCTGCACCTCCAGATTCGGATCCTCCGCGTCGCGCACTAGATTCAGAAAGGCTTCGGTCTCAGGTTTCATCGCGCATGCCCTCGTTGTTGTCGTGCCCGAAATCGCTCGAGGGCTTGCTCGAAGCGCTTGCGCGCCGCACGCAAACGCGAATACGCAGTGTTCACGTTGACTCGTAGGACCTGAGCGATCTCCGGAACGCTCAGCTGTTCGAGTTCGGCGAGCACGAACACCGCGCGCTGTTTGGCATCGAGCTCACCCAAGAGTTGATGGAGCAAGCGGACCGAGGCCCTGAGCACGGTCCGCTCGTGAGGGTCCGGAGCACCATCGGCCATCGTTTCCGGCAACGGCTCGGCTGGGCGCCTGCGCGCTCGACGCCGATAGTCGCTCGCGACTCTGACCGCGATGGCGAACACCCAGGCCCGAACGGGCACCCTCGGCTCGAACCTTCCGAGCTTGCGATGCACCACGAGGAAGACGTCCTGCGTCGCGTCCTCGAGCTGTGAGTCGAGCACTCCCAAACGGCGCAGCACCCGCCAGACGCTGCCAAAGTATCGCCGGTAAATCCCCTCCACCGTGTGCGGCTGATCAGAGCTCTGGGCCGCGGCGTTCGGAGGGGCGCTGAGGGTGAGATCCATGGACTCGGCAATGGACATGGCCTGAAGCGGACGAATCCGTGATCAAAACGGCACCGAGGCACCCAGCGCCGCACGCAAAGCCACCGGCTCACGACCGGCCGGACCGCCAAGCGTCGGTAAGCGCGCGGACAGCGAGAGGACGGGCTGTACGGGCCCGCGACGTAGGGTCAGCAGCGTCCCGACAGTGGCGCCCAGGCTGGATTCGTCTCCATCGGCGCGCTGTCGAACGGACGCTTGCTCTTCGACGCTTCTGAACCTGACCAGCCCGAGCTCCAGGCCGCCGCAGGCCGCCGCCCAACGCTGGCGGTCGAGCCCATAGCAATAGTCCATACTGGCTGCAGCAAAGTCGACCGACTCACTGTACGTGGCGACTCCCTCCTCGATCACTTCGTTTCGATACGGGCTGTAGTACCACAGGGTGCCTCGCAGCTCGCCCCGACCGAGGACCCATGCGCCGCCCAGTCCCACCCTTCCCAGGGTCTCCGTAAATGTGCCGCGATCGACTCCGGCGCTGAGCTGCACGCTCCCGCGCTCGGGCGACACGGGTTGGACTTCGGCATCCGCCAAGGGCGAGCCCTGAAGCGGATCGATCTCGGAAAACGCTTCACGGCTGACCGCCCCCGTGATGGCGTCGTGGGCGTCCTGTCCTTCGGGCTCGCGCCGTGGCAGGGCGCGGTCGCCAGGCGCATCGGTCGAGCTCACGGCCAGCGCGACGACCGCGGTCACCGCATCCACGGCCTCGGCACACGACTGAGCCACGAGCCGCTTCGTACCGATGACGCGCGCGTCCCTCAGCAGCCGAACCACCACCACAGTAGCATCCGCCTCGCGCCCAAATCGAACCCGAACCGAGAGCTCCGAGTTGCGCTGCCCGACGATGGACCGCTCGATTTCCGCCCGGATGTCGGCCGTCGAGATCGAGCACTCCGAAGTGCTCGAGAAGCTCAACCAGGGCACGGATGAGTCGAGCGCGTCGGCAGCACGCACTTCGCCACCAATCACGGCCACAGCCAATGCGACCAACGAAGCGAGCTGCCTGCCTTCCGTCACCAAGCAACTATAACGGACGGCGTGCCCGGCCTCCTAGCCTCAATGGGCCCGAGACCAATCGCTCGGGCTCGTCAGGGGCCGCGCGATGCCTAGTCGAGGCCTTGTAAGGTTGAATTCTCGACGCTGATGCTCAGTGCATTCACCCCAAAAGCAGTCCCGACATTGTCGACACCACCTTCCTGGACCTGAGTCCACGAACGACCCGTGTTGTCCGTGATGGTGCTGTCCTGGACCGTGAGCGTGCCCGACCAGTCGTTGCTGGTCATGAATACGCCACCCCCGAATGCTCCTTCTCCCGCCGCATTGTCGACGATCTCGACGCCGCAAAGCACGATGTTCGTGGCAGAACCCCCATCTTGATAGACAGCACCGCCATTGCCGCCGGAACCTACTTCGTTCTGTCCGTTGTTCATGGCGGAGCATTTCGAAGGGTCGTTGTTGTTGGCGCCGTTGCCCGTAGCAGTGTTGTTCTGAAACAAGCTGTCGTAGATGTCGAGTTCGGCAAACAGACCGCCGACCGCGCCGGCGTTGCTCGCGGAATTATCGGTGAACACGCTACCCGCGATGACCGCTCCATGCTTGCTGCCGGTGATGTAGATGGCGCCACCGCCAGTATCGGGTCCCAACAGCGCCGCTTGATTGTTGGAGAACAAGCAATCGATCACGGTCAGATTGCCATTGCGCATGAATAGCGCACCGCCCTCGCCGTCGTTGTAGCCTTGTGAACATGGCGCGGGCGCTTCTGGAATCTCCTCGGTGGGAGTGGTCTTGCCGTTGGCGAGCCGGAGGTGCTGCAGGGTGACACGCGTGTCATTCTCCATCCAGTCCGGGTCCTCGAACCTGAGGATTTGCACCTGGCCTCCGCCGTCGAGCGTGACACTGCCGCCCCCGTCGATGACGGTATCCGTGTCCGTCAGCAAATTCAGGGTGTCGGTCACCGCGACGGTGACCGGTGCCGGACCGCAGTCGAAGGTGATCTTGCCCCCCTGGCTCAGCGCGGCGTTCAAAGCGCTGAAGCTACAACTATCCGCGCTTCCGCTGCCCACCACGGTCGTGGGCTCGGAAACGTCCACTGCGTGCGCCAGCGCGGGAAGGTCGCTGGTACAAGCGGTGGAGATCATCGGATTGGTCGAACCCGTGGTGCTGCCCGTGGACGAGGTGCCGTCGCTCCCGGCGGCGCCGCCCGCCGCCGAGCCATCCGACGAGGTACTGCTACTGGCGCTGGCGTCGCCAGTGGTGGGAGCACCACCTACACCGGAGGTTCCCGACGAACCGCTGGTCGCCGACTGACCCGTGGTCGACCCATTCGCCTGAGAGCTTGCACCCCCGCCGGTCGAGGCCCCGGACCCGGAATTGCTCCCGCTTGCAGAGGTGTTGTTGGCGGCGGAGGTCGACGAGGGGTCACCCTGAACGGTGCCAGAGCCGCTGTTTTCGCTGCCGCCCGCATCGCCGTCGTCAGATGACCCGGAACATCCGGCCAGCGCACACCAGACCATTGCAACGAGCCCCAAGCCTGAACCAACCGAGAGAGTGCTTTTCATGGCCCCCAAATGAACCCTCAGGTCGGATTCATGGGTCAGGTCGTTACCACAGGCCCGCGGGCCTGGTCACTTCCCTCGAAATGCTGGCGCCGGCGCTGGCGTCCACCGTGCTCACGGGTTGTTGGGAACCAGCTCGATCACGCTGACCGAGCGCGCGGGCATCGCATAGTTGAAAGCGTTCGTGGCGACGGTTTCCAGCGCAGCAGCGCTGGCCAGGCGGGCGCCTCCGCCCTCGCTGAGCGTGAACACGTTGGCGCGTGCATACACCGTCGAGTGGGCCACGGTGATGCCAGCACTGACCACGGAGGGGTCCTTGTTGATCGCTACCAGGACCATGCGCGCGGGTTCTTCGGCATCGATGCTCGCGTAGATGCTGGTGCGCTCGACGTCGGAGGTGCTGGCATGCACGGAGGTGTCGCCGAAGCTCCCGCCTTGGCCATCGTAGTTGCGAAACGCTCGTAAGGCGGCCATCGCAAAGGACTCGTCGCTGTCGAGTGGCCAGTAGGTGGCCAGAGCCACGCCCTCTCGGCCGAAGATGCCCAGGGTATCCGCGAAAGCGATCCCGCCACTGATATCCCAACCTGCACCGTAGTCCCATTCGGTGAACGCCAGCTTGGTCCCTGGATAGTGAGCCTCGATCTTTTCGAGCAAGCGTGGAATCAAGCGAATCGGCTCTCCCAAGCCATCGACGATCCAGCTAGTTTCACTGTAGTTGGGGTCCCACAGAGAACGGGGCGCCTGCAGTCGGGCCTCCACCACGGGTGCTGTCGTCAGCGCGTCACGGTTCCCCCCGTCATTGATTCGGACGCCGTTGCCAGTCGCCTCCGAATACCAGTGCAGATCCAGGTAATCGATCAGGCGTTTGCCTGCCGTGGCTTGCGCGGCCGCCATCTGGTCGAGGTAGAAATCCAAGAAGTCCCGCCCTTCTGCGTCGGGCGCATCTTGAAGCGTGAGATATCCGTACCAGCCGTAGCTCACGAATCCGGTCACTTCGGCTTCGGGCCAGACGGCTTTGATAGCACTCGCATACTCGGTGTTGCGGTCGACGAGCTCCTGATACGTGACCGGATCGGGGTGGATCTCGGCGTGGGTGTAAGCCCACAGATCGGGCTCGTTGTCCAAAGAGAAGATCACGGGCGTCGTTCCAGCCTGTGACATGACCCAGCTCACGAACTCATCTTGGTAGACATAGTCGTCCGTCGTGTCCGGTGTGGCAGACAGCGGCGCCCCCTTGGTCGACCGATTCTGTTTGAAACGGGTGCTCAGGTAATCCGAGCCGGAGTCTCGGACGTCGCCGCCGCCATCCTTGTCAGCAGCCACGTAGTCCACGATCGGAACCGTCAACAGCGCGGTCAGGGTCTGCTGCCTGGCAGTATCGATCAGACCCTTGACCGCAGCACCGGGCGTATCGGAATCCGAAAGGAATGAATCGTTCTGGAACAGGTAGTCGCTGCCCGCATTGGAGGCGTTGTTCTCCCAATTGTATGCAGTCATGCGATTGCCCCCCGAACGACACACCAGAGGGCGATTGCTTTGCGCATCGGGGCACCCGTTCAGACCGTAAATCAAAGGAGAAATTGCATGTCGCTCGGAATCGGTACGGATCTCGAACACGACATCGCTGGTCCCAGGGTCTCCGGGCTCGACAATGGGCCCATCGTCAATCGAACCACTGCCGCCGCCGCTGGTCATCGACCCCTCCGTGTTCACCCCGTTGCTCGTCGAGCCACCCGCGCTGGTAGCGCCTGCGCTGGTCTTGGGGGCGGTGGTGGAGTTGCTCGCGCTCGTGCCTCCGCCCCCGGTCATCCCGGAGCCACCAGAAGTGGTCGTGGAGCTCGTGCCGCTCTCGCCCCCACTGTTCGAGGAACTGCCGCACCCAGTGATGACCGCGCAAGTTGCGATCAACAGCGCTGAGCGACCGAACGAGAGCGTCGAAATGCGTGGCATGCTCCAACGTTAGCTGGCCGCCGGGGCAACGAGCAACCGGCTCGTGTGGCGACATCCGCGTCGTACCCCTGACTACCCTTCGATCGGAGCATGCAGAGGATTCCGACGCGACCACGGCTCGGGCGTGATGGACCGCCGAACGAAGCATCGAGGCCATGTTGCGCTCGGGTGCCACGGCAGGCTGTTGTCATTTTGGGCCCCCGAAGCTTCAAGCGCGCCGATGGGTTTGCTTGGCGATGGCCAGCGAAGAGCGCGCCAACCCGACGCTTGCGTCACAGCGGCGCTGTTGGTCAACTCGCTCGGCAACCCCGATGCGGCGCAGCAAGCAGTCGAGCGCATCGGACTTTCCCTTGGCCATCGCGATACGCCAGAATCAGTAGGGGTACCCGGCGATTCCCACGTTGACCTCGTAGAGCTCTGGCGGGTTCAAGCGGGTGATGTAGAGCGTCGTGCGGTCGGGACCGCCGAAGGCGACGTTGGTCACGCCCTCGCCAACGCTGAGCCGGCCGAGTTCCGTGCCAGCGGGCGATAGCACCACAACGTCGCCGTCGGCATTGACCGCGGCGTAAAGGTTGCCGGCACAGTCCACACCCATGCCATCGACGCCCGAAACGTTCGCGAACGTCGATCCAGCACCCAGTGAACCATCGGCGTTCACCGGGAGGGCGATGATGGGGTCACTTCCGGCGACGTACAGAGTTCGCTCGTCCGGCGACAGGCTGATGCCGTTCGGCGTACCGCTAGTACCATCGATCACGGTGATCAGCGAAGGGTTCGCCAGATCGAACCAGTACGCCCGGTCTTCCGGCTGACGCTCGTTGCGAGGCGCTTGATACGGCGGATCCGTAAAATAGACGATCCCATCGCTGCGAATCGTCAAATCGTTGGGCGAACTGAACCGCGTTCCCATGTACATGTTCACGATCGGGACGGGGGCTGCCGCCGGATTGGACAGATCGAATCTCGAGATGGACCCGTCTTTGTGTGAGGCACCGTAGAGGACGCCATTGTCATCGACGGCCAGACCATTCGTGCCCGCATCGTCCTTCCACACCTGTGCGCCGCCACCTGGCGTGTATTCGAGTATGCGTGAGGGCGGTGGATTCTGGGCCCCCGAGATCTGCGACAGATACAGCGCGCCATCGATCCAGACCGGACCTTCGATGTTGAACGGACTGTAGCCGTCGGCGGGCGGCACTGCCGTGACTTGGGTTGGCATGCCGGTGAGGGTGGGCATCATGCTCTCAGACCCCGGCGGACACGAACCGCCGGTCGACTGCCCGCCCGTGGTCGCTCCACCGGTCCCGCCGGTCATCGTCCCCGCCTCTCCGGCAGAGCTGGGGTTTTTGGAAGACGCTTCCTCGCCGCATGCGAGCGTGCCGAGTGCCAGCGCGACGGAGCCGATCACGAAAGTCATTCTCGTCATTTTGAGTTCACCACTGAACCTGGAGTAGTCGATGCGATCGATAGCACACGTGGCGCGCGAGCCTGCTGCCCGCCCCGCCCCGCAGGACGATAGGCGAGCTATTGCGGAAAATGGCCGAACTCTAAAGCAACGGGGCGCACCGTATGCCACAGTCGCACAAACGGCCGTAGGATCGACTTTCTCAGTCATGCACGAAGACAATCCATACCAGGCGCCGCCCGACGATCTGGGCTTGTTGACCGGACAGAGGCCCGAGGTCGCCCTTTGGGTCGATTTGTTCGCGATGCTGAAGCTGTTGGGATTGTCGTTGGTAGGGGCACTGATCTGGTACTCACGGCTCACCATCCATGGGGCGTTGCGAGCGCAACTCTGGGCGTTCGTGGCGTGGCTCGCACTGGGAGTGCTGGCCGCCGCTGGCGTGGCGTTTCGCGTGCGATTGGCCAAGCACTTGCTCGTGGCGCATCTGGCGTGCACGGGGCTGGTGGAGCTCTACGCCACCTACCGCATGCTGGGACTCGAAGGAGCCGTCCAGGGAATGGCCAGACCTTATGCGTGGATCTATCTGGCCATGGCCTTATGGGACTTGTCGTGGGGGGTCGCGTTTCAATTTGCCAAATCGCTCAAAGCGCCCTGAGCCCCCCCGGACGGCGCGGCGCTATTCGCAATCGTCGCTTCGATAGGCTTCATCGAGCGACGCGAAACAGTAACGCTCGTCGCTCCCCTCGTTGCCTTCTGGGTCGCTGAAGCGTCACGCTCAGGTGCACGCGCTTGCCATTGGCACAGCGCGCGTCGCGGATCTGCCCGGGATAGCCAGCGAAGGTCCAGACGGGTTTTCCGGTGGTATCCTCGAACTCGCTGCCCTTGAGGGTGGCTCGCATGGTCAATGCCGAGTCCGGATCGCCATCCGTCTCCGTGACGAGAACCATGTCCAGCCGCTCGTCTTCGAAACCGGTCGCCAGGAAGCTCGTCCAGATGTGAAAGCCCCCCTGAAAGCCCGCCGCCATTTCCAGTGTGGGCTCGCCCTCGATGGGCTCGAACTCTGCTTCGCCGGTCCCCAGGGTCACCGTCGGACCCGGCGCCGCGCCCCCAGCCCCACCAGCGCCGACCCCATCCCTGTCGGGAGGGTCTCCGTCCGCGCAACCCAGAGCCAGAAGCACCGTTCCGCCAGACAGTACCGCCGCAACCCACTTGGCGCTCAGCATGGTCGAGTCGTCACTTGGGGGAAGTCTGAACCGAGCCACGCGCAGGTGCAACGCAGCGATCGACGCCGCCTCAGCTCGCCCCGCTTGCAACCAGCTCCAGGATGTCTCCCGAACCGAAATCCCCCGCGTACAGTTCGCCACTCGAGTCGCGCCCAAAAGTCGTTATCAGCCGCCGCCACTTGCCGAGCTGCGTGGCGCGCGCCTTGCCATTGGCCGCGCTCGGCAGCTCGAGGGCCCAGACGGCGCCGGACTGGTAGTCCGCAAAGACATACTTGCCGTGCAGCTTGGGAAGCTGGCGGCCCAGATACACGTAGCCTCCCGTCACG
The DNA here is from genome assembly GCA_963809955.1 of uncultured delta proteobacterium. Lineage (GTDB taxonomy): Bacteria > Myxococcota_A > Polyangia > Polyangiales > Polyangiaceae > JAICQQ01. The sequence goes on from CAWELQ010000017.1 coordinate 751,152, forward strand.
CTTTGCCCCAGCCCGCGACCATACTCGAACACGGGATCTTTGAAGCCGCGCGCGCGGCACTTTGCGCCCGGCGGGAAGCAGTGCCTGGCTTCGCGCACCGCCCAACCAAGGTTGTCTCCGCGCTCGACGATATCGATCTCTTCGAAGCTGTCCTGTCCGACGTCACCCACCACCAGCCTTCCACTTGGGTCGAAGGAGAAGCGCCAGGGGTTGCGTAAGCCATAAGCCCAGATCTCCGGACGGGCGGACTTCCGGTTGGCAAACGGATTGCCCTTGGGTATGGCGTATTGTTTGCCGTCCCTCTTTCGGTCCACATCGATGCGCAGCATGCTGCCGAGCAGCGTGGAGAGGTTCTGGCCGTTACCATACGGATCGGCCCCTTTGCCACCGTCACCCAGGCCGATGTAGAGCATACCATCCGGACCGAAGGCGAGCTGCCCAGCGTTGTGGTTGTTGAACGGCTGCTCGACTTCGAGCAACACGCGAAGCTCACTCGCTCGCTCGTGCCCCAGCCGTTTTCGCTCCAGGCGCCATTCCGACACGCGCGTGCGACGCTTGCCCTCGGCTGGCGTGTAGTTCAGGTAAAATAGCCCATTTTTCAGGTAGTTCGGGTGAAAGACCAGACCCAGGAGGCCCAGCTCCGACTCGGTTCTCACCGCCACGCTCAACAGCACCGGGCTTTGGTCGGCGGTGACCGCATGTCCGTCCTCCAGACTCACGTAGCGAGCGGTGCCGTCCTTGACCAGAATGACCGCGCTCTGCCGAGACCCGGGCACGAACTGGATATCCGTCACCTGCCGAAAGCCGCGCGCGGCAATCTTCCAATCCACGCCAGCCGAGCTGCCAGCGGATGCAACGCGCTCACCATCCCGCAGCAGCGCGCCGTTGAAAGAGCCCCCCAGGTAGAAGAACCCTATCGTGGCAAAGGCGAGGGCGATGAGGCCCATCCACAGGAGGCGTGACCGCGCGAGTAAGAGCATGGACCAAGCGTGGGTCAAAACGCGCTTCGCGCCAAGCCTCGTGGCGAATTTGTCGAGACCCGAGGCCACCCGGACCCAGCGTGAGAACCGGGCTGGTTTTCGACTACGGATCCTGCACCAGCACCTCGAAGGCTCGCCAGTCGGCACCGCCCCGATTGTCATGCAGTGTGGTGAAGAGCTGAACGCTGCCCGCCTCGCGCCGAAACGGACGCCAGCGGCTCTTCTGATTGCTCACCCAGCCGCTCTCGCGGTCGTGTACCAAACGCGTCTCCGACGAAAACTCGCCCGCGTCCGCGTAGAATTTGGCCCACAAGATCTCGCCAGACGAGCCGCCGTCCTGCCTGGGCGCCCCGGGGTCCGGCTCGGCGCTGGCGGGGTCGACCAGCGGCGTGACGTCGTACTCGGGGCAGTTGTCGCCGGAGCCGGGCTCGCAGCGGGTCACCACCGGAACGCAGCTGCCCGATGCGGAGCACGCGTAATCATTGAACCCTTCGAGGTCCTCGGCGCGCGCCTGGCAGTCCGCATCGGTCTCGCACTCACCTAGCGTTAGCTCGCCTCCCGCAAAGCGCAGATCAGTCAAGATCGGGTTCTGGTTCACGACGCCTTCGTACGTGTAGACGGTCGTGAAGCCTTCGACGTAGTCCCGCGAGCCAAGCTCGTGTCCATCCTCGGCGTCGAAGCAGCCGACCGGCAGGCGGTCTTGCTTGTCCGGCTGAAGCCTCAGCTCGCCAGCGCAAGCTGCAAAAAACACGTACGAGACCCCGAAGTGAATCGGATCGGTGTCGAGCCGCGGCGCGCTCTGCAAAATGTCCTCGGGGATGGTGAAGCTGAACTCCGTACCCAACCCCACGAGCCCAGGCACTTCCGTTAGTGGAGCGTTTTCACCGGAAGCCTCGGCCAGCTGCCGTGCCACGCCCTGCAGGAGCGGATAGCACGCATAGAACTGGCGCGAGGGGGGATTGTGACAGCCCGCCACCCAGACCACCTGAAACGGCGGTGGTCGCCCGGCTTCCGGTGCGCTGCTCCGGCCATCGTACGCGAGCATGTCGAGCTGCACTGGCTCGCCCGGAACGCCGGAAGCCGGCTGGGGACGAACGGCGAGCACCCGCAGAGACGAGATACGGGAGGCTGGAGGGAAGTCATTGGCGCAGGCTACGAGGAGCCCCGAGCCCACCAATCCATAGAGGCACAACGCGCGCCAAGTCGGGGTTCGCCTCATCAGAACTCTCCTCGCACGCCCAGGCTGGGTACGATGGGCAGGCTCGCGGACCCGGCTCGCGACTGGGTGTAGTCGTAGTTGTAGTTGATGAAATCGGGGTTCGAACGATTGTAGACGTTGATCAGATCCAGATAGGCACCAAGCTTGAAGCTGTCGAAGTCGAAGGTCTTGTCGACACGCACGTCCAGCTGGTGAAACGGAGGCAGGCGCCGGCTGTTGGTGGCGCCGTTCACGCACAGGTAGGTAGTGGAAGTGCTGCTGTAGCGGCCCCCTTCGCAGGGCGTGTAGGGGTTCCCGCTCACGTAGCGAAAACGTGCGCCGAGTTCCCAGCCGCGCCCCAACACGTAGCTTCCGAGCAGCGTGAATATGTGGGTTTGGTCCAACCCGAAGACCTGGGTGGGCTCACCATCGCCCCAAGTCCGCTCGGAGCGCGACAGCGTGTAGGCAAGCCAACCGAAGAAGCGCTCGTCGGCACGATAGCGCAACATGAACTCCGCCCCATAAACCCTGCCAGTGCCCTGATTGTTGTAGCGCAGTACTCCCTGATCGTCCGGCCCGCGCGAGATGAGATTGTCGAGCAAGTTGTAGAAGCCTTCGACGGATGCTTCCAATTGCTCGGTCAGCTCTTGCTCGACCCCTAGTGAGTTCTGCAGCGAGCGCTGGGACCTGAGCTTGGTATCCGGAAGCTTCAGGAGGGCAACATCGAAAGTGGGGGGCTGAAAGAAGTAGCCGCTGCCGCCCTTGAGGGTGGTGCGAGGGAAGCCACTGACCAGATCGTAGCGCGCGCTGATGCGGGGGCTCACGTCGACGCTGCGAGTGCTGCGCGTGTAGTCGACCCGCACGCCACTAACGACGCGAGTGCGGTGGTTCGGCGTCATTTGCATCTCCCCGAACAATGCAGGCTGAAAAAAGCTGTCCTTGTCGGTCACGCTGCGCGTCGGCGTGGTCACGAAGGAACCGACATCCGGAGCGCTTGGGCCGGGATCTTCGGGGATGCGGGCCTGGGTATCGTAGGGCGCGAACAGGATATCGGCACCTGTGACCAGCGTGGCTCGCGGCCACATCTTGTAGCTGAGCTCGCCACGCGCCACGCTGCCATAAGCTACCGTTTCGAACTTGATGGTGCTCAGCTGAAAACGCTGGTGTAGGCGCGCGGCGGTCAAGTTGGCTTCGAACTGGAGGTCCCTGGAGAATTGCTTCTGATAGAGCAACCCGACGCCATTGATATTGTCGACCGAATCGAGCTCTCCACCTTCGGCGCCGGTTCGATCGATGATACGCAGGCGGTCGTCATAGCCCAGAAACCCGACGCGCACGTACGAATTGTCGTCGAGCCGGGTATCGGCGAACAACTGGTAGTCATAGTAGACCGGCGCCGCCTCGATGGTCGTGTCTTCGTTTTCGACCAGGGGCACCAGCCAAGCGTCCACATGGCTGCGCCGAAACCCACCCACGAAGTTCCAGCCCTTCGCGCCGGGCACGGGGCCCTCGGCCATGGCTCGAACGTCGATCAGGTCGAGCTGAAACAGGCCATGGTACTCCCCGTCGTTCCGCGTGCGCCGGAGCGAGACATCCACGATGCCTCCGAGGCCGCGACCAAAGCGCACGCTGTAGTTGCCCGGATAGAAATTGATCTCCTCCATCAGCTCGGTGGGGATCACGCTGGACAGGCCCCCCAGATGGTAAACGTTGGGCAGGAACATCCCTTCGACGAACACCGGAGTGGACAGCGGTGGAGTCCCTCGCACCACGAGCACGCCCGACAGCGACGGAGGGCGCGCCACACCGGGCAGGTTCTGCAGCGAGCGCAGAGCATCCCCGGAGGTCCCAGGCACGCGGTTCATTTCCCGTCGCGAAACGCTGCGCCGCGTCACCTCACGGGCGGGCCTTTCCCCGGTGACGACGATCTCGATGGATTCGCCGTCAGCGGCGCGGGGCGACAAGCGATAGCTGAGCTCGAGCTCCTCGGAGCGCCCCACGCTTTCGGTCACCCGATAGGGCTCGAAGCCATCCGCTTGCACCTCGATTCGATAAGAACCGGGCGGCAGATCCGAAAGTCGAAAGCGCCCGCGCGAGTCGCTGACCAGGTTGGCGACACGACGCCCGTCACGTTCGATGCTGACGCGCGCTCCGGCAACCGGGGTGCCCTCGGCCAACGTCAGCGTCCCGCGGAGTACGGAAGCCGACGGCTTTGACGCAGGCGATGCCGGTTTATCCAGGTGAAATGAATAACGGTAGAGAATGCGCGACGGTACGGGACGGTCGCCACGACGCGCGGGCTGGAAGTGGAAAGAGAGCGCTGCGGCACGCGCCGCCGCGTCGAAACCGTGCCCCTGAGGTTCCGTCACCTCGGCGGCGACCACGTTGCCTTCGGCGTCGATATCGAGCGCCAGCTCGACATCGGCCTCGAGGCCGTCGCGCACGGCCTCGGGTGGATACTCGGCCTCGACGAAGTCGAGAAGCCTGGGCGGCGTGACCTCGTCCCGAACTCTCTCGCCTGGCTCGGGCGCCCCTTCCTGGGCCCCGGAAAGTCCACTCGAGAGACAGAGGGCGCACGAAAGCAGGAGCGCGGTCCGTCTTGGACCCGAACCCAACGCATTCACTCGCCCTGCCACCACTTTGCCCACTACCAGTCAACCCATCGGTTGACTGCTTCATGCCTTTGGTTGAAGCCGAAATCAAAGCTTTAGACTCGGGGGCACACACCGGCGGCCAACTCGTACCCGGCCGTCCAGCACGTACCTGACGGCTCTTACTGGGCTAGCAGAGCACTGACGGCGTCCTTCAGCACGGTATCGCCGACACTGCGCATCGCGCCCTCGGGCATGGGCCGCACGCGCCACCGCATCTCCAGCGTTGCCGACGCGCCCGCGTCCAGCGCGGTGGTCGCGCTGGTTGCGGTGCCGCCCGCGGCCTCCGAAAGTCGCAAGTGACCTTTCTAAGCACAGAGCGAAGCTCTCCCGGGCTCGGGATCGCCGCCGAGCAAGCTCATCGGGCGAGCAGAACGCCCACGCAGGCCCGGGCGCCCCTCAGCCAGGGATCGAGATCCAGAGCGGCCCGCGCAGGTACGTGTACGAAACCGCATGGAATCTCGCAGTTCAGTCGGGCGGTCGAGTGCCGGGCGCGATAGAAAGCATGATTACATACGAAGTTGCCGGCATCACTCGACCATTCGAGGGGACAGTCGGCGGCTCGTACTGCCTCAGCGAAGGGTTGCAGTGGCAGGGTGCTCCGATAGCAATCCGGTCCATCTTCGACGATGGCGCCCGCCGCACGACGCTCTCCATCATTGTCGAAGGAAAGAGCGCCATCGCGATTGTGGGCGAAGCGTTCCAACCGTAACCCTCGCGCACCCGCCGCCAGTCCGAACATGAGCACGCCCGCGGGGCGAGCGGTCTCGATCAGGGCCTCGATGCGCCGCCCCGCGCGCGCGTAGGCGGTCGGCAGTATCTCCGGAGCCAGCTCCGAGGGAAACTCTTCGGACAGGCGCCTCGCCAATCGCTCCGAAGGGTTGACAGCATGCTCGCCGAAGGCGTCGAAGCCAGTCACGACGATGCGAGAGGTCATGGCTCGATCCAAAACCAGCCTAGCACCAACTCGCTTCGTCTTGCGGAACGCGGATCAGCTCCCGCACGTTGGCTTCGATGATGCGAAACCCCACGTTGCCGTTGAGCCGTTGCCTTCCGTCATTGAAGATCAAGGTCGGACTCATCGTCACTTCGTGCTTGCGCGCCAACTCGAGGTCGCGGGCCAGCGCGGCGTGCGCGAGACCGGAATCGAGAGTGCGCTCGAGCGCTGAGCGATCGACCCCAAGCTCCTCGGTTAGCGCCATTTGTTCGTCGCGGTGGCTCACGTCGCGTGCCTGTTCGAAAAAGGCGCGGCGCAGTGCCACCACCGATGCCTCGCCCACGCCCTGGGCCGCTTCCCCGGTGGCTTCGAGCACGCTCAAGCCCTTGAGGAACAAGTGCGCGCTGAGCGAACCGGTCGGAGGTGCCTTGGTCCACACCTCGGGATGAAGCCGGACGTGCGTATAACGACTCGCGATGCCGTGGATGTGTCGATTGTAACCAGCGAAACCTCCGCGATCGCTCCAGCCATTGCCGATCTTCTGTGCGGCATCACCGAACACCTGACAGAAATGCAGATCGAGCGTCACCTGTGACTCGAACGCTTTCTTCAGTTCGTCGATACGAACCTGACCCAGGTAGGCATAGATGCACAGAACATCCGAAAAATGGAGAATCGGTACCTGCATGACTAGGCTCCTTCGCGTCGCTCGTGGAGACTGACGGTATAGGAAAAGGGATGCACCCGATCGATTGGGTGCTCTTCGAGGATCGAACTGTGCCAGCCACCGAAGTCGAACTTCGGCACGAAGGTGTCTCCGTCGGCAATCCGCGTGTGCACCACTGTTTCGTAGACGCGGCTGGCCCGCGCAAAGGATTCTTCGAACAGGCGCACGCCTCCGACGACGAACGCCTCGTCGGATTCTCGCGACGCCAGTTCGAGCGCCTCTTCCAATGATCCAACCCGATGCACCCCGGGTGGTAGTTCGTAGCCGGGCGTGCGGCTGACCACGATGTTGGTGCGCTCGGGGAGCAACGTCTGATGGTCCTCGTAGGTCCGGCGACCCATCACGATGGGGTGGTGCAGAGTGGTACGCTTGAAGTGGGCGAATTCGTCTGGCAAGTGCCAGGGTACCCGGCCGGCCCTGCCGATGCAGTAGTCCTCGGAACGAGCGTAGATGAGGGAGATCGACAACGTCACGGGTCGAGACCGGCTTGAGCGATAAGCGTAGGAGCATTCGGGGTTCGGATCGAGTTCGCCCCGCGCTCGGTGGCGCTTTTTCGCTTCCGCGGCGCGCCCGGCGTCTGCTGGCACTGGAAGGGGGCGCACCGAACCCGCGGGCCAACCGGGCAAGGACACGTCCATAACAGTCACCACACATGCCCACAGTTCCCCGCACCAATACGTTTCGTCGCGCGCAACGCTTGCCCAAAACCTGCCCCACCAGCCACCATGGCGTCAGTCGAGGAGGATCGAGTCATGTTGAAGCGCGCTGTCTTGGGATCGTTGGTCGTACTCCTGTGTGCCGGAGCCTGCGGGGGCAGTTCGAGCTCCGACGACGGCGCAGCGGGTCTTGCGTTGGACGATGTGCCGCAGGCCTACGCAGAGGCCTTCTGTGAGATCGCCGCGCGATGCAATCCCTACGTCAAGGCGCTGGTTCCCACCGAGAACTGCGAATCCTACTTCTTGAACGTGATCTCGAACCAGGGCTTCGACGACACGGTCGATGCCGTCGACGACGGTCGAGCGAAGTACGATGGCAAGCAGATGCAACACTGCGTCGACACGATCAAGGCGCGCAGCTGCGACGAGCTCTCCGCGCCCGACCCGGAGAGCTGCGACCTGGCGGCTGTCGGCAGTGTTCAGCGCGGCGACGCTTGCACGACGGATGTCGAATGCGCGGGTGACAGCATCTGCCAGTTTGCCGACAGCTGCCCGGGAACCTGCACGGCCAAGCTCAATGCGGGCGATTCCTGCTCGGGTGACGACCAGTGCAAAGACGGCCTGGTATGTTCCGATGACACCGGGCGCTGTGTGGCACCCGCCGAAGAGGGTGAAGACTGCGAGGGCGGCGTGGCTCCCGTCTGCACCGACAATCTGTTCTGCATCGGGGCGAACGACGACGAAGGTACGGCGGGCACCTGTCAGACGCTGGAGGATGTGTTCTCGGCCAAACTCGGCGAAGAGTGCGATTTCGAGAATGGCCCCTGGTGCGAAGAAGGCGCAGCGTGCGTGATCACGGGCATCGACACCGATGGTTTGATCACGGAATGCGCCAAGGTGGCCCAGGACGGGGACGACTGCAACTTCGGCGTGCTCAATCCATGTCAGCCAGGCAGCGTCTGCCGCGGGCCCGATTTGAGCGAAATCGCGAGTGGAAAATTCACCGGCACCTGCGAGCCTCAGGGCAAGGCGGGCGACGACTGCGATCCGAACACAGTGGCGGCGTGCGCGTTTGGTACGCTCTGTCTCGAGAGCGGCTCCGGCGCGCGCTGCGTCGCCCTGAAGGACAACGGTGTCAGCTGCGACTCCGACGCCGAGTGCTGGAGCGAGCATTGCGTCGGTGGCGGTTGTGCCCCCACCAGTGCATGCAACGACTGAGACGCCGCAAACCGCGAAGGCACTATTGCGTCGTCGCTTCGCTGCTCAGGGATGGTTCGATCAGCGGCGCGACGGCGGCGCTCAGGCGCTCGTAACCCACGCTCGTTGGATGAAGATAATCACCCATGATCTTCGAGTCGATATGGCCGTCCGGCTCGAGGAAGAGCTTGCCCAAGTCGACCACGTGGACGTGCCCCGCGCGCTCGAGCGTCTGGAGCTTTTCGTTGGTGACCGCTATCCGGGCGCGCTGGGGGTCTTGAGGATCTCTGCCCGCAGGAAGGATGGAGAGCAGCAGGATCCGCGCGCTCGGCAGGCGTTCCTCGATGCTCTCGACGACGCGGCGTACTCCGCGAAATGTCTCGTCAGGAGAAAACCCATCACCGAGATTGTTCACTCCGATCATCACCACGACCATGGCTGGGTGCACGCCGTCGAGAGCTCCCTGGTCGATGCGCCAGAGAACGTGCTGGGTTTGATCCCCACCAATGCCCAGGTTCAGCGGATGGTATTGGGCAAAGGCTCTTGCATAAGACTCGGAATTTCCCCAACCCTCCGTGATGGAATCGCCGACGAACACGACGCGCGCATCTTTGCGACCAGGCGCCGTCATTTGAGCCTGGTAGCGGCGGTGCCATTCGGCAAGGCTCATCCAGCTGTGCTCGACCTTCCTGGGTGATGGCTGGTCGGCACGCTCCTCGATAGGAGCGTCCACGGCATCCGCCGGAGCACGCGCCGACGAGTTCACCCGGGCGGGCTCCGTCAGGTGGGTCGGCGTCGCATTCGCTGAAGCCGGCGGACCACCAGCCCCACTCGCACAAGCAGAGAGTCCCGTCAGCAGGATCGCGAAGACGGCGCGCGCGTGCGCGAGACGCGCCCAGGTTGGGCAGGGCAAGTTGCAGTGCAGCATGGGGCGAAAGTTACCACCATCCGCCTTCTGAGCAGAGCCGCCTGCTCGATCGAGCCGCCGCACACAAAAAGGCTATGCTAAGGGGCAAGTATCGATTGGAGGCGGCAGTGAGCAGGAGATCGACCACCAGGGCCCGTGTGACATCCCTGGCCCAGTTGAGCGCGCTATTGGGGGTCTTGGCCAGCGTCCACTGCAGCTCGGAAGACAGCGGGGCGCCGGCCTATGCGGGCGCCAGCACGGGAAGTGGAGGGACCCTGTCCATGGGCGATCCACTGATGCAGACCGGTGGCAGCACCAACACCACGGCCGGCGGCGTGACCAGTACGAGCGCGGGCGCCTCGACCAGCACCTCGACAGCCACCGGCGTTTCGAGCACGACGGGAGCTGGTGGCTTCATGGCGTCGATGGGCATGGCCAGCAGCAGCGGCGGAGTCCCCGCGGGCGGGATGAATTTCGGAGGCCTGCAGGCGACGACGCAGCCCAACGGCATGGGCGGACAAATGTCGTCGAGCGAAACGGTGACCACGGGTGGCGCGGCGCCGGGCGAATCCGGAATCTTCGAGGGTACGGTCGCGGCCCACAACGCCGCGCGTGCAGCGGTGGGCGCCATGCCCCCACTGCCCGATCTGGTGTGGTCCGACGATCTCGCCGAGGTAGCGCAGGATTGGGCGGATACCTTGGTCAGCACCCAGTGCGGCAGCATCTCGCACCGCCCGAACGGCGACTACGGGGAGAACATCGCCGCTCAGAGTTCGCGCGGCTTGAACACCCAGTTCTCCGGGCCGGACGCCGTACAGGCCTGGGTAGCGGAGCTCGACTGCTACGGCTACGGTACGATAGACGGCAGCGAAACCTGCAACCAGCAGTGCGTGCAGAGCCTGAATGCCTCCGGCTGTGGCCACTACACCCAGGTGGTGTGGCGCGACACCGAATCCGTCGGCTGCGGCTACGCCAGCTGCGACAATGGCGGGACGACCTTCGAGGTTATCGTCTGCAACTACGACCCGCCCGGCAATTTCATAGGGCAATCGCCCTACTGACTCGGGCACTCGGGCGAGCTGTCCAGCCCGAACCGCCACTACTGACTGGAAGCCGAGCGGCACGCCGAAGCTAACGCCTGCGTCGCCTTCTGATGTTGACCAATACCCCCAACGCCAACAGGGCAACCCCTCGCAGGGACGTGGGCAAACCCGTGGTGGGGCGGCCGCCAGCGGCGCGGCAAGCGCAGCCACTGTCGTCACCTTCCGACGGGCTGGCGACGTTGCCACTCGAACCGTTCGTGCCTCCGAACGCCGTCGAGTTCCCGGGCCCCTCACCAGCCGTCGTGCCACCAGCCGTCGTGGTGGCTCCTGTGGATGCCGTCACGACGCCACCCGTCACGGTCGGGGAGGCACTACCTGTCGCCCCGCTCGTGGCGCTACCATTGGTTGCTGCTTCACCAGCGACGGTCGCAGCGCCAACGTTCGAAGTCGCGACGGAGTCGGTTGCAGTGCTGGAGGCTCCGCCCATGCCCGTGAGGGTTCCTCCGCTTGCAGAGCTGCCGCCGCTCCCTCCGGCGTCACCGCCGCTCGTTGCAGTAACGCCAGTTGCGGCCGCGGCCGCCGGCCCTGAGCCCCCTGCCCCCGTGGTTGCCATGACGCCTGGGATCCCCTGGGCGTCATCAGCGGTCAACGCGAGCACCAAAACACCGTCGACCACGCCGGCATTTTGCATCGAGTGAGTCGACTGGCCCTTCGGAGAATCCCACGTTCCCAGCTCCCATCCCGCCGGGATTCCTGCAGTGAAGTCCTCTCTCCACTCCAACACGAAGCCTGTACCGTCATAGGAAGAGTACTGAACCCAGTCGATGTCCTCGTATACCGGAAGCAAGTTCGGATCGAACGTCCCGCCAAAACTCGCATCGCCCGGCCAAAGGTTGAACCGGAGTTGCATCCCTTCGGCAGTATTGTCGCGATAGGCTGCGGCTGCTTCGCCTGTTTCCCGTCGGACTTCCGTGCCGTCGACCAACCAGGCAACGTAGTCCGGCGTCCATTCATAGGCAAAGGTGTGAAAGGCCCCGCAGACTGCCGCCCCCGCTGCCGCCTGCGAGTGCACCACGGCGGGATCGCCGTAGTAGGCATTGGTCTTGAGCTGGCAGTTGGCGTCAATCGTCTCGAAGTCGAGTTCGTTCCAGAACGTACCCTCGACCTCGGAGCCATCCTTCCACAGGAAGAACGAACCAACCACACCGGAGCCGGCGGGAAACCGGATGCTCGCCTCGAATCGACCGTACTGATATGTGTCGGTGGTGAGGATCTCGGCGCTTGCGTAGGCGCGGGCGCGCGTACTCCAGCCCAAGATGCAGATGGCGCAAGTCAGAGTTGTGATACGAAGAATGTTCATGGCTTCCGGTAGACGCCCCGCACGACGAAATGCCGACTAGGCCGCCCGATTGAGCCACTCTGCCCAGCTCGCCGCCAGTGCCAGGTCTGGCAGCCTCGACAACTGCCAGTTGGGACCAGAGGAAGAGGGGCGTGCCTGCACTCGCTTCGCCGTTCGCAAGACGCGTCCACTGCGGGGATAGCTTTCTGCTCTTTCTGCTCGTGGAACCCCGAACCAACGTCGGGGTGCTTGCTACTCCTCACAGACGTGGATGTAGTCGATCAGCATCTGCTGGGGGAAAACAGTAGTTTCATCCGGGTCGCCCGGCCAATCGCCACCGACCGCCAGGTTCAAGATGATGAAGAACGGATGATCGAAGACCCACTGATTGCCGTTGGTATCGGCTGGGGTTTTGGTGGAGTAGAGCTCGCCATCGACGTACCAACGGATGGCATTGGGTTCCCACTCGATGGCAAAGATGTGGAAATCATCGGAAAACTTGGCGCCACCGGGGAGCGTGAACGATTCGCCTGGCCCGTCCGCTCCCGAATACCCGGGCCCGTGCATGGTTCCATGGGCAATCGAAGGCTCGCGCCCGAGGTTTTCCATGATGTCGATCTCTCCGTTGGCTGGCCACGAGTTTCCTCCCAGCATCCAAAAGGCGGGCCACATCCCCTGCCCATAGGGCAGCTTCATGCGGCCCTCGAAGCGTCCGTACGTGAAGGTCTTCTTGCCCTCGGTCTTGAGACGCGCGGAGGTGTACTGCCTGCCTTCGCGAGCTTCCTTGCGCGCCTCGATGACCAGATTGCCGTTTCCATCCAGCGAAGCGTTGGTCGCGCCGGACGTGTAGTCCTGAAGTTCACCGTTGTACCAGTTGGGCCCGCTGTCGTAGGTCCACTTGCTGCCATCCACGGCGGCGCCGGGGGCTCCGTCGAAATCATCGCCCCAGACCAGCTTCCACCTCGTGTCCGGGCACGTTTCGAATGAAACCGCGCCCCCGCTTCCTGTCGTGCCGGCTGCCCCTCCGCCACCACTGCCCTGGGTCCCGCCAACTCCGGGCACGCCTCCGATGCCCTGACCACCGCCGCTCGCTGACGAGACGCCGCTGGTGGACCCGGCGCCCGCACCGCTACTGGTCCCTCCGCCCGCCGACGAACCGCTCGTGGTAGGCGCGGCGGTGGACAATCCACCACCCATGCCGCCACTGGCGCTCGCTGACGAACCGCCCGTGGACGACCCTCCGCTAAGGCCACTGGTCCCGTCGCTCGCTGACGAGCCGCCCGTGGACGGCCCTCCGAGCGTACCGCTGCTGGCACTGGTCCCTGCGCTCGCCGTACTGCTGGTCACCATCTGCCCACCCGAACCCGAGCCCCCGCCGGGTCCGCTCGAGCCGCAAGCAGCCAGAGCCGCGCACGCCAGTGGGAAGAACAAGCTGCGTGCACGTATCAGGATCGAAAATCCCCTCGACCCTCGAGATGTCCCAGAACGGCGCAGCCGACCACCGGCAACGCACAGCCGTCCCTCATACTCGGTGGCCCACTCGCAGTCGATTGCGGTGCACCGCTGACGGACGCTGTTGCAGGTAAGCCTGGAGTACCGTCTGCCCAAGCAACGTCCCGTTCCTCGATGTAGCTTCGAATGAGTGTAGCTTCGAATGAGTTTCACGATGAAAACACTGCACCAGGTGGTGGCGACCTTCGCAAGAAAAGCCAAGCACCAGCATGAGTCCGCACCTAATCCCGGAACGAAGCAGGTGAAGTACGGCTGTCGATTTGCACAGCTGGTAGCGGTTGGTCGTCGCATCGGCGCGCCAACGGCCCAGCCGATTGATCCACTTTGCCCAGCTCGCCGCCAGTGTCAGATCTGGCAACGTCGGTAGCTGCCGTTTAGAGCGACCAAGCGAACCTGTCGTCGGGACTACTTCAGCCGAGGCGTGGCCACAGCTATCGCCCGGTGGTCCTGGCTCGCCCAGCTTCAGCTCGACTACCACGCTGTCACCCGCCCTGGCCGGCCCACCCTGTCCGGACTGTTCAGAATGCATGCGTTTCGCAAGCAATTCTGCGCCGCTGGCAAACCTGTCACTGGTTCTCCTCCGCATCCGCCGCGGGATCAGACCCGGCGATGCACAGGCCTCGTTCGGCTTCGTGACTGCTCAAGTTCTCGTACCGAGGGGCCGCGTGACGTGCTGGGGTAGGTTTCGGGCCCCTACGGTAGGAAGGTTCCCGACGTACCCTTTGCGTTCCACGGCCTTGCCCATCGTCGTCAGGATTACTAATTTTTCCATGGTAAGACATGTTTTTCATAGGCTTGAGCGCCGGAGGCAAGCATGAGCAGCCACTCGCAGATTTCGGCCACCATCTCGAAGGCCACCAAGGAACGGCTCGACCGGTTCACCGAGAGCCACGGGCTGAAGAAGAACTTCGTGGTGGAGCAGGCGCTGCTCTACTTCATGGAGGCCCGCCGCGAGCTGCCCGACGAGGCCCTCGTGCCCGTTCGCCTGGTGGTCGAGGACAAGGCCTTCGACCGCATTGCCGAGCTCGTCGAAAGTCCGCCCGCGCCGAACAAGGCCCTGCGGGAGCTGATGCGTGGCCAAGACGATTGAGATCCGCCCCCTCGCCAAGGACGACGACCGCAGCGGCTTTTCGTGCGGGCAGCCTGACCTCGACCGTTTCTTCGAGCACTACACCGGCCAGAACCAGTTCAAGCTGCGCCTGGCCGTCACCTACGTCGCGATCGCCCGGGCCCGCATCGTCGGCTTTGCCACAGTCGGGGCGTCCTCGGTCGAGCGGGCGAGCGCGCCGAGCGCACGCCTGCGCAAGGGCCTGCCCGCCTATCCACTGCCGGTGCTGCGGCTGGCCCGTCTGGGCGTCGACACGCAGGCCCAAGACCTGGGCATTGGCAAGACCCTGCTGCGGCATGTCCTCGCTCTGGCGGTCGAACAACGCGACCGCATCGGCTGCGTCGGGGTCGTCACCGACGCCAAGCCCGAGGCCGTGAGCTTCTACCAAAGGCTCGGACTCGTCGCCATCGAGGGCGTGCGCGAAGGCCTGCTTCACGGACAGCCACTTCCGATGCTTCTGGCCGTCGATACCATCGCCTCGGCCCTCAAAGGCTGAGCAGGGTCACTCCGCGCGAACCGGGCAGCATCCAGCAGGTATCCGCGGCGGCCGATAGAGTCGGTCGCGGGTCGCTGGGGGCGGCGAACGTATTTGGAGAGTTGCTGGCGACAATTCGTCCGGGGTCCGAAGCTGTTCCGTGACAAGGTCACCGAGTACGTCAATCGGCTGATCGCCAGGGCCTAGCAAAGGCGCTGGGCCACTCACGACATCATGCGCGCACTCCCCGTCGTTGGTTCCCTGGGCGTGGGCCTGCTCGTGGCACTCAGCGTGCTCCAATTCGGATTGTGCTGGTGGCGCACGCCAGCCGATTCGCTCGGAGTCTGGGGGACGGCCGTGGTGTTCGGCGTAGCCAGCACGGCCGTGTCGAACCACTGGGTGCACGCGACGACCTCGCGAGCGTCCGCCCTGTATGCCCTGCTGCTGTCTTGCCTTGCGTATCCCGTGGTCGGGCTGGCTGGAGGCGGCTGGGCACGCGCGATGCAAGGGTCTGCGCCCGGCTATGCGGCGATGTTCGACGATCTTTCTCGCGTCCTCCTCCTCGGCCTGGTCGGCTTCTTGTCGCTGCTCTTTGGCCTGTGCCTTCTGGGTACCCACGCGCTGAATGCCCTCCTGAGCCGCGCAGCCCTCGTGAAACACCGCCAGGATGGGTTCGAATTGTGGCTCATCGCCTTGGGTGTGGCGTTCGCAGGCAACGCCTGGGTCGAGCTGGGCGGCAGCGCCGCAGTCGGAGCCTGCGAGTCCGGCGCTGGGACATGGCTCACGGCATCCTGGTGGGGCATCTCGTTTTTGGGAGCGCTCCTCTTCGGCATTGGAGTGGCGTCGAGACAACGTCGATTCTCGTGGCTTCGCAGGGTGGCTGCCGGACTCGAACCGGGGCTGAGTCTGACGCCGAATCCGCCCCCGGCATCCGGTGAGGCGACCCCCTACGTCAGCGTTTGGAGTAACGACTATCCCTTTCAAGTCGTGCGGTACGACGCGGACGGACGGGAGGTGGCGATCGCGGTCGCGCCGGGACACCAGCTTTCCTTCGTACGCACGACGCTCGCGATGGCAGCGCTGCACGGGCTGATCGCCGGAGCCAGCGCGGCGTTCGTCTTCACGTTGCGCGTGGCGTTCGCGACGCTCTTATTGTGGGTCACTGTGGCCTCGGTCGTCTACGTCGGCACGGCAGTGACCGTCTACCTGCTCGCGAAACGAGCCCGGAGGCGATTGCTCATGAGCCAGCTCATGGCCAGCGCCTGCACCCTACTTTGGGCGCTCGTTGCTCCGGATGTCACCCTGCTGATGCGGTGAGGTGTCATCCGGGTGCGGATTGACCCGACGTTAACGGGACGAGGAGCCAGTGGAATGAGGAACGGGCGTGGGTGAACGGCGCCACTCCCGAGACCCAGAAACTCGCAGGGACTGGAACCGGGCGGTCCAAAAGCAGCTACAGTGAAAACGCCCCCTCTACATAGCGGCCAGCCACGACGTAGAGGAGTCGCCCTTTCGTCTCCGCGCCCACCAGCGCATCCAGATTGACAGCGAACTGCCCCAACAAGGAATCGCCCTCGGCTTCGAGGGGGATTTGTACCGCCTTCGTCTCCGCGTCGAGCTCGTCGAGCTCGGCCAGTATGAAGGTGACCCAGGCGAAACCATCGGCCAGACCTTTGTCGCCATGGGCGACCACGTGCGCGCCTTCCTCCGGGAGTACGCGGAGCCGTCCCAAGACCATGGGTTTGCCCGTCTGGTTCGACGCCACGCGCACGGCCAGCCCGCGCCCCTCGAGCGCGGGAGCGTTGGATGCTGCCTGGGCGAACTCGACCTGGCCGCTGTGGACCAGTTGCTCGAGCTGGGTCGTGCGCTCTCGCGCGACCTCCAGTGGCACCGGGGCGGGGAGCTCGAGCGGACCGGGCCTTTGGCTCACCTCCACCACGACCGTGTTCGACTTCCAATCGTAAACCGTGGCCGTCAGCGCGTAGCGCCCCGGCGTGAGCTCGCCGTACAGAGCGTTGAGCTCGCCTGGGTCCGCACTGCAAGTACCGCCACTCAAGGCCTGACCTTCCGGACGTGGGCCCCGCTTCGAGCCGAGCATGGCCGGCGACCAGCGTTTGCCCTTCGGCATGCGCAGAGCGAGCGTATGCACCTGGCCCTTCAAGACATCGCTCACGATAAGCCGTGCGTTGAGGATGGTGCTGACTTCCCACATGCGTAGCGCGTGCTGCACGTAGACCCACACGAACGGCAGCGTCTGGCGTTCGCTCAGCGCAATGCTGGGCAACGCAGCCAGCGCCAGGCCTTCGATGGGCATTCCGCTGGCGTCCATACTGGTTTCGAAGGGCTCACAAACCCGCTCCTGCACATCGAAGCCGTAGTTGTCGAACTCCGCTGGCGTGAGGCGGGGCATTTCGGGAAAGTCAGAAGCTGGATCGGACACGGTGACCTCCGTTCGGTGAGGCGTTTTGCGAGCGCTGGAAGCAACGGTGCTCGAAGAACTCACAACACGCGGTGCGCCTGGAGAACCCGGAGAACCTGTGGAAGGTCGAACGCCTTTCGACGCTACGCGATCGCAGGCAGCCAAGGCAAAGCAGAACCCCAAGGCGCCGATCCAGACGCGGACACGGCCCGACCCGAGCGGCTGGATGAGGTATTCTGGCTTCATTTGCAGGGGCGTCGACAAGCGGTGATTGCTCAAGTGATCTTGGAAAGGTCCTCGACCAAAAGGTAGGGGTGACAGTCGTTGTCATACTTGTGACTCGCTGTCGCCTGGGGGCCGCTGGCAAACATGAGACACGCACGATTACCACAGTGGCAACCGTGTCCGGTATTCGTCGAATTGGGATGTTTGGGAACGGTGGGTGGAGGCGGCACGGCAGGGCTGCCTGGAGCGCTGATGCCGTGGACCTGTCCGAAGGCGTGGCCAAACTCATGCGCGATTGTATCGTTGTAGTCGGGAACCTGGGTGGGGTCGAAGACCACCAGAACGCGACCCGAACCGAAGCTCTCGCCCAGAAACGGACCGCCAGCGGCGCGGCACCTTACCCGAATCCTCAGCGGTGCGCTCACGCTTGGAGCAGGTGCCGAGGCTGGCAACTGAACCGTCACTTCGCGATCATTGGCCCGTGGCGCGACGATCGACACGTTTGCTGCCGGGATGTTCACCGGCTTGCCGCCACCAACCGTGAAGGTCGCCGCCACCACCATTGCCCCTCCCTGCAGCGGCGGGTCGAGCACCGGCAGGGTCATGGGTACCTTGACGACGCCGCCTGGAGCCGGCGCCGTCAGGGTCGCGAGTCCACGTGCCACCGTCGAGTTAGTATCATACTGAAAGTCACAGATGAGCGCGTGCGCCTTGACGGGTTCCAAGGTGCTCGTGACGAAGATGCCGGAGGCGAGCGCAACCTTGTTGTGGTCACCCACCACCGCCTTGGGGGTGGTGCTGCTGCCGCCCGCCATCATGAACTCCGGGTAGAAGGTGCGAGCGGGCGCTGCGGCCGCGGTGTAGTTGACCTGATTGGACAGCGTCATGGTCGCCTTGACGTCGCTGTAGGCGGTTTCTGCCAGGGTTGGCTGGGGCGCCGGGTTCCCCGTCGGCTTGCTCAGCTGATACCAGAACTCGCGGTGCACCGTGATTTCAAAGGCCGCCAGCACCGGCTTTCGTTTGCCGAGATCTTTGTGCTTGTGGATGAACTTCGCAAGGTGCGGGTCCTGATCGATGTAGGCCCCGGGGAGAAACACATCGCCACCGAAGCGCGACAAGATGACCTCCACCTCGACCTTGCCATTCGCGTCGGTCTTCCCCGAAAGGTGGATGAAGTCATCGAAAGCCTTCTTGTCCTTGCGTTTGAGCTTGGAGTCGATCGTCTCCCATTTCCAGGTCGACGGCAGGTTCACGCCCCAGTTGGCGGCCTTCTGGTTGTCGTCGTGCGGCACCAGCGCGAAATGCACGGTCACGCCCTGCATGCCCGAACCCAGCTCGGCCGTCAGCTTCAGCTTGCGCCCCTTGTTGTCCGATTCAGTATTGATCTTGAATTCATGGGTCGTCGGGTCCCACGCCGCCGGCTTGCCCGCCCCCGGCGTATGCAGCACGTCGACCTTCGTGATCTTGACGACGCTGCACGTTGCCCAGTCGACGTTCCGCTTGCGCGTGTGAGCGAGGCCCCGATTCGGCCGGTCGATGCCCACGTCGACCCTGGCGTCGCGCAGCGCACTCGTTTTCGTCTTGCCCTGGACGAAGAAGACCTGCTCCTTGCTGGTCAAGCTCGAAAAAGGGATCTTGAGCGGCAGGCTCTGCGCCGACCCATCGAACTCGGCGTCGAAGATCTCGAGCGCACCGCTCAGGTGGGTCGTATCGATCACCGCCGAGTAGTCATCGACCCCGCTCGGAAGTTGAGCAGGGTCAATCTTGGGGATCACCAGCTTGGCTCGACCGTGGGAGTCGGCGATTTGCTCGTGGAGCACCCGCCCCGTCTTGATCTTGTTGGCGTCGCTGAGCGCTTTCTGATCGGGTAGCTTCAGGTTCTTCAGTGCCGTATAGTACTTGCTGATAGGCGCGACATTCGGATTGACCTTGAGCTTCGCGATGGCGCTCGTATCCTGCTCGTGCAGCCGCAGGCGAAGCTCGAAGACACCCAGCTCCAGCTTGGCAGAGGTGGTCCCCTTGATCTTGGCGCCCGCGGTGGGCTGAGTTTCCAGAGTGATCTCGAGCTTGCCGGCAGTCTTCCCCAGCATGAAAAGCTCGAGTTTGTTGCCACCCGCAAAGTCGCTCGGCTGAAGAGCACCCGGCGTGAAGGGGGTCGTCATCGCTTCGTCGCGGAAGAACTGGACCGCGCCGGCCCCTGTCACGCTGAGCTTGCCCTTCACGGGCGGCAATGCCGGCGTTTGATTGAACCCGAGCTCGAGCTTGATGGGCGTGGCGAGCAATGGCGTTTCGCCCGACGGTTGGTGCTTTTCCAACCCGAGATTCAACGGCACAGCGTCGTACTCGGCCTTGATCTCGGCCGTCACCGTCACGTCGGTGGTTTTGACCGTCGCCTGGTTCTGTACGCCCGTCTTGAACGAGACGCCTTTGGAAATCTGCTCGACGGTGAATTGATTCGGAGAAGTTGTGTCAGCCATCGGGAGTCACTTCGGCAGCGTCATGCGCTCGCGCTTTCGTCGCCGTCCCTGGCGGTGCCTTCATCCGGTTTCTCGGCATCGGGGGCTCGTGCGTCGGGGTCAGCCCCGAAAATCAAGCGCAGCTTGCAGCGACCCTTCGGGACCGGGGTACTGGCCACGCGCCCCTCGGCATCGGTCCGGCCGCTGATGATGCTGCCGTCGACCAGCTTGAGCTCGAATTGCTCGTCGGCAAACGGAACCCCCTGGTCGTCCTCGAGCTTGGCCTTGAAGAAGGCGATGTGCTCGAGCGGCACGTCCAGGCGGTCGTTCTGCTCGATGCTGGCCTCCTCGGCCCCGTTGACCGTCAACGCCATGGCGATTTCCAAGAACCGGGCCTCTTCGGGGATGGCCGGCAGCTTCAGCTCCTCGGGCAGGCCAGCGGAAGCTCCGAAGCTGGGGCTCGCGCACACCAGGCCCAGTTTCAGCAGAGCCTTTCCGCCGTTGGCTTCCACGTCGCTATCCTCGCCGGGGATCGGCGCAGCATACTTCATGGCCGTCGGATCCTCGGCCGAGAAGACCGGTCTGGAACCAACGAGCTTGAGCTTGCCGGTCAGCGTCGCCAAAAGCTCGAACGTAGGCGTGCCTTCCTCGCGCGGCCTTTCGAGGAAGCCCGTATGAAAGCTGAGCTCGGCGTCCAGCTCGGTATCGCGCTTCGCGTTCGTGATGCCGCTTCCGAACCCGGAAAACCCCAATGCTCCCCCAAGCACAGCCTGCCCTCGCGCCGTCTGGTGCGCGTCGGGTTTCCAGGTGACCCGAATGGAAGCCGCCATCACCCGAGCGTAGCCAAAAGCTGAGTTTCTGCCTAGCGTCACTGAGCCAGAAGCCCCCGCGGCAACGTGAATCGTTGCGTGAATGTTGGGGATGGTTAGGGCCCGCGAATGGGGAGGTCCGTCGCGAGCTGGCCGAGCCCGCCTCGAGGCGGGCGCGTGAGGAGCGAGAGCGCCGAGCCCGCCCGCCGTAGCAAGAGGATCGGCCGGCGCAGTAGGACTCGACCATTCGCGGCGCTTAGCTCGACGGTTCGTGGCGGGCTCCGCCAAGCAGGCGACGAGCCATACGAAAGCCCTGCGTTTCCGGCCTCCAAGACTGGTCCGGGAGTGCGGCTACCCGGGCGGCACGGACGCTTGCCCGAGCGACGAGCGGCAGACTAGCGGGGCGCGCGCCATTCTTCTCGGGAGAAGCGGCCAGATGATTGATGACGAGGTACTGGTCATCGACGGCGATGCTGAAACCGAACAGCCCGCGCTCGCGGGGAGTGGCGGCGACGGTGCGCTCGAGAATCCGCCAGGCGTGATCGCTACGGCCCAGCACGTAGACCGCACCAGCTGCCGCCAAGGGTGTGGCGTCACTCGTCACCGCAACCGCGTCCTCGACCGAAGCTCGCTGTCGCCGCCAACAATGATCGTGCCAAGGTCGATTTTCGTTGACGGGATTTTGGCTGCAAAGGTGTCCTTCTCGGGAAGGGCGCCTCGAGTTACCATTTGCTGACCCGTTAGCGCTGCAGTAGCGCAGGCTTCTGCGGTCGCACGAGACCAAACTCGTTCGAGGTGAGAAAACCGCCTCAGCGGGCCAGTCTGGGGCTCGAAATTTCCGGGTGTAGACTGCGCTCATGAAGTGCGCAGCGAGCATGAGTCCGAGCATCGACCCCCATGACAACCACGAGCGTTCCATCGACGGGACGCTCGAGGGAACGGCTTCCGTCTACAGTCTTGCCCACGTCTCGAATGACGAACTTCACGCCGGCGCCCGCCGTCTGGTGGGGCGCTCCAATCAACTCTTGGCGGCGCTCGTGGCCCACCTTGCCGAGGTCGAGGCGCGCGGGATTCACCGCGAACGCAGCTGTGCGAGCGTCACCACGTACTGCGTGTACGAACTGCGCCTCTCGGAAGACGCCGCCTTTCGGCGCGCCCGCGCGGCCCGCATCGCCCGAGAGTTTCCGGTCGTGCTCGAGCACCTCGCCGCGGGCGAAATCCACCTGACGGCGCTCTTGTTGCTGGGTCCGCACCTGACCGAGCAGAACCACCGCGAGCTCCTGGCGCTCAGCAAGCACCGAACCAAGCGCGAGGTCTTGCGTTTGATCCGCCGCCTCGACCCCGCTCCCGACGTGCCCGCCCTCGTGGAGCCGCTCGGTCCCGCGCCGCTCGGCGTGCCCGTTCCGAGGGCG
The DNA here is from genome assembly GCA_963809955.1 of uncultured delta proteobacterium. GTDB lineage: Bacteria > Myxococcota_A > Polyangia > Polyangiales > Polyangiaceae > JAICQQ01. The sequence goes on from CAWELQ010000017.1 coordinate 773,203, forward strand.
CCCAGCTGGCAAGCGTGCATCGAAGCCTTGAGCCCGCCCGTCCGAGAGCTGCCCCCCGGCGACAATCCGAAGGACTGGATCACCAGCGCCCCCGCGGACAACGACACGGACATCGGCTCGGATGGGCAGACCGCTACGCTACAAGGTCAAACGACGCCGCATGCGGCCCCACGGACACGACCATCCCGAGTCAGAACGGATGCAACCGAGCGCGCCCGAGCGCTTCAAGGTGCAGTTCACCGCCAGCCAGGAGTACGTCGACCTGCTCCAAGAGGCGCGAGATCTCGCCTCCCATGCGCTGCCGAGCGGCTCGCTCGAGCAACTGCACCTGCAGGCCATGCGCCTGCTGGTCGCCCAGCTGAAGAAGCGCCGCTGCGCCACGCCGGCCCAACCCCGGATGGCCACGCCTACGCCCTACCCGCGCGAGTCGCGCCAGCACGCCGACGAGCCGGGCACTCCGCGCCAGCGCGACACGGGCGCTCCGCGCCAGCGCGACACGGGCGCTCCGCGCCAGCGCGGAACCGATGCGCCGCGCCAGCACGCGACGGGCCGGGCGCCCCGCGCCAGCGCGGCGGTGACATGGAGGTTGCTCGCCAGCACGGGGGCGAGACGGGCGCTCCGCGACAGCGCGGGGCCGATGCTCCGCGCCAGCGCGGGGGTGACACGGGCGCTCCGCGCCAGCGCCAGCGCGCCGACGAGCCGGGGGCTCCGCGCCAGCAAGGGGGCGACACGGGGGCTCCGCGCCAGCGCGCCGACGAGCCGGGCGCTCCGCGACAGCGCGGAACCGATGCGCCCCGCCAGCGCGGGAGTGACACGGAGGTTGCGCGACGGCACGGGGGCGAGACGGGCGCTCCGCGACAGCGCGGACACGTGCCTCGCAGCGTGCAACGCCTGGTCTGGTCTCGTGATGGGTCACGCTGCAGCTACGTCGACAGCCGAGGCGTCCGATGTCGCGAAACCGCGTTTCTCCAGTTGCACCATCTCGAGCCGCACGGCCGCGGCGGCCCGACCACGGCGGACAACCTCGCGCTGCGCTGCCACGCTCACAATGCGCTCGCCGCCGAGCAGGACTTCGGTCGGAGCTTCGTGCAAACCAAGCGGAGTGAAGCGGCCGGAACAGGGCGACGAGGCCGCGCTGGCGCCAGCGGCGCCGAGAAAGCCTCAGGGTGAGGGCAAGGATAGCGCTCCGCTCCAGGGCCAGCCGCAACCCGAGGACCCCGCAAGCACTCCGCGCCAGCGCCGGGGCGGAGGGCGGACCTTCGTGAAAACCAAGCGGAGTGAAGCGGCCGGACCGGGCCGCCGAGGCCGCGCTGGCGCCAGCGGCGCCGAGAAAGCCTCAGGGTGAGGGCAAGGATAGCGCTCCGCTCCAGCGCGGGGCGGAGGGCGGAGCGAGTCGAGCGCGACGAACCTATGGCTTGGAGCGCGGCGTGGTGGCGGCTCGAAAACGGGTGGACCTTGCCCGGCGGGCGCGTCTTTGCGCTCATCGACGAGACGATTCGGTGTGCGTCGAACAGCTCCGCCTGGGGCGACTCACCGAGGCGCCTGCGATCAGTCGCTCGCCTCTGCGAAGCTTCCTCGCGTAGCTCGAATCGCCGGGCGTGCAGCATCGAGAAGGCCTGATTCGCTTGTTGGTTCCGGCCGCGGGGAGCCGTAGTGTCACTACGCTACCGCACTGTGCCTCGACGGGACTCAATTGCGGGCGGCGAGCATTGCTGCTTCGATGCCAGCGTCGAGCGGCGCCGCGAGTGCTTGCCACGTACTGTCATTCGCCTCGAGCACTATGTAGTAGCCGAAGCCTTCGTCGATTCGAAGCGTCGGCACCGCCCCGTACGCACCGGTGGAGTACACAAGGCCGTTTTCGTGATTGATCCACCAACCCATCCCGTACCCCACACCTGGCGCGGCTTCGCCGCCGTAGCTCGTGGCAACGCGATCGGCGAGCATGCGGTCGATCGCCTGCTCCGATAGAACTCGCTGCCCGTTGCTACACTCGCCTCCGCGCAAGACCATCAGGAGCAACTCTGCGAACACTCTTGGCGTCGCGTAGGCGCCCGACTCCACGTTGGGGTTGTCGGTGGGGATGAGTGTCGACGGATCCCCACCGAACTCGGTCGGGTAATCGATGCCGTTCCCCATCTGAGTGATGGGATTGTTGTACCCCAAGCTGCCCGGTTCGAGACCGCATGGCTGCACGTAGGTCTCCTCGATGAGCTCGGCCCACGACTGCCCCGATACTGCTTCGGCGACCGCGCCTGCCACTTGCCATTGAGCACCACCGTACCGAAACGCGGTGTCTGGCGGGATGACGTCCGCATCGTCGGCGGCGGTCATGAAGATCGACGCGGCGCAGTCCTGAAGGCTCCCCACCGGAAGGTATTGGCAGATATACGGGTCATACGCCGGGTCCGGGTAGATGCCGACCAGCCCCGAGCTGTTGGAAAGCAGCTGGGCCGATGTGATGTCGGGGTTGCCCGATCCCCAGTCGACGACGTCGGCGACCGGCGCGTCGATGTCTAGAAGTTCGTCGTCGTCGAGCCTCAGCAGGACGCCTGCGCTCAGCATCTTGCTTGCCGACGCGACCAACGAGATCCTTTCAGCGTCGAACCCGCCCCAGTACTCCTCGTGGACGATCCCGTCGTCACGATCGACGACGATCAGGCCCGCTCCGGAGAGGCCGCGCTGAGCCACGAACTCGTCAACGAGCTGGGAGACCTCGCCAAAGTCGTACGCCAGCGGGGCCTCCGTTGCCGGCACGTCGGTGAAGTCGTCGGGCGCAGTCGGGTCACTGCCATTCGAGTCGCTGCCACTCGAGCAGGCGGAGAGGGCGATCAGCATCAGGAACGCTACAAGCGGCGAGCCGAGCACGGCGGCCGGCAGAGCCACACTAAAAGACTGCGAACGCGGTCGCACGAAGCGGAGGGGGGAGATTGGGGTCATGAGGGCACCGAAGTTGATTGTTGGAGGGGTGAAACTCGCACGTCCGCGGAGGGTTGGTTTGCGCTACAGGGATCTGGCATCACAGACAAGTGCCCGGCGTCCCGCCACGGGTGACAAAATATTTTCCCGCCGCGCCGGCCGACGACCCGGCGCTCGCCGCACGCAAGCGCCCGTCCTCGTCCCCCCGCCTAGGCCATCTTGCTCCGACCCATCCGGCGGCGCACCTCACGCATGTAGTAGCTGGCAGGAATCATGGAGAGCAGCACGATGGCCACGAGGAACATCGTCTGAGTGTCTGCCGCGTGCGGGTTGGCCAGGATTTGTCGCGCCATCTCGTCGTTGACGTGGTGGGCATACGCGACGGGCGCTCTGGCTGCGAGCCGCGCAATGCCAAAGCCGCCGCTTTGCGCGGTCGACCAACCGAGGGCGGACAGCCACGCGTAGGTCTCCACCCCGATCGAGACGCAGCCCAGAGCGATCCCACCCACAGCAAACGTGCCAAGACCGATGACGCCGACGCCCAGCGCGCCCACCGAGACGAGACCCACAGCGCACAGCCCACAGCTGATTGGAGCAACTGCCCATCCGCCCCAGGCAAACAACAGGCCAAACGCCCGGTCCCCGCCCGCGATCCAACCGAAAACAGGTCGATCGCCCTCCTCCGGCGACGAGAAGCGGAAGTGGACCAGTGGCACGCCGAACAGCTTCGCCCGGCTTCTGAATTCCGAGGCGGAGGAGCCGATCTGGTCATTGTCGTCACGGAAGCATTCGGGATGGGCACGGCGCTCTGCCGAGCGATAGCTCCGAGACCCTCGCATCATGCGCACGATCCCGACAGGCCAGGCCACGACAAAAGCGAACACCAGTATTTGGCACGCGATGGCGAATGCGCCCCGCTGTTCCCACCAACGATAGGCGCCTGCGCGCAGCGCCCAGAGCACGAGCAGGAACGCTAGCGAACCAAGAACGCAGCTGCACGTCTTGATGAGCACCTGACGACGCTCTCCCGGTGTGCGGGACTGGTCGAGGCTAGCCCGCAAGCCCATCAGCGCCGTCGCTGCGCCGGTGAAGGACGCGAACAGCGCGCCGAATCCGCTGGCCTTGGCCAACGTGCTGCCACGGGCCATGGCCGTACCGAGGGTGGCTGCCTTCGCTGGGGCGGGCAACATCGCGGGCAATGCCGCCAGCACCCCCGTGGTAAACGCTCGGCCCGGCGTGCTGCGTTCCAGCGCGCCTTCGACGAATGCGAGTACCCGCTCTTGCAGAAGCTTGCGTCCACGCGCGAGCCGTTGCTTCACTGCGTCTTCGGTGAGATCGAGAGCGGCGGCGACGTGCTTCAGGGAGCGATGCTCGCGGTAGTAGAGGACGAGCGGCTCGCGATACACCTCCGGCACCCGAGCCAGCTCGGACCACAGGATCGCCTGTTCTTCCTCTTGCATGACGAGATTCACTGCGGATTCTTCCGTCGTTGAAACTTCACCCGCCGCTTCGAGCGTCTCTGCGCGCCGCACCGATTGTCGCGCGTTTCCGCGCCGCAGCCGACCGACCTTGTGCCGCAGGATGCCGCACAACCATGCCCGCAGCTTCTCCGCTTCGCGCAAGCTCCGCAGTTGGCGCCACGCTTCGATCAACGTCTCCTGCGCGACGTCCTCGCTATCGCCCATGCTACCGGTCGCGGAATACGCCAGGGAGCAGAGCAGCCGCTGGTACCGCTCGACGATGCGGCCAAACGCGTCGCGGTCGCCGGCCTGGCAGGCCGCGACCAACTCCGCGTCAGTGGCTGCGAACGTCGAGGTCATGAATGCCGGTATCGTCATGGTCATATAACCAGGAGTGCCGGGCAGCCGTGAACCGGTGACAAGATTCCCGAAGAAATCGGCCCCATTCACCTTCCGGACGGCCGATATGAAACTGTCGCAGAGGGGTGGTGGAGCGCGGTGTTCGGGGGGCAGGTCGCGATTGACGCAACGAGGCAGCGACCTTCGTGTGAACATGAACGGGTCACCTCCTGACACAAGCCGAGCAGGAAGTGCTGGCGTCGGCCCGGTCAGCAGCGACGCGACCTGCTGCTCGAGTGGCGCGATTCGTGCCTCGCGAACCGCCAGTTTCCCCAGGTGCGTCAGGAGGTGTGATCAGAACCACCTTCTCGGAAGCCCGGGCTGGGCGCGACACTTCGCCTCACCGAGCGTTCGCGGGCTACGCAGCAAGAGCGGCCGTGGTGTGCGCGCTCACGAGCTCCTGCAGCGCGCCGCTGCGATCCGCTTGGTACGCGGATTGCGTGATGAGCGTGGACCTTCGGCCATGACGCAATCCTTCGAACTCGACCCGAAAACCGAGATCGGTACTGCCCTCAGGCGTGCGGCGCTGGAGCAATTCGAAATGGCATGCCGCGAACTGAAGTCGCAGCCGGACGACATCGATCGAGCGGTGCACGAGGCACGAAAGTCGATCAAGCATCTGCGCGCTCTGCTGCGCTTGGTACGCCCCGAACTGAAATCTGCCTACAAACGCGAAAACCGGGTGCTGCGCGATTCGGCACGGAACTTGAGCAAATATAGAGATGCTCGTGCGTCGATCGCGGCCTTCGACGACCTCGCCGCTTGGTGCGGTGACGCTGACCTTGCCGAAAAGTTCGCTGCGATTCGGGCAGCACTGGTGAAGCGCCACGAGAAGCTATTTCAAGACGGTGAGCTCGCAGCGGAGCTGGGCCAGGTGCTCGACCATTTGAATGAATCTGCTCGGCGCAGCGACGTGCTGATGCACGTGCGCAATGCGAAGACGCTACAAAAGGGCCTGGAAAAGACGTATGCACGAGCGCGTCGCTCGTTTTCGACCGCAAGGGAGTCGCACCGAGGAGAGGACCTGCACGAATGGCGTAAGCGGGTCAAATACCACCGCTATCATCTGCAGCTGTTGCGTCCTGCGTGGCGCAAGGTCATCAAAGCACGCTGGAAGGAAGTCAAGCGGCTCTCTTCGCTGCTGGGCGATGAGCACGACCTGCAAACTTTGCAACATCGCGTGCTCGCTATCGGCGCACTCGAGATCGATGAGGCCATGCGAGCAGATTTCGTGGCACAGGTGGGTCGGCGGCGCGTGGCACTACAGCACGAGGCCATTGCACTCGGTGAGCTGGTTTTCCTGGAGAAGCCGCGCGCCGTTTCCCGCAGGCTGAGGGGCTATTGGCTGGTCGCCGTCGACAGTACCCCACTGAAAGCGACCGAGCGACGAGCGCCCTGAGGCACCTCGCTGCACTGGCAGGACCTGACGTGAGGCGGCTGATGGCCGCAACTGTTCGTTGGGAATGTTGCCTTCTGGCAGCTCATCCTGATGGCATCGCGAGAAGCACTCACCGCCCTCGAGCTGCTCTTCGGCCATCGACGGCGGCGCGGAAGGTCGGAGCAAGGTGCAGGCGCGCGCGCCTGCGGGCAACCACTCTGGAACCGAAGTTGCATTGCTCGGTTCAATCTGCCCCCTTCAATTCCGAGGCTCGAAAAGGAGAGACTGATGTCTGGCGAAGAATCCAACACTATCCGGCAACTGCTGAAGCAACATGGCAAGACATATGCGCAAGAAGCGGGGATCCGCCTGAAGAACCAACCTGCCCCGCTGTTCCAGCTGCTGAACCTGGCGCTGCTCTTGAGCGCGCGCATTCCGGCTCAGAATGCCACCGAGGCAGCGGCCGCCCTGAAGCGTGCAGGGCTGACGACGCCGCGCAAGATGACGGAAGCGAGCTGGCAAGATCGTGTGGATGTGCTCACCGCTCACGGCTACAAGCGCTATGACGAAAGTGCGGCAAGAATGCTGGGGGATAGCGCCCAACTGCTGCTCGACAAGTACTCGGGCGATCTGAGGAAGCTCCGCGAAGCGGCCCGACACAGGGTGGATGACGAGCGGCAGCGCCTCGAGCAGTTCAAAGGCATCGGCGAGGTGGGTGCCGACATCTTCTTGAGAGAGGTGCAGGGCTTGTGGCCTGAAGTGCACCCTTTCGCGGATCGTCGCGTGCTCGAAAGCGCCGGCCGCCTCAAATTACCCAAGAGCCCGAAAAAGCTGTCCCAGAGCGTCGCCAAAAAGGATTTTCCACGGTTGGCGGCGGCGCTGATCCGCTCCAGCCTGGACAAGAAGAAGCAGTCATGATGGGAGGTGCCGAGACTGCGGCGGAAACGGATACCCGATCTGCCCTGTTTCCATGCGCGCGGCGACTGCTCCCTCTTTGGTTTCGGCGCCTCGAACATCCGCTGGCTCGACCAGGCGACTTGCGCACCTCATTCCGCCTCGGGAGCGGGCGACGGGTCGACCGCATTTTCCTCGGCTGGATCGCTGAGTTTCGGTTCGTCCTGCGCTGATGGGTGCGAGGGGGCCCAGGTTCCAGCCTCCAACGCGGATCGCTTGAAGTCCTTGAGGTGTCAGGATCACTCGACGCCCCGCCGTCTCTATCACGCTGGTTTGCCCGCAAACCACGATTTTAGCTGTGTGCTGAGCCTTGGCCAGGTAGATGACCTTCTCAATGCTCAGCGTTCCCGTCATTGCTGCGGCGCTCGCATAGCCTCGTTTCGCAATCTTGGACTTCGCGATGGCGAAGCGGTGGTCGTCTGCCACTGCTAGGCATCCTCGCAGGCGTCCCACGAACCGATGTCAGGGGGGGCACTTGCGAGGAGGCTGAGTCGCACCAGGACTTGACTACCGCTCCGAGCGGGACGTCCTACGAGCCGCAGATCGGCTCCGCCGTGTATCGGGATTGTTCGAGCCACGACGCCAGGTGTCTGCGTGGCGGCGACTACGCTAGAGGTGGGCCCTTGCGCCGTTGGCGGGTCGACCGTCGACACCGGCTGTGATGCCAGCTTGGTGGCGTTTTACCCCCTACGTCTTCGCACAGTTCTTCACCGGCTATGCAGAGACGCTGCTCACCTACGATTGACCGGTGAACGCGCTTCGCGTGGGACTGGGCTTCGTCGACCGGAACAACTGGTGGCTCTAGAGACTAGGAGGCTCGTTCTGAAGTGTGACTCGTGCCAGCGGTCCGCTCGAGCCCCTCGAGGATACGGGGCCATCCACCGCCCATTCCCTTGTAGCCAGCCTCGTCCCGTGGACGGAAGCCGGACTGCTCCATCAGGACATGCGTCCCTGCGTCGCGCGGGGTGAGGGTCCACGTCACCAGGGTAATCAGGCCGCTGTCCGATTCGGTGCCATCACCCCATCGATAGGCGAGCAGACGAGGGGGTTCGAGCTTCACGACCTCGCAGTTGGTCACTCCGCTCCAGCCGGGAACGGGAGTGGCGCGAAAGGTGAAACGATGGCCAACTTCCGCGACGAAGTCGTTCTCCATGAGCCACTCGGCGATGAGTGACGAGTCGGTGAGCGCGCGCCAGATCTTCTCCGGTGGGTGGGGCATCAGGCGTTCGAATACCAGTGAGCGTGTGCCTTCGGACGGAGAATTGCTGGCTTCGTTGTCTCGTTTCATGGCTTCATCCTGTTCAGTAGGTTTTCGAGTGCGTCGAGCCGGTCGCTCCAGAAGGCGCCGTACAGGCTCATCCAATCGATCAATGGTGCGAGCCCCTTGGCACGCGCATGGTAATGCGTCTCACGGCCCTTCCTGCGAGCGCTCACGAGCCCGGCGCGCTTGAGCACGCCGAGATGCTTGGAGACGGCCGGCTGGGAGACTCCAGCGCGGCTGGTGAGCGCGACCACGTTTTGCGCGCCGTTGCGTGCCAGATGCTCGAACAGGCCCCGCCGTGTGGGGTCGGCGAGCGCGTTGAACACACTCTCGGTGGCGCGTGCTGAATTCATAACTATCAGGTTATGAATAATTCATAGCCAGTCAGTTATTGGTAGTCAAGAAGATTCTGTTTCCCTCCACCCTTCCCGAAGGAGCCTCTGGGCGGGTCACGCCGTCGGCGAGACGGGCGGTGTGCGCGACCCCAAGCCCGTAACTGCGGGAAATCATGGTTGCTCCCGGACATCTTCGGGTACGTGACGACAGCGGTCGGCATCCAAGCCCGCAACTGCGGGAAATCATGGTTGCTCCCCTGCCCGCGTCGGCGTCCAACTCTACTATCAGACGAAGTGGAACGCGGCATCCGGGGCCGACCTGGCGCTCGCCAGTCGGCAAGCGCACGGAGGACTGGCACAGTCGGAGCCTCGGGTGGAGCCCAAAGAAAGCCCCTCGAGAAACGCGCCGACTCAGTTGGGGGCACGGCGGTCTTCGAAGGGCCCTCGATCCGGGACGCGAGAGACCGGGGTGGCCGGGTTAATGAAACTCCCAGACTCGCCGTAGCCCGAGTGGATGGACTCCGAGCGACCATCCGAGCGGGCAGGACGGAAGGAAGCGACCAGCTTCGCCAGCTCCGCTTCCAGCCAAAACCGCGGGGCGAAGCTGCTGGGTTGGGAGGTCGAACTGCGCAAGAGCCAGGCCGAAGCCGCAACGGTCGACTTGAACGGTCGAAAGAACGAGCTGGACGCCCTCGCGTTCGAACAGACCCAGCTGGCTGCCAGCTTGAACCCACGCGAGCGGAGAACCGCGCCGCTCGAGCTCTCGGAACTCGGGCGCGGTGGGCTGGGACGGGTCTTCGTGACCGTCGACATGGCCCTGGGTCGCGAGGTCGCCATCAAGGAGATCCTTCCGGAAATTCTCGAGGCGGACCAGGAGCGAGCGGCTTCGCTGCGCGCGCGATTCCTGCGCGAAGCGCGTGTGACCGGTCAGCTCGAGCATCCCAATATCGTACCGGTGTACGAGGTGGGGCAGCGCGAAGACGGCCGCCTCTACTACGCGATGCGGCTCGTGCGCGGGAAGACGCTCAAGGATGCGATCGGCGCCGCCAAGCAGAGCGAGCGACGGCTCGGCCTGCTCAACCATTTTCTCGGGCTCTGTCACGCGATTGCCTACGCGCACAGCCGAGGCGTGATTCACCGAGACATCAAACCCGAGAACGTCATGCTCGGAGAATTCGGCGAGACGGTCGTACTCGACTGGGGCGTCGCAAAGGTGAAGAAGTCCTCGCGCCTGGACTCTCTGCTGCCCGGCATTCGAGAACCCCCGAAGGAACGCCCCGAGGAGACGCAACTGGGACACATCCTGGGCACGCCAGCCTACATGGCCCCAGAACAGCTCACCGGGCGCAGCGATCGAGTGGATGAGCGCTCCGACGTATGGTCTCTGGGAGTCGTCCTGTACTACCTGCTGACCGGCGAGTTGCCCTTTAGAGAGCGCCTGCAGAGCTTGATTCAGAAAGCTGCGGCGGGGACTCTCCGGCCTCGGACGCCTTCGGACGAGACCATCCCTCGCGAGCTCGGCGCCATCGCGTTGCGCGCGCTGACCCTGGACCCGGCAGGACGCTACCAGACCGCCGGCGAGATGGCCGACGACGTTCAGGCCTACCTGACCGGAGCCCGAGTACGCGTCTACGACTACTCGTCGTGGGATCTGGTCCGCCGCTTCTATGCCCGGCACCGCGCGGCCGTCCTGGTGGCGTTGGCCGGCACCGCGGCCCTGGTCGTGATTTCGCTCGCCGGCTACTTTCGTGTGGTAGAGGCGAGGGACCGCGCGCTGTCTGCAGAACAGCGGCAGCGCGCGAGCGCCCAACAGGCAAAGAGCAGCCTCGCCGAACTGTTGGCCAGACAAGCGCGCTTCGCGCTGGCGCGAAACGATACGACCAGCGCCGAGCTGTTGGCGGCCCGCTCGCTCAGCATCGTCCCCAGGCAGGATGCGCGGGGCATCTTGGCAAGCCTGGCGTTGCAACAACAGCCGAGCCTCGAAACCACCAAGAACTATCACCGAACGTGCTCCCGTATCGCCTATGCGCCACGCTCCGGGACGATCGTTTGCGCGAGCGGGAATCGGCTGTTCGTCGCAGTCGACGGCAAGATGAAACCCTTGGCAAGCCACGCTGCCAAGCTCGGCGCGCTGGCTGTCCGCGCGGACGGCACGGGTGTATTCGCCGGGGACGAATCGGGCAGGGTCGCCTTCTGGCCCCTCGATTCGCGCTCCCGGTCCGAAAAGAGCGTCGCACTCGGGTCGAGCGTGACTGCGCTCGCCTTGTCGGCTGACCAGGGCGCTTTGGCCGTGGGTGACGCGCAGGGGAACGTGCTCGTCTACGACGCCAGCTCGCTCTCGCCATCGGCGCGCTACCGGTTGGGCGAAGCGGTCTCGGTGTTGGCACTGAGCCGAACGAGCGTGGCTGCAGGCGGTCGCTACGGCGCGCTGCGGCTCTGGAAACTGGGGCAGCCGGAGCAGGCGACGACTCTGGGCGGCCACTCCGGCACCGTCACGGCCCTCGCCTTCTCGCACTCGGGAATGCTTTTGGCTTCCGCCGGTTCGGACAAGAGCCTGCTCGTGTGGAACCTGGCTCGACCCGAGGCCACGGCCAAACTCATGGGCGAGGGGCAAGTCGGCTCCGCGCTTCAGTGGACGAGGAGCGGGCGTATCCTCGTCTATGCTACGCAAGAGCGGCGCATTCGCTGGGTCGATACTCGGCTCAAGCGTATCGTTGCCGAGGTGTACGGGCCCCAACACGCGTTGCTCGCGCTGGGGCTTTCTGCCGACGAACACCACCTGGTCAGCCTGGACGAAGGCTCGTCGCTCCAGCGCTGGAAGATGCCGGACAGTTCCGCATCTCCTCGCCTGGTCGAACCGGGGAACGTGCTCGCGCTGACTTGGCTGCCGGGCAATCGTCGCCTGGTGAGCGCTGGGTTGGGCCGCTACGGCGTATGCTTGTGGCAGCTGGCGAAAGGCGAGTGTCAGACCCGTCTACCCATCGTGTCCGAACAGGTGAGGGCCCTGGCAGCCTCGCCCGACGGTCACACGTTGGCCGTCGGCGGCTCCGACGGCGGTGTGATGCTGTGGGATCTACACGACAAGGTGCCCGTCACGTCACTCACGGGGCATCCGGCGAACGTGCGCGCCCTCATGTTCGTGGAGGGACCGAGTCGGCTCATCGTGGCCGACCTGGACGGCCTGCTCACGCGCTGGAATGTGAATACCTCGAAGGTGGAGGTCCAGCGGAAGCTCACGAGCGGCATCAATGCCCTGGCACTGAGCCCGGACCGAAAGCAACTGGCCGTGGCCACGCGCGGCAAGCGAGTGGAGCTGTGGGACCCTCGCCTCGGGTCCCGCCGCGCTTCACTCGAGGGGCACACTGACTGGGTGATGGACGCGGTCTATGTGGGCGACGGAGAGCTGGCTACGGCCGGAGCCGATCACACCGTTCGTCTGTGGGACCTCGAAGCGAAGAGTGAACTGGCCCGCTTCGAGGCCGGCCAGCGTCGAGTGCTCACACTCGCGGTATCCCCGGATGGTCACTGGCTGGCTGCCGGTGGCGAAGACCATCTGGTGCGGGTATGGGACCTCCGGCGGCGGAAGCTCGCCGCGACACTGCGCGATCATACGGGCGCGGTGCGGCGGCTCGCCTTCTCGCCCGACGGTGCTCTGCTCTCATCGGCGAGCGACGACGGAACGGTCCGGCTCTGGAAGCTGGATTTGCTCGACGCGGATCCAAAGTCGCTACTTCGAAACGCCGAGCGTCGCACAGGGATCCGTGCCGGGAACGTTCAGCTGCTCGAGTAAGACCCCCACCCCCGGGGTCGACTGAATGGATGTGGGCAGGAATGCTCGTGGGGCGGGCATGGCTCTTGCTGAATGCCCAGCGCGAGGCTGGTTGTGTGTCACTGTGTGTCAAACATCGCTCCCGTGGGGGAGGGACACCGCCAGCGACAACCATGACAGCGCTGCTCTTGTCCCTGTTCTTCTCTTCGGCGGTTGACGATGTCCGTGATTAGTCCTGAGAACCCGTCTTCCAGCAGTGGTGCGCTCTCACCCGATGAGACGCCTCCGGACGGCGAGGAGGGCCGCGCGGGAGAGCCCAAGGCCCGGGAACCGGTGGACCCCAGGCCCACGGCCGAGCGGAAGCCCGGAGCGGTCTTCCCGCATCACGGTCACCTGGTTCCCCTGGATTGTTGGAAGCAGTGCGGCCCGCGGCTCGCGTGGTGGGTGTTCGCCTGTGGCCTGGTCTGGCTGTTGGGTCTGCCGTTCTGGATCGATCTGCCGCTGTTCGCTTGTCTGTCGATCGCCATGGTGATTGGGCAGCGGGCGCAGTTGATCGCGCTCGGTGTTTCCTGCCTCTTGGGGCTCGGGGGGCTCGAGGTCACTGTGCGTGCCTTGGCCAAACCAGGGCATACAGGGCAGTTTTTTCGCCCACACGAAATGATGGAGCGTCATGTCAGCCCCCAGCCGGCGCTGGACCCGCCGTTGCCTCGCTACGAGCCGAATGCCTCGCTCGACTTCGATATGCGCGCCGGCGACCTGCTGGCCGTCGATCCCGGGGCTCCGCAGGCCATTTTCGAGCCCAGGCGGGTGCATTTCCAGACCGACCGCTATGGGCTCCGCAACAACGCCGACTACAACGGAGAGCGGCTACTCTTGGTCGGAGACTCGTTCGTGAACGGCACGGGCAGCGATCAGAGCTTGTGCTTGGCCAACGTGCTCGCCCGCGAGCACGGAATCGCCGCCTACTCGCTGGCGCATGTCGCGAGCCCCGACCACTACATGGCCCGGCTCGACTGGGGCTTCAAAAGGCTCTCGGTGCCTCAAGGCACGCGGGGCCTCGCGTTCATCTTCGAAGGCAACGATTTCGTGCCGCCACCGGGCATGGCCAGCCGGCCTCCCGCGCTCCCCAATTGGTTCGACGCCCGCAAGCTCGAGACGATTGGCATCGTCCGAGGCGGCTTCAAGACCACCGAGACCTTGTTCAACGCTACACGGCAGCTCCAGCGGCTGCTTTGGCCGAGCGCCGACCACCCCGTCGAGACGTATCGAATTGGCGATCAGTACGTCGGCTTCTTTGGATACTACGTCGATGCGGCGCGGGCCCCCACCCTCGAAGTGAACCTGGCAGCCACCACACCGCCGGAACTTCTGAAGCGCCTGCTCGCGGTGTTCTTCGTTCCCACCAAGTACCGTGTCTACTCCGAGTGGCTCCACGACGGTCGCCCGCCCATGGGGGAACCAGCGCCGGGCCTCGAGGCGCTCGAGCGAGTCTTCGATCCGCTGGGGGTTCCCGTCATCGATCTGGCTCCGCGGCTCCGGAAGGGGGCCCGTGAGCAATTGGAGCACGGAGCATACGTCTACTATCGAGGCGACACGCATTGGAACGCCGCTGGGGTGAAGATCGGAGCCGACGTGGTCGTCGAAACCTTGCAACGCTACGGCGACCTGAGCCATTTCAAACGACCTTCGGGGGGCGCTCCGTGACCGCGGTCCTCGGAATCTCCGCGTTTTACCATGACTCGGCGGCAGCACTCGTGGTGGATGGCCGCATCGTCGCCGCGGCACAGGAGGAGCGATTCACTCGCAAGAAGCACGATGCCGCCTTCCCCGAACGGGCGGTCGCGTACTGCCTAAAAGAGGCCGGGCTCACGGCAGCAGATCTGGATCACGTGGGCTTCTATGACAAGCCGCTCTTGACCTTCGAACGCCTCCTGGAAACATACCTTGGTTTCGCTCCCGGCGGCTTCGCCTCGTTCTCGCGAGCCCTACCGCTCTGGCTCAGGGAGAAGCTGCGGACGCCGAAAATGATTCAGCGGGGCCTGGGTTCAAAGTTCAACAAGCGCATCATCTTCACCGAACATCATGAATCCCACGCGGCAAGCGCGTTCTTTCCCAGCCCGTTCGAGCGGGCCGCGATCCTCACCATGGATGGCGTCGGGGAATGGGCGACTGCCAGCTTCGGTGTTGGAGAGGGCAACCGTATCGAGCTCCAAAGCGAGCTCCGGTTTCCTCACTCGCTCGGACTATTGTACTCCGCGTTCACCTACTTCACCGGATTCCGCGTCAACTCCGGTGAGTACAAACTGATGGGCCTCGCTCCTTACGGCACACCGCAATACGTGGAGCTCATCAAGACTCGCTTACTCGACATTCGAGCCGACGGTTCCTTCCGTTTGAACCTGGAGTACTTCAATTACTGCCAAGGCCTGACCATGACGAGCCGACGCTTCCACGAGCTCTTCGCTGCGAAACCCCGGAGCCCGGAGTCGCCGATTCGACAGCTGGACGTGGACCTGGCGGCCTCGATCCAGGTCGTGACCGAGGAACTGGTGCTGGCCATGGCTCGGCACGTTCAGTCGGTCACCGGGATGAGGCATCTATGCTTGGCCGGAGGCGTGGCCCTCAATTGCGTGGCCAACGGCAGGCTGCTGCGCGAGGGCCCCTTCGAGTCCCTGTGGATTCAGCCTGCGGCCGGTGACGCAGGGGGGGCGCTGGGTGTGGCGGAGTTCATCTGGCACCAGCTGCTCGACCACCCTCGTGAGGCGGCGGCACCGGATGGCCAATCCGGGAGTCTGCTCGGGCCTGCGTCCTCGGAGTCCGAAATCCGCACCTTTCTGGAGGATCGCGGAGCACGCTACGAATTCATCGAGTCCGAGGCAGAGCTGTGCGAGAGCGTTGCTCGGCTGCTTGCAGCCGGCAATGTCGTCGGCTGGATGCAAGGCAGAATGGAGTTCGGGCCGCGCGCACTCGGCTCTCGGAGCATCCTCGGGGACCCGCGCAGTTCCAGCATGCAGTCGGTGATGAACCTGAAGATCAAGTTCCGCGAGTCCTTCAGGCCCTTCGCGCCCTCCGTACTCCGCGAACGCGCCCACGAATACTTCGAGATTTCCCCCGAGCACGAGAGCCCCTACATGCTCTTGGTAGCGGATGTCGTTCCGAGTCGGCGACGCCTAGCGGGTCCCGAGAACCATCGCGTCGAAGAGATGGCGTCGTGGGTCAATGAGCCACGCTCGGATGTCCCGGCCGTCACCCACGTGGACTACTCGGCGCGCGTTCAGACGGTCGACGAACGACGCAACGGAAGATACTATCGTTTGCTCAAAGCATTCGAGGCGAAAACCGGCTGTCCGATGCTCATCAACACGAGCTTCAACGTTCGCGGAGAGCCCATCGTATGCACTCCCCAGGATGCCTACCAGTGCTTTCTGGCCACCCATATGGATGTCTTGGTGCTCGAGCGTTTCGTGCTCCTCAAGCAGGAACAGCACGAGGCGACCAGTTTCGACGCCGAGGCACACCTGTCGAAGTTTCAACTCGATTAGACGAATCCACGGAGGTCTTGATGGCGCCCCTTCACATCGAAAAACACCCGCGACCGGAAGTCCTCCGCTGGTTTGGAGTTTCTGTTGCCGCGTTCTTCGCGCTGATTGGAGTCATGGCATGGTTTCGCTTCGACGCCTTCAGGGTTGCCTGGGTTGCGTGGTGCGCCGGCGTCGCGTGGGGGGTCGGCTTCTACGCCGTGCCTCGAGCGCAGCGCGCCATGTACCTCGCCTGGATGTTCGCGACCGCCCCTCTGGGATGGCTGCTGCTGAACGTCGTACTGCTGACCCTGTACTACGGCATGCTGCTGCCGCTGTCGCTCGTCTTACGCGCCTTCGGCCATGACCCCATGGCTCGCAAGGCCTCGTCGAGGGGTCAGACGAGCTTCTGGGTGAAGCACGATGCTGACAAGCCGCTCGAAAGGTACTTCGCCCAATATTGAGCCCCCCACCCCTGCCATCCGGGCCGAAGCGTGCCCGATCGAGTGAATCATGAGCAAACAGATCGTCGACTCTTCGCGTAATTCGAAGGACCGTCGCACTCGGCTCGCAGCCTTGGCCGCTCAGAGGAATGCGACCTTCCTCACGGAGATCTTCCGGTTCCTGCGCTACAACAAGAAGTGGTGGCTGGCTCCGCTGGTCATGATGCTGCTCTTGTTGGGTGCCTTGATTGCGCTCGGCGGCACCGCGGTCGCTCCGTTCATCTACACCTTGTTCTGAGAACACGCGCCGCCGGCAAGATTCATCGACAAAACGGCCACAGCATCGAAGGGCGGCAGCCGTCCGGCAACCCATGCCCATGGAGCACCCGCTCGATCCACCCACGGCAAACCCGAGAGCGGCCCACGCCAAGGCCGACCAGCCGAGTGAGCGTCAGTCACGCAGCACACTTCGGGCCTACCTGGCCCGGAACCTCTCTTTCTCACTTCCGTTGGGCTCTGCGTGGCTACACTCGACTCTCTGAAATGCGCTACCCATGGCTGTGTCTCCAGTTCCTGTTGGGGTGCGCGGGATGCGCCAGCACTCGCCAGCATCCCTTGCCGCCGCCCACGCTGGCGGCGGCGCCCTCCTCGATGGGACAGCATCCGCGGCGGTTCGATTCGGGCTGGCCCGCAGACGGTTCGGGCGCAAGAGTGACGGTCGACCCCTCCGATGGACTCAGTTCCGACGAGGCCGCAGTGCTAGCCGTGTTCTTGAACCCCGACCTGATCGCCGCCCGGGATGAGCTCGGTCAGGCTCGAGCACAGATCGTGGCGGCCGGGATTTTGCCAAATCCCGTCTTGGGCATCGAGTACGATCACCCTTATGGCAACGGGTCGGCCGGCACCAATGACGTGGTGAACCTGACGCTTTCGTGGGATCTCAAGCCGCTTCTGGCGCGCTCCGCCAAACGGAGTGCCGCCGAGCAGGGTCTGCAACAGGTCGACCTCGGCATCTTGTGGCAAGAGTGGCAAGTCGCTCAGCAGGCGCGGATGCTCGTCGTCCGCCTGGCCTGGCTACGCAAGCGCGTGCTCCTGGCAGAGCGCGAGCGCGAGTACGAAGCGCAAACGGCACAGATGCTCGAGGCGGCGAGCCAAGCCGGGGACGCCACGTTGGAGCAAGTAGGAGTGCAACGCGCCTCGCTGGCCGCAACACAGAACACTCTCTTCGAGCTTCAGCAACTCGCGCTCGACGCGGAAAGCGAGCTGCTTAAGCTGTTGGGAAACCCGCGCGAGCGAGGCCTGGAGGTGCCCGAGCCGAGCCCCGAAAAGGAAGTCGCCCTGCCCAGTGTCTCCAGCTGCTTGTCCCAACGCCTGGACCTACAGGCGCTGCGCGAGGGATATCGAGCGCAGGAAGCGTCCCTACGCGCGGCGGTGCTCGACCAATTCCCCGATTTTTCGATCGGGATTGCGCACCAGCACAACGAAAGCTCGCTCGACTTCGTGGGCGCTTTCGTCAGCGTCGGGCTGCCGGTGCTCGACAGAAATCAGGGACAAGTGCAGCTGGCCGAGGCGACGCGTCAACGGCTCATGCACGAGTACGACGCGAGAGCCGCCTCGGTGCGAGCCGACCTACAACGTTTGTCGCGCTACTCCGAGGTGGTGAAGCAACGTCTGCCGGTGGTGACTGGAGCCATCGCCTCACTGGAAAGCATCGAGCTCGAAGAGCGCGAGGCGGTCAAGCGAGGAGATCTGGACCGACTTTCTTATCAAGCAGTGCGCTCTGCTCTGCTCGACCAACGGCTGCAGCAGGCTGCGCTATCGCAGGCGCTCGCCGAATCGGCGGTGGCGGTGAAGACCGTGTGTGGCACAAAACCCATGGCAGAGAGGGCTGGCCGGTGAAGCGCTGGGCGTTCTGCATGATTGGCATGCTCTCGGTTGCCTGTCAGGGCGCCGAAGAGCCCGACGAACCGAAGGCGATCAACGCAGCGGTCTCCTGGGTCGAGGTCGGGCGAGGCAGCGTGGAACGGACCATCCTGGCGTACGGCAAGGTGGAATTTGCTGCTGACCGCCAGCGGACTCTCGCCTTCGTCAAACCGGGTCAGGTCGCGAGCCTGCTGGTTGTCGCCGGACAGACGGTGAAGAAGGGCGACACCCTGCTGCTCATGGCCGGGGTGCCGCGCGGCTCCCCACAAGTCCAGCAAGCCCTGGTGGAGGTGCAGTTTGCCGAACGTGAACTTGCCAGAGTGCGTCGACTGGTCGAAGAAAAGCTCGCCACCAATCAGGATCTGGAAAGCGCCGAGAAGCAACTGGCCGCTTCGAAAGCCGGCCTCGCAGCCCTGGGAGGAGGCGGAGGAAGTTCCTGGAGCCTCAAGGCAGCCATGGATGGCGTCGTCGCACGAGTGCTGGTGCAACGAGGAGAGCAAGTCCAGGCCGGTCAGCCCGGCATCGTGCTCGCCTCCAGCGACTCCATGACGGTGCGTGCAGGGTTCGAGGTCGAAGACCTCGCCGTGCTGACGCAAGGTCTCACGGCGCGCCTCAGCCCCGTCTATGGAGCCAAAGAGACCTCGCCCGCGCTGGCAAACCTGTCCACCTTGCATCGGGTGGTCGACCCCACCACGCAGCTGGTCGAGGGGCTCCTTCACGTCGCCAATCCGCCAGCCTGGATGGCATCCGGACTTGCCGTGCGCGTCAGCGTCATCCTCGAGACGCGGACGGACGTCGTGCGCGTGCCGCGGGCCGCGCTCGTCACCAAGGGGGAGGCTCGCGGTGTGTTCGAGGTGGACGGCGGGCACGCACATTTCCGACAGCTCACTCTCGGCATCGAAGACGGAGACCTGGTGGAGGTGAAGCAGGGGCTGTCCGCGGGTGCCAAGGTGGTCACCACCGGGCGCAGCAGTCTTTCCGATGGCATGGCCGTGCGCAGGGTAGACGCTGGCGCCTCATGACCTTTGCCCGCTGGCTACAAGCGCACCGCCGCTCACTCCTGTTCCTGTTTCTGGTGCTGGGCGCTGGGGGGGTCGCTAGCTACTTCGCGTTGCCCGTCGGCCTATTCCCAAAGGCGACCTTCCCGCGCGTCATGGTCTCGGTCGACGCCGGGGACCGCCCCGCAGATCGCATGGTCGTGGAGGTGACGCGACCGCTGGAGGAGGCCATTCGCGCGGTTCAGGGGGTGCGCGACGTTCGATCGGACTCGTCGCGGGGAACCGCCGACATCTCGGTGAACTTCGACTGGGGCACGGACATGATCACGCGCACTTTGATGGTGGAGTCGGCCATCTCTCACGTGCTGCCAAGCCTGCCGGCGGGCACCTCCTACGAAGTGCGGCGCATGGACCCCACGGTGTTCCCGGTCATCGGCCTGAGTCTTCGCTCGAAACAACGCTCGCTGGTGGAGCTCAGGGACCGCGCGCTCTATGAGCTGCGTCCGCGGCTGTCGACGATACGGGGCGTCGCCAGCATCGGCGTGATCGGGGGGCGCACCGCAGAGATCCAGGTACTCGTCGACCCGGTGAAGCTCGACGCTTCCGGGGTGACGCTCGAAGAGGTCGTCCAGGCCGTCTCCGCCTCCAACGTCGTCGAAGCGGTGGGACGCATCGAGCAGAACGAGAAGCTTTTCCTGATATTGTCCAGTACGGAATTCAAAAACCTACGAGCACTAGGACAGGTCGTCGTTCGCCAGAGCGACCGCGGCGTCGTGTTGCTCGACGACGTTGCGATCATCCAGAACGCCGAGGCGCCTCAATGGACGCGCGTCGTGGCGGACGGTCGGGACGCGGTCCTGCTCAACGTCTACCAACAGATCGATGGCAACACGGTTCAGATCGAGCGGGACATTCAACGGACAGTAGCCGAGTTTCTACACGACGCCCCCAAAGACCTTTCGGTGAGCACCTGGTACGACCAGAGCGAACTCGTCACTCATGCGATTGCGTCCATGCGCGACGCGGCGCTCATCGGCGTGGCACTGGCCATAGCAGTTCTCTATCTATTCCTCAGAAGCGCGCGGGTGACGGCTGCGGCAGCAACCAGTGTTCCGTTGGTCTTGGCCATTACCCTGCTGATTCTCTACGCCACGGGGCAGCGCCTCGACATCATGACTCTGGGAGGCATGGCCGCCGCCGTGGGCCTGGTCCTGGACGACGGGATCGTGATGGTGGAGCACGGGATTCGCAGGCTGCGCGAGACACACGGCACCGAGCCGGGGGTGCTCGCCCAAGCGGCGCGGGAGATGACCCATTCGCTCACGGGTTCTTCGCTGGCCACCATCGTGGTGTTCGTCCCGCTCGCTTTCCTGGGGGGTGTCACGGGCGCCTTCTTCAAGGCCCTGGCGCTCACCATGGTTTCCGCCTTGGTAGTATCTTACCTGTTCGCCTTGCTCGCCCTGCCCTCCCTCTCGCGTTGGCTGCTGACCGAACGCGACGCCAACAGGCGAGACGTCGGGCCCTGGACGTCGCGGTTCATCGCGCGCTACCAGCAGGTGCTTCGACACCTCCTCGAACACCCCTCGTGGCTGCTGCTCGGCGTGCTGCCAGTGCTGGCTATCGGCTGGTTTTCTTACCAACAGGTGGGCACGGGCTTCATGCCGGCGATGGACGAAGGGGGCTTTGTGATCGACTACCGAGCTCCGGCCAGCACCTCTCTAGCCGAAACGGATCGACGCCTTCGCGAAGTAGAAAAGATCCTCGCCGACGTACCGGAGGTCGCTTCCTATTCCAGGCGTACGGGGCTGCAACTGGGCGGAGCAATCACCGAAGCCAACGAGGGCGATTACTTCGTGCGCCTGAAGCCGCTGCCACGGCGACCCATCGGGGATATCATGGACGAAGTGCGCGGCCGCATCGAAACGAGGGTTCCGGGGCTCGAGGTGGAGCTTCCCCAGCTGATGGAAGACCTGATTGGGGATCTCACAGCGGTACCGCAACCGATCGAAGTGAAGCTATTCGGCCCCGATCCCGTGGTGTTGCGCCGGCAAGCGGAGCAGGTGGCGCGGCGCATCCAGGGTATTGCCGGCGTCGTGGACGTGAAGAGCGGCGTCGTTCTGGCCGGGGATGCCGTGAAGATCCAGGTCGATCGCCTGAAGGCCAAGCTGCTCGGGCTCGACCCCGATCAAGTCACTCGCCTGGCGCGCATCGCTCTGGACGGCAAGGTCACCACCGAAGTTCAGCGTTCCGAGAAGATGGTGGGGATACGCGTCTGGAGCGAACGCCCCGTTCGCTCGCGAATCGAAGACATTCGTCGGCTTCAATTGACCACTCAGGACGGCAGGCGCGTGCGCCTGGGACGTGTCGCCAACGTGTCGCTCGAAACCGGGCAGCCTCAGCTCACCCGCGAGAACCTGAAGACCATGGTCCCGGTCACGGGCAGGATTTCTGGGCGGGACATGGGGTCCGTCATGAACGACGTCCAGAGCACGGTCGGTGCCATGAACTTACCCTCCGACGTCTACGTCGAATACGGCGGCCTCTACAGCGTGCAGCAGCGCTCCTTCCAAGGTCTGCTCGTCGTACTCTTGGCAGCCGCGCTGCTGGTCTCCGCGCTTCTGCTCTACCTCTACGAGAACTTCGCCGCGCCCATAGCGATTTTGAGCGTCGCACTGCTCGCCGGAACCGGCGTATTCCCCGCACTCTGGTGGACGGGTATCGAGCTGAACATCACCAGCATGGTGGGGCTGACCATGATTGTCGGTATCGCCGCCGAAGCCGCCATCTTCTACATGAGCCAGCTTGCCGAGTCGGCGCAGGAGCTCGACCCGGTGCAGGCGCTGCTGGACGCTGGCAAGTTGCGCTTTCGACCCATCGTCATGACCGCCCTCGCGGCAATACTGGCGCTGATGCCGTTGGCTCTCGGTATCGGTCAGGGCTCAGCCATGCTGCAGCCTCTGGCGGTAGCGATCGTGGCCGGACTGGTACTCACGGTGCCAGCGGTGCTCCTGGTTCTGCCAACGCTCGTTCACCTGCTGAGCGGCAAGCACTCTGCACACCTTTCGGACGAGCCAGGGCCGACACCGTAGAGCGAGTTGCCGCGCTGCTTGCACGAGAGACCGAGCATGCTTGGCAGGTCGTCGCTGAACAAGCAACGCCCGACGGCGGGTAGTGGCTCAACCCCCACCCGCTGCTCGCATTTCAGGGCTCGAGGGCGTCGAAGTGGTAGCGTACGAATGACATGGCGCTGAGGCTAGCGTAGTCCCAATCGATGTCGTAAGCGGCCCCAGCCGGAAATACACCTGGCTCGTAGTCGGGGAAGTTCGTTCGGCGCACGACGACCTCGTTCTCGAGGAGCAAGCTGAGCTTCGGTGTAAGCGCGTAGCTCACGTCGATGTTTGCCTTGCGTTGGCTGTCGCGTCGGCGCGAACCATAATCGAGCGCAGGATGATTGCTTCCTTCGCGGTAGCTGTCGGGTCCGTAATTTCGCTGACTCGCTTCCAGCCCGAGTCGCAGACGCACCTTCTTGCTGGCGTGCCAGCTCAGACGCAGTCCGAGCTCCGGCTCCACGAAGGAATAGTAGCCTTGAAACTCATCGCGATTGATGGTGACGAGGGCACTGGGCCTCAGTACCAGGTGGCGGGAAAGCTTCCACTTTCCGAACAACTCCGGGACCCAACCCAGGTAATCTTGTAGAGGGTTCGGCGGCAGTCCGCCCGGGTTCGCATGGGTGAGCCCTGTGTAGCGATCCCGGGCGAAGGTGAACGGATAGTGGCGCCGGTACACTTCCAACGAAGCCCCGATGTTGTGTTTGCCGAAATAGGTCCGCCAGGTAGCTGTCAGCGAATGCTCCACACTGTTGTCCGGAGTGAGATGCACCGGGCGCTCGACGGGTTCGAAGTTCGGATCTTGTCTGTACTCCTTGATCGAGTAGCGGTACCGCAGACGAGCATGGTTCTTGTCGAAGGGCCTGAAGAGCAGGCCCAAACGCCCTTCGCGCTTCCAGTAGCTGTGGCGATCGGTGCGCGCGAGGCTTCCGTCGGGCTGGGGTTGATACAGGTCCGGCCAAGCAGGGCGCCACACCCCCAGGATCCGAGCCCCTACTTGGGGTTTGATGAAGCGCACACCGCCATAGCCGAGCGAGAAGCCAGCCGTTCCGGTCGTCTGCGGAATCGGCTCCGAGATGGGTTCGAGGTGTTCCAAGGAGATGGGCAGCTTGAAGGACCAATCTCCGAGGCGGTGACGCTGCTTGACGCGCAGGCCCGCCGCCAGTTGAGCGCTGTCGAAGCTGCGGGTCTTGCGCCCATGTACGTAGCCGGCGCCCATACGCGAGCTCACTTCGACAGAACTCGTCGGTTGGTGAGAGCGCCGCTTCTTTCGCCTTTTCTTACGCTTCTTTCTGTGCTTCTTGGTTTCCTCCCCAGTCGGACTCTTCGCGGTTTCCGCGCTGGTTTGGGGTGCGCTGTTCCCTTCAGTCTGAGAGTCGCGTCTAGGCTCGGCGGTCGCCACTCCTGGCGGGAGTAGCCAGAGCGTCGCCGCGGCGACGAGCGGCAGGGCCAAGAGGCCCGGCCGCCACTTGAACATCTTCATTCGCGACTAGCAGCCCCCGCCCGCCAAGTATGTGTCAGCCCGGGTCACATAGCTGCCGCCGATCCTGGACAGCTGCGTGTAGACGTTTTGTGCGCTCGCGCAATCGCTCGAGTCGACATAGGCCCGAATCAGGTAGTAAAGGGCATTGTCCGCGTACTGGCTATTCTGAAGCTGGTCTGCAAAAACCGTCAGCGTTTCGGTGGTGGCAGCGAGATCGGCCAGCGCGTAGTGGGACCGACCGAGGTAGTACTGAGCATCGTCCACGTAGATCGAGTCGGCAAAATCCAACACGCCCTCGAAGGATGGAATGGCCTCCACGTAGTTCCCGTCGTCGTAGTTCGCTCGACCCAGGTAGTAGCGAGAGTTGTCGACGTAGCTGCTATCGGGAAACGTCTGTTCCACCCGGGCAAGCTCGATGCGCGCAGTCGCCAGATCGCCGAGCTCGTAGTCGGATCTTCCAAGGTAGTACTGAGCGTTGTCGGCATAAAGACCGCTGGGGTCCTCATCCAGACTGCGTGCAAACTCACTCGCCCCGCTCTGGTACTGAGTCTGGCGGTAGTACGAACGCCCGATGAAATAGCTGGCCGAGCCCAAGAAGAGCGTGTCCGGGTGGGTTTCCCTGAGCTCGCTGAGCACGCTGATCGCGTCCCCGTAAGCGCTGAGTGCGTATCGGCAGCGGCCACGCAGGTATCCGGCGTTGTCGTGCCGAAGCGAGGACGGGTAGTCCAGCCAAAGTTGGTCGAAGAGAGCCTGCGCCCCTGCGTAATCCCCGGCATCGTACAGAGCCAAAGCCTTTTGGAACAGGTCTTCATCCGCACCGCTGGGCATCGTGCCCGAGCTGCTCGGTGCGCCCGTCGTCGCCGAGCTCGAGGTCGCGCCGCCGCTCGCGGTATCGCCGCCGGACGTGGCCGCGTTCGCAGCGCTGGTGCTGACCGGTTCCGCAGCACCGTCCGAGCTCGAGGCCGTACTGGTCGCGTCGGCAGTGAGCGGACTCTCGTCGGCACTGCAGGCCGTGAACAGCAAAGTACCCGCTCCCAGCGAAAAGGCGAAGCAGCTATTGTGATAAGTGTTCATTTACTGGCTCCTTGTTGGGCAAGACACGAATGTTCTCGTGGTAGAATCAGTTGATGCGGCGCTGGCAGGATGTCTTCAGCTCTCGGGCGCGAGAGCTGTCCCGTTGAACCCGCAGAGCGCGCGTGGCTTCTTCGAAGCAGAGCGCGAAATCTCCACTTCTCTTCAGCAGCTCCGCGTAGGTGATGCGCAGCGCGACGTCGCCGGGCACACGGGCCAGCAGATCCTGATAGGCCTTCCTTGCCGTCGTGACTTCTCCGCCTAAAAGCGCCAGCGAAGCGCGTTGCCGGAGGGCCGCTATGCTCTCAGGGGCGAGTTTCAGTGCACGAGCAATGGAGCGCCCGGCGGCATCGTGCTGCCCGAGCTTGGCCTGGGCCTCGGAGAGACCTATCCAAGCGCTGCTGTTTTGGGGATCCTTCTGCAGCACGCGCTGGAAGCCTTCCAGGGCCGATTGGGTGTCGCCCGTGTCGAGCTTGGCAGCAGCCAGCCGTCTGGCAGCACTGATATCATTCGGGCGGGCCCGGACGGCACGCTCGAGCGCGTCGACTGCGCGCTCGTAGCGATTTTGGTTTTCATAAAGACGCGCCAGGTTCTTCCAGGCAGGCGCGTACTGGGCGTCGAGGCTGACGGCGCGCTGGTACATCGCCTCCGCTGCCCCTGGCCGGCCGCCGGCAGCTAGCGCCAAGCCCAGGTTGTTCATTGCCGCCAGATAGTTGGGTCTGAGCTCGATGGCGTGCTCGTAGGCCTCGATGGCAGCGTCGAACCGCCCGGCGTGCTTTTCCAGCAAGCCGAGGTTGAACCAGGCTTCGGGGTAGTTGCCGTGGGCCTTGTCGATCGCCTGCTCATAGTGCTCACGAGCGTCCTTGACTCGTTCGTCGCGCGCCGCGACCAGACCACTCAAGAAGTAGTGTTCAGGCTCCTCCGGGCCATATTCGACGAGCGCCTCGGCGTGGCGCCGAGCGGCCTCGAAGTTCTGTTCGGCCAGCGCAATGCGCAAGAGACGTCGACGCGGGTAACGTTCTTCGGGGGACAGCTCCAGCGCTCTCTCGTAAGCCAGCCGCGCCTGCTTCCTGTCGTGATTCGCTTCTCGGGCTCGGCCCAGCAGGGTCAACGCCCTCACGTCGTCGGGCGCCAGCAACGCGGAGTCCTCGGCTGCCTTCAGCGCTCTCGCACGAGAACCTTTGGAATCGTCGTGCAACCAGGCGTCGGCGATGCGTACACGCAGGTCGGCGCTGGAAGGAGCCCGGTTGATCGCTTCCTCGAAGGCTCGACGGGCTCGGTCCGACTGATGGTCTTGCAGTCGCGCGCGCCCCAAGGCCAAGAGGGCTCGGGCTCGGTCGTCGTTGGACCCGAACGCAGACGCCTTCTCGAGAAGAGTCAGCGCTTCGCCGAGCCTACCGTCCCGGGCGAGCAGGCGAGCCAGGGCCAGCTGGGCGTCCAAAGTGCCAGGGTTGAGGTCGAGCGCGTGCCGGTAGGCTTTCTCGGCTCCCTGCTTGTCGCCTCGGTGGCGCAGGGCCGCTCCCAGGTTTATCGCAACGCTCGTGGTGTCCTCGCCCAGAGCGCGCGCCTGGTCGAGCGCGTCCACGGCCCGCTCGTACTCGTGGGCTTTGATCAGCCAGTAGCCGAAGTCCGCGTGTAGAAATCCAGAGTCGGGGTAGCGTTGGAGCAACTGCTCGAATAGAAGAAGTGCCTTTTCCAATTCACCACGCCGGGCCAATGCTCGAGCCTGTCTGTGCGTGTCATCGACCAGCCTGGAAGCCTCCGCGGCGAGTGTCTCACCGTCATCGCCGGACTCCGACTCGGCGCTCGCAGACGCTACCTGGGTATCGAGCACCCGCACGATTTCGGGTGCCGCACGCCTCTCGCGCGCCATGATTTCGAGCGTACTCGTTCCCGCAACCACCACGGCGCACAGCATCAAAACCGGCCAGAGCGGATCAGCTAGTCGTTGCACGCTGGCCTCGCTCCCAGCGCGCTCGCCAGGCCGCGACCGCACACGTTTTGAATCTCCAATCCGGACCGCGCGTTGACCTCCAGGACCAGTGGGCGCCCGGCGTGATCCAGGACGATGTCGACCCCTACGTATCCTAGCGGAAACGCGGCGGCGGCACGCAGGCCCATCCCCGCGATACTGCTCCAATGGGGGATGTGGCGGCCCGTCAGCAGCTGTCCCGTTTCCGGGTGCCTGGCGAAATGACGGCCGCGCCGCACGCAGCTTTCTATGCGACCCGAGTCGACGTCGATACCCAGACCCAGACCTCCCGCGTGCAGGTTCGCACGACCGCCGGAGCCCTCGAGCGGCACCCGCACCATCGCCATCGCTGGCGCCGAGCGATGCACGATCAGGCGAACGTCGCACAGGCCGTGCTCGCTGAGTTCGCTGAAAAAGGGGTGAGGCTTCACGAGCTCCTCCACGAGCGCCGCGTCCTCCTGGCGACGGGAGAACGCTCCGAAGACCGTCTCCGCCAAATGCCGCGCGAGCCCGCGCTCATCCAGTCGCTCGCCGTTGGCCTGAACGAAGCCCCCGTCTTCGTGGCGACCGCGGATCACCAGCACACCGCGCCCCGCCGCGCCGTGCACGGGCTTGACCACGAAACCTTCGTGGGACGCAAGCCGCCGCACGATTCCTTCGATTTCGATGAGCCCCGTGCACGTGTCGATCGTTCTTGGGACCCTGACTCCTGCGCGTTCCATGAGTCCTTTCGCAACAACCTTGTCGTCTACCAGCGCGCGATGCTTGCGAGGGTTCTCCCGCTCGATGAGGTCCCGGTTGCGCCGATTGATCCCCAGCACGTCGCGCCCATCCAAAGGCAGGGAACTCAGCAACGCTTCGAGCTTTCTCAGCCAGTTCACGCGACTTTCCTCCTCATGAGCTGGCGAAAACGCAAGTACTCGGAAAGCCGGATCCCTGTCCATGTCCCGAGGTAGACGTTGAAGGCGACCACGACCAGCAAGACCTCGGGAAACCCCACCACGAGCGCCTGAAGTGCCAGCGAATTCATCAGAGCGTAGCAAGCGAGCATGACGAATAACGTGCCAGAGAGTTCGCGCGCGGCATCCATGGCGCCATGGTCGGCCAGCGCCACGTAGAAGCGCTCGGCTGTGATCGCGAGGACCGCGATGGGAAACAAGCTGATGCGCGTGAGCGCCCGTATTCCCAGGTGCTCCGCTACCAGGCTGGTGGCCAGCATGACGATGGTCACCGCGGCCAATAGGATGGCGAGAGTGGGCGAATGCAAAAGCGAGAAGCGCTGAAGGCCCAAACGCACCAACGCCACCAGCGTGACGATGATGAGCACGCCAACACCCCCCCACAGGGCTCCGGTTTCCAGGGACGCGGCTGCGAGGAGCGCGGGCAAGAACGTGCCGAAGGTCGGGATGCCGACGATGTTGCGGCAGAGCACCACGACCAGCGCCCCGATGGGCAGCATCAGCAGAGTCCGGAGCAGCGAAAAGGGCAGGTTGAGACGGTCGAACAGGGCCCAGGCGTTGACCGATTCCAGGCTTTGGCGTGCCTTTTGAGCGGGCACCTGGCGCAACTTGGTCTCGAATTCGTAGTCGAAGTTGATGTCCGCCGTGTGGGTCACCAGGGACTCGTCGCCGCGATACAGCACCAAGTAGTTTGCGGGAAGCTCCGCGAAGTGCTGGTTCGTGGGGCAGAAGGGTACCCAGCGTCCTCCGACGTAGACCTCCACCCACTGGTGCGACGTGCGTTTGCTGCCCGGTTGGAGGATCAGGCCGCCGACCAGGCGCGCAGGCATGCCGCCCGCTCGCGACAGCGCCACGAACAACCGGCTCTTTCCGTTGCAGCTGGCCTCGCCCAAGCGCAGAGCAGTGAGGGCATCGGTAGTTCCCTTGAAGGCTTTGGACGTCAACCCCGAAGTAAGCTCGAAGATCTTCCTGAGGCGGCTTCGCGCGTCACCGCGGTCCGCGCGAATGTGGACCAGGGTCTGGACGATCTCGGCGTCGTCCACCTGGATATTGGGCTCGGGCTTCAGAAATTGGGCAACCTGTCCGGTGTAGCTGTCCGGCACGCTGATGTGGTGCCCCAATTCGAAACGTTGCGGTCGCCCGACCGCGTCGAAGGTGTATTCGACGTTCGCCCCGTCCGCAACGCCGCTTGCCGTCCAGATACCCCTCAGGTTCTGTCCTTCCAAGCTGCTGTCGAAATGCAAGCCGGGCGACGTGTTGCGCTCTTCCGAAATCGTCTGGCGCTGGTCCGTCGCTGGCAAGAAGGTACGCAGCTTGACACTGCGGTCGTGGCCGTCGAACGCAAAGTGGTAGGTGACGTGATAGTGCGTTTCAGGCAGCACATCGCCGAGGGTGTAGCCAAGGTAGACCAGCTTGTAGCCAGCGACCACGAGCACTACGGAAATCAGCGCGGCCATGACGAACCACACGGGTATCCGCCCGAACTTCTGTTTGGAAACCATGAGCCTTCGGGTGTCTGAACCCGCGACCCCATGTGGCTCCTCGAAACGGTTTCGATCAGTGGCGAGTAGAAAAACTCACGGAACGCTCAAGGCTCCTCGGAGCCCTGGCACGCACCGGCGTCGCACGCGGGGTCGGTGCCATCGCACTCGCACTCGCACTCCGTGTCCCCTTGACCATCGCACTCGGTGTCGTCGGGAGCGCCCCCTTCTCCGGGCTCCGCATCCGGCAGCGGCCCAGCGTCTTCTCGAGCCGCATCGGGCATGCCGGCATCGCTGTCCGTGTCACGCTGAGAGCCGAGGTTCAGGTCCGAAACACAACCGGGCAATGCAGCTCCGCTGAGCGCAAGCAGCACTGTCAACGCGCGCGCCCTCATCGATCGGACTCCTGGCCAAGAGCTGACTCGATCTCTTGAGCTTTCGGACTGTCGGGGTGTTCGGCAACGAAGCGACGGGCTGCGCTGCGCCCCTCGGCGCCTCTGCCTAGACGCGTGAGCGCCGCGATGACTTGAATCTCGGCCTCGTGATTCAAGGGACTCTCCGGCCAGCGGGCTTCGAAGCTCCTCAGTTCGCGGATCAGGCGCTCGTCGTCGTTCTTCGCAAAGGCAACGGCTCGACGATAGGCGCGAACTTGCTGAGCCAGCTCGGAGGGGCCGGACCGAGAGCTAGCGGCTGCGAACGGGCGGGGCGCAGAAGCTCCGGCGCGCGTAGCGATCGCCTCGGGAGGCGTGCGGGAAGCGTGGTGGTCGCTTTGACCGGCTGTGCGCTGGCGTTCCTCGGCACTCGGCGCCCGCGTGGGCGGCTGCATGCCTTGCTGCGGCGCTCGCTGGTTCGAAGCGCTCGAACCTGCCTTTTTGGACCCCACGGAGGGCCTTGGCTCCGCGGGCTCGGTCCCGCCCGGTTGCTCTGACACGTCCGATGACCTCGCACCCCAAAAATGGGTCACCCCGCCGAACTCGGCCCCAGCGGCTGTGCCCGCGACGGCGAGCGCTGCGAATGCCAAGCGCGTCCAGCGGCGACTGCTCGCGCGGGCGCGTCGAGCTTCCAGCACGGTCAGCACTCTTACTCGTGCTCCCGCCGGAACGTCGACATCTCGCAAAAGCTCTTGGGCTCGTTCGAGCGGCGACTGGGGGTTTGTGTTCATCGTTCGCCTCGCTGATCGAGTGAGCGCCAGCGCTTTTCGAACTCCAAGACTGCCAGGCGGCGCCTCGAGCGTACGGTATTGGTTGGACAGCCAAGCACCCGTGCAGCTTCCTGTGGCTTGAGACCCTCCATATCGATCAGTACCAGAGCGTCGCGAAGCTTGCTGCTCATCGCACCGAGCACTTCTCCGACCCGCCGTTGCAGCTCGGCGCGCTCAGCCGCGTCTTCTGGCCCTACCAGTGCGGTGGGGCTGGCGCCAGCCACCGAGCCGAGCACCCAGGCCTTCATGCGACGCACTCTCCGCCAACGGTAGTGCTCCGCGATGACGTTCAGCGTGATCTTGCGCAGCCAGGCACCGGTATTTTCTACCTGCTCGAACTCACTCTGGCGCCGCAAGGCGACCATGAACACCTTCTGTACGACCTCCTCGGCTTCTGCGGGGACAATTCCACTTCTAACGGCGAGGCGATAACATTTGTCGAACTCGCGCTCGTAGATCTCTCGCCAGGCTGGCACTTGCTC
The DNA here is from genome assembly GCA_963809955.1 of uncultured delta proteobacterium. GTDB lineage: Bacteria > Myxococcota_A > Polyangia > Polyangiales > Polyangiaceae > JAICQQ01. Next base: position 804,313 of record CAWELQ010000017.1, read on the forward strand.
TCGCACTTCGGGCGAGCGAAGCGCTTCCAGGGGCGATGACGACATATCCATGGTCGGCGGAGTTCTGCCGGTCCATAGTGTGACTCGAGAGCGTCGATTCGATCACCGCCCGGGTAGTTTTTCCTGGCTTACCAGGCGAACTGAACACCCACCAATGCACGCACTTGCCAACGGGGGCCGAGCCCCACGTTGCCGACGGGATCCACCAGGTAGCGATCCCTCTTTACGAGCGCCAGAGCGCTCAGATCGAGCCATGCACCCCAGCGTGGGTCGGTGAAACCTCCCCGGAGCCCCAACGAGCCAACCGGGGTCCAACTCGTCACCGTGCCCCGGTCCACGACTTGTGTGGCGCGCGCGCGGGCCATGGCGACGCCCACTCCCAGGTATTGCTCGAGCCACCAGTCACGGCCCCAGCGGTAGCCAGCAGACACCAGCGCTTCGGAAGACTGACGCCGGACTCGAGGCTCCGTGGATGTGGTCGCGCCCATATCCACACCCAGTCCGACACGGAGGACCAGAGGCTCGGCGAGCGCTTCCAGCTCGACGCGTGCCATTGCCGCGGTCAAGCGCTCCGGCCCGTCCAGACGGCCTCCCGCAGCCATACCGAGCGCGACGCGCCAAGGCGCAGCCGGTCGGTCCGGACCCGAAGGCGCGGGGTGCGGGGCGCCAGCCTTTGCAGCCGGTGCCAGGTCGGCAGAAGAGCGCTTCTCTTGGGTGGGCTGGGTGTTTCGCGAGTCGATGCTGGCGCCGGATTGCTTCGGCACCTGCGCCTGGGGCAGCTCGAAACCCAGGCTCAAGAAATGGGCTTTGACGATGATGGCAAAGGCCTCGGCCAACGACTCACAGTCGTCGCTGTGGATGACGCGTTCGAAAGCAAGGGTGCCGTCGAGACGATAAAGCCGCAGCGACGCACTACCCACTGGGCGATTGCTCACGACGAGTCGATAGTGTTTCCGTCCAGCCCTGGGAGTCTCCGAAAACGGCGCCACTGCCGCCTCGACCTGGGCGGGCGTGGGACAGCTCGCGCTGCCTTCCACGCTCACGAGGGGCGCTGCAGAGACCGTAGAAATGCCAAACAAAACGGCCAGCATGCCAAGCCATTTGGTTTGCAGCATGGTCGCGCACTAAAACACTTTTCGGCGCGGCGCTCGAACAAAGTGTATGCGCAAGCCCCCCAACGAAATCCAGCTTAGACGGAAACCGTCCGGCGGTGCCTCCAAACGGTTCACGGCTCGGTGAATTCGCTCGGCTCGACGCGTTCGTCATCGGTCGTGTGGAGCTTGCATTTGTACAGATGGAAGTACGTCCCATCGATCATGGCGACCAGTGCGTGCAAGGCAAAAGATACAGCAGCGGCCGTCAGCCTTCCGGCGGCTCGCTATCGTGCGCAAAGAAGCACGCGCAGGGGCGGTCGACCCGACCGACATCCAGCGTCGGTTCCTGTTCGGCACAGCGCGATTCGGCGCGGTAGCAACGCGTGCGAAACCCGCAACCCGTGGGAGGCCTGGCGGGACTCGGTGGCTCCCCCTGAAGCTCGATGCGCCGCGACTTCTTGCCGATGGCCGGAACCGCGGAGAGCAGGGCTCGTGTGTAGGGGTGCTTGGGTGAGTCGAGCAAGCGGCGCGTGGTGGTTCGCTCTACCACGGAGCCCAAGTACATCACGGCAATCTCATCACACAGCACCTCGACCACTGCCAGGTCGTGAGCGATGAAGAGGTAGCTGAGCTCGAGACGCTGCCGGAGTTCGTGGAGCAGCCGAAGCAGGCGTGCCTGAATGGACACGTCGAGCGAGGAAACGGCCTCGTCGAAGATCAGGAGCTCGGGCTTTGGCGCGAGAGCACGCGCGATGGCCACGCGCTGGGCCTGGCCGCCCGAGAGCTGGTGCGGGTAGTGCGACAAGATCCGAGGCGAAAGCTCCACGAACTCCAGCACCTCACGGATGCGCTCGGCCCGCCGTTCTGGGCCAAGTTTGGTGAGCGCGACGAGCGGTGCCGCCAGAAGCTGCTCCGTCGTCTTGCGGGGGTTCAGTGAGCCTTTCGGATCCTGAAACACCATCTGCACTTTGCTCGAGACCAGCCGCCGCCGTTGTCGACTCTTTTCGGGATAGCTCTGGCCGGCCAGAGCCAGCTGACCCCCGCTGGGGGATTCCAGACCTGCGATCAAGCGCGCCAGCGTGGTCTTGCCCGACCCCGACTCACCGACGATGCCCAGACAGGCTCCAGCCTGCACAGTGAGCGACACCTGGTGCACGGCGCGGATCCGCATCCGCGGTCGTCCCAACCAGTCCGCGCCCGCAGCGAAGGACTTCGACAGCTGATCGAGCTCCAAAAGCGGTGGGTTCACCTGGCGTTCCCTTCGCCCTCGAGGATGTGTGCCGGGTTACCGAGCTCCGGTACGGCCGCCAGCAGGCGCTGAGTATAGGGATGCACTGGTGCTTCGATGATATGGCGCACACTGCCGCTTTCCACCAGCCGGCCCTCGTTCATCACCAGAACTCGGTCGCACAACTGGCTCACCACAGCCAGGTCGTGACTGATGAAGAGCAGCGCCGTGCCGCGCCGGTCACACAACTCACGCAGGCGATCGAGCACACCCGCCTGCGTGGTGACGTCGAGCGCGGTGGTGGGCTCGTCGGCAATCAACAGATCGGGCTCCCCCCCGAGAGCCATTGCGATCACCACCCGCTGACGCATCCCGCCCGACAACTGATGGGGCCAGGCCGAAAGGCGCGCTTCGGGGTCGCTGATGCCGACATCGCGCAAGAGCTCGAGGGCCGTCTGCCGCGCCGCCTCTCCACGAAGCCCGCGGTGCAGCTCGAGCACTTCCGTGAGCTGCCGCTCGATGCGCATCAGAGGGTGCAGGCTGGTCATCGGATCTTGTGGGATCCAGGCGATGCGACCACCACGCAGGTGGCCCAGCTCGGAAGCTGAAACACGACGCACGTCGACGCCATCGAAGCATATCGAACCACGCTCGATGCGCCCGGGCGGGTCGAGCAACGAGAGGACGGCGAGCGCGGTCACTGACTTTCCAGAACCGCTCTCACCGACCAGTGCGACCTTTTCCCTGCGCCGAATCTCGAAGGAGACATCCTCGACCACCACGCTACCGGCGAATGCGACGCGGAGCCCTTCCACCCTCAGGAGCCCTCGCTCTTTGCGCTCCGGCCCGACCTGCGGCGGCGCCAGCTGCTCGGAGCCGGGCCGCGCCGAGGGTTTGGTCGCCGGCGGCGAGTGTCGAGCCCGACGCGGGTCGAGAGCGTCGCGTAGCGCGTCGCCGAGCACATTCAGGAACGCCACCACGAAGAAAATCATGGCGCCGGGAACCAACGATACGTGGGGGGCGGTTGCTAGCAGATGCCTGCCCTGACCGAGCATCCCCCCCAGATCCGCGGTCGGCGGTTGTGCTCCCAACCCCAAAAACGACAGACCCGCGGTCTCGAGGATCATCCAACCGCTCGACGTGGAAGCGGCCACCACGATGGTCGAAGTGATACTGGGCAGGATTTCAAAAAGCAGGATGCTGGCATCGCCGAGGCCGGCGACCTTGGCAGCGTCGACGAATATTTCGCGCTTCAGGGCCAGGGTTTGCCCCCGCACCGTGCGCGCGAAGAAGGGAATGTTGACGATGGCTATGGCCAAGGTGGCATTCTCGAGACCCGGGCCCAGCATCGCGACGATGGCCAGCGCCAGCAGCAGGTAAGGAAACGCCATCAGGACGTCGATCGTGCGCATCAGCGCGGAGTCGACACGCCCACCGTAGTACCCTGCCAACAGGCCCAGGCAGGAGCCGACCGAGGCCGCCACGGCGACGCCAGCGAGCGCCACCAGAAGCGACAAGCGCGTCCCGAAGATCAACCGCGCCAGGATGTCCCTACCGAGCTGGTCCGTGCCGAGCCAGTGGCCAGAGGACAACGGTGAAAGCAGCCGTGCGGTGAGCTCGGTATGGTCTGGATCGGCAAGGGGCAACAGGGGCGCGCCAAGCGCGATCAGCGCGACACACACGAGCAGCGTCACGGCGAGCAGCGCCCAGCGGTCGCCCATCAGCCGACGCCCGACGCCACGCGCGCCCGCTTCGGTCACGCGCCCACCCTTGGATCGAGCGCACGTTGCACGAGATCGGTGACCAGGTTGATGAGAACGTAGGAACTGGCAACGACGACGACAGCGCCCTGAGTGAGCAAGAAATCTCGCTCGAGAATCGAATCAACCAATAGTTTTCCGATGCCGGGCCACTGGAACACCGTCTCTATGTAAACCGCTCCGCCCAGGACGAACCCGGCCTGGAGCCCGATCACCGGCACCACGCGGGTGAACGCCACGAGAAAAGCGTGCCCGTAGACGACCTTCCCTTCGTCGAGCCCCTTGGCACGCGCCAGGCGAACGAAGTCTTGCGACAGCGTCTCGAGCATGGCGGTACGAGTCAGGCGCGCAATTACTCCGGCTACGACCAGACCAAGAGCGATGGTCGGCAGAACCAGATGGTGCGCGACGTCGAGCCAGCTGCCAGCGCTGCTTCCATATGCAGCCAGCATACCGCTCACCGGAAAGAGACCCAGATCCACTGCGAACACCAGCATCAAGAGCATGGCCAACCAGAACGACGGGGTGGAGATGCCCAGCAAAGCCACCAGAGTAAACACGCGATCCGCGAGCTTGTCGCGCTTGACGGCGGCCACGCTCCCGAGCGAGAGGCCGAGCACGGATCCGAAAGCCAGCGCCGTGAAGGAAAGCATCAACGTCGCCGGGAGGCGTTCCAACAGCACGTCCAGCACCGGGCGCTGCATCGAGTACGAGCGCCCGAAGTTCCCCTGAAGAACGTGGGTGAGCCAGGTGAAGTAGCGCTCGACGAGCGATGTATCGAGCCCCAGCTCGCGTCGGAGCTCCGCCGCTCGCTCGGGAGTCGCGTAGGGCCCCAGAATGGCGGTAGCTGGATCCCCGGGCAAGAGCGCCACCATGGAAAACACCAAGACAGAAATACCCAGGAGCACGAACACCAGCGCCACCAAGCGCCTTCCGATGTAGCCGGTCATCGTTTACTCACACCATCGAAATGGACCAAGAACGACGGCTCGAGCTCGAGGCCCTGAACGGTGTTCCGCACCACCACGTTTTGCTTCCAGCTGGCCACGAACAGCCACGGCGCATCCCGGTGGACCAGTTCTTGGATCCGCGCGTAGGTGCGGGCTCGCTGCTCGGGACGAACCTCGCGACGTCCCTCGACAATCAAGTCGTCCACACGAGGGTTCGCATACCAACCGGAGTTGAAGCCTTTGGGAGGATGAGCCTTGGAGCGCAACGCCAAGTAGGGCAGCGTGTCCGGATCGTTGGTCATCCACGCCATCTCCGCCATGTCGGCGTCGTCCAGACCCGCATTGACCTTGGTCAGGTAGCTGTTCCACTCGTAGCTCTCGATTGCGACGTCGAACCCCACCCGGGCGAGGTCCGCTTGGATGGCGGTTGCCATCTGCATGGGGGCGAGCATTCCCGAGCCTTCTTGCGGCGCTATCAAGAGCAGCCTGTGTCCCTCGGGCACCTTGGCTGCCCTGAGGAGCTCTCTCGCCCGCCCGGGATTGTAGGCGTAGGGCGTCACGGTGCCCGCGGCGGCACCGAAGGCCCTCGCGATAGGCCCAGCCGCCACCGTCGCAGTGCCCTGTAACACCCGCTCGACGAGCGCCTGCTTGTCGACCGCGAGGTTCACGGCGCGTCGCACGCGCGGGTCGTCGAAGGGCGGCCGGCGAGTGTTCAGGATGAGGAACCACAAATGCGGCCCTGCCGCCTCCACGACGCGGAATCCGGGTGCCTCACGAAACCAGCTGACGTTGTCTGGCATCAACTCGAACACCAGATCGACCTGCCTGGCCCTGAGCTCGGCCACACGGGTCATCGGGTCGGCGATCGGCTCGAAGATCAACCGCCTGAGTTTGGCTCTTTTGCCGTGATAGTGCTTATTCTGCTCGAGGACGAGGCGACGACCCGGGTCCCAGCTGCCGAAGCGAAAGGGCCCCGTGCCCACGGGATGCCGACCGAAGTCCCTGTCGTACTTTTTGACCGCCTGCGGCGATACGATGAACCCGGTAGGATATGCGAGGTTCGCTAACAACGGAGCGAACGGCTCATCGAGTTGGAAGCGGACCGTGTGCTCGTCCACCACGGTGACTTGCTTCACGCGCTCGAAGAAGAATGCCAGCGGAAACGGACCCGTGTGATGGTACGGATGGTTCTCGTCGAGCATGCGGTCGAAGTTGAACTTCACTGCGGCCGCGTCCAAGGGGGTGCCGTCATGAAAGCGCACGCCGTGCTTCAAGAAGAAAGTGTACTGCTTGCCATGATCCGCAATTTCCCAGCGCTCGGCGAGTGCGGGCGCTGGCGTGAGGCTGCCTTCGGCGAATCGGGTCAACCCCTCGTAGACGTTGAGTGAAACCCTGAAGTCGCTCGAAGCCGTCGTGGTCTGGGGATCGAGCGAACGCGGCTCAGCGCTCAAGCCCAGGAGCAGAGTGTCGGTCGGGGGCGGCGAGTTGCCAGGCGCTCGAGCCACGACCACCCCCAGGCCAAGGCAACCCAGCACCAGCATTGCGCCCATGAGCCTCATGGCGTGCACAGCGGAAGCCACATGCAAGCGCAAAACCGAGCCGCTTGCAACGTGCGCCCAGCGCCCCGGCCACAGACTCGGTCCGAGACCGGCAGCGCCCGACCCAAGTTTCTCGGGACGAGCTCAGGGTGACTATGGACCAACGCACGAGCGGAGGGGCGGTATCCCTCTCGTGAACGGGGCCCAGCTCGACACCCATCGAGCCTAGCACCCCCGCTTGGTGCGCGTCGGCCGCGCCTTCAGCGTCCCAGCGCCTCGGCGCGGTTCACGATGCGAGGTGTAATGAAGATCACCAGTTCGCCTCGCTGGTCGGTGGCTCGACGCCTCTGGAACAGGAGACCCAAAAGGGGAATGTCTCCAAAGAACGGCACCTGATCCAGGTTCCGTCCCGTATTGCGGGTGAAGATACCGCCGATCACTGCGGTGTGCCCATCCATCACCAGCAAGGTGGTCTCGGCTTCACGTTTGAGGATGGTCGGATCGCCGCGCGCCGAGGTCTGGTTGAAGTCGGGCTCGTCCCGGTTGATCTTCACGTTCAGGCTCACGCTACCATCCGCGGTGACGTGAGGCTGCACCAAGAGCTGCAGCTTCGCCTCCTGGAAAGTGGTCTGCACGCCCTGGGCGCTCACCTGCGAAAACGGGATCAACGTACCCTGCGAAATGCGCGCGGTCTTGTTGTCGAGGGTCAGGACGCGAGGGCTCGACAGAATGCGCAGCATGCCACTGGATTCGGCAGCGGAGAGACGCACGGCCAGGTTGATGGTGTTGTCGATCGACCCGAAGGTCAGGCCGAGCGCGCCACCTTGACCCGTGCCGACCACCGCCGGCAGATTGACGGCGAAGTTCGGGTTGGCGACATTGTTGGCGAAAGGGCTGAGCCCCGCCGTGGGCGTCTGTGCATCACTGGCACCGCCGGCCACGCCCACGGCACTGGGGAAAGCCAAGCCGGTCGGATTGCCTGTGGCAGGCGAAAAGCTGGCGTCCCCTCCCCACTGAATACCCACATCGTGGAGATAACGGCTCGTCGCCTCGACGATGCGCGCCTCGACCAACACCTGCGGCGTCTGGGTGTCCAGCGACCGGACCAGGCTTTCGATTTGATTCAGATTTCCCGTCACGTCGCGCACGATCATCATGTTCGTGCGTGTGTCCACCGCGATGGTGCCGCGCCCAGAAAGCATCGGCTGAGCGCGATCCCGGATGTCATTGGCGTCCGCGTAGCTGATCGGAATCAGGCGCGTTTCGAGGGGCGCGAGCTTGATCTCTTGCTGCCGGCGCGCGATCTCCATCTCGCGTTCCTTTTCGAGATCCGAAAGCGGCGCGACCCGGATCATGTTGCCGCGCCGCACCATGCCCAGGCCCTTGGTCTGCAGCACCACATCCAGCGCCTGGTCCCAGGGGACGTTGCGCATGCGAATCGTCACGCTGCCCGATACGTTGTCTGCCGTAATGATGTTCACACGACCCACGTCGGCCAGCAGCCTGAGCACGTTGTGCACGTCGGCGTCCTTGAGGTCGAGGTCGATACGCCGCCCAGTGAATCGCTGCTGCCCGAGAACGTTGGCGGAGAACGCGTGGGCCTCGTCAGAATCGCTGCTTTCTGCCAATGTCTCGTCTGTGGCGCCGTAGCCCGCATGCACTTCGGGAACGTCCTCCACTCCCTCTTCCACGTAGACAGTCCTCGAACGCCTGGCGACTCCGCCATCGGGGGCCACTCCGGTCATCGAAGCAGGTAGGCTGCCCGGCTTGAAGAAGGACCAGACCAGCGTATCTCCTCTGCGTTCGACGCGGCTGGTGAGGTCCTCGGAGCGGTCGACGTCGATCACGACGTTCCCGTTCTTTGGATAGCTGGAAATGGAGAGTACCCCGCCTCCGAACGCGGTCACGTCCAGCGTGCGCATCAGACCCTCGGGCAACTTGGTCCGCCGCAGAATCAGCGACGAACGACCGTCGGCTCCGTTCTGCTGTCGATACTCCGGTACGCCATCCAAGCTGATGAGAACTTGGTCGCGCAGCTTCTGGTACTCGTAGTGGACGTCCTTCACCGAAACCTGCCGCGCTCGCTGCTCGGGGGGAGCCTTGCTCACCTTCGGGCTGGTCTTCAACACGCCGGTCTTGCCTGGAGCGAAGCTTACTACCAGGCGCCGACCCTCGACCCGCACCCCGTAGGCGCACTCTTCCAGCAAGGTAATCAAGAAGCGTGCAGTCGTACCCTGCTCGGTCTTGAAGCTCTGGGACATGACCCCGCCGACGAGCCCCACGCGGTCCATGAGCGCTGGGGCCGCCCCTCTCAGGTCCGCATGCGGAACATCGAGCACCAGCCTGAGTCCTCCTCGTTCGAGACGCGCGGTATAGGTGGGCTCACCCGTGAACTCGATGGCGACCTGGGTGGTGCCGTCCGCGGCGGCCTCGACACCGACGTCCGTGGCGTGTGTTCTCGCCTCGGGTTCGGCACTGGCATCGACCGCAAAAGTCGCTGCACACAGGGTAAACGACGCTGCAAAACCGCGAGCTACTCTGGACCAAGTCCACCTCATCTCAAGACTCCGTGGAGCGGCTTTTCACCACCTGGATTGGCAGGTCCGACCGCACTTCAGGAAAGCCTAACCAATCACGATCCGAAGGAACAAATTCCCAGCGGTTTTCCGGGTCGCTTTCCCCCGCCCACCCTGCCCCGCGCCGGCCCGGTCGACTCCGGTTTCTTGGCCCACCTCGGCCCTTCGTGCCTGGTCCGTCCCTCGAGAGCGAGCAACGAGGCTCCGTACGGAATTAGCCGGCGTTCTCGAGAAGCTCGCTGAGATCACCCTCGCCTTCGGGGCGCAACGGGATCACACGCGTGGCCACCGGCACGTCGGGATTGGTGGGGTCCTCGCGAACGAAGACCACATCGTTGGGTCGAATTCGGTCGACGCGCCAGTGCACCTGATAGGAGGCGCCCACGTCCTTGGCGGTCTGCACGACCTCTGGCTTACCAACGAACTGGCCGCGCTTGATGACGTGACCCACACCGTTCGGGTCGACCAACATCGCGCGCTCGGGATACACGCGAGTGACGATGCCTATGAGCTTCAGCTGATCGAGAGTGTATTTCTCGAGCTTGACGTCCAGGTCGGACTTGATTTGTCCGTTCGCTTCTTCCGCGAACATGCGCGCGTAGGAACGAAAGGGGTCGCGACTCTTGTCGCTCTCGGCAAAGTCAGCGTCCTCCAGGTCCATATGCGGGGGCGATTGGGCCGAATCCGCGGGCGCGCCCGAGGCGGAAGCTCGTGGCCCTGCGGAAGAAGACGGCGCTGGTTGCGCGACCATCACGTCGTCTTCACAGCCCAGCCAGAACAAGGAGCCCAGCAGGCAAAGGATCAAAGAACGCTTCACTGTGCTTTCCTCGCGCGCCGGTCGCGCTTGCTCTGGCCTTTCTTGCGAGCGTCGTCCTTCAAGGAACGAAACGCCGTGGCGAGAGCAGACACTTTCACGTATACCTCTTCATCCCGCACCTTGGGATCGGTGATTGCGATGTTCTCGATGTTGATGATGCGATCGAGTTGCCCAACGCCATAGAAGAACTTCGCAATCTGATGGAAGCGCCCTTCCAGCTCGAGCTTCATGGGGATGCGCGCGTAGTATTTTTCCTTGACCTCGCTCTGCGGAGCCCAAGCCGTCAAAGTGACCCCGGTGACGTTGGCCACGGATTGGAGCGCGCTCAAGAACGCAGGATGCTCGGTCTTGGTCGGCAAGATCTTTTCGAGGTCGCGCTGCCGTTGTTCGCGTTCTGCGAGCTCCTTGAGATCTTGCTGGTATTTGAACTCGACCTTGCGAGCGCTCGCCAGCTCTCCCCTCAGCGTTCTTTCCTTGGTTTCCTCGGTAGTGATGCGGCTGGCGATGTCCCCGTAGAACACGACCCAGTAGGCGGCCGCCGTCAGCACCAACAAGCCGAACCCGATGCCGAACTTCGCTGCCGTGGGCAGCCGATTCAAGGCGGAAGTCTTGGCGGCCATTAGTACTGAACCTTCGCCTCGAGTTGGAAATCGACCAGCTCGAGACCGGTCTCCTTGTCTTTGATCTGCTTGCCCGGTAGGAGCTTCACGTCCGTGAAGAACTCCGACAGGTTCATGCGCCGCGCCAGCTCGCTGACATCCTCACCGTTCCGAGCATTTCCGTCGAGCCGCACTTCCCTGTCTTTCTCGACGAATTTCGTAATCCACAGCCTGCGCGGGTCCCAGTTCACGTTGTGAAGCGATAGCGGGTTGTCGCGACGGATTTGGCTGAGCCGCTCCGGATCGATGCTTGGCCCTCGGCCTGGAGTCATCAGGCGCGCGAGCTCCAACAAGACTGCCGTTGGACCCGTCCGAGCGGATTGCAGCTTTTGGATGGCGGCCTCCCGCGCGCGGAGCTCGTCGAGCTTCTTCTCGATCTGCTCGTGATTCGCGACGGTTTTCTTGGATTGATCGATTTGAGCCTGCAACTCTTGGTTGGTTCGCTTGCGCTGATCGAGCTCTTCGCTCAGCTGGCCGTGCCAAACGAAGAACCCGGCGACTTCGGCCAGCAACAACACCAGCACCACGACCAGCCATGCCTGACCGGCCTCGGTACGCTCGGCCCGGCGCTTCTGGGGGAGCAGGTTGATACGAATCACGAGCGCACCTCGCGCTCCTTGCGAAGCCCGAGGCCCAGCGCCACGGACAGCTGGGCCGCTCGACTCTGCAACAGCGCGGCGTCCACGTGCTTGCCCTCGACGGTGATCTTCTCGGTGGGTGACCAGACCTCGACGGGAATCCTGGCTCGGCGCTCGATGGACTGGCCCAGTGCCGCGAGGCTCGCCGTGCCTCCGGTCACGTAGATACGGGAAATTTCGGCGTCACCGCTCGTCGCCATGAAAAAGTCCAGGCTGCGTTGGATCTCGGCGGCAATCGAGTCGCACACAGCCTCGATGATCTCGACGACCTGCTGGGGCACCATGCCTTGCCGATAAGGGTCGTTGGGGTCGGCGGTGCCGCCGCACTTGTAGGCTTCGGCCTGCTCGAAGGGAACGTTGATGGCCTTCTGTATCTCTTCCGTGATGACATTCCCGCCATTGGCGATCTCGCGGGTGAATTGGCTGACGCCATTGGCAACGATGTTCAAACTGGACAGGCTGGCTCCCACGTTGAGCAACGCGACGGTCTTGTCTTGCGGCAGGCCCCGAGAAAACTCGAACAGGTTTTGAACCGTGAAAGCGTCGATATCGCAGACGAGCGGCTTCAACTTGGCGCTGCGGGCAAGCTGTGCGTAGTCGTTGATCTGATCGCGCTTGGCGGCAACCAGCAGCAGATCCATCTGGCTGGCGTCCGCGCGCCGCCGCAGCACCTGGTAGTCCACCTGCACGTCCTTGATGTCGAAGGGAATGTGCTGTTCAGCTTCCCATTGAATCTGCTCTTCAAGCTCTGCCTCGGTCATCATGGGAACGGTGATTTTTCTGTGGATCACGCTCTGACCGGAAACGCTCAGCGCACACTCCTTTTGACGAATGCGGTTGTCCTGAAACACGCGTTGCAAGCTCTCGACCACCACGCTCGTGTCCATCACCTGGCCGTCGACGATGACCTGCGGGGCCAGCGGGGTGTACCCGAAGCGCACCAGGCTCAAGCCCCGACGGGTCTCCTTGAGCTGGCACACCTTGATGGAGGTGGTGCCTATGTCCACCCCGACCAGGTTCTTACCTTCACCCATTACTTCCTCGACAAGTCCCGCAGCAGTCGATCCGGCTGCGCCTAAAACTGTGGCACCCCCCAAGTGAAAACGTCAAAAAACAGGTCAGCTTATTCGCAAGCCCAGGTGGGCTCGACTCCCACAGGTGCAGTGCGACCCACTGAAAATGACCCGCAAATCGCGACAGAGTGGTCAATTGCACACCGCCCCACGAAAGCCGGGTCTAAGCGCACCCAGGCCTTGCTCGAGGTGCCGATTCCGCGGTGTGGCGCGAACCCTTGCGAACTTCCCTGCATTCGCGGTGGATCAGGGTGAGACGCCTGGGTCTCCCCGCCGGCACACTGGGTCAATCGACACCCAGGAAAACCGAGGGGAGGCGATGTATTCACTAGTATTTTCATATACTTATTAGCTATGGCACGCGCAGTGCTTTAGGTCCGCGCCGAGGAGCGAAGAATTCTATGGCACTGCGAACCCCTTCCACGATTTCCGAGACTCACCAAGAACAGGTCCCGTTTGCGGACGGCGAACCGGAAAGCGGGGTGAGGCGTCAGCCCATGGCGCGGCGCCAGCAGACCATGCGGCCGGCACGTCCCGGACATGCGGCACGCAAGCCGATCAGTGCCGAGTCCCGAACTCGCCGGGCGCCACGCACCGGTGGAGGCAGCCGGCGCGCGAAGAACACGCTCGACCAGCGCGTCGTCGCGCAGATGCTCAAGACCTACACTCCGCTGGTTCGCCAGATCGCCGGAGGCTTCCAGCGCCGCCTGCCACGCAACGTGTTGCGTGAAGATCTGATTGCGGCGGGCATGAGCGGCCTGTGGGATGCGATCCGGCGCCATGCCGACAAGCCCAGCGAAAGCTTCGAGTGGTACGTCCGGGTGCGCATCCGCGGCGCCATCCTCGATGAGCTCAGGGCTCAGGACTGGCTCCCGCGCCGAGCGCGAGCGGCAGCGGCCGAAGCGGTGGAACAAGGACAGGCGTCGCGGGCATTCGCACCAGCGGTGGTTCGCTTCGACGATGTCAGTGAGTGGGAACAGAACCGCTGCCTGGCCACACTCGCCAGCAGTGAGGCCGCTGTGGACGCCAAGTTCACCAAGGAAACCCTGGCCCGCGCCGTCGAACAACTGCCGACCCGTGAACGCCACATCGTCTCGGCGCACTACTTCCGCGGCGTGAAGTTCAAGGATCTGGGCTCGGAGCTCGGAGTCAGCGAACCACGCATCTCTCAGCTTCATTCGAGAGCCATGCAGCGCCTCAGGACCATCATGGCCAGCGCTGCGGCCTGAACCAAGGCCCTATTCGATTGGTCTCTTGCCGGCCCTACGCTCGAACAGAGCCAACGTTTCCACGTGCTCCGTATACGGAAACAACGCGTAGGGTTCGACCTGCCTGAGCGCGAACGCCCCGGACTCCGAGAGCGTTCGCGCATCTCTTTCGAATGAGCTGAGCCCGCAGCTCAGGTAGATCAAGCGCTCCGGCGGCTCTCGACACAGCGCCTCCACGAGTGGCGCTTCGAGACCCTTGCGGGGCGGGTCGACGATGACAACGTCTGCTCGAGACAAGAGTGAAACATGGTCGGCAGCAGCCCCCCGATGCAGTCGTGTTCTGCCGCGTTGTTCCGCGTTCAACGCGTCCAGACCGAACTTCAGACCCGTTAGCCCGCCGGAGGAAATTTCGACGAAGTCCACACTGACGGCGCGCTCGACGAGCCCCAGTCCAATCGCTCCCACTCCCGCGTGGTATTCGAGCAGGCGCCGGCTGTGCGGAACCCATTCGTGAATGCGCTGCACAATCCGCTCGAACAGATCCAGGTTGGCCTGACCGAACGCGTCCGGCGGATAGAACACCCGAGCCCCGGCGATGGTTTCTTCCACGGCAGGTGGTCCGGAGAGGCGCTGCCAAACGTCGCCGACAATGGCGTTCGTGTTGGCGGTATTTCCGTTGAACCAGAGGCTGTGCGCGACACCTCGTAGGCTCCGCTCCAATTCATCGAAGAGCTCGCGAACGGGCGCAGCGCTCTCGGAATTGCAGACCACCACCAACTGCACACGTTGGCTAGACCGCTCCACCACCACCTGCATGTAGCGAACCAAGCCCGCACGTTGGAGGTCATGGTAGGGGGCCGTGCCCGTTCGCCGCAACGCGCGTTTGAGCATGAGAGCGCTCTGGTTCACGAGCGCGTGGTGAACCTGGCAGCGGGGTATGTCCACGACGTTGTGGGTTCGCGCTTGAAACAGCCCGACTTTCGCGGACCTCGAATCGCCGCGCACCGCCAGTCGAGCGCGCAGTCGGTATCCACGGGCCAGACCGTTCACGCTCGGTGCCAGCCGGGCACCCGCCCAGGCCGAAAGACGCTCGAGCCTTCCGAGCGGGTCTTTGGCAACTCCGGGCTGCCCGAAGCGCGGGCAACCATCACACGGAGGTAGATGCGGACAGCCTGACGGGGTCATGCGAGCGAACGGTGTTATGCATCCTGGCGCGGAGTGCCAGCCAGAAAACTCTCCGACGAGCGCTCGGCACGAGCCGGCACCGACCCGTCTCGGGGTGCGAAACCGCAGGGGGAACTCCAAGACCGGCAATCTGGCCAGGCTCGAAAAAGCAACCACCATTACACAAAGCGCGAGCACGGGCATGCTGGCTGCGCCGATCTCTCGGCCACGTTTCGAGCACGAGAAGCGCCAAAATTGTCGACACAACGAACGACAATTTCATGAAACCCGTCGATTGGCAGCACGCTCGCGCACCATCAGCGCTTAAGCGCCGGCGCAACTTGGGCTAGGCTTCAAACCGTGGGCGACCCGAGTCCCGCCGTTGCGAATCCCTGCCACGCCTGTGGCGGCACGAACTTCCCTGGTGCCAGGTTTTGCGGCTACTGTGGTGTGCACCTCGTGCGCGGTGCCGCTCAGAGTGGCGCCGAACCGTCGGAGCGCCTGCCCACGCCCCTGGCGGATCCGCTGCTCGGAGTGGTGGTCGCCGAACGCTACCGTATCCTCGAGCCGCTGGGACGCGGGGGGATGGGAGTCGTCTACAAGGTCGAGCACGCGCGCATCGGAAAACTGATGGCGCTAAAGCTTCTGACGGGCGAGCTCACGCGAGATTCGGACCAGGTCAAGCGCTTCCGTCGAGAAGCGCTGATGGCGAGCAAGTTATCGCACCCGAACACCGTGCAGGTGTTCGACTTCGGCGTCGGAGAAGGCTTGACCTACCTCGCCATGGAGTACCTGAGGGGTATCGACCTGGGGCGCCTGATAGACAGCGAAGGTCCGCTCGGAGCCGCGCGCACGGCCAAGCTGATGATTCAGGTGTGCAGCTCACTGGCGGAAGCACACGACAAAGACATCGTCCATCGCGACCTGAAGCCCGAAAACATCATGGTTCTGAAGAGCCCCGCGGGCGACGATATCGCCAAAGTGCTCGACTTCGGCCTCGCCAAGCTGCGCGAATCTCGCGAGCTTGCGGACGTGACCACACGCGGAGCCATCGTTGGAACCCCATACTACATGTCGCCAGAGCAGGTACAAGGCGAGAACGTCGACCAGCGCAGCGATGTTTACGCCCTGGGCGCCCTGATGCATGTCTGCTTGACCGGAGTTCCGGTGTTCGACGCGCCGAGCCCTTTGGCAGTCCTCAGCAAACAGCTCACCGAAGATCCGCGAGCCCCTTCGGCGCGCTTCCCACAGCTTTCCATCCCGGTGACTTTCAGCCAACTGGTGATGCGGTGTCTCAGAAAGGCTCCCGAGGAAAGGTTTCAGAGCGCTCGTGAGCTGCAGTCGTCGCTGATTGCTGCCCTGCGCGGACTGGGGGGCGACGCTTCGCTACTGGACGATGCGCATCTGCGCCAACTGGCGGATGCGGATCGCGAGGCCGCGACGCGCGACGAAGTCAGAAGATACGAGCGCAAACTCAAGCGCCGAGGCCACATTGCCTACGCAATTGTCGCGGGTGTGCTCGTCGTGGGCGCCGTACTGGGCCTGAAAACGTGGCAGGGCATGAACGCTGCAGCACCGTTTCTTGGCGAGGAACGCGAGCCCAATAATCTTGCCAGCGAAGCCAACCCCATTCCCTTCGGAAAGACAGTGCGCGGAACCGTGGGCAAACGGCTGGACCAGAACCGCAGCGACCGGGACTTCTTTCGCTTCGACGTGCCGAAGCCCGAACACGGAACGACCACGCTCACCGCCCTGGAACTCGGCTCCATCGACAACATGGCGCTGTGCGCCTGGCTGTATCGCGCCGAAAGCACGACACCCCTCGATCGCTATTGTGCCGGAGGCAACGGCACGCCGCTGGCGCTTTCGCAATTGCGCTTGACCGCTGGCGCGTACCTCATCGCGGTAATGCAAGATCGAACAGAATACGAAGAGGGACGCAAACCTCCCGTCTACGAGAACATTTCGGACTACTACACCCTGACGTTCGACCTGGCGCATCCGAACCCGTCGAACGAGGTCGAGCCCAACAGTCACACCAATTCGGCAGAAGAGCTCGCCGTCGGCGACACCCGGGTCGCAACGCTGAGCTTTGCTCGTGACGAGGACACGTTTTGTGCCCTTCCCAAAACCGGCAAGGTACGGTTTTCGATCGTCGACGGCATCGACGGCAAGCGTCAGACCCATGCCGCGCTTTCAGTCACTCCGATGGGCGGGCCAGGAGACGAGATTCCAGTTCGTGTGTACCCGAAAGGTTCCGCAGTAAAGCCCAGCGAGCGAGACCAGTTGAGCCCCTGGAGCAGCCCTGCGGTGGCGCTGGCCGACGTTTCGCCGGCTTGTGTCACCGTGACCTTGGTCCCCAACCCCTGGGCGCCGACGCCGCACCCTCTGCTGGCGCCGCCGAGCTACTTCAAGTATTCGGTAACCCTCGAGGCTGCGAACGACGCCCCGTCTCCGTAGTTCGCCACACCGACGCTGGCGGGCGAGCCTTGCACGTGGACCCAAAGTGCGGACCACGGGTGGCTCCGCTCGGGCACTGAATCCGTGAAGCTTCGCCCGACAGCACCAGTTTGTCAGGTCATCCCTCCTTGATTAGTCTCGTCTCCAGGTGCTTTCGCGTGACTCGTCCGACGCCGCATGGGCCGGCCATCTGAGAGCTGGCTGGTTCGCCGGTGGCCAACCCAGCAACTATCGCCTCACGCGTTTCGCCTTCTTGCGCGGTCTGGGTTTCATCTACTACGTGGCGTTTGCTTCGCTGGCGAACGATCTCTCCGGTCTGCTTCTCAGCCGGGGCATTCTTCCTGTGCAACCGTTCATGCGCCGCATGGTCGAGTACGCCGGCTCCAAGGCGGACGCTTTCTGGAGCCTCCCCAGCATATTCTGGCTCGACCATTCCGACCTGGCTCTCGAGCTCGCGTGCGGGCTGGGCCTGGGCCTGGGCCTGGTCGTACTCGCCGGCTACGCCAACGCCTGGATGCTCGCACTCTTGTGGGCGCTCACCATGTCCTTCGTTCACGTCGGCCAGATCTTCTTCGGCTACGGCTGGGAGATCCTGCTGCTCGAGACGGGTTTCTTGGCGATATTCCTGGCCCCGCTCCGACACGGCAGCCCCGCCGCCCCCTACGAGCCCTCGAGCTTGGTGATCGTCCTGCTCCGCTGGACGCTATTCCGGCTGATGTTCGGCGCGGGACTCATCAAGCTCCGCGGAGACGCCTGCTGGGTGGAGCTGACGTGTTTGATCCATCACTATGAGACGCAGCCCAATCCCCACCCGCTCAGCTGGCTGCTGAATCAAGCCCCCCTACTCTTTCATGAAGCCGGCGTCTTGCTCAATCACTTCGTGGAACTCGTGGTGCCCTGGGGTTACTTCGGACCGCGTCGTGTGCGCCATGCAGCGGGCATGCTCACCGTGCTGTTTCAGGCCACGCTCATCCTCAGCGGCAACCTTTCTTTCTTGAACTGGCTGACCATCGTGGTCGCCTTCAGCTGCTTCGACGATACCTTTTGGTCGACACTACTGCCCCACCGCGTGGTCGAGCGCTTGGGCCCGGCAATGCCGCGGCCGGTCACCCCGGGCTACGTCATGGGCATACGAGTATTTCTGGTGTTGCTGGTGAGCCTTCTGAGCTTGGGGCCAATTGCGAACATGTTGTCCGCACGCCAGCGCATGAACGCCTCCTTCGACCCGCTTCACCTGGTCAACACCTACGGAGCGTTCGGCAGCGTCGGAAAGGTTCGCCACGAGGTCGTGTTGGAGGGCACGTTGGATACGCAGCTCGGTCCGCACACCGAATGGCGCGAGTACGAGTTTCCTTGCAAGCCCGGCAACGTGAACCGAGCGCCTTGCTTGATCACGCCGTTTCACCGCCGCCTCGATTGGCAAATGTGGTTTGCTGCGTTGAGCGACTACCAACACCAACCATGGATTGTCAGCCTGGTGTACCACCTCTTACGGGGGGACGAGAGCGTTCTCGGGCTGCTGGCTCGCAATCCATTTCCGGAGCATCCTCCCCGCACCATCCGCGCGCGTTTGTACGAATACCATTTCACTCGTTTCGGCGAGCCAGGGTGGTGGTCACGAAAGCTGGTCGGAGAGTACCTGAAACCGTTGTCGCTGAAAGACCAGGAATTTCTCGGATTCCTTCAACGTTTCGGTTGGCTCCTTCCCGAAGATGCGCCCGGAGCCACTGCACGCTCCGGCCAGCGAAGCCTCAGGGGAAGATCTCGCGTTCCTGATACACCGTCATCAGCCGCTCGAGTGCTACACCATAGCAAGCCAAACGGTACGAGCAATGATGCCGATCCGTGAAGTCCAACATGCGATGGTAGGCGCTCTTCATGTCTGCTTCGAGACGCTGCTCCACATCAGTCAGCGTCCACTGCTCGCTGCGCCGGTTCTGTACCCACTCGTAGTATGACACCGTAACGCCGCCCGCGTTGGCCAGCACGTCAGGCAATACGGTGACTCCACGATCGAGCAAGATCTCTTCCCCGCGCGGCGTGGTGGGGCCGTTGGCGCCCTCGGCGACGACCTTCACCTCCAGAGCGTTCGCCTCGGCCTCGCCTACCTGATTTTCGAGCGCCGCCGGCACGAAAATGTCCGCCTGCACCTTGAAGAACTCCTCGCGCGAGATGCTGGCCCCATTGGGGTACCCTTTGATGGAGCCATGCTGCTCCACGTACGCCTGCAAACGATGCGTATTGAAGCCCTCGCTGTTGTACAGGTAGCCAGTGTGGTCACCCACCGCCACCAGCGACACGCCCAAATGACTCAGCAGCACCGCAGTATGCGAACCCACGTTGCCGAACCCCTGCACCATCAGGCGCTTGCCCTTCAAGTCGAAGCCGGCCCGCTCCGCCCACTCGACAATGGTGTGAACCACCCCCTGACCGGTCGCCTTGTTGCGTCCGTACGTCCCACCGCTGGTCACCGGCTTGCCTGTCACGACACCCGTCATGGCTTGCCGATTCACCATCGCGACCGTGTTCATGTAAGTGTCCATCGCCCACGCCATGGTTTGGGCGTTCGTCCCCATGTCCGGCGCCGGGATATCATAATCCGGACTGATGTTGGACCCGAGCGCGTGAATGAAGCGCCGTGTGATGCGCTGCAACTCGGCCGGTGACACCTCACGTGGATCGAACTTGATGCCACCCTTCGCTCCTCCGAACGGCAGATTCATCAACGCGCATTTCCAGGTCATCATCGCCGACAGCGCTTTGAAATCGTCCAGCGAAGCCAGCGCGTGGTAGCGAATCCCTCCCTTGTAGGGCCCCAGGATGTTGTTGTGCTGGATACGGTAGCCCTTGTAGAGCCGATACCGGCCATTATCCATGCGCACGGGAAAGTGGATGATGATTTCGTTTTTCGGCTGGCTGAGGATGGTACGGATGTAACCGGGTAGCCCGACGATATCGGCGGCCTGGTTCAAATAGCCCTGAATGACCTTGAAGAAGTCATAGCGACCTGAGGAGGGCGGGGGCGCCGACTCTCCCACCAGTTCGGCTGCTTCGGACACTCGCGATTTCACGACGGACTCACTCATGACTATCTCCTACGACTGTGTGCAATCGACGCTTCACCAACCCGAATGGCGAATGGGCGAGCGACCCTGGACCCGCAACACGGATCCGCGAATTCCTCGAGGTTCACTGGAGCACCGAACAGGCTGTCAATTGCACAGGCACCCGCGATCGGCCCTTTACTTCGTTGATTGGTCGCGCCAAACATCCTATTTGTCGCTCTAGCACAGTCACCGTGGACCGACAGGACCCCGACGCGTACTTACTGAACGCGCTGGCACGTCGGCACTTAAGTCCCATACTTCGGGCATGCACATGAAGGGCTTCAACCTTGCTGGTGAGCTCACCGGCTTCCGTGGCCTCATGCGTTTCGCTGGCGATCCGTTGGGGCGACTCGAAACGGCACGCCGCCTGCACGGCACCCGGGTGTTCTATAAGCAGTGGGGCATTCCTTTCGCACTCTTGATGGATCCGGAGATTATCGAGGAGCTGCTCTTGGGACACGCGCAGCTCCTGAAGAAAGACAGATTCACGGCTCAGCTGAGCTCTGTGCTCGGCCAGGGGCTGGTCACGAGCGAGGGGGAGCTCTGGCGTCGGCAGCGCAAGCTGCTGGCACCTTCGTTTCAACCCAAACAGATAGCCCGCTTTTCGGAAGTCATGGTCGAACGGACGATTGCGCTCTTGGAGGGCTATGCGGACGGCCAGACCCGCGACGTGCATGCCGACATGATGAGGCTGACTCTGGACATCGTCGTGCGCACCCTGTTCGGCAGCCGCGTGGCGCGCAGCGATGAAGTCGATGAACACCTGTCGGTCATACTCAATGGGTTTCATACGTTGATGTTCAGTTGGCGCGCGGCCTTCCCGACCTGGATGCCATTTCGCGCTCGGCGGCGCGTCACCCATTCGAAGGACCAGCTGGAACGGATCGTCGACGACCTGATCCAACAAAAGAGACCCCACGCCCAAGCGGGTAGCGATTTGTTGTCCCGTTTGATTTGCGCGACCGACGAGCAAGGTCAAGGCATGGGCGATCGCCAGTTACGTGACGAGGCGCTCACCGTGTTTCTGGCCGGACACGAGACCACCGCGCTGGCTCTGGCCTATGCCCTCTACTGTCTTGCAAAGCACCCGAGAGTGCGCACTCGTCTGGAGAGCGAGGTGGACCAAGTCGTTGGCCGAGATCGAGTCAGCATCGATCACCTGGAACGCCTTCAGTACTGCCGGGCGGTGGTCAAAGAAACCATGCGGCTGTATCCGCCGGTATGGGCCATCGGGCGTTGGGCGCAGGAGCCCTTCGAACTATTGGGCACCCCGGTCGCAGCGGATACGCAGTTCGTGATTCCCCAGTGGGTGGTGCATCGAGAGGCACGCTGGTTCGAGGCCCCACTCGAATTCGAACCTGCGCGCTGGCTCTCGCCCGAACAGGGAAAACTGCCACGCTTCGCTTACTTCCCGTTCGGCGGGGGTTCGCGCGTCTGCATCGGCAATCACTTCGCCATGCTCGAGGCCACGCTGGCGCTCGCCACCATCGTACAGCGCGTCGCACTCGAGCTGCCGAGTGCCTTTCAGCTCGAGTTCGTGCCCACGATCACGCTGCGCCCACGCGGTCCTATGAACATGCACGTGCGAGGGCGTGGCGCCTTCAAACGCTCGAACGGCGCAAGCGCGAACTCGGTGAGGTCGTTCGACCCCCAGCTCGAGGGACTTCCGAGCTAGCATTCCGCCGGGAGCTCAGCGCAGCGACAAACAAGCGCCGCGCACCACTAACTTCAGCGCGAGGCGGCCGTTTGAAAAGACTGAGCCCGCGTTCCCTGCGACGGGCACGGCGAGGAAGATGAAGGTTATTACCAGGAAGGCGCTCGCGTGTCTCGGACTGCTCGTGACGGCTTGCGGTGGCAGTAACATCTCGACGCCCGCGCGCCAGGCGACCCCAGCGGCGAAACCGGCGGAGCTCACCGAGCAAAAGTCCACGAGCACAGCCTCCGAACCAGCCGCGGAGCTCGCGAAGGCGCCGCCAGAGGTCGAGCCCAAGGTCGCAGAAACCCAGGAGGTTCCGAGCCGATGCGCACTGGGAGCTCGGCCGCCATGTCTGCCGCCGGAGGCATTCGCCGAAAGCATCTGTAAGGGAAAGTATCCCGGACTCGCACTATTCATGTTCGAGAAGAGCACCCCCTGGCAGCGCAAATGGGTGAATCGTGAACAGCTGGCCGCAGTGAATGCGTTTGGCGGTTCGAACAGTGGCGGTGACCTCACATTCGCCGAGGAGGTACTGTTGCTCCGACGCGGAAGTGCTCGCACCGACGAGGTGCAGGTGAGCGGCGCCGACGACGTAGAAGTGCTGCGCTGGAACGGCACCTGTGTGACCGTTCGCGAGTCCGAATTGGTGGAATACGTGCCCGGTCTTCCGAAACATGCCGACATCGTATGGAACTACCTCGGAAGAGGGCTCCAAGAAGCGTTGCTCGGCAACACCAACATTGCCTCGCTGCGAAAGCGGCACAAACAGGAGTGCCGAGGTTCATCAGCGCACAGCGTGAGCAAGAGCTGTGGTCGCGCCGCCCAGACTCTCGGTGATGCGATTGTCATCGCTGTACGGAAAGGCACTACACTTCCCGAGCCGCAAAAGCTGCCTTTCTGGGTTGATGAGCGTTCTGGCCACGGTCTGGCTGCTGCCGAAAACTAGACGAGCGAGCGCGATTCGCGGTCGCGAAGAATGGGCAACAGCCAATGACGCGAGCAGAAGAGTGCAAGTTGTGTCACCTCCCTGACATTACTGTCGCTATCAACCCCGGCCCGGCTCGCTCGCACTTGTTGGTCCAGCACGGCATGGCCGTTGCACTGCATCGCGGACCATGAACCTGCCCAGACTGCTTTGTGCCAGTGCGCTCGTTCCACTCGTCGTCGCCTGCGGCGGCTCGAGCTTCCAGTCTGGAGATACGGGAAGCGGAGATGACTCCAGCTCCAGCGGGGGCACCGCAAGCTCCAACGACGCAACGACTTCCAGCGGCAACTCGGGTGGCACCTCCAGCGCGAGCGGAACCACTACGACCGGTAGTGGCACGAATGGAAACAGCGCGGGCGGCACCGCCGCAAGCTCGACGAGCGGCTCGGCTACCACTGGCACGGGCGGGGGCAGCGGAGGCGTCGGGGGAGGCAGCGGAGGCACCGGCGGTTCGACCTGCACTCTCACTTGCGAGCTGGCGCGGGACGCCAACGGCAACGAGCTCTGTCGCTGCGCCCGACCGGAGGAAGAGTGCGAGAAAGACGCTGACTGTACGCTCGCTACCAATGGAGGGGTGTGCTGTGGCAGCTGCCAGGATGCCTACCCCAAGAGCGTCGTCGACTCCGAACCCTGCCTCGTAGAGCCTGGCGGTGCCAACGACCCCAAGTGCGAGCATCCCGATTGTACGAACGTGTTGTGCCCCGCCATCGCCTGCCCGGCGGCAGCGTACGCCGCGTGCGAGGAACGAAAATGCGTCCCCAAGTACGAGTGCCCGGAGGGCATGCTGGAGGAAAACGGCCGCTGCGTGCCACCCTGCCACGACAACGAGGACTGCGTGCTGGCCACTTACGCCGGGAATTGCTGCGGCGGCTGTCCCGCTGCCTACAACCGTTACACGGTCGACCAGGAAGAGTGCCTGGTCGCCGAGGGTGACGAAGTGCCCGAGCGATGCCGTCCCGACCCCAAAGAATGCTCGCGGGTGGGTTGCCCACAGGTTTTGTGCGTGGCCCCGGGCGAACCGGTCTGTCAGGATGACGGCCACTGCGAAAGCTCACCGGCGCCCAATCTGTAGTTCGGCGCTACGGCGCTTCGCTCTCGCTGGAAGCGAGCGCTTGCTCGAAATCAGCCAGCAGGTCAGCGACGTGCTCGATGCCGACGGAGATGCGAATCAGGTCGTCGGAGATCCCGACGGCGGCGCGCGCCTCGGGACTCAACCCGGCATGGCTGGTCGTGGCGGGAATCGTAACGAGGGTTTCCGCCCCACCAAGACTGGCACTGTGGGTGGCCACCCGTACCGCCTGCGCGAAGCGAGTCGCTCGCGCTGCGCCCCCGAAAAGCTCAATGGCTATCATACCGCCAAACCCAGCAAACAGGGCACGGGCATGCTCGTGGTCGGGGTGACTCGGAAGCCCGGGGTACAACACGCGCCGCACGGCATGGTGAGCCTGGAAGAACTCGGCCAGGCGCTGGGCGGTGGCATTCTGTCGCTCGACGCGCAGGCTGAGCGTCTTGAGACCCCGCCGCAGCAGATAGCAGGCCTCCGGATCCGCGGTGCCTCCCAGGATGTCGAGCCACAACTTGATCGACCGAACACGCTCCTGAGACCCGACCACGGCGCCGGCGACCACATCGGAGTGACCATTCAGGTACTTGGTGGCGCTGTGCACCACCAGGTCGAACCCGCGTTCGATGGGCCTGAAGTTCACCGGAGTTGCGAAAGTGTTATCGATGATGGAGACCAGCCGGTGAGCTCTGCAGAACTCGACCACTCGCCGATGATCAGCTACCTCTAGCAGTGGGTTGCTGATGGTCTCGACGTAGAACGCGCGGGTCTCGGACCGGAGCTGGCTCTGCCAACTCTCTGGATCTCTCATATCGACGAAGCTGGCACTGCCACCGAGCTTGGCCAGCTCGCTTGCCGCGAACTTCTGCGTGGCGCCGTAAAGCGGGCGCTGCGCCAACAGGTGTCCCCCGCCGGCCAGAGTCGCAAGAAGCGTGGTGGTGATGGCCGCCATACCGCTGCTGGTGACGAGCCCCGCCTCTGCCGACTCGACGTTCGCGATCGCGGAGGCGATTTCGAGCTGCCCCGGGAGGGTGGAGAGGCGACCGTAGCGAATGTCGTGGTAGTCGGTACCGGTTGACACTTCGAACACCGTCGAGCGCACGATAGGTGTCACGTTGGCTCCCATGAATGCGCGGCCTCCCGCACCTGCGTGCACGACGCGCGTTTCCAGCTCCATCCGTCGCTCATCCATCTTGGGCTCCTCGCTCCTCAAAGGGCTGCACGCGCAGCTCGGGCTGACACACCGAGGTTTTCGTCCTGAAGATTGTACCCGTCACGTACCCGGTCCCGTGACGCTGGCAGTCTAGCCTGGGAATTTCACCAACGCAGGCTGGGGTGCGAGACCCAGGCGGATTTTCGAGGCAGATGCTGCGCTCGATGTCCGGGCTGGCGATCTCGAAAGTAATGGGGTTTGCTCGCGTGGCGGTCCGGCGTCATCTTGGCAGGGTGTCGGCCCGAGAGTACATCTGGTCACGCCGCGTCGAGCTGGGAGCATGGCTCTCGCCGGAGCGAGCGGTGCTCATCGCCATGTTGCTGGTGACCGGACCCGTCACGGCCGCCTTGTTCCGCCCATTTGCGCTGGCCGTCGTGCCGAGCACCTTGCTTACCGTTTACTGCTTCTGGAATCTGGGACGCAAGGTGCGCTCGACCTCTGCGCTTGCCGGCTATGTCTTCCTGGCAGGCGGCATCGCGGGCTGGCTCAACTGCGCGTGTTCGACCTCGGCCTTGATGCTCGTGCGGGGCGCTTTCAGCAGCATGTCGTTCGCCAGCCTGTTCGGCCTACTGGTGGGATTCGTGGGAGCGGCGTACGGCGTGGCCTACGGCGCGCTGCTATTACCACCGCTCTGGATCGAGCGCAGGTTCGCCAGGCTTGCGCGCCCGGAAGCCCTCGATCTCTGTCTCGTACTCTCGAGCATCTGGGGGCTTTGCGTCCTCGCGCTCGCCTGGCCGTTCTTCGAGAAGTGGTCAGTTCCTTCGGACCAGGGGGTGCCCATGCTCATCTCCTGGCCCGGCGAAGGGCTGGTCGGCGCCTACCGGTTCGCCGCACTCGCGGCCACGACGGTGCTGCTGTTGATCGGGGTGCGTCGCCTGAGGACACGGCGGCGCTGGCTCAGGCAGGTCGAACAGGGCAAGGTGGAGGGTTGGCGGATCTGTGACGCGCGTCACTTCGACACTCGTCGATTGGATGAGCTCGCGCTCTTCATGCACCCGCTACAGCCGGCCCGGGTGGCCGCTCCCCCGGGCCGCGTGCTGCTCAAAGTACGCTCCGGCAACGGCTACCGCGACGACCCGTTCGAACCCGCGTACCTGCTGCATGATACGACACGACACTGCCGGTAGATTCCGGGCGTGGCCCGACCCGCGCCTTCACAGACAGCCGGCAGCCCAGCGAATCGAATTCACGGTCAGCCGGAGTACGTTGGGATCGTCGGTCCAGTTACCACTTCCGATGTCGTAGTCCGCCGCATGGCTCAGCTGCACCACGCGCCCCGTCTCCGCGGCGTCACGCACCACCAGCGCCGGCCCCGAGCACGCGGCGCATCTGGCGATGGCCAAGCCACCGTTGGTCACGATGTCCCCCACGTTGTAGCCGAGAGCCACGGTAGTGGTGAACGGCAGCGAAATATCGTAGAAAATCGGGTGGCTTTCCAGGCCGCTGATGGTGGTCGCGGACGTCACCCCGGAGGTCCGTTCGAGCAACAGGAAAGGCGCGAGCGCCTGG
The DNA here is from genome assembly GCA_963809955.1 of uncultured delta proteobacterium. Lineage (GTDB taxonomy): Bacteria > Myxococcota_A > Polyangia > Polyangiales > Polyangiaceae > JAICQQ01. The sequence continues at coordinate 831,051 of CAWELQ010000017.1, forward strand.
TAGCGCCCTGCGTTGACCTGGTAGGCTACCCATTCGGTCATGGCGAGCCCGACCGAACTGTTGGCTACCGCGTCCGCGATGGCTGCCTGTCCGTCGGACGGCATGTCGTTGTTCCAGGTCAAACCGGGGCTCACGTACACGGCTGAAAACGCCCGCGCGTCGGGATCACCCTGGTAGCTGACCGTGCCATCTTCGATAACCGTGGCCTGAACCCCGGCATCCGCCAGTGCCGCCTCGAACACACTGTCGTTGGGCGTGACGGAGTCTCCCAGAATCAAGACGCTGCAGCGCTCAACGCAGCCAGACGCGACACAGGTTTGATCGACGGTGCACACCTCACCGGCATTCGATCCGGTGCAGTCATCGCTGGCTCCGCAGTGAAGCGGGTTCGTAGTCGGATCGATGCATTGTCCCCCGCACTCGATGCGGCCTACCTGGCACTCGAGCAGGCACTCTCCCTCTGTACAGCTCGAGCCAGGCTCGCAGGCGACACCGGGATTGGATGCGCAGTCAGGCCCGGCCCCACAGTGTTCGTCACTATCGAGTGGATCGATGCATTTCCCATCGCAGTCCAAAAGCCCACTCTGACAGGACAGCTCACACACGCCTTCGTTGCAAATCTCTCCGGGCTCGCACACCGCACCCACATCCAAGCCCAAACAGCTGGTCGCACCACAGTGCTGCCGGTCTACCAGTGGATCGATACAGCGCCCGTCGCAAGCCAGTTGGTCTGTGGGACAGCTCACACTGCAGCTTCCCTCTACGCAGAGCTCGCCGTTGTTGCAACGGGTGCCGCGCAGACCCGGGCCGCAATCGCCCGCGGCTCCGCAGAAGTCGCGATCCGAGCTCGGGTCGACGCAGCTTCCATCGCAAACCACATTGCCGGGAGCGCAGGCCGCCGTGCAGACACCATTCGTGCAGACTTGACCCATCTGGCACGCATTCCCGCAGGCCCCACAGTGGTCGCGGTCACGGTTGCGATCGACGCAGACGTTGCCGCAACGAACCAAGGGAGTGCTACAGTCATCGACGCACGCCCCATCACTGCACACCTGGGCCCCGGCGCAGCGGTCGAAACACGCCCCGCAATGTCGAGTGTCTCGACTCAGATCGACGCATTGCTGCCCGCACGCTGCGAGCGGAGCCGGACACTCGAGTTCGCACACCCCTTTCCGACAGCGTTCGCCAGCGGCGCAACTCCGGGTGCAGCGCCCGCAGTGATTGACGTCGCTCGACAGGTCAACGCAGGCATCACCACATCGGTCGGGTGGATCGCTGCAACTGGACTCACAGCTGCCCTCGATACAGCGCGTTCCGCTCTCGCAGCCATGAGAACAAGACCCGCAGTGGTCGTCACTGTCTTCGAGGCTCACACAGAGCCCATCGCACAACACTTGACCGCCCGGACAGCCCAGCGTGACGTTTCCGGGGTCGGTCACGGAGCCACAGCCCGACCCTGCGCACAGGCCGAGTAGCAACGGGACGCTCGCCAGGCGCGAAAGCCTGCCTGGATTGAACTTCTTGCTCGACATGTTTGCTGCCACCCTCCTCTCGGCGACACTGAATGGGCAACTTAGCGGCAAGCCTAACCCGGCAGGCCCGCCGTCAAACAGTGAATTCGTTGGCGGCTCGGCATCCGAGACGCTGGGACCGCCGTGGCCCGCGATCGGCAATCGACTTTCCTCGAGCCCTCACACGGTGAGCAGGTGAGCGCGGGCCCTCAGCACAGCCTGAGCTGAGCTCACTCGGTCAGGCTCCAGAGCTCTCTGCATTCGCCGCGCCGCCTCCCGCCCCGCTGGCTTCACCGCTCTCGGCTGCCGACTCGCCGGACGTGGGGGAGGTGGCAGAACCGCCGTCGCTGACGCCCAGCGTGGCGGGTCTCGACGTCGGCGCAGCGCGCCCGCGCTGGTGGGCGCGGCGAGCCGGAGCATCCTGGGCTTCAGCACTTGGCCGCTCGGTGGGTGTCTCGGGTGGGCCATAGATCCCCAAACAGACGGCTGCCAGGGCAGCGAGCCCGGCGCTCGTCAAGAACGCCACCTGGCTACCAAACAACTCCCATAGGCTGCCGAACGACACGCTGGCTGCCAGAGTCAGTCCGCCGAGCGTCAGGTAGTACCAGCCGAACCCGCCGCCCCAACGTCGCGCCGGCACGAGTTCGGACACGAGCGCTCGTTCAGCGCCTTCGGTGAGGCCGTGGTAGAGGCCATACGCCACGAACAGAGTCCACACCGTGATTTGCTGTGTGGCAAAGGCGAATCCCGAGTAGATGGCAGCGTAGAAAAGCCAACCAACGATGATGACACGCGACCTTCCGAAGCGGTCGGACAAACGCCCTCCCGGGACGGACGTGAGCGATTTGACGATGTGCAGCCCCACCCACAGGAGCGGCAAGGTTACCACCGGGGCTCGAGTGGCACCGGCCTTCAGCAGCAGAAACAGGTCGCTGGCGTTGCCGAGCGTGAACAGACCCAACGGCAAGAGCAAGCGGTTGAGCGCGTGCTCCCGACCCGGCGAGGTCTCGTCGATGACCTTCTCGGCGGTCCCGGGGCTCAGGCTGATCTCGCGCACACCGAAAGCCACCACGGTCACAGCAGCCGCTCCTGGAATCGCCGTGAGCCAGAACAGCGTCCTGAGCTCCGTGGGCCACACCAGCAGAACCCCCGTAGCCACCAGGGGTCCAAGCACGGCACCCGCGTGGTCCATGGCGCGATGAAGGCCAAACGCAGCACCACGATCGTGCGGCTCCACGGAAGCCGCGATCAACGCGTCCCGCGGGCTCGTTCTGAGCCCCTTGCCGATTCGATCGGTGACACGGATACCCAGCACGTGCCAGGCAGAGGTCGCCAAGGCGACGAACGGACGCACCATCGAGGCCAAGGCATACCCAGCTACCACGAAGGGCCGGCGGCGCCCCGTGCGGTCCGAAAGGCGACCGGAAAGCAGCTTGAGCACGCTCGCCGCGGCCTCGGCTAGCCCCTCGATCCAGCCGAGCGCCAGAGCGCTTGCGCCGAGCACGCTGGTGACGAACATCGGCAATAGCGGCACGATCATCTCGCTCGCCGTATCTGTCAGCAGGCTTACCACTCCGAGCAGGACGACGTTGGCATTCAGCCAGGAACGGTGCTTCGGGCCGGAGGACACCCGAGAAGTCTCCCGCACCCAGCGGTGGTTTCCCAGTCCGACCCCCGGCGTCGTTCGTTTTGTGCGAGCCCCGGTCTTTCGGCGGACCAAGGCTTTATGTTTCGGTGGCTCGTGAGCTAAGAAGTTTTTCGGATCATGAAAGCGAAGCGCAGAGGCCCGGGTCGACCGGCAGGAGGAAGTGAGCAGCTACTGAAGGCTGTCCTCGACGCCACCCTCGCGGCCCTGATCCAGCGCGGCTACGAACAGCTGAGCTTGGACGCCATTGCCCGTGAAGTAGGGGTGCACAAGACGACGATCTATCGACACTGGTCGACCAAATCCGGTGTGGTGCTTGCCGCGCTCGCAACCCTGCGAGAAGACGATCCGCCCTTCGTCGCGAGCGGCAAGCTGCGCGAAGATCTGGTCACTCTGCTGGCGGGCAAGGCGCGGCGCCTTTCGACGGCGCGCGGACGAGCCATCGCCCGTGCCTTGATGAGCATTGGCGACGACGCAACGATGACGGCCGAATTGCGCGCTCAGCGCTTTGCTCTGCCGTCCTCGATAGTTCGAAAGGCGATCGAGCACGGCGAGCTAGCCTCGACAGTGGACCCCTCGTTCGTCAGCGAGATCTTGATTGCTCCGGTCGTTCATCGCGTGGTCATGCTCGGAGAAAGGGCCGACCGCGCCTTCGTGGAGCGGGTGGTCGACCAGGTGCTCGCAGGCCTACCGAAAGGGCACCGCACGAGGAAACGATCAGCATCACGCTGATAATGCAACTATTGTTGCAATTTGCGCAGAGGCCTGTTAGACGAGGGTTCAAAGGAGGCACGCAATGCGCGGCAAGCAAATCGAGGTCTCGATGGGCGACGGCGTCGCCAACGCCTACGTGAGTCGTCCGGTCGGCACTGGCCCCTGGCCGGCCATCGTGTTCTTCATGGACGCCATCGGGCTCAGAGCCACGTTGTTCGAGATGGCCGACCGACTCGCATCTTTCGGCTACTTCGTCCTCTTGCCCGACTTGTACTATCGACTCGGAAGCTTTCGAAGCCCTGGACCCCAAAAAGGTTTTCGGAAATCGAGGCCCTGAATTTCAACGCGTCATGGCGATGGCCGAGTCGCTGGACGACGAGAGCGTCATGCGTGACACCGGGGCGCTGCTCGCGTACCTGGATCGACAAGCCTCGATCGACCAAGAGAAGCTGGGCACACTCGGCTACTGCATGGGCGGAGGGTTTGCGGTATGTGCGGCCTGCGCCTACCCCACGCGCATCCGGGCGGCCGCGTCCATCCACGGCGGCAAGTTCTTGACCCAAGCGGACAGCCCCGCGGTCATCGAAAAGAGCGCGAGAAGCGCCTTCTACGTTGCTGTTGCGGAAGTCGATCGCAGGCATACGAGTCAAACCACTCGCCAGCTGGAAGCTGCATTCGATCGGGCTAATGTGCCTCACAGCATCGAGCTGTACCCTGGCACGTCGCACGGCTTCGCCATGGCGGATTTCCCGGTGTACTCCGCGGAGGCCGCGCAGCATCACTGGGACAAGCTCAAGGAATTCTTCGGCTCGGCCCTTCACTAGAGAACGGGGCCGAGCCCCCTTCATCCAGTTGCAACCAGCCGTGTCGCAAGGCTTCGACAACCGCAGCCGTGCGACTCTTCGTTCCCAATTTTTCGAACAGGTGCTGCAGGTGTGTCTTCACCGTCGCCTCGCTGATGAACAATCGCTGAGCGATGCTGCGATTGCTCTCGCCACGCACCAGCCCCTCGAGCACTTCGAGTTCTCGCGGGCCGAGCCAGGCTCCCGACGCCAGGAGCAGGCACCCCCGCAAGCGCCGCCCGAGCTGGCGCTTTTCGAGAGCACGCGCGACGAGAACCAGCGAAATCAACGTGATGGCGAGGCCCATCCGTTGCAGTTGCTCCGTCGCCATCTGCAAGAAGCGCCGTACGGGCTCGCTCGGTGGCCCGAGGTGCACGAGGAAAGTCCCGAAGTGCAGCAGCGAGACACACGCGGCGATCGCCAGACTCGCCAAAACCACAGCCAAGGCGCCCATCGCAAGAGCAAGCGCACCGGCACGCCACACACTTCGAGCGCCGAGCGGACCCGAACGCGCGTCGACCCGCCGCGTCACCGAGATCTCGTTCGTCGGATCGCCGTCGGAAGCCATGCGGCTACGAGACTAACCAAGAACGCGCGCTGCGGCCATCCACCATTCGGTGGATGGGGCCCGGAGAACGCGTGAAAGTCAGCAACAATTCCGCCTTTCGGAGGATGGCGACGCTGGAAGCTCTGGAGCTACACAACGTCAGCTCGTCCCGGACCGCTCGGGTGAGCGCGAACAGGTCGAAGGCGGAGCGAAAGGACGCAAACAATGCGAAGCATGCACCTCCAGAACGCACACCGAGCGTGTCACTCGATACCGCGGGTCGGGTTCTGGGTCGTTCTGCTGTGGGTCTTGAGTACCTTGGGTGCTTGCGCCTCTCGGCAATCGCGTGAACAAGCGGCCTCCACAGCCCCTCCGGTGTTACCGGTTCGTTACTCGTACAAGGTCTGGGACCATCACTTCATCCAGTGGCTACCAGACCACCCCAGGTACGAGGCCGTGGAAGCACTGGTGGACGAGACGGACGACAAGCCCCTGATCCACCTATTTCTGACCGATCGAGAACCCAGCCACGGATCGAAAACGCAGCACCACTACGTCAACGACCACGTGCTCGCCGAGATGCTTCGCGGATCCAGCGGTCAACGCGAGGTTCACGAGGTCGATATCAGCTGGTCCCGCCACGAAGAGGGCGAGAACCTCGAGTTTGAATTCGAGGCGGAAACCGTGGACGGACCGCTGAAATGGTTGTTCGTGACCCAGGGGCGACCCAGCGCGGAAAACGGGGCGGGTCTGATCGACAATGCCGAGGCAGCGCACGATCTGGCGGGCGGGTTTCTCGTGTTCTTCCTCGAGCGCGGCACCCTGTCCGGGCCCGCTACCTGCCTCGCAATCGACGACCAGTCCTACGCAGTCAAAGAGTGGTCCGAGCTCAGCAGCCCGCCCTACTTCACGGCCTACCGCGCAGCCTATTCCCAGGGAGTGCATCTCGGCTACTTCTATGCCACGCCACAGATCGCCATGCGCCTCGTCGAGAGCAGCAACGACCTCAGCGAGGGTGCTCACTGGACCTACGAGTGGAGCACCGCGGACATGCCCACGCGCACTTCCGAAACGCGTCTCGTCGAAGCGAGCGGCAATCAGCTGCAGTTCGTGGCCGAGGACACTCGCTGGACCGCGCGGCGCTCATCCATGGGTCTCGCTATCGAACGGATCAGCGTGGAAGATGCAGCATCGAGCATGACGCTGGACTTCGACTCACCCCTTCCGGACCTCGTGCGCATGTCCGATGGCACGATGAGCACCACGTTCACCATCTCCCAAGGTGAGCATCAGGGTATCGTCAGCGGCACCCTCACGATCGAAAAACACGGCACCGAGGTCAGCGTCGGTCTGGACCCCAGCGAGCCGGCCTGGGCTCGGGCGCTCATGCTCGAGGCGCACATCGAACTCGGCGAGGGTAGCTCTTCATACAGCTCCGAAATGGTGTTTCCGGGGGCCGCAGACTGACCGCATGCTTTCCGCCTGGGGCGTGCGGGAGCAAGGAGTGCCTGCCCATGTATCCCTTGCCAACCTGCGGGCCACAAGAGGAAGCGGACGCCAGAGCTAGCATCGGTTGGAGACTACTTCGGAATGTCGGGTACCGCCTGGCAGCCGAACAAGAGCTCGAAGCGGCCGGTGGTTTCGCTCTGAACCTGAGTACACGTATCGGGGCAGAGGACGACTTCGTCGCCCACCAACTGCCAGCCCGTGGTACAGGCGCCGTCAGGAGCCTTTCCGATGACCTGTTCGACGCCATCGGCCGAGGTGTAGATCGCGTTGATGAGATTAGGATCGATGGTCTGACCCGCCGGAGGCGGGGGAAGCGTGTAGTTGCAGGACGCAATCTGTCCGACGATGTCGCCGAGCGCCGCGGACAACGCCGCAGCGAAATCGGGCTCCTGAGTCATGTCGAAGTGGCAAAAGTTGGGCCCGGCCTCGACGCAGCCTGCCTTGGCCGTCCCGCCTTCGATGGCGGCCCGGGAAAGCCAAGGGCGCATGTCCTCGCCGTTGCTGCCTTCCTCGCTGCCCGGCGATCCGATGACGAACGTGCTGACTCCTTGCGTAGCGGCAGCGGCAATCTCGGTCACGATGGGGTCCGGCGGCACCTGCGAAAAACCGCCACCCCCGCGACCTCCACCCCGAGATTCACCGCGCGTGCAATTTTGTGACAACGTCGGAGCACCGTCCGTGATGAGCAGCATGAAGCGCCGACCTGCCGCGGTCGAAGCCAGAAGTCCGTTGTCGAGCGCGTACTTGTAGGCATCGTGAGTCGGAGTGAGCCCATCGGGCGAGGCGTCCTGGAGCGCCTGATCAATCAGCGTCCGCTGGGGCGAACCGAGATCCCCCAGAATGTCCACCGGAATGAGCGCCTGGGTATTTACGCACTGAGTGACATCTGATGGCTGGGTGCTCGTCCCGTCGGTGTCGCGATTCGGGTAAAAGAGCACTCCTGCCGCAGTCGACGGCGCCAGCGTTCCCAGCGCGACATCCAGTGCATCGCGGGTGACCACCCATTTAGTGGTGCTGCGGTCACCCGGAGGCGGGTCGTCCATGGAACCGCTGACGTCGACCACCAGCTGCAAGACAGCCGGTGCATTTTCGGGCTCCATCGTCCAGCCCGCGCACGCTGAGTCCCGGAGGTCGTCCGTGGTCTCGGGTGGCGCGGGAGAGGTGGTCGACGAAGCGGTATCGACGAACGGGCTGCCCCCGGTCGTCGTGGCGGCAGCATTCCCCACGCTGGCCACTGCGTCGCTGGCTCCCGACGTGGCGCCCCCGCCACTACCGCCCCCCATATCGGGGCCGATTTCCGAATAGCCGGAGTCCCCCGAAGAGGAACAAGCCACCGTGGTGGCGACGCAGAGCCAGGAACACGCTGCCAAACACCTCTCGACCGTGAGAACGCGACGCATACGACACCTCGATTCGCCCGCGACGTGGGAGCCACGTCGCGACAAGCATGGTTAGGAGACCCGATAACCCGGCACCGGGCGGCGCCCAGGTCGCCGCGACTACCGCCGAGTCATCAACGACTCACAACGGAATGACAAGTGGGAGTATCGCGCGGTTTCCTGCTCGTGTCCACTCCGAACAACAAAATTCGCGAAGTCAAAGTTCGGCAAATGGTGCAGCCTGCGGTCAAGGGTGATTCGTTTGTTAGCAGTGCTACTCAGCTACATCCTGAGACACGGCCTCCCTGCTCGTCAACTCAGTTACCGGAAAATGCCCCCTGAAGCCCCCGGGATCCGCAGACGATTGTCGCCGAGCAAAGGCGGCAATCCTTCGAAAAACCCTGGGTTTGGCTAACCCGGGAAAGAATTCAAAATTCGTGTGAGCCGCTTCACCCGAGCGAGGGCACGCCTTGGGTAAGGGTCGCTCAACGCGACGCAAGGTGGAATACAGTGAAAGCATCCCCGCCTTCGTCCTTGTCGGCGGGCGCCACGGACTCGATCCATTCGGACTCGTCCAGATAGTCGCGCACGAACGCTCGCAGCGCTCCCGTACCATGGCCATGCAGGACGAAGCCGTGCTCTTCGCCCTTACCTAGCAGGCGATCCACGAACGCCAGCAAGCACTCCTCTGCGTCCTCGATTCGCGTTCCTCTGAGATCGAGAGTGTTGTCCGTGGTGCGGCGTGCGCGGTCCGGTTCGCCGCGCGCAGGCAATGGCCGCTTCCACTCACGGGAGTGTTGGGCAGAGGCACTGGTCTTGGGGACTGCTTCGAGCTGTTCCAGCGGAACATTCAGACGGACCGCTCCCACTCGCACCTTAACCGTACCACGACTCGGCGGCTCCAGGACGCTGCCAAACGCGCCCGTCGCGCGCACCCGGACGGGGTCGCCCTTGGCCAGCCCATCGAGGGCGCGCTTCCGCTGAACCGCGTCTTGCTCGCCGTCGGCGCGGGTAGGCAACGCCTTCGTCAACGAGCCTCCGATGGCAAGCTTCGCAGCCACCCCGCTCACCTGCCGTTCGAGCGTACTGAGCGAGCGCCGGGCCTCGGGCTCCGACCTCAGCCTTTTTCGAGCATCCTGGATTTCTCGGCGAGCCTTTAGCACCTCACCCCTCAGCTGTTCGGATTCGCGCCGAAGCTCGGCCTCGAGACGCTCGCTCATCCGACGCCGCTCCGCCTTCAACTGCCTGTCCAGCAGCTCCAAGCGGGTCTGCTCGGCCTTCAGCTCGTCCGCCAAGTCGTGAAGGCGATGACGCTCGCTGTCGAGCTCTCGCGCCACACGCTCGCGCTCGCGGGCTTGTGCTGGCAGCAACGCCTTGGCCCGTTCGATCACCTTCGGCTCCAACCCAAAGCGCGAGGCCACCAAAAGGGCACTCGAGGGACCGAAGGTGCCCAGGGTCAAACGGAAGGTCGGCTGCATTCGTTCGAAGTCGAACCCGACACAGGCGTTGCCAAGCGGACCGGCACCCGCGGCCTGCTCCTTGAGACGTTCATAGTGCGTGGTCACCGCTACTGCAGCCCCCAGGTCCGCCAGTGCCTCGAGCACCGCGCCGGCGAGCGCGGCTCCCTCTTCCGGATCGGTACCGGCGACGACCTCGTCCAAGAGCACCAGCGAGCCAGGCCCCACTTTTTGCAGAATGGCACTCAGCTTCTGGATGTGGCCGCTGAACGTCGAAAGCGAGTGGACGAGTGACTGCTGATCTCCGATATCCGCCAGTACCTCGCCAAAGAACCCGATGCTGGAACCGGGCTCGCAGGGCACAGGCACCCCCGCGCGCGCCATCAAGGCGAACAGCCCGAGAGTCTTGAGCGCCACCGTCTTACCACCGGCGTTCGGCCCCGAGATCACCAGTGCCTGACCACCCCCGAGCCTCAAATCGTTCGCCACCACGTCGGGCGATTCCGCCAGCAGAGGGTGGCGGGCCTGCTTCAAGTCGAGCACGGCGGAGCTCCCGGGCATCAGCGGCAGCGAACGACTGCGGCGCGCCCAGTCCAATAGTGCGCCCAGCAGATCCCCCACGACGCAAGCGCGGAACGCCACCTCGACTGCCTCTAGCCTCTCTTTGACCACGGCTGCGAGCTCGCTGAGGACGCGAAAGACCTCTCGCTCCACCTCGGCCTGGTGCACCCTGAGCTGGTTCACCTGTGCCAGAACCTCGCGTGGCTCGACGAACAAGGTGCTTCCGGAGCTGCTCGAGCCGACCACCGTTCCGTGGACTCGCTCGTGAGCGTCGGTGCGCACCGGCAAGACGTAGCGCCCTTCTCTTTCGGAGAAGTATTCGCCCGACAGCACGCTCGCGTAACGGGCCACGAGGCTTTTCAATAGCCGCCGCAGGTCACGTTCGGTCTCGCGAACGCGGGCGCGGGCACGTGCCAGGGCGGGCGAGGCGCCATCGCTCACTTCGCCCCCGACGTCGATGGCCCGATCGATGCGCTCGGCAACCCGGTCGAGTGCGGCCTCGGAGGCGATCACCCGGCAGAGTTCCGGGTGGAGCTCCCCGTGAGCCCCGGCAAAAACCCTCAGCTTGCGCGCCTGCACCAGCACCGACAAAAGGTCATGGAGCTCGGCGCCACTGAGGCTCGCAGCGCGCGCCAGTCGCTCGAACACTGGCGTAGCATCGCGAAAAGGCGCTCGGGGCAACTCACTGCCCTGGTCCGCAAGCTCGAGCAGCGAGGCGATGCGCTCGGCGGCAAGTCTGGATTCGGCGAGCGAGTCACAGAGCCTCAGCTCGCGCATTGCCTTGCGGCCGGCAGCGCTGCAGCATCCACGCGAGAGCAAATCGAGCAGATCATTCCATTCGAGCGCCGCGAGGGATCGCTGGTTCAACGCGCTCGCCTGCCCCGGGTCGTGCTCTCCAGCCATAGCCATGAGCCGAGCGGTCTAGCACCGGCCCGCCGCGTCTCAAACGGGTGACGAAACATCGTCACACGAAAGCCGTCCAACAGGGGGTCTCAGCTGGAGCTACCAGCGGCGAACCGGTGAGCCGAAGCCCTGATCTGGCTCCGCCCGATCCGACCCCTCCTTGCGCTTCTGGCGCAGTTGAAACTGGGCCAGGCATTGCCGCGATCGCCCTGTCGCGTCCACACAACGCACCAGCTCTCTATCGAAAGGCGTCAGCAGGCACTCGGTGGTCAGTTGGTCGAATTGCTGCTTGACGCGCGGATCGGCAAGCAAGCGTGGGTCGTCGATGCCGAGCATCGACATTGCCACATGCTGGCACTCGTCAGGCCCGGGAAGCCGACGACAGCCGAGCCAGCTCAAACCGAGTAGCGTGACCGACAATAGTCGTACAAAGCGACGCCTGGCCAGTTGCCTAGAAACCCCGGACATCCTCAGAGAATAACACCGACCGCAAGCAACAGTTCCAAAGAGCGCCTGAAACGCGAGAGCGGCGCCAAATGCACGATCTTGCCGTCCTGGTCGAACCCCTGCAGGACGTCATCGAAGGCCGTGCCATGCTGACTGTTTTCGCTGAAAATACCGATCGTCCCGAGCAACGACACGTCGAGCCAATTGGGGATCGGTTCGATACTGACCCCCGCTCCCGCCTTGTAGTTCAGCCCGACGCCAGCGCGCTCCGACGAGCGAACGTGGGTCTGACCGTCGGTGACGGGCGCGGCGGCGGTGAACCGGGTCCAAGCAACGTCGAACAAAGCCATCAACTTCACTCGTCCGCCAAGGGTAAGGTTCGGAGCGACGCGCAGCCCGAGACCGATGGAGTCGAGTGCTGGTTGACGAATATCCTTGTCGGGATACCGATCGCTCTCGGTGTCGAAGGCATCGGTCGCAGAATCGACCGTGATCGTCTCGAAGCGGGTATAGCCGGTGACCCTGAGCCAGGTCAGCACGTCCACCGCGGCAAAGGGACCGTACACGAAGGAAGTCCCATAGCGGAACCTGGTATCCTCTGAAGCGCGGTGCTCGGCGCCGGCATACATGCCCAACACGACGTGGCGCGTCACACCTGCCTCCTGCTCACTCGGCACGGGCGCGGGCGCTTGCCCGGCCGCGTCGGGCGGACCGGGAGGAGGCAAGGGCGGCAGCTCGTATTCTTCGGTGTCCGAGGTCTCGTCCGCTTCCCTTTTTTCGTCGGCCTCGCTCGCGGCACCCGGCGGCACGTAGTCCATGAGTGCGTCGTGGGGTTCGTCGGTGGCGGTCGTGTCTTTCGACTCGCCTGTGGCGGCTGCATCGGACTCGCCAGCGCCGGGCGCGCCTGCTGCCGGGGAGTCGGGCTGCTTGCCGCTCGTGGTGGTTGTGGGTTCAGCGACGTTCTTCGGCTGCGCCTGCGCGGCGGCGGCCAAGCTCAAGGCAGCCAAAGTCGTTACGACCGTCGCCCGCGAAGCCCTCATCCCCTCAACGTGGCTCCCAGCGTTTGCTGAGCGGCGCGCAGCACCTTGTCCTGGCGTTTGTCTACTTCTTTGTCGGTCAGCGTACGCGCCCGATCCACATCGGTGCGAGCTTTGGGGTCTCGATACACGATGCGAAAGGTGAGCGACCGATGTGCTTCGGGGACGGACCCGCCTCGGAACACAGCCTGGAGCTGGACGGATTCGCAGAGCTCACCGGCAGCCTCCTCGAGCAGTCGCTCCACGCGCCCGGCTGGCACGTCATCGCTAACCACCAGGGAAATATCGCGCGACACCGCAGGCAGCCTTGGAATGGGGAAATAGCTCGGAGTGAGCTTGCCGATGGCCTCGATGGCTGCGAGATCCAGTTCCACCACCAAAGCGCCATCGCCCAGATCGAGAGCCTCCACCACATCCGGATGCAAGGGCCCGAAGGAGCCGACCCTCTGCCCTTCGAGCAGCACGGCAGCAGCCCCGCGCGGATGCAGGTGCCGCGTCGTGTGGTCGACTCCGATGTGCTCGGCGGTCGCACGACGCCGGGTCAGCCGCTCGACGAGCTCGAGCGCAACGCCCTTGGCATCGTAGACGTCGACGTCAGCCGGCTTCAGCGACAGGTATTCGCTTCGACTCCCCGCGAGGACTGCCGCAAAGCCTGGGCGCTCGCTGGGCAGCGCGCTCGCATCCCCGGGCAACCGAGGACGCACCGTATCTGCGGCCTCACTCGACGGCGTGCCAGGAGCCAGAAAGCGCGCCCCCACACTGAAGAGGCGCGCGCTCGTCTCGCCGCGCCGTCGCGCGCGCTTCAGGGTCTCCAGAAGCCCCGGTAGAAGACTGGTTCTCAACACCCTGCGATCCTCGCTGAGGGGGTTCGCCAGCTTGACTACCGGGGTCGGCGCATGCACGGCGGCCAGGTCGGCCTCGGAGACAAAGGCATAGGTGAGCGCTTCGCTCAGCCCGAGCTCGCAAGCAAGGCGCGCGGTGTCTCGCTCTAGCTCACCCGCGTGCCGGGGGGCCTCTGGCGCCACGCGCGGCAGCACGGTCGGGATTTCGCCGAGGCCCCTCAGGCGAGCGACTTCCTCGACGAGGTCTGCTTCGATACTCACGTCGGGTCGAAAGCTCGCTCCCTGGAAGGTGGCCGTCTCGTCCGGCGGGGAGCCCGTCCGCTCGATGAGTCCGAAGCCCAACTTGGTGAGGCCGGCGACAGCGGCATCGAAGGGTACCTCGACCCCCAAGAGCTGATTCAGACGCCGAGAGCGTAACGCAACCCGGGGCGCGGCCAGCTCCGCCCCCTTTTCGTGGATGGCTCCGTCCACCGGTCTGCCCGCTGCCAGCGCGACCAACAGCGACTTGGCACGCTCCAGTACGCGTTCGATGCCACCCCAGTCCGTGCCACGTTCGAAGCGGTGGCTGGACTCGGTGTGCATGCCGTGACGACGTGCCGTACGCCGGATCCCACGAGGCGTGAAGTAGGCACATTCCAGGAGCACATCCCGGGTATCAGCGCGAATCTCGCTCTCGGCGCCGCCCATGACGCCAGCCAGCGCCACCGGTCCCTCTCCATCGCAGATGACCAAATCGTCCGCATCGAGCTCGCGGTCCACACCATCGAGGGTGGTGAAGGCTTCTCCCTGAGAGGCGCGACGCACCACGATCCGTGCACCGCGCACGAACCTGAGATCGAAGGCGTGCAGGGGTTGTCCGTATTCGAGCAACAGCCAGTTGGTCACGTCCACCACGTTGGAAATGGGCCGCACGCCGAGGCGATGCAGCCTCCAACGCATGAAGTCGGGCGATGGCGCGATGGTGACCCCCAAAACCGCTCCCGCACCGTAGTGAGGGCAGCGCTCCGAGTCCTCGACACGGACGCGAACCAGCTGGTCGAGGGCGCGCTCCGCGCTGTTCGTCGGCCTGGAAGCAGATGGATGGACTAGCTCGATCCCGTACACGGCAGCCAGGTCGCGGGCCACCCCCACGTGCCCAAGGGCATCGGGCCGGTTGGGCGTTACGTCGATTTCCAACACCGTGTCCCGTGCCTCGGGACACGCCTCCAGAAAGCGCATCCCCGGCTCGAGTGAGGCGTCGCCGAGCACCAGGATTCCGTCCGACTCGCTCGAGAGCCCCATTTCAGCTTCGCTGACCAGCATTCCCTCGCTGAGCACCCCACCGATCTTCCGAGGTTCGATGGTGAAACCTGCTGCAGGCAAGTGCGTGCCGAGCGGCGCCAGTACCACTCGCCCACCCGGCTGAGGGACGTTGCTGGCACCGCACACGACTTGTTGCCGCTCGCCCGCGCCGCGGTCGACGGTAACCAGACGCACTTTGTCGAGCTTGGGGTGTCGCGCGATCTCGAGGACAGTTGCCACGACCAGTGCGGCCAAAGGCTCGCCACAATCGTGCACTGCATCGACCGTCAGTCCGACCGCGCTGAGCGTGTCGGCGACTTCCAAGGGAGTGGCAGCGAGCCCCGGGAGCAGTTCTTTGAGCCAGCGATAGGAGACGAGCATCGGCTTGCCGCTCTTAGCATGGTCAAGACGGGCGTGCTCGCAGATCCCGACCCCGAGACAAGCACCTTGGATTCCACCGATCGGCGCTTGGTCGCATGGCGGTTCGAGGCAGAGCGTCGGCAGTCGCGAGCAAGGCGGTCGACGCACGGTACAGCCTTTTCCGCTGCTCGCGGGCGAGTCAGCGAAGCCCGAGCTTTCCGCCGGGCTTCGCCTTCGAAGGACGGCTATTCGTCGTCGGACGGCGCGTCGGAAGCTGCGCCCTTGTCCTTATCCTTGTCCTTGTCGTCCTTCTTCTTCTGGAACTTGCTGGGCTCGGCGGTGGTCCAATCACCCGCCCAGCTCGAGATGCTGAAGATTTGGCCGTTATCGCCGGCCTTCACCCAACGGCTGGTGCCCTCGGCGTTGGACCCCACGCTCAATTCGCGTTTGCCACCGTCTTCGAGCGTGATCACGACTTTGGCGACGGGCTCCTCGAGCCCCACATCCGACGGCTTCTTGTCGTCGCCGAAGCCATTGGCGTTCAGGCCCTTGAAGGCTCGCAGCATGTCTTCGACCTTCTTCGAGTCGAAATCCTTGAGGGTGGTCGGCGGAGCCAACTTCGACTTCTGATACTTCGCCTTCCAGGTGTCGCCATCCTTCACGAAAGCGAACTGCCCGTTCTCGTTTTCGATATCGACCGATTTGACCTTCTTCTCGTCGAACTTGAAGATGGTGAGGTCTCGCCAACCCTTCGTGTCGCGGGTGTACAGGTAGTTCGAGTACCCGTCGACAGCGTACCCGCCCTCGTGACCCTTGATGCGGGTCATCTGACCGATGCCACCGTGCTTGCCGAACCAGAACTCGTAGGCTGGTTCCTTGCCCTTGTAGAAGGTGGCATGCACCGCCTTCTTGTCGGTGATCTCGTACTTATCGTACTCCTTGGGGTCTTCGGTGATCAGCTCCTTCACCTCGAGAGTCTTGAGGTTCTTGAGCAAGCTCTCGACATTGGCCTTGTTGGCCAGCGCCTTCACGGGCTCTTCGAGCTTCCACTGGTCACCGTCTTTCACAAGGACGTGCTTTTCGGCTTTCTTCGCTTCCTTGTCGTCGTCATCCGCTTCCTTCGCGGGCGTCTCGATGACGACCTTGTCGATCTTCTTGATGTCGTCATCGCTGACTTTGATCTTGGGCAGGTCGGCGGACTTCGCCTCGTAGCTGTGTGCCGCTGCCTGCTCCTCGTGGCGCTGGGATTGTAGGTAGTAGGCCCCACCCAGGACCACCAGCACGCCGACTGCTAGGTAGAGCTTTGTATCTGAGGTCATGAAACTAATCTCTCAAGCTTTGGCCTTGGTTCTTTGCTTTCGGGACTGACGCACGTTCCAGCGGAACAAACCGAAGCCCACGAACAGAAGAGGCACACCCAAGGTGAGGCTCCACTGCACCTTCTGCTGAAGGTCTTTGCGCGCGTCGCGGTACTCCTCGTCCTGCTTGCGCATCTGATCTTCGGTCGCCTTCTCGTCGTACTTGGGCTTGTCCAAACTGGCATAGGTCAGGTTGGGCTCCCCCAAGATCTTCGCGCTTGCCGCGATCAGGTCGGTATCGCCGCTCATCCAGTCTAGCGTGTTCTTCATCGCCAGGATGGTTCCGGTCAGGAAGTTCTGAGCATAGGGGCCCGCCAGCATTTGAAGCTGCTGGTCGCCACCGACACCACCGAACATCTGGAACTGCCCCCCGAGCTCGGGACCATTACCCGCGTAGGCGAAGGGGTTCGTCAAGAACTGCCCAGAAGCCACCACCAGCACGCGCGAATCCTTGGCGGCGCGCTCCTTCGTCTTGACGTCATCGGAAGGCTTGCCAGCGAAAGCGCTCTTCAGCTTGCCCTGGGCAACGGCGGCGATCACGCGCTGCTCGGTGGGCTCTTTCACCTTCCACTCTTGATCGAGCTTCAGGTCGACACTGTCGCCGGTTTCCACACTGGCCACCGGCGTGGTGCGCGCGACGGCCTTTAGCTCGACATCCGGCGGCTGCTTGTCCCTGAGCAGCGCGATGCTCGAAGGATAGGGGAACACCAGCTGCTCGATGCGAAAGAACCCCGGAAAGCTGGTATCGAGCAGCTTCTCGTCGTCGTCGAAGCGGGGGTCATCCGTTAGTTCCGCCATGCCAGGGTGACGCACGCGCGCCACCTGGGCGGGGGGTAAGAGCATCTGCATCCGAAGCTGCGCGCCGTGATCGAAGACGACGTTCTTCTTCACGTCGATGCCATAGCCCACCAAGAGCTTGTCCAGGCCATGCAAGCTGAGCTCCGCGCTCATGCTAGCATCGTTGGGCTTCATGGTGGCGGCCGACATGAAGACGGCCAGAGACTTGTCGCCACGCATCAAGAACTCATCGATGCGCCGTAGCTCTTTCTCGGTGTAGTCCTTCTGGGGCTGGGTGATGATGATGCCTTCGAGATCCTTGTCGATGGGTTCATCGCCACCTTTCAAGTCGAGCTCCTCCACGGAGTAGAACGGGAAGGCCTGGTCGATGATCGACTTCAGACTGGGAGCGCCCCCACGCCCCTGGCGAGCCACCAGGTTGGTATCGGTGAGCTTGAGCTCGTCCTTGCCCGTGATCACAGCGATGCGATGCTTGATTTCGTCGTTCTTATCGCGAATCTCACGAATCTTGTTGGTGATCCAGAACTCGAGCCCATCGCGTTGGGCGGGGTTCATGGGCCAGACGATCTTCTCGCTGCCATACTTGAACACCAGCCCCATGTAGCCCATGGTCAGTTGCCCGGTGTCGTCAGCCGTGGCGTTGGCCTCGCCGAAAGGCTGCTCCTGCAAGCCTTCTTCTTTGGCCTTCTCGCGGAGTTCGTCCGTGTTCGGCTCGATGAGCGTGTACTTGAAGTTGCCGTTGCTGTTGCGCTCGTATTCTTTGAGCAGGTCGGTCAAATCGCGCACGAACACATCGAGATGCGCGAGCCCTGTCTTCACGTAGGCGTCGACCCGCACTGGCTGCTTGAGCTCCCGCACCAGACGCTTGCTGCCTTCGCTGAGCGTGTAGCGATCGTTGCTGGTCAGATCCCAGCGCACGTGCGCGCCGGCAGATAGCATGTTGGCCACCACCGCGATGGCGACGATGACGACCAGGTACAGCCCGGTCTGGGCGGCTACTTTGCGTCTCTTATCTTCGCTTGCCATTTGTCAGGCCCACTTTCGGCGCTCGAGCGCCCGGAATGCAACGACCAGCGCTACACTGGCCACGGAGAGGAAAAACACCACGTCCCGCGAATCGACGAGGCCCCGCATGAACCCTTCCATTCTGGACTCGAAGCTCATGAAGTTGAGCACGTTGGCGAGGGTGCCCGGCAGGTAATCCGCCAGGATGCCGGAAAACCAGAATACGCCAAGGACGAAGAAGGTGAGAAAGAACGCGATCGACTGGCTGTCCGTCAGGGCGCTGATGAGCAGCCCCACGGCTACCGCCGCCAGCGAAAATAGCAGCAAGCCGAGATACCCGCTCCAGACGGGACCGCCGTCGAGCGGCCCCAGAACCCACGGAAACTCGAACATGAACAGCGGGTAGGCCAGCGTCGCCAGAACCAGTGTCAGCACCAAGCCCAGGGCGCCCAGGTATTTGCCCAAGATGACATCGCTGTCCTTCACCGGCAGCGTAATGAGCATCTCGAGCGTGCCGCTCCGCCGCTCTTCAGCCATCAGGCGCATGGTGACCACCGGGATCACCAAGATCGAAAGCCCCGCAGGCGCGAAGTAAAACAGTGTCTGCAGAGTCGCTCGGTCTTGCTGCCAGAAACCTCTGCCGGGCCACAGGAAGAAGATTAACCCCAGACCGAGGAAGCTGAGACATATCACCACATATGCCAGCGGCGAATCGAAGTAGGAGCGAAACTCACGCTTCGCAATGGTCAGCATGGGCGACATGGCTCACCTCTTCCCCTTGGGTTCGTCATCGTCGTCTTCGTCGTCTTCGTCGTCTTCATCATCTTCGTCGTCGTCGTCTTCGTCATCCTCATCTTCCTCCTCGGAGGCGGATGACCGCTGGTCTTCGTCTTCGTCTTCGTCCTCTTCGTCTTCGTCGTCCTCGCGCTGCTCCTCGTCTTCTTCGTCAGCTTCGTCCTCCCATGTCTGCCCACGGTCGAGACGTTCGTCGCTGCGTGTGAGGTCGCGGAAGACGGCATCGAGGCTCTGAGTCTTGCGCACCAGCTCGAGCAAGGTCCAGTTGCTGGACACGACGAGGCGGAAAATCTCCGCCCTGAGATCGGTGTCCTCGGTGCCGCTCACCTCGAACTTGTGGGCGCTTTCGTCGGTTGGCAACTCGCGCACGCTCTTGGCGCCGCCGATGCGCTCGAAAGCCTCCTGAACTTGCGTTGCCGTCGGAGGTTTGTGTCCCGCCTCGGCGCGTTGCTCGTCGATGCTGACGACGTAGCGCACGCTCCCGGTCTTGGCCCGAATGTCATCCAGTGGGCCATCCGCCACGATTCGCCCCTTGCTCACGATGATGGCGCGAGCGCAGGCTTCTTCGACCTCGGCAAGATTGTGCGTGGACAGCAAGATGGTGCGGTCCTTACCAATCTCCTTGATGTACCGGATGACTTCGGCCTTTTCGTTCGGGTCCAGATCCGCGGTCGGCTCGTCGAGAATCAGGATCGGCGGATCGTGAATCAGCGCCTGCCCCAGACCCACACGCTGGCGATAGCCATGGGAAAGCGTGCCGATGTCCTTGGTGAGCACCTGAGCAAGGCCACATATCTCGATCACCTTGCCGAGCTGCTTCTTGAAACGATTGTGGTCGATGTGTCGGACGTCCGCCGTGAAGCGGAGGTACTCTTCGACACTCATGTCCGTGTAGAGCGGCGCACGCTGCGGTAGGTAACCGATCGACTTTCTGACCTCCAACGGGTCGTCGAACACGTCGTAACCGTGCACCTTCGCGGATCCGAGTGAGGGCGAAATGAAGCACGTGAGGATGCGCATGGTCGTCGACTTGCCGGCGCCGTTGGGCCCCAGAAATCCTACGACCTCACCCTTTTTGACTTTGAAGCTGATTTTGTCGAGCGCGCGAACATTTCCGAATCTTTTGGAAAGGCCGCTCGCCTCGATCATGACGTCGGTGGACATCCGACCTCCGTGATGAAAAGGTTTCTACGAACCACGTTGCGCCCGCCGCTCAATAACCCGCGGAGCACCGAGCGGCGGCATCCTAGCGGTGGAACTTCGGGTGTCAATCTCATGGAACGCACTGCTCTCGCGTTTGTTTCTGGGACTTCCCAGCGCCGCAAGAACCGTCCACAGTGACCGTTATTCCCTCTTCTGGCTGAGAATGACCCGGGTCGGCCGGAAGGCCCGAGACCTAACCGGGTGCATACCCCGAAACCAGGGCTTGAGAAAGCAATCCCCAGCCGTCGACGGCAACGAACAAGAGGAGTTTGAAGGGCAGAGCGATTTGAGTCGGACTCATCATTTGCATGCCCAGTGAAAGCAGGACGTTCGCGACGACCAGGTCGATGACCAAGAAGGGGAGGTAGATGGCAAAGCCGAGCGCGAAGGCCTCGATCAGCTCGGTGACCACGAAGGCCGGAATCACGACGGGCAAATCGTCCCTTCCCAACCCCTCGCGATCCTGCGGCGCGTAGCTCTTCTGGGCAAGTTGGTAGAATCGAGCCCGCTCCCGCTCGGAAGCGTTCGCTTTGAGAAACGCCCGCATCGGCTCGCGCGCCGCCGCCAGCATTCCTCCGATGAAATCACTCGTTGCTCGCGGTCCTTCAGCGCCGAAGAGCGGCTCGGCGCGGTCCATGATGCGACTGCCCACGGGCGCCATCGCCAGGATGGTCAGCGCCCCAGCCAGTGCCATCACGACCGTGTTGCTCGGTATGTTCTGCGCGCCGATCGCCCCGCGCGCGATCTGTAGCACCGTCGAGATCTTGACGAAGGCGGTGAGCGACATGAACAGAAACGGTGCCAGCGCCGCGAAGGCCAGAGCCACTACCAACACGATGGGCTGCGAGAGCACCTGGTTCGCCGGATCCTGAGCCAGCGCGGCTTTTGGCGCGGAAGCCGCCAGAAAGCCGCCCAGCATGAGCCGCCCGGTAGGTCCCCTACTTCGTTGTTTCGCGACGAACATCCGGTTTGTCGCTCTAGGCCGCGCCTTCGTCATCGCTGCCTTTCCGCTTGCCAAAGGCGCGCTCCAGGACGTCGCGAAACGCGGGCGCCGGCACGGGCTCCCGCTCGAACTCGAGCCCTTGCCCTTCGAGCTCCCCCAGCTTGTTCAGGCCAGCCTCGCTGCCGCCCAGCACGAACAGCCTGTCCGAAACCCGCACCAGATAGATGGCGCGCCGGCCATCGAGCGGCAGCCTGCCCACGAGCTGGAGCGGCCCCGCGGGACGGCCCACGCCGAAGCGACGCGCGGCGAACACAACCAGCCCCGCAAGGATCACGATCGCCGACAGCGTGACGATCGTCTGGACGAGATAGGAGGCGAGGGGCGACATGCGGCGCAGGGTACACCCACCTTGACGGAGCTCGGGACCAGTTTCTCTGCCCGCCCCACCCCGCGCACCGCTCGTGTGGTGTTGCTCGCTGGCCCATCCGCCAAAAAAAGGGCTGGCTCGGGGCCAGCCGGTTTCGAGTCGAAAGCCAGCACTCAATCGCCACAGCGGTTTGTCAGGCCGGGTCGTTCTGAACTAGACTCCGGGAATGTCGCCTGACCGCCCTTTCGCCTTGCTGTTCGCAGGTCTTCTCGCGTCAGCTTGTTCCAGGCAAACCCCATCGCCTCAAGCGCCTCCGCCAGCAGCGGAAGCACCCGAGGACCCCAGCAGTACCGCGAGCAACGCAGCCAGGGACACTGCTGCCGAAACGACCGACCCCCCGGTGCCTGAAGCAAATGAGGGCGAACCCGAACAGGCACCCGAGGAGCCACCCAAGGAATCGCTCTCCGGTCTCTGCAACAAGATGTGCGACGCGGTCGCGCCAAAGTGCACGCCGCTCCAGCTCAAGGGGTGCCGTTCCACCTGCGACAACTACGAGACCCACCCGAAAGCCTGCGACAGCGTGGTCCGTAGCGCGCTCGAATGCGCGCGCGCGGACAAGGATTTCTTGTTCTGCGCCAATGTCGTGCCCGACAGTTGCGCCAAGGAATTCAAGGCGATCAATACCTGCAAGGAAACCGGCAAGCCGCCCGCGGACACGATGGCCAAGGGCCTGCCCGAGGGCTGGGAACGCTTCCGCGGCCCGGGCTTCTCGGTCGTCGTACCCAAGGGCATGAAGCCCACGGAGGAAGACGGCATCAGGAAGTGGCGCGTCAAAAGCAAGAACGGCGTGCTCTACGAGGTCGCAGTGCGCCCGCCACCGAAAGCACAGAAGCTGGACAATCGCGCCTTCCTGCGCGCCGGCAACGAGGTCTTCGGCAAGTGCGCTCCGAAGCTGAAGCTCCACGCGCTCGTCGAAAAACCAGGACACACATCGATCCAGTTCCAGACCACGTGTCCGGACGGCACCCGACAGCTCGGACGCATGCATGTGGTGGGTTCGAAAATGTTCGTGCTGACCGCCTACCCTGGCAGTGCCGACGCCTCGGAAACCGACGCATTCGTGTACAGTTTCGAGCCGGGCTGAGCGCGTCTTCCGGCCAGCGCTACTTGGGGATTTCGTCCGAATTCGTGGCGCAGCCGAACATCAGCTGGAGCCGCGCGTTCGGGTCGTTCATCACGCGGTCGCAACTCAACGGGCACAACTCGACGCCCCCATCGTCAGCGTAGCGCCAACCTTCACTGCAGTCCGAACCGTCGTCACGCAGCACTAACTTGGTGTCACCGCTACCCGTGGTCAAAACCACGTTGACTGCGTTCGGGTCGAGCGATTCGCCAGCAGGCGGCACGGGCAAACCGTAGCTGCACGAGATGATGGAGTCGCTGACCACTGCGAGGGCGCTGCTCAGCCCATCGGCGAAGCTGGGCTCGACGGACATGTCGAAGTGACAGTATGGCTCGCCGGTGTCGGAGCACGGTTCACGAGCGCTGTCTCCGGCTCGAGCGGCCTGGGAAAGCCACGGCCGGGTATCCTCGCTCTTCGCGGTGCTGTCGTTACCCGTCCAGCTCTGTTCGCTGCCGGGAGACCCGATCACGAAGGTCCGAATGCGGTCCGACTGGCGCGCGGTTCGTACGGCCTCGACGATGGGAGCCTCGTCGACGGGTTCGGAGACCAGTCCCGAGCCCACGCAATTCTGCGAGAACGTGGGCTGCCCGTCGGTGATCAGCAGCATGTTCTTGGCACCGAAGAGCTGCGTGTTCTTCAGCTGCTCGAGTGCATAGTCGTAGGCGTCGTGAGTCGGTGTCCCACCACGTGGTCGGATGGACTCGAGTGCGCTTTGTATGTTGGCACGCTCTCGAGAGCCCTGAGGGCCGAGCAGCGCTATCGGCAGCGCTTGGTCGAAGTCCACGCAGGTGGACGGGTCGCGGGGCGTCGAGCTCTCGGAAACCCGATCTCGTCCCGGGTAGAACAGGATGCCGAGCGCTGTCGTGGCCGGCAGGTTGTCGATGGCACGCGAGAGGGCGACTTCCGTGGTCTGCCACTTGGTCTCACTCTGCCCCGCCGGGGCGACATCCATCGAGCCACTCGTGTCCACCACCAGCATCAGGATGGAGTTTTCCGGCTCCGGCTCGGCTTTCCAGCCCGCGCAGGCGGCCGCATCCAGCTCGGCAGCGTCCGCCGGGTCCAGGTCGACGATGCCCCCTTCGTAGACGGGGGTCGTGGTCACCCCGCCGGTGGTACCTCCGCCTACCGCTTGCATGCAATGACCCAGCGAGTCGCATTGGCCGGATGGGCAGGTGCCAAGGCTACAATCCGAGACGCAGCTCCCGGAGGCACAGTAGTGCTCTCCGCTACAGTCGGAGTTGCTCTCGCACGGCCCCGCCGAGCCGTCCGAATTCCCACCCGAACCGCACCCCGAGGCGATCAAAAGCCCGAGACCCAGTGCTCGCAGGCGGTGAGACCGCCTCGTTTTCGTGCTGCTCATGCCAAAGCTCCAACCTTCGCCCGAGGGTTTCATTTCAGCTAACGGTCAGTGGACAACGATGCGAAGGGCAGGTCGTCGTTTTCCGACGAGTGCGTCTCGCGCCCCTGTCGCAGCCTCTCCTACATCGTGCCGGCGCTCAGCCGAACGCGGGCTGCCTCGTTCACCGGTGGGGCGCACAGACTTCTCACGCTCGACGGCCTCCCTGACGGATCTGGCTCACCTCGAACCGACCCAGCACGTTACGCAGCTGTTGCAATTGTCCATCACTGATCGCTCCCGTGGCGGTCAGTCGAGGTCTCCCGCCCGACGAGCGTACGCTGAGCCACACCCTGTCCAGCTTCTCGAGCCTGGCCACGTCCGAGAGCTCGTCCTGCAGGCGCACGGGGCACCGGCCTCGCGAGAGCACGAACCGTCCCTCGTTGAATCTGCCCGCGAACAGCTCAGTGGCTCGAGCAAGTCCGACGAACGCGAAGAACAGGACGACCGTGAACGGAACGAGCCAGACCAAAGTGGACAGAGACACTGGATAACAAGCAGCTAGTGTGGCGAAGCTCTGTTCACCACGCGCGAAGCGTTCGCGACTGTTTGGCACTCGAGAGCCCGAAAACCGCGAAACCCCAAGCGGGGAGCACGCAGAACGAACTCTGCGCACAGCACACTAGTGCAAATCCGGCAAGGACGGCAACGAACTCATCCTGGCAAGCAGACCGAACGGTGGGAGCTGGGCGACGCCTTTTGACCACTGCGCCGAAACGCCCGTCCTCGGACCTGTTTTGCCGCGAAAATTCGGGTGCGAAAGCGCCCGACCCGCGGTAGTACGGGGTCGCCGCCGATGTCTGAAGACGCGCTTCCCCGCCGTTTTGGCCCCTACCTTTTGTTCGACCAAATCGGCGAAGGCGGCATGGCTCGTCTCTACCTGGGCCACAGGAAGACCAGTCTGGGCGGCGAACGCTTGGTGGTCGTCAAGCAGGTGCTACCGATGCTCGCCAACAGCGAAGAATTTTGCCGTCTGCTCACTCAGGAGGCAAAGCTCGCTGCGCAGCTCTCCCACCGCAACATCGCCCAAGTCGTCGATCTCGGCCGCGAAAACGACGTGCTCTACATCGCGATGGAGTACGTCGAAGGCTTCGACCTGAGGGACTTGCTTCGCGAGTGCTCGAAGAAACGCCTCCCCCTGCCCGTCCAGTACGCCCTGTTGGTGATTCTCGAGGTGCTCAGGGGGCTGGATTACGCCCACAAAAAGCAGGGGGATTCAGGCAAGCCTCTAGGAATCGTGCACAGGGACGTTTCACCTTCCAACGTGCTCATCAGCTTCGAAGGGGACGTAAAACTATGTGATTTCGGCATCGCCCTCGCCTTCGGCGCGGAGACCTCGATTCCCCAGGCTGGCATCCAGGGCAAGGCCGGCTACATGAGCCCGGAGGCCGCTGCCGGTGGAGCCATTGATGAGCGCTCGGACGTGTTCGCAGCGGGCATTATTCTCTGGGAGCTCCTGAACGGGCGCCGGCTGTATCGCGGCGAAAATCGCCAAGCTCCTACACTGGAAATGGCCGCACAAGCGCAGATACCTCCACTCAAAGAGCGGGGCTACCCTTTCGAGGACGTGCTGCATGCGGTCGTGATGCGCGCGTTGGAAAAGGATCCGGACCGCCGCACTCCGAACGCCGCCAAGATGCGCGCGGACCTGGAAAACTACGTGCGTCAGAGCTCGCTGTTCGCCAGCCCGCTGAAGTTCGGTCAATGGTTGACCGACAATTTCGCCGAAGAGATCCTGGCACGCCGACGGGCGCGAGAGAGCGCGGCGCGAGCCCTCGCCTCGGGGCCGCTGGTGGAGATGGCATCGAAGACACCACCCCCGGTCACCTGCAGCGTGCCCGAAGTCCCCCGCGCCAAACCAGCCGAAACGGCCCGGGAGCCCGCCCTGGCGGTCCCCCGAAAAGTCAGCGATCCTCCGGAGCCCAAGTTGCTCCAGGGGCGCGCTTCCAAGGCATGGTTCGCAGCAGCCGCTCTGTTGGTCATGCTGGTCGTGATTGCCCTCCTTTCGCGCTAGCCAATCCCGAGCCTTTGTGTTTGCCCGCGTTGCAGTACCGGTTCCGCTCGGTCAAGCCTTCACCTATTCCGTGCCGGATGCGCTTTCGCCGAATCTGGTGCGTGGAGCACGCGTCCTGGTGCAGTTCGGACGCCGCAAGCTGCTCGGCGTCGTGCTCGACCTATCGAACGAACCGCCACCCGATTTCGACGCGGCCAAGATCAAACCGGTCGCCGCAGTCGTCGGCGACGAACCCGTGGTGCAGCCCGAGCTCCTGGAATTCTTGCTCGAGCTGGCGCGGTACTATCTGGCGCCCATCGGCGAGGTCATGCGGCTGGCCTTACCAGCGGTGGAACGCTCGAGCGTCGACTCGCTCGAGCAACAGGGCCTGTTGGACGAGACGAAGCTCGGCGCAATCGGCAAGCTCGTTCAGTTTGCGGTGCTCACCCCCAAAGAAGAGCGCCCGGCAGAGCTCGCAGGACAGGCATTGGCCGTCTTCGAACGGCTGGAAACCGAGGGCGCCGTGGCGGTCCAGGCGTTGGAAGAGCAGTTCAAGAGCGCGCGCAGCGTCGTCAAGAAGCT
Organism: uncultured delta proteobacterium; assembly: GCA_963809955.1. GTDB lineage: Bacteria > Myxococcota_A > Polyangia > Polyangiales > Polyangiaceae > JAICQQ01. The sequence continues at coordinate 857,709 of CAWELQ010000017.1, forward strand.
CAGCGCGCTCGGCCTGTGCCGGATCGAACGAAGGCCGAGCCAGCGGGCCACGCCCGAGGTGCATTTCGAGACCGACCAACGACCGGAGCTGACGAGCGCCCAGCGCCAGGCGGTCGAGGCCCTGACGCATGCCCTCGAGTCGCAAAGCCCGCAGGCGTTCCTGCTCGACGGAGTCACCGCATCGGGAAAGACCGAGGTCTACCTGCACGCCGTGGAGCACTGCCTGTCACGTGGGCAGGGCGCCATCGTGCTGGTCCCCGAAATCGCCCTGACTCCTCAGTTGAGCGCGCGCTTTCGGGCTCGGCTGGGCAACTCGATAGCCATCCTGCACAGCGGGCTCAAGAGCGGCGAAAGGCTCGGCATGTGGAAGAAGCTCAGAAGCGGACAGTTCAAGGTCGCGGTCGGCGCTCGCTCCGCTCTGTTCGCGCCGGTCGCCGAGCTGGCACTCATCTGCGTGGACGAGGAGCACGACTCGTCGTTCAAACAGGAAGAAGGCGTGCGCTACAACGCTAGGGACATGGCTCTGCTCAGGGCGCATCGTGCCAAGGCTGTTTGCGTGCTGGGTTCGGCCACGCCATCGCTGAGCAGCGAAGCCCTGGTGCGAGACGGGCGGATGACGCGCCTTCGGCTGCCGGCCCGCGCCAGGCAGAGCGCCATGATGCCGAAGGTAGAAGTCATCGACGTCAGAAGGGTCGGAAGCGGCCCTTCCGGCGACAGCTTCTTGAGCCTGCCAATGTTCCGAGCGCTCGAGCGCTGCCTGGCGGACGGCGAGCAAGCGATCTTGTTCTTGAATCGCCGGGGGTTCGCACCCAGCCTGGTCTGCGAGGGCTGCGGGCAGTTCGTCGAATGTCCACATTGCTCAGTGGCCATGACCTTGCATCGCGCACGCGGAGAAAGGCTCGAATGTCACTACTGCGATCACAACCGCGCGCGTCCATCCGTATGCCAGCGCTGCGGCAGCAATCGGCTCACCGAGGAGGGTGTGGGTACCGAAAAGGTCGAGGAGCAACTGGCCATCGCCTTTCCGAACGCTCGCATCGCCCGCCTGGACCGCGACGTCGCCGCGGGTGCGAAGAGCGAGCGAGTTTTGGGGCGCATGCGCCGGGGAGAGGTCGACATCCTGGTGGGCACACAAATGGTCACCAAGGGGCACGACCTACCCCAGGTCACGCTCGTCGGGGTGCTCAATGCGGACGCCGCGCTCGGCCTGCCCGACTTCAGAGCGGCGGAACGTTGCTTCCATTTGCTGGTGCAGGTCGCTGGACGAGCAGGCCGAGGCGACCGTCCCGGCCTGGTGCTGATTCAGACCCGCCAACCGGAGCATCCCGCCATAGCGCTCGCCACGCAGCACGACGTGGCCGGTTTCAACAAACGAGAGATGCGAGAAAGACGCGAGCTCGGCTATCCGCCCTACGCGCGGCTCGCGCTCGTCAAGGTGGACGCCGTCGAGAGGTCCCACGCCGAGCAGGAAGCCCACCGCTTGGCCCAACTGGCCCGAGCCACTGCCAGTCCGAAAGTGGAAGTGCTGGGGCCCGCGAGTGCGCCTCTCGCGCGCTTGCGCAATCGCTACCGCTATCGTTTCATGCTGCGCGCAGCCCAACGCAGCGCGCTCAGGCCGGTCCTTCTGGCCCTGGCCCGTTGCAAGACGCCAAGCGGCGTCCGCGTGGCGATCGATGTGGACCCCATCAGCATGCTGTGACCTCGAGACACTTCCCTGCGCGCCAGCCACGAGACGACGTCGGAGCGAGGGTGGGCCGATCGGCCGAGGGACGTCGGGCGGGAGGCGTGCTAACGGGGCTGACGAGCGATGAAAGCCGAAGCACATCTTGCCGCTGTAGTAACCGCACTCGGCTGCCTGGCTTGCCCGAGCCACGCCCAGGCATTCGAAAAGCAGTGGCATCTGGGTGGAGGTCTGGGCGCCGTCAACGCGTCACCCTCGGACATTGGGCTGGGCCTGGGTGCCAACGCCTACGCCGCCTATGGGCTCAGTGACATGTTCGACCTCAAGCTCGACCTGGGCGCCTCCAACCACGCGGTGGAATTGTCGCAGGGCACCAGCGAGCGCCACAACCTTTATACGGCCACCCTGGGGCTCTCCTACAAGATCGACGTCATCGAGTGGATCCCCTATTTCGGCATACAGGCCGGCGCGCTGCTCGACGATTTTCCCGAGGGAGTAGGTATGAACGACCGCGACCTCGTGCTCGGAGGGATGCTGGGGTTGGATTACGCCGTCAATCGCTCGTTCGGTCTGGGCATCGCCAACAATCTTCTTTTCCCGTTGGGGGGAGGCAGTTTGGTGAGCCTCTATCTCCGCGCCGAGTACCGCCCGGGCTGGTGACGGGAAATCCACTCCGCTCGAATTTGCGCTAGATTTCAGCCAATCCGCCTATTCGTGCTAACCCCCAAGCATGCGCGGCGCGTCGCTCATCCTGCTTCTGAGCATGCACGGGGCATGCACGACCAAAGCCGGAGGCCATCAGGCCGGAGGCACGCTCGCGCCTTCCGCGTCCGTGAGCAGCGCGGCGAGCGCCAGCAAGGCGCCCGCGCTCGCCCGCGAGGCGCCGCAGCCCGATCCCTTCGAGTCGTTTCGCGCGGCGATGCGCGCACTGGATTGGAAGCGCGCCGCCGAGCTGTTCGACAGCCTGCCCGAGGAGCAACGCAAACTTCCGGAGTTTCGCTTCGCGCGAGCGTACGCCGCAAAAGAGCTCGGACAGTGGAACCGAGTGCTCGAGTTCACCGACGAGCTTGCCGAACAGCTCCCGCTTCTGAAACCCGAAATCGCACGCATCAGAGCGCAGGCCTCGCGTCACACGGGACACAACGAAGAGGCCATCGCCTACTTCTCCAAACACAGCTCGGCGGAAGATCTGCTGAGTGCAGCTCAAGCACTCAAAGCGGAAGACAAGCTCGATGAAGCACGCCGCTTCGTCGACCGCGCGCTCGCCAAGGCTTCGACACAGAGGAACGCGCTGGAGCTCATGGCTCGGATTCGCGCCGAGCGCGTGGCCATTGCCACGAAAAAAAAACAAACCGCACTGATGGCGCTCGACCTGCGCTGGCTCGCGCTTTCCGCCACCACGATGGACGCGGCGCGAGGCGCTGCCGACGAGCTCGAGCGGATCAAAGGGCAAAAGCTCACGAAACGAGAGCGCTATGACCGCGCCATGGCGTTCGCCGCGGACGGTCGCATCGCCGAGGTGGAGGCGGAGCTCAGCGCGCTCGAACGAGCGCCAGGCCCCGCTCTGCCAGAAGCGGAACTCCTTCACGCTCGGGCCTGGGCGCACTATTCGAATCGAGAGTACGAGCAAGCTGTCTCGCTTTTCGACCAGGCAATTCAGAAACGCACACAGCACATCGTCAAGGATACGTTCTACGCTGCGCGAGCGCTGTCACGCGCCGACAAGGACAGCGACGCCATCGAGCGCTACCGGAAATTCGCAAAAGCCTATCCGGGTTCTAGCCTTTCAGAAGACGCGCGCTATCTGATCGGGCGACTGTACTACATTCTGGGCAACTGGTCCGAGGCTGCGAAAGCTTACAACCATTACCTCGTCAGCTATTCGAAGGGTGGGCGCTTTCGGAAGACCGCTCGCTACGAGCTGGCAGTGACGCGGCTGGCTCAGAAGGACTACGAAAAGGCCCTCACCGGCTTTCAACGACTGCTCAAAAGCGAAACCAACCCGCGCCTGAAGACACGCTACGGGCTCTTGGAAGCGATAGCGCTCGTGGGCGCGGACAAGAAGCAAGAGGCCATCCAGAAGCTTCGCGCTTTGATCGACACAGCGCCGCTGACCTTCGCCGCCTTGGCCGCACAGCGGCGTCTCGAGCTCTTGGGTGAAACGCCCCCGCCCCCCATGCCGGCCACCGAACGGACCACCCAGCCCGAACCGCTGCGAGTGGAGCTACCGAAGAAGATCAGGTTGCTTGCCAAGGTCGGGCTCGACGAATTGGCCGAGAAAGAATTGGAAGACCAAGAGTCGCAGCTCAGAGCCAAGCACGCACCCCGTCAATACGAGAGCCTGTGCCAAGCGTACTCCACACTCAGCGTGGCCTCCCGTCGCTACCGCGTGGGTCAGCAAGCGGCGCGCTGGACGCTCTTGACCAAGCCCCCCACTGCGCAAACGCGCTGGCTTTGGGATTGCGTGTACCCGCACCCGTACGCAACAGCGGTCAATCAGGCAGAACGGGAATTCCACCTGCCTGCGCATTTGGTGCACGCCGTCATGCGGCAAGAAAGCGGCTTCCGGCCGCGCGTGGTATCTCCCGCCAAGGCCGTAGGTCTGATGCAACTGATCGAACCCACCGCGCGCCGCGTGATGACCACGCTCGGTCAAGACTACGACCCACGCTTGCTGGAAATCCCTGCCCACAATATTCGCTTCGGCGCGTACTACCTGAGGCAGGTGTTGGACACCTTCGGGCAAAACATCGCCCTGGGAGCCGCCGCCTACAACGCCGGACCGGCAGCCGTAAGCCACTGGCTCGAAAGCGGCGAACAGCTCGACCTGGATGTCTTCGTGGCGCGCATCCCCTATCGTGAGACACGCGGCTATGTCGAACACGTGATCGAGAACCTGGCACGCTATGCCTACCTCGCGGGCGACACGCAGGCAGTCCCCTCCCTCGACTTGAAGATCCAACCAGGGCTGCGCGCGGGCCCGGACGCCTACTGACGACGTCGATGCTATTCGGGTGCATGCGTCGAGCGCGAGCCCCCCGCTCAGAACAGCGCCATCTGGCCTCTGATATCCAGGTTCAGGCCATACGCCTGCTGAAATTCGAACGCGATATTCTCGAGGTCGCGAGCAGACAGCCCCATCACCGTGGCTCGGATGCCATCCCCTTGACGCTGCAACGTCTCGATACGGCAATCCTCGGGCAGCATCGAGCGCAGCATGGCGCGTGGATTCCGCCTGGCAGGGCGTAGCCCTCGGCGGTCGTACTCGACCGCCGCGCCGGTCGCTTCTTCGATGTGCCACTTCAAGTAAGCGAAGCGCTCGTTGTCCACCTCGGCGTTGCGAAAGGCCACCCTGAGTCGCCCGTCTTCATCCGTCGTCACACGCGTGCCGAGGGCGCCGGCCTGCTTCAGCAGTTCGCCCGCGCGGCGCTGGGCGAGTGCGGAACTGCACGGCTCAATCGCGCGCTCGTAGCGCGGCACTGCCTCCCCGTCGAGCCCGGCCACCACCACGCTGGGTGGCAAGCTCATCAAGATGCTCTGCACATCCCGCAGCGATTCGGCTTCGCGAAGACGTAGAAACGCCTCGGGGCTCGTAACCTTGATACCTTGCAGCGAAGCCGCCTGGCGGAACGGGTCGCCTCCGCGCGAGCGCCAGTGTTTGGGCAAGCCCGCCATCTGCGTCGCCCCGTACTGCAGCTGATGTGTGGAGCGATCGACCAGGTCGATCACCGTGCACACCGTCTTGCCGGGCGCGCAACGCAACCCGCGCCCGATGCACTGAGTGTACACGAGAGGCGACGTCGTGGGCCGCGCCATCAAAATGCAAGCTACGCCAGGGTCATCGAAGCCTTCGGTCAAGACACCGTAGTTGGTCAACACCTGCACCTCGCCCCGTTGAAAGCGACTGAGCAGCCCTTCGCGATCCCGCGTCTTGCCATCGATCTTGTCGGCGCTCACGCCGAGCGAGCGAAAGTCTTCCACCAGGTGCGCGGCATGCTTCACCCCGGCACAGAACACGATGGTGCGCTTGTTCTTGCCCGCCTCCAGCCAGGCCTTCACGGCCAGTGCTCGGTGTGCCGGCGTATCCATGATCCGTGACAGCGCCCCGATCTGGAAATCTCCCCCCGCCAGCTTCACGCCCGACAGCCGCAGATCACCCTGAACGGTGAAGTAGCGCATCGGCACCAGGTAGCCCAGGTCCTCCAGCTCGGTGCGCGAGATTTCGAACGCCGTCTCTCCGAAGGTTTGCTCGACCGAACGCCCATCGGTGCGACGTGGCGTAGCCGTCATGCCGAGCAGCAGCGTTTCGCTGCCCGCGCAGCTGCCGAAGTAGTCGAGCACCTGTTCCCAGCTCGGCGCCAGCGCTCGGTGGCACTCGTCACAAATGATGAGACTGAAGCTATCGGGCGCGTAGCGCTCCTTGCGCCGTACCAGCGACTGCACCGACGCAACTGTGATGTCGGCATCCACGTCACCGCGCCGCGCGCCCTGCTCCACACACACCCGGAGTTCGGGCAGATGCCGCCGCAGCGTCGCCGCCGTCTGGTCCAGGATTTCGCGCCGGTGTGCCACGAGCAGCGTGCGTCCGAGTGGCGCCGCCTCGCGTAGCGCCTTGATGATGAAGGTGGCAATCACCGTCTTGCCCGCGCCCGTGGGCAAGTACAAAAGCATGCGACGCTTCCCCCCGTCGCGGTAGCGCCGCAGCACCGCATTCACGGCAGCCCGCTGATAAGGTCGAAGCTGAAAACGCGCCGGCACTGCCATGACCAAGAGGGGCACACGTAGCAGCCAACGCGGCGACTGCCCACCCCCTCCGCCCTCGAATCATGAAATGTGTCGCCGTGCTCGAACTTCCCGCGCTCCCGCTACAGCCTTCAGATGGGTCGTCATCTCATGCCGTGAGAAGGTTTGTAGTCCCAGCCCCCACGCGTTGACCACAGTGGAGCCATAGCTTGTCCACACCGGGTGGCGGCTGCTGCTATCACCAGAGACCCCAGAGCCAACGGCACCGCCGATGCCGGCCCAGCAAGCGCTAGTTCTGAAGACTCTCGGGCTCGCAGTTCTCGAGCAGAACGCTGAAGTTCGATCCGTTGTCCACCGTCTCGAGCATCGCTCCGTTTTCGGGCGGCGTGAGATGAATGACGTGCCTCTCGCCTGGCTCGAGTCGGGTCTCTCGCCAGTCGTCCGTGCCACGCTCCCATTCGATGATCAGCACGACTCCCAGGATCGCCGTGACCTCACAGCCGTCTGCCCATGCTCCCATGTAGGGGTAGATTGGTTCGCCGTGTTCCGAGTACACGGCCCTGAAGTTGTCACCGGAACGTCCATTGTCGTGATAGGCTGCCCACGAGGGCCACGGGACTGCGGCCCCCAGCCAGTCGTTCGCCTTGCACCCGGGCTTGTCGCAGCGCCACCGCGCTGTGACCGACGGCCTCGGCTTGCCAGCATTGCGCTCGACTCCAGGGTCGTCTCCCCGAGCGGAAGCGGAGGCGGATCCTGCGGGAGTCGCGCTCGCAACCGGCAGGGGTGAAGGAGACGGTGCAGGGCTCACGGGCTCCTTGGGCTGCTGCGGGTCTCGACCAGCGCAGCCGGAAGCAAACACGAGCCCGAGGAAGAAAATGCCCGAGCGCATGGCCCCGGAGTGTACTCGCGCCGGCCGGTCCCGGGGAGGATTGGTGACACGGCGGGCGTCGACGGTGTCGGACACTCGTTCAAACCACGGAAAATCCGCGGCGAGTGTGGAGTCGGAGCGGGCCGTGAGGACCGCTCCTCGGTGCGAATCCGCCAAAGCGCATGCGATTTCAGTACCGTTGGATGTGACGCGAGGTCAGAGCGCACGGCCGTGCCCATGAGAAGTCCGACGTCCTCCGCGCAACATGTGCGAGGCAGACCGAGTCGACCGGTGAGACGTAGTGTCCACGAGTGACGGACATGTAAGACCAAGTACCAACGCACGTCGAGTTGCACGCAAAACTGCGGCCTCGCGAAACCGTAGCGGTTGCCTCGAGCAAGCGCTCTTCGCTATGCTCGTCGGCTATGCTTGGACGACACTTCCGATTTCTCGCTTGGCCCCGTGTAACACTCGCCGCATCCACCGCACTGCTGCTGTCGGCATTTGCATGCAACTCGGGCGGCGGCTCGGAAGATAGCTGCGCCGAAGGAAGTGAGGGCTGCCAATGCTACGCCAACGATACATGCGACGGATCGCTCAAGTGTCTGTCGAGCCTGTGCGTCAGCAACGAGGACGTAAGCTCGACAGGCCCATCCAGTTCTGATTCATCGAATGGAAGCGGTGGCTCCTCGAATGGAAGCGGTGGCTCCTCGAATGGAAGCGGTGGCTCCTCGAATGGAAGCGGTGGCTCCTCGAATGGAAGCGGTGGCTCCTCGAATGGAAGCGGTGGCTCCTCGAATGGAAGCGGTGGCTCCTCGAGCGGCGGCGACGGGAGCTCGTCCACCTCGAGCGGCGGCTCATCGTCCGATGGAAGTTCGGGAGGCACCGGCGGCGCACCTGGCGGTGCCGGCGGCGGAGGCAGCTGTGAAACCGGCGATGCCGGCTGCGACTGTTTCCCCAACGACACATGCAACGGCTCGTTGGTGTGCATGTCCGGTGTGTGCACAGCGGCATCCGGGGGTTCGGGGGGCGCGTCGAGCAACGACAGCACCAGCTCTGGCGGGGGAACGACCAACACGGGGTGCGGCGGCACCACCACCACCACGGACGGCGGGTCTTCGACGGGCGGTGGCGCTGGCGAGGTGAGCGACGCCGCCATCATCGACAACTTCTCGAGCTGCGACGGCAAGGTCTCGGTGGTCGCCGGGCGAGACGGCTCCTGGTACACCTTCGGCGACGATGACGTGAACGTGGCCCCCACCAGCGGTATCGGAGCAGGCTCGGCTCCGAGCGGTTTTTCCGATTCGACCTCGTGTGCGGCATGGATCACCGCGGGCTGCGAGTCGACCGACACCTCGTGCAGCTACGCCGGGCTCGGGGTAGCGTTCAAGAGCGACGAGGCGCCCGTCGACCTGAGCAGCTACGATGGGTTCACGGTTCAGATGGAAGGCGACGAGGTGTGGGTCATCGTTCACATGACCGAGAGCCGGGCGTTCGGCACGACGATTCCAGCGGCGGCCGGCGCGCAGGCATCTCGAAGCGTCCACTTCGCGGATCTGGTCCCCTCGGGTGATACTCCCGAGGACGCTACACCCGATTTCGCGGCTGTGATCAAGATCGAGTTCACCGCGGTCGATCCGAGCGCTTTCGGACTTGCGATCTGGGACATGCGAATGTTCTGAAATGACCGAGGCTGATTCTCGGTCAGGGCAGCCTTCCGTCAGCCTTGCGCGATCATTTCCTCGAGCGCCTTGGCCATTGCGGGGGACTTGTCGGCATGGTGATGAATGATCTTCCAGACCCCGTCTCGCCGCTGAAGGACGTTCGTGCACGCCAACGTCTCGGCTCCCCAGGCAGGAGAGGCACGAAAGAGCACCGTCGCGTAGGCAATATCACCATAGACATGGACCTTCAGAGATTCCACCTTGCTACCGGCACGGTCGTGTCGCCCGAAGGAGCCGAACACTTGCCACGTCGCCCACACCTCCTCCCAACCCTGTGCCCATTCCCCACTCGGGTGGCCACCGGTGACGCGGTCGTCGTGCCACCAGGCATTCTCCATGGGCTCGAGCCCCTGTCCGCTCACAATCGCCTCGATGGCCTCGTAAAACCGCACGAGGGCGGCCTCCGCGGCTTCCTCCTCATTCTTCATTTCATCCTCCTCTACCCGTTTAGGGTCACGTAAAACGCACCATTGCCACCTGCACCCCGCTCCGCGACTATACGTAGCAATTGGAGCTTGGTCAGGTGACTGTTAGTCGAGATGGTCAGGTGAGGGCCACCCTTGCGCCTGAGGCTTGCTACCAGTACCCCGAAAGACTCTTGGCCCTCGTCACGCATGGGCTTCAGCTTGGTCAAGTCCATGATCAGGGTCGTCACATCCGCGTGGGTCTGCAGAAGGCCGTTGACGATCGATCCGAACTGCAGGGCGACGTCCGGAGCCCAGAATCCCCAGCCTCGCACACGCAGCGTGGAGGTGGACGTATCGTAGTCCACTGAGAATCCGGCATCATCATCTCCAACCTGGTCCATTGTTGGGCAAGACGGCCGGCGTTTGCCGCGGGCACGCTCTGTCCAGCATAGCAGCCGCACGGCATCGCTTCCAGCGCAGCAGCGGTCGCCGCTCCAGCGCAATTGGCGCAGCGTCAGCGAGCGGTCTTCGTGGTGGCGGCAACCGGCCCGTCCAAGCCGATGTAGGTGCATTCTAGTCGGTGTACTGGCGGCGCCGACACGACCGGACCTCGAGCGGATTCGAGCGTTCGCAATGGGAGAGAGTCGATACCGAGCAGTTTTCTCGGACCAGCAACTTTCACGCGCCAGTTGCCGACAACTGATTTCGTTACTCTCGGCCGAAGACTACGCCTAAACTGCCGGCATGCCGTGTTTGGTCGGATGCCTGGCAGTCGCTTTCCCGCGCTTGGCGGTGTTCTTGGTGTGGCTCTTCGGCGGCAACTACTTCGAACGTGCCTACGAGCAATGGTACTGGCCGGTCTTAGGCTTCTTTTTTCTACCAATGACCACACTGACGTTTGCCTACGCACACAACTCGCTCGGCCAGCCGGGTGCGGTCTCACCCTTGGGTTGGTTGCTGGTCGGTATTGGGTTTGCGGCGGACTTGGGACTGCTCAGCGGCGGCCGCTCGGGCGCTCGGCATTGGCGTGACAGACGGCAATCCTGACAGGGTGCCGGCGGCGAGAATCACGACTGCTCCGACAACTACCAGCGGCCGTAGACGACCGCTCACGCGTGCGAAGGTGGAAGTCGACCGCGGCGACGAGTTCGACCGATGTGCGGTTCCGAGCCTTGCCGGTGCTTCTAAAATGGGCTCGACCAGGAAGCTGTCGCGGGGCGTTGTCTCATGCAACTGAAGCCTTCGACCGCGTGGGCTCCCCCGCCCGATTCGATCGCGTCGTGGTCGCCTCTCGCCTCGGACCCACGAAAAGAGAAGTGGCAACAAGACCCAACTCGGGCCTGGTCGCGCCGAAAATCCAGGGGACGCGGAGCAACCTCCCACCTTGGCGTGGGGCGCCTGACGCGGCGTGGACCTTGCGGGTTCGGGGCGAGGCGCTGCCTCGAGCCCGAGGGCAGGCAGAGGCGCGGTCAGGGCGGCCCGCAACAAGGCCGGGTCGCGCCCCAGGCGAGGCAGGTCGCGGGCCGCGCGTACCTTGCGCCACTGCTGCGAATGCGACGACCAGCGCTTGCCCCAACGCCAGCGCTCGGGTTTTCTGCACTCCAGGCTACCCTGCCACGGGTGGGCCGCGAAGAAACGTACCTGGAATGCCGTGGTGGGCGCTGGCTTCGTGACGCCGCTCAGCGTGGCGCCCGGACCGCGTGGAATGCCGTAGCCTCCCTCGAAGTGTCCCCGGACGGGGGCGAGCTGGACGTCCTCGGGAAGCTGCCCCTTCGCGTATCGATAGTGCAGCCTGGTCAGCACATAGGTCTGGCGCTTCTCCAGTGCGCGACGTCGCCAGAGCTCTCGCTGAAGCTCTCGATGCTGACGACGCGCCTCTGCGGCATCGCCAGGAGATAGCGCCTGCCACTTCGTCTCGAGTTTCTGGAGCTCAGCGTCGCTTTCGGCAGCGGGCTCGGGCGCCCGCTCGGCAGCAGACGTGGTGCGCGCTTCGAGCACATCACCCCCGAGCGTCATCAGTTCGCGCAACTCGAGCGGCGCATTGGGACACGGCTCACCGCAACCAGCGGTCGAACCCGCGAACTCGGTCACGAAGGAAAGCGGGTGCTTTTGCGCGCTGAGGTCGAACAAGGCGTTATAGAGTACGCCGAGCCGCGACGCCAATTCCGACCGGATCGCAACGTTGGTGGCAGCCATCACATTTCCGTAGTTCTTCGCCCGAAAGCCGAGCTGACGGTGCAGCATGTAGATGAACAGATCTTGGTGCCCCTCGAGGTTCGTCAAACCGAGCCTGACGGGAAGTGCCTCGAGCGGCGCTTGGGTCCAGTAGCGAATGCCTCCAAGCTGTAGTCGCTGCGAGTCGATCAGCTCCGCATGGCCGACGGTGACTTCCGCCACCAAGAGTTGCCCATGACCCCCCAGCCACGGTTCGAGAGCCGCGATCTGCTCTGCTCCAGGATGGTAGCCCTTGCCCTCGAGCCATGCCCGAAGCGCGGAGCTCCCCTTGGGCCTGAGCAGAGTGTAGCGGAACTCGCCCTCGGCCCCCTTGAAGATCGGCTTCTCGGGAACGCTGATCTCGTTGGAAACGGCATAGCTGTCGTCCGGGGGAGGTAGCATTTGCGGCGTCAGAAACCCGCGGCCCTTGACCGGGATCTTCTCTTCCCAGGCCTGTTCCGGCTCGCCGGGGACGCAAGGGTCCTTTTCCCAGAACTCGTGAAAGCGCGGTGCACTCACTTCCTCCACACGACTGATGAACTCGTGCTTGACGCTGCGCAAACGCGATACGCTGACATCCTGCGGAACCGGAAGCACCAGTGCGAAGGGCTCGAGCGGCCCCTCGTAGTCCGCCATGATGGTCACGACGCTCACGTCCTCGTGCTGCATCATCACCACGTGCGTGGTGTGCACCACGGGACGCGTCGCGCCGCTTCCCACACACACGCCGGGCAAGGCACGCGCTCGAGCGCTGAACACCGCAATCGCCACGATCGAGCACCATGCGAATCGCGTTTGCACACCGCTCGAAAAACGCATGCTTCATTGTCGCCCGTTCGGAGGCGAGAAGCTCGGGATTGTGGGCGTGGCGATACGATCGCTCGCGGCCCCTCAACCGGAAGCACTTTCGCCTGCGACGTGGAGCGCCCTTGCGACGGCTTCGGCATGCCCCAATCGCTCCCCGGCCCGGCCTGCCAAGGGCACCCGCGCCACGTGTAACCCTTCGGCCCGCACCACCGCTTCGAGCGCCCCGGGTTGCGCTCTTTCGCCACGCCACCCCCGGTACGCCGCTTTCAGGCACACGCTGGGCAGGGGCGTACACAACTGCTGCATTAGTTCGATGGTGCTCTCGTTCCAGGCAAGGGCAACGTCGCCGGGCTTCAGGAATGCGCGCCAGCGCGCGCGCAGCTCTTCGAGAGGCCGCCCGCGTTCGAGGTCGGAAGGCGCTACCCCCATGTGGCCCAACTGCTCGCAAGTGGGCCGCGCGAGCCCGACGAACTCGGAAAAGACGCAGCCGTCACTCAGTCGCTTGGCGGTCCAGTAGACCAGTTCGTGACGCGCCGGGCCCTTGGCTCCGACCGGCCGTGCGCCTTCCGCGTAGACGACGACCGCGCCGACGAAATGCTCCGCCAATGCCCGCGGCAGCGCACGGATCGACGGGGGTCGCTGCGCGCGGTGACGGGGCTTGCGTGGAGCCCTGGCGGTGGCGACGAGGTGGAGATCGATCATGCGGCGAAATGGCTTCAAGAGCGCCGCATACGATACGCCGGGCTCGAGTAGCTCGAGCGCCGTCGCCACGGCTTCGACCGTCGACACGTAGTGCCGCTTGGGCTCCCTGCGCACTCGGTATTCGGTCGGGCGCGTTGGCTCGAACTGAAACTGCGGAAGACTACGAAGCGCGGGGATGTCACGGTACAGAGTGCGCGCGTGATGCCAGGTTCCGTCCAGCAACACCAGAGTGCTCGGTCGGTCGGATGCCGGCGTGTGAGCAAGATTTCGCGCTCGACTTCCCGGATAGAGCAGCGCCGTACCCGGCGGAAATAGAGCCTTTGGGTCCCTGTCGACCAGGGCGCGGCCGCGGGCCACCACGAGTTCGGCCCGTTCGAGGCCACGAAGCACGATGCGCGCCGTGCCGAGCGGATGGAAGGTCTCGCGGGGGTGTTGGATCAACACCACTCGGGTGGCGTTCGAGAGCCGACACAACGTATCGCAATAGCATTGGGCGCGCGGTCGAAAGCAGGCGTAGCAAACCGCGCGGGTCGCGAGATCGACGCCATCGTCACCCGAGGCCACCGCTCGCCCGAGCGTGGCTGTCGCCAATGCACTCACTGGCTGAGTCTAGCTGAAAACCGGCGAATGGCGCGCCTCCGACTGACTGGAGCCGAGCGCACCTGGTTGCGTGGGTTCGCAGGCGGCAGCTCGTGGCATCCACTGTCGATTTGCTGGTTTATTTCCCGCTGTTGCAGGCCTGCCGGGCAAACGCACAGGGCCAGGAAGAGTATGCTGTGGCAGTTGCGGCCAGACGGGCGAAGTTCTACTTTGGTCCCCTTGAGTAGCTCGACCGACATGCGCGACGCCGACGAGGACGAAGACACCCGCATCCTGGTGACGCCCGCCAACGTGTCGAGCCCTGTCGTCGGCCGAGCACGGCAGCCGGGCTTGCCCCCTCCGCTCACCGGTTTGTCCGAACCAAACCTCGAGCCCGATCTGGAGGACGAGGCGACTCGGCTGATGAAGGTGGGCCAAAAGCCCCGGGGGCGAACCTGGCTGGTCAGTGAAGGCGCCAACGCTCCCCGCGAGCTGAGCCAAGAACAGCTGACTTCGGAGCTCGAATCCGGAAGAGTCACGGCCAAGGCCTTTGCCTGGCAAAAAGGCATGAAGGAGTGGCAGTCCGTGACGCAGCTGCCAGCCCTGGCGAGGTGGTTGAAGAAACCGATGACCAGAACCGCCAGCCCGCCACTCAAGCGTCCACCGAAGTCATCACCACACGTCGCCCGGAAATGCGAACCCGGTGACGAAGTCGGTGCGCGGCCCACGCCAGAGCAGCCCTCCGCATCCGCAGTCTCGGGCAGCTCAACGGACGCGGAATGCGCCGAGTCCGACACCACAGCGACGGCACCGAACAACAACGTAGCCGAACCCGCTTCGCGTCCCGCAAGCGCCCAGCCCAACGGCTCGGGGGCGCCCAAGCCTCAGCGGGGAGAGGCGAAGGGCGCCTCTGCCGAACCGCGCTCGGGTGCTGCCCAGTCGCCACGCCCGGCAGCGGGCCGGCCACCAGCACCCGATGAGCCCGTGGCCAAGGGCGCAAGCTTGGGCCACACCCCCGCGGTCGTGGTGGCGACGGGCCTGTCCCAGGGCATGCTCGAACCGAAGATCTCATCGCATCGAGAAACGACTCAGCCGGCGCGCGCCCGGCTCTCCCCGTCGCAGCTGAGAGCTGCTGGCGGGCAGCCGAACCTCTTCTTGTGGGCACTTGGAGCCGGAGGGTGGGTCATCGCGGGCGTCCTGGCCGGCGTCCTGGTCGCACGAGACCCCGAACCAGCCGCCCAGGGCCCCGCGCCGCTCCGCGCCGCCCCGCTCGCTCGAGAGCGCTCGCTGGCACCGCCCCCCATCGAGCAAGAGCAGACGAGACCAGCAGACGAGACCGAGTCCAAGCAGCCACCCGCTCAGCAGTCTGCGGTCGATCGGGAGCTCGACCCAGCCGGTTCGAGCCGTGCTCCGAAACGTGCGGGCGCGCTGAACGGCGCACGAGCCCGATCATCCCTACCCGCGTCGCGAAAACCGCCACTCGATCCCTCGACTGCCGCCCTGCGCTTGGCAGAGCAGCCGGAGACGAACAGCAGCGTCCCATCGAGCCCGCCCGCCGCCACCGGATCCGCCGACGTACTCAACTC
Source organism: uncultured delta proteobacterium (assembly GCA_963809955.1). Classification (GTDB taxonomy): domain Bacteria; phylum Myxococcota_A; class Polyangia; order Polyangiales; family Polyangiaceae; genus JAICQQ01. Next base: position 873,020 of record CAWELQ010000017.1, read on the forward strand.
CCCTGGTTTCTAGGCGCCCAGTAGGGCCAGCGTCTCGGCGAGGGCCGTGCTGAAACCACCCAGCAAGGTTTCATCCACGTTCAGCGCGGGGGTCAAGATCAGTACTTCACGCGCGCCGCCCCCGGTGCTGGTCAGGTAGCCACGCGTCAGCAGCAAGCGCTGAAGCGTCACGGCGCCTCCGATCAAGCGCGGAGCGACCTCTATGCCGATCATCAAGCCCCTACCCCGCACCGACTCCACCAGAGCATGCCCAGCGACCACTTCGCGCAATTCGCTCAGCCAACGCTCCCCGACGCGGCGCGAGCGCTCGGGCAAGCCGTAGCGACTCAACGAGTCCAGCAGTGCCAACGCGGTCGCGCAGGCGAGGGGCGCACCTGCAAAGGTCGAAGTGTGCACGACTTCGGAATCTTGGGACCAGGCGTCCATGACACTCGCCTGCCCGATGCATGCGCTGAGCGGTAACCCGCCTCCGAGCCCCTTGCCCAGGCACACGAGATGCGGCACCACCCGAGCTTGTGCGGAGTACAGCCAGGCGCCGCTACGGCCGAGCCCGGTCCAGATTTCGTCGGCCACCAGCAGTGCCCCTTGCTCCTCCGCCATCTCGTACAGCCCGGACAGAAACCCTTCTGGTGGCTCCACCACGCCAGCGCGCCCCATGATGGGCTCGATCAGAGATCGCGCCGAACGAACCCTGACGCAGCAGCTCGCGAACGCGTTCCAGGCTACGGGAAGCCTCGCCCGCTGCGCCCGGGAAGGGAGCGAAAGCCACGTGGGGGTTGAGCTGCGCCGCGAAAGGCCGCTGGTAGCTCTCGCGTAGGCCGCAGGCCGCGAGCGGACCGTACGAAAGCCCGTGGTAGGCGCCCTGGAAGGCGACGACTCCCGGTCGCCCCGTGAAGAGGGCGGCTGTCTTCAATGCCGCGCTGACTGCGTCCGCACCGGACTGTCCGAGAATCCCCTTGGCGGGCGCTGGATAAAGCTCCATGAGCCGCTCCATCAGTCCGATCTTCGCGTCCGACGGGTAGACATCTCCCATCGCCTGAAACAGGCGCGCTGACTGCAATTCGAGAACCCGGAGTATGTTCTTGTGTCGGTGCCCCAACAATTGCGCCCCGAAACCTTGAGCTAGATCCACGTAGCGGTTGCCGTCGACATCGATGATGTTGGAACCGAGGCCCGTACTGAATACGATGGCCCCCTTTGCCACGTCCGCTTTGACTGCGGCAAGCTCCGGGACCGGGCGTGGCCCCATGGGCGCCGAGGCACGGCGCAGCCTGGTCAGCCAGGTGCGCGACTGCGGACCGGGCGGGCGAACGCGCAGTACGGGCATGTCGTTGCCCGGGTTCTTCTCGGGAGGCGGAGGTATTTCGCTGAAGCCCACGGGTACTCCGAAGGAGGAACGCTCGGCCGTTCTTCACCCGCACACGCGGTTACGTCCCGAGCGCTTGGCTTCGTACAGCTTTTCGTCGGCAAGTTGAATCAATTCCTGCCCGCCACCCTGGTCGGACAGCTGCGCGCAGCCAATGCTGATGGTCGTGGGAATGCGCTCTCCTTGAAACACGAACGGATGCGACGCTATCTTCGAACGTAGGCTCTCCGCCAACGAAAGTGCTCCTTCCAGCGGCGTCTCGGGCAACACAATCGAAAACTCTTCGCCGCCGTAGCGCGCGAAGACCTCGTCGCGCCGGATGCGTTCCTGCACGACGCGCGCCAGCTCGCGCAGCACGTAATCGCCCGCCAGATGACCGTACTGATCATTGATACGTTTGAAAAAATCGATATCGAACATGAGCACCGAAAGAGGACGTTCGTGCCGCCGTGCGCGGACTACCTCTCGCTCCAGCTCTTCGTGCAGATAACGCTTGTTGTGAATCTGTGTCAGACCATCCACGATGGTCATGCGGTAGATTTCTTCGTGGTACTTGGCTTCGGCGTCGGCACCGGAAAGGAACTTCAGAATCGTGGGCCCAACCTTGATCCGGTCGCCATTGCCCAGGGCGGATTCTCGAACGATTTGATCTTCGTTCAGGTAAGTGCCGTTGGTGGAACCATCGTCGACCACGTACCATTCGCGACTGCGCCGCTCGAAGTGCGCGTGGCGCCGTGACACACTGTCACCCTCGAGCACGATGGTGTTGTCGGCCCCGCGCCCCACTCGCACGGTGCTGTTGTCGAGCACGAATCGCTTGCCCAAGAGCCCTGGCTCACTGCTATAGATGATCACCAGACAGTCGTTGGTCTCACCAGGCTCGGACGGCTGGCGTTGAACCACCTGAGTGACGCGCGTCTTTTCGTCGAAATCGTTCAAGGCTTGCTTACTTCTAGAGCGCTGCCGTGAGCGGTCTGGGACGGGTTCGGCGTCGCGAAGGGTTCACCTCGGTCTGCGTCGTGACTACCACCGGAACGTGCCCTCGTGGGGCATGCTTTTAGGCGACTTTTTCATGCAAATCGTCAACAGAAAAAGATACCGCTGTCCGGAGACAATCGTCAAGTTGCCACCCACCATAAATTCCAGCTGATTTCATTACCTTATAGCTGTCTGTGGGGAAAGGTACCTGCGCCGGATGCGCGGGAGCCAACGGTCCGGCCTGCCCAAGTGGCGCACCGCCCCGGCCGCGTCCTTGTGAAGTTGCAGTCGATATTGAAAGCGACGTCGGGGGCGGTTCGGACCGCTTCGTGGAAAGGAAGCTCCGCCCTCCCCGCGGGACTGCAGCGGACCGTAAGCCCCGGGGCGGACTTACGTTCAGGAGCCCGCGCCCGCGAGCGAGACCAGTCCTGCCACCTGCACCGCTCGCGCAACCTCGGTCATACCGTTGCGCCTTCTGAGGACGATGCCAGCAAGCCGGCCACGCGCATCCCAGATCCCCGAACCACTCGCTCCCCGCTGCACCTTTAAGTCCAGAAGCATCCAGTAAAACCAATTCGAATCGATCACGCGCGCTGACTCGCGGCGCGGACTCACCTGCCGGCCCATGCGCACCGAGCTCAGGGGTTCCAGTTCACCGATCGGGCCACTTCGCAGTACCGCGGAGGCCGCGAAGCGGTGCTCCGTCTTCAGAAGTACCAGGTCCGATCCAGGATCGCTGGATGCGAGCGACCCTTCGAATTCTTCGGCGTCGGAGTTTTTCAGCCGAACCGACTCGTGCTGTTCACCGACCAAGCAGTGTGCTGCCGTGATGACGAGCGACGGCCCCACGACCACGCCGCAACAGCCTTCTTTCGACTCGACCCCCGCCAGGGTCACGGTCAATCGTTCGGGTGAAGAGGGCCCTGCAACCAGCGCATGCGCGCACCCAGTAAGCAGGCCTGCGACCAGGCCAAGGACGAACAACCGCATCTGTGTGGTTGAGTTCCCGGACGCGCTCCAGTTGAGCACTCGACGGCGACGATCTTCGTGGTGCCCCTCACAAAAGGGCGTTGAGCTCGACTCCGCCCCCGAACACCCAGGGGCCCACGCCGAGCATTTCGCGTTTGTCGAGCTCGACCACGATGGAGCGACCAAAGTACTGCACGAGCGGTCCGGCACGCAGCGAAAACACGCGTGACAGCGGGGCGGAGACGCGCAGCGCAAGCCAGGCGCCGGGGAAGTAGGTGGTCTTTCTACGTGGCGAGGCATCCAGCTCGGCATTGACCCACAACGCATTCATGCTCACCGCGGCGACTGCCGTCAGACTGCTGAGCGACGCCGGGGTGTATTCGTAAGCCAGAGCTGATTCAACGACGCGCACGGAAAACCCGCGCCTGGTCCCGGGTGTCGCCTGAAGACCGAGCTGCAGTCTGGCGAAGGGCGCGAACACACCCAAGGTCGGTCCCACCGCGATCGCATCGTGGGACCACGCTTCGGCTTGGCTGCCCACCGCTACACCCCATCCAGTCAGCCGAGGAACGGGGGTGCGCCCTTCGAGCGAGGCATTGTCATACGCCTCGGCGGCGGCCCCGCCGACACTTTCGTACCGCACTCGGGGCGCCGACTCTACGTTCTCGGCGACCGAGGGGGCCGATTGCCAAACGTGGGTGGGCGTGTTGACGGCCAGGCCACCAGGCGCTTCGCCGACCGCCTCGTTCGTAGCCACCCGGCTTGGCGGAGTGTTCGGGACGGCGCCAAAGCTCGAAGCGCTGGCCGAGCCAGGGTCGACGCCCGCGTCGGTTGCCTCGCGGGCGGGCTGCAGCAAGCCGGCCAACGCAGCTAAAACATCGTCCACACGCGGCACTCCAGACGGCATCCGCAGGACGACAGTTTGTTCGGTTCCGTCGGGAGCCCTCAGGCTCACCCGCACGCTTTCGGCAGCGCATACGACTTGCGCTTGCCGATCGACCTGGAGCGCCTCGAGCTCGGCCCGGGCTCTCACCTCGAGCGCAGCTCTGTCCTTGCTGTCGAGCGTCGGGCAGTCGAGGCCCACCACGACCGCCAGCGAGGCGTGTGACAGCAGCAATGTGGTAAGGCTCGCGGCTCCCATGGTGCGTTCCCGTCGACGCGATCAAGTGTTTCCCCATCCGCGCGCGTCGCAAGCCATCGCTCACGCCACGCCAATTTTGCGCGTGGCGCAGTCGAAAGAAAGTTTGCCCCGCGAGTGCCCACTTGGGTCCCTAGCGGGTACAAACTCGTCGTAGGTCCGAGCGGACTTGCCAGGAGACCATCCAACAATCGTGGGAGCGCGCCGTTTGACAGCCATGAGCCCAGCCTCCCCTCGGGGGGGTGCGGCCCAGGCGCGCGCGCTTACGGCGGCTCCGTGCTCAGAGGCGCCGGAAAGTTCCGCTGCCAGCGAGCGCGCACATCGAGCGCCCGAATCCGGCGAGTGGTTGGTCGCGCCGGATTCCGACCCCGAGGAGCTGTTCGCCCTCGTTTATCGCCAGGTGGTCTCCCTTTCTTGCGAATCCGGCGCCGCGCTGGACGACCTCGTGCAGATGGCTTTCGAGCAAGTACTCAAAGCGCTCCCGCGGTTCCGCGGGCAATCCCAGCTGAGCACCTTCACCTACGGAATTTGCTACAAGAGCTTGCTCAAACAGCGCCGTTGGTACGCCCGTTGGCTCAAGAGGTTCACTCTGACCCACGATGGTGAGCTCCCGGATCCGCATCATCACCTGGCTCCGAGCGCCAGTGAGAGCCTCGAGCAGTTCGAGCGCCACACGCGACTGCGCCGAGCCATCCAGAGCCTACCGACAAAGCGGCGCGCCGCCGTGGTGCTGTGCGATCTCGAGGGCATGGATGTCAACGAGGTAGCCCGCGCTCTGGACGCAAAGCCCGCGACCGTGCGGTCGCGGCTGCGCGATGGGCGCTGTCAGCTCGCGGAGCTGCTCCGCCGAGACCCCTACTTCGGCGCTTCAGACGCCCACGAGGTAACCAGTGGCCGTGCTTGAGCGTGCACGAGAACCAAGACAGCCGCGCCAGCTAGAGCGCATGCGAAGCTGTTGGCAAGAGAATCGTCCACCGCGGCGGGAAGTCGAACGCGCCTGGCGACGCTATCAGCTGCGCGCCGCTCCTCGCCGCCCAATCCCCAGGTTATGGTCCCTGGCGCTCGCGCTCGTCGTGACGAGCAGTCTGGCAGCGGCTGCGGCCGCCACCAAGTGGCCGAACCTGTTGCGCGAAGTGCTCACTTCCGGCTCCGGAACGCATCCGGCCAGCGCGGCACCCCGAGAATCCTCCGAAATGAACGGGCGGTTAGGGTCGGCACCGTTCGCACGCCGTCACGGACCCTCGCCGACCCAAACGCGCCCCGTGGCCCAGCGACCCAAGGAGTTCGCTGACGCGAGTAGCGCGCGTCACCCGCCCCCGGCTGCGGTGCGCGAGCGCGCAACGACGAAGCCAGCCGTAGCCCTCGCAGAGCAGGCTCGACAATCGTCGATCTCGAGCAAGCCCCCGGCGAGGCCCACGAGTTCCGAAGAGGTCACGGGACCCGGTCCGCCCCAGCCAGGCGCGCCAGACTCCGCAGGCCCCCCGCCGCCCTCGGTACCCGCGGGCTTGCTGGCAGCTCCCGACCCGGCAGCGCGCCTTCCCGCGCCGACTGCTTGGGAGCGGGCTGCAGCGGCCCTCGAAGCGCAGGATCACCAGGGAGCCGAACTCGCGTTGCGTGAGCTCGGCAAAAGCCCGGATGCAGCGACACGCGACGCGGCTAGCCTCACCCGAGCGCAGCTCTGGGTCGCGGATGGCAACTTCGAAATGGCACGCCCGGTCTTGATGCGACTCGCCGCGAGAGGGGCCACGCCGCTGATCCGGGATCGCGCGCGCGCCCTGCTGGAAAAGAATCACTAGACTGCTAAGGTAGGCGAGGCGCACGGTGCGCCAGGGTGGAATCAGGCGTGGCGCGAACCGCAATCATCGTTCTCACCTGTGTGAGCCTGCTCACAGCGGCCTGCACTGAGCGGGTGTTGTCATTCAGCTCGCGCGACGGCCACACGAAGCCGACTCAATCCTCCGGTGATGCCGACGGCGGTGACGGCCGCTCTGGAGCGGCGGGCGCCGCCGGCAGCGCCGCCTCGGATCCCAGCAGCGATGCCGTACGCGGCCGCAGCATTGCGCACACCCCTTGAGTGCTGCTCTACTGCGAAACAGTGACCGATCGACGAGTGGAAATTCGGGTGAGAGTTTTTCGGGAACGCGGCGCACTGCTTTCGAGGCTTGCCCACGACGTAGAGTTCAAGCTCGCTCGGTTCGAGCTGAGCGAGGACTCGCCCAGCGTGGAGGTGAGCTTCGACGCCGCTTCGCTCGAAGTCCAGGGCGCATGGGTCGATGGGCAGCTCGACCCCAGTGTGCTCGACGCGCAGAAGCGGGCCGAAATCGAGCGTAACGTTCGTCGTGATGTGCTGAAGGTCTCGCGCTACCCACGAGGGATCTTTTCGGGGCGCTTTCATCGGGAAGCCGAACGCGTGCTCGTCGCAGGCACCTTGGAGCTTCTGGCAAAGCAGCACCCAGTGGCTTTCACACTCGAGCCGAGCAGCACGGGCTATACGGGAACGCTGAGCATCCAGCCTTCGGATTGGGGCATCGCTCCCTACCGGGCACTGATGGGTGCACTGAAACTTCAGGACCGCGTCGAAATCCAGGTGGTCGCCTCTGCCTAGACAGGATGTTTGTCGCGTTGAGTCAACGAAGTAGAGCTACCGGGCAGCAGGCGTCGCGCAGGCACGGCCGGGTGCAGTTGGCAACCTGTTCGACGTTTAAGAAAGCTCGGGCGCAGGGGTTCCCGTCACTCCGGCAGTGGCACGTTCAGACCCAAAAGGCGCATCAAGCGAAGCGCATTACCGGCCGTGACGGGCCCCGGCCTCAGCTTGTAGTCGAAGGTCATCTGCTCGTTCTCGACGCTCTCTCGAAAATGAACCTGCGTGACATGGGTCATCAGTTCCTCGCTCAACTGACAGAGAGCCATGTCGTGGGTGGTCACGACGCCAATCGCTCCACGCTGCAGGAGCTCGCCAATGACCCACCGCGCGCCGACCTGACGTTCCCTGGAGTTCGTACCGTGCAGGATCTCATCCAAGAGAAAGAAGACGGGCAGCGACCCGCTGGTGGCTTCCACCACGGCCTTCAGTTTGTTCAACTCGGCATAGAAATGACTGACGCCGGACCCGAGTGAATCACTCACGCGGATGCTGGTGCACACGCGAGCGGGCGACAGCCTGAGCGAACGGGCTACCACCGGAGCACCAGCGAAGGCCATCACGGCAGCCAGGCCCATTGCGCGCAGAAAGGTGCTCTTGCCGGACATATTGGAGCCCGTAACGAGGAGCGCGGTTCCTGCTTCCGAAAGCGCTACGTCATTGGAGACGCGCCGGGTCGGGTCGATCAGGACGTGCCCGAGCGCGCTGGCCTCGAACAAGGTGCGGCCTTCGACGATTTCGGGAAAGGCACACTCGGGCTCATCGTGTACCAGACCGGCGAGGCTCGAGAGCGCTTCGAACTCACCCAACGCCTCGAACCAACCCCGTGCGGCGCGTCCCGAGCGCGCCTGCCAGCTCTCCAAGGCCAACACGCAGTTGACGTCCCAGAGCAGGAAGAGCGCGGCGAAAGGGTGCACCAGCCCGCTGTGCCTGAGATCGAACCAACCCACCTTGCGGCGGAACTCTTGCATACCAACGCTGGGGCGCTGCTCTCCGGACAGAAGACGCTTCTGCAACGACTGAATGAGCTCCGCGTCCACCTGGCATTTTTCCAAGAGCTCGAGCATCGCTCCGTAGCGCAGGAAAGCGCCCTCCGTCGCCGAAACGGCCATGAAGACCCGATCCGTCACCGGACGCGTCCGCAGGAGAATCACGAAGTTGCCGATGAATGGGACGAGCCAGACCAGGGGGGATAGGCCAAGCTGGACATTCAGCAAGATCCCGACGATCACGAGTACGGGAAACAGACGCGCTCCGAGCCTGACGAGCCATTGCCCCGAGAGCTCCGCCGCTCCCTCTGCCCAGCGCAGCAACGGTTCCGGATCGGGGGGCTCCTTGAGCGCGCCAGAGCCTTTCCCCTGCTCGTCCACGGGGCGTTCGACGACCGCCAGACTCGAGGCCTCGAGTTCTTGCCTGAGGTCGAGCTGATCGCCGAGGGCTCGCACCGCGCTCTGACGCTGACGCACCACGCCTGGCGGAGCAGGCTGGCTGAAGTAGTCGGCCAGACGTTGCTGGCCGTAGCGCGTGTGAGCCACGCTGACGCGCTGAAACAGTGAGTTCTTACCGAATACGTCGAGATCACCCGCATAAGGGTGCACCTCGGAGACGAAGCGCGCTCCATCTTCCGGCAGGCGCTGCCAACCGTCCGAGACGCGCAGCTCGGCGTCGCGGTTGACGCGGGCCCAGCGTCGCTTGTCATCCTCGGCGGAGATGACCCTGCCGTGCCACACGATGAGTGCGACGAACGCCGCCAAAGCGACCAGGGCTAGGGCCCCTGCCGGCAAGAAGGCCCCCTGAGCGAACGCCGCAATGGCGGCAACGACCAGAACCGCGAATGACAGGCCGCGCAAATTCGAAAGCAAGCGAGAGCGCGCGCCGAGAGCGCGCGCCTCGGCGGCATAGCGCCGCTCGCGCTCCTGATACAGGCTCCTTTGTGCCTCCAGCTGCTCGGGTTGGCTCGACGGGCTCACTGTGGCGGCGAAAGTAGCCGATTCACCAGCGTTGCGATACGCCCGAGCGGTGCAATGCTGTCTACCACCCCCATTTGCGCCGCTGCCTTGGGCATCCCGTACACCACTGAGCTGGCTTCATCCTGAGCCATCGTGTACCCGCCGGCCGCCTTGATGGCGGCGAGACCGACGGCCCCGTCGCGTCCCATCCCGGTCAACACGACACCGACTGCGCGCGCGCCGAACACGCCTGCGACGGAACGAAACAGCCGGTCCGCTGCCGGTCGCACGCCATGTTCGGTGGCACCTTGGTCGAGCACCAGTTCGCTCGAGGTCACGCTGAGGTGGAAGTCGCCTTTCGCCACGTAGGCCACGCCCCCCTCGAGCCGCTCGCCGCCGCGAGCCTCGAACACCGGGTAAGGCGTCGTTTCCGCCAGCTGGCGCGCCAGCGCCGCGGTGTATCCTGCCGGCAAGTGCTGCACGACCAACACCAGCGCGTCAGGAGGCACGACCAGGCGCGGCAACAGTGTCGCGAGCGCGGCAGGTCCTCCAGTGGACGCCGCAACCGCCACCACCTTCAGCCCTCGAGGCACGGAGCGAGCTCGGGCCCGGAAGCTGCTGGACAGGGCCTGACCATCCGGAGGCGCGGCCCCGGGCGCTGGACCGCGCAGGTTCGCGGTCGCGGCAAGCACGAGCTTGTCGCACAACTCCTGCTTGATGAGCGCGAGATTCACGCTCACTTCCCCGTCCGGCTTGGTGACGAAGTCGACAGCTCCCGCCGCCAGTGCATCGAGCGTCGCACGAGCCCCCTCGGAAGTGTGGGCGCTGAGCATCACGATGGGCACGCCATACCGGTCCGCGATTGCCCGGGCCGCCTGGGCGCCGTCGAGCCCGGGCATGTTGAAATCCATGCTGACGACATCGGGACGCGTTCGTTCGACCAGGACCACCGCCTCCTGCCCGTCGCGCGCCTGACCGGCGATCTGGAAACGCCCATCGGCCTCGAGCGTGCGGGCAATCGCCGTTCGCATGAACGCACTGTCATCGACGACGAGCACCCGGAGCTTGTGCATGCTGGCGCGCTTCGACTAGTGGGAAAACTTGATGATCAGTGTGGCGCCCACCATCGGCGAATCCGGGGTGCCCACCTTGCGTCTATCGACCACGTCCGCCACGCATTTGGCTGCTTCCGCCGATAGATTGCGCCGCTTCGAGACGCTGACCCCTTCCGCGCGACTTCGGTCACCGCGCACCAGGAAGCGCACATGCACCTCGCCATCGCTGCCCTCCAGACCGCCGTGCTTCTTTACGCATTCGGCGTAGCGGTCTTTGGGGATGTGCAAACGCCCGATGCCGAGCTTGCCCTTGTCCGCCTGAATCGGGCCGACCTCGACGGTCAGCGGCTTGTCCTTTGCCGGCTCCTCCGCGGGCTTGGCGGGCTCGGCCTTGTCAGGTTTCGCCTCGTCCGGCTTGGCCTCGCCTGCCGGGACCGGTGACGCGCCCTTCACCAACGCCACGGCCTCGGTCTCGGTCAAACAGCGCACCAGCATTCCCTTGCCGTTCGCGATACGCCCCCAGGCGCACGCCGGATCGTACGGATAGCGCGCCTTCGCCGATTCGGCCGAGGCCACCGCACCCACTCCGACCACCAGAGCTCCAATGAGGCTCATTCTCCACTTCAAATCTCTCCAAATCATAGTGTCTCCACGAAGCTTTTTAGCACGAACGCGCTCACGGGCGTGTCGATGCCCTTGAGCTGGATGCCACCCATTTCTTCGACGTGCACGTGATCTCGAATCCTTTCGTAAACGGCGGCGCTCAGCAACACTTCGCCCAGCGGACACTTGGATTCGTGCCGCTGGGCACGGTTGACCGTGTCACCGATGCAAGTGTAGTCGCGCCTGACGTATCGGGACCCGATGTCGCCACGCACGATCGGTCCGCAGTTGAGCCCAATACGCATCACCAGCGGGGACTCGCGAGCCGCATTGAACTCGTCCAGAGCGCGCTGCATTGCCCACGCCGCCCGGGCTGCGCGGAGCGCGTGGGGCTCTTCGTGCTGCGGTGAGTCCTCGAACACCGCCATGATTGCGTCGCCGATGAACTTGTCGATATCCCCTCCTTGTTCCTTGATAACGACACAAAGCGCATCGAACGAGGCATTCAAGACCTGAACCACCTGAGCAGGCGTCATGGTCGAGCTCATGCTGGTGAATCCGGAGATGTCCGAGAACAGGAGCGTGGCGTCCACCTCTTTGGCACGCACCTCGGCATAGTCCGCCGCTTCGGCTAGCTGTTCGGCGGCCCGTACGGCGCCCTCGCTGATGTACAGCCGCGAAGCCTCCTTGTAGCGGGCGAGCCTGCCTTCCGCCAAGACGCGCTCGACGATGGCGACGCACTTGTCATTGCTGAAGGGCTTGACCAGATAGCTGGTCAAGCCTGCTGCCCGCATCTGGGCCTGGTCTCGGGAGCTGTCGCGCGCGGTGAGCATCACCAGCGGAACGTCTCGGGTCTTGGCGTTCTTCCGCAATGCCATGACAAGCTCAAAGCCATTCATTCGCGGCATGTCATAGTCGGTAAGCACGAGATCGGGTGGCTTGCCTTGGGCTTTATCGTAGCCATCTTGCCCGTCCACCGCGGTCTCGACCACGAAACCCTGGCGACGCAGGCAATCGGACACGAGGTGACGAATTGCCGCCGAGTCATCTACGATCAGGACACGCTCGCGTTCGGCTCCCAACCGAGTGGCCAACAGGCTTCTTAGCCGGCTCGTCAATTCCTCCGCGATCACGGGCTTGACCAGGTAATCGTCTGCACCCGCATCGAAACCCTGTTCCAAATTCTCTGCCTGCCCCAGCGACGAGCAGATGACCACGGGAATGTCCGCCGTGCTCGGGTCTCGCTTGACCCGGCGGCACAGCTCGAACCCATTGAGCCTGGGCATCTCCACGTCGCTGAGCAGCACAGCCGGGCGCTGCTCGCGTAGCGCTTCCCAACCCGCCTCGCCGTCCCAGGCCTCGTCCACCTCGTAGCCCGCCTCTCGCAGTATGGCAACCGTGTGCCGATGCACCAGATCGCTGTCATCGACCAATAGAATGCGCGGACGGCCTCGAGCGCTATCCTCGATCGTGTTCAGAAGTTCGCGCGCCTGAAAGGGCAGCTGAAGCGCGCGCAGGAAACCCGTGCGGCGCGCGTTCTCGCAAGCCGCCAGATCGAGCCCCAGGTAAATGAGATGCTCGGGCAAGAATCCCGCCCGGCAAGCCTCCGCAAAGGCTGCCGAAGCTGATTGACCGGCCACCACGGGCGCCATCAAGACGACGTCGAGCCGGGGATTCTGTTCGATGAGAGCTCCGAGGTCCGGGGCGATACCGAGTCGGTGCCCTGCCGGCTTCACGGCACGGGCCACGAAGTCGCCCAAGAGACCGGGGGGAGTGACCAGACCAATCTGCACGACGCGAGTCTAACGTGCCGGTAGACGAAGGGAACCGGAAACCGGGTCCGCCGCCGATGCCGGACTCCCCGGTAGCGCCTGGACGCCGGGGCTCATTCGCCGCGATCGGGCAACAGGCTCGTGCTGCCGGTCGGCGATGGAAACACCAACTCTTCTGGCCAGACCGACCCTTCTGGCCAGCTATCGCGGGGCTCGTAGCCCACCACCCGGCGAGCTGGCTCCAGATCCCCGAGCGGGCGCCCCTCGTTGTTACTGGTGACGAACACCGCAGCAAACGGCGGCAGCTCCGCTTCCACGGCCAGGTTGAAGAAACGGCCGGCATCACGATGACTCAGATACATGCGACGGCCCACCTCGGCGCCCTCCATCTTGGCGGCCTCCGCTCGATTGCGCACGAACCACCCGACGCGCGCGCACAGCACGGTAATCCCGAAGCGTTTGGCATACACCTGGCCAAGCAGCTCGCCGGTCGCCTTGGTGACACCATAGTGATCGCCGGGAACCAGGCCGGCGCCGAGCACCAAGGTCTCGCTCCGCCAATCCAGACCACCCATGACTCGGCAACTGCTGGCATACACGACGCGAGGGATCTTTCGCATGCGAGCGACCTCGAAGACATTATAGGTACCCACGATGTTATTCGGGACCAGCTTGCCCACGAAGTCATCACGGTCCGGAACAGCAGCAAAGTGCACGATGACATCGATGTCGGCAGCTGCGCGATGCAGCGCGTCCACGTCCAGTATGTCGCCAATGTGATGCTCGCCGGGCTGCTGTGCTGCGCTCAGATCGTAGCCACGCACCGAGTGGCCACTTTTCCGCAGCGCGCCGGAAACCGCATGCCCGAGGGCGCCCGAGGCACCGGTCACCAGAATGCGCCGAACCTGCATTGCCCGCAGCGTACACCGGCTCCCGAGGCATCGCCTGGTTTGTGCGGCCATGCGGCGGTTTCCCCAGGGTGCGCGGAATCGTGCGCTCCCCCGGGGCCGCGCTGTGGACGCGCGCGTTCCGGCTCGCTGACCTGACCGGGTGGCTGATGGCCGGAAGCGCGAAGCCCAGCGATGAAACCATCGTTTCGTCCAGGCTCCGCCTGGATAGTAAATACAAAAAAACTAACTTTTGGCTCGAGTGTCGCGACGGTCCAAGTGGCTCGTCGAGCGCGACCTTCCTTGCTGGTGAGCCGCCGTCTCATGGCCATGAGACGCTAGCCTCTTCAGCGTGCCGCCGTCGCGCATGTCACCGAGCCCAGCTCTTCGGTGCGGTGAGCGGTAAGCTCCATCAACACCGTGCCGAAGCTTGCATCTCCCTTCACACGCAACGGTGTGCTGGAAGCGTCGTTCGTGAGCCAGATGGAAAAACGCCGCGATCGATTCGACTGACCCTCCTCGATCCGTTGGCGGCGCGCCACACCTTCGATCAGAATTGCCTGTCGCTGTGCCCCTTGGTACTCGATGGTCCGTTCGCCCTTGGCACGAACCGAGACGCGCCACAGGTCCTTGCCCAACAGAACATAAAAGTAACCTCGGCTCTGGGCGGGGGCGCGCCAGTAGCGTAAGAGCTCGAACGCCGAAGCCATGTCCAGCGGATGCTCACCCGTGGCGATGCGCTCGGTCTCGTGCTTCGGCGCCTTGCCAGTGCGCTGGTAGGTAGTTTCCGCGACGCCTGGCCCGTGGTGCGCGCGATAGCGTCGCATGACCGGACCGTCGACAATCAACAAGTCGGATTCCGTCGGCCGCGCTGTTCCCGGATCCATGGTGGTGCGAGAGCTGCCGTCCGTGGCTTTGAAGAAGCGTACCAGGCCCGCAGTGCTCATGGTGGACCGAAGCTCCACACTCGGCACTCGAGCATGACAGGCGCGCGCCACTTCCAGGTCGAAGACGCCCGCGTGCACACCGAGCACGCTCACGTCCGCGGAAATATGCTCGAGCGTGGGAAAGGAGACCGGCGTACTCCAGCGAACCTCGGGAGTCGCGGGCTGCTCGGGGGCGTTCGGAGCGGGTCGATGGGCACAGGCCAGTGCCCCCCACAAGGCGAACCCGAGCGAGACTCGACCGGCCAAGGCCCAAACACTCCTGGATGTCGCCGACACGTGCGAGCAAGCATGGCGGCGCGCGCCGCCCACGTCAAACCCGCCCCGTACACCTCGAGCGTGTCTCGAAATAGGTAACGCCCGGGCCACCTGACCATTGGTCAGGCAGCCCGGGCATCGGTTGGGCGGAGTTGGTTGCTAAGACTACTCGGGTGTGATCGTCACCTTGAGCAAGGTGGTGGGGCTCGCGTACGAATAACCATCGTCCACGAGCATCACGTTGCCATTCTCGTCGTCACCCGTGTTGGGGTCACTCTGCCGCGGAGCCTGATTGGGGCCTAGCCCCGGGGGCTCGTTGACCTCAGTCCCCGCATCCCAGAGCATGATCATGTCCGTAACGTCGCCGTTGACCGGCTCGTCATCGTTGTCGAACAACGCGATACCGTCAGGGCTTGGAGCGAAGAACAGGTCGTTCGACTGCCCGAACATGGTCGTGAAGCTCAGCATGTCACCAGGCATCGCTTCGATCTCGAAGGTGAACGAATTGCCTGGCGTTGCTGGACCAGGATCAGAGGCCCCGTCAGGAGTATTGAAAATCCCGCTGGAATGAACGAAGTCGGCATCCGTCAGTGAGTCGGCCAGCATTGCGGGCGAACCATCTTCAGCTTGGGCTTCGAGGCCCATACCCGAGTCAGGTTCTCCCTCGGTGAACAGACTCCCGCTGCTCGAATGCACAGCCCACACTCCAGGTGAAATCGGTGACAGGATTCCGGTATGCGGGGCGAGCTCCGTCACGAGCACGCTCGGATTACCGTCTTCCGCCAACCGCTCGAGCCCGGTCGAAGCAGTTCCCCCTTCGCTGAACAGGACGTCGTCGTTCGTGTGCACGGCGAAGGCCACCGGGGAAAACGCGATGTCGGTGGGATCGCCAGAGGTCATCAGATCTCCCGCGGCGCTCGTGTTCTCGATCGTCAGCGTGAAGTGGATGCCGTCTGCGTCCGGCGTCAGCGTGGCACTGAACATGTCCACGACGGCCGGCAGGTTATCGTACTCGTTCGATGCAACGGCCCGCACCTGGTCGTCGCTGTCCGCGGGCCCTGTGTTGGGTGCCGACTGGCGGGGTGCCTGGTCCGTACCTTCGCCGAGCGGTTGGTTGGCTTCCGTACCTGCATCCCAAACCATCACTTGGTCGGTGACATCCCCAGAAATCGGATCGTTGCTGCTGTCGAACAGCTCGATTCCGGCACCCTCGGGGGCCAGGAACAGGTCGTTCGACTGCCCGAACATCGTGGCAAAGCTCAGCTTGTCGCCGGGCGCCGCGGCGAACCGGATCTCGAAACTTCCCCCGGGGCCGATCGGGCCGGCTTCGTCGGCGCCTTCCGGAATCGCGACCGCCCCGCTCTGCCGTATCGGTAGGGTCGGCTCCAGGTTCTCGAGCTTGACCGTGAACATCGTCATCTCGTTGCCAGCCCCGCCCGCTCCAGCGCTACCGGCCGACCCTGCCGAACCGCCGCTGCTCGTGCCACCAGAACCCCCTGTGCTGGTCGTTCCGCCACTGCCACCGGTGCTGCTGTCGCCCCCACTACCACCGGTCGCCCCGCCGGTTCCTGTCGTTCCGCCGCTGCCGCCCGTGGCGCTGCTGCCGCCAGACCCGCCGCCCGAGGTGGAGGTGCTGCCGTTCGAATCGTCGTCTCCTCCGCAACCCGCAAACGCCACCGCTACTCCGAGGGCAACCAATGATGTCGAAAATATTGATAAGCTTCGCATATGTCTCCTGATGACCGATGGAGCGATGCTCCACAGCCTGATTTGGGGACCAAGGTTCAGCCCCTAACCTGGGATCGCGGGGGGCATATGCCGGCAGCTGGACGCGGTTACTCCATCCAATCCAAAAAAAGCAGCGAACGAAATCCGGTGCCCCACCGTGCGGACAACTCGGGCAACTCGGCGCAACTCAGTTGTTGCCGTGCGTTCACGACTGTCCACGCCCGGACACCTTCCGAACAGTGCTCAGCGCCCTGATTCGTCCAAACGACGCGCAATCAGCGCGGCGTAACGACGCGTTTCGGGGACGACTCCGCCGGCATGATGCTTGCTAGAAAGCGCCGCACGGGAAATACGACGGATGGAATCTGAGCAGGGTGAAAACCAACGAACCAGAAAGGAGACTGCGTCCGAAAAGAAGTGAACGGGACGAATCGGAGCGACCGGTCGATCATCAGCGCCCCGAGGCCGTCGTCGAAGAGCCCTCCGTGAGGTGCCTTTCGAAGAAGTCCGCCACGCGATCGAGATCGAACGGCCACCGGTACTCGATGTCGACTCCAGGGTGGAGTGCTCGACACCGTTCGCACGCCTCGGGGATCTCCACCTCGCTGTGGTGCCCCCCAGGCGTGAGCATGGTCGTGACCACGACAACCCGGAGACAACCACTCGCGACCAGCCGAGCGATTGCCTCGTCGATTGCCCGACGAGCAATACAGCTTCGGCTTTCATCCACGAGACGTCGCGCCGCAAGGTGCCACGTCAAGGGGGATGTCATGCCGTCAGCGCTGTGCTAACCGGTCGGTCCACATGTGGAATCATCCGGCCAAAGCCACCCACCGCTACGCGGTGGAATTCGGGGCCACACGCTTCGAAGTCGACCCAGAAGTCGGCGGGCGCATCACGGAGTTCAGCGCGGGCGGTCACAACGTGCTGATCGATCTGTTCGAGGTCGATGGCTGGACGAACGGCGGGTCCACCTTCTGGACCAGCCCCCAAGGCGATTGGGGCTGGCCTCCCAATCCGCAGCTGGATCGCGGGCGCTACGAAGTGACGCTCGATCGAACCACGAATAGGCTCACCCTCACGAGTCCTCGCTTCGAAGTCGCCGGCTCGCCGGTCCGAGTCTCCAAGCATTTCACTCCGGACCCGGAGCGCGAAGCCATCGGCCTCGACTACCGCATCATCAACTACGGAGCCCCGCTGGTCATTGCCCCCTGGGAGATCTCACGCGTGGCGGCTCATGGCGTCAGCTTCTTCGCAGGCTCCGAGCCGGAAGCGCAAGGAGGGCGGCCCAAGCCCGAGGTCGTGACCGACGCTGGGGGCGTCGTCTGGATGGATCACGACGCCCAGGAAATCGAAGCCAAGTTGGGCGCGGCGTCCACGGAGGGCTTCCTCGCCTTTGCCACACCATCGCTCCTCTTCGTCAAGACCTTCACGCCCATCCAAGAGCCCGAGGTCGTCCCCGATGGTGAAGCAGAAATAGAGCTCTATGTGAAAGCGCACCAGTACGTCGAAATCGAGCAGCAGGGCGCGGTCCGACGCCTCGAAGCGGGGCACGAACTGAGCTATCGGCTCTCCTGGCAGATCCGCCCGCTCCCCCCTCACGTCGCGGTCTGCGCGGCCAGCCAGGCCCTGCTCGCCTTCACCCGGCAGGTGGCCGGACTGCCCTGAGCCCATTTCCGTGTCCGAACACGCTTCCCATCTTTCGGCGGCTGCCGAAACAGTCCTCACTTTCCTCGAAAATGCGGGCAAGCGTTCGGAAGCCGAGTTCTACCTTCGTCTGTTTCGCCAGCTACCGAAGCAGAGCTTCGCGCTGGTGCTGGTGGGCGAGCCTGCGCTGTCTTCAGCCCCGGCAACCGTGGTCGAACAGCTCAGGTTCCTATCTGACTTGGGACTACACGTGTCCGTCGTGCTGGGTGTCTGGTCCCCCCACGGATCCAACGAGGCCTTGTTGGACCTGGCGGCGAGCTTGTCGCGACGGGGACTGTCGCCAGCTCCGTTCCAACTGAGCGAACCGGCGCTCTCGGGCTCGCTCACCCAGGCCCTACAATCGCAACACACCCCGCTCGTACTCGCCGATATCGACTCTCCCTTCGAGAGCATCGGTAAGCTCGCCAGAGAACTCGGTACTCGCAAGGTAGTGGTGGTCCGGCGCCACGGGGGACTCGGACCGCATGGGATGTCCCGAGTGGACCTCGCGCCCGGGCATTCGCTGCCAGCACACGCTGGCGGCATTTCGCTCGTCAACTTGCGCAGCGATCAGACCGCACTGGAAGCATCGAACAAGCTGTCGCCAGCGGATCGGGAGCTACTGCGAGCCGCTGCCACCATCTTGGAGCATGCCAAATCCCCGCGCTCGACGCTCAGTGTGACCTCACCGCTCGCATTGCTCAATGAGCTGTTCACCGTCAAGGGTGCAGGCACACTGATCAAGCTCGGGTCTTCGATAGGCTGCTATGCGGACTACGATGCACTGGATCGAGAGCGCTTGACTGCACTGCTCGAGTCGAGCTTCGGGAGGAAGCTCGCTTCGCGATTCTTCGAGTGCGCCCCGCTCGGCATCTACCTCGAAGAGAACTACCGGGGGGCCGCGATCCTGCAGCCGGGGAAGGACGGAGCGTTCTTGACCAAGTTCGCCGTCGACCCGATCGCGCAAGGCGAGGGGATCGGGCAAGATCTGTGGCGCGCGATGCTTAGAAACGTCGAGAAACTGTACTGGCGCGCACGCCCCGAAAACGCCATCATGAGTTGGTACAAGAGCGTCTGCGATGGCTTCACTCACCATGGCGACTGGTCGATTTTCTGGCGTGGCTACGCACCCCGACAGCTACCCGATCTCATCGAAGACGCCCTGGCCAGGCCTCAGGATTTCGAAGGCTAAGCATGGCCTACCTTTTGATGATCGCGATAGCGTTTCTCGCTGCAGGCATTTACCTGTTCTTCGCCATGTCCAGCGTGCCTGGTGCCAAGGCGGAGCGCTTTGGAGCCCTGGAGGACTTGCCCGAAGACGTGGGTAAGTGGAAGGTAGACGAGAATTCGGCAGCGGCGCGGCGCGCCTCCGAGGCAGGGCTGCTCCGCGAGGTACGCCATTTCTACCACGAGCCGCAAGGCTTCGCCGGAAGCGGGCGCCTCGTGCTTCAGGTGAGATACCGCAACGCGGAAACCAGAAGGATCGCCCGCATCGAGCCGGAGCAGCCCGTCGAACGGCGGCGCATCCGGGAGTGATCCGTCAGCGCCGCGGTTGTCCGAACCCCGCGTGGCGGCTAGACTCGAGGCGTGTCGCCCATCGCTCGCCACGCCTCCAATTCCCAGGAGCCGCTCTGGTTGTTCGGGTACGGCTCTTTGATGTGGCGCCCCGACTTCCCTCATGAACGAAAGGTGGCAGGCTACATCGTCGATTATTGCCGCCGCTTCTGGCAAGGCTCCACGGACCATCGCGGAACGCCGGAAGCGCCGGGCCGCGTGGTGACCCTGGTACCCGAACCCGGCGCCCAGTGCTGGGGTGTGGTCTATCGGGTCCGGCGCGGCGCGGAAGCGAGCGTCCTTGCCCAGCTGGACCATCGTGAAAAGGGGGGATACGAACAGATGTGGGCAGCCGTCCGCCTCGCGGCCCCGGCAAACGGCGAACGCGTTCGCGCGCTCACCTACATCGCGCGCGACGACAATGCGGAGTACCTCGGGCCCGCGACGCCGCGGACGATCGCGATGCAAATCCGCGAGTCCCGGGGACCCAGCGGCGACAACCTCGAATACTTGCTCGAACTCGCCGAAAGCTTGAAGGCCCTCGGGATCCACGACCAGCACGTCAACGAGATCGAGCAGTGTCTGAAAGGCGCGGGTAGCGCGCCCCGGTCGTCACTCGATCGGGGCCGAATCTGAGGGGCAGGCGAGCGTTCAGCCGCGCCCGCGCTGTTCCCACGAACGCATCCGCTTGAGCGCCCCTCCGTCGAGAGGCAGGCAGCCCCTGCGAGCCGCCCAGGCCTTCGCTCTCCTCCAACGCTGCGGTAGCGGAACGCCCCTGGGCCCAGCGAACCCCCGGGGCGGCGAGGCCGCGTTGCCTCCCCCCGAACTCCTGAACACTCCAAAGTCCATCGTCTGCATACCTGGCAGGCTAGATTCGTCAGATGTCACGTCTGCTACGGGGCGGTAGATTTCGTGCGCCAAGTGGGTGAGGCGCCTACGGGTGACAGGACTCACCGCTGCTAGTT
>CAWELQ010000018.1:0-428463 GCA_963809955.1 uncultured delta proteobacterium
TGCCGCTTCGGCACACGGCATTGCTCGCGCAATCCTCATCTACATCGCAGCTGACCTCGACGCGCCGGTACGTGGGTTCGCAGGCAAAGTCGCTGCGAGCGTGACACTTCGGGAGATTGCCGAACTGGCACGATTCGACGCAGTAGGCGCGATTTCCGAAGTCGACACAGCGCCCCGAAAGGGCATCACAAATCTCGGGGCTGTTCGAGCAAGAGCGCGTACACAGCCCGCCCGGGGGGCTGCCCGCATCCAGCAGGCCCGAGTGCGCCGAGACGCACGTCAGATCGCCGGGACACTCGTCGCCCGTTCGACAAGGTCTACCGAGCGCCGAAGCCCAGCTCGACGCACCGCCCCCCGCCGAACCACCAGCGTTCTTGCTGCCCGCGAGGGCACCGGCACCGCCACGGTCACCGACCTCGAGCTCGCCTCCCGCGCCTGCGGCTGGCTCGATGATGCCCGGATTCAGGAACCCCGTTCAGGTCCTTCGCGCCTGCCCACCTGGGTCATGTGGTCGAGCCCATCCAATGTTTCGAGCGCAGCGTTGTTGGCAATGGTGATGGCAATTGGATCGTCCACGCCGTCGAGACCGTCCAGACTGACCAGTTCGGCGTTGTCGGTGACGAATACGGTGATCCCCGCGGCGAACTGGGCGCTGGACAGCGCCGACACGTCCGCCAGCGATAGGTTGTTCGCAATGGCCAGGGTTTGACCCACGCTTTGCAGCGCTTCGAGCCCGGAAAGGGCAGTCAGCCCAACGCTGTGTTGAACGAGCAAGGAACCCTCGATCGTCGCCAAAGAATCCAGCCCCCCAAGGTTCCGCAAAACGGCGGTCGAGTCGACCGACAAGGCTCCCTGGATGGTGCGAATCGTTTCGAGCCCCTCGAGGCTCGTGATCTCGGGCCCCGTGATGTCGAGGCTGCCCGCAATCACCTCGCAAGCGAGCGCCGCCAGCGCGTCGACATCCGCCTGGCTGGTGAGCTCCACCGGATCCAGCACTTCGCAGCAGTCTTCCGTGTCCGCATCCACGCAATCCTGGATGGCCGAGCCCGGAGCGCCCGCTGCACCCGCAGCGTTCCCCGCTCCCGCTTCGCCCACCGTGGTGCCCGAGGTGGAAACACCACCCGCACCCGAGTCCGTGGTGGTCGAGCCCGTGGTGGTCGAGCCCGTGGTTCCGATGGTAGCAGTGGGCGTCGCGTCCGTACTGGGTCCTGGGCCCGAGGCGACGGTGGTGGTGGACTCGCTCCCCGCACCGCCGATCCCGGAACTGCCGGAGCCTTCGGCCGGAACTTTCGTGGTCTTGCCTTTGCACGCCGCGAACGCGGCCAGCGTCCCGCACACCACGAGCGAAAGAGAGATTCGTCGGCCCCAATCCGCCACAACCACCAGCGCCACTCTGCCACCAAAGGAGCCCCAAGCAAGGATTGAATGAGGCACACGAAGCAATCCGCACCCTCAGGTGTGTCGGGCTCGCTAAGGGCGTGCCCCTGAATTCGCTGACGGCGCCGTGCCCGTGCCCGTGCCCGATCCATCGGGCAACGTGAGCGAAATCGCTTGCGCCGGTGTCATTGGGCCTGAGCGATAACCCTAGTCAGCGACGATAGTTCCGCACGCGGCTCTAGCACCTGCTCCCTCAGCACTGCTGAGGGCGTGCACCATGATCGAGTGCAGTGTGACGTCTGTCGCCGCATCACCGCCAATGGTCCAAACGTCCGTCGACTCCGAATGAGTGTAGGTGGCCATCCCCGATTCGCAGTTCATGTCTTCCAGCACTTCGCCGTTGGGAACCCAATGAAGCCCTGCTGCCTCGCCATCTGCTCCGCAGTCGGGGTTGGCGTGCAGATGCGAGATGTGCAGTCCATCCGGGCAACCCGTGGCTTCTAGCACCAGCGTCACCGTTTCTCCTTCTTGTGTGAAGGTTGCAGTCGCTGCGAACCCCTCCCAACCTCCAGGGGCTGCGGTGGTGGGCATGATGGTCGCCACCGCGGTGGGCACATCCGTATCCCCATCGGTGCTGGCGCTCCCTCCCATGCCAGTGCTGCCGCCGGCTCCATTCATCCCGCCTGTGGTCGACATCGTGCCGTCTGTCGTCGAGCCATCGGTGCTGCCGGCGCCGCCGGTGCTGGTTGCATCGCTGATTCCGGTCGTGGCCGCGGCGCCGGTAGTGCTCCCGGTTGTGGTGCTTCCGGTCACAGAAGCATCGGTGCCGCTCGTCGTGGTAGGTCCGGTGGAGCCGCCGACGGTAGCCGAACCCGTGGTGACGGCGGCACTCGTAGTGGCGCTCCCGGTCGTTGCGTTCGCAGTCGCCGACTGCGTCACATCATTGTTGTTGCTGGGCTGCGGCTCTTCGCTGCCACATGCAACCATCAAAACTGCTAGCGAGAGGCACGCCGAATCCGCGATGTTCACTATCTTCTCCTCAATCCGTGAAAGCGCCAGGGGGGGCACGCTGGCAGCATGCGCGGTGAGACTAGCAGGATGCACCGAACGACTTCCAGCTCTCGTGTGCGCCGGTGGGCTGCTTTTGGGCAGCGCCTTTGCCTGCCAAGACCAGCGGGGATGGCCGGATCACCATCCTCGACCCGACCACACGATGTGAGGCCGGCCGCCAGCGAAAACGCCAGCACGTGCGTGGAGCCGGACCGCATCGAGCCAGTTTAACGCGGCTCGGGAATCCAGCGCGACCGTGAGAGCGATTCCAGGGTCACGCCGCACTCGTTTCAGTGTGGACCTAATGCAGCAGTGGCAAGCGAGCAGGATCTGCGCGCGCTTTCGTTTCTGGCTTCGCATCTTCCGATCGGATATAGGTGCGGCGAGTTCCTGGCGTTCTTCGTTCAACAGCTCGACGAGACAGCGAATATTTCACGACCACTTCCCGAACCGCCCCCCGTCCACCCGCACCACCTGTCCCACTTGCTCATTCGCGGCATCGAAGAGCCGCGAGAGCCCCACTACACTGCGCGTTGTGCTCGCGGCGAGTAGCGCTCGATCAGCTCGTCTTGTGAGTGGACGTCGAGTTTCCTCAGGATTGCCTTGATGTGGTTGCGAGCGGTGTGGGGGCTGATGAAGAGCTCGCGGGAGATGTTGGAGATGCGGCGGCCGGCGAACAGCAGCTCGAGCACTTCGCGCTCGCGTGCGGACAGGACCTGGAGGGCGCGCTCGATGTGCGGGTCGCGAGCGCGCGGGTCATGGGGGCTCGGGGCACGCTGTCGCTCGGCGAGGCTGGCGGTGATGGCTTCGGCGAGGCTTGCCGCCCTGATGGGCTTTTGCAGGAAGCGTGTGACGGCGTTCTCGTTGATGGCGCGCAGTGTCAGCGGGAGGCTTGCCTGGCCGGTGAGCATGATGCGCACGGTGTTCGGGTACCTATCCCGCACGGTCAGCAGGAGGTCGAGTCCGCGTGTGCCGGGCATGTGCTCGTCGCTGACGATGACGTCGATGGCGTGGCCCTGGAAGTGGCTCAGCGCTTCCGTGGCGGAGGTGGCGGTGAGCAGATGATAGGAGTGCTCGATGAGGTTGCGGACGAGGCCCTGCAGAACGCGGGGCTCGTCGTCGACGAGCAGGACCGTGGGCGGCGGTTTCAGACCCGAGTCCGAGGCGTCTTCGGAGCGACCGTTACTCACGCCTCAGGGTACGCAAATTCTCGCGATCTGACCATTGGTGACGGAAACCGGCGCAGCCGGCGCCACCGGGAGCCAAGCGGCCGGGGGGCGCACATCCTCGCACTCGAGACCCGATCGTTTGCCGGTGTCAGCCGTGTGAAATGACTCATCCTGGGTCATTCAAACGGGCGGCTGGCGAGTCGTTCCTTCGATGGCAGTAGTGGTTTCAGGCACTCATCCGAACCATGGCAAATTCTCTTACAAGGGAGGGAGCTGTGCGCGCGTTCGATGCAGCAGCGGCGGACTCGAAGCTTGGCGAGAACCCGTCTAGCGCGGCCGAGGGTGGCGACACGTCGCAACGAACATCGAAGGCACCTCATGCCGTCATCGTGCGCGGTCCATCAGGTGCGCTGACGCCGCACATGAGTGGCGAGTACCCGGCCGGATCCGCCAGCGAGGGCGGAACCGCTCCCGAGCCTGTGGCGCTGCTGGTGCGGGTCGATGCAGCCGGGTTGGGGCAAGTGATCCCACTGGCAAGTGTCGGAGAGCGAGTCACGTTGTACTGCGAGGCCTCGTCCGGCGAGGGCGCGCTGGAGGTCAAGCTCGGTCCGGCTCCGCAGGGGCGTGGCCAGGTTTCGCTGGAGCTCGACCAGGGGCGGTGGAAGCTCGGGCGGGAGGCTCTGGACCATGATCGCGTGGGCAGCGATTGGCGGAGTGCGGAAAGGATGCTGCGCGACGGGGACGAGGTCTCCTTCGGCGGTTCGGTACGGTTCAGGTTCGTGGAACCTCGTCGACGCGAAGCTGTTTCGCGAGCGGGGGAGTCCGTCGAGCCTTCCAGTGGTCGCTTCGAGCGCGTTTTGCCCGCCGGGCACCTGCGAGAGGTCGTGAGGAGTGAAGCCGCCTTCGCCAAGCGTCATCGGACCGGGCTCTCGCTACTGATGGTCGAACCCGAGAGCACGCCGACGGAGCGTTCGACGACTGACGTGGCGAGGACACCCGACCCCATCGCCGTCTGGCTGAACGCGCATGTCAGGCGAGAGGACCTCATCCTCGATGCAGGGCGCGGGCGTTACGTTCTGGTCCTGCGGGCGACGGATCTGGAAGGGGCGTACGCTCTGGCCGAGCGGATCTGCCGCTTGTCGCAAGCGGTGGTGATGCCGGCGGTTGCGGGAGGGGTTTTGAGATTGCGGGCTGGCTGCGCGTCGCTAGCCTGCGCGCATCACGACGCCGAGGCGCTCGTCGACCTCGCCGCGAGGCGCCTGCGGCTGGCGCAGGAAAGAAGGTGTCAGACCGTGGTAGCGGGGCAGACGCTCTGCCGCTGCCTGGCGCGCGGATCAGGCAGTGCAGAGGAGGCGGAGACGTGGGCTTGTGTGGTCCGGCATACAGCCACGACCATCGAAAGCGTCCCGCCGGAGTTTCAGGCTGTGCTGGCGCTCAGGCATCAAGAGGAGCAGACCTTCGCCGAAATCGGAGCATACTTCGAGATCACCGAGGACGAGGCTCGGGACGTGTACGAGGAGGCGCTCGCCGCGCTCCGAGCCCCTTCGAACTAACGCTCGCGCGGCTAGCCGAAGCGCACGCTGTAGATGGGCGGAAGGTTGTGGGCGACGGCCTTCCAGCTCTCGCCGCGGTTTTCGCTCACGTAGAGGTTGCCCGTCGTGCTGCCGAAGGCAAGCGTGTCGCCGCTGATGCCGAGGGCGTGACGGTAGACCACATCGTAGGCGCTTTCCTGAGGCAGGCCTTCGCGCAGCTGCTCCCAAGTCTGCCCACCGTCTTGGGTGCGGGCGACGAAGAGCGCGCCGTCGATGGTCATGCGCTGACTGTCGGCCTTGCCAGGGACGACCCAGGCGGTCTTGCCGTCCTTTTCGTCCACTGCCACCGGGAAGCCGAAGGAGATCCCCTGCTCCGGTTGACTCACCTTTTTCCACTGGGAGGCTCCGTTGTCGCTATAGAAGACGCCGCAGTGGTTCTGCTGCCAGACGTGGTCAGGCTCGGCCGGGCAAAGCTCGATGAAGTGGGGGTCGTGACCCCAGTCCGCGGCGGGGTTCGGCAGATAGTCCATGAGCATGCCCTGGTTTCTGCCGCGCCAGCTCTTGCCACCATCCGTAGTTTCCAGCACACCGGCGGTGGAGATGGCGACCAGCACGCGCTGGCTGTTGCGTGGGTCCACCGTGATCGAGTGGATGCCGGGCGCGAATTCACCGCCTTCCGAAGCGGGCGTACCAAACCAATGGGTTTTTCCGGTGCCCTCGCCCTCGAACAGATCGCCGCCGCGCGAGTCGTGGTTCCACAGTGGACGGTTCAGCTCGAAGCTCTCCCCGCCGTTGTTGCTGACGAAGAGCCCGCCGGGGATGGTGCCGATGTAGATCTGGCCCGGTGCGCCGAAGGCGATGACCCAGAGCTTGAGCAGCTTGGCGGTCTTGAAAACGGGCTTCGCTTCCCCCGCGTCGCCGCCGGGCTCGGCGCCTTGCAGGTAGCGGGCCCCCTGTGGATAGGCGACCTGGGGAGCGTCCGCCCAGGTCTGGCCGTCATCGGTCGAGCGCGACAGCTTTGCCCCCCAGTGACCGTGCCCGAGCGCCGCCCAGAGCGTGCCGGTGTGTGGGTCGCGTGCGACGAAGTTGACGCCCGCCCCGGCGTGTCCCGAAAGCCTGGGCTTCCAACCGCCGTTGAGCCTTTCGATACAGAAGGTGCCCTTGCGCGTGCCTAGCAGAATGCGATCCGACATGGAAAATTCCTCCGAACCCCCAAGAAACCTCGCCCGAAGCCTATCCCCCGCTCAATGCTTGCAGGATGAACACGCGCGCGTCGGGTCCGACGCGATCGCTGAGCCGCTCGCGGTCGACCACGCGCTCGTCCTCGATGAAGAAGTTGACGTGTGTGCGCAAGCTGCCGTGCTCGTCGCAGACGTAGAAGGCGAAGCCGGGCGCGAGCTTTTCCATTTCGCGCACCACGCCTGCGGCATCGCCGGCCTCGACCTCGAGCCGCTTGCCCTTGAGGTGCGGAAAGAACGTGAACAGGTGCGGAGTCAGCTCGACTTTCACCACGGCGCGCAGCCTAGCCTCCTTTTGGCGCGCGCTCCACGGGATCGCGCCGAGGGCGCGTGCCGCCCGGTGATTGCTCGGGCGCCCGTGGGGCGGCTGGCTGTCCGCTCGGGACTGGCCGTTCAGGCTCCGTTACCAGGTCGACCAGCTGCAGGTTCACCAGCGCAACTCGTTGGTTGGATGCGGATGAGGCGACCGGGGAACGGATCTCGCGGAAGGTGTTGGCCAATAGCTCGCGCACGCGCGCCTACGCTTGACTGGAAAGGGAGCAGACGACGCCCTGGACAGGATGGACTGGACAGGCTGGATTAGTTCCCGCCCGCGCCGCCGAAGCCGAAGCCGCCGAAGTCACCGCTGGCGCAGGTCCAGGTGGGGGTGTCAGAGCCGAGTGCGATGCACAGGCACACTTCGTCAGAGCCGGATTCCAGGCCGCACAAGGTCCCGCTCTCGCTGCATTCGGCTCCGTCGACGGGGCTGATGCCCTCGCAGTCGGTGTTGATGGTGCCAAGGGTCGTGCTCGAGTTGGTGCCGCCGAACCCGTTGCCGTCACTGGCGCTGCCGTTGCCACCGAACTGATCGGAGCCGGTCGTGTTGGTGGAACTGCCGCTGTTGTTGTTGTTGTTGTTATTGTTGTTGTTGTTATTTTGTTGCCTCCACCGCTCACGCAGTTCCAGGTGATGCCCGAGCAGGTGCAGGCGACGTTGTTGTAGCTGCAGGCGAGGCCCGGGTCGTAGCTGCTGCAACTGCTGGCGTTGCCGGGCGCGGCGTTCGGGCAGGCGGCGGCGTTCGCTCCACCGGTGGTCGTCGAGGCGGCGGTGGTCGTGTTGCTGGCACCGTTGTCGCCATCGTCACCGTTGCCCTTGGAATTGTCTTCTCCGCCGCAGGCGAGGGGGAGGGTACACAGAGTCAGGGTCGTGAGCCAAATGTTGAGAGTCTTCATAGCTAAATCCAATTCTATCCGAGTCCAATACGAGCGGGTGTTCAGGTCCCGCCGAAGCCACCTAGGTTGATGTTGCCACCGATGCCGCCGAGATCGCCGGCAGCGCAGCTCCAGGTGGGAGATCCCGTGCTGAGCGATGCGCAGATGCAAATCTCGGAAGAGCCTTGGCCGAGTCCGCAGATGGTGCCGGGGCTGTCGCATTCGGCTCCGTCTTCCGGCGTGAGGCCGTCGCAGTTGAGTGTTGAGTCCACCCCCGATGCCATCGATTGCGCTCATGCCGCCAGCGCTGGACGCGGTGGACGTGGAGGTGGAGCCACGGCCACCTCCCGCGCTCGAGCTGCTCTGAGCGCTCGCGGACGAGCTGGAGCCGCCGGTGCCATTGCCCGCGGCGTCGCCGCCCGAATCGCTGGAGCTTGCGGTGTCCGAGCTGGTAGTGGTCGCCGCCCCGGTCGTGCTGCCTGCGGTCGCTGTCGTCTGTGTGGAGCTGCTCGACCCGTTGGTCGAGCTAGACCCGCCGGCGCCGGAATCGTCGAAATCGGTCTTCGAATCTTCGTCGGACCCACAGGCGGTCGCCAGGGCTGCGAAAACCGAAAGCACGAGGGCTGAGCGCGCAAAAGGCATGGTTCCTC
The DNA here is from genome assembly GCA_963809955.1 of uncultured delta proteobacterium. Classification (GTDB taxonomy): domain Bacteria; phylum Myxococcota_A; class Polyangia; order Polyangiales; family Polyangiaceae; genus JAICQQ01. The sequence goes on from CAWELQ010000018.1 coordinate 8,207, forward strand.
CGAGGTCGCCCCTAAAGTCCCCGCGCGTCCGCCCGACGGCTCAAAATGCGCGAGGTTTTTTTGGCCCCTCGGGCGTGAAGAGATCTTGCGGACAAAGCTCGATCGTCAGAGCACCGCCGACCACGGGGCGGCCCCAGTGAGCGGCTTCTCTTTCGCCGAAATACACCTTGATTTCCGGAAAGCTGGCACCCACCCAGGCCGCGAGCTCGACTCGAAGGGCGCGCCGCAGGTGTGCGCCCAGGTGGTACAGGGCAAGCGGCACGCCGGCCCATACCCGGTCGTGCACGCCGCGAAAGCCTTCGGAGCCTTCGCCGAGCATGCTGACCCGTGCGCCCGCCAGCGCGACTCCGACCCGGCTGTCCCAGACCGGACGCCTCCAGAAGGTCCACTCGAGCGCGCCGCCCATCAGCCAGGGACGCACGCGTGCTGTCCCCTCGGCGCCGCTCGGCATCCCGCTGCTGAGCGGCAAGAGCCCGAAGAGCGAGACGTCGAAAGCGGCGGGCAGTGGGGTACGCATGCTTGCGAGCACCACCGCGCTCGCGCCGACGCCGCCGGGGCTCAGCATCAGACCGGGGCCGAGGGCGAGTCCGATGCGTTCAGGGGAACGCTCGGGGACGAGCTGTGGCCCGGAAGCTTCCGGGTCAGTGCTCAGCGCAGCTGGAGACTCGCCCTCATCAGGCTCGGGCGCGGTGGGCTCGCGTGCAGCGACGTGGTCTTGTTGCGGGCTTGCGCTGGCAATGAACTCGAGTCCCCGCGCGCGCAGCGCTTCGGTCGTTCTCAGCGCGAGCACGCGGTCGTCGAGGCGCTCGCCCGACGCACGCAAGGTCTCCGACACGGCGCCCTCCTGTTGGTCGACCCAGATTTCGACCGTTTCGTGCGCTCGGTCGACCCGCACCGCGGCACGTGCTCCGAAGCGTTGGGCCAGGGCGGCCAGGGGCGGACCCGGGTGAGGCGTGTCGGTGGCCACTTCCCGGAGTTCCCAACCGGTGTCGCTCAGTTCTGCTCTCAACTGCGCGACGACCCCGCTGTCGCCGCGGGTGCGCACCAGAAGCAACACCGACTCGCTGGGAAGCGCGCCGGCGTCTTTAGCGGATGGACCACCCGGGGTGGGCTCGGCGCTGGCTCGCTGAATGATGCAGGTGAGGGCCAACAAGACGAAAAGAGCGCACAGAACCGGGCGGGAGGGCCAGCACTCCTCAATGGGCAGCCGCGATGCGCGAGGCGAGCTTGGCATGAGGCCCATCAGGGTACTCGTTGAGATAGCGCTCGGCGAGTCGTCGTGCCTGTGTGGGGTCGCCTCCACGTTCGGACGATTCCATCAGCCGTCCGAGCGCTTCTCTTGCCATGGCTCCCCCTGGACGCTCCCTGAGGTAAGTACGAAACCAGCCGGCCGCCTTGCCATAGTCGCCGAACGCGTCGAACTCGAGCCGCCCGAGCGTGAAGGCAGCGAGCGCCGCGTCCGACGTGCCGGGGAAGCGCCGTCGCAGCAAGGTGTAGGCCTGCACCGCCTTGCCGGGAGCCCCCGCGTGTCTTGCCACGTCGCCCAGAAGCGCGAGCTCGCTCGGACTGGCGCGTGCCGCTTGCGTGCCGAATCCAGCGGCTTGCGCGGCGGCCAGCGCATCCGCGTAGGCGCCCTGGCGCGCGAGCGCCAGCCAGTCGCGAGGCGTGCCACGGCCAGGCTGCGAGGGCTCTGGAACCCGGCGAAGGGCCGAGTCCGATGCGCTGGGAGCGGGCGTCGTCGCGTCGGCCGCCGTCGGGGCGTGGTCGGAAGAGGTAGCTGCCGTCGACTCGGGAGCGGCATGGCTCGCAGCGGCGGCATTGGTGGGATCGTTGGGACCGGTGTTCCTCGACTCGTCCCCAGTTTCGAAATCTACGCTGACCTGGGACTCCCGGCAGGAAGCCTGCACTCGTTGACCCGCAGCCAGCTGGCGCCCCTGGCCGAAGCCACACCCAGAGAGCGTCACATGCCCTTCGTAGAGCGACAGGGTGAATGTGTCTTGCTCGGGATCGTAACGCACGTCGAAACGCGTTCCGGTGACGTGCACCGCGAACGGTCCGGCATCCAGACGCCAGCTGGAGCCGGGGCGCGGAACGACGTCGAAGCTCAGCAAGCCGCGTTCGAGCTCGAGCCGGGCACCGTGCGACGAGAGGCTCACCACGCGTGCTTTGGCCCGCGGTGCGAGCTCCACGCGAGTTCCTTCGGAGAATTCCAGCGGTAAGGGCCTATCGTCCGGGGCGCCGATCCATACGCCGACCAGTGCCGGGGCCCCGGACGTGCCCACTTGTACGGTAAGCTCATTGCTGCGCCAGGTGAGCGCGACGACGCCGAGACAGGCGGCCAGGGCGAGCGCCGCCAGCAGGAACGGCCGCATGGCAAGCGCTGCCCTTGGCCGGTGCTCAGCGACGCGCTCGAGCACTCGCGCGCGGTCCGAGCGTTGGGCGCGCAGGCGATCCTGCTCTGCACGCAGCTCTTGAAACAAGGCGTCGAAGTCGCTCATCGGCGGAAGCTCCTCGGCTCGAGCCAGTTGACCAGGGCCGAGTCAGCTCCGGCCAGGGCTTCGAACCTCTCGTGTGCTCGTTTCAAACGCCGTTTGATGGTGGCCAGCGATACGCCGCAGGCCTCCGCCACGGAGCCGAGCTCCAGACCCTCGATGTGCCGGAGGGCGAATGCAATCCGCTCGTCGACCGGAAGTTGATCGAGGATGCGATAGGTCGCTCGCAGGGCTTCGCTGACCTCGGCGCTGGGTGTCGCAGCGGGTGTGTCCGGAAGCAGGTTGGGCGGCGTGCTGCGGATGAACCTCCAGCGCTGGCGATGCCGGATCAGCTTTCTCGCCTTGTGAACGGCGATGCTCCCCAGCCAGGCGCGCAGCGCGGCTGGGTTTTGCAGACGGTGCAGCGAGCTGATCGCCGCAATGAAGACTTCCTGCAAGAGATCGGCAATTTCCGGGTCTGGGCCCAACACGCGGTACAGAATGCGCTCCACGTCCTCGTAGAAGCGCTCCACCAGCGCTTGCTTGGCGTCCTGCCGCTCGGCGCGGAGCGCTCCGACCAACGCTTCGTCCGAGGCGGGCAAGGGCAGCGCGACGACGTTGCCACTCGCCCGGGGTGCTTCGGCCGGACTTGCGGAACGGGGTGCGGAACGGGGCGACATGGAGCTTTCGGAGTCAGTCCCCTGGCGGCCGGATCACGGCTCACAAGGGGGCGGGTTTTGTCCTGGCCGACGCCCGGGCTAGGGTCCCGTCAGGACTATCGTCCATAAATCCTCGTAGACACCGACGCCCGCTGCCTCGAAGGCGGGGTCCACCAAGGCCCGGCATTCTTCCCCGTCCTGAAGCACGAGGTCCTCGAGAGCGCCGTGCCCAATGGCTTCTCCGGCGAGACCGAAGACGTAGCCAGTCCGCCGGATGCGAGCTTCCGGACCTTCGCCGTCCGGGTTGATGTGAGCGAAAAAGTCCCGTTCCACCATATCGTGGGAGTGCAGCCTCGCCGCGCACACGAGCTCGGGTTCGAGACGGAGCTCGGCCGAGGCCTCGCCGAGCGCGGCACCGTTGCAGCTGACTCCCAATCGGCGTACCACGTTGAGCGCGGTGATGATGACCTGCTCGGTCGCAGCAGCGGACTCTGGCCAGTCTTCGGTCGCGTCGCAATAGCCGGCGTCTCCGGCATCCATGCCGACGCTCCCGCCGTCCTCCGCTCCGTTCGCTCCCCCCTCCGACCCGTCGCCAGGAAGCCCGCCACTATTGGCCTCCGCTCGGTCGTCGGAAAGCAAGGGGCGTCCCACTCCGTCGCTACACCCCGCCTGGATGAGCAGTGCCCCGCACAGCGCGAGCGGCGAAGGAAGCCACGAACCTTGCACTTGTCCAAGGGTAGTGCGGACTCGGCAACTTGCCAGTGTCATGAGGTTTCCTCGCAGGTGTTGGCTCGATTCGTCCGCGCCGTGCAGCAGCGATCCGGACCGTTGCTCTCTTGAATCGACCGAGAAGGCGCGGGCGGCCAAACAGCCGACGCGATCGCCCGGGTTTGGGTACGAAGAGTCAGCGCGCGCACGCACATTGTGAGGCACAATGCGCAAAGCGTCGTCGACGCCAGCGTTGGAGGAAAATCATGGGTGGTCCCGTCGAACTCAAAGGTCCCGATCTCACGGCAGGCATCAACGTCGCAGATGTCCCCGACGGCGGGTGCGTGCTTGGTCACGCGCACGGCGAGCCCGTGATGATCGTGCGGCGCTCCGACGAGCTGTTCGCGGTGGGAGCCACCTGCACCCACTACAGCGGCCCGCTCTCCGAAGGTCTGGTGGTCGGCGATACGGTGCGCTGCCCCTGGCATCATGCCTGCTTCGACCTGCGCACCGGCGCTCCCAGTGCGCCCGCATTCACGCCGATTCCTTGCTATCGCCTGGTCCGTCGTGGCGAGACTTTGACGGTAGGCGACAAGCTCTCGCCCCCCGAAGCACAGCCGCAACCCGAGCCGCGGAGGGTGGTCATCGTGGGGGCCGGACCGGCCGGCGCCATGGCCGCCGAGGCCCTGCGGCGCTTCGGCCATTCGGGTAGCATCACGCTCGTCGGCGCGGAGGCGACCCCGCCCGTGGATCGCACCAACCTGTCCAAGGACTATCTCGCTGGCACGGCTCCGGAAGAGTGGATGCTGCTCCGAGACGAGGGGTTTTATCGCGAGCAGAACATCGACCTCAGGCTCGGTACGCGTGTGGTCCGTATCGATCAGAGTGCTCGTGACCTCGAGCTCGAGGGGGGCGAGCGACTTGCCTGGGATGCGCTCGTACTCGCCACGGGTGCCGAGCCCGTCGTGCTGAAGCTGCCCGGCGCCGAACGCATCCACACCCTGCGCACGCTGGCCGACAGCCGCGGCATCATCGAGAAAGCCGAGCACGCCAAGCGCGCCGTCGTGGTGGGAGCCAGCTTCATCGGCCTGGAGGTAGCCGCATCGCTGCGAGCCCGCGAGCTCGACGTGAGCGTGGTCGGGCTCGAACACCTACCGCTCGAGCGCGTGCTGGGTCGAGCGGTGGCCGAGCTCGTGCAGGACGTCCACGAACAGCACGGGGTGAAATTCTACCTCGGGCATTCGCTCGCGTCCGTGGATCAGGACGGCGTGACGCTGGATGACGGGCGGCGCCTGGCCGCTGATCTGGTGGTGGCTGGCGTCGGCGTACGCCCGCGCACCGAGCTCGCCGAAAACGCCGGTTTGAAGGTCGAACGCGGCATCCTGGTCGACGACCGCTTCTGCGCAGCGCCAGGTATCTACGCCATCGGTGACGCGGCTCGCTTCGAGGATGCGCGCACAGGGGCGCGGCTGCGCATCGAACACTGGGTGGTGGCTCAGCGTCAGGGCGAAGCGGTGGCGCGAAGTCTGCTCGGGAAACCCGTGCGGCGCATGCCTACGCCGTTCTTCTGGAGCGCCCACTACGATCTTACCATCAACTACGTGGGCCACGCCGAGCGTTGGGATCGCATCGACATTGACGGGGATCTCGCGGCTCGGGACGCTGCGGTGCACTACTACCAGGGCGACCGCCTGTTGGCGGTAGCAACCCTGGGGCGCGACCACTACGCGCTCGAGGTGGCCCGCCGCTTGGAGCTCGAGTGAGCGGCCCTCACGGCGTGTGGAACAACTTTTCGCGAGCCGCTTCGCTGATGGCCGCCACGGCAGGGTGCTCGAGACGGCGCCCGACGGAGACCGCGTAGAAGCGGTCGCGCACCTCGGGCAGTCGTCCGATGACATGGACCTGGTATTGACGGCGGACTTCCTTTTCGATCACGTCCGGCGCCGCGAAGACTCCCAGGCCTGCCTGCCCGAACACTCCCAGAAGCGCACTGTCGTCGAATTCGCCGACGACGTTCGGATGCAGGTCGCGCTCCGAGAGCCACGCTTCGAGCGAACGCCTGAGATTGGTGTTTTCGCTCGGCAGCAAGAGCGGCGCTCGATGCAGCGTCTGCGGAAACCCGCGGCGCAACTGGGGGGCCAGATGTGGCGCGGCGAAGAACACCACGCCGCATTCGCCCAGCAGATGGTTGAATGCCTGGATGCGGATCGACTGAGGCACGGGGCTGTCGCTGATGACGACGTCGAGCTCGTGCACCGCCAGATCGGCCAGCAAGCGTTCGAGCTTGTCCTCGCGGCACTGCAGCTTGATAGGGCCGGGCAACTTCAGCGCCGGCTGAAGCAAGCGCTGCGCCACGAGCTTGGGCACGACATCGGTGATTCCCACCATCAGGCGCAGCGGGCGCCCCATGGGCAGCCCCTTCAGCGCCAGCTGTAGCTCGTTGCCGAGTCCGAATATTTCGTCCGCGTAACGATACACGAGGTTTCCCACATCGGTCATGGCCAGACGGCGCCCACGCCGACGAAACAGGCGCTCGCCCAGGCTATTTTCGAAGGCCCGAACCTGCCCACTGATCGTCGAGGGGGCCAGGTGCAGGCGCTCCGAGGCAGCTTTCAGACCTCCCTCACGGGCCACCACCCAGAAGTACAAGAGATGATGATAGTTCAGCCATTGCATGACCCGGAGAATAGTTCGAATTATCCGAACTGACCGGACTATATTTCCTAATTGTCGAAGTCAGGGATCGGCCGTCACGATGAGGCATGCGACAGCGGTTTTCCAACGATGTGGCGCACCGCGCCCAGGTCGCGGGGAGCCGGGGGAGGGGTCTCCAGCACTTTCCGCGCCGTTCGTGTGGGGAGCTCGCTTGAGACCGCAGGGTGGTTCGGAGCTGGTCCGAGACGGCGAGGTCCTGGGTCGATGCAGACGATAGGCACGCCAGCACTCTGGATTGGGTTCATCGTTTTCGTGTTGGCCATGCTGGCGTTGGACCTGGGGGTATTCCATCGCGGCTCGCACAAGATCGGAGCGCGCGAGGCCTTGACCTGGACGCTGGTCTGGGTGGCGTTGGCGATGCTCTTCAACCTTGGGGTCTGGCACTGGTTCGGCAAGGCGCGCGCTCTGGAGTTCTTCACGGGCTACCTGATCGAAAAGGCCCTTTCGGTCGACAATCTGTTCGTCTTTCTGGTGCTGTTCTCCTATTTCGCCGTGCCGGCCCAGCTGCAGCACCGGGTATTGTTCTGGGGTATCGTCGGTGCGCTCGTGATGCGCGCCGTCTTCATCGTGGCGGGTGCGGCGCTGGTCCAGAAATTTCACTGGATCATGTACATTTTTGGGGTCTTCCTGGTGTTCACTGGCGCCAAGCTGGTGGTCGGCAAGGACGCGGAGGTGGATCCGGAGCACAACTTCGCATTGCGGCTCTACCGGCGTTTCGTGCGCGCCGTGCCAGACTATCGCGGTAGCAGGTTCTTCGTGGTCGAACAGGGGCGCGTGTGGGGCACGCCCTTGCTGCTCGTCCTGTTCGCGATCGAGAGCAGCGATGTCATCTTCGCCATCGACTCGATTCCCGCGGTGTTCGGCGTGACGACCGACCCGTTCATCGTGTTCACTTCGAACATCTTCGCCATCCTGGGATTGCGGTCGCTCTACTTCCTGCTCGCCGACATCATGGAGCGCTTCGTCTATCTCAAGGTGGGGCTCGGGGGCGTTCTCGTCTTCATCGGCATCAAGATGCTCGTGGCCGAGTTGTACGACGTACCGACGGGAGTGTCCCTGGTCGTGGTGGCGCTGTTGCTGTTGACGTCCATGGGCGCTTCGCTGCTGAAGTCGGCGCCTGCGCCCGGCAGCTCCCCACCGAGGCCAGCCGAAGACAGGGCGACCAAGGGGTCCGAAGGCGCCGAGAGCTAGCTTTCCCGAGGTCCGATGGCCGCGCGACGGGTGCTCAGCGCGAGCCGAGGGGCCGCGCGGGGCCGGGGTTGTCGCTCGCCATGATCTTCTTGGTGAGGTACACGTAACCCGCGAAGCCGACCAGTAGCAGCGGCGCTATCCAGGCAAGGTGCTGGCCCACGGTTTTGCTGCCCTCGTGAACCAGCTCGGCGTAGCTCATGTGAGCCGTTTGCGCGCCCGCGCTGAACCCGACCAGGGTGAGCAACGTGACCCAAAGACCTGCGCCGAGCCCCGTCCACAGTGTGAAGCTGCCGAGCCGCATGCGCGAGATGCCGGCCGGGATCGAAATCAGCTGTCGGATGGCGGGCAAAAGGCGACAGACGAAGGTGGCGCCAGCGCCGTAGCGGCGGAACACTTGCTCGGCACGGTAGAGCTTGTCCGGGGGCAGGAGCAGGTAGCGCCCATAGCGTTCCAGAAACGGCGACCCGAGCCAGCGCGCCATGAAGTAGTTGAAGTACGCTCCCGCCACTGAGCCGAGCGTTCCGGCGAAGATGGCGAGAACGGCGTCCGCACCCGGAATTCCCATCTGCATGACGCCACGCGCTGCCAGAAAGCCGGCGGGAATCATCACGACCTCGCTGGGAAAGGGGATGAAGGAGCTCTCGATGGCCATGAACAAAAAGACGAGCAAGAGGCCCCAGGTAGGGGCGTGGGTCGCGGCAAGCTCGAGGTAGCGAATCAGGTGCTCGGTCATGGGTGCTTCGGGCCTTTCTGAGGGCGTGTCCGGCACTGGACGGAATCGGCCAGAGAGCTTGGCAGGGCAGCTCGCTTGGCGCCACAGTCGTTTCGTTTCCGCAAAGTGCCCGTTGGTTGGACCGGGGGCCGGATCAGTCTGCGACGGCGGATCGCAGCACAACGGGGTCCGCTCCTCGACATCCAAGGCGACCCGAATGGCAGAGCCGAGTACCACCAGCGCCGGGACTTCGGAACGCTGACGGCAGTCTAGCGTCGAGACGCCGATCGCCCGGCGTAGGCTCCCGCCGGGTGGTGCTCGCACACTCTTCTAACGAGTGGCGCTCCGGCGGCGGCGGTCAGCAAGACACTGTGCACTCACCACAGCCTTCTGCTTACCGCTACGCCCGAAAAGGCGAGCGGCGGGATGGCTGCTTCGCCGGACGCCGTGACGGACCTTGTCAGGGTCCCTGCCCCGATACAAGCTTGCGCCGTGACCCTGATCCAGCGACTGCTTCTGACCTGCGGGCTGTGCCTGGCTTGGTGCGGAGCCGCCCCATGGGCACATGCCTCCGGCCACGTCGCGCACGCTCGGTCTGGATCCGCCTGGGCGCACCGAGCCATTTCCTTCTCCATCGACGCGCAATCCCCCCGCTGCGGAGACAGCGAGCTTCTCGCGCCCGACCTCGGACAGGTCAAGAACGAAGAACCCGGTGTCGACAAGCTGGTGGCGACGCTGAGTCCGCGAGTTCGTCGCGGTACGCTCCAGGCGCGCGTCTGGCTCGAATCGCCCTGGTTGGCCGGGCTTGTGCCCCGCGCAGTAGTTCGAATGCCGAACGCTCGGGCCCCCCCTTGCTTGTTTCGTGTCGGCCGCCACGCTGGCGGAGTCTGAGCGGGGCTCCGGATCCGAGCTTGGTGGCGCTCGGCGTCGGCCATCCCAGGGGGCGGTCGACGAGTCGCGCACGGGCGGATTCCGCCCGTGCCGGGCGGTTGGCGCGCCTATGAATGCGCTCCGCCTCGAAACCTGCGAATGGGAATGGAAAACACGGATTCAGTGATCTGAAAAGGACATAAAACCATGGCAAATGTGCCGAATACTGGCTCATCCATCAACGAGAGCCGTAAGAAGTTCGACTCGGTCGCGCGCCAGAATGCCGAGACCGAGGCTAGTGCTCACTACGACAACAGTCTGGTTCCGCTGTTGTGGCTGCTGATCCCCTTCATTGCCGTCCTGGTCTACGGCTTTCTCTCCTAGAGGACGAAATGGGAAGCCTGAGCATTTCACATTGGCTCATCGTCGCGTTGGTCGTGCTCTTGGTGTTTGGCCCGAAAAAACTGTCGGAAGTCGGCAAGGGCCTCGGGCAAGGAGTCAGGAACTTCAAGGCCGGCCTGGCCGAAGAAACGCCCGCGCGACACGACTCGTCGCCGACTGCTGGCAAGGAGCAAGGCAAAGCTCCGGACGCACCGTGATATCTAGCGCGCCCGCGTCGAGCGCTCTCGGCGCGGCGCGCCGCCTGCCTCGGCGGGGCCCGGCTGGTAGCCGCTCAGGCGGCGCCTGAGACCGGGTTCGGCTTGAGGTGCGGGCCCTCGGCACCTTCCACGGCTCGAGCCCCCGTGGCGAGCTCGTCGAGTAGGGCGGAGACGACCTGACCCCTGCGGAATACCAGGCAGCGCAGGCAATCCGAGGCGTCGCTCTCCGCCAAGGCGTCTCGAGCGGGGCCGCGCGGTGTCAGTTTTCGCCAGTAGCTGCGTGTGGCGAGCTGCACCCTGACCTTGTCGGAGACGGTGACCCACGCCGCCAGGCGGTCGCTGGCGTAGCCGGAAGCGTTGGCGCGCACGAGCCAATCCTTCAGCGCGATGAGCGCCGAGGCGAAGTTCTCGAATTCGCCTTGCTTCAGGAACCGTCCCGTCACCGAACACGACCCCCAGCGCGGCGCCGAGTCCGATGGCTCGTCGCGCGACATTTTTCCCCTTTTTTCTGGCATTTTCGCTCGCCGGGCTCTTGCTCGGCGCTCACTGGTCTCTCCTAGTATGCCGCCGATTTTCCCGATGTCCAAATCGAGTGCACTCGCGCGCGAGTTCGTCAGCCCGAGTGGGTGCTCCGAACTCTTTGACTACCTTGGGCTACATGATGGCGCTTTGTTACGTTCCCGTGGAGTCGTTCACGCGGGCCATAGCGGCCAGTCGGGCCTTTTTCAGCGGATTCATGGCACCGATGGCAGATGCTCGCGAGCACGGTGGGTTATCGGGGATCACCGTGCTGCGGCGAGAGTCCGCGCTCCCTGGATGACGTGAAGGGCTAGCTGGTGCTCCAAAGGCAGACGAGAGCGTGCTGATCGGCCACACCGCGTGCGTCGACACCTCCGGCGGGGGGGCGTGCCGCCGCGACCGAGATCAGCTCCTTAATCAGGGTGTTTCGAGCTGGTCCGAGGTCTGGCCCCCAGGGCTGCCCGCTTCGCTGCTGGTGCCATGCTGCGCCTCGATGCGCATCGAGTAGAAACTGCGCCAGACGAACACCAGGCAGGTGCCGATGAAGCCAATCGCGCACAGAGTGCTGATGCCGCGATCCAGGTCGAGCGCCACCTGGACTGCGAGCATACCGAACAGTGTCGTGAACTTGATGATGGGGTTCATGGCCACCGAGGAAGTGTCCTTGAAGGGGTCGCCGACGGTGTCACCGACCACAGTGGCTTCGTGCAGCGGTGTCCCTTTGGCTTCGAGTTCGACTTCCACGATCTTCTTCGCGTTGTCCCAAGCTCCTCCGGCGTTGGCCAGGAACATCGCTTGATACAGTCCGAATAGTGCAATCGAGAAGAGGTAGCCGATGAAGAAGAACGGTTCCACACAAGCGAACCCGAGAGTGCCGAAGAAGACCGCCAGAAAGATGTTGAACATGCCGCGCTGGGCATAGGTGGTGCAGATCTCGACGACCTTCTTGCTGTCTTGGATGGACGCTTGCTTGGCGCCTTCCAGCTTGATGTTGGCCTTGATGTACTGGACGGCTCGATAAGCTCCCGTCACCACGGCTTGGGTCGAAGCACCGGTGAACCAGTAGATGATGGCGCCTCCGATGATCAGGCCGAGCATGAAAGGAGGATGCAATATGCTCAACAGAGCGACATTTCGAGTCAGGCCGTGCGTGAGCAGGACGATGATCGAAAAGATCATGGTGGTGGCGCCGACTACGGCCGTTCCAATCAGCACGGGCTTCGCTGTCGCCTTGAAAGTGTTGCCTGCTCCGTCGTTCTCTTCGAGCAAGCGCTTGGCTTTCGTGAAGTCGGGTCGAAAGCCGAACTCTCGAGAAATCTCGTCGGAGATGTCGGGCAGGGTTTCGATCAGGCTCAATTCGTACACGGATTGTGCGTTGTCGGTGACCGGTCCGTAGGAATCCACGGCGATGGTGACTGGTCCCATGCCCAAAAAGCCAAAGGCGACCAGCCCGAAGGCAAACACTGGCGCTGCCATCATCAGCTCACCCAGACCCCGCTCGCTGACCATGAACGCGGCCGCCATGAGCGACACGATGGCGATTCCCAGCCAGAAGGCGCTGAAGTTACCGGCGGTCAGTCCGCTCAACACGTTGAGCGACGCGCCCCCTTCGCGCGACGACTTCACGACTTCCTTCACGTGGGCCGACTTGGTGGAGGTGAACACCTTGACGCATTCCGGGATCAGAGCGCCCGCGAGTGTGCCAAAGCTGATGATCAGGCTCAGCTTGTACCAGTGCGTTCCGTCGCCAAGGTCCCCGATCAGCACGTTGGAGGCGAGAAAGGTGAGGGTGATGGAGACGCCGGAGGTGATCCATACGAGCCAGCTGAGCGGCGACTCGAAATCGATGGTACCGGTGCGAAAGCGTACTCGTTGGATCAAGTCGTTGACGACGTAGGCAAGCGCGCTCGCCACCACCATGATGATGCGCATGGCGAACAACCATACAAGTAGCTTGAGCTTGAGGGCTTCATCGGGGACTGCGAGCAAGATGAATGAGATCAGCGCGACGCCCGTGACGCCGTAGGTCTCGAAGCCGTCGGCGCTCGGGCCCACGGAGTCGCCGGCATTGTCCCCGGTGCAGTCGGCGATCACCCCGGGGTTGCGCGCGTCGTCCTCCTTGATCTTGAAGACGATCTTCATCAGATCGGAGCCGATGTCGGCAATCTTGGTGAAGATGCCGCCTGCTATCCTGAGCGCCGAGGCGCCCAGCGACTCGCCAATCGCGAAGCCGATGAAGCAGGACCCGGCGTAGTCACCCGGCACGAAGAGCAGGATGGTCAGCATCAGGATCAGCTCTACGCTGATGAGGACCATGCCAATACTCATGCCCGCTTTGAGCGGGATGAGATAAACGGGCAGCGGGCGCCCGGACAGCGATGCGAACGCCGTCCTGGAATTGGCGTAGGTGTTGATGCGGATTCCGTACCAGGCCACCGAGTAGCTGCCGGCGATGCCGATCAAGCTGAACGCCAGGATGACCAGCACCTTGACCGAGCTCAGGTTCTCGAGTGCGCCGAAATACCACACCATGATCGCGCCGATGAAGACTTCGAGCAGCAGCAGAAAGGCACCCTGCCGCCACAGGTAGGTCTTGCAGGTCTCCCAGATCAGCGTGCTGACGTTGGACATCGAGCTGTGCACGGGGAGAGCGCGGATCTGCCGCAGGGTGACGAGCCCGAATACCAGCCCCAGCGCGCATACCAAGAGTCCGTATTTCAGAAGGCTCGCGCCCGACTGTCCGAGCAGCTGAACGCCCTCGAGATCGGGGAGCACCAGACTGGCCTCACCGCCGTGGCTCGGGACTGAGTTCGGGGCGGCGGCGGCGACGCGCGCGAATGTGCTGAGAGCAAGCAGTGCTGCCAGGCCGGCGCAGAAGCGCCCCATCTGCGTGATTGCCCAAGTGACACCGAATAAGACCGTATTTTTCACCTCAGACTCCTTCAATCTTCAGGCACGAAAAAGGCCCGAGTGGGTCGACCTCGAGCCCACCCCTGGGGCAGCGCCGGGCGATGCTCGATGGCCCTGGCTACGCTGCAAGTCGGAACGAGCCTCCCCGTCCGTGAGTACCCGACTGTTCGGGCGACGGGATGACGGAGCAACAAGCGCGGCCAGCACTCCGAGCACCCTCAGCACTCTCGTCATGATCCGGGCGGAGTGTGCATCACCAGGCCCCGGGGAGCAATCGTGCCGAGCGAGCTAACCTCGTCGTCCGGACTTGGCGCATGCCGACGGAAGGTTACCCGGTGGCCGGAGGCTGAGGAAACGCCCGCGGATACCCGTGAAGTAGCTGCATTTGCGGTCGAACACCAACCGGGCACGGAGGCCGGTCGGGCCGGGGCGCTCGAGCCAGTCGAAGCGCGGGTCGCCCGAGCGGACCGCCGCCTCGAAAGAGGGCAGCTGGCCGCCCTGAGCGAGCAGCCTCTCATCGAGGTAGACGGAGTAGATGAGCCGGAGCGCTTTCTGGTCCTTGGAACGCGCCTGGAGGATCGGCAGCCCCCGGGCGTAGGCATCGCTGAAGGCTTGCTGATGCGCTGCCACGACGCCTAGCGGGGACCCTCGACCAAACGCGCGCTTGCCTTCTCGGACATAGTAGTGGACGCCAATCCATACGCATACGAGTGAAGCCAGCCCGACGCTGGCGAGCGAGCGTGGGATACCGAGCCGGAGCCTGGGCTTCCAGGGTCGAGCAGCCCAGGCCCGACGTGTGAGCTCTGCGATGAATGCAGCGTTCACGGCGATGAGCAGCGGACACAGCACGATGAAGTAGCGTGGCTCGTTGCTCATCCATACCTTGACGGGTGCGACTTGCCGAATCGAAAAGGTCATGAGCACGAGGTAGACGAGCACCACGACGCTGACTGCCCGGACGGCGCGCTGTTTCAGGAATCCCCAGAGCGAAAGTGAGGCTGCCAAGAACGTGAACAGGGGAAGCTTGATGCTGTCCCAGAGGACCTGGTAGCGTTCCAGTAGCTTCCAGAACACGAGAACCCAGTCGACGGCATGGCGAGCCGCGCCTGGCGGGCCGTGCCGAGCGAGCGTTCGAGTGACGTGCTTCAGCGTGCCGCCGTGGTGTGTAGAGGTGACGATCTCCAGTCGTGTGGAGTAGTCGGTGAACAGAACGTACCAGGCACTCTCGAGCAGGAATCCGCTCAGCAAGATGCCTGCGAAGAGCCAAGCGTCACGGCGGTTCTCGGGATCCCACGCTGCCGCGAGCAAGAAGCCGGGAACGAACAGCAGATTGGGTTCCTTGGCCAGGTATGCGAGAAACAACCAGAGGGCGCTGGCCGCGAGCAGTAGGCGGCGGACACGCGTCGGCCCCCGACTGCGTAGGTACCAGAGCAGGAAGACCATGGCGCCGGCCACGTACGTGGCCGAAAAGCCTTCTGCCAACAGTTGGCTACCTGCCCGTTCCATCGGTTCGAGGGTGATGAACCAAATGGCCGCGAGCACCCCGGCGGCGCGACCCGCCAGCTCTCGGGCGAGCTGATAGGTGAAGACCGCTCCCAGGCTGGCGACCGCGACCGGCGCGACGTAGTACGCGGTGGCGTCCGTACCCCAGACTTTCTGAACGACGAACACCCAGAGGTTGACGCCGAAGCGCGTCAAGTGATGGTTCCAACCCACTTCGCGCAAGCTGTTGTCGAACGACCACTGTTTGACGAAGAACCACTTCTTGATGGCGTCGCCGCCGCCTTCGATGTCCCACAGCGTGAGGCGGCGCACCCAGAGCGACAAGAGCAGCAGGCAGGCGATGATCACCGCGTCTGGCCAGAGACGCTCCAATGTCGACCAAGTGCGGGCCCAGCGTTGCCGGAGCATGACCTACGGATCTTGAGCCCGACCGTGACTCGCGCAAACCTGGAACGGCGGTTGCCCGTCGAGGGGGGAAGCCCCGGGTGCAAGAGCTGCCGGGGGGCCGTGCAGCTTTTGCCCCTGGTTCCCGTGGCCGGTTCGTGCCTTGCCACTCGAAGGGCTCGCGTCAGCTATACTTCGCGCGAGGCCTCGAGGCGGTCGGAAGCTCCGACCGTCGTGCCTTTCGTCGCACTTCGAGCAGAGCCGTGAACCAAGTCCAGTCGAACCAGTCGCGCCGAGGCAGTTTCGTGATGCTCGTGCTGGCGGCGTTCGTGATCATCTGCGCCGGGGTCAAGCTGGCTGCTCCGATTCTCGTTCCCGTCGTGCTCGGCATGTACATTGGCACCGTCAACGTCCCTTTGGTGCTCTGGCTCTACCGGCGGCGCGTACCATTGGCGGCCACCGTGGCTTGTGCGCTGGCGGCGGACGCGGTGGTCCTCGCCGGTTTCTCGTGGCTGCTGATCGGTGCCGTGGCCCGGCTCAGTCTGCTGTTGCCCGTGTACTTGGCCCACCTACAGGACGTCGCGGAACAGGCGTCCGGAGCCTTGCGCGGTGCGGGTGTCGCCTTCAGCCTGTTCGATTTCATCGATACGGCCTCGCTCGTGAGCATGATCGCTTCCTTGGCTGGAGACGTGGCGGGAGTCGTGGCGGATCTGGTGCTGGCACTGATCATCGCCGCATTCCTGATGTTTCGTTTCGCCAGCGGCGGGCGAGACGAACTCGGAACCTCGGTGCTCAGAACCGAGCAATTTCGGCGTGCGGTGCGCGAAATGTATCGATACATCGCCATCAAGACCCTGGTGAGCATGGCCACCGGCGCCTCGATTGGACTATGGCTGTGGGGGATCGACGCGGATCTACCGATCTTGTTCGGAATCCTGGCGTTCTTGTTGAACTACATTCCCACTCTCGGCAGCCTGGCTGCGGGGATCCTGGGTACGCTGGTCGGGCTGCTGCAATACGGTCCGGAGCACGCCGCTCTCGTCGCCTCGGGCTACATCGTCGTCAACGTCATTTTTGGCGAGATCGTGGAGCCCAAGGTGATGGGACGCGCGCTCGGGCTCTGGCCGCTGGTGGTGCTGCTTTCGGTGGTGTTCTGGGGCTGGTTGCTCGGGATCATCGGTGCTGTGCTTTCGGCGCTGTTGACCCAGGCGCTGAAGCTGGTGCTTTTGTCGACGCCCGATCTGCGTGCCGTTGGCCTCGCTTTGGGTCCGGTGCCCCGGGGGCCGGCTCGTCGTGAGACGGAGGCCGATTTGCTCGATGAGGCCATGCCGCACAGCTCGCGCCACCCGCCCAACCTCTAGCCTGGAGCGACCGGGCCCGCTGCAAAGGCGTAGCGGGTGAAGAGGTTGTTCCCGAACTGGTCGGCATAGGAGGTGATCCATTCAGAGGCATCTTCGGATCGTCGAATCCAGCCACCCCATTCAGTGCTGAGGAAGATGCCGTCGTAGTAGAAGCTCGGACACTGCTGCTCGGGCGTGAGCCCTCCGGCACACAAGTGGACGGACTCGATGGCGATCTCGGTCCAGGCGGCACCGTCGCTCGACACGAACGAAACGCCATCGTCTCCGGAGCAGGCAAACTGTTGGGTCTCCGGGTCGAAGACGAGGTAGGGGTGTTTGCCGACGTCGGGCGTGTCTCCCACGCCTTGCCAGGTGAGCCCGTCCGCCGAGCTGGCCAGCCGGGAGCCGCACGCAATCAGAAACTGGCCTGCTCCGAACGCCAACCCGTCGGTGATCTGGCAGTTCACGGCTTCGATGACGTCCGCCGCGTCACCTCGATCGGTCCAGTGCACGCCATCCAGCGACGTGGTGATGCGCCAGCCTCCACTCACCCAAATGCCGTTCCCATGGGCGATGGTGCGCAAGAGGTCGCGGTCGTCGCCGCCGTTCTCCGACCAGTGAATTTCGTCTTCCCAGGTTTCGCCCAGGTCTCGACTGACCACGCGCAGACCACCGTAGCCGACGGCAATGATTCCTGGCACCCTAGCCGCAGGGGCGCCACCTGCGCCGGCAACCGTGGTGTTGGCGGCGGTGCTCGTGTCGCTGGCCGCGCCGCCGCTGGAGCTTCGTTCGCCCGAACCGGAGCTCGAAGCTGAAGCGGGAGTCCCGCTGGTGGTGTTGTCCGAGCTCATGGCTCCGCCGCTCGATACGCTTGTCAGCATGCCCTCGCCCATCGAGTTCGGCGAAGTCCCGCTTAGGCTGGTGCTCGCGGTCTGGCCGCCTGCGCCGTTCACCGAGGCCCGAGCCCCGCCTGATCCAGTGGTGTTGGGACTGCCGGTCGCGCTGGTGTCGCCGAGCGAACTGCTGGTATCCGCGCTCGGGCTCCCGGAACTGCTGCACCCAGCGGCCAAGGTGGCTGCGAACAGGCAAAGAGGCACGGAGGGCAAGAAAGTGCCCGGGCGGACGCCGCGGGCGGGCTCGGAGCCCGGTGGAAAGATGGAAGACATGCGGCCTTGCCCGGTATGAACCTCGGGTGTGCTCCGGTGGCTCAACAAAAGCGCCGCTTCTGCCCCTGCGCTGGCGAGCCTGGGGATTGTGGAGGATGGTCAGCGCGTGCGGAAGTCGCGCAGAAGGTGTACCGAGAGCAGACTGCAAACCAGCCAGCCCAGACCCAACGTGAACCCGCCCAGCACGTCGGAAAACCAGTGGACCCGTAGGAAGACGCGGCTCACGCCTACCAAGACCGCCAGAGTCCCCAAAAGCGCCGTGAGCGTGACTCGCCACAGTGGACGCTCGGTCCAGCCCCACACCAAGTAGATGAGAAACCCGAACAGCGCCGCCGCCGTGAATGCGTGGCCGCTGGGGAAGGCGTCCCCTGCGGCGGTGACGAGCGAATGATCGGGGCGCTTGCGGGCGAAGATCCATTTCAGACCCCAGGCCATGGCTTCGCCGACTCCCATGACCAATACGAGCGCGATGCTGTTTCGCTTGGCTCGCTCATGCGCAAAGACGGCCAGCAGCAACCCGCAAACGCCGAGCGCAAAGTACAGCGAGCCGAAATGAGTGATACCGACGAGCACTCGTTCGAGAACGGGGTCGGACGAGTGGATCAGCGCCTGATAGACTTGTTGGTCGATCGCGTACAGCTCCTCTTGCTCCACCCAGCCTTCCGTGACCTCTGCGAAGAAGTAGCTGGCGAGTGAAAATGTCGCCATGATGATGGCTGGTCCCGAAAGCCGTCTTGGCCATGAGCCTTTTGCCTTGAGCGCGCGCCAGAGCCCCGGCGTTCGACGGCTCAGCAGCGCGTCGACTGCGCTCCACAGCTGACCTCGCCGCTGATGCGCCAGCAAGTAGCCGTAGGCCGCGAGCAGGAGCGCGCACAAGACGCCGACCGCACCCAGGTAAATCAGGCTGCCCAGGTTGTCGAGTCCAGCAGGTTCTGGCGTGCTCGGCATTACCGGGCACTTTGCCAGTCGCTGGGCTCTCGGGCTAGCTCAGCTATGTCCTTTCGGAGTCGTCCGGCTCCTGCGCCTGTCCAGGTCGATCGCCACGGTGTCGAGCGAGCCGAGAGCTGCCTGGCTGCTCCTGTGGGCTCGTTCCTCGAGCCAGGCCAGCCACCAGTCCCGGGCGTCCGCCTGGGACCACACGCCGACATCGTCGCAAGCCTCGAGTGCAGCTTCTAGCTCCCCCGCGCTCTGAAATCGGCGGCCCGGATCCTTTTCTAGACACCTCATCACGACTTGGCTCAGAGACTCGGGGACGGGAACTCCCAGTCGTGCCGCCGGAGGCGGCGGGGGATCGTTGATGTGCTTGACGCAAATCTCCACGATGCTGTCGCCTTCGAAGACCTGCGAGCCAGTGAGCAGATAGTAGGCGACGGCGCCGAGTGAATACAAGTCGCTGCGCGCGTCGACCTGGTCGGGGTGCAAGATCGACTCGGGCGAGAGGAAACCGGGCGTTCCCAGCACGGCGTTCACTCCGGACAGCGTCATGGTGCCGGGGTTCGAGCTCTTGACCAATCCGAAGTCCAACACCTTGACGAAGTCGGCAATCTGTCCGCGAAAGGTCAGCATCAAATTGGCGGGCTTGATGTCGCGATGAATCAACCCCACGGAGTGGGCTTCCTCGAGCGCTCCGCAGATCTGCAACAAGAGGTGCCTGACTCTCGAGGGCGGGAGCGCACCGTCTTGGTGAACGAGCTCGTCGAAAGTGACGCCATCCAGGTACTCCATCACGTAGTAGAGGGTGCCATCCGCGGTGCGCCCGTAGTCATAGATGACTATCGTGTTGGGATGCGTGAGGTTGCTCGTGAGTTCGGCCTCACGCTCGAACCTTTTCAGGCGGGCCTCTCCCTCGCGGGGCGACACCAGTTTGATGGCTGTCGGGCGGCTGAGTAGCGTGTGGTGCCCGCGGTACACCACGGCCATTCCGCCCTCGCCGATCTTGCTGTCCAGGGTGTATTGGCCCAGGCGCAGTGCTTGACGCATCTGTCGGCGCAAGCGCTGGAGCGCCGTGGCGCCGAGGCTGAACAACGCGAGCAACAGGCTGATACCCAGCCCCGTCAGCAAGTGGCCGTATCCAGTAACGGGCGCGGGCGCACGCAGGTCGACTTGCCAGCGGCGTCTCAAGAGGCGGAATTCGCTTCGCGAGTGCAGCGCCGAATCGGACTCGTTCTGGAATTCGCGTGCCAGATGGGGGGCGGACTCGTAGAGCAGTTGAAGTGCGGGAGGAGCGTCCAGATCGCGCAATACGAACTCTGCGTGCTCGTGGTTGAGGCCTCGGATGGCGCGTTCGACGACGGGGGACACTCGCGCCACCAGGGCTGTGACTCCCCGGAAGGCCGCACGCCTGTGAACCGGATCCGCCGGGACCTCGCGGCCTTGGTACACCGGGCTGAACACAGCGAACGAATGCATGCTGGGTGGATCCTCCACCAGGCGAATTCGTTGCGAGACGACCGGCCTCCCGGTATCGCGAGCCTCGAGCGCTGGAGCTCGACGTTCGGGTTCCGAAGCCAGATCGAATCCGAGCGCGGTGGGGTTTGGCGGCTCCATGTAGAACAGCGGCAAGTAGAAGTTCCGGTCGTCGGCGCGCTGCATGCGCCCGGTAGGCCCCACGTGGGTGAACTGGAAGCCTGGCACTCCGTGGTCACGGGCTTGCTGCTCCAGGGCGCTGCGCTCGGCCGCGGGAACCCAAGGGAACCATTCCAGGGCGTAGATTTCCGGGCGTCGTTGCAGCGAACGCCGGCAGAAAGCGGCGAACTCGGAGCGACTCACCTCGGTCGAAGCGTCGAAGAACGCGGGCAGCGAGTGGAGCACTTCCAGTGATACCTGAAAGGAGCTCTGTAGGTCGGCCGTGAGCTGCAGCGCTTCTTGCTGGAAGTGCGCTATTTCCAGGGCACGGACCCGGCTCTGTTCGAGGTTGTGTATGAACAACGAGACAGCGGCACCCAGCACGAAAAGCAGCACGGATGGAGCGAGGTGTCGCGGCCGGAGTACCTCCGCGATGGAAGGTCCAATGCGCCGCTTCAAGGTCACGTGGCCATCAGCCATCCGTGCCTGCGTGACTCATGGCTCTCGGGCGATTCATGGGAGGGAAGCAGCGATTGAATGACGGCCCCAGCAGAGTCTGCCCGAGCACCGAATATGCCACTACCGGCTCCCGTAGCACACTCCACTGCAGGTCGAAAACCTCCTGCGGCCACAGCAGGCGGTGGCGGCTCTGCTTCAGCCCCGATTCATCTCTCGAGCCAGCACGCTGCGAATGCTTCGGTCCAGCTCGGCCTTGGAGGGGGGTTTCGGAAGGCGCGGGTTCTGCACGCTCGCCAAAAATTCCAGTCCTTCAGGCGAGAACCCCCCCGTGAGGAACACGAGCCGGTCGGTGAGCTCCGGTTTCAGCTTCGACAGGGTGCGGTGCATTTTGATGCCGGTCATCTCTGGCATCACCAAGTCGCAGACGAGCACGTCGAAAGCGGCGTCCTGTTCGATACGTCTCACGGCACCGCCCGCATCCGGTTCGACGACGACTTCGTGGTGCTTTGCGAGCATTCGGGCGACGGAAGCTGCGGTTACCCTGTCCCTGTCGACCACGAGGATGCGACCGCGCCGCGGGGCTTGATCGATCCGCTCGGGCGGCGCCTCGGGCAGAGCCTGGGCGACGGGCAGCCACAGATGAAAGGTAGTGCCTTGCCCCAGCTCGCTCGCGACTGTCAGCTTGCCTCCAACGGACTCGACGATGCTCGAGCACACCGACAGCCCCAGCCCCGTCCCCGACCCGGCCGGTTTGGTGGTGAAGAAGGGGTCGAAGATCTTCCGCATCACCTCTGGTGTCATGCCACAGCCCGTATCCGATATTCCGATAACGACATGATTGGACTCGACGGATGCGGAGACGCAGACTCGATGCTGGCGCGGGGCGCCTTCGGGGATCGCCTGAGCGGCATTGACCAATAGATTGATGAAGACTTGGCCGATGCGTGTCACATCGCCTCTCACGTTGGGCAGGGTGCCTAGTTCCACGTCGAGCCGGGCGCGCCGGTGGAACATGGTTTCGGTGACGCGCAGCGCCCAGCGCAATGCCGACAGCACGTCCCCTTGACCTGGGATGGCATCGGGTCGCGCGAATACGCGCAGGTCGGCCACGATGCGCCGGATGCGTTCGGCACCCTCCTCGATCTCGGCCACCTCCTCGCGAATCTCGGCCAGGCGGGCGATGGGCTGGGCCCGACCAGGCGTGCCCGAGGCCTCGCGCTCGGTCTGCTGGATGCGGGTCAGCTCTTGCCCCACCATGGTCACGTTGGCCAAAATGTAGGTGAGGGGGTTGTTGATTTCGTGGGCGACGCCCGCCACCAGCGTGCCCAGACTCGCGAGCCGATCGGCGGCCGCAATTTGCTCGCGCAAAGCCTGCTGCTCGCGCGCGTCTCGAAACACCACGACGGCCCCAAGTAGCTCCCCGTCGATGTCCACGATCGGGGCCATGCTGTCCTCGATGGGAAGCTCACTGCCGTCGCGCAAGAGCAGCGTGCCCGGGGGGAGTCGCGCTGGCGCCCGGCCGGCGAGCACGTCCTTGACCGGATTGTTCATGGCCTCGCGTGTGCGCGCGTTGATCAGGCGGAAGACCTCGTCGAGCTTTCGACCCGTGAGATCGTCCACGCCTGCTCCCGTCAGTTGCTCGGCGACAGGGTTGGCGAACGCGACCTTGGCTTCGGCATCCACTGCGATGACGGCGTCGCCAATGGCGCGCAGCGTGGTCGAGAACCAACGTTCGCGGCGGCGCAGCGTGGTATCCATGGCGTGCTTGGCCAGCGCGATTTCGATGGCACTCTTGAGTTCACTACTGCGAAACGGCTTGAGAAGATAGCCGTGCGCCTGCGTGCGACGTGCCCGAGAAATGGTCTGATCGTCCGCATAGGCGGTCAGGTAGACGACGGGCACGTCGATCTCCGCCTTCAGCTGCTCGGCGGTCTGAATGCCGTCCACCACGCCTTCGATTCGCACGTCCATGAGCACCAGGTCGGGCTTGGCTACGCGAGCACGCTGGAGGCAATCCGCGCAGGAAGCCGTGGGTCCAATCACGTCGTAGCCCAGCCGGTCCAACGTTTCCGCGATGTCCTGAGCGACGACGCGCTCGTCTTCCACAACCATGATAGCCGCCATTGGATTCCTCCCTCTAGATGCGGGGCTCCCCCGCGCTGAAGATCATCGTGACTCTTAAACCGTGATTGCACTCGGTGCTCACTTCGGCACCGAGCTGTTCTGCAAAGGCTTGCACCAAGCGCCATCCGAGCGACCCGCCCCGGTGCGAATCCGGGGGAAGCCCGACTCCGTCATCGGAGACGCTGAGGAACAACCTTTGGTCCGCCCGGCGCGCGAGCTTGACGTACACCGTTCCCGAGCGTGAATCCGGGAAGGCGTGCTTCATCGCGTTTCGCAAGAGCTCATTGAGGATCAGTCCGCATGGAATTGCCCGATCGACTGGCAACCAGATGTCGTCTTCGACATCGATTTCCAGCTTGTGCGAGCCGGGGCTGAGGTTTGCCACGCGAAACATCCCAGCAGCCATGCTGCGGACGTTCTCCGAGAACGAGAGCCGCTGGAGATTGTCGGAGCTGTACATGTGCTCGTGGATCAGAGCAATCGTCTGTACGCGACTGTTGCAATCCGCCAGCGCCAAGAGTGCGTCCGGGTCGGTGAACTGCCGCCCCTGCATGTTGAGAATGCTGGAGATGAGCTGCAGGTCGTTCTTCACCCGGTGGTGGACTTCACGTAGCAGCATCTCGCGCTCGTTGGCCAGCTGGGTGCGTTCCTTGACTCGCTGCTCGAGTTCTACAGTCAGCTGGGCCAGAGCGTCGCGGGCCTGGCGCTGCTCGGTGATGTCGACGCACGAGCCGATGAACCCAGCGAATGCGCCGTCCGTTTCGTAGCGTGGCGCGCCCTGGTCGTAGATCCAGCGGTAGACGCCGTCGTGACGGCGCAGCCGGTATTCCATGGAGAACGCTCTACGTTCGACCAGCGCCTCGAAATAAGTGTGCATGCAGCGTTGCAGATCACCGGCGTGCACGCCCTCGGCCCAGCCGGTCCCTAGCTCCTCTGCCAGAGCACGACCGGTGAAGGCGAGCCAGCCTAGATTGAAGAACTCGCACAGCCCGTCGGGCCCGGCCATCCACAGGAGCACCGGCGCGTGGTCGGCCATCGTGCGAAAGCGAGCTTCGCTTTCGGTGAGCGACACCTGATGCGTAGCGCGGGCCAGTCGATGCTGCATGTTCAGGCAACTCCTTGCGTCATCTTCTCATCCACTCGAGTCGTCGCTTCCAGGGCTTCGAGCGCTTCGCTCACGGGCTCAGCGAGCTTTCCATGACTACCCTCGAGGTCCGCGAGGGCGCTGAGCGCATCGACCACCGGACCTCTCCAGGCGTCGACCCATGCGCGAATGACGGAAGCGTTCGCGGGGTCGCTGTCGTGGATGTATTCCACGAGCTTCTGACTCCACGCTCGATGCCAGGCGGCGTCTTCGCTCAAAGAAAACAAGAGCTTACCCAAGAGCGCATCCGCGTGCGCGTCGCTCTGTCGGCCGATGCCGTGGATGAAGACGTGGTCGAAGGCTGGCTTGAGCACCAGGTTCAGTCCCACGAACGCTTCGGCGAAATCGTACGTGACCAGCAACCTTTCGACGACCTTGCGCAGGGGCTGCCACGCCCTCTGCTCGACCCAGGCGCGTTTGCTGTCGCTGCCGAAGCCTGGAATGCTGTCCATGAGTTGCCGCATGCGGTAGGCCAGCTTCTGGATCCGGCGCATCTCGTCCGCCGACTGGAACAGCCCCAGCATGGTGATGCGAGCAGTCGGAGCGAACTGTGCGAACCCCGCGGCGATCATCTGCATTCCGTGGCAGGGGAACCTGAGCACGGGCAGCGAGGCTTCGAGCAACTCCCGCCACGCGGTGGGTAGGTGTCGATCGTGGTCGGTGCCTTCGATTGAGCGAAACAGGCCGTGGGTGAAGCTTTCGCGCTCGGCTTGTCGTGAGACGTAGCGCGCATAAGTGGTCTCGAGAGGATCGCGAAAGGCATGCCAGTCGGCGACTCGAAGCCTGGATTGCTCCTGTTGGCGCTGGTAGCAGCTGGCCACCGGTGTTTCCACCGAGAAGCCTCGCTCACAGTGGTAGAACAGGCGCGACGAAGTGATGTCGTAGTCGGACGGCACCCTGCCGAGGTTTTCGAGGTGCCAGTAGGTGCGTTGCTTGGTCACGTCACGTCACCTCGAAGCTCCACTCGATCTGCTCTTCGCTCACGTGGATCAGTCCCTTGAAGGCGGGCATCAATGGTTCCAGGTCCGCGGGCAGCCGGAAGGGACGCCCCAGCTCCTGCTCGACAGCCCGCCTCGTGAGCAGGCAGTGCCCGGGCACCAACACGCGTAGGTAAGCGCCGCGATCTTGCACCTGCGCGCGCGGGTTCAGGGCGAGGATGGCGGAGACCACGGCGCGCCCGCCGGGGCTGCTGTCGACCACGGGCCCTACCCAGTCCGTCCGGTCTTCGGTCACGTCGCCTCCTCTGCCTGCGCCGGGCCGGCGGCGCCATCCACGTCGACCAGGATCTGACCGTCGACGATGCGCGTCGGCAAGCGTGTGAGCTCGAGCGTGCGCGGGTTGATGCCCTGCCCCGTGGCCGCGTCGTACTGGAAGTGGTGCGCGCTGCAGGTGAGCACGCGGCCTTCCAGCTTGCCACGACTGAGGGGGACGCCTAGGTGAGCGCAGCGATCTTCGTAAGCGTGCACCCCGTTTTCGAGTCGCAGCAACAGGACGCGCCGACCCCGAAGCTCCAGTCCACGGAGCTCGCCGATCCACAGCTCGGCTTGTGGCAGTGCCGCCACGAAGGTCATTCATGGGCCTCCGCTCTTAGGTCGACGCGATCGAGCGCCGAGAGACCCGCCTCGCTCACGCTGCGGGTCGGGTCGAGCCGCACCTGGTCCTTTTCGATGCAGAGACCGCCCGAAAGCTCCACACGCACGCTGACCGCCTGTGCGAGTACCCGGCTCAGTTCCGCCACGGTGTCGTTGCTGTCGACCAGTACCAGGACGCCCAACGTATCACCGGCGGCAAAACCGTACAGCGGGATCATCATGGGTCCTCTGACCCGATGGCTGGTGACCCGCCCGACGGCTCGTGCCCCAACCAATTGTAGGCCCCCCGCTCGACGTCCTTGCCCCATTCGTGGCTGTCGAGCTGGAAGTACTTGCGCAAGAGCTCGAGCACATTGCCGGGTGCCTCTCCGGTTAGAATGCGTTCGACGACGCCCTTGTGCTTCTGGTAGCGCTCGGGCTCCAGCTCGAAGAGCCTCTGGCAAGGTTCGGAGCAAAAGACGTGCTTGCGTGAGCCGTTGACCACGACGCGGGCGCTGTTCTTGCTCGGTGTGCCGCCCGCCAGCACCAGTTGACAAAGGTCACAGAACCCGATGGGGGTAGCCCCGTGGGTGTACCATTCGACTCCAGGCCCCGACCGCTTCCAGCGCGCCGTCAGCTGCTCCCAGACAGGGTCGAGCTCCGGCCAGGACGCGGGATACTTTTCCGCGAGCCAGCGTCGCTCGTCGGGACCAGGTAGAGCGAAGTCGAACCACACGGTAGCGCGGTAGCTGTAGGCGCTGGCGTAGACCATGTGGTGATAGTAGTCGAGGCTCGCGATGAAGGTGTCCCAGTACCAGGGGCGCAAGAGCCCGTACTCTCCGAGCAGCCGCTGGAACTGATCGACGATCCACTCGTCCACGAACTCCTTGAACGATTGCGTGCGACGCCCAAGCGGTGTCAGGTAGTCCATGGCGAAGCCGGTGACGACGGCGAAAAACAACCAGGTTCTCCAGAACCACTTGTCCACGAGTGCTTGCGCGTACTCCGGGTCGGTTTCTACCAGTTTGCGCAAGACCGGTCCTCCAATCTGCGCGTGCCGGGCTTCATCGGTCTGGATGCTCTGAAGCATCTTTTCGAACATGCGATCGCCGACGCTGTGGGCGACCGAAGACAGACCGACGAACTGCAGGTTGGTGAAACCGCTCTCGAACACGAAGTTCGTGGCCACGGCGAACTCGATCGGGTTTGCCGTGAGTAGCAGCTCGTCGATCAGGTGGCGGCCAGCGATGGCCACCCAATTGTTGGTGTGGAAGAAGCGGTGGGTCCAATCGAACTGCGGGTCCCAGCGCACCAGCTCGTGCATCACCAGGAGTGGTATCTGCGTATGTCTCAGCTCGTCGAGTGCTCCGAACGTCGCGGCGTTGCGCCAGGCGCTATCCCGCCCGAAACGCGCTGCCCGCAGGTTGCCCAGCACCGCAGCAAACTCTGCCAGAGGCAGTGTCGCCGCGTGAAGCTTCAGCGCACTGAGCCAGGCGCGGTCGTGGCGGCTGAAATCGTCGATATGCCCGATGGCGTTGCGCACCGCGGAGACGGCAGCCTCCTTGTCCGCCTGGCCCTCGACATACTCGGAGTACGTGGTGCGATACGGTTCGTCCCATGCCTGCCACTCTTCGTGGCCAAGCCATGGCGCGCCGCTCAGCTCGGGAGGGAACACCTCTCGCTCGGAGACGTACGAGTATTCCCAGTCGAGCTTGCGAGCCAGTTCGAACCAATCGGCTCGGGCTAGTGCTTTGGGCGTCCGTAAGTCCACGCTCGCTTCCCCTCGGCGAGACGTGGTGACTTTTACCCGAGTCTCGCAGACCTAAACATGCGCCCCTTCAGCGAGCGCCACAAGCGCCGTGTGGGCGGTTCTCCCCATCGTGGCGGTTTTGCACCGCGAGGCCCTGCACGCTTGTTCCGGCCTCGACTGCCTGGCCGTCGTGTGGTTTTGACCACGCCCGGAGGGTGTCGATTCTCGCCAGTTGCGAACGGCCGAACCCATTCGTCGCGGAGCCGCTCTGGCAAGCGCGCTTGCTTTCGTGAGAGGCTGCCGGGGATTCAGCCCACTATTCTCGTTTCGCCATGTCGACCCTCCGTCCTCCTTTCAGCTGGCAGCAGCGCTATCAGAGAAAGCTGCTGACTGCCGCCCAGGCGGTGCGCCGCATCGCGCCTGGCCGCCGGATCTTGATTGGTTCCGGAGCCGCCGAGCCCCTCACGTTGGTTCAGGCCTTGGTAGATCACGGTCAACACCTGGCCGATAACGAAATCGTTCACTTGCTGACTCTGGGCCCGGCTCCCTACGTGGGCCCCGAGCACACGGCACGTTTTCGTCATACGGCCTTCTTCGTGGGACCCAATACACGCGACGCGGTGCGCCAGGGGCGCGCGGACTTCATGTCGGTGTTTCTGTCCGAGATCCCCGAGCTGATCCGATCGAGGCGAATCCGCATCGACGTCGTGCTGATTCAAGTGACGCCGCCCGACCACCACGGCCAGTGCAGCCTTGGCGTTTCCGTCGATATCGTGCGCGCTGCGGTCGACGCCGCCGAGCGGGTCATCGCCGAGGTCAATCCCAACATGCCGCGTACGCTGGGCGACTCGTTCGTGTCGGCGGATCGCTTCGACGCCATGGTGGAAGTCGACACTTCGCTGCCGGAACTCAGCCCACCCCGGACCGATGAGGTGTCCTTGGAGATCGGGCGGCACGCGGCATCGTTGATTCCCAATGGCGCAACGTTGCAAACCGGCATCGGTAAGATCCCGCATGCGATCATGCGCGCGCTCGAGAACCATCACGATCTCGGCATTCATACCGAGATGCTTTCCGATTCCGTCATCGACTTGGTGGATGGGGGAGTCGTCACGGGAGCCAAGAAGACGCTACTGCCCGGCAAGCTCGTCACTTCCTTCGTGATGGGGACGGCGCGGCTCTATACCTGGGTGGACGACAACCCTTTGGTCGAAATGCGACCCAGCAACTTCACCAATCACCCGAGCACGGTGGCGCGCAACGATAACATGGTCTCCATCAATTCCGCCCTCGCGGTCGACTTGACGGGTCAGGTGGCCGCCGACGGTGTGCGGGGACAATTCTTCTCGGGAATTGGCGGCCAGGTCGATTTCATTCGCGGTGCGTCTCAGAGCCGAGGCGGTAAACCCATCATCGTATTGCCCTCGACGGCCGAAGCCGGAAGGACCAGCAGAATCCAAGCCGTGTTCGAGCCAGGAACCGGCGTCGTGACCAGCAGGGGCGACGTCCACTACGTGGTGACCGAATACGGCATCGCCGATCTGTGGGGCAAGAACGTGCGTGAGCGAACCCTGGCGCTCACAGCTATCGCGCACCCGGACTTTCGTTCCGAGTTGATGAGCTCCGCCAAGCAGCGTTCCTACGTATTTCCTGATCAGGGCGTCCCGCGCGGTCCCCACCCGGGTGACGAAGCGCTGCCGATCGAGCTCAAGGATGGCCAGCAGGCCATCTTGCGTCCCGCGCGCATCACCGACGAGCGTCCATTGCAGGAGTTATTCTATCGTCTGTCCAGTGAGAGCATCTATCAGAGGTTTTTGCATTACAAGACGACGCACCCGCATGAAGAAATGCTCAGACTGGTCAATCCCGACTTCGAGAGTGCTCGCGCTTTGGTGGCCGAAACATTGGGTGACGAGACCGGCACGTTGATCGCCATGGCGCGCTACGACGTAGATCCGGCCACACAAACCGCGGACGTGGCGTTCGTCGTGGACGACGCCTGGCAGCACAAGGGGCTGGGCACCGCTCTCTTGGCGCGACTGGCGAAGATGGCCAAGGAACGTGGCCTCTTTGCCTTCACCGCCGACGTGCTGTCGGCGAACAAAGCCATGCTGGGTGTTTTTCAGGCTAGCGGCTTTCACTACGAAAGCGAGCGCGACGGAGGCGTCACTCACGTGCGCCTCAGATTCTAGCTCATGGCTTCTTTGGCCGGGGGGGGGACGGCGGCATGATTCGAGTAGCGAGCATCCTTCATGCCGACCGGCCAAGCCGGGAGCCGCCGAAACGCGGCATCGTGGTGAGCGTCGCGTGATGAAAGAGCGTTCGCATGCAAACGTTGCGCGCGTGAGATTGTCAGCCTTCCGCCTTCTGGACTGATTGGAGCCCGGGGGTGAGGTGAGGCAAGCGGCATGTTTCGTGCTTGCGGACGTGCGTGTTCGAGGCCGCCTTGCAGTGAGCCGCCAATGGCGTAGAGCAAGCACCTCGAGCAGGTCCCATCGAAGCCCGGAGAGATGACATGCAAGAGTTTGCCGATGACGCTGTGAAGCCCTCGGGGGTGAGCGACGCCGAGCTCGAAACGCTCGACGCCTGGTGGCGTGCCGCCAACTACCTAGCCGCGGGCATGATCTATCTGCAGGATAACCCACTTCTGCGCGAGCCACTCGAACCCGCGCACATCAAGAACCGCCTGTTGGGCCACTGGGGTTCGAGCCCGGGGCTGGCCTTCATGATTGCGCATCTGAACCGTTTGATTGTCCGCCACGACGTGGACGCGATCTTTCTGGCAGGGCCTGGGCATGGGGCGCCTGGAGTGCTCGGGCCTGCTTACCTGGAAGGCACGTATTCGGAAATCTACCCAGACATGGGACAGGACGAGGAAGGGCTGCGTCGGTTTTTCAAGCAATTCTCGTTTCCTGGTGGCATTGGCAGCCATTGCACTCCGGAAACGCCTGGCTCGATCCACGAAGGCGGCGAACTCGGCTACAGCATTTCGCACGCTTTCGGCGCAGCCTTCGACAACCCGGACTTGCTGGTGGCTGTGGCCGTGGGTGACGGCGAATCCGAAACGGGTCCGCTTGCCACGTCTTGGCATTCGAGCAAGTTCTTGAGCCCGATTCGAGACGGCGCCGTGCTGCCCATCCTTCACCTCAACGGATACAAGATCAACAACCCGACGCTGCTGGCGCGCATCCCGCGCGAGGAGCTCGAGGAATTGATGCGTGGCTATGGCTGGCGTCCGCATTTCGTGGAAGGTGACGAGCCGATGGCGATGCATCGCAAGATGGCCTCGACGCTCGAAGCCTGTCTGCGAGAAATTCGCGCGATTCAGAAGGCAGCACGCGAAACCGGTCAAGCCAAACGTGCCCACTGGCCAATGATCGTGCTCAGAAGTCCCAAAGGCTGGACTGGTCCCAAAGAAGTGGATGGGCACAAGCTCGAAGGGTTCTGGCGCGCCCACCAGGTTCCCGTCACGGGTGTGAAGGAAAATCCCGCCCACCTCGCCTTGGTGGAGTCTTGGCTGAGAAGCTACCATCCCGAGCAGCTCTTCGACGAAACCGGGCGATTGCGGCCCGAGCTCGAAGCCCTTGCTCCCAAAGGCGCGCGTCGCATGAGCGCGAACCCCCACGCGAATGGGGGCCTGCTCAGGCGGCCGCTGCGTCTGCCCGACTTCCGCGAATACGCTCACCCGGTGAGCGCGCCCTCCCAGCACGAGGCTCCAAACACCCCCCCGCTGGGCGCATTTCTTCGTGACGTGATGCAGCGGAACCCGAAGAATTTCCGCGTCTTCGGTCCTGACGAGAACACCTCGAACAAGCTCGACGCGATCTACGCGGTGAGCAAGAAACTATGGCTGTCCGACTACTATCCCGAAGATCTGGATGGGGGTGAACTCTCGCCGGACGGTCGCGTGCTCGAAATGCTTTCCGAGCACACGCTGGAGGGCTGGTACGAGGGCTACTTGCTGAGCGGGCGTCATGGGTTCTTCTCGACCTACGAAGCTTTCGTGCACGTCATCGACTCGATGGTCAATCAGCACGCGAAGTGGTTGGCGATTTGCGAAGACATTCCGTGGCGCGCCAGCGTTTCTTCGCTCAACTTGCTCATCACGTCGACCGTGTGGCGACAGGATCACAATGGGTTCACCCATCAAGACCCGGGCTTCCTCGATGTCGTGGTCAACAAGAATCCGCACGTGACGCGCATCTACTTGCCTCCCGACATCAATACCCTGCTTTCGGTCGCGGACCATTGCCTGCGCAGTGTGGACAATATCAACGTGATCGTCGCCGACAAGCAGGCTCACCTGCAGTACCTGGACATGGATGCCGCGGTCAAGCATTGCACCAAGGGACTCGGTATCTGGGACTGGGCGAGCAGCGATCAGGGAGGCGAGCCGGATGCGGTGATGGTCGGCAGCGGCGACATTCCGACTCAGGAGGCTCTGGCTGCCACCGCGCTGCTCAGGGATCACTTTCCGGATCTCAAACTTCGTTTCATCAACGTGGTGGACCTGTTCCGCTTGCAAAACGCCGGCGAGCACCCGCACGGGCTCTCGGATCGCGATTTCGA
This sequence comes from uncultured delta proteobacterium, assembly GCA_963809955.1. Taxonomy (GTDB): domain Bacteria; phylum Myxococcota_A; class Polyangia; order Polyangiales; family Polyangiaceae; genus JAICQQ01. Next base: position 40,136 of record CAWELQ010000018.1, read on the forward strand.
CGGTCTGTTCACGAAGGACAAGCCCATCATCTTCGCCTTCCACGGCTACCCCTGGTTGATCCACCGGCTTACCTACCGGCGCACGAATCACAAGAACCTGCACGTGCGCGGCTACAAGGAAAAAGGCAACATCAATACGCCTCTGGAGCTCGCGATCAACAACGAGATCGACCGATTCAGCTTGGCGATCGACGTGATCGATCGCATCCCCCGGTTGCAGGTGTCCGCGGCCCACGTCAAGCAGCGGCTGCGCGACCTGCAGATCGAGTGTCGCCAGTATGCCTACCAGTTCGGCATCGACAAGCCGGAGGTCCGCCAGTGGCGCTGGCCTTACTGAACGGTCACTGAGCCAGCGCACTTTCTGCGCCCCTGGAGCGCCTGCATCCGGGGATTCTCTGGGAGCTTCAACTGGCACGCAAACTGCGTCCAACTGAGTCGCCCCATGACCCCTATCGCCTCGCTTCGCTGTTTCTTTCACCCCCGTTCCGTTGCAGTCGTCGGTGCGAGCGAGCGCCATGGCTCGGTGGGGCGTCAGGTGTTCGAGAACCTGACGGCGTCGGGCTTTGAGGGCAAGCTCTATCCGGTCAACCCGCGTCACGCTTCGGTGCTCGGAAGCCGGGCCTTCGATAGCGTGCGGCAGATCGACGACGAAGTGGAACTGGCGGTCGTTGCCACACCGGCCGAAACCGTGTTCGAGATCGTCGAAGCCTGCGCGGAAAAAGGGGTCAAGGGCGCGTTGGTGCTTTCGGCGGGATTTGCCGAGGCAGGAGCCGAGGGGCAACGGCGCCAACGCCGCCTGGTCGAACTCGCTCGGCGGCGCGGGGTGAGGCTCCTCGGACCGAACTGCCTGGGAGTCATCTGCACCAGCTCGAAACTCAACGCCACCTTCAGTCGCGGTACGGCGTTGCCGGGAAGCCTGGCGCTGGTGTCGCAATCCGGGGCGCTGTGTACCGCGATTCTCGACTGGGCCGAGCCCCTCAAGATCGGCTTTTCCTCAGTGGTTTCGCTGGGTGACGCGGCCGACGTCGATTTTGGCGAAATGCTCGACAGCCTGGCTCTCGATCCCGAAACCAAGAGCATCCTGCTCTACGTCGAAGGTATCCATGACTCGCGCCGCTTCGTGTCCGGGCTCAGAGCGGCGGCGCGCTTGAAGCCCGTGGTCGTGCTGAAGTCTGGGCGCCACGGTCCAGGCGTCCAGGCGGCGGTATCGCACACGGGGGCTCTGGCCAGTGCCGACGACGCATTCGAAGCGGCGCTCGAGCGTGCGGGAGCGGTACGGGTGCACAGCATTGGTCAGTTGTTCGCGCTGGCGCAGATGTTGGGAGCGGGAGCCCGGGCGCGCGGCCATCGCCTGGCGGTGGTGAGCAATGCCGGCGGACCAGGGGTGATGGCGGCTGACCGCGCCGCCGATCTGGGGGTCGAGCTGGCGCGCCTGAGCGAGCAGACGTTGGCCGAGCTGGACGCCCTGCTGCCACCCCAGTGGTCTCGCAACAACCCCGTCGATATTCTCGGTGACGCGCCCGCGGAGCGCTATCAGCAGGCGCTTTCCACAGTTTTTTCCGAGCCCGAAGTCGACGCGGTGTTGGCCATCCTGACCCCGCAAGCCATGAGCGACCCGCTCCGCGCCGCGCGTGCGGCTCTCGACGCGGCGCGCGGCTCAGGCAACCCTCGGCACAAGCTCTTGATCGCCTGCTGGATGGGGGGCAAACAAGTCGCCGAGGCGCGCCAGCTGTTCGAGACCGAGCGAGCCGTGCAGTTTCACACCCCGGAGGCCGCCGTCGAAGCCTTCCACTACCTCGCTCGATACCAGGACAGTCAGAAGCTGTTGCTCGAAGTGCCGGGACCATTGGGGGCCCAGGAGCCCTCCGACGTACGGGGAGCCGAGCTGATCATCGAGGGAGCGTTGGCCGAGCGGAGGGAGCTCTTGAGTGCTCTGGAAGCGAAGGCGTTGCTGAGTGCTTTTGGCATCCCCGTCACTCCGGCGAGCCTGGTGCAGAGCTCCAACGAGGCCCTGGTGGCGGCCGAGTCGCTGGGGTTCCCCGTCGTTCTCAAGATCGAGTCTCCCCAGATCATCCACAAGTCCGAAGTGCGGGGTGTGGTGCTCAACGTGGGCGACGCCAGCGCGGTGCGCGCCGAATACACCGGGCTGCTCGATCGCACCAAGAAGCTGGCGCCTCATGCAAAGATCCGCGGCGTGCTGGTCGAGCCGATGTGCCGCAAGCCCCATGGGCGCGAGCTCATCGTCGGAGCGTTTCGCGATCCGGTATTCGGCCCGGTCTTGACCTTCGGTCTGGGTGGGGTGGCCGTCGAGTTGCTCGGTGATCGGGGCGTGGCGCTGCCGCCCTTGAACCCGCTGCTCGCCAGGCGTCTCATCGACAAGACGCGGGCCGCCAAGTTCTTGGGTGCCTACAGACAGTATCCGCCGGTCGACCGAGACTCCCTGGTGCATGTACTATTGGCCGTTTCGGAGATGGTGTGCGAGCTGCCACATCTGGTCGAGATCGACATCAACCCGCTCATCGTAGACGAACAGGGGGCGGTGGCCGTGGACGCGCGGGTGCGGATCAGTCGCCCCAGTCCGGGCCTCGGGCCCTATCGCCACATGGCGATCCATCCATATCCGGCACATCTGGTTTCCGTGTTCCAGTTGCCCGACGGCACCGATGTCACGCTTCGCCCGATCCGGCCGGAGGACGCGGAGATGGAAGCGGAATTCGTGAAGAACCTGTCTGCCGAAGCGAAGTACATGCGATTCATGGCAGCGTTGAGCGAGCTGCCACCGGTGATGCTCGCTCGCCTGACGCAGATCGACTACGACCGCGAAATGGCGCTCGTCGCCACGCTGCGCCAGGCGAATGCCGACGTGGAAATCGGGGTGGCTCGCTACTACACCAACCCCGACGGAGAAAGCTGCGAGTTCGCCTTGGTGGTGGCCGATGCCTGGCAGAAACGCGGGATCGGATCGCAACTGATGGACCGGCTGATCCGAGTCGCTGTGGCGCGCGGGCTGCGCTACATGTCGGGAGTGGTGTTTTCGAGGAACGCGTCCATGCTCGCCCTGATGCGCAGCCTGGGGTTTTCCCTGGGGGCGTCCACGGAGCCGGGCGTGGTCGAAGTCACGAAAGCCTTGTTCTGACTCTTGCGGCGATCAGCGGGCTCGGCATTCGGCTTCCCTGCCACCAATGACGGGCCTGCCACTCGGAGTGGCGGGCCGCAGGCCGTCATTCAAAGGATCTCGTGATAGACGCTTTCGGTCTGCGCGGCGATGTTGTCCCAGCTGAAGCCGTAGGCCGCCTTGACCCGACCTCGCTCACCCATCCAGCGGGCGTGCGCGAAGTTGGAGAAGATGGATGTGACCCCCCAACGGACGGAGTCGGGATTGTCGTGGACCAAGAGGCCGTTGGTATCGTGCTCGACGAAGTGCCGGGGCCCTCCGTTGTGGGTGGCAACGACCGGCTTGCCAGCGGCCCAAGCTTCGAGAACGACCACGCCGAACGGCTCGTTTCGGCTGGGGACGCACACCAGATCCGCGCTCTTGAACAGGTCGACCAGTTGCCCGTTGGCTCCCAGACTACCCAAGAACCGCACGGCATGGGAGACGCCCAGTTGATGCGTGCGATGCTCCAGCCGGGGCCGCATCTCGCCGTCACCCACGAAGACGATCTTGGCATCGCCGCGGCAAGCCAAGATGCCGGGTACGGCCTCGAGCAAGATATCGGGCCCCTTCTGCGTCGTCAGCCGACCGACGAACAACACCATGGGATCGAGCGGGCCGATCCCGTGGGCTCTGCGGCACTGCCCGGGGTCGATGATGCCGTCGAATCGGGAGCAGTTGATGCCATTGTAGATCATCCTGAGTTTGTCGTCGGGAACGTGATACAGCCACTTCACCTCGTCCGCCATTGCGGGTGACACGCAAATGACACGATTGGCGATGTAGGCTCCTTCCGCCTCGATGGCGTGGATCAGCGCGGAGCTGCCGTTCTGGGGGCGATGATTGCCGCTGCGTCCATACTCGGTGGAATGGAAGGTCATGACGACTCGGCGTGCCAGATTGTTCTTCGCCTGAACGACACCTTTTTCGCACAGCCAGTCGTGCCCATGGACAATATCGAAGGCCGCTCCCTGGTAGGCCTCGGTTTCTCGCAGGAAATGGATGAACGTGTTGCACATGTCGTTCACTTCGCCCACGAAGTTCGGCTTCAGCTCGATTGGGCAGCGGTGATAGTAGACGCCTTCGATGCGCTCCAGCGTTTGCTGCCATGGGCCTAACCGCGTGAACACGTGGACTTCGTGTCCTCGCCTCTCGAGCGCCGCGGCAAGCTCGGTCACGTGAACGGCCACGCCGCCCACTGCAATCGTATGCAGGGTTTCCCAGGCCAGAAATGCAATCCTCATCGGTATACTCGCGAAGTTCTCATCCGAATGCGTCGGCAACGGTTGTGACACCCCGGTCGCGGCCCCTGACAGTGGGGGCGCGAGCGCTCGCAGATCTAACCTGCTTGCGCCGAGCATGCCAAAGACAAATTGCGCGCCTGGCCCGGGGGCAGGTTGCCGCTCATACAAGTCTCATCGTAACCGAGCCGCCGTTCGGGGCGCAGAACATGCGCCGCGCATCCACCATCCGGACCCTGTACCGTTCAGGTTGGGTGGTCGCCGCGCGACCTTGGCCGCGGGCTGACGCGGGATATGCCGTGCGCGAGTTGTTACTCCCTCATCCCACGGCCGTCGCGGGTTCCGATCTGTCGCCGCGCAGCAGCAAGGCCGCCCGCTTCCTGGCGAAATCCGCGGCGAAGATGAGCGGCGCGCCGAGCGCGGCCAACGCATAGACCCAGTACGGGACGGGACCGGTCCCCAGCACGTTTGCCACTGGAGGCACATACAAGGCTGCATAGGAGAACCCGAGCTCCAGGCAAAACCCCAGGACGGTAAGACGGTTCTTGAGCAAATTCCTGTCCAGCCCGGACCCGTAGCGGGAGCGGCGCCCAACGAAGTTTCCGATTTGCATCAGCACGATGGTCGACAGGCAGATGCCGGTGGCTGAACGATAGACGGCGCTGTGGGCATCGAGATCTTGTCCCCACGTCCACCCGCCTTGCACCAGCACCAGAAAGTACAAGAAGAGTGCGTAGGCGGCTTCGATGAGACCGAGAAAGCCATAGCTGTGAGCCATCAGCGGCGCACTGAGCAGCCGCTCGTCCCGCGCTCTCGGTGGGCGGCGCATCACCTCGGGGTCCGCGGGCTCCTGCCCCAGCGCCATCGACGGAATGATGTCCGTTCCCAGATCGATGACCAGGATGTGGATGATGCCGAGGGCGAGCGGGATGGGAAAAATGATGTAGAGCAGGTAGGGAAGGATCTCCGGGCCGTTGCTCACGAGCACGTAGTTGGTGAACTTGCGGATGTTCTCGAAGATGGCGCGACCCTCCTCGATGCCCTTGACGATTGAAGCGAAGTTGTCATCCAAAAGCACGATCTGCGCGGCTTCGCGCGCAACATCCGTCCCGTGCTCGCCCATCGCGATGCCCACGTCTGCGGCCTTCAGGGCGGGAGCGTCGTTCACGCCGTCCCCTGTCATGCCCACGACCAGGCCGGCCTGCTTGAGCGCCAGGACGATCTTCATCTTCTGTTCGGGCGTGGTGCGTGCGAAGATTCGCGTCCCGGAGACAAAAGCGTTCTTGAGCTCGCTCAGTGAGCAACTCTCGAGCTGGTCACCGGTCAGGACCGGCGCCGTCTTGTTGCGGCTCATGCCAGCCTGCTCGGCGATGGCTCTGGCTGTTTCGGGGTGGTCACCCGTGACCAGCACCACTTCTATACCCGCTGTTCGACACTGTTGCATCGCCTCGGGAACCTCTTCGCGCAGCGGGTCCGCGAGCGCGATGAAGCCCAGCAGCTCCAGACCTGCTTCGAGCCGACCTTGCTCCACCGGTTCCGAGCTCGGAGCGCACAGACGTGAGGCGACGGCGATGACGCGTTGGCCAGCACCCGCCAGCTTCGCCACGACTCTGGTGGCCTCCTCGAGCGCAGCAGCGTCGGCGGGGCGCGCCCCGAGGTTGACTGTCTTCGGCTGGATGGCTTCCCAGGCTCCCTTCACTGCGAAGTGCCGTTGCCCGGTGGACTCCAGAGCGAGGCCCGCCGAACGCCGCTTCTGAACATCGAAGGGAAAATGCTGCAGTACAGAGCGCACGATCGCGAGCGAATCGTCCACGTTGTTCGAATAGGCATTGGCGATGGCCACATCGAGCGGATCGCCGTGAAATTCTCCGTCTTTGAGCTTGAGCTCCGAGGCGAGGAGTGCCGCGCGGAGTACTGCCATTCGGGCCCGGCCCGACAACTCCTCGCCGGTGGATGCATCTACCACGTGGCTAACAGCCAATTGATTCAAGGTCAGCGTGCCGGTCTTGTCCGTGCAGATGACCTGGACGGACCCCAACGATTCGACCGCACTCAAGCTTTTTACCAGCACCTTCTTGCGTGCCAGGCGCACGGCGCCCACGGCCAGAGCCAGCGTGAAGGTGGGCAGCAGCCCTTCGGGGACGTTGGCGACGATGATGCCGAGCATGAAGACCAGGTTCACCCAAAGCGAACGCCCGGCGGCGACACCATAAGCGAAGAAGAACAGGCCCATGCTGACCGCGATGACAGTGAGCGTTCTGACCATGCGTCGGGTCTCCAGCTCCAAGGGCGTTGCCGGTCGCCGGATCTCCACGGACATGGCGGCGATCTTCCCGAACTCCGTGCGCCGCCCGGTGGCGAAGACCACCGCGGTGGCGCTGCCTCTGAGCACGGTCGACCCCGCGAACAGTACGTTGGGGCTGTCGATGAGCCGTCCCTGGGTGGGCTCGGAGGTCACGTTGATGGCCCGCGACTCACCGGTGAGCGGTGCGTTGTTGACGAGAAGGCCGATGGATTCGACTACGCGGGTGTCGGCCGGAACGCGGTCGCCCTCGGCGATAGTGAGCAGGTCGCCAGGAACCAGCTCTTGCGCGAGGATCTGCCGATCCCGGCCGCCACGTCGGACCAGCACTATTTCGGGCAGGAACTTCTTCAGTTCTTGCATGGCACGTTCCGCGCGAGCCTCCTGCAAGAAGGAAAACAGCGCATTCAGAACGGAAACCGCCAAGAGCGCGAAGCCGAGCACGGTCATGCCCGAGTCGGGTTCCACGTGGTTCGCGATGAAACATAGAAGCGCGGCGACGTCGAGCAGCACGCTGAAAAAGTTGGTGAGCTGTTTTACCAGACTTTGCCAGGCGCGAAACTGGCGCGCCGCTTCCAGCCGGTTCGGGCCCAGCTCGAGCAGCCGCGTCTTCGCCTCGTCGTCCGAGAGGCCCGTGGGGCGCGTCCGCAAAAGATGATAAACGTCCTCGACGGAGACGTTGTGAATCTGGCGTTTCACGCGAGGCCTCGATAAATCGCGACGTCACACGGGGCGTGTCGAAGCACTCGCTCGCTCGGCATTCCAGAGAGCAGACGTTCGGCGATGCCGCGCTCACTGGCCCCCAGGTAAATGAGGTCACTGCGGTGCTGCTTTGCGGCCAGCACTATTTCAGCAGCCGGGTCCGTCGAGGAGACGACGGATGCCTCCACGTGGTAGTCGTGAGGCAAGGCGGCGCGGATTTCGTGCATGACCGCTTCCACGTAGCGTGCTCCGCTCGCTTGCTGGCGCTCTCGCGAGCCCGAGGTGTGGCCTTCCAGCCCAAGCCGGGCGGGCACGCGTACCAGGAGTACGTGCACTCTCTGGAGATCCTCACCGAGCAGCTCGAGAAAAGGGATACCCGAGGAAAAGCCGCGTGGGTGGCCCATGACGGGGACCAGCACTCGATGGGCCACGCCCAATCTGCCCGGCTCCACAATGCGCACTGCCAAGACGTTGAAGCGTCGCGCAGCCAGCAGGCGCTCCGAAACGGTTCCTCTGAGAAAGCTGAGGTTTCGTTGCCGAACGCGTGTTCCCGACAGGACGTATGTCTGAGGTCCCGCGGGGATGCGCGCGATCAGGGTTTTCGCCACGTCGCCGCGCAAGGTGAGGTGTTCCATGGAAAATGCGACATGGGCGTGGGCGCATTCGCGCTCCAAGAACTCCAGACGACGGTCCAGTTCTTCACCGCCCAGAGACCCGTCCTCGACGAACAAGGCGCGCACGGCCCGCTCTGGTAGGTGCGAAGCGAATCGAACCGCATAGTGAGACAGCCAATCGGAGTTGAGCGAACCATCGTGGGCGAGCCAGAGCATCGGTTTGCCTCCAGTTCAAGCGCCAACCATTCGCGGGCCCTTAGCTTGCCTTCCTCGAGTGCGAGCTGACGCGAGTGCGAAGGTGGTGTGAGCCACGACGCGTGCTGATTCCGCGTTCGAGCGCCTGACCGTCGTCGTGATCTTCCCTCGGCAGGTTTGGGTGGTGCATGGCGCCCTCCTTCCGGGGCACCCCGAGTTCGAAGCAGGCGGCGTGCCAGCATCGTGTCGCGTGAACCACGTCAGCCGTGCCCACGGGCTCCGGTGCGGCGCATGCCTGGCACGGTCGCGAGTTCGGGGGCCGAGCGGCATTGCCGCTCAACGGAACTAGCCCAACCCGGGCGAGTGCCGGGCGGCGGGTGCCTTCGTGGCGGCGCAACCCTTGCGATGCCGCGCAGGCGTTACGCGATTCGCTCGGGGTTCCGGAGACGACGTGGTCTCTAGGGCCGGCGCCCCATGGGCGGCCCCCAGGGGTTGTGGCGCGCGTCGAGTGGCGAGGTGGTGCTGAAGGGATCGTGACGCGTGTCCATGCGCGTTGCCGCCCAGGGGTTGTGACGAGGCCCCAAACGCGACGTGCCCCAGGGGTTTTTGCCATCCCCTTCGAGCCCCCGCGTGATCGAAACCGAAGCGCCCCCCAGCGCGACGCTGGGAGCCGCCGGCTGGGATGGTTCACGGGGCAGGACGACCACGGGCTGGTAGTTGACGACGGCAACCTGTTGGACCTGTACTTGCTTTGGGCCGCCAACGGCGTCGCGAGGTTCCGGCCGCGCACCGTCTGCCGCTTCGGCGGCCGGAGCAGGCGAGTTCAGCGTGACCGTCACGTGAACGTCGTTCGGTCGTTGGCTGAGCGCTTGCTCCGCCGGTTCCGGCGTTTCCGCAGCAGGCTCTGCCACTGCTGCGACGGGCACCTGTTGCGCGTTCTCGCCGGATGCGTCGCTGTTGCCGGGGGCTTTTGCCGCCAAGAGGTTCTGGTACGCTTGCTCCAAACGCACCAACACGTCTGCTGCGGAGCTACCGGACTCGATGTCCGAGTCGAGCGGGTCGTGGCCGGAGGGTTCGGGTGGCGTGGGCAAAAGTGCCGGGTGATCTGCCGGTGTAGCGGAGTCGAGCTCGGTCCGATGAGACGACGTACTCTCGAGCGGGGCTCCATGTTTCATGTCTGCGGGGATCTGGACCCCGGAACTCGCGGCGCTTCGCTGCCCACCTAGGGTCAGCAGGCTCGCTCCGGTGAGGCAACCTCCCAGGAATACGCCAACCAGAACCAGCTTCGGCCCAGCAATCACCGTCGAGAACATGCCACGACAGAGCCGAGTCTGCAGCACCCGCCCAGAAAAGCGAGCTAGTTCCTAGCGTTGCGTCCCCAGGCCCTACGACCTCGCGGGTGCGGTGGAGGTCGCGCCCGGCGCACCGGGCAATGTCAGACGTGCGGCGCCGACAGCGGGTCCACTTCCGGGACACGAGCAGGAGGCGCGCTGGAGCTCGCTGGTGGACCCAAGAGCGAGTGAAGCTCCTCTTTTTCCACGGTCTCTTTGTCCAGCAGGGCGCGTTCGAGCGCTTCGAGGCCCGAACGGTGGTCCTTCAGCAGCTGAGTGGCCCCGTCCAGTGCCTTGGCGAGCACCGTTCGGGCTTCGGTCTCGATGGTATGCACGGTTCTGTCGCTCGCGCCTCCGTCGGTCGCTATGCGTTGCCCGAGAAAAGGGTGCTCGGCGTCGTGCTCGTAGTAGACGGCTCCCAGGTTCTTGCTCATGCCATAGTGAGCCACCATCCTGGACGCGAGCTTGGTGGCTTCCTTGAGGTCGTTCTCTGCACCCGTCGACACGTTGCCGAAAACGAGTCGCTCCGCCGCGTAGCCGCCCATCAGCACACACAGGCGAGCTTCGAGCTGAGGCTGCGTCATGATGTGCCTTTCGTCACTTGGAGTCTGCTGAGTCACGCCCAGGGCCATACCGCGCGGAATGATGGTGACCCGGTGTAGAGAATCGGCGTCTCTCGAGAACTGAGCCACCACCGCGTGTCCCGATTCATGCACGGCGACGCGTCGTTTCTCTTCGGCACCGAGAATGGCCTCACGCGGATCGCCCAGCACGATCTTATCGTAGGCCTCGCTGAAATCCGAAGCCTCGATGGCTTCCGCGCCGCGCCGCGTGGCGTGGAGCGCGGCCTCGTTGATCAAATTCGCCAGATCCGCTCCCGAGAAGCCAGGCGTATTCTTGGCGATCGAATCCAGATCGACGTCTTCGCCCAAGGGCTTGTTCTTGGCATGCACGTCGAGGATGGCGCGCCGGGCAGCCAGTTCCGGCCGGTCGACGACGATGCGACGGTCGAATCGCCCTGGCCTCAGCAGGGCTGGGTCGAGCACGTCGGGACGGTTCGTTGCGGCCAGCACGATGGTGAGATCGCTGCGATCGAAGCCGTCCATTTCCGAGAGCAGTTGGTTGAGGGTCTGTTCCCGTTCATCGTTCCCACCACCCAGGCCGGCTCCCCGTGAACGGCCGACCGCGTCGATCTCGTCGATGAAGATGATGGCTGGCGCATGCTTCTTTGCTTCGGAAAACAAGTCCCTCACGCGCGCGGCGCCGACGCCCACGAACATCTCGATGAATTCCGACGCGCTAATGCTGTAGAAGGGGACGCCGGATTCGCCGGCGACCGCGCGCGCCAACAGCGTCTTCCCGGTTCCGGGGGGGCCGATCAACAGCACCCCACGGGGCACCTTGCCGCCCAGCCTGCGAAAACGTTCGGGCTCCTTGAGAAACTGCACGACCTCCTGGAGGTCTCGCTTGGCGGACTTGAGGCCGGCGACATCCTCGAAGGTTACGCCCACGGCGGCAGTTTTCTCGAACTTCCGGCTCTTGCTCTTGAGGATGCCACCCAGGGGGCCACCGCCTGCCATCATTTTCTGGGTGCGTCGAGACAGCCATACCCAGACACCAATGATCAGCACCCAGGGTAACAAGCTCAGGACGAGCTGTACGGCAAACGGTTGGTCTTCACTTCGGACGCTGATATCGACGCTCTTCTTGCGTAACAGCGGAAGGAGTGCTTCGTCGTCCGGGGGTCGGATTGTGTGGAAGACCTTGGTGGACCTGCCATCGATCGACTCGGGCGCTTTCAGGGTGCCATCCAGTCGCGCGCCACGCATGACCACGGAGTCGACCTTGTCTGCCTCCACCCAGTCGTAGAACGTGGAGTAGTCGACCGCGGGATGCCCGGACTGCTCGACGCTAGAACGCCAGAACCACATGCCCACCAGCATTGCGGCGAGCATCAAGAGCATCGGCCAGGAAAATCCGGTGGGTTCCTTTTCGGGTGGCTTGTCCTGACCGGGTTTTGGAGGGGGCGGCGTGGGGATAGTCTGCGACATGTTCTCTCCGGAGGCTTACCGTAGCGCCCTTCGGGTGCCGCCGTGAGCGGCATGAGAAGAGCGGCGCTCCGGGGGACTTCGAGTGAGTTCGTGGTTCAGCAGTGGCATGCAACTCACGTGCCTCGCTCCAGTAGGTGTAGCGCTTCGGCAAGCTCACCGCAGCTATCGCGGAAGATCGGCCGAGTCGCCGGAATGTTTTGCCGGGAAGGCGGCCCGACGCCGCTCGACCCTGTGGGCGCGATTCGTCGCCGGGAGCTCGGCAACCCTGCCGAAAATCACGCTCGACCGTTCAAGTGTGACGCAGGGCACTGCAGTGGTCGTACAAGCGCATCAGGTCCTCGGGGAGCCCGCGCCGACGCGCGTCACACCAAGCGGCCGGATCAGCCAATGGCTCCTCGTTGTCATCCGTGAGCTCCGTGGTCGGCAGCTCCCCGGAAAGAACCGCAAAGGGTAACAGCATCATGACGGCGCTATCGTTCCCTTTGAAGATCCTGTCGAGCTGAGTGGCGGCCAGGTAGCCGCTGCAGAAGTGGGCCACGGCTGCTTCGTCTTCCGGAGCAGGCACGACTCTCTCGGGTGCACGGTCGAGCAGGGCATCCTGGACCTCACCGTAGCGCTGCATCAGCTGCGCAAGCATGTCTTGGATGCCCTCCCGGCTTGGGGCGCCCTCGGCGTGGTCCACGATCAATCCGAGCCAAACGTCGGGTTCGATCGTCTGCGGTAGAGTGGCCACGGCGGCGAAGATGCCATCCGCACCCGCGAGGCCCTGCGGAAACCCGTGCTGGCGCAGGGAGGTATCGAGCGTGCTCAGCTCCGCCTCGCTCAATCGTTCCACCGGTCTGCGTTTCGGTCCTTCAGACGATTTCGTCGGCACGGCTGGCATGGTCCGCTGGCGGCGGTCGCGGTGCAAGACCGATTGTCTCTTTGCGCCGTTCGAACCGCCCGCCCGACCCAGCGCTCTACCGCTTCGAACGAAAATTTTGGGTTTTCATGGCTTGGGAATCTTGAGGGTCGCGGTGATCATTGCGCTGCCGCTGAGTGCAAACATCAACACCAGTGGGTGGATTTCGAACGGTCCCAGCCTCGTGCTTCCGAGCCATAAATGTGGGCCAAACGCGCCCGACCCGAATGCCAGGCCGAGAACGAGGACCAGGAACAGGCTCGTAGGAATCGGGGTTCCTTCGAAGTGGCTCACTTTGCCCCGGTCAGTGGTCAACGCCCCGGCGGTCACGTTGAAACGGGCCAGCCGCGCAATCCCACATGCGACGAAGTAGATGAGGACCACCGCATCCCAGCCACCGCGCATGCCCAGGGTGTAACCCAAGACCGCCGGAGCCACGCCGAAGGAAACGATGTCCGCCAGCGAGTCCAGATCGGCGCCGTAGGGGGACGAACGCTTACGCCAGCGAGCTACGAATCCGTCGAGCACATCGCAGGCTAGCGCAACCGGAAAGAGCCCGAGGGCAGCCCACATGTGAAGTGCTCGCCCGCTCTCCAGGTAGGCTATGCTGAGCAGTAGAGCGCCCATCCCGGCCGCCGCATTCGAAAGCGTGATGAAATCGGCGGGTGTCAAGGAACGAACCAAGGTGAAATGCTTCTTGGCTGCCTTCGGAGTGCTCGGACTCACACTGGCAGCGTAGCACTTGGCCGTGCGGGACAGAACCGACATCTCCGCGTGTCCGCGGGGATCGCGTAGGGTGCTCCTTCGCAGTTTCGGGCAGTGGCGCGACGAACGCGGCCGAGAAGAAGCGTTAGTGGTGCGTCGGTTCCACCATCAGGGTGATCAGCCTGCCCTGGTGGGCGGGGCGTGAGGCAATGCGTCCCACCTCGCTGAGTCCCTCTTCGACGCGCGCAAACAGGATGTTCGTGGCGCGATCGATGAACGCCCGCTCGCGCCCTCGCAGGCGCATGACGACCTTGACCTTGTCGCCCCGTTTCAAAAACTTGCGAGCTTGCCCCAGCTTCACTTCCAGATCGTGCGTATCGGTCTTTGGACGAAGTTGAACGGTCTTCACCGTTGGCGTGCTGCTGTTTTTCGACGAGCGCTTGGAGCGTTCGTACTTGAACTTTCCGTAGTCCATGACCTTGCAAACCGGTGGGCGGGCGTTCGGCGCCACCTCCACCAGATCCAGCCCGGCTTCGCGCGCCACGGCTCGCCCTTCGTCTGGGCTCATCACTCCCAGGGCTTCCCCTCCTGCGTCGATGACTCGAATTTGCGGAAAACGAATGCGTTGGTTGATGCGGTGTTCGGGCCGCTCGGGTCGAATTGGCCCGCGTCGGAATTTCAGTCCCATTGCGCTCCTTGGTTGGTGGCTTGTATGCGTCGGTGCACGAACCACGCCAATCGACGAATGGCCCGCGTGAGAACGATGGTCCTTCCGGCAGCGACACAACTCCAATGCCACACCTACCGCGGAGCGCAGGCCGCTCCGCAACGGCCATCGATAAATGAGTATATCGGACGTGTGTCCGACTCGCAAGGGGCTAAGCCGATCTCTCGAGACTCGCGTGCGATTCGCACTGGCCCACAGCAGCATTTCTGGTGGGTACTCGGACATAGCTGGCGAACCAGCCACCGATCCCGCTCACCAACCGCTGATGGTTTCGCGCTCGTTCGGGGCGCCCAGCACGCGGCGAAAACCGTTCAGGCCGCGCACCCGGCCTCGCGGCCCTGTGCCAAGAGGCTGGCGAAAACTCGTTCGAACGATTCGTCCCGTTGCGCCAGGCGCCTGACCATTTCCAATCCGACCAGCGCCGTGCCGACCAGATCGAGCTCATAGCCACGCGCTTCGGGGCACTCGTGTGGACTGCGGTCCAAAATTCGTTCCGCCCGCTCATCGATCGCTGCCGGAAACCTGTCCAACACGCGAGCAGCCAGACTCAGGCTCGCCTGCAAAGTCTCGGGTGCGAACTGCCGCAAATAGGCCACCGCCAAGCGGTTGGCTGCCCACTCCTCGTGCCAGTGGTCTCGGGTCAGCCGTCCCGCTTCGTCTCGCCAGAAGTGAAACATCTCATGAGCCAGTACCGCCGGGATCTGCTCCCGCATTACTCGTGCCACGTCGTCGAGGTCTTCGGTGCCAAGCAACGCCGCCTGAAACGGCAAGATGTCTTCTGCCTGCCCTTCCACGTCGGGGTAGAAGACCGTCCTTCGCTCCGAATCGTACATCCATTGCGACTGGTGCCAGGGTCTGAGCCTGGGTGGGTCCGGCAGTCGAAAAGCCTTCATGCGCTGTCCGAAGAGCGAAAGCTCACGGCGCACGGTAGTGTGGAATACCCCCTCCGGGATCCACAGATGGCTGGACACTTCCAGTGGCGGAGGCGTGTAGACTGTCTCGGCGATAGCGTCCGCCATATCGAGCAGTGTGCGGTGTGCGGGCGAGTCGTTGCCCAGTGTGGCTACCCCGTGATGGATCGACTGTCGGCAACGTTCCAGCTCCAGAGCCGAGGATGCGACGGCACCGGAGGCGTACAGAAGCTCCCGAATCTGGCCGAGTGTTTCGGGCAGACCGGCCACCAGACGTTCGAACTCGGTGACTTCACTGGGCGAAGCGGACTGAAGGTAGCACGCTACCGGGTAGGTCATCTTGGTGGCGTTCAGGTCGGGACTGATGGTCTTGCCGAAGATGTCGCGCAGGTCATCGCGAACCTGTACCAGTAGCGCCATCTGCTCGCCCAGCGCACGATAGTGTTCCGCGCTTCGAGGATCCGTGCGCGCCAGAAGTGCGCCGCACTCGGTAAGCAGCGACACACTGGACGTCTTGGCTTGCTGCATGCGCAGGACTTGCTCGGGTGTTGCCGCGCCCTGGATGCCCATCAGGTCGCGATGTTGGCCGGCCACGGCCTGAATGGACACGCGATTGAACAGTTCGAGATATTCGGAGCGGCGCGCCGCATCGGGCTCTAGCTGCAGGCTTTCATGAAGCTCGCGCAGTGCGAGGAACAGCAAGGTCACGGCGCTATTGGCGGCGATCGGGATGCCGACGTCCTGGTGTGGTTTGCCGGACAAGTCGTCGTCCTGAACGTCGTCGAGCAGGTCTGCGGCCAGGATGTAGAGCGCGCAAAAGGCTGCCACGCGTTCCGCCTGTTCATCGAGCTCTCTTCCCCATGCACTGGCCACCAGGTAGAGCAAAGCGATGGGCTCCCCGAGTGGATTTGCGCGTGCAAGCGAACGGTAGAGCGTCGCGCTCTGCTGCAGGAGTTCGCGCTGAGCGGGATGAAACGAAGGGTCGGCGACCGCGCTGTCGATTCGAGCGTCCACCTTTTCTAGGAATTCGAGCAAACGATTCATCGAACTACACCTATTGTCCTCTCTCGAGAGTCGCGCGGCCCGGTTCTCACGAGACCGCGCGGCTCGGTCTTGCTGCCTCGCCAGCGCCCTCTCCGTCTTCGGCTCGGGCTCGAGTGTCCGGTGCCGGGCTCGGAGCGCGCTGGTCGGAGGGTCACGCCAAACTAGGTCCCGAGGAACCCACTCGCGGAAGTTCCGAGGAACCCACTCGCGGAAGTCCCGAGGAACCCACTCGCGGAAGTTCCGAGGAACCCACTCGCGGAAGTCCCGAGGAACCCACTCGCGGAAGTCCCGAGGAACCCACTCGCGGAAGCGACCTCTGAATTCGGGGCGATAGCGGCCTCGGACCGATGCTCGGGCATGGTCAAAGCGAGCCGTTGCTCGAGCTGTTCGAGACTGTGGACCTTTAGTGTTTCGGTGTGATTCATGCTGGTATCCTCCGATCGAGAGCCCGCAAGGGCTCGAAGCGACATGCTTCGCTGCCGGCCAGCAGGGCCGACAGGTTGCGCACGTCGAAGGGCTTGCTCACGATGGCGTCCACCCCCACGATGGCGTCCGGAACTTCATCGAGGCCCGTCGTCAGGACCACGCGACCCAGTTCTGGGAAGCGAACGCGCCAGCGCCTTACCCACTCGGCACCCGACTTCTCACCGGGAAACACTTGCGAGATCAACAGATCCGTTGCTCCCGGCGAAGCGCTAGCCAGCAACGCTTCTGCTCGGGTCGGGGAGAGGAATGTCGTGACCTGCGAATAGATGGTCCCGAAGTAGCGAGCCAGAGAGCGAAGCAACAGCGCATTCCCTTCGATCACGACCAGGCTGCGAGGCGGTGCCGCCCGGACCGCTCGTACCCTGGACGCGGTGACCTCATGCGAGAGTTCGGGAGTAGTCTTGCTCGTCATCGGCCTGCCAGCGATGGTTGTCGTTGCTTGGGGCATCCGGGTGCCAAATGCTTGTGTGATAACTTAGTTATCACACACTCGCGCTATACAGGAGGGCGCTTTCGTGGGCGACCCGCTACGGACCTATACTCGGTGCGTCTGAGTTTGTGTAGCGGTTTTTGAATTCGTTGGTCGCGATGTGCGGTCGAATTGTGTGCAAATGCTTATGTTATACATTAGGTATTGGCTGTATTGCTCCATAACTGCACGGGTAATGTGGCTCGAGGTCGACTACGGGTTCCCGTGTACCAGAGAACATGTTTCTCGGGCTCTGCTCGGGACATTGCTCCTGCCGACGAACGAGTGGCCTGCCTGATCCCGTCAAGGGTCTCGTCGGCTGAGCGGACCTCTACCCGAACCGCAGAGTTTTCACAAACGTTTCGGAGTCAACGCGTCACGCCGACCAAAGCGCACTTACCTCGAGGGTATCGCTGGCCTGCTGAGTCATGACCTTGCCTGGGAGACGGATGGCAAACGCGGCACCGCCCAGGGGTCCGGGTTCGGCTTCCACCGTTCCTCCGAAGAGCTCGACGTAGCGGCGGCACAAGTACAGACCCAGGCCACTTCCCTCGGTCTTGGTCGAGCCACCGAAAGGTTGAAACAGACGAGCCTGTTGCGACAGGCTCAGCCCCGGTCCGTCGTCGTGAACCAAGAGACGCGCGGCCTGGCCGCTAGGCTCGAGCCTAGCGTCGAGTCGTACCTTGCGCGCGCCCGCCTGCGCAGCGTTTCGAATCAGGTTATGCAGCACGATGCGCAGGTGTTCGGGATTGCCGTGCAGGATGAAGGGTAGCTCGTCGCCGCACTCCACCCTGAGATCCGTGGCGTCCTGCGTAGCGGCCCGCATGACATCCGACAGTTTGAACACCGTATTGATGGGTTTGGCGCGTCCTTTCAGGTTTTCCATCGTTTGCTTGACGAGAACCTGTTCCGCTGCCTGGGCTTTCTTGGCCTCATCGAGGGCCTCCTGCGCTGCAGCGTCGAGTGGTGACGCGATGGCCAAGAACTCCAAGTTGGTGGCTATGGCAGTCTGGTAGTTGCGCAGCTCGTGCAGGAAATGACCGAGGCTCAGCAACATGGTGGACAGGGCTGCTTGCGTGCTTTCGTCCGCGATCTTGTCGGCGGCGCCCAGGGCTTCAGTGAGTTGCGTCTCACGTCGTTCGCGCTCGCGATTCTTTCCGTTCCAGTAGGCTTGGAAGATGGAGACGACGTAGGTCGCGAGGAGGGTGAGCATCACCGTGGGTGGCGGTTCGAAGACCGGCAGCATGATGGCCAGCGGCAAGGCCAGCACCACCCCCAACCCGAGCGGTGACGGATAGCACTTGACCGTGTGCCCGAGCAAAACCAAAGCGAGGGCGAGAGCAACGCCGACACCAACGGAAGTTGTCGTGTTGCAAGCGATGTAGACGAAGACCGAAGCGTATATTCCGTTGTCCAAGAAGGTGGCCAGCGTACCGAGCGTGCCGCGCGCTCGCTGGCGCAGCGCGGTCAAGGTGAATGCCACCCCGGTCGCGGTCAAAAGGAGCGCGATCCACGGTCGTCGAAACTGTACCGCCGGAATCAGCGCGAGCGCGCAGGTGACCAGCACCATGCTGCCGACATTGAGCGCGATGGCTTGCGGCGAAGAGGAGCTGAGCGCCTCGTTCGGGTCGTACGAATCCCTAACGCTCCGCCATTGCTTGCTCAGCCAGGTCGGCACGGTTTGCTCCTTGAGCCGACAGCCGGCTCGAGGGGAGGATATCACTTCGCGCGTCATGCTGCGCTCGAGCTTCCCTCGACCGAGTTTCTCGCCTGAAATCCGCACGCTACGCGGAATGCGCGCCAACCAGGAATTGCGTTACCTCCCGCATGTTCAGCGGCTTCTCGAAAACGCGATCCGCCTCGGGGCATGGGCCCAGCGACGAGCTTCTCGTGCCGGTCATGATGGCCACCCGTTCCAGGAAGGGGAACTCCTTACGCCAGCGAGGGATCAGTGCGGTGGCGGGAGGATGCTGTTCCCCCAGATAGTAATCGCAAAGCAGTAGCGTGGGTCTACGCGCGCGTAGCAGCGCCTCCGCTTCCGCGGGCGTTCCAGCCAGGACCACCTCGGCGATGGTCAAGCGAAAAAAGCGCCCGACAGCTTCGCGCACCTCTGCCCGGTCGTCGACCACGAGCAAAGTCTTCTGCGCGAGCCGAGGCTGGTCGGTCGAGTCCTTCATGCGCGCCGCGACCCTAACGCAATCCCGAGTGCGTGAAACGGCAAAAACGGACCCTGTTGCGCTGGGCTCGGCGTTTCCCGAGCGGCCGGCGCTCCGAGACCGAAACCGGGTGCTTCTGGACCGCGGAGAATTCCGCGTCTCGAGAAAGTCACTGAACGACCGAAGAGTGCCGCGTCTCCCTGGCTCGTCGCCGCTGGTGTGTGCCGGGTGTCCGTTGGCGCGGCGAACCCGCTCCGGCGTCAGTTGATGACTACTGAGCTCTTGAACATTCCCATGCCGCACTGAAAGCTCAGTGTGCGGCTCTTCGCGGTCGGGACTTCGATGTCCACCGGCTGGTTCAGCGGTAAGTCTTTGGTCACGCCGAGCTCCGGAAACACGACCTTGTCGGCGCAGGTATCCTTGGACTTGCGGGTGAAACGCAGGGTGACTTGCTCCCCCTGCTTGGCCTCGATCTGGCTCGGTTCGAAGCCTTCTTCTCCGGCACTGACGGCAACGATTCGGGCTGCACCGGGCCGTGCACTTGCGGCTTTGGCCGCCTCGCCAGTCCCCTCGGAATTCGTCTTGTTGCAAGCCACGAAGAGCAGCACCGCGGTGATGAACAAGCCTTGATTCGCGCGCATGAGAGCTTTGTCAAAGCACGGGTCGCCCCGGGGTGCAAACCAGGAATCCCCGGCAGCGAGATTTCCGGCTAGCTTGGCGAAACCGCCAGTCGTTCTGCAGCCCGATGCTGCTCGGTCACTCCGACGAAACAAGTGCGAATCCAAGGGCTTCCGACCAGCCCGCTTCGCCCCCGGAACGGCGGGTGCTAGAAAGCCTGGATGGCATCCGCCTCCTTCGCCGTTCCCACGCGTGAACAACTGCTCCACTCGCTGTACGAAGCCGCGGAGCTCGAGCACAACCTGATGTGCACGTACCTATACGCCGCATTCAGCTTGCGGAGCGGGGAGACGGAAGGCCTGACGGCGCATGAGGACGCCGGTGTGAACGAGTTTCGCCGCGTGATTGTCGAGGTGGCGACGCAGGAAATGGCCCACCTCGCCGCTGTCTGGAACATCACCTCGGCACTTGGTGGGACACCGCGTTTTGGGCGTGCGAACTTTCCGCTCGACCCTGGCCTCTTGCCAGCGGGCATCGTCGTCAAGCTGGCTCCCTTCGGTGAGGCGGCCTTGCAGCACTTCATCCACCTCGAGAGGCCAGCGAGCTCGCTCGAGCCCGAGGGCAAGGGGTTCGAGCCCGAGCTACTTTTCGAACGGGGCAGTCCACGTCCACGGCTCACTCCCATGGCGGTCGACTACGAGACCGTCGGCGCGTTCTATGCGGGGTTGGGCGACAACTTGCGCGCTTTCGCCGAGCACCACGGTGAGGAGCGCGCGTTCGTCGGTGACGCCGCGTTGCAGCTTTCCGCCAGGGAAGTGCCGTCTTTGGGAGTCACGCCCGTGGTCTGTTCGAAGACGGCGCTGGCGGCGTTTCTCGCGATCGTCGAACAGGGGGAAGGGGCGCCGGAACACTCCGAGCAGTCCCATTTTCAGAAGTTCCTTCGCCTCAAAGGCCAGCTGAAAGAGTTGAAGGCCCGGCGCCCCGAATTCGAACCCGCATATCCGGCCGCTACCAATCCAGTGCTCCGGCGGCCAGTGCGTCGAGAGCGGGTCTGGATCGAAGACGAACAAGCCGCCGAAACGGTGGATCTCGCCAACGCTGCGTACACGACCATGTTGCGACTGCTCGGCTACTCTTATCAGGTCCCGAGCGAGTCCCCAGAAAAGCGACTCGCGATCGATCTCTCGCGTGGCCTGATGCGCGCGGTCACGCTGCTGGCGGAGCGGGCGGCACGTTTGCCTGCGGGCGCCTCGAATCCTGGCTGCCATGCGGGCATGTCCTTCACCTCGCTGCGTGATGCGGCGCCGCTTCCGCCCGGCAGAGGCGCTCGGCAATTCTTCACTGAGCGGCTTCAAGAGCTAGCCGAGGCCGCCGCGGCACTGGCGCGCGACGCGGACTCTCGCACGCAAGGTGCCGAGCGGATTCTCCATGACCTGGCAGCGCGTGCCCGCCAGCGTTTTGAGGTGCTGTCCTCTCGGGTCGAGGCGACGGTGCCGGACCAGAATGCCACCGATTCGCCGCCCGCGCCCAGAGCTAACGAATCGGACGACAGCCCACCTGTTGGGCCCCTGGTGCATGTTGGAGCGGCTTCTCCACCCATTCCCAAGGTAATCGACGGGGTCGAGCATATCGAAGGCAAGCACTTGACTCTCATGTTCGAGTCCAAGCGCTGCATTCACGCGCGCTTTTGCGTGACCGGCGCTCCGCGCGTATTCTTGGCGAACGTCAAGGGACCGTGGATCGATCCCGATGCGATGTCTGCGGACGGCCTGATCGAAATTGCGCACGCCTGTCCCTCCGGCGCCATCCACTACCGTCCCAAAGGCGAGCGGCCGGAGGAGCAGCCTCCACCCGTCAATCTGATCGCCGTGCGCGAAGCGGGACCCTATGCCGTGCGGGGCGCTCTCGAACTCGAGGGGAGCCGCGCGAGCTACCGCGCCACGTTGTGCCGCTGCGGGGCTTCGAAGAATAAGCCGTTTTGCGACGGTTCACACCATGAAGTCGGCTTTTCAGCGTCCGGAGAGCCTCCTACCGGCTCGGCCGAGATGCTCGCCGAGCGCGACGGCCCCCTCGAGATAGATCCGCAAGTGGACGGCCCGCTCGAAGTGCGGGGCAACCTCGAGATCACCAGCGGTACCGGGCGCGTCGTTGCACGCGTCACCGCAGCGCGCCTGTGCCGCTGCGGTCACAGCAACAACAAGCCGTTCTGCGACGGCAGCCACGTCAGAGTGGGCTTTCGCTCGGCTTGACCCGCGCCTGTTGCCAGCTTCGGTCGCTCGCCGGAAATAGTGGCGTGGCCACCGATTGCAGCGCAACCAATGCACTCGTGTGGGGTGTTCTTGCGAAGCGCTGATGACCTGCCGAGGGCCGAACGGTGACGAGGGGCGTCACACTGAGAGTCTACTCGCTCTTTGGGGGTATTTTGCGCTAGGTCGCTGAAGTCTTCCGTTATCTGGTGCGGAGTTTGCTCATTATTAGTGTGCGGCACTTCACGCCGTGCGGCGCAAGGCAACCGGAGGGGTATGCGGGCCGCCAGGTGCTCCCGGATCCGAGTGATCATGACAACGTCATCCAATCATCATACTCTCCAAAGACCCCACGAGGCAGAGCTTGCGCCGGTGGCGGATGCTACGCGCGACGTGACTCGGCGCTGGGTGCGCGCGCTGGTTATCAGCCTTTTGTTCTACACCTTCTTGGTAGGCGTTAACGGTATGGGAGAGGGCTTTCACCTGCTGGGGCGCGATGCCTTGGAGGGGTTCTTTCGCGCGACGCAGAATCCATTCGTTGGTCTCGTCGTCGGGATTCTGGCGACCAGCGTCGTGCAGAGTTCTTCTGTGACCACGTCGCTCATCGTTGGTTTGGTGGCGGCGCCCGATAATCCGCTTCCGCTACAGAACGCGGTTCCGATGGTGATGGGGGCCAACTTTGGCACGACCGTGACCAATACCGTGGTTTCGCTGGCTCATGTTCGCAACCGCGAAGAGTTTCGCCGCGCGTTTGCGGTCTCGACGTGCGATGACTTTTTCAACCTCTACACCGTTTTCGTTCTACTTCCCGTCGAGCTTTCCACGGGCTTGTTGCAGAGAACCGCGACGGCTCTTGCCGGGCTCTTGTCCGGGTTCGGCGGGGTGGACTATGAAAGTCCCCTCAAAACGTCCTTGAGGAACACGCTGGGGCCCGTGTTGCACATGCTCGGGACCATCATGCCGTCCGAACGGGCCAGCGGGGGCGTTCTGGCGCTGTTGAGCTTCGCCATCATCTTCGGTTCGTTGATACTGCTGATTCGAGCATTACGGTCGGTCGTGGAAACGCGCGCCCACGAGATCATCGCCGGAGCCTTGGACAAGAAGCCCCTGCTGTCGATGCTGGGAGGACTATTGGTTACGGTGATGATCCAGAGTAGCTCGATCACCACCTCGCTCTTGGTGCCTCTTGCGGGGGCCGGGGTGCTCACGCTCTCGAACGCTTTTCCGATAGTGCTTGGAGCGAACCTGGGCACGACCATGACTGCACTGATGGCATCGATGGCCACCACGGGCGCCAATGCCGAAGCCGGTCTGGCCATTGCCCTGGTTCATTGTCTGTTCAATTTCTTCGGGATTCTCTTGTTCTTCCCGATACTCCCGCTGCGTCGGTTGCCACTGGCGGGAAGTGAGTGGCTCGCTAACCTGGGGGCGAGGTGCGCCACACTGGCCATCCTGTACGTGGTGCTGCTCTTCTACGGCATCCCGCTGGGTTTTGCCGTGATCTCTGGCATGCTGCCTTAGGGGCCGCGAATGGGGAAGTCCGTCGCGAGCCGGCCGAGCCCGCCCGCCGCAGCAAGCGGATTGGCCGGCGCAGTCGGACTGGACCATGCGCGGGCCCTTTAGCCTCCCTCAGCCTCGACTTTGCTGAAGGCGTGTCGCGGAACGGCAGACTGCAGATGCTTGGCGCGCTCGCACAGCGGCCTTCAGGCGCGGTCGTCGGCGTGCTCGACCGGACGCGCAGTCGCTGCGCGCTGTCGTGGACTCGGTGCAGGCCTTGCGTTGGATGGAATCAGCGGGCGCAGCGGCGTTGCCACGCGAACCCCAGTGTGATCACGGGGATCACCAAATAGGTGACTCCTGTGGCTTGAAGGTACTGCCAGGCGTCCAGGTGCATAGGCCCGATCGAGAAGGCGATCCAGTCCAGACAAATATTTTCCAGCGTCCACACGACACCGCACAGTACCCCTTGCCGCAGGAAGCCAGCGGAGAGCTTCTTGAAGTACGCGGTCGTCGCTCCAGCTGCGCTCGCGCTCAGTACGACGGTGAAGAGCGAGTGAAACAGCATCGCCCTTTCGATTTGCATCGGGTAAAGCGCCATGGATACCGCAAAAGGCACACACCAAGCTGCCAACCCGTAGCCCAGAAGCTGGCTGGCCCGTTGGAGCTGTCTCCTGCCGGGACTCACTTGGCTGGCTCGCAGCACGCCACGATCCGCAGACGCTTCCGAAGTCATGGAGTCTTCACGAGCAATCCGCGTGCCACGGGTCTTTGGGGCGCAACTTGGAATGGGTTTTGCAGCCACTTGGCCGTTCACCTTGCGAAGCTTGGCTGAACTGACTTCGAAACCACCTCTCGCGCGCAAAGGAGTTACCGATGCTCCTGGACATCCATACGATGGCTCCTCTCCACAGACAGGTGGAGCTGGTGGAACGCAAAGGAATAGGCCATCCCGACACGCTGAGTGACGGGTTGGCCGAGCAGGTGTCCGTACGTCTCGGTCGGTACTACCTGGAACACTTCGGCGCCGTTCTTCACCACAATGTCGACAAGGTCTCGATCAGCGCGGGGCGCTCCAAGCCCGCGTTCGGGGGAGGGGAAGTATTGGAGCCGATCGAAGTAACGCTGGGAGGCTGGGCGACGTTCGATGTCCATGGGGAGCTCGTCCCTGTCGAGGAGTTGGCCCAGGAGGCAGCGAGGACCTGGTTGAAGGCCTGCTTGCCGCGACTGGATATCGATCGCCACGTGCGCATTCATTGCCACATTCGACCAGCCTCGCCAGAGCTCACGGGGTTGTTCGGATCCGCGAAGGACACCGTGCCGTTGGCCAATGACAGCTCGATCGGGGTCGGGTTTGCTCCACTTTCCAAGCTCGAACATACCGTGCTCGAGATCGAGAGACGCCTCAATTCGAAGGAGTACTTGGCGATTCACCCGGAAGCCGGTACAGACGTGAAGATCCTGGGACAGCGCCGAGGGCAGGATGTGCTTCTCACCATCGCGCGCGCCTTCGTGGGGCGCAACCTGACGGGTATGCCGGACTACTTGGAGGCCAAGCTTCATCTCATGGCTTTCGCCCAGGGGACGGCCCACGAACTCGGTGTTCCCCTCAGCTGTCTGGTCAATACCGGCGACCAGCCAAACGCTGGCTCCGTTTATCTCACGGTCACCGGGAGTTCAGTGGAAGCTGGCGACGACGGGCAGGTCGGACGTGGCAACCGAGTCAACGGACTCATCACGCCGCACAGGCCGATGAGCCTCGAGGCGATAGCCGGAAAGAACCCTGTCAGCCACACGGGCAAACTGTATAACGTGCTGGCGACGCAACTGGCACATCGCATCGTTGCGCGGATCCCGAGCGTGCTGGGCGCGACCTGTATCCTGGTGAGTCAGGTCGGCAGGCCCCTCGACGATCCCAGTCTCGTCGAGGTCTCCCTCGAGAGCGACGAGGGGAAGGTGGGAGAGGAGCATCAAGGGCCGATACGAGATCTGGTCAGCGCAGAGCTTTCCGGCCTGGGGGAGCTGACCCGGCGGTTCGTCAGAGGCGAGGTGCAGCTGTTCTGAAGACGGGCACGCGGCAGGCCACCGATGGTTTTCGAGTTGGCCCGGATCGTGCGTGGGATCGAATCATGCGGATTGCATCAGTGTTGGCACCGGTCGACTTTTCCGAAGACTCTGCGCGGGGCGCAGCCCTTGCGCTGGATATTGCCCAACGCTTGGAGGCACGCTTGACCGTGCTGCACGTGGATGGATTGCCCGTCTACAGCGAACGCGTTGCGAAGGCAGCGGCACCGGACGTCTGGGTGAAGTACCTGGAGCAGCGCGACACGAGCTTGATGCAGCGCTTGCGCGAATTCGCCCAGCCGCTCGAATCCGACCGGCCTGTCGAGTTTGCGCTGGCTCGCGGGAGCGCAGCCAGTGCCATTCGCGAGCACGCCGAGACGCACTCGTCCGATCTCATTGTGATTTCCCCCCACGGTGCGGGCCATGGTGATCGGTTTCTGCTCGGCAGCGTCTCCGCTCAAGTGGCCGCGGACGCGACCTGTCCGGTGCTCGTAGCTCGTCAGCGTTCGCCCAATGATGTGGTGAGAAATGGCCAGTTTTCTCACCCGCTCCTCGCGGTTTCCGACGAGGCGTTGGCGGAGCGAGCCTTGGCTTACACCATGATCTTGGCCGAACCGCACACGGACGTGCACCTGATGCATGTGCTCGAAGCATTCGAGATCCATATGGGGCCGCGCCTGCCGGCGAGCTTCCAGGACGCGCTGCGCGAAAGTCGCGAGGAAATCTGCACGCACCTGGATCGTTTCGCCCAGCGGCTCCGTCTTGCGGGCTTCAAACCTGCCATTCGTGTGGAAACCGGCGACCCCTCGTTCAGCATTCTCTGTCGTCTCGAGAGCAACCCGAACGGTCTGGTGGTCGTCTCGCGCAAGTCGCCCTCGGACCGCGCGCCCAGCTTGTCGAACCCCGCCTACCGCATGGTCAAGCACTCGCCCGTGCCGGTCCTGGTCGTGCCCGGAGAGCCCCGACAGCCGGCCTGAACGGTATCGCTCGGCGGCCGAGCTTTCGGCACGGGCCGTGCTTCCGTTGGCGGGTATGAAGTCGCTTTCTACCTTCATTTCGGCGCTGACTCAGCGGGCGAGTTTCGAAGCTCGATATCGGAGCGAGGTCGAGCGCGTTTTCCCCCAGGCCTCTCTTCCCCGGCTGGTCACGGAATCTGATCTGGCGGGGCTGCCGGATTTGCTGGCGACCTACCTGCGTCGCGTCGGCGTCGTAGGGAAACCGCAAGTTAGGAATCTGCGTGCTCGTTGGGGTGCGGAGATCAGGTCGAGCCGTGCCTCCAAGTTCATGCGCGGCACCGCCGAGCAGTACAATTTCTTCGCGCCGCCGGCCCGCATGTTTCGGATGCGGGCCACGCGCTCCGGCATCCCGTTCGAGGCGCTTCACCTGTATGTCGGCGACACCGCGAGCATGCAAGTGCGCCTGGCGTCTCTGATTGATCTGGTCGACGCTCGCGGTCCTGAAATGAACCAGGGCGAGACAGTGACCGTATTCAACGACATGTGCCTGCTCGCTCCTGCCAGTCTGCTGGAGGCCGAGGTTCGGTGGAGGTCGCTGAACTCGCAGACCCTCGAGGGTACCTTCACGAATGCAGGTAATACGATACGCGCTCAGCTGAGCTTCGATGCTCGAGGGGATCTGGTGAATTTCATTTCGGAGGATCGGTACGAGTCTGCGGATGGCAAGACCTATCGACGGCTGCCCTGGTCCACGCCGATTCAGGCGCATGCGGAGTTCGCCGGTGTTCGGGTTTTCTCTCGCGGACAAGCCCTATGGCATGAGCAAGGGGGGAGTTTCGTCTACGCTCGTTTCGAACTGGAAGACCTCGAGTACAACTTGCCGGCTTACCGGGTTCCCTAGCAGGTCGGTTCTCGAGCGTGCTCGAGTCCCCCCCTGCACTCGGGACGCCTGCCCTCAGGGCCGATTGGCGCTTCGGGACCCTGGGGCGTGTCGGACCAAGCCGTGCTTCTCCAGAGAACGCCGAATCCGGTCGACCCCCTGCTTGGTCATATCCTCACTGATTTCATGGAGCGCGAGGCTCGGCAGCCCCCGACGAAATTCTTCGCGCAAGGCACCGAGCATGCGTGGCTCGGCAATCACGACGAGCGCTGGCAAGTCGCGTTCTTTCACGAACTCGGACGCCGCGCTGACGATGCGCCGCGCGAAGCGCTGGGCCGTCTCTTGCTCGTGGCCACTCCGGTGGTCGTCATAGCCATGGGCGGGCCCTCCGCCGGGCGCGCGGTTCCGTCCGCTCTTGTTGTTGCTGTACACTTCTTGACCTGGCAGCACCGCTTCGGGGTTAGCCAGATCTCGTGCTTCACGGAACTCGGTCACGAGCTCGAAGGCGTCGTTCTCCACATCACCCAACTCGAAAAAGCGACAGCGCGCTCGATCTGCGACGAGCAAGCCTCTATGAGTCATCGTACCTCCTGAACGCAGCAATCCATCCTTCGCTGCCGCGCATTGGGCGCGGCAGCGTTCGCGGGGCCTTTCCGACGAGGCGTGTCAGTCTGCGCTGACCCACGCTTCGGCGTCAGCCCGTTGAGTCTTGTCGAACAGCTTGACCTCCCCTGCGAAGAAGGGCTTGACCAAGCGTACTCCGAGCTGTTCGGTGGTCTTGGAGCTGACCACGGCAATCCGTTCGAAATCCTTGCGGTGTCGAACGTCGAACTTCAGCTCCTCTACCAGTGCGCTGGGTGTGAAGCCTTTGAAATCATCCAGCTCGAGCAGGACGCGGCGCTGCCCTTCGTCGAGTGCCTTCTCCAACTCGGGAATGACGCGTTCGTAGTCACTTTGTTCCAGCCGACCGGATACGTGAATCGTGGTCAAACCGGCTGCTGTCCTCTTGAGATCCATCATGGCGACCTCCTTCCTCAATCACGGGCACTCCAAGAAGCATGCGCCGTGCCATTTTGCGACACCCTCCCCCGAGCGCACCGTCTCGCTCGTGACGCAGCATTTTGGACGGACTTCTGCGCCCTCCGATGGGTCTTGCGAGCGTCGGCGAGGCATCCTGGTGGAGGGTGGGGCAATGTGTCGCTGCTCGAATCGCGCAAGGCATGCGTGGCGAGCTCAAAGCAGATCTTGAATGGCTCGCAGCACATCGACATAGCTGATGATGCCGACTAGCTTTCTGCTCCCGGGGTCGACCACGGGTACGGCTCCGACCCGGTGGGTGACCATCAGCGAGACGGCATCTTTCAAATCGCTGGTGGGTTCCACCTCCATGACCGACGGCGTCATCAGCTTGGAGACCGGTTCCTTCAAGTAGCTGGCGAGTTGGTCGGGTTGATCGAGGGAGGCCAGCAGAGCCGTACCGTTCTCCAAGTCGCGATCGCTGAGCATGCCCACCACGACGCCTCGATCGAGCACGGGAAGGTGTCGGACGCCGCGCACGAGTAGGGAGCGGATCGCTTCCCCAGCCAGGGCGCCCGCATCGATCCAGGCGGGGTCTTCTGTCATCACGTCGGCTGCTAGCATGGTGACACCCTTTCAGTCTTCTTCCGGTTCCTGCTCGGACGGGTTGGCGCTTTGGCTGCTTCCGGTCTGGGTATACGCGGAACAGGCGCCATGGGAGTAAACCAGATTACCACCAGCGTCTCCGGTGCGATAGCCGAGGCCCAGCACCAAGACGCTGGCCGCCCAGGCTCCACTGGCGACCAGACGTTGAGTTCGCTCCTTGCGCAGCACCCATGGGAGCAGTGAGAGTATCAGGACCCCGGTTGCGCCTGCGCTGAACTGCTTGGCGGCGTTCTCGTGATGCTCGATGAGCCGTTCGGCGACCACGGATTCGACGCGTTCCTGTTCTGCCTGGCCGGTCTGAATTGCCACGAAGCTCGTGACCACGAGCACGCCTTGCAGAACAGCGATCATCAACCAGGTCCGCCGGGTCGCCCAACCTCGCCACCAGGCGAGCACGACACCCGCAGACAGCAATGGAATCAGCACACCGAGTGCGATGGGGAAGTGGACGACCTTCGGGTGGAATAGCAAGGACTGGAGCATGTCGATCTCGGGTGTAGGTCTGCTGCGGTGGGGCACCAGCATTGCATCTTTCGGGCCAGGGGGGGCGCGGTTTGACGCGCGGGCGGATTGGGCCGAATAGGTTCACATGGAGGCGTTGGGTTACGCAAACGACGGGACGCAGGGTTTGCGCTCGTTGTCGGTTGATGGGCTATGATGAAAGATTCATCCTCTAGTTGACCATTAATTCAGCAATGTCGACGTTGAACGGTATTCTCTCGAGCTTGCTGTGGGTCGTCGTGGCTGGCGTCCTGACGGGCTGCGGGTCGGAAGAGCCCCCGCAACCATCCGGCGGTGGAACCACTGGCGTGGCGAGCAACACACTCACGGGCGGCGCCTCACGCGTCGGGTCGGTGGGCGCCGTAACGACTGGGAGTACCAGCTCGAATGGAGCGGGTGGTGCGGAGACCGTCGGAGCAGGCACGTCTTTCGGCTCGGCGGGTGACGTCGCTGGCGATACCAGCGTCAGTGTTGGCGGGCCGTCGAGCGCGGGTGGCGCCTCGGATGACGGCTCCATGGCATCTGGCGGGCAGACCACGGGGGGCGGATTCGGAGGCTTTTCGACCAGCGGGGGGGAAACAACCAACCACGCTTCGGGCGCTGGGGGCAGCGCCACTACCGGCACAACTTCCGGCCACATGGGCACCTGGCGCATCATGCCCCTGGGCGATTCGATCACCGAGACCACCTGCTATCCGCAGCTGCTCAGCAAGACGCTGATCGACAATGGGCACACCGAGTTCGAATTCGTTGGGAGTGTGCTGAACAACCAGTCGTGCGGCGCGACCAACGTGTACACGGAGGGTCACGGCGGCTATCTGGTGACGGACCTCGTGGGTAACGGCCAGCATGCTTCCGAGCCAGCCGGGTGGTTTTCTGCTGCACAGGCCGAGGTGGTGGTGATGCACTTTGGTACCAACGACGTTTGGAACGATGTACCGCCCGAGAGCATTCTCTCCGCCTATTCCGCCGTGCTGGACGGTTTGCGAAGTGTGAATCCGAACGTCATCGTATTCGTCGCCCAGATCATTCCAATGAACCCTTCGGGCTGCTCCGAGTGCGGGAGTCGGGTCGAGGCCCTGAACGCCGAGATCCCCGCATGGGCAGCCAACGAAAGCACGAGCAGTTCTCCACTCTATGTGGTCGACCTGCACACTGGGTTCGACACGGCCAGCGATACTCGGGACGGCGTGCACCCCAACCCGGCCGGCTCGCAAAAGATGGCAGACAAGTTGTACGCCGCCATGGTGGCGCAAGGGATTCCGTAGGCACGGGACTCGCCCCATACCGGGCCAGTTGCTCTCACGTTGACGGTCAGGTGCGCTTGCGCCACCAGACGAACCAGCCAGCTGCGGCCAACACGGCAAGCACGAGCGATACCCAGTGCTCGATGTGGGCGAGCCCAGCTTCTACCGCGGCTATGTGTGCGGAGAACAGGTAGCCCAAGCTGAAAACCGCTGGCACGGTCACAAGTCCAGCGATCGCATCCCAGGTGAGGAAGACGGCGAACGGCACGCCTTCGATAGCAGCGAAGGCAAAGACGATGGCTCGTACTCCACCCAGGTGGCGCCCGATGAAGACCGCTCTGGGTCCGTAGTGCGCGAACAGCTTGCGTACCCGAGCCCTGCGCGGAGCGGTGACCACCCAACGGAATGGAAGGTGAAGCAGCAAGGCGTTTCCGTAGCGTCGGGCAATCGCGAACAGAATGCAATCCGCGCCGATCGCTCCAACGTATACGGAACACAGCACGAGCCACAGAGGCTCGCGCGTCCGATGAGCCAGTACTCCTCCCGCCAAAATCACCGCGTCTTCCGGAATCGGGACGCCCAGCCCGGCTATGAGTAGCGCGAACATCAGGAAGGGAATCGATCCGAATTGTATGAGGCGCTCTAGCACGGTGGCTTCAGTGTGAGCGCTGAGCTCGCGACACGAGGTCTTCCAGCATTTCGCTCTGAAGTGCCTGGATTTCCAGCAGTCGCTGCCACTCCTCCAGCAGGAGATGATCGAGTTTTTCGTGCAACAGGTGCACTTCGAGCTCGGCTTTCAGGTTGACCTGGTAGTCGTGCTCGGCTTGCTCGCGATCTCTCGAGGATTGACGGTTCTGACTCATCATGATCACGGGCGCCTGCACGGCTGCAATACACGAGAGCACTAGGTTCAATAGAATGAACGGATAGGGGTCGAAGGGTCGTACCAGAAATATCAAGTTGGACAGCATCCAGAAGAGCATGACTATCGCGAACAGGCCCAAGAACGTCCAGCTGCCTCCAAAGGCTGCCACACGGTCTGCCACACGCGCGCCCAAGGAGGGCCGCGATGCTTCCACCCTATTCGCTATCAGCTGGTTGGTTTCCATCCGCTGAAGCACCGCGGCGTCCAGATCTCCCATGGAGCCGCGCTGTTGCTCGAGGGCTTCACGCATGAGCTGAATGCGATACTTCTGCACGTCCAAGCGGCAGGTCGTCAGGCCGTCCCACTGGGGCAGACTGGCGCGCATCCTTTCCAGTAGGGTGTGGCTGAGGCGCGCACCCGCGACGCGCTGGCCCTCGGGGCGATGCTTCCCACAGGTGGGGCAAATGAACGTTTTGTGCATGAATTGGGAACCTTTCACGCCTTTACGGCGTTGTCCTCCATGAAGCGGCCGGCAAGGCCGGCACGCCGTTTGCTGCGCAGGAAGTATCGGGCCTGTGACCAAGCTTGGATACATGCAGAAGAACCTCGGATCCGGCGCATCTTGCGCTGATTGTGGGCTTCGGCTCCGGGTTATTGCGACTTCCAGAGCGGGGGAGTTCGCCCGCAGATGCTGGCGGGCAGTGCTATTCTGCACCGCCGCGACCACGCTCGGGTGTATGTCCCAAGCTCGGTTCCTGGACCGGCCGGTAGTGTGGCGCGTGGCCGACGAGAAGGACATCCCGGAACCGAAGGAGCTTGCCTACTATCGAGTCGCCACGGCCCTCGATGCGTTCGTCATGAGGCGCACGACGCGTTTGCTCGAGCTACGGGACCGCGAGCTCGCACACAACGTCAACGCGCTGGACGAAGTTCCGGACTCCAGCTGGTTCACGAATCGCATTGGGGTGAGAGACGTGAGCCCTGAAGAAGCGGCTCTCGGCGCTTCAGCGGCCGGGCCGCCCAGGTTGCCCTTGGTCGTCAAGTCGGGCAAACCAGGGGGCATGAACCCTGGGTTCGTAGCCGAGGACGCGACGAAGCGTCGCTTCGTCGTGAAGTTCGACACCAAGGAGAACCCCGAGATGCAAACGGCTGCGAACAACATCTGCAACCGCATCTTCTGGACGCTTGGCTACAACGTTCCCAACGACACCATCTTTCGATTTTCGCGCGCCGATATCAGCGTCGCCGCTGATGCGACTGTCAAGGACGAGATGGGCCACAAAGAGCCGATGAAGTTGGAGAATCTCGAGGCGACGTTGTCGGCCGCACCCCGCTATCCGAACGGGACCTACCGGGCCACGGCCAGCGAGTTCATCGACGGCATTCCAAAGGGTGGGTGGCCGAAGGAGGGAGTGCGCGAAGACGATCCGAACGACTGTGTGCCGCACGAGCATCGGCGGGAGCTCAGGGCGTTACGAGTCTTTGCTGCCTGGCTCAATCACACGGATATGAAGCAGGACAATTCTCTGGACAGCTACGTCGAAGAGGGAAACAGACACTTTCTCAAGCATTACCTGCTCGACTTCGGAGAGGCGCTGGCCGGGCACGCCGGGGAGTCGGGGCGCAACGAGACCGGCTACGAGAACTACTGGGACTGGCAGATTCAGCCCGAGGCCGCCGTAGCGCTTGGGTTGTGGGTTCGCCCCTGGGAACGTCTGGAGCAGACCCCCTGGCCGTCGGTCGGCAATTTCTCCGCCGAGCAGTTCGACCCCGAAGACTGGAAGCCGGCCAGCCCCTACTGGCCATTCGATGAGGCCGATGCTGCGGACAAGTACTGGGCGGCGAAGCTCGTGATGCGTTTCTCGCGTCCCATGTTGAAAGCCATCGTCAAGACTGGAAAGCTCCATCGCCCGGATGCTGAGCGCTATCTGGTGAACGTGCTGGACGAGCGCCGAGAGATTATCGGTAGGAGATACCTCGAGGCGGTCACTCCTCTCGATTACTTCGAAATCGATGCCCAGCGGCTATGTGCGGTCGACTTGAGCGTGCGCTACGGACTGGTGACCGCAGGTCTCGTCGAGGTCTTGGATGCGAACGACGACGTCGCGTACGATGGTTTGGTGGGAGAAGATGGTTCGGTTTGCATCCCGATCCACTCGGGCGATGCGTACCAAATCTATCGTATCCGCATACGGCGCCGCGCGGAAGAGAAGCCGGTGATGCAAGTGCACTTCCGGGGCGGGCCCGACGCTCGCATTTTGGGCATCGTACGTGTGGAGGCCTAGAGGGCTGACGACTTATGGCTAGCGTGTCGCCCTGCTGGTATCCGCCACGCATGGCGTGAAGCTCGTTCAGTGCCTGTGGGGATCGATGTCGACCGAGTGTGGACTCGCGGCTCGGCTCCACGCCTCCAGCTTTCTCGTGAGCGTCTTGCGATCTACCCCCAAGAGCTGCGCCGCAAGCGTCTTGTTGCCTCCCATCTGTTCGAGCACCTGGATGATGTGACGTCGTTCGATCTCCGCGAGACTCAGAATCTTTCCGCGGGTGGCTGCCGAATCCGGCGGCTTGTTGCGAACACGCTCTGGCAGGTCTTCGAGCTCGATCTGCGTGTGCCGGGTCAGGGCCACTGCGCGTTCCATTAGGTTCTGCA
This sequence comes from uncultured delta proteobacterium, assembly GCA_963809955.1. Classification (GTDB taxonomy): domain Bacteria; phylum Myxococcota_A; class Polyangia; order Polyangiales; family Polyangiaceae; genus JAICQQ01. The sequence goes on from CAWELQ010000018.1 coordinate 74,332, forward strand.
GCTCGCGAACGTTGCCTGGAAAGTCATAGCTCAGCAGCTTTTGCGCGGCGTCGGGGGACAAGCCCGCGATGGTTCGCCCCATACGAGTGGAGAAATGCTGGATGAAGTGGCGCGCCAGGAGCAATACGTCCTGGCCGCGTTCTCTGAGTGGAGGCAACGGCAGAGCGATTACCGCAATTCTGTAGTACAGGTCGTCTCGGAACGAACCTTCCTCGACGCGCGTTTCCAGGTCGTGGTGCGTGGCGGCCACGATGCGAAAATCCACGGGCACTTCGCGAGTTCCACCGAGCGGTCGAACCTTGCGCTCCTGCAACACGCGCAGCAACTTCGGCTGCAACGAAAGCGGCATGTCGCCGATTTCGTCCAGGAACAGCGTCCCGCGCTGGGCTTGCACGAAAAGCCCGGAGCGGGAACTCCTGGCATCGGTGAACGCCCCCTTTTCGTAGCCGAACAGCTCACTCTCCAACAGTGCCTCTGGCAGGGCGGCGCAGTTGAGAGCAACGAATGGACCGCCGCTGCGCCGACTGGCGTGATGGATGGCGTGGGCAACGAGCTCTTTGCCCGTGCCGCTCTCGCCCGTGAGTAGCACCGAGGTGTCCGTCTCTGCCACGCGGTGAACGGTATCGTACATACTCCGCATCGACACGCTCTCGCCTACCATGCCAGTCGGCGGTGCCGCTGCTCCCGCGTCGCGCAACTGGCGAAGCTCGGCTCGGGTGCGCCGGTGGGCCAGGGCGCGCTCGACGGCGAGCTCTAGCACTTCGAGCTCGAGTGGCTTGGTGATGAAGTCGTAAGCACCGGCCCGTATCGCCGCCACCGCGGTCTCCAGGCTCCCGTAGGCGGTCAGGAGGATGACTGGCACCTCCGGCCAGGTCCCCACCACTGTCTCGCAGAGCTGCGTCCCGCTCTTGCCCCGCAGGTTCAAGTCGGTGATCACCGCGTCGACGGGGGCCTGTTCGAGCCGCTCGAGCGCTTGCTCGGCGGACTCCGCCGACTGGACGTCGAAGCCTCGCTTGCCGAGCGCGCTTTCGAGGAAGCGGCACATTTCCGAGTCGTCGTCGACGACCAGTAGGCGTCCGCGCTCTATGCGGCCTTGGGGTTCATGCTGCGCCGACATGTGGCGGGAAGATACAACGAGAACGTGCTTCCGTCTCTCGGTCTGGTCTCGACTTCTATCCAGCCTCCGTTGTCCCTGGCGATGCCGTAGGCTACGCTCAGGCCGAGACCGGTGCCCTCGCCCACGGCCTTGGTCGTGAAGAAGGGCTCGAAGACCCGTGCCGACACCTCCGGCTCCATCCCTGGACCATCGTCATGCACGGACAGTACGGCCCACTGACCCGACGGGCCGCCGTGCTCTCGCGGGGGGAGCACTTCCACCACGCGCGTCGCGAGCGTGACATTCCCGCCTGTCGATGAGGCCTGCAGCGCATTGACCACCAAGTTCATGACCGCTTGCAAGAGCTGGCTCCATGAAAATGTTGCCTCCACCTTGTCGGGGGGGGCGTCGAACACGAGTGTGATGCCCTTCTTCTCGGCGCTCGGTCGCAGGAGCACGCATGCCTCGTGAGCGACGCTTCTCAGATCCCCCCGCTCGAGCTTCGGACGATCCACTCGCGCGAAGTCGAGCAGTTGGCGAATGATGTCCGTCATACGTTGCGCTTGCTCGGCGATGACTCGAGCCGAATCGTGCACCTCGTCGTCATCCATTTCGCCCATTTCAATCAAACGGGCGCGCCCGGACACCACGTTCAAGGGAGTGCCCAGCTCGTGCGCGATGCCGGCGGCCAGTTTGCCCGCGGTGGCCAGGCGGTCGGCGTGTCGTAGTTGCTCCAGCGCTTCGATGCGCGCGGACGTTTCTCGTTCCGCGACTTCGCGCGAAGCTGCCAGATTGTCACACATGGCGTTCATCTCGTTCGCCAACAAGCCCAGTTCATCGGATTGGCGCACCACCAGCGGGGGCCCGAGCTCGCCTCGTCCGACCCGTCTCGCCTTTTCTGTCAACCAGCCAACTGGACGCCCGACGATACGCGCTCCCAACAGGTGAGCCAGCACCACCAGCACGATGGCGATCACCAGGGTGGTGATCGCCACGCTCAGCACGGTCGTTCGCGTGTAGCTGCGCATTTCGTCGGCGGGCTCGAACAACTCCAGCAACACTCGGCTCGGACCGTCTGCGACGGCCTTGTACAGCAGAAAAGCGCCTGTTCGTGGATCGGTCGCTCGCACTTCTTTGCCGGACCGCAAAGCGCGCGTGGCGGCGTCGGGCAGCTTGGCGCTGGCTGGCTTTTCCAGCCAGCGCACCTCCACCGGGACGCCGTTCGAGTTGGCGTGCTCGATCACGTCTTTGGCTTCTCGGTCGCCGCCCAGATGCCGGACTTCTGCCGCAGCTGCGGAAAGCGCAGTGATGAGAGCGTGGTGGTCACGCGCGGTATCTCGCTGGAACAGTCGCAGCTCTCGTCGCACCTGCGCGATGCCGGCTACGAGCAGGACCAGCGACACCGCCATTCCCAGTGCGAGCGTGAGCTTTCGGGTCAATTGCATGGCCGACTCACTGCCTGGGCGTTGGTGCCGCACCTGGCTTCGAAGGGCCGTCGTGACGAGGTCGCTTCAACGCTTCCAATACGACCTGGCACAAGTCATCCATGTTGAAAGGCTTGTCGACCACTGCCAGGGCACCCAAGTTCTTCGCAATGGCATGAGTCTGTTCATCCCCGAACGCCGTGATCAGCACCATAGGCACGGTCGAGGAGAAGTAGGTGAGCCCGGCCAGCACGTTGAGTCCTGACCAGCCAGGCATGCGAATGTCCGAGACGATGAGGCTGAGCTCGGACAACGTGCGGTCTCGCTTCATCAGGTCGCCTACCAGGTCCATCAGAGCGTTTCCGTCCGTGACCTCGACCACCTCGATGCCGCATTTGCGCAGGGCACGCGCGATCAGCCAGCGGAGCTCACTGTCATCTTCGGCCAACAGTACGCGCGGCTTCGATGAACGGCTGCGGTCCTCGTTGGGCTCGGTGCTCGGGGCTTCAGGTGTGGTCATGCTCGTCTCCGCCAAGCAGGGCCCGACTCGTAGGTCGGGCCCGCTCGGCTTTTTCGAAGCCCGGTGGCTTCAGGAGTGTGGTGCGGGGTGCGCCCGCTTCGTCACGTGCTTCGAGTCGTGCTTTTGGGTCTTGTTCTTGTCCTTGTTGGCGGTCTTAGCCTTGTTGGTGTGACCCTTGTCCTTGGGGTTCTTCTTGGCACCCTGAGTTCCCACGGGGGCATGCTCCGCGGCGAGGGCCGTTCCGGGAACGGCCACGGTGAGCGCTACGGCGAGCGCGCGCGCTATCGAGATTTTCATGGGGAGGTTTCCCTTTCTGCCCAAACGGGCTAGCGCGACCCGAGCACGAAACGTGCCGCCTCGATCGTGCCCGGCCAGCGGAAGAATCGACTGGTTCCGGGCGGCTTACCGTCCCCTTCTGTCCTGGGGCCGGACAAAATGCCCCGGCGACGCGATCCGAGCAGGACGGGTGCAAGTGTTCACAGCCAGCGGTGCTCGTCTTGCTGAGGCGGGGGGAGGCTCGGATCCGCGTCGCGCAAGACAAAGAACGCGATCACCGCTCCCAGGGCGGGCAGCAGCCAGATGAACCAGAGTTGGGCTGACTTCTGGTCGCGTTCGTAGATGTCCGCGCGTACGACGCGATAGCTCACCCAGAGCTGGAAGCCGACGACGAGGATCAAGAAGAGTAATGCAATGGTTTTCACGAGATGGGATTCTCCAAAGTCAAAGGGAATGGATGTCGGGTTCGGCGCGGCACGGTCAACGAGTCGAGCTCTCTCGAAGAGCTCGGGGCTCGAGTGGCGCCTCGGGTGATTGATTCCCAGGCAGAGGCCGCGTGTGGGCACGCCGAGTCGTGTTCGAGTCAGCTGCTCTCGCGAGCCGCGCGCACGTCCCGAAAACGACGTCCTCTAAATGTGGCCTGGAGGTTTTCAGCCGGGCGGAGCACGAGCGCGAAGGTGCCCGGAAGCTCGTCGTGAAACGAGCACCGATGGATCCGGATCCAGGCCGCCGCCCTCTCCGGACACCCTGAGCCACGGCTGCGGTGGCCGCCACCCGGGCTTCAGCGCACGGGATAGATCGGGCGCCCGTTCATCCGACTGAGTTGCCTGCTTGCGTTCGCCGAGAGCCACCCGGCCTGCCGCCTCTTCGGCGGCCTCGGTGGCTTGGCCTGCGCTGGCGGCGGCGACGCCACCGGAACTCAATGCCTGGGGCGAGGTCAGCGCGACACAGAGCAGCCCCCATAGGGCGCTGAGCATCGACACGACCTTCGCGACTGCCATCCGCCCAGTGTGGATCGGCGCCCGGCGATTGGCAATCCGGCCGGGCGCTCCAACAGGACGCGTCCCTCGGAAATTCCCTGGTAACGGAGCTTTGGGGCGGGCGAGGCTGGCCAAGGCTACACTGGCGCGAATGAAACAGTCGAAGGGGGCCAAACGCCTCGTGGTGCGGAAAATGCGTCTTGCGGACGCGGAGGCGATCCGCGCGTTGCAGGGGCGCTGCTTTCCGGGGCTCGAGCCCTGGAGCGCCGAGCAAATTGCTCGCCAGGTCGAAACCTTCGGCGATGGGCAGCTCGTGATCGAATACGCAGGCGATATTGTCGCCACGTCGAGTTCGTTGATCGTCGATCAGAAGGAGTTTGCGGGGTGGCATACGTTCGACGCGGTCAGCGGGGGTGGCAGCATTTCGAATCACGATCCGCAAGGAGACACCCTCTACGGCATCGATATCGCTGTGGACCCGGCTCATCGGGGGCTCAGGCTGGCCAGGCGCTTGTATGAGGCGCGCAAACAACTGGTGCGCGACCTGGGCCTTCGTGCCTTGCTGATTGCCGGGCGGATTCCCGGATATCACGAGCATGCCGAGGAGATGACGGCAGAGGAGTACGTGCGACGTGTCGTCAGAAAGCAATTGAAAGACCCTGTGCTGACAGCGCAGCTGGCTAACGGGTTTGCGATTCGTGAGGTGCTCGCCGGGTACCTACCCGCGGATACCGAGTCGTGCGGCTACGCCGTCTTCATGGAGTGGTTGAATCCCGACAGGTTGCCCGGGGAATCCGTGCTGGTGCCTCACGTCCGCGTCGCTGCCGTGCAGTATTACATGAGACCCGTCGCCAACTTCGAGGAGTTCGCAGCGCAGTGCCAATTTTTCATAGACACGGCCGGCGACTATCGCGCGGATTTCGTGCTCTTTCCCGAGCGTTTGACCAATCAGCTTCAGGCGTTGGTTCCCGCCGAACGTCCGGCGCTCACCGCTCGTCGCCTGACCGAGTTCACCGCGAAGTACGAGGCGCTCTTCACACGCATGGCTATCAAGTACAACGTCAATATCGTTGCAGGCACGCACATGACCGTGGAGGGCGGCAACCTGTACAACGTGGCTTACCTGTTTCGTAGGGACGGTACCCTGGCCAAGCAGTACAAGCTGCACATTACTCCCGCGGAGAGCTACTGGTGGGGAGTGTCCGCTGGACAGAAGCTCGACGTGTTCGATACGGACCGCGGCAAGATCGCAATTCTGATTTGCTATGATGTCGAGTTCCCCGAGCTGGCGCGGATAGCGGCGAGTAAAGGGGCCAACATTTTATTCGTGCCGATGAACACGGACCTGCAGACCGGATACGTGCGCGTTCGCAGCTGCGCGCAAGCCCGCTGCATAGAGAACCATGTGTATGGCGTGCTCGCGGGAGCCGTTGGGAATCTCCCCTTGGTGAGTGGCGCGGACATTCACTACGGGCAGGCCTGCGTACTGACGCCTTCAGATGTGCATTTCGCGCGCGAAGGCGTCGCTGGCGTCGCCACTCCGAACGTGGAAACCATGTTGTTGCATGAGCTGGATCTGGAGCTGTTGCGGCGCACGCGCCGCACGGGCAGCGTGCGGACCTGGGTAGACCGCCGCACGGACCTTTATCGCGTCGAGTGGACGGAAGCTGGTGTAACCTATCGCGTGTGAGCTTCGGCTGACTCCACTACGGGTGCACCGGCTGCGGCGCCCCATCTCCGTTGAACAGCGCAGCGCGCAGCACCTCCCCCTGCAAGAGCAGGTAGGTCTGATCGCCTTCCACGAGCGTCGGCTTGCCCATTTCCACGCCCCCGAAGTCCGGGCTCTCGAAGGCCAAAAACGGTTTCGCCTCGGGCAGTTGTGCGAGCTTGGCCAGGCGCCCGCGCACGTCGCCCGCCGTGCTTTCGTAGAGCACCAGCACGAGCTCTTGCACATAGCCGAGCAGTAGCGCGTGCTTGAGGTCAGGCTGTGACCAAGTAACCGACTGAGGCTTGCAGCCAGAGCTCTTGCATACGAGCTGGGTGACGCTGATCTTTTTGTCTTGCTGCTCCAGCCAGCTGAACCCCCCCCATCCCGCACCGCAGCGAAAGTTGCTGAACTGACCCACTTGCTTGGGTGCCTCGTAGGAGACAGGGGCGTGCCAGGTGTGGCCCTCCAGCAGCATGACGCTGATTGGGTTCCTGCCGCTGGCCTTCTTGCCCAACAGACGTATCGGGGGCACGTAGGCGCCAATTGCCGCGCCGGGTTTCGAACGGCATACCTGGAACGGCCCCGGAAAGCTCCCAGGATACTTCACTTCGCCGGCGCCGAACACAGGCCCTTTTTCACCAAGAGGCTTGGCTACGAATTGCGTCTGTTGAGCTCGATCCCGCTCCACATAGACGAACCACCCATCGACGATCTCGGGCCCTCTGACGCGAGCGCTGAGCTGCAACGTCGCTTTCGACTGCGGGCTGCCCCGACCGAGTCGCTGTATCTCGAACTCTGGCGTCTCGGGAGGCTGGTCCGGTGACGGGCGTTCGTCCGTGGTCGATTCCTTCTGGGCAAATCCCACTCCGTCGTAGGCCTCGTGACCGGCCTCTCCGAAGAGCTCGACGGGCTTGCCCGAGGTGAGCAAGAAACCGCTGCGGCTCAGGCCTTCGCCCTCCGAGAAGAGAGCGCCGGCCAGAATCGGCTGGTTCGCGTCTCGAGCGAAGTTCAACGGGGCGTCTTCGCGGAATTTGGGCGCCCCCTGCACGCTCGAGCATTTGGCCGTGGCAGCCCGAAGCGAGCACCAGCTGAGCCCCTTGCCGCCCTTGAGCAGCAACCACAGGGTGCCGTCGCTCGACCATTTCTCGTCGATCACAGATGCGCTCGACAAGACTGGCCACTCCTCCGCGCCGAGTGATTTGGCCGGAGCCCGAGGCGCGGGAGTCGCGGGGATTTCGACGTCGCCCAGCTCTGCCCGGGTGGCGGCTTCCCAGAGTTTGTCTGCCGAAGGTAGAGGGGGGCCGGTGTCCGGGAAGCTGCATTGCTCTTTGCAACCAAGCTGTTCCGCAAGCGAGCGTTTGATCATCGAAGGCTTGCCGCTATCTGGAAGGCTCTCGTAGAGCCCCGTCGCATACGGTGTGCAGCGCTGGGGCCAGTCCTGGTTGGTCCCAGTGGATTCGAGGGACTCGGCCAGCTGCACACCGCGAAGTCTGGTGTAGATGCTTTCGCCTTCGGCAAGAGGCTTGCCGATCAAACAGCGCTGGAGTTGAGCCCAGTGTTTGGGCGCCTCGTCAGAGCACCCCGATGCCAAAATCGACGTGAGCGCGATCCACGGCAGTGCTGAAGACGCACTTCGCCGCCGTATCCTTCGTTGCCCGAGCATTGGACCAATCCCTTCACCCGAGGCCTTACCGACACTACGATTCCGACCTCGAAAGGAACGGAGCCTAGCATGGGGCGTCGCCTTCTGGTGGGCCTTTGTCAACGGGAGACGCCGCTCGGCTCCCGGCGGTGGGAGAGCATCCAGTCGTATACGTCTTGCCCGGAGTAGACACGGGTCCAGACATCGTGCCCCATGTCTGCCTCGATGCTGAAACGCACGTCGGGATGACCTAGCGCTTCGAGGCGGTTGAGCCCTGGGTAGAAATATCGAATGGGCACGGTCTGATCTCGTCCGCCAGCGAAGCACCACACGGGCAGCCGGGCTGCGGCAAGGGGAGGCATCAAGTCAGGATGTGGATAGCCGACGACGGGCACCATGGCGGCAAAGCGATTCGGGTGGCGGCTGGCCAGGTGCCACGCGCCGAAAGCTCCATAGCTCATGCCCGTGAGGTACAGTCGAGAAGGGTCGACGCGGTGGCTTTGAATGACGTCGTCCAGGATGAACAGCACGTCGGACTCCAGCAGTGGCCACCCCATGGGGAGACCCTCGGGGGGCACAGGAATTCGCTCGTCCGCCAGGGCGCCCTGCATGGGCAGCGACACTGCGTGTTTGGCGGGGCGCGCCGTCGGTGGGCCTTCGGTGCGCCGGGGGATGACGTTGCGAGTCCTCTCCTTCAAGTAATCCACCCGTTGAGCCAGGCCATACATCGGTAGCTGTGGCGCCACGATGATGAAGGGTAGCTCCCGCTTCTGAATCCACGCTTCGTGCAGAGGACCGTTCACCAGCAGGTAGTCGAGGTCCTGCTTGCCGTCGCCGCGCTCCCCGTTGCCGTGAAGCACCAGCAAGAGCGGCCAACGTTCGGTCGTCTCGCACTGGTAGCCGGTTGGTAGATACAGCAGGTAGCCACGGTCGGTGCCGGTGGCGCGGCTTGGGTATGAGACGCGCAGTAGGCGAGGCGTGACGGACTGCATGGATCGGGCTGGGGCGCCCGAAATGTACCATCGACGGACGCCCACGGGGAGCGGGCGAGACAAATTGTCGCTTTCAGGCGCTTTGGGTCCATTCCAGTCCCGACGGGGCGGCGAGCAACCCGTTAGCCGGATCGGCATGGAAGTTGCTGAACATGAAGCTAAGAGGAGGACCTCATGAAGGTCGACCAGATCATGACGCAACAGCCCGTGTACATCAGCGGAAAGGCTCGTGCCCACGAGGCTCTGACTTATGCCAACGGTCAGGGTGTCCACTATCTCTTGGTAGTCGATGGTGAGGAGGACCTGATCGGAATCACGTGCCTGTGCGACGTCGCGCGAGCGCCCGTCAATGATGCGGTGAGCACGTTTGCTCACACGCCGGTGACGTATGTGATGGAGGGGGAGTCCGCGCAGGAGGCGGCGAGGATCATGCACGATTGCGCGATCGGCTGTCTTCCGGTGCTTCGAAACCCGGGCGAGGTAGTCGGGGTGCTGACCCGCCACGACCTAAGGGACGCTGGAGTGCTCCGCGAGCTCGTGCACTGCGCCAGCTGTGGCGCGAGTCATGGTCTGGTGGATGCTGGCGGTGGTGTTCCCTTCTGCCGTGCCTGCCTGGAATCGACGCCTCCGCCAGGAACGGTGGGCAGGCGCTGGTATTGCACACTGGGTGCTGGAGATTGAGGGCCACCAGTCCCGAGTGAGGCAGATCGCCTCGCTCGGGACGAAATGGTCTTACAGGCCTTGTGCGGGCGAGCCGGTGTCTGCCGTTCTGCGAAATGAGCCTCTCCGGCACGATTGATGCACCACGAAGATGCACCCCGAAACAGATACGAATAGCGAAACCGACACGAAAACGAGAACGCTCGGACGATGCAAGGAATGAGCGACGAAACCGCCTCCGAACTCAGTGGCTCCCACCGCACCGTAGGCGTGAGCGCGCCGGATCGGGTGGGTATCTTCGAAATGCTCGCCGAGCAGCACGCACAGATCGAAGCGTTGCTCGAGCGTGCTCAGCTTGCCGTCGAGGTTGACGAGCAGCGGGCACTCTGGACGACCATTCGAGCCGAGTTGTTCTCGCATGAATGTGCCGAGCTCGCGGAGGTTTACGGCAGGCTCGAAGAGTACAGGGACTTACGGGCCGTCGCCCGCGCTCAACGAGACGAGCTCCACGAGCTAGAATGCGAGATTGTGCGGCTAGATCGAAGCGAATTCGGAACCGACACCTGGAAGAAGCAGCTACAATCTTTGACTGAGAGGGTGCGCATGCACGTAGCTGTCGAAGAGCAGGACCTGTTTCCACGTGCGCTTCGCTCCCTCCGTGCCTCGGCAACCGAAGCCATGATTGCCCCTTTCATCAGGACGAAGGCGGCCACCATGCTGACTCTGCACGACCCGACTCGCCCGCATTCTGAGTAGCGCCGCGCCTTGCCTGAAGCCGCCCCGGGGAGTCGGGGCTCTTGATTAGCTGGTTCCCGCACTGGCCGCTGACAGTAGCTGGCCGGTCAGATGCAGTAGAATGAGCCTGGCCTGCGCGGCGTCCACCTGGGCGCGCGCTTCTCTCAGCTTGGCGCGCCTGAGCGCCGCCTCCGCCTGCTGCACCTGAATCACGATGGTTTGCCCCAGTTGGTAGCGTTCTCTTTCCGCTAGGTAGGTCTCGTTGGCGATCGCAGTGGTACGGCGAGCGCTTTCCAAACGCTCGTGCGCAGTGCGTTCACTGGCGATGGCCGAAGCGGCATCCGAAGCAATGCGGGCGCGGGCGACGTCGAGTTGCTGCCGGGCGCTCTGCACGGCAAGCTGCGCTCGCATCTGCTCGGCGCGCTTCGCCGAGTCGTCGAGCGGCAGATCGAAGACGATTCCACCGTGGGCGCTCCAGTAGCGGCCACGCGCCGCGCGGGCCCAGGCATTGGGAAACTCCGTGCTCACCCCGGAAGAGGTGGCCCAGGCTTCCAGATCGAGCTGGGGGCGCCAGTTTTCTCCGGCTACCTCGGCGCGCGTCTTGGCGAGCTTCACCTGTTGCTCGAGCTCGGCGAGCTCGATCGAATCATTGCGCATGGCGCTCGCCACGGTCTTCTCGTCGAAGTTCATTGGGTCGAGCTCCGGCGGCGTGGATGCGTAGAGATCCGAAAGGAGCGGTGTTTGACCCATCAACTGGCTGAGCTGGAGCGAGCGCTGCTCGCGGCTGAGCTCGGCGGCGAGCAGCGACTCCTCCAGCTCCGAGGCGCTGGTCTGGAAGCTCAGCAGATCGACCTTGGAGATGGCGCCCATGATCAGGCGGTCGCGCGCCTGTTCGAGTTGCTCGCGCGCGAGTTCGAGTGAGGCTTTCTCTATTTCGACGGCGCGAGAGGCATACCAGAGCTCGAAGTAGCCGCTCAGGACATCCCCGACCAGGGAGCTCTTGGTGCGCTCGTAGCTCTTCTCGCTCGCCCGTTCTGCGACGCGAGCCGCTCGCAGCTCCGCCTCCCCCACGCGCGTGCCATAGCCGCGCAACAAGGGCTGGGTCACACTGGCGCGCAGCGTTGCGCCGTAGCCGGACGCCGCGAAAGGCGTAACGCCGAATCCGGCGGATTGACCGTTGAGGTGGAAATACTGGTTTTCGGCACGCACTTCCGCCAGGGTGCCGCCAGCGAACTGGCGCCGGACACCGATGCCCGCGTCGAGGCTCTCCGAGGAGCTGGAGCTGACCGTATCGTCGGCGCGCAGCTGCGTCGAAGTGCTATGTGTGATGCCGGCATCCGCGTTCAGGTGGTAAGGGTAGCGCCCCTGTTCGCCGAGCACCTGCTGCTTGGCGGTCTTCACATCGAGCTTTGCCAGCTGCAAAGTCGGGCTCTGCTTGAGAGCCAGGGCCACGGCCTGCTGCTTCGAAATTGGCCGGCGCGCGGCGGAGGCATCGCTTGCCGGAGAGGTCGCCGTCGGCGGACTGCCGGGCACGGCGTTGCCAGCCACGGGAGCCGTTCTTGCCTCCGGCGTGCTGGCAGCGTTGGCAGCAACGGCGGCGTTCTCGGCCCACGCCAGCCGGGGCACGCCCAGCAGGAGGGGGCCGAGTACATACAAAAAGCGGGGGGAGTCATTCATATCTCAGGGCCTCGATAGGATTGAGCCGCGCCGCCTTGCGCGCTGGCAGGTAGCCGAAGAGCACGCCGACGAAAGCAGAAAAGCCGAACGCCAAGAGCAAGATGCCGGGTTCGATTTGAAATGGAACCTTCAAGGCCCGCGTCGCCGACCAGGACATCAACAGGCCCAGTCCGATGCCGATGAGGCCCCCGAACGTGGAGAGCACCACAGCCTCGATCAGGAACTGGAACAGGACGTCCCGCGCGAGCGCTCCGATGGCGAGGCGAATGCCGATCTCGCGCGTGCGTTCGGTGACGTTTACCAACATGATGTTCATGATTCCGATACCCCCGACCAACAGGCTCACCGCGGCGATGGCGCCCAACAGCGCGGTAAGTGTTCCGGTGGCGCTGCTCATTGCTTCAGCGATTTCCTGCATGTCGCGCACCGAAAAGTCGTCATCCGCCCCCGCCGGGATGCGCCGCCTTTGGCGCAGCAGCGCTTCGGTCTGTCGTTCTACCGAACTGGTCACCTGAGCGCTGCTTGCAGAAAGGAAGATGGCATTGACGTCCTGGTTGCCGACCAGACGACGCTGCACCGTCCGCAAAGGCATCAACACCAGGTCATCTTGGTCCATTCCCATTCCGGATTGTCCCTTGCTTGCCAGTTTGGCAATCACCAGGCAGCTCACCTTTCCGACACGCACCGAGTTGCCGAGGGGGTCGTCGTTCCCGAACAGCTCGCTCACCACCGTGGTGCCCAACATGCATACGGCGCGCCCGGAGCTCTGTTCGGAAGGAAGGAATGTTCGTCCGCGCTCGACCTCGTAGCCTCGCGCGTCGAGGTAATCGTTGGTGGTCCCGGTGATCGTGCTCTGGTGATTCCTGTTTCCCCAGACGATGAGCTGCTGAGAGCCTGCCGTTGGGGCCACGTGGTCCACGCCGGCAACGTCTCGTTTCAGGGCGGCGACGTCGTCGAGCGTGAAGGGAGGCGCCGGAGTGTAGCTGGCGCTCCGCCGACCCGCCCCCGGCATGACAATCAGCAGGTTGTCACCGAGCTTTCCTATGTCCGACTTCACCTTCGCCGTGGCGCCTTCTCCGATATTGACCAGCGCGATGACGGCGGACACTCCGATCACGATTCCCAGCATCGTCAAGAACGACCGTAACTTGTTGCGCAAGATCTCGCGCAGCGCCATGAGCAAGGTGGTGGCTATCACGGCTCGGGCGCTTCCTGATCGAGTGGAACGCCAATGCGCAGGCCGACGAGGGGCACACCCTCATCCACCACGCGACCGTCACGGAACAGTATGACGCGACCGACATATTCAGCCATTTCTGGTTCATGCGTGACCATGGCAATGGTGATGCCACGCTCCTGGTTGAGCTCCACCAAGAGCTTCATGATCTCGACCTTCGTATTGGAATCCAGATTGCCTGTGGGTTCGTCGGCCAGCAAGAGTGAAGGCTCCGTGACCAGAGCACGAGCAATGGCGACGCGCTGCTGCTGCCCCCCCGACAGTTCACTCGGAACGTGCGAGGCGCGATTGGAGAGCCCGACCGATTCGAGCGCCGCCAGTGCGCGCTCGCGGCGCTGACGGGCGGGCACCTTGCGATACACGAGGGGCAGCTCCACGTTCTCCAGCGCCGTGGTTTTCGCCAGCAAGTTGAACCCCTGGAACACGAACCCGATGTAGTGGCGCCGCAGCATTGCATGCTGCTCACGGTCGAGACCCCCTACGTCGACGTCATGAAACAGGTAGCTGCCAGATGTCGGGGCGTCCAGACAGCCGATGATGTTCATGGCCGTCGATTTGCCGGAGCCGCTGGCACCCATGATGCCGACGAACTCGCCCGAACGAATCTCGAGGTCCACCTCGTCGAGCGCCCGAACCTCGGCATCCCCTTTGCCGTAGATCTTACTGAGCGTACGAAACTGGACGACCCTGGAGATATCCTCCGAAGTGTCGGGCTGAGGCTCTGCATCGACTGCGTCGTTCACGGCTCGGTTCCGCTGTTGACGTCGACGATGACCGGGCTGCCCGGAGCGAGACCCGGCCCCGAAACAGCGCTCAGTATTCCGTTGGTGCCCAGCACTTTGACCGGGACCTGTCTGGCCTGACCTGGTGCCTTTTCGACGTAGACGCGGTCCTTGGGAGGTTTGCCAGTCGATGCGCTCCCGGCCTCCCGTGGCCGGCCCGCCGGGGGCCTTCCGAGCCCGGGTATTGGGAAGAACGACCTGCCTCGCTCGCCCTCGGGGCGCGGGGGCTCGAAGCGCAGTGCCCGGTTTTCGACGAGCAGCTGTTGCTGGAGCTTGCGGGTCACTATCGTGGCGGTTGCCGTCATTCCCGGACGCAATAGGAGGTTGCTGTTGTCCACCGAGAGCACGGCGGGGTAGGTCACCACCGTCGCTTCGGCTTTGGGCATGTTGTGCAACTGTACCAGCTTCGACTCGAATTCCCGGTCCGGGTAGGCATCCACTACGAAGCTCGCTTCCTGTCCCTCTTTGACCTTGCCGATGTCCGCCTCATCCACCTCGACGTTCAGCTCGAGAGAGGTCAAGTCTCGAGCCAGCGTGAAGAGGACGGGAGTCTGGAAGCCCGCCGTGACCGTCTGGCCTGGCTCCACGGCGCGCATCAGCACTACGCCGCTGATGGGGGCCCGAATGGTGGCCTTCTGTAGGGAAGTCTCCGCGCTGGTCAGGCCAGCCCGCGCCACGGTAATCTGCGAGGCAGCCGTCTGCACGCTCGCTTTGGCACGTGCTAGCGTCGCGTCGGTGGTTTCAACCTCTTGCCGCGAAACCAATTCCTTTTCTCCCAGGGCGTGCATGCGGGTTGCCTTGAGCTCCGCTTCGGACAGTGACGCCTTTGCGCTTGCCAGGTTGGCTTGAGCGCTACCCAGCTGGGCACGCGCCTCCTGAACTCTTGCCGTCAACTGTTCCGGATCGATTTCCGCCAGGACCTGTCCCTCTTCGACGCGGTCATTGACGTCCACCAGGACGCGCGTCAGCCGCCCGGTGACTTCGGCGCCCAGCTCGACAGCGTCCACCGGGCTCAGGGTCCCTGTTGCCGTGACCGTTTCCTGGAGGTTGCCCTTCTTCACGGGGACAGTCACCCACGTGAGCTTTGGTTCTGTGCTGGTGCTCGTCTTCCAGCGAATTCCCACGCCGACCAGCGTGGCCAGCGCGAGGGCCGCTGCCAGCCAGCTCCAGAGACGCCGCTTGGAACGGCCGGCATTGACGACTGCCAAGACTTCTTCGCGGCGCAAGGGACGATGCTCGGATTCCGGCGAATTTGCCAGGGGTTTGGCTGAAGGCATTGAAAAACCTCCTTTGGACGACCGTCTCTGGCGGTTCCCTACTCCCTCGACAAAAAAAAATGTTAGGCCGGGCGTAGGGGAACCGCTTTCCCAGTCGTCCTTACCGCGTGCAACCCTGCGGAGCGCACTTTTGCCCGACCTCGAAGCTGTCGTCGCCCGCGTGGTCCACGGTGACGTCCAGGCGTTCGGCCGCATTGTCGAAGGAACGAATCGGGAATTGGTGCGTGTGGCCGCGCGAATCGTGGGCGGCGTGTCTGATGCGGAGGACGTCGTGCAAGACGCATACGTGAAAGCGTACCGTTCCATGGTTGCGGGTCAGTTCGATGGCCGCTCCTCCGTGAAGACCTGGTTGTATCGTATCGTCAGCCGGACTGCGGTGGACTTCCTGCGCGCGAAGGCCCGACGTCCAGTGGCGCGTGAGGCGTTGGACCAGGCGCCAGCGCGCAGCGGGTCGCCCGAGGTGCACCTGGCACTCGCCGAGCTTTCCGACTGGCTCCATGTGCTGCCGCCGGAGCAACGAGCTGCCGCGGTGCTGAAATTCGTCGAGGGGTTCAGCTCGAAAGAGGCTGCCGAGTTGCTCGGCTGTAGTGAGGGCGCTGTCGAACAGCGTTTGGTTCGCGCCCGCGCCACGCTGCGCGCCAAGTTGGAGGCGAAGTGACGGGGCCGGTGTGCGAGAGTTTCGAGGATCGCCTTCGTCGGCTCACCGACGCCACGGCGGGTCTACACCCGACGAGTGGATTCCAAGAGCAGGTCATGCTCCGGGTCATGTCCGAGCCCGTCGGCTGGTGGTCGAGCGTGATCCCGCTGGCGCGTCGGACCTGGCCTCCACTCTTGGCAGTATTCGTGTTCGCAGCCGCCCTGGCGCTTCAGGCGGCGGCCAGCGCTGACGAGACGCTCGCCACGGCCTATGGGAGCGCGGAGGTGGACTGGTAATGGGGCCGCGGCGCCGTGGATACCTCATCTTGCTGGGAGTGTTCCTGCTCGGCGCCCTCTCGGGAGGCAGCATGGCCTACGCCTGGTGGCAGCGCTCGTTTGCGACGCTCATTGCGGAGGAACCAAGTGAAGCGCGCGACCTACGCCGCCTCCGAGCCTTTGCCCACGAACTGGAGCTCGACGAGGACCAACAAGAGGCAGTGCGCCAAATTGTGGAGAAGTTTCGGCCCGAACGTGAGCGAAGGGCACGCCGCATGTTCGACGGGTGCGGGCAACCGTTACTGCGTTTGAAGGACGAAATGGACTCGGAGATCCGCAAGGTCTTGCGGACCGACCAGCAGCCTCGCTTTGACGAGCTGCGCCAACGTCGGCGCCGATTCCATCAAGGGCCTCATTAGACCGAAGTCCGGGCCGTCGTCAGCCATGGCCCGCGGGGAGCGGGCTGGCCATGGCCCGTTGCGGACCTGCTCCGGCGTGGTCTGGACGTGGGGCCCCGCCCTCTCGGGCGCCCGGGGCGCCCGATATGTGACGAACGTGTGGGGTCCCGGCGTTCTCGTTCAACAATCCGTCATTCGAACGAATCCGCCCGCGGATAACTCGTCGAAGTCATCGCGGACGGAGAGCAAGCATCACACACCCTGCGCCAACCATAACATCGCGCACGTATAGTTTTCGGTCCCGGAACCGAGTCTCCACGTGTGGGCGCTATCTCCGTCCGTGCACCCAGCAACAGGACGCTCCACGATACGACCCGCGGGCAATGCCCCCCGCGGCACATCGCCGTGGCTGGTAGGCAGCCAGGCTTCGGACCGCGCGGCTTCCTTGGGCAGCCTCCAATACGTTCACCCCAGCCAGGAGAAATGGGTCATGTACAGACTTCTCGAGAACGTTCCTCTGATCGCCTGCCTGGCGACAGCGCTCCTTTCTTCCACCCGGGCTGTGGCGGACGACAGCGTGTCGTTTGGAGCCAACGAACCCCTCGAGCCTTTGAGGTTTCCTGAAGCGCCCACATCCGAGGACGCCGGAGCTCGCCCGAGTAGGGTTGCTCCAGATCCTGCTCAGTCGGCGGAGGAAACATTGTTGGCGCCGTTCACCGTTTCTCCACGCTCCCACTCCGGCCAGGCGCTGGCCAAGTCGGTCGCCGGATACGATCAGGCGGTTGGAGCCTTCGTTTCCAGAAGCACCGCGGAAGCTCGCGTCTTGAGCTTTCTCACGCTCAGGATGGACTTCGAGCACGGACCGGGCATGGGGCCTGACAATCGCTTCGGCGTGGGAGCGCGCGTCCAGTTGCTGAACCATCGAGAGCATGGCGTGGACGGGGGACTCGGTCTCTTCTATCAACCGAACGACTTCCGAGACGAAGGTCACGTGGTTGGCGCGCTGCTCGTGGGGCGTAGCTTCGGACGCTTCGGAGTATTCGCCAATGCCCTCGTCGGGGGCGATCCGGAGGGGGACGACGCCGCCGCCGAGGGACGCCTCTCGGCCCTGCTCAGGGTGACCAGAGCGTTCAGACTCGGTTGGGACAGTCGCTTTCGCTACAACATGTCCACAGACGAGAAGCGCAATGGAACCCTGGCGCGCGACTGGGAGCTTCAGTCCCTGCCGTCCCTCAGCTATACGATAGGCCCGATGGCTCTGCTCGCCGAGGCTGGGCTGAGCATGCTGCAGGTCACGGGCCCCTACGGTAGCGAAGACCAGGAGAGGACCACCCAGAGCGGCTTCTTGGCCATGGCGGGTGCTGGCGGCGCGTTCTGAGCCGAATGCTAAGGAGCTCCTTTTCCATTGGTCACCCGGGTCAGCATACGAGGTGGCTGCTCCAGGGTGTGATGGACGGTGCAGCTTTTCGCGGCGCGTTCCGCGGCCCGCACTCTATTGTCGGGCAGACCTGGCCAATCGATCTCCATCTGGACTGCCCCCACGCGCTTTGGTCGCTCCGCGTAGTCCCAACGTACTCTGAGTGTGAGCAAATCGACTCCCACACCCAGAACGTTGTCGTTGTAGCTGATTAGGGCCGACGCGGTGCATAGAGCAAGGGACGCCGCGAACATCTGCAGAGGTCCGTATCCCTCGCCGCCTGCATCATCCTCGATGTGGAGGTGCCTGTCCGCGAATTCACTCAGTTCCACCTCCGTCGCTGCGCAGAGCCATAGTTTCATACCCCAAACGTGCGGCTTCGAGTTTGGCTGTCAATCGGCAAATGCGGCAAACGCATGCCAAAGCTCGAGTGCGCGTCGCCTCGCGCGTGCCATCTTGTGATAGCGTGTGGAGCCGTGGCACAGTGCGACACGACCGAGTTCGGACATGGCATCTGGACGGTTGAGGGCGACCGCCTGCGGATGCTGGGAATTCCGTTCTTCACCCGTACGACGTTGATTCGCCTGAGCGGCGGAGGCCTGTGGGTCCATTCGCCCGTAGCGCTGTCCGGCGAGCGCGCTGCCAGCGTGGAAGCTTTGGGGCTCGTCGAACACATTGTTGCCCCCAACAAGCTGCATCACCTGCACCTCGACGCCTGGCACCAACGCTACCCTTCAGCGAAGCTGTGGGCAGCTCCTGGGCTGCGTGAGCGTCGTCGAGACCTCGAGTTCGACGCCGTCCTTTCGGACCAGTCCCCGGCCGCGTGGTCTCGAGAGATGGACCAGCTGATCTTCCAGGGAAGTCGCATTCTCCCCGAAGTCGTATTCCTTCACCGAGCATCGCGAACCTTGATTGTCACCGATATCATCCAGAACCACGATCCGAGTCGAGACTCGTGGTTTTGGAGGACCATCAAGAGAATCGATGGTGTCGTGGCCCCGAACGGAGGGGTCCCTCGCGACTATCGCCTCACGGTTCGAGACCGCGCGAGCGCCAAGCGCTGTCTCGACAGGATGCTGGGATGGGATTTCGATCGGCTGATCGTCTCGCATGGCCGCTGTGTGCAGCAAGGTGCACACGACTTCGTTGCTCGGGCGTTTGCCTGGTTGGGTTGACGGTCACGGCCAGTGTGGCTCGACCAGATTGCGATCGGGGCGCCCGAACAGGTAGCCTTGCAACAGGTCGCAACCGAGTTCCGCCAGCGCGTCCCGTTCTCCCACTGTCTCCACCCCTTCGGCGACTACCAGCATTCCCATATCGCTGCAGACCTGTGTCATCGAGCGCACCAACCTCTGCCGAGTTGCGCTCTGGTCCACGCCTCGCGTCAGCGACATGTCGAGCTTCACCAGATCCGGTTCCAGCTGTACGAAGCTGGCTAGCCCAGCGTAGCCAGCGCCCAAGTCGTCCACCGCAATCCGGAAACCGGCTTCACGCAGCGCCTTGATGGTCGAGGCGGCATCGGGGATGCCGTCGAGCGAAGCGCGTTCGGTGATCTCCAACACGATGCGGTCCGCAACAGCCATGTGGGGAGCTTCCGGGGCTAGTAGCATCGGGTCCACCAAGTCGAGCGGGTGGAGGTTCAGGAAAAGGTCATAGCTCGTGGACATGGCCATGAGCGGACGAACCGAACGTTCACGCATGGTACGACCGACCTCGTGTATCTTTTCCAATCGTTCCGCGGCGTCCAATACGGCACCGGGATGGGGCAAGGAGCGCTCGTCCGTTCTCAGCAGTGCTTCGTAGGCATACAAGCTTCGATCCTCGACATTGACGATCGGTTGGAAGGCGGGCCACAGCGAGTGGAGCGCACGATCGAAGCTGGCTTCCAGCCCCGCCTTGTCCGAGGCTTCGCCCAGAGATCCTCCCGCGAGCGAGAGTGCCTCGCGCTTCAGCGTGGCGAGTCTATACATACGAACAGCGCGGCGAACCGTCTTCACGAGGTCGTCGCTGGCCACGGGTTTGGTCAGGTACTTGAAAGCGCCGTACTCGACCGCCAGGATCGCGGTGTCCAACTGAGGCCCGCCCGTCACGAGGATAACGGGCAGGTCTCGGTCGTGACTGCGCACCTCGCGCAACAGCTCGATACCATTGAGGCCAGGCATGGTAATGTCGCTCAGAATTGCGTCGAAATGTTCGGCGGCCAGGCGGGACAGCGCCTCGCCGCCGTCGTGGCACCGGACGGCGTCGTAGCCCTCGGCCGCGAGGATCCGTGCGAAGGCCCGCGTCAACTCGGCTTCGTCGTCCGCAATCAGGATTCGTCCCCCGGGCTCGTTCATGCGCTATTCAACCCAAGTCAGTCTACACGGCCTGGATCACGGAAGGGAAGCCAAGGCGCGCCTTCAGTCGGTTTGCACCGACCGAGGGCGGCGCAAATCGACTGAACAGTCGTTCTGTGACACTCACGGTACAGTGCGCCCATTGCCGGCCCGCTAATGGATGGGGGCTTTCGAGCACGCTCGGTTGAGCACGCCGGCAAAGCTGTCGAGCGGCAAGACATGCGAGGCGGCGTTGAGCCGGACGGCTTCTCCGGGCATACCGAACACGACGCAGGTTTCCTCGTCTTGCGCCAGCGTGAGCCCCCCACTCTGACGAATCGAGAGCAGGCCCTGCGCGCCGTCCTTACCCATACCCGTGAGCAAACAGGCCACGGTAGAGGCTCCCAATTCGAGGGCCAGGGATTCGTACAGCACGTCCACCGAGGGGCGGCAAGAGTGGCGCTCTGGGCCGTTCGTCAAGTGTAGTCTGCCGCTCGAGAGTTCCAGATGATGGCCTGGGGGCGCCATGAGTATGCAGCCACTTCCCCGACGTGGCAGCGGTTCGCGATCTTGGGCATAGCGTACCTCGAATTTGAGCTGGCTGTTGAGCCATTCCGCCAGCGCCTGTCCAAACGGCTCGGCGATGTGCTGAACGACGAGAATGGGTAGCGGAAAATCATGCGGCAGCGACCCCAGAACCGTGAGCAATGCGCCCGGGCCTCCCGTCGAAGCTCCCACGGCCACGACGCGATAGCTGTTCGACTCCGGGGCCTTCACCGACGAGGACGCAACGGGCGCTCCCGAGCGATAGCTCCCGAGCTTCGCTCTCGGATGGGTAATGACTCGGATACGTGACACCAGGCGCAGCTTGTCGACGAGCGCTCTCTCCCAGGTTTGGTCGCGCTCCCCGCCGTCCGGTTTTTCCAGCACATCGACGGCTCCAGCGGCAAGCGCATCGTAGGTTCTGAAAAGCTCGCCGCGATTGACCGATGCTGATACGATCAGAATGGGCGTCGGGAAGTACGCCATGATGTATTCGGTAGCAGCTAGACCGGTCATCACGGGCAGCATCATGTCCATGCTCACGACGTCAGGGCGATGCTTTTGGCATAGCTCGATTGCCGTCTTGCCATCGGGGGCCTCTCCGACCACGTCGAGCCCGGGTTCTCGAGAAAGCACCTCCACGATGTACTTGCGGATGGTGAGCGAATCCTCCACCACGAGTACTCTCGTCGGTGCGCTCACCCCAGAAGCTCCCGAATTACTTCGAGCAGTTGGGCTTGATCGAATTCGCTTTTCACGATGTATGCGCGAGCGCCCACCTCGTTGCCTCTGCGCTTGTCCTCGGGATGTGCTCGCGAGGTCACCAAGATGGAAGGGATATCGCGCAGCACCGGATCTTCCTTGGTGGTCTGGATGAATTCGAAGCCGCTGATGCCTGGCATCTCGACGTCGACAATGAATAGACCATACTCCTTGTTTCGCGCTTTCTCCAAAGCATCTTCTCCGGACACCGCCAAGTCGACCCGATAGCCGGCGGATTCCAGAATGCTTTGTTCGAGCATCCTGGTGGTCAGCGAATCGTCGATGATCAGTAGCGGGCGAAGTGGGGGAGGAGCGGCGGCGTGAGGCGTTCGGGAGGCCTCTTGCGCCGCCCGCACCAGGCCTGCCGGGGCGAGAACCAACTCGACCTTGCCGGCGTCGTTGAAGGTCGCTCCCGAGACAGTCGGCAAGGCTGCTGCATGTTCGGGAACGCTCTGAACCACGACGCTGCGCGCCGCAGCTATCGCGTCGACGCCCAGGGCCACGCGTCGAATCCTCGGCCTCGAGCACGAGTGCGGTAAACGTGTCGCTTTCGAGCCCCTTGGGTACATGGAGCACCTGAGCGAGCGAAAGGAATGGGATGGGTTGACCGTCGAGCACGATGCGCTGCCCGCCGCCTCCGCTCAGCAAGTCCATGTGTCGCAGCCGGGCCACGCGTCGAACGTTGTCCAGCGGGATCAGCGCCGTACGCCCCCGCACGCGTACCGGGAGTGCGGGGAGCGAGGAGAGAGAAAGGGGGGCAACCATTTCCAGGGTGGTACCTCGTCCGGCAGTGCTCCAGAGTCTGACCTCGCCCTTCAAGTCCTCCATTGCGTGGCGGACGGCATTCAGCCCGAGGCCACGTCCGGACACGTCAGTCAGGGCGCCACTGGTACTGACCCCCCCTCGAAGTAGCAATTCCCCGAGCTCCCTTTCAGGCAAGGATTGGGCCGCAGACGGGTCGAGCCAGCCACGCTGGACCAGCGCGCGCCGAACAGCCGTGGCGTCGAGACCCGAACCATCGTCGCTGGTCCGAATCAGCACTCGATGCCCGCGGCGCTCTATGGAGACGTTGATGAGGCCGGCCTCGGGCTTGCCCGCACGCCGCCGAGCTGCAGGGTTTTCGATGCCGTGAGCCACGCTGTTGCGCACGACGTGCACCAGTGCTTTGTACAGCGCCGCCAATACGTGCGCGTCGATATGGGTTTCGGCTCCAGAATGCGAGAACCGCACCTGCTTGTCGAGCGTCCGCGCCGCGTCTCGGACGACCCTTTCCAGATCGCTCATGAGCACGTGAGCTGGCACTAGCCGCAACTCCGAGGCTCGCACGCGCAATTCCTCGAGTTCTCCCAGTAACTGCTGCGTGTGCTCAGAGAGCCGTCGATGCAAGGCGCTGAGATTGGTGCTGAGCTCTTCGATGGGTTGAGCGAGGGCTTCCGAAGGGCAAGCGCGCTGAACCTGCAACAATTCCCAGATCTCGCGTGCACTGTCCTTGGCCTTTTCCAGCTCCTCGGCCTCGCGTTCCAGCGAAGCGGCCTGGATGCGCGCCTCGTGCGTGTATTCGAGCAGCGCATCCAGGTCGCGCACCGGGACGCGAATGGTCGGTTCTTCCGCGGTGGAGGAGGCTTCGGACGGAAGGGCCGGTTGCCGTTCGGGCTGAACCGCGAGTTGGGCGACGAGCTTCCGGATGGCATCGAGTGAAGCCAGGGCTTGGTCGATGGTCGTTCGAGCTACTGGCCCTTGCCGATCTCGATGGGGTGATAGCACGTCTTCAATCTGGTGCGCCAGGTCGCCAATGTCGGGGCGCTTCACCACTCGCGAAGCTCCCTTGAGCGTGTGAGCCTGCCGCAGCAACCGCTGAACGAGCTCGCTGTCCGC
Organism: uncultured delta proteobacterium; assembly: GCA_963809955.1. Taxonomy (GTDB): domain Bacteria; phylum Myxococcota_A; class Polyangia; order Polyangiales; family Polyangiaceae; genus JAICQQ01. The sequence continues at coordinate 97,560 of CAWELQ010000018.1, forward strand.
CGCCTTTTCGAGTTCGAGTAAGCCTTGGCTCAGGCCCTCCAGGAGCTCCTGGGCCTCGATTCTGAAGTAGCGGTAGGGGTCTTTGGCCATCTCAGCTCGCCGGCGCGTGGATGAGCCTGGCGAGATCGTCGGACAGCGACGCGAGCTGCGAAGAGGTTTGCAGCGTCTGCCCCGAGCTGGCCTCGGTTTCCTTCGTGGTCTGCGCCACATTGGCAATGGCAACGTTGACCTGCTCCACTGCTGTCGTCTGCTGCTTGGTGGACAGCTCGATTTCCTGTCCTGCTTCCATCGTCGAAGTCACGATGTCACCGATGAGTTTGAAGGCAGCCTTCAGCTCCTGAAATCGTTCCGCACCGGACTCGACCGTCTTCGAACCGGTTTCGGTGGCCATGACGCTGGCGTTGACCGCGGCGCGTATTTCTTCGATGAGAGAGCGTATTTCCTTGGTCGAACCTGCGACCCTGTCGGCCAGCTTGCGTATCTCCTCGCCCACCACGGCGAAGCGACGGCCCGCTTCACCGGCTCCTGCGGCTTCGATGGTTGCGTTGATGGCCAGAATATTCGTCTGTTCTGCCAGCTCGTTGATAATCTCCAGGATCCCGCCGATTTGCTGTGATTTCTTGCCCAACGCCAGCATATGACTGACGATGGCATCCACCTGCTGCTTGATGCTGTTGACCGCATCTGCAGCCTTCGCGACAGCATGCTCCCCATCCCGCGCGCGGTGCGCGCTATCCGAAGCCATCTTCGCGACGTGTTGGCCGCTTTCGGCAATCTGGCGAGAAGTAGCCAGAAGCTCGCCGATGGTCGTCGTGATTTCGCTCATGGCAGTGGCCTGTTCCTTCGCGCCGGAAGCCTGCTGTGTCGCTGCCGCCTGCAGCTCTCCGGACGAGCTCCGGATGTGCTGAACCGTCGAGCCAATCTGCTGGCTCAAGCTTCGAGTTAGAAAGGACCCGATCATGATGGCGAGCAGTACGGTTCCCAAGCCAACGCCGACCAGGATTGAATTGGCCTCGGTTGCCCGCGCAGTGGCATCCAGGCGACCTTCGTCGCGTTCGTGTTCTGTCTGCGTAACGAAGGCGTTCACGGCGGCGGAGAGCGCGTCGTACTTGGGAATGACTCGGTCGTCATACCGGGCAAGCAAAGCGCTCAGGTCGTCCTCCGAGCGGCGCATTTCGACGAATTCGTCCACGGCTCGCTTGTGGTCCAGATGCGTCTTTTCGAGGTCGGCAATCAGCCGTTCGCCCCGAGCCGTCTCCGCGCGGCTCCTGATTCGGTCGAGGGTGTTCGCGAATCGACGCTGGGCTTCTTCGCGCTGGCGGAGGAACTCGCCATCTTTCAACAGCAAGAAACCCCTTACGCTCGCTACTTCGCGTTCCGTCGCGCCAAGCAGACGCTGGGCATCGATCAGGTTTTCGCCGGTCAACTGAATGACCCGATCTTTGACCTGGACCACGTTGTGCAGAGCGTAGAGGCCAACCGCTCCCATGGCCATGGCCAGCATCACGATCAGGGTGAACCCCAACCCCAATTTGCGCCCAAAGGTCAATTCTCGACTCATGGTTATCTCACTCCTTGTCGACGCCACTGGGCGTCCCACGGATGCTTTCGAGGACAACGGATAGGGTCACTACCGGCAGATGAGCGTCACCGAGCCGCGCCAACCAGCGGGGATGTCGAATGGTGTCTTCGGCTCTCTCCTCGCTGAGCGCATGCGGTTCGAGCCGTGCGTACTGGATCACGGCGGTGAAGCGCAGAGCGACGGTCTTGTCGGCCGCGCATAGTACTATGAAGCCAGCGTCTGGCCCCTGCGTCGTGTCGCCGAGCAGCGTTGCCAGATCGTACACCGCGACCAGCGTGCCCCGTACTCCGGCCAGACCGGAGAGAGCGCGGTGTTCGGTGGGCAAATGGGTCAGCTCGGGAGCGCGTAGCAACCCTGCGATCTCCTTGATGCGTAGGGCCACGGAATGCACGGCTGCACGCACCACCAAAAAGTCTTCCTGGATGGAGCTTTCGACGGCCAAGGGGTGGGCGAACCTCCCGTCGAACGCCTGTCGCATCTCGACCGCTGTTTGCAGAAGGTCGGTCGCTCTCATCCGTCCTCGCTGCAGGCCGTCAGTTCGCCGCGGCACAGCTGTATCAGGCCGTCGTGGTTGAAGCCCCCTCCGAAGAGCACGATCTTTCTCGGCTGTTCGCTGGGTAGAAGGGTGAGCGCACGGCGGAGCTCGCGACGCGCCAGGTCGAGGTCGCCGGAGCGTCGTGCGATCCGGCCGAGCTGCAAGTGGGGCATGGCGAAGTTGGAGTCCAGATACGCTGCAGCTCGGCTGTGCTCCATGGCTTCCAGTGATGCCCCGAAGTGTTCTCGACAAACTGCAATGACGTAGTGAGCTTCGGCGTTCAGCGGATCAGCCTCCAACAGTGGAGCGCAGAGGCGCTCGGCCCCTGGGATGTCTCCCGTGCTCAGCAGCAAGGCGGAATGAAGAACGCAAGCCTCGGCCGAGCTACTCGCGGAGGGGTCGGAGAACAGCTCCAGGGCTGCTCCGAAGCGTTCCTTTCGCATCAGGTCCAGGGCCAACGAGACACTCTTGGCGCTCCCGTCCAGCGCTGGCTCGAGCGGCGTCGCTCGCTGGGCGGCTCGCGCAAGCGCTGGCGTCTCATCGACGGACTGCGAGAGCGTTTCGATACGAGCCGATGCCCGGCTAATGCGGCGCACCCAGCTGGCATCGTCCGCCGGCAGAGTGCAGCGCCCGGTCATTGCGATCGGGCCCGGAGCCGTGGCTGCGCTCGCGGCGGGCCACGTTTCGAGACGCTGATAGTAGAAGGTGTCGTGTGTGTGGCGGAGACAGAAGCCGCTGACCGAACCGCGCAGACTCTCGGCGTCCCCCAGGAACAGATACCCGCCGGGCGAAAGCGCCTGCCACGCTCGCTCCAGCACTCTTTGGGTGGCTTCTTTTGTCAGGTACATCAGCACATTGCGCAGAAAGATCACGTCGAAGGTTCTGGCGCGCCAGAAGCTCGATTGCCGAGCCGCCAAGTTTCCCTGCTCGAAGCAAACCATGTGCTTCAGCTCCTCGGAGACAGCATACCACGCGCCTCGCTTCGTGAAGTATTTCGTCTGTATGGGAGCCGGGGTCTGGCGCAGGGACCAACGCGAATAGCATCCGGCGCGAGCCCTTCGGAGCGCATCCGGATTGAGATCCACTCCGAGGATCGAGAGCGTCCACCCGTCGAGTTCGTTCAGGCTCTCCCGGCAGATCATCGCTAGCGAGTAGGTTTCCTCGCCCGACGAACACCCGGCAGAGAGCAGGCGAAGCTTGCGTCGCGCGCCCGGATCTGCCCTTCTGAGCAGAGTCTCGAGGGCACGGAAATGGTTTTGGTTGCGTAGAAAATAGGTTTCCGAGATGCACAGCGTGCGGGCCAACTCGCCGGCCTCTGCCGCTGCGCTTTCCAGGCGCTCGAAGTATTGCGAGGCGCTTCGTGATCCAACGCTCTTCATCCGCGCCGAGAGCAACTCCGAAAGCGCGGGAAGCTTGTCGTCGTCGAACGCGAGACCCGTCACGCGGGCCAGGAGGTCGCGAAAACTCGCGACATCTGTGCTCGAGACCGTCACTCTGCGTCCCCTCGAAGGGACGAAACATTCCACAATTGCACCGGGAGCACGGCTCCTGCGTCCAGCACGCTCAAGAGTTGGCGGTCCAAAGTCGTCAGACCCTCGACGACGCTCGTCTTGGTGTTGCGAAGCAGGGGGGGGAGCTCTGCCTCACTCAGATCGCTCCTGGTGACGACCCCTTCGACGGCGTCTGCGAGGGCTCCAACTCGTCGCGCGTCGCCGATGCGGATCAGCACCAAACGCTCTGGTGGAGGCGTTGACGCCTCGTCGAGGACGACGCGCAGATCGACCACTGGCGTGATCTTGCCTCTAATAATGGCAGTTCCACTTACGAAGGCGGGCGTCCCCGGTACGCCCGTAATGGGCAAGGGCCGCATGATCTCCGCGACATGCTTCACCGGCAGGGCGCAGCGCTGAGCCCCCACACGGAGAATGAGCAGGCGCTGGCTGGACACCGGCGGCCCGTCCGCTCCCTCGTCGCCTGGTCCGGTCACGGCATGCTCTCACGCGGTTTGCTGTCGTTTCGCAGGGAAGTGGATAATCGCTCGCGTTCCGCCGCCGGTGGCGTCGGACAATTCCAGGCTTCCACCGTGCTTCTGGACAATCGAGTAGGTGATGGACAACCCCAGACCGGTCCCGCTGCCCACGGGCTTGGTGGTGAAGAAGGGTTCGATGACCCGATCCCGGTGCTCCGGCAAGATGCCGCTTCCGTTGTCTTCCACCAAGATGCGATAGTCCTCGGCTCGGTAGCCCGCTTCGATCTTGATGGTCCCCCGCTGGCTGATGGCGTCCACGGCGTTCGACACCAGGTTCATGATGGCCTGGCTCAAGAGGCGGGGATAGCACGCCACCACGTCGTCGGCGTCGATGTTGGTGAGCACGTCGATGCGACCAGTGAAGCGATGTCGCTGAATCGTCAGTATCGCGTCCACGCACTCCCGCACGTTGATCACCTTGAATTCGCCTTCGTCGAGGCGTGAAAACGTACGAAGCTTGACGACCAGTTCGCGGATGCGGTCCAGTCCGTCGTGCATTTCGCCCGCGCGGGTTTTTGCCAGATCCATGTGACGCACCACCTCGGGGTCCAAGCCCGTGCGCATCTTTTCCAGCCGGTCTTCGATGGTTCCCAGGTGGCTGATCACGAAAGCCAATGGGTTGTTGATTTCGTGCGCGACGCCCGCCACCAGCTCGCCTAGCGAAGCCATCTTGGCCGACTGGATCAACTTCGCTTGGGTGGCTTGAAGCTCTCGATAGGCGCTCTCCAGCTTCTCGTTCGCCCTTTGCACTCCCTCGGCGAGTTTGACCTTGGTAAGCGCCAGTTCTTCGAGTTCTCGATTCTTTTGTTGTAGTTCGTCGACCAGCTGCGCTTTCGTTTCCGCCAGCTCACGGCTGGCGCGCGCCTCGGCCGCCTCCAGCTCACTCTGGAGCAGCCGTTCGCGCACCCTGCGCGTCTCGTCCTCTATTTGGCGTCGGCGCAGCTGTGCGCGTACTCTCGCCTTGAGCACTTCGAAACCATCGGACTTCTGAACGAAATCGTCCGCTCCAGCCGCCAGGCCCGCGAGCAGCGCCTGGCTCTCCTCCAATGCAGTGAGCAACAGGACTGGAATATCGCGGGCCACTGGAGATTCTTTGAGCCGGCGGCAGGTCTCTTCGCCGCTCATCCCGGGCATGATCATATCCAGTAGGATGCAGTCCACCGACTGCACGGCGACGAGCTCTAGCGCTTCTTCGCCGGACCGCGCCTGGATGACATCGTAGCCTTCGCCCCTGAGGGCATCGACGAGCTCTGTGCGAAAAGTCGTGCTGTCATCAGCGGCGAGTATCTTCTTGGGCGCCGACAGGCTTGCCAGCTCGACGTTGCTCCGAGAGCCAGGTGCACGCCGCAAAAGCACCTGCAGTTTCGCTAGAATGACCGAAGTCGGTTCGTCTATGCGTGCAAAGAGGTCCGCGCCGGCGTCCAGAGCTCTGAGTTCGGTGCCTGCGTCCCCGCTCGCGGTCAGCAATATGCATGGAACCGAGCGGAGCGCGGCGTCGAACTTCGTGCGTCGAATCAGTGTCGCGCCATCGATGCCTGGCAAGCTGTCGTCCACGATGATTGCCCTGGGGACCTCGCTCGAAGCCAGGCGAAGCGCCTCCTCGCCCGAGCCGGCGCTGACGACGCGAAAGCCGTGATCGGAGAGCGCCAATCTCAGCCGTTGCGAGGACTCTTCATCGTTGTCGATGAGCAGGATCGGCGCGGGCTCGGCCGTGGTTCGCCGGGCCGCCATCAGGGCTCGGGATTTGGCGATGACATAGGCTGGATCGTAAGGTTTTCCCACGTATTCATCGGCGCCAGCGGCGAGACCTTGCATCCGATCCCGAACGTCGGCTTCGCTGGAGAGCATCAACACGGGCAATTGTCGCTGGGCGCCGTCGCGTAGCTCTCTGAGCAGATCCGGGCCGCTCGAGTCGGGAAGAACTACATCCAGAATCAGAATGTCGACCGCTTCCGTGTCCAATAGCAAGCGTGCTTCTCGAGCCGTTCCCGTGCCCAGGGCTCGGAAGCCAGCGTCTTCGAATGCGTCCACCAGGTCCATGCGGACCGTCAAGCTGTCGTCAACGATCAGGGCGGTGGCTCTGTGGGCTTGAGTCATCGGTCTGGCTCGCGGCTCCGAGAATGGGTGCCTAGTGGAACGAGCTTTCCAGAAGCTCGCGGATTCTCTCCGCCAGCGAGTAAGGAGAAAAGGGCTTCTGAATGTAGGCGGTTTTCGCCTCGAAGTGCTCTTCGCTGGCCAGGGCGCCGCCGGGGTAGCCGGACATGAACAGGACCCTCAGGCTCGGGCGCGCTTTCGCGATCTGCTGCGCGAGTTCGACGCCGCTCATTTCTGGTAGGACGATATCGGTCAGTAGCAGGTCGACCTCTGTACCCAGCTCGCACTGGACCAGTGCCTCGCTGGGACGCTTGGCCTCCAGCACCGTGTGGCCTCGGGCCCGCAGGATACGGCTGCTCACCATGCGGACGGAGTCGTCGTCCTCGACCAGTAGAATGGTGGCGCCGGCAGTGCCCTTCGGAGGAGGTGACGACGAGTGGCGCGGGGTTACCGTCGCGTTGGCGCTATCGGCGCTGGGCAGGTAGATGCGAAAGCAGCTGCCCTGGCCCACTTCGCTTTCCACGTCGACGTGCCCCCCGCTTTGCTGCACGATACCGTAGACGGTCGCGAGTCCGAGGCCGGTGCCTTCTCCGACGTCCTTGGTCGTAAAGAACGGCTCGAAGATCCGCTTTTTGACGTCTTCGGTCATCCCGGTGCCCGTGTCCTTGATGGCGAGCATCACGTAGTGCCCCGGCGGAACCCTCTCGAAGGCGGCAGAGTCTTCCTGCTCTATAATGATGTTGGCGGTTTCGAAGGTGAGCTTGCCCCCCGCCGGCATCGCGTCACGCGCATTCACGGTCAGGTTCAGCAGGACTTGCTCCATCTGCCCCAGGTCGGCGCGAATCGGAGCGAGCGAGTGTGACAGGGCCGTGCAGAGCTCGATATGCTCGCCGATTACTCGTCGCAGCATCCTTTCCAGATTCGCAACGATATCGTTCAGCTGCAGAACCTGGTGGTGCACGACGCGCTGCCTGCTGAAGGCCAGCAGCTGTCGTGTCAAACTGGCAGCGCGGTTCGCCGCGGCCAATACTTCACTGAGGTCTTCTCGCTTGGAGTCATCCTCGGGCAAAGCCCGCTGCACGAAGTCCGTGTAGCTGACGATCACCGAAAGCAGGTTGTTGAAGTCGTGGGCGACGCCGCCGGCGAGTCTGCCAACGGCTTCCATCTTCTGCGCTTGGGTCAGTTGGCGTTCGAGCTGTCTTTGCCGGGTGACGTTTCGCAAGAGCGCCAGGCCCCCGACGAGATTCTGTTGTTCATCGCGCAGCGGGGAACCGGTTATCGCGAGGATTCCCGCTTCTGGATCGGCGTCGAGGATACTGACCTCGGTCTCGCGAGTGCGCTCCCCACGCATGGCCAAAACCAGCGGATTCTCGTCGGCTCGAAGCATGCCGGACCGGTCGGGCAAGTAGACGTCTTGGCTACGCGCCCAATCGAAGGCCGAAACGCCCGGAGCTGGCTTCTTGAATAGCTCTTGAGCGTGACGGTTGAACAAGACGAACTGTCCGTCTCTGTCCGAGGCAATCACCGCTTCCTGCATGCTGTTGAGAATGGTGTTCAAAAGCCGAGTTTGCTGGCTGAGGCGAGCCTCACTCTCTCGCAACGTTTCTCCCATCAGCACCCGTTCGGTAACGTCGCGCGCGATTCCCACGATGCCCAACACCTCGCCCGACGGACCTCGAATCGGTGCTTTGCTCTCGGAGATCCAGCGCTTGTGGCCCGCGACATCGTAGTCGCGAACGACATCCAGGGAGGGCTCGCCGTTCACCAGGATGGCTCGTTCTTCGCGTAGACTCGCACCGAGGTGGGGCAGCGAGGACACCACCTCGTCCAGCTTCTTGCCCACCAGGTCGCCCGCATTCGAGACTCCCAGCAAGGTCGCAAAGGACTGATTGGCACCTCGAATCCTCAAGAGGCGGTCCTTGAAGAAGATCGCATCCGGAGTGTTGTCCATCAGATCCCGCAACAATTGGTGCTCGCTGGTGACCTCCTCGACCAAGCGGAACTGATCGGCGGCTTGATGGACCTTCTGTTTCAAGTCCTGGCTATTCCAGGGCTTGGTGACGTAAGCAAAGATCTTGCCGTCGTTGACCGCGCGGATCACCGCGGACAGATCCGCAAAGCCCGTGACCAGGATTCTACGAGCGTTGGAGTTCGCGCGAATCCTCGCGAGCAGCTCGCTGCCCGTGAGCTGAGGCATGCGTTCATCGCTGATGACGACAGCAATGTCGCTGTTGTTCTCGATGAGATCGAGAGCATGCTTCGGCGAAGCGGTCTTCAGCACGATGAATTCGTCGCTCAGCAGATCCTCGAGTGCGACCAACACCTGAGGTTCGTCGTCGACCAGCAAAACTCGTTCCACGCGTGGATTCCTCGACCTCGCCTCCTGGAGGACACGCCCCCACCAATCAGTCTCCTCGTCGTCCCCGGGACCGTCAACCTGTTCCTCGTGCTTCGCCCTTCGGAAGTGAGCTCTGGCCAATAGGTGGCGGATTCCGCCAGTGGGGGAGCCAGGTGGACCGCCATTGGCATGGGACTGCTCGGCCCAGGGGGACTTAGCATGGGCGCTGGTGGGTCGTATGGACTGAGGGGGGGCCCGAGAGCTCCTGAGCCGGCCCTCCAACAACGGGTGGCGGGTCCAGACCCGTGGCGACCTTCGGACCAGGATGACCTACGAACCAACCAGCGAGAGCTCGATCCGAATACTCGCTCCGCACGTTCTCTGCGTCGACGACGATGAGCGGGTCCTGCGCGTCTTGCGCAGGACGCTGGCTGGCCAGTTCTGTGTAGATACCGCGACCAGTGGACCGCAGGCGTTGGAGTTGCTGGCGCGCAAGTCGTACGCTGTGCTGCTCTCGGATTTGCGCATGCCCGGGATGAGCGGGGCCGAACTGCTGAACGAAGCGCGCCGTCTGACGCCCCATACGACCCGCCTGTTGTTGACGGGACAAGCGGATTTCGACGCCGCGGTCAGCGCCGCCAACGAAGGCAAAGTCTTTCGCTTCTTGTTGAAGCCCTACCAACCCGAAGAGCTGATCGAATACGTGACACAGTCTGCCCGTTATCACGAGTTGCAGACTGCGGAGGCGGAGCTTCTCGGCACGACGCTTGGCGACACCGTTGCCATGCTCACCGAGCTGATGGGACTGGTCTGGGTCGACGCGCCTGCTCGCGCGCTCAGGGCCCGCCGCATGGTGAGGAGGCTGGCGGAGCTGGCCGAGCTCCGCGCCGCCTGGCACGTCGAGCTGGCGGCCGTGGTGACCTTGTTGGCGCGCATCACCATGGGAAGAGAGGCCTTCCTGGAGTTGTCGCTGCCGGCCGAATTGCGGTTGGCGGAGTGCAAGGTGTTGAGTTGTTGTCTGGAGACGGCCGAGCGGCTCTTGAAGCCGATTCCTCGCCTCGAACCTGTCCGTGAGCTCCTGCTGGCGGCGCGCGACGCCGGTCGGAGCGACGGCGCTCGGGTCGCATCGAATCGGGCCGACCAGGCCATCTTACTGCTCATCCTCGACCTGATGCTGCTGACCGAGCGCTCGGGTGACGAAAGCGCGGCGCTTCGAGAACTTGCCGAGCAGGGCGTGGGTTTCGAGCCGTCTTGGCTCGAGGCCTTGGCGGAGCTGAGCGATCCGGGGCCTTCTGGGCTCGAGTTCCAGGCCACCGTTCAGGAGCTGGAATCGGGCATGCGGTTGGCCTCGGACGTCGTGGCGACGGGGTCCGGGCAGGTGCTACTGCACAAAGGCAGCGAGCTGACCCGGGCCACGCTGGAACGCATTCGCAACTATGCCAGGCGCGGAGGCGTGGTCGAGCCGGTCTCCGTGGTGCGAAGCTGCCCACCCGAGATAGACCTCGCCGCTGGATGAGGGCGAGCCGCCTCCGGCGTGTTCTTGGTTTGGCGTCATTCGCGTGCGTTCTCGACTCCGCCGGCGGCTATTCCAAATGGCGGAGCGTGCTCGCTCACCCAGCGGCGGCCTCCTCATCTTGCTCGGTTTCCGCGGGGACCAGCACGGCGACACGATCGTGGATGATCCCGCTCGACGCCATGCCGCGCAAACGCCTGACGAGCGTTGCTGTGACTTCTTGCCCTTTCGAGACCATCAGGACGTTGTTCTTGTCGTGTACGTCTGCGTTGATGAACATTCCAGAGGCGAGCTCTCCGGTCTCGACGATGCGCTCGCACATTTCGCGCCCCTTGTGTTCCAGGTGCCGCAGGGCTTCTGCCAGGCGCGGGGCCGTCTTGCGCAGCTTCACGCGCACGATGGCGGCTGCTGCTTGGGTGGAACCTCTGAGCTCTGCCAGCTCGTCCAGCCACAAGGCCGTCGATAACAGGGTAGCGCCAACCTTGCCTGCGTCGCCGCTGCTCAATGAAGAATCGTCGATGGCGTGGCGAACCCGAGCGTTCGAACCTTCCCCAATGATTCTTGCCACGGTGCTCAACCTGGGGATTCGACCGATCAGGTTTTCGGCAACCTGAGGGTGACTCTCGTAGCTGGCGCGCTCCTCATCCGTGAGCTCGTCGTGCAAGTGAGCTTTCTGGACCAGGTCGGGGGATAGTGCGACGCAACCTATCTGCGACAGCATGGCTGCCAGCTCGTACTGCCAAGCATTTTCCAGTTCCAGCTGTCGCGCGATCTGCGAGACGTAGCGCTTCAGGCGTGACGAGCGGGAGAATGCAGCGGGGGTTACGAGACTCAAGACCTCGGTCAGCACTCCTACCGATTCGTAAAGGGTCTTCTGCAGCAACTCTTGTTCGGCGACGACCAGACGAAAATGCTCACAGGCGGACTCGACTGCGTCTACCAGCACGTCTGCGGCACACGGCTTGGTGAGGAAGCGGTGGATCTGCGCGCTATTGATGGCTTCTATCGCGCTGTCCAGGTCGGCGTGCCCGGTGAGCAGAAGGCGGACGGTATCGGGTGCACGCCTTCTGACCTCTTTGAGAAAGGCGGCTCCATCCATGCCTGGCATGCGCATGTCCGAAATGACCACGGCAAAGGGGCCCTCCGCGTCGAGGACGTCGAGGCCTGCTGGTCCATTCGTCTTGGTGTGTACCTCGAAGTCGAATCCAAGCGTTCTGGAGATGCCGGAAAGGACGTGTGGCTCGTCGTCTACGCACAGCACTTTGCGGAGCATCGACGGGTTCATGGATCAGCTCTCCTGCGTCTGGTTCGCTCTGGCCATGGCGAGCTCCATCCACTCGTCGATGCGATGTGCGACCCCGATGCGGTCGACGAACTCGCGGTCCAGCAGGTCGCTCGCCAGCGTTCCGGGGTGTAAAGCACCGTCAGCCAGGGCTGTGGCGATGTGCACGCTCGCCGCCAGGTCGTGCCGAGGTGTTTCGATGCGTGAGGGTCGGTGGTGGTGCACGACGGCTTCCAGGATTGCGTAGTCGAGGCCCCATAGCCCGAGCAGATAGCCGCCTACCTCCGCGTGAGAGGCCCCGAAGTACTCGATTTCTGCCTCGTCCAGGCGCTGGCTGCCCCGATTGCTCAACAGCGTTTCGTACTGGTCCGCCTGGGCCCGCGCCAGCACGAGCTTGCCCACGTCGTGAAGCATGCCCGCCAGGAACGCCTCGTCTCGCAATTGACGATCATCGACGATGCTGCTCGCCAGCGATGCGGTCAACCAAGCGTGGCGCTGTTCCTCGTCGAGGGACAGGCCGCCAATCGAATCACTGCCCGCGGCGAATATGCTGGCCGACAGCGCCAGGTTTCGCAGCATGGTCGTTCCCAGATACGTGCAAGCATGCTCGATGCTCTTGATGTCCCGCTTTAGCCCGAAGAACGAACTGTTGACCAGCTGGAGCAGCTTGGCCGTGAGCGCCACGTCTTGCTCCACGATTCGAGCGAGTTCATTGGCTCCGATGTTGACCTGTGTCGCGGCTTCGCAAAGCTTCTGGTAAACCGCCGGACGGCTCGGTAGTCGTTCGATGCCTCCGACCAGGCCACGCAACGCAGGGGATTCCAGGATGGTTTGAAGCCCGCACGCGCGCTCGACCACGTGATGGATGGTATCGGCGTCGCAGGGCTTCGTGAGGAATTGATGTGCGATGGCGGCGGCCCGCATGGTGGACTTCAGTTCCGCGTGCCCCGAGAGGACGATGCGCACGATGCCCGGGTAGTCGCTATGGACTCGCTGCAGCAGCTCGGCTCCGTCCATCTTCGGCATGCGCATGTCCGCGACGATGACGTCGAATTCCGACTTTTCCAGCTCCTGGAGTGCCTCGGAGGCACTTGCGACGAAGGTCATTTCCCAGTCGTCGGTGAGCACGTAGAGCGTTCTAGAGAGCCCCTGCAGGATTCGCTCTTCGTCGTCGACGAACATCACTCGTTTCACCGTACCCCCCGTGGCTGCATGCGCTGACTCACTCACCTAGTTAAGACGACCGATTCGTGCCACAGATTAGAGGCGCACGATCCAGGAGCCCCGTGCGCAGCTCCGACTGTGGCGCACTCGATGGTCTGCGAAGTGCACGCGCGGACTCTGAATTCCCACTCGACGGCGGGGGACACATGCGCGGTGGCGCTGCCACTCGCTGCTCAGGAGCCGGATCCGGCCGCCCTACCCAAGGCTTCCAGACCCGAATAGCCATCTTACCGCTCTTTGTAGGTGGCCGTAGATAGAGCGTAGTGGTGTGCGCGCCTGCTGAAAGCATGACCAGTCTTCCTGCCTCCAGACGAACCAGTCGCCGGCGGGTTCTCATTGCGGATGACTCCTCGGCTGTCCGTCGGGAGCTTGCTCGCATGTTGTGCACGCTCGAGGGGGTAGAAGTTATCGAGGCAAACAACGGCGCGGAGGCCGTCAGCATGGTCGAAAACAACCGGCCCGATCTGCTGCTGTGTGACCACGAGATGCCCATCTTGAATGGTCTACAGGTGCTCCAGATCCTGCGCCAGAAATGGTCGGCGTTCGAGCTGCCCATCTTGATGTTGACCGCCAGGCAGACCGCCAAGGACAAAGTGCTCGCCTTCCGCGCGGGCGCGAGCGACTACGTGACGAAGCCTGCCGAGCCGGAGGAGCTGTTGGCGCGGGTCAGCTCGCACTTGAGCTTGAAGATCGCCATGGCCGAGAATCTGGAGGCCGAAAGGCGTTTGATGCACGTCGCGCGGCTCCAGGGTCTTGGTCACCTGGCGGCGGGTCTGGCGCATGAAATGAATACGCCCGCGCAGTACATCCAGGACAATCTGGGCTTCCTGGGCAAGGCCTTCGAGCGGTCACGGAAGCTGCTGGACCTGGTGCGAGAATGGGTTCAGGAGGAGTCGGGCACTCCGGAGCAGGCTTGTGAAACGGTGCGCAAGGTGTGGCACGAGCAGCGCATCGGGTACATTCTCGACGAGGTGCCGGGGGCGCTTTCCCAGAGCGTCGACGGGGTGAAGAAGATCGCCACCATAGTGGCCGAACTCAAGGAGTTCGCCGGGCCGGAGCGTCGCACGCGCGGCCCGGCAGACTTGAACCGCGCGATTGAAAACACCGTCGCGGTGACGCGACAGGAGTTTCCGCACGACGCCGAACTGGTGCTCGAATTGGAGGACCAGCTGCCCCTCGTGGAGTGTGTAGTCACGGAGATCAAGCAAGCGTTTCTCAGCATCCTGGTGAACTGTGCCGAGGCGGCGCGCGGTGTCTTCGGTGGTGAGGTGCGAAAGGCGCGAACTCACATCAGCTCGCGACTGGTGGACTCCGGGGTCGAGATTACCTTCTCCGACAATGGTCCGGGAATCGATCCGACGATCCTCGAGCAGGTGTCCGACCCTTTCTTCACTACCAAGGAAGTGGGAAGTGGGACGGGGCAGGGGTTGAGTGTTGCCCACCGAGCGATTGTCGACCGTCATGGCGGCACACTCGATTTCACGAGGAGTGCCTGGGGCGGCACCTTGGTGAGAGTCTGGTTGCCCTTTCGTTGAGGAGCGAGGGGACGGAGAACGAAGCGGATCTTCAGCGTCGCGCCGAGCGACAGCCTTGGTCGAAGCTGAGAGCGTGGTGGCGCGCGCTCAGGCCGGGCAGCGGTGCCGGCGCCGTCAGCCTCGTTATGGGCCTGGTGGTCATGCTCGCTTGGTGGTTCGACAGCCGTGCACTGGTTCAACTGCATTCGCGCTTTGCTCCCATGCAGTTCAACACGGCGCTCTGCTTTGCAGTGGCCGGCACCGGTCTGCTCCTACACCCCTATTGGCGCCGCGTCACGATGCTGGCGGGCTGCTGGGTGGCGCTTTGGGGAACTCTGACGTTCTTCCAGTACCTGGGTGACATCGATCTGGGCATCGACCAGCTCTTCCTGGAGCATCACGTGCTCACCAGGACCTCGCACGCCGGGCGCATGGCTCCCAATACGGCGCTCTGTTTCGCGCTCACGGGAGCGGCGCTCGTTCTGCTGGGGCTGTACCGGGGCAAGCGTTGGCGCGCGGGTCTGGTGGCTACCCTGATGACACCGGTTGGCGCGTTGGGTCTGCTCTCTCTCTCCGCCTATGCTGCGGGCGTCGAGAGCGTCTACGGGTGGGGGTGGATGACCGCCATGGCGCTGCACAGCTCGCTCGGGATGGTGCTGTTGGCGATCGGACTGATTCGAATGGCGGTGCACAAGGCGGCACCGTTCAGGGCAGGGCCGCCGGTCTGGCTGGCGGTCCCGGTGGCCGCGCTTTCGGTCACGCTGGTCTTCGCGACCTGGCAAGCGTTGCAAACCCATGCGCTGCTCCTGCGGACGCAGGCGCTGTCTCGATCGCTGAGCCACCTGGGCGAGGAGGAGTTTTTGGCCGCGGATCGCATGGCATTGCGCCTGGACCAACAGGGTGCCTCCAACAGCGTTTGGCAGCGCGAAGGGCGAGGGCTTCTACGAGACCTACCCGGGTTGGCGGGTATCTTTCTGGTGAAGCACGGGCACGCTCGCTGGATCGCGAATACCTTGAGTAGCTCGCCAGCTGCAGACGTCTTGAGCGCTCGCTGCGAGCCTCGATCGGGTGCCCCATCGGGGACGCTTCCCACGGCAGGGCTGGTCGACAAGAGCGGCGAACCGCTCCTCCTGCGCTGTTTCTCACGCGGCTCGGACACACTGTTCGGGGCACTATTGCGGGTCACCTCTGCCGCGTCGCGGGTCAGCAGGGACCGCCAACTGGACGTGAGGCTGAAAGCCGGTAAGCGCGTGCTGTATCAGACTGGCGCCTTCGACAGCCTATGGAGCACCGGTGTTCGAGTGGACGTATTGCTCTGGGGGAACCATTGGGCTCTGGAGACAGAATCGGAGCCTGGCAGCGACCCCCCTCGTGTGGTGCTGTTCAGCCTGGGGCTCGCTGGTGTGCTCGCGTTGGTAGGTATCGCGTCGCTACACATGTGGGGGCGCGCGCGTCGCAGTGAGCGGGCGCTCGAGTCGTCGTATCGAGCCCTGACTCGCGAGGTGGCGCAGCGGGAGGGAATCGAGGGCGACTTCAAGGGACTCTTGGACCAGGCCCCTTTTGCGACGTTGGCAGTGGATCGAGCCGGTAGCATCGTCTTCGTCAACGCCAGGGCCAGTGAGTTGTTCGGCTACCAAGGGGCCAATCTCGTTGGTCAGAGTGTGGAAGTGTTGGTGCCTTCGGCAATGCGTGAGCATCATTCGATGCTGCGCCACGACTACCAGCGTGTCCCGGCTGCGCGCAGGATGGCCGAGGGGCGTGTCCTGCTTGCCCAGCGCAGGGATGGCACGTGCTTTCCAGCCGAAATCAGCCTGAGTCCGGCTTCGATTTGCGGCCAGCCACAGGTGGTGGTGGCGGTGGGCGACCTGACGGCTCGGCGCCAGGCCGAAGAAGTGCAGGCTGCGCAGCGAGCCGCGCTCGAGCGCGCGGTGGGGCAGAAGACGCACGAGCTCACGCTTGCGAACCGCGAGCTGCAACGTTCCAATGCCGAGTTGGAGCAGTTCGCATACGTCGCCTCACACGATCTGCAGGAGCCGCTGCGCATGGTCCAGAGCTATGCGCAGCTTCTGGAACGTCGCTACCGGGACAAACTCGACGAGTCCGCGAACACATTCATCGGTTTCGCCGTCGACGGTGCCCGGCGGATGCAACAACTCATCGATGCCTTGCTGTCGCTGTCGCGCATCCAGAGGCAGGCAGTCGTGAAGGAACTGGTGGATCTGAACCAGGTCTTCGACGAAGCTGTCCAGAACTCGGGGCTTGCGATCGAAGAGAGCAGCGCCACCGTTACCCGCACGGAGTTGCCGAAGGTGGCCGGGAATCGTACGCAGCTGTTGCAGCTATTCCAAAATCTACTCGGCAACGCGCTCAAGTTTCGCTCGGAAAAGCCACCGCGCGTCCACGTGGGATGCATACCCAAGGCTACGGAATGGGAATTTTCCGTCGAGGACAACGGTATCGGCGTCGCGCCCGAGTACCGTGAGCGGATATTCGTCATCTTTCAAAGGCTCGGCCGGGAGCGACCCGGAACGGGGATTGGCCTGGCCGTTTGCAAGAAGGTTGTGGAAACCCACGGTGGGCGCATATGGGTAGAAGCTGGTGGTTCGGGTGGCTCCGTGTTCCGGTTCACGCTCCCCGTCGATCACGGAGGCGCGCGAGTCCTGGAAAGCGCCGCCCGACACATTGGCGCTTGCCCCATGGGGCCCGTAAACTCTGACTAAGAACCACGATCGGGTGCGCTCGGCCGTTGGGTTCAGGCTATCGGCAACGCGATCGTAAGAGTCGTTCCTTTGCCGACCTCCGAATCCAACTCCAGCGACCCGAGATGGCGTTGCACGACGACCGAATGCGCGAGTGCCAACCCTTGGCCTGTGCCCTTGCCGACCTCCTTGGTGGTGAAGAATGGCTCGAAAACTCGGCTCTGAATGTCCTTGGGGATACCCGTGCCATTGTCCGTCATTCGGATTGCCAACTGCCCATTCGCACACGACGTTTCTATTTCGATCCGACCCCGCTCGAGATCCATCGATCGCTGAGCCTCTTCGATGGCGTGGACGGAATTGAGCAGCAGGTTGATGATGACTTGGCTGAGTTCGCCCCTGGAGCACACGATGCGCGCTTCACTATGCAGATAGCGGGCGTAGATATCTGCAATGTCTTTCCACTTGCCCCGGGAAAGTACCAGCGCATCCTCGATGATTTCTCGCACGTCTACCGACTCTTGTTCTGCGTTGTCCGGGTGGGCAAAGTTTCTCAGCACCTGGACGATGCTGACGGCGCGGTGCACGCCGTCCAGGGTCTGTTGCAATGCCACCGGGAGCTCCTGAAGCAGATAGTCCAGCTTTGCCTCGCGTAGTGCATTGTCGAGTGCCTCACTCGTTCCTGGGGCGAGCTCGCGCACACGGGGGTCGCCAAGCAGCGCGCGTGCCGCGTCCGCGGCGGCCAGAAGTCGGGTGACGCTCGTAATAGCGAACGTGGTATTGTCGCCGATGAACTGCAGTGGCGTGTTGATTTCATGGGCCACGCCCGCAGCGAGCTGCCCCACGGCTTCCATCTTTTCCGCTTGCACGAGCCGGCGTTCGAGCCTGCGTCGATCGCTGACGTCTCTGAACAAGAGAACATTCCCTACGATTGTGTTGCCTTCGCGAATTGGGGAAATTCTCCATTCGGCCTCCAGCTGCTTGCCATCGTGCTGGCGCAGCTGGCCCTCGCGTACGCCGTTTTTCTGGGCGCCATTCGCTCCGAGCGTCGGGTGGGGTAGGATCTGGCCCAGCGAGTTGCCGATCAGTTTTCCATGAGGCCAGCCCAGAATGCGCTCGGCCGCCTCGTTCGCAACTGTGATCGTCCCTTCCTGGTCGGTGCTCACGATGCCCTCGCCTGCGAACTCCAGAGTTCGCTTGTGCAGAGCCAGGATGCCGTCGCGCTCGTTGGTGAGGCGTTGACGCTCGACGGCGTAGCGCAGCGCCCGCTCGAGAACATGAGGCCCAAGCTCCGATTTGGGCAGATAGTCCTGAGCAAAGGAACCGATGACGTTGAGCGCAAAATCGTGGTCGACCACTCCGGTCAAGAGCACGATTGGCAAGTGGCTGGCCATACTTCGCAGCCTGTCGAAGCCTTCGGTCGAGCTGTCGGGCAAGTGTAGATCCAGCAGCAATACGTCGACTCTCGTGCCCGAGTCGAGTAGTGCGCAGGCTTCGTGGACGGAGCTCGCATGCAGCACGCAGAATTTGGTTTCGACTTCGCGCAGGTACTCCATTGCCAGAAGCACGTCACCTGGGTTGTCTTCGACGAGTAGCACCGTAAGGTCGCTGCGCCGGTTTGCGGCAGCGCGGCCGAGGTTGACTTTGCTGCGAATGTTGCCTGGGTTCGATCCTTGTGGTGCCATGCGTCCGAGCAGAGGCTTCAGGAATGGGGGGCTCTTGGCAGGTGGACCAAGAACGGTTGGCCCACCCCCACGGAATCGTGGTAGCGCGTGAGTCGCTCCAGGATCGGCGGCGTGAGCTCCGTGCCGCTGGGTACCAAGACCTCTTGCCCGGCCATGTCGATGGCGTCGCGCGCCAGCTGCATGCCCGGCTTCAGTGATTCGAGTGGCAGTTGAAGCAACTGCTGCTCCACGCGGGGCGCGCAATATCGTTCGAGAGCGTCCAGCATCTCTGGCCCATACATGTTCGCCACGCGTGCGCAGGAATTTCAAGATCCCCCAGGAGTTGCCGTAAGTGTCCCAAAGCAGCTGGTAGTCGAGCACCAAGCGTAGCAACTTGCTCTCCATGCCGGGTTCGCTGTGCGGGGAATCGTCGTCGACTTCACAGGCTCCGATGAGCAGTTCTCGTACGCGTTCCAGGCGCGGGATGGTCGACAGCAAGCGGTGTCCCATCTGCAAGCACTGGCGGATGATTTCACGCTGCGTCTGTCCCAAGTTCGCGTCCGGATTCAGGTCCTTCAGCATTTCTTCGGGCATGGCAACGCGCGTGAGTTGAGCGACTACGGCGGCAAGTTCCACGTGCCATGCGTCCCGGATCCCGACGTAGGAGGCGAGGTAGCTCGCGAGCTTTCGGGCGGCCAGAGCGCTGTTGGGCACGCCTGGCTGCGCCAGGGCCATGAGTTCGGTAAGCATCTGCACGCACCCGTTGAGGGTTTGCTCGAGGAGCTCCTTTTCCGCGGTGACGAGGCGATGTTGCTTCACCCCGGCATTCACCGCGGCCAGCAGGTCCTGAGGGGGACAAGGCTTGGTGAGAAAGCGAAACAGTTGGCCCTTGTTGACCACCTCGATGGCGGCTTCGATCTCCGAGAAGCCCGTGAGCAAAATGCGCGTCGTGGTGGGAGAGCGCTCCCGAACCGCTTCCAGAAGTTTCGCGCCATTCATGCCCGGCATGCGCATGTCCGTGACGATGACGGCGTAGGGGGGGCCGCTCTCGGCTCGCTCGACCAATTCGAGTGCTGCGGACCCACCCAGCGCAATGTCGACGTCGAAATCCTCAGCGAGGTTTCGGCGCAACCCCGAGACCACTGGCTCCTCGTCGTCTACACACAGGACCCTGGCTCGCTCGATCATTCGGGGTTCGTCTCCTTGGCAGTTCGCTCTGGGCGAGCCGAGATGCGACGTCCCCTTGGGTGCGTCGAGTCGGATTGCCCGCTCTGACAAGGAGGTACGGCCGACTCGATCGGGTGATTAGAGTACCGGCGTTTGGCGTGCATCCCTCGGAAAGCGCTACCCTCACCCTGCACCTGCGATCCCTACATCTGGACTGGAAGCGGCGTTTGCTAGATCGAAGCATCGCGACGGCGCTTGAGAGCCTGAGCACACCCGGGAGGTCAGAAAGTGTCCACTCGAGTGGACACTTTCGATGTGATCTGGAGCGGCGCGCCTGCGCGAGTCGAGGTCTGTAGCTGCTGTGGGTGAGCGACTCACGTCTGTTCACAGAGCGCGCGAGCCGAGCTGCCCTGGCTAAGGGTCCGCGAATGGTTGAGTCCTGCTGCGCCGGCCGATCCTCTTGCTGCGGCGGGCGGGCTCGTCGCTCTCGCTCCTCGACCTACTTCAGTAGACCTCGGGTGCTTGCTCCTCACGCGCCCGCCTCGCGGCGGTATCGGCTCGCGACGGACCTCCCCATTCGCGGGCCCTAAAGCCTCGTTCGGGGTGCGCCGTTGCGCAGAATCATGAAAGAGTTTTCTTGTGGTGACGTCGTTCCAGGGTGCAATGCGAAGTTCAAGGCCTCTAGCGATGAGCAATTGCTCGAGCAGGTGGCTCGACACGCGCGCTGTGACCATGGTCTTTCGCAAATTTCCGACGAGCTCGTTCAACAAGTGAAGCGTCATATTCGTGCCGCCGCTAGCGCGTGAGGCGTTGGAGCGAGCCGGGGTGTCTCCGGTTCGGCAGGTGCTCGAAGATCCCGCGCGCATCTCGCTGGTTGCCCAACCTATCGCCGACCTGAAGCGGCGCCAAGTTGCGGGATACGAACTGTTGGCGCGCTTTGCGGTCGAACCCGCGCTGCGCCCCGACCAACTCTTCGCACTGGCCGCTCAAGAGCGTCTGGCCGATCAGCTGGAGGCAGCGGTAATCCGACGCGCGCTTCGGCTGTCGAGGCAGGTTCCGGCGAATTGCTTCGTGTCGATCAACGTGGACCCCAATCAGCTCGCCGAACGGGCGGTGCGCGAGGCGCTCGAGGAGCGCAGTGCCCTCCACGGTATCGTGTTCGAGCTCACCGAGCATTGCGTCGTGAACGACGCGCGCAGAGTTCTCGGGCAGTTGCAGGAGCTACGCGAGCGGGGTGCTCTCATCGCCATGGACGATGCGGGCTCCGGGTACTCGGGATTGCAGCAGATTCTTGACCTTCCGTCCTCAGCTTCTCAAGCTCGACCGGGGCCTGGTGAGCGGGATCGAGGCCGACGAAGCGAAGCTGGCCCTGGTGGAGATGTTGGGAGAGCTCGCCGGCAGGCTGGATGCCTGGCTTCTGGCGGAAGGTATCGAGACGCACGCGGAGTTGGCTGCCGTTCAGCGTATCGGCGTTCCGCTCGGTCAGGGCTACTACCTGGCCAAGCCGGCGCCTCCTTGGGTGGGGTTGAGTGAGCAGGCGAGCGAAAGTCTGGAGTCGAACAGCAGTAGAGATGGGGGGCCCATGGAGCTCGCTTTGCTGGTGGATGTTTGCCTCACCTGCGCGCAAGACAGCCGCTGGCCCGAGGCTCACGCTCACTGTGTACGTCTGGCACCCAACGGGGCACCGCTGGAAATGCGCGTGCGCTTGCCCCAGGGCGTGGCGGTTCGAAAGGCTTTCGAGCTCTTGCGGGTGAAGCGCGATGCGGCGTTGACCTCCGTGGCGCTGAGAGCTGCAACCCGCGAGGAGTCGCTGCGCCATGATCCGCTCGTCTGCATCGGGGATGACGGTCGCTTCGAGGGACTGGTGCATCCGCACAGGCTGATGGTGGCGCTCGCGACCACGTTGGAGCGCGGCAACCACGAACCCAGTACCAGTCTGGCGCCTCACTCCGCCGGCCAGGACTCGCGAAGCTGAGCGGAACCTGAAAATTCGTCGCCGGCGCTCTCGGAGTCGGCCTGGTCGAACCAGCCGCCCGGAAACCAAGTCGAAATGTTGCGCGTGTTACAGCGCTGCGCGAGGGACACGTGGTGTTCAACCAACGCAAGATCGAACGCCTGCGCGATCGGCTGCTGGAGCGAGGCTCGGCATCCGTGGTGCCGGAACCGTTTTCGCGCTCGCGGCCGGAAGGGGCGGCCGCGTACGATCGCATTCAGCCTTTCGCCGAAGCCATGTTCCTGGTCATGTCGGCGGACGCAGATATCAGCCAGCCCGAGCGTGACGTCCTGCGTGGTGCGGTGCGCACCTTGTCCGAAGGCGAACTCGGTACGGCTGCCACCGACGCCATGATCGCGGATCTGGAAACGAAGCTGGCGCGAGATGGGTTCGAAGTACGTATGGACAGCGTGGCGGCGTTTCTCTGGCCAGACCCCCGGGATCAGGAACTGGCGCTGGCGTTGGCAGCGGCCACGGCTGCGGCGGACGGGCGCATCGACCCCGTGGAAAAGGCGGCCATCCTCGACCTTGCAGAGCGGCTCGGCATGTCCCAGGAACGCGTGCTGGGGCTCGTCGCCGAGGGGCGCGAAACGAACGTTCGCTAGAGATGAACCAGGACCTCGCGTGCCCGCGCGCCGTCGGCGTCTAAATCGAGCGCAATGTGATGGTGCAAGGTGCCGTCGTCGGTACGGATCAGGCGGGGCACCCGAGCGGCATTGAGATACAGCGTACCGTCACGCTCCAGCTGCCAATCGCGCATGCCTCCAGCGCGGAGCTGCCAGTGCATGTGACCCGCGATCACGGCGAGCACGCGACGCCCTCGGCGTTTGGCGTAGGCGATGGCCTCCGCCAGATCGCTGTCCCCCCAGTCCCCGGCTTCGGTTGCGAAGTCGCGTCCAAAAAGCGAAGAAGGTTGGCTGCCCAGGCCGAAAGGACCGTTGTGCGCAAAGAACATCAAGGTTTCCGTGTCCGCGCCATCCACCAACTTCTCGAGCATTTCGACCGATTCCTGCAGGCTTCGCACGCCGAAGCTGGAAGCGAGCGGCTCCGGGAAGGAGAGCTCTCTGCCTCCCATGGCAAAGGGTCGCGCGGCGATCAACGTGACGTCGAGGCCGCCTGCCCGGAGTGGGTGTGCGGAGTAGCCGCAGACCTGAACTCCCGTAGGTTGCGCGGAACCAGCGGCGGTCTCGAGGCTGGACATCAAGTCCGCGCGTCCTGCCTGATAGTTGAACTCGGCGATGATGCGCGCATACTCATGAGCGTCGTTGTTGCCGAGCATCACTAGCGCGTCTCGTTCGAGACGAGCCAGCATCCGTGCTATCTTGACGCCATCGCGCCCTCCGCTACGCCCTAGATCACCCGTGACGAGTATGCTCTCGTAGTGGCTCTGGTTGAAGTAGGCGACGTCTTGCGCGTCCCAGTGAGAGTGCAGATCTCCTATTACTGCTATGTGGGCCACGTGGTTCACGGTTTGCGGAGCGTAAGTGAGCGAGCGCGATGCGCGGCTACGCCGCAAATAATCCGAGGGCCCGCGCTTCGTCCAATGGAAAGTCGACGTGCAGCTGATTGTCATCGGGGTCGCGTAGCTGAATCTGGCACACGGCGAAGTCCACCAAGAAACCCACACGCCAGGGAACGGCGAGCGCTTCGATGCGTTCGAGGAAAGTCTTGAGCCCGGTAGCCCTGAAGGCGAAGTGTTGCAGGCTCAGATCTTCCGAGACGGAGCGCGTCTGATTCGCGACGACCAGGTGCAAGACGGGGCGCTCTCCGCAGTAGAGCCAAGCGCCGTCAAAGGAAAAGTCCGGGCGTGGGCCCGAGCGCAGTCCGAGCAGCTCTTGGTAGAAGTAGAGCATGGCGTCCAGGCGCGCGGTGCGCAAATTGACATGGTCCAGACCTTCGATAGGCATGGCTCCTCCGGGTGTGGATCAGCGCGGATGGCTGGCCCATTCCAAGAGCTTTTTCAAGTTCACGGGTTTGGTGAGGAAAGCGTTGGGGCCTTCGGCAGTCGGGTACAGACGCTCGTCCGGGAGCGCTGTCACGACCAGGCAAGGTAGGCGGTTGCGGCGCTTGGCGAGCTCCTCCAAGAGCTCCAGGCCATTCAGACCGGGGAGACGCAAGTCGGTGATCACTGCACGGCAGCGGTCCAGGTCGCTTCTGGCGAGAGCTTGCTCGGCGCTCGTGCAGCGAACTACCCGCTGCCCTGCATCCTCGAGTAGCTCCTCCATGTTCTCGCCGAGCGCAACGTCGTCCTCGACGAGCAACAAGTAAGCATCGTTCCCATTCGCCTCGCGACTGTAGCTCAACTTCACCGTTCCCCTCGGGCGGCGTTGGATCTTGCCGCCCCCACCCTTGCGCGCTCGCGCGAAACGAGCTTCGAGTGATGCGCAAGTTTTGCGCAGGTTCTGAGCGAAGGCAACGTTTTAGAAGAGAGCTATTTCGCGGCCGGCCACACGGCTGCCAGGCCTGCTTGCGGGAGGTCTCGCCCGAGCTTATGTGACCCTCCGGAGCGAAATCGGCAACACGGCACACGCTGCCCCGTGGCACGATTCGGCACGCGACTTGCTCGAGCCTGGGTGAGCGGGCTGTCAGCCCCATTCGGCTTGATCAGCGGGTTCTTCTCATCAATCGCGCGCCCGCGACGGGGAACATGTCAGATACCGAGCACAAGTGGTGGAGCTTGCCGACCGTCGAGGTGGCCACGGCGCTCGAGTGCCCCCTAGAGACTGGCTTGACCGAGGATGAGGCGGCGCGCCGACTGCTGCGGGATGGTCCCAACCAACTAGGCGAAAAGCCTCCTCCGCCTGCTTGGTTGCGGTTTCTTCGCCAGTTCGCCGACATCACGGTATTGGCGCTGATAGGCGCCGCCCTGATAGCGACCTTCGTGGCGAGTCTCGGAGGCAACGCGACCAGCACCATCGAGAAGTTCCGGGATGCAATCGCCATCGGTCTCATCGTGGTCATCAATGCGTTCATCGGCTTCTTTCAGGAGCAGAAGGCCGAGCGCGCGTTGTCGGCGCTGCGTGGGATGAGCGCGCCACTCGCCAAGGTGCTGCGGGCGCGCTCCGCTCGGGAAGTGGCGGCCAAGGACCTGGTTTCGGGCGACGTCGTCGTGCTCGCGGAAGGGGATCGCGTTCCCGCTGACCTCCGGCTGGCCGAGGCGCACGATCTCGCGGCAGACGAGTCGGCACTCACCGGCGAATCCGTTGCGGTGGACAAGCAGACGGGGGAGCTGAGCCAAGCGACGCCTTTGGCGGAGCGCAGCAATATGCTTTTTCTGGGAACTCACGTGGTCAGGGGGCGTGGGCTCGGGTTGGTGGTCGCTACGGCAGGGAACACGGAACTCGGCAAGATCGCCCAGCTGCTCGAGGATGTTCAGCGTCCACTCACTCCGCTTCAAGAGCGCCTCAAGAAGTTCGGTCTGGTCGTCGTGTTGGGCTGCATCCTGGTAGGAGTCTTGGTATTCGCCGTCGGCTTGGTCCAACGGCACGCCGACACGTCGGTGCTGCTCTTGACTGCGGTGAGCTTGGCGGTGGCCGTGATTCCCGAGGGGCTGCCAGCCATCACCACAATCGTGCTGGCGCTGGGGGTGGAGCGCATGGCGAAGAAGCGCGCCTTGATCCGTCGCCTGCCCGCCGTAGAAAGCCTCGGGGCAGCGACTGTGATATGCACCGACAAGACCGGCACTCTCACGCAAAATCGCATGCGGGTGCGGCGTCTTTGGTGCGCAGGCAACCAGTTTCCGGTCGAGGACGCACAGAGCCTGCGTCGAGCGACCGAGGCAGAAGGTTCCAGTGAGCTGACCGCGAGGCTGCTCGAGGTGACCGCCTATGCCCCGGCCCAGGAAGACCCGACCGACCTGGCTCTCTTGAGCCTGTTCAACGATACCAGAAGCGCGTTCGAGCTTCCGGAAGGGGCCCCCTCCGCCCTGACCATGCCGTTCGACAACCAGCGCCGTATTGCCTCCGTCATTGTCGAGCGCGACGACTACTGGGAGTGCTTCACCCACGGGGCGCCCGAAGCCATCTTGCAGCGCGCGACCGAACAAATGACCGTCGCCGGAGCAAGAACTTTGGATGAGCAATCGATCGCGGCCATCCAACAGGCGGTGGAAGACCTGGCCTCCGGCGGTCTCAGGGTCCTTGGCCTGGCCACGGGGGTCGTGCCCAAGACGTCTGCCGCGTTGCCAGAGCGCAGCGTTTTCGAGCGCAACTTGAGATTCTCGGGCCTGCTTGGCTTGGCGGATCCCCCTAGACCCGAGGTCGAGGCCGCGCTCCTGGTGGCCAAGCAAGCGGGAATCCGCACCATCATGATCACCGGTGACCACCCGGCCACGGCTCGCGCCATCGCAGGAGAGTTGGGCATCCTCGATGGGGGCCGAGTGTTGAGCGGAAGTGAGGTCGAGCAACTGCCTCGTCCGGAGCTCGGAGCCGCGATGCGTGAAGTAAGAGTCGTGGCTCGGGCGACGGCACAACACAAGCTGGCGCTCGTGGAGGCCCTGCGCGACGACGGCGAAGTCGTCGCGATGACCGGGGACGGTGTGAACGACGCTCCGGCCATCAAAGCTGCCGATATTGGCGTTGCGATGGGGCGCCACTCGACCGACGTCACGCGCGAAGCCGCTGGCATGGTGATCTACGACGGCAGCTATTCGACTATTGTGGATGCGATTGCGGAGGGGCGCATTACCTATCAGAACATCAAGCGCTTCATCCTCTTCTTGTTCACGGTCAACCTCAGTTTGGTAATCGCCGTGTTCGTTGCGAGCATCGTTGGTATCCCCCCCGTCCTGACTCCCACGCAAATCCTCTGGATCAATCTCATCACCAATGGTTTGCCGGCGCTCGCTTTGGGCATGGAGCCGGGTCACGAGGATCCCATGCGGCGCTCGCCGCGCGACCCGCTGGAGTCCATCGTACGACCCAACGAGCTCGTCCCGATGATCGGATACGGCGCTACGATGGGCGCCATGGGGCTCGGCGCGTTCTTCGTTTTTCGCGGCGAGTCCGTGCATCTGGCGCGTACCGCGGCGTTCACGGTACTGGCGATTGGCCCCCTGTTTCACGCAATCAACAGCCGTTCACGCTGGGATTCCGTATTCCAACTGGGGCTGCTGTCCAACTGGCGCTTGCTGGGAGCATTTCTGGTTGCGCTGGGGCTTCAAGCGATTGCCGTCTACATGCCTGGAGCGCGGCTGGTGTTCGACACCGAGCCACTGCCCTTCTCGAACGCTCTTGCACTGCTCGGAGTCTCGGCGATGGTCTGGGTGTTGGGTGAGATCCACAAGTGGCTTCACAGAACTCTGAGCGTGAAGAAGGGCTCGTCGGGGCGCATGGCACAGACCCACACCTGAGGCACGGCACGCGGCTGTAGGGCCGAAAATTGCTGGGTCAGCAATCAGCTCAGCGAGAGCCCGCGCCAGGACTGCAGGACTTTCATGTAGTTCGAGCGCTCGAAAGCGGCCGGGTCGGGGCAGCGATCCAGATTCATGCTCCCACGAAGCTGGCTCAGCGACTCGTACTCGTGTTGTTCGAGCCACTCACTCAACCCCTGTTGGAGTTGCTCGAAGCGCCTCGGGCCATGCTCGAGGATCTCGCTGACCAGCTGGACCGCATCGGTGCCGGCCATCAGTGCCTTGATGGAGTCAGCCACGGTATGCACGCCGCCGGTGACGGCGAAGCTGGCGCTAGCCTGAGCAGAGAGGATGGCAAGCCAGCGGATCCGGAGCAGCAGCTCCCCGGATTGCGAAAGCTCCAACCGGTGCCGAATTTCCAGTTCCTCGATGTCCAGCTCGGGTTGGTAGAATCGGTTGAAGATTACGAAACCATCCGCGCCCGCTTGCTGCGCGCGACGCACGAAGTGTGAGAGCGATGTGTAGTAGGGCGAAAGCTTGAGCGCCACCGGCAGGTGTGTGTGTGCCTTGACCAGCTTGACCATTTCGAGCTGTTCGGCCTCGATGTTCGAGCAAGGGCACTCGGGGTCGCTGTTGATGGCGTACAGGTTCAGTTCCAGTGCGTCCGCACCTGCCTGCTCGATCAGACCGGCGAATTCGAGCCAGCCTTGCGCACTCACTCCGTTCAGCGAGCCGATGACGGGGACGTCGACCGTCTTTTTGACCTTCGAAAGCTGCTCGAGGTATTCGTCTGGGCCAAGCGCGAACGAAGTTGGTTCCGGCAGATAGCTCAGTGCCTCCGCGAACGACTCCGTGTGCGGTTCTCGAAACGTGCTCTGGGCAACCTGTTCGAACACGAGTTGTTCTTCGAACAAGGAGTGCATCACGATGGCGGCCGCGCCCCCGTCTTCAAGGCGTCGTACCATATCGAGGCGATCGACGAGTGGTGAGGCGCCCATCACGAAAGGGTGTGCCAGCTTCAAGCCCAAGTATTCGGTGCTGAGGTCCATCTTATTCATGCCCTTTTGATCGGATTGAATTCCTGCGGTACGCCCATGTGCAGCTCGGCGAGCTCTTTGTACAATTCGAGTCGGCGCTTCGCATCCCGTTCTGCCGCGCCGATCAACGCCCGAAAGCGCTCCGGGTTCGCCTTTTCCACCATTCGAAATCGCATCTCGTTCTGGAGGTACTCTCGTACGGGGGTACGACCGCTGCCCCCTTCGAGCACCAGTGGCGCCTGCCCGCTCTCGGAGCGGCGCGGATCGAAGTGGTAGACGGGCCACACGCCCGAGTCCACGGCCAGCTTCTGCTGCGCCGCGCCGTGCGCCATGTCGTATCCGTGCGCGATGCAGTGGGAGTAGGCGATGATCAGGGAGGGCCCCGGGTATGCGTCAGCCTCGGCCAACGCGCGCAAGGCCTGGGCGTCTTTGGCCCCCAGCGCGATGCTGGCGACGTAGACATGGCCATAGCTCATGGCGAGCAGGCCCAGGTCTTTCTTCGGCACCTCCTTGCCGGCAGCCGCAAACTTGGCCGCGGCACCGAGCGGTGTGGCTTTGGATTGCTGGCCGCCGGTGTTCGAATACACCTCGGTGTCGAGCACCAAGACGTTGACGTCGCGATGCGAGGCCAGCACGTGGTCGAGTCCCCCATACCCGATATCGTAGGCCCAACCGTCGCCGCCCACGAGCCAGACACTTTTCTTCACCAGCGCGTCGAGCAGCGAAGCCAAGGGTTCGCGCTGGTCTTCAGGCAGGTGCTTCAGCTGTCCACGGAGTCGCTCGACACGCTCGCGCTGAGCCGCGACACCGGCATCGGTCGTCTGATCGGCATCGAGGAGCGCCTGGATGAGCTCATGGTCGAGGCCCTCGGGGCGCGCTCCGAGGAGGTGCCTGGCCAGTGCCTGTTGACTTTCGAGCGCCAATCGGAAGCCGAAGCCGAACTCGGCGTTGTCCTCGAACAGCGAGTTCGACCAGGCTGGGCCCCGTCCTTCGCTGTTGGTCGTGTAGGGCGTCGTCGGTAGGTTCCCCCCGTAGATCGAAGAGCAACCCGTCGCGTTCGCGATCAGCAGGCGATCTCCGAAGAGCTGGCTGAGGAGCTTGATATACGGGGTTTCGCCGCAGCCGGGGCACGCTCCTGAGTACTCGAACAATGGTTTGAGCAGTTGCGTGCCCTTGACGTTGGCTGGAACCTCCGTGGTTTTCAGTTCCGGCAGGCCCAAGAAGAACGCGTAGCGCTCACGCTCCTGGTCGCGTCTTGGCCGCTGGGGCTCCATGTCGAGGGCCTTGTGCCGCGGGTTGCCCTTGTCCTTGGCTGGACAAACTTCGACGCACAGGCGGCACCCGGTGCAGTCTTCGGGGGCCACCTGAATGGTGTAGCGCTGCCCCTTGAACTCCTTGCCCTTGAAGGCATCGCTTTGGAATCCCTCGGGCGCCTGCTCCAAGTGCTCGCTTGGGTACACCTTGGCCCGGATGGCCGCATGAGGGCACATTAGCGCGCACTTGTTGCACTGAATGCAGATCTTCTGATCCCACACGGGGATCTCGGTCGCGATGTTGCGCTTCTCCCACTGGCTCGTGCCCGTTGGCCAGGTCCCGTCGACCGGAAACGCGCTGACCGGCAAGAGGTCGCCCTTGCCCGCCAGGATCGCGGCGGTCACGCGCTGGACGAAGTCCGGCGCGCGCTCGGCGACGGGAGGCGGGCGCTGGCGTTCGGTGTTTGCCGCGCTCGGAATCTCGACCTGCTCGAGACCTGCCAGCGCACTGTCCACGGCCTGTAAATTGCGACGCACCAGCTCGCCGCCCTTCTTCCGATAGCTCTTCTCGATCATTTCCTTGATGCGCGCCAGAGCCTGCTCCGTGGGAATGATCCCGGCTATGTGGAAGAAGCACGTCTGCATGATGGTGTTGATACGTCGACCCAAACCAGCATCGGCGGCAACTTGATAAGCGTCCACCGTGAACATTCGAATGCGCTTGGCAATGAGTTGCTCTTGCACCTCCCGTGGCAATTCTTGCCATACACGCGACGCCGAATACGGGCTGTTCAACAGCAGCACCGCCCCGGGCTTGGCGCGCGAGAGCACGTCGAACTTTTCCAAAAAGTCGAACTGGTGGCAGCCGATGAAACCTGCTTCTTCGATCAGGTAGGGAGCTTCGAAGGCGTCGGGACCAAAGCGCAGATGTGAAACAGTGACAGCTCCGGCTTTCTTGGAGTCGTAGACAAAGTAGGCCTGGACGTGCTGCTGGGTCTCGTCGGCAATGATCTTGATCGAGTTCTTGTTGGCGCCCACCGTACCGTCCGAGCCAAGGCCGAAGAACACAGCTTCGAAGACGCTTTCGGGAAGAATCTTCAGGGGCTCGTTCACATCCAGCGACTCATGGGTCACGTCGTCGACGATTCCGACTGTGAAATGACGCTTCGGAGAGCTCAGCGCCAGCTCGTCGAAGACGCGCTTCACCATGGCGGGTGTGAACTCCTTCGACGACAGCCCATAGCGACCGCCGATCACCAGAGGCGCTTCTCTGCCGCGCGTTTCGTTGAGCGCGGCAATCACGTCCAGGTAGAGGGGGTCTCCGACGCTGCCCGGCTCTTTGGTGCGGTCCAGCACGGCAACGCGCTCGACGCTAGTCGGCAGTGCAGCCGCAAAATGTCGAGTCGAAAACGGACGGTAGAGCCTTACCTCCAAGGCGCCGACTCGAGCTCCCTGCTTCACCAGGTGAGCGACGGTCTCGCGTACGGTCTGGGCGCCCGAGCCCATGCAAACGACGACGTGGCGCGCTTCCGGGTGCCCGCTGTAGTCGAACAGACGGTAGTTGCGTCCGGTGCGCTCTCCGAAGCGCTGCAGCGTGGCTTCCACGATGTCGGGGCATTCACGGTAGAACGAATTGCTGGCTTCCCTGGCCTGAAAGAACACGTCCGGGTTCTGGGCGGTGCCGCGCACTACGGGACGATCAGGGGTTAGCCCGCGAGCTTTGTGCCGGCGGATGGCGGCCTCGTCCACCAAGCACTCGAGGTCATCATCGGAAAGGAGGTCGACCTGAGCGAGTTCGTGAGAGGTGCGGAAGCCATCGAAGAAATGTAGAAACGGCACTCGAGATGCGAGTGACGCAGCCTGTGCGACGAGGGCCAGGTCGTGAGCGGTTTGCACGCTGCTCGAGGCGAGCATGGCCACGCCAGTCTGTCGACACGCCATCACGTCCGAGTGATCGCCAAAGATGCTGAGCGCGTGCGTGGCCACGCTTCGAGCCGCCACGTGAATCACGAACGGAGTGAGCTCCCCGGCGATCTTGTACAGGTTCGGGATCATCAAGAGCAGGCCCTGCGAAGCGGTGAAGGTGGTGCTCAGAGCGCCGGCCTGTAGGGCTCCGTGCACCGCGCCCGCGGCGCCACCTTCCGATTGCATTTCCGCCACCACGGGCACCGAACCCCAAACGTTCGGCCGGTGTTGGCTTTGCCACTCATCCGCCAGCTCCCCCATGGGGGAAGCCGGAGTAATCGGGTAGATGGCAATCACTTCGTTGAGCCGATAGGCCACCGATGCGGTGGCTTCATTGGCATCGATCGTCACACGTACGGCATCGGACATGCCGGGCCCGTCATGCAGCGCTCGTGCCGCTCGTGATGCGCCTCTGCGGAGCTTCAGGACTCGGGTGTTCGGGGCGCGTTCACCCGGGTTCGAGCGCTAGATCTGCGCGATGCCCAGTTCTTGCGCAAACGATGCGTTGCGGGCAACGAGCTGATTCGGCGCGATGCGGGTCCGGCCTGCCGCTTCGACCGATCCCAGGGCCCGTCCGGTGCACAGCACGACTTTTGCAACATTTCGCGAATGTTCAGAAAGGTGGGTTCATGGCCAAGCCACTTCCACGCACCGTATCCGAAATCATGACTCACGACGTCGTCAGCGTGGATGAGCAGGACAACCTGCTCAATCTGCTGGAAAGCATGCACGTCTTGCGCTTTCGACATACGCCTGTGACAGACGGTGACCGACTCGTCGGACTGCTGACCGAGAAAGATCTGTTGCGGATCTCGGCGAGTAGCCTCCTCCCCAATCGAGGCGAAAGCGATCGCTTCCTTCAGAAGCGCTTTCGCGTTCGCGACATCATGGTGCGCGACGTCTGCACGGTGGCGCCCGGTACTTCTCTCAGAGAGGCTGCGCATCTGATGGCGGCCGAGCGAGTGGGTTGCCTGCCCGTTGTCGATCCCAGCAATGCTCTGGTGGGTATCGTGACCAGCTCGGACTTCGTGAAGCTGGTCGAACAGTTGGTGCCGGAGGACACCTGACTGGAGCGCGGCTCGAGCCCCACTAGGGCGCACTGTTCATCGAGGGCCGTCAAACGGTGACGGCTGGCCCGCCCCTATTTTCGAGGGGCCGTGGCTGCTGGAGCGTCGTTGGCTAGGCAAGGACCCACGCCTCGTCAGGCTCCGTCGACGTTTGCTCTTCGCGCTCTACGGGCTTGGTGGCAAGAAGCCTTCGTTGAGCGACGGCGTGGTAATGCACCAGCAATTCACCGAGCGCGGCCTGTGTGGCTTCGCGACCGAGCCCGAGGTGATTGGCGAACTGGCTCACGAAATCATCGGGAGCTGCTTCTCCAGTTGGTTTTTCAATCTGCTCCGGAGCCACAGGCACCTCCGACAAACTTCGTGATTCCAAGAGTGGGTTTCCATCGGAGCCCCACGCGACATTCCTCCCCCATTGAAGCACCGTTCGTGCCATTTGGTAACCTGTTGGAAACAAAACAGCAGATCCCAAGGGTAGGCCTGATGGCCGCATGGGCAGGGGGCGATTGCCCCCGATGCGCCCGCGGATGAACCCCGTCCTCCCTGCCTTCTCGCTTTGCCCGTTCCCATTCGAGGACCCGGAGTCGATGCCGCGTCGTCAGTGGTCAGGCGAGGGTAATGGAGCTGTCGAGGTACACGTCCTGGATCAGGTGGAGCAATTTGACCCCGTCCGCCATCGGTCGCTGAAACGCTTTGCGGCCCGAGATGAGCCCGACGCCGCCCGCGCGTTTGTTGATGACCGCGGTTCGCACCGCCGCCTCGAAGTCACCTGTTCCTTTCGACGCTCCACCGGAGTTGAGCATGGGGCTTCTGCCGGAAAAACAGCTGACCACCTGGTACCTGACCAGCTCGATGGGGTGCCCGCCGCTGCCGTCTTCGGCGGCCTGACAGAGCTCGGTGTAGATCCGCTTGTCGAACTTGCCATAGCTCGACTCCCCCATGTTCAGGGCCGCATAGCCTCCGGTATGCGTCGCCATCTTCTGCTTGATGATATCGGCCTTGATCGTGACCCCGATGTGATTGGCCTGACCGGTGAGATCGGCCGAAGTATGATGATCCTTGTCGGTCTTGAACGCGCTGTTGCGCAGGTAGCACCACAGAACGGTGACCAGGCCGAGCGAGTGCGCTTCTTCGAACATCTTGGACACGTAGTCGATCTGCCGACGACTGTCGTCGCTGCCGAAGTAGATGGTAGCGCCCACTGCCACTGCGCCCATTTCGAACGCTTGGCGCACCGACCCGAAGCGGTCCTGCTGATGGATATTGGGATAGGTGAGTAGTTCATTGTGATTGAGCTTGACCAAGAACGGAATCTTGTGGGCCCATTTGCGGCTCACCGCAGCCAGTGCGCCCAGCGTGGAGGCGACCGCGTTGCAGCCGCCTTCGAAAGCGAGCTCGACGATTCTATCTGGATCGAAGTACTCCGGGTTGGGCGCGAAGCTCGCACCGGCAGAATGTTCGATGCCCTGATCGACCGGCAGGATCGACAAGTACCCGGTCTTTCTCAGCCGGCCGCTGTCGAACATGAGCTGGAGGTTTCTCAGTACGGCGACGGGTCGATCGCTCTCGGTCGCCACCTTATCGATGAAATCCGGGCCGGGCGCGTGCAGCGCCGAACGAGGCACGCCTTTGCATTCGTAGCCCAGCAGATTGTCCGCTTCGTTCCCCAAATACTGCGTCAGCTCCTTCATGAATCCTCCTGGCTTGGTTGGCTGCTTTCCTCTTTTGGTGTTCCTTCGCGCACGGTCAGTACAGGTACCGCGGCGTGATGCACGACGGTCTCCGCGACGCTCCCCAACATCAGCCGCGCCACGGCAGAGCGACCATGTGTCCCGAGAACGATCAAGTCGTAGCTGCCTTCCGCCGCGTGGTGCAGCAGGCTCTGAGCCGGGCTACCGATGAGCAGCACCTTGTCGTCGATTCGCGTGCCAACGCTGCTGGCCCGGCTGACGAAGTCGTCCAGCTGCTCACGTGCCTCGCGTTGCAGGAGCTCCAACCAGTTGCTGGTCTGGCCCGGCGCGCCGACGCTGAGTTCCGGGGGCAAGCTCCAGGCGCTCGCCGTGACGTGGGCCACGACCAAGGTTGCGCCTGCTGCGCCCGCGAGAAACGCTGCTGCATCGAGCGCGCTCTCGGAGCATGCCGAGAAATCCGTGGCCACGAGTACCTTCTTGAACTGGCGGGCCTGCTCACCGGGGACGCATAGCACCGGGCACTCGGCATGACGCACCGTCTTGCCCGCGACACCGCCGAGAATGTACTTGGAAATTCGCGCCTTGCCTGCCGCGCCCATCACTATGATGTCGGCATGGTGGGCCTTGGCGTAGTGCATGATGGTGGCTACCGGTGCGCCGAACCTGGTGTGAACAGTCATTCGCTGCCGGTCGGCCTCCGAAATCCCTGCCAGGATCGAGCTCATCTGCTTGTCGGCTTCTTCGATCGCGATGTCACTCAGCGGCTTGGCTCCCGCCGACCCCATGAACCCCACCATGTCCCGCCGAACATAGCGCGGCACATTGGCCACGTGCAGCAAATCGATGCGAGCATGGTGCGAGTTCGCTAGGCCGAGTGCCTGCATCAGTGCTCCGTGCGCGCAGGCGCCGAAGTCGGTGGGGCAGAGGATCCTCTCGAGTGTCTTCACGCTGTTTTGCTCCTATTCGCCGCTTGGTTTTCAGCTCTGGTTGTCGGGCGCACCAGTGGAATCTCGACGGGTGCAGCGAGACCCTGCCGCAGTCGAAAGCCCGGCCATGCGACCCGACGCCGCTAGCTTACGCCCGCGGGGCCTGGTCATCCAGCCACTGGTGGGGCCGAATCCGGGCCTCAATGGTGGGCGTGCTGCGGCATCCAGGCGTTGGCCGCTCCGGCCATCAGAGCACTTGCCACCTCTTCGCGCTTGGATTGCGACGGAATGTGCGACGCACGCACTCTGAGGTTCGGCTCGTGCTGCATGATGCGGAGCAGGTCTCTGTTCTCGCTGGCTGGCCGCGCGTTCAGCTCAGCCAGTCGGGCGGGCAACGAGTGAACCGCCTCTGCCCAGACGATGTTCTCGGAGCGATGTTGTCCCCCGCTGACCAATGCCAACACCCCGGGGCCGTTGGGGATGGCGTCGAGTTCGGCGGACTCGAGCAGCATGTCGTCGGTCCAGAACACGTCGAGCGCCTTGTCGTAGTGAGGGAACGGAGCAGGGTGCCTGACGGGTCTGCCGATGAGCGCGCACACCACGTCCAGCGCCGAGACCACGCCCGTGGCGCGCCCTGTACCGTCGACGACGATCAGACGGTGGACTCCCTGTTTGGCAATGGACTGAGCAGCCCCATCGACGGACTCGGTTTCCAGGATGGTCGCGGCTGGACGAGTCATGCACTCGGCAACGGTGGTAGCAGCATCTCGCGACAGCAGGTCGCGCATCGAGGCCACGCCGAGCGGGTGGCCCTCGGCATCGAGCACCGGGGCCGCGGTGATATCGAATGCCAAAATGTGACCTAACGCCCGCTCCGCCACGTCGGTTTCGCGAAAGCTCAGGAGCTCCGAGTTCATGATCTCTTTGACCGTCTTTGCCATTGTCATCAATCCCTTCTGATCGTGCGGGTGTCTTGATGCCACCCTCGTCGAGCTACTTGGTATCCAGCTGCATGTGCGGAGCGTGAGAGGGGGGAACGTGCTGCATGCTCGGGAGGTTGACCTCGGGGCCCCCGCTACCCGGTGTCGCGGTTCGATGGGGTACGATGGTCGCGAATGCCAGGAACCCGACGATGAGCAGGGACAGCCCGATGAGCCAAAGAATGCTCTTCTTGTTTGCGAATGGGCGTGTCATATCGGCCTTCTTTCCACTCAAGTGCGCCGCCTGGGGGGGCGAGGAAGCCCCCGCGACCCCGCAGGCGGCCTTGGAGACGACTACTTACTAGTCACGGTTACTTTCTTGGTCTGTGCCTCAGGCTTCTTGGGGATCGTGACGGTGAGCACTCCTTTCTGAAGCTCTGCATTCACGTTCTCGCCATCGATGCCCTCGGGAAGCGTGAAGGTGCGGGCAAAACTCCCGTAGCTGCGCTCCGTGGCGTAGTACGTTTCGTTCTGCTCGGTCTTTTCGCTCTCTCGCCTACCCGAAATATTCAGCCTGTTGTTGGTGAGCTTGACCTCCAGATTCTTCTCCTCGATGCCCGGTAGATCCGCCTTGAACACGTAAGCATTCTGCGTTTCCTTCACCTCGAAGTCGGGCATGAATGTCTGGACCTCGCGCGAGGTCCAGGCGGGTGCCATTTCGCCGAAAGGGTCCCAACGCAGAAGCTCGCGCATGGTTCTGAAAGGCTCCCAGGTGGCTTCCGGTCGCACCGGAGCTGGCACCTTGGGGGCTTTTTCCCTCTGAACTGCTACGCTTGCCATGACGTTAGCCTCCTAAGTGTCCCGACTTCCCCAGCGCGCTCCGGCGCGGCGGGGTTGGGGACTCGGGAGTGGGTTGGCGTGGTGAAGGTGTCATCACGTCAGGGGGCTCACCATGAGCCACCCCAAACAACCAACTGAGCAAGTCTCGTTCCAATGGGCGTATCGCGCGGGGGTGCGCGCCGAAGCGGGGTGCTCCAGGAAATCCTGGTATTTACCGGCCTTTGATCACCCTCGAACTTGGGGGTGGCGGAGCGCTCGTCTTTGTTCGGGCAGAGGTTTTTGCACAAACTGCGCTCGGCTGAGTGCCCCACGCATCGCTTACGCGCTTGCTGGGTCACGGGGACATGAGCGCTCGAGCATGCGACGAGCGCAGTCCGAGCACTTCGTATCACGAGAGAGCACGCCGGTCGCTCGGGACTCCCGGGCCCAAGGCTGCGGCAAGGCGGAGCCCAGACAGGGGGCTCCGCCCTGGCTGCGCGGCACGGTTGGCTCGCCACTTGCTGAGCCTTTACTGGTGGTTCCTCCCGGCAGCCAGCAGCGCAATTCATGCGGGAGGCCCCCACACGACACCGCGACGCCTCTTCCCTTCGAGGGCCTGCCATGACTATCCTATGTGGTACCGACTTCTCACCGAACGCCAAGCAAGCAGCCGAAGTGGCTGCAGCCTGGGCGCGGCTTCATTCAGACAAGCTCGTACTGGTGCATGTCATCGACGAGCTGGGCGTGGAGCTGGCCGTGCAGAGTCAGCAGGACGCGATCTACGACCCGCTGCGGCGCAGCGTTCAGAGCGAAGGGAAGCTCCTGGGAGAGCGCTATGGGATCGAAGTCCAGGCACTGGCTCCCGCGGGCATCGTGCACCGTAAACTGATCGAGTTGGCATGCGCAGCCGAGGCTCGTCTCATCGTCGTCTCGTCGCTCAGCCGGCAGCAGCACTGGTGGTCGCTCGGAAGTGTGGCTGAACGCCTTGCGCAGGAGTCCCCACTGCCAGTGTTGGTCGTGCGCAGGCCCCATCCACTGCTCGCCTGGGCCGACGGGGAACGTGCACTGCGCGCGATGGTAGGGGTCGAGACGGGGGCCACTTCTCGAGCGGCGCTCGACTTTGCTGCCGGTCTGCGCAAACTCAACCCCTGCGAGTTGATCGTGACTCAGATCGCGTGGTCAGCTGGTGAGTACTACCGATTCGGGATCGCTCCGCCCGCCCCGGTCGACCGCTTGCGCCCGGAGTTGGAGGAATTGCTGCTTCGGGAGCTCAGGACTTGGAGCGGTGAGGTTGCGGGAAACGGCACCACTCGGTTCCTGGTCAGACCTGGCGTCGGGCGAGTCGATGCCCACCTGGCGGTGGCGGCAGCCGAGGAAGCCGTCGACCTGTTGGTGGTCGGCACCCACCAGCGCTCGAGGGTCGCCCGCCTGTGGCAAGGCTCCGTGTCGCGCGGCGTTCTGCACGACGCGCACACCAATGTGGTCACGGTGCCGCGCGCGGCGGAGGACACGCGCGAGGACCCCATTCCGAGCTTCCGGAGAATCCTGGTCTGCACCGATCTGTCGGACCTCTCGAAGCGAGCGATTCGTGTCGGCTACGGCATGGTGCCGCCGGGCGGCATCGTCTACCTGACCTACGTGCGCGGTCCGCACGACAGGGTTCCTGCGGAGAGCTTGCCGGAGAGCTTGCAGCGACTCGTTCCTGCCGGGGCCGTTGCCCGTGGCGTTTCTACCGAGGTGCAGGTCATCGATGACGAATCGGCGAGCCTGGGTATTTGCCGAACCGCGACACGCCTCGGGGTCGATGCGATTTGCATGGCGACGCACAGCCGCGCGGGTGTCACACGGCTGGTGTTGGGCTCGCAAGCTCAAGAGGTGCTGAAGCGCGCTCGACAGCCGGTCGTCCTGGTGCCGGAGCCCCGAGCCGATTGAACCGAGAGCCTTCGGAGCGCCAGTCATGACAGAGCCCGTTCCTCCTCCTCCCCAGAGGGCCGACCACTGATGGGTCACTTGCTGGGCGCGATGACCCTTTCAGGCTGCTTCATGG
Source organism: uncultured delta proteobacterium (assembly GCA_963809955.1). GTDB lineage: Bacteria > Myxococcota_A > Polyangia > Polyangiales > Polyangiaceae > JAICQQ01. The sequence continues at coordinate 136,266 of CAWELQ010000018.1, forward strand.
CAGTAATGCTGGCGGCACTCTCGCTCGCGACCGCGTACCACTCGCTCACCACGCCATTCGTTTCGGGTTTCCGTGACCACGGTGTATTGTTCCGTACGGCCATCGCGCTCTGCCAGGATGACGACCCAGTCGTGAGTCTTGCGAGCGGCGTGCGCGGCGGAGGTGTTGGAGAAGAAGGCGGTGAAGTGAGTCGCGCCGACCTCGCTGCGCAGGACGGGCAGCCAGGCCGTTCCCGTCGGGTTGAAGCGCTTGGGGGCTACTCTGGGCAAGAGGCCCACTTTGGCATCGTGGCGGTATTTGCGATCGATGGCGAGCAACTCGCTCACCGATGGCTCTGAGAACGGCTTTCCGGCGTCACTGACCGCTGGCGAGTGACGCTCGTTTCTGAATTTCTGATCGACCAGAATTCGGACATGACGTGCCCTACCGGGACCGACGCCAGCGATCGTCTGCAGGCGACCCGTGTGCGCCGCCAACTCGAGCTGCTCCCAGGTGTGGATCCCGAGTTCGGTCTCGATGCGCTCGGCGAGCTTCGGGCCGATGCCGGGCAGTCGGGCAAACTCACTGGAGCGCTCTTGGGTCATCACCCGCCTCGCCAGTCGGTCCATTCGTGAACGCAACGCAGGGTCAACCTGTCGTCGCTTGGGTCGAGCAGCAGGCCCGCGCTGTGCTCACAGAACGCGCAGCGTTGGAGCAGCACCGCCTCATGGCTCAGCGGACAGGTGACCATGAGCTTGGCGGAAAGCACTTCCGAGGGCTTTACCGCGCTGCGGGCCGCATCCGCAGTCAGGTTGACCGGCAGGTCGAACGATTGGCTGCGATTGGTTGGCTTCATAGGGTGCCCCTTCCTTGAGTGATAACGGCAACCTCTTTTGGCAGCCGGCAAGGCCTTATTGATGCATGAACTGGGCCGATGCGGGTGCAGTACACCCAGCGGTGGTTTCTCGGAAAAACTCCGGAAACTCTCGCGCTCGGCCTGGTTCAGGACGAAAGCTTTGCCGCTCTCATCCGCCCGGCCTCGACAGCCATCCGGGATGCGGGCACCCCGGTGCCATCCGAGCGCGTCGGGATTTTCGGGAACGGAGATTGCACATAGTCTCACCGGAACGTGGCTCGACCTGTGAACCCCTCGTCGGAAGTGCTGGTGGCCCGCGCCTTGAGCAAGGTCTACCGGATGGGGGAAGTGGACGTGCACGCGCTTCGGGGCGTCGACTTCGACCTGCGCCGGGGCGAACTTCTGGTACTCTTGGGAGCCTCTGGGAGCGGGAAGTCCACGCTGCTCAATATCGTCGGGGGGCTGGACACCCCAAGTTCGGGCTCAGTGTTCTACGAACAGACGGAACTGAGTCAAGCCACCGATGCCGAGCTGACCGAGTACCGTCGTCGACACGTCGGCTTCGTCTTCCAGTTCTACAACTTGATCCCAAGCCTCACCGCGCTCGAAAACGTCGCATTGGTTACCGAGATTTCCATGGACCCCATGGACCCCGGGCAGGCTCTCGAATTGGTCGGCTTGGGCGAGCGCGCCGATCACTTCCCGGCGCAGCTTTCTGGCGGCGAGCAGCAGCGGGTGGCCATCGCGCGCGCCGTTGCCAAGCGGCCCGATATTCTGCTGTGCGACGAACCGACCGGTGCCTTGGACTACAAGACCGGGATCCAGGTGCTGGAGGTCATTACCCGCGTCAACGAGGAATTGGGAACCTCTACCGCGCTCATCACACACAATGCGCCCGTGGCCAAAATAGCGGATCGTGTGATGGTGCTTGCGGATGGACGCATCCAGGACGATCACGAAAACAGTGAGCGCGTCAAGCCGAGTGAAGTCCGATGGTGAGCGCGATCAACAAGAAGCTCATCAGGAGCCTCGGGCAGCTGCGTGGTCAGGTGATCACGATAGCGTTGGTGGTGGCATGCGGGATCAGCAGCTACGTGACCATGAAGTCGGCCCACGACTCGCTCGTGTTTTCGCGAGATAAGTACTACGCGGATTTTCGCTTCGCGGACGTCTTCGCCTCGCTGAAGCGAGCACCGCTGTCGGTGCGCGACGAACTCGAGGCCATGGACGGCGTACAGCGCGTGGAAACGCGTGTGGTCGAACAGGTGCTCGTGCCCTTGCCGGATCGCACGCGTCCAGCGAGCGGTACCGTCGTATCCATCGACCATCGGACGCGCGGTTCCGCGTTGAACGACGTGTACATCAAGAGCGGGCGCGACCTCGACCCGAACCACCGCGACGAAGTGCTGCTTTTGGATGGTTTTGCCCAGGCCCAGAAAATCGAACCGGGTGGACAGATCGATGCGGTCATCAACGGTACGTTGCGGCATCTACAGGTCGTGGGCACCGCGCTTTCTCCGGAATACTTGATGCCGATTGCGCCTGGGCAGCTGACCTACGACCCCAGCCAGGTCCCTGTAATTTGGATGGATCGAGCGGCTCTGGAAGGGGCCTTCCAGATGGACGGCGCATTCAATCATGTTGCGCTGGCCCTTGAACATGGCGCCGACCTGCCGGCCGTACTCGCGGAAGTCGACGAAAAGCTCGAACCCTTCGGCGGGTTCGGCGCCGTAGCCCGGGAGAAACAACCGTCCAATTACGTGCTCAACGGAGAGCTGCAGCAACTGGCCAGCATGGCCGACTTCGTTCCCTACTTGTTCCTTTCAGTCGCCTCGCTGTTGGTCAATGTCGTTCTGTCGAGACTGGTCCAGCTGGAGCGCTCCATCATCGCTACCTTCAAGGCGGTGGGCTATCCCGACAGGAGCATCGGTTTTCACTACCTGAAGCTGGTTTCCATCATCGTCCTCGCGGGGGCGGTCCTGGGGGTGGCGGTGGGTGCCTGGCTCGGCAGCGCGATGACCGATATGTACACGAGCCGCTTCTTTCGTTTTCCCATGCCGAGTTACCGTCTCGAGGCGCAAACGGTGGTTTTCTCGGTACTCGTCAGTCTGGGATCCGCCGTGCTGGGCGCTTGGTGGTCTGTCAAGCGCGTGGTCAGGCTGCCCCCGGCGGAGGCCATGCGTCCGTCTGGGCCAGTCAGGTATCGTCGCTCGCTTCTGGAAAGAGTCGGCGTTTGGCGTTGGCTTGCCCCGGCCGCGAAGATGGTCTGGCGGGAGCTGAGCAGGCGTCCGCTCCGGCTGCTGCTTTCAGCCACTGGGATCTCGCTGGCTGTGGGCATCGTGGTGGTCGCTCGTTCCATGTGGGATTCCATGGACTACTTGATCGATGTCCAATTTCATCGCTCGATGCGAGAGGACATGAACGTTACGTTCTCCAAACCCGTGCCGCGCTCCGCCATCGTCGAGTTGGGGCACCTTCCCGGAGTGCTGCGAGCCGAGGGGCTCAGGACCGTTCCGGTGCGTTTTCGTCACGGTCATCGCTGGCGCGACAGCGCCATTACCGGCTACCCGAAGCGGTCCGAACTGCGCCATCTGGTGGATTCCAAGGGGCGGCAGCACGGGGTTCCGCCCGAGGGGGTCGTGTTGACGGGCAAGTTGGGTGAGATTCTGAAGCTGCGTCGCGGTGACTGGGTCACGGTGGAGTTTCGCGAGGGTGACTGGGCGACCAAGCGTGTTCTCGTCTCCGGCTTCATAGAAGAGCCCTTCGGGCTTGCGGGGCACATGGACACGGGCGCTCTGGCGCGTCTGCTCGGCGATACGGGGCCGGTGAACACGGCGCTGCTCAGCGTCGACCCCTTGAAGACCAGCCTGGTAGAACGGGCGCTCAGGACTCAGCCATGGGTGCTAGGTGTTTCCAGCCCGCGCGACTTCAAGCGTCAGTTCGACGAGCAGAGCGCCGCAATGATTGGCGTGTTCACGTTCATTCTCACGCTGTTTGCCAGCATCATTGCGGTCGGGGTCATCTACAACAATGCTCGGGTGGCGCTGTCTCAGCGCAATCGAGACCTGGGGAGCCTCCGAGTACTCGGATTCACGCGGCGCGAAATAGCGGGGGTGCTTTTCGGTGAGCAAGCGGTACAGGTGGCGTTGGCAGTTCCGCTCGGCTTGCTGGTGGGCCGCTGGTTGACTCGAGCCATGTTGAGCAACGTCGATCCGGAGACCTATCGGATGCCCGTCACGGTTTCACTCAGGACCTATCTGTTTGCGCTAGTGGTCACGCTGGCCTCCGCACTGGTGAGCGCATGGCTTCTGCGTCGCAAGCTCTCCAAGCTCGATTTGATAGCAGTGCTGAAGACTCGGGAGTGACATGGACGCGAGCAAGAAAAACAAGGGAAATGTGGGCCGGCGGAGGGCCATGCGTTGGATCAAGCGGGGTATCACCGCCCTGGTCACGCTGGTGCTGGTGGGTGGCGCGGTCTTTGCTGCGCTTCCCAAGCCTGTCTCCGTCGAGAGTGCGTTGGTCGACAAGGGAGTGTTGGTGGTCACCATCAACGAAGACGGCGTTTCGCGCGTGAAGGATCGCTACGTCGTTTCTGCTCCGCTTTCGGGGAACCTGGCCCGCATCGTGTTGAATCCGGGGGACGCGGTCGCGCAGGGGGCGGTGCTCGCACGCATCCTGCCTGCCAGTGCGCCACTGTTGGATGCGCGTTCGCGCAGTGAGGCGACGGCGTCGGTGGCGCGTGCAGTCGCGGCCACCAAGCAGGCCAAGGCGCAGATCGTACGGGCCCAGGTGGCACTCGAATATGCGAAGCAGGAAGAAGCTCGTACGCGCGAGCTCTTTCGCAAGGAAACGGTGAGCCAGGCGGAGCTGGACCGCGCGCTGCTCGAAGTGCGCACGCGGCAGGCGGAGCTCACATCCGCAGAGTTTGCTGACAAGGTCGCCGCCCACGAGCTGCGCATGGCGCAGGCCGCGTTGGGCCGCATGGACGGGAAGGAGTCCGAGTCCGGAGAGCAATTCGTGGTGCCGAGCCCCATCGCCGGGCGAGTGCTGAAGGTGCTGCAGAAGAGCGAGGGCGTGGTCCAAGCTGGCGCGTCGCTTCTGGAGCTCGGCGACCCGAGAGCACTGGAGATCGTCGCGGATGTGCTGACCAGCGATGCCGTTCATGTCCATCCGGGCAGTCCGGTGACCATCGAAGCCTGGGGAGGCGCCCCGCTTGCAGCAAGCGTGCGCCTGGTCGAGCCCTCGGCATTCACCAAGGTTTCCTCGCTTGGGGTGGAGGAGCAGCGGGTCAACGCGGTGATCGATCTGACCGCGCCCTACGCGGAGTGGGCGGAACTGGGCGACGGTTATCGTGTGGAGGCGCGCATCCAGGTGTACCGAAACGCTTCCGCGACGCGTGTGCCCGCCAGCGCTCTGTTTCGCAGCGGGCAAAAGTGGGCGACATTCGTCGTCGAGGACACCAAGGCTCGCTTGCGCCTCGTGGATATCGGTAGGCGCAACGACAGCCACGCCGAGGTTCTCAAAGGCCTCTCCGTTGGTGAGCGGGTAATCATCCACCCGAGCGATCAGGTGTCGGACGGGGTTCGCGTGGACGCGGAATAGAAGAGGCGGTGGGTCGACTCCTCACCGTCGAGAGTAGGGCGCAACTTTGGCACGTGGAATGCATCTGTTGCGGCTATCGGAGGTTCATCATGGCAACGCAAACCCTCAAGAATCGCGACGCGGACGGCGACCGCCCCTCCGGCGTCCCGGGTCCGCATGACCTCGGGGAATCCCGCAAAGAGGGGTGGTACGTCATCCTGGCGCTCGTCGTGTTCGCACTGATCGCGGCGAGCTTCTGGTTCGAGGCCACTCACTAGCGTCCTGAGTCAGAGTCCGACAATGGGCAAGTCCTAGCGCGGACGGCCAGAGCCCGGGGCCGATTGGTCCCGGGCGAGGCTGCATGCTGTACGTGCCTCCGAGGCGCGCTGGCGCATCTTGTGCGGTCGACCGGACGGGCGGCGTACGATTTGCGCGTCCGGCTCGGCGGTTGCGCGCCGTTCAATGCCAGTAGCGATTGGTTCTGCGCAGTGCAGCTTGCGCTGCGGCGACGCGCGCGATCGGGATTCGGAAGGGGGAGCAGGAGACATAGCTGAGCCCGATCTGTTCGCAGAACTCGATGGAGCGCGGTTCACCGCCGTGTTCGCCACACAGCCCCAATGATATTTCGGCGCGAGCCACCCGCGCCTTCTCCGCGGCGATGCGCACCAGCTCGCCCACACCGTTCTGGTCGATGGAGACGAAGGGGTCGTCGTGCAGGATTTCTCGCTCGACATACAGCGGCAGAAAACCACCCGAGTCGTCCCGCGAGACGCCCAGGGTGGTCTGCGTGAGGTCGTTGGTACCGAACGAGAAGAACTCGGCCAGCTCGGCGAGCTCATGCGCCATCAGCGCTGCGCGGGGCAGCTCGATCATCGTCCCGAACTTGTAGTCCACTCGTTGCCCTTGCTCCTTGAATACCTCTTCGGCGACCTCACTGGTGATCGAGTGCATCGCCGCGAGCTCTGCGCGGTCGAATACGAGCGGAACCATGATTTCGGGTTTGACCACGAGCCCCTCCTTCGCAATCGTGCAGGCAGCCGTGAGAATGGCGCGCACTTGCATGCGCGGAAGCTCTGGATAGCTGATGGCCAGGCGCACGCCCCGGTGTCCCAGCATGGGGTTGAATTCGGACAGTTCCGCCACCTTACGTTCGAGATCCAGCGGCGCTACGCCGAGCGACTCGGCCAGTTCGTCTACTTGGGCTTTCTCGCGGGGCAGAAACTCGTGCAGGGGTGGATCGAGCAGCCGAATATTGACCGGCTTGCCTGCCATCACGCGAAACAAGTCGATGAAGTCAGCGGTCTGAAAAGGCAGAAGCTTGTTGACCGCGAGGGCTCGGGCTTCGCTATCCTTGGCCAGGATCATCTCGCGCATTGCCTGGATGCGCTCCTCGTCGAAGAACATGTGTTCCGTCCGACACAGACCAATTCCATCGGCCCCGAATTCGAGTGCCTGCTCGGCCTGCTGCTTGGTGTCGGCATTGGCGCGCACGCGCATGCGTTGAACCTGACGCGTCCAGGCGAGCAGTTCCTGTGTTTCCGGACTCAGGGCAGCCGGAGTCGTGGGTATTGCCCCGAGATAGACGGCACCGGAGAAGCCATCGATCGTTACCAACTGGGCGCGTTCTATCGTGTAGAGCTCGCGGCCGTCGGCGCCCAGCACGTGTGCGCGCGCGTTCTCGGATTCCACGGTGAGGGCCGCGCAGCCCGCCACGCAGGGACGGCCCATCCCTCTCGCGACCACGGCAGCGTGACTGGTCGCCCCACCGCGCGCGGTGACGATGCCTTTGGCGGCCTTCATGCCATGCAAGTCCTCGGGTGAGGTCTCGGCGCGGATCAGAATCACCGCCTCGCCGTCGTGTGCCAGAACCTCAGCGTCGTCTGCGCTGAACACCGCCTTCCCCGACACCGCGCCGGGTGATGCTGGTATCCCGCGGGCCACGGGCTTGGCGTTCGCTTTGGGGTCGATGGTGGGGAACAAGAGCTCCGAAAGCCGCTCGGGCTCCACCCGCAGGATCGCCTCATCCTGATGCAACAGACCTTCATGCACCATGTCCACGGCGATGCGCACCGACGCGCGGGCCGTGCGCTTGCCATTGCGCGTCTGCAGCAGGTATAGCTTTCCCGCCTCGATGGTAAACTCGATGTCCTGCATGTCGCGAAAGTGCGCCTCGAGCTTGTGCTGGATCTCGAAGAGCTCCCGGTAGTTCTCGGGCATCAATTCCTCGAGGGACTCGCCGGGAAACTGCGTGGATTTGGTCAGGGGTCGTGGGGTGCGAATCCCCGCCACGACGTCTTCCCCTTGTGCATTGGGTAGCCACTCGCCGAAAAATACCCGTTCGCCCGTACTGGGGTCGCGCGTGAACGCCACGCCCGTAGCGCTGGTGTCGCCCAGGTTGCCGAAGACCATGGCCTGTACGTTCACGGCGGTGCCCCAAGCGTCAGGGATGTCGTTCATGCGGCGGTAGAGCTTGGCTCTGGGGTTGTTCCAGCTGTCGAAGACCGATTTGATGGCCGCTTCGAGCTGTTCGTAGGGATCGGCGGGGAAGAGCCGATTGGCGCCCGCCAGGATGAGTTTTTGCTTTTCCACGACCCGGCTGAGTTGCTCCGCCTCCAGTTGCGAGTCGGGGATCAATCGGGCAAGAGCTTCTGGATCCTGGGGGATCTGGATACTCTGTTTGGTGGCCAGCTCTTTGCGCGCTTCCTGCAGGGTCCGTTCGAACAAATGATGGTCCAGGTGCAGGACGACATCGCCGAACATGGTCAACAGTCGCCGGTAGGCATCCCAGGCGAAGCGCTCGGATTGGCTCTGACTCGAGAGCCCGCGCACGCTCAGGTCGTTCAAGCCCAGGTTCAAGATGGTGTCCATCATACCGGGCATCGAGCGCTGCGCGCCGGAACGAACGCTGACGAGCAAGGGGTTCTCGGTGGCGCCGAACTGCTTGCCCGTCAGGTCTTCGAGCCAGGCGATGGACTCGCGCACGGCTGCCATCAAATCGTCCTTGAGCCGACCTCTGGCGAGGTAGTCGACGCTCGCTTCGGTGCTGATGGTGAACCCGGGAGGCACCGGAATTCCCATGTTAGCCATCTCGGCAAGATTGGCTCCTTTGCCTCCCAAGAGCGCCCGCCATTCGGCGCGGCCTTCTGCCTTGCCGGAGGCAAAGCGATACACGAGTTTTCTTTCCATGGTTACTGCCTACTTGGAGTCCTTGGTGCTGAAGCAATAGGTGAGCATTGGATGGTCTGGCCGCTAGTCTGCGGTCACGCCCCTCTCGGGTGCGGGGACGACCAAGACAGGACAGCGTGCCAGCCGGACCACTTTCTCCGCCACACTGCCGAGTAGGACGCGGGGCAGCCCGTGACGGCCGTGCGTTCCCATGACGATCATGTCGTAGTCACCCTGTTCGGCCGTTTCGACGATCGTCTGGGCCGGCGCACCCAGCGCCAAGTCGGTCTTGATGTCGGTACGTCCTCCGGCTGCTTCCCGAACCAGCTTTTGCAGATCCAGGCTTGCCTGCTTTTGGCTGAACTCCGCCAGCGATACCGCGCTGCCGTTGGATTCGAGATAGACCATCAGATCGGGCCGTATCAATTTCGGAGGTTCCCAGACGTGGAGCACGTCGACGCTGGCGTGAGAACGGTCGGCCAATGACAGGGCGTATGCGAGTGCGCGACGTGAGCCGTCGTCCAGATCGACTGGGACCAGGATGCGCTGCGCGGTCGTCATGTCACTCTCGGTGGGCGGAGAGGGTCTAGCCAAAAAGAGACCACATCACGATTGCGGCGAACACGGAGTAGGCCACCATCAGGGCCGCGATGAGCACCCACTCCCCCCGGCGGGGTACGAACTGCCTGGACAAGGCGCGTCCAGAGCTTCTCGGAGTACTTCGTGGGGCTTTCATTTTTCTCTGACTTCCTGCAAGCGGGCGGAAGTGCCCGTCATTGCGAGGGTTGTGCAATCCGCGTACCAAACGGTGCTCGGTTGTTTGCTGTCGTTCTGCGCGCAGCATCGCGCAACAGCTGCGTTGTGATGAGTTCGGCGCTGTAGAATATGCGCAGCCGAGTCGCTGGCTGGCGCGACCGGGGATGCCGAGGAGGCGGCGGCCCGTCGCGCGAGTCCGAGTCGAAGTTCAGTTGTCGACGCACGAGCACCCTCCGTTCCCCGCGACGTTCGGCTGTTCGGCGGCGATGTGTGAGTGCTCACAATCCGAGCGCCCTTGGGCCTCACACCTCCGCTTCATGAAGTGGGTCGGCGGCCGCGCACCGGTCGTAGCCTGGGTTGGCGGAGACTCGAAGGATCGAGGCCGTGCGACGCGCCGATGTGTCGAAAGGTGTGCAGGGTTCCCGCTCGCCTCTGGGGTTCGTTCCAACCGGCCGGAGGGGCAGCGGGAGCGTGGTGAATGCCGGGGTTCTGTCCAGGGGCCCGCCCGGGCATGGCCAGCCCCACGAAGCTCCGGCCACCACGAAGGGAAGCGCCGCTTCGCGCGGCCCTGGGCATCACACGTGCTGTTGGCGGCCTGCCATCGTATACTTTTCGCTAGCTCGCCACGACTGTCGCCTCGGCGAGCTTCGGCCTTGCTTGTGAATCGTCGACCCTTCTGGATAACGCTGTTGCTGTTGTTCGGCTCGCCAACAACCGCGCTGGGATACTGCCGCACGCGCACTTGTGCCACCGATCACAGCTGCGAAATTGGCGAAGACGGTTGCACCGTTGGCGGCAAGCCCGTCAAGTGGCCGAGCGGTTGCCTCAACTTTTCGATGCAGCGGGATGGGTCACCGCTGCAGGATATCTCGGCGGAGGCAGCGCTCGACGTGGCGGTGGATGCGTTCTCTCTGTGGACGGATTCCAAGTGCTTCACCGGGGGAACGCCGCCGCTGACCTTCTCCGTTTTGGGTGATGTCCAGTGCCACGTGCCCGAGTACAACTGTGGCCCTGGCGACTGGAACGCCAACGTGATCATGTTTCAGGACGAGGGTTGGCAGCACGGCTCCGCTTCGCTGGCGGTCACCTGCGTCACCATGAACGTCGACACGGGTGAGATCCTCGACGCGGACATGGAGATCAATACGACGCCTCCTTATTACGACTTTGGACTACCGGGTGAGGTGACCGGGGCGGACCTGCACACGGTCATCACCCATGAGGCGGGTCACTTTCTGGGGCTCGATCACTCACCGCGTCGAGGCGCCGTGATGTTTGCATCCTACGACGACAGCGTACTGCTGAGCTCACTCAGCGATGACGACATAGCCGGGGTGTGCGACATCTATGGCGGGACCGAACAGGACCCCAAATGCAAGGACAAGGAGCTGCCCGAAGACACCAGCTGTGTGGGCAACAGCGAGTGTGAGCCCGTATCACGCAAGTCGTCCGGCTGCTCGTGTCGCTTGAGAGCACCGTGTTCCGGTTCTTCTGGTTCGGGGCCGCTTGGGTTGGTGGTCATTGGCTTTTTCGGGTGGCTCGCGCGCCGCGGGCTCGCGGGCTCGCGCAGGCGCACGCAGGCGCACTCCAGGGCGCCGACCGAGTGGTGAGGCGCCCCCTTCATGTTGAGGGCCTTCGTGGCAGGGGCGTGCTCCCGATCTGGCTGATCGCTGATTGATATCTGGCTGGCTTTTATAGAATTTGATAGTATTTATCTATCATGTCACTCGAGCCGCATGCCTTTTCACTGCGCCAGTTGCAGTATGCGGTCGCCGTTGCCGAAGCTCTGAGCTTTCGCAAGGCGGCCGAGCACTGCCACGTTTCGCAGCCCGCACTGAGCGCCCAGATTGCTCACCTGGAAGAGGTGCTGGGCACGGCCCTGTTCGAGCGGGACCGTCGACGCGTTTTGGTGACCGCGGCAGGCGCGCAGCTCATCGAACGAGCTCGTGCTGTCTTGCGGGAGACCGACGACCTGGTAGAGGCGGCCCGCAGAGCCGGCAACCCCCTGATGGGTGCCCTGCGCATCGGAATCATCCCGACGATCTCCCCCTACCTGTTGCCCCGCATCGCACCGGCGCTGCGCAGGGCCTATCCGGCGCTCACCCTTTTGTGGGTCGAGGACAAGACCGAGGTTCTGGCGCGAAGCCTGGCCGCTGGCGGGCTCGACGCCGCCATCGTCGCACTCGAGTCGGAGCTGGGTGACGTCGAGCAGGGAGTAATCGCCGTCGACCCTTTCGTGATCGCAGCGCCGCCCGACAACCCGCTTGGCTGCAAGCGCTCGCCCGCCAAGCCCTCCGAGCTCAGGGACGTCGGTGTGCTCTTGCTCGACGATGGGCATTGCTTTCGTGATCAAGCGCTAGCGATCTGCGCGGACGCCAATGCAGCCGAACTGGAATTCCGGGCCACCAGTCTGACCACGCTGACTCAGATGGTCGCTGCCGGTGCCGGCGTGACCTTGCTTCCCCAGCTGGCTGTGCCCACCGAGACGCAGCGGACCAAGCTGACGATTCGCCCATTCGAAGAGCCCGCCCCGCACCGCACCGTGGCCTTGGTGTGGCGCCGCCGCTCGCCGCTCGCGCACGCGTTTGCCCAGCTGGTGGGCACCATTCAGAAGGCGTATCCAGTTTTCGAAGCCAAAGGCTCCGGTCCGCCCTCGAACCCCGCGGGCAAGCGCAAGAAGCGTCGCTCGCCTCGCTGAACGTGTTCGGATTTTGCGTCGCCGTGTGACAGCCGATTCACAGCGCACCTGCTCCGTGCGACTCGTGCCAACCGCCCCATGGGAGAGCCCAACCTTCTTACTATCGAGAATCGAAGCGAACTTGGCGGCTCGTCCCTCTCTGTCCATCACCGACCCACCACACGGTTTCCGGTGGGCACGGGTCCTGCTAGATGGCAGGTGCCCACGAGCCAAAGGTCGATATGCCCACTTCTTGCAGCCTCTTACCCGACCCCCGAACCTCCTTGGTTCGCGCAACGCACCAACGCTCGCCTGATGGCGAACCCAGAGTGCGTGCCACTCTTTCTCGCCGCGCCCTGCTCTGCTCGGCTGGGCTCGTGTTGCTCCCCAGCACCGGCTTTGCGGCAGTGCATAGCCGCAAAGTCGAGCGCTTCGAGCGCAATGTGCCCGGGAGTGACTTGCGCGCGGGGGCGGCGCGCAGCGGCGTTCAGGCATCTCGAGCCACTGTGCGCGGGGTGATCACGGACTTTGCTGCCTACGCGCATTTCATCAAGCAGTTCGAGCGTGCTCGGGTGGTTGGTCACTCGGCCGAAGTAACCGATCTCAGGCTCGAAATCCCGATACTGCACGGTCTCACCAAGATCTGGGCCGTGATCCGCTTTCCGCCGCCGCTTCGAGAAGGCAACGCCCTGGTGGTACGCGGCAAGATGGTCAAGGGCAATGTGAAGCGGCTGGACGTGACCTGGCGCATCGAGGCACTGGAGCCGAGCTGGACCCAGCTCACCGCCGAATTGGTGCTGGATCTGAAGCTCCCGGTGCCGCGCGCGGCCGTGCTCAAGACGGTCAAGCGCGCTGCGGCGCAGGCGGTCAAGGGCGCTCGCGGCGAAGCGGAGCGGCGCGCGGCCGCTTGATCCAGCTCGCCCGACGAGACCGACGCTTGCGCCGACCGCCCAAGAATCAGGCGTGGTGGGTTGCCCTGGGACGTACTTCGGCGTAGCAACCCGCCGGAGATGATCACGCTGTCGGGCCTGAGCAAGAACTTCGGGCAAAAAACCTTGTTTGAAGGGGTCAGCTTGCAGCTGAACCCTGGCGAGCGCTACGGCTTGGTGGGGGCCAACGGTAGTGGAAAGACGACGCTGCTCAAGATACTCGCGGGGGACGAGCCGGCCGACGGAACCGTGGCCTTCGGCAAGAGCCTGCGCCTGGGGGTACTCAGGCAAGACCGCTTCACCGAGGATTCCGAGCGCATCGTGGATGTCGCCATGCGCGGGGACCGCGAGGTTTTCGATGCTCTGGTCGAACACGATAGACTGAGCGAGGAACCCGAGCCCGATGCGGAGCGAATCGTTGCCCTCAACGAGGTCATCGCCCATGGGGATGGCTATACGCTCGAATCCCGCGCACGCGAGGTACTGGTAGGCTTGGGGCTAGAAAATACGATTCTGGATCGCCCACTCGGCACTCTGTCCGGCGGATTCAAGCTCCGTGTGCTGCTCGCGCAGGTGCTGGTATCGCGCCCCGATATCTTGCTTCTGGACGAGCCGACGAATCACCTCGACATTCTTTCGATTCGCTGGCTGGAAAATTTCCTGGGTAGCTACAGAGGGTGCGCCGTGATCATTTCGCACGACCGCCGCTTCCTGGATGCGGTCGCGACCAGAATTCTCGACGTCGATTACCAGACCGTGATCGACTACGCCGGCAACTACACGAGCTTTCTCGAGCAGAAGCAGGCGACGCGAGAGCGCAAGGAAACGGAGATTGCGCGTAGCGAGAAGATCATCGCCGAGAAGAAGGCCTTCATCGAGAAGTTTCGTTACAAGGCCAGTAAGGCCCGCCAGGCCCAGAGTCGGGTCAAGCAGATAGAAAAGATAGAAATCCAGGAACTGCCGAAGAGCTCCAGGATGGCGCCGCGCTTCAAGTTCGAGCAGCGTCGTCCCAGCGGGCGCGACGTACTTGCGCTCGAGGGCATCGGCAAGTCGTACGGCGAGCGCGTCGTGCTCAGCGACGTCAACATCGAGGTTCGCCGCGGCGAACGGGTGGCCCTCATTGGCGCCAACGGTGTCGGTAAATCCACTCTTCTCAAGATCATCGTGGGAAGAGTGGCCCCTGATTCGGGGTGCTTCGAATGGGGGCACGCTGCGGAATTTGGCTATTTCGCGCAGGACCACCACGAGTTGCTCGACAACGAGAAGCTGACTCCACTGAGCTTCGTTTGGGAGGCCTGCCCGACAGAGCCCACGAACTATGTCCGGGGCCAACTTGGCAGAATGCTGTTCAGCGGCGACGAGGTGAACAAAAGCGTCGCCGCCCTTTCCGGTGGGGAGGCAGCGCGCGTCGTCTTTGCTCGTCTGGCGGTGGAGAAACCCAACGTGCTGATCCTCGACGAGCCGACGAACCATCTGGACCTCGAAACGATCGAGGCGCTCGGCGAGGCGCTCGAGTCTTACGACGGAACTCTGATCTTCGTCTCTCACGACCGCTACTTCGTGGGCAAGCTTGCGACTCGCATCATCGAGCTCACGGCTGATGGCTTCGTCGACTTCAAAGGGCGCTATGATGAGTATCTCGAGCGCCAGGGCGACGACCACCTGGACATCGATGCGGTCGCCCTCAAGGCGAAGAAGGAGAAACGCCCGAACACCGCTGCGGGCGCCGGTTTGAGCTGGGAAGAGCGCAAACGCCGCAAGAACCGCAAGAATGCGCTGCCCAAACGCCGAGATGCGTTGATGAGCGAGATCGAAGGCCTCGAGCACGAGCGCGAGCAGATCCTGAAGAAGTACTCAGAACCGAACTTCTACATGGAGACTCCCAACAAGCAGATAGAGGCGCTGGAGGCCAAGAAGGCGAAGCTCGACCGGGGCATCGAACGCTTGATGGAAGAATGGGAAGCCATCGAAGCGGAGATCAACGAACTGGCCGATGACGAGAGCGCCTAGAGGGGTGACGACTGAATGGGTCGCTTTGCCTCGGTCTCGGCCCTGCGAGGGCCCGAGGCTGCGCTCGAAGCTACCGGTTGGTCAGGCCCTCCCTCCCTCCTTATTTGATCTGGTCTCTGGCTTCGGAGCTCTAGCCCAGCGCCCCGATTCGCTTGGGGCCTCTGATGACAGCTCTTCCTTCGAAGTAGGGTAGCCTACATCGACTCAGATCTGCCGAACGCACAAGAGGGCGGGTGTAGCACAGCCTGGTAGTGTGTCGTTCCTGGTCGCGAAAGCGCGCTGCGCGTCTCTGCGAACGTCGTTTTCTGCTGGGAAATTCCGCTGGATATGGCGCGGCATGGCACGGCGACCAGCGTGATCCAAGCAGCTACACGGGAGCTAACAATCGGGTCGCGACTCAGGTCGTCGCACATGTGCACTCACAAACCGAATACATTGCGATTGTGTCTCGAAAATAAACTCTGCCTGCGTTAATATTTTCTAGGTGTGTCGCCACTGACAGAAAGTGCCCCAGACGTCTCAATCAGCGACGCGCGCGACTAGTCGAACAGATGGGTCAACCCGGCCCTGGTCACCAGCAATGGAACGGAGATCTTAATGTCGTCGATAATGCCTCTTCCAAACTCGGCCTGCGAAGACTTTGTTGGACTCTATTCAGAGGCACCTGGCTCGTGCGCTCCGGCCCAGCCCGCGTCTCACTCCCCCTCGGTCGCCTCGTTTTCTCGAGCAGCGCTTACGGGCGGCAACGTGACCCATTTCAGCCTGCGCCCCCCGCCGGTTCCACGCGACACTCTCTTGCCTCGCATGCGTAGCACCAACGCGCGCGTTCCGGAGCGGATCGGTGACAGCATCCCTCCAGCTCAGCCAGCGCGAGCCTCGCGCCCGTGCCGACCCCACACAGTTCGCCCGCTTGCCGCGCGCCGAGACACGGAAGCGCGCGGTCTCAGTCCGTCGGAGGTCGACAGGCTGCTCAAGCGGCATACCCCCATGGTCAAAAAGATCGTGGGCGGAATTCTGCGGCGGGTGCCTGGGCACATCTTGGTCGATGATTTGATCGCGGCTGGCCTCGGCGGGTTGTGGGATGCCATTCGTCGCTGTGGCGACCTGCCCGACGAACATTTCCAACGTTACGCGGGGGTGCGGATACGCGGCGCTGTGTACGACGAATTGCGCGCCCAGGATTGGCTCCCCAGGCGGATGCGGGCCGCGGTCACCCAACGCACGCAGAACGACGAGAAACCGAAGGTTGGCGTCGTCTTCTTCGACGACCTCGGTGAAGGGGATCAGTCGCAGCTGACGGATGGAGAGCCAGCGCTGAACGGGGAGGACTTCCTCGCGGCAAAGGCGTTCGGGGAGCGCCTGGTTGCCGCTCTCGAACAGCTTCCGGCGCGCGAGCGGCGCATCATCTTGGGCCACCACCTGCAGGGGCTCAAGCTGCGTGACTTGGGTGCCGAGCTGAAGGTTACCGATGCTCGGGTCTCGCAGTTGCACGGCCGCGCCATGAAGCGGTTGAAGGCGATGATGGCAGAGGCGGACGCGGACGCGGAATCCAGCGCCTGCTGAGGCTGGGCGAGCACCGCCGCCCCTCGCGAAGGCACGTTACTCAGCGCACCGGGCTATCCAAAAGGTCCAGGATACCCAGAATCGGAATGACCACCCAGTCTGGCCTGTGACTGAGCTCGTAGATCAACTCGTAGAGCGCTTTTTCGATCAGATAGGCGTTGAGTAGAACATCAATTTCTGCCGGGTCTTCCGGCAGAAGCTCGGTAGGTTTGATCGCCTCGAGGTAGCTGTCCACGAACGCCACCGATACCCACTGTTGCCAGACCTTTGCCCAGTTGTTCAGGACCGCGACATCTTGATCTCTGAGGTGGCTGCGAGACTCGTCGCGCAGGGGAACGTGCGCAGCGTAGTGGAAGGAACGCAGCACTCCTGCGACATCCGCGATGGGCGAACGGAGTGCGCGCCGGTGCGAGCGGGATCGGGCGGGTTCGCCCTCGAAATCGATGATGACGAAGTCCCGCCCCGTGTACAGGACCTGGCCCAGATGATAGTCGCCATGCACGTGAATCCTGAGCCCCTTGAGCTCCGTATCCCGCACGCGATTCAGGCGCTCTCTGAGCTCGCGCTCGCGCTTGATCAGCTGCTTGGCGAGGTCGCGCGCCGGGCGAGCGAATCCCGGCATGGCAGCGCGCAGCTCGTCGAAAGCCTTGGAGGCCAGGTTGCGCAAGGACTGATAGAAGGCTCGTTTGGACAGGGGTTCGAACCGATCGGGTCTGAAGTCCGGGTTGCCGCTGTCTTTGGAGAGCACCGTGTGCAGCTCGGCAGTGCGCCGACCGAGCAGCTCGCTGAGCGCCAGATAGGGGCCGATCAGGCCGGCAATCTCCTCTTCGGGCCGGGTTCCCATCAGGTCCAGCACGCCGCGCCCCAGGCGGGGCGGTTTACTCTGCTCTGGCAACACCAGAACGTGGTCGTAGAACTGCGCGACGGCGTCGAGGGTCACGGACCAGGCGTCGCCGTGATTGGGGACGAAGTTCTGCACGATGCCGAGCGTGGCTTCGCGCCCGTCCTCGAACTGGAGCTCAAGATGTCCCATCAGGTGTGGGACGGCTTCGGAATCGCCCACCGCGCGCAGATGATCCAGCACCTCGAGCTCGACGCTTTGCCCCTCTTCCACGAGGCGCAAGAGCTTGGCGACGACGAGGTCCCCGAACACGTAGGAGGTATTCGTCTGCTCGACGCCGAGGCTGCGAGCCTCGGGCAGCTGGGTTCCCCTCAGCTTTTTCAGCTCGGGGGCGGCCTTGCCGGAAATCTGCACGCTCTTGCCGCGTAGCTTCTTCCCGGAAACCAAACTGGACAGAAGCGCTCCGGCCACGACCGGGTCACGCGAGCACTCGGCGATGTAGCCGTCCGTCGTGGACTGCCTGACGTGCAGCCGGAGCAGCGCGTGCTCCGTCGGATCCCCCTGGTAGAACCCCAGCGGGATCGCGTAGAGCTCGGGGTCGCCACGAGTATAGCTGACCTCGGTGAACACGAGTTGGCGCTGCTTGTCCAAAATCACGCTATCTAGCAGCTTGAGCTGGCGAATGTTGCGCGTTTTGCCGCGGAACCAGCGGTAGCTGGGCAACCGATCCCAGAGGGCGTCGATCAAGCGTTGTCGTGCGCGTCCCTTGAGGGCTTCGTCCCAGGTGGCGTTGACGTTCACGACGACTGCTGGGTCGAGCAGGTTGGGCTCGTGGCTTTCGCGGTGCCCCCCCAGGGAAAACCAGAAGAACCCATGTGGACCGGACATGATCAGGTAGGGCCATTGGCCAATCTCCGGGAACTCGACGTTGCCGAAGAGCTCCCGGGGGCGAATCCCGGCGAACTCGCGTAAGTCCAACTCGACGTATTGGGCGAAGCGCGACAGGTTGGCTACGACGAGCACGACTTCGTCCTGATAGCGGCGCAAGAACGCCAGGACGCGCCGGTTGCTCGAGACCATCGGTTCGAAACTGCCGCGCCCGAAGGCCCGAAACTGTTTGCGCAGCGAGATGATGCGCTTCGTCCACCACAATAGCGAGCTCTCGTTGGCTTGTTGGGCTTCGACGTTGACCGCCGAGTAGTGGTACTCGGGATCTTGCACCGGGGGGAGCACCAGCTTTTGTGGGTTCGCTCGCGAAAAGCCAGCGTTGCGATCCCCGCTCCACTGCATGGGGGTTCGAACGCCGTCGCGATCGCCCAGATACACGTTGTCACCCATGCCTATTTCGTCGCCGTAGTACAATACTGGGGTGCCAGGCAGAGAAAACAAGAGGCCGTTCATCAGTTCGATGCGGCGCCTGTTGTTCTCGAGCAGGGGAGCCAGCCGGCGCCGTATGCCTAGATTGATGCGCGCGCTGCGATCTGCAGCATAGGCGTCGACCATGTAATCACGCTCCTCGTCAGTAACCATTTCGAGTGTCAGCTCGTCGTGGTTTCTGAGGAACACCGCCCATTGGCAGCCGTCCGGGATGGCCGGAGTCTGCTCGAGAATGTCCGCGATCGGGTAGTAGTCTTCCATTCTCAGCGCCATGAACAGGCGCGGCATGATCGGGAAGTGGAAGCACATGTGGCACTCATCGTCAGCGCCGAAGTAGGCCACCGCATCCTCGGGCCACTGGTTGGCTTCAGCCAGTAGCATCTTGTTCTTGAACTTGCGATCGACGTGTTTGCGCAGACTCTTGAGGAAGGCATGGGTTTCGGGCAGGTTCTCGCAGTTGGTGCCTTCTCTTTCGAATAAGTACGGAACTGCATCTAGGCGCAGTCCGTCGACGCCGAGCTCGAACCAGAAATCGACGACGCCCAGCATGGCCTTCTGAACCTCGGGGTTGGCGAAGTTCAGGTCGGGCTGATTGGAGTAGAAGCGATGCCAGAAGTACGCCCTGGCCACCGGATCCCAAGTCCAGTTGGACGTCTCGAAGTCTTGGAAGATGATGCGCGCGTCCGCGTAGTTGTTGGGGTCGTCGGTCCACACGTAGAAGTCTCGATATCGAGAGCCGCTCGCTGAGTTGCGCGCGCGCTGAAACCACGGGTGCTGATCCGAGGTATGATTCAGGACTAGTTCGGTCACCACCCGCAGGTTTCGCGCATGCGCCGCTTTCAGGAAAGCCTTGAAGTCCTTCAGCGTGCCAAGCGAGGGATGGACAGCCTTGTAGTTAGCGATATCGTAGCCATCGTCTTTCAATGGAGACGGATAGAACGGTAGCAGCCAAATCGTGTTGACGCCGAGGTCGACCAAATAGTCGAGCTTCTCGGTCAAACCGCGAAAGTCGCCGATTCCGTCGCCGTCGGCGTCGTAGAAGGACCTCAGGCGGACCTCGTAAAGCACTGCGTCTTTGAACCAGCTCTGTTCCGCGTCCATGTCGTGTGGAGTTAGCATAGTCTGCTGCAAAATATGCGGGTGACTCTTGCTGATCATCCGTTCGGAGGCCGCTGCTCGCCGCCTGATATCCCGTCGCGGGTCTGCACCGATCGTGTGGACGCAAGTTCAGGTGTCCAGATCCGAGTGCCCAGTCGGCCGGCAGCCGGGCTCTCAGCATGCCTTCGTGCGGCTTTCCAATGTCCCCCGGGCGTGTCAGGCCATTGGGTATGAACGACGGCAGGCGTATCGAAGTGGATGCCATGGGAGAAGTCCAGGTGCCGGAGAGTCGTCTCTGGGGTGCGCAGACTCAACGCAGTCTGGACAACTTCAGAATCTCTACGGAACTGATGCCCAGGCAGGTGCTGCGAGCCTTGGCGACCATCAAGAAGGCGGCGGCGAGCGTGAACGTCGAGCTGGGTAGGCTGCCTGCCGAACTCGGTGACGCCATAGCCCGCGCGGCGGACGAGATCATCGCCGGTCGACATTGGGCCGAGTTCCCCCTGGTCGTTTGGCAAACCGGCAGCGGCACGCAGACGAACATGAACGTGAACGAGGTGATCGCCAACCGGGCCAGCGAACTGATGGGTGGGCAGCGCGGACGGAATCGCAAGCTCAACCCCAATGACCACGTCAATCTCGGTCAATCGTCGAACGATGTGTTCTCGACGGCGATGAACCTGGCATGCCTGGGGGCGTTGAAGGACGAGGTGATTCCCAAGGTCAGTGCACTCGGCCAGGCGCTCAGCGACAAGGCCGAGGAGTTTTCGGGGATCATCAAGATGGGGCGTACCCATTTGCAGGACGCAACGCCGCTCACGTTGGGCCAAGAAATGAGCGGGTGGTGCGCACAGCTGGAACACGGAGTCGAGCACGTGAGGAGCGCGCTGCCTCACCTGAGCGAATTGGCCCTGGGAGGGACCGCGGTAGGGACCGGGTTGAACACGCATCCCGAGTACGCCGAGCGCGTGGCGCGGCGGCTCAGCCAGTACCTGGGAGTCACTCTCGAGAGCGCGCCCAACAAGTTCGAGGCTCAGGCCGCGCACGATGCCATCGTCTTCGCCCACGGCGCGTTGAAGACCCTGGCGGCATCGCTGACCAAGATCGCCAACGACGTGCGCTGGCTTGCTTCGGGACCGCGCTGCGGACTCGGCGAGATCAGCATTCCCGCCAACGAACCCGGCAGCTCCATCATGCCGGGCAAGGTAAACCCCACGCAGGCCGAAGCCCTCACCATGTGTGCAGCGCAGGTATTCGGCAACGACGTTGCCATCAACATTGCGGGGGCGAGTGGCAATTTCGAGCTCAACGTCTACAAGCCCCTCCTCGCTCACAACTTCCTGGGTAGCGCGCGCCTGCTAGCCGATGCGTGTGACAGTTTCAGAAAGCACCTGGTGACAGGTATCCAGGCGCGTCCGGAGCGGATCCAGCACTTCGTAGAACAGAGTCTGATGCTGGTGACCGCGCTCAGCCCGCTGATTGGCTACGATGCTGCGTCGCGCATCGCCAAAAACGCTCACGCCCAGAACATCACGCTCAGGCAGGCGGCGCTTGCCAGCGGGTTGGTCAGCGAAGAGCAGTTCGACAGCGCCGTGAGGCCGGAGCTAATGCTGGGGCCGCACGCCGGGTCGGCCCACGATGGCTGACCGACTCGCGGTGCTAGCTCAGTCTGGCTGCAAGGGGAAACCCTTGAGCGGCGCAAGCGGCTTTCTGTCGCGCTGGAAGGTCGGGTCGCTCTGAACGTAGAGTGCCAACAGTTCTGAAAGGGCGGTCAGCCCTTCGGTGTGGGTGCGCTCGTAGCCATGTGAGGCATCGGCGCCAAAGCAGACGAGGGCCACACGCATATCGTTGCCGGCCTCCAGTGCCGAGGCAGCGTCACAGCGATAGTATTTGAAGACGTCGCGCTGATGCTCGATGCCGAAGCGGCGGCAGAGGCCCAGCAGCTTTTGGGTCAGGTGGTAGTCGAAAGGCCCGGTCTCGTCTTTCATGGAAATGGTAACGCCGCGCTCTCGAGAATTTTGACCCGGCGCGGGGGTTGCGTTGTCGACGGCGACCATTTCCGCCACGTCCCCGTGCAGAATGGCCGAAGCGCCCGTGCCCACTTCCTCGGAAATGGTGAACAAAAGGTGGCAATCGATGGGAACGTCCGCCTTGGCGTCGAGTACCGACTTGGCGGCCGCCAGCATGCTGGCAACTCCGGCCTTGTTGTCCAGGTGTCGGGACACGATGAAGCCGTTCGACAGCTCGGTCATGGGATCGAACGCGACGTAGTCGCCAATGGCGAAGCCATGCGTGCTGAGTTCCTCAGCGGAGGTCGCAAAGTCGTCCGTACGGACTTCGACATTGTCCCAGCTGACGGGCTGGGTGTCGATTTCGTCGTTGAAAGTGTGCCCCGATGCCTTCAACGGCAGCACGGTGCCCCGCTTCGGTCCGTGGGTCTCGGTGAACACCGTCACTCGCGAGCCCTCGGCAAACCGACTCGACCAGCAGCCGATCGGCACGACTTCGAGGCGGCCGTTCGGCTTCTTGAATTTCACCATCGCGCCGAGCGTGTCCAGATGACTGACGATCGCGCGGGCGGGTAGGGCATGGTCGCCTCTCAGGTTGGCGCGAATGGCTCCGCGGCGCGTCAGCTCGAACGAGATGCCGAGTCGCGTGAGCTCCTCGCCCACCCAATGCACAATCCGGTCCGTGTATCCGGAGGGACTCGGAATTTCCAGCAGCGCCAGGAGCGTCTTGACCAAATAGTCGGTGTCAATCTCTAGTCGCTTTATCTGCTTTTCTGGTGCAACACGAGTGACTGTAGCCGTCATGCTTGGCTCACCGTTTGGGGGAATAGCAGATCGATGAATCTTTCTGCGGTGGGTTGTGGTTCATGGTTGGCTAGCCCCGGTCGTTCATTCGCTTCGATGACCCAGTATTGGGATTTGTGGACCGAGGGAACGATCAGGTCAAGGCCGACGACCGGAAGGTCCAGTACCTCGGCAGAGCGCTTGGCTACCTCGACCAACTTGGGGTGCAGGCTGTCGGTCACGTCGTGAATGGTACCACCGGTGTGCAAATTGGCAGCCTTTCTCACGACAATGACTCTCCCGGCGGGCAGCTTGTCCGTGAGCTGATAGCCGGCTTCGCCGACGCAGCGCTCGGTTTCGCTGTCGATGGGGATCTGACTCTCCCCACCAGTGGCGGCACGTCGGCGCCGGCTCTGCTTCTCGATCAACTCGAGCACCGTGAGGTCGCCGTTACCCACCACCTCCGGGGGGCGCCGAATGGCGGCTGCGACCACTCGGAAGTCAACCACCACGATTCTGAGGTCGTGGCCCTTCACCATCTGCTCGATGAGCACGGCTTCGCAGAGTTCCGAAGCCGCCTCGACGGCGCGCTTCAGGTCGGTGGTGTTGTCTATGCCCACGCTGACCCCGCGCCCCTGCTCTCCTCGCGCGGGTTTCACGACCACGGACGAGTGTTGTATCAGGAAGGCTTCATTTTCAGCCGGCGTGCCCGCGACGGCCTGTTCCGGCATCGCAACGCCCACGCGCGTGAGCAACCGGCGGGTGACCCGTTTGTCATCACAGCGACTCATCGCGATGGCACTCGTCAGCTCCGTAAGAGATTCACGGCAAGAGATGGACCGACCTCCGAAGTGCAGGTCGAAGTAGCCTTGCTCGGCATCGATCACCTCGACGGAAATTCCTCGGCGACGCGCAGCACGCGTGATGATCTGCGCGTACGGGTTGAGTCGAGAGTCCGACTCCTGGCCCACGAAAAGAGGCTCGTTGAAGCTATTTCTCGTCTTGACGCAGAATACGGGAACTCGCGAGAACCCGAGCTTTTCGTACAAGCTGATGGCTTGCCGGTTGTCGTGCATCACGCTCAGGTCGATATAGCTTCGACCGCGCGTCATGTAGTGTTCCAGTAGGTGCACCACCAAGGCATGCCCCACGCCCGGATGCGTGGTCTGCGGGTCGACCGCCAGTGCCCACAGGCTGCAGCCTCGTTCCGGATCTTTGAAAGCATCGACGTGATCTACGCCGGTGACAGTGCCGATGATCTGACCGGACTGGGCATCCTCGGCCACCAAGTAGGTGAGGCAGCCGCCGCGCCGCTCGTCGACAATGAACTTCGGGTCGACTTCCACCATCTTGCGCTGCGTGTAGATTCGATTCACGCCTTCGGCGTCGTGCAGGCTCTGCAGCTTCCGCACGCGGTAGCTCGGCGCGCCGGCATCCTGGGTGCGGTAGTTTTCGAAGTGAAGGCGGTATGTGTGGGAGGGGTCCAAGAACAGCTCTTGGGGAGCCAGGGCCAGGACCACGTGCGGATCGCCGATGTACATGGCGATGTCGCGCCGGCTGGCTGCCTCGCGCCGTAAGGTGTCCGCCAGCGCCTGATTGGACTCGAAGGTGTGTCCGAACAGGAGGCGCCCCCAACCGCAGTCGACGATCACGTTGTTCGGTATGGTGGCATCCTGGGAGAAGAGCGGATTCTTCCACGGATTCAGGGAGCTCAAGTTGTCTCGCACAACTCGATGCTGCTGTCTTTGGCGGCGTTCGGGCACTAACTTGCTCCGTCGACGTGCTGTTGCAGCCACATTTCCAACAGGGCAATTTGCCACAACTCGGAACCCCCGAGCGGCGTGATATGGGCCGACGGATCTTTCTGCAATCGGTCCACGTACTTCTGCCTGAACAAACCGCGCGACCTGGCTTGCTCACTGCCGAGCGTGTCCATCACGAAGTCGAGGTACTGGCCCCGCAGATACTTCAATGCCGGCACCGGGAAGTAGCCTTTGGGCCTGTCGATGACTTCGTGGGGAATCACCTGGCGCGCTGCTTCCTTCAGCACGTACTTTCCGCCTTCGGGAACCTTGAACTTGCCAGGTACGCTGGCGCCGAATTCGACCACCTCGTGGTCGAGGAAGGGCACACGGGCTTCGAGCCCCCAGGCCATGGTCATGTTGTCCACGCGCTTGACCGGGTCATCCACCAACATGACCGTCGAATCGATGCGCAGTGCCTTGTCGATCGGCTCCGGAGCTCCCGCTCAATCGAAATGTTCGCTCACGAAGCGTTGACTGAAGTCATCACTCAGCCAGGCCTCTTCGAGGACTTCGCCCATCTTTTCGTGGTCTCGGTCGAAGAAGTGGCGGGCGTAGTCTCGTAGAGGATTCTGGCTGGTGAGCATGGGAGGATACCAGTGGTACCCAGCGAAGATCTCGTCCGCACCCTGGCCACTCTGGACGACCTTGACGTGTTTGCTCACCTCCTCGCTCAAAAGAAAGAAGCCGATATTGTCGTGACTGACCATGGGCTCGCTCATCGATTCGATCGTGCGCAGCAGAGCCGGCAACGCCCGCTGCGAGTCCACGAAGATGCGGTGATGCTTGGTCTCGAAGCGTTGTGCGACGATATCCGAGTACTGGAATTCGTCGCCTTTTTCCTGCCCCACCGACTCGAAACCGATCGAAAAAGTCTCGATATGGTTGTGCCCAGCTTCGGCCAACAAGCCCACGACCAGACTCGAATCCAGTCCACCCGACAGCAGAACGCCCACGGGGACATCCGCCAGCAGGCGCCGCTTCACCGAACGCCGCAGCACCTCGAGCGTTCGTTCCTTCCATTCCTCGAAACCCACGTCCCGATCGGCGCTTCGAACGCCGTAGTCCGTGGACCAGTAGCTCTCCTGGCGTGTGCTACCGTCCGGCTCCACCCACATGACTGTTGCAGGCGGCAGCTTCTTCACGCCGCGGAGTAGCGTATGCGGCGGCGGTACCACCGAATGGAAGCTCATGTAGTAGTGCAGGGCGACTGCGTCGAGGCTCCTGTCCACATCGCCGCTCGCCAGCACCGCGGGCAGCGTCGAGCCGAAGCTGAGCTTCTTTGGGCCTTCGGAATAGTAGAGCGGCTTGATGCCCAGTCGATCGCGGCCCAGCAAAGCGCGACCGCTATCGCGCTCGACGATGGCGAATGCGAACATGCCGTTCAACTTCTTCACGAAGTCCGCGCCCCAGGCGTGGTAGGCCTTGAGCAGTACCTCTGTATCTCCGGAAGAAAAGAACCTGTAACCCTTCTGGGTGAGCTCTTGTCTCAGCTCGGGGTAGTTGTAGATGGCGCCGTTGTAGACGATGCTGAGGCCGAGTTCGGCATCCACCATGGGCTGGCGCGCGCGCTCGGACAGATCGATGATCTTGAGCCTGCGATGTGCGAGCGCGTGCGAGCCGTAGGCCACGACACCGTCGCCGTCCGGTCCGCGTGGCGCGAGGCGTTCGCTCATGCGCGCCAGCGCCTCGAGCGAGGCAGGGGAATTGTCAAAGGTTATTTGTCCGCATATTCCGCACACTGGATTGTCACTCTCCGCTGTTTGGGGGCTACCGTCGTAGGCTGGGGGCCGTCGTAGGGCCGCTACGGCCGCAGGGGGCGGCTCGGAGCCTACCCGAGGCCACCGCCCGTGCGCCACCCCCTCCGGGCATATTTGAGGCACGCCGAGCGGGTAGTATCGCGGCGGTTCCGGGTAGGTTTCGCCTGGGCGCAGCCTGCCGCGGCCGCGGACCGCCTCTAGCAAGAAAAGGTTGGAATTTCCCTACAGCTGGCCGCCATGCCGCGTCCCACGTGCTGGCACGAGTCTTGTCGCGGGCTCCACTACTGGACTCGGATCAGCTCGATGTTCAGGGTGGTGACTTGCTTGCCGCGCAGCACGCGCACGCTCACTTTGTCGCCGGGCTTGTGCTTGTCGAGCGTGTTGTACAGGTCATCGTAGTTTTTGATCCGCTCTTCGTCGATGCCCACGATGATGTCGCCGGGCACGATACCGTGCCTTTCCAGCGTCATGCCGCGCAAACCTGCCGCCGCAGCTGGCGACCCTTCCTGAACGGAGATGACCGCGACGCCTTGCACGCCCAGCTGGCGCTCGAAGCGCTGGTCGTTGTCGACACGCACTCCTAACCCCACTTGCTCCGCTTTGCCGGTGCGGATGATCTGGGGCACGATGCGCATGATGATCGACACGGGCACCGCGAAGCCGACTCCCGAATTGGTGCCACTTTTGCTGTAGATAGCGGTATTCATGCCGATCAGCTGTCCTTGCGAGTTCAAGAGGGGCCCGCCGGAGTTGCCGGGATTGATCGCAGCGTCGGTCTGGATCATGTCGCGGATCGTCACGCCGCCGACTCCGTCGACGGAACGGCCCAGCGCGCTGATGACCCCCACGGTGAGGGTTTGATCCAGTCCGAACGGGTTGCCAATCGCGATGGCTTTCTGGCCGACTTCTAGCTTCAGGCGTTGGGCGGGTTTCGCAATCGGTTGGAGCTTTTCTTCGGGAGCCTCTATCTTGAGCACCGCGATGTCCTTGCGAGGTTCCGCGCCGCGTACGACCGCGTCGTGTGAAGAGTGGTCCTGCAGCGTCACGGTCAGGCTCTGAGCACCGCGGATCACGTGGTAGTTGGTAACGATGTGTCCTTGCTCGTCCCAGACGAAGCCCGAGCCGGACCCCGCCGGCACTTCGACGCGGCCGGCGAAGTAGTCGAACACCTCACGCTTCTGCGTCACGAAGGCCGCGGAGGGGCCCACTGCCTTGAACACGCGAATCGTGTTCTCTTCGTCTTCGGTACGGGCGCCCGGGCTGGGCGCGGGCACGGGTGCGGGGTTCTTCGCCGGGGACGGGCTGCTCGTGGGTTGCGACGTTGCCACTTGCGACTTCTTGCCGGCTTCGCGCAAGGCTTTGAGCTGCTCGCAACCCGAGAGGCCGATGCTCATCCAGGCAAGGCAACCCAAGAGTATTTCGGACTTCAAACCGTGAATCATCGGGAGGCAGCTTATCGCAAACCAGCCGGCGGACAGCTGTTTTCGCGATTCGGGGCCAAGTCCTTCCATTCCCCGTCACTCCGGCTTCGGCTTGACGAACTTCAGTACGAATCGGTCGCTGGTTCCACGCCGCTCTCCCGCGCTGCCGGGCGAGGCGCTCCAGTCTCGAGCATCTTCGGGGTTCTTGAGGAAATCGGCGCTCTCTTTCAACTTGAAGCCAGCGGCCTTCACCTCTTCGACGACCTTTCCTTCCTCGATGCGATGAAGCGTCTTGGTCTGGCCCAGTCCATCGCCCGGGCGAGCGCTGTGGTCGACAATTCCGTAGATGCCGCCTGGCTTGAGGGCGCGGTAAACGGCCTCGTTCATGCGCGCTCTGTCCACTTTCTGCCAGACCGTGTCGTGATAGAAAAGCACCACCAGCACGACATCGAGGTCCCGCACGTCTTCGGGGAACGGAGCATCGAAGGGCGTGTCGAGCCGCACGACGTTTCGCATGACCGGTTTCTGCAGACGGGCGCTCCACGGCTGCTGGGCGAATCGCTGGAGAATGAAGGGGGAATTCTGAGCGTAGACCTTACCTTCGGATCCCACTACTCGCGCCAGCAGCTCGCTCGTGTAGCCTCGCCCCGCACCGAGCTCCGCGACTCGCTCGCCAGGCTGGATTTCGAAGAACTTCAACAGCTCGACCGGCTTGCGTTGTGCGTCCAGGGCGCGATCCTCCTCCGATCGATCGGAGGCCGAAACCGCGGCTTCGATCGGATCCTCAGAGGTGGGAGATGCTGGCTCCACGGCGGAGGTCGCGGGCTCGCTCAGGCTGGTCACGATGACGGGGGCCGGCTCGACCGAGTCGACGGATGTGGCATGTTTCGGCGCTGGTTCGATCGCCGGTGGATTGCAGGCCGCAATGGCTGCGAGCAACGGCAACAGCGAGGAGAAGAGCTTCGGTCGGAACATGCCCTTCGCTTAGCGAAGAAATGCCGAAGCGCCCAGTGTTCAACGTGCGGAAGGCGACTCACGAGGACGAAACTCGGTGCCTGCTTGCTCGAATCGTGCCCGACGGTGGGTCATCGGCGGGCCGGCCCGGTGCGGCGGACGCGCGTCAGTAGGGAGCCTTGAGGTCGTCCGGAGGTGGTCTGGCGTTCGTTGCTTGCGTCGCCGGAGCAGGGGCCTTCGCCGCTGGCGTACTGACCGTTCGCGCTTTTCGGGAAACTTTGGGTGCTGCGGCGTCTGTGGCAGTGCCGAGTGGGCGCGCGGCGGGGGGCCCGCTGGCCCGATCGGCACTCGTCCGCGCGGTCGCGCTTACCTTGCCCGTCACCGAAGTCGAGGGTGTTGGAGCGGGCGCGAGGGTCTGCTGCCGGTGGGGCGAATCGACCGGAGGCGGGTGTCGCTGTTTCGATTGATCCTGTGGCTCGGCGTGTTCCGGAAGGTGCGCGGTCCCGTCTTCGCTGCGTCCCGCGGGAACCCGCTCGAGCTCGGAGTGCCCCGTGCTCATCGCAATGGCCCAGGTGGCGAGGACCGCCACGGTGGCTCCGAGACCGAACAGGGTGACACGGCGGGTTCGCCTGCGGAACGCAGGATTCATGCGCGCACTCGGACTCGCCGTGACCGTCGCGATCGAGCCGGGCGGGGCGCTGACCGCCAGGCCTTTCAGCGTGGAGAAGGTTGGGGTCTTGGCTTGATCTATCGGACCAGGTGGGGCCGACAAGAGGGCACGCACCGTGGCCTGATGCCGGCGACTGTGTCGCTCCCCCAGGACTTCTTTCATCAGATTGGCGATGACGTCCTCGCCGTTGCCGCGCAGCGTGGGAGGCAAGGCGCGCTCGATGGCGGTTCTGAGCTCCTCGGCACTCTGAAAGCGATCGTTCGGATCTTTCTGCAAGCCCTTGAGGATGATGTCTTCGAAGCGTGGCGGCAGCGCGTCGTTCAGTGCTCGCGGCGATCGCGGCGTCAGGCTCGAGCTGATCTGCCAGAGTGTCTCTCCCGGGTCGCGCCCCGCAAAGGGGTAGCGATTGGTCACGAGCCTGTACAGAAGCACGGAAAGGGCGAAGATGTCGGTCCGCGCGTCGATCGGGCCTCCCTGCACTTGCTCGGGGGACATGAAGGCGAATTTGCCCCTCAGACCCTCGTCGGGTTTGCTCTCCGACGGTTTGGCGATTCCGAAGTCCGCGAGCTTGACCGTGCCCGCATAGCAGATGAGGATATTCGGGGGTGATACGTCGCGGTGTACCAAGCCGAGTGGTTTACCGTCGGTGCCGCACGCTGAATGCGCGGCGGTGAGCCCCTTGCAAGTCTGTGTGACAATGGCGACCACGGCTCGCAGAGGTAGTGGAGTCGCCGTGGCCTCGAGCAACGTAGCCAAGGACTCACCGTCCACCCATTCCATCACCAGGTAAGGCATTCCAGCGTGGACGCCGAAGTCGAGTGTCTCTGCCACGTGCGGGCTCCGAATGTTCGAGGCCATCATCGCCTCGTCTCGCAGCATGCGTTGCATCTCGCTGGAACCCGCCTCGCGCGCGAGCAGCGTCTTGACGGCGACCAGCTTTCTGAACCCCTGACTTCCCCGGAGTTTGGCCGCCCACACCTGGCCCATGCCGCCTTCGCCCGCAGGAAAGGCCAGCTCGTAACGACCCAGATTGTCCCCTGGTGCCAGGTTTCGTTGCATGCTTACCGCTCTAGCGCGGCCATCCCCGAATTGGCGCCACGCATGCGATATGAAACGGCCGCGCGGCGGGTCTCTAAAGGCGCCGACCGGAGCAGAATCGTATGGCAGCGGCGGCCGAGCCCGTCCGCACCGTGAAAATACGCCGTTGCTGGTCGCTTGGCCCAGCAGGTGCGCCCTTCGTTGCTCATCGGTGTGCGATACTGTGGTCGCGCGGGGTGAAAAAGTTAGCGTTTTCTTCGCTCACTGACTTCACACGGAAGGCTTGTTACACTGAGGACTTAGCCAATGAGCGAACGACGCGAGAAGTCTGCTGGCTCCAGTTCCGGGCGCCGCGAGCTGCGTTCATCTTCCGAAGGCTCGGTTTCCGAGCACGACCGAATTTCGCTCACCTCGAATCCGAAGATCGTGGCGGCTCCCACTGCATCCGACTCGAGCAAAGAACCGTTGTGGGACGGGCGGATTCGCATTATCGGAGAGGTGGGGAGGGGTGCGATGGGGTACGTGCTGCGCGGTCGCGACACGCGCCTGCGTCGCGAACTCGCCCTCAAGGTGGCTCCCGCGTCGCGGGAGGAGCTCCCCAAGCAACAGCTGGCGCGCTTCATCGAAGAGGCCCAAGTTACCGCCCAACTGGAGCACCCCAACGTCGTTCCCGTGCACGATTTCGGGGTCGACCCCGAGGGCCGCGCTTACTTCTCGATGAAGTTGATTCGCGGGCAGTCGCTCGAAGAGATCCTCGAAAAAAAGAACGACGGGGACGAGCGGACCCTTGCTGAATTCGGCCTTCGACGACTGCTCGACGTGTTCTTGCAGGTATGCCAGGCGCTGGAATATGCGCATGCCAAGGGCGTGATTCACCGCGACCTCAAGCCGGCCAATATCATGGTCGGCGATTTCGGCGAAGTGCTGGTGATGGACTGGGGCGTGGCGAAGCTTCGTGGGCGGATGGATCGGGCGGGAGCCAGTTCGGAACGCATGGCGTCGGATCCCGACAACAGTCCCAGGCCCTCCATGGTGAGTCTCGACGGTGCTCCAGGCGTCTCGTCGGTCCGGGCTGAAAAGCGCGCCTGGCAGACGCAGTTGGGGACCGTGGTGGGCACGCCGGCCTACATGTCCCCCGAGCAGGCTCAAGGCACCGCGGTCGACGCGCGCAGCGATATCTACTCGCTGGGTGTCGTCTTGTACGAGCTGTTGACCGGCCGCGTGCCGTTCGACGACGAGGACCCGCTGGTCACGATGACCCGTCAGCTGACGGAGGTGCCAGAGCGGCCGAGCGCTCTCAACCCCAGTGCTCCACAGGCTTTGGAGGAGCTTACCCTACGCATGCTCGAAAAGGATCCCGAGCGTCGCTCCTTGACGCTGGCGCAGGTGCGGGCGCACATCCAGAACTATATCGAGGGAGTTGGCGTCAATTACCGGAGCGATTCGTGGTGGGCAAACCTTCTTTGGAGCGCCGGCGCGCTAGCTCTGTTCGCTTTTCTGATCTGGTATTTGACGGGTCAATCGCTGTCGGCGGTGCTGGTGCTCGGCCCCTCGGGGGTTCTCAATGCCGCCGGTTGGTACTTGTTCGTGCTCGCAGTGGGTTATCCTCTCTGGAGTGCAGTGCACGCGTTTCGCCAGAGCCGGGCGGACCACGACCGCTTTCGCCCCCCGGATTCGCAGGAACTCTTCGTGTCCGGCTATCTTGCCCATCGTTCTTATGCGGCAGCGGTGGCGCCTCTTTTTCAGCTGATCTTCATCGTCGAGCTGATCAGCGTGAGCGTGCACCGAGCGACCCTTGGTAAGACCACCTCCCAGGAGCTGTTGCCGCGAGTATTGGTGCAGATGCGTGCTGAATGGGCGCAGGCCCTCATCGCCATTCTGGTCTTTCTCTTCGGTTACCTCTTTTTGCTCTCCACCGAGGTGAGGTTCGCCCGCAAGATCGATCGGTACCATTTGCTCGTGAGTCGACACCGCTGGGAATCGTTGTGGCCGGTATTTCTCATTCTCGTGCTGCTTTCGACGATCGTCACGACCGACGTGCTCGAGTGGAGCCTGAGCAGCGCGCACAGCCACTGGCTCGATTTCGTGCGGGCGCAGTGGCGGGCCGGGGCCTGGCATCCGTTCGACATCGTGAAGACCCTGGTATTCCAGGGCACCTTCTTGCTGGGGTTGGTGGTGAGCGCGCTCGCGCTCTCCTTCCCATTCGCAGAGATGCTGGCTGCCCTCAGAATGCCTTATCAGCCTGCGGACGAGGCCTCCGTGCGGACGCGCAAGGAGTACTTTCTGCGCTCGCTCGCCGTGTTCCGCGTACTCAGGGTCAACTGGCTTTACGGGGGCGCCATGATTGGCAGCCTGACCGCGATCACGATCTTGTCCGATCAACAACAACGACTGCTGCTCGAGAAGGTGGTCTATATCCTGGGGCCCTCGCTGATTGGGTTTCTCGGCTATTGGTTGAGCCAGCGCTACGTTCGACGCTTCATCGCACATGCTCCGGCCGTTCAGGAAATGGTCCAGGGCGAGGAGCTGGTCGCAAAGCGCGAGCAGCGTTTGGTGATGCTCGAGCAGCTTTCCGGTGCGTCGTACAAGCGGCAGCTGTCGCAGCTCGCTGTCCCTGTGCTCTGTGTGCTCGTGTATCTAGTGTGGACGGGCAGCGGCATTCACCAACAGGCGATCCGTCAGCTCATCATGCCGGTGACCATGAAAGGCTGGCTGCTGATCTTGCCGTACGCGCTTTTGATTCCGGTGCTGCTGTTGCGAGACGTGGCGCACCGCTGGTGGCTTTCGCGAGTCACCCGGGTCTGACCCGCAAAAGCCGCTGGGATCGGTTCATCGACCGGATTCCACGCACTCGCCGTCGTCATTGCACTCGAGCCCCCGCTCACCGCAGCCGTCGCTGCCGACGACGTCGCAGCACGGTTGTGCCAGCGCGCCGCAGTCTGCGTGGCACTCGGAACCGAGATCCCCGTCTGCGGGGACGCAGGTGACGTCGTCCTCGCAACGGGGCTGGTCGCTATTTCGCGGACAGCATGCTTCACCGTCGCCTCCGCAGCTCGTGCATACTTCGGCGTTGCACTCGAGCCCGTCGTCGCAACCGCTGCCGAGCCCGGCGCAGCACGCCTCACCTTTGCCGCCGCAGGTTTTGCAGGTTTGTTCGTCCGGGTCGCAGATGAGCGCTCCCGCGCAACCGTCGCCATCGCCGCCGCCACGCATGCCGCCGCCCGTGGGCTCGCAGCAGGGCAACCCTTCGTCGCCGCAATCGGTGTGGCACGTGCCCGCACCGTTGCCCAAGCCCCCACCTCCCAGGCACACTCCGCCGTCGCAGGCCTCGCCCGCAGCCGCTGGGCAGCAGGCTTCACCGTTGCCTCCGCACGAGCCGCAACTGTCGCCCTCACAGAACAGACCGGAACCGCACACGCCGCCGCAACAAGACTCGTCCTCGCCGCCACAGCTCTCGCATTTGCCGCTCTCACAACTGCCCGCCTGTTGACTGCACTGAGATCCGTCCGCGATGCACAAGTCGCCAAAGCAGCAAGCGCCATCAGAGCACGTGTCGTCCGGGCAGCATTCGCCGCCCGGCGAGCCGCAGGGCGAGCAAATATTGCCCGCGCCGCCGCGTGGCACGCAGGCCGAGTTGGGAGCGGTACACTCGCTGCCCGCACAACAGACCTGACCAAGCTCGCCGCAGGGCTCCGGTTGTCCACCAGCTCCGGTCGTCGCGCCGCCGGCGCTGGTGGTGCTGTCGGTCGGGGCGCCACCGGCTCCGGCGGCGTCGCTCCCGGTAGTACTGGCCCCGCCAGCGCTGGTCCCCTGAGTGTCGCCTCCGTCGGCGCTCGAGGAGGTTCCACCACTGCCGCCGGCCGCGGTGTTCGAGGCGTTGCCGGCGTTGGTCGAGCCGGCCCCGCCGGAATCGTCGCCGCCGCAAGCCGCGAAGAAACCTAGGGTTGACATGGCGCTCACTAACGAAACTGTGTGAATCAATCGGTAACGCATGGGGCCTCGCTGCGGTCAACGTACGCCCATCGTTCAGTACCTGGCAACCTGTGGTACGAGTTTGCGCTAATCGTGTGTAATTTTCAGATTCGTCTGAGTCGTCGCTATTTGCCCACACGCAACATTTGAAGGCTCGTGCATAACGCCTGAAGATCAAGAAGTGATTACTTTTGAGCGTTGTGACCACAATCGACAGAGGACATGTCAACCTGCGCAAAAGTGCTGAGTCGTGTCCACGCGCGCTCATCCTCTCGGCGCGCTCGCTAGTCGTCGTCTTCGGAGCGCAACAGGGTTTTGGGCTGGTCGCCCTCCCACTGCTCGGCGTGCTCCGTATCCTGGTGCGGCCCCACGTGACCCTCGGAAAGGTGGCACCTCAGTGACACGCGGCGGCGCGCCAAGCTGGTCGACGTCCCCGTGACGTTCGCCGTGATCACCAGCGTCGCACGTCCTTCGCACTGCTTCATGGGAGTCTAGTCCCTAACCCAGCGCCCAGGGTCGAGCAAACGCGCCCGAGCAGGACGGCTCGCAGCACGCCTGGATAGGGAGACGCTGGGGGGCGCAGACCTCCAGGAGCGCTGCGCTGCACCGCTGCGTTCCGCTGGCACATATCAGTCTGGTCGTGAGTTTCCATGGGCACGAAGGCCCTGATCTTCGCGACTGAAAACGAGAACTGTCGATTTTGCTTTTCTCGGCTCTGGGGCTGCAGTCGCTTTCGCTCAGCCTGTAACCTGGGCTAGACTGGCTCTTCACCCGAGAAAGGTCCTTCATGAGTCAAGTAGGTGCGGTTCTGCGCTTTTCGAGCGTGGCAGGTTTGCTCGCAGTTTTCTCTGCCGCCTGCGGCAACGACTCTTCGTCGACAAGCTCGGGCGAGGATAGCACCGAGGGCTCGGGTGGCTCCGGCGGTGCGATGGGTGCGGGAGCGACAGGTGGGGCCTTCTCGGAGGCCGGAAGCGGCGGGGACGGAGGGACCGCTACCGGTGGGAATTCGTCGAACACCACCAGCGCGTCGACGACATCGTCCACTTCGGCAGCTGGGGCGGGTGGCAGCGGAGGCAGCGCCGCAGACAATCCCGATCTGGCGCAGCCGTGCGATTCCGATGCCGATTGTGGCAGTGGGCTCATCTGTGTCACCGCAGAGTCGAGCGCTCTTACCGAGGGCGGTCCAGCAGGTGGTCTGTGCACGCTGCCGTGCACGGACGACTGCGAGGAAGTGGGTCCCAACGCGGTTTGTTTGAGCTTCGGCGACAACGGCGCCTACTGCATGCCTCTCTGCGAAATTGGTGACGGTGTTCAGGATTGCGCCCAGAGGCCGGACATGGTGTGCGACGTGCTGCCCGCCTTCCTGGGCACCGTTTGTTCCACCGACACGGATTGTCAAACGGGCGCCGGCTGCCTGGGCAGCGAGTGCGCTGTTCCGGTGCCCGTGTGTTTACCCAAGTGCCGCGCCGACAGCGATTGTCCAGAGGGACGGTTCTGCGATCCGAGCCTTGGCGAGTGTGTCGACGACGAGCCTGCGGGCGGGGGGATTGGAGAACCTTGCGATCCAGACGCGGGCTCGGAAGAGTGTCGAGGCTTCTGCGATAGCGAGGCGCAACGCTGCGTCGAGACCTGTGCGTTCGGCGTCTATCCGGCATGCGGTTCGGACAGCACCACCGAGGGGACTGCGGAATGCCTGGCGCCATTCTTCGATCCTTTCGACCGGGGGGACGCCGGCCTCTGCTTCGCGCTCTGCGACTGCACCAGCGACTGCGCCGAAGGGTTATCTTGCATCTCCTTTGCCTCGCCAGATGTGCAGCTCGACCCGGTGCGCGGGCGAGAAGGGTTCTGCGGCACCGAGATCGAGGGCGACGTCGTGCTTGCCTGCGAGTAGCGACTTCAATCGCTCTGCGTCAATCTGGCATACACGAGGTCATGGTCGGACTCCTCGATGGGAACCCTGCCGCTTTCGAGGCAAGCCAGGTTCGAGCAGATCACGTCGTAGGGCAGGGGGTGGTCGATTCCGAGCCCGCCGAGCAGCGTCACCAACCGATGGGTGAGTAGGTTCTCGCGCTGGCGCGCGAAGTAGTGCGTCGGTTCCAGTGCGGATCTGAGCGACGCGCCCGTCGAGCGCCGGAGTGGCTCGAGTAAGAGCTCCAGTACGCGTGGGCTGGTTGTCTTCGACCAGGTGAAGGCGTTGGTATCCCCGCATGCAACAAGGGGCTGGTCGAGTCCGCGAGCGGTCAAGGCGCTGGCGATGGTCTTCACCTGTCGGGTTCGGTGCGCGTTGTTTCCGGCGGTCTCCAGGTGGAAATTGGCGATCGTCAGGCGTGCCGCCTGCTGGCCCAGGTGCGTCACCAGCGCGTACTTCTGCGTTGCGCGACCTTCTCGGATGTACAGACGCTCGAGGGGATTGAGGCGAGGCAGCCGAGGCAGCGCTATCAAAAAGGCATCCAGTACGGACCATGAGCTTCGCACTAGCGTGGCCAGCCCGGGGCACTCGTCCAGACACACGCAGTGAAAGGGCCCCAGATTTCTTCCGATGCCGTGCGCCTGGGTCTCGGGGGAGTCGTCGAGCGGCAGGTTTTCCTGTAGACAAAGGACGTCCAGGCCGAGCTGCGCGTCGAGGCGCTTGTAATGGTCGAGCAGCGCTTCCAAGAAGGTGCCATGCATCGTGTTGTGCGAAGCGATCGTGACGCGCATGCTGACCGGGACCCGTTGAATATCGGACCGTTCCCGAGGGCTGCTACGGGGAACTAGAAGCCTCCGAATGCCCGAACACATAGTCGCGATGCAGCGGATAGTTCCAGCCCAGGAACACCAGCCCGCGAGCGACCACCCAAACCACGGCGACGTGCTGATTGGGGAGCCACATCAAGACGGCCACCATGCTTGCGTTCAGGGCGGCGCTGGTGGCGCTGACGGTCACGTAGCGGCGGGCCATGGTCTTGCCGGAGCCGCTGGCCCGAAATGTCCACTTGCGGTTGATGGTGAAGTTGAACAGCCCGCCCAGCGCGGCTCCCACGAACGTGGCAATCGGTGGTGAGCACAGATTCGCCTGGACCAGTCCGGAAAATACCGCGAAGTCGATGGCCGTGGCGCTGAACGCCGCAGCGGCGTTGCGCAAGGCGCTGCCTTTGCCCAAGAGCTTGATCCGATTCTGGCGCGCGACCCCCTGCGGGTCGAGACGCATCAATACCGCACGGGCGAGCTGCAGAGCGTGGATGGCTCCCCAGGCGGCCAGCACGGTGACTGCCCAATAGGCGCTCGTCATGTGTGACAATGCCGTTGCGAAAGGCGTAAGCACGAGACCGAGTGCGAGCAGCAGACGTGCCACGCCACCGGTGGTGTTCGTCCGTCCAGACCAGGCATGTGCGCGCGCGCTGGCCAGGCTCAGTGCGCCCATCAACGGCGGGAGCCAGAGCACCAGCTCGGGCGCCGGCGCGCTCATGCTGTGGCTCAACGCCCCCAGTGCAAGCGAGGCGGAGAGGGCCAGGGTGAAGGTGACGTCCAGAAATGCTTGGCTGGTGGAGCCTGCGAGGACCAAGTCGGGCCACCAGCTGCCGAAACGCCGTTTGCGAACCAGGCTGAGCAAGAGCATCACGCCCGCGGCGACGGGGGGAAAGAACAACAGCGCGGCCGAGGCCGCGAAATGAGCAACGTTGCGACCCACTTCGCGCGGTCCCGTCGAGACGTGAGTCGGGTCGTCCTCGCTCATAGCGTGCTCTCAGGTGACCGGGTGTTCGACGACTCCCGCGCTCCGCCTTGCCCGCTCGAGGATCAGCAGCGCCGCGGGTAGAACGACGACTGCCGTCAACAGGCAAGAGAATTCGCCCGCGACGGCAAACACACCGAAGGAAAACAGGGCGCGGTTCTGGGCCACCAACAGCGACCCAAAGCCGATGATGGTGGTGGCGGAGCACAGGGCGACGGCGCCACCGGTGCCCTGGAAGACTCGCCTCAACTCCAGCTTGCCTTCGTTCTGATAGCGCTTGAGCATGTTGATTGAATAGTCCGCAGCAATCCCGAAGGTGATCGGAAGAGCAACGAAGTTGGAAAAGTTCAAGCGAGCGCCCGTCCACGCCAGCCCTCCCAACATCAACAACACTCCCAGGAACAGGGAAGAAATTGCACCCACCGCCAGCAGCCACCCGCGTGGTGCCGCCCGGGCCCTAGCGTCGTTCTGCTGACGAGCACGGAATGCGATCAGGCAGATCCCTAGCACCGCTAACAGAGAAAGGCCGGTGGCCCGCGGACCGTCGTGGCTCAGAGCGCGAGCGATGTCGCTGGAAAGCAGCACAGTCCCGGCGGCTTGAATATCCTTCGATTCGGCTCGTGCCTGGGCGCGCACATCGTCGGCGAACGCCTGGATTCGTTCCGCGTCCCAGGTCCCTCCACCCAGCTTTGGGTATACGAGAACGCTTCGATCGATGCGGCCGTTCTTTTCACGCAGCCCGGCCGTCAGCGCCGGTGGCAACTGCTTCGCGGTCAAGGGCTCGAGCGCAGCGTCACTCAGCGCACGTTCAACCAGTTCGCGGTCGTGTGGGTCGAGCTTGCTCAGGAGTCTCGGGGTGAGCGCTGCCTTGATCCTCTTGGCTTCTTCGATAGCCGCGAAGCGTGTGGGTGGTAGCAAAGACGAGGCGGTCTCGACGCTGGCTATCAAGTCTCCGGCCTTGCCTTGCTTCTTGAGGCCGTTGAGACGGACCTTCAGGTTCTCCGCTTGCTCCGGGGTGTCCGCCAGCACGACCGAGGGCGTGAGGTACCGACCCAAGGTAGCGTCCATGCGTGCACCCCAGTAGCGCTCCCCGCTCACCCAGGAGTCGCGGCGCCTGAGTTGCGAGAGGTCGTACTCGATCCAATCGTCCGTGCGGTTGCTCAGCCCGAGCGCGGAACACAGCGTGACCAGCAGTGTCAAACCGATGACCACGCGCGGTTTCGACATCAAGACATGGGCGACCAGACCAGGCTCGTTGCTGACTGGGCGCAGGCTGCCTCGCATGGGCTTGGCCATCGCCTTGCCGAGGATCGAGATCAGAGGCGGAGCGAGCAGCATGGTACTGGCCCAGCACAAGATCATGCCGAAGCCTCCGATCCACCCGAACTGGTTGAAACCCCTGAAATCGGTGAACACCAGCGAGCCGTACGCCGCGGACGCGGCGAGCGCCGCGGCCAGCGTGGGGCGCCATGTGTAGCGCACCGCCGTGACCAGAGCGTCATCGAGGGCGATGCGGTTCTGCCTCTCTTCCTGGAAGCGTGCCAGCAGCATGATCCCGCTGTTGATCCCGTTGCCAACGACGATGGCACCCAGAAAGGCAGTGTTCGAGTTGAGCGAGCGGATGTCGAAAGGCGGCAGTGCTGCAAGCGCGAACGCGGAGACGGTGCCTACAGCCAGTGGAATGCCAAGAATGAACGGGGCCTGCCAAGCGCGAAAATACCAGACGATCACCAGCACTACGAGAACGAAGACCAGGGCACCGGAAAGGGTCAGATCCGACTGTAGCCCTTCCAGCTCCTCGACTCGAGTCGCAACATCGGCGGCGAACCCGACTCGCATTTTCGGTGCGTATGCTTTTGGGAAACCGAGCGCTGCGATGTCCTTGCGCACGCGGCGGAGCAGCTCTTGGTCAGTGTCTTGCCCGGTGCTGTGATCCGCTGTCTGCACCAGCAGCACGACGGTCCGACCATCGCTCGAGACCAAGCGATCGCCCTGGCTTGCCGCCAGGTTGTGCTGCTTCTGATACTTGTTGCGTAACTCGTCGATTGGAATCTCGGGAGCAGGGTCTTCTTCTTCGTCGAGCAGGTTCAAGTCGAGCGCGTGACTCACCTCCCAGTCCCGGCGCGCTTCCACCGCTCTCCGTAGCTTGCGGACGTCCTGCAGATCCATGAGCTGGAGCATGTAAGTCTCGGCGAACTCACGCTCCGCGTGGATGCTCTTGTGCACGTTGCTGACCAGGCGCGGCGGGTACTTCTCGATGCGCTTTGCGAGATCGTCGATGAAGCGATTGGCTGCCGCCAGATTTTGCTTGTTCCCCGTG
Source organism: uncultured delta proteobacterium (assembly GCA_963809955.1). Lineage (GTDB taxonomy): Bacteria > Myxococcota_A > Polyangia > Polyangiales > Polyangiaceae > JAICQQ01. The sequence goes on from CAWELQ010000018.1 coordinate 176,539, forward strand.
TCGACGACGATGCCGAGGTGCCTCAGCCCCTTGAGGCGCTGTCTCAGGGTGTTCAGAGCGCTGACGGCCGGAGCCGTTTTCGGCAGCAGTTCCTCGAGATCACTCTTGAGGTGCGTGTACGTTAGCACCGTGCGGGCGCCAGCCACGCAAAACAGCAGCCCAGCGAGCACGAGCACGCGGACTCGATGGCGTACGAGCCAACCGACCAGGCCGGCGACGCTCGAAGTCACTCACCAACCGCGTTGAGCTCGATCCGCGCTGCGCGCAGCGCAAAGAAGGTTCCGATGATAGACAGCACTCCGAGCAAACACACACCGGCGAGCAGCAGGGGCGACAGAACGGGAAGCCCCAGGCCGATCGGGGCGCAGAGCAAGCTCAGCACGAGGATCACCAGACGTTCCGAGCGCCGCATGAACAACGGAGGTAAGATCGCGCCGAGCGCTTCCGCACGTGCGCGAACATAGCTCACCGCGAGGCCCGCGAGCATGGCGGCGGCAGGAATGACGGCCAGCCAGCTTTGCCCGGAGTAGGCGACGATCATTCCCAAGAGGGGCAAGCCGTCCGACAGCCGATCGACCGATGAGTCGAGCAGCGCGCCGTAGCGGCTGATCTTCCCCGAGGCACGAGCGACGACACCGTCCAAGATGTCACACACGCCGCTGGAAATGATGATGAGGGCGGCCGTCTGGTAGTGGCCGAGCCCGACCGCAAGACCGGCGGTGGCCGCGAGCACCAGCGAAGTGTAGGTGAGCGCGTTGGGGGTGACTCCTGTGCGGGCCAGCGCCAGCCCCAGCAACACCGAGCCGCGATAGATGTAATGGGCAATGAAGAGCTTCTTCCAGACGGTCGACCCCAGGCGCGCTTCGGTGATACGGCGCGCTTCCTCGAACACCGATAGATCTGGAGGGGTTAACCCCTCGGGGGGCTGCTCTTGGACTACGTCTAACATTTGTCGTCTCTAATCGTTCGCAGAATGGGGTTTTTAGAATCGCGGGCCTGCGAGCGCAAGGGGCGCCGGAACTCCCGCCAAACGCCGCCTAGCCAGGCTTGCTACGAAAGAATCGGCGTGGATGCAAGGAGCCTGCCGGCGTCACCAAAATATCGAGTCTTCTCCGTAAATTCTTCGCACCGCGGGCGAGCGTCGCTGGGTAGCAGCTCGATGGCAAACTCTCCGGTTCTTGGCTCGCCGGTTCTGGACCAGTCGAACCCGTGAAACTCGCGTACAATCATTGCGTAATGCGCTATGCGGTCAGAAGATCCACTGGAGCCGGAGGAGAGCCCGATCGTTATCTCCGCTCTCGAGGATGGAGATCGGCAAATCAACGCAGTCTCGGGGTTTTGGCCCAAGGCAATCGTAATCGAGACCACGAAGCGCGCCTGAGGTTGCCGAAGAGCGAGACGATGTAGCAAGGAAGAGAGCTGATTGGCGTGGGTGCTGGGTCTGGGCCCTTGCGTTCTCGCTAAAACTCGGACACCCAGCGGTGGTCAGATGGGTTTGTCGTGGAGGAGCGTTTTGCTGGTCGTGGGCACCGCGTGCGGTGTTCCTTGGCTCTTCGCTTGGTCTCCCGTGCCTCACGCCGTCGCTCTGGCTCCGGCCATCGTCGCGCTCGTCCTGGCCTTTGCGACCAGGCGTCCCGCCTCGTCCCTGCTCCTCGGTGCTTTGGTGGGCGCTTTCATACGCTCTGGGGTCGATCCGCTGGCGTGGGCTACTCGCTGCGCCATCTACGCGGGTCAGGCGTTGCTCGACGTCGACCACGTCAAGATTCTCGCCTTCACCCTGTGTTTGGGCATCGTTGCGAGGGGCGCCACGGAGAACCTGCTGGCAGCTCTGCGCGAGCGGGAGGGAACTCGCAGCAACAGCGCCCGTGCGGTTCAGTTGAGCGCCTGGTTGTTTGGTCTGGTCCTGTTCGTCGACGACTATCTCAACGCTCTCTTGGTGGGGGCGACGAGTCGTCCAGCCTTCGACCGTGCGGGCGTCAGTCGCGCGAAGCTGTCGTTTCTGGTGGACGCGACGGCCGCCCCCGTATCCAGTCTAGCGCCGCTGTCCACCTGGATCGCGGTGGAGCTCGGTTACATCTCCGACTACTGCCGTGCCGCCAAGAGCGAGGGAGCGTTGACTGTATTCGTCGCGAGCCTGCCGTATCGATTCTACCCTCTCTTGATGCTTGGGTTCGCGCTGGTCGGTATCGTTTCGGGACGTGAGTTCGGGCCAATGCTGCACGCTCGGGCGAGTGCGCCCGAGGCGCTCGGGGTTCATGCTCCCAAGGCATCCACCGCCCGGCTCTGGGTCCAGGGGCTGCTGCCCATGACCCTGGTGATGGTGCTCGTCGTTTTCTTCATGGCCAAGCGAACCCGCGAGGCGCGCTATGAGCGCCAGCTCGATTGGGGCAGGGCGCTTGCAGAAGCCAACGCTCTCGATGCGTTGTGTTATGGGGCCTTGGCGGGTGCCATCCTTTGCCTTGGGCTCGGTGGGTTCGGGTCGAATTCGGCCCGACGCGTGCTGGGGCTGCTCGTAAACGGCACCAGGAGCATGCTGGCTCCATGCTCGATCTTGGCTACTGCCTGGGTCCTGTCAGCCAGTCTGCATGACCTCGGATCCGCCTCCGTGATCGCCGGCTTGCTGCCTGGCGCGGGTGGCGCTGCGTGGCTGTCGGCAGCGGTGTTTGTCACTGCCGCCCTCACGAGCTTCGCCACGGGTACATCTTGGGGGACGATGGCGATCGTATTTCCGGTAGCGCTGCCGCTGGCGCACGGGGTGTCGGGATCCTCATTGGAGCTCTCGGTCGTGGGTGCCGTGTTGGCAGGAGCGGTTTTCGGAGACCACTGCTCGCCCGTTTCGGACACGACCGTTCTGAGCGCGGCGTCGGCAGGTTGCGACGTGATGCACCACGTCTTGACGCAATTGCCCTATGCGCTCGTGGTGGGCGGCATCTCACTCCTCGCCCACCTACTGGTGGGCTACCTGGCCCTCTCGCCCTGGTGGCTATTGGGTGCCGGCCTGGGTTGCTCGGTTGCCATCTTTCTCTGGCTGGGCAAGAGGGTGCACCCATGACAGCTCCCGGTCGTGCGGAGCGGAGGCACTCCCGTCCCGGATTGCGTGAAGCAGAGCGGCTTTTGCCTGCGAACGCCCTGGGGCGCCCGACTTCGTTACTGGACGCTGGACGTCTGAGGACCGCGCGCCATGACCACCTTGTTTCCATAGGCGGGAGGCGGGGCGACGAGCTGTGGAGGCTCTTCGCGAGTCCGTTTCGGAGCTACCTGCGAACGCGACTTTTGCATTCGCGGTGGCGGCTTGGCAGGCTGGTTCGTGCTCGTGCTCCCGCAAGCCGGCAGCGCAAGTGCTGCTGCCAAAAGCGTGGCGGTGAATACACGAAAGGTCACAATACTCAAGATAGCACAAGCTTTCGAATTCGCCAGTTTTGCACTAGGCGTGTATACACTGGGCGTGTTTGAGGCGTGTTTGCACTGGGCGTGTTTGCACTGGGCGTGCACGGAGGGGGTTCGTGTTTTTTTTCGCGGCGCTGGGTCCAAGAGGTCCAGGAGTCTGGTTCATGGTTCATGCTTGCTTGGAGTGTTTGGGGCTATCGTCGGGCCCTGCTTGGGTGGTGGCGAACCTGCGAGGGCGAGACAAAGCAAGCCGCGCGCCGGGCGGGATCCTCGTCGGGCAAAGACGAGAGCGACGCATCCACGCCTTTGATGCATAGTAGCCGAGCGGAGCTCGACGAGCTGTGAGCCCGGTACCGACCGCCTTCCAGAACGCCTCACTCGGCCAGAACGCCTCGCCACCCAATCGCCACCCTGTTCTTCTCCAGGACGCCCCCGACGCTCTCATTCCAAGCCGAAATTTCGGCCTTCTATTCGGATCGACCTTGCCATGTTGCGCTTCTTCTTCGTCTTCCTGCTCAATCTCCTCTCCTGTCTCATTTGGCCCTTCAAGGCGCTCAGCCGACGACGCGCGGCGGGGCCCAGCGGATGGCTTCACCTGAAGCTCGAGCGGGCCGCTGCGGAGCTAGCGACTCCCGTACGCTGGCGGTTTGGCATGGGGCCCGAACCGGTCGTGATGCAGGATTGCCGCCGTGTTCTGGCCGATGCGGCAGGTGACGCGAGGGTCCGGGGGCTACTGGTCACCCTGACGGCCCATGCCTGGCGCGGTGTTTCAGCGGAAGCTTGGCGCGAACTCTTGGCGCAGTTCCGGCGATCCGGAAAGACCCTAGCAGTCTATCTTCCGGATGGCGCCGGTACTCGAGAGTACTACCTGGCCGCCTGCGCCGACCGTATCTTCTTGGGTCCCGACGCGCGCTTGGCCGCGCTGGGTTTTGCCGTCGAGACACCGTACCTTCGCCGAGGCCTCGAGCGGGCCGGTTTGGCTTTCGAGGTATTCGCGCGCGGAAACTTCAAAACGGCTGGCGAATCGCTGGTCCGCGATGCGATGAGCGACGCGCAGCGCCAACAGGTTGGGGAGCTACTCGATCACTTGTTCGACGTCGTGATCGAGGGCGTCGCAAGGGGACGCGATGTATCGGCGGACGTGGTCCGCTCCTGGTTTTCTGAAGGTCCCTTCCCTGCGGGAGCTGCGCTGACGAGAAGAATGGTGGATCAGCTTGCTTACGAGGATGAAGTAAAGGCTGCGCTGGCCCCAGGCTTGCCCGAGAAATCTCCGTTGGTTTCGCTGCACGGCTATGCGCGGCGCCGTCGAAGTCCGTTCCGTCCATGGACCAAGCCGCCGTATCTCGCGGTGGTCCCCGTTCACGGGACCATCGTCAGCGAAGCGGTAGGTCCATTTCCGGTGGCGGACGAGCGTAGCTTTGCTCAGCGGATTACCCAGGTCCGCCGCGACCCTCGCGCTCTCGGCCTGCTTCTTCACATCGACTCACGCGGTGGAAGCGCATTGGCCTCTGCACGTATGCTCCACGAGGTGCGACGTTGTGCGCGCGACAAGCCGGTAGTGGCCTACTTTGCCAATACGGCGGCCAGCGGAGGCTACATGATCGGTGTCGGCGCCCACGAGATTGTCGCCGAGTCGACCAGCGTGACCGGCTCGATTGGGGTGGTCGCAGCGCGTCTCGTCTTCGAGTCGCTTCTCGATCGCCTGGGGATTCGCATGGAGTTGGTCAAGCGAGGGCCTCGGGCCGACATGTTTTCTGCAGCCCACTTCATGGACGCTGCGACGCGCGAGGCCTTTCAGTCCGAACTGGACGAAGTCTACCAACGGTTCATCGAGCAGGTTGCCGAAGGGCGCCGGATGAGTGTTGCAGCCGTGCAGCCGCTCGCCGAAGGGAGAGTCTGGTCCGGGGCGCGAGCCCAAAAGCATGGTTTGGTGGATCGGCTCGGGACATTCGATCTCGCCTTGGAGCGGCTGCGCGAGCGCCTCGGGACTCCGGCGGCGAGGCGGGCCGAACCCCGCCTCGTGACGGGCAAGCGCCGGCGCTTGCCGCAGTCGCCCATTGGACCCCTCGTCGCCGGCTGGTTGTCGCGAACGCCTCATGCCGGCTGGGCCGGATTGATGGCTCTGCGCGCCGACCCACGACGCGACGCTGTGTTGGCTTGGGCCCCGTATGAAGTGTCTTGGGGCGAACCGTAGGTCTGCCGGGTTCTCGAGCGCTCACTTCGGTTGGGCCGGTTGGTCGGTCTTCGTTCGTCTCCTCTATCTATTCGGTTGGGGCCAGGATCGCGCATTGCAGGATGCCGTCAAATCGAGGACGCTACAGAGCCGAGCGGCACAGCCAGCCCCTTGGGCATCAGGCGATTGCTTTTTCCTCATGGCTCAATCTCCCAGAAATATTCCGCCTTTAGGTCATGGTACCGTCGTCAGCGACCGCTACGAGATCCGACAGAGTTTAGGTAAGGGTGGAATGGGTGAGGTGTTCCTGGCCTACGATCGGAGTACACAGCAGCCGGTCGCCTTGAAGGTGGTGCGCGAAGAGTCCCGCATGCCCGGAGACGACGAAGCGCTTCGACAGGAGCTCTTGTTGGCCCGCTCCGTGAGCCACCCAAACGTCTGTCGTGTTCATGACTTAGCTCCGAGCCCCTGGGGGCCGATCCTGGTGATGGAACACATCGCGGGTCAAACGCTGCACACGCACATTCGCCGTCGCAAAGCCCAAGGCGGCTACACCGCAGACGAGTTTCGAAAGACCGCGAGTGAAGCGTGCGCCGGCTTGGCGGCCATTCACGCGCAGGGTCTCGTGCATGGCGATCTGAAGCCTGGAAACGTCATGGTCACCAGCGATCGCGCCATCATTCTGGATTTCGGCTTTGCGCAAGAGCGCGCGCGGCTCAGCGCTCGCCGTCCCGGCGCGCCCCCCGACGGCGGCACGCCGAACTACATGGCTCCCGAGCGCTTGCGCTCCGGGGGCGCCAGTCCGGAGGACGATATCTATGCGCTGGGGCTGACACTATGGGAAATGTGGACCTGCCGTGTGCCGGAGCCTGGCTATCGACCCCGCGCCAAGCCGATGCGCTCTCAGATCATGTTCGACGTTCCAGCCGGGCTGAGCGTAGACGAGGTGAAGCAGGTGTTCCAATGCTTGAGCGACGATCCGGGCCTCAGGCCGCACGCACGTCGCATGAGGTTTTTCAACCCGGTCGCTCTGACCACTAGCCAGGCGCAGATCCCTCGCGAGCGTCTCTCGCCTGGGGCTCCGCTCGGTCGCTCGGTGACCGAAGCCTTTCAGTCCGCCGCGCAGTCGTTGCTGGTCACCTTTTGCACCAACGCGCCAGAAGCCGCGGGTCGGTTGTTCCCCCTCACCAAGCCCTCGATGTCGCTCGGGCGGCGTCACGACCAGGACATCGTGCTGCCCGAGGCCACCGTGTCGGGCGCTCATGCGACCGCCCGCTGGCAATCGGGAACGTGGGTGATCGAAGATCAGGGGAGTACCAACGGCACCTATGCCGACCATAGCTTCGAGCGCAAGAAGAGCGTCAACCTGTTGCACGGTGCGGAGGTTCAGCTCGGAGAGTGCCGCGTGAAGTTGGTCAGCTTTCAAGAGGGCTCTCCGCATCACGAGCGGGCTACTGCCTACCTATCCAAGCGCGACGGGCTTACTGGGTTGCTCACGCGGGATCAGTTCCAGAAGGCCCTGGCCGAGGAAGTCGCCTTCGCGGAGTGGAACAACATTCCGTTGTCCGTGGCGCGTTATCATATCCGGGGGCCGAATCGGCATGTCAGCGAGCGCCCCACGATTCTCGAAATGCTCGCCCTGAAGCGCGCCGCGCAGCGAGTGGTCGAACTTACTGAAATGCTGCTACTCAGTATGGTCCCTGCCACGGTCGGCCGCACCGGGCCGCTCAAGTTCGCCATTGCCATGTGCGGACCTGGCGTGGAGGAAGCCCGCAATGTAGTGGAACAAGTGGTTTCTCAGGTACAAGGCTTGATGCCCGAGTCTCTGGAACTCGCTGCCACGTTGGTCCGTGCCGAAGCGGGGCAGCCGGCGCAAAGCCTGCTCGATGACTAGCAGGTTGAAGTGTGATTGAGTGGATAGCCCGTACCTGGTTCGGTTGGTTACTTTCAAATGTTCGATGAGTGTGTGGTTTCTCACAATCCATTTGCCCGTTATTTGCTGACCAGTGCTTGTTGCTAGGTCCCTTGAATCGAGGCGCATCGCCTCCAGACTATGGTAGGCCCCGAGCGTTCATCATTCCCTTCAGCCCCGAGCGAACCCAGTCTGCGTCGTCTAGGGGTTGGGGGCACGGGTGGCGGTGGGGACCGTCCGTTGCGCGCCCAGCTGGTGGTTGCGCTGGTGGCGGTACTGATACTGTTGGCCGTTCCGTTGTACTTGTGGAGGCGTCCGAGCGGTGATGAGAATGCCCCCGCCGCGTCGGGGTCGGCTGCTGAAGGCCTGGCCCTGTCGGCCATGCCGATGGCCATTGCGGAAGCCTCTGCCAAGACCGACGACAGGGTCAAGCTCGGTCCCGTCCACAAGGTGAAGTGCTCGGCATCGGCTCGGTTGGCTGGACAGAAGGGCGCGTTGTGCGACTCACTGCCGTTCTTCGAGGAACAACTCGAAAATCCATCCTGGCCAACGTTGACTGCGCCCCCAAGACGGGCAAGCCCGGTTCCGTGAACTACGTGCTGACCATCGACTTCACGAATCGCAGGCTCAACGTGTTTCCGGGCGCCAGTGGCGCCTGGAAAGGTCCCCAGGCGCGGCGTTCGGCGGAGTGCGTCGAGCGTTCGTTGCCCGGTCCCGAGTGGGACAAGATCCGACACCAATACCGGTATTACAATATCGCGATCATGGCGAACTACGAGGCCCCGGCCAGCGGCAAGGCCCCCATGTTCGAGTGAACTCGTGCTGGGTTCATCTTCGTCTTACTCCTCGTCGAAGATGAAGCGCCCCTCCAGGCGCAGCCCGCGGGTTCGATTCGACAGGACGCGAGCGCGCTCTTCGCGCGGGGTTTGCTCGCGGAGCGCCGCAAGAGTCTCGACGAACGCCTCGAGCCTTGGATCGTCGATCAGGCGCTGAAACTCGTGCTTCAATCGCCTGGCCAGTGCCGGCACCTTGCCCCCGGTACCGACGGCTACGAACAGTGAGCCCGCGCGAGCGAGGCCGACATGGGCAAAGCTATTCTGGTCGGGCTGGTCGATGGCGCAAAAGAAGGTCTGTCGCTTTCGCGCGTCCTCGCCCATACGCCGTGCGAGTTCGGCGTCTCTGTCGCAGAGCACCGCTAACCATTTTTCATCGAGGTCTTCTGGAGCATAAGCTCGTTCGTGCACGATCAAGTTCGGCGATCCACTCATCCGTTCTAGCTCGGGTTCGAGCTTGGGCGAGACCAGATGCACGTTGGCACCAGCCTCCAAGAGGGCTCGGACGCGACGGACGGCTTCACTTCCGCCGCCAACGACCAAGCATGCACGGCCGGAAAGCTCGAGCGCCACCGGGAAAGTGATTGTCATGATTTGCTCTTGTTCTCTTCCTTCGCTCGGACGGTGGGGCGAACAGCTTTGGAGGTGAACTTGATCTCCTTCTCCGCCTCGCCGATGCGCTGCAGAAACAGCCCCGTAAACGTACCAAACAATGCGTCGCCTGGCCCTGCGGTTCCCGTGGCCGACGGCCGGCTCACCCAGCGTTTGATCTTCTCGAGCAGTTTGGCGCTGAGCGGGTTCACTTGTACTTTCGCGCGCATATAGACCGGCGTGCCAAACGGTACCTGATCGCGTGTGGCTACCAACAGCGAACGCGCTTCCGCGCAGCGCCGCAGCACGCCTTCCAGGGTCGTGGTCCACCGAACGCGGCTGCTTCCCGGGCGCACCAATTCGATCTGGTAGGCCTCTTCCCAGACGTGCCAGGTCACCTTACAGGTTTGGGCGGTGGTAGCGAGCGCCTGCTGAGTTCCGGCACGGTACACCGTAGCCGTCATCGCAATGGTGGTGGGCAGGCCGCGGGTGAGCTTGCGCCGAACGTTGGTGTCCACCACGTCGCGGTAGCTGACGCTGCTGAAAAGCAGTTCTTTGCTGGCGTTCCACTCGAAGATGGCCGGCCGCATCACCTCCGCGGGCTGCGCGTGCAGGAGCGGAGCGAAGCACAGCGCAGCCACGAAACAAACAATACCCACCAGTGGGGCTGACCGAGTTGATGGCGAGCTCCTACTCACCCGCAGGCCCCTCGGTATCTACCGGAATGAAGTACAGGACGTTCGAGAAGGCGAACACGAAGCCGCCTGCCGCCGTATCCATCCGAAAACCGAAGTTCGCCGTGACGTCCACGGGAATTCGCGCCGCGCCTTCATAACCCGGAATGGGGGCCTCGAGCTCTCTCTTTCCAGCGATGGCATAGACGCCCGCGGAACCGAACAGGTCGATCCCGAAAATCGAGCGGTGCCCGCGGTAGAGGGGCAATCGGTACTCCGCACCGAGCTTTGCAGCGTACTCGCCGTAGCGGACCTCGACCACCTCGGTGCCGAGGAAGTTGGGGGGCGGTCGCCGGTCGAAGTTCACGCCCAGGATGCGCGAGGGCAAAAAGTCCGTGAAGTCACCCACGTAGTACTGCTCGAAGAAGGGCGCATCTCCAGAGATTGCGCCGCCGAACATCTCCAATCTGAAGACGTGGTCGTGCCAGGGTAGCTGCCACCAGCGTGAAGCGTGGATGTCGGAACGTTGGTACGTATAGTCGCTCAGCACGGGAATACCTATCTCTCCCGTGGCCGAGACGAACCAACCCGTGGTTGGCAAGAATGGATGGTCGCGCGTGTCCAGTTGCAGCGTCGTTCTCAGCGTGGACAGCACACTTCGCCCGCGGATGATGTCGAAGTCGATCGGTTCGCGGTTGCCGTCTCCAATCTCGTGGGAGGCCTGAAGCGGATAACTCGCGTCGACGTTTTCCAGCCGATAGTGAAGCCAAAGCTGAGTAGTAGTCGAAAGGTCGCGTCCGACGCCTAGCGCACCTCCGAGACGTTCATAGCGCACGACCGCGTGCTCTGTGCGCCGATCGAGCTGGTCCGGATCCGAATAGCGTACCTGCGCGTTACCAAAAAAATCGCGAGCATCGTTGTACAGAAGAGTCCCGCTGGTCATCCACGGGCTGCCCAAGAAACCCGGGTCCAGGAAGAGTGCGCGCAGCGCCAGCTGTTCCTGGGCGACTGCCATGGCACCGCCGAGCGTCGCTCCCGTGCCGAGCAGGTTGGTTTCAGCGACATCGATGCCTGCGTAGGCCGTCAGCGGCCGCGAGCGCCCCTCGTTGTCGGCGTCAGCGGCGACACCCATCCACACGTCGTTGAGGACCACGGTGTTGCGTTCGACGACATGGACCACCAGGACCACGAGGCCTCGCTGGGACCCTTTCTCGAGCGAGAACTGAACGTCGCGAAAAAAACCGGTGCCCAGAAGCCGGTAACGGGCGAGGCGGATTTCGGGATTGTCGACGTCGATCACGTCGCCCGGTGCAAAGGGCAGATAGCGGAGCACCACACGAGTTCGCGTGCGGCGGTTCCCTCGGACCTGAATGTGCTCCAACGTGTAGCGCACCGGAGCCGTTGCGGGCGCCGGGTCCGACGGCCCTCCCGCCTGCACCGGCGCTCGGGGAGTCGGCGCTGACGCGGCCTTCGGCGGTGCCTCGGCCGTTTGTTCCTCGTGAGGTGCCACTTCGGCTCTCGGACGGCTGAGCTCGGCCGCACCGGCCTCTGGTGCGGAGGGGACTTCCGAGGCCGACGGATCAGGTCCTCTGGGCAGCTCCTGGTCCGCACCGGGGAGCGTGTCGGTCTCCGGTGTCGGCGGTTGGGCGGGCTGAGCCGCCACGTGCCCCAGCTGCAAGTAGAGCAGCGACCCGAGCAGGGTCAGCACGGCTACCAAGTGCCGCATCCCAAGTTCGACGCGCAAGAAACTCACGGAATTCAGGACCAGGCGTACCCGGCCGAGGCATCCTTGCACTCAGAACGTCCCCGGGCCTAGAGATTTCCGAAAATGCCCGGAGCTAGAGCCGAACGACGCTCGGCAGGCCGTGGGGGCGCGGGGCCGCGCGGCGCGGAAAGACTCAGGCTCGCTAGGCCTTGCGCGATGCCCTGCCGGAGCCGCGTTTCTTGCTCGGACGCTTGGCGGTCTTGGCGGAGGCACGGCTCGAGGAGGTCTTCTTCACCTTCTTCGCGACTCCGGCTGTCGAGGCTCGCGTCGTTCGGGTCTTCTTGCTGGTGGCTTTCGAAGCCTTCTTACTGGTGGCCTTCGAGGCCTTCTTGCTGGCCTTCTTGGTAGCGCCCGTGGCCTTGCGCGCGGTCTTCCGTGCGCCGGTCGAGCCCACCTTCTTACGAGCCTTGCTCGGCGACGTGTTCTTCTTGGGTCGAGCTTTGCCTTTCTGCGCCTTGGCGAGCTTGGTCTCGGCCGCCTTGCGAGCAAGTTCGCCGATGTCTCGGATGAAAGCATCGATCATCTTCTTGATCCGTCGTTCCGTGTCGCGCATGAGGCTTCCTTACGCGCAACGAACAGCGAGTGTCAAGCCTGTCACCGGCGCCGAGCTTCGAAGCTACCGAGAATCACGCTCGGTCTTTTTGGTCGGGGATGCGCTCGTACAGCTCGCATGCGTGGCGCATCCTTTGTGCCAGCTCGGGTGTCAGCTCGGCGGCACCGACACGCCAGCGCCAATTGCCCGACGGAGTGCCCGGGACATTCATGCGGGCCTCCGAGTCGAGCCCCAGCAGGTCTTGCAGGGGAACGATGGCAGTGTTGGCGACGGACATCAGCAGCGCGCGAATCATGTGCCAGTGAGCCTCTTTGCGCGACGCCCCGACGTAGTCGCGAGCGCGCTGCCTTTCCTCTCGCATGGCTCGTGCGACCCCCTTGTCGGTGGAACTTGCGTGTAACCAGCCGACCAAAGTGTCGTTGTCGTGTGTGCCCGTGTAGACCACCGCGCGTCGTGGAAAGCGGTGTGGCAGATACTGCTCGGCGCCCTTCGAGAAGCCGAATTGCAATACCCGCATGCCTGGCAGACCAAAGTGGTTGCGCAGCTCTTGTACCTTCGGGGTTACCAGGCCCAGGTCTTCGGCGACGAACGGCAGACCTCCGAGGCTCTTTCGCACCTGCTTGAAAAAGTCCTTGCCGGGCACCTTGACGAAGCGGCCTTGCTTGGCACTGGTGGCATCCCCTGGGATCTCCCAATAGCGGTGAAACGCGATGAAGTGGTCCAGGCGCAGCGCGTCGAAGTGCTCGAGCGTGTGCTTCAAGCGAGCGATCCACCAGGCGTAGCCGGTCGTTTTCAGAACCGACCAACGGTAAAGCGGGTTTCCCCAGAGCTGCCCCTCTTCGCAGAAGTAATCGGGAGGCACACCCGCCACCAGCGTGCGGTTGCCCGCCTTGTCGAGGAAGAAGAGCCCCTGGTTTTCCCAGACGTCGGCTCCGTCGTGTGCCACGAACATCGGCACGTCCCCGAGAAGCCGGATGCCCTTGTCATGGCAATATGAACGAAGCAACTGCCACTGCGCTTCGAACTGAAACTGGAGGAACCTGCAGTATCGGATTTCCGTCTCCAAACGGGTCTCCGCTTCTCGCAGCGCGTGCGCTTTCCTGGCCCTCAGTTCCTTGGGCCACTGGTACCAGGCTGCGCCGCCCGATTCGTGCTTGAGGGCGGTGAACAGGCTGTAGGAATCCAGCCAGTGCCCCATGCTCGCGTTGAAGGCCTCGAAAGCGCTCTGTTGCTCCGGGCTTGCGTCGGCCTGGAAACGCTCGAAGGCCAGGCGCAGTTTGCTGGTCTTGAAGCGAGCGGCGGCGGAGTACGCCGCCAACTGTGACGCTTGAAGCTTCTTGGGAGGCTGCAGTTCCGATTTCGTCAAGAGCCCCTGCTCGTGCAATGAGTCCAGGCTGATCAGAAGTGGATTCCCCGCGAAGGCGGAGGGGCTGTCATAGGGGGAAAAACCTCCACCCGGCGGGCAAACCGGCAACATTTGCCACCAGCGCTGCCCTGCAGCTTCGAGGAAGTCGACGAACGCATAGGCGCTAGGGCCCAGATCTCCGATACCGTATGGGCCCGGCAGTGAAGTTGGGTGCAGCAAGATGCCAGAGCTGCGTTCATCGAAGGGATCTGTGTTGCTTCGCGCCATCAATTCACCTGGATTCAGAACCGCACGCGACCGCCACACCTGGCCGAGGCTCGCGCGATGAGTCGCTCATGATGCTGCTCCGGGTACATCGTTCGGGTCGGGGTTTCGGGTCGCACGGTTGGGACTGCTGGCTGGGTGCCGAGCGCCAGAATGACATCGAGTGCCGCCTTCAGGGGAACAAAAGCGAGCGTACGGACGTTCGAGCAGGAACCATTGCGGCTATTAGGCCGCGTTCCGCTCGAGCTCCTGGCGGAGGCGTGGCCCTGGCTGCATCGCGACCACGGTTCCACATGCCCGGTGGGGCGTCCGAACGGAACCAACACAGCGCCCACCGTGAACCACGAAGGTTAGCCGGAGCCCCACCGCTCCCAGCTCCGATGGGGCAAAATCGCCCAAGAAATCTTGCTCCGAGGGCTTCTAGTGCGGCTCGAAGCGCACTAACATGCGGCCCGCAATGCGAACCCATTCCCATGCCTCGGCACTGTTTCTAATTGCTTTCGTCGCGGGCCTCCAGTCGGGCTGCGAGAAGGATCGTCAGGAGCGCACGGTAGCGCGGTCGACTGCCAGCGCGGCGCCCTCGTCTAAGGTTCCCGATGTCGTTTTGCCCGTGCCAGGCCAGAAGAAGCAAGATGGTAATCATCCCCTGAAGGTCGCCATCACCTGGACCGATCCTCCCGGTTGGACCCGCGTGGGAAGGACCAGCCCGATGCGCGCAGCGACCTACAAGATTCCGCTAGCCACGGGTGACGAGGGGGCGGGCGAGATGGCTGTCTTCTATTTTGGTCCCGGGCAGGGCGGGGATATCGACGGCAACGTGGAACGTTGGGCCAAGCAGTTTGGCAAGACCCTCGCAGACGTGAAACGAACCAATCGCGAGGTGAACAGTCTCAAGCAGCACGTGGTGGAAATCCCCAAGGGTGACTTCAGCCCGGGCATGATGGGCGGAGGTAAGACCATGAAGGATTTTGCCATGCTCGCCGCTATCGTTCAGGCGCCGAGTGGAAGCTACTTCTTCAAGTTGACCGGACCAGAGAAGTCCGTCGCGGCCCAACGCGATGCCTTCTATGAGATGCTCGACAGCATCAAGTCCAACGAGTAGTGGTAAGGTCTGGGGTAGCGACGGGCAGCAGTCAGATCATCTGCTCGGGCTGGGCCTGAGTGCGAGTCTTGGCCGAGTGCCGCAGCAGCCGTAGCCCGACGTCCCAGCGGATGAACGCAAACATGGAAGCCAGGATTGCCAGGATGCCCGCGGCGGTCAGCCAGCGGTTGTACTCCGCTTTGATGAACACGGAGCTCTCGCCAATTCTCGGCATCTTGCGTGGCTCCACGGCGAGTCCATAGCGGCGTGCCAGCGTGACGATGCTGGTGATGTGTATCACCGGAATGTCCCGATCCAGAAACCTGAGCATCACCGAATCTACCAACCTACCGCCGCGCGGCCGGCTCAGGTTGAGACCCGGCGCGAGCTGCTTCTTTCCCACGTGCGTGCCCACGGACGCGGTGCCTCCGCCGATGTTGATGTAGGCCTTGATCGGTCGCTTGCCGGCGTATTCGTCGTAGATATCCATGCGTTGGTCGATGGCGTTCTTCAATGAGCGTGAGTCGATGTTCTGCACGCCTGCGCGGCTGATGGCCTCGTCCAGCAGGGCACGGCCGCGCTTCGACAGGCCGAAGCCGCGATCGTCGATGCCCCCGCGTGATGCGGCTACGGAGCGTGTGTCCAAGAGCTTCCGATCGACGAGGGTCTTTTCCATGTCGAGCCAGGTGAAGTCCACGTAGTTGGCGCCCCATTCGGAAGCTGCCACGCTCGAGATCACAATCGGCTTCAACTTCATTTCGTGCAGCGCTGCCAGTGCCGCGATATTGAGCGCGGGAAAAGACCCGGACACACCCACTGCGACAGTACTGCCACGTTTGATGTTCGCTTCCCCCAAGAGCTCCACGATTACCGCGGCGAAGTTGGGGTTGATGCTGGTTTGCTTGGCATTCAAATATCCGGTGTTGGAGGTGATCGGGCTCAGCGGAGCGCCGATCAAACCGCTTTCGGCGGGGTCCGATTCGGGGTCGATGGGGAGCCCCCGTTCCTGCTTTTCCGCCTTGATCGTCTGCATGGCCAAACGGGCCAGGCGCGCGGCAGCCCGTTTCTCTTCGTAGAAGGCCTGTTTTCTCTGGACGGGAAAGGATTCGACGCTCACCAGAGCAACCAGCGAGATGATAGCGACCAGAAGCAGTGCGGCTCTCGAGACTCCTGGTGGCCGCCAGTAGAGCTTTCTCATATCTTCAGTGCCTCCCCGACGACCAGCACCAGTATCAAGCGCACCACGATGGAGGCAGTGATTAGGGCTGCCAACGTTTCGACGATGCCTTGTCTGTCCAACCAGATCGCGATCAGTCCGGGGATGATGAAACCAATCACGGAGACTTCGGTATCCGTTGGGGCGAAGGCGCCGGCCGTATAGCGCACTAGCATCCCGACCAGGTAGCCCGTCAGAATCATCAGAACGGTGCGTCGGCGGCCGTACACGATCATGAAGGAGGACATGGTGTGCACGATCGCGAAGGTCATGAATCCGGCCCCGATGGTGACGACGACGTCTAGGGGACGATTCAGCGCCAGCGCGAGATAGCCTGGAACGATCATCCCACCGGCAGCGAATCCGAACATTTCGATGAATATCAGGCTGATTGCCAGACCAATGCCGACGGAGAGTGGTAAAAGCTCGATCACGACGCACCTTTCCATTGCGCTCGATTGCTGAAATGCCGCGCTAGTTCCAGTCCGTTGCCTCCGACGTTGCCCATCCCCATGATGAGGGCGGAGCCGGCGACCAGGCTCACGACTCGCTCGAAGATCTCTTCCACGGCCAGACCTTCGGCGAACACCAGGCGAGAGGCATCGAATCCGGCTTCGACCAAGGTGCGTGCGAGCAGGTACGTACCGCTTCCCATCAGGACGACGTAGTCTGCGGGGGCCCAGTTGACGAAGTCCTTGCCCAAAATCAGGGAACGATCGGGACGATCCGCTCTGCAGTTGAAGATGGCAACGCGAGTTTCGACCCCCGTGTGCTTGCCAGTGGCCTGGTGCCAAAGCTGCGCCGTAGAAACGGGGTCGTTTGCAGCGAAGCCATTGCAGAACACCATCTTGCGTCCGAAAAAGTCCAGACTGCACTCCGTGTACGCTCCCGGGTCGGGGCGGGCTTTCTTCATGCCGCGCAAGGCGACCTCGCGCTCTACCCCCAGCTCTTTGCAGATGGCGAGCGCTACCCCCACGTTGTCGGGGTGTTCGCCCCAAGTAAACCCGGCCATGTCTTGTGATGACACGCTGTCGCGGTCGTGCGTGGTTACGGCCAATAGGCGCGTCTTTCTATCCGAGCAGGCGCTCCGAATCACATCCAGGTGTCGTTCTTCGGCGGTGACCAGAACGCCGCCGGGCGGGATCATTCCGCAGAGGGCTTTCGCCACGTCGGTTTCGCCAGGGCCCATGATGTCGAGATGGTCGGGTCGGGCATTCGTGATGACCGCGTGGGTGGCGCGAATCATTCTGAACTCGCACAAGGACTGCAGCTCGGGTTGCAGCGCCATGCACTCGACGACCAGAGCATCCGCCTTGTAGGCGGCCGCCGCGCCCACGATTCGTCCCTGCTCGATCACGTTCGCACCGGCGGGGCGAAAAATCGGGACTTCTCTGCCGTCCGGCAGAATCATGCGTGCCAGGGTGCCAGTCGTCTTGGCACAGGTGACCATGCCGGCCTCGCGAAGTGCAGAGGCAATCAGACGAGTCACACTCGACTTGCCTCGCGTGCCATTGACGTGGATACGAATCGGTATGCGCCCAAGATTGAGCTTGTGGCGGTAGTATTCGACGGCGCCCCAGGCGACGAGCAGCACCAGGATCAAGCTGAGCAGTTCGGTGCCGGTCATGGCGGCGTGAGTCTACTCTGGGCGGGGGCGTTGGCTAGGGCATCGAAACCTGGAGAACCTCGGGCAGGCCGGCGCACCGGAGCCGCACCCCGCTGGGGCATTTTTGCGGGCTCGGGTGCGTTTTTGGAGGATGGACAGGCGGCTTGGAGCAAGGCTCGGATGGGGAGGGAGATGTCCGAGCGGCTCGGGGGCCCGACGCTTCCGGCGCCCCGCGCGGGGCAGGTACGCCGGGACTGCCGGGGTGCTGCCGTCTCTCGTACACTAGCCCGAGCATGCCGGAGTATCCCGACGTGGTCGTCTATGTCGAACGCTTGAGAGCCTTGACCCAGGGGCAAGTGCTGGAGCAGGTGCGTTTGAAGAGCGCGTTTTTGCTGCGCTCCTATGATCCGCCGCTGCAAGCGACCTTCGGAAGGCGGGTACAAGGCTTCCGACGCATCGGCAAACGCATCGTGTTCGAGCTTTCCGGAGAGTGCTACCTGGTGTTGCATCTGATGATCGCAGGCCGTTTGCGCCTGCGCGAACGCGGTGCCCCTTTGAAGGGCAAGGTGGACCTGGCAGCGTTCGACTTCAGCGAAGCGACCTTCGTGCTCACCGAGGCGGGGACCAAGAAGCGCGCGAGCCTGTTCGTCGTTCAGGGCGAGGAAGCCCTTGCGGATTTCGATAGAGGAGGGGTCGACCCTTTCGGAGTCACGCTGGCACAATTCCGAGCAGCACTCACACGAGAGAACCGGACACTGAAGCGAGCGTTGACCGACCCACGCATCGTCGACGGCATCGGAAACGCCTATTCGGACGAGATCCTTCACCAGGCGCGGCTCTCTCCCGTCAAACGCACGGCGCAGCTCACTCAGGACGAAAGCAAGCGACTGTTTCAGGCGTCGAAGAGCGTATTGAAGTCGTGGGCCGACAGGTTACGCCGGGAAGTAGGGGATGGTTTTCCAGACAAAGTGACAGCGTTTCGCGATGGCATGGCGGTGCACGGGCGCTACCGGCAAGCGTGCCCGCGCTGCGCATCGCCGGTCCAGCGAATTCGCTACGCGGCCAACGAGGTCAACTACTGTCCAAGCTGTCAGACCGGCGGCCGTTTGCTGGCCGACCGCGGCTTGTCGCGCCTGCTGAAGAATGACTGGCCGCGCAGTCTGGAAGAACTCGAAGAGCGACTGGGCAGAGGCTAGAGCGCCAGGCAGGATGTTTGACGCGACCAATCAACGAAGGTGAGGGCCGATCGGGCAACATGCGCCGGTGCGGTTGGCACCTGTTTGGTGCCCCAGCGGGTTCGCGTCAGAGCTTGAGAGCCAGACCTTCTCGCGCGCCGAACACCGTGACGGCGGCTCCCCTGGCTTCAGCACGCGTTTGGGCGGCTTGAATGATCGAGTCGACCTTTAGATCGGAATGCATCGGATCGTGATGGTAGATGGCTAGCTGTTTGACACCCGCAGCGATAGCCGCATCGACCAACGTGTTGGCTCTGGCATGCCCCCACCCGAGCTTGGCAGGGTATTCCTCGTCGGTGTACTGCCCGTCCGCCACCAACAGGTCTGCATCACGAATGAAGTCGAGGAAACCCTCGGGGGCTTCACGTGGAATCTCGTTGTCCTCCAAGGACTCTTGGCGATTCTTGAGTGTCAGGTCGACCTCGTTGTCGGTCGCGTATACGAACTTCCTGCCGCCCTTTTCGAATGAATATGCATAGCTGCGCCCGGGATGGTGCTGCTCGAAGCTGCGAATCGTTACGCCATCCACGCTGGTGCCGCCGCCTTCCAGATTGCTCGACAGAATTTGCGCGCCCAGGTCGGAAAACCGCACGGGAAAGTAGTCCGAGCTCATCTGCCCGTGCAGCATCTTTTTGATACGGGTCTGGCCCTTGTTGACCTCGTACACATGCAGCTTGGTCTGTTCCGAGTATGCCGGCACGAAGAATGGAAAACCCTGGATGTGGTCCCAGTGCATGTGGCTGAAGAACATGTGGGCTTCCACGGGGGCGCCGCGCTGCTCGCTCAGGCTGAGGCCGAGCTCTCGGAGCCCGCTGCCGCCATCACAGATCATCAGCACACCGTCTACCGAAAGCTCTACGCAGGAGGTGTTGCCTCCAAAACGCTTGGTGGCCTGGCCTGGCGTAGGGATCGAGCCACGCGTCCCCCAAAAGCGTACCAAGAAGTCCATCAGGCCCCCTCGAAGAATGTGAATACCACGTCGCCGATCTGAATCTGATCACCCTCGTGCAGCACCGCCGAGTGGACCTTGATGCCGTTGAGGTACATGCCGTTCGAGCTGTTCAGGTCGTTTGCCGTGAACTGTTCGCCTGCCTTCGAGAGGCACATGTGACGCCGCGAGATCAAGCTGCTGTCGACGCAAATATGCGCACTCGTCGAACGACCGATGATGGTTTCCTGGAGGGCGAGGTCGAACGCGCGCGGCGCACCGGGGCCGCGTGTCTGCTCGAGCCTGGCCTTGCGGTACTGGCGCGGGTTTACCGTGGCCACACGCGGGCCGCCAACCATGGTGGAGTCGTTGTCGAAGTCTTCGTCGGCCGGAGTGGACACTGCCTGAAGCTTATCACCGATTCGCCCAAGATGTGCCCCATGCTACCCTCTGCCATCCCAGGAGCCTCCAAAACTGAACAACGGGCCGCGCTCCTATCGCAGCTGTCCGGTGGAAAACGCCAGCCTCCGCGAGCCCGCGGCTTCGGTGCATCGGGTCGGGGCCGGACGTCGAGGGGCGCCCGTCAATCGTCGGGGCGCCGTGAGACGTGCGACTCGGCCCCGCCTCGCTGCGAGCTCGGCGCTCGTGGGCACGCGAGCGATTCACGGCTCGCGGCCGAGGCAGCTTCGGGTCAACCCTCTCTGTGGTGGGGTGCGTGTTGCGGGGGCTGGACTCCCGCGAAGGGTCGCTCTCCAAGACGTGCGGCTCTCGCGCTGTGGCGCGGTCGGTACGAGCTGTCGCAGCAGACCGCAATGGTCAAAGGTGCAGCAAGACCAAAATCCAGGAACTCGGGTGGCTTTCCCCGACTTCGCTTTGCAGAATCTTGCCGGCATGGCGTCCCTTCGTGTCCGCCTCGACGGGGGCGGAAGCCCTTGAGATTACGGGCTCCGAAGCAACTGCTTGCCCGAAACTGGACAGTGTCATTATGGTGCCGGGCCCGTGACTAGAGAGCTCCCCCAGCACTGCCTCACTCGTTCCAAGGTGCGCTGCCGCTTCTGCGACACGGACCAAATGGGCGTGGTCCACCACAAGAATTTCATCGCCTATTTCGAGCTGGCAAGAATCGAATACCTGCGCAATCGGGGCTTGAACTACTCATCGTGGTTTGCTTTGGGAATCCACCTTCCGGTCATCGAGGTGAACGTTCGCTATCGCAAGGCGGCCTACCTGGACGACCTGCTGACAGTCGAGAGCCGCTTGACCCAGCTGGGTCGGGTCAAAGTGCGCTTCGACTACCGCGTCTTTAGGGACAAGGAGCAAGGGACTGAACTGATAGCCGAAGGGCATACCTTGCTGGCCTGCGTCGGCAACGATCATCAGCTCATGCGCATTCCGGAGGAGGCCGAGGTGGTGCTCCTTTCGAAAGAAATGCGATCGAGCGAAGTACACTCTTGAGCGCTGGGAGCCAGTGGGCAGGGTCGCCCGGTTGGCAAGCGTTTCAAGGTTATCAGAGGGCGATCGGTGTGCGTTCGACGGTTTCGCTCGGTGCGGCGGCTGAAGGGCTTCCGTCGAGATCCAGGGAGACAGATGCGCGATCCAGGACCTCCTGCGCGACGAACACCGGTGCGTCATTGCCAAGCGCGAGCGCAATCCCGTCCGAGGTGCGCGAGTCGAACTCCATGAGCTTGTTCCCGTGTGAGAGCACGACCACACCGTAGAAGATATCGTCTTGCAGGCGATCCACCCGCACACTGTCGACGCTCGCGTCCAGCTGTTCGAGCATATTGTCGATGAGGTCGTGAGTGAGAGGGCGCTTGTACTTGGTGCCTTGCATTCTCAGTTGGATTGAAAGGGCTTCCGTGTCGCCGATGAAAACCACCAGCGCCCGCTGTTTGTCGTCGTCCACCAGTAGGACTGCATTGCCCTGCACAGTCGGCGTGATTCCGCCCACGCGCACCTGGACGAAACCGTCGGGGGCTTGCCTTGCCCGCTTGGCCTTGCCGCCGTTCGTGGGCACCGGTGGTGCCGGAGCCGCGGGCCTTCCCGAACTCTGCTCCGCTGCTTCGCGTGCCGCGAAGGGCTCTCGGTCACACCCGCTTGCCTGCGACGTTGCGGCTAGCGAGCACAGGAGCAAGAGCCAGCGGTTCATTTCCAGTTCGAGGCAGGGCCCAGCGTTGGGATGCGGATCTTCGGACCGCCCCGTACCGTGAGGCGCCCCAGGTGTTCGAAGCGCTCGCCGTCGATGACGGGGTTCAGTAGTTCGCCATCGAGCGCAACGATGGTCATCTGCTGCCCGGCGCGCTCGGTCAACCCGGTCGAACGAATCGGAACGCCTCGATACAGGCTGGGTAGCGCACGGATGAGCTCACCTGGCATGATGGAACCCGCTTGGAAGTGTAGCACTCCCGATTTTCGCGCCAAAGGAAACACCCGCAAGAGCCCCTTGAAATTGACGTCGATCGAACCGGCATGCAGCGCGCCATGCTCGATGGTCGGCAATTCCCTCCCGTCGATGACCACCCTGGCGCGCGTGGGCCGAAAAATGTCGCGCCCGTAGCTCAGGAAATCGTGCGACAGCGGTAGCCCTGCATGGTCGGACAGGTGGGAGCCTACGGCGCGACTGACTATTTTGGCGATGGCTCGCCGGCCGCGCTTGCGCTCTTCGTAGTACTTGTCGAAGAAGCGCGCCCCCACGCCGCCCGCCGC
Source organism: uncultured delta proteobacterium (assembly GCA_963809955.1). Lineage (GTDB taxonomy): Bacteria > Myxococcota_A > Polyangia > Polyangiales > Polyangiaceae > JAICQQ01. The sequence goes on from CAWELQ010000018.1 coordinate 198,829, forward strand.
CAAGGCGAAGCCGATGCGAGAGAAATGGTGACCACCCCCTGTACCGAATCGGACTCCTTCGATGGCCAGCGTGTCCAGAACGGTGGTCTTCGGTCGCGTCCCGGCGCGCAAGTGTCGGGAGAGCGATCGGACCACCTGCAACGGTCCCCCATGGATACGTGCTTTGGTCGCCACGAAGTCGATGGTGCCCGATCGCGCCGGTACGAATATGGGTAGGCGCGAAGCGTCTCCGCCAACCAGCTCGAGCATCGTGTTCACGGCCCAGTGCAGCGACCCGTCTCCACCATCGCAGATCAGGTAGTCGTCGGCTGCGGCATTCAGCGACGCCAGCGTGGTTTGGAGGTCTTCCACGGACCGGGTCAGGTGGACGGCACCCAGTGCACCCAGGGCACGTTCGAGCCGCTCCATACGGGCTTTCGTGTCCGAGCGGTTCAGACGCGCGTTTGGATTGAAAATGACATGCAGCGAAGACATCACAAAAGCATCTTGGAGTTCGGTGGGCGCTATTGGCCCGCCGGGCGGGCAAGTGTGTGCTTGGCGGAAGCCCTGGGCAAGCAGGACGCGCTCGATGCGCCGAGACGGCGGAAAACCCACGGTTTATCGCCTGCGAGGACGCGCGTCTGGTGGCGAGGGACCGTTGGAACGTGGTCGAACACTCCGGCCACGCGGCGTCGTGCCCCACGGCTCGCCGACTTGCTGCGGGCGTCGGGCAGCCACTGAAGCGGCGTGGTTTTCTTCCGCTCATTTTCGCTTTTACTGGTTTTTCTGGCTTGCGCAGGGTGAAACTCCGGAGCGCGGCGTGTCAGCGCGGTCGAGTGGGCTGGCTGCTTGCGGCGACTCGGGCGAAACCCTGAGGGCCTGGCGATCCCGGTTGTGCGCGTGATATCCTTCAAAGCGTCGTCAAATGTCCGATGATCCTGCAAAGCGGCCTCAGTCGCACGAGGTCCGCACGTCTCTAGTCGACGACGGCTGGTCGGACATTCCGCCGTCTGCGGAGGGCGAGTCCACCGTGCAGCTCTCGCGCGATGAGCTGAACGATATCGTGAAGGCGCACGTGCCGAAGCCTCCCGAGACGCGCGAGTTGCCGCGCTACGAATTGGCTGACGACGGAGCGCCCGACAGCGCGCCTATCCACTCCGACGACGCCACCAAGCGCATTGCCTATGCGGCGCTGTTGGGAGGCTCCGAGGCGGGGCGCGGGGGGCCGAGTCAGCCGCCACCGGTCCACGAGCAACCCACGCTCGTCGGGCATCAGCCGCTCAGTGAAGAAGACGCCCTGCGTCTTGCCGCTGAGAGCGAGGAAACGCCCGAGCCCGACCCAGCTCCGGCGTGGTCGGCGAGCGAGCCCAAAGCCCAGTACCCTTCGGACGACGCCCCGCTCCCGTCGTTCGCGACTGAAGCTGAGTACTCGATGGCCGAGCTGGAGCAAGCGGCCAAGCAAGTCCAGTCGCAGTCTTCGGAGAAACTCGCCGGTCTGGCAGATTCGGGAGTGCGCGTACCGCTGAATCCACCCGAGGCCTTCGACGACAGCGACCTCACCGTGCGCGCCGAGGTGCGCATTCCCCCGGAGATGTTCGAGGACGGCGATTTGGCTCCCGAGACACCGCACATCGTCAGCCAAGCGTTGCCGCCCGAGCAAGTGAGCGAACCGACGGGGGCGGAGGGCATGCCGACGGCCCCTTTGGGAGCTCCTGCTGCTTTGGATCCCCCGCAAACGGAGCTGACGGCTGCGCAGGCAGTCGCGTCGACCGTCGATCCGGAGCCGCCACGAGTCCCCGTACAACGCGCCACTCCGACACACACCGAACCGGTAGCGCCCGTGGCACCTGGCGCGCTCCCAATGCGTGCGCGCGTGCCGGTCGAGCTGCCGGGCTTGGCTCGGGCGCTCTCTCAGCGCGTGCGCGTGTTCGGCGTCGCGGTGCCCCTGTGGCTGCCGTGGCTGTTGCCCTTCACCGTCGCCGCGGGCGCGCTCGCCTATGCCCTATGGCTTCGAGTAGAACCCGAGCCTGCGGGGCCGGCCGCGTTGGTCCCGCCGGACGCGGCGGTGACCCAGGCGAGTGCTGCGCTGCCGACCAAGTCCGTGGCGGAACTGGCCGCCGAAGGCGATGCCCATGCCCTCGAACGACTCAGCCGCACGCCCGAAGCGCGCCGGAGCATCGCCGATGCGGTCGCCATCGCCAAGGGTCGTTCCGTCCGTGAGTTCGACGAGTTCGAGGCTTTTGCCGACCGGGTCGAGGGTCAACCCGAGTTGCTCCAGACCGAGGCGGTGCAACAGAGGCTGTTCGAATACGTGGCGGACCCCAGAACGGGGCCAGCTGCGCTCGAGCTGTTGAGCCGGGTGCCCGCAGCCATCGGCCCCGATCTATTGTACGAGGTCTGGACCGGAACGAAGAAAAGCAATGACATTACCCAGCTGGCTCGAGAGTTGGTCTACAAGAGCGAGGTGAGAGCGCGCGCATCGGACGCGCTGAACGTTGCCCTCGACTTCAGGATGGATGCGAGCTGCGCCGAGGTAAAGTCCATCATTCCACGAGCGCGCGACTCCGGTGACTGGCGCTCGCTGCACCTGCTCGGAAGGCTGCTTCTGCCACGCGGTTGTGGAGCGGACAAACGCCAGGACTGCTACCCATGCCTCAGGCGGGGGCCCATCGAGGATAGCATTTACGAAGCCATCAAGGCGGTACGCTCGCGTCCACGTCCCAAACTGTGAGGTCGGGGCGCGCGGTGTTCAGAACCCCGTGCGGGCTACCGAGCCTCGGCCCGCTCTTTCAGCGCTTGGTTCATGAAGACGAAGCCGCGTGCCGTTTGCGTCATGCTGACGAAGCGAAGCAACCAACCGCTGAAGTCCTCACCGTGGACGAAGCGTGTGTGCCCCGGAGTGCTCTCTTCGAGACGAAAGAAGTGCTCGCCACAGAACAGCCAGCGAAACCAGAGCACGCCGCGCCAGCGGAGTTCTTTGTTTGGATCGACCCTCAGGATTTTGGGACTGAAGCGCATCTCGGACTTCTGGGGTGGGCTGATGACGACCTCGAGTGTCTCCCCCACGGCGGGCTTGCCGCTGATGCTCACGATGAAAGGGTTCCACTGTGAATATTCTCGAAAGTTCGTGAGAACCTTCCAGATGCGTTCCGGTGTCGCTGCGATGTCGATTTCGGTTCTGAGTTGCATGGTGGCTGACCGGCGTGTCCTGCTCCGGTAGACTCGTCAGGTGCGCTTGCTGCGTCTACAAATTTGTCACTTGGGTCCGTTCCGCCACGCGGATTTTTCATTCTCGGACGGGGATCCCCACGTCCAGGCCGAGGCCGCTGGGCAGCCCGGAGCGCGGGAGGGCCGGCAGGTCACGGTCATCCATGGGCGGGGAGGTGCGGGAAAGACGACTCTGATGAGCGCACTTGCCAATACGCGGCCGGGTTCGGTGGTCGCCTTGAGTTCGCGGCTCGGTCGCGCCCTCGACCCGGCACCGGCGGGTCCCACGGCCTTCGCGATTGCAGACTGGTCGCTCGGGCAAGATGACCCTGAGCGCCCCCATGCGCTCAGGCTCGCTACCCCAGGGGCGCGTGTGTTCGCGGACGAGCCGCGTGAGGGGCTTCGCCGTCGTGAACAGGTGCTGTTCGACCGCGCAGCTCGTGAAGGCGGTTTCGTTCTGGTAACCCTGCCCAGCGCACGCTGGTTCTCTCGCCAACCGCTCGGGTTCGGCGCGGTGCGCACGCTGGGCCAATACGATGTTCGCGCTGCCCAGAACCTCGACGACAACTCGCGCGCGGATCTGACGAGAGAGACGAAGCAGGCCCTCGCCTACGCCGCCATCACGCAGGCACTGAGCCGTGAGCAGCCGACCAGCCGAGCTTCTCTGACTTCGTTGGGGGAAGCCGTGCACGAGGTCGTCAATGGCCTGGCAGAGCTCAGCGGCTTCTCCTACCGGGGCTTGGACCCGGCGACCTTCGAGCCGCAGTTTTACACCACGAGCGGGGCGTCGCGCAGCTTCGACGAATTGCCCGCCCAGACGCGCCACCTGGTCGCGATCGGCGCGCTTTCGATGCGGGCGCTCTGGGCCGCCTACGGGGGTCGGGATCCTAGGCAATCCGAAGGAGTTGTCGCGGTCGACGAGATCGAACTCCACCAGGACCCTGGGGTCCAGGCGAGCCTGGTGCCCAGGTTGCGGGAGCTCCTACCGTTGGTGCAATGGATCATCACTACCACCTCGGCGGCCGTGGCCAGCAGCGTCGACACGCGCGAGGTTCTCGCCTTGCGGCGCCTGCCGGAGCGCGAGTACGTGGAAGTATTCGCCGGTTCCGACGCACGTACTCACTGAGCTTGCTCGTGCCCCTCGTTCCACTGGTTGGCCAGCAGATCTTCGATGATTTGCTGCCCTCTTCCAGGCCAGATCGGATGGGGCAGCAGACCCAGTTCATCGGCAAGCTGGTTGGCCGCTTGCGTTGGGGTCGACTCTTGCCTTCGGGCGCGCTCGAGCACGCGTTTGGTCACCGCTGGAATGGAGCCCTCCCAGCGTTCGTCGAAGTGCTTCGAGATTGCGGGGTCGTTGTGCAGGCGCCCATACTGCTCGTTGGCGCAATTCACGATGCCCATGCGATTGGCCAGGAAGTCCGGGACGAACAGTATCCCGCGCTCTTTCAGCGCGGCAGCGTCGCGGAGCGGCTCCAGTAGCTGATTGTTTGCAGCTCCACACACGACCCTGGCCGCGATGCGAGGAATGGTTTCCGTATCGAGCACGCCTCCCAGTGCATTGGGCGCCAGTACGTCACAGGTTTCAGCGAGTATGGAGCTGTCGCCCTTGTCTACTTGCTCGATTTCAACCGGCTGCGACTGAAAGCGCTTTTGGGCCGCGCTGACGTTGGCGCCCGAAATGTCCGTGGCCTTCACCTTGGCAACCCCGCGGGAGAGCAACTCTCCGATCATGGCGGAGCCCACGTTGCCCACGCCTTGCATGGCGATGGTCTTTCCCGAGAGCCCTCCGAGACCGAGAAACTCGAGTGCGGCTTGCATGGCGGAGACGACTCCTCGGGCAGTTGCCGGCGAGGGGTTGCCCGATCCCCCCACGTCGCGAGGGACGCAGGTCACGAAGCGTGTGGTGGCAAACACGTTCGCCATGTCTTCCGGGCGAGTCCCCACGTCTTCAGCCGTAATGTAGGCTCCATTCAATGAGGAGATGAAAGAGCCATATTCTCGATACAAAGTCTTGCGATACTCTGCGTCGGAGTAGGGAGCGTCCGGATTCCTGGCGATGACACCCTTGCCACCGCCCCACCATAGACCCGCCAGTGCGTTCTTGCGCCCCATTCCCTGTGCCAGGCGCAATCCATCGCTCAGAAAGTCCATGACGTTGGGGTAGGGCCAGAAGCGCAACCCGCCCTGGGCTTGCCCTCGAACCGTCTTGTGGATGAAGGCTCCGAAGAGTGCGCCGCTCTGTTCCCCTCGTTCGACGAAGATGGCTTCGTGGGCGTCGAAGTCGCGGCGATTGGCGAGCAGCCAGTCGGCGAGCGGTTCGAGCACCGAGTGCGAAGTCCTGAGCCGCGCTGCGCCGGGGTCGAAGACCCAGAAAGCGCGCTGGGTGCCGGCTTCTCGAAGGAGTCTGCAAAAGGCTTGGGGCGACAGAGCACCAGGGTTTTCCATATACTATGGATATAGCAGCAGATGCTCGGAGCGGCAGGGGCCTGGCACCCGGGTAGCGCCAGTTTGTTGGCCCGCGGGCGCTGGCTCGGATACGCGATGGCCTCGCATGATTGCCGCCCAGGTGGCAGCCGCTTCACTCGAACCACCAACATGAAGGAGGGGACGATGTGTGAGATATGTATGCCTAGCATTACCCGAACACCGAGAGCACCGCGCCTCAGCCGGCGCCCGCGCATTTCACGGCACAAGTTGGGGCTGGCTCCGCGCTAGATTCGTTCCGACATTCGCCGGGTCGCGCCCGAGGCGCACAGCAGGCGGTGCGGGCCATCGAATTCGGTCTTTTCGCTCCAGCCGTCGCGTCGCAGCTACTGGTTGCGTTTGATCACGTGGTAGCCAAATTCGGTTTCCACGACGCCACTGACTTCGCCTACCTTCAGCTTGAAAGCAGCATCGCTGAAAGGCTTTACCATCTTGTCCGGGGTGAACTTTCCCACGCTGCCCAGGCGATCTTTGGTGCCCGGGTCTTCGCTGTATTCCTTGACCAGAGCGCTGAAGTCGGCGCCGCTGCTGGCCTGCTTGGCGACCTCTTCCGCAAGCTGCTTGGCTTTGGCCTTGCTGCGGGTCACTCCCCGGGGGGCGTTCTTCGCGCCGCGGTAGGTGATGAGCACGTGCTGGGCTGCGACGGCTTCGGGTGGCTTCTCCGGTTCCGGTGCTGGCCCGGGTTCGGCGGCAGGCGCCGGAGCGGCCGGCGCCACGGCGGACTGGGCGGCCGCGGTGATGGCGCCGGGGGGGTCGGAGGCCGGCGCGGGTGGGTCCTCGCAGCAGCAGAAGAAGACCCCGCACAGAAGCAACTCTTTACCCCGTCTGTTGAGCTTCATGTCGGCACCGAAGCTATCCGTTGTGCCGCAGCCGTTCAAGGAGGACCGCTCCCCTACGCTGCCAAGTCACGAATTTACGACGTTTATCGGATTTCCCTTCAAGAAGGCACGGATGTTTGCGGCGCTGATGGTTAGCAACCTCCGGCGTGCAGCGCGCGTCGCCCAGGCGATGTGTGGCGTCACTAGGCAGCGCTCTTCGCGGAGCAGGGGGTTGTCTTCGGGGGGAGGCTCTTCGGATAGCACATCGACGGCCGCCCCCGCGAGCCGGCCGCTACCGAGTGCGTTTGCGAGCGCGGCTTCGTCTATCAAAGGGCCGCGGCTGGTATTGATCAGGTAGGCGCTGGGTTTCATCTTCGCGAGCAGCTCGGCGTTGACGAGCTGAAACGTCTCGGGCACGAGCGGGCAGTGCAGTGTCAGCACGTCGGCGCGTCTGACGAGTTCGTCGAGACCGAGGAACTGGACGCCCTCGCCGGGACGCTCGGTCCGAGTGTGCACCAGCACTTGCATCCCGAGGGCACGGCCAATCGAGGCGACGCGTTGCCCTATCGCCCCGAAACCGACGATTCCGAGCGCCTGCCCGTCCAGCTCGACCAGGTCCTGCTCCCAGTAGGAGAAGTCCTCGTGGCTGCTCCATCGGCCGGATTTTACGCTGCGATCGTGTCGCCCCACGGCCTGAGTCAGCTCGAGCAGCAGCGCGAACGTGTGCTGGGCGACGGATGCGGTGCTGTAGCCGGGCACGTTGCACACCAGGACACCAGCCTGCCGAGCCGCCTCCAGATCGACCACGTTGGTCCCCGTGGCAAGCACGCTTACCAGCTCCAACTCGGGCAACTGCTCGAACACGGCGCGGTTCAGCGCCACCTTGTTGGTCAGGACGACCCGGGCGTGTCGAGCTCTTGCCACCACGGCCTCGGGAGGTGTGCGTGGATGTGCCTCCAGCGTGCCGAGCGCCTGGAACTCGGCGAAGCTCAGGTCGCCGGGGTTGGCGCAGGCAGCATCCAGAATCACGATCTTCATGGGTATCGGCGCCCGGTACCGTTCAGAAGCCGTCGAGGCCGGTCAAGGCCTTGCCCAGGACCAACGTGTGAATTTCGTGAGTGCCCTCGTAGGTGTACACGCTCTCCAGATTCAGCATGTGGCGGATCACCGGATATTCCAGCAAGATACCGTTGGCGCCCAGGATCGCTCGACAGCGGCGCGCCACGTCCAGAGCGATGCCGACGTTGTTGCGCTTGCAGAGTGACACCATCGTGGGGTCGAGCTTCTTTCGCGCTTCCTTGAGCCGCCCGTAGTGCAAGGCCAGCAGATCGGCCTTGACGATTTCAGTGGCCATGTCGCTGAACTGGGCCTGGATGAGCTGCTTCCGCGCGATGGGCTGCCCGAACTGTGTGCGGCTCTTGGCATAATCCAGCGTGCATTCGAAGCAGGCTTTCGCGGCGCCCACGGCGCCCCAGGCGATGCCGAAGCGGGCCTGGTTCAAGCAGCTCAATGGGCCGCCCAGGCCCTGGCGTCCGGGCAGCACGTTGTCGGCGGGAACTCGGCAATCTTCCAGCACGATCTCGCCTGTCTCGCTCGCGCGCAGGCTCATCTTGCCGTGAGTACGCGGCGTGTGAAAGCCAGGCATGCTCCGCTCCACCAAGAAACCCCGGATCGAATCCGCCTCACCATCGTCGACTTTTGCCCAGACGACGGCGACGTCAGCGAACGGCGCATTGGTGATCCACATCTTGCTGCCGGAGAGTAGGTAGTCGCGACCACTTCGCCGAGCGCGGGTCTTCATGGCACCGGGGTCGGAGCCGCTGTCGGGCTCGGTGAGCCCGAAACAACCCACCGACTCGCCGCGCGCCATGGCCGGAAGGTAGCGTTGCTTCTGGGCTTCGCTGCCGAAGGCGGAAATGGCGTACATCGCCAGAGACCCCTGAACACTCACGAAGCTGCGCAGGCCGCTATCGCCATATTCGAGCTCTTGCAGCACCAGACCGTAGCTGACCGGGCCCATGCCCGCGCACTCGTATCCCGTCAGACTCGCCCCGAGCAGTCCGAGTTCCGCGAGCTCGGGAATCAGGTCCCTCGGAAAACGTTCGCTCGCGTAGAGCTCGGCCGCCCGCGGCAAATAGCGCTCCCTGACGAATCGACGCACCTGGGCACGCACCAGGCGCTCCTCTTCAGTAAGCTGCTCGTCGAGCGCTGAAAGCTGCTCGAGATTCATGGGCTGCACGGCGTGCAGCTTACCATGCCCCTCGGCGCCGCGCCTTTCTCGCGCCCGCGCGGCGTCCGGTCCGCGCAAACCGCTGAACGGCGCGCCTTCGCGTCGGCCGCAAACTTTCCCAGCCGCACGTTCTCATTGTAGCGCTAGCGGAGTGCGCCGAACACGGTGCCGGCTGCCTGAGACAGGTGCCGGGTAGACAGGCTGGTGGCGGCTCCGTCGAGAGCCTCGTCGGCAACGAATTGGGTGACGGAACCATGCAGGATGACACGAGCACACGAAGGCTTCTGAAAAGCTGCTGGCCCGCCGGTTGGCTCACCCCGGGCTGGCGGGAAAATCACGTGTGCCACCGCCGCGTCGAAGCCAGTTCGATGGCGCCGAGTCATGCCGGAGGGGCATGTCGTTGCGACTGATCCTGAGCGCCTCGCTGGCCGCGATGGTGGTCGTGGGCTGTCCGCTCAACGAACGCGCGAACAGACACTCGCGCGCGCCCGGCGCTGAGCCTCGACAGGTTGCCCAGCCGCTGCTTATCGAAGCGGCAAGCCAGAGCTCGCCTGCGAATCGAAGTGTGGCGGCGACCAAGCTCGTCGAGGAGCCGCACGAGCTCTCCGACGGCGAAGTGGGGGCCGTGGCGCTGCTCGAGGGGGAGAGTGAACTTGCCCAGCCTGCGCGCGTCGAACCAGCTCTACCGCTTCACGAAGACCTGGTCCCGGAGCGCACTTTGGGCGCGCTCTCGAAGGAAACGGTCGTTCATGCGGCGCCACGGCGCAGCTCGCGCAAGCTGGGGTTCTTGCGGCAGGGAGCTCTGGTGCGTCGCGAACCCGAGCCCAGCGGACACGAGGGGTGCGAAGGCGGCTGGTATCGTATTGCGCCCGAGGGATACGTCTGTGTGGGCAAGACCGCGACGCTCGATCTGAACCACCCAATCCTGCAATTGGCCTCGCGCCGTCCCGACCGTGCCGCGCCCATGCCCTACCGCTACGGTCGAGCTCGTTTTCCGACGCCGCCGCTCTACACGCGCATCCCCACGCGGCGCCAGCAAGAGCAGGTGGAACCTGGCCTCGCGGGATTACTCGCCATGCGCAGCCACTTCACCGTCTGGGATGACGTCCCCTACGCCGAACTGCCTGACTTCCTGCTGAGGGGTGAAAGGGTTCCACGACCTTTCGGGTACCCCGTCCTGGACCGAGAGTTCGTGAGTGGCGAGGCGCTGCCCGAGACCGGGTTCGCCTTTCTCAAGTTCTTCGAAACCGAAGGTCGGCGTTGGGGGCTCACGACCGACCTTTCAATCGTGCCGCTGGACCGAGTCGAGCCGGTGAAAGTCAGCGACTTCCACGGGCTGATGCTCTCGGACGACGTCCACCTGCCCGTGGCTTTCGTACGCAGCAAGGGAGCCTACCTGTACAACGGCGACCCTCAGAGTACGGGCCTCACGATCGACCGTCCACTCGGCTATCGCGAAGCAGTCCCGCTCGGTGACCAGCGGATCAAGCTTTCTGGGCGCACCTACTTGAAGACACAGAGTGGTCAGTGGATGATCGACAAACACCTGGTTCGAGTCGATCCGATGAAGTCACGCCCGCGCTGGGCCGAAGGAGACCGAACCTGGATCGAGGTGAGCATCCTCGATCAGACGCTGGTGGCTTACGTCGGCGACAAGGCCGTGTACACAACGCTCGTGTCCACGGGCATCGGTGGCCTGGGAGATCCCGAGGAAACTCACGCCACTGTCAGGGGCACGTTTTTGATTCACACCAAGCACGTGAGCGCGACGATGAACAGCGACGAGGTCGGTGACGAGTTCGACCTGCGCGACGTTCCGTACGTGCAGTACTTCCAGGACGGATATGCTTTCCACGCCGCCTACTGGCATGACTCCTTCGGTCAGCCTCGCAGTCATGGATGCATCAACCTTTCGCCGGCCGATGCCAGGTGGCTCTTTCACTGGACCGAACCCGCGGTGCCGCATGCCTGGCACAGTGCGCTCTCCCTGAGAGAAGGAACGCTCGTGTACATTCATCCCTAGAGCCGCAAAACCGTCTCACGCGGCAGCCCAAGCGGACGGTGCAGCTGGATACACGCGCCGACAACCTCCTCGCCGAGTCTTCGGACCGGCTCTCAAGGGCTCGCGCGCACGCCGCGCGCCAGCCCGACCGCGTATTCCGTCACGCTGGTAGTGATTTCACCGCGTACGCGTGACAGTACTTGTTGAATGGGGCGCGCCCTGAGTGTCCCCAAGTGCAGTTCGTAGCGTGCGGCTTCACTGCCTGACCCCGGCTCCCACGCGGCTTCGGAGAGCCTGCACAGAACCTCCCCCGTGTAGGCTCCCACCAGAACCGCCGCGCGTACCAACGACGCGGACTGAGACAGCTTCGGGCCGTGCGGGGGAGCGATGAGCGTCAGGTAGCTGTCCAGAGCGGGCAAGCTTTCCAGGCTGTGGTCCAAGGGCGTTTCGGCAAATCGCTCACAATACAGCCCCACGACCGACCTGCTGAGCGCTCTGCCGACGGTGCTGACGTCATGCAAGGCAGGCCAGGCTTCCGGACCCCACGGGCTGGGCGGTACGGTCCTGTCCACGACATGACGCGCCCATTCGGAGTGCTGAACGTGTGCGGTTTCGAGCGGCGCCAGCTCGTCGAAGGCCAACGCTGTTCCCTGACGCAATCGTGCGCTCACGAGCTCCCAGGGTGACAGGGCTTTGGAACGGATCTCGAGAGTGGCGTGTTCGAGGTCTACGAGCGGCGACTCCCATGCTTGCGCATAGGCGTGCGCCATGGATTGTCCAATGTAGGCCGCGAGCAGAGAGCGTGAGAAGAAGAACTCCCGCTCGCGGGTCTCGGGCAGATCCTTGCCGTAGACGAGCTCGATCGCAACTTCCAGTCGAAGCAAGCTCCATAGCGACAGGTCATACGGGCCGAAATGGCAGAATCCCGGTGCGCAGGCGAGCACCTCTGCAGCGTTCAGGCCGAGTGCACCGAGCGAACCTGGTGCTCGTGAATCATGCGTCGATACCACCCTTTCGCAGGTCGACTCCCAGGCGTCCCAGAGCGCGCCGCGCTCGTCGTTGACCAGGGCGACCTCGAGGGGGTTCCAAACGCGTCTCGAGGTCGGTTCTGCCGCATTGGGTGACAACGAGGGGCTGCCTCGCTCCAGGGTGGCACCGAGTCGCGCGAGCCTGGGCCTCAAGGCAAGAGCTTCTTCCTGGGAGTACTCGAGCAGCTTCCGCCACGCGTCGCGCGCGTCGTCCGAGCGTCCCAGCTGGGCGTGGCCGAGCGCGAGCGCAATGTGAGCTTCCACGGAATTCGGCTGCAGTTCCAGCGCTCGGTTGGCGGCAGCTATTGCTTGCTTCGATTCACCTTTTTCGGCGAGCAGGTAGGCATTGAGCGCTGTCGCCAGGGGGGGACGAGTCCCGCGCTCATCGAGCTCCTGCAGTAGCGCCTCCGCGGCACGAGTCTTTTGTGTGTCCTCGTCGCGACGTGAAACGCTGAGCAGTGCCCAGGCGGTCGTGAGCACAATGATGGGCGCGTCCGGCGATTCGACGCGCGCCTGCTGGGCCTGCTCCAGAGCCAGATCGGGCTCGCCTGCCTCGAGCAGCAGGCGCGCACAGCCTGCCCGCAGGTCGGGCCCGATGGAGGACGACTGGCACAGCCGTTCGAGTACCTCGCGCGCCCGGTCGTGTTGCTTGCAGCCGACGAGCGCCCTGGCGCGCATCAACACCAGCTCTGGGCTATCCAGGTCGTCGCGGGAGTCCAGAAGGACGAGCGCATCGAGGTAGCGTTTGTCGTCGAGCAGCGTCAACACGGAGAAGAGCGTCGGCGTTTCGTTCTCGGTATTCTCCTCCACATGGGTGTCGGGCGCGGGAGGTGAGCCGGGAATCGGGGGGGCACTGAAATCGAGAAGCTCTGGCGGCACCGGGGGGTCGGCGCGGCGCAGGCCCTCCGGAAGGGTGGGCTGGGTGAAGAACGGGGGAATGTCCAGCGGCGCGGGCGCCTCGGAGACGTGCCTGCCGTCCACCGCCTGCTCCGTTCCGTCCGCCGGGGTAAACCGCAGATCCGGCAGCAGCGGCTTCGGCGGGGGCGCTGCTTCGGAGGGGCTGGGCAGCGCCGGGTCCTCGGGCGGGGCCGACAGCGGAAGCACGCTCGACGCGGCGCGATCCGAATCGGACGAATCGGCTACCCGGGGTGGCGCTGATAATCCGCCGGAGCGGGCTCTGCCGAGCAGGCTGCGCGCTTCGGGAAAGTCGGGCGCAATCAGCAACACCTGTTGCATGCGCAGCGCCACTTCCTCCACACTGAGGCGGCCACGCTGGAACAGCAGACGGGTCGTCAAGTAGGACTTGGCTTGACGGTGCAGTGCCACGTTGTCTAGATCGGTCAACAGCGCCTGGGCGGCTTCGAGCCTTCCTTGGTCGAGCGCGGCTTCGACGGCCTGCAGCCGTGGATCGTCCAGCGGCCCGTTACTCATGGCAGCCGCATGATAGCGATTGCGAAGGCGGGCCGGTTCCGAATCGCGCGGAGGGCTCTAGACCGGCTGTTTGGTGAGACGGGGAGTGTCGGATCGTGCCCGTGAGCTGCCATCGGAGCTCGGACGACGATGATGAATTCCAATCATGCGGTATTTCTTCGCGCCAGCATTCCTTCGACAGCGAGCGCAGTGGCCGGAGCTGCAAAAGGCAGGATGCTTCGACGGCGTGCTTCTAACGTCTGCCATACAGAGCCCCGCGCTCGGACAGGTCGGCGAGTAGCTGCGCCGTGCCCCTCAACACGGCTTCGGAGAGGGCGGTCTGGCGCTCGGCGCAGGCGTTGACCACCGCTTGTCGGAGCGTCTCTCCGAGCTCGATGAGCCGCGCCAAGATCGCGGCGGCGAGTGGAGTCAGCTTCAGGTAGCGCACCTCGTGCTCCGGGTTCCGGTAAACGAAGAGCCACGTGGCCTCACGCCGGGGTGGGGTGCGATCGGATTCGTCCTCGCTGAGCTCGTGGATGGCGTGCTCGTAGTACACGATGCGACAGGCGTCGATGAACTCCACGCCAGCGTCGAGTTCTAGATCCTCGGGCACGTGGTCTCTAGGGCGGACCGCCATGGCACCGATCTCGATTTGTAGCGCCTCGTGGTCGGCCAGCTCCAACAGATAGGGTAAAACCCGTGAGTCCGTCGCCCACAGTGGCGCGCAGAACTCCAGAAACTCGGGCGTGACGTCCCTCAGGTAGTGAGTGCGCGGACCTTGCTCGGCCAGGAAGCGGTCGAAATACTCGTCGAACACTGGGCCCAGGCGAGCGACGACTCTGGGCATGGTGGTCGAAAGGGCTTCCCTCAGATTGCCGCGCACCAGGCGGCGGTATGTGAGCAGGCGCTCGAGCCCGGTGTCGAGCAGATACTTGGCGTCTTCCTCGGCTACGCCGTGTCGCTGGAACCAAGCCTCGATGGCGGCGCGGTCGTTGGCGTGAAGGCCGCTTCCCAGCGTCGAAATCGGCCAGCGCTTTCTCAAGCGCTTCTTGCATGGCGTTTTCCGTATTGTTCGAGGCCCCGCTCATAAACCGTGCGAAGTGCACGTATTTCGTCCATCAGCTCGCCGAGTTCGGGGATCGCGTTGTCCCTTTCCAGGAGCACCGGCACCGGTCCGATTCGGCCGATGGTCATCTCGAGTAGCTCGAGGACCGGGTCTGCCACCGGAGCTCCGTGTGTGTCGATCGTGAGCGAGGGATCCCAGGGAGCTTTCGTGTGGCCGGCCACGTGCAGCTGCACCACTCGCTGGAGAGGCAAGTTCAGGATGAAGGTGCGCGGATCGAAGCCATGGTTGAGCGAGTTGACGTAGACATTGTTGACGTCGAGCAATAGGCCGGCGCCGCTTCTCTCGACGACCTGACTGATGAACTCCACCTCTGGCATCTCCGGTTTTCCCGGGTGGGCGTAGTAGGAGATGTTTTCCAAGGCCATGGGTACGCCGAGCTGGTCTTCGAGGCTTCGCAGGCGATCGGCCACACGAACCACGTTCTCCCCGGAGACCTTGAGCGGCAGCAGGTCGTGCAACACCAGGGGGCCGCTCGTGCTGAAGCACAGGTGGTCGGAGTGCCAGGGCGATGCCAGCCGAGTCACCTCTGCCCGGAGTTCCGCAAGGTAGTCGGCCGGAGGAGGATCGATGGCGCCGAGGCTGAGCGTGAGGCCGTGCGTGACGAACCGGTAGCGCTCTTTCAGCATCTCCAAGGCGGCGGGATAGTAACCGCCCCTGCGCATGTAGTTTTCCGGGGAGACCTCGAAGAAAGCCACGTCGAGGGGGGGGCCCTCGAGCACCTCGTCCAGAAATTCCCAGCGCAATCCGAGCCCTACCCCGGTCGGTGCATCCACGCCCTGGAAAGCCTCGGCCGAGGTGAGATCCCTTCCCGTCGCGGGGGGATTGGGTTCGGGCGAATGAACGAGGTCAACCAACGGGAGCTCCTTCCGGGCCGACCCTGGTGGCTGAATTCGAGGGTAGCCGAATCATGCTGTTAGTGGTGATGGCCGCGCCCGCCAGGCGGGGTTCGACCCGAAACGATTTCCTGCTCGGGTGCAAGACAAACCGAAGTACGGGCAACCCTGCCGTGCGGTTCCAGAGATTTCGAAGGAATCACCGTGCCTTCGAATGGGCGAGCTCGCTGTCGACGAAGTCCAGGGAAAAACTGACCCGCGCTGCGCGTGCTACCTCCGTTCCGATGAGCTTCAGGTCGCTGGCAATGCGCGAGCCGCTCGAGTCGCGCGGCTCGATATTATGCTGAGAAAGCAGTACCTTATGAGGCCGAACGCTCTTCACGACGATGCGCTCGGGCGGAAGGCCAGGCGTTGCCGCCGCCCCGTAGTAGAACTGAAGCTCGACGTCGAACAGTTGCGTGACACGCCGTTGGTTCAGCTCGAGGCTGCCTACCAGCCGCGCGCGACTCACACGGATTTCGGCGGGCGGGGAAGCGAGCGAGCCGTCTCGGTCGGGGGGTGCAGTCCGCAGGTCTTTTACCGGCCCAGCCTCGGGGCTGGCTGCCGTGCTACTTCCGCTGGACTCCTGCTCGCTGATCGCCTGTTGTCGCACCCTTGCCGTGAGCTTGTGATCGATGCCCGCCTCGTGCGCGGCAGTTGCGCCAGTGTGCTTGACTTCTTCGATCAGAAAGCGCGCCCAGCGTCGTCGTTCTCGAGTCGCCTCGGGCACCGAGCCTCCCACGTTGAGCCAGTTCTGTGCCGTCATGCTGTAGCCCGAGTTCTCTTCATCGCTGCCAGAAGTGATACGCGCCGCGCCCACGTCGACACGCAGCTTGCCCTCCGTATTCTTCAAGTTCATCAAGTCCAGGCTGAACGAGCCCCGGACTACTGGGAATTCGCCGGCGATGCTGGTGCTCTTGGTCTTGAGCTCGAACTGGATCTTCTGTCCAGACTCGAGGACGTAGTCGTGGCGCGCGCCCTTGGCTTCCTCCTCGTGGGCGGACACCGCGGGGGCCGGCCAAGGCTCCGTGCGCTCGGGCTGCGAGGATTCGTTCTTCTTGCTGCAGGCCAGGAGCCCAGGCATCGCGAGCAGTGCCACCAAGAGGCTCTTGCTCCGGCGACCCCAGGGGCCTGGGTGTTTCGGCCCGGCTATTTTCGACCTGCTCACCGGCACTTGGTTTACCAGCCAAGCCACGGTCGGGCCGAGCTATTTCGACTGGAGTCGATTCGGGCTGCCCGAAGTGTGGCAGATATGTATGATAGGCTGTCTTGATTTCTGCGTCGTTTGGCGGCCTTGCTGGTCGCCGTTCACTGCTGCTGCTCATGGCTTGCGGCGGGGTGTGGCTCTGGCTCCCAGGCTGCGGAGGAGTCAGTGAGCTGCGCCCTGTGGGGTCTGGGGGCTCCAGTGCGCAGGCAGGCTCATCCGGAGGAACCAGCGGTACCGGCGGGGAAGGAGCGTCGGGCGGGCGCACGGGCGCCAGCGGTGGCACTGGTGGCAGCGGCCGTACGGGCGGCAGCGGCGGCCTTTTCGGGGACGGCGGTTCCGGTGGCACCACGGGTGGCGGCAGTGGCGGTCGAGCCGGTTCCGGTGGCGGCGCGGCGAACCCTGGCAAGTTCGGACAATCCATCTTCGTCCTCGATGGCCTCGAGGAACTCGCGGATCTGACCTTCTACGATCACCCGTGGCCCAGCGATGCGCGTCGTGACCAAGCTGGCAATGTCGTGCTCACCGGATATCCCAATCCGCTCGATAGAGAGCTCATCGACAACTACGTGACCACGATGCAGGGCCGCCTGGACGGGTTTTCACCGGCAGCCGCCGGGCAGCTGCGCTTCACCGTTCCGCTCGACCCCGACACTCTGCCTGCCGATCCCCCTGCCTCTGCCGCCGCGGATAGCTCGGTACAACTGCTCGACATCGGCGAAGGATCTTCCGAGTTCGGTAGCCGACGGATGATCACGGTAGAGTTTCGCGCGGCTCCGGGCGTGTACATCCCCGAAAACACGCTGAGCTTCGCTCCGGCGCTGGGTCAGCCGCTGCGCGGCGACACGCGCTATGCCCTGGTGGTTACCGGAGACGTCCGGGACACGGCGGGTCAGCCCTTGGAGCCGGGCCCCGAGCTTCAGGCGCTCCTCGACGGGAAAGTACCGGAGGGTGGCGAGGCGTACGCCTCCGCCATTGGCGTGCTCGACGGTCTCGGGATCGACGACATCGTACACCTTGCTGTATTCACCACTTCCGATCCGACGCGCGAAGCCTTCCTCTTGCGAGACGCCACCATGAGAGACTTTCCCCCTCCGACTGCCGAGGGGTGGGTGGCCGCGGAACAGGTGGGCGGGGTGTACGACGCTTACGAAGGCAGCTACGGGCCCTCCCCGGACTACCAGGTCGGAACGCCGCCCTTCAACACCGTGGCCGACGGTGGCGAGCTCGAGTTCGACAGTCAGGGGCAACCCGTCGTCCAGCGAAAGTTCGAGCTCCGCTTCGCGTTGGCCGCCCCAGACGCGGACCCGTGCCCGGAGCCCCCGTCCGGTTACCCCATTGTCCTCGTCGCGCACGGCACGGGGGGCGACTATCGTAGTGCCTTCAGAGAAGGGGCCGAGGCCAGCATGTTCGCCAAACAATGCCTGGCCACTCTCAGCATCGACCAGATCTTCCATGGCGAGCGGCCCGGCTCGGACCAACCCAATGCGCAGTTGCTCTACTTCAACTTGCAGAATCCGCTTTCGGCTCGTACCAACGGTCCACAGTCCGCCGTGGATTTCGTCCAATTGGCGCGGCTCGTCACCGAGGGTGACCTCAGCGTGCCCAGCGACGTTGCGCGCACAGGGCAGCCCATCCGCTTCGATCCCGAGCGTGTGCTGTTCTTCGGGCATTCGCAAGGGGGCCTCAATGGTCCGCTCTTCCTTGCCATGGACGACCAAGTGCGTGGGGGCGTCTTGAGTGGTGCCGCCGCCACCATCAGCGTTGCCCTGCTCGACAAGACGCAACCGGTCGACTTCTCGCAGCTCTTGGCCGGGGCCCTGCTGGGCCTCACCGAAGACCAGAGCGAAGAGTTGGGCGATTTGCATCCGACCCTGGCGCTCGCCCAGACCATCGCCGACCCCAGCGACGGCATTCACTACGCCCGTGCCATCGTTCGCGCTCCCCGTGCTGGCTTTGCTGCAAAAAGCCTGCTGATGACCGAAGGTGTGCGCGCCAACGGTACTGGCGACAGCTACGCCCCGCCTCGCGGCATCGAAGCCCTGGCCACGGCGAGCGGCGTCCCGGGTCGGCTCCCCCAGATCCATCCTTCCCCGTTCGCAGAGTGGCTGGGCCTCGACCCGCTCGAGGTGCCAAGCGCGGGGTTGAGCGGAAACTTGGCAGACGGCAAAGCCTCCGGCGCGCTTACCCAGTACGACGCCGACCTCGCCTCCGACGGCCACTTCGTGGTCTACGAGGTGCCAGGCGCCCGCGCCGACGTTGCCGAGTTCCTACGTAACCTGGCAGACGACGAGACCGGACGGGTGCCGGCGAGGTAGGGGCGTCGGCCTAAATACCGGTACAAGCGTAGGTACCGTCGTTCCCGCAGAAGCAGTTGCCACCACCGGCCTGCGTACACTGCGACCCGGGGCCGGTGCTGCATGGGCCGTCTTGGACGCACTCGGCGTCGCCACCATCCGTCGACGTCGAGTCGTCGCTGGTCGTGGTGGTGCCCCCGGAGCCGTCGGTGGTGCCCCCGGAGCCGTCGGTGGTGCCCCCGGAGCCGTCGGTGGTGCCCCCGGAGCCGTCGGTGGTGCCCCCGGAGCCGTCGGTGGTGCCCCCGGAGCCGTCGGAACCGTCGGTGGTGTCACCGGAGCCGTCGGTGGTGCCCCCCGAGCCATCCGTGCTGTTGTTATTGTTATTGTTGTTGTTGTTGTTGTTGCCGGCCCCGCCCGTGCCGCCGTCGGTGTTGCCACCGAACCTACCCATGCCGAAGGTGTTTCCGCCGTCGTTGTTTCCGCCATCGGTGTTGCCGCCGAACTGCCGCCCGTCGGTGGTCCCCATGGTGCCGAAGTTGTTGTTGTTCCCCCCGAAGGTGTTTCCGCCATCGGTGTTGCCACCGAATTGCCCGTCCGAGTTGCCGTTGTTGTTCCCGCCGTTATTGCCGTTGCCGCCGCTGGTGCCGACGCAATTCCAGGTGAGCCCGGAGCAGGTGCAGGTCACCCCGGAGTAGCTGCACGCCAGCCCAGGATCGAGACTGCCGCAACTAGAGGCATTCCCGGGCGCCGAGGAGGGGCAATCGGCGGGGTTGGGGACGGTGCCACTGGAGGTGCCCGCGGTGGCTCCGGTCGCGTTGCCATCGGCACCGGAATCGTCGCCTCCGTCATCGGAGTTGTCCCCGCCTCCGCAAGCAACCGCCAGCGTGAGCGTCAGCGCCAGGCCCGATAGCCCAAGATAGAAGGTCTTCATCTCGATTCTCCTCCGCGCGCCCTACCGTCCCGGGCTTGGGAATGGTCGGAACGAGCACGCCCACCGGGCGCGAGTACAATTCGTCATTGTAGTGCCCAGGCGACAACGGTGACAGGCAGAAACTTTGGCGATGCTTACGTCTCACACTCTGGACTGTCGTGCTCTGAGCAGGGTTCCAGTAAAGCCCGAAGTTTGCGAATGCCTCGCTCACAGAGCGGTTTGCTCGTGTTTTGCTTTTTCGTGCTCGCGGTGATGATTGCTTAGATCAGAAGTTGCATCTCGGGGGTCACGCGCCGTTGGCACTCACTCCGCCCGAGCTGCTCTTGCTCTCCCAGGGGCGTCTGCTTTCGGTTCCTCGCGAGTGGGGCGAAAGGGCGGCTGAAGAGTGGATGACGGCGAGGCAGAGGGTGCACTGGGGTGGCAGGGCGCCGAGGTGGTGGGATGGCGCACCCTCCTCAGGTCGAATAGCCGAGACTCTTTTTGTGTTTTTTGCGGGGTTCCCCCGGGTTTCTTACGCTTCGGGCGGGTGGCTGGTGCGCCCAGGGTGAAGGCCGGCTCGACGCGAGCGCAACGGCAGATATAGTCGGCGCCGTGGCGTACCGTGCAACCTTTCGCTGTTTCCAGGGCTGCGACGGCTCATGGCCGGTGACTCAGGCGATCTATACCTGTCCTACGTGTGGCGGCCTGTTGGAAGTGGCTCACGATGTGGAGGCGCTCAAAGAACGCACAGGGCCGCAGTGGACCAAGCTGTTCGACGAGCGCTACAAGGTCAACACCTGGCCTTATGGCTCGGGAGTTTGGGGTAAGCGCGAATGGGTGATGCCCGAGGTGTCGGACGACGATGTCGTGTCGATGTACGAGGGAAGCACGAATCTGTTCTGGGCCGAGCGCTACGGTAGGGAGCTCGGACTCGAAGAACTCTGGGTCAAGCTGTGTGGTAACAGCCACAGCGGTTCGTTCAAGGACCTGGGCATGACCGTGTTGGTCAGCGTCGTTCTCGCCGCGATCAGGCGTGGCCTCCAGGTGAAGGCAATCGCATGCGCTTCGACCGGCGACACGAGTGCGTCGCTCGCAGCCTACGGCGCGGCGGCGGGTCTGCCGGTCGTCGTGCTGCTGCCGCGGGGAAGGATCTCGACGGCGCAGCTGGTGCAGCCCCTGGCGCACGGCGCTCTCGTGTTGGGTCTGGATACGGACTTCGACGGCTGCATGGCCATCGTCAAACGTCTCGCGTCAGAAAATATCGTGTATCTGGCTAATTCGATGAACCCGTTGCGCATTGAGGGCCAGAAGACGGTGGGCATCGAGATCGTTCAGCAGTTCGAGTGGGAGGTCCCCGACTGGGTCATCCTGCCGAGCGGCAATTTGGGCAATGCTTCCGCCCTGCATGCGGGCTTCAGCCTGATGCTGGAGCTCGGAGTGATCTCTCGGTTGCCGCGCCTCGTGGTGGCGCAAGCCGAAAACGCGAATCCGTTGTACCTGGCATGGAGCGCAGGCAAGCGTGAGGTCGAGCCGATCGTCGCGAAGCCCACGCAGGCCACGGCGATTCAAATCGGCAATCCGGTGAGCGCCCCGCGAGCAATTCGTGCGCTGGAGGCGATGCAGGGCATCGTCGAGCAGGCGAGTGAACAGGAGCTGGCGGATGCTGCCGCGCGTGCCGACAGGACTGGAATGTACACGTGCCCGCACACGGCTGTCGGGTTGGCAGTGCTAGAGAAGCTCGTTGCCAATGGAACCATCAAAAAGCAAGATCGGGCGGTGTGCATTTCAACGGCCAACGGTTTGAAGTTCACCGAGTTCAAGGTTGCCTATCACGAAGGAAAGATCGACGGAGTCGTGAGCAATCAGAGGAACCCTCCGGTCATGTTGCCGCCGGACTTCGGTCAGGTCGTCGACGCGATCGAGAAGCGATTCGGCTGAACCGCCTGCAGGTTTGCCTCCTCGTGGAGGTATTTACGAGGACGGCTGGGGCCGGTCTGGTTTGGACCGGTGCCGACCTCGTGACAGGCTAGTCGCATGTCGGTCCCGATTCGCGGCGCGACAGCTCGCGCCAACAGGAGTGCGAAGAGGCTCGCTTGGTGGGCGTTCTCGGGAGCGCTGATCGGCGTCTTCGCGCTCGCGTCCTGTCGAGATCGGTCTTCGCAGGCCTCCGATGCCGCGCTTCTAGGCTCTCGGTCCGCGCCCGTGGGACGACAGACGGTGAGCGACCGCGCCGCGAATGAGGAGCGGCCCTTGGCCAGCTCCGGGCCCGGTCACGCGTCGCGGCAGCCGGGCCGCGGCTCCGAGAGCGTAACGGCTGCCCCGGCGGATGAATCCGAGAAGCGAGGCCGTCAATCTACCAGGTGGCCTGAGCTCAGGGAGCCGGAGCTTCCGAGAAGCTTCTGCACCGAACGAGTGCATACGCTGGATACGGAGGCCTGCTTTGCCCTGCCACCCAAGCGGACTCGTGAGCTTCTGATCTATCTGCATGGCATCGTACCGCCCGTACCCGATAGCCCGCAGAAGCGGAATTTGGACCAAGTGGTTGCCGAGGGGGCCGAGCGTGCTGGCGTCGTCGCGCTACTGCCCCGAGGAAAGCAGGGGTTTGCTCCCAAAGCGTACCCGAATTGGTGGGGTTGGCCGACGAGCAAGGCGGCCTACGCGCGATATGCGAGAGAGTTCATCTCGAAGATCGAAGCCGAGCGAGAAAAGCTCGAGGCTGTGCTCGACACCCGCTTCGAGCGCGTATTCCTGGCAGGGTCCTCCTCGGGCGCGTACTTCGTTGCCGCCGTAGCGTTGCACGGGGACATGCCCGAGGTGGCCGGGTTTGGGGTGCTCAGCGGGGGCGCCTGGTATCCCACGGAGGGCTTCGAGGCACTGCCTCCCCGGCCAGTGTACGTCGGTTATGGGAAGCACGACTCGGTGGCTGCAAGCGCAAGCGCGTTGGCGAAGCATTTCGCGAGCGCCGGGTGGCCCGTCGAAGCGGCGCCGCACGCGGTCGGCCATGGTGCGCGAGAGGTATACCTCGACGAGGCCTTCGCGCTCTGGCGGCACCCCGAAACCCGGGCTCGAGGCAAGCGATAGGGGACGGGCGACTTCAGCGTCATCGAGTAGTCTGGGTGCTTGCCGAGCTGGGCGAAATGATCAGCGCCCGGCTGCGGGCATTGCGAACCGGGCGCTTGGGGGCGGCTACTGGATTGACGCGAGGGGAGGCGGCTCGACTCGGGCTCGCGCCAGCCGCGCCGTGGTCAGAAGGTGTAGCTGGCTGCTGCACCGCCGCTGTTGCGACCGACGTAGGGCGCGACCAGGAAGCGACTCTTGTCGGCGGCAGCGGTCGCGCTGGCCTCGTCTGCCGGTTCGTCGCTCGTCAACAGAACGATCCCGGTGACGCCCAGCGTGATGGCGATGCCGAAGGACATGTCCGCGATCAAAGCGTTGCGCTCCACGTCATCGGCAGATGCAGTGGTGGGGTTGTCGTTGAAGTCACTCTTGGCGTTGAGAGCCATGACCCCGAAGATGCTTCCCGTGACGAGGCCGGCGCCCGCGATGCCGAGGGTGACATAGGCGGGGACCATGCTGCGCTCTGGCGGGGGCGGCGGCGGAGGTGGGGGAGGCGCGGGCGCAGGCGGTGGGGGCGCGGCAACTGGCTCGGGCATGTTCTCGACGAGCTCGACCTTCTGTTCTACCTGCTCGCCCGGTTTGACTTCGACCTCGACTTCCTGCGGCTCGTAGCCTTCCAGGCTGATCGAGATCTTGTGCATGCCCGGCTCGAGCTCGTTGACCATCGGCGACATGCCTTCGACAGGAGCGCCATCGATCATGATCGTGGCTCCTGGCGGCTCCGTCACGATGCTGAGTTTACCCGGCAGCTTGGCCTTGAGCTCTGCCACACGCGCTTTCGCGGACGCCACCTGCTCTTCGCCCACCTTGGCCGCGTCAGGATTGGCGAGAAAGGACTCGTAAGCCTGAATGCTTTCTTCGAGCTTCCCCTGGCGGTCGAGGGACAGGGCGATCCAGTACTCGGCGTGGGGCGCCGGGATCAGGTCGTTCGCTTCTTTGAATTTATCGTAGGCGACGGTGTAGTCCCCTGCTTCGAAGGCTTTCTGGCCTTCGCCGTACGCAGTCCTAGCCGCCTTCTTGGTTTTCGCGTCCGGCTTTTTGGCTGGTTTCGCGGATGCAGCAGCGGCCGTACCCTGGGCGTGTGCGGATGGCGCACCTGAGACCAGGGTGAGGGAGAAGCAGGCGATCACGGTCGCCGAGCCAATGAGGGAGGAAATAATCGACTTTTGGCGCATACTTTGTCTCCGGGGCAGTGGACTGGGCCACGGCGTGCCTCGAAGGCTAGACCGGGCCCCGCGCTCTGGACAAGCCCTGGTTTCGTTTATGTGTTGTCACAAAAGCTGAGTTCGGCTGAATTCAAGCGATAGTAGACTGAACGCCGCCGATTTCCGCGCCCCGACCTTCTGAGAAATGTCGTCCCCAACACGTACCCCCGGAGACAGTACCCCCAGCGGGAATGGGACAGGCTCCGATAACGGACCGAGCGACTCGCCGTCTGCGGGAGGGGTGGGGGCAGCCGAGTCTCCCCCGCCCGCGGCTGCTTCCGAGAGCGACGACCATGGGCCGCACCAGCCGGTGAATGAGGTGCGCGGTCGGACCCTTCCTCCGCCGTGGGGAGGCATGGCCGGTCCCTTATCGGTCACCACCCTGACTTTGGCGCAGCAGCGGCCCGGCACCCCCGTCTCGCGTTACAAGGGGCCGCATGCCGAGCTGGCCACCTTCGAGGCGCAGCTGAGGGCTGCCGTTGCCGCAGGTGATCTCGATGGCGAGCGCCAGGCAGCCGCCTCTCTCAGTCGAGCGCTGGCCGCACGTGGGGCCGAGCTGGATGCCGCGACCAAACTGGCTCGGCGCTCCCTGGTGCTCGGCGACGATGTTTCGCTGCGCACCGAGCTGTCCACGTGGTTCGCCGGTCTCGGTGAGCCCGCACTGGCGGCGGCGACTTTGCGGCCTGTATTGTCGCAACGCACTGGCTTGGCGCTGAGCCGAGTACTGACGAGGATTGCCGTGCTGCTGGCTCGGGCCGGCGATGCCCTGGGCGCGGCGGACGCACTGCGTCAGGCGGCCGAGCACGCGGACGCGGATCCACTACCGCCGGAGTTGCTCGGCGCGGTGGGCGCGTGGGCTCCGGATGCCGTATCGGCGGAGAGCGCCGCTCTGGCCTATGTGGAAGGCAGCAAAAGGCGAGAACGCAGCGGTGAAAAAGCCGCGGCCTTCGAAGATTTGCTGCGAGCCTTCGAGGCCGCTCCGCAATGTGCGGTGGCCGCGCAGGCGTTGCACAAGGCGCTGGCTCAGCGCGGCCGGGCGGGTGCCGCGGACGAGGTGCTCCGGGAACACGCTCGCGCTCTCATCGACGAGCAGGCGCGCGAGGTGGATCTGCATCGAATGCGGCTGGCTGCTCGGTTCGGAGAGCACCACCGCGCCGTAGCGGCAGGCCTGGACGCGAGGCTCGACTGCAACTTCGACGTCGAGCACGCTGTCGTCGTCGCGACGCGCAACGACGAACGCAAGGATACGGAGCTCGACTTCGAACGCTTGCTCGAAGCGGTGGGGTTGCACGATCTGCTGGCGGTACGTCTCGACGTCGCGGCGGACGACCTTCAGGGGTCCGCGCGGGCGGCGGCGCGTTCGGCGGCGGCTCGGGTTTTCGCGACCAAACTGGGGCGACCGACACGCGCCGTGCAGCTGTGGATCGACGCGCTCGGGAGCGACCCCTCGACTCCGGATGCCCGCTCGGGCCTTCGCGCCCACGCGCTGCAGACGATGGATTATGCGCCGCTGGTCGAAGCCCTGATACGCATTGCCCTCGGCGATGGTGACTCCGAAGCCTGGCAGTCGTCGGTCGAGGGGCTACTCAGGCTGGGGGAAGAGCGTTTGTCGGATCCGGGGCTGGCTGCTTGGGCTGCTCGCCGACTCCTGGCTCGAGACGCCAACGCCAGCGTGGCGCTGGAGGCCCTGGAGCGCCTGGCGCCGCGCGTGCGTCTGCAAAACGAGGCGCTCAAGGTGGCGCGACACCGGCTCGAGACGGAGCCGGAGCGGGGAGAGGCGTTGGCGCGGGTTGCGAACCTGCTGTTGGGTCGTCCCGACGAGGCCGCGGAAGCCGTGCAGATTCTCGCGGAATTGCAGGAGCTTTTCCCGGGGCAGCGGCGCTGGCGTCAGCAGTATCGACTGCTTCTGGAACGTCTCGGCCGGTTCGACGAGCTGGACGCCCTGCTCGAGCGGCTGATGAGCGCGGCGCACAGCCCCGAAAAGGAAGCGTTGCTCGTCGAGCGGGCCAGGCTCGCGCGATTACGCGGGGATCCGCCAGCGGCGCTCGAGCTCCTCAAGTCCTTTTTGAACGAAGGTAACATGCACGCCGAGATCAGCGCGCTGGCGCTGGTGCTTGCCAGTCGCGCTGGAGACGAGCGCGCGCGCGCTCAGGCGCTCGTTCAGATGGCCGCGCCACTCAGTCCGCCGCTGCGCGCTACCTTGATGAGCATTGCTGCCGAGGCCTTGCTGGCTGCGGGCGAAACGGGGCAGGCCGTGGCGCTCGCAGAGCAGGCCTGTCACGCGGACCCCTCGCGGACCCGTCCGGTGGCGGCTCTTGCCCGGACGCTGGCGGACGCCGAGCACCCCGACCAGGCCGCTCTGGAACGCGCAATCGGCGTCGTCGTACCGCGCACCAGCGTGTGCGCCGCCATCGCCAATGCCTACGAGGCGGAGGGCTCGCCGCTGCTGGCCCAGGCATGGACACAACGCCAGCTCGCGCTGCGTCCCGGCGATCTGGCGATCGCGGAGGTGTTGCTCGAGCGAGTGATTCGCGCGGGTGATGCCGCGAGGCTGAGCGACGCCCTGGCCTGGCTCTTATCCCAGCCCGAACCGCTGGAGCGTCTGGTCGGCTCCATCGCTCGAGCCCTGCGCGCGCTTGCTCGACTCGACGCGGAGCGCGGCGCGGCGTTGGCCAGGCGCGCGCTCGACGTGCTGGGCCCGCGTCGCGAGGAGCTGCGCGAGGCGATTCTGGACGTCGCCGACGCGGTCGGCGAACGCGGGCTGGCGATCGCAGTGGTGGAGCGCTGGCTTGCTTCGGGGGCACCGGGCGGTTTGCGGGGGCAGGGTCTGTTGGCCGTCGCGCGGCGGCGCAGGGTCGCGGGGGACGCCGATGGCGCCGTGCGGGCTCTCGGCCGGGCGCTGCGCGAAGGGGTGGACCCTCGCGAGATTCGAGCGGAGCTCGACCAGTCGCACAAGCCGCGCGGTTCCGACGGCATTCTGGCGCTGCTCGAAGTGCGAGCGGAAGTGCTCAGCGCCACGGCTCCGCAGGATCCGAGTGCGGCTGCCGAAGCCTGGCGAGAAGTGGGAGCGGCGCGCTGGGATCTGGCGCAAGACCGGGCGGGGGCTTTCGAGGCTTGGGAGCATGCGGCAACCCTGTTGCCGGAGTCGGGCCACTCGAAGCTGGCGGCGGATCTGCTCACCTTTGCCGGTCCGGACGACGCGTTGCGGGAGCTCGAGCGCCTGGCTGACGTGCAAGAGGGCGGGGTGGAGTCGGCGCGCGTGCTTTCCGTGGCGGCGAGCGTTGCGCTCGAGGTAGGACGCATGCGGGAAGCTCTGCGCATTGGCGCCGAAGCCTTGAATCGCGACCCCAGCCGCACTGATGTGTTGGCGATCGTGGAGCGAAGCGCCCGTCCGGAGGATGTCGAAACCCTCGACCGCGTCTACCACCATCTGGCGGCCCGCGCCCTCGGCATCTACGGAGCTCGGGCCGCCCACTACCGCGCCGCGCGCCAGATGGAGCAGCGCAAACAACCCGAGCGCGCTTTCGCCCACGCACTCTTGGCCTTCGAGGCGGTGCCTACCGAGGGCGTCGCTTTCGTCATGTTGACGAGGCTCGTGCAAAGCCTGGGCAAGACGAGCGAGCTGGTGCAAATGCTCGAAAGAGTCGCGCAGGAGAGCGCACATAAGGCTCAGCGTTCGCGGTGGCTCAAGCAAGCAGCGATGTTCGCCGATGGCAGCCCTGCCGGAGCGAGGCAGAGGCTGGACGTGCTGTTCCGCGCGCTCGCCGTGAGTACAGACCTGGAAACACTGCTCGCGCTCGGCGATGCGCTGACCTCCGTGTTGGAAAGAACCCCGGAAGATCGCGAAATTCTCGAGCTGCGGTTCGGGCGCGCGCTCGATAGTATGCTCGGGCGCGCCAGCGGCTTCCAGGGCGCCCACCTGCTCATTGTTGCAGCGCGCATCGCCGCCGGCACGCTCGGCGCGGCGCGCGAAGCTCAGACGGCGCTCAGCAGCGCCATCCGATGTGACCCGAGCGTGACCGAGTACGAAGAGCTGATACCACTGGCCCGGGAGCTCGTGAGGGAACGCGAGCTTTCCCAAGCGATCGTGGTCAGTGTGCGCGAGCTCGCCGGTGAGGAGTTTTCCGGAATCGGTTGGGCGCTCTTGGCACTCGCTGGCGAACTGGCGCTCGGCCTAAGAGACGAGCACGCGGCAGCGCATCTGTTGGTTCTGGCCGCGGAGCGCAAACCCGAGCACAGCGATCTGGTGCGCAAGGCCGAGCGGCTCGCGCATCAGGTGGGCGATCAGCGTCTGCTCGAGCAAGTGCTGCAAGCGGTACCCGCACGCGAACGCCTGGAAGGCTTGCTCGAGATCGCTTCGCGGTGCCAGCGCGCGGGCGATTTGACCCAGTCGATCGAGGCGCTCAAGCGTGCTCTCGAGATCCAGGGGCTCGACCCGGAAAGCCACGGCGAAGTCCAGGACCAATTGGCGGACGCACTTCGCGAAGCGGGTCACAACTCGGAGCTCGAGGCCTTGTTGCAGGTGCGGCTCGAAAAGGACGACCTGCACCCCGACCTGCGCGTGGCGCTCAGCGTGGAGTTGGCAGCTCTGATCGGAACCGCTGGGGACCCGGAGCGCGCACTCAACGTATTGGCTCCCATTGCGCGGGAAAGGCAGGACAAGGGACTGCTCGGTGACATGGCTGCCCTGGCCAGACAAGCCGGCGATCGGCGCGCGCAGGCTGAAGCGCTCGATATCATGGTCGACCACGAGCGGGATCCCGACATTCGCCTGGAGTTGCTCAAAGAGCTCGCGGAGCTTCTGCAGGAGCTCGGGGACGAGGCCACGGCGCTGGCGCGCTACAAGGAAGTATTGGCCTTGAGCCCCAACGACGCGCAGGCCCTGAGCGCCCTGGAACGCGATGCCGAGCGCCGCGCCGACTACGAAACCTTGGTCGATATCCTGGCACGGCGTGCTTCGCTGGCGCCCATGGTCGACGACGTACGGCGTATTCATCTTCACCGAGCGGTCGTCTTGGAGCAACGCTTGGCGCGACCCGAGGACGCGCGCAACGAGCTGGAGACCTTGCTGGCCGCCACGGGTGACAACCTCAGTGTGCTCCGGGTGCTGGCGGACCTCAACGAGCGGCTCGGCGAGCCGGCCCGGGCGGCCGCGCTGTGGTTGCGCGCCAGCGGCATCGCCAAGGACCGTGGCGAGGCCGCGGATCTGGCGTTTCGCAGCGCGGAGGCGCAGCTCAAGGCGGGTGATGTGGGAGCTGCCAGGCGCGTTCTAGAAGGGGTCGAGCCCTGGGCCCAGACCCCGCGTTGGCGTCAGCTGAAGGTCGACGTCGAGCGGCATAGCGAAGATCCGTTCGCTCTGGGTCAAGCAATCGAAGCACTGGCGTTGGCCTCCGACGAGCCCCCCGAGCAGCGGGCGCGTTTACTGGTCGAAGCCGCTCAAATCGCGCTGGCCGCTGGCGATTCGAAGGAAGCGACCCGGCGTGTCCAGATCGCCGCGCGTCTTTCGCCGACCGACCCCGAAGCGCAACTGATGAAGCACTCGCTCGAATATCGTCAGCGCGGCGGGGGGGATGCGGAAAAGAGCCGTTTGATGGTGGCCGAACTTCGAGGGTTGGAAGGCGAGCTGTCCGTGGAGCAGCAGGAGCTCAGAGGCTTCCTGCTGGCGGAAGGCCTCGACGCCGCCAGCGACGAGGGCATGGGTCTCCAGGAGCTGGAGTCGCTGCTGGCCGAGATCGGTCCGCGACCGCTGTTGGCTCTGGGCATTGCCGAACGCGCTCTTTCAGGCAAAGAGTACGAGCGGGCGCAACGCTTTTTCGAGCGTGCGCTGGCCGGTGATCTGCGGGAACTGCGCAGCGAGGCCGAGGTGGCGTTGAGGGCCGCCGAAACTGCCGAGGCGCTCGAGCAAGATGAGCGCGCCCTGGCGTATGCCGAGGCTGCGGCAGGCGACGCGAGTTTGCGTGAACGCGCCAACGCCCTTGCCCAGAGGGTGCGCCAGCGCTCGGCGCCCGCCCGTGCCGAACCGGAACTGGACGAACTCGATGCACCCACGCGCCGCTCGTCCTCGCCGCCGGGCGGCGGCCGGGGCGAGGACGGCGTGCGCTCGCCCCCGCGCGTGGAGGTTTCGCGTGGGCGAATCGAGCGTGAGCGCGCCCGGACTCTGAAGAGCGAGGATTCGGTCCCCATTCCGGCAGAGCTCGGATCAGGGCCTTCCACTGCGCCCGAGTCAGCTCGAGAGGAACCGAGCTCGTCCGGGCCACCGGTCTCGTCCGGGTCGAGGCCACGGACCCTGGCGGACGACCCAGTCTCCCTGCCGGATTCGAGCGACCGTGCGGCACGGCTGCTGAAGCTAGAGGCATCGGGTCTGGGCGATCAGACTCTGAACTCGGCGCTCGAGGCCGAACCCGGCCTCGACGCTGCTGCGCCCGACTCGGCGTCTCGACGCGGCGCCTCAGACAGCGTTCCCCCCGAATCGCCGTCGTATGCGAGGGTAGGGGATAGTTCGCCGCCCGATTCGATTGCTGCCATGCGAACGGTGCGCGTGCAGAACGCCGGGGTCGGCGCAGTGAGTTCCATTCCAGTGCCGTTCGCGGCGCCCGCGGCGGATGAAGCTGCTCTGCTCGATCGCCTGCAGGCTGGTGACGAGTCGGCCGCGCACGAGCTCATCGAGCGCCTGGAAGGCAAGCCTCAACGCACTCAAGACATGGTCAGCGTGTGCCGTCGACTCGCCAAGCTCAAGCCAGGTGACCCATGGACGCTTCGTCGTTTGCATCTGGCGGCTTCTCAGGATGGGAACTACCCGTACGCGAACGCTCTGGCCCACCTGATCGGTTGCTTCGAAACGGACCCAGGCGCGCCCAAGCCGCCTCCGCTACGCGATCAGCCCGAGCACCCGGAGGCGGTCCGGTCCATGCTGTTTCGCGACAATCGCAGCGCTGGGACGGCTGCCTTGCGCATCGTGTGGGAGGGGGCCTCTCACGTGTTCAGGCGTGATCCCAGTACGTACGGTGTTACCGGACTGGAGAGGATCCCGTTGGGGGCGCCCACTCCGCTTGCCCGGGTGTACTCCGAGAGCGCACGGGCCATGGGGATGACCCGGACCCCGATGTTCCAGCGACGGAGCGCCGGCAGCGTCACCATAAATCTGGCCCTGCTCGTCCCTCCTGCCTTGATACTGAGCGGCGAGGTGCAGCGCGAGACCAGCGCGCTCCGCTATCACGTGGGGTCCATGCTGGCTGCCGCGTGGCCCGAGCACGTGTTGCTGTTCGGCGCGGGCGAGTCTCCGGTCACTTCCGTACTCAAGGCGCTTCTCATCGCTTTTGGCCCTCACCGCACTGGAAGAAACCCTCAACAGGCAGCTAACCTGGCGGAAGTGCTCTGGGAGAGTATTCCCGCGCGGGGGCAGCGCGAACTTCGCAAGTTGTGCGACAACCCCGAGCTGCTCACCTATGCCAACGTCGTGCGAGCGGCACGTCGGGTCCAGCGCCGAGCCGGTCTGTTCGCTTCCGGTGATTTTGGGCTGAGCTTGCGATATCTGATGACCCACGAAGAGCTGGGCAGCGAGCCCCCGCGTAGCCTCGAAGAGCTGGCCACGCTGTGTCGACAGCACAGCGCGGTGGCCGACCTGGTCCGCCTGGCCACGAGTCCCGAGTATGCCGAGGTGCGCTGGCAAGCGGGCAAGAACCGGCGTTCTGGTTGACGGCACGCAGGCCCGTTCGCGTCTAGCTCGTTTCCGGGTTTCAGTTTCGCTTCAATCAGGGTGTTGGTGTGTCTCCAATGGTCGAGCGGGTCATGTGCCGTTTTCCAGGGCGAATGACCTGCCTGGGGCTTCGACACCGTCGCGTTTATCGAACGGCCACGGCTGACACGAACGATGTGCTGGCCTAATGCTCCACGGCATAATAGGGTTTCATTCGTGAACAACTCGGACGCCTTGAGTCTAGCGACGGGTGATGCCGAGCACGCCGAACCCGAGTCAGGCGTTGGCACCCCGGAAACCGACCTCAAAGGTGCATTGCACGAGGTCTCCAATGCCCTGACGGTCGTTCTTGGCTGGCTCGACGTGGCCAGCGGCAAGATCGCCGCCGGCGAAGTCAAACAGGCGATAGACGTGGCGCGCACCCATGCCAAGCTCGGTCATCGCATCGCCAGGCAGGCCATCGGAGCCAAGGTAATCGGGTCCGGCTCGACCGAGCGTTGCGTGGGAGAATTCGCGCAGAGCGCCTTGATTGCCGTGCAACCTCAGGCCGACAACAACGGGGTCGAGCTGAAGTTCAGCGGTGACGCGGAGAGTCCGGCTCGCATTCGTAATGCGTCGTGCGCTTTGCAAATTCTCACCAACCTGCTCCTGAACGCAATCGATTTCACCCCGGCGAAGAAGCAGGTAACGCTCGCTGTGCGTTCAGATGAAGACGCCGTGTACTTCCAGGTGACGGACAACGGTCCAGGTATCGATCCCGAGCGAGCCAAAGTCCTGTTCACTTCTCCGCCCACCTCGACACGGAGCGGCGGTGCCGGCATCGGGTTGCGCCACTCCGAGGCGCTGGCCCGCGTCACTGGCGCCAGCCTGACCTTGATTCGCGCTCGACCGAGCGCAAGCTTCGAGCTCTGCTGGCCTCTGTCCGACGCGCGCTCGGGCGCGCGCCAGAGCAGCAAGCCTCCGCGCAGCTCGCTCCGTGATCTCAGAGTGCTCGTGCTCGAAGACGACCGGGACGTTCGCACGCTGCTCGAGCTCGGGCTCGAAGCAAGGGGCGCCCAAGTCGTCGCCGTCGCAAGTGCCGAAGAGTTCGCCAACCTGATCCAACGCCGTCCCGTGATCGATGCCGCGCTCCTGGACTTGTCGCCGATCAAAGACGACGTTTCGGGCACGCTCGAGCGCCTCAAGCTGGCATGCCCCGACGCGCAACTGGTGCTCATCACCGGTCAACCCGAAGGCGTCCCCCAACAGGCCGAAGGGCAATTCGCTGCCTGGGTTCGCAAGCCCTTCGAATTGAGCGAAGTCGTCGAGACGCTCAGCCGCGTGACCAACGGCGATACCGTCTGTTAGCCCGCGGCGACGCCAGCTTGCCAGCTCCCCAGCAGTGCTCACCCTGCCGCGCATCCGGCACCGCCCCCAGCAGTGCTCACCCTGCCGCGCATCCGGCGCCGCCCCCAGCGGTACTGACCCCGTGGCCGACCCGCGCCGCACGCCCCGGGCTCCGCCAGTCACGAAAGATCACCCGCAGCGTCCCGAATAGTGCCAGTTTCCACGGAGCAGCCCTTGCAGAGCCCGGGTCCAGTAGGCTAGATCCGCTCGACTTTCGACAAGACAAACGCCCCGGCCAATTCTCATGAGCTGACCGAGGCAACACAACACCCGCGAAGGTGGCGGAATGGCAGACGCGCTAGCTTGAGGTGCTAGTGGGGTAACTCCCGTGGAGGTTCGAGTCCTCTCCTTCGCACTAGAGGAGCTTTCACGCTCCGAACGCAACCCCATTAGCCTGTCGGGTGGGCTAACGGGTTTTCGGAACCCGGTCGACCCGACAGACGCCAAAACACGCTCCGCCGCTCGGCGATTGGGCTTCACGTACAGGGCCGTCGTGCTCACCCGCCGATGCCCCGCTAGATAAGCCGCACCATTGACGTTGTGCTCCGCCAGCTGGGTCAACCGCGCGTGCCGCAGGTCGTAGGCGCAGAACCTGTCGACCTTCGCCTGCGACAGCACCCCTTTGGCTGCCTTGCGGAGGGCGTCGCGGTAATCGTGCTTGCCGAAGATGGGGCCTCGCTCGGGGCAGATTGCGTCGAGCGCGTCACGGGCCTCCTGGCTCAGCGGGACCTCGCGGCCAAAGCGAGCCTTGTCCACCTCGTCGGTCAGCGTCAGCGTGGTGGCTCCCGCGCTGTAGTGCTCGGGGACGCTCAGCTCGTTGAGCGTGCTCGGGCGCAGCGTCGTCTCGTAGGCCACCACGAAGCGGGCTCGGATGGGAAAACGCTGGGTCCGCTTCGAACTCGACCATTGCGGCAATTTGTCGATGATCGTCCGGCACTCGTCGGGCGTTAACTCGGTCGCGCGGCCTCGGCGCCGCTTCTCGAAGGGCGTACCGATCGCTCGGCGCGGCAGGGCTGGGATCTCCGGCGGCTCGTCGACGTAGCCTTGCTCGCCAGACCAAGCCAGGAAGCGCCGTAGTGTCGAGAGCTCCTTCTTCACCGTGGCTCGCTTCACCTTGCCCAGCCGCCCGCGCTGGTACGTCGCGCACGCCGGCCGCGTGATAGCGCCGACAGCTCGAAAGAACGGGACGATGTGCGTCGTGCCGTGGAGCTCGTAGAGCGACGCGGTGCTTTCGTCTAGCTCGTTCTTGATTTCGGAGAGCCAACGGGCCCAAAGGCGTTCGAGGGGAGTTTCGGGATCGATGTTCCAGCGCGTCATGTCGTCGTTCCGTTCGGGAGTCTACGTCTTCTTGGGGCCTGGGGGTGTTGTCTTCCTCATCCGTTGGCGCATGCGTTCGAGAATGTTGCGCTCTTCGGGTGTGGTGATGCCGAGCGGGCGCAGGGCGCGCTGCGCGAAGGCGATGTCGGTTTCGCTCCAGCGGACCTGATCGGGCTCGGCCTTCGAAGCGCCGTTGCTCGCGAGACCGCGGACGGCTGCGGCGAGTTCGAGCGCTGCGCGCGGCGAGTTCGCGGATGGCGCTGGCCAGATCCGCGCGTGTGCTTCATTCGGTCGGCTTCCGGTCTTGCGCCGGACGAGCTTTGGCAAGGGTGAATGGCACTTCTTCGCACAGTCGCGGTGCCTTCTTGGCTCGGCTCATGAAGCCTCGTGAACACTGGGTCTGACGGTGGCTGTCCAGCGCGTTGATCACCTGGGCGTAGAGCTCGGCGTCCAGTCTTTCGCCGTTCGCCGAGATGTCTTTGGTCAGATATTTGATCAGCTCCAGCGCTCCGCTCCGGGGGTCCTTCATGGCGCGAATGTCGAGCACCGGACTCGCGCAATGCTCTGGCGGGCACCCTCCGGCAAGCAACGCGCGCCGCCAGTACTCTCGAAGCATTTCGTGGTCGAGGTACGGGGCGAAGAACCAAAGGTGGAGGTGAGGATGCCCGAGCTGGTCGGTGTTTCCCGGCGTCCATTCGAGCACTCGAAGCCACTCGACCCGCCTGATGACCCGCGATTTGAAGTAGTCGTTCAAGAGTCGCAAGAAGACCGTCCAGGCGGCGAGCACGCGTTCGATTCGCCTCGCAATGGTGTCCGTGCCGACATGCGGAACGGTCAGCGTCAGGAACTTGTCGCCGTAGGGCCCGCCACGCCGCCGAGGGTCGAGCAGTCGGGCGTCCGTCGCCTCCGCGACCACGTCTTCCCGAGCGGCCAGAAACTTGCCACGCAGCTCCGCTGCACTCACCCCGCGGCAGGTCAGGCAAAACCGGCTTGCCCCACACCCCTGTCCGCGCTCGTGCTGCGCCCCGCAGCCCTGACACGTGATCACCAGCGCCTCGTTGCCGCAAGCGAGCACGCGGTTGATTCGGTCGATCTCTGCCGCCGCCCTCTGGTCGTGCCATCGCGAACCGGACTGCACCGCGGCCTCAGATACACCGGCGTTCCGAAGTCGAGCGCGACGCCTTCGCCCCTTCGCTCTCAACCGCTCAGCTTTCTGAGTGCGATGCGCTCGTGTGGGCTCGTCCAGGGTTGCGATCCACTCTCGACGCTGGGCGCACTTCTCCTGAGTTCGTCGAGTTATGTCCAAGGTATCAAGGGAAGACGGGCCGCTGCCGCGGCCATCCCGGGGCTCTGCCCCAGACCCCGCACCAGGGAGCTCCGCTCCCTCGCCGCACACGCGCGGCTCACCCTCTGCCCCCCCGGAGCCGAACGCCGCCACCCTCGGCCATGGCTTGCCGTCCTCGCTCGCACTGGCCTCGGTCGGCAGACGCCGGCCCGAGGGGGCACCTTGGCCGTGGTGAGCGGCCGAGGCCGGTGCGAGCGAGTCGGTTGGCTCAGTCATTTGCTGTTGGACTTGGGTGGGCGTCGGCCCTCAGCCAGCGTTCCCATTCCACACGCTCAATAAGGCGCCTCCGGCCGGGCCGAACGCTCCTGAGCTTCCCGACGCGAAGCCAATGGCGCACCGATGACGGTGAGACGCGCGCCTCAGCGGCGCATTCTTCAATGGTTAGGAACCGGCGTTGTTCGGGCATTGCCGGTCCCGTGTAGCGCTAAGGCGAGGTCCGGCGGAACTGGAGGAAAATGCCTTCCGATTTTCTTCCACCCCTAGGGGTCGTGGCTGAGGCTGTCATCATCCAACCCGTCTGGAATCCACGGGCCAATCGTGCGCGATTCGGGGCGCTTCGTGAGCTTGCGAACCCTGTCGATGCCGGCGGCCCGGGCGCGTTTCGACTTGGCGCCGAGGACCAGCTCGCTGATTTGCCCGCGTGAGAACTCCATCGAGGCCAGGTGCCGGCAAACCGCTGGCAGCAGCGCTTGCTTCGGGCGCCCAGGCGTGCCCATGGGGCGGCCCCGCAGCTCGGTGGCCATCAGGTGCTTGCGAACGGCAAGACTCTCGGCATCAACGGTTTTGGGGAGGCGCTTGGTTTGGGCGATCAGGTCCATGCAGTGAGCCCACGACTGGTGCAGAGCGCCCGGGCGGAAGTACTTGGCCATCTCATCGTAGCGCCGTTGCTCGCGCCGAACAGTATTCTCCAGCTTCTTCGCCAAGGTAGCTGCGGGCTTCAACAGCTTCGCGAGTTCGGCCATGCCTTCACCAATAGCAACTTCGGAAACGAGACGTTCCCTATGAGCCTCCACTAGCTCCATCAGCGCGAACGACACCCCCAACCGCTTGCATGGAAACTGCGAACATCGAACCGTTCGTACTCGGCGCCCGCGAACAACCATCGGTGGCCCATGCGCGTCGGCATGAACCTGGGCAACGTTCATCGTTATCGCCCAGGCAACATCTTCGTCGCTAGCTTCCGCAGGAGCATTGATGGTTGCCTGCTTTGCCCATTCGTCGATTTGCTCTGCGCTCACCACGCCGGCCAGTACCAGCCACTGGACGAGGTTTGCGCGCGCAAGGTTGATGTCGAAGCCAAAGTCGTGATTGCTGGGAGCTGCCATCGGTCAACAACCGGTAACCTTCGACAGCAGTCGGCGCAAGCCTGCAGCATGCCCGTGCAGGTACGGGCAGCAGCTGCTACGCCAGTCATGAATGCTTACCCGTCGTCAGGTCGCAGGAAGAATCGGGCGCAGTATCGCGACAGTGCGTCGCCTGGAGGGAAGCAAGCTGCACCCTGTCGTGACCACGAACGGCGTCCGGCTTTTCGACCCGAAAGAGGTGGACGAGGTCGCACGGGATGTCGCAACCACGGGACGCGCGCTGGATGGCGGCACGCCATTTGAGGGCGCCCCCGACGCTCACGAGGACGACGACAACCAGGCCCACGGCGACCTTCAGCTCCGTGACCTGGAGGACCAGCTCCTGGAGGAGCGCCGGAGGAATGCCCGCCTGCAGCGCGAAGCCGATGAACTGCGTCGCAAGCAGCGGCAGTGGAAGGCGGATGTCGACGAGGCTTGCGCCGCAGTGGTGACCGCGCTCGCCGGTGAGCTGAACGCGGACGCATTGGAAGCGCTGCACGACCTCGACGACGCGCTCAATAGCTAGCTTGCATCCACCGCTGTGCGAGCGACATCGTGAGGCAGCACCAAGTCTCGCTCGATTTCCTCAGCCTCGGCCCAATTGGAAGCAGGGTTCTGCCAGTCCCGACCGGTCCTATTCTCCCAAAGAAAGTACGCGCGAAGTCGCACGTTAGCCTCGTCAGGTGCGGTCGTGTCGCTTTCAGCTTGATCGGGATCGTATGCCAGCTCGATGACACATCTGTCATGGTCCGGCCTTGAATCCCAAATCGTTGCTCGAAGGCCCGGCCCGGGCACTTCGGGACGCGGAAGCCTCCGCAGGTCGCGACGTGCATCCTCGATGGCGTCGACCCAGGCCCCTTCGACTGGGCTGGGTGCGTAGATGACCCAGGCTTTCCGATTTCCAGCGTCGACTCGACCAACAAGTCTGACCTCTGTCGCGTCAGTGGGAAGCTGAAGGTCGATGTCGCCCACCACCATGAATACGGAAATAACAGCGATTGGCTGCTCCTTCGGAGCAGGGATCCAGATTACTTTCGATCGGTACTTCGGTGGAAACTCGCGTAGTTCCATCCTAGGGATGAGTAGGCGCAGGATTCGAGTCACGGGCGCCTGAGGTAGGCGCCAAGTCTCCCAATGTCGCCGCGGCGTTCCGAAGCGCCGCGTGGCGGTGTCAGAGTATCCACTGGTGAACCCTACGTGGCACTTCCCATCCTTGTGGAAGCTAGCTTTAACGATTCCACCCAGAGTCCTAACGGCCGCGTACACGTCCCCCTTGGGCTCGCCCAGATTCGCCACACGGTGCTGTGGGGGCCGTCCTTGGCGCCTACAGCGAATCTGAGAATACTTCTTCGCATCGCGTTTCGTTCGCGGTAGGGATCCACTACGAATCGTCTCCGGGACGAAGATGCTCTGGCTTGACGTCATCTGGAATGGTTGTTCGATATGCTTCAATGTCGACACGAGCACCCCAGTTGGGGCCGGCGCCGTTCACGAGGCGCCAAGGAAAGAGGAAGGCATCGATGACCGTCTGGCCTTCTACCCGCAGAACACGCAAATCGAACATGCAGTCTTGACTCTTGTAGCGCTGAGCCATGTCATCGCGAATCACCGCAGGATTGATACTAACCGGACTTGGACCCGTCACGTAGACGCGGACCGTGGGATAGAATGGTCGCAATCGGCCGAGTGATACTTCCCCGTGAAGTTCGACGAGTTCATCGAGGCCATGGCGCAGGACCTTTTCGCGGGACTGATTTGAAGGCCCAGCTTTGGAGAACATACTTGACGACGCTCACCATGGCGGTCGCCAGTGTCTTCAACCGAGCTGCGCCTATCTCAACTTCCGGCCCGACAACGTTGCCCTTCGAACTCCGAACCCGGATGGCGCCGTCTGTGGAGGTGAAGTGCCGGTCGTGAATGATTGTTCCCCGAAGTGGTTCGAGGTTGGCGTAGAGGCCAAGCAGACGCTCTTCGAGCCAGGGTCGACTTGCTACCACGGGTGGAAATGCCGGAGAGCCTCGCAAGTGCTGCAGTTTTTGCTGAAAGCGAAAGGTCGAGGGCGTGC
The DNA here is from genome assembly GCA_963809955.1 of uncultured delta proteobacterium. Taxonomy (GTDB): domain Bacteria; phylum Myxococcota_A; class Polyangia; order Polyangiales; family Polyangiaceae; genus JAICQQ01. The sequence continues at coordinate 237,870 of CAWELQ010000018.1, forward strand.
CGTTTTCTTCCAGCACCCACTCAACCAGCATGTCGAGAAGCTTGAAGGTGGTAACAAAGACGAGCGGCGCTGCAGCGCTGAGAAAGCCGGGTCGCCAGTCGCCGATCACGATGTTGCCACGCATGTTGGCGAAGAATTGTGCCTGAGATCGGTCAACTGGTATAGACGACCGAGTCAGGCCAATGCGGGAACAGTTCCTCCTCCTCGATGGCATACGCGGCCTCCAACAACCACATCTCGTACTCGATTCTGTCGCTCAGACGCGCGCGGGACCTTGGTCCAAATGTCGGCTGATTCTTCACCCATGTTCTCCCGTCAAGGCGTCAAGGTGTTGGCGATCACACCAACGCGCGGGGTTCCGATCGTACGCTGCGCGATCGCGCGGTCGTCGACGCGCCGCTTCACGCGGGATGCTACACGGGGCGTCGACCGCGCCCCAAACGATCGCGAGGCGTGGGTCTTGGTGATCGTGTACATACTCACCATCAGTAATGATCAGCTGACAACATTCGACGGCCGCAGCAGGTTCTTCGGAGTCAGAAGCGTTGGGTCTCCGCCCTTCAACAGCTTTATTAGCGCCCTGTACTGGCCAAGGCGGTGCACCAGAATGTCTTGGGCGCGCTTCTGATCTCGTTCGCCGTAGTGCACACATATGGCTGTCAACTGCGTCAGGTAAAAGTGCGCGTGCCAAACGAGATCCCGTACTCGATCCGGACCGGAACCGACGTGGGCCACCCTGTTTCGAGCGCGGTAGATTCGCGCGACTTGGCGGGAAACGCGCGCCCTAGATCTCTCGTGATAGCCTGTTAGCCGCTCTCCTGCTTGTTCAATCACACCGCCTCCCAGCTCTGTCCACAGCTCGTGACAGCGGTACGCAAGAAGCGGGGACATGTCGTAGAAGATGCCGGTTAGCTCGCGCAGCTTGTCCTCGGGCGACATCAGATACTCGAGGAACCGCGAGCGGTCGACGTGTGGTGTCGGAGCTGAGGGACTACGGGTTAGTCGAATCAGCTTGTTCTTGCGATCTTCGTCTTTCGACACGGTGTGCGCCACGCATGCGGCGAGATCCCCGACATCTCGGCGCAGCTTGCCGAACGTCACCGCATGTGACACGAGCTCGCGGGCGGCAGTGAGGGCTCCGTCGAATCCACGTGCCCCAGCGGTCATTCGCTCCATTCCGCTCCAGAGCAACAGCAGCCTGCTTTCTGGGTCCGACGCCAGGAGCGCACGGTGGCGCAGTCGAATGGCATCGTGCAGCGGATCAGCCGCGCGCTGTGCGTTTACCTTCCAAGACGAAGCCAGGATCCGTTTTGCTTCCTCGGGCCTGGCCGAACGATTCTCCTCAATGAGGCGTTCCTGCACTTCGAAACTACGCAGGCCGTCAACGAGCTGGACACCCACCACCTCGCTGGACACATCCAGTTGGCTTCCCGGAAGGAAGACGCGCAGCGCGCCAAGTGTAGAGGAACATCGACGATACGCGGAGGCGGCTGCCGCAGCGGGGTCGAATGCCTCGATGGTTGCTCGGATGTACGGGCCCCCTTTCATTGGGCGGCGCGCCTTCGACGTTGGCGGCACTTCGTCCACCAACGTGAAGCTCGGGTCGTCGGGGAAGGGCAATCGTTTCTGGGGCACGCTTACGCTGACGTAGCATTCGTACTGTGCTGCGGACTTGGAAACGATCTGTTCCAGTTTCGCGATGCCACCCTTCGTTGCTCCTTCTGTTTGCCGTGCGTGCGTGACCGCGTCGACAAGCCCTTCGTCGCTCCAACCGCGTACTCGAAGCTCAGAAACAAGGGTGTCTGCGATAGCGAATACGGCGGCATGCGCTTTCGGGGTGGAATCGACCAATTCGCTCAGCACGGCGAACGCGTCCGGCGTGCACGTCTTGCGGAGAACCGTCAGTACTGAGCGCAACTGTTCGACTGCCTCCTGGCTTACGTTTTCCCTGGACTTGAACTTGCTCGCTAAGTCTTGGAGAATCTCTTTCCTAGCGGCGTACCTTCGACGCAAGACCTCGTCGGCGCTCAGCATGACACCGACCTCGTCCGCAACGTCGGGCAACATGTGCACACCGTGTCCGGCGTCGAGCGGGTCTGGTGCCGGTCTAGTTTGGCCACCCAATCTCACGTGACTCTCTGCGAGGCCGATGAGCTCGTCGAGAGCGGCGAACGTGCTGAGCGTTCTCGCGCGTCGGGGAACAAACGTCGTTTGAAGTTGCTCGAGCCAGCGCTCGAAGAACAGCGCTAGCGCGCGATCGCTGTCGTCCGTCATCACTCCCCAACAAAGGAAAGGCCGCTCGAGCAGGAAGCCGTGGCGACCCGCAAGGCGACCTTGCTAGAACGCGGACTCGAAGTCCTGAGGTGACGCTACCACGCCCTGCACAAGTGTCAAGTACACAAAGCCGCCGATTTTGTGAGACATCGAACCCGTCAGGGCCTCGAACTAGGCCCGCCCGTGCTAGCCGCGACGCAGCTTTCTCGCGACCACTGACGGTGTCTCTGGATCTACCGGCAGCACTATGTGTCGATAGCGAACCCCGCCATCGTGAACATTCGGAGGTGGGGCGAGCGCCGACGACGTGACAAGCACCGCATACCTGGTTGTCTTCAGCTCCAACGGGCCAAGCAGCCCAGCGGCGTATTGCGAAGCTTGGACTCTTGCCTCGAGCGCCTTAGCTTCCAGCTGGTCATTGCGCCGCACTAGCTTCCACTCGGTCAGCGCCATTGTGCGCCCGGTTTGATCAATGAGTCCGCGTTCGTCTTCGATCGGCTCGTTCAAGACCAGATCCGTGGCGGCACCAGCGCCGCTTATCTTGAAAGCCCAGATCCCGAGTCCCAGGAGATGAACCGCGCCTAGTTTCTCGCAGCTCCTCTCCTTCTTCGAAGGCTGCTTTCCAAAGCTCACGAACGTGAGGGTCGATCGCAACCTGTCGCCGAAGGTGTTCGAAAGCAAGCTCGATCTGACTCCGCGCAAGCGCTTCAGTATCGCGGATCGCATATTCAAAACGCGAAAGTAGTATCGCCAACGGTGGATCGAGCCGACCTGGCCGTGGTTGAGTCCCTGGGACCAGTTCTTGTCGAGGTAGGCTCGCAGCGCTGCGCGTGCCGTGTCAGGGAGCATCGATTCATGCTTGCCGAGGAAGCTCTGGAGCTCCGTGGTGATATCCGTGGCTTCCGGGTAGATCGAGTGACCGAGTACCTGGAGGAGGTCCGTTCGCCCGGCGTCGGTCAGCCCCGAATAGAACTCCACTGCTCGGAGCAGCCCCTCAATTCGCGCAGCCAATGCTCGCCAATCTTCCACCCAGTGCATCTCGCTGACCCCACCCCTACTTGTTAGCGGGAACGTCGTCGCTTTGGCGACGCACCTGGAAAGTCTTCTCAATCCAACTCGCCAGCTTCTCCGCATACGCTTCGTTGGTTTCCAGGTGCGCGATGCGAAGGAGTTCCTCGCCTGCACGTGTGAGATTGATACATGGCGAACGCTGCGGGCGCCCTGCCATGTCTGTCTCCCGCGTAGGCGTGAACGCGAATGTGGTGCCGCCAACTCTCATTCTGAGCACCATGAACATGCTTGGGTGTAGCTCACGCCAAGCTGTGAAGTCGTGCTGAATCAGGCCTGCGTCGGACAGGTCGCACAGCACCGGATAGCGGAACCCCAGTTCGGCAAGCCCATTGCTTCCGGGCGCGCCATAGGGTGCGCACAAGACGCACGGATGAATATTGAGCTGAACTTGCCCCGCGCTCGCCCCAGGGACCTCGAATCGAGTCACCAGTGAAAGCAGTTGCTGAAAACGCTCCGCATCAGCCTTCATCATGCGCGAAAGTACTTCCAGCGTCCCTGGTGCGTAGCTGCCAGGACGACGTATCTCGCCGGCCAGGATGCGCGCGAAGTACGCTTGCATGGTCTCTTCCGATCGCGCCTCTGCGAGCTTGCCGAAAATGTTCAACCAGTCTTCGTCGATGGGGGTCGGGCTGTCATCGGGTGCGCTTGCCGGCCCTTGAGCATCGGTGCGCAGCTGATCAACCGCTTGCTGCAGAACAGATTCTCGGTTCTTCTGCTCTCGCAACATTCGGCCGCCAAGGTACGTGGTGGCACGCGCCCGCAGTTCATCGTCTTTGTCAATCGACTCCACGACAGACGGAACGGCTCCCATCGTTACCGCCGCGCGGGCCTTCCCGGTAGCTCTGATGCGCTCCGCAATGCTCTCGAGCCACGCGGTTGGGACACCAACGGCCGCGACTACCAAGGAACTGGTCGCTGTCAGGATGTTGCGAGCTAGGACCGGGGGCACCGGAAAGCCCAAGGCGGTGGAGATTGCCGCGATTGCGGCCACCTCAGCTGTGGCCAAGGAATCGCTCTTCTCTTTCGATGGGTCTTCAGTCTTCGTCACTCTCGTCACCATCGTCGGAGCGATCCACCTCGGTTGACTTCAACTGCTTGGGGGAACCGGCCGGTTCGATTGGAAGCAAGGTGCGCATTTCCTCCAGCATTGATATCGCCATGCGAGGTCTGCGACGGTGCGTTTTTGAACTCATGCGCGCGATGTGCTCAATGGGATGGCGCAACCGTTCGACGCCCATCACAACGTCCGACGTGGGCGGATCACTTGAGCATGAACGAAGTAGCTGCGTGTACGACATGACGAGGTCTTCGACAGCCGCCGGGTGCACTCCGCGTTCCGCGATTCGGGACTCTCGGGCAACACTGCGATTCAACTGAAGAATCTCTTCGAGGATGTCACGATCTGAGCGTGCTTCACCTTCCTGTTCGTCGTCCGCCTTGCTGAGGTTCTCTGTGACATTCTGCTCCAATTGCGGCCACCACATCTCGAACACGTTGTCGAGCACGTCGCTTTGAAGACCCGACGGTCCCAGTTCCGTGTTGATCATCTGAACTACCTGCTTGAATTCGTTCTTCTGAAAGCGAGACCCTTGGAACTGGGAGAGCGGGCCGGTCAGGTCAGTCGGCTCGACGCCAAAAAGCAAAGGACACACTTTTGACTTGTCCAGGTTCTTGCCAAGCGCGCCAGCTTCAAACAAGAGCCAGGGAGCGTTGAGATTCTGTCGCGTCACGCACAACAACCCGACTGCGGACGCATCTAGTTCCTTTGCGACCTCTGGGAACCATCTCGAGCCCTTCACGACGTCGTCCGGACTGAAGTAAGGTTTTACCGCCTGGAGCACGCCGGGCAACCACCTGCGGATGACCTCAGCGACCGAACGGCTGTTTCGTCCTGACCAAGTGATAAACACTCTCATGTTTCGTCGTGCTCCTGTGCGGGTGCCCCGATTTCAGCCGCAGAGCATGATGTGATTCACAGGCGGCGTCTACGGTTCTGTCCCTCGCGTGGCGGTGTCGCCGGGGTATGGTTATCGGATACAGGCAACCAGGCGAAGAAAATCAAGTACGAGATCGCCTAGCTTTTGGCGCGCTAGCTACAGCTTCGCTCACGATCTCCGCCAGCTCCAAAGCCCGCCGCGGCGCAAACACCCCACCATCCAGCACCCCGAGCGCCAGTCGCCCCACCTCACTCACCTCCAGGCACGCCCGCGCGAACGCGCGCATGCGTTCCGGTTCCACGGGAATTCCGCTCGCGGCGGCCATCAGCAAAGATCGCGCTTCAGCCGCGAGAAGTTCCACCAAATCGGCCCCAGTAACCGAGAGCCCTTGAGGTGCTAGTGGGGTAACTCCCGTGGAGGTTCGAGTCCTCTCCTTCGCACTAGAACGAGTCGCTGTTCACTCGTCCCAACTCGCTCGAGCCTTGGCGATGAATGCGTCGACTTCGGCGGCAGGGATCTCTTCCAGCGTCTCGGGATTTCAGGTAAACCACATCGTTTCCGACTCCTGTCACGATGGGCAGGCCGAGCGCGCGATGCCTACGGACCATCAAGTTGCTAGCACGCCGCAGCGCGGCTGCGACAGCCGCCTGATCGAGCTCGGGTACGGAGGATTGGCTCACTTTGACCTGTCGAAACTCTCCCACGCTTCGCGATCGCTGACAACGATTTCCCGATCCTGCTCTCGACTAGCAACGAGGCTGGGGGTGCGCGAGCGTGCATCGTACACGTACCAGCCGTCTACTACGTCGGAGTAAAGACTCCGAAAGAGCTCCAGTCCGGCGGCGTGGCGCCTCCGGATGGTCTGCTCGGGCACATCGTGCCCTCCCGCCAGTGCGCGCAGGGCGACGCGAGCGACGGCTTGGTCCGGGTTTGGCAGCCAAAGAAACACCAGTCGCACGACGTAGCCTTTGGCCCGGAGCCTCCCGATGAAAGGTGCGAAGGAGCGGGACGACAGTGTCGTTTCGAACGCGAAGGATTGCCTGGACTCGGCCAATGTGTGCAGGCGGGTGAGCATCAGGCGTCCCGCCTGCAACGCGACTGCATCCGGGGCGCCTGCGGCAAGCCCAGAAGCTATGGTGTCTGCGTTCACGAATTCGCTGATGCCGAGCAAGCCCTGCACCAGTTGCGGGGCAACGGTGCTTTTTCCGGCACCGTTCGGGCCAGCGATGATCGCGCACGTGGGCACGGCTGAAGACTACCATGCAAACGCCGCACTCGACGACGCCGAAGGTAGTATCACTCATCCGCCCAGGCGGAGGATGAGTTCACACGCCGCTGCGAAGGGTGCGGGGAGACTCCGCGGCGACAGGGAGGTCGAGCTCCGCAATACAGCATGGTGCCGGCGAGAGGAGCGCACTTCGAGTACCCATAGAACGCCGTCGTGATATTGCCCTGCGTCGTTCAGGACGGGCGTGTTCCAGAAGTCCATCTCCTCCAGTGCGTGACTGAGCGCTGAACGTTCGGCCCTGAAGATGCTTCTCCGGGCTACGATGGACGGACGGAGGCGTCGGGACAGCCATCGTCCCTCGAACTTCTTGACGATCACTTCGCGGGGGTCGACGCGAATAATGCGTGGAGGACCCCAGGGAGGCAGCTGGATCAGCCGGTATTCCGTAGATCGGGCAGGAGCGAGCATCGGTGGCTCGCCGACGCGCTCAAGTGATTCCGAAAAAACCTTGTCGAGTAGCTGGTAGCTTTGTTCCTTGTCCAAGGTTCGCGCTGCCGGGGCCGCGTCCGAATCGGGGAGCGCCAGGTCGTCGACTGGAGTCTCGGCCTGGTTGCTCGGCGGTAACGCCGCGGTGCCAATCGCATCATGGCCCGTCGGAGTGTCGCAAGCGATACCGTTGCTAACCAGCAAGGCTGCGGCGAATGCGTAGCAGCGCACACCGACCGCGAACTGCGAGAAATCTGCCGGCGGCGCGGCGACGCGACCGAGAGCCCTTGAGGTGCTAGTGGGGTAACTCCCGTGGAGGTGCACTGCGCCTTCGGCGCTCCTCGCTTTTTCGCTCGGATCGTGGTCCTCCGTGGACTCCGTCCAGCGAGTTGGACTCCGTTCACTCCGGCTCGAGTCCTCTCCTTCGCACAGAAATCACTAACAGATTCCGGCGCCAGAGTTCCGCGGTCTACGTTCTTACAAGGAATGATGCGCGCTTCTCGGGGTGATTCTCGTCAAGGTACAGGGCGAAACCGGGCACGTACTTGACCCGGTAGAGCTCGGCCAATTCTCCCCGATTGCTCGCCCCTTCCTGATTCCGATCCAACGCGCGCTGCAGGCAGGTTTCGAAATCGGTGGAAATGAAAACAGTGAAGTCGAAGCAGCCTTGGAGTGGTGCCGAGTGAAGGAACAGGCCATCAACCAGGAGCACGTCGGTCGCGTTTGCGCTGAGCTCAGGCGAGACGTTTGGCGTCGAGTTGCGCACGTCGAACCAAGTCGAGCGAAACTTGAGGTTGCCATCGGGTCCGAGCGGTTCCAACAGCGCGGACCTGAGTATCGGGTAGTTGATCTGATATCGGTAGAAGCCTTCGGGCGAACGCGAGCCGAGTCGCCAGCGAATGTCCGGTGGGTTTTGAAAGTCGTCGGCAGAAACTCGGATCGGTCGTCGACCCATCGCGCGAAGCTGGGTTGCCAGTGCATCGGCCAGGGTTGTCTTGCCCGAAGCACAGAAGCCATCAATACCAACTCGAATCGGATGGGTCGCGTGAGCGGAGATCAATACCCTGACGATCCACTCGATCTCGGTCATTCCCGTCCGCCCCCTGGTCGTCTCACTCCGACAGCGGAACCGGCGGCGTGTTCGTCACCGAGAGAATCGTCACGCTGTCCTCGGTGAATCGAAACCATACCCAGAGGTTCGCCCCGCCGGCACGCCGCACATGAGCGGTTCCTGGTTTGAATTCGGCTTCGAAGTCGGCCACCCCTGGAAGCGTTTCAGCGGTCGCAATCGAGCTGAGGCACGCTGCCAGCGCCCGTGCGCGCTCGGACCCAGTTTGGATGCCTAGTCTCGATCTCGCTCGTGCGAAGCCTGGCGTCAGCGTCAGGAGTCGTCCGGCCATGGGCACGGGCCGTCGCCGGTTTCCAGCCAGCGGACGTATGCTGCACTGGTCTCGGGATCCATCACGTCTCCGCGATCGGCTTCCGCGATGGCCTCGAGTATGTAGGGAAGATCGTCCGCGGACGGCGCCACCTTTGGGCTACTCTGCGGTGCCGATTCCGGCGCAGGTCCGATGGGGTGGTTCGACATGAGGGATACCCTAGCGCAGCGCCGTGACAACGTCACGAAGACCGCCTTGTGCCCTGAGTCATGGCGCCCGGAGCCGTGAACGGCCGTGTGCTCGGCGGTTGCTACGGCATCGTTGACCAGTTTCGCCAACTCCAACCCCCGCCTTGGCGCAAACACCCCACCATCCAGCACCGCCAGCGCCAGCCGCCCCACCTCGCTCACCTCAAGGCACGCCCGTGCGAACGCTCGCGTCCGTTCCGGCTCCACGGGAATTCCGCTCGCGGCGGCCATCAGCAAAGATCGCGCTTCGGCGGCGAGAAGCTCCTCCAAGTCGGCCCCGGTAACCGAGAGCCCTTGAGGTGTTAGTGGGGTAACTCCCGTGGAGGTGCACTGCGCCTTCGGCGCTCCTCGCTTTTTCGCTCGGATCGTGGTCCTCCGTGGACTCCGTCCAGCGAGCTGGACTCCGTTCACTCCGGCTCGAGTCCTCTCCTTCGCACTGAAACAACCAAGTTGAGGGGACCTCCGGAGCATGCCGATTCCGCGGAGGTTCATTCGCACCCATTCGGTCATGCCAGCGGTGTGGTAGCGATACTTGTGGAAGTTGAACATCGCAAATTCGTGACCGAAGCGCGCAGCATACTCTTCGATTGCCATGTCGAGACGAAACAGCTGCAGGGCGCTTTCCTCGTAGTCAGGGCTGGCCAGCGGTCGCTCGTCCACGAGCCTACCCGGTCCCGAAGATCTCGGCGAGCGGCAGTTCGAGGCCCTCGAAGGGCTCGGCGCGAACCGTCTCGTCGGCAGTGGCAATTAGAGCCTCCAGGTAGCCTTCGGAAGTCCAGCGAAGCACCGTGAGCGTGAGGCGTTCGGGGTCGAGGAGCCAGTAATGGGGAACACCTGCTTGGTGGAGCGTCCGTAACTTGCGGACTGTATCGTTCGAAGCGTTGGACGCCGACAGGATTTCGCACACCCAATCGGGACGCGCCTTCACGGGTCTACCCGTCGGGCGCTCGGGGTGGTGGTCCCTGCGAAAGCCGACGTGATTGTGGCGGTAGACTTCGTGGGTCTGGTACTCGACCTCCACCTCGGTCATCAGCCACCATCCGCCAGGACCGCCGGGTCCGCGCGAGGAACCGAACGGCGAAAACAAGAGCCCACTGAGGGCGAATTGTGCGCTGCCGTGTTCCGGGCTCGGCGCGGCTTTCTCGACCACTTCGCCCCCGACGATTTCAGCAGGCGGTCCGCTCCGGGTCAGCAAATCAAGGCTGGTGGCGAGCGGGCGTGCGGGTCGGCTTGTCGACACGAGTGAATGGTAGCATGCCGCTGACGTTTCTGGCTGGTTTGGAAAATCTCGCCACTTTTCGTGTTCCGGCCACGCTTCGACTTTTTCAGCAGAGCTTGGAGGCGCTGCAGCGTGGGCCCTCCCCTTGGCGACTCCAACCGCCAACTCCACCAACGCCCGCGCCGCGGTCGCTTCCCCGCGCAGCACCGCCAGCGCCCACCGCCCCACGTCGCTCTCGCGCAGCACCGCCGCCGCGAACGCCCGCGCCCGCTCCACCGGTATCTCGTCCCGCAGGGCCGCCAGCCTCAGGAGCGCTCGGGCCTCGCTGGCCAGGTCGTCCGCGGAGCCTCGCTCAGCCTGGGGTACTCTCCCTGCTGGGAGTCGTTCATGCGAGTCGATGGAGGTCGGGAGAGGTTCCTCGGCGCCAAAAAGCCGGCGGGTTTCGCTATGGGGGTGGCTTGAGGTGTTAGTGGGGTAACTCCCGTGGAGGTGCACTGCGCCTTCGGCGCTCCTCGCTTTTTCGCTCGGACCGTGGTCCTCCGTGGACTCCGTCCAGCGAGCTGGACTCCGTTCACTCCGGCTCGAGTCCTCTCCTTCGCACTGAAATCACCAATATATTAGGGTCGGAGTTCTTGGGCTCTTTTGGTCACTGCTCATTCTGAATATCCGATCTGAAGCACATCGTCCGAGAGAGACTCCAGCGACACTTCGGGATTGAGACACCGGACGAGGTCGGAGGTGAGGTCTTCGTGTGAATAGAGCGGCGATGTCCCTCCCGCTGTTGATCTGAGCCGAAGACAAAGGTGGCGGTCCTCGTTGGAACCCGAGAAAATCTCGGGCGCTAACACCAACAGAAGGACCCGCCATGAAGAAGAATGCCAGAAGGAAGCAAAGCAACCAAGAGGGACGTGTGCCGGAGCAGCGAACACTGCAGCTGGCGACCGTCATTCGTCATGACTTGTACAGGTTTGTCATTCAAGAAGGGTTGAAGGCTTTCGACCAGATGCTTGAGGAGGACCGAGAGCGGCTATGCGGTCCGGTCAAGGCCAAAGGTTCGTCAGGCGCACCAGTCCGCCGGGGTCACACCGATGCTCGCTTGTCGATGGGTGGACGTCGGGTCGTCGTCAGCCGTCCTCGCGTGCGTCAAAGCGGCAAGGAGGTGGCACTGCTGCTGGTTTCACTGTCGGAGGTACTTCTATCGCGCTCTGGACAGCGACAAGGACCGGGCGCTCGGAGCACTGGCGCTCATCGCCAAGCTGTTCGAGGTCGACGCGGAGTGTCAATCGATCGCCGATCTTACCCGAGCGCACCACCGCTCGCGCCCGCCGCGCCACCCCTTTGCTCAAGTTGCTCGACCAGTGGATGGATCACCATCGCGACCAGGTCGACCCGAGGAGCCCGATGTCCAAAGCCATCGGCTACTACGACAACCAACGAGACGCTCTGCACCGCTTCGTCGAGGATGCCCGCATTGGCCTGCACAACAACTTTTCCGAGCAGCAATTGCGAAACCTGGCTCTAGGCAGGCACAACTGGAACTTCGCCAACGAGACCGGCCTTCGCTGGTACACCACCTTCCGTTCACGGATCTCTCGCGCACATGCATCCTCAGCAACGACGTGGGTATTGGCCGTAGCCGCCGTCACTCAATCCCACCAGAGGTACACGACCTGATCGTTCACGACGGTCTTTTCCAGCGCCTCGAGTGTGCCCACGCCCTGATCGACGGCGTCCGGGCAAAACTCGTAGAGGTCTTTCGCGAGTGCTCTTGCATCCGAAGGAGGGCGAAGAAGACGGAACTGGATCGTATCCGTCTCGGCTTGGAAGATATCGATTGGGTTAACGGAATGGATGTCTCGGAGCTTCTTGACCAAAGCTTCCGTAGTTAGGTCGTAGTTGACCGCATCGGTATGTGCGAGCCGCAAAATGTCGAACTGGTCCCGAGCGGGACCGACGACGAGTTCAACACCTTCGTGACGCTGATCGCCGAGCCACTGAGTGGTACCGATGAACGCCACGAACCCGGGGGGGAGCTTGCGGCGAACAACTGACAACATGGACTGCGCGGCCGACTTTGCAACGATTGCCGAGATGGACCTGACGTCCTTCGCGCGACCGAAATCGTAGTCCGAAAATCGGCGAACCTCCGCCTGCGCTGCATCGCGTAGTAGAGCAACCACAGGTTCAGGGACCAGATTGACGGTGGCTGCCGAAGGGCAACCTACAGATCCGACGACACGAACTGCTTTGCCCGAGCCCGCGGCAGTTAGTTCCAAGTCCACAGTGTATGTGTCACCACGCCGGACGATGGCGGTGGACTTGGCGGGGATATCCGCCGTGTACCGCTCCTCCTTTCCTAAGGGTCCGACGTTAAAGTGGGCACGGTCACGCAAGCGAATGAAGGACCACTCTGGGGAGGTTCCGAACCCCTGGATGTCGGATGACAGCACAGAGAAGCCGCCGTCATCATGGCACGTGGTACCCTCGCCATCGACTCGAACGCTCAATGCGCCTGAGAACGTCAGTTGCGCGCGTCCCGGCTCAGGCGGCGGTGGAGCTTTAACGGCAGCCAGGCGGGCTTCAGCTGTCGCGCGGGTTGATGCTTCTGTCTTGGCGGTCGCTGGGGCTCTGTCCTTCCGTTCGCAGCCAACCATCAACAGGAGGCACGCGAGGAGGAGCTGAGTGAACCGTGCCATGAGGCGCCTTCCAGAGGTCAGACAGCTCTGTCGCAGCAAGAGCTGGCCGAATACTCTGCGACGCCGCTGCTGGGCACGCAAGGCCGTTCCTGGTACTCTCCCCATCGGGAGGCTGAGCCCGGGCTTCCTTCCACCCCTTTAGGTCAAACAGCTCGGGCGATTTCCTCCCGTTTCTTTTTTGGTGGGAAGGATCCTGGCTGGTGGCGAGTGGGCGTGCTGGTCGGCTCGTCGACAGGGGGGCATCGTAGCATGTTGCTGTCCGTCCTGGCGCGTCAGGGCTTCGGGAATGTCGAGACACCGTCGTAGACGTAGACGGCGCCCGCTTGTGTTGCGGAGTTGTCGTTCTGGTTGCCGTTGACGCCGCTGGCGGCACTCGCCTCGCGATCGGCGCCGATCGCCAGCAGGCTGCCGTCTGCTGACAGTCCTACGGACCACCCGAAGCGATCCCCGGCGTCGGTATTGGGGGCTTTGATGAAGGCTAGCTGCTGCCACGCAGCCTCCTCGGTGCCGAACAGGTAAACAGCGCCCGCCTCCGGTGCGGAATTGTCGTTCTGGTTGCCGTTGACGCCGCTGGAGGCGCTCGCCTCCAGCGCAGCGCCGACCGCCAGCGTCGTCCCGTCGTCTGACAGTTTGATATTGTGACCGAACTCGTCGGCTTCACCGGTATTGGAGGCCTTGAGGTAGGCCTGCTGTACCCAGGAAGACCCACTCAGACCAAATAGGTAGACCGCCCCCGCATAGGGAAGCGTGGTATTGTTCGGGTCGCCATCGACGCCGGTGGCGGCGCTGGCATCCCCGGGCGCACCGACGGCCAGCGTCGCCCCGTCGGCAGATAGGGACACGACACTACCGAAGCTATCGTAGGCGTAACCGTCGTTTTGCGCTGGCTTCAAATAGGCCCCTTGCGACCAGGACGTCTCGTCATGGACGAACACGTACACCGCCCCGGCGCTCGTCGCCGAATTGTCGCTCTGGTCGCCATCGACCCCCGAACTGGCGCTGTCTTCCGAGTGTGCTCCCACCGCCAGCGTGTTCCCGTCCGCGGCGAGGGCGACAGAGCTTCCGAAATGATCCCATGCCTCGGTGTTCGATGCTTTGAAATAGGTTTCCTGTTTCCAGGAGGCATCGCTGCGCCGAAACAGGTAAGCAGCCCCCGCTTCGTAAGCAGACTTGTCGGTTGGGTCGCCGTCGACTCCCGTCGCGGGGCTGTCTTCGCCTTCGGCCCCTACGACCAAGGTGCTGCCGTCCGCAGAAAGGGCGACTGAAATCCCAAAGTGGTCCTCCCCGTCCGTGTTGAAGCCCTTGAGATAGGCTTGTTGTTGCCAGACGTCTCCGTTGCGCGCGAAGACAAAGACGGCTCCTGCATTCGGTGCAGAATCGTCGTCTTCGTTGCCATTCACGCCGGTGGTATTGCTGGCCTCGTAGGGGGCCCCAATGGCAAGGGTGCTGCCGTCTGCCGACATCGCGATGACGCTGCCGAAGGCGTCGCCCTCACCTGCGTTCGACGCCTTGAGATAGGCCTGCTCTTGCCAGCCGCTGGCATCGCGCACGAACAGATACGCTGCCCCCGAGTCGGGCACCGAGTTGTCGTCTTCGCCGTCGGTCGATGAACTGGCCTCCCGGTTGGCACCGACGGCGAGAAGGCTACCGTCGTTGGAAAGTACAGCCGACACACCGAACAGGTCACCCGGATCGGCGTTGGAGGCCTTGAGGTAGGCCGGTCCGCTGTCGGGGCCGGTGGTCGAGCCACCGCCAGACGACGTTCCCCCGAGGCTCGAGCCTCCCCCGGCACTCGTCCCAGCGTCGTTGGTTACGTCACTATTCGTAGTGCTCGAGCTTGGCCCGCTGCTCGTGATGTCGTCGTTCGCGACTCCGTGCTCCGCTTCCGAACAGGCAGGAAAGAGCCCGACGAAGGCCAGCAAGCCCAAGCCGGTCAGCAGCGGCGGCTTGCGCCGAGTTTTGCTCCGGTTGGGATCTCGCTGCAACCTCCCGCTCGCCATGGTTCGCGCAGTCTAACATGTTCGCCGGTCCGGGAGCCCGCTCGGTGGGTCGACGAACGCCAGGGTTCCTTGGAATCTTCCGTCACCGCGCTGCCTGGGTGTCGGAGGACGGACCTGGCAGCGTCAGAGGCAGCCCGTGTCGTCGTCGCAGCCCGCGCTGCAAACGTCGGTCTCGGTCCAGCCGGTGGACTGGCATTCTTCGAAGTTCTCCGTGTCCGGATTGCAGCGGGTGTCCCCCAGGCTGCACAGGCACGTGCCCGTGGCGGCATCGCACAGGGCTTGGTCGTCGCACTCGTCCCCGCTGTCGACCCATACCGCAGGGCCAGTGCTGGGGTCGTTGCACACCTGGGGTTGGGCCTCATCGCAGGCGAAGCTCCCGTCCACGCAGACATCGCAGGTCATCTGGCTCGACGGTGTCAGCGAGCTCGTGCACAGTGTGCTCGAGGCGCACTTCTGCAGGTTCGTCCAGCCGGTGCGCGCCGAGTTGCACACCTGCAGCTGACTCCCGCTGCACTGCTTCTCGCCTACGGCGCATACTGGGTCGGGGCAGCTGGGAGTATCCTCGCTGTGCGCTTGCTCACACAGGCCTTCTGTCTCACACGTGTCTACCACCACGGCCTGGGAGTTGATGCGACTTTCCGGGCACTGATACAGGGTCTTGTTACCGGTGCCGCCGCACCAGCGGTCCGTCAGGTCGCAGGTCGGCGCGGGGCAGGTGGTCGCGCCCTGGGAGTGGGCGAGCTCACACAGCCCGTTCGTCACGCACTCGTCGAGCGCCACGGCCTGGGAGTTGATGCGACTTTCCGGGCACTGATACAGGGTCTTGTTACCGGTGCCGCCGCACCAGCGGTCCGTCAGGTTGCAGGTCGGCGCGGGGCAGGTGGTCGCGCCCTGGGAGTGGGCGAGCTCACACAGCCCGTTCGTCACGCACTCGTCGAGCGCCACGGCCTGGGAGTTGATGCGGCTCTCGGGACACTGATAGAGGGTTCTGTTACCGGTGCCGCCGCACCAGCGGTCCGTCAGGTCGCAGGTCGGCTCGACGCACGAGCTCTCGTCGCAGCTGGTAGTGGTGGTGAGCGAGGCGCTGCACAGGTCAGGGGTCGCGCAGGTCGCGCAGGGGTCCCAGTCGCTGAGGTCGGCCTTGCAGCGCTGAAGCTCGGTCGGGTTGTCCGGGTTGCAGCGCACCTGGTCTTTGACGCATGGGGCGTCTCCGCAGGTGCCGCTGGACGGGTTGCAGAGCGCGGCGCTCGCGCAGGCGTCGCCGTTTGGGACGTAGCCCGTGCGCCCTGCATTGCAGATCTCGGGCTGCGCGCCCGTACAACGCGTGTCCCCGGGGTTGCACGCAGGCATGCTGCAGGTGCCCTCCTGGTTGTTGCACAGTTCGGCCGTGAGGCAGACGTCGCCGTTCTCACGGAATGCGGTACGGCCCGCGTTGCAGATCAGCGGTTGGGCGTCGTCGCAGTCAAACTCCTCAGGAGCGCAGCGGGGCGGTTCACACGTGGTCGAGCCCTCTCCGAGCGTCAGCTGGCAGAGCGCATCGGTTTCGCACGTGTCGACGGGATCCCAGCCTGTCCGGTCGGTGTTGCACACCTCGAGCCTCGCGCCATTGCACTGATACTCGCCTGGCGTGCACGGTTCCTCCATGCACGCGCCATTCACAGCGTCGCAGTGAGCCACCGACTTGCAGACGTCGACGGCGGTCCAGCCCGTGAGGTCATCCGAGCAGCGTTCGAGGGCGCCGTCCTCGCCACAGCGAAACGCGCCTGCCTCGGTGCAGCCCACGCTGCCGCACTTGCCAGCTTCCTCGTCGCACAGAGCGGCACTGTGGCAGCTTTCGATCGTGGTCCAGCCGTCGAGCGTATCGGTGCAGGTCTGCAGCTGTGCGCCCTTGCATCGGAATTCGCCGAGCCCGCACGCGACTTCGTCGCAGACGCCGTCGTCCTCGTTGCACAGCGCGGCCGACGCGCAAGTGTCGAGATCGTTCCAGCCGGAGCGATCGTCCTTGCAAGACTGGAGCAAGACGCTGTTGCACTGGAGATCTCCAGGCTCGCAGGGCTCTTGTGTGCACATGCCAGACCGCGCACTGCAGTGGCCGGCCGTGGCGCAGGTGGTGAGCGTGAGCCACCCGTCACGGGTGCCATTGCAGATCTGGAGATCCGCGTCGAGACACCGCCACTCCCCGGCCGCGCATTGCGGCGCTAGACACTTATCCTGTGTCTCGTCGCACAGTGTCTCCGACGCACAGATTGCCGCGTTGTCCCAGGTGTTGTCGGCGCTCCTGCACCTCTGGAGCAAGTTGCCGACACACTGCACCTGCCCGCTGGCACAGCTGGCGCCGTCGTCCACCAGAGTGAAGTCGCCGAAGAGCTTGTGGCAGCCATCCACCAGCAACAGCAGTCCGAGCGCATAGCCGAAGAAGCGACGAGCCCGCACGTCAGAGTCTCCCGCTACGACCGCGCTGGACCCGACTGCTCCTACGCGCGCCGCCTCGGCCGGGCAACTCCGCGAGAACTTGGCTTACCGACACCTCCCATGACTCCATGCCAGGCAGCATTGCCCCCTGGCATGTTCGGGTCAACATGGAACGGATACCAGTCCGAGGTCGGTCATCGCTGCAGGCGCGCCACACTTCGTGGCGGACCGGAGCGCGTCCGGTTCGTGACCTCGACGAAACGTGGCGCTCCAGCCGTACTGTTCGAGCCCTGCGCCGTCGGGGCTGCCCAATGCTCGGAGATGTTAACGTTCGGCTCGATCGGCTGCGCCGCGATCCGGTCCGGATCCTACTCTGGTCGAAGAGGCCAGTGAGCGCGCCCGATGCTGCGTCAGTTTTGCTGCTCGAGCGTCGAGACGACCTGCGGGTGCGGCGGGGGAAGTCGAGCCCCGCGGGTCTTAACGTTCGGGACCCTTTGGCGATGCAGCTCCGAAGCTCGTCGATGACGAGCACCGTGGGGGCCGCGGCGTCACCTCGGCTGCGCTGTCAATGATTCTTGACGGATGCTGTCGTCCTGATGGTTGGAGGCGTCGAGCTGCCTCGATGAAAGTTTGCGCGTCCAGCAAGGGACCTGAAAGGGGAGGTTCAAGCTCGAGTGCTGGCGACCCCGGGCTACTGGCGGGTCGAATCTCGCTGCGGACCGATCGAGTTGCCCCGGTGACTGGGAGTCGGCGGATGACTCCAGTCTTGGGACCGAGCAGCGCGCATCCACCGCACACCCAGATGCACGGTCGCCGCTGCGAGCGAAGTCCGAGTGGCAGCCACCTCGACCAACCCGAGGTTGGCGGGTGCGATCGAGCGCAGGTGAGATAGGCGAGCCGAGCAGAGCCGGTGGAGCTGGTGCAACCGGTGGGGTCACACCCGGCGTTGGCTCCCGGATGGGAGGCCCCGGGGTCCTCGAGGCTCCTGCTGGGGGCACCTGTCCAGTGCTCGCTCCGCCGAAAGTCAACCTGGACTGTATTCTTATGCCGTTGAAGGGACTTCTTTTGCTAACCTTTTCCTAACTTTTTTGGGGTTTGTGCTGAAGAAATGGCCTCAGGCAAGCGTGGCGGACGCAGGTGGAGTTGCAGATTCGGGTGATCAGGTTCACTCGGGGCGGGGATAGTCCTTTGCAATCGATGTTGCTGGCAGAGGGATCTGTCTCGAGACCTGGCTGATCTTGGCGCACTGGTGCGACGTGCTCTAGCCCGTGAGCAACGCAGGAAAACTATTCGTCACTATGGTCACGAGGTCACACCCGACTCCGGTCACCCTGGCAAGCGCCGCCCTGGCAAGCGCGGCCCTGGCAAGCGCAGTCCTCCTGGCCGCGTGCACGGGTGAGGTAGCGCCCGGCGGGGCCCCGCACCCAGGCTCCGGGAACGTGGGCACTGCGGCTGGCGGTGGCGCGTCGGTGGACAGCTCCGCCGGAACCACCACGACTGGCGGTGGAGCTTCGTCCGACGGCACCCAGACGAATACGACGAATGCGACGAATTCGGGCACCTCGGGTGGGGCCACCGTACTCAGCCGCACCGGTCTTGCCGCGCGTCTGAGCAAAATCGAATACCAAAATAGCATCCAGGACGTGCTCGGCGTCAGCCTACTGCCCGAAGAGCTCGACGCTGCGGAGGGCGGCATTCCCGATGACACGGGCGACGGTGTGTTCAAGCACCTCGCCGACAATCAGACCAGTGTCGAGCAACACGCCCTCGCGTATTTTCAGGTGGCTGAGGCGCTGACGGCGCGCGTCGAAATCCCAGCGCTCGCTGCCAGCCTGGGGACCTGCACGGAGCCGACGGCAGCCTGTGGTACCGCCTTCATTCAGGAAGTCGGTCGGAAGCTCTTCCGGCGCCCGCTCGATCAACGAGAGGTGGATGCCATGCTCTCGGTCTACAACGCTGCGATTGGCGAAGCGCTCGACTACGCCGAAGCAGCGCGCTGGACGCTGGTCGCATTGCTGCAGACGCCACAGTTCTTGTTCCGCATGGAAGACGAGATCGCCGGCACGCCGGGGGAACCAAGAGAGCTGGATGGCTACGAGCTCGCGACACGCCTTGCCTCGTTTTTGTGGGTGAGCGTTCCCGATGACGCGCTGCTGGCCGCGGCCGCGGACCAGAGCCTGCTAGAGCCAGACGGCCTCGAGGCGCAAGTACAGCGCATGCTTGCCGACCCGAAGGCGCAGCGCTTCACCGAGACCTTTGCGATCGACTTCAGTCGGGCGCGCTTCGCCTCCTTCGACGGTTCGACGGACGCGGACCGCGCAGCGCTGAACGAATCGGTCGTGGCGACATTTCAGGATCACTTCTGGACGCAGCAAGGGAGCCTTGCGGGCCTTTTTCTCACCACACGCTTCGTCGTCAACCCGACGGTCGCGAAGTTGCTCGGGGTCGAATCCAGCGGTCCTGGCCTGCAGGTCGTGGACGTGTCCGGTCTGCCGGAGCGCGTGGGTCTGATGTCGCACCCCGGGATGATTGCCGGTATGGGCGATCGCGTCGTGGGCTCTTTCGTCAACCGGGGCAAGTACCTGATGGAGCGCCTGCTGTGCCGGCATCCGGCAGCGGTGCCCGACTCCATTGCTGCCGAGATCGAGGCGTTCAACACCGACACAGCTGGCTTGAACGAGCGTGAGCGCTCGGAGGTTCGCATGTCGCGCCCCGTCTGCTGGAGTTGCCACCAGCAGTTCGAACCCCTGGCGTTCGGGTTCGCGCGCTTCGATGGAGCAGGCCGCTACGTCGGCGAGATGGATGCAGATGGCAAGGCGCTGCCGCTCGACGGCTGGGTGCCGACAGGCGAGGCCGAAGAACCCCAATACACCAACGTGGCGAGTTACATGCAGATTCTGGCGACCAACCCGGTCATTCAAACTTGCATGACCGAGCACTTCATCGATTTTGCCACGTCGCGCAGCGGCGACGAGCTGGGACGCGCCGAAGCGGAAGTCGTCGGCCAAGAGTACCTGGCGAACGGTAGTACGCTGTCTTCCATGGTCTCGGCCGTGGTGCACAGCCAGCTGTTCCGAACCATTTTGCCGGCACCCGGGCCTGGGAGCTCCCCATGAGAAAGATTCTGCCCCGACGCACCTTCCTGCGTGGCGCCAGCGGCGTGCTCGTTGGTTTGCCGTTTCTGGAAGAGATGCGCCCTCGGGCGGTTCGCGCCCAGAGCGCGGAGCCGCCAATGCGCCTCATCACCCTGTTTTTCGGTCTCGGGGTGGCACGCGATGAGTCGACGAAGCAGTTCGCCGGGCCGCTCGAGCCCTACCAGCCGCTGGCGAGCAAGATGGCGATCTTCACGAACCTGGAAGCGAAGCAATCCCATGAGTTCGGTTCGGGTGAGCCGCACTTCAAGGTGGGAGACGTGGTCTTCGTCGGTGATCCGCAGCAGCGCGAGTACGAGGCGTCCGGGCCATCGCTCGAGCAGCTCGTGAAGAAGGAGCTTCATCCGGACGGGGTGCCGACGCTGATCGGCTCGAAGTCGGTGGGTATGTGGTTCCGCACCGGTTCCGTTTCGCAGTACACGCGCCACTGGAACCTCGACGGGAGCCCTGGCGAACGGCCCGAGCGGCGTCCGACGCGCATTTTCGAGCAGCTGTTCGGAAGCACCACACCCCAGAACACGCCAGGCGACACCGACCCGAATGCGGTGAAGGAACGCCACGTCAAGCGCAGCGTTTTGGATGCCGTCATCGGCGAGTACCAGCACTACACGAGCGATGCCTCACCACTCGGTGCGGACTCGAAGGCCAGGCTCTCCGTGCACCTCGACAACATTCGTAACGTCGAGATGCGTCTGGCGCCGGTAGAGGCGGGCATCGACGATGCGATGGCGCAGGAATGCACAATTCCCACCGGAGTCACCGATCCCGGAACGGATATCCCCTACGAACTGGATCAGGGCGGCTCGGGTGGCAGTGCTCCCATCATCGATCATGAAGACTTCGCCGCCGCCTTCCGGCTGCAGGGGGAATTGATGGCGCTCGCGCTGCGCTGCGACGTGCTGCGCTTCGGCAGCATGGTGTTCGTGGGCGCGGGTGGGCACGTCGGCCTGCGCGGCACGTACAGCGCGCTCGGGCAAAGTGTCAACTTTACGCAAGATCTTCCCGGTACTAGCCCGCACGACGCCTATTTCCACAACAACCGCTGGGACAAGTGCCGGCTGCACGCGCACTACTGTCAATCTGCCCTGGCGAGCGCGCTGCTCGCGTTCGACGACCCGAATTACCTCGAATCGAACGGCAAAACCGTGCTCGACAATACGCTGGTCATCGTCGGCACCGACTACGGTGGCGGCGGTACCTCGACCGGTCACATCCCGGAGGGGATCTTTCACGCCGTGGCTGGTGGCAACGGGCACTTCCGCCCTGGATTCTACGATGATGTCTACAACATCATCGATCTCTACGACACGGTGCTGAAGCCCTACCAGCTCTCCTCCGGTATGGGGTCCGGGCGCAACCCGCGCTACCGCTACACGCCGCGTGAGATCAGCGGTCTACTCGCGTGAGTGCCGAGGCACTCGGGTTGAACCGCCGAAAACCGAACGCCGCCCGTCGCTATTGCGGGATGTCGATCTCGACCGTCTCTTGACAGCCCACCACGATGGATAGGCGTGCGCCTTGTGCCGCCTGTGTCGCCAGGGTGCAAGCGTTGTCGCACAACAGGAGTTGGGTCGGTGCCGCGGGGTTGTCGTAGTACCACGCCGGTTGATCGGCGGGGCAGGACTGAGCGCTTGGGACCTGGCCGATCGTGGTCGTGGTGGTGCCCTCCGTGAGCGTGACGTTGATCTTGCCGTAGTCCAGCGTTTCGCCCGAGGGGGGCTGGAGGTTGACCACATCGTATTGGCAGGCCAGAGGCACTGCCTGCTGAACGATGGCCTGAAGAGCGCTGGCGATCGCGTCGCCCGAGCCGTCCCCGACATTCCAGTGGTGGCAAGGCGTTGCGACGCCGGGACTGCAGAAGTCCTCGTGTGGATCCGCGCCACCCGCGATTCCCATCTCTTCCAGGTTGGCGCCCGTAGCCCCCTCCATCCCGATGATGAACGTGCGAATGCCCGTGGCTGCCAGATGATCGGAGATGATCCCGGCAAGGTTGGAGACGTTTCCGTCGCAGCCGTTGGGATCGCCATCGGTCATCAGCACGCCGATCATCTCGCGCCCGCTAACCTGATTCGCCGTGGTATAGGCCGCGATGCCGTTCAGTGCGCCCTCGATCTCCGTTCCATAGCCGCCCTGGAATCCTTCGTTGCTGATCTCTTGGATGATCTGGTGGTTTGCCGTCACCGGTAGCTGCGTCAAGTCGACCAGGGCGGACGAGTACGGGCCGCCATCACAACCATTGCCCGGCAGCGACATGAACTGGAATGCGAGCCGGATGTCTTGTGCGACTGGATCCACGTTGAGCAAGTATTCCGGTAGCGCGTAGGTCGCAAAGCATGCCTTCGAGTTGACCGGCGGTGTGCCCCCTTCGACGAAGTCGCAGTCGTTGCCCATGCTCGCTGTGCGATCGAACATGAAATAGATGTCGAGTGCCCCGCCAATCAGCTCCTGTTCGTTGGCCAACCCACTGCAACCGCACACGCCTTGCGTGCAGGTCGCGGGGCCATCGCAGTTCGCATCCGCCTCACAGGGGCTCCCAGTGAGGCCAGGCAGGCAGGTGCCGGACGCACTGTCGCAGTAGGTTCCTCCGGTGCAGTCGGATTGGGCGCTGCAGCCTTCACCTGGCGGGACACAAACATGCGATACCGCGTGGCAGACCTGGGTGTCCGGACAATCGGTGTCGGAATCACAAGGGGTCCCGCCGTCTCCGCCTGTCGTCGTGCCACCCGTCCCGAGTCCGATACCGCCGGTCCCGAATCCGATACCGCCGTTGGACCCGATGGCTCCAACGCCAGTGGTCGACGCCGTTGGGGCGCCGCTGTCCGAGATGACCCCGCCGTTTTTGTCGTCACTTCCGCAGCCCAGGCAAACGCCCGCGGTCGCGATGGAGAGGAAGCCTAGCTGTGCCGCCCTACGAGCCTGCGTTTGTACCATAGCGGGTTACCCTCTGTTTGCGAATAGTTAGTGGTCTCTCCGATGCCGCGTAAGCATCGCGTATCACGCGCTGAGAGGAAAACTGGCGCTCAGCGATACACTCGGTTCTTCCCGGCTCCCTTCGCGCGGTACAGAGCCGCGTCCGCTTTTTCGAACAGGCTGACGGGGTCGCTGGCATCCTCCGGAAATGCGGCTACGCCGCAAGAGATACCGGGCTCGAGCACGATGCCCGTGCGCTCGAAGTGATGGTGGTTGATGGCCGCGCGGATCTCCTCCGCTACCTGGACCGCACGCTCGGCGTCGTGGTTCGGCAGCGCCGCCAAGTACTCGTCCCCGCCAAAGCGGCAGGCAAAGCCGCGGTTGCCGATGACCCGACCGATGAGCTTGCCCGACTCGCCGATCACGTAGGCCCCGAACAAGTGGCCATGCGTGTCGTTGATCTTTTTGATGCCGTCCAGGTCCATGACCAGAAGTCCGACGGGAGTGCCTTGCGCGTCCGCGCTCTGGACGATTCGGGCGAGCTCTGCGTCGAACTTCCTTCGCACCAGCAGGCCGGACAGATCGTCCTTGTTCAGAAGTTGCTCCAAGACCTCCGCGTACTTCTGCTCGTGGTGGTCTTGAGACTCGAACCTGAGCACGGTGTTGCCCACGCCTATTTTGGATCCCGGAACGAGCGCGACTTCATGAATCGGTTCCTCGTTGACCATGGTTCCGTTGGTGCTGCCCAGATCGACCAGCGTCCAGCTGTCGCCGCGGTCTTCCAGGCGTGCGTGGAATGACGAGATCAGGGGGTCGGAAAGGGTCACGTCACAATCCGGGTGACGACCGAGAGTCAGCGAGCGGTTCACCACCACACGCTGTCCCAGCTCTTCACCCGCGATGACCACCAGCACATTGCACGCGGATGCCTTGATGCGCTCGCGTTCTTGAGTGAGCCGTTGGCTCAGCAGGTCCGCTTGCAGGGTTTTCTGCACGCGTGAGCCGCCTTGGGCAGGACGCTTGGAAGCACTCATGAACGCCCATCAAACCTAGCACGAGTCCATCGCTTCCGGCGCCAGCGTCGGCTGCTGGCTGCCGGTAGGCTCATTTTCGGCCCGAGAGCGCAACGCTCGACAATGGGGCACTGACGCCGCGCCTATACAGACTGTCAGTGCGGGCCTCTGCCACATGCCCCTGCTACCTGCCACGCCTGGCTGTCGAGCAGCCTCACACTCGTCTCACTTCGTGTCGGGGGGAGTCTGTGGCCGATTGCCAGGCGCGTATTTCAGCACCTCGACCTTCTCCATGGTAACCAAGCCCTCGTCCACCATCTCGTCGAGAATCGGCTTCAGTTGCTCGACTTGCTCTTCGCTGTCGACGACCTCGATCACGATTGGCAGGTCTTCCGAAAGGCGCAGAAAGTGCGAGGTGTGCAGCAGACTCCGCGCGCCGAACCCCGCGATGCCACGGAACACGGTCGCGCCTGCGAAGCCTTGCTTGCGCAGCCTCTCCAAGAGCGCCAAGTGTAGTGGCTGATGGTGCCACTGATCCGACTCGCCGATGAAGATCCTCACCAGGACTTGTCTTCCATTCAATACGCGCATGGCGATCTCCTCTATTTCGTCGCTAGGCTCCGAATAGCGACTTGGTGAGCACCCAGCCTAGCAGCGAGGCCAAGAGGCACCCGAACACCGTGACCAGCACATTGACGATACCGGTGAACCAGGCCCCTTCCTGGAGGTACTGCAGGGTCTCGTAGCTGAACGTCGAGTACGTCGTGAAGCCACCCATGACGCCGGTGGTCAGCATGAGACGCAGGTTCGGCGGGATCGCCCCGGCCTCGACCCCCGCGAACATCAAGCCGGCGAGCAGAAAGGAGCCCAGCACGTTGACCGAAAGGGTGCCATAAGCAAACGTGGGGCCGACCCAGCGCATGACCCAGCCGCCGACCAGGTAGCGCGCACCTCCCCCGAGCGCGCTACCCAAACAAACCCAGAGGACTCGATCCACGCGGCGCATCTTGCCACACAAGTGCGCCCCGAGCGCAAGCCCATGCCTGGCCGCCTACCCAGTCGAGCGTGCCGCGCCCCGCGGTTCCCGTGGGGATCGCTCCCGAGCACCGAAGAATCGCCGTGGCCTCGGGAAGACTCGGCGGGGGGGAGCGTAGATTGGCGCAGATGATCCCCTGGTGCCGCGTGCAGAGCCTCTGCGAACGAACGTTGGCGCGGGAGATGGAGGGTCGCGCCAGGCAGGAGCGCGTCCTGGAGGCCCGACG
Organism: uncultured delta proteobacterium; assembly: GCA_963809955.1. GTDB lineage: Bacteria > Myxococcota_A > Polyangia > Polyangiales > Polyangiaceae > JAICQQ01. The sequence continues at coordinate 263,157 of CAWELQ010000018.1, forward strand.
CGCGTTGGCGACTTGGTACGACGAGAAGGAGCGCGAGCTGATGCGGGCGATCGCAGAGGCCCTGATCGAGCGCGCTGGACACTTGATGGCCGTAGGTGCTTCGGTACAGGTATTGTACTCGAGCCGGTCAGAGCCGATACGGAGATGCAGCCTGAGGCATTGCGTGCGGGTGCTGTTTCTGGGTGAGGAGGTGCTGGTCTACTCGGCGCGCGACTCGAGCGGAGCGCTGATGGTGCACTGGGCGCGGGTGGTCCAGTCACGGGCGGGACGCTTCTCGAGGCTGATCAGTGTGCCGGGCCTGCGGGTACGGCGAGGTCCGTCGAGCGAGGTGATTCTCGAGTGGGCAGATCCGTGCGCGGCTCCCCGGCCCGCGCAGTTCGAGGACATCGTGCAGCCCATATTGTGCATGGTGGTCGAATTGGCTGCGGCGCGCCGCCAGCTGAAAATGGCAGCACACTGAAATGCGTGCGATTCGCAAGTATCGTGGACGGTTCGCGTGGCGACTCGGAGGCTGGGGTTACGAGATCGGCGCTGGCCGCGTGCTGGCTGTACCCGTGATCTCGACCCAGAGATTCAGCCAGCGCGCCAGTTGCCGGAAGATCAAGAACTCGTCGTAGACTCGGCGCTGGGCGCTACGCGCCCAGTTTGCCCGCGTGTGTGGATCTTCCAAAATGCCCAACAGCCCGAGCTCCACGCTTTCCGGGCTTTCGGGAACCTCCACCAAAATGCCATCGATCTCGTTGCGGATCTGTTGCCGGATCCCGTGAGCCGTGGAGCCCAGTACGGGGGTGCGCTTCCACATTGCTTCGGTCACGACCAGACCGAAGCCTTCCTGGATGGAATTCTGCGCTATCACGCTCGAGCAGCGCTGCAGAGCGTTGACGATCAGCGCGTTTTCCTTGGTCGAGCGCATGGGCAGGGACAGGATCGCGATGTCCCGTTGGAGGTCCTGGTGCAGCGCCTGATACGCTGTCTTGAGTTCTTCGAGTACTTCCTGCGCCTCGGGGTCGTCTCGTACCGCCTCGGGTTCCGGCCCCGCGAGCACCAGGCGGACGATTTCGAGCCGACGCAGGCTGCGAGGGGTGAGCGTGTACTCGCCGGCTTTGGCCTTTTCCTTCATGCGCAGAAAGCCGCGCATCAGCGGATCCCAGCCCTTCAGTCGATCCCAGCGTGAGACCTGAGTGACCGTGGGCCGGAACATCACACCGATGTCCTGTGCCCCGTTGAGTTTTTCGAAGCTGCCGTCCCCGGTCAGGCGCGCGACCAGATCGGAAAACTGGGGCGTGAGGACCGGCTGGGAGGGAGTCAGTAGGCCCGCGTTGGCGAGCACTCCCGCGAGCTTGACGGGATGCAATTCGCGATTCTTGTGGGTGAGGGGATCGATGGCCGGACGGATGATGGATACGTTCTTGGTGAGAAAGTGCGGAATGTAGGCGGTGGCGGAAAAGACGAAATGATCCAGACCGCGCAGGTAGGGCTCCAGAAATGCCCAGGCGCTTGCAGTAGCGGCGGTCTCCCACTCGAGCCCGATGTGGCAGCGCCACACGACGCTCGAACTCGGCACGGCGCGCTTGAGCAAGGCCGCCACCCCGGCGGGTTGCGGATCGTGCGCTATCACGACGTCCCCGGGCTTCACGAGTTCTTCGAGCTGCTTGGCCAGGGGTGTGCTGACCGAGTCGTAGAGCTCACGCTCTTTGGGGCCGAGCCCAGGCTGCCCCGCTCCGTGGATGAGATTGTGTAGGCGCTTGGTCAGCTCGAAGAACGGAGCCTGATCGGTCTCGATCACCACCCAGCGCGTTGCCACGCCGAGCTGGCGCAGCAGCGAGACTTGCTTCGGAAGCATCTCGGCCACACCGCCACCCTGCGCGGTCGAATTGATCATCCAGACGGTACGCCCGGCGAGCCGATTGCACGCCAACCTGGCCTGTGCCCTCAGCTCGGCCACGGGCGGGGCCAACAGGGCGTGCTGCGCATAGTCGTCGAGGGTGAGCGCCTCGTTGATTTCAATCTCGCGAATCATCGGCCCCATTCAGGGTAGGGGACGCGCTGGGCGATGGCAACGCGTGAGGGTCGAGACAGTGTGGGGCCCTGTCCGGCGAAGTGGTAGCGCGCTGCCAGCAGTGCAGCGAAACCCTCCCTTTGCTATGATAGCGGGAGGCATCGAGGGCCACTCACCTGAGAGTCCCAAACCTTGGCAATCTCCCGTGAGGGGGGCTTAGAAGGAGCAGCACTTGGCAACTCAGCATTTTTCCGAATACCCCAGTCCCGAGTCTGCGCGGAGGATTTCCCAGCAGTTCTGGAACAGCCAACCGCTGTATAGCGAACCGCCGCCCGTGATGTTCTCCGAGCCTCCGCCGCGCGTGCGCAGCCGCGCCCGGACGCGCTTTGCCAAGGTGTTGTTCTTGGCGGTGTTCCTGCCGACGGTCGCCCTTTTGTTGGTGGCCCTGCTGCTTCAGTAACAAAAGGGGGCTCGTAAACGCGCGCCGTGGAAGGGCGGGCGAAGGGTCGACCCCTTAGGGTTGCTCTGGGGGTGGCCCGAACGGGATGACGGTGCTCTCGCTGCCAGGGACGTCCTGGACCAGTGCCTTGTAGTTCTCGGCTTCCTCCCGCGTATCGAAGGGGCCGATCCGGACGCAGTACCAGGCGCTGCCCGACATCGTGATGCGGCTCACCTTGGTACTGTGGCCCAGCGACGTGAAGCGTCGGGCGATTCGATCGGCCTGTTCGCGCTCGGCGAAAGAGGCGACCTGGACGTGGAACTTGCCGTTGGAGCGCGGCAGTACATAGGCGTCGCGCCGCTCGTTGGGGCGCAGTGAGAATCGGCTCTTCTCCGCCTCGAAGCGTGACTTGAAGGGACCCATGCGCACGGCATGCCACCAGCCGGCAGCGGGACCACCATAGGCAAACGTCTTGGCGGGTAGCCCTTGTTCAGCCAACCTCGCAGCGTGCGCTTCGGCAGTCTCTTTCGTGTGGTAGGACGCGAGCTGCACGTAGAACGAGCCGTCGCCAATCTCGCCGATCGGTGCGACGCCCTCCGTGGCAGCTGCCGGCGTTGGTTGCGCTGGCTCGCTGCTCGGCTCGGCCGAGACCGGCGCGGCGGCTGCGGGCGCAGCCTGTTCGGCAGCAGGAGGGAGGCCAGGCATCGCGGAATCGGTCTCGTCGCTTTCGTCCGACTCCGAGCCCATGAGAGCAGCGCTGGAGATCTGTTCGAGCTCGCTCGGTTTCTCGATGGGCGCATTCAGCCGCTCGTCGCTGGGTTTCTGGGGGGCGGAGCCTAGCGGCAATGCCGAAAATGCCGCGAATCCCGACGCAGCCAGAGCGCCGAGGCCGACGAGGCCCCAGACCCAATGGCGGCTCGCTTTGCGGGGCTCGGCGTCGAAAAAATCCTTGTGGGGGTGCAGTTCACTGAGGTCGGTAGTCACGATGTGCGAATCTTCGCAGGCGCGGCCGGTGCCGGGCCAAAATCCTTGCAGCTGGTCGCGTATCGAAGTGGATTCGAGCGCTCACGGATCCAGATTGTCGGTCCTGAGCTCGGCCTGTCGAGTGGCTTCAGCGCTGTCGCCGTCCTCGTTTCGTGCTTCTGCGTGGATCTCGACCTTCAGACCGTTCAGTTCTTCCTCGGACTCGGCGATGCCGGACATCATTACCAAGAGCGGGATCAGATCGCAGGTATACTCGTCTCGACAAGCTAGCCGGCGGGGAGTGCTGGCAGAGGTTGCCGCCTCGACTTCTGCACCGCTGGCGAGGTTTCGTACGGTGACATGGATAAACGCGCTCTGGCCGAGGCCGACGCAGCGAACGGCCAGGCTGACATGAGTGCCCCCCTGGAAGAAGGTCTCCAGCTGGAGCTCGTCCCAGGGCTCGAGTTCGGCAAAGTCGAGCCCGTCATCGCCCGCGGGTACACCGAGCACCAGCTCTGGATCGGGTGGTGGATCGGGGTCGGGGCCAGCGGCAGAGCTCGACGAACAGCCCATCGAGAGCGCGACGCAGAGCCAGGGCCATAGGGGCGTTCTCAAGTGTTTCTGACCTTTCTTTCGCCTGAGGAGTGTTGCATGCGGAGTCATCCCACCGCGAGGATTCCTTCGATTCAGCGCCCGGGTCGCAAGATCTCCTTGGAAACGCGCGCAGAACAATCGAGTGGGAGCGTCCGCCGGGGGCGCGCCACGCTCCGGGAGACGGTCACGCTCGGGCCGAGTGGCTTTGCTCAATCGTGGCTTTCGAAGGCAGCTCCGCGCATACAGGGGGGCCTGTGTAGGGGCGCATCGCCTCTTCGAATGTCAGCAGTCGTCATGAGGGAGGAAGCCCCTGGGCCTTTCTCCGCTGCGGCTTGGATGAGGTGCAACTACGCGTGCTTATCGAGCGGCGGCCTCGGCACGAGACGCTTGGCTCGCGCGTCGCGGCATTGGCGCGATTGCCCGCATGATCGAGTGGGCCCCCGTCTGAGCAGCCGACGTAGAGCTGGCGTCACCTCTTAATTTGTAGCGGTGTTGTCCGCCCTCGAGTAAATTCGATCACCAGAGCTGAGCTTTTTCAGTCGTCGGAGATCGATTGTCTTATCGAAGACTACTACGCCGCGCGTTGGTTGTTCTCGCTTTGGGAGCGGGCCTGGCCGGATGTAAGTCGCCGGAGTTCGAGAACCTGGACGGGGCCATGGGGGCGGCCGGTGCCGGCTCGGAACCCAGTTGTGAAAACGGGGTCAAAGACGGCGCCGAGTCGGGGACGGACTGCGGCGGGGCCTGCGCCCCGTGCAGCGTAGGAGATTCTTGCGAGACCAGCGCGGATTGCGACGGCGGGATCTGCCTGGACAGCGTTTGTGTGGCCGATCCGTGTTCCGATGGGGTCAAGAACGGTGCCGAGACCGACGTCGATTGTGGAGGCTCCCAATGTGACGCATGTCCGGAGGGGCGTGGCTGCATCGACGCCGAGGATTGCCTCGAAGGTGTCTGCACCGACGGTCGCTGTCAGCCGCCGCATTGCGAAAACGGCGAGCTCGACGCCGATATCGAGACCGATGTCGATTGCGGCGCCGAGTGCGCTCCTTGTGAGGACGGCGATATCTGTCAGGTCGACGAGGATTGCGAAAGCGCCTACTGCGCGGAGCCCAGCAAGGAAGATGGCGTGGGAATTTGTGAGTCGTTGACCTGCCCCACGGGGGACGACGGCATCACGAATGGCAGTGAGACCGACGTGGATTGTGGCGGCGAGTGTGACCCCTGCCAAGAAACACAGAGCTGCAAAGAGAACAGCGACTGCCTCAGTGAATCGTGCTTTCAGGGCGTCTGCGTCATGGCGTCCTGCGACGACGGCATGATGAATCAGGCGGAAACGGACGTCGACTGCGGCGGGGCCACCAGCTGTGACCGCTGCAAGGCCGGCGGCTCTTGCGAAGTCGCTTCCGATTGCGCCAGCTCGAACTGTACGGACGGCGTTTGCATCGAGGCGGGCTGCAGCGACGGCGTGCTGAACCAGGACGAGAGTGGCATCGACTGCGGTGGGTCGTGCGACGCCTGCGCAGAAGGCACCACGTGCACGCAGCCTTTCGACTGCGCGGACCGCGTTTGTATCGACGATGTCTGCGCCGCCCCCAACTGTGAGGACGCCGTGCTGAACGGCGCGGAAACCGACGTGGACTGCGGCGGCGGCAGCGCCAGCGGTTGCGAGGTGTGCGCCAGCGGGCAGATGTGCGAGGTGGGCAGCGACTGCGCCAACGGTGTCTGCACCGAAGGCTATTGCCAGGCGGCGGAATGCGTCGACCAGACCCTCAACGGCGACGAGACCGACGTGGATTGCGGCGGTTCCTGCGCCAAGTGCCCGGCGAATTCCGCATGCGAGCTGGATTCAGACTGCCTGTCTGGTGTGTGCGATGACAACGTCTGTCAAGAACCGGCCTGCGACGACAACGTCAAGAACGGCTCCGAGAGCGACACCGATTGTGGTGGCGGCTGTGTCAAATGCCCCACCGGCGGCGTGTGCGTGGGCAACGCGGACTGCATCAGCGTCGTTTGCGAAAATGCACTCTGCGCGGATCCGAGCTGCAGCGACGAAACGAAGAACCAGGATGAGAGCGATGTGGATTGCGGCGGCTCCTGTGCCGCGTGCGGACCGGGAGACACCTGCGGCAAAGGTGACGACTGCACCACCCACGTGTGCACCGGTGGCCAGTGCCAGATAGCGACTTGCACGGACGTGACGCTGAACGGAGCCGAAACGGATGTGGATTGCGGTGGCGGCGTGTGCCCGGCGTGCGACCCCGGGCGCGAATGCGACGACGACGCCGACTGCAAGAGCGGCGTGTGTGAAGGCGGCACCTGCCAGGCGCCCACCTGCAGCGACAAGACCAAGAACCAAACCGAGACGGACGTTGACTGCGGGTCGAGCTGCCCGGCTTGCGGCAACAACCTGCGCTGCGCTGGGGCTCTGGACTGTCAGAGTGGGGTCTGCTCGGGTAATCCCCTGCGTTGCCGGGCCCCAACATGCAACGACAGCACCAAGAACCAGGGTGAAAGCGACGCGGATTGCGGCGGTTCGACGAGCTGCGCGCGCTGTGCCCCGGGCAAGGTCTGCGCCAAGGCCAGCGATTGCCAGAGCGGCGTCTGCGTGAACTCGATCTGCCAGTCTCCGTCCTGCACCGACGTGACGCTGAACGGTGATGAGACGGACGTGGACTGTGGCGGTTCCTGCGGCAAGTGCGGCAGCGGCGCGGACTGTGACGGGGATGCGGATTGTCAGAGCGGTGTTTGCGACGGGACCTGTCAAGCGCCCACCTGCAAAGACGAAACGAAGAACCAGGACGAGAGCGACGTGGACTGCGGCGGTTCGTGCGCTCCCGGTGAGACCTGTGCGAACGGCGACGAGTGCAACAACGATTCGGATTGCCAGAGCGGTGTCTGTGACGACACCTGCCAGGCACCCAGTTGCTTCGACGGGATTCAGAATGGCTCCGAAAGCGACGTGGACTGCGGCGCCAGCTGCACGAACAAGTGTGGGCCCGGCGACCGCTGCTCGGGGGCGTCGGACTGCGCGGCGGGGGTGTGCACGGGTGGCTTCTGCCAGAGCGCTGGCTGCGCGGACAGCACGCTGAACGGCGAAGAAACGGACGTGGATTGCGGTGGGCCCGACTGCGCCGCCTGCGGTACCAGCGCGCTGTGTGACGGCGACACCGACTGCCAGAGCCTCGTCTGCTCCGGCAGTCCGGCGCGCTGCCAAGCGGCGAGCTGCACGGACGAAACGAAGAACCAGAACGAGAGCGACGTCGACTGCGGCGGCACCTGCAGCGATTGCGCCAGCGGCGCCGACTGCAACGGTGACGCCGATTGTCAGAGCGGCAACTGCTCGGGGGGCAAGTGTGCTGCGGCCAGCTGCTCCGACGGTATTCTCAACGGCAGTGAAACGGACGTCGACTGCGGCGGGTCCTGCGCTCCCGACAAACGCTGCGCATCGGGCGACGCCTGTGGCAGCTCGGACGACAACTGTCAAAGCGGTAACTGCGAAGCAGGGACTTGCCAGGCCCCTGCTTGCGACGACGGCGTCGCGAACGGTGGGGAAACCGATGTGGATTGCGGGGGTACCACCAGCTGCGCACGCTGTGCTTCTGGTGACACTTGTGCTGCGGGCAGCGACTGCGCCAGCAGCAACTGCTCGAGCGGCAGTTGCGCGGCTGCCAGTTGCAGTGACGGCATCAAGAACGGATCCGAAACCGACGCGGATTGTGGTGGCAGCTGTTCGAGCAAGTGCGCGCCGGGCAAGGGCTGCGCGGTGGCCGCCGATTGCACCCAGGGAGTGTGCACCGGTGGCAGCTGCGCCAGCGCCAGCTGCAACGACGGCGTGAAGAACGGAAGCGAGTCGGATGTGGACTGCGGCGGCAGCTGCTCGGACTGTAGCGCCGGCAAGCGCTGCGGCAGTTCCAGCGACTGTGTCAGCTCCGTGTGCTCCGGCAACCCGCTCACCTGCCAGGCCGCGAGCTGCACGGACAACGTCCGGAACCAGACGGAGACGGATGTGGACTGTGGCGGTGTGTGCGCGCCCCAGTACCTGTGCGAGCCCGGCGAGAGCTGCACCGGCGACGCGGACTGCGCCACCGACAGTTGTAGCGGCGGCGCTTGCGACGAGGGCTGCGCGGATTGCATCAAGGCCCGGGTTCGGCAAGGTAACTCGGACAATCCGGATCAGTACCTCCGGCCCTTCCCCAAGTTGGTGAATACCGGCAGCGAGCCGATTCCGCTGAACGAGATCGAGATACGCTACTACTTCACCAACGACGCAGCAGAATCGACCGGCCATAGCTGCACTTGTTGGTACGCGCCTGCGCCTTCCTCCTGCAATACCGTCGATATGAGCGTGGTCACGATGGCAACGCCGCGCCCCGACGCCGACTATTACATCCGGCTGAGTTTCCAGAGCAGCAGCCAGATCATCCAGGTGGGTAGTGAGGTCGGCGAGTGGCAAGTCGGCTGCCACGACGTCGGCTGGTACGCCTACGATCAGAGCAATGACTACAGCTACACGGGGTCGACCACGTTCGTCGACTGGAACAAGGTGACGGTCTACCAGAACGGCATACGCATTTGGGGCAACGAGCCCTGAAGCAGCCATGGTATGTAGGTTGGGGCGGCGTCCAGCCATGAAAGCACGAGCTCCGGTCCTCGCGTTCCTGCTGCTGGCTGGCGGCTGCGACTCGCCCAATTTCGTGATCCCAGACGTGCCGGGCACTAGCCCGGGCGTGGGCGGGACCTCCGGTGGAACGGGGGGTGGCGCGGGAGCGCCCGGAGGCGACGGCGGCTTGGCGGGCGCCGCTGGTGAGGCTCCCGGAGCTTCGGGCGGTGGCGAAACCACCGGCGACGGCGCTTACGACACCGGGACCGAGGATTGCACGAACGGCGTGGACGACGACGCAGACGGTGCTGCCGACTGCGAGGACGAACAATGCCAAGCTTATTTCCGGTGCCTTCCCGCCGTGCCTGACGGTTGGCAAGGGCCCGTGGCGCTGTGGGAAGGCCAGGGCACGGCGCCCTCGTGTGCGCAGTCCGCGTACTACCCCACTGGTGTGGGGATGCTGCCCAAGCGCCTGCTGGCGGAAGCGCAGGCGAGCACGTGTCCCGAGTGCTCGTGCGAACCGCCGGCGGAAGACGAATGTGGCATGGCGGATATCGAATACTTCTCCGATCTCGACTGCACCTCGTCGCTTGCCCAAAGGAGCGTGTCGGGAACATGCAGCACCGTGACGGTCGACCACATCGACGCCAATCGACCGCTCTCCGCCCGCTTCGACCCGCCAGGCAGCGCGGGCCAGTGTACACCCACCCGAGCGGGACAGGTGGTGAGTCCTCCGGTCGACCTGGCCATTGCTCGAGCCTGTGGCGGGCCGTTGCTTCTGGGCGGGGGCTGCGGACAGAATTGGCTCTGCCTGCCCCGGCCGCGCGAGCCGTTCGAGCCACTTCTGTGCATTTTCGCCGAGGGCGACGAGCAGTGTCCGGTGGGTTACGAAGAGCGGCGTCCCCAGTATTTCTTGATGGCTTCCGATACGCGGTCTTGCTCGCCGTGTCGCTGCCGGGCGCCGACGTGCGGTGGCAGCGCCCGCGACTCGGCGGCGGACGACAGTTGCGATGCCGGCAGCGTGCTCGACCCCGGTGACTGCGCTACCCTCCAGCCCGATGACTCCACCGGTTCCGACACTCGATCCGTCGTCTACGACGCGGCCGACCGGGCCGAATGCGAGCCGTATCCCACGAGCCCGACCGGGGCCTACTCGTTGAGCGCCCCGGTCACCTACTGTTGCGTCGAGCTTTAGGGCCCGCGAATGGGAACTCCGTCGCGAGCCGGCCGAGCCCGCCGCAGCAAGAGGATTGGCCGCCGCAGTAGGACTCAACCATTCGCCGGCCCTAGAAATCAGAGCGGGCTGCCCCCACCCCGTCCGTCCTCGCGCTGCGCGCTGCGGGCGGGCGGCCTCCCCCAAATCGCCCGCTTCGCGGGCTCAGGGGGAGGAGGGCGAGCGGTAGCTCTACGGCTGTCGGTGCCGATTGAAGCTTCAGGGCACAGGCCCCTCCCGCGGCGCGCGTCGCGCGACGCTTGGGAGGGGCGGCGGCACGCGCAGGCGGCTGAGCCGCCGAGCATGGCGCGGGGTGGGCATCTTGGGTGAGAAGCGCTCGACTTGGGTCTGGCGCTCTCGCTCCGCTCAGCTTTCGGCGGCGGGCTGCTACTCGGGGCGCTGATGCTGTTGCAGGTGCTCCAGCTCCAGCATCAGCGCTTGGGTTCCCTTCCTGCCGAAACCTCGCTGGGCCAGGGCCGTGTACAGGCGTTCGCCCAGCTCCAGGCCAGGCAGGCGCAGGCCGTACTCGCTGGCGGCCTGCCTGGCGATGCGCAGGTCCTTGACGAAATGGTCGACGAAGAACCCAGCCTCGAAGTCGCGCGCGAGGATGCGCGGCCCCAGGTGGTCGATGGCCCACGAGCCCGCGGCTCCGCTTCCCACGGACTCGAGCACTCGTTCCCCATCCAGGCCCGCGTGCTTTGCGTACGAGAGAGCCTCCACCACTCCGATCATGAGCGGTGCGATCAGCATTTGGTTGACCAACTTCGTGTGCTGACCCGCCCCGGCCGGGCCTTGATGGCGAATCGTCTTGCCCAAGATCTCGAAGAGGGGAAGTGCGGCGCGGAAGGCTGCCTCGCTTCCGCCGACCATGATCGACAGGGTTCCGTTTCTTGCTCCGATGTCGCCACCGGAGACCGGGGCGTCCAGGCTAGCCACACCTCGCTCGGCGCTCCGCTCGGCTATGCTGACGGCGAGGGCGGGCTCACTGGTGGTCATGTCGATCAAGATGGCCCCCTCTTCCAGCGCCTCGAGCAAGCCACCCTTACCGAGCACGACCTCACGCACGTCCGCCGGGACCCCGAGCATGCTAAAGACGAAGCGAGCGCCGCGGGCCGCCTCGGCCGGGCCGGTTGCCCAACGAGCGCCGAGTTCGAGCAAACCATTCGCCTTGTGGGGGGTCCGGGTGTGGACGGTCAGAGAGTGGCCGGCCTCGATCAAGCGGCGCGCCATGGAGGCTCCCATCACGCCCGCACCTATCCACGCAACCCGGGGTCGCGAAGCGCTTTCGTTGTCTGATGACATGGTGGCAGCATAGATCCCGAGCCCCGTGCCACGCCAAGTCCAATTGCCGGGGAAAGGCTCTGCGCTTGCCGAGAAGGCGTACGGCGCTAAGACTGGAGCGTGTACGTGCTGACGCTCGCGCTCGTCGTCATCTTCGGGGGATGGTTCCTCTATCGCGTCGGCAAGGAGCTGGAACGCCCCGTTCGCCAGCAGTTGATGCGCTGGGTGCTGCTGCCCGTCGCCGTGCTTTTGATGTTGATCGTGAGCTTGCGCCTGGGGGAGGCCTGGCTACCTCTCGTCGCGGGGGGCGCCTGGGCCCTCAGGCGCGTCCTTCCGCTCGTGTTCGGTGCTGCGCCGCGCGGCGCCCATCATTCAGACGCCGGTTCTTCCGAGCCGGGTGCGCGTGGTCGCTCGGGCCGGCAACCCATGACACACGGCGAGGCCCTCGATGTCCTGGGTTTGTCCGAGGGGGCCACACAGGCGGAGGTGCTCGCGGCCTACCGTCAGCTCATCAAAAAGGTCCACCCCGACAAGCCGGGCGGCTCTCACTACCTGGCCATGAAGCTGAACCAGGCGAAGAGCACGCTGCTCGGCTGATGCGCTCGAGCGACCAGGGGATGCTCGTCGCGAGCAACCCACGAAGCCGAGGAGCGATCGCGCAGGCGCTGCCGGCGCAGCGGTTGGCCAGCAGGGTGCGCTTGGGGGTAGTCGGGCTTGCGAAACGACGCGGGCGGACCTAAGCATCCGTTTCGATTGCCGAGCGGCAGCGGGCGGCGCCCGGAATGTCGCTCGAGGGAAGGAGCCCGAGATGTCCCCACCAAGTTCCCCATCCAAAGACTCTTCCGAGCGGGGCGCCGCGGTCATCGTCGGCGCGGGTTCGGGGACTGGCGCCGAAGTGGCCAAGCTGCTCGGCCGCGAGGGGCATCCGGTCGTGCTCGCCCGACGCGACCAGGCGGCCTTGGCGACGTTGGTCGAGGAAATCGAAGCCTCTGGCGGGAAAGCCCTGGCCGTGGGCGCGGATGCTTCGGACGAGTCGCAAGTCAGCGCCTTGTTCGACAAGGCCGAGGCAGCGTACGGTCCTCTGGAGCTCGTGGTTTTCAACGCTGCCGGGTTCCTGATGGGTTCCATTCTGGAAACGTCGGTGGAGGATTTCGAGCAGATGTGGCGTGCCACCGCCCTGGGCGGATTCATCGTGGGGCGGGAGGCCGCCCGGCGCATGGTGCCCCGCGGGCGCGGTACGGTCCTGTTCACGGGGGCGACAGCCGCCGTCAAGGCCAGCTCCAAGTTTTCTGCGTTCGCTTCGGGCAAGCACGGTTTGCGCGCGGTAGCTCAAAGCATGGCCAAGGAGCTCGGGCCGCGTGGGATCCATGTGGCTCACGCGATCATCGATGGCATCATCGACGTGCCCCGGGTGCGCGAACACATGCCCGACCTCGCTGCTTCCAAGGGGGAGGACGGTCTGTTGAATCCGAAGTCCATCGCCGCGATGTTTCTTTGGCTGCACCGACAGCCACGCGATGCCTGGACGTTCGAGCTGGACCTGAGGCCCTTCTGCGAGAGCTGGTGAGAGTGAGGCCTGCCATGGGGAGGGCGCGGCGGCCTGGGCTGCCCGCTTACGCTGGCGCTCGATAAGTACAAGGGCGCCTGACCTCGAACGCAGAAGCGAGCCTGGCGGACGGGGAGGGGTTTCTCGTAGGCTTGCAGCCATGGCCGATGCTCGCAGGGAACCGTCGACAGCCTCGCGACCCGCTGGGGTTCCGGAGGACGCCGAGTGGGACGCTCGCGCTCGGCAGTGGTCTGTCGGCAGCAAAGACGCGGAAGGGCGCTGGGACGGGGCGGTCACCAGTTACGCAGAGCAGGGCACCCGGTGCTCCGTGCAGCACTTCCGAGCGGGGACCGCCCATGGGCCCTGGATGCGCTATCACCCCAACGGAGAACTGGCCCGGCGCGGCGAATTCGTCGATGGGCAACTCCACGGCGAGATGCGTGCTTTCGGGTCCCACCAGCCCACTCAGGAGCGACTCAGAGCCTGCTGCGTGCCGGAAACAGCCTGGTGCCTGGTGGCGCGCTACGACCAAGGACGCTGCCTCGCCGAGTGGTTCGAAAACGAAGCCGGAGAGACCCTGCTTCTCGACGGCTCCGTGGCGCCCACGAAGCCCCCGGAGTTGCCAGAGTCGGCCAGGTTCGACGAGTTCGCCGGGCGCTGGTTTCAGGGGCGCCACGACGCGAAGAGGCTGCGCGAAGGCACTTGGCTCTGGTGGTCGGTGCCGGGGGTGCTGCTCGAGGAGACCCGCTACCGCGCGGGCAAGCGCTGGGGTGCGGCTCGCTTCTATTCGGAGACCGGAGCGCTGCTGAGCGAGCGAACCTTCGAGGCCGACGAGCTCTCAGGCCCGGCGGTGGAGCACCGCGTCGTCCCTGATTTCTTCGCCGACGAGCGGGTGGCGCGTTGGCAGGGAGGCTTCGTGAACGGCTCGTTCAGCGGGTCGTGGCACTTCTATGACTCCGCCGGAGCAGAGCTCTACCACCGGGACTTCGGGACACCCTTGCGGGATCTAGAAGCGGGGCACCCCGTGCTCGCGTCGGCAACCAACGCCGAGGGTTGGCGGGCCTTGGCCCATGGGCTGCGCGAGGCACGCCAGCCGGCGCTCTGCTTGCTGGCGCTGGCCCGCGAGGCGGCCGTTCGTCAGGACCCCCGGCGCCTTCGGGAAGCTCTCCAAGACCTCACCGTGCCGCTCTCGGGGGCAGAGAGCGGCCGTCGCGTCGAGGAGTTACGAGCGCTGCGCAAACCATCAGTGAATGGTCGGCACCGAACTTTGACGGAGGAGCAGGCTGCCTGGACGCAAGCTTTGCTGTCCGGGGTTGCCCCAGCGGTCGTCCTCACCAGCCTGGGGCTGCTGCTCGCTTCGCGTCCTGCGGCTGGCCTGGACTTCGTGGAGGCGGCCCTCTTGCTGGATCCCGAATCGCCGACGGCCTGGATGACCCGGGCACTGTTGAGAATAGAGCACGGCGAGCCGGACCTCGCCGAACAAGACTTGCCGAGAATCGAGGCTGTCCGAGCGGCTTCGGCTCAGATGCTTCGCGACCGTTTGAACCTGTTTTTCCCGAAGTTCGGCTTCTGGCCGGAAGTGGCCAGCTTGGAGCTGCCCTCGAACTCGGAGCTCCCTTCCGAAGTGAGTCAGCCGCTCGAGCAGGTCCAGTTGGCCATCGCGAAATCTGCGCTGCGTTTGCGACAAATCCGCGCCGCCCTGGAGCGCGAGCACCCGACTCCGGCCGCCTGGTTGCCTCCCGATTTCCGTTTGGAGGGCGCAAATGAGCTCGAGCTTCTGCGCTATTCCTTCATCGAGAAGGATCCGGTGACGAACGAGCCCGACGAAGTCGTCGTGAACGAGACGCTGGCGCTGGAGGGGCTGGGGATAACTTCGCTGATGCGGCTGGCGCGCGTGGAGTGGACGTGCCTGACCTGGCTATGCTGGGGGGCCGGCTCCAGCCGAGTCGAATATCCGCGGACCCTGACGCCGCCTTCCGACTACGCGTCAGCGCTCGCCACGGCGTTCTTTCGCGTATTCCGTATCGCCGACAGTCTTCAAACGCGGGGCCTGCGTGCCCGATCGCGCGGCGCGCCCCGGGCGCACTGGGAAGGGAGGGACGTCGACACGCTGGAGCCGGTCTTCATGCAGATGGCTCGCGACGAGGCACTGGAGACGCGCGCCGTTCTTTTCTGGTTGGGCGACGACGAGTGTCGGTCGCTTTGGCAAGACGACTTGCGCGAAGCTTAGATTTCTGAGAAATACCTGAGCTGAAAGTGCCACCCCCTGGCACCCACTCTACGCTCGCGACGCCTCAGCGCTCGCGGGCGTGAACCGCCCTTCGAGTTCGTCACCCCGAGTAGCCGTCATGACCGAAACTCCCTTCCGTCCCACTCTCAAAGAGCTGTTGACCGCGCAGCAGTCCGAGTGGCTGTTGCGCGGGCCCCAAGGCAAGATCTTGGGGCCAGTGCCCGAAGACAAGCTTCTCCAGTCGGTGCTGGTGGGCGGCCTCCGCGAAGACGCTTTGGTCCATGCCGTCGGTCATCCTCAATGGAAGCCCATCAGTGCCCATCCAAGGTTGATGGCCGCCCTGGCTCGCTTGAGGTCCCGACCCTCGGGCATTCACCGGTCCGACAATCGCGCTCCCGAGCGCAAGGCCCGCGTGCCGGCAGGCCCCGAAGGCGCGCCGCCAGTTCCGGGCGCGGCAGGTCCAGGGCAGCAGCGCCGTCTGTCTCCGCCGCCCCGTCCACGCGCAAAAACCGGGTAGAGTCGACGGTTGCGCACGAAAGTGCGCGAATTTTGGCTATTGAAGGTAGCTGGTGAGCGAAAAGCGCGTGTCCGGCGCCAGTTGCTTGCGTCTTTCGCTTCACCCCTGTATGCGTCTCGGGCTTACTGGTTCGAGTCTGTCGATTCCTCGTCATCCGGGAGAGTGAGGTGGGGAAGCGGCATCGGAAGGAGAGTTCGATGAGGCAAGCTACCATTCTTGCGATCGCCATGACCATGACGTCCGCCGCGCAGGCCCAGCCGGCTAACCCCTCGGCACCCCCGCCGCCGCCGCCGCCGCCGCCGGGCACGCCGGCCACTCCTGGCGCTCCGGCCGCGGCCCCGCCAGCGTCGTCGGAGGTGCAGCTGCAGCCAGCAGCCCCGCCGGCTGCCCCCGCGGCCCCCCCTGCCGCTACGCCTACGCCGGCCCCCGCCCCAGCGCCTGCTGTGGCGCCGGCTGCCCCCGCTGCGGCCCCCGTGGCTGCCGAGCCAATGGCTGCCGAGCAGCCGGGCGCGTGGAGCACCGGCACGTCGCGCTTCGTGATCAGCGCCGATCGATTGATGGGTTTCCACTCATGGAAGGCGGTGACGAAGCCACCAGAGGGCTCCGGCGATCAGGAAGACTCCGGAACGATGGTGAACCTGTTGGCGGGCAACAGCTCGGTGGGAGGTACGGAGGGAGGGTACATCAATCCCTCCGCGGTACCCCGCGCCGCCATCGACTTCATCCTCGGAGGCGGATTCACACTGGGCGGTGCACTCGGCTACATGACGACCAGCGGGGAAGAGAAGGTGCCCGATGGAAGTGGCGGCACCACGACATTCGATTTTCCGGATAGCAAGGCGCTGCTCTTCAGTCCTCGCGTGGGTTACCTGATTCCGAGCAGCGAGGTCCTCACGATCTGGCTGCGCGGCGGTCTCACCGTGTATTCCTTGAGCTCCGAGTCTTCGGATTCTTCGATCACTAACAGCTTCTCCGGTACGCAGATCTCGCTGGAACCATCGCTGGTCTTCACGCCGGTCGACCATGTGGGCCTCGTTGTTTCGGGAATTGCCGACATCGCTCTGACGGGCAATTGGGAGAACAAGCAGGACTCAGACTCGGTCACGGGCGACTTCCGCTTTTCGGACTTCGGTCTTGCCGCTGGCATTGCGGCGTTCTTCTGAGCTGCGGCCTGGGTGCCCGGCGAGAGCTTTGACATGTGCGCTCGCCGGCACCAAACGTTGAGCATGGAGCACGGTTTCTGGAACTCGCGCTGGCAGCAGGGGCGTACGGGGTTTCACGAGGCAGGGGGCAACGCGAAGCTGCGGCAGCATTGGGGGGAGTTTTTGAAGTGGTGGAGAGGCTCCGCTGCGGAGCACGTGCTCCGGGTGCTGGTGCCGCTCTGCGGCAAGAGTCCCGACTTGGGCTGGCTCGCCGAACAGGGCCATGAAGTCGTGGGCGTCGAGTTCGTGGAGATGGCCGCCCGGGCCTACTTCGACGAACGCGGCCTCGAGGCTGAGCGGGCCACGGGAGAGCGCTTCGTCCGCTACCGCCATGGAAGAGTCTCGATCGTGGTCGGCGACTTTTTCGAGCAGCAGCCCGCCGACCTCGGGCGCATCGATGTCGTAATCGACCGCGCTGCACTGGTGGCGGTGGAGCCCAGGCGGCGCACCGCCTACGTCCGCCAACTCGCCCGGTTGAGTGGTCCGGGGGCGGGGCTGTTTCTCGTGACCTTCGAGCACGACATCGGCTCCGGGCCCCCCTTTTCGGTGGAGGCTGCCGACGAGCTCCTGGCCCCTCACTACGAATCCGAGCGGCACGCCGCCCAAGACATCCTCGAGCTAGAGCCGCGCTTCCGACAGCGGGGGGCCAGTACCATGCTCGAAGTGGTGTGGTTCGCTCGCCGCCAGGCCGAGCGAGCGTGAACTGGAAACCAGCGTCCGGCTGGACGGCGCCATGGCCCGTGCGCTATGTCTGGCCCAGATGATCGAAGTCTTTCACTACCCGAAGTGTGGCACCTGTCGGAAGGCCCTCAAGTGGTTGGACGCTCGCGGCGTGGAGTATCGCTCGATCGATATCGTCGACAAGCCACCGCCACTGGCGAAGCTGAAGAAGGCTCACAAGCTGAGCGGTTTGCCAGTGGCCAAGCTCTTCAACACCTCCGGCCAGTCCTACCGGCAGGGGAATTTCAAGGCGAAGCTCACCCGCATGAGCGATGAGGAAGCCCTGCAAGCGCTGGCCGAAGACGGAAAGCTGATCAAGCGGCCGCTGGTGTTCGGCGATGGATTCGTCCTGGTGGGGTTCCGGGAGTCCGAGTACGAGCAGGTACTCTGACCCAACGCTCTCGCTCCATCGCGTCGCCGAACTGTCACAGGGCGCGTTCCGGGCAGCGGGTCTCACTTCGATACAACTGGGTACTCCGAACCGAGTGAACGCTTCGGCTTGCCTGTGGCGCTCGCGTCACTGTGCATGGACGACTGTGCCTGGCAAGCACACCACGATCAGCCGCGAAGTCGCGGAATCCCCCGTTCTCACACGACCGGCGCACGTCGCGTGCGAGCGACAGTCTTGGAATGCTTCGTGCTCTTGGTTCGTCGCCCATGCGCCGCGCCGACTCGGGATCTTCTACTGGTCTTACCACTTGCTCATCCGCGCGAGTCGAGTCCTTTCGTCAGGAAGTTGCTTGGCGGCGCGTGGCGGTGTTGGCGACGCTGTTCGCGCTATTGGTGGAAGCAAGTCCCCTACCCACTGCCGATGCGGCGGCTTCTGCGGGCGTGGTCACACCCGACGCCGCTCGGAGTCTTCAGGCGCTCGAGCGGCGTGAGTTCGGAACGCTGCGGGTGCTTTCCTACAATGTTGCCGGTTTGCCTGGAATACTCTCGAGTTCCCGTCCCGCTCGGAATACGCCGAAGCTGAGCCCACTGTTGAGCCCTTACGACATCGTGCTGGTGCAGGAGGACTTCGGCTACCACGCGGACTTGATGCGTGGCGCCCGGCAGGAGTTTCGCACGGCACCGACCGAGCCGCGTTCGGCCATGTTCGGCGACGGGCTTGCCCTGCTTTCGGAGTTTCCGCCCCGCGCCGACGTGCGCATCCGTTGGACGGACTGCAACGGCTACCTGTGGGCACTCGCCGACTGCTACGCCGAAAAAGGGTTTTCGGTCAGCCGCCTGGGGCTCGCACGCGGTGTCTCGCTGGTCGTCGTCAATCTGCACGCGGACGCGGGGCACTCGCCTGGCGATATCGAAGCGCGAGAGCGCGAGTTCCAGCAGCTCGCCGAGTACCTGGAACGGCATCACGCCGGTCAGGCCCTGATCGTTGCTGGCGATACCAACCTGGACGAGAGCGAGCCTCGCGACCGAGCGATCGTGGACGAGTTTTTGTCGGTCACGCATCTTGCCGAGGTGTGCCGGGCATTTCAGTGTAGCGGGCAGAACCTGGACCGAGTCTTTTTCAGGAGCTCCGCGCGGCTGCGACTGAGCGCGCAGGCGTGGGGCTCGCCCGACCAGTTCGTCGACGAGCAAGGCGTCGATCTCTCCGATCATCGACCCGTGGTGGCCAGCTTCGGGTGGCGCCTGGCGGGCGACTGACCGCGCCAAGGCAGACGCCGTGGCGTTTGTCGAACCGGTTCATGATTCTGCCGAGGTTTCGACCTCGAAGTCGTTCTGAGCCGCGTCGTACCGGGCGGTGAACAGAATTGGCCGGCAGCAAACGCTGCAGTCTTCGATGTATTTCTGAACCTCGGCACCGCCGGGATCCGGGTAAGTGTCGACGGGCTCACCACAATGCGGACAGCTCAGCACGCGCCCAGTATAGCGCACGCCACCAGAGGGCTGACCACTGATGGCGTCGCTTCGTCTCGGTTCCGGCCCTGTGAAGGCCCGAGGCTGCGCTCAAAGCGAGCGGTTTAGCCCGGGCGGAGCCGGAACCAAAGAGGATGTGCGTCGTCGTTTGGGGCTAGCGCTGCTAGCGCTTCGCCTGCAGGATGGACCCCTGCGCCGGCTGCTTCTTCTTCTGTGGCGGAGGCTGACCGGCGGGCTTCTTCGGGGGCGGTGCGGCGGGGGTGTGTGGCTGCGCCGGCTCGGCCACGGGCTGGCCGCGCAGGCAAGCCACCTGGTCGCGGTGCATGCTGAGGAAGGCCTTGTGCAGCTTCTGGCGGAAATACAGCACCGGCTGCTTCGCGTAGACCGTGTAGGCGCTGATGATGTCGTTCTGATGCTCGCTCACTCCGCGCGCTTTGCAGCGGTTGGCCGCATCGGGCGAAACCCTCAGCGCGAGTCTCTCGCGCTGTTTGAGGATCTCGATGTTCTGCTTCAACGTGCGCACCGTCTCTCCCGTCGCGCCGTATCGTTTGGCTCGCTCCGACAGACAGCTGAACTCGGGCTCGTAGCAGCTGGCTTCGAGCTCCCGCGCTTCTCGATAGATGCTGGCGGCGACAGTCTGGTCGAATGCGTCGTCTTCCTTGCGTAGCTCCTCACGCAGTGCCTGCTCTTTACCTTTCACCGAATCGAGGCAGCTCTTGACTTCTGCCATGTCTTGACAGACCCCTTCCTCCTTGGGGGGCAACGTCGAACGCAGGTAGTCGGTCCCCTCTTTCGCAGTCAGCGCATCCACCAGCATGGACTCGCTCTTGCCCATGGCGAGAATCTGAGCCTTTCGAGCCTCGGCGCGCGCCAGCTTCATGGCCTCGACGGCTTCCGCCTCGAGCTTGGCGGAGCATTCGAGCATTTGGTTCATGCATCGGTTATAGAACTGATAGTAACCGGCGATCTCCTCGCCCATGCCGCGCTCGACGGCGCGTTGCTCTTCACAAAAGTCGCGCTGTTCGCCTTTGCTGTCGCATTCCGGGAAAGTGTGAATGCTCAGCAGCTCGAAACGCTTGTCGCGCACGGGCAGCATGCAATCTCCATCGCTCATTTCACACCGGGTCTTGATGGACTCTTCTGTGGAGGCCCACTGGCTCTCGAGCGCTTGCTTCTGATCGAGCAACCTGGGCAGCTCTTCCGGAGGTTTTGCCTTGGGCGGAGGGGGCTCAGCTGCGGAGCACGCGGTCAGGACAACCGCTCCCAGGAGGCCCGAGGTAAGAATGGCTCGAAGTCGAAATTTCCCTGACACACTTCGAAAATGAAGGACGCTCCGTTCTGCGTCCAGCAGAATAGTGCGGTCAGAAGAGAATCGGTGCGCCTCGATGGTTGGGTGTCACACAACGTCACTCAGACCGTGCCGTTCGACACTTTCGGCGTTCCGACGTGGGCGTGGAGGGTGCCTTGTCGTACCGGCGCGGCGCAAGCTGTCCGGTCGGTCCTCTACTCGTTGATCTAGCTGCGCTGCGAACGACGGCGTCTTTCCCGCGCGAGGCGCCGCTCCTCGCGTAGTTCTTCGAGCGAGGCTGCTCGCAGTCGGCGCTGCGGAAAATTGAGCACCGCAGCGCGCCCCTTCAGATGCTTCGCGAGCCGGTCTCTGGCTTCCGCGGCCTGGGTTTCGGTGTCGTACGAGTTCACCTGGTAGCTGACCCCATTGTGGGTCACGCTCGCCTGCCAGCGCTTGGTGGGCGCGATATAGAGCACCCCGATGTAGCCATGATACTCACCCGGAGGTCGGCTGCTCCGTGTGCGCGCCTTCTTGCGATGCTTGCGCAGCTTGTTTTTGGTAATCAATTCGCGGCTGAGCTGGCGCGGCGAAGCCGGCGTCAGCTCCCGATCGGGAAAGTTCAGTATGGCGGCGTCGCCCAGCATGTATTTGGCAAGTCGGTCTCTGGCCTCCGCCGCCTCCTTCGCGGTCGGGTAGTTGCCTATCTGAATGCGCTCACCGTTGTGAGTACAGCTTGCTGCCCATGAGTCTCGAGCGGCGACATACGACAGACCGATGTACTGGCGCGGGTAGCGCGAGTTCCTCCGATACACGAGTTGTGCTTCGCGTCGCAGCTCTTCCGGCGAGGCGGGCCCTTTGCGCTTACTCTCTCTCGGTACCTGCAGCGCCAGGTCCGCTTCTAGATACAAGATGGCTCGGTCGCGCGCGATGGCTGCCGCCTTGGCCGTGCTCCACGAACCCAACGTGATCCCGTCCAGAACGGCGGTGTACCGACCCTGCGCACGATGTCTTGACACTCCGACGTACGACTTCATCCTCATTCCCTCGTGCTCGGAGGATAGAGTGAGTTCCGCGAGGAGTTCAAACATCAATCGTGCCCTCGGGCAGAGCGCGACGCGCAGACGCTCTCGCCGGGGTTGTGCGAGGTATGTCAGCAAACAGCACTCAAAGTTTTTTGACGGCGCCGGCCTTCGGTTCGAAGTGGGTGCTTCTGCCTAACTGACCGCGTGTTTTGGCGTCCTTCGAAATGTTTCTGACATGAGTGGTTTGTCGTCACTTTGTTTCGTGAGCACCTCGTCAACGAAGGAAGAAAACCGTTGCCGAGCGGGGTAAAGTGCGAACTCCGAAGCGACGCGTTGGGCGCCCATCCGGTAGCGGGCATCGTCGAGCAGTGCTCGTAATGCCTGCGTCACGTGATGGGCGCTGATACTTCGTGCTTTCACCGTGATTCCGGCGCCGGCCCGTTCGATCGCCTGCATCGACAGGTATTGATCGAAGTTCGAGGCGACCCCTAGGACCGGCGTGCCTTCGCTCAATGCCTGGTAGCCGGTCGTGCTCCCGCCATTCGAAATGACCGCGAGCGCTCGACGCGCCAGCTCTTGCCCGGGAACGAAACTGCATGCGGTCACGTTGCTGGGCAGTGGCCCTAGACGCGCGCGGTCCGCCGTGGCGACCACGGCGTGCACCGGCAGCTGCCCGAGCGCTTCCAGGACGATCGGAAGGACCTCCACCTTGCCCGACGAGCCCAGCGTGACGTAAATCAAGGGGCGCGAATCGTGCAGCAGACTTTCGTCGAAGGGGATGTCCGGCGACCACAGGACTGGTCCCAGGTAGAGGTGATGTGGCGGTGCGCTCTGGGTCGGAACCAGCCCGGGAACGTCCGGATAGAGCGTGTAGTTCCCATGGCACAAGACTTGTTGCAGGTTGCCGATGGGGGGCAGTCCGTGATTCTTGCGGACGGCATTGAGTGGAGCTGCGAAATGATCGAAAACTCGTGGAATGGCCCTGGGGAAGTACTGTTTCGTCAGCTCTTCCCCGAGCAGCCTGATGATAGGGTGGTCGGGAACGGGGAAGGTCCGTTCACTTCGGAACGGACTCCAGTAGGCATTGATGAGTGTTGCGTGTGGGACCCCGCTGAGCGGAGCGCTCACGGACAACGATAGCCGGAAATCTCCGACGATCAGGTTCGGCTCGACCTCTTCTATGAGTCGTAGCTCCGCCTTCACGTAGCGTTCCAGAGTCTTCTTTTCGTAGAGACGCCTGCCGGAAGCGAATGCCCTTTCGACTGCTGCCTTTTCGATGGTGGTGAGCGAGTGCCGCTCGAATTTGGTCTGCTGAAACACCATGGGATGGAACTCGGAACTCGCGAAGTGAATCTCGTAACGCTCGCTGTCGAGCGAGTCGGCGAGCACTTTGAGCCGCACCACCTGTGCCAGCGTTACGTTTTCAGCGACGAACAGGATCCGCTTCTTCATGGTGACTCCTCGTGTGGGGCACTTCCCGAGCGGGTGAGCACCGGCGGTGGCCCTTCGGGTCTGCAGTAGAGATGGGGACCTCACGACCGAGCGCAAGGTTGGTCTTCGGGCCGGTTTTCCTTGGACAAAATATTGCCAGATCTGGGATTGACGGGGTTATTGCCAGGACTATGTCTTAGACATAACCTAGTCACTAGGCAATTCACCCATGATTCAGTCGCACCACAGCTTTGACCTCGCCTTGGTCGGCGGAGGCCTCGCCAACGCGCTGATCGCCTTGGCCGTGCTCGAGCGCTCACCCTGGCGTCGTCTCTTGATGGTGGAGTCCGAGGCTCGGCTGGGTGGCAACCACACCTGGTCCTTTCACGGCGGCGACGTCGGGCGCGGGCACTCCTTCGTCGAGCCCCTCATCGAGCATCGCTGGCCCAGCTACCGCGTCGAGTTTCCCGGGGCCTCGCGGCGCGTGACGCAATCCTACGCAAGCGTGACCAGCCAGCGCTTGCATGCCCAGGTGGCGGAAGCCTTCGAACGCTCGGCGGGCAGCCAGCTGCTCTTGGGCAAACGTGCCGTGCACGTCGCGGAAAATTACGTGTCACTGGCCGACGGAGCCGTTTTTGGTGCGAAGTTGGTCGTCGACGGACGCGGGCCCGAGCGCTGGCAGCCGCGTCCGGGATGTCACTACCAGAAGTTTCTGGGTTTGGAGCTTCTGTTGAGCGGGCCGGCTCCGGTGCACGAGCCAGTGCTCATGGATGCGCGTGTGCCACAAGAAGACGGCTTCCGATTCGTCTATGTGCTGCCCTTCAGCGAGCGTCGCGTGCTGATCGAAGACACCTACTTCTCCGCCACCTCCGCGCTAGACACGGCCGAACTGGAGCGGCGCATCTTTCAATACGCGCATGCGTGCGGCTACGCGGTGAAATCCGTGCTGCGTCGGGAGCAGGGTGTTCTGCCCCTCCCGGCCCACATGCCATCCGCACAACCCGTGCGAGGTCCTCTTTTGTCGGGGTTTCAGGGCGGGTGGTTTCACCCCACTACCGGCTATTCGTTCCCTGCCGCGGTCAGCCTGGCCAGCTTCATCGCGCGGCATGAGCCGGAGCAGGTGTTCGGCAGGCCGCTGGTGGAATTGCTACGCGAGCGCCGGCGCCAGCAACGCTTCTTCTGCTTTCTCAATCGGCTCATGGTGGGTGCGTTCCCGCCCTCCCAGCGTTTTCACGTGCTCGAGCGTTTCTACGGACTGCCCGAAGACACCGTGCGCCGCTTTTACGCGATGCAGTCCACCACCGGCGATCGCGCTCGCATCCTGTGCGGGCGGCCGCCGCGTGGACTGTCTGTGACCCACGTCTTGACCACCCAGGGTGCCGCATGAATAGTCCAGCCATTTGCTATCAGCCCGATTCGCCCTTGGTCGCACTGCTCGACTCGGAGTGCGCGACGCGAGGCCTGAAGCAGTGCCTCGAAACGTCCACCGTACCTCTAGACGGCGGCTACTTGCATGCGGCGCTCTACGAACCGGTACGGGACTTTCTTGCCCGGCCCGGCAAGGCATTTCGCTCGAGGTTGGTCGAGCTCTGCTGGGCTCTGTGCGGTGGTCAGGGTCGAGCGCCGGAGCAATTGAGCGGTATCGTCGAGGTGCTGCACGCCGGCTCGCTGATCGTCGACGATATCGAGGATGGCTCCGCGACGCGTCGGGGTCGGCCGGCGTTGCACGTGGGATACGGTGTTCCCGTAGCGCTCAACGCTGGGAACTGGCTCTATTTCTGGGCGTTCTCCCTGGTGGAGCAGCTGGGGCTCGGGCCCCGCGCCGAGCTCGAGCTGTACCGCACGATCAGCCGAACGCTGGCCCGTTGTCACGAGGGGCAGGCTCTGGACCTGACAGTGCGCATGGGGCGGCTTTCGCAGTCCGAGGTGCCAGCGGTGGTAGCGGAGACCACGCGCCTGAAGACCGGAGCCTTGATGGGCCTGGCGGCGGTCGTTCCTGCCGTGGCGGCGGGCGCTTCGCAACGGCTGACGCTGGCGCTCGGGCGGTTCGGTGAGAGCCTCGGGGTCGCCCTGCAGATGTTGGACGATCTGGGGGGCCTGACCAGCGAGCGTCGCTGTCACAAGGGCCATGAGGATCTTCTCCTCGGGCGACCCACCTGGCCGTGGGCATGGCTGGCGCGAGAGTTGACCGCCATCAGCTATTTGCGTCTTCAACAAAAGGCGCGCGAAGTGGAAGCGCGGGATGCGCACCCCGAGACTCTGGTGCGTGAAATGCGCAAGGCTCTGGAACCGCGAGCGAAGCGGCGTGTGTCCCAGCACCTGGTGCGGACGCTGAGGCTGCTTCCGAAAGAGCTCCCCGGCGTGCACGGGGTACAAGAACTACAGCGAGAACTGGAAAGGCTGATGGCAAGCTATGACTAGTACGCCAAATCCAAGGGTGCTGGTGATTGGGAGCGGCTTCGGTGGCCTGGCCGCCGCAGTCCGCCTCCAAGCGGCCGGTGTGGAGACGACCCTGTACGAAGCTCGGGACAAGCCGGGAGGGCGAGCCTACGTCTACCACGACGATGGCTTCACCTTCGACGCCGGGCCCACGGTGATTACGGCCCCGCATTGCCTGAGCGAGCTGTTCGAGCTCTCGGGTCGGCGTCTGTCCGACTATGTGGAAATGCTGCCCGTGATGCCGTTTTACCGCTTGCTCTGGGAGGATGGCGACCGCTTCGACTACGACGGCAACGGGGATGCCATGCTCGCGCAGATCCGCGCACGCAGCGAAGCCGACGCGCGCGGCTACGAACGATTCGTCGAGTACACACGCAAGGTTTTCTCGAAGGGCTACGACGAGTTGGCAGCGACGCCGTTCCTGCGCTTCTTCGATATGGTGAAGGTGGCGCCCGACCTGGCGCGGCTGCGCGCCGATCGATCCGTGTACGGAACGGTGTCTCGCTTCGTCAAGGACGAGCATGTCCGCCAAGCGCTCAGTTTTCACTCACTTCTGGTCGGCGGTAACCCGTTCGATACCAGCGCGATTTACACGTTGATTCACTATCTGGAACGCAAATGGGGGGTGTTCTTTCCTCGCGGAGGCACCGGGGCTCTGGTGCAGGCGCTGGTGCGACTCTTCCAGGAGCTCGGGGGGCAGCTGTCCCTGAACACGCCGGTGCGGCAAATTTCCCTGGTGTCCAAACAGGGGCGCACACTTCACCAGGTAGAGGCAGACGGGCAGCCGGATGCATTGTTCGATGCGGTGGTATCCAATGCCGATCTTCACCACACCTACGCGAAACTGTACGGACGAGACGCCCACGCCCAGGCGATGAGCCGGCGCCTGGAACGGCTGGAATGGTCCATGTCGTTGTTCGTGCTCTATTTCGGTACCGACAAAGTCTACGACGACGTGGCACACCACAGCGTGCTGTTCGGTCCTCGCTATCGTGAGCACCTCGACGAAATCTTCGAAGGGCCCCGATTACCGGACGATTTCAGCCTGTACCTGCATGCGCCGAGCGTGACCGATCCGAGCCTGGCTCCGGAAGGTTGCAGCGCATTTTACGTCTTGAGCCCGGTGCCTCATCTGGGCAAGGCCAAGCTGGACTGGGGCCGCGTCGGCGAGCCCTATGCCGACCGAATCCTCCAGTACCTGGAGCGCTATTTACCGGACCTGCGACGCCATGTGGTCACCCGTCGTTTCATTACGCCGCAGACATTTCGTGACGAGCTTGGGGCTTTCCATGGTTCCGCGTTCTCGGTGGCGCCCAAGTTGACGCAGAGTGCGTGGTTTCGCCCCCACAATCGCGATCCGAAGATTCCAGGGCTCTACATCGTTGGAGCTGGCACGCATCCCGGGGCGGGGTTGCCTGGCGTCATCAACTCGGCCAAGGCGACCGTCGGTGTCTTGCTCGGCGACTACCACCTCGAGGAGGCCGTGTGAGTGCCGGGGCAATCGTGTGTCGGGCGGTCATCCGGCAGCACAGCCAGAGTTTCTCGTTTGCCCACAAGTTGTTGCCTGCGGCAAGTCGCGATGCTGCGGCCATCGTGTATGCCTGGTGTCGACGCGCCGACGACGCCGTCGATGAACGGGGGCCCGAGCAGGCGCGCCCCGCACTCGAGGCACTCGAGCGAGAGCTCGACGAAATCTACGCCGGGGTCGCCCAGTCGGACCCCGTGCTGGAAGCTTTCCAGCGAGTGGTGTCCGAGGCGAAGATACCAAGGCGGTATCCTGCCGAGCTTTTGGCGGGCATGCGAATGGACGTCGAGGGGACCAGGTACGGGACTCTGCCCGAGCTTTACCTCTACTGCTACCGAGTGGCGGGCACCGTCGGCCTGATGATGTGCCACGTGCTGGGCGTGACGAGTCCACGAGCTCTCAAACACGCGGCGCACCTGGGGATTGCCATGCAGCTCACCAACATCTGCCGAGACGTGGTGGAAGACTGGCAGCGTGGCAGGCTGTACCTGCCGGCAAGTCTGCTGATGGGAGTGAACGCTTCCCCGGCTGGAGACTTTCCGGCTTCCCACAAGGACATCTTTGCGCGCGCCAGCGAGCTCTTGCTCGTCGAGGCCGATGGTTTCTACGCTTCAGCCGATCGTGGCCTTTGCTACCTGTCGGCTCGCAGCCGGCTCGCGGTTGGCGCGGCGCGCTCGATCTATTCGAGAATCGGAGATGTGCTTCGAGCGCGCAGCTTGGATGTCACGTTGGGGCGTGCGCGCGTGCCGCTCGGTAGCAAGCTATGGCTACTGCTCCGCGGACTGGCTGGTTGGCTCTGGCAGCCGCGCCGGGGCGGACGGCGGTCCAGCATAGAGACCCTTCCCGTTTTGAGGTATCCTGTCGATGTCCTTCCCCGCTGAGTTGAGTCTCTACGTGGGCCGCGTCCAGCAGTTCACGCGCAAAGATTGGTGGGTCTACACCGGTTGGGTGGGGCTGATGCTCGGTCTGGTACTGGCGACCGGCGGGTTCTTGGCGCTGGGGCACCTTCATGGCGTTCGGTATCCAGCCGAGGCCTGGTGGGTTCCCCTGGGAGCCCTGGTTTTCGCGATGAGCATCTCGATAGACACCATCGGCCATCGTACCATCTACCAGGCGGATATTGCCGGAGCCGAGGGGTTGGTCCACTCGATCACCATTTTCTGCGGCATCGGGAGCTGTGTCCTGTTATGTGCTGCCTACTCGCATCGTGCCGCGCTCTGGATCCCAGCCTTGGTGCTCACCATACTGTCTTTCATCTATAGTATGGTCGACGAAGCCTTCCATTGGCGTCGCTACGCCAGGAAGCAGTCCGACCGAGTCGAGATGTGGAGCCACGTCGGCATCCTCATTGGGCACAGCACCATGATGCTGGGTTGGTGGACCTGGTTTCTCGGCGGGTACTCCGGAGTGGCCGAAACGCTGATCCACTTGTGAGGAGACGCGGTCCCACCCACCCAATACGAAGACTCCATGACAAGCGACGTAGAAAACACGGCTCCCAAGTATCGCATCGGGCTGGTGGCCCGGCTCACGGGTATTTCCGCACACCAGCTCAGGGTTTGGGAGAGGCGTTACAAGACGGTGGAGCCAGCTCGTTCAGCGGGAGGCGACCGCCTGTATTCGGATAGCGACGTGGCGCGCCTGAGGAAGCTGAAGAAACTCAACGACCTGGGTCACAGCATCGGCCGTGTCGCACATCTGTCGGCAACTGAACTGGCCGATCTGTTGGAGGGCCACGTCGCAGCCGAGGAGCCGCGCGACCCGCTGTTGCTGGTGGACCGGATCCGGACGCAATTTCTTCAAAGCATCGCTCGCATGGACATTCTGGAGGCGGAGCGTTCGTTGGCTCGCGCCTCGGTGGCTTTCGACCCCCGCGTCTTCGTTGGTGAGGTGCTGCTGCCTTCGTTGCGTGAGGTGGGCAACCGCTGGGCCGGAGGTGAATTCACGATTGCGCAGGAGCACGGCGCGTCTCAGGTTTTGCGCACTCAGCTCGGAGCGCTGATGCGCCTGTACACGCCCGACGTCGGGGCGAGGGTGGTCGTGTGCGCCACGCTGGCGGACGAACTGCACGAATTCGGAGCATTGGCTGCCGCGCTGACGGCTGCAAGCAACGGCTGGAAGGTCGTCTACCTGGGACCGAATCTACCGGCGAGCGAAATCGCCAACGCGGTGAAGACGGCGCAAGCGGAGCTGCTGTTGGTTTCCGCAGTGGTGGCGCGCCCGGAACTCGAGCAGCAGCTCGGCAGCCTGGATAAGAATTTGCCCAAAGGCGTGCGGGTGATTCTCGGCGGCACCGGTGCGTCGAAGCTCAGCGGGCTGCCAGCCCGCTTTCAGGTGCTGGACAGCGTCGAGGCGCTGCATTCCGCGTTGTGACCCCAAGTCTCCGTAGCGTCGAGCCGGGCTTGTGCCTGGGCGATGGGGCCCTAGATCTGGATCCATGGTGATGGCTTCCGCCGATTCTTGGGTTCTTCCAGGCGATGGAGGGGCTCGCTGGATCAAACGGCGTCGCACACGGGAAGTGCTGCTACGCGCCGCGTATTTCGCTCAACACGAGCTGGTGCGCTGGCCTCTCATCGCGCTGAACCGCGCGTTTTTCGCATGGTTGCGCTGGGGTGAACCCGGACGCTTGTCTAACGCCGAGCTTTCCCAGTTGGTCCAGGTGGTGCGACGACGCTACCGAGATCTGCAGCGTACGGATCTGGACAATGCAGCGCGGGGAGCATACCCCGCTGCGCAGTTGTTTTCGGCGCCGCTTGGCGAGTACTTGCGCAGCGCGCCAGGCCTCTTCCGGGATGTTTCGAAGGTCGCGCGGCGTGCGCGCCTCGGCGACTACGGTGACCTGCCACCGACGGCCGCCGATCCCAGCTTACCCGGCTATTATCGGCGCTGCTTTCACTGGCAAACGGACGGCTATCTGAGTGCGCATTCGGCGCGCATCTACGATCTGGGTGTCGAGATTCTGTTCATGGGAATGGCCGACGTCATGCGGCGCCAGGTACTCGTCGAGCTCAGCGAGCTGCCCGCGGCCGCACGAGTCGTCGATGTAGGGTGTGGCACCGGCAGGTTGCTCGAACAAATGCGAGCTACGTTGCCGGGGGCCCGGCTGACCGGCGTCGACATGAGCGCTGCGTATATCGGGCACGGCGCCAGGCGCTTGCGCGGGGCCGATGTCGATCTGAGGGTGGGCAATGCGGAGCACCTGCCCTTTGAAGACCAGAGCTTCGATGCTGTGGTGAGCGTTTTCATGTTTCACGAGCTGCCTCGAAACGTCCGGCGGCGCGTGTTCGCTGAAATGCGGCGCGTGCTCAAACCGGGAGGCCGTCTGGTGATCGAGGATTCAGCGCAGCTCGTCGACAGTCCGGAACTTGCTCCGGTGCTCGAGCAATTCCCGAGAGATCTGCACGAGCCGTTCTTCTTGGATTATTTGAAGGACCCTCTCGAGCGGCTATTCGACGAGGCTGGTTGGGGCCAGCCGCTCGTGAAGCCAGCCTTCATGTCCAAGGTGCTTGCGGCGAGTAAACCACCCGGAAACTAGAGCTCCTCGTCGCCCGTCTGGTCGGCGGGGCCTGGCTAGGAGACCCACATTCGACCTAGAGTTGTATAGACAACTGGACAGCCCTGCGGCAAGCTGATAGACAAAGCTCATCGTGTCTTCGGCCTTCGAAATGCAGCCGCTGAACCCGGCATCGCCACTGCCTCTTTACCGTCAGCTCGCCGACTCGTTGTCGGCAGCCATTCAGCGGGGGATCTATCCGCCCGGTGAGAAGCTCCCGTCCGAACCGAACTTGGCGGAGCGATTCGGTGTGACCCGGCCTACCGTACGTCAAGCCACCCGGCTCTTGGCCGAGCGACGCTTGGTCGAGGCGCGCCGGGGTGCGGGGACGTTCGTGTGCGCCCCGCGCGCGGAGGTGGATCTTTTTTCGCTCGGCGGCACACTCGAGGCGTTCGAGCAGCAGGGGCTTTCGCTGCAGCGCCGGCTACTCGGCAAGGTCCACGAGGTAAGGGTAGCGAAAGAGTGCTCGGTAAACCCTTTTTCGGGTCGGGTGGCGTATCACTTCAAACGGCTCAGCCGCATACGCGAGCGCGCCGTGTTGCTCGAGGAGTTTTACGCCGACCCGAGATTGTTTCCCGAGCTGGAGGCCTTCGACCTGTCCGTGAAGTCCTTCGCTCGTGTCGTCCGGGAACACTATTTCCAGTCGCCGTCAGGTGGCAAACAGACGTTTCAGGTGTGCGTTCCCGATGGCTCGAGAGCGCGCTCGCTGGAGCTGGCGCCGGCAACTGCCGTGCTACTGGTACGGCGCACGCTGGACTTTCCCTCGGCGCCTGGCGCGCTGTACGTGGAGTTGTTTTGCAGAACCGACGAGTTCGTTTTCACCCAGACCCTGGAAGCCTAGTATGGAAAACCGTGGTTATTATGGCCAGTTCGGTGGGGCTTACGTCCCGGAAATCCTGACGCGCACCTTCGACGAACTCGAGCGTGAGTTCGATGCGGCCAAAGCCGACCCGGCGTTTTGGCAGTCCTATGTTGCGCTGATGGCCAGCTATTCGGGGCGACCCACTCCGGTGACGTATGCGGAGAACCTCAGCCAACACTTCGGTGGCGCTCGCATCTTCATCAAGCGTGAAGACTTGAATCACACCGGGGCGCACAAGGCCAACAATGTCATGGGGCAGGGGCTCTTGGTGCAGCGCATGGGCAAGAGCCGGGTGATTGCCGAGACGGGTGCGGGACAGCATGGCGTTGCCACCGCGACCATGGCGGCCAAGTTGGGGCTCGAGTGCACGATCTACATGGGGGAAGTGGACGTGGAGCGGCAGCGTCCCAACGTGTTCTGGATGGAGCAGTTGGGGGCGCGCGTCGTCCCCGTTACCCAAGGTTCACGCACCCTGAAGGACGCCATCAATGAGGCTTTTCGTGACTGGGTCAGCAACATGCAATCAACCCACTACGTATTGGGGACGGCATGTGGTCCGCACCCCTTTCCGGGAAATGGTCAGTTATTTCCAGTCGATCATCGGGCGTGAGGCGCGCGAGCAGTGTTTGAAAACGCTCGGAAAACTCCCGCGCCGCGTCTACGCTTGTGTAGGCGGCGGTTCCAATGCCTTGGGGGTGTTCAGCGCCTTTTTCGACGACGAAGTGGAGCTGGTCGGTGTGGAGGCCGGCGGCAAGGGGCTACGGGCCGGGGAGCATGCCGCACGCCTGGCCGGCAAGGATGGCAGCATCGGGGTCGCCCAAGGGTACAAGACCTACTTCCTACAAGATGCCGACGGGCAGATGCAGCACACGCACAGCGTTGCGGCGGGGCTCGACTATGTCGGAGTGTCGCCCATCCTCGCTCAGCTGCACGAATCCGGTCGCGTCCGTTTCGAGGCGGCGACGGATGACGAGGTGGTTCAAGCTCTCAAGCTCACGATTCGAAAAGAGGGGCTGATCCCAGCACTCGAATCCTCACACGCGTTCGCCCAGGCGTTCAAAGAGGTCGGCGCGTTGAGCCAGGACGACGCTGTTCTCATCAATCAGTCGGGACGCGGTGACAAGGATATCTTCACCATCGCCGACGCCTTCGACGACCCCAGCTGGAAAGCATTCATTCGACACAAGGCGGAGGTGTACAGTGCTTGAGGAATACCTGCGAGCGCGCCTGAGTCAGCGTGACATTCTGCTCATGACCCACGTGGTCATCGGGTATCCGAGCTTCGAGGCGTCTTTCGAGATCGTAGCAAGCATGGTCGAGGCTGGCGTGGACCTCATGGAGCTACAGATCCCGTTTTCCGAACCCATTGCGGACGGCCCGGTGATCTTGCGAGCGAATCAGCAGGCCCTGGAAGCTGGCATCACGGTCGAGCGATGTTTCGAGTTCGCCGCGCGAGCCTGCGAGCGTTTTCAGATCCCGTTTCTGTTCATGTCCTACTACAACATCCCGTACAGGTTCGGGGTTCGTCGCTTCATCGAGCGAAGCAAGAGCGTGGGTATTCGAGGGACCATCGTGCCTGACCTTCCGCCAGAGGAAGGCAAGGAATACATCGAGATCACGGGCGAGTCGGGGGTGAGTCCGATTTTCATCTTCACTCCCACGTCGACCCAAGAGCGCCTGAACACGCTGGGTCGGCATGCGCGCGGGTTCGTCTACTGCGTGGCACGCCGTGGCGTCACCGGTAGCGAGACGCGGTTTTCGGACGAACTCGGTACATATCTGGACCGCTGTCGCAAGGCCACCCCGTTGCCGCTGGCCGTGGGCTTTGGCGTCAAGGGTGCCGAGGACGTGGCATTCCTCAAGGGCAAGGCGGAGATCGCCGTGATAGGTTCTCAGACGATACGACTCTTGGACGAAGCGGGGCCCCGCAAGGTGGCTGAGTTCGTGCGTTCGCTGCGCTGAGCCTCGGAGCGTCAGGCGCTGTTCAGTGCCGACACGGGCTCTTTGACGGCTGCCATGAAACCGCTGGAACGGCGCTTGGGCAAGACAGCTGCGCTGCGGCCGCTCGGGCAGCGGGCAGGGTCGATCATGGTGCTCATGCACTCGCGTACGATGGCCTTGAGTGTTTCGGTGACTCCGATTCCCTCGCGCGCTGCGGCTTCGACTTCCGGCGTGCCCGGGACGACGCCCAGCAAGCGCCGTAGCGCAGAGACTGGCATTGCGGACTCCAGGTCACGCTTGTTGTACTGAACCACGAAAGGAACCGTGTGCGGATCCAGCCCGTGGCCGGTCAGATTGTCGTGCAGATTCTCCATACTGAGCAGGTTCGAATCCAGCATGGCGGCCTGGCTGTCGGCGACGAAGACGACTCCGTCGACCCCCGTGAGGACCAGCTTTCGAATTTGATCCTGGAATACCTGGCCGGGCACCGTGCACAGATGAAGGCGGATAGAATAGCCTCGATACGAGCCTAGCCCGATGGGCAGCAGATCGAAGAACAGGGTGCGCTCGCTCTCGGAGCACAGCGCCAGCATGGTGCCGCACTGCTCCGGTGCCGCGTTGGCGTAGATCTGCTCCAGGTTCGTCGTTTTACCGCCAAGCCCTGGCCCATAGTAAACGACCTTGAATAGGACCTCTTTGTTGACGTGATCGACACTTGGCATGGGGACCCTCGCCGCGGCGTCTAGCGCAAAAGTTGGGCGCGCACCGCCGAAGTTACAAGTCGACGCGGTCTATTGCGTCAAAAGCTACCTAAATGCCAAACGCAGCAACGGCCCAGTTTTCTGTCACAGATTCAAGAGCGGCTGGTCGGCCGTGCTTGGGCGAAAAAAAGCCCCGCCGATCGAGGGGGGGATAATCGGCGGGGCATCGTGGTCAGCAAGGCTTGGGAGCGTGCCGCCGACCGCGTACAGGCGAGTCTGCTGCGTGGTCGCGCATCGCACAATGTCCGACAGTCCTAACGTCCTCGCCGTAACGATTCTCTACCAGTCGGCTCGTACGCTCGGCTCCGCCAGCGCTTGCTCCGAAGCTGATCGTCCAAATCGAACATTTGGCCAGCGAAGGTCGCGTTGGTGCCATTTTGCCCCGTTCCGCGGCCAGGCGAGCTCGCGGAATGGCCCACTGACGGCTCAGCGCTTGGAGCCGGCGCGCAAGGCATCCAGCATCAAGTGAGAGCGGCAGAACTTCTCTCGCACCTTGCCCAGCTCCTTGCCTCGGGCGATCTCGAGCTCGTCGATGATGCGCCAGTCGTTGATCGAGACCGGCTTGGCTCCACGGCGCTCCAGTAGCTCGTCGACAGCCTCGCGACCCACCCCAAGGGGGGTCAACTCCCGCGCCTCCACGAGCATCTGATCGACGGTCTCCTTCGCATCGGTTTTGTTCGTCCCGATGAGGCCGACCGGTCCCCGCTTGATCCAACCCGCGGTGTACAAGCGGGGGATCACCGAGCCGTTGCGACACTCGGTGACGCGCCCCTTGTCATTGCAGACGACTCCCCAAGCGTCATCGAAGGGCAGGTCTGGAAGCGCGGTTCCCCGGTAGCCGATCGAACGAAACACCAAGCGCGTCGCGAGCTCCTCGAATTGCCCCGTACCCTGCGCGCTGGTGCGGCCGTCGTCGCGCTCGACCAGACGGTTCTTTTCGATCTTCATCTTCTCCACGCGCCCGCCGTGGCCGCTCAGTTCCGCCGGCGAACACAAGAACTTCAACCGGACGCGCCGCTGGCTCTCGCCTGGGGGCCGCCGCGCCACCTCCTGGAGGAATTCGAGGTTCTTGCGCGCGTCTCCGCTCTCGGCATCGAGCGAAAGCCGGAGGGTGGCTTCGGGGTCGTCGATGCGGAGCTCTACGCCGTCCAGCTCATCGATATCCCTGATTTCTCGAGGGCTGAACGCGGCCTGCGCGGGGCCACGGCGGCCGAGCAGAACCACTTCGCGCACCTGGCTCGCACGTAGGGCCGTGAGGGCGTAGTCCGCGATGTCGGTGTCTGCCAGGCGTTCCGGGGGTTGTATCAGAATGCGAGCCACATCCATGGCAACGTTGCCAAGCCCCACCACAACCGCGCGCCCAGTGGACAGATCGAAGTGATCATCCACGAAATCCGGATGGCCATTGTACCAGCCAACGAAGGCCGTCGCCGCATGGCTGCCGACCAGGTCTTCTCCCGGAACACCGAGCTGCCGATCGGTGGGCGCACCCGTCGTATAAACGACCTGGTCATAGTGCTGCATCAAGTCCGCCTGGGTGATATCGACGCCTACCGCGATGTTTCCGAAGTAACGGACGCGTTCGTGGGATGCGATGCGGTCGAAAGCTTTGGTGACCTTCTTGATGCTCTGGTGGTCCGGAGCCACGCCGCTGCGGACCAACCCATGGGGAGACGGGAGCTTCTCGAACAGATCGACCTCGAAACGGGTGTTGGCGAGTTCACGCTGGCGGAGCAGGAAGTCGGTGGTGTAAAATCCAGCCGGCCCCGCGCCGACGACCGCGACACGCAATGTTCGGTCTGTAGGACTGGAGGGGCTTGTGCCTGACATAGCTAGTTCTGCAGGCTAACATGGTTGTTGCCGGGCAGGTTCGGTGCTCGCGAAACCTGCCGTTACGTCTGGATTGGCCAGTGACTCCGTTGCCGCTCGCGCGGGGGAGAGACCGTGGGCAGGCTGTGGACATTCCGTCGGAAAGTGGCGGATAGCGCCAGACAACGAGCGCAATTCGCTTGAAATTATTCAGTTTCGGCGTTGAATCCTGCCTGTGGAAATCCTGTACTGGGCCGCGCTGGAGCGACCCGATTGCGGTGCCGGCCCTCGAAGGCGGTTCTGCTACGGGCTTTGATCCCCCGTCTCACCCATGTCTATGAGCCGAACATGAGCCGAGCCCTGATCGAGCAAGTGCGGCAGCTCACCGGAATCACCGACGAGGCGCTCGCGCGCAAGCTGGGGGTGACTCCGGCTCGATTGCAGCGCCAGAGGGCAGGCAAGGAGAGCCTGAGCAGTGAAGCGACCGAGCTGCTCGAAGAAATCGTGTCGCGCTCGCATCGGAAGCGCAGCCACGGTGCTCGCGTCAAGGCTCCGCGGGTCCGAGAAGACATCGTGTGCGCGGATTCCCTGGAGCACCTGAGGTCGCTCCCCGACGCGTGTGTAGACATGATTCTCAGCGACATTCCTTATGGCATCGGGCTCGACGACTGGGATGTGCTCCATGAAAACCACAACTCGGCATACATGGGACGAAGCGCCGCGCAGAGTCGCGCTGGCGCTGTCTTCAAGCGCCGGCGCAAGCCCATCAACGGCTGGTCGAGTGCCGATCGGAGCATTCCTCGGGCCTATTACGAGTGGTGTTCGGTTTGGGCGCCAGAGTGGCTCCGCGTGCTCAAACCGGGCGCGGCGGCCATGGTGTTCGCGGGCCGCCGGCTGGCGTCCCGCTGCGTGGTTGCGCTGGAGGACGCGGGTTTCAACCTGCGCGACCTCTTGGCGTGGCGGCGGCCGCGCGGCGTGTTGAGAGCCCAGCGTCTCAGCATCGTATTTCAGAGGCGGGGACAGGTGGCCGAAGCCAAAGCGTGGGAGGGTTGGCGGCTCGGCAACCTGCGCCCCACCTTCGAGCCGATCATCTGGTGCTCCAAGCCCTACCGGGTCACGCTGGCGGACAATGTCTTGGATCACGGCGTCGGGGCGTTCGACTTGGCAGGCTTCGAGCGCAACACCAATGCGGTGGACAATGTCGTCGAAGTCGGCTTCGAGCCAGGCGAAGGCGGCCTGGTCGAAGCTCAGAAGCCCGTTCGGCTGATGCGCGTGCTCATGGAGCTGTGCACGCGGCCGGGCAGTCTCATCTTGGATCCGTTCGCGGGGAGCGGTACGACTGCGCTGGCGGCCCGCCAGAGCGGCCGACGCTGCCTGGCGATCGAACGAAACCCCGAGCTCTGCGAGCTCGCCAAGCAGCGTTTGACATCGTGTCCTCGGCCGAGCCAGCGTTAGCGGA
This sequence comes from uncultured delta proteobacterium, assembly GCA_963809955.1. GTDB lineage: Bacteria > Myxococcota_A > Polyangia > Polyangiales > Polyangiaceae > JAICQQ01. Next base: position 300,408 of record CAWELQ010000018.1, read on the forward strand.
TCCTTCGGTGAACCTACCCGCTCCTCGGTTCCAGGGCCTCGAGTTACGCTATGGCTGCCAGCTCGAGAGGCTGCCCAAGGCGCTGCGCGCGCGCTTCCTTCAACTTGGCCGCGACAGTTCACTCGATGAATACCTGGAGCGAGCCGAGCGCGCGCGTCACGGTGGCCTGATGACGGCTTTGCATCGCATGTTGCGCGGATACCTTTCGGATTTCGAGATCAACGGGCTTCTGGGCACCTACCCCATGCACGTGCTGGGTACGCGTCAGTGGCAATTCTTGCTCGATTCGGCTAGTGCCGAAGGCGGCTTGCCGACGAGTGCGCGTTTGCTCGATGTCGGTGCGGGCAATGGCGATGTCAGCGTTCAGCTGGCTCCGCTGTTCGCCGAGGTCGTCACGACGGAGCTGGCGCGCAGCATGGCCTGGCGTTTGAGGCGGCGCGGCTTCGTCTGTCATCGCCTGGACGTGGCCCAGCGGGGGGTGCCGGACGGACCCTACGATGTCATCGCTTGCCTCAACGTGCTGGATCGCTGCGACCGGCCCCTCTCCTTGCTGGGCAACCTTCGCGCGGGATTGCGCGATCAGGGGCTCCTGATTGTAGCGCTGGTGCTTCCCTATCAACCATTCGTCTACGACGGCGCGGGTAGCCGCGCGCCACGCGAGCGCCTGGCGCTGACCTCCACGGATTGGGAAAGCGCGGCCGAACAGTTCTGCACTCGGGTGATCGAGCCGCTGGGGCTGTCTGTGGCGAGCCTCTCGCGGGCGCCGTATCTTTCGGGGGGCGACGCCCGGCGCGGCCTGTACGAGCTGGATGACCTGGTCGTGGTGGCGCGCGCCCAAGGCAGAGCGCACCTGCTGTAGGTCCGCAAAGTGGGCGCCCTCGCGTTGTCGTAGCGCCGACCAGGCGGTCGTGCTAGCGTGCTCGCCGACTGGTCCTCAGACGCTCGCTCGTGCAACTTGTTTCCACCGGCTCATCTGCGTACTAGGAGCTCCCACAGTGGGGGCCTTCGGAGAAGCGCAGGCGCCGAGCATTCGTCCGAGTCGTTATTCAAGTCAGGCGCCGCAGTAACGAGGTAGATAATGAGCACAAGGCTCTACGTAGGCAATCTGGGATTCAACACAGCTGAAGAGCAGGTTCGCCATGCGTTCAACGAGTTTGGAAGGGTGGCTTCGGTGTCCATCATCACGGACCGCGCCACCGGTCAATCCCGCGGATTCGGCTTCGTCGAATACGATTCGGCAGATGAAGCGGAACGAGCGATCGAGTCGATGAACGGGGCGATGCTCGATGGGCGCGCTCTGAACGTGAACATCGCGCGTGAGCGCAGCAATGGCGCAGGTGGTGGCCGAGGCGATCGCGGAGGCCGCTCCGAGCGGCGTTGGTAGGAATCGCGGGTGGAAGGGAGCGGATTTCTCTGCTCCCTTCGACCTCTGCCCAGGGCAAAGGGGTGCCGGTGACCCGAAGGGCCACGGCGCCTCGCCTGCTCGGGGCCTCGCGCGCGAGCGTCCATGAGGGAGCGCGGTGACGAGCTTGGTGCGCCGGTCACCCAAACTGCGCCGAGCGAATCGCGGCGTCCTCTGGCGTGCGGGGCTGCTCTTCACGGTGCTGTCCGCGCTCGGCACCACGAGCTGCTTGCGAAGCGGCGCCGGCCAAGCGCCTGGGGTCACCGGGGCGACGCAGCCTGCAGCGCGCGAAGTCGTCGACTCGCAGGCGCGGTCGGGGCGTTTACGCGTGCTGACCTACAACGTCGCGGGCTTGCCTAGTTTTTTATCCGGCCTGCGCCCGGCGACGAACCACGCGCTGGTGAGCCCGCTGCTGAACAACTACGACCTCGTGTTCGCCCAGGAAGACTTCTCTTATCATCGAGAGCTGGTTCAGAGCTCTCTGCATCCTTACGAACTGTCGCCGCTGCCCCCGGCTTCGACGATGTTCGGTGATGGTCTGTGCGACTTGTCGAGCTTCCCCTTCGAGTATTCCAGCCATGTGCGTTGGACGAGCTGCAACGGTTATTTCGGTAGCTCCAGTGACTGTTTCGGCGAAAAGGGTTTTTCGTTCGCGCGAATGCGTTTGGCTCGGGGTGTGCGCGTCGACGTGTACAACGTCCACGCGGAAGCGGGCGACAGCGAGAGTGACAGGAGCACGCGGCGTCGCGGATTCCGCCAATTGGCCGACTACATTTTGCGTCACTCCTCGGGAGAGGCGACCATCGTCGCTGGGGACACCAACTTGGACACCCTGGGCGACGCGTACGATGCAGGCACATTCCGATGGTTCGTCCGTGCTACGGGCTTGAATGACGCCTGCGCCGAGCGCGGTTGTCGGCGCCCCCGCTTGGATCGTGTGCTGTTTCGTGGCTCCGAGGCGGTGGGACTGAAGGCACTCGCGTATGGCATCGACGGCCGTTTCGTCGATGCTCGGGGGTACGCGTTGTCCGACCATCAGCCAATCGCTGTTGAACTCGCTTGGCGAGCGGTCGAACGTCGACCCGACCCGACGGTTTCGCTCGGCACATTGTAGGATCGAAACGCGAGCGCCGACGGCCTTCGTCGGCAATCTTGGTGAGGGCTCTCGAGCCGCAATGCCTGCCAGCGAGACTCGAGGTACGCCTGTCCGCGCCGCTAGCCGGGTCCAAATTCGAGCGATACGTCGAGACCGACAAGCGGGACAGTTCGCTGGCTTCGTCGCCCCAGCGGTGTCATACTTCCGATGCGGCATCGCACGGAGACCTCACTTCAGAGCCTCTCTGGTTGGCGCTTGCCAAACCAAGTCGCCCAGGTCTCGAGTCGGTGCATGACATTTGCGGTGTTGCCTGCCACTCGGTGCTTGTGTGAGGAGTAAGGGTCATGACAGGTATCGAGCAACCGTGCGCCCCCGCAGTACGATGTGGGATGGCCCAATGACGCGCAAAAGACAGGCGCAGGCGAATGTGGGGGAGGGCGCGTCGGCGCGCTTCGTCGAGACTCTCGCTCGGGTGTTGGAGATGGCCAAGAGGGCGGAGGCGAGCAAGGAGTACCGCACGGCATTTCGGTCCGAGTTGCAGGCACTTCCCTCGCGTGCGAAGGAAAGGTTGGGACTGCTTCTCACCATTGGTCGTGAAGCCCACGACATGGCCCACGTGCGCACGAGCCCGGGTGCGGAAGCGTCGGAACCGCTCGATGTCCTCGCTCTTTGTGAAGGCCACACCCTCTCGCAGCGCTATCTCGAACGAGGTGTCGCCGCCGTCTGCGCGGCGAGAATGAAGCTGGATACGCGCGTCTCTCAAAACCTGGCGATCGACCGCAACCTCTCGGTGTACGAACGAGCCTGGTCCCGTTTCGGGCGGGAGCTCGCCAGTTCGGAGCCCGGTGACTGGAGCTGGTTCGGCTGCTTCAAGGGTAAGACGCGTGTGCTCGACAAGCTCTATGTGAGGCACGGCGACAGCGCCTGGTGGTGTTTCGCTGCGGGACTCGACCGCCCCCCGCGATCACAGATCGATCGAGATCTGAAGCGTTCCCGTAGCACCCGGTTAGGTGACCACGGGTCCAGCCTGGAGTCCTTGATGAGCCAAGAGGGATCACCCGGTCGCAGGGCACTGCGTCGTGCGCTGACCTCCGTCCATGCGCGTCTGGGCAGGGTCGGCGCGCTGTCCTGAAGCTGCCCGGCGGAGCGTGCCAGGCTCTGACCGTGAGCGCGCAACGCACTCGCCGCAAGTCGGCCGCAACACGGGCCCTTAGGGCCCGCGAATGGTTAAGTCCTACTGCGCCGGCCAATCCTCTTGCTGCGGCGGGCGGGCTCGTCGCTCTCGCTCCTCGACCTACTTCAGTAACTTCAGTAGGCTTCGGGTGCTCGCTCTTCACGCGCCCGCCTCGCGGCGGTCTCGGCCGGCTCGCGACGGACTTCCCATTCACGGTCCCTTAGCTGTGTGGGCCGGCTTCCGCCACCACTGCGTCGAAGAGCGTCGCGAGCTCACGGGTCAGGGCGCCGCGTTCGAAGCGCGCGAGCTTGTCCGGGTCGAGCCCGGCGCCGCTTTGGGTCGCGCGCTCGAAGCAATCCCGTATCGCCTTCGCGATGGCGGCGGGTTGGTGGTACGGCGCGATCTGCGCGCCGCCTACCTGTCCGAGCAGCCAGGCGTCTCCCCCTCGTTCGGAAACGACCGCGAGGATGGGTTTCCGCGCGGCCAGGTATTCGAAGGTCTTCCCGGCGATAACGTCCTGGCCCTCCTCGATGGTTTGTAGAACCACGTTGACGTCGGCGCCTCGCATCAGCTGAAGGCTCTCGCGTTGCGAAACGCGACCGCGCGAGCTGACCACGTCGCCCAGCCCGTGCTGATCGATCGAGCCCTCGTGTCCGGCCATGCCTCCCACGAACTCGAAGGCAATATTGGCTCTGAGCCGTGGGTCGCGACAGGCGATGGCAAGGCCTTCCAACAGGGTGTCCGGTGTCCGGCGTTCGTTCAAGACGCCCACGTAGCGGAACAAGCAGCGGGCGCCGGGGTAATCGCGTACGGACGGAATACCGGGGTCATCACTGAAGCCGTTCGTGATCGTGATGAACGAAGCCGCGGGGAAGCGCTGCTTCATCTGTTGCTCGGTCAACGGGCTAGTGACCACCACGCGCGCGGCGCGGGACAGGATTCGACGGGCGCGAGCCGTCTCGCAGCGCGCCACCAGGCGGCCCCGAGGGAGCCACAGGCTGCCATAGGTCCATGGGTCGCGCAGGTCGACGAGCAACGGTTTGCGCAGCAACCGGCTCAAGGCCTCTCCGACGAAGAGATTACGAACGTGAGGTGCGCTGACCCAGACGAGATCCACGCTTCGAAATCGAGGATCGGAAAGGGCACCGAAGAGCGCCGATGGGGCCCAATCGAAATGCCACTCCAGAAGCCACATCGGAAGCCCCGTGGCGCGCCACAGCCAGGACCGTGGTGTGAACACTCTTGGGCGTCGCGCGGCGGCAGTCGGGCTGGAGGCGGCGGGACGTCGCCGTTTCGCATTGATGAAGTGCGCGAGCCGGTCTTTCGTGGGAGTCAGGCAGGCAGCCGTTCGCAACACCTCGACGTCGGGCGGCAGGTGCCGCAGCGGTTCTTCGTCACGCGGCTGATCGGCGGGGGGTACGCTCGCCAACACCATGGGCTGCCAGCCGAGATCTGGAAGGCGCTTTGCGAACTCGAATACCCGAGCGCTCCCGCTCACGTTGAAAGGCGGAAAGCGGTCGTAGACCATGAGCACACGGCGCTTCATGCGCTCACCGGCCATGGTCGCCGCCCGTGGGAGAAGTCGGAGACCCTGGCACGCATGCCTAGGCGTGCGATCCTCGAGGGCTTGGGCGAACATCGAGAGGCGGCGTGAAGGTGCATGTAAGTCAATGTGGTTAGCAGCTTGGCTGCGCTCGGTGGGAGAAACTTTAGGTCGGCGCCTTCCGGCGCTTGGCCCAGGGTGGGCTATATTAGCGAGTGTCTTGCACAACTTGTCGATGGAATCTCGCGCGGCAGCCCGGCGCGAAGCGGGTCCCTTGTGGCGCGGCCCGTGCCGGGTTACCGGCACTCGGGTTAGCGAGCTCTGAATGTTGAATGAGGTGTTACCCGGCCAAGAGCTCGGTCGCTACGAGCTGCTGATGCCCATCGCCAAGGGCGGCATGGCGATGGTCTGGGCTGCGCGCCTGAAAGGCACGCGCGGCTTCCAGAAGCTGGTGGCCATCAAGACCATGTTGCCGGCAATGATCGACGATCCCAGCTTCGAGCGGATGTTTCTGGACGAGGCCTCGCTCGCCTCACAGGTGCGCCACCCGCATGTGGTAGAAATTCTCGATCTTGGCGAGCAGGATCGCATTCTGTACCTCGTGATGGAGTGGGTGGATGGTGAGCCGCTCAACGTCATCATGCACTATGCTGCCAAGCGCGGGGGGATCCCGCAGGCGATTGCGGTTGCGATCATGCTCCAAGCTCTCAGGGGTCTGCATGCCGCTCACGAGCTACGCGACGATTCCGGGGCGCTGGTCGGTTTGGTTCACCGCGACGTCACACCACAGAACGTTCTCGTCAGCTACGACGGTGTCGTCAAGCTCGTCGATTTCGGCGTTGCCAAGGCAACGAGCCGGCTATCAGCGGAGACCGAAGCCGGTCAGCTCAAAGGCAAGATCGCCTATATGTCTCCAGAGCAGCTCAAGGGTGAACCGATCGATCGGCGCACGGATATCTTCGCGGTCGGAATTCTGCTCTACATGTTGACCACGGGGACCCACCCGTTCAAGGGTGACGAACAGGCGGATACGGTCAAGAACATCACTTCGAGCGCGCCGGCCAGGGCCCCGCACCGCTTGGTTCACGGCTACAACCCATTGCTCGAAACGGTGGTGATGCAGGCGATTGCCAAGGAGCCGGCCAAGCGGTTTGCCTCTGCGAACGATATGTTCAAGGCGCTGCGTGGGGTGGTGCAGGCCGCTACGGACGACGAAGTGGCCGATTTCATCAAGAGCCTGATGGCCGATCGGCTCGAGAAGCGGCGCAATGCGATCCGCGCGGCGCTCGAGATCGCCGACGGTCAGAAAGGTGGAGCGCCGCCCGAACGGAGGGGGGCGGTCCCCGAGGACGTCGACAGCACCAAGACAGTCGTCGAGCCACGTTTCGGCAACCCCGGCTCGGAGGGCTCCAACCCGTTGCCAGGAGCGGGTCAGGCGGAGATCGATCTGTCGCTGTCCGGCGTCGCCCCGAGTCGTGCCGGTAGTGCCGATCAGGGCGTCTTCGGTTCGCGTCGCGCGCTCGCCACGATGATGACCGGCGCGGTGGTGGTTGCCGCGGCTGGTGTGGGTCTGTTCGTCATGACACGCGCGAACGAACCCGCGGATCCGATGGGTGCAGCAGCGCCCAAGCCAATCGAAGAAAGCGTCCCACTGCCAGCAGCTGCCCCGTCTCCCGAGAGTGTCGACCTGGAGCAGGCCGAAGTCCTACCGCCAGAGGCGACAGAGTCCGCGACACCCGACGTGGCGAGCAGTACTCCCGAGCCTCCCGCCGCTCCTCCTCGAAGACACGCGCGCAAGCCCAAGGAAACGACGCCAGCCACGAGCGCTCCGGCCATCTCGCCAATTCGCACTCCAGGCTTCTAGCTCGGACCATGACGCGCGCCCACGAGGCTTGGAAGGGTCTTCGCCGCCTTCAGAACTTTCCCACGTAGCTCAGCCCAGCGACGCTTTCGGGTGCTCCAGGTGTGAAGCCCGTTTCCGAATCGCCATCCGAGGATAGCAGAAAGATTGCCCCGAGGCCGACACCGAGCGCGCCCACGCCGAGCCCGATGTTACCGAGCAGTGTATAGAGCTTGCCGCGGTTGGCGGTATCTTCGAAGTTCGGTGGGCAGCTCCCATCGGAGGTGCACTTGCGGTTCAGCTCGTTCACGGCTCGTTGGCGCAGCCCGAACATCACTCCTGCCCCTGCCAGAGAGGCCAGTCCAATCCCACCGACCACGTAGGCTGTCGTGTTCGACTGCTCGACCTGTCGTGGACCCTTGGGTGCCGGTGGGCGAGGCTGTGCCGGAGCAGCTTCCGGTGTCAGCGACACGGCGACGGATTTGGTTTCGGCCTCCGCCACCCTCACGGTGGTGCGAAAGCTGTTGTAACCCGTGGCCCGCGCCGTGACCACGTGCGGCCCTGGATCGACGTTCATGGCCTTGCCAATCACCTGGTCACCCAACGTGACGCCGTCCAGGGTGATGGTTGCCGTATCTGCATTGTTGCCCCGCTCCACGACGACCTTGGGGATTCGCCCCCTGAGCTGGTCCAAGCGGCGCTGGGCTTGCTCGATCACCTCTCGCTCATCCGTCTCGCGCGCGTCGGCGGCGGCTAGCTCGTAGTCGCCGACAGCGGCCACCAGCTGGCCGAGATTCTCCTCGCAGAGGGCGATGTTGAAGCGCACCTGGGGGGTCGAGCGCACGGCCGCGACTTCCTTGAGCAGCGCCAGCGCTCCCGCCCAGTCGCCGCCCGTCTGCAGAGCCAGGGCATTCTGGAACTTGTCGCGCGCTTGCTGCAGCTCTGCAGCATCCTGGCCCCAAGCGGATCTCGGAGTGACCCAGCTGGACCCCAGCACGAATGCGAAGCACAGAAGCCAGTTCCAGCGGCGCCGCATGACGCGCTAACCTAGCGCATTCTCAGATCCTTTGCGTAAGAATGGTAGTACATTGCCCGACGTTAGTGATGAACTTCTCGCTTCCGTACCTCACGACGTGTGCACTGTTGATTTCAGTTGGAGGATGCAGCGTCCCCAGTGCTCGCCCACTCCAGGCGCCCGACTCCACGGCCGAGCGCTGGGAGGCCCCGGTTGCCGGGGCACCTCCATTGGGCCCTCCGACGCCTCAGCCACCCGCTCGGGCGCTTCCTCCTCCGGCGCGTTGTGATGCTTACCGCGCCCACGAGGCGAGCTGCATCCGGACGACGGCAGGCCTCCCCGAGCTCGATGCCGCGCTCGCCGCTCCGGATCCAGTGAGCAGAGACGCGGCTCTCGCTGCCATTCAGACGTGTCCCAGTTTGAAGAAGGGAGTGGCGCTCGTACTGCGCGCCGAGCTGGGGCCGCCTGAATGCGCTGACACGATGATCGGGGCAACGCTGCCTGCCGGCCTCGCGCCGGAGCTGAGCGAGGCCCTGACGGCCTTCGTTCATGCCGCCCATCTCGAACGGCTGGTCGTCAAAGCACCTCGCCTGGATCCGCCCTTCACCAAGGCTGAGTTCGCGGACTTCTCGAGTCGCGTGCTCAACGACTGGATCGTCACCCAGGCGCAGGCCGTCTACAAGATTGCCCAACAAGGGGCCAAGCTGAGCGGCTATGCACGCGGCGTGGTCGCTGTCGAAGCAGGGCTCGCCGACCTGCGCTTCGTCAGTGTCGTGCGAGAGGTTCCGCTACCCGAAGAAATGGCTCGAGACGACGAGCTCCGAGAAGCCTACTACTCCGAGCTCGATATGGCTCTCACCCCCTGGAAAGACCGGGGGCGTGACGCGGCGCTGGTGGGCCTCAAGCAATTCGCCGAGAGCGGGGTGCTGGTGGACGCGAAAATAGATAGGGCTCGGGCCCTCCTGTCGGAGCTATACGGTGGGAGGCGTATCGACCGACTGGATGGGTTGATTCTCCCTGAGCTCGCCCCTGCCGACGTGGGCGAGGTTTCCCTCAGGCTCGCTGAACGGGTCCCCACGCCGTGGCTCCGGTGGGTGCTGCCCGACATCGATGTCAGCGACCCGCGGGTGCTGAGGGCACTCATGGAAAGGGGGATTGCTGCCCCCACGCGGGCCGATCTTGCGTCTCGGAACCTGGAACCGGCCGCCGCGAAGCTGCTGGCTCGCGCCCTGATCGAGCTCGGACGGCTCTACTGGCGATCGGCGGACTTCGGCGAGGCGGAGAAGCTACTCTCGGCGACCGACGCAGCGTCGGCCGGGGACGCGCCTCTCATGCTCGGCCTGGCTCAGGCGCTGAAGGGAGGGCCGAGCGATGCGGCGGACATGATGCTCCATGGACCGCGCCTGCCAGCCGGGGTCGGGAACGTTGCCGCTCTCGACCGCCTGTCGCATCAGGGGGGCCCATTGGCGGCGACAGCCGCTTTCGATGCGGCGTATCTGCTCCAGCTGGTACCGCCACAAGGAGATCCGGCGTTCTGGCGCGGTCTCGCGCAGCGCTACGAGAGCGCCGCCCATGGGCTTTCGGCTCCTCGAGACCAGGCTCGAGCCAAGGAACTCGCGGAGGCCGCGCGGGCGACGGCCCGTGCGCTCGACTGAGCCGCGGGTGCTCACGCCGCGCATCGAGGCGTCCCGGCGTCAGGGCCCGTGGACGCGGTTTCGTCCTTGGTGCTTGGCCGCATACAGGTGCTCGTCGGCGCGCTGGTAGAGGCGTTGGGCGCTCTCGCCCGGGTGCAGCTCAGCCACGCCCACACTGATCGTGACAGGTATGACCGCCTGGTCGTGCTCGAAGCGGTGCGCCTCGACCTTCGCCCTCAGATGCTCGGCTAGCTCGCGCGCTTGCGCGCCGACCTCCGCAACCAGAATGACGAACTCCTCACCGCCGACTCGGTACACCTTGTGCGCGCCAGCGCTCTCTTTGCTGAGACTACCCAGCTCCCTGAGCACGGTGTCGCCGGCTGCGTGGCCATATGTATCATTGATCCGCTTGAAATGATCGACATCGAACAGGACCAGTCCGAGTGCGCTGGCCTCGGTCGAAGCCCTGAGTGACGTGTTCGAAAAGGTCTCGTCGAAGGCACGCTTGTTCTGGACGCCGGTCAGGGCGTCCGTGGTGGCCATGCTCAAGATCTGCTGGTGGTACTGCAGCTCGACCCGATTCTCCATGTACTTGAGCACCAGCTCGCCTACCTTGATCTTGTCGCCGTCCTTGAGCTGTTCGGCCTTTTCGAGCCGCCGCCCATTCAGGTAAGTACCGTTGGTGGAGCCCAGATCGGCCACCGTGTAGCGCCCGAGCACCTTCTGAACCGAGGCGTGGCGCCGGCTCACCTTCGAGCTCGGCAGCGAGATGGCGCACTCTTCCTGTCGGCCGATGTCCACGATCCGGTCGGCTAGATCGTACTGCGCACCCAAGCCAGGCCCTGCGATCACCACCAGGCACGGCTGTCCGGGACCCTTGGGCCGCTCCGAGGGCATCGCAATAGCCGTTTTGCCCAAGCGATCGGGGTCCACCACGCGATCGTAGCCGGGTTGCTCGAGAAAGGTCAATCCGTGCTGGACGCCTTCGGCAACTTGCGGGGAGCTGGCCTTTCCCCCCCATTTGCTGCCCGTCCGTCCCTGAGCTTCTGCGCTCTGGGGGCGCGCATTCGGCTGCCCAGAGGCACCTGCGGCAGGTTACGCCGACCCCGGGGTTTTGAGTCGAAGGCTGGCGGGGCTACACTGCGCTCTCAGGCCAGGTCCGATGAAAGTTGCTTTGCTCTACCCCCCGCCCTGGAAGATTGCCGAAACGGGCCAGCCGGATTTTCCGCCCGGCGAAGGCCCGCCTGCCGATTTTCGAGACGGCGACCTGGACGCAGATTTTTACCAGCTTCCCTACGGGCTCCTCACGTTGGCCGCCGAAGCAGTCGAGGCAGGGCACCGCGTGAAGGTGTTCAACCTGTCCGCCTTCAGTTGGTCTCGCGTGGAACAGGCCGTTCGAGGTCTGGACGCCGACGTGTTCGGGATGTCGTGTTGGACCGCCAATCGACGCGGGGTGCGGATGGTGGCCGACCTGATCCGCCGCTGTCATCCCAAGGCTCACGTTGTGGTGGGGGGGCCCCACGCCACACCATTGGCCAAAGAGATACTCGAGCGGTACGCCGCGATAGACACTGTGTGCTTGGGGGAGAGTGAACACACCTTCATCGAGCTCCTCGGCAGGCTGACACGAGGTCAGTCGACCACGGGCGTTGCCGGTACGGTCTTTCGAAGTAATCGCGGCGTCGAGCGCGCTGCCCCTCGTCCAGCAATCAAGGATCTGGACACACTGGCACAGCCGCATCGTTACTTCACTTCCCACATCCTCATGACATCGCGGGGCTGCCCCTGGGCGTGCACGTTCTGCGGTGCCGAGACCACCTGGGGCAGGGGGTTCCGCGGTCATTCGGTCGGCTACGTGGTGGACCAACTCGAGCTGGCCGCGAGCAAGCTGCCCGTGAAGATGATTCAGATCAAAGACGATACGTTTACGGCCAACGCCAAGCGTGCCAAGGCCATCTGCCGGGAGATCCGTCGGCGGGGCCTGAACCTGCTGTGGAGCTGCGACACGCGGGTCGACGTGTTGTCCGAGGAACTGTTGATGGAGATGCGCTGGGCGGGCTGCCAGCGGCTCAGTTTAGGTGTCGAGTCGGGCTCGAACACCATTTTGAAGAACATCGACAAGAAGATCGACGCGGCGACAATCATCGCCGCGACGCAGATGGCCAAGAGCTACGGAATCCAGGTTCGGCACTACATGATGCTCGGAAACCGCGGCGAGACTCTGGAGACCTTTCGAGAAACCCTGGATTTTCTGGATCGGGCTCGGCCTCACCAGTTCATCTTCTCGTGTCTGTCCATATTTCCGGGAACCCGAGATTTCAGCCGCGCCGAGGCAGAGGGGTGGCTTGACCGTTCGGTCTTCTTCGAGGGAGATTTCCAGGAGTTGAAGACGCCGTTCGATGCTTCCGAAGAAACGACGCGAGCCATGAACGAGTGGTTCGCCGGCCATTCCGGCCTGCAGGAGCACTATCTGGAAGACAGCCGTGCGGCTCAGGCCATCGTTGACAAGGTCGGCGAGTATCACGCGGCGTACATGGACCTGGGCGCCGCCCATCTGCGCGAGGGGAACCTATCCGAGGCCGAGCGCTGCATCCTCAGGGCACTGGAGCTTGGCTATCCCGTCCCGGGGCTCGCATACAACCATCTGGCCTGTATCGCACTCGAACGAGGCGATATCGAGGGCATGCAAGATCACTTCATGACTGCTGCAAGAACCGACCCCCAGCATCATGTGTTGATGCGCAACGTGCAGGCCGCGCGTGCCTGGTTCCAGGAGCGGGGGCCCGAGCGTGGTATCCCTCTGCGCTTGGCCGCTCGGCACGATTTCCAACTCCTGGAGCGTACGCAGCAGCCCACGCTTCCCGGGCCTCTCCCCGACGATTTCGTCGACTGGGATGCCGTGCCGCAAGGCGTGGTTCAGCCTGGAATCCCGGAGCCCGAACAGGTGATGCTCGAAGGGCACGAAAGAATCGGGTTTCCTGCCAAGCGGTTGCGTGTGGTGAACTGATAGCAGGGAGAAGGGCCCAGCCGGAGGATGGGGCGCCTACCGCCCAACCGGCACAGCGCTCCAAGGTCGCGGATTTGCCAACGAAAACCGGCCTGGCTTCGGCGCGAGCGTAGCTGGTACACTCGAACGCGATGGTTGCTAACTCGCGAGATTCAGAAACGCACGCTGACTTCGCGGGGCCTCGGGTCTCGCAACTGGGTGACTGGCGTTTGCCGCTCGTTTTGGTTCTGACGGCGTTGCCCTTGAACGCTTGCCTGTCGAGTGTCGACGGCAGTCAGCAGGACCGACTCCCCGAGCCGATTGCCAAAACGACCCAGGCCCGCATCTGTGCGGGGCAGACCCCGGTGGGGGCGACGGACTGGCAGGCGGACCGCGAGGACGTAGTGCACGTGGACGTCGACACGCGTGGCTGCAAGCTGACCGGAAAGCCGCTGTATTTCACGTCGCTTGGAGGTCACGCCAAGCACGCTGGGATCCGCGGGGCGACATCGATCTACCGAGCCAGCCCCGAAGGTTTCAGACTCGTGCTGGTGCGACCCCACGCCCACGAGCTTTCGAGAGAGCAGGGCTGGCACGTCAACTGGATGGCGCGTCCCGACGGCATCGTCTCGAAGCAGCTGTGCACTGGCCGCACCGAACCCGAGGATTTCGAGCAGGCGGGTGATAATGGCCTGAAGGTCAAGGTGGACCTGAGCGCCTGCGGCTTCGAGGCTCCCCCCGTGCTGATGACCTCGCTGGGGGGAGTGGAGGGGCACGCGCTGACGCGCGGGGCAACTTCGGTCTATTGGGCCGATGCCGAGAATTTCACCGTATTCGTACAGAAGTCCAAGATCACCGTCGAACAAGCGCGTGCGTGGGACTGGCACATCAACTGGTCGGCCATGCCGGAGCTCAATGACGCTGGAGAGCTTTGTACCGGCACGACGACGTCGGATGCCTGGGAGCAGAAGGGCAAGAACGCTCTATTGGCGCACGTGGCTACCGATGGCTGCTCGGCGCCGCTCGTCTTCACGACCATTGCCGGGCTGCACAGCCACTGGTACGCGACAGGCACGAGTTCCATCTATGACGAAGGACCCAAGGGCTTCGCGTTGAAGCTCGATCGGTACCAAGCAACCCCCGAGTGGGCGCAGCGCGAAGATTGGCACATCCTCTGGACGCGTGTGACGCCGACGCTCGAGTGAAGACGAAAAATTGTGTCAACCGGGCTTGTTCGAACGTCGCAGGCCGTAGGCCTTGATCAGGTTGTACACATGCGCTCTCGTCAGATCGAGCTTGCGGGCGGCGGCCGCCACGTTCCAGCTAGTTGCCTCGAGCGTACGTCTGAGCAGGTAGCTCTGAAAGACTCGCGTGGCCTCTTGAAAGGTCAAGGCCTCTTCTGGCTTGTCGGCTTCGCGGAACAGGTGGCTGGCCTCGACGCGTTCCAGGCGCTGTGCCGTCGCGCGTAGCACGGCAGACTCCACGGCACTCGCCAGCTCGTACAGATTGCCCCGCCACTCGGAAGCTTCGATGGCTCGAATTGCTCCGGGACTGAGCACCACGCGCGAGAGCTTGTGCTTGTCGACGGCGCGCTGGCAGAAGAAGTGCGCCAGCGGGACGATATCTTCCCGGCGCTCGCTCAGGGAGGGCAGCCGCACCGTGAGGACCTGAAGTTGGTAGAGGAGATCTTCGCGAAAATCCCCTTTGCTGACCGCGTCGTGCAGGTCGTTGCTGGTCGTGGCGATCAGCCGCACGTTCCCGGAAAGCAGGCGATCGCCGTCGACCGGGCTGTACTCTCTGCTGCGCAGGAAGCGCAGAAGCTTGGCCTGAGCCGACAGCGGGAGTTCGCTGATTTCCTCCAGAATCAGCGTTCCCCCTTCGGCGCTGGCCAATCGCCCCTCGGTGACCGAGTCGGGTGAATCCACGTGCCCGAACAATTCCCGTTCGACCAGCGGAGCCGAGACTGCGGCGCATTCGAAGACCACCAAGGGTTGGCCACGGCGCTTGCTGTTGTTGTGGATGACGCGACCCAGGCGGGTCTTACCGGTTCCCTTCTCCCCAGTGACCAGCACTCCTACCTCGAGCGGGGCGATCAGCTCGACCTCGCGGAGCAAAGCCGCAACGGCAGCGCTCCGGCCGATCATCTCGTCGAGCTGCAGCCGCTGGCGCAGCTCGGAGGTCGGATCTTCCTGATCCGCCTGGCTGCGTTTGACCAGGTTCTGGAAGATGGGGGCCACGTGCTCGGAGAACTGCTTGGCACAGACGATATCGGATTCGGTGAACGGCCCTGGGCTCTCGCGGCCCGACAGGTAGAGCACGCCGAGCGGGGCATCCTTGCCAACGGGGGCGCACAACACGGAATCGATCTTCGAGCGCTTGACGCTTTCTCGATCGCGGAAGCGCGGATCGAGTAGCGCCGACGCGGTGACTACGACCTCTCCGGTCGCGACGGCTTCCGCGATGATGCCCCGCGAGACCAAAAGACGAACGCGATCGAGCTCCTCTTCCGAAAACCCAGTGCCTCTCCACCAGGTGGTTTCGCTCTTGTCCGAAGGGTCGAATATCTCCAGATAGCCCTGACTGGCGCCCGCGGCAGCCACCACCAGTTCGAGCGCTTCTTCCAGGCACGCATCCGGAGAAGAGTGCGCATTCAGATTCAACAGGCCGTGGTACAGATTGCGTTCTCGGACGAGTCGATCGTGATCTGCTTCGGTCTCAGCCATCGCTCTTTTTGCGCTCCCAAGCTGGAATTTCGATGATGCCGCTCGTTCTTCGATGTGCACCCTGCCCACCATTCGGTCACAGAAGTCATTGCAAAAGCAAGTGTCCCCTGGCGGGATCCTGCATTGTCACCGACGCGCAGACCGAGCCACGAGCCATGGGTCCGTGAGCGTAATTTTCCCCATGTCTGGCCATTCGGCCGAGCGCTTCCGTCAGCTGCGCTCCTGCGCTACTCGAAGCGAGTGTTCTTCGACAGTCATTGCCATCTCGATTTCGAAACATTCGACGAGGATCGCCCGGAGGTGCTGGCCGCGGCCCGCGCGTTGGGTGTGGGAGAGCTGTTCGTGCCTGGCGTGGCGCCGCTCGGCTGGGGAAAGCAGGTCGAGCTCGCTCGCCGGCATCGCGGGGTACGGTTCGGCTTTGGAATTCACCCTTTCTGGTTGCACGAGATCAAGGAATACGAACTGCCAGGTGTGCTCGCCACCCTGGAGTCGATGCTGCTCGCCCACGACGCGGTGGCCGTCGGTGAGTGCGGGCTGGACGCGATTTGGGCAAAACGCCGAGGTCTACCCTTCGAGCTGCAGACCCGCGTTCTCGAGGCGCACCTGGAAATAGCGGAGCGGCTCCGCTTACCGCTCGTGCTGCATTGCGTCCGAGCGCACGGCAAGCTGGTGGAACGGCTGGAACGAATCGGCAAGCTGCCTGCTGGCGGCGTGCTGCACGCCTACTCCGGCTCAGCTGAGTTGGTGAATCGCTATGCCGAGCTGGGATTCTATTTTGGCTTTGGGGGGGCCGTGACGCGGCGGGTAGCGAGGCGCGCCCGCGAGGCCCTGCTCGCTGTGCCCGAAGACAGGCTCTTGCTGGAAACGGATGCTCCCGACCAGGCTCCGGTGTGGTGCAAAGGGCGCAATGACCCGACAGAGCTCCCCCGAATAGCGGGTGTGATTGCGGAGCTCCGGGGTACCGGAGTGCAGGCGCTCGGCGCTCGGACCACGCAGAATGCCCGGCGACTATTTCGCCTCGAGGGGCCCGGGCACCCAGAGGGCTGACCATTGATGGGTCGCTTCGCCTCGGTTTCCGGTCCCGTGAGGGCCCGAAGCTGCGCTCAAGGCGACGATTGGTCAGGCCATCCCCCCTATCCGATCGGGTCTTTACGCTCTCGTCGCTTCGATCCGGCTGGCTCGGTCGTGCCCCGCGCGCTCGCGCTGGGCGCCGGCAGGCGCGTCTGCTAAGTCACGCACAGCATGTATCTACCGATCACTCGTGACGAAAAGACGGTGGACCGGACGGGGCCCGCGCCCGTTGCGGCAGTCCCTGACGAGCCGGCGCAGGTCGCTGCCGGTCGAGCACCACCGGACGGTAGGCCCGAGACGGATCGGTTCGGTGAAGAGGCCACCGCCCCGGTGACGGAAGCATATCGCACGCATCGACGCTTCGACCGGGCTGCCCGATTATTCACGGAGCCCGGCCTGCACCGCTTGATGGGCTCGCGGGTGATCGTGGTCGGCGTTGGCGGCGTGGGTTCCTTTGCTGCCGAGGCGCTCGCAAGAAGCGGCGTGGGGCATGTAGTGCTGGTGGACTTCGACAAGGTTTGTATCACGAACAGCAATCGCCAGCTCCACGCGATGCAGGGCACCATCGGCAAACGTAAGGTGGACGTCATGGCCGAGCGACTCGGGCGTGTGCATCCCACCGCAACCATCGAGGCCATCCCGCTGTTCTACAACCGCGAGACCAGCGCGGAGATCCTGGGTGGGGGCGCGAGTTTCGTGATCGATGCGATCGACAACCTGACTGCCAAGGCGCACTTGCTGCATGCGTGTTTGGAGCGGCAGCTGCCGGTGGTCTCGTCCATGGGGGCTGCCGCGCGCTTGGACCCGACCCAAATTCGCGTCGCCGACCTGAGCTGTACAGCGCAGGATCCGTTCGCACGGGCCGTGCGTCAGATGTTGCGCCGGCAGCATTCGCTCGAGTTCGACAAGCAGCGACCGATCGGGGTCGACGCGGTCTTCAGCATCGAGCCGCCCCGAGCGCCCGCTTCGCTGAGCTACGATCAAGGCGGCTTTCGCTGTGTGTGCCCCGGCGGCAAGAACGGCCTGCACGACTGCGAACGTCGCTCGCGGATCGATGGCACCGCCGCTTTCGTTACTGGAGCCTTTGGTCTCACGGCGGCAAGCGTGGTGGTGCGTCGCCTGCTCGAAAGCAGGTGAGCGTGCCCGGGCAGGCAAGGCTGCGCGGTGCCAAGGGGTTTGCGAGCCACTACGCTTCGTTGTTCGGGGAGCGCTGGCCGGCGCTCGAGCGAGCGTTGCTGGATGCGCCCGCCAAGGTTCTCAGGGTGAATGCATTCGCAACGACCGAGGCGCAGCGCCGCGTTACGGCCGGCTTGGAGCCACACCCGCTGCTGGAGGGTTGTTTCGACCTCGACGGTTTGCCGAACGGCGTGGGCGTGGCTTCGGACAGCGCGGGCCTGTTGGTGGGCTATGTCATGGACGCGGCTTCGGTCTTGGCGGCGCGAGCCCTGGACGTTCGCCCGGGCGAGGACGTGTTGGATCTGTGTGCCGCTCCTGGAGGCAAGGCGCTGGTGCTCATGGAAGCGCTTCGAGAGCATGGTCGGCTGACAACCAACGACCGGTCGAAACGACGTTGTGCGCGCTTGCGCGCCGTCCTTCGCCAGCACCTGCCGGAGCCTGTTCTGGCGAGGGTGAGGGTCGCCTGTCGGGATGGCAGGCAATGGGGACTGTACGAGCCGGAAGCCTACGACGCGGTATTGCTGGACGCTCCCTGCTCGTCGGAACGTCACGTGTTGACCGATGGTTTCGAACTCTCCAAGTGGTCTTCGAGCAGGATTCGGCGGCTGGCGATGGACCAGTATGCCCTGTTGGTCGCCGGCATCACGACACTCAGGCACGGGGGACGTCTGGTTTACTCGACTTGCGCGCTGACGACCGACGAGAACGATCGCGTCATCCAGCGCCTGCTCGACAAGAAACGCCACGCCGTCGAACTGGATCGCTTGAACTTCGGCATGGGCGAGGCCACGCGTCATGGTTGGCAGGTGCATCCCGACAGGCACGGCTCGGGCCCGCTCTACTTCGCCAGGCTGGTGAGGAGCTAGCCGGTCATGCGTGCGCCGACCGTGGGTATCAGCGTCTGCATCGATCGGGGGCTCAGGTTGCGACGCGGGGCGGACTACTACTACGTCCGTCGAGATTACGCCCAGCGCGTCCACGAGGCCGGGGCAGTTGCTATGCTACTGAGTCTGGACACGCCGCCCGAAGCGGCCGTCCGTCTGTGCGATGCCTTGGTGCTCACCGGCGGCGACGACCTGCCGCGCCGTCTGAGGGGCGAGCGCCCCGTATTGCATGCGGAGGATGCGGAACGCATCCATTGGGAGTGTTCGTTGCTCACGTGCGCCCACGAGGCAGAGCTTCCGGTGCTCGGCGTGTGCTATGGTATGCAGCTCATCAACTTGCACCAGGGCGGCACGCTCTACGCCGACATTTCGACCGAGCACCCGGGTGCGATCGACCACGGCGCCACGGGGGTAAGTCGCCACGCGGTCAACGTGGAGCCAGGGACGCCCTTGCTCCGGGGGCTGCCTCGAGAGGTCATGGTGAACTCCCGTCATCGTCAGGCCATTGCTCGCCTGGCTGATGGGTTTTCCGTAACGGCTCGCAGCAGTGATGGCGTGGCGGAAGCCATCGAACGCCACCCTTGGTATGGCGTCGAGTGGCACCCCGAGACCGACGCGACTGGACCAGTCGTCTATGGCAACTTCGTAGCTCTCGTTCGACGAAGTCTCACAGAAGGTGGCGAGCCTTGATCTGCAGATACGTGTTGATGAGGTTTCCGGTAAGCTTGTGGGGCGCGACGTCGAGCACCAACGCTCCGGCTCCCTTCAGATCCCCGATCAAAGCGCTGCGCCAGCGCGCCATTTCAGCCGCTGCACCTTGCTCGTAGAGCCCCAGCGCGTCCTTCGCGGGGCGTTCCAGGAGCGCGTCGGTGTCCGTGTCGCGAAACAGCACCATCAGCGGAAGGTGCAGCTTGAGCAGGGAGCGCGTCTGCGCTAGCAGCGTTCGGGCCACGCTGTTGTCGACCACCTGGGTGAACACGATCAACAGGGAGCGTTTGCGCTGCCTGAGCGCCAGCTCTGAGAAGGCGTGGTCATAGTCGGATTCGACCAGACGTGGATGGAGGTTGTAGGCCGCTCGCACCAGGCGCGCGCTCGCGTTGGGGCCTCCGCTAGGAGGTACGAAGGCGCGCACCGCGGCATCGAACCCGACCAGACCCACCTGATCGCCGCCGCGCGAAGCCACGTGGGAGAGCATGAGCGTGGCGTTCAGCGCGTGGTCGAACTGGGAGAGTCCCGCGACTTGCGCCATCATCAGGCGGCCGGCGTCGAGCATGAAGACGATGTTCTGATTGCTCTCCAGCTGGTACTCGCGGGCGGTCAGCTTTTGTCTGCGCGCCGTGGCCTTCCAGTCAATGGAGCGGAACTCGTCGTCCCGCGTGTAGTCCCTGAGCCGCGCGAATTCGCTCTCGCCACCCTTCAGACGGGTTGCTCGCACGAGTGAGAGCTCGCGGTTCTGGCGCGCGAGCAATTCGAACTGACGGACCTGCTGCAGGTCCGGATAAACGCGCACGGGGTGCCGGAGGGAGATCCTGTACTGGCGCAGCCACAACCCCATCGGGGAGCCATAACGCACCCAGTGGTCGCCGAGTTCGTACGCGCCGCGCCGGCGCGGCTCGACGTGGAACTTCAAGCGCTCGGTCCGTTTCGGTCCGATGCGCAGCGAGAGAGGCAGCTCCGGTGACGAGGCATCCGCAAACAGGTCCACGGTGACCCGCGCGTCGAGCGTGCGACTGGCGCGAGAGCGGAGCGTTAGCGAAACCGGATTGAGCCTGCCCAGGGACATCACTTCCGGGGCCTCCCGTTGCACGCTGATCTGGGGCTTCGCCGAGAGCAAAGCGTCTACCAGGCCGACCGCCAGTAGCCCCCCGTCCAGCGCCAGCATCGGCAGCAGCATGGCGTCATCCACCAGCAAGAGCAGCGCTAGCCCCAGCGGGAGTGTGAACAAAAGGGCGAATCGGAACGAGGGTACCACCGGGCTCTATGCAGTCGTTTTCGGGACCTTGGCCTCGCGCAGGATGGAATCGACGCAGCTGTCGGCGGTGATGTTTTCGAGCTCTGCGTCGGGGTGCAGTATCAGACGATGCCTGAGCACCGCGGGCGCGAAGCTCTTGACGTCGTCCGGGACCACGAAGTCCCGGCCTTCGCTGGCGGCGCGTGCCCGCGCGCTCACCAGAAGGGCGATGGAAGCGCGCGGTGACGCGCCCAGGTAAATCGAAGGGTGCGCGCGGGTGCGGGCAACGATATCGGTGATGTAACTCAGGATTTCGCGATCCACCCGCACCGAGGCAAGGTAGGCCTGCATGCTGATGAGCGTCGGCACGTCGAGCACGGTACTCAGCCCCAACAGGTCGAGCCTGGCCGGGTCGAAGCCCGCCAAGTAGTTTGCGAGCACCCGCTCTTCGTTGTCGCGGCTGGGATGCGTCACGTTGAGCTTCATCAAGAAGCGATCCAGCTGAGCCTCCGGAAGCGGGTAGGTGCCTTGTGACTCGATGGGGTTCTGCGTCGCAATGACGAAGAATGGTTCGGGCAGGGCGCGGGTGACGCCGTCGGCCGTCACCGAGCGATCTTGCATGGCTTCCAGCAACGCGGATTGAGTCTTCGCTGGCGCCCGGTTGATCTCGTCACCCAGGAGCAATTGCGTGAACACGGGTCCCGAGTTGAACATGAACTCACCGCGCTTGGCGTCGAAGACATTGCCCCCAGTGACGTCAGTGGGCATCAAGTCCGGGGTGAACTGAATGCGTCTGAAGGTGGCCCCCAATACGTGCGAGAGGGTGCGTACCAGCAGTGTTTTGCCAAGTCCCGGCACCCCTTCGATCAGTACGTGGCCACGAGCCAGGATGGCGATGAGCACCTGCTCGACCACCTCTTGCTGGCCCACCAGCGCACGCGAGACCTCGGCCACTGCGCGTTGAAATCCTTGGGAAAACTGTTCTGCGTTCAACGGGTGCCTCCGGCTGCTTTCAGGAGCGATTCCAGGTCTCGCATGGTGTTCAGGTGTTCCTGGGGAGTGGCATTGTCGTGAGCCTCGTCTTGTGCGGACTTGGCGGCAATCAATATCTGGAGCACGGCCCTTTCCTCGCGTCCGGTGAGCCGGGCCAGTGCCGAGGCCAGGTTGCTCAAGCTCGCCCGCGACCCGGGCAGCATTCGGTCGTGCAGCCTGGCGAGTGCCCAACTACTGTAGTTGCTGAGGACATGCCGTGAGGCCTTGCTGCGCGCGTACTGCAACCCCAGCGCTCTTACGTGCTCGACGAACGCATGGCGCTTCTTGGTGGTCGGGTCGCGTGGCAGGCCGAAGTGTGCACCGCGCCACAGCGCAAGCAGCACTGCAACGGCAAGCAGCTGTAGCAGCCAGGGTGTCAGCTTGGCGTCGCTCAGCGCTTCGAAAGGGTTCGACGAACCCGAGCCTGTCCAGCCACCCAGGACTTCGATGTTCTGTTCGGGTCGGGACAGGAGCTTGACGGCAAGGTAGGCGTTGTCGGCCGAGGCCAGCGACAGGTTGCTCAAGAAAGCGGCGCTCGGCAGCAAGAATACGGAGCCCTGGCCGTGAGACATCCCGACCAGCGTGGGGCCGGTGTCACACTCGGCGACGGCCCAGCTCACCGGCTGATCGATTTCGTAAGGCCAGGAGCGCAGTGTCTCGAGTTCGGTGTCGGGACCGTAGTACTCCTGCCAGCCGGAAACCAGGTGCGACTCGTGCTGGCAGCGCTCGGGCTTGACCTTCGCGTCGAGAGCCTGGGCGGCTGGCTCAGGTAGCTGGGCAAGCGCCAGGGTATGCCCGCCTTTTACCCATTCGTCGATGACGCCCCACTCCTTTTCGCTCAGATCTGCCTCGGGAAGTACCACGAGCTCACTCACAACGTCGTCGATCTTGTCGACCTTGCGGATGCGTCGCTTCAGGCTTGCGCTGTGCTTGCTCAGCAGCTCGCACATGACCGAGTAGCCCCCGGGCGTCTCGCCGCATCCCAGCGCAGAGGCCCTCGGTCGCTGTCCCAGTTGCTCGCAGGCCAAGCTGGCGAAGCTGCCGAGAAGGACCAGCAACAAGACGGCTGCCTTGCTCACCAATGGAGTGACACGCTCGATCACACGCTGGAAGGTGTCAGCAGAGGCGAGCTGCGAGCCGAACTGCACGCCCTCGACCGTACGCGCGACGACGGCGAATTCGCGCTGAATGTCGGGGTTCGGCGCGAGGCTGCGTCGATAATCGCCATTGGTTTTCGACAGATGCACCTCGATCAATCCGTCCTGGTCCAGCTTTCGCAACAACGCCGCATAGGCGTCGCGAATCCCCGCCGCGAAGTCCCCGCGCCCGGCGGCCTGCCGTGCCCTGTTCAACAGGCGATTGACGTCGGTTTCCTTGGCTGCCAGCTGGGAGGCCGTCTCTTCCTCGGGGGGCGTGGGCCCACGGGGCTCTTCTTGCTCTTCCGAGGCACGTGAGGCGATGACCCGGCGCAGCAACAGAGCTACCAAGAATACGAGCGCGCCAATCAGCAGCGTCCAGACCAGTGCGCGTACCACGGCGACTACTCCCGCCATGTCGTCCAGAGACAACCAGTCCCAGTGCCAGGAATCATCGTTGTGGAGGAACGGGTTCTTACAAGCCTTTTCGATACCCGGGCAGCGCTTCTTGGCCTGTTCAGAAAATTGACAGAGTGCATTTTCGCGCAGCGGCAGCTGATAGTCGTCGGCTTGGCAGAAGCGATGCTTGTCGAGTAAGACCTCGAGCTCTCGATCGACGGCTTCTTTTTGGACGGGATGCCGGAGGTCGCTCGCCTGGGGCTCTGTGTCAGCGGTTGCCTCGGCGACGTCCCCGTGGGCCTCGTTCTCGGGCGGTACCGGTTTCAACACGACGTCCCCGTCGAAGGACGGGGTGGCGTCCCTTCGAGCTGCACCGTCCGGGCCGCCCGCCGTCGCTGGGATCTCTTCGGCACTTCCGTCGGCAGAGCCGTCGGGGAGCTCGGCGCGCGCGACCAGTGGAACGACGGTCAGGCACAACGCCAGCGCGAGCCGCGCATGGCGCACAAGGGCGGAGCGCGGGCGCTGGATCATCATACCACCGTGGCTTCAGCCTCTGACCGCACTTGCTGAAAACGCACCTGGACGTCCCAGGCGTCGCGCCGGGTGCGACCATCGATGTAAGAAAGGAAGCGCGCGGTGGCGACCAGTGGCGTCGACAGGAACAACCCCAAAAGCGCGAACACCGAACCGCCGTCCTCGAAGAGCGATCCGAACGGTGACCCCAATTGCAGAAGGTAGCCGACCACCCCGGTCCCCAATAGCTCCGCGCAGAGCACCGACGCCGCGCTGATGCCGAGCAAGCAGGTTAGCGTTTGGGCGGCGACACCGGTGTTGCCCTTCACGATACCCGCGCTGCGCGACCACACCGCTTTGAGCGGGGCGTTTTCGAGCAAGACTACCTCGTGCGCGTAGGCATAGCGGATCCACGCCACTGGCAGGAGCAAGAGCAGAGTAAGCGACGACAGCGCGATGAGTGAGCGCGTCAGCAGGAGCGATATGGAGTAGCTGGGCAACTTGCGCAGGTACGCTCTCAGCACGTGCGCTGGTGCCACGGACTGCTCGAATACCAGTCGCCCTGCTGCGAGCGTGAAGACGCCCTGCAAGACCGTGCTCAGAACGAGTGCGCCGAGCCATAACCACCCCCAGCTCACCGAGAACAAATAGCCCGCGGCCACGCACAGGAGCCAAGCTGGGACCAATGTCCAGAGTGCCAGTCGCCCATACACACGCCGGGCCAAGCGCAGCGTGAATGGGAGGCTCAGATCGATGCTCTCGAGGACGCTTCGCTGCCGGATGGCTATATTGACGTGACCCAGGTTCATTTCGGTTTCTTGCGGACGCCGTCCTTGCGCCCTGCGAAGCCCAGAAACAGGCCCACCATGACGATGTTGAACGCGCCGACGGCCCACTTCAGCTGAGAAGGCGCTGAAGAAGGAGACCAGAAGCCTTCGATGGCAGCGGCAATCAGCAACATGACGGCTGCGCCGGACACGAGTGCAACCAGCTCGCGCGCCTGCCCTCTGAGTGAGCCGAGGCGCGACTGGCCGCGCGTATGGATCAATGCATAGCCCATCTGCAACCCTGCGGCACCCGAGATGACGATGGCCGTCAGCTCGAAAGCCGAGTGGCCGCTGGTGAACGCGAGGATATTGGGTCCGCCACCGCTCGCGGTGACGTGCCCGAATACTGTGCCGATGACCAACCCGTTGTACACGAGAAAGAAGATGCTCCCCAGACCAAACAAGACACCGGTCGCAAAACAACGAAACGCGATGCCCACATTGTTGTAGACATAGAAGCCCGCCATTGCCGCATCTGCGTCTGCATTGCGCCCCTCGTTGAATCCCTTGGCATAGGCATCCGCCATTTGCTCCAGCATCTCATTGGGGAGCACGGCCATGGCAAATTCTCGCGAGCCCATTGCGCCCAGCGCCCCGATCAACATGGGCAACCCGAACAGCAGCAGCGAGGCGAAGAAGAAGCCGTAGTTTTTGCGAATCGCGCGCGGGAAATCGCGCAAGATTACCTGCTTGATGGCCCCAACTCGGTAGGGGCGCGAGGCGTAGAGCTGATTGTGGGCGCGGGCGGCCAGGGCGTCGAGGTGTGCCGTTACGTCCGGCCCCAGACCTCGAGAGCGAGCGCGCATCAGGTCGGAGGAAAGGTCACGGTACAATTGGCCGAGCCGGGAGATCTGTTCGGCCGTTGGAGCTCGTTTCCCGGACAGGTAGTAGAGCAGCTGGTCGAGCTCGGCCCAGGCCGGCGAGCGCTCCCTCACGAAAGCATCACGATTCTTCACGGCGCTTCTCCCTGCGTGGCACGATGGTAGAGGAGCGCCAAGAAGCGCACCGGGTTTCGGTAACGAACCGCGAAACGTTTGGCGTAGACCGGCGCCACGATCTCGGCGAGCTCTTGTTCACGGGCTGGGTTCAGCTGGCCGGAGCGTCGCAGGAACACTTCCAGCGCCTCGAGGTCCGCTGGCGAAAGATCCAGTTGCCGGGGTAGACGATGCAGTTCCTCGGCCTTGGGTGGTGGCTGGATGGCAATTACGGGTCGGATGCCTTGCCGTTCCTCGCATACCACGATGGTGCCGGCCACCAAGTCGCCCAGCCGCCGAAACTTCTTGTCCAGGCTGAGCACCACCAGCCCAAGAACGTTCGCCACGGGCAGGAAGTCAGCGGCGCGCAGCAGATTCCTGAGGAAGCTGTCCGAGAAGCCCAGGGGCAGCCCGCTTTCCCGGACCACCCTTAGATGCAATGCTCGCTTGCCGATGCTCTGGCCGCTCATCAGCATTTCGGAGGCAATGTAGTAGCCCCATTCTAGTAGGAAGGCGATGAGCAAGGCCAAACCCGTACCGAAGCCGTCCCCGAACAGGTTGGCGGCTGCCATGATCAGCCCGAGCACTGCGAGCAGTGTGCCGCGTACCAAGAGATCGATGAGGTAGGCGGCACTCCGCTGAGCTGGCCCCGCCAATCTGAACGAAAACCGGATCTGCTCGGGCGTATCGATATCGAGCGTCGTGTCTACGGCGGTCGGGGGCTGCGTGATCGTCTCAACCATCCCAAAAAAAAGATCTGGTCATGGGCAAGAGCCCCCGTCAATGGCGGAGGCGGAACCAGCATGGATGGTACCGTTCGGCCGGACCGATCGTGCGCCCGACGGTCACGCGAGGCGATTCGCTCGCTGTCGCGCGATCCGTCCATGCCGGACGCGACACTACTCTCGAGAGCCGAGACTAGCGGTGGACGGGCGGCGTGGGGCAGGCTTGTTTGCCCAGGGACACCTTGCGCAGCGGATAGTAGCCCTTCTCCGGCCAGCGCACCGTCTGAACCATGTGGAAGAACTCGATCTGGCGGATCTGTTCGTCTCCTTCGTGCTTCTCGTTCCAGTCGTTGCACATCCAGCGCAGGAAGTAAGGGCGCACGACCGCGTGCCGCGGGTTGATGATGTTGTCCAAGAACTTTCGCCAGCGTTGAGTCTTGTAGGTTGCCGAAGGCACCGCTGGCTTGTCCCAGCTGACGGCCTGACCGTCGCGCCATGGATCGATTTCCTGTCCACCTTTTTGCTTGGCGACGAACACGAACCAGCCGCTGTCCGAAGGGGGGTTCGGCGCGAACATGCCCCAGTTGGCATTCAGGCGAATCATCATCAAAGGCTCGTAGACCGAGCCGTCGACGTTGCCTTGGTGGTTGGCGGCGTAGGCCGTGCCCTGCGCCGCGTAGATCACCAGAACTGCGGCAAGCGCGGTCGACCATTTGCGGGACGGAGTGAAGCTCGGGGTCTGTCTCGCGGCGGGACCTATCCTGCGGGCCAACTTGCGCAGGCGCTGCTCTGTGCGCGCTCCAGCGGCGAAGAACGCATCCGCTAGTCGCAGCCGAGCAGCCAGCTTGGCCAGGGGCTTGTCCCAGAACCACGAAGGAAGCACCACCACCCAGCACACCATGCACACCCAGGGAAAGTGTCCGAGCTCCATGCTCAAGAACAGACCAAAGTGGAATCCGATATACGTCAACGCCAGCAGCGTCCGCCACCAATGGGTCTTGACGGGTACGAAGAACAAGAATGGCGCGGCGAATTCGAGCCACCAAACGGCGTAGGCTCCATTTCGCAACACGGACGCGGGCAACTGAGCGACCCACATCCCGAAGGGCGTCACGAAGGCATGATGGTGTAGGGCCAGGTGAATGGCGTTGCCGGTCGCATGCCACGCTGGACCCGACTTGAGGATGGCGGACACGACGTACATGGCGAACAGCTGGCAGACCAGCGCCAAGGAACCAATGGAGAGCACGCGTTCGGGGGGCTTGGGCGCATGCTTGCGGCGCGACGCAAACACCGCGTCTACCGAATAGCGGGCGGCCAGCGGAGTGAAGATCGCCCAGAAAGACATCACTCGAAGGATGTCGTCCCCGCCTTGCAGAATCAGATAGTTGCGCCCCTGAAGCGAGGTGAGCAAGAGCCAGGACATTACGGCAGCCAGGCGCGTGCGGTAACCAACGAGCAACATCGCTGCGAACACTGCAGCCACCACGAACAACAGAACTTGGCTCGTGACGTTGCCCCCGTAGTTGTGAAAGGAATAGAACAGAGCGTTTGACCAGCCGCCGACCAACCGGTCTCTGGGCATGAAGCCGGCATCGGTGTAATGCGCCGTCATGTGCAGCGAGCGCGAGTACAAATCGGACAGCAGCAGGACGCCCAGCCCAACTCGAAACACTGCCAGCGCGCGCGTGTCGACGCCGTAGTGCTCCAGGGCGAAAGCGTGGGCGCGCTCGATAAAGGCCGCAGCTCGTTCCTTGAACGGGACCGATCGAGACGCAGCAGACTTTTTCAAAGAGGCGTTATCTTCCATGGCAAAGACCTTCAAGCTCGAAAAGCCGGCGATGCTCGAGGGCCGAGCCGGCTCAAAGGCTCGGCCCCCTGCACTTTTGATGCCGGCTACTGCCGCCAGGCTCGGCCTACGATTCCCAACGGGCGCCGGGCGTGATGCGCGTCACGCTTGCGCTCGGAGGCTCGTCTTACGAATGAACTGCGCGGATCGGAGTCAGTGGCGCAGGATGCGCAGCTCCGTTACGTAACGTTGTCTTGCGGCCCCAGAAACTAGTCTAGAGGCCCGATCGAATCGGCAGGGATGGCCTGATGAACCGGTCGCTTCGAGCGCAGCCTCGGGCCCTCACAGGGCCGGGACCGAGGCGAAGCGACCCATCAGTGGTCAGCCCTCTAACCGCGCAGCGCGTCGAGCGCCCCGGTCAGTACGGAGGAGCTCGCTGACGTTCCGAACTTGTGCGTGGGAAGGCCAAAGGCCTGGCAGATGAACACCAAGATCTTGTTGTTCGCGGTACCCCGCTTCGGGTCGAGTTCGAGGTAGCGTCCCATCGCGAATTGGCCGCCGGCACCACCGGCCAACAACGTCGGCACGTGGCGCGAGCTGTGCCTAGCTGGGTCGCCCATGTCACTGGAGACATAGAGCAGCGTTTCGTCGAGCCTGCCGGCTTCGGCCAGGCGCTGCATCAGTCGAGCGACCTTCGAATAGCTGTAGCGGTTCTGTGTGGCGAGCGAGAGCCAGGTGGCTCGGTTGCCAGGATTCTTGTCCGTGCGAGCATAGTAGCGATGGGCCACGCCGCCGTGAATATCGTCGGGGAGCCCTGGGAACAGGTGCGAGCGCGAGAGATCCGCCAGGAACAAAGTGGAGAACCGGGTCAAGTCGCAGGCGTGGGCTCGAGCCAGGAGATCGATCATGACGTTGGTAATGCCGTCGAAATATTGTTCTCCGCCGCCGAAGGCCTTCAGGCGGGGAAACCGGGTATCCTCTCGGACCAGTGGAGGGTGGCAGGCTGGTCTCACTCCGGACAGGCGCTTCTCGATCTCCCGCAGGGCGGTCTGGTGCTGGTCCAGCTTGACGCGTTCGGACCCGGACACCCGGGCTCTGAGAGTTTCGAGATCGGATTTCACGAAATCGAGGACGCTCCTGTGCAGTCGTCTGTCGTGCTCCAGCTGTTGTCTGGCCTTGCCGGTGAGCGGCTTGCCGAACAGCTCGTCGAACACCTCGGCTGGGTCGATCATCTTGGGAATGGGCGTACCGCCCGGTGCGTAGCTGATATTGACGCCTATCTCGGAGCCTTGATGACCCACGCCCAGCACCAAGGAAGTAATCGGTGTGCTGCGGCCGAGGCCCTGCTCGACGGCTAGATACTGATCGACGGACGGGTTCTTCCCGTGAGCGCCGCTTCCCGTGAGGATCACGCGTGGGGCATCGTGACCGACCGTGCCGACCTCGATACCCGCCGTGAGGTCGATGTGGTCGACCACCAAGAGCTGGTCCTTGAAGCTCCGGCCATAGGTGGCTGGGTCGTCGAACGGAGCCAGGATGGCGTCTGCGTAGCGCAGATCGAAAGCCGGGCCCGGTTTGTATAGCTCGTAGGCCGATCCGTGAGGAGTGTAGATGCCGATGAAGCGTTCGGCACGTCCGGATGCACTGGGCTTGGCGGGGGCGGCGCGACCAGGTCGCACGTGGACGAGGCCTACCCCCAGCGCTCCCAAGAACGAACGGCGAGCGAATTTTCGGCTGGTCATTTCGGATCTCCACGAAGCATGAAAAGGTCGCTTTTCACATAGGCGACCACCAGTTCGAGCAAGTTCTCGCGGTCCTGCTCCGGTAGGCTCTCGGTCAAGTGCAGGAGGGCTTGCTCCACCTTCGGATCGGACTGCGCGGTGAAGTAGCGAAAGGCATGACGTGCAAAGCACTCGTGCGCGCGCGGATTGTTGGCGAGCCACCTGCTGAGTTCCATGCTGTCACCGAAGCTCTGCCACTGGCCCTCTTGCTCGATGCCTCCGCTCGTGTCCACGCGCTGGCCGTTTTCTCTGGTGCGCAGATGTCCCGCAGCATCGAAGTTTTCAAAGGTGAAACCCAACGGGTCGATGGACGCGTGACATCCCTGACAGCTGTCGTTGGTGACGTGCGCCGCGTAGCGTGCCCGTGTCGTGAGCTTGGGGTCCGGCGCTGGGATTGTCACTTCGATGTTCAGCTCTTGCGGGCGAGGCAAGGTGGTGCAGAGCAGCTTTCGCATCACGAAGTCGCCACGCTTGACTGGGCTCGTGCTGTCCTCGTGCGCATGGGCTGCCAAAAAGCTCGCCTGTTGTAGCAGCCCCAGTCGGGCCGAGCCCAAGAGCGACACCCGCGGACCGTAGCTCTGAAGCCCGTAGTAGCGCGCCATCGTGGGGTCCACGGAGGCGAAGCCAGCGGTCAGTAGCGAGCGAAGCGACGCGCCGCGATGCACCATGACTTCATCCACGAAATCGCGTGTTTCTGCCAGCATGTGGGCTTTGAGCGGCTCGTAGCGCGGCGCAAGCTCGGCGTCTTTGGCCGTGTCCTCGAGGTCATCCACCTCAAGCCACTCGAGCACGAAGCGCCGGTAGTGGTGGCGAGTGTCGCTCTGACCTAGCAGTCGTCGTGCTTGCTCGGCTCGCACCTCCGGGTCCACGAGCGCGTCAGCTTCCGCGAGTTCGAGCAGCTCCTCGTCAGGGGGGCCGCCCCGCACCGTGAACGCCAGCGAGGCTGCCATCTCCCGCGAGGTGAGTTCGCGTCGCCCCGTGGCGGTCTCGTTGCCCAGTTCGCTCAGGTACAAGAAACTCGGCATCTGCAAGAGCGCACTGAGCACTAGCCGCACTCCCCCCGAAAAGCCGCCACCATCCTGCTTCCCGGCGTCGAAGAGCGCGTCGAGTTGCTGCGTCTCGCGGGCGCTTACCGGACGCCGAAACGCGCGGCGTGCATAGTCTCGGACGAAGCGGTGGGCGCAAGCCCTGGAGGCCGTCCGCGCGCAGGGAAGCATTTCATCCAGGTGTTCCTCGGCGGCCTGCGTCGCGATCTCGTCGGCCACTTGCGCCAGGCGTGTTCCGAACGCAGCGGGGACGGCCTGCTTGTCGTTGAGAGTGAACCCTTCCTGTCGAACGTCCGGGGGGAGCTTGCCGTGAAGGTCGAGCTCACGTCCCAAGAGCTCGCTGGCGGCCTTTTCGTACTCGGCGTTGCTCAGACGCCGCATTCGTGCATCGATCAGCTCCTGATTCTGTGGACCGGCCGACGCACTGGGAACTGTGGCATTCACCTGTGTGCACGCACAAAACGCGCAGGGCAGCGCCAGCAGTCCCAGCAAGCGGCGCATGACTACCGGCTCGGGCCGCTTTCGACTGTTTTCTGGGGCGTCGAGTCGGTGCCCTCCTCCCCGGCGTCCATGCTCTTCGCTACCGAGGCCACCGGCTTCTGCCCGTCCTTGCTCAAAAACCGGATATCGTCGATCCAGAAATCGGTGGGGAGATGCTCCGGTTTCACGCTGAAGTTCAGATTCATGAGCCGCTCGTCGTGAAACCGAACGTCCGCACCCCAGCCCTGCTGTTGAAGCTGATTCCAACGCACGGTGTAGGTGTGCCAGCCCTCCTTGAGGCGCACCAGCTTGCCGTAGGAATCCCAACAGCGCTCTTTGCACGTGCCCCCATTTTCCTTGGGAGTCACGCCTGGCGTGTTGAAGTTGACCCAAACGGTGGCAGGCCCCTTCGCACGAAACTCGACACCTGCAAACCGAGAGCCATTGAAGGGACACCCGATACCGTCGTGCGTCCACTTGAGCGTGGTTCCCCAAACCACCCCCCAATCCTTCTGGCCGCTGGCAGTGAGGTGTGCCGCGTATTCATTGTCCTGG
Source organism: uncultured delta proteobacterium (assembly GCA_963809955.1). GTDB lineage: Bacteria > Myxococcota_A > Polyangia > Polyangiales > Polyangiaceae > JAICQQ01. The sequence goes on from CAWELQ010000018.1 coordinate 332,160, forward strand.
GTGGCCTCTTCTTCCGGAAGCGGTACTGGTTTGAACGCTCCGATGGAAGGCGACACGCTTTGTCCTTCCGTGCCGTCGGTGGCCGTGTACCACCAGCCCTCGCGTTCGAAGACCTTGAAGATCTTGCTGTCTGCGTCTTCGAAATCGTCGAGCTCGACTCGCGTGCCCGGCGGAGCCGCCTTGGCGCAAGGCCCTTCCAGCTCGGCTGTCTCGTCGCTGCTGGCGGGGGGTAGAGGCCTCTCACTGTTGTCTTCGATGGCAGCGCCCTCCCCGCCAAACACGGGGGGCTTGTCGCTGGGCGGTGCCGTGCATGCCACCGCCACCCAACATCCGAGACACGCGCCGCAGAACCAATGAACACTTCGCATCACGTCGCATAGTGTTCAGCGATCCGTCGAGGCGTGCAAGCGCGTTGCCGGCTCGCGTGGGCTTCGTCTCATCGAGGGCGAGCGCCTGCTCACTTGGAGCCCCCGGGAGTTCTCACTTGGGGCTCCAACGCGCACAGGTTGCGTGCACCGTGCTTGCCCAAAGACCTTTGGGGACGACGCGAAAGGCGCGCACGCGCGACCTGTCTAGGAACCCGCGGCTGGCTCGAGGCTGGCGTGCCGCTGTGGGATTCGGGTCGTATGCGGTAGCCGCCGCTTGGGCACGACGATGGGGTCGAGCGCGCCGCGCAGGTGCTCGGGGCGTTGGATCGTCAGCTTCTGTCCAACCTTGATCTTGGTGGAGGTGAGCTGGTTGAGCTCTTGGATGGTCTTCACGTTCGTCTTGTAGCGTTTGGCGAGGCCAATCAGAGTGTCCCCTTTCACGACCTGGTGGCGGATCTCGTGTTTCTTCAGGGGAATGTGCCCTTGCTGCACCAGGGTAAGGTAGGCGCTTTTTCCGCGTCGTCTGGCTATTGGACTGGAGAAACGCACGTGCATGTGGGCTTCGTGTCCAGGCGCGTGTTTGATCAGGGAAGAATAGGGCCTGCCGTCTCCGTGGAACAGGTCCTTGATCCAGGCCGGATCCTCGCCACGCCGCAGCGCATGCATTTCTAGCAAGTGTTGCACGCTCTTGTCGATCAGGATCATATCCACGTCCGTCTCCGTGACGAACGCACGTACCAGTGCCCAGGTGCGTTCCAGGTCCATGTTCTCGCGCGTGCCCGGCTTGGCCACGGGGTAGCCAGGGTTGTAGTAGAAGCCCACGTCGGCGTCGCGCCCGCTCTGGTGGCTCTTGTGCGGAGGGAAGTAGCCGCCGTGCTCTTTGCTGATCGATCCAATGATGACTTTTGGAGTGTTGTCGAAGCGCTGGTTGACGAGGGTGATGCAGTGTACGAGCCCCTGGATGGTCTCCTCGGTGCCCCAGGCGTACTGGGGCAGCGCGAGTGTCCAGTACTTCCCTTCCGGCATGTGCACGGCATTGAACAGGAAGCCCTGGTGAGGATGGCCGACACTCAGCGCGCCCAGACTCTCTGGGGAAAGGCCAGGCAGGTCGAGTTCGCTCGCTTTGGTGGTCTCGGCGGGCTGCGCCTGCGCTCGGGCCGTCGAGCAGCAGCCGAGCGCGGCCAGCAGCGCGATCGTCACCGCGGGCCGGTTCAAGCGGCCCAGTCGATTGGAATCCGGGTAGGATATTGCCTTACAGTTCATGACCTCTCAGGGCTACCAGGCGCTTCGGGGCGAGGCCAACAAACCCGGGCGGGCCGCCTTCGGCTTCATGAAGTGCTTTCGCAAGCGGTGTCGTCCAGCGCCGCTCGGGACTAAGGTGAAGCGCTCGCGGAGACCATGATGTTCGAGACAGCGGAGATCGGCAGAAAAATAGATAAGAGTTCCTATGAAGCCCTCGTGCCACAGCTCAGGACGGCTTTGCTGGCGGCACAGAAGCAAGCGTTCGACGCCAAGCTCCCGGTGGTCGTGCTCATCAACGGAGTGGATGGAGGGGGCAAGGGGGACTTTCTCAACAAGCTCTACGAGTGGATGGACGCCCGTTACCTCGATACCCAGGCTTACGCGCCCCCCACCGAGGAGGAGATTCAGCGACCGCGGTTTTGGAGGTTCTGGATGTGGTTGCCGCCGCGCGGTCGCATCGGCGCGTTCTTGGGTTCCTGGTACACAGAGCCGATCTTGCAGGCCGCCTATGGTGAAATCGACCAGGCGCGCTTCGACGAGGCTCTGGTCAGAATCGTGCGCTTCGAGCGGGCCCTGGTGGCCGATGGTGCGCTGGTCGTGAAATTCTGGTTCCACCTCAGCAAGAAAGAACAGAAGCATCGCTTCAAGCGACTCGAAAAGTCCAAGCTCACGCGCTGGCGCGTCTCGGAACGCGACTGGAAGCACCACGAGATGTACGATCAGTTCACCCGGGTGTGCAGTCGCGCCATCCGCACGACCAGTACTGCGGAAGCTCCCTGGAATATCGTGGAAGGGACGGACTTTCGGCATCGCAATGTCACCGCCGCCCAGTACTTGATCGACAGCATTCGTATGAGGTTGTCCCACAGCGTCTCTCCACCTGCGGCGGCTCCGGTCCCCGTGCGCTTGGACCCGCGCACCATACTGGATACGCTGGACATGAGTCAGAGCTTGTCGCGCGAGGAATACACGAGGGACCTTGCGTTGTATCAAGGGCGCATCAACCGCCAGGCGCGTCGCCTTGCCACCCGACAAAAGGGGGTGACCCTCGTTTTCGAGGGGTCGGATGCCGCTGGTAAGGGCGGCTCGATCCGCCGCCTGATTCATGGTCTCGACGCTCGCCAGTACCGAGTCATTCCCATTGCCGCTCCGACCGACGAAGAGCGCGCCCACCACTATCTGTGGCGTTTCTGGAGGCACATTCCCCGGCGTGGCCGCTTCACCATCTACGATCGCAGTTGGTACGGTCGGGTGTTGGTCGAACGCGTGGAGGGCTTCGCAAGCGAGCAGGAATGGCGCCGTGCCTACAAGGAGATCAACGACTTCGAATATCAGCTCTCCGACAGTGGCGTCATTGTCATCAAGTTCTGGCTGCAGATCACCGAGGATGAGCAACTGAAACGCTTCAAAGAACGGGAAGAATCGCCTTACAAGCAGTTCAAGATTACCCAAGAGGACTACCGTAATCGGGCCAAGGCCAATGATTACGAGCTGGCTGCCAGCGAAATGATCGAGCGAACCAGCACCGAATACTGTCCCTGGGTGATCGTAGAAGCAAACGACAAGCGCTATGCGCGCGTGAAGGTATTGAGGACCATTCATCAGCGCCTGAAGGCAGACCTGTAAGCTGTGCTGGCAGAGCCTGCGCTCGGATTGCAGGGCGGTTCCAAAATGCTGATGGTGGTCTCTGTGCGTGCGCCCGCATGAAGGCGTTGCCGTCACGTGCTAGACTCAGGGATGGTCGCTGTTCGAACATGGCGACGTTGCCTGAGCATTGGCTCGCCCTGCGCCACGATTTTGCTGCTGACACTGTCGGTTCGCGCCGAGCCACCGCGCGAGGCATCGTCCCCCGGGGCTCCGCTTCAGCTCCCCTCCGAGCCACCGCCCTCTGGGGTCTTCGATCGCATCCCCACCGCCAGTTGGGCGATGGGGGGCGTGGCTGGTGCCGCACTGGTGGCGCACGCTCTCTACCAGAGCCTTTCCGATGCGCGGCGAACGCGCCTCGAGAGTTGCGCTGAAGAGTGCCCGGACTACAAGATAGACCACTACAAGGAGAGCCGTGAACGCGCAGAGATAGCGCTGCGCTTGAGCGTTCTCGCTGCCGCTTCCTCGGTCTGGTTGATCTACAACGACCCCGAGGAGGCGCTGGACCGAGTCGCTCGCCGCGGGGCGCCCAAGAAGCGTGGCGGCTTCAAGATGAAGCTAAAGCCTCAACGGGGCGGCGTGTGGGCATCGATCGTCGCATACTTCTAGAGCGACAAACAGGATGTTTGTCGCGACCAATCGACGAAGCGGAGCACCCACCGGGCAGCAGGCGCCGCGCAGGCCCGCCGGTGAAGCTTACAACCTGTTCGGTGCTCTAACCGACGCCTTGGCCACTAGCCTTCTCGTAGGCGCGCGACGCCCAGCCTGACGGCACTAACCACGGCTGCGCGGATTGCTGCCAGCCGTTCCGGGCTGAAGCCGGCGTCGGCGGGATTGCGAAGCAGAAACCGGTCTCGCGCGAGCCAGCCTTGGGTGGTTACGTCCGACGAAAGTACTTCGACACCCTGGCGGTGCAGCGCCTGGGTGATGGTGAGCAGCAGCCCCGGATAGTCTTGGCTCTCGACCACGAGCATGTACTTGCCCCCGGCAAGCAAGGTGGAGTCGAAGAAAGCGCGCGGTGCTGGTATCGGATCGATTGAAGGGTGCGTGGACTGCGGGACGTCGGGACACGCCATCGGGCTGAGTGCCAAAAGTTCGCCCAACTCGCGCTCCAGTTCCGCCACCTCTGCGGGGGTCGTCGCCCGCGGTTCGCCTGCTGCACGAGCGCGTACCCAGAAGAAGTCGAAAGCCTCCTCCGTTCCGTCCAGCGCTTGCCTGGAGTAGATCTGCGCGCTCACGATTTCCAACCGGAGCCGGACCAATACGTGGCAGATGAGAGAGAGCAGCCCGGCTCTGTCGTCTGCGATCACGCAGATCACCGTGGTTTGGTCGGGCAGCGTGCGCCAGCGTTCGACGTGTACGGGGCGCCCGCGACGGCGAGTTGCGATCTCCGAGTGCTCCGCGCTTTCCGTCGTGCTGAACGCGAGCGCATAGGCTGCCGGCATCGAACCAATGAACTCAGCCAATTTGAAGTTGGCTGGACCCCTCAACAGTGCTGTAGAGACCATACGTGATGGTCCACGCCGCAACGTTGCGCGACGCTTTCGCACAGATGTCCGATGGGAGAACGTGCCGCCCCCGCGACAACCAGCTATAAGTGCGGCGAAATGCGACGCATCTTGATGATTTATGACCGTTTTCCGCCCTTCAACACGAGCGGTTCGGCGCGACCATTTCGATTTGCCAAGCACCTGCCGGAATTCGGCTATCTGCCGACGGTGATTTCGCTCCAGCCCGACGACGCCGCTGCGGAGGACGCTTCGATTCTCGGCGAGCTCGACGCCAGGGTCGAGATTCTGCGCGCTGCTCCGGCGATTCGACCCACCTTGAACCCCATCGTGCGCAAGTTGGCCGAGCGCAAGCGGCCTCGCAGCACGTCGTCCGCTGCGTTCGATGCGGCGTCTCGAGCGAAAGACGCGGAGCGAGCCGAGGATGCGCGAACAGTGTCTTCGGAGCCGGTCGGTGCCAAGGCTTGGCAACGTCAGGCCTCCGGTTTCGTCCTCTGGTCGCTGGATTGGTATTTGGATTGGGGCTGGCCGTGTCTTCGGCTCGCTCGCAAGGCGGCGTCTCGGGAGCGCTACGATTTGGTGTGGGCATCGGCGCCTCACTCGAAGAATGCCTTTGCGGGCTACCTCGTATCCAGGGCGCTCGGGCTGCCACTGGTGCTCGATCAGCGCGATCCGTGGACGTATGGCAGCAATTGGCGCCCCCGCCTGGCGTCGACCGGACGCGTCGAAACCTGGTGGGCACACAGGATTATCGAGCATGCCGCGTGGGTGGTCTTCACGAGTCCGCTGACGGAAAAGGAGATGCAAGCACGCTTCCCCCGGGGCAAAATGGCGACCATCACCAACGGTTTCGACGAGCGCGAGGTGACGCCGCTCAGGGACGTGCATCCTGACAAGTGTCTCTTCCGCTACACCGGCGTGCTCAACGATCGCCGGGTGCCGGACGTACTGCTGGAGGGCCTGAAGTTGGCCGCCGAGGATCCCGAGTTCCGGCGGGAGGTCCGTCTGGAGTTCGTGGGTGGAATGGCGGGGCACGAAGCGAAGATCGAAAGGTACGGGCTCGACGGGCTGGTCGACTATCGGGGCCACGTCGCAAAGGTCGAGGCCGAACGATTGATTCGAGGCAGCGACGTGAACGTGCTCTTGCAGACCATCACCACCGGGCAAGATGTGATCGCGGGGAAGGTGTACGACTACTTGGCGGCGCGTAAGCCGATTCTCGCGGTCGTCTCCGAGCAAGGTGGAGATGCGTGGCTGCTGAAGAAGACGGGGCTCGGCATCGTCGTGTCCTTCCAGGATCCCCCCGCGGTCGCCCGTGCGTTTCGCGAACTGTGGCAGCGCTTTCGTCAAGGGGGGAGGCCGGTTGGGCCGGACGTCGATCTCGAATCCTTCACCAGCCGCTCACTGACGGCAGAACTCGCCCGACTCCTGGATCGAGTGCCCTCGCACTCAGCTTGAATACGTTGCTACTGCCACGCGGTCTGTCGTCGACGGCTGGCGTTCGCCTCGATGCTGGAGTGAGGCTTTGTTGCTTTCCCCGCTGACCAGCTCGATGGCCCGTGGGCGGATACCTCGCGGCCCACCCCGTTTTCGCTTGGCAGGCCCATGGGCAATGGGCCGACTCGAGGGTTTCTAGCCGCGATTTTCGCCATCGACAGGTGGGAAGCCGCCGAATGTTGCGCTAGGCTCCGGCCCGATCATGTGGTGGATTGCAAATTCGCGGGCTTGTTTCTCATTGGGTGCGTTTTTTCTGCTGTGCGTATTGAACAGCGGTTGTAGCAAAGAAAAGGGCGAACTGACTCGGCACTGGGACGGGTCGGCGAAGCTGGTAGCTCTGCGGGGGCTGCCGAAGCCCCGCACGGCAGAAGAAACCGACTTGAAGAAAGTCAGGATGTACGGCGGGCCAGCCAACTTGACCACGCCCGTCGACTGGAAGCAGAACCCATACAAGAGCGAAGCATGGGTCCGGCGTCTTCACGAATGGGAATGGATCTGGCCGTGGCTGGTCGCTTTCGAGGAGAAAAAGGACAAGGCCGCGCTCAAGACGGCCATCGTCATCGCACTCGACTGGATCAAACAGAACCCGCTTGGAAGGGAGGGCAGCAAGTTTGCCTGGGACACCAAGACCGTTTCGGGTCGAGCACCGGCGCTGGGGTATATGTTGCGTCACGGTACCGACAGCGGGCTCCTCAGCCACGAAGACTACGAAACGATGCTCATGACTGCTCGCCAACACGCTGGCTGGCTGGCGAGCGATGACCACTACGTACCCAGGCGGAGCAAGAGCGTCGCGCTCGACGTCGGACTGATCGGCATGTGCTATCAGCTGAACAAGCTCGGGGATTGCGCGGGGTGGCGTGTGGTGGCCAAGGAGCGTTTTCTCGACACCATGAAGGGGCTGGTGGGCGAGCAGTCCGGGATAGTCAAGGATCAAAGCGTGCGCCAACAGTACGCGATTACCGATTGGGCCAGGAAAATGGCCATGATGGTTCCGACGGAGCCCATGAAGGAGCTGGCGAAGAAGATGGTGGAGGCCAGTGGTTGGCTGACGCCTCCGGATCACAGGACGATTTTGCTCGGGCAGACGATGTCCTCGAAAGCCCCGAGCTTCGCCGTCGAGGCCCAAAAAGGGCTCAAAGGCATCGCTCCGCTCGAGAGCGCCGGCTACGGCATCGTCCGTCAAGGGGGCTCCTTCCTGTTCGCGGTGGCTTCTTTCAATTCCCCGGAGCGCAAGCATCGGGACGAGTTGAGCTTTTCGTGGTTGGAGGGCGGCGAGCGCATTATCGGCGACTCGGGCTACTATGCGCGGTCGAAGTCCAAGTACCGCGGTTTTACGGAATCGGCCCGCGCCCACAACGTGTTGACCGCCGACGACAGGGACTTTTCGCTGCGTGGTAGGCCCTATGGTTCCGGCATTATCGGTGCGGACAGCAAGGACGATTGGTACGCGCTTGCAGGACACAACCCGCTCCTGTCCCCGCTGGGCATCGACCATCAGCGCGTCTGGCTGTATCGCCCCGGGAAGTGGCTACTCGTACTGGATCGCGTCGACAGCAAGAGCCAGCATGAGTACAGACGGTATTTCCACTTCGACCATTCCCTCAAGCTGAAGCTCTCGGACGAAGGGCTCACGAGTACGGTGGTGAAGAAGATGCCGCTCGTCGTGTTCGACATCTCGCCCAACAGCAAGATCGAGCCGAGCCTGATTCATAATCAAAAACAACCGATCCAAGGGGTCATGTTCACGCGGGGAAAGAGGCCTCACCCCAACTACGTGCTCGAGTTGAAGAGCACTGGAGAGGACGCGCTTCTCGGTACAGCGTTCCGCGTGGGGGAGGCGAAGCTCGACAAGGCTGGCAAGCTCGACAAGACCGAGCGGCCCCAGCTCTCTTGGGTCGATGGCGAGTACAAGGTGGTCATCGGCGACGAAACGGTGGTGGTTCGTGTCGATGACAAGCAGGTGGCCATCAACCCACCCCCCAAGAGCAAGGAAGCGAAGGACGACGCCAAGCCGGCCGCTGTGAAACCGGGCTCCGCGCCCGCCGCGCCGACGCCCGCCCAGAAGGCCCCGCAGGGGCCGGCGCCAGCGGCGCCTGGAGCGTCCAAGCAAGGGAAGTAAGCGCGGACACGACCCGGGCGCAAGCGGACGGCCGATTTCGCGCGAGCCACCCGTTGGAAACAGCGCCTCGCGCGCGGGAGGTCACCTCGCGCTCACACTCGCCCCAAGCCGGGGGAAAGACCGATCGGCGGCTCTCGGGGATCGTAGCTGTGATATTCCAGCCGTGCTGCGCTTTTCGCGCTGTGGATGTGGTCTTGCGCAAACGTGGCTATCCTTGGAAGGTAGTGCGTTCTCTCTTTTTTGCTTGCCTGTTGTTGCCAGCACTGGCTCTCGGGGGATGTTTGAACCCGCAGCCTGCGCCCCCCGCGCGGCAGGAGGATGGCTCCGGTCAGCCTACTCCGGGTGAGTCGGGAGGGATCGCCGTCGACGCCGCGACGACGGGCGGCAATGCGAGCGCTGCCAGCACGGGCAGCGGTGGAACCGGTGCGAGCGGCGTCGCCACCACCGGCCTCACCGAAGGTGGTTCCGGTGGCTCGGCTCAGACGCCGGATGTGTCTGCCGATGGTGCAGGGGGCGAGGCAGGTGCCGCAGGGCAGGGCGGTGCGCCGGCCGATGAAGACTGATTCGCTCCAATTGGGCTCTGCTTTTTCGCCGGAAACCGGCTTCCCCATGCGCCCCCAGTAGGCGATCGGCTAGGCTGAGGCGCCAATCCATCGAGGCGCGCATGACCTTGAAACTCAGTGAGCAGAGCATCACCTTGGACGGGCTCGAGGTGGTCAGCGATGTCGGAGCGGCGTGGAGCCTGTCCCCTTCGCAACCGCAGCGCGGCATGTTCTTGACCGGCACGGCGCCCGAGACCGCCTCGAGGTTTTGGATCAAGTTGGGAATGCTGGTCGGCCTCGAGCGCTATTGCGTTTGCCATCGCTATGAACCCTATTGGATGAAACCGTCGGTGGGCAGCGACCTGTCGAAGGTGCCCGCCGAGACCCAGTTCTTGCTTGCGCGGCTCGAACAGGGAGCGTGGCTGCTCGTCGTTCCTTTGATCGATGAGCCCCTGCGCTTCTCGCTGCGTGGCGGCCCGGGCGGCATCCTAGAAGTCCTCGCCGAGACGGGGGACGCGAAGCTTCCCGCCCAGAGCGGCTGTGCCCTCTACCTGGCTGCCGGCAACGACCCGTTCGAGATGATGCCCGAGTGCGCGAAGGAAGTCATGGCACGGCTCGGCAGCGGTAGGCCACGTCGCGAAAAGCCGCTCGCGGACTTCGTCGAGCAGTTTGGGTGGTGTACCTGGGATGCGTTTTACGCTGAGGTCAGCGAAGAAAAGGTGAGCGAAGGCCTCGAGAGCTTTCGGGCCGGGGGGGTCGAGCCGAAGCTGTTGATCTTGGACGACGGATGGCTCGACGTGAGCCGCAAGCCCACGGGCGAAAAACGGCTGATGTCGTTCGAGGCCAACCACAAGTTCGAAAAGGGGCTTGCGCCCCTGGTGGATCGGGCCAAGCAGCAGTTCGGCATTCAGACCTTCCTGGTGTGGCACACCATCGTCGGCTACTGGGGGGGCACCGACGCATCGCTTGGCTACGGGGTGCTCGATCAGGTGCGTCACTTCGGTGAAGGCGTGCTCAGCCACATGCCTTCGTTCAACGACGATTGGTGGGGCGCGCTCGTTGGTACCATTCCTGCCGAAAAGATTGCCCGATTTTTCGATGACTTCCACCGGCGCCTGCGCGAGCAGGGGGTCGATGGCGTGAAGGTGGACAGCCAGGCCGTGCTCGAGGCGCTCGCGCAGGGGCAAGGCGGGCGGGTGCGCCTCTCGCGGGCCTACCGACAGGCGCTCGAACGAAGCGTTCAGAAGCATTTCGATGGTCGCCTGATCAACTGCATGTCGAATGCGCAGGAGACCTGGTACTGCTCGCCCGACTCCACCTTGCTCAGAAGTTCGATCGACTTCTTCCCCAATCAGCCGGATTCGCACGGTCTTCACCTCCACACGAACGCCCTGGTGGGGCTCTGGTTCGGGGAGTTCATGCAGCCCGACTGGGACATGTTTCAGAGCGGGCATCCATGGGGAGCCTTCCATGCGGCAGGGAGGGCGCTGTCCGGGGGCCCTGTGTACGTCTCCGACCGCCCCGGGCAGCAGAACTTCGAGCTGTTGAGGAAACTGGTGTGCGCGGACGGAAGCGTGTTGCGCGCGGATCAGCCCGGTTTGCCCACGCTCGACTGTCTGCTCGCGGATCCCTGCTCAGAACCGGTGCTGCTCAAGATCTGGAATCGAGTCGGGGGAGCCGCCGTCGTGGGCGTTTTCAACTGCCACCAGGCGGGCGGCACCCACGGCGTCGCGCCGCTCGAGGGCAGCGTCGGTCCAGGCGACGTGCCCGGGCTCGAGGGCCAGCGGTTCGTGGCGTTCCGTCACGAAGAGCAAACGCTCGACCTGCTGGACCGTTTCGAGCGCTGCTCGGTGCGACTGGCAGCGTCGCAGTTCGAGATTGTGACGTTCGTGCCCGCGAGCGCCGAGTTTGTCGCGGTGGGGCTCGCCGACAAGTTCAACAGCCGAGGCGCCGTGGAACGTGAGGTGTTGCGGGCGGGCGAGCGCTACGAAGCTCGCCTGCGCGACGGAGGAGCGTTTCTGGCCTATTCGAAGCACGCACCGCGCTCCCTTACCGTCGACGGCGAGCCGCTCGACTTCCAGTACGATGCCGCGAGCCGTCGGCTCAGTGCTCGCGTGCCTGTCGGCGGGGCTCGCGAGTTACGCATCGAGTGGTAGCCAGCGTCAGCTCTTGAGCTTCTGCTCCAGGTAGTCGCTCACCTTGTCGAGCCCGATGCGCTCTTGGGCGCAGGTATCGCGCTCGCGCACCGTGACGCTCTGATCCTTCGCTGTGTCGCCGTCGATGGTGAAGCAATAAGGGCAGCCCGCCTCGTCCATGCGCGCGTAGCGCTTGCCAATGGTTTGCTTGACGTCGAACTCGACCATGCCGAAGCGAGGTTTCAGCTCCTGGTGGAGCTTTTCGGCGATCTCGGGCATGCCCTCCTTGGCCACCAGCGCGAATACGGCTGCCTTGAGCGGCGACATGCGCGGCGTGAACTTCATGAACACCTTGCTGGGCCGTGAGGGGTCCTTGGTGTAGGCCTCGCACAACAGCGCCAGCACGCCGCGGTCGGCTCCTGCCGAGGGCTCGATGACGTGGGGGACGAAACGCTGGGAAGATTCAGCGTCGAAGTATTCGAGCTTGGTTTTCGAATGCTCCCAGTGCTGCTTTAGATCGAAATCGCTTCGGTCGGCGACGCCTTCCAGCTCTCCGAAACCAGGATAGGTGAATGGAAAGCGGTACTCGACGTCGCTCGTGCCCGCACCATCCTTCGCGTAGTGAGCCAGCTCGTCCCGTTCGTGTTCGCGCAGCACCAGGTTCTGGGAGCCGAGCCCGACGCTTCGCCACCAGGCCATCCTGAGGTCGCGCCAGTAGCGGTACCAGGTGGGCGTCTGGTCTGGCGCGCAGAAGAACTCGATTTCCATCTGCTCGAACTCACGCGACCGAAAGGTGAAGTTGCGTGGCGTGACCTCGTTCCGGAACGCCTTGCCGACCTGAGCGATGCCGAACGGCAGCTTGACTCGCGTCGTATCGAGCACGTTCTTGAAGTTGACGAAGATGCCCTGGGCCGTTTCCGGGCGCAGGTAGGCTGCATCTTCTTCCGACGCGGTCGCCCCGATGTAGGTCTTGAACATCAGATTGAAAGCGCGCGGTTCGGTGAGCGTGCCGGGTTCCTTGGCATCCGGGCCGACGGTAATGGCGCGAAGCTCTGCGGAGCTTTTCCCGAGCGGCGCCACCTCGACCGTTCCTGCTTCGATGTCACTGTCCTCGAGCTTGCGCTTGGCGTACTTGCCGAGCGCTTTCAACGCCTTCGCTTTGCCCTCGTCGTCCCCTTCGAGGAAAGCGTAGGCCCGAGCCTTGGGCTCCCCGGCTAGGGACAACGCCCAGAGGTGGTCGGCCCGGTAGCGGCGCTTGGATTCCTTACAATCCACCATCGGATCGTTGAATCCACCCACGTGCCCGGAGGCCTGCCAGACGCGTGGGTTCTGGATGATGCAGGTGTCGAGCCCAACCATTTGAATCGGTCGACCATCGGGTCCAGGCGGTGGGGTGAGCACCGTGTCTTGCCACCAGGCGTCTTTGAGGTTCTTTTTGAGCTGCGCTCCGAGCGGCCCGTAGTCCCAGAAACCGTTGATACCTCCATAGATCTCAGATGCTTGGAAGATGAATCCCCGGCGCTTCGAGAGCGCCATGATTTCGTCCATCGATTTTTTTTCTGGGGTATCGGACATGAGATCCTCGATCGTTCGCTAGCTTAGCGGCGTGCGCCGCGCATGCTAGTCCCGGGTTATCCGCGATGGAAAGCTAAAATCCTCGGTTTTTTGCGCTGCACGCTCCTTTTCAGGCCCGCCAACCCGCGGGACCGAGAGCGCAGCGCCAAGGCAAACTCGAAACAGCCACCCTTCGTGGATCCGGGCGTCGCCTTCGTTCTGAGCTTGGCAAAGGCATGAGCGAAACGGAAGCTGACGAAACTTTGACCAACTCCTGTTCCAGCTGGGCCACCTCCTCCCCGCAACGACGGTAACAATGGCTTGCGCGCTCGGTGGCGCCGGCCTAGCAAGGTCTGTCGACTGGAGGCTGTGATGGACGATCTGATGCAATACAAGGACCAAGCCGTTGAACTCGTGATGGGTTACGCTCCCAAGCTGCTGCTGGCCATCATCACTCTGATCGTTGGTTTGTGGATCATCGCCGGGATCCGTAACCTGATCGCCAAGGCGTTGCGGCGAAGGAAGGTGGACCCGACACTGTCGCCCTTCGTTTCGAACGTTTTCGGATGGATCTTGAAGGCGATGCTCTTCATCAGTGTCGCTTCGATGATTGGCGTGCAGACCACTTCGTTCGTGGCGCTGCTCGGTGCGGCTGGCCTGGCAGTGGGGCTTGCTTTGCAGGGCAGTCTCTCGAATTTCGCCGGTGGGGTCTTGATCCTGATCTTCCGACCCTACGAGGTGGGGCACTTCATCGAGGCGCAAGGGCATCTGGGGACCGTCAAGGAAATACAGATCTTCACCACCGTGCTTCTGACGCCGCAGGGTCGACGTGTGATCGTCCCCAATGGCGCGCTCAGCAACGGTTCGATCATCAACTATACCGTCGAGGGAACCGCTCGCGTGGATATCAGCATTGGGATCGACTATGGAGCTGACATTCCCAAAGCGAAGGAGATCCTGCTTTCGCTGGTGAAAGCCGATCCCCGTGTCCTCAAAGATCCGGAGCCGGTCGTGGTCGTCACCGAGCTGGGTGACAATTCGGTGAACCTGGCGGTCCGTCCCTACGCGAATGTGGGGGACTACTGGGGAGTCTTCTGCGATACGCTCGAGAAGGGCAAGGTGGCGCTCGAAGCGGAAGGGATCGGGATCCCGTTTCCGCAGCGCGACGTGCACCTGTATCAGCACGCTTCCTAGCAGCTCTTCGATGGCCATGGCAGCGCTCAATCGTGTGCGGTTCGGCCGGAGACCCCGTGTCTCATCATTGGATGAGGTGCTCTCCGCGTTAAGAAGCGTGCACCTCGGGCGTTCCGGCCTCGGCACTCCTGCTGTACGCACGGAGCCAGGGCTTTCGTGGTCGCGTCGTTCGTTAAGAAGTGTGAACGCACGCGCTTAGCGGCAGCGCGCGCGCTGGCGTGCGCCTACGCTTGTGCCGCCATGACCGAAGACGTGTTGACGGACGTGTTGAATACTCTGAGGGTAGACCAAGCCAAATATGGTCGCTTCGAACCGCGCGCTGCGTGGAAGGTGGGTATCGCCGCCAGCGAAGCCGTGTGCTTCTACGCGGTGCTTGCCGGCAGCTGCGTGCTGGAGGTGGGCTCCGGTGAGCCGCTCCGCCTGGCCAGCGGCGACCTGGTCGTCCTGCCGCACGGAGCCCCGCACATCGTGCGCAGCGAGCCACCGGCCTCGTGCATCTCCCACGAGGCCGTCCTCAACGTGGGAACGGCACCGGGTACAAAGCCGCCGGGTGCCGCCTCCGAGCAAACCATGGCGTCCGCGCCGCAGCCGGGTCAGCGGTGCTCGAGACTTGCCCATCTGGTCAGCGGCAGGATATTCTTCTCACGCTCACATAGGCATCACTGGTGGTCTCTGCTGCCTTCCGTGGTTGCGCTGCGCGGGCAAGACCGCTCCCTGCCTTGGCTCGAATCGACCCTGCAGTTGATAGAATCCGAAGCTGACTCGCAGCGCCCTGGCGGGCAGACCCTGGTGAGCCGCCTGACGGACCTTCTGGTACTGCAGGTGCTGCGCGGTCATCTCATGCAGCTGGAGCCATCGAGCGATGGACCAAACTGGCTCGGCGCGCTGACCGAACCACAGATTGGCGCGGCGCTCGCGTTGCTCCACGAGAGCCCCGAGCGGTCCTGGACGGTGCGGTCACTCGCTCAACGGGTCGGAATGTCTCGGTCGGCATTTGCTGCGCGCTTCACTAGACTGGTGGGGCAGCCGCCGTTGCAGTATCTCACGCGGCTGCGTATGCACAACGCGGCTGCTCTGTTGTCCGACAGCTTCGCCTCCACCTCCGAGATTGCCGAACGCGTCGGGTACGTGTCCGACACGGCCTTCTGTAAGGCGTTCAAGCGCATGTTTGGCGAATCGCCAGGCGTCTACCGTCGTACCATCAAGCTGGCGATCGCCGAGCAGGCGGCCTGAGGTCTCCCTTCTCACTTGGCGCGCTGGGCGCGCATGTCCATTGTGCACCCGAATTCTGCCTGGCGCGCGCGTTGCCGCATTGGAAGCCGCGACGTGGGCGCCGTCGACTGCACTGATCCAAGTCGGCATGACGAGCGCGAGCCAACCCGGCGCCCTACTTCTCGATGTTGGCGAAGATTGCCTCGGCGTTGGCTTTCAAGCTGCGGCGAATCACGCCGTCGAACATCCCGACCATGCCGCTCGCTCGCGCTTCCGCTTCGTAATACACATTGGTGAGCGAACCGTTGCTCTTGTTGGGAGCGTCGACCGTGATTTTGATCCAGAGGCTATCCAGAAGCGGCTCGTGAGGCAGCTTCGTGTGCTGTTTCAGCCTTTCGATCTCGCTCGCGCTCGGCGTGGCCACGCGGAACACCGTCCTGCCGCCATTGCGGGAAATAGTTACCTTCTGGAAGGTGCGCGCGTCCTTGAAGGCATCCACGTGAGTCCAGATGTAGTACCGCTCTTTCGTGCGCTGGTACTCGAGGACGATGCTGCGTTCCACATCCGGCGCCCGGAACTTGCATCCACTATCGCAAGCCTGCTCGTGCGCACCGAGCACGCCGAGCACGTACTCGACCAGGCGACCCGTGCGGTGCCTGGCCCGGTAGCGCACCGTCACCTGCGCTGCGGCAACAGGGGCAAACAGCAATACCGACAAACCTGCGAGAATCGACCGACGCGCAATCATACCGGAAGGGTTGGAGCCTTGGATGCCGAGCGTCAACTCCCCCCTTGCCTTGACTCGAGGGCGGGTCGCGAGAACCGAGCACCTCTACCGAGTGTTCTGGCCCTCGCCCGGCACGATTCGACCTGCGGAAGGAGCCTCGAAGAAGCGATAGACAGGATGGGACCGCCGCATTGCAAGCGCTGCTCCACATCTGCACTTCAGGGCGGCAGCAGCGCGTCGATGATTGGCGTGACCCACGTTCCGGCGCTGGAGTCGAAGAGCTTCATGTTGTTGGGGTCTTCCCAAATCGCCCAACCGATCCCCTCGGCTTCGCACTTCTCGCGCACCAAGGTGACCAGATTTACCCGAGACGCCATGTCTCCGCCGTCCTGGGGCCCCCACTCGCCATTGTAAACGGTCCGACCTGACGCGCTCCGGTATGCAGTAATATAGGCGATTTGCGCATTGACAGTTGCCGGACCGGAAGGATTTTCCGCAGCCGGCTTGGTGTTGTAGTCGTCGAACCACGAGGCTGCCCAGTCTGCATCCAACGCCGCCTGGACGGGGGTAATCGGCGTGACAGGGGGGCCAGGAAAAATCACGCCGGTCGTCATATAGGCATCGCCAATCCAACTCTTGCCCTGAAAGCTGAAGAGCTTCGGCTCGTACAGATGGATGGCGACGAGCAGATTGGCGTCGTCGGGGAGCGTCAGCAACGAGAGTTTGCTGGGATCGGCCCAGAACACCGTGTCCACGACCAACAGTCGACGAGGATTGGTCACGCGCACGGTGCTGACAGCGGCGGCTACGATGTCGTTCCACGCACCATCGAGCATGGTGTTTGGCTCGTTGAACAGCTCGAATGCGACGGTATCGGGACGGTCCTCGTAGCGAGCTGCGATCTGCGACCACAGCGCCAAGAACCGCTCGCGCTCAGCGCTCGGGTTGCTGACCATTTCGTCGTACGAGTGCAGGTCGACGATTGCGCCCAGGCCCTCTGCCGCGACCTGGTCCAGCAGGGTGTCGATGCGCTGAAAGAACGTCGCGTCGATGGTGTAGGGCGCACCGCTGAGCGCGTGACCGCTGAAGCGTATCGGAATGCGCACGTGATCGAAGCCGCGTTGGGCGATGAAGGGAATGTCGCTGGCAAGCACGCTACCCCCCCAATCGCCTTCGTTCGGCGCTTCCAGGCGATTGCCGAGGTTGATACCCTTCTTGAAGTATTTCGCTGCCGTCGGCGGTTCGCCGGCCGTGAACGGCTCCGGGGCTTCTGGATTCGCCGCATTGCCGCCGCTTGCACCCGCGCCGCCTGTTGAGCCAGCGCTGACATTGGGGTTGCCACCGACCGAATTTCCACCCGCGCCGCCTGTTGAGCCAGCGTTGGCATTGGGGTTGCCACCGGCCGAATTTCCAGCGGCACCTGTGGGGTTACCCCCCATTCCGTCGATGGAACCAGCGCTGGCATTGGGGACGCCGCCGGTTGGACTGCCACTCGTGGCGTTTGGGGAGCCACCGCTGGTGTTGGAGGCGCCGCTGGTCGGGCTGCCACTCGTGGCGTTTGGGGAGCCACCGCTGGTGTTGGAGACGCCGCCGCTGCTGGTGTGCGTCTCGGCCGGGTTGTCAGAAGCGCAGCCCACGCCAGCGAAGCAGGTCCAGGACAGGACGAGCAAATACGAAAGCGCGCGTTGACAGGGCATGACCCCGAGTGTGGGAGCGGACTACCTCACACGTCTTCGCGTCTTGTGGGCTTTCGGCGAGGTGGCTCGGATTGGGGCGGCGAGCGCCCCTCCCGCCCCTGCTTCAGCCGGAACTCGGGCTTTGAGGGAGATGCCAGGGTGCCAGGGCGTCCCGCATCTGATTGCGCAGGGCGGTCTTGAAGAACAGGCGCGGGGAACAACCCAAGATCTGCTGGAAAATGCGGTGACACTGCGAGTAGCTGCCAAAACCGGCACTCAATGCCGCGGTGAGCAGGTTTTCAGCCCCACCGTCCACTGCCTCGATGAAGCGCAAGGTGCGAAGGCGCGACCGGAAAGCGGAGAGAGTCGAGCCCATGTCGTCGTGGAAATACCGACTAATTTCAGTTGGATATGCGCGTGTAAGTCGCGCGACCTCGGTGCGCGTCCACTCGGGATGCTCGTAAAGCGAGTTCAGGGTACGCCGGGTCACGACGTGCATGCCGTCGTTGGCCCGCCGCAGCGCTTGCGCCCGACGCCAGAGATCACCGATCTTGTGTTCTATGGCGGGCACGTCGGTGGCGGCGCCGCCCGTTGCGACGCACGCCGCGCGGATCTCGGCTAGGTCCGGCGGCGCCAGGCGGATCTGAATGGGTCCGACGCAGTCGGCCTTGGCAGTGCCGGAGAGCACGTGGAACGAGAAGTCAGGGGTGACCCCGATCACGAACAGGTCGAAGTCAGCCGAGGCATCGACAAGCATGTGGTCCTGTGCGGGAGGCCACGACAGCAGATCGCCTGCGGCGACGGGCAACAGCTTCTCTCCCATCGCGAATACGCCCGTTCCGCCCGTCACCAGATTCAGCTCGGGCTCGGCATGAAAATGCCGCGGTTTGCGCGTCGACGGGGCGTGGTGCCATACCTGCGCCCTCGCCTTCGTGGCGATGGGAAATGGCTGATAGAGTGCCTCGATCACGTCGGCCAGATTAGCACAGGCGCCGTCTTAGGCTGCCCGATGAGCGTTCTCTCAGACCCAGGCTCAGGTCGCTCGAGGGTGGGCGCCCGCAGGCTCGCGCAGCGAGCCGAGGACCGCGAGTGGGTTGGGGCCCCACTCGCCAACAAGCACTGAGCGCCCCCGACAAGATTCGAACTTGTGACCTTACGCTTAGGAAGCGTCTGCTCTATCCAGCTGAGCTACGGGGGCGGCGACTGGCGCGAGCCGGAACCTGTCACGGCGCCGTTGGGTATGCAAGCCGCCAGGCCCTGGTCTCAGAGCAGAAACTTGTGGGAATGCATCATGCTACGCGGATGAATGCGTGCTCGGGCGGCTGGCTTCGGAAAAAAATGGGTGGCCCCGGGCGGAGCTCGGAGCTCGGAGCGCAGGCGTCGCTATTCGACGAAACGGATGTCGTCGATCCACAAGTCGAAATCGCCCTCGTCGAACTGGAACTGTACCTTGAACAGGGTCTCCGGATCGAAGTCCACCTCCACGGCCCAGGTAGGCTGCAGGAGTAGCGGCTCGTCCCACATGAGGGTGATCTGCTGCCAGTCCCCGTCCAGGGAGTCGAGCGGGAACTCCCAGTAGCCCGTGTCTTCGACGCCGGTGGTGGCGAGCTGCACGCGCACTCCCGTACCGCTGTCGTCGGTCCTGACCCAGAAGGAGATGCCCGAATAGCCGCTGGCGTCGACGGCGGTCTCTTTGTTGTCGAAGTTGAAGCCGACCGTGGCCGCCCAGTCGTCGCCACCGCTCCAGCTGCCGAAGACATGCATGGCCTGGGTGCTGTCGCCGCGCGCCGGGTCGAGCTCCGTGGGCGTGCATTCGTCATCCGTGGGCGGTGTGATCTCGCCGGACCCCGTTTCGTCAGCTGCCGTGTACCAGTAACCGTCGAAGGTGGGGCGCTTCAGCTGGTTGTTGCCATCTTCCATATCGTCCACGAGCAACGGATCGACCTCTGTAGTACCGGTCGTGGACGTCACGGTGCTGGTGGAAGTGGTGGCGCTACCGCCCGTGCCTGTGCTGGAGGTGGTGCCATTCGTGTCGGCGCTCGAGCTCTCGCCGCCCTGGCCATCCGTCGAGCTACTCGTGCTACTTTCCGTTCCACCACTCGCCCCACCGCCTTGTCCGCCACCGGCGTCGGTGGTGTTGGTGGTGCCTGTCGTTGTCGGAGTGCCAGTGGTCGGCCCTTGCCCGCTGCCTCCGCTCGTCGAAGTCGTGTTGCTGCCCGCTGATGTCGAGGTGCCGCTCGAGCTGGTCGAGTCGCTTGTCAGGGTTCCGTCGTCTCCCGAAGTGGCGGTTTCCTCCAACAAGCTGTCATTGTAGACGTTGCAGGCGACCAGCAACGCCGCCGTGAGCATTACCTGGCGTAAGCGAAAGCGCATAATCTCTTGGTAGTGTGTCCGCGCGGTCCCGAACAGTCTAGCGAGCCCACCCGCGGATCTTGCTCTTGCTAGTAGCAATCGCGGCTTGGGTCGAGCTTTTTGCTGACAACCTTTGCTTTCGCACACGCCTGTCCGTCACGCGTGCAGCCGCCCTCGATTCAATTGTTTATGACCAGTGTAAGTTGACGCGGCGCGACTTCGTGCCGCGCTGTTCGCTTGCGCTCGAGTGCATGTATGGACAGGTCGCACCCAACTGATCTCGCCAACTTCGGTGCCAGATTCAGGGGATCGGTTGGCTTGCCCCTTCGCGTTCGACTATCAAGACGAGATCTCGTTCGAACGCGGGCCGAGGCAAGTCGACCACCTCTTCGGTCGTGCTCAAACCACCCGTCTGGTTTCGCAACGGATCTTCCTCGCCGGGGTACAGCCACTGATACTTGTACTGCCCGACGGGTAGCCGAATCCGCACTAGCTCGGGCTCTCGAGCATGCAAGAAGTACGACACGTAGGTCTTGCCGAGCTTGGCTCGAGTTCCGACGAGTCCACTGCCTGATTCGACGAAGCCTGGATCGTAGACCAGTTGGCTCACCGGCGTACTCAGGCTGTCAACGATGGAATGGAGCTGCCCTTGGTCGTGCATCACGTCGAGCACTGCGTCGTTCAGCGGTTTGCGCAGGTCGAGCCAGCTTGCCTCGTTGGTACCGAACGCGCCGAGTACGAAGGCTTGCCAAAAAGAAGAGCGGTAGCAGAGGCGGTTCCGCGGGTCTCTGATGACTCTGTCGAGGTGCGCGGGAGCGGTCTTGCCGTCGGGGTCGAGGCAAGCGTGAACCAGCTCATTGAGCAGCATCGCGCGCCTCGAATCAGATCGCGGGGGCGGGTTGGTCACACGAGGGAACTCGATGTCCACATCGGGCATGCGGCGCGCGGTCGGTACGTCCGAAGCGCCCACCGGTAGGTCGTAGGGATCGTACATGCGTAGCCATTCGAGGTAGCCTGGCCTCGACCCGCCGGAGGTCGAATCGCCATTGGCTTGCTCCACGAAGTCCTGGCCCGCCTGTTCGCCAGCGAAATCGGCTCGATTCACGAGCTCCCAGTAGACGTTGGAAAACCCCGCGAAACGCGCCACGATGTAGCGAATGTAGTTCTCCTTTGCCTTTTCATCGCCCGGGTGCCAGGCGTCGATGAGGTGCTCGGTCGGATCCTCCGAGTAGTCGAACCACGACCCCTTGGTACGTGACCAGGGATCGAAGAAATTGATCTGACAATAAATGTTGCGGCGTTGCATCGCCATGACCCAGCGCTCCGCACGCCGGATCCATGCCAGGTCCCAGCTGATCTTGTCGTCTTCGAGCGGGAACAGACCGATCTTCAGCAGCGTGCCGTTGTGCCCGTTCTTCTGCATCAAGTCGATGTACCGCTCGAACTGGGCGTCGGAGACATAGGCGTCGTGCTCCGAGCCGTCCTCCACGCGATCGTTCTCTTCGCCTCCTTTGCTTGGCGGTCCGTAGTTCTTTGCGGAAAACCACTTGCCCCCAAAGAAGTAGTGCGTGCTACCGTCGTCGTACCAGAGCACCGAGGGGGTGGTCGTGTCGATGTGCACATGGCCGTGATTGTTCGGATGTCGCCGCTCGCGAACAGGGATGTCCCCCTCTGCATGCTGCTCGCCGAGATCCCACTTGTAGTGCCACACTCCAGGTCGATTCGGCATGAAGCGGGCGCGCCAGACGTGGTTGCCGCTCCTATCCGTGCCGTCGTAGTAGCCGTCGACCGTGAAGCTCTCGACCCCCTGACGGAACGTGACATGGGCATACGTCAGAAAGCGGTCTTTCGTGATCGCTTCATTCTCGAACACCAGCTCCAGGCGTTCGTACACGGAAGGACCCGGAGATTCTGAATCGAATTCACCGTAGCCGACGACTTCGCTCGGTTGGCAGGCCGCCACCAAGCCCGCGACGCACAGCAGTCGCACGGGCAACATCGTGCAAGCGTAGCACGGGACGAGTCAGTTGCTGAAACGCGACGGCAGGGCGTCTTTTTTCTACGGGCCTTCCGCTCTCCCGAGCATTTGGCGGACCTGGCCGCTAAAAGACCCGTGCGGAAAGGCCTGCAGGTAGCGCTCACCACGGGCCTCGAGCTCCGAGCGCCGCCCCAGCGCCTGCAGGGCCCGCAGCGCCAGCGCTTCGCGCTCCTGGTAGAGCACTCCGTGTCGGAATTCGACGTGCCCGGCGTTGGCCATGGCCAGCGCTCTGGTCGGATCGCTTCCCAGCGTGCTGCGGATCTTCCTCAACTCGGCGACCTCACGCGCCAGAAGCTCGTCTCGGGTCGGCTCGGCGGACGCGCTCGGCTTGCCATGGTTAGGCCGCGCCTGTCTGCGTACTGCTGTTTGCGAAGACGGTTCCGAGGATGGTGTCACGGCGGCTTCTGCCACTGGCGCGGCTTGGTCGACCGGTTCCGGGTCGTTGGGCTGAGGCGCCCTGGAAGCTGGCGGAGGAGTGACCTTCGGCTTCGCCCGCTGAGGAGCCGAGACAGCACTGGGTTCGTTCGATCCACCATCGGAGTAGAGCAGCCCTGCGACGACCGCTCCTGCGACCACCCCTACGGCACCGAGCTTGATTAGGGTCGACTTCAGCCCGGCCATCGAGCTGCCGCCGCTCGCCACCCCGCTGGAGAGAGCTGCTTCGAAACGCGTCAGCCCCGCGGAAAGATCGTAAGTAACCTGGTGATGAGCCGCTGCCTGAAGATCAGCACGCAAGTCCGCCACGGTTGTCGGATCTTCGAGCAGCCGTTTGGGCGCGCTCATGCGCTCCTCCTTGCCTTGTCGAGGGTGAGTAATCGGTTGTGCATTTTCTGAAAATTCTTCCGCGCCGTGTGCAAACGCGAGAAAACGGTGCCAACAGGCACGTCCAACATGTCGGCAATCGTTTCGCAGCTCTCGCCTTCCAACTCGTAAAGCACGAAGACCGCGCGATGATTCAGATCCATGGCGTCCAGCGCCCTCTGCACGCGGCTCAGTCCCTGGGAGGCTTCTGCCTGGGCACTCGGGCTGGGGGTGCTCGCTGCCAAACCGGCAGCATCGTCCACCTCCACTCGCTGCGGCGCCCGACTCAGGCTGCGTCGACGGGTGGAGGCAACTCTTACCGCTATTTCTGCCAGCCACGTCGTCGGGCGAGCCTCGCGCTCGACGAAGCCGCCCCTTTGTGAGCTACTACGAACACTTCCTGAACCAAATCCTCGATTTCTTGCGCACCTATCCCAAGCTTCCACAGAAAATTCGCCACGAAGCGGCCGTGGCGGCGAAACAGCTCACCTGCATCGAGGCGCTGCTCCGACTGGGCCTGGCTTTCTGCCATGTGCTCGGTGTACCTGTGCGTTGGATTGCCGGCTCTTCAAAAACCTTCATAACAGCTAAGAATTTCATTTCCGAGGAATTTGAGCTTCGGGCCGAGCAAGGTGCGAATATTCGACGGGCGGGCTGGCGCAGAAGTCCACGGGCGCAGGGCCCCGAAAGACCTCATCGGCGGCGCCCCTGGGAAACGTTCCCGCTGCTGGCTGCTGCGAGGTGGGGGGGATCGCCCTGGTCCTCATCGTCCTGTGGAGTGGCACGGCCTTCGGGCAGACTCCCACCGTATCCGGACCCAGCCACGGACAACGCACGCGTGAGGTGACGCTGGGTTCCGGCATGCGTCCGCTCGGTGCAGCCATTGAGCTGCAGTTCCAGGGTGACTGTCTCGATCACGATCGGTTGGTCGAACAGGTGGAGCGCTGGCTGGACGAAATGCTCATCAATGGGCGGGTTCGGATTTTGGTGACGGGCGAACAGGAACCTCTGGGGGCGCGCTTCTGGCTGCTCGTCGACGACCGCCGGGTCTCGGTCAGGCGCTTCGAAGCGTTCCAAGGGACCTGCGCCGAGTTGAGAGCATCGCTGAGCGCTGCGATTGGACTGGCGCTGGGCGCGGTCGATCTGTCGCAGTTTCCGCCGCCGCCTCCACCGCCGCCGAAGCCCGTGCTTCCACCGGCCAAGCTGACCGCGCGCGCCTCCTTGAGTGTCGATGAGCCGCCGCCACTTCCACCCCGTCGTCCAGCGCGCTCCGGGTTGCTCCAATCCGCAGCCGTGGGGGCGCAGTTGCTGGGGGCCCTTGGGGTAGCACCCGGCAACGCCGGCGGTGCCGGCGTGCGTGGTGAGCTCGGCTTTCCTGGCGATTTGACTGCGCGTCTTTCTGCAAACTACCTGACTGCGGAGGCAGTACCCATCGCAGATGGCAGTCTGGGCGCGCGTGTGCTCGCGGTCCAATCGGGCGGGTGCTGGGGTAGGGACACGTTGGAATACCGCGTACAGGTTTGCGTCGACGCCTGGTTGGCGGCTGTGACCGCCCAGCCTTCGAATCTGGATAGGGGCCAGCAGGGCACACTCCCCTGGTTCGCCTTGGTGCCTGGTGCCGAGCTCAGGTTTCAAGGAGGGCGGGGGTTCG
Source organism: uncultured delta proteobacterium (assembly GCA_963809955.1). Taxonomy (GTDB): domain Bacteria; phylum Myxococcota_A; class Polyangia; order Polyangiales; family Polyangiaceae; genus JAICQQ01. Next base: position 356,423 of record CAWELQ010000018.1, read on the forward strand.
GTGTGCGTTTCGGTACCCAGCTAAGCTTCAACGTGGTGCGCCCACGCTTCGAGGTGCTGTACAACACCCGGGACGAGCCGTTGGAGGCCCGTGGCGTGCCTCCGCTCGGCTTGATCGGAACGCTCGGGCTCGACTGGATCGTTCTGTAGGGCTCAGTTGCCTTCGATCAACCCAGCGCGCAGCAGGTGGACGAGCTGTCGCAGCGCCTGCGGACGAGGCATGGGCGTCAGATCGAGCGCCTCTTCGAAGGTGACGCCGCCTTCCAACCGTGAAAGTACGAACGCCTGCTCCGGCGAGAGGCTGACGGACTTGGTGCCTGGATTGATGGAGACAGTGCGTGTCAGGCCCCCGATACGCTTCTCGAAGATGCGTGCGAGCAGAGTTTCGGCGCCGGCCACGCTGCGTCGGGCTAGCGGGTCGTCGCTCTGACTCGCGAGATCGAGCGCCTGCTCTGCCAGTTGCACTGCCTGTTCCTCATCGCCGGCCGTGAGCGCTTCCCGTGCCTGTTCGAGAAAATCGGTCACTGCTTCGGCCGTAACGCTCGAGATGTGGCGCCCGCGCTTGGCATGGGTCCCGGTGATGGGCGCTGGCGTCCCCTCGACCGTGGGGCGAGGCCCAGCGGACATCTTCACGGTTGCATCGCGGGCCGAGGGTGTCCCGCGCACACCCGTCGGCGGGTCGTCGACGGGTGCTGGACTCGTCTGCGGCGAAACGCTGAAGTTGGGCGGCAATGAACAACCGCTTTCGGCCGACAGAACGCGCGCGAAGTCGTTGATGGTATCGTAGCGATCGTCGGGATCTTTGCTCAGCGCTTTGAGAATGACCGGGTCGATGTTCGAGGGCAGCCGATCGTTGAGCACGCTGGGCGCGCAGGGGGTGTCGTTCAACACGCGGCGCAAGATCTCCATCACGTCGTTGCCGGCGAAGGGCAGGGCTCCGGTGAGCATCTGGTAGCTGATGACGGCAAGCGCAAATTGATCGCCGCGGTGGTCGACCAGAGCTGTCTTGCCAGATGCCTGCTCGGGAGCCATGTAGTCCGGCGTGCCCAAAATGTCGAACTCTCCGGTGAGGCCCCGGCCCGCCCCTACGCGCTTGCTAATGCCGAAATCGAGGAGCTTGACGAAGGCGCGCTCATCGGGAACTTGCATCAAGAAGATGTTCCCGGGTTTCAGGTCGCGGTGGACGATGCTGGCTCGATGGGCGGCGGTCAAGCCCGAGGCGGCTTGGCTGGTGATGCGCACTGCTTCCGCTAGTGGCAGGCTGCGTTCGCGTTCGAGCTTGGCTTCCAGGCTCTCACCGTGGAGCAGCTCCATGACCAAGTAGGGTTCACCCTCGTCGGTTGCGTCGAAATCGATGACCTGCACGATGCTGGGGTGGTTCAGCTGGCTGATGATTTCGGCTTCGCGATGAAAGCGTGCCAGCGCATGTTGATCGTCCGCCAGGTGCTTGGCGAGCAGCTTCACGGCAACCTTGCGCCTGAGGCGCACGTGTTCGGCGACGAACACCATGCCCATGCCGCCCTGATCGAGAACTGCCGTGATCAGGTAGGTCCCGCGCAACGTGGAGCCGATCAAGGACTCGGCGTCGAGCGGCTGAACCCGGGTCTCTTCGGCGGCCATTGGACCTCAAAGAGTATCCGGTCGCCTTCCCGGAGTCGAGCGGAAGCATGCGGCGCCTCTCGATACTCGCTTCTGAAACACTGGGTCATGCTAGCTCGAGGGGCGTTGGCGTCGGCGCTTGTTTTGCCCCCGGCCGCGCTCGACTTGGCGCGGTCTCAATTCGGGATTCTCGCCCGAGCGGGCCACGGCAGTCGCGCGTGTTCATTGAGGGCAACTTCACTGGGGGCAATGCGCGTTGCAGCCCCCTTGACCCTTGCAAGCGTTTTGGCCGCGACAGGCGTGAGATTCCGGCACCGCGCAACCGCCTTTGCCCTTGCAGTCGTTGAGACCCATGCAGCAGTCCTTGGTCTTGTCGGAACCGGCCTGCGCTGCCGAGCCGGCAGCGGCGGGGTCGCGCGCCAGGCCCGCGCGCGCCGAGTCGGTGGCGCCTGGCGCGGAGCCGGCGCCCGTCTCGTTCTTGCAGGCCACGCTGGCACCCAAAAGGAGTGCGGAAGATGCGCTCAGAAGCCACGCGGCCGAGAGAGTGTCGTGCTTCATCACCAACTCACATCGAAATGACTTTGGTGCCGTTCGCTCGGAGGGGCGCGAAGTTCATCGGGTCCTCGTCTGCAGGAGTGTCGGCCACGTAGATGAACTTGAGCTTCTTCAGATCTTTGAGCGGACTGACATCCTTCACTCGGGTCCGCTTGATGCTGAGGTTTTCCAGATCTTTCATCTCGCTGAGCGGTGTCAGGTCTTCCACCGGCGTGCTGTCGATGACCAGCTCGGTGAGTGCCGTCATCCCCTTGAGCGGTGTCAGATCCTTCACTTGTGTACGCCCCAGGTCCAATCGGTCCATCTTGGTCATGTTGGCCAGTGGCGAGAGGTCGCTCACCTGATTCAACGAGGCGCGCAACGTCTCCAGTTTGGTCGAGTTCGCGATGGGTGACAAATCGTCCAGGTCCCCGGGCCCGAGGAAGAGCTCTTTCAGATTCGTCATGTAAGGGAACAGACAAATGTCTAGTTGGCGCACCTTGGTCTGGCTCAGGTTCAGTGAAGTCAAGCGTCGGAGGTCGGCCTTGGTCAGCTCGCCCTTGTCTTTCTGGAGTTTGAGGCGAAGTGCTGCTTCCAGATCCGGATCGTCGAGGCTCAGGGTGTTGCCTTTGGGACAGTCTTCCGGCTTCTTCTTGGGCGCCTTGGGAGTGGCCGTCGCCGCGGGCTTCTCTTCGACTGGAATTACCATGGACGAAGGCGCCTTTTTGGCAGGCTGGTTCGCCGACACACTCGTCTGCGTGGCGCTCGATGATTCATTGTCACAGCCCTGGCAAGTCATGGCAGCGAAGGCGAGCCCCAGCCCCAGCATGGAGCGCCGACCGAAGTGTGCGAACGACATGCCGCGCATCATACCACCAGAGCGGCGCTGCCGGCTGCCCGCCGACGGATGAGGCCATTCGAGCGGCTTTCGTACGCTTGGACGGCAAAGGTGCGTCGTGCCTCATCACGAGGCCGCTCGCGTCGATCTGCGCCGGCCCCGATTTCGGATGGGTCGCTTGGCCGGAGAGCTGACGAGAGCGAATTTGCGGCTTCGCGTTTGGTCACACGACGAGGCCAAACGATGCTATCAAGCGGGCGCTGACTTTCATGGGGTGAGACGTGGGGTTCCCTGCAGTTCTCCCCGATTTCATGGCCTCAGACAATAAAAGGGAAGCGCGCGATGCTTAAGAAGACCGTCATCTGTAGCTGCACACTGCTCCTGTGGACCGCCGAGCTGCATGCGCAAACCGAAGCCACGAGCTCCGTGAGTCTTCAGGCCGACACTCAGGGCACTCAGGGGGACGCGTCCGGTGGCGGCTTTGCGGCATACAACGAGCGCTACAAACCCGAGCCGAACACCTGGGAGGCCGGTCTCTACGCGGGGCTGATCTTCCCATCCGACCAGCACAATATCTATGCACCACGTGAGGGCGTCGTTCAGGAGCCCTACGCGGGGACGGCGCCGGAGCTCGGTATGCGCATTGCCTACTTCCCGCTGGCATTTCTAGGGATCGAAGCCGAGGCCTTCGCTGCCCCGACGCAGGTCGACAGTGGGCGCAGCGCCATGCTCTATGGCGGCGATGCTCACCTGATCGGTCAGCTGCCAAACATGAGCTTGACGCCGTTTATTCTGATTGGCGGCGGCATCCTGGGCGCTATCAGTGAACCCATGGGCAACGACTCGGATCCTGCCATCCGGCTCGGGGCGGGCCTCAAGGCGCCGCTGGGGCGCGAGGTTTCCCTCAGGCTCGACCTGCGGGACACGATGACTCAGAAGTACGACGCAGCCGACGGCGATCAGACGCATCATCCAGAAATCCTACTAGGGGCGACGTTCACGCTGGGGCGTGCGGGGACGGAAGCGCCGTCGCCCCCGCCGGATTCCGACCGCGATGGGGTGATTGACGCCGAGGACAAGTGCCCGCGCGCCGCCGCTCTGACGCCGGACGGTTGTCCCCTCGATTCGGACGGGGACGGGGTGCTCGATACCGACGACTATTGTCCACGTGAGCCTGGTGACCTGGAAAATGGTTGTCCGGACCTGGACAAGGATGGTGACGGAGTTCCGCTGCCCTGCGACAAGTGCGACAACGAGAAGGGCGTGGCACCCGATGGCTGCCCGATTCGGGACACGGATGGGGATGGATTCATGGACGATGTCGACAAGTGCGTCGACAAGCCCGAGACCAAGAATGGGTTCCAGGACGACGACGGATGCCCCGACGAAGTGCCCGAGGAGGTCAAGAAGTACTCGGGCGCCATCGAGGGCATTCTGTTCGCCTACAATCAGGCCACCATTCTGCCCGCCTCGTTCAAGAAGCTGGATGAGGCCGTGGCCCTTCTCGACAAGTACCCCAGCATCAAGATCGAGAATCTCGGGGCACACCAGCAGCGAAGGCGACGCCGAACACAACAGGAAGCTTTCCGAGGAGCGCGCTGAAGCGGTCAAGAAGTACCTGGTGGACAAGGGCATCCAGGAAACCCGCATTCAAACTCGGGGCGCGGGTTCGAGCGAACCGGTCGCCGACGAGAAGCAGCCGGGCGGGAAGGACAAGAACCGCCGCATCGAATTCAAGGTGCTTTCGCAGTAGGTTCGCGCAGTTGCTTTCTCGAGCGAGCGAGGGCGTGCGCGTGCGATGAACGCGCCCGAGATGGTCGGGTGTATGCGACCGAGCTGTCAGTCGAGTGGCGCGAACAGGTCGTCGATGTCGTCGGGGCGAATCCCCACGATTGTCGAGGCTTCCCGGTTGAGCAACGTATCTGCAAGGGCCCGCTTCTTCCTTTGCAGCTGTAGCATGCGTTCTTCGACGCTTCCGGTGACGATCAGATTGTACACGAATACCGGCTTGGTTTGACCAATGCGATAGGCACGGTCCGTAGCCTGCATCTGGGCGGCTGCATTCCACCACGGATCATAGTGGATGACGGTGTCCGCGCTGACCAGATTCAGCCCCGTTCCGCCGGCCTTGAGACTGATGAAGAAGACGTCGGCCTCGCCGCGCTCGAATGCGTCGACCATTCCCTGCCGGTCGCTGGTTCCGCCGGTCAGCGTCAGGTGTCGAATCCCGCGGCTGGCCACGCTGTGACCGAGCAGGGCCAGCATCTTGGCGAACTGTGAGAAAACGAGCACGCGCCGGCCTTCCGCGAGCTGCCGTGTCAACAGATCCATGAACAGGTCGAGCTTGGCGGAGTGTTCGACCTTTCCGGCCGCCTCGACCGCCACCAGGCGCGGATCGCAACAGACCTGCCTGAGCTTCATCAGTGCGTCCAGGATCGCCACCGATGACGCTGCAAAGCCTCGCTTCTTGATCGCCGTCCGTACCTCACCGTGAGCCGCGGCGCGAATGCTCTCGTACAAGTCCCGCTGATCCGCTTCGAGCTCCACTCCGCGCACGAGCTCCGTCTTGGGGGGGAGCTCCGAAGCCACCGACTCCTTCACTCGTCTCAGCACGAAGGGAGTGACCCGCTCTCTGAGCACGGCCAGGGGTTCCTCGTCCCCCTGCTCTTCGATGGGAATGCGAAAGCGTTGGCGGAATTGTTCCTGACTTCCCAAGAAGCCCGGCATCAGGAAATCGAACAACGCCCACAGCTCTCCGAGATTGTTTTCCACGGGCGTGCCGCTGAGGCACAGGCGGTGTCGAGCGTCCAACTGGCGGACGACCTGGCTGGCCAGCGAACGGGGGTTCTTGATGGACTGCGCTTCGTCCAGGATGGCGTAGTGATACTCGCGACCCAGAAAACTCTTCTGATCGCGGATCAGCACCGGGTACGTGGTGATGACCACCTCCGCGCTCCCGAGCTCGGCATAGCGAGCGTGTCGCTTCTTGCCGTGCAGGACCACGACCCGCAGATGCTTGGCGAACTTGCGCAGCTCTCGACGCCAGTTGCCGACCAGGCTGGTGGGGACGACGATGAGGGAGGGAAGCGTGGTGCGCCGTGCTTCCTTCTCGGCCGTCAGGTGAGCAATGGTCTGCAGCGTCTTTCCGAGCCCCATGTCGTCGGCCAAAATGCCGCACAGGCCCTGCGACCGGAGGTGCTCCATCCAACTCAGGCCCTCCTGCTGGTAGGGCCGCAGTGTGGCGTTGAGCGAGGCAGGGGGAGCGGACCAGCGGGGCGGCCTGGACAACGTCGCAGCCCGGTCGATCGCTTCAGCGGAACCCGTGAGTGTCAACTGCCCGCCAGATGCCTCGACCGCATCTTGAAGTCTTCCGATGGCACCTACCAGCATTCCCAGAAAGTCGAACTTGCTCGAGGTCTCGCCATCCGGGTCGTACAGGTCGCGCAGCACCATCAGGATGCGCTCCAGCCGCTCCCACGGGATGGCCAGATAGCGATTGTCCCCGACGTGCAGCGCGCGGAACTTGGCAGGGTAGAGCGCCAAGGTGTTCAGCGAGGCACCGTCGGGCGTTTGCGCCAACAGTTCCACGAGCGCTGGCACCAGATTGTAGCGCTGGCCCTGGACCTCGATCCCCAGTTCCAGACTGAACCAGTCCATGCGAGCCTCAGCGAAGAGCGGCAGCTGCTCTTCGCTGGGTTCGACTTTGCCGTACCAGTGCGGGCTCGTGTCGATGACCTGGTAGGGGTAGTCCGGTTCGATGATGACCTTGAAGCCCTGCTTCTCGAGCTCTGGCAGCGCCTGGGCGCTGAAAGAGCAGGCGGCGTGCGGGTTTGGCTCCGCGCAAACCAGGTAATTGGCCTCGGAGCCAAAGGGGGGAATGCAGCCTTCGACGCAGTCAATCTCCACCGCTCCGAAGCGTTCCAGCAGCTGCTGCGCGGCAAGCTCGCTCCTGGTGTCGCGGAACTCGAAGTCGGATTCTTCCTCACTCGCGAGGTCGAAGTCGCCGTTCGCACTCCGCGGAACGACACGCCGGCCATTGTAGTCGAAACTCAGGCTCAACACCGGCCAGGTGACTTCGCGCTCTCCCTGCTCCGTCTCGAGCAAAACCTGTTCGGCGAACAGCCTGAGCACGGGTCTCGGGCGAGGGCGCATTGGCAGGACGTCTGCCTGGTGAATGGACTCTGCGTACACTGACGATCTTCTGCTTCTTCCGATCTTTCGGGGGTCGAGGTTCGTTGCCGCGCAACGGGTCCGCGGCGTACACGGGCGCTGGAGACTACCCTCATCTGGACGAACACGAAAATGTTGTGTAACAAAAATGCGTCGCCTCGTCTGGGGCGTCCGCATCCGAGCTTGCGCGGCTCCGACTTCTCCGCTGGTGGCGTCACCGGGCCGGCACTCCTGGCTGGCCCGTGCGGGGCTCAAACGCCTGGCAGCATAGCACGGTCGAGCTGCGCCAATCGCGGATTGGCCCGGTCACGCTGCGAAACGATGGGGCTGTCGACGGGCCATTCGATCCCGAGATCTGGGTCGTCGTACGCGATTCCAATCTCGTGCTGGGGCGCGTAGGGCGCCGTGCACTTGTAGACAACTAGCGCCATTTCGCTCAACGCACAGAAGCCGTGGGCGAAGCCAGGCGGGAGGTAAAGTTGTCGATGGTTTCCCTCTGAAAGCTCTTCGCCCACCCATTGGCCAAAGCTCGGCGAATCGGGGCGCACATCCACGGCCACGTCGTACACCGCACCACAACCCACGGACACGAGCTTCCCCTGGCCCGACGGGTGCTGAAGGTGGAGCCCGCGGATCACGCCACGCAAGGACTTCGAAATGTTGTCTTGCACGTAGCTGTTCGGGAGCTCGTGTCGGGCGTAGCTCGACTGTGACCAAAGAGTCACGAAGTATCCCCGGCTGTCTTCGAACACCTCGGGTTCGATGAGAAGCACACCGGGGAGTGCCGTTTCGCTGACCTTCATGGCATGCTAGGAGAGGGCTACCACGCTTGGTCCATCGCTTCAATCGCGCCGCGCGCTTGTCTGCGGGATGCGTTTGTCTGCGGGACGGCTCGCCGTGCTTCTGGGTCACGCTAGCGCGCTCGGCGTGCCCGAGGGGTGAGGGATTGCCGTGGCGGGATGAGGCATTCCAAAGAGCGCCCGCTCCTGCTTTGCGGGGCGCAAGAACCGACAGGGGTCGATGGCTCCGCCATCTTACTATGGACGCTTCGCCCGGGCATGTGCTAATTGGCGCTAGCTCGCGGGCGGGGTGGTTCGGCAGGAAGGCAGAAGTCTGGGTTCGCTAGGGATGCAAACAGACCGCGCGTATCGCGAAGAAGTGGAGACTGACCGATCACCGTCGGTCGCTCCAGCGAAGAAGCGAATCGCTATCTTCGTCGTGGCCTACAATGCCGTCAGCACGCTCCGGGCCGTATTGGACCGTATCCCCGCGTCGGTTTGGGAAAAGGTCGAAGAGGTGTTCGTTTTCGACGACTCGAGCCAGGACGACACGTTCTTGGTCGGCATGGGCTACAAAGCCTTGCATGGAAAGGCCAAGCTCTCCGTCTACAAGAACGAGCGCAACCTGGGTTACGGGGGCAACCAGATCCGAGGCTATCAGTACGCCATCGAAAAGGGATACGACATCGTGGCCCTGCTCCACGGCGACGCGCAGTACGCTCCCGAAGCCCTTCCCGAACTGCTAAAACCCCTGGAGAAGGGAGACGCCGATGCGGTCTTTGGCTCCCGCATGATGGAGAAGGGGCGAGCGCTGCAGGGCGGGATGCCGCTTTACAAGTACGTGGGCAACAGGATTCTCACCAGCTTCGAGAATTCCATGCTCGGCATGTCGCTGAGTGAGTTTCACTCGGGCTATCGAATCTACTCGTGTGCCGCCTTGAAGAAGGTGCCGTTTCACAAGAACACGCATGACTTCCACTTCGATACGCAGATCATCATCCAGTTTCATGCGGCCGGGTTGCGTATCGTGGAGGTTCCAATACCTACGTACTATGGCGACGAGATCTGCGCGGTCAACGGGCTCAAGTATGCCAAGGACGTCGTGCGCTCGGTCATAGAGTATCAGCTTCATGAGGTTGGCCTGAGCCATCACCAAGAATACGACGTCGAGCCGTTTTACGGTCTCAAGAAGGGCGTTCTGTCGTCCCATTCCCAGCTCTTGGAGCTGGTGGGGCCGCCACGCCGCCGGGTACTCGACATCGGCTGCGGGCGCGGTCAGCTCGCCCACATTCTGAAGCTTCGCGGCCACCACGTCACCGCTCTCGATCGGAAGACGCCTGAATTCGAGCTGGACGAGTTCTACGAAGCGAACTTGCAGGAGCCGCTGCCCATCCCTCGGGCGGAGCGTTTCGATGTCGTGATACTCGCTGACGTGTTGGAGCACGTTGCGGACCCGAAGCGCCTGCTACAGCAGGCGGTTGGCACTCTCGCGGGTGGGGGCAGGCTGCTCGTGTCTTTGCCCAATACGGTGCACTGGTCGGTGCGCGGTAGCGTGCTCTTGGGCAAATTCGATTACACCAACAAGGGCATCCTGGACCGGGGGCACCTGCGTTTCTTCACCAAACGCACGGCAAGGGAACTGTTCGTCGAAGCCGGGCTCCGCATCCTCTCGGAACGCACGACGCCGGTTCCCTGGGAAAATGTGGTGCCAGGTTTCGTGGGAAGGCTCGTGCTGGGTGGCCTGGAAAAGGTGGACCATTCGCTGGGCAGGCTCGCTCCGAACCTCTTTGCCTATCAGCACCTGTTCGAGCTCGTGCGTGGCTAGCGGCGGGTGGTCCGAGGGCTTCGGAAAGAGACGGTCGCGGTCGCCGACCTTTCCAGGTGACCGCCGGCGAGGGTTTAGACGCTGGCCTTCGTCGCTCTGAGACAGCGTACGGTCAGTGGATAGTACTTGGAACGAATGCGCCAGCGCACCTGTGCAATATAATCTGGCTGGGTAAAGGCAACTTCCTCGTTCACCAGGTTGGCGGCGGCGAACGCTGCAGTTACTTCCTCGAACGAGAGCATCCGCACATAGGTGAAGCGTACCGCATGCACCAGAAACCGGCTGTAGATGGGATAGAGTGCATCCTGCAACGACGCCACGGCTCGGGAGCAGCAAGACTCGACGACAACTACTTTGCCGCCTGGCCTGAGGCGCCGTGCCGCACAAGCAGCGGCCTTGCACACATTTGCAAACGCGTTGTTGTGCTTGTCGGCCAGATGGTGGAGCACCGAACTGAACACCACCACATCCCAAGCGCTATCTTCCGCAGGGTCGACGGTGAGTATGTTGCCAACGCGCCAGCCCACTCCCTCTTTCAATTCGAGACCAGGCGGCTTTTCGAAGAGATCGAGGATCGTCGTCGACTCGGTCAGTGCTGGGTCGTATGGAACGACCCCCGCTGCGCCGACATCGAGGACGCGCGGCAAATGCCCGAACCGTTGAGAGAATTCCCGGAATTCGGAATTGAGAACGGAAGCAATCTCGCCATATAGCTCGGGCTGGAGTGCGTAGGCGGTTTTCTCGTAGTCATTGTAGAACTCGAAGCTGCCCATGGAGACGCCGCAAGCAGAGTAGGGCGTCCCAGGGCATTCAGCAAGTTGACAATGGCCTCGTGCGCTCACGCGATAGCGTCCACGATGACCTGCCCGCGGTCCGGGGTCCACGGCACGGGCGCGGAGAGCATGATGGCTCGAAGGACTTGCGCTATGTTCCTTCTCGCTCGTATGCACCGCCGCCGGAGCTCCAAGGTCGCTCGTGTTCTAATGTTGCTGCTCGGCGGCGCTGTGTTTGGTTGCTCCATCGCGCTGGTTTGGGTGGTGTGCTCCAATCCGCTCGAACTCGAGGTGCGCGAAGGGTCGATATGGCTTCATGTGCTCGCCTCGCGAGCAGGTGTCGATATCTACGATCCTTTCGAGGTCGCCTTCGTCAACATGGCCCACGGTCCTCTCGACGGAATCCTGAAAACCTGGATTTCGAGATGCCTACCGTTGCTGCCGGGCCACTACGTTACCCGGGCGTTCGTGCTCATCACCCCGCTGGTCCTTCTCGGCACGGCGTACTCCATGCTCCGGAAGCTCAGCAGTGCCCTGCTCGCTGCCGGCGCTCTGCACCTTCTACTGACCTCGACGTCTCTGTTGCTATTCGTTGGGCGCTCGGATTCCACGGCGATCTGTGGAGTTTGTCTCGCTGGTGTGTTGACGCACCAGCTACTGGAAAGCCCCCACTGGGCTTGGTCCGAGCGCCCGTACCTACTTCGGCAACTCGGGCTCGGCGCTGCTTCGGCGATCGTCGCGTTGACGTTGTGGCGTTACCTGCCCGCGGTCCTTGCGTTTCTGTTCGTGGTGCTCGCGGCACGGGTGGCAAGGTGTTGGCCTCGACACGTGCCAACGCCGGCTTGTCGTTGGCTGGGCCACCGAGTGCGCCGCGCGTTTCTGTTCATGGTGCTCGCGGCACGGGCGGCAAGGTGTTGGCCTCGACACGTGCCAGCACCGGCTTGTCGTTGGCTGGGCCATCGAGTGCGCTTCGCACTCGAAGAGGTCATCATGGGATCGGTTCTGTTCCTGGCTGGCTTCGCCCTGATATGGCTGCCCACTTTCTTGATCGAGCTGCACGGCGACTTTACCTCCTACTACGATCACTTCTTCGGCTTCTTCACGGCCAAGAGCGGCTGGGGAACCTTCCCGGGGGCCCAGTTCGAGCTTTTCCCGAGGAGCTTGTTGGAGGCCCGCCTCGAGCCGCTTTCGGTGTTCGTCCTGTTGCTCGTGCTGGGCTGCTACCGGCTCCGAAAGCAGCGGCTCGAGCTCGCCGCCTGGATCGCGATGCTGCTGCTCATGTGGGGCGCGCTGGCCTACGGATACTTCAGGAACGCAGGTGCCGGCGGCCTGCACTACTTCTTCGAGTACTTCGTGTTCGCCTGGGTCTTCATGCTGCACGCGCTCGGGAAACGGCATCCCTGGGGTGTTCCGATCAGGCTGCTGATCTTCGAGGCGGTTCTGATCGCATTGCCGTGGCAGGCTTTGTTCGAGGACTACGAGCTAGCTCACGAGCGTCGCTCTCAAGCTCGCAACTTCTTGCACGAGGTGGCGCGCGTCACGCACGGGGAACCGATATTTGGAGAGAGTACCCACCTGTTCAAGACGAGCTATCGGGGGGAACTCGTCGACTCGGGTGATACGGTGCACGCTATCGCAGCATCGGGGTACTTCGGTTCAATCTTTGGCTACACTTATCAACGTTACGTCGACCAGCTCCAGCGCTCGCCCCCTCGTTTCGTCATGGCAGCGGTTCTGGTCGAGCGTCCCTTCAGGGGGATCACGACCCCGACACTGAGAAATCTACTGGTGACGCGCTACCGACGTGTTCTCATCGCACGCCACAGTGCCTTTGCCCTGAGCGGCTCACAAGCCCTGTTCGAGAGGCTTCCTTCCGCTGGGAAAGCGCGGCCGCCAGCTCGCTGAGTGAGGTGAAGCGCCGACCTCAGGGTTTCTTCCCCACGGCCAGACAGCGAATACCCGTCGGGTAGCTCACACGCTTGCCCAGCAGGCGTTCGAAACGGACCGCGAGCGACAGCAGCCTGCTGCGTGACGACTTCGACGCCTGGGTCCGCACCAGCGCTTTCAGGTCGCTACCCTCGCTGAACGTGCGTTGGTTTTTTCGTTTGACCGCGGCGAACGCAGGGTACACGAAGAACCCCAGGTGGGATTTGCGCTCCACCACGAAGCCGGCGTTCCGCAGCTTCTCGATCAGCTCCCGGAGCCGGTAGCGGCGAAAGTGCATCAACGCCTTGTCGTAGGCGTCGAACAGATGCGGCCCGGCCGGGACCTCGACGACCAGGATTCCTCCAGGCCTGAGGATTCTGTAGGCGTGCGCCAGAGCGCCTACGTCATCGGCGATGTGTTCCAAAACGTTCAGCATGACCACAGCGTCGCATGACTGAGAAGGAAGCGGACAGCGCGTCAAGTCGAAGCGCATCAGCGGAACGCCTGGCAACTCCTTGGCCAGGGCATAGAGTGGCTCTCGAACCACGTCGGCGCCCAGCAACGTGGCCTCGGGAAATCGTCGTCTCATGGACTTGAGCATGAACCCCGATGAGCAACCAATCTCCAGCAAGGTGCAAGCGCTGGCCTTTCCCAGGTGCGCCTCGAGTTGGTCGAGCGCGTCCTCGCGAGATGCCACGTCGATGGGATGGGCATCGCCAGCGGCTTCTTCGTGGAGCTCGGTGAGCTCGTCCGACCATCCGTCGGCATTGTCGCTGTACTCGAGTACGGGCAACACGCGATCCGCGAGGCGAAACCCCGCGCCGGTCCATTCGGGCGTCGCGGGGGCACCCATGGGAGGCGGAAACGGGAATGGGGACGTCACTGACCGAGAATCACGCTCGGTCATCTAGAGTACGAAACCAGCTGCTTGTCCGTCCGCGTAGAACATCTTGACCGTATCGAGCGAAAAATCGTCCAGATCTTTGCCAATCAGCGGGAGCTTTTTCAGGATGTCGTTGGTCACCGTGATGATGTGGCAGCCCACGCTGTCCGCCTGAAAGATATTCAGAAGCTCGCGCGCGCTGGCCCACATTAGCTGCAGGTCTTTCCCGCGGCTCACGACTTCCAAGCTCTCCTTCATGATGGGGACGGGGTCCCGGCCCGTATCGGCGATGCGACCTGCGAAGACCGAAACGTATGCTGGCGCCCCGCCGTGAAGCGCGTCGACCACACTTCGAACCTGGGTCACCGTCATCAACGCCGTCACGTTGAGTTTGACCTTTTGCCGCGACAGTGAGCGCACGAGCTCGTAGCTGGGCTCGCGCCGTGTGTTCGTCACAGGGATCTTCACGTACACATTGTCCCCCCAAGCGGCGATTTCACGCGCCTGGCGTTCCATTTCGGAGAACTCGTCGGCGAACACCTCGAACGAAATGGGGCGATCGGTGATCTGGCTCAGGATCGACTGGGCGAAACCACGGTAGTCGGTCAAGCCTGCCTTCCGCATGAGGGTAGGGTTGGTAGTGAAGCCCTGGATGTAGGGTTTCTCCCGCATTTCGAGCATGCCGGCGACGTCGGCGCCGTCGGCGAACATTTTCACTTTCAGGTCGGTGATTGTTTTCATGGGTCCAGACTCGCGGCGGACGACCAGCTCTCGGCCGGCCCCGCATTGATGATCCATTCTGCGGCATGGGCCAGGGATGTCACGCGCATGAAAGGAGGGATGGGTTGTTGCTCTTGGTAGCCATAGTCGATGAAGAAACATTGGCAGCCAGCGCGCTGACCAGCCTCGATGTCACGCCAGCGATCCCCAACCATGAAGGAGTGCCCGAGTTCCAGCTGATGTCGCCTCGCCGCCTCCAAAAGGGTACCCGGCTTCGGTTTTCGGCAGGCACAATGATCCCCATCGTGATAACAGGCCACAATCTCGTCCAGGGCCAGCTTTTCACGAAGACCCCGGTGCATCGCCTCGACGGTTTCTTGCTTGACCTTGCCTCGCGCGACGTCCGGTTGATTGGTGACCACGATCAGCAAATAACCGGCGGCCCTGAGCCGCTCCAGGGCCGCGGGTACGCCCTCCAGAAGCTCGAACTGCCCAGGGAGTTCTGGAGGGTAGGGCCTCCCCTCACGGACGACGGCACGGTTGATGACGCCGTCACGGTCGAGAAAGACGGCGCGTGCCACTAGCGAGTCGACTCCCACTTGGTCGGGGCGGCCTTGAGCTCGGGATGCGACACGAGCAGGTGCCAGATGACGGCCTGGAACGCCTCGGTATGCGGGGTCACGTTCTCGGGGTTCACCGTGGGAACCACGACGCAAGCATCTGCCACTTTGGCGGTATACCCGCCGTCACGTCCGACTACGCCACACACCGTTGCGCCAACGCTCTTGGCGAGACGAAGTGCGCTGACGAGGTTGGGGCTGATGTTCTTCTGCGAATTGCCGCCACCCACCGAGAACACGAAGACCAGGTCGTTTGCGCCGAGCTTGCTGACCTTGAGCCACTCGGCGAATACGGATGCCCACCCTTCGTCGTTGGTGCGAGCGGTGAGCTCGGAAACGTTGTCAGTCGGGGCGTACGCTTCGATGCCACAGATTTTGCGGAAGTCGTTGACCGCGTGCGAGCAGTTGGCAGCGCTCCCTCCAACGCCGAGCAAGAAGAGCCGCCCGCCGCGCGTTCGCAACTCGACCAGCAAGCGCACGATGTGCTCGATGGTATCCCGCTCGAGACCGCGAATGACCTCGCTAGCTTCCTCTAGGTACTGAACCGAGTATGTCATTGAAGAATAAGCTCACTTCACGTTGGGCCCGTTCAAACGGATTTGCCCGTTCGATTTGCCAGCAGGTGCGCTTCTGTTTCTCGGATTCCTCCAGTCGATCCGATTTCATAGAAGCGTTTTGTAACCTCGAAACCAGCGAGCTGATCGAGCTCGACGAGCCGCCGATACAGCGAGGGCAGGTCGAAGGCCTCCGCTTCGGGGGCCTCCTGAAATGCCCGTTTCGCCAGTACGCCGAGACCCCAGTCGATGTAGTGCATGTCGGGGGTCTTCTCGGTCTTGTCGTAGCGTCGGATGCACCCGTCCCGAAACACCACGTTGCTGCGATCCCATTGATCGTGATTTCGAAGCACCGTCATGAGCGCAGACCTCCCACTGTCGGAATGAGCGCGCGCCACCGCTTCGAAATCACCTTCGAGGTATGAGTCGCCATAAAGCACGAAAAACCGATCACCAAGCAGCGGGAGGGCCCGCCGGAGCGCACCGCCCGTTCCCAACAGTTTGTCTCCGTCCGGTGAATACGCAACCTCGAGGCCCCACTGGCGCCCATCTTTCACGAAAGCTCGGATCTGCTCGCCAAGGTGTCCGACGCACAGGACGACCTGTTCGACGCCTTGGGAGCGGATCAGCCTCAGTTGGTGCGAAATGAAGGGCTCGCCGGCAATTTCTACCAGCGATTTCGGAATCTTTGCGGTAACGGCACCCAGGCGTGTCGCCAATCCGCCCGCCAAAACGGCCAGCGGGATCACGAGAGCAGCACCTTGGTGCCCTCGAAGTCGAAGCGGAAACGGACCTCGTCCAGGCCGGCGTGCGACATAGCTTGACGCAGCCGCTTTCGATCTTCGGTGTAAAACATCAGAAACCCACCCCCTCCGGCTCCGACCAATTTTCCGCCGACGGCTCCGTTGGCCCGCCCGAGCTCGTACCACTCGTCGATCTGTGGGTTGCTCATTCGCTGCGAGCGTCGCTTCTTGTGTTCCCAGTGTTCGTGCATCAGCTCACCGAATTGTTTGCACGCGCCGGACTCGAGCGCCTTCTTGCTGCGCAGGCCGAGCTCCTTGACATAGTCCAAGTTGGCCATCATCTGGGCGTCGCTTGCCTCCGAACGAACCTTCTGATCTTGCAAGATTCCGCCTGCGCTCCGGCAGAATCCCGTGAAGAAGAGCAACAGGTTGTCTTCCAGATCGAAAAGAGTGTCCATGCTGCATTCGAGCGGCCGGGCCTCGACGCTGCCGTCTTGGGCGAAGTCGAAGCAGGTGATGCCGCCATAGGCGGCAATGTACTGATCTTGCTTGCCTACGGGCTCCCCGAGCCGCTCGATCTCGATCTCACAAGCCAACCGCGCCACTTCATAGGGATGCAACAAGCGTCGGCGGTGAGCGTAGAGCGCCTTGAGCAACGCTGTCGTGAAGCTCCCCGAAGAACCGAGCCCCGTGCCCGCGGGGATGTCGGCAAGGGTGGTGATCTCGATCTGGGGGGTGCGGAGCTCCAGCAAGCCGAGGGCTTCGCGGATGATGGGGTGCTGAACCTCGGCGACCTGGTCGACGTGCTCGATTTTCGAGTACTTGAGGTAGATGCCCGGGGCAAAGGGGCGCATCACGGTGACGTAGACGTAGCGATCGATGGCAGCTGCCACCAAGAAGCCGCTCTTCTTCTCGTAATACGAGGGCAGGTCGGTTCCGCCGCCTCCCAAGCTGATTCGCAACGGACTGCGCGTGATGATCAAGGCGTACCCCCTCGGTAAACGGCCTCGACGACGCGCATGGCAGCGAGCGCATCGGGAAGCCCCGCGGACGGCTGGCGTTCTTGCTCGATGTCCTGCAGAAACTCCTCGAGTTCCAGCAGCCACGACTGATCGCCGCGCGGATACTCCCAGACGGTGGTTTCGGGCGGGCCCATTTCCGGCAGCATCTTGTAGTAGGCGAGCCGCTCGACGCCATAGCTGCCCCCTAGCCCCTCGATGTGCAGCTTGGCGTTCTTGCCGTAGATTTCGAAGGAGAACAGGTTCTTCCATTCGGTGCAGCTCACGTGCAAGAACGCGGTCTGGCCGCCTTGGGCCGAGAGAACCATGAACGCATTGTCGTCGACGGGCATGTCCCAGAAGTAGGTCTTTGCTTGCCCGAAAGTGGCGGCGAACTCGCCCAAGAACAGCCGCGACAGATCGATGAGGTGCACTCCTTGATCGATGAGCTCGCCACCGCCGGACAGCGCGGGGTCGGCGCGCCATTCGCGATCGTAGCCGATGCGGCCTCCGTGACCGTAGCGCCCGCGCACGAACATCATATCGCCGAGCTCACCCGCATCGAACAGCGCCTTGGCTTGCAGCAGCGCCGGGTGGTAGCGATGGTTGAACCCGACCCTCACGAGCCGTCCGCTCTGCCGCTGAAGCGCCCACAGCCTTTCTAGCTCGGCAAGCGAAGTGCCCGCGGGTTTTTCCACGAGCACGTGTTTTCCCGATTCGAGAGCTGCCTCGGTGATGGGAGTCAAGAGATTGTTGGTGGTGGCGACGATCACCAGCGAAACGTCCGGATGGCTCGTCACCTCCTGCCAGCTCGCGCTGGCCAAGGCTCCAGCGTTTCGGGCGAGCTGCTCGGCCCTTTCCAGGTGCACGTCGGCACACGCCACCAGCCGCGCTCTGCCCAGCGCCCGCGCGCGCTTCTGCCCGATCAAGCCGCAACCGACGATGCCGACCTGGTGCTCCATTACTCGTCTCCCCAATGCATGCCGCGTTCCTTGGGCACGATGCGTCGCAGTGTATGAATATCGGTTTCGAGATCCGCGCGCTGCTCGGGCAGCTCCCGCCACGGGAACGCCGTCATCGAGCGCTCGGGCCAAGGGCGCGCCGACCCGAGCTGCCAGAGCCCGTAGACGCACACCTTCACGAGCGTGCCTCCAGAACCCAGCGATTCGAGAGCAGATAGTCGACCGTTCTTTCCACACCTTCACGAATGCCGAGCTTGGGCTTCCAGCCCAGGTCTCTGATCTTCGCCGTATCCAGAAAGATGAAAGGGTTGTCCCCGATCCAGCCGCGATCCCCCCCGGTCAGGGAAATGCTGGGCTGTACACCCATGCGCTCGCCGATCCAAGAGACGGAGTCCAGCACCCGGCAGTAATCATCGGTGCCGAGATTGATGATATTCACCTTGTCGTTTGCCTTTTCGAGTGCGAGCAACATCGCTTCGATGCAGTCCTGTACATACAGGTACGATTTTCGTTGTTGCCCATTGCCCAGCACCGTCAACTCCTCCGGGTTGTGGAGCAGGGATTTCACGAAATCGTAGACGTGGCCGTGTGTGTACCGCTCGCCGAGAATCGAGACGAAGCGGAAGATATGCGCCTGAAAACCAAACCCCTCACAGTAAGCGGCAATGAAGCCTTCGGCTCCCAACTTGGAGGCGCCATACAGGGAGGTCTGGATGGGAAAGGGGGCGCTCTCGGGGGTGGGAATGGTCGTGGCTTCCCCGTAGATCGAACCAGTGGACGAGAAGGCGATGCGTTTGACACCCGCCGCTCGCATGGCCTCCAGGACATTGAAGGTCACGATGGTGTTCTGTTCCAGGTCACGCTTCGGCGCGTCCGTTCCAAAGCGAACGTCCGCATTAGCGGCCAGGTGAAACACGACGTCACAGCCTTGCATCGCTTCGCGGACGCCCTCGCCGGACATCAGGTCCACGTCTAGCAGCTCGAAGCCCGGGTGCTCGAGGGCGGCCTTCAGGAACTGCCTGAGGCCGGTCGAGAAGTTGTCACAGCCGACGACCGTGTGCCCATCCGCCAGTAGGCGGTCGACCAGATTGCTACCGATGAAGCCGCTCGCTCCCGTAACCAAGTACCTCACTCGACCTCGCTAGTCCAACCGCCCGTTATTGCTCGACAACCCACCACGCACCAGCGCCTAGCCTTACACGCCCCATTTGGCGGGACAACCGCCTCTCCGTGGGGAAGCCCAAAAGAGGGAATTCGAAGGACCTCCGTGGCTCGTCTACCGCCCGACCTGGCCGCCTGGGCGAGCCCTTCGAGAAGCGTGGAACATGAAGCCGACACGATGCGACCAAAGGGGGAGGCCGCTAGCCAGGTGGAGGCTGGGACTCGTTTTCCCCGAAGTTGACCTTTTTGTCGACGATGAACATGGGCCTGCGTTTGACCTCGTCGTAGATGCGCCCCACGTACTCCCCCATCAGGCCCAGCCCTAGGAGCTGCACGCCGGAAAAGAAGCTGACCACGAGGACGGTCGTTGAAAGACCTGGGGTGAGATTCACTCCGACGAGCTTCTGGACGACGTATCCAGCGCCCAACAGAAAGCTGAACAGCGAAACGAAGAAGCCGAGAAGCGACATCATCTGCAGTGGCCGTCCGCTGAAGCTCACTATTCCGTTGAAGCCGATTTTCAACGACCCCGTGAGGCGGTTGTATTTGCCCTTGCCGGCAAACCTCTCGTCCCGGTCGTATTCGATGAAGCTCTGCTTGAATCCGACGTAGGCGACCAGACCGCGCAAAAAGCCGTGGCTCTCGTTGAGTCTGCGCAGCTCCTCGATGACTCTGCGAGTCATGATCCTGAAGTCACCAGTATTGGTGGGAATGCGAACATCGCTGGCGCGATTGATCACGGCATAGCCGACGTACGAGATCATGCGCTTGATGAGAGTCTCACCTTTGCGCGAGCGGCGTCTGGCGTAAACCACCTCGAACCCTTCACTCAGCTTGCTGTACAGCGGCGCTATCAGCTCCGGCGGATCCTGCAAATCGACATCGATGACCACGCAAGTGCGCCCTCGACAATACAGGATGCCCGCCATCGTGGCGGCGGGTTGACCGAAGCGCCGCGAAAAGACCAGCAGCTTGATCGCGGGGTTGTGCTGGATCTCCTCGACGATCACTTCTTCGGTTCTGTCGGGAGACGGATCGAGCGCAAAGATGAGTTCGTAGGGCTCGCCCAGCCCTTGCAACACCGCACAGGTTCGCTCAACGAAAGGGCGAATGCTCGTTTCCTCCTTGTAGACCGGGACGACGACGGAGATCGACGGGAGCTGCGCCTCCGCCGGTGCAGACGCGTTTCGTGGCGCAGGGGATTGAGAATCAGTGGACATGGTGCGAGTTGCCGCGTGGTTCTAGAGGCGCCCCGAGCGTTGGATCGCATCTGCGCCCGAGACTCCTTGGCGTCGGAGTCATGATGTACGTGCCTGCCTCATCCGTAAGCCCAGCTATCACAAACTGCAGCGAATCGGCGGTCAAATTTTGCACGCGGGCGCTTGGGGTCGATGGCCCACACTTTGGATGAAATCCGAAGCGCCTCCTCTGCTGGACACGGAACGCGCCAGGAGGGGCTCGCTCCACGCCTTGTTCAACGAGCTAAGGGCCCGCGAATGGGGAAGTCCGTCGCGAGCCGGCCAAGGCCGCCCGCCGCAGCAAGAGGATCGGCCGGCGCAGTAGGACCTAACCATTCGAGGGCCTTAACGGTTGCAGAGCGGATCGTGTTTGCGCCGCGCTCTGGTGGATGGTCAGGTTGCGCAAGACCTCACTAGGGAAGGCGGCGGGAACCCCGGGGATGGGATGCCCACTTCGGACTGCCCCGGAACCATCGGCGGCAGTGCCTCGATATCGATCGAGCATGCTACGGGCTCGTCACCGATCTGAAAGAGCGAGGCCTGCTCGAAGACACTCTCGTCATCTGGGGAGGGGAGTTCGGGCGCACGGTGTACTGTCAGGGTGAGTTGACGAGCGACGACTAGGGTCGCGATCACCATCCGCGCTGCTTCAGCATGTGGTTGGCTGGCGCCGGCATCCGCACGGGTGTCGTCTATGGCGAGACGGACGACTTTGGATACAACATCGTGGAAAATTCGGTACAGCTGCGCGATCTTCATGCCACTGTGCTGCATCTATTCGGGCTCGATCCGAACACACTGACTTTCCGTCATTCGGGTCTCGACGAGAAGCTCGTCGGTATCGGTGATCCCGTGAACATCGTGCCGGGCATCCTCGGTTGAGGTGCGGGAAGCGACCCAAGAAGCTGCTTCTACCAACACGCGCCCTGTTGGGCCGCCGTCACCATTTTTCGCTTGCGATGCATCATGCTGTTCTGCGACAATGCTTCGGCTAGGAGTTAGTCGATGGTCACCGCGGTCTCCACTTCCAGACATCCCAGGGCCGGCCTTACGCCGCCTCGCAGGTTTGTCGAGTCCTGGAAGCCCGCGCGATGTGAGCGATGTGAGCAGGGCACCGCCAGTGGTGAAGCTCGCATGCTTCGAATCGTAGGGAAGCCCATGGCCTAGAAGTAGCAAGAAATCCAGCGATTTTGGCCTTCTAGGTGATTCTGCCTGGGAGGCCTTTTTCATTTTGTTCGCCGACCTCCAGTCACGAGGACGGCCGAGCTTCAGGGGTGATCTATGCCCGATGTGAACCATGCCAGGTACAACCCGGTCTTGTTATGCGCATTTCATGCGTTGCACATGAGCCTGTTCCCCGTTTCGGTGCTCACGTTCTTCTTTCGCGATGAAATCGAGCTGAGCATGACCAGCATTCTGGGGGTGCAGGCGATTTTCGGGCTCGTCATTGCCGCCCTCGAGTTCCCCTCGGGTTACGTCGCCGATCGCATGGGTTATCGTCGCGCCCTCTCACTCGGCTCGGCGCTGGCCCTCGTGGGTTGGGCGGTGTACGCGGCCGCTCGGTCGCTGGCAGGCATCGTCTGGGCCGAGGTCTTCCTCGGGGCGGGTTTTTCGCTCATCTCGGGGGCTGATGCCGCGCTGTTGTACGAGTCACTCCGCGCCTCCGGCAGGCAGGCGGAGTTCGGCAAGTGGTACGGACGCATGCGTTCGGCGGGGCAGGTCGCCGAGGGCAGTGCCGCGCTGGTCGCCGGGTCCCTGTATGCTCGTTGGACACGCCTGCCGTTCGTGCTGGAGATCTTCGTGTTCGCTGGGGCGCTGCTCATCGCGAGGCTGCTCATGGAGGCACCGGTTGTTCGAGCGCGAGGTCTGCCTCACGGTGAGCGTATGTTCCGCGTGGTGCGCCACGCATTTTTGGACAACCGTCGCTTGCGCGCGGTGATCTACCTGACCACGGTCTTGGGTTTGGCCAGCTACGTACCGGTTTGGCTGGTCCCCTTGTACGCGCGCGAGGTAGGCATCAGCCCCGAAACCTGGGGTCTCGTCTGGGCGGGCTCGAGCTACACGGTGGCTTTGGCCTCGCTCGCGGGCAGCAGCCTGCGTAAGCGTTGGGGGCTCAGCGTGAGCCTGTTCAGCTGCATCGCACTGGTGTCCACGGGCTACCTGGGGCTCGGGCTCAGCCATGGCGTATTCGGTGTGGCTTACTACTTTTGCCTGACCTGGGTGCGAGGCGTCCAGTCCACTTTGTTGCATCACGAAGAACAGACGCTCATTGCAACCGGTGATCGAGCGAGTTTCGTCTCGTTGCGCAGCCTGGTGTTTCGACTGTCTTTCGTGTTGCTCGGCCCCCTCGTCGGGTCCGCCGTCGAACAGCATGGCCAGCGCGCCGTGTACTTGTGTCTCGGCGTGGTCTTGACCCTGGCAGCGATCCACGCCTGGTGGTCGCTCGAGCGAGTCAAAGCATCCACCGTTGGGCTGCCTCACGCTTGCACGCCTGCTTCAGGACGGCCGAACCTGCCCAGGTAGAGAGACATCGCCAAAACCAAGACAACTCGTAGCGATTTCGACAGGTTGAGCCCCAGAAGCTGCGATTTGTTTGGCCATCTGGGGTCGATGACCAATCAATCGAGTCGTGCAAGCACTGCCACGACCCGGCTCACTGTCGGACGAGCCCTCGCCCCGCACGCCCACCTCGAGCGTCCGAGTGCGTGTGCGCGAGCCGAGACAACAGGTGGTGGTGCGTGCGGGCCTCGCGCCGCCAGAGCTGGCCGCAGCACGTAGCGCCCTGGCGCGCAGCGACACGCCGACTCTGCTCGGGCTCGACGTGAGGGAGCGGCAAGAGACGCTTCCCGAGACGGACGACCTCGTGGAGCCGGGCTGGCAGTGTCCGGAGAGCGACTGGGCCGACGAAGGGAAGACCCTGGTGGCACTCCGGCGTCGTCCCCTCGTGATCCGTGAGTCCGAACAGGATGAGGTCGCCCAGTACCGAGCCGAAGCGCGGCGCATCCTCGAATCCGGCGTGTTCGGTTCCTGGCCGTGACACGGCGAGCCCCCTGTTTGCCCGCCCGACGATAGACGTCGTCCATGGCGATGGCGTGACCCAGAATTCGCTAGACTGGCGCCAACACCCGAATTGGGCCAAGGCCGCGAGCAATCGAACCCCCGCCGGGAAGCCGAAGCGGTCGGCACCGATCGGGTGCGGCGAAATCGGCTCGATATGCTAAGCCTCGTCCAGTGACGCCCGAGTTCGAATCCGAGGGTGCGCTCGGCGCGGAGGTGCTCAGCGTGGAAAGGCTGGTGCCAGGCGGTGCCGGTCTGGGGCGTACGGAACGAGGCCGCGTGGTGCTCGTGCCCGGCGCGCTGCCGGGAGATAGAGTGAGTGTCACCGAAATGGAGAGCAAGACGGGTGCTCTCCGCGCCACGACTTGGGAATTGGTGAGCGGCAGCGCGGACCGCGTCGAGCCCATTTGCGAAGTAGCTGCTGCCTGCGGGGGGTGTGACCTGATGGCGTTGAGCGCCACGGCTCAGCAGGAAGCCAAGCGTCGACTGTTGGAGGATGCGCTGACGAGGGTGGCTCACCTCGAGCCTGCCAAGGCACGGGTCCCGTTGACCACGGCAGGGCCTCCGCTCGGCTATCGAAATCGCCTCAGGCTTCAGATCGGTGAGCGCGCTCGGATTGGCTTTTTCCAGAAGCAATCGCGAAGCCTGGTAGAAGCGAAACGCTGTCACGTAGCGCGACCCGAGATCGAAGAGGCGCTCAAACGGTTGCGCAAGCATGCCCGCCGGGATCCGCACGCCTTCGAGCCATTCGCGTCGGTCGAGGTTCGCGTCTGTGAGGGCGCGGTCGGCCTCTACTTCGCGCTCGCTCCCGGGGTGGGTTGGCTACCGGCTCAAAGCGCAGGCTTGCTGACGAAGCTCCGCCAAGACTATCAGGTAGCTACCAGTCTGGATCGGGCCCCGGCACCTCTCGAGCGCCACCGGCTGTGCGGAGACACGTACCTGTACGCGAGCCCCGGTTCCTTCACGCAAGTGAACTGGCCGGTCAACCGTGCGCTCATCGAGCGGCTTCTGCAGCAGGTGGCGAGCCATCATGTGGCGGACTTCATCGATCTGTATTGCGGGTCGGGCAACTTCGCGCTGACCCTGCTGGCTGCTGGTCTCCGCGGGGTCGGCGTCGAGTCCGACCGCGGCGCGATTCGAGCAGCTCGACTCGCCGCACGCGAACAAGAGCTGCGCGGTCGTTTCGTCGCCGAGGACGCCGTTGCCTACGCCACGCGCGCAGCCAGAGAGGGGCGCCTGTTCGACCTCGTCGTGTGCGACCCACCGCGAGCAGGCGTCAAGCAAGGGCTCGGGGCCATCGCGAGCATCGCGCGCTCGCACGTGGCTCTCGTGAGCTGCGACCCGGGCACCTTCGCGCGAGACCTGCGCGGGCTCATCGACTCGGGTTTCGAGTTGAGCTACTTGGAAGCGTTCGACATGTTCCCTCAGACCCATCATCTCGAAGCGTTTGCCTGGCTCACGAGGCAGCGTTGAGCCGTACTGCCATCGTCGCCGGCTCGACCGGGTTGGTCGGAGGCTTTCTGCTCGACGAGCTGTGCCAGAGCAGCGAATATTCCGAAGTGATCGCACTGGCGCGCGCGCCGCGTGGGTCCTCACACCCGAAACTCCACTGGCAGAAGGTGGACTTTGGCGCTCTGCCCGAGTTGCCTCTGGCGGATGTGTACTCGGCACTCGGAACCACCCTGGAGCGAGCTGGCAGCCGCGCCGCCTTTCGGCGCGTCGACCACGACTTCGTGGTCGGGCTAGCCGAACGCGCCAGGCAGGCTGGGTCGCCCAGGTTCCTGCTCGTCTCCGCGCTCGGCGCATCGGAGCATTCGCGAGTCTTTTACAACCGAGTCAAGGGGGCCAGCGAGGCCGCGGTGGTCGGACTCGGGTTCGAGCGCGTCTGCGTGTTCAGGCCTTCGCTGTTACTCGGACCACGTGTCGAGCGCCGCTTCGGCGAGCGATTGGCTCAGCTGACGCTACCGGCCTTGTCTCCGCTGCTTCGAGGCAGGTTTTCGAAGTATCGCCCCATCGAAGCGAGCGCTGTCGCGCGTGCCATGCTGCGAGTTGCCCTGGACACGACACTCCCCCCGGGCGCCCACATCTTCGAATCCGACGAGATTGGCCGGCTTGCCTCCTCGGGCGATGGCTGAGGAGTGGGCACGAAGACATTCACTTGAGGCATCGACAGCCGCCGATTCCGACACTACCTTAAAGAGCGAATGGTAGACGGTAAAAGCTGGCGCCCGCAGTCGCCGAAGAAACAGCCCGGGTCGGGGTCTCCGGGTCCGAGTAGGCGGCCTTGGCTCTTGCCGCTCCTGTTGTTCATGGCCTATTTCGCCTGGGAATATGGCTCCAGCAGCGACTGGGCCTACCCTTCGATTCCCTACAGCGCCTTCTACGACGCCGTGGACGAGGGCCATGTCAAACACGTGCAGATACGTGGCCGTCAGCTGATGGGGGATCTCGACGAGCGCCGGACGATCGAGGGCAAGCAAGTCGACAAGTTTAGCACCACGTTGCCGGCTCAGGACGACAAGGACCTATTCCCCCTGCTTAGAAAAAAGCAGGTCGAAATCGACATTGTCAACGAAGAGCCCAACTTGCTGTTGCAGATCTTCGTCAATCTGCTGTTGCCACTTTTGCTGATTGGCGGCCTGTTCATGTGGTTTTCGCGGCGTTCCGCGATGGGGGGCGCCGGGCCCCTGGCGGGGCTGGTGAAAGGCCGTACGAAACGCTTCGATCGGGAAAATCAAGTGCCCGTGAAGTTCGAGGATGTCGCGGGCCTCGGCAGCGCCAAGCGCGATCTCCAGGAGGTGGTCGAGTTTTTGAAGCAACCCGGCCATTTCGCGCGTCTCGGGGGTAAGGTGCCTCGGGGCATCCTGTTGGTAGGGCCACCCGGCACCGGCAAGACGCTACTCGCGCGTGCTGTGGCTGGAGAGTCGGGCGTGCCGTTCTTTTCCATCAATGGGTCGGAGTTCATCGAACTGTTCGTCGGTGTGGGCGCTTCCAGGGTGCGCGAGCTGTTCGCCGAGGCGAAGAAGGTAGCTCCCACCATCATCTTCATCGACGAAATCGATGCGGTTGGGCGTTCGCGTGGCGCCGGCCTCGGAGGCGGGCACGACGAGCGCGAGCAGACTCTGAACCAGCTCTTGTCCGAGATGGACGGCTTCACGCGCAGCGATATGGTCATCGTGCTGGCTGCTACCAATCGCCCTGACGTGCTCGATCCCGCCTTGCTCAGGCCGGGTCGCTTCGACCGCCGCGTGCTCATCGACCGTCCAGAGGTGGCGGCGCGCGAAGCCATCTTGAAGGTGCACACGCGAGACAAGCCGTTGGCAGCGGATGTGGAGCTCGAGTCGGTGGCGCAGAACACCGTCGGCTTTACCGGTGCTGAGCTGGAGAATCTGGCCAACGAAGCAGCTCTGAGCGCGACGCGCCGGGGCGCCAGCGAGATCCGGGGGCGTGACTTTGCCGCGGCATTCGACAAAATCGTGCTTGGCGATCCTCGCGAAACCAAGCTGGACCCGGAAGAGAAGCGCCGCGTGGCGGTGCACGAGGCAGGGCACGCGGTGGCAGCGCATTTCTCGCCCCACGCCGATCCCTTGCACCGCGTCAGCATTCTGCCGAGAGGCATGGCACTCGGAGTCACTCAATCGACGCCGGGCCCCGATCGACACATCATGACCCGTCCAGAGCTGGAGTCCCGCCTGAGATACATGATGGGCGGGTATGCGGCGGAACGAATCGTACTCGGTGATGTTTCCTCCGGTGCGGAGAATGATCTGCAGCGTGCGACCGACATGGCTTTCAAGATGGTGGCCCATTACGGCATGAGCGAGCGGCTCGGGCCGGTATTTCACGAGCACAAGACCGAGCATCCTTTCCTGGGGCAGAAGGTCGCCACGGACGGTGGCACCAGCGATGCCACGGTTCATGCCATCGAAGAAGAAACGCGCGGGATCCTCACCCGAGCGGTCGAGCAGGCCGAGCAGCTGCTCGCCACGCATCGAGATCGTCTCGATCGCCTCGTGGACGCCCTGCTGGAGCGCGAAACGTTGGAGAAGGTCGAGCTGCTCGGCCTGCTCGGGCCCAGCGTGAACGCCCGCGGGCCGAGTGAAGCGGATGCGCTGCACTGCCAGCCTGGTGGGACGGATTTGCCGGACGGCTCCCGACAGCGCTAGCCGCACACAGGACAAATCCAGCGACTCTGCCGCAGGAATCGTACTGGAAGGCGAAGTCGAGGAACTCCTCGGGGAGCCGGGATGTCACACTTATCGGACCCCATGAAGCCCGGCTTCACCAAGCTCGTTCCCCTGCTGGCCTCCCTGGGGCTGCACGCGGGCCTCCTGGCGCTGCTCGGTTCTGCGCGCGGGGCGGAATCCGAGCCGGAACCCACCTCCGCGCGCTTCAGCGGGGATACCTTCGAGGTGGAGACGCTCGTGCAAGTTGCCAAGGACGTGCCGCCTCCGAGCCCTCCCGAAGCAGCCTCCGAGCCCGAGAAGAACTCACCCTCGCAGGTCCCCCAGGTACCACCCGCGGCGCCTGCTTCCGCGAGGGTCCACGAACCCGAACCCGGTCCGGAGCGCGAGGCAAAGCCCCCGGAGCCCGAGCCGGGGCCTGCGGAGACGGTGGCTCCAGTGCCTTCCGCGCTGTCACCCGCGCCCGAGAGCGAACCGAGCGCCGACTTGCCAAAGGCGGAGGCAGGCCCGCCGCTGCCGGCCGCGTTGCAGTCTGCCGAGCGATCCGACGCTGAGCAGGCGAGGGAGGGCGCGCCCGGGGAGCATCTGGCGCCTCCCGCGAATGCGGCAAGCGCGCCCCATGCCTACGGGCAGGCCCAGCAGACGGCGCGTGTCGGCAGCCTGGGGCGAGCTTTCACGCGGGCCGCGCCACGCGCGGCCTTCCGTGACCCTGCCTGGCATGCCTTACCCATGGGCCGCGTGGGCAAAGTGGTTTTCAGTATCGCGCTCGATGACGCTGGTAGACTGACGAGTTCGCCGCTGGAGTTCGAGGCGGACCCCGAACCGCTCGCGCTCTTGAAGCACCTCGTCGAGCGGGCCGTCCTGATGCTCAGAGCGGGAAGTTTCGCTCTGACTCCCCAAGGGATTGAAGCAGGCAGTCAGCGCTTCGAGCTTTCTGCCCAGGTGCGCCAGGTCGAGGCGCTCGACGACGCGCTTGCCGAACCCCGTGACTTGCGCCAGATCGGGCGCCAGGTGGAGCCCACGCGCGTGAGACCCGGAAAGGCGAATTTCACCTACAATTCCGGGCGCCAGGTGGAGTTGACCGTGCGCTTGCTGGCCAATTGAATGCAGGGGGATGCTGCAGCGCTCGCGTTCTGGTAATTCTCTCGATCAGAACCTCGGACACACGAAAATCGCCTTGTCATGAATGCCGCAGTGGTTTGCCTCGCCGGGCTGGTCTGCTTCGCCCTTGGCTACGTCTTTTATTCGCGTCATCTGGCGCGTGATGTCTTCAAGTTGAGGTCTGACGAGCCGGTGCCGTCCAAGGAGCTTTCCGACGGCGTCGACTACGTGCCGACTCCTAGGGTGGTCCTGTTCGGTCACCACTACGCGTCGATTGCCGGAGCTGCGCCCATCATCGGCCCCGCCATTGCCGTCGTGTGGGGCTGGGTCCCCGCCCTGGTCTGGGTGGTGTTCGGGTCCATCTTCATGGGCGCCGTTCATGACTTTTCCACACTGGTGCTGTCGATGCGCAATGGTGGCAAGAGCGTGGGGCAGGTCAGCGCCAAGGTGATCGGCCCGCGCGCGCGCCCCATGTTTCTGCTGGTCATCTTCTTTTTGATCATGGTGGTCATCGCTGTGTTTGCGAAGGCCATCGCCACGCTCTTCGTCAAACAGCCGGGCACAGTGGTTCCGATCAACTTCCAGATCATCGTCGCCGTGCTGATGGGCTGGCTCTGCTACAAGAAGCGCGTCAAGCTGCTCATCCCATCCATCGTGGCGCTCTTGTTGCTGTATGCGATGGTGGCCGTTGGCGTGGTGCTGCCCGTCAGCCTGGCGCCGCTGGTGGGGGCGGACAACGAAGGCCTGGTCTGGATCATCTTGCTGCTTGCGTACTCCTTCATCGCCAGCGTGTTGCCCGTGTGGACACTGTTGCAGCCGCGCGACTACATCAACAGTCACCAACTGTTCGTCGGGCTTTTTGCGCTGGTGCTGGGCATTCTGATCGCGCATCCGACCATCACGGCGCCCGCCATCGCGATCGCGCCCGGGGACGCGCCGGCAATCTTCCCGTTCTTGTTCGTGACCATCGCCTGCGGAGCCATCAGCGGGTTTCACGGCCTGGTGGCTTCGGGCACGACGAGCAAGCAGGTCAAGAGCGCGCCCGACGCGCGCATGATTGGCTATGGCGGTATGCTGGGTGAGGGGTTGCTCGCCTTGATAGCCACCTTGGCCGTCAGCGCGGGCCTGGCGGACTGGGCGTCGCACTACAGCTCGTACGCCGTCGCCGCCAAGGGGGGAATCGCGGCTTTCGTGGTAGGCGCAGCGTCGTTTCTGTCTGCCCTGGGCATTCCGAGCGGCCCGGCGCAAGTGGTGGTGGCCGTGATGGTGATCTCGTTCGCTTCCACCAGCTTGGACACAGGCGTGCGTATTCAGCGTTACATCCTCAGCGAGCTGGGGGAGCTCTACGACATCAAGGCCCTCACCAACCGTTACCTATCCGGAGCGATTGCCGTGCTAATTCCATTCGCCTTGTACTTGAGCGGCAAGGACGGTGCGCTCTGGCCCCTGTTCGGCGCCAGCAATCAACTGCTTGCCGGGCTGTCATTGGTCATCGTCACCGTTTGGCTGTATCGCTCGCATCACAAGGCCTGGGCCTATACTGGCATTCCGATGGTCTTCGTGCTCCTGGTATCCGGCCTGTCGATGGGTATCAATCTCGCGAATTACCTGGCTGAGGGCAACTACCTGCTCTTGGTCATCGGTGGGATCATTCTGGCTCTGGAAGTGTGGGTCGTGCTCGAGGGGATCTTGGCGATCCGGCGTGGTCGAGCCCCCCAAGTTGCCTCGACGGCGGATGCGGCCGAGTGAGTTGCTGTCGACTCGGGTTCTGAACTGCTGCCTGTGGACACTACTGCTTTTCGGCTGCGAAAGAGGCGCGCAGCGCACACCTGACCCTCACGAGCGGCCTGCCCCTCCGCCAGCGTCTCCCGCCGTCCGAGCCAGACCCGGTGCCGTACACCCCTCGCGTACGCGAGCGCGAGTTCGGGCTCGCCACCGGCTCGGAGTACCGCTGCACTCGCGACGAGGCGCGACCAATGTCATGGCGCGCCTGAAGGATGGCGCGTGGGTCTCGATTGTCCAGCAGAGCCCCGATGGCCGCTGGCTGAAGGTGATTTCCGACGGGGGCGTCGAAGGCTGGCTCACTCGGCGCTACTTGGTCGACGCTGTTTCCGGTGGCGCTCCTGCGGCAGTGTCCCCAGTGCCGGCTTCGGTCTGGACGAGCCCGGCGGATTGTGAGCGCAGGGTCTCGACCTCGACCGAGCAGCGCCAGGTCGGCCAGGCGAGGCTCATGAGCTACAACGTGCGCTGGTTTCCCGACGGCGGTCCTGGCAAGCGCGCGGGCAAGCACCCTACCGATGTCGCCTGGCTCGCCTGTGCCCTGGCGGCTTCCGACGTGGACGTGGTCTTGCTGCAAGAAATCAAGACGACACCCCGCGCCCGCGCCAAGCTCGAAGAACTGACGAAGCGGCTGGACAACCTTACCGGCGGCAGCTTTCGCGTCGAGCTCAATCGCTGCCCGCTCGTCACGAGTCAGCACGTAGGGTTCTTGTATGATTCGAAGCGCGTCCGCGCGAGCCATTTTCGGCAATTCGATTCGGTCAATCCTCATGGAATCGCCTGCAAGGATCAGCTCCGGCCCGGCTTCGGTGGCTACTTCGAGTTCCCGGGAGGTCTCGACCTTCACCTGATTTCCGTCCACTTGAAGAGCGGCAACAAGAGGCGTGACCACCAGCTGCGCCTCGATTCGATCCGAGGAATTGCCGAAGCGGTGGCCCAGGCCAGAAGCGAGCCCCCCGACGACGACGTGATTGTAGGGGGGGACTTGAACAGCATGGGCTGTCGGCACTGCTCGCCGCCGCTTTCCGGCGAGCGAGAGCTGCGGATGTTCGCAGACCTACTGAAGGCGTCGACGTTGCCGCTCGAACCACTGCTGCCGGGTGCTCGCTGCAGCGAGTACTACGCGGGGACCGGTGCGCTCCTGGATCTCTTCTTGGTTTCGAAAGGAATCGGGGCTCCGGGCGCCCTCTCCGTAACCGGCTACTGCGGACAGCTCGGCTGTCGCGATTTCGTTCCCGGGCGACCCCCTCTGGCCTACGAGCGTTTGAGTGACCACTGCCCCGTCGTGGTCGAGTTCGACGACCGCGATGACGACTAGCTTAGCTCGCGGAGAACTCGGCGATGGTATCGACGAGTTCGCGACCGCCATGCACGAACAGATCGTTGTGATGTCCGCCTTCTCGGATCAGCAGGCGCGCGTCCGGCAGCAGTTCGGCAATGCGCCGTCCCATGCTGGCGGGAATCACCTCGTCGTCGCTGCCATGGATGACCAGGCTGGGTTGGCGAATCTGGGCGGCCTTGTCGTCGTTCAGATAGCGGTCCCGCAGTAGCCAATCGTTGGGAAAGATCGGCAGGGTCAGCTTGCCCATCGCCACCATGCTGGTGTAGGGGCTGATGAGAATCAGCTTCCGCCCGTGGCCGCGGCGTGCCATCTCTACGGCCACCCCGGTGCCCAGGCTCTGGCCTTGCAGGACCAGGTCGCCAGGGGCAATGCCGTGCTCGCGTTCGAGGGACAGGATGGCTGCTTCTGCCGCCCGGTAGTTGCTTGTTTCCGAAGGCCCACCGGGCGCAAGCCCGTAGCCAGGGTATTCCACCGCGAAGAAACCAAGCCTGCGAGTTCGGAAGGCTCTACCCAGAGCGACCAGATCACCGAGCTGTTCGCCATTTCCGTGAAAGTGTACGAGCGTGCGGCCGCCTGCCGGAGCACGGAAATGCAGCGCCACCACCGGCTCGGCGTCAGGAACGACGATGGTTTCGAGCGAGGCGTCGGGTACATTGGGTTCGACGACCACCTTCGGGACGGGATAAATGATGCGGCGCTGGCCCAGATACACCGCGCCGACCAGGGTGGCATAAGCGCCCGCGGCTACTGCGAGGAAGAACATCGTGGCTCGTAAGGGACGCATGGCCCGCTAGATTGCGAAACACCCAGCCGCTTCGAGCTCGCATGGCTGAGGGGCCTGACCGGTCGACCTTGCGTGAAACACACCGAAGTTGACCTAGCACAGTCTCGCGCCGAGGAGCAGAGCCGCCTGTCAGGCGCTCGAAGCTGCTCGAAGTCCTGGCATTTCCGGGAGAGCCAAATGGGGCGAGTGGTTGCCGCCACGCTTGATTCGAAGCGTCGATTGACGCAGGTTCTGCGGCGCCGGATGCGTTTCGATGCGTGTGGACCGGTGGAGGAGACCGATGCCCAAGACACTCTTCAGCCTGCTTCTCGTTTCCGCGTTCGTCGTTCACGGCGCGACAGCAGCCGCAGCGCCCAGCGACTGCAAGACCCCTCGGCGTGCTGTCGCGGCAGTCTTCGAATGGCAAGAGCCCGGGCAAACCGACCTCCGGCGCGCGTCCATGTGTCTACAAAAGGGAGGGCGTACTTCCATCGAGCTCGAGACCCTGGCGCGGCGTATCAAGGCTGTCTACGCTGCCGAAGGGGTCGCTATCAGGCCGGAGCAGCTGAGCGACGACCCGGACTGGGTCGACCCCCGGAGTGGGAAGGCAGAATTGACTCCAGCTGACGAGCTGCCGCAGATCGTCGTGCGGCGCATCGGCAACGGTGACTGGCTCTGGACGTCGCCTTCCCTGTCGCAGGTGGACGCCCGGTACGGCAGCACATTGAGCCGGTTGGACGGCATCGTGTCGCGGCTGCCCGCTTGGATGCGCGTGGATGTGTTCGGCGTGAAGTTCTGGCAGCTGTTAGCGCTCTCGCTGATCGTGGTCGTGGGTCTGGTGGTGCGGAAGATCATCGAGTACGTCGTGAACGCGAGGATCCGCAATCTCGTCGAGAACCTCGGGCAGCGCTGGGCCACCAAGCTCGTGGACGTCTTTGCTTCGCCCGGCGCGACCATCGTGATGGCGGCCCTGTTGCGGCTGTCGTATCCGCACCTGGGGTTGCCCGCGGGCCTCGCCACGGCGCTCGAGGTGGCGGTACGCATCATGGTCGTCTTTTCGATCGTGTGGGCCATCTACAAGGTCGTGGACGTGATCGCCGAACGCATGGCCGAAAAGGCCGCGCACACCGAATCGAAGCTCGACGATCAGCTGGTACCTCTGCTCCGCAAGGCTCTGAAGATAGTCACGGTCGTCGCCGGCACTCTGTTCGTGCTGCAGAACCTGAACGTCAACGTGGGCTCTCTCTTGGCAGGGCTCGGCATAGGCGGCGTCGCTGTCGCTTTGGCCGCGAAGGATACGGTCGCCAACTTCTTCGGCAGCATCATGATCTTCATCGATCGCCCCTTTCAGATCGGCGACTGGGTGGTGGTAGCCGGAGTGGAAGGGATCGTAGAGGAGGTGGGCTTTCGCTCCACGCGCATCCGTACCTTCTACAATTCGCTGGTGACGGTGCCGAATGCCAAGTTCACGGAGGCGACCATAGACAACTACGGGCAGCGAGAGTATCGGCGCACCTTCGTCACGCTCAACATCACGTACGACACCACGCCCGAGCAGATGCAGGCCTTCGTCGAGGGGATTCGCGCGATCATCGTGGCGAACGAGTACACCCGTAAGGACTATTACGAAGTCCACATGTCGGGGTTCGGTGCCAGCTCGCTCGACGTCATGGTGTACTTCTTCTTCAAGGTCTCGAGCTGGTCCGAAGAGCTCAAGCAGCGGCACAACGTATTTTTGGAGATCATGCGGCTAGCGCAAGACATCGGGATCGAGTTTGCGTTTCCTACGCAGACGTTGCATCTGGACTCGGTGGCGGCGCCGGGGTCGCCGCGCAGCGTGCCGGCTCCGCCCCCCGAGCCGCGTCTCGCCGAAGTGGTGCATGCGTTCGGTCCCGGCGGCCAGCGCGCTCGGCCTTACGGACCAACCATCACCGAGGGCTACTTCGCGGGCACCCAGCGTAAAGGCGGCGATGGCGACGGCTAGCCGGTTTCGAGGGCTCGTCAGGTCAATCGGCGCTGGCGGTGGCCCCCTGGCTGGGCTTGCTGGGGTCGGCAGTGTCCTGAACGTCGATCAGCGTGGTCAGTGCTTCGATCTGCCGTTTGGTCTGGAGCTCCTGCTGTCTGAACTTCTTGAGCTCGGCTTCTAGCTTGCGTTGTTCCTGCTCGAGCTCGCGCAGCCGGTTCTTCAGCTTCGATCGTTCGGATTTCAGAGTATCGAGATTGATTGCCACACTGCCTCCAAGCTGGGTGCTTGGTCAGAGGTAGAGGACGCTTGCCCCGCGGTCAAGCCCTGGTGCCAGACGGTCGTGGGCCCGGCGTCAATCGCTAAAAACCACCCGGTTTCGCCCCGAATTCTTGGCCAGGTACAGGCGGCGATCCGCGACTTCCAAAAGCGCGGCCACCGTTTTCTGTTCAGAGCAGGCAAGCGTCGCGCAACCCAAGCTGATGGTCACCGGTATGGGGTGGCCGTGACTCACTGCGGGCAGCGCAGCCACCGTGGCACGCAGTCGTTCGCCTAGACGTGCAGCTCCTGACAGATTCACACCGCGCAAGATGACGGCGAACTCTTCGCCGCCGAAGCGTGCGAACGTGTCCTCTGTCCGCAGCCGCTGGCTGATGGCTCGTGCGGTCTGCTTGAGTACGGTATCCCCCGCGGAGTGGCCATAGCGATCGTTCACTGACTTGAAATGGTCGATGTCGATCATTATCAGCGCCACGCTGGTACCGTGGCGCAAGGCGTATGCCAGTTCGCCCTTGAGCCTGTCGTCGAAGTGTTTGCGGTTGTAGCAGCCGGTGAGCGCGTCCCGTGTGCTGGACTCGTAGAGCTGGCGCATCAACGCTTCTTGGGGCGCGTCGACCAGTGCGAAGCGTAACCCCACTCGCCTGCCCAGGTGGATGATGTCGCCGTCCATCAGCGGTGCTTCCTTGATCTTGCGTCTGGTAGGGACCGGGGAACTGCGCACCACGAAGGTGCCGTTCTGCGAGTCGAGATCTTCGACCCAGACCTGTCCGCGGCTTCGGGAGATGCGCGCATGGAAGCGGCTGATCCCAATGTCGGCGATGCGCAGCCGATTGGCGGGGTGGCGCCCTATGCTCATGGGCTCGCCATCCAGCGAATGTAGTTGTCCGGCGTGCACGCCGTCCAGACGGACCAGCACGGGGCAGCTCTTGGGCAGCGACTTGCTGTGGGCAGCGGAACTGTCGAGCAAGTCGGTGATTTCCGTATCGCGGTCGCTCTCGCTTTCCTCCACCCACGAGGGGATCGAAGGGCGTCCCGGCCCCGCACGTAGCGCTTGCAGTTCGGGTTTGGTCGGCTGCGTCGCGCTCTGCGTGCCGGACGACCCCGCCCCGGCAAGCGCGGCCCCGGCGACTGGCGCCGAGGGCAGCCAAGCAGGCCGTTCCGACGTCGGCGGTGACGAGACGGAACGCGAACTCACCAGGCGACCTCCGGGAAGGGTTTGCCTGGCTTGGCGAACAGGAAGCCCTGGAGCAAGTCGCAACCGATTTCGAGGAGCGTGTCCCGCTCCTCCGTGGTTTCCACGCCCTCGGCTACCACCTTCATGCCCATATCTCGACACAAGTCGTTCATCGATCGAATGACCTTTTGCTTAGTCGGGCTGAGGTGCACATC
Source organism: uncultured delta proteobacterium (assembly GCA_963809955.1). GTDB lineage: Bacteria > Myxococcota_A > Polyangia > Polyangiales > Polyangiaceae > JAICQQ01. The sequence goes on from CAWELQ010000018.1 coordinate 392,602, forward strand.
ACGAATCAGAGACATGTCGAGCTTCACGTACTCGGGCTCCAGCAGCGCAAAGCTGGTGAGCCCCGCATAGCCCGACCCCATGTCGTCCACCGCAATGCGGAAACCGAGTTCGCGCAGTCGGGCAACTCGGTGGCGCGCGTCCTTGACCTCGTCCAAGCTCGAGCGCTCCGTGATCTCTAGCACCACACGGTCGGCGATCCGGCATAGAGCAGTGTCTGGATCGGTCAGGCTGGGGTCGGCCAGGTCGGTCACGTGCAGGTTCACGAATAGCTTGCCGTTGGCGCCATCTTCGCCATACGGAACCGCTGCAAGGTCGCGTACGATCCTGCCGAGCTCATCCAGGCGTCCCAGGCGTTCGGCGGCGTCCAGCACGGCGCCGGGGTGGGGCAGGCTGGGTTCCAGGCTGCGCATCAGAGCTTCGTGACCGAACACCGTGTGATTGGCGAAGTCGACAATTGGATGATAGGCCATCCAGAGGTTTGCGATACAGCGTTCGAAGCTGGCTTCCAACGCGACTCGGTCACCGCCCGGTCCTGCACCCCGCCCGAGCAGTTCAGCAGCCTGCAGCTTGAGCTTCGCCATACGCCTCAAGCGGGCGGCCTTGTCCAGAACCTTTTCCAGCTCCTGCTGGTCGATCGGCTTGGTCAGGTAGTGGAACGCTCCGAACTCCAGAGCCTGCACCGCCGTTCGGATAGCCGGTACCCCTGTCAGCAACACCACGGGCACATGCAAATCGTGCTTGCGGATCTCCCTGAGCAACTGGATGCCGTCCATGCCCGGCATGCGAATGTCACTCACGACGACGTCGTAACTGTTCTGGTCCACGTAGTCGACGGCTTCGCTGCCGCCTGCGGCGCTGTCGACGTAGTATCCTTGCCCTCTGAGCAGGCGTCCCAGGGCCCGTCGGACTTCTGCATCGTCGTCCACCAGAAGCAGGCGTGCCCGGTGAACCGTGTCCTGAGAGCCAGGCACGACCAGCTGGGTACACGAGTCGGCTCTTTCGAGCGATTCGTTCGGCACCGAGAAGACCGGGTCCGGAGCGGAGGAAGCGGCCGCTTGCCGCGAGTTGCTCATAGTATAAATGCTGTGAACGGCACACGTGGCGAGCCGCTGAAGGGGGAAAACCGGCTGGGACCGCGCCCGCCGGGTCTCAGAATCGAGACGGTGGTGCGTAAGGCGGGCGGACTGCGGACGCGGCCCCCATCGAGCAGCGAGGGACCGAGTGGGTAGCGGGTTGGTCGTTGCGTCGGGCGGCCGCGCGCCGCGCGGTCGAGGTCGCTGTGGGCGCGTGTCCACGGGCGGATACGCTGGAGGGCAAAGGTAGGCGCACGGGTGACTCGGAGCGCGTTTCAACCACGCTCGCCGTGGTGTTATTGCTTTAGTATTCCCGTGCGCTCGAAGTATTCGTGTCCGCTCGTTGCGCCTTGCGGGAACCTCGAAAGTGCACCCCTGACTCCGGAAGCGCCGGCGGCATGCCCGAGTGGACGAAACCTCGCTCGAAGGGCGCCCTCGCTTGCTGCGCGGGCATGCCACTCGCTTCGGGAAGGAACGCAAAGCCAAGCGATGGCCGTCGATGGGAGAGAGTCTTTACGGACGTCCGCTGGGCTCCGGCGAAGGGGGGTTCGGGGCGCGTCGATTCGGAAAAACTGTGGATGCGGTGTGGATAACAAATTGCTTTGGGTTCGATATTTTTTGCTTGCCGTCAAGGGGTCAGCGCGCCATATTCATGACTGGAAGTTCACGGCACATCCAACCGTGAACGGATGGAACGCAGAGGTTGTTCGAAAGCACTGCGGCGGGCCGACGCGAGTCGAATCCGCCGACGCTCCAGTAGCTCGTTGGCCCGTCATGGCTGGGGAGCAGCGGCGTGGAAAAAGGTGCGGTACTCTCCAATTGCGCGGTAACGCGCAGGTGGGTGTGCGGCGTAGCTCAAAGTCATTTGGGTTCGCGTGTTCGGCAACCAAAAGCACTCTCGGTGGTGCAGTTCGGTCGTGGTTCGCGCCGGGGCCGGATGAGCCGCCTAGCTTCCTCGAGTTTTCGGGGCGCCCTCCAACGCTCAAGAAAACCAAGGGGTGAACTAGAGTGCTCGGCGGAGCTGTGAGTTGGCCTCTGTGCCTTGATGCACATCGCTGGCTCGTGGTTCGTCGGTCGGTGTGGTGCTGGGCCCTCTGGGCCTGATCGGCATGTTCATGTCGGTCGCCTGCCGCTTGCTGCTGGGTTGTTTCTTCGGAGACAGCCCTGCTGCCGCCCCAACCGTAAGGCTGGGAGCGGAGCGAGGTTTCGTCCCGACACGGTTTTCGTGCTCACGCTTCCGCGTTGGTTACAAGATCCAGTCATTTGTTGCTTTGGAATACGCGGCGCTCACGAAAGTGAATCGCAGCGTATTTCTAGCAGGTCGTCGTGTCCGCTCGGGCGTGGCGGTCGCGAAACGGCAACCGGCGCGGGTCGTTGCCACAGTCAGGCAGCGGCGCACGCCACCTCACGGTTTTGGCTGGTGACAGGTGTTCTGGGTGTGCAGAAGAGCCGCGTTCACGCGCGGTCTCGGAAGCCCATCTCGACCCCGGTCGGAGAGTCCTTTGGGGTGATTCGATTGGTGGTGACGGAGCATCAGAAGCTCGGTCAATCGAAGCGTCGGTGGTCAATAGCCATCGCACGGAGCGAGGCGCCGGGCTGAAGTGAGTCGAGCGACGTGAATCGCAGGCTCGTCGCCTCGCCTTCGGGTTCTTCCCGGGGCAGGTGGCAATCAAGCGGAGGTTTGGAGCGCTCGTCTTTGATAATCGAGTTGCAGAAGCTGGTTGGTTCTCTCCCGCCCACCGCAATCGTGCCCAGTCACGGCTGGCGCGTCGCGGTTACCTCGCAAACGTCGTGCACGAGTTGACGCGGTGCGCGCACGCGAACGAGGGAGGGGGTGATTCGAGCCAGTGGAAGGCGTCCGAGCGGTCTGGGCGCCGCGGTGGTCACCCCACCGCGGTGGTTCGGGCGGCTTGGCCGGGTGAAATCGGCAAACGTGTCGGAATGGTCGGGGGTCGAAACCCAAGGCTGTTCCTTTACCGCTTTCCGATTGCTTTCGTCGCTGGAGGTCGGAGTCCTCGAGCGGCAGCATCACCCAGGCGACAGCGGGCGTCCGAGGTTTACCGGCATTCCTGCACCGGGAGCTGACCAGGATCTGATGAGCTCCCGTGACGAAGTGTGGATGGTGCTGGGAAGCCAAAGCTCCCGGGACAAACCGCCCGGGGATCGATGCGAGTCCAGTCAGCGCGAACTGTACGGGCTCGGTGTCGAAGCTCGACTTGGACAGATGAAGGATGTCACGGTTCTTGGCGACGGCCGAAGCCGTGGGGCCGAGAGCATCGTCGGTCAGTGCGACCGACGGCAATCGGCAGTGACTCCCCGAAAAGGCGATCTGGGTAACCGGGTCGCCTTTCGGCTTTCCATGGGCCGATGATCCGCGGTGCGCCTCTCGACGGGCCGTCGAGCGGAGGCGCCGGGCAACTCATTCGTATCCGGGTTCCTTCGGGGGCGGGACGATGTCGTCTTCGTCGTCGTCCCTGGCCGGCGGCTGCTCTGGCGAAGGGGGGCCAGCGGCCGGCGGCTTCAGAGCCTGACGTGTGCCCGTCGTCCCCCGAGAAGAGTGTCCGTTCTGGGGAGGATCCTGTTCGCTCGAGCTGCTGCTCGCATCCATTTCCCACGGGTCTTTCGCCGCCACTTGAAACTTCGGGAGCGCCTGAGGGTCGCAGCCTGGCCCGAAACCGCTGGCATTGAAGGCGACTTCGAGGTCTCCCGTGTGCACTTCCCCCTCGGCAGTGGTGTGGGAGATCTCCAAACGCGCGGTCGGCGTCCCGGCGCGCGATGGTGAGCAGTATTGTAGCAGGTAGTAACGAGCGTAGGCCTTGCCCAACCGAACTGCCGCGTGGTCGAGGGTGACGCCGACTTCGCCGAGGGTGCTGGCCAGGAACGTGCCGGAACGCCCGATATCATCGAGGTAAGCGTTTTCCTCACTCTCGAGTCCAACGGCGAAGATGTCGCGGTGGCTCTCGTCCAGCGTTGCTTGGAGCTGTTCGGCGCTGGTGCGGCCTGCGATGTCTGGTCCTCGCGTGAACACCACCAGGGTTCCGACCCGGACTGGCAGCTTGGTGCGCATGAGCTCTGCATCCAGCCGCTCGAGGCCTTCCACCACGGCTCCATTGAGGTTACGGGATGGGTCCCCGCCTTTGAGCTGAGTCAGTGGCTCGATGTTGACCGCCCCACGCTGGTACTCCGCAAGGCGCCTGAGCTCGGTGCTGCCGTCGAAGCCGAAGATCGAGACGTCCTGATCGCGAGTCAGGCTCCTGGCGAACGCGGCAATCCCCCTCGCGAGCTCGGCCTGGCTCGCTGTATTCAGATCGCCGCTCAGGTCGACTAGGAAAAGGACGTGGTGAACGGCAACCTTGCTGCGTTCGAGCAAGGTGAGCTTGGCCTGAGATTTTTCGAGCAGCTGCTCGTTTTCGAACACCCGAAAGTTGCTTTCGTCCAGATCGGTCACGGGCTCGTCTCGATCGGTAACCGCAACGTACACGGCCACGTTGCTCGGTTTCTGGACCGAGCTGTCGACGGCTTGGACGTCCAGACCCCCGAACGCTAGTTGACAGCCGCTGAGCGGTAGCACGAGCAGCAAAAGGCACGACAAGACCGAGCGTAGCATCCGTTACTCCCAGTAGGGTTTTCCCGAGCGGGCGTGATCGAGCATGTCGTGCATTGTGTGGGATAGATCCACGGGGAGCTCGCTGCTCGCGAACAGGCCCACCTCCCTCACCTCGAGCGGATTCTGCGGATCCTGCTTCGGTTCGCTGACCAGCACTTCCACCACCACGGTGACGGCATGAAATCGGAAGTCGCGCGATGGGTCCGAGTACACGCCCGCCAGCTTGCCCTCGTCGAGCACCTCGACTCCCGCTTCTTCTCTGAGCTCGCGCGAGAGGGCGCTTCGCAACGTCTCGTTCCACTCCAGAGTACCCCCCGGCAAAGCCCATTTCCCGGTGTCGCTGCGCCGGATCAAGAGCCAGCGGCCGTCCGCGGTGCGTGCCGCCGCAGCGACGCCTACCACGGGGCGTCTGAGCACGTGACGGGCAATTTCTTTTACCAGGGTCCAGGCTCCCTCGGTGATTCTCATGGGCATTTCGCGCGACTCTCTCTGCCCAGCATGCCGCGCACGGAGAGCCTTGTCGCCCCGAAATCTCCCCTCGGACGAATCTGTGCTAACTCGGGTCTCGTGCTGAATCCCCGCGCGCGTGGATCGTGGTTGCTGGCTTTGCTGGTGGCGCTTTGGGGCTGTTCCCAAAGCCAGCCACCGGCCGCGGAGCAGGCTCCTCGTTCCGTCGTGGTCGTTGCCGAGCACGGCGCCGCCGAGCCTACCGAGCAGCAAGTCGAGCCCACGGACGGTCAGGTGCCGGAGCGTGTCCTGGGCACGCTGGGCGACAACCTGCCTTTCAAGCCCACCGGGAAGAAGCTTGCGAGCATTGCCTGGCGTACCTGGGTGTACACCGACACTGGACCCAAGCGAACACGCTATGGCTATCTGCGCGCGGGAGCCGTCGTGGACGCGCGAGGCCCGGAGATCAAGAACGCCGGCTGTCAGGGCGGATGGTATCGCGTCAACCCCCGGGGCTTCGTGTGCATTGGCAAGGGCGCCACCCTCGACCTCTCCCACCCGGTGGTCAAGGAGTCGGCGGTGCGCCCGGAGCGCGGCCAGGCCTTGCCCTACCTCTACGCCATGTCGAGCGACCGGCCACCTCATCTTTACTTCCGATTACCCAGCCTGGAGGAGCTCATGGTCATCGAGGGGCGCGACGTTTCGGCGCGCGTCGCCATCTGGCGCGAGCGCGCGAATCGCACGGGGCTCCGAGAGCTGCTGGGACAGCCTTTGCCGCCACCCGAGTTTCTGCTGGGCGGCAAGAAGCTGATCAAGCCGTACGGCGTCAAGTCGGGGCTCCGCTACTCGGCCCATGCCGGGCAAGCGAGCCCGGACGCCGGCTTTGCTCTCGCGCAAACCTTCGAATGGGAGGGGCGCGAGTATGGGCTGAGTACGCAGATGGATGTCCTGGCCCTGGATCGCCTCGAGCTGGTGAAGCCCACACATTTTCACGGTATCGTGCTGGAAGAGGGCGAAGAGTTGCCCGTGGCCTTCGTCATGGAGCGCTACGCCCGCCGCTACACGCAGAACGATCAAGGGAAAATGCAGTCGGGCGACGCCCTGGGCTATCGCGAAGGGGTGAAGCTCACCGGCGAGTCCTTTCCGGGAGGCTTTCTGGAGGCCCGCGACGGAAGCTACATCGCCGAGCCTGCAGCGCGCGTGCTCGAGCCGCGCGATTCGTTTCCGAGCTTTGCGACCGGCGATCGCAAGTGGATCGACATCTCGATCAACCAACAGAGTCTGGTGGCGTACATGGGCCGCCGTCCGGTCTACGCCACGTTGGTGAGCACGGGGCGCGGCGGTCTCGCCGATCCGGAAAAATCGACGGCCACGGTGCGTGGCACCTTCATGATCCACGACAAGGCGGTCAGCAGCACCATGGACGGCGACGAGGATCGCAGCGACTCCTTCGCTCTCCTGGACGTACCTTTCGTCCAGTATTTCCACAAGGGTTACGCGCTGCACGGCGCCTACTGGCACGACGAGTTCGGCAAGGAGCGCAGCCATGGTTGCGTGAACATGGCTCCCGTGGACGCCGCTTGGTTGTTCGAGTGGACCGACCCGCAGGTTCCGGCCGACTGGCATTCCGCGCTCAACAAAGAGCGGGGCACGGTCGTCTACATCCACGCCTGAGCACTTCCTGACACCTTCATGGGGAATGCTTGGGTGACTCGACGCCCCGCAGTGCGGAAGCGTTTTGGGGGTGCCGCGTCACGAAGTGAGCAAAGCGTTGCTTAAATGCATGGCCAATCATAAATTCGCAATCTTAGCGAGGAGGCGAGCGTGCTGCGCATGAATCTCAAAGAACTGCTGAAGCGGGCGCTGCTAGTTGGCGCAGTCGAAGTCAAGCTGATACCCGGACGGCGCACCGTGGTGGTCACGGCGAGCGGAGAGAACGAGGTGAGGGGAGACGCGCAGACGCCCGAGTCCATCAACGCCCTGCTGCAGCCGGTGTTGACGCCCGAAGCACGTCGCGGTCTCTCGTCGGGTTGGGCCGAGTGGGAGTTTGCCCTCGACGACCAAGGACCGGTGCGGGCCACTTCGGAACTCAAGGTCGGACTGGTGCACGCCGTCTTTTACCTCGATCGATGCGGCGAGGACGCGGAGCCCGCTCGCCCCGCCGTCCCGGCTCGGGCAGCCCCCCGCGTCCCGCCACCGGGTGCGGTTCCCGACCTGGCCGACTCCGGCATGGGGATTCCCGAGCTTCAGTCCAGTCGCCCGGCGCCTCCCCCCCGGCCTCCTTCTGTCGAAGAAGCGGAGCCAGCGGCCCCGGCCCTGCCCACCGTGCCGCCGCTGCCCCGCGAACACCAAGTCTACGGCGTCGGGCTGAGTAGCGGATCGACCCGGGAGATCGACGAGCTCTTGCTCAAGATGCTCGAAGTCGGTGCTTCCGACCTCCACGTGACGTCGGGCAGTCCACCCATGCTGCGTGTGGATGGCAGCATGCGCACCGTACCCGGCGCCAAGGCGATGGTTCCCGAGGTCGTGCAGCGCGTCCTCTGGCCCATCGTGCCGCCCAGGAACCGGCAGGAGTTCGGAGAAACCCACGACACGGATTTCGCGTACGAGCTCGAGGGCCAGGCCCGTTTTCGCGCGAACCTGTTCGTCGACCTCAGGGGAATCGGTGGCGTCTTTCGCGTGATTCCAAGCAAGATTCTGAGCGTGGACGACCTCCAGCTGCCGCACGAGCTCTTGTCGCTCTGTGCTTTGCCCAAGGGTCTGGTGCTGGTCACGGGGCCCACCGGCTCGGGCAAATCCACGACGCTAGCGGCACTCATCGACCACATTAATCAGACGCGGCACGATCACATCATCACCATCGAAGATCCGGTGGAGTTCGTTCATCCGAACAAGAAATGCTTGATCAATCAGCGGCAGGTGGGCGAGCACACCCGCAGCTTCAAGACGGCACTGCGCGCCGCCTTGCGCGAAGACCCGGACATCGTCCTGCTCGGCGAAATGAGAGATCTCGAGACCATTGCGATCGCCATGGAAACAGCCGAAACCGGGCACCTGGTGTTCGGTACGTTGCACACCTCGTCGGCTCCAGCCACCATCGACCGGATCATCGACCAGTTCCCCTCCAACGAGCAGAACCAGATTCGTCAGATGCTTTCAGGCAGCCTGAAAGGGGTGATCAGTCAGGTGCTGTGCAAGAAGATCGGAGGTGGGCGTGCAGCGGCATTGGAGGTCATGTTCGGTACGCCATCGATCGCGAACCTGATTCGAGAAGGAAAGGTCTTTCAAATTCAGTCCATCATGCAAACCGGACGCAAGCTGGGCATGCGGCTGATGAACGACAGCCTGCTCCGGCTGGTGAAGGATGGGGTTGTGGCGCCCGAAGAGGCGATGCTAAAAGCGGTGGACAAGAGCGGCCTCGAAACAGCCTTCCGCCAACACAACATTCAGCTGAGCCAGTGAAGCAATCCTGCAAAGCCACCGCACGCTTCTCGTCGATCAGAACATGGGCCCAGTAGTCCCGACGCAGCGCTTCTGGGGACCCATTCAGCGCAGAAACGAACGCGCGCCGATGCAATATCGGCGCTTCGGGCGTACCAACCGCGCGCTCAGCGTCATCACTTTGGGAGGCATGCGCTACCACGGCGGCTGGGGTAAGCCGCGCGATAGGGTTCATCGGGAAATGATCGACGAGTGTCGCAGTAGCGTGGTGCGCGCGCTCGAGCTCGGTATCAATCACATCGAAACCGCCCATGGCTATGGAAAGAGCGAGCACTGCCTGGGCATCGTGCTCGAGCAAGAGCTCGGGGTTCCACGCGAGCAGTATTTCTTGATGACGAAAGGCGGGCCCAAGAATGCAGACGAGACGCACCGGATGCTGGCAGAGCAACTCGAGGGGCTGCGTGTCGACCACATCGATCTGTATGGCTACCACGGTATCAATTCGCCCGAGCGCTTGAAGCTGGCGCTGGCGAAGGGAGGGCCAGTCGATGTGCTCGAGCGCTACCGGGAACAGGGAGTGATCGGTTCGTTGGGCTTCAGCACGCATGCTGACTACCGCACCACCGTCGAAGCTATTTCCAGCGGGCGCTTCGATTTCGTGAACCTCCACTATTATTACTTCCTGCAGCGCAATTGGGGCGCAATCCTGCTGGCGGATCTCCACGACATGGGCGTGTTCATCATTTCGCCCAACGACAAGGGGGGGCAGCTTTTCAACGCACCTCCGCTGCTTCGGAGGCTCACGGAACCGCTCACGCCCATCCAGTTCAACGCGCGCTTTTGTCTGCGCACACCGCTGGTGCACACGCTGAGCTTCGGTATGCATCGGCCGGAGCACTTCGAAGAAATGCGCGGCGTCTTGCCGGTCAGCGTACCCCTGACGAGGCAAGAGCAGCTCATCTTGGCGAGGCTCGACGAACGGGCGAGCATCGACCCGTTGAGTGCTTACGAGGGCCACGAGCTCGCGGGCGATCCGTCCGGAATCGACATTGCAGAAGTCTTGCGGTTTCGCCGCATGCTCAAGTGCTACGACATGGTGGACTTCGGCAGGTATCGCTACAACATGTTCACCCCGGGCAGCGATTGGTTCGGCGGCGAGTTCGCGACTCCGGAAAACGTCGCGAAGCTGGATCTTTCGCGGGTTCCCGACGACATTCCCCTTCGACGAATGCTGGCTGAAACGCACGAGGCGCTTTACGTGCCCAAGAAGTCCTGAGCTTTCGCTCTGCGTGGAACGCCGGCGACGTTTCCTCAGTCAGAGTGCTTCGCCCGCGTGTCCGACCAGCACCTCGAAGGCCTTGGCGGAGGTGGCCTTGGCTTCGGCCAGGTCGAGATTCGCCTCGAAGCGAGCGCCCGTCTGAGAGGCGAGCGAACCAGGCAAGCCGAACACACCATCGCCCAGGATCGTCGGCGGCGCGCCCACGGGGTGGGCCAGGCTCACCGGGCCCTCGAGGGCGTTCACCTTGAGCACGAGGTTGTCCTGCTTTTCGTCCGAGGCGTTGAATACGCAGGCGCTCACCGAGCGCTTGCCTCCGCTTCCTGAAACCCTGACCTCACAGGTGCGAAGCTCGCCCAGGGCGGCGAGCAGTCTCCTGAGGTAGCTTGCCTCCTCTTCGCGCAAGGCGTCTCTCAGCTTCAGCACTGCCTCGCGCGCGCGTGGATCCCCCAGATAGGTCAGCATCATCGCGCCGTGCAACCGCACTGGACGGTGGTTCGCGTTCAACAGCTCGGCGAAGGCATCGGCGGGTGCGGCGCTGTCGCCCCCTGGACCGATATCCCCCTCCACGGGGTTTTCCAGCTCGAATTCGACGCCGCGCGCCTCGGTGGACCATTTGATGGCCCGCCCGGGGTACAAGGGGCCCTCGAAGAACAGCACGCGGTGCTTGGAGAAATGGCGACGGTTGGAGGGAGCCGGATCCCTTTCGTAGAAGTTCACCCGGAGCGTGATGTCCTCGAGCTCCTTGTCGGAGTTGTTGACCACGGCGATGTCGAGCTCGAGGTGTTTGCGTCGCCCCTTCTGGTGTAGGCGCGTGGACAGCACCAGGATGCTGAGCTTTGGCACGGCCTCTTGCCAGAGCGCCGAGGAGGCGCGCTCGCAGGTACACTGCCCCGAGCGCGCTGCCGAGCCGTTCTTGGTCTCGCTCGGTCGAGAGCTGGCCACGACCGCGGGCTTGGCGGGCGGGGAACCGGCCGGTGCGAGGGGCGGGCCGGGTTCGGGGTTGGCAGGGCTGTCCAGATCGAGCACGCCAGGCGAGGTGGGCGGCCGGATGGGGTTCTCTTCCTCCAACCGGGTCGCGTCGAGCTGGGCACGCGCCGCCTCGGGCGAGCGCAGCATCCAGTGCGCCACCAGCACGGCCGCCAGTCCGCCCGCCGTCATCGTGATCACGATGGCAGCCATGGTGCGCGGCAACAGCCCCTGGAAATCGGGAAGCGGAACGGCTTTGGGCGGCTTGACCGGGGCGCGGTCTAGCCTGAGCAGCTGCGGGATGTGCATGCGTAGCTCATGAGCGAGCGCGTTTTGAGCAGCCTCGCCCTCGAGCTGTCCTGAAACCAGCTTGCGATCGATGAAAAAGCCAACCGCGAGCACGGTGGCCGCCACCACCACCGCGATGGAAATGGCGGCTGCGGCGCTCGACTCGGGCGCAATCCGTGTGGCGATCACCGCCGCGAGCAGCGCTGCTATCAGTGCGAAACCAAAGGCCGCCGACCTGAGCACCAACCGGCCGCGATACAGCTCGTGGCGATGCGTGCCGTCGCTCACCGAGAAGCCTCCGAGCACGAGCTTGTCGTGCGGGGTCTTGTCGGAGCGAAGCTCCAGATACAGGCGCTCTCCTTCGAACCGGGCGAGCTTGATCTCCGAGTATGGCACGCTCACCAGGGTGCCGCGCGTCAGCGCGCCCGGCGCGTACCCTTCCGAGAAGGAGCCCACCCCCAGGTAAGCGATGACCAGCGCGAAGGGCGTGCACTCGAGCTCCACCGTGCCGATGGCGTTGCTGCGCTCGTCTCCCAGGGCAACCGCGCGGACTTTCATCGCGAGCGCATCCTAGAGCGTTCCCTGCCCGAGCGCGAACCAGCTCGCAACTGCAGGCCCTAAGCTTCTGGAATATTTGCATTAATCACTTGAGCAGCGACGGGGTTTCGCGGTCAATGTTTCCAGATGGATTCGTAGCGTCGCCGTGGCGGAGCGGTGAGATCGTTTGGTTTGTCAGCGAGTTACGACGGAATGCGTCAACCCTGTGCCGGTTTCATCGGACGGTCCATACAGGGAAACGTCTGCGAAACACGCATCTTTGTACCTATCCCGTGCACCTGTTTTGCGGGTCTGGTTCGAGGCCAACCGTGCCGGCCGACCAGGCATCAAGGAGATCTTGATCATGAAAAGAATAGCGGCACTTTCGCTAGCAACGCTCGCCACCTTCCTGCCAGCACTGGCGCTGGCAGCGGACGAAGCGACAGTTTCGGTCGGTCAGTTCACGGCCAACAACGTCTGGATGATGCTGTGCGCCGGGTTGGTGTTCATCATGCACCTCGGGTTCGCGACGCTCGAATCCGGCCTGACGCGCTCGAAGAACACAGTGAACATCCTGTTCAAGAACACATTCATCGTCTGCATCGGTCTCATCACCTACTACATCATCGGGTTCAGCCTGATGTATCCAGGTGATGGGGGCTGGCAGCTTGGTAAGTTCTTCGGCCATGCCGGGGTGCTCATCAATCCACCCGACGCAGCGGACGCCACCGTTGGGTATGCCGACGGCGGTTATACTTACTACACGGACTTCCTGTTCCAGGGCATGTTCGCCGCAACTGCGGCGACCATCGTTTCCGGCGCTGTAGCCGAGCGCATCAAGCTCCCGAGCTTCATGGTCTTTTCGACATTGTTCGTGATGTTCGTCTACACCATCGCCGGATCCTGGAAGTGGGGTGGTGGCTGGCTGGATGAGGCAGGTTTCTACGACTTCGCCGGATCCACCCTGGTCCACTCCGTGGGGGGTTGGGGCGCGTTGGCGGGAGCCATCCTGCTCGGGCCGCGTATCGGCAAGTACGGCAAGAAGGGTGAGATGACCCCGATTCCGGGCAGCAACATGCCGTTGGCCACGATCGGCGTGTTCCTGCTCTGGCTCGGCTGGTTCGGATTCAACGGGGGTTCGGTGCTCTCGGCTGACCCCGGCGCCACCTCCCATGTGCTGGTCACCACCTGCCTGGCCGCTGCGGCCGGTGGTCTGGGTGCCATGGTCGCGTACTCCTTCGTCTCGAAGAAGCCCGACCTCTCGATGGCGCTCAACGGCATCCTCGCGGGTCTTGTCGGCATCACCGCTGGTGCAGACGTGATCACTCCGAACATGTCCGTCATCGTGGGGCTCATCGCGGGCGGCCTGGTCGTCGGCTCGGTGATCGTGGTCGACAAGATCAAGATCGACGATCCGGTTGGCGCCATCTCGGTGCATCTGGTGTGCGGTATCTGGGGCACGCTGGCGGTTGGGCTTTTCTCGACCAATCCGGAACACACCCTGAGCGCTCAGCTTCTCGGTATCGCCTCCTACGGCGTGTTTACATCCGCTTGCGCCTTCGCCTTGTTCCTAGGCGTCAAGGCGGTGATGGGGCTTCGCGTCAGCGAGGAAGAGGAGATCGAAGGGCTCGACTACGGCGAGCACGAAATGCACGCCTACGATATGGGCATTGGCACCACCAGTGCCGCGGGAAGTTCGCCATCCGTGGGCGGAACGGCCAAGGCCGCGACCGCCGTCGAAGCGCCTGCCGAATAACGGTTGGTAGCATCGGTGACGCAGCGGTCCGCAGTGTTCCGCTGAAACCAAAAGGGGCGGCTCCCTGAAGAGGGTGAGCCGCCCCGCTTTTTAGAGCATCCACTGTCTGGCTGCGCTTTACGCTTGGGAGCGCGGACAGCAGTGCTGCACACCCCGGGAACCTGAGCACCCGGGGTGTTTTTTTTGTTTCAGAACAGGCTGCCCTGCCGCTTGGTGGTTCTTTGCTCTAGGCCCAGGTGAGCGAACGCCTTCTTCGTGGCGATGCGTCCACGTGGCGTGCGACCGAGGAAGCCTTGCTGGAGCAAGTACGGTTCGTACACGTCTTCCACGGTATCTCGGGGCTCGGCGAGCGCCGCAGCCAGTGTCTCCACCCCGACTGGACCACCGTCGTAGTGCTCGATCAGTATCGACAACAGGCGTCGATCCATCTCGTCGAGCCCGGCGGCATCGACTTCCAGGCGCTCGCAAGTCACTTCCACGATCCTGCTGTCGACCTGGCCGCTGCCCTCCACTTCGGCGAAATCTCGCACTCTGCGAATCAAACGGTTGGCCACGCGCGGTGTCCCTCGCGATCGCTCTGCCAGCAAGCTGGCGGCAGAATCCTCGCATGGCACGCCCAACAATCGGGCGCTGCGCAGGATGATCCGGGTGAGGTCGGCGGGCTCGTAGAAATCCAGCCGTAAAGTGAGTCCGAAGCGTTCGTGCAGCGGTTTGGTCAAGAGCCCGGTGCGCGTCGTCGCGCCCACCAGGGTGAACGGTTTGACGTCGAGCGGTAGGCTCTCGGCGAATGCCCCGTCTCCCATCATGACGTCGATGCGAAAATCCTCGATGGCCGGATACAGAGCCTCTTCGACCGGGGCGCTCAAGCGATGGATTTCGTCGATGAACAGCACATCGCCTCGTTCGAGCCGCGTCAGCATGCCGGTCAAGGCGCCCTTGTGCTCGATGGCGGGCCCGCTGGTGACGTGGAGCTCCCCCCCATTTCATGCGCCAAGATGTGTGCCAGGGTGGTCTTTCCGAGCCCTGGGGGACCACAGAGCAGGATGTGGTCCAGGGGTTCCCGTCGCTTGCGCGCCGCCTGGACGAAGACGCGCAGATTGTCCAGATGCTTGGTTTGCCCGACGAATTCGTCGAACGTCTTGGGTCTGAACAGACGGTCGAAGCGCTGGTCCTCATCCCCGGAATCGGCTGCGACGACGCGCTCCGCCGGGGGTTCTCGGTCGCTGTCGCTTTTCTTGACTGGGCTCACGCCGGGCGACTTTAGTCCCAACCCTGGCGGCGTGCTCTTGATTTTGCGAAAGTGCGCGGCGTGAAGGCTTCTCGGCTGCTGCTTTTTGGGGTTCTCGGCTGCAGTGTGTTGGGTTTTTTGACGAGCTCCCGGGCGGAACCCGACTCGGCCGAGCCCGCCCGCCAGACGCAGCGTCACGCACGCATCTGGGCCGATAGCCGCACGGCGTGGATTTACGAAAAGCCACGCCTGAGCCGAAACGGAGTCGGCTACCTGCGCGCTGGAGGCTCCGCGGCGTTGACGACGGGCGAGCCCGTGAAAGGTCCCGGCTGTGCCGGGGGCTGGTACGCCGTCGAACCGGCGGGGTACATCTGCGACGATCAGCGTACCGAGTTTCGGCCGAATCGCTATGTCCAGAGTATGCAGCAAGCCCAGCCCGGCAAGGGCCCCTTACCCTATCACTACGCGCTCTCGAACTACGCACCCATGTATCGCCGGCTACCGACGCGACAGGAGTGGGAGAAGGAGGAGCGGTACTTGGGCGAGCCGGGGACCTTCGGACCGCTGTCGTGGGGAAACCGGGGCCACGAGCGGTTGGCGGAGGTGCGCGTGGTGGCGCCCAGTGACCCGGTCCCGAGTTTCTTCGCCGACGGAGGTTCGGTCAGTAGGCGTCACGTCGACCGGGCGCTGCGTCGTTTGATCCCGCTCGGTTCGATGTTGGCCTACACCAAGAGCTTCGAGCATCTGGGCCGTACCTGGCTCTTGAGCGCCGACGGGACGCTGGTGCCGGCGGATCGCGTGCGCCCGTTTCGACCGTCGAAGTTCGTGGGGCTCAGGCTGCGCGGTGAGCAAGAGCTTCCGCTGGCCTGGCTGAAGGGGGAGCCGAAGCCTCGCTATGTGCGGAGCGCGGAGGGTGGTTTCGAAGATGCCGGCCGTTGGCCAGCGCGCAGCCACATCTCGCTCGAGCGGGTTCAGCCGGTGGTCGATCGCAACCACCGCTACTGGCAGAGCCAGGTGAAAACGGCGGATGGGCGCCCCCTGTTCGTGCGTGAGGAGGACGCCAGTGTGCTGGAGCCCCGGGACGAGCTGCCGTGGGGCATCGGTGCCGACGAAAAGTGGCTGACCATCAGCATCACGCGCGGCGTGCTCGTTGCCTACCGTGGCAAGCGGCCCGTCTACACCACTTTGGTGTCTCCAGGGGCCGGCGGTGTTCCCGTCAAGGGCCACGACCCGGTGAAGTGGAGTACCACCCCGATCGGCAGGTTCCGCATTACCTTCAAGCATTGGGTGGCTGACATGAGCCCGGAGAAGGGGGAAGACAGAAAATTCTGGATTGCGGACGTGCCATACACGCAATACTTCAGCCCGCCGTTTGCCATTCACGTGGCGTACTGGCACGAAAACTTCGGGGAGCCGATGAGCGCGGGCTGTATCAATGTCTCTCCGCGCGACGGCAAGTGGTTGTTCGACTGGACCGACCCCAAGCTTCCGACGGGTTGGAACGGCGTTGCTCCTTCAGCGTTCAGCGGGAAGGGGACCGTGCTCATCGTGACGCGCTGACGCGGCAGGAGGGGCTTCGCTACGCGAGCGCGTCACGCCCGGTGGTGGGTCCACGGGGAAGGTGATGATGAACTCGGAGCCGACGCCGAGCGTACTGTCCAGCTCGATGCGACCCCCGTGCATTTCGACCAGACGACGGGTGATGGCCAGGCCCAGACCCGTTCCCGCCCGCTGCACCGAAAGGTCCCCCGACTGGCGGTACTCTTCGAAGATCGACTCGTGCTCGTCGCTGGCGATGCCCGGGCCGGTGTCCTTCACCCTGACGTAGACCTGGGCGCTGTCTCTGAAGATCGTGACATTGACCGCACCGGTACTGGTGAACTTGACGGCGTTGCCGACCACGTTGCTCAGGACTTGCCGTACCCTGCGTGGGTCGGCGAAGGCGAACGCGGTGTGCCCGGTGAGTCCCATCGTCAGATGTTTGCTTTCGGCCGTCACCCGCAGCTCCTTGACCACGTCCTCGGCGATCACGTAGACATCCACGTCCTTGCGGCGCAGACGCAGCTCTCCCGATTCGAGAGCGGACAAGTCCAGGATGTCATCGATCAGCGAGCGCAGGTGTTGGCCACTCTGGCGCACCACCGTCAGGTTCTCACGCGCTTCGTCCGACAGAGGTCCGTCGACCTCGCTGAGCAGGACGTCGGTGAAGCCGAGGATAGCGTTCAGCGGGGTTCGGAGCTCGTGGCTCAATGCCGAGAGGAAAGCCGCGCGGTCGCGGTCGTAGGCCAGTGCTCCCGCGAGGTCTTGTCGATAGGCGCGTTCGGCGGCTTCGAAGCGTTCGACCAGCAGATTGAACGACGCCGTCAGCTGCCCCACCTGGTCGATGGTCCTGACCGGGATGAGGCGACCGGAGGCTTCGACGCCTTCTTTCGCCATCTGCACGATGCGTTCGCGCACGAAGGTCACATCCGCGTGTACGTCTCTGGCGAGCGCCAGCGCCACCAGCGCCGCCACCACGATCAAGATTACCGCGAAGGCGCCCACCGAAGTGACCAACGACCGCATCGCGAAGGGCTGCTCGGGTGAGCTCACGAACGTCAAGAGCGAGAGGTCTTGACGAGGTGGCCCGAGCTGGGCCACGAAAAAGCGCGTGCGCCCCAGCTGGGTCTTGGTTTCTCCCTGGCCATGCACCAAAAGCTCCACGACACGATCGCGCGGCAGGGGAGCCAACATGGCGTCGGCCTTGGGCGTGCCGTCTTCCCCTACCAGCAAGAGCTCGGCGCCCGAGCGCCGCGCCGCCCGTTCGACGACGAAGGCGAGGTCTTCTGGAGCCGTGGCTCTCAGCCGTTCGGCCAGCGTCTGCGCCAAAAGCTGAGCATGCAGTTCGGCGGCGTGATCGCTCTGGCGCTTCATGTCGCTGACCCCCTGCGTGCCGATGACAGCGGCAACCGCCATGCCCAACAGGACCACCACCGCCGGGGCGACCACCAAGAACGGGATTGAACGTCGTCGTGGGATTTCCGGTAGGTAGCTCACGAGAACCGGACCCGGGTGGCTTCAGGAATCGGAGTCGAGCTTGGCAAAGACCGCGTGGTCCAGCCAGCGAGAGGCAACGTACTCCGCCTCGCGAGCGACGCCCTCGAAGCGAAAGCCCAACCGCGAGATCACCCGCAGGCTGGAATAGTTGTCGGTGGCGGCCGCGCAGCGAATCCGATGCACGCCCATGCGTTGGAACGCGAACTGCATGCAAGCAGCAGCTGCTTCGGTCATCAGCCCCCGGCCCGTGGCCGCGAGCTTCAGCCAGTAGCCGAGCTCGCATGACCGGTGCAAGTGCACGCACGAGTCCAGGCCGACCACGCCCATCAGCTCGCGCGACTGGCGGTCACGGATCGCAAAGCGAACCGCGCGCCCCGCGTCCCAATCGCTGGCACAAGCTTCAGCGTAACGCTGGCTGGCTTCCGGCGTGTTGTTGAAGGGCACCCACGGAAGCCAGCGATCGAGGTGCCAGCGAGATCCGTCCACTGCTTCCCACAAGTCGGCGCCGTCGTTGGTGTCGATGGGTAGCAGCAGCAAGCGACTGGTTTCCAGCGGGGCCTTGCGCATCGCCGGTCGCGAAGGAATCGACAAAACGTGAGGCACACCGGGCTGGAGGCTGTAGTTGGGTTGGCGCTTCTGTGTTTGGCTCACTGCTTGTCGGCTTTGCACTGCGTCCGAGCCACGAAAGCTTCGAGATGTCCCGCCTCGAAGCCTCGCCAGGAAATATACCACTCTCCGGGCTGTTTGCCTGGAATCACCGCAGGGTAGGGCTGATAGCCGCTCACGCGCCCCAAAATCGACGCTTTGCCGATGCCGTCGCGGTTCAGAGGGGCGGCATTCACCCGGCCATTCTCGTACCAGACTAGCAGGGTCGAGCCGTCGGGCCCTCGCCCGAGGCCCGGTCGTGTGCCCTTGGGAGCAAACTCTCGGTACCAGATGGGTTCGCCGGTCTCCCCGTTCACGAACGACGCGGTCGCCCCCGCGCCCTCGTTGTCCCACACCACGAAGCAGCCCTCCGTGATACAGCTGATGCGTGGTTGACCGTGCTTGCCCTCGGTGGGGCTGACCTCGATCAATTGGCCGACGTGGCGGGTTTCCTCTTGCTTGAACACCTCGCTCAGCCCTTTTTTCAGCTCGGCCGAATCCACCGGTAGGCGCAGCATCTTGATGCTTGCGTATTGGCGGTTTTCCAGCTCGAAGACAACGTGCAGCGTGCCGCTCACGATGGCGGCATCGGCCTTGCCCGCCATTGCTTCCTGCCCTTTGTCCGGGACGAACTCGGTGAGTTTGAGGGCAGGACCGAGCGGCTCCAGATCGCTGTTCAGGCGCCGCGCCATGACATCCGCCGAGCTCCGCCGCAGTTGCTCGGTCCAGATCGCGAGCAGAGTTCCGTCGTCGGTGAGTGTGAGTGAGGGATAAAATTGGGAGCGCCCGACCTTGGAGATCCGTTCAGCTGCCTGGTCCATGCGTCCGTCCGGCTTGAGCATCCGGACGTAGACCCCGGGCTCGGTGCCAGCCCCTTCCCAGTAGACCATCGCCAGCTTGTCTTTGACCGGGGTCAGCTGGACGTAGCGCGCGGTCGACGTCTCCGGTGTGACCAGTCGGGCCGGGGCCACGCGTCGCAGCAGATGGTCGAGCAGGGTCGTGTAGCCCTGCTTCTTCGTCTTGTCGTCGTGATTGTCTACCCAGCCGAAGACCAGCCCGGCGTCCGTCAGCGCCAGGGTAGGTCGGGATGCCGCGCTGACAATCTCGAAGGGTCGCGGCCGCCCGATGCCAGTGAGCTTGCAGGGCCCGGGTGGTGCCTCCATGACTGCACCGGTCTGGAGCGACAGGCCGCGCGCCACCTCCGAGCCGGCGGTCTTGAAGGCTTCTTTGAACATCTTCGTGGCATTGTCGATGTTCCCCTTGGTCAGCCAATCCTGACCCGAACCAATCTGTAGGGCGAACGGCTCGATCTCCGCCGGGACCGGCTTCTTTTCCGGAGCGTCGCTGCCGTCCTCGTCCTCTTCGGAGCTGGAGGCCATCGAGCCACCGGGCGGGTGCAATACATATAGCCAGAGCGCGTAACCGCCAAGAGCCACGGCGGCGAGCAGGATCAGCCACACGAAGGCTCCGGTGCCGGTCGCGCTCTTGGGCTCCGGGGTGGCAGCGGTGGGCTTGTCGGAGTGGCTGCGTGCGATGCCCTCGACAGGTTGCTCCAGGCGGGCATCATCAGGGCGCAGCAGCTGCTGCGTCGGCTCGTCTACCTCTCCTTCGGAGAGCATCGAGATCGGCCGCTGGGAGCTCGGATCGAGGGCTTGCGCCAGGGTTTCGGCGAACTCGCTCGCCGTCTGGAAGCGTTGGTTCACGTCCCGGTGCAGCGCACGCGCGAACCACACATCGAACGAGGGGGGCAGGTCGGCCCTCAGCTTGGAAGGTATGGGAATGGGCGCGCCCGCGATTTGGGCCAAAATCATGGCGACGCCCTGCTCGACGTTCCACACGGTTTGACCCGTGAGACACTCGTAGGCGATACAGCCGAGGGCCCACAAATCTGCCCGATGGTCGACATGCCCTTGGCCTTTGGCCTGCTCTGGGCTCATGTACGCTGGCGTGCCGAACAGCGCGCCTTCTCGGGTGAGGCGCACGTTCTTCTCATCGTCTCCGGTGGGTTCATAGAACTTGGCGAGGCCGAAATCGAGAATCTTGGCCACCAGACGATCGTTTTCGCCGTGCGTGAGGAAGATGTTTTCGGGTTTGAGGTCGCGGTGCACCACGCCCCCGGCGTGCGCTTTTTCGAGACCCCGCGCGACGTGCGTGCACACCTTCAACGTCGTCTCCGGAGCGATGCGCCGGACCCGTGTCATCATGTCGTACAGGCTTTCGCCCTCGAGCAGCTCCATCACGAGGAAAGGCCGCTCTTCGAACATGCCGAAGTCGTACACATCGCAGATGTACGGACTGCGGATCTTTGCGGTGGCGCGCGCCTCGCGAATGAACCGCTCACGCACGACGCGAGAGGTGATCAATTCGGCGGCGAGTATTTTCACGGCGACTCGCTTGCCGATGTCGATGTTCTCCGCTTCGTACACCGCGGCCATGCCACCGCGGCCAATCTCCTTGGTGATACGAAATTTCCCCTCTAGGACAGTACCGATGGGGACTTTGGACCTGTTCTTCGAGGGCATTTCCGAAGTCGGGAGCGTCGTCGCCGGATACTATACGTGCGGTCAGCGCGGCCGAAACTGTTGCATTAGCGGAGTAGGAACTTCAAACCCTTGCGGTACGGGCGGGTGAACTCGCGAGAGAGTATGCCAGTAGAGCACTCGTAGCGATCGGCCAGATGCCTTCGAAATTTGCTGCAGCCGCCCGATTGGCTCGCTGGCCTGCGGATGGGGCCAACGCTTCGGGTCGTAGCCCGGGAAGCGGCCGAGTTCCAACGCTTTTGCGAATGCTTTCGAGGTGTAGGTGACATCGAGCTCCAGGCCCCAGTCCGTGGCAATTTCGCGCGCGGCGGCGCCTGCGTTCGTGTCGTACCCGTAGCCCCGTCCCAGGAAGCGGGGATCGACGGTGAACTGTTCGTTCAAGAGCCCTCGCACGCCCTTCAGGTTGTTCCTCACCGCGAGCCAGTTGGCGAGACCTTTGACCAGAGCGCTGCCAGCGCGCGCGCCCAGCGCCACGTCCACCGCACAGAGCAGGCTCTTCAGCCCGCAGGCTGCCAGGCCGGCCAAGAGGCCTGCGGCCGTTCCTCCCGTGCCGAGCGGTACCACGATGACGTCGGGTGCGGGAAGCAGGCCAGCATCCACTTGGCCTGCCAATTCGCTTGCCGCACGATAGAAGCCGCGGCTGCCAATGGGGCCGCTGCCGCCGGCTGGGATCAAGTAGTCTCCGGGTCTGAGAGTGCGAGCCAGCGCAAGCGGAACGGCCGCAAGCGAGGAGACCGGGCGCGCATCCAGGCCCGCGGCCAGCGCAGCCTTCAAGTTTTGAACTGCGTGGGAGTCGTAGGGCTGTGGAAACAGCACTCCGGTGACCGAAAAGCCCTGTGCCCCGCCGAACAGCGTCGTCGCCAGCACGTGGTGGCTACCCACGGCTCCCACCGTCACCAGGCGTCGAGCGCCGCGCTCCCGGGCGTGCGGTAGAATCAGCTGTAATTTGCGCACCTTGTTGCCCCCGTAGCGGGTGCCGATGGCGCTGTCGTCCTTCATCCACAGCTCGGCGCCGTCCCGACCGGCCGCAGACAAATGGCGAACCGGCGAGGGAAGTCGAATCGCGAAGTTAGCGGATTTGTTGTTCAGGCTCGGTGGGGACAAGGGAGGCAAATCGAAGCATTTAATGCTGCGAATCGTTGTTGAAACATTCCAGAAACAGTCGTCCCGTTACTCGAATGGGGCGCACGGAAGGTGCTGCATATCTCGGGTTTCCCCGGCTCAGGAGGGGTGGCCGCGAAGCGGGGCAAATTTGCCCCCAAACCCTGTTTAGGAGAGCCAAATGAAAAAGGTCGAGGCGATCATCAAGCCGTTTAAGCTGGACGAGGTCAAGGATGCTCTGTCCGAGGTTGGTATCCAGGGCATGACCGTAATTGAAGTCAAGGGGTTCGGCCGCACCGGTGGCAAGAAGGAAGTGTACCGTGGCTCGGCCTACGTCGTCGACTTCGTACCCAAGGTCAAGCTGGAGATCGTGGTTCCCGACGACCTCACGAACTCGGTCATCGATGCCATCGAGAAGAGTGCCAAGACGGGCAGAATCGGCGACGGGAAGATCTTCGTCGGGCCCATCGACGAGGCAGTTCGTATCCGTACCGGTGAGCGCGCGGACGAGGCCATCTAGTTTTGCCACTACCTCCGGGTCGACTCCGCCGCCCGGCTGAGTCGGCACGGTTGGGCGAAAGCTGTATGAGACAAGACTTATTGTTTAAGGAGACACGATGACCACCTCTCAAGACGTACTCAAACTACTGAAAGACGAAGACGTTAAGTTCGTCGACTTGCGTTTCACCGACACCAAGGGCAAGGAACAGCACGTCAGTGTTCCTTCGAGCGAAGTCGATGCCGGCTTCTTCTCGGGCGGCAAGATGTTCGACGGTTCTTCCATTGCCGGTTGGAAGACCATCAACGAATCCGACATGATTTTGATGCCGGACCCCGAGACGGCGGTCATCGATATCTTCGCCAAGCACAAGCAGCTCAATCTGCGCTGCGACGTTACCGAGGTGGATCAGACGCTGTACGCTCGCTGCCCGCGCTCGTGTGGCAAACGAGCCATGGAGTATCTGAAGTCGACCGGCATCGCGGACAACGCTTTCTTTGGACCTGAAAACGAGTTCTTCGTATTCGACGACGTCAAGTATGGCGTCGACATGGACGGCGCCTTCTATCAGATCAACAGCGCCGAGGCCGCCTGGGCGTCCGGTGACGACTTCGAAGGCGGCAACATGGGTCATCGCCCCGGCATCAAGGGCGGCTACTTCCCTGTTCCGCCCGTCGATTCCTTGCAGGATCTGCGCGGCGACATGTGCTTGGCCCTCGAAGCCATGGGGCTCAAGGTCGAGGTGCACCACCACGAGGTGGCGACGGCGGGTCAATGCGAAATCGGTGTCGGCGCCGGTTCCTTGATCAAGAAGGCCGACGAGATTCAAATGCTGAAGTACATCGTCACCAACGTGGCTCAGCAAGCGGGCAAGACCGCGACGTTCATGCCCAAGCCCATTGTCGGCGACAACGGCAACGGTATGCATGTCCACCAGTCGCTGATGAAGGAAGGGCAGAACCTGTTCAGCGGCGACGAGGTGGGAGGTATCTCCGAGCTGGCTCTGTACTACATCGGCGGTATCATCAAGCACGCGCGCGCCATCAACGCTTTCGCCAATGCGAGCACCAACAGCTACAAGCGCCTCGTGCCGGGGTTCGAGGCACCGACCATTCTGGTGTACTCCGCGCGCAACCGCTCGGCTTCGATCCGCATCCCGTTCGTGGCGAATCCCAAGGGCCGCCGTATCGAGGTGCGCTTCCCCGACTCGACCGCGAACCCCTATCTGGCCTTCGTGGCCATGATGATGGCGGGTCTGGACGGCATCCAGAACAAGCTCCACCCGGGCAAGAGCATGGACAAAGACCTGTACGAGCTCAGCGCAGCCGAAGAGAAAGAGCTGCCCACGGTGGCCTCTTCGTTCGAAATGGCCCTGGAAGCTCTCGACAAGGATCGCGAGTTCTTGACCAAGGGTAACGTCATGAGCAACGATCTTATCGACGCCTATATCGGCTTGAAAATGGAAGAAGTGACCGCTCTCAGGCAGTCGACCCATCCCATCGAGTTCAAGTTGTACTACTCTGTATGAGGTAAGCTCCCGACCAGGAAGCCCGAGCGCGGCGGAGCTTGCCCGTCGCGCTCGACTCATTTTGTATGTTCACTTCATTCGAAGAAATAGCCGACAACTACCGGGCCATCTTCTTCGACGCCTTCGGCGTGCTCAAGAATGCTGAGCAGGTTTTCCCGGGCGTTCCAGAGCTCCTGCGTTCGCTCGGGCAAGCGGGCAAGGAAATTTTCGTCATCACCAATGACTCGTCGAAGTCACCGGAGCGGATGGCCCAGGCCTATCAGCACTCCGAAGCAGGACAGGTTCTCGAGCCCGAGAGGGTGATCTCATCGGGACTCCTCGCCCGAGACTTCCTGAAGAACAAGATCCGGCGCGGCTGGGTCGCCTACCTTGGCACGGAAGCGAGCGCCTATTACATCGAGGCAGCGGGCCTCGAGCCGGTGCCGGTGTCCGAGTGCAGGGAAGAACACGCGCCGAAGGCGTTGGTTCTCCTGGACGACGAGGGCTTCGATTGGGCATCCGACATCAACAAGGCCATCAACTGGGTGCGTCGCTTCCACATTCCGGTTCTGATCGCCAACGCCGATCTCGAGTATCCGCGGCGCGGCTCCGAGGTGGGCGTCGCCGTCGGCGGTCTGGGCAAGCTGATGGAGCACCTCTTGCGCAAGACGTTCATCCGATTCGGAAAGCCGGATCCGATGATGTTCGCGTACGCATTTCAGCAGCTTCTGCGCGAGCGCCCCGACTTTACCGCCCGCGACGTGTTGATGGTCGGCGACACGCTCGAGACCGACATCCGTGGGGCCAATGCCTTCGGCTTCGATACGGCCTTGGTGCTGAGCGGAAACACGCTTCCGAATACGGAGGAGATCGCCATCCGCTCGTCGGGCATCATTCCCGATTTCGTGTGCGAATCCGTGTTGACCTGAGCGGTGTGCGTTGCGGGTGGACCGCACCTCAGCTGCGTACGCAGTTGCGCCCGGCGCCTTTTGCCGCGTAAAGCAGCTGGTCTGCGCGTTCGAAGAACTCCTCTGCGGTCTCGGGCGCGCCCGGGGCTCGCTCTGCCGCGCCCAGGCTCACCGTGATTGGAATCGGGACGTCCTCGAAACGAAACTTCGCGTCCTGCACCCTGCGTCGGATCTGCTCGGCGAGCGCGCACGCCTCTCCCAGCGGCTCGCCCTCGAGCAGGATGCCGAACTCTTCGCCACCGAGCCGACCGAACAGATAGCGGCTGCCCACCATGGCTTCCACGATGCCTGCCAATTGCTGCAGCACCGCATCGCCGGCTGTATGACCGTGAGTATCGTTGACCCGTTTGAAGTGGTCGATGTCGAACAGAATCAAGCTCACGGGTTTGGGCTTGGCGCGCTCGACCATCAGCGCCACGCGGTAGGCTTCTTCGAAGCTCGCCTTGGTGCGGGCGTTGGTCAAGCCGTCGTGGTGCATGAGGCGCTGAAACTCCTCGTGATACACGGCCTCGATGTTGCCGCCGGCCAGGTACTTGAGCAGGGCCTTGCCGATCTGGATCTGGTCGCCATCGTGCAATACGCGCTCGCCGATACGCTGGTGGTTGACGAAGGTGCCATTCGTCGAACCTTTGTCCACCAGGCGATGCTGGCCGTCCGACCACTCGACACAAGCGTGCTGCCGGCTCACCGAGTCTGCATCCAGAATCAACTCGCAAGTCGTTCCCCGCCCGATCATCAGCCTCGTTTCGCCCAACTGCACACGGTGCCCGATGCGCTCACCGGACAACACCAACAACATGGCCTGCTGTTGCTGGGCCACGTCCATGAAGCTGCTCATGTCGCGCGAGACCGTGACCTCGACCGTCGAGTCGTAGAAGTCTTCGTCCTTCACGGTTGTCATGACCGATGCCCCACAGCGCTGACGCTGGTGACCTTCGGTGAGCTACGGGTTCTTCGTCGGCGAGCGATAGTCCAAGTATAACGCACGAATTCGAGAGTTCTTCCCCGTTCGTCGGGTACGATTGCTGCCTACA
Organism: uncultured delta proteobacterium; assembly: GCA_963809955.1. Classification (GTDB taxonomy): domain Bacteria; phylum Myxococcota_A; class Polyangia; order Polyangiales; family Polyangiaceae; genus JAICQQ01. The sequence continues at coordinate 418,555 of CAWELQ010000018.1, forward strand.
TGAATAGCCAGACGGCCGACCCGCGCATGATGCGACCCGAGGAGCTGTCAACCGGAGTGGTCAGAAGGTGGTTCGAAGACAGCGGATCGGGCGAGAATCGCGCCCTCCAGCGCGAACATATGGAAGCGCTGTGAATTGAGTGTAAGTTCAGCGCAGAATGTATTCGGGTTCGTTACAGCTGCTCAGCAATGCCTGGACTGCCCTGGGTAGACGCCACAAGTTGCAGGACATCCGGGAGATCAGCGCGAACGTTTCGACCAACCGCGTCTATCAGCTCACGCTCGACAATTCGCATCAGGTCATCGCGAAGCTATCGAGCTACGGCTCCTATGTTCACTTCCGACAGGACCACCTGCTCATCAACGTGTGGATTCGGCTGCTGCGGCGAACCCGCTATCGAAATCTGCTTGCACCGATATTGACCAAAGATGAAAAAGTGTTCACGTACCGAGAGGGCGACTGGTGGGCTGTCTTCTACGAGAAGGCGCCTTTTTACGACTTCCTGCCACCACGACTCGACGACCCCTGCGTCCTGGCGCTGGGACGTGAGATGGCGCGTCTGCACCTCGCGTCGATCAAGTCCGCGAAAGAACTACCGCCCACCTGGAAAAGCCTGGGATCTGACATCGCCACTCTCTTCGACTTCCTGGGCAGCAAGGCGTGGCGCGAGGAGCGCCATCTGCCCGACGCCGCAGAGCATTCGCTGCGCTCGCAGTGCGAACAATTCCTCAGTAACGCCGCGGAGCTCGACTACCACAAGATGCCCCGGATCCCGGTACTCATCGATTGGAATATCGGTAACTTTTCAGTGGGGTTCGACGGCCACGGCTTCAAGCTTTTTCGCGCTGGGACTACGACTGGTTTCGCATCGAGCCGCGCACGCTCGATTTCTATTTTTGCGCGCGCGTCGTGCGCATCGAGGGCGACCAACCCGAATTCAGCTATCTGACGTCGCCGCTGTTGGAGCCGCGTTTCTTGATGTTCCTCAGGGCCTACCACAAGCTGAATCCTCTGAGAGAAAACGAACTGCTGTTCTTGAAGGAAGCCTATCGCTTCTTCATTCTCAACTACGTGATCCGGAGTGGAGAGCATTTCTTCCGTCCTAGCATCTGTCGTCGGCTCGTGCGTGAGGCGACGGAGGTCTATCTGCCGTCGCTCGATCGCCTCGATTTGCGGCCGCTGGTGGATCAGCTGCTCGCCTGACGAGCGGCTGATTATTGCGAGCATGCGCACTCGAAGGCTGCTCGTGCTTTTCGCGTGCGCGCTGGGTCTCGGCTCCGCGCAGTGCGCGTTCGCCGCGAGCGCGCTCAGCGACGAACCCGCGGGGCGCGCTCGGCTGGAGCCGACGGGCGCCGACCCCGGCGCGGAGCGGTTCGCCCCGCGCGTGACCGCCGCTTGGGGCAACGACCAGTTTTACAGTGGCACCGGTGACGATGTTGGGTTCACGCAAGACGCGTCGTTCGAAGCACACCTGGTGAGCAGCTCGGAGGACTTTGCGCTCGCCGTACGGCACCGCATGATCATCGAACGCTACGGACCGAACCGCACCGACGAGTTTTCCTGGAAACTCAGCTGGCTGAGCGAGCGCCGGCAGGGCCCGTTCATCTGGACCTTCGGTCCGAGTGCGCGCCTGGTGCTGACGGGAGACTACCTGGGGGGACGCGTGCAAAACGCCTGGCACGAACACCTCGGCAATGGCTTCACCTTCGAAAACGGTTTGCCCAATCGCTATGCCCCGTACCACACGGGGCTCGTGGTCGGGGGCAGGGCGGGTCCCAGCTGGCTGCCGCTCCCGTGGCTGAGGCTGCTGGTCGGGACGGAGCTGCTGGCGGCGCTAGGCGGCACCGGCCGCAGCGTGGTCGCGCTGTACGATAGCTTCGAAGTAGAGTCGGCTCCTGATGGGGTGCGGCTGGCCTTCGCCTTCGGTGTCGATCTCGAACGCTGCTGGACTCGTGATCCGGCGCTCGAGCTGCCCGGTGGCTATGACACCAGCGCGTTGTACCGCTCCGAACGCGCACGCGTCGCGCTGCGCGGCGACAGTTGGGAACTGGGCCTCCAGTCCGAAACCAACGTGGGAGGTTCGGGGGCGAACCTCGGCACGCTGTACGTGCTGTTGGGCGCCGGCAGCAGCTTCCGCCACCAGCACGCGCTGCGCTACTGAGCTGGTCGCTCCGGCTTCGGAGACGGTACTCCAGAGAGGGCAACGCGGGCGCGCAGCCGAAGCCGCCGCACGCCCGTAGTCACCGCTCTGCGATCAGGCGCTGGGCGATCAGGCGCTGGCCTGCGCCTTGCGGGCCGTCTTTTTGGTGGTTTTGGCTGCTGCCTTCTTGGCGCTGGGCTTGCCGTTCGCGCTCTGCCCGTTGGACTTCGCCTTGCTGGCGCCGTTGGACTTGCTCGTACTCTTCAGCAAGTCCGAGGCCAGCTGCCGTGCGCGACCGGTGCGCTCCCAGGTGAACTCACGCCGGCCGAAGTGGCCGTACGCCGCAGTCCGCTGGTAGCCGGGCTTGAGCAGGTCGAGCTCCTTGATGAGCGCGGCGGGACGGAAGTCGAACTTCTCGGCCACGTACTTCTGTAGCGTTTCGTCGTCGATCTTGCCGGTGCCGAACGTGTTCACGTACACACCGCAGGGCTTGGCGACGCCGATGGCGTAGGCCACCTGGACTTCGCAGCGCTTGGCCAGACCTGCTTGAACGATGTTCTTGGCGACGTAGCGCGCGTAGTAGCAGGCCGAGCGGTCCACCTTCGAGGGGTCTTTCCCGCTGAATGCACCACCGCCGTGCCGGCCCATGCCCCCGTAAGTGTCGACGATGATCTTGCGCCCGGTCAGTCCCGCGTCGCCGCAGGGGCCGCCGATGACGAAGCGCCCGGTGGGGTTGATGAAGTAGTTGGTGTGCTTGTCGAGCAGTTGCTTGGGAAGCACCTTCTTGACCACCAGATCCATCACCGCGTCGCGGATCTGGTTGTGTTTGGCACCCTCGCTGTGTTGGGTCGAAACCACCACGGTTTCGATGCGCTTGGGCTTGCCGTCTTCGTATTCGACGGTCACCTGGCTCTTGCCGTCCGGCCGCAGGAAATCCACCTTGTTGCTCTTGCGCACGGCGGCCAGCTGGCGCGTCAGCTGATGAGCGTACATGATCGGCGCGGGCATCAGCTCCGGTGTCTCGTCGCAGGCGTAACCGAACATCAGGCCCTGATCGCCAGCCCCCTGCTCCTTGAACATGCCCTTGCCCTTGGTCACTCCCTGCGAGATGTCCGGCGACTGCTGCTCGACGGCGACGAGCACGCCGCACGTCTCGTAGTCGAAGCCCATCGACGAATCCGTGTAGCCGATGTCCTTGATGGCCTGGCGGGCCACCTTCGCGAAATCAATGGTGGATTTGCTCGTGATTTCTCCGAGCAACATGACGAACCCGGTCTTGGTTGCGGTTTCGCACGCCACGCGACTGGTGCGGTCACCCTTGAGTGCAGCGTCGAGCACCGCGTCCGAGACCGCGTCGCACAGCTTGTCCGGATGCCCCTCGGTGACTGATTCTGACGTAAAAAGATAGCTTCCCATTTCAACTCCATTGCTAGTCGGACCTGCCGGGCTGGTCGCTAATTGCCTCGGGGTCCGTCAGGCGATTTCGGCGCGGACACGAAGTCCGTCCAGACGATTGGGTCGGACCCTAGCACGGAACGCGTCGTTAGGGGACTGCAGGTTTTTCCCGCATTTCTCGCGACAATCGTCGGTTTTCGCGCTATCCGCGAGCGCGCGCGGCGTTTCCGGAGAGGCGCGGGGCCGGCTAACGCATGGTGCGCGCAAGCAGTGCTTCCAACTGTCGAATCAGCTGGCCCGCGTCCGCGGGTTTGTGAAGGTAGGCGTCCGCCCCGGCATCCAGCCCGCGCAGGCTATCAATGCGCGCGTCCTTGCTGGAGAGCACCACGATCGGCGTTTTTCGATACTCAGGGAGCTGTCGTAGGGCGGCTATCAACTGATAGCCGTCCAGCTTCGGCATCATGATATCGGTGCAGATCGCGTCATACGACGTCCGGCGCGCCAATTCCAACGCTTCTCGTCCATCCGGCGCGCTGGAAACCTCGAAACCGGCGCGTTCGAGCTCGCGCTCGAGGGTTTCCCTGACCGCGTCGCTGTCGTCGACGACCAGGACCTTGACTCGCTTTCGCTCTTCCTGCGATCCGCGCCAGGCTGCCCGGATGGATCCGAGGGCGGAGGCGCCCGTCGTGAGACTGGCGGGCTCGCGGATGTGCGCGGCGACTCCTGCCAGGTCGACCACCAGCACCATCCGATCGCCGATCAGCGTCGCCCCCGCGGCGAACGGCGTGCGCGCCAAAAGCGGTCCGAGCGACTTGATCACGACCTCGTGCCGTCCGAGCACGTGCTGGACCGAAAGCGCCAGCCGCTCCGTGCCGACCTGCACCACGATCAGACTGCCGTACTTGCTCTCCCGCACCGCCAGATCGCTGTCGAGCCCGAGCGCCATGGCCAAGTCGGTCACCGGAATCAGCTCTTCACCGAGACGCAGGCACGGGCTGCCGGCGACCGCTTCCAGCTCGGAGTCTTCGAGCGTCTGCGCGCTGGCCACGGCGTCGAGCGGTAGAGCCACCAGCTCGCTGCCTGCGCGCACGGTCAGCACCTGGGTGATCGCCAGGGTCAAGGGAAGGCGGAGCTCGAACTCGCTGCCCACCCCGAGCTCCGAGCGCACCAAAACGCCTCCCTTCAGCCTCTCGATGGTCGAGCGCACCACATCCATGCCCACGCCGCGCCCGGAAACATCGGAGACCTGCTCCGTGGTGGAAAACCCCGGACGAAAGATCAGCTCGAACGCCTCCTGCTCGGACAGGGCGTCCGCGTCGTCGGGCGTGAGCAGCCCCTTCTCGACGGCCTTGTGCTTCAGCCGCTCGGCGTCCAGCCCCGCGCCGTCGTCCCGCACCAAAACCACGATCTGCCCGCCACGCTGCAAGGCGCGGAGCTCCAGCGTTCCGGCCCTGGGTTTGCCGGCTCGCTCGCGCAGCTCGGGGACTTCGATGCCGTGATCGATGGCGTTGCGAAGCAGGTGCAAGAGCGGATCGTCGAGCCGTTCCACCAGTACCTTGTCGAGCTCGGTGTCGGCACCGGACAGCATCACCTTCACTTGCTTGCCCAGCTGATGACTGAGGTCACGCACCGTGCGCTGATATTTCGTGAACAGGTGCGCAATCGGCACCATGCGCAGCTTCATCACGGTGTCGCGGAGCTCGGCGACCGCCAGCCCCAGTCGGCTGACGTGCGTTTCCAGGTCCGTGGTGCTCTCGGCGAACACGCGCTCAATGCGGTGCAAGTCTTCGAGCAGTGGTTCGATGGCGCTCGCCTCCAGACGCCGGTTCAGCGCCACGGGCGCCGATCTGTGCCCGTCCGTACCGGTGAGATCCGGCGCCCATTCGCTGCTTACCAACGGCTCCAGTGCTTTCGAGAGCCTGCCGCGGAACAGTGTCATTTCGCGCAGAAGTTGGCTGTACGACTCCTGCCCCGCCGCCAGCTGCCCGCGGCTCAGCACGATTTCCCCGACCAGATTCAAGAGCAAGTCCACCTTCTCGAAGTCGATGCGCAGTGTTTCTCGAGCGCGCGTTCCCAAGCGCACCCGCGGAGCAGCGGTTGCGGGCTCGGCCGCTCGCTCCTCGGCTGTCGTCGGGGTAATACCCGTCATCGGCGCCATGCTGTCCGCCGCGCTGTCTAGCGCTCGTGGAGTTGCTCCGTGCGCAGGAAGGCTCGGATCGCGCAACCGGGCGACCAGATCGGCCACATCGACATCGATGGGCTGCTCGGCCCGCGCTCGAGCCAGAATCGAGCGCACCGCCTCCAGCATCTCGAGCAAGACATCCACCAGCGCCCGATCGGGCGTGCGCTTGCCGCTACGCAGCTCCCCGACCAGATCTTCTGCCACGTGGGCCATGCGATTGAGCTTGTGCAATCCCGCAAAACCGCTCGACCCCTTGAGCGTGTGCAGATCGCGAAAGATCTCCGACACCAGCTCCGGATCCGCGCCGCGCTCTTCGAGCTCGAGCAGCCGGGTCGCCAGACCTTCGGCGCGCTCCGCGCATTCGTCCAGGAACGCCGCCACCATGTCGTCGGCGAGAGCCGGTTGCCAGTGCTCCACCCCGCTGAGCTCCTCGATCTCGGGAGGCTCCGCCACCACCCTGCGCGCGAGCTCTTCGGCTCGCTCGAGCGGGCTTGGGGCTGAAAGCGCGGGCGCTTCGACGTGATCCGCCTTTTCGGCTGCCGGCGGCGTCCCGGAGGCGCGCGTAACGGGGCTCTCGCTATCCGGGCTCTCGCTATCCGGGGACAACTCTCGAAGCCGCCGAGCTTCGTCCATCAACGCCGCTTCGTCGATGCGAGCCCCCGAGCGGTCGGATTGCCCCAGCTCGTGCAGTGCGCGTTCGAGCTCGCCGAGAGCGGCTGCCAGTGCGGCTTCGGGCGCGGCCGCCGCAGTTGCCGCTGCTGTGGCCAGGGCTCGTACGCCTTCGGCTCCTAACAGCGCTGCGTCTACCGCCAGGGGAATCAAGGCGCTCTGGAGCTCGCGCGCCTTGTCTTCGAGCACCGCGTGACCGAGCGCGTGGCGCGCCGCCGCCAGGCGGGCGGGCGCCAACGCCAGAAACAGCTCGTAAAGCTCGTCGGACCCGAGTGCCACCGGTCCCGAACCTATCGCAGCCTCGGCCCCCTGGACAGCGGCTACTCGAGCGGCGCCTTCTTGCGGGAATACTTGCGCGCCTCGGTGCGCGTCACGCTGACCCGCAGCACCTCGCCGTCGCGGAGCACCGTCAGATCCACCGTCGTCCCGACCGGCCCCTCGAGCAGCTGAGCCAGCTGCTCTGGCGCCAGCGTGGCTGCCTCCACCCCATCGACGAACATGATCTCGTCGCCCGGTTTCAACCCCGCCTCCGAAGCCCCCAGATCTTCGGGTACGTCACGAATGAACACCCGCCCGCTCGACTGCTGCTGTCCCAAAATGGCGCCGATGGTGCCATGCGGGGGAGCGCATCCGGAGGCCCCGAACGTTCCGAGCGAGAGGACCAGTGGCCCCGCCCATACGAGCCATCGGCTCACGTGCGATAGCCCGCGTTCACGTCCACGTAGCCATGCCCGAGATCGCTCGTGAGATACGTGAACGTCCCCGGGCCGGTGCCCAGCGTCATCACGATACGATAACTCTTCTGCTGCATTCCTCGGTTCGCGAGTAGCTCCGCCTCCGCGCCCAGCGGCGCGCCTGCCTCGAAAATGCGCGAGCCAGCCACACTGATGCTGGCCCGCGCGGGATCGAAGGCCACCCCGGCACGCCCCGCTGCGGCCAAGAGCCGGCCCCAGTTCGCGTCCTTGCCGAACAGCGCCGTCTTCACCAAAAGCGACGTCGCCACCGTGCGTGCCACCGTGCGTGCCTGAGCCTCGTCCAGGAGCCCCTCCACACAAATCTCCACCGCGTGCTCCGCGCCCTCGCCATCCAGCACCATCTGCTTGGCGAGCTCTCGGCACACCGGTAAAAACCCTTCCAAGAGCGCCTCCCGACCTGCGCGCCGCCTCGAAGCTCCCGAACACAACACGAGCAATGTGTCATTCGTGCTCGTGTCCCCATCCACCGTGCACGCGTTGAACGACAACTCCGCCGCCCGGTTCAACGCCGCCTGAAGCTCCCCCAGTTCCGCCACCGCGTCCGTCACCAGAAACGCCAACATCGTCGCATGCGGCGACGCGGGCCCCAAATCGGGATGAATCATCCCCGCACCCTTCGCGATCCCCAGCACACCCGCCGGCCCCGCCGGAGTTTCCACCGACCCCGAAGCCAACTTGGGCCAGCGATCCGTCGTGCAAATCGCTCGCGCGAACGCTTCTGCACGCTCCGCATCCCGCCCCAATCCACTCACCAGCTCCGGCAGTGCCGCCGTCACCTTCGCCGACGGCAACACCGCGCCGATCACCCCCGTCGAAGCCGGCAGCACCAGCCCTTCCTCCACACCCAGCGCTTCCCCGAGTGCTCGCGTCGTCTCGCGCGCTGCCCGCATCCCAGCCCCCCCCGTGCACGCATTCGCGTTGCCGCTGTTCACCAGCACCGCCTGCGCTTTCCCCCCCGCCACCGCGAGGCGCTCCAGCGTGACCTCCACCGGCGCCGCGCGCACCAGATTCCTGGTGAACACCCCCGCCGCCAGCGCCGGCTCATCCGCCACGATCAGCCCCAAATCCAGCCCCCCCGCCTTCTTGATACCTGCGGCACACCCCGCAAACCGAAACCCGAGAACCTGCAACGACATCATCACCTCGCTCGAGCGCCCCACTCGGGCCGCCCGAGCCCCACCATACCGCCCGAACCCCACGGCTTCCCCACAAAAAAGCCCCCCAAAGCCACCCGCCGCGCCCCCCTTGAAACCCGCAGAATTGCTGGTACTGTCCGCCCCTTCGCCACCTTAGCTCAGTTGGTAGAGCAACGGTTTCGTAAACCGTAGGTCTGGAGTTCAAGTCTCCAAGGTGGCTCTAGACTTGCGGCTCTTCGCTTTCTTTTCTGGCCCACCCTCTGGCCCACCCTGGCGGTTCGGCGCGGGGCGGGCCCACTCGATGCCCGCTGCTTGCGCTGGCGAAACTCGGGGATCGCTTCGTCCAGCGGAGTGAAGTCGCCCAGGTTCAGCTCTTCAAAGTGCCGTGCGACGCGCTTGTACTTCGCGATCATCTGGCTCGATCGATGACCGGTACGGTCACAAATCCACGATTCGGTCTTGCCGTTCGCGAGCCCCACCGTCGTAAAGGTGCCTCTTAGGTCGTGCACGCGAATTGGCACGCGGACATCGCTCGACTCGAACAGCTCAGGGCGTTCCTTTCGAAGACCAATCTGTTCCAGGTGCTCGCGGAAAAGAGCGGCCAAACCAAACTTGCTGATCGGCTTCCCGTCCTGGTCGACGAAGAGCACGTCCGATGCTTCGGCACCCGATCGCTTCGCGGCGATGAATAGTTTCAGCGCGCAACCGACGCCCTTGTTGAGAGCCCAGGCTCTCGGGTCGTCCGTCTTGTTCTTGTCGAGTTTGATCGCAGCGCGCTTGATGTCGACGTCTCCAATTGATGCGTTCAAAGCCTCGCTTTCGCGCATCCCTTCCCGCGCGAGAACTCCCCAGAGCACACGGAACTCGAGTGGCACGGCGGTGCAATCCATGAGCCTGCGATCCTCGTCGGGGTACAGGTACGCGAGCGCCTTCTTTTGGTTAGGTTTGGGCAAGAAACCGTCCGGCAAGGGTGAGCGCTCGATAAGGCGCAGCGGATACACTGCCATCTTGAGGAGGCGAGAAAGGGCTTGTCCGACATTGCGCCGAGTGTAGGGCGAATGCCTTATGGGCAGTGACGCCATCACCGCCTCGCAATGCTCGATGGTGATCGTGCTCACAGGCAAATCGCCAATCACGGGATAGACGTGCGCTTCCAGACGCGAGATGTCGTCGCCGGCTGATCGCTTTAGACGTATCTGGTCTGGGTACTTCTTGTGGAGTTTTCCGCCCGTCCACATCTCGCCCAGCTCAGGCACCGTCATCTCTGGCGACAACTCCGACTTCGGCGTGAATCTTCCAGAACAGAGGCCCTCGGCCACCTTCGCGACCTTGTCGAACTCGCGTTGGGTAGGTGCCGCTGCCGGCCGTTCAAGGATGCGCTGGGCGTGAGTGCTGTGCCCGTGATTGGCGAGCATCGCGGCGAGATTCGCGCATAGCGCGGTCGCGCTTTGCCGCATCGGCGCGGCGTTTCAGCGCGATGACGAACCGAGCTCGCTTGCCCTTTCCGAAGCGAATTCTGGTGACAAAGCCTTCGGGGGTCTCTTCGAACTTGGCGGATGCATCGGAGCCGTCTTGTCCCATCTAGCCCTGCTACGTCGCCTTGACGGGCTGTTCAAGGAGCACGCGCACGAG
>CAWELQ010000019.1:0-189192 GCA_963809955.1 uncultured delta proteobacterium
CGGTTGACAGTCTTGGCACGAGGTCAATTGGTTGCCTGGCCAACTGGTCGCCGGCCACAGGCGCCAAGGGCGCCGCCCCTGGACAGCTGCTCTTGCCCTTCGCCTGACAGGCGGGTTCGGGGGATGCGGGGGCCTGCTCTGCGCACGGCCTGTAGGCACTGCTGCGCTCCGTGGTCGGCCGGAACAACGAAAGTCCTCCCTGGACGCACTCTTTCTGCTTCGCCCCGCCCTTGACCCGGCGTCATCTCCCTCAACACACACTGCCATCACCCAACCGGTCCAACTTTTTCACAGTTGGAAATCCCTTGCCGCTGGCACGATCGATCGACCCGAGCTGTACGTCGATCCTTATGCGGACAGGTTGTTCGTGTCGGGATCGATGACGCCCAAGTTCGGGGATCTGACCGCGGGCGCGGGGGGGCCGAAGACCGCGGCGACTGCCGACGCCATCAGCTTCAGCGTCTACAGAAATGATGAATGGGACGGAGGTCCTCAAGTGATGACCACCGTTCCCGACGAGCAGGCGCGGTTTCCCGATGGCAGCACCATGGGAGTGTCCACGCGACCGTCCGAGCGGAAGCAGTAGCGGTGCAATTGCGGCCCTAGGCTGACGGTCCGGGGAGCGGTTTGAGGCCTTGCGACGCCCAGTGAGAGCGTTTGCTCACCCACCGGATACACGTTCGCCCGTGCTTCACGACCGGCGGCGTCCTCCGCCCTGGCCGTGGTAGCGGCATGCAGCGAGAAGCCATGGGCGGTGGCGCAGAGCCCCTTGGTGTGCTCGAGATCGCGGCCTGGACGCAAACGGATGGGCTCTCTTTTGCGCAAAGCGGGACCGGCAGGGACGCGGCCCAGGGTGGAGGCGACAGCGAGCTCGGCGAGCGCCGGGTCGCTCTCAGTGAGGGATTCGTCGGCGTTGATCATGTCGTCCTCGACGACTCCCTTGTAACGGAGCAGCCTCAGGATGCGCGTGCTCGCGATCTGTAGGATATCCGCGACGTCACCGTTGGTCAGGCACGGCAGTGGATGGAAGATGAGCTTGCTGTCCTCGTCTTCGACGTAGACGCCATCCAAACAGAGCGTGTGGAAATGGGGGCACGCTCGCAAGGCGGCTGGCTTTGCCGCCGTAGTGCCGGGCATCCCCTTTGCGGCCCGGGCGCGAAGATGACCGGTTTCGGCAAGTTGCCGAGCGAAAGGACAAGCCCCGGAGTTTCTGGGACGACATCGACCAACCGGAGAAGCGGGCCGGTGCGGTTCGAAACCTCAGCTCTCTCTTCGACGAGCGCAGCTACACCGTCGGACACCTGTTCGAGCCACACGAGCCCTTGCGAGCCGGCCAATGGGGGCCGTTCTACTGGGACCAGCGTGACTCAGCGACCGTGGTGAATCACTGGAAGTGGGGCACGCACATCCATTACACCAGCGAGTTGCACTACCCAGGCGATAGCGCCGGCATCGTCTGGCAGTCCCTTGAGGTCCGATCTGGACGTCCAGGCCGGAGCGAGCACCTGCGGTGTCGGGGGTTCGGGCAGCGCGTTTGAGTGTCCGATGGGTACTCGTGTCCGAAGGGGTTCGGTGGCCGAGGGGCGCGATCCGTGTTTGCCAACCCCCGGTGACCCACCACGCGATCGTCCCGAGGTGCGGGTACCAGGTGACTTGCAGTTCGAGTCCTGGCCCAGGGGCTGTTCGGTCCTCATGTACTTCGAGGACGTCGCTGCCGTCGCACGTGTTGTACCACGGCAATGCATCGGCTCGACCTTCGCTCGTGCTGTCCCGACGTCGGGACAATCGCACCCCTTGTCGCGCGGGCCAAGCCACGACGGGCGATGGCATTTCCTGTACTCCGCAGAATTCTGGCCAGCGCGGGTGCCGCTTTGCGCGGCCTGTAGTCGAATTCAGCCAGGTCTTCGCTGAGCAGGAGCTTGTTGTAGTAGCCTCGCTCATAAACGATCTCCTCTTTGACGCGCGGCTGCTTCGCCCGCTCTTGGCTCGCGAACACCGTGTCAGCTTCGCGATGGAGCTCAGCGAACGCCTCCTGGTCGATGTTTTCCGCGCGATTGACGAACCCCGGGCTCGCGTTGTAGCCCAGGACGAACTTCACACCCAATGCGTCCCATCGATCGAGGTGCTCGGTCATCGTGAAGTCGGTGTCGCCTCGCAGTAGGACCTGCTCAAACCCTGCCCCAAGACACAGGTCGATGGCGCGGTCGATGACTGCGGGGGCTCTCTCATGCGATGGCCGGTTACCAGGGCGGTTGACGATGAACAGTGGCTCGGCCGTGTTGGCCAGTGAGACGAGCAAGGGGTGGTAGCCCCAGAGCCCCTTGTAGGACATGTCCATGCCCTGCTTGCACTCACCGGTCGTCGCCACCAGAGAACCATCCGCGTCGATGCGTGCCGTGCCGTGAGCAACGCCGCCGCGCTTCCAGACGTCCGCCCGCACCTGGTTGATGGCGCCCATCAGGCGCCATACCACACCGGGGTTTTCAGATAAATTCCCGCACGTGATCCTTTCTTCACACTAGATCAAGGACTAGTTGGCCATCTTCCACCGCAACAAGCGGCTCTGACTGCTTCCACGCCGCGCTTGCCACACGAGCAAGAACCTCATCCCGGTCACGAACACCTCGAGAACCCGTTGCTCCGTATCGACGACCGCGAACCTTATGTTGTCTGGGAGGGGCTCGTTGTGCAGCTCGATCCCTCCTTTATGGGCTTCACCAAAAGCTCCGAGAGCAACAGTCCTCCGTGCGATCGCCGACCGGCGACCCACGAGTCCCATTTACATGCGAATTGCACACATATTACTTGCGATTCGCATGCTTTCTTGGCTCCCTGATACCCGACTAACCGCAGCAAGAGGATCGGCCGGCGCAGTAGGACTGAACCATGCGTGGGCCCTTAGGCTTAGCTCGACGAAGCCGAACGAGCCTTGCGAGTGCGGGTCGGCCGACGCTAATGCGCGAGTTGAACGAGCCTCGGGAAGGGCTTGCCGGTAGCTAGCCTGGGTCGAAATCGAGGTTGCATTGCCCCTAACCCCATCGCTCGATCGCGCGCTCGAGCTCCTTGCGATGGATCACCTCGAGCAGCCGCACTTCGCTCTTGGTTGTCGAAAACAACAGGCGATGGTGGATGCCGAGCCGCGTGGACAGCAGCGAGCGGTGTTTGTGCAAGCGCTTGACCTGGCGCCAGGCGACCGGGTCGCCGCTGGCGAGTTCCCCGAGGCGTTGGACGGCGCGAGTGGCGATCTCGGGCTGGAGTGTGCGCAGCGCTTTGAGTTGCTCGGAGTCGAGGCAAGGCATTCTCAAGGGAACGGCGCCTCGGATGGAATGGGGCTCTTCGAGGTCGCTCGATGAGTCTGTGTCCGACTCCGCGTCTGCCTCTGCGTGCGCAGCCGTGTTCACGTTTGCGCCCTGCTTCGGTGGGGGCGGTGTGGTCGTCGCGCTCGTGACGGCGCGCTCCAGGCTCTTGAGATCGGCGCGCAGGGCCTGACGCTCTCGGGCACCCTCTTTGAGCAGGGCTTTGAGGTGTTGCACCCGGCCGCGCAGGCGTTCCAGCTCACTGTTTGCGGGGGCGGTCCCTGTTTGCGTTCCCGTTGCTCGAGCGATGCGAAGGGAGCGTATGAGGCTGGCTGATGCGGACGTTCCACTCCCTGCGCAACTTGGTCTCTTGGCTGTGGAGTTCCGCTCGCAAGGTCTCGATTTCTTCTTGGCGGGCTTGCATGCGCCGCTCGAGATCAAGCAATTGTTCCTGCTGCTTGACATTGAAATGAGCCATACCTTCCTTACGCCGCCGACGCTCGCCCATCCAGTCCCAGACGTCCCAGTAGGGGTCGCCCACGCTCAGGCCGAGGCGATCGCGCGACGTTTCCACTCCGTGCATGAGCGTGTCGCTGTCCAGGCTGCGTTCCTCCATCAGGCAGCCGCGCGCGAAGAGCATGCCCAGCGCGGGGTAGTGGTCGAGCAGGCCGAAGGCGATGGCGTACAGATCGTCGTAGTGGCTGGTGGTCAGCGCCTGACGTAGACGCTCTTCCATGTGGTCGAGCGTCGGCGCGTCTCGAGCGGCGAGCAGAAGCAGCAGATCCAGGCGGGAGCTGAGCTCTGGATCTTTGATCCGGTCCCGACAGCGTTGGGCCAAATCGAGCTGCTTGGCTTCGATAGCACTGGTAGCCAGCTCGTCCCACCAGTCTTCGGGATCGCCGCCGCCGGGTTGGTCCGTGCGTTGGGTCAACTCTCGGACCCAGGCCTCGGCCGTCTCCCAACGGTGGAACGTCATCAGACGGCGCCCTCCCTCGATCAGGCGCACTGTCGATAGCTCCCTGGGGTCGAGCCGCTTGAGCTCATGCGGGCGCATCAAGGCAAATTGATCGTCACCGATTTCAGCAGCTGCTCCGGGGGCGAAGTGCGCGTCGGTCAGGCCGGCAGAGCTCGGAGGGTGGGTGAGGCGAACCCGCTCACAACATTTCTTGTATTTCTTGCCGCTGCCACACGGGCACGGGTCGTTGCGCCCCACCTTGGGCTCGAGGCTCTTCACGGTATATCCGCTGACCAAGCGAGGGGGAGCACGTTCCGGGAGCAGGTCGAGCACGGGTTTCCCGAGGTCGAGAGCGAAGTTTCGAATCTCTTCGTGCGCCTTGGGGGGGAGCCTTGGCACCAAGCGGTCGAGCTCGGGGTCCTGGAGCGCTCTGGCGGCAGCAGCAACGAAGGTGATGGCGGCGGGTGACCTGCGAATCCGCGCGAGCTGTCGTAGCTTGGTCGAGATCGCGCTGGGTAGTCCCGAGTCGCTGGGCGCCTCTACAGCCAAGAGCAGCGCAATGGCCTCGCGCTCCAGAGAGAGGCGGTTTTCCTCCAACAGTGCGAGCACCAGATCCATTAACCCCGAGTCGGAGTGGTGCATCAGCGCGCCTGCGTGCTTCGGGTGGTCGACCTCGGGGAGCAATTGAAGCAGGGCAGCTTTCGGGAGGGACCAGCCTCGCGCAGCGCACGCGAGCGCGAGCACCGTGGCAGCATGGGGGCCGTGCAACTCGTAGGCAGTCCCGACCCAAGTGGGAGCCTCGCTCGGAAGGCGTTCCGCGAAGCGCGCGATACTGCCGCGGGTGAGCTGAAGCGAAGCAGCCTCCTGGCTCCAGGTAGCGTCTGCTGCGAGTGCGACCATTTCGAGTGCGCGGTGATGTTGCACCAGCTGCCGAGACATTGGAAGCGCCGCCGAAATGGCGCGACTCCGTGCTGGTTCGCCGGTCGCCGGAAGTGGGCAGAACACCTCGCGGCATCGCTCGGTCACGGGCGAATTCGTCGGGAACGCTGGCCGGGGACGCACTGGCAGCCGCCCCACCCCCCAGGCGGAGTGGTCACGAATGCTCCGCGGGACACCGCATGTTGGTCCAGCGCGGCACTGGCGTTGGCGTGACGGAGGCTACGAGCTCGCGCCTCGCGCCTCACGCCTCACTGGGGGTGGCGAAGCGCCCGCCTGCCCGTCCCCCCACGGCGCGCGCAGCGCGACGTTGGGGGGGACCGCACGCGCGTGAGCGCGGGCGAAGGGGGGCAGCCGGATATCTCGGATGTGCGTCGGCAGATACGGCCCGGCGACTCCGCCGAGTGGCTAGTGGCTAGTAGAAGAAAGCCAGCCCCACGCCCGCCTGCACCATCTGGCTCGTCACGCTCGATGGCGCCAACGAGGTGGCTAGTAAAAGAAGGCCAGCCCCACGCCCGCCTGGCGATCGATGTCGAGGTTGCCGCCGGCAGCGACATTTGCTCGCAGATCGATGTTGGGCTGAAGGGGGAGGTACCAGGCGATGTCCAGCATAGGGCTTTCGCTGTCGAAGAGGCCAGGCCCCGACCGAAACAGGCCAACGTAGGCTTGCAGACGCAGGTGCGAAGGACTCTGATAGACGATCCCGGCGTAGGGCGTGGCAGGACGGGTCGACCAGGTCAGCGTGGGCACGCCAATACCCAGCGCGCAGGAGAACACCTCTTCGGGTCCGATCGAGAGCTCCAGCTGAGGCATGCCCGTCCAACGGACGTTGTGCTCGTTGCTCCATCCGTTGAAGGCGGCCGCGCCGAGCTCCGCGCCGAACCAGCGCCAGTGGTAGCCAAAACGACCGTGCAGTGCCGCGAAGGCGCGCGTGTCTTGGCGCTGGGGTTCGGGCGGGGTCCCATCGTCAGAAGGTTCCGGGCGTACCTTCACGCGCGCCACTTCCAGCGCGCTTCCACCCACCGCGCTGGCACCTGCCCCCTCTCTTCGGTTGGGCGTGCGTTGGCTGGTGCGCACGCGGGCCGCCACGCCACCGTACCGAACGTCCCCGCGCGGTCCACAGGTCCACGCCCCGGCCGTTTGCCCCTCGTACGCGGAGATTTCAGCGCTCCCATCGTCAGCTCTGGGACGCCTCACCGCGGTCGCCACCATGAGCGCACACCCGAAGGTCACGAGCTTGCGTCGCACCGAAGAACGATACGACTCCGCGATTCGCGACACAACGCGGAGCGAGCGGCGCGCCGCCGCACGGTAGCATCTGCGGAGTCCACGACCTCGGCGACGCCTACTTCAGTTCGGCAGGTCGGGAGGCCGTCAAGCCTTCGCTCCAACTTCTCGGCAAGGCCTCGAGCCGCGCGGCCACCTGCATGTGTGGCCCTTGGGTGCTCGGTCTTTGCCGGGAGATTCCGGCGTGACATCTCCAAAAGCGAATCCTGTGCGTGCCAGCTGGCGGCGGCGCAGGGCGTGCGCGTTGGCATCTGTCAACGGCGTCGAAACCGGCGAGCACGACTCTTGCTTCGCCCAGGCCAGCAGGGTCACCGCAGCCTGCGACGCACAAAGTCAGCCTGGAGGTGTGTTCATGTTTCGTCTGTTCAAATCGAACCCACAGGCCCTGGTCGTAGGTGCAGGGCCCGTCGGGCTTTACGCCGCTCTCACCCTGGCCAGGCGTGGGGTAAAGGTCGAGATTATCGACGAGGAGTGGCGGGGGACGACCCGCAGCTACGCGTTGGCATTGCACCCCTACTCACTGGAACTACTGGACGAACTGGGCTTGGCCGAAAGCGTGCTCGAAAGGGCTCGAAGATTGCAAAAGGTGGGGTTTTACGAGGGAGCGGAGCGACGCGCCGAACTCGACCTGAGCCAGCTCTCCGCGGACTTCCCCTTCATCGCCATTCTCGCTCAGTCCGACCTCGAAGACCTTCTGTTGCATGCCCTCGAAGAAGAGGGCGTCGAGGTCCAGTACAATCGTCGGCTTGCCAGAATCGAGCCGCGCGAGCATGGGGTGAACGCCACGATCCATACGTTGGGCAAGGACTCCGTCGGCTATGCGATCGCCCACACCGAAACGATCATCGAAGGCTCTAGCGATGTTCAGGTGCCGCTGCTTCTGGCGGCCGACGGCCACGACTCGCTCGTGCGCAAGCAGCTGCGGATCAAGTTCGACCCGGTACGACCACCACAACACTTTGCCGTCTTCGAGTTCACCGCGAGCGGCGAGCTACCGAACGAACTCAGCGTCGTTCTCGACGAAAAGACGACGAACGTGCTGTGGCCGATGCGCCGGCACCGCTACCGCTGGAGCTTCTTGCTCGACGACGTCGTCGCGCCCTGGGAGTCGCGAGAAAAGGGCCGGCTCTTGGTGGACATCGGTGGCCAGCGCTTCCCCCATCTCGAGCGAGAATACATGGACCGGCTGATGACCGAACGGGCACCATGGTTCAAGGGCAAGGTGGAGCACGTGGACTGGCGCATCGAGGTGCGCTTCGAGTATCGCCTGGCCAGCGCCTTTGGAGCTGGACGCATCTGGCTGGCCGGCGACGCCGCACACATGGCCGGTCCCGTAGGTATCCAGAGCATGAACGTAGGACTCAGGGAAGCGCGGGAGCTCTGTGACAGCTACGTCGGCATTCTCGAAGGAAGCGGCTCCGAGCGAGCTCTGGCTCGATACAACACCAAGCGCTTGGCGGAATGGCGGACGCTGCTGGGCACCGGCGGCGCGCCCATCGCCGATGACGGCGCCCAGCCGTGGGCGGTCCGATACGCCGACCGCCTGCTCCCGTGCATCCCGGCATCGGGCGAACATTTGAGCGCACTCCTCGGTCAACTCGGCCTGCATCTCGCGCAGCCTTGAATCAACAGTCGCCGGGCCGAAACCACCGGTTCAGCCAGTTCCCCAAATCCTTTGCCGCTTTCGTGGGCATGGGTAGCCGAGGCGTGTCCCACGACTTGGCGCGCCCTCGACGGGAACTCTGGAAGGAAGGTGGTTTTGCGAACGAAGCCCAAGGGATTGTTGCGTCTACACACCAGCGCGGGAGAGACTTCCGGCGCGAGAACCCATGCGGCAAGGCGAAGCGCGCTCTTCGCGTTGCTGCTGGCGATGGGGATCAGCACTCCAGTGCTCGCCGCGCCCGTGCCCGCGCCTGCGAACCTTGCTGAACTGCCAGAACCCGTCGCGTGGCAACCCGGCAAGCCCGACCCCGCGCAGTTCGATGTCGACGCGGATGGCGTCCCGAATGACGACGACAGCTGTCCACTATTGCCCAATCCAATCGAAAACGGGCGGCAGCGCGACGTCTGTAGCCGCGAGTTCACCAAGCAAGCCAACGCCGACGTCTTCTTGAAGTCGAGAGTGCTCAGGGCACCCGAAGGTCTCGACCCGATACTGGCGGCCAGCAAGGACAAGGGACGCCTTCACGTGATCCTGCACCTGGTCCAAGATCGGTCCGGGCGGCTGTTCTCGAGCACCACCCGCGCCCAGTTGGCAGCGCTGGGGGTGCGGCTGCTCGGCTACGTGCCCAACCGCGCGTACTATGCCTCGCTGCCAGCGGTGAGCCTCGCGGCGGTGGCGGCCCTCGACGGAGTGAGCGGGGTCAGTGCCCGCCTGCCGGGCGACAAGCTCGACCGAGCAGTCCGGGTGCGCGGCCCCGCGGACACCGCCGCAGACGGCAGTTTCGAACTGGAAGTGGAGTTCTTCGAGGATCTCGGTCCAGCCGAAGTAGAGGCTCAGCTGGCGGAGTTCGGTGCACCCTTCAGTCATTTGTATGACCAGAGCTACGCGGTCGAGCTGGAGTCCTGGCAGAGGCTACGCGAGCTCTTGGAGGTCGATGGAGTCAAGTGGGTCGATGAGCCCGACGACGAGCTCGATGAGTACACTTTGAATGCGCAGGCCGCGATCGGTGCCAGCAGCGTGTCCGACAACTACGGGTACACGGGGCAAGGAATGACGATCGCCATGTTCGAACTCGGCGCACTGACGCTGAATCCCGAGAATCCAGACATGCAGGGCCGCGTGACGATCGGGAACACCCCGGAGTTCCCCTACGACGAGACCGACCACGCATGGAAAGTGGCGTCCATCCTGATCGCCGACGGCACGAGTACTCCCGAAAACCAGGGCCTGCTGCCCGAGGCGCATCTGGTGAGCTACGCCGCGGGTCTGCAGACACGCAAGCGACGCTTTTACGGGATCCCTGCCGAGGCACGTGACGAGTACGGCGCCTTCTTGTTCAACAATTCCTGGGGCAAGTACAAGTGCAGCAAGATCGGCGAGTATACCAAGCACGCCAAGTTCCGAGATCGCGCCATCGTCGACCACGGTATCGTCATGGTGGACGGCGCGGGCAACGGACGCGACCCAGAGGTGGGATATCCGGCGGAAGGCTGCACCCCGGATCAATACAGCCTGGGCATCTACAATGCGAAGAACTCCATCATGGTGGGCGCCTGGTCGCCCTCTCAGAAGGCCTTGTTGAGCGGCAGTTCCAAGGGTCCCACCGCCGACGGCCGCCTCAAGCCGGATGTCGTGGCCCCGGGAGACCGTGTGGACACTCTGGGCTTCGTCACCACGGAGCTCACGGACGTCAGCGGCGAGCCCGTGGGTGGCCTGCAGGCACCCGAGTTCGCCGGCGAGTCTTATCCGGTTCAGTTCTCGGGCACTTCGGCAGCCACGCCGGTCACGTCGGGCGTCGTGGGGTGGATGGGGCAGGCCTTCGAGGACGCCGGCTTCGCCCTGGAGACGGTCCGTCCTGCGACGATCAAGGCAATCTTACTGCACACCGCACGCGACGTGGGCCTGCCTGGCCCCGATTTCGACCACGGCTACGGATTGATCCAGGCGGGGGCGGCAGTACGCATGGCGCTGGAGTGGAGCCAGTGGGGCAGAGAGCACACGTTCACGAGGGAGAACGAGGAGTTCACGTTCGAATTCGACATCGACTCCACGACGTATGCCTACAAGGCGACCCTGGCCTGGGACGACGCGGAAGGCGAACACACGTCGGACAAGGCGTTGATGAACGATCTCGACCTCGTGTTGGTGAGTCCCAGCGGCGAGACGTACTACCCTTTCGACCTCCGCTTTCCGAATGGGACGGGCTTCACCCCTGCCGAGCCGTGCGACGAGACGCAGGCGATCTGCGATGACACCAACAACGTGGAACAGGTGATTGCGCGAAACGATGGGTCCCCGCTCGAGACCGGCCGCTGGGAAGCCATCGTGCGGGCGCGACGCCTGGTCAGCGACGAACAATCCGTGTCGCTGGTCCTCACCCCGCCTTGCCCCGTGATCATCGACCAGGACGTGACACTCGACGACCCTATCGACTGCGAACCTCACCCTGCCGATCCCGTTGCAATCGAGGTGGTGGCCGACGGAGTGACTCTCGACTGCAATGACGAGAGCGTGAGCGGAGCCGCGGGGGCTGCCGACAGCACCAAGAACTTCGTGGGCATCGCGATCCAGGCCGACGACGTCACGGTCGAAAACTGCGCATTGGACGACTTCGACGTGGGAGTGCGCGTCGGCGATGAGACAGCACCGGTGTCGAATGCCCACGTGGCACACAACACCTTGGCCAACATCAATCGCCGCGGGATCGACACCTGGGGAGATGACCATGTCCTCTCGTTCAACACCATCGAAGAGATGGACCGGGGCGCGAAGAGCGGCATCCGACTGAACGCCGGCATCGGTTCCCAGGCGAGCACCAATCAGCTGCTGGGGGGAGCTGCCGGAGCCGTGGGCGTCGTCGTTGGCCCCGGCAGCTCGCAAGCGGTGGTGACGGCGAACTACCTGACCGGCGACTGGACTCCAGGAATTCGCGTGGAAAGCGCCGACGAGCTGCGGCCCATCCTCGATTCCTTCGTAATGCTGAACGACGTCTTCGAGGTTCCCGGCAACGGGATAGAAGTCCGAGGCAATGTGCTCAGCAGCGACGTCGACGGCAATCGAGTGCATGCCTTCGGCGGTTCGAGCGCTGCCATTCGAGTGGAAAGCCTCGCGGGACTTCGGCCCAACACCAATCGAGTGGTCTTCAACGTCGTTCTGGGAGCCGAAGGTGGTGGCTCGGCAACGCAGACCGGAATCGCCATCTACGACACGGAGTGGACCTGGACCCAGCAGAACCTGATCGAAGGCGTGAGCGTCGGAGTCTCCGATCTGGGCTCCGACGTGAGCTGGATCAAGAGCAACGCATTCCTCAGTCTGGAACCGGAGTATCACGGCTCTGTCGCCATCTTGCGCGAGGGCGGAGCCATGACACAGATCGACGGCAACTACATCGAAGACCAGCTCAGCGGTATCAGTGTGGTCAATGCACCCGGCGAGGTGAAGGTGCGCAACAACGCGCCAGTTACGGTCGACTCACTCGGGATCAGCGTCATCAATTCCGGAGCAACGGAAATCACTGGAAACGGGGTGTCCGCCGCGGTCGCCGGGATCGGGCTGTACAGCACGGCTGGCGCCAGCATCAGCGGCAACACCGTCACCGGCTACCGCTCTCGAGGAATCGTCGCCTGGCGAGCGGATGACCTCGAGATTTCTGGAAACGACCTCGAGGAGCTCGATCTGGTCTTCCCCGAGATCGGGCATGGTGTCGGCATCCAGTATGCCGAGGGAGACACCGCACAGATCGACTTCAACGAAGTGACTTCCGAGCCCAACGGCACTGGCATCCTGCTGGGCAGCAACCCGACCGCACCCTGCACGGAGATCGACGTCGACAACGTTACCGTCAGCGACAACACGCTCGTCGGCTCCGCGACGCCGTTCGTGGCGGGCTGCGATGTCGGCAACTATGACTACACGCCGTGAGTGCGCCCGCTACTCCGCCGGTACCCCCAACACCGCCACCCCCAAGCTCACCAGTGCCAGCGCCGTGCCCAGCGCCAGTACTCGGATGCGTCCGTCGGCGTCGCGCCGGACGTAGGCGGTGACCACGGCGACCGCGCATTGCAGGGCGTAGAAGAGGGCGAAAGCTCGGGAAGCGTAGCTGATGATGGCGAGCACGTCGCTCAGCCAGGTGAGCCCGATGGTGGCGAGGCCGATGGACAGGTAGGCCCAGCGGGACGAGAGGCGCTCGGAAAAGAGGGTACGGGTGAGCCCGGCACAACCCGCGTCGTCGGCGACGGCAGCCGAGAACTGGCTGCCCACGGCGGCAATGACGATGAGCATGGGAAGCACGACGGCCACGGGGGCGACGAGGCTGACGATGGCGGTCACGTCGGCGGAGAGGGTCCGGCCGTCGAAGAGGGGGAGCATGAGGCTGACGAAGACGAGGTAGATGGCGCTGGCGATGAGCTGGGCACGGCGCATGGTGAGCGCGCGTTCACGGGCGGGATGCTCGGAGCCGAGGAAACGGGAAGTCTCGAAGCCCTGGACGACGATGAGCAGGCCCATGATGACGCGGGTGGCATGCGGCAGATCGCGGTCGCCGCTGAGCGGGGGCAGGGCCAGCTGGCCCCGGGTAGCCAGGTAGCCATCGTGGAGGGCCAGGCCGACGAGGAGGGCAGCGATCATGCCGAGGTTGAGGCTGACGGCATAGACCTCGAGCTTCTCGAGAGCCTTGAGACCCCAGAGGCTGCCGATGGCGGTCATGATCGCGAGGATGCTGGTGGTGGTGAGACGACTTGCGGTGAGGTTGTGCACCCCGAATCGGTCGAGCACGAAGGCAGACAGCAGCTGGAGATAGTAGGTGACCGAGATGACGTAGGCGCCCGTGAGGACGATATGCGAGAGTTGCTCGATGGGTCTCGCCACGCGCCGCTCGATGCCCTCGAGCTCCTCGCTCGGCTCCGTCTGCTGCCTGGGCTCTGTCCGCTGCGTCGATTCCGGCGCATGGCCCGGCTCGTGGGATTGCCAATGCGCCTGGGTGCGCGCGTGGTGGCCCCGGTGTAAACGGTGTTCCCGATGGTCGTCGGTGTCCTCCAGCTCGGGCTCGGCGTAGCGGATGTTGAAGCGGATGAGGGAACCGATGCCATAGGCCACGAGCAGCAGGCCGGCCATGGCCAAGGGGGAGTACACGCCGGCTTCGCCCGCGAGCAGGGGGGCCGACACCAGAAAGCCGCTGCCCATGATGGACGACAGCGGCGTAACGGTCGCCTTCCAGGAGCGGGAGGCTCGCAGACGCGGGGTCAGAGCGAGCACGCCGGCAACGGCCAGCGCAGTGACGACGATGACCGCATCCATGGGTCGAACGGGTAAGCCCCTGGGGTCGAGGATTCAAGGGTCGTGCGTCGGGCCGTGGGGAAATCGCCGCAAGTCTTGCGCTTGTCCCGGGTCGAACGCGCTCGCTGCGACCACGGCGGTGCAGCATGTTGGGGAATAGGGCCAGGGGCACGCGGCTTGCTTCTTTGCTTTCCGTTTGCTGCCCCCCGGAGGTGATCCCCATGCCTTTTTGTCCCAAGTGCCGAACCGAGTACGTGTCAGGCGTGGCGCGCTGCGCCGACTGTGGAGCCGCCCTGGTCGCGGCGTTGTCCCCCGAACCCGTCCCCGACGATGTGCACTGGGTGGAGCTGCCGTCGTTCCCCACGTTGCCGGAGGGAGAAATGGTTCAGGCAGAGCTCGAGCGCCGCGGCATCCGTACGATGCTGAAGAAAGACGTGTTCGTCTCCGGATTCGGCGGACACGGCACCGTTGTGTTCGTACCCGAACAGGCATACGCCGAGGCAGCGGAAATTCGCAATGAGATGATCGGCGATTGATGGGGGCCATCCTTTCACGGCCCTGGCGAAGACCGGCTCGGCGGCTTGGCTGCTCGAGCGGCGCGTAAGCCGGAGCTGAGCTTCGGACCCCGTACTCCGCCGAACCAGTGCCGTTCTGTGATGGTTCCGTGAGAACCGCGGAGTTGCCGTCATCGGGCAGGAAACAGCGACGCTTGGAGGCGTACTCGAACTTGCTCTGGGTGGTTGCTGAACGCCGCCTTGAAAGTGCTCGGGGGTCAACCATGTTCCGAGATCGATTCCAAAGCGTTCTTGTTTCGTCGGAGCGCCGTGGAAAAAGCCGACACCTGCGATCAGCTTTCGAGTCGGGGGGCATTTGCAGGTGCGTGTCGGTGCACCTCGCCCGGCGCAGAAGGAATACGGCGAAACGTGGCGCACTCCGAAAACAGCGCGCTGGCAACTAAGTTTGCGGCTGAGCAAACAACCGAGAGCCTGAATCTGGGCGAGCCGTCGAGCTCCCGCCAGCCTGCTCCCCCTTACGAGCCAACGCCCCGAGTGCCGCAAGTGCTCGATCTCGAGCCAATGTCACAGCGGGCAACCAAGCAATTCGCGCCAGGTCCGGGCACGGCACATTCATCAGTCGCTCTGCGAGGGCAGGCGCGGCGGAAGGTATAGCATGCGTCCCTCCATCCACGAATCTACTTCAGGGGTCTGGTGGCTCCTGCTCGGCGCGGTGGCCACTCTGGCCGGGTGTTCCTCGTCCGAGGATGGCTACAACTCGGAAATAGCTGGGAATAGCGCAACCAGTACGAGCGGTGGGGGCGGCGGTAGCGCAATGGCAGCTGCGACGACCGACGCCGGAAGCTCGACCAATCCCACGGTCACCACGGGCCAGGTGGGCGTCATCTTCGGCTCGGGCGACCCCGAAGGCGGTGGCGACACCGGCATGAGCTGCGCCGCCATCGATGCGCCCACCACCCTGCAAGAGGTGGTGTTGGCCTTCGTTTTCGATGTGTCCGCCAGCATGGGCAACGAGAGCCTGCCCTACTTCAGTCGTGCCCTGAAATGGGATCCGGTCGTGGCCGCAACCAAGGCATTCTTCGCCGACCCCGATTCCAGCGGGCTGTCGGCAACGCTCACCTTCTTCCCCAACGAGCTGGCCGCCATCGCCTCGGCCGGTGGTGGGTTTGCTGGCGGAGGGGGTCCCGGTGGAGGAGGAATGGGCGGACCCGAGTGCGACGCCGGTGAGTACGCCACTCCTGACGTGCCACTGACGCCACTCCCTTCCGATGCTTTCGCCGCCGCGATCGACGCAGTGACACCCCCCGATGCCGACAGCTGGCGCCTGGGCACGCCGACGCTCGCAGCTTTGCAGGGCACCTACACCGCCATCGACACGATGCGGACACAGAACCCGAACAGTCGCTACACGGTCGTGCTGGTCACGGACGGCATGCCCGCGCTCTGTCCCAATCCGCAGGCGGACTCCGTCACGGATGTGGCTGACGCAGCCGCTGCGGTGGCGGCCACCACCCCCACCTACGTGATTGGCGTGGCGAACCCAGTCACCGCTGACGAGCCCGACCCGCCCGATAGCGTGTCCGGCCTCAATGAAGTGGCGCAAGCCGGTGGCACCCAGTCCGCCTTCCTCGTGGACACCTCGAACCCGACGCAGACTGCCGAAGAGCTCAAGACAATCATCGAACAGATCCGGGAAAGCAGCTTCTCCTGCAGTGTGAGCATTCCTCCTCCGCCGGGAGGAGAGGTGTTCGACCAGACCAAAGTGAACGTCCAGTATTCGTCGACCGCCACGGGTCCGGTCGACTATGCCTACGACCCGACCTGCGCTGCGCCCAACGCCTGGCACTACGACGACGAGGCAAACCCCACCACCATCGAGGTCTGCCCAACCGTGTGCGATTCGCTCCGCGCGTCCCCCGACGGCCAGCTCAACGTCCAGTTTGGCTGCCAAACCCGAATCAAGTAGCCCAAAGGCGCCGGTAGGCCCGCAGCGGGCACGATGGGGCGGTTTGTTCGAGGATTGGGGGTTACGGCCGCAACGCCCGTGCTCTAAAACCCGGCCATGACTATCGAAGCAGGTTCCCGAGTTCCCGAAGCCACTCTGTACGAATCCACCGAGTTCGACGCTGCCTGCCCGGTGAGCCCCAGCCCGGTCAGCGTGAGCGAGGCCGCGCAGGGCAAGCGCATCGTCATCTTCGGTCTACCCGGTGCTTACACGCCAACGTGTTCGGCCAAGCACGTGCCTGGCTACCTTGCAGCCTACGACCAGCTGCGCGACAAGGGCGTCGACGAGATCTGGTGTGTGTCGGTCAACGATGGTTTCGTGATGGCCGAGTGGGGACGCGCTGAAAAAGCGCTGGGCAAGATCCGCTTCCTGGGAGACGGCGACGCGGATTTCGCAACGAAGCTGGGGCTCACGGCGAAGATCCCCGGCATGGGCGTCCGTATGCAGCGCTGTTCGTTGTTGGTCGAGAACGGGGTAGTGAAACAGGTGAATATCGAGGCGCCGCGCAAGTTCGAGGTGAGCAACGCCGAGACGATGCTGCAGCAGCTCGGCTAGCCTGGGCTTGCTCAGGGCCGGCGAGGCTTGCGGTGACGGGGCCGGGCTCGAGGTGAGCAACGCCGCACCAGTCGCGCCGCTCGACGAGTCGCGAAGACGGCTGCGACGGCCCCTCGGGGGAAGCTAACGCTGGCGCGTTTGTTTCTTCCCGGAGGGGGTCCGCTGCTTGGCCGAAGGCTCACCCCTGGGAGAAGGCCGTTTGCTCTTCTTCCTCGAGGTGGACTTGCCCGTTGCAGGTGGCTCGCCAGTTCCGGACGTCTTCTTTCGCCTGGGCTTCTTCTCGCCTGCTGCTTGTTTCTTGGAGGAAGCCTTCCTCTTGGATGAGGGCTTCCTCTTCGACGAGGCCTGCTTTTTCGGCGAAGTCTTGCTCTTGCTTCGACCCTGCTTCTTCACTTTCGACGAGGCCTTGCGCTTCCTCGCGGGTGGTTCCTCCTTGGTTGCCGTCTGTTTCTCGAGGGGAGGCTCGGGGCCCTGAGCCCCATCCGTCTGTTGAACAAGGTCCGCCTCGAGCGGGCCTTCGACGGGCAGCGCCAGCAGATCGCTGATCAGCACGTCCTGATCACTGCCCGACAGGTCGCTATCGGTGGTTTCCGAACCGGCCAGGCTGGGCGGGGGGCGCAGGGTGGTCTTCGAACTCGGGACATGCGCGCGTACGGTAGGGGTCCCCTCGGAGCCAGGAGCGCCGGGGAAGACCGGGGCCGCTGCAAGGCGTGGCTTCGGAAGTGACGCCGGGGGATTCGGCGGCTTGGGCAAGCTACGGGTACCAGAAGATTCGTGGGCGGACGACCGAGCCGCAGGCGTGGCGTCGGGCACCGGGCCGCGGCTGATGCTCTTGGCAAAACGCTTGAGCAGCGAGGCGGCCCGGCCCAGGGCCACGGCGACAGCGTTCTGGCGTTCGCTAGCCGTGGTGGCAGGCGGAGGAATGCTGGTGACACCCGAGCGAGTCGCCGGCAAGGTGTACTCGGGGATCGGCAACCCGCCGAGCACCGCCCTCAGCGATGCCAGGAAAGTGCTGGCGTATTGGAAGCGCTGCTCCGGATCGATGGCCAGGGCCAGTTGCAGCCATTCGTCGACTGCTGGGGGCAGGTCGGGCCTGTCGGTATGCAGGCTCGGGCGGTCGCTCTTGGTCGCGAGCTGCATCGTCTCGAGCAACGAGCGCCCTTCGAACGGGACTCGCCCGGCGAGAGCGCGATAGACGATGACGGCGGCAGCATACAAGTCGGCCTGCCTGCCGATCGCCTTCGACCCCTCTTGCCACGCTTCGGGGGCGATGTAACTCGGCGAGCCCATGACGGTGTCCACCGCGGTGAGCGTCACCGACGACTTGAGGCGCGACAAACCGAAATCCAGCAAACGCACACCGCGACCTTCGGACAAGAGAAACACGTTGGCCGGTTTGATGTCACGGTGAACGATGCCGAGTTCGTGGGCCCTTTCGAGCGTTTCCAGCACGGGCGCCAGAATACGCAACAGTTCTTCGGCGCTCATGCGCTGCCGGTCGGCTTCGAGCTCTGTCAGCCGCTGCTCCAGATCGATACCCTCGAGCCACTCCATCACCAGGCACAGAGCGCCACCACTCCCGCGGCACAGATCGATAGCGCCCACCGCATGCGTTCCGGAAAGAGCCTGCAGGGCCTGTTGCTCTCGCACCAGGCGTTCGACGAAGCTTCGATCTTGCCGGGCCGCCCCCGTGAGCATCTTCACGGCCACGGTGGAGCCATTGCTGCGATCCGTGGCGCGATAGACCGCGCCACAGCCGCCCTGACCGACGAGATCGTGCAGCTCATAGCGGCGGGCGACAATCGTGGGTGCTTGCATGGCCATGGTAATACGGGGAACCGTCTCACAATAGCTAACGGCGAGCACGCTCTGGACCCCATGAGAATTGTCGAAAGAAGCGGGCGCACGTCAAGGCATTCTGGCACCTACATTGGCAACGAAGCCGCGGCGCTCCCTATCCGGCAAGAGCGAGCATACCTTGGGGACCAGTCCGCGCGGTCTGTTCCCTGGCCGACGATGCTGCCGAGCAGGCTCCGGCCCCGGATTGAAGATGCGGGCGACTACTGGGCGCCGCTCGGCGCTTGCCGTTGCCTGCAGCCTATGGGTGCGGCCGCCGCGATAGCCGGGGTGTGAAAATGTTCGCCTACCTCAGCGCGCAGAGTCCAGCATACTCGGGAGCATGAACGTCGCATTGCTGACCACTGCCATCGTGGAGCAGACGATGGTGCTGATCGCTCAGCTGTCGACCGCTTCGGGGCTGCGGGCGCCGCTCGCGGGGATCGCCAACCAAGTGTTTCTCGATTTGGTGGGCGAGCTCGAGGGTCGGGGGGTGTCCCGCAAGGTCGTGGCGGACATGTTCGGGCTCGCACTCCGCTCCTATCAGCAGAAAGTGCAACGCCTGCGCGAATCGCTGAGCCACCGCGGAATCACACTGTGGGGCGCGGTGTATCAGCACATAGCTGACCAGGGGGTGGTCAGTCGCAGCAGAGTGCTGGAGCGTTTTCGGCACGACGATGCCGCGAGCGTGAAGAGTATTCTGAATGATCTGGTGGGCAGCGGACTCGTGTACCGGACCGGGCGCGCCGATGCGACAGTCTATCGCTCGGCGTCTCGCCAGGAGGTCAAAGCCGCACTCGGCTCCTGCGACGAGCAAACGGCTGCGGCCCTGGTCTGGGCGACGGTGCACGCACGGGGTCCGATAGAGCGGAACGCTCTGCTCGAACAGACTTCGCTGGAGCCCGAGGCGCTCGACCGCGCGCTCGGTACCTTGACGCAGGACGGGCGGATCCTGTTGTCGGAAAGTGCTGGCGAACGACGCTATCGAGCGGAGGCATTGCTACTCCCAGCGGGGCAGAGCGCCGGGTGGGAGGCTGCGCTGATCGACCACTACCGGGCGGTGGTGGGAGCCATGTGCGCCAAGCTGCGCCTGCTCGGCGAGTCCTCGGAAGCGTCCGAAGCGAACCCGACGCCTCAGGTCGGCGGAAGCACGTTCTCGTTCGACGTGTGGCAGGGGCACCCGCATCGGGAGCGCGCGCAACGCCTGCTCGAGAGGACGCGAGCCGAGCTGGGAGCCTTCTGGGACGAGGTACGTGCCCACAACACCCAAGTATCGAGACCTGCGCAGTATGAGCGGGTCACCTTCTATTTCGGGCAGAACGTGAGCACCGAAGATTGGCAACCGGAGATATGAAGCATTGGCGAAGTGCGAGTGGCAATTGGTGGCTGGCCGTGGTCGCCGCTTTCCTGAGCGGCGCGTTCGGCGGTTGCGGCGACACGAGCAGCGTGAACGACGGGCAGACGCACTGGCTCGAGCGCTGCAACGAGAGCGCCGACTGTCAGCCTGACTTGAGCTGTCAGTGCGGTCGCTGCGTGCAACCGTGTGACGATGCGGACGCTTGTGGCGTGGTCACGACCGATGGCAGTTGCGAAGCCGCGGACTCGGCTGCGGTGCTGGCCCTGTGCGGCGACCAGGAAGCCCAGGCTTTGTGCTTCGCGCGCTGCACCGGTCCAAGCGACTGCGCTTCCGAGCAGGATTGCCTGGACGGGGCCTGCGTACCGCGTGCCTCCGGCGGGGACTCCGACTGCTTCTCGCCCGAGCAGAATGTCGACCAAGCGTACTCGGGCGCCCAGGGCTGCAGCTGTGATCCGACGCTGGACAAAGACGTCTGCGTGCAGGACAGCACGGGTCGCGCAGTCGCGCTCATTTGCTCGACCGGTCGCTGGGAAGCCGTCGAGGACGGTCCCTGCTCCCCACCGCCCACGGCCAGCTGCACGGACGATAGCTGCGGCGCGGACCGGATCTGTGCCGAGGTGGTGCCTGGAGGCTTCCGCGCTTGCGTTGGACGACTTCGCGAGGCAACGAGCTGCATGAACCCGTCGCTGGACGAATGCTGCGACAGCAGCGAATGCGACAAGGGCATCTGCGCACTCTCCATTTCGTACCCGAGTGGACCCTGCGGTTTGGGAGGTGCGGACTCACTGAATCAGTGTCTGGCGGACGATTGTGGGACGAACGACGACTGTAGCTCGGGTTCGGTGTGCGCCTGGCAAGGGCTCGACGGGGTCCAGCGGCGCTGTCTCCCGGCTCAATGTCAGAGCGACGCCGACTGCAACGCCGCGCCGTTCGGGCGCTGTGCGCTTATCGGCGAGGGATGTCTGAACATCGCGGGGGGTTCGGAATACCGGGAACCTCAGCTCGCCTGCATCTATGCGGGGGACTACTGCCTCGCTGACGTCGACTGCGACTCGGGCGGTGCCACCCCCAACAACTGCGTGATCGAGAACGGGCGGGCGCGCTGCCAATCCGTCGAGTGAGCCTCCGCGTAGCGGCTGCTCAGGCCGCCTGGCACCTGCGAGCGGCGCGGACGGCCACCTCGAGAGAAAGCATCTTCACGTGCAGTTGCCTTGGAGGTCGACTAGCATCGAGTGATGCTCACCGACTTGGACACGAACGGCGCGAGTCGCTCGAGTGGCCCGCAGCGCTTTCGACGACCCAAGTAGCATGCGACCGAACTGGTTTTTCGCTTTCCCCGTGCCGGGGGGCTTCGTAGAGCGACTGCCACCGCTGCCGCGCGGGTTTCGCTTGTTCCGTCCAGAAGACGTACACCTGACGCTGGCATGGCTCGGAAGCTGCGGGGAGCAGGCGGCCCAGCGAGCGCTGTCGGCATTGGACTGCCTGCTGCCAATCTGGCAGCAAAAGCCGATACACATCACGCTGGGGCCAGTCGCGGCGATGGGTTCGGCGCGAGCGTACACGGCCCTGTCAGCCTTGCTCGACGGGGGGCGCTCGGAGACCACAGCTTGCCTCGCGCTGGTGCGCGACACACTTACCGAGGCGGCGCTCACGCGGCGCGAGCACAGGGCCCCCAGGCCCCACGTGACTCTGGCGCGGCCGCGCAGGAAGGCCACGCCGAGCGAGCGCGAGGCGGGCCTGGCCTGGGCACGCAGCGTCGATCTCGGCGGGATTGGCTACACGCTCGACCGCGTGGCGCTCTACACCTGGAACCAACGCCGCCGCGAGCGTTTGTTCCGTATCGTCGCCGAACGCAAGCTGGGTTGACGTCGCCGGGGCCCGGGGAGCACTCGAGTCGATGCCGGCCTGATTCGATGGGTCACGAGCAGCAGTCGGTAGCGAGAAGGCGGGAGGCGGAGGCCCAAAAATCACGGCACACGTCGGGGGGGCTCGGCGAAGTCCAGGCTTGCTGGGTCATCAGAAGGGTCACCAAGCCCGTATGCGGCTCGTTGCGCCAGCTGGTGCCGAGCCCGCCGTCCCAACCATAGCCGAGTGCGGGGATGGCTGAGTCGGTACCTGTTACAATCGACACGCCAAACCCCCAGCCGTGCTGGTCGAAGTAACCGGGCACCCAGGCAGATGCGGCTTTCTGCGCGGGCGAAAGCTGGTCGGTGGTCATCGCGGCCACGGAAGCCGGCGAGAGGATGCACTGGGCTTCGTGGCGTCCCTGACTCAGGAGCATCCTGGCGAATGCGAGGTAGTCGTCTGCAGTGGACACCAACCCGGCCGCGCCGGACGGGAACACCGGGGCGGCTCCCCACTCGCCGCCCCTGGCGGGATCGTAGACCTCACGGGCGCCGGTAACTGGCTCGGTCCAGTAACTGGTCGCCAGACGATGCAACTTGTTCTCGGGCACGCTGAAGCCAGTGTCTCGCATCCCCAGTGGGTCGAACAACTGCTCCCTCAAGAACTCGGGGAATGGTCGACCCGAGGCGCGGGCAATGAGCACGCCGAGCACGTCCGAAGCGGTGTTGTAGTGCCAGCGTTCCCCGGGCTGGGCCATCAGGGGCAGCGTCCCGAGGCGCCTCAACCATTCGTCCGACGCGGGCATCGCCGACGGACGCGGAGGCCCCATGCCGATCGCAAGCTCGTGAGCCGCCTGCAGAATCGGTGCCGAGTTCGCTGGAGCCAGAACCTGCCCGAACCCCATGCGAAACGTCAAAAGGTCGCGCACCGTGATGGGCCGACACGCGGGCACCGTGTCGTCGAGCGGACCGTCGAAGCGCCGCAGTACTCGGCGGTTCGACAGCTCTGGGAGCAGTCGATCGACGCTTTCGTCGAGCTTCAGCTTGCCTTCGTCGACCAGCTTCAAGGTGGCGGCCGCGGTGATGGGCTTGGTCATCGATGAAATGCGAAAGAGTGCGTCCCGGCGCATCGGCTCGCTGCCCCCGGCCTCGAGCGTGCCGAACGCTTCGACCTCCAGCTGGCTGTCACGACTCACCATCAGAACGAGCCCAGGGACGCGGTCGGGCCCGACGTGGCGTGCCATCTTCTGATGCAACTCGTCGAGCAGCGTTCTCGAGAACCTGGCGTTCGTCATCGACTCGGCCTTCCTGGGTTGGGCTCGTTGACGGGGCCCGTCGAGCATCGAAGCCGCGAACCCCGCCAGAAATGAACGACGGCCGAGCATGACTCACTTGCGCGTGGACTGGCCATGGCCCCCTGGCTCCCCGATGGCGGTTGAAGACGATCCGGGTGCGGCGCGCCGCACCAGCATGGACCGGTAAGCGCCTCGATAGGCCCAGGCGAGCCCTGCCTCAACCAAGAAGACCAAGCTTGCCATGCCGAGCCCTTCAGGAGCAAGCAGCGCGTGGAACAGCACGATGTTGACCACCACGGGGGCGAGCAAGGTCAACGCCAGTGGCACGAAGCGATTGGACAGCAGGAGGGCCCCCGCCAGCACTTCCGTGCCCTTGATCAGCGGAAACATGTAACCCGTTTGAATCAGCGCCCCGGCAAAGGCCATGGCGCCCTCGGGCACCGGAGTGGGAGGCGGCGGAATGAAGTTGAAGAAGCCGTTCAGGCCGAAGACGAAAAAGATCGCGCCCAGCACGAAGCGGGCGACGGTCGTCGCGCGGCGCGTAAGGCTTTCCGGCACGCCGGCCGAAGGAATGTGGTCGTGGATCAGTTGTGTGGCGCTCATGGGTCTCTCCTTCCGAGCCGAAGAACTTGGGCTCTGAAGGCACGACGAACCAGGCGAGCGGAGATCGACGTCGGCTGCTGCTTTTTCCTCTCGGGCCGTGAACTCAGACCTGACAGTGCCGTCGCACCCCAGCTCGGCTCCGAAGCGAGAATTCTTGCTACTGGGCAGCGATCCTGAAGCGAGCCGGGCTCCCTCGCGAATTTTCCATCCAGCGGGGGAGGATTCGCTCGGCTGCCGAGTGGCCGGTCCCCCATGCCAGGCTGGAGTCCCGGAAACAATGTCGACCGAACCCGCCCGAAATCCCAGGCATGTCCCGGCGCGTGAGCTCGGCGATCACGAAATAGTGGTAGCGATCCGCCGGGGCGATGGTTCTGTCGCCAAGGCCCTGTACGATCGGCTCCATCCGGCAATCGAGTACGCTCTCAGGCGCGTGCTCAGGCATCGCAACGCCGACACGGAAGATCTGGTTCAGGTGACGTTCGAGCGGGTGATCCGGGCCATCGCCGCAGATCGGTTCTCGGGCCAGAGCGCCCTGACCACTTGGGCAGCTGCCATCGCCGGGCACGTCGCCATCGACTACTTGCGCAGATCGCGGCTCGAGCGCCGTTTATTCAGCGACGTGTCCCCCGCCGAGGCGTACGGCAGGCCGAGCGGGTCATACTCGACCGAAGGCAGTCTGGAGGCTCTTTCCGAGATCCAACGCCTACAGGGAATTCTCTCGAGGATGTCACCCATCTTGGCCGAAGCCGTGGTTCTCCACGACGTGTTTGGACACACCATGGAAGAAGTGGCCGCCTTTACCGGGGTGTCGGAGCCCGCCGCCCGATCGCGTCTGCGCCGCGGTCGCAGAGAGCTGGTGCGGCGAGCAGCGGGGCAGAAACCAGCGACATGACTCCTGACGACGAGCGACGAACGCGTGAGATCTCGGTCCGATGCGGAACCCACCGATCGGCCTTTCCGGCCAGAATTCCCCCATGGTTCCGGA
Organism: uncultured delta proteobacterium; assembly: GCA_963809955.1. Taxonomy (GTDB): domain Bacteria; phylum Myxococcota_A; class Polyangia; order Polyangiales; family Polyangiaceae; genus JAICQQ01. The sequence goes on from CAWELQ010000019.1 coordinate 24,407, forward strand.
GGCTCGGCATGTGCTAGATCATGTGAGAGCGCAACGTGCGAAAGTCGGCGCCCGGGACAGTGATGTGCAAGGCAGGCTCAGCGAAGACACTGTTGGGGCTCGCGATCTACGCCAGTACACTGGGCGTGGCTTGCTCGGAGGAAAGGGTCCTGGAGCTGTTTCCCCAGGCAGCCGACAACGGCTGCTCGGTGAGCGGTGCCGGCGGGGCGATGGGGGTGGATGAAGCCGAGGAGTGCGCGCTCAAGCAGGCGCTTGCTCATCGCTACAGTTTCAATTTACTCGGCACTACCGTGGAGGACTCGGTGGGCAGCGCCGATGGTTCGATCGTGCATACGACGGTGACGACCGAAGGACAGGTCGACTTGGAAGGTTCCGACTCGGATCAATACGTCGACCTCCCCAATGGGCTCATTGATAGCTTGACGGACGCCACTTTCGAGGCTTGGGTCAACTGGAGTGGCGGAGCCGTCTGGCAACGCATCTTCGATTTCGGGAACAGCTACGAAGGCGAAAACATTCAGGGCGGCGGTTCCACCTACCTGTTCCTCACGCCGTCGCATATCTACGGTTCGCTCTGGTTGGCTTTTTCGCTCGACGGGCCCGACGAAGAGATTGTCGTGGATTCCGGCGTCCAGTTTCCCACGGGAATCACCAGTCACGTCGCCGCCGTCATCGACGATACCCACGACACCATGTCGTTGTATCTGAATGGCAGCCTCCAGTCCTCAGCGCCATTCACCCAGCAACTTTCCGCTATCGAGAATGTGAACAACTGGCTGGGCCGCTCGCAATACGTCATTGACGATGAACTGAGCGGTACACTCTACGAATTTCGCATCTATCGGGCGGCCCTGACGGAAGAACAAGTCTACGCGAGCTACGCCCGGGGCCCCGACCCCGCCTTCTTGGAGCCCTGAGCACGGCGAGTCCCGGCGTGTCAGCTTTCGGCCCGTCCGGCATGCGGGATTCTCCCCACTGCGGCTGCTGCGTGCTCGGGCGCCTCGACGCCACTCCCAGTCACTTTGGAGCTCCTGCTCACCCATGTTTCTGGATGTCGATCGCGAGATACTGCACTGAAACCGTTGCCAGCTCGGGCCCGCACGTCGCAGCGACAAAGTGGTCAGACGGCGACGAATTGGCGCATCCCGGAAACCAGACTTTCGCTTCCGCGCACCGACTTCGGCTGCCACACTCTGTGCGTGGAAGGAGGTCGAGGTGCGACGATTCATGACTTGTGGAGTGCTGCTTGGCTGCGCCTGCAGCGGACCGAGGCAAGACGACTTGTTCGACGACATTCAGGGCAGTCCGACTGCCGTAGTCACGTCGAGCGGGACGGGTGGGGTCGCGTCGGCGGCCACCGACGGGGCGGGAGGCCAGACCTCGGGCTCTTCGGACGGTGGTGACACCAAGGGCTCCACAGGCGCTCCTGGAGCGGCTGGTGAGATGGCGACAGAATCCTCGGGCGGGACGTCGAGCAGCACGGAAGCGGGGGGCAATTCGGCAAGCGGCGGCGCAACACTGGACACCGAACCGCCCGTCATCGTCGCGCTGAGCCCCCGGGCGAACGCAAACGGTGTGCACGCCGACGCCCACATCGTCGTGACGTTCAGCGAGCCGATGCAAACCGAAAGCGTGGAAAGCGCCTACGAATCGAACGCCCTGCCCAGCAGCGATGTCACGATGGCATGGAACGATGCCGGCACCGAACTGAGCATCGTCCCGGACAGCCCCCTCGCCTACGCGAACGTCGACGATCTGAGCGAACCCGCCCTCGAGTACTCGTTCGAGTTCAGCTCCAGCGCTACCGACCTGGCGGGCAATGCGCTCTCGGGCACCCGGGCGTTCGAGTTCAGCACGCTCCGTCGCATTTCCTTCGCGCTCGACGCGGAGACCAGCAACAACCTGTCCGGGTCTTGGCGCAGCAACGACAGCTCGGGGGTGGGCAACTGCGCGCCCTCCGCGAAGGTCGTGTGCGCGGGCGACAGCGTCGCCACCAACGACGTGCAGTATTTCGGATTCGCGACGTTCGATCTGAGCGCGCTGCCACCGGTGGCCGAGCTGGAAGCCGCCCGGTTGAGCGCTGAGATCTATCAGATTGTTGGCGATCCGTTCTCGCTCGGGGCGCTCCGGGTCGAGCAAGTCGCGTTCGAGGCCATCGGTGTCTCCGCCATGCAAAGCGACGCGCTCGCCGTATTCGGTGTGCTTGCCGAAGATGGACGGCCGGGCGACCTTCTCAGTCTGCAAGCGTCCGAAGCCGCACGAGCTACTCTGGCTCAAGGGCAGCTGGCGCAGTTCCGCTTTCGCTTCGAAGAGGCCAGCGACGGGGACAGAGCGCCGGATGCAGTAGTATTGTCTCGCGACTCGCTTTCACTCGACTTGGTCGTGCTGACGCCGTGAACTTACTTCTCGATGGAGACGACAGGGCAGTTTACGTTGGCCACCCCGGTGTCGAGGATATTGGCGTTCATCGCACTGTCGAGATCGCTCACCGAATCGAAGTCCGCGTTGTCGTATACGTCAACGTACCAGAGGGGTGAGTAACCAGCGTCGTCCGGCAAGGTTTGGACCACGTTGTGCGTCTGGTCGCTATCTTCCTCGGTGACGAATCCCGAGGGCGGACCACCCCCGGCCTTGTCGGGGTTGGTGTTGAAGGTCACGTAAATGGGAGAGATCGGGACGCGACCTGAACCCGTCACCTCGAGAGGTGCTTCCTCGAAGCTGAAGTAGTAGACGACCTTGTCCTTGTACCAGCCTCGCACCAGCTCGTTGCCACTACCGCCCAGGGTCAGCTCCGCGCTGGACCCGTCCGGAACGATGGGACAGTTGACGAGAGCGTCGAGGGTCTCGACCTCGTAGTCGGTATCCATCAGCTCATCGACGCTCGTGATGGTGTTGGCAACGTAGTCGTCCGGAACCGTGACTTTGTTCACCCGCCAGAAATCCGAATAGCCGGAGTCTCCAGGAATGACGTCCACCACGTTGAGCTGCCCCGGCACCGGCTTGTCGTCACCCTCGTGGAAAAAGGCGTAGATCGGGGCCGGTGTGGTCGATTGCACATCGAAGTTGTAGTACTTGACGAGTTCGCCGGACGGACCGAGCCCTTGCGTGATGAAGGGCCCCTGGTCAAAATCGATGGCTTCCCCGGCCTCCGGCAGGCCATTGTCGTCGTCGCGCACCATCAACGTCCCGACGTCTTGGCTGAAGCGATCGATCCGGGCTTCTGCAGCGGTGTCCGGATCGAGCACGCTGCCGTCCGTGCCGCCCGAACCCCCGGACCCCCCGTCCATCGAGCCTGTCGACGAGTCGTCGTCACCTCCACAGCCTGCGAGCGAGAGCGAAAGCGTAGCGACCGAAATACAGATCCATCCATTGCGCAGCATTGAGCGTCTCCAATTCAGGGCAAGTGCAAGTGGGTGTGGACGACTTACGGCGGCCGAGAGGCGCGGTTACAGGGCGCAACACTTTTTGTGAGTTGCTCGGCGCAAGTGCCGAATTCGCGAGTTGTGCTTGCAGGCCCCGCGAGGGCTCCACGGGCTGCGACTCGTCCGAAACAGGAGTCTCCTGAACCGCCGGCACTGGGTCGTGAGCCACCCGCAATTCGAGCGCTTCGTGGACGAATCGGACGACGTCCGCGCTCTGATCGATTTTCCCAAGGGAAGCTCGTGGCTGAAGTGTCGTACTAAGCCTGTCCGCTGCGGAGAGGAGGGACAAACCATGACAAAACGTGACTCTTCCTGGGTCTTTGCGCGCCGGTTGCCGCTCGCGGGGCTGCTCGCGCTGCTCTTGGCTGCCGGAAGCTGCGTGTCGAGCGCGGCCCGCAGGACACCCGGCGCGCCGACCGCGCGACCCGACGCGGCCATCGAACCCGCTCCGCGTGGGCGCGCGGGGGCCATCATTGCCGCCAGGCACCTGATCGCCGACCACTACGCCCAGCAACTGGCGAGCCGCCGGGACATGACCTACCCAGCGCTCGTCAAGGAGTTCGGCGTCCAGCGCCGAGGTCCAGCTCGACTGGACTTCGACCCGAAGGACGCCAAGTACTATCCCAAAGTCGTCCAGGCGCTGTCGCTGACGCCTGGTGAACAGCAGCTCTTGCGTCAGAACGGCTTCGTTTCGCTAGACCATGGCCAGCAGCATTCGATGGGCAGCGTCTACTTCCGTGGTTTCGTGAGCGACCTGCCCGTGCTGGTGACGACCGATTCCATCCTCCACGCCATGCATCGGTCGTTCGACAACGCGCTGATCTGGATAGAGCAATCATTCCTACTGCCTTCCATCGAGGCCGTGCTCACGCGCACGCACGCCTACCTGGCGAGCGTCGAAACGGACGAGGCTGGGCTCCTGCAGGCGCAGCGCGACGCGGACCTGTACCTGAGCGTGGCGCGCAATCTGATTCGAGGCGACGGCACGACGAAAGGCGACGGCACGACGAAAGGCGACGGCACGACGAAAGGCGACGGCACGACGAAAGGCTGGGACGGGTCACTCTTCGTTCACTCGGAGCTCGGCCAGGACGAGCGAGTGCTCGGCATACTTCGTCAGATCCAGCGGCAAAAGTTCGATCCGGACCACCCCATGCGCTTGTATGGCGGCGAGCGGATCGTCGACTTTTCTCAATTCAAGCCTCGCGGTCACTACACGAAGTCACCGGAGCTCGCGCGCTACTTCAGGGCTATGCTCTGGCTCGGCCGCGCGGACACGGGGTTCGTGCTGAGCCAATTCGACGAGGCTCTTGGCTCGACAGCCGCGCTTGCACGGGAGCGACGCGGCGCCGCCCTGCTCAGTCTGGCTGTGCGAAAGTCGGGTGCCGAGGATCAACTGAAGGCGCTCTCGCGCTTCATCGATTTCGTGGTCGGTGAAAGCGACAACGCAACGGTCGGCGCTGTGTTGGGCGCCCTCGACCAGGTGGGCGTAACGCAGCTCGAACAGCTAACCGATGATGCGAGCCTCGAGCGGGCCTTGCAAGTACTGGCCAAGGGAGGGAGCTCGGGGCAGGCTATCCGGTCCCAAGCGCTCGGCACGGACGAGCGCCGACCGACGCCGACCGCGCTGCCAAGGCTATTCCAGTTCTTCGGTCAGCGTTTCGTGCTCGACGCGTTCGTCCTGTCCCAGGTGGTCTATGACAGCATACTGTTCAACGGCGAAAAGCAGCGACGCGCGCTGCCCAGTGGCCTGGACGTGATGGCCGCACTGGGTAACGACGAGGCCGTAGCACTCCTGCAGCCACAGCTCGAGAAGCACCACTACGCGGCAAATCTGGCAGCGGCTCGCGCGACCATCGACGAACTGCCTCGTGGCTACTGGAGCGACACTCAGTACGGGATATGGCTCGATACTCTCGGCGAGCTGGACGAGCTTCCGCAAGGTGCATTTCCCCAGGCCATGCGTTCGCGCGCCTGGCAACACAAGCAGTTGCAGACGCAGCTCGCCTCGTGGGCGGAACTCCGTCACGACACGATTCTGTATGCCAAGCAGTCGTATTCCGCGATCCTGGGTTGCGAGTATCCCGAGGGGTTCGTGGAGCCGTATCCCGCCGTCTACGCCAAGGTGGCTGGCTTCGCGCGCGAGCTCGGCTCACGTCTAAGAGCTCTTGGCGACCCCAGGGTACCGGTATTCAGCGCCTTCTTCAGCCGCTTCTCCGAAATCGTGACCCGACTGGAGCAGATGGCCCAAAAGGAGTTGCGAGCGGAAGCCTTTTCCGACGACGAGCGCGCCTTCTTGCGCAAGCTCATCAATCGTCATCAAGTCGGCAGCGGTGGCCAAATGAGGTACACGGGTTGGTACGCGGACCTCTTGTTCAATGCATCGCCAGCGGAGTGGGTACCGGAGATCGCGGACGTGCATACCAGTCCGACCGACAACGGTTCAGAGGCTCTCGAGGTCGCGGTTGGAAACGCGCAGTTCCTGGTCGTTGCCATCGACAACGATGGCGATCACGCGGTTTACGTCGGACCGGCGTATTCGTACTACGAGTTTCCGGTGCCGGGTTCCGCGCGGTTGACCGACGAAGAGTGGGCACGCCGCGTGGCGGCGCACCAGCTCCCGCCGCGGCCCGCCTGGACAGCGTCGTTCGCGCCCAGGGCGCCGACCGAATCGAGACGCTGAGTCGTAGTGGCGCGGCATTCATTGCTGCCTCGACCGCTCGCAGCTTCGCCGGACGCCGCTGCCAGTCAAACCGCGGTGCCGAACAACACGCCTGCAGCCGACGTCACGGCCATCGCCAGTGCGCCCCAGAATGTCACGCGACTCGCGCCGACCCAGATGCTGGCCCCACCGGCACGCGCCGCCAGTGCCCCCAGCGACGCCAAGCAGACGAGCGAGCCCCCGGCTACCACGAATGGGATGAACGACGCTTGGCTGATCAGCGCCAGCAGCAGCGGTAGCGCTGCTCCCATCGCGAACATGCCAGCAGACGCCAAGGCCGCCTGCACCGGTCTGGCACCACGAGCTTCGGTGAGCCCGAGCTCGTCTCGCATGTGAGCACCCAAAGCATCGTGGGCCATCAACTGTTCGGCTACTCGCGCGGCCAATGAGGCGTCCAGCCCTCGGCCGATGTAGATGGCGGCGAGTTCCTCGCGCTCGCGCCCGGCGTCCTGCTGGAGCTCGCTGCGTTCGCGCCGGATGTCCGCCTGGTCGGAGTCCGCCTGAGAGCTGACCGACACGTACTCGCCAGCAGCCATCGACATCGCACCGGCAACCAGCGCTGCGACCCCGGCGACCATCACCTCGCTCCGCGACGCACCGGCGGCGGCAACCCCCATCACCAAGCTCGCAGTCGATAGGATGCCGTCGTTGGCACCCAATACGCCGGCTCTGAGCCAGCCGACTCGCGCCGTATAGTGCCGTTCTGCATGTCTGCTCATGGACGATCCTGGCGCGGAGTCTACGCGCTAGTTCCATAGCTGGCGAGCTGTCTCGGAACGCGCCCGACGAGCCACGTCGCCGAGCGGCTTTCAGCAGTGCTTTTCCACCACCCGCATCAACTCCTTCATGTTGAGCGGCTTGCGCAGATACGCGGCAGCGTTCAACTCATTGAGGTACGGGATGGCATCGTAGGCCGAGATCACCACGACGGGAATGTGCGAGAGAGCCGCGTTCTTGAGCTGCTCTTGACGAAACGAACGACCATCCATCACCGGCATCATCAAGTCGAGCACGATGATGCACGGTCGCGGATCCAAACTATTCAACTTGTCGAGAGCGTCCTGCCCATGCTCGGCCCCGAACGCCTCGTAACCGTAGCTCTGCATGAACTCGACGAGCGTGTCCCGCATGTCTTGATTGTCTTCGACCACTAGCACACAATGAGACGACATCTTGCTCACCCAACCTTCGAAGCAGAGCTGTCGGAAACCGACGGCCCAAAGGGCAGACGGAGGCGGAAGCAGGCACCACTCGGTGTGTCGTGCAAACCTATGTCGCCGCCGTGGGCGCGCGCAACCTCCCGGGTAATATACAGCCCAAGACCCAGCCCCGAGTAGTGCCGTAAGGAGCTAGCGCGCTCGAATCGCTCGAAGATCCTTTCGAGATCCTCTGCTCCAATCCCGGGACCACCATCTGCTATCTCGAGCACGGCCTCGCCCTCCTGACGCGCGAGCGTCACGTGCACCGGCTTGCCCGCTGCATAGGTAATCGCATTCCAAAGCAAGTGGGTAACGGCCTGTCGGATGCGACGCCGATCCCACGACCCGGACATGGGGCGCTCCAGCTGCAGGACCAACTGGCAGCCTGCACCAGCCGCCGCGGCTTGCACGATGTCCACGGAGGCCTCGACCGCGTCGGCCAGGTCGAACGGCTGGCGGCTGATTGCGAAGGTCCCGGTGGCAATGCGCGCCGCCTCGAGCGCAGAATCGACCAGTCTGAGAAGTTGCTCACCACTACGCCGGGCGCGCTGAACATTCTTGATGAGCGGGGGTGACAGCTGCACTTCCTGCGCGGCGAGCGCCTCCAGTTGGAGCCGGAGCACTCCCAACGGCGTCTTGAACTCGTGCGAAACCACGGAGAGGAACTCGTCGCGCAGGCGCACCGCCTCCTCGGCCTGGGCCCGGCGCACCCGCTCTTCCTCGAGCTTCTTACGTTCCGTCAGGTCGCGAGTCACTTTCGCGAAGCCGAATAGATCGCCCCCCGGACCTCGAAGCGCCGTGATCACCACGTTGGCCCAGAACCTCGAGCCGTCCTTGCGTACACGATAGCCCTCGTTTTCGAAGCGCCCCTCGCGCGCTGCGACTTCCAGCGCGTGGGCACAGATCCCGGTGGCCGCAGCCTCCTCTTCATAGAAACACGAGAAATGCTGACCGATGATTTCCCTTGCAGCGTAGCCCTTGATGCGTTCGGCTCCCGCGTTCCAGGTTGCCACACGCCCGCTGGGGTCCAACATGAAGATGGCGTAGTCTTTCACGCTCTCCACGAGCAAGCGGAACTTCTGTTCGTTTTCGCCGAAGTGCTCGTCACGCGCCCATTCGCGCGCAGCGTGCTGCTCGGCCCCGTGCCTCGGGCCCGCCCCTTCGTCCGAGCTCTGGGCCGCTGGACCGTGGATTGAAGGTTCGCACGACCGCGGGAGACTCAAGGTGACGCAAGTACCGTGCTCGGGCGTCGACGCGATGTCGAGGGTGCCCGCGTGTGCCGCGGCGATCTCGCGCGAGATGAACAGACCCAACCCAAGGCCCGAGGCTGCCTTGCCCCCGAGATCGGTTTGCAGCTCCTCGGCGGACAATGACTTCAGAATGTCGGCCGAGATTTCTCCCATGTTCTGCACCGCTGCGACTACCCTATTGGGGTCGCTACCGTCCACGGACACACGCACGCCCGAGTCGTGAACTCCATGTTGTGCCGCATTGCCCAACAAGTTCGAAAAGATTTGCAACAACCGATCCGGGTCCCATTTGCCGCGAGTATCGCCACGCGATTCGAACTCGAACTTCACGTTGGAGCGAGCGCCTTCGATTTCGTCGATGCCACGCCGAACCAGCTCAGCGAGCTCCACCGACTGAGTAGCTAGCTCGAGCCCACTGCCGATACGCAACCGTGCGACGTCGAGCAGGCGCTCGATCATCCGAGACATGCGCTCCCCGCTCGTGACGATACGGCGGAGTGGTTTCTCGAGGCCGGCGACCTCCGAAGCCTCGCTTTTCTTCAGGGCCAGCTCGGCGGAATTGATGATTGAGCCGAGCGGGTTGCGCAAGTCGTGGGCCAGCACGCCCGCCAGCAAACTGTTCATGTGCGCTGTTTCGCTCAACTGGGCCACCCTTTGCCTTTGGCTCTGCTCTCGGGCGCTCGTACGAACGAACAGGCGAGCGGTGTCAATGGCCAGAGCCGCGCTCTTGGCGAGCGCGCTCGCCATTCGTTCGTGCTGTTCGGTGAAGCGGCCGCGCTCGCGATGCCCGAAAAACAAACCGCCCAATACCGCGCCTGAACGCGAGACCACTGGCACGGCAAGGTAACTGGTCACTGGCAGGTGCCCCCGCGGCATACCGTGATGAGGCCCCAGCTTCCCGTAGCGAGGGTCGTCGGTAACATCCGCGAGGCGCACGGCCCCTTCGCCGGCGAATGTGGGCGCGAACAAAGGGGTGTTCCTCGGCAAACCAAAGTTCGAGAAAGCCTGCTTGGATGCCCCCGACAGGCTGTAAAGCACGTAAGCTTCGCCGGAGTCGCTGACGACGTTGTAGAAGAAGGCGCCGAAGTTGGCGTCCACCAGTCGAGTCGCTTCGTCCGTTACATTCTGGACCAGCGCTTCCAGGTCCAGTTGCTTGGCGCTCAGGGACTCGTTGATTCGCAGCAGAGTTTCCGCCTCCCCACGTGCCTGGCGCTCGGCTTCGTAACGCCGGGTGCGCTCGGCGGCGGCTGCTGCCAGTGCCGCGAATCGACACAGCCATTCGCGCTGGTCCGGCTTGAGGCTGCGCTGCTCACGAAAGCCCAGCGCCAGGCATCCGAAAGGCACTTCGCCGTGGATCAGGGGCAGCGCCGCGAAGGCCTGCACCCCCGTGGCAGCGTCGGCCTCCCTGGCGGCTTCGGGATACCGACGCGAGAGGGCTTGCTGGCTCTCGAACCAGAGGGGCTCACGGCGGGCAACGGCCTGCGCGACCGGGTGCCGCTGATGGGGCGCCAACATCGCGAGATCTTGCATCGGGAGCTCGCCTCGCTTTCCCGCCAGGTGCAGGCTCTCGTCTCCGTCTCGCGTGATGTAAAGCACCCCTGCCGATGCTCCGGCGTGCCGCTCTGCTACCGCCAGCAGTGCTCGCATCAGTTCAGCCGTCGACAGAGCCGAAGTGAGCTCCAGAGCGACGGTTCCGAGGTCGAGACCACGCTGGGGCGATGCGATGCCTTCGCGCGGCTGACGGCGCTCCAAGTCGCGCGGCGCTTCGACACCCCCTGGGCCTCTCGGTTCCGCGGAGGTCATGAACTCCTCTGCGGCCACGGCTTGCTCGGGAGCGACGCAGACAAAGCGGAGCACCCGGTTCGACTTTCCGAGGTCTGGTCGAAGCGACTGGTTCGGAGGCTCAGGCGTTGGAACATTGTGCCAGCGGACGCCCAAGTCGAGCGGCAGCAAATGCCTGACATGATGCGCCCCGACTTTGACAACCCCTAAACCAGGGGTCAAGCGAAGCTTCGCGCTCCGGGCCGCTTGATTGTGTCGAGCTCATCGCTGCTCTCATGAGGGATGGCAGCCATGCACTTGCAGCGACGGGCGTCGCGCCGCTTCGATCCGCAAAATGTGGCAGTTTGCCACGGGCCGGTCACCTGCACCGTCGTCTCCGAAAGCTCTGGGCAACGCGGGCGACCGTATGCAGTGCGCGGCCCGGTCCACGCAACGTCGCGAGGCGAAGACCGCAAGCCAGCGCCCCCGCTCGCGTGACAAGTTCGTGCCTTCGCTGGTCTCGGCTTCGGATTCACACCGACCTGCCCTAGTTTCGCGGAAGGCACCCGATGCAAGTCGCCGTCGTCCTCTTTCTCCTGCTCGCTGCGTACGCCTGTGTCGACCGCGTCCTGCGCGGTGGTGGGCTATCGAGCCTACCTTACGGAGCGCGGTGGACAGTCGCAGTCGTGCTGGCGCTCGTCTCACCGTTGTGGACCTGGCGAGTCGTGGTGGGAGGCGACGAACTGGCCTGGGTGGCTGGAAGCATCGCCTGCTTGCTCGCCTGGAACGCCTCCACGCGCGACGCGGACCCCGTCACGCCGGGGCCGGGCAGCCTGGCACGAGTCGGGTTGATGCTGGCGGCGATCGGGAGCTTTGGCAGCCCCGCCCTGTTGGTGCTCACCGCCGCTCTGCTCAGCGGACGCTTCCACTTCTGGCAACACCACGCCGCGTTCCCCATGCGTGTGCTGCAGGCGCTCACCGCTTACGTGCTGTTCGCCAGCGCGCTGGCGGGAAAGTTGCCGCTTCCAGGAGTCGGCTTGCCCGAGCAAACCGCCGTCGCCGCCTTGTGCCTGCTGCTCGCCACGATGTTGGTGTCTCACTATGTTATCACGGCCCTGGCCAAGGCTCTTCTGGGACCTCGACCCTGGTCCTGGGTGTTGCACAACCGCCTTCACTACCTGGCGGCGTCGGCCTACAGTTGGGGCTGGGCGCGCTTCGTGCCATGGCATCGCTACCGCCGGGTAATCCAAGGGGTACGCCGGCTGGAACGCCCGCTGCAAGGGTTCATCTTCAGCCTGGAGCTCCTGGTACCGCTCGCCTTGCTCGACCAGCGCCTCGCGGTCGGGTTCTCGCTCGCTTTTGCAGGATTTCACCTGGGCGTATTCGCGCTTTCCGGCCTCTTCTTCTGGGACTGGGTCCTCACGGATCTGGTCTTGGCCTTGTGGATCGCTCGGCTGCCGCCCGAAGCGGCGCACCTGGCCTTCGGGTTCAGCCCCTTGCTGCTCGGATGCTTCGTGCTGGGCGTGTTTCCTCTGCGCCACCGCCTCTGGAAACCGATGCCGCTCGGGTGGTACGACTCGCCCTTCACGCAGCGAGTCCACTGGCAAGTCACCGGCGCCAGCGGCAAGACCTACGGGCTGTACAACGACTTCATGTGCCCTCATGAACGGCTGTACGGGAAGGTCCACGGAGCCTTCGCCGTGCCGCACGGAGTCATGACCTACCATCTGGGCGAAGTGTGGAAGCTCGAGCTGCGCGATGCTCTGGTCGCTGCGGGGCCAGACCTCGCGCGATTGCACACGGTGCGCGAGCGGTTCGGCATTTACCCCCAATCCAAGCCTTTGACCGAGCGGCACCGGCGTTACCTTTCGGCCTACTTCGCGAAGCTGAACGCGGGCGCTCGAAAGTTTGCGTTGCCGCGCTGGGCGGCCTGGCTCAAGGCACCCGGCGACCAACTGTTCTACTGGGGAGAGCTCGAACCCTATCGTCGGCAAGAGCTAGTCAGGTCGGTTCGGCTCGTCTACCGCGAGGAGTTCTTCGATGGCCAGGAGCTGCGGCGCCTGGTGGACGAAGAGATCCTCGGCTTCTCCATCCCCGAGGTGGCGCCCAAAGCCGCACCCGAGATGGCACCCAGAGAGATGGACGACTATCTGCTGGAGTTGGCTGCAGGTCGCCTGATCGAGCTTCCAGGGTTCAAGCAGGGCTACCTGAAGGCCGACGACCAGGCGAAAGCGCCAGCGTAAGATTTGCCGAATGGCGACACGCATGCCGGGTTTCAGGCACACGTGTGCCACTTCTGTGAGCTGGAAAGAACCGGCGGGGAGGGTCGAGTCGCGGGAAAACCAAGAGGTGGTCACCCAAGACCAGCTCGGGAACGCCAGACTGGCACGGGAATTGCTGAGAGATGCACGAGCTGCCTGCAGCTGACTCCCCGCCGCTCTGGAGGTTGACCATGCACGCCCGCACTTCATCAAGTCTTGTCGCATCCCTCGCTGTGGGCGCGCTCACCGGCCTGTTCGTTCTGGACGCTCACGCGCTCGAGTGCAGCGCCGATACGGATTGCCCAAAGGGGTTCACCTGCGAAGTTTCGTCGCTTTCGGACTGTCCCGATGCGCCGCCCTGCATCGAAGGCGAAGCGTGCGAAGAAGTCTCTTGCGAGCCGACAGAGGTTTCGAGCTGCGCGTCGATCGACTGCAAGAGCGACGACGACTGCGCGGAAGACATGGCTTGCGAGACCATCACCGACACCGTTTGCAGCACGACGGCATGCGCCGATGGGGAAAAATGCGAGGCGACGGAAAGCGACTGCCAAGACGAGACACGCAACGCTTGCATTCCTCGGTATTTGTTGCCCTGCACCAATGACGCGGACTGCGGCAACGGTTTCTCCTGCGTCGAACGCGAATCTTGTGCTTGCGCGGGTAGCACGGGCAGTGAGCCGTCGGCGGGAGCTCCCGACAGCGGGGGAGGAGAAGACGGGTCCGCCCCCGCCGAGCCAACCCCCGACACTGGTTCTGGTAGCGGCGACGCCGAACCAGGCGCTGCAGGAGCCGGTGCTGGAGACGGCGGCGGTGAGCCAAGCTGCACGTGCGAGCCCTCGGGCGAGTTCGGCTGCGAACTCGACGTGGTCGAATGCGCGAGCGACGCGGACTGCGCCGCTGGGTTCACCTGCCAGGACAACCCCGAAGGGACTTGCTGGGCGTCCTCGAACGGGGACTCCGGATGCACGACGCCGGATCCAGCCAAGCTGTGCACGCCAGCCTATTCGGATTTGTTCGATGGGGCCGGGCGCGGCACCGTGGACGACGCTGGCTCCGCCAGTGCGACTACTGGCGGGGAGGATTCCATGGCCGAGGGCCCGGACGGGAAAGGGGACGAGAGCGCTCCGGCCGACCCGAAGGCTACAGGGGATGCCGACGGCTCCGGCCACAGCGATTCCGGAGGTTGCGCAGTGTCTGCATCGACCCGGGAGCACGGCCCGGCGCGACCTGTCGGTTTTGCGGCGCTCGCGCTGCTCGGCACCCTCTGGCTGCGTCGCAGGCGCGCCTAGTTGGTCGCTCTAGCAGAGCCTGCTTCAATCGCGCGGGTCGAGCACCGGCTTCAGGTCGAGCACCGGAGTCCCGTCGATCGCCTCGAGCTCGTTCACCCGCAGCCCGGTACCGCTGAGCTGAGTGGCCCACCAGCCCGGCGGTGTCGGATTACGCCAACACCCGGCCGACGGCGAGGAACGAGGAGGAATACCGGAGAGTCCCATGTGCCGACCGGCGCGACACCTCGGTCGCCATGCATGTGCCCGTGACGCGAGTCATTTGAATGATCGGGCATTCTTATTCCTCGACCGACTCCTACCGTTGTGCGCTCGGGGCTTGGCCAAGTCGGCCGATAGCGCCTCGTGAACTCAACAAGGAGATTTCGAGAATGCACAAATTTGGCTCGACCGCGCTGGGGACCTTGGCCACGCTCGCAGGCGTCTTCTTTTTCGGATGTGGCAGCGATGAATTCGTGTCTGGCGAGGAGCTCGGAAAGGCTCGCCTCACGATAGCCACGGTGCCGCCGGGCGTGAACTGCCTCAGGATAGAGGCTGCGAGTTCCGTGCACACGTATCGCTACGACTTTTCTGTCGCTGGGGGGCAAAACACAGTGCTGGACGTGAGTCCGCTGCCGCTGGGAGCGCTGGCGTTTACAGGCCTTGCATTTCCACAGGCTTGCTCGTTGCTGACTGACGCGGCAACGCCCAGTTGGTTCAGTGAGCCCACGTCCGCCACGCTGGTCGAGAATCAGATAGCCAACCTCACACTCACCATGACCCAGGGCAGTGAGGCAACGGTCAACGTGGACTTCACGGGCCAAGCCAACTGTACCCCGCCTGAGGTCAACTGCTTTGGCTCATGCGCCGACACCGCGACGGACGAGAGCAATTGCGGGTCGTGCGGCGTGACTTGCGCCCCAGGCGCACTCTGCCAGCAAGGCGTCTGCGAACACGCCTTCGAATTCACCGGTGGGCAACCGGACACCGGCGTCTGTGGCGATTGGCAGACCTTCCTCTTCGGCCTGTCAGGAAGCTACACGGAGGTCGTCTTCAGCAGCAGCGAAGGGCCCACCGAGATCAGCTGCACGGATCCCCAGCGGGCAACGCAGATCTGCCAGGCGCTGCGTACTCAGACCAGCGTCACTGTCCAGTGTCAGGGTCTGTACTGGCAGACACGCTACTGTTCGGGAGGGATCTCCGTGGGTATCGACCCGACCAGTTACGGAGTCTGCAACTGCGGCATCGAAAACGCCATGCGTCCCTGTGCCGGCACTCAGTCGGGCAGCTTCGGTGGCGTGAACCATCTCACGTGCGGCGCTCCCGCACAGACGCTCGGGATAGTCTGCCGATAGTGGAACGCCGCGGCGCGCTGGCCACCACGGGTCCGCGTCAGTTTGGCGCCTAACGCCGATCTTCGAACAAGGCCTCGCCGGTCGGTTTCGCCGCTTCGCTCTTCTGCACTTTGGCCTGGGTGCCGCTCGGCCCCTTGGCGGTCGATAGCGGCTTCTTGGGCGGCGGCGACGCAGGTCGCGAAGCGACCGTGCCCTTGGAGCGCGGCTTGGGCGCGGGGCGAGGCGGGGCGGCAGGCGCATGGCTCGGCGGCTCGACCTTCGCAGGCGCCTCGGGCTCGGGCTCGGGCTTCACCGGCACCACGTCGACCGCGCTGGGAGCTTCGGAAGGCTTGGCTTCGGGCTCGGGCACCTGCGAGGCGGCTGCGGCCCCGGCAATCGAGGTCGGGGGACTCGCGCTCGCTGCGGCTTCCGCGTGTGCTCCCGCACCCCAAAGCCACCACGCCCCCAGCGCAACGGCTCCCGAAGCCAAGAGCGCGAGCGTCCCCAGTACCAAGGGGAGCTTGCTGCGACCCTTGGGCGCCTGAGTAGTGGAGAGTGCCAGGCCCTGCGACGTCAAGCTATGACCAGCGGGTGCGCTCACCGCGCCGGTTGCGGAAGTGGTGAGATCCAGAGCACCCGGCTGACTCAAGAGCGCCTGAAATGCTTCGAACATTTCGGCCGCCGATTGAAAGCGCTTCTCGGGATCTTTGTCGAGGGCGCGCGCCATCCACGCATCGAACCCGAGCGGGACGCGTGCCTTGCTCGAAGGGGGCGGATGTGGATCACCGCAGATTTGCATCAAGAGATCGCCCAGGCCGTCGCTTTGAAACGGCAGGGTACCCACCACACATTGATAGGTAATGACCCCGAGCGCCCAGATATCCGAGCGATAATCGACTAGCTTGTTACCCCGAGCTTGCTCCGGACTGACGTAAAACGGGGTACCGAGAATGGACCCCGTCTTGGTGCCGCTGCCGGTGGTGGTTTCCAACCCGCCACCGGTCACCTTGGCCACACCGAAATCGAGCACTTTGACGATTTCGGCGTCCGCCTCTCTCACCAGGAAGATATTGTCGGGCTTCAGATCGCGGTGCACGATGCCCGCCTGGTGCGCCTGCCACATGGCACGCGCCACCTGGCTCATAATCACACCTGTGGCGCTGGGCGAGAGCACGTGCTCACGTTCGAGCCGTTCCCCCAAGCTCTCACCATTCAGGAGCTCCATGGCGATGTACGGCACGCCACCGTCGACGCCGAAGTCGAAAACCTGAACGATGTGCGTGCTGCGCAACGCTGCCGCGGACTGAGCCTCGCGCATGAAGCGCTGCAGAGCCTCCTCGCTGCCAGCCAGAGCGGGATTGATGAACTTGATGGCGACCGGCGACTTCAGGGTCAGATGCTGACCTCGCCATACCGCGCCCATACCGCCCTCACCCAACTTGGCATCCAGCTGGTAGCGCCCTCCAATGATGTGGCCCGTTTGGTAGGAAAGGTTGCTCGCGTCCATGACCGTGGAGTCAGTCCCGGCCTTCAGTTTAGCTGGGGCGTCCCGGGAATGCTGCTGACGATTCTCATACTCGTGCAGATGGGTAACGACTTGTAGGACAAGCGGCTCAGGACATGCTGACAAGCCCCCGAAAACCAGTGCTCCATCCTCTCCGTTTGGACCGCGATGTCAACTGCAGTGGTCGCAGCCGCGCGAACAGTGTCCAATACCATTGTCTTGACAGACTTCCGTGAACCGGCGTAGGAGCGAAACTGAGGGACGAACTCGGGCAGCCCCGAGAATCTTGTCATGAAGCGACTAGCCTGGTGCCTGAGCTTGTTTGTCAATCTGACCTGCCTGACCCTGGCCGCTGGGGCCCGGGCGCAGGCAAGCGCCGCGGATCGGGCCACGGCGCAGGCACTGTTCGACGATGGCAAGGACTTGATGAACCGCGGTCAGGCGGCAGAAGCCTGCCCGAAGCTCGAGGAAAGTCTGCGCCTCGACCCGGCAATCGGCACACGCTATCAGCTCGCCAAGTGTTACGAGCTGACCGCGCGCACGGCCAGCGCCTGGACACTCTACCTGGAAGTGGCAGCGGAAGCGCGGGCTGCCGGGCAAAGCGCGCGTGAGGACTTTGCGCGTAAGGAAGCCAGCAAGCTCGAACCTGCGCTCAGTCACCTGACCATCATCGTGCCCGATGAAGTACGCGTCCCGGGCCTCGAGTTGAGCAGGAACGGCGTGGACGTCGGCAAAGGGGCCTGGAGCGTCAAGCTGCCCGTCGATCCCGGCCGCTACACCATCACTGCCAAAGCGCCGGGCAGGAAACAGTGGCAAGGCGTCGTCGAAGTGCATGGGCCCTCAGG
This sequence comes from uncultured delta proteobacterium, assembly GCA_963809955.1. Classification (GTDB taxonomy): domain Bacteria; phylum Myxococcota_A; class Polyangia; order Polyangiales; family Polyangiaceae; genus JAICQQ01. The sequence continues at coordinate 41,970 of CAWELQ010000019.1, forward strand.
CGAAGAAACACTCGTCGTGCCCAAGCTTGCGGAGGCACCTGCCGCTCCCGAGGCGCCCGGCAGCGCCACCGCCCAGTCAGAGCCCCAGGTGAACGCTGCGGAGCCCCACGCGGGGGCGCGCGGGCTTTCCACACGCCAGTGGGTCGGAATCGGTCTCGCCGGGGGAGGTGTGGTCGCTCTCGGCGTGAGCGCGGTGTTCGGTCTGAACGCCCGGAGCAAAGACCAGGACTCGGACTGCAATCCAGCCTGCGCGACCGATGCGGACTATGAATTGAACAAGGACGCGCGCCGCGCCGGAAACATCGCCACCGTGACCGGAATCGTGGGTGGTGTGTTGTTGGCTGGGGGCGCCGTAGTGGTGTTCACCGCCAAGCCCAACGGGCCGGAAACCGTGCTGGTCCCCTCGCTTGGGCCAGGGCTTGCCGGCCTGCGGCTGAGCAGGAGCTTCTGATGGGAGTCGAACGAACGCGACGCTCGGGACGACACGGGCTCGCACTGGGCCTGGTTCTGTGGGGCCTGTCGGCGTGGGCCTGCAACAACCTGCTCGGAATCGACGAGGGACGCCTGAGCTGCGTACACACCTCCGATTGTCCCAAGAGCCAGATTTGTCTCTACGAACGCTGCAGTGCCGAGTGCAAACAGGACGTCGACTGTCCTGATGGTAGACGCTGCGTGCAGACCCTGGAAGACGGGCCGCGCTGCGTGGCCTCCTCGTCGCTCGAGTGTGAGAGGGACTCGCAGTGTCAGGCGGGCTCCCGGTGTCAGGCTGGCAGTTGCTCCTTTCCCTGCGACAGCGATGACGACTGCGTCGACGGGCAGCGCTGTAGTGACCACTTCTGCGGCGGCGGCGAGATGGGCAGCGGCGGCAGCGCAGGCTCCAGTGGCAACAGCACCACGGGCGGGGGGACTAGCCCGGGCGGGGGCGCGGGCGCCGGATCAGGCGGCACGGGCACTCAGGAATGTGAGGAAGGCGACACCCGCTGCCCGCTAGCGGCCGACGCCTCTCGCGAGGTCTGCAAAGGCGGTCGTTGGGAGCCCGCCGAGGCATGCGGCGCGGGGACCCTGTGCGACAGCGCCAGGAAGGCAACCTGCTCGCCGATCGTGGACGAGTGCCTGGGACAACAATCCGGCGCGGCCACCTGTGACGGCAACGAGCGCATCGTCTGCGGCGAAGATCTGGTCAGCGTCGAAATGGAAGAGTGCGTCAGCGCGGCGCACTGCAACCAGGCAACGGGTCCCAACTGTGCCATCTGCCTCGAGAACGAATACCGCTGCGACGGCGACGTACTGAGTGAGTGCAACGCCAGCCATACCGGCTTCGATGAGGTGACCACCTGCGTGGACGAGCCCTGTAACGCCATTCTGGGCGAATGCACCACGCGGGTCTGCAATGCGGGCGAATACACCTGTGATGCGACCAACAACACGCTGCAGCACTGCAACGAGGACGGCAATGGATTCGACGAGGAAGTCGAGTGCGGGGACGGCATCTGCGACGCGGAGCACGGTGAGTGCGACATCTGCGAGCCCGGCGCCACGCTGGGTTGCGAGGATGACGAAAACAAGACGGTCTGCGACGACACCGGGCAGGACACCATCAGCGTTTCGTGCGCAAGCGAAGATCCGGACACCCCCGTGTGCTTGGGCGACGGATTGTGCCGAGCCTGCCTGCCATCGAGCGGCGAGTGCGTGGACCTGTTTTCGCTCCGTACCTGCAACGCCCAGGGAGCCTGGGGTGCGGCACAGACTTGCACCGACCAGGCGTGTATCGGTGACCAATGCACGGGCGAGTGCGCGCCGGGCACGCAAGTCTGCGCCGACCAGACGAGTGTGAAGGTGTGTGGCGACGACGGCAGCTACGAGTCGCCCGAGCCCTGTGACGGACAGGCCTGCTCTGGCGCCGGTTGTACGGGCGAATGCAAACCCGAAGACACCCAGTGCGCCAACAAGTTCAGCCTGCAGACCTGCAGCAGCCAGGGCTCGTGGAGCACCCCGCAAACCTGCAGCGGACAGGCTTGCTCCGGCGGCGCCTGTACCGGAGTCTGCGTACCGGAGAGCACCACGTGCGAGGACTCGCAGCGCATCCGCACTTGCTCGGATAGCGGCCAATGGGGCAACCCCGTCGCTTGCAACAATCAGGCGTGTGGCGGCAACCCCGCCAAGTGCCAGGGTCAGTGTAGCCCTGGCAGCACACGCTGCCTGGACGGTCTGACGCTGCAAACCTGTTCCAACAGCGGGACCTACACCAATACGGACTGCGGTGGCGCCAATCAGGCATGTCGTGAAACCAGCAGCGGCTCGGGCGTGTTCGAGTGCGGGGGCACCTGCGCCCCTGGCAGCGAACGCTGCTCGAGCAACAGGGTGCAAACCTGCAACGGTCAGGGGGCATGGAGCAACACGCAAACCTGTACCGGTCAGACCTGCGTGCTTTCGAGCGGCGACGCCGCTTGTCAAGGGATCTGCGCCCCGGGCTACCAGCGCTGCAACGGCAACAACGTGCAAAACTGCAGCGCCACCGGGAACTACTCGGGAACCGCGAGCAACTGCACCACGTCGAACAAGACCTGCATGGAGTCCGGCACCACGGCCAGCTGCGGGGGTGAATGCGCTCCCAACCAGACCACGTGTACGAATGGTGACGCCTACCATTGCGTCAGCGGCTCCTGGTCGGTCCTTCAGAACTGCTCCTCTCCCGACCAGATCTGCCAGGGCGGCGCTTGCGTGGCCAATGACCCCTACCCGCTGGGAGAGGACAATACGGCCGGCTTCTCGATGCATTCTCGCAGTTCGAGGATGGGTTCTGGTGGGTGATTCCCATCGACGTGCCCAACGACGCCAATGTGCTGTCGATGCGCTTCATCGGCGCGGCCGCGGGTGGTCAGGGGCGCATGGCTCTTTGGCAAGACAGCGGCAACGCCCCGGGGGCCTTCGTCACGCAGACGGTAGAAATCAATGTCGCGGCGGGTGTGTCCGGAGCAGCACCGAGTACCGTTGCGGTGCTTAGCGGCGGTCAGCGCTACTGGCTGGGCGCCAAATTCACGGCGGGGGCGCAGCTCTACCAGCGCTCGATCTCGGGTCGCACGGCGTACACGTTCAGCCAGACGTTCAACGCCAACCCAGCAACGACCATGTCACCGTTCCCGGTGGGGTCCGCCGCGGTGGAACCCAACCTCACGCTTGCTTTGTACCTGGTCGTTCAGGACGTGCCCTGACGATACGCGCTCCCCCTGATTGCCCCAAGAACCACAGAAACCCCCACGAGGTATGCAGTGAAAACATCCGCACGGCAGAGTTCCGGCGTTCGCATCGCGTCATTGGCGCTCACCCGTTTGTGCCTGGCCCTGAGCCTCGTGATGCTCTCGGCACCGGCTCGGGCCGACATCTGCTTTCCCAAGCCAGTCGCTCTGCCCGGCCTGAGCGGCCCACCCGTCTGGCAGGGCTCCGGAACGGTGAGACCCGAGCTGAATGAGCCGCGTTGGGCTGCGGCACCGCAAACGGGCTTCGCGAGCGACTTGACCGACAGCGAAGGCATCTACCGCCTGCTGGTCAACTCGGCCAACAACGAGCTCAGCATCTCGTTCCAGGTTCCCATCGATCCCGATACTGCATCCACGGCCGACCAAGTGTGGTTCGGGTTCACACGCGATGGCGCAGCGGGAACGTTGGCGTCCGCGGTACGCATCAGCTTGCCAACCTCGGGAACCAATCCGATAGCAGCCACCAACGTGCGCGGCTACACCTACGATGCCGCCGCGTCGATTCCCTGGACGCCCGGAACCATTGGGGTGGCTCCCGACTGGTTGAAAGACGCCGCAGCGTGGCTGGAGGGCAGCGCCCCGAGCCTGAGCTGGGGTATCAACCTCAAGGTGGACCTGACGGCTCCCAGCGTGAGCGGCGTCAACGTGGCCCAACCCTTGAATCTGATGCTGGCCATGCAGGTTCGAGACGAGAGCGATCCCACGATGAGCTTGTTGCCCTCGACGCCCGATCCGGGCTGCCCCCCAAGCGGGCCCTGCGCTCACCCGCTGCTCGCCGGAACGCTGTTGATCGAAAACCCGGCCGACTGGGCGCCGGCCCTGGCCATCAACGCGGCCTGCCCCCCGGGCATCGAGCTCGTGGGAAGCCAGATTGGAACCACGAACGAAGACCCACCGGGGACACCGGCGCCCAACAAGATCAACACGACCAGCGGCGCCACGAACACATTCTATGCGCGCCCGAGCTACCCATTTGCTCCTGGCAGCGGCGAAATCGTGGGGACCTTTCACGTCGCCAACTGGGGCTCCATCGCTGCCTCCAACGCACCGTGGATCCCGATTCCGAACGGCAGCAACATCGAAAACGGTGTCGCGCCCGCGACCATGCCCGGTGAAATCAGCTTCGTCTGCCCGGCGAGCACGGCAACCGAAGCGTGCGGGATCCCCAAGCCCAGTGAGGCGCACCAGTGCGTCTACGTCGAGTTGAAGAATGCGCCCGGGCAGAACAACGGGTTTTCGAAGGCCGCTGCCTATCGCAACATGCGCTTCGAACCCCTGTCGAGGTTCTCGGGTCCAGCAGAGATTTCGGTGAAGGGGCTCGCCAAGGTCTTCGGCAACGACAAGCCGCGCGACGTGTACGTGTTCGTCAAACCGCGAAACATGCCCGCCCATGGCAACGACCCTTTCTATTTGAACACCGAAGCCATGGCGGCCACCCGTCGCTTCGCCGAGACGCCGCCTCGAGCGCCACAGCCGCCCAAGGGAGTCCCACTGGCGGTCTTCAAGCGACAGCTCAAAGCGGGGCAGCTCAAGGCGCTGCGGCGCCCCGCCGCTCAGCAGCCCAAACTGCGTGAGATACCCACGCCGAACACGGGCATCAAAGACCTGGACCTCACGGTCGAACAGGCGCTAGCCAGCGTCTGGCCCACCTACGACGTGCGCGTCTACTACGACACGGGCAGCGTCGTGGAGATCGAAGGCGAAAAGGTTCGCCATTTCAAGGCCATGTATCCGTTCACGTACTACTTCTCGCATCAGGGGCCGCTCTATGGGTTCACTCACGAGTTGAAAGGCGCGACCCTGAAACAGATCCGCGACAACGTCTACTATCTCAGCATCCAGAACGAAGGGGCAGCGCAAGTGACGACCAGCGTCGAGGCCCACGAAGAACCCAAGGGCGAGACACCGGGGGAGCCGGGCAATTGCCCAACCTGCCCGTCACAGCCGCCGCCCACCCCGAAGCCGTGCACCTGCAACTGCCGCCTACCAGGCGGCACCGAGACGAGCTCGTGGCCGCTGTTGGCTGCGGGGCTACTCGGCCTCGGATGGATGTTGCGCCGACGACTGAGTTGAAAGGGCGGCACTCGCCGAATGCGCTCCGGGCCGGTTCGTCATGCTCATGACAGCCGCCCGGAGCTCGTTCTGCCAACCCACCGCCACCTCGTGCTTACCGCGCAGCAGCGCGTCGAACGCGACCTCGGCAAGCTCCTCGTCCACGGGGCCTCGCCAACCAACTTTCTCGGCAGCGCGCTCGTCATCGTGCGGCGAAGGCTCGACTTCAGCAACGCCGGGCATCAGGGAGGTAACGCTGACTCCCGAGCCTGCGAGCTCCGCGCGTAATGTGAACGAGAACGAATCCAGCAGCGCTTTCGTCCCGTTGTACACGGCCTGATACTCCTTCGACGACAAGCTAGGACTGGCTCCCGCGATCAAGATGCGTCCGTTGCGCTGCTGGCGCATGCGGCGCCCCACCGTATGGATCAAGTAGAGAATGCCAGTCACGTTCACGTCTACCAAGTGGCGCGCATGCTCGAACTTCTGATCGAGGAACGCGCCGCCGAGCCCCGGCCCCATGTTAACGAGCAGTGCCGCCACGGGACGATCGGCGAGAGCGTCGCTCAGCTCATCGACCAGCGCCAAGGTCGCAAGATCCCCTTCGAATGCTTCCACCGAAGCTCCGAAAGCTCGCAGCTTTTCGGCCGCAGTCATGACCGGAGGACGGCCCGCGGTGATGAGCAGGTCGAACCCGCCCTGGGCGCAACGCTGGGCGAGTTGGAAGCCCAGCCCCGACGCTGCTTCGGTGACGATGGCCAAGGGACGTGGTTCGGTGGTCATGGCGAGCTCTACCTCCACTTGCTCTCTGGGTGGTTCTGAATGAACGAGTGTGCAAGACGGGTGCCGGAGGCTTGCGTTACCGGAGGTCTTCCGAGCGCCTCGGTGGGCCGCAGAAGGACCAGAGAGGAGCGAGGCAAGAATGCGGCAGCGCTCCAAAGCGACACAGAGCGTAGCGCGCACCGCCTGCTTGGGCGGCGGCTCTCGCCCGCGGGCTCCGCCAATTCGGTGCATTCGTTGGCTCGGAGTCGACTCGACTGACCTCGAAGGTCGAGCGCGAGCGACTGCCAAGCTGGGCGGTTCTGGCGCCCATGGACATCAGAAAGCACTTAGGGGAGACTGAGGTCCAGATATGCGTGTCTTGGTCACCGGAGGTGCGGGCTTCATCGGCGTGAACTTCTTGCACTTGTCGGTCCCACGCCACCCCCAGTACCAATTCCTGAATCTGGACGCGCTGACCTACGCGGCCAACCCGGCGAGCCTCGGTGAGGTAAGCAACGCCGAAAACTACTCGTTCGAACGCGTCGACATCGCCGACCAGGATGCGGTGCTGCGGGTGTTCGCCGAGTTCAAGCCTACCCTGATCGTCCACTTCGCGGCGGAAAGCCACGTCGACCGAAGCATCGCGGGCCCGAAACAGTTCTTGCGCACGAATATCGAGGGCACCTTCAATCTGCTCGAGGCTGCGCGGACGCTCGACCAGGCAGTGCTGTTTCATCACGTGAGCACGGACGAGGTGTACGGCTCACTGGGAGAAACCGGGTACTTCACCGAAGAGACTCGCTACGACCCCTCGAGCCCGTATTCGGCCTCCAAAGCATCCAGTGACCATTGGGTGCGAGCGTACCATCGCACCTATGGCCTACCCGTCAAGATCACCAACTGCTCGAACAACTACGGGCCCTACCAGTTTCCCGAGAAATTGATCCCGGTCATGCTGCTGAATGCGATCGAGCGCCGTCCGCTGCCCGTGTACGGTGAAGGGCTCAACGTACGCGACTGGCTGTACGTGACCGACCATTGCGAGGCAATCTGGAGCGTCATCGAGCGAGGCCGGGTCGGCGAAACCTACAACGTTGGCGGCAACAACCAGGTTCGCAACATCGACCTGGTCCACCACTTGTGTCGACTGGTCAGCGAGGAAACCGGAGCGAGTCTGGAGGAGCTCACCGGCTTGATCACCTTCGTCAAGGATCGGCCTGGCCATGATCTGCGCTATGCCATCGATGCGCGCAAGATCCGCGATGAGTGCGGCTGGCAGCCGAGCGAAAGTCTCGAAACCGGTCTGCGCAAAACCGTGCGTTGGTACCTGGCCAATGCCCAGTGGGTAGAGCAGGTGCGGACCGGCGAGTACCGAAACTGGATGACTCAGAACTACGACGAACGCTGAGTTTGAGTGCCAGCACATCGACTTCGCGTGTCGACGAGAGCGGACCTTGTCGGTGGTGACCCGACAACGTTTGCGCTCCTGCCATGGCCGCTTGACCTACGTACGTACGTACGTCAAGGTGGAGGAATGAAACGGAGCGCCACCGACTTGAGAGCACACCTGTACGAAGTCTTGGACCACGTGGCCACCACCGGAGAACCGGTAAAGATCCAACGTGGCGATGTCGAGCTGTGCATCGTTCGAAACTCCAATGTCAAACGCCCTCGTAAAAAACGAGTTCTTTCGGATCTCATCGTGGGAGATCCCGACGAACTCATCCACATGGAGTGGCCCTGGTCGGAGGGAAGGGATTTGTGAACCTCCATCTCGATACGCACGTTGCGTTATGGATGGTCGCTGGCGAAAAGCGTCGTCTGCGAAAGGTGGCAAGGCGCCTGCAACGAAGTAACCTCTTCATTTCTCCAATCGTGATCGTCGAAATGGAAGTGCTCAGTGAGATCGGGCGCCTCCGAAGCCGGGTTGCGGATGCCCTCGCAATCCTCAAGGAAGACTACGGCGTCTCGGAGGTTCCAGGTCAGATCCGCGATCTCGCCCACCACGCTCGACAGCTGGGATGGACCCGCGATCCCTTCGATCGGCTGATTGTCGGACATGCTCAGGCTTGCGGCGAGCTCCTGCTCACCGCCGACAACACGATCTTGGACAATTTCCGCGACGCCTGTTGGTCGGACTGACGACCCGCGAATCGCGCGGACGGCTGCTCAATTGTGCGGGTCGACGCAGGCGATGACTAGCGCCGCTTTCCACAGGTCGGGCCACGCGGAAAGCCATCGGCGGGCGCCTTTTCCAAGCGCTTCTGCATAGCAGCTCCATAACGACCGTCTTCCGTAATGCGGTCGTCGGGGTGGTTTTCGTTCCAGAGTTGTTGGAAGGCCAACACGTCGATCTTGCGCGTCGACGAGACTCCGGCTCCCTTGTAGTCGAAGTGCACCTTGTCTTTGGAGCCCAACCAGCGGAAACCCTCGGACTCGAGCGCCGAGCGCCACTCGCCCGGATGGGAGATATCGAGCGCGAGCCCGGTCTCGTGGTTGCTCTCCCCTGGATCCGCAGCCAGCTGGATGCTGCAGCGCTTCGCGGCAGCCCAGCGCCACACGAGGTACTGCTGCGCGATGGTGCGCAGCGCGCTGTGCATGATCATCGTCTTGTTCTTGTGCTTGTCCAACACCCGCAGCAAGTGCCGCTGAGCCGCCGCGCGAAAGTACGGGTAGACGTGCGAATTCTTCTCGAGATTCGGGCGCGACGGCAAGGGGACGAATGCGTCGGGATCGATGCAGCGCGCCTGACCGATGATTTGGCGGCTGAGCCCGTCGACGCTCGCGGTCGAACAGCTGCGCGCCGCTGCCTGCCGAACCGTGCTGTAGTGCCGCCTCTCGTGCCGTGCCGATGACTTTCCCGCGTCGTCATCCATGTCCACGTCCTGGAAGTCGAGCGGAAGCGCTGGCTCGACGCTGAGCGCAGGGGCGACCTGGCTCGACGCCGGAGCGCCTTTGGAGTCCGCCGGGGCCGACGAAGCTGCCTCAGACAGCTGCTGCGCGGGCGGCCCCTCGGGGGCGGCAGCCACGATGAAGTAAACGTCGGCGCCGATGATCACTGCGAGAACCCCGAGAGCCGCCATGACCCGCACCTTCGTTCGGGAAGCCCAGTGACGGATGGGAGAGCCCGTTGCCTCTACTCCTTCCGGTTCACCAGCTGGCGGATCCTGCGCGGGTGGCGCCACGCTCCTTTCGTCCTCTTCTGTCATCGATTCGGCCAGCGCGGGGCGCCGGAGCGAACTGCACTGGACTCGCTAGGGCACCGAACAGGTTGCCAGCTGCACCGGGAAAGACTCACGCTCACTGCTGGCCAGCCGTCTTAGTCGCCAGCGCGCCGAGACGAAAGACCGGAGTGCCGTTCGGCGACAAATTCAGAGGGATTTCGGGGGGTTGGTGAAGGCAGGGGATCGGGCGGATTCCACCCGCTCGCATCTTTGCGACATCGAGAAAGGACGCAAGCTCGTGAGTCCGAAATTAGCCGCAAAGTACGCCAACAACTTGGGGCACAGTGAGCGCCAGTTCGTACGCCTCGCGCTACAGGACCAGGTGGCCAAGGCTGGATTGCGCTTCGAGGTCAAGATCGAAGCGGTCACGCCCCCAAAACGGAGTGTGCCCGATCGCCCAGCTTGATCACCCATGGGGTGGTGGTCCTTTCGGCGGTCACGAGCGGGGCGTCGAGGGATAGGCAGAGTGTGATGTAGACCGCATCGTACATCGTCGCGCCGTACTCGAAGGCGCGGGCAAGGGTCTGAAGGCGATCGGGCTCCACCAAGACGAGCGGCGCCTCGAGATGAAGATTATAGATCTCTTCCGCGAGTGGTTGCCCAAGCTCGCCGCGACGGACATACGTACGCAAGACGTTGCCAAACTCCCAGTAGTGCAGGCAGGGAACACAGAAGGAGACCTGATCGCGCAGCAGTTTGGTTTGCCAGAGCCTCGCTTTGTCCGAAAATGATTCCGGCAAGTACCACGCCACGGCGACGCTCGTATCGAGGATGTGGGTGGTCATTCGCGCTCGCGATCACGCCGAACAATGTCCAGAGCACTCTCGCGCAGCTCGACGCCCCTTAGCTGCTGGCGAAGCTCGAGCAGCCGGCGCTCGTAGCTGGCCCTTTTGCGCTCCGCTGCACGGGACTGCACGAAGACCCGCAGGGCCTCCTCGATCAGCGCGCTCCGATTTCGTGCCGTCGAAAACTTCATTGCTTCTTCCACGAGCTCATCGTTGAGGACCACATTCGTTCGCATACACGATCTCATACACCAAGTGTATGAAGTTCGCAACGATGGGTGCGACAGCGTCGCATTCCCCCTGGCTTGCTGCCCACCCCGATGCGGGTCTCTGCGACCAGGGCGACACTCCGAAATTAGGGCTACACCCGGTGGAGGTGCTGCAGACGTTGGCGGCGGCTCAGCCACGCTGCCCGTGCGAGACAGCGAGGTAATGCCAGTATGACCTGTTTGCAGTAAAGCCTGCCGTCCCAACGGCGAGCGCAAGTCGTCAGGGTGCGCATTCGGCGCGGAGCCAGTCGCGGTAGGCCCGCGCGGCTTCGTGTTGATCGCCGAGACGCACGAATCGCGCGATCACATCGAAGTCGAGATCGGGCAGCAGCGTGCTGCGCTCGATGGGCTGGTAGGCTCCGCCCTCGAGGGCGTGGAGATGGAATGCTTCGTCTTGCCAGAACCAGACTTCGCGCACGCCGAAGCCCTGGTAGATGCGCGTCCCACACCGCAAGGTTGAGAGTGCCGTCTCCGGCCACATCTCCCTCCGGGGTCACGATGTAGAAACGGGAGCCGTTCAGCATCGAGCTGATCTCGAGCCGTATTTCAAACAGGGGCGTCCCGTCGTGCATGAGGCAAGCCAGCGGTCGCGGGCGAGGCCGGGCTTGGAGGTCACCTGAACGATTTCCGCCCTCCTTCCTTTCTCCGATGCCCAGCAGCTGATTGACAGCGATGTCGCGGGAACCCATTTGCATCATCCCTGATACCGAGGCGTGTGGCGACGTTCTGGCGCGGTGGGACGTCGCTTTTCCGTTGTGCCAGAAGCGGTATGTGCCAGAAGCGGTAGCACTTAGCACTAGCCGATCGAAGGCGAGGTCAGGGCGAGGTCAACGCTGACTGGTCGTTGCGCTTCGGGTGCGGTATGTTTTTGTCCGATGACGGACGCCGTCAAGAAGCTGGCCACCTATCAAGACGTGCTGGATGCGCCGCGGAACATGGTGGCGGAGGTGCTGGGCGGACAGTTGCATTTGCACCCGAGGCCTGCCAAACCGCACGCAGCCGCTGCGAGCGCGTTGGGTGAGGAGTTGGGACCGCCCTTCAAGCGTGGGCGTGGGGGGCCAGGTGGCTGGATCATCCTGGATGAACCCGAATTGCACCTAGGGCCCGATGTGTTGGTGCCCGATCTCGCTGGCTGGCGTGTCGAGCGGATGGCGGAGATGGTTGATGATGAGCCCTACTTCACCCTCGCGCCCGACTGGGTGTGTGAGGTGCTGAGCGCGGGGACGGCGAAATATCACCGCACGGACAAGCTGAACATCTATTCGCGCGAGCAAGTGCGCTGGGCCTGGCTCGTCGATCCGTTGCAGCGAACACTCGAGGCGCTGCGGCTACGCGAGGCCAAGTGGGTGCTGCTCGGGACATGGCGCGATGAAGCGCTCGTGCGGGTGGAACCCTTCGATGCGATTGAGCTCGAGCTTGGCGTCTTGTGGCACCGGGTCGTGCTGCGACAGGGTTGAGCGCGTAGTGCCCCGTCGGGAGCTGTGGCCGAGTACGACGAGAGCAAGCTCCAAACTCCAGACTCAGCCGGACCAAGTGGCAGCCCCTGCAGAGCTCGGAGAACGCCCAGCTGATGATTACAACGCCGCGAGCCACATCGCGACCACCGGCGAGCGCACTTCAGGAATCTCATCAATGATGAATTCCATGGAGGTCCCGGTATTGCCGCTGCTGCCGCCACATCCACCTCTGCGGTGCACTGCGACGAGAAAGCCTAATTGGTCGAGCACTCCGGCTCCGGATGAACCTCCGGACGTATCGATGGTGTACTCTACGTCTTTGCCATCGACTCCAATGACTGGCCCGAATCCCACCATCTTCCTCCGCCCAAACTCGAGCGGATGCTGAAACATCGCAAGCCTCTCGTTCACGGATGGAGTTCTGCGTGCGGGAACGACCCAGCCGTACTTCAAGCCTGGCTTTCCGTCCAGGCGCGCCACCGACACGTCGTATCCGCCTGTGTAATTCCACGACTGGATAGCGCTGTACGACTCACAGTTGTCCAAGGCTGCTTGTACGGGATCCGCAGGGTTTGGATTACTCGCGCTGACCTGGCAGCCGAAGTACACGGATTCACCGACTGTCACGCTACATCCATCATGCGCAACCGTGAGAAACAGATCCGAACCGATGAGCGTCCCTGAGCAGTCCTTGCCGAAGGCTCCCTCGTACTTCGCAACGAATGCTTGGTCGTAGTCGGGGTCGCTGCCATCGTACAGTTCGACGTCTTGAAGATCCCAAGTGGTGCCGCATACGCTCGCCTGGCTCACCTCGGCCACGGGTTGATCCTTCGGCAACTCGCCAGCTTCTCCACAGCCGCCGGCAAGCAACAGGAGCGCGCACATTGGGATCCTTTCATGAAATTTCATTGCACAGATCCTCCGTTGGTTTTGTTGTGTGGCAGCCCCCGAGCAATCCACGTGCCGACATGGATTCAATTCCAATTGGGTCCGCGAATACCGAATAGTCGGGCAAATCTATGAAATCTTGGATCATGTGGCCACGACGTGAGAACCGGTAAACCGGTAAACCGCGGCGCTCCTCAAGTACTGACCACTGACCGCTTCCGTTCGGAACCTCACGTTACAACCTCGACAAGCGCAGGAGCCATCCCGTAAGTTGCTATCGCCCCGCTGATGTCCCACGATGTCAACTCCGTACCGTTGCCACAGTAGTTCATGATCGATACCGGATCGTAGTCTCCCGGCATCGTATCGCCTGGTGTTCCGCTCTTGGGGGCGGTGCAGGACGCTGGCGTGTCCGGGCGCAGCTGCTCGTGCGCAAAGGCCAAGGAATGACCAAACTCGTGGATTGAAACGATCCGAATACAGTCTTCCCGACCAAGGCTGTTGGCAATGCATCTGGTCCAGGTCGCCTGGGGGCTGGCGGTGAAGTCCAGCTCCATGTCGCTCACGTTGTCACTTTGTTGTCCCAATCCGTTCCGCACCACCATCTCGTCGCCCGGCGTGATTGCGACACCTTTGAAGCTGCTCATGTCGGACGGGCAAGCGTCCCACCCGTTGAATGTCATGTTGATGTAGGCTTGCCACGTCCCTGTGATGGTATCCTCCACCCATTGCTTCTCCGTCTCGAAACCGGACGTGGTCCAACATACGTCGATCTGGTTCGTGTCCCAGACGGCCGTACTTAGGACGTACAGTGACTGGTTAGCGTTTCCCAACCTGATAAACTCGCCATCGGGCGAGCCGTTGCATCCAACGGCGGCAATCATTGCTCCAAGTGGCAACGCCGTATGTATTGATATGATAGCGGATGATTTCTTCATGTGACCTCCATGAGCGATCGTTACAACCCGACACAGAAGCAAACGTGATGCCATTTGGGTGAGCCGTGGAGTCGTGGACCATCTCTGATCTGACCGGTCACACAGATGCACGGCTGAGGCTGCAGGGGACGGCTGAGGCGCCGCGCAGTCCCTCGCACGAAAAGTTGCCAAACCAAATCCAAACCGCCGCCAACGATCAGCCTGATAAGCCCACTAGATCATAGCTGGCTTGCCAACTCGATCCGGCAAAACCGATCGCCGTGCAGCGATCGGTGCCGGCTTGCCGTTGACGTGGTCCAACGGACGGCCGCGAAGGGAAGCACCAAAACACTCGACGTGCAAAACGATTCCGGTATGATGGGGGTAGCGCTGGAGTGCACAGGGTCGGGTCTTGAGCAGCCACGGGGTTGGTCCTAACGCGTTGAGGTGTCGAATGCGAAGTGCGCCGCGATGCTACGTCATTCACTGAGAGAAGCACTGGGTGCGAGTGAGACCGGACAGGCCGGACAGGCCGGACGCGCATTGCTACGCCACGTCCAACCGTGTTTCGAACGCCGATGAGAACAGAGCTTGTGCGGACGCTGCGAGCTGCTGAATTCCTAGCGCACCAGGTCTCGGGTGAAGCCTACTGCGGAGCCGTTCACGGCTGGTCCGATGCAGCATGGCATTCACTTCGTAATGGCACGTGTGTTGCCTTACCGGCGACACATTGCCCCGATACGGGGCGAGCATTCCAAATCAAATAGGAGGTAAACCATGAAGCATAGACGACTAATCGTTGGCTCTCTCTCTCTCGTGGTCAGCGCGTTTTCATTCGTAGCCTACGCTGCGTCAACCAGTTGGGGGAACGTGACGGAGGTGCGCGCCGGCTATAGTGATGGGAAGGTCAGCGTGGTTGGGCTCAACAATGCCGCAAGCTGCAGCAGCTCGACGATCGACTTCCTCCCCAGTAGCAGCAATCCGGATGCCGTGCAGCGGCTCGCAACGGCGGCGCTCCTGTCGGGCAAGGAACTGAAGTGCTCTGTCGACGGCTGCACCAGTGCTGGCGGGCAAAACGGCAAGAGCTGTTGGCTTCGAGATTGAGTTCTATGGGCAAGTTGTGCTGAGAGTGGATGGTCGCCCGCCTCCTGGGATTAGGGATTTAGGCGACGGGGCGCGGCACCAGTGACCTGCCTCGGTGCACAGCGATGAGATCTCCCTCGTCCGAGAACGATTCGGCCCCTCGCGTTCGCGGCCCACCACGGCTACGGCCCACTAATGACGCAAGCGCGAGGGGCACGATTCAATTCGACGCGGCGGGATGATCGGATTTCCGGTGGATGACCGCCGCGGAGTCCCCTTCACGATCGCGCAATGGTGGATGAACGCGGCTGCAACATTTCGAATCTACCCGCCCGAGGCCATTTACTCCACCAGGCTCGCTGAAGCGAAACTGCAGCCAGGTGGGGCACGGATTGGGCGTCGAACAGGTCCGGGACTGTTGGGGTTCTGGTCCGCACAATCGTCGACAGCCGCACCGGCCGTGTGCCGCGGATCAGCAAGTCCGCTATATATATTAGAGAATTGTAGACCCTACGAGCCTCTCCGTAAGGGAGATTGCCTCAGGTCATCCTTCCGCTCGTCGAGAAGCCAACCGGAGCGCCGTGGACCACGCCGCGAAGCCCACTGCAGGTAGGTGACCGTCCAAACCTATACGGACCACACAACCCGAGGGTGAGACCTTTTGGAGGCCGCACACGTCTCGGCTTGCACTCCCGAGACTGATGAGCATTTCGCGGCACGGTGGTCGCGAGTAGCTAGAAAGGAGCTCCGCGAAACACGGTGAAACGAATCTTGGAGCGGAGCGCGCAAGACCCAGGTCCGCACGTCAAGCCTCTGCTCGCGAATGCAGTGGACCGTCTCGCGTCGGGTCCGCTTCATTCGCGTGAACTGAGCACTCGCGAGCATGTGGTGCCCCGTAGACTGCCCTAGACTGCAGCGTCGATTCGGCGAGCCACGAATCCACGGGCCTGGTCGAGGACGACAGGCCGGATACGCTTGAGCGCGAACATAGGTTCGTACCGAGGAACGCATTCAGGCGTGGGATTGGCTGATTCGGGCGTGGGATTGGCTGTGAGCAAAGGATCGGTTTTTGTCGGAGTGGGACATCGAACGAGACCGCAAATTGTCGAACTCACGCGGGGTAGCATTTGCTCTTATAGCAGCCTCGCGCCCTGGATGAGGGCGTAGATCGCTACTCCCGGGCGGGCCTCGTCTACCTGAAGGGAACGAAGCGTATTGCAGATTCCAGGCGCTTGAAGTGATTGACCGAGACTATTGAATTCGACGCTGATCGATTTTTGCTGAGGCCTCTCTCCTCCGCTGGGTCACGGACGGCGCCGGGCGGCCCGTCAGACCATCAGCGCTTGGCTCGTGCTAGCACAGGCTCTCGAAGTCTGCCCGTATCAGCGGCGACGCCGGTCCGCTGTTCAGGGCATCGAGAAGATGCATCGCCAGCTCGTATTCTTGACGTGAACTCGTACGTTCGGTTCGACGTCGTGCCCGGACCGTGCTTTCTCGACTCTGCTCAGAAGCACGCCTCGTGTCAAGGCAGCGGAGCACATGGACGAAGGTCGAGCCCGGATGAGCGAGAGCGGCGGTCCTTGCTGCGGCGGATAGGGGGCGACGATCGTCCCACAGAACCGAGTGCTCCGGTCGGTAGCAGCATGTTTTACTCGGTACGGTCGTCCGTCGCCCTCAGGACCAAGATCGTCCGTACTGTCCGGACATGACAGAGCTCCAGGCTCCTCGCGCTTTCGATGAAATGTGTGCACTTCGTGTGATGGCGGTACTCGCCACTCACGAATTTCGATTTCCCTGAAAAACCAGCCATGCGTGGGCTTCAAAAGGCTCTTCAGCGTTCGAGTCCTGCAGCGCCGCGCTTGCACGCGACCGGTCGACCAGGCGAGCCTCCCGCCCCTAGGCCTCCTCTTCTTCCAGCGTTCCCTGTTGGGGTCGTGAATGTTAGTATGATGTAGTCGCGAGCGGAGGAGCGCGAGGAGTGAGTGGGAGCGGACAGACTACGGTCACGGGTGACCGGACATCGAGGACGGCAAGCGGTGCGGAAGTCGCCGCCGTTGCGTGGACTCATCCACAGTTGGCTATGAGCATGCTGCGCGATTTACCCGTCGTCGTCGGACGCAGCGACGACTGCACGACGAAGCTTCTGGGCGCCCGGGTTTCCCGCAGGCATGCCGAATTCGTGCGGGGGGATCATGGCTGGCTCGTTCGAGATTTGGGCAGCAAAAACGGCACGCTGCTGAATGGTTCGAGGGTATCTCTGGCCCCGTTGTCCAATCACGATGTGCTGAGGGTGGGCGAGTGGGTCGGCGTGGTGATGCAGGTTCCAGCCGATTTCAGGGGTGATCCTGTAACCACCGTGGCCCGAGACGTGCTGTGCGGGCCGGCGTTGGCGGCCACCTATACGAAGCTGTCCGCTATTGCCAGCAGCGACTTGGCGGTAGTGCTCACGGGGGAGACGGGGACTGGCAAGGAAGTCTTCGCGCAAGCTCTCCACCAGCAAAGCGGGCGCGAGGGCGGGCTCGTGGCCGTGAACTGCGCAGCTCTTCCCGAGCAGATGGCGGAGGGTGAGCTCTTTGGATATCGGAAGGGAGCTTTCACCAGCGCTGTCCGAGGCAGCCTCGGGTACCTGCGGTCGGCTCACCGGGGCACTCTGTTCTTGGACGAGGTCGTCGAGCTCGGCGAGCGGGTCCAGGCCAAGCTGTTGCGCGCTCTCGAAACGAAAAGCATCGTTCCGCTGGGCGAAGCACTTCCCGAGGCCGTGGATCTGCGCGTGATCGCGGCAGCGCAGAGTCCGCTCGCGGACCTGGTCGAGGCGGGTAGGTTTCGGGCCGATCTGTACTCACGTCTGGCTGGCGTGGAGCTCGTCATCCCTCCTCTCAGGCAAAGGCGCGAAGAAGTGTTACCTCATTTTCGCCGAGTGCTGACTGCTCGCTCGGGCGGGGCTCCCCCCGATATCGAGGCGGAAGCGGCGGAAAAACTGTGCCTCTACGATTGGCCTCTCAACGTGCGCGGTGTTCAGCAAGTCGCGGCGAGAATCGCAGTGCTCCTCGGTCACGAGGACCTAATCACCGTCGCGCATCTGCCTGAATGCATCGCGCAACCGAAGCTAGAAGACCTGAACCATGAGGCGCCCAAACAGCGCAGGGCAAAGCCTTCGCGCGCAGCTCAACGTCTGCAGCAGAGCGAACGAAGAAACCAGGACGACACCGAGCGCCTCATTGCCGCATTGCGGCTCGCTGGCGGGAACGTCACGGCTGCAGCGAGAACACTTGGTATTTCACGTCAGCGAGCTTACCGCCTGATGGACCAAAACCCCGAGATCGACGTCAGTAGCTTCGGGCTGAGTGACTCGAAGACGCCATGAACGCCCTCTCCGCCGCCACGGCCAACCGGGCCATCCTCGTGGAACCCGGCCGGTTGATTGCGCAGAAGTACAGAGTGGAGCGAGTCCTTGGCAAAGGCGGCATGGGAACGGTGTACCAGGCCAGGCACGTACGGCTTGGCCGGCGCGTCGCGATCAAGCTGCTTCACCGCCGCCTGGCAGAAGACGCAACGCATCTCGCTCGCTTCGAACGCGAAGCATCGCTTTGTGGCGCGATCGAGCACGAGAACGTCGTTGGGGTATGGGACGTCGCTCGTTTCGACGACGGACGACCTCTGATCATCATGGAGTTCGTGGAGGGCGAAACCCTACGGGCGTTGCTCGACGAGCAGGGGCCTCTATCAATCCCGCGCGCCGTGTCCATCGCGCGCCAAGCCTGCGCAGGGCTGGCCGCAGCGCACTCCCGAGGTATCGTGCATCGTGATGTGAAACCGGAGAATCTGATGCTGACCCGGCGGGCGGACGATAGTGACTGGGTCAAGGTCGTCGACTTCGGGATTGCTCGACCGAGTCGAGAAGCCAGCGTCACTACGGGTGGCGTTCAGGTGGGCACACCGCATTACATGGCTCCTGAGGCGGCCCGAGGCGAGCTCGATCTGGATGCGCGCGCAGACGTATATGCCATTGGTGTCATCCTGTTCGAGATGCTCGCAGGCCGGAAGCCTCACCCCGAGGGTTCCTACAACGCCGTCATGTACCACATTGCCAATTCGACCCCGCCGGACCTCGGACGATTGCGGCCGCAGGTGGCCGAGGCTCTACGTGGCGTGGTCATGCATTCGCTTTGCGTGGACAGAGCGCAGCGAGTAGCGAGCTGTGAGGAGCTCGCTCGCAGGCTGGAACCCTTCGAGGCGCGAAGCCGCCGCCTCTCGAGCACAGCCGAAAGCAATACGACATTGACCGATGGGAGATTGGCTGATGCGACTTGCAGACCTGCATCAAAATCAGCCATGAATGGACGTCTGCGAGCTGGGATCATGGGTCTGGTAAGCGCCTCGAGCCTGGCCGCGGCGGCTGCTGCGGGCTTTCACTTCGGGTCGGAGCCGGAACGGATAGCAGCGCGGCAAGCGTCGTCCTCGCACCCGTTGCGCACGGTAATGGCGAGTGCAGCAACTTCGGAGCGGGCGATCGCGGCAACTCCTGTGCTGTCGTCTTTGCCGGAGTGCGGCGAGTCCACGGATCTCGTACACGCACCGCGAGAGCCTGAAAACCCGCGGAGCCGCCAAGCTCTGTCTGGGCGCGTCGTCCTGAAGAAGAGATCCTTTGGTGCCGCGGAAGATGGCAGTTCCAAGCTTAGCGGTGGACCGGAGCCCGCTTTGTCCGCAACGCCCCCAAGTTCCACACTCCCGGATCTCGACCGAGAGAACCCGTACCATTGAAACCGTTCCTCGGATCACGCTTGGCTCTCTGCCTGTGGCTGACCTCGCTCGTCGCCAGTGGTCAGCCGGCTCCAAATCTGGAGCGCGCCCGTCGCTTGTTCGCGAGTGGCGTCCAGCTCGCGGATGCGGGCCGCGATCGCGAGGCGTTGGCAGCATTCGAGGGCGCCTACGAGGCCTCTCCGCATTTCGCCGTTTTGTACAACATCGCCAGAATTCAGATGAAGCTTGGCGAAACCGAGAAGGCCCTGGACACGCTCCAGCGCTACCTGGAAAGTGGCGCCGAGAAGCTCCCCGGCGCACGCAGGCGCTGGGCAGAAACGACCATCCAACGGCTACGGTCGGTGACCAGGGCGACGGAGCATGGGGCACAGGCGGCCGAATTGCACATCGAGTGCCCGTGGCATGAGTTCGAGGTCAGCCTCGATTCGCGATCGATTGGCCGCACACCCTTTTCGGGCAGTTTGTTTCTGCCCTTGGGGCGGCACACGCTCGCATTTCGTCGGCCAGGATACGTTTCCACACCCACGGTGCTCATGCTGCCCCCGGACGGCGATGAATTTCGCTGTCACCCAACGCCGCTGGACCCGGTCCCACCGGCGCTCGCGGCCCACGTAAGGCTGAAGCTCGAGCCTCGTTGGGCTTCGGCTTTCCTGGATGGGCGGCGGATACCGGTGAGCACTTCCGTGCCTGCTGGGCGGCACACCTTGACGCTACGCGCCAACGGATACCTTCCTCGGACGACTGAGCTCATCCTTGCTCCGGGACAAACGCAGTCGCTTGGAGCTGAGCTTCGACCCATTGCGGTCGCGCCCAAGCCTGGCTCAGACCCAATCGACACCCCTTACCGTCGCGTGGGCGTAGCGTTGGCGGTGTCCGGCCTGGCCTGGGCGGCCACTGGAACTGCCATCCTCCTTTGGAACGATCAGCGCTACCACGAGTGGGAGCGGGAGGACTGGAAGCTGCGTGAAACATCGGCGATGGGCGAGCCCCCAGCTGGAAGTCGAATTAGTGAACACAACTCACTGCTCGACTCGGTGCACCGCTTCGACGTGGCGGGTTGGTCCACGCTGGCAGTCGGCGGAGCGTGCCTCGCGACGGGGCTCGTGCTCTCGGTGTGGAGAGCGTCACCGAACGAAACCGCGGTCAATCTCCGCCCATCAGCCAATGGACTGTTGCTCGATGCCTCTTGGTGACGTGTCCACCGGATTTCAGTGTTCGCCTCGTCCGTACACTGCAGACGGCAGCTCCTCTCGTCCGCCCCTGCAACCGATGGACCGCCGCCCAAGCCTACGACGATGACGCCGAGTGGTCGACGCCGCTTCCATATTCTGGTGCGATTGTGAAATGCACGACAATGGGGTCCTGATGAGTCGAAATCGCATGAGCCGCGTGCTCACCCTCGCCATGGTGGCCGCGGGTGTCGGCAGCGAGTCCTGCCACGATGGGCGATATCTCGAACCGGCGGACTGCCGGGCGGGATCCGAAGACTGCCCTTGCACACGAGCCGGTCTGTGCGACAGCGGGTTCAGGTGCGTAGTTGGCACGTGCGTTTCGGAGAAGTCGCCTTCCTCGAAACCGGTGGACCACACCGCGACAGGAGGAGCTCCCGCTTCAGAGGGCATGAGCGGAACAACGTACGGCGGCAGACCTCCTGGGTCGAGCCCCGTGGACGGTTCACCCACGATCGGCGGAGCGGGAAACGTGGGTCCATCGATGGACGATCCCTTCGATGCCGGTGGCTCCGCGGGCCAGGCGGGCGCACCGCCAGTCGAAAGTGTTCCCACCACGAACACCGGGCCAAGCTTCGAAGTCACGGTGGGAAGGTTGCCGGCGGAGGCCCATCTTTGTTGGGTTCGCGCCGATGGAACGGCCACCGACTCAGAGTGGGAATCGCGTCGCGCGATGTTCCAAGAGCTGATTTCTTCGTGGCAGGGGCGGTCTGGCCTGACCATGCAATGGGACGATCCGTGCTCCCCTCCCGGCATGGGACGCACGGAAGACGTCCGAATACTGCTCGACGACCGAACCTCGCTCGGGAAGTCGATCCCCGGTTGTGATCAGAAGGACCAGAGCGGGCCCTGGGCAGTCTATCCGGTGGAGAGCGCCAACTATGCCTCCTGTGCCTGGAACATGGTCCTTCCCATCGACCTCGTTGCCCCTCGGGCCGTGCTCCATACGGCGGGACACGCGCTCGGCTTTTCGCACGAGCATCTGCGCGCCACGTCACCTGCTCCGCTGTGTCCGGACCCTCTCGCGGTCGACCCGACCAGCCCGTACCTGTCAGCATACGACCCCTTGTCCGTGATGCACTATGGGTATTCGAAGGAGACTGCCTTCACTGGAAGCCCCTGGTCCGAGTGTCCCGATCTGGAGCTGGGCGGCTTGACCCAAGGGGATCGGTTGGCCATGGAGATGCTGTACCCTTCGGCCAGCAGCGTGCAGCTTGGCCCCACAGGATGGCTGTGGTTCGAGGGCGTCAAAGTCTTCCCCGCTGGCGAGTCGCTGCACCTAGCGAATGCCTGGACGACTCGCGGGGCATCGCACGACTGGTTTCGTCAGTACGTATGGACGGTGACCAGGCCGGACAACGCCAACCCGGAGATATTCCTGCAACTGGAGCTCGAGCTGCCCGCAGCCGACGATTCCACATTGTACATCGGGCACGCCTTCATCGATCCATTCGGCGACGAGCACGCACTCTCCGAACAGATTCAGGTGTCGGACAGGAAGTTCGCTGCGGTGCTCACATCACTTCTCTGAGAAGACTCATCATGTCGTTCGCGCCCCGCGCACGGATGGCCGACACATGTGCGTGGCCAAAGCGCCGGCGGGTGGGGCGACAAGCCTATTCGGCCGGCTCACCAAGGGGGTGCAGACGCAGGCGACCATGAGTTGGAGGTTCGGGAGTAGTAATGACGCGCAAGTCTTGCGTTACAGACAAAACGAAGGTGGGTACTTTCTTGCGGGAACTGTACTTAGCTACGTCGCGTACAATTCGTCGACGGTGAAGGAGATCCCGCAAGAAAGCTCGACTCTGTCGCCGCGACCAAACGTCGACCTCGACCATTCCGAGCCTTCTCTTCTGCGCAGCTCAACCCGTTGCTCGTCCTGCCAGACGAGCAGATAGTCGCTCAGAGAAGGTGCGAGCGCGTAGTGATCGAACTTGTCCGTCCTGTCGCGTCCGCAGTCGAATCGCTCAAGACCTCGGCGACGACACAAGGATTCATAATCGTCCGCTTCTCGGGGTCATCCGGGTGGGATTCGTGATTCCCGCAAACCAGCACCGCATCGGCGTAGGTAGCCCGGTCGCTGGCCAGAGGCCGGATGCGCACGTTCTATTCGAGCGCCACGCCCCCCGTGGACGTCGTTGATCGAACAGGCTCACTAGCCGGGCGCTGAGTCGAGAGTGCTCGATCGAGCCCCCAGCCATCGCGTAGATCTGCCCATCCCAGAATTCGAGCTTGATGGTCGATTGCCCGCAGAGACGGGAGTACTCCGCAAAAGAATAGTGATGCCTTGGCTTTCGGACCGCAGTCACGCTTGCATGATAGCAGCGTTGCTGTTCTGCGCGTTGCCCAGCCAAACCGTCCACGGACTCAAAAAACCTGATTTCGGCCCGCTGAAGCTGCAGGACGACATTTCGGGCTAGGCTGCGTTTGATCGGTCCGGCTCGTGTATCTGGTTTGCACATCAACCACGCAAGCTACCCACTGCCGCGCGTCGCGCTGCGCGTCCTCCTGCTATGCGGTCGTTGGTTTGAGAATGGCGGCCACAGGGATCTCGAAATCGGGAAACTGCGTACACCGAATCACATCATTGAGACCATAGCGGGCAATCCGCCGGTACAGACCGTCTCTGGGCTCCGTATGCACCTCGATGAGAGAGTCTACTAGATTGACGACCCAGTACTCCGAAATTCCCGACTCCGCATAGAGTCGCGCTTTTGGACCGCGATCCTTGGCCAATGAGGATTTTGCTACCTCGACGACGAGCGACGCGGTGGATGGGTGCGCACCGTCGTAGTCACCGGGCGGAACTACTGCCAAGTCGGGCTCTGGTTCAGAGCCGTCCGACGCAGCGAATGCGCTCTGAACTCGGACCTGAGCCCGGCCGATAACTCCCTGAACGAACAGCTCCGTCAGCCGCGACAGCGGTGCATCGTGTTCCGGACCGTGGGGGCTCATCTTGACGATGACTCCGTAGAGGAGTTCGACGTGTTCATCCTCGAACAGTCCAAGTTCGACCATTCGTTCGTACTCCAGTCGACGGATAAAGCGTGGTCCATCCGGTTGGATTTCACTGAGATCGAGCACAGCCACAGAATACCGCAGTCTTCGTCCGGTCGCTACCGAGGATGGCTTGCTGGCTTGTACCGGTCGCCGCACGCATGTTTCGACCCATGCAGCCTCCCCTCATGAGTTTCTCCAGCTGAACAAGGGCGGCACTCGAAAGTGCTGCTGGATTGTTTCCTGGCAAGTGGTGAAAAGCCGGTGGTTGAGTTGCATGGCAAATCCAGTCGTGCCTGTCCGGACAGTTCGGACAGCTGATGGTGGCCGCGGAATGACATTTCCACGCGGACCGGCTCGGGCACGCGAACCTTTCCGGTTGCCCTGCGATGGCCCGAACCTTGCTCTAGCCACGAAGCGCCATCTGACCACCCAATGTCTGGGTTCCAATGGACAGGAGGTTTTCGTGAAGCAGAACACCAAGAGAGTAGTGAGCTCCACAATTCGTCTGACCGTGATCCCAGCACTCACCTGCCTGTTAAATGCCGCTTGCGGAGACGGCACCACCGTGCCGGAGGGCGTGCAAGTCATGCAGCCCCTGGCCGGTTACGGCAGCACCCAATGGGGTGGTCCGGTGCTCTACTGGGACGAAAACAACTATGACGTCCCCGTGTGCTACTTGCACAACGCCAACAACAGTGGTTCCGAGGCTAGCTACTTCGCCACGTTCGTCAATGACCTTCAGCCGGTCGAAGACGAAGCGGGCTTGAATATCAGTTGGGATGGTCCATGTTCATCCGTCGCGAGCGAAGACCTTCCAAAGTACATCACAGTAGTCTTCGACGAGACGGCCAACAGTGGCCTGGCTGCTCCAGGCTTCATGAACAGACGCAGCGATGGCCCCATTGCGGGTAGCTACCAGATCCTGGTTCCGCCCGCTAGCACCGGCACGGCCCGCCACGAGTTCCTCCACGCCCTTGGCTTCCTGCACGAACAGCGACGGCTCGACAGCCAGGCGAATTGTCCAGCAGCTCTGGTGCCGAGCGGTAACAATGATCCTGCCCCTGGCGCAGACTTGCTCACGCCCTACGATCCGCAATCCATCATGAACTACTGCCGCACGCAGGCTGGGCCAGACTTGACGGCGTTCGATAGACTGGGTCTGCGCATTGTCTATCCGAAGTCCTTCAGCAGGAAGGTTCGAGGGACACTGGCGTTCCAAACTGCTGAGGGGCTAGTGACAAGAACAGAGGGAGAGCTTACCACAGACTGGACCGGCGACGGTGCGCTGGATCAAGTCATTGCTGATCTTTCGTGGCTTCTCTTGAGCCCTGGCGGGACCACGACTGTGGGGACTGGCGTCCGTCTTGCGCTCTCTGGGTTTCAGTCGGGCACTCTGACGTTCGGTGGCAGCATGACAGACTGGCTCGGGCGAGAGCACACGGTGGCGTTCACCCCGGTGGTCTCGGACAACGCCAAACACACAGCTCTGGTGACCGCGATCCTGTAGCCTTCAGAGAACCAGATACTCCACCTCTACCGCGGTCTGCTCTGACCACAGTCCGGGAATAGTCACGCGAATTACCCCCGTGATGAGTGGGTTCTAACCCCAGTTTCTAAATGGAGATTACGATGACCGGAAGAATTCGAAAAGCGGCTGCCGTTATCCAGTGCGCCGCGTTCTCTGTATGCGCGTGCGCTGCTGACCCAACCGATACGGAGGATGCTCGACAGGTCCAAGAACGCTCTACTGCCTTTTCCAACTACAACGCTAGTTACTACTGGCAGCCAGGTGAAACCATCGAGGTTTGCTTCTTTGGCCCCGCTTCGACGGCTGCGTCGCGTGATGCGCTCGCAGATGCTCTGGAGGAGCAAGATTGGAGCGGCCTGACCATCGACGCTCGCAACACCTGCACCGGCAGCTCTTCGAGCAATGCGGTACGCGTGTATGTGACCGACGCCGCAACGCCGCGCGTGGGGCCCTACGCAGGATGGGCGACGGCACAGAAGGGGGCTCGAATTCCAGTACCGCTAGTGGTCGACGACCTGAACGGCGGGACCGTGGATATCGCTCCGAACTTCAACAATCGCACTGATGTGCAGATCTGGATGATATGGAGCAGCGCATTCCCCGAAACATACCAACGCACAGTCGTACATGAGATGCTGCATGTCATCGGTATCGGGCACGAGCATGACAGGACGGACGCCCCTGACTGCTCGGTCGACCCCGAGCACCGTACCTATAATTTGCTAACAAACTACGACCCAACCTCGATCATGTCCTACTGCACAATCGCCAATGGAAGGGATCCCCTGGATTACGACATGACCGCCCTTGATGCATTGGGAGTCGAAATTCTCTATCCAAAGGGTCCCGATCTGCCGATCCGGTGCAACGCTGGGTGCATCGACACGACGGACGGTGTAATTCTTCGAACCGACGGGAGCGCTCGAGACGATTGGACTTTCAGAGGTGGCCTCGACTGGTGGATGGTGTCGCTGCCCTGGTGGCGCACGGGAACGAGCTCGACCGTAAGCTCTGACGCGCTCGACGCATCTTCGCTTGGCACAGGAACACACGCTATTACCTACGGCCAGACAGCGGTTGTCAGCGGTCGCTACGTTCAGGGCAGCGGGCAGGTGGTGGTCAGCAACTCAAAGTGGACCGGCGTAGTCTCTGCTATTCTCTAGCGAATTGTGGGCAAACCATGCGCCAGCTGACCACTGGCCAAATGGGCTGCGTCAGTCACTGCCTGTCGAGAGTGATGCCCGAGTACAGTTCATCGACCGGGAACTCCAACCCTGGCACGATCAGGCGAACCACTTCCCCCGAACGCGCTTCCCTCTCGACCCAGCCGCCCCCTGACCTTTCGACGATGGTCACGCGTTGGCTTCTGTGCGATACGATCAGGATAGCTCTCACCGATGGAAGCTGCTTGTAGTGGCTCAGTTTGTCTCCTCGGTCGTAGTCTTCCGTAGACTTGCTGGTTACCTCCACGAGCAATGTCGGGTTGGTGAGGGCTTCTGCATCCAGCGTCGAGCGCTCGAGCTTTCCGCACAGCACTGACACGTCCGGAAAAGTAGACAAATCTGTCGCTTCTATCCGAACCTTGAGATCGCTGGTGAAGACCCGACATTCGGGCAGTACTCGCGCGAGGATACGGATTGCCGCAGCGCTCAGCTCGGCGTGTGCAATGGTCCCTCCTGCCATTGCGTAGATGACCCCATCGCAATACTCGAGCTTGAAGTCGCTGCGAGCCAGCAATCCCTGATACTCCTCATACGAGTAGTGGAGGCGCTTGGCCGAGGTCATTTCTCGAAGCATAAGGCCGATACATGTCAAAAACAACTATGGCGGCTGTTGGCACGGCGCGCGAGCCCGACGACGACGTTGGCGTAGAACGAGTTTCCCGGTGTGTCCGGACACCGCGGACGCATCGGTCGCTCCGCGCGGGTCGACGTGCAACACCCCAAGACTCCCGCTACTCGGGACAAGGCGCGTAAGGCGGTGTTCGGCCGTCGCTTCCAAGCGTGTGGACCCAGCGCTGTCAGTGCGCTGCCAGCACGCATTCCGCGTTCCCCGTACTGGGGGAACGGACGCAGCCTTCTCCGCACGCCGAACAGTCCGTGGAAATGATTGTGCCCTGAGCACACCGCACTGCGACCGGGCCTTCGCAGTAGCCTTGAGATGACACTCCGCCACAGGTTTCGACCGTCGGCTCAAGGCATCCGTTGTCACCCGCAATCTCGTCGAAACCACAGCGGCGATCCTCGCCGCAGGGCTCCGCTTCGAGAGAGCCAGCGCTGCAGCCGACTGCTGAATTGCTGAAACAAGCGCGCCAGTCACCATCGCAACCGGAAGCAGGCTCGGGCTCACCGACCGTCGCCTGGAGCCAATCGTCCACCAAATCGAGGCGCACGTAGGCGTCGATGTCTACGCAGCTGGCGCTTCCAGCGCGGAGAACCCCCAAGACGTTAACGTGCCCGTCGGGTCGTCGTACCAACAACGGCCCTCCGGAGTCCCCGCCGCAGGCGCCGCTCTCGCCGCGGCCGTTCACGTAGTAGTCTCTGTCCGTCTGGTCCACGATCTCCTCGACGGCAAAACGCAGCTCTCCAACGTGCCCGGCTTCAGTCAGGCCGTAGCCGGCAATTTCGCCGAGCTCACCCCTCCAATCGCGGTCCTCTTCGTTCCACCATGGTATGGTCGATCGTGCACCATCTGGCGCCGCGCTCAGGCGCATTAGCACCAAGTCCCGATCGGGATGAACTGCCATTTCCGACACCGAGCGTGTGAGCCCGGATTCTGAGAAGAAGACGTCGGCAGCTTCGAGGCGCAGCATCGGTAAATTGATCCCCCGAATGGCGCCCTCACGTGACCTGGTGCGGCACGCGAACTCCGGGTTGGCTGCCATGGTGGTGATTCCAAGAACGGTGCCTGGTCCGCTTGTCGGTGGCGTCCGGACACGGCGAACACCCTGAAAGGTCCCCCTTCCCATCTTTGCGATGCAGAAACAGTCGTGGGAAGGCCGTGAGCCCAGAACGAGCTACGGGCACGTTGATTGCACCGTTCACCGGGACATCGCGACAACCAAGAACCCTTTCAGGAGGCGTCCCATGCGCAAGAACACGAAGCATCTCATCCCGCTAGCCGGATTCCTGGTGCTCGCACCTGGGACAGTGGGCTGCGGGGACGGTCGAACTGATTGGGGTGCGGACCAACCGGGGCATAGCTCAGAGTCGGTGGTGTTCGGCAGCGATGACCGTCTGGAATTTGGTGCCGTCACGGACCCCCAATGGCTGAGGATCGCGCAAGCCACCGGATCCATGTTCGTGAGTGGCGGGGTTTCGTGCGCGGGCGGTTCCTGCGACCTCAGTACAAGCCAATTCTTGTCTGCCCGGACTGGGAGCTTTTCGGTAGACCCATTGTGCACCGACGAGCCCTTGCGTGGACAAGAGCACGGCGCCTATTGCACGGTCTTTCTGGTGGGGCCCGACCTGTTCGCCACCGCAGGCCATTGCCTTTGCACGAAGAACACCGGACCCTGCGCGTGCAACGGGAAGAGCGTTGTTTTTGGGTTCACGGCCGACGCCAACGGAAACAACGAGGTCACCACGGTGCCCGGCGAGGACGTCTACTCATGCACGGGAACCCCCACCGGCGTGTACACGGACACCGAGGATTGGGCCTTCTTCCATGTCGATCGAGTCGTGTCGGATCGCGTTCCGCTGATTGCACGGTATTCGGGCTCGGTGGCTGACAATCGGGAGCTCCTGGTGGCAGGATATCCCGACGGATTGCCCTTGAAGCTCGCCGACAACGGGTACGTCAAGGAGAACTCACCGAGTGATCCAGTGAACTTCGCCACGTCGCTCGATGCCTTTGCCGGTAACAGCGGAAGCCCGGTGGTCGACCTCGAGAGCGGCGTCGTGCAAGGAATTCACGTTCGACGTCCGTACTGGCACTACAATGCCGTTTCCGACGGCAATGGTGGTACCTGCGCCGCGACCAACGTGTGCAGCACGGCGACTGGGTGTAACCCCAACTTCGGGACCTCGGCTTGGGCGCAAGCTACGCGCATGGAATGGGCTGCAGGCGAAGCAGAACTTCCGCTCCATGCGGCACTGGTCAGCGCCGTTCTCTAATGTGCAGATCTGGATGATATGGAGCAGCGTATTCCCCGAAACGTACCAACGCACGGTCGTACATGAGATGCTGCATGTCATCGGTATCGGGCACGAGCATGACAGGACGGACGCCCCCGACTGCTCGGTCGACCCCGAGCACCGTACCTATAACTTGCTAACGGACTACGACCCAACCTCGATCATGTCCTACTGCACAATCGCCAATGGGAGGGATCCCCTGGATTACGACATGACCGCCCTTGATGCATTGGGAGTCGAAATTCTCTATCCGGAAGGTCCCGATCTGCCGATCCGGTGCAACGCTGGGTGCATCGACACGGCGGACGGCGCAATTCTTCGAACCGACGGGAGCGCTCGAGACGATTGGACTTTCAGAGGTGGCCTCAACTGGTGGATGGTGTCGCTGCCCTGGTGGCGCACGGGAACGAGCTCAACCATAAGCTCTGACGTGCTCGACGTGTTCGCACGGCGCTCGAGTCCGATAGACAACTGCCCACTCTTTCCGACGCCGTAACCAATCTCTTGGAGGCGATGGCGCCGCGGCCGTGGGAAGTCTACACCTGCCCACTCTTTCCGACGCCGTAACCAATCTCTTGGGCCAATGCCTCTACCTCCACCTTTTCATACGCCGCAGTGCGTTATTGAGGCTCCCCTTGCTCAAAATGACGACAATCTGATCATCAAAGATGGAGAC
The DNA here is from genome assembly GCA_963809955.1 of uncultured delta proteobacterium. Lineage (GTDB taxonomy): Bacteria > Myxococcota_A > Polyangia > Polyangiales > Polyangiaceae > JAICQQ01. The sequence continues at coordinate 71,994 of CAWELQ010000019.1, forward strand.
GGAGCTCGGGTCGGGCCACGGCCGACTTCGGCGAAGATGGGCAACCAGTCGTCTGATCTTCGGTGAGGGCGCCTCCTTGAGCCGCCGCTTGAGATCAATCAAGCGTCGGATCTTGAGACGTGGTTCCAGACCCTGATAGGGATCTTCCGGCGCCCATCCTGGCATGATGGTATACGTGTGATAGGGGGAAGCGAACCCGCTGTAGTCATAGAAATGCGGCCGGATGTTGGGTAGGGAACCGAGCTGGACGAGGTCGTACTCCTTGTCGTAGCTGAACCCGGGGGCGTTTTCGATGCGCGCGATGATGCGATTCACGTAGCGCTTGTCGTACTCGTTCTGCCTAACGTAGGCGTCCTGCCAGAGAAAGTCTTGGATGATGCAAGTCCAGACCGTAAGGCCGCAGCCAAGCAGGTAAAGGGTGCGAAGCTTAGGGGAAGCGATGAGGGTCCCCAGCACTGCCCAGGGCAGATAGACGAAGGTAGGACCGAAAGCAGCAAAACGGTTGCGCAGATAGCTTTCCTTGGCACCTCACGAGGAACTGAATCTTGGAGGAAAGGCACATGAGAATGAGTCCGACCACCACCAGGCCAGCACGAAGAAGGAACTCTCGGCGCCGTCGGCTGCCCTGAGCTATCTGGCGGAGCAGGACGAGCACGCCCACGAGCGAAAGCAGTGCAAGCATGACCTTGAGGCGCCGGGGGAAGAACGGATGCGGCTCGAGAAAATGCAGGATCGAAAGCCGCGCTGTGGTCAGCGCTCGTCCAGGAACCTGGCGTGCGCTCAGATATTTGAAGTGATAGCTCCCGGCATCAACTATTCCCGCGGCTGTGAGCACGGTGAGCGAAAGCTTGTACAGCAGTGCACCGAAATGCTCGCAGCAAGCATGACCACGTGACCTAGCTGCGTGCGCCACTGGACCCCCTCTCGAGGGACCACCAGCAGCAGAATTGCCACCATCCAAAAGAGAACGGCTGCGGTATCGATGCTCGCCTGATAGCTCGCCATGCTCAGGCAGATGATGACGCCGCCGAGCGCAGCGCCGCGCCAGGAACGGCTCCTCACCACATAGCAAATAGCCGTAACGCAGAGCATCTCTGCAACCGGGCCCACCGCGGCTTGCCACGAAAAGTAGAAGGTCCAGTTGCTGAAGGGAATCAAGGCGCAGAGCAACCCGCTGAGAACGTAGCCGGCGCGCGGAACTTTCGAAGAGGAGCAACTCTCGATCAGGAAGGCGAGCATGAAGCCCGCACTCACGTAGATGACCAGCGCCAGTGCGGCGTTCAGGAAAGGCAGCTCCCGAAAGCCGGTCAAAGCGAATACCGCCGGGGTAAACCAACGACCGCTTCTCACCTGGCGCGAGAAAAAATCCACCCCGTGCATTCGCGGCCAGTCGTGATTTCCGACAGGAAACTGCGCTAGCAGGTAGAAATAGCTGACAACAGGCTAGCGCACCCCAACGGAAAAGTCGAACAAGGCGAATCGTCAACGGCTGGCTTTTGGGTACTTCAAAGCCAATCGAAGCGCGGCGACGGCCGCTTTGCCGCTTGGGGCTTGTTGGCAAGCACGAACGCATCTACCACCAGGCGGTGTGATGTTGCGAGCTACGTATGCGTTGGCCATCGTCGTCGCGAGCGCTGCGCTCGCCCTTCTGGATCTGTTCAGCGCAGTTCGGGATGCGCCCTATGCGTCATCAGTGATGATGCTGACCTCAGCCTGGCTGGTGAGCTTCGGCGCCACGACGGCTCTGGCTCTTCTGTTGCCAATCGGTCACCTGGAGCTCTGGCGTCGGCTACCTGCCCGCTTCGCTCCTGTCGCGGGAATGCTCGATGGCTTGGCCTTCGGTGTAGAGTCCCGAAGCCTGTGCCCGGAGGTCGCAGTCAGCGAACTATTCCCATATGGTGCGACGATCGGCTACACATTCGAGAGGTACCGTTTGGTCGTTGACGGCAAGCACGACATCGAGCGTGTATTCGACAGCCGGCAAGATCCGTTCGACAAGAACGACATCTTCGCCGAGCAACCGGACTTGGTTGCCGAACCACGCAAATCCTCCACGATGAGCCGCCACCCAAAGCCCCTGTGGTAGACTCATTGTCGTGACTCCAAAAGGCATCATCTTGGCCGGCGGCACGGGTACACGCCTTTATCCAATCACGATGGCAACGTGCAAGCAGCTGGTACCCATCTACGACAAGCCGTTGATCTACTACCCGCTCTGCACGCTGATGCTGGCGGGGATTCGCGATGTGCTCATCATCACGACGCCCGAAGACCAGCGCCAGTTCCAACGGGTGCTCGGGGACGGCTCGAGTTGGGGAATGCGGCTCAGCTATTCGGTTCAACCATCGCCCGATGGATTGGCGCAGGCTTTCCTGATTGGCGAAGAGTTCATCGCCGGAAGTCGCTGTGCCCTGGTGCTCGGGGACAATGTCTTCTACGGCAATGGCCTGCATCAACTGCTCATCGACGTGGCGAACCAAGACACTGGAGCGACCATTTTCGGCTACCGGGTTCGCGATCCCGGCGCATTTGGAGTTGCAGAGGTCGACGAGCGCGGCACGGTGGTCGGAATCGAAGAGAAGCCGGTGCGCCCCAAGTCCAACTACGCGGTCACGGGGCTCTATTTCTACGACGAGCAAGTCGTATCGCTCGCCAAACGGCTGAAGCCGTCCGCGCGGGGAGAGCTGGAGATTACCGACTTGAACCGCCTCTACCTGGAAAAGGGTGAATTGAAAATGGTACGCCTCGGACGGGGCATTGCGTGGCTCGATACCGGAACCCCGGAGGCGTTGCTCGAAGCGAGCAACTTCATCCAGGCGCTGCAGCAGCGCCAAGGCCTGCGCGTATGCTGTCCCGAGGAGATCGCCTACTTGAAGGGCTGGATCTCTGCCGACCAGCTGGGCGAACTCGCCAAACGCTTGGGAAGAACGGACTACGTCAGGTACCTTCTGGACCTGATCGAACAGGATGGCCCGGTGGGCGTTGGCGATACCTAGCGGGGCATAGCCAGCGACCCCGAAGAGACCATGCCCAGAGGCCCGGGCCTCTGGCAGCATTGGAGGAGCCAACCGGACCGAATTTCCAGGGGCAGGCTTTCTCCCTTGCTTTGCTGCCGCGAACCCGCCTGCTATACAAGCGCCAGCCGAATGCCAGCAGCTGATTCCCGCACGATAACGCCGCGTAGTCGCGGCGGGGCGCGCCTGGTAGGTGCCAGTTGACGTCCGGAGCTTGGCGTGAGGATTACCTCGTCTTCGGTGCACCCAGTCTGGGGCGCGAAGAGTACGACGAGGTCATCGCGTGCCTCGACTCACGCTGGCTGGGGACAGGGCCTCGCACCGCGCGGCTCGAGCGCGAGTTCCGCGAATATGTGGGTGCGACCGCCACCGTCGCGCTGAACTCGTGCACTGCCGCGCTGCAGCTCTCCATGAAGGCTCTCGAAATCCCGAACGGCTCCGAAGTCATCACCAGCACGATGACCTTCTGCGCCACGGCCAACGCCATCGAGCACGCCGGCTGCGTTCCAGTGCTCGTCGACTGCGAGCGAGATTCGATGAACATCGACGTGGCGGCGATCGAACGCTGCATCACGCCGCGCACGCGCGCCATCGTGCCGGTGCATTTCGCCGGGCGGCCTTGTGATATGCATGCGCTGATGTCGCTGGCACACAGCCGCGACTTGTTCGTCATTGAAGATTGCGCTCACGCGATCGAGTCCACCATCGACGGTCGACACTGCGGTACATTCGGGGATGTCGGTTGTTTCAGCTTCTATGCCACCAAGAACATGACCACCGTCGAGGGCGGGATGGTCAGCTGTCGCAATCGGGAAATGGCAGATCGCATCGCCGTGCTCGGCTTGCACGGCATGGACAAGGATGCACGAAAGCGCTACTCGGACGACGGCTTCGTCCATTACGACGTCTTCCAGCCGGGCTACAAGTGCAATATGACCGACTTGGCCGCTTCCATCGGTATTCACCAGCTGGCGCGCATCGAGAAGAACCTGCTGCATCGCCAACAGCTGTGGGACTATTACTTGCGCGAGCTCGCGGACCTGCCGCTGCTCTTGCCTGCGCAGCCGGCGGCAGGCACTCGACATGCTCGTCACTTGTTCACTTGTTTGGTCGACGACAGCCGAACCAATATCAGCCGGGATCAACTTCTTCGGCGTCTGCACCTGCTCAAGATCGGCTGCGGCGTCCATTACCGTGCGGTGCACCTTCTGGACTACTACCGCCGCACGTACCCCAATGCTGGACCGTTTCCGAATGCGGACTTCATTAGTGAGCGGACGTTCTCGATTCCATTGTCTCCTGCCGTGACCGATCAGGACGCTGCGGACGTAGTACGCGCTCTGCGCCAGTCACTTTCTTGAGGAAGCCCCAAGTTGGACATCTCGCTCGTCATCCCCTGCTACAATGAGGCTCCGCACTTGCGCCAAAGCGTGGTTGCTCTCGTCGAGATCTTGAGCGCAACCAACTACGAGTACGAAATCGTGTTCGTGGACGATGGCAGCCGTGACGAGACGCGTGCCGTTATTCGCGAGATTTGCGCCAACACGCCACATTGTCGCTTCATCTTCCATACGGAGAATCGTGGTCGCGGCGGCGCATTCAAGACGGGTTTTGCCGCGACCAGTGGAACGGTTACCGGCTTCTTGGACATCGATCTCGAGGTCGGTGCACACTACGTATTGCCGCTCGTGAATCTCGTGCTGCATGACGGGGTCGACGTCGCAACTGGCGACCGTCACTATCTGTTGAGCCAGACTCACGCATTTTACCGTACCGCTCTGTCCTGGGCCTATCGGGGCCTGCTGCGGGCCAGCATCGCGCCGGGCGTCAAAGACAGCGAAACCGGCTGCAAGTTCTTCAAGCGTGCCACGACCACAGATGTCGTCATGGGAAGCCAATCGGATGGCTGGTTTTGGGATTCGGAAGTCATGGCACGCGCGGTGCTGGCAGATTTGAAGATACGCGAGCTTCCAGTGCTGTTTCTGCGTCGTTGGGACAAGCAGTCCACAGTGCGCCTCTCCGATGACATTCCCGAGTACCTTTCGGAGATCGTCAAGTTTCGGCAGCGTGTCGGATTGTCGCTGACTCATAAGTCGCCAGTCTATTGGACAGCAACTGGTTATGAGCTGGTCATGCGTGGTCTCTACGGCCAAGCCTTGGACGAAACCTACGCTCGTGTGGCGGCGCATATCCCCGATGGCGCGAGCGTGGTGGACTTGTGTTGTGGCACCGCCCAGCTCTTCACCAATCACCTGCGCGCGCGGGGCTGCGATTATCTCGGCCTCGACTTCAACGCGCAGTTCGTTTTTCGGAACCGCAGGCTCGGCATCCGGTCACGCTTCTTCGACGTGCTGCAGGATTCCATTCCGGAAGCCGACTATGTGACGATGGTGTCGAGCCTGTATCACTTTCGCAAGCACGCGGACGCCATTGTCGATCGCATGCGCAAGGCAGCGCGCAAGGGTGTGGTCATCAGCGAGCCTGTGCACAATTGGTCCAGCAGGTCTTCATTGCTCGGAAGAGCCGCCGTGTGGCTGTCGAACCCAGGCGTCGGCGAGTACGCCGAGCGCTACGATCTGCCGGGTTTCGGGGCCCTGGCCCGAGCGCACGATGTCAGCGAGCTCATCCATGGCGATGAAGACCGCAATGCCATCGCGGTCTTCAAACGCTGACCTCGAGCCATGAGCCGTACCGAACGACTCACCGTATTGGGCGCGCTGGCGATTCCATGGCTCTTCATTTGGCAAGGCTTGGACTTTACCGACCAGGGCTACTTGGTTACCGGCTACCGCTGCTTCTTTCGTTACCCGGAAGCAACCGAGGATTCCAGTCACATGTGGCTTACGAATCTGATCGGCGCGACCTGGGATGCCCTGTTCGGGGGCCTAGGGTTGATCGGAATGCGTGCGCTGTGGGCGCTGTGCCTCTCGGTCGGCATGTGGTTGGCTTTCCGACTCACCCGTGCCCTGACCAGTGAGCGAGCAGCGGCTCTTGCCGTGCTCGTGACCAGCGCATTCTTGAGCAACCGTCGAGAAACCTGGTTTTCCTACAACACCTCTTCCTCGCTGCTATTCGCCGCCGCCGCGTTCGTCTTGTGGTGCGGCATCATGCGTCGCCGGCCAAGCTCGCTCTTCGCGGCAGGGGCTCTGCTCGGCGTGGCGCCCTTCGCGCGTTTCCCAAACGTGCTCGGATGGGCGTTGTTGGCCGCTCCTGCCTTTGCGGCGGTCCTCGCCCCCGAGCGGCGCGCTGGTCTGATACGAGACATAGGCGTGGCTGCTTTGGGTGTTGCGGCCGGAGTCTCCGGTACGCTAGCGCTCATCTATCTGCGCGGGGACGCGGACCTCTACTTTGGGGGGCTCCGCAGCTTGTTTGCTCCCAGTATGCAAGAGGCCGGCTATTCCACGCACAGTTTGCTTCACCAGTTCATCAGAGGTGAAAAGCGGGCATTGGGTTTGGGGCTGGCCGTGTGCGCAGGCGGATTTGCCCTGTCACGGACGCTCGCCAGGCTGTCGCCGCGGACTGGTGCGCTGGTCGTAGTGGCGTCCTGCGGTTTCGGCGTATTGGGGCTGACCTACACGGACGAGCCGTGGCGCTGGGTCGTTCCGGGCACCACGTACTTCGTGCTGACAGCAATCGCGGCGGGCGTGTGGCATCGCAGCTTCGAGCTGCGTCTCGCTGCATTCATTCTGCTCATCGTGGTATTCATAGCGCCCCTCGGCAGCAACAACGGCATCAAGAATGCTCACATGGGTCTATGGCTGGCGCTGCCCTTGGTGTTGGCGGCGCTCGGTACCCTCGAAGCGCGCTGGCTTGCCGGTCAAGGAGCGAAGCTGGCGTTGATCGCCGGTGTCGTGCTCTCGGGCGAAGCGATTCACTGGGCCGCGACGTACACCTACCGCGACCAGCGTCGAAGCAAGCTGACCCATGCCGTGGGAAGCTCCCAGCTCGCGGGACAGTATACGAGCGCGGCACGAGCGCAATCGGTTCGAGAAGTCCTGGGCGCGCTCCGGAAGCGAGTCTCACCGGGCGACTACTTGTTGGCCTACGAAGGTGCGCCGCTTCTTCAATACTTGACCGAGACGCGACCCTACTTGAATCGTCCTTGGCTCATGGGCTGGGTGCGCGGTGACGTAGTGGCGAGGCTCGCCGCGCAGGCGCCGCATCGCACGGACTGTTTGCCCGTGGCTGTGTCGACTTTTGGAAGCACTCGCAGCAACACTTGGCCGGAGCACCTGCGTCCGTTGGAGCAGGACGAAGCACGAAGCAGTACCCGTGCCGCAATCAATGCTTTTCTGAAGGAGCATCATTACGAACCAACTTGGCACAACGATTTTTTCGAAATCCTGGAGCCGAGTGGACGGCACACCGAGTGTCGTTAGCTGAACCTTCTTCTCAAAAAGCCCCAAGAAGCTCAACTGCCTACGGAACGATGATACTATGCGTCGATGATCGACTTGGGGAAGCCATCCGCGACGCGACGACAGCTCCGCAAGTAGCTATCCAAACCCACCGCGTAAGTGTGATGAGTCGGAGAGGGATAACGAATGTAGGCGAAATTGTAGCGATCTCCGCTGTACAGCTTCAAACCCTCGAGAACGCATTGCTGTAGGAACAGCGAATCCGTACCGTGCCGAACGGGCTGAAATTCGATGCCTTCCACCGCGAGCCGGTCCGCTACAATCGTCCCGCCGTGCAAGAAGCGATCAGTGTACGAGTTTTCCTCGCGCTGTGGGTTCAAGTACAAGGTGTCCTGGTCTTGAACGTAGCAAAAGAAGGTACCCTTGCCGGTCACGGCAGCCTCGCCGTGCTCCAGCGCTAAGACCGAATCCCGAAGGTAGTTGGCTCCGTAGTGGTCGTCATCATCCAGCTTCGCCCATAGCTCGCCGCTAGCAACCGCCCTTGCCCGATTCAGGCTCTCACCCAGGCTGTATTCGGAGTTCGTCCGCAACAGCGTCACCTGCGCGGCCGCGTCGAAGAATTGCTCGAGCCATGCTTCTTCAACGGCATCCCCATTGGCCACGAAGATCAGCTCCTTGTGCGGGTATGTTTGGGCCTTGAAGATCTCCAAACACTGACGCGCTCGCTCGAGGCGGTTGGACACACAGAGCACACTCACGCGCCGCAGGTTATGGCCAATGCTGGGCGCTCCCGCATGCACCGCAAACCGCCTGAAGCCCGTCTCGATGCTGAGATGCTCTCGCGCAAAGCGGGCGCACAGGTGGCTTTGCTTGCGGAGGCGCTCCGGATGCTTCTCGAAATCGGCAATGGTGGAAGAAAGCGAGAGTATGTCCTCGAAGTAGATGATGGGAGCTTCCGCTAACGCGGGAACGACCTTTCCCTTGCCGGACGAATGCACCAAGAGCGGCACACCCCTGGCCAGGGATTGCGCCACGAAGGTCAGCTGTTCGTTCGCAGCTTCCAGGAGGCCTCCGACGATTAGCAGTATCTCTCTCGTATCTTCGACCGGCAACTCCGAGGAAGTCTCGAGCTTTGTCGCTTCGTTCGCGGGCGGACCACTCGTGGTGCTCGAAACCGACCAGTCTTCCACCGACCAGGTCGGAAGCGCGCTTTGAATCTCTTGCGAGCTGAGTACTTCCGAAGCGTTGGTCAAGCCCAACACCCAGAGCGCGCTCTTCTTGCGAGGTGCCGGCAGCTTTGCATGTCGCGTGTCTACGACCGGACCTATCACGTGAGCAATGTTGGCTCCGGCGGCGTTCCTCAGCCGGTCTGCAGTAGCGCGAGTATCGGCGAAACAAACCACGGCAGCTGGAATCGTCGATTCGACACGGCGTTTTCCCTTCATTACGTTCGCCTCGTCGCCCCACAACACCGGCAGGCACGATATGCCCTCGCAGATGTTCGCGATTTCTTCCAGATCCAGCCTCTCATCGTCAGCGACGGTCTGAATGAGCGACAGGTCGACCACACAGAAATCAGGCAGATAGCGTTGCAAATCGTGACGCCAACTTTGCGGATTCGACTCGAGTTCCTGGAGGAAGTCACCGAGCGCGTGTGTCAGCCGCGGGGCGCCCAGCGTCAGTGCGGTGAGACCGTGTGGATGCCCACTCAAGGGCCCCAAGGACCTGGCCCGCTCCCAAGCACGCGCGCCGGCTCGATTTGCAGGCAGCGCAAGCTTGTGAACGCGCGGACCAACGCTGGACCTCCACAACACGGAATCCTCCCACTGGCGCGGAGTGGGGGTCGCCTGCTCCAGCGCGCAGCGCTTGATAAGACTCGCGGAGGCAGCGTCGTTGCCATAGCGATCCGCAACGTGCTTTGCCACACCTGCGGCATTGGCAGCGTCGTTTCGCTCTGCTAGAGCCGCAACCAGCAGTGGATAAGCGAGATCCGGCGCTATGTCGCGCTTGTCGACGACGGCTTTCACCCACGCGATGGTCGCAGCGGCCCCCGATGATTCCATGCGATGTTCCAACTCGAGTTCGTACTCACGCCGCAGATAACGCCCGCGACCCAGTGCCTTGCGAGCCGCCTGTTTGAGCGGACTAATCAGCCATCCGAAGGCTATTTTCGGTTCGCGCTGGAGTGCCTCTAGCTCAAGCGATAAGCGCCGGCTCTGGCAGTGGCCCCGCCGAGCGCGTTCGAGTTCGGCAACCCTTCGATTGAGTTCCCGCAGAAGCGCGAGCTGGGCTCTCTGGGTTCCAGCAGATCGCACGAGGGCCTGAACCAAGCCCTTCACTGTGGGACTGGTGTCGGAGGCTTGCGCGCCGGCGATGGGCGGGCCGTCGACTGTGTCTTCTCGGGGCGGCATCACCAGTGGGACTCACCGAACAACAAGCAGGGAACGACTAGCAGTTGGAGTTACAACGGTCAATCGCAGCGGGTGTTCCGTAGGGAAGCCGCGGGCACGGTCCCGTCCCGAGCCGAGAATGTTCGCTCGAATCCGCCCGGGTCGTGCCCTCGGACGAGCACTTCGTGTAGCCAGGTCACTCGTACCGTCGGACGCGAGAACCGGCTCACCCGCAGCCATCGGCTGTGTCCGTTGTCCCGTTCACCAGAACGCCAGCTAGGATGCTTGTCGCGACCCATCGGCACGCGCGCGAGAGCACCATACCTTGGATGTGCATTCGAAGTGATGCGCGCCCCACTGAAACGCTGGGCGGCCGTCCGGAAATCGAGCAACGAAAGAGTCGGCAGCCTTCCCGCACTGCTCGAGCTCGCGAGCAGTGCACCCTCGAGCCTTGTCTTCCCAGGCGGGTAGACTATTCTGTGAAAGGATGACCGAGTACTGCCTCGGTAGGCACGGTCGGGCGCTTCGTGCCAGCGCCGGTCGTTTCGCCTCCGCCGGGCACGTGTAGGACGAGAAACCAAGGGAACGATGCGGAAAAAATGGTCGCGGGCGCTCACGGAAGCCGTGCCTACAGAGGTGCGCAGGTTCGTGCTGCGATACGTGCTTCCGTTCTCCGTCTCCCAGCGCATCCAGCGCTACGGCAAGCTTCAGATGACCTCGCAGAGGGGTCTTTACGCTACGCAGGCACGGCAACTGGAAGCCAAGCTCTGGGGCGGCTTTTCGCAGCAGGCCTTGCTCGACCTCGAAGCCCTAAAGACCGATCCAGAGGCAAGCGGCAGGGAAGTATTCATGGCGGCGCTGGCTCTGGGTCGCTGGTACGGAAGTCGAGGTGACTTTGCCACCGCCCATCAGAATGCCGTATTGGCCCGCCTAGCTCACCCGGCGAGCGCCAACAATGCCACACAGATCTTGCTTGAGGTGCAGAGCCTTTCCGTTCTGGGCCAGCGCGAACGAGCTAGGCTGATTCTGCGCCGGGCGTGTTCTCAATTCCCCGAAGATCCCAACTACCAGCTTTGCCTGGCCAACACCTATGCCGCTGTGACGGGAGCACTTTCCGACAAGGACGAGGTCACCCGGCTAGGGCTGATCAATCATTTGTTCCAGGCTTCCAACCTCGCTACCGTCGAGAAGCTCGAGCCCGCACGTCCCCTGGTGCTGGATAATCTAGGCGCCCCCGCCGCGCGAGCGGCGATAGCAGTCGATCAGCAGCCGAAGGTCACCGTCCTGATACCCGCGTACGCTGCGCAGAAGACCCTGCACATTGCTCTGGACAGCTTACTTCGCCAGACGTGGACGAATCTCGAGATTATCGTCGTGGACGACAAGAGCCCCGACGGAACTCACGAAACGGCTCTGGAGTACGCAGCGCGCGACTCACGCGTCGTCGCCCTGCAAATGAAGGAGAACGGCGGCTCCTATGCGGCAAGAAACGAGGGGGTTCGCCATGCAACGGGAGACTACATCACGGTGCACGACGCGGACGACTGGTCCCATCCGCAAAAAATCGAGGTACAGGCCACGCACCTGATGCAGCATGCCGAGAGCCCCGCAAACGTCACCGATTGCGCACGCTCGTACAACCACCTCTACTTCGCCGGCGGTTCACGTTGTTCTCGACATTGGATCATCACGAACCATTCCTCACTCATGTTGCGGCGTGAAGTCCTCGAGCAGCTAGGTGGTTGGGACGAGGTAAGAATAGCGGCCGACAATGAGCTGATTCGTCGGTTGGAGCATGGACACGTGGCAAGTCACCCCAAGTTGTTGCCGGGCGTCCCCTTGTCCTTCGTACTGGACGCCCCGGAGTCGCTGACCCGACGTGGGCGAACCCACGTGAATACATTGATTTACGGCGTCAGGCGCAACTATCACGATGCCGCGAAGTTCTGGCTGGCCACGCGGAGCCGCGAATTCCACCAGCTGCCGGCGCCCGAGCTTGGGCGTGCCTTCCCCGCACCCGGTTTCATCCTGAAGAAGCGGCAGGAGCATTGCGTGGACCTGCTGTTCATCATGGACTTCGACTTGGACGGGGGCGCCTACGTTTCGACCATGGACTACGTCAGAGCAGCCGTGCGTCAGGGGTTTCGAGTCGCAGTGTTCCACTGGCGGCGATACGACAGGGACGTCAGGCGGCCGGTCCACCACGAAGTCCGCCAGTTGGCACAAGACGGCGACATCTACATCGTTTCCCCAGGCGAAAGCATCACCGCTGATACGGTGGTAGCGGGCTATCCGGTCATCCTTCGACACGCCATCGATCTACCTCCCGAAGTCGCTTCCAAACGGTTCGTCATCATCACCAACCAGACCGCCGAGCGTTACCGCGGTGGCGGGGATGTTCAATATGACCCGGAGCAAGTCGCGGACACTGTACACAAGCTCTTCGGGCTGCGGCCGTCGTGGATTCCGATTTCGGAGCTAATGCGTGATGTGATGGAGAGCGATGGACGCTACCGACCCATCCACTCTGAAATCTGGCCGCCACTCATCGACACCGCAGCTTGGAGCAAGAACGCCGTCGAGTGGCGCGGCGAGAAGCGCTCACGGCCACGCATCGGTCGTCACGTTCTCGACCACCCTGCCAAGTGGCCCGAGAGCGCGGAGAACATCCGTGCAGCTTATTGCGCGGACAGGCCTTGCGATGTTGTCCTGCTGGGGAACGCGGATGCAGCTATCGAACGCCTGGGTCATAAACCGCGCAACTGGAGCATCCATGATGCCGGTACGGTTCCGGTCCAGACGTTCTTGACTGGTCTCGATTTCTTCGTCCATTTTCCACATGAAGACTACGTCGAAGCATTTAGCCGAGCTGTCCTCGAGGCAATGGCGGTTGGTTTGCCTGTCGTTCTGCCCCCAGGCTTCGAACGAACCTTCGGGGAGGCAGCGCTTTACTCGAGACCGGAAGGGGTATGGCCTTTGGTGAATGAGCTTTGGAGCAAGGAGAACGCCTGGAGTGAACGCTCGAAGGCAGCGATGCGCTTCGCGCGTGAGCGCTGCGATTGGAGTCAATTAACGAATCGTATTGAAGTGCTGGTCGGCGGCGACTGATGAGCATTGCCTGCACCAGGCCGCTCCTGCGCAAGCCTGGAGGCCTTGGCTCGGTGGCACGGCCACCTTCACAGGTTGGTCATGAGAAAATTCGGGCTTTCGATCATGCTCGGTATGCTTATGTCAGTCCGTCTCACCGGGCGATCGCTACTTGTTCGAACTCCTGTGTCAGCCAGAGCCTCACTGGAGCGATTTCAATTGGCGGAGCAACGGTGCTCAAAAGAACTCGATGCTGCACAAAGTAAGAACACGTTGAATCATTCGCCTTTGGTCACAGTTGGCTTGCAGATAGTAGATTCGGTACGCTCCACGCGCATGCTATTCTAACGCGGCGCGTTCGGCTCTCCGTCCATGACTGCGACCAAATCTTCATTCCGGCCCGACGTCGAAGGGCTACGCGCTATTGCTGTCCTATTGGTGATTGCTTTCCACGCGGGCCTTCCCGTCAGCGGAGGCTACGTGGGTGTCGACGTCTTCTTCGTCATCTCAGGCTTCTTGATCACCGGACTGTTGTTACGGGAGGCAGAAGCCAATGGGCGAATTTCCTTCGTGAATTTCTACGCGCGTCGGGCGCGGCGCTTGCTTCCCGCCGCGAGCACCACGCTGCTCGCTACCATTCTGCTGTGCTGGTGGCTGGCTCCACCCCCGGACACCACCGCCTTCTCGCTGGACGTGGTTGCTGCCGCCGCTTACTTCGTCAACTGGCGCTTCGCCAGCCGTTCCGTGGACTACTTGGCCGAGGACCTAGGCCGCTCGCCAGTGCTGCATTTTTGGTCCCTCTCTGTGGAAGAGCAGTTCTACCTTATCTGGCCCCTCTTGATTGGTGGCGCGTTCCTCGTGGCTCGTCGAGCGAAGCTCCGGCCGCGTCCAACCACCGCGCTCACACTCGCTCTGGTGCTGGTTCCATCCTTCGTATGGTCAATTCTCTTCACCGATTCCAACCCGCAAGAAGCATTCTTCGTCACCGCCACCCGCCTCTGGGAGCTTGGCGTGGGTGCCGTGTTGTCACTAGGGATGCCCTTGTTGATGAGGTTCCCGGCGCACGTCGGCCCGGCTTCCACGTGGGTCGGAATGGCGCTGATCGCTGCGAGCGCCGTCTGGTTCGACAACAGTACTCCTTGGCCGGGAATCGGAGCGGGAGCGCCCACACTCGGGGCGGCACTCGTTATTTTCGGCGGCACATTTGATCGGTGGAGTGCTGCCTCCCGCGCGCTCGCCACCGGTCCCATGGTATGGGTGGGCGGCCTGTCCTACTCGATCTACCTTTGGCACTGGCCGTTCGTCGTCGCCGGGCAAGATTGGCTCGAGTTGGAAGGCGCAGGCTGGGCGTCAGCTCTGGTTGTCGCCAGCCTCATCCCAGCTTGGCTGAGCTACCGGTTCGTCGAAAGGCCATTGCGGTTCGCCAGGACACTGTCGACCCGCCCACTGGCTAGTTTGTCACTAGGGGCGAACCTGTCGTTCGCGTCCGTTGTTGCAGGTCTGCTTCTGGCGCGGAGCCAACCACCTGTGTTCATCACGACTGCATCTAACTCTGTACGGTTGTCAATCCAACCCGGCAAAGTGGTCGCTCTACCCGCAACTCTCGGAGCGGGGGCGCTGGGCAACGCACCTCGGGTCGGGGAGGCCGGAGTTCCCCGCAACGAGTATCCGTCCGTGATTCCCGAACCTTCCTCGGCCACCGAGGATATTCCACGTGCCTATGCGGAAGGCTGTCAGGTCGGGATCTCCGGCGAGTCCCCCCACTGGTGTGAGATTGGTGATCCCCATGGCAAGCACCGTGCTGTCGTTCTGGGCGACTCCAAGATAGTCCAATACTTCGAGGCTATCGACGCGGCCGGCAAGGCGCTGCGCTGGAAGATCCAGACGGTCACCAAGTCCGCCTGCCCGTTTGCCAACGCCGGCAAAATCGTCAAAGGCCGTCCCTACGAGGCGTGTCAACGCTTCAACGAGGCAGTAATGAGCCAGCTCCAAGCGGCGCCCCCGGACGCGGTTATCACGTCGCAAAATGATGGCCGCGGATTCCCTCCCGGTGACAAATCAGTCTACACGCAACGTGCGATGATTCGTGGCCTTGTCTCTCACTGGACCAAGCTGCGAAATATGGGCATACAGGTCGTGGTGTTGTTCGACAATCCCTCACCACAAGGGGCGGGTAGTGTCTATAGATGCTTGTTGAAGCAACCGCATGCGGCACTGGCATGCTCCTTTCCGCGTCAAGAGGGAATTGTCAGCAGCGCCGCTCCGACCCAAAGAGCTGCCGCGGCACTCGCAACATCTACTGAAATCATCGACCTGACGGACTACATTTGTCCAAAGAGCCGCTGTGCACCGGTCATTGGCAACGTCCTGGTATATCGCCAGGGGTCCCACATCACGAACACCTATGCCAAAACGCTGGCACCTATCCTCACTCGGGAGCTTCGCCGCGCTCTCAAAGGTGTCGGCCATTGAACGGCACCCCAACGCAGGGTCACCGGGGGCGAGCACCCCGAGCCACCCCGAGCCAGCCCAGGCTATGACGTAGCCCGGCCGAGCGCTTGAGCTAGATTCCAAGAAGCCCAAGTTCTTGCCGGCAAACTCGGCCCAACGGGCAGCAGCGGACTGAAGGCTCATAGCCGCCCACTCCTGGGAGTTCTTACCAAATTTGTTCGAGATTCAACTACAAGTGAACTAACTACTCCCCGTGTTCGGAACGGGCTCTAGCTGCCCATGCTTGCGCAGCGCTGTGGCATGAGCCATGCGTCTGAAATCCGGACTAGTTGCCAAGAGCTCGTCATAGGTTCCGGAGGCCTTGATGGTTCCGCCCTCCACCACGTGGATCACATCGCTGCCTCGAATGGTGCTGAGCCGATGCGCGACACAAATGATGGTCTTCGTTCCCGTCAATCGCGCCAGAGCTTCGGTAATCTCGCTTTCGGTAGCGTTGTCGAGTGCGGCCGTTGCCTCGTCGAAGACGATGATTTCCGGGTTATGATAGAGGGCACGAGCGATGCTGATGCGCTGGCGCTGACCACCGGAAAGGCGTGCTCCCTCTTTCAAAGGCTCGCGCAACCCCCGGGGCAGCTGCCGCACGAAGTCCGCCGCTGCCGCCTGTTCGAGGGCGCGCCACACCTTCTTGTCATTGATATTTGGCTTGGGAATCCCGAACGCCACGTTCTCGCGCACCGAACCCGAGGTGATGAAGACTTGTTGCCCGACGTAGCCGATGTTCTTGTGCCAAGCACGGATGAACTTGAAGATGCTCCTTCCATCGCATTCAATCGTACCGCAGCGCGGTTTCATCAAGCCCATCATGAGCAGCAGCAGCGTCGACTTTCCACCTCCCGAAGATCCGCAGAAAGAGGTGAAGCTGCCCCGGGGTATTCTGAGTGTCACGTCCTTGATTGCGTCAGGCTCGTCCTGCTCGTACCTGAAAGACACGTGCTCGAGCTCCAGCTGATGATGCAGCCGTCCGTCCACGCCGTCAGGCAACGGCTCCTCCTCCGCGAGGTAATCATTCTCGGGTTGCATGTCGCTGCCCCGAAAGATGTGGGGAGCTACTTGCAGGACCGCCTGATAGCCCACATCGAATTGCTCGGCTCTCTGACGCAAACCCTGGAGCGACGAATTGATGCGCGACATCGCGCTCGTGAACTTGAGGCCGGCAAAGCCGAACAGACCAAGAGTCGGCAGTGCATCGTGCACGCTGGACCCAGAAACCGTGACATAGAAAACCGCCACCACTATTACGAGCGCCAGAAGCAACTCGTTGGAGGAACGTGGCAAACGCTTGAACGCGTCCTGGCGACGACGCAGCACCGTGGTTCGCTTGAGTGAATAGCCATAGCCGTCGACGAAGACTCCGGCCGCGTCCGCCAAGCGCGCTTCCAGGATACCTCTGAGCCCGTCCTTCAGGTGGGTCTTCGCAGTCATGCGCGCATAGACTTCCGCACGCCCGATGCGGATCAACGCAACCTCCATGAAACGGTAAAGAACGGTCCCGACGAGAACGAACAGGACGAAACAACCCAGGGTCAACCAAGGATCGACCATGACCAGCAAGAAGATGATCATGGTCAAGAGCGCTCCGTCAGCCAGGATCTGTGCCGTCGCAGCAAAGCAGCTCGAGAAGACTTCGAATGATTCTCCGACATTGTCGGCAGGGCTGCCGAAATGGCCACTCTTGAGGCGCTCGTAAGGAGCGCGCATGTACCCTTCGAACAATCCGGTCGAAATCCGGTGGTTGAGTCCGGTCAAGAAACGGTTCAAGAGAGTCTTGACCAAAGTCGACAGCATGTTCTTGAGCAAGATAACCGCTATCAGCAATGCGCCTCCCCATAGCGCGTACTCCACCGGGCCAAGAGGCCCGTGCGAGAAATGCTGAAGGATGCGAGCCATGCGCCCGTGCCGCATCCCGTGCGCGTTCACGGAGAGCCCTTGGATGAAGCCGAACAGAGCCAACATACCCATGAGCTCCGTCAGCCCGGCCACGAACAAGAGGAGCGAGAGCACCAAGAACTTGGCGCGCCGTGGCGCGTTCAGCATCTTCCATAAGGTCGAGAAAACTCGGGCGAATACCATGTCAGGTGCTCATCGAGAACGTCGCGGGCAATACATGACATGCATAAGCTAGTCGCCGCTGGCCGCTGGCGCAATCTTCGCGAGGTGAGCCCGCGCCCACGCCCTCCGCTCAAAGCCCAAGAACTCGACCCCACTCGGGAAACGGCGCCTACCCGCACGCCGCGAGCGCCCGCTCACGGCCTCGGTTCGTGTCTTGTCTTCTTTTCTCGGAACCAGAGGATCGCCAGAAACCCGCCGAGCAAGATCAGGGTCACGAGGCCGCCTAGTGACATGACCCGACTCGCCACCATCGCGTAGCTTCCCTCTTTGGGGTTGTATGCGCAACAGAACAAGATGAGCTTGTCCACCGTGGTGCCCACCTTGCCCTCGGACGCCTCGAGCAAGCTGAGCTTCAGCGTGCTGGGGTCGAACTCGATACCGTAGAGATAGCGGGCGATCTTTCCGACGGGTGTTCCAATCGCAATTGCGGCGGTGTGGTAGTATTGATCTTTGTCGGCGTCGTAGCGGTACTTGAAGCCAATCGCCTTGGCGAGCGCCCGGATGTTCTCTTCCTTACCAGTCAGGAAGTGCCACCCCTGCTCGACATTGGATCGACCGTATTGTTTGAGATAGCGGCGCTTGGTCTTGCTCGCGACCTTGGGTGTTTCCTTGGGGTCGAGCGAGACGGTGACGGCGCGATAGCCCTTGCCGAGCTCCAGATCCACCTGCTTCAACCCCTTGACCAGCCCATCGAGCTCCAAGCTGCACAGCATCGGACAGTTCGAGTAGTTGAGCGTGATGATCACCGGCCGCTTGCCATCGAAGTAGTCACCGAGCCGAACTGCCTTCCCTGCCTCGTCGGTGAACGGCAGGTCCAGCGGCAGAGCGGCCTCCAGATGCTCGTCGATCCCGACCCCCTTCAGATGGGCAGGCACGGTTTCCGCGGAAAAGGGGGACTTCCCTGGAGCGTCCGACTTGGTCGTGGCGGCCGCTGGCGTGCTGCCCAACAAGAGCGCCACTGCCAGGGCGAGCAGTTTCCACCGGTAACGGCGGCTCGTAAGCGTGTGCATGACGGATTTCTCCATGGACAAGGTTTTCGAAAGAAGTACGGCTTGCCAGAGATGGGACGGAACGCGCTGCGCCCTAGCTCCGCGCTTCATGCCACATCGGGTGGGCGGTGCAAGCCTTCTTGGAAATTGTCGCGGCTACTCGGCCTACGGCTGACGCTGCGCGCTCAGGGGGGAGACTTCCGGAGCCACCTGGTACGAGCGCGTCCAGACATCCGCCATTGCAAACAGGATCAAACAAGCGAGCAGCACCACAGCCACGACGCCTGCGGTGCGGTGCGCCACCGACATTTCGATCAGGTGCATGAAGAACAGCGCCACGATGATGGACTTGGCTGCGGCGATTCCCAGCGCCGGCAGCCACTCCAGAGCCCCCAGGTCAGCGAAGGAGAGTCCGAAAGTGAGCCCCGTCAAGGCGAGCAGCGCCACGTACGCCAGGGTGTATTTGCCGAGAGTCATGCTTGTCTCCTCACCTAGCCGTGACCTTTCGTCAGATAGAACAGGGGCCACAGAAACAACCAGATGATATCCACCAGGTGCCAGTACATCGCGCCGTTCTCGAGCGCGTGGCCCGCACGAGCCACGATGCGTTTGGTGCCGACCATGAATCCGAGCACGCTGAGCACGCTCACGCCGACGATGACGTGTATGGCGTGCAGCCCGGTCATCAAGAAATAGAGTGTCCAGAAGGCGGCCGCCCCGGGGTCACGCGGCTTGTCGGAAAACCAGCGACCGTGACCGCCGGGAAAGATGCCGTGTTGGAAGTGGTCGTAGTATTCGTAGCCTTTGATGGCCAGGAACGCGAGCCCCAAGAACACGGTACCGAATAACAAGCCCACCACCAGGCGCGTCCTGTCTTCCCTGAGGTAGTGCACCGCCAACGCAACCAGAAAGCTGCTGGTGAGCAGCACCACGGTGTTCGCCGACCCCCACCAGAAGGTATTTTCCCTGACGGCGTCGGCAAAGGCCACGGGTGCTTGAGCACGGTAGGACGAGTAGGTGGTGAACAAGGCACCGAAGAACAGCACTTCACTGGCAAGGAAAACCCACATGCCGAGCGTCGCGGCCATGCCTTGCCGCTCGATGGACTCGAAGTGATCCTCGTGGGGAACTGACTTAGCCACTGGCAACCTCGCTGGGAGCTCCGGGCTGCAGCCCGACGCCCGCGCTACCCCTCGGGTCCGGAGCGCTCTGGGTATAGTCGTAGGGTCCCCGCTCGAATTCTGGCGACCTCGGCCAGTTGTGCTTGAGAGGGGGGCTCGCCGTGTACCACTCGTAGCTCGCCGAATACCACGGGTTTTCGCCAGCGCGCTCACCATAGCGCGCCGACCAGAGCACGTAGACGAGCGTGATGCTGAGCCCCCCGAGCAAAGCCCAAGAGCCAGCGGTGGAAATGGTGTGCAAGGTCTGCATGTGCGGGGGGTAATTGGCGTAGCGTCGTGGCATGCCCATATTTCCGAGCAAGAACTGCGGCACGAAGGTCAACACGAAGCCGCCGAACACCAACAGGGACGCCGGGAAGGACCACTTCTCTGGATACATGCGCCCGGTTACCTTGGGAAACCAGTAGTGCAGCGCCGCCAGGTACGCCGTCAGTGAGCCGCCTACCATGATGAAGTGGAAGTGGGCCACCACGAAGTAGGTGTCGTGCCAATGTACGTCGAGGCTCATGGTTGCGACCGCCACTCCGGTCATGCCCCCGAAGACGAACAGGAAGAAGAAGGCGAAGACATAGAGCATCGGCGTCTTCAGTGAGATCGAGCCGCGGTATAGCGTACCGACCCAGGTGAACACCTTGATGGCCGAGAAGATCGCCACGAGCATGGACAGCACTCCGAATGCGCCCGCATCGAAAGCTGAGATGCCTGCGGTGAACATGTGATGCCCCCAGGTCAAGAACCCCACGAAGGCGATGCCGAGCGTGGAGATCGCGATGGCGTTATAGCTCAGCGGGTTCTTGTGCGAAAAAGTGCAAACTACCTCACTGATCACCCCCATGGCCGGTAAGATCATGATGTAGACGGCGGGGTGGGAGTAGAACCAGAACAGGTGTTGGTAGAGCACGGGGTCCCCTCCACGAGCTGGATCGAAGATCCCCCAATCGAGCACCGCATCGATGCCCGCCAACGCCAGGGTGATCGCGAGAACCGGAGTCGCCAGCACTTGGATGATGCTGGTACCGTAGATGGTCCAGACGAAGAGGGGCATCCGGAACATCTTCATGCCTTTGGTGCGCATGCTGTGCACGGTGCTGATGAAGTTGACGCCCGTGAGAATCGTGCTCCACCCCAAAATGAACACACCGAACAACACGGGAAACACTGCCGTAGAAGTCTCGGAGCTATAAGGAACGTAGAAGGTCCAGCCCGTGTCCGTGCCCCCCACGAACATCCCGATGAGCGTCACCGCGGCACCCAACAAGTAAATGTAGAAGCTCGCCAGGTTCAGCCTGGGAAATGCGACGTCGCGAGCCCCGATCATGATGGGCAAGAAGAAGTTGCCGAACCCGGCTGGAATCGACGGGATCAAGAATAGCCAGACCATGGTGACACCATGCAAGGTGAACAGGCGATTGTAAGTCGTCTCACCGAAGAGGTCGGCGCGGGGCGTGAGCAACTCCAGCCTGAGCAGCAAGGCGAAGCTGCCTCCCAGAGCCAGAGCCGCCGCCGTGGCAACGAAGAACATGATACCGATGCGCTTGTGGTCTCGCGTGAAGAGCCAGCTCTTGATGCTTCGCTCGTCCAGGTAGCTCTCTGCTTCTTTGCTCATGGCTCACCTTCGTGTTTCGGGACCCGTTCAGAGCCCGGCTGAGATGCGGGAGCGTCGGAGCCTGGCTCTGCTGCGCGGATGCGCCGTGCCGTCGCGCCCAGCGCCGATCTCGACGACGCTTCGCTGACATTGGCCTCCGGTAAGCGGACTCTGGGGTTCGGCCGCTGATGGCTCAAAGACTTGATGAATTCGACGATGGCAGCGGCCTCCGGTTGCTTCAGCGACCCGAGGTAGGTCGGCATGACCGGCTGATAGCCGGCCACCACCTCGTCGAGCGGCTCCATCATGGACCGCGTCAGGTACTCCTCGTCGGCGACGACAGTCTTTCCGTTCGTGAGCTTCACGGGCTTCTCGTACAGACCGGCCCAGGTCGGGCCGATGTGAGGCTGTCCGTCGATGGTGTGGCAAGCAAAGCAGCCGTTCTCCGAAGCCGCCTGGCGCCCCTGTTCGGCCATGCTGAGCCGCTGCTCTCCGACCCGTGACACCTCGGCCCCCTCGAGAGTCGGCCGCGCGCTGGCCTTGGCAACCAGCTCGGGCTCCTCCCCGTCGAGCCAGTCTTCGTAGTCTTCTTCCGGAAGCACCACGACGCTCGCCCACATCCTCGAATGCGAGGTGCCACAGAACTCGGCACAGTACACATCGAAGATGCCGGTCTCTCGCGCCTTGAACCAGGCCGTGGTGTAGCGCCCGGGCAAGACGTCGTGCTTGATGCGGAAGTTGGGTAGATAAAAGCTGTGGATCACGTCGCGCGACGTCATCATCAGCCGAATGTCTCGGTTCACGGGGACGACCAGCACGCCCACCGTCGCATGCCCGTCCTTGTAGGCGAACTTCCACATCCATTGCTTGCCGGTGACGTAGATTTCCTCTGCGTCGCGCGGGGGTGTGGCGTAGGCGATGTACTGCATGAAGCCAATCACCCACCAAAGAATGAACAGCCCCAACAAGACACCAATGACCAAAATCTCCATGCGCTTCGGGGCCTGGATACGAGGCGTGGTGCCGGGCTCGGACGTACGTCGGTAGCGCAGCATGAACCAGAGGGCGACCACGAACACCGCCGCCGAACCGAGCATGGTTACCGAGATGACGAAGAAGTGCAGGTGATCGATGGAGTCCGCGAAATTGCTGGCGGACTTGGGCAAGAACAAGAGCTCGCGCAGTAGCTTCTCCGGGTTCATGGCGCTCGCCTCTCGGCTTCGGCAGTCTCATTGGCGTTGTCCCGGCTCGACGCCGCGGGTGCAGCGCTCATCGGCTGCTGAGAGTGCTCTCCCGCCGCGGACTTCAGCGACTGGTCGGAGTGCGGGCGCAGCCAGCTGAATCCGCCACGCTTCTCGCCCTCGACGAACCAGTGTGCCGCTTCGTCTATCGGAATGCGTGCCACCTCGCCCTCCTTGACCCAACCGAAGCCTTCGATCTGTCGGCGCTCGCGCCGTTGAAGGTCGCGACCGCGCGCGGTTCTTTCGATGCGCGAGCGCTCCACCCGCGAGCTCTCGGGCAACGGGGCCGCGATGGGCACAGCCGTGGCATCCGATAGGCCGTGCCGGCGCGCTTCGAGCAGCCAGGCCATGACCGCCACTGCCAGCGCGCCCACGAAAACGGATAGAGCGCCCACCACGACCACGCGCCGACCAGGGATGTGCTGGGCTTCTTGCCTGACCGTGTTGGCTCGTTCGGGCGCACTCATGACTGACTCTCGTAGGCAAGGCCGCGCTCCAGCAGGGGGTCTTTGACAGGAACCTGCTGAAGCCTGCGTCCGCGCAAGGAGCCGACGAACCAGGTCAGACCCGACACCGCCGCGAGCGCGGCAAAACTCTGCCAGCTCAGACCGTAGCCCTGCTGGTGCAGCACGGGAAGCACGAGATAGTGCACGTCCAACGCATGCACTATCACCAGCCAAATGCTCACCCCGATGAATGTTACGGGGTTCTTCTTGATGGCTCGTGACAGCAAGAGAAAGAAGGGGATCACGAAGTGCGTCACGATGAGCGCGACGCCTTCCCATTGCCAGCCGTGGTACCAGCGCTTCTGGTACCAGATAGCCTCGATGGGAAGGTTGGCGATCCACTGCTGGAGAACGTGGCACCAGCCGATGTAGGCCCAGAAAATGACCATCGCCAACTGAAGCCTGCCGACGGCATGGTAGTGCTGACTGGATATCTGCTCTGGCAAGACGCCGCGCCTGCGAGCGAGTGCGGTGCGCGCGCCCACCAAACCGAGAGCGGACAACAGCCCCCCGGCGAAGATGTAGACACCATACAGGTTCGAATACCAGGCGGGCTCCAGCGACATGACCCAGTCCCAACTGGCGAAGGTGACCACCAGGCTGAGCAGCACCAAGCCACCGACGCTGAGCGCCACCATCCGCTGATGCAACCGCTTGGCCTCTTCGACGTCCCGTGCGTGGTCTTGGCGCTGCGACCAGTAGCGCAAGAGTTCCCCAAATAGAACGAAGATGGCCATGTAGACGAACGAACGAATTGCAAAGAAGTTCAAATTCAACCAGGCGAGCTTCTTGGCCACGTGTTCTCGCTCCATGGGCGCCAAGTCCTGCCAGTGAGTCCACGGATACAGCTCACGGGCGAACAACAAGATCGGCACGAGACCGAGGACGAGAAATGGCAGCGCGGCGACGATGCGCTCGCACCAGCGCCTGAGTGGCACGAACCAGGTGGCATTGCTGGCATGGCCTATCATCAGCAAGAATAGCGCTCCCAGCACGATGCTCAGCACGTAGACGAAGGCGAATAGGTACGAAAAGCTCGCCTGAGCGGGCTCAGCGAGAAAGCCGAAGACGACGAGCACCGTACCCACGATGCCGACGGCTGCACTGAGGGGGCGTGCCCAGCCCATCAGTGCAGCCTCCTTTCGAGCTTCTGGCGGAGCTGCTCCGGGAGCTCGGCAATCGGCGCGTACTGGCTGAGCTCGAGTACCTTGACATAGGCCACGACCGCCCAGCGGTCTTCGGTGCTCAACTTGGCGGCATAGTCGGGCATGAACCCATACCCGTTGGAAACGATGGTGAAGACTTTGCCCGGGAGCAGCTCACGCAGCCGCTTTTCATGCAGGGACGGCGCGGGACGCTGCATGTGCCTGGTTACCGCGGTGTTCCCATAGCCACTCATGCCGTGACAGGCCGCACAGGTACGTTCGTAGCGACCGCGGCCGCGCTCGATCGTAGCTGCGTCGATATCGATGGGGAATTCGGTCAGGAAGCCCCCGTGCGCCTTGCCGCTCCAAAAGCCGTCCGGAGCGGCGTGCCGGGAGCGATAGCTGACGGTGCCCCGAGGCGGCTCGCGCATCGTCATACCATTGTCGAAGAAGGGTCCCGCTTCGTAGATGTCGTAGCGGGGAACCTCCAGCATGCGGTTGAGCTCGGGGTCGGGCTTGCGAAAGGCGCTCTTGGCGCGACAGGCGAGCAAGAGACCGCTGCTTATCAACAGCACGCCGACGCGACACAAGGCGCTCGGAGTACTCATTCTGCGGCCTCCTCTAGAGCCCCGCCGCCGACCTCGTGCACACAGAGCGCACCCGACTCCGTCAGCATGGCTCGTGTCCGCGCCTCGTCCATGGCTTCACGAGAGCCGGCCACGCCGAGCATGAAGCGGTCGACCGAGACGCCCTCGAAGCCTTCTACTTCGTCGACCGGATGGTAGAGTCTGGGCAGCCCTCCCAAAAGCAAGGCACCAACGAAGGCCGTGCAGCCTGCGAACAGCACCAACGTCTCGAAGGAGATGGGAATGAAGGCCGGCACGGCATGATCGGGGTGACCCCCCACGTTGATCGGGAAGTCGACGGCATTCGTGTACCAGAGAATCAGATAGGCCAGGCTGGCACCCAGAAGCCCGGCGCCGAGGACATACCAGGGCAGCGGCGACGCCTTCAGCGAAAGCGCCTGCTGAATACCCTTGTCCGGATAGGGCATGTACACCTCGATCTCGAACGCTCCGCGCTGCTTGAGCTTGCGGATGGCTTCCGCGCAGCGCTCCGCGCCTTCGAACTCAGCCAGCAGTCTTTGCATCATTCCTTCGCCTCGTGATTCTTGCGTTCGTTTTCCTCCTTCACGAGCTCACGATGCATTTCCTTGGTCTCCTGGATCGGGATGAAGGGCACGTAACGCAGCATGAGAATGAACAAGAAGAGAAAGAAACAGATCGAGCCCCCCAGGATGGCGCCGTCGATCACGCTGGGCGTGAACATGTCCCAGCTCGATGGGAGGAAGTCGCGATGCTGCGCGGTTACGATCAGCATGAAGCGTTCCATCCACATCCCGACCTGGACCAGGCACGCGATTGCGAAGAGCGCCCAGGGGTTTCGCCGTACCCTTTTGAACCACAGCGGTTGAATCGCCACCACGTTGCAGAAGATGGTCACCCAGAAGGTCCAGGCGAATGGCCCGGTGGGTCGGACCTGGAACGTCATGGCACGGTCGTAGTCGTCGGCGCTGTACCAGGCCATGCAGTGTTCGGCGATGTAGCTGTAAGCGACGATCATGC
Source organism: uncultured delta proteobacterium (assembly GCA_963809955.1). Lineage (GTDB taxonomy): Bacteria > Myxococcota_A > Polyangia > Polyangiales > Polyangiaceae > JAICQQ01. Next base: position 97,735 of record CAWELQ010000019.1, read on the forward strand.
CGGTGATCAGCATGAGCTTCGCAATCAGGTCGAGATGACGCTTGGTGATGACATTGTCGAGCCGATAGAAACGGCGAATCGGCACGGCGAGCTGCACCACCATGGCGAAGCCGCTGAAGATAGCGCCCGCCACGAAGTAGGGGGGGAACAGGATCGAGTGCCAGCCCGGCAGCACGGAGATCGCGAAGTCGAGCGATACGATGCTGTGCACGCTCAACACGAGCGGCGTCGCCAGGCCCGCCAGCAGCAATTGAGCGGACTGGTAGTGTCGCCACTGGTTGGCGGAGCCTCGCCAGCCCAATGCGAGCACTCCGTAGATCCGGCGTTTTCTCAAGGTGTCGGCGCGATCGCGCACGATGGCGAAATCGGGGATGGCGCCCAGATACCAGAACAGAATCGAGATGAGCGTGTAGGTAGAGACGGCGGCCACGTCCCAGGTCAGCGTGCTCATGAACTGCGGCCAGACCTGCATCGTGGCCGGGTACGGGATGAGCCAATAGAAGAACCAGGGGCGCCCCAGGTGCAACAGTGGCATCAAGCCCGCTTGCACCAGCGCAAACAGCGTCATGCCCTCGGCCAACCGATTCAGCGAAGTGCGCCATTTCTGTTCCAAGAGCAGCAAGATGGCGCTGATGAAGGTTCCGGCGTGACCGATCCCGATCCACCACACGAAGTTCGTGATCGCAAAGCCCCAGGCGACAGGGATGTTGTTGCCCCAAACACCGATGCCCGTGGTGAACGTGTAGAGCACAGCGGCGAACAACACGACGGTACCCAGCCCCGTACCGACCAGCAGCCAATCGAGGCGCCGCGAACGGCGGAACATCACGCCGGACAGACGCTCGGTGAGCGAACGGTCCGTCCAGCGGCCGCCCAGGAGCTCCGACTCGGCCACGGTCACGACGAGAGCTCCTTGTTCGGGTTGTCGATGCGGGCCAGGTAGCGAGTGCGCGGCCGAGTGCCGAGCTCATTCAAGACCTGGAAGGTGCGCGGATTTCGATAGCGCTCGGAGACCGCTGAACGGGGGTCGGACACCTCGCCGAAAGCAATGGCTTGGGCCGGGCATACTTGCTGGCAAGCGGTGCGCACGTCCCCATCGCGAAGCGGCCGGTCCGCTAGCTTGGCATCGATCTGGGCGCGGCGAATGCGTTGCACACAGTAGCTGCACTTCTCCATCACACCGCGCGCGCGCACGGTAACGTCCGGGTTGTAGACGAGCTTTTTTACCTCCGGCGGGTCCTGGTTGTAGTCGTAGAAATTGAAGCGCCGCACCTTGTAGGGGCAGTTGTTGGAGCAGAAGCGCGTGCCGACGCAGCGGTTGTAGACCATCTCGTTGAGACCGTCGTCGCTGTGCACGGTCGCGTTCACCGGGCACACGTACTCGCACGGAGCGTCCTCGCAGTGCTGGCACAGCATCGGCTGGAACAGTGTGCGCGGTCGATGGTCTGGCCCGTCACGGTAGACGTCAATCCGTATCCAGTGCATCTCCCTCCCCATTCCCACCATTTCCTTGCCGACCGAGGGGACGTTGTTCTCCGCCTGACAGGCGATCACGCAGCTGGAGCAGCCGGTGCAGCGACTCAGGTCTATCGTCATGCCCCACTGTGGCGGCTTGCGGCTGCGGTCGGGCAGGATGCTGAGCGGTGCTTCGTCGAGGTGTTCGGCGAAGTCTGGCTCTTGCTTCCATTCGCGCTGGCTCTTGACCAGTGCGATTTCGCGGCCGTGCATCGAGGTCTCGTCTTGCGTGGTCACCAGGCGCTGGTGCCGCCCCGTTGCGCGAACCTGGATGTCGCGAGTCAGCCAGGGATCTCGAGCTTCGCGGAGTGGAACCACGTCGACGCCCACGCCGCGCGCCACCGACTCCGCGCCTTGCCTGCCCCAGCCCAGCCAGATGACGACGGCATCCTCGGCCTGCTCGGGCGCAACCAGCACGGGCACCTCGATGGAGCGCCCGCCCTTGTCGATCTCGATCACGTCACCCGTGCCGAGCGACAGCCTCTCGGCGGTGGCTGGAGCCAACAAGGCAGCGTTGTCCCAAACCAGCTTCGTCACCGGCTCGGGAAGCTCCAAGAGCCAAGGGTTGTTGCTGAGCCTGCCGTCTTCGACGCGTGGGTCCGGCAAGATCTGCAGCTCCAGGCCCGATTTGACTGCGTTGCGGGTGACCTGGTCGAGCGCCTCGGCAACGGCTCCGAAGTCGAGCTCTGGCGAGCGCGCTGGGAAAGCGCTGTCCGCCACTACGCCGCGCGCCAGCGCCTCGGCCCATGTCTCTTCGTCGCCGAAGGTGTCGAGAAAGTGGCGCCGAACCAGCTCGCGTCCCTGGAGGTGAGGCGCTGCTCCGAGCACACTCAGTACCTCGTCCGCGCTCTTACCACCGTACAGCGGCCGGATCAGCGGTTGCTGCAGCGACAGCGTCCCGTCATACGCTCGGGTCGCACCCCACGCCTCCAAGAAGTGCGCGGCGCCCAGAAGCCAGCTCGCCCGCCGGGCCGTTTCGTTGGCATAGAGCGAAAGGTACACGCGCTCCTTGGCCTTGGCGAAGCGTTCCTCGAAACGAAGCTCGGGTGGCAACAGGTAGCTCGGGTTGCCTCCCAGCACGAAAGCGGCCTCCACCTCACCGCTGTCGAGCGCGTCGAAGAAGCCGTCGAGTGAATACGCTGGCTCCCCCGCCTCGAGCAAAGGCGAGCGGGCGTAGCTGACGGTCTTGCCGACGTTGCCGAGCAACTCGTTGAGAGCCAGCACCAGGGCATGTACGGCGCTCGGCTGGTGATCTCCGGCAAGGATGACGCAGCGCCCACGCTTGCGCTGCAGGTCCTTCGCCAATGCAGTGAGCCACTCTTGCTGCTCCTCGGCTAGCGAACGCCAGAGCTTCTGGGCCTTTAGGCGCGTGGCGTCGTCAGGTCCCTCGGGGTCGAGCGCGAGAGCCGCATGCAGCAACCCCGCGGTCAGGCGACCCAGTTCGCTGCTGCGCGCGGCAAGGCGATGGTCGGCGCGCGCGCCGGTGGGGGTGAGCGCACACTCGACGACGTAGAGGCGACTCAGGTCTGCTTCGGGACGCGAGGTATCCCGCGTGCCAGCGAAATCTCGGGCCCAACGGATGCTCATGGGCATGGACGTGAGAAAGTCCGCATCCAGCGCGAGCACCAGCTCGGCCTTGTCGAAGCGGTACTGAGGCTCCAGCACTTCACCGAGCACGCGCTTCGCGGCATTCCAGCGGGCGGTTGGAGCACGCGTGGGGTCGAAGTAGATGCTCATGTTGGGGCGCCGCTCGTGGAGCGCCTCCAGCAGCTCGCGTGTCAGCGGCGAGCCGGTAGGCTCCAACAGCAACAGCTCCTTTCCGCGCTTGGTCGAGCCGCCACCAAACACCTCGACGAAGTTGCGCCACGGCCGCGACGCATGCGCCTTCAAGATTCCTTGGGCGCGATCGGGATCGTAGAGCGTCAAGACCTCCGCCTGCTCCTGGGCCAACGTGCCTCCCAGACTGGCGGGGTGTTCCGGATGCCCCTCGATCTTGGTGGGACGCCCCGTGTGGCTCTCCACCAACAGACCGACCCCATAGCCGCGGCGCGTCGTCGAGCTTGCGTAGTACGTCGCCACGCCCGGCACTACTTCGGGGGGACGGTCCACGTAGGGGATGATCTGCTCCGGGGGAGCCTTGTTGCAGGCCTCGATGGCGGCCACGCCCACCGCGGAGCCGACGCCACCTAGGAAACGGCGCCGAGAAAGCCAAGACGCTGGTATCACGTGCGACTCTGCCTCGAGCTGGCCCGCGTCAGAAACGGTCGATCTTCGGCTCGTGCTCATCGGTGGCACCCCGTGCAGTAGGTTGGAGGATCGATATGCAGCTTCTTCTGGATTTCCGCCCCGACGACTGCTTGAGGCCGACTGGGCACGTAACCCATTTCGGTCACCTTATCGGGAGGACGCAGATGCTTCGCGGGGTTCCTGTGGCAGTCGAGGCACCAACCCATCTGAAGTGACTCCGCTTGCGCCACCACGGCCATGTTGTCGACCCGACCGTGGCAGGTCTCACAGCCGACCCCGCGCTTGACGTGGATCGAATGATTGAAATAGACGAAGTCGGGAAGGTCATGCACCCGCCTCCAGACGATGGGCTCTTTGCGATAGAAGCTCTGGCGCACGGGCTCCAGCTGCGGGCTGTCCTTCCAGATCTGCGCGTGGCAACCCATGCAAGTCGCCGTGTCCGGCATGCCCGCGGAGGGAGAGCGTTCGCTGTCGTAGTGGCAGTATTGACAGTCGATACCGTCGTCGCGCACATGGTGGCGATGGTCGAATTGTATCGGTTGGGCGACCGGGCTTCCGACGTCCGTGTGAAGTGGGCTTCGCACCCATGCCATGAGCAGCGTGGGGGTGCCGATGACGCCGCCAAAGAAGACGAGCGCGAGCACCACACGCAGTAGACTATCGGACCACGGTGGAAACAGCGCTCGACGCTTCTGTTTGGGTTGTTCTGCGGACAAGGGCACTCCGATTCGGGCAAGGAGACCGTGCGGCGGCTCGCGTGTATGCGAAACGCGTGCGAAGGCGAGCACGCCCGCAGGCCCACCCGCCTCGCTGAGCAAACGCGTCGTCGAGCCCCCCGGCGTGTGTCATTTCTCCCCCTGCGTGGCACGCCTGTACGCGCACTGGTTCAACAACTGGCGAGCTGCGCCGACCAGATACAGAGCGACCCGTCTTAGCGGCCGGCGCGCAGCGCTTTGGCTGCCCAAACAGTCAAGCCGAGGGCCGCAGTCGCCAGACCCAGAGCGAGCGCACTGCGCGCGATGCGGTAGATCGGCGGCGGCGTGGGAGGGGCCGCAGCGAGCCGTTCCGGATAGGATTCGGATAGGCCTCGAGAGCCGTGGTCGCGCGCGATCTTCATGAGCTCGGCGACATGCAAAGCCTTGCGACCCAGCCCGGATTGCGCGAGCTGAGTCTTGCAGGAAAAACCGTCGGCAACGATGACGGTCTCCGCGGGAGCTTGCCGCACCGCCGGCAACAGACCCACTTCGCCACACTCCATGGAAATGTCGTATTTGCCAGCTTCGAAGCCCCAGGACCCGGCGAGACCGCAGCAGCCGCCCTTGGCCTCCTCGACCTGCATGCCCATGCGCGCCTCGAGCAGGTCCTTTTCCGCTGCCATGCCGCCGGTAGCCTTTTGATGACAGTGCCCCCAGAGCAGCGCTCGCCTGCCTTGCAGGCGCGGCGGGTCGACCTGCTGCTGGGCCAAGAAGTCGGACCAATGATGACAATTCCTGGCAAGCCGATCCGCGTCGTTGTCGTGCGGCAAGAGCCTTCGGAGCTCGTGCTTGAACACGGCCAAGCAACTCGGCTCGATGCCCACGATGGGTGTGCCCTCACGAATTTCGCTGCGCAGTTGATGCAGCGTTCGCTTTAGATAGCGCTCCGCCACATCGAGAAACCCGTAGTCGTAAAGCGGACGCCCACAGCACACGTGGCCCTGAGGCATCACCACGCGAAAGCCGGCCGCTTCCAGCGCTTCGATACACGCCACCCCAACCTGCGTGTGAAAGTGGTTGTTGAAAGTATCCGGCCACAATACCACCTTGCGTCCAGCCTCGTTCTTGCTGCCGCCGCGCCGACGAAACCACTGCTGCAAGGTCATCGGTGAAAACTTCGGGATCCGGCGGCGCGCGTCCATCCCCGCAATACTCTTCGCCGCGCGCGACAAGAGCGGTGCCTGGGTCAGCAGATTGGTCAACTCGGGAGCAAACGAGCCAATGCGAGCTGCCTGGTCGATGAAGCCGAACGCATACATGTGCCGCTTGCGGTTGCGGCGCAAGCTCCGATAGTGGTGATAGAGGAACTCCGCCTTGTAGGTGGGCATGTCGACGTTGACGGGGCAGTCGTTCGTGCAGCCCTTGCACGCGAGGCACAGGTCCAAGGCTTCGTAGACTTCTTTGCTCTGCCAGCCGTCCTTGATGACGTCACCCTGCAGCATTTCGAACAGGAGCCGCGCGCGCCCACGGGTCGCGTGTTTCTCTTCGTGGGTCACGATGTAGCTCGGACACATCACGTCCACTCCATGGGGCTTGCGACACTTGCCGACACCTACGCAACGCAATGCGGCATGAGCAAAATCGCCACCGTCCTCGGCATAAGCGAACTTCACCTCCGGGCGCACCGGGTTGTAATCTGTCCCCAGCTTGAGATTCTCGTCGATGCGGTAGGCGTCGATGACCTTGCCGGGATTCATCTTCCACTCGGGGTCCCAGATGCGCTTGAATTCCCGCATGGCCTCCACGAGGTCGGCGCCGTATTGCTTTTCGAGGAATTCTGCGCGCTGCTGCCCATCGCCGTGCTCACCGGAGAGGGACCCACCGTAGGCCACCACCAGATCCGAGGCTTCATCCAGAAAGGCGCGGTAACGCTTGATGCCTTCGGCATGTCTGAGGTCGAAGGAGATGCGAGAATGAACGCACCCTTGACCCAGGTGCCCGTACATCGCGCCCTGCAGATCGTACTTCTTGTACAACCCCTTCAAGTCGCGCAGATAGGGACCGAGCTTCGACGGCGGAACGGCAGAGTCTTCCCAGCCCGGCCAGTGGTCGTGCCCGTGAGGGGGAAACGCCGTCGCACCCAGGCCCGCCTCGCGGATCTGCCAGATCGCCTCGGTATCGCCACCAGCCTGAGCGCTATCGTAAATGCTGACCCGGTCCCTGGAAAAGTCGGGCTTCTGGCATAGCCAATCGGCGAATGCCCGCGCGATCTCGTCCACTTCCGCTGCCTCGTCCGCTCCGAACTGCACGAGCAGCCAAGCACCCTTGCCGGGATGCGGCAAACGCTGCAGCCCTTCGGGATGAATGTGTCGCAGCTGTTCGTCCTCGAACAACCGGTGGTCGATGCCTTCCAGCCCGATCGGCTTCCACTGCATGATCCGCTCGATCTCGTCCGCCGCCTCGCAGATATCATGGTAAGCGACGACGACCGTGGCCCGTTGGTGGAGTTCTGGGATGAGCTTGAGGGTGACCTGCAACGCCGTGACGCAAGTCCCCTCGGTGCCAACCAGAGCCCGAGCCACGTTGAAGCCTCGCTCGGGAAGCAGTTCATCGAGGTTGTAACCGGAAACCCGGCGCGGTAGCTCGCTCACCGGTGCAAAGCGCTTCCGTATCGAGTCGGCGTAGCGGTCGCGCAGCTCGCGCAGTTGCCGGTAGATCTGCCCCTTCCGCCCTCCCTCACGAATGATGCTGTCGAGGCGCGCTTCTTCGTCGACGCCGACTTCGAAGCGACAGCCGTCGTAAGTCACCACCTCCATCGAATGCACGTTGTCGCTGGTACGAGGACCCGGGCCGTAGAGCGCCGCTTGCACCGAATGGATGCCGCACGAATTGTTGCCGACGTTGCCACCAATCGTGCAGTAGCCGTGCGACGAAGGGTCGGGACCGAACGCCAAGCCAACCTGACCCGCCTTTTCATTGACCTGTTGATTGACGGCGCCGTTCTCCACCGTCACCAGACGCCGCTCGACGTCCGGTTCACCGATCCGGCGCAGGTACTTCGAATGGTCTATCACCACCGCGACGTTCACGGTTTCCCCCGAGAGGCTCGTGCCTCCGCCCCGACTGACGATGGGCACACCATGCCTGCTGCAGATACGGTGCACGCTGACGACGTCATCCAGCGTCCTCGGCACCACCACGCCCAGCGGAACCTGACGGTAGTTCGACGAATCCGTGGCATACAGGCCGAGCGCACCGGCGTCGAAGCGCACCTCTCCATCCAGCGCGGCGGCGAGCTCTCGGCGCAGCGCCGCCGAGGTCAGACGCCCGTTCTTGCGGCCGTTCAGCGCGGATTTCGGCGCGCCGACCACGGGAAGTCTTCTCTTTGGGAGGTCGATATCGGAGGGAATCGTCATGGGCATTGGCTCTCGGTGGGGTTGCGCGTGCTGCCTCCTGTGCAAACTCCGGTCCAAGGGCGCATGGCCCCCCTCGTGGCACTGCGGCCTTCCGACCGCGCGAGCGCCCGGGTGCGATGTCGTCACAGTGTGACAAGGCGCCGCTGGCCCCGACGCCCCATCGCCCCATCGCCCCACTGGGAGGTGCCGGGCAGCGCAAAGGTGCAGGCACGGACAATCACGATCGTGAACCCCTGAGCGCTGGCGCGAGACACTGATGCGCTCACGGCGACGGGGCGCCGGTGTCGGCCGCCCTAGCGGCCTTCGCCAGCTCCTGAGCCTTGGCCCACCGCGCGTCGCTGTTCGACCTTCGCGAGGACGATCTGCTTGGTGGCTCGGCTGGAGGCACCTGCCGGCAAGCGGAAGGGCCAAGGTTCCCCGATTTCGGCCCACAACGCACTGCCACCTGGCCGGGGGTCGTTCGGGCGCGCTATCCTCGAGAGGTCAGGATGCGATGGTTACTGGCTGCCTGCTCGGTACTCGCGCTCGGCTTCATGCGGAGCATGAGCTGCGGCCAGCTCGACGTGCGCACCCATGCCCGCGAAGCAGACACGCGGGTGCGCGCTGCCTCACGCCGACCCCCGGCGCTGGCCGGGTTTCCCATGGCCATCCGCAGCGAAGCGCTGGGCAAGCGCAGACTGCGCGGTGACTTCGAGACTCCTGAAACGCTGCTCGTCGTCTACGATCGCGACTGGGAAGCTTCCATACAGGAGATCGTTGATGCAGCCTGGGGACAAACGCAAGTAGGCCTGTTGGTGCAGCGTGAGGATCTGCGTCGCCCCAAGGTGGGCGAGCTCAGCCGCCGTCCGCACGTCGAGGTGTTGGCCACCAAACTCGACTCTCCCTGGGTGCGCGACTACGGACCCTTGCAACTGCACGATCGCGAGGCCGACCTGTTGTGGATCGACTTCGACTACACGTGGAACCGACCCTCCGACGACCGCGTCCCGCGTTGGCTGTCGCGAGTCATGCACGCCCGCATCGAGGCTTCCAACTTTGCCTTCGATGGAGGCGCCGTCATCAGCAACGGGGAGGGCTTGTGCGCGGTCTCCAGTCCGAATCTGCTCGAAATCGGCCTCTCACCGGACGATCGCGCCGAGCTGGTCTCCTTTCTGAGCACACTGGGCTGCGAGACGACGGCCATCTTGCCGAAAATACCGGGGGAAGGAACGGGGCACGCCGACATGATCGGTCAGTTCGTTTCTGCGACCCATGTGCTCGTGGCAGCCGTCGACCCGGAGCAAGATCCCGAGGTTTCTCGTCGTCTCGACGAAGCCGCAGAGAGCCTGCTGACCGCAGCCTCGCTGGCAGGTCGACCGCTGGCCATCACCCGCGTTCCGATCCCGATTGGACCCGGAAAATTCTATTCCTACGTCAACCTGACGAAATTGCGCTCGCGACTTCTGGTCCCGCACTTCAGCGAGGTCGGAGCCGAACTCGAGCGGCGTGCCCACGATGCGTTGGCGACGGCCATGCCCGAGCTGGCTCTGGTGCCGATCGAGGCCGACCAACTCATCACTCACGGCGGTGCCATTCACTGCGCCACGCTAGGCCTGGGTTCGACGAAACGGCGCCACGCCCTCCGAGCGCCGCAGAAGCGCAAGCGCCGCGGTTGAGCGCTGGCGGCTATTTGAACGGGCCCTACACGGGCCCTAACTCGAACAGCTCGCGAATCAGAGGGGCAACCGTTGCCGCGTCGTCCAAATGCACATGGTGTCTTCCGGGTACGTGAACGACGCGGAGGCCATCGACCATGCGCACGCGGTTTTGCATCAGCGTGCGGTCGAAAGGCCAGCCGCGTTCGGCCACCACCAAGAGCGCCCGAGCGCTCACCCTCTGCAAGAACGCCAGCACCTGGTCCTCCGTGAACGGCATCAGAGAGGGTGCGCGCAAGCGCGGATCACTTCTCCAGACGATGCCATCGGCTTGCTGGCGAGTGCCTCGCTCGGCCAAGCGCCGGGCTGCGGGCAAGCCGAGCCCCTTCACGGCCTGCGCCAAGCGCTGCGCTGCGGCCTCGAGCGTAGTGTAGCGCTGCGGCGGCCTGCGCGCCTGAGCACGCCCACGCAAGTAGCGAGCCACCCGGCGCGGTGCTTCCTTGGCCTCTCCGCTCATCGGGCCCAGACCTTCGAGCAGCGCGAGACGCTCGATACGCTCGGGAAACACGCCCGCTGCCAAGGAGGCGATGGCGGCTCCCATCGAATGCCCGAGCAGGCTAAAGCGTCCCCAGCCGAGCGCGTCCGCCACGTCGAACACCACGACCAGCCAGTCCACGAAATGGTACGCCTGATTCACTGGATAATGCTGTGACAAGCCATGCCCCGGCAAGTCCAGCGCCACGATCCGGAGCTCCGGCAACAGCGGCGACAGCGCATCGAAGCTCGCCGCGTTATCCAGCCAACCATGGAGCGCCAACACCGGAGCACCCCGCTCGGCTCCCCAGACCCTGGCCGACAGCCTCAATCCAGGAATTTCGATGGAGTCGAGTTCGCTTGCCATCGGACTCGCCGGAGCTTGCCAGACCGAACGCGATGGGTCGAGCGGCCCCCACCACCGACCCCCGTCTCAGCGGCTTCGGTCCGCGCGAGCGCTTCAGCCACAGCTTGGGCGCGCTGCCACGCGCTCCGGTCGCTCGGAACCCCTGCCGCCTCGTTCCGTCTGTTCTCGTAGGCGTTCGGCGAGAGAGCCGCTGATCATTCGGGCACCCGCAGCTGCCTCACCCGCGCCGCTCATCGGCGACTTCGCGGCGTCCAACGCGGGCTCTGAGCAGGGCAAACACCACGAGCCCCGCGAGGACGTAGAGCAGCGGCAAGCCCTTCGGGTCACCAGCGCTGCTGCCCCGCACGCTGCAACCGTACTGGGGATCGTCACCGATGCGCACGGTGGCTCCGTCGGAAGGACTGTTCGGGTTGGTGCCCGCCATGAGTTCTTCGATATCCGTGCTGCCATCACCATCCGAGTCGACACCATCCTTATCCAGGTCCATGAGGGCCGAGCGCACCGAGACTGCGTCTTCTGGTTGAAGGCCGCGTTCTTTCATGGCCAGCGCGAAGGGCGTTTTCGCCGTACCGCTCCCGGTGTTTCCCTTGACGTGGCACAGCCCGCAGTCGGGCAGATAGTCCAGCCCGAGTTCACCGGTGATGACTGGCGGGAATTCCTCGGTTGCCCGCGCCAGCGAAGGGCTGAGCGAGATGAACGTGAGCGCGCACCAAGTCGCAAAAATCAAGCTCCGCATCGTTGACTCCGATCACAGATACACATGCAGTTGTGCCATGCCAGCGGTCATTCCCACGGTGGTTGAGCCCAGGACCAACTCGCGCCGCATCACGTCCAGACGCACGTCGGTATGCGGGAGCAGAAACCAGCCGACCCCAGCCCAAGCTCCCCACGAGGTTCCGCCCAGAGCGCCGCCGGTGTCAGTCGCTTCGCCGGTCAGTATCAAATGCAGCCCCTGGGTTGGTTCGATGTCGGCGCTCGCCAGCAGAGCATAGCCACTGAGCGGGTCGGTGCCGTCGGGAGTTTGCCGGAGGTAGTCCGCCTCCAGCATCAGCACCAGCGGACCAAAAGGCGCCAGCCTCGCGAATGCGCCGTGAGCTTGTCGCGTATTGGGAACGCGCAGGTAAAGGTCCCGGTCCGTGCGCGTGAGCAGGCTGCTGACCCCGGCCGTCGCCCAGGGGCCGAGCGCGTATTCCAGAAACCCCGAATACCCACGCTCCCGGTAGGCATCGGGTCTGATCTGGTAGTTGCCAGCGATACCCATCAGCTCGCCTCTCAGATCTTGCCCCGAGTAAGCCACGGCCACACCATGCTGCTGAGTATCGTTGAGATCGGTGCGCGTGGCGCTGCGAACGAACAACGTATGCTCGATGGTTCGAATACCAAAGGGCAGGTTGAGGCGTCCCGCGCGCACCAACACGCGGTCATCGGCAAACGAATAGCCAAGCCAGTGCTCGCGCGACACCAGCTTGCTCACCACGCTCGCCGCCGACCCGTCGCTGGAAACTACGCCCAGACTTCCGTTGACGCGGAAGTTCCCGAAACGCGCTTCGGCCTGAAGATCCGCCTGCATCAAGATGAAGCTATTCGACAGCGAAGCTCCGTCGGGTTTGACCGCGAGCCCCATGCCGCGGAAGTAGCCGCCAGCGGTGAGCCACTCGGGCGGCTCGACGGCTCCGAAGAGAAACCCGGCAGTCTTGTCGGGCTCGCTCATCATGTCGGCGCCTGCGTCATTTCCGTAGTGAGTGCGCAGAAGCAGGTCCCCTTGCGCCCGCCCGTACGGCGTCAGGAGCCCGGAGCCGGAGGGGTCCGTGTGACAGGTCGCGCACGCCGTGTACCCGTGCCTTAGCATCCAGGGGTAAGCGTGCGCCGTGCGTGGGGCGAGCCAGAGCACCAGCGCCAACCCCATCAGGGTCACGCGCAGGGCGACGAGTATGATCTGTTTTCCTAACGTTGAGCCCCCGCGGAGATCCCTCATCGATCCTCCACCTTGAAGGCGACCTGTACTTCACCCTCGCGCTCGACGCCAACGCCCAGGTAGCGTGGAACTTCGATACCGAACCGGGTCATATCGACATGCACTTCTCCAGAGACTTGGACCTGGCGGCCAGGATGGGACGAGCGGCAGCGACGATCCCTCGGCTCGATGCCCGTCACGGCGAGTTCCTCGCTCCTTCCGACGATTCCCAGCCCCGCAGGCCCGGCGGCCACCAACTGCCCCTTGCTGTCACGAGCATGAGCCTGGGCAGCCCAGGCCACGGAAGAAACGCCCAAGGTGGCGCCAGCCGCCCACAAAGCGACTGCGTCGACGCGAAACCACTGCATTCTATTCTCTCCGGATCCATGATTGAGGGGGGCCGACCCAGGTCGACGCCCACAGTTCGAAAGGGCCTTCGCTCGCGGCACTGCAAACCTTCATGACAGACACCGACAAAAGGCGACACCGAGCTGACACACAGAACGTGGATGAAGGTTGGTCGGCCCGGCGGCGAATAGGAGGGATGCTGGCGCGCTCGACAGACCTTCCAGACGGGGGCTACGACCCGCGATTCCCTCATGGAGCGTTTCGAACCATGGTGATGAGCAGCCTTTTGTTGGCGCGTCCGGCGCTGGCGGTGGAGCCAACCTGTCCCATCGTCCTGGATGACACTCAGGCCGAGGGATGGGATACGGCCGTGTCCACGGCGGCTGCGCGGCTCAGCGCGCTCGCCCAGCACAGTCCGGTGGATTGCCGTTCCATCGAGGTGCACCCGAACCGCGAGCCGCCCGAGGTGGTTCTGGTCACGGGGGATGGCAGGCGCGCCATTCGCTCGATCGCCGGTCCCGAGGAGCTGTGGCCGACCATCGACGCGCTCGCCATCACCTTTCGCGTCGCTCCGGAGCCCCTGGCGCCTGTCACGCCCAGCGAACCGCCCGTGGTTGGGCCGCCCCCCTCGACCCAGCAGAGCGAAGCTCACGCTCCCACCAGGCCTTTGCCGGCCCCAGACACAGAGCCCGCGGCTCCGCCAGCAGAGCCTCGTCTCGCAGCACTCGCCATTGCCGGCCACTTCGGGTTCAGAGCCGGGCACGGCAAAGTTACGCCGCTGATCCTGGGAGAAGGCGAACTCCGATTCGACGGCTGGGAGTTTTCGGCCGGGGCGCAGTGGGAGACACGCTACGTAGGCCTCAACGACGAGCTGGAAGACGGCCTCACAGCGACCGGAGCAGGCGCGCGGGCCGCAATCGGGCGCCAGTGGATCCGCTCCCGATCCGTCACGCTTTCGGCCGGGCTGAGTGCAGCTCTGGCGGCTCTCGAGCTCCGATATTCCAAAGTGGAAGGGCAGCCTGAAAATGATGATGCGCTCGAGACGCGTCTCGGCGCGTACGCCAGCGCTCGCATTCCAGGGCAGGGACGTGCTGGGTTTCAGCTGAGCGTCATGGGTGAGTGGGTTCCCGAGTCGCTCGAAAGCAACCCGGGGAGCGGGCTGCCCAATTTCGCATTGACGGGAGCCATCGGTTTCGACGGAGAGATCCTATGACCCGATCAGCGCGTGTGGCTCGCGGCCGCATCCAGCACCCCGTACCCCGCGTATCGAAAGGAGCCGCTCGCTCATGAACGAGCACGCCACACGAACGGCCAGAGCCACCAGCGACGCCGAGCTGGTGGGCCGCATGGCGGCCGGCGACCTGGACGGGCTCGGAATGCTCTTCGACGCCTACAGCGACGACATCAGAAGATTCATCCTGCGCATGGGGGTGAGGGAAGGGGACGCGGACGACCTGGTCCAGAACGCCTTCCTGGCCGCAGCTCGTTCAGCAGGCCGTTTCAATTCCGAATACACCGTACGCGCATGGCTGTTCGGGATCGCTGCCATGATGGTGCGTCGTCATCGGCGTTCCGTCGCCCGGCTGGCGCTGCGCCTGGTCGCTTGGTCCGAAGAGCCACGCGAGTCGCCACCCGCTCCCGATGGCCTGGTCCAGCACCGGCAACAGATCGACCGACTGCGCGAGGCACTGGAGCACCTCGCGCCAAAAAAGCGCGAGGCCTTCGTGTTGGTCGCGCTCGAGGGAATACCTGGAGAGCAAGCGGCCCGGGCGCTAGGCGTACCGGTGAATACCATCTGGACTCGCCTTCACCATGCGCGCAGAGAGCTGCGTCAAGCGCTGGAGAGCGAGCCCCGTCAGCTGGAGAGCGAGCCCCGTCAGCTGGAGGCCGGCCCGTGAGCGAGATCCGGTGTTCCCGCGCCTGGCAAGCCGAGGCCATCGAAGACGGCCGGCTCGAGGGCTCCGAACGCGCCAGTTTCGAGCGACACGCGGAAGGCTGCGCCGACTGCATGAAGGAGCTGACGGAGCTGAAGAGACTTCGCACGCTTCTCGGTGCCGTTCCGCATCCAGGTTGGGCTCCGCTCGAACGTCGCCGCCAACGCCTGGCACTGCTTTCCGAAGCCAACCAGCGCACCACGAGGAGGCCGGGTCGTACGAGTACGTGGTTGCTGGCTGCTCTGGTGCCGCTCGCCGTCGTCGCCGTCATGCTCGTGCTGAAGGCGCGACGTCCAGAGACACCCGTCGCCCTGGGACCCGAGTTCGAGGTCAGCGCGCAGCAGGGGGCACGCTGGCAAACCGAAGAGCGCGGCGAGCAGACCCTGGCGCGCCTCTTCGACGGCACCTTGAAGCTCCACGTGCACAAGCTCAAACCCGAGCAACGCTTCGTCCTCGAATTGCCGGATGGCAACCTCGAGGTTCGTGGCACGCGCTTCACGGTCGTTGCGGAGCACGGCCGCACCGTCAGCGTCTCGGTGAGTGAAGGGGCGGTCGCTCTGTCGGTAGCCGGTGTTCAGGGCCTGCTGCTGCGCGCGGGCGATCATTGGTCGGCTGCAGGGAAGCGCACCGCGTCGGTCGATGCCGCGAACCGGCCGGCGCCGGACAAGCCCGTCGCTCCCGCACCGGAGCCCAACCGTCCGACTCGACTGCAGGAAACATCGAGCACGACGGCTTCGGTTCCCGCTTCCGACTCGACGGCCTCGGGTGGTCGGACCGGCACGGCGGCGGGTCGGGCCTTCGCGTCTGCCATGCACGCGTTCGAAAGCGGCAACAACGAGTCTGCCGAGCGGCTGTTCCACGAGTTTCTCGCCAAGTACCCAGGCGATGGGCGCAGCGAGGATGCGATGTTCTTGAGTGCGGTGCTGCGCGCTCGCCAGGGAGATCGGGCGGGCGCGGCGCGTTGGGCAAAGCGCTACCTCACGACCTATCCGAGCGGCCTGCGCCGCCGGGAGGCCACCGCCCTGGCGGGTGCCGGACAGGCCGAGGGCGAGTAGCCCGTGGCAGGGAGTCCTCCGCAATCCCGGCGCGAGGAAAAGATCGCACTCTAACGGGAATCTGGAGAAGCTGGCATCCACGACAACCGTCGATTCCCGGCACCCGTTGCACAACGAAACCCCAGTAACTCTCGATAGTCGGGGAGCCGAACCTGGTCGAGCGAGATTTCGACTGATCGAAAGCGCTTCTCGTCGCATTAGCCCCTGAACGCTCGCCGCCGCGGGTCGAGCGCGAGGAGGCTAAGGCGTGCGCTTCACACAGACTCTGGGATCCCTACTCATCGTTGCCGTGGGGCTCTCGCTGGCAGTCAGTTGCTCGAAGAGCACACCGCGAGAAGGGCCCACGCGTGGGTTACCCACCTCGACGGGCAGCGGCGGGACCGGCTCGGCCTCCAGCAGCGCGACCACGGGCAGCTCGGGGCCCAGCATCACCACCGGCGGGGTCCTCGCACAGTCCACGAGTTCGTCGACCACGGGAGGCGCGGACGCCTGCTTGACCAGCTGCGAAGTCACCGGTGGCACCTACTGCGGAGACATTGGCAACAACTGCGGCGGGGTGCTCAGCTGCGGCGGGTGCGCTGGCGACTGGGTCTGCGAGGAGGGCGTGTGCGTCGGCGGCCCTGGCTGCGCCGCCACCACCGTATGTGCCTCGGGCGATGCCCAGTATTGCGGCATGCTCGGGGATGGCTGCGGGCGAGCCATCGATTGTGGACAGTGCCAGGACGGCGACGTCTGCCAGGGCGGCGTCTGCGTTGCGCCCGACTGCGTGCCACTCACTTGCGCCTCCGACACCATCAGCTACTGCGGAAAACTCGGGGACGGCTGCGGCGGCACGTTGGAATGCGGCGAATGCCCGGGCGGAACGAGCTGCGGCGGGGGAGGCATCGACAACGTGTGCCCCCTGCCAGACTGCACGCCCTTGCAGTGCGAAAGTGACAACGGCTCGGTCTACTGCGGGGGCGTCATCGGGGACGGCTGCAACGGGGTTCTGGAGTGCGGTGACTGCCCGAACGGCGTCGCCTGCGGCACGGACACACCCAACGTGTGCGAGGGCACGGGGGGCGGGTGCAACGGGCTCGCCTGCCAGGTCGTGGAAGATGCGTGCCCGGCCGGTTCCCCCACGACGCTGAGCGGGGTGGTGTACAGCCCTTCGGGTGAGCTGCCGCTGTACAACGCATTCGTGTACGTTCCCAACGCGCCGCTCGGCGCCATCCCGGAAGGGGTGAGCTGCCAGCAGTGCGACGCCGACCTCTCGGGCTCGCCAATA
Organism: uncultured delta proteobacterium; assembly: GCA_963809955.1. GTDB lineage: Bacteria > Myxococcota_A > Polyangia > Polyangiales > Polyangiaceae > JAICQQ01. Next base: position 114,701 of record CAWELQ010000019.1, read on the forward strand.
GCCACTGCCCTGAGCGGCGTGGACGGCAGCTTCACACTGCAGGGCGTGCCCTCGGGTCAAGACATTCCGCTGGTCATCCAACTGGGCAAGTGGCGCCGACAGGTCACCATTCCTGCCGTCAGCAAGTGCACGCAAAACCCCATCAGCGACGCGACCCTCACCCGCCTGCCGCGCAACCAGAGCGAGGGGAACATCCCCCGCATTGCCATGGCCACGGGCGGCTCCGACGCGCTGGAGTGTTTGCTCCGGCGCATCGGCATCGACGACAGCGAGTTCACCACGAACACCGGCGACGGCCGCGTGCACATGTACGTGGCTGGGAATCCGAACGGTGACCATCAAGGCACCAACCGCTTCGAAGCCGGAGGTAACTTCCCTCCGGCCACGGATTTGTGGGGCAGCGTCGAGACGCTCGATGCCTACGACATCGTGATGCTCTCGTGCGAAGGCTCGGGAAGCTCGCTGGAGGAGTTCAAGTCACCCTACTACGGCAACATGACGGCGTATCTCGACGGCGGCGGGCGCGCCTTCTTCAGCCACATGCAGTTTTACTGGCTGCGCGAAAACCCGCCCCTCGACAGCACCGCCGACTACATCGGCGTCGGCGAGGACTTCGACCCCGACGGTGTGACCGGCTTGGTCGACACGTCCTTCCCCAAAGGAGCCGCTTTGCGCGACTGGCTCGTCAACGTCGGTGCCTCGACGGTGCCCGGCGAGCTCTTGATTCGCCAGGGCCAGCACTCCGTGGCCGGCGTCGTCCCGCCCACCCAACGCTGGATCTACATTCCGCACAATCCGGACGAGGACGACAAGGAGTCCGAGCAGTACATGACCTTCAACACCCCCGTCGGGGCTCCCGCAGACCAACAGTGCGGGCGCGGGGTGTTCACCGACCTTCACATCAACGTCAGCTACCCGGACGGCTCGGGAGGCGATAACTCCGACCCGGACCGGCCCTTCCCGACCGAGTGCGGCGACACGCCCCTATCGCCTTCGGGCAAGGCATTGGCGTTCATGTTCTTCGACCTTTCCGCATGTTTGCAGCCGGACGACGAAGTGCCCGCCGTGCCGCCGCCGGTACCGCCCGGTGGTCCGCCACCTCCCACGGCAGTTCCCCCGCCGCCGCCACCACCACCACCACCGCCACCCCCCGCGCCCCCCAAATAGGCCGGTAGCCTGCCCCCCGAGCGCCTTCAGGGTGCGTTTAGTCGGCGGACGGCGAACGCGTGATGCGAGCAAAGCTCACCAGCACCAACGCCGCACCAATCACCGTCAGACCCGTGACCAGCGCGTCGGGCAGGGCCCAGCTGGGCTTGGCCACGTTCAGACCAACCAGCGCCGCCAACCCGATACCGATCAGCGCTTCGCCCGCGATGATGCCGGAAGCAAACAGGGTGCCGCGATGCTGGCGCGCGCGGGCCTGCTCCGGCGTTTTGGAGGCGCGTTCGGCATAGTGAGCGATCAGCCCCCCCGCCAGGATCGGCGGTGCCAGGGTGAATGGCAGGTACATGCCCACGGCGATGGGCATCAGGTGCGCCCGAAACTTGGAGCCGCGCGCCTTCAGGACCGCGTCGACCGCGACAGTCAAGAGCCCGAGCCCAGCACCTATCGACAAGAGCCCAATCGGAAGCTCGCCTTGTCCGCTGAGGGCCTTGGACAGGCTGGCGAACAGGCCCGCCTGGGGCGCCGGCAACTCCTTGCCGCCGATACCACCCGGCGTCGTGTTCTGCAGGAGCTCGAGCACGGGTGCCATCACCAGCGAGGCCACCACCACTCCCAGGATCTGCATCAGCTGCTGGCGCATGGGCCGCGCGCCCACCAAGCTGCCGGTCTTCAAGTCGTTGCACATGTCCCCGCTCGTGCAAGCCACGCAGCACACCACGGCCGATACGCCGAGTGTGGCAACCATGGCCTCCTCGTCGCGCACGCCGAGCAAGTACAGAAGGCCCCCGGTGAACAGGAGCGTGGTGATGGTCATGCCACTCACGGGGCTGTTCGAATTACCCACCAGCCCCACGATGTAGCTGGCTACCGCCGTGAAGAAGAACGCCATCAGCAGCATGGCCACGAGCGACACCAGGGTCACCTCCACATCGTGCGTGAACTGCCAGTAGAGCAGCGCCACGATCAGCGTGGCCACCACGCCGACGCCCACGATCACGCCGCGGGGCAGGTCCCGAACCGCTTCGTCGACTTCTTCTTGCTTCTTGCCGAAAACGGCCTCGAGCGCATGCACCAGCCCGTGGCGCACCTGGACGATGGACACGATGCCACCCACGGCCATGGCACCCACGCCGACGTAGCGGATCTTGGTGGACCAAATCGTCCAGGCGTAGTCCAGGGCATTGTCCGGAGGCGCACCGGCCAGAAACAAGGGGAGCCCAACGAGCCAGGCGCTGGCGCCCCCAATGAAGATGAGGACGGCGACGTTGAGCCGTACGATGATTCCCACGGCCACCAACATCGGTGAAATCTCGGACCCGAAATAGAGCACACTTCTACCGGCGCTCACGGCTCCTTCCAGCGTACCCTTGAAGATGCTCAGGTAGCTGGTGCACAACTTGAAGCCAGCTCCGAGCAGTCCCCCGTAAACGAGCGCTCGCGCTTCGCCTCGGGGGCGCTCGTCGCCATGCGCCGCGCCGGCATCCAGCACCGCCGCGCAAGCGACGCCCTCGGGATAGGGCAGCTCGTCGTTGTCCACGACGAAGACCCGCCGCATTGGAATCATGAACAGAATGCCGAGCAACCCACCCGAGAGCGCCACCAGGCACACCGTCCAGAAGTCGAAGTGGTCCCAGTAGCCCACCATGACGAGCGCCGGCATGGTGAAGATGATGCCCGCAGCGAGCGATTCACCTGCCGACGCGGCGGTTTGCACCTGGTTCGCTTCGAGAGTGTGGGCTCCTCGGAACAGCGCACGGAACAGCAACATCGCCATCACCGCGGCGGGGATTGAGGCGGACACCGTCATGCCCGCCTTGAGCCCGATGTAAACGTTCGCCGCCCCCATCACCACGCTCAAGAGCAGCCCCAGCACGATGGCGCGGACAGTCAGTTCGGGCGGATCCGTCTTCGAGCGGCTCATAGGCGGCAGAGTGTACACCCGAGATCCGTGGCGTAAGGAAAAATGGGGCCGATTGGGTGAGCCCCGCGCTTCCGGTCAACCGTGTAGCGTCGAGGGCAAGTCGACCACCCTCTCGACCAGGCGCTGAGCTCCTGCGGCAACCAGTTCGTCTCGCGTGCCGTACCCCCACAGCACGCCGAGCGCCATGACGCCATTCGCTCGCGCGCCCTCGATGTCGTGGCGTCGGTCGCCCACCATGCACACGTCGCTGGCCCCGAGCCGCTCCTCGGCGAGCAGGTGGCGCAGCAACGCGGCCTTGTTCGAACGCTCACCAGAGAGCTCCGACCCGTAGACATTCTCGAAGAAATGCCGGATTCCGAAGTGCTCGACGATGCGCAGCGCGAACTGGGTTGGCTTGGAGGTGGCCACGAACAAGCGGAGCCCGAGGCCACGGAGGAGAGCCAGTACGTCCGGGATGCCCGCGTAGAGCCGATTTTCGTACAACCCTTCGCGAGCGAACCGTGCACGATACAGTCGTATCGCGCGAGCAACGAGCGAGGCGTCCTCACTCGCGAAGATCTCCCGGAAAGAACACTCGAGCGGCGGACCGATGAACCGCTTCAGATCGGCGTCCGCCCAAGTCGGACCGGAGAGCTCGGCGATCGCGTACTTCATGCAGGAGACGATGCCCACGGCAGGATCGCTGAGTGTACCATCCAGATCGAACAACACCGCGTCCACGGGCTCGTCCTACGCGAGGTGCACCGCTGGCGCAACGCACACCAGAACTCGGAGGCACGAAACTCTCGCGAAGCACGCAGTGAGCAGCGCTTGGCTCCCGCGGTGGGAGACGGGAGCGTTGCTGAGTGATGACCTCAGTACGGCGAATCGCCAGCCACCGGCCAGATCTGCCCGAGCTCGATCGCATGCGGGTCGAAGGGGCCCGGCAGGCGCACGGGCTCCTTCGCGTGCAGGCAAAATTCGGGCGCCGGACCGAGCACCATCTGCCTCATCCACAGCCATGCCCCGTCCCGGTCGAGCAGTGGTGCGAGCCGAGCGGACACCTCGGCAGTCGAGGCGCGTGGTGGCCTGTCGAACCAGTAGGCGCGCACCGGCTGCGACCCGAGGCTGCCGCCCAGCAATCGATACAGCCCCGCGGTCCCGCCGGCGGAGACGGCTGCCGCCTCGTCGTGGGGAGGCTTGCGACCCGCGCTCACGGCGGCTTCGTTCAGCGCACCGAGGGCTTCGAAGCTCTCCAATAGGTACCAATCCTCGTAGGCCTCCGCGCCACCCGCCGCCCAGTCCGCGCCGACCACTCTGAAGCTGAGCGAGTTCGAATAGCCGGCGGAGGGAGCTCGGGCAAGAGCCGCATGAAAGGCGCGCTGCCGACGTTCGTAATCTGGCCGCAGGACACCTGCCTGCCTCCAGTGCCAGAACACATACGCCAGACTCATGTCGACGTTGCCTCGCGAGCGTCCGCCCAGTCCACAAAACCCCGGAACGTCCGAGCCCGGGGTCCCCAGAAGTATCCCTCGGTGGCGCGCTCTCGGACCCACGCAGGAGACGGGCTCACGCGATGATGGAAGGGCCAGATCTCCGAGCCGAGCCATTCCTCGAGACGTTCGAGATCCACCTCCTGCACGCTCCGATAGGTCAACACCGTCCTCATCCTGACATGGCAAGCCCAACAGCTGGCGCGCGGCCGACCTTACGCGCCAAAAGACTTGCCGACAACCAGCTCGGCCAACGAGGCACCCTCGATCGGTGGAGCCCGCTGCGTGCCAGCGCGGCCCCACAGCATGGCCCCGAGCACCGTGCGCAGCAGTGCTCGGAAGGCCGTGGCGGTGACGGTGTACGGGATCGCACCCGGAGCAGAGACCGCGTGGGCCGGGCGGGCATCGACAACGCCGAGGCCCGCCCGAAGCGCTGTGCTCAGTGGGCGAGGTTGAGGACTTCGAGTTTCATCACGGGATTCTCCTTTTCTGAGCCCGCACGCAGGGGCGAACGGAATCGCGTGTCGAGGAACCCGGAGCCGGAGTCTCGAGCGGCAACGGGCCATTCTGAGCCTGCAGGCGCCAGTGCCAGCTTTGCTGGCACGCGCCTGCCTCCCCGGTCATGGTCGCGGCCACGCAATTCCCGGCCACGGTCGCGGTCACGAATGCGAATGCGAATGCGAAACTTCCCTCTCTCGAGCAACCCGCTTGACCCGACTACCAATCAGGGGTGTGCCAACGAGGAAGCTCCCACGAGCAACACCGCCGGTTCGAAATGGCAGCACCGCCGGTTCGAAATGGCCGAACCGCGGAACGGTACGCTGAGTCAGCGGAGAACTTCCGCCCACGGCTAACACGGCGCCGCCAAAACGCAGAGGCGCCTAGCAAGCAGCTGCGACTTTTTATGACCGAAACCGTGTCTTTTGGATTACGTTTCGGTGAAATATGTTCGGATGGGTGACTCAAGGTGGGAAGAGGGTCGGAGCGTGGCTGCGCGCCTGCCGCCGGTGGCTTTCGCAACCCGGGCCCAGGTTGATCACCGCCTATGTCATGGTGGGGGCGCTGCTCAGGGCAGATTTCATCTGGTTGGGTGACCAGAGCGACGTGTATTGGAGAGCCGCCAGCAGCGCTCTTCCGGCCGGCGCGCTGCAGGACGCCGGCTGCGCCGTATTGGTTTGGTTGTTGATTCCTGACCGTTGGCGCGCCTGGCGTCTCGCCCTGCTCGCGGTGCTCGTGGCTCTCGCCTCGGTCAATCTGAGTGTGATGGCGGCGCTGAATGTGCCAGCAGATACGGTCATGCTGAACTACTTGGTCGATCCATTCGAGACGACCGACATCGAGTCGCCCGTCGCGATCGCAGGGTCGGTATTCCGACTGTTCATCAGCGTCGGAGCGTTCGTGTTGCTCGCTCGATCGCCCCGCCAGGCGTCGGCCAGGTTCCCATTTTCGCGTCGTCTGGCCAGCGCGGCTCTCGGCATCGTATTCATCGCGTCCGCGCAGGCGTTGGCCACTGTAGATCGACGCACCATGCAGGTCTCCCACGCCGATGGCGCTTCGTGGCTCTGGTTTCAAACCAGGAGCGTGCCGTTCGCGCTGCCACCGGACACCAACTTGCGCGCGGCAATCTTGACTCCAACTGCCAGCCGCGGCGAGCGCTTCGTATCCGACCACTTCCCGCTGGTGCGAGGAACTCCCCATGCGCTGTGCCAAAGCCTTCCGAAGCAAGAAGGCTGCGACGTGGATCGCGATGGCGATGGGTTTTCGCTGGCGGTCGACTGCAAAGACGACGACGCCACCGTACACCCGGGCGCCGAAGATCTGCCCGCCGATGGCCGCGACCAGGATTGCAGTGGGACCGACTCCCTCACACCCAATGTGCTGGTGCTGGAGCTCGAGGGTCTGCCCGCCCGGGTGCTTTCGCACGGCAAAGGTGAAAGCGACCCCATAGCGCCGGAGCTGGAACGCTTGACGGCACGCGCCGACGCTCGGCACTTCACTCAGTACCAAACCGCGGGCGTGCAGACGGCCCCGGGCTTCGTGTCGGCGGTGTGTTCGCTGCTTCCGCACTACGGAGCGGTCATCACCCGGGCATATCCCGAGCTCGCAGCCCGTTGCTTGCCTCGGGTCCTGAACGAGGTCGGCTACCAAACCCTGATGCTCCAGAACGGGGACCCGCACTTCGACCACCAGGGCGAGTTTGCCAAGCACATCGGCTTCGAGCATGTCGAGGGCGCCAACGAGATCGAACGCGCGCTGGGAAGTGCCCCTCGCGTCAGCAAGTGGGGTCTGCTCGACGAAGCACTCTTTGCTCGGATCGGCCAACTGCTGGGCTCGCGTACGCCGCACGATCCTCCTCTCTTCGTGCTTGCGCAGAGCATCACCAATCACCATCCGTACGCGCTGCCCGACCCGAGCTACGATCGCGGTCCGGCAACCACGCCCACCTGGCGCAAGGTCAGAGCCACGAGTCGCTATGTCGACGAGGCGCTCGGTAGGTTGATTCGATCCATCGATGCGTTGGAGGCAGCGCCGGGGCGTCGTCCCCTGCTGGTCGTCTTGAGCGGCGACCACGGGCATCCGGGCGAGCTGCACGCGCGCAACGTCTTGCCCGCCTCTGCGTTGTACGCGGAAAACGTACACACCCCGCTCGTGTTGTGGAGCCCGGGGCATCCGAATCTGCTGCGCTCGCTCACGCCCCAACGCCTGCACGGCCCCTGCTCCAGCGTCGACGTGATGCCCACACTGCTGGGGCTGCTCGACATACAGGTGGTGCATGCCAGCATGGGACGCAACCTCGCCGTGGCTGCGCCTCCGGCAGACGAACGCGCCATTTCCGTCAACCCCATTGCCGGTGGTTTGGTGCGGCTTTCCAACACACAGATGACCGTGATCACGCGCTCGTTGCCTCCGGGAATCGAGGTGTACCGCGCCAACGATGACGCCGAGCTGAACAGCCTCGGAAATCAGGTGCCGGGCGCGCGAGCGGCAGCGAACACTGGGCTCTCTGCGGTGTTTGCCTCGAAGCAGCTGATCGAAAGCAATCGCATCTGGTCCGATGCCTTCGACCAGACGCGACGAGCCCCTGGAACAAAGCTGGCGCGAAAGCAGTCGCTCGAGTAAGAGCCGGCCATTTTTCGAATTGTGTGTCAGCATGGCAAGCTCGATGCCGAGAGCGATCTTGCCTACCCATCCCATGAACTTCCCTAGCTCGGTGCTGTGCCTGGTCTTCATGAGTGCCGCGTGCAGCAACTCGGATCCCGAACCAGGAACGAAGTCGGGGGCGGGGGGCGCGGCAGCCAGCTCGGTGGCCACCAGCAGTGACGGTACGCACGACTCGACAACCAGCGCTGCCACATCCGGAGGCACGACGGCAACGGTCACGACGGTGACTTCGACGACTACGGCGGAGGCGACCACGATGGCTTCTACGTCGACCAGCAGCTCGATGACCGGCAACAGCCAGACGGCCAGCGTGGCGTCCAGCTCTGCCGGGGGCTCCCCTTCCACCGCGTCGATGGCAAGCACGGCAAGCGGCGGCGCTGGCGGCATGGGTGGAGGCGGCGACCCGTGTCAGGCCCCCGGAATGCTCATCTGCGATGACTTCGAAGCTGCCGATGCCCAGAGCTGGCCCAGCGGCTCGGCCTGGGAAATCCAGCAGGTGGGGCAGGGCACCGTGGAGGTGGACTCGAGCGTGGCGGCCCACAGCGGCACTCGGTCGATCCACGTGCACGGGGGCGACGACGATTACCAGACCATGTTCGTTCACGAGGGGGCACCCCTGCCCTCGCCCGAGCAACGTCTGTACCTGCGCGCCTACCTGAGGCTCGCCGAGCCCATGCAGAGCGGGCACAACACCTATTTCAAGGCAGGGTACTACCCGGACGGTTCGGGCACGGATCCCTACGAAACCAGGGTCGGGGTCCACGAGCAGATGTTGGACATCAACCAGCAGGAAGGCGACCGGGGCTACCTATCGAACGAAGCCTTCTGGCAGGACATGGTCATTGGCCCGGGGTTGGTCGCGGGCGAATGGCGCTGTGTCGAGGTCCTGCTCGACCACGCCAACACCGAGATCGACGTTTGGCTCGAGTCGCAGGAGATCCCGGATCTGCATCACCTCGACTGGCTGCAGGACGACTACGATACCGTGAGCTTCGGTTTCGAGAAGTATGCGGGGCCCGCAACGGACGTGTGGTACGACGACGTTGCTATTTCGACCGAGCGCATCGGCTGTTGGTGAATGCTGCCGAGCTCGGCTTGCGTCCTGGTCGCGGTGCCGGCCCGGGCGGGTCGAAAGGCCTCGGACGCCTCCGCGAATCTGTCGGCTTGCTGCTCAGTGTTGGGACGCGCAGCGGGCGTGCCCGCAGTCGGCAAGTAGCCGCAGGTGCCGCAGTTGGCTTCGAAAAGCGGAGGGAGTCATTCGACAGCGCCCGAGGGCTTGCTCAGCCCCGCTGCGAGCAGATCGAAGACCACGCGGATGCGCCGGCTGGTATTGAGCTCACGGTGCGTGACGAGCCAGAGCGGCACCGGTAGCGGTGGCAGCTCTGGCAACACCCGTTGTACGAGCGGTTCGGCGTCGCCCACCTCGTCCATCACGACGCAGATTCCCACGCTCTGCTTCGCAAGCTCCCATTGCACTAGGTGGTTCTCGGTGATGATCGGGAAATTGTCCGAGCTCAAGTCCAGACCGAGTTTCTTCAGGCCCTGGATCATCATCTCGCTGCGGTCGAACCCGAAGAACTCGGCGCGGCGGAGCTCGTCCGGCGTTTTCGGGTTGCCGATGCGTTCGAGATACGCAGGCGTCGCGTAGAGTCGAGCGCAGCGCTCGGCAATCTTCCTTGCCACCAAGTCGGGCTGCGTCGGCATGAAGTTGCGAACTGCAATGTCAGCTTCACGTCGCCTCAAGTCTCGCGCGCTGTTCGAAGCCACGATCTCGATCTCGATACCTGGGTGAGAGAGACGCAAGCGGCCGATGATCGGCGGAAGGATGTGCGCCGCGATCAACTCGCTGGCGGTGATACAAACCGTTCCAGCGATCGAAAGGGACTTTCCCGTGGCGGTCAACGACACACGGGTCGCCGCGTCACTCATCACCCGCAGGTGGTCCATGAGATCGAGCCCAACCGACGTCAGTTCGAGCGCGTTGCCGACCCGTTCGAAAAGCAGCACACCCAGCGCCTCTTCCAGGGCCGCTACCTGTCGCCCGATGGTGGGCTGGGCCATCTGCAGGGCGCGACCGGCAGCCGAGAACGAGCCTTCTTCCGCCGCGACCAGGAACGCGCGTGCGTGGTTCCAATCGAAGCGAATCGCTCGCCAGTCCATGCAAAAACGCATAGCACAGATACAAACATGTCAATTGCGAATTCATCTGTGCATAAGTAGATCCTTCTTCACTGGTCGCCGCGGCGAACCAGGCTCCACAGACAAGGAGGCCTTGATGCCCAACCAACTAGAATCACTCGACAAAAGCCCAAGCTCGACAGCACCGCACACAAAGGCCGACCCGGCGACCACCGCGCCAGCGATCCGAAAGGTCTGCATCGTCGGGGCCTCCGGCAAGCTGGGTCGCTACATGGTCCAACACGCCCTGGAGCGCGGCTACCAGGTGGTGGGGGTGTGTCGCGACAAGAGCGTGGCCAAGCTCGAGCCCTTCCGAGGCCGCATCACGGTGATCGCCGGGATGACGAACGACCGCGACGTGATCCGCCGCGCAGTCACGGGCTGCGACGGGGTGCTCACGGTGCTCGCCCCCTGGGGAGTCCAGCAGTACGCGTCGGGTACGGCGCAGGCGGTTCTCGACTTCGCACCTCGGCATGCGCGCCTGGTGTTCTCTTGCGGTTGGCATATCACCCGCGACGGTCAAGACACGTACTCGCGAACATTTCTCACGGCGATCAAGCTGCTGGGCTGGCTGGCGCGTGCTGCTCGACTCGTGGAACTCGACGATCAGGTCGAGGCCTGCAGACGGATCTTCGCCAGTGACCGCGCCTGGACCGTGGTCCGCGGCAGCGACCTCGAAGAGGGCGAAAGCCAAGGTCTCCCGGTTTGGAGCCGTCACGTGGGCGACCCCGTTTTGAAGAGCAACCTGACACGCCGCATCGACTTCGCCCTGTTCATGGTAGAAGCCCTGAGCAATCCGGCTTTGATCCAGGAGGCGCCCGCAATCGTCGGCTGCCAAACCCCCTCGGCGCTCGCGCATGTTCGGACGCTGGGCGAATCTCACGCTGTCGAAGCAGCGGAGCGCTAGGGCACCTCCTCTACCAACCGAACGCGAGAGCGATGCACCCTTGCGCAACGCGATTCCGTATGAGATTGCCTCATCATAATGGACGGAAGGGCATGCTGGGTTTGCTGCAACGCCGCTCTGCTGGTCGGCGCGAGCTACTCCCCGGCGACCTCGGCACAAGCCGAAGCGCGCGCTGCCGAAGGAAAGCCGCTCGCCGGGTCCGACGAGCGCGAAAGGCACCAGCCCGTCGCGGCCCCCTCCCCCGAACCCGGCCCGAGCTCGAGAAAGCTTCAGATTGAAGTGTTCGCCTCGACCGGATTGCTCTTGATGGACACCGCATACACCCGGCCGCTGGCGGGTTCCGGAGGAGATCTGGATGTGGACGACCGCCAGATTGGCGGATTCGGTTTCAACGTCGGGATGGCGCTTCGGCGCCACTATGCGCCACACCTGGGGCTCCAAGCTCGGCTCAGCGGCGGGCGCCACTGGATGTCGGCGAACTATGGGGACGGGCCGAGCCAGGAGCTGGGCGGGCTGACGAACGTGAGCGTGGACTTCACCCACCTATTCGGACCGTTCGGTCGCTACACCGTGGGGCCGAACCTGTTGCTTTCATGGATGACCTTCAGTCGCGGAGCAGTGCTCGTCCCAACCGAATCGGAAGTCATGGTTCGGACTCGCCTGCCGAGCGGGTTCTCGGTCGGACCCGGCGTGGATATGGGGCTGTACGTCGGGCGGAACGACGAGGTGAACTTGAACTTGAGATGGAGCGTGTCGAAGCAATTCAACGCGCCCGAGCCCAACGAGGGTGGAGACCTGATCTTGCGGTTCGAGCTAGGTGCCGGCTACGCCTTCTGAACTCCGGTGGTAGGTCAGGGCCAGCTCGATGCAATCACGCAGAGCCATCACGGGCAGAGGTCCCTCGACCGGGAATAGGACCGCGCGGTTGCCCTCGAACTCCAGAGAATCGTGATGGCGCAGACGGTATTGCGCGACCAAGTTCGTCTGGCAATGCACGTACATGGCACAACGGTCCTGTCGTCGCGGCTTCCAGTGAATGCGGATGGTCGTTCCGGATTTGCTCTTGGTGGTCAGATAGCTGGGCTCACCCCAGCGCAGTGCTTCCTCCAGCGGCCCGACGCCAGGTGTCTTCGCGGCCGTCTCGAAGATCAGCGACCGCAGCTCTAGCAGCTTGTCGCGAGCGTGCGGGGGGAGCAGAGCAAAAGCCTCCTGAACCTCGGCTCGTTCGAAGGCAGGGACCGTCCGCAAGGCTTTCTTCCGCGCCACCGGTTCTTCTTAGCACGGCGCCATCCGGGAATTCAGGTGGTACACGTGGCTTGGAAACGGACAGCGCGCCGCAGAGCGCACCAATTACATGCATATTGCACGTATAATATTTGCGAAACTCACATAATTTGAAGCCATCGACTCGCAGCGGACCGACACGCATCGAGCAAAAACCGGTGGCGCGCACGGAGCGCGCCTGGCTTCGAGCCCGGCAACGCGCTGCATTCACGCAGACGATAACTCGGCCCTCATGCAGCGCATCCTAGCCACCCAGGCCCCGCAGGAAAAGAGTCGCTGGGCTCGCTCACCGCTCAATTGGCAGGCGCGTGGTGTGCAATTTCATTCCCCGTGGCATCACTTCGCAACTTCCTCGGCAGCCTCCGGGTTGTTTCCTATCGGAAGGACGCCGGGCTCTTCAGCGACGCGCTCGAGCCAGGCGCCGACCGCAGGGTAATCCGCCAGGCTGAACCCACCCTCCTGGGCGACATGGACGTAGGCGTACAAGCCAATGTCCGCCACAGTGAAGCGATCCGAAACCATGAACTTGGCGGATTCGAGGTGTGCCTCGAGGATCTGCAGAGCGCGCTCTCCTTCGGCGTGCCACGCCGCGAAGAAGGCTGGAGGGGTCGGGATGGCCTCCGGAAATGAGCGTCGAAAACGCGCGCGCGAAATCACACCATCCACCCAGGTCTGCTCGAAGTTCAGCCAGGCCCTCACCTGGTGTCGCGGGTGCCCTTCCGGCAGGAGCACGGTGCCCTCCGAAAAGGTCTCCAGGATTGCATTGGACTCGGTCCAGATCCGACCCGATGGGTCCTCGACGACCGGAATCTGACCCACCGGATTCTTCGAGCGGAACCAAGGCTCGTGCTGTTCGCCGGTCAGGATATCCACCCAGCGAATGTGGAACGGGCGACCCAGATAGCGCAACAGGGTTCGCACCTTCCAGCCGTTGCCCGAGTACCAGTAGTCATAGAGCGTCAAGTCAGCCACGAACCGAGCATCGCATGGTCTCCCTGAGCGCGACAGTACCCATGTGCCTTTCGGCTTGAAGCCAGTAGTCAGCGGAACGCGCGAATGCAGATGACCAGCGCGTCGATCTGGGCGTCGTCGAGGTTCGTGTGCGGAGGCATCAGCGGGCTGAGACCGTGTTTGGCGCCGCCGTCGCGAATGATGTTGCGTAGGTCGGCGTCGCTGCGGGAGTCGAGCCAGGAGGCATCCACGAAACTGCGTGGCCTGGTCTCCAGCGAGGCAGCGAGCACACCGTCACCCTTGCCCCGGGGGCCGTGGCAGGAGGCGCACCGCAGGGTGTAGACGGGCGGGCAGCGCAGAGCCGGTGGGGTGTGCGCTTGCGTAGCGAGGGCGCCCGAGGGGCTTCTGAAGAGGGGACGTTTGGTCGGCATGAAAGGCCACGGTATGCCGGCGAGCATGAGCAGCAGTGAGACGAGAGTGGTGATGAACACCCGCCGCTGCCGGAGGCGGGGGACGCTGAGCCTCTTCGAGCGAGCGCGCCCGATGTCCGCGATGGCCACGGCGATCAGCATGACGCTGACGTGCTCGAGACCGAAGAAGCGCAGCTCTCCGACCTTCATGGACGCACCCGGGTGGGCGAAGAAGGCGCCGCTAATGGGGCTGAGAACGACGTACAGGAGCAGGCCGAGCACGAACTGGATTCGCATCGACCAGACGAAGCCGTGATGCACTCGTTCGTCGGCGGACGACCACACGCGTGCGGCACGCCAACCCGCAAAGCTGCGCGCCACGACCGCTACGGCCAGGAGCAGAACCACCCAGCGCAAATACGAATGGACGAAGAGGACGCTGCCGTATGCCAGACTCACCGGCCATAGCCTGCCAGCGTTGACCGGTGGCGACCAGCCCGATCGCGACCCTCGACTAGTTGATCTCTAGCGCACGGCGGTGTGCGGCGACGGACGGCACACGAACTGCGACGATTGGCGTAAGGGCCCTGGAACGCTCGCTAGAGCCCGAGCGTGGAGCGGAGGCTGTCGTACTCGGCAAAGTCGGAGCTGTTGGCCGTGAGCGTTTGGCCCTGTTGAGTGAACATGGAGTTGCCCCACTCGCCGCTGCGCGTGGGTTCCCAAAAGAACGTCCCGAGGCCTTGCCCGTTCGGCAGGTCGTGGATGATTGTGTTGGCCTCGGTGCGGTTGGGGTTGTACTCGGCGATCACGAACTTCAGCTCGGGGTGTTCCGAGGCGATAGCATCGAACGTGTTCCGCCAGACGGAGGGTTGACCCTGGAACGCGGTGTAGCAGGACAGGCCGAGCACGTCGAACTCGACGCCGTGCGAGGTGGCATTGTCCACCCACCATCGAACGCCGTCCACGTCGTCGGTGTTTTCGATGTGCAGCATGACCTTGATGTTGGAATCGACCTCGCGCACGCCCTCGATTCCCGCCTTGAGCAACGCGGCCAGGTTGTCCCAATTGGAGGTGCTGCCGCCTATGGGGGCGCTGCTCGGGTTGTTGCCCCAGCAATCCGTATCCGAGCCGGGCACGTGCATCAGTATTCCGGGCGTGATTTCGTTGCCGACCTGGACCATGTCGGGCCTGGCTCCGGCTGCGACGGCCGCGCTCAGCACGTCGACGGTGTAAGCCTTCATGTCGCTCGCGAGCTCACTGATCGAGCCCGGATTGCGCCACGGGTCGGGGATGATCTGGTTGCCGGGGTCCGCCCAGGTGTCGCTGTAGTGGAAGTCGAGGAGGAAACCCATCCCGGCGGCCTTGATCTGTTTGCCAAAGTCGATGATGTGCGCCTTGTCGCCGTAAGCTTCGGGCATGCCCATGCACCCGTTGGCGGTGGACGCGTACCCGTACGGCGCGCTCGGGTCGACGAAAGCCTTGATGCGGATGGCGTTGAACCCGTGGTTCTTGAGCAGTTCGAAAATGCTCTTGGTCTGTCCGTCGGTGTCCACGAAAGTGTAGCTATTCTCTTGTACGCTGGAGATGTCGGCTCCCAACATGAAGGGGACGTCGAAACTGCCGCCGGAGCCGCCGCCGCCGGTAGTCGTGGCTGTCGTGCTCGCTCCACCCGCGCCGGTCGTCGTGGGCGTCCCCGTCGCGCCAAGAGCGCCCCCCGCAGCAGTAGTACCGCCGTCGGTGCCTAGCGAGGTGGCACTGGTAGATGTCCCGCCGCCTACGCCCGTTGCGGCGGTCGCGCCGGCAGCGGTCGTGCCTGCGACCGTCCCCGTTTCTGCTCCGCTCGCGGTCGCCCCCGCTCCTCCCACCCCGGTGATCGCGCTGGCGCCCGACGTGGCGTCCGTCGCCATCGTGCCTCCCGCACCCGAGAGGCCGCTGCTCGACGCTCCGCTATTGCTGCTGCCACTGGTCGAGGTGGCCGGGCCGTCCGACCCACAACCGCTGATCGCGCCGAGCGCGATCGAGAAGAGAAGGCAAGAGACAGCGGGCTTCATCTGGTGCATGTACCCGATGATACCTGGCTGAAACCCAGGGGCGACCGCATGTATTTCGTTCGGTTGCTGGTCGGAGGAGGTTCGCTGGCTGATTTTTGCTTGCATGGGACCTGCCGGAGGCAGCGATGAGCTGCGCGGCTCGCTCAGTTGCCGAGGATTCGTAATATTGCACCAGCTAGGCGGTCATCCTGCAAGGGCGCGAGGAGGCGCCCGCGCAGATGCCTGCTAGTCCTCGCCTTCGTTGATTGGTCGCGACAAACGTCTTGCTTGTCATTAGGCGCGCCGACGCTTGCGTGCGACTCCCAGTAGACCGAGCCCGAACAGCGCGCCGAACCACCGACTCGACCTCGCGGCAGCTAGGCTCGAGCACGAACAGCCCGCCTCGTCCTCTTCGTCGCCGCCGCTGCTGCCACCACCACCGTCGCTGCTGCTCCCGGATGCCGCATCGCTGGCAGCGTTGTTGAGCCCCCCGCCCGCGCCGTTGCTCCCGCTGGCGTTGCCGTTCGCCTCGTTGCTTCCGGAAGTGACGGGCCCCGTCGAGGTCGAGCTGTTCGCCTCGTTGGTGCTCGACGAACCCACGTCACCTTGCTCGGGCCAGCATAGACCGGACGCCCCCGCAGATTCATCGCCACCGTTGGTGCTCGACGAGGTACCGGACTCGCCTGCGTCGCTGCTGGTGTTCCGTCCGTCGCTGCCGTTGGAAGCACCGTCACTCGAAACGCTCGAACTTCCAGCATCGTTGTCACTGCTTGCGCTGGTGCCAAAGTTGGAACCGCCCGAGTCAGCCTTGTTGCAATAGAAACCCTCGACACAGTCGCCGTCGGACTCGCAGGGAGTGTGCGCGGGCTGACACTCGCGCCAGATTCGACAGTCCTCCGGACAGTTCTGGTTCGTTTCGTCGGGGCCACAGACCGAGTCCCCGCAGCTCGAGCCCGCAGTCCCGCCCGACGCCGTGGTCGCGCTGTTGCTTCCTATTTCGGGCCCGCATTCGTAACCTTCAGCGCAATCATCATCCGAGCTGCATTCGGCCACTGCGCAATACTGAATCGTATCGCAGTCCTCGGGACAGCTCTCGATATCCTCCGAGCTGCTGTCGCAAACACCATCACCGCACTCGGGGTCGGGCATGCTCGACCCGCCAGCCCCCGTGACGGCCGAGTTGCCGGCAGCCATGTGGATGCATTGAAAACCATGGCCACAATCGGCGTCGGTCTCGCACTCTTGCGCCAGGGCATTCACGCTGGTGACCAACGAGAAAAAACCCACGAGCGCAGGGCCCCCCAAGAAACGTCCCACTGCATTCATGCTAGTAGTGTGAATCGACTTTGCCCGCCTGTCGCCTCGCCGCACGATAGCCCCGGTTCCATGGCGCCATGGCGAGCACCGCACCAAGATTGGAGCCGTGGCCATGAACTTTTCTGTCCGACCCGCGCGCCCCGGAGACGAGGCGACCCTGTTCGAGCTGATCCGCGAGCTCGCGCGCTTCGAAGCGCTGGAGCAGACGCTGACCGGCAGCCCCGAAAGCCTGGCGCACGACCTGTTCGGTCCGCGCCCCGCCGCCGAAGCCTTGCTCGCCGAGCGAGCCGGGCGCGCGCTCGGATTCGCGCTGTACTTCACCAGCTACTCCACGTTCATGACACGCCCGGGTCTGTATCTCGAAGACTTGTTCGTGAAAGAGGAAGAGCGTGGAGCCGGGGTGGGCAAAGCGTTGATAGGCGGAGTAGCGCGCATCGCGGCCGCGCGGGGCTATGGTAGATTCGAGTGGTCGGTCCTCGACTGGAACACCCGCGCCATCAGATTCTACGAAAGGCTCGGCGCCCAGGTGCTGCCGGACTGGCGCATCTGCCGCGTCACGGGAGAGGCGCTGAAGGCGCTGGCGAGCACGGACTCCCTGCCCCACCCAACACGCTAAAGACCAGATCGAATAAGCAGGGATGGCCTCAATCCACGAGATCGGCGTCGTAGATGGCTTCCAGTTGGCGCTGGAAGGCTGCCGGCTTCGGGAACTTGCTCAAGATCAACAGCCACGCCACCACGAAGAATCCAACCACGTGCACACCGTGAAATCCCTGGAGCCAGAGCACCAGCCCGAACAGCGCCACGGCTTCCGCGAGTGCCACGCCCAAAAGGAACGCCGGTTGCACATGTCTGAACAGCTCGACCCGCGCCGAGGAGCCGTCTTTGAACCGGCGCGCGCGCCGCGGTGAGTCATTGAACATACGCTCTGCGGCGGGCAACTCGATGACTTCGAGCTTCAACGACTCGAGCGAGCGACGCAGCACCACGGGTGGCAGCAAGATGCTCGCGAGTGCCACCCCCAATGCGGCAACCGCCAACACCGGCAAGAGCGCGAACTCGGGAGTCGACGCCGCGCCACGCTGCGAAGCCAGGATATACCCAACAGCGAAGAACATGAGCGTCGAGCTCAAGAGGGCTCCCCACAAGGTCTTCAAAGCAGTGACTTGCTGGCGCGTCGAAGTGCTGGGCGGCATGCTGCGATGGTAATCGGGCGCGTGCCGCCTCACCACACCCTGACGAGCAAGCGCGGCATCGCGGAATTTCCCGGCGGAAACTCATGTAGGTTCGCCGAGTCAACGCGTGCGTCCGGCGCGCTTGCGCGGACGTGAACCTTCCAGCATCCTGCGCGGCCTACGCCATCGCCCGACCTGGCCCTCGGTTCGAGCGAACGTCTCGCCATTCATGCAAAAGCTCAGCACCCTTGGTTCGTGCATCCTCGTCTTCGGATGCGGAGGCAGCGCCCCCCCTGCGTCCGCTCCACCGCCTGCCACGTCAGCCGCGCAAGTTGCGTCCACCGCTGCGCCTGCTGCTGCCTCATTGAAGCTCAACGAGGCCGAATATTTCGAGCGTCCCGGGCTCGACGTGATGGTCTTCAGTGACTTCTATCCCGAAGGTCACCAGGGAGGCGTCACCGTGATCCAGAACGGGGTCCGCACTGCCGCCAACGGTGATCTGCGCCTCGAGCCGACGCCGGGGCAGTGGCAACCGGTGCCGAAGCTGAACGAGCGGCAGGTGGACACCAAGGCCCAGAACATCGTCGCGAGGCTCAGCTTCCCCGATCCGGATAAAGATAGAAAGGGCTTCAACCCGCTCGTCTACCCGGACTTGAAGTTGAACTACCGGGTGCGCGTCGAGCCCGACGGACCAGCCTTCCGTATCATCGTCGATCTGGACGAACCCTTGCCGGAGGCGTGGGTCGGACGCGTGGGATTCAACCTGGAGCTATTTCCGGGCGAGTACTTCGGCAAGAGCTACAGCATCGATGGCAAAACCGGAAGCTTCCCGCGCCAGTTGAACGGTCCGGTGTTTCGCGACGATCAGGGGCGTGTGCAAGCCCAGCCGCTGGCTGCGGGCCGGCACCTGAGCATTGCCCCGGACACGCCGGCCCTCCACATGTCCATCGAGGCCGTGCACGGTGGCCCGCTGAAGCTGTTGGACGGCCGCGCCGAACACAACAACGGTTGGTTCATCGTACGCGCCGAGCTGCCTAAAGAATCGACCGAACGCGCGCTGGAGTGGAGGGTCAATCCGACGGCGCTGGCCAGCTGGATGTACACGCCCGTCGTTCATCTGTCTCAGGTCGGCTACCATCCGAAACAGCAGAAGCTCGCCGTCATCGAACTCGACCGGCACGACACTCGCGTTTCCGAGGCGGTGCTCGTCCGCGTCACGGAATCAGGAGCACGTGAAGTCGTCGAGCGGGGTACGCCCAAAGTGTGGGGCGACTTCCTCCGCTACCACTACCTCACCTTCGACTTCAGCCAACAGAGGACGCCCGGCACGTATCTAGTGAAGTACGGCGCTCAGGAGTCCAACTTGTTTCGCATCGGCGAGGACATCTTCACCCGCCATGTGTGGCAACCGACGCTCGAATATTTCTTGCCCGTCCAGATGTGCCACATGAGGGTCAACGATCGCTATCGGGTCTGGCACGACCGCTGCCATGAAGACGACGCGCGAATGGCTCCGACCGATCTGAACCACTTCGACGGCTACGTACAAGGCAGCAGCACGCTGACCAAGTATCGACCTGGCGAGCCGGTACCCGGCCTCGACGTGGGCGGCTGGCATGATGCTGGCGACTACGATCTTCGTGTCGAGTCGCAGGCGGGCACCGTCCGCGTCCTTTCGCAGATCCACGAAGAGTTCGGCGTCGACTACGATGCAACCAGCATCGATCAGGGCGAGCAGGTGGTCGAACTGCACCGGCCTGACGGGAAGCCCGACGTGCTGCAGCAAATCGAGCATGGGGTGCTCACGCTCTTGGGCGGCTATGCGAGCCTCGGGCGGTTGTATCGCGGTATCATTTCGCCGACGAACCGGCAGTACGTGCTCCTGGGTGACGCGGCCGCGATGACGGACGGCCGCGTGTATCGCCAGGAAAGCACCCCCAGCAGGCCCAGAGGAGCGGATCTGCTCGAGGCTTTGAGCGGTCCGGGCGATCGGTTCCAGCCAGTGCCGCGCCAGGCACGGCTCCGCGAAGGACAGACGCCCCCGGATGACCGTTGGGTGTTCACGGAGGAAAACCCGGCGCGTGAGTTGGAAGTCGCTGCCGCGCTGGCCACCGCCGCGCGCGCACTATCGAGCTACAATCCCGGCCTTTCACGTCGCTGCCTGGCCGCCGCCCGGCAGCTGTTCGAAAGAGATCGCGGCGCCAAAGACGACGCTGTCGCTCCCAAGCGCGTGGAGGCGCTGGCCGAGCTCGCGCTGACCACCGGCGATCCGGACTATGTGAAGGAGCTTCTGGCTCACGAGGGCGACGTGCTGACCCATGTCGAACAGAGCGGCTGGGTCCTCGGGAGGCTGCTTCCCAAAATAAAGGATGGCAACTTCTTGTCCCACCTCCGAGAGGCCATGCTCGCGTTTCATCAGAAAATCGAAGCGCAGAGCAAGCAGACCCCCTTTGGCGTGCCCTACACGCCCAACATCTGGGGCGCAGGCTGGGGCATCCAGCAGTTTGGAGTACCTCAGTACTTCCTGCATCGAGGCTGGCCGAAGATCTTCGACGAACGCACCCTGTTGAATGCGCTCAACTTCGTTCTCGGCAATCACCCCGGAGTGAACACTGCTTCCTTCGTCTCCGGGGTAGGCGCCCATTCGCTCACTGTTGCCTATGGTGCCAACCGGGCGGATTGGAGCTACATTCCCGGCGGCGTGGGCTCGGGCACCGCGTTGATTCGCCCCGACTTCCCCGAGTTGAAGGTTTGGCCCTTCTTCTGGCAGCAGTCGGAGTACGTGATCGGCGGCGGGGGCAGCAACTTCATGTTTCTGGTGCTCGCCGCTCAGCGCTTGCTGGCTGAGCCCGAGGCGGGCTGACCCCGCTCGCCAAGTCGAGCCCAAGGGTGCTACGTCGCTGGCTTGCCTGCCTCACTGCCGGGCGGGATGCAGCGATTCGGCGCAGCGTGCCGGCTAGCCTCCTGGAGTTCATTCAGCGACGAGCGCGCGCAGCGAACGCGCACCCCCGAAGCCGGCTTGGCGCTTCACCTCGCTACCTCCTTCGTACAAGACGAACGTGGGAAAACCGCGCACGCCAAGCTGGGCCACTAGCTCGGGCGACGCTTCGCCGTCAATGCGCACGACCTTGAGCCGCTCGGCATGCTCGCGGGCCAGCTCGCGCACGACGGGCTCGGCTGTGCGACACGGTGCGCACCACTCCGCCGTCACATCGATCAGCACGGGCCCGTTTGCAGCGAGCACTTCGGCTTCGAAATTCAGTCCGTTGACTTCGAGAATCCTGTCGGTGGGAGCGTTCATACCCGTCAGAGCCAGGCAAACATGAAAGTGTTACAGGTGCCCGGGCCTTTTCCGGCATGCCGGCTCAAACGCTCGAAATCAAAGGCGTGAGCGCCCTGCGCAGGCGTGCTCTCAGCCGGGCGAGTCGGGTCCGCACGGCTCCGGAGCTGAGGCCGAGCTCTGCGGCGACCTCGGGCGCCCGCCAGCCCTCCACTTCCGTCAACAGGACGATGAGGCGATCGGTCGGACCAAGCTCGAGCAGCGCTGTCTGGAGCGCCTGTGCCAGTTCCCCACGGCAGGACAGGTCGAAAGGCGAGGGGACGTGACTCTGGAGCTCTTCATCGCTCTCGTGCAACGCGGCGTCGTTCTTTCTGCCGCGTGACTGGCGTCTGCACGCGCTCGCCACGATGCGCACGAGCCACCCTTCCAGGCTACCTTCGGCGCGAAAATCGCCCAGGTGCAGGGTCGCGTGCAAAAGTGTCTCCTGAACCGCGTCCTCCGATTCGGCTTGGGTACGACAGTATCGATTCCCTGCCGCGAGCAGCCTCTGCCCATAGCAACGCGTGATGCGATCGATGGCTTCCGAGCTGCCCCCCTGAACGAGGCGCACCAGAATATCCGGATTGCAGTAGTTGTGGGCGTGGGTCACGCGGTTGGCAAACCATAGAACGCGGCGCAGCAAAAGCAAGGAGCCGCGCAGTATCACCCGGTGCTCGCCTCGTGGGTCGGGACCCCGGGAAGCTAGGTTGGGGCGGCGCGGCGTCACGGGCTCAGCTACCATCCACCCGTTCGAAGCTCAGTTCGAACTTCGCACGCTCGAGCCGTTCTGCCTCGAGCTCGAGGTCTGCGGCCAGCAGCGAATACTCGTTGGTGTCGGTTCGGATGGACACCGCGAGCTTGCGCCCATCGACGCTCAGTTGGACCGATGGGCTGGGTTCTTGCGTACGCATCCGCTCGACGCGAACTGCGAGCCTCAAGAGCGCCGCAAGGCGAACCGGCTCCTTCTCAGGCACTCCGGGGATGTCGGTCAGCGCCTCGTGGCGGAATTTGCGGCGATGGCACAATACCAAGGCCGCGAGTAGCTCCTGATCCGAGCGAGAGAAACCCGCCAGGTTCGAGTGTTCTATTAGATAGGCGCCGTGCTTGTGATGCCCGGGGTAATTGATGGCGAGCCCCACTTCGTGCAGTGCCGCCGCCCAACGCGCCATCTTGCGCCACCTGGCGTCGGCGAGGTTCCATGAGGAACCCACCTGGTCCAGGAAGCTTTCCAGCCGGCGCCATACCCTGTCGGCCTGCGCTTTGGCCACGCGGTAGCGAGACTGAAACGACGAAACGGTCCGATCCCGAACATCATCGACGCCCAAACGCCCGATCAGGTCGACCAGGACGCCATCCCTGAGGGCCCCATCGGTATAGCTCATGCTCTCGACATGTAGGCGATCGAAGATGGCGCTCAAGATGGCCACGCCGCCTGGCAGCACTTCGCGTCGCCGCTCGGATACTCCGGAAAGCTCGAGCTTGTCGATGCGACCAGCGTCCAGCATCCGTTGACGCATCTTGCTCAGCACGCCCGGCGTGATCTCCCCTTTGCTCCACCCTTCCTCACGAGCCGCCTCACTGATCGCGCGAATCGTCCCCGACGACCCGAGCGCCACCTCGTAGCCTGCCTCGAGCACCTCCTGCTGGAGCGTTCCGACTTCGTTGCTGGCCGCAAAGATGGCCCCTTTCATCGTGCCCTCCCGAATGCGCCCATCGGTGAAGAACCCCTGCGAATACGTCACGCATCCCATGCGCAAGCTGTGGCAGATCTTGGCTTCGAAGTCCGCGCCAACGACGCACTCGGTACTGCCGCCTCCGATGTCCACGACCAATCGATTGCCGGCAACCGGGGCGGAGCTGTGCGCAACCCCCAGGTAGACCAGGCGGGCTTCCTCTTTGCCCGCGATGACGTCGATGGGACAGCCCAAGGCCCGACTGGCTCGCTCGAGAAAGCCTTCGGCGTGACGCGCCGCTCGAAGCGTATTCGTGCCGACGGCGCGCACGTTCGAAGGTGGAATGCCCTTGAGCAAGTCGCCAAGGCGCTCCAGAGCCAGAACGGCTTCGTCCTGCTTCGCAGCAGAGAGATTCCGATCGCTGTCGAGCCCCGCCGCCAGACGCACCATTTCCTTGCGTCTGTCCAGGAGGCGCAGGTGACCGCTCTCCAGGCGCGCTACCAGCAAGTGGAAGCTATTCGACCCCAGATCGACGGCGGCGAACTTCTGGTCGGACGTCCTCTCCGACCCTGCCGTTTCCAATTCCATGCTGGTGTGCTTAGTCCTTCCCCGAAAAACCGCGAGCCCCCCGGGAGAGTATCACGGGTTCGGCCACCCACGCGCCGGGCCGAGCATCACGGGCTTCTGCGGCCCTGACTGCGAGCTGGTCGAATACTTTCTTTTCCGGCCAAACGGCTGCCACTTCGGGAAGCGCGCTTGTAGCAAAGGCGGAGCCGCGCCATGGTTGGCAGGCAAGATGCCAAGTGCCGCGCACAACCTCCAGCTGTATGCCGTGCATCAGTCGGAGCTCTTGCCCCTTTCGGTCCCGGATGGCGCGCGCGACGTGCACGAGGCGCTCGTCGACGCGCCGCCCGGCATCTATTCGGCCCTCAGAAGCTATCACGGCCAGCGCTTCGTGCGGCTGGACGCACACCTGGCGCGCTGCACACGCTGCCTGGCAGAGGCGGGCTACGCGGGTGATTTCGATTTGCCCGGTCTTCGCAAGGCCCTCGATCGGGCGGTCCGCGGCCACGTCGGTAGCGGCGACGTACGGGTGCGCTTCGACTTGCTCGAAGCGCCCATGCAACGCGAGGGCGTCTCCACCCGTGGTTTGCTGGCTGTGGGGCGGCACATCGGGGTGCCCTCGCAGGTGCTGAGCGAAGGCGCGCATTTGGAGCTCGCCCCCAGAGGGCTTTACCGCCGCTCGCCGCGCGTCAAATTCACCGACTGGGTCGCGCAGCGCCGCGTCTGTCACCAGCAGGCCCCTTTGGCCTATGAACACCTGCTGCTCGACGACGACGGCTCTCTCCTCGAGGGCACGAGCAGCAACTTCTACGCATTCAAAGGCAACACCCTCGTGACTGCCGGAGATGGCGTGCTGCAGGGCATTACCCGGCAGATCGTGCTGGAGCTCGCCGAACGTCGTGGTCTGACGATCGAGCTCCGTAGGATGCCTTTCGCCGAGCTGGAAGAGTGCGACGAGGCCTGCATCAGCAGTTCCACTCGTGAGATAGTCCCGGTCAGCCGGGTCGCCATGAAAGTCATCGGCAGCGGCAAGCCAGGCCCTCTGGTCTCGAAGCTCTCGGCAGATTATCGCACGTTCGCCGAGGTGAACGCGGCTCGCGCCATCGAGAGCTAAAAGGCCCGCGAATGGGAAAGTCCGTCGCGAGCCGGCCGAGACCGCCGCGAGCCGGGCGCGTGAGGAGCGAGCGCGAGCTCGACCACGAGGTTGGAACGAATCGAAGCCACGACCGCAACGACAACGGACATTCTACGTGGCGCTCGTGCCGGCTGGGGCAAAACGGAGCGAGCAGATATGGTTGACAGGCCTCGGGGTCAGCGCCGAGAAAGCCACATCGAGGCCCGCCTCGTGCGGGCACGTGGCTTGCTTGCGGCTTGGATATGTTCGTTCGAAACACGAGCTTGGGTCGAGTTGGCGTCTTGGCTTGCGCCTTCGCGATGCTTGCCACCGGCTGCTACGCCCACGCTATCGCGGAGCCGGGGCTGGTGGACGTCGAGTACGTTCCCGCGCACGTCCATACTTACCCGCATTTCTTCTATGAGGGACGGGTCGTCTACCTGATCGATGGGCGTTGGTACACGCGTGGACATGACGGCTGGGTGTATTACCGTCGAGAGCCCGAGGCGCTACGCCGGGAGCGCCTGCGCATGCACGAGGCGCCTTCCGCGCCGCATCGACACAGCGACCGCGATCGTCATCACGAACACCATCATGGTCACGACCGCGATCGTCATCATGAACACCATCATGGTCACGACCGCGATCGTCATTACGAACACCATCACGGTCACGACCGCGATCACGGTTTCGACGACGAACGCCACGGCCACCGCGACGAGCACCACCGGTCGCGCGATTGGGACCACGACCGGGACCACCACGACGGACGCCACGGAATGCGCTCCGTCCCTCCCTTCGACGAGCGCGTAGACTGATCCATGCTGCGCTACGCCAAGCTCCTGGCAATACCGGCCGGCCTGCTACCATGCGGCTGCTTTTTCGAAACGCGCGACGAGCCGCCGCCCGTGGGGTCACTGGTGGTCGCGTGGTCACTAGACCGGACCACGGCGCCCAGCAAATGCGAGGCCGAAGAAACACCCGAAATCAACCTCTGGCTTTGGCAGACCGACGGAGACTACGTCGGAGAGTTCGTCGAGAACTGCAAGGACTTTTCTGCGGCGATTCAACTCGAGCAGGGTCAGTACCACGCCGAGGCGTTACTCTACTCGGACCGTGGGACCCCGCGAGCCAGGATGGTCGACCTCGGCAGCTTCGACATCTACGGCAACGACGAGCTGACGATACGCGTCGACTTCCCGGCGGATCTCGTTGCACTGAGCGCGAACGCAGCGCTTCGAGTTTCTGAACGAGCAGCTCAGCGTCGATCGTCGTCGAGCAGCTCAACTTCGAATTGAGTGTGGTACGCCCGCCTTCAGCTGCACGGTGCGCGCGGGCTGCCGCCCCACGCACAAGTCCAGCAATTGATCGATCGATGAGACCAGCGTCGCGGACTCGAGCTGATGCCGCCGCCACTCCATGTCGACACTGAGTCCGCCGCGCGCTCGCGCGCCACGCAGCGCTCCGGACGCCCAGGCATCCGGCAAAGCCGGCAGCAGATGCAGACGGCCCACCTGACTCTGCATCAACATCTGCAGGATGCCGGAGGCGCCCCCGAAGTTGCCGTCGATCTGAAAGGGCGGGTGCGCATCGAACAGGTTGGTATAGGTGCGATCGGGCGATAGCAGCAGGGAGAGTAGCTCGCTGGCGCGCTCTGCTTCACCCAGACGCGCCCAGAGGTTCACCTTCCACGCCAGGCTCCAACCCGTGGCTGCGTCGCCCCTGAGTTCGAGGGACTTCTTGGCTGCCGCGGCTAGCTCCGGGGTCTGTTGCACCGAAATCTGGCACCCGGGGAACACGCCGAAGAGGTGCGACACATGACGGTGGTGCGGCTCGGGAGCTTCCAGATCCCAGTCCTCGAGCCACTCCTGAAGCTGCCCCGCCTTGCCCACGCAATGCGGGGGCAGCCGTTCGACCGCACCGAGGAGCTCTCGGCAAAACTCCGGGTCCTTTCCCAACCTTAGACCGGCCTGTGCAGTGCTCGCGAACAGCTCACGCAAAATGGCGTTGTCCACGGTGGGCCCCGCGCACAGCGTCGAACCCATGGGGTGCTCGTTCTCCGGAGACAGGCTCGGGCAGGTCACCAGGTATCCCGAGCCGGGGTGCTCTATTAGGGTGTCGACGAAGAACTCGCACGCGCCTTTCAGCAATGGGTAGAAGCGCTCCAGCTGGGCGACATCTTGCGAATACTCGTACGCCTCCCAAAGGTGCAGACAAAGCCACGCCCCTCCTAGCGGCCAGAGGCCCCAGCGAGCGCCATCCACCGGCGCCGTGGCGCGCCACAGGTCGACGTTGTGATGCGCCACCCAGCCGCGCGCCCCATAGTGGCTGCGCGCAGTCTTTTGTCCCGCACGGGCCAAGTCCATCACCAGCTCGTACAGGGGCTCGGCGCATTCCCAGAGCGCAGCGGGCTGAGCGGGCCAGTAGTTCATTTGCGTATTTATGTTGATGGTGCACTTGGAACCCCAGGGCGGCTCGAGCTTGTCGTTCCAAAGGCCCTGCAGGTTCGCGGGTTGGCTATCTTCTCGCGAGCAGGCCAAGAGCAAGTAGCGAGCGTACTGGACATACAGCGCGGCAAGCGCGGGATCCTTCGCGGGACCCAGCTCCGCGAGGCGGTGATCCGTCGGGAGCTCGTGGCTCGAGTTCACCGGTCCGAGCTCGATGGACAACCTTCTGAAACGACGGCGATGCTCAGCAAGGTGTCGATCGAGCAGCACGTCGTAAGATCTCCTGGCGGCGGCTGCCAGTCGAGCCCGAACCAGCTCTCCCGGGTCGGCCCCCAGGTCGTCGAAGGCCAAGTAGTTCGTGGCAGCTGCCGCAATCAGCACGACCTCCTCGGCGTCGCGCACACTGACGCGAGCCTCGCCCGGCAGACTGCGCCCACCGTTCGTACGGAGCGCGGCGCCAAACTCGAAAATGAGCGCGCCCTTCACGCCGCAGGCTCCGCGATTTCGCCCCCGCATGCCGAACCCCACCTGCTGGTACCAATGCTCCGGCCCTCGTTGCCACTCATGAAGACCCCGTTGCTCGGACGCCAGATGAAATGCGCAACTGAGTCCATTGGCCCGCGAGGCCGTGAAACGAGCCACCAACACCTGATCGGCGGCACTTACGAATAACTCACGGATGAATCGCGCGCCTCCGGCGGAATACTCGACGCGCAGCGTGGCGCGGTCCAGGTCGAGGCATCGCCGATACTCCGAGTACACCTCGTGTCCGGGTAGTTCGACGCACAGATGCCCGAGGGGTTGATAGGGGGCTTGCGTGATCGGCCGAGCCATGAGCTTCGCGTCGGCCAGCTCCGTGGCGGAGCGGTAGTCTCCCGCCAATAGGCGGCGCCGGACCTCCGGCAAGGCTGCCAGCGCCTCGGGGTTCGTCGGGTCGTAAGGACCGCCGGCATACAGCGTGGCTTCGTTCAGGACCCAGCGGTCCCGCGCTGGCTCGCCGAGTACCAGGACCCCCAAGTGGCCGTTGCCGAGCGGTAGAGCTTCCGTCAGCGCCTCCCACGCAGGTCGGTCGTAGTGCAGGCTCAGGGGGCCCGGTAAAGGGGCATCGTCTGACGGCATGGCGAAGAATCCTACTGGCAGCGCGCTTCGATTTCACCCCGTGTTGCTCAAAGCGCGACGCCGGAGTCGAGGAGCATCGATTGGGTCGCACCGGCCATCAAGGGCGAAAGCGAATCTCGCTCTTGCGGTCGGGGTCGATGCCCTGCTTCGGTTCGTAGAATGCTCGCAAACGCTCCAGGTCCCGCTCGGCATCGCCGCTGAGCTCGAGCAGCGGCCCCACTCCGCATTGCTTCTGCTTCGAGTCCACGAAGGCCAGCAACAGCGGTATCCGGGCTTCGAGCGCAACATGGTAAAAGCCGGACTTCCAGTGACAGGTCTTGGCCCGGGTGCCCTCCGGAGCGAGAGCGAGCCAGAGCTTGGACCTTTCGGCGAAGACACGTACCAGGTATTCCACCAGGTGGTGGTGCTCGCTCCGCTCCACTGGAATCGCTCCCGTCCAGCGAAAGAACCAACCGATGGGAAAACGGAACAGCGTGTGCTTGGCCAGATAGGCGACATGTCGCCCGTAGGCAATGCGCACCAAGAGCAGCAGCGGGAAGTCCCAATTCGACGTGTGGGGCGCGACCACTATCACGCAACGGGGAACATCGGGCGGACTGCCCACTAGCTGCCAGCCAGCCAAGCGCAAGACCGCGCGGGCGCCAGCCAGACGCAATCGCTGCCCCAGAGTAACCCTTGCTCCGTGTCTCTCGCTCAAGGCGCTTTCGAGCCTAGCGCGAGGCAGCCTTGCTCGCGACTCGCGTCCGGCGACCCTCCGCGGCGACGTCGGCGCGTGCCGCCGTTGGTGGCCAGCGCCAGCGATGCCTCGGCGCAAGTCCCTGAAACACAAGACCGAATCGAGCCTTGTTTGCCCAACGGAGCAAGGGCCGAGTATACCTGGCAGCCATCCGTATGAAGCCAGCTCCCGCCGCCTTTGCATTAGCTGTATTCCTGTTGCAGAGCGCGCTCTTCGCTCGAGACGACACCCCGCCCAGCTGGTGCACCCCCGGCAGCGAAACCCTCGAGGGCGGAGCGTGCTACTTCGAGCCCGCCGCCGAGGCAGCCGACGCCGACTCGCAGACCGAGCCAGATGACACGCTGGTGATATTTCTGCACAGCCTGGTACGAGTGGACTCCGACTGGCAGTGGGAACAGCAGCGCTTGATGATGCGCACCGCCACGCGCATGGGCTTTGCTTTGCTGATGCCGCGCGGTCGACCTGGCATCGGTCCGGGCGCAGCGCCCAACGTGCTGGCGTGGCCCGGGTCACCGCGCATGCAAGAGGCCTTCGAAGCGGAGGTGCTGGCCGAGTGGGATCGCGCGCGAGCCCAGGTGGAAGCGCGCAGGCATGCCCACTTTCGGAGAGTACTGATCTTCGGATTTTCCAACGGCGCTTACTATGCCACCTCACTGGCGGTGCGCGGCCGCTACCCCGCCGACGGATACGGCGTCTTCGCCGGAGGTTCGGGGAGCAAGTACAATCGTATTCTGGCGAGTCAGGCCGAACGCCGCCCGCCTATTTTCGTAGGCTACGGCACAAAAGATCCAGCCAGACCCCACATGAGCTCGTTGGTGCGCATGTTGGATGACCTCAGCTGGCGGCACGCGGTGAGGACCGCACCGATCGGCCACTGGGTAAGCGACGCGCAGCTGGCCTCGGCAATACGCTTTCTCACCCACGACACCTGAGCGTCTTCGCAGTGTCTCGCGCTGGCGGCAGCGCTGTCCACTCGGACGCACGCGCGTGCTAGCGTCTCGGGACCATGAGCGAGAGGAATCAACCCACCTGCTCGAGCTGCCAAGGCTCGGGCGAAGCCCCGACGGACTACGGCCTGGCGGACTGCCCCGACTGCGGTGGTTCGGGCGTACTGCCTTCGCGCGGCACGCTGGTCGAGTGGCGGGCTCGAGACATCGAGCGCTCACTGCAAATCGGCCGCTCGATCGCCCCCGAGCACGTACGCTGGCTGCTCGCCGAACTGCGCGCGGCGCGAGCGGCGCTCACCGAAATCATCGCCCTAGCGCATGACTCGGACGACGGCGACGCCATTGGTCTGAAGATCCGCTTCACCGCCAATCGAGCGCTCGGCTTGTACGACGTGACACCGGCTCAATCGAGAAATCTGCAATAGCCCGCTCCCAAGCTATCCTGGCGGCTCAGCGCGGCGGAGGGCCGTAGAGTGAGTCGCGTTTGACGATGTAGCCGAACGCGCCGCCCAGCGGCCAGGTGATCTCTTGCAACAAGTTCCCATCCGCGTCGACCTCGTGGATGACCCCCTGTGTCGAGTAGGCAACCACGGTGTTTCCATTGTCCAGCCGTTGGACATCGCCCAGCTGCGTGTTGGTAATGCCACCGTCGTAGGTCCACACCCGCGTCGCCGTCATGTTTTCCAGGTCGAGTTGCAGCTCGATCGCCAGCGAGCTCGCGCGACCGCCCAGCTCACCATTGTTGAAGTAAAGCAGCCTATCGGGAGCCAACACGTCCACGCCGTGCTGCCGGGTCCATTCCGCACCGTCTCCGGTGAACTGGTTGGTGGGGCCGCCCAGCACCCAGATGACCTCTCCGTCGCGCGTGATCTTCGTATAGTTGTTGTGGTAATCGTCGGAAAAAACCAGGGTCTGGTCTTCCGGCGAGTACTCGATCGCATTCACGTGGCAGGCACCTTCGGCTCCGTGGGCGTCGCCAGAATTGATGATGGGCAAGATAGTCCCATCGGCCAGGCGCTGTCGAATGTTGGCGCACAGAGTCTGATCGTGGCCGTAGAACACCACGGTTTCGTCGGGCAAGACCGTGATCGAATGATCCTGAATCCCGAACTCTGCGCTCAGGTCCTCATCCACCAGGCCGTCCATGGTCACTCGATGGATATTGGCCTTGCCGCCGGTGGTGTTATCGGTGCCGTTGATCCACATGTACTTGCCGTCGTAGCTCTGGCGCACACCGGTGACGTAGTTGCCAACCGCCAATGCCCACACGAAATCTCCATCGGCGTCAATGATATACGCCGGTGAATTCTCGCCCCCTCGCGCCTGATACTGGCCCGTTTCCAAGAAGCCACCGGCAAGCGCTTCGGGCTCGTAGGTGGTGACCTCCAGATCCGGCAAGATGTTCGGGAGCAGACCCGTAGTGATCGTGGCATCTTCGCTGGTGCACTCGCCGCCGTCACCGTCGATCACGATGCGGTAGTGGTACTCCATGGCCTGCTTCATGCCCAGAAGCAGCGTTCGGTGATCGGGTTCCTCGAGATCCACTGGAGCGGTCATGCCGTAGTCGGTGTCGAGCCCGAAGTCTATGTGGGCACTCTGAGCTCCCGCGACGTCGCTAGTGAACGTCACGATGCCCACGGTCTGGATGGCTTCGCTGATTGTCGCGCTGTGATCGATGGTGCAGGTCACGCCGCCTGCCATGCCGCCGGTGGCGGAACTACCAGCGGCAGTGCCGCCACCGCTGGTGGTTGTGGCGCTCTCGGAACTGGTCACCACCGTCGACACACCACCCGCGCCCGACGTGACGCTGCTACCACCCGTTTCACCGCTCGTCGCCGTCATCGTGGTCTCTCCACCCGCAGAGACGCCTCCGGATCCAGCGACATTGGTATTGGAGCTCGCTCCACTCGCGCCATCACCCCCACCGCAGCCGAGGGTACCGACGACGGCGAGCAAACCTGGAAAGAGTCTTCGGACGGAGATCAAACACCACTCCATTTCTCACGGACCCGTTCGGGCCAAAGTACGATCGGAAGTCCACCATAGAGGCCGGGGGCCAACTCGTACAGTTCACGAACGCCCCGCACGACCCACCTACACAGGCGCCCCAGAGCAATCCGAGTCCCATTTGGAGGCAAACAGTCAATAGCGGCCGGCTTGGTAAAGAAGCTTGAGGGATCGCGAGCGCAGTACGAAACATCCCGACCGAGAGTGCGCGAACCCAGCGTCCCGTGAAGATGAAAAAAGCCAGGCCTATGTGAATCACGAGACCGATTGGTGCCAAGCGTTCTACTGAACGCGCTAACCGACGTTCCGGGAAACCCTTCGAACCAACACCCATTCTGCTCTAGGCTTCTGCCATGTTCACGAAGCGAGCCCGATGCCCGATGCCCAGCGCGTGGGTTGCTCTCGCAGTCGTGCTCGCCTCGGCGCTTTACACCGTGAACGCGAGTGCCTGTGGGCCTTGCACGGCTCCTGAACTCTGGGGCGTCCAGAACCTGGCAGGCGAGCCAGTAGTGGTGACGAACTTCGGGTTGCTCAGCAAAGAAGCAGGCGGTTGGAAGCTGACCTGCGAGGAGCGCATCGGCGGTCTTCTGTTGGATGTCCTGGGCGGCTCGGGCGCGGGCCTGGCCTCTACCGACGTGGGCTTGTTCACCGAACAGGCGAATGCGTGCGACTGGCAGGCGGGGCCGGCCGTGGCCAGCAATGACTGGGTGTTCAGCCTCTCGCTGGCAGGCTCGAGCGGGGCGGCCGCATCCTCCGCGTATGCCCTCGTGATCGACTCGGATACCCGAGAACTCAACGTGGAACGTTCCGAAGCAGGGCTCGACTTCGAGGTCGTGAAGTCGTTCGACAGCACGTCGGGATACCGAGAGCTGGTGGCCGCAGGACAACCCGGCTCTATATTCGTGGCGGGCTACGGTCAAGCTCCCCGGGCCTGGCGTATCGCCTTCAGTGTGGACGGGGGAGAGAACTGGGAAGAGGTTCTCCCCGAGGTGGACAACGAGTACGCGACGATGCGGCTTCAGCTCGTCGATCCGGAGCAGCCCCACGCTGTGTTCTTCCGAGCGGAAACCGTCGCCGGTCAAGGCGACGAAATCTGGCGCTTCGATGCAGACACTCAGCAAAGTGAGCGCTTGCTCACGCTGGAGGACGGCGAGATCTTCGGAGGAATGACCCTGAACGAGGACAGCCTCTGGGTCGCTGGCCGCCGCAGAACAGCAGGCAGCCTTTACCGCGCAGCGCGAGCCGATCTCGAGTTCGAGCGCGTCGTCGAGTCGGGACCGGCCTTCGAGTGTCTGAGCGCCCACGAGGGGGTATTCTACGCCTGCGTCAATGACTTCACCTATGCCTCCAAGTACCTTCTGGGAGCCTCGATGGACGAAGGAAAGACCTGGACGCCCGCGCTGACCGTGGAACAGTTGGGCGAGGTGGATAGCTGCGGCGCCGAGTGTATGAAAACAGCGGATTGGCTGCACGGTGCCTACGGAGTCCCCGGCTCGGCGGGCACGGGCGGCGCGAGCGCCGCCGCTGCAACCGGACAGAGCAATGGGACAGGCGGCGCGAGCGCCGCCGCCGCAACCGGACAGAGCAATGGGACAGGCGGCGCGGCAGCTGCTTCGAACGGGAGCAACTCGCATCGCTCGAGCGGCGGTTGTCAGCTGGCCCCCCTGGGACTCGCTCGCGGTTCGCTCGCCGGGTTCGTGGGACTCAGCTGTCTGCTGCTGATCCGGCGACGCAGGCGCTCACACCACCTGCTCGGAGCCATCACTGGCGCCGCCTTGCTGGTGGGCTGTTCCAGTGACGACGCCGCCACGAACCAGGCCGAGACGATGAGCGACACCGAGCCCCACTGCGCAGGGCGGGGCGATGTTCTCGCCGACCTGACGCTCGAGAGCGCGGGGGGCGAAGAGCTCAGCCTGCTCGAGTATTCGCCGAATCCCCCACACGTGGGCGACAACTCCTGGTTGATTCAACTGAACGATCGAGATGGCAGCGCCCTCTCTGGAGTCGCCGAATCAATGCTGGTCACTCCGTTCATGCCCGACCATGGCCACGGCACACCCGTTGCCGTGGGCGTCGTCGAGGAGACCACTGGCGAGTACCGGCTGTCCCCAATCAACACGTTCATGCCCGGGCTGTGGCAGATTACTCTGGAGTTTTCCGCCGGCAACGACACCGAACAGTTCAGCATCGACGTCTGCGTGGAGTAGCCGGTGAAGAGCCCGCGCGAACTCTGCTGCTTGTTGTTGGCGGCGAGCCTGACTGCCGCTTGTGGCAGCGGCCCGTCCGAGCCGCCCCCCCCGGTCGCGAACCGCGAAACGCTACTCGACCCGCAGAGCTGTCACGCCTGCCATCCAGGGCAGTACGACGAATGGGCGGGGAGCATGCACGCCTACTCTTCCGACGACCCGGTGTTCTTAGCGATGAACGCCCGCGGGCAGGAGGAGACGAAAGGGCAACTGGGCCAGTTTTGTCTGAACTGCCACGCGCCCATGGCTGTCCGCGAAGGCGTATCCGAAGACGGTTTGAACCTCCCCGAGCTCGGACGGGAATACCGAGGGGTGACCTGCTACTTCTGCCATAACGTGGAACGCATCGAAGGCCTGCACAACAACCCGTTGATACTCGCCAACGACACGACCATGCGCGGGCCCTTCAGCGGAGCTGCTCGAAACTCGGCGCACACCTCCATGGACTCGCCCCACTTCGACTCTGCTCGCAACGAGTCATCCGAACTTTGCGGCACATGCCATGATGTCACACTCCCCGAGGCACTCGTGGGGCACGAGGTAAAACTCGAACGCACCTATGCGGAATGGCAAGACAGCCTGTTCGCGGGGCCCCACGCGCAGGGCGGCGTCGGCTGTGTCGACTGCCACATGCCAGACTCACCCAGGCGGACTCGCAGCGCCGAGACCAGTGGTGCGCCGGAACGTCGTTCTACACGTCACGACCTCGAAGGGGTCGACCTGGCCCTGGTCGATTTCCCGAACCAGGAACGGCAGCGCCTGCTGGTCGAGCGGCTGTTGGCGTCGACCTTGCTCGCCGAGATCTGCGTCTCTGAAACGGGTGTCATCGAAGTCACGCTGGAAAACGCTGGAGCCGGACACCACTGGCCGAGCGGCGCCAGTCACGACCGGGAAGCATGGCTCGCAATCGAGGCCTTCGCGAAAGATCAATCCGAGCCCGTGTTTCATACGGTGGCCCCGGAATCGGCAGACCTCGACGCCGACCGGGTGGTACTGAAAGACCACGTGGTGGATGCGGACGGAAACGCAGCCCATATGTTCTGGGACGTCGCCGAAGTCGAGTCTTCGACGACCCTGCCGAGCGTGGCCACGCGCGACGCCTTGGACCCCGAGTACCACCGGGAGCGACGCATCTTCACTTTCAACACCAATCGGTCGAGTGCACAAGAGCTCGACCGTGTCACACTCACGGTCAGGATCCGGCCCATCGGGGGTCCGATACTCGAAGACCTGGTTCAATCGGGACATCTCGACGAGTCTACGGCCCAAGCCATGCCAGTCATCGATCTGACTCCGGATCGTTGCTACGACTCGGCACTGGTCGAGCGCTACCCTGATATCCTGACCTCGCGTAGCAACTGCACCGGCTCCGATGGGGATGACAACACACTGGTTTGGCGAGACAGCGAGGCCAACGAAAGCAATCGCACCTTCCGAGTGTCCCGCGTCGATGGCGCTCCGGCGCGTTGCCTTTCGCACCCCACCTATGTCTCGGTGCCCAGCACACCCTGATCCTCGGGCAAGCGCGTTCTTCGTCGCTGCGACCCTGAGCGGCTGTGTCTTGGGCTGCGCCGGCGATCGAGCAGTCGTGTACCGCTCCGGCGGCTCGGTCTGCAGCTCGCCGCAATCTCTGCGGGAGCTACCGCTGGACCTCGCTGTGCGCACGCGCTTGGCGGTCGACCTGCCTCATGTGCTCCGCATCACAGGGAAGACCGCTCACGTGTTGCAAGCAACACTCGACGGTCGGCCAGCGGAGGTCGAGGACTCGCGGGACTCGCTCGAATTGAGCACCACCGACGCAGCAAAACGTCGGCTCCAACTCGAGATGTGCCTGGATTCAGAGCACGTTGGCAACGGAAGCATCAGCCGTTGCAGCGATGGGCGTTGCGAAACGGCCGAGCTGGAAGTGCGACCGCTCACGTTCGCCGGACGCCCCGAACTCGGCTCTGCTTCTGCGGCCTACAGGCTAACGGCGGAGTACCAAGGAGAGAACTGGAACTCCGACGCAACGCTGGACCTTGCGGTGACCAAGAATTTCTCGGTCTTGGCCCGTGGCGAAGACGGTCTGCGCGTCATTGGCCTGGAGGAGGAAGCAGGGACCGAGTTGAACGAACTGGCTCACGTCGAGACCGAGCGGGATGACTTCTACAACGACGTGAAGCTCGAGTTGGGTCGATATGCCCTCGTGGCCTCGCAGAAGTACGGTCTGGTTACGCTGGACCTGAAGGACCCAGAGCACCCCCGGATACTCAGCACTCTAACCATGCTCGGCACACGCGCCAACGGACACAATCTATTTCTGACGGGCACGCGAGCCTACCTCGCCCGTCGAGGTCCCCACGGCGGGATTGCCGTCATGGATACGTCCGATCTCGGCGTCCCGAAGCTGCTCGCCGACGTGAAACTCTCCGGCTGCGACGATGTGCACGACCTGTACGTTGCGGGGCAGACAGCCACCGTGAATTGCTACGACTTCGGAGTGCTCGTGGTCGACCTGAGCGACCTAGGGCACCCACGAGTGCTCGAGCGACGCGCACAGGCATTCAGTCACTCGAGCTGGGTAACCACGAGCCGCGGTCGAGAGCTGGTCCTGTACTCCGCCGAGGACTTCGCTGGGAGCATCCAGATCGCCGACCTCACCCGGAATCGCGACCTCACGCCCGTGGCGGACTTCGCTTGGGGCTCCGGCGCATCAATCCACAACATCGTGTGCGTTGGAGCGCGCTGTTTCGTCAGCGCTTACCAGGAGGGTTGGTTCGAACTGGACGTCTCCGATCCCGAAGCGCCGCGCGCCAGGCGCGGAGGTAGCACCTGGCGAGGTCCCGGAGAGTTCTTCTTCGAGGGAGCGAGCGGCATCGCCTTCGACGGGGAGCGAGTGTACGTGGCGGATACCGAGCGCGGTCTCCTGGTATACGAACCGAGCGGCCCGTGGTAACTCTCTGGGGATGCACCCGAAGCTCTTCCTGGTTGCCAGCCTGGGGACACTCGTCGCGGTCGCGCTCGTGTCCTGTGGGAGTGATTCGAAGAAGTCGACATCCAGCAACACCACCGAGAGCACGGGCTCGGGCATGGGGAGCTCGAGCGGAGGCGCGCCCGACATGGGCTCGGGCGGCACTTCATCGGGAGGGTCGAGCCATGGCTCGACGACGAGCCGCGGGCAGGGAGGCTCTGCCGGAAGCTCGAGCACGAACGGCGGTTCGGGCGGCGAAGCAGGCATGGGCACCAGCCCGGCCGGAGCCGGAGGCGAAGCTGGCGGCAGTCCCGACGACACGCTCGACGCGGACTGTCGGGCCCACGCGCACACCTTCTGCAGCAGACTCGCCGACTGCGGCCCCTGGCGTCTGCTCCTCGACTTCGAGGACGAGCAGACCTGCGAGGACTTGGTCGGCGAGCGCTGCGTGGCGGATAGCCAGGGCGGCTACGGCATAGCGGATCTGAAGGGATGCACCAGCTTTCTGAACCAGAGCGACTGCGATCCGGTGCTCGACGAGAACTCCACGCCGCCGGAGTACGTCACAGGGGCTTGCCAGCGGGAGCGTGGACCCAAGCCCGCCGGACAGCCGTGCATGTCCCGCAGCCAATGCGCAAGCGGGTACTGCAAGTTCTCCGGAACACCCTGCGGGGTCTGCCTGCCGGCGCTGGAGAAGGGTGAGCCGTGCAGCAACATCGACGGCGGCTGTCAGCTCCCGAACCTGGCGTGTGACTTCGACGCCGACGAGTGTGTCGAGGTCAGCTCGTCCGGAGTCGGGGAAGCGTGCGGGACCGAAACGGAGCGCTGTGAAGGCGGCCTGACCTGCACGGACGCGGGTTGCAAAAGCGCGCTCGACGAAAACGCAGACTGCAGCGCCGATGGCAGCGTTTGCGACTTTCGTCGGCTCTTGTCTTGCTCCGAATCCATGCTGTGTAAGCCCGCGCACGTGAGCGCTCTGGGCGAAAGCTGCAGCACGGAAGGCGGTGGACTGCTGCGATGCAGCGCCCTGGCCTACTGCGACCCGGACACGAAGACCTGCGTGCCGCGCGGGAAGGTGGGTGACCCATGCACGACCGACGACCCCGTCGCTGGTCACACCTGTCTCCCCGGGCACGCCTGTCGCGACGGCGTGTGCCAAAGCTGGCAAACGTTGTGTCAGGAACAGTGAGGGCGCCCACGCGGCGACGTTCCCCCACACGCGAGCGCGCGGAGGCGGCCGTTAACGCGCTGGCGCTCGGCCGGTGCGTGCGGGAGCCCCACGCGACGTGAGCAACAAAAGGCCGACGCCCACGACCACGGCAACGTCCGCCACATTGAAGATGGGCCACCAGCGGACGTGCAAGAAGTCCACGACATAGCCATTCCCAAGACGGTCGAGACAATTACCAATGGCTCCGCCGACGATCAGTGCGAACCCGGTCTGCTCGACGAGCGAGGCGTGCCGGCGCCGCCACCACACCACCAGGACGAGAACGAGCGCCGTCAGCGCGACCACGCTCAAGGCAAGCGCCTTGTATTCGTGGTCGAAAGACTGCAGAAAACTGAACGCCAGGTCGCGGTTTTCCATGTAACGGAGCTCGAAGAGCCCCGGAATCACGGGTACGGGTGGCCGGTCCACCAGCAGCGCCGTAGCGACGTTCTTGCTCAAATGGTCGCAGCCCACGGTCAGTAGGCAGAACACGAGCAACAAAAAACTAGAGCCGCGGCGAACCATCCGTGTCGGCGAGAAACGTCTGGGCCACGGCCTCTATTCCAGCCCTCGCCACAAATGCACCCGGGTGTCAGTCTCGGTGGGCAGCGTAGGCGACCTGCACGGGCACCTCGAGGACTCGGTCCGGTAGCGACGACTCGGGCGTCGCCATACCGTTGGGGATTGCGATCGACGATCTCGCACATACGGAACCAGCTCCGGGTCGTTCATCAAGCCGACACCTTGGCGAGCTGCCTGCGCGCCGATTCGGCGCTCCTCGGCTGGGCTGAGCGGGGAGAGTTCGCGCGTACCGGTCACCGGGTTCTTGACACAGCCGGCGCAAACGAGCGCCAGCAGTACCGTCGGTACGGATCTTGTCGATATCGATGCGGGGAGTGCCAAGCAGGAGTAGTTCCTCGTCAGAAAACGCGGGTGACGGGACCAAAGCCCACTTGCTCGCGCCCGGTGGCACCGTCGAGCCGAACGACATCCGCCCACCCTTGACGACCACCCCAACCATAAAACCGACGACAAAAGGGTGGGGGTTCGGGCACACTCGTCCAGATGAAGTCGCTACGAACACTCCGCCCTCGGGTTCTTGGTTGGCTGAGCGCGGGGTGCTTGGTCTCGGCAACGCTCACGGCTCGCGCCCAGGACTGCCAGACCGACGAAGACTGCGGGCATGGCTTCGAGTGTCTGCACCTCGCTGGCACCTCCGCGGTGACCGGGGCGGGGGGGTCGAGCATGCCCGAGTGCGGCGATGATATCTGCGAGACTGGCCTGGAGGACGTCGAGTCTTGTCCAGAGGACTGCGACAACATCCAGGTCTGCGCTCCTGTGGCGTGCACGGACGATGCGGACTGTGCCGAAGGCTACGAGTGCCGCCCCGAAGAGTCGGCCGGGAGCTCGTCGTTCACCTCTGGTGGAGGCAGCAGCGGCTCGTCATGCGGCGATGGCATCTGCGACTCCGACGAAACAGAGGACAGTTGCCCAGAGGATTGCAGCGTGCAAGACGTCTGCCAGGTTGTCGAAACACCCTGCACCTCAGACGAGGACTGCGCGGATGGATTTTACTGTTTCCTGCCGGCGGCTGACGGCGCCACGTCCGTCGCCAGTGTCGACACCAGTGGATCCAGCGACGTCGCTAGCGGCGACACGGGCGGCACGTCGGGCAGCGATGCCGCGACGGATGGCTCCGCTGCGGTAAGCGGCGGGGGAGGAGGCGCGGCCAACGCGACGAGCGAAGCTGGTGTTTGCTGGCCCGAAACGGCAGACATCGGTTCCGTCGACGGCACGGACGGCTCGAGTTCCAGCACTGCTGGAGGGGCCGCGACCGGCGGCGAAGCGACCAACGGAGGCTCGGCCACGGGTCAGGGTGGAACCGAGCAAAGCAGTGCGGCTTCGGGGGGCGACTCACTCTCGGCAACGGGGAGCGATGGGGGCGGGGGCGAGAGCGGCAGCAGTGACAGCGGCAGCAGTGACAGCGGCAGCGGAGGTGCCGGAGGCGGCAACTCCGACGACGAGGGCGGCTGCTCGTGCTCGATGCCGGGCAGCACGAAGACGCCGACCAACATCTGGTTCTTGCTCAGCGCGGGAGGTCTCACCACGTTTGGCAGGCGTAGGCGCCAGCCACGGCGCACGCGGTGAGAGAAGCCGGAACCCGAGCCACGAGATGAGCGCGCAAGATCCACTGCACATCGTCGGTCAAATGCTGGCCGAAAAGTATCGCATCGAGGTGCTGGTCGGCGAGGGAGGGTTCGCCGTCGTGTATCGCGCCAACCACGTGATCTGGAACCAGCGCGTCGCCATCAAGTTCTTCAGCGGACTGTCCTCGGCACCCGCCCATCAGCGCGAAGAACTGGCGACAGCGTTCGTCCAGGAGGGCGCCTTGTTGACAGAGCTGTCAACACAGACGGTAAACATCGTGCAGGCTCGCGACGTCGGGACCCTGACGACCCCCGATGGGCAATGGGTGCCCTACATGGTGCTCGAGTGGCTCGACGGAGAGCCGCTCGACAGCCTGCTCGCGCGCGAGAGGGACCAGGGCAAGCCACCCTGGCCGCTCGCCGACGTGTTGGCGTTACTCGGCCAGGTAGCTTCGGCTCTGGACGTCGCCCATGGCAAGGGCATCGCCCATCGCGACATCAAGCCCGCCAACCTGTTCATGGTCCGGCACGATGGAACCCCGCGCGTCAAGGTTCTCGACTTCGGCGTCGCCAAGATGATGTCGGACAACACGCAGATCAAAGCGGCGCTGGCCAAGACCGGCACGAACATCACCGCTTTCACTCCTCAGTACGGTGCGCCTGAGCAATTCAACCGCAGCTTCGGCGCCACCGGACCGTGGACGGACGTGTATGCGCTGGCTCTGGTGGGAGTCGAAATGCTGGCCGGGCGCGAAGCCCTGGCAGGCAACGACCTGGTTCAACTCGGCTTCTGCACAGCCAACCCGACCGAGCGCCCTACCCCGCGCGCTCTCGGTGTCGTGCTACCAGATGCCGTGGAGGCCGTCTTCGCCAAGGCGCTCGCGGTCAATCCCGCGGAACGCTACGCCCGCGCGGGTGAATTCTGGGCAGCGTTGCAAGCGTCCATGGAGGGGTCGCTGACCTCCACGCTCAATCACCCGTTCTCGGTGCGTGCCCAACTCGAAACGGGTGCCACGCAATTGCTCGAACCACCTCCAGGCTCCACCGGAACGACTCAGAGCACGAGTAGCAGCGTCACCCAACCAGGCCGCAAGCCGCGCTCCAAAACCCCAGCCCTCGTGGGCGTGCTCCTGGCTGTCGCGGCGGCGGCGACTGCGGGTTTCTTCGCCTTGCAGAGTTCGCCCACACCATCCAACGCGGCGCCTGCCGGTGGGCCTTCCAGCGCCCCCGCCCAGGTCAGCGCCGAGGCGTCCGCGACGCCCAGCCCCGCTCCCCACTGTCCCGACGACATGGCCACGATACCGGCAGGCCAGTTCTTCATGGGCTCGGACTCCGACGACGCCCGCGACAACGAGAAGCCAGCGCACAACGTGACGCTGGGCGCCTTCTGCATCGACCTCTACGAGGTCACAGCGAAGAAGTACAAGGCGTGCTCGGACGTCGGCAAATGCAAACGCGCGCGCCCCGAAGTGGATTGGCCCGGCATCAGCGATCAGGACAAGGCCGTGTATGCGCCGGTCTGCACCATTGCCGATCCCATGAAGGCGAAGCACCCCATCAACTGCGTCACCTGGGAGATGGCCAGCACCTTTTGTCGAGCCAACGGCAGACGGCTTCCCACGGAGGCGGAATGGGAGTACGCGACCCGCGGCCCCGATGGGCGCGTCTACCCCTGGGGAGACGAGACTCCCGGGCCAGAGCACTTGAACGCCTGCGGCACGGAATGCGTGGCCTGGGCGAAAGCCCATGATCTGAAGGCAGAGTTTCCCGGTGCGCTGTACCCAGCAGACGATGGATTCGCCACCACTGCCCCGGTTGGCCAATTCGAGGCTGGCAGGTCGCGCTTCGGTCCCTACGACGTCGTGGGCAACGTCTGGGAGTGGGTCGCGGATTGGGACGGCCCCTACACCAAAGCCGCCCTCGACAACCCCAAAGGGCCCGACAGTGGGGAAAAGCGCGTGATTCGCGGCGGCGCTTGGAACGGCTCGTTCGCCTCCTGGTTGCGTCCGTCGTTCCGTTACGCACAAGATCCCGGCGCCAAGAGCCCTGGCATAGGCTTTCGTTGCGCCCGCTCGCTCCAATAGCCGCAGATGAGCCTGGCGTTTGGGCTGCGCGTGTCTATTCGCGGCGGTGCCGCTTTCGCCATTCGCGGGGGGCACGCAGGCAGGACGCCGGATTGGACGAGTCGTGAGCGACCGCGTGCAGGGCGTCGGTCGCTGGCTACCGCTGGTTACTTGACGCGCAACGTGCAGTTGTCCTGGCAGTCGCCGCTGCCGTTGTTCGGGCCGTCGTCGCACTGCTCGCCGAACGCACCGTCGATCAAACCGTCGCCGCACACGTGCGGAAGCTTGCAGCCGGGAGCACAGCCATCTTCGCCATACTGAGCGGTGTTGTCGCGTCCGAGGTCGCACTCCTCCACGCCTTCGGCCAGCGCGCCATCCCCGCAGAAGGGACCGAACTTGCACTCCGTGGTGCAACCGCCGTAGGCGTTGTCGTCGTTGTTCGGGCCGTCGTCGCACTCTTCACCTGTCGTGACGACGCCGTCACCACAAGTCGGCGTGCAGGACGATCGGTTCGTTGAAAAGCCTTGCAGCGTTAGCTGATAGTTCGATTCGCGCGGATGCCGGTCGGCGTGGAAGATGGAGATCTCGTAGAT
The DNA here is from genome assembly GCA_963809955.1 of uncultured delta proteobacterium. Lineage (GTDB taxonomy): Bacteria > Myxococcota_A > Polyangia > Polyangiales > Polyangiaceae > JAICQQ01. Next base: position 157,807 of record CAWELQ010000019.1, read on the forward strand.
CTTGCCCTCCTCGAGTCCGAGCGGGGCCGAGGTGCCGGAGTCCACGGGGATCGGCGTGTCCGTGGTGATGTCGACGGCTTGGATCGCCCAGGTGGCACCACCCGCGGCACCCGCTGCCGGGAGCGTTACGGTGCCCTGCAAACGCTCGTGCGGCGCTCCCAGGTCCAGCGCCAGCTTCCCGTTGATGAACACCCAGACGTCGTCGTCCCCGAAGAACGAGAGCGCCTCACCGCCAATGTAGCGGAACAGGTAGCGCACTTCGCTGGTGAAGTAGAAGTTACGCGGCATGCCAGTGACCGGGGCAACGGGGCCGCCGTCTCCCTCCATCATTGCGGAGTACGAGCCGCGCGGATCCCACTGCGACCCCACTGGGCCGCCGTCTTCGGCGGTGCAATCGGGGTTCGACACCCAATAGGGCCAGATGTTGCAGATCTTCGGACGGTCCGTGTCTTCCAAGGGGAAGAAGCCGCTCGAGAGGCTTCCGGTACCGTTCATGAAGATGTCGTGGATATCGTTGTAAACAGTGCGCCCACCGCTGCTGCTGAACTGGTACTGGTCGGGAACGGTGGTGGCCGTGAGCTCCAACGTGGAGACCACCTTGGTGGACATGGTCGAGTCGTGGTACCATTCATCGAAGCTCTTGATGACTTCGACGTTCTGCTGAACGCGCTCACGCGAGCTGCCATCCCCAGTGACCGTGCAGTTCTGCACGCCGGTGGCCCCGGTCAGGATCCCGGTCTGATCCCAATCGGTGAACCGACATTGGCAGGTCGTGTCGGCAGCCACGCTGGGCTTGCCGTCTGCCCCGAGCGTCGCGCCGACCAGCCCCGAGCAGAGCGGCGTCGAGTCGCTGGTCCAACAGGTGCCCCCCGCATCGAAGGCGGCAGGGTCCGGCTGCCCGCTGGCGTTGGGCACGCAGCTGGTGGTCTTGCTCAGGTAGAAGAAGTCAGGGTGACCGGTGGGCAGGTTCTGCGCATCGAAATCACGGTAGGTGATCGGCAACACCAGGCACTCGACGCCGTTCGCGCAGGTCTCAGTGTCGCGGTTCTCGACGGTCTCGCAAGTGAAGCCGGTTTCTTCCTGACAGGTGCTCGAGCAGCCATCGCCATCGACGGCGTTGCCGTCGTCGCAAGTCTCGCCGTCGGCGACGTCGATGTTACCGTCGCCGCAAGCGGTGCTGCAGGCGACGGTGTTGGCGCCATCGCGGCAAATCGGCTCTTTCGTGCAGGTCTTCGAGCAGCCGCTGCCGTCCCCGAAGAAAAGTCCGTTTCCTTCAGCGCCCGCATCGCAGCCTTCCCCGGTTTCCACTACGCCGTTACCGCACAACGCCTGCGTGCACGTGGTGCCTTCGCAGGACCAGCCCGGTTCCGTCAGGCAAGTGCTCGAACAGCCGTCGCCGCTCATGGCATTACCATCGTCGCAGTTCTCTTGACCGGTCAGCACCGAGTCGCCGCATAGCGGCACGCACGGCTTGCCGGGCACGCGGCATTGCCAACCAGATTCGACGGTGCTGCAATCAGCCGAACAGCCGTCGCCATCGGCGGTATTCCCATCGTCGCACGTCTCGATGCTCGACAGCGAGCCGTTGCCACACACCGCCGTGCTGACGCACAACTGACCCGGCGTCGGGCACTCGAAGTCCAGTTCGATCTGACACGCCGCAGTGCAGCCGTCACCGCTGGCGTCATTGCCGTCGTCGCACTGCTCGCTCTCCTGGAGCTTTCCGTCACCGCAGCCCTTCGAGATCATCGTGATCCCAACGGTGGTGGTGCCCGTCTGCGTGGTGGCGCCCGACGCAGAGGATGCCCCCGAGCCGCCGCTGCCGTTACCAGATGAACTCAACCCTCCCTCGCGTGTGGACTCTTGCGAGTTGCAACCAAGTGCGGCGAATAGGGTAAGGGTGGCGAAGAACCAACGAAAGCAGGCGACAGGTCGCGACATTGTCCCTTGAGGGTCCGTTAGGAAGGCCCCTGAAGCAACTCACCTCGACATACTTTTCTCCGACAGCCCCCGGAACGGCGGAGCGAGAAAATTGTGAGCAGACGGGTCGAGCGCCGAGCAAGGCAGCAAGCACACTCAGTCGAGCGCGCCTGCCCCGATCTTTTGTTCGAGCCCCGCCATAGGAGCCGCGAACTGAACGGTCACTTCGAACGGCCACATCTCGGGCCTGTCACCTTGGTTGTCGTCCACTGCGCGAACCAGCGCGAGGGTGACGTAGCCCTCGCTTTCGTTGTCGAAGTGCAGACTCAAGCGCATCGACTGTCCAGGTCGCGCCCGATGTCGGGTCCAGAGCACGGCGCTGGTCTCGCTGATCTTGGCAATCAGCGCGATATGATTGATGTCGCGGCGACCGTTGATGGCGGCCGGAATCGAAGAAGAACGCTGCTCTTCCCGACGCTCGGAAGAGCTGTAGGCAATCACATTGGTGATTTCCTCGCTGGAACCCGCCTCGACCCCATCCCGTAACGCGCACACGCCGGTCAGACCCTGTGCGATCGCACTGAAGTCCTCGGCGAGCCGTTTCACCGAGCTCGCACGGTGCGCGGCCGAAGGGTCGGTGGCGCTCGCGAACCAGACGTCGAAGCCAGGCGGCACCTCTGCGAATTCGCTCGGCCTGGGCAGCTTGCCCTGCGTGATCGCCGACACCAAGGGCGGCCCCTCCAGGCCTTGCAGAGGGAGCCTTCCAGTGAGGCACTCGAAGACCACGATGCCGAAAGCCCACACGTCGCTCTTCGCATCCACACCACTCATTCCATGCAGCTGCTCCGGGCTCATGTATTGCAGAGTCCCGAGCACGTGGCCCGGCTGCGTCAGGTCCGAGGCGCTACCCCCGGCCCCCGTGACCTTGGCCACGCCGAAGTCGAGCAATTTCACCGTGAACCCGGGGTCGTCGTTCACCAGGAACACGTTGTCCGGCTTCAGATCGCGATGCACGATGCCTTGCTCGTGCGCTCGCCCGAGAGCCCGAGCCATTTGGGAGACCACTTCGACTGCTTCCTCGATGGGGAGCCTACCCTCGTGGTCGAGGCGGTCGGCAAGCGTCCGCCCCTCGAGTAGCTCCATCACGATGTATGGGTCACCCTTATCAATCCCGTAGTCGAACACCTGCACCACGTGGCGACCTTTGAGCGACGCTGCGGCCTGCGCTTCCCGCCGGAAGCGTTTGCACGCCTGCTCGTCAGCCGCCAGCCGAGGGTCGATGAACTTGACCGCGACGTTGAATTCGAGATCGACGTGCTCTCCCACCCAGACTGCTCCCATGCCTCCCCGCCCGAGAGGGTAGAGCATCCGGTACTTGCCACCGATGACTCGACCGAGAGCCGTCATCCTCTCAGCATACGCTGCTCAGGGCTGGCCTCAAGCAAAACAACGCCGCGCCCGCGCCTATTTCGGGGCAATCACCTCTTGCTTACACGCGCCGCTACAACCGTCCTTGTCCTCGTTGTTGCCGTCGTCGCACTCTTCGTACTCCGGTTGCCACCCCCCATCGCCGCAGAAAGGTCCGAGCACGCACCCGGGTGAGCACTCGCCATAGCCACCGTCATTGACGCCGTCGTCGCACTGCTCGCCGTCCGTGGTGATGCCATCACCGCAGTGCGGCCCGAGCTGACAGTTGGCGCCGCAGCCTCCGTACTCGCCGGTGTTCATGCCGTCTCCGTAGTCGCACGCCTCTTCGTCTTGCTTGATGCCGTCCCCGCAGCGCGGGCCGAGCGTGCAATCGGGCGAGCACTGGTTGTAGCCGCCCAGGTTGTTCGGACCATCATCGCACTCTTCACCGACGGCCACCTCGCCATCACCACAGTTGGTCGAACAATCGCTACGTCCGGTGCTGAACCCGGTGAGTGTCAGCTTGAAGCTGGAGCCGGGGGCTTTGCGTTCCGCATGGAACATCTTGATGGGATACACCTTCCCGTCCTCGAGCCCGAAGCCCGGCCCGGTGCTGGCGTCGATGGTGACCGCGCCCACCTCCGGCGTGTGGACCCCGCCCAGATCGACCGCCAGATGGCCATTGATGAACACCCACATGTCGTCGTCGCCGATGAACTCGAGCGTCGCCGAACCCCCGGCGTCATAGCGAAACCAGTACTGAACCTCGCTCGAGAACAAGAAGTTGTGTGACCCGGTCGGCGTGTAGCCAGCGGGCCAATAATCCCATTCGGTCTCGAGCGGCCAACCGTCGGCGCCGTACACCTGTTGCGGGACCTGCGCCTCCTGCCGCTCGTCGTCCCATGCCCCCGCGAAGTCGTCGATGGGGAAGAACATCGGATTGCCGTCGAGCTCCAGCTTGTCGCAGGTCTGGTCAGGAACGTATCGGCAGGGTAGGCAATCGTCCGTCGTGCAAGGCTGGGTGGAATCGATGGGCTGCGCCGACGGCGCCAAAAACTTCTCGCCGTTTGGTCCCAGACGGTTCACGTAGCCACCCGCCTGGTTGTCGAACAGGACGATGTTGCCGGGCATCGTGTGGTTGTACTCGTTATCCGTGTACCACATGGCAAAGGTTGCCGCAGACTTGATGCAGGCGCCGTTGCCCGCCGAAGTGGGCTTTCCGTCGGCATCCAGTGTGTCGTCTACCAACCCCTCGAGGAGGTTGCATGTGGGTCCGGGAAAGTCCGTGTTGGCCGTATCGCTCTTGAAGTCACGGAACAGCGCCGGGACCCTCAGCACACACTGCCCGTTCACCTGATCGCAGGTGCCAGGGCCATCGGCGACGCAATCGAACCCGTCCTCGATCATGCAGCTCGACGAGCAGCCATCTCCGTCGCGCAAGTTACCGTCATCGCACTCCTCGCCGAGCACGATGCCGTCGCCGCACGATGACGTGCACGCCCCTCCGCCCGCACAGTCGGGCTCCGCTTGACAGCGATCGTTGCAACCATCGAACGGGATGTCATTGCCATCGTCGCAGCTCTCGGCGCCCTCGGCGACGCCATCGCCACACGTGGTGGGGGTGCAAGTGCTGGGCGAACCGGAGCATTTGAAGCCGACTTCCATGCGGCACTTCGCATCGCAACCATCACCCGCCTCGACGCCGCCATCGTCACAACCCTCGTTCGGGTCGAGTGTCCCGTCGCCGCACAGGTATACCCGCTCGCAGGGCGCGCCCTCGAGGCGACAACGGTAACCGACCTCCACCGCTTTGCAGTCGGCTGCACATCCGTCCCCGTCCACGGTGTTGGCATCGTCGCAAGCTTCTCCCGGACCGATCGCCCCGTCACCGCATACGATCGTCGTCACGCACGGCTGCCCGGGCGTGGGGCAAGTGAAGTACGGCTCCACCACGCAGCCTCCGGAGCACCCATCCCCTGGTAGACTGTTTCCGTCGTCGCACGCCTCGGGCGGATCGAGATTGATCTCGCCGTCCCCGCAGGCGGGAGGAGCCACCAGCTCGCACTCGTCGGGGGCGCCGGCCTCTTCGCAGGGATTCTGCACCTCTTCGGGCTCTTTGGTGAGAATCGGCGTGCCCGTGGACCCGCTGCCCGTGGCGCTGTTGCCGGAATTGCTGCCCCCGCCCGAACCCTGGCTGCTACCTCCCACGCCCGCTCGCTCGCCAGCGCCCGCGGATGAGCAGCCCAGCGTGGTAAGGGCAGCACCCACCGCGAGCGTGAACGCCAGGCCAAAGCGTGTGATCGGCGCCGTGGGAATCGGCAGCGCCGGGAAGGAAACGAAAAGCAATGAACGCACGGAGTACCTGCCCCTGACTCGAATCCGAGCCGTTCGAAACCTATTGAGTATCCCGGACAATGGCGCACCCGACAACCAGAGCGGACGTCGAGGCGCTGCCTACCGGCCCGTTCGAACCTCGCCACCACAATCCACTCGGGCTGTCTCCAACCCTCGGTGCCGCCTGGCCGAACATGGCGTTCGCGGAGGAGTCAGTGCGCGTGACTTACCAACTCCTGCGGACAGTCTACCTGCTCGTAGCGGAAATCGGGATTGTCGGCCGCCTGGAACCAATCGACGAACCACATGCAACCATCATAGAGCTCGGTTAGCCCACGCGACCCGAAAACGCTCTCACACTTGTTGCGCATGCAACTCTTGGCAGCATTCAGGTCCCCCGAGCCGCAGTCGCTCAAGAAACCCCCGTACTGCGCCCCCAGTTCACTATTGTCGACGCCCCACTGACCCGCACAGCCATTCAAGGCGCCCACCCCTCCGCCAGGGATCAGCAGATCGAACTGCCCCTGTTGAATCCCACCAATGTTGGTGGCCATCACGATCATGTGCTTGCCCGCCAGGGCCGCCGCCCCGGGGCCATTGCCACCATTCTGCGCGGTGCCCGTGAACTGAATGTGGAAACAGGTTCCGCAGGACACCCCGTTGATGGCCGCAAACCCGAGGGACACCTGATTGCTGTACGCCCAGGGCGCCATGCTATGGCAGGTGAACGCGCCGCTCGTGCCGTTGCGCTCGCAAGCGTTCGCCTCGTCGGTCACCCCCAAGCTATTGTCATTGATGTCGCAGCTCTTGACTGGATTGCTGGCATTCCCGCTCCAACCGCAGCTCGGCTTACAGCAATCCCAATAGCGGCTCGCCCAACCCTGCTGGCCTCCGTTCACCTCGCCCCACGGGTTATCGTCACCCAGGTTGCCAGTGGTGCTCGAGGCGGTCGTCGTGCTGGTACTATTGTCGTTGTTGCTGGCGCCACCATTGCTCGAGCCCCCGCCACCATTGGTGGCATTGCCAGAGCAGCGACCACAGCTGAGGTCGCAATAGTCGTCGAGCCAACCGTCTTCGTTATCACACTCGCCCCATTCGGCCCAGGTGGCGCAGGTCTGCCGATCGTCCGGGGGAACGTCCGTGCACTCGTTCCCGGATCCCGTCGTCCCCGTGCTCCCCGTAGCGTCGTTCGAGCTGCCGCCCACGCCCGCGCCATTGCCCGTCGCCGTGGTCGTGCCGCTCGCGACGTTTCCACTGGTCACCGTGGTGCTCGAGTTCGCATCCGTCGTTCCATTGGTCGCACTGGTGGAACTCGTGGGGTTCGTGGTCGACGCGCCCTGCCCAGCGCTGCTCGCCGCCGTTCCACCCACCCCGCCGATCACCCCCTCGCCCTGTTGTTCATCCAAGCCTGTCTCGTACGTAGTGCTCGTGCCCGAGCACGCCCAGAAACCAGCACTAGCAAAAAAAGCAACCAAGGCGGACGAAGCAACACTACGCATAAAGGACTCCAGAAAGGCTTTGAGAACCCGATCGGGGGACCTCTGGAGATAACACGCCCACTCCCACGCGCCCACCGGAACTGGGTTCGACTCCCAGGCGGAACTTTGCACCCAACGCCCAGGCTACAACGTTTTCGGAGCGTCAGAATCATCCGTCTCAACTTGTCACGCTGCCCGTCTAAGCAGTCACTACCGACCCCCGTTGGTAAACACGGCTAACTCCGCTTCGCGCTGCGGTCGAACTCCCTGCTCACCAATCTCTCCTCTTCACTCGTCCGGGTGTCGACCACCGCAGCTAGCTTTCCGTCCATACCCCGATCGCCAGTCCCGTTGGACGCTGCCCTACCGCCGCCCACTGGCCCAGAAAACCCGTCACCTCTCTTTTCGGTCCACCCGCGGGCCAAGCAAAGCAGGTTGGTGATCCGGTCCCCCTGCCGCGTGTCCTCACAGGTGACGTGCGCGCGCAGCGAGCAAGGCGCTCGGACCACTTTCGGTCAGGCCCGCCCGCTTCGCCGCGCTGGCAAGCGTGGCTCGTTCGGGATCGGCGAAGCATGCTAGCATCGCCCAATGACGACGGCCGGCGCCAGTCTGCTCGACGCGACGTTGGCCGAGCGGCGCGCCACGCGTTGGGGTCCCCTGGCCGAGTTCCTGTTGGTGGGCGGCGCCACCTTGTTCCTGCTACCGCTCGCCTGGTTGCTCCGAGGCGCCGTGGGTCTCGACTCTTCCGAGCTGGCCGTCGGTTTCTTGACGTTTCACGCCGCCTTCGTGATCAACGATCCACATTTTTCGGTCAGCTACCTGTTGTTCTACAAGAATGTGCGCGGGCGAGCGCTGGGGGAAGCTTTCGAGCCCGCTCAGCGCGCTCGCTACCTGTGGGCGGGGTTCGTTGTGCCCCTCGGGCTCCTCGCTTGGTCGGCCTCGGCCATCGCCAGCGACTCGGCCTTCAGCCTGGGGTTGATGATGCAGTTGATGTTTTTCTTGGTGGGGTGGCACTACGTCAAGCAAGGCTTCGGCGTGCTCAGTGTGCTGTCCGCTCGCCGTGGTGTGCGCTTCACGGCAATGGAACGCACACTCGTGCTGACACACTGCTTTGCAGGCTGGCTCTACGCGCGCTCGCGACCCGTGGCCCCCGGCGGAGAGTATGCGGAAAAAGGTGTCGTGTTCACCTCGATCCCACCCCCGGAGAATCTCGGGCTCGTCTTCGGGATAGCGTTCGCGTTCAGCACTCTCGGGCTGGTCTGGGCCCTCGGCAACAAATGGCGCCGCGAAGGGCGCCTGCCGCCGCTCGTACCCCTGTGCGGCTTCCTGGTCACGGTCTGGCTATGGGTCGTCTACTCGAGAATCGACCCCCTCATGGTCTACATGATCCCCGCCCTCCACTCGCTTCAGTATCTGTACTTCGTGTGGCTGCTGAAGCGTAACGAGGCACGCTCCGAAGAAGGGCCGCCGTACTTCAAGGGTACGGTACGAGCGAGGCTGGGCGTGCTGGCCGCGTCGGCCGTCGCGCTCGGCTGGTTGCTCTTTCACGGCGCGCCCAGTTTCCTGGACGAAGCCTTCGTGGCCAAGGGCACGCTCGAGGGCGACGGCGTGGGGCCCACCCCCTATTTTGCGGCCCTGTTCACCTTCGTGAACATCCACCACTACTTCATGGACACTGTGCTCTGGCGGCGAGAAAACCCCGACACTCGTTTCCTGCGAGAGCCGTCACGATGCTAGAGAGCTGACCACTTCTGCGTCGCTTCGTCTCGGAACGCTGGAATCAGCTACGCAACTCGACCCCAGAACAGGCGAGTCACGTACTCGAACACGACCTTCTGGTCGACTGCCTCTCGCTGGAACAGCTGCTCGAGCTCCGTCATCAGCGGCGCATGGTTCGGGTGCCCTTCCAGCGGCACGTACGACGAGGAAAGCGCCCTACCCAGCAGGCCTTCGAGATCGAAGCTCTGACGATTGGGAAATTCTTCCCTGCCCCAGGGCTCCGTGCCGAAGAACTCCTCCATGTGCTTCTCGCTGAGCGAATAGCGCAGCGAGACCTGCGAATAGTCGATCGAATACTTCTCCAGCAGCGCTTCGTAGCCGCGTAGAAACGGCGTGGTGTCCGTACGGCGTTCGTTCCACAGAACCGCAACGTGACCGCCGGGGCGCAGGATGCGTCCGAACTCCTGCTTTGCGGCGTCCACGTCGAACCAGTGAAAGGACTGCGCAGCCACCACGAGGTCGACACTCGCTGGCGGTAGGGTCGTCGCCTCGGCGCGCCCGGTGACGCTGTGGAACTGCGAATAGCTTCCGAGCCATTGTTCCGCGGCACACCGCATGTCCCAATTGGGCTCCACCGCGAACACGCGGTTGCCTCGCTCGAGGAAGAATCGCGACGAGATGCCGGTACCCGAGCCCACGTCGGCGATGACGAAGCCTCGGTGGTAGCCGAGACGCTGCCGCAGTACCAGCACGAGTTCGTCCGGGTAGCTCGGCCGATACTTCACGTAGTCGTTTACCCTTCGGGAAAAACGGCGGGTGGCGTCCTCGGCAACCATCACCCGGTACTCTAACGCAGGCACGCTCGCGCCAAAACGCTGCGGGGGGCCCCGGGCGCGCGGGTGGGAGTTGCACGGCGTGACGCCCTGCTTCACATTCAGCCTGCACGTGACCTGCCGGTCAGGCGACCCGCCTCTGGCAGACCACGAGCCTGGAGGAACTAGCTTGAACTTCCGCCGCTGTGCAGTCCTTTTTGCCCTGGCCTCCTGCCACTGTTCCTCCGGTTCGGGTTCAGAACCGAGCGCGCAAGAGACCTGGCTCGACGCGCCGGGCGAGATGCCAGCGACGCTGGAGGAAACGGGCCTCTACCCTGATCTGCACGACCTGGGGCGGCACAACCCGCGCGCCGTGCTGTACGAGCCTGCGTACCCGCTGTGGACGAACGGCAGCATCAAGCAGCGCTTCGTGGTGCTTCCGGGTGATGCTCGCATCGATACCTCCGACAGCAAGGCCTGGGAGTTTCCCGAACAGACTCTCTTCTTCAAGACATTCTCGTACGAGGACCAGTCCGCCGACGACGGCCTGCGTCCCATCGAAACCCGCGTGATACGCCGAACCGAGGACGCTTGGGAGTTTTACGTCTACCTCTGGGCGAAGGACCGCGACAGCGCCGAACTGCTCGACGGCGTGCACACCACACCGGTCGAGGTCGAATACGACGGTGAGGAGTTCGAGCACGTCGTTCCCGCCAGGCTCGACTGCAGAACCTGTCACGAGTCCCAACCCGTCGGGGTGATCGGCTTCGACGAGCTCCAGCTCAATTCGCCCCTGGAAGAGCAGGACGACACGACGCAGCTCGAAGAGCTGGCACGGCGTGGTGTGTTGAGCGAGCTGCCCGACCACCCCGACGAAATCGCCGAGGACGACGCGACCACCCGCAAAGTGCTCGGCTACCTGCAGGGCAATTGCGCGCATTGCCACAACGGCTGGAACGGACCGTCTTCGGCCTTCGACATGCGCCATGATGTCGCACTCGAGAACTTGATCGGAGTCGAGACCACGTCGGAGCTGCTCACCGGTGTCCGAGTGGTGCCGGGCTCGGCCAAAGACAGCGCTCTGTACAAGGCGTTGACGCGTGACCCGGAGATCCCGAACACGACAGCCATGCCACCGATTGGCGTCGACCTGGTCGACCGCGCGGCGGTGGAAATGGTAGGTGATTGGATCGACGGGCTCGAGGATGCGAACGACGACCACGACGACTGAACCCGATACGGGCTAGCGTCGCCGGATCATTCGCCCGAGCTTGGCAGCCGTCTTGGCGTCGACTTTATTCAATTGCCGCACCGCCGCAAGGGCGCGGCGCTTGTTCCCATGCGACTTCAAGTCGAGCGCAAGCTGGATCAACCACTTGGACTGAACGCTCGGGTCGAGGTAGGGCAAGATGTCGAAGTGGCCGAAGCCTCGTAGCAGGGCCGCTGGCGATTCGGCACCCTTGGGGTTGCCGAGCAAACGCGCCAGACGTACCTCGGGCAACAGGTTCGTATCCGTGCTGGGTTCGGCGCCGCCTGCGGCCCGGACCATTTCGCGCCTGGAAAGGGCAAACAGGCGCAGGAGCGAAACGGGGTTGCGCACGCCCCGGCGACCGAGCAAACGCCGAACGTCCTCTTCCCGAGAACGCGCGACCATACGCGAAGAAAACTTCATGGGCTGGTTCGAACCGAAGAACAGCAGGTCCCCAGTCTGCAAATTCGCCATGGCCAGGGCCTCCGGGAACACATCCACGAATGCACGGAGAATCGAGCGCAGCGTCGTTTGGTCCATACGGAACAAGGCGAGCCACTGTCCGTAGATGCCACCCGGCGCGAGACGCTCCCGCGCTATCTGGAAGAATTCGCGAGTGAACACATTGGCAGAGCCAGCGCGCCAGGGATGCGAAGGCTGTGAAACGATGATGTCGTAGCGCTTGGGTTCCACCAACAGCGTGTTGCGCGCGTCGTTGAAGCTGAGGGTCAGACGTGGGTCTACGAGACCAGACGGGCCTGGCTTCAGCACGGAGGCCACCGCCTGGCTCATCACCGGTTCGAGTTCCACCACGCGTAGCGATTGAATCTTCGTGTATTCCAGCGCCCGCATGGTCGCGCCACCGCCCAGACCCACCACGAACGCCGAGCGAGGGTGCTCGTGGAGAAAATAGGGAATGAGTCCGAGCAGCGACTCCATCAACAGGGCATTGTGGGGGTCGGTTCGATCGATCTTCGATTCGTTGAGCCCATTGTTGTAGATCTTGAAGAACCTGTCGTCGCCGGTCTCGACGCTGATCACACCGGTCCTTCCCTCTCGCAGGAAGCTCGTGCGCTGCGCCTGTTTGGCCAGAGGCAAGTCCAGGCGCACGCTCGCCAGAAGGCTGCGGTAGTCTGGCGTCGGCAACACGAGACCGACAGGCAAGGCCAAGAGCAGTGAAATGGGCACGATGAGCGACCAACGCCCCCTGAGCTCTTCCCAGAACACGAAGGGCAGCATCAGGATCGACAGGGCCGTCCAAAAGAGCAGGTGCGACGTGCCGAACGTCGGCAACCAATAGAACCCGGCGACCAGAGAACCGACAATCCCCATCAACGTGTTGACGGCGTAGGCCAACCCCACGTGCTGGGTGAGCTCACCACGATCGGCGCAAAAGACCCGCAAGCTCACCGGAAACAGGGCGCCGAACACCCAGTTGGCGGGGAGTACCACGATGAACGCCACCACGTAGCGCACTAGATGCACCGCGTTCGGCGACAGCGTCTCCTGGGCAAGCCACCCTTGAATTCTGGGGACCTGACTGAGTCCGCTGCGCGCCAAGAGCAAGCAGAGCCCAAGCAAACAGAGCCCGATGACGAGCCAGCGTTCCGGAGCGCGCCAGCGGTCGATCCAACGTTTCACCGACCAGGAACCGAGCGCCACCCCCATCAACACGGCAGAGACGATGGCGGAAAACCCGTAGATGGTGGTCCCCACGAACATCACCAGGTACCGCGTCCACGCCACCTCCGAAGCGATGGCCACGAAGCCTGTCGTGGCGAGCACGATCAGCGCTCGGTACGCCCTGGGCGTGATCGTCACGCGCTCGGCAGAAGCCTGGGACGGCTCGGCGGCGTCGGCCTCGGGCTCGGGCGCGAGTCGCGTTCTGAGAACGAACCCAACGACCGCCACGCTCACGTTGAGCCCGCAGGCGACGAAGATCGTGCCGTCCAGTCCGAACGAGGGAATGAACACGAACCCCGAAAGCAGAGCCCCCAACACGGCGCCGAACGTGTTGAGTCCGTAAAGCGCGCTGACCTTCGAACCCAGCTCGCTGCCACGTCGCACCATTACCCGCGCCATCACGGGAAAGGTCGCTCCCATGCACAGCGTCGGCAGCAGCAGCAGCAGCACCGTCAACAGGAACTTGAACAGCAGACTCGAACCGAGCCCCGGGAACAGCGCGACCAGACGGTCGAGATTCAACAGCGCCGGAAGCAACGCCAGGCCCGAAGCGCCGGTAACGAGTTCGAGGGTCAGGTAGCTAAAGAACGCATGTCTGCGCACCCAGCGCAGCCTGCCCGCCAAGAAACTTCCCAGGCTCAGCCCGAGAAAGAACGCCGCCACGACACTGCTGATCGCGGCACTGGTAGCGCCGACACTGAGCCCTAACAGCCTCACCCAGGTCACTTGATAGGTGAGGCTGGCGATCCCGGAGAGCACCAAGAGGAGTGCGAAGGGCCACAGCACGTCCGGCGGACTAGCGAATTTTCTCGGCAGAGCCAACGCCTGTCGTCACGTCGCTTCGACTTCGCGGCAATTGAGCCGAAAGGGGGGGTCGGGCGCGCGGAGTGCCGAGCTTTCGGTAGCCCTCACCGAGCAGGCTCGACCCGTGGCTAAGCACCCACCGATCCCCAACCCGCCCGTTCGAGGGCGGCCTTCAAACGTGAAGAGTGGGCATGGTCAGAGGTTTCGACGACTACCGTCACGCTCACCTTGGCCACGTCCGCGGGACCGAAGTTTCGGTCGTGTTGAACTTGCAGGATGTTCGCTCCCTGCTCGGAGACCAATCCGAGCAGCTTGGCCAGAAACCCGGGGTGATCTTCCAAGTCGACGCTGAAACGATACAAGCGACCCGCGGAGACGAGGCCCCGCTCGATGATGCGGGAAACGATATTCAGATCGACGTTTCCGCCGCTCAGCACGGCAAGCACGCGCCTGTCTCTGAGCTCGGCCGGACGCCTCAACGCATAGGCCAAGGCCACCGCTCCGGCGCCCTCGACCACCGCCTTCTCGGTTTCCATCAAGCGCACGATCGCGCTGGCGATTTCGGGTTCGCTCACTCGCTCCACCCGGGCGACTCTGGGCTCGGCAAGCGCGAACGCGTGGGTGCCGGCGCGAGCAACGGCGAGCCCATCCGCCAGGCTGGGCCGCACCTCGACATCCACCGGAGCGCCGGCTTCGAAAGCACGACTGAGCGTCGGCGCGTTTTCGGCCTCGACGGCCACGATTTCCAGCTCCGGCCTCACCGCCTCGAGCGCCACCGCCATACCCGCCAAGAGCCCCCCACCGCCGCTGGGTATCAACACGGTGTCCAGGTCCGGCGCTTGCTCCGAAATCTCGAGTCCTACGCTGCCCTGGCCCTCGATGATGACGGGATCGTCGAAGCCGTGTACGAAACACAGCCGTTCGGCGCGCGCCCGTTCGAGAGCGTGTCGTCGAGCTTCGTCGAAGCTTTCTCCGAACAGCTCGACCTCGGCGCCATAAGAGCGACACTGGCTGACCTTCACGATGGGCGCCAGCCGTGGCATCACTACCGTCACACCCACGCCGAGCTGCTGGCCATGGTACGAGAGCCCGAGCGCATGGTTGCCAGCGGAAGCGGCAATCACGCCGCGCCCACGCTCTTCGGCGCTCAGCCGGAGCAGCTTGTTGCATGCGCCCCGCTCCTTGAAGCTACCGGTCAGCTGCTGGTGTTCGCACTTCAGGTACAGGTCGCATTCGCACACACGGCTGAGCAGCGGCGAACGAACCAGGGCGGTTTGGCGCACGTGCGGCCGTATGGCCTCGCGCGCGTTACGGATACCCTCGGGTGTGACTTGCATGGAGAGCCTGGCTGAGTCTCCCATGCCACCCCAGCTGCAGCCAGGGGACGGCGCGAGGCGCGCCTCGGCGCTACTTCGCCCTGACTGCGCCCTTGATCGAATAGGCCACGCGCACCTGTCGCCGCACGACGAGCTCGCCACTTTCGATGGGGACCGACGCGGCTTCGGCCTTCGCGTAGGCCATCGGCATCGGGGGCGTCACCCCCCCCGCTTCTTCGTTCACGATGGAGATCACACGGCCCAGGCGCACGCCGCCGAGCTCTGCCAGCGCGGTTGCCTGCGAACGCGCGTCTGCCATCGCCTCGGCACGCGCCTGCTCCGCCAGCTTCGTGTCGTCGTCGATGTCGAAGGAAATCCCCCAGGCTTGGTTCGCCCCAGCCAAGATGGCGCGGTTCAATACCTCTCCCACCTTCGACAGATCGCGCAAGGTGACGTGCAGCATGTTCGACACGCGGTAGACGAACGCCGCCCTGGGTGGAGGCTTCGCTGGCAGCGGCGCGGAAGAGACCGTGGCTTCATTGGCGCCAGCCTGTCCCTGCGAGTGCGGCTCGCTGCGTGGCCCCACCGCCGGAGGCGGGGGAGCGGCGGGAGCCATCGACGTGGGCTCGGGCTGGCCCGGTTCGATGCGCTCCGAAAAGATGTTGAAGTTGCTCGTCTGCAGATCTTCTGGGCGCACGCCCAGCTGCTTGAGCGCGTCCACCACCGCGGACATCTGCGCGTTCGCCGCGGTCACCGCGCGGTTCGCATCCGAGTCACGCGCCTCGACGCCGAGCTGGAGCCTCACGATGTCTGGCTTGCCGTGGGCCTCTCCTTGTCCCACGACGACGACGGTGTCGCGTGGCACCGTGGCCGAGTCAGGCGCGACCTCCGCGTGGACACAAGCGGAGCAAGCCGATGCCAATCCGAGAACGAGCGCGAGTCGCGCGGCAGGCCGAACGAAGTGCATGAGTCACAATCCTTGGTGAAAACGGGCAGGTGGGAGGCCCTACCAAAGAAAACGCGTAGCGCGGCCCATGAGGGCGTCAAGACCAGCTACTGAACACGCTCACCGTGGCAAATGTAGGGTCACACATGGCAGCGTGCCTGGTCTCGACACTATGGAATCGAGCGTCACAGCCGGTTCATCGAGACACAGAGCGGCCGTAGCCGGTGCCCGAAGCCCCATTCGTCGTAGACTTCGAGCCGACCCGTGAGCCAGGACCCAGAGCTGTTGCGTCGCCTCCTGCGCGCGAAGGACCGAATGGATGCCGCCTCGAACGAGGAGTGGCCCGTGCGGCGACTGGCGCGCGTGAGCGGGGTCTCCGAAGCCCACTTCGCGCGATCGTTCAAAGAGGCCTTCGGCGTCCCGCCCCACCGTTACCTGCTGACACGTCGAATCGAACGAGCCAAGGCCATGCTCCGCGACACCGAGCTGCCCATCACGGAGATCGCCTTTCAGACCGGGTGGAACAGCCTGGGAACCTTCGGGCGCACGTTCCGCGACGTGACCGGCGAGAGCCCGCGCGAGCTGCGTGCGCGCGAGAAGGCTGCTCGGCACGAGCTCGAGCGGGTGCCGCACTGCTTCGTCAGCGCCGCCCACCGGCCCGACCTCACGATCGCAGTTTCGGAGAAGCGGCGACAGGAGGCTGCCGATATAGATGGGTCAGAAGAAACGGAGGTCCCATGAGCCAAGGTGTTCAAGTAGTTGGTTTGTACGTTCGTGATCAGGAAGAGGCCCGCGAGTTCTACGTCGAAAAGCTCGGTTTCCGAGTCCACACCGACGCACGCAACGGCGACTACCGCTGGCTGACGGTGCAGCATCCGGATCAGCCTTCCTTCCAGCTCGGCCTGTTCACGCCGGACCAGCCGACACTCGACGCGTCCACGGTGCAGGCCCTACGCGAGGTCATCGCGAAGGGCGGCATGCCGCCGCTCGTCCTCGTCGTCGACGACTGCCGCGCCGCCTACGACCGGATGCGTGCCCGCGGGGTGGAGTTCACCCAGGAGCCCGTGGAGCGCTATGGCAGCGTCGACGCAGGGTTCCGCGATCCGTCCGGGAACGGCTGGAAGATGATCGAGGCGAGCGGAGGTCAGGGATGAACCAGTGGTTTCGCCAACTCCACCGCTGGATCTCCATCGCCTTCACGGTGGGCGTCCTCGTCAACATCGCCAGCATCATCGCCTCCCGGCCCGAGGAGCCCGCCTTCTGGGTGGGCCTGCTGGCACTGGTCCCGCTCGTCCTGCTCCTGGGCACGGGGCTGTACCTGTTCGTCTTGCCGTACGCCGCCAAGCGGCGCAGCGAGCGGCGCACGTCGAGCTCGGCCCGCGTTGCCGCGTCCTAGGAGCCCAGCGACCCCAGTTGCCTCGCGCGCCCCGCCTGATTCGAACAGGCGACCTGCGGATTCGAAGTCCGATGCTCTATCCAGCTGAGCTAGGGGCGCGGACGCGCCGGAGAGGCGCGGTTTGGTTGAAATAGAGGGGTCTCGGGCCTCGGTCAAGCCAGGAACGTCCAGTCGCTCGAGAATCTCGCTGGGCCTGTTTTTGCCTGGACCGGCTCGCAGGTAGCCATGAGTCCGGACATGGCGCTAGCGTGCGTGTATGCCGAGCACGTCGGTGCCGCCTCCCGCCATCGATGTCCTGCCCGCCGAAGGTGCCAGGGATCCGGATCTATGGGTGATTGCCGCGGCGTGGACCACGGTGGTCTTCGCACTCGTGCAGATTTTGATGTTCCCGTTCGGGCGCGATCAGGGAATCTACGCGATGGTGGCGAGCGGGCTGCTCGACGGAAAAATACCCTACCGCGACGTTTGGGACTTCAAGCCGCCCGCCATCTTCTTCACCTACGCTGCCTCGTTCCTGGCCTTCGGCGAAAGCATGCTGGCCCCGAGGGTGTTGGAGGCGTTTGGTCTGATCGGATTGGTGTTTGGCTTCCGGCGCCTGGGGCTCACCTATTTCGGGTCGCGTACCGCGGGTCTTTTGGGTGCGGCGGTCGCTGCCCTGACGCACGCTCAGCTCGAATTTTGGCACACCGGACAGCCCGAGACCTTCGGCACGTACCTGGTGGTGCTGGCCATCGTGCTCACATCGCATGACTTCACGCGGTCCCGGAACCGTACGCTAGCCTGGGTAGCCATCGGCATGGCTTTCGGCTGCGCGTTCCTGTTCAAGCCGCCGTTGGGCGGCGGCGCGCCCGTGTGTGCGGCATACATCGCCCGACGCATCGCCGCCGAGCGCACGGATCGGCTGCGCATCCTGCTTCCCGTCGTGATCATCGGCGCCTCGAGCCTGCTGCCGATCGCGGTGTGCGCGCTGTGGTTCTGGGTCAATGGCGGCTGGCCCGAGCTGTTCTGGACGCTGGCCGAATTCACGCCTGGCTACACCTCGCTCGGCTGGACCGGGCGCAGCGCCCCGGCGATGTTCTACTACGCGACGCAGGAGGCCTTCTTCAAGTTCTCGGCCCTGCTCGGTGTCGGTTTCATTGCGGCCATCGCGCTGCGACCCGTGCACAGCAGAGAGCGCGAAGGCATCTTCTTGCTCTCTGGAATCGCCTCGGTGCACCTCGCGGGCATCGCCATGCAAGGCAAGTTCTTCCCGTACCACTACGCGGCCACGCTGCCGCTGCTGGCGCTGGTGTCGGGTCTGGGTTGGTACAAGCTCTGGCGACGCTGCCTGGGGCAAGGTACCGGCGCCGGGCTCGCGTTCGCGGCGTTCGTACTGGTCGTCGCCAGCATGCGTCAGGCCGTGTATGACCTGCCCTACAGCTTCTGGCAGCGCAGCGCGTTTCGCATCCAGTACCTGCTCGGCATTGGCTCCGAGCAATCGCGCGCTCAACTCGAAGACAGGCTCTATCGCGCAGCCGACTTCAGTCTGGGGGCGAACCGCCGCGTCGCCGAGGAGGTGGCAGCCAGGAGCGCCGTGGACGATACGGTGTATGTGTGGGGTTTCGAACCTTCCATCTACTGGCTCAGCGACCGCGCGCCCTCCAGCCGATTCATCTACAACGTGCCCCAGCGCGCTCGCTGGCAACAGCAGCACGCCCGCGATCTGTTGTTCCGCGACTTGAAGAGCTCGCCCCCTTCCGTCGTCGTGGTCCAACACAACGACATTTTTCCGGCGGTCACGGGCGACAGTCTGGATTCGTCCGCCGCGCTCGATGAATTCCGCAAGCTGGACGAGCTCTTGACCAGACACTACGAGCTGGTGAATACGGTCGAGGATTTCGAGGTGTACGAGCGCAGTCCGGAAGGTCTCGCGAGCACTCCCCACTAGTCAGCCCAACGTGCCCCGGGGTCGTCACAGGGCCATGGCCGAACGCTGCCGACCGGGAAGCTGCCCGTCAGAAGCGCGCGAGGGAACCGCGCAGGCGTAGCTTGATCACCATGAACACTGCTTCCAGGAAGATAAGCCGGTTCATCTTGCTCTGGCCCACTCGACGGTCCACGAACACGATGGGCACCTCCCGCACGTTCAGACCTGCCAGAAGTGCGCGGTAGGTGGTCTCCACCTGAAAGGAGTAACCATTGGAGCGAACCTCGGACAGCTTCACGGCGTCGAGCGCGCGCCGCGTGTACGCCTTGTAGCCCGTGGTCAGGTCGCTCACGTCGACGTTGAGGATCACTCGCGAGTAGAGCGAACCGCCCTTGCTCAGCAGGTGCCGACCCCAACCCCAGCCTTCGACACGACCACCGGGAATGTTCCGGGACCCGACGACCACGTCCGCCCCACGCTCGAAGGCCGCGAAGAAGGCGGTCAAGTGCTTCGGATCGTGCGACAGGTCGGCATCCATCTCGAAGAAGTACTCGTAGCCGCGCTCGAGACCCCAGCCGAACCCCTCCACATAGGCGGTGCCGAGCCCTTGCTTGGTGGGGCGATGCAGCACGTGCACCCGCTCGTCTTGTCGGGCGAGCCCGTCGGCTA
Source organism: uncultured delta proteobacterium (assembly GCA_963809955.1). Classification (GTDB taxonomy): domain Bacteria; phylum Myxococcota_A; class Polyangia; order Polyangiales; family Polyangiaceae; genus JAICQQ01. The sequence continues at coordinate 177,446 of CAWELQ010000019.1, forward strand.
GCTCGCCGGTGCCGTCCGGGGAGGCATCGTCCACGATGAGCAGATGCGCCCCTGGTGCCACCGAAAGCGTCTCCCGGACGAACTCCACCAGATTTTCCCGCTCGTTGTAGGTGGGCGTCACGATCAGCGCACCCGTGCCGAGCGCGCTGGCCGGCGCGACATCGGCTGTCACATCCGCCATGCTGGTCCGTTCGCTGTCGTCCGCGGTCAGTGCGTGACTGGTTTCCTGCACTCGTGATCCCTGCTTGATGATGAGCGCCGGGTTTATCACCTGCCCAGAAATCTTCAAAGCACGAGCTCGAGGCGTGGCTCCGGTCACGCAGGCGTTACAAAATGACTGCAGCGGGCCCCCGAAGGAACCCGCTGCAAAGTCAGGCAAATCGGCCGGGTCTGACTCAGAAGTCCATGCCGCCGCCGCCGTGGGCGTGCCCGCCGCCTGCGGCTTTCTCTTCCTTGGGCTTCTCGGCCACGAGTGCCTCCGTCGTCAGCATCAGGCTGGCCACGCTGGCCGCGTTCTGCAGCGCCGAGCGCACCACCTTGACCGGATCGATGACGCCCTGCTGAACCAGGTCGCCGTACTCACCGGTCGCCGCGTTGAAGCCGAAGTTGCCGCTGCCTTCGCGCACCTTCTGCACGACGATGGAGCCTTCCTCGCCAGCATTGGTCACGATCTGGCGAAGGGGCTCTTCCACCGCGCGGCGGATGATGCGGACACCGACGGACTGCTCGTCGTTGACCTTGAGCGCATCGAGCGCCGTCTGCGAACGAAGCAGGGCAACGCCGCCTCCGGGCACGATGCCTTCCTCCACTGCAGCGCGGGTGGCGTGCAGTGCGTCCTCGACGCGCGCCTTCTTCTCCTTCATCTCGGTCTCGGTGGCTGCACCGACCTTGATGACCGCAACGCCGCCCACGAGCTTGGCCAGGCGCTCCTGGAGCTTCTCGCGGTCGTAGTCGCTGGTGGTGTTTTCGATCTGCGTGCGGATCTCGGCCTGACGGCCCTTGATCTTCTCCTTGTCGCCAGCACCGTCGACCAGGGTGGTGTTGTCCTTGTCCACCTTGACGCGCTTGGCCTGACCCAGATCGGAGATCGTCACGTTCTCCAGCTTGAGGCCCAGCTCTTCGCTGATCACCTGGCCGCCGGTCAGGATGGCAATGTCCTTCAGCATCTCCTTGCGGCGATCGCCGAAGCCGGGTGCCTTCACAGCGCAGCAGTTGAGCGTTCCGCGGAGCTTGTTGACCACCAGGGTTGCCAGCGCCTCACCGTCCACGTCTTCCGCGATGATGAGCAAGGGCTTCTGCTGGCGAGCGATCGCTTCGAGCACGGGAAGCAGGTCCTTCATGTTGCTGACCTTCTTCTCGTTCAGCAGGATGTAGCAATCCTCCAGCGAGACTTCCATGCGCTCCGGATCGGTGACGAAGTAGGGCGAGAGGTAGCCGCGGTCGAACTGCATGCCTTCGACGACGTCCAGCGTGGTCTCGGCGCTCTTCGCCTCTTCGACGGTGATCACGCCTTCCTTGCCCACCTTTTCCATCGCCTCGCTCAGCAGGCGGCCGATGGTCTCGTCGCCGTTGGCACTCACGGTGCCCACCTGGGCGATCTCGCTCGGATCCTTGGTGGACTTGCCGAGCTTCTTGAGAGCGTCGACGCAAGACTCGACGGCCTTGTCGATGCCCCGCTTGATCTCCATCGGGTTGTGACCCGCGGCGACCAGCTTCGAACCCTCGCGGAAGATGGCTTGAGCCAGGACGGTCGCCGTGGTGGTGCCGTCACCAGCCACATCGCTGGTCTTGGAAGCCACCTCGCGCACCATCTGGGCGCCCATGTTCTCGAACTTGTTCTCGAGCTCGATCTCCTTGGCCACCGTGACGCCGTCTTTGGTGACGGTCGGCGACCCGAAGCTCTTCTCCAACACGACGTTGCGCCCCTTCGGCCCGAGCGTGACTTTCACTGCGTCGGCGAGGGCGTTGACCCCATTCAGAATCAGATTCCGTGCGGTCTCTTGGTAAGCGATTTCTTTCGCAGCCATAGCTAGTTTCTCCTCCGACTCACTTTTCGATAACGCCGAGGATGTCATCCTCGCGCAGAATCAGATGTTCTTCGCCGTCGAGCTTCACCTCGGTACCGGCATACTTCCCGAACAGCACGCGATCCCCCGCCTTGATGTCCAGCGGACGGACCTTGCCGTCGTCTTGCACCTTGCCGTTACCCACGGCGATGACTTCGCCCTCGATCGGCTTCTCTTTGGCCGAGTCGGGGATGATGATGCCGCCCTTGGTCTTTTCTTCTTCTTTGACGCGCTTTACGATGACGCGGTCTTGCAGTGGTCTAATCTTGGTAGCCATCTCAGCAATGCCTCCTGGTGACAGCTGGGAGCCGAAACGTTTCGGACTCCGAGTAGCGAACAGACAAATCCCGGAGGAGCGCGGGCCGCAAACGAGGGTCCGAGCCCACAAACCTCCAAGTACCCGAAAAACTTAGGCCTTTCGGCTGTTAGCACTCAGAGCAGTAGAGTGCTGACAGGCGGGGAATCTAGCCACCCGCTTTTCCTTGTCAACCTGGTGTCGTGCGCTTTTCCGGTAAGCGCGCCACTTGTTCAGCGTCGCTGTTAGCAGCCCGGACGCGAGGTGGCTAAGAAAACGCATACTTAGCGCAAATATTCGGCCCATGGCTTAGACCAGACACGCGAAGCGCCGTACCTTTGTACAGGTGAAACCCGAGACAAGCACGTTGACGCTAGGTGAAAGCCTGCGTGGTTTTTTTGAAGACACGGTGGCGAACGTGGCCGCTCGGCGTCGCTGTGAGGCAACAGCGGCCGTTCGCGGCTATCTGGTGGGATTGCTGAGCGATTTCGCCAAGCCCGATCGGCTGATTCAGGACACCCTGGATCGGCCGCTCACCCTGCTGCTGTTCGAAGCCCATTCTCAGACCGGCTTCGAACGCTTCGAGCGTTTGAGAACGCTCGGCGACGGAGTGCTGTACGTGGCTGGGTTCTTCAGAGATCACATCACGACTCGCGGGGTCGAGCTGAGCTACGTGAACTCGCTCGGAGCTCAGGCCTACGGGGGCGCTTCGGCAATGCTTCGCCAGCCGACCCGGAAAGCCACGGAGGATACCGACATCTTCAGGGAACTCTCCGACAATTTTCAGGAACTGGCCGAGCTGCTCTTCGAAATCGGCGAGATGTTTCAGGCGCGCTCGGCGGGCGCGACCCCCAAGGCCACGGTCCAACTCTACGAGCGCTGGCTCAAGACCGGATCGCTGGCAATCCAGAGCGCCTTGTCCGAACGTGGCATCACCCCTCTTCGCGGTACGGGCACCCTGCATTGAGAGTCCGACATGTCGCGAAGGTCCTGCAGCGTCGGCTGCAAGCCACCTACGGGCTGGAAGAGGCGCCTTGCGTGTCGGACTTCGTCACGTTGGCAGCACCCGGGGAACGCGAGCAGCTGTTGCTCAGGCACCTTCGAGAGGACGAGGTGGAGTTGCGAGTGGTCGTGCCCGACTGCGCATGGAGCGACGCGCTGGTGCCGTCGCGGCTGAGCGACAGCTATCTGCAGCTCCTCGAAGGCGTGAGCCATTTCGTACTGCTGGCCGAGCGCATCCGCACCGGACGCCAGACGAGCCACCTGGAGCTGGAACTGCAGGCGGAAGTCGATAAGTTGGTGCTAGTGGAGCACTGTTTGGCTTCGGATCGGCGACGCTCGGCGACGCTCCACGAACAGCTCTACGAAAACGCCCACTTCCTGCACGCCGCAGATACCGAGCGGGGCGAGCGCTATCGACTCGCCAACCAACTGGCGGCGCGTTTCACCAAACGCCTTGCCGGGCTCGGCGCGGCGGAGCGGCGTGCTCGGCTGCGGCGCTTCTATCGAGTGAGCCTGAGCGACAAGGTGCACCTGAGCCAGGCGGCCTAAAGCCCCGAACAGATTGCCGACTGCATCGGCACACGCTGCCCGATCGTCCTGCACTGCATGGATGGTCGCGGACAGGCAGCCCGTTGGTCGCTCCAGGCCGGCCAATCCGGACCCGGGCAACCTTTTGGCCCGGAGCCTCCGAGTCGCTATGCTAGCGCCGTGCGTTGGGTTCCCCCGCTCGCTCTGACGCTGTGCCTGCTGGGTAGCGCCTGCGGTCGCAAAGAAGCCGCGGACCCCCGCCAGGTGTTGGGGGAAGAAATGCGCTACGGCGGCGTGGACGGGCGCACGGGAAAAGCGGTTCCCGAGCCAACCTCCAGCACCGATGACTCGAGCGAACCCGCGGACGCCGACGAATGCCAGGAAGCAGCGGAGCACCTGGTGGGGCTCGGGATCGATCTGGAAGTCAGCGAGGCTGCCGAGCGTCAGCGCCTGCGCCAAAGCGAGCGGGCTCGACGGATGGTGAAGCAGTGGACCGCCGAGTGCCTCGAACGAGGCGACACGAGCGCCCAGGTGGCCTGCATCCTGCAAACGACCCGCGAATCGCAACTGGAAAGCTGCGCCGCCGCGCAGTAGCTGCGCCTGCCCAGGTGGAGTTCAGGGCCGATTCGGCTCGCTGCAGAGCGCGATGAGCTGACTCGGCTCGGGCTCGGGACCGAGCCTCTGCAGCAGACGCCCTGCCGGCGAGATGCGCGCCTCGAGCAGCTCTTCGAGCGGGGCCAGCCATTTCCGTTCGTCGCCGCCCAGCACGCTACGCGCTCGCCGCTCGAGCCCCTTGCTGGCCAGGTCGAACAGCTCCCGCGCGAGCTCGAAGCCCTGGAAGGGCCCGTAGTCCGCGTGGAGCCCGCGCTTCACCAGCTCTGAACGCGAACGCTCGGCCAGTCGCGCGGTCAGCGGAGCCAACAGCCGCGTGGCCGCCTGGAGCGAGCTCGCGTCGTACAACAGCCCCGTGAACAGAGCGATCACCGCAATGGCCAGGCTCGGCTCGAGGCTGTCCACCGGCCGCACCTCGAGCGTGTTCTTGAGGCGAGCTTCCGGAAACAAGCTGTTGACGTGCAGGGCCCAGTCCTGGAGCGTGGCTTGCTCGCCCTGAAAGCCCCGTGCGATGTAGTCGCGGAACGTTTGCCCGCTGTTGTCCAGAATGCGGCTGTCACGACGCACCAAGAACATAGGGGCGTCCAGCGCCCAGGCGACGTAGTCAGCGTAGCCCGGCTCGGGCAGCTCCCAGAGCTGGTCGATCAGCCCCGAGCGCTCCGGCTCCATACGCAGCCAGACGTCACCACGCACGCTCAGCGTGCCCGAGAACTTGCCTTCCACATAGGGAGAGTTGGCCAGCCAGGCATTGACTAGCGGCGCGATGCGCAGACACACCAGAAGCTTCTGCATGGCATCGCGCTCGCTGGCAAAGTCGAAGTTCCCTTGAACCGTGGCCGTCCTGCGCATCATGTCGAGCGCCCCATTGCCCCGCTTGGGCAAGTACTCGCGCATGATGGCGTAACGCTGCTTCGGTACCCAGTCGAGCTCGCTCTGACGCGCCAAGGGATGGAACCCCAGCGATAGCCACGCAAGGCCCAACTCGTCGGCGATCGGCGCGATTTGCTCGAAGTGCTCGGACAAGGCTGCCTGCACCTGGTGCGTGTCTGCGACGGCGGGGGCGCTGAGCTCGAACTGAGCCCCGGGCTCGAGCGTCAGGGAGACGCCCGCCTTGCGCAGCGCGACGACAGGTCCACCCGGTACCTCGGATTCGGGCTCATACCCGTGCTGCTCGATCAACCAGTGCATCACCTGCAATACGCCGAACTCACCCTCGTAGGCCAAGGGGCGCCCGTCGCTGCGCCGAACCCCGAACTTTTCGGCTTCGAGCCCGATGCGCCATTGGTCGGGGGGCTTCTCAGCGCGCTGAAACAAGTGCAGCAGCTGCTGCTCGTCTCGAATGAGTTCGGAAGAGGAAGGGGGTGTGGACACGATCGGCGAGGTGGGCGGGTCTGCTTAGCAGCAACAGCGACAGAATTGTCCAGGAAAGATTCGGCTAGGAGCTTGGCTTGTCCGGACGCATCGGCGGCACGGAGGGATGGAGCTCACCCAGCGCGATCGCAAGTGCCTCGGTGTGGGCCTCCGAGGTCCCCGCCCCGCCGCCAATCACCCGGGCGCCCATCGAGCCCAGATCCGCCGCTCGCTTGACCCAACCCTGGGGCCCCAAAGTCGTGTCGGGAAACCCTCTCACGCTCGCTGGACTGCCCGCCAAAAGCACCCCCAGCGCCGGACTTCCCGGACGCGCAACAGAGTGCGCGCGTTCGAGCGAACGCACAGCCTGCTCCGCGTCCGTCACCTCGAACAGCACCGCTCCGACGCCGGCTTCCATCAAGCTCTCCCACAGCTCGTCGAACTCACCTTCGGCCGCGAAGTCGCCGTCAGGAGCAGCCTCGATCACCGCCCAGGTGGGAACTCCGGAGCCTGTCGCAGCGCTCACGGCCGCCATCAATCCGAAGCGGGACCCTTGCCCCCGCACGATCAGCAGCTCGCAACCGGCGGCCGCGATACGCTCTGCGTGTTCACAGAGCTCGGCCGTGAGGCGATCGGCGCCCATCGGGCTCACCATATCGGAACCGAGTATACCGGCCACGGCTACGGGCTTGTCGGACTCGGCCGCGACCTCGAACGCCAGGTCGACCGCCCTGCCCGTGAGCAACGCGGACCGGTGTTGCATCCCCACCTCGGCCAACGCGCGAGGCGTGGTGTCCGCCGTCAGAGCAGACAGCACGTCGACCCTGCTCTGTACCTCCGCACGGTAGTGAGACCGAACATCCGCTTCGCTCTCCCGGAGCAGGCTACCCACCGCGCCTGGCGTATCGAGCGAGACCCCCCGAGTTCGAAACGCCGCGCCGGTATCCGAATCGAGCACCAGGGGGCGCCCTTCGGTCAGGCGATGACGAATCTGATCGAAGGACATGATCAGGCGCGGCTCCTCACCGGACGCGCTGGGCTCAGAAGGTCAACTCCAACGGGTGACATGCCAAGTCTTTTTGCCTCGGCGAATCAACGCCACACTCTCGTTCAACAGGTCTTTTTCGGTTAGCGAGAAATTCTGGTCGACGCGCCGACCATTAACACTGATCGCGCCCTGGTCAACGTACTGTCGGGCTTCACGTTTGCTTTTGGCAACCTGAGCCAGCACCAGAAGCTCGACGATTGCGACACCGCCCGAGCCGAGCAGCACCTTTTCGTGTGCACTGGCCGGGGCGTGGGCGAACACCTCGTCCAACATGGATCCGGGCAGGTCCGCCACATCGCCGGAGAACAGCGCTCGGGCAGCATTCGCCGCTTCAGCGCACGCGTCCGGTCCATGCAACGTGCGCGTGACCTCTTCGGCCAAGACCCGTTGAGCCGCGCGCTCACCGGGGCTTTGCTGGTGCCGCGCGACCAGCTCCTCGATCTCCGGGCGCTTCAGCAAGGTGAAGTACTTCAGGTAGCGCTCCACGTCGGCATCGGGAGTATTCAACCAGAATTGGTAGAAGGCATAAGGTGTCGTGTAGTCGCGAGTCAGCCAGATGGCGCCCGACTCCGTCTTACCGAACTTGCCGCCGTCGGATTTCGTCACCAGCGGCACGGTGAGCCCATGCGCTTCCCGGCGCCCCGTGCGCCGGATCAGATCGATGCCGGCAACCACGTTACCCCACTGGTCGGACCCGCCAACCTGAACCGTAACGCCGTGGTTTTCGTGGAGCCAGAAAAAATCGTACGCTTGCAGGATCATATAGCTGAACTCGGTGTAGCTGATGCCTTGCTCGCGATTGTGCAGCCTGTTCTTCACCGACTCCTTCTGGATCATCATGTTCACCGCGAAGTGCTTGCCCGTATCGCGCAGCACTTCGATGAAACCCAGGCGAGACAACCAACCGAGGTTGTTGCAGAGCTCGGCAGCGCACTCCCCGGAGAAATCGAGAACGGTTTCGAAGACGGGGCGTTGCGCGTCGACATTGCGAGCCACCTGCTCTTCGCTCATCAGCTGGCGCTCGGCTTCCTTGCCCGAAGGGTCGCCTATCAATCCGGTCCCACCGCCCATCACGACAACGGGGGTATGGCCCGCCGCCTGGAAACGGCGCAAGAGCAGAATCGGCACCAGGTTGCCAATGGTCAGCGAAGGCCTGCTGGGGTCGAACCCCGCATAGACTCGTCGGGGCTGGCTCAGGTGTTCGGAAAGCCTGTCGAGGTCCGTCGTGTCGTGGAGGAGGCCGCGCCACCTCAGGTCTTCCAGAAGTTCGTTCATTTGCGGGGCACCATAGCACCGTCTGGCAAAAACGACCTCGCCGGTTAGACGCTGGTTGTCGCGGTTTCTCGAGGCAGCTCCGAGGCCAGCTTTGGTCGCACGCTGCCGGAACGCTTGGCCGCATACATCGCCGAATCCGCCGCGGCCAGCAGCTCTTCGACCGTGGTCCCATTTTCCGGGAAGAGAGCGACGCCAATGCTGGAGCCAACGTTCACGCACTGACCCTGCACGAACATGGGCGGTTCGAGAGCGCTCGCAATGCGCCCTGCAACCACCTCGGCGTCGGCGTGCGTCGATACCTTTTCGGCCAGGAGCGCGAATTCGTCACCACCCAGGCGCGCCACGAAGTCGCTCTCGCGCGTGGCGACACTCAAGCGCTGACCGACCAGCCTGAGCACCTGATCGCCAGCGGCGTGCCCATACCTGTCGTTGATGGGCTTGAAGCCGTTCAGGTCACAGAACAGCACGGCCCCCTGCATGCCGTCCCGCCGCGTCCTGGCCAAAGCTCGGGTGAGCTCACGTTGGAAGCTGCGCCGGTTCGCCAAGCCAGTCAGTTCATCGTAGTTCGCGAGCTGGCGCAGTTCGAGTTCGGCACGCTTGCGCTCCGTGGCATAGCGCAGGGCGCGGCCCAGAACCTTGGGAGTCAGCTCGTCCTTGACGACGAAGTCCTGAGCTCCGAGCCTGACGGCCTGCACGGCCAGCGCCTCGTCTTCGTCGCTGCTGCTGACGAGCAGCGGGGTATCGGGGGCGCCCACGCGCAGCGCGCTCACGCAGTCGAGCCCACGCGCATCGGGCAACGACAAGTCCGTGATGATGGCGTGCGGCGTATTGGTCTTCAGATAGGCAAGAGCATCACCCAATCGCACCTTGTGTACGACGGCGTGGCCGCCGAGCCCCGCCTTGTCCAGGAGGCGTTCCACCAGCACCGCATCCCCGCGGTTGTCTTCCACCAGTAAGATCTCGCTCGCCGTCCCGGTGAGCACGACCTCACGTCGCCGCCTGCGGTCGTGATGAAGGCAAAGCGCTTGCTCGAGCGTCTCCAGCAGAGTGTCCGCGTCCCACGGCTTCTGCACGATCGCGCAAATGCGCTCTTGGCCATCCTCGAGCGGGGGCAAGTCGAGACGCGACGCGCCCGTGACCAGCACGAAAGAGGCGTCCGGCGCGACCTTGCCCAATTGCGAAATCACGGTCATGCCATTGATACCGCTGAGCATCAGGTCCGTGGCGATCACATGGTAGCGAGTGTCGGCAAGCAGTTCGAGCGCGCGAGGCAGGTCGTGGGCCACGTCCACTTCGAAGCCGGAGCGCGCTATCGTCCGCGCAAATGCCCGACGGCATTCAGGATCGTCATCGATGAACAGAATCCGTGGAGACTCGCGACCTTGGGCAGGGATGGGGTCTGAGTGGACCATCTGACAAACGTGAAACGGCCAGCCCCGGGACGGCGTAAGCCTGGGCTATCGTCTAACCTCGAGAAGGGGCGCGCCGACGCGGGTTGGCTTCCGCCGGAAGCGTGAAGCAGAAGATGGCGCCGCGTGGCTGGTTCTGGCTCACCCGGATACGGCCACCGTGGGCATCCACGATCTTCTTGCAAATCGACAGCCCAATGCCGGTACCCGGGTACTCATCGTCGGTATGTAACCTCTGGAAAAGTTGGAAAATTCTCGTCGCCGCCCCGGGAGCGACGCCGATCCCATTGTCCGCCACGCTGAACTCGACGAACGGGCCCAAACGGGTGGCCGAAATGCGGATCTCCGGATCTTCAGCCCGAAATTTCACGGCATTGCTCAGCAGGTTCTGAAAAAGCTGGCCGAGCTGCGTCGGGTGCCCGAAGACAGGGGGCAAGCTGTCCACATGCACCCGAACCCCGTGCTCTTTCAATAAGTGCGCTTGGCTCCTCAGCATCTCGTCGACCAGCCGCTGAGTCTCGACTCGTTCGGGTTCCAAGCCGTCCGAGCTCGACCGTGCATACGTGAGCAGATCGTGAATCAACGCCCGCATGCGCTCGGCGCCCTGCGTGACGAACCCGAGATACTCCTTCGCCGTCCCATCGAGCACGCCGTCGTACTCGGTGCTGAGCAGCCGGGCGAAGCTACTGACCATGCGCAGGGGTTCCTGCAGATCATGCGAAGCGATGGCGGCAAACTGCTCCAGCTCCTCATTGGACCGATTGAGCGCCTCCATCTTCTGCGTCAGCTGCCGGGTCCGATGCTCGACCCGCCGTTCCAGCGTGGCGTTCAGCTCTTCCAGCTCGCTCTTGGCACGAACCAGTTCGCTGATGTCTCTGAATACGGCACGGCCCGCGACCACCTTGCCGTCTTCGTCATGAACTCCGGAGATGCTGAGCACCGCGTCGAACACCGTTTGGTCCGCCCGCACCAGAGCCACCTCCGCGTTCTTGACCGACCCTCGAGTAACGAACTCGAACAGAGCCTGCTTCAACGACGATTCCGAGCGCTCGTGGCAAAGATCACCGATCTGCATCTCCAGGAGATCTTCGCGAGCATACCCAGTCATCATGCACAGAGTACTGTTGCACTCGACCAGGCACATGCTGTCCGCATCCAGAGTCGCGAACATGTCCGGAGCATTGTCATACAAATCGCGGTAGCGAAGCTCGCTTGCCTTGAGCTCGCGGTGAGCTGCCTTCAACAGCCGGATCGCCGCCGACTCCTCCTTTTCTCGCTCCAGGTCGGACAGATCGCTGAACGCCCCGTACACCACGTCCGGTTCACCACGCTCACCACGCTCACCACGCTCACCACTCACCCGCCGACGCTCACCGCTCGCCCGCCGGCGCGCACCACTCACCCGCCGACGCTCGTCACGCACCCAGCGGTACAGCCCATCCGCATGCAGGAAGCGGTAGTGGAGCACCGCATGCTCGCGCTCTTCACCCAGCACCTGCGCCACACTCTGCATGTCCTCGGGATGGATACGCGAGCTCCACAAGCTCGGCTCGCTGATCAGCTCGTCCGCGCTGAAACCCAGAAGCGCCTCGACCGACTCCCCGACCTCCAGAAACCGGCCCGACCCCTCCGTACTCGCGCGATACAACGCCACGGGAGCTAGCGCCAGCAAACCACTCGACCCCAGCTCGGACAGGTCCGCCCCGACTCCAGAAGGAGCCGTGACGCTGCCCGATCCCGCTCGGTGCGGCCCGGCGCGAAGGTAATTCCGACGAGGCAAGGTGACCCCTCCAGTAACGTCTCAAACCGAGAAGCGTTAAGCCGCGCCGCCCCCCCCGCAGCCCGCAGCCCAGTCGAAGGCCCCCTCACGCCACAAGCACCCGGACCCATCACCCGAAACCCACCCTACGTCACGACCATGTACGTACCCACCCCACACATGCAGACCGATCGCGCAACACCGCGCAGCCTCCGTCCAGCCTCCATGCGGCTCCGCGCAGCACCGTCCAGCCTCCACACAGCCTCGGCGCGCTCCGTGCGGCTCCGTGCAGCCTCCGTGCGGCTCCGTGCAGGGCTCCACGAAACTCCATCCAGCTCGATCCCTTCCTTGTGGGCTTCACCAAAAGCTCCGAGAGCAACAGTCCTCCGTGCGATCCCCGACC
>CAWELQ010000020.1:0-468506 GCA_963809955.1 uncultured delta proteobacterium
ACCTGCTATTTGGTGGTCCCCTTGTGCCTGCCTCGCTGCAACGAGCCTATGGACTGCCCCGACTCGACTTATTGCGACCCCGTGAGCGGGGAATGCCTGCGCGCGCCCCCCGCAGGGCAGCCACTCGGCGCGCCCTGCGATCCGGAGGCACGGCCCGACCCGTGCCGTGGCGCTTGTATCGCCGAGGCCGGCAGCGGAGGGGGCGGGCGTTGCACCGAGTTCTGCACGCTAGGCGCGGCCGAGGCTTGTGGCGCGCACGCCGCTTGCGCCCTCACGCTCGACAGCGCTCCCGGACCCGGCCCTGGCGACCAGGGGGCCTGTGCGGGCACATGCGCATGCGACGCTCCCTGCGAATTCGGATTGTCCTGCCACCCATCGCCCGATTCTGCTCAGGCACCCACCGTTGGCCATTGCGAAGTGCCCCGGTCCGACCACCCTGTGCTCGACTGCCCGGAAAACTCCGCCGGGGCCGGTGGAATTTCGGAGTGACGGGGTGCGCCCGATTGTTCGCTTGAGTCTCGGGTCGATTGTCAGGGCGCCTTCTTCACCTACGGAGATTCGGGAGGCTCCACGATCGACCCTGAAAACTTCGAGGATACCGGCAGCGAAGTCTGTGTCTCCGGTAGCGTGGCGCAAGTGATGGACGCCGACTTCACAACGATTTGGGGAGCCGCCATCGGCTTCAACTTCAGCCAAGATGGAACGAGCACCAAGGTGTACTCTTGGGATGCCGCCGCTGCAGGAGTCCAGGGGTTTCAGTTCACGGTTTCAGCAGTGCCCGAGAGCGGCCTCCGCCTCACCTATCGGAGTGACGGCGTGGACTACTGCAAGGAGATTACTCGAACCGGTCTGCAAACCGTGCTCTTCTCGGACACCCGAAGCGAGTGTTGGGACGTCACGGGCAGCGCGCCGGCCACCACGAGCTTCGAGTCGATGCACTGGCAGGTCACCGCCAGTGAGGACGCGGAATACGACTTCGCCTTCTGCATCTCGGATCTGGCGGCGATACCGTAGCAGGGGCTCGGGCTATAGCTCTATTTGCGACCCCACCTCCATCACCCGATCGGAGGGAACGCTGAAGAAGGTGGTGGCCCGCACGGAGTTCCGCGCCAGAAAGGCGAACAGGCGCGTACGCCAGCGCGACATCCCCTCGCGCCCTGCCGCCAGGAGTGTTTCGTGCCCCAGGAAAAACGTCGTGTACTCGAGTGGCGGCGTCGGTGTGTCTTTACGCGCCAAGAGAGCAGGCATGTCCGGGCTTTCCATGAAGCCGTAGTGAGCAACGACGCGTACGAACCCTTCCTGCAGGGTCTCGACCTGCACGCGGTCTGCCGGATCCACACGCGGCACTTCCTCGGTGATCACCGTCAGCAACACGACGCTTTCGTGAATGGCTCGGTAGTGCAGGAAGTTCTGCATCAAGGCCGGCGGCGCGCCGACTGGATTGCTGGTCATGTAAACCGCGGTTCCTGGAACGCGCACGATCCGCTCCACTTTCATCAGCTCGAAGAAGTCGTCCAGCGGCACCAACTGACTTTGGATGCGCTCGCCGAGCAACGCCCTGCCCTTGCGCCACGTGGTCATCAACACGAAGATGGCGCCGGCAACCACCAGCGGGAACCAGCCCCCTTGGCCGATCTTGATGAAGTTCGCGCCGAAGAATGCCAGGTCGGCAAACAGAAAGAGGGCGGTGAGGGCGACAACGCCGGGCAGGCTCCAGCCCCAGCGCTCGCGCGCCACGACGAAAGTGAGCAGGGTGGTGATCAACATGGTGGTGGTCACGGCAATGCCATACGCGGCTGCCAGGTTCGACGACGTCTCGAAGCCCAGCACCAAGACAATGGTGGCCAGCATCAAGGCCCAGTTGATGCTCGGAATGTAGATTTGCCCGATTTCCTTGGCCGAGGTGTGTTCGATACCCACGCGGGGCCAATACCCCAACATGCTTGCCTGGCGAGTGAGCGAAAAGGCGCCGGAGATGACCGCTTGTGAGGCGATGATGGTAGCGGCGGTCGAGAACACGATGAGCGGGTAGAGGGCCCAACTCGGCGCCATTCTGTAAAACGGGTTGGACGCCAAGGAGGGGTCTTCGAGCAGCAGCGCGCCTTGCCCGAAATAGTTGATGAGCAGCGCCGGCAACACGAGTGCGAACCACGTCAGTCGAATCGGCCGACTGCCAAAGTGGCCCATGTCCGCGTACAGAGCTTCCCCGCCCGTGACCACCAGGAAGACCGCGCCCAGCACCAAGAAGCCATGCAGCCCCTCGTTGAACAGAAAACTCACGGCGTAGGTGGGACTCAGGGCCACCAGCACCGCGGGGTGCCGGACGATGTTCCATGCGCCCATCACTGCCAGTATGAGAAACCAGATCAAGGTAACCGGACCGAACACGGCACCGACCTTCGCCGTTCCCCGCTGCTGAAACCAAAACAGACCGACCAGGATGACGATGGTTACCGGGGCAACGTAGGAAGCGAGTGCGGGCGCGGCGACCTCCAACCCCTCGACCGCGCTCAACACCGAGATGGCGGGTGTGATCATGCCATCGCCGTACAACAGCGCGGCACCGAACAGGCCGATCAGGAGGAGCGCCCCTCGGAAGCGGCCGCGCGCGCCGTGCGTCGCGAGGGCCATCAGAGCCAGGATGCCACCCTCGCCCCGATTGTCCGCGCGCATCACGACCATCAGGTACTTGATCGAGATCACCAGGGTCAGCGACCAGAAGATCAGGGAAAGCACGCCGAGTACGTTTGCGTGAGTGACATGGATCCCATGTTCTCCATGAAAGCACTCGCGAATCGCGTAGAGCGGACTGGTGCCAATGTCCCCATAGACCACGCCGAGCGCCGCCAGGCAGAGCTCGAACAGGTAGCGACCGCGCGCTTCGTCCGGCGCGCCACTTGGTGTGTCATTCGTCACGTGACTGTTTCCTGCCAAACGTGCTCGCGTAGCTCGAGGCTCAGAGGCTTGGGTGAGGCCCCGTTGTTTTCAACTGCGCCCGGCGATGCATATCTCATAAATGCATAAGCAGTTTGAACTGCCACGTCAAGACAAACACGCGCTGCAACGCCCGGCCAAACGCGAATATTTACGAGATCTTTACACTGGGCCGGGGCTATTTGAGCCCTTCTTGACGGTGAACTGGAGCAGGCTGCTATTCTTGGCACCGCTCGAGTACGTCGCCGCTCTGCTGCTGCTTTGTTTCGCGGTCGCGCTTGCGAGCGCGGCGTGCGAAAGCAAGGCCGCGCGACCGTCGAGAAGGAGTTCGCGCAGCGCATTCCAGGCCTGCGTGGCAGCCGGAACGGTGACCGCTGGTGTGTGTCAAAATGAACCCGAGGTACCTGGAGCCCGGCAGGTCGACGCAAGCGCTGACCGCGCGCGGCGGCGCCCGAGCGGCCCCGAGTGGACTCGAAACCCAACAGGGCGCAAACTGAGGCGCGCACCATGATGCGGCCCAACAAACCTTCTCCCCTGCTCGGGTACTTGGCCGCGTTCAGCTCGGCAGGCGTTGCGAGCATCCTTTCAGGCATCGTGTTCGGGCGCTCGTCGCTCAGCGATGTGGCCATGGTCTACTTGCTGGGCATTGTCGTCGTTTCGCTGCGCTTCGGCTTCCGTGCAGCGGTGCTCAGCGCGGTTCTGAGCGTGCTTGGCTTCGACGTCTTCTTCGTGCCGCCCTACTACACCTTCACCGTGTCCGACTTCAGACACATAGTGACCTTCGGAGTCATGTTGCTCGTGGCCGTGGTGATTGCCGGATTGACCCAGCGAGTGACCAATCAAATGGAGTTGGCTCGCCGGGGTGAGCAGCGTACCGCGCTGCTGTATGCATTGGCCCGCGATCTTTCGCGCACCGACGACCTGCCCGAGCTGCTACGAGCGGCCGCGCAGCACGTGGAACATGCGCTGCAGGCAAAGGTCGTCGTGTTCATGGGCCCACCAGCGAATCCCCGGCTGGCGTACGCGACCCAGGGGGCGCGTCACTTGGTCCCCGTCGCCCGGCGCGCACTCGAAGCCCCGTCGCGCCACGGCCCGGCGGGCGAGCACCACCTCCCGCTGGCTTCCGGGCGGTCGAGCGCGGAGCCATTGGGCTGGCTGTCGATATTTCCCGAGACGCCGAACGACTCGCGGAACACCGAGCGACGACGACTGGCTGAAGCCTTCTCCGCGCAGATAGCCGTGGCGGTGGAGAGGGCCGAGCTCGCGCGCGAAACGGAGCGCACTCGCCTGCAGTTCGAGACGGAAAAGCTCAGAAGCACCCTGCTCAGCTCGATTTCTCACGACCTGCGTACCCCGCTAGCGGTGATGAAGGGCGCGGCCAGCACGCTGGTGGACGACGCTGGCGCCCTGACCGCGGAAGCGCGCCTGGATCTCTCCGAAACCGTGCTGGAAGAAATCGAGCGGCTCGAGGGGCTGGTTGGCAACGTACTTCACATGACCCGCCTGGAATCGGGCAGTCTCAACCTCGTCAAAGATCTGCAGTCGGTCGAGGAGCTGGTCGGCGGTGCACTGCGCCGAACCGAGCGAATTCTGGAGGGACGCCCGCTCGAGCTCCATGTACCCGGCGACCTGTTCGTGGCCTGCGACGCGAGCTTGATCGAACAGGTTCTGGTCAACCTTCTGGAGAATGCCGCCAGATACACGACCGCGGGAACCGCGATCCGTGTGCGCGCGCTCGAGGAAGACCACGTCATCCTGCAAGTCAGCGACCGCGGGCCCGGGCTCCGCCCAAACGAGGAGCAAAACGTTTTCGAGAAGTTCTATCGGGGCTCGAAGCGCGGCGGCGGCGTGGGTCTCGGGCTGGCGGTGTGCCGAGCCATTGCCGATGCGCACGGCGGGAGCATTCGGGCCAGGAACCGCTCCGGAGGCGGTGCCGAGTTCGAACTGCGCCTGCCTTCCACCGATACCCATGTGGCCGAGCTGCTGGGCGAGGCGCAGCGGCTCGCGGGAGCGGCGCCATGAACGTCGATGGAGCGTTGCTGCTCGCCATCGAGGACGAGCCACAGATGCTCAGATTCTTGCGGGCTTCCTTGACGACGCACGGCTATCGCCTGATCGAAGCGGGCACGGCATCGAACGGGCTCAGCCTGGCTGCCGCCCGCGCACCCGAGGTCATCCTGCTCGACCTGGGCCTACCGGATGCAGACGGCACACAGGTCACTCGGCGACTGAGAGAGTGGTGCACTACGCCCATTATCGTGCTGTCCGCCCGTGGCCAGGACGAGGACAAGATTCTCGCTCTCGACGCCGGCGCAGACGACTACTTGACCAAGCCGTTCAGCGTGGGGGAACTGCTCGCGCGGATTCGGGTGGCACTTCGACACGCGGCGCAGTCGGCAAGCGGCAGCAGTCAGTCGGAGTTCATCAGCGGCGCGCTGCGAGTAGATCTGGCGGGCCGGCGTGTATCGGTTCGGGATCGCGAGGTGCACTTGACGCCCACCGAGTACAAGCTTCTGGTATCTTTGATCAGACACGCAGGACGCGTGGTGACGCACCGACAACTACTTGGAGAGGTCTGGGGAGTAACGCATACGGAACGCTCGCACTACGTGCGCGTGTACATGGGTCAGCTCCGAGCAAAAATCGAAGAAAACCCTGCCCGGCCCGAGCTCTTGCTGAACGAGCCGGGAGTCGGCTACCGCCTGCGTGCATGAGTCGAGAAAAGCTCAGCCTCGGACTTCAGGCCTCGGCCCGCTCGGGCCCGGAGCGGCTTCGAGGACCTGCTCGACCCGATCGATCAGGTGATCCACCTCGAAGGGCTTGTCGAAAACAGCGCTCGCGCACAGGCGCATTGCCTCCACATGGGTCTCATTGTCACCGAAGCCGGTCATCAAAATCACGGGGCAACGGTTGCCGAATGTCGCCAGGCCGGCCAGCACCGAAAGTCCGCTGACGCCCGGCAGGCGGATATCCGTGACGACGATATCCACACTGCCATCGCCGTCGTCTCCAAACGCTCGGTCGAGCTCTTCGACGAGCTGTAGGCCATGCCTGCAAGCGCCGACGCCGAAGCCGCGTTCTCGGAAGCGCCGTGCCAGCAATTCCCGGAATTCGTCATCATCCTCCGCCAGCAGGACCCTTGCATGCCTGCCTTGTCGATGACCGAACCTTCCCGCTGATGGTTCCATTCGACCTCCGTTCTGCCTGCACAGGATGACGCCAGAAGGCTCGTGCGTTGAGACCCAGATCGAGCCTCTTCCTCGCCGGCTCCCGAGCAAACCATCCTGGGAGGGAAGTATTCCCACCACCCCACGAGAAACCGCAGCTCAACGCTGCCGGGACGAGTAGGAGCAGCGCAACAGCAGGGCGTCCGTAGCCTGATCGTGGATCCATTCCTTGCCGTGCGAACAAAAGTCGCAGCGTTGGACCACCACTTCTCGACCGACCTTCGGGCAAAGCACGAGATGTCGACCGGAAAACGGACGGTCGCGAGCGCACGGCTCGGCGGGTATACGCCTGATTGGCAACAGGACCTCGGCCGAGTCGCTCAGCACGAGATCTTCCAGAATGTTTGCGTTCGGCACCGGATACCCGACAGGCGATTCTCTCGGCCACCTGGGCGCACCAGGCAGACGAACCCCTGCTAATGCAAGGGCCGTTCCAGTTGGCAATGGAGCCAGAAAGCGACTGACCTGGTTCGAAGGCTCCTGGCGTCGCGAAAGGAATGCGAGACGGCGTGCCAGCTCGGCACGGTCTGCGCAGCACTTCTCGAGAGAAGCCTAGCCGGCTATTCGCCCTCGGACGGCGTGCTCCTCGGAGAGCGGGACTGCCGGTCGGGCCCGTCCAACACTTCACGAACGCGTAGGCAGAGCTGCTCGGGGGCGATCGGTTTCTGAAGGTAGGCAACTCCTGGATCGAGGATGCCATGTTGCACGATCGCGGCATCGGCATAACCAGACATGTACAAAACGCGCATTCGAGGCCGCAGCGCAGCCAGGCGCTCGGCGAGTTCCGCGCCGCTCATCCTGGGCATGACGACGTCACTGAGCAGAAGGTGAATCGAGCGCGGGTGCTGCTCGCAGATGAGCAGCGCCTCACCGGCGTTGGCTGCTTGGAGCACGTGGTAGCCATTGCGCTCGAGAACCTTTGCGGTGGCCTTCCTGACGTCCATTTGATCTTCCACCAAGAGTATGGTTTCGCTGCCCCGCAGCGACCTCGGGCGGGTGCTCTCGCTTGGCTCGTCACGTTCCGCGGCAGTTTGAGGGAAGTAGATGCGAAACGTCGTCCCCTGACCGGGTTCGCTGTAAACCCAGACGCTGCCTCCGCTCTGCTTCACGATACCGAACACCGTGGAAAGCCCGAGTCCCGTGCCCTTTTCCGGCCCTTTGGTGGTGAAGAACGGCTCGAAGATGCGCGCCTGAACGTCTTGACTCATGCCCGCGCCGGTGTCGCTGATCGCGAGCATGGCATAGGTTCCCGGAGTGACGTCGAAGTGCGTTGAGGCGTACGAGCCATCCAACACGCAGCGTTTGGTCTCGATGGTCAGCTTACCTCCCATGGGCATCGCATCGCGCGCGTTCACCAACAAGTTCATGATGACTTGGTCCACCTGTCCCGGGTCCACCTTCACTCGAGGCAAGCGGCGGTCGTAGTAGGTGACGACCTCCACGTCTTCCCCCAGCAAGCGGGCGAACATTTGCTGCGCCGACTCCACCAACTCATTCAAGTCGACCACCCTCGCACTGAGCAGCTGCTGCCTGCTGAACGCCAGGAGCTGCCGCGTCAGCAGTGCCGCACGCTGCCCTGCCTGCTGTACCGTCTCCAGGTCCGCGCGAATTGGATCCATGGGGCGCAGATCGCTGAGGAGCAGGCCGCAGTAGCTCAGGATGACGGAGAGCACATTGTTGAAATCATGGGCGATACTCCCCGCCAACCTGCCTACGGCCTCCATCTTCTGCGCGTGCAGAAGCTGCGCCTCGAGCCTGCTGCTTTCGCTGACGTCGATCGAAAGCACCATGATTCCTACACTGCATGGCTCCACGCGTAGCTCGAACGTGGCGGTCTTGCCGTCGGGGTAGCTGAACTCGTTGCGCAAGGCGCGCGGGACGCGTTCCACCATCGAGTGGCGCAGCACTCGAAACATATCGGTCTGTTCGATGCCGGGATAGCAATCCAGCATGGTGCGCCCAAGCAGCGATGCGACCTCACTTCGACCATGTCGAGCGGCGGCTGCGTTGACGTAGGTGTATCGCCAGTCCTTGTCGATGATCTGCAAGCCTTCGCGCATCGCGTCGAGGACCTGCACCAATTCCTCGGGATCGATCGGTCGTGTCGTCTGCTGTGTCATCCAGGCCCCCTCGGCGAGCAAAGTGTCCTAGGCTACGAGAAGACTGCGGCCAGGTCGAACCCCATTGCGCGAAAACACGGCGGCCAGGAAGGTCGCTCTCTGGACGTTCGCGAAGCGCGGTGCTGTCGCCCTAAGCTTTCTTCACCTGAGGGAGCTTGGGCGCTCCGGCCTTCGGGCGCTCCTCCGATTCGGCGGGCAGGGTCGTGGGCGGTCGTTCGGTGGGGACTTCGTCGGGGGAGAGCGCGCGCTCGCCCTCCTGCGCCTGAAGCGTCGGGTCGACTCGCTTCCTACGGAACGGAGGCACCACCGTCGGGATCAGATCCTGCGGCAAGTTGACGGCTACGACTTCGAGTTCTTCCGGTTCGCCTTCTTCGTCTTCCTTCATCGACCTCTCCTTGACCCACGCTAAACCTAACACGAGGTCCGCCCGAAAGCATGAGCCGGTGAACATCATCATCACGACGTGTGCCCGGCTGTGTGACGGCAGAGTACAGCACGTCCGCAACAAAGAAGAAACAGTCCACCTTGGCGATGGAGTGTGAAGAGCGGCCCGGGTCGTCGCCATCGACCCGAGCCGCAGATTGGCGGGAGCCTTACGCATGGCGTCGCCGCCGTCCCGTTGCCGACGCGAGCGCGCCGCGAGCTACTGGCGGAATTCGCCACCGCTAACCAATCACTGTAACTTACATGCCACCCCTACCGGCTCGGCACGCCAGGAAACTCGCTCGCCCTGGCGGGAGGTGACGGCTGAAGGGCGAGCCGCCAGCGGCCCCGGTCTCGTCGCCCCCTAACGTGCACGCAGGGGTACGAAAGCCAGACCTTTGGGGGACCGGCACAATGAATGCGCAGCACCGTGGGACGGACTACAATGATATGAACGAGCCCTGTTGCCGCGCCAGCGCGCCTGTGGTGGGCTCGAGGGGTGTCCGATTGATGGACCGCTGCCACACCGTGAGAGCTGCAAACGTTTCGAGGACCGCCAGCCAGCCAGAGGCTCTCTCCCACCGACCCATGCCGCACCAACCCACGTCGCATTATGCCCCGACCGCTGGCGATTGCTGCATCGCCCGTCGAACGATGCCGAGGTCGTGGTGAAGCAGCCGCGCAAGCCCGGGCCGCCTCACACCGTGCAGCCGAGCCACCCCAGCCCGAGCCACAATGGTGAGCCGTCCACCCGCTCGCGGCAGTTGCACTCCACGACTCGTCCGGAAATGCCCGCGCTGAGGACGCCACCCCGGCCGTCGATGCCCTCCTGGGCCGACGCGGAAGAGAAAGACCGGATTACGGAGGTGAACGACCTCGCCGAGCAACCCACCCTGGACACTCGAGCGGTGCGCGATCGACCCGTCATCGTCAGACTGGACGGGGCGCACGCCGGCGAGATTCACGCGATCGAGCAGGAGGCGATGACGATCGGACGTCACCCATCGAACCAGCTACATGTCGATGACCCAGGAATCAGCAGGTTTCACGCGAGGATCTCGAAACACGACAACGCCTTCTATCTGGACGATCTTGGCTCTCGCAACGGTACCTTCGTAGCCGGCGAACGCCTCGATTTGACCCAGCTGAAAGATGGAGATCTGATTCAGCTGGGTCCTCGCGTGACCTTGCGTTTCACACTGCTCGACGAACACCAAGAGCAGTTGATGCAGAGGCTCTACCAGTCGAGCACCGTTGACGCGCTCACGGGTGCGCACAACAGGAAGCACTTCGATGAACGACTCAAAAGCGAAATCGCCTTCGCACAACGGCACGACACGAATCTCGCCCTGATACTTTTCGACATCGACCACTTCAAGAACGTCAACGATCGCTTTGGGCACAGCGCCGGGGACGAGGTGTTGCGGCAGGTCGCCCGCTGCTGCGGGCAACGCCTGCGCACGGAAGACATATTCGCGCGTTTTGGCGGGGAAGAGTTTGCAGTGGTGTTGCGCGGAGTGAGCCTGCACGGCGCCGCGCGATTGGCCGAACGGCTGCGCGCAACCGTGGCGGCCGTGCCGATGATGCATGGAAGCAAGCCCATTCCTGTCACGATCAGCGCAGGCTGCGCGACGCTGGAGTGCTGCAGTAGTGCCAGCGCAGAGGCATTGATCGACGCTGCGGACGAGCGTCTCTACCAAGCCAAGGGGGCCGGCCGCAACAAGGTGGTGGCCAGCAACTAGCGATTGTCGAACGCCGCTCGCGTTTCCGCCGCTCGGTGGCATCGAAACGCCGAACGCCGGTCGAGCCGCACCAACTTGGAGTGAAAGGACGAAGCGTCCGTGATAGAACGCTTTCGCCAAGGTCAGCCAGGCTGACCTTGGCGAAAGCCATCCTCCATTTGTGATAGCCAAGGAGTGCCAGAAGTTGGAAGACAGTGACCTCACCTCTGGCGGAAGCTTCTTGAAGCTGCTGCTGGCTGCATTCATTGCCGTCGCTTTGCTGGCTGCGTTGGACGTAGCCGCCGACATTCAGGAAGGCACGACTCTGGCGCACGTCGTCTTCGAGGGGATCATCCTGTTGGTGGGCCTGGTAGGGGCTCTGCTCATGGCGCGGCGTCTGGTGCTGGTCCTGCGAGCGGCAAACTCAGCACGAGAGCAGGCGGCTTCCTTGGCGGAAGCTCTACAAGCCAAGGAAGCCGAGGCGACACGCTGGCGTAACGAGGCGAGCGATCTACTCAAGGGTTTGGGCGCCGCGCTCGACCAGCAATTCGAGCGCTGGGGTCTATCCCCGGCGGAGAAGGAAGTGGCGTTGCTTCTGCTCAAAGGCCTGACCCACAAGGAAATCGCCGGGGTGCGATCCGTCACCGAAGCGACCGCGCGACAACAGGCCCGAGCGGTATACAAGAAGGGCGGCCTGACAGGACGCAACGATCTCTCGGCTTTTTTCCTCGAGGATCTGCTGCTACCCGCCCAGACCGGCCAGCGCGCGGACGCGAGCTGACCCGACGGCGCATGGCGGCGCTCCCGTCGAGCCCGCCCCAACCGGCAACGACCGGTAGAAAGACGCGACCATCCGCGCTCCGGTCGTAAATAGGTCTTCCAACTGGTCGCAGGGAACGCCCAACAGCCAAGACTCACCGGGTGAGGATTGCGCCGTGGTGTACCTCCCCGAAAGAGAGGACGGCGAACGTGCCGAGTCGAACGACCTGGCGTGTGCCGAGCCCTCTGCTCGTTCGTGTGCGAGAGCGAGTGAGCGCAAGCGATGACCGCGGCGAAAGATGAGCAGCGCACACATGGTCTCCGCTTTAGGCACATGGCCCCCCGGCTCAAAGAACAGCTGAACGGCATTCTTCCAGCCAGACGATGCCTCGATCACCCGCGCCGTCGGACTCGAGCATCCTGCTGTGCTTGTGGCAAGATCGACGTGCTCATGTGGTCGCGAATCATTCCCTCCCTCGGTGCCTTGAGTCTGCTCGTTGCCTGCTCGGCTGAAAGTCAGAACGACCTGTTCGAGGGCTCGGGCGATTGGACTCCCAGTACCGGCGGTGGCGAAACGAGCGTCACGACGAGCGACACTGCGGCGCAAACCTCGGGGGACACTGGAGGAACCACGAGCGCTGGCGACTCCACCTCCGGCGGCACGGCGTCTTCGAGCAATCCTGTCTCCTCGAGTAGCACGACTTCCTCCGGCGACCAGGGCACGACTGACGGAACGAGCGATGGCTCCGGAGGCTCGGGCGGCGACGGCTCCGGAGGCTCGGGCGGCGACGGCTCCGGAGGCTCGGGCGGCGACGGCTCCGGAGGCTCGGGTGGCAACGGCGCCGGAGGCAACGGCGGTGACGGCTCCGGAGGCTCGGGCGGTGATGGCTCCGGAGGCTCGGGCGGCGACGGCTCCGGAGGCACCGGTGGCGACGGCTCCGGAGGCACTGGCGGTGACGGCTCCGGAGGCTCGGGCGGCGACGGCTCCGGAGGCTCGGGCGGGCCCACCGTGGTGACAGTCACGCTGGAGGGCGGCAAGGACTGCCTAGAGACCCGCTGCCCCGAGGACGCGCCCTACCTCGTGGGCTGCGACATCGTGTTTTCGAAGCCCGGCCTCGACAGCAGCGCGTGTGTCGCCCTCGAGGCCGATGGTGGAGTGTTCATCAGATCGGGGCTGACCTGCGCAGGGACCGACATCGAATCGGGCACGCTCAGCTGCTCGGCTGAGTCGCCCGCGACCGACCTGACAGCAGAGACCTGTATCATTCACAACAAGGACGATCTTTCGATCGTCGAGGGGCGTTGCCAATGTCCAGGCAACGTGCCCGGCTGTGCGAACCGCTGAAACACTCGTCGGGGACCTGCTCGAAACGTCCGCCGCGTCACCTTCACCCGAGGTCCGGGGCTCCGCCCGTTCCAGCGCGACGCCCGGTCTTCACCAGAATCGGGCCACGCCGCCCATGCAAGAGCGTGATTTCCGGGATGGATGAAGACGAGCGCGAGAAATTCCCCAGCTTGGACGAAGTCGCGTAGCACCCCCTGCTCGGTCAGTCATAACGTTTCGGCCCCGGTGTGCTACGGGTTGCCCCGAAGCATCCTGACGAGCATCCGACTCGTCGAGCTGTCGAAACGCGAGTGGGATTGAAGAGATGGCCATAGCCTGCCACAGCTTTTGAGTATGCACGCCGAGGGGGGAGCCACGATTCTCGTCGTCGAAGACGAGCCGCTGGTCAGGCTGTCCATTGGCCACTACCTCGTTCAAGCGGGCTACTCGGTTCGAGACGCACACAACGCAGACGAGGCGCTGCAGCTCGTGCGTCGCTCCGCCATCGATGTACTCTTGACCGACCTGGCCCTACCCGACTTCGCGGGAGATTGTCTGGCCCAACGCGTCCACGAGATCCGACCGAGCATGCGCCTCGTGTTGATGTCTGCCTATCCGCTCGGATGGGTGCGCAAGCCAATGGCTCTCGCGCCGGAAGAATATCTCGTGCTGGAGAAGCCCTTCACGCGCGACGAGCTGCTGCATTGCATACGACAATCCCTGCATCGTTAGTCCTTTGCGGTTGACTCTCGAGCCCCGAGATCCCCTCTGGATTCCCGATGAGGACTCTGCTCTACTCGCCTCGGGCTTCTCCCATGCTCTCAAGGGAACCGGTTTTCGTCTTCGAGTTCGATAGAGCGGCGCCCCTGCGAGCTGTCAACCAAGCGGCCCGCCAGCTGCTCGTCGACGAGGCAGCAGCCGATGCGACCCGGCCACTGGGCCCCGAGGCGTTGCGGGCGTTGCGCGAGGCTGCCAGCAAGAGCGAGCAGCAGGGCTCTTCTGTGGTCGATGTGACGCTGAACACGGAGTCGCGTCGGCTCCGTCTCTGCGTGCACGTCACCGCGTCGACACGGCCCGGTCGTTTCTGTCTCGTGGCCACCCAGAAACGCGCCCTCGAACGAGAGGGGTTGGCTCCCGAGGGCGCAGCGAGGCTCGCACACCACATTCGCAATCCAATGGCGGGGATCCGCGGAGCCGTCGAGGTCATCGGCTCGCAGCTCCCGCCGGAGCTCGGGCTGGCGTGTGTGGTGAGGCAAATCGTCGAGAGAATCGATCAGTTGGATCGTTCGCTCGACTCCATGCTGTCCTACCTGTGCCCCGAAACCCCACGGCTCGAGCACGTGCACTTGAAGGGGTTCGTCCAACACCTCCTCCAAGAAGGGTTGGACCCGGCCGGGCTAGCCGCGGGGGTTCAGCTGTCGTGCAAACCGGAGGCTGAGGACACCGTTCTGGTGGCAGATCCGCACCAGCTGAGGCAAGTCCTGCGGGACCTGATCGCGAACGCGGCTGAAGCCTTGCCAGCAGGCTCCGGCAGTGTGGAGGTCACACTCGACCAGGAGCCCCTCTTCGCCGAGATCTGCGTGGTCGACACTGGGGAGGGCATTCCGTCGGCAGTCTTACCGCGAGTGTGCGAGCCCTTCTTCACGACGAAGCCTCGCGCGCTCGGGCTGGGCCTGGCCAGGGCCCGGAAGGTTGCTCACGCCCACGGAGGGGATCTGGTGGTGACCAGCTGCGAAGGCCACACCCAAGTTCGGCTACGACTACCACTCGTGCACGAATGACCGGCCAACGCGCCTCCGAACGGCGAGCAACCCGCCTGACGCTGTAAGTGAGGCGTGTCCGGACGGAAAATCTCGCGGAAGTGGGGAAAATTCCGCACCTGTCGCGAACCGGACCCGCTGCCTTTGCCAGGTCATCGCCGGGCAGCTGTATTCATTGGTGTTTTCGATGAGACCCCGAACCAGAGCACAAGGCTTCTCCGTCGGAGCCGGCGAGCGAGGCGCCCCCAACTGGTTCTGAACCGCGACGCGCTTTTGCTGCCGCGCGCCCGTGCACGTAAAGTGTGGCTGAATCAGCGCGGCCCGTCAGGAGCTCTGAGCTCATTGTGAGTGTCCATTCGACTGGACTCGTTTGCGGCCAGCCGCAGAGGGTTGTATGGATCTTTGGGCCGAGCACTCCTTTCGGTCTTTCTCGGCAGCTGACGAAAAGTTTGCGCAAGTCATTCTGCGACCTTTGACACAGACTCTTGGCGGTCCCGAGCCGCCAGTCCACGGAGAAAGCAATGAACCCAACGATACTCATCGTCGACGACGAGCCTCTCGTCCGCTGGTCCTTGCGAAGGCACCTGGAATCCGAGGGGTTTGTCGTCGTGGAAGCAGAAACGGGAGACGAAGCGGTGGTGGCTTTTGGGCAGGGTGTGGACCTGGTGTTCTTGGATATTTACCTTCCGGATGCCAGTGGCATCGACGTACTCGAAAAACTGCGACGTCTGGATGCCAATCCGCCCGTCATACTGATCACGGCAAACTCGACGGTGGAGGGCGCCGTCGCAGCCATGAAGCGCGGGGCCTTCCACTACGTTACCAAGCCGTTCGACCTGACGGACGTGACTGTCCTCGCGAACCGCGCACTCGAGCAGTCGCAGCTCGTCCGTCAAGTACGCCACCTGCGCGCTTCCGACAGCGAGCCGCGGCTCGCCCAGATTATTGGTGAATCGGGAATCATGCGGCAACAGAAGAGCCTGATTGCACGTATCGCGCGCAGCCGTGCGTCCACGGTGCTCTTGTGCGGGGAAAGTGGGACAGGCAAAGACTTGGTGGCGCACGCGATTCATGACCACAGCGAGCGTGAGCGCGGTCCCTTCGTGAACATTACCTGCACCGCGCTGACCGAAACGTTGCTCGAAAGCGAACTCTTCGGATACGAGCGAGGCGCCTTCACGGACGCCAAGCATCTGAAGAAGGGTCTTCTCGAACAAGCGGACGGCGGGACGGTATTCCTGGACGAGGTCGGGGAAACGAACGTCTCGTTTCAGGCCAAGCTGCTGCGCTTCCTGGAAGAGAAAGCCTTCAGGCGCGTGGGAGGCACGGCCGACGTGCGTCCTGACGTGCGGGTAATCGCCGCAACCAATCGAGACCTGGCACAGGCGGTCGAAAAGGGACGGTTCAGAGAGGACCTTTATTACCGACTGGCCGTGGCGAAACTCGAGCTTCCTCCGTTGCGTGAACGCGACGACGACATTGCGCTTCTGGCGGCCGCATTCATCGAGCAATTCAACAACAGCCTCCATAGGCGAATCCTGGGGATTTCCCCCGCGGCGCAGAGGCTGCTCCGGGCGCACACCTGGCCGGGGAACGTGCGTGAGCTGAGAAACGTCATCGAGCGGGCCATGCTGTTCGCCGACGAAGAGGTTCTGCGGCCCGCGGACTTCTCCACACTCGAAGCTGAGCGCAACGTCCCCAGCGGTTTCAGGCTGCCCGCCACGGGGGTCGACTTCAACGAGGTCGAGCGAAGCTTGGTGCTGCAGGCTCTGCAAGCCTCCAACGGCAACCAGACCCGGGCGGCGTCCTTGCTCGGCATGAACCGAGACCAAATCCGCTACCGAATGCACAAGTTTGGCCTGGCTCCGAAGCGCAGCGGCAAGAAAAATCGGAGCCAGCGACAACGGGAGGCGCGCTTGTCCAGTCTCGAGCGAGCCAATGCTGGCTCACCGTTGCGCGCAACAACCTCTCAAACGAGCGGATGAGTTTCGACCACCGCGATGACTTCCACGCACCGACAGCGAGTTTGGTGACGGCCAGTCGATCGCCGTCGATCGCCGAGGAGGGGCGCGGGGGAATCGCACGAGACGATCCCCCGCCGAGATCGCGGCGCACTCAGAAAAGGCGGCCGAGATTCAACAGTTCGGTCTCACCGCTGTTGTCGTCCACGCCATCGTTATCATTGACGATCCACACATCGCCACCGATGCTCAGCGCCGCTCCCTCTATCTTCTCCGGGATGAGTCCCCCCGTGGTGGACAGATCATCCATCAGATCTCGCACGAGCTCTTTGGCCAGGTTCGAGCCGCTCGTGGGCGTCCCGATTCGATAGAGCTTTTTGATGCGCGCATCCGGACCAGCCTGATTGTCGCGTTCGACAACCAGGAACGACCCGTCGCCAACGCTGGTCAAGTCGGACAGGCCAACCCAACCGCCAGCGGGGGAAGTAGGCGCGTCCAACGTGTAAAAGGCGAACTCCCAGGTTTCGCTTTCGATATCGTAAATCCCGATGCGGACGTCGCCTGCGGGATCGCCGGCCCAGGTTCTCTGGAAAGCGACGTAGAGCTTGCCAGCGTAAGCAGCCACGCCCTCGAATCCGAACCTCAGCTGATTTTGATTCACATCCGCGGGCAGAGTTACCACCTTTTCGATGACGCCACGCTCATCGACCTTGAACAGGAAATCCAAGCTGTGGATCGGTCGGTCCGCGTCGCCTACCGTCCCATCGCCTTCGGACGCAATCCAGAACCCACCGTCCTCGGCAACGGTGATACCCTCTGGATCGACATTGATGGTCTTGTCATCGTTGATCATCGCTGCGAGGTCCGCCGGGTCGAACACGTCGGCCGGGTCGCCTGACGAATCCGTGGGCACGGCCGCGAATACGTCGTCGTCGTCCTTCAGGGTCGTCTCCGCGACCACGCGGGCAGGATGGGTCGACGTGTCGATCGTGAAGATACGGTTCGAGAGGAAGTAGCTGTCTTCGATCGAGTACAGCAGGTTGTCGTGCTTCGGGTCAGCAGCCAACCCGGACAAGGCTGCCCAGGGGATGGGCGTGCCGTCCAGGCGGTCGTCGCTCACCAGAGTCGGGTACTTCGCCGGCCCAGTGCCGTAGGCATAGATGTTGAGAGCCGAACGAAACCCGTCATCGCGGCTGTCCTCCTCGCTCGCCGCGACCAGAAGACTGCGCGACGGGAGTGCGAGAGCCCCTTCCGGCCCGAGTGCCGCGGGCAGCGCCTGCTTGAACACCGGATGAGTGAAGTCCGCCACGTCGTAGACGAGCACCAGGCTCGAACGCTCGGTGTTGACGAACAGGTAGCGCTCCGATCCAAACACCGCATATTCCGCGTTCTCGGGCTCGGCACCCTTGTTTTCCGAGCGCGAGTCAGGATAGTGCCCGAGCCGAGCCGCCAGATGATCGACGTCGCTTCCGGAAGTATACACGACATTACCGGACGTATCGAAGACCGTAAAGCCACGACCACCACCCATCCAATCGCCCTCGTCGGCAGTGACGAAGTACTCTGTCGACAGCCAGGTGACGCCATCCGGTTCACGGGGGATGTCCGACAGCGATTCGGTCTGCGAGATCCGCGCGTCTTCTTCGGTGGCATCCTCCTGAGTGAGGTCTACCGTGCCGGCAGAGAAACTCGTGATCACGCTCGCGCTGGCCAGGTCGATCAACGCGAGGGCATTGTTTTCCTGTAGCGTGACCACTGCAACGTTGTCTCTGTTGATATCGACGAACTCGGGCTCCGGATCGGTGGGCTCGACCGCACCTTCCAGCCCGGTCAGGTCGACATCAGTAGTGGTCCAATCCGCGGGTTCTCCGTCCAGGCTGACCACGACCAGCTTGCCCGCCGGCAGCTGCGGCAACCCGCCGTCGCCGAGATCTTCGTCACGCTCGTTCTCGATCACCACGGCGGCGAACTGTCCGTCGGGGCTCACCGCCACCGAGTCCGGTTGTCCACCGAGTTCGAGCGTTTCCACGATGGCCCTGCCATCGATGTCAATGATGGCCAATTCGCCAGAAACGCTAACGAAATCGGCACTGGTATTGACGGCGACCAGCGCATGGCCACCGGCGACTGCCACCGAAGTCGGCTCACCGCTCAAGTCAACGGTACCTCCCGGCAGCGGCACGCCCGGATCGGTAATGTCGACGAAGCCCGCGACTTCATGCGGACTGTCTGTGTACACGAGCGTCATTCCGTCTGTGCTTGCCGCAACGATTTCGGCAACCGTTTGCGTATCCTCGTCGCAGTCCGCTGCCAGTTGCGAGCACGCCGGAAAAGAGGCGATGCGGTTGAAGCTCTTCGATTGACTCGGCACGGTGGGTGCGCAGACGAACGAAGTCTGAGTGATCTCGTCCTCGCCGAGTTCACCATCGGCATTCGTATCGAGGCCCGTATCGAAGCGAACACCGCCGGAAAAACAGCGTTCATTCCCCACGGGCACAGGGTTTTGCAGCGTCAGGGACGTCAGGCCGTCGTCGCCATCGTCGCCATCAGCACCATCGTCGCCATCAGCACCATCGTCGCCATCGTCGCCATCAGCACCATCGTCGCCATCAGCACCGTCGGCGCCATCGGCACCGTCGGCGCCATCAGCACCGTCGGCGCCATCAGCACCGTCGTCTCCCTTAGTGCCGTCCTTGCCCTCGTCACCCTGCGAGCCCTCGTCCCCCTGGGCTCCTTTCTTGCCGTCGCCTCCGCTGCAGGCGGCTACCAGCAACGAAAGGGCGCAAATTCCTAACCACGTCTTGTTTACTCGGCGCATTTCGCAATCTCTCCTCAGCTAGATAGGCGCTTGCTCGTTGCTCGCGCCGGGAACGAAAATCGCGGCAAGGTATCAGCCGAGCGTGATTAGTGATGTGAGATCTCGGTCATTCGTTCGCCTTTTCTCCGCCACTTATGTGGCATTCCGATGGCAGCGATTCTACACGGGGCTCGCCCCTCCAGCCGCCTGACCCGGGCCTCGGGTGCGTGGGCCGGCCCAGCTTCGGGAGCGCACGCTGACTCGTGGGTCACCGCTCGCACTGCGCTCGACCCGAAATCTCGGTCAGCCAAGCCTGTGGCACATTGCCGCAGGGACGCCTTTTACCGAGCATGCTAAGCGGCCCCATGTCTTTGATATCCCGTTCAAACGCGGGGCGACGACTTGCCGTCGCGTTGCCCTGCTCATTGGCCATGCTGCTGGCTGCGTGCTCCGACGATTCCGATAGCGACGAGCACCACTTCAGCCAATCCGAAGATTGCGTCGCCATCCTGGACAGCTGCACGCACGAAGTCTTGGGCGATTTGGCGGAGGAATGTCACGAGCTGGCCCACGAAAACGATGCCGATGTATGCAAGGAGCGCAAACAGGAGTGCGTCGATTACTGCACCAGCTCGGGCAATGAAGGCGGTGCCGCCGGCGCCGGCGGCGCCCAGCACTGAGGGGTGCGCCTCGCCCGCGAGCGCCGATGTGGTGGAGTATCCCGATTCCGGCAAATCGCCGCCATGGGCACTGCAGGTGCAGACTTGTCCGGGCCGCCTTGCGGTTTCAAGGCATTTTCCGCAAACTCCACCCCGTCGGGCTACGACGACGGGGTGAAGGAGCGGAGCTCAAGATCCGATCGCTCTAGGCTCCCACGGCGTGAGCCCCGGGCGGGCCAGAAGCTCTCCCGAGCGGAAGCTGCAAACGCGGCAGCATCAGATCGTACATGGGCGGTTCCGGTTTTGGGGCAGGCTCACGAAGACTCGCCAGGTTCTGAATCCGCTCGGCTTCGAGAACCCGAGCAGCCATCCCGTGATAAGGCGTCAACGCAGCGCTGAGCGCGGTCACGACGCCGACGGCGACAATGCCAACGAGCGCCAGACCCGCTTTCAGGTGGGGCCATCTTACTTTCTGAAAGGCCGCCGCGCTGGGACCACTCATCGTGGGCTGTCTGCGCGTGGCCGGTTTGACTCGGCCTGATTTCCAATGCTGGCCGAACCTCGACTGCGAGGTCGGCATGGTCATCGTGGACATAACGACCTCCTCCTTGTCTTTTTGAATTTTCTGAATGATTCGTCCGACGCTCGCCGAGCAACCAATGGAGGGCAAACACTGCCGGACACTATTTCCATAGTCACCGAGCGACGAACGTCAAGGCCGGCGTGAGCCCGAGTAGGCCACGCTGGATGCCGCTTAGAGGCGATCGCGTTCGTCGAGCCTCGCTCATTGTCGCCGGTTCACCCGGCAATGCGCCGGAGCTGCTCGACGATTCGATCGGCCTGCCCCGGTAAGAAGGTACGAATGGTTCGCTCGAGCTCGGGTAAGGCGGCCAGCACGTCCTCCCGGGTCATGGCTTCCGGTTCGAACCCTGCCCGTCGGATCGCCCGCTCGAGCGCGCTCCGAGCAAACAGCGCGGATAGCTCACTGCGCGTGACGATTTCTTCGAATACGGGATTACTCACCTCACCCCGCTTCCCAGATGCGTAGGAGGTCCCTCGTGTACTGCGTACAGAAGTCAGTGACCCACGCCAGATGCTCCCTGGAGAGCAGGCAGGAAGCAGCCATCGCAACCCTCACCATGGAGTCGAGCACGTCGTCGCGCTCCATACCGGCCTCACGAATCGCGGGGATGACGGAGGCCAGGTATTCGTTTCGAGGCTCGAGATCGCCGCCCGCAGCGGCCTGCATGACACCGACGAAGCCCTGGGCGAATTGACGAATCTCCGCTTCGGATGTGCCCAGATCGCGGTTTGCGGTCTGCACCATCAACTCCACGAGATCATCGTGCTTCTCTGCAATCGCATCCAACGCTTCCATCGACTTCCTCCCCGCGGTGCACGCTGCGAGCACCGATCAAAACACCGGGGCGAGGGTAGCACGATTCGTTCTTCCGATCTGGAAGTGCCAGGGCGCCACTTCCGCCCGACTGAGCGGCCGCCAGCGGGCCATGCGTGCGCGTCGAAGCTACCGAAGATGCTGGGCAACGTGCACCCTTACCCTGTCACGACCAACCTTCGAGCCTATCGAACCAGCGGGCCCAACGGCGCGTAGCCTGCGGGGTTAGGGTGCCACCTATCCTGCGGGTGCTCGGCCTTGTCATTCGCTGGGTCGGCAATGACGGAATACCTATCGACGAGGGCGATGTGGCGCCCAGGGTCGGCACGACGCCTGGACCGCGCCGGGAATTGCCTCGGCGTACGTCACCAGGCGTGCGTTCAAAGCATCGTCGCGCGACAATCGGATGCGCGACGACCGTAAGCGTTTCGGGAGACTGCTCGTAGATACGGTCGCTCGGGCTTCCAAGACGCGCGGGCGTTCCGTAGGTCGATACCGTCGCTGGCGTCGTTGGCCGCCTGCCATCCATGCTTTCGTTGGAGCTGAGGACGCTGGCGCCAACGGGACCCGCTGTAGAACTCGCGCCACCAAATTCGGCCCCACCACTGGCAAGACGCGCACACACTGAACCTCGGTGAAACGCCACCCGAGTTGCCAAACGCTCGGTCGAGCGAGTCGCCGCACTACAAAAGTCAACCGCTACGGGAGATCGCACTTACCCTGGCTCCGAGTGTCACACTCATTCGGGCCAGTTCGCGCCACTTCGCGCCCCCGGTGGCCCGTTACCTGGTAGAGCTGAGATACTCTGACCTATTTGTGCGCCGAGCGCCTCGAGTCACACGACCACCGATGTCCCGCCGCCCCAACCTTCCCACCACGAGCGCCCGCATGAGGACCCGCACCCATCCACTTCTGGCCATCTTGATAGCACTGTCGTCTTTCGCCTGCTCGGGTGGAGGCGACGCCGGTGAACGAACCTCCGGGGGCGGCAGCGGCGGCGGGGGTGCCAACAGCACTTCCGGCATTCAGCCCAGCGGCACCAGTGGCCCCGGCCTCAGTACCACCGATGGAGGCGTCATACCTGGTGGCGAGGAGGACAACCCGTGCGAAGCCGAGGATGCCCCGGAAGACTGCGAGCTGGCAGCCTCCGGTCCCGCCTGTGGGGACGGTAAGATCAACCTGGATCCGCCGGAAGCCTGCGATGACGGCAACAGCGTACCCGGCGATGGCTGCAGTGGTACTTGTGTGATCGAAGCCTATCACGAGTGTCCGACGCCGGGCGAACCATGCATCTCCACCATCGTCTGCGGAGACGGCGTGCTCGGACCAGGTGAAGCCTGCGACGACGGCAACACCGCAAGCGGCGACGGCTGCTCCGATGCATGCAACCTGGTCGAAACCGGCTACGTCTGCAGGGAGGCAGGCATGCCCTGCACCCGCGTCTATATCTGTGGCGATGGCACCACCGATCCGAACGAGGGCTGTGATGACGGCAATATCGACAGCGGCGATGGCTGCAGCGATCGCTGCCGACTGGAAACGGGGTTCAAGTGCGAAGGCGACCCCAGCGTTTGCAGCGCCACGACTTGCGGGGACGGCGTCCAGGAAGGAGCGGAGAGCTGCGACGACGGCAACGACATCCCCTTCGACGGCTGCTCGCCGACCTGTCAAGCCGAACCCGTGTGCGCGACGGGCGAGCCCTGCAAGTCGACCTGCGGGGACGGGATCACCCTCAACGACGAAGAGTGCGACGACGGCAACCTGCGCGATGGCGATGGCTGCTCGAGCAGTTGCACCCAGGAGGACGGGTTTTCCTGTAGCCAACCCGAAGGCTGCACGGGCGACGACTGCATCCTGTCGCTCCCGATCATCTATCGAGACTTCGCCAAGAGCCACTCGGACTTCGAGGTAAGCTGCGCAACGATTCAGCGAAACGTACCGAAGCCCCTGCTCTCGGACGAGGGTAAACCGGTGCTCTCGGCAAACAGCTATCCGGATGCCTGCATCACCTCGGCCGCTTCCTACGCGGAATGGTACACGGACGCTCCAACCAACGCCCAGGTCGTCGACCAGATCGATCTCTACGAGAACGGCACGGGCGGCTATGTGAATCGTTTCGGCCCAAACGGTGAGCAATACCTGGCACCACCCGAGGGCAACGGACGCTGGTGCGGCAACACGACCGACTATGCGAGCTGCGAGGAGGCTTCTGCAGCCGGACAATGCAACTCACCGGCATTCGACCCCGACGTCGACACGTGC
This sequence comes from uncultured delta proteobacterium, assembly GCA_963809955.1. GTDB lineage: Bacteria > Myxococcota_A > Polyangia > Polyangiales > Polyangiaceae > JAICQQ01. Next base: position 23,344 of record CAWELQ010000020.1, read on the forward strand.
TGGGAAATCGGAGACACGCTCCCTGACGACGTGCCCCCGAACTGCTGCACGAACTGCTTCTGCGCCGGCACCGTGACGCAGGAAGCCTTGGATGGAAACCCTTTGTTCTTCCCCGTCGAGGAGTCGCTGGGTTCGACCGCAGACCTCCAGGTTGCAAGCATCCCGGAAGAACTCTACGGCGGCGGCTGGCAGGAGGATCCGTCCGGCACCCTGCGCAATTTCTACTTCACCTCCGAAATTGCCTACTGGTTCGAGTACACCGACGGGATGACCGCCGAGCTCTCCTTCGTGGGCGATGACGATGTGTGGGTGTATGTCAACGGTCACCTGGCGGTCGACCTCGGGGGGCTGCACGTGCCCGTCGAGGGTCGCTTCACCCTCAATGCCGACGGCAGCATCGACCAGATTCATGGAACCGACGACACCGGCAACAAGAACGAGCCGGACAGCGCCACCGTGGCGGACTTTGGCCTCGTCCCCGGCAACGTCTACGAGGTGAAGGTCTTTCAGGCGGAGCGGAAATGGAAGGGTTCCTCGTATAAATTGACGCTTTCGGGCTTCAATGCCGGGCCCAGCGACTGCGTCACCAACTGTGGCGACGGCGAACTCGGCCCCGGCGAAGAATGCGATGACGGAGCGGGCAACACAGGGGAGTACAATCAGTGCACACCCGAATGCACATTGGGCCCACGCTGTGGCGACGCCATCATCCAAGATCAGTTCGGCGAACTGTGCGATGACGGCGTCAACGACGGCTCGTACGGCGGCTGCGCCCCGAGCTGCCAGCTCGGGCCGCACTGCGGCGACGCGGTGGTACAACCCGAGTTCGAGCAGTGCGACGACGGCGTCAACGATGGGGGCTATGGCGAGTGCTCCGCCGGCTGTGTCCTCGGGCCGTACTGTGGTGACGGCAACATTTCTCTCGAGTTCGAAGAGTGCGACGACGGAGGCAACGAAGACGGCGACGGCTGCAGTGCTGCCTGCAAGAAAGAAGTGGCCGTTCCCAAATAGGCTCGCCTGCGCGCTCTCGGCGGGCAGGCAGATGCCCAACGCGAGCTAGACGCCCCTCCGAGTTCGCCTCTCGATGCCGAGCGTGATTCTCGGTCAGGGTTTTCGGTCCCGTGTCAGTGAGGGCCAAAAAACCCTTCAAATCGCGCTCTTCTGCTCGAGTCGTTGGCTGTTGCCAATTTTTTTGCGATCGCGAATCGCGCTCGCTCATCTAGCATGCACGGGATGGCTCTGCGCAGCGTGACCGGGGTAGTCCCCAAAGCCCTACGCGTGGTCCGTTCCCTCGCGTTTCTCTGCCTGACGGGTTGTCATACAGCCGCACCGGCCCTCGAGCGCGAGAGCCGCGCCGCTTCCTGGACACTGTATGCAGCCGAGTACGATGCCACGACCACCACCGTGTTTGCTGCCGCAGCGGAGGCGCTGCCCCGGCTGCTGGCGGATCCTGGCTGGACGGCGGCCCTCGAACAGGACGGCGGGCTCGACCCATCCAAAGCGCCGGCCGTCATCCTCGATATCGATGACACGCTGCTCGGTACGGGCGCATATCAACGGCAGCTGGCCGAGCGCGGCCAGTCGTACGACGCGGCCTCGTGGGACGCCTGGGTTCGACGCCGTGAGGCCCCTGCGATAGCCGGGGCGGTCGACTACGTCGAACGAGCCCGCGCTCTGGGCCTTACGGTCCTGCTCGTCAGCAACCGCGCGTGCCGCGCGCGGGCTGCTTCAGCGAGCCCCTGCCCTCAGCGGGAAGACACCATCGAGAACCTGGTCCTGGCGGGCTTTTCGAGGCCCGGGCCGGAGCAACTGCTGCTCCAGGGCATGCAACCCGACTGGCTCGGAGACAAGACGTCTCGACGCTCGTACGTGGCGGCGCGTTACCGTGTCATCCAACTCATCGGAGACGATCTCGGAGACTTCATCGCCGGCGATGGCGACGCGCAACAGCGAGACGAACTCGTACGCAAGTATCGAAGGCTCTGGGGCAAGGGTTGGTTCATGCTGCCCAACCCGATGTACGGCTCGTGGCAAGCGAGCTTGCCCGCCCGCTAGACCAAGCGAAGAAGTGTGCGTCGCGCCCCTCGTCGAGTCGACGTGGGCAGCCATGGACCGACCGTGCGAGGACGTACAGCAGCCGGGGTGATTTCAGTCCAGACTCTTGAAGAACTCGTCACTGGCTTGAGCGGCGAAGCAAGGCACGCCGTGACCGGTGTTGCTGTAAGCAGGGTCGTTGTGGGAGCACCAGATGGTGGGGACGGGGGGTCGGGCAATCGTGGCGACGCGAGCGCGTGTTCCCGTCGTGGCTGCTGGGAAACAGTAGCCATGACTCACCGGCAACGTACACCTTGCCCCCAATCGGGACGCCCTGACTTCCCGCAGCCCGGGCTAGCAGTCGACTGCCCTCCGGAGGTGGAGCCCACGGTGCCTCCCGTGGTGTCCGAACCGCCGCTGCCGCCGGCATTGCCTCCCGTACCGGTGGCACCCCCGCCGAGTTTGCCCCAGTCGTCGTTTGACCACCGACGCCGGTGGAACCATTGCTGCTGCCGTCGCTGACTGTTTGGCCCGAGCCAGTCGGAACAGGGTGCGAGGCGTGGTGGTGCACCCGCCCGCCTGAGCGCCAACTGAGCGTTCACTGAGTGCCAGTCGAGTGCTACTTGACCGCGATCTCGGTCTCGCAACCGAGCTGAACCTCGACGTTCACGGTGCTGTTGTTGGTCACGAGATCACAAGTCTGCGGGCATACCAGAATGCTGGTGGGCGCATCCGCGTTGTCATAGTACCAGCCCGACGCCACGCCTGCGCAGTCCGCTTCGCTCGGAACCCTGCCGATCGGCTCGCCCGCGGCGCCGTCGACGCCGATAACCACGTTCACCTTGTCGGTGTCCAGCGTCTCACCGCTGGGGGGTTCGGGAAGCTGCCACTGACAGGGCAAGGCGACCGTCTCGGTCACGGTCTCGGTCACGGTCTCGGTCATCGTTTCGGTAACAACGATGGTGTCGCGAATCGTGTTGAGAGCATCCAGTAAGCCCGTGGCACCGGTTTCCGACACGTCACACGCCTCATCACCTGCAGCGCCCGGCGTACAATCCGAGCCGCCCGCGACGGCGATTGCATCCAGCAACGCAAACCCGTCGTCGGTGACGCCGGCCATACCGACGGTAAAGGTCGTCACGCCCGCAGCAAGCCCGTCCGCAGCAATCGGGGTGAGCGTTGCTTCCGACGCCGGATCGACGCAATCCTGGTTTCCGCCAGGCCCGCCACCGCCACAACTGGCAGACAGGCCACACCCATTGGGCTGCCCGTCCGTCACGAGCACCACGATGCACTGGTAGTCCGGGTGATCCGCCTGGAAAGCGGCGCAAAACGAGGTACCTCCGGTGAGCGCCCCCACGGTGGGCGTATCACTCTGAGGGCCCGTCCCTGCCAGGGAGTCGACAATGGCGGCTGAGTTGTCCGGCAAGGGGCCGACTTCGACAGCAGGCGTTGCATGCGACGAGCCATCACACTCGTCGGGCGCATCCCCTGCACCCTCGGGATGGAAGTACTGGATACCCACGTCGACGCCCTCCGAACCCGGGTCGTTCACGAAGTCGGTGATGGCCTGCACCGCTTCCTCCCATTTCGTGGGCTCGCCGTTGCCCATGCCCATACCCGGGCCATTGTTGCCCACTCCGGACGCTCCCACATCCATGCTGAGGGAGTTGTCGAGAATCACGTAGATCGCCACCGGCGCCGGCACTTCGGTCTCGATGGTCGTGGTGATCTCGCGGGGAACCTCTTTCTCGACCGATTGAGGTTCCAGGGACACAGCCGCACACACGTCGACCGGCATCAAGCCGCCATCCGTCCCCTGCCCGCCCCCGGTGCCTTGCGGCAGGTTGACCCCGCCGGTCGTCGGAGCGCCGCTCGTCGTCGGAGCACCGCTCGTCGTCGAAGCGTCACTCGTCGTCGAAGCGCTCGGCATCGTGGTATTCGCACTGGCCCCGCCACCGCTTCCGCTGACGACCTGGACTAGGGGGCTATCGCTGTTGGAGCTACAGGCTCCGACCAGCAGAGGCAGCAACATCGCGGAGCACATCTTTAGGTTCACGGGGATCACCTTTCTCTCGGATGGCCGAGGGTACAATACCGGGAACCAGCCGGGGGAGGAGTTTGGACGCCCGGGGGAATCAGTGGCCTGGCATTCCTACTCAGGGCTTGAGGGCCTTGCATCACGCCTTCCGGCTCACCCTCGGAAACGTTTGCTTCGATGGAGGAACTACGGCCTTGTCGCTGATGCCGTGGTTGTCCGCATCCCGTCATGCTGTGATTTTCGCCCGTCACAGCCTCCTGCCGCCGCCGTTGGGCACCCTGCTGCCAGAGCCTGACGAGTTGTGCAGTGAGCACGGCTCGACGCTTGCCAGAGACTCGGCACGAACCGCGTGGGCGTTGTAGGGTTGCCTCTGCGGCTGCCACACGGGCGCCCCGCCAGCAAGCGACTTTCATGAATCCTCCCGACCCCGTCCCAAGGCCACCAACAGGATGCTCGTCGCGACCAATCAACGAAGTAGAGGACGGATCGGGCAGCATGCGTCGCGCAGACACCGCGAAAAACGGACGCCCACCGGTGGACGAGGCCGTTTTTCGCGGTGCCGGTGCGGTTGGCAGCCTGTTCGGCGCTTCAGCAGTGCTCTCTGTCCTGAGAGCCTGCGGGCCCGCAGTCCTGATCCTGGCGCTGGAATCCCCGAGCACGTCTTGGGCCGCACCGGCCGACGCGCCGCCGGCCGTGGGCGAGCCAATCCGCGAAAAGGTGGCCGCGCCGCCTTCGAATCGATTCGATCTTCATTATGCCGCACCCAGCGAGTGTCCCTCTCGCCAGGAGTTCATCACCTGGACGAACCAATTCTACGTCGGCACGGACGAGAGCGCCGAGCCAGGCAATGCCCCGTCCAGCGGGGCCTGGCAGGCCTCGCCGGGAGAGCTGGCGGGTAGCGTCCAGGTCAAAGTGGTCGGAGACGGTACCCGGTACACCGCTCACCTGCTGATGGTGGACGCCGCCGGGCAATGCCCGACGTCTCGCCCTCCGCATACCGAAACCGTGTGCGCCGACGCGGTCCGAGCCATGGCGTACAGCCTGGCACAGGCGCTGAAGGCACCCCCTTGCGCCGACACGGCCGATGCCCGACAGCACCCGAACGCACCTCCCTCGCCACCTCCGAAGCCCAAGCCGCAAGCCTGCCCTGCGCACCGTCCCTGCCCGCCTCGGGACAAGACCATCCGCGGGGAACTCGGTTGGGCAGCGGGGATCGTGAATCCGCTGGCAGATGATGTGGCGTGGGGCGGCGCGCTGCTCGCTGGATTCACGACCCGCACGGGAAGCCCGAGCGCTCGACTGGCCGTGGGCTACTGGAACGCAGGCACAGTACCCGTCGGGCATGCGCTGCGAGCCCAGTTGTGGTCGCTGGGTGCATCGGCCTGTCCATTCCGGCTCAACCTGAGCCCGTGGCTTGCGCTGCCGCTTTGTGCCACGGCAGAGGTGGGGTCAGTAGCCCTGAGTGGCGTGGGCTCGGCTGCCGCAGACACAACCGCTGCTTCCGCGACTGCCTCGGAAAGCGAAGACCGCGCCAATCTCTATCTGTGGAGCTCACTCGGCGTCGCTGCTCGGCTCCGGATGGAGAGCCACTGGCTTTTCGTGGAAATCGAGCCAAACTTGGTATTTCCGCTGCTGCACTACCCAGTGTACGTCCACCAGCCCGGCAGCGAAGCGTCCGAGCGACAGGACGCGGGGCAGGTGGGTCGATGGCTGGCACTGAAGGCCCATTTGAATGCGGGTATCATTTTTCCTTGAACAACAAACCCGAAAGCCGGGGATACACACGGTAGGGCCGCAAGTCCCAGCCAAGTTCCCCAGTGCGCCCCGGAACTCCTCGACGCGGCCTGTCTTCGAGCTGCTCGAGTTTCGGGCTTCGGAGGCCCACGGAGGCTACTACCTTGGCTGTTGATTCGCGTTCGCCAATCCGGGATTCACCAGATTAGCCCCGACCCCAAGAGACTCGAGAGTGCGTTTTCGTTGGCTGACCGCTTGCTTGCTGTGGATACCCGTCGCGGGCTGCGACGGGAAGGCCACGACGGATACGTTGCCGTGGAGCTGCAACGAATCCTGCAACAGTTGCCCAGAGACCCTGGAGCCCGTCGGGCTGGCCGGTTTCTGGCGCTTCGACGGCCCCGATCTCGGTGGAACATGGCGAGGCACCAACGGAGCGGCGCTCGCCTGGAGGGGCTGCAACGACGGCCAGGGGGGCGATTGGGTCGCGAGTAACGCCGGGGTCGCGACCTGTGGCACCGAGCGGCTCGGTGGGCTTGGTGGCAGTCTGCGTCTTTCAGGAAATGGATATGTGGAAGGAGCACTCACCGAGGGCTCAGCCAAAGGTCCTCTGACGCTCGGCGCCTGGGTGTCCTTGTTTCGCTCCACGACCCAGCGCATGACAGTGGTGTCCGTCGCGCGCTCGTCCTGCCAGAGCGCCTGGCTCAATCTCGCCACCGACGACCGGCACCGACAGTTGATTCTCTCGACGGAAAAGCCCATCGCGGGCAGCAACGAGTGCGAGGTGGAAGAGAGTACGGCCTACTTGCCTTCGGGGTTTCTCGACTGGGGTTTGGGCAACTGGTACCACGTGGCCGCCGTTACTGACCCCGACGAGCCTCTCCTGTTCGTGGACGGCTTGGAGGTCTCGCTCGTCGACACCGCGCGACATCAGCAGGCGCCGGACACGGACGACGCCGTCCACATCGGCGCGGATCCTGCGGGCGGAGGCGCGTTTTCTGGACTCATCGACGATGTGGCGGTGTTCTCGCGACCGCTGGACCGCGACGAGCTCGAAACGTTCGTGTCCGAGTCGACCAGCGTGCGCTCGGACGGCCAGCAATGGACGGCGTGGAGCGCGGATGGCAGCACCGCCACCTGGAAAGGCGACTGCAGCAATCCCGATGTCGAGCCAAGCCAGCAAGGCGCTTCGGTCGTCATCCAGAATGGCTACTGGAGCGCCGGCGGGATTCTCACACGAATCCATAATGGACACCGCATCGGCAGCTTGAAAAGAGTCACCCTGGTTGCCGACATTCCGGACGAAGAGTCCTTCGACTTCGTCCTCGGCAGCCGACACAACGCCGAACGTTGCACCTGGCATTCGAGCGGTACCGGCAAGGGTCGCTACGAGTTCGACCTGGACGACGTGAAACACTGCGACTGTCCCAGTACCTGTAACTGCAGCTTCACCGTGGAGGAAGCACGGGTCGGTTCGCGCTGGGACGAGAACGGGACGCTCGAATTCTCGGTGTGCCGGGTGGAGCTCGAATGGGAACCGGTCGACGAGAGCCAGCCCGTGGAGCTGACCCCGGGGCCCGGTGGAAAGAAAGGCTTGAACGGCTGGTGCTGGAGACCCATTTCCTACCACCAGAACGCGCTCGCCGACCTCGACGAGGATCTGACGAACGCCGACCAGACAGTGGGGACCCTGAGCGGAGGAAATCGTCAAACCTCCTACCTGGCGGCAGACTTCGCCTTCGGCGAGCCCTGGGAGGCGGCTCAGTTGTGCGATCTCAGCCAGGCCGAGGCGATCACGGTGCACGCCGACATGCCCCAAGACTTCTCCTATCAGCTGCGCATCGCGGACTTCAACGGGATAGGGCGGGAGTGGAGCCATCAGTGGGACCGAGCGAAATCGACGCAAACCTTCGCGCTCTGCGACCCAGAGGAGAGCAGCAGCGGCGAAGCCGAGTGCGGGCGCAACGAGGATCCTATTCCGTATCGCGGCCGCTCGGTCAACCTGGCCGGGGTGCGTTACCTCGGCATACAGAAGACCTTCGAGTTCACATCGAAGGCAGCCCCCATCTCGATCGACAAGGTCGAATTCACGGGCCCTGTCCGGGGAACCTGTGCTCTTTCGACATCTAGCGGGGGCGCGGGGCCCGAATGAAACGACAAATAATCCAGTCTCGCGCAGCAAACCGCCTATCGACCGAGCCCGGCCGAGCAGCGCCTTTGGGAGAAGAGCGGTGGCGGTAGACGCACTGCAACAAGCAAGCGCGCCGGAGCTACCAGCAGCAGTGAGCTCTCGGTCGCGCTCCGAGCGACTGGAACAGCTGGTGCGGGACAACTTCGAGTTCGTCTGGCGATTGGCCCGACACATGGGCGTGCAGGGACCCGATGCCGACGACATCGCGCAGAAGGTGATGATGGTCGCTGCGGGACGCTTCGATGACATCGAACCCGGCAAGGAGCGCGCATTCCTCTACCAGGCCACTGTCTACTCTGTCTCCCGGCTGCGCCGCACGCGGGGCAGGCGCCCGGAAGTCCTCACCGAGGATTTCCCCAGCGAACAAGCCCCGTACCCGCAACCCGACGAACTGCTCGAGAAACGCAGAGCCTATGCCGATCTGCATCGCGTCCTGCAGCGTTTGCCGGAGAAGTTGCGCACCGCTCTGGTGCTCTACGAGATCGAAGGCTGGACCTTGAACGAGATCGCTTCGGCCCAATCGATCTCCCAGTTCACGGTCGCTTCTCGTGTGCGCCGCGCGCGCAAACAGTTTCTTCGCAATTGCCAGGGCATGAAGCAACAACTGAAGGAAGGTCTACCGTGAGCGAGCTCAGAAGGTGGTTGGAGGACGCGCCCCCGACCGAGGTTCGGCGCATGCTGGAAGCGGGTCGGTGGGCCCGTCCATCGCGTGCCGTGTTCGAACAGGCACTCCGCCAGGTGCGGAACGCCGGCACGGTGGGCGTACCAGACAGCGAATTCCCGATGACCAGGCGCAACGCGTTTCGGACCGGCGTCAAGTGGACGCTGTTCGGTGCGCTGGTCGTCGGAGCCCTCGCGGTGCTCACCCAGACGTTGGGTTCGGGAGACGCGGTGCGTGCACCACAAGAGCCGCCCACCCAGAAGCTCGCGAACCTGGCAGCAACGGGTGCGGCAGCGCCATCACCCGCCGAACGACCCGAGCCCGAGGAGGCCCTGTCCGGTCGGTTCCCCACCCAATCCAAGCCGGCCTCTCCGCGCCCGGCGACGCACGAACCGGCGAGGCGGGCGCGGCCAGCAGCGAGCCGGAAGACAAGAGCCACCGTCTCCACGGGCAGCTCGCAAGGACGCGTGTGCAACCCCGCGGTCGTGCAACAGATCGAGATGCTCGAACAGGCCAAGCTGAAGCTCGGGAGCGGACGCGGTGCCGAAGCCCTGGCCATTCTCGATCGCTACGACGGCTACGGTGCGGGACGCTGTTTCGTCCCCGAGTCGATGAAGCACCGCATGGATGCGTATCTGCAGACCGGCAATCAAGCCGCGGCAGTACGCACGGCTAAAGCCATCGAGAAGTACTACCCCAACACTGCCCAGGCGCGGGCGGCGAAAGCCGTGCTGAAGAAGTGAGCCCTTCACCCGACAGGCGCCGCCTGCATGCCAGCCGAGCCGTTGCTTCGTCGGGTCTCCCCGCGTTCAAGGCATCGGAATGACGAACGTGGTGATCGAGTAAGCCGGAACCTCCACCACCAAACGATAGTCCTCGATGGTCATGGACGGCAAGGGTTTTAGGTCTTCGGTATGGGACGTCCGGTAAGCATCGGCAGCTGCTCCCACGCTGGGCAGCGCCGTCAAATCGAAGGTGAAGCCGTGGCTCTGGTCCGGGTCGCCGTTGCGCACGACCAGCGCCAGGCCATGCCCGTCGGCGCTGACGGCCGCGACCATGTCCGGCTGATTCACCGCGACGAACGTGGCCCCAGGGCGAATGAACCGGCTGAACCCCGCGTGCATGTAGAAGCGCTTCAAGGGGCTCGCGGTTTGCTGCGCATCGTTCAGGGTGAAGCTCGCCCAGTTTCTGCTGGGGTCGCCGGACTGCCAATCAATCCACGCCACGGGTTCGAGCTCGCGAAGGTCCTGGATGATGCGGCCAGCCATGAAGAGGGCCGCTTCGGTATCGTCCGCGAGGTTCTGTCCGAGAGGCCCCGATTCCGATTGCCACAAGGGTTTTCCCAGGCGGGCTGCCAGATCGTGCAAGTCGGCGCGGCGACTTCCGGCATAAGAGTGGACGTTGATCTGCCCCAGAGCTGCGATCGTAGCGTCGCCGAAGGAGCCGATGTTCGTCAGTGCATCGTCCATGCTGTTTTCGTCCGACGCGCTGACGACCGTCCCGGTGAGCCCCTTGTCGGTGAGCTGCTGGGCAACCGCCTGAATGATGGTTTCCTGGCTCTGGGGATCGAAATGGCACCCTTCCTGCGAGCCGTTTGCCTGCCACCAGTTGGCGTTCGGTTCGTTGAGCGGTTCCAGGGTGCGAAACACGATGCCGTACTCGTCACGGTAATGCTTCACCACTTCGGTCAGGTAGTTGGCGAAGTCGCCGTAGGAATCCTGCTTCAGGTTGTTCGAACCATTGTCGCTGCCCGAGGCGCAACCACTCTGGGTCATCCAATAGGGCGGGGAGTTGGAGAACGCCTCGAAGATCAGGTCGCTGCCGCGTTGGGCAATGCTCAGTAGAACCGCGCGCTGATTCTCGTCGCTGTCCCACGCCCAGCTTCCGTCGGAATTCTGGAAGCCGGGCATCTCGCGGTACTGCTCCATGTGCTCGTGCGCAGGGTTTTCGCCCCCACCGATGTTGTAACGGAAGATGTTGTAGCCGAGACCGTCCGTGGGATTCACGACGAGGTCCACCACACGATCGCGGGCGGTCTCGCCCCAACCGCCCACGTGATTCGCCCACCAGCAAAGGCTGGTACCCCACCCCTCGAAGGTCTGGTGCTCGACGCCCGGGTCCACCTTGACCAGATCGGTGCCCGGCTCAGCGGTCACCGTGGGACGCGGTTGTTCGATGCCGCCTGTCGTGCCGATCGCTCCCCCTCCGCCCGAGCCCGTGGCGTTCGTCATGCTCATGCCGGACAATCCTCCCGAGCTGCTCGCGCTGGTGACGACAGTCCCGCCGCTCGCACCGCCCCTGGCAATTGTGCCACCAGCACCCAGCGGGGCACCTGCGGTCGTGCCCATAGCAGTGCCTTGGCCAGTAACCGCTGCGGTGCTCGACGCGCCTCCTCCGGCAGTGACAGCGCCGCCTGCGCTCGTCCCGTCAGCTGCCGACGCGCTGGGCGCTCCGCCGTCCTCGCTACAAGCGGGGACGAGCACGAGAGAAAGTGCCAGCAGCGAGGCGGAGCGTCGAGAGTCCATCCGGCGAGTGCCCATGTGCGAAGATAGACAACGCGAACCCGGGATCAAGGTTCAGCGAGAGTCTCCGTCGGCTGACGTGCTTGCCGACACGCTCACGACAAAAATCCGAGGCAAGAAGCGGCGCCCGCAAGAAACATGGAAGGTTTCTTCGCGTTCAGCCATTTTGTCCGCCCGCCCTTGCAGCGGGGCCGGGGGTCCCCCTGGCGTGGCGATTCGGTCTGCGTGCGACCCTCTGCCCCGCCGCGGATTGGCCAGAGGCGCCAAGAGACGCGCTGATGAGCGCGACGCGCGCTCGTTGTGCATTGGCACAGAGTTCGCTTGCAGTCCAGAGCACCTGGCTTGGGTCCCACGAGGGCCTAAGCAACCCCTGATTGATTCAGCTCTGAATAGGTCATCCATCATGAACAAGCAGGCACCCATCTCCCCCGAACTCGAAGCCATCACTCGGAGCGCGACGCCCATCGACCGCCCCATGGGCATGTCGCAGGCCAGCGTGGTCGGCGCGGTGACGATGACGCTCGCTGGAGTCTCGTTGCTCGCCACGCTGGTGCTCGTGCTCGGCTCGTGGATTCCGAGCTGGGCGGCTACCCTCACCCTCACTTTGATCCTGACGGCCATTTCGCTGGCCGCGTTTGCGAGCGCGAGGCCGGGATCACGGCTCCGGGGCTCGAACGCCCAGGGCACGAACGGCCCGGCAGCGCGCATCGGCGAGACCGAGCGGCGGGCGCCTGCGATCGCCATGGCTCCACGACCGCGAAAGAATGCCGCAGCGAGGATCGAGCCCACGCCCATCGAAGCCGTAGAGTTCGAGACAGCGATCAGCGAAGACGACGAGCAGGAAACGACCGCGGTCCGGCACGTCGTGGATACGCTACTCGAGCGGCAGTCGCGCGTGACGCGACCCGAGCGCCCGCAGACACCCGAGTTCCGTAAATCGACGCGACCCAGCATCGCGCACTGAACCCGCGTCCGGGCGATCGGCCTCGAGCCGTCGCCCTCGCAGCCGTGAGCGAAGTGGTATCTCGGCCGTGCCGTGCGAAGGGCGCACGGTGTCCAGGGCTGTCTTTTGCTCGGGGGTCGGCCGCGGAGCGCCGGCGCACCCTTTGCCGCGTTCGTCCGAGTGCGTGCAGGCCATGCGCCGTTCGGCAGGGGCTTTCGAGCCTTTCTTCGCGGGCTCATCTGGCACGGGCGCGTGCTCGCGAATGGCTCACCAGGACTCGTGCCATGAAAGCTATCCAATCGTTCGAAATCGTCACACTCACCGTGCTGCTGGTCAACCTGCTGCGCGAGGCTCCGGCCGAAGCCCAGACAGCGGGTGCCGACGCTCGCGACGCCAGCCCAACCACCGCACCGCCCGACGGCATCGTCCGCCCTAGCGACGTTCTGGACGAAATCTCGGGAAACTTCGTGTTGGGTCCCGGCTGGTTCCAGGCGGGTGACGTGGAAGACCGACTGCACGCCCACGGATTCGAGAACGTCGACACTCTCGCCATACTGTTCGGCCTCTCCGGTCGGCTGATTTTCGACAATGGCTTCATGGTGGGGGCAGCCGGAGCGCTCGCTGGTCACGATGCCGTCGACGGACCCGATGCTTACGATGCCCGATTGAGCTATGGCGTGGCTCGCGCGGAGGGCGGCTATGCTCTCCTCAGCTCGGAGCGCTGGTTGCTGCTTCCCACCCTGGGCATCGGAGGCTATTCCGCGCATCTCCAGCTCAACGACGACCGAGACGCAAGCTTCGACGAGCTGCTCGAGTCGACCGGCACGACCACCAGTCTCTCCAGCTCTGGACTGCTGTTGAGCGCCATTGTCGATTTCGCCGTGCGCTTTCCCCTCACGGCTCGGACCAGGAGCCCTCGTGGCTTTCTGAGCATCGGCGTCGAGGGAGGCTACTTGTATTCGGTCCCCTTCGGGCGCTGGCAGTCCAGCGCTGGCGGCGACGTGGACGACGGCCCAGACGCTGAACTCACCGGCGGCTTCGTCGGCCTCACGCTGGGCGGCGGCGCCTACGGGATCTGACAGATGCGCGGCCGGACGCGGGCGAGAGGCTCGCTCAGGACAAGAGCGGCTGAAGCGCGTCCGTGAAGTGCTGTGCCGTGAATGGTTTGACGATCAGGAATTTGGCACCGGCGCCGCTCGCGCGCTCGCGCATGTCCTGAGTGCCCTCGGTCGTCACGAAGCCGAAGGGCACGCCTATCCCTGCCTCGTTCAGCGCCTCGAGCAATTGAATGCCACTCATCTCTGGCATGTTCCAGTCCGAGATCACCAGGTCGGGCGCGTTCGCCTTGATGGCGTCGAACGCCTCGCGACCGTCGCAGGCCTCGTCGGTCTGGTGGTGTCCGAACCCCGCCTGCCGAAGGGTTCGTCGAACAATCATTCTCATCGCCTTGCTATCGTCCACCACCAGTATTCTCATTGCGTTCTCCGGTAACCAGGACGGCGTCCTCACGCTACTGGACGGCGCGCCGCCCTTTTTTTTAAGCGTAGTGTTTCAGCAGTCGCTCCCAGGGCTGGTTCCGCATGACCACAACGAGCCATGAAGTGGGGACACCTGGAATCCACCGATCGCCAGCAGAAGAAGCTAAAGGTCTCAAACCTGCCGTCGTTCTACCTAGCGCCAACCCGCTGGCGCGGAGCACCCTACTGTGCCGTTGGACCTCGATACCTGGATACACGTCGCCGCAGAGTCGGCCGTCCACATTGCTGGGAGCGTGCTCGACGCGCACGGGTGTGACTGGCAGCATCGCGGCGACTTACCCGGCGATTTGCACGGAGCGTACGTCACCCTGAGGCTCCCGAACGCGTCGATGGATCTGGGTGTGGCAGCTACCCTGGAGCACTGCCACCAGGTCGCCCGAACGATGCTGCAACTGGGTTCCGACGAACCCGATGTGGCAGGGCACGACCTGAACGATGTGCTGGGAGAAATCGCCAACATGGTAGCGGGTGGTCTCAAGCAGCGCTTGATCGAGCAAGTTCAGCCAATTGGCATTGGTACACCCGTGGCGTTGCAGGGTCAGGCCCACCCATTGAGCCAAGTCTCGACGCGCCGCGCCGTGCTGCGCCTTCCGACCAGCGAACTCTGGCTCGTCCTCTCCGGTCCCGAGTCAGCGGGAATTCCCCACTAGGAACCGGGCCCGCTCTGCGGGAAAACTGGCTTTGGCGGCCCGCCCGAGGCTTACCGCACGGGCCGGTCTCGCCGTTTCAACGGGTAGAAGCCCATGCCTGGCGACCTGTTACAAACCGGCGAACCCAAGCGCCTGACCTGCCATGCCGGACGCTGGTTCCTCGAAGTCGAGCGACTGGTCGCAGTCGACGCCAACCTCTTCGAGCCGCGAGTACAACAACTGGAGGGCGCCCAGGCTCTGCTCGGATTCCTCAAACAGAGCCCCGCTGCTCGCTCCTTGCTGGCCGGCACCCACGAACTGCTGAAAAGCCAACTGAGCGATACGACGCGGAGCTTCGTGAACGTCAACGGTGAATGGGTGCCTTCCCAGCTTTCGCCAGCATACATCAGACAGCTCACCCACAAGCAGCACAGCGACCCACAGCGTTCCCGCCCTCAAGAGCTCAACAACCTACGCACCGATCTCTTATTGATGCGCGCCTCACAGGAGCGCCTGGAAGAGCGACTCGCCAGGCTGGAACGCATGGTCCACAATGCGCGCCCCCTGACCAACGTCCTGCCGCAGGACCTCACCCGCTTGGGCGCGGAGCAGCCCGCGACGCAAAAGAGTGCCGAGAAACCTCCGAGCGAATCGCCACGGGTCGAGGACTCTATCGCGTCGATGGCCGAACAATTCGTCCAGGCTCCGACACTTTCCGCGGCCCAGGCACCCGAGTTGGGCAAGCAGGCGACGACGAGCACTCGGCAACGTTCGACTCGGCCCGAAGCGAACGCCGCTGCCCACGGCCGCAAGCTGGCGCTACCCGGGACAGCGAAAGTCAGCGAGTGCTTGAAGACGC
Organism: uncultured delta proteobacterium; assembly: GCA_963809955.1. Taxonomy (GTDB): domain Bacteria; phylum Myxococcota_A; class Polyangia; order Polyangiales; family Polyangiaceae; genus JAICQQ01. The sequence continues at coordinate 38,493 of CAWELQ010000020.1, forward strand.
TGCTTGGCGATAGTGTGAGTCTACGCAAAGTGCCTCCAACGACCAATTACAAGGGAGACTTGGACGGATTCTGGATTTCGAGTCTGAGAGACGATGAAGGCAAAATGGTGGCCGCGATATTGGCCAACCTGCCTTGTGTCGTACAACTGGGAGGCGAGCTGATGATGCTTCCAGAGTCGGAGCTCGATCAACAGATAGCCCAAAAGACACCGTCGGAAGATACCATCGCAGCAATGTCCGAGGTGTGCAACACGCTGACCGGAATCTTCAATCAGATTCCGGGCAACGACCATGTGCGCAGCGACTATCTAGAAATCCATGGCCCCGCTCACGCCGCCTGGCTCGAGTCAGCGAAGCGCGTCGTCGAATTCGATACGGGTTCCGACGGAGTCCTACTATTGATTTCGCCGGAGTGAGCCGCCGCGCGAGCCGTCGCACTGCTCAGGAAGACCCCACGCGATGGCAGAGGCCCACCACGAACTCGCCGATTGACCCAACACGCTTCCGTCCCGTTGCATAGAATTTCGGCGCTACCGAGCACCTTCAGCGCGGGGGCGGGCCATAGAGCGAGGACCGAAACTCCGCATAACCGAACAAGGCATACCCGTCGCTGACGTCTCTGGTCGCAAACGAAACCGAGTTGTCGAAAGCCTGCACGACATCACCAAAAGGAGTGACCTCCTGAATCTCGCCGTCCATCGAGTACGTGGCAAGCACGTTGCCGTTCGGCAATCGTTGCGCGTCCCCCAAGAACTCCGTCTGCCCGTGGACATACTCCCAGTTCCACGTCGCCGTCCAATTCGTCTCGTCGAGCAAGAGTTCGAGCACCCTCGACTCGCTGCACTCCACCGTGTCTTCACAGTCATTGTTGAAGAACAGGAAATGGCCATCGGGGGTCATGTGATGGCCATGATTGATCACCCATTGATCGAGACCCACGAGGCTGAAGGACTGACCCTTGGGGTTGAGCCCGCCCAGCTGCCAAACCAGCTCGCCACTACGTTTGAACTTCACGAACAGGTTTGCAAAGCGATCGGACAGCGTGAAGCTGTCATCCTCGGGATAGTAGTGAACCGAGTTCGGGTGAAAAGACGAGTTCGCTTCGTAGAGTGTCGAAAGATCGGAAACGATGGGCACAATCGCACCATCCGCCTTCACCTCCACGAAGGCGTGGGGCGCGCTGGACGTGGATTTGAGCATGGTGGCGATTCCGCCGTCAGGCAGCACCGCAAAGTCGTGATGAGCAAGTTCCAGACCGGGAATCTCCGTGGTCCTCATGCCATCCATCGAAATCTTGAACACTTTCCCCGTGCCCGCGTTGGCAAGATTCATGAGCCACATGGTCTTGCCGTCCCAGCTGATGTGGGCACGGGAAGGCTCTAACACCAACTCGGGCACCCACCAGACGATGTCACCGTCGGTATCGAAAATGTAGACGCTGGCCAGGTCCCGAGGAGTGCGGGAGTGACCCAAAGCGAAGCCTGGGGTGGTCACCAGGAAGCCCTGCGAAGCACCCACGCTCGACATGCTTTTGGTGATGACGGGCACCCAGTCTGGAACGGCACCGGTCGTGAACGAGAACTCTGGGCTCGTGCAAGTGCTTTCTTCCGACGTCGCGACGATGCGGAAGCTATAGGATTTGTCGCCTTTCATGCCGAGCAAGAGCGTCCGGTAGTTCGCTATGCTCAGATCCACCGGAGCGGTCATCGGCAGCGCCGAACCCGTAGGGCCGAAGTCGATCTGCGCCTGGCTCATGCCTGGCAAGTCGGTGGACCACTGGACGCTCTCGACGGTACCGATGGCCGTGCTCGCGCTGTAGTTCACGGTAAACGAGCAGGTGTCCCCCGCCACGGTCTCACCACCGAACCCACCGGTTCCGCCGTCGTCCGCTCCCGAGTCGGCATCGGCCCCTGCCATGCCGCCTGAGGAATCCGCAGCCGACGCGCCTCCGTCGCTGCCAATCGAGCCTGCGGCCCCTGCGGCGCCGCCGGTGTTCGCGCCAGCGGCTCCGCCCGTTACCGAGCCGGACCCCTGCGTACCCGCTGCGGCACCGCTGCCCGCGGACGTGCCCCCCGAAGAGGTGGCGCCCGAGGGCGCCTCCGAGGATCTTTCGGAGCAGGCTACCGAGGCCACGACTGCTAGCAACGCCCAAGAGGGCCAGCGCGACCCGAGGCTTCTGGACCTTCTGGCGCGCCGAAGGGACATCCTTGACTTTTAGATCGGAATTGCACGCGCTGCCACCTCTCATGAGTCGCGAAGGCTATGGCCCCTGCTAGCCAGCGGTCTGTCTCAATCAATGAGTGAAGCATGAGCTCATCGCTACGCCCACACCGCCTCCCCACCACCCACTCCGTGCTTGCACTCACGCTAGCGCCGAGCAGCGGGCCAATGGCCTCGTCCTCGGTAGGTCCCAGCGCAGAGTCCAGCGGACGTCACACCGGGCGCGATTTGTAAAGACAATACGCACCAAGCGCGAGAGCATTTCTTGGCGACTCCGGGCGCCCTCGGAGATGGTCCCTCAAGCCGTTCCGCTCAGCCCGGACTGTTCGCAGCAGCGCGGCTTCGTCCTTCAAAATAGGCGCGTCACTTGATCGAGATCCGCGGAAACGGGCATGTTCAAAGCATGATGGGTAGTCTACGTCCGTCTCGTCGCTCGCTTGGTGCACTTGCCGTTTGCCTCGTCGCCGCAGCCCCCATGGCCTGCTCCGACTCCGGGGCCGCCGGGAACGAAAACGCGAGCGCAGACGCATCGACTACGCTGACAACCGGTGGGGAAAGTAGCAGCGGCGGGCTCGAGACCTCGAGCAGCGTCACGACGTCCAGCAACGTCACGACGACCAGCAGCGTCACCGGCAGCAGCGTGTCGAGTTCGACGGGTGTTTCAGGCTCGACGGGGAGCACCAGCACCAGCACTGCCACCACCGGCACGACTGGTCTCGCTGGCTCGGGTGGCATGAGGGGCGCTGGCGGCACCACGGCGACAGACGGTACCAGCAGCGGCGGTATCGCCGGCGCGGGCAGCATGACGGGTGGCGGCTCCGCGGGCAGCGCGACAACTGCGGGCGGCGGCGGTACGGGTGGCACATCGAGCACCTGCCCACCGGTTGATTCCTTAATGGGCGGCCAGCAGTACTGTTCGAACTCCAAGGGTAACGCAGGCGGTGGCTACGCCTACGAGCTCTGGGCCAGTGGAAGCGGGTCGGGCTGTATGACCGTCTATGGAGTCGATGCGAATTTTGGCGCCAGCTGGAACAACGTGGAAGATTTCCTTGCCCGGGTCGGCTTGGACTTCGACCAGACGAAGACTCACGCGCAAATTGGCACCCTCTCGGCAGACTTCGCGGAAACGAAAACGGGAGAAGACGGCTTTCTCTATGTCGGCATCTACGGATGGACGGTCAACCCGCTGCGCGAGTACTACATCCTCGACGACTGGGGAAGCACGAAGCCTGCTGGGACTTCTTCCGACGGTACTCCTCGCAACCATGCGGGCACGATCACCGTGGACGGAGCCACCTACGACGTCTGGACGAAGCTCAGAGAAAACAAGCCGGCCATTACGGGCGACAACATGACCTTCGAGCAGTATTTCAGTGTCCGGGAGACGCCTCGCCAGTGCGGGCACATCTCCATTTCCGAGCATTTCTCCCAGTGGGAAGCTCTGGGCCTTTCCTTGGGGAATCTGTACGAGGCAAAGCTCCTGGTAGAGGCGCAGGACAACAGCGGAAGCGTCGAGTTCACGACGGCCACGGTCGTCGTCGAATGAGTCAATAGGGTCGTCGAGAATCGAGTGCTTCTGCGTCGGGGCCAGTCCCTTTGCCACGGGGCTCTTCGCCAGGCTGGGCGGGATCTTTCGTGAGTGGATGCTGAATGGCGGCCAACCGCAACTCCCGAACCGAACGCGCTCAGAAGAACGTCGGCATCGAGCTCGGAAAACTCTCTTCGACGACCAGTCCGCCGTCGAAGAGCGCGGAGAGCATCTCACAGCGGTGCGGCTCCAAACTCCAGTCGCATGCTTGCGCTTCGTTCGCGAGCTCATCCAGGCCAACGTGGGACTCGACGACGGGTCGGAGAGCCAATGACTTGAACGCCGTCGCGAATGTAACGCTCGGCTCTCGCTCCTCCAGGCTGTGACAGACGCCGCAAATCGTGCCCACACCGAAGAGCACGCGATCGTAGGGAGCGCTCGGAGCCAGCGGCTCCGTGAACGGGCCTTCCAGCTCACCTTTGACGGAGCGCATGTCGTCCAGTAGGTAGCCGAACTCGATCAAGTTGCTGCTGTCCCCATCGATCACGATCGAAATCCACAGCTGGCCGAACTTGATGAAGACACGCGGGCTCTGCGCGGAGAGCGCGGGCTGCGCACTGAAGCTGCTGTTGGTGGCGTATGCCGCAATGGGTCGGTCGAGGCTCTCGACGAAACAAGCAACGCTCGTCGGCTTGGGCAGCGCATTCAGAAGCGCGAGCGCCTCTTCGATGCTTTCGGGCGAAGCGCTCACGCCCTCTGGAGCACGGCATCGGGCTCGTCCGAGCGGGTTTTCGCTTTCGTCCTCAGCGGTCCCCGGACCCGCGCCGGAGCCCCCGCTACCAGTATTTGCGCTCCCCCCTTGGCTACCCGCCGTGCCCGAACTCGCTGCTCCATCCGTCGTTGGCGGGGTGTACGCTGACGAATCATCTGGAGTGGCGCCGCAAGCCGTGTCCAGCGCCGCCAACCAGGGGACAAAGCACAACATCCATGGAAACCGAGATGATGAATGGCTCATTGGGTCCGTCCTTTCGCGATGAATGCACGATGCTTGCTCGCAGCCGACGCAGGGCAACCAGCGCTCGCCACCCACCCCAAACCAACCGGGGGTGTTCCAAGCATCAGGTGGCCCGCGCTTTCAGCTCGCGCTGCCACAGCTGAACCAGCTGTGGCGGGCGCGGAATCAAATCCGCTAGCGAATAGCGCGCGAGCTCTTCGAGAAACGCGGTCCGGGCTCGCGAGAGCGCGCCCTTGAGACCACACACCCCGTCTATCGGGCAGGTGTTCTTGCGGCGATCGAAACACTCGACCAAGTCCAGATGTGGTTCCGTCAAGCGCACCACCTCCGCCAAGTTGATGTCAGCGGGCTCCCGACCGAGTCTCAGGCCTCCACCTCGGCCACGAACGCTCACTACCAGGCCTGCTTCGATCAAACGCTGCGAGGCCTTGACCAGGTGGTTGTGTGAAATCCCATAAGCCGCACTGATCTCCGGCAACGCAACGCGCCGTTCAGCGTGCGCCGCCAGGTACAGCAGGATGCGCAGCGAATAGTCGGAAAACAGAGTGAGTTGCATGGCCAACGAGGCTGGGCCCAGTCCGAGCCCCAAAACATGTATTTAGAATATAACTTTAGTTATTGCAAGAGTGTCGCATGCATCCGGACGCCGGGCCCCGGCGCGGCACCCCGTGGAATCCACTTCGAGTGCCGAGTGCCCGCTGAGCGCGACGCCGACCGATTCGACCAAGGCTATGCCCCGCGGCGCTGCCCGAACCGGCGTCAGCGAGCCGCTCGCACGGGCATCGCATCGACGCGACCGTCGTCTGCTCCCGCTGGCGTCCCGGGGATATCATCTGCTCATCGGATTTCGACGACCCTGGGTTCCAGTTGCCGGGGTGTGAGAAATGCCGGGGTGTGAGAATGCCGGCGTGGCGGAACGGACGACGCGCGCATGAAGTCGCGGCCGGAGAGTGGTAGCTGCAAAAAAATGCAGCGAAGCCGGATGTCTCGCACGACTTCCCGGGGCGGCTGTGCTTTTTGGGAGCGTCAGGTGGGGCCCTTGGTTACCTTGGGTTCATGCGTCACGGCGCGCGAAGCGCGTGGCTCTTCGAGAGCCGCGGGTAAGATCTAGTCTTGCGGTCCGCCCAAGCCGCCCAACCCTGACCGGAAAAGATGGCCAAGACTTCTTCCCTTTCTACTCCTCGTCCGGAACACCGATCCTTCATATCGGCATCTGTCGTCCTCACCTTGTTTGCAGGCTTGGTCTCGGCTGGGGGGTGTAGCTCCCAGCCCACCGACTCTGGCACCTACCTCTCCACGAGTGATGCGATGGGCAGCGGCGGCACCGCCAGTTTCGTTGGCTCGGGCAGCCCCATGGGAAGCACCAGCACGAGTAGTGGCACGAACGGCAGCGCGGTGACCACGGCCGGCGTGGGCGCCGTTGGCACGGGCAGCGGCGGCATGGGAGCCGTCAGCACCGGCACGGTCGGCACAGGCAGCGTCAGCACGGGCGCCGTCGGCACAGGCAGCGGTGGCACCGGCATCGCCCCCGAACCGTGCGTGGACGTGGAGCCACCTCCCGATCCGGAGTGGCCAGACGCAACCTGTGAAAGCTGGGCCACTGAAACCGAGGAGTGCAGCGCCGCTTGGTTCGCTGACTACTGTGATGTCAGTTGCGGGCGCTGCGTGCCCGAAAGCGGCGCGACCAACACAACCAGCGGAACCGGCGGCACGAGCTCCGAACCCGAGCCGTGTGAGGATATCGAACCACCTCCCGATCCGGAGTGGCCGGACGCAACGTGTGCAAGCTGGGCTACTGAAACCGAAGAGTGCAATGCCACGTGGTTCGCTGACTACTGCGACATCAGTTGCGGGCGCTGCGTGCCGGAAGGTGGTCTGCCCGAGCAGCCCACCGCCCCGGACTGCTCCGGGGAGGGTCTGCCGAACGTGAGTGGGGGCGAAGGATATGCCACGCGCTACTGGGACTGCTGCCAGCCGCATTGCGCCCAATTCGACGGCCATAAATGTGGGCAAGATGGCGTCACGAACACCGGAGACTCGAACAGCGCATGTTCGGGCGGAGGCGCCTTCGCCTGCTACGACGAGGCCCCTCATGCCGTCTCCGAATGTCTCTCGTACGGGTACATCGCCAAGTCCAACCCCAATTGCGGCGGCTGCTACCGCATCCAGTTCACGGGGGAGGGCGAGTACAACGCCAACGACCCGGGCTCCAAGCTCATCAAGGGTAAACAGATGATCGTCAAGGTGAGCAACACGGGCGGCGACGTGGCGGGCAACCAGTTCGACTTGATGATCCCTGGCGGTGGTGTCGGGCAATTCAACGCCTGCAGCAGGCAATGGGGCACGAGTGACCTGGGAGCCCAGTACGGGGGCTTCCTAACGAACTGTAGCGGTGACCACTCGGCAAAGAAGGAGTGCGTCCGCCAAGAGTGCATGAAGATCCCCGCGGGCCCTGCGCGCGATGGCTGCCTCTGGTTCGTCGACTGGCTCGAGGTGGCGGACAATCCGAGGTTCACCTCCGAGTCCACCAACTGCCCCTTCTGAAACCCCACGCCGTCCATAGCAGCGGTAGGGCAGCATGGTTCGTCGAATCAGGGGAACTTCGTGGAGGATGCCGGACGGTGATCACCGAGATCGAGCAACAGAACTTCGGTCGTTTCTCGCGCAGTGAAAGAGACCGCATGCCTGCTGGTCAAGCCGGCCGAGTCGCCCGCGTTGAGAATCACTTCTTCGAGCGTTCCCTCTCCTTCTATCAGATGAAGCCACGCGCTGCGCCCTTGAGTCAGCGGGTGAACGACGTGGTGTCCTCGCTGCAGCAGGCCCGAGAGGATCAGCGCGTCCGGGCGAATGGAGAGCGAGCCGTCGCGCCCGTCCGGCGACGCCACCGGGCACAGTAGGCCGCGGCGCTGTGCCACGCTGAAACGTTTTTGTTCCTGAACTTGTGGGACTTGTGTCTCCGACGAACGCAGACAGATCTGGAAGAAGTGTACTTCTTCGGTGCGCGAGGCATTCGCTTCAGTGTGGTGGATGCGGCGCCCGGCGGTCATGCACTGAAATTCGCCAGCTTGTATCACGCCCGAGCGCCCCAGCGAGTCTTCGAAAGCCAGCGAGCCACCTCGCACATAGGTGACGACGTCAGCTTCAGGCCGAGCCTGCAGCGGGGCATCGACACTCGGCAGCAATTTGGTTTCGTTGAATCCTTCGAGAATGCCGAAACCGTCCGCGAAAGGCAGTGTGCGAGTCTGAGGGTGAAAGCTCAGCCATGATTGCCCCTGTCGGTAGAGCTCGTGATGCCGTTCGTTGGCTCGACGCAGAGTGATCACGGACTACTAGCCGGTCGTCGCCGACCTTGCTCCGAGTTTCGCTGAGCCCCTGCGCCAGGAGAACCCTCCGCTATCAGCGCTTCGGTCGTGAGCATGAGCGAAGCTACCGAAGCTGCGTGCTGCAGAGCCACCCGAACGACTTTCGTCGGGTCCATGACACCTGCTTGGATCAGGTCTTCGTACTCGCCGGTAGCAACGTTGTAGCCAAAGGCTCCCGTGCCCTGGCACACCTTGTTCACCACTACCGAACCTTCAACTCCGCCGTTCTGTGCCATCTGGCGCAGCGGCTCTTCGATCGCGCGCCGAATGACGTCCGCGCCGTAGCGCTGATCCCCGCTCAGCTCGAGCTGCGCCAACGCCGGAAGCGCTCGCAGTAGTGCGACACCACCGCCCGGGACAATTCCTTCCTCGACGGCTGCGCGAGTAGCGTTGAGCGCGTCCTCGACACGGGCTTTCTTCTCTTTGACCGCGGTCTCGGTCGCCGCCCCGACTTTTAGCAAGGCCACGCCTCCGGCGAGCTTCGCCAGACGACCCTGCAGCTTCTCGCGGTCGTAGTCGGAACTCGTCTCCTCCAGCTCGGCCCGGAGTTGCTTCACCCGGGCGGCAATGGACTTCTTGTCGCCGTGGGCCTCGATGAGGGTAGTGTTATCCCTGTCCACCGTGACCGTCTTGGCTGCACCAAGGTCCTTCAAGGTCAGATTCTCCAGCTTGAGCCCCAGGTCCTCGCTCACGACCTGGCCCCCAGCCACTACCGCGATATCCTTCAGCAACTCTCGACGATGGTCCCCAAAGCCCGGTGCCTTCACGGCACACACCTGAAGTGTGCCGCGCAGCTTGTTCAGGACCAGCGTGGCAAGCGCCTCACCGTCGATGTCCTCGGCAATCAGGAGCAGCGACTTGCCCGATTCCGCGAGTTGTTCCAAGAGAGGTAAGAGCTCACGCATACTCGAGATCTTCTTTTCGTGAATCAAGATCAACGCATCCTCGAGCACGACCTCCATCTTGGCGGCATTGGTGACGAAATATGGCGAAAGATAGCCACGATCGAACTGCATGCCCTCTACCACGTCTAGGCTGGTTTCCATGGAGGTCCCTTCCTCGATGGTGACGACCCCCTGCTTGCCCACCTTCTCCATGGCCTCCGCAATCAGATTGCCAATGCTCTCGTCGCCGTTCGCGCTGATGACGCCCACCTGGGCGATTTCCGCCTTCCCCTGGATCGGCTTCGAGTGCCGCTCGAGCTCCGCGACCACGACTTTGACCGCTCGGTCAATGCCCCGCTTGACTTCCATCGGGTCGACGCCTGCGCTCACGAGCTTGGCACCCTCCGTGTAGATCGCCTGGGCCAGTACCGTGGCTGTCGTGGTGCCGTCGCCCGCCACTTCGGAGGTCTTCGAAGCAACTTCCTTGACCATCTGCGCACCCATGTTTGCAAAGTGGTCCTCGAGTTCGATCTCTTTGGCCACCGTGACACCATCTTTGGTAATGGTTGGTGCTCCCCAACCTCTGTCGAGGACAACGTTGCGCCCCCTCGGCCCGAGCGTCACCTTCACGACGTTCGCGAGTGAATTCAATCCGCGTGCGATGTGCCTGCGGGCGTTGTCGTTGTAGAGAATATGCTTCGCGACCATGTTTTCTCGTTTCCTCGCTGGCGGCTTGGGTTGAGGGTCTCGTCGCTCGTTCGACTCCCCGGGGGGCACCGCGTGACTGCTCTTCCCGTCGGTCCTTCCGAGCGATCGTGTCCACCGCTGACTGGGATGAGAGCAGTTATCGTGCCATCACCGAAGGGCTCGACTTCGACGGGCCAGGGCGTCGATCGGCAGCGTCCTCGTACAATCGCTGGACCTTGATGGTCGCCGGTTCCTTCATAGTGGGACTTGAGGCAATCATTTTGAAGGAGAGGGAGCGCCCCAGACTGTCGCGAATGCCTCGCGTCCTGGCGCCCATCGCTCCGGCTATTTCGGTCGTCGCATCATCGTAACCCCACTCGGGCTTCGAGCGCTTTTTGGCTCCGTCAAGCCAATCACGACGTCTCCTGGAGCAGGGGCCGCCCGACTGTCGACCGAGCAGACTTCGAGACGGTTCTTGTGCACATAAAACAGACGAATCATTGGCGGTAGTTGACCCCGAAGCGCCACGTAGTGGCCGGTATCTCCAAGCATTTGTGAACGGATCTCACCACCGGAGCGAAATAGGCTATCAATTTCGTCGAAGGTGAGCGGTCGTCCGAACACGACTCGGCCACGCCTGCGGCTATCCATGGTTTCGTCCACGGTGTTTGGCGAGCCCGTGCGCTGTGCGAGGTGGTAGATATTCTCACGGCCGAGAGCATGGGCGAACTGAAGTCCGGCGAGCACATTCACCTCATCGATTGCAGTCAAGGCCACGAGTTTGCCGATACCAGTGAGATCGATCCCTGCGCGAACACCTTCCAGTCCCAACTCGGTGCGGTGCACCCGCAGTTCGAGAGACGCGGCCGCCTGCACGTGGGAGAGATCGCTGTCCAAGAGAAGCACTTCAAAACCTCGCGCTTCCAGGGCTAGCGCGATCTGCCGCGCCCAAGAGTGCGCCCCTATAATCAGCACGCCCTGAGGGTTTGGCAACGACAGCCGCAACCAGGTGGCAAGGTACTTGGCCCCAATGCTGTAAAAGGCGACCGTTCCCGCGATCACGACGAATGTCTCGGCTAGCAGTCGTTCGCTACCGGGCACTCCGCCGCGTGTCAGTTCCAACGCCAAAATCGACGATACTGCGGCAGCCACGATGCCCCGCGGTGCCAGACCAGCGATGAATAGCCGCTCTTTCCAGTGAAGCTCGCTGCGCAGCGTTGACAGACCGACGGCCAAAGGTCGCACGAAAGCGATCAGCAACACCACGAAGAGAACGCTGGCCCAGCCAAGTTGAACGAGCGAGCGCATCTCGAGCCGGGCGGCCAGCATCACGAACAACGCGCAAATGAGTAGGACGCGTAGGTTCTCCTTGAACTCGATGATGTGCCCCAGTTTCACGACCTGCTGATTGGCTAGAATCACACCCATCAGGGTCACTGTCAGTACCCCCGACTCACGTTGGAATTCGTTGGAGAGTACGTACACGGTAAGCACTGTCGCCAGCGCGACGGGGCTTTCCAAAAAGTCTGGGATCCAATAGCGCTTCAGCGCCACGACCAACACGGCAGCACCGCCGCTCGCAAGCGCAACCCCGACGGCGATGGTCATTGCCAGGCCGCCGAGGATGGCGAGCGTTGCCGCACCGGCGCCACCTGCCAGGATGGCCTGCAGCACGAGCACCGCCAGGATCGCTCCGACAACGTCGTTGGCGATTCCCTCCCAGCGCAACACGGCGCGAATACGCGGGCGCGGCTGGATGTGTCGCAAGAGTGGGGCGATCACGGTTGGCCCCGTAACCACCAGCACAGCCCCCAGCAGCACGGCCACGCTTGTGGGTAGACCCAGTACGACCAGCGCAAGAAGCGATGTCAGCGCCCAACTCACGAGTACGCCCACGGTAACCAGCCCCACGATAGAGCCTCGGATGTCGACGATCTCGGAAAAGCGCAGGTTCAGAGCTCCCTCGAACAAGATGACGGCCACAGACAGTGAGACGATGGGATAAAACGCGGCACCGAGCAGAGCATCGGGGCGCAACCACCCGGCAACGGGTCCCAACAAGAAGCCAACCACGAGCAGCAACAAGATTGCTGGAAGTCGAAACCGCCAGGCGGCCCAGGAAGCAGCGACCCCGACAACGAGGATAGCGGCCAGTCCAGTGAGGATGGTGTCCATCAAGCTTGCTCCTGCCAAAATGAGCCGGTGCTCCGACACGGCGGGGAGCGCCCAAAGCTCTCTAGTCGTCCTCGCCTCCCTGGCGGAACTTGGCGGGAGCATCTGCGCACGGCGACACCGTGTTCAACGATTCCTGGACCCTCCGAGTCGTTGTGGTTGCTTCGAACGATACAGCGACGCCACGTAGGTGCTGAGGAGCTCCAGCGCGGTGCCGCGCAGGATGCCGCGCTCTTCGCACAGGTAGTCGAGGAAATTGCAGGGCAACGACCCTGCTGTCGCCGACCTTTCCCTCGGAGTGCCGTTCCAGCCCTTGGTGCCATTTGCGTTCATCGAAACCCGTTTTGACGCGCCAGGCCCCTTACGCGCCCCGATGTTCAAACCGCTCTTGGGCTCGGGAAGGACGAGCGCACGTCCGGCGTTGCAAGGACTGGACCGCCAGCGTCGATGCCGTTGCCGACATGATCCGACGCGGCAATCTCGTTGCCTGAACGTCTGCCGGACCGGCAAACGCCGCGCGACGCCCCAGACGGGCCGGCCCGGCGGGCGACCGAAGCCGCGTTGGGCCCCGCGCGCGATTCTTGCTTGGCGCGTCGAGGTAGTCGCACGGAGGAGAGGCCTCCGGCACGGACCTTCGAGGCCCAGCAACGGCGTAGTGCAGGACCCAGGCGAGGGAAACGCCGGGGCACGCAGGATAGCTAATTCAATCAAAATGAGTTAGTGCACTACTTCAATTCGAAAATGTAGGAACCAGTGCGCGTCAACGACCTCGACCATAAGGAGCTCTTGGAGCTCGACCCCGTTGGGGGCGTGATCCGCTTCGCGGGACAGCGGGCACTGCTGCTCGACGCAGTGGCGATGGGTTTGCTCAGGAAGTACCTGGTCGAGAATTTCGGTCTTACGGCCGCTCGCAGCGTGTTGACCCAATTCGGTTTCGCCCATGGTTGGCGCACCGCGGAAGCCATGCAAACCCAGTTCAAGTGGGACACCGAGGGCGATTGGCTGCGTGCAGGGAATCGTATCTACACGCTCGAAGGACTTTTCCGCGTCGAGCCGGCAAGCGAAGGCCCGCTATCCAAATCTGGTTTGATGCTGATTGCTTCCTATGAGGCGGAGCAGCATCTGCTGCACTTCGGACGCGCCGACGCACCGATGTGCTGGACCATCTCTGGTTTGATGAGTGGTTACCTTAGCCGCACAACCGGCCAAGAAATGTACGTCCTGGAAGATCGCTGCCTGGGTAAGGGTGACAGCGCCTGTCACCTTTTCGGTCGCACGCGCGACGAATGGGGTGGCGAGCGCGCAGAGGAGCTGCGCTTCTTCGACGCCAATCGGCTCGAAGAGTGTCTCGATGTGTCGCTGCAACGGGTCATGCAGTCACTGAAGAAAGCGGAGAAAAAGCTCAGGGCCCATCGTCGAGCGCTCGTCCGGGTCACTCCGGAGCAAGACGAGCCTCTGGGCATCGTTTCCAGGAGCCCGGCCATGCGCCAACTCGTGGACTTGGCGTGTCGTGTCGCCAAGGTCGATTCCACGATCATCATCACCGGCGAGAGCGGGGCAGGTAAAGAACGCATCGCGAGGCTGGTGCACGACGAGTCCACGCGCGCGGCGGGCCCTTTCATTGCAGTCAATTGCGGCGCCATCACCGAGACCCTTTTGGAAAGCGAACTCTTCGGTCACGCCCGCGGCGCGTTCACCGGCGCCACCCAAGACCGACCAGGCCTATTCGAGGCAGCGAATGGGGGGACCTTGCTGCTGGACGAAATTGGCGAAGTGTCTGCAACCATGCAGGTCAAGCTGCTGCGAACCCTCCAGGAGCGAGAAGTCCGGCGTGTCGGAGAGAACAAGAGCCGCCCAGTCGACGTACGAGTCCTGGCGGCGACCAACCGCGACCTCGCCCACGGGGTCGCCGGAGGTGCCTTCCGCAAGGATCTGTACTACCGGCTCAAGGTCGTCGAGTTGCGGGTTCCTGGGCTTCGCGAGCGCAGAGAGGACATCCTACCACTCGCACGAGTGCTGTTGGCGGAAACTGCGAGTCGAATGAAGCGTGAGATTTCCGGCATCGCGCCGAGTGCTGTGGACCAACTCCTGCGCTACCAGTGGCCTGGTAACGTGCGCGAACTCGAGAACGCCATCGAACGCGCCGTTGCCCTCGCGCGCGGCAATCGGGTCGAACTCGAGGACCTGCCAGAGGAGGTCCGCCAGCGCCTGCCCCCGATCCTGAGCAACATCGATCGGGTGCGACCACTCGAGGACGTCGAAAAAGAGTACATCCTCGGCGCACTGGAATTGAATGGCGGTAACCAGACGCGCACCGCCGAGCAGCTTCAGATTGGCTCGGCGACCTTATATCGTAAGCTCAAAAGCTACGGGGTTATCGCCGATAGAGGTGCGCGACCCAAACCGTGACGCGGAGGCCGAATCGAGGTCCCACATGAGCTGGGTCATCTTCTCCTGCCGAGCCCGGCCCTGGGCTGCACGGGCTCGGCAGGCTCCGAACTCCACGCTTCAGGGTTTCGCGTCAGCCGCACGGCTTGTCGGTCTGCCAACGATCATTTCGACCCGTCGGTTGTTGGCGCGCCCCTCGGGCGTGTCGTTGCTCGCCACCGGGGAACTTTCTCCCTTGCCCACCGCCTCGAGCCTGCTGCCGCTGACCCCTTGTCCAACCAGGAAAGCTCGAACGGCCTCGGCCCGCTGTTGGGATAGTTTCTGATTCATTGCCTCGGCGCCCCGTGAATCGGTGTATCCCGCAATAACGACCGTTTGCGTTTCGTCTAGCTGCTTGAACGCAGCAGCGACCTGTCCGAGGGCGTTTTCAGCAACAGGCAGCAGTTCTGCCTTCCCCGTCTTGAAGAGGACGGCTCCGGAAAGAGTGATGATGGTCTCGTTGGCCTCTTCCTTGACCTGTGCCAGGGCTGTCAAACTCGCGATGGCCGCCCGTGCGCGCTGCTCCGCTCGCTCGCGTGCTTGCTCCGACTGAGTCAGGGCAATGCCTTGGGCGTCCAGCTGTTGCTCGAGTCGACTTTGCTGTTGTTGCAGCTCGGCTCGCCGTTTCTCGAGTACATCCAAGTTGGCGTCTTTCGATTGCAGTTCCTCGTTGACGGAACCCAGCGCTTTCTGAGTGTCCAGCAACTGCCGCTTGGTGTCCTCGAGCCCCGCCTCTGCTCGAGCGCGGCGTTGGTCTTCGAGTTCGACGTAGCGTTGCCGCGCGGCGGTGAGGCGCGCCTGGTTCATCTCGATCTCACCCTGAGATTCTGCTTGCCGTGCCTGCCGGTCAGCAAGATAGGCCAAATGTTTCTGCTCTTCCGAGGCCAGCTTCGCGTGCTCGGCCTCGTCGAGGAGCTTCCTCGCTTCGAGCAGCTCGTCTGGAGCGTACTTCGCCGCTTCTCCCTCTTGCGCGACTTGATAGAGATGGCGGGCGTCTACCAGGGCCTGTGGGGGCTGGGTGGTCGCACAACCGAACATTGCTGACATCGGAAGCACGGCGAATACGGCGCCACTGCGAAAAGATTTGCGTTGATGTTTCATTGGAGTGCACTCATTCTTCGTGGGTTCGAGATAGACGCAATTCGCGTAGGTCAGGTTTGTGGGGCATTCTGCTGTTGCAAGGTTTCGATACGCTTCAAAGCCACGTCTGCATCGGCCTGGGCCTTGGCCTTGGTGGCCAGGCTCCTTGCCAGTTCCGCATCGGCTTTGGCTCGCTGGAGCGTCATGGCCGCATCCTCGTTTTGTTCCTTCTCCATCTGAGTTTCCGCCGCAGCAATGCCATCCGTAGCCATCTTGAGATACAGAGACGCCTCCGGGACGTCCTGCGCGCCGCTCGCCTGCGCTGCGCCCAAAGAGGCCTTGGCGTCGGCAAACTCTGCGTTCGGGACAGCGGCGGAGCCACATGCCGCTGCTATCAGCCCCGCCATCGCGATGGCCTGCGCTCGTGCGCCCATATGTGTGAGTTGTTCAGTAGTGGGTTTATGATGATGCATGCCTGTGCCCTCAGCAAACAGCGTGCCACGCGCGCAGGCGCTAGAAATCAACGACGGCGGCCGATACTCTATTGGTCCATTACCGCCCGGCGGTCGGCTGCGCCCCGTGAGGGCCCGAGGCTGCTGCTCAAAGCCACCCGTTTGTCAGGCCATCCCTCCCTATTTGATCTGGTCTCTAGCGCGTGACTCGTCTTCCGGCGAACGGAACGCAGCAGTGTGGGAGCTGTCGTGGCGGCCTTTCGGAGACGGGGCACGGTGGCTGGAGCCACGCAACAAGCGAGCCAGCCTGCTTTCGACGAAACTTCGCGTGGCCCACGAGCGACGCCCTGGGTTATCGGAGAGGTGCGCGCCGTCTACTGCATCGCGGCTGCCTCAGCAGCCGGCCGCGGTCCAACGCCCAGAGGCATTTGTGACACATGTCCTGCATTTGCGCCCTTCAGCGCCCGTCCACGCCCTGACCCGGCGGATACCATGGTAAATCAATGGTAAAGATGCATCCCTCACCCGGAATATCGCGTACGCAAAGGTTCCCCGAGTTCGTGCGTACGGCGCTGAGAGCGATGGAGAGCCCCAGGCCCAAACCGGAACGGTCCGAGCTTTCTTGAGCGAATGGTCGCAACAATTCGTCGGTCTTTCCCCCCGGAAGACCACCGCATTCGTCGCGTACCTCGATGACCACGCGATCATTCGCCGTGCGCGTGGTGAGTGCAACCTTGCCGCCGGCCCGGCTGAACTTGAACGCGTTCTGAAGCAGGTTCCACACCGCTGAGGTGAGTAGTTGCCGGTCGACCTCGATCATGGCGTCTGTATCGAGACAATCCACGCTCAGCTCCAGACCGCGCCCGTCCGCGTCCATCGCCGCAGCGACTTTGATCTCCTCGATGAACGCGAGCACCGAAATACGCTGAAACAACAAGTGGCCGATTTCCTGCCGGATCTCGGCAAGCGAGCGTTCAGCGAGCACGCTCAGGCCGGCCAGACTGCGGGAGTGCAGGGCGCTCGTGCTCCCGCCGAGCCCGACCACCCCTTTCTTGATCACATCGAACGACAAAATCGCCGTATTCAACAAATTCCGCAGTTCATGGGCAAAAACTCCCATTCGTTCCGTACCTTCGAAGGCGAGGTCCTGTTCTCGCTGGCTTCCGTATGCCGTCACTGCTCCGGCAATGGCGTCATCGAGGCATCGATTGAAGACGTGAAAATCATCCGCGCTGATTGCGGCGCCCGTTTCGGCGGCCAACTCAGTCACGACCTGGCAAACGTCGCCGTAACCGTGCACCACTTGTTCAACAGTAAGGCCGTTTCTCAAGAGATCGTA
This sequence comes from uncultured delta proteobacterium, assembly GCA_963809955.1. Classification (GTDB taxonomy): domain Bacteria; phylum Myxococcota_A; class Polyangia; order Polyangiales; family Polyangiaceae; genus JAICQQ01. The sequence continues at coordinate 55,659 of CAWELQ010000020.1, forward strand.
GCCATGCAAGGCGGCGCTCTTAGCGATTGCCTCATCCGCACCCGGGACGCTGCCATTGCTCGCTTCTCCAACCGCTTCGCCCGGGGCCAATGCATGAGCGAGTTGGCTCAGGAAGACCGGGATTCCATGCTCGAGGGCCACGTCGGTCACCAAGGGTGGTCTCCTCGACTGGAACCGGTGCTGCGCGCGGTCGATGATTTGGTCGCGATTCCGAACGATGAAGTCGTGGAGTGTGGCGCCTGGAATTCGCGAAATCGCAGTCATTTTTGGTGCCGCCTGTCACATGCCATCGATCCTGTCGCAGTGCAAGCGGGCAGAGCGAACTTCCCGTTCGCCGGGGAAGAGCGGGGCTTCCATTTCCGAGCTCGCTTTGGGCTCGATGCTGCAGAAAACGTGCTAGCTTGTGTCGCCCGGCGACGTTCTACTTTCAGAGCGCAGCAGGTAAGAGGCTCCGTGCAACAAACTGCTGGCTCTGCGCTCTTGCGCTCCAATTCGAGCACCAGCTCAGCGAGAATTCTCGTCGTCGACGACGAACCCGATGCCTGCGAAGCCCTGCGCTTGCTGCTGGAAAGCATTGGTCACGTCGTGGTGGCGGAGACTTCTCCTCGCCGCGCACTCGCCAAGGTCGCCACGCAGGACTTCGGCTTGGTGCTGACGGACGTGGCGATGTCGGAGATGAGCGGCCTGGATCTCTGCCGACAGGTCACCGAAGTCCGGCCTCATCTACCGGTCGTCCTGATCACCGGCCGCGGCACAATGGAGACCGCCATCGCGGCGCTTCGCATTGGTGCCTGTGACTTTCTGACTAAACCCGTCGATGTCAACTCGCTTGAGCGCGCGATCGGGCACGCGTCTCGGCCCCCTTCGAACGCGGTCGGCAATGGCCGGACGACAGCGAAGCGCGCACGCTGTGCTCCCTCGGCCGACCTGACCCATGTGTTGGGGCGCAGCACGGCCATTCGACAAGTTGTCGAACTCGTCGCACAGCTTTCGGGCAGCGCCGCCTCTGTCTTGCTTCAGGGTGAAACGGGCACCGGCAAGGAGGTAATCGCGCGCGCGATCCACGACAACAGCCTGTTTCACGCGGGACCCTTCGTGGCGCTGAATTGCGCGGCGCTCCCGGACGGGCTCGTGGAAACTGAGCTCTTTGGCCACGCGCGCGGGGCCTACACGGACGCCAAAACCTCGAGCAAGGGCCTGCTCGTGCAGGCCAACGGTGGCACGCTCTTGCTCGATGAGATTGGCGAGCTACCGCTGGCGATTCAGCCCAAACTCCTTCGTGCGCTTCAGGAGCGCACGGTGCGCCCAGTGGGTCAGCATCAGGAGGTGCCGTTCGACTGTCGCTTGATCACCGCTACAAACCGAGACCTGGTGCTGGAGGTCGCCGAAAGGCGATTCCGAGAGGATCTGCTCTATCGTCTGGACGTGGTCCGTATCACCGTGCCCCCGCTCCGAGAACGGGGTGACGATATCCTGCTACTGGCGCAGGAGTTTCTCGCGCGTTTCGTCGCGCGTTCAGGGCGAGAGCTGAGCTTGTCGAAGGCGGTGGCCGAGCGGCTTCTGGCCCATAGTTGGCCAGGCAATGTGCGGGAGCTCGAAAACTGCATCGAGCGCGCCGCGACGCTGTGCCGGTCGCATGAGCTCGAACTCGACGATCTTCCGGAAAAGGTTCGCTCGTGCACGCCACGCCACCAACCGCTGGCCCAGGTTGCGGCAGAGCCGACCCAGGTCTCGCTGTTCGAGATCGAGCGCGGTCACATCATGAACACCGTCGCTTCGCTGGGGGGCAATCGAGCCCTGGCAGCTGAAAGGCTGGGTATCGATCGACGCACACTCGACCGGCGACTGCTTCGCTACGAATCCGCAGCCTCACCCTCGAAGAAACGCCGATGGCCCCCGGACTGAACGGCGCACCCACATTGGGACCGGGTTGCAGCACCCTTTGGCGGTTGTACTCCGGACGACTGACGCAGCGCGCTGTGGCTCTGCGTCACGTAGACTTTGCGCGCTCGGACGCAACACGCTGAGCGAGCCCCCCTCATCTCACATCGCCTCGGGCCGGCGCGCAAATATCGCGCACATCGCCGCCAACGCCAGGTTTTTTGCCACTCCCGCGGCCAAGGGCGTCCAGAAAGGTGCATGTTGAACTCGTTCTGCTGCTAAAAAGGACGCCGTGCCCGACATGAAGCTTCGTTTCCCCGCCGACCGCCGCACGCTGCTCTGGATGTTCGTGCTGATGCCCGGAACGGTCATCGCTCAATTCGCTCGTCCCTCTCTGGTGCCCTACTTGAGCTGGTTGAGCTTCTACTTCGCTATCTCTTGTTCCACGATTGCTCATAATCACCAGCATTGCCCAACGTTCAAGAGCAAGGCGATGAACCGCTTCTTCGGGAACTGGCTGTCGGTCTTCTACGGGTATCCCGTGTTCGGTTGGATCCCGACGCACAATCTCAACCATCACAAGTTCGTGAACAAAGCCGGTGATGCGACCATTACCTGGCGTATCACCAACCGACACAACGTACTGGTCGCGGCGACGTATTTCTTCGTGTCGTCGTACTATCAGTCCACACCGATCAAAGAGTTCATTCAGAAGGCCAAGCAGACCAAACCCAAACAGTATCGAGAGATCGTCGAGCAGTACTTGGTCGTCTATGGCACGCAATGCGCAGGGCTTGCCATCGCGGTGGCGTTGCACGGCCTTGGCACTGGGCTGTACGTTTGGGCGCTTTCCATGGGGTTGCCCGCGGCATTTTCGCTGTGGACCGTCATGCTGTTCAACTACGAGCAGCACGTCCACACGGATCCTTGGTCCCGCTACAATCACTCCCGAAACTTCGTGGGCCGAACCCTGAATTTTCTGCTTTTCAACAACGGCTTCCACGCTGCCCACCACGAGCAGGCTGGTTTGCACTGGAGCAAGCTGCCAGAGCTACATTCCACGTTCGAAAGCCAGATCGCTCCAGAGCTCAAACAGCAAAGCCTGTGGTGGTACTGGTTCAAACAATACGCTCTGGCGCCATTCTTCTCAAGCCTTGGAACGCGCCAAATCGGGCGTGCCCCGTTCGATGCAGACATTCCCGACAGAGCGATGCCCAGAACGGCATCGGTGGGTCTGGGTGAAGCCGGCACCAACGAAAGCCGTATCTGAGCCGCCCACCTGGGCGGCGCGTGAGTTCGTTCATACGAGGGAGCCGGCCGGGCTCCTTCCCCGGGTTACTCTTCGAACAGCGCGACACGCGGGAATCGTGAAAAGCGTCGGTGCTCCAGAGCATCACGGCCGGTACACGCCGGAGCGTCCGGCACGAATCGTGCTTCGACGAACGGATCATGTCCTTGCTGAGCGTCGTTTTCGTCATTGTGATGGTTGGAGTCTTGCTGTGGGCGCTCAACTCGTTCATTCCGATGGATGGGAAGATTCGCAACATTCTCAACGTCGTCGTCGTCGTTTTTCTCGTCGTCTGGTTGCTTCAGGGTTTCGGCGTTCTCGGCCCGATTGGCGGTATCCGAATCGGCTAGATCGAGCCTGCCGGGTGTAGAAGCGAACGACCTCTAGACCGCTCGACCTCGGACTCTGGCGGTCGCTCGGGTGACGGAGGGAATCATGGGAGTCGTACCCCACGGGCTCCCGGCTGCCACTTGGTCCTGCCCTGCCGAATGGCGACTCGCGCAAGCTCACGCAACTGCGCTTCGCCGGCAACGCAGCCATGGGTGGTCAACGTTCGCGCCATCTGGAATGGTCCGATGGTGATATCGTCCAACAATCGGACGATTTCGTAGTCTTTTCGACCAACACGGTCGACGCGATACGTAATACCCTCTACTTGAATCATTCCCATCGAGCCTGTCATTGAGTCACTTTGTCCGAACCGCCACCCAAGTAAGGCTTCTGACGACTTCGCGGGTGGGCCTCAGTCGTCTGCCTCCAGGTCACAAGCCGCGACCCGGCGTCATAGCTTCTTCTACTAGAAGCAGTAATCATACCATCGGACAAAAAAAGGCAGCCATGGGCCTGTCGCTGCTAGTCGTTGGCTATTGACGCAACTGCGAGAGTGATGTCCGAAGCCCAGACTGACAGCGAGTGAGGTCGGTGCCCGTAGCACCCGAAACCGGTCTTCAGCATTCAATGGCACACGATCGATGCTCACCCCAGACGACTCTATCAAAGCGATGCACGTCAGCATCATCTTGACGGACCGTCCTCCAACGACTGCCCCAGCAGTACTGGCTTTTCAATACTGTTCGGATCCCTCGACGGGCAGTGGCCTGGTTTGCTCCCCGATTGGCCGTCTGGCTTCATTTCTGAGGAGACGCGCTAGAGGCAAAAGGCCACGACGCCTCCGGTACGCCTCGCATCGACGACGAGCCAATGCCCTTCGACATGACGGTGCTCAAAGACCTGGATCGCTTCCACCCGGTGATGGACGTCATCGATCGCCTGCCGAAGACCGGCGCCAAAGATGCCTACTTGAAGCAGCAGCTCGAAGCAAAGCTCGTCGAGCATGGGCAGTACATCGAGAAGAATGGCCAAGGCCTCTTGAGTCGGCAACTTTCACACGCCAGGTGCCGATAACTGACTCCGTCGCTCGATGCCATTTCGAAGTCGCGCGTGCACAAGCGGTGCGCGACAGCGTGCACGTCATCGCCCGCTGCGACACTGGCCCGAAACTTGCCCTTCCAATCCAACGAGGACCCATGACTCAGTCAGATAAGCCCTATCTCATCCTGGTTGGTATCGACTATTCGACGGCAAGTGAGCTGGCCTTGGGACATGCTCTCGGACTTGCGGAGGCGACGCCGAACGCCGAACTGCATGTGGTGCACGTGGTGCACGTGCTTCCGGAAAGTCATACTATCCCGGTCGACGATGCTTCCCCGCCGAGTGCCAGCAAAGAACCTCCGGCTTCGGATGCGCGCGTGCACAATCCCGGCCGGCGAAGGCAACTCGAGACCTACGTCCGTGTCAGTATTGCCGATTTCGAACAGACGCGCGGCAGGGCGCCGACTCGACCAGTGCGGGTGATTTCTCATCTGCGGGCCCATGCCCCGGCTCACCAGATTGCTCAGCTCGCCACCGACCTCGAGGCAGATTTGGTCGTGGTGGGAACGCACGGGCGCGGCAGCGTGGCGCGCTTTCTCATGGGTTCGGTCGCCGAAAGCGTTACTCGGCTGGCGCCTTGCCCCGTTCTGGTGTTCCGTCCGAAAGGCGCTCCACCGCAATACCCGCAAATCGAGCCACCCTGTCCGCGTTGTGTTGATACGCGCTTCGCATCGCGTGGACAAGAGTTCTGGTGTGAGCAGCACCGCGAGCCACACGGCCAACGACACTCCTATGAGCAGAGTCATTTTGCGCCAACGCATACGAATCTACCACTCGTGTTCAGCCAATAGCAGTAGGCAGCGTTTGTTCCGGTGAAGCCAAGCCGCTGAGAGCCTGGAAAGCAGGAGTCATGCTGCGCGCATGCAGCGGCTGTTCCCTCGAGTCGTCGTCCGTTGAGCGGCTGGTGGCGAGAACGAACGCGGGCCCAGAACCCTCCGAACGCCAATGACGCCGTCTGGAGCTCCCGGCCTTGGCGGCGACAATGGCGCACTCGGGGGCGGTGGCACGATAACTGCTTGAACGAGCGCTGGACGATTCGCCTCTGGGCTCCTGCGCCGTCGTTCGGCGAGCTGAAGCAGCCTCAGAGCCGTGCCATCAACGCACCGCTGAATGGAACGCTCAGCCTCGTGAACAACGAAACGATGCTCATCTCAGAAATCTACAGGATCCGCTCTTGACCGAAGACAACGGTAACGGTGATGGGTCTGGCCCAAAGAGCGGCATGGAACGAGCTGCTACGTTGCTCGAGAACTTGCTACAGCGAGCCCGGGAGCGCGCGGGGAATAACGGACGTGGCGTCTTGGGGTGGCGTGGACTGCTGGCGATTGCCGCACTGGCGCTAGCTGCGCTGTGTGCCTGGACCGCCTACTACACCGTGCCCAGTGATTCCGTCGCGGTCGTGCAACGGTTCGGCAAGTACCTCAAGGACGTCCCTCCCGGGCTCCACTTCAAACTGCCGCTGGGCATCGATGAAGCGACCATCGTGCCGGTCAAGCGCCAGTTGAAACAAGAGTTCGGTTTCGCGACACCAGGCGCCCGCGACCCATACCAGAGTGCCGCTCCGCGCGACGCAAAACGAGAAACCCGCATGGTAACAGGTGATCTGAATGCCGCCTTGGTGGAATGGGTCCTTCAATACCGCATCTCGGACCCTGTGAAGTTCCTGTTCGAAGTGAGGGAGCCGAGCGAGACTCTACGCTATGTGTCCGAGTCCGTAATGCGAGAAGTAGTGGGGGATCGAACCGTCGACGAGGTGATCACCATCGGTCGACAAGAAATCGAAACGGAAGCACTGACCAAAATGCAAGCGCTGTCGACCAAGTACGCAATGGGCATCAGCATCGACCAGGTGCAACTGAAGAACATCAACCCTCCCGAACCCGTGCAGGACTCGTTCAACGAAGTCAATCAAGCGCAGCAAGAGAAAGAGAAATTGATCAACGAGGCCCGACGCGACTACAACAAGGTCATTCCCCTTGCTGAAGGCGAGAAAGATCAGCGGATCAGAGAGGCGGACGGATACCGGCTCAAGCGAATCAACGAAGCGGAGGGTGATGCGGCGCGCTTCAGCGCACTCCTGGTCGAATACGCCAAAGCACCGGAGGTCACCAGGCGCCGCATCTACGTCGAAACGCTGGAAGACGTCCTGCCGCACCTACACTCCAAGATCATCGTCGACGAACGGACAGGCAGCATCTTGCCCATGCTGAATCTCGACACACCGAAAGCAGCAGCAAAATGAACAGAACGCTAAATTGGGGAATGTTGGCAGTCGTCGGGCTGGGAGCCTACGTTGTGGCGAGCTCTGTGTATACGGTGAGCGAGGTCGAGCAGGTGATCATCACGCAGTTTGGGGATCCTGTGGGCGCTCCGGTGACGGCTGCTGGATTGAAGATCAAGGTGCCGTTCGTGCAAGAGGTCAACCCGATCGACAAGCGCGTTCTCGAGTGGGATGGCAGCCCCTCGGACATGCCCACCAAAGACAAACTCTACATTTCTGTCGACCTGTTCGCGCGCTGGCGCATCACGGCTCCACTTCAGTACTTTCTGCGCCTCCGTGACGAACGCAGTGCGCAGTCCCGTCTGGATGATATTCTGGGTAGCGAGACCCGCAACGCCGTCGCCAAGCACGAGTTGATCGAAATCATTCGAACCACCAAGGATCGTCAGCCCCTGCGGGACACCCTGCTCACCGACAAGGAGCGGGACCTCGACATGGGATCGCTGGTGCCCATCCAAAAAGGGCGCAAACTCGTCGAGTCGGAGATCTTCAAAGCGGCGGCGCAGAAGGTGCGTGTCTTTGGCATCGAACTTTTGGACATTCGGTTCAAGCGCATCAACTACAATGAGAGTGTTCGCCCCAAGATCTACGACCGAATGATCAGCGAGCGCAGGCAGATCGCCGAGCGCTTCCTTTCAGAGGGCAAAGGCGAGGCAGCCAGAATTCGCGGCAATCGTGTGAGGGATCTGAACAAGATCCAGTCAGAAGCCTACCGTCAGGTGGAAGAAATTCGCGGAACGGCGGACGCAAAAGCTACTGCCATCTATACCGCCGCTTACAATCAAAGCCGGGAGGCCGTCTCGTTTTACGAATTCACGCGCACCATGCAGTCCTACAAGCAGATCGTCGCTGACAACTCGACGCTCGTCCTTTCCACGGACAGTGATCTCTTCAAGTTCCTCAAGACAATGGCTCCAAACGGCTTGCGGTAGGGCACGTCGCTCTCACCTTTCCGTGCGTACGAAAAACGAGTCCAGCACAATGCTGGTGACGATCGCGACGCTGGCGGGGCCCGATGAATAGCCCCCCTCGTTCTCCCAGCGTTCGAGCGCGCAACGCGTCAGCTCCTCCGCTGGGTCACGTCGAGCTTCGACGGGCTCGCCCTCGATAAGGTTAGGGCTTGGTGAGCACTGTTGCGCAGCATCTGCTTGTGGATTCCTGGGATCTCTGTCTGTCAACGTGTCGAGCCCTTCGGAGCGCAGCTCCTTTTCGCGAACGATGTTTGTCGCGACCAATCAACCAAGCGGAGGGCCGGTCGGCCAGCAGGCACCGGTGCAATTGGCAACCTGTTCGGTGCTCTAGTGATGAGGGCGCAGCCGCTCGACGGTGTGGCCGAGCAATCTCTGCAACTTGTCGGCCGCACCATCGATTGCTCGGTCCAAGGTCTCCGCCTCGTGCGTCACGGCCGTCGGCTGACGACCGCGGAGGCGGGCTTCCATCATGCAACGCTTGGCGTCCGGTCCACTCTTGGGGCCGTTCTCGTCGCTGAGATGGACCTCAATCCGCGTGATCCGATCACTGAAGCGGCTCAGGGCATATTCCACGACACCTGTTACGTGCTGGGCAAGCTTCTCAGTGCCTGAGATGTTGCCGTCCGTATTGAGTTGGATCTTCATTACTCTTCCTTCGTCACTTTCCACCACAGCCCGGCAAGTTGGGGTCAGGCCGGTCGGCGTTGGTATCGAGCCCGATGCAATTGCCAAAACGCTCCTACCATGGAGCAAGCACGAATCGAGCCAAGGTAACGCCTTGGCAAAACCGACTGGACCACGCGCGATCGGCACACGCGCCTGCGCAAACGATGCGTGCTGAGGAGGTTCCCCAGTATGATGCGCGTGCCAGCGCAGCAGCCGAATGGATCAGGAGACCTCGGCGGTCACCCGTCCATTCTGCTATCTGCTATGTCAGCGCCTCGAAGCCCGAGACCACGTCGAAGAGTTCCTCGTCGATGCTGTTCTGGCGGGCCTGGTGGAACGCCCGGTGGAGGCCTTCCAGCAATTCGTCGATGTTTCGCTCAGCGCGCGCCATCGCGGCCAGTCGGCTCGCATTCTCGCTCGCGAGAGATTCTGCGCAAGCTCGGAACAACCAGATGAAGAGGTACTCGCGGACGAGCGCCCGCAGCGTCTGACTTTCGCCACCCAGAACCTCTGGCAAGCTTCCTGGTGGCCAGGGGAGTTCGACCAGCTTGCGTCGCCACTGTTCGTCCAGCGGCAGCAGTCGCTGAACGTGGGGCGCACAGGCCGCCTCGGAGGTTGGGCGGTTGTAGAAGAGGTAGAGCTCCTGTAAGCCACGCTGACCGTGGAGCGTCTCGCTTTCAACGAGAATTTGCCCCACCAGCGGAGTGATTGCCCTGACGGAGGTCGGTACGGTCAACGGTCGCATCAACTGCAAGCCCGCATCAGACAGGCGCGGACGAACCCTCTCCCCGACGGCCCAAATTCTGGTTTCCCTCCGCAACGCTGCGAGCGTCCCAATCGCATAGTCGGCGATCACCTCGTTGAATCGGCCCACTAGCCCCTGGTCGGAACCGAACACCACGGCGCCCACTCGAGCTGTCCGCGTGCGCCCTTCCCATGTTGTCGTCAGCGGTCGTGGCTCGCTTTGTCGCAGACAGGCGCCCAACCCCAGCTCCACGGCCCGAGTGTAATCGACCAACGCGCGTACGGAGTTCTCGTATTCTCCGATACTCGAGGCCGCCAAGGCCTTCATCGTGCGGACGACCGATTGGAGATCGCCCGCAGTCTTGATCTTCTTTTGCAGAGCCCCCGCACTGCTGGTCACGGCGTGCCCTCGTGTACCTTCTCGGGCTTCGGTTCGATCTCGAGTTGGGTCTTGACCGGCGGCTCGGGGGCGGCGTTCGCCTCTGGTTCGAATTCCGGCTTCGGCTGAAAGGGGGCGAGCGCGAGGCGGGCGAGTTCGACGACCATCTTGCGATCCTCTTCGCTCAAATTCGCGGCTGTCGAGAAACGAACGACAACGTCGGCGGGAATATCCGTGGCCGCCTCGTGCACCGCTTGCTCGGCGTCCCTCATCCGCTCCGTCGGCACCAGGTCGAAGAGCCCTTCTGCCAACGCGAGCAGGACCGCGATTTGTGCGGGCACGGCCACAGGGGAGAATTCGGGCTGCTTGAGGCAGGCGCGAATTCGTTGTCCGTGCCGGAGGACCTTGCGCGTACCTTCATCCAAACGGGCCCCAAATCGCGCGAATGTCTCGAGTTCCTCGAACTGCGCATAGGCGAGTTTGAGGTCACCGGCCGCCGCGCGGTAGGCAGTCCACTGTGCCTTGCCGCCAACGCGCGAAACCGACTTTCCGACGTCGACCGCAGGCAGCACGCCCAATTCGAACAACGACGGCGAGAGGTAGATCTGCCCGTCCGTGATGGAAATGAGGTTGGTCGGAACATAGGCGGAAATGTTCTGCGCATCGGTCTCGATGATAGGTAGCGCGGTGATCGAGCCGCCTCCACGTTCCTCGTTCAGGTGAGTGGCACGTTCGAGTAGACGTGAATGGATGTAGAAGATGTCGCCAGGGAAAGCTTCGCGTCCAGGAGGTCGGCGCAGCAAGAGCGAAAGCTCGCGATAAGCGCGGGCGTGTTGAGTCAGATCATCATAGACGAGCAATACGTCGCGACCCGCTTCCATGAAATGCTCAGCGATACTGGTCGCGGCGTAAGGAGCAATGTAAGCCAGCCCCGGTGCTTCATTGCCCTCGGCGACGACCACGACCGTGTAGGCCATCGCGCCAGCGTTTCGCAAGACGGCCACGGCTTTCGCCACGGCGGAAGCGCGCTGGCCAATGGCACAATAGACGCACATGACGTTCTGATCCCGCTGGTTGAGGATGGCATCCATCGCGATGGCCGTTTTGCCCGTCCGCCGGTCACCCAGAATCAACTCGCGCTGGCCTCGCCCGATGGGAATCAGGGCGTCGATGACTTTCAGGCCGGTATGGAGCGGCACGGTAACCCTTGCGCGATCCATGATGCGCGCGGCGGGGCGTTCTATGGGCAGACGCGCGTTGGAGACCGCTGGTCCTTCGCCGTCTAGTGGCCGTCCAAGCGGGTCGATGACGCGACCCACCAAACCGTCGCCGACACCAACGTCCACGACTCGGCCGGTGCGCTCGACTTCGTCACCAGCATGCAGCTGCCAGTACTCACCCAGCAACACGACTCCGATTTCGTCCTCGTCCACGTTGAAAGCGATGCCGAACACGTCACCAGGAAACTCGACCAACTCTTCGAAGCCAACGCTGGGAAGCCCGGAGACCATGGCGATACCCGTGGAGATCTTCGTAACCGTACCCACCTCACGCGGTGCGAACCCAGGCGTGAAGCCCTCGAGCGTCGTGCTGATGCTCGTGAACGCGCGATCGAAAACAGCCTCCAAGTCTTCAGCCGCGGTATTCATTGGCGCCTTGGGATGCGCTTTGGCTTTAGCTTGATTCATGCTCTGGTTCGGCCCCCGCTCGCTCGTTCAGAAGTTCGTTCACGCCCTTCTCCAGTGACACCAGGTAGTCCGCCATGCTCCAGGCGACCTTTCGCCCGTTGGTGGCGAGCTCGATGCCGCTGATCACGTTGGGCTCGGTCTGGAACCGAACGCCTATTTCGCTGGAAAAGGTCTCGTTGAGTGCCTGTCTTATCGCCGCGCGCTGCTCTGGGGGCAAGTCGAACGCGCTGCGCACAACGGCGGGCTCGGAAGCTGTTTCGAATGCTTTCGCGAGAGCTTCTTTCGCCGGGCCGTCCAGGTCTCGCAGGCGGGCGGTGAACACCTCTCCCAGACGCTCCTCTAAACTCGCCATGGCAAGATCGGTCAGCACCTTTCGTGCGATGGAAAAGACTTCTTGTTGTGTCCGGAGCAGGATGGCTCGATTCAGATTTTGAGCATCGTTTCGCAGCTTTTCCCGGCGCTGCGCGCTCAGGGTGTCGGCCGCCCGTTGCGCTTGGTCGAGGAGCCTCCGCCGCTCGATCTTCACGTCGTCCGTGGTTTTACTCATGAGCGCGGCGCGCGCTTGCTCGAACTCCTCGTTCTTGCGCCGAAACTCGTCGCGTTCCTGCCGGGCTTCGGTCTTGGTCGCGTCGGCCTCTGCAAGCTGCGTAGCGATTCGCTGCTCACGCGCGTCGATGGCCCGGAGGATGGGCTTGTAGAGAAAGCGCTTCATCAGCCACACCAAGATGACGAAGTTCAGCGCTTGCGCAGAGACCGTGAACCAGTCGATGAGCATACGCCTACTTTCCCGCAGCCTGGGCGATCACGTAGTTCCAGAACGGATTGGAGAAGATGAGAATCATCGAAACCACGAAGCAGTAGATGGCAGTGGACTCGATCATAGCCAGCCCCACGAACAGTGTCCGGGTGATGGTAGCCGAGGCATCGGGCTGCTGCGCCAGCGAACTCAGGGCCGTCGCAACGGCCTTACCTTCCGCGAGCGCCGGCCCCATGGTCCCGAAACCGGTGGTGAGACCGGCGATGGTGATCGATGCTAGCGCGACAATAGTGACGTCATACATGGTGTTTCCTTTGAGTCAGGTCGTTGCGTCTTCAACGTTTGGGTTCGGGCCTGGGCTTCTTGGTGCGCGTGGCGGCGGCGATGTAGACCGCGGCCAGGATGCTGAAAATGTAGGCCTGCACCATGCCGGTGAGCAGACCAAGAGCGGTCATGACGACCGGGAAAATGAAGGGGGCAACGGTCAGCAAGACACCGACGATCATTGCGCCACTCATCATGTTGCCGAAGAGACGCACAGCCAGTGCTAGCGTGCGCGACACTTCGCTGATGACATTGAACGGCAGCATGATGAACGTCGGCTCGAGGTAGGCCTTGAGGTAGCCACGTGCGCCTTGGTCCTGGACGCCGAAAACCGGCACCGCCACCAAGACGCACAGCGCGAGTGCCGCGGTGGTCGACAGCGAGCTTGTCGGAGGCTCATAGCCCGGAACGATGGAGAAGAAGGCAGCTGTGGCAACGAACAGAAAAAGCGTGCCCAAAAAGCCAAGATACTTCTCCGGATGGCGGAGTCCGACCTCTTCGATTTGCTTGGCGATACCTGTCACGATGATCTCCAAAAAGTTCTGCCAGCGGGAACGCTGCGGAGTCATCGAAATGTTGCGGGTGATGAGTTTCGCACTCAGGGTGAGTACGAGCATCAATCCCCAGGTGAATACGATGGTGCCGTTGAGTTTCAGCACGCCGTATTGCCAGAAGATCATCTCATCGGGACTGAGGCGCATGGCTGGCCCTCTGTGCGCGGCGGGTTTGGTCTTCTGCCGACGACCGGCTCAACCAGGTCACGACCGGGTGCGCAACCACGAAACCGAGCAGACACGACAACAGCCGCTGCCAGTGGCCGCCGGAGACGAGCTGCAGTCCAGCCATTGCGATGCTCATCCGCAAGAGGAAGCTGCCGGTGAACCAAAGCGCCGGGTGTTTGCTCGAAACGCCCTTCTTGACAGTCCACCATAGGCCACCGAAAAAGACCCCGCCGAGCGCGGCTCCCGCCGCGCACGCCAAGAGCAGTGTCGGCATCTCATTGTTCGTCATCCTGTTGTTCCTTTCGCATCGCCGCGTCTTCCTTGGCGACCCAATGCCACGCGTTCCCACACCCGATCGCGAGTCCGGCCACCAGTAGCGCCAGCGTCCAAGAATGCTCGGTTGGGTGGTGCTTATCGAGCCACAGACCGAGCAGCGCGCCCAGCAACGTCGGGATCGCCACTGACCAGCCAATGAGCCCCATCATTCCCAGGCCGAACCAGACGCCGTGCCTGGACCTACGCCGGGCCGCGAGCTTACGCGCGACCTTCGCACCGACCTGCTCGACGAAGTTCGCCCCGAGCTTTGGAGGTCTCGCCGATCCGCTCATGCTTCCCTCCGGAAGGTGACCAAGCGACGCAGAAACCCCGTTTCCAGCTTTGCCATGACCGAGCGCAGGTTTTGCTCCCGTTCGTCCAGCGCCAGAAACTCCCGTTCCACGGAATCACGCAACTGGCGGAGGTCTGCTCCGCTGAGGGCTCGGTGCACGGACACCAGGACGTTGGCGCCGGTCTTGACCATCACTCCTTCATCCACGGCTACGTAAACCTCGCCCTCGACCTCCGTTTCGTAGATCAAGATTCCTGGAGTGAGCGCGGCCACGCCATCGCGTCGATGTGGCAAAAGTCCGAACGAACCCATGCTCGTCTCCACGACGATACGGGACACGCCGGCCGTTTCGCTGAACACCTGGAAGGGCAACAGCACCCTGAGATTCATGCGTAGGGGTGGCACGTCAGTGCTTCTCCCGAGGTTTCGCCTGCGGCTTGGGCGTGGTTGCCGACGACGACTTGACGCTGGGTGTCGGGTTGGTCTTGGCTCCGGGTTTCCGCTCAGGTGTGCTCGGCACTGCGTGCATGCCGCGCTTCGCTTTCACCTTCGCTTCGTCAATCGTCCCGATCATATAGAGCGCGCTCTCCGGGTAACCTTGGAATTCGTCACGCAGGATTCGCTCACAGCCGTCGAGGGCGTCCTCGAGACCGACGAGCTTTCCCTTGAGAGAGGTGAACTGCTCAGTGGTGAAGAAGGGCTGGGTGAGGAAGCGCTCCAGGCGCCGAGCGCGGGCGACTACCTTGCGGTCTTCCGGTGAAAGCTGCTCGAGGCCGAGCATGGCGATGATGTCCTTGAGTTCCGCATATTGCGCGAGCGTCCTGCGGATTTCCTGGCCCAGCTCGTAGTGCCGCTGTCCGACGATGCCAGGCGTGGCCATCTTCGAACTGGATTGCAGCGGATCGATAGCTGGAAAGAGACCTTCGCTCGCTCGCTTGCGCGAGAGCACGATGGAGGCCGAGAGGTGCGAAAACGTGTGCACGGCCGCCGGATCGGTGAAATCATCCGCTGGGACGTACACCGCCTGGATCGAGGTGATGGCACCCGCATCGGTGTTGGCGATGCGCTCCTCGAGCCCCGAAAGCTCGGTGCCCATCGTCGGTTGGTAGCCCAAGCGCGACGGCATCTGGCCCATCAAGCCAGATACCTCCATGCCAGCCTGGATGAAGCGAAAGATGTTGTCGATGAGTAGCAACACGTCGCGTTGCTCGTCGTCCCGGAAATACTCGGCCATCGTCAGCGCCGCGTGCCCCACTCGGAAGCGGCTGCCCGGCGGCTCGTTCATCTGGCCGAAGACCATGACCATCTTTGGCAATACCCCAGCTTCCTTCATGTCGCGGTACAGCTCTTCGCCTTCACGACAACGCTCACCAATGCCGCAAAAAATGCTCACGCCCTCGTTGTGGCCGATCATGTTGTGGATCATTTCGGTCAGCAGCACTGTCTTGCCCACGCCCGCGCCACCGAAGAGCCCGGCCTTGCCGCCGCGCTCGAGCGGCACGAGCACGTCGATGAGCTTGATACCGGTTTCGAATATTTCGGACCTGGTGGTACGGCGTGCCAGCGATGGTGGAGCCCTATGCACAGAACGCCATTGGACATCGGACAACCCCTGGCCACGGTCGATCGCGTTGCCAAACACGTCGAGCATGCGCGAAAGAACACCCTTGCCCACAGGCGCTTTCAACGGCCCGCCCGTGTCCTCCACCGGCGCGCCGCGGGCAAGGCCTTGCGTCGGCGTCAACGCAATTCCGCGCACGTGGCGCGCGTCACTCTGCGCCAGTACTTCGATGACGATTCGCCCTTCGTCTCCGGCACGCAACACCGAGAAGACAGCGGGCAAATGCCCATCGAACCGGATATCCACCACGCTGCCGCGCACCGAGACGACCGCGCCGATATTCGGGGGACCGCCTCCGTCTAAGCGCCGAGGCCGCGCAGAAACCGCCTTCTTCGTCTCGAGATCCGTCACAGTTGCGCTTCTCCGGCCATCGGGTGGTCTCCCCCGAGGGGGGCTCGTGGGGTCAACGCAAGTCTCGTGCCGCACGACCCAATAGAGGCGCGTGACCGAGTGCCCCCGACGCCGGCTTTGCGTCCCCAGAAAGTCGCGCGCAGACCTGGCGTGCGCGACGCAACATCCGCGCAATTCTTCGGTTCACAGAGCGCGAACGGAGTACGCACTCCAGAACTCGTTTGTACTTGCAACTTGCGTCGCATGGGGAACTGAAACGGGCACGAGGCCACGGACCCGAGCCCCCTCACCCGACCGTCAAGGGGAGCGCCACACCACCCCGGATGGCTCGGTGGAGCATTGCGGGCGGTTGGATGCCGTGCTTGAGGAAAGCCTTGCGAACGCGCGTATGCACGTCGGTCTCGAAGGCCTTCTCGTACTTCACATCCAACACGTACGGTCGCGCCTTGACCTCGTAGGCAACGTAATCCTGCAAGATCACCTGTTTGGCCAGTACCGGCACAGGCTTGTCCAGGTAGCAGAACCTGCTGGTGATGCATGCTTCGTGAACGATCCCCTCCGCGCGGTCGAGATCTTGATCGACGCCAACGTAGAAATCCATGGCGACCTGCATCTCGAGCGCTCCGTAGTTGCCCGACGACGTGACATCGGTCAGCACCTTGTTGTTCGGGATCGTGACAATGTTGTGAGCGAGCGTGTTCATGCGCACGCTGCGCAGGCCAATCTTGATGATGTCCCCATACTCGCCGGCATATTGTACGCGATCGCCCACTTGGAAAGGGCGGTCGAACATGATCGTGATGCCGGCAATGAAAGCAGCAACCAGATCTCGCATCGCAAATCCGATGGCGAACCCGAGCGAGGCGCCTATGACGGTCAACCCTGCGGAATCGAGGCGCACACTGAGCCCGAGCACGAGCCCACCCGTGGCAATGTACACCAAGAAACGGACAAATGACTCCATCTTCTGAACCGTCAGGCGCCTATGTGTGAAACGCTGACCGAGCCGATCGGCAAGCGTCCCGATAACTCGCAGCAACAGCAGTGCGCCAGCGACGACGAACACCGAGAATAGCAGACCGCCCCAACGAATGAAGCCGGCAAGCGCGCCGATATCGGGGGCTTCCTGAGCCAAGGCGCTGGCAGGCCAGAGCAGCAGAGCCAGCAGCGCGAGCGAGACAAAAGATAGACGTAGCATGATGGTACTCCTCAGCTGAGAAACAGTAGGCGGCGGCGCATGAGCAATCGGGTAATCGCGCGGTACCAGTTCCAGGTGATGGTGTAGCGCCCACCTTCTTGCTCCCAGTAACCCTCGAGGCACCCGTGACGAAGGGCGTCCTCGACTTGCGCCGGGGTAAGCGCGGTCGATTGACAGATCTGCTCCGGGGTCGCCGACTCGAGCTGAACTGCGGCTCTCAGCACGAACACCGTGGAGTCGGGAAGAGCGTCCAGGTCCTCGGGTGTTGGTGCGTCAAATGGACGCGCGCACAGGCAGCCTTCCGGATCTATCGCCAGCGATCTGCGCCAGAAGTGCAGCGCCACTCCGGGGTTTCCCAGGGCGTAGTCCCAAACCATACGGTAGAAGCTGGCCTCCGTGAACTGCAGCGCTTCGATACTGTCGGTGTCGTTCGCGTCGCGGGGCAGATCGCTCAACAGGGATTCAAAGCTCGGAGTGATCCCCACCTGGGCGTTGCGATGGTTGAGCAACCGCGCAATGCCGGACTCCGACCATGGGCCCAATAGCACCACATGATCGAATAGTGATTCGGCGCCGCGCGCTCGCTCGAGAAATCGCCATAGAGCCCGGTCGATGGCGAACACCCAGGCGGCGTTCTTGGAGTTCTGGCGAGCGAGGTCCAGCGCCAAGTCGAATTCATCGAGCCCCTCCAGCATGGGTAGAATCAGGCGATGAGCATCGTCGATCAGGACGGCGCCACCTGGTGTGCGCCCAACGAGCTCGAGGGTAGCCCTGGCAAGGTCCGTGCTTTCATCGAGGGAGAGTGCTCTGTTCAGGGCTCGCTGAAGCTCATGAGGCTCCCCCGTTTGGCAAGCCAATCGGACATACCTGTGGCTCGCGCGCGAGACTCGTTCGATGAGCGTCGTCTTACCGGCGCCTCGCTCCCCGACGACGGCGAAGACCCCGCCGCCTTCTGCTCCGATCCGCTCCATGATCTCTTGGAACGGGTCATCCGAAACCCCGGGAACCATCTCGACTGCTGGAAGTTCCGGGTCGAGTTCGGCGAAGACGCTGGCGTCAATCGGGCTGTACTGAACGGCGGCTTCATCCACCGCTTTCTTGTCCAAGCCACGTCGGAACAAGTAGGCAAGCAAGCTGCGGACCAGTGCAAACGTCACTGCCCGACGACGAAGGGCGCGCAGGGCTCCGTTCGTGAACAGGTACGCGCCGCCGACGACCGCGGCGACAAAACCCTTGGCTCCCCGGCGGTTATTGAGCACCCAGCGCTGGAAGCTTCCCTTCGTGTGGATGTGCTCGATCCGATCGAAAATAACTCGTTTCCACCACGCGGCAACGATCAGCAAGATGGGGATTGCCGTAAACCAGCAGGCAGAAAATACCCAGCCATAGATGGTGCCCCTTCCAACTAGTTTGGCGCTCAGCGCCAAGAGGAGTCCCACCGTTACGATGGCCCAACCCATGAGCCGCAGCGACCTGAGCCTCAGAAGTGCTGTACGCTTGCGCGCGGGGTTTTCTGCACGGCGCAGACCGCGTGCATCGCCGGAACTGAGGAAATTGACCAGGTTGACGACCAAGGCACCGCCGAGTGTCCAGCTGAACACGGTGACCAAGATCTCGACCTCGAGCAGGCCGTGCATCGAACTGGGCAAGAAGTAGACGACCGACCACCAGAGTAGTAGCCACTCGAGCGGGCGGCGGATGTAGATGATGGAATCCAGCGCCCAGAGGGTCCAAGACGGACGCCGAACCATGCCGTATCTCTTCCTATGCGCTTCGCCTAACGCTGCCCGCCAACCTAGCAGAGTTCGTTGCGCTCGGCGACGCCAAGCGATGAACAGCGCAATAGGCAGCGTCCACTTGAGCACCAACAGACCCATCGCCCATGCCGAAGCCCCACGGCCGCTTCCTGTCCGAAGCGCCTGGGCCCACGCCTTGGTCACGTGAAGGTGATAGCGCAAGGTAAGCCAAACCTGGAGGAGCTCCGATTGTGCTTGTTCGAGGCCCGAGCTTCCGAAACTCGTGACTTGTTCGCTTCTTTGTGGGGAAATATAGGGTAACAGCTCGAGCCGGGTGCGGTTCAGCATTTCCATGTCTGCCATCAGGAGACGCGCCTGCTGCCAGCTCAGCTCGCTTTCCTGGTTGGCAAGTTCAGCGCTCCGCCGGTCGAGCTTGCGGCGCTCTCGATCGATCTCGGAGCGATCGACGGTCGAGTCGGTCAGTGGATCTTTGCCTGGCTTGGGCACTTCTGTGTTGTCCGATGCCAGTGCGTCGATCGCGCTCGTCAGTCCGGCACGAGTCTCTTTGAGGAGCTTGCGAAGTGCGACATAGGCTGCGTCGATCTCGGACTCATGGCTATGCGGCTGCTGGGCTAGCTCAATGAGCTTGGCGACTAGGCGGCGTTGACGTAGTGCCGCATCGTGCCGCTCATGCAGCGCGTCGCGCTTCTGAAGCAGCTTCTTCTCGAACCTGGCCTGCTGCTTGCTCACGCCGAGCAGTCGGGCATACTCCTCGTGAACCATGCGTTCCGCCATGCTGCGGGACTCTCTGGCAGCCTCGAGCGCTTGCTGCTTTCCTTTCTCCGCCTGCGCTGCTTCATCATCGAGCTTCTGGGACGCATTTTTCGCGTCGTCGGCGGCGGCCCGCTGCTCGGCATGCTTTGCCAACAGTGCGGTCCTCGCCTCCGCGTCGAGACGGTAGAAATCCAAACGTGCCCGATCGAGCTCGATTCGGGCTTGCCATAGCTCCGGATTGGTGGGTTGTTTCTCGGTATCGACTGCTTCAGGCGCAGCTGCGGCGTCCCCCGTAGCTCGCGGCGTCTTGGTCTGCTGCTTCTGCGCCTTCTTTGGTGTCTTCCTCTCTTCTGCTTGCTTGGCAGCCTGCGTCGAATCTTCCTCGGAGCGCTCGATGACGGCTGCTAGCCGCCGCGCTTCAACCGCAATGGTGTTGGGCTCGTCGATGTCGACGTCGAACAGGGACGAAGGATCGATGCCAACCTCTAGCTGGCCGTTCAGCAAAGCGCGAACGTGCTGGGTCTGTTCGCGGAGCAAGCGAAGTTCCGGCGCGACCTTGGCTGGCTCCGCTTTAGGGCCGACATCCGGAACGCCAACCGCTTCGGCGGAAGCGCTCGCCGCTGCCACGACGTTTGCACCTGCCGATGCACTTGACAGTGGTTGTGCGCCGGCGATCGCCGGCGAAAACGCCAGCAAGAGTACGAGAGCAATCTGGAACCTGTGCGACACTCTGAGGCACGTGGGTAATCTCGGTCGCTTCACTTCTTCGTCTCCGGGATCGCAGCTCGCCGTTCAAGCACGGGTCCCAGCGCGGTGTTTCGGACAGTGGCAAACATCGCGCCAGGTGGCTCCCCGCCCGAGTGGAGCACCGCCCGCGGGTGCTACGCCTGACGATGCGCGACCAGAGCGCTAACGTTTATTGCCGGAACGGCATCCCGAACTCCGAACGGCGACCCGGCCCAGATGGCGCCCTGAGATTGCGGGACCTGGCGTGCTGGCATACCTCGACAGCGAACGAACTTCGTGGGGCGACTGTGGCAGTGCAGCATCTGCGTGGGCATGCCCCCCCGAGCTAGATGAGCGAGCGATTCGCGGTCGCGAAAAATGGGCAACAGCCAATGACTCGAGCAGAAGAACACCGGGCACGGAATGTCTTGCAGCGCACGAGCACGGCCCATCCGACCTGTGAGCGTGCGATGATGATCGCGCGCGAATCGCACGTGTCGAAGAAGGCTCCCAAGGTAGTCCGCCTCGCTCTGCTTCGCGCCTGACCGTGAAACAGACCAGACTCGCACCGTTGCGCTCCGCTGACAGCTGACCATCGAGGCCAGATGCCAAGACATTCGCGTGCGTTACTTGGTGCCAAACTCAATCACAATGAAGTTGTCGCCCCTTCAATTCGAGATAGTCGGAGGATGTCATGGTTCCAGCCCAGATGGCCGATTCGAGCTCGAGCATTCGCGACAACCGGCATACTTCTTGCTGACTTTCATGATTGTGAGCACCCAGGCACCCGGCAGCCAACCACCCGATACCCTACCCCACGGGCGACGCATTCTCGTCTGCTTGGACCGTTCCACCTTCTCCGAAGGGTGTCTTCCTTACGCGATATCGCTCGCAAAAACGTTCGGTGGCGCCGTGACGCTGCTACACGTCATGCAACCTCACCATGAGCATTCCGGGCCCCAGGCGCATGACGCCCTGGGCTGGGAGATCGCCAGGCAAGAAGCCCGAGCCTATCTCGAGCGGCTGAAAAGGGTAGCTTCCAACGTCTTGCAAAAGCCGGTCGAGGTGAGACTCGAGCAAGGCCACCCGGCCGAGCGCATCATCGACCTTGCCCACCAGATCGATGCAGACCTCACCGTGCTCGGTAGTCATGGCGAGGCCGGGGTCACGCCCTGGAATCTCGGCAGCACCGTGCAGCAGGTTCTGGCCGTGGTGCGCAACTCCGTGCTCATCATTCACCCGTCGGCGGGGGATCCAAGAGAAGTGGCCCTCAAGCGTATCCTGATTCCGCTCGATGGTTCGTTGCGCACGGAGAGCGTGCTACCTGTCGCCGCGCATCTCGCAACCGCTCACGAGGCTGAGCTGCTGCTCGTACACGTCGTCCAAGAGCCTGTCCGGACCACTTTGCTGCACACGAGCGAGGACATGGAGCTCGCTCACACGCTTGCCTCGCACCTCCAATCTCGCGCCCAGAGATACCTGGAACATCTGCAGCAACAACTGGCACATGAAGGCGTGTCAGCACGAACGCTCGTGCTGACGCATGCCAACGAGCGCCAGTGCCTTCTCGAAGTTTCACGGAAGGAACAGACCGACCTCATCGTGCTCTCCGCGCACGGCTCCGGCTGTGATTCGGAGCGCTCCTTCGGCAGCGTCACTGTCTTTCTTCTTACGCATTCGATGGTGCCGTTGCTGGTCCTTCAAGATCTTCCAGAATGTGAGCTGGTTCGCCAAGCCCAGGAAGCGGATTCGACGGCGCGGCCTTCGCTGCGGGCTAGCTACGCGCCGGAGAATGCGTGACCCTTGACGCCGCGACGTTTGACCATACCGTCAATGCCGCCACACTCGAAGCCGACGCGCGCGCCCTGGCCCAAGAGCAGCGAGAGCTCGAAAGGTCTCCGCGCCTGGCCATACGTTTCTTCGAACGGCCGCCGATCTCACGCCCTTTGCAACGCGCGCACAGGCACCTCAGCAACCAGCCTTTGGAAAACGCCACACTCGAGCATGCGGCGGAGTGGTTTCTCGACAATTACTACTTGATCCGTCGCGTTGCACGTCAGGTTGAAGAAGAACTGCCACGTGGCTTCGTTCGCCACCTGCCGCATCTCGCCGATGGCCCGGCAAAGGGGCGCCCTCGCATCGACATCCTGGCGCAGGCGCTCGTTGCGAGAAGCGGTATCCTGTTGGACATCACGGTCTTGCACCGTTTCGTCGTCGCGTACCAAGCGGTTTCTCCGCTGACCATTGCTGAACTGTGGGCGCTACCGACACTGCTGCGGGCCGCGGTTCTCGAGTACCTGGTTCGCTTTCTCGCCGGGCTCCGCGTCCCCGTCCACGACAACGACAACGACACTCACTCGAGCGAGCACCCCGGCGATCCGGTCAGTCTGTTTGGGTCCGCTTCGTTCGAGCCCGTCGTGGGGGTAGAACGCTCGATCCGCGCATTGCGCGTGCTCGATTCCATCGATTGGAAAGTATTCTTTCAGAGCGCCAATCGGGTCGAGGCCATACTGCGCACCGATCCCGCACAGGTCTACCCCCGGATGGATTTCGAGACCTGCGATTCGTATCGAAAGGTGATCGAATCGGTGGCCTGGACCACGGGTCGCGCCGAGGAGGACGTGGCAACCCTCGCGGTCGGGCTTGCGCGCGACGACTCTTCAGACGAACGCCGCGGGCATGTCGGCTACTACCTTGTCGCCAGCGGGCGAGCTGTCCTCGAGGAGCGGCTCGGGTATCGACCAATTCGTCTTGAACGCCTTCGTCGCGCGGCTACCTCTTGGCCAACGCTTTCTTACCTGTTGCCTCTCGCCCTCTTGACTTGGGTTCCCTTGCTTGCATTGGTCTGGCACCTCCTGCAAACCGTGGGGCATCATCGCTGGTCTCTGTTGTCGATCGTGACGGCCGGCACACTGGCCGTTATACCGGCTTCGTCCCTCGCCATTGCGATCGTCCAACTCGCGTTTGCGCGCTTGCTACCGCCACGCACCCTCCCCAAGCTCGACTTCGAAAGAGGTCTACCCAGCGAGGCACGCACACTCGTCGTGATACCTACGCTGCTGGGACGCGCCGCAGATGTCGCCAACATGACGCGACAGGTCGAGCTTCACTACCTTTCGAACCAGGACCCCCAACTTCAGTTTGCGCTTCTCACTGACCCCATGGACGCAGAAACTGAGCAGCAACACCCCGGTGATAGTTCGCTACTCGAAAGCGCCTCACGGAGAATTGCAGAACTCAACGCCAAGCACGGAAAGAATGGACGTGGTCCATTTCACCTTCTGCACCGAGAGCCGCGCTGGAATCCTGCCGAGCAACGGTTCATGGGGTGGGAGAGAAAACGTGGAAAGCTAGAGGAGCTCAATCGTCTGCTGCGTGGAGACACGCACACGAGCTATTCGCTGCACGTCGGTGACCCCGACGGGCTCGTGGGGGTTCGCTTCGTCATTACGCTCGACAGCGATACTCAGCTCCCCATGGGCAGCGCCCACCGACTGGTGGGGCTTCTGGCGCACCCACTCAATCGTGCTGTCTTCGAAGCAAAAACAGGCCGCATCGTGGCGGGCTACAGCATTGTTCAGCCACGCATCGAGACCTCTCCTTCGAGCTTCCGCCGGACGCGGTTTTCTCGAATCTTTGGGGGCGACGTCGGGTTCGACATCTATACGCACGCATGCTCAGAGCTGTATCAAGACCTGTTCGGCTCTGGAATCTACGTTGGCAAGGGCATCTATGACGTCGACGCGTTCATGCGCAGCGTCGCAGGTCGGGCCCCAGAAAACGCACTCCTCAGCCACGATCTCTTCGAGGGCGTCCACGGCCGCGCAGGCCTCGCCACCGACATCGTGCTGTTCGAAAGCTACCCCGAGAGCTACGCGACGTACGCCAAGAGGCTACACCGCTGGGTGCGCGGTGACTGGCAACTAGCTCCGTGGCTCTTTGCCACGGTGCCCTCGGCACCTGGCGGTAGGGTTCCCAATAGGCTCGCGACCATCGATCGCTGGAAGATCGTCGACAACCTTCGGCGGAGCCTGGTCAGCCCGTCCCTGCTGGCGCTCCTCGTATTGGCCTGGACCTTTCTGCCCGGGAACGCAGCGCTCTGGACCCTGGGGACGTTTGCGTTCCTTCTCACACCATTCTCCCCCGCGCTCGCAAGTGGTCGCCGCATTGGTCTGGAAACTCTTGCGCGGAGTGCCCTTGCAATCGCGTTTCTCGCCTATGAGGCTGCGGTTGTCGCCGACGCGATACTGCGCGTACTCGTAAGAAAGACGATCACGCGAAAACATTTGCTTCAGTGGACCAGTGACGCACACTCTGCTTTCGAGATCAAAGAGCGCTCCCCCCGGGCGTCCTATTGGCAGACTTTGTTTGCGTCTCCAGTAATCGCTCTGGCTTGCGCAGGGCTCGCGGCGTGGGCACGCCCTTCAGCGCTCGTCGTCGCCGCGCCCGTTCTGGTGACTTGGCTCTTGGCCCCAGAGATCGCGCGGTGGGTGAGCCAGTCGCCTCGCTCGCGCATCGAGCGTATTACCGAGCACGAGCGCAGGAAGCTGCGGCTGCTGGCGCGTCGAACCTGGCGATTCTTCGACGCGTTCGTCGGACCGAATGACCAGTGGCTGCCCATCGACAACTACCAAGAAGAACCGCGCGAACAGACCGCCCATCGTACGTCCCCGACCAATATTGGCCTGACGCTGACTGCGACGCTTTCGGCTTACGACTTCGGCTACATCGGACCCAGCGAGCTGACGCTGCGTCTACGATTGGCTTTCGACAGCATCAACCGCATGACGCACTATCAGGGGCACCTTTTCAATTGGTACGACACACGCAACCTCCAGCCGTTGCCTCCGCGCTACGTCTCGACAGTCGACAGCGGGAACTTCGCGGGCTGCCTTTTGGCGCTGAAGCAAGGGTGCAAGGACGTTTCCGAGGCACCTGTCGTTCGGGCCGAGGTGTGGGAAGGGCTTCGCGACTCCCTCGAGCTTCTCGAGGAGGTGGTGGAGCAGGCGCCCAGCGCCACGATCGGAGCGCTCCGCACGGTACTCGCTCGGATGCTGCGCTCGACTCTGCACGCTCGCGACAATCTTGCCGAGGCCCACTCGACGCTTCGAGTGCTCTGCGACGAGACATCTAAAGACCTCGATCGAGAGTTGCTAGTGTTTGTCGAGGCCGGTGCACATCGGTACGAACCCGACCTGCTCCACGCCCTTGGAACGTCTATTGAGCGCCTCCACCAGCAACTTCAGGACATGCGACGCGAGTTGGATTCGCTGCTTCCATGGCTTGGATTGGAGACCGAAGCGGGGGCTCACGCGATCGAGCTACCGACGGAGCTCAGCCTGGCTGGAATTATAGCCTTTTCGAAAAGGAAGCGCCTCGAGCTCGCCGCGAAGCAAGCCGAGGGCCGTCAGCGCGGGGAGACATCTCTGCACCTGGACGCGTCGGCTCGGCGGCTCAACGACGCGTTTCTGCTCGCTGAGACCAACGCCAAGGCGTTGACCGCGGAGCTGAAAGCCCTCGCACAGCGCGCGGACGAAGAAGTGCGCGGCATGGATTTCAAGCTGCTCTACGACGCTGAACGGAGGCTCTTTCATATCGGCTACAATGCCGCGATCGACCAGATAGACGCGAACTACTACGACCTTTTGGCATCGGAGGCTCGCCTGGCAAGCTATCTGGCGATTGTCAAACGTGACGTGCCGGAGTCACACTGGTACGCGCTCGGGCGACCCATGACGCGTCTGGCCGGCACGCCAGCGCTGCTATCGTGGGGAGGGACGATGTTCGAATATCTGATGCCGGACCTCTTGATGAGGAGTCAGCCGGGTACACTGCTGGCTCGGACCAGCGCGCTCGCGGTCGCAGCGCAAATCGCGTACGCCAAGCACAACCAGGAACCCTGGGGCGTCTCCGAGTCAGCCTATGCGAGGGTCGACGCCAACCAGACCTATCAGTATCGCTCATTCGGTGTGCCTGGGCTCGGTTTCAAGCGCGGCCTCGAGGAGGATCGCGTCATCACTCCCTATGCGTCGCTATTGGCCGTGTCGATCCGTCCGCGCGCGGTCGTGAACAACCTGAGCGCGCTCGAAGCTGCGGGGATGCTCGGGACCTACGGCTTGTTCGAAGCGCTCGACGGGACACCCGGGCGCGCGTTGGACGCGGCCCATGGACAACCCTTTACCGTCGTGCGCTCGTACATGGCTCACCATCAAGGGATGCTTCTCGTTGCCTTGGGCAATTTTCTGAACGCCCGCAGCATGGTGGGACGCTTTCATGCCGACCCGTTGATCGAAACCGGTGAAATGTTGCTCAACGAACCCACGCCGGCCACCGCGCCCGCCGAATGGCCCGTCGTGGAAGCGTCGAAGACCACCGACGCCGACACCGCGGAGCCGGCCGCCCCAGCCCCTTGGCTCGCCACAAAAGCGGCCGGGCCGCAAGCATTCGTGTTGAGCAATGGCCGTCTAACGAGTTCGTTGACGGCCTCGGGTGGTGGCGGTCTGCGGTGGAACGGGGTTCAGCTTACGCGCTACGAACCCGACGCCACGTGCGAGACCGATGGAATTTGGCTCTACCTACGGGACGAAGAGAGTCGCCAGCTCTGGCGAGCGATTGGGCCGGAAGGTCGCACGACCTACGCGCTGCACAAAACCGAGTTCCATCTGCGTCGCGAAGGGATTTCGGTTCACGTCGATGTCACCGTTGCCGCTGGCGACGACGTCGAGGTTCGCCAGCTGACCCTTCACAACGAAACCAGCCGTTCGCGGCGTTTTACGGTCACCAGCGCAGGAAGGCCCGTTCTCCTGAATGCAGCGCAGGCCTCGACGCATCCCGCATTTTCCAGCATGTTCGTCGAGAGTGAGCTGGATGCCGAGCTAGACGCACTTGTCTTTGCTCGACGCCCTCAGACAACGGAAGAAGAACCGGTAGTACTCGTCCACCGCCTGATACGGGAGGGCGCTGGTACCAAGTTCGCTGGCTTCGAGAGCGAGCGTGGAGCCTTCTTCGGCCGTCGCGGGAGCCTCCAGGGCCCGCTGTCGCTGATCGAGAAACGCAAGAGGCTTCGCGGTCGCGTTGGAAGCGTGATCGATCCCATCATGAGTCTGATGGCGAGTGTAAAGCTCGAGGCGAAGGGCTCGGTTCGCCTCGCCTTTGTCACCACTGTCGCTCGCTCGCGCGGTGCCGCGGTGGAGCTGGCCCGAAAGTATGGTTCAATGCACGCGGTTCGTTGGACTTTTCGGGATGCCGAGCAAGCGAGTCCGCGACGCCTGCAACGGGCCAAGCTAGAGCCAGATTTGTTGCCCACCGTTCAGCGTTTCTACTCGGCGCTGCTTTTCGCCGATTCGAGCCTGCGCTCCGCCCCCGGTTTGCGAGCGGCTGCAGCCCCGCGCCAAGAGCGCCTGTGGGCGCGGGGGATCTCGGGTGACGACCCCATCGTACTTTTGCGAGTGAACGACCCTGACGCCGTACTCCTTCGCGAGACGCTTGCCGTGCAACGCTATCTTCGATCGTGCGGCGTACGCTTCGATCTGGTCCTGGTGGACGAACAGGCATCGGGATACCTCAGCGAAGGTTTGGGAACATTGCGGAACGTACTGACGCAGAACGATGTGGGTGATTCACTCAACCAGCGCGGCGGGGTGTTTTTGGTAGCTGCGGATCAGGTTCCAGACGGCGAACTGCGCCACCTGGAAGCGTGCTCACGCATGGTGCTCGACACACGCGACGGACCGCTAAAGGCGCGTTTCGAGCGTCTATCAGAGAGACCTGCCAGCTTACCACGCTTCGAGGCAACGCTGGTCGACGAGGCAGCCGAGCGGCCACGTCCGCGGCCGGAGTTGCTCTTTGACAACGGCACCGGCGGTTTCACACAAGACGGTCGCGAGTATGTACTGGAAGTTCTTCCTGGAGCGGCCACTCCTGCACCATGGTGCAACAT
Organism: uncultured delta proteobacterium; assembly: GCA_963809955.1. Classification (GTDB taxonomy): domain Bacteria; phylum Myxococcota_A; class Polyangia; order Polyangiales; family Polyangiaceae; genus JAICQQ01. Next base: position 83,743 of record CAWELQ010000020.1, read on the forward strand.
CCTGGCGAACCCTGAGTTCGGCTGCGTGGTAAGCGAGTCGTCGCTGGGAGTCTCCTGGTCGCTCAACAGCGGCGAAAACCGGCTCACCCCTTGGAGAAACGATCCGGTCTTGGACACGCCCTCCGAAGCTCTCTACTTGAGGGACGAAGAAACGGCCGCGGTTTGGTCGCCAACGCCGCTACCGGCGGGGCGCACGGAGCGGACGCTCGTCCGCCACGGCGCCGGATACACAATCTATGAACGCGAGAGCCATGGGCTCGTCCAGCAACTGACAATCTTCGTTCCGCCCGCCGCCGGGCTCAAGGTTGCACGGCTACGGGTCAAGAACACGCTCGCGCGTCACCGACGCCTGACGGCGACGTATTATGCCGAGTGGGTGCTTGGCAGTCGAACCGGGGCACAGCGGGCTTACATCGTGCCCGACTTCCTTCAAGATCATGCTTGTCTGCTGGCAACGTGCAACTGGAGCGCGGAGTTCGGGGGACGCTTCGCGTTCCTGGCTTCGGAGAGCAAAGCTCACGGGTTTACGACCGATCGCACCGAATTTCTCGGACAGCGGGGCGACTATGCGGTCCCCGAAGCGCTGGAGCGCTGGGGCCTTTCCAGCCGCGTCGATTTTGGCGCCGACCCGTGCGCGGCGCTGCAGGTGCACCTGGAGCTGGCCCCAGGTGAAGAACTGGAAACCCACTTCATTCTGGGGCAGGCGTCCGATCGCGAAGCGGCGCTCGCCGTTGTGGATCGCTATCGCGACAGGTCTGTTGTCCAGGCAGCCTGGGAAGAACTTCACGTTTACTGGGATGGAATTCTCGGAAGCGTGCGCGTCAAGACCCCCGAGCCGTCGATGGACCTCATGCTCAATCGATGGCTTCTCTACCAGACACTGTCTTCGCGCGTATTCGGTCGCACGGGCTTCTATCAATCGAGTGGAGCGTTTGGGTTTCGAGACCAGCTTCAAGACGTCCTTGCACTGATGCATACGGTCCCAGCGCTCACGCGCACCCATATTTTGGAGGCGGCCCGGCACCAGTTTCGAGAAGGTGACGTTCTGCATTGGTGGCATCCACCCTCTGGTCGCGGCGTGCGCACGCGCTGCTCGGATGACATGGCGTGGCTTGTGTATGTCACCGGCGAATATGTCGCCGCGACAGGAGACACCGCGATCCTCGATGTGGCAGTTCCGTTCCTCGAAGGGGAGCCGTTGAAGCCGGACGAGCACGATAGGTACGCCCAATACGAAGTATCCACGAGCTCTGAGCCACTCTTCGAGCATTGCCGGCGCGCCATCGAGCACGCCGTGACGGAAGGGGCTCACGGGCTTCCTTTGATGGGGGATGGCGATTGGAACGACGGCATGAGCGGCATCGGCCGGCAAGGGCGGGGTGAGAGTGTCTGGCTCGGGTGGTTCTTGTGCGCCACCATGGACCGATTTGCCGCCCTTTGTACCCACCGAAACGAGCCTGCCTGGGCGTCGAAGTGGCAGGCGAAAGCGGAATCGCTGCGCACAAGGATCACGGACAGCGCGTGGGACGGCGAGTGGTACCTGCGCGCCTTCCATGATGACGGCTCGCTGGTGGGTTCCGTAACGAGCCGCGAATGTCGCATCGACTCCATCGCCCAGTCGTGGGCGGTACTGTCCAGCAGCGACAAGAACTACGGAGCCAGGGCGCTTGCCGCAGTGCGCGCGGCGGACGCAGAGCTCGTGCGCGAAGACGACCGGCTCGTGCTCCTGTTCTGGCCACCGTTCGACAACACCATGCACGACCCCGGGTACGTTCGCGCGTATCCACCTGGCGTGCGAGAAAACGCTGGCCAGTACACGCACGCCGCAACCTGGCTGGGTTTCGCCCATGCCGCGCTGGGAGACGGACAGCGTTCCGGCCGAATCTTTCGCCTACTCAATCCGATTGAGCGCACTCGCACGATCGAAGACTCCACACGCTATCGCGTGGAACCCTACGCGCTTGCCGGGGATATCTACAGTTGCCCGCCATGGGTAGGTCGGGGCGGCTGGACGTGGTACACAGGAGCGGCGGCTTGGATGTGGCGCCTCGGCGTCGAGGCCATTCTCGGGCTGCAAAGGAAGAACGCTCACCTGTGTATCGATCCCTGTATTCCTCCCGATTGGCCAGGGTTCGAAGCGTGGGTTCGCGTGGGAGAACAGTGCGCCCACATCATCGTTGAGAATCCAGATCGTGTGGCCACTGGAGTCGCAGCCACCACGTTGAATGGTTTCACGGTAGATTCCAATCACGTTCGCCTGGACCCTAGCACCGTAGGACCTCAACAAATCCGGGTACGACTGGGTTCCGACGCACAAATCATTCGGAATGCAGTGCGCCCCTCCGCGCACGATGCCAAAGATATCGACGAGCAATCCCCCCCTCGCGATCCTTCCGACCCGACGAACCCAACCAGCTTCCATAGGCCCCGGGGGCGCCGAAACCGAGCGTAACCATAACCATGCATTTCTTCGAACCCGATGGACACCTTGGTTGGACGGCATTCTGCTGGTTCCTGGGGGCGATGGTGATAGCGGTGCTCTTTCGCGTCGTGGTGAACTCCAGGCGTTTTCGTGGCGGCGCTGAACCCGAATCGCCCGAGGCCCTGCTCAAGCGCAAGTATTCCGAGGGAGAGATTGATCAGCAAACTTACGCGCGGATGCGCGAAGAGCTGAAGAACTCGACAAAAGAGAAATGATGCTCGACCACACGCGAGCCGAGTCTTCAACGAACCGAGCCCGCCCGCCTCAGCCAGAGGATGGGCCGCCGCAGTAGGACTCAACCATTCGCGGGGCCCTAGCCGACCGACTCGGATGCGCTCATCAGGTTCACTCGTTCTTCTGCAGCAGGGGCGCGAGCACACTCTTCGGGTAGCGCGCCTCGAAGTCTTGCGCGGCTCGGTCAGCTTTCTTGGAGAAGCCTGCTCCCTCGAGTGCCCGAATGCGCAAAGCTTGGCGTTCCTCGCCCAGCTGGCTATTGGGAAACATCCTGGCGTGCTGCTCGAGGACAGCCAGAGCCGCTCGAAAGTCGTCGGCTTCGAGCGCTCGCCGCCCCCTGTCCAGCAGGGCAAGCTCGTCCGGCGAGGTCCCTTCTCTCTGGATACTGAAGCGATAAGCGGGATGTTTGCGCTCTTCGCGTGCGCGGCCAGTCAGCGTGGCGACTGTCGCCAGCCCCGAGTCGGACGCACCGTCTGGTGGCGCCGTCTGCAACCGCTTAGCCGAGGACGCGCTCGGGAGCACAACCCGTGGAGCGAGCGGACGCCGCACCACTGGAGCCCTCACGGCAGCGCCAGCGTCGGAGTGACGGGCCGGTCCGAGGGCAATCCAGGCCGCCGCGGCTGACGTCGTACACAGCAAGGCGACGGCCGCCAGCCGCAGCCGCTTCCACCACCTAATCGGCCCGACGCGCTTCCCCGGCAACTCCCGCGCGTACCAGAGCGCGGTGCGCGCCCTGAGCTCCGCGCGGCGTCGCAAAAGCTCCGGTTGTGGGAAGATCTCCCGTTCAGCCCACAGCAGTGCCCGTACCCTCGGAGACGACGGAGGAAGCGAACCAGGTGTCATCGCGAGCCTTTCTGCAGCGCGGCAAGAGCGCATTGGAACTCCCTACGCGCCTTGCGCAGTCGGGAGTAGGCGGTGAAAAGCGGGATGCGAAGCGTGTCCGCCACGACGCTCATCGGGGATTCATCCAGGTCTGCATCACGAACACGGCTCTTCGAGAATAATTTCAGTTCACGTCGGCGGAGACTTCGGAGCCATCGTAGTCGATCACACGATCGGCAGCCGTGGCATCGACGCCATCCCCGTGGTTGGCGGCTACCCATACGATGTTGAACGTTCTGCTCGTTGGCATGCCCGGGTAGGTTCCCTTTCTCGCGCCAATCGTCAACTGCCGGGCTGATTCGTTCCAGTCGAAGTCAATGGTGGAGTATTGACCGCTCTCGTACTCGTAGCCGTCGCCTGCGTCTTCGTAGAGCGTGAAATGGCCATCTTGACCCGGGTAGATTCGGATCTCGAGTGGGTCGATGCTCTGCGTCGCGTATTGGATGTCCGGGCCCATGGGGACGATCGACCCTGCTTTGACGAAGAGTGGTATCTCGCTCAATGGCGCGCTTACCGAGACTCGCGCCCCGCCGCTCATGAGCTCGCCCGTCCAGAAATTGTACCAGTCACCGTCAGGGAAGTAGACGGAACGGCTGGTCGCGCCTGCGCTGACCACGGGGTTGACCAAAAAGGCAGGCCCAAAAAGGAACTGGTCTTTGATGTCGAATACTTCCGCGTCATCCGGATAGTCGAATACCAGGTGGCGCATCATGGTGTACCCATCGCTGGTCACCTTCCACGCTAGCGAATAGATGTACGGCATCAACCGATAGCGCAGCTTGTCGATCTCGAGGAGATTGGCCTTGGTCGTGGCACTCCAGCTGTTGCTGAAAAGCTCCCTCGTACCACCCCCGTGGATGCGAAAGATCGGACAGAACGCTCCGTACTGAAACCAGCGCGTGAAAAGCTCATTGTTTGCACTCGTCGTCCAGTCGACGTCATGCCCCCAATAGCCGCCGATGTCTGTCGTCCAGTACGGCATTCCCGCGAGCGAGAAGTTGAGCCCCGCGGGGATCTGTCTGGCGAAGGTCTCGAAGTCACTGTCGATGTCTCCGGACCAACAGGTCGTGGCGTAGCGCTGTTGGCCGGCGAACGCGCTTCGTGTCAGCACGTAGACTCGCTTCGAGTCCGGGCCGAGCGAGCGCCAGCCTTCGTACAAGCCCTCGGCATGCCCCAAGGGATAGGCGTTCACGTAGAGCGCTCCCTTGCCGAGCGCCGTGTCCGCGGCACGCACATTGACGCTGTCCGGATAGCCCTGCGGCTCGGTATTGTCGGCCCAGATCCCGTCCCAACCGTACGGCTCGAGCAAGCGGTCGTGAATCTGCTGGTACACCAGCGTCCGAGCAGCCGGGTCGAAGGTGTCGTAGAAGTGATGCGTTCCGCCGCTGGCGAAGAGGGCCCCGATGGCGTCGAGCGCATTGTAGTTGTCCAGCTCGCCCGCCTTCTCTGCTTGGGCCACAGTTTGATACAGTGGCCAGATGGATATCATCGTATGCACGTTGGCCTGGTGCATCTCGGCGATCAACGAAGCAGGGTCTGGGTAGCGGCTTTCGTCCATGAAGTGGGACCCCCAGGCATAGGGCGTCCAGTAATCCCAATCTTGAACGATGCAGTCTACGGGGATCTGATTGTTGCGGTACCCGTCCTTGATGCTCAGTAGCTCCGCCTGGCTGCTGTACTTGTCCTTCGATTGGAAGAGACCGTACGCCCACTTGGGAAACAACGGGGCCGCGCCGGTGGCCGTCCGGTAGAGGGCGACGACATGATCGATGCTGGGGCCGTAAAAGAGATAGTAGTCGACCATCTCGCCGGCCTCGGACACGTAGCGGTATTGAGTGTTGTTGGACTCGCCGCCATAGAAATCCGAAGTGGAGTAGTTGTCCCAGAAAATTCCGTAACCTCTCGAGGAAACCAATACCGGAATGTTGATCTCGGTATTGACGTTGAGGATGTGCCGATCCGAACCTTTGCGATTCATCACATTGTCCTGGTGTTGACCAAGACCGAACAACGCCTCGTCGGTCGGTGAATCGAACACCGTTTGAAGGCGGTGGGTATCGACGCCTTCGACTGTTGTCGGCGTCACCGTCTTGCTGGCTTCCGACACGATCGGGTTGTCGTTCAAGTCGGTGTACGCCACCAACCCGTCAGACTCGTTGACCAGCGCCTTGAGGCGCGAGGTGGTAATGGTGACGATTCCCGAGTCCTCGCTCACGCAGAAGCTCGGGGTGCCCCAAGTGTTGCTGATAGAGAGCGACGTTTTCTCCGGAAAGGATGACTCCGTGGTGTACTGGATGCGGAGGATGTCCGCCTTGCATACTTCCAGTCTCAGTTGGCCCGACTGCAAAGAGAACGTGACACCCGTCGCGTCGATCGAATACGAATCCCCCTCCGGAAACGCCGGACAGCTGAGCTGTCCGCCGGCTCCACCAGCATCCGTTCCGCCACTTGCGCCCGTCCCACCGGCCCCGCCGCTGCCCGTGGTTCCCCCTGCACTGGTGACTGTGGCGCCCAATCCCCCTGTGCCGACCGCGCCGGTGACTGTTCCGCCGGTACTCGTCATGCCGACTTCGCCCGTGCTCGTGCTGTCCGTACTCGTGCCGTCCGTGCTCGTGCCGCTGGACGTCCCCACGGTGGCCGTCCCAAAGGTGTTCGTTGTCGCAGCCCCATTGTTCGTCGTCGCAGGGGTGTCGGACTGACAGGCGGTGGCGAGCAGGACTGCAAGCACCGCAAGATACTGGGGTATGTCGCCTGTCATGAATGGTATTGTTCGAGGGCGAGCCTTCTTGTCATGCTCATCTGCTCCGGTTCGCCTCCGAGCGCGCAAAGCGCGGCGCGTGGCCCCATTTTGCCGAGGGCCCGAAAACCCCGACCGGGATCACACTCGGTTGTCTATTTGGATTGCCGCTTCGCTTTCCACCACCCGCGAAATCGTAGCAAATTCTCTTCCGTGGCGACAATTCGGCCGTGCGAGCATTCGACCGAAGCGTGCCGGCGGGGTGCGGGCGTGGACTTCGGCAGCGGGGCATTGGCCCTCGACGTCAGGGTCGCGTCAGCCGACGCGGCTAGCAGCATCGAGGTGCGTCTCGATGGCCAGACTGGCACTCTGGTAGGAACTTGCACCATTCCGAGCACTGGAGGAGCGCAAACTTGTACGCGCCGCGGTTTCGTGAGCCGCGGCACGTCGACCGGTTGCGCGGAAGCGCGCGATCCGGCCCACGGCGCCTCAGGGTCAAAGAGCTCCGACTCGCCCGGGACCTTCTGAACGCAAGGTCTTGCGCTCGCCTCGCCAGCCATCGCCGTGGCGAGACGAGGCAGACCTCCACTTCACTGGTCTCGTCGGGTTCCGTCTCGCTGCGCCACTCGCGGATTGATGTCGCAGCGGATCAGGATCGTTGCTCCGCAGCCGCCCCCCGGTGCCCTGACCGGCGCCTGCAGGCGCCGGTCAGGGCGCTGTCTCCGCAGCGGCATGGGCAAACTCGCGGAAGTCGCGCGGTGCCCGGCCGAGCACGCGCTCGACGTCGCCGGTGACGTGGGCGTTATGGCCATCGAGAAGCTTGCGGAAGAGGTCGATGAAGAGCTCCACCATGGGCGGGGGGAGATGCTGGGCGAGCTCCAGCGCGTACTGCTCGAACGTCACCGGGACGTAGCTGAGCGGGCGTCGGAGGGCCCGGGCAAACTCGGCCGTCGCTTCTTCGAACGTCATCAGTCGGGCCCCGGTGAGCTCGTACGTCGCGCCGGCGTGGACGTCGTCAGTGAGCGCAGCAATGGCGACATCGGCGATGTCCTCGCAATCGATGAAGGGCTCACGGACGTCACCGGCCGGGAACACGACGGCACCGTCCAGTGGTGCCAGCGCTCCCTCGCTGAAGTTCTGCATGAAGAACGCGCTTTCCAGGATGGTCCACGCAGCACCGGACTCGCGGACCGCATCTTCTGCGGGGTGGACTTGGGGCTCGCCGCGTCCTGCGAGCAGAACAATCCGCTCGACGCCGTCGTCGACGGCCAGGCGACAGAGTCGGCGGACGTGTTCGGCAGCTCCGGGAACCGCAAGGTCGGGGTAATAGGTTAGATAGAGCGCGCTGGCGCCCGCAAGGGCAGGTGCCCAACTCGCCTCGTCATTCCAATCGAACGGCACCTCGCCCGAGGGCGACACCGCCCGAACCGGAACGTCCAACCCGCGAAGGCGGTCAGCAACGCGCCGACCTGTCTTGCCCCTGCCGCCTACCACCACGGTCATCGACTTATGATTGTTGCTCATCTCTGCTCGTCCTTTCTGGGCTTTCGTGCCCCTTGCAGAGTCAGAATCTAGCTATGCGCCTACACATTGCCACGGGTAAGAAATCATAGCATCGTTGCATTCATGCATAGATCTGACCCGCAGGCCACAGACCTGCCCTGGGACGATGTGAAGCTATTTCTCGCTCTGTGTCGTGCGCGCACCCTTGGCGAGGCGGCGCGCGAACTCGGAATCGATCAATCGACAGTGTCCCGCCGCCTCGCCGCGCTCGAGGAGGCGCTCGCCGCGTCGCTGTTCGATCGCGGCCGAGGCGGGATCGTGGCCACCGACGCAGCCGAGGGCCTGTTACCGGTAGCCGAAGAGATCGAGCATGCGATGGCGCGCTTCGCCGGGGCGGCCGAAGCCCTGGAGCGCGAGGTGTCGGGTTTGGTTCGCATCGCCTGTCCGCCCGACGTCGCCGAAGTGCTCGTCGCTCCGCACCTGCCTGCGCTGCTTGCTCGGCATCCCGGATTGCAGATCGATCTCGAGGCCGGTGAAGGGCTGGTCGACGTCGCCCGGCGGGTTGCAGACGTCGCGCTGCGCACGGTGCGGCCCGAGACAGGCGACCTGATCGTAAAGACGCTGACGTCAGTCGACTGGGTGCTCGCGGCGACGCCCGAGATTGCGCAGGGGCTCGGGACCCTGCGGTCCTGGCGCGACGTCCCCTGGATCACGTGGGGTGAACGATTCGCCCACGTCCCTGCCGCGCGATGGTTCAGTGAACACGCAGACGTCGATCCCGTGGTGCGCTCGGATAGTTTGCGGGTGCAAATCGCGGTCGCCTGCGCGGGCGTAGGTGCCGCGATCGTTCCGTTCCGCAGTGTCGCCCACTACGGACTGGTGCCGGTGCGCATCGGGGCAACGCTGCGGCGCTCGATGGCTCCGTGGCCGCGTAACGATCTGTTCCTGGTCACGCACCGTGCCCTGCGCAAGGTTCCCCGAGTGAACGCGGTCTGGAACTTCCTCGCTGAGCAGACCCAGGGAGAGGTAACTTCCTCCTCCACTAGCGCGCCAGCACCACCCCCCCAGCAACGTCCACGATCACACCGGTGATCCAGGAGGCGCTCTCGGACGCGAGGAACAGCACGGTTTGCGCGACATCTTCGGGAGTACCAAGTCGCCTTAGAGGATGCTGTTCGGCGAGCGCCTGCGCCTGCGCGTCGGGGATGAGTTGGCCGGTTCTTTCGGTGACAATGGTGGCAGGTGCAACGCAGTTGATCCGGATATTGAAAGGGCCTACTTGGCCGGCAACGTGTTGGGTCAATAGCTCGATGCCAGCCTTGGCAGCAGCGTAGGGCAAAGGAGACGCCGGATTCGGACGGCGGGCTGCCGCCGAGGACAGGGTTATGATGCTGCCAGCGCGCCGTTGCTTCATTGTCGGCAGCACGCTCTTCAAGGTCAGAAATGTTGCGGTGAGGTTGCCATCGAGCGAGGTGCGCCATCCGTCTTCTTCAACTTGCTCGAGCGCCAGGTGCGGCTCGGTGTAATTCTTGCCTGCGTTCGCAACCAGGATTTCGATGGGGCCAAAGCGCCGTTCGACCTCCTCCCGCATCGCCTCGATATCGCTGAACTTGGTCAACTCGCCGATCACTTGCATCACCTGACCGCCACGCTCTTCGATCTCGCTCTGGACGCCCGCCAGCGCTGCTGGGTCTCGCCCGTGCAGCACTACTTTTGTGCCACAGCGCGCAAACGCCTTGGCAATGGTCGCGCCAATACCCCGTGAACTGCCGGTCACCAATGCGACTTTCTGTCCCAAACCCATCATCGATGCTTCTCCTCGAATGCTGCTGAACGCGACCTACATATGGCCGGCTCCGTCCGCGTAAAGTACGCTAGACGGAGCCATGCGTACGCTATCGAACTTGGGCAAGCAGGCGCCAGTACATCACTTCACCGCGCTCTTCGCCGACGCCCGAAGGCAACTGCTTCACGGTCCCGGTCAAGTCCACGAACTCAGGATGGAATTGGAAGGGCCGCCGTTGGCTGCGCGTTCTCGACTACTGACCTCGGGGGAACTGACGTTCGTGAGTGGCGAGAACGAAGCCAAGGAAGACCTGGTCTTACGCCACGAGTCGCCACGCCCCTTGGTGGTGGTGCATGTCCCATTGCGTGGTGCCGCTGCCCCTTACATCGATGGGCTGGGCTGCACGATCTCGGGCCACATCGGCCAGATTCAACTCCTGGCCTCACCAACTTCGGACACCACGGTGCGGCTCAAAGCCACCGAAATAAACCAAGTGTTCCGCGTTGCGCTCTCCGCAAAGCTCGTGCTCGACTTGGCCGAACGTCACCCCGAGCTCGAGCCGCTCGCCCGCTCGGTATCCTCGTGCCTGGCCTTTCAGGGCAGCCCCAAGAGGCCCTGGCCACTCCATCGGCTACTCGCTGAAACCACGGATATCATGCAAAGTCATCACTATGGTTCCTTGCGCCCGCTGTTTCTCGAGTCGCGCGCCCTGAGTTGGTTGGCCATTGCGCTGTCAGAAACCCCAGCCATCCCGCATCGGACACTCAAGCGCCAGGAAGTCGAGCGTATGCACGCCGCTCGAGAGCTGCTGTTGTCACGACTGATGTGCCCACCGACCCTGACCGAACTGGCCAGGTTGGTGGGCACCAACGACTTCGCGCTGAAGCGCAACTTCAAAGCCGTTTTCGGGGAACCGGTGCACGCGCACCTGCTCAACCTACGACTCGCCCGAGCCGAGCAGTTGCTGAAAGAAACCGATCACTCGATGAAGCAGGTGGCAGCAGCGGTCGGCTACATGCATCCGCAACACTTCGGCACTGCCTTTCGCCGGGCCTACGGGGTGTCGCCCGGGCGCTATCGCAAGAGGCTCAGGGGTTAGGGGGCTGCAAGCATGATGGCCCATGCCGGCGTTACGCTGCAGGACAGCCGAAGGGCGGCGTCGAGTGCCGTCCCAGCCCAGCCCAGCCCGGCACGCCAAACGCCTTGCGTAGCTCTCGCTCCGGAATGCGTAGCTCGCGGCTGATTGACGAGCCCGACGCCGCCTCTATTCATCTCGAAAGGCCTGCTGGCTTCCCTGATTCGGCGCCACCGGTCCGACTGACCACGCCAACGAGCAGAATGAGTAGGAAAGGTGCCCCGTGAGTCGTATCCGCTCGGTCTTCGTAGAGTCGATGAGCAACTCCTGCGGACCGAACCATCGCTGGGCTCGTCTCTCCAGGAGGAAACAAGAATGACGCTGCAGGACGATAAGGTTGTGATCGTCGGGGGAAGTTCGGGTATCGGGCTCGGCGTGGCGGAGGCTCTGCTCGCCGAAGGAGCATCCGTTACCATCGTTGGGAAAACGTCGGAGAAGCTCGAGGCCGCACGGAAGACTCTCGGCGCCGACGATCGGGTCACGACGGTGGCGGCGGATGTCACGGGGCCAACGATCCCTTCAATGAATCCGTCTCGCTTTGTGTCGAATGTGAGACCCAGGCCGAGGTCGACGCGCTCTGGAGCAGCCTCACCGCGGGCGGTTCAGAAGGCCCCTGCGGTTGGCTCAAGGACCGCTACGGGTTGACGGCAGGCTGTGCCCTTGCGAGGTACCGGCGCCGGAACTCGCGACGCGCCCGTCTGAGGAGAGACTGAGTGCCGCTGACATTCATCCGCAGCAAGTTTGCAATCTGCGGCACGGAGTGGCCGAGCACGTCGTGCAAGAAGAGCACGTTGGCACGTCGTGGTTTCATACCATCGAGGATCTCCTGAATCCTCCGCAGTTCCACTCGCGCCTCCAGCAGTCGGTCTGGTGGGCCTTGCGGGCCCGCCCGATCCGTCGATGCATAGTCCAGCGCGCTGAACATTCGCCTCTCGTGAGTATGCTTGCGGAGCCAGTCGATGGCCACATGCGCTGCAATACTACTTGCCCAGGCCCCCAATTGGCTGCGCCCTTCGAAGGTACCGTTCGATATCCCGCGAACGACGCGTTCGAACGTGATTTGCGTCAAATCATCCATCTCTTGCGGGGACTCCCTCAACACGCGCCGCAACGCTTTTTCGATCTTCGGGCGCAACTCGTCATACAACGGCGAGGCGGCTGCGGAGTCGCCGGTCTGAATGGCCAAGACCAAGCGCTGGTCCGCCGGACCTAGCGAACAAGCCCTACCTCCACAAGCAGGGCCCCACCGAGTCTCGTCTTGCTGAGACACGGAACGCTCCATCTCAGTGAGTGTTGGAAAGCGGGCAGTTGCAAAGGACATCCGTGGATTCCTCGGGTCGGACCGAGCTCTGGGCGCCGACCCGAATGGCTGCGCGCTATCGTGACCTCGTGTTCCCAGCAGGTGCTCCGTTGCACCATCCTTTGGAGCGATTACACGACTACACAGTCCATGCGCGGCGGTCGCCGCGCGCTTCACGTGTAATAAGGGATAGCGAGGGGTGGAGCTGGATGGAAAAGGGATCCTCGTGTGATTTTTCCATGGACCCCGGTAAGCTCCTCGCGCAACAGACGAGGGCGATGGAGCTCTACTGGCCAGGCTCCAAGACCCAGGCTCTATGGAGCCATCCCTGGCGAACTTGTGCCTCTCGACGTGATGGGCCGAGTTCGAGCAAGTGTGTTCCGCAGCAGGAGGGGAGTGAAAGTGGAAGAACTTGGTCCGATCGAAGCAAACTAGTAAATCTCATCTAGCGTGTCAGAGGCAGCAAGGATCGTGACCGCGGTCCCCTTGAAACGGCCGTGGCGCTCATACAGCGGACGCCGGATGCGCGTGCTCGCAGTGGGCAACGCAGGCCGACAGACTTCGACGCCCTCTATCGTCAGTGGGCGTCTCAGGTGAGGCACTGGGTCGAAAAAAAGCGCGTGTCAGCGGACGCGGAGGACCTAGTCCAGGAAATCTTTTTGATCGCCCACCGTCGCTTCTCCACCTTTGACGGGCGCAAACCCGGCGCCTGGCTCTTTCAGATCACACGCCGCAAGGTCCGGGACTACTGGCGCTCCCGCTGGCTGACGACGGTTCAGATGGGCGATGTGAGATCGGACGAGGCTCTGGACCTGGCTGCGGGACCGGAGGAGGTTTTGGAGACACAAGAAAAGGGGCATGCCGTGCAGCGAGCTCTGGATGCGTTGAACGAGAAGCAGCGCGACGCTTTGGTCCGCTTTGAGGTCGAGGGGGAGCTTGGCCGTGCCATCGCGGCGGGCCAGGAGGTTCCCGTCAACACCGTTTGGGCGCGAATACGCACCGCACGCAAGAAGGTTCATGAGAGCTTGGCGAAGGAGGAACCAGAGTGGACGACCTGGCAACGAAACCGCGAATGACGCGCTCAGCGGTGGCTAGGTCACGGCATTTTCGGAATGCTTGCGACACCCATTCACTTCTGCACAATCTTGCAGCTGTGGGCAGTGTGTCGAAGTGCGTATTGCCATCGCGTGGGAGCTCGTAATGGGAACACTTTCCTCAGGGGCGTTAGTCGCCTGCCGCAGCAGCACCCGCCGCGCCCCCACTACCCTCGAAGCTGCTAGAGCCCCCAGCTCCGCCACCGGCGTACAAGTCCACCTCATCCACCCAGACGTCGAAGTCCGGACCCGAGGACTCGAAGACGAAGCCCATTAGAGTGCCTTCATAGGAGGCGCTCACGCCCCAACCGGGGTAGGTGAAGTCGCTGAACGGGATGTCATAGCGCACCCAGTCGGCGTCAACTCGACGGTGGTGCGGGGGTGGCTGTAGCAGTCTTCGTAGCAGTCACCCCCCGAGGTTACGGGGAGAGCCGCGGCAACCTGGATCATGACGTGGAGCTCGTCCTTCTCTCCCGAGGTGCCCTTGGCATAGAAGGAGACTCCATCGAATTTCGAAGTGTCGGTGCAACCCAGCGTGGTGCCGAAGTTCGCGCCCCACGTCGTGTGGCCCGTCCCCGCGAAGTGCAGAGCATGACTGCTTTGGTTCGCTCCAGGAGATTCGCTGGCAAGAGGCTCGTTGCTGGATTCAGGTGCGCTATCGTAACTGGCCCACCAACCCGAAAGCGTTCCGTCATCGAAGTCTGCGATGTTCTTCTCGGTTGCTTCGGTGGTTGCGCCGTCGCAGACCGAACGGCCCTCCGGAGTCTCGGGGGCCTCCGTCGGCATCTCGGTGTAAGTCAAGAGCCCGAGCTGATAGGGTAGCTGGAAGTATTCGACGCCGGTCTTGGACGGATCGACTCCTTGGTAGAGGAAGCGTAGGTTTTCGGGATCGATGGTGAGAGTCTGGTCGTAACCATCGCGCAGCAGCTCGCCGTGGCTGATATCCTGGGTCCAGGCCTCGCCCGCGAATGTCACATTGCTGCGAGCGGCGAACGGGTTGTCGATGCTGGCTGCCAGTGGAGTCCACTCACCTTCCAGGCTGTCGGCAACGAACGCTCGGTAGTAGCGCTCTCCAATGCTGCCAAAGGCTTCGACGAGCGTGAGGTAGCCGCCACCTTGCCCGACGCGGTACGTCGAGCTTCCCTCGAACACCGTGTCCTTGGTCCCGTCGATGACTATTTCGGGGTCGCCGAACCCCTTTGGAAACTCATCGATGGCAGTATCGCTCCGGTACAGGTGGCCATTGTCGTCGGTAAAGAACAGGTGACACTTTGCGTCATCGCAAATAATCCAGAAGTCGAGCCAATTTCCCTCCCCGCTGTTCTCGGTGACGATCTCGGGTTCACCAGCGAAGAAATTCTTGGGAGGCGCCCAGCTCTGGGGATCGGTCAAGTCCTCGGTCGTCGTGTACTGAGGCTGTCCCGATTGAAAGATCAGGTACCAGCGCTTCTGGGGGGCGAAATAGAAGATCTGCGGCGCGGCGTGGTACCCGCGCAATGCTGGGCTTTGGTCCAGGTAGTAGGGTTCGGCGTCTTTGGCCTCCGACCAGTCGTGGAAGTGCAGGTACACCATGCTCCACTTGCCGTCTTCGTCCGCAGTGGTCGCGAACACATGCCACTCATCCTGAAAGAAAACCACGGAAGGATCCTTGACGGAAAGGATGGGGTGATCGGCGTCCGGAATGGCAGTGATGAGCGGCTTCGTGGAGGTCCAGTCAAAGCTCGATGGCAAGCTAGCCGCGCTCGCACCTCCAGCACCTTGTCCACCCGCGCCCGCTTCGCCCGCGCTCGCGGCAGGAGAGCCTGCTTTGGAGTCACTGCACCCCCAGCCGACGAGCGCAAGCGCCAGCAAAATGGTGGCTAGGAGGCGGTTTCGAAGCATCGGAGATACGAGGAGCGGATCGTCAGGCGAACGCTGTGCCGGGAAGCGCCGCATCTCTCAGTCGCAACCGATCTGAGTGTCGTTGACGGCGACGTCGTCGATCCAGATGTCGCCCTCCGCCCCAGCTTGCCAGCGTTGGAACCCAAGACTCAGCGCAGTTGCTGGTCCGGAGATGCCGGGCGCATCGATATCAGAGAGCTCGGTGCCGTTGAAATAGACCGTCGTCGCAGCTTCCGTAACGTGCCATTCGTAGCAAAACCACGTCTCCTGCGGAATCTCCGTCGCTGACGAGTACCACTTGTCGGTTGATTGGACGTTCACCGCGAAGGTCTCCCTGCCGTCTCTGCGGTTGAGGACGCGCATTTCCTGATCCTGCGTGTCAACGATGATGAACACCTGGTGCCCACCCTCTGGGCCCTTGAAGCGAAGCCAGGCTCTCCCCCAGAAGTCGCTCGTGGGAAAGGTCTTGGTCTCCTTGATGAATGCGCTGCCTGTCATGTTCGGCGCGACGACGTGAAACGAATGCGTACCGCTGTGCGCCTGGTCGGTGTCGACGGTCCCGGTAAAGCCCCTTCCGCTCATTTGCCACAGGTCCATGTCGAGGGAGTCGGCCTCGAAGGTGTCGCACAGTTGGAAGGCCGAGCAATCGGTGCCGCTCGAGCCGCCGCCACCGGTCATCCCACCCGACGCGCCGCCTACTCCTCCCGCTCCCATACCGCCCGATCCCGTGACCCCGCCGCCGATGCCTGCACTCCCGCCCAATCCCGTCATGCCGCCGGTGCTGGTGCTTCCGCCGGTGCTGGTGCTGCCGGTGCTGGTGCTGCCGCCGGTCGTGCTGCCGGTGCTCGTGTTGCCGGCGGTCACGCTGCCGGTGCTGGTGCTCGTCGTAACTCCAGCACTCGTCGTAACCCCAGCGCTCGTACTCCCGCCGGTAGTCGTCGCCGTACCGCCCATCCCCGAGCCGCCCGTCACGGCGGAGGCACCGCTGGTTCCGGGCCCGCCGCTGCCGTTATCGCTCGCGCAGCCTATGGCGATCACACCCGTCAGGAGCAGCGTGGCGTAGGCCTGTGCCTGGCGAGGTGCGAAACCGGTCAAATGAGGGCGGTCGGACATGAGTCATTCTCCTGCAATTGGCGAATAGGTGTTGATCTAGGTTCAGCGACGACGGTTCCGGGAGCTGTTCTCGCCCAGCGTGCTGCTGGCGTGCGCCACGCGCTCAGAGCTTCGTCGGTAGCTCTTTGCGTTGGGGTCAGGGGCGATGCGGTCGTGGTCGTTGGTCTGGCAATGCGATCGCAGGACATTCGCCGTGCGAGCCGCTACGGCCCGTTCTGGGACACCTCCGGACAGCCAACCCGCGCGGGGGTGACGAGCACGTCATCGAGCCAGTAATCCGCCCGCTGCTCATCGGCTTGGTACCCAAAGAGCCCAATCATGAAACGGTCGAAGTCGATGGGATCCCAGCTCGCAGAAGTCATTCCGTGGCTGGAGCTCCCGGCGGGGCTCAGCGGGAGGTCGCGTCCGTCCACCCAGATATGGACCTCCACATTGCCTTCGCCCCCGGTCTTGTCGATACCATACTCCCAACAGACCCAGCGATTCTTGAGGTCCGGGTCGTCCATGTGCGTGCCGGTGTCGCGCAGATAGATGGAATTGACCTTCTCGATGGCAGTCCCGTTATATGTCGACAGAGAGTACCCAGTGTAGGGGTTCCCGGTGGCGAGGTCGGGGAGGCCGAGCTCCGACAGCCGCGTATGCACGCCGCTCGATGCTGGATAGCTCACGGTATACATCATGAAGCGCACGTGCAGGACTTCGCTCTGGGTCTCGATTGCCTTCGCGATGTTCGCCTCGTCTGCATTCAACTTTCCCGTGACGTGCAGCGACTGAGCGCCGCTGAACGCCCGGGTCGTGTCGACTACGACGCTGCCACTACCGCGCAGCCTGGCATCCCAATCACCTTCCGGTGGACTCCCGGACGCGTAACCTTCGAACCCCTCACAGACGACGCTGTCGGCAGGACAGCCGCTGCCCCCTCCGTCGGAACCACCGCTCGTGACGGTTGCACCCCCTGCGCCGTTCCCACCTTGCCCGCCCGGGTCCATTCCTCCCATTCCACCCGAGGTGACCGTCAGAGTGGATGACCCGCCGAACCCAGCCGCGCCCGTAGATGTGCCACCCTGCCCCTGGGGACCGCCTCCTGCAGCCTGCGTGCCGCCCTGGTTCTGGTCGCCGCCTTGGTTCTGGCTGCCACCCTGCGCCTGGTTGCCGCCCGCACCCGAAGTGGTTGGACCTGCCATGTCGCCGGTCGTCGACGTGCCGGTGACGCTAGTCGCGGTGCTCGTCGAGGAGCCGCTGAGCGTCGCCGTTCCGCTGGGGGCGCCCTCGCCCCCATACCCATCCTCTCCCTGGTTATCGGAACATCCCACGAACCCGAAGATGAAGCAGGCAAGTGTGGCGCAAGTGGGGCGCCGGGGCAGCGTGGTGACAGTCATAGATAAATCCTTCAGCTATTTTCAACCAGCTTCGCCCTGGCTGGGGGTGCATCTGGGTCTGGATCTGGGAAGCGATTCCTGCGCCGACCCAAGAGCAGCCCCACGAGCAGTGAGCTTCCGAAGAAGGACCAACCGCCCTGACGAATAGGTGCCGCGTGGCAGGCGCAGCCAGCCTCGGACTCGCCGCTTGCCACCCCGGGGGGCATCGCACCTCCGCCAACTGAACTGGCCGTGCTGTTGGTCATGGTGGCGGACACAGTATCGCTGGCGCTGGTTGCGGTGGCGGCCGGCCCCGTGCTGCCAGTGCTCGCCGTCGCCATGCTGGCTGTAGCAGTCAACGTGGACGACGCGCCTCCCGCGCCGGTTTCCGTGCTTCCAGTCGCCATCGAAGCCGTGCCACCGGCGGAAATGCCGCCTGCGGACGTAGCCTGATCTCCAGTACTCGACTCCCCCCCAAAGCCACCGCCAGTGCTGGCGGTCATTCCGCCCGTTCCGCCGCTGCCCGCCGTGTCGGCAGGGGGTACGGACTCGAGCCGCTGCGCAAACATCCAATCGACGAAGCCTGGATAGTCGTAACCGCGATCGTTGATGGAGTGGCCGACGCCTTGCATGGCGGTGAAGGTGAATGCGGTCGCTCCAACCTGCTCCATTCCGTCTGCCATCGCCTGTGCACCGTCGAAGTAGCTGTCGTTGGTGCCGCACATGGACCAGATGGGCATGTCCTTCAGCGCAGCCAAGAGCGAGGTGTCTGGATCGCCCCGACAGGACTGCGGAGATGCGGCTGCAAACATTTCCGGATTGCGCATGATGAGGTCCCAGGTTCCGTAGCAGCCCATCGAAATCCCGGTGACGTACAGGCGTCCCGGGTCGATGTTGAATTCGGCCTGGACGTCGTCGAGTATCCCCATCAAGAGCGGCCGAGTCGGATGCGCCGGTCCGGAGGCGGAGCCTTCGCCCCCACCGCCGAATCCGTACGCCGGGCTTTCAGCATGCGGCGCTAGCAAGAAGTGGGGATAGCGTTCCTGAGTCTGGAAGGGCTTGCCGTCCTCGTCGATTGCCGTATTCGTGAAGACCCCACCGTAATCATCGCCCGATCCGATTTCGGACGTGAGCTGCACGCAGTTGTCCCACCCAGAGTCGTTGTGTGAATCCGAGCCCGCCAGCCCGGCATGGTGCAGGTAGAGGACCAGCGGATAGGCAACGGCGGGGTCGTAGTTCTCCGGGACGTAGAGGCGGTAGGGGAGCTCTTGGCCGTCAAGCTCGTAAACCCGACCAAGGAAGCCTCGATAGGTTTCCGTCCGCGGCGGAGATGGACTCTGCGGACAGCTATACGCTGCCGCCTCACCGGAGGCAACAAGGGCGAAAAGCGCCAGAAGGGCTGCAACGAGTCGTTTTTGGGGGGTCGGCATCGTCGCTCTGAGCCGAGCGGCGTCCCGCTCAGCTCACCAAGAAATCGTCGTTCAGGTTGCCTTCTTCGGCCATACCGAACACGTTGACGTTGATATCGAAGGCGTTGAGGATCGATACCATCAGGCGAGCGGTCACTGGCCCGCCTCGGGGTCCAGTGACCGGGCGCGGAAACGTCATGTCCGTATACATGATGTGGGAGCCGTCCGCCTTGAAGCGGCCATTGGCGCTGCCCGCGGTGATCACGGGCACGTCGAACTTCCAGTGGCCGTTGCCGTCTCCGATCTCGCTGCTGCAGTAGACCAGTGTTTTGTCGAGCACGCTGGTTCCATCGGACTCGATGGCGGAATCGAGCTTCTGCAAGAAGGCACTGAAGACCTCCATCTCCCAACGTCCGATTTCGCGCAGGATGTCGAAATTGGATTGCTGCATGCCGTGATGGGATATCAGGTGATGCTCCGAGGATTTGTTGACCAACCACTCGAAGTTCACCATGCTGGTTCCGCGCGCCATGATGAATGAACCGACCCGGGTCTGATCACAGATGAAGGCCATCGCCATCAAGTCTGCGAGGACCTTCACCAGGTCCTGATAGGGAGCGTCCTTCGCGGGCATTGCCGGCACCTCGCAGGACACGGTGCTACCCCCTCCAAGGTTGCCGATGCGCGTCTCTAGCTCGCGAATGCCAGTCAGGTACTCGTCCAGTTTGGCGCGATCATCCTGGCCGAGATCGAGCTTCAACGTCTCCGCCTCGCCACTCACGTAGTCGAGCACGCTCGAACGCACCGCCACGCGCCGTTCCGCCTCCGCGTCGCTATCGGAGTTGACCTCTCCCGCATCGACGCCTTCGAACAAGCGATTGAAGGCTCGCACCGGGTCGCCCTCCATGGGCAGCGGCGTGTCGTGATCCCAGGAAATGGTTTCGAGGAAGGAACAGTCGGTGTGATCGCAGCCTTCGCCATGCACCTCTGGGCCCAGCTGCACGGACGGCAAGGGGCGATTGCAGGTGGCGGTCGCCTGCTGCGCGATGACCTGGTCGAGGCTGGTTCGATTCGGGTCGTTCTCGTTGTTGTGCACAGGGCGCATGGTCAGGAACGCTCCCGTCCCGGAACCGTGACCGCCGGGCGGCTCACCAGGCATCGACAGATTGTGATGGTCGAGGCCAGTCACGACCATGAGCTTGTTCTGCACCGGCGCGAGCGGCTCTAAGATGTAGGGCGGCGTCCAGCCTTGCCCGGTCGTTGTGGGCGTCCAGTCAGGCATGTGAATGCCACACGGCAGGAACCACGCCAGGAAACGCTGAGTGGCTGCGCAGTCGGCCGCCGCGTGCGCCTCGCGCATTCCCCTGAACGCGGAGTCGAGGAACGGCAAACCGATCACAGCGGCTGCGCTGCCCAGGAACGTGCGCCTGTGCAGATGACGATTGGCCAGGAAGTGAGCCTTTCGGTGACGAGCGATTTGGCGCTCCCTGAGCGCCCTTTTACCGGCGGTTTTTACGAACTTATTCATCATTGTGCTTCTCCGCGGCCAGTCAGGAATGCCTGGCTTCCGACAATTAGCTTGATCCGGCTTCGCCAATCCAAGTTGCCCTCGTTCACCCCGAGGTCGGTGAGCGCGACGGTGTATGCCTTCGCGTCGGCCGAAGCGAAGCTCCTGCCGACGGCGTATGTGAGGAGCTTCTCGGTAACGCACCTGCCGTAGCGAGGATCCTGGGCCAGCAGCGAGGCCAGCTCCACGGCCCCCGTGAACGCGACATCGCCCGCAGGAGTCGGCAGTACTCCGGAGGCGTCGACCGCCGCACCGTTTTCCTCCGTCCGATAGGCGCCAATGCCGTCGAAGTTTTCGAATCCGAAACCGATCGGGTCGAGGGCATTGTGACAGCCGGCACAGCTGGGAGCTGCACGGTGAAGCTCCAGCTGCTCGCGGCGCGTCATGCCCGGATCGGGCTCGGGAAGGTCCGTGACGACTCCGACGGGGGGAGGTGGCAGGCCATCGCACATGAAACCGTCGAGCACCCTGTCGCCTCGGCGCGCAGGCGAAGTGCTGCCGGGATGAGAGTTGTTCATCAGGAAGCTGGTTTGAGTGAAGAACCCCCGGCGCGGAGTGTCGGCCAGCGAAACCTCCGTGAACCCTCCACCGTTGAAGGGAACCCCATAGTGCTCGGCCAATCGCGCATTGACGAACGAATAGTCGGCCGTCAATAGGTCGGTAAGAGGTGCGCCATCGGTAACCAGCTTTTCGAAGAACAGCTGCGTCTCCTGCTTCGCCGCGTCTCTCAGGGCTTCGTCGTACTGCGGGTATACGGATTGGGACGGTGGCTGCAGCTCTTTCATGTGACGGAGCCCTAACCACTGCCCACCAAAGTTGACGGCGAACTGTTCCGCCTTGTCGCTGTCGAGCATGCGATCGACCTGCGCCGCCAAGTTGTCCGTCAGAGTCCCTGCTTGGGCCAGCTGGTTCAGGTCGTCATCCGGCATGGTCGACCAAAGGAAGTAGGAAAGCCGCGTGGCCAGCTCAGGCCCGGAGACGGGGCGCGCGGATGTATCGCCAGGTGCGAACCGCTCGACCCGGAAGAGGAAGTGAGGCGAAAGCAGCACGCCCACCATGGCCGCCTTCAAGCCGTCTTCGGCCGGCCCTCCCAGAGCGTCGACCGTGTCCTTCAGCGCCATCAAGCGATCCACCTCGGCGCTGTCGACCGGACGTCTGAACGCACGCGCGGCAAAGCTCTCCAGCACCGACCGGGCGCAAGCAGCGTCGCTCGTGGTACAAGTCAATATGCCTGCCTTGGCAGCGTCACCGTCGGGCCGCGCGAACAGCTCATCGATGAGCGATCGGGCTGAGGCCTCGTACTGCTCGACCAGGACCGGCGGAAGCGCGAGCACTGCGCCTATCGAATCGAAGCCTTCCTGGGAAATGATGTCGGCGTCTGTGAAATCCGCCGCTGGCTGCAAGGTCGTGGCTAGCAGGTCTCGGACCGTGTTGTCGTATTCCGGAGCCGTCAGGCGGCGGAGCACGGTGCGCCCCGAATCGAGCGTCACCTCGCCCGGCACGGAACCACCGGCGCCGCTGCTAGTGCCAGCGCTCGTGCTCCCGGTTGCGCCAGAACCACCGCTACCCGCGCTGGTGGTCGTCGATGCGTCACCACCCGTCGGTGCTCCGGGCCCCGTCGATGTGCCGCTGGACCCCGCGGGGTCGAGCGAAGTCCCTGCTGGATCAATCGAGCCGGTGCAACCCAGGGCCCCCATCGAAATCACCAGACAATAACCGGCGCAAGCACCTGCTCGGTATCGGCGGTGGCGCGAGCGGATGATCAGGTTCGTCATATTTGTCTCTGTCCGAGTTGTCCCTAGCCGAGACCACGTGAGAAGGTGTGCAGGGCTAGGTATGGGCTAGGTATGGTCTACTAAGTGGTCTGATCGTGGGATTGCGGTCGGGCATTTCACGAAATCGTTCCCAGTCGAGCTGCGCGATCGGGGTTACATAGGATGAAGCGTATCGTTCGAGCCTGATCCCGTCCCGACTTGGGTAGGCATGTAGGTAAATCGAGACGAGGTGAAGGTGCTCTGACACCTAATAGAAGGGAGAGAGTTAGCGATATCTTGTGCCTGCAGCTTCACGCGGAGGCCGAAGTAACCAGGACGGAATCTGTCTGCGCAGTTGCAATCCGAACCCCGAGGAGGCCTCCTCACACTTTGTTGGCCCCTACCCGTCAGATTGAGTGTCTTGCCGCGGGTCACCCGCTTTCGGGATACCTGGATGGCGCCTGCTGGCCCATCGATGCTTTGGTTCGTCGACCGGTCGTGACAAGCAGCCTGCCCGTCACTCGACGAGGGCGCCATGCACGAACATCGTTCCTTGTGTAAGAGATCAATGCGCTCCGTGAAACGGCGAATCGCTTCGCTCAGTCTGATTGCTTTGCCCTTGTCGTCCTGTTCGCAAGCAGACGATCCATCCGTAAGCCACAGCACGACGATGTCGACGGACACCGGCACGGCAAGCGACGGGATGATCGGAGTCGAGACCTCGGTGGGAGGAGTGTGGATGAGCGCCGTCTCGACCAGCAACGCAGACTCACTGGGAGGCACCACGACCACGGGAGTGTCCGCCGGTGGGGCATCGACCGACACGTCCGCTCGAGGAGGAGCATCAAGCACCAGCGGGGCGACGACCGGAGGGGTGACAGCGGGGGGCATGGCAGGCTCGGCGACGGCGGCGGCCACGACTGGTGGTGGCTCGGGCGGCGCCGGAGGAGTGATGGGCGTGGGCTCGGGCGGGGGCTGCTCCGGTCCGGTCGGTACTCTTTCCGGCGAGCTTGCAGCCGGCATCGCGTTCATGGACACCGCTGGGGAGCGCGTCAACGCGCATGGTGGCGGCATCATCGAAGTAGATGGAACCTTCTACCTACATGGAGAGTTTTTTCTGAGTGCCACGACAGACCACACCTTCCACGGCTTTGCCATGTACTCATCGCGCGACCTCGCAACGTGGAGCAGCGAGGGAATCATCCTGCCCACGCAGCCAAGCGGCGAGCTCGGCCCGAACCGCATCGGTGAGCGCCCGCACATCATCAAGTGCCCGGCCAGCGGAGAATTCGTGCTCTACGCGCATGCCGCTTCCGAGGACTACCAATCCGACAAGGAGGTAGTGTACGCAACGTCGTCCGTCGTCAACGGCCAGTACACCTACCAAGGGCCGCTCCGCAACGCGAGTGGGCAGCTCATCGTTCACAGCGACATCAGTGCGTTCGCTGACTCGACGGGTGCCTATGTTCTGACCGAAAGTGGACACGTCTATCCGCTTGCAGAGGACTGCCACAGTTGGCTTTCGGATCAGTCGGTTTCCGCAGTCAATGGTCCCTCGGGCGGCGCCGAATCCCCCACTGTCTTCAAAGCCGACGGCAGGTACTACTGGCTCGGCTCGTACAAGACGGGATGGCGCGCGAACAACAACTTCTACTCGACCGCGCCCGCCATGACTGGGCCCTGGACATATCGTGGCTATCTCGCGCCGGTGGCGGATCCCGGAAACGAGATTTCCGACGAACGCACTTGGCTCTCGCAGGTCACCTGGGTCCAACCCGTCGAGGGCTGTGAGGGCACCGTGTACGTATACCTCGGAGACCACTGGGACGGAACCGAAAGCACTGCCGCTCCCGGGCGCCACAACGACCTCGCCACCTACGTCGTTCAGCCCTTGATTTTCGATGGGACGGAGATTTCTCTTCCGACATACCGCGAGGCGTGGCAGCTGGATGTCGGGGCGGGAACCTGGACAGAGTAGGGGACGAACCGAGTTCGGTCGACACCTCTGGGTGCCCAATCAAACGTCGCCAGTCGTCGAGTCGACAGGGTTGGACCCGAGCAAGGCGCGAAACCTTTGTCTTCAGCCGCGACGACGCCGGTGAGGGGACGGGAGGGGAGTGAGTTTGCCTTCGGCGTTTCGATCCCTGGCCCTCGATCGTGTCCCGCGGTGTCCAAGCTCCCAAACCGCGTGCTCGATCTTTCGAAACGCGAGGTCATAGATGAGAATACTATTATTCGGAGCGCTACTCTGCTGCGGAAGTGCTTGCACGGGCACGATCGACGGTGGCAGCACTGTGCCGCCGTCGGGTGAGACAGGAACGACCGGAACCGAAGGCGGCGTGACCTCGGGGGGCACGCCCGGCGACCCCACCGGGACCTCCGGCACGGCATCCGCGAGCGGTGGTGTGGGCACGACGACGATGGGCACAGGGGGCACTAGTGGAACCGGTACCACGGGATCGGCTCAGTGCGGAGATGGCTTGACCAGCCGTCGGCTTCGTCGCCTTTCCTGGCGCGAGTACGCGAGCGTCGTCGGCGACCTTTTGGACGCCTCCGCAAAGGATGAAGCGCTCGCAACCCTGCCGGCGGAGCCGACCCTCAGCGGCTTCGATAACCAAGATAGCGCTTTGCGCGTCAACGGGTTGCTCGCCGAAACCATTTCGGATCTCGCTGCCAGTCTCGCCAGCGAAGCGAACGTGGAGACCGTGGCGCCATGCACCGAGCCGAGCGGCTCTGCCGCTTGCCTCGACAGCTTCATACAGTCGTTCGCGACCCGTGCCTACGGGAGGCCTCCGACGACGGACGAGGCGGACCGAATGAGTCAGGTGGCCGCCCTGGGCGAGGACTACGCCGAGTCGGTTCGTTTGGTGATCGAGGTGGTTCTGCAATCGCCGAACCTCATCTACGTGAGCGAGCTCGGCGCGCCGAATGCGCCCGCCACGCCTGGTCAGCCCTTGCAGCTCACCGACTACGAGACCGCGTCGCAACTCTCGTTCCTTTTGACCGGCCATCGGCCGGACGCCGTCTTGCTCGACAAGGCGGAGCGCGGCGAGCTCTCGACGCCGGACGCCTTGCGCGCGGAGGCGCAGCGATTGCTCGGTACGCCCGAGGGGCAGGACGCGCTCCGGCGCTTCGTCGTTGGCTGGCTGGACATGGGGCCGATCGCCGAAGCGCCCAAATCGCCCGAATTCTTCCCGGAGCTGACACCCACCGTCGTCTCGGCCATGCAGCAGGAGTTCGACGCCTTCCTGACTGCACAGATCGACGCGGGCAACGGCACTCTCGCAGGGCTCATGACGGCGCCGAGCACGCTCGTGCCGTCGGAGCTTCTGCCCATCTACGGCTCCGACTACACGCCCGGTGTCGGGTTCGATCCCGCGCGGCGCGGCGGCGTGCTCTCACTGCCGGGCCTGCTGACGTACCACTCGGCGCGCGATCACTCGGGACCGATAGAACGTGGGCTATTCGTCCGCCGTCAGCTTCTGTGCACCGATGTGCCATCGCCGCCAGCCTCGGCGGTTGCTATAATCGCTGCCAATCCGATCCAAACTGGCGATACGTCCATTACGACGCGCCAGAAGTTCGAACAGCACGCCAGCGATGGGGCTTGCCGCGCCTGCCACGCCCAGTTCGACCCGATCGGCTTCGGGCTCGAGGATATGGACGGTATCGGTCGGTTTCGAACGACGGAGAACGGATTGGAGGTGGACTCCAGCGGTGAGCTTGTCGGCACGGACATCGACGGGCCTTTCGAGGGCGTCATCGACCTCTCGAACAAGCTCTTGGGGAGTGAGACGTTCGCCCACTGCATGGTGGAGCACTACTTCCGTTTCGCCATGGCGCGCCGTCCGGCGGCCGCGGATCAGTGCGTGGTCGACGATTGGTCACGCGCGTTCCGCGAAGGAGGCGAAACCCTGCGCGACCTCGTGCTGACGAGCGTTGCCGATCCGACCTTTACGACCCGAAAGGACGACCGATGAAACCCGAAGCCAATCCGCAGTTCTCGCGGCGGAGGCTGCTCAAAGCTGCGGGAGCGACGCTGTTCGTCCCGTATTTTCTCAAGCAAGCGTTCGCTCAACCTTCACCTGATGTTCGGCCGAACCTCGTCTTGCTGATGCAGACCAACGGCGTTCATCAGGACAAGTTCTGGCCGGCAAACGGCGCCTGGACCTCCGAGATTCTCGCGACGCTTCTCACCGATCCAGCAGTCGGGCAGAAGGTCACGCTCGTGCGCGGCGTGAACCTGAAGAAGATGGGAAATCCCGATGGCAACGGTCACGACTGGGGCTTCCACGGCCTTTACTCCGGCTACGACAACATAGCGAAGGGCTCGGACAAGTTCGGCGGCGGTCCCTCTATCGACCAGGTTCTTACCAAAAAGCTCACCTTCCAGAACCCCTTCCCCAACATCCACTGCGGCGTCCACGCCGCAGACTATCGGACGATCAATGCTGGGCGCGTCTCGTTCAGCTGCGCATCGGCTGGGCAGCAGCTTCCCTGCGAGCTCAACATCTACTCGCTCTACTCGAAAGTCTTCGGATCCCTCGCCCCGCCCAGCACCGACCCCGACGTCGCTGCCGCGGCGGCTCGCAGGCTAGCGCAGCGAAAGTCCGTGCTCGACGCGGTCGCGGCCGACCTGACGGCGCTGCAGGGCCGGCTGGGAACGGCGGAGCGCGCGAAAGTGGATGCGCATCTCACGGCGCTCCAGGAATTCGAAAAACGTCTGTCTGGTCAGGCAATGTCGGGCGGCGGGACGACGGCGGGGCTCGACTGCAGCGAGATGATGCCGTCCGAGCTGAACGTTCCCACCAGTGGACAGGGAAACGAAGCGAACGCGGACACGTTGACTCGTCTGTTCATGGAGTTCATCGCCAACACTGTGGCCTGCAATATGGTGGGTATACTCACTTTTCAGCTGGGGCGCGGAGGGGAACACTTTCACTACAACTGGCTCAACATTCCCGGGATGCGCTCGGACTTCCACGACGAAATCGCCCACAAGGACAACGGAAGCGACTCAACCGCCGCCAGCGTGATGGTCGAGGTTGGCAAGTACCACACGGAGATCTTCACGGACCTCGCGGGGCGGCTCGACTCGTTCCCTCAGGACAGCGGGAAAACCGCGCTCGACAATTCGCTCGTGGTCTGGGGCAACGAAATCGCGACGGGCCCCCATGGAACCGAGGGATACCCGCTCGTGTTGATGGGCGGCGCCGCGGGACGGCTCGCGCGCACGGGTTACGTCGCCGAGTCGGGCACTCAACCTCATCACCGCCTGGGCTGTACGCTCCACAACATCATGGGCGATCCGGTCGATGGTTTCGGCTCCGACCCGAGTTGCGGAGTGCTCCAGGGGCTGGAGCTCGCGTAGCGCATGCGTTCCGCGCAAGCTTCGTCCGCGCTTCGCTCGACCGCGGCCCTCCTGGTGTGCGTCGCGACGAGCCTGCTCGCGTGCAGCTCCACGAACGACGGGCAAAGCTCGGCAGGCTCCGTGGTCGGCACATCAGGGGTGACGGGCGGCGTCACCGGAGGTGGCAACGGCAATGTGTCCGGAACCAGCGGCGGCGACGGCGGATTGGGTGACACGACGAGCGAAGCCAGTACCGCCGGAGGTACGATTGGCTCGAGCAGTTCGAGCAGCCCAGGGGGCACGGCTGGTGCGATGGGGTCGAGCGCCACGACCGGGGCGGGGGGTAGCCCAGCCGGCGGGGCGAGCGGCTCGGCGAGCAATACAGCCGGCGGGGCGAGCGGGTTCGCAGGCAGCACTGCCGGCGGGGCGAGCGGCTCGGCGGGCACCGGGGCTGGCGGGTCGAGCGCAGGGCTCGGCGGGGGAGGCGGCGGCGGCAACACGAGCCAGGGCGGAGCGAACACAGCCGGCGGCACCGGGACCCCGAACCTCAGCTCCGCGATGATCGTGCGGGGATCGGGCACTCCCACCGCGGGCGACAACGTGATGCTCGATGTGATTCGCACGCATGGCTTCGAACCCGAGATTTTCGCTGATGCCGCGGTTACAGCTGCTGACGTGGAGGACATGGCGCTGATCGTCATCTCGAGCAGCGCAGAATCTGGGCCGCTCGGCACCAAGCTCCGGGACGTCAATGTGCCGATTCTCTGCGTCGAGAACGGCCAATACAGAAATCAGAACATGACGGAGCGCAACGACTGGGGTGCCACGGACGGCCAGACCGCCGTGGCCGTCCTCGATGGTGCATCCGAGCTCGTCGGAGCCTTTACCGGTAACGTCGTTATATCCGGTTCCGGCGATCTGGGCTGGGGCATCCCCGCGCCGACCGCGCTCAGAGGCGCAACCGTCGTCGGCAACGCCGAGCAAGTCGTGATCTTCGGCTACACGGCGGGAAGCCAGATGGTGGGCATGACGGCGCCGGCCAAGCGCGCCGGGTTTGCAATCCGCGAGGCCATGGCCGCCAGCCTGAACGACGACGGGAAGAAGCTGTTCGATTCCGTCCTGACCTGGGTCCTCCAACCGTAGCCCCGAGTTGATCGAAATGAAGAGCAGAACACGGATGTTGAACGGGAACACGGCGACTCGTGGGTCGGTCTCCGTGCCGATCGCCGCGATGGTCGCACTCCTGCTCATATGGACGGGGTGTAGCTCACCATCGACAGATCCCGGCGACGGGGCCCCGGGCAGCGGCGGATCCGGCTTCGGAGCGGGGACCGCCGCGGACACGGCCGGCGTGACCACCGTTGCCGGGACGGCCAACGCCTCCACCGGAAGCGGCGCCCAAAGTTCGAGCGGCGCGTCGAGCATCGGCGGAGTGACAGACGCGGGGATAGGTACCACGGGCAGCGTCACGGTTGGCACCACGGGCAGCAGCTCTTCCAGTGGCGGCGCGGGAAGTGGCGGCGCTTCGAATGGCACTGGCATGGCCACGGGCGCGGGCGGGAGCGGCTTGGGGGGTGGCGGCGCAGGGGGTGGCATGAGCGCCAGCGGCGGCGGTTCAAGTGGTGGCGGTGCTTCGGGTGGCACGGGCGGCTCGGGAGGCGGTCCTGTCATGCACCAGGAGCTCATTCTCTACAACGACGTTCCCGGTGAGCTCCTCTACGTCAATGATGCCAATCCCGCCATGAACTGGCGAGTGAGCTCCGGGTCGGGTCGAGACATTCAGCTCGTGGGCAACGGGCGCCTCCTCTTTGGCAAGAGCAACGGTTGGGAAGAATACCGACTGAGTGACGGCGTCCGGGTGGCGAGCGTGACCAATCTCAGCGGAACCCAGGACGCTCACCGGCTGGCGGACGGCACCACGATGGTGGCCTCCGTCTCCGGAAACGCCATCTTGCTGCGGATGGCCGATGCATCGGGCGCCGTTCAGAGTCAGATCAGCTATGCGGGGTACAACTACGTCCGTTGTGTCCGCCCCACCAAAACGGGAAATTTCATGGTGACGGCCGACACCAAGGTCTTCGAGGGAAATCCGCAGGGGCAGGTCGTCTGGGAGGTGACCGTGCCGGGCTCGGGTCGCCACGTCTGGAAGGCCATGCGTCTCGCGAACGGCAACACCGCCATCGCCACTGGCTATGACAAGGCTATCCGCATCTACGGTCCAGACGAGCAGTTGCTGCAGACCGTCAACGCCCCGAGCTCCGTGTATCCCGAGTTCTTCGCCGACTTTCACGTGATGCCGAGTGGCAACTACTTCGTCGTGAACTCGCAGGCGGATCGCACCGAGGACCGCAGCATCCAGCTGCTCGAATTCTCCCCGACTGGAGAGCTCGTCTGGCAGCAGAAGCAGCCGAGCATGGTGCGCTCACTCGAAGCCGCCATCGTGCTCGACGGACTCGACACGACCAAGCTCTACATCGAGCCCGAGGGGGAGCTCGTTGCGGCTCAGGCCAGCCCCTGAGCGTCGCGAGCAGTGCAAGGGCATGGGTCTTTTCTGGCCTCTTTGGACTTCCCGCGCCGGGAGAAGGTTTGCTCAGCAGCCCCCCTTTTGTTGAGTATGCGCACTGCGGATTTTAGAGAGGTGCTGCTGCTGAGTCTAGGCGCGGTCTCGGTCGCGGCTTGCGCTAGTGACGGCGAAGTGCCGTCCGACGGCGTCGGTGCCTCGATGGTATCCGGAAACAGCGGCGCTGAGACGACGGGGGGGACAACGACCGGAGTCGGCGCCGGGGGCACTGGCGGAATGGTTGGGACCGGCGGCGTCGGGACAAGCACCGCAACGACTGGTGGCGCAGCGGCCGGTGGACAGGCAACGGGGGGTGCAACGGCCGGCGGCGCGACGAGCGGTGACACAACCACCGGCGGACAAGCAACGGGAGGGATGACCGCTGGCGGTGGGACTACCGGGGGAAATACCAGCGGGGGGATGGGAGCCGGAGGCACCACGGGCGGAGAGCCGACTGGTGGTACGGCCACAGGAGGGACTGGCGGAGGCGCTGGATACCCGCTCGGCAACGCCCCCGTTCCGAGCACGGGTTGTGGGCACACTGCTTCTCTGTCGAGCGGCACCCACCACATGACGAGCGCGGGGCTCGATCGACAATACATACTCGAGCTTCCGGACAACTACGACTCCAACAAACCTTACCGGCTGATCTTTGGAATGCACTGGCTGGGCGGTAGTGCGTCAGACGTGCAGAATTGGTCGAAGTGGTGGGGACTCGACGCGCTCGACACTGAAGATTCCGTCATCTGGGTCGCTCCTCAGGGCTACACCGACGGGTCGCCCTGGCGTGACGGTGACGACAAAGACCACGTTTACTTCGACGACCTGTACGAGGCACTCACATCCGACCTATGCATCGATAAGTCCCGAGTTTTTTCAATCGGCTTCAGCTTCGGAGCGATGTTCACGAATGGGCTGGCCCAGACCCATCAAGATGTCTTGCGCGGCGTCATCGTGTACGAAACGGCCGACTACCACATCTACTTCCCGGAAAATACTGGCGAGCCGCTCGCCTACATGGGCGTGCACGGCATCGACGACCCGACCTGTCCGATTTCCGCAGGGCGCAGCTCTAGAGACCGGTTCGTTTCGAACAACGGCTGCACGGTTCCCAGTTCCGTTCCCGAGGCCAAGCACGGCGGCAGCCAAATCATCTACGACTACGAGTGCCCCAGCAACTACCCCGTTCGCTGGGTTACCTTCGACGGCAAACACACCTATCCGCCGAACGACGACGAAGGCACCTGGGTGTACGGGGTAACGTGGGAGTTCATCACGCAGTTCTGAGGCGCGAGCAAGATTCCTTCATCGTGATTGCGAGCCTGCGCGATACGATTGTCGCAGAAAAACGTCAAACTCGGGCCGAGTATGACCCTCTAACAGACGTGAACACCCCATCGCTCGAGTTGCGGGCACACATCGCTATGCCTACGGCCCGGCTTCTGACCTTCCTGCCCCTGCTGGCTGGCACCGTGCTCGCGTGCGGCACCGAAGCGCCGGCTCCCTCTCCTCCCTTCGGAACGAGTGGTGGAGGGGCAACTGCTGCGGGCGGGAGTCTGAATCTTGGCGGCACCGGGGGGATGACGGGCTCGATGAGCAGCCTTGGCGGCGCTTCGACAACCGCAACCACTGGCGGCGGGGCAGGAGCCGGTGGTGCGGCTTCAGCTACTGACGCCGGGGGAACGACGGGCTCGGTGAGCGGCCTTGGCGGCGCTTCGACAACCGCAGCCACTAGCGGCGACAGCGGCGGAGCGGGAGCCGGCGGGTCACCTTCAGCGGGCACCGGGGCAGAGTCTGGTGGAGGAGGAGAGTACACAGAGGCTCCGGGCGTCGAGGGCAACGGAGACTTCACGATCGGTCCCGACTACACTCTTGATCCAGACCTCACGGATCAAGGCAACCCAAAAGGTAAAAGCTTTTCCTTCACGATGCCGCTTGCAGACAGCAAAATCTTCGACGGCACCGACGAATCGCTGCGCAGAAGCCCCGTACGGACGGAGCGTGGCATCACCGTCTACGTTCCCGCCGCCTATGTGGACGGCACAGCCGCCCCCTTCATGGTGGTGCAGGACGGCGAAGGACCCACCCCTGGCCGGGATTGTTTCGATATTGGCTGTCGGCTCGACATGCTGCGCAACGCGCTCGACAACCTGACGGTGTCGCAAGATCCCTCGCGCAAACTGCCTGCCTTCATCGTCATTTCCGTCCAGAATGGTGGCTCGGACAGCAAAGGGAGCGAACGCGGTCTGGAATACGACACGATGTCCGATCGCTACGCGCGCTTCATCAACGATGAAGTGCTGCCCGCAGTGCTGAATCGTAGCGAGATCAGAGCCGCCTATCCGAACCTGGCCCTGACAGACAACCCCTGGGGCCGGGGGGTCATCGGATGCAGTTCCGGCAGCGCTGCGGCGCTCACGATGGGCTGGTTCCGCCCGGATCTATTTCGTCGCCTGGTGACCTACTCCGGAACCTTTGTGGATCAACAAGACGACGTTGCACCGGAGGAAGCCATGTACCCGCTGGGCGCTTGGGAGTACCATTCCGGGCTGGAGCTGATTGCGAACAGCGAAAAGAAGCCGCTGCGCATATCCCTACAGGTTGCCGATGGTGACAATGGTGCGGACACTCCGGAAGCGGATCACCACAATTGGGTGATTGCCAACCAGCGAACCGCTGCAGCTCTGGCAGCAAAGGGATACGACTACCGGTTCGTATTCAGCCGGAGCACCCATCACTGTGATGGGAAGGTGTTCGATGAGACGCTTGCCGATACGCTCGTCTGGATGTGGCGCGGCTGGCACGCTGACTGAGAGCACCGCCTGCGCGCGTGCACGGTTCGTTTCTCGAGCTCAGCGGCGCGCCTTTTGGTCCTTTTCTGATGGATCGCCTGGTGGAGCGCTGCCACTGGCCCCGACTACTGGAGCTTCATCATGAAGTCGTCGACGTACACCGTCTGCCCGTTGGCCCTGACGCCGACTTCGGCGCTTGCATCCGTGACGGCGATGTCCGACAGCATCACCTCCGTCCACGACGCGCCGCTGGGGATCATGGCCGATTGCTCCCCGCCACTGCCGGTAGCATAGAGCTCGGCCCCACCGCCACTGCTGTGGGCCCACACCGACAGCGTATAGGTGCCGTTCGGGAGGTCGATGCTCTGGCTCAAGGTCCCGTTGCCCGAGACCTGCCAGGACCAGCGCCCGGTACGCCCGTCCTTCGAGTTCGAGCCCCCGGAGGCATCCCAGCCGACGGGATCGGTGACCGAGATGCGATCGGCTTCGAAGGTCGGATTGAGCACCCAGTTGTTGTCAGGTGCGGGCTCCCATGCCCCTGTGGCGGCATTGATCGTCCACGCGCTCAGCGAATGAAAAAGAGGTTCGTTTCCGTCGAAGCTGATCGGCATCCACTGATTGAAGCCAATCCCATTGCCGGCAAAGTCCGCCCAACGGTCGCCCGCGAAAATGATCGTGGTCTGCTGGGTGCCGTTCACCGAAATGAAAAAGCCCGTTTGCGTTACGTGGCTGTAGTCCGGCTCGGTGCCCTTCAGTACGAACTCCTTGCTCCAGGGTCCGTGAACGTCCGTTGCCGAAACGCAATAGGTCTGCGATGTGTTCCAACCGTGCAGATCCGAAGAGCAAAAGTAGTATGTCCCGTCGTACTTGAACATACAGTTGCCCTCGCGACCGCCGCCACTGTAGACCGGGATGGCCTGCTGCATCTCGAGGAAGTCGGAGGGCCGTAAGGGGGAAAGGTATCGATTCGATCGTCCGCTGCTGCTCGAGCTGACGATGTAAGCCTGGCCGTCGTCGTCTTGAAAAACTGTCTGGTCACCCGTCGAACCGTTGGCGATCCCGGGCGGATTGGTCTGGATGTGATCGTAGACGAACCCGCCAGCCGGTGAGTCGCTGGTCGCGAAGTATTCTCCCCCGCCGCCTTGGGCTACCAGCACGTACTTCTTCGTGTTCGCGTTGTACGCGACACCAAGCCGCCCGAACCAGCCCCCCGCGTTGGACGGTTTATCGGTGGCTTCGTGCTTCCAGTGCACCAAGTCCTTCGAAGAGTAGGTCGTGATTCCTTCGAACCCTATGTCGTCGTTGTCGATCTGATCGACAACGTACTTTGCTGCGCCGCGGTACTGCACGCCATACCAGTAATAGGTGTCGCCGACCTGAAGCACGCCGCCACCTTGCGAGTAGATGGGCGTGCCCGAAGTATCTTCCCAAAATGTATCATTGTGTATCGTGGCTCCTCCCGTGTCGGGTTGCCCGCCGGAGCCGCCGCTCCCAGTGGTGCCGCTGCTGCCGCCCGCACTCCCGGTGGTGCTGCTCTCCGTGGTGTCACTCCCGGAGCCGCCGCTTCCGCCTGTACTCCCGGTGGTGCCGTTCCCGGTGGTAGCGCTCCCACCCGCCGCGGTTCCACCAGTCGTGCTCGTCTGTCCCGTCCCTGTACTCGTGCCGCCCGTGGCCTCGCCCGTGCTCGATTGGCCGGCACCGCTGCTCGTGGCGCCTCCCGATTCCGTTGTTCCATCCGTGGTGCCGCCCATCGTGGCCCCGACGCCGCCGGGGCCACCAGTGTCGCCCTCACCCGAGGCGCACGCGGGAAGCACGAGCAAAGCTACACCTGACAACCGTTGCCACAATCGGACGCGGAGAGCCCGGGTGTAGAGCGAATGGTTGCATTCGGCCGCTATTCTTCTGTAACCCATTCCAAGCACCTTTGCAGGCATGCCATTTCCGGCGGTGAGTCGTTGGCGATAGATACGCGAGCCCCGTCCGTAGTGATGAGGCTACAGTGGTAAGAGGGGGCGCAAAGCCGGTAGCTTGCGTCATTCGCGAACGTGCCACGAAAGCCGAAGAGGTGTGTGCCGAGGCGCACATGGGCGACGCATGGCTCCGGGCCAGATGGAGACGTGGCCGTCTCACCGGGCGTCGTCTTTCGGGGCCAGCTTTCGTATGAAGCTCCGGCGGGCATGAAGATTTCTTGGCTTGCTCGACGGACTCCGCCACTCTCGAGCGCCGCCAGCGCCCGGCCCTCGCGCGAGGATGCCGCGCGCTGGCCTTGCCTACGGTGCGATGACCAGTCCGATGCTCGCTTCTCCCAGGAGGCGACCGAAGGGCGCACTGGGTCCTGACGGGAGCTCGAGGCGCACCGAGGGCACCAGGGTGGAGGCTCTGAGCGCGATGCCGAGCTGGACCGGTTGGTTGCTGGGATACGTGAAGGTGCTGCCAACGGCGAACAGCACGGATGCGCCAACGTCGGCGCGGGCCACATCGGGCGGGGGCACGTCGGCGCTGGCCCAGGACAGGGCCGGTCCAGCTCCCGCTGTCAGCTTGAGATTGGCTGGGCCGCGACTGAGCTGCAAAGCGAGGCTCAGGCGAGTCCAGGCGAAACGCGCCCTGACGCTGGTATCCGCCTCTTCCAGCTCCAGCCGAGTCACGGTCCCGAAGCTGTCGATGTGCAATGCCAATGCCTCGCTCAGTGGAAGCTCGCCCAAGAGCCCCACGCCGAACAAGGGCTCGGGGTGCGTTGCATCCAACAGCAAGGTGGACCACGCTCCAACCGCTGAACGGGACTGCGCGGGCGGGGCCGCCTGGGGCACCATCACGGTTGCGGACTCACGGCCCGGCGCTCCGGGGGGCAGCGGACGGGTGCTCAAGCCGTTGAGTGCCTCGGCAACCAGGATGGCGAAGCGCTTGGGGTCGCTGCTCGAAGCAGTGACGCGAGTGTACCGCGCTTCCGCGCCCACGCCCCAGTAGGTGATCGCGGCGCAGCCGGTGCTCGGCGCACTGGGGCTCGGGACCACTCGAACCCAGACCTGCTCCTGGTTCGGCGACGGCGTAGCCGAACCGCCCGCGACAGACTCGCAAATGAGCGGTGCGGCTGAGAGCTCCACTCGCACGACGTACCCATCGCTCGTCAGTTCGGACTGAAGGCGCGCGATGAGAGGCTGGAGCAAGGGATCATGGTAGGCCAGCAAGGCCTCGCGCTCGGAGGCCCACCCGCGTTCGCCGGCGAGCATGACAGAGGACAAGACCAGCAATCGCCAGCGGAGCGGGAGCGCGCGACGAGACCAAGCCAAGGGCTTACTTCTGAACAAGAACCGATGTGGCGAGACGCTGATAGGGCCCCTCGGGGGCACGCCGTAGGTAGCGGCGCGCAAGCGCACGGGCTTTGAGTTGGTTGCCGGCCGCCACGTACAGTTCCATGAGCCTTCCCGTAGCCTCCAGTGAGTACCGAGCGTCGTCTCCGCGCTCCAGGTAGGCCGAGAGGCGGCGGATGGCTGCTGCCGATTCGCCGCGCTGAGCATGCAAGCGGCCGATCAGAAAGCCCGCATCGGCGCTGGCGGCCGAACCGGGAAAGCGCGACTCCAACGCTCTCAAGGCCATCAGCGCGGCCTCGGAATCTCCACCCAAGCGCGCCGTGTCGGCGAGGGCGATCAGGCGCGGGGCGGCCAGGCTCTGGGTAAGGTGCAAAAAGCCCCGACTCTTCGCCAGCTTCAGAGCTGCACGGTATTCGCCGCGCTGGTACAGGACGTGCCAGTCAGGCTCGCTGCTTGCATTGCTGGCGGTGCTCGCAGGGGAAGGCACCCGAGGCGCGCGGCCCTGCCGCCCCGCTTCTGCCGCCCGAGTGTCATTGGGGGCATCCTTGGCTGTCGCGCCGGAGTCGGTATGAGCGAGATCGCGCTCGCTCCTCGCGAGTTCACCATTGCGCTCGAAGGCGCCGTGCTGGTCGTGCGCCCGAAGCGTGAACTGATGCCCTCGGATGTCGAGGCTGTCTCCCGCTTCGAGAACGACTGGTTCGGCACGCTGAGGAACGCGGACGGCGACGCGCCCGTTTTCGACCCGCACGCCGAGCTGACTCGCGCCATCGTACTGAACGCTGAAGCGGGTCCCGACCACGCGCACTTCGTAGCGCCCGGCCACCACCCTGAAATCTTGATGCGGCCTGTGAGCTACCTCGAAGTGACCCCGTCCGTGGTGCAGCTCGAAGATGGTGGCATTCGAGTGGCTCGAAAAGCGCCCCTGGCTGCCGGCCTCCAGCCGAATACTGCTTCCATCGGGAGTCCGGTACGGGAAAACAGCAGTCGCTTCGGCGTCCAGCCAGATGCCCGCATCCGAGGTATCCGTCGCAACCTTTCCCTCGGAGCGAGCACCCACCCAGAGCGCCACGGCTGCCAGCGCGCAGGCGAGGGTAACAATGACTGCCAGACGCCAGGACACGGCAGGGTGTCGCCTGTCGATCCGCACGGCGCGCAGCCGGCGGCGTTGTTGGAGTGCCCAGTCTGCCGGCGGCTCGCCCAATTCTTGGCGCAGCTCCTTCCCCAGTGAATCCAGCTTATTCATGGTCCGGCTCTCCGAGCTCGTAGTTCTCCAAATGCGCGCTGAGCAGCGGGTCGTGCCGAGCGAGGCGCAAGAAGCGTTCGCGACCGGAAGCCAGGCGCCGCTTGGCCGTGCGCGCCGAGAAACCGCAGACTTCCGCAATACGCTCGGTGCTGGCCTGTTCGAAAAGGCGCATCGAAACTGCGATTCGTTCGCTCACCGGCAGGGTCGCGAGGACGCGCTGGGTGCGTCTCAAGAGCTCGCGCCCTTCGAAGTCCGGATGGATGCGCGGATGCTCGGCGTCCGCTACGGCGTCGAGGGACAGAAAGCGACGGAGCTTGCGGCGCCTGAACTCGTTCTTGATGCTGTTCATGGTCACGCGCATCGCCCACGACTCGAGTTTTGCAGGGTCCCGCACCCGCCCGACTCCACGCAGGATCTTGATGAAGATGTCGTGGGCGAGGTCGTCTCGATCCGCATCGCAACCGAGAAAAGTCCAAAGTAGGCGGTTCACCAGCGGTGCCAGCCTGGCATGGATGAGCTCGGCTTGAGAGGCGTCCCCGGCGCTGACCACCACTCCGGGGTCGCGACGCTCGCTGGCGCCCGGCTCCCTCGAGCGAGTTCCAGTTGGTTCGACCGGTGCCACGATGATGACGATCTAACAGAGTGCGGCGCCGGGCGCCAACAGCGATGGGCAGGGCTTCCGCGAGACGTCCGGCGGCCACGTCGTTGCGAGGCGGCTGGGGTGTGCCACTCTTGAGCCCGTGATCAAGACCTGCGGGCGATCCGAAAAGGCGTGGGCGACCAGGCTCGTGCAGCTTGCCAGCGCGCTGCTTGCGGGATGCTCGATCACGCTCGACCCCACGGTTTCGCGCGATGAAGGTGGGGGCAACGGAGGCGTGCTGGCAGCTTGTTCCGTGTTCCAGGGCGGGACGGCATGGTACGAGTTTTGTTCGGAGCCCTTGGCATGGGCGGCGGCCGAGCACGACTGCCACCTGCGCGGGGCAGAGCTGGCATCCGTGGAAAATGAGGCCGAAAACACAGTGATTCTGAACGCCGCGCAAGCCGCTGGAAGTAATGTATGGCTGGGTGGCACACGCGACGACGAATTGGTTTGGGCATGGGCCACGGGAGCCGTGTTCTGGCGGGGAGGTGCCGACGGAGAGGCCGCAGAAAACGCCTTCACGCGCTGGGCGCCCGATGAGCCCAACGACACGAGCACGGTATCGACGGATCCGGAGCGGTGCTTGGCGCTGACACTGGGTGGTGCGGACTGGAATGACCGAGCATGCACGCTCGAGCTGCCGTATGTGTGCGAGCATGGGATCGACGAATAGTGATGGAGCGATGACGCACGCCGGACACCGCAGCGGTGTCCGCGCGGCCGCCTTTTTGCGAACGGTCGAAGATTTGTACCTG
Organism: uncultured delta proteobacterium; assembly: GCA_963809955.1. Taxonomy (GTDB): domain Bacteria; phylum Myxococcota_A; class Polyangia; order Polyangiales; family Polyangiaceae; genus JAICQQ01. Next base: position 122,626 of record CAWELQ010000020.1, read on the forward strand.
GACGGTCCAGCTTCGTAGCCGGCCGGTGCGGCATTCGTCCTTCGGATTTTCTTGGCCCCCGAGGGGGGCCGTCCGTGTCTTGCTGTGCCCTAAAGGGACGTCCCGCACGAGAGCGCGGACCGAGTTCGCCCTCACGCGCCACGCTGGCTTCCCAGGCGAGTCCGCTCCGCGAGTCTCTGCCCTCGCAAAGCTTCGTCTCAACTAGCGCGAGCGAACGCCCGTGAAGCACACTGAAAGGATCGAAGACGCGAGCCCCGCTCAGGACGGTTCGGTCGAAAACTTGTAGCTTACGTTGTGCTGGTACGTCTCGCCCGGCTCGAGGATGACCTGGTCCTTCCACGCCGGCACATTGATGGCGTTGGGGTAGGCCTGGGTTTCGATGCAGAAGAAGCCGTACTGGGGGTAGGTCGTGCCACCCTTGCCCTTGAGGGTGCCGTCGAGGAACGTGCCCGCGTAAAACTGCACGCCGGGTTGATTGGCCTCGACAGTCAGCACACGCCCGCTCTTCGGGTCCTTGGCTTTGGCCGCCAGCCGCATCGTGTGCGGATCGCCCCTGACCACCCAATTGTTGTCGTAGCCGACGGGGGTGCCGCCCACGGCCTGGTTGTCCTTGCCAATGGGTTTGAACTTGGTGAAATCGAAGGGGGTGCCCGCGACGGGCTTGACCACGCCGTAAGGCACGGGGTCCGACTTCGGGTAGAAGACCTTGCCGGGGGTGTACTCGTCCGCCGCAATCATCAACTCCTGATCGAGGATGGTCCCGGAATCCTGGCCGGCGAGGTTGAAGTAACTGTGATGCGTCATGTTCACGATGGTGGTCTTGTCCGTCGTGGCCTGCATATCGACTCGAAACTCATTGGCATTGGTCAAGGTGTAGACCAGGTCTGCCTTGACGGTGCCGGGGTAGCCTTCTTCGCCATCCGGCGAGACGTAGCTGAAATGCAGCGAGGGGCCCTGTGGAGTTTCCTTGGGCTCGGCTTTCCAGATCACCTTGTCCCAGCCCTTCTTGCCGCCATGCAGGTGGTGCGGGCCGTTGTTGGTCGCCAGGGTGTACTGCTTCCCTTCGAGCGTGAACTTGCCGTCCTTGATGCGGTTGGCGATGCGGCCGACGGTCGTGCCCATGTAGGGGTTCTTCTCGACGTAGTCTTCCAACTTGTCGAAACCGCCGACGATGTCCGCCATCTTGCCGTCCCGGTCGGGCACGTGAAGCTCGGTGACGATGGCACCGTAGTTGGTCACCTTCATCACGAGGCCGTTGTCGTTCGTCAGCGTGTACAGGTCGACCGCGCCGTCGGGCGCCTTACCGTAGGGGGCTTTCGAGATGGTCTGCTTGGATTCTTTCATTTTTTCTTTGGGTGCTGCCTTCGCCTTGGCTTCATCGGCGGACGGCGCCGCGGCTGCCGCCTGGACTTTGGTTTCCGGTTTGGGCTCCTCTTTCTTGGAGCAACCGAAAGCCAGCGTGACGAATACCAGCGTGAACGCGCCTCGAGTCATGGATCGTTTCATTGTCCTGAGCCTCCCTCTCACGGGTCAGCGGGGATAACCCGACGTGCGATGCAGGGTCAACGGTGGAACGTCCACCAGGTGGCTCGCTCTCCCACCAACTGACCGATAGCGCGTGGGAAAGTCGCCAGTGCCGGGAGCGACTGAGATCGATACCACCACGCGTCGGATGCAAGGCCGAGCGCTTGACCCACGCCGGACCCAAGCACTCGCAAGCTTTGCTTTGGGCTCCACCTGGGGCTCCGAGTGTGACAGTCCTCCGTGCGATCGCCGACTGGCGAGCCACGAGGCGGCGGCACGCCCCGGACGCCTCACAAGACGGGGTCGTAGTTCGTTTCGACCCACGCTCGAACGTGTTTCGCGCGGGGTCCGTCGCCGACTGGCGAGCCACGAGTCGGCGGCGCACGCGGCAGAGGGTACACGCTGGCCGTAAAGTCATGAGGGCCCTGGACAGACCCCGCTTGACGCCGATCCGCCGGACGTCTGTTGGCCCTCTGGCGCGGTCGTAGGGGTCTTCCAACAGATGTACCTTGGAATGAAACCCACTGTCCTATTGGTTTGCTCAGTGCTGGCCACGGTCGGCTGCTCAGAATCGCCTGGACCGCAAAACCAAGAGCTCACCGGTCATTCGACTTCAACCACCGGTAGTGGGGCGCCGACGGGCTCGGGCGGTGTGGCCGGGGTCAACACAACCACTGCAACGACTGAACCCCCAAGCACGACCCAATCGACTCCGCCGAACATGACGTCATCCTCGACGGGCGTTTCGGGAGGGTCTGAAGGCGGTGCTTTTGGTGCGACAGGCGCTGGTGGCTCGAGCTCCGGCGAGGCCACGACTTCCGGGGGCGACACACAGTCCACCAGCGGAGGCACGGGCGGGGCTGGCATGGGCGGGGCCGGCATGGGCGGGACAACAGGCTCGATGGATTCCGGCATGGGCGGGAGCGGAGGTAGCACCGCCGTAGATCCCGACCTGGAGGCCCTGCTGCTCGAAGGCGTCGGCGATCACGTTCGCCCTCCGCCCTACGAGTATAGTCCCTACGCTCAAAGACGTGATGATGTACCTCACGGGACCGTGAAGGAGTTCACCTTTGACGAGGACGAGTTTTATCCTGATTCTCCCCCTCGAGGGATAAAGGTGTACGAGCCGGCTCAGTATCAAGAGGGAGAAGAGGCGTTCCTTTCTGTATTCTTCGACGGCACAGCAAGTTGGGCTTACTTGAGCAACAACTCCGATGGCGGCACTTACAAAACGCTGAACGTCCTGGATAACCTGATTGCGGAGGAGCTAATCCCGCCGTTCATTGGCGTCTTCATCGGCAATGACGGGGATGGGGGCCATCGCCAGAGTGAATTGGCACCGGTGGACGACAAGCAAGCCCGTTTCATCCTGGAAGCCGTGCTCCCGGCAGTGAGTGAGCGATACGGCTACAATTTCTCGAGCGACCCGAAGAAGCGCTCTATCACCGGAGAAAGTTCCGGAGGCAATGCTGCATTCACTGTGGCGTGGGAGCGCCCCGATGCATTTCACCGGATGATGGGTCACAGCTCGAGCTTCAGCTTTGGCCCCGCAGCCAATTTTCCAAACATCGTTCGCATGACGGAAGAGGTGAAGCCACTGCGTATTCATCTCGAAGGTGGCCAGGAAGACGGCCCGCACCACGCGGCGATGGCCGCAGCCCTGGCAGAGAAGGGCTACGTCTACCAATGGTTCAACAGTACTGCCAGCGGTCATGGAGGACCCGGTGGCGACACGTCATTCCCGGACGGGCTGATTTGGTTGTGGAGAGGGTGGCAGTACCTCTAGAGTCACTCTAGAATCAGACAAAGTGCGGAGATAGCCGTAGCGAAGGCTCGGGCGCCATGTAGCCCGGAGCACCCGCCTCGCGGCGTCTCGGCCGGCTCGCGACGGACTTCCCCATGCGCGGGAGCCCTTGGACAAGTGACTCGCCAGTTCGGGAATCGCACGGGGGACTGCTCCTGTCGAAGCCTCAGGGAAAGCCCAAAAATTCGTGTCCGCGCTGCCGCACGGGACTCACGACGCCGCCGGCTCTTAAAGCCCGCGAACGGTTGAGTCCTACTACGCCGGCCGGTCCTCTTGCTGCGGCGGTCTCGGCCAGCTCGCGACAGACTTCCCCATTCGCGGGCCCTTACCTCCCACCACCAAGCACCCACAACTCAAGCACTTGCGACCCACGGTACGGCGCTTCGTCGTGGTCACTGCTCGTGACCTCACTTCGCTTCCTCGAGCACTTCCATGCGAGCGTTAGTGACCTATTTGATATCGCAGTCGATTCCAAAACTGGGCTGGTATGATTCAGAGGAAATTTCCAGGCTGTGCACGCATTCCAGGCTGTGCACGCATTCCAGGCTGTGCACGCATTCCAGGCTGCCATCGCAGTTCATGCTCCAGAGCATCCGAGGATGACGAGCGCGATGCGACGTCCTGTGTCGCGGGAAGTCGTCGCCGTTTGCGGCTCTGCCTGGGTTGTGAGACACTCGCGCTAGCATGTCGGAATCGTTCCCTCGTCCATTGCTCGCACTGTCCGTCGTCTCCGCAGTCGCTATGCTCACTGCGTGCTCTCCGAGCAACGAAGGTGCGAATGGTAGCTCGGGCGGCGATTCCAGTAACGGCGGCGCAACGACGAGTGGAGATTCCCAATCGGTAACCGGAGGCACTTCGACCGTTGGCACTCAGGGAAGTGGCACGAAAATGGGTGACTCCACCACGACACGTGGCAGCATCGGAAGCAGCGGTGAGGTCGATAGCGGAGGGGCGACGAGCGCTACGGGGGGTCGAGCCGGCGACGCGAGTTCTGGGGGCGGCGCGGGCGTCGGGGGCGCGGGCGTCGGGGGCGCGGGCGTCGGGGGTGCGAGCGTCGGAGGCGGCGGGGGCGGCGGGGGTTCGGATGCCGCATGTCCCGGGGCACCAGAGTCCACAGGCACCGTCGTCGGCACGGTTGAATCGGGAGTCCGCTGGATCGGGCGCGCCGATACGAGCGATCCCGCGGGCCCCAAATTCTCCTGGTCCGGTACCGGTTTTGCCGCGACGATTTACGGTACCTCCATCAAAGTAAAGCTCGCGAACGACAATGCGTATTTTTTTCAGCCCGTGATCGATGGCAAGAAGGGGTCGCGGTTTGCCGTGGAACAAGGACAGGGCGAATACACACTCGGCACCGGGCTCGACGGCTGTGCGCACCACGTGGAACTCTATCGCGAAACGGAAGCCAACGCGGGAACTTCGCAATTCTTGGGTGTGACAGAGGGCACGCTGTTGTCGCCGCCCACGTTTTCGGGCCGCGTGATCGAGATCATCGGAGACTCGATCAGCGCTGGGTACGGAAATCTCGGAAGCGAAGAGCACCCCAACTACGGGGACGATCCGAATGGGGGGTGCCCCTACTCTTACGAGACGCAGAGCGCGTACGAGACGTACGGAGCGCTCGCGGCACGCAACGTCAACGCCGACGCGAGCATCATCGCGATTTCCGGGTTTGGCATGTATCAAAGCAACCAGAATTCGATGAATGACGTCCTCCCCGAGTACTTCGATCACACCCTCGGGTTACTGCCCTCACCGACTTGGGCATTCGCAACCGAGCCCGACGCCGTGGTCATCAATCTCGGCACGAACGATTTCGCAATGGGGGATCCCGGGAGCGGGTTCGTGGATGCCTACGTTGCGTTCACGAGCCGCATCCGAACACTCTATCCGGATGCCTGGATCTTCTGTGCGGCGGGGCCGATGCTCAGCGGCGACAGTCTAACTCAACTCGATGCGTATCTGAATCAGACGATCTCGGAGCGGGCTGATGCGGGCGATACCCGGATCAGCCTGCTGGACCTTGGCGCCCAGGACGCCTTGAACGGGACAGGTTGTCAGTGGCACCCGAACGTTGCTGAGCACGAGCGACTTGCAGGTATCTTGACGAGCGCGCTCAAGTCGAAACTCGGCTGGTGAACCAAGCATGCGGCGCGGCTCGGTCACGAGCAGCGCGCGGGGCCACGCAAGAACCGCACCTTATGCTGCGTCAGAAGCCGCAATGAGCGGCTGCAGCGACGCTGCCGCAATCCTTGCCAGGGGAGAACAGAACTCCGAATCGCTTTCGGGTACGCAGTCGGCACCGCTGGCGCCGCCGACGCCTCCGGTCCCCGCTCCACAAATGGATGTCTCACAACCACGCTCTCCGGACCTTCCACCTGTTCCGACGATGGGGCTGGCGCCGGAACCACTTTCCCCCGGTGCACCTTCGATAGCACCTTCCTTGGTCCCAGGCTCCGATGCGCTCGTTTCTCCCGCTGCACCTGCGCGACCGTCGTCCCTGCTACCCGACGTGTGACTGGTTGTTCAGGTGGGGCAGCCACGCGCCGCGGGTGGCGGAGCATCCGTATCCACTTCCCCATCGCAGCCTCCTGTCCACAGCATGAGCGTGACGCCAGAGGGGGTCGACTCCCAAGCGCTCTCCGCCCAATCGAGCGCCAGCGAGAATCCGCCAGGGCTTTCAGCAGTCTGAGCACCTGCGCCGTCCTCGGTTTGGCGACTCTGTCTTCAACGGCGTGCTCCCCGTATCACGAGGTTGACGACGCAGCAGCTCTGCGAGCATCCGAGCGGGCCGTGGTTGTCGAAGTGATCACGGAAGGTGGCAGCATCGCCGACTGGGTTGGGGGCGTCTATCTGGGATCGAACATCGTTGTGGATGGGGCGCTGCCGACAGAAGGAAACAGAGTTGTGTTCGATGCCTACACGGGACACGAGGTGGACTCGAACGATTTCGGTTCAGACGGCGGCGTCGTGTCGTTCGGCGCGGGTCCTGGTGCCATGTATGTTCTCGGGATTCGAGCGTCGTCGACGGTCTTCCTCGCAAACACCATGACGTTCCTGCCCATGGTGGTGCGTGTTCCCCCGAGAGTAGGTCGGTGCGAATATGCCGGAACGGTGCACTACCGCGGCCCAGAGAACTACCACCTTCGCGACGAGTTTGACGCACACCGAGCACGGATTTCGCGCAGTGTGAGCGGTTGCAGCATTCAGCCGAACATCGGGAAAGCGTTGATGATCACGCGGTGACAGAACCGGAAAGCTGGAGTTACTCGTGCCGCACGAGTGTGCTCGGTTTCTCAAATACTTGCCCTTGGCGCGCTAGGTGCCGGAGTGGGCGTCCGAGACAAAGACCGACGCCGAGCCACTCACGGCACCCTGCCCGGTGGGGATGAAAGGTTCATTACATGCGTTTTGCACGCAAATTACTTGCGAAACGCATGCTTTATTGGAGCGCCCGGTTCGAGTCTCCCCGACGCCCTGGGAGGCACGATGCATGTGAACCCGTTGCCCACTTCGCCAGCACCTCGTCCCCTGCCCCCGCCCCCGCCCCGCGCTGGCGCGGAGCGCCCGGCTCGTCGGCGCGCTGGTGCGGCGCATCGGTTCCGCGCTGGCGCGGAGCGCCCGGCTCGCCCCCGTGCTGGCGCGCAACCTCCGTGTCACTCTCGCGCTGGCGCGGAGCGCCCGTGTCGCGCTGGCGCGGAGCTCCCGGCTCGTCGGCGTGCTGGCGCGGCGCATCGGTTCCGCGCTGGCGCGGAGCGCCCGTGTCGCGCTGGCGCGGAGCGCCCGGCTCGTCGGCGTGCTGGCGCGGCGCATCGGTTCCGCGCTGGCGCGGAGTGCCCGGCTCGTCGGTGCGCTGGCGCGCAACCTCCGTGTCACTCCCGCGCTGGCGCGGAGCGCTTACGGGGTCCTCGGGTTGCGGATGGCCCTGGCGCGGAGTGCCCGTGTCACCCCCGCGCTGGCGCGGAGTGCCCGGCTCGTCGGCGCGCTGGCGCGGCGCATCGGTCCCGCGCTGGCGCGGAGCGCCCGGCTCGCCCTCGCTCTGGCGTGGTGCATCGGTCCCGCGCTGGCGCGGAGCGCTTACGGGGTCCTCGGGTTGCGGATGGCCCTGGCGCGGAGTGCCCGTGTCACCCCCGCGCTGGCGCGGAGTGCCCGGCTCGTCGGCGCGCTGGCGCGGCGCATCGGTCCCGCGCTGGCGCGGAGCGCCCGGCTCGCCCTCGCTCTGGCGTGGTGCATCGGTCCCGCGCTGGCGCGGAGCGCCCGGCTCGTCGGCGTGCTGGCGCGGAGCATCGGTTCCGCGCTGGCGCGGAGTGCTTGCGGGGTCTTCGGGTTGCGGATGGCCCTGGAGCGGAGCGCTAGCCTTGCCCTCTCCCTGAGGCTTTCTCGGTCCCGCTGGCGCCGGCGCGGCCTCGGCGGCCTGCTCCGGCCGCTTCACTCCGCTTGGTTTGCACGAAGCTCCGACCGAAGTCCTGCTCGGCGGCGAGCGCATTGTGAGCGTGGCAGCGCAGCGCGAGGTTGTCCGCCGTGGGCGCGCCGCCGCAGGCGTGCGGCTCCAAGTGGTGCAGCTGGAGAAACGCGGTTTCGCGACATCGGACGCCTCGGCTGTCGACGTAGGTGCAGCGTGACCCATCGCGAGACCAGACCAGGCGTTGCACGCTACGAGGCACGTGTTCGCGCGGGCACGCAACCTCCGTGTCACCCCCGCGCTGGCGCGGAGCGCCCGGCTCGTTGGCGCGCTGGCGCGGCGCATCGGTTCCGCGCTGGCGCGGAGCGCCCGTGTCGCGCTGGTGCTGGCGCGGAGCGCCCGGCTCGTCGGCGCGCTGGCGCGGCGCATCGGTTCCGCGCTGGCGCGGAGCGCCCGTGTCGCGCTGGCGCGGAGCGCCCGGCTCGTCGGCGCGCTGGCGCGGCGCATCGGTTCCGCGCTGGCGCGGAGCGCCCGTGTCGCGCTGGTGCTGGCGCGGAGCGCCCGGCTCGTCGGCGCGCTGGCGCGGCGCATCGGTTCCGCGCTGGCGCGGAGCGCCCGTGTCGCGCTGGCGCGGAGCGCCCGGCTCGTTGGCGCGCTGGCGCGGAGCGCCCGTCTCGCCCCCGCGCTGGCGCTGTCGCGGAGCGCTCGGCTCGTCGGCGTGCTGTCGCGGCGCATCGGTTCCGCGCTGGCGCGGAGCGCCCGTGTCGCGCTGGCGCGGAGCGCCCGTGTCGCGCTGGCGCGGAGTGCCCGGCTCGTCGGCGTGCTGGCGCGACTCGCGCGGGTAGGGCGTAGGCGTGGCCGTCCGGGGTTGGGCCGGCGTGGCGCAGCGGCGCTTCTTCAGCTGGGCGACCAGCAGGCGCATGGCCTGCAGGTGCAGTTGCTCGAGCGAGCCGCTCGGCAGCGCATGGGAGGCGAGATCTCGGGCCTCTCGGAGCAGGTCGACGTACTCCTGGCTGGCGGTGAACTGCACCTTGAAGCGCTCGGGCGCGCTCGGTTGCATCCGTTCTGACTCGGGATCGTCGTGTCCTGGGGCCGCATGCGGCGTCGTTTGACCTTGTAGCGTAGCGGTCTGCCCATCCGGGCCGATGTCCGTGTCGTTGTCCGCGGGGGCGCTGGTGATCCAGTCCTTCGGATTGTCGCCGGGGGGCAGCTCTCGGACGGGAGGGCTCAAGGCTTCGAAGAACGCTTGCCAGCTGGGCGCCCTCGGAACGGGCACGCCGAGCGGCGCGGGACCGAGCGGCTCCACGAGGGCGGGCACGTCGGGAGCGGGGTCGAGGCGGCGGATCAAACGCAAGACCTCGCGCTTGGTTCGGTGCTTGCTGAGCGCCAGGAGCTCGCGGTGGTTCTGCTCGGTCAGGTGCGGACCCAGCAACAAGAGCGCCGTCAGGTGGATTTCGCCCGCGGCGAGGTGCTCGAGCACGACCGGAAACTCTCGGGCGATGCGGGCCGCGCGGGCGCGCCGAAAGGCGGCGTCTTCCGAGAGGCGCAGTTCGTACACGCAGTACGTGGTGACGCTCGCACAGCTGCGTTCGCGGTGAATCCCGCGCGCCTCGACCTCGGCAAGGTGGGCCACGAGCGCCGCCAAGAGTTGATTGGAGCGCCCCACCAGACGGCGGGCGCCGGCGTGAAGTTCGTCATTCGAGACGTGGGCAAGACTGTAGACGGAAGCCGGTCCCTCGAGCGTCCCGTCGAGGGAACGCTCGTGGTTGTCATGGGGGTCGATGCTCGGATTCATGCTCGCTGCGCACTTCATGAACGCAGTCTACACCCGGAAATTTCGAGCCCCAGACTGGCCCGCTGAGGCGGTTTTCTCACCTCGAACGAGTTTGGTCTCGTGCGACCGCAGAAGCCTGCGCTACTGCAGCGCTAACGGGTCAGCAAATGGCAACTCGAGGCGCCCTTCCCGAGAAGGACACCTTTGCAGCCAAAATCCCGTCAACGAAAATCGACCTTGGCACGATCATTGTTGGCGGCGACAGCGAGCTTCGGCCGACAGAGTTGCTCAACCCGAGGCGTGCCGGGGCTCCCACGCTCGCGAAGGCGGCGATGGCGAGGTTCCGAGTCTCGTGGGGCCGCACTCCCGCCGCGAACGTGAGCCGCTCGCTATCCGCGGTGGTGATGCCGCGGCCAGGCCCCTGCCGGGCTCGACGCCGATGCCATGAGAACGGCGATTGCCGAATACGAGCAAGTCGAAGGTGAGTGGTAGCGCCGAACCCTCGTCGTCAACCTTGGCAATTCCACACCGACGACGCACATTTTCAAGCTACATCTCGGCATAGTAGGCAATAGGGAACGAGACCTCAGCCGCCGCCGCGAACCTCCACCTGTGCAACGCCGTCGTTGCGGCGCGGCTCCCAGCCCCCGAACGACGCCATCCAACGACACCCGGATGATGGACGGCTCAGTCTTTGAGAAGATCGCCGAAGCGCCCGAGGTAGAGCGACCACCCGCGTTCTGAACGCAAGGCCTCGCGCTCGCCTTGCCAGCCTTCGCCGTGGCGGTCGAGGTTGCGGTGCTCGAGCTCGACGCGGGTGCGGTTCGCGGTCTCGGAGACAAAGCAAACCTCCACCGCACTGGTCTTGTCGGGATCTGTCTCGATGCGCCATTGCGAGTTGATGTCCCAGCTGATCACGATCCGGTGAGGCGGCTCGTAGACGAGCACACGTGCCCAGCGACATTCGCTTCCATCCACCCCGCGATCATAGACATGACCGCCGACGCGCCGCTCAAAGACGGTCTCGGCAATGTTCACGCCGAGCAGATTATGTTCACGTGGTTTGATGCGGTCGAACTGCTCCGTGAAGACTCGGAATGCTCGATCGCTCGGTGCGTCGACCTTGATCTCCAGCGAATTGAATTCTCCTGTCCACCTGCGCTCATGACTCTTCCTCCAGGGGTTGTTCGGCGATCTCCTTGAAGGTCGCCAGCGCCTTGCTCCAAAACCGCTCGATCTGGGCGTGCAGCACGCCCACGCCACTCGGGTTCAGCTGGTAAACGCGACGGTTGGCGGCGCGCTGCTCCAAACGCGTAAAACATCCACGCGATGATGCCAGCGCACAGGGGGCCATCCACACCGCGATGACTTTGGGGTGCTGCTCATGCGTCAAGAGGAAGGCTCGTCTCCCCACGCTTGCAACCGCTGAACTGAGCGAATGTCAGGAAAGTCGCAGCGATGAAAGCGACTAAACCTCCGAAGTAGCCGGCGAGCATTGCATGCATCATGGAGGGTGCCGTCTGCTCCTCACCTGGCATGGGGTCGTCCAGCCAGCACCAACCCGCCAAACGCCAAGGCGATCAGCCCCAGCACCAACGCCCCAGCACCCCCGACAACCCCGTTTCCGCTTCCAGGACCACCGGTGGCAACCGCCAGATTCAGCAGGCCGTTGACCGCGGCGACCAGCCCCGACGCGAGCGCGACCTTGGCCCACTTTCTCGCGTTCCCGGAGCCGATACGAAGCGCGGATCGGCGTAGTGCCAAGCCAGCAACGACAACACTGACCAGCCCTACCACAACGGCTGCTGTGGCCCATGCTCGTCGAGCGGTCAGTCCATCAACAGTCACGGTGGCTGGCTCGGAAACGTGCGCGACCACCAGAACCCCATACACCAGCCCCACGAACAGGGCGATCGTCGCAAACGCGACGATAACGAGAACGGAGCTTCGCTTCATCGGCTTTATGATCCTGTTGCAGGTGGTCTTTTGGTGGTACCGGTCGTCACAGCCCAATCCGTCCTTGAAGGCCAACGCCAAAGGCGTCTCCGCCCAAGGCGCCAGCCACAGGAATGCTCGTGTCGAGGACGAGCGAGACGTGTGTGCCCAGCGCCGCGTGGAAGCCGGGCTCCACGACCGGCTGCAAGCGCCTAGCTCGGTCACGCTCGCGTGTTGGCTCCTGCACACGCAAAGGTTCGGCGATCACGGCGGCACCAAGAGAAGCGCCGAGCCAATGCGTTATCCAATAGGCAGCTGCCACGTCCAACACCGGTAGAATGCCAAACCGATGTGTCTCGGCCTGCTCCGGCAGGCGCGCATCGGAGAACCGAACGAGTAGCGGTACGTCCACGCTTGCCCGAAGCTCCAGGGCGCCGCGGGAGTGCTCGACGCTGGCCCCAAGCCGCAAACCGGTCACGCCGGGCGTGAGCAGCGGCGTCTGCTTGCCACCGCTCAAGGCCGCCGCGAGAGCGAGGGCGCGATTGTCGAGCAGGGATACTTTCGGCCCCTGTTCGGCCGAGGGCGCTAGAAACACCGCCATGGCCCCGAATCGAGTCGCCCGACCCAGAGCCATAACGTGCTCCAGCCCGAGCGCGATATTGCCCAGGGCCGTTTCGGAGACCTGCGCACCCGCTGGGAAATCGAGCCGCACGATGCTGACGGGCACGCTGAGGCGCAACCAGCCGATCGGCAAGAGCCGCACGGCTGCGGTTCCAATCAGAACCGTTCCGAAACCCGACACCTGGGGGAAAGCGGGAGTGACGAAAGGAGCCTCGACTAGGCCAGCCCTGTTGGTGATCGAAAACGAGGTCTGCTCGTTGGGCTCGGAGAGCTGTTGCGCTGGCCAGTCGTGCTCGGCGGCGTGCGCAGTCGCGCTGAGCAGTGCCAGAAACGCTAGGATAATGTAAGGCCTTCTCACATTTCCTCGATCCAGCGACGGAGTAGCGCCAGCGTTGCCGTATCCACCCGCTCGGTCGCGAGTGGTGGCATTTGTTTGAACCTGCTGCGCTGACCCATCAGTTCGATCATGCGACTCGCCTCCGGATGCCCTTTCTTGAAGCAGACGTTTTTCGCCGTGCGATAAGTCCGCGTTTCAGCAACGTTGGACCCTTCAGCGGCACTCAGTGAGAAGTCGATTTTGCTCTCTGGGTCGAAGCAGCGTGCGCCGTCGCGTTTCGGTCGTGAGGCGTTGTGACAATGGCTGCAATTGGCGTGCAGGTAGCCCAGCGCCGCCTGCTCGATCTCGTTGCCGGGTACCTTAGGCGTCGCCGCCGGAGCATTCGAGAGGAGTCCGAGGCGATCCAACTCATCCAGATTCAGCGCGCCCGCATCGACTGGCTGAGCGAGCTGCAGCGCCGAAAATCCTAACACGTAGCTGCTGCGGCCACCGTGACAGGCGTCACATTCGTTGGACGCGGGCACGTCGTGCGGAGTCCCGAGCGCGTCGATCGCTCCGTAGGGCACGGCGATCGCGTCGGTTCCGTCTTCTTGCCACAAATAGGCGACTCCGATCCAGCCGCTCGGCAGACGCTCCAGGAGGCGGGTCTCGACCCGCACACCGTCGCGCGTGAACTCTTTCCAGACCTTCGTGCCAATCGGGAACTGCCAGGCGTCCATGTCGCTGGAATCGATCCGGTCCCCCGGCGGCAGCCAGATGAACCGGCGCTTGGTCGCGCCATCACTCCAGAGCTCGAAGCGCGGGCGATAGCTGCGAACATCGGCCGCAATGGACTCCACCGCACCCGGAGCATACAGCCCGGTCAACGACAGGCGTTCGGGCAACATGCGAAGCGCCGAGTCGTCGACTGCATCGCACTTGCGGTACGGCTGGCAGCCTGCAGTCACCCAGCTCGTCGCAACAGCACCGAGCCACCCGAAGCCCACGCGCGCGAGCGCGGCCCAGCAGCAAACGTAGCGACCACGATGTGGTTCGAGCATCACCTGTCACTTAGACGCCCGGATGATGGCCGTATTGGACGAATCTTACCCCCAGGTAGGCGACCCGGCAGCATCCAGCTTCGGTCTGGCCCCGACGGAACTCGGGGCACTGGCCAGCTGCCCGCTCATCCGGAGCGGACAGGACTCCGAAAGCAGCCCGGAGCGGACGGAGCTCCGGGAGTGCGGGGGTATGCATGGACCATTTGGTCGAACCTCGTCTCGTCGACCCGACCCCGCAGATAGTGCTCGGGGCTCACGCTCGCGAACGCAACGAAATCCCGGATCATGTGGGACTGGTCAAAATAGCCACACTCGAGCGACAGCTTCGCCCACGACGACGGCCCGTCGAGGGTGGCGATGCGTTGCTTGACGCAGTGAAAGCGCTGCAGACGAGCGTAAAGCTTCGGCGTCAGCCCCACCTCTCGTTCGAACAGCTCGATGAGTCTGCGATGACTGAGTCCTACCTGCCTCACTAACTGAGTCACCCGTAGCCCGCTCCCACCGGCGTGCAGGGCCGCTACTGCCGTGCGCACGGCCGGGTGCCCCGGCTTTGCTCGGCGGAGTCTCTGGAGCAGCGCTCCTTCCAGAATACGGAGTTGCTCGCTGGGTGCACTTGCGCCGAGCAGCCGCTCTCGGAGCCTTTGTCCATCAGGTCCCCAAAGATCCCCGAGGTCCGCGTGCGCATCGACGATCTCCAAGGGCGAAATGCCCAGGAACGGAAAAGCTCCTCCAGGCCTGAAATGGACGCCTACGGCCCAAACGCGCGGCGCCTCGATCAGGAAGCTGCGCGTGGATATGCCTGAGACGAGGGCCCCGCCGTAGGCGCGCGGCGATGCGGGAGTCGCGGGATCGTAGTATCGGATCTCATCCTCGGCGAGGTTCACGACCAGATCCATGCTTCCACCACCGGGGACGACCCGTTGCCGAGCGGGCTGCAGTCCCTCTCGTACGGGCGAAGCGTGGATACGGCAATACCAGACGCGTTCGACGAACTCGTCGAGCGGTGGCGTAGGGCTTCGCCCGAAGTACTCCATGCCTTCGCAGCAAGTATGGGCCCCGCCGGGGCCATGTCCACCGCTGAGATCCAGATCGAGTGGATAGGCCCCAGGCCCAGAAGAGCACCCAAGATGCGAACTCGACGAAGAAGGTCCCTCCCCTCCGCGTGTGCTCCGCGTGTAGGTGGTCCCACACGCCGCCTCGCCGCGCTCGAGGAGGCGCTCGCCGCGTCGCTGTTCGATCGTGGCCGAGGCGGGATCGTGGCCACCGACGCGGCCGAGAGCCTGCTACCGGTAGCTGAAGAGATTTTACCCAGCGAACGATGGGATCTCCCGGGTCGGTTCCTCCTCCCTCGGAGGATGGAAAGCTTCACGATACGCCGCACGCCAGCGCGCCTGCACGCCGCCGCCAGCGCCAGGTCGTGAGTCGGCGTCGCCTCAGACCCCGCGGGCTGCGCGCTCATGGCGAACACTCGGTCCACACCGTTTAGCGCCGCGTCGAGGCTGGCAGGATCGGTAAAGTCTCCGGCGACTGTTTCGACGCCCGCTTCTGCGCGGAGCGCCTCGGGTCGCCGCGTCATGGCACGCACAGCCTCGCCTAGGGCAACGAGTTGCATCACCAGTTCAGTGCCGACGTGGCCGCTGGCTCCTGTCACGAGAATCATGGTTCCCTCGTTTTCGAACGTCGAAACGCGCCGCGTTCAGCTGGCCAGCGCTCCATAGGGGCGGGTGATGACTTCCATGAGGTGACCGTCCGGATCGTCGAAATAGACGCCCCGTCCCCCGAAACTCCGGTTGATCCGCCCGGGCTGCTTGCGGAACGGGTCGGCGTAGAAGCGCGCCCCGCTCTCGCGGATACGCGCGAAGATGCCGTCGAATTCGCCGTCGTCCACCAGAAACGCGTAGTGCTGCCCCCGCTCCACAGCCGCGTCGACGAACTCGAGCGTGACGCCATTCGAAACGGGCAAGGGAACGAACGGACCCCAGTCGGGCGCCAATTCGAGCCCGAGAATAGTCGCCAGGAACTGAGCCGACGCACGCTTGTTGCTCGCGCGGACGATGGTATGATCGAGTCGAATGTTCATGGTGTCTCCTTTTCTGTCGACCGAACCGGTCGTGTCTCTTGACCGACGTTGCTGCGCAGCCTGTTCAGCAGACCGCGCAACGCCGCCAACTCGTCGGCGCTGATGCCCATGCGCAGGCGCCGGTCGAAGGCCGCCACGGCACCACGCAAGCGGTGGAATGCCGCTTCCCCTTCGGCCGTCAGCTCCACACGTTGAATCCGTCGATTGTTCTGATCCCGCGTGCGCCGCACCAAGCCGTCGCGCTCCATTCGGTTCAGGTGGTGCGTCAGCGTCGGGCCTTCGATGCCCACAGCGTTGGCGAGCTCTCGTTGCATCGCGTAGCGCCGCGACTTCAGTGATACGAGCACGAGCCAGGTGGGCAATGACCCCCCCGCGTCGGCGAGCGCGACATCGAAGGCGCGGCCGAGTTGCCTAGCGGTTCGGCTGACCTCCAGGCCAATGGGTTCTTGCGTCGGCACCCTGAGCAATAGATTGATATCGAATGCTTCGACGTCAATCTATTATCTCAATATTCCTCTATCTAGCTGAAATCATACCGATTGACCCCTTATGGCGCGCGGAGACCGGCAGCTCACGCCGGGCTCAGATGCCGGTGTGCGCGGTTGGCGCGGCCCCTCGCGAGTTTCCAAATGGGCGGCACCCGGGGTTCTGCACTTGTACCGGCTTGCCGGCGATGCCCATCAGCGCGCCTTCGGAGCGGAAGAGCCCGGCCTGGATGCGCTTAGCCGAGCTCTTGGGCGAGCCCGATGAGAAGTCCTTCGGGGCCGCGGATGTAACAGAGCCGATAGCGTCTTCGTACTGCACCACGTCGCCAACGAGCTGGGCGCCTCGCTTCCGGAGGCGGGCTAGCGTGTCGTCGATGTCGTCGACCGTGAACATGACGCGCAGGTAGCCGAGAGCGTTCACCGGGGCGTTCCGGTGATCGGCGATCACATGCGGCGTGAGAAATCGAGAAAGCTCGAGCCGACTGTGACCGTCCGGCGTACTCATCATGGCGATCTCGACGCGCTGGTCGCCGAGTCCCGTGACACGCCCTGCCCACTCTCCTTCGATCGTGGCTCGTCCTTCGAGTTCCAGACCTAGCTCGGCGAAGAAAGAGATGGCTCTATCGAGCGATTCTACCACGATGCCAACGTTGTCCATCCGCTTGACTGTCATCCGCACGCCACCTTTACTGGGTGGAATTTCCGCCGCCCGGTCTGGGAAGTCAACACTCGTAAGTCACGACCGACCCCGAAACACGGCCGACCCCGAAGTCCTCATGGGCTCGCGCGTGCCGCCAAGGGCGGGGCGGCCGCGACAGCATCACCGCTGTGTTAGCACGCCCTGCGTGAGCGGTACTCACTCGACTACTAGCTCAAGTGCCGAGGCGCGACAACGGGACAACGTCCGCCGTCGACCTGGCGGGCGCTCGCAGCGCGGTCACTGGACCGTTGGCATCGCCGTTCGAAGTTGCCTCTCCAACAACTCGGTCTAGGAACTCGCCGAGCGACAAGCGGTCGATATCCGTGATATTCGTAAACTCGAACGCCGTTCCCTTCGAGAAGGAACGAGTTCGGCGCGCTTCCAGCGCTAGTGAAGGGCCAACGGTTCCAGTCCTCAACAGGATTATCGCTTCGTTGACGCTCTCTGGAATGTCGGCCATGAGAGCACAGCCGGAGCATGACAGGTCCAGTGTTTGGGCGATGAAGCTCCCGTGGGCACCCACAACGATGGCCGTTGCGCGCAACGGCACGCGTTCACCCAGACGTCGCTGGTTGTGGCTCTGGAATTCCGGCTCCTCCACTCGAGGAGCGATGCGTTCCCATTGCGCATCGATCTGGGACAAATCGTGCGCGTGCCCCTCATCGGTCCGTTCGTGATGCTTCATCTCATCCTCCAGACGAGCAGCGTCGTTTCCGTTCTACGCCACCCCCAGGTTCACCAATCCACGATGCTCGCGAGCGGCAAGCATTTCCCGTACCAGCCGTGTGCTCAGCTCAGCCCGCTGCTTCAAAGGGGTCCCGCGAAGCTCGATTCACTGTCAGTGGAGCGGCGTCGCTCCACTGTGTTCAGTGACAACAATGCACCGCCGTGGCGAAATGGGGTGAGCACAAAAAGAGCGCCCGCTGACTCAACATCGACGGTCACGATGGCGCTCGAGCGCGAGCTCGACGAGCTTCTCGACCAACTGGGCGTAGGGCAGACCCGCGGACTCCCACAGCTTCGAGTACATCGACATCGGCGTGAAGCCGGGAATCGTGTTGACCTCGTTGAGATAGAGTTGCTGCCGCTTGGGGTCGTAGAAGAAGTCGACGCGTGCAAACCCAGCACAGTCCAGAGCGACGAACGCCGCGACGGCCAGCTCTCGAATGCGGTCGGACAGCTCTCCGGGAATGTTGGCGGGGATGTGTAGTCGGGCGCGGCCTTCGGTGTACTTGGTATCGTAGTCGTACCAGGCGGCATCGTAGGTGATTTCGCCGACGGGGCTGGCCTCGGGATCGTCGTTCCCCAACAGCGCCGTTTCCAGTTCGCGAACGCCGTCGATGGCGGGTTCCACGACGACGCGACGGTCGTGTCCGAGCGCGAGATCGATGCCAGCGATGAGTTCCTGCTGAGTGGTGGCCTTCGAAATGCCCACCGACGACCCGAGGTTCGCGGGCTTGACGAACCAGGGTCCCGTCAGTTCCAAGCAGTGCGTGAGCGCGCGCTCTCGCGCGATACGCCACTGATGACGGGTGACGAGTCGCCCCTCGAGGTGCGGGATGTCGTGCGCCTGGAGGATGGCCTTGGTCGCGACCTTGTCCATGCAAGCCGCACTGGCCAGGACACCCGAGCCGACGTAGGGAATGCCCGCCAGCTCCAGCATGCCCTGGATGGTTCCGTCTTCACCGTGCGGGCCGTGCAGCAACGGGAAGACGACATCGAACCCCTCCGCGACGCTGGCTTGGTGCAAGGTGAGTTCGCCCCCCGTGTCGGCCGAGCCAGCGCTCAGCGCGCGTCGGCTATCTGGTAGGGGTAGCCAGCGACCCTCCCTCGTGATGATCAAGGGCGTTGCCTCCAAGCTCGAGGGTGCGATCGCTGCCAAGAGCGAATTGGCCGAAGTGATGCTCACGGCATGCTCATCGGACTGCCCTCCGGCAAGGACGAGAACCCGGGTCTTGTGCATGCGCGAGACTTGTCACGTCGGCGCTTCGGGCGCAAAGCCGCAAGGTGTCCCGGGCGTCGTTGGCTCGAGTCTCGCTGCCCCTCGACCATCGACGCCATTGACCGTCGACGTTGGCCAATCAGCGATGTCGGCCGATTAGCGGAATGCTGGCCCCAAAGCCGAAGCCCGCAACGAGGCTCGTTGCCGGGCCGGGGAAACAACGCAACTCTGAGGCTGAAACCGCGCGCAGCTGTTAGAGCGTTCGTCGGCGTGTCGGAGGCACGTTCGCGTCGTCGGGGGCGTCAATGCGCGTCGACCAGCTCCGCAGGTTCGCTCTCGGGGCACAGTCGACGCAGGCCGCGAGCCATGCCTCGAGTCTGTCGCGCTCCGCCCGGCCTGGGACTGTGTCAATAGCAGATGGTGCTGTCCGTCGCATGGCAGTGGTCGCAGCCGACGCGGGAACAGACTTCGTCCACCTCATCGACGTTCAAGAGTGGATTGTCAGCGATGAAGACATTCGCTTCGACGCTGTAGAGTGCCGGCAGCCCATGGACGGTGAGCAGGCTGTCGTTCATCAAGATCGACAGCTGCGGGATGTCGCTCAGCGAATCCATCTGAATCGTTTCGAGATTCGGGTTTCCAATGATGTAGAGCCAGCCCGCCGAGTGTTCGAGCCGAGGCAGTTCGATGCTGACGAGCGCATCGAGCTCTGACAGCTGCGTGTGGCCGCCGATGGACTTCAGAGCGGGTAGTTCGATCGTTGCGAGGCCGTTGGCGTTCTCGATGTCGAAGCTGCCCAGGATTTCTGTGACGGTTTGCAGGTCGGTCAAGTCCTTGATGCCGTCATCCGAAAGGGAAATGTCAGCGTCGAGAACTTGGCATTTCAAGGCCGCTACTTGCGACAACTCCTCTGGGGTGTTGATGGACGAGGACGCTTCGCAGACCCGGACACAGCTTCCCGTCTCGCGCTGCACGAAACAATTGCCCAGGTCCGGACAGCTGAAATCGTCGCATGCGTTGCCGGCTGCCCCACCGGAACCGGCGTCCCCCTGGGTCGTGCTGACGTCCCCGTCGCTCGTACTGTCGCCTCCGGAACCGTTCGAACCTCCGACAGACGAGCTGGTGCTGTCATCGCCCGTACCTGACGAGGAAATCGAGGTGGTCGAGCCTGTCGTGGTGGGACCCGAGGCGCTGGCGGCAACGGTCGAGGAGGCTGCCCCGCCGCTCGAAGACACGCCGCTCACAGTGTCCGGCGCTGTGCCCGTACTCGTGCCGCCCTCACCAGGGCCACTCTTGGGAGCCTCTCCACAGCTGGCGAACAATGCCAAAAGTCCCACGACGACGACCCCATGCTCCACGAAGCGTACGCTAGCACCACGAGCGGCTCGTGTCGAAGAAGGGCTGCAGTCGATATCAAAGCTCTACGTCGCGCGAGCCGGGTGTTTGTGGTGTCCCCCGAAAACACCGCGGTCGCGGCAGTGGTCCGAGGCACGTTCGGACTTTGAACGAACGGATGGGCGCGCCAAGCGCAGAGGCAGTTACAATCGAAATGCCGTAGGCGGAGCTTAGAAGCTTTTGCTGCTGAAGAGTGAGATTCGGACTCGGCCCTTGGCACCTGCGACAACGATACTCGAAGCCGATGAGCTGGAAGTACTGAGGCTAATAGCCAGCCGCTCCCTGAGACGCCTGCTGTCCAGGAAGTCGTGCTCGCGATAGCTGGTCTTGGTGGTCACCTCAAGCATAATGGAGCACCAGGCTGGCAAACCCTTGCTCGAGGGTACGATCGCTTGTGTGCCACTCTGGAGGGCTACAAACTCCGGCGCGCGATGGAATGCGGTTAGCTGTCAGCGCCGCGACAGCCCGTACAAACGACCACCGAGAGCGCCCAAGTCGGCGACGACGGCCTGCGCGAGCTCGTGGTTGATGTAGCCCCAGGCAGCAGCCAGCTGCAATGAGGCTTGCGATTCATAGAGCTCTCCCAGTGCGCGACGGAAGCTCTGCCGAGCATTGCCGGCTTTGACCCCAAAGGCCTCGGAGACATTGAGACCGGTACTATTCAGAGAGCGTCTGAGCTGCTTGCTCAGATCCTGGTCCTTGCGTTCGATAGCGTCGATCAGGGGCCGAGCGCGCTGAATGATGTTGATGACTTGGTCGAGAAGCTGTTGGCGAAGTGTCGTGTTCATGCCCTCCACTGGCGCAGCTTATGTGACACCTCCCCGTTGCCCCGCGCGATCGTCGACCGCCTACCATCGCTAGTGACGCCGCATCCCGCTTGCACCGCCCTTGGAGGTGGCGCAGAAGGTGCGCCGAACGGGTGTGAACACGACACGTAGCCAGCTTCGAGGGCGGCACCAGCGTCAGTGACAGCACGCCGCTTCAGAAGTAGCAGACCGTATCTGCCGCAGCCGCGGTTGCCGCAGCCGCAGTTGCCGCAGCCGTCGCTGCTGCTGTCGTCGTTGCGGTCGCAGCCACAGCCGCTGATGCCGAACCTGAGGCTCACACCCATATTGCAACTTCACCGCAACTCCGCGATCAATGGTCAGGCTCAGGCACCGTGGGTTGCGGGCTCACACGCACCGTGGGTTGGGGGCTCAGGCACCGTGGGTTGCGGGCTCACAGGCCACGTGGCTCGCGCTGTGAACGCCGTTTACGTACTAAGTATTTATAATATATGATATTTATTTCCCCATAGAGAACTCTGTTCACAAGTTTTCCGTCCTTTGCCTCGAAGCGCTCGAGTCTGGGGGCGGCAGGCAAACGGCTGTCCCGAGCGCTTGCAGTTTTCCGGTCGTTTCCTCGCTCCTCGACGATTCACCCGCAACGCGTTCGGTGCTCGAAGGCGAGCTTGGGCGGGCGGGGCTGCCGGGGACGCTCACATGAGCGGCGGCGGGCGGGGCTGCCGGGGACGCTCACATGAGCGGCGGCGAGCGGGGCTGCCGGGGACGTTCACATGAGCGGCGGCGAGCGGGGCTGCCGGGGACGCTCACATGAGCGGCGGCGGGCGGAGCTGCCGGGGACGCTCACATGAGCGGCGGCGGGCGGGGCTGCCGGGGACGCTCACATGAGCGGCGGCGGGCAGACGGACGCATGGGGCGCGGGCACTGAAGCACCTAACGCTGAGCTCATTCAATGAAAGGGGGCGTGCGGAGGGTCGGAGATCTCGAGCGTGAGCGAGCTGTCGGTCGCGCTGGGTCCCGCTGCTGCGGCTGGGCGGCGCGGACGGGGTTCGGCGTTCGGTCGCGCCGGGTCTCGCTGCTGCGGCTGGGTGGCGCGGACGTGGTTCGGCATGGCGCGCCATCTCGCGGGTGGGAATCGCGTCAGTGTGGAAGGCGCCGTCGGCGCGTAGTCGCGGCGGAGAGGACCAGCAGTAGGAGCAGCACGGCTGGCAGATCGCGTGGCGGTGTCGAAGCTAGCGTGCAGCCATTGGACGAGGGCGCTGCGGCGGCGGGAGGGGCCGCGGAAGCGAGGCCGCCGCTCGTGGCGGGGCCGCCAGTGGCGCTGCTCGCGGTGCTCGAGGTGCCGCCGGCGGAGTTGGCGGCGCCGATCGAGCTGGAGGCCCCGATGCTCGCGCCGTCCGTGCTCGTGGGGCCGCCGGGTGTTGCCCCGCTCGAGCCTGCTTCGGTGGCGTCTGGTTCGATGCATCTTCCTGACACGCACAGCTGGGGTTCCGGACAGATGCTGCCTTCGTCGACCTCGCCGTCGCAGTCGTCGTCCAAGAGATTGCATTGTTCGGGAAGCGGGTCGCCGGGGATGCAGGTCTCGAGCTCGCAAGTGTCCGAGTTGCGGCGACAGCGGCCTTCTCCGCACTGGGGGCGCACGCCATTGTCGACCCTGCCGTCGCAGTCGTCGTCGAGGAAGTTGCAGATCTCTTCCGCGCCGGGGTGAACCGTGGGGTCGTCCGGACGGCAATCCCCGGGTTCGGTCGCGAAGCCCGCCGTCGGACAGCCCACGTAGACGGACGCGCTGTCGTGCTCTTCGACGGAGTAGTAGCCGTCCCCGTCGCCATCGGGATACTGCTCGACGGGGACCGAGTCTTCGTCGACCTCGCCGTTGCAGTTGTTGTCTTTGTGATCGCAGTACTCGACGGCTCCCGGGAAGATGCGCTCATCGTTGTCGTTGCAGTCACCGGACTTGTTCGCGCCGGACGGAGGCGGCTGTCCTTCGCAGCCGAGACGCGTGAAGCCGTCGACGCCAAAACCGTCGCGGTCCAGATCTTGGAAGTAGGTCGTACCGTTGCAGCCATACAAGAAGTCGAAAGGCGCATCGCTCGCCTCGTCACCCGAATTTCTACCATTGCCATTGGCGGCCACGGCATACACCCAGCAGCGCAGCGCCCCCGGGTCCGCAGGCGCCGTCCACGAGAAGTCGAAGCTGGCGGCGCCTCCGGAAAGCGGCTTCGGCGCGGTGTGCACCAGGCCGTGGTCCACGAGCGCCAGGCCTTCGCCGGGCACGGTGTTCAAGGTTCCCTGGTCCTCGCAGTCGACGTACACGCCCGCCGCGCGGGCCGTGCTGGTCGCAGTGGCGACGGTCACCCGCAGGCGCACCTCGTCTCCGGGTCCGAAATCAGGCGGCTCCGCCTCGAGCGCCAGCGTGACGTCCCCCGAGCCGTGGCAACCCGCGCAGCCTGCAACGGCAATGCCGCCTTGCCTGGCGAGGGCAGTTTGGCAGGTGATGCTCAAGAGCAGCCCCAAGATGAGCGCCTGAAGCCGCGGGTGCATGACGTCGGAGCGTACGTGGGCCGAATGCGATCCGCCAGCGCCGGCTGCTCGCGCCGCTTCCCGGTTCGCCCCTCAGTGAAAGACTAGACCAAGCTCGAAAGCCCGAGCGAACGTGAGTGAGAAAGGACCGGTTCGACGTGCCTGATTCGACTCTGTTCCGTCAACCCGAACGCCGCCCGGGCCTTGGCTGGAAGGTTTCGGCAATGGTTTCCACATCGGACCAATCTTCGAGGACCTTTCCGACGGGGGAAACTTTCAGCGGCGTGTATTCGTCGCGGCGGCGGGGAGCTCCGGGGGGCCGAGGGTCCTGCCTGCGAACCCAGGGCCCGTGAGCCGCAGCGCCCGGGAACTATATGCTTGCCCGGGCCTGGAGCGGCCTGTCGGATCACTGGCAACGCCCGCTTCGTACCCGAACGCGTCGCATACGAGCGACCGGCCACCCACGCACGTCTCCCTTTTCCGCGATGCCCTGGAAATTGTGGACGAGTTCGTGAACAGCGTAGAGCACTCCAGCCGCGCGCTTCTCCTCCGGATTCGCAAACACCCTGCATCCGCTTCGGGGCGCTTGCAGCATTGCTTTCACTTCGTTCAGCGCCGGATCGGTTTCATGCGCCGCAGCGTCGCGAACGGCGAGAAAGACTCCTTCGCCCACCTGTTCATCCTCCACCTCTCCTCGCGCCATTCGCCGCACCACTTCCGACCGGCTTTTGGGGGAATCTGCGCCAGTCTCGAAGGATCTGCTGGACCCAGGTCGCGAATGCCGGCGCTTCACATGCCTCTCCGAGGTCACCCACAATGGCGCCCGAAGCACCGTCTGTCAGCAGCCTCTCGAAAGAAATCATGACAACTCTGACAACCGGGTCACTTGGTTTATGGGTTGTTCGAGATATACGCTCCGAGGGTTCGTTTCTTCCCTGCCAGTGCGACGCACGCTCGCGGTCAATTCCCATTGAGGCGGGCAAGCTCCAGGATCTCCTCCTCCCCCAATTGCCGCGTGGCCATGACGGATCGTGCCGCCTGGAAGGGCGTGACCTGCCCCGCCTGCAGCATGTAGAATTCCCCTCGCCCGGCGTTGGCGAGCTTTCCGGAAACGTCCGTGCGGGCTTCGCTGAGCAGGGGCTTCATGCGTTTGATATCGTTGACCTGGCTCACGCGACCGAGAAACCACGTGTTGAGATTGGCGCGGGCTTTGTAGTCGAAGTCGCCAGGGTTCTGAGTACCCAGCATGACTCCGAGCCCGGCAGACCGCCCACGCTTGAGCAAGTCGAGCATCGGGTCCTTGGTTGCGGGCTTACTCGTCGCTGGCAGGTACAAGTCCGCCTCATCCAGGAAGACGACCGCCTGGAGTTCGTCGCTCGGATTGCGGCTTGCCCAGGTCAAGAGTTCGGAGAGCAGCTGCGCCACCCAGAATTCCGTCACCTCGTCCCCCTGCAGCCCTTTGGTGCTGACAATGGTGAGCCGCGTTCTATCCCGGGGCTGGGAGGCAACCCTGCCGAAAAGGAGATCCCCCGTAAGATCCTCCCCTTGCGACTCGAACAACTGAGCGTTCAGAACTTGGAGACCCAGCAGACGCTCGGCCAACACGTCGAAGTGGCCGTCCTTGAATGCCCCGACGTGGTTCATCAGATCGGCATCGCGCGTTCGAATCAGTTCGGTGAGCCTCTCGATGCTCACCGCGCCATCCGTTTCTGCCAAAAGCTCGATTCCCTTTGCCAAGATGCTGAGCTTCTGTTCGAACGGTTGGTTCTTGATCGATAGCATCGATGCCAATGCCCCGGCAGCGTGAGCGGACGCCGGACCCCGTACCACCGCGGGAAGGCTGGCCAATCCAGCCGGGGCAAGCTGAATCGATAGCGGACGACCTCTGCTGTCGCCGGGCGTGTACACCCGTACGTCGAGACATTCGCGGAGTCGCTTCTTTCGCTCAGTCCGTTCCGCATCGGGGTCCGGGTCCTTCCAGAACGCGGGATCGGCATAGGTACACAAATCGCCCTTGCGATCCACCATCAGAACGGGGATCCCTCGCAGCAGGACCTGCTCGAGCATGCTCAGGGCAAGCGTTGTCTTGCCGCTGTTGGTCGCGCCCACGATGGCGGTGTGTTTCGTAAGCACGCCGGGGTCGAGCGATACGGCTTCACCCTTCAGTCCAAGTCCACGGCCCAGCTGCAGGGTCGCACTATCCGCCGTCTTCTTGGGCTGGGCAGGCCCCACTGGCAAACCGGGCGAGCGACCTTTCCCGCGTTGGTCCCCCCCTTGCTTTGCCTCACCTCCTGACGGTTGCGGGTGCTTCGTAGGTTCGGTGGGGTTCAGTGTTGCGACAGGCGATTGGCGCTTCCGTTCGAAATCGTCCAACTGAAGCATGTCGTCAAAGAGCTTCAGCGCACGCACGGGTCGCGCTTTTCTCGACCACGCCTCCAACTCTTCCACGGCATGCTGTTTCCAAAACTCTTTGAGAGCCGCGAGGCTTCGCAATTCCTCCTCCGCGACAACCACCTTGCGAACACCGGCCTTCACCAGCTCCCCCAAGATCTGCCCGATCTTGGTCCTGGGCTTTGACGGAAACTCGCCGGAACGCAGAAGTACCAGCGCGGCATTCAGGCTTTTGGCCCTTGTCTGCATCGACTCCAGTTGCCTGCTCAGGTGCCCGCCCTGGGGCTGTTTATTACTGAGCCCGGCGTAGACGCGCAAAGCGGCAGCGCCGCTCGCCAAGTGCAGTAAGCAGCCATCGTCCGAGTGTCGATCCACGGTCCCCTGCACGGCGAGCTCCGACATGAGTCGCTCGAAACCCCAGCTGATCAACTCCAGCACCTGGGAGTCGCTGTCGGGCAGAGCGATCTCCTGCTCGCACGCTGCCTTCCACAGAGGGTCCAATGCGTCACCCTCTTGCAGCGGATTGGTGACTTCGACGTCGCCAATCTCCACGAGCCGGCCTGCAGCGCGACAGCGGTGATGGTGTGCGGCGCACCAGTCGATCACATCCCTGGTGCGGAGGTTACGCACGCGCTGCAAAGCCTCGGGAGAGAACGGATAGAGTGGTTGTTCTTCGCTCGGTTCCATTCCTTGCTCGGCGTACAAGTAGGCCAAACGTTTGCCCACGATTTCATGAATCTCCTCAACGCGCCGGTTGCTCGTTAGACGCACAGGGGCTGGATCCCGCTCGAGCCTGTCGCGTACCGCCCGGGTCAAGTCGCGAGAGTAGGCGACGAAGAAATCCTCCAGGCTGGCTACGACGGCAAGGGTGTGCGGCAAGTGGTCCGTCACCGATCGGATCAGGTCTGCAACGAGGCGAAACCGTTTGGAAGGGTCGCCTTGCTGCTCCAAGTCCTCCACTTGATCGATCAATAGGAGCAAAGCCGAGCCACTTGCCTCCCAGGTCAACTTGCCCAACTGTTGCAGCATTCGAGACGGCGCCTGGTCGTCGTCCCATGGCGCAATGTCTCCCAGCAGTTGCTGCTCATAGCGTGACAGGGATTCGCAGCGAAGCAGCTTGAGAACACGCTGACGAAGGGCGGGGTCCCGGCGCTGCAAGAGGAGAAACGCCCGCAGCACATCGGCGTGGAGTTCCCCCAGACCTCGCCGTAGTCCAACGTCGGCGAGCTGTTGAGTGAGAAGGGCCAACTCTGCGTTGGTCATGTCCGCCTCGCGCAGACGCTCCAACTTCGCTTCCTCAGCGCCAGCAATGCGCCCGGCGAGTGCGTCCGAAAGCACAGCCAACCCGGAATCGGTGACCAGCGGCGGGTCGTAGGCATGATCCAGGGAATCCACGAGCTTGCGCAACACCAGCCGCGAATAATCGCGAGTACCGACGTTGAGCTGTACGTAGCCCGAGAACGCGCGCCAGGTGCGATGGGCGGACGTTCGAAACGCCCTGAGCAGGTGAGTCTTGCCGGCACCCGACTCGCCCAGGAGCACCAGGCTCTGACCGTAGGTAGAGGACGGACTCAGAACCTGCTCCAGAGCCTGATCGAAGCGTTGTCTAGCGTCCGAGTGGACGGCATCAACGTCGAAAGGGTCGGCGTTCCACATCTCCTCGGCATGGGCGACGGCGTGAAACACGTCCTTACCGCTCGGATCACAGAATGCTCGTGTCAGGCGATCCCCATCCGGTCCGACAGCGAATTCCCCATCGAGATGGGTTTGTGCCTTCACGAGCTCACGGAGTCGAGCCGCAACGTCCTCTTCCACATCGGTCTGACCGCCGTGAGACGTGACTTCGTCGATCAGACGCGCCATCAGCGCTTCGTACTTGCGCAGAGGTTCGGAACTTTCGCTCAACGTCGCCAGTCGACGACAAGACGCAAACCCCGACCACTGGCTGCGTCTGCAAGATCCCCCGAAAGGCTGGCCGTCATGTTCGTGTTGTTGAAGCAATCCGCGAGCCTGGGCGGGCGCCAACCGCCGGAACCCGGAATAACCCGCCCGCATCCGAGCGAGAAGCGGGGCCACATGCTGAAGCAAGGGATACAAGTAGCCCACTTCCGCATCGCTGAGCACACCATCCGCCAGCACTGCCCGCTCCGCGATTCTCAGACAGTCGTTCAGCAGCCCGAGCCGCAAAACGGCCGTCACCGGTACGTCCTTTTGGTCAATCAAGGGTCCAGCCAGGCTGGCCAACTGAGGCCCCAGGATCTCCTCTTTCCCCCACTTGCCCAACATCGGCTCCGCTGCTCGCACGAGGCCATCGATTTGCTTGCTCACAAACTCGCTCATGGCACCTCCAGAAAGTGAAATGTGGCGTTCTCGTAGTTCAGCTCCGACCGGTCCACGAGCTCCCGATCCATTGCGGGAACGAGGTCCGCCCGAGCAAGACGCAAGGCTCCCTCGAGATGTGCCTCGACGAGTCGCGACCCGAATTCCCTGAAGCTCTCTCCATCGTGCTGGCGCTTGTAGCTGTCGAACACGGAGGCGATGAAGGCCTTGTTGTCCCCGAAGCGCTTGGTCCTGGGGTCCGACGCGGCGGCAAGCACCTGTTCCGCGAATAGGGCTTCCTTAGATCTGCCCTGGTCTTCAGCTTGTTCAACAACGCTCGCGTCAGACCAGTCTGCAAGCACCTTCGCTTCGATCGCCGCGCGCGTGGCGCTGTTTGCGCCGAGCGAGCGCGCAGCCAGTAGCCGCAAGAATGCTCCTTCAGACGCAGTTGCCGGAACTCCCAACACGCGCGCCAGGAGCAATCGCCTGGCGGCTTTCCAGGAAGGTTTGGTCTTGGCGTTACCCCCGAGTTCCCGCCAGGCCAGTGAGTCGGCAACTTGCGTCGCGGTTGGCACACGAGAGGGGAAACACTGCTCACGCTGATTCACGACGAGCCCCGCTACGTCTTCTGTGTTCGAGAGCCGCTTCAGTGCCTCGTCCGGCCGCGCACGCGGCGCCAACGCCCGTGCCAGCAGATACTTTTTCAGAGTCCCCCACCCCTTACGGTTGGGGAACTTCACACCGAGCTCCTTCGCGCAACGCGTCTGACCGGCGAGCGAAAGCCGAAGCTGCCGGCCATCACGAACCACCTCACCGCCACGTTCCAATCGGTCCAGGGCGGTCTGCAGCTCCTCATTCACGCGTGCAGCCTGACTCTTCTCCAAGGTGAGAAGACCACCCACTGATTTCAACACGTCGCCGGCAGTGGGTGCGTTCTTGCGAGGTGCTGCGAGATAAAGCAGTACTGTCAACTCGATCCGAGCGTCATCCATGTTCGTCACCTTCCTGTGTCTCGGCGCGGCGGGCTCGAACCGCGGTGAGCACATGGTCACGCACGTCGTCGAGCCGATGCACGACGTCCTCGGCCAGTACGCGAACCATCCATAGACCATGGCGCTGAACCAGGGCGTCCTTCCGTCGATCACGGCGATAGGCGTCCGCGTCGACGAAGTGGTGAGGCCCATCTACCTCCACACAAAGACCAAGACGTTCGCTGAACAAGTCCAGCTCAGCCGGGGCGCGGCCGAACCGAAACCCCATCCTGACATTCAACGCAAACAATCCTCGCGTTTCGCGAAGGCTCTCCAACATCCGGAACAGCGCCAGCTCTGCCAGACTGCGGGCTCGCTCGACAGCCGTCGCGTTTACGCCCGGTACTGCCTCACCGCTTACTTCGTCGACCACCTTTGCCAGAGCCGAACGCGCACTACCGAGATCTTCTTGCAGAAGCCGTTCGTCGGACAATTCGCCGCCCGTGGACAATGTCAATGAGTCGACCGGGTCGACCGAGTCGACGCTCACCCCAATGGCCGCCTCGCCGTTGCCCACGAGCCACGCAGCACGTAACACTGCCTTGCAGTGCGAGTCAGGCCAACTGAACACCCACTCGCGCAGTTGCTCATCGCGGCAAATGATGGTCCAGGGCCAGCCTGGCACCCCCTCCACCAGACGCACTACACCCGCCAACGCTCCAGGATCTACCGGCCCTGGCGGAAGCCCTATCACCACGGGAGGAAGCTCACCCAATAGCGCCTGCACCGCTCGACCATAGCGAATGCCATCCCATCCTGACTCATCGCAAATGCTCGACGACGGCGTGCGCGACCGCGGGACTCCGCGCGTGGTCACCAGCCACCAGGCCAACACGCTGGCATCATCGACAACCAAACGGGCGCGGAAGCGTTCTCGTTCATCTTCAGACCACTCCTGAAAGCCACGCCTCAGGCGGTCCTCGGTCCAGTCGAGGCTTGAAGCAAGCTTGTGGAAAGCTGCGATATCTAGCTCGCCATCCAACAATTGGCCCGCGATGGCGGCAAGCATCTCGGACTCCGAAGCGAGTGCCACGGGCGCGACTGCTGAGTTGGAGACCACGACTGACAAGCGTGGCGCCAGCATGTGCCGCGTGGCTCCAGATGACTGGAATGCAACGTTCCCCATGGTGACCGAGATGCACCAGCTGAGATGGCGCGTCTACCCCCTTCGTCACAACACTAGGCGCTGCGGCGCGACCCAACGGGCTGGTGTCGATGATCCCGGAAAGCCCCCGAAAGAATGCGACATTCCGCCGGAGAACCGCAATGCTCAGTTTCCAGACGCCGTGCGTCTGATGGGTGACAATCGTCGGGACTGCTCGCCACGTGCAATGTTGTCTTCTAGGTGCGTCCAGTTTCGTTGACCGTCGTCATCTGATCATGTGCGCTCGCGTCTCACCTTCGTAACGCTCGCCCTAGGCGCCGATATCGAAGTCAGCCCCGCCCATATCGCGCCGACCTCCCCTAGCCCGAAGTACCCCACAAACACGCCAGCTCGATCTCCACGGCTTCGAATGGCGTCGCGTGAATGCGCTCATCGCCCTGAGACGTACGGACCTCGCGCCAGTGCCCAGGATCGCCGAGCGTGTAGACTTCGAGCGTCTGGGCGATCCGGTGCGCAGCGTTGGCTCGACCGCTGGCTGGAGTCCTACGCCTACAGCCGTCGCCAACTTCGAAGCAGCGCCTCTGGCAAATCTCGATTATTGAGCCGTCCAGCCGCCGTCGACGGGTAGAATCGTGCCCGTAACCAGACCGGCGGCTTCCGAAGCCAGGTAGATGACAGCTGCGGACACGTCATCGATGGTGCCGACGCGCCCCGCGGGAATGCGGTCGAGCACTTTGGCCAAGTACTCGGGCTGATCCAGACGCTCTTTGGTACCAGGGGTGTAGATGAAAGTCGGCGCAACGGCGTTGACGGTGACGCCACTTGCCGACCACTCCAAAGCGAGAACGCGGGTCAACTGGTTCACACCGCCCTTGGAGGCACAGTACACGGCGTGGTCGCGGATACCCACCAAGCTTGCCTGCGAGCTCATGTTGATGATGCGACCGTAGCCCTTCTCGAGCATGTGCCTGCCCCCCGCCTGACAGCAGAAGAATAGGCCTCTGAGATTGACCGCCATCATCTCATCCCAGTCGCTTTCGGTGACCTCGACGGCGGGGTGGTTGGCACCAATTCCCGCGTTGTTAACCAAGATGTCGAGCGTGCCGAGCTGCTGGACGACGCTGCTTACGCCGTGCTGGATGCTGCCGACGTCGCGAACATCCATCTCGACAGCTAGCCCATCGATGCTTTGCGCCAGCTCTGTGAGCTCCGCTCGTGAACGCGCGGCGACAGCAACCTTGGCACCCGCGGCCGAGAGCGCTTGCGCTAGGCCGTAGCCGATGCCGCGACTCGCGCCCGTAACCAACGCGATTTTGCCGTTCAGTCCAAAGCTCAGCGGATTCATCAGCGGGACTTTGCCCAAGCCCTGGTCGTGACGCAAGCGGCTCTTGGGTATCGCTGCAATTGAAGGGTGCCCTCAGAGCCCCGCGACCGAGGACCTGGCGCCGCGCCGCACTCGCAACGCATAAATATTGATGATCAGCGCTATTAGCAAGATGACGCCGCGCACCCAGAGCCGCACGTAAATGTCGAGCTGCAATTGGTTGAGCCCATTGTTGAGCACACCGAAAATCAGAAGCCCCATCACCGTGTTCTTGATGCCGCCCTCGCCTCCGAACAGGGACGTGCCGCCAAGAACTACCGCGGAAACGCTATCGAGCAGCATGTCATCGAGGCCGTAGCTCTGAGCGCTGCCCAGGCGACCCGTATTGAGCATGCCCGCGAGTCCCGCGCAAAACCCGGAGATCACCAGGCAAGCGGTCACGATGTTTTTGGTGTTAATGCCAGTCAGCCGCGCGGCTTCGCGATTGCTGCCGGTCATGTACACATAGCGTCCGAACCTCGTATACGAAAGCACGACATGTCCGAAGAACAGCACGAAGGCCCCGGTCAACACCACGACGGGCATGCGCCAGGGGTCGACCTCGCCTAGATATTCACCCCCCAGGTACTTGAGCGTATCGGGAATGGTGTACACGATATTGCCGCGCGTAATGTACTGCGCGAGCCCCGAAGCAATCTGCATGGTCGCCAATGTGGCCACGAAGGAAGGCAGGCCGAAGCGCGTGGTTGTCAGTCCGTTGAGTAGACCCATGGCACTGCCCGCGAGGGCGCCGAGTAGAATGGCGAGCGGACCTGGCATGCCCGAGGCACCGAACAGCACCGAAGCAACGACGCCCGCCAGCATCGAAATGCTAGCGATGCTCAGATCGATTTCCGCGCAGAGCAGCACGAAGGTGACACCCGTGGATACCACCGCCAGGGTTGCCACCTGCGCCAGGATATTTCTGAGATTGACGATGCCGAAGAAACTGTCGGTCGCGATGCCAAAGAAGGCGATCAAAATGACCAAGGTGGCAAATGGCGCCAAGCCGCGAGCGCGCCGCCTGGCCCAGACGAGCGTTCTCTGCCACAGCGTCGGTTTCGGCATCAGGCGCTCCTCATGAGGGCTTGCTTCGAGAGCGACGCTTTGTCGAATTCGGCACTGATTCTGCCTTTCTTCATCACCAGCGCCCGATCGGCAATGCCTACGACAGCCTCGGGTTCTGTCGTGATCAGCAGAATGGCGACACCCTCGTTTTTCAACCGGCGCATGATCGAAACGACTTCTTGTTTGGCCCCGACGTCCATGCCCCGAGTGGGCTCGCTCAAGATCAGCACTTTGGGCTTTCGGGTTAGCCACTTGCCCAAAACGACTTTCTGCTGGTGACCACCGCTCAGCGCCCCGACAGCGATATCGGGATCGCGAGGCCGGATGCCCAGCGAGTTGATCTGCTCCCGGGCGACTTGCCGCTCGCGCCCTTCGCGCAGCCACACACGGGCGATCTGGCTCAGATGGGCCAGCGTAATGTTTTTGAACACCTCTTTTTCCAGCATCAAGGCTTGTCGCCTGTCCTCGGGCACGAAAGCGATGCCCGCCGCTTTGGCGCGCCCCGTGTCTTTCAGGTGTACGGGCCGGCCATCCACGAAGATGTCGCCTCCTTCCACGGGCTGTGCCCCGAACAGACAGCGCGCAAGCTCCGACTGACCGGCTCCCATGAAACCGAAGAGCCCCAAAATTTCGCCGCTTCTGACGGACAGGGAAACGTCGCTGAAGGCGCCACGGCGTGTGAGCCCATGGGTGACGAGCACATCCCGCGAAGCCATCTCGGAAGGGGCTGCCGCTTGCTCGCGAGCTCCCGCACCCGTACTCGATTCTGCTTCAACAAGGCTCTGCCCGATCATCAACTGGACCAGCCGGTCTTTGTTCGTGCTCTGGGTCGGCAGCGTGGCGACGCGCTTAGCGTTTCTGAGAACGGTGATTCGATCGGTCACTTCCAGCACTTCGTCCAAAAAGTGAGAGATGAATACCAAGGTCTTGCCTTGCTGCCTGAGGCTCCGCATGAATTCGAATAGGCAGCGCGTTTCGGGCGCCGACAGGGCCGACGTGGGCTCGTCCAAAACCAGAATTTTGGCGCCGCTGAAGATGATGCGGGCGATTTCCACGAGCTGCTGGTGCCCCACAGACAGCGCACCCATGGTCAACCCCACGTCGATGTCGAGCCCCAGCTCGTGCATGTGACGCTGCGCTTCGAGGTGGGCTCTGTGCCAGTCTACGAAACCGAATCGTGTCGGCAAGCGACGGCCGAACATGTTCTCGACGACACTCAGCTGAGGAAATACGCTGAGCTCTTGGTACACCATACCGATACCGCGGACCTGGGCGTCGGCGGGCGACGTGAAGCTGAGCTCGCGCCCCTCGAGACGAAGCCTTCCTTCGTAGTCCACGTGAACACCAGAAAGAATCTTCATCAAGGTGCTCTTGCCCGCGCCGTTCTCGCCCAAAAGTCCATGTATTTCGCCGCGCCGCAAGTCCAGGTCGACACCCTCGAGCGCCAGCACTCCGCCGAAGCGCTTCGATACCCCCTCCAGCGTCAGGATCGACTCAGAAAGCTTGCTGGCTTGTCCCAGCTCTCCTGTTTCGGTCACGGTCGTGCTTCGACGGAGTGCATTTCAAAGAAGGTAGTGAGCTTCCATGAAAGCCACGCCATCCGCAATCTCTCGCGTCACAATGGGGCCGTCGATCTGGATGTACTTCGGAATCTTCTTGGTGCCAGTGGCGGCAAGCGCGCCGACGATGAGCGCACCCCAATGGATTCGGGCTGATGAATTGCGTACAGTCACCAGTAAGCGGCCGTCTTTGATGGCCTGAATGGCCTCGGGCATGGCGTCCACGCTGCCGAGCTTGACCTGCCTGCCGGCGTTCTTGATCACCTTGGCGGCTGCCAATGCCATGTCGTCGCTGTGGAAAAAACCGGCGTCTATCTGCGGGTACTTTACCAGGTAGTCTTCCCAGAGCTTTGCGGTCTTGTTCACGTCCCAATCCGCCGTGTCTTCGCTCAGAAGCTCGATGTTCGGGTAGCGCTCGAGGGCCTTGTGAAAGCCCTTGCCGCGCCGCTGGGCGCCGCTATGGCCAAGGGCTCCCTGGGTCATGATCACTTTGCCCTTGCCACCAATAGCCTTAAAAAGCTGCTCCGTTACCCCCTCGGCCATGGCGATGTTGTCCGGCTCGAGGAACGTCAAGATGCCCGGATCTTGTTTGGCGATGATCGTGTCCATTTGAACGACCGGGATGCCCTTCTTGATCATCTGCGAGACGGGGTCTACCAGCGTATCTATGCCGAAGGCCTGAATGGCGACGTAGTCCCAATTCTTGGTAGCCATGTCGTCGACGGCCTTGCGCTGTTTATCGATGCTCAAACCTCCGTCGTACCAAGTAACATCGATGCCAAGCCACTTAGCCCATTGCTCCGTAGTAGCCTTGCCTTGAGCAGGCCAGGAGTTGGCCAAGCCGACGTTGACGAAGGCTGCCTTCAATGGTTTGCCAAAGGCATAGTTCCCATTGGCTGCGCCCTGTGTAGCCGCTCCGCTCGCATCCGCGTCATCTCCGCGCCGGCACGCCCCGAGGCCAAGAGCGAACAGCGCCGCGCCCAGCACGCCGCGCCGGCTGAGCGGCTCCAAAATCGACGCTAGGTTCTGGTGCTCGTGATCATCGACGCTCATGCAGCTCTCCTTCGCTCCGTGCTCGCAGCGCACAGTAGGGGACTTCGGCTCAAATGGGCATCCTCGAAGATATTCGTGGGTTCGTCGGATACTTCTCTATGACCGCGGCGAACATCTGCTCGGGCAGCGTTACTGTCGTCGAACCATGCGGAACCAAGCAAGAGTTTTTGGCGACGTTCAGATTCCGCTGTGGCTCCATTCTTTACGCCACAGCTTCGTGTGGTTGCCTGGACCAGAATGAAGATGAAGCCTGGTTGGTTGGGCCCCGTGACGATGAGGCGAGCCGCGTCGCAGGCTCGACGCGCACTGAAATGTCGCCCTCGACCCAGGCCACCAACACCGTCGGAGCTGACGGCGCCACGCTGGTCGGCTACCGTCAGCCGGTACCGCGGCATGCTGCTGCCGCAACCCACGCCCCAGCGCAACGTCAGGGTGCGTAGGACCAAGTCGAAAGGAACTATCATGAGAAACCGGTCACTGGTTCTGCTTAGCTTGCTGGTTATGGCACCTGCCTGCTCGTTCGAGGCCGACGGGGTTACGCTCGGCACGACCGAGTCAGCGCTGGAAGGCCGCGATCTCCTGTTGCCCCCGGGCACGGATACGGTTTGGCATGGCGTCTGGTTGGCCACCGGCCGCACGATAGCAGAAAGAGAGATCCGCCAGTTCGAGGCGGACGCGCAGAAGACGGTCGGCGTCGAGATCTATTACACGGGTTGGTATGTCAATGCCTGGGCGGACCTGCAGCGGCAGATCGACGTTTGGGAGCCGCTCGGGATCAAAACGCACGTGGTCTGGGAACCCCGCCTCAAGGGAAACAAGGACCCCCTCGCGGCCATTCTCAACGGCTCCCAAGACGCGATCATCGCCGACTTCGCCAATCAGGCGAAAGCCTACGGAAAGCCCTTCTTTCTCCGCTTCGCCCACGAGATGAACGGCAACTGGTATCCCTGGAGCGGGTCTGCCACCGGTGAGGATCCCCAGAAGTACATCGATGCCTGGAAGTACGTATGGAACATGTTCGACGCGCTGGGCGCGAAAAATGCCGTCTGGGTCTGGGCGCCGAACTGGAACAGTGTTCCGGACGAGCCCTGGAATGACGCCGCAAACTACTACCCGGTGGACCCCAGCGGCAACGATAGGTACGTCGACTGGGTGGGGGTCGATTTCTTCGGTCTTCGCTATGACGACGTGCCGGTCGCTACCAATTTGAACACCATCGCCGGGTTCAGCAACAAGCCGCTGATGGTTGCGGAGACGTCGGCTGCGGACTGCGCCAATTACTTTCCGGGGGCGACCCGCACGAAAGCTCAATGGATCGGTGATCTCTTCGGGGAGGTCGCTAGTCGACCGGCGATACGGGCGCTTTTCTGGTTCAACGAAAACAAGCGGAGCGAAGCCGACTGGCGCATCACCTCGTGTCCGAACCCCGAGGCGCTCACGGCTTATCGGGCGGGCATTGCTGCGCCTACCTACGTCGGTCGGGACGACCTCTGAGGTTCCTCGATCTCAGCAGTCGTCGCGGGCAACGCGGAGCTGACCTCACAGCTGGTGGTAGCGAAAGTCCCGCTCGCTGGTGGCGAGCCCGTCGAGGTGCTGAGCCTCGCCGGAGCACCTGTTGGCGAGGTGCAGTGCCCATAGCACTGCGCTGGCTCGCTGCCTGAATTCGCTACAGGCCTCAGCGGATCTCCACGAGGCAACCGACATTGAGGTTGAGTTCCGACCGCGGACAGCGCACGTCCGACGAGCTGGTGCGCGAACCTGTGGGTGGTTCCGATTTGATGATCATCCTCGCTCCAAGATGGAATTCGCCTGACCCGGCGCGCGCCGCTAGTAGTACAGCTTGAAGTTGCCGCTCACATGCAGCATCGCCAGCATGTATAAAACCCCGTTCCAGTAATCGCGGCTCGGAACATTTGACGACCAGAGTTTATCCACGAAGGCCTTGCCGTCGGCAGCAGGCAAACCAAAGCCCAGGGTGCCATTGCAGTAGGATGATGGTGGACCCGCGTTCCTCTCGTGCGCGGCAAACATTGGCGCGTAGGTTTCGGTTTGCCAGGGATCCGCGGCGAAGAAGTTGTGGTCCATCATGAGGTTGACGACGCAGCGGACCGAGTCAGAGTTGGCCGCTTGTGGTCGCGAGCCATCCCATGACGACTGGTACGGACAGACCCCGTTCCCATCAACGCCAACGTGGAAGTACTCGCGACCATCCGTGATGGCAGTGTTCCAGAAGTCGGAATTGTCGGGGTCGAAGCAAGCCCAGGCCTGGTAGAAAGCGGGCAAGATGTACGACGGATCGGTGTTGTTGGAGTTTGAAACGAACTTCACGATGTGCGGGTCCGTGTGAAAGTACTTGGTCCGGATGATGTCGAGCACCCATTGTGCCTCATTGGCATAGTCAAATTTCCCGGTGTCGC
Source organism: uncultured delta proteobacterium (assembly GCA_963809955.1). Taxonomy (GTDB): domain Bacteria; phylum Myxococcota_A; class Polyangia; order Polyangiales; family Polyangiaceae; genus JAICQQ01. The sequence continues at coordinate 160,273 of CAWELQ010000020.1, forward strand.
CCCAACGATCGTGCGCAAAAATGAGCGCCGTCGCCATGTACTCCTCACCATCCGGCGCACCGCCGTTAGACTTCTTGGAGCCTGAGGTCGTGCAGGACCATGCGACTTCACCCGTGCAGACGTCGCCTGAGCAACCCTGGGCCATGTGATTTCTCACCCAGGTCCAGAGACGGTCGAACTCCGTTTGATGGTCGAGCTGCACGGCGGCCATCATGCCGTACGACATCCCTTCGCTGCGTACATCGTTATTATAGAGGTCTTGGACGTAGGACTCGTCCGAGCCGGGACCGTCGAAGTAGATGGTGCCCTGACTCGACGAATTGAAGAGCGAAGACCAGGCGTTGGCGACTTTGGCGTCCGATTCCTCTTGCGTATGTCCGGACACCGTGACGAACAGGTTGGGGTAGGTGGTGGGCGCCGGGATGCAACCGGCTCCGGTTGAACCGCCCCCTGATCCACCGGTGGTTGCTCCACCTGCGGAAGTCTGACCTCCGCTTGCCAGTCCATCAGTGTTTGCACCGCCCATCGAAGAACTGCCGCCAGTTCCCTGCCCGCCCGCCGCGGAGCCGCCGACGGTAGATCCTCCGTCAGTAGTCTGCCCGCCTGTGGCCGTGCCACCCGTAACAGGCCCGCCGCCGTTGCCCATCGTGGCCCCAGTGGTAGTGGTGGCCCCAGTGGCAGTAGTGCCCTCAGTGGCAGTAGTGCCCTCGGTGAGGGTTGCGCCCCCTGTGCCGGTGGGTCCACTCGTGGTCGGTGTGCCAGCCACAGTCTGTGAACCGCCCGCGCCCGGGGTACCCGTTGGGCTTTCGCTGCATGCCACGACGGCCACCAGCGCAATGCCAAGATTACGAAGTCTCATGCTTGGTACTGTACCAGGTACCGCGAAGTTGGTGACTTCACGGAGAGCGGAGTTTTTCACGAGTCTTCCCCCTCGACTCCAGGTTTTCAGGAATATTCCCCCCTCTCTGGCAGCGGGCTTTTCACGGGGATCCCCTCAGACGTGGCGCACGTTCCTTGCGAGCCACATGTCCGTGCTCGCCTCGGTCGACTTCTTCGTCGTCTACACCATCACGTTCGAGCTCGCGGCACATGATTCGAGACCGCGACAGACCTTGAGCTCGAGCGCGACAGCGCCCAACGGCAGACACGAGCCCACGAGTCCCGCAAAGGGAGTGACTCGACCTCCGTGGGGATCGGCGCACTCTAAATATCGACCGTCTGTCCCGTGCTCGCGGCTTCTTGGATCGCAGAAATGATGCGAACGCCCTGCAGACCGGATTCGCCCGGTGTGAGCACGGGGCGCCGCTCGATGATGGCGAGGGCATCGTCGTCCATCTGTGTGGCCTGCTGATTGGCGTTCACCAGATTCAGCTCGGTCCCGTCGCTCGTTTGACCGCGAGTCCCGCTGGAGACGTACATCGGCCCCAGGCGGTAGCTGCCGGATTCGCAGGTCACGTCGAGCGAGTCGATGTATTCGCCGAAAGTTGTGCGACACTGGGCGATGACTCCCGACGGAAACTCGAGCTCGAATTCCGTCCACTCATCCACCTCCGTGAAGACCTCGGGACGATCGGTCCACTGGCGGGCGTTTCTCACGCGGATCGGTTCTTCGCCCGTGGCGTAGCGGGCGGCGTTGATGGCGTAGAGGCCCATGTCGTAGAGGGCACCTCCTCCCATCGCTCGCTTCAATCGGTAGGCATTCACATCGTCGGCGTTACCGAAACCCCGAAAGCCCGCGTCCGAGACGACGTTCAGGATGGCTCCGAACGGCTTCGACGACGCGTAGCCCATGACGGTTTGCGTGTTGGGATCGTGGTCCAGGCGGTATCCGATGCAGAGCTCGACGCCGTTTTCGCGGCACGCGTCGATGATCGCCTGGCATTCTGGGACGTCCATCGCCATCGGCTTCTCGCACCAGACGTGCTTCTTCGCGCGCGCGGCGGCGATCGCATACTGCATGTGCACGTGATTGGGTGTCACGATGTAGACGACGTGGATGTCCGGGTTGTCGATGAGTCCCGCCATCGTATCGTAGCTGTAGACGTTGGCGCTCTCGATCCCATACCGCTGTTGCCACATCGGCACCTTGGACGGAGTTCCCGTCACGATGCCTTTCAGCTTGCAATGCTGGGTCAATTGCAAGGCAGGTGCGAGGTGTTGGCTCGCGTACATGCCGAGCCCCAGCAGGGCGACGCCGAGTGGAGAGGCGAGTGGCGGCTGATTTCCGCTGGCGGCCTGACCGCTCGAGGTCCCGCTGCCACCCGTTGCTGGGCTGCCACCCGTTGCCGGGCTGCCACCCGTTCCTGCGCCCCCACCTGAACCTTCTGTCGTCGGCGCGTCTTCGGAGCAGGCGGCCGTCGCCGCCGCGGCCGATGCCGCAATCGCTTGAAGGAACTGTCTGCGGTCTGTTCGCCGGGTCATGGGTGACATTCTAGCCGACAGAGGTGCGAGTAAGCCATCCAAAGGCACTTCAGCGAGTTAACAGGATGGATCGTTCGCGAACTCGATCGTCCCGGTCAGCAACTTACCCACGGTGCGGGGCCGCTGAGCTAAATCCAAAGTGCACCTTCGCTTGCACCACCAGTGGATTGTTGTGGCGGCAGATGCGTGGTGTTTGCGTAGCCGATGTCAGACCCAGTCGATGTCTGGTGAGCGCTCCCGGACAACGGGTGGTGGCTCGCTTGGCAAAGACAGGCTGTCGAGGATGCTCCGAGCGGCCTCGGGTTCGGTAACGAGTGCGATCATGCGCAGGCGTCCACCGCAAGGGCAGGCCAGGGCGTCCACGCCGTGAAACCAGCGGCGAGCGCGCCGACGCCGACGTGCGCCACGCAATCGTTGTCCGTGTGTAGGACTGAACAATCACATCTATTCGTATTGCGAATATCCAATGGATACTTGAATTACGAATAACTTGACAATATCTGCTATACGAATATTCTTCACTTATTCGTCAAATGAATAGTCCGAACAAAGAACAGCGGATCACCACACCAGGCCAAGTAGCCGACATTCTACGTCAACGACGAAGATCGAGAGGCCTTTCGCAGACGGATGTTGCCTTCAAGCTCGGCCTGAGCCAGGCGAGAGTCTCCGCCATCGAAAGCAAGCCAGCTTCACTAACGCTTGAGCGCCTAATTGCCCTGGCGAACCTGCTGGACCTCGAAGTTGTGCTTAGAGACCGCTCCCCGAAGCGTTCGACTGCAGGATGGTGAGCTGTGGGGCGCCCGTCCCAGAGCCGCGCCCTCGACCTCTGGGCAAACGGCATCTACGTCGGAAGATGGACGATCCCGAAGAACGGACCCATGGAGCTCAGCTACGACGAAGCTTGGGCGGCCTCCCCCGAGGGCCGTCCCTTGTCACTCTCGCTACCCTTTACTTTGGACGAGCTCACCGTGAAGGGCGAGCGCGTCGACAACTACTTCGACAACTTGCTTCCCGACAGCGAACCCATCCGACGGCGCATCGCATCACGCTACGGGACTCGGGGTCGTGACCCGTTCGAGCTCCTCGCCGCGATTGGGCGCGATTGTGTGGGCGCAGTTCAGTTGCTCCCGGTGGGGGACAAACCTCAGGACGTCTTCCAGATTCGCACAAAAGCTCTTAGCGACACCCGGATAGAGCAACTCTTGCGTACGGTAACGAGCGCTGACTTTGGGGAAACCGACACCAACGAAGACTTTCGCATCTCACTCGCTGGCGCACAGGAGAAAACTGCCCTGACGTTTCATCGCGGGCGCTGGTGCATACCTCTTGGATCCACACCGACGACGCATATTCTCAAGCTACCTCTCGGCATGGTAGGCAACCGGGAACTGGACCTCAGCACCTCGATACAGAACGAATGGCTATGCGCGCGCCTCCTGAGAGCCTTCGGTCTGCCCGTTGCCCAGTCGGAATTGGCGGAGTTCGGTGAGGTCAAGACGCTGATCGTCGAGCGCTTTGACCGCAAGCTACACCCCTCCAGAAAGTACTGGCTGCGACTGCCTCAGGAAGACTTCTGTCAAGCCACAGGCAGAGCCAGCGGGGACAAGTACGAAACCGATGGCGGCCCCGGCCTCCTCGAAATTTCGAGAATCTTGAACTCGTCGGACTCGCGCGATGCCGACCTCGCGACACTCCTCAAAGCCCAGCTAATTTTCTGGATGCTCGGCGCCACCGACGGTCATGCCAAGAACCTCAGCATTCATTTGCTGCCTCAAGGCCACTTCCGGCTAACGCCACTCTACGATGTCATCTCCGTCTGGCCGGTTGTTGGCAAGAAACAGAACCAGCTCCACGAGAAAAAGCTCAAGCTGGCGATGGCGCTCCGGGGCAAGAACAAACACTACCGAATCGCGGACATACGGCGCGACCACTTCAATACCACGGCCCGAGCTTGCGGACTGGGTCACGATATGAACGACATTATCGACGAGGTCGTCGATACGACTCCCGTCGCGATCGAACAAGTGGGCAAAGAGCTGCCGAAAAGTTTTCCCGCGAGCGTGTTTAGCTCCATCACGGCCGGCCTGGACAGAGCTAGTCGCTCGCTGGCTGCCGGCTGAGGCCCTACCCCGTTTCAGCATCGGTCATGCACTCCCTGGCACACGCGACCTCCCCGGATCCGCGTCCTACCCAGTCCTAGCCGGACCTGGTGTTTTCAGTGATTCGTGTCCAGCCAGGCGAGATCAAGTCGTCCTGGTGGTTTGGACCGAACGCGACGAGGAGCTGGTGCGCATCATCAGTGCTCGCCGGGCAACGAAGGCAGAAGAGGGAATGTACATCGCATACTTGGAGCAGCAGACATGACGGACGATATCCCTGAACTCACCGAGAACGACTTCACTGGGGCTATCCCGGCGCGAGTGCGCCGACGCTTGATGCGGGGCCAGTTCGAGTCCGGAAAGGACATACTTGCACTGAGACGCTTCGTACGCCTAACGCAAGAGCAGTTCGCCCAGGCAATGGGCATCAGCGTTCACACACTGCGCAACTGGGAGCAGGACCGCCGGAGGCCCGATGGGCCGGCGATCGCGCTACTCCGAATCGCCGCGAGGCACCCCCTCATCATCCGCGAGAACCTGACCTCCGCAGATTGACGGCCAACTGGTGCTCCACGTAGGGCAAGTGGTGCTCGGACGCACAACCGGCACTCGGGCACAGCGTGTCGAACCAGACGAGCAGCCCCGCTCAGCTGGTCGAGCCGGCCGGCGTTCAGATCGGGCTATCGTTCAGGTCCAAAAAGTCCAGCAGGTACGGGTCCTTGAGCACGACCGACTCAGACACTTGCCCTTCGCTCAGCGCGGCTAGCTCCTTTTCGATCGTGAGCTCAGGCTTCTTCGAGATCGCAGTGCGCTCGAAGAGCATGCGTACACGACAGCGCTCAAGGGCCAGCCGTTCCGCAAAGCGTTCATCGACGCGTTCGCGGGGACCGGCTATCGGGATGCAAGGCGAGACGATGAGGCGTCGTCCCCGCCGAGTCTCCTCCTCCCTGACCTCGCCGGGTCGGAGCCGCAAGGCCTGCTCGACGGTTCGGCGAGACTCGCGCTCCAAACCGAACCACCATTTGACCGCTACATATTCATCGAGCGCAGCCCTGCTCGCTGCGAGCATCTCGAATCCCTGAAGACTGAGTTTCCCGATCGCGCTCAGGACATAGACATCCAGCAGGGCGACGCCAACGAACGAATCCAAGCGCTGTGTGCAAGGAATATGCGCTGGAGCTCCCGACGGGCGGTGCTCTTCCTCGATCCGTATGGCATGCAGGTGGAATGGAAGACCATTGAAGCGATCGCATCGACCAAGGCGATAGACCTTTGGCTGCTGTTCCCCCTCGGCATGGGCGTCAACCGATTGCTCACGAAACCGGGCGATATTCCGATCTCGTGGAAGAACCGCCTCGACTTGTTGCTGGGCACGACAGACTGGTACGACGAATTCTATAAGGTCGAGACCACTCCCACTCTCTTCGGGACGGACCAAGAGCGCGTGGTAAAAGCGAGCATGGAGACGATCGGCCGCTACTTCAACGACCGCCTCAAGCAAGTGTTCGCCGGCGTCGCGGAAGAACCCGGAGTGCTCCGGAATTCATCAAACAACCCCCTGTACCTGTTCTGCTTCGCGGTTGGAAATGAACGCGCTACTAAGGTCGCACTCCGCATCGCCGAACACCTGCTCAAGGAACACCGCTGATGGCCCACGGCTCTGGCATCGAATGGACCGAATCCACCTGGAACCCGGTCACCGGCTGCACGAAGATCAGCCCGGGGTGCAAGTACTGCTACGCGGAGCGCATGGCAAGACGACTCCACGCCATGGGCCAGGTGAACTATGTGAACGGATTCAAGCTCACGCTCCAGCCACACATGCTCGAGCTGCCGCTCGGGTGGAAGAAGCCGCAGACCATCTTCGTAAATTCGATGAGCGACTTATTTCACAAGGACGTGCCGCTCGCGTACATCCGGCGTGTCTTCGAGGTGATGACGCGAGCGCATTGGCATCGCTTCCAAGTCCTCACCAAACGCGCCGATCGCCTCGCGCAACTCAGCCCCAAGCTCGAGTGGGCACCGAACATCTGGATGGGCGTCAGCGTGGAGAGCGACGGGTACCGTAGCCGTATCGAGCAGCTGCGCTCGACCCACGCCCACACGAAGTTCTTGTCTCTCGAACCGCTGCTTGGACCCTTGCCAAGCCTTGACCTGACGGGCATCCACTGGGTCATCGTGGGGGGCGAGTCTGGACCGAAGTCCAGGCGCGTCGATCCTGAGTGGGTTCTCGACCTGCGAGATCAGTGCCAACGGGCCGACGTGCCATTCTTCTTCAAGCAGTGGGGCGGCAAGAACAAAAAGAAGGCTGGTCGCGCGTTGGAGGGACGGACTTGGGATCAGATGCCCAACGTCAGCGAGAACGCCAACCTCGGCTCGCCGCGAAGGTTGACGATTGTTCCAGCTACGAGCGCGAATCCGTAGCGCCGCACAGGCACCGAGCGGGCAGGCCCTGCGAACTACACTTCAGCGTACTCGAGGCGCGGTCGAATCTCGTCGAGCGGTCGACATCCCCCGCCAGCATGAATCATGGCGTGGCAGTTCGCGCAAACAACAGCCAACTCGGACAGCTTCACCGTGCGACCTTCGGCGCGCGCGTCGGAAAGTGGTTTCAAGTGGTGCACGTGCGCATAGCCGCTACCGAAGGGGCCGTATTGCTTGGCAAAGTTGAACCCGCAACCGGGCACCTCGCACGTCAGGCACTCGACGTCGCTGGCCTGCAACACGGATCTGATCTTGGCTTCCCGAAGTCGCGCCTCGCGAGAACGGTGTCGCACTAGACGCAACCGCGCCTCGCCTTCCATGGCCTCCATCTCGACATAGGTTTGGTCTTCGCTCAGCTTGGGCGCGTAGTTCCGACAAGCGCCCTGGTACGGGCGGCAGAGCACCCGAGCGCGAACATCTGAGCCCTTTGAGTAGCAGTAGACGGTGGAATTGCGGGGCGGGGCAGCCCTAGGCTGACGGTTCAGGGCCCGGTTTGAAGCTCGGGGAGGGTGTGCTGGCTACTCCGCTGGTCCGCTGCGTCACGCGGCTCTGCGATAATCACGATGCAGACTTCCTAGGACTGGGAACGCGACGATCCGTGTACCGGTGGCGGAATCGTCGCCAGGGCGAGTAACCGGGACCTGTTGTCCGAGCCCCTGATGCGGCCGAGCCCGGGAGAAGTAGGCAACGTACTCGGTCAGGATGGACCGAAGGTGCCCTTCACCAAGGATGATCACATGATCCAAGCACTCGCGCCGCACGCTCCCGAGAAAACGTTCACAGGTTGCGTTCATCAGCGGCGCCTGCACCGCGGTCTCCAGGACGCGGACCCCTGCTCCCTTCGCAACCCGGTCGAACTCGGCGCCGAACTTGTTGTCGCGGTCACGGATGATGAACTTGGGTCCCTCATCGAACGGCGTGAGCTGCCGCAGTTGCTGTGCAGTCCAGCGCTCACTCGGCTCCCGGGTCACTGCCACGTGAACCACCTGCTTGGTGTTCACGTCGATGACGAAGAACGCGAACAACGGGCGAAACCAGACGTCGTAGACCTGGAGAAAATCGCACGCCCAGACGGTATGGTTGCGCAGGAACGTTCGCCACCGCTGACCGTCACTCGGTGGGCGAATGGCACGGATGTACTTCTGGATCGTGCACTTCGACACGCGGATTCCGAGTTTCAGAAGCTCGCCTCGGATACGTTCGGCGCCCCAGAGCCGGTTGTCTCGGGCCATCTGGCGAATCAGCGCGATGGTCTCGTGTGGTAGGCGCGGCTCGCAGCTTCTCCGCGCTCTGGAGCGGCGTTTCCAAACCAGCCGGAAACCTTCGCGGTGCCAGCGAAGCACCGTCTCAGGCTTCACCACGAGCACAGCGTTGCGCCAATGCTCGAGGATCGAGCTGAGCGCGACCACGACTCCGCGCTCGTAGGGCCGGAACGGAGGCCGCTTCACCTGGCGCGAAGCGACGATCAGCTGCTGTCGGAGCAGCGCGTTTTCGGTCAGCAGTTCGGCGCGGCTGCGGAATGCATCTCGGATCGCTCCATGCGCGACGGGCATTGGTCGAAGGGTCTCCCGAAGCGCACATCCGACGGACATCGCGGACGCCTTCAGGCATCGGAGAACGCGAAAGCATAGTCGCGAGAACACCGAACAGGTTTCGGCCAGACCGCCCATATCTTCAAGTCTTGTCGTTCTCGATTTCCTGAATGATCATGAGGCGGGCGACCAAGTAGCCAGGACAGGGGTCAGAGGTTCGTGATCGCGTCCCCTGCCGTCCACACCAGGGCGCTTGTCGGAACTACGCGCCTACCTGATGCGTGTACAAACCGCCCTGCGCTCCCAGTTCGGCAGCGGACAGGCGCCAACTCTGCCCGAAACTGCAGCCAGGGTGCGCTCGATCGCGCGCACCCTGCAGCGCCGTCTCACCCAGGAAGGCATGAGCTTTTCCGAGTTGCTCGATGTGACCCGAAGAGAGGTGGCGTGCGACTTGGCGCGAGAAGGCAGCTCGGCCGTCTCGGAACTCGCCTGGCATCTCGGCTTCTCGGAAGCAGCAGCCTTCGGGCGCGCATTCCGGCGCTGGACCGGGGAGTTGCCCGCTGCCTATCGCAAGCGACACGCGCGTAAATAAGAGTGAACCGCCGGATTTCTGAGTGCAGTTCTGAGCAGCACATCCATATCCGCCACTCCCTGTCTATGACCCGATTTGACCAAGCCTGTCGCGCAGCTCACTCGCCTTGAGCCAGGGCTTCTGACGGTGGAGCATTCGATGGCAGTTCGCGCAAACTAGTACGAGGTCACTGGGCTTGATGCGTGCCCCGCTTTCGAGTGTCGATACGGGGACGACGTCGTGATGAGCCTCGATGAAACCAGCACCGCGGGGACCGTACCGCTCAGCGAAGGAGAAATCACACACCTCACAGCGAAGGTCCCCGGTCTCTCTAAGTGTTAAAGGCCGCTCGGTGCTCGCCGGTGACCTTGAGCAGGGCTCTCTGCTCGCGTTCGGTCAAGGTCCGTGGGGTGCGTGTCGAGTCGGCGTAGTTCGCCATCGTTGGGCATGAAGGCGTGGCGTGGGCGGGATGGCAAGGTCTTGGCGTTGCCTCGATCACCCTGCCGTCACTGCCTCAAGATGGCTTCTTCGTAGTCGATCTTATCCGCGCTTGCTTCGTCCTGAAGGCACAATTGTACGCTGCCCAGCGGGACCTTGCCGGGAATGCTCACGGCTAGCAGATTGTGGGCCGCAATATACTCGACGCTGCAGCCCAACGACTCAAGCTGTCGACTGATGTCCTGGACCGCGCCTCGGTCAAAAAACACAACGCGAACGAGAGAGTTCGTTGAGCGGGCGAGCACGCTCTCAAACCAGAGATTGCCGTCCTCCTCGCGTACGTGCACCGTGTCCCCGATGGTCGCGTCTCTCGTGAAGAACGGAACGTTGTCGAGAATGTACGCTCCTGGCTCTCCCGCAGGTTGGGCCCACAGAGACTCGACAGCAACCGGAGGGTATCCGTCTTCGTCCTGCTCAAGCTGAAAGTGGATCTTCACGCCGTCAGTCACTAGTCGGCTCCCTTCCGGAGGTTGCAATCACGGCACAGAACTTGACCGTTGTCGGGTGACCCGTTTCCGTTCTTGGACTTCGGAATGATGTGATCGACATGCGTCTCGTTCCCGGGCGGAGTTACACCGCGCTTGCTTTGCTGGCCTGGTACTGTCGCCTCACCGCAGTTCGTGCAGGTCGTCTGCCCGCCGTGCGTCGCCGCGTTGTCGGCCTTCACTTCACGTTTTCCCGCACGCGTAAAGGGCTTCCCCGCGCGTTCTCCACCAGCCGCGCCCCTTGAGGCAGGTCAGGAGCGCGAATTCGCCAGCCACGTCCGCAGGACTTCCAGGACCTCCTCCAGGTTGCCAGGCCCACCGTGCCCGTAGAAGCGACCATCCCGAACCTCGCATCTCAACCAGTCATCGTCGGACCTCTCTTCCCGAACAGGGGTTGGAGAGGGAACCGTACCGATATCCGCTTCGACCGACCACCCTGGGTTGTCGAGGGTATCGATACGAATTCCCTTGTCGTGCTCCCACTCGCCATCGCATTGCGAGCGATACCAGTCCTGCAGCCAAGTAAGTGTGTCGATAGCCATCGCCCACCCTCCTAGTCGATGAGGCCTTCGCGCTTGGCGAGTTCACGTGCCGTGCGGATGTCGCTCTTGGTTGCCGGCCGCGTTGTCTTGGGACCAAGGCTAGACCTGCCCGACGGTCCCGTATGCGTCTTGGCTTCGTGCACGTGTGGGGTGTCGATGCGCTTTCCGCTCGCCTTATCGAAATGGCCCTTGCCCTTCAAATCAACGTCGACGCGGCCACTGCCCGTACGTCCTCCCACCCGGTGCTTGCCGACCTCGCCAGCAAGGTCGTCAGCCATCTCCTTCGCAGTCTTCGCTCCCCCCCTCCGGCATCAGGGACATCCGACGTGCCCGTCGTAGCGACGGGCGCGTTTCCCGAGTGGACCTCGAGGGTTGCAAGCGACAAAGCACAGACGTGCAGTGCCGCAGAAAACTCCGAGGTGCCCTGGTGCGGTTTTGCCGGCGCACTCGAAGCCGCCGATGCGGTCCCCGCCGCAAACACGAGCGCCGCGATGCACGCCCACGCGATCAAGAGTCGTCGCCACATGGGGGGAGTCTACGCGGCAATGCCGCCTGCTGACCAGAAGCGCCTTCTTCCGGCGGCTAAATGCAGGAAAGGCCACGTCCGGTTTGCACGCAGCCCTCTCTGACGAAGCGGTGTGGAAAACGTCAGCGATACACTTCGCGGCGGTGGCCGACGCGCACCACCAGGACGGTCAGCTTCGCGTCCTCGATGCTGTAAAGCACGCGGTAGTCGCCGATTCGGATCCGCCAGTAGTCGGACCCTGCAAGCTTCTTGCATCCGGACGGGCGAGGCTCCTCGCACAAGGCATCGATGCGTGCGGCCACACGCTTTCGCACCGAGCCATCCAGCCCAGCCAACCCTCGTTTGGCAGAGGGAAGGAGCTCGAGTTCGTAACGGGGCATCTACAGGCCGAGCTCGGTCTTGACCTGAGCCCAAGGGATTGGCTTTTCACCCTTGGCTTGTGCCTCGGCTACAGCCTGATTTGCGGCTTCGATATCCAACCGATCTTCGTCCTCTTCGCTCACGGGCACGAGGTACAGCTCGGTGCCTTCGGGCAAATCGGTGGGCTCGTCGATCACGAAACGTCCCCCCACGACTCTGGCCTTCAGCGCGTTCATCTCGTGATTGTAGCAGCTTCGCCGGCCGGAGTCTCCTCTCGTGTGGAGCCGCACGATGGTGGGGGCGTTGACGTATTAAGCTCGCGTGTGGGGCGGGGCCACACGCGAGCGAGCCGTATGTCGAGGGGGTGCGCGTAGGTTCGACAAGCGCCCTCGCGCCGATACAAGGCGATTGGTAGCGAGGCTCTGAACCGCTGCGGAAGCAGTAGCGGTGCAATTGCGGCCCTAGGCTGACGGTCCGGGGAGCGGTTTGAGGCCTTGCGACGCCCAGTGAGAGCGTTTGCTCACCCACCGGATACACGTTCGCCCAGATCGACCTGGACTCAGTGCGCGTCGAACAGCTCCGCCTGGGCAGGCTCGCCGAGCCGCCTGCGGATCACCTGGCTCTTGAAGAAGGGTGGGTCGCGTGCCGGAGCGAGGGTGGGCGGGTCGACGGACTCGCCAAGCCAGCGTAGGTAGCGCTCGATGCTGGCGGTGGTCATGACCAAAGCGCGCAGTCTCATGCGCGCGCCGCAGCTCTCGCAGTGCTCGACGTCGATTTTAAAGCTCCTCATGAGCAGCTCGCGCCAGGGGCGATACCCCGAGCGGTGGGTAGGGGGTTTGTCCTTGGCGGTGCAGGTTGAGCACTCATGGTTCCTGTCGTCGGGCTCAGCGGATGGCTTCGGCGGTGGAACGACACGAGCTCGCCATTGGCTGGCGGCCGCAAGTACCCCCGCGTACCTGACAGAATGAAAGTGCGCAGGTGGCACCGTGGTCGCAAGTCGCACCAGTAGAGACAACGGGTCCAGGTCGAGGGCGAAGGTGCCATCGCTGAAGGGGCGCTTGAGCTTTAGGCGCACCAGGTCGTCGGCGACCAGCTCAACGTTTTCTCGAGCGATGGGTGGGCGAAGGATGTACTTGCAGAGTGCTTCACGACCGGCGGCGTCCTCCGCCCTGGCCGTGGCTCTCCAGAAAACCGAAGTTGTGCGATGACTGACTCAAGGCGCTTCCTCGTCGCCGTCCCCGGCGCCCGACCGGTGATGATGGCATAGGTGGGCCCGCGTTAGGGGCCGAGACTTAGCGGAAAGTGCCGACTACGCAGGATTTTTTGGCAAACGAGCCGTGTGGGCACATGTGTGAGCGGTCATGGGCGCCCCCGGCCGTCGTGCTCAGCGGACGGCGTTGGGCGCATGCGCCGCGCGGGCAGGTGCCTGGCCGCGGCATCACCCCATGGGACTGGGCTGCAGTGGCGGAATGGCGTGGAAATCCGGGCCCGCTCGGGTGCCTTGCCCCTTCCCGTAAGGACGCCGTAAGCTACGTGGGTGGCACAAACAAGCCTGGATGACCTCCTTGCTCGGCTCCGCCGACTCCCCCCCGAGAAGCTCGGGAGAGTCACACGCGTGCTCGACGCGCTCGAGGCCGAAGACTCACAGACCACCGGCTTCGAGCGCTTGTGCGGCGTGGTGACCGGGGCGGACGCCGATGCCATGAGAACGGCGATTGCCGAGTGCGAGCAAGTCGAAGGTGAGTGGTAGCTTCCTTCCAGACTCGAACGCGGTCATTGCCCTGCTGGCGGGCAACGCCAGCGTGGCCGCCCACTCAATGCCGCGCCGAGTGTGCTGCTTGCCGCCCCCGTGCTGGGTGAACTTCGCTATGGCGCGCTGAACTCAGGCCGCGTCCAAGCGAACCTCGCGCGACTGGACCAGTTCGCCAGCATGTGTCGTTTCGTGCCCATCGCGGAAGCCGAGGTGCATGTCTACGCAGAACTCCGGCTTGCGCTCAAGCGAGCGGGTCGCCCGGTGCCGGAGAACGACATCTGGATTGCCGCAACCGCGAAGACCCACAGCGCCACCGTGATAACGGACGACGCGCACTTCGCCCACTTCACCGGCTTGAGCGTCGAGCCCCTCGAGTAGCCGGAAGCCATTTCCCGAGGGGCCCCAGCGACCGACAGGCGAGGGTCAGCCAGCGCATACGGCATGGGCGACAATTGCCGGTAACGGTCTCGAGCTGACCCCGTCTCGCCGCACGTCAACCATGACGGGGAGCCCAGCACAAAACGCGCTGCTCCCGCACAAGGGGTCAGCGGGTGCTCAACCGCACCAAGCAGAAGACGCGGTACGCCATCGCCTTGCCCGAGGCGGTGGTGGAGGTGGTGAACTGGCACATCGCCACCCAACTCTCGACGCCGCTGCAACAGGAGTCGGAGTTGCTGTTCCCTTCCGTCAACGGGCTCATTCGTGACCCCGGGGTGCTCAACAAGCCGTTCGCAGTCGTGTCCGAGGAGATGAAACTCGGCTACACCTTCACGCCCGCGGCATGCGGCGAACCTTCAACGACTTGGCGCGCCAAGCGAAGGTGGAGCAGCTCGTGGTCAAGAGCATCTCCGGGCACAAGACAAACGACATGGTGGAGCTGTACAGCACCATCAATGCCGATGAGCAGCGTCGCGGACTGGGCAACCTGGTCAGTCTTATCAGCCGGAAGGTGGGCTAAAATGGACGTTCGTCCGGAGCACCACTCGGCATCAGAACCCCTCAAGGGTTCTGGTTGCTCGCCGGGTCGAAGTGGTCCTTTGGGTGGTGCGCCACGTAGGGCAAGTGGTGCTCGGACGCACGACCGGCACTTGGACATAGTGTGTCGAACCAGACGAGCAACCCCGCTCAGTTGGTCGAGCCGGCCGGCGATGAGCCCCCGTTTTTCCCCAGAAACCAGGTGCCGCGGGCTCGCGAAGCGAGCCGAGGACCATTCGTGGGTTGGGGCGCCCACGAATCATAAACAGAGAGCGGGAGAAGGGATTCGAACCCTCGACGTCAACCTTGGCAATTCGGCCAAAAAGCGTTTCCTCCCGTTCCTAGCCGTTACAAATCACTAACAAACCGTTACCAGGCGTGACTCGGGCGACCCAGCCGTTACGCGAAAGTGGTGCTTTTACTGGTGCTCGGCGGGGTGGGGTACCACTTGGGGCGTTCGCTTGGGTCACCGGTCATCTTCTTCGAGCTCTGTCGAAGAGCGCGCGCTCAGGCGCGCCCGTGCATTCACAACGGCTTCGTGCAACCGCTTCTCCAGGATCTCCCGGGGTGGCAGCGTTGTCAGGTACTCAGCCACGTGAATCCCAGCGGCATCGAGTTCCAGCAGTTCGATCTGTTCCTGCTTCTTTCCGGCGCAGAGAATGATGCCCAGCGGCATCTCCTCCCCGGGCTCTTGCTCGTTCTGCGCGAGCCAGCGTAAGTAGAGCTCCATCTGGCCCTTGTACTCGGGCTTGAAGCGGCCGACCTTCAGGTCAATGGCGATCAGCCGTCGGAGCTTGCGATTGTACAAGACCAGATCGATGAAGTAGTCGTCGTCATCGACTTGGATGCGGTACTGGCGCGCCACGAAACTGAACCCGCTACCCATCTCCAGCAGGAAGTGCTGGAGCTCGCGCAGAATGGCGTCCTCGAGGTCTTTTTCCAGGTAGCTATCGTTCAGGTCCAGAAAGTCGAGCAGATACGGGTCCTTGAGCACCACCGACTCGGACACTTGCCCCTCACTCAGCGCGGCAAGCTCCTTTTCGATGGTGACCTGTGGCTTCTTTGAGATCGCGGTGCGCTCGAAGAGCTGGCTGTCAATGCGCTCAGATAGCGTGCGGGTGGACCATCGTTCCTGCACCGCCATCTGCAGGTAGAAGTGCCGTTTGAGCGGGTCATCGATGTAGGTCAGACTCCTGAGGTGCGTCCAGCTCAATTGTCTACGCAGTGCGTAGACAATCTGCTCGTCCGGAAAAGTCTCCGCAAAGCGCAGACAATGATGAAGCTGCTTAGGGCCCCAACCCCGCCCGTGGACAGCAGTGAGACGCTTGGAAAGCTCTGCGATGACCTCCTTGCCATAGGTACCCCTTTCCCCCTGGAGAACGGACTTCCCAATGCGCCTGCCCACCTGCCAGTAGAGCAGGGTGAGCTCCGCGTTGAGCTGTTGGGCCGCTCGGCTCTTCGCGTCCGCAATGAGCTGCGAAACGTCGGGAAGCAGCGCCGGGTCCACGTGTGCTAGGTCGTCCGTCACGGGTTACCACTCCCCCTGGCGAGCGGGGCGCGTGGCGGTTTGAAACTGGAACTCTGCGCAAGGCTTGTAGGAGATTGCCACGACGCGGGAGAGTAACCTGACGTGATCGTTGGCGGCAAGGGCATGGCGCACGGCTCGGACCGCACCTGTTCGCTGCCAAGATACAGCTACCGAGCCAACGCCGATCGCGGGTCGTGATCGGTGAGACCCGCGTGTGTGATCGGTGACTCACGTGGTTGGTCGTTGCGACCACCGGAGCGAGGCGTATGCTTGGTGTCGCCCAATGCTGACGAAGCGATCACCAGAGTATGTCGCCTTGGCACGCGAGCTCGACACGTTGTCTGACTCCGTGGAAGCCATCAACTCGCTGGTGTTCGACCAGGCTGGCCTGATCTGGTGCACCGGAGTCGCGATCTACTCGGACGAACGCCCCATCTTGTACGGTCAGATAGTCGAAGTGCTCAACAAGCAGAGCCCGCCGCTGGTCAAGGGCGGACGCATCGACAGAGTTGTGCGGGGCGACAGCCATTTTTTCTATTGCAGGTCATTCGCGCAAACCTACGTTGTTGGCGTTTGGTTTGACGCACCACCTCCAGACCTTCTCGTGCGACAGTCCGTCAGCAATGCCCTGCCGCGAATCGAGACGCTGACGATGTTGCTCCCACCACCGGAGGGGCCAGACACCAACGCAGGCGTCGCGGCAAAACGCGCATGAGTATTCGGCGCACCACTCGGCCCGCAGGCAACGTGGCTTCAGCTACCTTTCGGTACCAACTGGTGCTCCACCTATGCCACAGTGGTACCCGTCAACGAAAAAAGCCAGCTCACGCTGGCCTTTAACCCCTTAGATTAACTTGTGTTTTCCGGAGCGGGAGAAGGGATTCGAACCCTCGACGTCAACCTTGGCAAGGTTGCACTCTACCGCTGAGTTACTCCCGCGGAAGGTCGGGATATCTACTTGCCGGCAGCATCGCTGTCAAGTCGGGGGCGCGCGAATCCGGCTCCCCGGCCCGTAGCCACAAAAACCCCTGGGCAGGCGGGCCGCTCAGCCGCGCCGGCGGAACGACAGCCGGTACAGCGTGGCCACGACGCGATCGACGGCGTTCACCTCGCGGTCGACCACCGCTTGTTCCAGGTAACCAGCGGCGCCCGCGATGCGCAGCGCCATGATGACCTCGCGACCCGAACACATCGCGCTGTCGAGCCGCGTGGTTCGGTTGCCACCACGAGCATGAAGCCCCTCGCCCGCGTTGAGCCCAACGCTGGTAGCCGCGCGCCGCACTTGCGACGCCAAATCTCTATCGTGACGTGCAACCTCACCAGCCAAACGATGCACGCGACCCACCATACTCACAATCTCATCAATGATGCGTAGTTTCATCGAACAACTCCTCATCGCGACACTCCCTGCGAGCGCTCGCTCCGACCTCGCCCCACCGGGCGCGCGCAGGTGGAGTCAAGGGCGCAGCCGGCGCGCAGCGCCGGGCGCTCGCACAGCGAGTGACCCTTGACGCCACCGAGCACGCCGGTACCCTCGCCACAGCCGAGCGTGGCACCACCATCGCCAACCCGAATCCGATCCCGAATCCGATCCCGAATCCGATCCCGAATCCGATCCCGAATCCGATCCCGAATCCGATCCCGAATCCGATCCCGAATCCGATCCCGAATCCGATCCCGAACCGGAACCGGATCCCCGACTCAGAACGCGGTGCTCACACCGACACTCGGCTCCACCAGCGCGCGCAACCCAAGCTCCGACCCGAACGCCGCGTATCCCCTCGCCTGCGCCTCCACCATCACATGCTCGGTCCTCAGCACTTCGAGCCCCAGCGTCGCGCCCAGCGCCGCCTCGTGCAGCCCCGCGTGGAACAAGTACGCCGCTCGGAACCCGAGAAACGGATTCAGCCAGCGCCTACGCCCACCTCCCAGATAGTCGGAGTACACGTCTCCGCCCAGGCTGGCGCTGAAGAGACCGACGTCGTCGTCGAGTTGCTCGAGCACCGCGATGTCGAAGCCGAACGCGCGCGAAAAGGCGAACCCCGCTCCTCCACCCGCAAAGCCGTCGCCGGGAAGCTCGAACAGCATCACGCCACGCGCCTCGGGCCAGAGCTTGGCTTCCGGCGCTCCCTGGAAGGCACCCTCTCGGGCGCTCGAGAGCTTCACGTAGATGGTGGAGCGCGCCCCGGAGTCGGCGAGCCACTTCAGATCGCCCTCGACGCGTTCGATCTGGGTACGCAAGCGCGCCAGGGACGCTTCGATGCCGGCCACGTCCGCCACGTCTTCGGCCTTGGAGAGTAGCTCTTCGTAGCGAGCGAGCGTCGCGCGCAAGTTGCGCAGCAGCACTTCGGCGTCGAGATACTTACGGCTGATGTCGGTGGCTTGCACCTTGCGCGAGCGCAGCCTCCCGGTGGCAGCCACCTGCTCGAGAAAGCGGTTGGTCTGGTCCACCGGAACGCGGATGGACAGGGCTGCCCCATTCTGCGACTCGCTGTCCTCGAACACCTCGTTGACGAGCTGACCTCCCACCTTCTGGATGAGCGCCCGCAGCTGCAGCACCGTAGCGCTGATGTCGTCCACCTCGACCTCGAGCGTGGCCTCGACGTTGCGCAGCACCAAGGCCTGGCGCTCGTGGCTCTGGCGCACGGGCTCGGGAGCTCGACGCCCTTGTGCGTGCTGGATGACCTTCGATTCCGCCTTGGTCACCATGTCCGACGCCGCCATGAGCACGCTCCGTCGAGAGCGCCCCACCGCGGGAGCTCCCCTCAGGGGACCCGTGAGCAAGATTTCGGGCCCACCGGTTCCCGTGCGTCCGTACAGGTCGAGCCCCTGAGTCGAGGTGATGAGCTCGACGTTGGGACAGCGTTCGGGCTGAGCAGCGCAGATGGAGCCCGGGTCGAGCGCGGTAGGCTCGAGCTTGGGCGTGTACGCCTCTGCTCTGGGCACAGGCACACTGGTGGGCGCGTAACGCGCGGTGTGCACGTGGTCCCTGCCACAACCCGGGAGGGTCACGCACAAAGTCCACCAGAACACCCCGCGCAGTCGACACATCCATCCATTCAGCAGCATCATTGGGGCTCCTCACGTGACCCACTCGGGGCGCACTGCGCAATGAGACACGGCCCAGGTGATGGAATTTGGGTGCCCTTCTCTGAACGCGAGTCAGCTTCTACTCGCCCACCACGGCAAGATCGCCGCTGAGCTCCGCATCCAGAATGCTCTAGAAAAAGACCGTGAGTCCCGCCTGCAGCCCGACCTCGTGCGGTGGGTTGGTGGCATTATCCTCGGTCGTATCGCCATTGGGGTTAGTGGTTTCGCCCGAGTAGCTAAAACCGTAGTCGAGCGTGGGCCCGGCGAGCACGGCAACGTTGTCTGCAAGCGCGAAGATGAAGGGGACCTCGAGACTCAAGGCCCAGACGCTGCTCTTGGATCCGGAATCGTCATCATCACTACTACTCCAAGCACGGCCATACGTGATCCCGCCGCGCGGCCAGATGCCGACCGACTCGTTGAACATGTACGCGTAGCCGACGCGCGGCTGGATCAAAAAGACATTGCTAGAGGAGCTCGCCTTGACGGTAGGCCCCACGTCCGGGTCCAACTCGTCGTTCGTACCCACGTGCGTGTAGGTCAGCGTGCCGCCCACGCTGAATCCGTCGGTCGCGAAATAGTCGACGCCAATGCGAGGGTAGCTGTATTCGGTGACCAAACCCGCAAGAGGCATCCCCAGCAGCGAGAAGTCGTCGTAAGTCGTGCTCGTCTTCAGGCCATCCTCGTCGGTGGACTCCGACGAGTGAATGTATCCCGTCAAACGCTCGGCTCCGACGGCCAGCTGCCCCTGCTCCCCGATGTCCGCGAAAGCCTCGCCGGCGGTCAACACCAAGACGGCTACCAGTCCAACGCTGAGTTTTGTCATGAGTTCGCTCCAGTTCTGGTTCCGGTGAGAATGGACGCACCTCGGGCATCGCTTGGACCCCTACTCGTGAACGAAGTGCGCCTATCCTCAGCCTTACGCCGAGCCTACTCGAAGCCCCCCCGGCCGGACCAATTCGTGGCCGAAGCACTATCGATGCAGGAACCCCCATGCCGCCCCCACCCCCGCCCCCCAGCTGCACCCGAATCGGATCCCGAATCGGAATCGGAACCGGAACCGGAACCGGAATCGGAACCGGAACCGGAACCGGAACCGGAACCGGAACCGGAACCGGAACCGGAATCGGAATCGGAATCGGAATCGGATCCCGAATCGGAATCGGATCCCGAATCGGAATCGGATCCCGAATCGGACTCAGACCCGCTCGAGCTCGCTGACGAGCACCTCGACGCGCCGTCGGATCCCCGCCAGGCACACCACAGGCCCGAGCTCCCCCACATCAGCGAAATCCCAGTACTCGACCCGGGCCTCCAGGTCGGCAAACCGTTCGCGAAGCATCGGCTGGTGCTCCTTGCGGTTCAGCGCGACGATGCGATCAGCGCTCGTCAGGTCTTGCCTCGAGACATCGCGTGGCGTGCGGGGCTCCGCGGGCAGCGCGACGCCCAACCCCTTCAAGGCATCCAGGGTATGCGTGGAAATCTTGCCTCGGTTGTGAGTCCAGCAATTCTCGACGAGGCCGGCCGAGTCGGCGACCCACTCGAGCCCCCGGCGCCGGGCCAGATGATTGAACAGCGCCTCGGCGAACCGGCTTCGGTAGAAGTTACCGGTGCATAGAAACAACACTCTACGAACCATCGGAAGCGCAGGGGCCTACTTCCGCGGCCGGCTCAGACCCGGCCGACGTGCACCACACCGTTGAGCTTGCTGAGCGCCTTCATCACGCCCTTGAGCTGAGTCAGTGTGCTGCAATGGAAGGTGAAGGTATTGTGCGCTCGACCGTCGTCGGCGGTACGGCAGTTGGCTTCGGTGATGTTGATGTGCTGGGCGCTGAACGTCTGGCTGACGGTCGCCAGAATGCCGGGCTTGTTGGTGGTGGTCACACTGAGCTGAACGGGCCGGTCGATCTTCGCCTTGGTATCCCATGCCACGTCGATGCGCCGCTCGGGATCGGTGTCGAAGGCCTTGATGCACTCGCGCCGGTGAATCGTGACGCCACGCCCGCGCGTGATGAATCCGATGATGTTGTCTCCGGGCAAGGGATTGCAGCACTTGGCGTAGCGAACCAGCACGTTGTCGATGCCGGCCACCGTGATGCCGCTGCCATCTCGGCCGCGCACGCGGTTGACGATGCTTTCGATGGTGCCGGTGCGAAATTGCGACGCAGGCGCGCTTTCGGGCGCATTCTCGTCGTCGCGGATCTTCTCCACCACGTCTTCGCCTGCGAGCTTGCCGTAACCGATGGCCAGGTAAAGCTCCTCGATTTGCCCGACATGGTTGGCCTTGCAGACGCGCTCGACCTCTTGCTTGTTCTTCAAGAACTTGGGCAGGCTCATGCCGCTCGAACGCATTTCCCCTTCCAAGAGCTCGCGCCCCAGGTTCACGCTCTTCTGCCGCTTTTCCGCGCGTAGGTAGGCGCGAATGCGCGTACGAGCCCGACTGGTCGCGCAGAAATCGAGCCAGTCCTTGTTGGGTTTGTGGGCGGCCGTCGTCATGATCTCCATCACATCGCCGCTCTTCAACTTGTAGCGCAGCGGGACGATCTGCCCGTTGGCGCGCGCGCCGGAACAGTGATTGCCGACTTCCGAATGAATCGCGTAGGCGAAGTCGATGGGCGTGGAACCACGCGGCAACACCCTGACCTCCCCCTTCGGAGTGAACACGTAGATCTCGTCGGGGAACAGGTCGATCTTGACGCTTTCCAGAAACTCGGCAGGGTCCTTCAGGTTCTGTTGGAAGTCCGCGAGCTCGCGAAGCCACCCGAACTTCTCGGCGTCCCGCGGGTCGACGCCACCGCTCACACGCTCCTTGTACTTCCAGTGGGCGGCCACGCCGTGTTCGGCGACACGGTGCATTTCATGGGTGCGGATCTGCACCTCGATACGCTGCTGGCCGGGCCCCACCACGGCGGTGTGGAGCGACTGGTACATGTTGGGCTTGGGCAGGGCGATGTAGTCCTTGAAACGGCCGGGAATGGGCGTCCAGCGCGAGTGCACCGCGCCGAGTGCCGCATAGCAATCCGAAACCGACTCCACGCAGATGCGGAACGCAATGATGTCGAACACCTGCTCGTACTCGCATTGATTCAATCTCATCTTGCGATAGATGGAGTAGATATTCTTGGCTCGGCCGGTGACTTCGGAAGCGAACCCGTGCTCGGCCAGCCGCGCGAGCAGCGTCTTGCACACGTCCTGAATGTACTTGTCGCGCTCTTTTTGCGACTTGCTCAACTTGCTTTTGATATCGCGATAGATCTCGGGCTCCACGTAGCGAAAGCTCAAGTCTTCCAGCTCGCTCTTGATGCGATGAATGCCGAGGCGGTTCGCGAGCGGCGCGTAGATTTCCATGGTCTCGCGCGCAATGCGCTCCTGAGACTCGGGCTTCATGTGCTCGAGAGTGCGCATGTTGTCGACGCGATCGCAGAGCTTGATCAGCAGGACGCGGATGTCCTTGGCCATGGCGACCACCATCTTGCGGAAGCTTTCGGCCTGGCGGTCCTCGCGCGAGGTGAAGTTGATCTGACTCAACTTCGTGACCCCATCGACCAGGGTGGCTATCTCCTCGCCGAAGTCACCCTTGATGTCCTCGACGGTGGCGAGCGTGTCCTCCACCACATCGTGCAGCAGCCCCGCGCACACGCTGGCCGTGTCGAGCTTGAGGTCAGCGATAATCTCGGCAACGCTGGCCGGGTGCACGAAATAGGGGTCCCCGCTCTTGCGGGTCTGCTCCCGATGGGCCCATTCCGAGTAGTAATAGGCCCGTCGAATCAGGTCGCTGTCCGCACGGGGGTGGTAATTGTGGACTCGCCCAACTAGGTCTTCGAGAGCAAGCACTTCGATATCCTAGTCAGCTTTGTTTAGAGCCGACTAGATTACAAAGTAACACCGATGTTCACGTTGGCAAAAAGCGACCCGCCCACGCGGAGAGCCACGGGGGCTTCTGCCCCCTTCGGAGTCTACGTCCACTTCCCCTGGTGCATCAGGAAATGCCCCTATTGCGACTTCCTGTCCGTCGTCGCCGAACCCGAAAGTATTCCGCACGCGGCCTACCTCGACAGAGTCTTGACAGAGCTCGATGCCCGCAGAGGCGAGCTTGCCGGACGAAGTGTGAGCAGCGTCTTCGTGGGCGGGGGAACGCCTTCCCTGTGGGACCCAGCTGCCATAGGCCGTCTTTTAGACGCCCTGGCGAAGGCGCTGGGGCTCCGCGCGGACGCCGAAGTGACGGTCGAATGCAATCCCTCGAGCTTCGACAAGCGGCGCGCCCAGGCGCTCCGGCAGGCCGGAGCCAACCGCGTCAGCATCGGCGTGCAGTCTCTGAATGCCGAGCGCCTGGCGTTCCTCGGGCGCTGGCACAGCCCGGCCGAGGCGCTCTGCGCCGTCCGGGATGCCCTCGACAGCGGCATCGAACGCGTTTCGGCAGACCTGATTTACGGCGTCTCCGGTCAGAGCCCCGAAAGTGCCGCTGAAGAGGCTCGCGAGCTCGCGAGCACCGGCCTGACCCATCTGAGCGCGTACACGCTCACCATCGAGCCCGGCACGCGCTTTGGTGCGCGTGCGCGCCAGGGCAGCCTGCCCCTGCTGCCGGAGGACAGCGTCGCCGACAGCTTCGTCGCTGTCCACCAGGCCCTCGAATCCCAGGGCTTCGAACACTACGAGATCAGCAACTTCGCCAAACTGGGGCACCACGCGCTGCACAACCTGGGCTACTGGCGCGGCGCTGACTACCTGGGGCTGGGTGCGGGGGCCTGGGGTACCGTGGAAACTCGAACAGGGAAGCTCCGATACCGCAACACGCCGTCGATCGAGCGCTATCTGGACAGCTCCCTCCCCTTCACCAGCATCGCCCAGGACCACCAGCGTGGCTTGGTTCAAGAGCTGGAGCCCATCGATGCCGAGACCGCGCTGGCCGAACGACTGCTGCTCGGCCTGCGTCTCAGCGAAGGCGTCGACTTGGGCCGTGCGGGGCGCGAGCTCGGAATCGATCCCTGGACGCGCGAGAGGGAGCGTGCCATCGAAGGCTTGGTGAGCCGTGGGCTCCTGAGCCGGAAGGGGGACTGGCTAGGCATCCCCGCTGGCCAATGGCTGCTGGCCGACGGCACCATCGCCGCGCTCCTTTAACCAACGGGCAAGATCCCCGAGCGCCCGCTCGGCGATCGCCTGATAGCGCGCCCGTTTCTTCAGTCGCGCGTCACTCCAGGGCGGCAGGTGGGCGAAGGTAATGTTCGAGGGCTGGTAGTCCTCGCTCTCGCGGGTGATCTGAGTGACGAGGCCACCCAGCGCCGTGGTCGGCGGCGGCAGGCGAGGCTCTCGCCCCCCGAGCCTCTCGGCTACGAAATAGGCCACCAGAAGGCCCCCGGCAGCGCTTTCGACGTAGCCCTCGGTACCGCTGATCTGCCCCGCGAAGTACACGCCGGGCGCCGTCTTCAGCTGGAATGTCGCGTCCAGCAGGCGCGGCGCATGGATGAAGGTGTTGCGGTGCACCGCACCGTACCGCAAGAACTCCGCGTTCTGGAGGCCGGGAATGCTGCGGAACACACGCGCTTGCTCCCCCCAGGCCATGCGAGTCTGAAAGCCGACCATGTTGTACGCGGTTCCGGCCGCGTCCTCCTTGCGCAGCTGCACGACCGCGTGCGGCCAGCGCCCGGTGCGCGGATCCGTCAGCCCCACCGGCTTCATGGGACCGAAGGCCAAGGTGCGCTCCCCGCGCTCGGCCATGACCTCGATGGGGAGGCAACCCTCGAAGTAGCGCGCCTGCTCGAAGGGCTTGGCCTCGACCTTGCGAGCCTCCCGCACGTCGCGCACGAAGCTCTGGTACTGCTCCTTGGTCATCGGGCAATTCAGGTACGCGGTGCGCTCGTCCTCACTTTCGCCCTTGTCCCAACGCGACGCCGCAAACACCACGCTTTGGTCGATGGAGTCAGCGGCCACGATGGGGGCAATGGCATCGTAGTAGGCAAGGCTCTCGCGTCCCACGAGCTCGGCGAGCTGCTCGGCCAGCGCGTCGCCGGTGAGCGGCCCGGTGGCAATGATCAGAGGCCGCTCGCGCGGTAGCTCCGTCACCTCCCCCACGCTGAGCTCGATGCGCGGATGCTCCGTCACCAGGTCGGTCATGGTCTCAGAGAACCGGTCGCGGTCCACGGCCAGCGCTCCGCCGGCCGGCACACGCACCTGATCGGCCGTCGCCATGACGCGCGACCCGAGCCGGCGCATCTCTTCTTTCAACAGGCCTACTGCGTTGGTGAGCGAAGCGCCGCGGAACGAATTGGAGCAGACCAGCTCGCACAGTGCGTCGCTGCTTTGGGCGGGCGTGCGGCGCTTCGGCTTCTGCTCGAGCAATCGTACCCGACAACCACGCTTCGCCAGTTCGAGGGCCGCCTCGCAACCTGCCAGGCCAGCGCCAATGATCGTCACGTCCGGAGCCACGGCCGAGGCTCGCTCGCGCGAGCCCCCCGCGTCAAGGCCGAAGCAACGCGAGTGCGCCGGACGGATCCATCCCCACGTAGCCGTGCAGGCGCAGCTCGAACAGCTGCCTCTGGACGTCGCTCGGCGCCAGACCGGTGGCTTCACAGACCGCGTCCGCATGCCTGGCTCCGCCTCGAAGGGCTCCGAGCACTTCGAGCGCCGCCTGACCGAGCGAGCCTTCCTCACCCGTGGTGCAACGCCCGAGCGAGCCTGGATGCGTCGCCGCTGCGCTGCTCTTCGGGCGAGTTCGCTTCCCGACGCCGGGGGGCGGCCTGCGCTCCTCGTAGGCGAGCGTCAGCTGTGCGCCCAGCGCATGCACGTGCGCTTGGGCCAGGTGGTCGAGCACGTCCTTCGCGGATTCGAGCAGACTGGCACCGTTGCGGAGCTCGACGAGGCAACCCCGACCGGTCGTCGACCAGGGCGCCGCCGGCACTGCGAAGAGCTTCCGCCCCAGCCTTCGCGCATGCTTGGCGGCGTTGCGGGCTCCGCTGCGATAGCCGGCTTCCACCACCACCACGGCATGAGCCAGCGCCACCAGACAAGCATTGCGCGGAAAGAAGCTCGCCTGGGTCGCGGGGACGTCCGGGGCGTTCTCGGACAGGTAGCCGCCGCCCCGACTGACGATCTGCTCGAACAGCTCGCCGTGCTGAGGAGGGTACGGACGCTCCCAACCCGCCGGTGCCACGACGAGCGTGGCGCCGTTTGCCTGGAGCGCCCCGCGGTGCGCGGCGCCATCGATCCCCTCGGCTCCCCCGGAGATCACGGAGAGCCCGGCCTGCACCAGAATCTCGAGCCAGCCCCTCGGTGAACTCCAGCGCCGCCTCGCTCGGGCGCCGCGTACCGACCAGGGCAACGCCAGGGGCCACGGGCAAAGACCCGGCGAGGTACAGGTGCTCGGGTGGGTTTTCCATATCGAGCAGGCGAGCGGGCCACTCGCGCCGAGGGAGCTGTCGGGTCGGGGGGCGCACCTCCTCAGCTCGGCACGAACAGCGGCGCAGTTGCTCGAAAGCTCGCCGGATTGGCGGTCGTCACGGGCCGGCGCCGCCCGCGGGCTGGCGGGGTTGACGCATGAATGTCGGTGGTTACTTTGAGGTTCGAAGACACGGGCCGAGCGAACAGCCGATCATCTCGACCACGCTTGGCTCGCCACGTCGCAAGCACCCGCAGTGCGGGTCGGCTTGCATCAAAGGATCACTATCCAAACCGGAAGGAACCCCTTCAGGAAGGAGACCACTATGTTGACCGTATGGAATGCATTCAACGACCTGTTCGACGACGAACTGTGGGGGCGCCCGTTGCCAGCCCAACGCCGCTTCGTCCCCGCGATCGATGTTGGTGAGAACGACAAGCACTACCTCGTCACCGCCGACATTCCCGGTATGAAGCCGGAAGACCTGGACATTCAGGTCGAAAACAACGTGCTAACCATTCGTGGTGAGCGCAAATACGAGAGCAAGGGCGAAAAGCAAGGCTATCACCGCATCGAACGTCACTACGGCAGTTTTCAACGCTCGTTCACGCTGCCCGAAGGCGTCGACGCCGACAAGATCGAGGCGAACGTGGAAAACGGGACCCTGACCTTGATGGTACCCAAGCCCGTGACGGCGCTCCCGAGGAAGGTAAAGGTAAGTGTGGGTGGTTTGGCCGAAAAGGCCAAGCAGCTCTTCAGCAAGAAAAACGAAGAGCCGACCGCCTCCGCTTCCGCTTCCTAAGCGAAGAACAAAAGGTATACTTCGGACGTCGATCGGACCGAGACCGAGGGCGCAAGGACGACAAACCTTGCGCCCTTCATCATTTCGACACTCAGGCGTCGAAAGTTCGAAAGAATTGCAAGGTAGAAGAGGGCTTCAAACGAAGAAAAGCACCAACTCGGCCAAGAAGTCGGGAATTGTCGGCACCAAGCGTGCGTTGGCCCCTAAAGCAAGCCCGTGGACGAACCGTAAATGGGCAAACCTCAACGATGAAATCACAAAGCCTCCTTCAGAACCTGCCCGCGCACGAGCCGTGTGAAACGCGCGTGCAGTTCTCCGACGACGAGGCATCCGGTGGGGTCGTGGTGGCCTGCGAAACGTCGCATCCTGGCGGCCTGATAGCCCCACTCGTAAAGCGACTATCCGATCTGAAGTTGGAAGTGCACCAGATCGAGTCTCGCTTGCAGAGCGGGATGCGCTTCGAGCGACTGCACGTCGCGGCGGCAGACGGCAAGCCGCTGAGCCAACAGCGCCAAGCCTTGTTGCAAGCCGCCGTGTTCCAATCGATGGACGTGGTCCGGCAAACGTGTGTGCCGGTGGCAGCGCCCGTCGATGGGTCAGCGCTTCGGCGGGCCGCCACTGCGCGTCGCTCCGCCAGAAGCGAAGCGCCGCTGGGTGCACCCGTGGCGCTCAGCCAGGCCCCGGTGAGCCTGACGTCGCAGCAGCTGGCAGAGCTTCGCGCCAGCTGGTCCGCACCGCCCAGCTGATCCAGAGCAGCGACTTGCCAACTGAGCCGCACGCTCACGACAAGCGGCTCTTGTAATCCTCGTAACCGAAACGGCGCAGGACCCGGACTTCACCGCTTTCCGGTTCGAAGCTGTCGATGTCGGGCAGGCGCACGCCGTTGAAGGTGGTGTTCTTCACCATGGTGTAGTGAGCCATATCTTCGAACACCAGGCGGTCGCCGACAGCCAGTGGCCGATCGAACGAATAGTCACCGATCACGTCGCCGGCCAAACACGTCATGCCCCCGAGCCGGTAAGTATAGCGCTTCTCGCCAGGCGCCGCAGCGCCTTGGATGACAGGGCGATACGGCATCTCCAGGACATCGGGCATGTGCGCCGACGCGGAAGTATCGACAATCGCGATGTCCACATCGTTTCGCACCACGTCGAGCACGCTCGAGACCAGAACGCCGGTGTTCAGAGCCACCGCTTCGCCAGGTTCCAGATAGATCTCCAGGCCGTAGCGCTCGCGGAAGCGCGAGATCAAGCGAATCAGCCTCTCGATGTCGTAGTCCGGACGGGTGATATGATGCCCGCCGCCGAAGTTCATCCACTGAATGCGATCGAAATAGCGGGCGAAATTCTGCCCGATGGAGTCCAGTGTGCGCTCGAGGGCATCCGCCCCGCCCTGGCAGAGTGAGTGAAAGTGCAGACCGCTGATGCCAGCAAAATCAGCGGCGTCCAGCGCGGCCCTGGGCATGCCGAGCCGCGAGCCTCTCGCACAAGGATCGTAAATGGCATGCGACACCTCCGAGTGTTCGGGGTTGATGCGGTAGCCGACCCGAATGGGACGCTGGGCAGCTTGCACTGCCGGCCGGTGATGCTGCCATTGCATCGACGAGTTGAAGACGATGTGGTGGGCGTGGCGGATCAGCGATTGTATGTCCGCGTCCGAGTAGGCCGGCGCGTAGGCATGCACCTCGCCCCCAAACTCGCGAAACCCCAGCTCCGCCTCGTGCGGGGAGCTGGCGGCGGTACCCACCAGGCTATCCCGGATGTGGGAAAACACACCCCACATCGCGAACCCCTTGAGAGCCAGGATGATCTTGCCGCCCGAGCGATTCTGCACCTCCTCGAGGATCGCAACGTTGCGCCTGAGAGCGCCCAGGTCGATGACGTAGGCGGGCGTTTCGATGCGGTGGGGGTCCAGCGTCAGCATGCCTGAACGTGCCACGGCAGACCGCGCTCGGCTAGCTCCCCGAGAAACGGCTCCGGGTCCAGTTGCTCCATGTTGAAGACCCCGCTTCCACTCCACTTACCGCTCAGCATCATGCGCGCTCCCACCACCGCGGGAACACCCGTCGTGTAGGAAATGGCTTGCGAACCCAGCTCCTCGTAGCACTTGGCGTGGTCGCACACATTGTAGATGAAGACCCGCTTGTGAGCGCCGTCTTTCACGCCCTCGATCAGGCACCCGATGCAGGTCTTGCCGGTGTAGCCCGCCGCGAGGCTTGCCGGATCCGGCAGCAAAGCCTTCAGGAACTGAATCGGCACGATGGACTGCCCCTGGAACTGGACCGGATCGATGCGCGTCATGCCGACGTTCTGAAGCACGCGCAGGTGAGTCAGGTACTCTTGCCCAAAGGTCATCCAGAAGCGAATGCGCCCGAGCCCCTTGATGTTCTTGGCCAAAGACTCGAGCTCCTCGTGATACAAGAGGTACGCGGTACGCTGCCCCACCTCGGGGAAATCGAACTCGCGTTTGACGCTCAGCGCCGGGATCTCCTTCCACTGCCCCGCCTCCCAGTAGCGCCCCGGCTGCGTGATCTCGCGAATGTTGATCTCGGGGTTGAAGTTGGTGGCAAATGCATGCCCGTGCTCGCCACCGTTGCAGTCCAAGATGTCCACGCTGTGGATCTCGTCGAACAGCTTCTTCTGGGCATAGGCGCAGAACACGTTGGTCACGCCGGGGTCGAAACCCGACCCGAGCAGCGCCATCAAACCCGCCTCTCGGTAGCGCTCGTGGTAGGCCCACTGCCACTTGTACTCGAACTTGGCGACATCGGGCGGCTCGTAATTGGCGGTATCCAGATAGGGAGTGCGCGTCTCGAGACAGGCATCCATGATGGCAAGGTCCTGGTACGGCAGCGCCACATTGATCACCAGGTCTGGTGAGAACTCTCGAATCAGGCGCGCGGTGGCTGACCTGTCGTCGGCGTCCAGAGCACGCGTTTGGATGCCTCGCCCGGTGCGCTCCTTGACGGAGGTCGCGATGCTCTCGCAGCGGGCCGGGGTGCGGCTGGCCAGCAAGATACCCTCGAAAACCGAAGGAACCTGGGCGCACTTGTGCGCCACTACGCTGCCCACCCCACCAGCTCCAATGATTAGAACCTTGCTCAAAGTAGCCTCCGTAGCCGTCAAAGGCCGCCAAACGGCCGCACCGGCCATGACCTAGTCAGCCCCGCCGCAACTGTAAAGGCGGAAGTGTTTTCCGGTCAAAACGGGGTCGCGAGGGTGTCACCAAGCCGCCACAATGCAGCTCCAGGCGGCTGGCTGCCCACGTTGCCCGCGCTTGCATCCACGCCGAAGGCCGTTGCCGCTGCGCTCAGATGTCGCTGTGCTCGAGCGCATCCGCATAGGGACAACTCTCGAGGCACGCCTGCTTGGAAAGGTCGCGGATCGTCTTGGCGCGCTGGTGGGCGGACTGCACCCGCCACAGGGTCTGGTGGTAGATCGCGTCCGGGTTCTTCACGTGGCTCTGCAAGAAGTCCGTGCGCTGCTGGTCGAGTTCGAGCGGATCGTCAGTGACCTCGATATGCTCGTCGACATGGCAAACCAGCTGCATGGCCTGTTCGAAGCTCTGCCCCCCCGGCTCGGCCTTCGGAGCCGGCTTTTCGGCTGCGCAGCCCGAACCGAAAAGCAAACCCCCCACGCCACCGGCCACCAAGCACCAATACCGTAATTTCATGCCCCTTGGACACCGCTGAACCGAAGACCTTGGGCAGCGCGGGTGATGACGGGTTCTTGCACGCGCTCTCAGTAGCTGATGTTGTCGACCACCCAAACGCCTTCTTGGGCGGTGGTGCTCTCGCTGTTGGAATCGAATTGAATGCCTATCTCGCGAACCTCGGATGGATCGAAAGTGCCGTTCGCCTCATCCACGAACAATGGCTCGTCGACATCGAACGTGAGATGGTACCAGTCGCCGATCGTCTCGATGTTGTGGTACTTGCCGTTCGCGTAAACGTAGCTGCTCCCTGACTTTGCGTATATCTTCGCGCCTGCCGGGGCGTTCATCAGATCCTCGGCCTCCCCGACACCCGAGAGGATCTTCACGTCCGCCGACAGGGTCCTCTGACTCAGATCGACCGGCTTCTGAGTCAGGTCGATTCCGAAGCTCACCCATTGGTCGGTGTCAAAATAGCCAATGGTGGCCAGCAAGGCACCACCAGGGTCACCCTCGTCCTCGCTCCACTCGAGGGTGATATCCTCCTCGGGGACCGGCGCCACCCCTTTCGCGGCATCGGAATTCGAGTTCACGAATTTCCATTGCTCCAGCCCGCTATCAAAGCCGTAGATGAGCATCGCTTCGGGCGGTGCGCCCGCGCTGCCACCGGTGCCTCCGCCGTGGCCCCCTCCACTGCCTCCGCTGCCGGTGCTCACGCCGCCACCCCCATCGTTCGCACCGCCGCCCGATCCTCCGGACGCGCCACTCCCGTCGGTAACCGATACCTCTCTGTCGCCCTTGCTACCGCAAGCCGCCAGAGCCCCGCTGACAGCGATGATCAGATATTTCAGTGACGCATTCATGACAACCACTCCTTCTCCCGCCGACCCAATGAGGAACGGCTTCCGGTCAACGGGCGTTCTCCAAGAACTCGTAAAAAGTATCTGCAAAGCCGCCATTCGGCTGCGCGCAGTCGTAACTGGTGATCAGTGAAAACGGGTTTCCCCGTCTCATCCCCTCTCGCGGCACACAGGCGCCCAGCGCATTCCAGCTCCACGCGAGGTAGCCGATCTGGCGTTTTTCGAGCCAATCCAGCAAGGGCGCCACGAAGCTGTCCTGGCAGTCGTACTCTCCGAGCTCGGTCACGACCACCGGGTACTGTGCCGCGAGCTCCTCGGGCGCCTGCTCCCAACACGACTCGCTGGCGCAAGGATTGTCGTTGTAGATGTGCCAGGCGGCCGCCAGGTTGTCGAGCGGGTCGTCCGGCTTGAACTCGAGCCAACGCGACAGACCGTTGGAGTACTGCACGCCACCGAGCAGAATCAGATGCTCGGACCCGGTGGAGCGGATCGCATCGACCAACGCTTGCATTCCCACCGCCTCGTAGGTTTCCGTCCGTTCCCAACCGACGGCTTCGTCGCAGCCGTCGCGCCAACACGCCCAGGCCGTCTCGTCGTCGCGATTGTGGTTGGGAAAGGGCTCGTTGTAAGGTTCGAAGATCACGCTCTCGTTGTCCGAGAAGGTGCGCGCCACATCGACCCAGAGCTCTTCGCTATGGTCTAAGTTGGGCAAAGGCCAGAGCTCTCGAGGCTGTCGGTCGCCAGGGGCGGCCCAATGCAGTTCCAAGATAGGAATCAGACCGTAGCGCTGTAGACGCTTCACGTAGTTCGTGATGGCCGACTTGTAAGCGTCACCCGACGTGTTCGAAGGAGCATGATTGATCGCAAGCCAACAGGCCTCGTTCAGGGGCACACGTACGGCATTGATGTTCCAACGGGCCATCGCCCGAACCGAGTCTTCACCCGCCATACCTTCGAAGAAGCCAACGCCGTCGATGCACTGGTATTCGCTCCCCTGTCGATTGACACCGCGTAGCGTCAGGCGCTCCCCCGACGAGTCCTCGATATGGTTTTCGACAACCTTGAATCCGCCGGCTGTCTCCTGCTCCTTGGCCTGATCGGGGTCGAATTCGGGCGGGCAGTTGCCTGCTCCCGCCGCGCCGCCGCTGCCGCTGGTCGTCGACGTGGTTGGGATGGGTACGCCTGCGGCCTCCCAGTCGCTGCAGCCGAGTCCCAAACCGAATGCGACCACGGGCAGCGCCCATCGACGGCCATCGACGACTCCCCACATCAGTCCGCTTCGCGAAACAGGGAAATATCGTCGATCCAGAAGTCCGCGTCCCCAGCATCGATCAGAATCTGCATGCGGTTGATCTCGTCCACCTGCAGATAACCGAGCTCCGAAAGCTCGCCAAAACCCTTCTGTTGCAGGGTGTCGAAACGTATTGGCACGAACCCCCAATCGTCGGGAAGGGTGATGGCCGTCCCGAAAGAGTCACACTTTTCGAAGTCGAATATCGGTCTGCCGTCGGATCGAGCGTCTCTGGCCTCGCAGTAAAGCGGCTCGTCGTCTTCGTCCAGCGTGCCAATCGTCATCGGGTCGACGAACTGCAAGATGAACGCCGGCTTTTCACCCGCTTCCCCTTGCCGCACCCACAAGGAAATGCCGTCCCATTCGCTGGCATCCAGGGGAGGAGAGAAGGTAACGTCCAGAGCCGCGCCCCAGCCGAGGCGACCGTCGGAGCCGTAACACATGCCGACGTTTTCGGTCACGATGTGCAGCGCGCTTCCCGTCCCACCGCAGCGCTCGGCGTCGATTTCTTCCCCCGAAATCGACTGCGCCCCAAGGCGCGGGGAGGTGGACACCTCGGCGTCTTTGCGAACGGCCCGTTCGATGCAATCGTCGCCCTTGTCGAGCCCCGAGGATGGGTTCGGCGGACTGCTGTCGACATCGTAATTGAAATAGAAGGAGCAGGAAGACAGAAACTGAGGATCGCAGCGGGCATTGAGAGAGACATCTCCACCCGTCATGTGGGGCTCGAAATCGAGCATGGGAAGGAACTCGTACGCCTCCGCCACCTGACACTGGTCGATCGCTTCGAACTCGTGCACCGGGTCGTAGCTGGGTCGTCCCTCGTCGGCACCGCCGCAGCCGGCGGCTGGCGCGAGAAGAACCAGAGCGGGAAGGAGAATCCTGCGCATCATCACCACCACATGTTCGCGGTCATCGAGAGGGTGTCCTCGTCCGGCCGAATCGACAGATCTTCCTCGGGCGGGTAGCCCGAGCGCACCGCGACGCCAGAACCGTACATCCAGTGCGAGTACTGGAGCGTCACCTGATCCTGACTGTTGTAGTCGGTGCGGAGAATGATGCGAGGCGAGAGCACGGCGAATGTCTGGGTGTCATCGTCGCTGTCGGCGACCACCCGATCGTAGCGCCCCGAGAACGCGAGCCAAGGCAGTGCGCTGTAGCTGACCTCGCCACCGTATTTGAGCTTGGTGACGCCGTCGTAAGCCGCGTCGTCACTGCCCACCTGGGTGACCATGCCGAACACGCTGGCCACGACATCGGGGCCATAGCCGGAGAAGGGCTGAGGATGGCGAACGATTTCGCCGATGCTGAGGTCGTATTGGCCCCCGAGCGTCTCCAGGCTACCGTTGCCGCCCGAATCAGGACCGAAGTACTCACGCATCAGTCCCGGTCCCCCCGGGGCATTCAGCACCTGGATGACCGGCGAGACGGAGCGCGCGTCACTGGCCTTGGTATAGGCCATGGCGAGGTAGAGCCGCCCGAAGCGCTGAAACTCACCAGTCACGTCCGCACCCAACACGGTGATGCTGCCGTCGGGCAAGGTGGGCGCCACGCGGTCGTCCCGGGTGAAGGCCTGCACGTAGTGCAAGCCAAGCTGACCCGTGCCCGTCTGGGCGAGCCCGAGGTGGCCGTGATGCGCGAAGGTGGTGCCGACGTTGGGGTCGGCAAAATCGTTCCACCCGGCAGACTCCACGCCGATCTGCGCGCGCTCGAACTGCCCCATCACGCCTTGTTCGACCAGGAACTCGAGGCCGGGCATGAGCGGAAGCCGGGCGCGCGCCGTCTCGCCGACGCCGCCGACGCGGGCGATGATTGGCGTATCGTAGCGACCCAGGTCGTACTCACCCATGCCGCCGTAGCGGTTGGAAAAGCCACCGACGTCGATCTCGAGGTCCATGCCGAGGCCGGGCTTGAAGGTCACGAAGGCGTCGTTGATGCCGACGTGGTCGGGCGGATAGAAGTACCCGGACGCGTTGCTCACCGTCTTGGCGGCGATGATGACGGTCGCCACGGCCGCCGAGTTACCGTAGGAGAAATTCAGCTGCACCCAGGGTTGGGGCATCACCCCCGTGTGCTCGAACCTATCGCGGTCGTCGGGTACGAGCGGCGGTCCGTGGAACACGGTCTTGTACTGCGTCGCGTAGGCGTTCTCGCGACTGTTGATGCCCATGCGGAACGGCACCGCCAGGTAACCGTGAAAATCGAACTTCCAGTCGCCGGGGCTGACCGAAGCAGTGCCAAACGAAGGCCCCAGGCGACCCGGCGGAGGACCGACCTCGGGAACGCCCACACCGAGACCGAGCAGCGGCTCTGGCTCCTCGGGCGCTTGCTCGCTCGCGACCGGTCGTTCTTCGCGGGGCGTCACGGCCACGGAGGGCTCGGCAGCCTGGGTAACGCTGGGCGCGGGCGGCTCTTCGGGGGGCCGTGCGATGACGCCAGGAGCCTCGACGGGTTGGGGCTCATTTTCCGATTCGGCAGCTCCCGCAGCGGGCGGCGCGGGGGGTGGGCTCTCACCGGGCGCGGGCAGAACTGGCACGGCCTCGGTCGCGCCCGGAGCAGGCTCGGGCGCTTGCCCCGCGGGCTCGTCGGCAGCAGGTGCCTGTTCGGTCGGCGGGGGCGCCGGCGGCTCGTCCTGGGCTCGGGCGTCCGTCGCCGTCCAGGCCAAGACAAGGATTGTCGCTAGAGTACTGTGCTTCATCGTCACCACCAGAGAGTTCCGTAAAGGGCAACCAGGTGCCGGTCTGGCTCGTCCGTAACGCTGCTTACCTGACCTCCGGCATTGAGCGTGATCAGGTGAAAGTCAGGCCGATAGATGTATCTCGAGTACTGCAGCGTGAGGCTTTCGCGAGCTTGCCAATCGCTGCGCAGTACCAGCTTTGCCGTGAGTACCTGAAAGGTGTTGTCGTTCTGGTTGGCGTAGAGCGGCTCGTCGGGTTGGTTCATGGTGGGCGTGGACCTGTCGTAACGACCTGCCAACGCGAGCCAGGGCAGTGCAGAGTACACGCCCTCGACCCCGAACTTGAGCTTGTTTTCACCGTCCCTGGCGGGGTCGTCGCTGTCGATGTGCCCGAACAGCCCGAACAGGCTCAGTGAGAGGTCGGGCCCCTCGCCCCAGAACTCCCCCGGGTAGCGCAGCAGCGTTCCCAGGCTGAGGTTGTACTCCGCGCCCGCCAGATACAGGGTGCCCCGCCCCTGGTCGTTGTTGCGACCGAAGAAGCGATCCATGAGATCCCGCCCGCCGCCGGCGTTGAGTACCTGAATGACGCCGTTGATGGTCCGGATGTGGTCGACCTTGGTCTCGGATCCGCCGAGCACGAGGTAGCCGAAGCGTTGCAGGTTCAGGTGCACGTCGGCGCCCAGAATCCGCATCGAGGCGTCGGCGTGATCCAGATCGGGGCGGGTGGTGGGGACTCCACCCTCGTAGTCATCGTAGCCAGCGCGCAGGTTGCCGAGTGCCACCTGGTCTCCGGTGTCATCACGCGCGCTGGCCGCGATGTAGTGCAGCGCCGGGCGGACCCTGCCCTGCCAATCGAAACCAATATGCAAGTGATTGACGTAGGTCTGACCTTCCCACGGCTTCAACCAGTTGTGGCTCGGCCCCGTGGGAGCCTCCGCAGGAGGTCGACCCAGGCTGCTCTTGATACCGTGCTCCAAGAACAGCTTCACGGGCCCGTCAGGGAGCTCTACCGTGGTGGTCTCCCCCACTCCGGCGATGGTCGCGATGACCGGAGCGCCGTATTGTCCAGTGCTGTACTGCGCCATCGCACCGTAGCGATCCTCGTAGACGCCGACGCGCCAGGTGAGATTGACCGGATCCTTCTTCTCGAGCTCGAAAGGCGTGTAGGTGAGGAAGGCGTCCCGCACCCAGAGCTGCGCATTCGGGATGGTCGACCCGGACGCCTCCCCCGACTCGGCCAGCGACCAGGCGCCGAGCGTCACCATCGATTGCACCCTGGGACGGGAATAGACGAAACGCAGCTCTGCCCATGTATAGGGAACGTTGTTCGTGTTGGAGAA
Source organism: uncultured delta proteobacterium (assembly GCA_963809955.1). Taxonomy (GTDB): domain Bacteria; phylum Myxococcota_A; class Polyangia; order Polyangiales; family Polyangiaceae; genus JAICQQ01. Next base: position 197,133 of record CAWELQ010000020.1, read on the forward strand.
CACGTTGCCGCGCGGCACCAGCGGATCGCCATGCCAGGTGGTCTGGAATTGGTCGGCAGTCGGGACCTTGCGCTTACCGTAGCCAGCCCGCGCGCCTGCCTGCACGTAGCCCTGAAAATCGAGCTTGCCCCCTTCGACGGGCGCCAAGGGAGCGCCGAAGGCAGGCGCTATCGCGCCGGGCAGAATGGTCTGCTGACCGGGAGCGTGCGGCGACAGGCCCAGGCCCATTTCGGAGCGGTGCCCTGGGACGTAGCCCGGGGGCGGCATCTCGTCCCCTTCCGCGGGGGCAGCGCTGGCCTCGCCACCCTGCGTGGCCGGATCCGCGGGGGGCTCGGCGACGGCAAGGGAGGGCCACCACGCGAGAACGAGACCGGCCGGAGCCAGCCGCCAGCGTCGTTGCGAGCGTCGCGCCATCAGCGTGGGCTCCGGTAAAAGGCAATGTCGTCGATCCAGATATCCCAGGCGCCCCGACCGTATTCGAGCCCAACACTCATGAGCTCGCCCCTGTCGAGGCCGGGCGAGCTCTTGCCCCAACCGCCCTGCTGCATTTCCTCGAACGGGATCAGGAGCGGCTCGAAATCATTCGTGAGGGAAATGTAGGCCCCGAACTTGTCACATCCATCGGACGTGTCGTTCTGACTGGTGTACGGATTGCAGACGCAGGACCCCTCGTCCGTGTTCACGTCGGAGACGCGCACGCGAATGCTGGTGTAGCTGCCGGGAGCCTTGCGTGCCCAGACCAAGATGCCGTCCCAGTCGCTGAAGTCGAGCGCGCCTTTGCAACCGCGCAGCGGGGGCGAGGGTGCCTCCGCTGTCGAGCACGGGCCGACCTCCGGTGGTCCAGCCCGGTAGGGACACAGCGTATCTGGATCGCTCTCGTCCGGAACCAGGCAGCCTTCTTTCGGTAAGTTGCGCCCGAGGACGCCACCATTGTTGCTCAAGAACCCCGAGCGGATGTGCAACGCGCGTTGACTGGCCAGGTCCGCCGTCCGCTCGCACTCGCCACGCGGCGTCGTCGGATCGGAGCAGACCTTGGGAGCGTTCTTGCTCTTGGCACCTAGGCACCGGCCACCTGGAATCGCGCTGCTCGGGACCGGATCGGTCTCTGGCGGCGGCTGCTGAAGCGCCGTGCGATCGTTGTTGATGTACCACCCCGTTCGCGAAGAGCCCGGCTCCCAGTCGTCGAGTATGTAGAGCTCGAGCCCTGCGAGCGCCGTGCAGTCGACGGGGCCGCTGCCAAAATCCGGAGTATCGCTGAGCGGCTCGATTTCGCGACAGTAGTTCGGCGCGGGCCGCGGACCGGCGTCTTCGCCGCCGCACGCCACGCAGAGGTTCGCCAGAGCGAAAGCCAGCCCGAGGGCGCTCGAGGCGCGCGCCATTCGAGACCGCCCGCTCACGGCGCCTCGCCTTCGACGCCGCAAATGAAGGCCACGTCGTCGACCCAGATGTCGAACGGCCGATCCTGCGAGCTGAACTCCCACTCCATCGCCACCAGCTTTTCCGGAGTGATCGCGGGCTTTCGATCCCCCCAGTTCGGCTTCTGCAGGAGCCAGTCCCACAGCACCGTGTACTGTTCCCAGCGGTCCGTGAGCGCGATCTCACGGCCGAAGTCATTGTAGCAGTCCGTGCACCAACCCCCGGCGGGCGACGTGTAAGCGTCGGGAATTTCCAGGCGGATCTTGCCCGGCCCCTTTGCCCAGAAGGTCACACCCTTGTAGCGGGAAGCGTCATAGGTGCCGTGCTCGGAAAGCCCGAAGCCGAAGCCCGCGAAAGGGTAGACACCGGGCGCCCCCGGCGCGAGCTTGCCCGAGATGTGGGCAGCGTACTTGGAGCCGTCATGCCCCGGAGAAGACGGCTCGAACGGCTCGGGCTGGAGCTTGCTGCCATTGCTATCCAGCATGTCGTAGGCGTAGCCGCCCCGCCCCTCCCGTTGGAGGGTCTGCGTGTCGCCGTCCTCGAAATCTTCGATCAGCGCCTGATCACCGCACGGAATAGGCCTCGCCTGACGCACCTTCGCCGACCAACCCGTTTCGGACGCGGGCGTGGTGATGCAGCCCGCTGGGCCGAGCGCGGAACAGAGCAAGAACCTGCGAAGAGCCGTCGTCATAGTCTCCAGAAGCCGTGTTCGAGAGCGGCCACTTTCTCGGCAACGCCACCGCGCACGCGCACGAAGGGTGAAGTACTCGGTCGGGTGCCACCAGCGCTTCGACAAGCGGGCGCGTTCGGATACAGGTCCGCGATGTTGGACAGCAACTGACCTGTCTGGCTGTCACGCCAGAACGCGAAGTGGTCGTAGTCGGGGTAACGGGGCGCATTTTCGTCCTTCCCCGCCAGCATCCAGACCAACGAGCCGTTGCCGCCGCGCTGGAGCATGATGTCATTCCAGCGCTCGTAGCTGGACTCGCGTTGGGGCCACCCCCGAGTGATCTCGCCCAGATTGCCCTGGCTCCGCGCCACCTTGGTGCCGTACTCCTCCAAAATGGTGGGCTTGCCGAGCTCGCGCGCCACGCGCAGGTGGTCGACGATCCACTGGTCGCCCCACTTCAGAGTGGCATTCCAATCCTCGGGATACAGATGGAAGGTGCCGAAATCGATATGGGGCAAGGCCGTCAGCGCTTTGTGGTCGACACCATCGTTGGCCTGGTACGCCCAGTGGCTGCCCCCGCCGTCCAGAAAGCCTTCGTCACCCACCGACACCATGTGATTGGGATCGAGCGACTTCAGATAGCCTGACATTTCGTCGGCCCAGACGGTGATGGTCGATTTGTCCCAGCCCTCTTTGCTGTCGCGCCCCGCCGCTCCAATCGCGCGCGGCTCGTTGGCGAGCTCCCACGAGAAAATGGTGGGGTCATCGCGATACAGCCGGCCATTGACCGTGTTCCTGCGCGACACCAGGTGCCGGGCCCACTGCTTGTACTGCTGCTTGATCTCCGGGTCGGTGTAAAACTGGTGATGGTGTTCGCGACCGTACCAGACCACGTACTGGTCGATGCCGCCGAACGCCGACCAGTTGTTCACCAGCACCAGGATGAGCTTGATGTGATGACGCGCGGCGCTGTCGAGCACTATGTCCAGACGCTCGAGACCGTCTGGACCCTCGTGGAACGCTACCCGCTGGTTCTGCGTGTCGAAATACTGAAAGTAGACGCTCTCCTTCGGCCCCGGCGGGTCGACGTGAGGCACCGATCCGTCGAGCGAACCGATATCGAGCATCGACCACACGCGCATCACCTTGAAATCCATCTTCTCGGCGTTGTCGAAGAGGTCGTCCACGACGTCCTTGGGCTTGAAGATGGGGTAGTAGTTGTTGGAGCCGGCAAAACAGAACGGCTCCCCCTCCAGCTCGAAGCTCGCGGGTGGATTGACGTTCACGTCCAAGGTGGACTGCGCGTACCGGTCCGGAGTCTTCAGACAACCCACGGTCAACACAACGGGGGCGAAGACCCCCAGGGTCGCCCTCAGGGTGCATGAACTCGGCCGACGACGCCGAGAACCCGCCGCACTCTCGGGACGTTCGTCCACTAACTGATCCGACATGGAGACTGGGTAGGGCTAGAGCGACCAACGGGAGGTTCGTCGCGACCAATCAACGAATTACAGGGGGGCCGACCGGGCAGCATTGGCAACCGGTTCGGTGCTCTAGTAAAAGGGGTGAAGGTCGGGGTCAAGGAATTCACGAAAGACTCAGCGCGGACGAACCGCAAGCATCCGAGGTTCGACGAGGCGAGCAGCGCTCTGGCGCTGAAGCATGGGTTCGGAAAAGTGATCGCGTGCACGTGACTCCCGCCGGGGGTCGCTCACGCCCGTGTGCGTGTGGGTTGGCGAGCCAAGCGCGAGCCACTAACTAAAGCGTTTTAGTTTTGGGGTCAAGCCGACATCCCGCGTGCCGGTGCTAAGCTTTGGGATGATGAGGTCATCGCCATTGGACTTACCCCTGGGCCGCCCACGATGAGCGAAACGCTTGCCCGAATTCCCCCGCACCTGCGCCGCTTCGTCGTCGAACAGGACACCAGCCGCTACACGCCGATCGATCACGCCGTCTGGCGCTTCGTGCTGTTGCAGATGTACGACAAATTGCAGCACACAGCGCACCCTGCTTATGCGCACGGGTTGAACGCCACGGGCATTTCCGTGGAACGTATTCCGTCGCTGCGCGAGATGGACAGGTGCCTTTCGAGGGTCGGCTGGGGCGCCGTGGCCGTGGACGGCTTCATCCCACCCAGGGCGTTCACCGAGTTCCAGGCTCTCGGGCTACTTCCGATCTGCGCCGAAATCCGCACGGCGGATCACCTGGTCTATACTCCGGCCCCCGACATCATTCACGAGGCGGCGGGGCACGCGCCGATTGTCGTGGATCCGAAGTACGCCGACTACCTCAGGCGCATCGGTGAGGTGGGAGCCCGAGCCTTTCGCACCCCGGAAGACGACGCCGTCTACGATGCCATCTTCACGCTCTCGGAGGTCAAAGAGGAGCCCGGCGCCACCGCGTCGCGCATTCAGAGGGCTGAAGCTTCCTTCGAGAGGGCGCGCGCGAAAGCCACGCGCGTCTCCGAGGCAACCCGAGTGTCGCGCCTGTACTGGTGGACCGCCGAGTACGGGCTCGTCGGCACCCCCGAAGACTACAAGCTGTACGGTGCGGGTCTCTTGTCGTCCCTCGGAGAGAGCCACAGCTGTCACGACCCCGCCGTGAAGAAGCTGCCCTTGAGCCCCGCCTGCGCGGACGTCGACTACGATATCACGCGCGCCCAGCCGCAACTCTTCGTGGCCGCCGACTTCGATCAGCTGATGAGCGTGTTGAGCGACTTCGCCGCGACGCTCGCCTACCAGGTGGGCGGAGCGCGAGCCTTGAAGGAAGCCTTGGCCAGCGAGGAGCTGTGCACGCTGACGCTCGACTCCGGTCTGCAGGTCATCGGCCGAGTCGAGGAAGCGATGGTTCCCGGCGCTGCCGGGTTCATGCTCGCCGTGATGGCTGCGCCCACGGTGTTCGCTCGACGGGATCGGTTGATCGCCCCAGTGGGCGATCAGCGGCGTACGCAGCTGCCCACATGGATCGTATTCGGCAAGCGTCGCGACGGCTCGAAGTTGACGCCACAGGGCGGAGGCCTCGGTTCGCTCTGCATCGAGCTCGGCGAGCAAATACGTTTGACCGCTCACGTAGTTTCGCTGGACGAACGCCTGCCCGAGTCTGCCAGCACCTGCCGCGACCTACGACTCATCCAGGGCGACCAGGTGCTGGCACACCTCGAACGCGGCACGCTGCTGTTGGCACCCACCCTGAGCGGCGCCCGAGCCGGTGCGGCCGATCCGGATTTCTACGAGGCCACGGACTTCAGCGGCGTCCGGGCGCCCAAGCCGCGCAGCTACCCGCCGAAAGAGCGCGCCATGATCGCACTGTACCAGCGCGCCCTCGCCGCACACACCCACGCGAGCGACGCCGCGCTGCTCACGGAGTTCCAGAAGCTCCACTCGGCCCTCGTGAGCGACTTTCCCCATGACTGGTTGCTCAGGTGGAACATGCTGGAAAGCCTGGTCAAACGCTCGAAGCACGGCCCGCTCACTCGACAATTGCGACAAGAGCTCACCGAGCTCGAGCACCTCTACGAGGGCAAGCAACCCATCGCCTCGGGCCTCACCTACCTCGGCTTCGAATAGCTCATCGCGACACCAGCCTCCCCCTCCGCCCGACACCAGCCTCCCCCTCCGCCCGACACCAGCCTCGCTCACGCTCGAGCATCCATCGAGCGCGCCAGCATCCTTCCAAGAGGGGCTCAGCGTCGGTTCCAATTGGAAGAGGCAACCGAGAAGCGCGTCATGGAAGCGCGCTACGCTGATGTACCGGAAACGCTGTGGCGTCACGTCGAGCCGCTCTTGCCAGTCGCAAGGCCAAGGCGAACCGGAGGCTGGCCGCGATCCTGCTGGTCGAGATCAAGGCTGTAGAGCGTCTCCTTTTCGTGCACCAAGCTCAGGTCCTGACCTCCCTTAGGGCCCGCAACTTCTTGCTGCACTGTTGGTAAACTTCAACGCCGTCACCCTGAAGACTGGTTTGCGGCGACTCACCCGGAAACAAGAGCTCACCTTCCCGTCCTTCCCGTCTTCCTGTTCATCATAAGCTGGTTGCTTCGCCGGGTTTCGCAGCGGGGCTCAGCGTCAGGCGCCTCGGACACGCAGTCTCATGCGCCCGTCCGCCCGCCACCGCTCGGGCAACTCCAACGGCAGAAACAACCAGCTTCGACACCCGACGAGCCCCACGACACCCTCCGCCCGCGGTGAATCCCAGACGCACCCCGCGCTCGCCCCCGCGTGGCCGAGCGACCCCACCCCGAGAGAACAGTGTTCACCAAGTGAAAATAAACATTAATCATTACTTATTGATAACAAGTAAACACTGTTTACTCTACGGGCCACGCGGCCTGCGCGTGCAGCCGGCAGTGCGCCTGCGAGGCCCTCGTGACGCACCTCCGTCTCGCCGCCCAGCGCACTCCCCTCGCACCCGCCAGCGCACTCCCCTCGCACCCGCCAGCGCACTCCCCTCGCACCCGCCAGCGCACTCCCCAGAGGATGCTCGGGGGCCCCGCACCACCTCGTGGACGACCAGCAAGCGAGCGCCGGGTCGTCGTGGACGAGCTGGAACGTTCGGGGTAGCGCGACCGTTCGGCCAAATAGTCCGACGTCGCGCCCCCGACGTCAACGAGCCCGGTGCGAATGCCCCCCCTCGATTGGTGGAGCCCGCTGCGTGCCGGCGCAGCCCCAGCTTGAAGGGGCTGGACCGAGGGACGGAGCGGTCAGCTGAGGGCTAGAGGCGAGCGGGGGCCAGCCGCGCCGGCGCGCAGCGGGCTCCCGTCAAACCCCTCAGGCCCGGTTATGTGAGGTGAAAGGCAGGGCGTCAGCCCCAGGGTTCGAACCGCTCCCATCTGCAAAGTGTGGCAATGTTGTGTCTGCGTAAGCCGTCGAGCGGCTGTCGAGTGGTGGTGACGAGAGCGAAGAGGACGTCGCGCATCAACAACCTTTCATGGGCGAGCTCATGCGCTCGGTCATCTCCTCCACGTCAGCCAAGCTCCTGGCTCCGGTCAGCATGGCCCCGAGCACCGTGCGCAGCAGTGCTCCCAAGTCCCAGCGTTTGCCCCGGTCGTCGCGACCATCGGGGACTAGCTCGAGCCCAGCCTCATCCAAGCGCTTGGCGAAGAAGCCGTACAGGCGTCAGGCCTTTCTCGCGACAGCCGCCGTGGCCGTGTCCGAATCGGTGGCGGGTGGCGGGGCTCGGAAGGCCGTGGCGGTGACGGTGTACGGGATCGCACCCGGAGCAGAGACCGCGTGGGCCGGGCGGGCATCGACAACGCCGAGGCCCGCCCGAAGCGCGGTGCTCAGTGGGTGAGCTTGTAGAGCATGGCTACGATACGATCGTAGTGACCGAGCACTGGGGCCGGGCCTGACCATTGATCGCGGAGTTGCGGTGAAGTTGCAGTATGGGTGTGAGCCTCAGGTTCGGCATCAGCGGCTGTGGCTGCGACCGCAACGACGACAGCAGCAGCGACGGCTGCGGCAACTGCGGCTGCGGCAACTGCGGCTGCGGCAACCGCGGCTGCGGCAGATACGGTCTGCTACTTCTGAAGCGGCGTGCTGTCACTGACGCTGGTGCCGCCCTCGAAGCTGGCTACGTGTCGTGTTCACACCCGTTCGGCGCACCTTCTGCGCCACCTCCAAGGGCGGTGCAAGCGGGATGCGGCGTCACTAGCGATGGTAGGCGGTCGACGATCGCGCGGGGCAACGGGGAGGTGTCACATAAGCTGCGCCAGTGGAGGGCATGAACACGACACTTCGCCAACAGCTTTGTCACCTTGACGTTGCCGAAGAACCGATACGCTGCTTCCAACTCTGCAGCTGACAGTGCCTGCGGAAAGCTGGCGGACGGCTCCCTTGCCATCGCGCCCGCCAAGCCTTCCACACGCGTCGCTAGCCGCTTGTCGCCAAATTCCGCGCCTTCGAACTCCAATTCAACACCGTCGATCGCCGGGTCAGATGATTGGGCCACCCAGAGCTTGATCACGTCCACCGAAACTTTGCAAATGTGACCAATCCATAGGCCGAGGCCCCCTGGCTGATGTAGCCCCAGCGAATGGCAGCCAGGACGAGTTTCATCACGGGATTCTCCTTTTCTGAGCCCCTGCGGGCGGGGCTCACAGCCCCGTCCCGCACGCAGGGGCGAACGGAATCGCGTGTCGAGGAACCCGCAGCCGGAGTCTCGAGCGGCAACGGGCCATTCTGAGCCTGCAGGCGCCAGTGCCAGCTTTGCTGGCACGCGCCTGCCTCCCCAGTCCCCGGTCCCGGCCAGGTCAGTCGGCACGGCCACGGTCAGTCGGCCACGGTCAGCCGGTCACGGAGCCCGCCACGGTCGCGGTCACGAATGCGAATGCGAATGCGAATTTATGCACTCCGGAGCCCCCTCGGGAAGAGCCACACAAAGTCCCGCGAACTTCCCTCTCTCGAGCAACCCGCTTGACCCGACTACCAATCAGGGGTGGTGCGAATGCCCAGGCGGCGCAGAGGAACTTCACGTCCGTCCCGCGTCGATGCCGAGGCAGCTTCCCAGGAACGCCCCAGCAACATGTAGGGGCTTGGTTGGCGTTGCCCTGCTCCTGGCTGTCCGCCGAAGCGCGGTAGGTTCACACTGCCTGCTCTCTGCTCGAGGGGCGCCACCTGGGCGGTCGAAGGGAGCAGGCGCATGAGACGTCGTGACTGGGGCACCTCGCGTGGAGCCAAAAGTACTGGCAGGCTCTTGCTTCTCCACGACTTCACTGGAAGAATTTGCTGCCGGGGCCGCGGGACGGGGTTCACGAGGGGGCAGGCGGTCGCCAAGCGGCGGGCGGGTCACCGCCCCGGTTGCGATGGTCGTGCCTACGCAAGGCGCATCGGCGAATGACCGCGTCGGGAAGCGCAGCGCTGTGTTCCGAGTGCAGGCGTGGTGAACCCGGAGGCTCCGCGTCCGCGTGCGCGTGCTCACGTGCAGACACCCGCAACCCGGAGCGTGCGACGCGGCTACCCTCCGAAGCGCTTGGCCACCCCCATCAGGTCCACTCCGGTCGCGGAGCGGATCTGCTCGGTAGCCCCAATGGCCTTGCGCGCCAGCTCGGAACCTGACGTTTCCGCCGACGGCAGCACGCTCATCTTGCCGACCTTGAGGGAGTGGTGAGCGCCGGCCACGTGCGCCAGCAGGGGCAGCAGGTTCTGCAGCGCCAGGACCTCACGGGCCCCTTTGCCTCCGACCCGGTAAGCCTCCACCAGCTGTTTCAGACTGGCGGCCTCGGCGCGGCCGCGCTCCAGCGTGTCGGCGGCCTGGCCCTTGGCGGCTTCCTCGGCAGCGCGCTGTTTGGCGAGCGCCGGCTGCACCACTTCCGCGTCCAGGCGCCGCTTCTCTCTCGGCGCGCGCGCCTTCTGTCGTTCGGTTTCCGCACGGAGCTGGGCAATCTCCGCCCGCACCTGACCCTCTGCTTCATTGATCAGCGCTTCCCGGCGGCTCTTCGCGTCCGCGATGCGCTTGTGGGTCTCCTCGCGCGCCACCGTGAGGTCCGCATCCAGCGCAGCCACCTGGGACGCAGCCCAGTTTCTGGCCTGCTGAACCTGCGCGTCGGCCTGCGCAGAAGCTTCCGCGGTCGCCTGTTCCATGTTCAGCGTAGCCCCGCGAATGCGTCCGATGCTCGAGAGGTAGTTGACCTCGTCGGTGACGTTCTGAATCTTCAGGGTATCGAGCACGAGCCCCATGCGGCTCATGTCGTGCTCGGCTTCCTCGAGCAGGGTGTGCGCGAAGCGCATCTTGTCCTCGTTGACCTCTTCGGGGGTCAGGCTGGCCAGGACGCCCCGCAAATTGCCTTCGAGCGTCTCCTTGGCAACGTGGTAGATTTCCTCGCGGCTGCGGCCCAGGAAGCGCTCGACCGCGTTGGAAAGCAGCGGCTCTTCACCGGGCAGCTTGATGTTGGCCACGCCCTGGATGGTCAATGGAATGCCCCCCTTGGAAAATGCTCCTGTCACGTGCACCATGACGGTGAACATGCTCAGGTCCATCTTGTCCACGCGTTCGATGATGGGGCGTCTCAGTGAACGGCCGCCTCGTACGAAGCGGTAGCCCACGGTGCGATCGCCCAGCTTCCGCGTGGTGCCGCTGAAAATCAGGGCTTCGTTGGGCGAGCACACCTTGAGTAGCTTGTTCACCGTCAAGGCGATCAGAAAAACGACGAAGGCAACTACGACGAGGCCCACGAGGCCCACCGCGCCGATTTCACTCATGACCGAGCCTCCTCGTTGGAATCGCTCGCCATCAGCCGTGTCATGTCGACGCCTATTGCGCGGCCTGTCTGGCTGAGCACCTCGGCCACGGCGGCCGGGAAGCTCGCCACCGCCCCGGTGAAGCTGCTGCCGTCCCCCCCATCGACCACGGAAAGCTCGCCAATCTGGGCTCGCGTGACGCGCGCCACGGCTGCTTCCACGAATTCTTTCAAATGCTGCAGAATGTACAGGTCGCGCCCCTCGCTGCCCGCGCTCTTCCATTCCTCGGCCACCATGCGCAGTGCTTCGGCGGCAGCCTTGCCGCTTTCCACCACGGGTGCCGCCCTGGAACGCGCCTCGGACTCCGAAGCCAGCCGCTGTGCCTCCGCGGGCAGATAAACGTCGCACTCCAGGCGGAGCTTTTCCACCTCTGAACGCAAGGACATCAACTCTTGCTCGGCGGCGGCCCGTGCAGTCTCCGCGGCCACTTCGGCTTCGTTTTCTATGGCCTTGGCCGTCGACTCGAGCTTGGCGAGCTCGGCGCGCAGCTCGTTTCTCTTGGTCAGTACTGCGGCCTCGGCCTGCTTCTGCGCGGACTCCGCGCGCTGCCGTGCCGTGGCCTGCGCTTCGGCAATCGCCTGGTTGGCCTGATTCTCCGCGTTCTGAGCGTCACGAATCATGCGTGCGATGCGCGCGCGCCCCAGGTTCTTCAGGTAGCCTTGCTCGTCCCCCACGCTCTGCACTTTGAGCACGTCGAGCTCCAATCCGAGCTTGTCGAAGTCGTCCTTCGCGAACTTGGCCAGGGTGTCGGCGAACTTGAGGCGATCTTCGTTGGTCTCTTCGGGCGTGAGCTCCGCCACGACTTCCCGCAACACGCCCTCGAGAGTCTGTTGGGCGATCAATGCGATCTGTCGCTGGCTCATCGACAACAGGCGCACGATGGCGTTGCGGATGTAGCCTCGGTTGCTCGTGACCTTGATGTTGGCAATCGCGTGAACGGTGAGCGGGATACCCCCCTTCGAATACGCATTTTGCACCTCCACCATGACCGGGATGAGCCGCGTATCCATGCGGTCGACGGTCTCGAAGAGTGGGATACGGATCCCGCGCCCTCCATGCAATACCTTGTAGCCAGTGGTGGAGCCATCGGCGAGCTTGTGGCTGCGTCCGCTGATCACCAGGATCTCGTTGGGCTTGCAGATTTGTAAGACCTTGCTGATGACGAAGGCCAACAGGGCGAGCCCCGCGACGACGACGACCGCCCCCAACAGCAAGAACATGACGGTGTCCGTGTCGCTCGCCAGGCCCGAATCGAACTGAGTGTCCATGGTGCGCTAGGATACGCTGGCCGTCAGCGAGCCGCGCTCGAAATCGTCCGCTCATGGCTGGAACAGCTTCCGGACTCCACCTCCCACTTTCGAAGCCGAGACTGCTCGAACCCCCGCGGGGCGCGATTCCACCACACCTTGAATTCGAAAGGAGGTATTTGTGGGCGGAAGCAGGTCTCACCGGCGGCGGCGCTGCTGCAGCTCGAAAGCGTCTACGCGCGCGGCAGGAAATCCGGGGGAGCTTTGGAGACGTGCGCTTGGCCTTCGCGCATCTCTTCGATCAGTACCAGCTCGCCTTCGGCAAGTTCCGGCTCGTCGGTGGTGGCGAGCAGATCGAGCGTCTGACCCTTGAGCTGAATGCGCACCTTGCCGCGGCCTCGACTCCCCACGCGTATCAAGACCTTGCCGACCTGGCCCACGGCGTCGTCCACGGAAGCGCTGGAGCTGACCTGCTGGCGGTTCAGAACCCGAAAGACCCACGACGCCAGTGACCCCGAGCCAAAACCCAGAACGCCCGCCACCGCCGCCGTGAGCGGCTCCGTCGCCAGGCCCAGATAGTGCAGGGCACTGCCCACCATACCGAACGCGAGCAAGCCGAACACCCAGAACCTGAGCGACAAGAAGATGGGCAGAAACCCCGTATCCAGCTCGCTCGCATGCCCGTGTCCCGCGCCGCCCGCGTGGTCCACGTCGAGGTCGTGATCGAACTCGGCGGAGGCGTCGAGGTCCGCAGACGCGTCGAGGTCGAGGCCCGTGTCGACCCCGGTATCGGCGTCACCATCGCCGCCCATCAGCAGCTGGACCATGACGGTGCCGAGACCGATGATCAGTGCCGCCAAGTAAAGGACACCCACACCGCCGATCCTAGCGCAAGCTGCGCCAAAGCGTGCCCACAAAGCGCGGCGGGAACAAAAACTCCATGCGCACGGCTCGAGCCCGGTCTAGCGTTCCGCCATGCAACTCAGACAGCGCCCCCGAAGGAATCGCGCCCACGCGAGCGTGCGCGCCATGGTGCGCGAGACCCACCTGGAACCTGCTCAGCTGGTGTGGCCCCTGTTCGTGCAAGAGGGGGATGACAGCGAGAGGCCCATCGCGTCGATGCCCGGACAATCGCGCCTCGGCATCCGCAAGCTCGTCGAACGAGCCCAGGAGGCCTTCGAGCTGGGAGTCGGAGGCGTCGCGCTGTTCCCTGCGCTCGAGGACGGCCTCAAAGACCCGCGTGGAGCCGAAAGCACCAATGACAACGGTCTACTGCAGCGCACGGTACGCGCTCTGAAGCAAGCAGTCCCTGGGCTGCTCGTGATCACCGACGTTGCACTGGACCCCTACTCGTCCGATGGGCATGACGGCGTGCTGATCGACGGGCGCATCGACAACGACATCACGCTGCCGCTGCTTGCGCAGATGGCGGTCTCCCAGGCACGCGCGGGGGCGGACATGGTGGCTCCCAGCGACATGATGGACGGTCGCGTGGGAGTGATTCGAGACGCGCTGGACCAAGCCGGCTTTACGGAAGTCGGCATTTGCAGCTATTGCACCAAATACGCCTCGGCGTTTTACGGACCCTTTCGTGATGCGCTGGATTCCGCGCCGCGCAGCGGCGACAAGAAGACCTATCAGATGGACCCGGCCAACCTGCGCGAGTGCTTGCGCGAGATCGCCAGTGACGAGGCAGAAGGCGCCGATTGGTTGATGGTCAAACCGGGCCTGCCCTATGCGGATGTGATTCGATTCGTTCGGGAGCGCTCGGTGCTGCCGGTTGCCGCGTATCATGTGAGCGGCGAGTTCGCCATGCTGAAGGCCGCAGCCGAAAAGGGCTGGGTCGACTACGAACGCACGCTGCTCGAAAGCCTTCTGTGTTTGCGCCGAGCCGGAGCGCACGTGATCTTCACCTATGCCGCGGTGGAAGCCGCCAGGCTTTTGCGGAGCGCCCGCTGAACGATGCTTCGATTTCTCTGCATCTCCGACATTCACGGCAACGCGCGAGCGCTCGAGGCGGTGCTCGAGGAAGCCAACGCGCGGGGTTGGGACCAGATGGTGGCCGCAGGCGATCTGTGCTTTCCGGGGCCGGAGCCCCTGAGGGTGTGGGACACGCTCGTCAAGCACAACGCCTTGTGTGTGCAGGGCGTCGGAGATCGAGCGCTGGCGCGCATCGATCCTCGCAACCTCGTGGCCACGACGGATACCGAGCGCCAGCGACTGCAGCGGCTACGCGAAACCAGAGGCGAGCTGGGAGATCTCATCATCGCGCGGCTCGGCAAGCTTCCCACCACGGCAACGTTGCCGCTCGAATCGGGGCAAACGATGCTGGTCGTGCACGGAAGCCCGCGCGACCCGACCGACTACTTCACCCCCGAGATGAGCGACGAGGAGATGTTGAGCATGCTCGGCGAGGAATTCGCGGAGTTGGTGGTGTGCGGCGGAAGCCATGTGGCCTTCGACCGAGTCATCGACGACGTACGCATCGTCAACGTCGGTTCGGTGGGCGAGGCACCGGGCGGAGGCTACGCCACCGCCTGCATCATCGAGACAGCTCAGGTCGGGTTCAAAGTCGAACCTTTCAGCGTGCAGCTGTAGCTCAGCGTACGGCTCTCGCCCAAGAGCTGCTCCGAGAAGCCGCTCGCCCCCCGAGGCATCAGCCGCCCTTGGCGGCCCGGACGAAGGCCCGGAGCTTTTCCGGGTCCTTGACTCCCGGTCTTCCGCTCGGCTCGACGCCGGAGGCGACATCCACTCCGAAAGGCTTCACCTGCGCGATCGCGGCTTGCACGTTTTCTGCGGTTAGCCCTCCGGCCAGGATCAGCTTGCGACGACTCGCCAGCGCGACGACCAGTGAATAGTCGAACGCCACGCCGGTCCCGCCGAGCTTTCCCGAGACCTTGGCATCGACCAACACACGATCGCCCCCATACGTGTCGGCGCAAGCCACATCGGCCGCCTCACCCACGTGAATGGCCTTGTACGCCATGGGAGAGAACGCTTCGACGAACTCCGGGGGCTCGCTGCCATGCAGCTGCACCCGGTCCGGCGAAAGCTCCTCACACAGTTGCTCGAGCTCACCTCGTGGCAGGTCGGCCACCACGAGAACCACTTCGATTCGCCCGGCGCTCAGGTCACGAATGCGACGCGCGCTGTTCCGGTCCAGGCGACGCGGTGACGACGGCACGAAGTTCAACCCAATCGCGTCAGCACCTGCCTCGCGCGCCAGTTCCGCGTCCGAGAGCCGGGTCACCCCGCATATTTTTACCCAGGCCGACACCGTGAACCTGAAACGAAGGATGCCTCGCCTCGACGGGATGCTCGAAGCCCCGTCACTCGATCTTCAACAGCTCTTTGACCGTGGCGATCACCTGGGGCGCCTGTATCGGCTTGGTGATGTAGGCGTTGGCGCCTAGCTGAAGCGCTCGCTGCCGGTCTTCCTGCGAGCCTTCTGTGGTGATGATGACGATGGGCGTGTCCTTGTGAGCGGGATCACTGCGTACCCGCTTCACCAGCTTGAGACCGTCCATGATGGGCATGTTGATGTCAGTGACGATGATATCGTAGCTGGCGGAGGCCAGTTTGCGGAGCCCGTCGACGCCGTCGTCGGCCTCGGTGACCCGCAGATTCTTGATGCGCGCCAAAGCAAACACCAGAAGCTGGCGCATCATTGGGGAGTCTTCGACAATCAGGCAGGAATATTCGGACATTGCGATCCAAGGGACATTGTGACTCAAACCGGCATGCTGACTAGAACCGGCATGCTGACTCAAACGCTCAGGTCGAGGAACGCCTCGAGGCCAGGGATTCGTCGCTCGGCCTTGGCAAAGAGGCTGGCGCTGACGAGGGCAGAAGCGGCGTGCTGCCCCAGCAGCTTGAACAACTCGAAATCTGTCGTGTCGAAGCGTGTTTTCTGCGCCAGCGTGGAGAAGATTGCGATGACGCCGACCACCCGGTCGTCGATGGCGAGCGGCAAGATTGCGGGCGGCTGTTCGAAGTTGACCGTGCTCGAATCCACTTCCTCATCGACGAACGCCGACCCGGACCGCGCTACTTCGCCCAGGCGAGTGCCCCGCATGCTGAGTGGCGCCAGCCGCTCGGCGGGCAGCCCTTCGGAAGCAATGGGCACGAGTTCCTCGTTTTGATTGTCCACCATGTACATTGCGTAGGACTCGGCTCCCACCAGCTGAGCCAGCACCTCTTTGATCCTTCGGGTTACCCCGCGTGGCGACATGCTCGCATGAATCTGGTTGCTGGCAACAAAAAGGTTGGCCAAGTTCGCAAACTCCGACTCGAATTCACGCCGCCTCGAGTCGAACTCGTTGGACGCCTCTTCGGCTGCTGCGAAGCGCGAGAGCAGTTCGTTCTTCTCGGATTCGAGGCGTTCGATCTTGCCGAGCAGCTCCCGCACCGCGTCGTCGGCCTCCAGTTGCGCTCGCAGCCTGGCGTTTTCTTGTTCCAGCTCGTGGGCTCGCGAACGCATCTTCTCCAGCTCGCGAATGAATTCTTCCGTAAGTCGCGAACCCTTCGTAAGGTTCTGTAGCACCTGGTCCGCCTCTTTGCGCAGATCAGGCGGAGGTGAGTCGCTGAAGGGTTGTGGAGGTGCTTTGCGGGGGGGTTCAGCCATTTGCGATAAGTGAGCGTCGGCCTGACGGGCGTTGCAGGGTATCATGGCAGCGAAACCACAACAAAAGGGCTGCCGTACAGACTAAACGGCAGAAGCGACGCAAACTTGTGCCGGGCCCCCGGGAAATTCGCGGACAAGCTCGACCGGTGGGAACTTTTGCCCATCGGGGCTCGCCACCGGCGAGGTGCCGGCCGACCCGGCAGCGCCCGTGGCGGTGGGCCGGGCCGATCGACCTCCACAATGAGCGCCAGCTCCCGCTTCGACGCTGCCGCGCGCGGGTCGGCCGGGCTGCGACTGGCCGCGCGCGGGTCGGCCGGGCCGAGACTGGCCCCGCTCGGACTTCAGCCACCCAGACCCCCATGTGGGACCTTGGCGCACCCACAGATTCCGTGCGGCCGGCCGCGAAAGGTTCCGAGCGCGGCCGCAGGCTGCTGCTTCACAGCGGGGTTCGGACTCCGCGCGGCCCTCGACGAAACGCAAGAAACGCTGGATTCGGATGCCCACCTCGCGATGGACTTGCCGGACCACCCACTCGCCAGAGAGATGCTATCCTTGGAGTCATGCAGGACGAGGGGCAACCAACGCTTTACCAAACCATCGACCAGCTGCTGACGGAGGGCTCGTTCGAGGCGGCCAAGCAGGCGCTCGACGGGGCCCCGAAAGACAACGAGTTCCACCTGCTACGAGTGAAGCACGACCTGTTGACAGGTTCCCTCCCTGCCGGGGTGGCCATGCAGAAATTGATTCAACTGATGCGGCAGTCGCCGGACCTGCCGGGCGCCAAAGCCCTGTATCAACAGGCCTCGAAGCTCGCCTATTCGGATGGGCAATCGTCCATATCCCATTCTCATCCGCCGCCCCCCGTGCGGTCGAAAGACGGCCACTGAGCCCACCCTCTGGCACGGCCTGCGGACAACGCGGGGCGCCTCGGGCTCAGCCTTGCTCGAGCCAGTCCTTGAGCTCACCCACCACGACCCGCGGAGCGCTCTTCAGTCCGGTCGCCACCCCGGAACCCGTCAGGAGCATCGCCGTCTTGAGCTCCCGCTCGACACTGCGCAGCAGACCCACGGCGCCCGCGCGGCCGCCCGACTCGAGTGCAATCAATACCTGTCGGGCGATGCCGCCGGCTGTTGCGCCCAGGGCAATCGCCTTGGCGATATCCAATCCGCTCCGGATGCCGCCCGTGGCGAACACAGTCTGGAACCCGTGACGGGCCGCGTAAGCGACGCTGGCTGCCGTGGGAATGCCCCACTCCCAGAACGTTTCGCCGAGCGCCCGACGCTCGGCCTCCGCTCGCCGCGTTTCCACCCCGACCCAACTGGTACCACCAGCGCCCGACACATCCACGTGCGAGACCCCGATCGACTTGAGCTTGTCGAGCGTCTGCGCGGACAGGCCGCACCCCGTTTCCTTGGCGATGATGGGAACGCCGAGATCCGACACCAAACGCTGCAGCGTGTCGAGACCGCGCGAGAAGTCCCGATCACCGTCCCTTTGAATCAGTTCCATGGCCGGGTTGAGATGAACACACAACGCGTCGGCGCCCACGCTCGCGACGAGATCTCCGAGCTCCGCGGTCGAAGCCTCGCGCGCCTGAACCACCCCCACATTGCCGAGCACAAGAGCAGAAGGCGCCACGTCCCGCACGTAGTACGAGGGCGTCGCACCCCGGTTTTTCTGCATGGCACGCTGGCTTCCCAGACCGAATGCGTAGCCATGTTCCTCGGCAATCGAAGCGAGTTCCTTGTTGATGCGCTCGGCACGCTCCGTCCCACCGGTCATCGCCGCGATCAGAATGGGGGCGCGCAAGGTCTTGCCCAAAACCGAGGTGGCCGTGTCCAATCGTTCGAAATCCAGATCCGGGAGCGCCTGGTGGATCAGGCGCACGCATTCGAACAACGTGGTCGTCTGGTGGAAAGCCACGTCACCATGGGCCGCCAGATCGATGTGATCGGCCTTGCGGCGGGATATCTCGCTCATATTTGGCCCCTAGCGTGTTTGCCGAGCTGTGTCTCCCGGAAACAGAGCCCCGGGAAACGAGCATTTCCGAGATGGGCTCGCGGAACACGATGTCTGCTGGCTGCTTTGTGCTGTCTGCTGGCATCGAAGCCTCGCGAGCTTCTCAGCGGTTGTCTTGGGACCCCGTCAGACCCGCGTCAACCCCGAGTGCCCCGCCAGCGGGTCGACCACGAGCGCGGCCCCGGCACTCGACCACCGCTCGTCCGCCCCTCCAGCGCGCAGCGAAGCGGCACCACAGCCGGCGTGTCGAGTTGACACAGCCACCAGGTCTCCATAGATTCGCGGAGTTCGATGACCCAGCACAGAAAGCGCCGCTCGGGGCGGGGCCGCGGGCGCGGCAACGCGGGCGCCAAGAGCATCCATCCCAATCCGTTCTTTCTGTTGCTCCCGACGGTGCAAAAAGAGGTCGAGGCGCGTTTGCTCGGCTTTTTGGACGAACACGCGCAAGCGTCGCTGCCGCTCGGAAAAGACGTTGCCGCAATGCTGGGTGCGCTGCGCGATCTGTGCGCACGTGGTGGCAAGCGCTTGCGGCCCGCCCTGGCCATCGCAGGTTTCCGGGCAGCGCACGAGACGCTGGACATTGAAGTGGCGCTCGATGCGGGCGTGGCGCTCGAGCTGCTCCAAGCCTACTTCCTGATCCACGACGACTGGATGGATCAAGACGAGATGCGTCGCGGCGGCCCCACCGTGCATACCTACCTTGCCAAGCGCTTTCGCTCGGAGCAAAAGGGGCACAGTGCCGCTATCCTTGCCGGTGACTATGCCGTCGCGCTCGCTACCGCGGCATTGTCCCGCTTGGAGATACCAGCACGGCGTGCCCAGGCCGTGATGACCGGCTTCGCCGAGATGCAGCTGGATGCAGTGCTGGGGCAGCAGATAGATATCATGGGCAAGAACAAAGACATCGAAGCCACGTACGCTCTGAAGACGGGAAGCTACACGGTGCGTGGGCCTCTCCGCTTGGGCGCGCAGCTGGCGGGCGGCACGCCGAAGCTGCTGGTCGCGCTCGATCGCTTCGCCATGCCCGCCGGCATCGCCTTTCAGCTGTGCGACGACTTGATTGGTGCGTTTGGCGACCCCGCCACCACGGGCAAGCCTCGCGGCAGCGATATCACGGCAGGCAAGCGCACTCAGCTGCTCGCTTTGGGTCTGAAACGAGCCCGCGGCCCCGCGCTCCACGCGTTGAAAGGTGCGTACGGAAAA
Organism: uncultured delta proteobacterium; assembly: GCA_963809955.1. Lineage (GTDB taxonomy): Bacteria > Myxococcota_A > Polyangia > Polyangiales > Polyangiaceae > JAICQQ01. Next base: position 216,543 of record CAWELQ010000020.1, read on the forward strand.
CCCAAGGCCAGTCAGCGTCAGCTGGAGCGTGCCATCGAGGCGCTGGAAGCCAGCGGCGCCCGCCGCATCGTTCAAGCTCGTATCAAAGAGCTGAGCGCCAAGGCAGAGGACGCGCTAGAGTCTCCAGCCATCCGCCCCAAAGGGCGGGAGCTGCTCGGGGGCGCGCTGCGCGCTCTGACGCAGCGCATCCAGTAAACAGAGCAGCGGAGGTTGCTCGAAGTCATGGCAAGCGCAAACGGCAAGGTGATCCTGCTGGGCGAGCACGCGGTGGTGTACGGCGTGCCAGCACTGGTGGTCGGTATCGATCGAGGAGCCACGGCCAGGGTCTTGCCGGAAGAACCCGCCCAGCTTCGCATCAACGGCGCTCGAGCGCCGGGCACGGAACCGATCGAGGCGTTCGCCGCTCTCAGGCGGAGCCTGGGCGTCGGTGAATCGTGCGTGGATGCGCAACTGGAACTACCGCCTGGCGCAGGCCTGGGCGCTTCGGCAGCGCTGGGGGTCGCAATAGCGCGCGCTCTCGTGGACGACGCAGGCTTCGGTGACGCGAGCGAACGCGTCCTTTCGGCCGCCGATGCCTGGGAGAAGGTCTTCCACGGTACCCCTTCGGGCATCGACACGACCGCGGCATTTTATGGCGGGTGTTTCAAGTTCCGGCGCGGCCACGCACCGGAGTTCCTCTCGCTCGAACGCCCGCTTTCGCTCGCCATCGCCAACACCGGGCCGGCAGCGAGTACCAAATCCATGGTGGAGGGCGTGTCGAGGCTCCGTCAGCGAAAGCCCGAGCTCGTCGACAAGGCGCTGGAGGGAATTCACTCTTTGGTGCAAAACGCGGCTCTGTGCCTGAATGCAGACGACCGTTCGGGGCTCGGCAAGTTGATGGATTACAACCAAATGCTACTCAGCGGGTTGTTCGTGTCCACGCCAGAAATCGAACAGGCCTGCAGCGTTGCGCGGGAAGCCGGCGCCTTTGGCGCCAAGCTCACGGGAGCCGGTGGGGGCGGTTCGGTAGTCGCCCTCGCCGATGACCCGCAGGCGATTGTCCAGGCCTGGCAGCGAGCGGGCATCTCGGGCTTCGTGGTAACCGGAACCGGCCATACGACAGCGGGCGGCCCCTCGATCCGAGAAACAACGCCGGGGCGAAGCAAGTGAAGGCAGGCACGGCCAGCGCCGTGGCGCACTCGAACATCGCGCTCATCAAATACTGGGGAAAGAGTGATACGGCTCGCAACCTGCCTGCGGTACCGAGTCTGTCGCTAACGCTGGACGGGCTGACGACGACCACCCAGGTGCGCTTCGAGCCCGACCTGACCAGTGACCGAGTCATGCTCGACGGCAGCGACGTCGTGGGGAGAGAACGCGAACGGGTCGTCGAACTGCTCGACCGGGCACGCGCGCTCGCGCGAACGGGCTCGAGCGCCGTGGTCTCGAGCCGCAACGACTTCCCGACCGCAGCGGGTCTGGCCTCCAGCGCCTCGGGCTTCGCGGCCCTGGCGCTGGCGGCGACCCGGGCGCTGGGTCTTTCCCTGACGCCCAGCGAGCTGAGCGCCCTGGCCCGACAGAGCTCGGCGTCGGCAGCCCGGTCGCTGTTCGGCGGGTTCGTCAATCTGCTGGCTGGTAGCGAATGTGCGGTTCCTTTGGCGCCACCAGAACACTGGAACGTCCGGCTGTTGGTGGCAGTGACACAAGCCGGTCGCAAACCGATGGGGTCCACCGAAGCGATGGAGCGCACGAGGCTTTCGAGCCCGTACTACGACGCCTGGGTGAAACACGCGCCGCCGCTGCATCGAGAAGCCGAGCGCGCCGTGCGCGAACGCCAGTTCGACACGCTGGGCGCCTGCATGGAACAGAGCACGCTGATGATGCACTCCAGCATGCTCGCCAGCAGGCCCGCCATTTGGTTTCTCACCGAGGCAACCGTGCAGGTCATCCACCACGTGCGCAAGCTGCGCGAGGCAGGGTGCCCCGCGTACTTCACCATCGACGCCGGACCACATGTGAAGGTGCTGACCGAAGCCCGCGACAGCGCCGCGGTGCGCAACGAGCTCGCCGCGCTTCCCAAGGTGCTCGAGGTCATCGAGTGCGCTCCCGGGGCCGGCGCGCACATCGTCGAGGGACCCGACGGCTGATGCTGGCACGCGCGCCCGGCAAGGTGGTGCTCTCCGGCGCCTACGCCGTACTCGAAGGGGCACCCGCCGTCGTGAGCGCCGTCGACCGGTACGTTCTGGCGGACGCCCACTCTATCTCGGAGTTCACGACCCCGGAGTTCGCGGCTGCCCACCCAGGGGAGCCTCAGCCGAGCTTCGACGCCCGTGCCCTGAGGGACGGCTCGAGCAAGCTCGGCCTGGGCTCCAGCGCGGCCATCTTGGTTGCCTGCCTGGGGGCGCTGCATCTGAAGACCGATCCGAGCGCCGATCTGGCGAGCGTGCGCGCGGCCGTCTACCCGCGAGCGCTGGCGGCTCATCGGGCTGCCCAGGGAGGGGGCAGCGGCGTCGACGTCGCCGCGAGCGCTCACGGGGGACACTTGTTGGCGCGCGTCGCTGGCAACGGCGAGCTGGCACTGAGTCCCGTCGAACTACCCGCCGAACTGTGGCTCGAGGTATGGGCCACCGGATTGCCAGCCTCCACCCGCACGCTAATTGCGGCGGTGTTCGAACTACGCCGCCAGCACCCCGTCGAGTACTCCGAAGCGATGGGGCTGCAGGCCGAGGCCTCCGAATCGGCCGCCACGGCGTGCACGCTCGGTTCCGCGCCGGGTCTGGTGCAGGCGCTGGCCCGGCAGCACGAGGCGCTGTTAAGGTTGGGGCAATCGGCGAAAATTGCCATCGTGGTCGATGAAGTTCAGCAGTTGCACCGTGCGGCCCAACGCCAGGACGCCTGCGTGCTGCCGGCTGGCGCTGGCGGAGGAGACATCTCCATTTATGCGGGCGCGCGGCCTCCCAGCGACGAACTGCGCGAGCTTGCGGGACGACTCGGGCAAAAACCGCTAGACCTGCGCTTCGGGGCGCCGGGCCTCGAGCCCCATCGCGCAGAGCAACTCAAGCTGAAGACGCCGAGATCATGACAGAAAGCTCAAGAATTCCTGGCTTTTACAAACTCTCCCTGGACGAGCGCCGCCGTACCATCGCCGAACGCAGTCACATCAGCTACGAGGAGCTCGCCGAGGCGGTGGCCACGGGCGGTCTCGATGCCGCAATCGCGGACAAGGTCGTGGAAAACGTGCTGGGCGTGTACGGGATGCCTTTCGGCATCGCGCTCAACGTGCGGGTCAACGGGCGCGATCGCCTGGTGCCGATGGTCGTCGAGGAGCCGAGCGTCATCGCTGCGGCGTCCAACGCTTCTCGCATGATCCGCGCGAGCGGCGGGTTCCGCGCGGAGATGGTGGAGTCACTGATGACGGCGCAGGTGCAGCTGTCCAAGGTGCCCGATCCGGTCCGAGCCCTCCAGGCCCTCGAGGAGCACCGCAATGAGTTGATGCAGCTGGCCCGCGAGGCCGTCCCCAATTTGATCGAGCGCGGCGGCGGCCCGGATTGCATCGAAGTGCGGGATCTGGGGCGCGGGGACATCATCCTGCACCTCTTGGTGGATTGCCAGGACGCCATGGGAGCCAACCTCGTCAATTCGATGGCCGAGGCGATTGGCCCTCGCGCGGCGGAGCTCAGCGGAGGCACGCTCGGGCTGCGCATCCTGTCGAATCTATGCGACCGACGCCGCGTGCGCACGACTTGCCGTGTGCATGCGCGCGAGCTCGTGCTTTCCCGCCCCGGCCCGGGCAACAGCTCGCGCCCCCCACCCCCCGACTACGACGAAGGCGAAATTGTCGATTTGGTGGCGGAAGCTTCACGCTTCGCGGAAATCGATCCGTACCGAGCCGCCACCCACAACAAAGGGATCATGAATGGCGTCGACGCGGTAGTGCTCGCCACGGGCAACGATTTCAGAGCCGTGGAGGCCGGCGCCCACGCGTACGCGGCCCGCGCGGGTAGCTACCAGCCGCTCGCCGTTTGGCGACGCGACGGCGAGGACTTGGTTGGCGAGCTCGAAATGCCACTCGCGCTCGGCATCGTGGGCGGCACACTGCGCGTGCACCCGGTGGCCCGCCTGTCGCTCGAAATCTTGGGAGTCTCCTCTTCTTCGGAGCTCAGCATGATCGCCGCGTCGGTCGGCCTGGCTTCGAACCTGGCGGCGCTCCGAGCGCTGGCCACTGAAGGAATCCAGCGGGGTCACATGTCGCTGCACGCTCGTAGTATCGCGATTGCCGCCGGCGCCGTCGCCGACGAGGTCGAGGCGGTTGCCGGGTCCATCGTAGAGCTCGGCCGTGTCACCTTGGAGGCGGCGCAGCAAAGTCTAGCGAAGCTCAGGAGGCGCCAGTGAGCCACGAAGCGCCCTGGGCCAGCTCTCTCAACCCGGTGCTCGGCGAGCTGTCCGCTTATACTCCCGCAAGCGGAGAGTATCCGGTTCGGCTGGACGCCAATGAGGCCCCGAACCTGCTCAGCGACGCCGCCCGGCAGAAGCTCCTCGATGCCACGAGCAAGATCGACTGGCACCGCTACCCCGATGCTGGCGCCGAAGCGCTACGGGGAGCCATAGCCCGACGCTGCGGCGTCTCTCCGGAGGAGACTCTGGCCGGCGTCGGCAGCGACGAGCTCATTGCCCTGCTCCTGCAGAGCTTCCAGGCGGATCCGCAGGGACGGGCCACCGTGCTGACGCTGTCACCCAGCTTCGTAATGTACCGCATGACCGCGCGCATCCACGGGCACCAGGTGCTCGAGATCCCGCTCGACGCGGACTGGGACATGAACCTCGACGCCATGCTCAAGGCGCTCGAATTCGCCTTGCCCCGCTTGATCTTCATTGCCAGCCCGAATAACCCCACGGGAACCCTGGTCAGCATGGATCGCCTGAGGACCCTGGTGGAACGAGCAGCGCAAAGCATCGTGGTCGTCGACGAAGCATATATCGACTACGCGGCTACCGACCAGCTCCAGCTGCTTCGCGAGTACGATAACGTCGTCGTGCTCCGCACGCTGTCGAAGATCGGCTTTGCCGCGCTTCGTCTGGGTTGGTTGATTGCGCGGCCCTCGCTCGTTCGGGAACTGAACAAGGCCCGTTTGCCGTACAACCTCTGCGCCCCGTCGCAAACCTTGGCCAGCGTCGTGCTGTCCGAGCTGGGCGATGAGCTCGAGCACACCGCAAAGCTGGTGGTGGCAGAGCGCGAGCGTATTACGCAGGCCATCTCCCGGCTTCCGGGGCTGCACGCCACACCCAGCCAAGCCAACTTCGTCTGGTTTCGCAGCGAGACACCCGCCGCGCAGGTCTACGAAGCTCTCAAGGGCCAGGGCATCTTGTTGCGCAGCTTCCACAAGAGCGGTGGAAGGCTGAAGCACCACCTCAGGGTCACCGTGGGGACCCGGGAGGAGAACGACTGCTTCCTGCGAGCTCTGGAGGAAGCAATTTGATTTCGCCGCGACCCGCGCATCGACGCCGGCTCGCAAGCAGCACGTTTCTGGCGCTCGCCAGCGGGCTCCTCGGCGTTGCTTGCGCCGGACACCCGGATACCGTGACACGCGTGGTCGACGGCAGGGTCGAGGAGGGGCGCTTCATCAGCCCGGTGAGCTACTCCGCCTATGCCAGGGCCGCTGGGCTGGAGGCCCTACAACAGCTGGAAGCCGCCGAGGCCGCCTATCAGGAGGCCCTTCGCTTCGACCCGTACAGTCCCGAGATCTGGACGCGGCTAGGGACGGTGCGCTGCGCTTCGGGCAGGCAGGACGCGCGCGAGGCCTTCGATGAAGCCGAACGAATCGCCCCGGATTTTGCGCCGCTCTGGTACGAGCGCGCGCGCTGCGAGTTGGGTCACGACCAAGCGGCTCTCGCTCTGGAATCCGCCCAGCGTTCCTTGAGTCTCGATCCGGACTACCTGCCGACCACGAAGCTGATCGCGGACGCACTGACGAAACTGGGTAGGCGAGACGCGGCGGCGCGCTACCTCGACGCGCTGGTCGCGCTCTATCCCCACGTCCCCGCGGTGCTGAAATGGCGGGCTGACCTGGCTGGAAAGGACGAGTCGGGAAAGGACGAGTCGGTGGAGGCCAGGCGCGCTGCGCTGGCGCGACTCGACCAGGCTTTGATGGGCGATCAGCTTGCCGAAGCTCGTGAAATCGCGCTCGACCAGGACGTGAGCGAGAGCGAGCTCGCCGCGCGCTCGGTAGCGCTCGGCAAAGTCAGGAGCGGCCTCGAGCAAGCTCGAGCGCTGCGCGCCGCCGATCCCGCCGACGGCACGGCCTGGGTCGCCGAGCTGTGCGCGGCCGACCTGGTCGGCGACGAGGCTCAGTTCAGCCGCGCCCTGCACGCGCTGGCCGAGTCTCCTGGGCTGCCAGGTCCGGTCGCCCGGATCTTGTTCGCGGACCTGCTGAAGCGTCGAGTGGGAGCCGAGGCGGCCCGCTCCTGGCTGGCTGCCACGCCGGGCGGCACCCATGTGGACCCGCTCGTGACGCGCAACGAAGCGCGGCTGGAACGTGAGCTTTCGAGCGAATCACCCGCGCCAACCGATTGAAAAATTGTAGAGTCGGACCAACCGGTCACTTTGAGCGCAGCCTCGGGCCCTCACACGGCCGGGACCGAGGCGAAGCGACCCATCAGTGGTCAGCCCTCCAGTTGTGCTTGTGTTCCCTGAAGCCGCGGCCTAGTCGTTGAATTGGGTCAAACGCATTTTCCTCGTTTCGAGGCTAGGGTACCAGATGACGATGACTAGCTGGAAGGCACTCGGGTGGGTCCTGGCGCTGAGCGCCGCGTCGAGCCTCGGCTGCGAAAATCCGGACCGCTGCAAAACCAAAGTCGACTGCGAGAAGTTGGGCAAGTGCACACCGCTCGAAAATGGACTGTGCGGCGTCGGTTCGAGCCAAGACTGCAAGGCCTCGGACCTCTGCAAGCTCCACGGTCAATGCAATGCGAAAGACGGCGTATGCAGCGCGACCAGCGACAGCGACTGCTCCGGAGCCGAGGATTGCAAGAAGCTCGGCAATTGCAGCGCTTACCGGGGTAGCTGTCAAAATCTGGCCAACACCGTGCACGCGGAGTGTACCAAGACGTGCGTTTCCGAGGGACGATGCGTGATGCAGCATGGCAACTGCGTTGCAGTATCACGCCGCCACTGCGCGGGCACTTTCGAAGACGAGCCGGAGCCTGACAGCCCCTGCGCGCGATTGGGTCATTGTAGTCCAGAGGCCGGGCGCTGCGTTGCTGGCTCGAATGAAGACTGCAAGCTCTCCGTAGCCTGCAAGGAGCGCGCCGAGTGCATCGCCGAGGGCGGCCGCTGCATCGCTGACGAGGAGGGCTGCAAAAAGTCAGATGCTTGCACGAAGAACGGAGCCTGTGGAGTCATCGACGGACAGTGCGCCGCCGTTTCGAACAAGGACTGCCGAAAGTCGCTACGTTGCGAGCTCGAAGGGACCTGCTCGGCCAAGGACGGCAAGTGCATCGCCGCCTCGTCGGCAGACTGTCAGAGGTCCACCAACTGCAAAACGGTCAATCGTTGCACTGCCCAGGGCGGCGAGTGCGTCAGTAGCGGCAAGCGCGGCCGAGAAAGCTCGGGGCCGCCCGACAAGGTGGGTTCCACTACCATCAACGGCCTGTTCGGAAACTGAGCGCCCGGCTGCGCGACAACGTGCTCGCCACCGCCGGACGGGAGCTACCTGGATGAGCTCTTCGCTCGGGCTGCGCTGGCGCCCGGCTTCGGCTTGAAGCGCTGCTCCTCCTCCTTGTCGTAGACTTTGCGGTCGAACGCGAGCTCCAACTCCACGTTGGTCGCCTTGCCGGCTTCGACGTTGATCTCGCGTCCCGCGGTGAGGCCCACCGAGGGCAGCAAAGCGTTGAGCTTGGCCTTGCCCACGGGGACGTCCTTGATCTCGAATTTCCCGTCCAGACCGGTCACGTCGAACGTCGCGTAGGCCACCACGAACACCTCGGCTGTGGCGAAGATGCGCATGCTGTCGACCAAGACGTAGCGCCCAGTTTCCGGCGGGTACAGCTGAATGGGCTTCCCGCCCGGTGTCGCCACCAGCTGCGCCTCGGTCCGCGCACCCAGGAGCTCCGGCACGTAGGACCGCGAGTCTTTGCTGACCACTCCAAGGCTTTGGCCGAAGGTAACGCCGAGGGTCTTCGTTCCGAACGCACAGCCCTTCGCCGGAACCGTAACCGAGTCACGCTTTGCCGGGACGTAGCCCTCATAACCGGTCACCGCCACGAAGACGTCCGCGGCACTTCGCATCATGCCCTCACGAAACGCCTTGGCGTAAATCTCGCGCGCCGCCAGACAATCCTTGGGAATCTGTTCTTCCCAGTCGGGTTTTTCGGGCGCTTCGTCACCGGTGATCACCACCGATCCAGTCACGGTGCCTGTGGGACCGCTGTAGGCTTTCTCGTGTTTGGGGTTCACGACGGCTTCGATCTTCTCGGGCGCGATGGGCAGCCCGGCGGCCACTTTGGCCACTGCGTTCGCCGCGCTGGCGCTGGCGCTGGCGGAGGCGGCGCTCGTCGCCGAGCCCGCCGGCTCCGCCTTGCTGTCAGAACGGTCACAGCCCACGAGCGCTAGGACGACCGCGATGGAAAGCCTGAAGTCTAAGTGCATGCGTTTTTTGTGTCCTCCAAGAACCATGTCAGCATCGACATGCGGAGCCCAAACGGGTCAAGCTCTGCCGATGTTCCAGGCAAGCGGTGTAGCACAGCCCGACTCGCACAGCCGCCTCGGCTTGCCCCCTCGGCCAAAGGGCCGCCCCGCGGCCCTCCGGGAACCGCTCTTCGCTCTGTGCCTCGTATTGCCGCTCGGGGCTTGCCGCAACGAACCCGAGGCGGCGGCTTCGACACCCAGCGCCTCGGCGCCGCGCGGAGCGGGCCCGAGCCTCGCTTCTGCCCGCATCGAGCCGAAGGCCCATTTCGTCGGCCAACTCGCTCGGGCTCAGACGTATGCTGCCCGCGTGAGTCGAATCATCGAATGTAGCGCTCAAAAGGGATTCAGGCCCGGGCCCGAACACGCGCTCCTGGGTGTCGAGCTCGAAGTGCGCGCACTCGAGAACGGCTCCATCGCCATCGGGCACAGCCACACCCGGCTGAACGATGCGAACGGTCACCATTTCAGCGCGCTGCCCGCCGTCAAGACCGAAGACTGCACGCCGCTGTTCAAGTATACGCGGCTCGCTCCCGGCCAATCCGAGAAGGGCTGGTTGGTGTACGACCTCCCGCGAGACGCGCATTCGCTGGTGCTCGAGCTGAACCCTCGCCCTTACCTGAGGGACGCTCCCATCCTGTTCCAACTGGGTCGCTGAGCGTGAACCTCGTTCGTCCACTGAGTTCGCTTTGGCGACTCGTCTGCGTCGGAGCCCTCTGTCCCGCGACGGCGTGCGAAGGCGCCGAGTCGAGTTCCCCACCCACTCCGCCGGGCGACTCGTCCAAACCGGACGAAGCCCCATTCGAGCTCGACGTGCTCGAGGTCGTCGAGTGTGCCCCACCAGCCTACGAGCAGCTGGGCAGCGACGAATACCTACTCGGAGTGCGAGTCGAGATCACCGCGAAGACCGCCGACGTTCCTCGGAATTTCTACTACGGAAGACTGCTGGATTCGGAACACAACGCCTACTCGGTGAGCTTTGCCGGGTGCGAACCGCGCCTGACGGGCAAGCCGCTCGAACCGGGAGAGAGCGCCCGCGGCTTCATCAACTTCAAGCTGCCCAAAAAATCGAGCCAACTGACCCTCGAATACGCTCCTCGCATTGGTAACAGCGAGAAGGCACGGGGCCCCAAGCTGACCAAACAGCTCGGGCGCTGACCCTTTTCGGAGAAGCGTGATGCCTAGCCCGGTCCTTCCCCTTCGAGCAGCCATGCGCCGCGCCTACCTGCTGCCGCTCACGGCCATGCCGCTCGCCGGATGCGAACGCCACGAGGCGCCCAAACCCACCACCAGCGCGGGGTCTCGCGCCTCCGTAAGCGCACGTCCGGCCATGCCCTCACCCATGGCACAGAAACCCACGGGGCCACCACTGGGGGTTTCGCCCGGTCTCCACGGAGTGGGTGAGCGGGCCATGGCGCGCGACTACACGATGACGGTGCTCAAGGTGGAGCCTTGTGTCGTCGAGCCACATTTTCAAGCCAAGCCCGGCCATATCAAACTGGGGGTCGAGGTCCAGATCGAAGGTCGCTCCGAGCGCGCAGTCGCCACCAACCCCTTCGCCGCATCGCTGCGCGATTCGAACGATGAAGACTACAAGGCAGCCCTGGCCGGCTGCGAGCCGACGTTGCGCGCCGGGCATGTGTCCTCGGGCGAAACCGCGCGCGGTTTCATCAGCTTCGAGGTACCCAGAGGCGCCACGGGCTTCGTGATGAAATACGCTCCGTTCATCGTCGGTGCCGGCCCGGAAGAGCTACGGTTCTCGCTGGGCCGCTGAATGGCTCAGCGCACTCGGTAGCGGGTGGGGCGTCGAGGGGGGAAGGGTTCGCAACCGCGCCGAATCAGCCGTTCGACGATAGCCGTGAAGTCTTCCAGCTGGGGCGAGGCGAAGTGCCCGGCATGTACGCTTCCCGCCGCAGCAATAAAGCGCTTCCAGTCGCGACCGCAGACGGACAACAGCTCTCGGAACTGGTCCTGCCCGACGTCGTACAGACGCGTCCCGATCAGCGTCGCATTCGTCGGGAGGTCCTCGAACCCGAGGCGCACGTAAAGCTCGCGCATGATCTTCTGCTTCTCTATCAGTTTTTGTTCGATGGGCGCGTCCGACGCATACAGAGCTTCGAGCTTCGAGTAGCGATCGGACACCAGCTGTTCAGCCTGGGTATTCAGCTGCTCGCGTTCCAGATAGATCGTCATTTCCTCCGATTCGACGCCGAATCGACGGCGGAGATAGTCGACGGTCAGCTGATCCCCGACGAAGCTTGCCAGGCTTTCGTTGTAAAATTGCTGATCAGGAATCAGCACGGTCGCGTGAAGTGACTCGTGCAAGACCACGTTCGCGAGATACCCGAAAGCGTTGTCGCTCTCGGTGAACATGCTGGAAACGATGGGATCGCTGAACCAGCCACCGGTCGAAAACGCCCGAACTCCTCTGACGCTCACGTCCCACCCCTGGCGCGCCAACTCCGCCGCTTGCTTGCGCGCCGACCTCTCGTCGAACCATCCCAGACCCGGAAAGGAACCCACCACGGGAAACCAGAACATCTTCGGGTAGAAAGCCAACGGATGACTCGCGTTGACGAACCAAACCACGTAAGGGCGATCGAGAGCTACGTATTGCTCGTAATTGTCGCTGATTGCCAAACCGTGTTCCAAAGCAAACGCCTTGATACGCGGCACCTCTCTGAGCAGCGAGCGCACCAGAGGAGGCGTCCTCGGATCGGCAACCACCTCGGGGATCGGACGCTCTGCCCGGTACAGGTTGTATTGACCCTTGGCGGCCTGAAAGACGTAGCCAGTCGGCGCTCCGCAACCGGACAGGACCAGAAGCAAGACCAACAACAAACCAGTGAACCGACAGCCTCGGCCAGGTCCGGTACGTTCATCCAGACGGGGGCGGCTCCGCCGGCCCGAAGGGGCCGAGCGCCCGTTCGTCGACAGCGCTGACGGTAACCTAGCCACGCACTCCACCAGAAAATTCAGCACAGCTGGAGCGCACATCGTCATCGAGCATCCGACAAGAGTTTGCAGCCTAGCACACCTCGGAGCTCGAGCGCCAAGCGCCCACTCTGAACCACCCGTGCCTGCATCCACCACCCATCGCGCACACTCCTTCTTCGGTGGTCGTGGGCGGCGAGACCACACGGCAGATGGCAGCAAAGGCCCCGGAATATTTGGCGTCGTCGGATGTTAGACGCAAATGAGCGCCTGTGCGCCTTCGCAGCCTGTGGCATGGCGCGACGCGCGCGATGTCACGAAAAGCAGCAAACGGGAGGTGCTTATGATTAGCGAAATGAGAGTGGAGGTAGGAGATCCTGCTTTTGCCGAGCAGCACCGGTCCGCAGAAATTGACGGGGCCGAGCGCCATGCCGAAAATTCTTTCGTTGAGCTTGGTCGTCGTTTCGCCATACTCGATATCTGGGAGCTTGGATGACGGGTAGTTCGATACCACCAGACGAATCGAAAGCAGACGCTCTGGAAGCAGAGCTCGACCCCGGCGTCGATGGGCGGGCCACCGAGCCCTCGGGGCTAGCGCCCGAAACGCCGTTGCCGCGCTGCTTGACCCGGGGTACCGACATCCGTTCAGATACGCTCACGCGGGCGCCGACCATCCCCCACGCACCACGCGTTCCCGAGTTCGGTCACCAGCTGAGTCGCCCCCACTCCGCACCGTCCTCGGCACCCTTCGAACCAGCGTCGAGGGCCGAGCGCCTTTCCCCTTCCAGCGTGCCCCCAGATTCCGCTGCCTGCCTCGGGCTGCCGACGGATCGCGTTCTGCCCGATTCACCGGCCTTGATCTCGACGTTTCGACCGAAGCCGCCTGTCAGGGTGTGCTACTCGCTGACTCGCGGCTTCTGTGAGGAACGGGTCTACCCCCGCAGGACGACTCGACGAGTGGGCAGAAAGAAATCGTGAGGGAGAGCGCGGGCGCGCAAGCCGGTGGCTTCAGCGTCCGCCGAGCGCGGCTGCATTCGCCATGCCCAGCGACGTGTCCGGCAGGATGCCCAACACGAGCACGAAGACCGCGGCGATGACCAGCGCAGCCGCCACGTAGCCGGAACGCATCGGGACCGCGATGGCAGCCCCGGGCGCCGGCTCACGCATGTACATGTACACGATGACGCGCAGGTAGTAGTAGACCCCGATCACGCTGTTGATGAGACCGAGGACAGCCAGCAGATACAGGTCGGAACCGATCGCCGACTTGAAGACGTACAGCTTGGCGAAGAACCCCGCTGTGGGTGGTGCACCCGCCAGCGACAGCAGGAAGAAAGAGAACGTCAGAGCCACGGCCGGGTGGCGACGGCCAAGACCAGCGAGATCGTCATAGCTGACCGCTTCGGCCCCGTAGCGACCACAGAGAATCAGGGCGCCGAATGCACCCGCCGTGGAAACCGTGTAGGCCAACATGTAAAAAAGCACGCTGGCCTCCGCATCGGGAGAGCGCATCGTTGCCACCACGCCGATCAAGGCGTAGCCCGCGTGGGCCACCGACGAGTAGGCGAGCATGCGCTTCACCGACTCCTGGCGCCCGGCGACGACGTTTGCCACGGTCATGCTGAGCACCGCCATGCCTGCCAGCACGGGCGGCCAACCCGCGCCCCAGCTCATCAGCCGCTCGTCCCCAAAGCTGACCAGAAGCACGCGCAGAAGTACCGCAAAGGCAGCAGTCTTCACGGCGGCCGCCATGAACCCCGTAGTGGGCGTGGGCGCGCCTTCGTAAGCGTCCGGCGCCCACATGTGAAAGGGCACGGCGCTCACCTTGAAAGCGAGGCCGCTGAGCGTCAGCACCAGCGCGATCAGAACCATGACGGTGCGCGGATCCTGCCCAGCGGCGCCGAGCTCCCCCAGCGACGCCCCGATGCCGGCCAGATCGGTATGTCCCGTGACGCCATAGAGCAGCGCACCACCGAACAGCTGCAAGGCCGCCGCAAAGCTTCCGAGCAAGAAGTACTTGAGGGAGGCCTCCGACGCGCGCGGACTCGTGCGCCTGAGCCCGACCATCGCATAGACGCCCAAAGACATGGTCTCGAGTGCCACGAACAAACTCAACAAATCGCCCGCCGCTGCCAATGCCTGAGCACCCACGGTCGAAAACAGAATCAACGGGAAGAACTCGGTCCGATCGATCTTGTGCTCGGAGAGATAGCCTCCGGCGAGAAGCGCCGCCAAACCCCCAGCGAGACACAGCGCGAAACTGAAGAAGAGGCTGAACCGGTCGAGCACCAGGTAGGGCGCCACCGCGTCGAGACCCTCGATGTTGTCCGGCCCAACCAGCCAAACGGCCACGCTGAAAATGGCGCCCGCAAACAGCACCACGGACGCCCCCAGCGAGAGCTCTTGACTGCGTCCGGCGCCCGCATCGATGACGACGCCTTCGGCGCTGATACCCGCTTCGGAGGTCGGCCTACCAAAGGCTTCCGCGAGCATCAGGAGCAGCGCCCCCAGCGCTACGGACAGAAACGGAGAGAGACCGAGTAGAACGTCCATTATTCCGTGCCCTGGCTGTTCAAGGCAGTTTCACTGCCGCTGGTTGGTTTTGCTTCAGGCGGTTTGGGGTAGCCTCGCTCGAGCGGGCCGCCGCGTCGCGAGGCGAGCTTTGCGGGCGAACTGTCGTCCATATCCATGAAGGCTCGCCGACCGTCAACGTAGCGATCGATCACCACCTCGACGCTCGAATCCATCCTGCTGAGCACCACGCTCGGAAACAATCCCAAGACGAAGACCAAGGCGACCAGTGGAGCGACGGCGAGCGTCTCCCGCACGTTGATGTCCGGCAGCGCCTCGTTCTTGGGGTTGGTGAGCGGACCGAAGAAGACACGCTGCACCACGCTCAACATGTAGACCGCAGCCAGAATCACGCCCAGGGCGGCGAGGATCGCCTGAACGTGCGAGTGCGCGCCCAGGTACTTCGAGCTGAAGGTGCCAATGATGACCATGAACTCGCCCACGAAACCGTTCGTGCCCGGGACTCCGATACTGGACATGGTCACGATCACGAATAGCGCGGTGTAGACGGGCATTACCTTGGCGAGGCCACCGAACTCGCGAATCAGGCGCGTATGGCGACGATCATAGATGACGCCCACCAAGAGGAAGAGCGCCCCGGTCGAAATGCCGTGATTGATCATCTGAATCAGGGCGCCCTGGATACCCGAATGCGTCGCCGCGAACAGCCCCAACATGACGAACCCCATGTGCGCGACCGAGGAGTAGGCCACCAGCCGCTTCACGTCGTCCTGCTTCCAGGCCACCAGTGCGCCGTACAAAATGCCCAGCCCCACGGCGATGCCAGCCAGCGTCGATCCCGCCATCCCCGCGGGACCAGCGAGCATGCCCATACAGAAGCGCACGTAGCCGTAGGTCCCGAGCTTGAGCAGCACCGCTGCCAGCACGATGGAACCCCCGGTGGGCGCCTGCACGTGGGCATCGGGCAGCCAGGTGTGGAACGGGAACATGGGTACCTTGATCAAGAACGCCAGAGCGAACCCGAAGAAACACAGCCAGGCCGCGGTGGGAGGCAAGGTGAGCTTGCTCAGGGCCAGGTAGTCGAAGGTGATGTAGCCCGCGAGCTTTTGATGGGTCCACACCATGTACAAGATCGCTGCAAGCATCATCATGCTGCCGACCATGGTGTAGATGAAAAACTTGTAGGCGGCCTTGATGCGCTCCACGCCGCCCCAGACGCCGATCAACAGTAACATCGGCACCAGCATCAGCTCCCAGAACACGAAGAACAGGAACAGATCGAGCGACACGAAGGCCCCCAGCATGGCGCCCTGTAGAATCAGGAACGCAACGCACAGGTCCTTGATCCGCTTGTGAATCGAGCCGAACGAAACGTACGCGGCGATCGGCGTGGTGAAGGTGGTCAGGAGGACCAGCCATAGGCTGATCCCATCGAGGGCGACGTGATAGCGAATGCCCAGGCTCGGTACCCACTCGACGATGTGTTGGTAGTGCCAGCCGCGGTCCATTGGCCCCGACAGCAAGAACAGCGAGATCAGGAGGTCGAGCACCAAGATCGTCAACGTGAAGCCGCGCAGAAACTTCGGCGACTGCCGCGGCATGAACATGACCGCAATTCCGCCGAAGATGGGCAAGAAGACGATCAGGTCGAGCAGGTGCGGCCACTCGTTGGTCGCTTCCAGCAAGGGGTTGGGCCACAGGCCACGCAGCAAAAGCAAGCTCAGCGAAGCCACCACGCCGATGCCGAAACGCTCGGTCAGGCTCTTGCGGCGTGGGATGAGGGCCCCCGCCACGAACAGCAGCAAAAAGGGCAATAGTTCGAATAGACCTTTGGCGGCAGGACTCATTGGTTCTGCCCTCCCTTCTCGGCCGGCTTCTGAGCGGCGGCTTTGCGAGCGCGCCGGAGCGCGTCCAGGACGTCTTTTGCGGCCCCGCGCGGAGTCGGAGTCCCCGGCGCAGCGTTTCCTCCTCTGCCAGGCATCCCCACCAGCTTGCCATCGTCGCCTTGGACCACGTCGATACGCGTCGCGCCGGCTCCCATTCCCGAGAGATCGGGCTTGGGCCGCTTGATGGAGTATTCGTGGGTCGCCACGCTCCCGAAGGAATTCTTCACTTCGAGCTTCACGGTGCGCTCCTCGTCCACCCCCAGATCGAACGAGTGCTTGCGTTGGTCGGTGAATGCTCGCTCCAATTGGCTCTCTTCCCCCTGGTCCGTGAAGCGATAGCTGTAGCCGAAACCCGGCGCGGCGGTGATCGAGTACTTACCGCTCGTGGCATCCTCGCTGACGTGCGCATCCGCGTGCGGCGCGAGCAGGAACCAACCCACCACGGCCATGCCGCCCGCCATGACTGCCCCGTAGGCGTGCACTCGTCCGGTCTGCGTGAATCGCAAGACGGTGCCGGCGGCAGCCACCACGAACGCCGATGCGCGCGCCAGGATGCCATCGACGACCCAGCGATCGAACCAGACGGCGAACTCGGCCAGCGAATCGACCGCGCCGAGAATGGTTTCCTCGTAGAGCTCGTCGACCCGCCACTTTTCCAGCGCCCACTGGTGCAGGCGTGGGAACTGCTCGGCCCAGCGCTTGGCAGGCTCGCCTTTGTGGATCTCGTAGACCCACCACGCAAGACCGGCGCCTGCGAGCAGACACACAACCGCAATCGCCATCACCAGCGTCGTGGCCTGCTCGTGACCCTCGACGAGCTTCACCGATTCGTTGGCCCGGGCAAACACCGGCTCGAGCCAATCTTCGAGCGCACTGGTGTGAAACAGGTGGTTGTTGATCCAGCCGAACGTGACCGACAGAAAGCCCAAGATGACCAACGGCAGTGTGATCTGCCAGGGGGACTCGTGCGGCTTGGGACCGCTCAGCTTCTCGGCCGGGTCATGAGGGTGGTCGTGGTGCTCGTGGGGGTCCGGCTTGTAGCGCTTGACGATCTTCCAACCCTTGAAGTCGCCGAAGAAGATGCCGAGCGTGAGCCGAGTCATGTAGAACGCCGTGAGCACCGCCGCTGCGGCTCCCACGACGTACAAAAAGCTCGAACCCCAGGTAGGCCATTCCCAGAGCTCGATTGCCGCCGCGCCGACCCCGATCGTGCCGTCGTGCGGCACCGGAATGAACGAAGTCTGTGCCCTGAGCAAGATTTCGTCTTTGGAGAAGAAGCCACTGGTGAGCGGCACGCCCGCGATGGCAGCCCAGGCGGCCGCGAAGGTCGCGAAGGTGTAGGGCATGTATTTGCGCAGCCCTCCCATGTTGCGCATGTCCTGCGAGGCATCGTGATCGTGGATCCGAGCGTGCATGGCGTGAATCACGGAGCCGGCCCCCAAGAAGAGGCACGCCTTGAAAAACGCGTGCGTCAAGACATGGTAGAAGCCAGCGGTGAACGCCCCCACTCCGACGCCCAGGAACATGTACCCGAGCTGACTCACGGTGGAGTAGGCGAGCACCTTCTTGATGTCGTTTTGTACCAGCGCGATGGTGGCGGCGAGCAGTGCCGTGCAGGCGCCGATGAATGCCACGGTGAACATCGCTGCAGGGCTGAGCACGAAGATACCCGCCATGCGGCACACCAGGTAGACGCCCGCCGTGACCATGGTGGCGGCGTGGATCAGTGCGCTGACCGGCGTCGGACCCGCCATGGCATCGGGGAGCCAGACGTACAAGGGAATCTGGGCGCTCTTTCCCGCGCAGCCCAAAAACAGCGCCAGCCCGACCAGGGTGGCCGCACTGACGTGGCGTGGTGTGTTCAGCCAGTGCGCCCAGGATTCGGGAAGAATCTGAGCAATCGGGACTTCCGTGCCAATCGGCCACAGCTTGACCGACCGCACCAGGTTGTCGCGAGCCATGTCGAGCCCGTTCCAATCGAGCGCGCCCGCGTAGTAGACGAGCAGGGCCATCGCAACGAGCAAACCGAAGTCGCCGATGCGATTGGTGATGAAGGCCTTCTTGCCAGCTGCCGCGTTCGCACTCTCTTCGTACCAAAACCCGATGAGCAGGTAGCTGCAGAGGCCAACCCCCTCCCATCCGATGAAAAGAATGGGCAGGCTGTCGCCCAGAATGAGCACCAGCATCGAGAAGATGAACAGGTTCAGATAGCAGAAGAAGCGATGGTAGCTCGGGTCTTCCTCCATGTACTTCGTCGAGTACAGGTGGATCAAAAACCCCACGCCGGTCACGACCAGGGACATGGTGGCGCTGAGCGCGTCCAGAGAAAACGCCATCTGGATCGGAATGGGGAGGTTGTCTCCCTCTCCGGAAACGCTGAACCAATCCCAGGCGGTCCAACTGAAGCGAACGGCTTCCTCGCCGGTCTGCGCCTTGCTCAACATCAAAAACCCGACGACGCAGGCGATGAAGGAAATGCCGACGGCCGAAAGGGCCATCAACGTGACGGCTTCTTTGCCGATACGCTTGCCGAACACGCCGTTGACGACCGCGCCAAGGAGCGGCAGAGCCAGGATCACGGCGAGTAGCGCGAAGTCGTGCGGCGGGAATACCTTGGTCAACTCTTCCATGGGAGGTGCTTCTCGCTAGATTAGTGGCGTAGAGTATCGGCTTCGTCGCTGTTGATGGTCGAGCGCAGCCGATAGAATTGCAGAACAATGGCCAGTCCGACCGCAACCTCGGCTGCGGCGACGGCTATGATGAAGAACGCAAACATCTGACCATTCATGTTGTCGGTGTGCTGGCGGTTGAACGCGACCAGCGCGAGGTTCACGCTGTTGAGCATCAGCTCGATACTCATCAACTGGACCAAAACGTTCCGGCGCACCAAGAAACCGACGACGCCGATGGCAAAGATCAACCCCGACAGCAGCGTGTAGTGCTCGACGACATTTCCAAGAGTCATTGCGCAGCATCCTTACCGAGCGAGCCATTCTTGCCGAGCGGTCGCCCAACATCGCGCGGCACCAGAGGTCCGTGAAACATGCGCCGGGTCGGCGAACGGATCCCCTCGGGCCGCTTCTTGGCCGGCCGGCTGCGGGCGATGGCGATGGCGCCGACGACGGCGACTATCAGTAGGACCGTCGCGAGCTCGAAGGGAACCAGTCCTTTGCTGAACAAGAGCGCGCCCACGGCTTCGACGCTGCCGTGCGCTCGAGAGACCGGGCGAAACGGCGTGGGCTGCTCCGAAGCACTCACCAGCAGCGAGAGCGCGGTGATCAGCATTCCCACGACGACTACGAAACTGAAGCTGCGGGCAAGGCGGCCGCTGGGCTCAGGGGCGGACACCGAGTGGCCGGCGTCCGCATCGGGCCCGAGCAACATGATCACGAAGACGAACAAAACCACCACGGCGCCGGCGTACACGATGAGCTGGATCGCCGCGAGAAACTGAGCTTGGAGCTTCAGAAACAGCCCGGCAATGCCCATGATGGTAGCCAGCAGCCCGACCGCAGAGCGGATCGGATTTCGAGCGGCTACCGTCGCCAGCGCACCGAGCACGCACACCGCCGCGCAGAGGAAGAAGAACACGCTACCCACGTTCATAACTCGAGCCTCCCAGTCTGCGACTTGCCCCCGCTGAGGATGTAGTCCTCCAGATTCTTCCGGTACTTGCGCACGAAGGATAGAACAGGCTGCGCCGCGCCATCACCGAAAGCGCAGATGGTGTTGCCGGTAATATCGGAGCCTATCTCCGACAAGCGGTCGAGTTCCTCGATGGAACCTTCCCCCTGGACGATCTTGTTCAGGATGCGGTCGATCCATCCGCAGCCCTCGCGGCAGGGCGTGCATTGCCCACACGACTCGTGCTTGTAAAAGCGCATCAAGTTGTGAATGGCGAGCACCGGATCGGCAGCATCACTGAGAACGATGGCGCAGCAGGTACCCAACATGCCCCCCACTGCGCGAAATGTGTCCACGCCGAGCGGCAGGTCGAGGATGCTCTTGCCGTTGTACGGCTCGAAGCGGGGATCACCCTGTACGTTGACGATTTCATCGGGCAGGTGCACCGGGCACGAAGACCCTCCCGGGATGACACCGATCATCGCGCGGTCGTCGAGGATGCCACCACCCAGATCGTAGATCAGCTCCCGCAGCGTCAACCCCACAGCGCACTCGTAGATTCCCGGCTTCTTCACGTGACCGCTGACCCCGAACAGGCGCGCCCCGCCGTCGTTGAAGGAGTGAAGCGTGCTCAGCCGGCTGAATGTGTCCCCCCCGAGCTTGAACACGGTCGGGATAATGGCGATGGTCTCGACGTTGTTGACCGTCGACGGACAACCAAAGGCGCCATACTGTGCGGGAAACGGAGGCTTCAGCCGCGGCTCCCCGCGCCGGCCTTCCAGAGAATTCAGCAGGGAGGTCTCTTCCCCACAGATGTAGGCGCCAGCGCCGGTGTGGACGTAGACTTCGACCTCCCAGTCGCGACCCATGACGCGTCGACCGAGATACCCCTTGGCCTTCGCTTCGCGAATCGCGCCCCACAAGCGCTCTTTCGAGAGGTGTAGCTCATCGCGCACGTAGATGTACGCAGCGCGCGCACCGATGCCATAGCAAGCGATGATGCAGCCTTCGATGAGCGCGTGGGGATTCCGCTCCATGATGGTGCGGTCCTTGAAGGTGCCAGGCTCACCCTCGTCCGCATTGACGACCAGGTAGTGCGGCTTCTTGCTCTCCTTGGGCATGAAGCTCCACTTCATCCCGCAGTCGAACCCCGCGCCACCGCGCCCTCGGATGTGGGCTTTCTTCACTTCCTCGACCACGGCCTCTCGGCTCATGGCGAGCGCCCTGCTCACCGATTGATAGCCACCCATCTGCTCGTAGGCGGCCAGCGTGTGGCCGTCGGGCTTGTCGTAGCTCTGACTCAGGTAGTTAGTTCGTTTCAGCATCGGCTAGTCGCGCACCAAGTCATCGAGGATCTTGTCGACTGCCTCGATGGATAGGTTTTCGTGATAGTTCTTGTCCACTTGCATCATCGGGGCGGTGCCGCAGGAAGCGAGGCACTCCGCGGTTCTCAGGGTCACCTTGCCGTCTTTGGTCGTTCCCCCAACATGGACGCCGAGACGCTTCTCGCAGTGATGTAAGATCTGATCCGAACCGCGCAGCGCACAGGAAAGCGTCCGACAGACCCAGACCTGATGCTTGCCGGGCGGTTCACGGTTGAACAACGTGTAGAAGGTCACCACCCCCTCCACGTGGGCCGTGCTCAGGTCGAGGCGCTGCGCAACGAAGGCCACCACCTCTTCGGAGATCCAATTGTCATTGGCTTCTTGACACAGGTGCAGCACCGGGATGCACGCGGCCATTTTGTTGGGGTAGCGCGAGAGGATCTGTTGAAGCTGCTGCTCGCGCTCCGGGCTAAGGGCGAATGCCATGGTATTCCCAGGGTTAGAAACGGAGAGCTCACCCGACTGGGGCACACCTGCCGCAACTACAAACTCTCGCTAGCAGCCGGAAATGAGCACACCCGGAGGCCCGGGCGAGCGAACCGTAGTGATCTCGAAAGCTGAGTGTCAAGAGCACAGGGCAGTGCATGTTCCGCGGGCACTCCGGCCCACGAAAATCGAATTGCACCGCGGAAGCGTTCCGTCCGCCACGCCGACCGATACGCCGGCCGACTCGTCTTCGGGCCAACTGTTCGGATCGGCCCAACAGCCGCGGCTTCGAGCCGGTCATCTCGCGTTCACAAAGCGTCAACATTGAAGCGTCCAGCGATCTGTGCAGGCGCAAACAGCGTATCGACATTTGCCCCCTGAACCGTTACTGAACTTGTGAACTCAATGGCAGGACGTGTACCCTGCCGCTCCCTTATCCCGCGTGGGGTAGGAACGGAGGTGAGATTGTGTTTTGCCCTAACTGCGGGACTGAAAACGACGATAGCTCGAAGACTTGTAAGAAATGCGGCTTCAATCTGAAAGGCGCGGCAGCCCCCAAGTTCAAGGGAACCATGCTGATGATGAACGCTCCACAGGGCGTTCCTCGACCGGGTGGAGGCGCGGCACCTTCGGCTGGCGGGCCAAAGCCTGCTGACAAGGCGGTGCCGTCCAAGCTCAAAGGCACGATGCTCGGAGTGGCACCGCCATCGCTTGGTACACCTCAACCCCCGGGAGCGCTGCCCCAAGCGCCAGCCCCTGCGGGTCCGCCCCCGAATGCCACGGCCGCCATGGGCACGCCGCCTGGGGTTGCTTCCCCTCCCGGCACCCCGGCGCCAGGGGGCTACGGGGAAGCGCCGCCACCCCCCCCACCTGGCGGGGCGCCCCCAGGTCAGTTTCCACAAAACCCCGGTGCTCCGGGTGGCGACGTCAATCCGCTCGGCGGCACGATGGTCGCGGACCCCGCGGCGATGGCCGCCAACCCGGGCGGGCAGCAATACGGTGCGCCGGGTGGCTACGCACAACCCCCCGGACCTTACGGGCAACCCCCCACCCCCGCGCAACCAGGCGGCTACGGGCAACCCGGTGGCTACGGTCAGCCTCCCCATGGCGCGCCCCCGGGAGGCCCAGGGCAAGCCCCCGGAGGTCCTCCCATGGGGGGGCCTGCTCCCGGTATGGGCCCAGGAGCTCCCGGCGCCATGCCAGGTGGCGGAGCGCCCCCCGGTGCGGGTGCCATGGTTCCGGCGCCCGGCGGAGGCATGGCCCCGGCAGGAGGCATGGCGCCCACCCCCGGCGCACATGGGCCCATTGGCAAGACGCGCAACCCGGTGATGGTGACCTTGCTGTCCATGCTCTGCTTCGTCTACGCCATCATCCAATTGATCCAGATGCTCGGGGAGCTGAAGGCGTTCCGGCAGAAGGACGACATCAACATCATCATGTTCTTCATCCCCATCTTGAACTTGCTCGAGATGATGAAATTGTCGGACAAGGTGGCCGAAGCCAAGCGCATGGCTGGCTCGAACCAGCCCGCCGCGAGCGGCATCCTGTACATCCTGCTCGGCATCTACTTCCTGCCGACGGATCTGAACGACGTCTGGCAAGCTGCCGGCGGCCGCAGCGCAGGAGCACTAGGGCCCGGAGGGCAGCAGTAAGCCAGAAGCCGGGATACTGGCGGCCCCTCGACGCGAGCGGGCCACCCGAGCCACGGTTTGCTAAGCTGGCAGCACCGTGGCTCGGTTCCTCCCTCCTCGATTCGCTGCACGTACCGGAGACGCTGCCCGATGACAGCCGACCCGGCCTGCGTCGGCGAGCGCTGCGTGCGGGCTCGTCCGGGGATCACCCGGCGCGGACTCTCACGCCGGATCCTTTTGGTCTTGTTCGGCCTTTCACCCGTCGCCGCTGCGCTGCTGAGCGGCTTCCCGCTATGCCCGAGCGCGGGCCTGTTCGGACTGCCCTGCCCGGGTTGCGGCCTGACGCGCGCGACCTTGCTGCTCCTCAGAGGCCACTTCGCAGAGTCGTTCGCGCTGCACCCGCTCGCTTTGCCTCTGGCCCCACTCTACTTCGGGGCGTTCGCCTACATGTTGGTGGACTACGTGCGTGGCCCTCAGCGCGGCCACGCGTTGGAGCCGAGAGGCTCTTGGTTCGCCAACCGCTGGGTCAGCGGCGCGGCCGGGTTGTTGCTGGTTGCCTCGGTCGGCCTGTGGGGCGTGCGCTTCCTCGGTTACTTCGGAGGCCCGGTACCGGTGGAAAGTTATCGCAGCTGGAGTGTGCAGCACGCCCACTAGACAGCACCGCCCGGGCCAGAGCACCGAACAGCTTGCCAACTCCACCGGCACGGCGCGTGCCCGCTAGGTCCCGTACTTCGTCGATTGGTCACGACGAGCAGCCTGCTGTTTGTCGCTCTAGACGTTGAAGCGGAAGTGGATGACGTCGCCGTCGCGAACGACGTAGTCCTTGCCTTCGATGGCGAGTTTGCCCGCTTCCCGGCACTTGGCTTCGCTGCCAAGCTTGACCAAGTCTTCCCACCAGATCACTTCGGCTTTGATGAATCCGCGCTCGAAGTCCGTGTGGATCACCCCGGCGGCCTGCGGGGCAGTCGAGCCTTTGCGCACCGTCCAGGCGCGGCATTCCTTCTTGCCCGCCGTCAGAAAAGTGATCAGCCCGAGCAACGTGTAGCCCGTGCGGACCACCTGATTGAGCCCCGGTTCACGCAGCCCTGCGCTTTCGAGAAACTCCTGTCGATCGGCCGGATCGAGCTCGGCAATCTGGGCCTCGAGAGCCGCGCAGATGGGCACGACGCTCGTGTCCTCGGTTTCCGCCAGCTGCACCAAGCTCTGGTAGTGCCGGTTCGAGTCGAGATCGCCGAGTGATGCCTCGTCGACGTTCGCCACGTAGAACATGGGCTTGTCGGTCAGGAGCTGCAGCGCCCGGATGATGGGCTCTTCCTTTTCGTCGGCTTCGAAGACTCGCACCGGCAGCCCCTTGTCGAGGTGCGGGATCAATCGCTCGCAGAGCCCCACGGCCAGGCGCTCCACCGGGTCTCCACCTTTGCTCTGCTTGACGGCGCGCTCCAACCGCTTGGTCACCGTCTCCAGATCCTTCAAGCAGAGCTCGGTTTGGATGGTCGCCACGTCGGACACCGGGTCGATGCGCCCCTCGACATGCGTCACATTGTCGTCCGTGAAACAGCGCACCACGTGGGCAACGGCGTCCACCTCGCGAATGTGCCCGAGAAACTGATTGCCCAACCCCTCACCTTTCGAGGCACCGCGCACCAGGCCCGCAATGTCGACGAAACGGATCGTCGTGGGCACAGTGCTTTCGGGCTCGAACAGTGCGCTCAGCTGGTCGAGCCTCTGGTCGGGCACCGGAACGATGCCCACGTTCGGTTCGATGGTGCAAAATGGGAAGTTCTGCGCCTGCGCATTGGCACTCGAAAGCGCATTGAACAAAGTGCTCTTGCCCACATTGGGCAGACCGACGACGCCTAGCGAGAAACCCATGGTGATTCGCGAGGCGTTTAGCAGGACCCAAGCCCGCCGTCGACCCTCTCGACCAGTGGGCACCAGGATCGAGGCACTCGCCAGCCCAATCCTCGAGGATCGCGGCTCACGCCCACTCGAGCGTGCGAGCCAGTTCGCTTCTGAGCGAGCCAGTCGCCTGAAGCAGATCCGGAGCAGGCAGCGCCTCGGCCGAGTCGGCATCCACGACGAGCAATGCCCCACTCTGGCCCGAGTGCCTGCAAGGCTGGATCGCGAGCGCGGGCGACCCCAACATTTCGTAGTACCGCTGCGGGATCCGCTGCGTGGCTCGAGAAGTGTAGGTATCCTCCACCAAGATCTCCCGACCGCTGAGCCATGCCGAAGAGAACACGTCTCCGCCACGAGTGAGCGGTACTCGAAAGTCCTGGATCAAAGCCTCGGCATCCGCTCCGAGCGCGTGCTGGACGCAGAGCTCGTGACCGTTCGGAGCCATCCCCAGCAAGAGAAGTCGCGGAATGGCCAGTGCGTCGCGCACGCTGACGAGCGCTGCCTGCACCAGCGCTTGTCTCGCTGCGCCTTCTACAGCAGCCGCGCGCAGGCGCCGGACATGCTCTCCCAACTGGGTCTCGACATCGGAGGGGGTCAGCTTCGGGCGAATGGGAGTCGACTCGGTCGTGCCCCCCGCCAACGCTCGCGCATTCTTGAGAAACCGACTTTTCTTGCTGTAGACTCCGAACGCGGCAGCGTAGCGTTCCTCGAAGGCTCGGCGAGTCACTTCCAGTAGCTCCGCCACCGCCTTGGCATCGAGCGATACCCACGGTTTGTTCCGGCGCAGCAGCTCTTCGAGGATGCCGTGCCAACTCTCGGGGCTCGCCGTAGCCACGGCGTGGGCCAGATCGTTCGCCAACTTCGCAAGTGCTCCCATTCGATCTTGCTCGCGTTCGAGCTTCTCGCCCGGGCCCGGATTCGTGGAAATACCATCGAGCAAGGGCTTGGGCAGCCGCCAACGCTCCCCCACCGCGAGCCCGAGCTTCTGAAAGGAAATGCCCAGGACTCGGTCAGCAGCGTGCGCGAGGGAAATGCGCTGCTCCGCGGCCAGCGCCTGAACCTCATCGAAACGCTCGGGCAAGTAGTGCAGCACCAAATGGTAACCCACGTTGCGGAACAAGGCGCACATCATCGCGAGCTCGGCGTCCTTCAGGCCGGCTGCCGGTGCCAGCGCTCGGGCGATTTCGCCGCTCACCAGCGAGTTGATCGCCGATTCAGCCACGCGATCGGCGTCCCCCTTGCTGCGCTTGTGCTTTTGAGCCGCGGGTTTCTTGAACACGCTGACCCCCAGCGCCGTGGAACGCACGCTATCGAAACCCAGGATCACGACCGCTTGCTGCACACTGAACACCTTGCCACCAAACCGGTTCGCGTAGTTGGTGTTGACCAGCCGAAGCAGCTTGGCGGTCAACGCAAAGTCCTTGACTATGGACTCGCCCACTTGACTGGCCGAGTACTTGTTGTCGGCATCGGCTTTCCTGCTGATCTCGGTGACATTGCTGACGAAGGCAGGAAAGTCCGGGTGGCGCTTCATGCGCCTGAGCAGCTGGTCGAGCAGACGTTGATCCGAAACGCCAGGCTCCGGCGGGCTGGCACCTCCCTCGTCGACGCGATCCGACAACAGCTGGGGGTGTGGGGCCACTGCGCTGGCCAGGGGCGTCTCGGGAGCATCGATTTTCTGTGGCAACGGCCCAGAGGGGAGCTCGAGCGAACGCAAAGCTTCCGGTGCAAGGCGCTCCGAGCCCAACTCGAGCAGCGCAACGTCCACCTGCCCGGCGCCCGGGGAGAGTGGGGCTTCTGTGCGCAGCCCCTCACCCGTGGGCAAGGGCTCGGCCAAATCCTCGGGGCAAGCACGGACTGCCCCGCTCGACACTGCACCGAACGCGCGCGCAGCGATCTTGCTGACCGCCGCGATGTGCGCCGCGAACTCACGCGCAGAGCGGGGTCGCTTCTCGGGCTGCTTCTGCAGGCAGCTCTCTACCAGCTCGGCCACCCGCGCGGGCACGTCGGGCGCCAGCGAGCGAATCGGCGGCACTGGCTCGCGAACGTGCATGCTCATGGTGACGATGTCCGATTCGCTGTCGAAGGGCAGCCTGCCGGTCAGCATTTCGTAGAGAATCACGCCCAGGCCATACAGATCACTTGCGGGGGAAATCAGGTCGAGTCGGCCCAACACCTGCTCGGGCGCCATGTGCGATGGCGTGCCCAGAATCTGACCTCCGAGCGTGGCTCCGACGTCGCTTCGCTGCACTTTCGCGACTCCGAAATCCATCAATTTTACGTGCAGGTCCTGGCCATCCAGGACGAAAATATTGGCAGGCTTCAGATCGCGGTGCACGACCCCCGCCGAGTGCGCGGCATCCAGGGCCGAACAGATCTGTTGCACGTAGCCGACCAACTCCTCATGTGGGAAGCGTCCGGTGCGACGGATCACCGCGGACAGATCCTCTCCCAAGAGCAACTCCATGACATAGTAGTAGCGTCCGGCAAGCTCTCCGAAATCGAAGATGTCGACGACGTTCGGGTGGCTCAGGTTTGCCATCACCTGGGCCTCCTGCAGGAACCGCTGGTAGAGCTGCGCCTGGCCAGATAACTCCGAGCTCAAGAACTTGACTGCGACCTGTCGCCCGAGCGCCGCATGTTTGGCGACGTAGACCTGCGCCATCCCACCTCGTCCCAGCGGGCGCTCTACCACGTAGTTGCCAACCCGTTGGCCCAGCAGTGCGAGCTCGGACCCAGCGGGCGGCACGGCGTGCTCCGCTCCGGCGGCGCGCGCGCCCCCTTCCGCACTCGTGCTGTTTACCGGCACCACCCGTACAGCAACGGCTGACTGACTGTATAGTTGAGTCAAAACCGCCCCTCGGGCAGCGAAAGCCCACGGGCCCGGCCACCAGGGGGACAGCCCAGGGGCCAGGATCGACCTCCGTCGCGAGCCTATCCGACCAGCGTGTGCACGAAGCGCCGAAGCACGCCCGAACCGGCGACAGCGTCGGTCGCGGATCGAGTTACCTGCTCCGGATCCAGGCCCTCCGCTGTCAGCGCTTCGGAACGTGTCCTTGCGTAGTGACCGATGATCTCTCGATCGAACTCGGGGTGAAACTGCACACCCCACGCCTTGTCCGAAAACCGGAGAGCCGCATTCGGGTCGCCCTCGGTTGCGCCCAGCACGCGAGCGCCGGAAGGCAGCTCCACCACGGAGTCCACGTGCGACATGTTGACCTGGTAAGGGCGCCGTGGATCGGAAAGGACTGGATCCTCCCCATGTAGCTCGAGCTCGAAGGTCCCGATCTCACGGCCACGCGGATTCTTCGCCACGCGTCCACCGAGCGCCTCCGCAAGCAGCTGGTGACCAAAGCACACGCCCAGAATCGCCAGCTCAGCCGCCACGGCCGTCCGCAAGTAGGCCTCTGCTTGCAACATCCACGGCTCCCGATCCGTCACGCTGTGCGGCGAACCCGTCACAATCAGTCCGGCCAGGGACTCGAGGTCCGGCAAGCGTGTCTCCGTTCGAGCATCGACGACCAGCCAGGTCCCCACCCAGGCCGTCCCGATCGTCTGCTGGATCAGCGTTGCAAAATCACCACGCGCTTTTTGGGTGACAGGGACTGGATCACCGGTCACCAGGATGCACAAGACAGGCATTGCGGCAGTGTAGCGCGATTTTCGCCCGGCCACTCGCCGGACCCACCGCCCCCGACCGACAACCGGTGGTCGGCGCGGCGGCCTCGTACTAATGCCTGCGGCATGCCCACGATTCGCGAGATTCGGAGCCTCGCCCTCAACATCGAGCTGACAGAACCCTTTGGGATATCCACCGGGGCCCAAACGCGAGCGGACAACGTCCTCGTGCAGATTCAGTTGCAGGATGGAAACATTGGACTGGGCGAGGCTGCACCCTTCCCCGCGGTGAGCGGCGAGACTCAAGCGTCGGCGCTCGAAGCGTTGCTGAGGGCGAGCCCGGACCTGGTGGGCAAGGAGGTCGCCCGCTGGCGCCCGCTGTGCCGCGAAGTGCACGAACGCATGCCGCATTGTCCAAGTGCAGCCTGCGCCCTCCAGAGTGCGCTGTTGGATGCGTGGCTGAAGAGTCTCGGCTGTTCCATGTGGTCTTTCTTCGGTGGCGCCGAGGCCAGCCTTCGCTCCGATATCACGCTGCCCACCGGCAGTGTGGACGCCGCGATATCGGCCACCAAGAAAGCCCGCGCCTTGGGCTTTTCCACGCTCAAGGTGAAGGTGGGTGGTGATTCTGTGGAACACGATCTGAGAAGACTGCAGGCCATCGCGCGTGAGGCGCCAGAGGTTTCGCTCGTGCTCGACGCGAACGGGGCATTCAGCGCGGACCAAGCCCTGGAACTGCTCGATGCGCTGGGTCCGCACAAACGTCAGATCGATCTTTTCGAGCAACCGACGGGCATCGACGACTGGGAAGGCCTCGGCCGTGTCCGCCACCAGGGCGGCGTACAGGTCGCCGCAGACGAAAGCGCGCGCTCCTGCGAAGACGTGATTGGATTGATAGCCCACGATGCGGTGAACGCCATCAATGTCAAGCTCACCAAGAGCGGCATCCCGGAGGCGCTGGACATGATCGCGCTCGCCAAGACCCACGGCTTGGGGTTGATGATCGGCGGGATGGTCGAGTCCGAGCTGGCGATGAGCGTTTCGGCGTGTGTGGCGGCGGGTGTGGGCGGCTTCCGCTGGGTGGACCTCGATACACCCCTGTTCATGCGTTCGTCACCTTTCTCAGGTGGGTTCCAGAGGTCCGGAGCCGAGCTCAGGGTGGATCTTATCGAAGCCGGGCACGGCGTGCGCGTCCCGACGTCGCTGTGCTAGACTAACCCTTCTCATGAACCTCAAAGGTTCGACCAGCGCACCCGCAAGTGCCGATCCGCGACAGCTCGGATTACCGCTCCCGGGGCTCATTCAGATGCCTCCGGACGGGCCAGCCATCCCGCGCGCGGACCGCATCTTCGTGAACCGAACGCTCAGGATGTCGTCGATCGAATGGGTCGGGTTCGACATGGACTACACGCTCGCCATCTACCATCAGGAAGCGATGGACGCCCTCAGCGTGCAGGAAACCATCAAGCGCATGGTGAAGCGCGGTTACCCTGCCTACTTGACGAAGATGGACTACGACACCCGCTTCCCGATCCGTGGTCTGCTCATTGACAAGCGCTACGGGCACGTCCTGAAGATGGATCGTCACAAGGTAGTCCACAAGGGCTACCACGGCATGCGTCGCCTGTCGCGTCAGGACCTGGAGGAGCTGTATCATCACAAACGGATACGCCCTCACACGACTCGCTATCACTGGATCGACACGCTCTTCGCGCTCAGCGAAGTAACCAGCTTCGTCGCAATCGTGGAAGCGCTCGAGCGCCGCGGCGAGCGCATCAACTACGCGCGCCTGTTCAGAGACGTACGCCTGGCGATCGACGAAGCGCACGCCGATGGCGCCGTTCATCGCACCATCCTGAACGATCTACCCAAGTACATCTATCGGGACGAGCAGCTGGCGCGCACGATGCACAAGCTGCGCTCGTCGGGCAAGAAGCTGTTCCTGCTGACCAATTCGCCGTGGCCCTACACGGATGCCATGATGAGTTATCTGCTGGGCAGCGCGATGAACGAGTACAAGAGCTGGCAGCACTACTTCGACGTCGTGATCTGCGCAGCGCGCAAGCCGGCCTGGTTCAAGGAGGGGACGCCACTGATGCGGCGCGATCCCACGGGGTTGCACGAAGTGGTGGGACCCTTGGAGAAGGGGAAGGTCTTCGAGGGCGGGAATCTCAAGAGCTTCGAACAACGCATTGGCGTGCCGGGTTCCTCCATCCTGTACGTGGGCGACCACATCTACGGGGACATCTTGCGTTCGAAAAAGGAAAGTGCCTGGCGTACCGCGATGATCATTCAGGAACTCGACGCGGAGCTCAGAGCCCACGAAACGCTCACGAGCGAGCTCGAGCGTCTGCAGCACCTGGAAAGCACGCGGCAGAAGCTAGAAGATGAGCTCAGGTTCTACCAGGCACGCTACAAGGAATTCGCTCGGCTCAAGGCTCCGCGTGTCGACGAGTCGGACGCCGAAATCGCAAAGCGTCGACTCAAACGGCAAGTGGAACGCGTACGCAGTGAGCTGCGCGCCATCGACCGCGAGCACACGCATCTCGAGCTACACATCGACGAGCACTTCCATCCCTACTGGGGGTCGTTGCTCAAGGAGCATCATGAGATGTCCAGTTTCGGCTTGCAGGTCGACCTCTACGCGGACGTTTACATGCGACGGGTCTCTTGTTTGCTCGAGTATTCCGCCGAGCAGACCTTTCATTCGCCTCGCGAGCTGATGCCCCACGAGCTGTAGCGCCGGAGCCCAACGCCTCGTCAGCCACCTGTCCTCGGGGTCCGGGTCACCCGGAACTCAACCCAGAGACCAAGCGAGCCGGACGCACGCCCGGACCAGGGAGCCAGCGGCCAGGATTCTGGACTTTCGGACAAGCGGGGCCGGGAACATCCGGAACGCCGCGTGCACTAAGGCAATGACTCGAAATGCGTTCCTCCAATTGCGGAGATCAGCCTCTAGAGCCTCAAGCAGCCCCGCTCATTCTGTGCTAGCGATTGCACCGCCCCGCGGCGCCATCTGGGCACGGGACTCGAATTCTCCAAAGGCTTTCAGGACTTCAGGCGACGGATAAGGACTCTCCCTCATGAATCTAGTCGAGTGGCTCCAGCGGTTGATGACCAACTTCGGTGCGGAGTGGGTCATGTGGCTGCTCCTACTGCTCAGCGTGGTCTCGGTTGCGATCATGCTCGAGCGAGGCTGGTTTTTCTATTCACTGCGCGACGACCTGGCGAAGCTGGCCAAAAGCCTGCGAGAACTGTTGCGCGACGACGACCTGAAGGGGGCAAGACGCGCCCTGGAGGCCTCGCCGAGCGCCGAAGCCGCCGTGGTCGTGGCCGGCATCATGGAGGCCGATCGTGGGGCGCAGGCCGCGGAAGAAGCCATGAAGGGCGCCGCCGCACTCCAGCGCATGAAGCTCGAGCGCCGGTTGGCATTTCTGGGCACGCTCGGCAACAATGCCCCGTTCATCGGTCTGTTCGGAACGGTGATCGGCGTGATGCAAGCCTTCGAGCGCCTGGGTCAACAAACCGCCGTGCAGGCGCAGACCGCCACGGGAGCAACTCCTCAAGAGGTGATGGCGGCCATCGCGGAAGCGCTGGTGGCCACCGCCGTCGGGCTGTTCGTGGCGATCCCCGCGGTGGTGATGTACAACCTGTTCAATCGACAAGCCAAGGCCATCCTTGCCAATACCGAGGCGCTCAGCAAGGTGCTCATGGCCCACCTGGTCAGCTCGTCACCTTCTCCGGATCACGCCGAGCGTCAAGCAGACGACAACGAAGACGAGGACTGAGTGGCGGCAAGCGGCGGCGAAGACGAAGACGGGTTGATCTCCGGGATCAACGTCACGCCCTTGGTGGACGTCATCCTGGTGCTCCTGGTCATTTTCATGGTGACGGCGCGCATCATCCACAACCAGGGGATGCCCATGGATCTGCCCAAGGCGGCCAAGGGCGAAAGCGTGCAAACCATATTCAGCGTGGAACTGACGGCGGACGACAAGACCTTCGTCGACTCGGCCCAGGTGACCAACGACGATGCCATTCTGGGGCTGGCTCGAGAAGCCTACGGGAAGAACAAGGACCTCCGAGCCGTCATCCGAGCTGACAAGAAGGTGCAGCACGGCCGCGTGATTCACGTGCTGGATCTGCTGAAGCGGTCGGGGATCGCGAAGATCGCGTTTGCCGTTTCGCCTTTGGCCGAGGGGGTGGACGTAGACAAGGTTGCGCCAAAAGCTTCTCCCTGAGCATGAAAGCGGTGCCGCAACAGAATCGACGAGCGCCCCGCCGCGCTGAACGTACGCAGCGCCGGGCTGGCCCCGTACAGGCCGAAGACGATTCGCTGGCTCCCATCCTCGAGCTCGGTTCCGCCCACCGTACTCTGACCCTTACGCTCGCCGTCGTGGGGGCACTCCTGGTACATGGCACCGCGGCCGCCCGGGCCGCCACTTCGCTCTTCGACGTGGGGGACTACGCGCGCCAGGTGCGCACCCACGTCGTCGATCGGCTTCGGCTGCGTGTCGATATCGACGTGGACCAGCCCAAGCCGGAACCCAAACCCCCGGAACCGGAACCCGAGCCTCCGGCTCCGGAGCCCGAGCCGAAGCCTGCCGCCGAGCCGCTCCCCAAGGAGTTCGACGAGCCCCCCCTGGCGACGGATCAGCCTCCCCCCGCCGCGGAGGCGGCCAAAGTGCTGACCCAGGAACCCGATCCGGACGAACCACTCGATTTGACCAACGAAGGGTTCATTTCCGGCTCGGGCACGCGCTTCGCGGGGGGAGTCACCGCCGCCGATGGAACCTCGAAGACGGCTGTCCGCAGTCAGGGCGCCAAGGCGGGCGGCGTGCCTGGGGGCAAGGCCACCGAGCCGGCAAAGCCCGCCGCGCGCGCCCCACAGGAAGATCTCTCCGAATCTCCCAAGCCCGTGCAGCGAGGCCGTTGGGACTGCCCGTTTCCTGCCGAAGCGGATGTCGAACAGGTGAACTACGCTCGGGTCACCCTGGTCGTGGTGGTCGACAGCAACGGGCGAGCCAAGTCGGCTTCCGTGCTCAGCGAGCCTGGCTACGGGTTTGGGCAGGCAGCCAGGCGCTGTGCCCTCTCCAAGCAATACTCGGTCGGCAAGGACCGACTGGGGCGGCCGGTCACCAAGACGACACCCCCGATCGCAGTCGTCTTCAGACGCTGACGCACGGCTTGCGGGCCGCCGCGAAGCGGCTTGGTCAGCGCAAAGTTTGCCCATGCCCGCGCTCATTCGCGTTAGAGTGGCGGCTCTCGCATGAATCCCTACGTCGAGCAACTCGCCAAAATCGAGCTCTTTGCGGGTCTGAAACAGGAAGCCCTCGAGCTGATTGCGAAGGTGGCCAGCGAAGAGGCCCATGCGCGCGGAGAGAAGATCTTCCGGCACGGCGAAGTCGGGGACAAACTCTTTTTGATTCTCGAGGGGAAGGTACGCATCAGTCGGGAGGTGCCCGGCATGGGAGAAGAGGCCTTGGCTGTCCTCGGACCGGGCCAAGCGTTCGGGGAAATGGCGTTGCTCGACGAGTCTCCGCGCTCCGCCGACGCGGTCGTGCACGAGCGGTGCCGCCTGCTGACCATTTCGAAGGACGGCTTCGACGATCTGCTCTTTTTGCACAAAGACCTCGCCTACGAGGTGTTGTGGAGCGTGGTGCGCATTTTGATGGGGCGGCTGCGTGAGACCAACGACAAGCTCACGTTTCTTTCGACCACCAACAAGTTCTGATTCGGGCCGAGGGCCCAGCTCCGCGCGTCGCGAGCTGCGGCTAGCAAGGCCGTGTCAGATGTAGACCCGGGCGATGGACCATTCCGAGACGGAACTCCAAAACGGCTGCCAGATAGTGCACAGAGGTCTGTGACGCAGCACAGGGTTTGCCGCCACCAGGCTGAGACCGCAACACTAACCATTCAAAATCAATGAATAAATTCACTAAAGTTTTGACCAGTCGACACATAATTTGACGTCCTAACACCCGTTCAGTATGGTATGTGCGCTATGCAAGGCCTGACGAAGCGTCAAGAGCAGACTCTGGATTTCATCCGCAGCTCCATCGAAGAGCGCGGCTACCCGCCCACGCTGCGCGAAATCGGCGAGCATATGGGCATTCGTTCCACGAACGGCGTCAACGATCATCTGCGCGCTCTGGAGCGCAAGGGCTACCTGCGGCGGGAAGACATGAAGTCGCGCGCGTTGCGCCTCGTCGAGGAAAATGCGAGCAAGGCGCCACCCAGCGATGACGATCTGCTCGAGGTCCAGATCGTGGGGCGCGTGGCTGCGGGCCTACCCTTGTTGGCGGAAGAGAATATCGTGGATACCGTCCACATCGACCGGATGCTGGTCAAAGGTGGTCGGGATGTCTTCGGGCTGAAGGTTGCCGGGGATTCGATGATCGAAGCCGGAATCCTGAGCGGCGACTACATCTTCGTCAGAAAGCAGTCGCATGCGGATCGCGGCGACATCGTCGTCGCGCTCATCGGCGACGAGGCAACCGTGAAGTACTACTTTCCAGAGCGCGACTATGTGCGGTTTCAACCCGCCAATGCAGAGATGGCGCCCATTTTAGTGCGTGCAACGGACTTCAGGTCCACGATGTTGCTTGGCAAGGTGGTTGGCGTCTATCGCAGCATCTAGCCACCGACTCGACACTGGCTATGTAGCCCCGTCATTCAAGCGCGCGGGCTCGTCTGTCTCTGCCTGTGCGCCTCGTATTAGAAGCTGGACCCCGTCAGACGCGGGAGGTCGTGTTCGCGCTGTCGTGAGCGTTTTGGTGCGCTGCGCGGGAAAATGACCAAACGGAGCCGTGAGACAACTCTGGTGACGGCGAGGGGCGCTTGAAACTTTCCTGCCTCGCCACGACCGTCCCAGCCCCGCGACAAAGCGGCCGCGACAGCGCTCGGACGCCCCTGACAGCCTCCACTGAGTGGGGTGGCGCCGCTCCCCTTCCTCGATGCCCTCGTGGTTTCCACATCGCGGCGCGCAGAGGCGCTCTTACAGGCCGACGAGCCGGCTGCTAGTGTCCGCCTGGCCACTTCGCGAAGCGAACCGATGTCGACGAAGACCGGCGACGGGAACCCGAGCGGAGAACGATGAAGCGTAGTTGACGCGGTCTTTGGCCCGTTGGTAGCTTTCGAGCCCAAAAAACGAGCTGCGAATGCGACGGACAAAAGCCACGCCCTACCACGACCCAAGCTCCCCGATGCGCCTCTCCCTACTCCTAGCCGCCGGGCTAGCGCTGAGCCTGCTGACGGGCTGCGGCAATACCCTGTACGCCATTCAGGCCAACCGCGCCTCGGCGAAGCTCGAGGAAGCACGCCAAGCGGGAGCGGAAGAAGACGCGCCTTACGAGTACTGGTACGCGAAGCTTCATCTCGAAAAGGCATCGAGCGAAGCGTCCGAAGCGGACTACAGCGACGCAATCGACTTGGCGGAGGTGGCAGAAGAACATGCCACGAAGGCCATTCGTCTTGCCAATGAAGCCAAGCGAGGTGCAGGCCGATGAAACAGCTCAGGGCCGCCCTGCCAATTTGGGCGATCGTGGTGAGCCTGGTGTGCTCGTGCCAACGTGGCCCCCAACTCCGAGGGCAAATAGCAGGTCTGCGGGACATCACCGAGCAGGCAGCACGCAACGGTGCATTGCGCTGTGCGCCCCGAGAGCTCGCCACGGCGCGCAGCGAACTCGATTTCGCCGAAATTGAACTGGCGCAAGGCTTCATCTCGAAGGCCCAGCACCACGTCTTCTTGGCGGAGTCGAACGCGCGCTCTGCCTACGCCCTTTCGCCTCCCCAGTACTGCGCGGAACGCGGATTCATCGAACCCGCGCCTGGCGATCGCGACGGCGACGGCTACTTGGACAGCGCCGACGGTTGTCCGGACAAGCCGGAGAACTTCAACGGGTTCGAAGATGAAGACGGCTGCCCCGACGAACCAGACACCGACGGCGACGGCATCAAAGATGCCGTCGATTCCTGCATGATCGAGGCCGAGGACATCGACCAGTACCTCGACGAGGATGGCTGCCCGGACCCAGACAACGACCTCGACGGCATCGCGGACCTGGACGACAAGTGCCCGCTCGAAGCCGAAGACCCGGATGGCTACCAAGACGACGACGGTTGCCCCGACCTGGATAATGACGGCGACACCGTACCGGATCTGAAGGACCAGTGTCCCAACGAGATCGGCTCGACCGACAAAGAGCCGCTCGGTTGCCCGACGAAACCCGCACTGGTGGTCGTGACCGACTGCGAAGTGAAGATCACCCAGCAGATCCATTTCGACTACAACAAGGCAACTATCCGCAGAATCAGCTATGGAGTGCTCGACGCCGTGGTCGAAGTGCTGGACAAGAACCCCGACATCAAGATCGAGGTGCAGGGACATACCGACAACCGCGGTAGTGCCAGCTACAACAAGAAGCTCAGCGATCGCCGGGCGGGCTCGGTCATGAAGTACCTCGTCTCACACGGCATCGATCCAGAGCGCCTCACCTCGCGCGGCTACGGCTTCGACCGTCCGCTGGTTCCGAACACGAGCGACCAGAATCGAGCTCTCAATCGGCGCGTGCAGTTCGTCCGCACGGAAGGCACCAAGGAAGGTTGTCCCAAGACAGGTGACGACTGAACCCTGGCGCCCCGGGGCTCGCCCCCATCACCGACATCACCGACTGGGTTACCCCATCGAGGTAAGAACACCTTGCCCAAAGCGTCCTTAGGAGAATCATAAAGTGCACCGCGGAATGCTTCATCGGCTCCTTGCCGTAGCGCTCGTCCTGTTTTGCGCCTTGCCGGCCTTTGGCCAGTTCACCAGGGACAAAGCCGCAAACAAGAAGATCGACGAGGCGATCAACACTCACTACTTCGCCACTGACTTCGACAAGGCGGAAGGGGTGCTGCTGGGGACTATCGAAGCCTGCGGGAACAAGTGCAGCCCGCAAACATTGGCCCGCGCCTGGATGTATGTGGGCATCGTGAGGGGCAGCGGAAAAAAGGATACCGCAGGGGCCAAGGAAGCATTCTCCACGGCGCTGACTCTCGATCAGAACGTCAAGCTCGACACCGACCTGGCATCGGCGGATACCAAGGCTGCCTTTGCCGAAGTCGGA
Source organism: uncultured delta proteobacterium (assembly GCA_963809955.1). Taxonomy (GTDB): domain Bacteria; phylum Myxococcota_A; class Polyangia; order Polyangiales; family Polyangiaceae; genus JAICQQ01. The sequence goes on from CAWELQ010000020.1 coordinate 254,244, forward strand.
GGCAGCGGAGGCGGCGCCAGCGTGCCGCCTCCGGCGGGCGGCGGGGAAGACATCGGAGGCGAACCGGTCGGAGGCGAAGACATTCCCGGAATCGGCGCGGGAGGCGAGGTACCGGGCGCGATGATCTGTACGCCCGACGTCCGCGAGGTGCAGACCCTGCGCCCGATTCCGATCAGCTGCAGCAGCGAGGAAGCACCTGCCACGGTGGAAGTGCGCTACAAGCCGTTCGGCGAGGAAAGCTGGAAAAAGGTCGCGCTCGTGAAGCGAGGTGGCGATCTATGGCAAGCGGAGATTCCATGCGACGCCAGCGCGGACGCGGGTGCCCTTCGCTGGTACGTCCAGGCGCGCTCGGAAACGGGCGACGTGATCGACAACTACGGCACCGAAGAGCAGCCCGTGGTGATGACCCTGAGCGAGGACAGCGCCGCAGAGCCCCCGTCCTTCCCTGGCCAAAGCGCGCCCCCCCGCTGCTCCGGAATGGCAGCCGAAGGAGAAATTTGCCCACCGGATTTCCCGGGCTGCGAGTCCGGAGAGAAGCAGTGCGGCGACAAGGACTGGGGTGCTGCTTGCGGCAACTCCACCGAGTGTAAATGCGGCCTGTTGTGCGTCGAGGGCGCCTGTGAGACAGCCCCCGTCTGCGAGAGCGACGCGGATTGCCCCGTGGGCACCTGTATCAGTGGCACCTGCGGCGTCAGCCAGGAGGACGCTTCGGAGGGAGCGTCCGGCCCCTACAAGAAGCTATGGGTGGGCATTCACGCCGCCTACGACCTCGGAACCATCGGCGGAGACGAGGTTTGCTACAGCGGCACCCAGGCCGCCGGCACCTTCGCCTGCTTCGAGGGGTCGGATCCGTACCCCAATCCGGAGCGCAGCGCTGTCGATGGGAGCGGGCTGGGCGAGGAACCGCATCCCGGTACCAATATCGCAGCCGGTTTTGCCACTGGCACCGCCCGCCTGCTCTTGAGCGGCGACTACGCGCTCAGCCCGAGCTTCACCCTTGGAGCCCGCGCCGGCTACGCCTTGCTGGGCAACCCCGGCGACTTCATGCCAATACATGCTGAAGCCCGAGCCACGTACCATATCCTGGATTTGAGCAGACCCTTCGGGTTCTACCTGGGAGTGGGCGCGGGTCTTGCGCAGGTCGACCTCAAGGTGTCGGCGACCATGTACAATTGTAGCCCCAACTCGCAAAACGCCGATCCGATCTATGGCATGCCCATCGATCTCCCGAACACCGACAACACCACAGATGCCTACAACAAATGTAACGAAGGCACGCTCGGCAAGTTTCAAACAGCCACTGGCGAGACCCGAGAGGTCAAGACCTTGCTGACTACAGTGCCCGTAGACGTCTATCAGAAGTCCGGCAAGTTCTTCATCGGCGGTCACGTCGGCGGCATCTTCAGGTTTGGCGACGAACCCAAGAACATGGGGCTTCAACTGAACGTGAACATCATGGCCATGATGCCCAACCAGTCGCTGGTTGTTGAACCATCGTTAGGGTTCATCTACGGCCTGTAGCCCCCCGGCCGCTGTGGGCCACGGGTCCAAGCATGCCGTAGAAGCTTGCGGCAGCTGTTCGGGCGCACAGCGGGCCCAAAGAGGCGCTTCGCTCCAGTCGACCTCCAGGCCGAGCTGAGGACCCGCTCGGCCGGCTCGGTCGAGTGCAAGGCCAGCAGTCGCAGAAGGCCCAGCCGAACTGCGACGCTCAGTTCTGGGTATCAAACACGTTCCGGGGCCCGCGCGAACTGCCGCGCAAACACGACCAATTCGACCGCGATGGGCCACGACAAGAACATGCCGGTCAACACGCGCAGCAAGGCGGACTCGGGTCGCATGGAGAGGGCCTCGGTCAGTACGTCGAGCAGCATGACCAACACGGCCAGCCCGACACATAGCGTCAGAGCCGCGCGGCCCAGCCTCGGGCGCATCACGAGGGCACCCAGGGCCATGCCGGAGTAGATGCCGAAACAGCGCGCGCACACGGGCAGTTGCTCGGAGCTGATGAACAGCGAACGCGCGGGCTCGCGGTGACACTGGAGCTGAAACCACATTTCGGGGATGCGCGCGAGTGGTTCGAGCCAGGGCACGCGCGCGGCCAGCAGCGGCAACCAAGGCGATAAGCCAGCCAGGATCAGAAGCACGCGCACGACGCCTCCGAGGCGTGCGCGCACCATCAGCTCCGAGCAGGGACGGAGCGACCCATCTGCTTCAACACCTGTTGTAGATCGTCCCAGACATCGCGTTTAGCGCGAGGGTTTCTGAGCAGGTACGCCGGGTGAAAGGTCGGCATGACTGGTACCGTGCCCTGGTAGAGCCGCCAGCGTCCGCGCAGCCGTGTGATACCACCGGTGGTGCCTAGCAGGCCCTGCACCGCGGTCGCTCCGAGCGCCACGATCACCTGGGGCGCGACCAGACTCAACTGCTCGGTCAAGAAGGGGTGGCAGCTCGCCATCTCGCCAGGTTCTGGCTTGCGGTTGTCTGGAGGCCGGCACTTGACGATGTTGCAGACATAAACCTCATCGCGTTCGAACCCCATAGCCTGGATCATGCGATCGAGCAGCTGACCCGCCTTGCCCACGAACGGAAACCCTTGGGCGTCTTCGTCGGCGCCAGGTCCCTCCCCCACGAAGCACAACCCGCTCTCTGCCGTACCGCGAGCAAATACCGTCTGCTTGCGTGCCTTGTGCAGCGCGCAAGCCGTGCAGCCGCGCACCCGCTCGTCGAGCACCGCGAGCGCTCGACGACGGGCCTCCGGCTCGAGCGTGGGCGTCGCCGCAGCAGCCGTGGCCACAGCGGGTTCGGCTCGGCTCACTCGCCCCTCTGGGACGGCCGGGCGAGTGGGCCGCGAACCACTGGCTCGAGCAGTTGGGACCGGCCGAGACTCACGCTGCTGCTCCGTGGGACGAGACGCGCCACCGCGCGTCGAGATCTCCGTGCCTTGCTTGCGCCACGAACCGGGAGCCGCCGCCGGCAACCCGGAGGCACCGGACGCCTTCAGAAGCTCTACGTGGCAGCGCAGAGCGAGGGTGAGCGTCAGAAGTTCACCCGCCGGGTCGTCGTGGGCTTCGGACACCGGGTCGCGGCTACTCCTGAGCTGCCAACCAGCGCTCTGCATCGAGCGCCGCCATGCAGCCGGTACCGGCGGCCGTCACCGCCTGACGATATGTCCAGTCCGCCACGTCACCGGCGGCAAACACGCCCTCGACGCTGGTGGCCGTGCGGCCCGGGGCAACTTTGATGTAACCGTTTTCGTGATGAGCAAGCTGCCCCTTGAAAAGTTCGGTCATGGGTGTGTGACCAATTGCCACGAATAGCGCGGCACACGGCACCTCTCGCTCGTCGCTGGTCTTCAGGTCTTTGACGCGCACCGCAGTGACCTTGTCGGCAGCGACATCCAGAACGTCGACCACCACGTGACTGTAGAGCACCTTGACCTTGGGGTTTTCCAGCACCCGCTTCTGCATCACGCTGCTGGCGCGAAACTCGTCGCGCCGATGGATCAGCGTCACGCTTTTGCACAATCCCGCCAGGTAGCTCGCTTCTTCCATCGCGGTGTCGCCGCCGCCAACCACCACCACGTCCTCATTCCTGAAGAGCGCGCCGTCACAGACCGCGCAGGCGCTGACACCCTTGTTCTTCAGCTTGTCTTCGCTTTCGAGCCCCAGGTAGTTGGCGCGCGCGCCGGTGCAGATGATGACGGCATCGGCAGTATGTAGTTCATTTTCGTCCTCCCCCACCCATACCTTGAACGGGCGCTCGCCGAGTTCGACCTTCTGCACGTCGGCCGTGATGAAACGGGTTCCCTGACGCTCTGCTTGCTCGCGGAAGTCGGCCATCATTTGCTGCCCGGTGATTCCTTTGGGATAGCCCGGGTAGTTCTCGACATCGGTCGTGAACATCAACTGACCCCCTGGAATCAACCCGCCAGCGTTGAAACCTTCGACACAGAGGGGCTTCAAGTTGGCCCGCGCCGCGTAGATACAGGCGGTGAGCCCAGCGGGGCCGGAACCGATGATGATGAGTTTCTCGTGGTTGGACGCGCTCATGATGGTATCGCCGAATCATTGTGCCCGAAGCCAGCAAGGGCAAGGGCTATCAGGCCTTGAGCGGGCTCGCCTTGAGGGCGGCCTTGCCCTCCTTCACGTAAACACTGAACTTCACGCTGGAGGCGCCATGTCGGTTGATCAAAGCATCGCGATTCTTGGTCAGGGTCTGCCGGAATTTCTCGTAGGTGAACCCTTCGGTGTTCTCGCCGCACTCCTGTTTGGTGCGAACGAAATCATCGAACACCTGACGCCACTCTGCTTCCTCCGCATCCACGGCTGGCGCCGGCTCGAAACCTGCGGCGCCTTCGCCCTCGGGCATCGTCATCTCTGGGTTCATCTGAGCGGTTGGCGGTCGGGGAGCCGAGCCCGGACCGGGAGGCGGCGCGGGGGGACCCTTGCGCGGCGGCTTCGGCAGGCTCTTCTGAGCGGGCGGTGTCGGAACGCCCGGGCCACCCGCTGAATCGGCCGCGGCGCCTTCGCCAGGAAAGCTGAAAGCGCTCATCTGGGGCTCATCGGGGATGTCTCCGAGCACTTCCTTCAAGTCCGCAGCCCGTCTGGGAACACCGCCCTTGGCCGCAACGACGTCGATACCGTCGTTCAGATCGGAGGCTATCTTGCGATACACGCCGCGGAACTTGCTCGGCTGCATCTGATCGGTCTCCCCCTTGGACAGGCGTTGCGCTTCGCCGCGGAACACATGAAGCGGGCGAGTGTGCTCGAGAAGTGTGAAGCCCAAACCGATCAGCGCGGCGAGTAGCGCCATCCCGATGGGCAAGAGCAAATTGACCTGGGCCTTGTCCTTGTCGTCCGCCTTGTCGAAGAAGCCCAAGGGACTATCCACACGGGTCGGCAGGCGTGCCACCACGTAGCCAGCCCCCAGCGCCCAAGCTTCGCCGGGCAGCTTCGCATATTGCACGCCGAGCATCTGGCCAACCACGCGCACCTGACTGCGCCCCTTCTTCTGGTAGTCCTCGTCTTGCTCGAGGTACTTCAGATCGCCGACGATCTGGTCGAGCTGGGCTCGATCGAAACCCTCTGGCGAGCCGGAAGAAACGCGTTGTCCGTTGACGTAGAAGGCAATGGCGGCACCCGTGCGATCGGACAGCTCCCGGGCGAAACGGTCATCGACGATGCGACCACCCACGATGGCCCCGGCCGGCATCGCCCCGGCGATGTGCTCTACGGGCCTGGCCACGACGCGGTACATGCGGTCGAGCACCAGCGTGTCATCGCGAATGTACCCATGCAGAGCATCGGCAACGACCGGGTAGCCGCCCAGCTCGAAGTCATCCATGCCCCGGGCCTGTTCGTAACCGATGTGACCCACCACGCGACCCTGCTGGTCGACCGCAAACACGGCATCGAACGCCTGGTCCTTTGGAATCTTCGAGTTCACGCGCTTGAGCGCCTCGGTCACCTTGTCGCGCAGACTGCTCTTGAGGCTGGTCTCCGACTTGCTGGCTTCGGCCAGATTCTTGGCGATGCTCTTGTCGAGGGCAAACTGGATGAGATGTGCGGCCCGAGTGCGCGCGTCGTCCCGGAGGTACCAGGACACCACCTGGCTATCAGCCGACAGCGCTTCCCCCATCGCCCGGGCGCCGGCCCGATTGTACATGCTCATGGCCAGATAGAGCACGAAGATGGCTCCCCCCAGGACGAGCGCCAAAACCACGTACCAGAAGCGTGAGAGGAGCATCTGCTACTTCTTTCCCTTCTTCTTCTGAGGTTTGGCCACCCTGATTGGCCCCTGGATGGTGACATCGCGGCCTTCGACGGTGATCGGCAACTGGGGCCCGATCGCTTCGCCGGCGAAGAAGGCTTGAACCTTGTAGTCCCCCGGCTCCTTGACGGTCAGCGCAAACTTGCCATCCATCGACGGATAGGCGATGGCGGCCACGTCGGGCTTGGCCACCACGAACATGCGCAGACTCGGCGCGAGTTCGTCGCGGATCTCGAAAGCCCCAGCCTCCGGCACCGTCCATTCTCGCTCCGCGCCTCGCGCGGTGTCGTTGGGCTCGAAAGTCTTCAGGCCAACCGCATACAGGCGGTGGGTGAATGGATCGGTGTTGCGAAACGTCAGCTTCGTCTTCGGGGTCACGACGATCGTCACAGGCGTGGTTCGCCCCCCGCCGACCCGAACCAGGACGGCGGGCTTGGGCGACTGTTGCGTACCGGCAAGCGCTGCAACGCAGATTTCCTTGGGGATGTGGGGGAACAGCGCCCGGAACTTCGCTGGCACGGTTGGCACCACCTCGCGGAAGGTGTAGCCGTGCTTCGACGGGTCCTTGGCTTCCGTCCAGACCGGATTCCTAAGATATTCGAAGCCCGCCAGCTGCCCGGTAATCCGCTCCGCATAAGCGGTTCCAGCCCCCAGCGCGACTACCAGTCCGAAAGCCACTGCGTAGCGGCAGCGTCGCGTCCCCCATACACCACGCGCCATCCTTGATAGTGTCTGCATCACGCCGCGAGACCGTAGTCGAGAGCCGGCAGCAACGGAAGAGCCCAGCCCATTTGGCTGACGCCGCTCGGCGGCCTGCATCCTTCGCTCCCTGCAAGGCGCGCAGAAGTTACACTGACAACACAATATTGACTCAGCACCACATACTTGGGTTGCCGACCTCCGGTCGGAAGGTCAGGAACCGAAGCCACGAGCCAAGACTTCGAGTGCGACGTAACGCATCAACGATGAGCCCCCGGTGAGAGGTACCACGACTCCCGGAATGCACCCGCTCTCGGTGTGCCGATGCCTACGCTGATGAGCGGCCGCTGATGGGGGGCGCTGATAGACAACGGGCCGGCGAAACCGCCAGCCCGTTTTTGATTCCAACCACCTGAGCCGCAAACATTTTTAAAGTAGCCGAACCCCTAGCTCTACTAGGTGGGTGGCTCGTCCAACAACCATTGGCTTCCCGGTGAGCTTGTTCCGGGCCTAGCTCTTGGCCTTGGTCTTACCTCCCGGTTTGGCTTCGTGTAAGGGATTCGTTACTTGCGTCTCCGGACTCTGCAGAAGAGAACCTACCTACAAGGTATTTATCGAACCGTGGTTCGTCAATGTCCAGCGGCGCGCAAAGCGTGTTCTCTGCTGGTCGCTCCATGATTTTCGCCAGGTTGCCATGGGCCGACTCCTGCATAATTAAATCCGAAAAGACGGCTTGACTTGCGCCCCTTCCTGTTGAGCGCTCGAATCGTGACGAGCGCCCTGGCCAGTGCGCCATGGGCAGACATGTGCGTCTTGCCGTTCACGAGACACCGCCCCCACGACTCGCGCCGAAAACTGGTCCAATGCACGCCGCCAATGACATGGAACAACCCATGCTCTGGACAGACTGGACAGATACCGCAGAAGGGACCTTTCTGAGCGAAAATGGTGGCTGGCTGCTTGCGGAGCAAGCCACACTACCTGGGCTTCGGAAAGCGCTCGAGGGGCGAGGCTACCTGGCCGTGCCCGTGCCCGCGCCGGGACCCGCTCGCCGAGGTCAACTGTCGATGCTTATCGAAGAAGCGATCGAGAGCGCCCTGGGACAACTGGGAGCGGTTGCTCCGGGGGTGGGGGCGAGCGTGAGCGTCGACGCTTCGATCAGCGACCAGCTTTACCGAGCCCGATTGATCGAGCGTCGCGGCATCGTGGTGTTTCTGCCTCATTTGGCCGGGCTGACCAATCTGGACGGCACATTGGATGGCGACGATTCAGTGGCACTGGCCTGGTGGATACGAGCTACTCGGGAGCGACCGCTCGGCCTGGTCGTGGACAGCAAGAACCGCGCGCTGAAGGTCTACCCGTCGCCCGTGCCGTTCGAGGAGCTCCTGCAGCCCGACAGCGACACGCCCAGAGCGCCGCCCACGGCGCCGGACCAGGCGGCGAGCGCGGAAGCCATGGAGCTTTCCGAAGCTCCGCCGGGCGTGGCTCCGAAAGCGTCCGCAGGCCCGCCAGCGGCGGGGCGAGAAGACGAAACCGGTTCCTCTGAGCCGCCAGCACGGACACCAAGTCGCGAAGAATACGGTCCCAGCAAGCTCGAGATCCGACTCGTGACAGAGCGAGATGAAATTCCGCACGAAGAAGACGGAGACGACGAGGTACCGGCCGTGGAGGCCCTGGACGCTGCCGAGGGGTGCGGGGAGCTGACCGTGCATCCCATGGTGAGCTTGGTCGGTGACGGCGAGGCGGAGAGAACCGCCCATCGTGCGGCAGAGGCGGAGTGCGACGAGCCCAGCGAACCCGACGCTGAAGCGCCACCGCGCGTCAGCGAGGCTCCGACACCCGCGAGCGATGAAGTCATCGACGCAGCGGAAATCAACGAGCAGACACGGTCGGCCGCCCTCAACCTCCACGAGGCACGCACGGTCAAGTTGGCACCCAGCCGAGAGGTGCTGGAGCAAGTCCGGCGCGGCAGTGCCGTCGGCACCATCCGCCCATCGGCCGCGGGAGCCCAGCTCGCCGCTGCCGCCCAACACCTGACCGACACAGGGTCCGATCCCGAGCAAGAGCCTGCTTCGGAAACCAGGCCGCGTGAGGCCACGCTCCCGCGCGAGCAGCCGGGCGACGTAGACGCGCCCGCGGCACCGGAAGGCGCAGCGACGGCCGAGACCGCCCCCGCCACCCAGCCTCCGCCCACGAGCAAACTCGAACAAAACGAGCGCGAAAGCGAGACCGCAGAGCAGCCGGCAGCCCCGGAGCCAGCGGCTCGTCCCGTGGAAGCAGACGAGCCGAGCGATCCGTTTCATCGCCTGGCGCAACGCGAATGGCCGAACTGGATGCGCGAGTTGCTCACCACCCGGGGGCCAAAGCCACTGGCAGTGGTCGAACGCATCTTCGTCTCTGCCTACACTCCGCTCAGGGAAGCATACACCCTAGGGCTGGCTGGCGCGGAAGCCGGCCCCGTGCTGAAGGCATTCGCGGACAGTTTCGAGCAGAGCTATTCCGAGGCCTTCGACGCCCTCAGAGTGAGGGGCAAGCGCCCAACGATGGTGCTGGACATTCCCGAAATCGCTCAACGCATCGCTCGCTTGCATGGAGCGCGCTCGACCCAGCTGGTGCTGATCGACGCACTGCGCTTCGACATTGGCCTGAGAGTTCAAGATCGCCTGCGCAAGCGGTCGCGTGGGCAGGCTAGCCTGGCAGAGCGCCTGCTCTTGTGGTCGGCGCTGCCGACAACGACGGAAACGCAAGTGGCGCTGATCGGCAAGGGGCCGGGTGGTCTCAGAGAGCCTGTCGTCCCGACGGAAACGCCCGTGGTGGTGGCGCGAGGCCGGAATGCAACGACGCTTCGCCGCACCAAAGCCGGGCACAAGGAGCTCCTCAAGCTGGACGTCATCGAAGCCGCGCTGACCGAGCCAGGAAAGGCCGAGCCCACGCGTCTGGACGAACTGGCCGACCAGGTCGCCGAAGCGATGTCGGACTACTTCGACAAGCTGCCGCCGCGCACGTTGGTCATGATGTTCGGCGACCATGGTTTTCTACTCGATCCGCTCGATAGCGGCAGCTCCCGAGGGCGCTCGGGCGGCGCCAGTCCCGAAGAAGTCCTGGTGCCGGCATTTGCTTGGCTGGTGGGCAACGTTCACTGACGGTTGCCAAGCCCCCGATACAACGGCACCCGACCTGGATGGCGTGGACATCCGGGCCAGAATGCCCATGGACTTGATGAGCGATTCCGCGTAGTCGAGCGGTGGAGCCCTGCTCGGGCCTACCCTGCCTTGCTCTGTCGGGAAATCACTCGCGCTGACCCGCTCCGCTGGGGATCGGGTTCTGTTCCTTTTCCAGATAGCGAAAAATGGTGCGCGGGTCGACGCCAAGATCTCGCGCAGTCTGGGTCCGATTACCGTTGTTGCGTTCGAGCACATCGAGCACGTAACGTCTCTGGAAGTCCTCTTTCGCCTTTTCCAAGGGCATGATCGGCGCCTGCGCCTCGGGACCGAGATCCAGGTCCTCGGCGCTGAGCAGTGTTCGATCGCACAGGACCAGCCCCTTCTTGATACGGTTTTGCAGTTGCCGGATGTTGCCCGGGAAGCCGTACTTCTTGATGGCGGTCAGCGCCTGCGGCGAGAAGCCTCTCACCGGGCTGTTGAGCTCGTCGGCGTACTTGCTGAGCAAGGCCTTGGCAATGATGAATACGTCGTCCCCGCGCTCGCGTAATGGCGGCAGCCAGAGGTTCACCACGTTGAGCCGATAGTACAAGTCCTCGCGGAACTCGCCGGTCTTGATCATTTCTTCGAGGTTGCGATTGGTGGCGGCCAAAATGCGGATATCGCACTTCTCGGGTCGGCTGTCGCCCACTCGAAACACCACGCGCTCTTGAATGGCCCGGAGGAGCTTCACCTGAAGTTGCGGAGGCAACTCACCCACCTCGTCCAGAAACAGAGTCCCCCCGTCAGCTTGCTGGAATTTGCCTATACGACTCGCCACGGCGCCGGTGAAAGCCCCCTTCACGTGGCCAAACATCTCGCTCTCGATGAGGTTCTCGGGAATTGCCCCACAGTTGACGGTAATGAAGGGGCCGTTGGCTCGGTTGCTGCGCCGATGGATCTCGCGCGCTATGAGTTCCTTGCCCGTGCCGGTCTCACCCGTGATGAGCACGCTGATATCCGTGCCGGCAACCTTCTGCAGCTTCCTGAACACCTCCATCATCGAGGGGCAAGCCCCGATGATCTCACCGAAGCGCTTGTCTTCGAGTTCGGCACTCAGCTTTTCCTTGTCCGCGCGCAAGGCGCTGAGCAACATAGCGTTCTGGAGAATGAGCGAGGCTTGCCCGGCGAAGATCTGCAGAATGTCGAGCTGCTGGCGATCGAACAGGTGCTTGATCTCGTCGTTGGCGACATAGAGCGCGCCAATCACCTCGCCCTGGCTGAGCAGGGGCGCGCACATGACGCTGGACAGCTTGAGCGCGATCACACTCTCGCTCTGGCTGAAGGTGGTATCGCTGAGCGCATCGCTGACGATCACGGCTCGCTTGTTCTCGATTACCTGTCTTACGATGCTGTCACTGATGCCGCCGTTGGCGTCCTGGATGGCTTCCTTGAGCACGTTGCGGCTAGCCTTGACCTCTATAGAGGCCCCGGGATCTCCCCCGGGGTCGACCAACAACACCACCCCTCGCGCCGCCCCCGTCAGCTCGATCACGTCGTCCAGCAGCGTTTCCATCAACTCGTCGACCGAATTGCTGGACATGAGGCGCTGACTGAAACCGTGCAGCTTACGAAGCCCACCAATTTCATTGGTTGCAGAGCCGTCCAGCTTCTCCGACGTGGTGACGGAGTCGCTGAACATGCTGAAGGACAATTGGGCCTGCCCGAGGGTCAAGCGGTCGCCATTGGCCAAACGCACGCGCCGCTTCTTCTTGCCGTTGACCAGGATGTCAGCGCCCTTGTCCACTTCCTCCATCTGGAAGTCGCGACCGTTGAACACGATCTGCGCGTGGTGCTGACTGACCGTTGCGTCGGGGATGTGCACATCGTTGCCGAGAGCACGCCCGAGGGTGGTCAGCGGCTTGTGCAGCGGGATGACAACAGGACCACCTTCGGCGGGAAAATAGCGAATGGTCGCCATTGACGAAAAGCCTAGCAGACTCCCGCCTGGCGTGGTGAATCTCTGAGCGTTCGCCCGAACGGCGTTGCTTGTCACAGTCCAAAGAGGCGCATCGCTTCGGGAATCGAGCGGCCCGGCAGAGACCGGCCGCGCGATTTTTTTGGGGCCATTCGCAAGGCAGAACGCTTGCGTACAGCTCCGGCCCGTCAGAGGAAGGAGCCGCCCATGCACACCCCGAATCCGCTTTCGACAGGCATCGGATACAGGGCATCCAGCGTCAACCACTTGCCCAGGCGAGCCTGACGGGCCGGCGCAGGGCCGCTCGCGACAGCGCCCCCCTCGCGACCCAGAATACCGCCCACGCCGATGCCCAACAGCATCGCGGTGCCGCTGAAGATCATGCCACGACGAGCCGGTGGCCCATCATTCCCCAAGTAGAGCAGGTACACGGGTAACGAGGCGGCCAAGCCAATACCGGCCCCCGCCCACATGGTCCCTATCTGCCGAGCGGTGGGCGTCCAGAGCAGACTGAGTCCGGCAGCGCCCAACGCACCCACATTCAGGCCGACGAAGCCGGCCACCGACGTCGGGTCGTTCGCCTCGGCAAAGTCCTGGTCCGCCCGAGTGGCACCATAGCCGAAGAGAGAGCCGAGTGCCGTTCCCCAGAGCGCACCGCTGCTCACGAACAACGACACCTCCGGCGCGGGTTCGAGCGCATAGCCCGCCAGGGTGCCTCCGGCGGCGCCCAGCGTGGACCCCAGGGCGGTCGCGCGCACGAGCTGGGTGAACCCCCAGGCGTTCGCATCGCTCGTGTGGACATACTGCAGGCTGACGATGCCCGCGGCCTCGGCGGTACCGAGGAACAATCCCGTAGCCGTCGCGGCGGGCACACCGCGCGGCAGCTCCGGGTGGTCGAGCACGTACACCCCCACCGGAGCCAGCACGCCTAGCGTGGCGGGTGCGATCAAGAACAACCCCGGATCGTCCAGCTGAAGCTCCACCGACAGCCATACGCCCAGCCCCGCACCGTAGGCCGCGGACATCCCGTACAGCGTGCCCAGCTCCACCTGCCCCCGCTTGCGGAGGGGCACGGAGGGGACATAAGGCAAAGGCCCCTGAGTGGGGTAGGCGGGTGCTGGCCAAGGTTGCCCAGGAGCGCCAGGTTGCGCGGGATACCCGGGCTGCGCGGGATACCCGGGCTGCGCGGGATACCCGGGCTGCGCAGGATACCCGGGCTGCGCAGGATACCCGGGCTGCGCGGGCTGGATGGCAGGGCCCGGAGGTGGCGACGCAGCCTGGGCAAAGGCGACCGTGCTCACTCCCGTGAGGGCGCTCGTCAGCCTCACGACCAACCAACGCGCGCGCCAGGCGCTCGAAGCCCCAGCCACGGCTAGCCCCACTCCCGCTTCAAAGGTCGCGCCATCAGGTCCGAGACCGCTGAGGCCAGAGGCTTGGATTCGTAGAGCACCTGATAGACCTCCTCGCAGATCGGTAGGTCGACAGATCGGCGAAGCGCCAGGCTGTGAACAGCGGCGGCCGTGGCGTAGCCTTCGGCGACGCCTCCCAAACTCGTGAGTGCCTGCTCGATGGCCATCCCCCGCCCCACCTGGACCCCCAGGCGGCGATTGCGGGAAACATCGTAGGTACTGGATAGGATCAGATCGCCCAAGCCGGACAGCCCAGCCAGCGTCTGCGCCTGGCCACCCAGGGCGAGCGCCAGGCGCGTCATCTCCGCCAGGCCCCGGGTCACCAGCGCGGCCTGCGCGTTGTAGCCGAGTCCAAGACCGGCGGCGCCGCCGGCCGCGATGGCGATCACGTTCTTCAAGGACCCGCCGACCTCCACTCCGACCGGATCGCTGGTGGTGTAGACGCGCAAGCAATCCGTGGCGAGCCATGCCTGAACAGCCTCCGCAAGTGCAAGTTGCCTGGAGGCAGCCACCAGATTCGTCGGCACCCGTACCGCCACCTCCTTGGCAAAGCTCGGCCCCGAAATGTGCGCAGTTCGTTCCACGAAGCGGTCCCCGAGCACGTCTCCGATGATCTCGTGGACCAGCATCAGCGACGACGTTTCGATACCCTTGCAAGCGCTGACCAGCTTCGCCTCGCGCGGCAGCCAGAGGCGCGCCTGCTCGAGGGTGGCCCGCAGCGCTTGTGTGGGCACGACCAGCATCACCCAGTCCGCCGCATCGAGAGCCTCCTGATAGCTACTGGTCACCCGGATCGCGGACGGCAAAGCAACTCCCGGTAGCAAAGCCACATTTTCACGCTCGCGCTCCAGCTTCCGCGCTTGCTCCTCGCGCCAGCTGTGAAGCCATACTCGAGCGCTGTTCTGGGCAACGACGGTGGCGAGCGCGGTCCCCCACGCTCCAGCGCCCAAGATCGCGACTTTCACGAAATTCGAAGTAAGGCCGCTCGCCTGCGGCTGTCAACTGGTTCGCCGGGGTTTCGCGCCAACCGAGCCCGCTGGTCGGCGGGTTGAACCCGACGAAGCCGCCCTTTTGCCCATCCGAGCAGCGCGGGCCGTTTTTGGCTATGCTCGCCGCATGCTCAAGCGCGCCCCCTTCCTGCTGGCAGCCACTTGCACGGTGCTCTCGCTTTCGGGATGCCCGAACAAGGAAACGCTCGCTTTCGGTGTGGTCGCAGACGGAGTGATCAACGACCCCGCCAACAAATCGCTGCGCTTCGACTTACTCAAGTTTGGTCTCGATCAGTTCTGCGACGAGATGACCAACCGTGGCGCGCCCCTCAAGCTCGGTGACGAGATGCCCGTGGCGGGGCGCTTCTTCGCCACCAGCTGCCAGCACCAGATCTTGGACACGGAGGGACGAAAGTCCCTGGTGATCCAGTATGGCGGCAGTGGCTACGGGTGGACGAACCTCACCGGCCGCATCGGGTTCGAAGCCTCGGGTTTGGTGGAATACTCGCCCGATTTTCAGCTGCACGAAGGCGCCATGTACATCTACTTCCGCCCTCGCACCATCGACGCGTCGTCTTTCAAGACGCTCATGGTGGAAAGTGCCCTGGCGAGCACCGGGCTCGCCATGACCGACATCGACCCGGATGACATCGGGAAGAAACTGGTTCAGGGCCAGCTGAAGCGCGGCTTCACCGTCATCCGCTACAACTCACAGGGCGACACGGATTTCAGCATGGGTCTCATCCCCAAAGGGCAAAAGCCTGACAAGCCCTTCGTGGTGGAAACCACCAACCGGGTCAATCTGGTCAACGAGCGAACCGAAGTCCATTCTGGGCAACAGGATTACATCGGCAGCTTCGAAATCAGGGATCAAGACCAAGTCCTCTATTTGACGGCGAAGCTCGACGGCACGCCGGCCGTCGACGTGGCGCTGGTTTCCAAAGCGCTGGGCGGGCAGATGATCAAGCAATTCGTGGCGTCGCCCGGAGCAGCCGCATTGACCATGCCCCCCGTGTTGCAGGAGCCGCTGCTGCAGGACCAGCTGTGGCAACGCTCGATCAAGGTCACCCCTGGGTGGTACATGCTAGTTATCGACAACAGCGATCGCCTGGGGCCGACTGCACCTCCTCAGAGGCCCGCCGATTCGCCCGCGCACGTCAGCTACCTGGTCCAGCGCGGCGAGGAGTAAGCTCGGAGGCTCGGGACTGACCGTCGGTCCGATCAGGCCCGCAGCTTGGAGCCGGAGCCGGCCGTCGCGCCCGGATGAGGCGGCACGCCAAAAAAAGTATGGATTGAAGCTGCCCGGGGAACAGCCCGGCACGCCCAGTTGCTATGCGCGAAACGTCCATCTCACTGGCTGACCCGGTCGGCTAGTGAATCATTTT
This sequence comes from uncultured delta proteobacterium, assembly GCA_963809955.1. Lineage (GTDB taxonomy): Bacteria > Myxococcota_A > Polyangia > Polyangiales > Polyangiaceae > JAICQQ01. Next base: position 269,613 of record CAWELQ010000020.1, read on the forward strand.
CGTTGGAAATGACCGCCCGAAAGCAATGCACGCACCGGTTCGAAACGGAATGAGGCGGCGAAATCGACGCCCCGATTCGATGGAGGCGGTGCACTAGGTTGCCCGACGCTTTCGCGCCAGGTAAAAGGGCCACTTCAAGTCGGCCGTTGAGCCCAAGTTCGTGAATAACAAGTACTACCGCTTCATTTTCTGGCCGCTCTGGTTCGTGATCGTGCCACTCGGGCTGGCGCTGCTCACGTTGGTGTTGCTGCTGCCCTCGGAAGGAGAGTTCGCGGTGAACGGCGTTCGCCAGTTCATCGGCGAGCAGAAGGTGCCCGCCGGCATCATTCTGTTCACGATCTATGAGCTCATCCTCAATCACTTCCGGCACTCGCTGCCGTTTGCGAGCAAACTGGGGATCGGGTCGCGGGCAGAACTACCGACGGAAACGCGGAGAGCCTACGAGCATGCCGGGCACCTGCTGGACGAAGCACATCGTATTTTGAGGCGACACAAGCGCGCGGTAACACGCGACATTTCCGCCGCCTCGCGCGAGCAGTTGGCCCAGGCGCTCGCCAACTTGCGCACCTCGATGAAGCGAGACCCCTTCGACGAGCACGAGTTCTCGAAGTGTTACCAAACGGCCAGCGACTTGGTGGCGCGGCACCTCGGCCCCTGGCAACGCGGTGAGTTCAGGGAGTACGCCGAATCGATCCTGATCGCGGTGGGAGTGGCGCTGTTGCTGCGGGCATTCGTGGTCGAGGCCTTCAAGATTCCGAGCGGGTCGATGCTGCCCACCCTCCAGATCCAGGATCACATCTTCGTCAACAAGTTCGCTTACGGGCCCGAAGTGCCTTTCACGAAAACGCGGCTCTACGACGGGATGCCACCGAAGCATGGTGACGTCATCGTCTTCGAGTACCCCGATCCCGATCCAAACGCTGAGCGACAAGACTTCATCAAGCGGGTCGTGGCTTTGCCTGGCGATACCCTGGAAGTGGTCGATGGCCATCCCATCATCAATGGTTGGGAGGTCCCGCACTGCCGGGCGGGCACCTACGAAGGAGCCGACTTGTACGTCGAGTTCCTGAGCGGCTATTCGTATTTGACGATGTACGAGCACATCGACGGGCGAGGTCGAGGTAAAGAGGGCCCATTTCATGCGGCGCCAGGGGAGCTGTGGGTCATGGGGGACAACCGAAACAACAGCCACGATTCACGCGCCTGGCCACAGGGCGGTGGCGTGCCATTCGCGAACATCAAGGGCCGGGCCATGTTCGTCTGGCTCAGTTTCGACAACCACGGCGAGTTCCTGGACATCACCTGGGATCGATTGTTCACCAACGTGATGGGCGCCCCGAATCTACCCAACAGCACTCCACAAGCGACTCTGAACGCCGTTCAGAAATGTCTACGCAAGAAGCCGGAGAACACCTGGGCTCCTCCGCCCAAATAGTCCCGACAGCGGGTTTTGCGGACAATTCGCAGCACATGGGCGGAACAGGTGGAGAGCTGTGCCCCCGCCACCAGTTGGTGTAGTCTCGCTTTTCGAAGTGGATTGGAGGAACGCTATGGTGACGAAACCGGATACCAGGACCCTTACGCTTGCGCTCGCGGTCCTGCTGAGCGCGCTCGTGGCGTGCAAGATGTTCAAGAAGACCCCGGAAGAGGAGTCCCCGGTTGCATCAGCCTCCGCAAGCGTGACCCAAGCGGTTGCGGAAAAGCCGGTGGACGAGAAGCCGGAAGAAAAGAAGGCCGCAGCGCCCAAACTGGGCGACGTCAAGCGCTTCAAGGACAAGGAAAAGGAAGCCGAGGGCGTGGTAAAAGTGCTCGAGGCCGACGTGAAGGTCTACAACGAGCCCGATACGAAGGTCGAGCCCGTCGCGGAGCTGAACAAGAACATCTTCGTCAATCGTTTGGCCACACTGGATGAGTTCGTTCTGGTCGAGTTCCCCTCCGGCGTCGGAGAGTTGTCTCCTGGTTGGGTCGAAGCGAAGTTCCTGGGCGACGAGGCGGCCAAGGTCTCCCAAGACAAGGTCAAAGAGCAGCAGGCCGCGGCGAAGGTGACGGTGGAAAACAAGGCCACCACCCAGACGGTCAAGACCGAGGACAAGAAGGACACCACCCAGACGGTCAAGACCGAGACAAGAAGGACACCACCCAGACGGTCAAGACCGAAGACAAGAAGGACACCACCCAGACCGCCAACACCGACGCCAAGAAGGACGACACCACCCAGACGGTCAAGACCGAAGACAAAACCGAAAAGAAGACGCCCGAGTTTAAACCGGTGACGCGCAGGAAACGCTGACACTACTCCGAAGAGTACTCAGCAACGACCGACGAGCGGGCAGCCTCCTGGATCGCCGGGTTCGAACGACTCGCGCGCGTCCAGGGACGCCCTCCCGCGCTCACCGTGCGGGCGCGCCCGGAGTTTGGTCGCCGAATGCAGCTCGAGCAGCTCGGCGAGAAGAATGGCGAGTGCGGAAGTCGGGGCGCCGAGCTGGGTCACAGGAGCTGATACGCTCGCGCACCGGCGAACCTCCCCCACTCGCCTCCGGCAGACGCCTCAACCCGCACTATTGGTGGGGGCATCGCTCAGCACGATACCCAGAGCCTCGCGACGGCGGCGCGCCCGTCCCGCGCGGCGGATAGCCACGATGACGGCGATCGCCCAACTGATGTCGATGGCCGCACCGAGCCCCCGCAGCACTGGTCCGGTCAGCGAGATCTGCCCGGCCACGAGTATCAGCGCCGGATCCAGAACGATCTTCAACATGCTGGCCCAGCTGCCGAGCGCGTACGCGGCTCGCTCACTTTCCTGCCATGCCATGAAATCGTCGGCGGAGACGCTCGGGTAGTCTTTGGCACGGCGCTTCATCACGTCGAGCTTGCGCACCGTGTGCAGGACGCCAACGATGACTGCGAGTAGATCCAGGACGTCGAACGTCACGCGCTTTTCGAACCCGTCGGTGTCATCGGCATTCTCGAGACTAGCGCCAGGCGGCGCTGGCGCTAGTCTCGCTTCCGCCCACTTGCAACCGGCCCGACGTGCGTGAGATCTTGTGCCATGCCGCTCGCGCCCAATGAACGGATCCCAGGCAAGCTTCGGCCTTTTCTGAGCTGGGGCGAGCTGCTTTGGGACCTGTTCCCCGACGGGGCGCGCCTGGGAGGCGCAGCCGCAAACCTGGCTTACCATCTGGCACTGCTGGGACGCCCCGCCTATCTGGTAAGTCGGGTGGGTCAGGACCCACTGGGCCGGAACGCTCGCCAGCAGCTTGCCAGCGCTGGTGTCCACGTCGACTTCGTCGAGCTCGATCCCGTGGCACCGACGGGCACGGTCGAAGTCACATTGCACGATGGCGAACCGAGCTATCGAGTCGCCACCGAGGTCGCGTGGGACAGAATGCAGGTTTCTCGTGCGCTCCGAGCCGCTCTGGGTCGAGCGCAAGCCATCGCCTTCGGCACCTTGGCCCAGCGGACGCCGGCGTCTCTGAGCGCGCTCGCCCGCGCCTGCGAATGCCTTCCCGCCGATTGCTTGCGGCTCTGCGATTTGAATCTCAGGCCGCCGTTCGTCGACCTGGCCGTCATCGAAACCGCGCTCTGTTTGGCAACCGTCGTCAAGCTCAACGAAACCGAGCTCGCGACGCTCTCAGCGGCGCATGGAAGCTCGGGGCTGGACTGGCTGCTCTCCCACCCCAACATCGAGCTGGTTGCCGTCACGCTCGGTCAGCGCGGCTCGGAGTTTCACAGCCAGCACGGCGCCACGCGGGCCCCGGGGCACCCGCTGAGCGGCGCTGAGGGGGACCGTGTGGGCGCGGGAGACGCATTCGCTGCGGTGCTGATGAGCGACCTTGTGGAGGGCCGGCCGCTGGCGCAGATTGCCAGGCGCGCCAATCGCTACGCCGCTCAGGTGGCCTCCGCGCCGGGGGGAATGCCAGACAGCGTCCGCCCACCCGAATTAGGGCCGGACGTCTCCTGGAGACGATGCTAAAGGACCAGGGATGGGCATGGGCATGGGCGGTGTCCGCTGGGGTATTGCGAGCTTGCTGGTGGGCCTGTTCGCACCGATGCGCGCCTGGTCCGATCCTCTGCCTCCTGGACGAGTCCCCCCTGCACCCGCAGATCCGGGCGCACCTGCCCCCGCCCAGAGCCCGGGCCCGGCGCCGACCCCGAGCCAGATGCCAGCGCAGCCCTCGCATCCCCCTCCTGGCGAAGCGTCCGGGCCGCCCGCCAACGAATCACCGCCTCCCGCCCCGCTCCCCTCTGCTCCCCGGGTCGAACCGCAAGCTAGCCCGCAGCCGAGCCCTGGCCTCCAATACGACGGTCAACCCGCACCTGCCGCGCCCTGGCGCAAAGCACCCGCGGCCGAGCCTGTCGAAGCACAGTCCGAGGACGTGACCTGGCAGGTGCCGGACGACGCTGCCGTCAGATGCACCCCATTCATCAACGCTCTGCTCGGCGGAATGACGGTCAGCCGGCGCTTCGATAGCGGCGCCTACGTAGGTGCCGAAGTGGGCGGTTTTCTCGGCGGTCACTTCCGAGCCTCGCTGCGAGCCGTCTTTACCTTCGGCGTCCAGCAACCCACGGGTATCCAGCTGTCCAATCCGGAGTTCTATTCGATCCACTCGGAGAAGCCTGCCCTGGTCTGGGGCGGCTCGCTCGGTTTCGCGCTCTACAAGAGCCAGGGGTTCGTCCTGAGCGTTACAGCGAACTTCATGCGGACCGACGTGGGAGACTTCGGCAATCTCGTGGGCCTTTCGTTGCCCTTCGAATGGATCACACGGGGAGCAAAGCGCGTCGGGTTCGAGTTCGGGGTGCTCGAGGCATACGGAGGAGAAACGCTCGGCGAGTGCGGCTCGATGCCAGGCGCCCTCCCTTCCTTTCCAGCACAGCGAGCCAACCCCGAATGCGACATCGGAGAGGTGCGCGCCTTCGACCGCGAGAAAGGCTCAGGCGTCTGGTTGCACATGGTGCTCGGGCTGCCCTACGACACGCCGGACCCAGTGCCGGTGCGCGCGGACGCGCGCTGACTCCTACCCGGGGGTTACCGGGCTAGCGGTGAGGACGCAGCGTCGGTCGCTGGATACCGTCCAGCCAGGCAGGCTCCCAGATGACGCGCGGTGGCGGGGAGGTGGGCCTGGCCATCAAAAACCCTTGCGCCAGGGGAGCTCCGGATTCTCGAACGACCCGCAGCTCCCCCACCGTTTCGATGCCTTCGACCACGACGAGGGCTCCGAGCTCCGTGCACAGATCGACCAGGTAGTTCAAGCGATCCCGCTTGGCGTTGTCGCTATCGGCACCGCAGATCAGGTTCCTGTCGAATTTCACGACATCGGGTTCGAGCTCGAGCACCCGGAACACATCGGAATAGCCCGCCCCGAAATCGTCCACCACCAGGCGAGCGTCGACTCGTTCGCACACGTCCTTCAGGACGCGGCGAGTCAGCTCTGGCTGGTCGAATGCCGCCGACTCGGTGACCTCGAGATACACATCGGCGGTGTGGAACCCAATCGGGTCGTCCGGGCGCACCAACCAACGTTCGCTCAGTTCGGCGGGATGCAGATTGATGAACAGCGCCGCGGAAACGTCACCCGCGAAACTCACATCCCGAATCATGCGCCCGAGCCGTCCGCAAAAGTGCTCGCGCTCGGCCTCGGCGAACAGCTTCGGCGGCGCGCGAAACCCTTCCACCTTGCACCGCACCAGCGCTTCATAGGCGAAGATGGATCCATCCGAGAGGTCAACGATGGGCTGGTAGGCCACGCCGATGTCGTCGATGCTCAGGGTACGCACACTGGGACGCCGGGGTGCACTGCTCTTCGGTCGCTCCAGTGTCTGGCTCCACTTCATGGCTTCGCGGCTCCGAAGCTGCTGATGCGCGGGATTGCCGAGCAGCCATGGGAGCGATTGAAAAGCGTAGCACAACCGAAGACGCGCGGGCCCCCGTCTTTGGGCAGCCCATCGAGTGTTCACTTCCGTGGACAGTCGTCGGCACTTCACCTTTCATGTCTGCAATGACGCAAGCTTTCTCGATGCCGTCGCCGGTCGAGGAGCGCGCCACCTACATGCGCCGATGCGACTGGGTTACCGAGACGTTGGGCAACGCCCACCACACTCGAAAGCTCCGAGCCGACGTGGAGGCTCACTGGGCCCCGCGAGGAGTCGCGACGCACTTTGCTCGTGTGTCCCGAAGCACAAACCAACAGCTACCACTTCCCCCCGGTGGTTCGGCCCCGGGCGCGTGTCGGCTAACTCTCGGAAAATCGGATCGCGGCTGGGGCCCCTCCGGGCCAGTCGTTTCAGCTGTGCAATGCAGCTCGGCTCCAGCGTGCGCACACCATCCCATCCGTCTCCCCGGACATCCACGGACGAGCTAGGTGCCCGCTGGCCGTCTGGCAGTCAACGACTGGAGCGGACCTAGACGCACATCTGCGCTTGCCGGACGACAGATTAAGCCCGTGTCGCACATCATCCCTCCCTGTGAGTGAAGTGGTCGGCGCGCTTCGAAGACAATGCCCAAATGCGACGACGCCTGGAACCCCGAAGGGCGCCAGGCGTCGCTTGCGTCACGCGCGAGACCAGGGTGAGGCCTGAGTCAGGTCACATCGTGAGGGCGTTGAGCGCGGTAATGCAGATACTAAAATCGTAGGACAGAGTGGTCTTCGTCACATACTGCCAGTGCAGCGCTTCGAGGTTCGCCGGGTCGGGCGTGGGCGCAGTCGAGTCGTTGTTCCAACAGTCCTGGTGCATGTCGGCCAACATGAAGGTGTTGTCGCCAGCCATGGTGATCTTCTTGCAGTAGTTGTGGTCGTCGCCAGCCACCTTGATGTTGAAGCGGAGCTCGCCGTTCGCTGGGATGGGATTATCGCCAGCGATGGTGAAGGCGAATCCGGTCACGCCGTTCGCCGTCGCGCTGTAGGGATAAGCCGTATCGCTGCCCTCGACCTGCGAGAGATTCAGGCCGACTGCCGCGCCCCAATAGGAGCTGTAATCGGGCATGCCGTCGGCGCCGTTCATGACCTGCCCAGCGGTGCCCGAAGCGCAAATTTCCGTGCCCGTGCCGGCGAAGCTTTCCGGCATGATCACCGAGCCACCGCCATCGGCGTTGTCGTTGAAGGTGTAGAACGCGCCCTGAATACCGACTGTATTCTGGTCGAGAGGAACCCAACCGTCCATGAAAGGAACGGGCAACCCATCCAGCATGCCGCCACCGGTGGTGCTTCCCCCGGACGAGGTCGAGCCGCCGGAGGAGTCGCTACCATCGTCGCTGTTGTCACACGCCGTGGCCGCGAGGACGCAGCCCAGCCCAAAACTCAATCCAATTAATGCACGCAGTGTCCAAGCCATGGCGGGGGATTAGCCCAACGGAAGGGACGATTCAAGTACTGAGCGACGCTCGCATTTTGGGCGAACTTCGACACAGCTCGGCGCCGCCGCACTGCGCGGCCAGAATCCGGCCCGAAATCGCCACGTTGGGCGCAAGCACCACGCGACCCGGACTGTAAGCAATCCCGCCGACTTAGCCTTTCACGTTTCCAGCTCGGATGAAAACGCGGACGCGCAAATGCGGGTGTGCGCGGGGCCTCCGACAGACTTCTGGCACTTTGCCCCCAAAGACTTTCGATGATGTGCCGTTGAGTAGGGCGTGGGTAGTTTGAAAGCCATCTCCAACGTCCCTTCCGTCAGCTCCAGCGCCGTGTGCGCGCAGGTCTGGCTGCTCGAGACCGCGCCCGATGTGATAAGCCTCGTGCGTGAGGGCTTGGGACCCGAAGCGTTGGTCGAGGAGATCCAACTGGAGGAGCTCTCACGACGACGCGCGAGCTCCGATGCGGGTCTGGCACTGGTGTGCGACACCAAGACCTGCGACCTCGAGCGCGTCGTCACCGCGCTTGCCCAGAGCAACGCCGAAGTCCCTATCGTGGCCTTGTGCGAGGACAGTTCGGCAGCCGTCGCCCGCGCGCTCAAAGTAGGCGCCTACGATTGCGTGATCAATCCGGCCGCACCGGGGTTGCTCGGCGCGAGCATCGAACGTGCTGCAGCCCATCACCGTCTTACAACCGAATACCGCAAACTCCAGCAGCGCGCCGAGCAAGCGCGCGAGCCACTGAGAAACCTACAACCCAGTGCGGCTAGCCCGCCGAATGGAAGGTGGTTACACAACGTGCTTCCCCTCGACCCTCAAACGAAGACCGAATCATCCTCATTGTCCGTCGGTGGCAGCGAGCCCACGCACAAATTCGAGAGCCCTCAAGAGCTCGATGAAGCGCTGTCCCCGGAGCAACACCTGCGCCACGGCCACGGTTTGGGCGAAGCCAAGGCCGACTTCGAAAGACGCTACCTGCAGGCAGCGCTCACCAAGTGTCGCGGGAATCTGGCCGCAGCGGCACGCTGTTCGGGCATGGACCGCTCGAACTTCCGTCGTCTACTCAAGCGCTACGGCCTGCATCACCCGCGCGCCAACTACTCCTCGTAACCTTCGAACAGCGCGGCGTACCCGCCGGGTCAATCCGGTTGGTACAGCACGCGCTGGGTGGGGTCGACATAGTAGAAGGCGGCGTACGCCGACCGCCCGAAGCTGAACGCGCCAAAAGCGTTGACGCTCACGGACACGATCGCCGCGGCCTGCCAGAGCCGTCCTAGTGGGTTCCCTGCGAGCGCCAAGAGCGCGAAGAGGAACACCGCGTAGTCGTTCGAAAAGCGAAAGCCGAACTGTACCCACCCGGTGTTCTGGTAGAAGAGCGTCGGCAAGGCCACGAGCAGCGCCGTCAGCGCGAGTGATTTGTAGAGCGGTGGACAACGTCGCGGCCAGAGCAACCAAAAGTACAGGGGAGTGGTGAACCAGAGAGCCAGCCCGTGGGCATTGATCCGAAATGGTACGGGAGCTCCGGCGGGCGTGAGCCAGGGCAAGCTGGTCAAGAGGACGCCCAGGTTCTTGGCAAGGTAGTGATAGTGAAACAGCCCCCAGCGTTCGATGCGCCCGTGCCAGCGGATCGCCAGGTGTCGATAGCCAAAGTCGGACCAGTCGCCGAACCTGAGCTGATTCAGGACCAGCGCCAGCGCCAGTGCCGAAACCAGCGGAGCCGCGAAGCATGCAAGCGCTTTGACGAAATGTCCCCATCCCTCGCCCTTCCCGCGTATTCCTGCGCCATGAACTCGGTACAGCTCGAACAATAACAATGGAGCGCCAAGTATCAGTGGCGCGCGGGTGAGGAAGCCGAGCCCGAGTACGACGCCGGCCAAGAGCGGGCGCTCGGCGTCCAGCGCGAACAATAGATAGAGGGCGGCGAGCGCGGCCGCCACGGCATGCGCCGCGTACCAAACGGTCCCCTGCACGGCACTGAAGAAGTAGACCGTTCCAAAAGCAAACAGCAGACTCAGGACCACGTTCTGCCGCTCGCTTCGCCGACTCTCGCGCATCCGCCTCAGCTTTTCGAGCACCAGGAAGAGCACGGCCGGAGCCACTCCCGCCAACAAAACGAAGATTCGGCCGTCGGCGACGCGAGCGGCTTCGCCTCCAGCCAGCCAGACCGCAGGAACCAACAGAGCGGCAGGAAACGGCGGGAACGTGACGTACCAACGGCCATCGAAATAGGCGAAGTCGTTTCCCCTCGCATAGGCGGGGGGCTCACCGGGCAGGGACAGATGGCCGTGCAGCCACGCCTCGGCCAGAAGCGCGAAGTGGTTGGCCGGCGTATGCGTGGCGAGCGTCCGGGGCGACGCTGTCAGAAGAAACACCCCGGTCGCGAGAGTGTAGACCAGAACCGCCAGCACGGAGCGACGAGCGCGAGGTCCGTCGGGGAGCCACTTCCGTACTGCTGGAGCCATGTCCATGCCGAGCACGCTATCGCATCGGAGAAGGCGCTAGCGACCCCGATGCATCTCCCCCGTCTGACCCACCCGCTCGGTCGCGCCTGCCATCACGTTTCCGATCACGTTTCCCACCACATTTCCCACTCCATTTGCGAGGACCAGGCCACAGCGCTACTAACCCCGACCCGTATGGCACATCCTCATTCGACCCAGAGCTTCGTGGTCCCCGTCCGTGATCTCGACGACGGCCCCAAGCATCTAGCGGGGGAAATCACGGTCGAATGGCTGCGCACCGCCCTCGAGAATACCGAGGCGACCCCCGGGGAAAGGCCCGGCGAGTTGGACGTGGAGCTTTCGAAGAATGGTGCAGAGGTGCTGGTGCGCGGTCGCGCCCGGGTGGAGGTGGTGGTGCCCTGCGCCCGCACCCTGGCCCCGATCACCCTGAGCCTCACGCCGGAGATCTTCCTGCTGCTGCGCAGGGCGGCCCCCCAACCCCGCGCTTCCCTGGCTTCCTCGGAGAGCGCCGCCAAGGCCTCGCGTTCCAGCGGCGAGCGGGCAGGCGGCCGACGCCCGCGGGAACGCGGGCCCCATAAGCACCGGCCTCATGACCGAGAAAAACGGCCGGCTCGGCACCACGGCTCCGGAGGTGGCTGGGCGCACACACCGGTGCTCGACGAGCGCGACGCCGCCGAGGACACCTACGATGGGGAGCAGATCATCCTGGATTCCTATGTCCGGGAGTTCATTCTGCTGGAGCTTCCGATGTTTCCGGTACGCCAGGACTTGCCTTCGTTGCCTGTTGACGCTAGGGGAGCCGCCCCTGGGTCCGGTTCCGAACAGGAGTCGGCCTCACCAGAGACCAGCTCAGTTGGTCCTCGTGGCGCTCCTGTCGCCCCGATCGATCCGCGGCTGGCACCTTTGGTAGAGCTCAAAGAGCGATTGGGGCAGAAAAAGCATCCCAAGGAGTAACAAGCCGTGGCCGTTCCGAAGCGCCGAAAGACCAGCAGCAAACGCGACATGCGTCGCGCTCAACATGACAAGGTCAGTGCCCCCACCATCGTGGGCTGCCCCAACTGCGAAGCTCCGATGATCCCGCACAGGGTATGCGGATCTTGCGGCTTCTACAAAGGCCGCAACGTACTGAACACCGAAGAGAGCCAAGACGAACAGGCGTGAGCCGAGTAGTGCTGTCTTCCAACCAAGGCTACGCCTGGCTCTTTCCGGGTCAGGGGTCACAGGCGGTGGGAATGGGACGGGCACTGTTCGAAGGCTCGGCGCGAGCCCGCGCGGTATTCGAAGCCGCGGATCGTGCACTCGATTTTCCACTTTCGAGGCTCTGTTTCGAGGGGCCCGAAGCAGAGCTCGTGCGCACCGAGAATGCTCAACCCGCCATCGTGGCGACTAGTGTCGCGGCGCTGGAAGCGCTTCGCGAAGCCGCGCCTGGCTTACGCCCACCCAGGTTCGCCGCCGGACACTCGCTAGGTGAGTACAGCGCGCTGGTCGCCACCGGCTCACTCGACTTGGAGGACGCCGTGCGCGTCGTTCGCGCGCGCGGTCGCGCCATGCAGCAAGCCGTGCCCGAGGGTGCGGGAGCCATGGCTGCATTGATGGGCGCGAGCGAAGAACAGGTGGCCCAGATCTGCGACGAAGCCGCACAGGGTGAGGTGCTTGCTCCGGCCAACTTCAATGCCCCCGGCCAGACGGTGATCGCGGGCACCAAGGGCGCTGTCGACCGGGCGATCGAGTTCAGCAAGAGCCGGAAGGTCAGGGCGATCAGCCTCAAGGTGAGCGCGCCTTTCCATTGCAGCTTGATGGAGCCGGCGGCAATGACGGTGCGAGAAAGTCTGGCCCGCGTGTCGATCGGTCCCCTGAATTTCCCGGTCATCTCGAACGTCGAGGCCGAGCCCAACTCGGCCCAGGACCGAATAGCCGACCTATTGGTCCGACAAGTCGACTCTCCCGTTCTGTGGCATGCGTCGATCCAGCGAATGGTGGACGCCGGAGTGACCAAGGCGCTCGAAATTGGGCCAGGCAAGGTCCTGGCCGGACTAGCCAAACGGATCGACAAGCGCCTCGAGGTCTTCAACGTGAGCGACCTCGAGTCCGTCGCCGAGGCGCTGGAGTTCCTTGAGCCGTAGCGCCTTCGGCTCCGACGCAGCGCGGCAACATCCTCGGATTCCGGCGCGTGCACCGCGGTTGTTGAGGCTCGGTGTAAGTTTGTCCTTCACTTCGCCGGAGTCGGTGGTAAACACGGCCGCGCCCAAGCCCACCCCTTCGGGGAACGTGTGATTTGAGTCTCTGATGTTCGATCTAAATGGAAAAGTAGCGCTGGTTACTGGCGGTTCGCGCGGCATCGGCCGAGCGGCGGCCATGGCCCTCGCGGGGCAGGGCGCCCAAGTCGTGCTGGGTTACGTGGCCAACGAGGCCGCGGCGCGACAGGCAGCGGACGAAGTGCGGCAGCGTGGCGGAAGCGCGGAAATCGTCCAGTTCGACGTGGCCGATGCCGACGCCTGCGAAGAGGCGACGCAGAGAGTAGCGAAGCAGGCGGGGCGCTTGGACATTCTCGTCACCAGCGCGGGCATCTCCATGGACGGCCTGCTCTTGCGACTCAAGGCCGACGACTTCGATCGCATGATGGCGGTCAACGTGCGCGGAGCCATCGCCGCGGCCAAGGGCTGCATCCGCAGCATGATGCGCAACAAGCATGGTCGAATCATCTTCCTGTCTTCCGTGGTGGGTGAGATGGGCAACCCGGGGCAGACGGCGTATGGCGCCACCAAGGCCGCACTTCAGGGTGCAGCCAAGTGCATCGCCCGAGAGTATGCGACCCGCGGCATCACGGTGAACGCAGTGGCGCCAGGATTCATCGATACCGACATGACAGCGGGGCTGAATGAAGAGCAACGAGCTCACATGCTCAAGTCGGTGCCCATGGGCCGCACGGGCACGCCGCTCGAGGTGGCCGCGGCTATCACCTTTTTGGCCTCCGACGAGGCCGCTTACGTTACCGGCCAGACGCTGCGCGTCAATGGCGGCATGTATGTGTAAATCATAACTTTGCACGCAATCAAGGACTAGCAACGAGGAGAAAATGGTTGGTTAGCCCGCAACCCGGGCACCCCCTGGAGGCAACATGGCAGAAAACGTGCAGGCCGAAGTCAAGCGAATCATCAAAGAGCAGCTGGACGTCGATGAAAAGGACATCAAGCCGGAGTCTTCGTTCATCGACGACCTGGGCGCCGATTCGCTAGGTCTCGTGGAGCTAGTGCTCGCGTTCGAGGAAGCGTTCGAGATCGACATCCCGGACGAAGACACGGAAAAGATACGCACCGTGCAGGATGCGATCGACTACATCGAGAAGAACTCTTCGAGCTAACTCGGGGCCTCGATGGCCTTTCGTCGGCTTCCCAGTGTCCTGTCTCCGTAGTCCACTCGGCGTTGGCGTGCCGTTGGGCCTCCGAGCCGAACGCGGCGCCTCTCGGACTCGATTCGTCAAACCGGCCATCGTCCACTCGGCTTCGCCCCAAAGGTCGCGTGGCCCGGTCTTCCGCGAGGCCATGCGACTTTCGGACCCTGGCAGCCTATCGAGGCAAGGAAATCCTTTGTTGATTCGTGCGGCGAATCCAAGATTCACCGCACTCGCAAAGCCATGAAGAGCACTATGGAACGCGTGGTGGTTACGGGTATGGGGTTGGTCACGCCCAACGGCACCGGGACGACCAAGACCTGGGAATCGTTGATACGAGGTGAGAGCGGCGCCGGACCCATCACATTGTTCGACGCCGACCAGCGCTATCCGTCGCGAATCGCAGCCGAAGTCAAAGACTTCGACCCTGCCGTGTACATGCCGAGGAAGAAGCTGAAGGAGGTCTCCCGCTTCATTCCCTTTTCGATGGGCGCCACTCAACTGGCACTCGATCAGGCCGATCTCGATCTTTCCGACGAAGAGCGCGAACACGTGGGCGTCTTCATCGGCGTGGGGCTGGGAGGCCTGGAGAATCTGGAACGCTGCACGCTGACCGTCGACAAGCGTGGACCGGGCAAGGTCAGCCCCTATTTCATACCATCGCTGATCGCCAATATGGCCGCCGGCCAGATCTCGATCCACCACGGGTTCCAGGGGCCGGTCTTCGCACACACCAGCGCGTGCTCGTCGAGTGCGCACGCACTCGGTGAGGCTTTGCGTTGGATTCAGGCGGGGCGCGCCGACGTGATGGTCAGCGGAGGCGCGGAGGCAACCATTTCGCCCATCGGGATCGGCGGCTTCAGCGCGATGCATGCGCTGAGTCGCCGCAACGACGAGCCAAAGAAGGCGAGTCGCCCGTGGGACAAGGCGCGCGACGGCTTCGTCTGTGGCGAGGGGGCAGGCACGCTCATTTTGGAATCGCTCAAGCGGGCCAAGAAGCGCGGGGCGACGATTTTAGCCGAGGTGGTGGGGTACGCAGCAACCAGCGACGCCTTCCACATCACCAAGCCGGCACCCGATGGCAAGGGGGGAGCCCGCGCCATGCGGGAAGCCCTGCGAGACGCCCAACTGACGCCCGAGCGCATCGGCTACATCAACGCTCACGGAACCTCGACTCCGGCCGGAGATCTCGAGGAGGCCCGAGCCATCGCCGCAGTCTTCGGGCCCCATGCCACCGATCGAAAGCTCTGGGTCAGCTCCACCAAGTCGATGATGGGGCACCTGCTCGGTGCCGCTGGAGCCGTGGAATCGGCGATCTGTATTCAAGCGCTGAACACCGGTATCGTACCGCCCACCATCAACCTTGAAGATCAGGATGACGAGTGTCACCTGGACTGTGTCCCCCTCGAGGCCCGCGAACGTCGACTCGACCACGTCATGTCGAATTCCTTCGGTTTCGGCGGAACCAACGCCACACTCGTCTTCTCCAGATTCCAAGACTAGAGCTTTCGCAGCTTTTGAGTCATGCAGTGCCCGTTTTGTAAATGCACCGATAGTCGCGTGATCGACTCGCGCCTCGCTGCGGGAGGGACCGTCACCTGGCGACGTCGCGAATGCGATGGATGCAACCGGCGCTTCACCACCTACGAGCGTGTGGAGTATTCCCTTCCAACCGTGGTGAAGAAGAACGGTCAGCGAGAAGCCTTCGCACGTGACAAGCTTCTCCGCAGCCTAAGAATAGCCTGCAACAAGCGCCCGGTAACCCAGGATCAGCTGGAAGAGACCGCCGAGGCGCTGGAACGAGAGCTCGCGGAGAACTCGGAGAAGGAAGTGCGCTCGCTCGTGATCGGCGAACGCGTGATGGCGCGGCTGAAGGCTCTCGACGAGGTCGCCTATGTGCGCTTCGCCAGTGTCTACAAGTCGTTCAGAGATATCGACGAGTTCATGCGCGAGATGGGCGACATCGTTCGCTCGAGACCCGGAGGCTAGCCGGCATGTCGAAGCTCGATGAAGAACTGATGACCAAAGCCCTGGCCCTGGGCAAGCTCGGGGAGCCTTCGCCCAATCCCCACGTCGGCTCGCTCGTGGCCGACGGCGAGCTGGTGGTCGGAGAAGGCTTCCACGAGTCCGCCGGTCTGGAGCACGCAGAGGTGGTGGCGCTGAAGCAGGCAGGAAGCCGCGCGCGAGGCAAGACGCTCTACGTTACGCTGGAGCCCTGCAACCACCAGGGGCGCACGGCGCCCTGTGTGGACGCCATCATCCAGGCAGGCATCCAGCGCGTGGTCGTGGGTTGCGCGGATCCGAACCCGAACGTGCCGGGAGGGGGCATCGAACGACTGCGCGCCGCCGGGGTGGAGGTCAGCGTGGGCGTGTGTCAGGAAGAAGCTCAGGAGTTGATCAGAGCCTGGACGAAGTACATTACTCGCCAGGAAACCTATCTGACTCTCAAGCTGGCCATGTCGCTCGATGGGCGCATCGCAACCCGCTCGGGGGACTCGCAGTGGATAACAGGCGACGTGGCACGTAAACAGGTGCATGCGCTGCGCGCCGAACACGACGCGGTCATGGTCGGAATCAACACGGTCCTGTCGGATGACCCGCTCCTGACGGTCCGACACGTGGGGGGCACTTCGCCCGCGCGCGTGGTCATCGACAGCAAGCTGCGAACGCCGACCACCAGTCGCTTGATAGCCACGGCGCACGAGTTTCCGACCTGCATCGTGACCACGGAACAGAGCGCGCGGGGCGTCACGGAGGCTCTTGAGGAGAAGGGTGTCAGTGTGATACACGTCCCGGAAACCGCGCAGGGGCGCTGCGACATGGCAGCAACGCTGCACGAGCTGGCCGCGCGCGAAGTGGTGAGCGTGCTGTGCGAGGGAGGTGCGGAACTCGCCGGCAGTCTGCTGGCCGATCGCCTCGCGGACGAGCTGCACGCCTTCGTGGCGCCGGTCATGCTCGGCCCGCGCGGCAGACCCGCAGCGGTGGACTGGGCCGGACCCGAGAGCATCGAAGAGGCGCCCCACATCGCTCATCCGAAGTGGGAGCTCTGTGGCACGGATGCCCACGTTTGGGGCCCCCTGGTGTACCCCGAAGTCAAGCCCCCCAGCGGCGAGCCCGAGTAGCCTGCCGGGCCCGGTTGCGCAGCCCCAATCCCGGTGTTAATTTGAGACTCCGATGGCACTCCGAGAGATCTTGGTCTACCCGGACCCCCGTCTGCGTGAAGTGGCGGAGCCGGTTGCTGAAGTCGACGATTCAATTCGACAGCTGGTAGAAGACATGGCCGAAACCATGTACGCCGCGCCTGGGGTCGGCTTGGCCGCCAACCAGGTCGGCGTGCTGAAGCGCATTTTCGTGATCGACATCGCCGACGAGGACGAGCCCAGCGCTCTCAAGGTGTTCATCAACCCCGAGATTCTAGAGCTCGATGGCACCCAGACCTATCAGGAAGGCTGCCTTTCGTTCCCGGGTGGGAGCGAGGAAATCAAACGTGCGGAACGAGTGCGTGTCAGGGCGCTCGACACCACGGGTACTCCTTTCGAACTGGAAGCCGAGGGGCTACTGGCAGTCGCCATCCAGCACGAGAACGACCACTTGAACGGCGTGCTCATGATCGATAAATTGGGACCCATCAAGCGGCGGCGGCTCGGGCAGAAGATCAAGAAGGCGCGCCAAACTCAGCCCAGCGTTTGAGCTCTGTGCAGCAGCGCCCTGTCTGGCCGCTAGCGAGACTGCGTCCGGGAGAAGAGACCCGGGTCCGTTTCGATACCGAGGGCGTTCATTTGCTCGACGACTCGAGGGCGGTCGCCGGCCAGGAAGCTGCCTTCGATGGCCCCTCCCGTGGCGACCCGCTCGACCACGAACCGAAAGATATCGGATAGCTCCAGGCCCTCGGGGCCGATGCGGGCGAACTCCGCAACCCTGAGCACGCGGATTCTGCCGTCCCTGAGGCGTGCCACTTCGATAACCACGTCAAAAGCACTGCGGACCCACTCGCGGGCGGCATCCAGGTTCATGCCCGCCCGGACCAGCGTGAGATCGGCCGGCAACCTGGCCAGCGCTCGCCTGAGATCCGCAGCCCGAAACGACGCTAGCACTCCGTCGATTCCGTCTCCGATAGCCTGGATGGCCGCTGCAGCGAGGTTCGCGTCCGACAGACTGGCGATCAGCCGCGCTTCGGGGATACGAGCCGCCACCTGAATCAAGCGCACAGCGTCGTGCCCCACTTCCGCGAGGTTGAGCCGGGTCGCTGCATCGGTGTGGGCGACGACGTCATCGCTGGCGCTGAGCGCCACCAGATGCTCGCCCGTAGTAGCAGCGGCCAGGGCGCTCAGCAGGGTCGAAGCGCCCTCGTCACGTGGTCCGACGATCAACAGATTGAGCCTGGCCGCCACGCACTGTTCGAGAAAGGTGGCTATCGCGCGGGAGATCGCGCCTCTGCGCACCAGCTTTTCCAGAGTCGACGTGATGCGGCGAGGTTTGCGAATGACCAGCAAGGTTCCCGTGGGCGCAGCCTCACCACGCACTCCCGAGACCGTCGTGCCGTCGGGCAGCCTGAAGTCCACAATCGGGCTCGCGCTAGCCAGTGAGCCCTGCGCGCGGTCGGCAAGTCGTTGCAAAGCTGCATTGAGGGACCAGGGGCACGAAAAGGTTGGGAACATCGGCATCAGTCTGCCTGCGCGAGTCACGATCATCTGATCGTAGCGAGGTATCGCGATGTTCGAAACGCTGGCATCCGCCAAGAGCCCCACGAGGGGGCCCATATCCAGCAACTCGGCCACGGCGTCATTGGCGACGCTCTCGGGTGCCAGCTCCGAGGCGAGTTCGTGAGCCTCGGCCAGGCGGCGCGCCTGCTCATGTGCCAGCTCCCGGACGCGCTGCGCCAGCTCTGCGGACGGTGATGAACCTATCTCTTCCTCTCCTACACTCGCGAGCACGTGGCTGACGATCGCGTGCACCGCGGTTCGATGCCGAGCAGCAGCAGTTGCAAAATTCTTGCTGGCGACGCTGTGCTCCACTTGCTCTTCGCTCCCGGGATCCGGGGAGGCAATGCGCTCACGCACGGCGAGATTCGGGGTCGGTCCATCCGAATCGAGCCGTGCGGCTCGTCCCGGGGTATGCGCTGCGTCACCGGAAGATGGCAGTGACGGCCGCTCGCTCGACTGCTCCTTGTCTTCCAGCGACTCCCTCTCACCAGACTGGTCTTTCAAGCCGGCATCGGACGACGACGCGCGATCGGGAACGCTCGTGAAACTGGGACGGCCCGTGCTGCCCGTCTTCTCGTCGAAGGTGTCGATGGCCTGGAACTCGATGCGCAAGACAAAGTCACCGATGTAGATTCGGTCACCCTCTCGCACGATGGTCGCCTGCGCAATGCGCCGTCGGTTCACGTAAGTGCCGTTCGTGCTGTTCAGATCAGTCACGATGAAGCGGCCGTCGCGAAACAGCAGACGAGCGTGTCGCTTCGACACGTTCCCCTTGGGTAGCATCAGCTCATTGCCCTGCACCCTGCCGACGTTCAGCTCCGTGGTGTGGAAGGCTTGCCTGCGCTCAGCGCCCCCCTTTTCGCTAACAACAATGGTAAAAGGACGGTTGTCGTCTTCGTTGAGCGGGTTCACAGTCGGCTGCGGCTACAGTTTCTGAGACGGGGGTGTCGTGTCAACTCGCTCCACGGGGAACAGCCGGGAAAAGAACCTGCGGCAGAGAGGCCGCCCGCCAGGTAGGCCTCCGGATACCGCCACACTGCAATCGTCCCGGATGACGGCCTGGCTCGGGCAGATCCCGACTGCCCTTGGCTCGAGATCCCGAGGCAGCATGGGCGCGTTGAGCGCGCCTGATCAGGGTTGCGCTTCGGTGGGCTCCAGCTTCTGTTCACGAACTTCGTGCGTGACGAGCGTCAGCAACTCACCAGCAAGCGCCAGAACGTCTTGCTCGGAGAAGCCATTCGCGCGGAACTCACGATAGATGTTCTTTGCCAAGATGCGTACAGCCCTGGGATCTCTGTTGTCGTTCATGTCGAATGGTTGACTCATTGCCATCGTCTCGATCCGCTGTCGATTGTGCCCCGACCTCGACGACACTCCTAATCTATTTTTCGAGGCTCGTGCGTAAAACCGAAGGGTCTTCGATCCATGACGCACTGCGCGCGAACCTCCCTACGCACTTCTCTCACGGATCGCGGACAATGCCAGCGCAACTCCGTTCGCGCATGGGCACTGGTTGAACAAGTACGCGCAGCTCATTTCAGCCGCGTTTCAACTCGCCGCCGGGTACGCGGTCACGAGTCGCTTCGCAGGACGCTCGACGCTGCACAGCCTGCTGGTGATCAGCTCACGACCCTCCTCGTCACTGAAGTAGAGCGCCTCGCCGATATCTGGCGGATCGAGCACGGGAATCGCAGTGCCATTGGGCAGAACGCGTACGCCGCCAGTCAGCTTGCGACGCAGCGCGAGGTGCGAGCCAAGCCAGGTCTTGGTTTTTCGATCTCTCACCGCGACGCAAACGTCATCGCGAAAGTGGTATTCGGTGTTGCGGGTCACATACATCCGATGGCGTCGACGATCCTTGCCCTGATAGTTCGAATCCATAGCCGTTTCCTCTCGCTCAGAGCTTGGCAAAGGCGGACGGCAAAGGACCAGTTTTCGACAGGCATGTCCCTTGGCGTTCGTCACAATGATCGCCTGGCACGCTTCGTTAAGTCGTGGCCTCGAGCGTCGTGTTCCACAAAAAGCAGCCGCATACTTCGTCCTGGAGTGGGAGATCGGACTACGATCACGTTGCCGCCGACCCGCCCGCCTTGCCTCCGACCGCCCGCAAAGTCACCACCATGAGAGCCTCCAACTCGCGCGCACCGAGAAAGCGTTCCAAACGAGGACCAGGTATCGCGAAGACTCGGGGTCAGAGATTGGTGGAACGCCGTCGCGTGGACATGTACCGGAGTACCGACTACCGGTGGCGAGAGCTTTTCGAATCGGCGGACGTCGTCAGCGAAGGTGCGACTAGACCGGAAAGCGAGGGAGCAACCTACTACGGCTCCACGAGCATCATCCTGCTGACTCGTTCAAAGGGTGGCAATGTGGACGACCATCAGCTCGAGGTCGTGTCACGGCTGATCGAAAACGACCCACACGCGCGCATTCGTGCCGTCCGTATCGCCTGTCTGGAGGCGCAACTCAGAGCCGGCGGGCCGATTGGCCGCGTCCGTGCCGAGCTCTTCGTTCGCAAGGATCCCGATGGGGTGCGACTCGATGTTGAAGTCGAGGCTCGCGTTTTCGAGGACGCTGAACAGACGGACGTCACCGCGAACCACGGGCCAGGAGCACGCAAGGGGCGTCGACGCAAACAGAAGGCCCGATGAACCCGACGACTTCACCAAATCCGAGATTCTGGCATACTCCCGGGAAACGCGAGGCGCGCCAGGGACTCGGCAGGCGAACCGGGAAGCGTTGTACGCCAAGGTCTCGCTTTGTTGGGACGATGCTAGATGGGTCGTAGAAAAAAGCCCGACGAGAAAATCATCCACGTAAAGTTCGGCCCCGGTGGTGGACGTGTGCTGGAGCAAGAGCTGCTTCCGCCGGAAAAACCACTCGGGCAAGCGGGCTCGAATCGTGAACCGCTCACGGACCTGTTCACGCGCAGCGAGATCTCGCGCCTCTTGGGTCTCACTCCCGGCCGCCTGCGAACGCTCGACAAGACAGGTGTGGTATCCCCCACGGGTCGTCGCAAAGGCCGACGCGCCTACACCTTCTCGGATCTCATCGCGCTCAGGACCGCGCAGAGTCTGCTCGAACAGAAGGTGCGGCTGCGGGACGTCACTCGAGCCATCGGTGCACTGAAGCGCTCCCTCCCCAAGGTCACGCGACCGCTGCAAGAGCTCAGGATCGTGTCGGACGGCCAGCGCGTGGTGGTCCGCACCCACGATGGCGCCTTCGAACCGCTCACGGGTCAGATGGTTCTCGACCTCGAGGTCCGCTCGCTTCGTGACGACGTGGTGCGCGTGCTGCGGCCGTCGGCGGGCCGCGAGCGCGCCCGCACCGCCTACGAGCTGTACTTGCGCGCCAGCCAGCTCGACGAGGATCCGGTCACGATGGACGACGCGGAAAGGCTGTATCTGGAGGCCATTCAGCTCGACCCCTGGTTGGCCATCGCCTACACGAACCTGGGGAACATCCGCTTTCGCCGCAACGATCCTGGAGGCGCCGAGGAGCTGTACAAGAGAGCTCTCGAGATCGACTCTCGCCAGCCCGAGGCACAGTATAACCTGGGGTACGTGATGCTCGAGCGGGGTAAACCGAGCCAGAGCGTGCCCCTCTTCCGTGGCGCCATCGAAGCCGATCCGAAGTTTTCGGACGCCTACTTCAATCTGGCCATGGCCTACGAGCAGTTGGGCGAGACCGCCAAAGCGCGCCCCTACTGGAAGAGCTACGTGGAGCTGGAACCCGCGGGCACCTGGACCGAGATCGCCAAACGCCATCTTTAGCGTAAGCTAAGCCGAGAACATGGCCGACGCGACGACTGGCGCAATGCAAGAGTTCGGTGCGGGTGCCCCGCCCGACAGCCGTGGTCAGGGACCCGCGGCTGGGCTCGTCCTTTTGTACGCGGAAGAGTTTGGCGCGTTGCCTGCGGCCTGGCCGTTTTCGCGACGCCGGGTCACCATCGGCCGCGATACAAGTGCGGACATGACGCTCCCAGTCAAGGCGGTCTCGCGCAGCCATGCCGAGATCCGTTGGGAGCGCGGCAGGTGGCTGATCCGCGACCTCGGCAGCACCAACGGCACGTTCGTGGACGGTCAGCTCATCAGCGAGATGGAGCTGGAGCCAATGCACGAGGTACGAGTCGGGGACGCCATCCTCAAGTTCGTGGAGCAGGGTGCGCACGCATACCTGGGCTACCGCCTGGACGGCACTCTGACGCCTGGCTTCGCCCGGCTCGCGCGCCAGCCCGGGGCCGCCGCCGGTGGCTACCAGATGGATCGGATCTGCGCAGAGCTCGAACGCATTTCCAAGACATCCCTTGCTATACTCCTCTTGGGCGAGAGCGGCACCGGCAAGGAGGTGATCGCGCGTGAAGTGCATCGGCTGAGCGAGCGACGCGGCGCGTTTCGAGCCATCAACTGTGGCGCGATACCGGAGAACCTCATCGAAAGCGAGTTGTTCGGCTACAAGAAAGGCGCGTTTTCCGGAGCGGATCGCGACAAGGCAGGGATTTTCAAGTCGGCCGAAGGGGGCACGCTGCTGCTGGACGAAATCGGTGACATGCCAGAGCAGGCTCAAGTCAAACTCCTCCGGGTCCTGCAAAATCGTGAGGTCTTTCCGGTCGGAGCCACGGCTCCCGAACGCGTCGACGTGCGCGTCGTGTGCGCCACGCATCGAGACCTCGGGTCATTGCAGACCAAGGGGAAATTTCGCCAGGACCTCTTCGGACGCATCAATGAGTACCAGCTGACGCTGCCACCTCTCAGGGAACGGAAGGAGGACGTCTACCTTCTGGTGCGCACCTTCCTCGAACGTCACGGGAGGCCCGACCTGAAACCGAGCTTTCCTCTGATGACGGGGCTCCTACACTACGAGTGGCCTTACAACGTGCGCGAGCTCGAGGCTTGCATCAAGCGTTGCATCGCGCTCGCCGACGGCTCGGTACTGCACGAACGGTTGCTGCCAGACGCGGTGCGCGACGCCATGGGCGAGTACGGCGCCGCGACGACGGAGCCCCGAACTCGTTCGGATGCTTCGTCCGGCCCAATGCGAACGCCCAACGTCACCCCTTCTGCGGAAGAACTCACCGAGCTGCTCCGGCGCCACCAGGGCAACGTGGCGGCAGTTGGGCGAGAGCTCGGCAAGGCGCGCATGCAGGTGCACCGGTGGATGAGAAAATACGATATTGATATCAACGATTTTCGGAGTTGACGCGCTCCGTGCTCTCAACGACTACAGAGTGCCGTCCCGAATTGGCCGAGCGCGGCGTCGCAGGCCGCGGATCGGGCGGCGCAGCTGCCGCCGATGCACGCCGCGACGCTGAAGGCACCCCCCGTTTCCGGGCAAACGCAACAGACCTCCGCGCACACTCGGTGGAGTTCGCAGCGCGCGCCCGGGGGAGCTCCCGGGGTGAGGTGGCCAGGGCATGCCTCGCAACCGCCGTGAACCGCTCGCAGTTGGACCAACGTGCCCTTTACCTCGACTCGATCGGCCATGTACACGGTGCCCCGTTGTGCGCAGAGGCTCTTCTGATCGGCGCGGGCGTTCCCCTCATCGGAGCAGCGGCAAGCCGAGGGGCCAAACCCTGGTGCCAGCAAGCTGACGACAATCCAGATGAGCCTCCCCGACTCGACTGACAGACCGGGCTTGACCAACACCGTCCGGGAAGTTAGTGCACCGTCTCCATTGCGTTGATGGGTCGATTTCGCCACCCCAATTGGGTGAGGGCGGCGAAATCGACCCAAATCCACTCGTCTAAGCCGGTGCTCACATGGCTTTCTGGTCATCATTTCTAACGAAATGATTCACTAGCACGGGGCCCGACCCGAGCCTCCTGCCTGCCCGGCACGAATTCGTCCGAGGGCAGAACCAAAATCTGGCAGAACGCCGCTGATAGCTGGTAGCTAAACCTTTCGATCCGTGAAGCGCCCTCCCCCCATGCCGCTTTTGGCGGCGGACCACGACCCGGCAGCCCGCACCGCAAGCATGCGCCAGGGACTTTCCGAATTCACCCGCTGGGCGCGCCGCCGGCCCCAGTCCGAGAATGCCGAGCCCACGAAGGTGGCTGAGGAGAGTCCGATTGGCTAGCCGCAAGACCAAGAAACCAACCGGTGGCAGCGAACCCGGAGCTCCTCGGCGTCGGCGCTCACGCAAGGGGGGCCAAGCGGAGCTGTTCGAGCCGGCGGCGGCGGAACCCGTCGGTTTGCACGAGATCACGCAGACACGCTATCTCAACTACGCACTCAGTGTGATCACCAGTCGCGCGCTGCCCGACGTGCGCGACGGCCTGAAACCGGTGCAGCGGCGAATCCTGTACACCATGTGGCAGCAGCGGCTCACTGCCGATGCCAAGCACCGCAAGTGCGCCAAGGTGGTGGGGGACGTGATGGGCAACTTCCATCCGCACGGCGACTCCGCAATCTACGATGCGTTGGTCAGGATCGCCCAACCCTTCAGCTTGCGCACACCGCTGGTCGACGGCTCGGGAAACTTCGGATCGCTCGATGGCGATCCGGCCGCGGCCATGCGTTACACGGAATGCCGACTCAGCCCCATTTCCGGTGAGCTACTTGCGGAGCTCGGCCAGGAAACCGTGCATTTCCGCCCCAACTACGATGGGACCAAGACCGAACCCGTGGTCCTGCCGGCGAAGCTGCCCAATCTGCTGATCAACGGCGCTTCGGGAATCGCCGTGGGAATGGCAACGAACATTCCGCCACACAATCCGGAAGAGGTGTTGACCGCTTCTATCCGGCTGCTGGACGCTCTGGTGGCCGGCAAGGAGCTGAGTGCGCGCGAGCTTTGCCGCACCGTGAAAGGTCCCGACTTCCCCACGGGCGGTCAGCTGGTCTCCACATCCGAAGAAATCAAACAAGTCTACGAGACAGGCCAAGGGACCTTGAAAGTCCGCGGCACCTGGCAGGCCGGGGAAACGACGCGAGCGAGCAAGAAGGTGGTCATCACGTCGATCCCTTACGGCGTCAACAAGGCGAACCTGGTCGAACGTATTGCCGACGTGGTGGCATCCCGCAAGATGCCGCTGATCACCGACGTCAGGGACGTGTCGACCGAAGACGTCGCCATCGAGCTCGATCTGAAGAAAGATGCCGACGAGCACAAGGTCATGGCCTACCTGTGCAAGCATACGCCGCTCCAAACGAATTTCGCGGCGAACCTGACCTGCTTGGTCCCAACCGAAAACCCCGAAGTGGGGCGACCCGAGCGCCTGGATCTGGGCTCCATTCTCTGGCATTTCCTGCACTTTCGGCTCGATGTCGTCACGCATCGGCTCGAGCACGAGCTCAGGGCGCTGGAGCGTCGAATCCACATCCTGGACGGCTTCGCCACGATTTTCGACGCGCTCGATCAGATACTGCGCATCATTCGTCGCTCCGACGGCAAGGCGGATGCAGCGCAAAAAATCATGGCGAGCTTCAAGCTCGACGCCGAGCAAACCGATGCCATTTTGGAGCTGAAGTTGTATCGGTTGGCGCGGCTCGAAATTCTGGTGATCCAGAAAGAACTGCGCGAAAAACGCAAACGCGTCCGGGAGATCAAACACCTGCTCGGGGAAGCTGAAGGCAAGGGGCGATGGAGCATCGTGAAGGACGAGCTCGCGGCGCTGCTCGCGAGCTTTGGCGCCGCAGGAAAGCGACGCACGCGCATCGAGGCCATCGATACCGAACCCGAGTTCTCCGCCGAGGACTTGATCGTCGCTGAGGACAACCACGTCCTGTTGACAGTGGACGGCTGGGTGAAGCGCCAGCGCGAGATCAAAGATCCCACCACGACTCGGTTGCGCGAAGGAGACCGGGTGCTCGGCGTGGTCGCGGGCTCGACGCGCGCCAGCGTCGTTTTCTTGTCGAATTTCGGCACCGCCTACACCTGCCGAATCATCGATGTTCCTGCGACCACGGGGTACGGCGAACCGATTCAGAAGCTCTTCAAGCTCAAGGACGGAGAGAAGATCCTGCTAGCGCTCTCGCTCGACCCGCGGAGCGTCGGCGACTTGAGCGAACGCGAGGGCTATTTCCCGGAAACCTACGCAGTCGCCGTCAGCAGCGACGGTTACGGATTGACCTTCGGACTCGGGCCGTTCAAGGAGCCGAGCACGCGTAGCGGGCGGCGCTTCGCACGCCCGAGCAAAGGAGCGGAGCTGGTCGGCGTGCAGGCCGTCGGCGGCGACGAGACTCTGATAGCCGTCTCGAAGCAGCGGCGGGCGCTACTCTGCGACATCCAGGAAATCAACTATCTGGCGGGGCCAGGCAAGGGAGTCCTGGTGATGAAGCTCGGGGCCGGCGATACCCTACTCGGCATGCTCGCCGCCAAGGGCGAACGAGACGCGCTCCTGGTCAAGACTTCGCTGGGTGGCGAGCAGCGCATTTCGACCGCAAAGTACGAAAACTCGAGCCGTGGGGGCAAAGGCCGTGAAGTGATCAAGCGCGGCCAGTTCGTGAGCATCGTGCCCACGCCGCCCAGCGCGCCCGAACCCCTCGAGGAAGAGTGATGGGAATTTGATGGCCAACTACACCGCAAAAGACATCACGGTCTTGGAAGGACTAGAACCGGTGCGCAAGCGACCGGGGATGTACATCGGGGGTGTGGGAAGTGCCGGCCTGCATCACCTGGTCTGGGAGCTGGTCGATAACTCCGTCGACGAAGCGATGAACGGCCATGCGTCCGAGATCCACGTCACGCTGCACCCGGACGGTCGCTCCGTGACCGTGCAGGACAATGGACGAGGCGTCCCGGTCGACATCCATCCGAAGCACAAGCGTTCGGCGCTCGAGCTCATCTACTCCACACTGCACGCCGGTGGGAAATTCGAAGGCGACAGCTACAAGACCGCGGGCGGCCTGCACGGCGTGGGCGCCTCGGTCGTCAACGCCTTGTCGGCTCGACTCGTCGTCACGGTAAAGCGCGACGGCAAGCAGTGGCAGATGGAGTTTTCGCGCGGCAAGCCCAAGGGCAAACTCCAGCGCCTCGGCGCGGCCCGCGGCACGGGAACGCAGGTGTTCTTCCACCCGGATCCCACCATTTTCCCCAAAACGGACTTCAACCCCGAGACGATTCGCGAACGCCTCGAAGTAGCCAGCTACTTGCACAAGGGGCTCAAGATCCATTTCGTGGACGAGGTCAACGGGACGCGCCAGACCTACCACCACGCCGAAGGCATAGCCGAGTACCTCGATCAGCTGCTGACGTCGCGACGCGCAAAGCCGGTCCATGACAAGGCCTTTTTGCTGTTCCGTGACAACGGCGCCCGGGTGGAGGTCGCGCTGCGCTGGAGCGAGGCCACCGAGGAGCACGTCCAGAGCTACGTCAACGGCATCCCCACCGGCTCCGGGGGAACACACGACAACGGCCTGCGCGCCGGTGTCGCCAAAGCCGTGCGCAACTACATCGAGACACACAAGCTCACGCCGCGGGGAGTCAACATCATAAGCGAGGACATTCGCGAAGGTCTGATCGGTATCCTGAGTATTTTCATCACCGACCCGCAATTTCAGGGCCAGACCAAAGACCGTCTCAACAACCCGGAAATGCAGTCCACGGTGGACGGCGCGGTGCGACCTCAACTCGAACAGTGGTTGAACTCGAACCGTTCGACTGCCGAGCAAATCGTGATGCGCATCGTGCTCGCCGCCAGAGCGCGAGAAGCCTCACGCGCCGCTTCGGCGTCCGTCAGCCGGAAGACCGCTACCAGCGGCAAGCTCACGCTACCGGGCAAGTTGAGCGATTGTTCGTCCACCGACAAGAGCAGTACGGAGCTGTTCATCGTCGAAGGTGACTCTGCCGGTGGTTCGGCGAAGCAAGGGCGTGATCGCACCGTACAAGCCGTCCTACCTTTGAGAGGTAAGGTACTGAACACCGAGAGCGTGGCGATAAACAAAGTACTGGAAAACAAGGAGCTGTCCGATCTGGTCACCGCGCTGGGCTGCGGAATCGGCAAGGGCCTGGACGTCGACAAGCTGCGCTACCAGCGAGTCATCTTGCTGGCCGATGCAGACTCCGACGGTCATCACATCACGACGTTGCTCTTGACCTTCTTCTTCCGGCACATGCCCGAGCTGATTCGCGAAGGCAAGGTGTTCGTGGCGGTGCCTCCTCTCTACCGGATCGATATTGGCAAGGAGACCTATTGGGCGGCTGAAGAGCGCGACAAGGAGCGGATTTTGAACAAGCACAAAAGCCACAAGGCAGACGTGACCCGGTTCAAGGGGCTCGGTGAAATGATGCCGAAGGTCCTCTGGGACACGACCCTGAACCCGAAAACGCGTCGCCTGCTCAAGGTCTCGATCCAGGACGCCCTCGAGACCGACCGGATCGTCAATGAGCTCATGGGGCGCGACCCGTCGGCCCGTTTTCACTTCATCATGGACCGGGCAGAGGAAGCGGAGGCGCTCGATGTATGAGCCAGCTGACCAGCGGGCCGAGCAGTACGGCTCGTCCCAGATTTTGTGCGCGCAGGGAAACGCGCTGGCGTATGGTTCGCCCCCCCGACAAAGCTGGAAAAATCAGGCCCCCGCTTGAGCTGGCGCTCGCTCTGGGCTAACGCCTGGCGCGATCTAGCTTTTCCTGTTCGGCAGACCAGCCCCGTGCACCTTTACCTTCAACACTTCCAGGTCAACGAGACAGCGTGCTCGACCTTTCGCCCCGAGCCTCAATGCGGATCGCGCTAGTGTCTCGAGCCGGACGGACGTGGCGGACCCCGGCCCGCGCCGACGCCACGCCGCCTTCACGTCTTTGGCTGATTCTTCGACACGCATGCACCTGGCGGTGGTGCAGGGTGCCTTCGAGCCCGGGTCACGTCGCGCTGGCGCTTTCGTGCGCTCTCTTCTTGCTGTTGGGCATGACCATGACCGCACCTGCCTTCGCTCAGCCCGCGGCAGGCGCGGCCTCGCCTGCCGGAGTTCCCTCCCCGGCCGAGCCGAGCCCGGACGCGGCCGTCGAAGCAAACCCAGAGCCACCCGCCGCCAATGCCGGGTCGGACGCCACGAGCACTGAGGACGCCGAACAAGACGAGGCTGCCGGCTTGCCGCCGACTCCCGTCAACATCCCGCGCCTGCCTCCTAGCGAAGCCGAGAAAGCCCGCGGGATCCCCATTGGTGAAATCAAGGTAGCCGGCAACCGCAGGATCGCCACGCGCGACGTCAAGTCGTATCTCCGAGAGCGGGTCGGCGAGTCCTTCCAGCCCGAGGAGCTCACCGCCGACGTGCGCGAGCTCTACAACTCGGGGTTCTTCGACGACATTCAGGTCGACCTCAGACGCGCCGACAATACCGTGGTGCTTCGCTTCTTCGTGCGCGAGCGCCCCAACATTTCCGGTGTGGAATTCGAAGGCAACGCGGAGATCGAATCGGACGATTTGTCGGAAGCCATCGAGGTGAAGGAGAACACGATTCTGAGCCGCCCTGCGATTCGTCGCAGCATTCAGAAGATCCGCGACATGTACGCTGAGAAGGGCTACTTCCTGGCGGAAGCGACTAGCGAGATCGTCCCGCAACAGAACAACGAAGTCACCGTGAAGTTCAAGGTGACCGAGCACAATCAAGTCAGCGTTCGACGCGTCACCTTCATCGGCAACGAAGCCATCTCCACCGAGGAACTGCGCGCATCCATGTTCACCGGCAATGCCGGCTTTTTCGCCTTCGGCTCTGGAGGCCCCTTCCGGCAAGATGCTTTCGAACGCGATATCGCGGTGATCAGCGGGCTCTACTACGACCGTGGTTTCTTGCAGGTCTCCATCAACACGCCGCGCATCATGCTAACGCCCGATCGCGCCGGCATCGAGATCTCGGTAACCATCAACGAGGGGCCTCGCTTCCGAATCCGACAGCTGCGCATCTACGAGAAGGGTCCGGATGGGCGCGAGGTGGAGCCCATCGGCGGCCGGCGGGCTCTGCGTATGATGATTCGAGCCGAATCCGGCGACTACTTCAACCGCGCCGAGCTCCTGGAAGATCTGGGTACGATCCGCACCATGTACCGCGATGAGGGCTACGCGAATGTCGAAGCGACGCCCGAAACCAGGCTGGACGCGGCTCACCACGAAGTGGACATCATCGTTCCCATCCTGCGAGGCCCGCCGGTGAGATTCGAACGTATCGAGGTGCGAGGGAACACCAAGACACGGGACCGCGTG
Organism: uncultured delta proteobacterium; assembly: GCA_963809955.1. GTDB lineage: Bacteria > Myxococcota_A > Polyangia > Polyangiales > Polyangiaceae > JAICQQ01. Next base: position 299,647 of record CAWELQ010000020.1, read on the forward strand.
ATCCGCCGCGAGCTCGAGATCGAGGAGGGCGAGCTCTTCAGTGAAACCAAGCTCGAAAGCTCGCGAAGGCGCGTGACTGCGCTGGGCTACTTCGAACGGGTCGACGTCTCGACCGAGCAGGGTTCGGCGCAGGACAAGGTCATCGTCTACTTCGAAGTCGGCGAGCGTCCCACGGGGACGTTCCAAGTAGGCGCCGGTTTCTCCAGCATCGAGAACTTCATCGCGACGGCGCAGATCCAGCAAGCCAATCTCTTTGGCAACGGACAGAGCCTGTCACTCCAAGCGCAGCTGAGCAGCTTGCGCCAACTGGTGAACTTGCGCTTCGTCGAACCGTACTTCCTAGAGAGCCGTTTCACCTTGAGTATGGATCTCTTCGATCAACTCAGGCGCTATACGGATTTCTCGCAGCGCAGCCGAGGCGGAGCGCTGACACTCGGATACCCTCTGTCTGAACCAGAGCTGCGCACCTCGCTCACCTACACGGCCACGCTCGACGAAGTCTCCACCACGCCGCAACCCACCCTGCTCGGCGGCACCTCGAGCCGGAACAGCGTCTTTTCGCAGCTCCCGCTGGCGAACTTGTTCAACGACGGATTCACTTCGAGCCTTCGGCCCGGAATCAGCTACGACACGCGCGACAATCGGCTGTTTCCAACCAGTGGCGTGTACCTATCGTTATCGAGCGAGTGGGCCATGGCCCAGCTCGGCTCCGAAAACGAGTTCATCCGCAATCGCTGGGTCGGCCGCTTCTACTACCCGCTGTTCGGGGGGGTCGTCCTGAAGCTCAACACCGAGGCGGGCCTCGTAACCAGCCCCAAGGCAGAAGGCGTGCCGATTTTCGCGCGATTCTTCCTCGGCGGCATTCTGGACGTTCGGGGGTTCCGCTTCCGCACGATCGGTCCACGCATGCCGCTTCTGAACTCGACGGACCCCAACAGTGCGCCGCGCTACAACGGTGCGAACATCGGCGGCAACGTCATGTACTTTCAGAACCTCGAGCTCGAGTTTCCGATCATCGAGGACGTGGGCGTGCGTGGCGTAATCTTCACCGATGCCGGCAACGCCTGGAATCTGGAAAGCAACTACTGCGACGCGGCGGGAGGCTCTTCTCTCTACCCAGAGGTGAGCCCGTGCGCGCCGGACTTCTTCGTCAAGACGCTGAGAACCTCGTGGGGTGTCGGTGTGCGATGGTTCTCTCCCCTGGGTCCGCTCAGGTTCGAGTACGGGTTTCCTTTCAAACCGCTGCCGTACGAGGAGTCACGCGTCTTCGAGTTCACCATCGGCAACTTCTTCTGACCAGCCTCGGGGTAGGCATGACGAAGAACACCCCTGCACCCGACATGCCGGACGGCGGCTCGGCGAACAGCCAAGTAGACGACATCCACGTCACGCAGAGTTCGTTCGCGCCGGACGATCTGCCGGATGCCGAGGACCCTGCGTCAGATTCCGCTCGCAGCCCCGGGCCAGAGCCGGTGCTCGTCGAGAGGCTGACTGCATTGGAAGCCGAGGTCGCCGAAATGGCCGCCCGGGTGCGCCTGCTGGAAAAGCACAAAGGCAACGGCAGGGGCCTTTCGCAATGGTCCATCGCGCTGCTTTGCTTCGTCCTACTCGCCATGACCTGGCGCCTGTTTTTCGGCGCGCACTGAGGCATTCGTTCTTGGCAAAATTCGAGCAATAATCATCAATATTTACGGCACGTTACAAGAAGCGCCCCAAGGCCCGCGCGACGGTTGCTGCCGGCCGCACTCTGGGCTACCCGAAAGGGAGTTACCAACGCTTGAGAGCGGACTCCAACACTCCGTCCTGCTCGCGCCTTGGAACTTCGGATCATGACCACAAAAGAAGACCCACCGCCCCCCAATCCTCAAGAGCAGCCCGTCAGCATTCAGGACGAGATGCGCACCTCGTATCTGGACTATGCGATGAGCGTCATCATCGGGCGGGCAATTCCAGACGCGCGCGACGGACTGAAACCCGTGCACCGACGCATCTTGTACGCGATGCGCGGTCTGAACCTTACCCCCGGCACCTCGTACAGCAAATGCGCCAAGGTCGTCGGGGAAGTGCTCGGCAACTATCATCCCCACGGTGACGCCAGCGTCTACGATGCGTTGGTTCGCATGGCACAGACGTTCTCGATGCGTCACATGCTCGTGGACGGGCAGGGCAACTTTGGCTCGGTCGATGGCGATCCAGCTGCGGCCTACCGCTACACGGAGTGTCGCCTGGCGCGCATCTCGATGGAGCTGTTGACCGATATCGACAAGCAGACCGTCGATTTTTCGCCGAACTTCGACGAGTCACGCGAAGAGCCGGTGGTGCTGCCAGCTCGCTTCCCGCATCTGTTGGTCAATGGCTCGGGTGGCATCGCAGTCGGAATGGCCACCAACATTCCGCCACACAATCTAGGTGAGATCATCGACGGGACCATCGCACTGATCCGCGAGCCTGACCTGGGGATAGAACAGCTTCTGTCGATGATCCCCGGACCCGACTTCCCGACGGGCGCGCAGATTTTTGGCCGTGCAGGTATTTACCAGGCCTATCGCACCGGGCGCGGCAGCGTAGTCATGCGAGCCCGCACGGAGATCGAGAAGGTCTCGGGCACGGAGCGGGAGCAAATCGTCGTCACGGAAATCCCGTATCAGGTCAACAAGGCAAGGCTGCACGCGAAGATCGGCGAGCTGATGCGCGACAAGCGCATCGAGGGCATTCGCGAAGCCCGAGACGAAAGCGATCGCGACGGAATGCGTCTGGTGATCGAGCTCAAGAAAGACATCTTCCCTCAGGTGGTGCTCAATCACCTCTTCCGCCTGACGGACATGCAGTCGTCCTTCGGCATCATCAATCTCTCGATCGTCAACGGGCGTCCCGAAGTTCTTGACCTCAAGCAGACGCTTTCGGTGTTCATCGAGCATCGGCGCGAAGTCGTGAGCCGCCGCACTCGCTTCGAGCTCAGCCAGGCAGAGGCCCAGCGCGAGCTCGTCGAGGGCCTCGGCATGGCGATTACCGAGGTGGATCTGGTGATCCAGACGATTCGAAAGTCGAGGGATCCGGACGCGGCGAGGGAAGCGCTGATGCAGCTGCCCCTCAGGGGGCTGGAGGATTTCGTGCGCCGTGCCGGACGACCCGAAAGCGAGATCCAGGCGGCACGGGAGAGGCCCGAGTATCGTCTCAGTGAGCGGCAGGCCAAGGCCATCCTCGAGATGCGACTCTCACGTCTCACGGGGCTCGAACAGGAAAAGCTCGCTACGGAATATGGCGAGCTGTCGGATAAGATCAGCGAACTACGGGCCATCCTGGCCGACGAAACCCTGCTCATGCAGGTGATCGTGGACGAGCTGGAGAAGGTCAAGGAAGCCCACGGCGAGCCCCGGCGCACCGAAATCTTGGACAACGAGGCCGAGATCCAGATCGAAGACCTGATCCAGGAAGAGGACATGGTCGTGACGGTCTCGCATCAAGGCTACATCAAGCGGACGCCCTTCTCCACGTACAAAGCGCAGAAACGGGGCGGCAAGGGCAACCGCGGGATGGACGCGCGCGGTGACGATTTCATCAATCAGCTGTTCGTCGCTTCCACGCACAGCTTCGTGTTCTTCTTTAGCGACCGTGGTCGCGTCTACGTCAAGAAGGTGTACGAAGTCCCGCAAGCGGCCCGAAATGCCAAAGGCCGGGCCATCGTGAACTTCATCGGAGTTCAAGAAGGCGAGCGCATCGCCGCGATCACCAAGGTGGTTGGCTTCGAGGAAGGGTTGTTCGTAATCACGCTGACGCGGCGCGGACAGATCAAGAAGACTCCGGTCCTCGACTATCAAAACTACCGAGACAAGGGCATCATCGGCGTCAAGATCGCCGAAGACGATCAGCTGCTGACGGCAACGGTAACGGACGGCGGGCAGGAGCTGCTCATTGCCACCAAATTCGGCAAGAGCATCCGCTTTCACGAAGAGCAGGTGCGGTCGATGGGAAGAAATACCAACGGGGTAAAGGCCATCGAGCTCGAGGAGGGCGACGAAGTGGTAGGTCTTGCCTACACGGAACCCGATCGCAACCAGGTGCTGTCCGTCTGTGAACGGGGTTTCGGCAAGCGTACGGCGCTCAGCGAGTTTCGCTCACAACGACGCGGCGGCAAGGGGATCATCTTGATCGACGCGAGCGAGCGCAACGGCCCCGTCGTGGGCATTTCCATGGTGAAGCCCGAGGACGAGGTCATGCTGATCACCGATCGAGGTCAGACGATTCGAACCTGCGTGGGAGAAATCCGCGAGACCGGACGCAATGCCCAAGGTGTCCGGGTCATGCACGTCGACAAGGATGAGCGTGTCGTCGCGATGGAGTCAGTGGGTGAACGCGACGCCGAGGACGAGCTCGACAGCGACGTCGAGGCCGCGCCGCCGGGCGACGCCGAAGCCGAAGAGGCCAGTGAAGCTGCATCCGATCCAGAACCCATTAGCGAATCCGAATCCGAATCCGATGCCGACCCGACCAGCGAGCCCGAAGACCAAGAAGACTGAGAAGCAGGGTCGCGGTGCGCCACCCGACGAGCGCCCGCTTCAGGCCCGCGCGGGGTTCACTGCCACCTTTCGAGCGCTAAGGCGTGCGCACCCCGACGCGCATTGTGAGCTCGACCACGAAAATGCCTTCCAGCTCATCGTGGCCACTGTGCTCAGCGCACAAAGCACCGACGTGGCGGTCAACAGAGTTACCCCGGAACTCTTCCGGCGCTACCCGACACCTCAGAAGCTGGCGAAGGCAGATCCCGCAAGCGTTCAGGAACTGCTGGGCAAGCTCGGCATGTTCCGGCAAAAGACCAAGAACATCATTGGGCTCGCCACGAAGCTGGTGAGCGAACACGCCGGCAGAGTTCCAGAGCGTCTCGCGGCGCTCACGGAGCTTCCAGGCGTCGGGCGCAAGACCGCGAACGTGGTGCTCGGTGTCGCGTTCGGCAAGCCCGAGGGAGTGGTCGTGGACACCCACGTGCAGCGTATCAGTCAGCGCTTGGGGTGGACGGCGGAAAGCGCGCCCGACAAGATCGAGCAGGATTTGATGCGGCTCTGTCCACGACGTCAGTGGGACATCTTGTCGCACACGCTGATCTTCCACGGCAGACGTGTGTGTACGGCCAGAAATCCAGCGTGTACGAGCTGCGCGGTCAACCGGCGCTGTCCCTCCGCTTTTCACGCCGAACGAGTAGGCCGCAAGCCCGCGCGCAACCGCAGGGCCCAGGGCGCGCAGCCGGCTGTCCACAAGCCCACCGCAAAGGCCACTAGAAAAACCTCGCCGCCGAAGCCCCCCCAGCGGGTTCGCGCAAAGGCTGCGAAAGCCTAGGGGGGGGCATGCGCGAATGTCACCGGAGTAGCGCGATGCCGGGCTCGCCCGAGAGGCCTGACAGGCGGCTGCTGGCGCTCGCCTGCCTGTTGGCGCCGGTTGCCTGCGCCAGCACCCCCAGCGCCGTCGGACCGCCAGCACTCGAGCCCGTCATGCCCATCTCCAAAAACCAGCAGCGCGCGCAACAGCCACACTCCCCGCGGGCCACGAGCGACAGCGATGGGCAGGAGACGCGTGCCGCCCTGGCGCGACTGCGCAGCACCCTCGGCGCGCTCGCCGGGGATTCTCGGTTTGCACTCGGTCACGAAGACAGCAGCGCCTACGGCGTCCGCTGGTCCGAGGAGCCAGCTCGATCGGATGTGAAGAGCGTATGCGGGGACTATCCAGCCGTGTACGGCTGGGACCTGTTCCGCATCGAAAACGGTGCCCGAGAAAATGGCGACGGGGTGCGGTTCGAACTGATGCGAACCCGCGTGCAGGAGGCCTATCGCCGAGGTGGTATCAACACCATCAGCTGGCATGCCGACAACCCGGTGAGCGGGGGGGACGCCTGGGATACCACGCGCGCAGTGGAACACATCATTCCCGGCGGAAACCACCACCAGGACTATGTCCATCGCCTCGATAAGGTCGCGGACTTCCTGGAGTCGTGTCGGGGCGACCGAGGCGAGAAGATCCCCATCATCTTTCGCCCCTTCCACGAGCACACCGGGAACTGGTTCTGGTGGGGAGCGAGCCACACCACGGACCGCAATTACATCGCGTTGTGGCGATTCACCGTGGACTACCTGAGAAACGAGCGTGGTCTTTCGGAGCTCTTGTTCGCTTTCTCACCAGGTGGCGACGGTCTCGATTCGGAACAAGACTATCTGTTTCGCTACCCGGGGGACGGTTACGTCGACGTGATGGGAGTCGACCAGTACTACGACGACGACGTATCTTCGCTACTACGCTCGCTCCGTATCGTAGTCGGAGTGGCCGAAAGCCGAGGCAAGCTGGCGGCGCTGACCGAGTTCGGGGTGCGTGACGGCCTCAGTGAAATGACACCCCCGGACTGGTTCAGCCACAACTTCTTCCTGCCCTTGGTCGAGGACCCGATCGCCTCGCGCATCGCGTACGCCTTGGCATGGCGCAACGCCAACCCTGACCACTTCTTCTTACCCTACCCAGGGCACCAGACCGAAAAGGACTTCCAAAGGGTGTGTTCGGACCCACGCCTCTTGCTCGAGCGAGACCTGCCACGCGACTGAAGCCGTCAGACGCCCCCCAACTTCACGCGCTTGCTCAGAAGCTCAGCGGCCCGATAGGGGTCGAGCTCGCCGCGCCCGATCCGGTCGAGTAGCTCTTCCAGCTCGGGAAGCAGCCGCTCGGTGACCTCGCGCATGAGCGTGTCTCGCACGCCCGTCACGAGCAACAGTTGGTCGCGGGCGCGTCGTCTGTGAGCCGCCTGCCCCGATTGGTTCAGGTAAGCGCGATGCCGCTCCAGTTCTGCGGCAAGTGCGTCGATGCCCGACCCGCTGGTGGCTACTGTTCGCACGATGGGTGGGGTCCAGCCCTCACCCGGCTGGGATTCGAAGGGAACGAAACCGTGCCCCGCGGCACGGGGTGGCGCGGGCACCGAAGCAGTGAGTGCCAGCATGGTTTCCAGGTCGTGGACGGCGGCATCCGCCCCGTCGCGATCCGCCTTGTTGACCGCAAACAAGTCTGCGGATTCCAGGATCCCGGCCTTGGTGGCCTGAATGTCGTCCCCCATGCCCGGTGCCACGACGACGCAAGTCGTATCCGCCGCTCGTGTGACATCGAGCTCATCTTGACCGACGCCGACCGTTTCGACGACAACGACATCGGCCTGCCAGGCGGCGACAGCCACGATCATGTCCTGCGTGGATCGCGACAGTCCACCGAGCGCCCCGCGCGTGGCCAGCGAGCGAATGAAAACCTCAGGGTCCTCGTAGTGGCGCTGCAGCCGGATCCGATCGCCCAAAAAGGCGCCCCCGCTGAATGGGCTGCTGGGGTCGACGGCCAGTACACCAACGCGCCACTTGCGCTCGCGAAAGTGCGACACGAGGGCATCCGTAAGGGTGCTCTTGCCCGCCCCAGGGCTACCTGTGATACCAATCACCCACGCGGATTGCGCGTGAGCGTAGAGCTGGCAAAGCAGTGTCTGGTAGTCTCCGCGCCGGTCATCGATGAGACGACACACGCGCGCCAGTGCGCGGACTTCGCCTTGCAGGACCCGCTGAGCCAAATCGTCCACGCCATGGTTTTGTGAGCAAAATCTTCGATTGACCAGCCAAATCAACGGCGCGCTACCGTCGCCCATGGCAAGCCTCGGGCCGCGCGTGGGAGTAAGCCGCTTGGACGGAGCCCGTGGCTCGGGCTCAGCGCAACGCCTTCGCGAGCCGCGCCTGTTCGACGCGCTCGGCCTGGATGCGCTCCAGGGTACGGGTGGTCATCGTGCCAGCGAGGACCTCGTGATCCGCCAGAAGGTGCTTCTGGAGCGGAATATTGGTGCGAATTCCCCCAATGATGTACTCGTCGAGGGCTCGCTGCATGCGTGTGATAGCCTGTTCGCGCGTGGGCGCGTGTACGATCACCTTGGAGAGCAGGGAGTCGTACACGCTCGGAACCGTCCAGCCGCCGTAGACGCCCGAATCGACTCGAACCCCCGTGCCACCCGGTGGGTGGTACTCGGTGATCGTCCCGGGCCAGGGCGCAAAGCTGTCGGGGTCTTCCGCCATGATGCGGCACTCGATGGCGTGGCCACGAAACTTCCAGGGGCGCGTGTCAGGAAGCGTCAAGCGTTCGCCGGCAGCAGCTCGGATCTGCTCCACCACCAGATCTACACCCGTGACCATTTCGGTCACGGGATGCTCGACCTGTACGCGTGTGTTCATCTCCATGAAGTACAGGCGCCTGTCCTCATCCATGAGAAACTCGAGTGTCCCGAGCCCGGTGTATCCGGTCTCGAGCACCGCGCGGCGAATCGATTCGCCCATTTCGGCACGCAGCTCCGGGGTCATGGCGGGACTCGGAGATTCTTCGATCAGCTTCTGGTTCTTGCGCTGCAGCGAGCACTCACGCTCGCCGAAGGTCCACGCCTGCCCATGTTTGTCCGCCAACGCCTGAAATTCGATATGTCGCGGTTTGAGCAACAGCCGCTCCAGATACAGCTCCGGGTTCTTGAAGGCACTACTCGCTTCAGCGGTGGCGGATTCGAAGGCACGACGCACCTCACCTTCGGAGTAGACCATGCGCATGCCGCGGCCTCCGCCCCCGCCGCGCGCTTTGATCATCACGGGAAACCCGATTCGCTTGGCTTCGGTGACCGCGTGGTCCGCACTTTCGAGAGCGCCACTGCCGGGCAAGAGCGGCAACCCGAACCTCAGCGCGGCTTCGCGTGCACGCACCTTGTCCCCCCAGAGATCCATGGCCGTGGACGTCGGTCCGATGAAGTGAATCCCGCACTTTTCGACGACTTGCGCAAAGTGCGAGCTTTCGGACAAGAACCCGTACCCCGGATGGATCGCGTCCGCCGCGGTGATCTCGGCAGCGCTGATCAAGTTCGGGATGTGTAGGTAGCTGCCGCTTGCGGGCGGGGGACCAACACAGACGGCCTGGTCGGCAAACCGAACATGCAAGGCGCCCGCATCGGCCTCCGAGTGGACCGCAACGGTAGATATTCCGAGCTCGCGACACGCGCGAATGATGCGAATCGCAATCTCTCCGCGGTTGGCGATTAGGACCTTCTTGAACATGACAGGGCTATGAAGAAGCGAAAGCGCCAGCGTCGAGTGCAGGCGCCGAGCTCAGGCCTTCTTGAGCTTGAAGAGCTTTTGACCAAACTCGACGCTGGTCCCGTTTTCGACGAGCACCTCGAGCACGGTGCCATCGTATTCGGATTCGATTTCATTCATGAGCTTCATCGCTTCGATGATGCACAGAGACTGGCCGGACGTCACCGATTGTCCCAGTTGCACGAACGCCTCGGACTCGGGGGAAGGCGAGCGATAGAACGTTCCCACGAATGGCGAGGTCACGAAGACGACGTCGGGGTCTTCGCTTTCATTCTCTGCCGCAGACGTCTCGGCAGACGTTGGGGCTGAGCCGGCAACGGGCACCAAGGCAGTACCGACCGGCGCTCCTCGGACTCCGAACCCAACCCGCAAGCTGTACTTTTCATCCTTGTATTCGAACTCGGACACGCCCTCGTCTTCGAGGGCCTTGAGCAGGTTCTTGAGCTGCTTGAGGGAGATCTCCATGGTCTATTTTTTCCGGCGACGTATACGCTCTCAGGTTGTGGTGCGGTGGGGGGCGGAAAGCTAACTTAGGCCAGTCCGGAAACACAACACGAGGGTGAGCTCGCGCATGGGCATTCGACACCGACCGCAAGGCCGGCCTAGCCCTTCGGGGAGGCCGCCGGCGATCGCGCACTTCGCCGCAGGTGCTCGAGCAGACCGTCCAGGGCGAGTAGGTACGATTGGGCCCCAAAGCCTGAGACGCGCCCGAGGCAAGCCGCCGCGACGCACGAGTGGTGGCGGAACGCCTCTCGCGCGTCTGGATTCGACAGATGAACTTCGACCGCGGGCACGCCCGCCCCGAGCAACGCATCGTAGAGCGCATAGGAAGTATGCGTCAGGGCACCCGGATTGAGCAGGATGCCGTGAAAGCCCTGGGCACTGGCATCGCCAATCCACTCCACGAGCTCGCCCTCGTAGTTCGATTGTCGCCCCTCGCTGTGAGCAGCTTGCTCCACCGCACGCGACTGAATGAGCACGTGAATGTCGTCGAGCGTCTGGGTCCCGTAGATCTCCGGTTGCCGTTTGCCCAGTCGGTGCAGATTCGGTCCACTCAACACCAGCACCCGCAGGCCAGAAGCGGTGGATTTTCGAACGCTACGCAGGGAAACGTTCTTCTTTCGAGTTACTCGGGGAGCTCTCGTCAACCTTCACTCGAGCTCTGTTTTGAGTTGCGGTGCGAGCAAGCGCAGCATGTAACGCCCCTTGCCGAAGTTCCCATCAGGAGCCAGGGTCATCGCCACGAAGTAACTGTCATTGATCACGCGAATCAAGGTAACCATCTTGTCGCTCTTGAACGCGACTTCACGCGTGCTGCCCGCTTCGAGCATTTCGGTCGCCCGCTGGATGGCCTTGACCACGACGCTGACTTCCGCTCCCACTGCCTCGATGTCGAACAGCGCTCCGTCGCGTGAGTAGCTTTCCACAGGGATGCCTTCGAAATCCATCAGCAGCCCCGCCACCCCGCCATCTGTGCTGTCCACTGCACCTTGCAGCGCCTCTTTGAACATGGCCGCAGAGTAACCAAATCTCACCGCGGAGTGAATTTTCTCTATCCACACCCTGTGCTTTCGCAAGCAAGCCGCCGGGCCGGCCTGCTGTCACCACACCTAGCGAAGCCTCTTTTCACGAATATGCTTGCAGCCCGGCGCCGGCTAGGAGATTGGCTCCAAGGTGGTGCGCGCACACGTCGGTCCTTGACCCAGGCGAGTCCAACCGGCTACCTTCGCGCTCCGCCCACGGCTCTACCCCGGGCGTTCAACCTTTGCCGGCAGCCGATTAGAGAGCGATGCGTGCTCGCGCGGGGGATCCGCCCCGCACCATGACACAGAAAGTCCTCGCCGGGCGTTCCGACGATCCGAGCCTCAACGGCGATCTGGTGAAGGTGAAGGTCGACCAGGTGATTCTGGCACGGCAACCCAACCTGGTGCTCGGCGAAGCCGTACGCCTCGGCATGAAGCAAGTGGCGGTGGAAATCGCCCTGGCCTATGGAACTCGCTGCGTGACGGATGGCAGCCCCGTGGAACTCGAGGCGACCGCACCCGCCGCGGCTTCACGTGATGCGCTCAGTCTCGGGGTGCTGGTAGCGCGCCCGGGCATCGGTTTCGCGCCAGCAGTGCATCTCGAGCGCTTCGGCAGCCCGGCCCGCCTGGCGTTCACGGATGAGCCTCGACTCGCCTCGGTCGGGGGTGCGGGCATGCTGACGCTGACGGCCTCGCCGTCGCAACTGGCCCAGGCTCTGCACACCGGTTCGATTTGGGTGCGCCCAGCTCGCAGCATCCAGGTGCTGCTTTCGGGCAAAATCCGTCCGTTCGTGTGTGTTCGCGACGTGGCGCTCGAGCTGATTCGCAGAGGAGTCGGCGAGGTGGTGCGGCGCGTGGACGGGGAACATCAAGCCCCAGTCGTCGTCGAATTCGCCGGGCCCAGCGCCCGTCTGCTATCCGTCCCCGAGCGCGCCGTGCTGTGCGCCCTGGCACCCCAGCTGGGCGCGGCGGCCGCCATCTTCATCAGCGACGAGAAGACCGAGGTCTATCTGCGCGATCAACGCCGTTCGAAGGCGCACCGGACCCTGGTGCCAGACGCAGGCGCGCCTTGCGAAGACGTGATCAACGTCGACTTGAGTGCTGTCGACCCCCTGGTGATGGACGAGGAAGGCGTCGTGCGGCAAGTTCGCGAGCTTCAAGATCGCCCGATCCGCCAGGTGGTGCTCGGCGGGGACTCGGGTGCCTCGTTGCGCGATCTGCTCGCAGCGGCGGCCCTGCTCAAGAGCAAACGCGTGCCAGCCAAGTTGGACCTCTTGGTGGCCCCGCCTTCGCGCCAGGTGCTCGAGGTGTTGGCGCACTCCGGAGCGCTGGTGGATCTCATCGCCACCGGCGCGCGCCTGATCGAGCCGGACGAGCGCATCATGACCGGTGAACTCTATCCACCGACGCCCGGGGGTACCTCGCTACGAACGTTCGACCCGGAGCCCACGCGCGGCAAGGGCCCTGGCTTTCTGGTAGCGTCCGCTGAAACGCTCGCTTACGCCGTGGCCCACGGCAAAGTCGGCGATCCCCGGTCTTTCAAGCGACCCGTCCGCGTGACCGTGCCACGCACTTTGCCCACGGACGATGTGCTCATCGTCCGAAAAGGCCGGGGCAAGAGCAAGGCAGATGACTCCGGCGCGAAAAAGAGATTCTCCGAACCCCCGTGTCCCAGCAAGTGGACCGATTCGACGCAGCTTCCCGTCGTGACCGAGCGCACGCCCCCGCGCGAACCGAGTGCCTTGGTGGTCGGTTCCCTGGAAGACGTGAGATGGGCCGAACGGCACGCACGTACCGAACGCGACATCAAAGCGGTGATCGCGCCCCACATCCCGTCAGCCACGGTCTCGGTGCTGAGTGGGTTGGGCGTGCTGGCCCTGCAAGCAAGCGAGGCCGACGTGAAGGAACTGATCAACGTCGGTAGCCTTGCCCTGCCCTCTCCCGGCGAGTGGCACAACGGCGGAATACGGGTGACCGCGGGCAAAAGCAAGCTCACGCTGACATGGCTGGCCATCGGCCAAGAGCGTCTCTGGGCCGAATCGGGGACTTACAGCGGTAACGGCGCGGGAAAGTAGGCCGAAAGCCCGCACCCGCCGCTTCCTTCACACGAACCTCGAGAATGGCATGCCAACAAAAGTTGGCTGTGCGGCGCGGCTGCGATGGTTTATCGTCTGCGCCCGTGACAAAGCCAAGAGTCCTAGCGACAGCCTTCGCAACGCTCGGTCTAGCGTCATTGGCGTGGACGACCCAAGCCCTTGCGGCGGCAGACTCCGACCCACAGAAACAGCCCAATCCCGAGGACGCGAAGTCCCCCGAGGACCGCGACTTCGGGCATGGGGGACAGTTTGGCATTCGGGCGGGAGCGCTGTGGGGCTATCGAATGGTCTTCCGCTATCCCGACTCTCCGTTTTGCACCGAGCCGGACACCACCATCAACAGCGTGGACGACCAGCAGAAGTTCTGCGGCCACAACGGGCCTTGGGCTCTCAATCTCGGCATCAGCTACGCGGTTCTGGACTCCATCGAGCCCTACCTGTGGGGGCGTTTTGGACTGCAGGGCGAGGCCCAGACCAATACTCAGAAAGTCCTGATCTTGGGCGCTGGCGCGCGCATCTACACGATGAGTGACTCCGCTTTGAAGATATTCGTCGAGCCCGCAATAGGTTTCGAGCTGGAGGATGGGGCCGGCAATGATCTCTACGATCCACCGGGAGATGGTTGGAATCCACCGGACGCCGTGGACTACAATCCCGAGTACAAGCGAGATCTGATTTTGCATGTGGCTGCCGGACCCCACTGGGACTTCGCACGCCAATTCGGCGCGTTCCTGAGCGCTGGACTGACCGTCGGGACGCTGCGCTACATTCATGCATCCATGGAAATCGAGCTCGGAGTACAGCTCCGGCTCCCGTAGTCGCGATGCAACGCCCGTTCCGAATTCTGGGACTCCAGCAGGTCGCCATTGGTGGGCTCGACAAGTCGGCGCTCCTCACCTTGTGGAACGAGCTGCTGGGGCTTCCCAAAGTGGGCGAATATCGCAGCGTCGCGGAAAACGTGGATGAAGACATCCTGCGCCTGGGCAACATCGAGCTGGATCTGATGCAGCCGATCGACCCCGACGCACAGCCTCGCGTGCAAACCCCAGCTCTCAATCACATCGGTTTGTGGATCGATGACCTGGTGGCAGCGTTCGACTGGCTGCAAGAGCGTGGCATGCGCTTCGCGCCGGGCGGTATTCGTCGTGGGGCAAGTGGGCATAACGTGTGCTTCATTCATCCCAAGGGCAACCAGACCTCCCAGTTCTCCGGAGAAGGCGTGCTCATCGAGCTGGTGCAAGCGCCGCCCGACGTGCTTCGACAGCTAGAGGCTTCCCGACCCGGGTGAACTCGCAGGCGCCCGGTCGATGGCACGGGCTTCGGCAGTCACCCGCAGAAGCTCTTCGATCGCGTCGTCGATCGGTATCTCCAGCTTCATGACCTGCTCTTCGAGCTGCTGACGGCGCTCCAGCACGCGCGGCTGGCTCAGCACGCTGCGCTCGAGCTCGATTGTAAAGCAGCGACGAAACGCGGCTTTGAGCTTGCCTGCCCGTATGTCTGTCAGGCGCCTGCTCTCGGACAGCTTCGTGAACCGCTGGCGCAGCAGCTCCCACACTTCACCCGGGCCATCTCCTTCGATGGAGCTCACCGTGCGGACGCGCGCCTCGGAGTCCTTGCTGAGGAGCGAAAGCGCGCGCTCGTAGTCCGAAGCGGTTCCAGCGGCACTCTCTCGCCGGGGTCCGTCCGCCTTGTTGATCAGCACGAGATCGGCATACTCCAAGAGGCCCTTCTTTATCCCCTGAAGTTCATCGCCCGCGGCGGGCTCCAGCAGGACCAGCAGCAGGTCCGCCACTTCACTGACCGCCAACTCGCTTTGCCCCACGCCGACTGTTTCAATGATGACCGGGTCGTAGCCGGCGGCTTCACACAGGCTGAGCGTCGCCAGTGTCGCGTAACCGATCCCGCCGGAGGCCCCCTTGTTCGGACTCGGGCGAACGAAGGCGTGCTCGCTCTGGGACAGCTCTTGCATCCGCGTCTTGTCGCCCAGGATGCTGCCGCCCGCGCGCCCCGTCGGGTCGAAGGCCAACACCGCAGGACGCCAGCCTGCGCGGATACTGGCTGCCCCCAGTTTGTCTATGAACGTGCTCTTGCCGACGCCGGGAGCTCCGGTGACTCCCAACCTCAGACCGGGCTTGGTCTGTCCAAGCTGTTTCATGAGCCGCCGTGCGACGAGCCTGTCCTGTGCGAGCTGACTCTCGACCAGCGTGATCGCTTTGGCCAGCGCGCGCCGGTCACCGGCTCGAAGGCCTTCAGCGAGTTCCTCAGGGCGCATGCTCTTCGTCGGGCGTGAGCAGGGCCAGAAGCTGCTCGGCAACGCGAGGTAGCTTGGCGCCCGGTTCGAAGATGCCGGCGACACCGAAAGACTGCAGCTCTGCGTAGTCCTGCTTGGGAATGATACCGCCGCAAACCACCTGGATGTCGGCCGCACCGAGCGTCCGGAGGTTCGCGCACAGCTCCTTCACCAACGTCAAATGCGCCCCTGCCTGGGTCGAAATACCAACCAGATGTACATCGTGATCCACGGCAGCGCGGGCCACTTCCTCCGGCGTCTGAAACAAGGGTCCGAGGTCCACGTCGAACCCGAGATCGCTCAGGCCTGCTGCGACTACTTTGGCTCCGCGGTCGTGTCCGTCTTGACCGAGCTTGGCGATCAGAATACGCGGCTGGCGGCCGCGGAGCTCTGCGAAGCGTTGGACCTGGTTCCGCAGCCGCTGCCACGAAGCCTCATCGTCAAAGTAGCTACCGTACACTCCAGTGACTCCTCGCTGAGTTGCCTGGAACCGGCCGAAAACGCTCTCCAGCGCCGCCGAGACCTCGCCCAGCGTAGCGCGGGCCCGCATCGCGTGGATGCTCGCTTCGAGCAGGTTCTGCTCGGCCGCCGGAGCCGAGCGCTCGGCGGCCGCCTGGATCGCGCCCAGGCAGGCGCGCACTCGCGCCTCGTCGCGACCGCGCTTGACGCGCTCGAGGCGCGCCACTTGCCGCGCACGCACTTCTGCGTTGTCTATGCTGCGAATCGGTACGGGGGAATCCTGCTCCGTTACGTAGGCGTTGACCCCAACCAGCACGTCCATACCGCGGTCCAGCCGGGCCTGACGGCGTGCCGCCGCCGCCTGAATGGCCGCTTGCGGCACCCCCCGAGCCACTGCGTTCGTCATGCCCCCGAGTTCGACGACTCCTTCGATGTGTTGGCGCGCCTTTTGGGCAAGCGCATGCGTCAGCGATTCCATGAAGTACGCGCCCCCAAAAGGGTCCACGGTAGCGGTCAGCTCGGCCTCTTCGCGTAGAATCAACTGGGTATTGCGAGCTAGCCGAGCCGATTGCTCCGACGGCAAGGCCAGCGCTTCATCGAATGCGTTGGTGTGCAGGCTCTGCGTACCACCCAACACCGCAGCCAACGCCTCGACGGTGGTCCGCACGACGTTGTTGTACGGATCCTGAGCGGCAAGACTGACACCCGAGGTCTGGCAGTGCGTTCGCAGTCTGAGCGACGCACCTTTCTCCGGAGCGAAGTGCTCACGCAACAGAGTCGCCCACAAAAGGCGTGCTGCCCTGAGCTTCGCGATCTCTACGAAGAAGTGCATTCCGACTGCGAAGAAGAACGAAACGCGTGGAGCAAAACTATCCACCGGCAATCCGCGTTCGACGGCCAGGCGTACATATTCCAGACCATCCGCCAACGTGTAGCCGAGCTCCAGATCCGCGCTCGCTCCGGCTTCGTGCATGTGATAGCCGGACACCGAAATGGTGTTGAAGCGTGGCATGTGGGCGCTCGCGTACTCGATGACGTCGGCGACGATGCGCATCGATGCCTCGGGAGGGTAGATGTAGGTATTGCGCACCATGAACTCTTTCAGGATATCGTTCTGGATGGTGCCGAACAGCTGGGCCTGGCTCGTTCCTTGCTCTTCCGCTGCCACGATGTACCCCGCCAACACGGGAAGAACGGCCCCGTTCATTGTCATGGATACACTGGTTCGATCCAGCGGGATGCCTTCGAACAGGAGCTTCATGTCCTCGACGCTGTCGATAGCCACGCCTGCCTTGCCCACGTCACCACGCACGCGCTCGTGGTCGCTGTCGTAGCCTCGGTGCGTGGCCAGGTCGAAAGCCACGCTCAGACCCTTTTGCCCCTCCGCCAGGCAGCTCCGGTAGAAGGCATTCGATTCCTCCGCTGTCGAGAACCCGGCGTACTGGCGCAGGGTCCAGGGTCGCTCGCGGTACATCGTGGAATAGGGTCCGCGAACGAACGGGAAGACGCCAGGCAACGAGTCTACGAAATCGAGCCCCTCGACGTCAGCCTTCGTGTACAGCGGCTTGATGCGGAGGCCTTCAGCAGTCACGAAGTCCTCCACCGGAAGATCATCGCGTGGGGGCCTTGCCGCACGGCCACTGGCTTCTTTGGCTTGCCGACTCATTCTGATTCAGCTTAGCCCGGCGCTCAGCAGGTAGCTAGAGGGGCAGGCCGGGTGTTCGCACGAATCCGAGTTCTTGCATGCCCGTCGAACAGCATGGGCCCGCGCGGTTGGCGGCCCGTTCGCCCCCCCCGTCCGCGGATGTCCAGCATGACACACAGGATGTGGCTCGCGACCAATCAACGAAGTAGAGGACCGATCGGGCAGCATGCGTCGCACGGGGGGCCTGCTCTAATGCTGCCGCTTGCGATCCAGAACCAGGCGCTCGAGCGCAGCGCCGGCTGCCGTCGCAATGCGATCGGCGCGCACCGTGGCGGAAAACGAGCGCTCGAACCCGGTCACCAAAAGCATCAGCGTCGGACGCTTGCTCACGAAGGCCGGCACCACATAGACCTCCGGCCCCAGACGCGAGGCCAACAAATCCCGCAAGAGCGCGTGAACCAATGTCTCGGGTAGCATCCCCAGGTAGTGGCCCGATTCGGACGCAGCCTGAAAGACGCTCGGGTGCGAGCGTGCAACACTTACGTCGCGCAAGCCATCTACCGCGAAGCTCGCGGCCCTGGCGACATACTCCGTCTGTTTGACGCTAAAGACGATAGCGCTGCCTTCGGGACAGGCATGCTCCGTGACCACGCTGACGACCTCGTCGGGGCTTTTGCTGCCTGCCAGTTCCTTTTCGACCTGAGCCAGATCGGCTTCCCTGAGTCGCGAGCGCGTCACGGCTTCTGGATCCAGCTTGGTTCGCGTTAGATCGATCACGGGGTCGCCGTGCTCGTCTTCTTGCACCGACCCTGCCGTAGCGGATTCGCCCAGGCCTGGCGACGTCGCTTTGCCGCTCAGTGGTCCACGCTGCTTCTGGACCAGCGGTATCGGTGGGTAGCTCGAGAACCTTCGTGGCAAGGACTCGTCGCCCGCCACCTCTGTCGCGGGCGACGGGGCGCTTGCCTCACCGATCTCGCTCGACTCGTCGTCGACCCCCAGAATCCGGTGTACTCCGCGCACGAAGTCTCCTCCACTGTGCAGGCCTTCGAGCGCCACCAACAGTGCATCGAGAGGAGCTCTCAAGATTCTTACCGGAGCATCGAGCTGGAACGAGAACTCCTGCTTCACGTGGCCATCGAACGGATCCACGGCGGCGACGTCCACCGTTTTCGTAATCGCTTCTTGCCTCACCGGCAGTGCCAAAAGTCGCTCACACATACCCAGGGGCAAGGCCACCCAGAGGTCACGCCGCGGATTCACCGTGCGCAGCACGGGGACCCCCGCGTGGGACAGTTCCCGTTCCACCAGTGCAGTCAAATCAGGGCGCCGTTCGGCAAGTGCCTGCACGAAAGGAACCCCGCGAATCACCCCCTGCAAGAGCGCCACTTCCACGTCAGCCCGAGGCACCCAGCCCCCGTCGAGCAGTCTGCGCGCAATCTCCACGCTCATCGAGGTTCAACCGCCCAAGCAACGCCGTCAGTCAGCCACAGTGGGGTCCAATCCGTACCCATGGGCCAATACTAATTTTTTTCGCCGGCGGGAGAAACTGTGAGGATCACTCTTCGAAGTGGAATACGACCTCGGTCTTGCGTACGAGTCCCAGCTCATCGCGTGCCACTCGCTCGATGGCCTGGGGTTGATTGCGAACGGAATCGACTTCGGCACGAAGTTCTCTTATTTGCTGGGAAAGGCGGGAAATTTCGTCATCCGCTCGCACGCGCTCCCGCTTGAGCTCCGTGAGGCGCGTCAGTCCCGCGGGCGAGAAGATCATGGCGGGAACGGCCACCACGGCCAGGCAAAGAATCGCCAGCGGCAGCACCCTTTCCACCCAGCGTCGACCGGAGCCATTCATAACTTCAGCATCACACGAACTTGGCCACACTTGCCAGAAAGTGGCGCAAACGCCCCAGCGCCTGGGCCCGCGGGCCACAGATTTCGCAGCGAAAGTGGCACTTGGCGGAGCGGGGCGGGGTATGGTTGTGCGCCAGAGTGATTGAGCCCCAGCGCTTGGGGCCCTGCCGCAAAACCCAGGCCGGAGCTGAAATGGCTCGGGCTTGGATTGGGCCGCGCGGAGCCATCGCTCGACGGAGTAGTCGATGCTGACGGATATCTTACGTGGAGAGCTGGAAAGACTCTTTGAACTGGATGAGCTAGCCGCTCTGAGCCGAGACCTGCTGGGCTTCGACCCTGAAGAAGTGGGTGGCACCAGAGCCAAGGGCTCCTTTGCCAACGCCTTGGCACTGCACTGCATCCAACACGATGCCGTGGAAGCCTTGTGCGACGTGCTCATTGCCACCAGAGAGAACGTCGACCCTCGCATCGTCGAGGTAAGAGCCAACGGTTCGCTCGAGGAACCCCTCCTCAAATCCGGCGACCAACTCGGCAAGTATCGAATCGCGCGGCCGCTGGGTGAAGGCCGAGTCGGGGTGGTGTATCTGGCTCGCATTGCCGAGCGCGACTACCGCGTCAAGGTGTTCAGGTCTGCCAGTGTTCGCGACCAGCGCGGACTGCACCGCGCCTTGACCTTGAATAGGCTCATTGCTCGCATCACCCACTCCGGACTGCCCCACGGAGTCGAGGTGGGGCGGTTCGATGACGTCTATTTCATCGCGCACGAAATGATAGAAGGGCAGACCATGGCCGCACGCATGGCCTGGGCGGGCCCCATGCATTTCGGCGAAGTGCGGCCACTGTTGAGCGCGATCTTACAGCCGCTGGCTGTGCTTCACGAGCGCCGCCTGGCTCATGGCGACCTGCATCTCGGCAATATCATCGTCACCCGCGCTGCCTCCGGAGCGCCTCGAGTGGTTCTGGTGGACGCCGGCTGCGACCGCCTGCGCCTCGTCGGTAAGCTGAAGAACGGCAGCTCGGAGCTGTCTTCGACCACGGGCTCGCCCGCGACGGTCGCCCCCGAGCAGATCCAGGGGCAGCCCCCGGATCCGAGAAGCGATGTCTACTCCTTCGGAGCGGTCCTCTATCAACTGCTCAGCGGACGACCCGTGTTTTCCGGCAGCGCGCTCGAAACCGCTTTCGCCCATTTGACCAAGCCGGCGCCCCCGCTGGGCCGCGTCACGCCGCGTGGCTGGGTGCCCCCCGACGTCGAGCAACTGGCCGGAGAGCTGCTCGCCAAGGAACCCGATCAGCGTCCCACGAACGCCGGTCAGTTGTTGGAGCTCCTCGAAACCTTGGGTCGACAGGATAGAACGCGCAGTCGACGCAGGGTGGACGAGCAAACACTCAACGCCCGCATCGAGGCGTTCCTGCAAGCGCCGTACGACCAGGCGCTTGCGCGAGATTTGGAGGACCTGAGCGAGTCAGACGCGAGCCCGGCGCGTATCGCCGAGGCTTTCAGCATGGCCTCGGAACTCCTGGAGGGCCCCGAAGCGACGCCCGCCGCTCGCAGCGCCCTGCTGCTCCGAGCGGCTCGACTCTATGAAAACGACGCCGAGATGCTGGACTTCGCAGAGAAAGCCTACCAGGCAGCGCTGTCGCTCATACCGGAAGACGAAATAGCGCTCGCCGGCCTCGAGGACGTGAGAAAGCGCTCGGGCAAGTTCGAAGAGCTCGTCGAGATGTTGTTGAAGAAGAACGACAAGGCACATGACCAAGCCCAGCGCGCTGCCAATTTCGCTGAAATCGGGCGCTTGTATGCGGATCAACTCGGCGATCGGGAACAAGCCCTGGTGGCTTTCGCCCAGGCGCTGGTGGAACAGCCCGACAACGCGAGTCATGCGGCCCGGTTACAAGAGCTGGCCGGCAGCGACGAAGGCGCCTGGCAAGACGTCCTCGCATCGCTCACCGAGTCCATCCAGAGTGAATCGCTGCCCGAGGAGGCAAAGACGCTGATACTGTTGAAAATGGCGGAGTGGTACCAGGCTCCCCTGAGCCGGGTCGACCTGGCAACGAACTGCTTGAAAAATGTGCTCGGGCGCGACCCCAACAACGATACCGCTCTCGCGCGCCTCTCGGAGATCTACCGACGCTCGCAAGCCTGGCGCGAGCTCGGAGTCACGCTCACACGACGCGCCGAGACCGCGCCCGCTCCGCTGGCGCGAGACCTGTGGACCGAGGCTGCCGAATTGCTCGAACACCAGCTCCAGGAAATCGGGGGAGCGCGCGACCTCTACGAACAGGTGTTGGACAAAGACCCCGGGCACGCCCGTGCTGCAGAAGGACTCATCCGAATCTACCAGCGCAGCGGTGACTTCAACGGTCTTGCCCGTGTGCTGCGACTTCGCAGCGAGGCGTTGAGGGGCAGAGAGCGTGGCAAGGCCCTGTGCCAGCTTGCCGAACTCTGTCATACGCAGCTCGGAGACGTCGAGGAGGCGGTGCGAGTCTACAAGAGCGCACTCGTCGAAAACCCGAACCAACTGGAAGCTCTCAAAGGAATCGACCAAGTTCTGAGCAGAGCAGGCCGCTTTGAAGAGCTGCTCGAGGTCTTGGAAAGAGAGCTCGAGCTATCTCCTACACCGCGTCAGCGCATCGCGCTGGAACGACGCGTCGCAACCATCTACGAGGAGGAATTCCTCGATCACGAGCGGGCCGCTGCAGCCGAGGAACGGGTGCTGGATCTCGATCCGGCAAACCGAGAAGCGATCACTGCCTTGATGCGCCATACTCGGGCGTTGAAGCGCTGGGAACCCCTGTCTTCTCTCTACGAGCGGGCGCTCGAGCTGGAGACGGAGGCGGACGAGCGCGTCGAGCTGGCCCTTGCTTGGGGTCGCCTGTTGAGTGACCTCATCGAGTCTCCAGAACGAGCCAGCCGAGCCTACGAGCTGGTGCTCGAGGTGGACCCCAGGCACGCCGTGGCGCTGGATGCTCTAGCGCGCCTGAAGGAAACGACGGGAGATTCGCAAGCGGCCCTCGGGGCGATACTCGCCCTGGCTGACAAGGCAGAAACGCCAATCGAAAAAGCGAATCAGCTGCGGAGGGCGGCCCAGCTGCTCGAAGCCGAGGGCGACCTCGACAGGGCCATCCAGCACTACAAGAGCGCCGCCGACCTCGACCCGGACGACGCGAGCCTGCGCAGGCGGCTCAGGGACGCGCACGTCGCGCGCGGCGACGTCGCGACGGCCATCCAGCTGATGGAGCGAGAGGTCGATCGAACCGAGGGAGACCGCGCGAAAGCCCAATTGTTGAGCCAAATAGGTCGCCTGGCACGCGACCGTCTCCAGGACCACCAGCGCGCCGAAGGGGCCGCCAGACGCGCACTGGAGCTCGACCCGTCAGACCTCGAAAGCTCGACGATCTTGGGGGACCTGGCCTTCGAGAATCAGCGCTTCGTCGAGGCCAGCAAGTACTACGAATCCGTGGCGGGCCACGCTGATACCCTGGCCCCGGACGAGTCGATCCGCGTGCTTTTGCGCAGCATCGAGGCGCTCGCTCGTTCCAACAGGCTGGGCAAGGCGAGAGCTGTGACTGACAAGCTGCTCGAATTGGCTCCCGACCATGCAGAGGCCCTCGAGCACGCTGCGCACCTCGCACTGGAGCACGAGAGCCCCGAGAGAGCCATCGAGCTGTATGCGGATCTGTTCCGACGACTTGCCGATGAGCTCCCGAGCGCGCTCGCGTCGCGTGCACACTATCGCTACGGGGAAGCGCTGAGGCAGAGTGGAAGACTCGACGAGGCCATGGCGCACCTCGAGCGAGCAGCAAAGCTCGGTCCTGAACTCTCGGAGGCGCTCGAAGCGCAGGTCCAGATTCACGCCGCGCACCAGAACTGGAATGAAGTTGCTCGCCTGAAGACGCGCTTGCTCGCCCTGGCGAGCGGCGACCAGAGAATACAACTCTTGATCGAGTTGGGAGACGTCGCACAAGAGCACTTGAACGATCGTATCAGGGCCTCCGAATGCTACGTCAAGGCGCTCGAAGAACGGCCCGCCCGAAGGGTACTCACCAAGCTGATGCAGCTGTACTCCGAGTCAGCCGAGTGGGACAAGCTCGTCGAGGTCGTCCTCAAGCTAGCCGACTTCGTCGAGGACGAAGGACACAAGGCGAAATATCTGGAGACCGCCGGTGTCGTCACGGCGCACGAATTGGGTGACGCCCAGAAAGCCATCGAGCACCTCGAGCACGCCTTTCGCCTGAAGCCCTCCATTCGAGGTCTGGACGAAGCGATTCAGATCTACCGTGACCGCACCGATCACAGCGCGGTGGAACGCCTGCTGAAGCGGCGCATCGAGGTCGCCACCCGGGAGGAAGACAAAGACGAAATGCTGGCCACCTTCACCGCTCTCGCCGAGCTGTACGAGCGCGACCTGGGCGACATAGAAAACGCCATCGACGCCTACGAAGCCGCGCACACCCTCGACCCGGAAAACCAGGAAAGAGCGGAGCTGCTGAGCGAACTATACACGACCGACACGAAACGCTTCTTCGATCGACAGGTCAAACTCCAGCGGGGTCTGCTCGAGCGAGACCCGGCGCGCCGGCAGTCCTATGTCACCTTGCGTCGCTTCTACAACGAGACGGGTGACGTGGACGCCTCTTGGTGCTTGTGCCAGACCCTCAGCGTCCTCAAGCTGGCCGAGGAAGAGGAGGAACGTTTCTACCTCGCGCTGCGGAGTGAACAGGCAGCGGCCGCCCAACGGCCGCTGTCCGACGAAGACTGGTTACAGAGCGTGCTTCACCCGCTGACCGACCCACTCTTGACCAGTGTGTTCGCGTTGATCGAGCCGGCGGTCATTCAGGCTCGTGCCGAGCCACTCGATCAGTTTGGCTACGAGGATGCTCACCGCATCGAGCTGTTGAGCCATCGCTCTCCCATCAGCCAAAGCCTCCACTACGCTGCGGGTGTGCTGGGCGTCGTGATGCCGCCCACCTACGAGAATACCAACGACCCCGGCGGGCTGTCGTTCTTGCACACCCACGAGCCCTCCATCGTCATGGGCAGCGCGGCCCTGACGGCAGAAGTGCCCAGCCAAGCCGCTGCGTTCATCTCGGCGCGGCACCTTACCTACCTGCGCCCAGGAATGTACCTACGTCAGCTGATCGGCACAGGTACGGGGCTCAAGAGCTGGTTGTTCGCCGCTATCAAGCTCACGGTCCCGAAGTTCCCTGTAGCACCAGAACTGGAAGGCCCCATTCAGGAGTCGCTCCAGGCGCTTCGTCAGTCGTTGCCGGGGCAGGCCAAGGACCACCTGACTCGAGTGGTCACTAAGATGCTCCAGTCCGAAATAGCACTCGACCTCAAGCGCTGGATCATGGGCGTGGATCTCACAGCTGACAGAGCAGGCTTCATTCTGGCCAGCGATCTGGATACCGCGGCCGAAATCCTGGAGGTCTCTGACGCTTCGGCGAGCTCCCTCGGTCCGGACCAACGCTACAAGGAACTAATCCTGTTCAGCACCAGCCCCGAGTACCTGGCTCTAAGGCGCAGGCTGGGAGTCTCTGTCAGCGAGTAGTGCGGAGCCGGGGCTCTGGGTCCCGAAAACACTGACCCGAAAATCAGGCCTGGCTACGCTCGGTCCTTCAGTCCTTCTTCGGCTTCCTGGTCTTGTTGCGCAGCTTGCTGCCGGAGGTGCGGCGGAGCGAGCTAGCGCCGCGGCGTGTGGCACTGTCCGCAGCGGGCAAGAAGTTGAGCTTTGCCACCGGTCCGGTCACTCGCCAGCTATAAAAACCATCCGCGCCTTTCGCCCGCTTGATCTTGGGGTCGAGATCGAAGAGACCGGGGACGTTGGAATTGGGAGCGCCAAACAAACCGCGCGTAATATCGCTCTTGTTCTTATAGCTGTCCTTGAACTTGAAGTTGAAACGCAAGTCGGCAATGCTCGCGTTGAACGGGTCACGGAGGCGCAAGGACCCAGCGGAGGTGAGCTGGAAGTCGGGCCCATTCGCCGACAAGTTGCCCACATCCAGCTTGCCGCTCGTGGCCTCGGCGGCAAGTTTCAGATTCCCAGCGCGGAGTTTGGGCAGAGCGATCGTATTGCGGATTTTCGCTTTCCCGTCGCCGACCTGCAGATCGTCGATGTGCAGTTCAATCGTACCATCCGCCTTGGAGAGCTCACCCTCGGGCATCGTGAACTCTACGTGCCCTCCCAGCACCCCCAAAAGCGGTAACTCGACGAGTTCCTCGAGCGGCGCCAAACCAGCCACCGACACGTCCTGGATGTCCAATTCGAGCACACTCTCGTCTCCTCCCTTGACGAAGCTCCCGTCCAGTTGGCCGTCGCCGAGCTCGGCCCCGAAGTCGACAGCGACCGTGCCGAACAAGAGCCTCAGTAGGGACACACTGCCGTGCAGCGAATCGATGTCGAGGACCTTCGGGGGCGGCGGTTTGGCGTCGGCATCGCCCGCGCTCGCCACGGGCGCACGGGGAGGCGGTGAGACGAGTTTGACACCCTCTGCCTCCACCCCGAACAGCCAGTGACCGCTCACGTCCTCGATTTCTAGACGCTTCGGGGTGGGCCCTTTCTGTCGCGCATCGAACTCGGCGATGATGCGATCTTTCACGCGATCATAGGGGAACGTGAGACGCGCGAACAACAGCAAACAGAAGAGGTAGAAGACCGGGTAGCCCGCAAGCCGTAAGATCTTGACGTTTCGAGGGCTGAGTGTCGGCAATCTGAGTTGCACTATTCACCCTCCTCCTGGTTGGCCTCGCCAGCGCCCGCATCCGCCTCCGACGCATTCGACTTTTCTTCGGCCGGCGCTTCCTTGCGATCGTAGGCGCTCACGACCATCTGCACGTTGTACGAATCCGCTTGAGTGCCACGCTTGCGGATATTGAGCCTCGTGATCGACACCGGGTAACCCGACTGCGCGACGCCTTCCATGAGCTTGGCCAGTTTGAGCATGCCGACATCACGCAAGGTAATCTTGGTGGAACGCTCGGTGAAGCGTTTCCCGTGCGGCACGTCCGCTTGGTCCTGCGTTTCGGGGATTTCGATATCGTGACGCTGGGCAATACTCGCCAAAAAACCTGCCAGGGGCGGCGCCTTGCGCTGGTAGCGCAGATCCTGAGCTTGGCGCTCCGCCGCGCGCTGCTCGAGTACACTTCGGCTGTCCTGGATACTGGCTATCGCCTCGCGCATCGCCTCGTTTTCGCTATCCACGGAGCTCAAATACGCCGTGAGGCCAAGTGGCACGACCAGAATCATGAACGCGCCAAACACCACCACCAGGACGCCCAGAAGGCGCCGTTCCCGGTCTTCGAGCTGATTGATGCGATCCTTCAGACTCACGGCTGTGTCGCCTCCGTGGTCTTTGCCTTCTTCTTGGTCTCCTTCGGGTGGCAATCGACGTCGAACTCCAGTGAGTACTTCTGCCGGCTACCGTTGACCACCTGAGTGATCTTGCCGATCTTCGCTTCCTCGAAGCACTTGTGCTCCTCGAGCGTCGTCGAGATCTTCTGGGCCTCGTCGGTCGAGCTGACGATGCCTCGCAGCTTCACCTTGCCCCGGTGCAGGTCGAACTCCTCGATATCGTGTGTGACCTCCATGGGAACTGCCTTGGAAATCTCGTTGATGATGTCGAGAGCGTCCATATCCGGCATGGGGTCGTCCAGTACTTTCTTTTTCAGACGCGAAAGCTCGGACAACGCCTCTTCCGGATCCTCGAGTTCCTTGCCCAAGGCGGCCGAGGTTTGAGCGGCCAGCGTGGCCCTCAGGGTTTCGTTCTCTCGCTCGAGCGCAACACTGTCGGCCCACGCCGAGAAGAAGAAGCTGATGGCAATAGCGGCGCCCAACCCCGCGAGGATGGGCGCCTTCTCCTTGATGAAACCGTAACCTCGTTGGTAGGCGAGTTCGCCCTGACGCAGATTCAGGTCGCGCGGGCGGCCACTCACGCTCAGGGCCAGACCCAGCGCCTTGGCAAAGCGCGGCACCAAGGCCGCCTGGTCCGCGGTCAGCGAGTCGAAATGCAGGGGCGGCAGAGGCAACACCGTCACGCCGAGTTCGTACGCCAGGTACTCGTCGGCGCCCTGCGCGGCAGCCCCTCCACCGAGCAGATAGGCAGCTTGAACCGGAGTGCCGGCCGTCGCTCCCCAGCGGGCGAGCGTTTGCCGCAACGCCGCTGCCAAGGCAGGAGCCGTGTCCGGAAGGCCGAGCACTCCGCGGGAGATGGTGCGCGCCAGTACGGCGTGCCCTTGCGAGAGAAAGACCACCTCGGTCGAACTAGCCCCCAGATCGATCAACGCGATCGGCCCGGGACCTGCCAGCTCCGAGCAGACGTTGCAGAGGTTCGCCAGAGGCAAAGCTCCGCAGGCGATCCGGTCCGGCTCTCTTGCCAGTGCTTCCCGACACAGTTCGATGGACTCGCGCACGTGCTCGGTGCGAGCCGCCGCCGTCAAAACCGACAACTGCTCTTGATTGGGCTCGCGCGGCAGCACGCGGTGGTCGTAGGTCAGGTCCTCGATATCGATGGGAACCTGCGCCTCGAGCTCGAATGGCAACACCTCTTCCAGCTGCCTCTGAGCGGTGAGCGGCAGCTCGATGCGATGGAAGAACGACTTGTCGCCGTCGACCGCGGTGGCAATCGTCTCGGCCTCCTCACTCATGGGTCCGGCGCATGCCTTCAACGCCTCCACCAGCGTCTGGTATTGGGCGCGGTCTACCTCGTAGAGCGCGGTGATCATCGTCCGGCGGTAGCTCACCTCGAGCTCCGCGACGCGCACGTGGCTGCTGCGAATGTCGATTCCGAGATGCTTGCTCATCTTGTATCAGTCGATCCTGAAGTATACGATATTTCCCGCCGGGCTCGGACGGAAGGCGCTGGTGATGGCGTCGTCCCCAGCGTCTTCGGGCACATCACTGGACATGCTCTGCGCTGCATTTCTCAACTGATCAGCGGCGTCCCCCAGGCCGGCTTCCTCGGCCATGCGTGCCACCTCGTCCAGTCTTCCCTGACTGGGCATGCCTGGAGGCGGTGCCTTACGAAAGTCGACGACAGCATGCACGCGTACGCGCGTTTCGCGCTTGCCCGCCTTGGAGTAGCCCGTGGCGTAGATGCTGAATACCTTGCTCGTGGTGGTCACGGCGTCTTCGAGCGACGATTCCGATTTGAAGCCGGTGAAAGGTGTCAGGCCGGTCAGCTCCGCCATCATGGCGAACATTCCCTTGCCCTTCAACGCGTTGATGAAGTCCTTCGGCGAGCGGAAGGCGGGAACACCGGGCATGAGGTTTCGTACCATACCCACGCTGGTCAGGAACTTCACCGCTTGCTCCGGGTCGGTACAAATCGGGTGTTCCGGCGCGCCGATACCTTGATCGCAGGCCAACGCCCAGATCAGATCCGGAGTCGCACTGTTGACGTTGATCTGGTTGCCACTCCACACCGTCCAGTTGCGCTTGTCGGGGTGCTCGGGGTCCGGGTCGACGAAGGTGTACCAGAAGTCCTCACCGACACCGCGCACCATACGCAACTCCTCCAGGCTGTCGAAGGGAGCATTCTTGCGAAAGTACGGTTTATCCAGTTGCTGATAGAATGTATCTTCGGGCACGGCCTGCTGTGCGGTTTCCGACAGGGGGTTGCAGAAATCCAGCGCCGCATCCTGATTCGGGTCCACCCAATCGACGATGGCCGCGCACAGCGTTTGCGGGTCGTTGATCTGCCCGTCGGCGTCTTCGTGCTCGTACAGAGCCTGATATTGGGGCTGCGCCAGCAGGGTAATCAAACGATGAGCGAGCTGTTGGACACCCACCGAGCCGCCCACGGCTGCTCGGTTGATGTTCAGTTTGGAGTCCTCGTCGACGATGGTGACTTCGAAGCCGGCACCATCCATGCCCAGATTCCGCCCTTCCGCGAGGTTGACGCTGGCCAGTGCCGTAAACTGGTCACTGTTCTCGTCATCGTTGAAGGCGCTGAGCACCGGGCCCGCGTATTCCCACACCTTGATCTGCGAGATCCCGCGCAGCATAAACGCGATCGGCTTGCGTATGGTCGGTTCCGCCGCAATCAAAAGGCGCGAAAGATTGACCGCGCTACGCGCGGCATACTCCGCCTTCAACGCGTCTCGCGCCGCAACGCTCGAGCCCAACTCCGCAGAGGTCTCGTTCTGAAATTCCGTGAGCATCACGGTCAAGACGGTCAGCGCGCCGAGCACCATGATGAGCGCGACGCCGCGTCGAGAGCGTTTGGCGCGCGCCTTCATCCGGGCTCTCCTTGAGTCGCAAAGGTCAACGGTTGGGGGATTTGAATGGGTATCTTCGTGACCAGGCGAATCGTATCTTGGCCTCCCGACTGCTTCGTCCGCCTGCCACCGTTCAGCACCAAAATGACCCTCACTTGAAGGGGTAAGCGATTGGGCTGAGCGACGGTCGAGGTGGTGTCCCAGGTGTCTTCCCAGAACCCGGTGAGCGGATCGAGAAACTCCAGATCGAACAAGTCGATATCCGTAGCAAGTACGTCGACGCGCCCCCCCTTGGTGGGATCCATATCGAGAATCGGGCTCACTCTGCGCGCCAGATCGGTGACGCCTCGCTCGTCGGGATTGGGGGAGCCAAAATAGGAGATCTCGGCTTGGTCGGATTCGTGCACGTCGCGATCCAGCCGGCGGTACGCGAAGGTGTTGAAGTCGATTCGATCGGCCGGGGTGCCCTCGGTGGAGATGAATGCGGTCTGCTCCACCTTCAACGAGGGATCGATAGGTTCATGCCCGGAAAGGTACGCGCTGGAGATCTCCCGGGTGATACGCGCGAGCGCGATACGGCCTTCGCGGTAGCGGTCGTTCAAGCGCTGAATACCATCACGGCTGCGCCGCATGCCGCTGAAGGAACTGTAGATCAGGACCGAAATCATCGCCAGCACCGAGACAGCAATCAAAAGCTCGACGAGCGTGATTGCTCGCGAAGTGCGCCGTGCGTTCATGGCGTCACCTGGCTGGTCACGTCGTCGGGCTCCGGAATGTCTTCGTCCGTCGTCAGAAGCCCGCCTTGCTGCGGATCGGTGACGTATTGGGTCACGGAAAACTCTCGGTCGGAAACGCCTTCCTCCCATTTGACCGTCACCGTGATCTTGCGAATACTCGCCTCCAGCATCGGCTTGAGGTCCGGGTAGACGAGACTCATCACCATGGCGCCGATTCCCGCTGCACCTTCGCCGCTGCCCAGCTCTGCCATGGAGTTCAGCGAATCGCTTCCCGGCAGGGCCGTTGGATCGCTCATGCTGCCCACTGCGCCCAGAGCACTCACGTCTCCCAGGTTGCCGGACATGTCCGGGTTCTGCGTGCCAGGAATTCCGAGCCCTGCGTCCGCCCCCAGCCCCGCATCCGCACCGTCTTCTGGCGGCACGAAGCTTCCCGGCTCCGGCAGCTCTATCTTCTCCACCTTCCAGACGCACGAGAATTCAGAGTCATCGTCTTCGCAACAGGGCCCGTCGTCCGTCTCGTCCAAAAGCGGGTAACCCTGCTTCATCAACTCGAGCTCGGTCTCGCTCATTTTGCAGCGGGCCAGAAAAGTCGCGTGCGTCAAGTTCTCCGCGTGGGTCGCGCTGGCGAACATGCCGGTTTGCGAGCTGAGGATCACGGTCAAGCCCAGCCCCAGAATGGCGATGGCCACCATGACTTCCAGCAAGGTGAAACCGCGCCGAGTCATTCTTCCTCCCGTTCGCTGATCTCTCCATCGGCACGCGGCTCGGGCAGCTCGCTCTTGCCCTTTTCGATGTTGGCGCGGCCGGTCAATGCGCTGACCCTCACGCTCAGCCCTTCGTCGTCATCGCGGCCCAGATGAATCACCGCATGCTCGGTTTCACCGCCAGGCCAGAAGTACAGGTAGGCGCGCCCACTCGTCCGTTCGTGCCCGTCATGCTCGGTTTGTACGGAGCGGAAGCTCACTCCCGAGCCGAGCGAGCGTCCGCTATCTTGCTCGTCTTCCGCCGCAAACTGTCGAACGGCGGTGAACGCCGGGCGCGGTGCGCGAGGGCCTTCGACAATGTCTTCGGCCTGTTCTTTGGCTTCATCCTCCAATTCGGTGACGGGGTCGGCGCCAGCTCCGGTGCTCTCGTCACCCTCCTCTTTCTCGCGCGCCATCTTCAACGACGACGTTTCCTCCAGCGTCAGCTTGTTGGCGTCCAAGTCGAACACCAGGCGTGCCGGACGCCCGGTGGTATTCGCACGCGCCAACCCCAACCGCACGGCGCTCAGAATCAGGGTGGCCGCCGCCCGCTCGCGACTGCCACCGAGCAGGCCCGACCCGAACAAAACAGCGCCCGAGAGGATCGCTATCAGCGCCACTACGATCAACACCTCGACCAGTGTCACCGCGCGCCGCAGCACACGACAAGCGGGTGTCGGCGCCCGTCGAATACCCGGGCGCCACGCGCTTGCTACTGCTGTCGAGGTCCATCGGATCACTGAAGGGCCTTTTCTATTCCTCGTCGTCGGTGCTGACCTTGGGCACGCTGATGTCGTCGCTGGTGCCCTTCTTCTTGTCTGCGCCATCCGAGGTCACGACGATGTCGTCGTCGGTACAAACGATGGTGTAATCGCCGCCCCACGGGTCGTTGGTTTCCTGAGCCTTGTCGAGTTGCTTGTCCTGGATGAGCTGACTGATGGTGGGACACCCGTCATTGGTCATTTGCCAGTTCTGCGCAGCTCCACGGATCACGCGGGCACCGGTATTGGCGGACTTGGTTTGCGCTTCCTTGAATTTCGGGAAGGCAAAGAAAGCGACTCCGCCAGCAACCATGGCAATAATAGCAACCACGATGAGTACCTCTACCAACGTGGTAGCGCGCTCACTGGCTTTGAAGAGTCGCGACGCCGCGACCGATCGGCGACGCTCGAGCAGCAACTCTAGTCGCGTCACGATGCCCGCGGTACGCTCGGCGTAGCATTCGGGATTCGTTGTGTCTTGCATGTTCTTACCTCACCGTTTTTGTCAAAACAGAAATCATTCAATCCGATCCAGCCCTCCGGGTTTGCCGTCTGGGCCGTCGCTCATCAATTCGTAGTCGTACCCGGGTCGCTGCGACGGGCAGATGAAACGAAAGCTGCGGCCCCAAGCGTCCGTCGGTACCTTCTCGAAGCCACCGTACTGGGCTACCAGGGACAACTTCTTCGGACAGCTCCCATCGTTGTCGGCCATGTAGACGTCGATGGCATGACGGACCTGTAGCAGACGCGCGCGGGTCGTGCGCAACCCGGCTGCCTTGCGCTCTCGTGCGCCCACCACCCAGACGAATCCTATCACGAGGGCTCCCCACAAAAAGGGGCGGATCCTGCCCAGGCCCATCCAGCGACGCAGGCCTCCCTTGCCCTCCCAAGGAAACAAGATCCGTCGGTCTGCGCGCCGCAATCTCTTCATGATCAATCACTGGACCAGCTCGTTCATCTGAACCATGGGCATCAAAATCGCCATGGCAATGAACCCGACTACACCACCCATGATCAAGATCATCAGGGGCTCCAAAAGACTCGTCAGGGCTGCCACCTTCGTCTCGACATCCGCCTCGTAGGCGCGGCTCACGTTCTCGAGCATTTGCTCGAGTTGCCCGGACCGCTCACCCACCGCGATCATGTGGGTCACCATGGGAGGGAACTGGCCACTTCGCTTCAAGGGCTCGGCAATGCTCTCGCCTTCGCGGATCGAACCAATGGCTTCCTTCACGACGCCCTCGAGCCGAGCATTTTCGAGGACGTTCTTACCGATTTCCATGGCTGCCAGGAGCTGTACGCCGCTTGCCAGGAGCGTCGCCAGAGTCCGCGTAAAACGCGACACCGCCACCAGCAGATTGAGACGACCGAAGAGCGGGAGTTTGAGCTTCAGGGTGTCCCACTTGAGCTGGCCCTCCGGCTTGCTCTTCCAGCGTCTGAGCCACCAGAACCCACCACCAGCGCACAAGAACATCAACCACCAGTAGTTCGAAAGGACGCTGGATACGAAGATCAACAGAGACGTATACCAGGGCAGCGCCTGCCCCAGATTCTCGAAAATGGCAGTCACCTTGGGCACCACGGCCACCATCAGAAAACCCACCAACACCGTACCGATGAAAGCCATCAAGACCGGATAGGCGAGCGACGCCATCACCTTACCTTTCAGTCTCGCTTGGCCTTCCATGAAGTCGGCGAGCCGTTCCAGCACCGACTCCAGGTTGCCCGAAGCCTCGCCAGCCGCCACCATGTTGACGTAGAGGGGGGCGAACACTTTGGGGTGCATGGCAAGACTCTTGGCGAAGCTCGTCCCCTCGTTGAGGCTTTCGCGTACTCCGGTAAGAACCCTTTGCAGTTGCTCCTTTTCCACTTGCTCGGTGAGCGCGGCCACCGAATCGACGAGCGGTACGCCCGCACGCACCAACGTGGCCAGCTGCCGGGTCATGATCGCAATGTCGGAGGCAGATGGGCGCCTGAGTACCGCCAAAAGGTCGATGTTGCGTTTGGCCTTCTCTTTGCGTGCGCTTTCCTCGGTGGCCAGCGTTAGCAGGATGCCGTCACGCCTGAGCAAGCCGCGCAAAGTGCGCGCGTTATCGGCATCGCGGTAGCCCTTGACCTGCTTACCGGTGCTTATCTGGATGCCTTTGTACTCGAAGACGGCCATGCTCTACTCGGTTACTCGTCGACGACCACGTCGTCTTGGGTCGCCGCCACCACTTCCTCGACGGTAGTCAAGCCGTCGAACACCTTGCGGGCGCCATCGTCCCTGAGCGAATCCATGCCCTGGTTCTGGGCTGCTCGCTTGATGGTCTGGGCGTCCGCGTTCTTCAGAATGAGCCCACCCACCACGTCGTCCGCCACCATCAGCTCGTAGATTCCGAGGCGTCCAGTGAACCCCTTGTAGTCGCACTTCTCGCAGCCCTTGGCGCGATGGAACGTGGGCATGCCTGGCCCATCCCACCCGATGGGGCGGTAGTCGACCTCGGGATGCTGGTAGCGAATCGACAGCTTGCGCCGAGTGCGCCACTGAGTCCTCTCCTCGTCGACTCCCAACTGGGTCAGCTCGTGCCGCGTCGCTTCGTAGGGTTCACGGCATTCGGGACACAACACGCGCACCAGCCGCTGCGCCAGGATCCCGATCACGGTCGACCGCACCAGAAAGGGCTCGATGTCCATCTCGACCAGGCGCGTGACCGCGCCCGCCGCGTCATTGGTATGGATGGTGCTCAACACCAAGTGACCAGTCATGGATGCATGCATCGCGATCTCGGCGGTTTCCTTGTCACGGATCTCACCGACCATGATCACATCCGGGTCTTGTCTCAAGAAGGCCCTGAGTGCGCTCGCGAAGCTCAGCCCGATCTTCGGTTGAACTGCCACCTGGTGAATGCCGGAAATCTCGTACTCGACCGGATCTTCCGCTGTGAGGATATTGATGTTGGGGTGATTGATGCGGTTCAGACACCCGTAAAGCGTAGTAGTCTTGCCGCTACCCGTGGGACCGGTAACCAGAATGATTCCGTTGGGTTTTTTGATGAGGTCGCCGATCAAGTGGTAGTCACGTTTTGCGAAGCCGAGCTGACTCAGGTCGAGCAACACGTTGGTCTTGTGGAGCAAGCGCATCACTATGCGCTCGTGATCCCGACTCGTCGGAATGGTGGACACGCGAATATCGATGCCCCGCCCGGCAATGCGCAGGGAAATGCGCCCGTCTTGAGGCAGGCGTTTCTCCGCGATATTCAGACCAGCCATGATCTTCACGCGCGCGACGACCGAGCTCATGAACTGACGACTGGCACTTCGCGCAACATAGAGCTGGCCGTCGATACGATAGCGTACGATGACCTCTTTCTCTTCGGGCTCGATGTGAATATCGCTCGCCCGCTCCTTCACGGCTTGCGAAAATAAGCCGTTTACCCAACGAATGATGGGGGCATCGTCGTCCGAGTCGAGCAAGTCCGCCTGATCGTCGTCCTGGAGCTTCTCGTCGCTCTCGAGCTCGCTCATCGTCTGCAAGCGCTCGTAGACGCGATTGATGGCATCCACCACCACGCTGGGCGTCGAGACGCTTGCCTGAACGGGCTTACCGAAAGCCGCACGCACGTCGTCGAGGGCATCGGTGTCCAGAGGGTCTGCGCACACCACCTGAACGAATTCCCCACCTTCCGCCATGACCAGCAGCCGGTGGTTGCGCGCGTAGCCGATGGGCAAGCGTGCCGCCACCTGGGGAGGCACACCGTCAATGACCACTTTTTCCACGAACGGCAGCCCGCACTCGTGCGCCAGCGCCCGCGCAATCTCGACATCGCTGGCGGCCTTGGCTTGCACCATCAGCTCCAACAGCGACACCCCTTTCTCTCGCTGCTGAGCGTAGAGCGGCTCCAGCGCGTCGTGCGAGGTCACGCCGTGCCTGACCAGTATGTTGCCGAGTGCGCGCTGCTCCAACATGCCTACTCCACGCGCTCCACGATCACGCTGCGTGCGATCGGCGCGATGCGAATCGGGTTGCCCACGTCGTTTTCGGACTTCTTGCGCGACTTGCGACTGCCGCGCTTCTTCGGCTTGGCCTTGGGTGCCTTGCGCTCGGGCCCGGACTGCACGTCCACTGGCAACTCGATCGGATCGGTCGGGTCATGCCCGAGTGATTCGGCGGGTTTGCTCTCTTCTTCGAGCCGGTCGAGCTCGTCGAGTTCGAACTGGGCCTGGCGAATGTCCTCGACCAGACCGTTGGCGCGCGAATAGTCTTTGGGCGGTTCCCACTGATCCGTAGCGAAGACGAAGTAGCGGTCCAAGAACTCCTGCCGTTCGCGCAGCTTGCGCTCGAAAATGCGCCGGAGGTCATCCTGCTCGCGCACCACATGGGGCGTCAGCACGAGAAGCAGGTTGGTCTTCCGCTTCTCGGTGGTGGAGCTGCGGAACAAGAAGCCCAGCACCGGCAGATCGCCGAGCACGGGTACCTTGGTGCGCGCCGTGGTGTACTCCTCCCGGGTCAGCCCGCCAATCACCACGGTCTGTTGGTCCTTGACCACCAACGTGGTCGTGGTGGTGCGGCGTGTGATGGGAATCGCCCCCAGGGCACCCTGCGGCGCGCCCGGCGCACTGCTCTCGAGCTCCAGTTCGAGGCGAACCTGCGAAGACTCGTTGACGTGGGGCGTGATCTTGATGCGATTGCCGGTGTTGACGCGCGGCGCGGCACCGCCGAGCCCGCCCAGCGCACCCAGCAGGCCCGCCGCCCCGGACTGTCCCTGCCCCCCGGCAAGACCGGCCAGATTGGACAAGCCGCCGCCCGCGTTGATCTGGGTCGGGATATTCTCTCCGACGTCGATCTCGGCAGCCACATTGTCCGTCGCAATGATGTGCGGCGTCGCCAGAATGTTGCCACGACCACTCTCGGCAAGGGCGTTCATCACGATGCCAAAGGCGGGAATACTCAGACCGTTGCCCAGCAGATTGCTGGTGCCAGGGAGGTCGGGGCCGCGAATGCCGGCAGCGAACCCGCCCAGCAGGTTGGGGTCGAGAGGAAAGGCAGTCGAACGACCCGCGTCGAACCCTCCCAAGATCAATGAATCGCCGTCGCCGCCGAGGTCCTGCTGCGAACCACCGTGGAAGGCGAAACCGAGCGTGTTGGAGTCGCTGACGCCGATGTCCATGATGACGGCCTCGATGAATACTTGGCGCCGCGGGCGGTCGAGCTTGTCGATGACCAGACGCAGCTGCGCGTAGTCGCGTCCCGACGACGTGATCACCAAAGAGTTCGTGGCCACGTCCGCGGTCACCTGCACCTCGCCCTCGAACATGCCTCCGCCATCGCCAGAAGTGGCCGCGCCCTTCTTCCCCTTGCTGCTCGACTTCTGACCGGAAAGCATTTGAGTGAGCGTTTTGGCCAGCTCCTCGGCGACCGCGTGTTGCAGCGGTAGCACGTGCACCCTGCCGACTTCGCCGGGGCGCGAGTCGAGGCGCTTGAGCACTTCCAGGAGCCTCAAATAGGACTCCTCGGTTCCGACCACGATGAGCGAATTCGTCTGCGGGTCGGCGAGCACCTTGTTGAGCCCTCCGGCCCCTTCGGCGGCGCCAGGCGCCTTCGCGCCCTTGCCCAGTTCGAAGAGATCGTTGATGCGGGTCGCCAGCTCCTCCGCCGCGCCGTAGTTGACCGGCTCGATCCACATGTGTTGACCGGACCCGCCCACGTCCAATTCCTCGACGATGCGGATCATGCGGCGAACCTGCGTGCCGGTGTCGGTGATGATCAGAAGCTGACCCGGACCGTAGATCGAGATGTCGCCTTCCTTGCTCTTGAACTTGGCAAGCAGGGCCGCCACCTCTTCGGCCGAAACGTACTGGAGCCGATACAGGCGCGTCACGAAGCGGTCCGTGTCGGGAACGGGCGCGCCCCGCGAATACACGGGAGTGGCCTGCGTGTTGACGCCAGCGCTGTCGACGATCTTCAGGAACCGCCCGTGCGGCACCACGGTCATCCCGTTGACTTCCAGAATCGACAGGAACGCCTCGTAAGCTTCTTCCAGTGTCACCGGTTGCGGAGACACGACTGTCGCCTTGATCTGCCTGACCTTTGCGCCGTAGATGAACCGCTTGCCCGTCATGCCGCTGATGTGATTGACCAGCTCGGCCAAGTCCGCATCTTGCAGGTTGAACTTGACGCGATAGCCGGGCGGCTTGGGCTTGAAGGGGATATCCGTCGCCTGCGCTATCTTGTCCATCGTGGTGGGCAGAGGCCCGGACGAACCCGGCGGCTCGCGATCGGGCACGTTGCCCTTCTTGGCGTCGGACTTCTGGGCCCAAGCGCTTGGCGTGCTGACCAGTTGTGTCGCGGCCAACACACAAAACACTAGAAAGGTATGGCTAAGCCTTATCACAGAACGCTCACTTAATTCGATAGTCGATACTCTGAGATTGACCACGGCGATTGATCTTCACATTGAGATTGTCCGCCGTACGAAGACGCGCATAGGCTTCCAGGGCCTTTTCCGGGCTCGCCATGTCGAACCCGTTGATGCTTTCGAGTCGGTCGCCGTTCTGGAAACCCAAGGTACCGAGCAGGGTGTCTGGGCGGATGCCGAACAGCCGAATACCCACTACCTTGCCATCCTTCTTTTCGGGCACGATGCGCGCCGAGCGCATCAGCTCCGCCTGGTCCGCCAGAATCTTGTCGACGACGCTACGGTCGACATGAAACTCGCTGTCGCTGATCTTTTTGATCTTGTCCTTGATGTCGGCCGGGACAGGCTTCGCACCACGACGCCGAGGAGGCTTGGCGGCGGGCGCCGCTGCCTCGGGCGCTGCGCTCGCCTTGGGTTCGTCCTTGATCGTGGGTTGAGTGGCGAACAGCAGGGCCTGGCACATGTCCGACGCACTGGTCAGCCATACCGCCGGGCTCGCCTCCAGAGGATTGAACCCGATGTACGCGACCTGCTTACCGCTCACGTCGTCCCCCACGCGCCGGAGAATCGGGATCGAGTCGCCGTTGCCTTGCAGCGCCGCAAAGGACCAGGTCGGGTCGTCCGACTCGGTAACGATCTGGACCTTCACGTCGCTGCAGGCGGGCGCGCGCAAAGGGTCGGTAACTCGAAGCTCTGGTTCGGGTGCTTCGACCGTGGGTGGGGGCTTGCTGTCGAGCGGGCCCGTCTCGGAATCGAATGGGTTCCGTTTGATGAGGGGCTGCGCGGTCGGGCGACTCACGTGCGGTTGCGCAAACGCGAGCGGGGCCACGGTTTGCGCCGACCCGGCGGGCTGGGTGAGCGCCGCTCCGACCAGCGCCGTGGTGCCCGAGGCCTGGAAGTACGCAGCGAGGCCGATCAGGCCTAGCACCACCAGGAGGAAGTACTTTTTGAACAACGCGTCGAAAGCCACAACTTTGGGGTGGTTAAAGCGAGAGCCGTGCCAGGGGTCAACGACGAATAACGGGGGAAAAACGGTTGCCTGAGGGGTCCAGCGGGCAGAGGGTTCGCCAACCTGGCAATCGCCGTCCCCTACAGACGCTCAGTGCGACAAAGTGTCAAACGATTCGAGCCAGGCCCGACGACCGCTCTGGGTGGGAGCACGATACGGCCCGCTGACCCAATTCTGATCGAGCCTTACTCCTCACCCAGCTTTCGGTAGATGGTGCGCGTCGAGATCCCCAGCAGCTGCGCCGCGAGAGACTTGTCACCCTGAGTGTGCCTGAGCGTCTCGCGAATCAAACGATGCTCGACCTCTTCGAGCGGAGTCCCCATGGCGAACTCCAGCGTCGACGGAGGCTCGGAGGTGGCGCGCGCGATCGAGTCGGGCAAGTCCTCCAGCCGAAGCGAGTCGGTTCTGCACAAGACGGCGCTGCGCTCGATGACATTCTCCAATTCGCGCACGTTGCCCGGCCACGAGTAATCGCATAGCTTGGCGATGACCTCTTTGGGAACCTCGAGCCTCGGTCGGTTGTTCTTGCTGCAGTAGATGCCCAGGAAGTGGTCAACCAACAGCGGCACGTCTTCGCGGCGAGCCCTCAACGGTGGAGCGGTAACAGCGATGACGTTCAACCGATAGTAAAGGTCCTCTCGAAACCTGCCCGCCTCGACCTCCGCCGCCAGGTCTCGGTTCGTGGCCGCAATGATGCGAGCGTCCGCGCTTTGCGTGTTTCCCCCAACGGGTTCGTATTCACCCTCTTGCAGCACGCGCAGGATCTTCACCTGGACCGCTGGACTGAGCTCGCCGATCTCGTCGAGGAACAGGGTACCGCCCTTGGCCTTGGCGAAGCGCCCCTCACGACGCGCTACCGCCCCAGTGAAGGCACCGCGCTCGTGCCCAAAAAGTTCCGCCTCCAGGATGCTCTCGGGAATCGCCGAGCAGTTGACCGCGACGAAAGGGCCGGTTTTGCGAGTGCTTTTCGAATGCGTGTAACGCGCGAGTAGCTCCTTGCCAGTGCCGCTTTCCCCCAACAGCAAGATGGTGGCGCTAGAAGGCGCAGCCTGGGTAGCGATGTCCAACACTCGACGCAGCGCCGGGCTCTGACCGACTATCTCACGATTGGTGAGGAGCTGAAGCTCCTGACGTAGCGAACGGTTTTCGGCAACCAGGCTCTGCTTCTCGGCAGCCTTGCGCACGCTCTTCACGATGTTCATGCGTTTGAGAGGCTTCTCCACGAAATCGTAGGCGCCTTCCCGCATGGCCTGTACCGCAGTTTCAACGGTTCCGTAGGCGGTCATCAGCACCACCTCGCTATCCGGTGACAATTCCTTGAGGGCGCGCAAGAGTTCCACCCCGTTCGTCCCCGGCATCATCAGATCCGACAGCACGACCTGGACGCGGTGCCGTCTCGCTTGCTCCAGGGCCTGCTTGGCGTTCTCTGCTAATAGAACCCTCATGCCCTCCTTCTGAAATATCTTTTGCAAAGAGGCGAGGTTGCTGAGCTCGTCGTCCACGACGAGCAGCGTGAGCTCGTCACCTGTCGTGCTCGGGCGCACGTCCGAGCTTTCTGTCATGTTGTCCACGCCAAGACATTATGACAGCGGGCATGACAAGATTTCAAAGCAAATGAAAATACACTTTTATTTCATGTGGTTAACAGGCACTTTCTTCGGAACCGCTAGCTCTTCTTGAGCGCCTTGGGCTCCACGAAGTCGCTCGGCTCGAGCACCAGGCGCTCCACGGCTCGATCGCGCGCCAGGGCCTCCACGATCTCCTCGACGTCTTCCATCCGCACCCGACCGTAGAAGTAATGATCGGGTTCGACGGCGATCGACGGACCCACCCAGCAGGTATCCAGGCAACTACTCGTGCAGGCGCGCACCTCGGTATCGTGCATCCCGCGCGCTTTGAGCGTTTCCTTGAGCTTCTGGTGAAGCTCAATGGCGCCCCTGGCGGCGCATGAGCCCTTGGGAGTCCCGTCTGGGCGACGGTTCACGCAGACGAAGAGGTAGCGCTGTCGTTTGGCCATGCTGATCGAGGTGCGCACATAGTGGGGCACGCCAAGACCGGCGTCAACCATCGGCGATGGCGGCAACCGACTCATGGACGATGGCAACCAGTTCGTCCAGGTCCGGCTCCGGAATGTCCAGCGGAGGCGTCAGGTCCACCACACAGCCCTGCCGAAAATGGAAGGCAGGCCCGCCGTGTCGGAAAGATCCCTCACGGCTTTTACGCGCTCCGTTTCGAAAGCCTGTCAGCTGGCGGGGCAAGGCCGGCGCCTGGGTCCCCCTTCGGAATCAGGAGGCTGGCAGTGGTTCCCTTGCCCTGTTCACTGGTCAAGCGCAGCTCGCCTCCATGGGCAACCATGATGCGTTGCACAATCGGCAGGCCGAGCCCCGTACCACT
The DNA here is from genome assembly GCA_963809955.1 of uncultured delta proteobacterium. GTDB lineage: Bacteria > Myxococcota_A > Polyangia > Polyangiales > Polyangiaceae > JAICQQ01. Next base: position 340,897 of record CAWELQ010000020.1, read on the forward strand.
CGGGCGTGTGGTGAAGAACGGGTCCTTCGCGCGTTCGAGCACTTCGCTCTCCATTCCGTGTCCACTGTCCACCACATCGATGCGAATCATGGGCACTCCGTCCAGCTCCTCCTGACCCACCACGACCCTCACCTTGCCCCCGTCTTTCATCGCCTGACAGGCGTTCTCGACCAGGTTGTCGAAGACCAGGCGGAATAGCCCCGGGTCCACCCAGATGTCCTGAATGCTCGGATCACTCGGGATTCGCAAGTCGACATCTCGCCCCTCGTCGACCACCGAACGCGCCCGCGAACAAAGCTCGACCAGCGAAACCTGTGAACGGTTCACCCTCACCGGGCGCGCGAACCTGAGTAGATCCGTGACCAGGCGATTCAGGCGAGCCGTCTCCTCGTCGACGATATCGAGCAACATGTCACGGTCCTCGGTTTTCAGCCCATTGCGCCTCAGGCCGGAAACGGCGTTGACGATCACCGCCAGGGGGTTGCGCACTTCATGGGCAATCGCCGCCGCCAATTCGCCCACAGCCGCCAGCTGCTGCTTGCGCACCAGTTCGTCTTGAACGACGGACAGCTCCGCGTTCGACCTGAAAAGCTCCTCGGTTCGCAGCTGCAGATTGGACACCGTTTGCTCCAGCTGCGCCGCGGCAAAGCGATATCTGAGCAAAAGCGTAGTGGCAACACCGAACCCGTAGACCACGAAGAGGTACGGAAACAGGTACAGTGTGTTGCGCAGAAGGCCGGTGATCAGACCTATGTCGTTGAGGATTGCGCAACCGAGCAGGATTCCACCCGAGAGCGCAATCGAGGCTTCGCGACGCCCTGCCCTGTAGGCCAGGAACAGAAGAACGATGCTGGCCCCGTACTGGGCGGAGCCGAGGATGTAGAAACCGCGACCGAAATTCGTCAACGTGAACGTGTTGTGAGCTATCGTATACCCGAAAAGCGTGCTCGACTTCACGCCAAAGCTGCCCTCGGCCCACCACCAGCCTCCCCAATTCACCACCTGGTAGAAGCCGACGAACAGGTAGAGCAAGAGCGCGATCTGGTGGGCGCGCTTGATCCGCGCGTAGGTCATCACGAAGTGCAGATTCAACGTCCCTGCAAAGATGACCCCGGCGTGCCCGATCCGAGCGCCCAGCATACGCATGCCCAGATCCGTCGCTCCGTACGTCATCGACAGGCCACACGTGCCGATTGCGATGGCGCCCGAAAGGATGCCGAACAACAGATACTCTGACTCTCGGCGCCTCAAGAAATAGGCCAGAATGAAGAAAAGGCCCAGAGCGACGGTCGCGACGGCCCATGCCGCCAACACGCCGGAAAGGAAGGGCGACGTCATGCGACTACTCGACCGGCGCGTCGCGATTGATGGTGATCGTGCGTTTGGCGCGCGAGTAAGGCTCGCTCAGACCAGCCCCTTGCGCGTTCACGAGCGAAACGCTGATCGTGTGATCGCCACTCGGCAGGCCTCGAATACCAATCGGAACCTCGCTGCTCAAGAGCACCTCGTGCCGTTCGTCTTCGACCAGCACCTCGGCCTTTGCCGCCAGCGCCCCGGGCTGCAGCCGGGCGCCGAGCACTGCAAAGTCGAGCGAAACATCATCGGCGGCGTGCTCGCCGTTGTAGGTGCCTCGTGGCGACAACAGCAACACCTGGGGCTGCCGAAACCCGGCCATGGCCTCGGCAACCTCCTGCGTCGACCCGACTCCCACCCAGAAGGGCGAAACGGTGACCGCCGCTGCCATACCCGGTGCCGGAGCGCGCAGCACCAGGCCCTCGGGGCCAAGCACCGCGGCGAACAACCGATGCGGACCGGACTCGAGCTCTCGCGTTTTGGGAACGAGCTCAGAAAGCCGAAGCGAGGTTTTCGGGTCGCCGAACGAGCGCGGGGGGAAGTCGTCCAAACCGACGAGTACGTGGAATTCCTTCCCCCAGGGGTTCACGTTCAAGCTCACTTCGTAGGCAAGTGCCTGCTCGTCGGGAATGCTGACCCCTGCGCTCGGAGCGGCAATCTGGACGCGGGGAGGTTCGTCGGACAACCAACGAGCCTCCGGCACTGGCTCGAAAGCGACCGGGAAGCGAGGCGCCGCAGGCTCGGGAGGAGGGACGCCGGGTCGAAGCGAAGGCTTGGAACTCGGCGGGGGGGGCGGAACCGGTTCGGTGGCCACCGATGCGGGCGCACGGCCGCCGCAGCCGATACAGGCAACCGATATGGCAAGGATAACCCGGCCCCGTGACACGCCGCTAAGCTATCTCAACCCCCCCATTCATTCAAACGATTGTGCAGAAGCGGGTCGGGCTGGAGACCGAGAGCATGATCTGCTAGTCGACCAGCTCCATGAGTTACGTGGTTCTCGCGCGCAAGTGGCGCCCCATGCGCTTCGAAGATCTGGTCGGGCAGGACCACGTCGCCCGGACGTTGGCAAACGCCATCGAGTCCGGGCGCGTCGCGCACGCCTTTCTGTTCACCGGTGTACGAGGTGTAGGGAAGACGACCAGCGCGCGTATCCTGGCCAAGGCCCTGAACTGCATGCGCCCAGCAGGCAGTGTGCCACCGGGCAGCGACCCCGGGCCGACGACAACCCCCTGCCTCGAGTGCCCGGCGTGTCTGGAGATTGCCCAGGGCACGGACGTCGATGTACGCGAGATAGACGGTGCCAGCTACAACGGGGTCGACGAGGTTCGCAAACTCCAGGATACACTGCCCTATCAGCCCACGCGCGACCGCTACAAGATAGTGATCGTGGACGAGGTGCACATGCTCTCGCAAAGCGCCTGGAACGCCTTTCTCAAGACGCTGGAAGAGCCCCCTCCTCATGTGAAGTTCATCTTCGCGACCACGGAAGTGCACAAGGTCCCGATCACGATCCTGAGTCGTGTTCAGCGCTTCGACTTCAAGCTGATCAGCGCCCTCAGCATCATCGAGCGTCTGAAGACAGTGCTCGCCGAAGAGCAGATCGAAGCCGATGAAGAGGCGCTGGCACTGGTGGCCCGCCAGGCTGCCGGCAGCATGCGCGACGCCATGAGCTTGCTCGACCAGGTAATCGCCTGGGGCGGTAAAAAGCTGGTTGGCAAGGACGTTGCCCTGGTCTTGGGTGTGGCCAGCCGAGCCGCGTTGATGAAAATCGCGGATGGCCTGATCTCCGGGGACGCCCCGGGGTGCCTACGGCTCGTCGGCGAGATCGTCGAACAGGGCTATGACGTCAACCACGTTGCCAAGGATCTGCTCGGCATGCTTCGCGACATGGTCGTCTGCCGGGTCTGCAAGGACCCGAATGGTTTGCTCGACCTGACCGAGGAAGAGCAGCGAGACATTCAGACCATCGCGGAAAAGGCCAGCGCAGACGATCTGGTACGGCTGCACCAGGGGTTTTCGGAGGGGTTCGACGACATTGCGCGCAGCGGACAGGCTCGCGCCGCCCTGGAAATGCTGCTGGTTCGACTGTGCCGGCGCCCGCCACTCCTGCCCATCGACGATCTGATCGAACGGCTCGGGCAACTCGAACAGCGCCTGACGGGCCAGCGCTTCGCCCGCGCCGCGCCCCCGAACACCCCGCCGACGGCCGGCGGTTCAACCGCGCAGAGACCGCGCTCTCGGGAGCAGCGCTCGGCACCACGTCGAGCCGCTCCGCCGGACGACTCTGCCGACGACCCTCCAGCGGCCCCCGAGAGCGATTTCAGCATCGACGGGCGCGCACCCGACAGCCCCGCAGCGCCCCGAACGCCCCCCTCGACCCCCACCAACGGCAAGGCGGAGCGGGCGGGTTCCTCGCCTCCGCGCTCCAACGACACGAGCCCGCGGCCCGAGGATGACGCTTCAGCTCCGCCCGAAACTCCACTGCTCGCTCTGGCGCGCTTTCGGGAGATCGTCGAAGAGGTCCGGGAGACCAGACCCGAGCTGGCGGCTTTTCTCGAGCACGCCGCAGTGCTCAAGGCCGAGCCCGGGGAGCCACTGACACTCGCCTACCCTCCCCAGAGCATGTTTGCACCCCAGGTAAAAGGTAACGATTGTATTGAGCTTCTGGGTGCTGCAGCCACGCGGGCGCTGGGCTGCTCGACTCGCGCCGAGTTTCGCTTCGACTACGCGCCCGCGCGCGGTATGGACACATTGAGCGCCGACCGGGTGCGCGCGCGCGAAGCCCGGATGAGGAAAGCCATCGTCGACGCCAAGAACCATCCGCGAGTCACCGAGGCTGTCGAGGTGTTCGGCGCCCGTTTGAAAGATCTGAAGATCAACGAAAGCACTTGATGTTACCCAGGCGTCTGACCCGTTTGGTGCAATTGTTCAGTCGCTTGCCGGGCGTCGGGGAAAAAACCGCGCAACGGTTCGCGTTGACCATGACCGCGAACGCCGAACTGGCAGGGGAGCTCGGGCAGCTGCTCAGCGAGCTCAACACCTTCGTACGAGCCTGTGATGTCTGCGGCAACATTGCCGAGGTCGACGAGTCAGGCACTGCCCTGTGTACGGTATGCACGGACAGCAAACGCTCGTCGAACCTGTTATGCATCGTCGCTCGCGTGCAGGATCTCATGGCGGTCGAGCGCAGTGGGGCGATGCGTGGTCGGTACTTCGTACTTGGCAAACTGCTTTCGCCCCTGGATGGCATCGGCCCGGAGGAACTTCCCCTGGAAAAGCTACGCCAGCGCATTGGCGACGATGGCGTCAGCGAGGTAATCGTGGCAACGCCCACCTCGGTGGACGGCGAGGCCACGGCCTTGTTCCTGGCGCGCGAGCTGGAAACGCTCGGGGTCAAGGTCTCCAGAATCGCAAGCGGAGTACCGCACGGCGGTGACCTGGAGTTCGCGGACCAGATCACGCTCGGCAGGGCCATCGACGGCCGCCGGTCACTCTGATGGATCGAGTCAGGGCCGAGTAGGAACGGCGCATTTGCCGTCAATTGGCGAGTTCGCCGGAGTTCGCGAAGACGCCGCCGTCGCCTGGCTAGACTTTGCAGCAGGGATGCGGCATGCACGGGGGCCTTCCGCACGGCGGCAATGGAGCCGCCGTTCTTTGGTCGAATCCAGCCATGACAGAACAAGAACTCGATCCCACGACAAGCAAGGAACAGGCCCTGGACGCACTGGCCAAGGCGGGCCCCAATGCACAGCGCCTCATCGATTTGTGGCACAAGAGCCAGAACACCGGCGCGCTCTTGGAAGTCTCGGCGCACGGTAGCGGAGCCCCGAGAAAAGCAGCGCGCCGCGCGCTTCGCGCCCTGCGCCAACAAGGGGTCACGGTCCCCGAACTCAAGCGGGTGGCCACACTCGGTGCGAGCCGCGCCCAGGCCACCGAGAAGGCATGGCTATTGGCACCGGACCCAGCGTTCAACGTACTCTTGGTGCTGGCACGTCGCACGGACACGAGTCGCTTCCAAACGGCGCTGCTCTTCTTGAATGAGGACTACGGAGTCACACAAGTCCAGCGAGGGGAGTATTCGCAGAGCGCCCTGAAAAAGACCATCGAGAGCATGGTCCCCGCCGCATTCTACAAGCCGGTGGAAGTGGGCGTCGACTGGGCGCGCTACCGGGTGCAACGCGCTCTGGCTCGACAGCGCGAGCGCGGTCTGGTGGAGCCGCTCGGCCTCACCTCGATTCGAAGCCTGCTCACACCCGCTCCGAACGACGAAGTCGCCCATCCTTTCGACACCGAGGGCTTCGAAGTCGACTTGCAAGACGCGCGTGAAATGAGCCACAATTCGGGAGAGCTCCACGCACTCCCGGAGTTCCGTGCGTGGCTGCCTCCCCGAAACGCCATCGACGAGATGCTGCAAGACGTCGGCAAACATCTGACTCCTGGCGAGCAGCCGGAACAGTCGAAAGTCCAGGAACTGTTATCCGCTGCCGTGATCTCTGCCACTGACCGCTATTTCACTCCGGAGCGCCGCGAGCGCTTGACCCGAACCATGAAGGATAGCGCGCTTTCGATCCTGGCTCGCGAAGGCGAGACCACGGCGCTCAAAGTGGCGGCTGTCATGCAGTGCATCGACAACGCCGGGCTGATCACCGACCCGCCAAGCGAAATTGCATTTTTGCGCACCTTCTTCGACAAGGCAGTCGCCTATCTACTGAGCGAGGGCAAGGGCAGCCTGAAGATCCCTATCCCGGGGCTTGCCGCCCCCAGCGGGACCGAGAGTGCGCCGCCCATAGCCGAGGGAGCCGACGAAAGCCCGCCCAGCGATCCCTCACGGGAGGACGAATCCGCGAACTCCGCAAACCCCGTGGGCTCCGACGCCGACGAGTAGGCCTCGCCCTCAGAAAGAGAGCGTGATGTCCACCAAGGACTCGTCGCTCGTTACTTTGAAGGTCGGATCGTCACTGGTACCGTCGTTGCACGACACGGTGAGCGAGGCGGGCACCGAGCCTTCCACCTGCTCGCAACCAGTGCCACCCAGGTCGGAAGGCATTAGAGTGATTTCCGAGCCCGCGGAGCGAGCCTCCACGTTGAAGGGCTGATTGGTACTCGGGAACTCCACCGAGAGATCACCGAGGTCGTCGGCCGTCTTGTAGATCTGACGCACTTCGCTGCCTTCGCTAATGGCTCCGACCACGACATCCGTCGATCCGTTCTTGCAGCGAATGTCGATGTGGGAAGCAGCGCCGGTTTCGATGTCGCAGGAGCCGTTGTCGCTTTCGACGATTACCGCCGCTGCGTCGCCCATCGGGCCTATGTCGGTCGGACCGTTATTCTGATCGACGGTCAGCCGGCCATCGAACGAGCTCGGGAGCTCTACGAGTATCTCGGCCCCGAGAGTGGCCACCGCATTGGTGCGTTTTGCCTGGATCAGGTAGTTGCCGTCCTCTTCCTCGAAAATGAGCTCCTGGTCGGCAAGGTTGTCGTCAATCTCGGTGCAACGGCCGTCCCCAGTGTCGTCCTCACCTTCGCAAGTGTCGAAGGCGCGTGAGACGAAAGGCTTGAAGCGAGCGTAAACGTCGTCCCAATCCGTCACCTTCACTTCGATGAGCCCGTTGCCGTTGTCGACGACAACGTTCTTACCCGAGGCATAGTCCCCCTGGAAGTCTTCGGTTTCACCCCACCACTTCTTCAGCTGAACCAGCTCGACGCAAGCGCCTTGCTCTTCCTGTCGAGAGGGAGTGTCGCTGTCTCCCTCGTACTCCACCGTCTTCACATCGTCGCACTTTCTCGCTTCGCAGCCTGCGCCGAACAACACGAACAGCGACGCGCCGCAGCTGATGGCGCCCAAGTGTTGAACAAATCTTCTCATCGATGACCTCTCGAAAAGCCTGCACGGACACGCCGCGCCCAATTGCACCCCGTTCCAGCCGGCGCTGGAGACCAGGTGCGTCAAGCGTAACGGTTAGACTGCATTTCCGCGAACTCGATTCACCCGCCACGCTTTGCCGGGAAAAAGCGTCTCACCTGTACCCACCCCCACGCGGCCAACTCGGCTCGGAACGGGGCCCAGCGCTCACGGCGATACAGTGTGGTCTGTCTTTCGTAAGATCATGTTTTTTCGATATTTTCACGAAATTTTTCCAGCAGCCCCAGGCTCAGAGGGCCGGGTGATCCTATGCCGATCGGCCGACCGTCCACAGTCACGACGGGAAGCAGCTCGCGGATGCTCGAGCAAATGAACAGCTCATCAACCTGGTCGATCGTACCTCGATCGAGGAGCTCATAGTCCACGGGGATCTCGAGTTCCCGGGCGGCGCGAAGCACCAGACCGCGCGTGATGCCCGGTAAGATCCCGGCGCTTTCCGGTGGAGTGATCAGGCGCCCGCGCTTGACCGCGAACACATTCGAGGTGGAGCCTTCGACGATGCAACCGGTGTGATCGGTGAGCAGGGCCTCCTGAGCTCCGTGGGCACGTGCCTCGCGCATCGCCAAAACGGCCACCAGGTAGTTGGCCACCTTCGCGCCCGCGGCAGTCGTCTGGTCTCCAAAGCGCTGAGTCTGATAGGTCACGACCGCGATGCCGCGTTCGTAGTCGCCAACGGCGGGAGGTTTGAGCTCGTCGACCAAGATGACGCGCAGCGGGTGCTCCGCATTCACGGGGTCCAGACCCATGGCCCCCTGACCACGAGTCACCATGACCCTGACGTAGCTTTCGGGGTTGCCTGCAGCCGCGACGGCCGCCTGCACCTCGACTTGCAGCGTTTCCAGGCTCACGGGCAGCTGGATCAACACCCGTTCGGCAGACCATTCGAGGCGCCGGAGGTGCTCTTCCAACATGAACGGTGTACCCGCATACGTGCGGACGGTTTCGAACACCGAGTCCCCGTAGAGAAAGCCACGGTCGAACACGCTGACGGTCGCCGCGCGCTCGGCCACGAGCCGCCCGTCGATCATTACCTGTCTGCTCATCGTCCAGAAGGCGTAGTGTCATGAGACGCCGAAGGCAATGGGGCGGACGATGAACCCCGCCAGTTTTCGACGCAGCGCTGCGCTTCGGAGCAAGAGGCCTCGATGGCTTCTGCCAGGCGAGGCGCTTCGCTGGGGTCTGCGGTCGAACAGAAGGGCCGCCCGACGACGATCACGACGCGAGTGAACGGCAACGGCACCTGGAACGCATCCCAGGCGGAGCCCAAGACGATGGAGTGGGCTGCCGCAGCGCCGACAGGAAGTAGCAGCGCTTCGGCCTGACGGGCTACGGCGAGCGCGCCGGGTTTTACCAGGCGAGCCGGACCGCGCGGTCCGTCGACTGCAAACGCGGCATTCGAACCGGACCTCACAGCTCGAGTCATGGCGAGCAGCCCGGCGGCCGCGCCCCTAGAAGACGACCCGCGCACCACCCGAAGCCCGAGCGTGCGCATGACGCAAGCCTGCAATGCCCCGTCACGCGACCAACTGACCAGCGTGGTCAGGGGCGCCCTGCGCGGCGCCGCAATCAGAACCATTTGCTGCCCATGCCAAAATGCGAACACTCTTGGCCTTGCGCCCACCAGATGCTCGACGCCGACGAGCCGCACACGCCACGTCCACACCCAGCCCTTGACCAGACATGCCAACAAGAAGCCCAAGAGAGGACGGAGACCACCTGTCAGGGGCATGAGCCGCGCGGCGCGCCCTTCTCGAGCCAGTCGAGCAGCACCTCACGCTCCTTGGCTGTCAAGTTCTCCACCGGGGGATTTGCCATCACACGAAACGGCATCGAGCCGGTCGCGATAGCCCGCCCCATCCGCTTGTAGATGGGCACCCCCTGCCGCATTTTTCGGGTCTGCTCCCAGGTCAGGAGCGGAAAGGGAGCCGCATGTCGCGAAGGAGTCGTATGACAGCGCCGGCACTTTGCCTTGAGTACGCGCTCCACGCCGCATGGAAACCCGGAGTTTTCCACTTCCAGCAGTTGCACCGGAGGCTCCCTGGGGAGATCGCCCGACGGCATGGGCGGCGGAGCGGCCCTGGCTGCGGCAGCAGCAGCTTCACGGAGAGCAGCAGCCTCGCGCGCGTCTCGTTGGACCTTCGCGTAGTAGAACCCGCCCGCGAGCAGCAACGCGAGGACAGGCCAAACCCACGGCCAGCGGGAAAACAGGCGCGGCGTGGCAGTACCGCTTCTGCTCTTGGATTGGTCGCGCTGTCGAGGGCTCACGTCGGATCCCTTACCTGTCCGCACCTGAGCTCCTCGTCAAGTCTCTCGCGCGAGATGTGGTGCAGTGCACGGTTTGTCCTGGCCACGGAGGGCGCAAACTCTGTCGGAGCGAGCGTAGGCTGCTGCTAGAGTTTCCCGATGACGACAGCCGAGCCAGGACCGATATCTTCCGTTGCGAGCCCCGCAGCTCGCCTCCGCGCGCTCCTGGCCCAGCCCGGTCTCGTGACAATGCCGTGCTGCTTCGACGCCCTCTCGGCACGCCTGATCGCGCGGGCCGGGTTTCCCGTTACTTTCATGAGCGGCTTCGCGGTGGCGGCTACCAGGCTCGGGCTTCCTGATACCGGGTTGATCTCGTACGGGGAAATGGTTGCCCATGGGCGCAACATCTGCTCCGCGGTCGACATTCCCGTGATTGGGGACGCGGACACTGGCTACGGAAACGCCGTGAACGTCAAGCGCACCGTCAATGGCTACGCCCGCGCGGGCTTCGCCTGTGCGATGATCGAAGACCAGGTCTGGCCGAAGCGCTGCGGCCACGTGGAGGGCAAGCAGGTCGTGGAGCGCGATGAAGCCATCGAGCGCATCGCGGCGGCGGTCGACGCGAAACGAGAAGGGGCGGACATCTTGATCATGGCGCGCACGGACGCGCGCGAGACCCATGGGCTCGAGGAGGCCCTGGCACGCGTCCGCGCCTTCGAGCAGGTCGGCGCGGATATAGTCTTTTTGGAAGCCCCTCACGATCAGGACGAAATGCTCGCCTTCTGTCAGGCAACCCGCCTGCCCGCGCTCGCGAACATGCTGGAGGATGGCAAGTCGCCGCTACTCGACCTGAACGCGCTCGAACGGCTGGGCTTCAAGATCGTCGCCTTTCCGCTCACCCTGCTCAATAGCGCCATAGGCGCCATGCAGCGCGCGCTCGACGACCTTCTGCAGGGGAGGTATCCGAACGACCTGATCCGCTTCAGCGAGCTCAAGCATCTGGTGGGCTTCGACGAATATGCCGCGGAAGAAAGCCGCTATCGGTCGCGCTGAGCGGCACCGATTCATATCTTGCGCATCACCAGCAACACCAGACCACCGGAGCCGACCTCCAGCTGGACGACGTCGGTTGCCCCCTTCAACCAAAGCGCGTTGTCCAGCTCGTGCCGCTCCAGATAAGTGCTGCGCACGCGCGCGTTGCCAGGGTGCTCGCTGAACGTTCCGCTCAGCGCGTTGCAAACCTCGGACATCGCAGCCACGGCGTCCTCCGACGCCTCCTGTTGGCTGAGCTGGTGCTGCAGCTCGGCGTCCGGCAACATCATCAGCTCACCACCGAGCTGAACGACTGCGTCCAAATTGGCGAGGATCACGCCCAGCGGGGCGTTGTCGTCCGTATTGAGCTTCGCCATCCAGTAGTTTTCCAGTTCTCGGGTGTAGTCCACGGTCAGTGGTACTTTGCGAATCTCCACCTGGGTCCCCAAGAGCGTATGTAGCGATCGGACCAGCTGCTCGATGGGTGGAATCTGAAGCGCACTGCTCTTGTCATGACGCCGCGCCTGTTTCTTGTCTGGTGCAGGCTCGGCTCGAACCGAACGCGCGGGAGTCGCGGCGGCAGCCGTGCTGTGCGTCGGATCGGTCGGGTCGGGCTCTCTCGGCATCGCGCCAAGAGCACCCACCTGCTGGAGTTCCGGCGGCTGTCCTCCAACAGTCCGGTTCCCGCCGACCATGGCGTCTCCTGTGTGGTCGATGCGCACATCGCCTTGCGCCATCGCCCCTGGCAACAGGGCGGGCACATTGAGCTTGGTCAAGCTCTTCTCGAGCTCCAAGACACGCTCCTTCAACCGCTGGTGGGAGGCTCGGAGCAGAAGCAATTCGGATTGAAGGGCCTGGACCTCCTCGCGCCCTTCCGGGTCGTCGGTGCGTTTACCGCCGTGGGTCAGCTGCTTGATGTACGATGGGGAGATCGCAGAGGGGATCCACTCGCCATCCACGTTCTCGAAGCTGCGGCTCTCCTGCAGCGTAGGGCTGCGTAGCAGCTGTTGCGTCCCGCTGAGCAGCGAGCCGCCACGCGCGCTCTTCTTCAGAAACCCGAGCACTGCGTCCGCGCCTTCCAGACGCTGGACGTGCGGCTGGAACAGGTTCGTCTCAATCGCGACGAGTCGGACGACCTCCAGGAACCACCGTCCATCGTGGCAGACGAGGCGCTTGGGCTCACCGCTTTCGAGAAGGTCGCCAGGCATGGGCTTTTCAAGCCAGAAAACGGCCGATTGGGAGTGGAGCTAAGGGCACCCAGGTGCGTACCGACCCCGTGCGCCACCTGCGGCGCGACGCGCTGAAGCGACGCCTGCAAACCGGCCGTGGAGCTCACAGAACGCGGGTTCAAAGTTACTGCAGTGTCGCAATTTGCAAAGCCTCGGTGGGCGCCTTTTGTGCGGCGAGTTCCCACCGCGGCCCCGAAGCCTGAGGCGACGTTGACTCGTCGGTTGCGGGGGGTAATCTGGTCGGGTCTTGCGCGGCATCTGGGCACCAACCCTCTCTTCGGTCCTGGGAGGCCTCACCCTGCTCGCCCTGCCTTCGTGCCGGGCGCCGGACGGGGGATACCCTGACGAGACCGCTCCCACAGCGGACGAACCCCTGGTGTGTCAGGGCCCGGCGCCCGCTCCGGCAACGCTCCGACTGCTGACCCGCACCCAGTACAACAACACGCTATTGGACTTGCTCGGCGACGACAGCGCTCCTGCCGACGAGTTCCCCCCCGAGCACCGGGTCGAGAATTTCGAGAATAATGCAGAGACGCACCAGGCCAATCCTCTGCTCGTCGAAAAGTACTGGGGCGCCGCACGCGAGGTTTCGGCTCGCGTCGTCTCGGGAGAGCTCGACCCGATAGCCCCGTGTCCGGATGCAGACTACGCGGACTGTGTGCAGAGCTTCATCGTGGACTTCGGCAAACGCGCTTTCCGACGCCCGATGTTGCCTGCCGAAGTCGAGGGTTTCCGGCAGCTATACGACAAGGCCGAGCCCTCCTTGGGCTACGCTGCCAGCATCGGCCTAGTGCTCGAGGCCATGCTGCAGTCGCCTCAATTCCTGTATCGAGTCGAGGCCCCCATAGCGCCCACCCCAGCCACTGGCGCGGTGATGCTCGGCGGCTACGAGCTTGCCTCGCGTCTGTCCTATTTCCTCTGGAACACCATGCCCGACGACGAGCTGTTTCGCGCTGCGGCAATGGACGAGTTGAAAACCAGCACGCAAATCGAGGGTCAGGTCCGCCGAATGCTGGAGTCACCCAAAGCACGCGCGATGGTGAAGGACTTTCATCGACAGTGGCTGGACCTGGACCGCTTCGACGGGCTGGCGCGAGATGGCAGCGATCTCGACACCAAGGAGCTGACCGACTCCTGGAAGCAATCGTTGCTTTCGTTCGTCGACTTCGTGTACTGGGGAGGGACAGGATCGCTCGAGGAGCTCTTCTCCTCGGACTTGATCTTCGTGAACCCGACCCTCAGCCAACTCTATCAGCTGCCGAGCGATGGCGGCACCGGCTTCACCGGAGTCGAGATGCCGAACGAGCGTGCCGGGCTGCTCACCCAACCGGCGCTCATGGCGCTGCTCTCCCATGCCGATCAATCTTCGCCAATTCAGCGCGGCGTCTTCATCCGCTCGCAGTTCTTGTGTGCTCCTCCGGCACCGCCGCCGCCCACCGTAAACAACACGCCCCCGGATCCGGATCCGACTCTGACCACGCGCGAGCGCTTCGCGATCCACACCGAGCAGCCAGCATGTGCCGGCTGCCACGAGTTGATCGATCCGTTGGGGTTCGGGCTCGAGAACTATGACCAGTTCGGACGCTACCGCAGTGAAGAGAACCTGCTGCCCATCGACGCCTCGGGAGCCGTGGTCGCAGCGCCCGATCCCAGCCTGGATGGCCCATTCGCCAATCCCTTCGAGCTCGCTCAAAGGCTGGCCGGAAGTGACGTCGTGCGCGACTGCCTTGCCACGCACTGGTACCGGTTCGCGATGGGTCGCGTCGAACAGGACTCCGATAGCTGCAGCCTCGACCAGGTGCGCACGCACTTTGCCGAGTCGGGTGGGGATCTCAAGGAACTTCTGGTGGCAATCACGTTGAGCGACGCGTTCCGTTATCGTCCCGCCATGGCCGAGGAGGCCCCGTGAATCGACAGAGAACTTCGCGCCGCCGTTTTCTCAAGGGCGCAGCGGGCACCCTGGTTGCCCTGCCGCTGTTGGATTCCTTGCGAGCGCGGGCGGCAGACGGTGAGGTCACTTTTCCGAAGCGCTTCGTGACCATGTATAACCCCAACGGTACCGTGCACGAGGCATGGTTTCCCACCGGCGGGGAGACGGACTTCCAACTCGGTACAATCCATCAACCGCTCGCCGCGCACCGCGACCGGTTGCTCATCTTCCGAGGTGTAGACTCGAAGGTGACCGAGCTGGGGCCAGGCGGGCCCCACCAACGTGGCATCGGCTCGCTGTTCACGGGTCGTGAACTGCTCGAAGGCGAGTTCGTCGATGGTTGTGGTTCGCGCGCCGGCTGGGCGAACGGCATCAGTATCGATCAGGAGATCGCCAAAGCCATCGGACTCGATACGCCACTCCGTAGCCTCGAAATAGGCGTACGCGCCACCGAAGCCGACGTGCAGGCTCGCATCAGTTACGCTGGACCCGGCCAGCCGCTGCCGCCGATGAACGACCCAACGGAGGTCTATGGTAGGCTCTTTTCCAACTTCGTCGCCTCACCCATCGACCCGGATGACCCGACCGATCAGAGGGCTTCGGTGCTGGACACCGTGCAGGCGCAGTTCGAGCTCCTGGACCGACAGCTGGGAGCGCACGACCGCCAGAAGCTCGAGCAACACCTGGAGCTAGTGCGGGATCTGGAGCGACGCATCGGTGTCGGGGCGACATCAGCAGATGCTTGCCAGGCGCCGCTCGCACCAGAGGTTCTCGATCCGAATGACGAAAACGATATGCCCGCCGTGATGCGGACGCACCTCGATCTGCTTGCTGTAGCCTTCGCCTGCGATTTGACCCGCGTAGCGAGTCTCCAGATATCGACAGGCTTCAACCGCATCCGTTTCCCATGGCTCGGTAGCCTCGGTGAAGGTCACTCGCTTTCCCACTCCGGGCCCAGCAATCTCGAGGCACAGGCAGAATTGACGACGCGAGCCACATGGCACGCCGAGCAGCTCGCGTATTTCATGGACCTGTTGGCTCAGATCCCGGAGGGCGAGGGCACGGTCCTCGACAACACGGCCATCCTCTGGGGCAACGAAATCTCCGTGGGCAATACGCACGCTCTCACGAATATCCCCTACCTGATTGCTGGAAACGCGGGTGGCGCCATCAACACCGGCCGCTTCGTGGAGTACGAGTCTGCATCGAGCAACGATCTGCTCTGCGCCGTGCTCAATGCCTACGGTGTCGAAGCGAACGCCTTCGGGCACCCGGATTTCACGACCGGCCCGCTGAGCGGCGTGCTCGCGTAGTCCGGGTGGACGCACGCCTACATCGCCAACCCAGAGGCGCGTCTACGGTCCACGGATTGCGGCTTCCTCCTCGGATCTACCGCGCCCCGGCCACGATCCGTAGGTAGCGGCGGAGCGTGGCCTCCAGGCCAAGCTCCAGGCTCTCGCAGATTACGGCGTGCCCGATGCTGACTTCCAGCACACCGGGAACGCTTTCGAGGAAGTATCCCAGATTATTCAGACTCAGGTCATGCCCGGCGTTGACTCCCAACCCGAGCGACTGGGCCTCGCCAGCGGCCGCAGCGAATCTCGCGGTCACCTCCGCCTGCGCGGGCGATCCGTACTGAGCAGCGTACGGCTCGGTATACAGTTCGATGCGCGATGCGCCTGTCTGAGCCGCTGCCCTCACTTGAGCGAGGTCCGCATCCAGGAACAAGCTGGACCGGATGTTCTCTCGTTCCAGGCTCTGGACCAGGCTCGCGAGCCGCTCGCCTTCGGCTCGCGCGTCCCAGCCGTGGTCCGAAGTCAGCTGCTCCTCCGAATCCGGTACCAGCGTGACCTGGTTCGGCCGGGCCCGCAGCACCAGGTCCATGAAGCGACCCATGGGATTGCCTTCGACATTGAGCTCCACGCCCGGGTGTTCCTCGACCATTTTCGAAAGCTCCAGAACATCTGAGTAGCGGGCATGGCGCTCGTCGGGTCTGGGATGCAAGGTGATTCCATGGACCCCAACTTCGAGGCAACGACGTGCCACATCGAGCAGGTCGGGAGTGTTGCGCCCGCGCGAGTTGCGCAGCAAAGCGACTTTGTTGAGGTTGACTGAGAACTTGGTCAAGGCCAATCAGGACTTAGTCGGTATCCCGTCGAAATGAAACGCCCGCGCCAAGACGGGTTCAGGCCTTGAGCTCCGCGAGCAGCGCCTTGGCTTCTTCGAGCGAAGCATCCGACTGAATCGCACGCTCCAACATTTGGATTGCTTTCGGCTTTTCGCCAAGCTTGCCGTGCACCTGGCCGAGCCGCATGAAGACCTCGGCCTTGCTGATCGGGCTCTTGTTGTCCAGGCGCTGCAGCAAGAGTGCTCGGAACATCTGCTGAGCCTTCTTGAGGTCGCCAACCTCGAGAGCCACTTCGCCCAATTGCTTGAGCACGGCCACGTTGCCCGGTTCAATGCGAAATGCCTTGTCGAGCTCGTCGAGAGCTTGCTGCGTCTGGCCTTCGGCCAGGTAGGCCGTCGCCAAACGTTTGTGGATATCGCCTAGCTCCTTGGAACGCCTGCCGCCGTAGCTTCCCACGATGCGCTGCAGCGCCTCGATGGCCGCTTTGGCTCTGCCGGAACTGCTGTACGAGTCGCAAAGCTGGAGCAGGAGATCGCGGTCGTCCGGCTTCAGCTCGGATGCCTTGCTCAACAACTCCGCTTCCGCTGCATGGTCGCCGCGCTTCTCTCCGTGAATCTGTGCAGCTTCCCGCAAGAGCGTCACCTTGCGATCGACGTCTTCGCTGAGCTCGGCCTCGCGCGCCACGAGCGCCGCAAGCTCGGCCCAGGCGCCGCTCGCCTCGTACACGCGCGCCAACTCTTCGCGGATCCAGGCGTTTCGTTCGTCAATACCGAGCCCGCGTTGGAGCACGCGAGCCACGCTTTCGGTCTCCTCGAGCGCCTTGTACTGCTCGACGAGTGCCTTGACGATGTCGAGCGCATCTCCCGCTTCTGCCATCTCCAGGAGCTGCTCCAGAATGCCGGCTGCCTCACGAGGTGCGGCATTGGCCTGGTACAACCTGGCGAGCGCCTCCAACGCGCCACGATGTTTGGGCTCGCGCTCGAGCACCGACCGGTAGGCCTCAATGGCGCGGTCTCGATCCCCGAGTCGAGCATCGTACACTTCGCCCAAACGTACCTGAAAGCGGAGCTCACTCTCGGTGTCACCGCGCTCGCGCGCCGCAGAAATCTGATCCGCCAAAAGGTCCGCCAGCTCCTCGTCGCGCTTCTCTTTTTCATAGAGTACGCTCAGCCGCACCACGGCTTCGCTGTGGCCAGGTTCCTCGTCCAGCACGGCGCGGAGCAGATCCACCGCGGTGTCCACCGCCTGAAACTTCTTCTCGTTCAAGCTGGCTAGCTCTAGACGCAGCTCGCAGCGAGCGCTCGGGCTTTCCGACAGATCTACCAAGCGCTCGAGCAACCTGGCCAAATCGTCATAGCGTTCTTCCGCCTGGTACAAGCCTCGTAGTGCGTTCGCCGCCTGCAGATCGTCGGGCTCGTCCTCGAACAGAGAATCGTACAGCTCGATCGCCTGCTCGTTGTCTTGGAGCTGGTCCCTCGCGATCTCGGCAGCCTTGTGCTTGAGATTCTTGACGACATCGCCCGCAGCGCGCAGTTCCGCCCGCTTCACCAAAAGGTCGAAGGTCTCCTGGTAGTCTTCCTTGAGCTCGGCCAGCTCGGTGAGCCGAGAAAGAGCCCAGATGTTGACGTCATCCAGCTCCAGGAGCTCGCGCAGCACCTCTTCGCTTTTGGCCGGGTCTCCCAGCGTGTCTGCCAGTTCTTTGGCCCTGCGATACAGCTCCTCCCTACGTTCGGGATCGAACTGCAGCTTCGCCCTTCGCCGCAGAATCTGAATCAAGTCCGTCTCCCGCCCCGAAACGCTTCTGAGTTGCTCGACGAGCAACAGGACCTCGTCATTTTCGGGCTCGAAGTCGAGCGCTCGCAAGAGCGCCCGCTCGCTAGCTTCGTTGTCGCCGAGCTTGTCGCGGTGCCAGCTGGCCAGGCGCACGCACAGTTGGCTGGCCGTATCCGGAGCCAAGTCGTTGGCTTGTTCGATCGCAGCGCGCAGCGCCTCCGCCGCGGATGCCCAATCTTCGTTGACAGGAGCCAGACGCTCCAGTTCGTCCAGCAGGGCCACATCGGCGGGGTTGTCCGACAAACCCTGCTGGAGAACGCGCTGGGCCGACCGTGGATCGCTGCAGTCCTCCTCCAAGACCCGAGCCAGACTGCGACGCATGTCGATGCGCTCGTCGACGCTTTCGGCGAAGCCGATGCGCTTCTCGTAGAGCTGGGCCAGCTTGTCGGTCTGACCACGTGCCCGATAGACTTCCTCGAGTACGTCCGAAGCCTCATCGAACAAGTCCCTGTCGTCAGTCAGTTTCTCGAGCTCCCGGGCAGCTCCCTCATGCTGCCGGTTTCGCTCGAGGGACATCCGGAACGAAGCCAGCGCCTGGCCGGCGTCCTTGAATTCTCGAGCCTGCAAAGCGCCCAAGCGGTACAAGAGCTCGGCCTGCTCTTCGTCGCTGTCTTCGACGGCCACGCGGCGATCGAGTATCTCGCTCAACTTCTCCGAATCCCCTAGTGCGGTGTAGAGCCGGTCCAGCGCCGCCAGTAGGTCCGGCTGGTCACCGGCCTGTTCGACGGCCCGCACGTAGTCGTCGACGGCTCGCCGACCATCTTGCAAGCGCTCCTCGGCGATGCGTCCAGCCCGGACATACAGGTCACGGGCCACCTCGGGGTCAAACATCGTCTGCGCTCGTTCTTCGAGGACTTCCGCATAGCGCGCCCAGCCCGCAGACAATTGGGCGAGGCGCTCGATGTCGGCGTGAAGCTGCTCGGCCTCGGGCTTCTCCGTCAATGCTCTGAGGAGCGCGCCCTCTGCGTCGGCGGGACGCTCGAGCCTCTGTTCGAGCACTTCCGCGATGGAGCACAGCGTCGTCATTCGCTGCTCCGGATCGAGCTCGGCAGTGAGCCGCATTTCCAGCACCAGAACCAGCGGCTCGTAGGCTTCGGTTTGCTCGAGAACCGGAACCAGCACCTGCGCCACCGTCGGACGCAGATCCTCGTGCTCGTCCCCTATCTCGCGAACCCGGGCGATGGTCTCCTCGTCGGCAGGGGCATCCTCCAGCACCTGGCGGTAAGCGTCCAGCGCATCGTCGTAGTTGTCGAGCTTCGACGCCAGGATGTCGCCCATCTGCCTTCTGAGCGGGGCACGCTCTTCCGCAGACTGCGCCAGCTCGGCCTGTGTGCGCAGGTTCTCCAAGAGCTCGGGCCACATCTCTTCTGCCTGGTAGAGCCGGTTCAGCGAGGCAAGCGTCTTCGCGTCCCCCGGCTGCACCTCGAGAGCCTGATTCAAGACCTCGATGGCACGCAACCGGTCCTTGAGCTTGTTCTCGTGCACCTCCGCCGCAAGCGAGAGCAAGTTGTACTTGAGCTCGTCGTCGTCTTCGTCGGAGAGTTCGACGCG
The DNA here is from genome assembly GCA_963809955.1 of uncultured delta proteobacterium. Classification (GTDB taxonomy): domain Bacteria; phylum Myxococcota_A; class Polyangia; order Polyangiales; family Polyangiaceae; genus JAICQQ01. The sequence goes on from CAWELQ010000020.1 coordinate 360,123, forward strand.
CTGTTGATACAGCTCGACGAGACGCTCGGGATTCTCGTGCTGCTCGTACAATTCGATCAGGCAATCCACCGTGAATGCGTTCGCTGGTTCGACCTCCAGCGCCCTCTCGTAGGCAGCGACGGCTCCCGCAGGGTCGTCGAGCATGTCGCGCTTGGCCTCACCCACGCGGCGCCAGATGGACGCGCGCTCCTCCTCGTCGAGCAAAAGTTCGCCCTTCGCCGTGAGCACCCTGACCAGTACTTCCCAATCGCTCAACAGCGTCGCCAAGCGCTCCATGTAGTTGAGGGGGGTGAGGTCCGTCTCGTCTACATGGTGCAGGCGATCGTAGGCATCCAGCGCCCGCCGTGGGTCGTCGCGCCGCTTGTTGTGTACCTCGGCCAACGTGGCCAACACATCCCGCTTGGTCAGCATTTCCGGGTTCGCCGCCAGCACCTCGTCATACAAGCTGGCCAGCTCGTCCCAAGCCGAAGTCTGCTCGACCAACCGTTCGTAGCTGGCCCGCACATCTGAATCCTCTGGATCCAGTCGGAAGGCCTCTTTCAGCGCGAGGCGCGCGCGCTCGGGATGGCGCCCGCGGGTCTCCCATAGCTCCGCGGTCTCGCACAGCACGGCGACCTGCTCGTGCACGTCGGCCGCGAGCTCGAAGCGGTCTTCGTTGAGCTTGATCAGATGCTTCCAGTCGTCCAGAGACTCGTACAGCGGGCGCAGGATCTCCACCGTGCGTTCGCGGAACTCGTCCTGCTCCCGCATCGCCTCCAGCTCTTCGATGGCCGCGCTGTGCGTGGGCAGAGACCGCACGATTTCTTCGAGCTGATCGAGCGCACGCTCCGGCTCTTCGAGCTCGTCCTTGTACAACCGCGCCAGCGCCAAACGAAACTCCGCAGACTGCTCCATACCGGACGCAGACTCGGCCCGACTCAGGTAATGTTCGGCGAGATCCGACCAGCGCTTGCGCTTTCGATAGAGCTCGGTCAACGCATCCAGCGACACTTCATCGGACTCGTCGACCTCCAACGCTTGCCGGTAGGTCTCGATTGCCTCGTCGGGTAAGTTGAGTTCTCCGGTCTGGAGCCTGGCGATGACATGGAAGGCGTCCAGACGCTCAGCAGGGTCGAAGCGATGCTCCAGCACGTCACGGTACAGATCCACGCGCGCGGCATGCTGTTTGGTTTCGCTCAAGATCGTGTCGACGGACGCGAACAACTGCTTGTTATCGGGCTCGAACACCAAGGCGCGCCGGTAGAAGCTCAAGGCACGTTTCGCATCGCCGAGTTCGCCGAATAGTTCCCCGGTGCGTCGCGCCAGCTGAGACGACGCATCGTCTTCGATGGGCTGATCCCCGAGCCGGGCCGCGTAGATCTCCGCGAGCTTCTGTGTCGCACCGGCCACCTTCGCCAGGCGTTCCAGCTCGGCAATGGTGTCCTCGTCGGCCAGGTCGTCGTCGAGCAACTTCGCCGTGGTGTCCAGGGCAGCCAGGTAGTCCTCTTGCTGCTCCTCGTACAGCTTCGCCAGGCGGGTCAGAAGCTCGCGTCGCTCCACCGAATCCTGACTGAACTCGAGGCGCGCCTTGATCGCCTCGAGAAGACGGGTGTAGTCGGCGCGCATCAAGTAGACAGGCTCGAGCAGCGAAGCGGCGCGAGCCCGAAACTCCACTTCGGAGGATTCGCGTAGCAGCCCTTCGAGACCCTTGATCGCCGGTTCGTGCTGCTTCTCCAGGTCCAGAGCAGCTTCGAACTCATCGAACGCGCGATGCAAGTCTTGCATCTGCTGGGCCGCCACCTGAGCGATCTTCACGTGCAGTAGTGCCGCGTCGCCTTCCTGGGCATCGAGCTGTCGTTGATGCAGAGCGATCAGCTCCGCCCACATCTCTTCCTGCGAGTACAGATTCTCCAACGCCTCGATGGCGCCAGGATTGAGGTCCATGTCCAAGATGGCTTCGTAGACCTCGATGGCCTTCGGGCGATCCTCGAGGACCTCGGCCAAAAGGCGACCGCGACGGAACAAGAGCTGTTTGCGCTCTTCCTCGGTTTCGGCTGCATCCGCCCTGCGCTCGAGTATCTCTAGTAGGTTTTGTGCATCGCCCGCCTCTTCGTAGAGCGATTCGAGCGCGGCCAGAGCCTTGGCGTCGTCCACGCGGAGTTCGAGGGCCTTCTGGTAGTATTCCCGCGCCAGCTCTCGGTCCGCCAGCTGGTGGCGAGCCAGATCGGCAATGCGCAGGGTGACATCGAGCTGCACGTTGCCATCGAAGATTTCGGGCGCCACGTCGCACAACAGCTTGACCTGATCCGCGCGACGCTGCGTCGACGCCGCCAACCGCTCGAGATGTTCCAGGTAGGGACCCAGGGAAGCATGGCCGGCAGCCTCGCGGACTGCTCGTTCGGCATACGAATATGCCTTGTCCCTATCGTCGAGGGCGTCTTCCGCGACGCTCATGGCTCGCTCCAGCCCCCTGAGCTTGGTGTCGGGATCTTCAGCCGTGTCGATCTCGATCTCGAGCACGCGCAGCAGTCGCCCGGCGTCACTTTCGGCCTCGTAAATGGGTCGCAACACTTCCGCACTCTCGCGCCGTGTGATGCCATCGGGGCTATCGAGCATCTCCTCCAGCGCGGCACGGCTCGGTGCATGCGCGGAGTCGATACCGAGCGCCAGCCTGTAGGCCCCCAGGGCCCCCTCCCAATCACCCAGGCGCTTGCGCTTCACTTCGCCGAGCGCCACGTAGAGCCTGAGGCGCTCGCTATCATCGGGGGCAATGTCCAGATGCCGATCGTACACGTCCGCGAGTTCCTCCCAACGCTCGGCGCTCGCGTAGAGCTCCTCCAGCGCTTTCATGGACTCCACTTCCGGACCGAACTCGTCCACGAGGCTCTGGTAGCACTCAATCGCCTCGGCAATCTCGCCGAGCTTCTTCCAGAGCGTTTCGGCGGCGCGCGTCAACAGCTCTTTTCGGCGCTCCAGGTCCGTCGCGATGTCACGGCGACGCTCCAGGATCGATACGAGCTCACGATATTGTTCCGTGGACTCGTAGAGCGCGTCGAGAGCGGCAAGTGCAACGTCGTCCTCGGGGCTCTCCTCCGTTCTGGCTTTCCATGCCTCGATGGCCCCCTTCGGGTCATCGAGAACGCTCTGGCAAAGTTCACCCAGTCGCCCCAACAGGTCCGCCCGCACGTCGGCATCGGATTCGAGCTTCACCTGCACGCGTAGGATTTCGGCAAGCTTTTCGTGCTGGGACGCGGCGATATGAATGCGCTCGAGAGCGCGTGCTGCCGGCAGCACCAGAGCGGCGTCGTCTTCGTCGAGCTCCAGCACTTCGCGGTAGGTGACTTCTGCACGGCCCGCGTCCGCCAGCTGTTCTTCGTAGATAGCGGCGACCTTGAGTAAGATTTCCCCTTTCAGACCGGGGGTATCGGCATGTTTGGCGGCACGCGTCAGCACCAGCGCGACGCGCTCGTGCTCGCCAACGCGACGCCCAACCTCGATCAAACGCGTCCGGGCGTCCGCGTCGAGTGGGTCGAGAGGAACCAGACGGCACAACGCGTCCAGCGCGCCCTCATCATCGTGAAGGCGGTCATCTCGCAGCGTGGCAATCCGCCTGAGTAACTCGGCTTGTTCATCCACACTCTCGGGCTCTCGGGTCTCCTCGTCGAGACCTTCCAGCCGGATCACCAGGACACGAACCAGATCGCGGATCTCGTTGCGCGCCTCGTAGACACTCTCGAGCATGCGCGCCGCTCGTACGCGCAAGCTGCCTATTTCCAGCATACGCTCGGCCAGCTCGCGAGCCTGGTAGTCGTTCTGACGTTCGAGCAGTACGTCCTCGACGTGGTCGATGGCACTCTCGGGATGGTGCAGCTCGATCTGAATTCGCGCCAGCCGCAACTTGAGCTCGAAGAGCTCATCGCCCACGGCGGTTTCCAGGCGGCGACTCAACAGCTGCGCCAGCTTCTCGTTGTCGCCCTGCCGCACGTAGAGCCGATCCAACGCCTTGATGGACGCGTCGTGCATCGGGTCGATTTCGAGGATGCGCTCGTAGTAGCGAATGGCCTTCGGCGCGTCCTCCGTAATTTCCTCGCAGATGAGCGCCACTTCGATCAGCATGTCCACCTGGCGCTGCGTGTCCTGGGTGGCTTTGGAAGCGCGGTCGTATAACGACTCGAGCTCCCCCCAGCGCTCCGCCGCCGTCAGAATGTCCTTGAGATGCTGGAAAGCGGGTTCGTTACCCGGGTCGAGTTCGAGGACTTTCTCCAGATAAGGAGCCGCCCCGATGGGATCGCCCAGCTTGTCTTCATGCAACCGCGCGGCGCGCTCGGACAGTTCGATCTCGATCTCTTGGCCGAGCTTGCCACGTAGCACCTCGCGAAACCTTTCGGCCAGCTCTGTAGGTCGCCCCGACGCGCTAGAGAGCGCTTCCGCTCGATCCCACAGCGGCAGCTCTGAAGGGTACTCGACGACAGCCTTGAGGATGACATCCAGCGCGCTGCTCGCAGCGCCGAGCTTCTCTTCCAGAACGGTGGCCAGCCTCTGATACAGGTCGAGCTTCTCGCTGTCTCGCTCTGCGTCTTCGATCATCACCTGGAGGGCTTGTGCCTCGCGCCGCGCGTCACCTCCCGAGGCGTACAACCCAGCCAGCAGCTCTGCAGCCTTGAGCTTGGTCTCCTCGTTTTCCACGAGACGTTCCAGCACCGCCACCGCCTTCTGCTTGGCGGACTCGCTGTCGAGCGCCCGCACACAGGCGTCCAGCGCCAGAGCTGGCTTGTTCAGACGATTCAGATAAAGCTCCGCCAGCTCGATCTCGCGCGCCGCTCGCTCGTCACCTTCCACCGAGTCCCGATGCTGCTCGATGACCCTTGCAGCACCCGCAGCATCTCCAGCAGCGAGCAGCAGACGTGCCAGCGTCGTGAGAGAAATCACGTCCGCGCCGTCGATCTCCAACACACGCCGGTGCAATCCAGTGGCGACCTCGGGTGATTCGAAGACCTCTTCTTCTAGCGTCGCCCACTCCTTGAGGATGGCGAGCCGCTCGGCATCGCTGGGCGCGTGCTCCACGCGCAATTCCAAAAGCCACCTGAGATCGTCACGACGCTGCTCTCGCCTCAGAATCAATTCGAGACTCTGAGCCGCTTCGGCATCGTCCGGCGATTTCTCCAGAACCTTCCTCAGAGTGGCAATGGCGTCGTCCACCTTGCCCAACTCCTCGGCGTAAACACGCGCCAGCTTCAAACTGAGTGTACGACGCTCGCTAGCCCCAGCCCCTTCTGCAGGCGGTGGCTCCGAGACTGGCTTGGCGCCTGGGCTTCGCCCACGGCGCTTGCGGCGGCGTTTCGGCGCGGGCGGTGAACTCGGCAACGCCGCGCTCGCCAGCCGCGCTTCCAGTGATTCGACCAGCTGCTCCCAGGCACCGGCAGCGCGGCAGGTCTCCTCCAGCAGCTCGAGCGCTTGCGGACTGTCCGGAGCGGTGGCGTACGCCTGCTGGGCGTACAGCGCGGCAGCCTTTCTATCGGATAGACGGGTTCCGGTAACGTCGACCAGCTTGCCCAGAAGTTCGACCTTCTGCTGCTTGTCTTGCGCCTTTTCGAGCAACACTTCGTAGAGCGCGGGAAGGCGGTTCCACTTCTCGTCCTCCTCGTAGAGCGGAATCAATGCCCGCGCAGCCTTCGCGTCCTCGGGATCGACCGCCAAAATGCGTTCGTACGAACGGAAGGCTCGATCGGCCTGATTCAGATGCTGTTCGTAGACCGCCGCTGCACGATAGCTGAGCTCTATCTTCTGGGCGTCGTCTCGAGCGCGATCCGCGGCGGTACTGAAGACATCCGCCAGGCCTTCCCAGTCGTTCTGCGAGCCGTAGAGCTCCTCCAGGCCGTCATAATCGGCGTCTTGCAGGAAGGATTCTCTGAGCACGCGCAGGGCGCGATGGTGCCCGGGTTGCAGCTCCAAGACGCGGCGCCAGGCCTGAGCCGCTCGCTCGGCATCCGACAAGTGGTCGGCGTAGACCGAACCGAGCTTCTGCAATACGTTGAGGCGAGCCTGCTTGTCGTCCTCGAGCAAGTCGACTCTGAGCTCCAGGGCTTCCGCCAGCGTGGGCCAGTCCTTGGCCCGCTCAGCGTGCTTCTCCAGCGAGTCGAGTACGTCGGTGCGGCTGGGGTCGGCGTCCAGAATTTGCTTGTACAGGCGAACGGCGTCTGGCCCGCGGTTGAGTCGCTCGGCAGCCAATTGCGCCATTTCTTTCATGAGCGTGAGCCGCGAGGTGCCCTCGGCACGCTCGAGCTCGATCTCGTAGAGCTCGTACAGCGCCGGCCACGCCCGACGCTTGCGGTAGAGCTCGTCCAGACGCTCCCGCGCTTCGACATCGTCCGGTGATATCTTCAGGAGCTCTGCATACGCTTCGGTGGCATTCTGTACGTTGGAGAATTGTTCGAGCCAGCGCCGCGCCACGGCGCGGTAGAGGCTCTTCTTTTCTTCCACGTCCTCGGTCCACTGGGCTAGCCGTTGCTGGTTGGTGAGCAGATCCCGGTAGCGACCCAGCTTCTCGTACAGGCTCACCAGCTCGCGCACCTCCAGGATGTCGTGCTCGTCGAGCTTGTCATCGAGCTGCACGATCTGGTTGAGCACGGACACCAGAGCGGTGTCACTCTTCAGATACAGTCGATAGACGGTGGCCACTTCGCGCAGGATGGCAACACGCTCTTCGTAAGCTTCCGCCGCAGTGCGCTCCAACTGCTGTCGGAGCAGCTCGACGAGCGCATTGTAGCCTTGCGTCTGCTTGTACAGACGCTTGAGCGCGTCGCGCGCTTCCGTGCTGTCCGGATCCTGGCGCAGGATGCTCTTGTACTGTTCGATAGCCTTCTGGGCATTTTTCTGCCCCTCGGCCAGTTTGGCGATTTCCTTGCCCAAAGCCGCCTTCTTCCCCTTTTCCTTCACGGCCTTCTGCGCGCTGCTCAGGATATCGATCAAGCGAGCGTCGTCGTCGAGCGAAGCTGAATACTCACGAAAGAAGTTCAGGACACCTTCGTGCGCGGGGTCGACCTTGCGGATCCGTTCGAACCAAGGTTCCGCGTCACTGGGGCACTCGCGCTTGCGCCAATGGAGCATCGCGATCTGGAAAATGTCGCCGACGCTTTCCTTACTATCGGCGCCCTTGTTCTTGATATCGTTCTCGTAGAGCAGAACCAGATCGTCCCAGCGCTCTTCGGCAGAATAGAATTCCGAGAGGAACTCCATTGCCTCTCGGTGGTCGGGCTGGGCTCTGAGCACTCGGTCGTACGCGCGTGACGCGCGATCCTTGTCGTCGAGCTTCTTGAGGTAGATGCGCGCCAGTCGAACTCCGGCCGAGGCCTTGTTCAGCGAGTCCTCGCTGCGATCGGCCACCCTTTCCAAGACTCGCGCCACCTCGTCCCAGCGCTTGTTGCGGCGATACACGCGTTCGAGCATCTTGCTCGCGCCGACATTGCTGGGGTCGAGGCGCACGGCCTGTTCCAGTCGATCGACGATGCGGTCGTAGCTCGCCTCGTCCCCCGCGAAGCGTAGCTCCATTTCACTGGCTCGCATGAGCATGGAGCTCTTGTACACATCGTCTTGCGCGGCATCGGCCTCGCTCACGTAACTCTTGACCAGATCCCGGAAACGTTCCCGCTTTCGTTCGGTCTCTTCCAAAGCCAGGGTCGCGACCTCGTCAGCGGGATCGATCTCGAGCAAACGAACGTAATCGGCAACGGCCCCGTCATCGTCCAGGAGCTCTTCGATGAGGACCCGAGCATGCTCGCGCACCAGCTCGGCCTCGCGTGGCTCCCCTTCGACCAGCGCAATCGCAAGTTCGAGCAAGCTGCGCACGGCATCCCACTCCCCCCGTGCCTGATGCTGTTCACGCGCTGCATCTAACAAACGCAACAGGTCTTCGCCGGTCAGGTCACCACCGGGAGTCTTCACCTGCCGACGCAATAGATCCCAGTCTTCTTGGGAATCTGGATCGACCTGGAGTTTGCCTAGAGCTGTACGGACCGTCTGAGAATCCATTCTCCACCCATCTTGAGTCCCCCGTTTTTTACTGCGAAATGCACTGCCGAATTACTGCCGAAGGGAGAGCCAGATTACGCTGCTGCTTTATGCGTTACAAGCCTGCAACTCACCGAATCCTCTTTGGTTTAGAACGGTCCGCCTGCGCGCCGAGCTGCTCGAGAAGCGCGCGCTGACGCGCGACCACTTCAGGGTTTGCACCGAGACGGTAACCAGCGTCGAGGCTGTCACTAGCTTCTTCGAGCCGGCCCAACTTGATCAGGACGAAGGAACGGCCGAGGTAAGCATCACCGAAACCGGGCCGGACTTCCAGGATGGCATCGTACTGTCGTAATGCTTCGGCAAAGTCAGCCTCAGCCAACGCCACGGTGGCCAAGCCTAGTCGGTTGTCGATGCTCGTGGGATCCGCTTGTAAGCCGGAGTCGTAGGCTGTCCGCGCCCCGGATGCGTCACCCGCATGAAACCTGACCAGGCCGAGAGCATGCCAAGCCCCGGAATTGGTCGGGTCACGCCGCAGTGCTTCCTCGAGTCGGGGGGCGGCGAGTTCGACTTCGCCCCAACGAGCGGCACGCATCCCGCCTGTCAACGGGCCGGCCGGGTCCTGGGGAGCCACGATCGCCGCGCGGTCATACTGAGCCAGTGCCTGCTCGTAGCGATGGTTCAGTTCGAACGCGTGGCCGAGCTCGATCCAAGGAATAGGGCTGCCCTCGCCCAGGATCTCGCTGAGTCTAGCCACCTCGCGTTCCGCTCGGTCGAGCCGGCCGTCGGCCGCGAGGATGCGAACCAACAACCGCCGCTCGCCCACAGCGTCCGGGTGTTCGACCAAATAATCCTGCAACAACTTGGCTGCCTCGGAAGCGCGACCCTTGTCACTGAGCAAGGTCGCCCGTTGGCCAACGCTGGGCCCCGAGTGAGCGCACCCGAGCGTAAGGCAGAGCACCGCCAGCAGCACGCCGAGCGGCATATTCGAGCGGGCATGCCTCATGGGAACGGCAAGGCTAGTGTGGTGAATCCCGGATTCGCCACACAAATCAACAGATCCTCAGCGGCCTCGCCGCAGCTCGGCGCACGCGTCGCCGCAGCCGGCGCCGCACGCTCCGCGTCATTTGCAGGGCAAACCGCTGATTTTGGACGAGGGTCACCTGCCCAGAGGTTCGAGCGATTCTGAGTTACTTGCGAAACCAGGGCGCTCCGGGTAGCGGTTCTTCGGCATGGAACTCGAGGACATCGAGCGCGTAGGCGTGGTCGGCGCCGGTCAGATGGGTGCTGGCATCGCACAGGTGTGTGCCATGCACGGCTATCGCGTCGCCCTGAGCGACGTGTCGCTGGAACGCGCGGTTCGGGCACGCGCCGCCATCGAGAAACGCTTCCAGCGCCTGGTGGACAAGGGCAAGCTGAGCCTGGTCGAGCAGGCCGACTGCCTCGAACGGTTGGAGCCAACCGGGTTGGACGCTCAAGGGGAGTGCGAGCTCATCATCGAAGCCGCCAGCGAAAACCTGAAACTGAAGCTCGACCTGTTCCAAACGCTCGGCGAACGGGCGCCCCGCCGCGCGCTGCTGTGCTCGAACACCTCGAGCATCTCGATCACGAAGCTGGCCGCCGCCGTACCTTGCCCCGAGCGGGTCGTGGGGTTGCACTTCATGAACCCCGTCCCACTGATGGAGCTCGTCGAAGTGGTGGTGGGCCTAGAGAGCGCCCCCGAAGCCGTGGACCTGGCCGTGCGCTTTGCCGAAGGGTTGGGCAAGTCCACCATTGTCAGCCGCGATCGACCCGGCTTCGTCGTCAATCGCATCTTGATTCCATTTCTGAACGAAGCCTGTTTCGCCCTCGAGGAAAGCGTGACCGACGCCGAGTCGATCGACCAGGGAGCTCGCCTCGGTCTGAACCACCCGCTCGGGCCGCTGGAGCTCAGCGACCTGATCGGCCTCGACACGGTGCTGGCCATCGCCGAAGTCCTGCATTCCGAACTGGGGGACGACAAGTACCGACCCGCTCCGCTGCTCAGGAACCTGGTTGCCGCCGGTTGGCTTGGCCGCAAGACCGGGCGTGGCTTCTACGTCTACGACGAACGCGGCCAGCGCGTCCGGAACACACCACGAGACAGTTGAGGTCTTCAGCATGAACAGTCAGCCGGCGAGCAGTGTGCGACAAGAGCGTGACGGAAGCGTCCTGACCCTCTTTCTCGATAGGCCCGACAAGCTCAACGCTCTGTCGAAGCGGTTGCTCGGCGAGCTCTTGACACTACTGCGCCAACTCGAGGCCGACGTGGACACACGCCCGCGCGCTCTGGTCATCGCCGGCAGTGGCGAGAAGGCATTCGCCGCGGGAGCCGATATCGCCGAACTCGCGTCGATGAACAGCCGCGAAGCGCTTGCACTGAGCGAGCTGGGCATGGAAGCGTTCGACCAGATGGAGAGGTGCTCGTTCCCCTGTATCGCAGCGGTTCAAGGTTTTGCCCTGGGCGGCGGCTGCGAATTGGCGCTCGCGGCGGATTTCATCATCGCCGCCGACAACGCCGTGTTCGGCCTGCCCGAGGTGAAGCTCGGGCTGATGCCCGGCTTCGGTGGCACCCAGCGCCTGGCGCGACGAGTCGGCAGCGCCAGAGCCCGCCAGTTGGTATACACCGGAGGTAACCTCAAAGCGAAAGAAGCGCTGGAACTCGGACTGGTCAACGAAGTCGTGCCCAAAGCAGAACTCTTGTCGCGTGCCCGCACCGTTGCCAAGCGGATTGCCAGAAATGCACCGCTGGCCGTGAGCAGCGCCAAGCGCTGCATGCAAAGCGGCCTCGAAACGAACCTGCGCGCGGCGTGCGATCTGGAGTCCAGGAGTTTTGCCGGGCTGTTCGATAGCAGAGACGCCAGGCACGGTCTGGAAGGTTTTTTGCAGAAACGGGGTGAACCCGATTTCGAGGGGCGCTGACGTGCGCCGCCTTGCCTTGCCACGTCTTGGCTGGCTGTGCCTGCTCGTGATGGGTTGCCAGGGCGGCTGCGAGGAAGACCACCCCTACACTCCGTTTCAAGTCGCCTCCGCGCTACCCAGCGCGGCGCCCCGTTCCACGCTCCCGCCGCCAGAAATCCCCAAGGCGCCAGCCCAGTTCAGCGCGGCCAGTCCCATCAAGCAGCCGAAGGCGTCGAGCTGGAAGCTGGACGGTCGCTCCATCCAGGCTCCCAAGGAGTATCAGCTCGAACGGGCGCTCTCGGCCGACTTCGACGGCGACGGCAAGAAGGAGTCGGTGGCCTGGTGCGCCCCAACCAAAGACCCATTGAAACGACCCGAGCTCTGGCTCTACCCCACCGAGGGGCCTCCCAAGAAGCTGTTTACCTTGCCCGGCTTCGTCCCGGGCGGACCCACCTGCACGTGGCAGACCAGCCTCTTGCAAACGGGACCCCGGACCGTCACGGTCGACGCGCGAGCCAACTGCGAAGCGCGTCTCATCGCCCGAGCGCCGGTGCGCAGCATCGCCGTCATCGCTCCGCTGGACGATGACCCGTTGGTGCTGGCACTGCGCGTGGCCGACGCTGGTCCCCGCGAACACTACGATCTGATTGTCAGCAGCGTCGACCGGGACGACGACGGTCGCGACGACATGGCCCTCAACGTGACACTGCATGCCGATGCTTCCGGGGGACGACCGGCCAAGGCGCGATTTCTCTGGTACGATCGACCGGCGGGTCCCTCGCGCGACGATAGCGAGCCCGGCGTCTCGATGGCGCGCCTGGCTTCCACCGAGCTCGTCCGTGCTGCTGGCAAAACCACGAGCCAATCGGTGCCGGGAGCCATCGAGAACTTGAAACGTCTGTACGGAGCTGTGTGCGACGAAGCGGGCACTCCCCGCCTGTTCGATGCCGAAGGCAACGGCTTGAGCTGCGGGCGCCTGACCACGACCTTCGCTCGAGCCAAGGAAGCGCAGATCAAAGCCCTGCTCAAGGGGAACCACACGGTCGACGCTTTCGGAATACTGGTGCGCGACGGTTGGTTCGGCTACCCAACGGACGAAAAGGAACGGACTCGCTGGTTGGCCCTCTTTGGCGCACACCTCGGAAGAAAGTCCGCGCGCCTGAGCCATATGCTGCCTGTCCGGCTGCCGCGGCGTGGCTCGCACCCGCACCTCAGCCCGCTCGAATTTTCCAGGAACGGCACTTTGCTCGTTCAGACCGAAAGCGCCGTGCGCGAGTTCGGCATGGACGGCTCCGAAATAGAGCTCCCCGACGAAAGCGAACCCAGAGCGCGCTGGCCCCTGAGTGTCTCGGAGGGAGGCCGGCGTCTCTGGACCGGCGTGGTGCATTCGTGCGACCGGGCCGAAGTCACCCTGAGCTTCATCGATGCAGCGGGCAACCCGCTGCCTCCCCAGGTCACGAACATCCTGGCGCCGCGCCCAGGCAGCTGTCGGGGCGGACCCGACGTGGTTTATCCGAGGCCCGCTGCGTTGGGCTGGGCCGGTGAACACCTGGTAGCGTGGGTCGCGGGCTCCCTGGTGGGCCCGAGCAAGCCCACCACCCGCCCCGAAGGCTCAGCGTTGTCGCGCAACGGCAAGTTCATGGTGTTTCCGACGCAGTTCGGACTGCTAATCGGCGGGACGAATCACGAGCTATGGCAGTTGCCCGATTCACTGGGCCCCACCGAAAGGTTGAGCGACTGCGTCATTCGAGACGACGGCAAGCTCGCCGCGTGCTCCGTCGAAGCGGGGGTGGCGTTGATCGAACGGGCGGCAGCACCGCCCAGCGAGGGCTGATGGGCTCAGGGCTCTTTGGCGCGCTCCAGGTAGCTGCGCGTGCGGGTATCCACCTTGATCCACTCCCCCTCGCTGATGAACAGGGGCACACTCACGGTAGCCCCGGTGGCTATTTTCGCAGGTTTCGTCACATTCGTGGCCGTATCGCCCTTGATGCCCGGCTCCGTTTCTTCGACCTGGACGATGATATGAGGCGGCAAGGAAATGCTGACCGGGTTGCCCTTGTAAATGGTCACGCCGACCGTCGAGCCATCCATCAGGAAGCCGGCGTCGTCGCCGACGGCTTCCTGACTGACGGTGATCTGCTCGCCCGTAGCCGGGTTCATGAACACGTACCCTTCACCTTCGGGGTAGATGTATTGCATGTTGGTGTCCACCACATCCGCCTCCTCGAGCTTCTCGCCCGAGCGGATGTTGCGCTCCAGCACTCCACCGGTAAGCAGGTTCTTCATCTTCGTGCGCGTGAACGCCTGCCCCTTGCCGGGTTTGACGAACTGGAACTCGACCACGATGTAGGGCTGCCCATCCATCATGATCTTCACGCCTTTTTTGATGTCACTGGTTTCCATGGAGCTCCTGAAGAGAAAGGCGGCGAAACGCCAAGCGCTTCGATAGCGAAATATGCGGCACCTGTCACGTCTCCGTGCGCACTTTGCCAAGCCCCGGGCAAAGCCGAGAAAAACGGCGACAATTGGCATGCTTTCGGCCACTTTTGGCGGCACCCAGCGGGCGAGGGGGGGTGCCCGGCACGCACCCTGGGCAGGCGCGACCGCACCGGAAAGGCGCTGCCGCCGGACCGAGCTTGCGACGGCCTCCGCTCGGCGATACGTCCAGGAGCACGGCGCGTCGGACCGGCGAAAGAGTCAGGATAGAGTGGACGAATACGAACTGGAAGAGATCAAACGAGAGATCGTCGAGAGCCGATCGCTCACGATCAAGACGAACAACCTGGTCAATGCGCTCGCCGCAGACCTCAAGAGCATCGCCAAGCGGCAGCAGAACTACGAACGTCGCATCTTCTTCAACAGCGCCACGGCCTACGTGGTCGTGGTCGCCGTGCTGATGATTCTGACCAAGGTCGCCATCGACGCCCAGGTAGACTCGGTGCGCGCTCAAGGCAAGGACACGCGCGACAAGCTCGCCCAGCTCGAGAAGGACCTCGAGGCCATCCAGGCCCGCGATGAGGCTCGCAGCCGCGCCAGCCGAAAAGCCGCCGAGTACTACGACCTGATCGTCAAGAACAAGAGACGAGAAATCGTCAAACAGTACCCGGAAATTGCCAAACTGAAGCTCACAAAAACCGAGCGCGCGGTGTTCGAGGCCGCGGTGGATCGAGCACAGAACGAGCTCTCGCTCATCGCCTACCAGGAGGGGCTGGAGCACATCCGCACCGGTCGCTGGCACGAGGCCGAGCAAGCTCTACGCGATTCGCTGTCGTTCAAATCGGATGCGGCGCACAGCCCACAAGCATATTACCAGCTCTCACGAGCCCTGCGCGCGCTATCCAAGCAGCGTGAGGCGATCCCGATCCTGATGCGTCTGAGCGAAGCCTCGGCGGACAAGGAAGTCATGGACGAGGCGACGCTGCTCCTGGCTTATGCGCAAGAGGACATCGAGGCCTGGAATGACGCGAAGAACACGCTGCGCTCGTTCATCCGTCGTTTCCCCACGAGTGCGCACATCAACGACGCGCGCATGAAACTCGCAGAAATTCAGCTGCACCACTGATCCATGGGCGCGCGGCTGTCGACGGAAATGTCGTCCTTCACTCGTTGCGCCCAACTCCGGTCCCGACGATGGTGAGGGTCGACGCATTGAAACCGTCATCGCTATCGGTACCCAGACTTGGACCGAGCAGAACGATCACATAGGACTCTCCATCCTCGAGCGTAGCGCCACCGCGCTCCGCAGCCTCTTGCCAAGGGACCGCAAGCTCGCGACGGTTGAACAAGAGAACGTCGAGGTTCGCCCCTTCGGGAATGCCGAGCTGATCAACAGAATAATCCGTCTTGGGTGTGGACGGGGACAACGTCCCATAGCTGAGTCCGAAGCTGAGCGCGGCCTCCAGTCCGGGACCGCCCGAGAAAGGGCGGGAGCGAAAATCGACCTGCGAGGTTGCCGGCGAGGCGTGCAAGAACTGCAATGACAGGCGCCCACTCATCACCTGTCTCGAGACGGGCACGAGCAACGGCCTCAGGGTGGACTCTCGCGCGGAAAAGTCCTCGCCGCAATAGACCCCTGTTTCGTCCGTCACGCCGGGCCCCCCCATGCAGCCAGCAATCACCATCAGGTAGTTGCGCCCTTTCACCAGGGTGCCCGCCGGCAGCGCTGGCAGCGCCATGGCCCGGAGCGCCGGGCGGGTTTCGCTCTGCTCGCTGCTGCCCCCCTGGCCGCCTTGTCCAGCTCCACCCAGCCCTTGGGGTAGCTCGGTGACCCCGGCCCAGTAGGCCTGGTCGAGAGCGGCGTCGCAGGCTTCGCCCTCGACCCGCTCGATGTCCCCGGCCAAGACGACGGGGACGATGGTATCGTCCTCGAAGCTCAACCCACCAGGCTCGGCGAGACTGAGCTGGCTGCCGTAGGGGAGCCCACCGTTGGGCTGGGGTTCGGCGTCCACGAGGCGCCGCTCACCGTCGACCACTCGGGCGAAGCAGAACGCGATGCGCTCGGCGTCGACTTCCCCGTGCACCAGGGTCAAGACGTCATCGCCGTCGGGGGTGTACGGAAACGCGCCGCCGGCCGCCGACGTGGTGACGCTGCCGCTGTTGACACTGGCCGCGCCTCCAGATCCCGTGCTACCGCCGGAGTTCGTCGTCTCGGCGCTTCCCCCAGTCGTCTTCCTCGGCTGCTTGGCAAGCTGATCGTGATCCGTGGTGCAACCTAGCGCGAGCGCCAACAGCAAGCTCCAGGCAGAACGCGCGAAGGGGCCCGCCCCCATCACCCGCCCGGACAGCACTCGTCGGGCCGGCGCATATCGCACGGCTGATCGTTCGGAACGCGCCACACCTTTTGAAAGCAGCGACTCGTGCAGCTCTGGACCGCCAAATTGCATCGGCTGAAATCGTAGCCTTCGGAGCAGCCTTCGTCACCCGCTGATTCGTCCCCTCCCCCACAGCAGCTGTTCGGATCGCAGGCATAGCATTCGCATTGCCGCGAGGCCGTGATGCTGGCACCGGGCTTGGGCGGAGCCTGGAAGAACCGGGGCCGCTCGCTAGCGTCCTCGGTAGGCCCGCGGGGCGCGGCACCGCAAGCCCAGACCAAACAGACCGATAGACCGGCTATGCTCCCCGAGCTCTTCATGGACCTCCATTTATACCGTGGGCAGGCTCCCCTGCTTGGGTAGCATCGCAAAAGCGTGGTTCAAAGGGCCCGTGCCCCGGCCCAGACCCGGCGCATTTTGGAGCGCGCCCCGTACGAAATCACGAGCTTGTGCGACGGCGTCCCGCAAGGTCAGCCCCTCGGCGACGCCTGCCGCTATCGCGGAGGCCAAGGTGCAACCCGTCCCGTGCGTCGAACGGGTCTGAATCCTCTCGTCGTCGAAGTACACTTCGTCACCGTCCGCCGTTCTGAGCAGATCCACCACCTGGTCCCCCTCGAGGTGTCCGCCCTTGACCAGCACGGCGCTCGCCCCAAGCGCCAAGAGCGCGTCAGCAGCGCGCCCCAGGTCCGCCACCGAACGGATGTCGAGCCCGGTCAAGAGCGACGCCTCGGGCAGGTTCGGAGTGATCAGCGCGGCGCGCGGCAACAACTGGTCGAGCAGGACTTCACGCCCCTCGCGACTCAAGAGCTCGTGACCGCTCGAAGAGACCATCACCGGATCGACGATCAACTGCGTCTGCGGAGCGAGCTTCGCGCAGCGCTCGGCGACGGTGGCCGCCACGCTGGCGTTGTAGAGCATACCCGTCTTGATCACGTCAGCGCCGAGGTCCGACAGCACCGCGTCGATTTGAGCGGCCACGAAGCGAGCGGGCACTCCCATCACTTCCGACACCCCGAGTGTGTTCTGCGCCGTCAGGGCCGTGATGGCGCTCATGGCATAGCCACCGAGCACCGTGATGGTTTTCAGGTCCGCCTGAATTCCGGCGCCTCCCCCCGAATCGGAGCCACCAATGACCAGTACCTTAGCGAGCATGGCGCTTTCGTAGTCGAAAAACCGACTCCGTCACCCCCTTTTCGAACCGACAGCCGCCACTGGGCGAGAGGGATGCCCCGGGTGACCATTCTTGAAACAACCGGACGGCCGCGCTCGGCGGGGTGGACAACCGCGGAGGGCACGACACACTAGGCATAACCCACAGTATTTCGGAAACGCCACTTGGGCCACGCTACCGCCACAGCACACGCTCTCATCGAAGAAGCAGCCGGTCCGCAGCAGCCCATCGGTGGGCGCTATCGGCTCACTTCGATGGTACGGGCTGGGCCGCGCGGAGCGGAGTTCATCGCTACCAATCTGGCGGGGACGGCGTTCGCGCTGGGGCTCACCTACGATGAAGGGGATCGCTCAGGCGAGGTCGTGCGCCAACTCGCCGAAATGCAGCACCCCCACCTGCAGACGCCCATCGACTCGGGACATGACGCCGAACGACACGTGTACTATCTGGTCAAGAAGCCCAGCTTCGGAGAAACCGTCGAACAGCTGGTTCAGAGGTTGGGAGCGCTGGAGCCTTCCGTGGCTGTGCGCATCGTGCTGCAGGCCAGCCGCGCCCTGATGGCGGCTCATCGCGTAGGCATCTACCATGGCGCCCTGACGCCCGCAGCATTGACTCTGGAGCCCGAGGTCGACGAGCTATTGGTACGCGTAGGTCACTTCGCGCTCGGTGGACACGATGGCCCGAACCCCTATCAGGCGCCGGAAGCGGACAGCGGCCCGAGTCAGCAAGGGGACGTGTTTGCACTCGGCGCGATCTTGCGCGAATTGTGCGAGGGGCCCTCGAGCGACACTGCCGCCACTCTGGTTCAACAGCGAGCACCCTGGCTCGAGCCGGCGCTAGCGCTGGCGCTAGACCGCGCTACCGATCCGCTTGTCGAACGACGCTGGCCCTCGGTCGAGGCCTTCGCGGCAACGCTGCAGGACTTTACCGAAGGCAATACGGCGCTTTGTCCCGGCGATCTACTTGCCGTCAAAGACACCACTCGCGGTCGCACCACGGTCCGGACCGAGGTCGGAAAGCCGGCGCCGGAATCCCCGCCCGAATCCACACCGGCCGACGGGGAGTCCTTGCTGGGCCGTCACCTGGACGGACGCTACCGGGTCGAGCGTCTGATCGGTCGCGGCGGCATGGGCGCAGTCTACGAGGTGGTGGATCTGGAAGGAAAACGCTGGGCGGCCAAGCTCATTTCCCGCTCGGCGAAGAACGAGAGCTCTCTCAGGCGTTTTGCCCGCGAGGCACGGAGCGCCATCGGGATCAACAGTGCGCACGTTGCAAACACCGTGGAGTCGGGCATCGACGAAGCGCTCGGTATGCCCTTCATCATCATGGAGTTGCTCGAAGGCGTGGACCTGGGACAGCACCCAGCACGCCAGCTCGCGCTGAGCCCCGAGGTCGCCGTCCGTTTGATCTTGCAAGCTGCGCGCGGCATCCGCGCAGCGCACGCACAGGGTGTCATTCACCGTGACATCAAACCGGCCAACTTGTTCCTGCAACGCGACCCGACCGGCCGCATCACGGTCAAGGTTTGCGATTTCGGCGTGGCGAAGCGGACCCAGGTGGAGCTGTTGGAGACCAGCACCATGAACCTGACACGCACTGGGCGCATGCTCGGCTCCCCGCTCTACATGAGTCCGGAGCAAGCCAGAAGCGCCAAGCACGTGGACGAACGCACGGATATCTGGAGCCTCTCCATCGTGCTCTGGGAGCTCTTGAGTGGGCAGCGCCTGTGGGGCACAAAGCCGTCGCTCGGTACCCTCATCCAAGCCATTTGCGCCGACCCGATTCCCCGGATCGATCGGGCAGCCCCCTGGGTCGGCTTGGGGCTTGCCCAGGTGGTGCATCGAGGGCTCGAGCGCAACTTGGACCGGCGCTTCCAGAGCATCGACGAAATGATCGTCGCATTAACGCCCTTTGCACGGGATGACTTCGTTCTGCACGAAAGCGATCTCGTAGCGATCGACGGCGCGCGGCGCGCTCGGACCAGCGCCTCCGCTCTCGAACTCGTGGAAGGTGAGGTACCCGTGAGCATCGAGCTCGCCAGCAATCATTCCAGCGCCCCCCGGCGCACGCTTTGGCCCGTGCTCGTGGGGTTGCTCTTGATCGCGTGCCTGGGCTTACTGCTCGCCTATACCTCGTTCTGAAAGAGACGATCAGGAACGAGCAAGACTTCTTGAAACAAAGCAGCCGGCTCGAAGCAAGCACGCCGCACCAAATATTCCCGACGACTCCCAGACTCGAGCCGAGATGGCTCGGCAACCCTGCGTCGGCAACCCTGGTGAGCGACGAGGCAGCCCCAAACGCGCGAGCGCGCACCACTTGTGGACGAGCCTTGCACGAAGGCTTGCTCCGTGCCATATTAAAGTCTGCTGTGTGGCGGCGTCGCTACGCGACGGACCGTCTGCCATCTCATCCCTTGGGTGCGATGCCACATTCGCTTTGTCGATGGCGGAGCGAAGAGCACGCACTCTCTTTTGAAAGGAAACCACCATGGAGCATGCCTCAGACCAGCCCGAACTAACCCTGTACATGCACAAGAAGCGCAGGGAATGGGGCAGGGCCTTTCTCGTGTGGGAGCGGAATGAGAAGCGAGGCTACCTGTTCGAGGATGGACAGGAAAAAGTGGTGGCACGCGGCTTTTACGGTTTGATGGAACCCATCGAGGCCCCGCCGGAAGAGTACGAGGCACTGCGCGCTCGCCTCGGCGTCAATTTGAAAGAGCCGCGAGCGCGTCGCTCGTCCGGCACTCCGACCCTGAGCTTCGATCAGCAGCTCCAGTTCTTCCGCACCGAGTATCCCGAGGGGTTCGACGGCAAGCCATGGCAGAGCAAGCTGCGTGGCGCTGACGCCAAGCGTCGCATCAAGCGTCACCGCGATGCAGCCGTCCTTGACGCCCAGAAGCGCTTGAACCAAGAGCAGCTCAGGAGCTGGATTGCCCAGCAACAGTATCGGCATCTTTGGGATACGGCCGTGGAGGTGCTCAAGGGCACGGACTTGGTGCCCTCGAACGTGCTCCAAAGCCTCTCGGGTGCGGGGCCAGAGCAGCTTCGCTCACTCGCAGAGGACTTGACAGAGGTCCTGTACGGGGAAGGCCCCTACGAAGCGCGTCTGGATCGATTCGCCAAGACCGTCAAAGGGACCTTCCGTACGCCGAGCTGGCAACTCGTGACCGCGCTCCCCGCTCTCGTGCTGCCAAACGATCACGTGTGCGTGCGCCCGACGAGCATGCGCGAGCAGCTGAAGCAGCTGGCCCCCACGCTCACCCTCGAGCGCTGGCCTTCGGGGGCCCAGTATTCTTCGCTGCTTGGTGTCGCCACCCGCGTCCAGGACAAGCTCAAGGAAGCCGGGGAAAAGCCCGTCGACTTGCTGGACATCTACGACTTCGTGCGCCTGACCACGCGACCCGCGGCCAAACGGGCGCAGCTGAGCGGCAGTGCCGCCGCAGAGCGCGCCAGAAGCAGCGCTCCGGATGCGGTCAATCTCGAGAGCACCGAGGCGGCCTAAGCGTAGAGGGCTGACCACCTATGGGTCGCTTCCTCGGTCCTGGCCTGTGAGGGCCCGAGGCTAGCGACCGGTTGGTCAGGCAATCCCTCCCGATTTGCTCTGGTCTCTAGGCTCGCTCACGAGGCTGACTCACGACGACGCAGGGCGGCGCGCAGCCGCCCTTGCTCCGCCCGCGCCGCGCACGGACGAGGGGCGGCGCTCACAGACGAGGGGCGGTGCTCACAGACGATAGGGCCTGAGGTAGTGCAGCGACACCTCGTCCAGCGCGTCTTCCACTGCTTCGTCAGGAAATGCGCTGCCATCGCTCACCGCGCCACTATCCACGAGCTTGCCCATCTGATCCACTGCGCGGAAGCGCGCCTCCGCCCGATACTCGAGCTCGGGAGTATCGCTGTCGTACGTGACGATCTCGACGCTGGATACTTGGACCGTGAGGATCAGGTCGACTGTTTCCGTCACGTCGCCCGTCACGCGCTCGAAGCCAGAGTCCGAGCGGAGCTCGTGGACCAGGTAGTCCGTCGCGTTCTGCCCCCCGTAGTAGGCCGCGTCGCCGTTCACGAACACTTCCACCGCGACGCTCCGGTAGACATCGAAGTCCACGGCCTCTTCACGCGAAAAAGTGAGTGGCACGCAGGCCCAAGAGAGCGCGGCGCAGACGAGCGCCGCAGCCAACCGCCGACGCTGGACAGTCACTGAAACCACCATTGGCCGCCCACGGAGCCCAAGAGAGGAACGAAGCGTTCCCCACGCCGGTCGACGCCGAGCTCCAGGCCCTCGCTGTGCAACGGGTAGCCGCGGAGCGAAGCAAAAACGGATGCCGCGGGAGTCACGCGAAAATGCGTCTCCAACTTGAGGCTCAGAGACGCGCGCACTTCGTCGCCGTGGATTTTCCACAGGTGGTAGATGTCGAGCCCTAGCCCGGCCAGGAGCTCCGCTCGACGCGCGCGGATGGGTGCGAGGGCAAAGTAAAACCCCCACTGATTGCCCAAGAAGGAGCCCTCGAAATCCGCCGAGTCGCTGGTGAGCCAGATGGGAGTGAACTCGATCTCGCCCCAGTACAATCGATGGCCGAAGCGCAGCATGAGCCCAGACATGGCCTTGCCGCGCACGCCGAACACTTGCGCCCCCAGCCCGGCGTCCACGTTCGACTCGGGCTTCGGCGCCAGCGGTTCAGCGGCAGCAGCATCCGCACCGGGCCGCTGGTTCCAATTCGGATCGGCCGGAGCGATGGCGGGCGCCGGACCTTCGGGAGGCGCTCCCGATTCGGCTCGAGGAGTCTTCGAACCAGGTTCCACTGCCCGGGCGGGTGCACTCCAAGCACATCCCAAGAGCAGCAGCCCCATCGCCGTAACGCCCCGACCACAGTGGGCACAGGAGTTGTGAACGGCTGTTCGCAAACCAAGACGAAAATCAGCGATCCGGTGCATGTGCGACAAGGACGACGCAAAGACGATACCATGCGCCAAATTCACTGGGGACCCAGCCCCGGTTGCGCTAAACCGAGGCTCCCAAAGCGGCCCCTTGGCGGAATGGCAGACGCAGGGGATTTAAAATCCCTCGCCCTTATGGGCTTCCCGGTTCGAGTCCGGGAGGGGCTACCGTAGAAAAGACGCTGGTTCGACAGCGCGAGGGGCGGGTGGCGTGGCTGGGAGCAAGGTCCGACGTGGCCGACCTCAAGTGACAAGAACCGAGAACCGAACCCTGCTGACCCACGACGTACTCAAAGGTTGCGATTGAAAATTCGGAGGTAATCTCCTAATTTTCTGGGACATGACGGTCACGAGGAGTGCTCACGCAGCCCGGACCTCTCGAGACAGTCGTCGGAAACTCTCGCCGGGCGCATCGCCTACTACGAGTTGGGCGGGCTCGGGTTGCGAGAGATCGGAGTCCGCCGGCTGCCGCGCTTGTGGTTGCGAGGAGGATTCCCCCGTTCTTACCTGGCAAGGAGCAACACCGAGAGCCTAGAATGGCGTGAACAATTCATCCGCACCTTCCTGGAACGGGACTTACCTCAGCTTGGGATACGGACTCCAGCACCCGCGCTCCGGCGCTTCTGGACGATGCTAGCCCACTATCACGCACAGATTTGGAACGCATCGGAACTCGCGCGAGCTCTAGGAGCAGATCAGAAGACCGCCCAGCACTACCTGGACATCCTACGAGCCACGTTCGTCGTGCGCTCGCTGCAGCCCTACTTCGCCAATGTCAAGAAGCGGCAGGTCAAATCTCCAAAGGTCTATCTGGTCGATTCGGGCTTGCTGCACGCACTGCTCGACATTCGGGACCAACGACAGCTGGAGGGCCACCCCAAAATCGGAGCATCCTGGGAAGGATTCATCATCGAGCAGATCTGCTCGCAGCTCGAAGTACGCCCCGAGGACGCATTCTTCTGGGGCACGCATGCGGGACCCGAAATCGACCTCTTGATCGAGCGCCGCGGTCGCCTCTATGGCTTCGAGATCAAGCGGACCACCGCGCCGCGAGTAACCGAGTCGATGAAGAAGGCGAAGGAGCTTCTCGATCTGGCAGAACTGAGCATCGTCCACGCAGGCAGGTCGACCTTTACCCTCGGTGCTGGCATGAAAGCGATCGCCGCCAGCCGTGTTCTTGACGACCTGTAACTGTCGGTCCCCCGTTGCTCGGCCGTTGGCGCTCACGGTTTCAAGGCCGAACCCGAGACACCAGGAGGCGCGGGCGGGGCGCCGCGCGACGTCGGGAAAAGCGTGGCACCCGGTTTGCTATGGGGCTTGTATCATGACCCGCTCCACGCTGCGTAGCCGCTCCAGACGTCACCTGCTGAATCCGAACATCCTCATCGCGGATGGCGATCCGCAGGTGCTGAGGGACCTCACTCGGATCGTGGGTATGGCCGCCCCGTTTGCCAATATTCACGCTGTTTCGGACGGCTCGGCCGCGATGGTCTTGCTACAGCGCGGGCCCTTTCACGTGGTCATTGCCGAGCTGCGGATACCCAGCTTGAACGGAATGAGGTTGTTCTCGCACGTCGCGACTCGGTATCCGAATGCGATTCGCATTGCCCACTCGTCTCACATCGAAACACTGGGCGCGGACGTCGTGCGCTCTCTCACCCACAAGGTACTCCACAAGCCCGCCACCGCCCATCAGATCTTGGAAGCCGCCCGCTGGGCGGTGGAGCGCCTCGCCGAGGATTCTCAGGACAATGCCCAGGTTCGTTTTGGCAGCTAGCATTCCTCGGCAACCCGAGCTGCCGGCCGGCGCGCTCGATCGCATCCGACAGTGTGCTCCAATAGGAGCTCTTTCACGGCACACGAAGACCATTCACGCGCGAATCCACAGAGTAAACCTTCAGCGCGGGTGGCCGCGTATGGCATACTTCCGTTGGTGAGTAGAGCATTCCAGCTCAGTTCCAGTTCCTCCCCCGGCTCCGCTCAGAAGCAGCGGCAGTGTGAGGTGTTGGGTGAATTGTTCAGGGGCCCGACGGGAATTGCGAGCGTCGGGCGAATGGTGCGCGGCACGGACCTGGGGCGTCTCGTGTTCCTGCGAAGTGTCGAAGACTCGCAGACCACGGATATTCGCACGCATATCGACCTCGCGAGGTGCGTTGCGCATCCCAGCTTGCTGAAGGTGGTGGGCAGGGTCGAAACGCCGGATCGCATCTATGTGGCCAGCGAATACATCTCCGGAGTCTCACTCATGGAGCTGGTGGATTTCGCCATGAAGCGCGGGCAGCGCATCGAGATCGCCGTTTCGGTGCGTATCGTCCGCGATGCACTGCGAGCGGCTTCCCAGGCCAAAAGGCTGCTCGAAGAAAACACCGGATTGGTCGTGACCCGCAGTATCTTCCCGGACACGGTGTGGATCGCCGAGTTCGGAGAAACGATGCTCACCGAGGCGGGAGTGGCTCCGACACTCAACGCGAGTCACATGGCCATGCGCGACCCCGGCTCCGAAGAGGAGATCGACAACGACGTGGCTGCTGCGGGAGCGGAGCTGCTGAAGCTGCTCACCAATCAACCGCTCGAAGAGGCCGAAATGACCTTGCCCCTGGCGGGCAACCTCGCTGCCATCGTGGCGCGCGCGGTGAACCCGGTGGCATCGAATCGCTTTCGAACTTCCGCGGAGATGGCGGATGCGCTGTCGGCCGTGCCGGCAGATATGCTGGCTGACGAGGCTGCGGTCGGCAACGCCGTGCGAACGCTGATGGCGTCGGTGCTGGCGGTACGACACGCCAGGCGCCTGATGTCCGTACCCGTGCCGGGCGGCAAGGGCCCCGAGGACGCCACGTGCGTGTTCCGTGATTCCGCGGAGTTCTCTCCGCCACCTCTTTCCGAACGCGCGCCGCCGCCAGCTACTCGCAGCACTCCCAAACCCCAGGCCCCCCCAGCGGCCGGCATCGACGCTTCACACCCGGCCTACAAGTTCCTCGCCAAGCACGGCCTGCTGGCACACGCCTCTGGGCTCGCCGCGCACGACGAGTCCGAAGACAAGACCTTGGTGATGAAGCCGCGCCGCAGTCATCCCGCGCCCTCCATGGACGACGGGATGGATGTCGGGGTCGACCCCGACGACCCCACCGAGCTGGTCAGGTCGGGGGGCCCGCGGCCGCACACCCTCCGGGCGCCCAGAGCTCTCTCGCCGTTGCCCGCGCCGCCTGATATCAATGATCTGACATTTGCTGCACGCTTGCGGGCGAAGGAAAAGCGACGACGACAGGTGGTGGCAGGCAGCGTGGCGCTCCTGGTGCTGCTATTGGTCGCCTTCCAGCTCTGGGTCTGACCGGTCTTCGAGCATGGGCAGCTGTCCGCTGCCTTTGGCCATCCCCTGGACATAACGGCTGGCAGGAAATAGGTTAGAGTCGGATGTCGAGCGAGACCGCGCCCCGCCAGAAAAGGACTCGTGAGGGCGAGGGGGCTGACTCGAGCGAACCAGGTCCTCCGATGGACGACTCCAAGCCCGAACCCCTCGAGGCTCGCTCGCCAGAGGACGAAGCAGGCGCGCCAGTCGACAGAAATAGCATGGCGGAGCTGGAGAATGAGCTGGCCGCGTTACTCGACGATGCACCACTGATTCCCGACGACGACGATGAAGACTCGGGAGTGTTCGAACCACCTCCCGGCGCTCCTCCCATCCCGATGGCGCAAGGAAGCTCGTCCGCCGACCGGGATGAGCTTTCCCGTCGCACGCCGGCACTGTCCCCCCGAGCCTTCGAGCAGACCCCGGACGAGGCGGGCGCTGGCGCCCCTCCTCGTCCCCGCACCGTCGAGCCTTCGAAGACCGCGCCACCGCGGGTGGCCGGCGGAGCGTACCGCACGCTCTTGGCTCTGGTGCTGGTCGTTTCTCTAGCAAGCGCCGCGTGGTTGGTTGGTGCGCGCTCGCGGACACCCCTCGCCGTCAGCGCTCGTCCACATGCGGTCCGGCCGGGCCCAGCGCCCCGAACCCGAGATCACGCGGCGCCGTTTCCGAGTGCTGCCGCGCTGCGCGGCGACGCAAGGCACTCGGCCCCGGCGAACGCTGACCGCGCGGACTCCTCCACCGACGAGCGGAGACGGGCGACGCCGCAAGCGATGCCGCCTGCCGCTTCCACCCTGCCACCCTTCGACCCAATCCGCGTGCTGACCGCCCTGGCACCGGCGGGTATCGAAGCGTCTCGTTGCCGCCGCAGCGCCGATCCCGAAGGGCGAGTGTACGTCAAGGTCGTCGTTGGACAGGATGGGTCGATCGAGTCGGTGTCCGCGGGCTCCAGGTACCGCGGCAGCGAGACCGAAGCCTGCATCGAGCGCAAGCTGCGTCAGGTCGACCTCCCATCGTTCTCGGGCGAGGGCGGACCCGTCGTACTTCCGGTCACTCTGAAGTAGCTGCCCGCCACCTGGGCCGCCTGCCCATTGACTCGCGCTCCGATGAGGGTAGTGTCGGCTCGGATGGCGCAGCGCAGTTTCGCAATCGGGGACATCCACGGAGACATCGACCACTTGTTCAGGCTGTTGGCCTGCTTGCCGACCCTGGACGCCGACGATACGCTGGTCTTTCTAGGCGACTATGTCGACCGCGGCCCGTGCTCGGCACAGACGGTGCAGTTCATTCGCGAACTTCCTCAGAACACCAAGGCGCAAGTGGTCGCTCTCCGCGGCAACCACGAAGACGCCTGGCTCCGGGTTGTCGAACGAGGCTGGGATCAGTTCGTGATGCCGCCTGGCAACGGCTGTCTCGCCGCGCTCAGGTCCTTCAGCGGTGGCCCGGTGCCAGCAGAAAACGAACTGCCCACAGAAGTAGAAGCCAGGCAGCTGAGCTGTGGCGGTTTCTTTCCGGCGGACGTGGTCGAGTGGTTTCGGCTCCTTCCCTACTGGTACGAAGACGACCACGCCATCTACGTCCACGCCGGGTTGCCCAGCACTGGGGAGGGTTTCTTGCATCCCGCCCAAGTCGAAAACCCCGTCGCCCTGTTGTGGCTCAGGGATGAGCATTTCTTCCGCCACTATCGCGGAAAGCTTGTCGTCTTTGGGCACACCCGAACCGAATACCTACCCCCGGAGCTTTCCGGGTACACGCCCGAGGATCCGACCGATCTCTGGGCCGGCGAGAATGTCGTCGGGATCGACACCGGCTGCGGCAATGGGGGCTTCTTGACCGCCCTGGAACTGCCAGCTCTGCGGGTTTACGAGTCGCGCTGAACACACCCGAATCGCCGGGGGTCACCCCCCCCGGCCTGTCCCCCTGGAAACTCACTTCGGACCACCGAAAACACTGAACTTTGGGTGCCGCTTGACCGTTTCCAGCCAGCGGTGACTGCTGCGATCGCCTCTTCCCCGGACTTAGCTTTCCGGCGCCTCGTCGATGGGCTGCGCGATGGTGTCGCCATCGAGTCGGACGGTGTCCTCCGCTACGCGAATCAGAGCCTGCTGGAACAGCTCGGCGTCCACGGTCTAGAGGGTGTGCTCGGGCGCTCGATGCGCGAGCTACTCGAAACTCAGCTCGACCGGGAGGGTCTCGAGCAGATGGATGCGGCCATTGCCTCCGCGCGGGGACACGAAGAGGGCGCCACCGCAGAACTCAGACTACGCTGCAATGCCTCGGGCGAGCGCGCCTTCGATGTCAGCATCAAGACTGAACACCACGGAGACGCTCGGACGCTCGTCTTCAATTTCAAAGAATTAGCCTCGACGCAGGGAGTACGAGCAGCGCTCGAGCATGCCGACCGACTGGCCTCGTTGGGCACCCTGGCTGCCGGAGTCGCCCATGAAATCAACAACCCACTGGCATACGTGGTCAGCAACCTTGGCTACTCGATTGAGCAGCTGATTCGCATCCGCTCCATGCTCAAGCACCCCGCCCTCCCCGAGGAGCTGCAAAACGAGCTTACGGACGCCCTGGCTCCGATTTCCGAAGCTCTGGAGGAAGCGGGTGAAGGTACGGACCGCGTAGCCCGTATCGTGCAAGGCCTGAAGAGCTTTTCTCGCAGCGAAGGCGAAAGCCGTGGACCCGTAGATTTGCAGCGCGTTCTCAACAGCGCGATCAGCATGGCAGAAAACGAAATTCGCTATCGCGCACGACTCGACCGTGCGTACGACGACACGCCGCAGGTGTTCGGCAACGAGGCTCGCCTGGTGCAGGTGTTCGTCAATCTGCTAGTCAATGCAGCCCAGGCAATTCCCGAAGGTAACCCCCACGCGCATCGCATTGGGGTGTCGACGCGGGTAGCCGAGAGCGGAGCCGTGGTGGTCGAGATCTCCGACACCGGGATCGGCATTCCTCGCGACATGCTCGACCGCATTTTCGATCCATTCTTCACGACGAAACCCATCGGCGTGGGCACCGGGCTCGGACTGTCCATTTGCCACGGGCTCGTGCATGGGCTCGGAGGCAGAATCTCCGTAGCAAGCGAGGAGAAATGCGGAACGACATTTCGAGTCGAGCTACTCCCTGCGAACATCACGTTGCCGCGAAAGCCACCGCTCAGTGAACGACCTCCCTCGACTCATCGTGGGGAGCTCTTGATCATCGACGACGAGCCGCTGGTACTCAGGGCATTTCGAAGAACCTTGGCCGCCCACCACAATATCCTTACGGTGAGTGACGCGCGCAAGGCGCTCCGCATGATCGAAAAAGGTCAGGCATTCGATCTGATTTTCTGCGACCTGATGATGCCAGGCATGACCGGAATGGATTTCCATGCCTTGCTTCGCGCCGCGGACCCCAAGCTCGCCGACCGGGTCGTCTTTCTCACCGGAGGCGCGTTTACCAGCCGCGCGCGCGAGTATCTCAATTCCGTTCCCAATCGCGCGCTCGAGAAGCCGCTCCACCCTCGGGCGTTACGGAATTTTGTAAGCAAGGTCTTGTCCTAGAGGACAAGTTTCAACTTTCCGAACGCACCTGGGCCAAGCTATGCTCGCCCCGAGTGACGTCCCCCAGTGAATCAGCAAGAAGCGCTCCGAGCCGGTAAATCGACAGGTGGAGGCGAACCAGGACGCGCCCGATCAGCCGGGCACACTGCTCGATGGGCGCTATGAACTGATCGAACGGCTCGGCCAAGGGGGTATGGCAGTCGTTTGGCGGGCTTTGGCCCACGGCGCCACGGGGTTCCGCCGCCCCGTGGCGGTCAAACGTATCGATTCAAAGCATTGGGGCTACCCCGAAGTGGTCGAAATGTTCGTGGAAGAAGCCCGAGTCGGCGCGGCGCTCAGGCACCCTAACATCGTGCAAGCACAGGACTTTCGTGTCGACGCACGAGGCAACCACTACCTGGTCACCGAGTTCGTCGATGGTCCTCATCTCGGCCAATGGGTAAGGGCGCACCAGAACAGGCTGCAACCCACCCCCTGGCCCATCGTGACCGCCGTGGCCATCGAGGTTCTGCGCGGTCTGGATGCCGCTCACTCACGCCTGGACGAACAGGGCAAGCCCGCACCGATTCTGCACAGAGATGTCACACCGGGAAACATTTTGATGGACCGCAGCGGCGTCATCAAGCTCGCCGATTTCGGTCTCGCCCGCGCCATGGACCGGGATCAGATCACGCGGCCCAACGTGGTCAAAGGCAAGCTGTCTTACCTGGCGCCGGAGTTGGTGGTCGGCGCAGCCCCTAGCGCCCAGAGCGATCTCTTCAGCCTCGGCGTGGTGCTCTGGGAAGCGCTCACCGGCAAGCGACTGTTCCACGCCGAGACCGACATCGAAGTGTATCGGATGTTGAAGAACCCGCGCGTGCCGCTGCTCAGCATGCGCCGCAGCGAGCTGCCCCTCGGGCTCGCCACAGCGGTGCATCGCGCCCTCGAGCGTGACCCCGAAAATCGCTTTTCCTCTGCGCGTCAGATGCTTCGTGCGCTCACGGACGTGCTCCGAGTCTGGCCCTCCACCACGGACGCTATCGCTGTCGCAGCGAGCATCGCCGAGGCATTCCCGGATTCAAGATGGCGAAATGAATAGACTTTTCGAAACCGCCCCGGGGCCGATCCAGCTCCGGGGGTCAACCTGAATTTGAAAGTCGTTTTCACTTCGGCTACGATTGGTGGGATGACCTTGGCAGAAGCGCGTGTAGGGGACTGGCTCGAAGTGAAGACGCTTCACGGCGAGAGAAGCTTCCGACGGCGGCTGATGGAGCTGGGCCTGGTACCCGGTACCCGCATCACGTTCTTGGGGGTGGCGCCGCTCGGCGATCCCTTGCACCTCCTGGTGCGTGGCTGCCAGCTCTCGATACGTCGCAACGAAGCGTTTCAAATCGGCGTGCGGCTCTCCCACAGCACCAGTGTGGCCCCCTCGATGACTCCAGGGCCCGCCATGTCCGCGTGAGGAAAGGCCCGATGAGAGTCCGTTTTCATGAAGCGGTGACGTAGTCTCGTGGCGCAAGCATCCAATCTGGCTGCCGCCCCTGAGTCCGGCCCTGCGCACGTTGTCTTGGTCGGCAACCCCAACGTGGGTAAGACGACTCTGTTCAACCGCCTGACGGGTCAGAACGCACGCATCGGCAACTACCCAGGCATCACCGTCGAACGCAGATTGGGTCGTCTCGATTTGGGTAGCAAGAGCGCCGAGCTTCCAGCCGATCTCGTCGATGTTCCAGGGTGCTATTCGTTGAGCGCCCGCTCCCCTGAAGAGCAGATCGCACTGAGAAGCGTACTGGGCCTCGATGCTTACCCCACTCCCGACCTGGTCGTTGTGGTGATCGACGCAGGCCAACTGGCGCGAAACCTGTACCTCGCCCTACAAATCGCGGAGTTTGGCGTACCGCTCGTCATCGCGCTCAACATGATGGACGAGGTTCGGGAGCATCCGCCCGACGCCGCTGCCATCGAGGAAATCTTCGGCGTCCCCTGTGTGGCACTCAGCGCACGCGACGGTTTCGGCATGGACAAGCTGCGAACGACGCTCGGGCAGGCTCTGCGCGTGCGGCCTCGAGCGCGCCTGCGTCCGCAGTACCCCAGCGAACTTTTGCGAACGATCGATGGCATAGCCGATGCCCTGCCGCCAGCCTGGAGGAAGAACGTCGAACACGACCGAGCGCTGGCGCTGTGGGCGATGACCAGCATCTCGGAAGACGACGAGCTCGAGGGCATTCCCGAGGCGCTGCGACAACGGGTGAACGATCTGCTCGACGACAACGGTGGCAGCGCTTTGGATCAGCTCGTCATCACGACTCGCTACGCCCTTCTGGACGATCTGGAGCCACGGTTCTACGGCGAGGGCAGTCGCGTCAGAGACAAACAGCGAACCGCCGAGAAGCTCGATCGGTTCCTACTGCACCCCGTGTTCGGCTTCGCGTTCTTCCTGGCTCTGATGCTGGTGATGTTCCAATCCTTGTTCGCCTGGTCGGACCCGGCCATTTCGCTGGTGGAGGACTTGTTCGCGGCTCTTGCCAGCCTGGTAACCAATACACTGCCGGCAGGCGTCTTGCGGGACCTGTTGACCGACGGCGTGATTGGTGGCGTCGGCAACGTGGTGGTGTTCCTACCCCAGATTCTGCTGCTCTTTTTCTTTATCGGGCTGTTGGAAGACTCCGGCTACATGGCCCGGGTCGCTTATCTGATGGATCGAGTCATGCGCACGCTCGGGCTGCACGGCAGAGCCTTTGTACCGATGCTTTCCGGCTTTGCCTGCGCAGTCCCGGCAATCTTGGCGACTCGCACCATGGAGCGCCAGCGCGATCGGCTGCTGACCATGCTGGTGGTGCCACTGATGACCTGTTCGGCTCGCCTACCGGTGTACACACTGATCATCGCAGCTCTGTTCCCGCCGACCGATCTTTTCGGAGCAATCCCGATACAGGGCCTCCTGATGGTAGGCATGTACATGTTTAGCGTGGTGATCGCGTTGTGCGCCGCCTGGGTTCTGGGCAGAACGGTGGTCAAAGGGCGCAGCGTCCCGCTGATCTTGGAGCTTCCTCCCTATCGGCGCCCGCGTCTGACCACCACGCTGAGCATGATGTGGGAACGGGCGCGCCTGTTCCTGAAGGAAGCTGGCAGCACCATTTTGGTGTGCACCATCGTGCTCTGGGCACTGCTGGCCTTCCCCAGGCACGATGCGACCGGCGAAACGGACACCACGATGACATCAGAGGCTCCAACAGCGCACATGACGAGTTCCATCGAAGACAGCTACGGTGGACGCCTCGGCAAAGCCCTGGAACCTGTTGTCGCACCGCTCGGCTTCGACTGGAAGATTGGTGTCGGCATCATCGGCGCGTTCGCGGCACGCGAGGTGTTCGTCTCCACCATGGGCCTGGTGTACGGAATCGGGGACGCCGACGAGAACGAAGCCCCACTGAGAGACAAGATCCGGAGTGAGACCCGTCGTGACGGGTCGTTCGTGTACAGTCCCCTGACGGGGCTCTCACTGATGATATTCTTCGCCTTGGCTTGCCAGTGTATGAGCACGCTCGCCGTGGTTCGCCGGGAAACCCGCTCCTGGCGCTGGCCCGCATTTCTATTCGTGTACATGACCACCTTGGCGTATGGCGCAAGCTTCCTCGTTTATCAGGGCGGCAAACTGCTCGGCTTCTGACGCGCAGGCCTTGGCTCCTCTCGGTCGTGCCTTTTACGCGCGACCGGTACTGACGGTCGCACGAGCGCTGGTGGGGAAGCTACTGGTACGTCGCGACGGGAGGCAGCCAATGGCCGGACGCATCGTGGAGGTCGAGGCCTATCGCGGTCCGGAGGACCGCGCCGCGCACAGTTTCGCAGGGAGGCGCACGCGACGAACCGAAGCGATGTTCGGTCCTGCCGGTCATGCGTACATGTTTCTCATTTACGGGCTGCACTGGAACTTCAACATCGTGACGGGTCGTGAAGGAGAGCCGCACGCCGTCCTGGTGCGAGCGGTCGAGCCCCTGATCGGTGGCGAACGGATGGGACGGAATCGCCGACTGCCGGTCACAGAGAAGGCGCTCACCAACGGCCCGGGCAAGTTGTGCCAGGCCTTCGGCCTGAACGGGAGCCACTACGGGTTGGATCTGTGTCACGGCTCACTGTTCTTGGCGCACGGGCCCAGAACGAAGGTAGCGCGCTCCCGTCGTATTGGCATCGACTACGCCGGAATCTGGGCCGAAAAGCCCTGGCGGTTCTATGACCCGACCAGTATCTATGTTTCCAAGTTGCCGTAGCTGGCGCTACTGTCCGAACAGCGCATGAGCCCTCCCCAGAACCGTCCCGGATCTCTGCCGCGCCCCGGCGCCGGCGTTCCCGTCGACTTCGCGCCGCCCGAAGCTCCCAGCCAGGCTCCGTCACAGCCCCCGCGCGCGTTGTCCGGCAAGCGCCTGGTGCTGTGTGTCACCGGCAGCATCGCGGCCTACAAGTCGGTCTTCTTGCTTCGACTCCTGCTCAAACAAGGGGCCCACGTCCAAGTCGTGGTCACGGCCGCCGCCCAACAGTTCGTCCAGGCGTCCACCTTCGCCGCTCTCACGGGCGAGCCGACGCACAGCGACATGTTCGGCGAAGCGGGCGAACCCCATGTCCAGCTGGCCAGCAATGCCGATGCCATCTTGGTGGCGCCCGCCACCGCGGACACCCTGGCACGTCTGGCACACGGGCTGGCCAGCGATCTGGTGTCGGCGTTGCTCTTGACGGCGCGTTGCCCGGTTCTGATTGCGCCCGCGATGCACCCGACCATGTGGGAGCACCCGCGCACTCAGCACAATGCGCTGATCCTGGCCTCACAACCGAACCTGTGGCGCGTCGGCCCAGTCGCCGGGGAAGTCGCTTCTGGCGAATACGGCATGGGCAGGATGTCAGAACCCGAGGACATCCTGGAGGCCCTGATTGACTGCTTGACACCGCATGACCTGGAGGGCCGCCACGTCGTCGTCAGTGCAGGCCCGACTCGGGAGAGCCTGGATCCCGTGCGCTATCTGAGTAATCGCTCATCGGGCAAGATGGGCTTC
Organism: uncultured delta proteobacterium; assembly: GCA_963809955.1. Taxonomy (GTDB): domain Bacteria; phylum Myxococcota_A; class Polyangia; order Polyangiales; family Polyangiaceae; genus JAICQQ01. The sequence goes on from CAWELQ010000020.1 coordinate 393,856, forward strand.
GCCGTGGCCGCGCGCGCAGCCCAGCGGGGAGCACGCGTCACCCTCGTGGCGGGGCCCGTGGAGCTCAGAACTCCGCGGGGCGTCGAGCGTGTCAACGTACTCAGCGCCCAGGAGATGCAGGAGGCGCTGGTGTCGGCGCTCGGTGCTCAGCTGAGCAACGCCGACGCGCTGGTCATGGCGGCCGCAGTCTCCGATTTCCGCGTCGCCGAACCGAGCGAAGAGAAGATCAAACGCTCTGACCAGACGCTCACCCTGGAATTACTGCCCAACCCGGACCTTCTGGCGAGCATCGGGTCGCTGCGGAAGGGCAAGGCACCCGTGTTGGTGGGGTTTGCGCTGGAAACCGCGCAGCGCTCGGAGCTGATTGCCCTGGCTCGCAGCAAGCTCATCAACAAGAAGGTGGACCTGGTGGTCGCCAATACCTCGGATGCGCTCGAGAGGGAGGAAAGCCATGCGCTGCTGGTAAGCGTCCGCGACTGCACCGACCTGGGGGCCATGGAGAAGAGTCGCCTGGCGGACCACATCTTGAGCTGGGTTGCCGCGAAACTGGGCGAGGTCGAATCCGGCGAGGCTACTGAATGAGAATCGTGCTAGCCGTATTGGCGGCCACCGTCCTCACCAGTGCGTTCGCTTTCCGTCCCGAATGGGGAGGAAGCTGGCAGTTCTTCGGTACGCTATCCGGGGTGTACGCGGCTCTCGCCGGCTGGGCCGTCTATCGCATGTGGGACGAGGGTATCGTCGGCGCGGTCTTCAAACTCAAGGGCGGAGACTTCGCGATTGGCGCCCTGAGCGCCCTCGTGCTCTTGCTGGGCTCCTGGCTGGCGCGACAGGCGATCACGCCGGCCGGCAGCGAGCAGCAGGCTTGGCTAGCCTATGTTTACCTGATGGTGGGCGACCCACAGGCCCTGCAGCACTCGATCTTGCTGACAGTGGCGCTGCTCTTGGTCGCCGGCTGCGAGGAGATCGTCTGGCGGGCATTCGTGCTCGACCAGCTGATGCAGCGGTTCGGCGACAGACGAGCCGTGCCACTCAGCGCCGTGCTCTACGCCGTGGCTCTCTTGCCCACCGCGGTGACGTTGCGAGGCCCCGCTGGCCTCAATCCGCTACTGCCCTTGGCCGCCCTCGGCTGCGGGCTGGTCTGGGGGTTCATGGCGCGCTTGTTCGGTCGACTGCCACCCTTGATGGTGTCCCACATGGTGTTCACCTACTTTTCCGCCGTTCAATACAAGCTGCCAGGGCTCTGAACCCTCGTGAAGACTCACTCCGCGCTGATGCGCGCCAGCTCCTCGTCCGACACATCGAAGTCCGCGAACACGTTCTGAACGTCGTCATGCTCGTCGAGCGCGTCAACCAGATTCAAGCAGACTTCGGCGTCCCTGCCCGCAACGTCCTTCTTCGTCTTGGGAACGAAGGCGAGCTTGCTTTCCTGCACCTGGATCTTACTCTTCTCGAACGAGTCGACCACGTCGAAGAGCTGGTCGATGGGTGTGTAGACCGTCCAGACATCTCCCTCGTCACGATAGTCTTCCGCACCGGCTTCCAGCGCTGCCTCCATCAGTTGCTCCTCGCTAACCTCTGACTTGTCCAGCGTGATGGTTCCGAGCCGATCGAACGCCCACTGCGCGGTACCGGAGCTCCCGAGGTTTCCGTTATGGCGCTCGAACATCTTGCGCAACTCGGCCACTGTGCGGTTGCGATTGTCCGTCATGCCTTCCACGAGGAAAAGAGTACCGCTTGGGCCCGTTCCCTCGTACAGCACCTCTTCGTAGTTGGCGCCATCGATTTCCCCGGTTCCTCGACCAATCGCGCGCTTGATACTGTCGTTGGGCATCTGCTGAGCCTTGGCGTCGTTGATCGCCTTGCGCAGACGGGCGTTGGCGTCCGGATCGCCTCCACCCATCCGCGCGGCGGTAGCAATTTCCTTGACCAGCTTCGTGAAGAGCTTGCCGCGCGCCGCGTCGTTAGCGCCCTTCTTGCGCTTGATGGTTGCCCATTTCGAATGACCACTCATTTCCGCATCACCTCTCGACTGGATCTCCGGGCCGCCCCGGGGCTGCTCGGAGAGCTGGGGTCTAGCAAAAAGCCGCGGGCAATACCACAGCCCGTCGCCCCACGGGTTCAGGATGTGCCCAGGTACTCGTAGTACTCGACGCCCAAATCCTGGAAGCCCGGGTCGTAGGTTTCGCCCACTCTCGCAATGCGAAAGCCGCGACTGGTCCGGGCCTCGAGTCCGGCGACTTCGACTCCGTCGTGCAGCGCCTCGTACTGTTCGCGCGTCAGATCGACCGCGTCGTTCAGCGCCTTCCTGAACCCGATACATGCCGCAGTCTGTTGCCAGCCCGGGGCAGCTGCCAGCGGTATCGCCTCCGCGGCGTCCCCGCTGCCGTAACCGACCGCCACCATGGGTCCGCTCAGGTCGAGATCTCGCTCGGCGGCCTCTTCGAATCCGGCCGCTATCCAGGCGGGCAACGCAGCGGTGTAGAGATTGCCCAAGTCGCGCATGCAGTCCACGCCAAGACCCATCTTTTGCTGCAAGAGTTCCCGAAAGCTGGGCCGCCTGCGCAATGACGCAGCCACGGCGCTGGTGGCAGTGTAGGGATCCTCGGCGGCGTTGCCATCGAGCACTCGCTGATACAAGTCCGGTTGGCTCTGCGTCTCGGCGATCAAGTCGGAAAGCTCGACCCCGGCTTCCCGACAGAGTTCCACGAGCTCTTGGCCGTGGTGGTCGCTGCGAGCCAGCCCGCGCACGTACAAGAAAGACATCGCTTGCACCGGCATGTGATTGTAGGGCCGGTGAAAGAAAAGAGCTTTCACATTTCGATAGTAGCTGCCATGAGAGCCAGCCTGGTGAGCCAGCATGTCTTCGACGGCGTGCACTGTTTCGTCCAGGTAGGCATAGGTCGAGTACTTGCCGCTGAAGACTGGAAAATCGCTGGGCCGCTTGGTTCGCGAGGCGTAGCCCTCGGTGAAATGACGGGCGAATGGCTTACGAAAATCCGGACCGCGATAGTTCGACGCATTACCCGCGTTCTTGAGATCGATGCCCAACAACTTCGGTTCGCGCTCCAAGAGCATGGCCACCGCGCCGGCGCCCTGGGTCTGTTCACCGGTGCTGCCGCGCTCGTACTCCGCAACGTCTGCGCTGACCACTATCGCCTGGCGGTCCGCACCGTCAAAAGCGACGTAGCGCAGAGCGTTTTTCATGCCGTAGATTCCGCCGAGACAAGCATGCTTGAATTCGGGCACCTCCATGTTGCGCGCGAGCTTGGGCAACCCCAACGAGCCAAGCGCAGCGTCCACCATGCCGCGCACGATGACCGCGCCAGCGGCGTTGTCGGTACTCGATTCGGTCCCCAGCCCCAGAAAGCCGATGCGCCCGGGGTCGACGTCGTTGTCGCGAATCAAACGTAGAACCGCGTTGGCCGCCATGGTGTAGACGTTCTCGTCTCGGGCGCAGACGCGAAAGCTGCGCCCGACGACATTTTGGATCTTGTCCCAGGGATTGTTGGTCCACGCGCACCAGTCTTCGAGGGGCACCCGAAAGGGGGGCACGTACAGGCTCATCGCACTCACGCCAACTCCGTCGTCCAGGTTCACCATCGGCCATACTCCATCTGTTGAGACCCCTCCTTTGTAGCAGCCTATCGTCCCGGACACACCGGCGGGTGAGCGCGAACTGTGTGGAATTTCTGTGCAAACCGGCGCGGACGTTGACGCATTGCATCGAGCCCGACAGGCCGCGTAGCCTGCTACCCAGTGGCCCGAAAGACTGCGTAAAAACCTGGACTGTTGACTCTTTACACACCCCTTCTACATTCCTCCGACCCAGCAGGATCAGACGATGCGCAGAGCGGCGATTTTTGGTTGGGGCGTCGTGGCCCCACGGAGCGCGAACATCGATGAGTTCGCCACCAATCTGGAAGAGGCGGAGAGCTGGCTCGCGCCATTCAACGGTTTCGGCAGGGACAACTTCCTGGTTGGCCATCCCAAGTTCGACTTTCGCACCTACCAGAGCTGGATCGAACAGCGCTTTCCCCCGAGTCGCTTCAAGCAACTAGTCGACAAGATGGATGTCACCTCGCTCTATGCAGTGGGTTCTTTCATCCAATCCCTCGGACAGAACCCCGGCATCGAACGAGCACTGAAAGATCTGGGGTCCGAAGCACACGTGTACGTGGGCACTGCGCTCGGCGCGTTCCCGACAATCTACAAGACCTCGATCGCTTACTACCATGGGCAGCGGCGCTGGAACCGCTTTTGGGCTGCCCCCGAGCGCAACGCGCCTCTCAGGGAGTACCTGGCCGGAAACGCCGAGGACATTCCCGTGCGCGACCCGAAGCTTGCCAAAGATATCGACGAGCGAGAGGAGCTCGAGGACGCCTGGTACGCCTACTGGGCGGAGCGCTCCGACAGGCTCATCGAGTTTCTGACCCAGCTTCGGAGCATCGAAGCACTGCGCGTCGAGGGCGCGGTCGAAAGCGGCAAGCTGAAAGTCATTCGGGAGAAGCGCCGACGCATCGCCCAGCTACACGAGGAATGGCATGCACCCGAGCCTCCGTGGAACTACGTCTCAGCGAACGTGCTCTGGAACATCGCGAACACGCCCAGCTCACAAATCTCGATGCTCGGCAAGATTACAGGGTTTTCGTTTGCTCCAGTCGCCGCCTGCTCCACATTCAGCGTTTCGTTGAAGCTGGCCATCGACGCGATCGATCATGGGGAGGCCAAGCTCGTCGTGATCGGATCCTCGGACCCGCCTCCGCATCCCATGACGGTGGGAGCCTTCTACTCGGCCCGCGTGCTCTCCGCCGATGGGGAGCTTTCCAAGCCGCTCTCGGGGCTCAAGGGGACGCATGTGTCCGGAGGCGCCGCCATCTGGATCGTGGGCGACCTGGAATGGGGGTTGGCCCAGGGCTTCAAGCCGCTCGGGCTCGAACCGCTTTCCGTGGGTGTTTCCGCCGACGCGGACCACATCATCACGCCGTCGAAGGAAGGCCCCCGACAAGCCATGCAACGCGCTCTGCGCGCGGCCGAAACCGAAGCCAACGCCATCGGTTCCTGGGACTTGCATGCGACCGCCACCCCCGGTGATTTCTTGGAGGTCGAGAATCTGTTGACAATCATTCCCAAGCAGGTGCTCGTCACGGCGCGCAAGGGCACCTTCGGTCACGGCATGGGCGTCGGGGGCGGTTGGGAGCTGACCGCTCAGTACCTCGGCTACGAGCGCGGCCAGTTGTTCCCGACCACCCTGAACGAATCCGAGATTCATTCGACCATCCGAGAGCTGAGCCAGGGCTTCGTCTTCAACCGCGCCGTGAGTTTCCCCAGTCGACCCGTTGGCAAGCTCAGCATGGGCGTCGGCGGCATCAACGCCTGCGTCATCTCGCGCCCCTGGGACCTGACCGGCTAGTGCCCGAAACGGGGCTGCTCTCGACTCTTTTTTCTAGCGCGGTCGCCGTCTACGAAGTGAGTGCGGACGAGCCGCTCGATACGCTCTTTCCGAGTGAAGCAGCGCACGTCGCGCGAGCAGTCGCGAAACGACAACGCGAGTTCAGCGCCGGGCGCCACTGCGCGCGCCGCGCTCTGGCGGCGCTTGGCGGCCCCTCCACGGCAGTCGGAGTCGGCCCGGACCGCGCCCCCTGCTGGCCTCCAGGCTTCGTGGGCTCGATCACGCACACGGGCGGCCTCGACGACGGCTACGCTGCCGCCGCGGTGGCTCGCGCGTCGGATGTCGAGAGCGTGGGCCTGGATGCGGAACAGCGCACCCCCCTCGGCGACGAGCTGTTCAGGCACGTGCTCACTCGCTCCGAGAGTGAGTACCTGGCGACTCTGCCAGAGAGCGAACGCGGTGTAGTCGCCAAGTTGTGCTTCTCTGCCAAGGAAGCGTTCTACAAGTGTCAGTATCCGCTCACCAGACAGTTTTTGGGGTTTCACGACGTAGAGCTGGAGGTCGATCTGGCCTACGGGCGTTTTCGAGCACTCCCGACCAGGCAGATCGGTCGCTTCGCTCGCGGGGCGGCATTCGAAGGACGCTTCGCCATCGGCGCAAAGCTGCTGCTCAGCGGCATCCAGTTGCAAGCCCCCCAGGCACACGGCGCGCAAGAGACTTGAGCGAGGGCCCTTGCGCCGATCCCGCGCTCAGGCCGGTCGACCTCGAGCCGGCTCTGCCACGAGCGCATCCAAGGGCCCGCGAATGGTAATTCCGTCGCGGGCCCTAAGCGGCATGGCATTTGCTTCATGCAATCGTCAGGCGCACAGGGATGGGCGCGGGGGGTGGTTATTTCTGGGCTGCGAACGAACCACTCTTCGCTCGCAGCGCCAGAAGCTTTCACGGTCACAGGACACGAGTGTCGTGCCTGGCACACTGGCACACGGCGTTGGCCGGTGTTTCCTTCGACTGGCTGCAAGCTCGCGACCCGCCGCTGTCGGGCCAGAAGCCAGGGGCCTGCAAGCCCCATCCCTGGGCGTGAGGACGCAGCGACCCACCCGAGGCCCGCTACGGGGAAATCCTGATGCCTGTTGGTTACTTACATCGAAAGTACCGCAGATTCGGGGCATCGCCACGAACCCCGACGCGCTTTCAGCTAGACTGGGTGACGCAACCAGGCGGTGCGCTGCACCACGAGACGTCGGACCGAGGTGGAAACAGTCCCCGCGGTGCATCTGCTTTGAGAATTTTCCCCATTCAAGTACGAGAATCTCATGCCCTCATTCGATTTCGACCGCAACTGCTACGTCGTGCGCATCGTCTACGATGGCCCGGGTCTGGCCGGCAAGACGACCAACTTGGAGCGGGTCTGCAGTGTCATCCCTTCGAAGCAGCGCAGCGAGATGGTGACGCCAGCGGCACTCAAGGGCCGTACGATGTTTTTCGACTGGGTCGAACTCGAGGGTCCAAACCACGACGACGCCCTGGTGCGCTTCCAGCTCATCAGCGTGCCGGGGCAAGAAGCTCGTAACTATCGCCGCCGTCCGCTGGTCGAGGCCGCGGACGTGGTCGTGTTCGTCGCCGATTCGAGCGAAGCAGGCATGAACGACACGCAACGCACGTTTGCACGTCTCAAGGTCTCCATGCGGCGGCGCCAAGCGCCGCTCCCGCTGGTGATACAGGCAAACAAACAGGACGTTGCCGGCGCGCTCGGCGTCCCGGAGCTGCGCAAGAAGTTGCGACTCTCGAGCGAAGTCCCCTTCGTGCGCGCGACAGCCAATCAAGGCAAAGGGGTCAAGCCGACGCTCACGCTGGCCATGCGCCTGGGAGTCGAAACAATCGACCAGGACGAGGTCCAGCCTCTCCTACCCGAGCTGGCCAACGCCGACACCCTCTTCGACCACGTCCTGGCGTTCGAAGACGAACCGGACAACGGCGACCCCATCGAGGTCGAAGAGTTGAACCTGCGCGCCGAAGAAAGCGAGCTCACGTCGGAAGCCATCGCGGCCCACCTGAACGCATCGTCGCTGGATTCGCTAGAACGTAAAGCGCAGCGCGCCGCTTCCGAAGATCCGCAACAAGGCAATCACTCGGCGAATACGGGATGAGCAGTTCGGGCGGCTTCAGCTGCCCAACGACGACAAAAACGCAGCCAGCTTGACTGGATCCCCGCGCGGGTAGGTCTGACGCAGCCGGGGCCAGCTACTGGGCGGCTGGTTGCAATCACTGGGCGAGACCACCACCCAGGCAGGAATGGCACGCGCGCCCAGATCCAGCCTGAGAACGTTGAGGGCATCGTCATCGCCAATGTTGAGCACCACGGGACGCACCGTGCCCAGAAGCGACTGTACGCGCTCGTCGCGCGCCGCCTGCTTCACGGCCTTGCAGTGCTCACACCAGGGCGCCGAGAACTCGACGAGCAGCGGGCGCCCTTCGGCATGAGCCGCCTCGCACTGGGCGACCATCAGCGATCGAGCGGCGGCATCCGACAGAGGACGCGGCCAAGCCGTGAGCTTGGTAACGCCAGGCTGCCGTGCCCAAACGGCGAGCATGCCCACCAGGATGCTCAGCGCAACGAGGCCCAACAGCAAGATCTTGGTGGCGCGCTTGGACAGCATGCTTCGAGCAGTATAGCGCGCCGCGGAGCGAACTCCACGCTCGGAGCTACCTCACCACGGCGTCGACGCGTACCCAGTCTTGACCACCGCGGTTGTCGTAAACCACCGCCCAGAGCCTGAGCGGCCCCTTCTCTTTCGGCAGACGCAGGTCGGTTCCGTAGTCGGAGTTCCAGCCGGTGGTGGAGTCGTTCAGCAGCTTCACCTCGGAAGCCATTCTTCCTTGATCCGTGTAGTAGCGGATCCACATCTGTTCGGTGACGTTGCGCCCATAGGCCAGTTGCGATACCTCGTCGGGTTGGGCATTGTCACATTCGAAAGGCGCTTTGCTACCCCGGCAACCCGAGACGCTCTCGTCCGAGGTGTAGGTCTGCGGAATGACCGGTTTGACGCTGATCTCCGGGCAGTTGTCTTCGTCGCTCTCGGTGCACACGTCCAGGCAGGGCACGCCCTCGCCGCACTCTTCGGGGCGATCGGTGCCGCCGTCCAGGCATTCGGTGCCGATACACGCATCCGCCTTCTCACCGTCGACCAGCATGCCCGTGACGACCGGGTTCGCGTTGTCGAAATCTCGGTACAGGAAGATCTGGCTGTAGCCGATCACGAAGTCCTGCGGGCCAAGGGGCTCTCCGTTTTGGTCGAGACACAGCAGCCCGAAGCCCTCCTTGACCTCGGCATCGTAGGAAAGCTTCCCCGGACACAGCGCGAAGAACACGAACATCGAGCCGAAGTCGGGTAGATTCTCCGCGTCCGTTGCGGGGTGGTAAACCTCGCTGCACGAATCGTCCGTCTCGCTGCAGTCTTCCAGACTGGGAAGGTGTATGGGATCCACAGGCGTCTCGATTTCGAGGGTCGACCGCGGGACGGTGAGTGTGATGCTGTCGCCCTCGTGCGAGAGCGATTCGAGGCTCAACCCGAGCGGAACGCCTTCCACGCCGGAAAAAGCTGCGGCATGCAGCCCCAGACAGCTGAAGTACGAATCACGAGGCGGGTTCACGCAAATGGGGAGAAGCGAGTCACCCGCATCCAGCGCAAACCACACCGGAGTGATGTCGCGCCCCTCCGGATCGTGCCACAGCATGCTGAAAGTGACTTCGTCGCCGGCCTTAGCATAAGATTTGCTCTTTTGTACACCGAGCACACGCAGCGTTTCCACCTCGCTCGAGCGCTCGAGTTCGGCGCCACAACCCGTCAGCGCCAGGAGAGAGACTGCCAGCCACTTTTTCACAGTTCACCTCGGATGCCGATGCTCGGGATGATCGGGAGCCCGCGCTGGTAGGTGTCTTGGCTGTAATTGTAATTGTAGCCGGTCGCTTCGACAGCTGCGTTGTTGTAGACGTTCTGGACGTCCAGATACGCGCTCAGGCGCCAGGTACGAAATTGCCAGCCCTTGTCGAGCCTGATGTCCAGCTGGTGAAACAGGGGCAGGCGCCGGCTGAAAGGCTCACCCTGCAGCGGTACGTAGCTGCCCGCTTCCGCAGCGTAGATCGACGGCAAGCTGGGCGGCTGAGCCACCGGGGTCTCGAGCCCGCCCGAAATGAGCCGAAAGCGGGCGCCGAACTCCCAACCATCGCCCAGCCGGTAGCTGCCCAGAATGACCAGGTTGTGGGTTTGATCCCACTCGAACGGCCGCTCCGGTTCGCCCGGGTTGTCCCGACGCACCGACTTGGACAGCGTGTAGGCGAGCCAACCGAAGAAGCGCTCGTCCGGCTTGTACTTCAAGAGCGTCTCGAGGCCCTCCACGTGCCCCGAGCCCTCGTTGGCATAGGTGAAGCCTCCGCGATCGTTCGGGGAGCGTGAGACCTGCCGGGTCAGGTCTTTGTAGAAGCCTTCGACGCTCAGCTCCACCTGCTGGGTGAGCTCCTGCTCGACTCCGAGCGAATAGTGCAAGGCGCGGTTCGACAAGAGCTCCGGGGTGCCGAAGACGGGGTCGGTCTCCTGGAACTGCGGGGGCTGGTGGAAAACGCCCGCGCCCCCTTTGAGGGTGGTCTTGCGCGGGACGCTCCACACCTTGTCGTTTTCGTCGATCAGCACGTAACGCGCCGTCAGGCGCGGGCTGAAGTCCCCACTGCCGGAGTCTTGGGCATAGTCCACCCTCGCACCAGGTACGACGCGCAGCCGGTCGGTCACCTGCCACTCGAGATCCGTGTACCAACCGGGCCGAAACGCGAAGTCCTTGCTCTCGGTCTCTGCCGGGGGTTGGGTGGCGAATGGGCCCGGATCGGGCTCGCCGGGCCTGGGGGGCTGCGGCGCGCGCACCAACACGTTGAACCAGGCCGACAAGAAGTCGATCCCAGCGTTCAAACGGACGCCCTTACCGAGCTTGAACCCGAACTCCTGGCGAAGCGAGAGCGGGTAGAAGTCCAGATCGAACAGGAAGGTGCCGAGCGAGAAGTTCACCTGATCGTGCCCGATGGCGATCATGCTCTCGGTGTCGACGCTGCTCGACAGCTCGTTCCTATAGACCGACTGCAGTCGCTGAAACGCCGTCCCGAAAGTCAGATTGCCGCCAAACCCCGGATCTTGGCTCGCAGGATCGTTGATGATGATCTCGAGCTTGTCGTCCGAACCGTAGAAGCGAGTCGAAAACAGCTCCTTGTCCGAGGGGCGGTAGTCGGCAATCAGCTGATAGTCATAGTACACGGGCGCGGACGTCACCCCAGCGCCCGCCTGCTCGAGCACGGGTTTGATCCAGGTATCGACCCAGCTGCGCCGCCCCGCGGCCACGAAGCTCCAGTTCTTGGAGCTCCCGATGGGGCCCTGCACGATGAAGCGCCCATCGATCAGGTCCACCTGTCCCATTGCGTGGTAGCAGCCCTTCTCGTCGGTCTTCGTGCCGTAGTCGCCGTAGCAGTCGGTGTCGGGAGAGCGCAGCGCCACGTCCACGATGCCTCCCTGCACCTGGCCGTAGCGCACCGAGAAGTTGCCCGGGTAGAAATCGATGCGGTCGAGTAGCTCGGTAGGAACGACGCTCGACAGCCCGCCGAAGTGATAGATGATGGGAACGTAGGCACCATCGATGGAGGTGGAGGTGTCTTCGGGAGCCGAGCCACGCACGATCAACAGGCCCGCGAGCCCCGGTGGACGCGCCACCCCGGGTAAGCTCTGCAGCGAGCGCAGGGCATCGCCACTGGTGCCGGGAATCCGGTTGATCTCGCGGCGCTCGATGGTGCGCTTGGTCACCTCGCGCGGCGGGCGCTCACCCCGCACCTCGATTTCGATCACGTTCTCGTCGCCACGCTCCGGCGAGATCCTGTAGGTGAGCTCGGTCAGTTGCCCGGCGTCGACTTCTTCTTCGAGGGACAGTGGCGCGAAGCCCGCGGCCTCGACGGCAACGGTGTATCCGCCTGCAGGCAGGCTTTCGATGAGCCAGCTGCCGTTTTCATCGGTGAGCGCGGTATATTCCGTACCGTCTGCGGCACGCACCACGACGCGCACGCCCGCCATCGGCACTTCGCTGCCGGCGACGAGCAAGCGCCCCCCGATATTGCCGGTGGTGACGGCCTGCTGGGCGCTTTCGGGTGGAGGCTCGACCTCCTTGAGCTCGAAACGGTAGACGAACCCCCACGTGACGGGTATCGGCTTGCCATCCCGCGTCGCTGGCTTGAACGTCAGCTTCAGCGCGGCTTGCTCCGCCGCTTCGTCGAAGCCGTTGCCGACGGGCTCGATCGACTCGGCGTCGGTGACGTTACCCTCCGCATCCAACGTGAGCTTCAGCTTCACCTCCGCTTCGAGACCCTTTTCTTGGGCTTGTGCGGGGTAAACCGGCGGCTCGTAGTGGAGTAGCTCGGGTTCGACCACCTTCGGCTTCGGCGCTGGTTCGGCTTCTCGCACCGCCGCACCCTGGGCTCCGCGCGGCACGGCCCCGGATCCGCTGCTCGTCGCCGGCGGTTCCCCTTCGTCCTGTGCCACTGAGAGATTGGGCTGCAACAGGAAGAGGGCGAAAATAAGAGGAGTGCAGCGAGGCAAAGGGTCACCCTGAAGCTGGCCTCGTCGAGTAGCGCGGGTTCCCGGCCGCGACAAGTCCGAAAGGCCTGATTTCTGGTCCAAGACGCGCACACTCTCGGCGGCTCGACGCACGCGCCGGCCGTCCAGGCGGTGCAAGGAAGCGGTTGCCTCGAGGAGCTCCGAAAGCTAACCCCCGCTCCACGATGCTGGTCGGTTGTTGGAACGTCAACTCGATTCGAGCGCGCAGCGAGGCAGTCCTCGGCTGGCTGGAGCGCACGGGCTGCGACGTCTTGTGCATGCAGGAAACCAAGGTGACAGACGACGAGTTCCCCCGGGAGGAGTTCTCTCGTATGGGTTACAGCCTGGCCCTGTCCGGCCAACGCACCTACAACGGCGTTGCGATCGCTTCGAAGGCGCCTCTCGAAGACGTCCGGGTGGGCTTTGCCGGCGAGCCAGAATCAACCGACAAGCGCATCCTGAGCGCCCGTACCTTCGGGATGCGCATCATCACGGTCTACGTACCCAACGGCAAGAATATCGAGTCGGACGCCTTTCGTTACAAACTCTCGTGGCTGGAGCGCTTGCGTATGAACTTGAACCAGTACGTGAGCGAGCCCGAGCTCATCTTGTGCGGTGACTTCAACATCGCACGCGAGGAGCGCGATGTGTTCGATCCCGAACGAATGCGCGGTCAGCTGCACTTCCATCCGAGCGAGCACCGCGCGTTCGATCATGTGCTCGACTTCGGACTCACCGACTCGTTGCGCTTGCTCGACGAATCGGCTGGCGTATACACATGGTGGGACTACCGTGCCGGCGCATTCCGCAAGAACCGGGGACTGCGCATCGACTACATCCTGCTCAGCCAACGAGCCGCAGAACACTGCAAGAAAGCCGGTGTCGACAAAGAGGAGCGCGGCCGCCCCAAGCCGTCGGACCATGCCCCGCTATTCGTAGAGCTCGAACGCTAGCGACCCCGGCTCGAACGCTCCCAGCAAGCGCGGCACTTCCCGCTTCAGCACCCGGGCCGCGGACACGCTCAGACGCCCCGCCGCCAGCCAGGCTTCGAGCTCTGGCTCCGCCTCCAGAGCCGCATGCACTCGCTGATGCGCGGGCAAATAAACGACCTCACGAGCCAACCCGCCACCCCGCTGCGCGCGACACGCGATCTGAACCGCACGGTCGAGCTCCGCGCCCATATCGACCAGTAGTCGAACGGCCTCCACCCAGTCGGCGCCCTGTGCGATGCTCACCGCTGCCAGGTGACGCCGGCCTAGCTCCACTTGACGTTCGCGCTCCATCAGTCCGAAGCGCTGCTCGAGCAACAGCGCACGACCTTCCTCGTCGTCGGCACCGAGCGCCGAGCCGACCTTGAGCAAGCCCAGAGGACACGAGCGAGCATTCAGACGGGGTAAGACGTGCCCCCATACCTCGTGCATCACGATTCGACGAGCGGCCTTGCGCGTCAGCTGCACACCCGGCTTCACGAACACCGTATCGTCACCCACGGCAGCCACGCTTTGCAGGTCGTCCTTCAGCGCGATCACCACGGGCAGCTTCAGCTTCCTGACGGCCGAAAGCAGCTGACTGAGCAGGCTGTGCGGAGAGCTGCTAGCGTCGCTTGGGGTGAGCTCCCCCGGGGCACAGGTCAGCCTCAGCTGCGCCCATTCGCGCGCGCGGCGAGTGGACGCGCTGTCCCCCGCGGGCGCGGGATAGCGTTGCCTGGCGAGCCGAGAAAACCCGGGGCTGCCGATCGCCTCCGCGACACGCGCCTCGAGCTCGAGCTCGCGCGCGCGCTCCGCATACAGCCTGGCAATCCCATCACCGGCCTCCAGCTGGGTCGCGACCCGCGCTAGCTCCGCGCGCAACCCCCCCAGATCGGGGGGGTACGCATAGATCCAAGCAGGATTGGACGGCTGCCCTTGCTCGTAAAGCGCCTGCGCGCGCCTCGCTTCGCTCTCGGAATTGAGTGGCCTCGCCCGATCCAACAAGGCGATGCTACGCTCGGCCAGGCCCAGAAGCGCGTCAACCTTGGACAGCCCTCGCCTCATAGCTTGTTCGCGGCGATGTTGCTGAGCTCGCTGCGCTCTCCTCGCGTCAGCAGGATGTGGCCCACCAGAGCTTCGCCCTGGAGTCGATCGGCGGATACGGTAAGCCCGTTCGTGGTGGAGTCGACGTAGGGGTTGTCGATCTGGAAGGGATCCCCGGTGAGAACGATCTTGGTCCCCTCACCGCAACGGGTGATCACCGTCTTCACTTCGTGCGGCGTAAGGTTTTGCGCCTCGTCCACGATCACGAATTGCTGCGGGAGGCTGCGGCCACGAATGTAGGTCAAGGGTTCGATCTGCAGCAGACCCTTTTCGAAGAGATGATCGAGCCCGCGCATCCCGCGCCTCTTACCCTCGGCAACCATCAGAAAATCCAGGTTGTCGTACAGGGGTTGCATCCAGGGGTTGAGCTTCTCTTCGATATCGCCGGGCAAAAAGCCGAGATCGCGCCCCAGTGGCATGATCGGACGGCTGATCAAAAGCCGTGCGTACGCGCCGTCCTGGGCGGTGCGCTTCAGACCAGCCGCCAGAGCCAACAGAGTTTTGCCCGTACCGGCCTTGCCCATCACCGTCACCAGCTGGATGGAGTCGTCCATCAAGAGATCCAGCGCAAAGCTCTGCTCTTTGTTCCGCGGACGAATCCCCATCACGCTGTCCCGCGAGATGGTCAAGGGACGGATCACGTTCTTCTCGCTCTTGTAGCGGCCCAGAGCCGTACGTTTGCGACCGCTGGTGTCGCGCAACAGAACGCTGACATTGGAAAACAGCGGCTCGCCTTCCGGAGGCGCCAGGTCCGCGCCGTCGAAGAAGCTGTCGAGCTGCTCCGGCGTGACTTCGAGCTCGACGACCCCCGATTTGAGCTCGTCGATGTCCACCGCTTGGTTTTCGTAGGTTTCGGTGGTGAGGCCGAGCGCATCCGCGCGGATCCTCAGGTTCACGTCCATGGTTACGAAAATGGTCGGCTTGTCCGAAGCGTCACGATACTCGATGGCCGTCTGCAGGATCGCGTGGTCGCCGGACTTGGGGTTCAGCGCCATCGAAAGCTCCGGCCGTTTGGTGGGCACGTGGACCTTTAGGAACCCCTCTTCTCCCAGGCTGACACCGCTGGAGAGCGACCCATTGCGTTCACGCAATCCGTCTAACAAGCGAGATACGGTCCGTGCGTTGCGTCCGCGCTCGTTGGTATCACGCTTGAATTGATCGATCTCCTCGATCACGTAGATGGGTAAGATGACGTCGTTGTCTTCGAACTTGTAGAAGGCGTGCGGGTCATGCAGAAGGACGTTGGTGTCGAGGATGTAGTTTTTCTTCATCGTATGGCTGCGCCCCAGCCTTCGAATGCGCTCGGTCTAGCGTCCGGATGTGCCGGCGGGGTGGCGCAGCAGTAACCTGCCCTGCCTCCGATGTCAGCTCAACCGGATTTCGCCCCCCGAAGGACGTTGACATCTTTCCCGCTACAGGGCGCATGTGTTCGATATCAAAAATCAAACTGTGCTAAGCTCGATCGCTCGCCGAATACCCCTCGACCGCGCCATGAACCCCGCGTCGCCAAGAAGGCTCACCCGCTCAGGGTCGCTCGGCCTCTCTCCCGGTCCCCCGGGAGCGCAAGGTCCCGCTCGACGCGCCCCTGGCGTCGAGCGCCCCTGGCCCCCCAACGACTTCTTTGCAGCCAACCCGACCTGCAGCGGACGCTGTCCTTGGCGTCCGCGCTGGCGTTCGCGACTGGTGGCTGTGCTGGCCGCCGCAGGCCTCGCCGGCTGCCACGGCGCCGGCTCTCGACCGGCCGCGCCCAGCCAGCGGCTCGACATCCCGGTCCGGCCGAAGGCGAGCGCTGCGCCGCCAACGGCGAGTGACGCCCCATCTTCGACACCCGCGGACGCAGCGCCACCGGAGGGCGCCCCCCAGCTACCAACCACCTTACCCGAACGGGCCGCTCGTGAGCCGAGCTGCAACGCAGAGCTGTGCGTACTCGACCACTGGCTGCCCGAGCCCGGGTACGCATTCACTCCGCGCGAAAAGCTCCCCTCACCGCTGGCGCTCTGGGTGCACCGCTTGCGACAGCAAGGCGTGCTCGAGCTCCCACCCCACGCCGAGCTCGAGCTGGTGGTGGTCGAACTCTCCGGAACGGTCGATTACCAGGGCATGGCCCCCGATGAGCGAGCGAAACCGGAAACTCACGAGCTCGCGCCATGGTTCGCGCTACGTGCTCCCGGTGCCGGACTCCGGGTCCGCTGCAAAAGCGAAACCTGTCGAACGCTGCTGGTGGTACTTGCGCCGGGTACCACCCTCGACTCCGCACTGGGTGGCGACACCCAAACCTCGCGGGGCGAGCAGCGACCTGGGCCAATCGAAGTCCGAGCTTTTGCGGACGCACCAGTGTACTCGTGGAACCAGGGCAAGAACCAAGCGCGCATCGCATTCGGTGGCACGCCTTCAGCGGCGAGTGGGAAGCGTGACGAGCCGGCGCCGTTCAGCTTGGCCCTGCTCGAGGCGACCGCTCAGGTGTCGATTCCGAGCCACACCCATGAGCGGGCGTGGGAGACTCTGCTGGTGCTCGAGGGCGACGGCTACCTGGAGCTGCGCGGTCGCTCGTACCCGTTGAAAGGAGGCGAGGTCATCCAGATTCCGCCCGGCACACGCCACGGATACAGCGCAAGCGGCAAGCGTCCGCTCCGGGCGCTTCAGCTCTACACGCCATCGGGGCCCGAACGCCGCTTCATCGACGCCGCGGGGCAAAACCCGACGCCGGACTCTGGTCAGGCTCCCCCGTCTGAGGCAAGATGAGCGAGCGCGATTCGCGATCTCGAACAACTGGGCAGCAGCCAATGACTCGAGCTGATGAGCGCGATTTGAAGAGTTTTCGGGCCTTCACTGCAATGGGGCCCGTAAACCCCGACCGAGAATCACGCTCGGTCATTTAGAGTGCCTCCGTGAACCGCGAGTTTCGATCCTACTGGGCGGCTGCCGGTACCGTGGCCTATGTGGCGCTCGGTGGTCTGAGCGCCCAACAGGGCATGCTTCCCTGGTTGTCGCTGTTCGGACTTCCACTGGCGCTGGCCGCGGTCTGGCGACGCACGCTGGCACCCCGCGGAGGATCGCAGCTGAAGTTGAACCAGGCGGCCCGAAGTTCGCTTCGCTGGACCTCGTGGGGGGCGGCACTGTGGCTCAGCGCTCGTGCGGGCCCCGTGGGCAGCCCTGCCTTCGACGCCCTCGCCAACCTGGGCGCCGGTAGCGCGCTCGCTGGCTGCCTGTTCACCCTCGCGCGCATCGAGGGCTCGGGCGGCGTGCTGCTTCCATCACGGGCCACCCGCTCCCTCGATGCGGTCATCTTCACTTCATTCCTGTTTGCCATCGCCACCGCCATTCCGGCAACGCGAGCGCTCTTGCCGCCGCACTGGGTCAGGCTCGATCCACTAGCGATCGACTATGCGACCACGGCGGCCGGTATCGCGGGTCTCCTGGTGCTGGTGGCGGGCACCTGGCGTCTCAGAATGCTGCGGCGTCTGGAGCTCGGCGTGGGGGATCGGGCGTCGGGAGCGCTGGCGCTGGCCTTGACAGCGTTCGCCATCGCCGTGCCCGCCGCGATCTTCGATGTGGCGCCCCCCGACCGAATCCTGCCCGTGGCGGTAGTCGTCGCTTCGCTCTTGTGCGCCTGGACAGCGACTACGCCGGAGCCCACCACTGTCTCCGCGGCACTGCGCGGCATCCT
Organism: uncultured delta proteobacterium; assembly: GCA_963809955.1. GTDB lineage: Bacteria > Myxococcota_A > Polyangia > Polyangiales > Polyangiaceae > JAICQQ01. The sequence continues at coordinate 411,604 of CAWELQ010000020.1, forward strand.
CTCCGTGGTCTTGCTCGGAGTGCCCACGCTTTTGATCGCCGGGTTGTTGGTGCGCGCGGTACCCGAGCAGGGGGGGCCCATCGTGCTCGGCGCTTGCCTGGTGTCGATTGTGGTGGGGTTGATTGCGCGCGCCGTGGCCCGACCTCTCGGGCCGGAGCAGTCGCGCTGGCTCACGGCCATCCATGCCGCCACCGAGAACGCGTTGCTGCCGGAGCCGGACGAGGCCATACGTTCCGCGCTCGTCGCGCTGACCAGGGCCGCCCCTACGCCGAATGCGAGACCGGAGCTTTGGCGCAACGACCCCCCCGAGGTGTTGAGCGTCGACGTGGCCGGCTATCTGCATGTGGACAAGGTGGATGCGCCGGACAAGCTCTACGAGCTGGCCCAGCGCGAACCCGAGCGAACCGTGCGCGCCGAGGTGCTGAACGCCGTGCAAGTCCGCCGCCCCGACGTGCGCTCTCTGCTCGGATGGTTCGAAAGCCGTGGTGCCTTTTGTGCCACCGTGGTCTCCGATGACGACGGCCCGATCGGGTTCATCTTGCTGCCCAAGGGCAACCGGCGCTCGCCGATGACACTCGAGGAGGCTCGCGCGGCCAGGAATCTCGCCGATCGCTTGAGCGCCCTGTTGGCGGTGTCGTCCGCGCTGGCGCGCTCGCGCGAGCGCGAGCTGGCAGCCACGGCTCGAGCCGATGCGATTGACGATGAGCGTCAGCGCTTGGAACATATCATCGCCACCGAAGCGGGGCGCAACCGGGTGGGACCCGACTTGCTCGATCGCCAGCTGGTCGCATCGGCGCATGGTCCCGCAGCGCGCGCGGCGCTCGAACAACTCGAGCGCATCGGGCGCTTGAACCGGCCCCTCATCTTGAGTGCGGAGCTCGGAAGCGATCCCATTCCTTGGGCGGCGGTGGCTCACCTGGCGAGCCCGAGACGAGGAGGTCCCTTCGTCACGATCGACGGAGCCGCCCCGCAAGAGCACACGCTCGAACGCTGGCAAGCCTCCGAGACATCCCCCCTGGCCTTGGCCGACGGCGGCAGCCTGGTCATCTCCGAGCTTTCGGCGCTGCCGCTGGAAGTCCAGGATGCCATCGCCCAGAAGCTCTCCGAGCGCCCGTCCACGGTTTCCGCATCCAGCATTCTCCCCGTGTCCTTGGTTGCCGTACTGCATCGATCCCCGGGGACGCTGGCGGAGGGCGGCAAGCTCAGCAAGGCACTCAGCCGTTGGCTAGGCGATTCGGTGGTGACCGTACCGCCGCTCCGGCAACGCGCCGAAGATCTCCGCTCGCTCGTGCTAGGTCGCATGACGCGCATTGGCCTCGCGCTGCGGGGCGAGCCCATGGGCGTGGAAGCCTCCGCACTCAGGCTGCTGATGGAACACACCTGGCCGGGCAACGAACACGAGCTCGATGCGGTGCTCACCTTGGCTGCCCGAAAGGCCACGGGCAGTGCCCTGACGGGCCGGGATCTCGCGAGCGCCGGGTTCCGCCCGGATCTGCCACTGCCTCCCGCAGTCACGCCCTTGCCGGCGCCTTCGCGACGAAGGAGACGCCGGCCGTTCTGAATTACCGAATCCACCGAACTCACGCCCCCGGGGGCAACACCGGGTGGACACGCGAGTTGTCCCTGGCCACGCGGACGCTCTGGGCTGGTTCGAGCAACGCGAATGTGCTATTTTTAGGGCTGGCGTTCTTTGCAGCGCCACCCCAATATGTGCCGTCTCTTTGGATTCCGTTCGGTGATCCCCAGTCAGGTTCACCGATCGCTGTTGGCAGCCGAGAACGCTCTCGGAGTGCAAAGCAACGCCCATCCCGATGGTTGGGGGGTGGCCTTCTATGTGGACGGCAGCCCGCACATCACCCGCAATCCAACGACAGCGCTCGGCGACACACTGTTTCATCGACTCAGCGGGGTCGTTTCCTCCGAAACGGTGCTCGCGCACGTGCGCAAGGCGACTCAGGGGAAGAACAGCGTGCTGAACTGCCATCCTTTTCAGTACGGGCGCTGGACCTTCGCTCACAACGGGGACATCCCCAACTTCGCCGAGCGCCGCGAGGCGCTGCTCGAGGAAATTTCACCTGCGCTCAGGCGGTTCGTCTTGGGGGACACCGATAGCGAAGTCATCTTCTTCATCGTGCTGACGCACATGGCGCACTACGGCCCCCTTTCTCGCACGCTGGCCGTGGAAGAGGTCGTGGATGCCTTGAAGAAGACCGTGCAGGTGGTTCGCTCCCTCTGCGACGAGGAGGGAGCCCCTTGTCTTTTGACCTTCATGCTCACCGACGGGGTGAGCTTCGTGGCAACGCGAGGTGGTAAGGAGCTATTCTGGTCCACCTACAAGAAGCGCTGCTCGGAGCGATACAGTTGCCCTAGCCTGTCCCCCGAATGCGAGGCCCCGAGCAAGACAGGCTACGTGAACCACCTGATCCTCTCGAGCGAGCCGCTGCAAGGAGACAACGTGTGGGAGGAGCTCCGCGACGGTGATGTGGTTGGCGTCGACCACCGGATGCGTGTGCTGTTCACTTCGCTCGAGCAAACCGGCTTGCGAGTCTTGAACGCCGCGCATCCGTGACCGAGGAATTCGGCGACGAGCCCGAGGCGCCTCGCGGGCCGATTTCGTCCGAACGGGCACCCGGGTGTGGACGCCGGCCCCCCGCCGGCTCAGGTGGTAGGGTCCAACCAAAGGACGCAATCGAACGTGCAGGCCAAATTGTCGGAATCGAGGCGAGCATCCGCTCGCCAGGCGAGCGAGGCGTGGAGTCCTTGCGGAGCTCTCGTGCATCTCGCGGTGCTCTCACTGATGCTGCTGATGGGCTGCCACAAGCGCGAGGAGCGCACGGCTTGCTGGGACGCGCGCCAAAAAGCTCGCGATGCCATCACGCGGGACCGACTCGACGAAGCCACCCAGCAGCTCGAAGCGGCCCGCACCACCTGCGCCGGTCAGTCGAGCGATGATCTCAGGAGAATCGAGGGCATCATCGCCGACCGCCGGGAAGCGAAACGCGCCATCGAACTCGAGCAAGCCGACCAAGAAAAAGCCATGGAGTTTCCTACCAAGCGTTTCGTGAGCTGGGCGACCGAGCCGAGAGACAAGTTCTCCGAGACCCTGGTACATACCGAGTGCGCTCCGCGTGGTTCGCCCGATTTTGGCTTTTGCGAATCGGAACGAAAGGACCACCCCGAAATGCGCGTACGCTTCTGGGAGCACGATCGGGACGCGGTGCGCTACTCGTTCACTACACGGCTGCCTCTCGAGTGCGAAGATCTCGGGGAGCACCGGCGCGTACGACAATGGAAAAGCAACCACAAATCCTATGAACTTTGCGAGCTGACCCAGCGTGAGGCGCGCGATCTGTCGGCGCTCTTGGTGCGAGACGCCGACCAGAACAAGATGTACATCTACTCGTTCGACTATTTGAAGAAAGACCCGGAATTCGAGCGCCTGGTACGCGAGCGCGGAACCCGAGACTGACCCCGGCGGGCGCTCATTTCTTGCGGCGATACAAGCGCGTACCTGGACTCAACTCGGTATACGAGCATTCGGAAGAACTGTGATTGAGCGTCTCCTTCTGCCCGATTCCCAGCAGCCCGAAGCGTACCGAGCTCGCGCGCAAGAGCTCGTGCACGCGCTCGCGCAGGCTGGCGTTGAAGTAGAGCATTACGTTGCGACACAGGATGAGGTGGAACTCGTTGAAAATCCCATCGCATACCAAGTTATGCTGGGCGAACACGACGTTCCGCCGGAGCCAGGGGTGGAACACCGCATGCTCGGCATCGGCCGTGTAGTAGCAGGAAAACGCCTTCTTCCCACCGCTCCCCAGGTAGTTCTCCGTGTGGCCTTGCATGGTACCGATGGGGAACGCACCTCGTCGCGCGCGTTCGAGCACTTGCTGGCTGATGTCCGTCGCATAGATCCGGCATCGCTCGTGAAGACCTTCCTCGTGGAGCAAGATCGAAAGCGAGTAGACCTCCTCACCCGTGGCGCAACCCGCATGCCAGATACGCAGGAAGGGGTACGTCCTAAGGATGGGCATGGCCAGGGTGCGCAGCGCCAAAAAGAATTCCGGGTCGCGGAACATCTGACTCGCGTGAATGGAAACGCCGGCCACGAAACGGGCCATCAGTTCCGGCTCGCGCAAAAGGCGCTCCAAGAGTGCGGTCATGGTTGTCGCCCCCTCGCTTTGCATCATCGTGCGCACCCGCCTGAGCAAGGTCGGGCGCGTGTACTGGCGAAAGTCGTAGCCGTAACGGCGCCAGACCCCCCAGAGTAGCAGCTCGAGCTCCAGAGCCTCGAGATGCCCGCTGCCACCTTCCTCGGAACGCGGAATCATCACCTCGCCCGCGCAGCGGGGACCCGTTGCTAACGGTAGAGCCATACTCTGAGCAGGCTCAGTAGTTGATCGGAGTCCACCGGTTTGGTGATGTAGTCCGACGCGCCCGCCCGAATGCACTTGTCGCGATCACCTTGCATGGCCTTGGCGGTCAGAGCGATCACAGGTAGCTTCGAAAAGCGAGACTGTCGACGTATTTGCCGCGTCGCCTCGAAGCCGTCCATCTCGGGCATCATGATATCCATGAGTACGATGTCGATATCCGGCTCCTCCTCGAGCTTCCGCAATGCCTGTTGCCCGTTTTCGGCATAGCTCGACTTCATCCCGTATTGTTCGAGCAGGGCAGTCGTCGCGAAGACATTGCGCAGGTCGTCATCGACAATCAAAGCTTTTCTGCCAGCCAGGGCGGGGTCCGTCCGATGCAACCGCTTGAGCATTTCCCGCGCGGGATTCGGCAACTCCGTCTCCACTCGGTGCAGGAACAACGCGGTCTCCTCCAGTAGTCGCTCGGGTGAGCGCACATCTTTGACGATGACGCTGTCCGCGAGGTGTCTGAGCTCCGTCTCGTCACTGTGCGTCAGCTCCTGCCCCGTGTAGACGACAATCGGCAGTCGATGCAGCTCCGGTCGCTCGCGGATTCTTCGAATCAGGTCCAGACCAGACGCGTCGCGGAGCTTGAGATCCAGAACGACACAGTCGAACTCTGTGGACGCCAACACTTGCAGGGCCTCTTCAGCGGTTCGGGCCTCGTGCGTTTCGACGCCATCGGCAGTGACGAGTTCGACGATGCTGGCGCGTTGGGCATCGTCGTCTTCGACGATCAGAAGCCGCCTGACCTCGCGACGCAGTAAAGCTCGTGTCTTGGCGAGAGCGGCCGCCAAGCTCTCTTCCGTGGCCGGCTTGTGCAAGAACGCAATCGCGCCTTGCTGCAGTCCTCGTCGTTCCTCGTCCTCTGCGCTGATGATGTGTACCGGGATGTGTCGCGTCACGGAGTCGTGCTTCAGCTGGTCCAGAACGACCCAACCGTCCATGTCCGGAAGACCGAGATCGAGCGTTATCGCGGACGGTTTGAGACTGCGAGCCAGTTCCAGCCCTTCGGCGCCGGTCGCTGCCACCACGCCCCCGAACCCGTGGCGCCGGGCGGCATCTAGCAACGTGTGAGCGAACTCATCATCGTCCTCGATCATGAGAAGCATCGGACGCTCGGTGTCGAGCGCGCCCCGGTCGTCCAGCACACGCGTCGAGGCCGCCAACCGCGCGTTCGAGGTCGGTCGCCTTCCATTGGAAGCGGGCTTGCGCAGGGACTCGCCCGACCTGTGTACCTGTCGGTAGTTGTCCGGCAGGTACAGGGTGAACACGCTGCCTCTGCCGACCTCGCTCGAAAGGTGCAGCTCTCCACCCAATAGTGCTGCAATTTCCCTGCTGATGGACAGCCCGAGCCCCGTACCGCCGAACTTGCGGCTTGCTCCCCCGTCGGCCTGCTGAAACGCCTCGAACACGATGCGCTGCTTGTCCTTGGGAATCCCGATACCAGTGTCGATGATGGAAAAAGCAATCACACGCTCCGCATCCAGGAGCGCGGGTGCTTCGGCACCGAAATCGTCCGCGTGCACCGCCATGACCTGGAGCTTGACGCCTCCCGTTTCGGTGAATTTGAAAGCGTTCGCCAACAAGTTTCTGAGCACCTGCTTCAGGCGCATGTCGTCGGTGACGATCACCCCGGGCAAGTCCGGCTGCATCTCTATCTGGAAGTCCAGCTGCTTTTCCTCGGCAATCTGCCGGAAGCCTCGCTCGACGTAGTCCCTCACATTTTCCAGCGACAGAGGGCGCGCATCCAGTACTATCGTACCCGACTCGATCTTGGCGTGGTCGAGGATCTCGTTGATCAGGGTGAGTAAGTCCGTACCCGATTGGTGAATCGTACGCGCGTACTCGATCTGCCTCTCGGTGAGATTGTCGTCGCGATTTTCCTGCAGCTGGCGCGACAGGATCAGCAGGCTATTGAGAGGCGTCCTGAGCTCGTGACTCATATTGGCCAAGAACTGCGATTTGTAGCGGGAGGTGAGCATGAGCTGCTCGGCTTTCTCTTCGAGTTCCTGTTTCGCCCGCCCCACTTCGCGATTCTTCTTCTCGACCTCCGCCTTCTGCTCGGTGAGCTGGCGGGCCTTCTCCTCGAGCTCTTCGTTGGTTTGCTGCAGCTCTTCCTGCTGCGTCTGGAGTTCCTCAGTCAGGCTCTGCGACTGCCTGAGAAGCTCATCGGTTCTCATGGTGGCTTCAATGGTCGCCACCACGATGCCCAAGCTGTCGATGAGCTGTTCCAGGAACGCCAGCTGGATAGTGCTGAACTCCTTGAACGCTGCCAGCTCGATGACCCCTTTCACGTCGCCTTCGAACACGATGGGGGCTACCACCAGGCAGTTTGGGGGAGCCTCACCCAAGGCCGAACTGATGGTGACGTAGTCGTCCGGCAGACCCGACACCAGAATACGCTTCTTCTCCAGTGCCGCCTGGCCCACGAGCGCTTGCCCCAACTTGAAACGGTTTGCCAACCGCTTTCGGTCATGAAACGCATAGGAAGCATAGAGCTTGAGCGTGACGTCATCATCTTGCCTCTCGGTCGTGTAGAATGCGCCGTGCTGGGCGCCCATCACTGGGGCCAGTTCCGACAGCACCTGCTCGGCAACACTGATCAGTGCTCGCTGCCCCTGCAGCATGCGTGTGAAGCGGGCCAGATTGGTCTTCAACCAGTCCTGCTCCTCGTTGACGCGCGTGGTCTCCGCCAGCGTGACGATCATCTGGTTGAGGTTGTCCTTCAGGAGCGCCACTTCTCCGCGTGCCTCGACGGTGATCGACTGGGTGAGATCCCCTTTGGTTACCGCAGTTGCCACGTCACCAATGGCGCGAACTTGTCGAGTCAGGTTCCCTGCCAGCTCATTCACATTGTTGGTCAAATCGCTCCAAATGCCCGCCGCGCCCGGCACATCCGCCTGTCCTCCGAGCTTCCCCTCGACACCCACGTCCCGAGCCACACTGGTCACCTGATCGGCAAACGTCGAGAGCGTCACGATCATATTGTTGATGGTCTCCACCAGCGTCGCGATCTCACCCTTGGCATCCAGCATGAGCTTCTGCTTCAAGTCGCCGTTCGCCACTGCCGTCACCACGCGCGCAATGCCTCGCACCTGTTCGGTCAGGTTGAGCGCCATCACGTTCACGTTGTCCGTCAGCTCCCGCCAGGTTCCAGAGACGCCGCGAACCTCGGCCAAACCGCCGAGAATGCCGTCGGTGCCCACTTCGCGCGCCACCCGCGTCACCTCGTCTGCAAACGAGCTCAGCTGGTCCACCATCGTGTTGATCGTGTTCTTCAGCTCCAAGATCTCGCCCCGCACCTCGACGGTGATCTTGCGCGACAGGTCCCCGTTCGCCACGGCTGTCGTCACGGTGGCGATGTCACGCACCTGGTTGGTCAGGTTGCTCGCCATCAGGTTGACATTGTCCGTCAGCTCCTTCCAGATTCCCGAAACGTCGCTCACCTTCGCTTGACCGCCCAGCTTACCCTCGACGCCGACATCGCGCGCCACCCGCGTCACCTCGTCCGCAAACGAGCTCAGCTGGTCCACCATCGTGTTGATCGTGTTCTTCAGGTCCAAGAACTCGCCGCGCACCTCCACGGTGACCTTGCGACCCAGCTCGCCCCGGGCGATGGCGCTGGAGACGCGAGACACGTCGCGCACCTGATTGGTCAGGTTGCTGGCCATCAGGTTCACGTTGTCGGTCAGCTCCTTCCAGGTTCCCCGCACCCCTTCCACGGCGGCCTGACCGCCTAGCTTACCTTCGGTGCCCACCTCGCGCGCAACCAACGTCACCTGCTCGGCGAACGCGCTCAGCTGATCCACCATCGTGTTGATCGTGTCCTTCAGCTCCAAAATCTCGCCTCGCGCATCGACGACGATCTTCGCCTTCAAGTCGCCCTGGGCAATGGCGCTGGCTACTTGCGCAATGTTGCGCACCTGCGCTGTCAGGTTGTCGGCCATGGAATTGACCGCATCGGTCAGGTCGCGCCAGGTACCGGACACTCCTGCGACGTCGGCCTGGCCACCCAACTTACCCTCGACCCCGACGTCGCTGGCCAGGCGGGTCACCTCGTCCGCGAACGCGCTCAGCTGATCCACCATCGTGTTGATCGTGTCCTTCAGCTCCAAAATCTCGCCTCGCGCGTCCACTTGAATCTTGCGAGTCAAGTCTCCTCGGGCCACCGCAGTGGTCACGCCGGCGATGTCGCGCACCTGATTGGTCAAGTTACTCGCCATCAGGTTCACGTTCTCGGTCAGCTCGCTCCAGATTCCGCGCACCCCCGCGACCTCCGCCTGGCCGCCGAGCTTGCCTTCGACGCCCACCTCGCGCGCCACGCGCGTCACCTCGGCGCCGAAGGCATTGAGTTGATCCACCATGTCGTTGATGGTCTTCTTCAGGTCGAGCACCTCTCCACGCGCGTCCACCGTAATCTTTCGGGACAGGTCGCCCTGTGCCACGGCCCGCGCCACGCCAGCGATGTTGCGCACCTGGTTGGTCAGGTTGCTGGCCATCGAGTTCACATTGTGGGTCAGCTCCTTCCAGATGCCGGAAACGTCCTGAACCACGGCCTGACCACCGAGCACCCCCTCGGTCCCCACCTCATGCGCCATGCGCGTCACCTCGTCTGCAAACGAGCTCAGTGAATCCACCATGGCATTGATGGTGTTCTTCAAGGTCAAGATCTCGCCTCGTACCTGGACGGTGATCTTGCGGGACAGGTCACCATTGGCAACGGCGGTGGTCACGTCGGCGATATCGCGCACCTGGTCCGTCAAGTTGCGCCCCATCAGGTTGACGTTTTCGGTGAGTTCACGCCACACGCCCGAAACGTCCCGCACCTCGGCCTGCACTCCGAGCGTACCTTCGGTACCCACCAGGCGCGCCACTCGAGTGACCTCCGAAGAGAAGCTGCTGAGCTTGTCGACCGTCGCGTTGATGGTCTCTTTCAGAGCCAAGATCTCGCCGCGCGCGTCCACGCTGATCTTTCGGCTCAGGTCCCCCTCGGCAATAGCCGTTACCACCTCCGCAATGTTGCGAACCTGCTCGGTCAGGTTGTTGGCCATGAAGTTGACGTTCTCGGTCAGCTCGGCCCAAACCCCGGATGCTCCTTTGACCTTCGCCTGACCCCCGAGGATACCGTCCGTTCCGACCTCACGCGAGACGCGAGTCACTTCGTCTGCGAACGAGCTCAGCTGATCCACCATCGTGTTGATGGTCTTCTTCAACTCCAGAATCTCGCCTCGAACCTCCACGGTGATCTTCTTGGAAAGGTCGCCAGCGGCAATGGCAGCCGACACCTCGGCGATGTTTCTCACCTGATCGGTCAGATTCTGAGCCATGAAGTTGACGTTCTCGGTCAACTCACGCCACACGCCCGAAACCCCGCGCACCTGAGCTTGCCCCCCCAAAACGCCTTCTGTTCCGACCTCGCGCGAAACGCGTGTTACTTCGTCGGCGAACGAACCCAGCTGGTCCACCATCGTGTTGATGGTCTTCTTCAACTCCAGAATCTCGCCCTGCACTTCAATCGAGATGGTCTGGGTCAGATCCCCTTGTGCCACGGCGGTCGTGACGCGCGCTATTTCTCGAACCTGGGTGGTCAAGTTGCTGGCCATGCGGTTGACGCTGTCAGTCACTTCTTTCCAGGCGCCGGAGGCGCCTTCCACCTTTGCCTGAGCACCCAGCTTTCCTTCGACTCCGACCTCGTGGGCCACCCGCGTGACCTGCGCACCAAAGAGCGCCAACTGGTCCACCATCCCGTTCAGGGTGCGGGCCGAGCGCAAGAAGTCACCCGCAAGAGGACGCTCGACGCCCTCTACGTCGATGGTTTGGCTCAGGTCCCCGCGAACCACTGCCGTCACCACGCGCATCACCTCGTTATTGTGGCTGGTCAGATCATCCAAGAGCTCGTTGACGGTCTGCACGTAGTCCATCCACCCGCCGCGCGCAGCAACTCGCGGCAGTCGGCGCCGCGTGCGACCTTCCGTCCCCACCGCGTGCCGGAGCCCCACGATCTCTTCGCGCATCGAAGCAGCGTTCTGCGCTATATCGTTGAACGTCTCGCAGATTTGCCCGTCGATACCTGTCAGCTCCTCGGGCAAACGAAACGCGAACTCGCCGCGGCGCAACGCTCTCAACGCGGCCAGAAGCTGTTTCCTTTGCAGCCCCTCCGCGCCTTTGCTGGCGCCGTTGCTCGAGCTCGCACGAGCGCTGTCGTTGTTCATCTTGTTGTTCGCTAAGCGGGCCAATTCGCCTCCAGCCGTCGGGTTCGTCCGGACAATGCCCGGCGCTCACCGTCGGGTTGCGTGTTTCGTTGATTCTTGGCGGTGCTGTCGCGCAGCCCGATTCGGGACCTTTTCGAGGGCAGCAATGATGGCGTCGGCGGTGGCCGGCTTGATCAGGTGCGCCGCGAAGCCGGCGTCCAGCGCTCGTTTTCGATCCTGCTCCTGACCGAACCCCGTCATCGCCACCAGATATGGCGCCTCGCCCCCTAGCCGTTGATGGACCTGCCGCGCGACAGCATAGCCATCCAGATCGGAAAGACCGATATCGATGAGCGCCACGTCGGGACCCCACGAAACGATCAGCTCGGCCCCCTCCACGCCACTGGATACCGCCCGCACGGTGTGGCCGACGTTGGAAAGAAGAAGCGTCACCAAGTCACGGATGTCGTCGTTGTCTTCGACTACCACCACGTTGAGCAGCGAAGCTCGCGGCGCCTGCGCCTCCACCGACGGCCCCGCTTCGAACGGTTGCTCGAAAACACCCGCGGGGAGCCTCACGACAAACTCGCTGCCCTGGCCGTGACCGAAGCTGCTGGCGTTCACCACCCCACCGTGCAACTCGACCAGGCGCCTGACCAGCGTCAAGCCGAGACCGAGCCCCTCTCCATTCGGGCGAAACTGCACGAAGGTATCGAAGATGGTGTCGAGCATATCCTCGGGAATACCTTGGCCGTTGTCCCTGACGCTGATCACGGCTGCCTCGCCCTCCAGCGCGGTCTTTACTGTGATCTGCCCGTTGGGCGGGGTGTAGCGCGCCGCATTGTTCAGAAGGTTCGCAACAACTTGAGTCAAGCGCACCACGTCGCCCATCAAGCGAATGGGAGAACCTGCCAGCTCCAGCTCCAGCCGGTGCTGCCGTTCGTCGAGCAGGCGACGACTGGTCTGCACCGCCTGTTCGATGACCAACCCGAGGTCGATGGGCTCGCGGCACAGCTCGATCTTTCCGGAGCTGATGCGGGATACATCCAACAGGTCGTCCACCAGGCGAATCAGGTGCTGCACCTGGCGACGCATCGCGGCTCTGGCCGAGCCCAGTTTGGCTTCGGCGCCAGCGTCCTTGCTCTTCGACAGCAACTCGAACAGGTCGAGACTGGTTACGATGGGCGCAAGAGGGTTGCGCAGCTCGTGCGCCAACACGGCCAAGAATTCGTCCTTTCGCTGGTCCGATTCCGCCAGCCGCTGATTGATGAGCATCAACTCTCGCTCGGCGCGTTCCTTTTCCGCGACCGTGCGGCGGAGCTCTTCGGCCCGCCGCGCCATCTCCGCGGTCGTGCGCTCCTGCTCGTGCATTTGGCGCCGCAGCGCCTCTTGTTCCCAACTTCTGCGCTGATCATCGAGCTCCTGTTCGTGCAGGCGCCTCTCTTGGTCACGCAGCAGTGCGGCTTGCTCGGCGACTTCAGCCGTGCGTCGTTGGAGCGCCAGTAGGACGGAAGCCTTGGCCCGGAGCACCTCCGGCACGATGGGCTTGAAGAGAAAATCGACGGCGCCCATTGCGTAGGCTTCCAACACGTTCTTGTCGTCGGAATCGTAGGCGGTGATGAAGATGATCGGGGTGTCACGGTTGCGTTCGCGCTGCCGAATCAGGCTGGCCGTCTGGAACCCATCGAGAGACGGCATCTGGACGTCCAACAGGACCAACGCGAAGTCGTGAGCCAAGAGGTGCCGAAGCGCCTCTGTCCCAGACTCGGCGCGCACCACGTTCGCTCCCAGGCCATCGAGGGCCGTCTCGATCGCCAAGAGATTGCTGGTGTTGTCGTCGACCACCAAGATTCCCGAGGATTTCTCCTGGGCAAGAGGATACGGCGTAGCGAGCTCTACAGAGACCATGAGCTTCCGTCGAGTAGCTATGGAGGGACGGACGGCGAGTCCGTAAGACAGGCGACTCGCCCGATGCAACCTGAAGGATAACAAGAATCCTGGGTCGTCGGCACTGAGGCAATGTGCCTCCCGGGGCAGGTTGCCTCAGTGAGTAAGAACGCCGACGGCGCCTTTTCGATGAGTCGCTCGGTTCAGCCGCGATTTTGCAAGGAGGTCAGTGCCCGCGACCGCCAAAGCAGCCGCGAAAAGCAAACTTCTATATACTCCGCCGCACCTTGAAGCAGCTTGCCTACCTTTCCGCGCTAGCTCTCGCCTGGCTGTCCGCCTGCGGCCCGACCAAGGCTCCCTCTGCGCCCGTGGCTCCGAAATCCGCCGACGCTTTGGTTCTGGCCCGGGCCCGAAAGCAGCTGACTCTGGCACGACTGAGCTCGGAGCCCGAAGGATTGGCCGAGCCCCTGCTTCGCGCCATGCAAGCCGAGCTGGCTCGCGCACGAACGGAACTAGCGCGGCAGCCCACGCCGCCCTTCTACATCGCCTACGAAGCTTTCGAAACGCGCGCCGCCCGCCTGGTGGCCAGCGACGGGTTTCTGGTCAGCAGCAACGACGATACAGACAGAAGCCTGGACGTCGACCTCAGGGTCGGCAGCCCCCAGCTGGACAACACGCATGCCAGTACCGCATCGCCGTTCCTGGGCCTCGTCTCTTTGCCGCTGGGCGGTGATGAACTGGCGCTCAGAACACCAATCTGGCTGGCAACCGAGCGCAGCTTTCGTATCGCCAGCGAGGCGCTCATCCAGGTGCGCGCCAGCAAGACGGTGCAGGCCGAAGAGGAGGACCAGTCGCCGGATTTCAGCTCCGGTACGCCGGTGCGCCACGTGGTCACGCCACGCGAATTCGCGTGGGCTCCAGAGCGCTTTCAGACGCGGCTTCGCGAGCTGTCCCGCCGCTTCCTGAAACACCCCCATATCGAGACGAGCTACGTCGAACTCGACGCCACCGCGGGTACCCGCTACTTCGTCAACACCGAAGGCAGCGTCTTGCAGACGAGCGACCTCAGTGCCTGGGTGAATTTCGGCGGCAGCATTACGGCGCAGGATGGAGCGCTGCTGTCGCACGATCGGCAGGTGTTCGCGCGCTCGCTCGAAGAACTGCCCGGCCAGGCCGAGCTCGAGAAGCAGGTCGACGCGTTGATTGGCGAGCTATTGGCCCTGGTTCACGCTCCGCGCGGAGAGCCCTACATCGGTCCGGCGCTGCTCGACGGTCGAGCGGCCGCGGTGCTCTTTCACGAGGTCCTGGGCCACCGGGTCGAGGGGCACCGCCAACGTGTGGACTGGGAAGGCAAGACCTTCAAGAAGAAAGTCGGAAAGCGGATCATGCCGCGCGGCTTCAAAGTGGTGGACGACCCGCTGATCGCGCGGATCAACGGCCAGGACCTGAACGGCACCTATCGGTTCGACGACGAAGGCATCCCCGCCCGAAGTGTCGATGTGGTCCGGAATGGAATCTTCGGGGAGTTTCTGATGTCACGGACACCCATCGAGGGGTTTTCTAGCTCCAACGGCCATGGGCGCAAGCAGCCGGGGTTTCGCAGCGTCTCGCGTCAGGGCAATCTGCTCGTCGACCCCGAACGGGTCACGACACCCGAGGCGTTGAAGCAAGCGTTGCTGGAGGAAATCCGGCGACAACACCTTCCCTACGGAATTCGGGTGAGCGAGGTGACCGGTGGGGAAACGCAAACCGCTGCGTTCGATCCACAAGCGTTTCAAGTTCAACCGGTCTTGGTCTACAGGGTCTACCCCGATGGTCGCGAGGAACTGATACGCGATGTCAAGCTAGAGGGAACTCCCCTCAGCCTGCTTTCGAACGTCCTCGCTGCCGGCAACGACTACGCGGTCTTCAATGGGTTCTGCGGTGCGGAGTCCGGGCAGGTTCCGGTAGCGGCAGCGAGCCCCAGTCTGCTCGTCTCCAAAATCGAGATGGCGCGCCTACCCAAGGGCACCGAGCGCCCTCCCATTCTGCCACCACCCGGCGCTTTCGCACCTGCGCCGGAAGGGTCTCGATAATGCGCGCGGGCTGGCTCGGCCTCTGCCTTTCTCTGGGCGTTTCGCTGTCCGCCCTCGCCGCTGCCGCGCCACCGGCCACATCCAAACGAACCGTGGCGCCTTCCGGGTCTGCGGCAGCGAGCGTCGAGTTCGGCGATGATGCGCCCCTCCGCAAGGCGCTCGCTATCGAACTCGAGCGGAGCCTCCGGGGGCTGCGCTTGCCCAACATGGCCGCTCCTTACTACGCTGATGGCACGTTGCGAGACAGCGCGAGCTTCAACGTAAGCGCCATGCTGGGAGCGGTTCACTCGGAACGCTCCCAGCGCGCGCGTTCGCTGACCGTGAGCCTGCGCGTCGGTGACTATCAGTTGGACAACTCCGGCTTCGTCGGTGAAGACCAGACCGACACCTCCGAAATGGAAGTACCCATCGATGCGAGCGAGCTCGAGGTGCGCCGCGTGGCTTGGCTGATGTTGGACGACGCCTTCAAGCAAGCCAGCGAGAACTACGAAAGCAAGCGCGCCGCGCGCGCCAGCCAGGCAAGCACCCGTGAAGAGCCGACGCCAAGCTTCGCCAAGCTTGCGCCCGTGCGCTCGATCGACGAAGGCAGCTATCCTCTCGAGGCGCCCGCACGCTACACACAGCTGGCACGCGAGCTCTCCGCCGTGTTCCGCCACTACCCGTTCATCCAGAGCAGCGGCGTGGTGCTGAGCGGGACCTCGTCGCGGCGCATCCTGGTCACGAGCGAGGGGACCGAAATCGTGGAGCCCAATCGCCAGATCTCGCTGGTCGCCTGGGCAACCACGCAGGCCGAAGATGGAATGGTCCTGGGGCACCAGGTGAGCGCCCTGGGGGCCGAGTTTGCCGACCTGCCTTCACAGGCGGAGCTCGAGACTGCCCTCGGGAACGTGGCCGAGACGCTCAGCAGGCTCAGGCAGGCCCCGGTCGTCGAGAACTACACCGGTCCGCTGCTATTCGAGGGCGAAGCCGCGCCCCAGCTCGTCGAGCGGCTCCTGTCCAGACAGCTGTCGGGAACCCCACCGCCGGAAATGCCGGGCGGGTTCGTTCCCGACCCGAGCTCCTGGTCGAGCCGGGTAGGACTCCGGGTGTTGCCCGGCGGCTTCACTCTGGTCGACGACCCAACGCTGACCACGTTCGAAGGGCACTCGCTGTTTGGAGGCATTCGGTTCGACGACGAGGGCGTCCCGGCCGAACGCGTGCAGCTGGTGAACAACGGAACCCTCGAACGCTTGTTGATGTCCAGAACCCCGTCGAGCGATTTTTCGAATTCCAACGGCCACGGCCGCCGTTCATTTGCCGGCGTCGTGGGAGCACCCTCGAACCTCGTCATGCGCTCGAACCGCGGTTTGTCCCGAACGCAACTTCGCGCGCTCCTGCTCGCGGAAGTCAGGCGGGAACAGCTCCCGTATGGCCTGGTGGTGCGCTCACTGGAAGAACCGCTCACGGCCATCCTGGCCGGTTCACTCGGTGGATCCACCACGGGACAGCAGCTCGGCGGGATGATGAGCCCGGTAGTCATGTTCAAGCTGTTCCCCAGCGGCAAAGAAGAGCTCGTTCGGGGTGCTAGCCTCGACGGCCTGGACGCGGCAGATCTGGCGGACGTGTTGGGGGCGAGCCGAATCCTGAACGAGCGCCATAGCGCGGCCCTCGCATTTCCGACCGCAGGTGGGGCCCCGCCCCAAAGCTCCCAGCGCGAGAGTCTGCTGGTCCCGGACTTGCTGATTCGCAAGGCTGACGTACGCAAACCCAGGGCACCGCACCCGAGGCCTCCGGTGATGAGCCGACCCGAAGTCGGCAAAGAATGAAAGCCTCACGCGAATTGTCCAGCACCCACTTCTCATTCCGGTCGCGAGAACAGCTCGCGTCCTGAGCCTGCCTGGAGCGACGCGCAGCATGTTTGTCGCGACCAATCAAGCCAGTGGAGCACCTATCGCCCAGCATTCGCCGCGCAGACACCGCCGGTGCAGTTGGCAACCCGTTCGGTGCTCCAAGACCGATGAAACCCACCTGGAAATCGCCGGCGCGAAGTGACACGCTGCCCTGATGCAGCTTCGTCGACCTCTGCGTTTCATCACCCCCTGGGCCTTCTGCCTTCCCTGGGTCCTTCCCGCCTGCGGCTCCGACGAGTCGGGCTCGACGGGGGCGCAACAAAGCACCGGCACGATCACGGCGTCGTCCCAGGCGGCCGCGAGCAGCGGCACTTCGGCAACGGGCAACGCCAGCAACTCTAGCTCCGGACAAAGCGCCACCACCGATGCAACTCTGGGGAGCACCAGCGCCACGAGCGCCGGCACGACCGGGGGCGCCGCCAGCACGGGGGGCGCCGCCAGCACGGGGGGAACCGCCACCACGGGTAGCGCAAGCACGTCGGGTACGGGAGGAAGCGGGGGAGCGCCGACGACCAGCGACGCCACCACAACGGCGAACACGACGACGACCACGGGCGGAAGCATGCCTTCGGGTACCCCCTACGTCTTCGTTGGCTCCACCGACGGCTCGGTCAGAGCCTTCGCCATGAACCCGGAGGACGGATCCCTGCGAGCCGCTGGCAGCGAGGACACCGGGAATGGGCTCGATTTCATCGCGTTGGGACCGGACAACCGCACCGTGTTCGTGAGCCGGAATAGGTCCGTGGCAGCCTACGTCTACGATCGGATGAACGAGAGCTTCGCGCTGGTCGACGAGCAGTCGACGAATGGCGGAGGCACTTATGTGAACGTCGATCCGACAGGTGGCACGGTGTTCGTGGCGCACTACAACGAGGGCGCGATCTCCGTGCTGAGCTATGATGGCCAGGCCTTCGGCACCGCTCAAGCGTTCCAGCCTGGCACGAACGCCCATAGTGTCCGCTTGGACCCAACGGGCACGCACGTCTACGTCCCCTGCCTCGGGAGCGATCACGTGGCCCAGTACGACTTCGATCCAGGCACCGGCTCGCTGACTCCCATGAGCCCCGCCAGCGCGCCAGCCTCGGGTGGCCCTCGCCACATGGATTTTCACCCGACGGCGCCCGTGGCCTATGTTCTTACGGAAAACGGGAGTCAAATCCACGTATTCGACGTGAGCTCCAGCGGCTCGCTCGAGCCGCGCGCGGGCGCTTCGATCTACACCGCGGACGACGAGATGCGGCACTGGAGCAGCGACATTCACGTGACCCCGGACGGCAACCACCTGTACGCCATCAACCGCGATGCTCCTGAAATCGTACGGTTCGCAGTAGCCGCGGATCAGTCATTGAGCCGAGTGGGCAGAACCCCCCTCAGCAGCGTGGTGCGCGCCTATGGTATGGACCCTGCGGGCGCGTACCTCCAAGTCGGGGGCGAAGATGGCAACCTCGTCGCCTATCGCATCGACCCGGTCAGCGGCGACCTCGCGCAATCCTCGGCCGAGCCTGGCCTGGGTAGCATTCACGCAACAGTCATCCGCTACCTCGAGTAAAGAAACTCTCTTTCGTCGAAAGCCCCAGGCGGGCGGAAACTGCAAAAATGCAGGGCTACCGCTAGCGTGTTCGCTCAGCGCACGAACCCTGGACAGCGAGCTCCCTCCTGGGGATTCGGCTCGTGAAAGCCAGGCGAGCGGGAGCTGGCGTCGATTGGCGCTTGCGTTTGTACGAAAGTGAGCGTGAAATCATCGATTCTAAGAAAGGTATCCTTGATGAAACCAGCAGATCGCGCACTCGACATCGTTGCCATTGGGTTGGGGCAGGCAGGCGGCAATATCGCCGCGGAGTTCAGTCGGTTGGGGTACCGCGCGATGGCGTTGAACACCGCGCACACGGACCTCTCGGCGCTGGCCCCGGGTGGCAGTGACGCAATCCTCGGACGTGAGCAGCGGATCTACATCGGGCTCGATGGCTACGACGGGGCTGGTGCCGATCTGAACTACGGCCGCGAGTGCATTCGCGACAGCGCTCAACGGATTCGCGACGCCGTGCGGACACACACCGAAGGTGCTGACGTCGTGATCCTGACCGCGGGCCTGGGCGGCGGCACCGGGTCCGCGCTGAGTGAGCTGGTGGACGCATTGGAAGAACTCGAGCTGCCGCTGATCACCCTGGCAACGTTGCCAGGCGAGCACGAGAGCGGAATCGCCAAGGTGAATGCGGCCCGCGGCGTGAGCGAGCTCGTCAAGCGCCGCCCATTCGGCTGGGTGTTCGCGGACAACCAACGCTTGGCGCAGACGCACGGCAACGTCTCGCTCGACCGATACTTCGAAGCCGTCAACCGCGTGATCGTAGCTCCGCTGGACGCACTGAATCGACTCAACAGCCGACAAGGCGTGCACCCGCTGAGAACGCTGGACGGGGAGGACTTCCGGCGTCTGTTGCTCTCGAGCGGCGTGTTGAACTACGCGGAGAGCGTGCTTTCCGAGCTTTCCCTGGATGCGGTCAGCGAAGGCATCCGCGAAGCCTTGCTGTCGAGCGGAGTCATGCCCGCGGGCTTCTCGCTCGAGGAGGTCGCCTACATGGGCGTGGTGCTCGAAGCACCCGAGTCCACGCTGTCGGCCACGCCTTTCTCGTTCTACGAGCAGCTGAGCGAACAGCTCAAGAGCGACACCGGAGGGGGCGCCATCTACCTGGGAATATACCGCACGCCGGAAATAGAAGGAGGAGCTGCTCGGCTGAGGCTGATCGGTTCGTCGCAGTCGCTGCCCTCGGGCATACAAGCCGTGGTCAATGACGCAAAACGCGAAGGTGGCACACTGCGCGACAAGCTGCGCCGCGCCGTCGATGCCCTCGATCTCGGAGAGATCGAGGAATTCGATCTCTTCAAGACCCATACGCGCACGTCGAACGGCCGCCGACGGGTTCCATCCGCGCACGATCTGGAAGTGGACGGCGAGCCTTTGCCCGAGCGACTCGGAGCCAACCGTACCACTCCGTCGCCCGCGCCGATGTCCGAACGAGCTGCGCCTGCCCCCTTTCGGCAGCCCGACCCTTTGGCAACGGTGCGAGCCTCCGAGCCGCCAGGTACTGACGACCGTGCAGCGTATGCGCCGGAAGCCCATGCGCAGGAAACTCATACCCAAGGGGCATATGATGAAGACGAAGCGGACGAGGACTACGACAGCGACGACAGCGAACTGGCACTCGACGAATCGCTGGCTCGAGCGGCCGAAGCCTATGGTGAAGTCCGCGATACGGGTGTGGATCTCAAGTTCGATCGGGTCAGCCACATCCCCCAATCAGGCCCCACGCACCGAGGCTCGAACGAATCGGACACCTACGGCAAGCTGGCGGATGCTTTCCTGAACGCGACCTCCGACTCCATCCGGAGGCGCATCGCACGCCGCCTGGACGTGGCGCAGAATTCCGAGAGCGCACTGATACGCGATCACGCCGACCAGGCGATCCAGCGCATCCACGCGGCAGCTCCGGGTGCCTTCGAAGCAGCGCTGTCGCTGCAGGTCGAACAACAGGCAGCCAAGGGTTGAGCAAGCTCGCTGCCCGCGAGAGGCTCACTCTGCACGGCGCTCAGTCGCCGAGCCACTTCGAGGTCAAATCCGCGACTTCACCCTGCTCTGTGGCTTTCAGTAGGCCTACCGTCAGCTGTCGTGCCAGATCCGTATCGGGCGCAGCCGCGAACGCATAGTCCTGCGGCCCTGACACCGGGTCGGAGAGAAAAAAATCGGTATCGCTCTGCGAAATACGATACTGCAGGATAGGTCGGTCGTGGACGACGGCATCGACCCGTCCGTCCTTCAGCAGCGCGAGCGCCTCGCGCACCGAGGCCACGGAGCGAGTGTGAGCGCCAAATGAGCGGGCGAAACGGGCGCCCACGGTCTCCCGAAGCACGGCCACACGGTGATCGGCGAGTTGTTCGGGTTTGTCGATGGCCCCGCGATCCAGCTGAGCCAAGGTCAGGGTCGTGGCGATGCCGGCGGTCAGCGAGCTCACGCTGAGCATCGCAATCAACATCCATACGCCAGTCACGATGCGCCCGGCCAAGGTCACGGGGACGCGATCTCCGTAGCCGACCGTGGTCATGGTGACCAGAGCCAGCCATATGCCATTGGCCAATCCCTTGACAGGCGAGTCGGGAAACATTTCCGGGTTTCGCCGGCGCTCGGTCAACCACACCAACGCACCCACTATCAGCAGCACGAACATCAGGCTCGACGCTCCGACGAAGAACGCCTTGCTCAAGAACGGACCCACGCGATCCCATAGCGTCGTGGAATCCGGGCGCGTCGCAATCGCCAGGCTCGAGCGAAAATAGGGGAAGGTGAAGTCCACGCGTTTGGCCCGCGCCGCGGTGACGCTGATCGGTCCCACCAGACTGTCCAGATCGCCCCCGGCAACGCGCTCGATTCCCTCGTCCACGGTTGGCACGCTCACCAGATGGAACTCCAGCCCCAGCTTCAGCGCCACCGAACGCCAAATATCCACGCTGAGTCCATCTAGCTTGTTGCCCTCGCGCACCACGAAAGGCTCCGAACCCGCCACACCCACGCGCAATGGTCGCCCCGGGAGCGTACGCGTCGCGGTGTCGTCCTTCGGAACCAGGGCGTCCGGCTCAGCGGCAAGTGACTGCCCCGCCGAGCTGGTGGGCGCCACCGCGGATGATCCTGGCGCGGCTTCGTCCATCGCGTAGGCTCCACACGGCAGCAGCACCGAGAGCAGAGCCACGCACGCAAGCGCAGCAAGACGGCCGCGCGCGCTCACGTACGAACAGAGCTGCATGCCGTTCACGGTTAACCAATCAGGACCAGACTGGCAAGCCCCAGGCCCCGAGCCCGCGAGCCGAGCTTGGTTCATTTCAGCTGGAAAGCTGCTGGAAGCGTTCGAAGGCCAGGTCAGTGAACAGCCTCGCATGTTGCTCGCCAGGTCTGCCGAGTTCGCCGAGCGCTCGGGTGGCGGCGCTGAGCTGCTCGAGCGCGGTGGGCGCGTCGTCGGACCACACGACGGCGCGCAGCGCCAGGGTACGCCCCGGCTCGTTCGTCACCAGTCGAAGCATGGGTGCACTCCACCTCGCCTCGATGCCCAGAGCTCCCAACCCGGCAAACAGCGTAAGAGGAGTCGACGTGAGCCAACGCTCGAGCAGCTCTCGATAGCGAGGAACCCGTGGCGCCATCCGAGCGAGCGGCACCTCGATTCTTCGTTGTTTTACACGACGCAGCTCCGGCCAACTCGTCAAGCGCGCCGGAGGATCCCTGCCCACGAAGTTTCCGCTGCCCGTCCACCAGCTGAGCTCGGTATCGCAACGGATGAGCAGACGTACCTTGGAGAACAAGGCGTGTCGGCTCAATGCCTGACGCGCGCTCAGCGGGGGGCCCGCGCGTTCGATGCAGCGCTCCACATGCTGGGCCAGAGTGGTGCTGTTTTTGGAGCTACGCACTCCGGAACACAGACTGGGGTTGGTGAGCTGCAGCAAGTCGTTCAAGGCAACCAGCAGGCTCCACTCGTCGCTCGCGATCTCACCCAGGTCGTCCACCGGCCAGAGCCTGCGACCCGCCCGCAGTTTGAGGTGCCCCACCTCGTCGAACAGTCCAGAGCCCGGCAAACCGTTTTCGAGCTCCTGCGCACGGGGGGCCCCCACTGGATCGAGCAAACGTACATCGCCCCCGCGAAGAAGCGGAATCAGCACGCCCTCCAGCAGCAACCGAGCGTGCTCCGCGAGCTTCATGGCACGCCCCCCGTGCCCTTGAGCGGTCGAAGCCCGAGCGGTTCCAGCCTGAGACGCGGCAGTTCGTCGTCCAGGCCCCGCTCGAACACGTCGGGATGCGGTTCGCTCCAGACGTGGGGCTCCAGCAGGGCCTCCGCCAGGGGCACGAATGCGCTTTCGGGAAGACTGTGGCAACGACCATCCACGTGAAAAAAGACCAGATGCCCCTTTGGGGTACCCATGGCCTCCAGCACGCGCGCGGGGTCCACCCGCGGAACCAAATCGTAGCCCATCGGAACGAACAGCCCCGAACCCAGCTCACTGTAGAGATCTCCCAGGAGAACCCACGGCGTCACGCCTCGCTCGAGCAGGAACACCCCTTGGTCCGTGCTCGCCAGAGACAACGAGCGCAACGCTTCGGCGCCGAGCACGTACGAAAGACGCCGCAAGTGGACGGTGTCGCGCCCCCTTAGACGAAGCGCGCTCACGCGGCGTCTGTCATGCGCGGTCGGCAGCAACGAGAGCTCGGTGGACAAGCGCACCGCCTCGATCCCGAGTGGTTGGAGCGGCCGAGGTTCGTCCTCCAGCCGGCTCACGCCGGGCAGCACGAGATCCTCGACCGACGCGAGCACCGGCAATTTCTCGATCGACACAGGAGGCCGCTCACCTGACTGAAAGAGCACGATCCCGTGTTCGTCGAAGACCGGACAGGCCGCGAGCGCCAGCGGGTGGCGAAATCCGAAACGAACGGCGGCGCCTCGAGCGCGCTGGTAGAAAAGCGTTAGGCCGGGAGTGTTCGTCAATAGACCCGACAGGCGCTCGGGCACGGCGGGCAGACGAAACAGCCAACGTTCGTCGGACTTCTGAGACCCCAGCCCGACCACACCGACCTCTGCCGCGATCCCAGAGTGGGCGAGGTGTCGGGCCAGGGGAGCGCCGAGCGCTGGCGCCGCCAGCAACCAGGCAGGCAAGGGCTCCAGCCTCGCGGAAGCCTCGGGGTGCACACCGAGGCGCAGCACCAGCTGCCTGAGGTCGAGTTCCCGCTCCAGGGCATAGGCCTGTGCGAAGCTCGTGTGGTACAAGCACAGCTCCTCGTCGCTGATCAGCAGCTCGGGCGCGTCGTAGCCGAACGGCGCCGAGGCATCGCGGTACTGAACGAAGTGGCGGGTGGTGCCGGTGAATGTGAACCCGCTCGTCAGGCGGGCGACCTCGGCGATGCGATCCATCACGTCGCTGGAGAGCGCCTCGCAGCTCAGGGCCACTTCACGCGCGCCCAGCGCGGAACGCACCAACTGAATCGAGAGCGAGCCGAGCACGCGGGTAAGCGCGACCTCGTTCGTGTAGATCGCGAGGAACGCGACCAGCCGCTCCAGGGAAGGCAGAAGCACGAGACCTCG
Organism: uncultured delta proteobacterium; assembly: GCA_963809955.1. Classification (GTDB taxonomy): domain Bacteria; phylum Myxococcota_A; class Polyangia; order Polyangiales; family Polyangiaceae; genus JAICQQ01. The sequence continues at coordinate 435,173 of CAWELQ010000020.1, forward strand.
TTTGCCGAGGCAAACGCCGCGCGCGTCCAGGCCGACCCCGGGCACCCGGAGGCGCGTCTGATGAATGGCGACTTTTTCCAACATGGTGCGGACAAGCGGCGTGCGGACAAGTGGCGCGCGTACGCGCCCGGTAGGGTAGCACCTTGCCAGACACCTGACGCCCGCCAGCTCATGTCGAGTGGCCAGGCGGCCAGCCCTCGACCCCTGCCGGCGCCGGGCATCGCGCCGGCTTTCGCACTTCTTCACCCCAACGGAAGCGTTCGAGCGCCGCGAGACGCCACGTTGGTTTCGATCGTCCAGCGTCCCCACGTCCCTCGTGGAGCCCGCGGGGCTTGCCTCCGAGCCCTCCATACGCGAACCGACACGAGCGGTGATGCTTCGTGACTGAAGCCGAGGTTTGAGGGTACGCTTGCGGGTAGGCGTGACAGTACCAACCACCACCAGGGGCCGAGTCGGGGGCCGCTTCGTCGTCGAGCGCGAGGTGGGGCGCGGCGGCGCGGGCGTCGTTTACCGAGCCTACGACCTGGAGACCGAGCGAAACGTCGCCCTCAAGGTGATTGCCAGCGAAGCTGGGGTGGCGCCAGCCGAAGAGTCACGCCTGACCCGCGAAGGCGAGCTCCTGGCATCGCTCGACCACCCAGGCATCGTCAAGACGGTGGCCTCGGGTGTGCTCGAAGAATCTGGGCTGCCGTTCGTCGCCATGGAGTGGCTTTCGGGCGAGGACCTGATGGCGCGCCATCACCGGCAGCCCCTCTCGCTGCGCCAAGCCGTCGAACTCGGTATCTTGACCGCCGAAGCCCTGCAGGCCGCGCACGAGGCGGGCGTGATTCACCGGGACATCAAGCCCGGCAACATCTTCCTCTGCCACGCCAATCGACCCGAACGCGACTTCATCGAAGAACTCGACGCTTTTCCCAAGCTCGTCGACTTCGGGGTCGCGGCCACCGGCGACATCCGGATCACGCAGTCCGGTGACGTGGTGGGTACGCCCGCCTACATGGCTCCCGAGCAGGCGCGCGGCGACGAAGTGATCGATGCTCGATCGGACATCTATTCGCTCGGTGCGACTCTGTTCGAGCTGATCGCGGGCCGTCCGCCGCACGTCGGTCCGACCATCATCGCCACGCTGGCGCGCCTGGTCACCACCCCGGCCCCGCGTCTCAGCGAGCTCAGGCGCGATACCCCCCCCATGCTGGACAGCTTGGTTCAGAGCATGCTTCAGACGCGCCCCGACGATCGTCCGTCGAATGCGCGCGAGGTGGCGGAATGCCTCAAGGAAACGCTGTCCGAGTCTGGTCGCCTCAGCTGGGCGGATGTGGACGCCGTCGTTTCCACGCGGCTCGGCTCCAGTGCCTCGCGACTGGTGACCTCCGTCGTGGCAATCCGTTTTCAGTCACCCGCCGCGCGCGAACGCGCTCTGGAGCAACTGCGTGGCCGAGGCGCCGAGGCAGTGCCGCTCGGGCAAGACGCCGTGGTCGCGCACCTGGGAGCGCGGCGCGCGGTGGGCAGCGAAGCCCCCACCGCGCTGGACCTGGGTAGGCGCCTGGCGCGCTCGGGCGCGCAGGTTGGCGTTGCCAGCGGGCGCGCGCGCGTGAATCTGGCCGGCACCGACGCCAAGCCCGTGGGCGAGGTCGTGGATCGCGCGTCCGCTCTGGCGCGCGACGCTTCACCAGGTGTGGTGCTGGCGGATACGACGACCAGCGAGCTCGGGCGCGGGCGTTTCGAATTCCGCGCCCGCGACGACGGGTCCGCCGTAGTCGGCGAGCCTCTGCGCGGCGTGCGCGGCGAACGCGCCGGTGGCGCCCCTTTCGTGGGCCGTGAGCCGGAGCTCGCCCAGGTGGTCAGCGCCTTCGAACGCGCTCGCTCCGACGCCACGCCCATTCTCATCACCGTGAGCGGCCCGCCCGGTATCGGCAAGAGTCGCCTGCGGCGCGAGGTAATGGCCCGCATGTCCGCCCAGGCGGACGCGCCACACGTGGTATTGCAGCGCAGCGATGCCTACGGCAAGGGCCACGCGCTGGGCGCTGCGGCCGACGTGCTCAGGGCCATCATCAGCCTGCCCAAGGGGGCGTCCTCCGCCGAGGCGAAGACCGCGATAGTCAACCGGCTGGGGCCGGCCACTCGCAGCGAGCTTACCGACGACAATCGAGAGCTGCTCGCGCGCTTGCTCGTCAACGAGCCGCTCCCCGAGGGTCTCGATCCGCGTGGCTCGCGTGACGCGCTGTGGCTTGCCATGACCGATCTGGTCCTGCAAGTGGTCGCGGGCGAGCCTGTCGCCATCGTGGTGGAAGATCTGCAGTGGGCAGACCCCGAAAGTATCGGCTGGGTCGATCATATGCTGGGGCGCGCCTCGCATCGACCGCTAGTGGTGATGGCACTGTTGCGCCCGGACTTCTGGCAAGACAACGCCGAGCGCTTTGCCGGACGCGACCACGTACGCATCGAGCTCCGCCCGATTTCCAAACGAGCCTCGCGCACCATCGCGCAGTCACTGCTTGGGGAAGGCGCCAGCGACGAAGTGATCGACGCCATCGCCACGCGTGCCGGCGGGCTGCCGCTATTCGCCGAAGAGCTAGCGCGACTGAGCGCTTCGGGACGCGACACGGAACACGCGCCTACCATCGAAGCGGCCATCCAGGTCAGCCTGGACACTCTGGACGAGGAGTGCCGAGACGCCGTTGGACGGCTCAGCGTGCTCGGTTTGAGCTGCTGGGACGCGGCGCTGGAAACGCTCGGCATGAACCAAGCCGAGGGCATCATGAAGGCGCTTGCCGCCGCCGAGGTGCTGGTCGAGCAAAACTCGTCCCGTTTTCAAGGCTCGAGTGAATGGCTGTTCAAACACGCGCTGGTACGCGAGGTGGCGTACAATGCGCTCGGCGAGCGCGAGCGGATCGAACTGCACGGCCTGGCGGCGCGCTGGCTCGCATCGATGGGCGAAGACTCGGCCACCGTCGCGGGGCACTTCCAGCTTGCCGAGCAGTACGAAGCGGCTGCCGAGCACTGGGCGCGGGCCACACAGCGCGCGCTGGCCGCCAATGCGCTGAACGACGCCGTGAGCATGGCCGAGCGCGCACTGGCCTTCGCCGAAGACAAGGTAACCGGGTTTCAGCGCGCCAGCTACCTCGATGAAGCGTGGAGCCGCCTCGACCCCCGCGCGGGTGAGCGGGAAACCGCCATTCGCGCCCTGGAAGACAACGTGTACGACCGCTCCAGCGAGGTACGCGCGCAGGGCGCCCGCGCACGCTTCGACGATGCCCGAGGGACCGGCATCGGCATCAGCGAGCGCCTTGCCGAAGCACGCGACGAAGCGGCGAAGCTCGGCTTGCACGACGAGGTCGCGCGCTGCTCCGCCGCCCTCGCCTCGCGCCTGGCCTTCGCCGGCGAGTTTGCGGAAGCCGAACTCGAGTCCACCCGTTTGCTCGAACTCGCCAACCACCACGGCATCCGCGCCGCCGCCGTGGACGCCTACCAGACTCAGGCCATCATTCGCCAATCCCGAGGAGCACTCTCGGCCGCGCTGGAAGCCCGTCGCAACGCGGCCGGTGCCGCCCGCGCGGCGGGCCTCAAGGAGCGAGAGGCCATGCTGATGACCAACCTGGGGTTCGCGCTCACCACGATCGGAGCGCGTCAAGAGGCACGCTCGGCGTTGGAAACCGGCCTTGCCCTCGCTGACGCCATCGGTAGCGTGGGTGCCGTGCGTCTCGCCAAGATGCTCTTGCTCGGCTGGGCCGGCACGTTCGGCACGGACAAGGCCTTGGACGTGCACCTGGCAGAAGCCAGAGCCGATGCGGATTCGACCGCGAGCGGAGTCTGGGCGGCTCCGGACCGCTCGAACCTGGGCGTGCTGTTCTATCGAGGCTGCGAGCTACTCAGACAGAAGGGCGACCCCGCTTGCCGGCGCGCCGCGGCGCTGCTCAAAATGGCCACCACCGCCTACCGCAGCGCTGGACATCGCGACGTCTTGCCGGTGGCCCTGGGTATGTGGGCGGAAGCCGAGCGGCGCTGCGGCAACCTGAGCCGGGCGCTCGATCTGGCGGGTGAAGCCGCCACGCTGCTCGAACAGGGCGCGCCGAGCTTGCTGAACGAATCCGCCGTCTACCTCGCACTGCACGACGCGGAGCTCGAGGCTGGCCACGAGGAGCAAGCGCGCGCGGCCGTAGCGCGCGGCATGCCCCCGCTGCTCCGGCGCCTGCACGGCTTGGTGGGAACCCCTTACGCCCGGCAATTCTTGACCGAGCTGCCCCAGAACGCCGCGCTGCTCGCCGCAGCCGAGGGCTACGGCGTCACACCCGACGAAATCCACCGCCTGTTCGAACGCGGCGCAACTTGAGTGGGCAGGATTAGTGGTCACCGTCGCCCCCGCGGCGGCGTACTCACAAGTGCCCCGCACGCCACGACCTCATACTCCTCGTCTCCCAGAAGCATCCTGACCCGCGGGCCCTTAGCCGCCCTCAGCCGACCCTGTAAGAGGCTGGGGGCACCCGGGTCGGCGCACTCGGGTCGTCGTAATGCCAGCCACGCTCGTTCACGCAATCGGGGTCGTAGACGAGCTGCTCGGGAACGCCGGTCGACCCGCTCGTGTACGTGACCGCGACCTTCTCCTTGTCGAACATGCTCCCGTCCGGAGGATCGGGAATGTCGAGATCGCAAGCGATCGACGAGCCGCGGATTTGCTCCACCGCAGCAGAAAAGGCAGCTGCGGTCGCGGTCGCATCGCCGGTATCGACCAGGAAGGCCTGCTCGGTACCACCCGCCACCGCGATTTGCTGTAGATCCGCTACCGTTTCCGGCGCACCGTCGATGGGCGGATTGGCAATGCCGATCACATAGGTAGGGAGGTCCTGAGCCACGGCCGCTGCGGCGTCCGCCACGTCCTGCACGCCGACGTCGTCGCAACCTTGAGGGTACCCGTCCGTGACCAAAACGATCGCGTAGCGCCCCGGGTCTTGCTGTGATTGCTGATCGACGTAGCCGATGAGCCCTTGCATGACGGCCAACGTCGGCGTGCCCCCGATCCAGGTCTCGTTCGGAACCTGGTTCAGCACGTCGGCGAAGGCGGTCGAGGGCAACGGCGTCATCGGCACATCGGGCTCTTGGTACGTCGCAGCGTCGCACTTGTCGCCCGCTCCGTCTCGAGGGAAAAAAGTGAGCGAAGCGTAGAGCCCCGTCGAGTTCGGGTCACCGAAGAAGGTCTGAGTCGCCAGCGAAACGGGATCCCACTTGAGCGCCGGGTCGTGCCACTCGTAGTCCAGCTGCCCCATGCTGCCCGATCGGTCGAATCCGAACGCGAGGTAGACCGGCAGGAGCTCGGCGGTGGTGCTTTCCGTGGCGCAGGTGGGCGCACTCGTACCACCACTACCACCGGCTCCGGTGGTGGTCGTCGTCATCACGATGCCCACCGTCGTGCCACTGGTAGCGTTCGCCGATCCGCTGGCGCCGCCGCCGGCAGTCGTGGTCTGCAACACCGAGCCGGTCGTCGTGGTGACGGGCGGGCCGGTGGTGGCGGAGCCGTCACCCAGCACGTAGCCCTGCTCCCTCTTGCCACTGCTACAAGCCAAAACGCTGCACAGAACCGAAATGACCAGACTGGCTCGCTTGGTGGTCTTGGCGGGTCCGCTCATGGTGCTCCTGGGACTACCTCTCACTGACAAGGGGAGTCACCCACCAGAACTTGTCCAGAAATGTCGAACGCCAACCCAGTTGCGCTCTAGTCGGCGCTCAGCACCCGCTCGGCCTCCTTGCGCCGAAAACCGTGAGGAAAGCGCGCGAGATAGCTCCGAGCCGCCTGTCGCGCTTCCTGCTGACGCCCGGCGCGCAGCAGCGACACCAGGGTCAAGTAGGCGACGTCTTCTGCATGCGCGTCGGAGCCGCACGTCGCGGAGTATTGGCGCAGCGCTCGAACGGCGCGTGCATACTGACCCGCCTGGAAAGCCGCGGTTCCGACCTGAAGCTGCGAGGCGGCCGGGCAAGGCGCGGGTGCCGGCGGTTCACCGGTCCGGGCAGGGTTCGCCGCCTCGTCGCCTCGAACCGAGGCACGATCGCCGGACTCGGACGAGGAGCCCTGCGCCGACCGCGGGGCCCCCGCCGTGCCGGTTCGCTTCGCCAGAGCTCCCTTTGCGGCAAGCGACGCCGAGGGTACCTCTGACCGGGCAGCACGCGAAGCCGGGGGCTCGTTCCGAGCAGGCCCCTCGTCATGCAGAGCCTGGCTCGCTGCGGACCCGGACCGAGGCTGCTGTGCGCCACTGCGCGAGTTCGCGGGCTCGGGCTGGTTCGTATCCGTCCAGCTGTCCCCGGCGCTCAGCTGAAATGGCTCACGCCCATGCAGCCGCAGCAGCACGCCGCCCTCGTCCACCTGCACGCGGCGCGTGCGACCATCCTGCACGGACACTGTGAACACCGTCCCCACGTCCTCGATCTCTCCGTCGGGTAGCTCGAGCTTCAGCTCGAGCTTCTCGGCGCCATGGACCACACGCACATGCAACCGCCCCTCCGAAAGCTTCAGCGTCTCGCCATCGGGACGGGAGCGACGCGACCAACGTGCTCCTGCAGATGCTCGTACGACCACTCGGGTCGCGCGCTCGCCAGCGGTGGTGGTCGGCGTCTCTGCGATTTCACCGGTGCTACGCCGGCCCAGCTCACTCACCAGGAAGAGCACGAGACCAGCGCAGGCGGCCAGGGCTCCTCCATAAATCCAAATCCTCTTCGGGCGGACGGACCTGTTCGCGCGCCGCGCCGCCGCGCCCTCGGCCCGGGCGGCCTCCAGCAGGCGCTGCCGCCCATGAGCCACACGTTCGGGTGGCGCTGTCGGCAGCGGTAGCGACAAGAGCGCCCCCCGCAGCTTCTCCAGACGCCGCTGTTCTTGGTTGCAGCATCGACAACTCTGCATGTGCCAGCTGAATTGCAGGCGTTGCGCGGCGTCCAGACGACCGTCGTACGCCAGCGCCACCTTGGCCAGCTCGGGGCAGAGTTCGCCGCTCATGACTCCTCCTCCAGCACTGCCATCAGCTCGCGCCGAGCATGATGCAATCGCGTCCAGACAGTCCCCACCGGGATCTCGAGCGACGTTGCGATCTCCTCGCCGCTCAGCCCCTCGATCTCGTGCATGATCAACACGACTCGTTTGGCTTCGCTGAGCGCAACCAGGGCGCGTTCCAGTCGTCCGAGCTCTTGCCGGGCCTCGAGCACTCGTTCGGGGTCGGCCGAGGACGCAGGTCTCACCGGCCGGAAGCCGCGCAAGAGCCGCGCCCAACGCGCCCCTTTGCTGCGTTGCCCGTGAACCAGCCGCGCGGCGATCCCAATCAACCAGGCATACACCGAGCGCGACGCATCGAACGAGGCGGCGCTTCGATGCAGCGCGAGGAAGGTCGCATGCACCAGGTCGTCCACGTCGGCGTTGCCGCTGGCGGCGCGCTCTACGAAGCGACGCACACCGGCCTGGTGGCGATCGTACAACTCACCAAGCGCTGACACGTCGCCGCGTGCCAGCGCCCGCATCGCTTCCCTATCGGCTTGTGTTTCATTCACCTCGACGCTCTGCACCGGCGAGCGCGGAGGAGAAGGTGTGCTCATGACGACGGCCAGGTTAGTCAAAGCTGGCTCCACAAGCATCCGATTGTGAGACCCGCGCTGTAGTCCGGGGGCGGCACTGCTCGGGCGATGTCCGTCTGCCTTCCTCCCCAGCGACGCAGCGAGCGCTGCGCATCGAGCGCCAGGAACACCGAAAGGCTATCCCGAAAAGGCAGCGATGCGCGCAACAGCGCGCCCGCCCGAAGATCTGCATAGGTGGCGAAAGTTTCCACGGGAGTCGTACCCGTCACCGGGGATGCGTCGTCGCCGTCCGCCTCTTCGCCACCATCGTCATCGCTATGACTGCCCACCACCGGTGTCTCGCTGGACCACCTGTTCTGTTCGATCGCCAACAGAGGGACTTCTAACCCGACATCCCACGTGACCCCGAGCCCGTAGAGGCGCCTGCCGACGACCGCGCCCAGGGCCAGGCTTCTCTGTCGAGACAGCCGCGGCATCGACGAGCTTCGATCGTCCAGCTGTGCCCCCCCAAGCGAAACGCCCAACAGCCAGTTCGAGAGATTCCAGTCCAAGAGCGCGTTGGCGCCTACCCCGGCAAGGCCCCCTGCCATGCGGCCCGAAGGCCCCAGCGCGAGGTCGACCCCTCCGGCCTCGTCCGCCGGGAAAACCGATTGGGTTTCGGCCCCGCGGTCATCAAGCTCCGCCGCGGGCTCTGCCTGCGGCTCGGCGAGCGCTGCCGACTCGCTCGCATTGGCGGGAGGCAAGGCCAAGAGCGCCACCACAGTCGGGCCGAGTTCGGAAGAATCCGCGAGCGTTCTGACCGCAGAGCGGCCATCGGAGCTCAGTACGCGCAGGGTAGCCGAGCGCTTTGTGTTGCGTACCTCCAGCAGGGTGCAGGCGTCCACATCGCTCAGGTCTGCGATGCTTTGCCGGGCCTTGGCCGCCGCCTCCACCCATTCGACGTCGCGCCCGAGCGCCGCGTCCAACACGAGCTTCGGGCCCTGACAGGTCTGTCCGCCGGAGCGTTGCTGCGCGCGCGCGGAACTGGCGAGGAGCGTCACGGCAAACACCAAGACCATGCGGCGCAACATCGCTCCAGCATAGCAACTGTTGTCGGACGGTTCACGGCTCACCCGCCAAGTTTTCGAATTTCCGGGTCACGGCAACATGATACGTCCTGGTGCGTCGTTGGTGCCCGACTCCGTGTGGCAGGTATTGCAGTCACCGCTCTCTTGCGAAGCGACCATTATCCGCTCCTTGCCATTCGAAACGACCTTGGCCTGGTACGGAAGGGCGATCGGCTGCCGCGACTCGTAGAAGAAGTTTCCGGCGGAATTCACGTCCATCGTGATGGTCTGCCCGTTCGCATCGACCACCACCACCTGCGCACCGTTAGTGGTTCCATCGACCCCATTGCAATCGACGGGCTCGTGGGCCGTGGGGAAGAGGGTACCAGCAAGCTGAAAGGTAGGCCCTTCATCGGAACTGTGGCAATCGATGCACGTGCCTCCTGGATGCATCAGGGGCGATTCACGGTTGCCGCCAGTCCAGTTCCTGTTGCTGGTGCAGGTCACCGGCGTGTCGTAGGGATCGACGATCCCACCCGTGGTCCCGCCGGTGGTCATCCCGCCGGTGGTCATCCCGCCGGTGGTCATCCCGCCGGTGGTCCCGCTACCGCTCGCCGGGTCGCAGGTGGAAGGCATCCCCTGGTTCATCCAATCCTGGAGCATCGCAATCTCGGCGGAGGTGGGAGGCGCCGCTGGCGCCGGTGGCATGGGTGCCCTCATATCCTGCATGCGCTCCATCGACATTTGCGCGGCATTCATCGATGGGTTGCTCGGTGTCGGCGCCATCAGATCGTCGTAGCTCGCCAGAGCCATCGGCACGCCCCTGAGGGGCGGGTCCGAGTGGCAACTCATGCAACGGTCCTGCATCAGCTGCTGTACGAGACAGAAAGCGCCGGTGCCCGTCGTGCCCCCACTGGTACCACCGGTGGTCGTGGCGAGCCCGCCCGACGTGCCCCCCGTGGTGTTACCCGGCAGCCCCCCAGTGGACCCGGTGGGTCCGCCCGTCGTCCCGACCGTTCCCCCACTGGTCGACGTGACTCCGGAGCTGGCCGTGCCGCCAACGCCCGTCGTCACCCCCCCCGCCGCCGCGGAGGCGGCGCCCCCGGCGCCAACCGCTGCTCCGTCGGTACTGGAACCACTCCACTGGCCATAAGGATCACTGCTCCCGACTCCTCCTGAACAAGCCGTGAAGAGCCCACCCATTACCGCTGCTGCCAACATGAAATGCTTCATCGCCAAGGGTCTCCTGGAAAAGGTATTCGCGCCCTGACGGAGCCGCTCCCGGAGGGACCCCGCGCGTTCGGGCTACTTCCCATTGCACCCAACCCCCCTCAACCTTCATTCGAAACCGATCTTCCAGCCCTCCGCGAGAGATGCAGCAGCGGTGAACACCTCGCAACGGAAGCGGGAATCGGTTGCCGCTCGTCAGAAGGGAACCGCTTCCACAACTCGGCAAACAAGGCTGCCTGCCGTCAAGCTCAAGACCCACGGACGCTTCGACGCGCAAAAGACCGCTCTCGTCAAGCCACCGGCACGCCACACACGTGACTCACAGCCTCCTCCAATTACGTGCAAATCGCACGTAATATATGTGCGTTTCGCACGTAATTGGAGGTACCTTACCGCCTTCTGCCAGCAGAATACGTACCGGTCCCCGCTTCAGCTTGTGAAGCTTGAAGCTCAGAAAGGTGCGTTCCTGTGGCCTAGCCACCTTGCTCTTGTTGTCGTTGACCTTGAGCTTCAGGCGCTTCTCAATGAAGTCCTTCAAGCTCGCCATCACTCGCAGCCCGGCTCGCTCGCTTCGCACGTAGACGTTGCAGTCGTCTGCGTACCTCACGAAACGGTGGCTGCGCCGGTCAAGCTCCCAATTGCGCATTTCGGCGATGGCAAGCCCCGACGCGTGTTTTGGGCAAGCTCTCGCGATCGTCGGAGGTGCCTTGGTGGTGACGCCGGACAGCACCGGACGCGATCACGCGGGTGCTCGGTGCGCCAGCATACCGGGCGATGATCGCCACCAGCAGGGTGTTCGCAAAGAGCCGTCACGCCCAGCATTGTAGCGGCGTCTCGGTGGGCAGCTAAGCAGAGAGTGGCTACCATGCAGAAAAGCCCGCCAGCGGACTGCTAGCGGGTCTTTTCGGGGTTCGTGCGGCTGCATCAGACTACAGCGGGGGGCCGCTCCCTCGCACCGCTCCCCAAATCGCGGCAATTCGGACCACCCCTCGCTCCTCGTCGATCACGTAGTACAGGTGGTACTTCGTCTTCAGCAGCAGCAGACGGCGGACGATTTGACCTTGTTCGTGACCGTAGATAGGCAACCTTCTGGCATCCCGCCGCAGCACCTTCTTCGCCGCCGCCAACTCCTCCTTGAAGAGCCCCTTGGCGTCTCGGTTGGCTCGCCACCAAGAGTTGATCTTGCGAGCCTGCTGCTTCGCTCGTCGGACAGTTCGACTCGCACGCTTCAGTCGAGTTCGCTGAGGACTTCGTCGATGTCCGTGACTCGCCCCGCCTCGATGTCGGCAAGGCCTCTGCTGATAGAAGCGTGCATCCGGGCTCGCTCCTCGTCGCCCAGCTCATCACCTCCGTCAGCGACGATGAGCTCCAGTTCGGTGCCCTCCGGCAAATCGGTGGGCTCGTCGAGCACGAGGCGGCCGTTCTTGACGACGGCGTGCAGGGGTTCGGCCTTGAGCGGCTGCATGATGGTCACAGTGTAGTCCTCCTCGGCTCGCTTGGCTACGAGGGCTCGCCCCCGAGCTCGTTTGGCGCCTCTAGACCGCATCGTCGAGCGCGTCCTCCTCGAGCACGGCTTGCATGTCGCCCTGGGCAGGGCGCGTCGCCATGGGCGGGCGCGGCAACGCGGCCCCGGGGTGCGTGGCGCTGTGCACGGCCTTGAGCTGGCGGATGCCGACCTGGGTGTAGACCTGCGTGGTGTTCAGATCGACGTGGCCGAGTAGCTCCTGGATGTGCCGGATGTCGGCTCCGTTTTCATGCATCAGCGTGGCGCAGGTGTGGCGAAAAAGGTGGCACGCTCCCGTCTTGCCGAGTTCGGCAGCGTCCACATAGGCACGCACCAGGTGCGTCACCGACTCCGGTTTGAAGGCCTCGCCGAAGCGCGTCAGAAACAACACTCTGTCGAACTCGGGCCAACGGTTGCATCCAGCTTCAAAGTTGCAGCCAGTGCCAGCCATGTGAAGGCACTCCCCACGCTCGCTGTAACAATCCCGAAAAAATTGGACGCCAGAGACACGGCAACACTTGTCACGACCGAAATCAATTGTACGGCGAAGACACCTAGTAGGGTCGGAGTCACTCGGCGAGACACGTTGATGCAAATGCGCAATGACTCGAGGAACGAACGGCCAGTCGCAGCCGCAACATTCAGTAGCAAGCCAACTCTTAGGAAGAGCAGTGCCTGAGCGAGCAATGATGTTGCAATTGCAACCGCCACCGATTGTCCCGACAGACTCGTTAGCAGAACCAAGGGCAAGAGCTCCACGATAATCGTGTAAACAAGTGCTGCTGGCCCTAGTCGTGACACGGTCGATAGAATGTCTCCCCGGCTTGCCCAGATAGTCCTTGTGGCTATGATGGAACTTCCGCCCGCCGCCGGTGTAAGCCATAGTAGGCTCGCGAGAAACAGAGCATACTCGTCAGCACCTCCATGGAATGTTCCGGGTTGCAGTTGTGCCAGTTCTTCAGTGCAGATGGCAATTGACACAAGCCCGAAAACCAAGACCGGTTCGGCACGTGTCCTGCTCAACACGACCTGTATAACATCCGAAAGCCGAACGCCGGGACGGTCGGGCTTACCCGCGCGAACCCAAGCAAGTTGCCGGCCATCATCTTCGTTTTCTCCGTTCGCGCTCACCCCAAGACTTTCTCAACCACCGACCATGCAATCATGGCGAGTATTGCAATACCTAGCAACACCAGGATGTACCGTAGCGACGGGTCCAGGTGGCCCGGCTGGACTCCAGAGGAATCCTTAGGAGGCTTCCATCGTGGCCCGGGGGGTATATCTGGTGGGAAGTCCATAGTCTCGACGAGCTCCTCTGGGAAGTAAACTCCGATGATCACAGATCGTAGTCGCACATGCAATTAGCATTGAATATCGTGCATGGCTCCTCCGGTTCGCTATAGTCGGGCGGCGGCTCTGACTCACAATCTTCTCCTGTGACGAAGTTGCAACCGAACTCATCCTCGCAGCCCTCGCCGCTAATACGGTCACAGTCCCCGGGATGGTTCCCGAATAGCGCGTCAGCCACAAGACGCAGTAAACAGCTTCGCAGTGAAGTGCAGAAACCCAGGTCGACAATGGATTGCAAACCGGCCGGGTCGGTGCGGTTAACAGGGTCGTCGTCGACGTAGAGGAAAATGTTCGCTCCGCCAGCAAACCGCTTTGGATCCTTGCTTACCCACCGCCCCACCCGCGGATCGTAATCCCTGGCCCCAAACCTCACGAGCCCCGTATCCGCATCGTAGAGCCCCCCCGTAAACCCCTGCGGAATCACCCCCACTCCCGTCCCGCTCACGCTGCCGAACGCCTCATAATCTAGCCGCACCGGCACATCGTTCGGATCGTCGATGTTCACCAGCGCCCGCACGGAGCCCAGGTGATCGGAAATCACCCGGTACACCGTGCTCCCCTGAATCACCAGCTCGGGTGTCGTCGGCTTCTTGCCATAAACAAACCGCGAAACGAGGTTCCCCGAGCCATCTAGCTCCGCCGCAATCTTCAGCTGGTCGGCCCAGAGCCATTGCTTGACAAGTACGCCGTTGACGCGCTTGCCAACCCGCCGGTTGCGCCCGTCCATCAGGTACTCGATGACGTCACCGTTCGGCAAGTCGACACGCAGCAGGTTCCCGAATACATCGTACTGATACGCCGTGATGTCCCCGGTCGACGTGTCCGTCTTGGTGAGCAGCTCGCCGTTGTCGGTATACGTGTACGCGAAGTCGCCGTATGTCAGGACCCGGTCCTGGTCGTCATACGTCGCCGAGATGCTCTCGGTCGGCGTGTCGAGGCTCAGGCGGTTGCCGTTGTCGTCGTAGGTGAACGACTGCGCCAGGTTGCCGTCCTCATAGACTTCGATGAGCCGTCCGAGTGCGTCGTACTCGTAGCCGTAGGTCACCGTCGCGCCCCCGTTTGTCTCGGTGCGTTCGACGATGCGGCCCAGACTGTCGCGGGGGGCACTCGCGGTATCAACGACCTCGCTGAAGACGAGGTTGCCGCCCGCGCTGGCTTCGTAGCTCGCGAGCTCGCCGTAGGCGTTATACGTATAGCTGTCGCTGACAGCCCCGCTGGTGCTGCTTTCGGGGCGCGGCAGCAGCGGGTCGAAGCTGATGGCGAGCGCGCCAGCTCCTCCGGGACACGTAGTCGGCGACGCGCACACTTGTAGCCCGTCGTTATCGTAGCTGAAGGTGATGGGCGCTGTGTCGTTCGGGGTGGTCACGGTTTCCGTCGTCACTCGGAAGTCGTTGTTGTAGCTCCAAGCGATAGCACCGTTGATGAGGCCGGACCAGGTGGTGTCTTGATGCCCACCCCGCGCTCGCTCCGCTCGCTTGTCCCTCCCAAGTTTCTGGCGTCGCTTCGCTGCGCTCCGCTCCGGCAGAAACGGGAGGGACGACGCCAACCGCTCTGGCACGTCTGCGCAAGACCCGAAGCCTACTCTTTCCCACGAAGCCCCATGTACAATTGAGTCCAAACGATGCCCAGCAATGCCAACGATCCGGTTCGCCATGCGAGCCGGATCGTCAAAAGCTCTCGGACAAGTTCTACAGATTCGCGGGAGACCTCGTCTCTCAACTGCTCCGTGGGGAAACAGTGGGTCAGCACCAGTACCAGCACGCCCAGCGTAGTTCCAATGCAGCTGGTCCAGATTCCTGCGACCGTCATTCGCCGCCGCAAGCGTCGATGCGACTTGGCCATGGCGCGGACCACGAACATCGCGGATAGGCCTGTGACAAGGGAGAAGCCGAGTGAGAAACTGGCGTCTGACGTCCATGTTCTTCCCAAGACAAAGTGAGAATGTTCCGAAAGTTCTTCAGCGTTCCCCACCAACCATGCCATCGAAGAACAGCTGGCGTAGATGTATATTGTCTCGCCAACGCATCCGAGGCTGCATACCACTACAGCACACATCGGAATGAACTTGGGAATGACCCCGCGTGCTAGCCCCCAAATGGAGATAGCTACCGCGGTGAAGGCGCACCAGACGGCGATTCGCAGTCCCGATACTATCTCAACCAGCGTCATGGCCGCGTCGGTTTACATTCGCTCCACATTCAGATTCACGGCAGTCTCTCTTGAGCACACGACTGTCGGGCCTTAGGGCCCGCGGATCGGAAAGTCGACCGATCAACGTCGTTCCTCGCGCGGCTTGATCACGTAATTCCAATCGCCGTGAAAGTCGTCCCGCTCGAGCTTTAGCTCGCGGAGTTCCTTGGCTGAAACCTTCTTGCCAGTGGGGTACCTGCGACGGTCGAGGCGAGCGCGTACAACGAGGCCCCCGCGATTGGTCGTGTTGCCGATGAGGCTGATAATCGTTTCATGGGTCCTCAGGGGGCGGCCGCGCCAGTTGATCGAGATGAATGAGAACAGTCGGTGCTCCACCTTGTTCCACTTGCTGGTGCCGGGCGGGAAGTGGCTAACACGGATCGCAAGGTTGAGCTTGTCAGCTACCCGCTGGAGTTGCTGCTTCCAACCGTGCGAGCGATAGCCGTTGCTCCCGCCCGCGTCGGCGGTAATGAAAATCTCGCGAGCGTCAGGGTAACGCTTCGAACCGACCTGTTTCCACCAGGCCTCGATGGAGGTGACCGCGAACACCGGCGTGTCATGGTCGACGCCCACGCTCACGAAACCGGCGTTGGCGGCGAGGTCGTAGACGCCGTACGGAATCGCCTTGCCCAGTGCGTCGCCCGGGAAATCATGGACGTCGACCAGTTCGGGCTCGCCCTGAAGTTGCCACTCACGGCCACCATTCTTGAAGTTGCCGACCAGCTCTTTCTTCTTCGTATCAACGGAGATCACCGGTACGCCGCGCTTGATGCAGCTCTTTGCTTTGGCGTTGATGTGCTCGAACTGTGCGTTGCGATCCGGATGCTGGGTGCCTTCAACGGACTTGTTCGGTGCCTGGAGGCTGTAGCCGTGCTCGCGGAGCAGCTTGGCCACGGTCTTGTCACTGGCCTGAATCCCCTGCGCGGACAGCTCTGCTGATAACGCATGCGTGCTCTTGCACGTCCACCGTAGCGGCGACTCCGGATCACCACGGGTGACTGGATCGACCAGCTGTTCGAGCGCCGGCCACACCTCGGGATGGTGGACATCGAACGGTCGCTTCCCAGTGCTGCGTCGAACCTTCACGACGTCTTCGGCGCGCGCCCCTGCGCGAACCTCGTCCCGTCCTTTCCTCACGGTACTGATCGCCATGCCCGTTGCCCGTGCTACTGCGGCAACGCCCCCGTACCCCATCGCGTCGGCCTCCGTGCCCGCCCAGAGTCGACGCGCTCGCTCATTCATGGTCGCCTTCAGCAGGCGCCACTTCTGGCGAACGAGTTGCTCCGTGTCCACCCCGAACGTAGATCATTTCGGCGCGATCCTGTCGATCCCCTAAATGCACTTTTGCACCTTGAATCGATCGACAAAGCTATCCGCGGGCCCTAAGCTGTTTTTTTCGGGCTTCGTGGCACTCTTCCGTTTCCGCAGCCGATCGGCCCACCTTGCGATATGTGCCCGGGTCCATTGTGCTTCCTTTTGAGTCGGTGGACTTGCCCCGATTTAGTGGACGTTCTGGTTATGTCGGCTATGCAGCCATCCGGTTGACTTGAGCGCGCAGCTCGAACTCGTCGGGGCTGAGGTAGCCGATCGTCGAGTGACGGCGCACTGGATTGTAGAAGTTCGTGATGTAGTCTTCGATCGCAGCATGCGCTGCTGCGTGTGAAGGGTACCACTGATGATCGAGCTCGTCGCCCTTGATAGTGGCGAAGAAGCTCTCCGCTACCGCATTATCCCAGCAGTCGCCGGTGCGGCTCATACTGGCCATCATGCCGCAGCTGTCAAGGCGCTTGCGATATTCTTCGCTGGCGTACGGGCTCCCGCGATCGGAGTGATGGATCAAACCGGGTGACGGACTCCGATTCGCGATGGCTTCGTCCAGTGCGGCGAGTGCCAGCTTGGTATCGTTATGTGAGCTCGTTGCCCAGCCCACCACCGCACGGCTGAACAAGTCAAGAATGGCCGCTAGGTAGAACCACCCGGTCGCGGTGTAGATGGCTGTGACATCGGTCACCCAGGCCTTGTTGGGCGCGTCCTGCGTGAAGTCGCGGGCGAGCAGGTTCGGGGGAACTGGCAAGCCATGGTTCGAGTCAGTGGTCTTTCGGAATCGGCGCCGTTTCTTCCCTTGGATTCCCCGTTCCTTCATTCGATTGGCCACGCGCTTCTTCGATACCCGGTGCCCCTGTTCGTGCAGCTCATGAGTGATGCGCGGGCTGCCATAGGTGCCTCGGCTCTGCTCGTGAATCGCTTCAATCTCCAGGTCGAGTAATTCGTTGTCGCACTCTCGCTCGGACTTGGGACGACTGAGCGATGCATAGTATCCGCTCGGCGAGACCTGCAGAACTCGACACATGCCGCGAATTGAGAACCTGGCCACGTTCTCAGCAATGAACGCGAACTTCACTGCTTCTCTTTCGCGAAGAACGTGGCTGCAGCTTTTAAAATGTCGCGGTCTTGCCGCAATTGCCGGACCTCGCGACGAAGCTGCGTGAGCTCCGCTTTCTCCGCGCTGGTCAAAGCGTCAGCTGGCCCATTGCCAGCATCGACGTCGGCTTGCTTCAACCAGTTGCGCAACGCCGACTCTGTCAAGTCGAGGTCCTGAGCAACCTGCGTGATGCTCCGGTTCCCCGCGCGGCACAGTCGAACCGCCTTCGCCTTGAACTCTGGACTGAACTTCCTTCGTGCTCTTCGTTTCGCCATGGGACACTCCTCGCGCATTGTCGCGCGTTTTGGGGTGTCCACCAAATCGGGGTAACTTCACGGATCGCGAGATGTTTCCACAGATGCGCCCTTCCTCGTGCTCAGCGTCCGCCAACTCTGAACAAGGGACCACATCATCGCACGAGGCAAGGAGGACTGCTGCCGCAGCCGCAATCACGCAAGGTAGACATTCGCCCTTGCCGTCTGTTAAATTAACCGGATCGTTCAGCACGTATCCGAATAGATTTGGGCTACCACCACCGAACCCTATCGGGTCTTTGATCGTCCACCTCCCCACCACTGGCTCAGAATCCCTCGCCCCAAACCGCACGAGCCCAGTCTCCGCATCGTAAAGGCCCCCCGCAAACCCCTGCGGAACCACCCCGTCCCGCTGACGCTCCCGAACGCCTCATAATCGAGCCGCACCGGCACATCGCCCGGGTCATCGATATTCACCAGCGCCCGCACGGACCCGAGGTGGTCGGAAATCACCCGGTACACCGTGCTCCCCTGAATCACCAGTTCGGGTGTCGTCGGCTTCTTGCCATAAACAAACCGCGAAACGAGGTTCCCCGAGCCATCGAGCTCCGCCGCGATCCGCAGCTGGTCGGCCCAGAGCCATTGCTTCACGAGAACACCGTTGACGCGCTTACCCACCCGCCGGTTCCGCCCGTCCATCAGGTACTCGATGACGTCACCGTTCGGCAAGTCGACACGCACCAGGTTCCCGAACACATCATACTGGTAAGCCGTGATGTCCCCAGTAGACGTATCCGTCTTGGTGAGCAGCTCGCCGTTGTCGGTATAGGCGTACGCGAGGTCGCCGTACGTCAAGTGCCGGTCCTGGTCGTCGTACGTCGCCGAGATGCTGTCGGTCGGCGTGTCCAGGCTGAGTCTGTTCCCATTGTCATCATAAGTGAACGACTGCGCCAGGTTGCCGTCCTCGTAGACTTCGGTGAGCCTGCCGAGCGTGTCGTACTGTCTTTCGAAATCGGTGGACCAACATACCACCGGAACTTCGCCCTGGAAGCGAGCAACCAATGGTGACGGCCGCATGGACGGCATTATATCTTGACCTTCGTGCCGTACTGCTGCGTCTGACGTGCTGGCCGGGCTCCTGGTCGACAGGGAGGAGTGCTGATATATCGCTAATGGCTGGCGGTGGAATCTATTCAGTAGAATGCTTTTGTCCCGAAATCTGCCCGAATGTCTGAACCCAGATACGTACACTGCCTCTTGAAGTACCTGCCATCATAGTGGGTTGCTATTCTTCTCATCAATCCGTCTTCGGGGATCCTCCACGGACTACGACGAGCTGCAAATACAGTAGCACCCACGCAGTGAGCTGGACCGGGTACAGGATCGCAGTCGAGAACACCCAACCGAGAAGCAGATCGTGTACAGCAACGGCAGCTATCGCAAATGGAATTGCCAGCACGATCCCTAAGATGCCGATTCGGAACTGAAATGGTCCAGTGACACGTAGGCTCTCGGCGAAGGAACTAACCACTGAAAGCTTGGAATCAACAAGTAGGGGCAGCCACAACGAGCACCTGATGAAAGCAACGGCACCTAGGATCAGCATTGCCCAGCCTGTAGCCACCGACCAGAATGGAGCCCAGTTCCACCGAAACACCGGGGACCCGGGGACCAGCGGCTGGATGAGCGGAAACTGGCGTGAGACGGCCGCGACGGGCGAGGATCCGGCTCTGCGGTGAAGCAGAGAAAGTGAAGGCCCGAAGTATCAGCTTCGAGCCTTCGCGACCTGCGGTGAAAGTCGGTCGAGGGCGCATACTGCGACAGTCCGGCGGCCACCGCCAAGTTTCTGCACCGTCCACTGCAGCTGCGGTGGATGGTCGGTGGGTTCGAGATCGAGTGTGGCTTTTGCGGCAAGCGTTTTGCGCTGTGCCGAGGCTGCGCCCGAGGGCAGAGATACTGCCCGAAGACGTGTTCACGACAAGTGCGGGCGCTGCAACTTCGGGAGGCCCGGCGCCGGCATCAGCAGAGTGAAGAGGGGCGGAAAGACCACCGTGATCGAAATCGAGAGTACCGGAAACGCCGACGTCGACACAAAGCACTGCGCGCCAGCGTGATGGATACAAGTTCCGAAAACTTGGCTTTGTCGTCAAGGATGGGCCTCACGCCGCCGAAGAGCCGCGAGGAGGTCAGCGATGGATCGGATACGAGCCACAATCACCGAGCGGGAGGGGCAGACTCGCGTCCTCGTGCAACACGGACAGAGCGACCTGATGATCGCCAAGCTGGGTCCACTGTGCAACGCCCACCGCTACGCCCTACGGTCGTTGATCGAGGGCATCGCGCTGTGGTTCCAGGAGCGAGTACACGTTGTGCTGTGTGTGGACGAGGAGTTATCTTTCTACCACGAGCTTGTGGACGAGCTCGGTCTCGGAGTCGAGACCCTGCATTTCAGCGTGGAAGTCGTGCCGGTCCAGTTGAGGCTCGATCGACATCGCGGAGAGCGACTCCGCGGTCTAGGTAGTTTTGCCACTGAGCGTCGCCATCTTCGACTCGTCCCGTCGCCGTGAGCCAGGGCGACGACATTCGCGCGGAGGTGATGCGACTGCACTACCTCGAGGGACTTTCGATCCGGGCGATCTCCCGTCGACTGCGCATTTCCCGCAAGACAGCGCGACGCAGCCTGGGTCGTCTCCCACCCCGCGCCGACAAGGACACCGGCCGCCGCCCCTCGCTGCTCGACGGGTACGAAGCATTGATTCAGGACTGGCTCGTGACGACGCCCGAGCTCAGGGCAACCCAGATCTTGGAGCGCCTGCGCTCGCGCGGGTACACGGGCGGCGTCAGCATTCTGCGCGATCGGATCCGGCAACTCAGACCCGAGCCGACGCCCGAGGTCTACCTGACGGTTGCCCATCAACCGGGCGCATCAATGCAGATCGACTGGGGCGACTTCGGGTTCGCGCTGCCGGGCGTGCCACGTCGCATCAGCCTATTTGCCGCGCTGATGGCGTACTCGCGAAAGCTCTACTTCGAATTCGTATTGAGCCAAGCCGCCGGGTGCTTTCTGCGCTGCATGGACCGAGCGCTAGCCTATTTCGGAGGTGTCACTCATGCCGATGTCTTCGACAACATGAAGACGGTGGTGCTCGAGAATCGTCCAGGCGTGCGTCCGCGCTTCAACGAGCGCTTTCTCGCCTACGCTAACGCACGCGGGGGCTTCGCGGTGATCGCGTGCACGCCCGGCCACCCTCAGGGAAAGGGTGGCATCGAGCGCGGCATTCGGACGGTGAGGGAGGGCTTCTGGACAGGTCGACACTTCATCGATCTGCGCGACCTCAACGCCCAGGCCGCTGATTGGCGCGATCGGATTCACAACCGTCGCCCCAACGAAACCACGGGCAAGGTCCCTGCGCTCGTGTTCGAGCACGAGGAGCAAAAACACCTCAAGCCTATTCCGCGGCAGCCCTTCGATACGGACGACCTCGACCACGACATCGTCAGTCCGAGCTTCCGTGTGCGCTTCGACCGCAACAAGTATTCCGTTCCCTGGCACCTCGAAGGACAACGCGCCACGATTCGCGGCACGGACGACCGCGTGCGCGTGTTCGTGGGGCCCAAGTGTGTTGCCGAGCATGCTCGCTGCTGGGATACGGGCATCGATATCGAAGACCCGGCACACCCTCGCGCTCTACGAGACTTCCGCAAAACTAAACCCAAGGACGCGCTCGTCGAGCGCTTCGGCAACACGGGAGCTACCTACTTCGACATGCTCTCCGCCGGCCGCCGCTCGTTGCGCCGTGAGCTGCTGCGACTGACCTACCTGGCCGAGCTCTTCACCACCAGCCAGACACGCTCCGCCATGGAAACGGTAATGCGCTCGGGTCACGTCGGTGTCGAATACGTTGAGTACGTGCTCCGCCACAAGCGACGGCTTGAGCCGGCCTTTACCCCACTCCGACTTGGCAACCCGGCCCTCGACGGCATCGTGCTGCGCGAGCCCGATCTCAGCATCTACGACCCGCCAGCACTCACCCGCGACCCGGGCGGACCCGACGATGAGGACAATCATGAAGCATGATGACCTGCTCGAGTTGACTCTGGAAAAGCTGCGTTGGCTTCGGCTGCCTGGCATGGTCGACGCGCTTCCTGGCCTGCTGGAACAGGCCAAGCGCGACAACGCCACCCTGCTCGCGCTGGCCGGTAAGCTCGCCGACGCGGAGAAAGCCAGCCGCATCAACAGCGCCATCAAGCGCCGCATTCACGATGCCCGCTTTCCGGAGATCAACACCATCGATGGTTTCGACTTCAACTTCGACACCGTCAGGCGCAAGCTCAAAAGTCGCTACCTCGCCTTGCACGACCTGGCGTTCCTGGATCGGGGCATCAACCCTCTCTTCATCGGCAATCCCGGTACGGGCAAGACATTCCTGGCACGAGCTCTCGCGTACAAGGCCTGCACCGAGACTCGGCGCGTCGTCTTCACACCGGTCGCCACCATGCTCAACGAGCTGCATGGCGCCGAGCTGCACGGTCGCATCGAGCGCGTTCTCCGCAAATACACCCGCGCCGAGCTGCTCGTCATCGACGACTTTGCAAGCCTCGAGATGGACACCGCTCAGGCCAAGCTCGCCTTCCAAGTCATCAGCGAGCGCTACGACCATCGCCGCTCCACCGCGATCACGACCAACCGATTATGCGGAGCTCCGCATAATCGGTTTAATGCGGAGAGAGGTGTAATGCGGAGTTGTTTTGAGGATGTCGAAGAGGACGTTACCTCGATGGCTTCCTGCTCCGCATTACGGAGTGGGCCTTCAGAGAGGCGATCAGCTTGTCCGTGGCTCTGAAGCGCCCGGATCGGAGCTTGGGTGCGACCATCGCTTCGAGGGCCTCCAGTTTCACAGATGGATCGGCGCGCGTGTACATCTCGGTCGTCTGCATGTGGGCATGTCCGAGCCACAGAGATACTTTGCGCAGGTCCTTGGTGGCTTGCAGCACCGTGAGCGCGCACGTGTGCCGAAGGACATGGGGGGAGACGCGCTTGGCCGTCAGCGAGGGGCAGGACTTGGCTGCTGTGTTGACGTGCTTGGCAAGAATGTACTCGAATCCCGAGCGCGTTAGGGCTTGGCATCGAGAGTTGAGGAAAACCTCGGGCGTAGGCGCCGTGCCACGCACGCCCAGCCACGCGCGCAGGGCCACAGTGGTGACTTTCCATAGGGGCAGGCAGCGCTCGCGGCGGCCTTTGCCGTGGACGAGGATGCTCGCTTGCGGCTGAAGGGTTACATCGCCGAGTTGTAAGCCGACCAGCTCTGAGACACGCAATCCGGCGGCGAAGCAGAGGTGGAGCATCGCACGGTCGCGAAGGCCATCACGGCCAGACGGGTCGGGCGCGTTCAAGATCGCGTGCGTTTCTTCGACCGTCAGGTGTCGGACCAGGCGCGTCTCGGCCATCTTCATCGGGATCGCCAGGATTCGCCGAATCTGATCGATGGCCGCGGGCTCGCGGAATTCCAGAAAATGCATGAACGACTTGATCGCAGCAAGCCGGACGTTTCTTGAACTCGGGCGATTCCCGCGGGTCGTCTCCAAGTGATTCAGGAAGTCGACGACAAGTGGCGCATCGAGCTGCTCCAATCCCAAATCTGAAGGCGGAACGTGCAACCGATTGCTTGCGTATTCCAAGAGCATCTTGAACGCGTGAGCGTATGAGTCTGAGGTGTGGTTGCTGGCGCGTCGCTCAACCGGCAGTCGCTGCTGGAAGAACGCCGTGATGTGTGGCGCGAGCGGGATCATCGCTGTCCTCCCATGACGAAGTGCTCGCAGCGATCTGCGATGTCGGTCATCAGCTCGGGCACGGCTTCCAGGTACCAATACGTATCGCTCACCTTGGCGTGACCGAGGTACGTGGACAGTGCCAGCATGTGGCGGGTAATCGCATCACGCCCGTCCGGACAGGTCTGGAGGGCTCGCACAGCGAATGTGTGGCGGAGCGAGTGAGGTGTCGGTCGTGGCCGGTGCGAGCCCGGCAGACCGATAGCTCGGGCAGCTGTGCGGAAGGCGACCTCGACATCCTGAAGCAACAAGGGTTTACGGCGCAGCGAAACGAACAGGTGGGGCTCCGCGGGGGCGTATGCAAGCCGTCGCTGTAGATACCGCTCGAGCCCAGCTCGAGCCGTGTCGTGCAGTGGGACCAGGCGGCTCTTACGGAACTTAGAACACCGGATGACGAGCCCATCGGGTGTGAAGTCGTCCAACCGGAGACGGATCGCTTCTGAGCTACGTAGCCCTGTGCAAGCGAGCAGCGCAAAAAGCGTACTGTAGGTGTCGCGGCGTAGCGTCTTGTACCCCGAACGAGAGGCAGCCGAAATCAGCTGTCGAATCTGGTCCGGCGAGAGAATGTACGGCGTCGGACGGGACCGCTTCTCCGCCCCGAATGCCCGAGGCGGGACCTCATGGCCGAGGTCTTCGGCACGGAGGTAACGGGCAAGTCGAATGATGTGACCCAGTCGGCGGGCGCGCTGAGGTACCGAGCGGGCGAGTCCTGCCCATTCGACGGCAACGGACGAGCGAATGTGCGATTCGTCCCTCGCTTCCGAGAATGCCGCGAAACTCTTGAGCAGCAACGCTTCCGAGCGGAGGGTGAAGCCGGCGGAGCGCCGGACCGCAACGTACGACGCAACGGCATCAGCTAGCATGGCTGCACCTCCGGCCACGGCTGGGCAATTTCGCCGAGCGCAGTAATGTCGACTTTGGCGTAGATCTCCGTCGTTGTGACGGAACGGTGACGCAGAACCGCCGCCACATCGTGCAACGAGGCGCCGTGCCGCAGCATCGACGTCGCGGCAGAATGCCGCAGAAGGTGTGCG
Organism: uncultured delta proteobacterium; assembly: GCA_963809955.1. Lineage (GTDB taxonomy): Bacteria > Myxococcota_A > Polyangia > Polyangiales > Polyangiaceae > JAICQQ01. Next base: position 459,580 of record CAWELQ010000020.1, read on the forward strand.
GCACCGCGACTCGGGCGGCTCACCTCCGCGCGGGCGAGAGCTCGATCGACGATCACCGAGACGGCACAATGCGAGCGGAACGCTTGCAACGGTGCACGGCTGCGGACAAAGAAAGCGTCCGTATCTGTCTGCGGCCGACCATGTGTCAGATACATGACTAGCGCATCTCCCACCTCACGACTCAGTGGTAGCCGCGTCTCACGGCGCCCCTTGCCAGACACATGAATCCATCCCTCCTTCCAGTCGATGTCGCGGAGCCGCATCTGGACGATGTCCCCGGCCCGCAATCCCAGCCGCGCAAGCAGCAACAGAATCGCGCGATCACGTTGGCCGACGGCAGAGGAGGTATCACAAGAGGCGATGACACGCGCCACATCGCCGTCAGACAGGTAGCGAGGCAGGGACGACAGGCGCCAATGAGCAAGAACGGGGACGGCGCCCTCCAAATTGCTAGCGCACCGACCTTCAGCGACCAGATACCGCAGAAACATGCGAAGCGCCGTCGTACGCTTTTTTGCTGCCGACCATCCGCAAGTACGGCTGCCCTCCAGCACAAACTCGCGAAGGCCATGCGCGCCCCAAGTGCTCGGCTCGTCGCCAACTCGTACGAGGAGCTCACGCAGATGCCTTTCGTAATTCGCCAGCGTGTGCGTGCATGTCCCGCGCTGCTGCCGCATCCATTGAAAGAAGCCGGTGATCATCGGTGACGCGGGCACTGTCGTCTCGACGGCTGAACCCCGAATAACGCCCGCCTCCTGCAGGTGTGTCAGGAAGAGGTGGACGCCGTGGAGAATCTGCAACTGAAACGAGTGCCCGAACTGCGGGCATCGCCCGCCGCGTTGCAGGTGACGGCGAAAGCGCCCCAGAGCCGGGCCGATTGGGCCGGTGACCGGCATCCCGGTGCGGTCCGTCCAATTGGCGAAGTGCTCCGCGGCTCGCAGATGTCTGCGGACGGTGATGGGCGCATAACCGCGCAGGATCAGCGTTTGCGCGAACGCGTCGAAGTAGATCCCGCAAGGTCCATCGCGAAGTGCCTGAATGCGGGCAGCGGACTCAAACAACTTGGTGAGCATGACGTCCTCCTTTCAAGAGAGAGCGTCACGGTAATGCAGAGTCACTCTCGGCCGACCTTCAGCTGAATCCGGCCATTGACGCGGTCCAACCACCTCTAGCTCCGCATTACACCTCTCTCCGCATTAAACCGAGCCTTCAAGGAATGGCCCAAGGTCTTCCCGGATCCTCTCAATGCCCAAGTCATCGCCGAGCGCCTGACCGAGCGCTGTGAACACTTCGTCTGCAACGGAAAGGGGTACCGCCCAGAAGCCGGCAACTGACTCTCTCCGCCCTCGAACCGACGAGGACCACCATGCTCGGCTACTCGCGTCCCCCGGCCAAGCCCGCTTCGCAACGCACCCGTGCGATCACCGCCACCAAAGTGGTCCCCTGGGTACCGGTGAAATCGGTGGATCTGGGACCCTCCTTCACCGGTGGCTACAGTCATCTGGTTCCAACGCTGCGCCGCTAACACATGCACCGGCTCCGTCGCATGTCTCGTTGCCGTTGCACAAATTGCCGTCAGCGCAGCTCGTGCCTGCCGCCGCAGGTGCGTGTTGAACCCCCTGCGCGGGATCGCAGGAGTCGGCCGTGCAAGCATTTCCATCGTCCAAGGAAGGCGGCGTCCCCGCCGCGCACGCGCCGGCCCCGTCGCACGTCTCGTCGCCGTTGCACAGGTCGCCGTCGGCGCACGAGGTGCCGGCCGACAGGGGCGTGTGACTGATACCACCGGCAGGATCGCAGCTGTCGGCCGTGCAGGCGTTGCCGTCGTCGATGGCCACGGGGCTGCCCGCAGCGCACGCGCCTGAGCTGCATGCGTCGCCGGAGGTGCAAGCGTCGCCGTCGTCACAGGTGGTGCCGTCGGCGAGGATTGGGTTGTCGCAGGCGCCGGTGGTGGGGTTGCAGGTGCCCGCGTCGTGGCATTGGTCTTGGGCGCTGCAGATGACGGGGTTTTGTCCGGTGCAGCTGCCGCTCTGGCAGGTGTCACTCTCTTGATGCCCACCCCGAATGCGTGCTCGGCTTCGCCTGCGCGCGCTTCCCCCTCCCTTATCGCCGGCGTCGCTCCGCTACGCTACGCTCCGGCGGCGATGGGAGGGGTCCCGACTGCTCTGAAAGGTCCATCACAGTCTGAAGCGCCTTGCCTTGGGCTCCGGTCACCCGTCCGGCCATTGGCGATGCAGGAACAGGTGGTCGAGGATGAGTTCGGCTTCGTCGATACTACTCGCCTTCAGCTGGCGCTGCTGCGCTTCGGTGAGCTCCAAACCCAGGGTCTTGCAGAAGTGCAGGACCGCCTCGTGAAGGCCCTCTTGCCGGCCTCGTTCGACACCCTGCTCGCGGGCTTCGGCAACCGCTCGCCGGAAATTCCACGCGGCCAGTCGCCGCTCTTCTGCCAGCCGTTGCGCCGCTGGGTCCCGCGACAGTTCGTCCAGTGCTGTCTTTCCTTCTCTCAGTTCAGGGTCGGTCATGGCTAGTTGCTCCAGTTCCTCGTCGCTTTCGGCTGCCAGAAACTTCCCCCACTTTAGCACCCCAGACGCATTCACGGCAGGCGGTTCGCGCGGCAGCTTCGGCAGCTCCAAAACGTGCAGGGTCAGGTCGTCCGTCAACCTCGTATGGTCATGGACCTCCAACAGCTCGAATTTGCTGTGGTACCGCTCTGCAGGCAAGGTCTTGAAATCCAGGATGAAAATCCCAACCACTGGCTTCAGCTCGTGGTAGCCGTCGCCCTTCCTGAGTTGGGAGACGAACACCCGGCTGCTGTAGAAGACGCCTCGAGACATGCTCCAGCCCTGGGCTGTGGTTTGTATTTCGAGGTTCACTTGTTGGCCGTCCTCGAGCTTGGCCAAGATGTCCAGCACGGTCCCTTTGTCTTGGACCGTTTCCTTCGTCACTTCGGGGTTGAGCACCTCCACGTCGACGATGGGCGACGCGGGCTCTAAGAATGCCGTCAGCAAAGATATCAGCAGGCGCTTGTTTGCTGGCCGTGCAAACAGCATCTTGAATACCACGTCGAGCTTCGGATCGAGCGTCGTGCGTGTCACCAGCCCCGTCTATCATATCCTCGTTGCTGGGGGTGCCGCCGATCTCCAAGCTCGGACATAGCGTGTCACATCCCCGATAAGCCATGGGGTGCAATCGTGGCGACGTTGGCTCTTGGCTCCGAAGTGATGTGCGCTGCAGCCTCGGGCCTTGGCCCGCCTGCGCGTCTGGGCTCTGCTGGCGGCGCAACAGTCGCGCCACGCCCGACGCGGGCCCAATGATTGCGGCCGCGCGGCATGACAAACATCCGTCCGGATAGCTCGGGCGTGTCACGCCTCTTGCGCCAGGGGATCGCAAAGCCCAGCCGCTCCGGCGGGCCAAGGAGGTCCCTCATGCGTCGCACCAACCGTCAGTCGAAAACCCAGCAGCTCCTCATCCACCGGGCCCAGCTCCTCCGCGTGAATCCGTCCTGGCCCGAGCAGGTCTTGTGGAATGCCATTCACTCGGGCCAGCTGGGCGTGCCCTTTCGCAGACAGGTGCCGGTCGGCCGCTTCATCCTCGATTTCGTCGCTCCCCAAGCCAAATTGGCAGTTGAAGTCGACGGTCGCTGTCATCAACTCAAGCGCGCCTCCGATGCTCGACGCGATCGCAAGCTGAGCCGCCTCGGCTATCGAGTGCTTCGGCTCGAGGCTGAGCTCGTACTGAAGCAGCTGCCCATTGCCTTGCAGCGCGTGCGCGAGGCTCTGGCTGAAGGGGGGTAGCCATCGGTACCTACAACGGAGCCCGGCCGTCGCAAGCGACTGGAAAAATCCCCGAGCCCTATCCGGAATTGCGCGGACCGCCACGGACCTCGGGTGAGGTCGTGGCGTTGCCCGTACTCGGCGGCTTGCATCACGACTATCGGCGCGCGGCTTGAACGACTCTCGGCGCTGACCGTTTACTGGGACGGGTGTGTCCGCTGATCCGACTCGCTGCGTTATCGGCTGCGTTGGGGAATGCGCTGACAGCAATCGCGACTGGGTCGAACGCTCGAGGCTGTCCTTTGTGCTCATAGCTACTTACCATTTCTGTCATCGACCTCTCTTCGGCGACTTTTCGCGGAGTACGGGCGTCGCTCCGCTACGCTACGCTCCGGCGGCGATGGGAGGGGTCGCGGATGCTCTGAAGGGTCATCAAAATTCGAAGCGCCTTGCCTTGGGCTCCGGTCACCCGTCCGGCCATTGGCGATGCAGCGCGATATGATCGAGGATAGCTTGCGCCTGCTCGACAGTGGCCGTCTTCAGACGCTCTCGCTGAGCTTTCGTCAGCTCGACTCCCAATGTCGCCGAGAGATGCTCCACCGCGTCGCGCAGCGCCTGGCACCGCCCTTTTTCGAGCCCTTCCTCCCGCCCTTTTTCGAGCCCTTCCTCCCGCCCTTTTTCGAGCCCTTCCTCCCGTCCTGCCGTGCGCTCGCGCGCCATCGTGGTGTGGTAGTTCCACTCCGCTAAGCGGCGTTCTTCAGCCAACCGTCGCGCCGCTGGATCTTGCGATAGCTCTTCCAGCGCGGTCTTCGCTTCGCGTAGCTCGGGGTCACTCATCGCCAATTGCTCCAGTTCTTCATCATTGTCCGCTGCCAGGAATCTTCCCCACTTTAGCACCAACGGCGCCTCCGCGGCAGGGGGCTCTGCGGGCAGCTTGGGCAGCTCCAGGACATGAATCGTCAAGTCGTCCGTCAACCTCGTGTGCTCCTGCACTTCCAATAGCTCGAATTTGCTGCGATAGCGCGAGCCCGGCAGGGCTTGGAAGTTCAGGATGAAGATCCCCACCACTGGTTTCAGCTGCTCGTAGCTGTCTCCCTTGCTCAGTTGGGAGACGAACACCCGGCTGCAATAGAACACTCCCCGCGACATGAGCCAGCCTTGCGCCGTGGCCTGTATCTCGAGGTTGACTTGACGGTCGTCGAAAAGCTTCACCAGCAGGTCCAGCACCGTCCCTTTCGCCTCCACCGATTCTTTCGTGACTTCCGGGTTCAGCACCTCCACCTCCACGATCGGTGAGTCGGGCTCCAGGATCGCCGTCAACAGCGATATCAGCAGCCGCTTGTTGCTCGGCCTGGCAAACAACAGCTTGAACACGACGTCCTGCTTCGGATCCAGTGTGCTGCGCGTCACTGTTGTCCTTTAGCACCTCCACGCCACGAGTGGAGGCGCTGATTGTCCCCGCCTCAGGACATACCCCGTCACACCCAGCGGGGGAGGCGCCTTGGTGACCGCACCGGGAACGCCGCACCCATGAGCCTTGGCCCGCCTGCGCGTCTGGGCTCTGCTGGCGGCGCAACAGTCGCGCCACGCCCGACGCGGGCCCAATGATTGCGGCCGCGCGGCATGACAAACATCCGTCCGGATAGCTCGGGCGTGTCACGCCTCTTGCGCCAGGGGATCGCAAAGCCCAGCCGCTCCGGCGGGCCAAGGAGGTCCCTCATGCGTCGTACCAAGCACCAGTCGAAAGTCCAGCAGCTCCTCATCCACCGGGCCCAGCTCCTCCGCGTGAATCCGTCCTGGCCCGAGCAGGTCTTGTGGAATGCCATTCGCTCGGGCCAGCTGGGCGTGCCCTTTCGCAGACAGGTGCCGGTCGGCCGCTTCATCGTCGATTTCGTCGCTCCCCAAGCCAAATTGGCAGTTGAAGTCGACGGTCGCTGTCATCAACTCAAGCGCGCCTCCGATGCTCGACGCGATCGCAAGCTGAGCCGCCTCGGCTATCGAGTGCTTCGGCTCGAGGCTGAGCTCGTACTGAAGCAGCTGCCCATTGCCTTGCAGCGCGTGCGCGAGGCTCTGGCTCGTACCGGCTAGAGCTCGCGGCTCGGCTCGCGCCGCGCGCTGACCATCTTGTCAAAGACCGAGGCGGCACGAACTCGGCCCGCATCAGCATGAGGATGCCTCGTCCCGGGCGCAGCTGGTGCGCTGAAATCGGCAAAATCGGCGAAAGAAGTCCGGTGTTCCTGCAGTCGGGTTGTTGCTTCACAGCTGGGCCCGCTTCGGCCACTCTCGGGGTCATGATCCCCTTGCCGAAGGGCTGGCCCAAGCACGTCACCTCCGCGTTGGTGTGCGCGGTGAGCCTGGCGCGCGCCGTCATAACCCACGTGCGCGGCTGGGCCCTCAACAGTCCCATCGAGCGTGTACGCCTGCGAGCCGAGAGCGAACGCGTGACCACGCTCGCCCGGCAGCAGCAAGAAGAGCTGGCCTTGCACCGCCAGCGTTTCGAGCGAGTGCCAGCGAAGAGCCGCCCGCACTTCACGCCCGCCGAGCGCCTCAGGGTGCTCGAGCTCAAGGCTGCCCGTGGCTGGAGCGCCGCCGAGACCGCGCGGCGCCTGTTGCTCGCGCCGTCGACGGTCACTTCCTGGCTGAAGCGGCTCGACGAAGAAGGGGAGCAGGCGCTGGTGAGAGTCCCGGTACCGGTCGCTCGTTTCCCGGATTTCGTGGCGCATCTCGTCGGAGAGCTTCGCCAGCTGTTTCCCTCGCTCGGCAAGGTGAAGATTGCCGAGTTTCTCGCGCGCGGCGCGCTGCATCTCAGCCCTTCGACTGTCGGCAGGATGTTGCGGACGCGATCCGACGGTCCGCCGCCAGCGGAGCCTTCCGAAACCGGGGCTCCGGCGCTTTCGCGAGAGCAAAAGGAGACTCCGAAGCGTACCGTCCAGGCCCCCTGCCCGGGGCACACCTGGAACATCGATATCACAGTCGTGCCGATTGGGGGCGGCCTGTGGTGTCCGGCCTTGCCGTTTTCCTGGCCAATTCTCTGGCCTTTCTGCTGGCAGCTGGCGGCCATCGTCGACCACTTTTCGCGCAAGGTCGTCGGCTTCGAGGTGTTCCGGAAAATGCCGAATGCAGCCGAGATCTGCGACTTGCTGGATACCACCGTCGCTTGTGCGGGCCGCGCTCCTAAATACATCATCAGCGATCAGGGAAGCCAGTTCCAGAGCGACTACCTCGACTGTTGTGACAGCCACGGCATCCGGCCACGCTTTGGCGCGATTGGCAAAAGCGGCAGTATCGCCCTGCTCGAGCGATTTTGGTCCACACTCAAAACCGAGGGCATGCGCAAGCTCCTCGTCTCCTACAGCCTCGCTCGGATGCGCGAGGAAGTGCGCTTGTTTTGCCTCTGGTTTAACGGAGTCCGCCCGCACTCCTCGCTGGGCGGCGCAACGCCGGACGAAGTGTACTTCGGGATCAAACCGGCTCGGGACGGGCCGCGCTACGAGCCGCGAAGGCGGTTTCCGTTTGCAACCAAGCCTTCGAAGGGCGCTCCCAAAGCTGTCCGCGGCAAGCGGGGCGTGAAGCTCGAAGTCGTCGCGAGTCATTTCGAAGGCCGCGAGCATCTGCCGGTCGTCGAGCTCCTGCGCGCCGCTTGAGTCGGGGCGTTGCTGATGCGTCGAACGCATCGATACGGCGTGGACGGGTGCGTCTGACGTGCTCACTGGGCTCCGAGCCGAGGAGGAGTGGGTCTCATAGATGGCTAACCACTGGCTGATGGAATCTATTCAGTAGAGTGATTTGGCTCTGAAATCTGCCTTTCGAAATCGCTGGACCAGCATAGTGGGTCTCATAGATGGCTAACCACTGGCTGATGGAATCTATTCAGTAGAGTGATTTGGCTCTGAAATCTGCCTTTCGAAATCGCTGGACCAGCATACCAGGCGTCCATATCGGGACGGTTACTTAACGGCGTGCGCCCTCACTCCTCGCTCGGTGGAGCCACGCCGGATGAAGTCTACTTCGGTGTCACGCCTGCGCGAGACGGGCCGCGCTTCGAGCCGCGAGAACGCTTCCCGCTTGGCATCAAGCCTTCGGCGAACGCGCCGAAGGCCGTGCGCGCCAAGCGCGGCGTGAAGCTCGAGCTCGTAACCAGCCACTTCGAAGGTCGCAAGCACCTGCCCGTTGTAGAGCTGCGGCGCGCGGCCTGAGGAGAGCCATCGCCAACTCGCCCAGCGCATCGCACCTGCGCCACGCAGAGGCATGCTCGGTGTCAGACTGGGGCTTGAGCCGAGGGATCGGGTGGCTCACTCATGGCTAACGACTGCGCGTGGAATCTACTGAGTAGAACGAATTCTGCGCTGAAAACTGCCTTTCGAATTCGGTGGACCAACATACTGAAAACTGCCTTTCGAAATTGGTGGACCAACATACCGCACCCCGACAAACTCGGTTGTTTACACTCAGGGACCGCGTTTTCCGCGTCCGGTCGTCACAAGTGCCGCGAGCCTGCTCACAACGTTGAGCCCAATATCAGCCAAGTCCTGCTCTGAAATGTCAGATTGCAAAAACGGCCCCTCATCGAAATCGCGCCACGTAAAGAGAACCTTGGTCTTCCACGTCCGTGGACTCGTTGCGTCAATGTGCTCCACGTCATCCATAACCAAACGCAGTTGCCCATCAGGCTGAGTTTCAACCCAGCATACTATTCCGCACTTGGGAAGGTTACTATCGGCTCCCATCTCTGCTCAGTTGTTCCACGTGTCAAGAGGCCCGACCGGTCTTCCCGCTAGGCAATTCCCATATCGCTCAGCCGCCGATGCGAAACACCTGCGCCCAGCTGATGCTCCGCGACGTCTCGAAATCCCGTTGCAAGTCGCAATATCGGTTGCATACTGAGCCTCACAGTCCGGACCGTCATCATCGCTCGTTATTGCCTCGTAAGCCGCAATGCAAATGAGCGCGGCCCCGAAAGCCAAGTCAGCCGGCCCCGGTTCAGGTCCGTCCCAGAAGGGGATCGTCCATACCCAGGTCGCAACGTCTCGCCCGGTCGAGTCAAATCGATTGATCGGATCGCCAAGACCGTACGCATACAGATTCGTGCCGCTTGCATCAAATAGGATTGGATCCTTACTCACCCACCTCCCTGTGACCGCATCATAATCCCTAGCT
>CAWELQ010000021.1:0-257074 GCA_963809955.1 uncultured delta proteobacterium
AGCCACCGACCAGAATGGAGCCCAGTTCCACCGAAACACCGGGGACCCGGGGACCAGCGGCTGGATGAGCGGAAACTGGCGTGAGACGGCCGCGACGGGCGAGGATCCGGCTCTGCGGTGAAGCAGAGAAAGTGAAGGCCCGAAGTATCAGCTTCGAGCCTTCGCGACCTGCGGTGAAAGTCGGTCGAGGGCGCATACTGCGACAGTCCGGCGGCCACCGCCAAGTTTCTGCACCGTCCACTGCAGCTGCGGTGGATGGTCGGTGGGTTCGAGATCGAGTGTGGCTTTTGCGGCAAGCGTTTTGCGCTGTGCCGAGGCTGCGCCCGAGGGCAGAGATACTGCCCGAAGACGTGTTCACGACAAGTGCGGGCGCTGCAACTTCGGGAGGCCCGGCGCCGGCATCAGCAGAGTGAAGAGGGGCGGAAAGACCACCGTGATCGAAATCGAGAGTACCGGAAACGCCGACGTCGACACAAAGCACTGCGCGCCAGCGTGATGGATACAAGTTCCGAAAACTTGGCTTTGTCGTCAAGGATGGGCCTCACGCCGCCGAAGAGCCGCGAGGAGGTCAGCGATGGATCGGATACGAGCCACAATCACCGAGCGGGAGGGGCAGACTCGCGTCCTCGTGCAACACGGACAGAGCGACCTGATGATCGCCAAGCTGGGTCCACTGTGCAACGCCCACCGCTACGCCCTACGGTCGTTGATCGAGGGCATCGCGCTGTGGTTCCAGGAGCGAGTACACGTTGTGCTGTGTGTGGACGAGGAGTTATCTTTCTACCACGAGCTTGTGGACGAGCTCGGTCTCGGAGTCGAGACCCTGCATTTCAGCGTGGAAGTCGTGCCGGTCCAGTTGAGGCTCGATCGACATCGCGGAGAGCGACTCCGCGGTCTAGGTAGTTTTGCCACTGAGCGTCGCCATCTTCGACTCGTCCCGTCGCCGTGAGCCAGGGCGACGACATTCGCGCGGAGGTGATGCGACTGCACTACCTCGAGGGACTTTCGATCCGGGCGATCTCCCGTCGACTGCGCATTTCCCGCAAGACAGCGCGACGCAGCCTGGGTCGTCTCCCACCCCGCGCCGACAAGGACACCGGCCGCCGCCCCTCGCTGCTCGACGGGTACGAAGCATTGATTCAGGACTGGCTCGTGACGACGCCCGAGCTCAGGGCAACCCAGATCTTGGAGCGCCTGCGCTCGCGCGGGTACACGGGCGGCGTCAGCATTCTGCGCGATCGGATCCGGCAACTCAGACCCGAGCCGACGCCCGAGGTCTACCTGACGGTTGCCCATCAACCGGGCGCATCAATGCAGATCGACTGGGGCGACTTCGGGTTCGCGCTGCCGGGCGTGCCACGTCGCATCAGCCTATTTGCCGCGCTGATGGCGTACTCGCGAAAGCTCTACTTCGAATTCGTATTGAGCCAAGCCGCCGGGTGCTTTCTGCGCTGCATGGACCGAGCGCTAGCCTATTTCGGAGGTGTCACTCATGCCGATGTCTTCGACAACATGAAGACGGTGGTGCTCGAGAATCGTCCAGGCGTGCGTCCGCGCTTCAACGAGCGCTTTCTCGCCTACGCTAACGCACGCGGGGGCTTCGCGGTGATCGCGTGCACGCCCGGCCACCCTCAGGGAAAGGGTGGCATCGAGCGCGGCATTCGGACGGTGAGGGAGGGCTTCTGGACAGGTCGACACTTCATCGATCTGCGCGACCTCAACGCCCAGGCCGCTGATTGGCGCGATCGGATTCACAACCGTCGCCCCAACGAAACCACGGGCAAGGTCCCTGCGCTCGTGTTCGAGCACGAGGAGCAAAAACACCTCAAGCCTATTCCGCGGCAGCCCTTCGATACGGACGACCTCGACCACGACATCGTCAGTCCGAGCTTCCGTGTGCGCTTCGACCGCAACAAGTATTCCGTTCCCTGGCACCTCGAAGGACAACGCGCCACGATTCGCGGCACGGACGACCGCGTGCGCGTGTTCGTGGGGCCCAAGTGTGTTGCCGAGCATGCTCGCTGCTGGGATACGGGCATCGATATCGAAGACCCGGCACACCCTCGCGCTCTACGAGACTTCCGCAAAACTAAACCCAAGGACCCGCTCGTCGAGCGCTTCGGCAACACGGGAGCTACCTACTTCGACATGCTCTCCGCCGGCCGCCGCTCGTTGCGCCGTGAGCTGCTGCGACTGACCTACCTGGCCGAGCTCTTCACCACCAGCCAGACACGCTCCGCCATGGAAACGGTAATGCGCTCGGGTCACGTCGGTGTCGAATACGTTGAGTACGTGCTCCGCCACAAGCGACGGCTTGAGCCGGCCTTTACCCCACTCCGACTTGGCAACCCGGCCCTCGACGGCATCGTGCTGCGCGAGCCCGATCTCAGCATCTACGACCCGCCAGCACTCACCCGCGACCCGGGCGGACCCGACGATGAGGACAATCATGAAGCATGATGACCTGCTCGAGTTGACTCTGGAAAAGCTGCGTTGGCTTCGGCTGCCTGGCATGGTCGACGCGCTTCCTGGCCTGCTGGAACAGGCCAAGCGCGACAACGCCACCCTGCTCGCGCTGGCCGGTAAGCTCGCCGACGCGGAGAAAGCCAGCCGCATCAACAGCGCCATCAAGCGCCGCATTCACGATGCCCGCTTTCCGGAGATCAACACCATCGATGGTTTCGACTTCAACTTCGACACCGTCAGGCGCAAGCTCAAAAGTCGCTACCTCGCCTTGCACGACCTGGCGTTCCTGGATCGGGGCATCAACCCTCTCTTCATCGGCAATCCCGGTACGGGCAAGACATTCCTGGCACGAGCTCTCGCGTACAAGGCCTGCACCGAGACTCGGCGCGTCGTCTTCACACCGGTCGCCACCATGCTCAACGAGCTGCATGGCGCCGAGCTGCACGGTCGCATCGAGCGCGTTCTCCGCAAATACACCCGCGCCGAGCTGCTCGTCATCGACGACTTTGCAAGCCTCGAGATGGACACCGCTCAGGCCAAGCTCGCCTTCCAAGTCATCAGCGAGCGCTACGACCATCGCCGCTCCACCGCGATCACGACCAACCGATTATGCGGAGCTCCGCATAATCGGTTTAATGCGGAGAGAGGTGTAATGCGGAGCTAGAGGTGGTTGGACCGCGTCAATGGCCGGATTCAGCTGAAGGTCGGCCGAGAGTGACTCTGCATTACCGTGACGCTCTCTCTTGAAAGGAGGACGTCATGCTCACCAAGTTGTTTGAGTCCGCTGCCCGCATTCAGGCACTTCGCGATGGACCTTGCGGGATCTACTTCGACGCGTTCGCGCAAACGCTGATCCTGCGCGGTTATGCGCCCATCACCGTCCGCAGACATCTGCGAGCCGCGGAGCACTTCGCCAATTGGACGGACCGCACCGGGATGCCGGTCACCGGCCCAATCGGCCCGGCTCTGGGGCGCTTTCGCCGTCACCTGCAACGCGGCGGGCGATGCCCGCAGTTCGGGCACTCGTTTCAGTTGCAGATTCTCCACGGCGTCCACCTCTTCCTGACACACCTGCAGGAGGCGGGCGTTATTCGGGGTTCAGCCGTCGAGACGACAGTGCCCGCGTCACCGATGATCACCGGCTTCTTTCAATGGATGCGGCAGCAGCGCGGGACATGCACGCACACGCTGGCGAATTACGAAAGGCATCTGCGTGAGCTCCTCGTACGAGTTGGCGACGAGCCGAGCACTTGGGGCGCGCATGGCCTTCGCGAGTTTGTGCTGGAGGGCAGCCGTACTTGCGGATGGTCGGCAGCAAAAAAGCGTACGACGGCGCTTCGCATGTTTCTGCGGTATCTGGTCGCTGAAGGTCGGTGCGCTAGCAATTTGGAGGGCGCCGTCCCCGTTCTTGCTCATTGGCGCCTGTCGTCCCTGCCTCGCTACCTGTCTGACGGCGATGTGGCGCGTGTCATCGCCTCTTGTGATACCTCCTCTGCCGTCGGCCAACGTGATCGCGCGATTCTGTTGCTGCTTGCGCGGCTGGGATTGCGGGCCGGGGACATCGTCCAGATGCGGCTCCGCGACATCGACTGGAAGGAGGGATGGATTCATGTGTCTGGCAAGGGGCGCCGTGAGACGCGGCTACCACTGAGTCGTGAGGTGGGAGATGCGCTAGTCATGTATCTGACACATGGTCGGCCGCAGACAGATACGGACGCTTTCTTTGTCCGCAGCCGTGCACCGTTGCAAGCGTTCCGCTCGCATTGTGCCGTCTCGGTGATCGTCGATCGAGCTCTCGCCCGCGCGGAGGTGAGCCGCCCGAGTCGCGGTGCCGCACACCTTCTGCGGCATTCTGCCGCGACGTCGATGCTGCGGCACGGCGCCTCGTTGCACGATGTGGCGGCGGTTCTGCGTCACCGTTCCGTCACAACGACGGAGATCTACGCCAAAGTCGACATTACTGCGCTCGGCGAAATTGCCCAGCCGTGGCCGGAGGTGCAGCCATGCTAGCTGATGCCGTTGCGTCGTACGTTGCGGTCCGGCGCTCCGCCGGCTTCACCCTCCGCTCGGAAGCGTTGCTGCTCAAGAGTTTCGCGGCATTCTCGGAAGCGAGGGACGAATCGCACATTCGCTCGTCCGTTGCCGTCGAATGGGCAGGACTCGCCCGCTCGGTACCTCAGCGCGCCCGCCGACTGGGTCACATCATTCGACTTGCCCGTTACCTCCGTGCCGAAGACCTCGGCCATGAGGTCCCGCCTCGGGCATTCGGGGCGGAGAAGCGGTCCCGTCCGACGCCGTACATTCTCTCGCCGGACCAGATTCGACAGCTGATTTCGGCTGCCTCTCGTTCGGGGTACAAGACGCTACGCCGCGACACCTACAGTACGCTTTTTGCGCTGCTCGCTTGCACAGGGCTACGTAGCTCAGAAGCGATCCGTCTCCGGTTGGACGACTTCACACCCGATGGGCTCGTCATCCGGTGTTCTAAGTTCCGTAAGAGCCGCCTGGTCCCACTGCACGACACGGCTCGAGCTGGGCTCGAGCGGTATCTACAGCGACGGCTTGCATACGCCCCCGCGGAGCCCCACCTGTTCGTTTCGCTGCGCCGTAAACCCTTGTTGCTTCAGGATGTCGAGGTCGCCTTCCGCACAGCTGCCCGAGCTATCGGTCTGCCGGGCTCGCACCGGCCACGACCGACACCTCACTCGCTCCGCCACACATTCGCTGTGCGAGCCCTCCAGACCTGTCCGGACGGGCGTGATGCGATTACCCGCCACATGCTGGCACTGTCCACGTACCTCGGTCACGCCAAGGTGAGCGATACGTATTGGTACCTGGAAGCCGTGCCCGAGCTGATGACCGACATCGCAGATCGCTGCGAGCACTTCGTCATGGGAGGACAGCGATGATCCCGCTCGCGCCACACATCACGGCGTTCTTCCAGCAGCGACTGCCGGTTGAGCGACGCGCCAGCAACCACACCTCAGACTCATACGCTCACGCGTTCAAGATGCTCTTGGAATACGCAAGCAATCGGTTGCACGTTCCGCCTTCAGATTTGGGATTGGAGCAGCTCGATGCGCCACTTGTCGTCGACTTCCTGAATCACTTGGAGACGACCCGCGGGAATCGCCCGAGTTCAAGAAACGTCCGGCTTGCTGCGATCAAGTCGTTCATGCATTTTCTGGAATTCCGCGAGCCCGCGGCCATCGATCAGATTCGGCGAATCCTGGCGATCCCGATGAAGATGGCCGAGACGCGCCTGGTCCGACACCTGACGGTCGAAGAAACGCACGCGATCTTGAACGCGCCCGACCCGTCTGGCCGTGATGGCCTTCGCGACCGTGCGATGCTCCACCTCTGCTTCGCCGCCGGATTGCGTGTCTCAGAGCTGGTCGGCTTACAACTCGGCGATGTAACCCTTCAGCCGCAAGCGAGCATCCTCGTCCACGGCAAAGGCCGCCGCGAGCGCTGCCTGCCCCTATGGAAAGTCACCACTGTGGCCCTGCGCGCGTGGCTGGGCGTGCGTGGCACGGCGCCTACGCCCGAGGTTTTCCTCAACTCTCGATGCCAAGCCCTAACGCGCTCGGGATTCGAGTACATTCTTGCCAAGCACGTCAACACAGCAGCCAAGTCCTGCCCCTCGCTGACGGCCAAGCGCGTCTCCCCCCATGTCCTTCGGCACACGTGCGCGCTCACGGTGCTGCAAGCCACCAAGGACCTGCGCAAAGTATCTCTGTGGCTCGGACATGCCCACATGCAGACGACCGAGATGTACACGCGCGCCGATCCATCTGTGAAACTGGAGGCCCTCGAAGCGATGGTCGCACCCAAGCTCCGATCCGGGCGCTTCAGAGCCACGGACAAGCTGATCGCCTCTCTGAAGGCCCACTCCGTAATGCGGAGCAGGAAGCCATCGAGGTAACGTCCTCTTCGACATCCTCAAAACAACTCCGCATTACACCTCTCTCCGCATTAAACCGAGCCTTCAAGGAATGGCCCAAGGTCTTCCCGGATCCTCTCAATGCCCAAGTCATCGCCGAGCGCCTGACCGAGCGCTGTGAACACTTCGTCTGCAACGGAAAGGGGTACCGCCCAGAAGCCGGCAACTGACTCTCTCCGCCCTCGAACCGACGAGGACCACCATGCTCGGCTACTCGCGTCCCCCGGCCAAGCCCGCTTCGCAACGCACCCGTGCGATCACCGCCACCAAAGTGGTCCCCTGGGTACCGGTGAAATCGGTGGATCTGGGACCCTCCTTCACCGGTGGCTACACTCAAGGGCCTACACCGCGTCAGGACCTTCGGGCTTCTTCACCCCAGCCAGCGCCACACCTTGCGACAGCTCCAGCTGCTGCTGACACGACCCACCGACGCCGCCGAACCGCCACTACCCCATCATCACCGCAGGCGCTGTCCACACTGCCAGTCCTACCGTGTGCGCCTCCTTCGACGGCTCTGGGCGCACGAGTGCCTGGCCCTTCCCGCCCTCGCCTGCGTTGCTCCACCCCGGCTTGCACGCGCTCCACCCTCACGCGTGCTCGCCTGTACAAGGGTCTTCGTCGCATGACCCCACGTTACCCAGCCAAGCACACCACTTCGTGCCATCGTCGAGCTCCATCCCCCGCGTGCAAACCCCTGTTCACCCTTTCAACTCTCAGAACACCTGCACAGCCCAATACGAAGTCCGCTTGTGCTCACCCTCGCTTCGCCGCATCGCCAGCCGTCCCGGTGTGGACCTCGCCCCGTCCTGAAATACCCAAGCTGGCTACCGGCTCACTTCCCCCGAGGCTTGTTCAACTCGCGCATTAGCGTCGGCCGATCCTCACTCGCAAGGCTCGCTCGGCTTCGTCGACCCTAAAACGCTACTGTGTTAGCCAGCAGGCTCGGACTCGAAGCCACACGCGGTTAGCAGAGCAGCGCGCACCTCTGGCCATCGGGGATCGCTGAGCACGCAGAGCACTGGACCAAGTCGATCTCGTTGAGCCAATGCGACATGGTCGAAGTTCACCGCCGATGCGACGGGCATGCCGTCCTCCGCGGTCAATACAACTTCGGTGGTTATTCCCCGGATCGTTCTCGTTACTGGAGCGACTATGATCTCGTTGAGATGCTCGATGACGCCGTCTCGAGTCAGAAGCAAGACCGGGCGACGCTTGTCTGGGAGGCGAAACGTGTACCAGCGGATCTCGCCGCGCTTCACCCCACGTTCTCCCAACCACCAGAGTCCCATTCCAGTGCGGCATCGTCGCTTGAGAACTCATCCTTGCGTGGTGGCTGAGCCCCGTAGGCCTCGACATCTTTGCTTGCTGCAGCGATCAGGCGAAAAAGCCTTTGGCGCTCCTCGGGACTCAAGCTCACCACAAGTGGCAGTATGTCGTCGGCCGTCAACGGGTCACCCATGTCCGAAACTCTACCAGCGCACCGACCGAGTAGCCACCCGAACTTGCGATTCTGTTCACAACGCGCCGGCCGAGCCCGCGAGGATACTGTCCGAGCTCGAAGGTATCCAGCGCCGGCAAACTCGGGATCCAAGTTCCAGACGAACAAACTGAAACCGAGCAACGTGCTAGGCTGAGCGCGTGGAGTTGGGACCGTATCGATCCAAGGTCAGATCCGTGAAACCGTTGGACGACCCAGCTAACCTGACCGAGCTCGACGGTGGTATTCCCCCGATCGTAGTGCGAGTCCATGCGTCAGATCCCGTGGAGGAACTGTCGACGGTAGGCATTGCGCTCAAGGTCATCGTGTTCCTGGTCACCACTGCGACTATGCTCGCGCTCCCCTGGTTTTGGACTGGCTAACTCTAAATTAGCCCGCGTAGCTTGCGGGTTTTTGTGCGCGTCGTCTACCGGTCAGTGTTTGCGCCGCGGGAGGGGCGGCTCGGGTTCGTCTTGGTTCACCGCGGTCGAGCTGGGGGAGCCGTCAGTTCTCGAGGATCGTGCTGGCGGATTCGCAGTGTGTTCGCTGGTGTTTAGGTTGGTCTGCATAAAACCGGTTTTGCAGGGCGAAGGGGGCGGAAGGGGGTGGCGAGTGGCGGATGGGGCGCTGGGTCGCCACCTAAGTCCGCGGTGGCAGAGAGCACAAGGCGGCTGATTCGTAGTGGGTGCTTGTTGGGGCCGGGCTGGCATGGGTTCTGCTGGGCGGAGTCGCATGTCTTTGGATGCGAAGGCGCCGCGCCTTTTGGAGCGGGTACGCACCGCGCTTGCCGTGCGGCACTACAGCGCGAAGACGGCCGACGCGTATGTCGGGCGGGTGCGACGGTTCGTTCGGTTTCACGGCTTGCGACCCCCGGAGGAGCTGGGTGCAGCGGAGGTGTCGGCGTTCTTGTCGAACCTGGCGACGAAGCACGGTGTGAGCGCGTCGACTCAGAACCAGGCATTGGCGGCGCTTGTCTTGGTCCGCGATCAGCACGAGAGGGACTTGAATGGTGGAGCAGGTTGCGTCGAGCTTCCGCGGGCGCTGCGTGGCAAGTATCCGAACGCACCGAGGGAATGGCCCTGGCAATGGGTGTTTCCTGCCACGCGCACGTATTTGCATCCGACCACGAGGAGAGCCGGCTCGGCACGCCGAACCCCCGCCTCCGCTCCAGCACGCCCGCCCGAGCCCGAGCCCCAGTCGTCAGAGCCACGCCTCCGCTTCCACCGATCGCAAGCCTGCCCGAGCGTGTCGTTGTCAGGCGCGGGGCATGCGCGCATCAAGCGTGTCTTGCTCCGCGCTGCCGCGCCTGCCGGCGGGGCCTTCGACTGGTGGGTCGCCAGTTGGGGATTGCACGGAGGACTGCTCCAGGCGAAGCCCCAGGGGAAGCCCTGGAAGTGTCGCAAAAGCATGCGATTTGCAGATAATTTGTGTGCGATTCGCATGCAACTCGCTCTCGAGACTCGCGGCGGCCCACCGAATGGGCCGGGCCGGTCGTTCCACGCCTCGGACGGCGACCCAAGGCTCGATGGACTGTACTCGGCAAGGTCGTCGAGCGCGTAGATCAGACAAGCGGGTTTGTTTCGACGCAGAACCCGCGGCCACGGACCTCTGAGCGCCTGGAGTAGCAGTAGCACTGCAGTTGCGACCGAGGGCTGATGGTCCAGAGGCGATTGGAACCCAGCGACATGGCGCAACACGCGACCTGCAGGGCGTGCAAGGCGTGGGCCTCGCTGCTGAGGGCACGGGATGCGATCTGCCGCATCGACGGCGACGACGGGGAGCGCTGCGCGCGCGCCACCGGGGTGGTTCAGAATCACCAACCCGCCGTGCGTTCCTGCGGTTGCCCGAAATAACGAACCGCGGCCCCAAGCCAATCCGAATCGCGAGTGTCTCAGCACTGGAGGTCACGTCGATGAATCCATTGAGCAGGGGCAGCGGTTTTGTTGTGCTCGTCGCAATGCTTTTGGGCGCCGCGAGTGCACAGGCCCAAGTCGAGCACATTCAGGAGTCGAGGGAAGGCTACACGGTAGAGTTCCGGGACTCGAAAATGCTGGGTGAAACGCTCGGCACGTTCGATTTCACAATACGTCTGATGAACCCGCCGAGACGCGTCCTCTTGATCCGCGCACGCTCCAGCTTCGTTCCCGAAATGCTCAAGAGCGTCGAAAACATGTGAGCTCGGGTCGCGCCCCACGCGAGTCGCGCTATGTTTGGAGCCTGTCGCCCACACCCGCTATTCCATCAGACGCACTCCCGGTCGGGCGCCTCGCACCGAGCCCTACGGGGCTATTGCACCTCGGGCACGCGCGCAGTTTCCTCATTGCCTGGTGGCAGGCCCGCTCGCAAGGCGGTCGTGTCATTCTCAGGCTCGAAGATCTCGACGGCGCTCGCGCCCGTGCGGAGTTTCGAGACCAGGCGTGCCGGGACCTCGAATGGCTGGGCCTCGATTGGGACGGCAAAGTACGCGTGCAGTCCGCCGAACTCGAGCGTCTAGGAGAGGCCCTGCGTAGCCTGGTGAAGCTTGGTGTCGCCTATCCCTGCGTGTGCTCGCGTGCAGAAATCCGGGCTGCCGCGAGCGCTCCGCAACAAGGCAGTGAAGAGGCCCGTTACCCTGGAACTTGCCGCGGCCGGTTCGAATCTGCGGAAGAAGCTCATCGGCGCACGGGTCGCGAAGTCGGGCTGCGCTTCGCCGTACCCGACGGGCTGGTCGACTTCACGGACGCCCTTTCGGGCCGCCACGCGTTCGACGTGAGAGGTGCGGTGGGCGACTTCTTGGTGGGGCGCCGCGACGGAACCCCAGCCTACCAGCTCGCCGTCGTCGTCGACGATGCAGAGCAGGGAATCACGGAGGTGGTGCGTGGCGACGATCTGCTGTCGAGCACGCCGCGACAGCTTCTGCTCCAACGAGCACTCGGGCTGCCGACGCCCATCTACTACCATGTGCCGCTGGTCGTCGACCAGACAGGACGCCGGCTGGCCAAGCGACACGACGACTTGAGCCTTCTGGAGCTCAGGGAGCGCGGGATCGACCCTAGAGCCATCGTGCACTGGGCCGCGCAGAGCGCCGGAGTTGCATGTGATGCGCCAGTTAGCGCGTCCGAATGCACCCCACTCTTTTCGATGCAACGCCTACCTCGAGGCAGCGTTCGAATCAGCAACGACATCGTACTGCAATTGGCCAAAACCGGACACTAGTTCCCGCGTTGGATGCCGAAGGGGCCGAGGGTAGCCAGGATGCCACCGACTCGCCACAGGTCGTCGCTGGTCAAGAGGCCCAGAAAGGCGCCTTCACTGAACACCGCAACCGGGCGCCCGTCGGATTCCATGATGCGATCTTGGACTTCTACGAGAGCCAGCTCGGCGTCCACGCGGAACACGTCTCGCTGCATCGAGCCAGCGACGAACGCACGGAGCCCTCTGCTGGCGGCGGCAGAGACCACCTGTGCCCTGGAAATGCTGCCACACAGCTCACTTCCCTGCACGACGGCGAAATGAGTCTGAGGCCCCTGGAGCACCCTATCGAGTGCGGTACCGATGGCGTCGCCGGGCTCGAGCACTACCTGGGCCGAACTGACCACATCGCCAGCCGTGAAGCGAGCGAGCGCGATCCGAATGCGTGAAAGCCGTCGCTCATTGCCCGCCGCGACGAACACCAGCCCCCCAATCACGGCCAGGATGATCTGCTCGGCGTAGATCGCAAAGAAGAACACTGCCAGCGCCAACAACTGACCCAACACCGAAGCGACGATGGTGGCTCGAGCGCGCCCCCACACCAAAGTCATCAGCGCGCGCGCCACTCGGCCGCCGTCCATGGGCAGCGCGGGGATCATGTTGAAGACTGCCAGCACCAGATTCGCGACGATCAGCCCGCTGAGCAGGGCAGCGAAAGAAGGACCCAGCTGATGAAAATCACGAAAGGCCTCGCTGAGCACCGCCCCCGGACCGAACGCAGCCAGTGCCACGCCAAACGTGAGCACGGCAAGCAGCACGTTGACCAGCGGCCCGGCCACCGCGATCGCGAGTTCGTGCAGTGGATTTTTGGGATCTCCCGTGAGTCGGGCAACGCCACCAATGGGGAGCAGCACGATCTCTTTGACCCCGACGCCCAGTCGCTGAGCCACCAAGCTGTGCCCCAGTTCGTGCAAGACGACGCACAAGAAGAGGCAGCACATGAACAGAGCCCCGAACCAAGCCCCACGGGCGCCGTGCACCTCGCCGTATTGAAGAGCCCCGAACAACAGCACGGCCGCGAAGGTCACGTGCACCCGGATGTCGATCCCGCTTACCCGGGCCAGCCTGAGAGACCACTTCATCTGTTGAGCTCGAATTATGGAACAAATGTGCCGTGTCGACCGCCGAGTCTGGCAAACCGGCCGGGTAGTCCTCCCGCCCACCCTGTGCTCTTTGCGAGCACCCATGTTTGCTGTGCTGCAACCTTCATTTCGAAGTTGAAAAGGCTTTCTGGAGACGATTCCGTTAACACCTCGGTATTCTGTCAAATATTTTTGGCACGTGGCGTGCTTAAGGGTGGGGCGTAGGCGGTGTCTCGGAATGCCCCCCCTACCGGGACTATCGCCTCCCTAATTACCCAGCAGCCCGGAGAGCCCCCCCTCCCTTCGGGCTGCTGTTTTTCTCAAAGAAAGACAGTTTCCAGCGGGCCGAAGGTGCCCCCCCTCCCTTCGGCCCGCTGTTTTTCTCTCCAAATCGTTTTTCAGCGGCCCGAAGGTGCCCCCCCTCCCCTCGGGCCGCTGTTTTTTTTCTCCAAGCTCGTTTTTCAGCGGCCCGAAGGTATCCCCCCCTCCCTTCGGGCCGCTGTTTTTTTGCAAACGTGGGGGTCGCTCGATCCCGCATCGCTGGGCCAAACTACATCGCGTGGCACGGCCACTGTTTCTGTTTGCTCCGGGAGCGGGAGCACCCAGCACATCTGCCTGGATGGAGGCTTGGGCGCGGCGACTTGCACGTCTGGGGAAGGTCGAGACTTTCGATTACCCGTACATGCTCGCCGGACGCCGATCACCAGACAAGCTGGACAAGCTCATCGCCGCTCATCGAACGGCCCTGACGCAGGCAACACGACGACACGACGGCCCCGTGGTGCTGATCGGAAAGAGCATGGGCGGGCGCGTGGGGTGCCATGTCGCTCTCGAAGAGAAGGTGGATCGGGTGATCTGCCTGGGCTATCCGCTCAAGGGCATGGGCAAGAAGGCTTCGCTGCGCGACGAGGTCCTGCTGGCGCTGGCCACGCCTATCCTGTTCGTTCAGGGTACTCGTGACAGCCTCTGTCCACTCGATCTGCTCGACACGGTGCGGAAGAAGATGAAGGCCAACAACGTTCTCTTCGTCGTCGAATCAGGGAACCATTCACTACAGGCGACCAAGACCCATCTTCGCGAGACCGGTAGGACACAGGACGACATCGACACCGACATTGTCGGCGCCATCGAGGCTTTCGTGGACGAGGCCCACCGCTGAAAAGGCGCGCGCCCACTGGAAGGACGAGCGGGCCCTAGCGGCGAGCAATTCAGCGACCAGAGAGTTGTGCTGCAGCGGCAAACGCGAGACGTGTCAGGGTCTTTGTGTCCGAGCTGCGAAACGGATGATCGGAGCGCGCCAGCTCGATCATTGCCGTCACCCCGTCTCCTTGCAGGATCGGAAACATCGCGACGCCCATGGGCGGCCGATCCGGTCGAAACAACCGGGCCCCGATGGCGCGACCTGCGGACGAGCTACCCGCCATTTCGAGCACGATGCGCCCCTGCTTGGCTGTCGCGTAAGCAGGATCGAAGTTCCAGATCACCTGTCCGAGCACGCCCTCGGGGTCGAGCCCCCGGACGCAAGACGTCACCGGCAACCAGAGTGGCTCGCGGACGCGATGAGCTACCGCAACCTCTGCCCCGAGGGCGGCCATGGCAGCATCGAAAGCGAATGCGATGACTTCCTCGACATCCATCGCACCCGACAACCCCCGGCCGAACATCACCTCGCCGGCCTCGAATGCCGATTCATCGCCGAGCTGGCTGCGGCACCACCCGCTCACCTCTCGAATCTGGTGCGCCGCCCGCCAGGCCGACCAGTCCTGATCTCGAATCCAGCAATCGGGCGGCACTTTCCCTGCCTCAAGGCCTCTGATCAGTAGGTCCGTGCTCACGGGACCCACCACCGAAGCCCCGTTGGAAACCATCCACCTGGGGCGTGAATCCGCACCCCCAAACCGTACGTCGCCGTTATCCATTGCGAGAATTGTCCCAGACGCTGACCTAACCAGTCAAAAAAGCCGCGAGCAGCCCGAAGACTTATCGATGCGATCGTCTCGCGCGGCGCGGTCGGGCGCTCACGCCACAGAGAACCACGCACCTTCCGACGTCCGCTGCGCGGGCTTCGACAGCCCCGGGGACAGGAGGGCCGCCAGCAAGGCATTTGCTGCGAACTCTGGGGCGCGCCGCTGCTGCGTGACAAAGGAGCTGACGGCCTGCACGACTCGAGGCACGCTCACATTCCATGCGGGCGGCGCTCTTTCACCTGACCCAGATCGGCTCTGGCGTGGCGGTCCTGGCCCTGGTCGCCGGAGCCTGCGGTCGAACCGAACGCTCGCCGGACGGCCCGAGCACGGCCAACGGCGGCGAAACGCTGACCACCACTTCGGGTGGCAGCCGCGGCACGGGCGCCATGACATCCGACTCGAGCGACACTGGCACGCAGGCGGGCGCAGAAGCGTCCACCACCGGGGGCACACCACCGGATTTGCCGGAATCGTTCCTGGCTTGCACCGTCAACAGCGACTGCACGGTCACCGCTCAGGACTGCTGTGCCGATTGCGCTCACCTGTCGCGCGACACTTCGATAGCGATCGCTTTGGCGTCTGTCGATGCGTACCACGAGCGCGAATGCGCGCCTGACACTGCATGCAAGCGCTGTACGCCGATTCCGGACCACAACCTCTTCGCTCGCTGCAATAGCGGGCGTTGCGAACTGGTCGATATCTCGACCACCCCTATCAGCGCGTGTTCGGCAAGCAACGACTGCAAACTGCGCAGCACCCGTTGCTGCGAGTGCGACCTTTCCGCTTCCCTGGTGGCGATCGCGGTCGACCAGGAGAAGGCTTTTCAGACCCTCGCGTGCGACGCCAACGAAACCTGTCCCCCGTGCACGGATCCGCCACAGCTACTCGACGTCGCCGCCCTGTGCAGCGAAGAGCGCTGCATCGTGCGCGGCTTCTTTTGAAACGTGGGCGCAGGCAGACACGAGCCCGCGCGAGTCTGGAGCCCACGGCGGCTCTTGGCGGAGACGGGGCTCAAGCCACCGGTTCCAATTCCGCTTCCGGCGGGGACTCGTCCTCCTGAATGTATGTTTTCCCCTTGTACCACATGGCGATGGGAACGAAGAGGATCGCCGTGACCAGCATCGTACCGGAGAAAAATAGATAATAGCTGGCGCCCTCGAGCGAGGCGCTTCCATCGGGGTTTTCGATGATCAAGTTCACAGCGGCAGTAAACAGGTTTCCTAGCGTAACGCTTGCCAGGAAGAGTCCCATCACCAGCGATTTCATTCGCTTGGGTGCCTGAGTGTAGGAAAACTCCAGGCAGGTGATCGAAACCATGATTTCCGCGGAGGTCATGATCGCATAAGCGAGAAATTGCCAGCCGATGTTTGGTTTGGCGCCAGCGTCGAGTCGGATCTCGAGATAAGCGGGAACCAGAAACGCCAGCACGGTGATGAACAGGCCGATGGAGATCTTCCTGAGCGGCGTGAGCGTGAACACTCGATCGATGGCCGGGTAGATCACGTACGAGAACAGCGGAATGAACAACAGCACCAGAAACGGGTTCGCTGCCTGCGGCTGTGCCGGGAGCCACTCGACGCCCAGAAACACGCGATCGAGCTGTTTGGCCTGCAGCACCCAAGCGGAGGTTGTCTGGTCGAAGAGCGCCCAGAACATCGCAACGAACGCATAGATGATCGCCAGCCGACCGATGACGGACAGCCCCTCGCGACTGAAGGTTTCCCTAACGAATTGTCGGCCCCCCGGGGGAATATGCGCGAAGCGCCGGCGACCCGCCCAGAAAGTCAGCGTTGCCACGCCCATCAGCACGCCTGGAACGGCGAACGCCACGTGCGGGCCGTAGTGCTTCAGCAAAAGGGGGGTCAGCGCTTGGGAAAGCACCGCGCCGAAATTGATGGAAAAGTAAAACCAACTGAAGACCCTGGGCAGCAGCTTCTGGTTCGTCGTTCCGAACTGATCACCCACGTGCGCGGACACGCAGGGCTTGATGCCCCCCGCACCGATGGCGATCAGAGTCAGCCCGGTGAACAGCCCGACGCGTGTGTCGTCGAGCGCCAAGGCCACGTGGCCCAGGCAGTACACGATCGAGAGCCGTATGATGGTATCGTATTTTCCCCAGAGCGCGTCGGCGACGATGGCACCGATGAAGGGAAAGCCGTAGGTGGCCGCTATGAATATCGCCATCCAGTAGCGAGCCTGGACGTCGGTCATGGTGTCGAGCTGCCCGCCCCGCCCCAGCAGATGCTCGGTCATGAAGATGGCAAGAATCGCCCTCATCCCGTAGAAACTGAAACGTTCGGCGGCTTCGTTGCCGACGATGAAGGGGATGCCGGGGGGCATACCGCTCGTGCTCACCGGTTTCGTTCGGTACTTCTGCTCGGCCATTTCGCCGACCATACACCAGCTTCTCCCTGGCTCGCGACGTGAGAACCTCGGGTGCCTTCCAACTGCCACTTCGCCGGGCAGCGTCCCGGACGCACACTCAGCCCGAACGGCTCGCCGGGGGCGACAGGTCGTCGGGGTCGGCCGGAACGCCCTTGTCGAGGCCGCAATGCAAGCACCGGTTGATGCGTGCCGCATTCCACCAGCCGGAGTCCTCCGAGACACCGAATGCTTCGCCGCAGCGAGGGCAACGGAAGCTCCTCAAGCATGCCGCTTTTAGCGGCGCAGGGAACATGACGAACAGAATCCAGGTACGAAAGCGCAGGGCCAGAAAGATCAGCAGCCCCAGCCAGAATGCGAAGAGCAAGTGGGCGCAACGCAGCCGCCAGGCGTACTCGCGCCAGGCCGCCGCGTAGGGAGAGAGGGGGCTCGGCCGTCGAGGCCGGTAGGGGCGAGAGGCTCCGTCCACCCGCCTGTGCATCCCACAACTCGGTCCCGGTTTCACGAAGGAAAAGCCTGAGAGACAGCTGGAGGCAACGCCCGCAGCGATTTCACGCAACCCGAGATGCCATTCGCCGAACGGAGAAGACACCTACGAGGAGCAGCATCATGAGGGAAACGCGTGTTAGCCCCCAGACACAGAACTCGAGGACGGGGTGGGTCGAGGCCCACGAGCAAGGAGACGCGCTGGCGAGGGCCAGAGCTCACGACGCGATGGCTCTCGCGCTTCTGAACCTCGGCAGTGGCGAACTACCGCGTGGCTTCGTCGAGCAGCAAGCACCCTTGCTAGGTCAGTCGGCGCACGAAGCCGAGGCGATCTTGACGAGGGTACGTGCCGACGGCAAGTTCGAGGCCCTCAAGGCAACGACCGAGGGGTTCGTCGAGCGAGGCCTGGCAAGAGCTCGGTCCCGCGGTGTCATCGACTCCGCCAGCCTCGCTCGCGCTCGCCAGGATCCACAATTCGAGGCGGACTATCGCAACAACCTCGCCTTTCACTACGGCGTCGACGCTGCGATCTATCAGTACCAACACGCGGCGGACCGAGCCCCGTGATGCGCCTCGTCGATCAGGCGCAAGTCCGTGGGACAGCTCGACACGAGGTCCACGATACTTTTTGCCCCGACGGGCAAGTGTCCGGCGCGCGGCTCATGGTGGACCACCCGGTGGTCACCGAGGCGTTGCTTGCTGTCGGCGTCGCGTCGGGGGTCGCAGCGCGCTGGCAGGCGCACTCGAAGCCGAGCGGCTGGAGCCTGCTCGCGGGTGGGTTGGCCTTGCTATTGCTCGCCTTGGTGCTCCTACGCTGCCCTCTGCCAGCGCGAGTAACGCTTCGTGTGACGCATCTGACAATTCGTGGGTTGTGGCGTAGATTCCAGCTGAGGTCCGCATCGGTGTTGAGCGTGAGCGTCTCGGGCGACACTCTGAGCGTGCTCTTGCGCGACGGAAGGCTGGTGACGCTGTCGGGCCTGGCAACGCAGTTTGCCGAGCGAGCCAGAGAGCTCCTGACCGCGCCAGCCGCGGGCCCAGAAGCCTTCCGCTTGCACGGGTTTCCCTGCCGAACTCGTTGGGGACGCCTGGCGGCGCGCATCCCACTGCTGACGGGGCTCTTGCGTACCCGGCTGCTGGTGAACGATAGCGAGCTGGTATTTGTGACGGGCCCCTGGGTCCGGCGGCGGCCACTCGCGACGCTCGTCCAACTCAACGTCAACGGGCGAGGCGTAGAAATGGGTTTCTCCGATGCGACGCGACTGGAGCTGACCACCTTCGGCGGGTTGCACATGCGATGGCATGCACGCATCTATCACTTCAATGAACTGATCGTTCGGCGCATCGAGCGTACACGACGTCGCGCCCTGGCTGCGGCGCTCAGCGCTTACCGGGCAAACCGTGGCTCGTCAGCAGCCCCGACAGGCTCGAGAGCTGGGGCGGCTGGGTAGGCAGAGTGCAACTCTAAACAGCTTTCACTTTCGGCCCGAGGTTCGAGCACGTCCGACAGTGCGACAATCCTGTCGCGGCTCGAGTTCCCTCGGGCCACAAAAGGCCACCTGACCGTCACTCCGTCGGCCTCGAGAGGGGGCGAGACGCTGGGTGTAAGGGCTCGCTGAGTCAGACGTTTTCCGAAGGCATCCACGAGCGAATTTGGACATCTGCCGAAGATCGGCCGGACCCTTCGATCGTAGGAACAAAAGCTCGGAATGAATCGTGCTTGGAGACGGTTGACTCGAGAAGGTAGCGGGACACGAAAAGAGCGATGCCATGAGCAAGACAACGACAAGGGACGCAGCCGCGCTGCCCCTCGATCCGGCCGCTGACGAATCATCCCAGATTCGTGTTCTTTCGTCCGAACTCCGCCAGGAGGCGCTCAGACGCCGGCAGCGGGCCAGAGCCAAGCCGCTCGATCCCGTGGTCCACGAGCCAAGTGGGGCCAGCGTGCGCGACACCATCCCCTGCGCTCCGCCGAGCGAGCCCGCGCGCCGCCCCCCGGATCTGGAACGGACGCTTCGCTTCGCGGAGCTGGTGCGAGACACCCTGCCGCGCGCCCAGGGCACGACTCAGTTGCTCGATATGGCCATTCAGCGACGAGATGGCGCCCTCTTGCAAGCCATTCTGAAGCATTTGCACGACCAGCAGCAACGCGACCAGGAGGCGCTCGAGGACGCAGTGGATCCGGCGGAGCACTCCGGGCGCCCAACGATCCTGCCGCCACCTCCTGATCCCGCCCGCGTGACCTCGGCAAGCAAGAGACGTCGCTGAACCTCGGAGGCGAACGTTCTGCGGCGCGAATGGCGTGTCGGGCTCGCAGGAAGGCTCGGTGCCGCTACTCGAGCGAGTGGGCGACATCCAGCAATGCGATCGCCACCACGCGATCTTCGTCCTCGGTCTTGTATTTCGCCCAGGCCCTGCCAACCTCCCCGTCGACCTTGCGCACCGTGGCGCGAACGTAGCGGCCGACTACGGGAACGTAGACTGCCTCGCCCTTGTTGAAGCGGGGGTGAATGGGGAGAAAGCTGCAGTCGCCAGCATCGAAAGCGGCAACATGGCCAGCGAACCCATACCCCAGCAGCCGGTCACCGCTCCTGGCGGTCACGACGTAGTGCATGTGCCTCGACCCACGCTTGCAGACTGCCGTCGTGCCGACCTGACCGGGGCGCTCCAAGCGGACGAATGTGTTGGCAGGCAGGGTGTCCTCGCGCTCGCCCCAACCAGTCGGGCTATCCAGGCTCATGTCCAGGTAGCGTACTCTGGGAGTTGCCTCCGACTCGCCTTGAACCACGATGGCTCGTTGCATTCCGGTACCCGAGGCCCAGCTGGTCAGTACGACGTCACCAGGCTTGGCCCGCTGAGACCGAGGGATCGAGATGATCAGAGCATTGGGGATGACGCTCGACTGTTTGGTCAGCGTTTCGATTTCGGAAGCAGTGGGCCCCGGCGTCTTCATCCACCCCCCGTAGTAGATGAATGTCTGCTTGCCCGTGCCCCTTTTCACGGCCGCATCGATCCAGGAGCGCGGCGGCGCCAGCACGTAGCCGCCGACCGGAGCGTCGTTCTGCACGGCTGGAAAATCAAATGGGATTTCAGCGTCGCCCTGGCCCGGTTCGCGAGCGGGCTCCGGCTCGGAGCTGGCTTTCGGAGCTGCTGCTGAAGCGCTCGGGGAAGGTGGCAAAGCGTTCGGGGCACTCGGCCGCTTCACTTCCGGTGGTGTGCGTTCGCAGGCCGAGCTCGCGGCCCCGAGGGTCAGAGTGAGCGTGAGCACCCACAGCTGGCTACGTCTCAGCATGACGTGACTCCGTAGTGAGAGGTCCGACATTCCACGAGGTAGGGTTTCAGCCAAATCCCTCCGAGCGTCAAGCTCACGAGGGAACTCATCGTAGAAACCAGCTGCACCGGTTTCTGCACAACTACGCGAATGCGACCTACACCCGCGCACTGCGATCCAAATTCACTAGCCAGTGCACTGAAACAGACGGCTAGCTGACCGTTCAAAGTGATCATGGGTTGGAAGCCGAAGTACGTCTTGTCGCTGCTTTTGAGCGCGACGTTGTTTGCCACCACCGCAGGCGCGGAGCCGCGGAACCTGAATGCGTTGTTGCTGGGCAAATCTCCCCACGAGTTGTTTCCTCCGGCAGCAGCGACCGCCGCCGAGGTTCGAACGCTTCCAGGGGGGGCTACCCTGGAAATTGGGGCCGACGCGCAGGTCGAGCGCATGCCCAGCACGAAGCTACGTCTGGGCGCACCGGGCGGGGGCGCCACGCCCACGCACGTGTACCGCCTGTCGCGAGGCCGGGTCGACGTGACCATACCGGAAGACCGCACACTCAAGGTCGCTGTGCTGCTGATAGGCCCTGGCGGCCAGTCCGCCGTGGCCCAAGGCGGACACGTCGTGGCAGTGGCTCGTCCAAAAGCCATCAGTTTCACCGCGGTGGGGCACGAGATGCTGACGGGCAAGGGCAGCCGGTGGCGGAAGCTCCACCCAGGCCAGACCCGTCGGTTCGATCTCGAACACGGGCTCAGCAAGGAAGTGGACCAGCTGCCCGCGCCCGAGTTCGAGATCGGCCAACGCCTGACTGTGGCCATGCCCGGCGGTGGCTTTCACGCCAATGTCCGCATCAAGCCGGTATCGGACGCGAAGCGCTACCAGATCGTGCTGCTCAAGAAACAGGGCTCCGAGCTGTCGCTGGTATCGCACGCGAACATCGCGACGATTTCCACAGCCCTCTCCGGAAGGGAGCCTGGGGAGTATCTGGTGATGGCCCGCGCCCTGGACGAGTTCGGCGTCGAGGGTGCCGTCTCGTCACCGGCGAGTCTGCGAGTCATGGGCGTCGAGCTGCCCCCGGGCGCCACCGCCGACGGCCAGGGGGTGCTGCTGCTGCCGCACCAGCGCCTGCCACTAGTGGCCGCCGAAGGGCTGAAGATGACCTACGGCACCGGCAGCTACTTCGTCGATGCGCCCAAGTCGGTCGGCCTGGCCCGCAGCGGGCAAACGCTCGTGCGCTTCAAGGATCCATCTGGCAAGGGCGAGGTGAAGCTCACTCTGACCCCTCAGATCTTCAAGGCGCTGGTCGAGATCGGTCCCAGAACCGCGCACTGGCCACAAGATCGGGTCACGGTCAAGGTGCGCCTGGTGGACGGCGCGGGCCGTCCCGTCGACAAGACCTCCGACCTGCAAACCCGCGTCTCGGTCAATCTCGATCCGGTCAAGGTGCACTGGAAGCGCCAGGGTAACCTCATGATGGGGTCCGTCCGCCCGCCGCGCGGCAGTCGGGGCCCGTGGGTGGTGCGCGTCGAGGTCGAAAACCAGCAAGGTCAGCTCATCGGCCGCGATTTCCTCGAGGTCGTGGAGAGCCAGCAGAGCTCCGGGCAATCCGAGGGCCGCCTGGCTCGACAGTGAGGCGGCGCGGGAGCTCGCGAACCCTGGCACTGTCTGCCAAGTTTCGCTAAGACGCAGGCTCATCGTGGGCGATTTTTCCGGATTCTCACACATCATCTTCGACTTGGACGGGGTGCTGCTCGACACCGAGCCGCTCTACACACGAGCCACCCAGGAGGTAATTTCTCCGTACGGGAAGGTCTTCGACTGGTCCGTCAAGTCCAAGATGATGGGACGCGACGCCCTGACCAGCGCGCGCCACTTGATCCACGAATTGAACCTCCCCCTGTCCCCCGAAGAGTACCTCGCGCGGAAGGAGCCACTCTTGCTGTCGTTTTTCCCGGAGTCCAGCGAAATCCCGGGAGCGGAGGCGTTGGTGAATGAGCTCACGCGAGCCGGGAAGAAACTAGCCGTCGCCACCAGTTCCAGCACGAGGTACTTCGAGTTGAAGACTAGGCGCCACGCCTGGTTCGAGCTGTTCGAGTGTGTCATCTGTTCGGATCACCCGGATGTGCGCGAGCTCAAACCCGCCCCCGACATCTTTCTGGTTGCGGCACGCGAGCTCGGAGCGCGCGTCGAAGACTGTCTCGTCGTGGAGGATTCGCCGGCCGGCGTTCAGGCGGCGCTCGCCGCGGGAATCGAAGTCATAGCGCTACCGGATCCCAATATGACCCCCGAGGCTTACGCCAGCGCACGCCGGGTCATTCGGAGCTACGCAGATCTGGATCTCAGCGATTGACGGGCAGAGCCCGGCCAGAGCACCGAACAGATCGCCAACTCTACCGCTACCGTCAAAAGTGGCCGCATGCATCGGCGAAGGTGCGTTTCCGGCGGTGCTAGCGGTGAGCTTTCCCGGCGGGGGGTTGTTTGGACGCGGGCTTGACCGCATCCGGCCCCAGAAGCCACGAAAAGAACGTCGGTAGGTGTTCTCGCTGGGCTGGAGGCATGAACTCGAAATTCCTGCCTCGATCGATGATCTCCCAGAAATCTTTGCTGGTGACCTGCTGGAGCGAGTCTCGAATCGCCATCAACCGTTCCTCGGGCTCAGCCCGCATGTCCTCGGAGATGGTATGGGCTTTGGCTTCCTCGCCCTTCAACAGGTAATAGGCTGCTAACTTCACCTGTGCCTTGCGGACCCCGAGCAGCGCGCTCTCTTGACTGCGCACCCGAAGTGGTCGGTCGAGCTCGAGAAAGTTCTTCAGCATGTCCGCTTCCTCGGGAGCGGATAGCTCGTGCGCGTACTCGCACAATGCCGAAATGTCGTAGGCAACGGTCTCGGTCACGAAGGTGAGCTTCATATCGAAACTGACATGACCGTAGTATTTCATGTGACGCACACCATCCAGCGCAGCCGGACCGTTGCCTAGACGCAGCATCGCCTCGATGAGCAAGCGGTATTGGTTCAGTACGTTGTAGGCGGTGCGCACGTCTCTGGCGTTCAGAGTGGCCCGCAAGTACGAGTTCATGAAGCGAAAAACCAGCGTCACCAGCTCCTCGTCCTTCGCCTCCCCCGCTGCCTCGCCGAGGTACCGCGTATCGATGGCGATCAGGTAGTTGATGTCCCGCATGGACGCCAGAGCTTCCCCATAGATACCGAGATACTGCCGCATTACCTTCCACTCGACCCAGGTTCTGCGGGCTTCCAGATCGCGCAGGCTCTCGGGATCCATCGCGACGAAATCGGGGTTTTTGAAGATATCCGCACCGATCGAGTACCAATTGGCGGTCGCGCGAGGCTTGCTCTTCAAGTACTCGAGTGCAAAGTCCTTCAACGCATCCACGGCCCCACTGGCGATGATCTTGTCCTTGCCAGAAATCGAGTTACTGGTGATGTCCGTCAGCTCTTCCATCGCGGTAAGCGTACGCGCTTGAAAACTGGAGGCTTCTCCGTGGTCCGTCGTCACCGCGCCATGGGTGGCCGCCCGAACCGCGTTGTGACGGATGCGATCGATGATGTTCATGGGCTCCAGGAACCAGAACACGTAGCCGAAGTAGGGCCCCATCAAAACCAACCCGATGGTGGTGGCTACAATCATGGAGAGCAACGCCACACGGGGCACGTAGTCGTCTTGCAATGAGACGCTGAGCCACACGCCGCACACGCAGGCGATCACGTAGAACGCCATCACCCCCAGGTTGACTCGATCCCGCAGAAACATGCTGGCCACCCCGGCGTAGCGATCCGCGGAGAGCTGCACGATGATGGAAACCACCGTAATCACGATGCCGAAGACGGCGGCGATCATTCCAGCCAGCGAACTGACCGCGTCGGTGATCTTGTCCGGGTCGAACTGCAGGTAGCGCTCCAGCGGACTGGTCGGTGTCGCTGGATGGCTCGCGCCCGCCAGCCAGTGGTCGAGCGAATAGAAGCCCCAGAATATGACAAGCGCGGCACCCGCGAGCACCAACACAGGAATGGCCCAGCGGCGTCTGAAGCTCGGAGGATTGGCTGGCATCTCGACGTTCGCCCTCGGCCGAGTGGTGTATCACAAACCCGGCTACCGAGGGGAATCAACCCGGGGAATCACTCGCCTTTTGTCGTCCGCCGGGTCGCCCGAACCTCACCAGCTCCTCGTGCGCTGGCGACGCCTGAGCGGCAGCGCAAGAGCGGCCAGGGCCAGCAGAAGCACGCTGAGTCGGGGGCGGGGCACGCGCGCTCGCACGACGGTACACTCGCCGCCACCGCCTGCGTCGCTCGAGCACGAAGCTTCCGAGCCGCCGTCGCCGGAACATGTTTCGCCGTCGGCCTCCGAGGAGCTGTCCCCCGAACACGTTTCGTCGCTGCTTTCATGGTCGGACGTGCTGTCACCCGAGCAGGTTTCGCCATCGCTTTCGTAGTCGGACGTGCTGTCACCCGAGCAGGCTTCGCCGTCGCTCTCGGTGTCCGAAGAGCTGCTTCCACTGCAGGCTCCCTCGGAACTGGTACCGGAGCCGTCGCCCGAGCCGCAGGAGTCGGAGTGCACCGCGACGACCACCTCGATGTCCGGGCCGCTCGGACCATTCGGCACACGGGGCACTCCGTCCGTCTGGCTTCCAGGCGGCACGGGCTGCCCGCTCGTGGCCACGTAGTTGTCCGGGGGCTCCGAGTGGTCCACCACCGGCTGCGGCACACTGTCGCAAAGACTTCCCGAACTCGTGTCGGCATACAGTTTCACGGTGCGAGCTTCCGTCGTATCGCTCGACCCGCGCTCGAGCGTGGCGCGGGTTGGAAGCTGACCGACGTAGCGGGTCAGCATCAGGTCGTTCAAGGGGGCCCCCGAAAACGCGAGTGCCAGATCGTCGATGCCCTCGCAAC
The DNA here is from genome assembly GCA_963809955.1 of uncultured delta proteobacterium. Taxonomy (GTDB): domain Bacteria; phylum Myxococcota_A; class Polyangia; order Polyangiales; family Polyangiaceae; genus JAICQQ01. The sequence goes on from CAWELQ010000021.1 coordinate 25,209, forward strand.
GCAGGTCGGGGTCCCAGCTCCCCTCGGTGGGGACGCAGGTGGTGGGTTCCATGCGCGCGAGACTCCCCGCTGCGCATGCCTTCGGCGCCACTCTGCCCTCGGCCCGAGCGAGCGAGACCGCGGCGTACCAATCAGGGCACCCGTAGCCGCGCTCTTCCAGCCGTCTACCGAAGTCGAAGGGGACAGCCGGGACTTCGCTCGAGGCGTCCGGGAAGTAGGACTCGAACAATGCCGTCTTTCCCAGCACCTCCCGGATCCACAGATCGCCCCCGCTCCGGTCGAGCAAACGGGAGCGCGCTTCCGGGTAGTCCGAGGACTTGCGGTCGGACAGCCAGGTCGTTTCGACCTCGTCCGCGCTGAGCACCCGCTCGGCCAGGACCAGCACCGGATCTACGGCGATGATCACCAGCGTGAGCGGAACGGCTCCGAGACGTCCGAGGGGGCTCAGGCGCGCCAGAAGCTCGCCGAGTGGCAGCGCCTCTCGTACCCTGAGGCTCACCAACAGCGGTGCTCCGCGCACGACCGGGTATTCGAGAACGAGAAACTCCCCCCGGCGCTCTTCGAGCGTCCTCGCTGCTGGGTCGTCCAGTGCCAGGTCTCCCTCGCGGATGTAGTCCAGCAGCCCCGCAAAACTCGAAAGCACATCGACAGCAATGGGCGCGACTCCTTCGGCGTGCGGCTCGTTCGTGGTGTCGTGGACGCCCGTGAGCTCCGGACACCCGGCAGGGCTGCTTTTGGTCGGAGGCAGCACGCGTGGCGCGGTGGCCGCTTCCACGGAGGAGAACCAGTCGGGTTCGCCGGGGTCGACTGCCGTTCCGGGCGACAGAGGCACGACCAGCACGAAACGGCTTCCAATCACCCGAACCACACTCTCGACCCATAAGGTGGTCCGCTCGGCGCCGACGGCCGCCACGGCACGGCTGGACTCGATATGGAATCCACCGTCCACTGTCGCCACCGGAGTGAACGCCAACCCTCGCGAAGTTATCGTCAGACTGCTGGCAAGCACTGCCAGCCGGCCCCAACTTTCGATGGTTGGCGACGATTCACTCTGCTCGGCGATCTCACTCTGCTCGATGACTGCAACCCACGTGCCGGCAGGGTCGTTGCCCTGCGCCAGGCGCGCAGCGCGCTCAGCGTGAACAGCTAGTGACACCCCGCGTGACCGAGCGGCAACACCTCCGCGGCGGGCAAGCGTAGAACTGGAACCGTGCCTTGGTGCGAGAATGACCGCGAACGCACCTGAGGCCGACTGAATTAGGGCGAGGAGCGAGAACAACGAGCCCGCCCGCCTCGCGGCGGTCTCGGCCGGCTCGCGACCGCACTTCCCCATTCGCGGGCCCTAAGGCTTCTTGAACCAGTACTCCAGATACTCTTGGACGAAGGTGTCGTAAGCGTCCGTCGCGAGCGTCTCGTAGATCTCCTCGGCGTCCTTGGCTCCGTCAATCAATTCTTGTTTGGGGGCCCGCCAAAGCCGAATACGGTACTCGAGCTGATCGCCCTTCTGGCCCGGAATGCGGAACACCGCTCGGTATGCCAGCGTCATGCCCATGAACATGCCCTGCCGCTTGAGCCCGACGAACCCACCCGAAAAAGTCACGCTGTGCTCGATGAACAGTGTCGGAACCTCGACCTCGGGCAAGTCCCCGTCGGAGTCGGAAACACGCGCGCCCACTTCGAAGTCCAGCACGTCTTCGGGAAAGGCCTTTTGTAGACGCGCCACCAGACGCTTGCCCATGTGCGCTTCGCGCTGCAAGGGGTACTTCCCTTTGAAAAACTGCCCCGGCAGGCTGCCCGGGCCGGTGTAGTAGGGGCTCTTCTTGACGATGTCCTCGATGTGCTCGTAGTTCTGCGAATACTTCACGCGGAAGCGCAGCTCTACCTTGGGCCCGTGGGCTCGGGAGTACTGAATGAGCCGCTGTACCAAGGGCAACAGTTCGGGAGTGGACGCCGCCTGGGCTTTGAAGTTCTGCAGCGCACGGTCGTAGATGGCCTGCTTCGCGGCCTCGAGCTCCCCCTGGATCAAGGGATAGCCGTCGTGCTTGTTCTGCAGGTCGTTGAGCGCACCGAGGCTACCGGTCTTCTTGGCTTTTTCCAGCGCGACCAGCAGGGCCTTGCGATGTGCTGCCGTGATCTCCGGAGCGATACGCGTCTGGGGGTGCGCCTTGATGTACTGCTCGATGGCCTCGACGCTGTGTTTTGCCTCCGCATCCTTCAGCTCGGCGCGCGGCAGCAAGATGGCTTCGACTTCGGGTCGCTTGCCACCACGCGCGAGATATTTCTCGTAAGCGTCACTGCTATCGAGCTGAACGGCTTTGGCATAGAGCGCCTTGCCGCTCCAGGTGTTGCGGACCCAAAAAACCGCCCAGCCCAGCACCACACTCACCACCGCCACGAGCACGAGCGAAAGCCAGAGACTCATGAAGACGGGCCGAGCCCACGGCTCTGTCGGCGCCAACGGGTTGGGAACTCCACTGTCTTGGAGCGGATCCAACAAGAGCTGCTGGCGCAAGTCTCCCGACGCTCGTGCCTCGAGATATTTCGTCTTCGCTTCCTGAATCGCGGCCGGAATCGCGTTCGCTTGCGCGCTGTCCGCGACTACGAAGGAGAAGGTGTTGCCGCCAACCACGACCTCGACACTCGACCCGGAGACGCGCACGTCCGTCAGCCCTTCGATGGGAGCCACGTTCAACTTGGAGAGCCCCGCGACGACGACGCCCGAGGGGAACAGGAAGGTGCCCGTGACGTACGGCGTCCGCTTGGCCGCGAAGCCCTCGGATTGAGCTCTGAGCACGCAATAGGTCAGGCCGGCAGCGAATAGCACGTGCGCCAGGACCAGCGGGGTTGGTGAGAGCGCGAGCGGGCTGTCGAGATCACCGTAGCCCACGGAGGCGAAAACCAGCCAACCCGCCGCAATCAGGGCCGCAGCGAACGCCCACCACAGGTGGCGGCGGCTCTTGTGGAGCTTCACGAGCAGCGGTGCCGGCACCCCGACGCCACGGGTCGACTCGACGAACCGGTGCTGGACGGCACGCGGAAGGCTGTAAAAGTGCGTTTGTCGCATCATTTCCGTGTCTTTCGGCCACGCCGAGCCGGGAGAGTCAAGCACGGTCCGTCGACCGGCAACAACCCTAATCGTTCAAAGACCACCGCTATCCACGAAAAGTTGGCGCGTCCCTGTCACCGGCCCGGTGGACCGCTTCGGCCCCGAGCAACTCCAGCAAAATCACCCAGCTCGGCTTCTTGCTCGCGCAGTGCTCGGAGCGACTCTGTCGGCGACGCGGCAGGGCCGCCGGTGAAAGGAGCTTCGGAAAGCGCCTGTCTGTAGCCCAGCATCGGAAGGCAGCGCTCGCGGAGCGCATGAATCAGTCGAAGGGTCTTCAGAGCATCGAACCAGGTCGAGAGGCGACGTTCCAACTGTGCGGCTGAAGGCGCCTGCCGTGCGGCTTCGCTCAGGGCGCGGATGAACCCCCGCGAGTGGAGGTACTCGAGCACCACCTCGGCCCCGGAAAGCGCAGCGAGTTCGAGTCTGACCCGCTCCAAGTCACGCGTTCTGGCATAGCCAGAGAAGGTAGAAAGCACGTGGCGCAGCACCTCGAAGCTCTGCGGTGCGTACAGCTTCAGCTCCGAGCCCTGACGTCCCAGACCGATGAGACGACGCACGCCTGGACCTGTGCCATAGGGCACGCGTTCGGACCGACGCGCACGGATGCGAATGGTCGGTCCGTGCAGCCGCCGGAGCGTCCCGAGCTTGGCCAGCTTGTCCAACAGGTAGAAGTCCTCTCCTGCCCTGCGCTTCGGGAAGCCGCGCACTCGGGCATAGGCGTCGAAATCGACATACAGAGTGCTCCCGAGACTCTGGTAGGCATAGCAGGAGCCGGCATGGGCGAGTCCAAGCACGTAGTAACGCAAAGACAGCTCGTAAAGCGCGGTGGCCCGACCCAGTTCCGTATCGTCGCTGACCAAGTGCTCGAAGGGGAACAGTGCCGCCGATGCGTGACGAATCCCAACTTCGCCTGCTTCGAAGTAGTGCTCGGGAAGCTCGACGTCCGCATCCGTGCAACCAAAGCCCCGCGCCCGAACGAGTCCCCGAGCTTTCAGCGAAAGTGCGATGTCGGCACCGATGCGCCGGGCCAACCCCACGCCCTCTCCTTCGGGGAGCCACTGCCCTGGACTGCTGCGGTCGACCAGGAGCACATCGAAGCTAGCCAGGCGAAGCAGCGAGATTGCCGGCTCTTGGCACAGCTGGACGCGCTCACCCGCTTGCCGGGTGAGCCAGGTCTCGAGTTCGGTGTTCAGCTGGCGAAGCCGTTGGTCCGCCGTTTCGGTGGCGTTCAGCACAACAATCAAGAGGCTTGGACCGATGCCGAGCGCACGAGTGAGGCCCTGGAGAAGCGACGGGGCTTCCCCCAGGACGGGCAGCACCAAGACAGCCTCGTAGGGCCGATCCAGTGCCAAGGGGATGCGTGCCTCGGCCTCGGCGTAAGTCGCGAGATACTTTGCGACGACGGCCTGCCCGGGTGCCGTGGACACGGGCGCTCAGTGGACCGCCGGCCTGAGCGGCAACGCGGAGACGATGCCGGCTTCGCGCGCCAGGAGCTCGTCGGCGCGCTGCCCGACCTCCCGATCACTGGCGACCAGGCGAGCCAGCCGAAAGAACAAGGCGTGGTGACGCGCCTCGGCCTTGCCCAGATCGGCGTACAACTCACGAAGCTCGGGCTCCAGGGGGGCCTCGGCAACCATGCGGAGCCGTTCGCAACCCCGCGCCTCGACGATGCCAGCGACCAAGAGCCTATCGAGCAGCATCGCGTCCCCCCCTCGCCTGACCAGCTGGAGCAGCTGGTTCACGTACTCGTCCTTGGTGTCGGGCTTCAGAGTCAAACGACGCGCCGCAACGACCCGAAAGACGCGGTGAAAATGCTCGAGCTCCTCGCGCGCAAACTCGATCAGCGGCTCCAGCAGTGCAGCGCGATCTGGGTAGCGGACCACGAACGAGAGCCCCGTCGCCGACGCCTTCCGCTCACACGCGGCGTGATCGAGCAGGAACGCGTCGAAGTCGGCCAACACCACGTCGAGCCATGCCCGGGGGGTGGGTACGCGCAAATCCAGCATGCGCGGGGGACTTTACGCGCTTTCGCTTTGCATGCAAAAGCAATCGAAGCGGACGCCAAAGCCCATGCACCAAACCATCGCCATCGTGATCATCCGCCGCAAAAACGGCGACTTGTACGTCCACCAGCGTCTATCGAGCAAGCGACAGTTTGCCAACTTGTACGGGCTGGGCGCTGGCGGCAGCGTCGAGCCCGGGGAAGATCCCCGAGAGGGTGCCGAGCGCGAACTGAGGGAGGAGACTGGCCTGACCGAAAGTGTGGTACCGCTCTTTTCGCTCGACTACCAGGCAGCTCGAGAGCAGGAGACGCTGTGGGTGTTCGAGCTCCGCACCGAGCAAGAGCCTCGGCACGACCCGAGCGAGTGGCAATGGTCCGGGTGGCTGTCGATGGCCGCAGTGGCCGAACTCGCCCGGCGCGGCCGGTTGTGCCCGGACACGGAACTGGTGTTCCTACGCTATCGAGAAATCCAGGGAAGCCGCTGAGTCGGACGCGCCCTCTGCTCTGGCCAGGGATCGACCACATCCTGAACGACCGGGACCCAGGAACCTGGTGGCGGCTGCGCCCAGGGATCCACGCCAATCGCACCCGATAATACTAGCAGGCGCCTATCGGTCATGCACCACCCATCGGACTTGCCAGTCGGGTGCCGCTTCCGACTCGTCCCGCAGGGTCCGTCCTCGACTCTAATAGGTGACGGCCAGCTGGAACCCCGCGCCGGTTCGCGTCAGGCTGGGGACAACGGCCACGTCGCCTTCGCCAGAACGCTGAGCCTCACCAGTGGCATCGAGCCCCTCGTCCGCGTCGGTGTACAGATAGCCGGCCACGCCCAGAGCAGCGATGCCGATACCAAAGCCGGCGGTCGCTAGCCAACCGTTGAAAACGGCGTTTCGGTCGGCCTGATGCCCTTCGGGGTCGCATCCGGGCGAGCACTGTCGATTGGCGTCCTGCTTCTCTTGAAGAGCTCGCACACCGAAGTAGCTCCCCGCACCCACTGCCGCGACGCCGACCGCACCAAAGACATACGCGGTCGTCCAGTTTGCATCGGTTCCCTTCGAACCGAAATCGCTCGTGGTTCCACCCGAGTGCTCGTTCCGCACCAACGCCGGCACTTCGACGGTGATCCGACGACCATCGCTGATCTCGAGCGCCTTGGAGTACGGTTCGTACCCGAGAGCCTGTGCGTTGATGCGCAGCTCGCCGGCATCCACGGGGACGGGGGTTCCCCACGCTGCCGTCCCCAGCGGCGTGCCGTTGAGCGTGATGGCGACGTTCGCGGGAGCCTCGTTCGCCACCAGCACGACGACCTTCGCCAGCCGCGGCTCCAGGCTGGAAATGTGATCCTGCGCCAGCCGCGCGCGGTCTGGCCGCGTGTCGGCCTTTGCCTGCGTGAGAGCCTCCTGGAACTCCGCCCAGGCGCTCGCGAGCTTGCCCTGCTTTTCGTGGCACACAGCGAGATTGAGCAAGGTGCCTCCGCCGGGATCCAGCCGCTGGCTCTCGGCAAATTTCGGACAGGCGTCGGCGTAGCGACCCTCGGTCATCAGCGCGCGCGCCTCTCGAAAGAGGGCCTCCGCGAGCGCGCGTTGGCTGGCCGTCTGCGCCGCGCAGAGGTGGCTCGACAGCAGGCAGCTCAACGGGCTGACGAGCAAGAGAGCTCGAAGCACGCGCCGGGCACGCCTATTTGCGACTGTCGAGGGGGCCTTCATCGATAATTGAAGCGGGACTCGGTACACGTTCGCCTCGAGCACTGTTGGGGGACTCACCGCTATCGGCGGATTCAGAGGGCGCGCTGGACGGGGGCGGCGTTCGATCTGCCGCGGAGGGCTTGGGAGCGGCGCGACCGCGAGCCGCAACCGCCGAGGACCTGCGTTTGGGCTTGGCCGCCTTCGCCGCGCTCGCCAGAGGTTTCGCTGACGGCTTTGCCCGCGCGCGGACGCTGGCCTGCGGCTCGGGGGGTGGCGGGCTCGCCGACTCGCCCGCCGAGTCCGGCGCGATGCCAGTAGGCAATTCCTTCGCTGGAGTATTGGACGGCTTCAGACCCCACGTCGCCGCGGACGATGCCTCTTTGCTCGGACGCTCTGACTTCGCCGAGGGCGCCCTCCCCAACATGACCCAGACGAACAACCCCGCCACGAGAGCCGCTGCTCCCACCAGCAGCCCGTTGCGCCGCGTGTAGGTGGCTTCATCGACATGGGATGCTGTCGAAGTCGCCGAAAGCGTCTCGTTGGCACTAGATAGCGAAGGACGGCGGACGCCCGGAGACACCTCGGAAACTGTGGTGGCGTCGGGTCGCACCCGTTCGGTGCGTGCGGTTTCCACACCGCCCGTACCCGACCGGGACGCACTCGACGGCGGAGGGCGCGACGACTCGTAGCGTGGCGCATGGGAGATGCGCACCACGCGTTCGACAGCTGCCCGAGAACCCGCATTGGTGAACGGCGCCAATGCCTCGGCAAGCTCCGCGACGCTGCGGAAGCGCTTCTCCCGGTTCTTCTCGAGACACCTCATGACCACTTTGCACAGGTCCGCCGGAGCGTCCCCGCGCAGGGAGCGCAGCGCTGGAGGCTTGTCCGCCACGATCATCGCACTCACAGCGCTGACCGTCTCGGCCGAAAATGGGGGCACATTGGCAAGCATTTCGTACAGCACGCAGCCTAGAGACCAAATGTCGGTGCGCCCATCCACGTCTTTGGCGCTGCGCACTTGCTCCGGAGACATGTACTGCGGGGACCCGAGCATGGCCGTGGTCGTGGTAAGCTTGTTGTTCAAGCCACGCTGAGCTTCGTCTGCCAATAGCTTCGAGATGCCGAAATCGACGACCTTGACGATGCGAGAACCGTCCGGTCGACGCGCCAGAAAGAGATTGGAAGGTTTGATGTCCCGGTGGACGATGCCAACCCGATGGGCCTCCGCAATGGCCTCGCACGCCTGCAAAATGTAGTCGAGTGCCTCGTCGATCTCGAGCGGGCCTCGCACTTCCAACTCTTCGTCGAGATCGTTGCCCCTCAAGAGCTCCATCACCAGGTACGGCGACCCCGTTTCGAGCGTGCCGACATCGTAAACGCGAACCGCATGTTCACCGTGCAGGCCAACGGTCGCCTGCGCCTCGCGCAGGAAGCGTGCGACCAGCTCCTCTCGGTCCAACATCTCGGGGAGCAAGAACTTTATCGCGACTCGCTGGTCGAGCCGGATGTGCTTGGCCGCGACCACGACTCCCATCCCACCGGTCGCCAGGATTCGGTCGATGGTGTACTTCCCCGCTATCAGCTCGCCGATGCGCGGCAGGGACGGTGACGTGACTTCGGCCCGCTTGCCCATGAGTGAACGATCAGTCTAACCGCCAAGCTGAGCGCTGTCTGTTGACAAAACGTATTTATCGACAACGGTCCCGAGAAATAGCGGCTTCGTAGCATCGATAAGCAGCGCCCGACTGGATCGCCCCCTGGCGGATGGCCCGAAGGCTCTGAAACAACTCATTATTGCCGGAATCGATGACACACTCGAGAAACGATCCAGTGAAATCGCACCGAACGACTCACAAGATGCGAGGGTGCAAATGTTCTGCCCACCGACCGAGCAAGCTCGTGCGAAATGCCCACACGAAAACGCTCCAGGGGCTGGACTCCTAGGCATACCGCAAGAAAACGGCATCTCTCATCCAGGGCTGCTCCCGCCGTGAACGAGCCAAACACCTCCGCGGGCCCTAATCCCCGACGATGTGCACTACGATGCGCCGTTGGTGTGGATGGGTGCGATGCTCCCACAGATAAACACCCTGCCAGGTGCCCAGGGCCAGGCGACCCGCGGACACTGGTATTGTTTCCGAGGTTTTGGTGAGCGCCGAGCGCGCGTGTGCCGGCATGTCGTCGGGCCCTTCGTCGTCGTGCTCCCAGCGACGCGATTCCGGCGCCAAATCGCTCAACCAACGTTCTAGATCGCGCAAGACTGCCGGGTCGGCATTCTCCTGAATGAGCAGGCTGGCCGAGGTGTGTTGCACGAACACCGTACACAGGCCCGTGTGAATGCCGCTCTTCTGCACGGTAGTTTCGAGAGCCGCGGTAATGTTGGTAAAACCTTTCCCTTCGCAGCGAACGGTCAGGGTCTGCTGATGGTGGGTCATAGCGCCAGGGGTTTCTGCAATCTTTTTGCCATGAACGCCAGCCGCTTGCACTTTGTCGCGCGATCCGCGAAAAAAGTGCGACATGCTGCGTGCCATCCGCCGCTTTCCGGCGCAAGCCGAGCAACATGCGCGCGCCTACTTCGCCGGGGGGTTCTTGCGCCGCGCGATCTGGCGCCTGATCGCCAACCTGATCGATCACAATGCGACGCGCACCGCGAGCGCGATGGCTTTCGACCTGTTCCTGGCATTCGTGCCCATGCTGGCCCTGGCGGGGTGGGTGCTCGCCCAGATCATCAAGGCCAGCGATGGGGCCCTTGCCTCGGGCTCCGTACTCTTCGAGGTGACTCCCAACCAGATGCACGATCTCTTGGCCCGCCATTTCACCAGGCTCGAGGCCACGAGCCTGGCTCCGGTGGCCACGGTCAGTGGTTGGTGGCTCGCCTCCTCGGCTTTTCACACGCTCATCAGCGTCTACGAAGACACCTTCAAGATCAGTCCGCGACCATGGTGGAAGAAACGCCTGATCGCCCTGGGTTGCGCTCTATTGGCTATCTGTGGGTTGAGCCTCAGTGGCACCATCGGGTTACTGGTTGCCGCCGACACGGGCAACCCATTGGCCCAGTTGCTACTGGGGCCCATCACGGCCTATGGGCTGGGCAAATGGTTGGGCATCGGGTTGGCCCTGCTCGTCGCCGTGCTGTTCTTCGCCGCGTTATTTCAGGTCTCGGTGCGCCGCAAGCGCAGCGTCCGGCGCCACGTGATACCAGGCGCCGCCGTGGCGGTTCTGCTCGGCGCGGGCAGCACCGCTGTATTTGGCTATTACACCGCCCAACTGGGGCGCTTCACGCTGTTTTACGGAGGGCTAGCCGCCGTCGCAATCAGCATGGCGTGGCTTTGGCTCTGGTGCCTGTCAACGTTGCTAGGCGTCGAGGTCAACGTCTTGATAGAAAACGTCGACCGCGACCGCGAGCTCGCGCTTCGTGGCAACCGTCGCGGTTGATGCGTACCGTGCGGAGCCCCGCTTTCCACCGAGCGCACGAGAAAGCAATCCCTCACCCGCTCGTGAGCGCACCGCCACGCGAACCAGACTGGCAGGCGCTCCACTGACCGCTCGAGCATCAGTAGGAGCCTTCGAATCGATTCGGTGCATCGCTCACCTCATCACGATGTCGGGGATTGTACTCCATCGTCCCGCCCGAGCTCCGCTCAATCAGCAAGCGGCGATTGGTTGAGCCGAAAAATCAGCAATCACCCACGGCTCGAGCACATGGGGGCCTTGTCCGAGAATCACGCTCGGTCATGCGGGACCCGGTCGCAGTCGACAGCGTCGCTCGCTGTAGCGCTAGGCAAGCAGATCGGGCACAATCCCGACATGGTTCACGCGCAGCGTGTCACCCTCAGCGCCTTGGCGCTGGCGCTCGCGGCCTGTAGCGCGCCCGAGGGGGGCTCGTCCTTCTCCACGGACACGAGCGCCGACGGCGCTTTCACCACCACGCTCGGGACATCCAGGAGCACGGGAAGCAGCGCTGCCACGGGCAGTGATGCCGGTGGTTCCGGAAGCAGCTCCTCCTCTGCCGCGGACAGCGGTGGCGGATCCGGCGCCAGCGACGGGACCGGTGGTGGCACCGCGTCGACGACGCAAGGTGACGCGAACGATTCGGACGCTGCGTCGAGCACGACCCAGACCACGGCAACCTCCAGCACTTCCGATGGCAGCGGCGGCACCGGCACTGGCGGCAGCGGCGGCACCGGCACTGGCGGCAGCGGCGGCGTGGGCACTGGCGGCAGCGGTGGCATCGGCACTGGCGGCAGCGGTGGCACCGGCACTGGCGGCAGCGGTGGCACCGGCACTGGCGGCAGCGGCGGCACCGGCACTGGCGGCAGCGGTGGCATGGGCACTGGCGGCAGCGGTGGCGTCGGCACTGGCGGCAGCGGCGGCACGCGGCACTGGCGGCAGCGGCGGCACCGGCACTGGCGGCAGCGGCGGCACCGGCACTGGCGGCAGCGGCGGCGCCGGCACTGGCGGCAGCGGTGGTGATGCGACGACGGACGCTGGGGGGGCCGGCGGCGGCGGGGGCGCCAGCGGTAGCACCGACGGCGGCAGCACCCTCTGCGTCAACGCAGCCGAACGCCTTCAGCAGCGCCTGTTGGCAGCGCAGTCCTGCGAGGGGGCCGACGCCGCCTGCATCGTGGGACACGACCACTGCGGCTGCCCAATAGCTCTTGGCACGAGCAATGCGGTCAGCGTCTACGAAAACTTGGTCAAGGCGCTCGAAGCCGCATCGTGTACCCCCTCCTGTCCGCTCACCTGCGGCGACGGCTTCCCCAGCGCCGAGTGCGACGGGGAAGCCGGCAAGTGCGTCCCGAGCAACTCTGGTTCGAATTGAATGACCGAGCGCGATGCTCGGTCAGGCTCTCGGGCCCCATTTCAGTGAGGGCCCGAAACCGTGGAGGGAGATCCACCCAGGCTCGGGGCCATCGGTGTGCAGATGGCGCTCATCTTATCAGTCGCCCTTCGGCCCGGCACCTTGCGCACACCTCGCAGCGTATTCGGCAGGTGTGAGACCAACCTGGGCTCTGAAGTCGCGGATAAGATGGGATTGGTCGAAGTAGCCCAGCTCCTGAGCGAGGCCCGCCCAGTCGGCGGGGGCGCCAGCCTTGACTCGTTCCGCCGCCTCCTGCACCCGAAAGCGACGGAGCACCCACTTGGGAGTGACACCAACGTGGGCGCGGAACAGACGCTCCATGGTCCTGAGCCCTGTCCCCGTTCGCTCGGCGAGATCCGCCACGCGCCGCAGCGACCCATCGGCCTCGGCAAGGGCGACGATGCGTTGGGCCTTGGCAGCCTCCGGAGTCACTTCCGGCCGTCGGCCGCGCAAGAATACCTCGACGAGCTCGACGCGGAGCGCGTCACTTCCTGCTTGCTGGACCGCCTGGTCGAGCTCGAGTCCCTCCCGCCCGAAGACCTCCCTCACGGTCAGCGTCCGGTCAGTCAGGCTCGAGACGTCCCGCCCCAGAAGACAGCGGAAGGTCCCCGGACGAAACTTGATGCCGACCACCCAACCGAGACCGGAAAGCTCGGCAGAAAAGCGGCGCGTGCAGACCCCGTGCACCCCGGGCTGATGGGTGCCCAACACCATGTTGACCGCAGGATAAGAGAGAGTTTCCTGGTTGTGCGGTGAAAGGCCTCTGAGATCCCAATGGATGACCCAATAACGCTCGACCAGGGGTTCCAGATCCGCCGCGGGCGCATGGCGCTCCAGTGAGAAGCGTCCAGAGGCCGCCCGGGGGTTGAGTATCCCTCGCGAGGTGAACTCGGTCATGTCGCCTTTGTACAATACTCCGGGACGAGGGGCGTGCCACCCTCCGCGCATGTCCGACGTTACCAGCTTGCCAACACGCTATGAGGGTAGTTGTCATTGCGGAGCCGTCCGCTTCGAGGTCAGCATGCCTGCGCCAACCAAAGCCTTCGCCTGCAACTGCTCGATCTGCAGTCGCGCGGGCTGGCTGCTGGCGTTCGTGGGCGCAGACCAGTTTCGGCTCATTTCCGGCGAGGAATCGCTCACGGACTACCAGTTCGGCAAGCGCGCCATTCACCACAAGTTCTGTCGCACCTGTGGGATGCGGGCCTTTTCGCAGGGCCAAGACAAGCAAGGCCGGAGCACCTTCTCCATCAACCTGCGTTGCCTCGAAGAGTTCGACGCAACGGCCCTACCGGTCGAGACCTTCGACGGCGCCAGCCTCTAGACTCCAGCCCTTGCGTCAGCACCTCGCCCGAGACGCACGCGGGCGGGCGGGCCCTGGAGGGCTGACCACTCATGGCTCGCTCCGCCTCGATCGCGGCCCGGTGAGGGCGAGGCTGCGCTCAAAGCGCCAGGGTTGTCAGGCCATCCCTTCCTATTGGTTCTGGCCTCTAGCTGAAAATGTTGTGTTTCACGATCGCGTAGAGGGCCCTGAATCCGTCCTTCATGCCGATCTTCTTTCCCTCGGCGTAGGTGCGCCCGTGGTAGGAAACGCCCACCTCGTAGATCCGGCACTTCAGCTTGGCTAACTTGGCAACGACTTCCGGCTCGAAGCCGAAGCCGTTTTCCGTGAGCTGGATTTTCCTGAGCAGCTCGATGCGGAACACCTTGTGTCCGCACTCCATGTCGGTAAGGTTGAGGTCGGTCATGACGTTGGACAGCAGCGTCAAGAAGCGGTTGCCGACCATGTGCCAGAAGTAGACCACCCGATGCGCCTCCGAGCCCGCGAATCTGGACCCCAGCACGACGTCCGCCTTCCCCGCGAGGATAGGAGCGAGCAACTTCGGGTACTCGCTGGGCGAGTACTCGAGATCGGCATCCTGGATCAGAGCGATCTGTCCTGAGGCGAGCCCGAGGGCGGTGCGCAAGGCAGCCCCCTTGCCCCGGTTGTCCTGACGCTCGTACACGTCGATGCCTTTTCCCAGTAGACGACGGCAGATCTCGTCAGTCCCGTCGGTCGAACCGTCGTCCACGACGACCACCTCGAACGTGACGCCCTCCAGCTCAACGCCGCGCACGGCTTCCACCACGCCGACGATCGTCGCAGCCTCGTTGAAGGCCGGTATCAGAACGGACACCGTGACGCTCGAGTCGTTCATGTCGATAACGCTACTTCGCCATCCCGCAAATACCAATCGCGGACCCGGCACGGACCGGCCTTTTTGCGACTTGCGGCGCCCCCTTCTCGCACGAATTCGGGCCGAGTTCCGCGGTCGCATTTGCGTGTAGTGCAAGGGGGGCCAGTCAGGCCTGGAATTGTTGTGAGCCTGCTCCACGGCTTGACCTGACGGCCTGAGCGCCCCTAAATGCGTGCCCCGTCGATGCCACGAGCCGCCGCCCAGAAGACGATCGCGATGCACCTCGCCGCCGCTGCTGCGGCGCTGGCCGCCGCGGTGTTGATGACCTGGCCGCTGGCGCGCGCCGCTGGCTACCACGTGCTCCGGGCAATCTACTACTGGGACGCCTACACCAACACGATGATCATGGGCAGCCGCGTGGACGCGGCGCTCGGGCGTGGCCCACTATCGCTCTACGACGACTACTTTTTTGCCCCGTTGCCGAACACCATCGTCTTCAACGAGAACCACTTCGGCCTGTCGCTAATCTTCGCGCCATTCTATGTTGCCACGCACAACCCACTGTGGGCCTACAACGTCACCCTGTTGAGCTCGTTGGCCCTGTCGGTGTTCTTCACTTACCTGTTGGTCAGACGTCTCACTGGCAATGGCTACGCGGGCATTCTGGCTGGCGTGGCGTTCGCATTCAGCCCCTACGTCATGTTCGAGATCGGCCGCATCCAGCTGGTGGCTACCCAGTGGATACCCGCGTGCTTTCTGATGTTGCACCGGGCCATCGAAGCGCAGCGGCTGCGCGACGCGATCGGCTTCTGGCTCTGCTACTTGCTCCAGATAGGCACGTGTCTGTACTACGCGATGTTCCTGATCCCATTGCTCTTGCTGGTCGGAGTCGTGCTGTTGCTTCGCTGGCGGCCACCTCGCAAGGTCTACCTCGAACTCGCGGCCACCGGTGCCGTGGCGGGAGTGGTCGCGCTCGCGATGGTGTATCCCTACTTCGCGGCACGCGAAGCTTTTCGCTCGAGCGCAGCCTGGCGTTTGCTTCGAGCTATGACGGCAAGCTCGGCTTCTTCGCGAATGTCCCCGAAACCAACCTGTCCCTCTTGGGCATGCGCCATCACGGAGCGATACGCGGCGCCCACGAGGAAATTGCCTTTCCCGGTTTCACGGTGCTGGCAATGTCGCTGCTGGCGCTCTGGGTCCCGTCCTGGCGTGCGCTCGGCGCTCTGGGGCCGCGTAAGCTCGGCGTCATGCTCGGCCGCTGGCTTGCGATCGCGGCACTGGCAGCGGCGGCCACATTGCTCACGCAGAGCATGTTGGCGGCAGCAATCGTATTCGTCATGGGAATCTGGCAAGAACGGCGCGTCGGGGCTCCCCTCCCGTTTTCCAATCGCCGTGGACTCTACCTGGCGGTGCTCTTGCTCGCCGTCGCGATGTTTCTGGGCCTTGCACCGCTTCAATGGAACCACACGCCGGTGCATGGGCTCTACTACTACTTTCATACCTACTTTCCCGGCTTCAACGGAATTCGCAAGGTCAGCAGGCAGGCCGTCATGACGACCTTCGCATTCGCAGTACTGTCGAGCTTCGGCAGCGCGTGGCTTTTTTCGAAACTCGTGCGGCCGTGGACAAAAGCGCTCGCGTTTTCCGTGCTGCTCGCCACGACCTGCTTCGAGCTGCGCTCTTTTCCGCACCCCCTGAAAACCGTATGGGCGGGCCCCACGGTCCCCGATGTCTACGGATTCTTGGCCACGCTGCCCGCGGAAGATCGCGTCGTAGCCCTTCCATTGAACGCGGGCGCCAGCCTGTTTCGCGGGGATGCGGGTCTGGCGCTCCACAACTACCTGATGCTCTACCACAAGCACCGTTCGCTCAACGGCCAATCGAGCTGGCTGCCCCCCGTGACGGACCTGGTGGAGGGAGCGCTGCGTCATCTACCCGACGACGGCGCGCGGCGCGTCCTGCAATCCGTCGGAGCTCGCCATATTCTCGTGCACGCTGGGGACCTGCCAGGCGAACGCCGCAACCTTCCAGAACAACTCGAAAACGAGCCCGATCATTACCGGCGGGTCTTCCAGCAAGGCTCCGACAGCGTGTTCTCGTTGCTCCCGCCGAATGGGCCGAGCCTCGACCTGCTGGCAACGCCGACGCTGCCGGCAGGCGCTCGCGCACTCCCGAGCAGCGAGCTCCTGGCGAGCACCAACCTGGACCCGACCGAGCTCGGCAGAGCCATCGACGGCAATCTTGGGACTTTCTGGGCCGCGCGGAGCCTACAGGCGCGCGGGCAAACCTTCGAGCTCTTGTTCAAAGAGCCGCACGTGCTGGTGGCCTTCGAGATCGACAACCCGAACCACGTGACCCACGTGCCGCTGTCCTTCGAGCTGAGTGTCGGCCTGGGTCGGTCGGGCTGGCAGCGCGTGATCGAGCGCCCTGCGTTGCGCCTGTACCGCGAGCAGGTGTACTCGCCGAAGGGCTTCGTGTTCCGCGTCGTGTTCCCGCAGCCAAGCCTGGCCGACCGTCTGCGTATCACCATCGGTCAGCCCGTACCGGGCAAGAATCTCGTCATCCACGAGGCCCGTATCTACGAACGAGCTCCCTAGACTACGCCCGCGCCCGCCCGCGCTCACGAAACGTCAACATCAGTGAGCGTTCAGGTTTACCTGGCTAGGCTTAGACTAAGGGCCCGCGCAGTAGTGCTCGAAGGCGACGACTGAGTGCCCAGAGGGGGTGCTGCTGTGAACGCTGTTCACTCAGCGTTTCCCCAGGTGCGCTCCCAATGGGCGCATAGAAGAACTTCCAACGCGTATGTGAACACTGTTCACATACGCCCAGACAATAGGCAGCCTCCAATTTCGGCTCGTCGAGAGCGGCGCTATACTTCGCAGACATGCACCCGGCGTTTGCTCGCACCGACCACCGGCCGTGGCCAATGCCCCAACGCGAGTGGACCTGGCGGCAGTCCTGGTTGGACTTGCTGTTCATCCACTGGCCGGTGCCCAAGCAGGTGCTCACTGAGTTGGTGCCCAATGGGTGCGAGGTTCAGGAGTTCGAAGGTACTTCCTGGGTGGGTGTGGTGCCATTCCGCATGGAGGGCGTGATGCGGCGTCCGCTACCCAACCTGCCAGGGCTATCCGAATTCCTGGAGCTGAACGTGCGCCTGTACGTCGAGGCCGAAGGCAAACCCGGCGTGTGGTTTCTGAGTCTGGACGCCACCAATCCGCTAGCAATCTGGGCCGCCCGTCGCTTCTTCTTTCTGCCATACTACCGGGCGGACATGGCTCTGGGTACATCGGCGGAGACGATCGACTACACCTGCGAACGACGCCGATCGGACGTACGCTTCCATGGCTCCTACCGTCCGAACGGCAAAGTGGTCGAGTCCACGCCCGGTACGCTGGAGCATTTCCTCACCGAGCGCTATTGCCTGTACGCGAGGTCACCGGACGGCAGCCTGCTGAGGAACGAGGTGCACCACTTGCCCTGGCCCCTGCAGCCAGCGGAAGCGGAGATCGAGCAGAACAGCATGCTCGCACCCCACGGCATCACGATCGAGGGCAAGCCGCTCTTGCACTTCGCGCGCCGCGTCGACGTCGTGGCCTGGTCTGCCGAGCGTTGCCAGCTCCAGTGAGTCGGTGAGCTGCGAGCGCAGCCTCGGACCCTCGGGGTCGGGACCGAGGCGAAGCGAGCCATCAGTGGTCAGCCCTCTAGCGCCCACCCGTATTGATGCACACGCCCCAAGCCTCTGGCAGCATGGCGGCGGCTTGACAGACCCCACCGTCGCACTGGTCCGTGTCGGACACGGTTTCGCACAGCTTTAGACAAGTCCCGCTCGCCTGGGAACATACGTGCCCGTAGGCGCAAGGACAGGAGTCGCCCACCCGTCCGCTGCCCGGCTCCGCGCAGGTGGTAGTTCCGTCACCGCGGACCACCAGGCAAGCGGTGCCTTCGGGGCATTGGCAATCTTCGCCTTCTTGGCAGGGGTACGGCTGCGACAAGCTGCAATTGTCGGCCCGTGCGCAGACCGGCACCACCATGCCCGACCCGATCAAGGGTCGCTCCGCGCAGTAGCGCCCCGACAAGCAGGAACGCTCGGCCCCATCGCAACAATAGTGCCGACAGATGCCCGCCGCGCCCTCGCCGATGCAAGCGAAGCCCGCGGCACAATCCGCGGCCGACGTGCACGGGGCGTCGGCTTCCCCGGTTCCGGCGCGCGCGCACACGCGCAGGGGACCATCGTCGCCTGCCTGAATGCGGCAACCGACGCCTCCAGGCACGATCGTGCCCGCGTCCGAAGGAACGGAAACGTCAGGCCCCGCGTCGATCGGGATACCGCCGGAGCCCGCCGCCGATTGCCCCGCCGCTCCAGCTTCGCTGCTCTCGGCTCCGGCCGCACCGCCCTCGGACTGGCCCGCACTGCCCGGTGTGGTCGATCCGCCCGAGCCGCCACCGCCTGGCGAGCCGCCGCTGCCCTCCGATCCGCCAGTACCACCGGTACCTCCACCCAGATCGTAGCCATTGCAGCTCAACTCGTCGTCGGGATCGCAATCGCGATCTCGATACTCTCCACACAGCGGATTCAATCCGCCTCCGGTGTCCGAGCTCTGGCCAGCGGATCCGCCAAGCGGCAGGGTTGCGTCTCCGCCGCTGGTGCTGCCAGGGCCCCCGCTAACCGTGGCAGTCATGTCGCGGTCGCCCGCGGAGCTGCAGTTCATGGTCGCCGCCAAAGGCACCACGAGTCCCAGTGTGATCAGGCCTAGCCGCCGTAAAGTCATATCAAGATCGCGAACAACAGTACCACTGCCCGAACAGGAAGCACACAGCGTGCCACCCTCAGGAGTGTAGAGGCCCGAAACACTTCGTTGAATGGAGCCCCGGCGGCAGCGCGCTGGCCAGCGGGGGGTGCTTGCATCCGGCCACTCCAACCCGCGCGAGGCGGGGCAAGCCCAAGCCTGGCGAAGCGAACGACCTGGCGAAGCGAACAACCTGGCGAAGCGAACGACCTGGCGAAGCGAACGACTGGCGAAGCGAACGACCTGGCGAAGCGAACGACCTAGCGAAGCGAAACGTGTCTGACCACGAAGTTGTTCGCGCTGTCGTAAGCGCGCACGCTCACCAGAGCGACGCCACTCGGAGCGAACGAGGAGACATCGGCAGAAAACTCCTCGCGCTGTTCGTCGAAGATGCCGTCCTTGGGGTAGAACGGATACCACACTTCGCTGCCGGCCACTGACATCTCGATGCGCTGCACGGGCCCGACCCCGTCGATCACCACGCCCTCGATGATGCGCCCGTTGGCCTTCAGCTGGGCGATGTCGGGAGGCGTGTTGTCCACCAAAACAGTGCCGCTCTCGAGCTGGTGTTGCTTGGCCCGCTGAGGCGGGTTCGAGATCTCGTCGCTTGCATAGACCCGCACGCGGTAGCGACCTTCCGGGAGGTCAGCCGTATCCCACGTGTAGCTCTCGGTCGTGAGCACCTCGCCGGGCTTGAGCAGATCGAACCACTCTTTCGTGCCCACCAACTGATAGGAAACGCGGTAACGCAGCTTGTCCTTGTCGGGGTTGTCGACCTTCCACTTCAGCTTGACCTTGGAATCGGCCTTCTCGGTGATCGGCCCACCGGACTCTTCGAGCTCCTTGCCGGTATCGCCGGGACGAGCCGGAGACTCCGCGTCGACCTCGGTAAGAACCGCCCGCAGATTGTCAGTAACGAAGGGCACGCGAACCTCTCTGAGCACTGCCTTCGGATCTCGACTCCAGCGGGCTCGCACCTGTAAATAGCGACCCGCAGGGCTCTGCACCACTCCGGGCGCAGCCAGCCCCTGGCTCCAATCGCTCCAGGTGTCGTCGGGCTCGCTGGTATTGCCGGTGCGAGTGGCAAACTCGAGCCCGCCGTCCGCCTGCCAGGTCATCCTGCCGAACTGTGCTCTGAGCCCGGCGTCGAGCACCTTGCTCGTCCACACCGCGTCCGTTCCACCTACGCCACGCACTATGTGAAACACCGCGGGGTCGCTGGCGGCCACGAACCGAGTCTTGCCCGTCAAGCCGAGCGCTCCAATCTGCCGTTCGTCCGTATCCGCGACCAACACGGAGTTGTGGTTCTTGTCGACCGTGTAGATGCGTCCTTCGACGCCCGTCCCGACATACGGTTGCCCGTCGTCGCCAACCGCCAGGCTGACGAAGTGCTCCTTCTTGTTATCCAAGAGTTCTTCTGGCGAGCCGTTTGGAGAAAAGCGAAACAGGGTCCCCTTGCCTTTTTCTGGCTTCGACACCGACTCTGGCTCGGCAGGCTTGTCCGCCTTGACCTTGGACGGCGTGTCGGTTCCGCCCTTGATTTCGTTGGCGATCGCATAGAGCTCGCCTGCCTTGCCCAGCGCCAATGCACGAACCTCCGTGCGCGCGAAATCGTAGAGCACGCTGGCTCTACCGGGCCCGGTAATCTTGTAGAGTTTGGCCTTGTTGCTGGCACCCGCATAGACGGTTCCGTCACTCGCGACCACCACGCTCATCAAGTGCTGCTCTTCGGCATCGAAGTACACTTGCGCCTGACCGCCCGGACTGATGCGGTAGAGCCTGCCTTCGGGTCCCGTCGCCGCGTATAGCGAATTCGACTTCGGGTCGAAGGCGAGCTGCCAGACATGCTCGGTGTCCTTGAGCTTCACCAGCTGGGACACCTTGCCGCCTTCGAGTTTCAGCACCTTGCCTTCGGGCAACGTGCCCATCACGACCATTCCACCCCAGGCCTCCACCAAAGAGGTGATGACCAACGCCTTGGTCTCGGCGACGACTTCGCTGGTTGCACCCTTGATTCGGATCAACTTGCCGTCGTTGCCGGTTCCGAGCAGCACGCTGCCGTCGGGTCTCTCGAGCGCGCTCCAGATGGCCGCCGTGTCGGCGATCTTGGTCACGCCCAGGTTGAACCCTGCTCGCAATTTTCCCGTGGAGTCGATGGCTACGCCCTCGAGCTCACCACCCTCGTAGTCCTTCTCGCTGTCCAACAAGAAGCTGCGCGTGCCAACCGCGCTGGCAGTCACGGTAAAACACAAGAGAATGGCAGCAATGGACCCGAGGACGTTTCGTTTGACCATTTTCATCAGAAGATCTCAGCGGAGCACGGGCCGTATTTTCACAGTCACCGAATCGCGTCCAGTCATGAACTTGTCGAGCGCAAATACACGGCGAATCTGGGTACCAAAACTATCTGGCGCCACCGAGGTGGTCACCGGTTGAATCGTGTTCAGAGCGCCCGGAGGCAGATTCTTGGCGATGCGCCCCTTGTAACTCACTGCCCCGGAGCCACTTGCGAAGGAGGCTACCAGGCTCTTGGCAGGATAACTCTGGTTTTCCAAATTGCGTACCAGGTCGCTCAAGTTCTCGGGAGCCGAGCGCTCGTGCTCGACCGTGTAGCCCGGCACGAGCGAAATATCCACGGTCTCACCGGCCAAGTAGCTCGGGACGGGGATGGAAATGACCCGCGTGATGGATTGCCCCGAATACGGTTCGAGGGTCAGACGGACGCGCGCCGGGGTGCCCGCATCGATTTCGGGGTCGATCAGCTCGGCGCCGCGCAGCCGCAGCAGATCGCGTTCGTAGCTGAGCTGGATGGTCACGTCGGCCTTGAGCAAGACCGCCGGCTCCCAGGGATTGTTCAGAATGGCGCCAGCCGCCTTCACCAGCGGGCTCTGCGCAAAGTCACGTTCGTCGGGCGTGCCCCCCACCGCCACTCCCTGGTCCTCCAGGGAGATTTCCCCGTGGTCCTTGATCGCCAGGCGTGCCTGTACCGTCCAGCTAACGTCCTGGCGCTCGGCAGCCGTAGCCTGCAGGGCATTGCCGAGGGCGATCGCCATGAAGGCAGGAGTCATGAACTTTTCGTGCGCGACTTCGAAGTTCCACTCGGTGCGAGGCGCTCCCTCAGCGCCTTTGACCTTGAGCGACACCGGAATGACCGGAGCCTCCACCGAATGTGACACCACGATCGAAGCCTGGCGATCGTTCACCATGGCCCCAACGCTGCGCACGGGCATCCCGATCTTGAACGAGCGCATATCGCTCGCAAGAAACCACAGAATGCTGCCAATTGCGGTCGGCAGGTTGGTGACCCCACCGTTCATCATCGGGTGACCGAAGGCCACCAACTTGTCGCCCTCGACTCGGGTCACGGTGCCAAGCCCCGTCGCACTCATGTCGCCCCGGATGAGCTGAATGCCGAGCGCGCCACCATCGACGAAACGCTTTGGGGCATTCGGATCCTCGGCACCGCCGCCTCCTGCCTGCAAGGGCTCGAGCCCGAGCGGTGTCAACAGCTCCTCGCTGAGTGCCATGGCACCCGCCGTCAACCCCCCCATCAAGAGCGGTGTGGCGACGGGAGTCATGCCACCGTACTTGCCACTGACCAGTCGAGACTTCGCCTGAGCAAGCTGCCCGGCGTGCTTGGCGACGTCATAGCTGCCCACCTTGCCTTGAAACTGGTTGGAAGCATCGACACGATGGCGCGCGGAGCGGTACTGAGGAGGCAGGGCCCCAAGCGGGATGCCGTCCAACTGCTTGGGCAAAGGCCGGGCAAGATCGTCCAGCATGTTCGCGATGGGGGTGACACCGGCCACCGGCTCTCGTCCGAAGGTCCAACCATAGGCGTAAGCGCCGACCATCTTTCCGTTGATGAAGATCGGGCTTCCGCTCATCCCCGCGACGACCCGAGTAACTTCGAGCCTCGGATGCTTCGTCTTGATCAAGATCAGGTCTTGCTGGGGTTGGAAGTTTTGCAGAACATCGATGACTTCCACATCGAACCGTTCTGGCTTGGTGCCCTCGAAGACTGTAAGGCCGTAGCCTTTCATGCCGCGCTTGATGTCCTTGACGGGCATCACGTCGGGGCGGGCATTTCTCCCTTCAGCGTGCGCCACATCGAGGCTGGGAGGAATAGCCACGAGCAGTCCGAGCAACGCGGCAACCGGAATCAGGAAGGTCTTTGGCACAGGGTTCCTTAGTGTATCAAGGGTTGGCTGGCAGGGGGTGTCCAGCAGAGACTGATTTGGCTAGTTATAGAACGGACACTACGAGTGTACCCTCGGTTCCCCGCGTCGAACGCCGGGCCCAGGTTTTTCGAGCGAGCAACGCCCAAAGACATGCACATCCCCATAATGCTAACGCTGGTAAGCTCATTCGCCATCCTGTGCACGGCGCATCTAGCCCTGGCGCTCGGGCTGAGTCTGAAAAAACCGCGCTACAAGGGCCTGTTGGCACTGGTGTTGGCCCCATTGGCCCCCTACTGGGGGCTGGCAGCGAAGATGCGCGTGCGCGCCTTCGTGTGGGTGATCGCCTTCTGCATCTACGTCCTGGCCTTGCTTCTGGCCATCTCCGTCGAGGGCTGAGCGGGCCCGGCAGCCCAGCCATCCGCGGCTCAGGGCTTGCGCGTGGGCTTGGTTTCGGTCAGCGGAAGCATGTGCTGAAAACCCTCTCTCACCCAGCGATCGCGCACCCGTCGAGCCAACTCGCCCTGCTCGAACCAGGGCACGGCCACCGCGTAGATCAGACAGGCATCGGGATAGGCCGGGTACGCGGCCCAGGCCAGTGAGAATTGGTAGCGATCGAGCCCCACGTCGACGTGCCCATCGACGTAGTTGACCTGAAGAGGCTCGCTGCGCCAACGCTTGAACGTGGTGCGGAATTCCCCGAAAACGACTTCGTAGTCGCTGAGCTGCGGGCGTGCCCACGCCTCGAAGCGATTCATACAGGTCTGTGTGGTCTGGTGTGAGTCGGGAGGTACGTCGAGCAGGAAGACCAGAGCCATGACGTGATGCTGGTCGCCGTAACGAAAACCAGTAAAGTGCTTGACCAGCTTGAAGCGGACGCGTTTCCAGTTCTGCCAATCCGGCGTGGGCGCGTGCAGCTGGTCGTCCTTGTCGTTCCTGAGCCCCCAGGGCTCCGTCAGCTGGCGTCTCAGGGCGGCCGCATGGGGGTCGTAGGCATCCCCCCCGGGCTCTTCCTGGCTGACCGTCTGAGGCGTCGGCGGCTCGCCCGGCGGCTGGCGTGGCACGCTGCCGCCGCAAGCCGTCAAGCTCAGACAGATCAACAGTTCCCAGGGCAGGCGCACACTCATCGGTTTAGACGCTGGCGAACTCGACAACTTCACAGTTCACCAGAAATAGTGCCCCAAGCAGCGGCCAGGTGCACGCCAGCCGGGGAACGAGCGCGGTGAGCGGCGTTTTCCTACCGGCCGGGAGCCGCAGCTGCGCTGCCCGATTTCAAATGGTGACGGTCCGCATCTGGATCTTGTCGAGATCGTGCACTCCAAGACCGAATTCGGAGGCATTGCGGACGTAGCGGGGTTCGCGACGCGAGTCCTTCAGACTCGGGATATTTCGCTTCTTGCGCTCGTCATCCACGATTTTCCACCCCATGGTGTCCATGGCAACCGGGTCGGTCGAAACGTAGACAGCGCCGTGCGGGATGCGGGTCCGAGGATCTTTGTCGAGCGGGCCGCGATCGTACATGATCTTGAAGGCATCGGTGATGTGCAGCCGCACGCGACTGGTCACGATGGGATGGTTGTACAGCATCGCAATCTGCGGGCTCGCTTGATGCGCGTGGTGATCTTGCGGGTTGTCGATGTTGCCGTGCGTCACGTTCTTCATCGTCCCGGTGTAGCCGCAGATCGAGTGGTCCTTGATCATCGTCATGTCGATGACTGCCGTGGCCTCGGTGAAGAACCGGCAGTACCGGGTGGCAATCCCGTTGAAGATACGCACCGGCTTCATCGGGTGATTCTTGTTGTTGTGGGTCCCCGTCTTGACACCCTCGGGAAGCTGCCAATCTCGTACGTTCACGCGCGTCCCGAGCAAGAACCCCGGGTATTGCTCGTAGACAGTGATGTTCTCCGCAGGCACGCCCACTTTCAACACGGCGTCCACGACTGGCTTGATGAGTTCGAAGTTCACCGCCATGGTGGCGCCCTTCTGACCTGCGATGCCATTGGGCTTGATCGCAACGATATCGTCCTTGTGGATGAAGTGCTTCATCGCTTCGACGAGATTGGGAGCGCCCGTGAATTCCATCATCGCGCGTTCCAACAGCTTCGCCGCCACGTCCGGTTTCGGCCAGAGCAGGTTGGGCTGCATGATCGACTTGAAGTCCCCCTTCGCGGCAACCTTGGTGATCTTGCCCGGCGCCACCATCGGTGAAAACCCGCGAGGCGGTGACGCGATCAGATTCTCGCCGTCGCCAGCGGATTCCGGCGCGGCACCGGCAATTCGAGAAACGCCTTCCGCCGCGAGCAGGCTCGCCGCGCCCGTGGCCCTGGCAAATTGGCGGCGACTCAGCGTGCGACCGCTCGGCTTCGTTCGGATCGAATCCATGGCGCTAATCCTCTCGGGTGGCTGGCTCTCGTGAACAGAGCTCTCGAATCAGGGAAGTATCATGCCCCAACGGGGGCGGCAACGCAGCGTCTTGGCGGCATTTCGCCAGGGTCCTGTCGATTCGCCGTTGGCGAACGTCGCGACCGCCAGGCCCTGGCTCGGCTAGAGTCCGAAAATGGCTGCACTTATTCCTCGGCATGGGGCTCGCATGAGCGGCGCGGGTACGGCGACGTAAACATCGAGCAACGCAGTGGGTGCGCCCAGCTGCCGCGTCCTGCGTCGCCCCACGGGCGCACTTGTCTGGAGAATCGACATCATGAATCGAGCCAAAATGAAGATCGTGTACGCCATTACCTCACGTGACGTGGCTACCGCCAAAGGCAAGGGCCAGACCGAGACGCGAAAGTACTGGAACCGGGTCGGAATCGCATTCGTCAACCACGACGGCTCGCTCAACGTCAAGCTGGAGGCCCTGCCGGTTTCCGGTGAGCTGCACATCCGAGACTACATCCCGCAAGACGAGTCCAAACCGGACACGGCCGTGCGAGCACACGAGCCCCTTCGAGCCCGCGGCGAAGCCGCCTGAAAGGAGACCTTCGATGGAAACACCCGAACAATCCGCACTCAGGCCTCCCGAGTCGCCCGTAGGACCCCCGTTCGCCTGCCAGGCCAACGGCGCGGCTCTCCCCCAACGGGAGACGTCCAGCACCGGCTCTCGCTGGCAGCGGCTGGTGCTCGCCCTGCGCTCGAGCACCTGGCTGCCCATCGTAGGGCGAGGCGCGGCCATCACGCTGTTCATGCTTGGCTTCGCTGCCATCGGTACCGGGGCCACGTTGGTGGGCCCGCCTGGAGTCCATTTAGCCAGTCAAGCGACACCTAGCACGCCAGTCACGTGGCTCGCACCCACCAGCGGCGAGCCGACCGAGACCGCTTCCGCGACGGCGTCTGTCGAGACTCGGCCGCCAACGCCGGTCAGCCTGCGACCCGATTGTCAACGTGACGGGTCTCTCTGCGAGCAGCATGCCGAACCGCAAGATCCCCCAGGCCTGACCCGCGATGGCAAAGTGATCCTCAACACTGCGAGTGCCACCGTATTGACCCGCCTGCCCGGGGTGGGCGAGCGCCGCGCGCAGGCCATCGTGGAGCTGCGCACTCGGCTGAAACGCTTCCGGCGAACCACCGACCTGCTGCGCGTGCGTGGGATAGGAGTGCGCAGTCTCAAACGAATGCTGCCGTACCTGGTTCTGAACCCGCCGGAACCGGAGCCGGATGCCGGGCCACCTTCGAAGCCGTGAACTTTGCGTCGGAGGTCAAGCGGGTTACACCAGGCCGCCATGAAGGATCGCGATCACACTCCTCGCAGTTCCCTCGTTGGCTCCTGCTTCGCGCCCCTCCTGTTGGCTTCGGGCTGCGGGGCGGTCGCACCTGCTCCAGCCCCGTTGCCGGTGCCCTCTGCCCCCTCGCGCGAGCCCTCCGCGCAAAGTCCCACAACCGCGCAAAGTCCCGCTTCCCCAGAGCCGCTCGCTGCAGCCCGTTCCCCCCAGGCGATCTCCAGCGCGGCGGCTCCCGGCGAGCCGCCCGCCCCTCGGACCGCGTGCCCCTCCGACATGGTGCACGTGAAGCACGACTATTGTGAACACATGGAGCGCCGCTGCCTAAAAAGCGAGTACGACAAGCCCAATCACATCACCATCTGTCACGAGTTCGCCAAGGACAGCAACCAATGCCGCGGCGAGCGCAGGCCGGTCGACGTATGTATCGACCGCTACGAGTACCCCAATCGAGAAGGTGGTCACCCGCCGGTGATGGTGAGCTTCTTCGACGCAGAGCGGTCCTGTCAGAAAGAGGGCAAACGCCTGTGCCGAGAGAGCGAGTGGATCGCCGCCTGCGAGGGGCCCGAAGAGAAACCCTTTCCTTACGGGTTCGAGCGCTCGAGTGAACAGTGCAATATCGACAACCGCTGGATCGAACCCAACCTGAGCCGCATCTATTCGAAGATCCCCGAGGTTCGCGACCCGGAGCTCGCCAGACTGGATCAAAGCGCCCCGAGCGGTGCGCGCACCGGCTGTGTCAGCGATTTCGGCGTCTACGATCTCACCGGCAATTTCGACGAATGGGTGCGCCTGGACGAGCCGAAACCGGGCGCCCGCTCGAAAATGGCCGGTCTCAAGGGAGGAGCCTGGGGTCACGTGCGCAACGCCTGCCGTCCGGTCACCACCAGCCACGCTCCCGAGTTCACCTACTACTTCATCAGCTTTCGCTGCTGCCAGGACGTCGCGGCGAGCCCGCCCCCACCCTCGCTGGATCCGCCCGAATGACGCAGCGGGTTGCCTCATCCTGAGACACCGCCATCGGTCGCTCGGAAAATCGCGCGCGGCGGCGGGCTCGCTCCAAAAGCGTACACGGCCACGTAGCCGACGGTAACGCCTGGGCTACACTGTGGGTGTCTTGGCTACTCCGACTCCTGGCGATTCGATGCGGCCCGTCACCACGGAATTGCCGACCTCAGCAGCCCACACGCCACAGCCCGGGTGGTGCGCGGTGCATCCGGAACGCCTCGTCACGAGTGTTTGCCAGCGCTGCCAAGCTCCGGGATGTAACGAGTGCATCTTGCCGAGTCGGGGCGTCGCGTGCTGCAACCACTGCCGCAAGCTGCGTCGCTGGTCCCGTGGCTTTTTCTTGGTGAGAGTGAGCGTATTGCTCACCGTGTTGCTCTTGATCGGACTTTGGTGGCTCAGCGACGCCAAGAGCCGCAGCTCGCGCACCGACTGGCAGCGAACGCTCAGCGTAGCGGTGGTGATCGTCACGCCCCGCCCCGTCGCGCCCGCGGCCTTGAGAAGGCTCGATGAACGGCTCGAGGTACTGGAGGACCAGCTGGCGCACGAGTTCAGGCGGTATCACTCCGGGCCGCGACCGTTTCGCTTCACATCGTTCGGTCCGGTCGCCGCGCAGGCGCCACCCAGGGCCGGTGACGGCGTGCTGGACGTGGCGGTGAGCCAGGTCGATCGCTGGCTCTACCTATCGGACATCGATCGCAGCGTCGGCCTCGATGCTTCCCGCTACGATTCCCGTGTGTACGTGGTCGCGCGACCGCCTGCCAGTCGCTCGGTGCAGGCGGTGGAAGGGTACGGCGAACAAAAGGGACGCGTCGGTATCGTGGAGGTCGAGCTCAGCGACGCCATGGTCGACATGGTGCTGTCGGTGGTCGCTCATGAGCTGTTCCACACCCTGGGGGCGGAAGACAAGTACGACGCGAGTGGAGCCACGTTGAACCCAGAGGGGTTGGCTGATCCCACGCTCGTGCCACGCTTTCCGCAGCGCTGCGTCGAGGTCATGGCACGCAATCGTCCCCTCGCCCCCGGTCGGGAGACACCGCTCGACAACCTGATGGAGCTCGGCGTCGGCCCCGTGACAGCCCAAGAAGTGGGCTGGCGCCGCTCAGAGCAACCGTAAGCGGCGGCCCGTTACCCGCTCAGCGCTTGCCGCACGTCGAAGCCGAGCGTACAGCTGTCGATGCCACGCGCATACTCTGCGCGGGTGGCGTCGGACAACCACGCCGGGTCCACCTGCTTTCGCATCCTGAGAAGCAACCGCCCCGACTCCAGATCCACCAGGTAGATCCGGATGGGGTGCGGGCGCTCACCATCCAGCTCGGTCACACCGGCTCGCATCGCTGGTTCGTCGACGGCGAACAACAAGAGCCGAGCTGCGGCGGCGCGCTTCGCAGCCTCGAGCGGCGCGCGCTCGAATTGGCGCCTCAGCAGTCGCAGCTCGGACGCTTTTTCGGCCGCTTGAATACGCGCTTGCCAGCTCCGCTGGAGCAGCGGCAGGCCGGCATATGCGGCCGCCAACCGCTCGACATGAGCGGTGCGGCTCTGCATACGCTCGCCGGCCCCATACGCCGAATGCACGCGGTGCAGGAGAGCTTTTTCGCTGCGTGCCCCCGGCGGATCCAGCAGGCAGAGCAAGAGCGCGTCCTTGTGGGAAGCGAGCGCGGCCGCCTGGCGGCGTCGAGCGTCGCGAAAATCCCCGAGTTCGCCTCGCACGTAGACCATGGGGCGGCCGAGCACGCTTGCCAGCTCACGAGCAGCGCGCAACTTCGGCACCACTTGGTCGCCCGGGTACGGGTGCGCCCCCTGCGCGAGCCAAGGCGCGACGCGCTCGACAAGCTTCTTGTCGCGCTCGCCGAGCGAAGCCGATTGCCCACGCCAGCGTTCGAGCAAGTTCGCGCGCTCCGCTTCCAGCTCCTGATCCGCCTGCTGCTTGGAGAAAGACGCCGAGCCCACCAGCGCTAGCAGACCGATGAACAGAAGCCCACGAAGCAACAGACGGACCCTCGGGCTCGCGTTGGCGCCGACACGACGACCACTCACACTGGCCTGCACGCGGGCGCGCAGCGCAGGTGACATCTTGTGAGTGACCAGAAAAGTCGCCATCAGCTGCCTGCACCGGAGAGAAACCTGGACTGATAGCTCAGGGCATTGCGCTCGACCAACGCGTCCAGCTGATCGCGAGTCACCCCGAGACGCGCCGCCGCATGGCCCGCCAGTGAGCTCTTGGCCACGCCTTTGACGAACTGGAACGTCGCTTGCCGATCGTGCCCGAGTTCCACCTGCAGAAAGCCGAGATCGCTGATTGTCGATTCTCGTTCGAGGCGCGCGGCAAAGGCGAGAAAATGGGTGGTGATGAAGACCTGCGGTCTCAAACGCGAGAGTGTGGACACCACCAGCTCGAAGATTTCCTCGCCCTCCGAGGGATTGGTTCCCGAGCACAGCTCGTCCAACAGGACCATGGCTCCAGGTGGCAAGCGCTCGAACAGACTGCGGATGCGTATGAGCTCCATACCCAAGCGCCCCTCGGCCTGGTCCGCCTTGGTTTCCTCGATCAGGGAAACCACCAGAGCCGGGGCGAGGGCGATGCATCCCGAGCGTGCGGGAATGAAGACGCCGGACTGTGCAAGGAGTTGGGCAAAGGCCACCGACTGCAGCAGGCGCGTCTTTCCGCCGGAGTTCGGTCCTGTCACGAGCACTGTGCTGGCAAGGCGATCGTTTTCGAGGTCACAGGGTACGGGCGCTATGCCGCCCATCAACAAGAGTGGATTGAACAGGCCCTCGAGCCTGCGGGGCGCCTCCGCCGCTACCAGCTCGGGCAGGCAGACACCAAGCCCCGCCGCTGCCGCGCGGTCGCGAAATCCCAGGGCTCCCAGGTAGAACTCCAGATCGCCGAGCAGCGGGATCATGGCTACGATTTGTCGGTCCACACCGCTGAACACCGCATCGATCAACCGCGCCATCACTTCACCGTCGCTGAAGCGATAGCCCCTGAGGAACAGCTCGCACTTGGCAAGCCAACGCCTCCAGAGCGAACTGACGAAGGGGTTGTCGTTGTTTTCGCGAATGCTCACGATCTCGAAACCGCGAATACGTCCGTCGGCTCCCACGCCCACGTTCAAACTGAGCGTCGCCAGGCGCGCGTCGTAACGAACCAGATCGGCGAGGGACCGATAGGGCTCGCTGGCTTGCACCCGCGCCCCGAACAGAGTGAGCCTGCCGAGCCCCGAGGCGGCACCGCTGAAACCCTCCGCCATGGTGTCGATGGCTTGCTTCAGTGCTGCCAGGATGTCGAGTTGGCGCCGGTTGGCGTCCCAGTTGTTGCGCTCGCGGCCCGTGTTCTCGAGCAGAGCGCGCAGCCGGCGCAGCGTTCGGTACAACTCTTCGAACTTCGCCCGGAGCGTCACCGAACTGCTGAGCTCGGCGACAATGGCCCGCCGGAACTCCACCGCGGCCGGATCGGCTGGCGGTCGCGCGAGCACGCGCACCAGATAGCTGCTGCAGGCGACCGGCTCCTCTTGCCCGATGCGAATCCGAAAGCAGTCCGAGACGAAACGCGACAGGAAGAGATCTTGGGCAAAGCATGCCGGATCCCAGGTCGATGGCCCAACCACGGCCTGCTCGAGCGCTTCGTTGAACAGGCCGCCCGACGTGCCCCCGGCAAACGCCAACGTGACGGCTACTCTGGTTTTTTCTTCGTCGATGCGCGGCAGGGGACTCGCATACAGAAGGTCCACGAGGTTGGCTGAATCAGTCATCGCCCGGCAGACACCCGCGCGGGGCGAACGTTCCCAATCGCGACCGGCCAGAGCGGAAAAGTCGGAGCGCACGGGGCGAGCCGGCCGCCCGCCTGCCGCGACCCGAGGGATGGCTCGTTTAGGACCCGCAAATGGGGAAGTCCGTCGCGAGCCGACCGAGCCCGCCCGCCGCAGCAAGAGGATCGGCCGGCGCAGTAGGACTCAACCATTCGCGAGCTCTTAGCGCATCACTTGGGACGCGGCGGTCGACAGGCCTTCGAACTGCTGGGGAGTCAATCGCTCTTGATCGATGAGCGCTGCGAGGGTTCGGCGACGGCAACTTCGAACCGATTCTCCAGGAAGGCAGCAAACTCGTCGAGGATGGGGCGAGCCCGTGAGCTGCCCCGCACCGACAGCACCACGGGGCCGCCGTCTCGGGCGACCTCCAGCCGGTAGTCGATGAAGGGGCAGCAAGCACGCTCCTGGGCAACGAACCCGCCGAGTTCGCGGATCAGCGCCCGCGTGTCCGAGTCGTCAGCAGAGCCGGCATCGCCGAAATCCAGCGCGTAGCCGTCCGGCAGGGTGCGCATCTCTCGAACCCTGGCCAGAAGTGGCGTGACCTTGGCGACCCTTTCGTCTCGATCCGCTGGACTCAGGTTACAGGCCAGAGGTGTGAGGTCGTTCGAATGATTGTCTCGCATACGGATCTCCTGTGTCGATGAAGCAATCGAAGCCTACGACTTGAAGCAAGCTTCAGTTCAAGCCGCCATCACTTGAAGCTGGCTTGAACTGGTGGGCCTTTCGGGGCACGCTCGGGAAAATGAGTACCCTCAGCATCGGGCAGATCGCCAAAGCAGCCGGCATCGCCACTTCGGCAGTGCGCTACTACGAAAGGATCGGCCTCTTGCCCAAGGCCCCGCGCGTCAGCGGGAGACGGCGTTACGACGAGCGCGCCCTGGCGCGCCTCTTCATGATCCAGAGTGCCAGCGCGCTCGGCTTCAATTTGCGCGAGGTCAGGCTCATCGTGCAAGGCGGGGACGGCGGGCAACGGGGTCTTTTGCGCCTCAAAGAGCTGGCCAGGAAGAAGCTCCCCGAAGTGGAAAAAACCTTGCGACGCGCCCGCTTGATGAAGCGCTACCTGCAAGCAGCCGAGCACTGTTCGTGTCCGAGCCTCGAAGTGTGCCTGGAAAGGGCGCGCCGCGCGGGGGTGGCTCCGTCTCAGACGCTCGGCAAAGGGTAACGAAGCGCCCGGCTTCCAACGACGGAAGCCGAGTGCGACAATGGCAACCGACCACTGACCATTCCGTGCAAACTGCCGACCCCGTGAAAAGCACCGAACGCTGGCGGGACACACTCGTGGCCACGGGCTGCGCGCTATGGGCGATCGCATGCTTCGTTCCCAGCTGGGGCTTCGGCTTCGTCAGCTGGGACGATGCGCTCCACCTGCTCGACAACCCGCTGGTCCTGGCTCCGAGGAGCCACCCGCTTGCCGAGCACCTGTTGACTCCGAGCCTGGGGTACCCCAGCCCTCTCGGCGTCTTGAGCTACCGGATCGAGTACGCCTGGTTCGGGCTCGACAGCGCCACCCCCTACCATGTCACCAACACATTACTGTACGGGGGGGTGGTCGCGCTGGTCTATCGCCTAGCGAGAACTCTGGGTCTCGGCATCGCCTCGAGCGCGCTCGGCGCACTGGTGTTCGGGCTGCATCCCGTCGTCGCCGAGCCCGTTTCCTGGATCAGCGGGCGCAAGGACCTGTTGGCGGCGCTGTTCGGCCTGGCCGCGCTCTTGCTCGGCATGAAGCATCGACTCGACTGGCAGCGCCCCCGCGCGTGGGCGGTGTTGGCGTTCTTCGTGCTCGCCGTGGCGTCGAAGCCCGTGGCCGCCTACGTGGCCCTGGTCCTGCCAGTCTGGCGCCTGCTGGGCTGCCGGCCCGAGGTGCCGCCCGCCCGGGACAGCGCGACCTGCAGTTGGCACTCGCGCGCGGTGCGGGCCGCCGTAGAAGTCCTACCTCTCTTGGTCCTCACACTCGTGCTGGTCCCGATAGCGTGGTCGGGCCAAGCCCGAACTCGGAGTCTGCGGCTGGACGAGGGTCCGCTCCTCGTAGCGCGCACCGCCTGGTACGCGTTGGGGTTTCACCTTCGCCTGCTGATGGGACTCGAGCCGCATAGCGCGAAGTACTTGCCCCCCGCCTGGCCAGCGCCATTCACCGCTTCGGTCGATCTCGTGCCGCTGCTCGTCATCCCACCCATGGTCTGGCTGGCGATCAGGTGCACCGCACGGCGCCGCCGGGCCGCTCTGGCCGGCCTGAGCTATGCGCTCGTGGCCTACCTGCCGAACTCGAACCTGATACCGCTGACCCGCGTGCTGGCCGACGTCTACGCATTCGTGCCCATGATCGGCTTCGGCTGGTGGCTTGCCGCGATCAGCGAAGGCTGGCTCCAGGCCTGGTCATCCCGGGTCGTGCGAGCACTGCCGGCCGTGCTCACTGGCTCGGCGCTGACGCTCGTGACGCTGCCCGTCTCCGCCCACTGGAGAGACAGCGTGGCGCTGTGGCAAAACGCCTACGAGCTCTACCCGGCGGACGGTCGCCTGTGCCGAAATCTGGGCAACGCCTACTTCGAGCTCGAAGGACCCGCTCGAGCGCTCGCGCAATACGAAACCTGCGCTCGCAGGTTCGGCAGGGCGGGCTTCGAAAAAAACATTGGTCTCAGCCTGGCCGCCCTGGGCCACCGCAAGGCCGCCCGCGAGGCGCTCGAGCGCGCCCAAAAGCTGCATCCAAAAGACTCCGCAATAAGTGCTCGTCTGAGGAGCCTGCGCGAGCGGCGGAACGGGTCGAAGCAGGCTCGTGATTCAACAGATCTCGGCGCGCGCGGCTCGCACGTAGCCGAGTGATTGGCTTGCCCGTAGATTGACAATTACCTCGCAGGCAAGCGTGTCCTCGTTGCGGGAGCCACGGGTTACCTCGGCGATTCAAATCGTACCGGATTGGGTCTGCGAGGTCCTGTCCCGTCCGACGCTCGCTAGGAGCTCCGCGCTCGGTCAGCGCACGCAGCCGCTCGCACGTCCGCTACCCGGACCCTCGAGCCAACCGAGCGTCCTCAAATGCACGACCAGATAGTCTCCAATGGAATCGCTCATGGCGACGACCTCCGACCCCTCGCCGGCGCACAGAAGCTTCCCGTCGTAGCGACCATAGATTGACGTGCTCATGTACGCCCATTGGATGGGCCCCAAGCCAGCCGCATCCATCCTGGCGCGCAGATTGGCACCCTGGCTCCCGACCGAGGCGCGCAGGTCGCCATCCGTCAGCGTCCAACTCGTTATTTCGTCGGTCCATTGGTAGCCTTCGAGCGAGCCACCCTGCTCCTCGGCGGGACAAGGTGATCCGTCCGTCCGATAGCAGAGGTCGAGCTCACCTGCGGCCGGAAAGTCACCGCAGTCCGCTAGCGTCGCGACGTTCTGCAGATGAATGGCGATCTGGTCACCGTCTCGCACGAGCTCGGAGCCGGAACCTGGGGCGACGCCATACATCACGCCGAGCGTGTCGCCGATGTCCGGAGCGAGCACGGCGTGGTCGATCGTGAGAGGCGAACCTTCGACGGGCTGCCCCGTCTGCCCCATGGTTGCGTCGGAGCCGCTCAGTCGAAAGAACCCGTAGTCGCCAATCGCGGAGCTCCAGACCCATTGCTCCGTGTTCGGGTTCGCCGACGAAATGTTCACGGCCCGGATGAGTGGAAACGTGAACAGTTGGTCGCCGACTGAAACGCGGCCTTCCTGTACGTCACAGGTTTGTGGTGTCGGCTCGCCGCCGCTGCCCGAGCCGCCTCCGGTCCGGGAGGTGCCGCCGCTTCCACCACCATTCGTGTCACCAGCAGCGCAGGTGCCGCCGGATCCGCCGGTCGACGAGCTAGCCCCGCTCGCCGGAGAGGCATTCGTGTCGTCGCCGCCTCCGCACGCAGATCCGAGCGTCGTGGCCGCGAAAGCCAGAGCGATGCGTGCGATGGTCCCCAACGGCGCCTCCTCCTCGCGTCCCGACATTAGTGCCCTGAGCGCCAGCTGTTCAGTGCCAAGACCAAGCAAACGCCAGTTTCGCTCGTGACGCGCGGTCAGGGCGTGCACCAGAAGCTGCTACCGAACATGAGTCGACGCAGCGCCAACCCGCCAGTAAATGGCGAGCGCGTGTCGTTCCACCGCCGAAGCCACCGACTGAGCCCGACGGATTCACCCCGAACCCAAAGCGTTCATAGTACCTACGCACGGCGTATCGCACTACCGCACCAGGAACCTTTGCCAAGCGTACGAAAGAGACTGCGTTTCCGACGCTTCAGTAGGCCCAGAGCTCATTGATTGAGGGGCGCCCCCTGCATTACGGTGAGTCGAATCGCGTCCACCGTCTGCGTGGGAATCCTTGCGATGTATCGGGGGCCGATGCTCGTGCCGGTGACGAGGGGCGGACCCCAGCCGGTGGTGGAGCTGTGCACGCTGATCGTGAAGCCCTCCACCTGGGGCAGGGTTTCGATCACACGCACGGTAGCCCCATCCGCACGGATATACCGAGCCATCGAGGCTGCGCAGGTATGGAACCGCGTCGACCAGTTTGGTATTCCAGTCGAGCGAGCTTCCCGTAGCCGGGATCGGAAGGCCTGCTTCGATCAAGCGAGCCGTCAGGTAGCCTGTCATCGGCTTGGTGGTCGAGTTGAGCATGAAGTAGTCCGTCACGCTGACGGGATCTTGGGTGCCGACGCGCTTCACACCCGTCGCTCCCTCCCAGATCGATACGCCGTCTTCGACGAGCGCGGCGGCCAGCGCGGGCGTGCCGGACTTCAGGCGCCACTGTTCCAGGATGTAGCCCAACATCCCTCCCCACTGTTCGGGTGTCGGTTCGGCCGCCAAAAGCCAGGGGAACGCGAGGGCATGGATGGTGGTGTTCGTCGCTACGTAGACCTGCTTGCCGAAGAAGGCTTCATGATTCCCTTCTCTGGCTGTCGTCGTGCGTCGCGTGCGGGCGATGGGCGTGTTCCCTCCC
This sequence comes from uncultured delta proteobacterium, assembly GCA_963809955.1. Classification (GTDB taxonomy): domain Bacteria; phylum Myxococcota_A; class Polyangia; order Polyangiales; family Polyangiaceae; genus JAICQQ01. The sequence goes on from CAWELQ010000021.1 coordinate 61,480, forward strand.
CTGCCTACGAACCTCGTTGCTGCTTGGGCCGCTATTTCTTCTCGGCCCAGGCGAGTGCTCGGGACGGAGCAAGCCAATGCTTGCAGTTTGTTTTTCCTAGACGCCCCACACAATTCTCCGACCAGCCCCGCGCGCGGTTCCGTAGGTGTAGGTGATGGGACGCCCGGCGGGCGGGTCCGAGCGCTCTGCGCTCGTCCGGGAGTCCCCTAGCCACGAACAAGGGAGTGTACTCGATGAAAAGGTCTTTCACGAACAAGAGTCTGCCAGCTCTCGCGCTGCTTTCCTGCCTGGGCACGGTGAGCGTTACGACACCTGCACGAGCCGCCGCGACGCTCGATCATCTCGACGCGGACGTCGCGGCCGACACGGACTTCTGGGACACACAGTACTTCATGGCCGGATACGTGACCTACGCTCAGTACCTCGGGTCCCAGAGCACGTCTGGCGGCACCGTGCACCGCACCGTGTCGGTCGACCAGCTCCTCGGCGTCTATACCAGGGTCTTCAGCAAGAGCTCGATCCTGTTCCGCGTCATGGCGGAGGGCGACGCCGAAGGGATACGCCCGAAAACCGGCAGCAGCACCATCGACGAGGAAGCCTCGCTGGAGGTCGAGGTCGACGACGACGTCGTCTACGACAAGACAAAGAGCAGCAACTGCAACCAGGAGGGCTACGAGAGCTGCGTCGACTACGAGAACTCGTTCACGAAAGACTTCTACAGCAAGAACGGCGACGTGCCGCTCGGACCGTTCACTATCACCGTCGGCGGGACCGTGAGCGGGACCGCCACCGTCAACGCGAAGGGCCGCGCGCGGGTCGAATCATTCACCTGGAGCAAGGGCTACTACGGTCGCGCCAAGGCGAGCTACTCCGGCTCCGTGTCGGCGGATCTCAAACTCAGAGCCTCGCTGGGAGCCACCATCACTGCGAAGCTCCGCCTGATCCGGCTCGCGATCGAGCCGGTGGCGAAGTACGACCAGGACTACAACGCTGCCGACACCTGCGTGACCAGGACCTGGGCAAACAAAGCCGATCTGACCATCTCGAGCATGAACGGCCAGGTCGATCTTTCCCTCGCCGGCTACCACAGGACCATCGCCGAGTGGCCCGGCTGGTCGACGACCAAGCCCCTTTCGCACAAGGAGGACAGCCTGAAGGTTTGCCTCTGAGCGTGACTCCATAGCGGGGGCCGCGCCCGCGTTCCATCTGGCGCGGTCCACCGCTATTTTTCCCGGAGATACGAGATGTCCAAGCAACTCAGGCTCACGCTCGTCGCAGCGTTCGTTCTCGGCGCGCTCGTGCTGTCGCTGGTTCGGTTCTGGCCGGCACGGAAGGTCGCCGCCGCTGCGCCGAGCGGCGACTCCGCGGAGACCAGCGCGGTCGTCACCACGACTCGCGGCATTAGGGCCGAGAACACGCCCGAACTGACTGCAGGAACCTCGCTCGTCTACGCACTCGACTTCACGTCGAACGCGCTGCACACGCCGGACGAGGCGACGGCGCCGGGACGCACGTTCATGTCGCTCTCTTGCGCGGCGAGCCTCGAGCTCCGCGTGCGGGAGAAAGCCGGCGAAAACCTGGTTCTGGACGTTCGCATCACGGACCTGTCCGTCGCGCTCGACGACGAGGGCGCCGATTCCGCTCGTGTCACCGCCCTGATGCGGCGCGACTTCGGCGAAACGTTCCAGATCGTGCTCTCACCGCGCGGCCGCGTCGAGGAGCTGCGCTTGAGCCCCACGCTCGACACCGCGAGCGTTGCCCTGCTTCGCATGGTGGTCGCGAACGCCCAGTTCGTGGAACCTGCGGCGGGCGCGCGGCCCGAGACCTGGACCGTGGAGGAACCCGACCAGTACGGCATCGCTCGTGTGCGCTATCGCGCAGTTGCGCCCTTCGAGTACGAAAAGACCAAGCTCGGCTACTCGAAGTTCGAGCTGAGCGACGCCTTCGCGGGCAAGCGCGGCGCTCGCGCCAAGGTGGACTCGAAGGCGCTCGTGCGATGCAACGCCGAGCGCATCGTCGAGCGCGCGACCACCGACGAGACCACGACCCTCCCGTTCGGCGATGGGGCACTCGCGAGTCAGAGCCACATGAGTCTCGTCTTGAAGTCGACGCAGCGCGGCCTTCCACGGCTCGCCAGCCACGAACTCAAGGATGTCGGTCTGTCCGCCCACCCTGAGTTTACCAACGGCAAGTCCGTACATCTGCCGGGACCGGCGAAGGCGTTCGCGGATCTCTGGCCCACCGTGGCCGCCGCGGCGTCCATCAGCGACCCGGGCGACAAGCTCGACCTCCTGGACGAGCTCTCGAAGTCCTTCGAAGCGGACCGGACGAACGTCGCCGAGGCCCTGCGCTTGCTCAGGCAAGGTCAGTCGGGCGCAACCACAGACCTCTTGCTGGGCTCCCTCGCCTCGGCCGACTCGAAGGAGGCGGAAGACGGTCTCACGGAGCTCGTGACCGATGCCACGCTGCCCGACAAGCTCCGTACCGACGCGATGATCCGCCTCGGCCTGCGCGAGCAGCCGAGCGGCGAAAGCATCGCCGCGATCGAGCGCGTGGCCACCACCTCGGAGGGCGAGCTCAAGGAAGCCGCAACCCTTTCGCTCGGGAGCGCAGCCCGGCGTGGGGCTGCGTTCGACGACGAAGCGGCCAAGCGCGGCGCCGAGCGCGCGACCGAGACGCTTATACGCGGACTCGAAAATGCGCGGAGCTCCGATGAGCGCAAGAACTACCTCGGAGCGCTGGGCAACGCCGGCGCCCCCGGAACGTTGCCGCAGATCCAACGAGCCCTCGCCGACCCGAACCCCGGCGTGCGAGCTGCGGCCGTGCGCGCGCTCCGTCTGGTGCCGGATCCGAAAGCGGACCAACTGATTGCGGTCACCATGGTGAGCGACCCGAGCGAGCCCGTGCGTGTCGCGGCGCTGAGCGCGGCCGAGTCGCGGAAGGCACAGGATCCGATCGTAACGGCCGCGCTTCAGAGCCTCGCGCAAGAGCAGAACCCGGGGATGCGCTTACAGGCCATCACGGGAGTGCTCCGCCGCGCGGTCCCGATGCCCAACGTGGTCGCGGCCCTCGAGCGCGTGGTCCAGAGCGATCCCGTGGAGGACGTGAAGATCGCGGCAGGCAGCGCGCTCGCATTGGTCTCGGGTTGAGCTGGGCTCCTGAAAGGAGCGCGTAGGCCCGCCAGCAGGCTCGTGCACCCCCCTCGAATACTGCACGAGTGCTCGAGGCAGGACATCACGCACTTCCATATGAGTGTCCATCGTCTTCGGTTCGTAGCCGCGAAAATCGGAGATCAAACAGAAGCTGGTGCCGTGGGGAATTTTATCGAGTACTGCCGAGCCGAATTCCGTTACGGGAATCGCGGCCTGTGCGCCGGCCGCGATTCGGCGAGGTGATAGGGAGAGTCGCGACGCCGGCGAGCCGAGCGAAGGGCTGCGGTCGCCGACTCTCACTTCAGTGTTGGCTTCGCTGATGCGGAGTGCGCGTGCCATGGTACAGCGCTCCCGATGAGCCTGAGCATCATCACTGGACCGCTTTTGAGCCGCTTCGTGCTGGATCTGATCTTGGGCGCCACGCAGCACACCGGCCGGCGGCGAGCTGGCATATTGGCGGCACCCGCCGGGCGAGCCCAATGAAAGGTGCACGAGCGCGCCTACAGATTGATTGCGAACCACACGCTTCTGGTAACGCTTCTGGCGATTTTCTTGGGCTTTCCCTGCGGCTTCGACTGGAGCAGTCCTCCGTGCGATTCCCGAGCTGGCGACCCACTGGCCAAGGCCCCGCCGTGTACGAGTCGCGGCCTGTGCAACAAGCACGCGGGGCGCGACAGCGTGGTTCCAGCCACCCGAGCACTACCGTGCACGAGTCGCGGGCTGTACTCTAGAGGAATTGTCGGGACAGCTCGTCGATACGTCGGAGCTCGCCCTTGGAGAGGCTGAAATCCATCGCAGCGGCATTCTCTTCGGCATGCCGGGGTTTCGTCGCACCGGGGATGACGACGACTCGATCGCCGTGAAAGTGAGCCAGCCAGTTGAGGGCAACTTGTGAGGGTGTCACAGCGTGAGCGGCCGCTATTTTCTGCAGCGCTTCGATGAGCGGGCGGCTCCGCTCCAGGCCGTACGCGCGGAACTTTGCGCGGTATTTGCGCGGACCGGGCCGGTGCTGGATGCTCGTCGGGTCGTCGTGGAACTTGCCGGAGAGCAGGCCCTGGGCAAGCGGCGAGTAGGCGATGAGCGTGATGCCCAGCTCTTTGCACGCAGCGAGCACACCGTTCGACTCCACCCTGCGGTCGAGCAGGTTGTAACGCATCTGGTTGGAGACCAGCAAAATGTCTCGCTCGGCCAGAGCCGCGTGCATGGCGCGCGTCCGTTTGACCGAAAAATTGCCGACCCCTGCCGTTCGGACTCTTCCCGCCCGGACCAGACGCGCCAGGGCGTCGGCCTGAGCTCGAAGCGACGCGAGCGCGACGGGCTGATGAATCTGGTACAGGTCGATGCCAAAGGGGTTCAGACACGAAAGCCGTACCCCGATCGTCCTTTCAATGTTGGCCGCGCCGCGCAGGAAGGGCCACCACTTGGTGGCGATCATCACGTCACCCGGCTTCTGGCGGAGGTGCGTCAGTGCCGCCGCCAGCGCCTGCTCGGAGCGTCCGTTGCCGTAGGCTTCGGCCGTGTCGAACCAGTTGATGCCACCCCGTAGTGAGACATCGACGATCTGCTGGACGGTCCGTGTCGGGAGCGCTTCCCAGAAACCGCCCAGGAGCCCGACCCCTTCGGAGAACTGCCAGCACCCCAAGCCGACCGCGGAAACCTGGAGCTCCGACTTGCCCAGCCTGCGTCGCTGCATGCGGACCATTGTGACCAGCTCCGGATCTACTTGCCAGCCCGAAACGTTGGACGAGCCATGCTTGATCCGGCCAACCCAGGCATGAAAGACCAGAGCCTGCCATTGTGCCTCGAGCCCGCGCGAGCGATGGCTGGCGCGTCAGGAATCATTCGGCTGCTCAAGTGCCCCACGCAGGCGTTCGAGCAATGGCATGATCTCCCTACGGCGCAGCTTGTACAGAGTACGATTGGCCACCAGCACACTCGAGATCTCGCAAATGTGCTCGCGCACTACCAGGTTGTTCTCCTTCAGAGTCGCACCCGACTCGACGAGGTCGACGATGACGTCGCTGAGCCCGACCAACGGCGCCAGCTCGACCGAGCCGCCCACATAGATCACCTCGACCTGCACGCCCTTCTTGGCGAAGTGCTCGCTGGCAATGCGAGGAAATTTCGTCGCCACACGCGGCACGCCGCTGGGCTCCTTCGCACCCGCCGGAGCGGCCACCACCATTTGGCAGTTGCCCACGCCTAGCTCCATGGGTTGGTACAGGTCGTAGGCGCGCTCGAGCAGCACGTCGCGCCCGCTGATTCCCAGATCGGCGACCCCGTACTCGACGTACGTAGGGACGTCGTCGGGTTTGAGCAACAGAAATCTGAGGGAGCCATCCTGTGTTTCCCGAATCAGCTTCCTCTCGTCGGCCAGCAGGTGTTCGGTGTCGATGCCGGCTCGTTCGAACAGGGGTGCCAGCGCCTTGGTGACCCTGCCCTTCGGGATGGCAAGCGTCAGCGCGCTCATGGGATGGCCGATTCCAACTTGACGCGCGCGATGTCTGCGCCGACCCCCGAAAGCTTCTTTTCGATGTGCTCGTAGCCGCGATCGAGGTGATACACGCGGCGCACCACCGTTTCGCCCTCGGCGACCAGTCCGGAGATCACCAACGAAGCGCTTGCCCTGAGGTCGGTCGCCATCACCGACGCGCCAGACAGACGCTCCACGCCCTCGACGATCGCGACGTTGTTGCGGATCTCGATGTGCGCGCCCATGCGTTGCATCTCCGGAACGTGCATGAAGCGATTTTCGAAAATCGTCTCGGCGAGCACGCTGCGGCCCGCAGCAACGCTCATCAGCGACATGAACTGGGCCTGCATGTCGGTGGGGAAGCCCGGATGGGGGGCGGTGGTGACGTCCACGGGCTTGAGACGCTCTTCACGCACCACGCGGACATGCTCCCCCTCGCGCTCGATGCAGAGGCCCGCCTGGCGGAACTTGTCCACGACCGGTTCGAGGTCCTCGAGCGGGGCCTGCTCGAGCAGCACATTGCCACCCGTGGCTCCCACGGCGGCGATGAAGGTTCCCGCCTCGATGCGATCGGCGATGATGGCGTGGTCGAACGGGTCGAGCTCGTCTCGCCCCTCGATGTGAATGACGGACGTGCCCGCGCCTTCCACCCGCGCGCCCATTTTGTTGAGCACCCTCCCGAGCTCTTCCACCTCGGGCTCGCGCGCGCAATTGACCAGTGTGGTCCGCCCTTTGGCCAGCACAGCGGCCATCAGCAGATTCTCGGTGCCGCCGACCGTGGGCATGTCGAACACGACTTCGGCGCCCTTCAGCCGTCCGCATTCGGCCACGATGTAACCGTGTTCGACGACTATCTTCGCTCCGAGCCGCTCCAGGCCCTTCAAATGCTGGTCCACGGGGCGCGCGCCGATGGCGCAACCTCCGGGTAGCGACACCTTGGCTCGACCGTAGCGCGCCAGCAGGGGCCCGAGCACCAGGACACTGGCTCTCATCTGACGTACCAGCTCGTACGGGGCCTCGGCGCGCAGCGCTCCGGCCACTTGATTCACGCGCACTTCGTGGGCGTCGACCGACACATCGCGCCCGAGAAACCTGAGCAGCGCCGCCTTGGTGTTGATGTCACGCAGCCCAGGCACGTTGCGCAGGCGGCTGGCGCCGTCCGACAGCAGCGTCGCGCACAGTATGGGAAGCGCCGCGTTCTTTGCGCCGCCCACACGAATGGTTCCGAACAGCTGCCGACTGCCACGAATTCGAATGGCGTCCATAGTCTCGAGCGCAGGGGAATTACGTCTTCCCCGACCGCTATGCAACCCACCTTGCCGCCCGCTCGTGTTCTGGGCAAGAAAACGGCCAAAAGGTCGAACCGCGCTCCGAGCCTGCCCTGGTCGGTGCCCGAAAACCCCCACTCGCGGAAATTTTTGCCCCCGTCGCGTCGGAGGCCAAGTAGGCTGGATCACGAAAATGCGAGGCGCCCTCGTCAGTATCGCCGTGCTGGCAACCACCCTGGTGGCGATGCCAGTGTCGGCTCAGCTCGACGTCTCTCAGCAGGATCTGAGGAACTTCGCGCCGCCTACCGACCCCGAATCGTCCCTGTACCTGGAGAAGCCGACCACCGAGGGCAGCGGGGTCTACAACGTCGGCATCTGGCTGTCCTATGCCAACCAGCTCTTGTTGCTCGAATCCGCATCGGGGACCGAGGCAACCGTTCTGAAAGACCAGTACTCGGCGGACTACGTGGCCTCGCTGGGTATCACCGACCGGGTTAGCGTCGGGTTGGCGCTGCCGACGGTGGTCTACCAGAAGGGAGAGGACGAGGCGCTGCTCACCGGTGAGGGAAGCCTCCCACGGAGCGGGCTCGGGGATCTGAGAACCGACGTGAAGGCAAGCTTGCTCCAACCAGGCACGGTCGGCACGCTGGCCCTGGGGGGCCTTCTGCGCACCACGCTGCCCACGTCCAGCGAGCGCACGTATGCTGGGCACGAAGACGTCACGGGCGAGGCGCGCTTTCTGGCAGAGCTGTCTTTTCTCAGCGCGCGATTCCAGGCCACGGGGGGTATCCGCCTGAGAAACGAAGTTCGGGTGTTGGATGACACGCTGGGGCGCGACTTGCCCTGGGGAGCCGCCGCTCTGTGGACGCTCGACCGCGGCCCCGGGCCACGCCGGAGCTGGGTGCTCGGCACGGAGGTGCACGGCAGCGTGGGTCTGCGTCCGTCCTTCGCCGATGAGATCTCGTCACCCGTGCTCGGAGGCGTTTCCTTGCGCTGGCGCGCCGACGATTGGTCGCTCCTGGCTGGGGCCGAGACCAGCTTCAATGCCGGGCTGGGCGGTCCGAGGGTGCGTGCCGTGCTCGCGGCAGGGTACGCGCCGCGAGTCAAGGACGCGGACAAGGACGGTTTGGAAGATTACGTCGACTTGTGCCCGCAAATCGCGGAGGACCTCGATGGGTTCCAGGACTCGGACGGCTGCCCAGAGGTCGACAACGACTCCGATGGAGTCTCCGACACCGACGATCGCTGCCCCAAGGAGCTGGAAGATCTCGATGACTTCCAGGACGAGGACGGCTGTCCTGATCCGGACAACGACCAGGACGGTGTGCTGGACAGTGTGGACGCCTGCCCGCTGGTTCCCGGCACTCCGTCGGACGTGCCCAAGTTTCACGGCTGCCCACCCGTCGACACCGACGGTGACGGCGTCTTCGACGACAAGGACAAGTGCCTCGAGCAGCCCGAGGACAAGGACGGCTTCCAGGACGAGGACGGCTGCCCGGAACGCGACAACGATCGCGATCACATCCGCGACGAGCGCGATGCCTGTCCTAATCGGCCGGGTCCCAAACGCTCGGATCCGAAATTGAATGGCTGCCCAAGCCCCGATTCCGACGGCGACACTTTCGACGACGCCCTGGACCAGTGCCCGGACGAGCGCGAAGACTTCAATGGTAAGGACGATGAGGACGGCTGCCCCGACGCTGACCAGAGCCAGACGCCCCCGCTGATGCGGGTCGTGGATGGGCCTTCAGGTCCCAGCATCGAGCTGTCCCGTCCCATCCGCTTCGAAACGTCGAACGGCGGCGTCGAAGTCGCGACCGAAAGCTTGCCGCTGTTGCGCGCCATCGGAGCCGAGCTCAACCGACACCAGCGCTGGGTGCTGCTCGTCGGCGTACGCCCACAAGGCAAGGGTCCCCAGGCCGAACAAGAGGCGCTCAACAAGTCCTTCGCCATCGTGCTTCAGCTGCGTAGCCTGACTCACCGCGACGATCTGGCCGAGTCCGTGAGCTTCCGCGCCGTCGAAGCGGCCCAGCAGACAGGCAAGGATGGCGTGGGCCTGATGGTCCTAGCGCCCCAGCAGCGGCGCACACCTCGGGGACGAAAATGAAGCACGCCGTCTTCGGTGTCCTGGCAGCACTGGCGTTCGCCAGCTCCCCGGGCTCGCTCAGCGCAAAGCCCCGCGCGCCCCACCCCGAAGGCTTGGAACAGGAGGGCGGGCTCGACATCAAAGCGCGGTCGAGCACGGCGCGCGCTCAAACATGGCTCGCCTCCGACGACAATCGACTGCGCGAGCGTGCCTTGAAAAGGCTGGGAACCGCCACGGATGCGCAGGGCGTCCAGCTCTTGATCCGGTCGGTGCAACCGAACGGGAAGGCTCGTACGCCGCGCCTACGGCTGGTTGCCCTGCGCAGCCTGGCTCGCTTCCTGGACGATGCGGCGGTTCGGCGCGCGCTGGTCACCTTGATGAGCGGCGCGGGCCTGCCGCCGGAAGCCGCGGGCAATCCCCTGGAAACTCTGGTGCGGGAGTCGGCGGCCATGGCGTTGGCCGCGAGCGGCAGCCAAGACGCCTTGATGGTGCTGGGCAAGTCCCTCCGACAGGGCGGGCCGACCGGAACCGCTGCGGCACGCGCCCTCGTCGCCTACCCTCCCAAGGATCTCGCGCCGCTCTTGACCACGCCCGGTGCCGCATCCACGAACCTCGTCGATGTGCTCGGGTCGCTCGGCGATCAGCGCGCCTTCAACGCGCTCAGGAGCTACGTCACGCGGGGCAGTCCCGAGGTGCGGGCCCGGGCAACCGTGGTCCTGACGGAGCTGGGTCACATGGAAACCGTGACGCTTGCTCGCCATTGGCTGAGCACCGGGAGCATCGACCGAAGTCAAAGGCTTGCAGCCACCCGCGTCCTTGCCATGGCGCGCACCGATGACGCGGCGAAGTATCTGGAGCAATTGCTGAATGACGAGAATCTCGCTACCGAGGCGGTGAGGCTCAGCTATCGGATGCCGGACCCTCGCTACGTGCCGGCCCTCGGACGAGTGCTGAAGAGTACGGCATCCGCTGTAAAACCCGCATTGTTCGCAGCCATTGGGCGCGCGGCGAGCGACGCTGCCAGCGAGCTCCTCGAGAGCGGGCTGACCTCGCCGGCCTGGGCCGCCGATGCCGCTTACGCCCTGGCGCTGACCGCCAATCCTCGTGCCGAGGAAGCGCTGGAACGCGGGCTCGCCAGGCCCGCGACGCGTCGCCTGTGCAGCCGCGCGCTGACGTTGCGCATGGCCGCGTTGGGCACCCGGTCGAAGCTTCTCGAGGAAACGTTGCATGAGCTCCTGGAAGCCAGCGACCCGAGTGACCGGGCTGCCGGCGCCTTCGGCCTGAGCGCCCTGGACGCGGAAGCCGGCGCACGCCTGCTCCGTTCCGACGATCCGGCGGTCGTGATCGCCGCCGCACGCAACGCCCACCGGGGCTCCCTAGCCATCGCTGCGGCCCGGCGCCTGGCCCGGGAGGAGGACCCGACGCTCAGCCTGGCGCTCTCCAATGCGCTGGCCGACCCCGAAGCCGAGCAACTGGTGCCGAGCGCGAAGCTGCACGCGCTGATCCAGAGTGGAAGCGCAGCTGCCAGCTTGGCCGCCCGCGCGCTGGGAACGCGTTTCGCCAGCATGGACGATTACTACGCCGAGGACCTCTTGCACAGCGCGAGCCCACAGCTGCGCGCCGAGTTCATGTTGGGCCTGGGCCGCGCCAAGGCACCGTTGGCCATGGGCCTGTTGACGCGCGCCTACGAGTTCGAGACGAACCGGCTGGTGAGGCGAGCCATCGTGTGCGCGACGAGCGAACGCACCGAGGCGACTCGTCGCCGCATTCTCGATTGGGCAGGTGGGCTCGATCCCGACACTGAGGTGCGCGAGCTGGCGCTGCTGGCCGCCTCGGGCCAGCATCTGCTCGGAATGCCCCCCGGGAATCAAACCTTCTGGCTGAAGCTGGAAACCACCACGAGAGCTCACCGGAGCGAGTTCGAGCAGCCCGTGGTGGTGCAAGGACAGCGGGGACACACTCTGGTAGCGCTGGCCGATCCGGACGGCTTCGTTGGGATAATCGGACTGGATACGGCACGGGTCAGCTATCTGCTTGCGGAGGCGGCCGACTGAAGCAACGCTTGGGCCCATCCGGCGAATCGAAGGCGGATGCAAACATCATCGACCATGGCCAAGAGCAAGAAGCAGTCCGTTCTCCCTCTCGACAACGATGTCGCGTCACCCGCCGTCCGGGGGGCGACCGACGACGAACCGCAAACCAGTGAACCCAAAGACGACGCCAGCTTCGAAGATGCGGTCACACGGCTCGGCCAGATCGTGGAGAGGCTCGAGTCCGATGGCTTGCCGCTGGACGAGTCCTTGAAGCTCTTCGAGGAAGGCGTGCGGCTCGCCAGAAAATCGCAACTCAGGCTCGAGAATGCCGAGCGACGGGTCCAGGAGTTGCTCAGCTTCGACGAAAACGGCAATCCTATCGTCGAAGAGCTCGACCAGGAGTAGGCTCGCCATTCAGCATGTCACGCGACCTGGTTGAGAGCGCCGCAGCTCTGATCATCGGCAACGAGCTCCTGAGCGGCAAGGTCCGAGACGAAAACTTGGCGGAACTGGCGCGCACCTTGCGCGGGCTCGGGATACGTCTGTCTCGGGCGGTGTTCGTGGAAGACGAGCTCGAGGTCGTCGCCGCGGAGGTCGCGGCTCTGAGCCGGGCCTACGGCGTCGTATTCACGAGCGGCGGTGTCGGCCCCACTCACGACGACATCACGATAGATGCGGTCGCACTGGCTTTCGGAACCCGGGTCGTACGAGATGAGGGCTTCGCCGCTTTGATCCGCAGCTCCTACGGCGAACGTTGCAGCGAAGCGCACCTGAGAATGGCGCGCATTCCACGAGATGCGGAATTGATCACGACCCCGGAAATCGCTTGGCCGACGGTGCTGATGCGCAACGTATGGGTCATGCCCGGGGTCCCTCAGATCTTCCGCATGAAGCTCGCGATCGTGCGTGAACGCCTGCGCGGGCCAGTCCAGTTCGAGTCGCGGGCAGTCTATACCCGGATCGAGGAAAGCGAGCTGAAGCCCCTGCTCGACAAGGTCGTGGAGCTGCATCCCGACGTGCAGGTCGGCTCGTATCCCAAGTGGTTCGACCCGAGCTACAAGACGAAGGTCACGCTGGACGCCACGAGCAGCTTGGCCCTAGAGGCCGCGTGCGACACCCTGCTTGCGCTCCTGCCACCGGGCGAACCCCAACGAATCGACTAGAGTCCGCCGCCGGCGGCCGAGGAGTTCGCCGCCAAACACCTCCATGGGTGCGCTCACCAACGCACGGCATGTAACTTGCTCCGGGCTCCGTCATGGCTAGTAGCATGTTAGAGGCGGCGGCCGCATCCCTGTTCGTCCCCGAGGCTCCCCCATCGTTCAAACCGGATCTGAGGGAAAGGGCATTGCGCTATGGGGTCGCTACCCTGAGCGACAGCGACCTCTTGGCTCTGGTACTGTCCTCGGGTGCCACGGGCGCTTCGGTCACGGGCATTGCCGCGACACTGCTCGAGGCGGCGGAGGGGCTCGGCGGCTTGGCCCGCCTGGGCGCGGGCGGCCTGGCGGAACACTACGGAGTGGGTCCGGCCAAGGCAGCTCGAGTCGCCGCGGCGCTCGAACTGGGCCAGCGAGTATTTCGAGAAGTCATCGAACAATCGCATCCCACCTTCACCAGCGCCGAGGACGTAGCTCGTTGGGCCCGCCCGCGCCTGAGCGCGTTGGAGCACGAGGAGGTCTGGGTGCTCAGCCTGGATGGGCAGAATGGTCTGAAGTCCGCCCGACGAGTGGCACAAGGTGGGTTACACGGGTGCGCACTGACACCCAAGGACGTGCTCAGACCGGCGCTACGTGCGGCGGCCAGCGCCATCGTTCTCCTGCACAACCACCCCAGCGGTTCCCCGGAGCCAAGCCCAGAAGACATCGAAATGACCGAGCAAGTAGGCCTGGCTTGCCGTGTGCTCGGGATCGCGCTGGTCGATCACGTGATTGTTGCGCGCCGGCACGCGTGTTCGCTTTCCGAGCTCGGAGTCATCCCGTAGGCCGGTACACCCGAGGCGAAATCCTGGACGTCCCCCAGACTTTCCTGCAGCCCGGCCAGCGCCACAACTTGGAGAAATTGCGTCGGTTTTGTATCCTGGAGGAAGATGCACAATGAGATCCGCTTCGCTGCGCTCACCGACGTCGGCAAGAAACGCGACCACAACGAGGACAACTTTTTGGTCGACAAGAAGTTGGGCCTGTTCGTGGTCTGCGACGGCATGGGCGGGCACGCCGCAGGCGAGGTCGCCAGTGCCATTGCCGTCCGCACCTTTCACGAAGAGATCAAGAAGGGGCGCGATCTGATCGAAGACTACGCCGCGCAGAAGACCGGCACGGAGAAAGTCAACGCGCGCGACATCCAGCACATGCTGGAGTTCGCGATCAATCGGGCCTCCAGTAAGGTACATGCCGAAGCGCAGAAGGACAGCAAGAAGCGGGGCATGGGAACCACGCTGGTGTCGCTACTCGTGATCGGAAACCAGGTGTTCCTGACCTACGTCGGTGACAGCCGAATCTACATGGTACGTGACGGCATGCTGCAGCAGATGACCGAGGATCACACCGTGTACAACGAGCTGATCAAACGCAAGAAAATGTCGCGCGAGCAGGTGGAGAAGCTGGCGCAGAAGAACGCCATCACACGAGCCGTGGGCGTCTACGAGCACGCCGAACCCGACAGTTTGATGGTGGACCTTCTAGCCGGCGACAGGTTCCTTCTGTGCACGGACGGTCTGTATCAGTACTTCGAGAACGATCTCGAGACAATGGGCCGCCACGTCATGGATCCGGACATGGACGCCGGCATCAAGCTGCTGGTGGACGGGGCTAACCAGGCAGGCGGGTCGGACAACATCACTGGCGTGATGGTGACCATAGGTGACGCGCGCGAACGCGACGAGGACCGGGCCAAGCACATTCAGCTCAAGCGGGACATTTTGGCGCGGATGCCTCTATTTCGTCCGCTCAACGACCGCGAGCTGCTGCGCGTCCTGCAGGTTACCGACGTCGTTCCTTACAAGTCCGGCGAGTTGGTGATGCGCGAGGGTGAACGCGGAGAGGAGCTCTACATCGTTCTCAGCGGTGCACTCAAGGTAGTGCGCGGCGAGACGGAACTGGCGACTCTGTCGCCGGGCGATCACGTCGGCGAAATGGCGCTGGTCCGCAGTCAGCCACGCTCGGCCACCGTCATGAGCGCGATGGAAAGCGAGCTGATGGTGATCCGCCGAACGGAATTCTTCGAGATCCTGCGCAAGGAGCACCAGCTGGCCGTGAAGCTTCTGTGGCAGTTTTTGGGAGTCCTGGCGGACCGCCTCGCCGAAACCAACCGCGAACTCGGGCAGGCGCGCGAAGAGCTGGCAGCGGAGGACATCACCGACTCGCTGTTCGTCGAGGACGAAGACGACGAGGAGGATCGCAAAACCCTGGTTTTGCCTCCCCCGCCCAACGGCGGCACCATCAATGAGGGTTAGGGCCCGCGAATGGTTGAGTCCTACTGCGCCGGCCGATCCTCTTGCTGCGGCGGTCCAGGCCAGCTCGCGACGGACTTCCCCATTCGCGGGCCCTTGGTGAATCACGTCGCAAGAAATGATGACCGGGGCGCGACACGACGCACCACGCACTGGGGCCGTTGGATGGCTCTCGCACTGGTCGGCGCGGGCTGCCTCGGTGCGTGCAAGGACAAGGAGCCCTCGCCGAGCGGGCCGAAGTCGTCGGCCAACGCCCGTGCGAGCGCCAGGCCACGGCCAGCGCGCCCGAAGGCGCCGAGCATCACGCCCGGCCCGTGCCGTGCAATCGCGGTCAGCGGCAGCGTAACCCTGGGCAACTCCAAGGAGCTCCACCCGGGCGACGCGGTGGACGGCAAGGTGTGGGTCAACGTGGCCAAGCAGGCCAAGCTCGTGATCCGGCACGGCTCGAGTTCGCGCGAATACGCTCTGGTCGGCCCGGCGCGCGCACTGCCCTGTCGCCAGGGTGAGGAACAGGTGCTGCTGGAAAGTGGAGAGTTCAAGGCCTCCCAGGGAGGCGGCGCGGGCGGAGGCAGGCTGGTCGATGTGGCAACCCCCCTGGGGAACGTGCGCTATGGGAACGCCACCCTCACCATCCGGGCCACCAGCCAGAAGAGCGAGGTGGTGGTGCATGCGGGTAGCTGCTGGCTCGAACCGGCGTCCGGCGCCCAGCTCGAAGGACCTCAACAGCTTACCGGCCCAAAAGCCGCAGGCGGGTTACGGCGGAGTGCCGGCTACAGCGTCGCGGGGACGCTGGCCGAGTGCGAAAAGCGCGCCCAGGAGGCGGAGAACAAGGCCAAGTCCCTGTTCGCCAAGGTCCCCACCCAGGGTTTGGGTGCCGCCGCAGCCGAGCAAATGCGGGCGCGCGCGGGGGCGCGACGCGCCTGCCTCGTCGCCGAAGCGGCTCTCCGACTGGCCCCAGAGCCAACAGGCGTGGCCGCTCTCAGGCAGCGGCTCGAGCAGGCCAACCTGACCTGGCAGCGAGTGCCAGAGAGGCCACGCAAAGAACAGAAGTGATGTTCCGTTGACAGTTTCCGCCGTGCCCCGGTAGCGTCCGCACACACAGGCGAAAAAATATGGGCTTTCTTCGAACCGAGCGCATGCACCCTGTCAGGCTTTCCATTTGTGTTGCTTGCGCTGGTGCCTGGCTGGCTCTGGCCGCGCCAGCGCAAGCTGACGAGCCGCGTGCCGCAAACGAGCCGCGCCTCCTGGAGGAAACGGCGGGAATCACACAAGTCGTCGACGCATTCGACGACGAAGATCTGTTCGATCTGAAGCTCTCGCTCGGCTACGAGTACGAGAACCGGTCGGCTCCCATCCGCCGCGAAACCTCGATTGACGAGCCGGGTCTGACGACGGGGGGCTATGTTTCCGACAAGTTGAACGTGGCCGAGTACAAGGAGTCGACCAGCAGACTGCAGACTCGAGCGGAGGTGGGTCTGTACAAGGACATCGCGCTCATCCTGCGCATGCCGGTGATCTTGAGTCACAGTCGCAAGCTATCGGACCTGGATGGCAGCTCGGACGCGAATGCGCTGAACACCCAGGGCCTGGTTGGTGAGTCCCTGTTCAGCGTTCCGTTCGAATCACCCACTCGCAGCGGCATCGAGTACCTTGCCGTGGGTTTCGATTTCGGGTTGATGAATCAAACGCGAGACTGGACCAAGCCCACCTGGGTCGTCGGCTTCGAGGGGCGCTTCAACGTGTCCGAGCCGATGCATGCCTGCAACGAGAACCCCGCTCCCGGCCAGGTCAAGTGCGCCTACCCTTCGGACATCGACCGCGACGGCAAACGTGATGGAACCGAAGCCACCGTGAGCGGGCAGGCGATCCCGCTCGAAGGCGATTTTTCGGGCGATCGCGACCCTGGGGTCAGCCGAGGTGTGACCGGCTTGGAGCTGCATACGTACGTCTCGAAGCGCGTCAAGTACGTGGAGCCCTACGGCGGTTTCTCTGCTCTGCTCGAGTTCCAGAACAACTCGAGCGACTACGGCGCAACGGATCTGGAGGGGTCTCTGGTCAATCGTCCGCCGTTGCGCGGCTCGATGATCGCCGGCCTTGAGGTCATCCCCTGGGAAGTTCGCGAGAAATTCCAGCGCATCGCCGTCGACTTTCGCTTCAAGGGTACCTACGTATCCGAAGGGCGCGACTACTCGGAACTGTTCGATGCGCTCGGCTCGAGCCCTGCCGAGTCGCTGCGGTATCCGGAGTTCGCTCAGTACCAGCCTTCGAATCCGGACGACCCGAACTCCGACTCCGTGGTCAACCCCAACTCTCAGCTCGTGTACGTCACCGGGTTGACGGACGTGCAGCAGCACGGGGACTACTTTCTGAGCACCGAGTTTTCCTGGCAGGCGGGCGAGTACATCAAGTTCAACCTGGGCGCCGGTTATCGAATCATCCAGTCGCACATGATCACGTTCGACCAGCCGTGCAATCCCGATCTGAGCGGCGACCTCGGCGCAGCGGGACCATGCACCGGAGGCGGCGACAATGCACCACGTGCTACCGGCATCCCGAACCCCAACTACCGTAGGGTCATCAATGCCCCGGGGCGCCGGTTCAAGGTTGGCACGAGCACCGGCTTCAAAGCCTGGCTCAATGCGTCGGTCATGTTCTGAACCGCTGGGGGCGCCCGGCGGCGGGTGGCGTGCTCTCGCCTGGTGCACCGTCTGGTTCGTTCTGTTGTGGTCTGGTCCGGCGCGCGCCGGCGAACGCGACATCGTCATCCTGCCGACCAAGGTGGCTTCAGCAAAAGAGGGCGAGCCGCCGTCAGAGGTCGTGGAACAAGCGCGACTGCTCGATCAGTTGCTGGTCGAAGCAGCCCCCGACCTGGGTCTGACGCCGCGTATGGCTGACCTTTCCGCAAGCGAGGACGATCTGCCGAACTTTGCGCACGACAGTTGGGTGATCGCAGCAACGCTGAGCGGAAACCCGAGGGCGATGCGGTTGCGCCTGGTCGCAGTCGCGCCCGGTTCGAAGGTGCTTCGGGTGCGCGTTCAACGGGTAGACGCCGCCCGACTCGATCTGAAGGCTGTGGTGATGCTGCAGGAGGTCATCCAAACGGGTGGCTCCCCCACGGAAGATCGATCGCCCGTCGAGAAGCGCCCACGCCTCGAATACCAAGATCCCGATCTGCCTCCGGCGTCCACCGGTCGCGCCGTCCTGGCCCTGAACACAGCGGTCTACGGGGGCTACGTCGGCTTCACGGTGCATCGCGCCAGCGGCTCCAGCGATTCTCGCCTGCTCTACCCGTTGACGGCCCTGGGCGCAGGCCTGGGTTTGGGTGCGGCTGTGTTGGTTTCGGACGAATGGAACATCACGCAGGGTACCGCGTGGTACTTGTCGGCAAGTCTGATTTGGCCCGCTCTGGCGGGTGTGTCGCTGGGAGAGGCTTACGACGACCGTGAGGACTACAGGCACCTGTATGGCTTGGCAGGAGCCACGCTGGGCGTGACCCTCGGCAGCACCATGGTGAGTCTGACGCCGGTCACGCCTGGAAATGCCGCGCTCGCGCATTCCGGGGGTGCCTTTGGCACGCTGCTCGGGGGCTTGACCGAAGCGCTGGTCCGGGGCGAGCTCACCGATGCGCCGCTCGAAGGAATGGGTTACGGATCTGCACTGGGGGTATTGGTGGCGGGGGCGTTGGCGCCAGCGACCCGCCTCACCTCGTCGCGCGTCCTGTTCATCGACCTGAGCGCAAGCTTGGGTAGCCTGGGTGGGGCTGCCCTGGCCACGCCATTCTTGCTGGTGAGCGACGACGTGAACAACGAGCGCTCCCGTGTGTGGTTCGCCAGCGTGCTCGGCGGCACCGTGCTGGGAGGCGCCCTCGGCGTCTTTCTTACCAGTGACGACGCGAGCGAGGCGCGTGTTGCCTGGCCCGAGGTCTATCCCTACGCTGGATTCGTCGGCGAGAGCGAAGCAGAGGGCGGGCGTCGTCGGCCGCTTTTCGGCGGCGGCCTGACGGGTGCGTGGTAGTCCGGGTGCCATGCATCCGAAGCAATGGGTCGTCGACGAGAGCGAACAGGGCCAGCGCGTCGACCGGGTGCTTGCGGCTCGACTGAGCGGTTTCGGGCGGCGCCTGCTCGCACGTCTATTCCAGGAAGGGCGCGTGCGGCTCGATTCGCTGCCGGCCAAAAAGGGCGCCTTCGTGCACGCCGGGCAGCATATCGAAGTGGAACTGCCGCCGCCCGACGCGGCTTTTCCGGAACCGGAGCTCGAGCTCACGCTGCTCTTGGTTCGCCACGACCTGGTGGTCGCGGACAAGCCCGCGGGCATGCCGAGCGCCGCGCTGCGCTCCAGCGATCGAGGAACTCTGGCGGGCGCCCTCCTGGGCCGTTTTCCCGAGATGGCCGGGGTGGGCTATGGACCGCGCGAGCCAGGGCTCGTGCATCGACTGGATACCTTCACCTCGGGTTTGGTGCTCGCTGCGCGCAATGCCAGTACCTTCGACGCACTGCGACGAGCACTCTCGAACGGACAGCTGGTGAAACGCTACCTGGCCATCGCTCCGAACGCGGCGTTGCCCGACAGCGGTGTCATCGAGACCAGGCTCGGGCCGCACCCGAACAACCGCCGCAAAGTGATGGTGATGGCCGACGATGCATCGGGAGGCCGTCATTCTAGGACCGAGTACTGTGTGCTGGAACGGCGCCCGCCGTTGTGCTTGGTCGAGCTGACTGCGGGTGCCGCGTACCGGCACCAGATACGCGCCCACCTGGCTTCAGAAGGCTCGCCGATACTCGGAGACCAACTCTACGGCGCCGAGGCGTGTCCCGAACTCGGCCATCTTCGCCATGCGTTGCACGCCAGTCAGATCCGCTGCGACGCTGCCGACGTGGCAAACTTCGAGGTGACCAGCCGGCTGCCAGCCGACATGGCGGAACTGTGGGAGGCAGCCCGCTGAGGCTGTCTGAGTCGCCCCTGGGCCGCGACCTGGAGCGTGGAAACGACCTCGCGCGTCAGGCGAGCACACAGGGCACGTGTCGGTAGCTTCGGGCGCAACAAAGCCACCCGTTCGCTGCTGCTCCTGCCCCTCGACCAAACCACGCTGCGAGGCAGCGCATAATAAGCTGGGGAGTCATCGCGAGCGCGCACGATCAAGCAAGGCAGATCCACGGCCACACCCGAGCCCACCTGGTATTCGAGCGCCAGCTCCAGAGCCAGGTGCCCCTGGGGCATGCCGTCGGGCTCGATCAACAAGCGCAGCTCGTCGGGCTCCTGCTGACCATGAGGCACACGGGCCAGCGGCGTCACGGTCCACCCAAATTCCTTGCGCAGCTGCCTAGCGAGTGGCCCGAACACCCGGCACGGTCTGGCAACCGGATCGGGCGGAAGCTCGCCGGCGCGCCCCGTGCAGAAGATGGGAAACAAGCAGGCGGAGCCCAGCGCGGCCACCGCGGCGTAGTACGGCCCGCTCGGCAGCAGTAGTAAGGCGAGCGCCGCGAAGGCGAGCAGGCACAGCGAGAACAAGACGAAGCCGGGGACCGAGCCCGTATCGAGCCAACGGCCCGCAGGCTTCGCGTCCGGCACTCGAAAGGCTCGTTCGTCGGGGAGCCTTTCCCAGCTGCCAGGACCTCGCATCGTCGGGTTCAAGCGCGGAGGCAACTCGGTGGCGAGCAGCATGCTGATCACCAAGAGCACGCCGGCGAGTGTCGGGTACGAAAGAGAGAGGGCAGCCAACAAAGCCCCCGAGAGGCTCACGCCGGCCAGGGCCGCCCTGAGCGCTCCTGGGAGGGGAACGAGAGAGCGCGCTTGTGCGTTCTTGCGACCCAGAGCCTTGCGCCCGACATGAGACTTGAGCGCGGTGACTCCGGCGTAGGCCAGGGCGACGAGCAACGCCACCAAGAGCCACGATCCGCGCAGACCGGCTGGCACTGATCCCTCGGCGACCTGGCGGGGCGCCACGGGGGTCTTGGGCGCGGTGAACGCGTCGAAGCTGCGCGCGCTCGCCTGCAATCGCCAGACCGCCGGTTCCCCCTTGGCCACGTGCGTCCGCACCAGCTCCAGCTCGTCCTTCTCCGGCCCTCGCCTGAGCTGGCTGACGAGCAGACCACCTACCTCGAGTTCCGTGGCCTGGTCCGCGTCCGACCGGGAGGGCAAGCGGGGTGCCGTGTCCCCCCTCGGCAGCCTGAAGATGGCTTTGACTGAGTCGACTCCGTCGTCGAGCCGAGGCCCGGCCCAGGTAAGGAACACCAATCCGCCCCGTTGTTGCAGCAAATCGCGACCCACGAAGTTGCTTCGATAGCTGAACTGAAAGCGGTACACACCGCTTCTCAGGCCCTTGTCGTCATCGACTTCCAGCGTGACGGCGGAGTCATCCCCCTTGTGGAGTAGCAAGGGCCAGCGTAGCTTCCGGTCGGACCGCACCCGTGCCACAGTAGCGTCCGTCTCGAGCTTGGCGTCGTCATCGACGCCGTCGACCCGAATGCTCTTGAGCGGACCCCCGCGCACCTTGACCACAAGCTCGTGGGAGACGACCGCGTGACCGTCGCGCTCGAGATCCACGGTGGCAGTGTGGGACCGGATGCTCGTTTCGACCCACGCCCGGGCGCTCGGAGACGCCAAGATGGTCGCCCAGGCTGCCAGGAGCGCCAGATGTAGGTGTCGGTAGCACATCGTATGCATCCGATACCTCCAGCCTGCGCGCCGGGCCAAGTATCTACGCTTTTCGCCCCGTTCTTACGCCCGGCAGGCTTAATGAAGTCTCCCTGCGGCCTTGGCGTGGACGTCGCCGGCGCTAACCCACATGGACGATGCGCGCGCCAGAATGCTGGCTCGCGCGCATGTGAAGCTCGATGGCTGAACGCGCCGGCATTCCAAGGCCGACGAAGCTGAAGCGGCCAAGCCCTTCCGAGTAGCCCAGATAACGAGCCCGAGTCTCGATCGCGAACCCGCCGGGCAGCTCGAAGTACAGATCGACCACAGCGCCCGCGCCCCAATCGCGCGAGGAAACGATGGCCAGGCCTCCGGGGGAGATGTCATTCGTTTGGCAAGCCTCCCAGGCTCGCAAAGAATCCACCAGTACCGGCACCCCGAGCGGTTCGCGGGCGTAGCGCCTGCGATCGATGATTCCCTTCTTGGCGGTGAGCTCGGCCACTGTCTTCCCATGGTGACTGCAGCCTGCGTGCCAAAGGCAAGGGCTCTCAAACGCCTGGTTTTCCCGCTGGTGGGCGCCACCCTGCGTGTTCGAGCCCACACAAATTGTGCGCGCTCGAACACCAAGGCCTGGCAGCAATGTCACACCCGGATGAACGGGGCCCACGGCTTCTTCGGTGGGGCCGCCGCACGAACCACACGCGGCCCGGAACGATCCGGACCGCGCGTTCTGGCTCGGTTTCGAGCTTTTCGTGAGATCAGCAGCCGACCTTCGTGGCGCTAGCTGGTTTCCTCGAACTCGGCATCGATGACATCTCGCTTCTTGTCGCTCTTGTCACCACCGCTGGACTCGCCACCCGGGACGCCGTTCCCACCTTCGGGCGGCTCAGCGCCGGAACCAGCGCTCTGATATAGCTTGCTCGCCAATTCGTGGGCTTGCTTCTCCAGACGCTCGAGTACGTCCTGGATCTTGTCATCGTCCTGCTTTTCGACAGCCTCACGCCCTTCTTTGATCAGGCCCTCGAGCGCCGAGACGTCGCTCGCCTCGAGCTTGTCCTTGTTCTCGGTGATCTGCTTTTCGAGCGTGTAGCAGAGGTTGTCGAGCTTGTTGCGCCGTTCGATCTCGTCGCGACGCTTCTTGTCCTCCGCCTCGTGAGCGGCGGCGTCGTTCACCATCTTGTTAATGTCGTCCTCGCTCAGGCCGCTGCTCGCCGTGATGGTGATCTTCTGATCCTTGCCACTGGCGGTGTCCTTGGCGGTAACCGACAGGATGCCGTTGGCGTCGATGTCGAACGTCACCTCGATCTTGGGCATGCCTCGGGGTGCCGGCGGGATGCCTTCGAGGTGAAACTTGCCGAGCGTGCGGTTATACCGCGCCTCGGCACGTTCGCCCTGGAGCACGTGAATTTCCACGGTGGTCTGGCTGTCGCTTGCCGTGGAGTAGATCTCCTTCTTCTGGGTCGGAATCGTCGTGTTGCGGGGGATCATCACGGTCATGACTCCACCCAACGTCTCCACACCGAGCGACAAGGGTGTGACGTCGAGGAGCACGACGTCTTGCACATCGCCCGCCAAGACACCGCCCTGGACCGCCGCTCCAACAGCCACCACCTCGTCGGGGTTGACCCCACGATGCGGCTCCTTACCGAAGAACTTGGTCACCGTCTCTTGCACCAGCGGAATGCGCGTGGAGCCACCCACCAACACCACCTCGTCGATGTCCCCGGGTTGCTTCTTCGCGTCCGAAAGCGCCTTCTTGAGGGGCTCCATCGTCCGCTCGACGAGCGGGCGGATCATCTGTTCGAGCTTGGCTCGCGTGAGCTGCGTCTGCAAATGCTTTGGACCGCTGGCATCGGCCGTCAAGAACGGCAGATTGATGGTGGTCTCTTGCTTGGTCGACAGCTCTATCTTGGCCTGCTCCGCGGCGTCCTTCAGCCGCTGGATGACCATCTTGTCCTTCGAGACATCCAGGCCGGTGTCCTTCTTGAACTCCGCGATCAGCCACTCCATGACGGTATCGTCGACATCGTCACCACCCAGGTGCGTGTCGCCGTTGGTGGCAATCACCTGGACGACATTGTCACCGACCTCGAGGATCGAGATGTCGAAAGTACCACCGCCGAAGTCGTACACGGCGATGATCTCGTTGTTCTTCTTGTCCAGACCGTAGGCGAGCGCTGCAGCGGTGGGTTCGTTGATGATGCGCTTCACCTCGAGACCAGCGATCTTACCGGCGTCCTTCGTAGCCTGTCGCTGCGAGTCGTTGAAGTACGCCGGAACGGTGATGACCGCCTCGGAAACCTTTTCCCCGAGGTAATCCTCGGCGGCCTTCTTCAGCTTCTGCAGCACCTTCGCGCTGACCTCGGGCGGAGCCATTTGCTTGCCGCGCACCTCAATCCAAGCGTCGCCGTTCTTGCCCTTGATGAGTTTGTAAGGGAAACGCCCGGTCTCGTTTTCGACTTCCGAGAAGCGACGCCCGATGAAGCGTTTGGCCGAGTAGACCGTGTGCTCCGGGTTGGTCACCGCCTGACGCTTGGCGATGGTGCCCACCAGTATTTCGCCCTTGTCATCCCAAGCAACGACGGACGGCGTAATGCGCGACCCTTCCTCGTTGACGATGACCTTGGCTTCTTTGCCTTCCATGACGGCCACGACGCTGTTCGTCGTACCCAAGTCGATGCCGATAATTTTACCCATGTCGGTTCTCCGTAAATCGCCGTGTTGCACCCACGTGGTCACTCTCGACTCGAGAGGAGGACAGCGGATGATGAGGCCTGCCCCCCGGCAGCCCGGCCGGCATTGTCTGGGGGACTGTCGGAAAATAACCACCCGGGGCACGAGGTCAATGGGGCGGCCCAAGTTTCTAGATACTGGACAATGCCCGCAATTTCCGCCGTCTAGACAACCGTAGCCCGTTCGACCGCAGATGGGGCAGCACTGCCTGTCCGGACGCGCGTCCGTCGAATGCCTGGCCCAATTCAACTGTGTTGACACTGGCAGTGTGCGGACTACGCTGCGAGCGCCTTTGCCCGGGGCCGTAGCTCAGTTGGGAGAGCGCCGCGTTCGCAATGCGGAGGTCAGGGGTTCGATCCCCCTCGGCTCCACCGACAGAGAGCATCATGACGGATTGTATCGAATTGGTGCAGCCCTTCAGCGCGCCGCGTGACAAGTTGTGGGCAGCGCTGTGCGAGCCGGGTCATCTCGCCAATTGGCAGGCGGATACCGCCAGTGGCGGTTTGGGGGAAGGGAGGATTCGCCTGGGCTGGCCGGCATTGGGGGTCGAAACGGAACTCAGGGTAGAGCGCGCTGAACCCCAAGAGCGACTGGTTCTGTCCAGCGGGCGCTCGCAGGTCACTTTCCAGATAGAAGGCGAGTCACTGCGCCTACTTCACGACGGGCTCAGCGACGACGACGAGCGCGAGGGGGTGAAGGCTTCGTGGCAGGTGGCCCTCGGCCTGTTGCATCACTACCTACGAGAACATTTCAACCAGCCCCGGGCGGTGCACTGGACAGTCACTCCGGCGCCGACGACCGCGGCGGCCGCCCACGTGTTCTACAGCGACGGAGCGGCGCTCAAGGCCTGGCTGACTCTGGCAGGTTCCGGAGTGGGCGAGTCGGGCAGCGAGTGCAACTTGACTTTTCGCTGGGGCGAGCCTCTGACCGGCATCGTCCTCGAAAAAGCCAGAGACCGAGACGTCGCGATTACCTGGCTCGAGCGCGACAGCTCCGTCCTGGTGATGCGTACCTTGCCGTCACCATTCGTACCGGAAGAACGCATTTTGGCTCTCAGCTGGTCGCATTGGAACTGCGCGGGCGACGACCAGGACACCCAGGAGCATTTCAAACGTGCTCTGGGTTCATTGAAGCAGCTATTGGTGAGCAAGGGTCGCGCGTAGCTTCACTCCCGAGCACGGCTTCAGCAATGCCCTGAGCTTCGGAGCGTTGACCGGAGAAATCGCCCAGCGACCAGAAACGCGCATGAGTACGCGGCGTGCGCACGACGATGGACTCGCGCGGTTCGAAGGGCCGCTCGCGCCCACGGCTGCGCGCCACGACGTGAATGATGGCACGCCGACCGGGGCGCCAGGCCCGCCAGGCCTCGACACCCACGCGATCGGCCACCCCACCGTCCACATACGAGCATCCACCAATCTCCACCGGCGGGAATATCCGCGGGATCGCCATCGACGCGAGAACGGCGGGGATCAACTCCCCTCGAGTCAGCAGGTGATGGCCACCCTGCGCGTCGCACACGCCCACCGCAAATGGTCTGGGCAACTGTTCGAAGCGCTCGGGAAGGTGCTCCTGCAAGATGCGGACGACCCTGCTGGTCGAAAACAGCGCCTTCCAGGGCTTCGGGTGCGGCAACATCGAACGAAGCGGAGGGCGGCCTCCGAGCAGATCGCCCATCGTGGAGAGCGAGACCCCGGCCTGGAGCAAGGCCCCGACCAACGCGCCCGACGATGTTCCGACGATGGCTTCGATCTGGAGGCCCCGGGTCCGAATCGCCTCGACGACGCCGAGATGACGCGCGAACGCCAAAAAACCACTCGACAGAATCAGGTCGAAACGCGTTTGAGCAAAACCCTGAGTCATTCGCTGCCTGGTGTGTGTGTAATACACGAGGCGGGGGGTCTGCACGGCGTTTCGTCGATGGGCTGGGCGAGCGCGACGCTCGTCTGGAAGAAACGCAATCAAATCGCGGCACCTGGCGCGGCACCCGAACACCTCTCATTTGGAGCCCGCCGCGGTCGGCATTGGGCCGCTTGCCAGCAGGGGCTGGCCCGCAACCAAGCGCTTCGGATCGCTAAAATGCCCGGCTTCCCAAGCCGGCCGGCAGTGTTAGGCTGGCGTTCTCTCATGCATTGTCGACCTACGAGGAAACTCGCGTGCGCTGGCCTGGCGGGGCTGACGATCTGGGCATGCGCACGCGCCAAGGACGAGACACCCAGTGGCCCGCTCGGCGGCACCGGAGGCGGTACCGGCGGAACGGGCACCAAATTGGTCGGAGACGGCACCTCGAACGAATCCACCAGCAGCTCCAGTAGCTCCGGCGGCTCCAACACCGGCGGCCTGCAGGCGGGCGGGGCACCCGGGGAAGCTGGAGCCACTTCCACCAGCAATGGGGGAACCGGCGCTACGTCGGCGGGCGCCAGCGGTGGCAGCGGTGGCGTGCCTCAGGATGTCATCGATAATTCCGACATCGTACTCTTGTATCGTGTGGATGCCGCGAACGAGACCAGCCAGAGCATTTTCGCACATCTCTACCTGCGCAATCAGTCGAGTGAGGCCTTCCCACTAGGCGCCGCCGAAGTGCGTTACTGGTTCGATCCTGACGGGCTCGGTTTCAGCCAGGCCTCCCACTACCAGGGCCCAGACATCGGCAGCGTGACCCTCACCTTCCACGATGAGGGAGATGACCCCTACATGGCGGTCGACTTCATGGACGACGCCACCCTGCCCCCGCGTACTGGCGACCTGAACCGGACCGAGTTTCAGCTCAAGATCGACGCTTCCGGCGGCAATTTCGATCAATCGAACGACTATTCGTTCGCGCCTCGCCTGACCACCACCACCGAGCATGACAAGATCACGGTCTACCTGGCTGGAACGCTGGTGTGGGGCTGTGAGCCGTCCGGGACCTGCGCCACGGACGAGGGGGCAGGTGGAGCCGCCGGCGCCGCTGGAGCCGCGGGCGCCGATTCCGGTTCTTGACGGCTAGTTCCGCTACGCGGTGCGGCGATTGCCCGAATCGGTGAAGCCGGTGACCAGGAGCACTTGCTCGATGGCTAGCTGGCCTCTTGCGCTCGAATGCGCCGACGCCAGGGCGTGAGCCGGCGCCCCAATTCAACGAACATTGCGACAACAGCGCGTGCCGAGCGAATAGTCGTAGTACTCGGCGGAGTGGGACGAGATCTTCGCTTCGCACCCCTCCCGCGTGGAGCGCGCGTAGAAGCCCCCAACGAACGTCCCCGTGGGATCGTCGATCCATTCGTCCAGATTGCCGACCATATCGAACACGGCATCGTCCCCCCAACGGCTGACACATCGTTCGGTCGCGCCCGTCAAGTGCAACAGAGGCTCGACGCCCCGCTCCACCACCAGATTGAGGCGCGGATCCGTGTGCCCCACGAAAGAGAGGCCGTGCAAGACGTAAGCTGGGTGATAAAAGCGATACACGTTGCAGGCGCCGAACTCGAACCCGTCGCCATAGGGAAACTTGCGGTTTTGTTCACCACGACAGGCGGTCACCCATTCGGCTTCGGTGCAGAGCCGCTTGCCAGCGTTCGCACAGGCGCGCTCGGCCAATGCGTGAGAGAGGTAGCCCTGCGGTACGACCCCCGGCCGTGAGACCGCGCGCAGCTGAAATCGGCCGCTACGCTCGACTTCCGGAATGGGAGGCAATGGCATGGCCCGAGCGGACGCATCGCCCACGTTGTGTCGCTCGATCTGCCAGACTCGGTAGACACGTTCCAACCTGCCCGCGTGCGGTGGATAGTAGGGCGAGAGAGGCTGCCCAGTGTGGTGGTCCACCATGGACACCTCCCAGCGATCGATGCAAAAGCCACCGACCCTGGCCATCTCGCTTGGACAACCGGGCTCGCGTGCGCTGGCCCTTCGGGGCTCACTGGCCGCCCAGAAAAGCGCCAGCTCGGACCCGGCGGCCAGCAGCAGCAATCGAGCCGCGATTTTTTGGCTCAGCGCCTGTGCCCGTCCCACGCCTTCCCGGTTCCGAAAGCACCCGTCAAAAAGTGAGCGCCACCTGCTCCAATCACGCCGAGCCCACCGTTCGCGAAGTGAACGCAATGGGAGTCGTACCAATCCGCTCGTACGCCTTGCGCCAGAGCTCTGCGCTCGGCACGTCGAAGAGCAGTGACGGCGCGACGTCCGTGGGAAGCCACGCGCCCCCGCGGATCTCGTTCTCGAGCTGCTTCGGCGCCCAGCCGGCATACCCGGCGAGACCCACGATGCTGCTGGAATGGGCCCCATTCGCGATGGCTTCCAGCGCCTGACGCGAAGCGCAAGCAGTAATGCCGACGCCGACCTCGAATTGCCCTTCGACGCCCTCGAACCGCTCTTCGCTGCGATAGACCAACCAGATCTGTTCCTGCGACACGGGTCCGCCCACCCGCACGACTCCCGGCACATCCACTTCGGATGCCGTGACTTCGGCGCGAACCAGTAGTTCGGACAGAGTCATCAGGTTACGACCGTTCATCACCCACCCGAATGCACCGTCATCGCCATGCGCCGCGAGCAAGACGACGGACTGGTCGAAGTTGGGGTCGCCAAGAGGAGGGGCCGCGACCAGCAAGCCCGGAGCGAGCTCTGACATGATGAGAGAATCTACCAACCGGCTCGGCGCGCGTCGAGGCTAGCTCACCACGAGTCCTGCGTAACCCACGACGCGCTCGAAATCTCCGGATGTTTCGCCCGAATTGCCATAGTCGACGAGACGAGCCGCCTGGGCGCCAAGACCGCGCGCCAAAGCCAAACCCACCGTCGTAGGCACGAAGCCACACATCGAGATGCGATGCTGCACGACGGTGCGGTACAGCCCCTCGGGATCCATGGCAAGTGCTTGCGCGAGCGCCAGGTCGTCGAGCCGTTGCGCCTCGCCAGCGGAAATGTAGTGCGACATATCGGTACTGCACACGATCAAGACCGGCCCGGAGACGTCAGCGAGGGCGCGAGCCAACTGGTCGCCGAGTTCGATGCATTCATCGAGCGAAAGACGCCCGAGGCAAAGCGCCGCGATCGAGAGACGCTTCTGCAGTTTTTGCAGGAAGGGCAGCTGCACCTCGATGGCGTGCTCGTACCTGTGAGCTTCTCGTTCCTCGTCGAGACGTGCGTAGCGCCGCAAGCATTGGCAGAGCTGCCGATCGATGCTCACGTCTCCCAGTGGGGTTCTCCACGCACTGCCGGGCCATAGGGAGCGAGCCTTACCAAGACCCGTGTGGTTCGGCCCCAACAGCAAGATCCTCTCGGGAACCTCGAGACAGGCATAGGTCGCGCCCGCGATTCGCCCACTGTACACGTAGCCGGCATGGGGGGCCATGGCGAGCATTGCGCTCGCGTGCGCCGGACCTTTTCGAGCCAACAGGTCGCCGACGGTGCGATCGAGCTCCGCCCGCGAACCCGGATAGAAACGGCCAGCCACCGCGGGCTCTCGAACAGAAGAGTCTATCATTGCCGGGTTACAGTGTAGCCGCGCCTGGGCCGACATTGTATGCTCTGTTTTGGTGGCTAGTCTGAGACTCCCCGAGTTGCCGGACTCTACGGCACTCGAACGGGCGCGTGCCCTGCGTCGAGTGATCGAAGAACAGGCGCACGAGCGCACCGGGCCGGCTTCTGTAGCTTCGAGGCGGCTCGAACGGCTTCCCGAGTGTCTACGGGGGCCCCAGGCCACCAGTACGGCCGACGCTACCGCGGCCCAGCAGTTTCTCGCGTTGTTGGAGTGCGTGTATCTGGTCGTCGCCGCCGATGGCGTGTCCACCGAGGAGCTCAGCGGCCTCAGCAAGATGGTCGAGGTCGTGACCGGCGAGCAGCTGACCCCCCTTAGAATCCAGCAATACTTCAACGAATTCGCCCGCGGCGTGGCGGAGGCAGGTCGAATGGCGCGCATCACCGCCATCCGCGGCACGCTGAACGACTTCATGACCCAGAAGGAGGCCCTCCATGTTGCAGCCTTGTTTGCCGTCGCCGACGGGCAGCTGGTCAGAAAGGAGAGACGCGTGCTCATCGAGTTGAGTGAGGCGTTCGGATTCAGCCTCGGCGAACTGCAGAACACGCTGGAGGCCGCGCGGGCCGAGCTCGCGCGAGCCCTGAGCGACTAGCTTGACGCAGCTACGGACAATCCACCACATGGGGTCGAGACGCATCCGAGCGTTGATGTTCGCGCTGCTCGTCGTCCCTGTCTCCCTCGCCTGCGGAGGTCATTCGAAGCGAGAGTCGCCGCACCACGCTTCCGCGGGGGGGAGCGCAGGGCAGGCCGGCGCCAGCGCTGACGGTGCCACGGGGGGAACGCCAGGCGAGGACGAATGCGCGCGAGGCCTGCTCAGTTGCGACGGAACCTGTGTCGACCCCGACACCTCGAGCGACCACTGTGGCAGCTGCAGCCAGCACTGCAACGCGGACGAAGCCTGCACGGAGGGGCATTGCGCCGAGTGCCCTGCCGATCTACTGGCGTGCGCAGGCGCATGCATCGATCCGATGGCCGACGCCTCGAACTGCGGGGCCTGCGACAACCGCTGCAGGAGCGGTACGCCCTGCGTGCGAGGCCAATGCGGGTGCCCGGACGGGTCGCTGTTCTGCGGCGGCAGTTGCGTCGATCCGAACAGCGACAGCGAAAACTGCGGCAGCTGCGGCAGCATTTGTGGCGGGGGCGCGCTTTGCCTCGCAGGTCGCTGCCAGTGCCCCGTCGACAGCAGCGTTTGCGACGCGGAGTGCTCGACGCTGCTCACATCCGAGCACTGTGGCAACTGCGATACGAGCTGCAGCGCCAGCCAGGTGTGCGCGTCCGGGCAATGCATCGCCGACACTCGTGGCTGCCCGACCGGCACCACCCTCTGCGACGGCGCCTGCGTGGACACGGGCACGGCACCCGACAATTGCGGCGAATGCGGAAAGCGCTGCGGCGCTGGCGAAACTTGCCTGGACGGCGAGTGCGCCTGCCCGATCGGCCAAACCCGATGCGCCTCCGGTTGCGTGGACACGAGTTCGAACGCACTGCACTGCGGCGGCTGCGACCGTTCGTGTACCGTCGGACAGTCCTGCGAAGGCGGTAGCTGCGAGTGCACGGACCCGTCTGCCACGGAGTGCGGAGACACTTGCACGCATACCGATTCCGACCCGAACAACTGCGGCGACTGTGGCGTCACTTGCCAGGACTACCCCTGCACCTCGGGAGAGTGCCGCTGCCCCGAGGGGGAGCGACTTTGCGCTGGCGAATGTGTGGACACCGAGTCGGACACGAGCCACTGCGGTGGGTGTTCCCGCGCGTGCGCCGCGGGCGAGTCCTGCGTGCTCGGTGCTTGTTCGGATGCGGTCGCAGATGGGTGCGCCGGCGACCCGGCACGCGGGATCAGCTTGACCGAGCTCGCGCTGTATCAGGCGGGCAAGATCACCCTGATCACCGATGCGGGCACTCTGGCGCCTGCGGAGCGGAACGCCGACGTCGTCGTCGGCAAGGACGGCCTGCTTCGAGCTTTCGTGTCGCCGGAAGCGGACTGGGAAGATAGGGTTCTGTCGGCGCGGTTGGTGCTCGCCAACGGGAGCCAGGTTGACCAGTTCTTCTACAAAATGGTCGTTACCGGTGCCTCGCAAGAGGCCAGCTTGGCGACCACCTTCAACTTCGACCTTCCGGGCGCGCTGATGCGCGAAGAAACTCGCTACTCGCTGGAGCTGGTCGAATGCGAGCTCCCGGTCGGCAAGAGCTACACCGCACGCCTACCGCCCGGCGGCACCGCCGAGCTCCTGGCGCGAGACGTCGGTCCACTGCGCATCGAGTTCATCCCCATCGTGGCCAACGGTTTCATGCCCCATACCTCAGAGGACCACCTGGACGCTCTGGTAAGGTACATGCGAGCCATGTATCCCATCTCGGATCTGGAATATTCGGTAGGCCCTCAGATGACGGCAGAGGTTCCGATTGGAATCGACGACGGCTGGGAACAGGTGTTGCAGCAGCTCAGCCAGCGTCATCAGAGCGACGACGCTTCCACACAGCTTTACTACTACGGCCTGCTCGAACCCGCGGCCACACTCGACGACTACTGTCCCGATGGTTGCACCGTGGGCATCGGCTACGTCGCGGACGCCGTCCCGCAGGATCGTCACTATCGGGTGGCCATGGGGGTTTCCTACGGTGACCTTTATTCGGCCGAGACCATGGCCCACGAGGTGGGCCACAACCACGGACGCGAGCACGCCCCCTGCGGCGGTCCTTCCGATCCGGACCCCGACTATCCTTATGCGGGAGCTCGGCTGGGTTGGTGGGGCTTCGAGCCGTCGGACTTGCTCTGGCCTCCCAGCAGTACGCCCGACATCATGAGCTACTGCGAAAACCCATGGATAAGCGACTACACCTACCAGGGCCTTTTGGAACGCACCGCGTCCATCAACACGGCTGCCCTCGATGTCGTGCGGGCTCCGGTTGGGCGCTGGCGCATCGTCGTCTTGACACCGCGAGGTCCGGTGTGGGGAGTCTCACCAACGGGACCGGTCGAAGCAGCCGGCCAGCCCGAAGCGGCGGTGATCCTCGATCGCCAAGGTAACCCAGTCGTCGAGGTCACGGTCTACCGCATGCCGATGGGCAAGCCCGGTGCCGCTTCCGTCATGGTCCCCGCGCCGGAACCTGGTTGGCACGCCATCGTCCTCGCGGGCGAGCTACCGCTGACCTTCGCCGCGAAAGACCAGAGCATACGCTGAAACTCCTCAGTACAGGATTCGCGTCCGAATACTCGTCGGCAAGGCGGCCAGCTTGGAGCGCACCTCTTCGGAAACATCGCGATCCAGGTCCATGACCAGGTAGCCCACCTGCGGATCGGTGGCCAGCACCTGGCCCTCGACGTTGGCCTGGATGTCGGAAATGATTCGATTGATGTTCGAAAGCACGCCCGGCACGTTGCGATGGACATTGAGGATGCGGTGCCTGCCAGTCTGGACGGGCGGGTCCACGTTCGGAAAATTCACCGAACCCGCCGTAGCTCCAGTATTCAGATACTTCAGGAGCGCGGTGGCCACCTCGCGGCCAATCGCTTCCTGCGCCTCCAGTGTCGAACCGCCGATGTGCGGCGTCAGAATCACGTTCTTCAGCCCTCGAAGCGCAGACTCGAACGTGGGCCCGTTGCTACGCGGCTCCTTTGGAAACACGTCGATGGCGGCCCCGCCCAGATGCTCCTGAAGGGCCGCGGCCAACGCTTCGATGTCCACGACACTGCCACGACTGAGGTTGAGCAGGCAGCCCCCCGGCTTCATGCGCGCCAGCTCAGCCGCCTGAATCATGTTTTGGGTATCCGGC
The DNA here is from genome assembly GCA_963809955.1 of uncultured delta proteobacterium. Classification (GTDB taxonomy): domain Bacteria; phylum Myxococcota_A; class Polyangia; order Polyangiales; family Polyangiaceae; genus JAICQQ01. The sequence continues at coordinate 94,592 of CAWELQ010000021.1, forward strand.
GAGGCCGGCACGTGCAGGGTGACGAAGTCGCTCGTCTCGAGAAGCGCAGCCAGCGACCCGAGCGGCTGGTTATTCCCCATGGGGAGCTGCTGAGCGATGTCGAAGAAGACGACACGCATCCCCATGGCTTCGGCCAACACCCCTACCTGGCGCCCGATGCGTCCATAGCCGATGATGCCCAAGGTCTTTCCGCGCACCTCGTGGGAGCCCTTGGCGCTCTTGTTCCATTCCCCGGCGTGCATCTCGCGCGAGCGATCCGCCAGCTGGCGAGACAGCGCCACGACTTCGGAAATGACCAGCTCCGCAACGCTGCGCGTGTTTGAAAATGGAGCATTGAAGACCGGAATGCCCAAAGTGTGGCTCGTTTGTAGATCCACCTGATTGGTGCCGATGCAGAAGCAGCCCACGCTGAGCAGGCGCCGAGCCTTTTCGAGCACTTCCGCCGTCACGTGCGTCTTGCTCCGAATGCCCAGAAGGTGGACGTCCTGAATGCGCTCGCTCAATTCGGCTGGCTCGAGCGCGTTTGGAAGCAGCTCGACCCGAACGCCGTCGGCTTCGAACATCTGGCGAGCGGACTCGTGAATTCCCTCGAGCAAGAGCACGTGGATCTTGTGTTTGGGGTACGACGTGGTTTCCTGATTCGACGCTTCTGTGGATCTCACGCGCGAAAGCTACACCGGTTGACGCCGTGTGCCAGGCGAATTGCTTCCAGAAACGCATGCCCATGCTCGGGACCAGTACGCGGGTCCCACGCTCGCTGAACCCGGTGCGGTCACACCGGTCACGCGCTCGTACGACGACCACCCGAGCCCCTGACCCAGCGGGCAGAGCTTCGAGGCGAGGACCGGATTCGAACCGGCGTGTGGCGGTTTTGCAAACCGCTGCCTAACCACTTGGCTACCTCGCCAACCCGGACAGAGTCGGGGACGGGGCGCACCATGACACTTGGTCCCCACGGGATCAAGGCGCTGCCTGGGCGCCGCGCCCAGGGGCTCCCGCCCCGAGGAAAAGGCCCGATGCGGCGTCTCGCACGGCGCACTGAACCCTGTCAAAATCAGTTGAATGAGGTTTCGAAATGTGTATAGCGGGCGGCGGGCCGAAAGGCGGTAGCTCGTTGCGGGCGGCCAACAGTGGGGCCAATTGCGCAAAAAGGCCGTCGCCCCCGCTCACACTCTGGAGCCCTTACGCCGACGCTTCAATACCGCGCGGGCTCGCTCCGCACGAGTCGTCTTGGAGACGACACAGACCGGGCAACACACAGATGAGAGCGCGCGCCCCCCTCGGAGTAGGTAGCTTTGGGAACGACTTGATCGTAGAATCGCAAGTTGCGGTCTGAAACAGATCGAAGGCTGTAAGTGTTGGCGGGCTCGTTAGTTGGATCGAAAGTGGAACGTGAGCGCGATTCGCGAAAGAGAGCGAGGATCGGAGACGCGGCTATGAACGAAGCTTTTGACGCGCTGCCCCCCGCCTCGATTCGGGCGGGCAACGTCCTACACGGTAAGTACCGCCTGGAGAGGGAGCTTGGGCGCGGCGCCATGGGGACGGTTTGGTCCGCCATCCATCTCTCGCTCGACCAGCGCGTGGCCATCAAGGTGATCTCCTCGGAGTATGCCGATTCGACCGAAGCCATTCAGCGCTTCCATACGGAAGCCAAGGCTGCCGCCAAACTGCGCTCCCGGTACGTCGTACAAGTATACGACGACGGCGAAACGCCGGAAGGTCTCCCCTACATCGTGATGGAGTACCTGGAAGGTGAGTCACTGGAGGATCGCATCGTACGTGAAGGAGACGTCCCACTCGCCGAAGCCGTACGCATCGCGACCCACGTGGGTCGCGCGCTTGCGCGCGCGCACGGGCGTGGCATCGTGCACCGCGACCTGAAGCCGGCTAATATATTCATCACAAAGAACGAAGACGACGACATGGGCTGGGTCGCCAAGGTCCTGGACTTCGGCATCGCCAAGCTCGATGACAATCGCGACAAGTCCACGACGAAGACGGGTACGGTGCTGGGCACGCCGTTGTTCATGAGCGCCGAACAGGTGCGCGGTGCCAGCACCGTCGATGCTCGCGCCGACCTGTACTCTCTCGGCATGGTGGTCTACAACATGATCACCGGCAGGTACGCTTTCGAAGGCTCTTCCTTCGGCGACCTGCTCGTTTCGATCTGCACGGATCCACTTCCCAAGCTTTCGGACCAGGCCCCGTGGGCACCGCTCGCGCTCGAGCAATGGTTCCAAAAGGCCTGCGCGCGTGACGTAGACGCCCGTTTTCAGACAGCCGACGAAATGATCGACGAGCTGTACGCAGCCGCCAATCTGAGCTTCGACGGTCGCATGTCGTTCTCGGACGAAAACAGCAGTCTCAATCACATGGTCAGCACCGCGCAGGAGCTCCATCCGTCTGGCGCGAGCCGAACGGGGAACGAGGCGAACAGCTCCTACGCCACCGCCGCCACTCAGCACGCGAGCGACGGAGCGACGAACACCGGCGACGCTTCGGTCCACACCATCCCGGGAGTTCCGGAGAAGCGCCGCTGGCTCGTTCCCGCGATACTGGCTGGAGCGCTGTTTCTGACCGGCGGCGCGACCATCGCGTGGATGGTGGCTTCGCGTGGGTCCGGGCTCGCTGCGGAAAGCACTGCACAAGCTCTCCCCCCGCCGGCCGCGGCGGCAAATGCGGAGCTGCCCGCCGACACCCTTGCGGAGCCGGGCGCCCCCGACACTCCGTCGGCGAAAGCCGAGAAGGCCAAAGCGCTGCCCGTCGTCGAGACGGACGAAGCGGCGCCTTCTCCAAAGGTCGAAGAGCCCGAAGTAGCCATCACACCCGAGTCGTCTCTCAAGCGCCCGCGAACGACATCGCAAAAGCCCGTGACCCGGAAGGTCGCGGCGGCGGTCACGCGCCCGCCACCCAAGGCCACCAACAACAGCTCCAAGACAGCTCCGAGCAGTACGGTCAAGAAGTCCCTCGTCAAGAAGACGACGTCTTCAGAGGTTGATATCGGCTTCTGAAATAGGCGATAAACCGAGGACCATGTCGAGTTCCGCATTCAGGAAGGTCCGCCGCACCTGTCTGGCGCTGGCCGTTTTGGTCACCCCGGTCGTCGCTCCCCCCAATCTCGCGCACGCCCAGTCAGCCGAGAACAAAGCGGCGGCCCGAGCGCTCGGCGTCGAGGGGATCCAGCTGGCCAATGCTGGCAACTGCGAGGCGGCGGTCGAAAAGCTGTCTCGCGCCGAGGCCCTGTACCACGCACCCACGATTCTGGGGCGCCTGGGCGAATGTCAGGTCAATCTCGGCAAGCTCGTCGAAGGAACCGAGAATCTGAACCGGGTCGTTCGTGAAAACCTACCGGACGACGCGCCCCGGGCCTTCGTCAAAGCACGCGAGCGCGCCCAGGCCGTCCTGGATGCAGCGCTTCCCAAAATTGCCGAGCTCAAGATCATTGTGGATCCCCGCGTGGAGGGTCTCCAGGTTCGCGTGGGCGACAAGCCAGTGCCGGCCGCGCTACTGGGGGCTGACAGGCCGACGGATCCGGGCACGCATCTGGTCGTCGCCGAAGCCCCCGGCTATCGCAGTGCGACGGCCGAGGTGACCTTGACCGAAGGCGACGCGCAAAGCGTCAGCCTTTCGTTGATCCCGGAGCCCGAAAGCGCTGTGCGACAGCCCGTTCCCCCGGCCGGGCCCTCGAGCGGCACCGGCGCGCAGCCGATGGACGTCGGCGTATCGCAAAAGCCCGACAAGACGCTCGCCTATGTCCTGTGGGGGGTGGGCGGCGCCGGATTGATCACCGGATCCATCACCGGCATTCTGGCGATGAACGAAAAGGGCGAGCTCGACGATCAGTGCGACACCCATTCCACGTGCCCAGAAAGGGCTCAGCACACCATCGATTCCGCGAAAACGATGGCACTGGTGTCGACGATCGGCTTTGGCGTCGGAGTTGCCGGGGCCATCGCGGGTACCATCGTGTACTTCACCGGCAGCGAAACACAGGCAGCGCTGCCGGAGCTCGAGGTGTACGGCACCACCGCCCGCCCCTACCTCGGGCCCGACCGCGTGGGCGTGGTAGGGCAGTTTTGACGCCCGCCGCCAGAGCTACTCTTGAGAGCCTTCGAGGTCTTCGGCCAAGTAGCTGAGGATTACCTCGTCCAGGGACTGCTCGCTGATCACGCTGTCACCGAACAGGTTGTCGCGGCTTGGCGCTTCACCGAAAATCGCGGCAGGCCGGGAAGCCGCGTAGTGCCCCGCCTGCTTCGCCTCCGCCGCCGCCGGGGTAGTATGCGGCCTAGACCGCCGCGCAGCGCGATTCGCATCGGGACCAGCCTTAGCCACGCCGCGTGCAGCATCGGCTTGGTAGGTGTCGAGGGAGGTCACATCGAGCTCGATCCCGTCGGGCCCCGGCGGGGTTACCGACGGGGCGACCTTGCGCAGGTTCGGATTGGAGAGCGGCCTCTGGGAGACAGCTTGAGACGCGGTAGCTGCCGGATGAGATCCGACCGAGGCAGGGCCTGCCGAGCTGGCGGGCGGCTGGGTGACGGCCGGCAACGATTGAGAACTGGATGCGGTGGACTCGTACTCCAGCAAGGTATCTAGCTCACCTGCCCTCAGGGAGATGAACATCGCCTTGTGCTGCTCTTTCATCATCGCGCGGACGACTTCCGCCATGTCAGCGCGCCCCACGTGTTCCGCGTAGTCGGTACGCGTCGTCTTGATGATGCGCCCTCCATCCGCGAACAAATGAGTCACGATGCGCGGGTGCTTCACACCCGAGTCCTCGGTCTGGATGTGAAACACCCGACCCTTGTGGCGAACATTGTTGTTGAAGCCGAGCAGAGGTGGCGGCATCAGGCGAAACCGTAATAAACCCAGTGGATTGAAAAGGATACCACGCCTCTTTTGAGGAGGACACTCATGATCGCATCAGCGAGTGTAGGTCCAAGGGCGCTATTGCAAAAAAAATGCGCTTTTCGTCGATACGCGGGGCCCGGCGAGTCTCGAGCGAAAGGCCGCCAGCGGCCAGTTCGAGCAGTTGCCAACGCCGAACGTCGCCCACGGCGAATCGACCCCGCTCGCAGGAATCTGCCGCCCCTCGCCCCTTCGTCCGCACGCCTGGTCAGGCCCTAAGTGCTTATCGACCTCCCTCGTCGAGGCGCCTCATCCCCTCGAGCAGAAGCGCCTCGGGGCTTTCGTGAATGACTTGCTGCGGCGCGACGAAACTCGGGTCGAGCACGAAATCTCCATCGCTCAAGCCGAGCATGGCGTAGAACGCTTCCGCTCCACGAAGGTTCGCCCAGAGCGCGTTGTAGATGGCACCGCTCACGAAGTGGATCTCACCGCTTTCCTTGCCGGCGCGAATCTTCAGAGAACCGCTCTTCCGGCCGTGCCAGAGGACCTGCACCATATCGGGCAGGCCCATCTCCACCAACGAGCCGGACACGCCACGAGCGCGACCGTGTGTGGCTTCACGCTCGAGGATCTGCTTGAGCTTGGCCACCAAGACGTCAGCCGAAATGGGTTTGGTCATGAAGTCGACAGCGCCGAGCTCGAAAGCCCGCTGGGCTTCCTGCCGACCGGAGCGGCTGGTGACGATCACCCAGGGGACCTTCTCGCCCCAGGGTTGATTGCGAGCTTCGGCAAGGAGGGCGAAACCGTCGGCGGGCTTGACATCGAGTTCACTGACCACGATTTCGACGTCGCCCGCCCTGAGAACCTTCAGCGCCTGGTCGGTCGAGTGAGCCTGCTGAACCTCGAAGCCCTGCTCCACCATCCTCAGCTCGAGCACGGTGGTCTCCTCGGGATCCGGATCGATGATCAGAGCACGATGCCGGTTGGCCAGCAGACGTGCCTTCAGGTCTTCTCCCGTCATTGTATGTCGGAAAAGATCCACCAGGTTGGGGTCGAAGATGGACCCGCGGTACTTCGCGAGCACCTCGCACGCTTGTTGGGGCCGGAGGCGCTGCCGAAAGGGATTGCGCGGGTTCTGAGTCAGGTCCGCATAGGTATCCGCAATGGCCAGCAGGCGAGCTCCAAGCGTAATGTCCTTGCCCGACGCACCGTTCGGGACCCCCTTGCCGTCATAGCGTTCGTACATCTGCTCAACGGCAGTCCGGACTTCGGGCGGCAGACCCACCGCATCCATCATGCGCATGGGCGACTTGACGACCTTGAGCGCCGTGGTCTTGTGCCCTTCGTATTCGGAAACGTTGAGAGCCGTCAGATGATAAGTGCCTGCCTTGCCCAGGTCGTGGATGTAGGCGGCTATCATCAGCCCAGCGCGCTGCGTTTCCGAAAGGCCGATGCGCTCGGCAATCTTGCGGCAAAGCCTCGCCACTTGGCCCGAATGCCCACGCAGATCCGGCCGGGAATTTTCCAGCAAGCTTATCAGCACGTTGAGCGTCTCGAGGTACGAGTCATCGGCGAGACCCTTGCCAGCGCGGCCAGCTCCCTTGCCGACGGCCTTCAGATCGCTGGCGGAAAGCGTGCGCTCGCGCATGCCGGCGTCGGACGCCAGCGCAACAGCCATGCTTTCCTCGCTGACCAGATTGCGCTCGTACACGTTGAGCATGGAAGTGAATTGCTCGTGCGCATTCTTGTCCAGCGTGGCGAACGCGTGAATGTCTCCGTTGTAGGCCTTGCTGATGGCGGCCTTGACGGCTCGAGGACGCCCAACGAACGCGCGCACTTCCTTGGCGCCCGAAGCGAGCTTCACGTCGTGCAACGCCGGAGCGTTGTCGGGGTCTGGGGTCACCACGCTCAGTACACCCGCCTTCGCATCGAACAATACCGGGAAGATGTTGTCTCGCTCCGCCAGCTTCTGCGGCACCTTGTCCAACGTGAACCGATCGATATCAGCCTTGGACAGCTTCTCGGTGGATACGAAGCGCGTCTTGTGCAGCGAGGCCAGGTACTTCAAAAGCTTTACCTCGTCGATCGCCGAAAGATCGAGCAACGCCTCCTCGACGCGTTCCCCGAACCCCTGCATGTGGTTCACCACGGCTTCCTGCTGCTCGGGCGTGATGAGCCCATCGGCGAGCAGTCGGGGCAACAGGCGTGCGTTCATGGAAGCCATGCCAGCTGATTAGTATAATGAAACATCGGCACACTCAGCACGTGCTGCGCCGAACTATCTGAGTTTCGAATGGCGATTGGCTCAGCCAACTCCCTCGGGTGGTGGCCCCTGGGGGAACGTAGGTCTCTGTGGACATCCCCAGGCTCGCCCGGACGCCGGTCCACACGTCGACCTGCTGGCTCACGCACGGGTCATCGTTTCGAACCGCAAGCCACCGCAGGACCGACCGGCCACGCATCCCAATCCAGGAACTTTCGACCTCGCCGCGGAGCCAGGACGTGCCCTGGGCCCTCCCGAACTCGAGGCGGCGGCCGTCGAGGTCCGGAAATTGGCCCCCCAGCTTGACTCGCGGCCAGCCGAAAGCTAGTAAAGCCGCCCTTTCACCGGGGCGACCGCCCCGAAATCAGGATAGACATGCGTACCAACTCCGTAAAGGCGAATGACGCGCTGGCTTCGCGCAAGTGGTGGGTGGTCGACGCAAGTGGCGTGCCACTTGGGCGCCTTGCCTCGACAATAGCCACCGTGCTCCGGGGAAAGCACAAGCCTAGCTACACCCCGCACGTGGACACGGGCGATTTCGTGGTCGTGATCAATGCCCAGAAGGTCAAGGTCACCGGGGCAAAAGCGGACTCGCTCAAGTACTTCCGGCACAGCGGTCATCCCGGCTCCATGAAAGAGGTATCGTTCCGCGAGGCCATCGAGCGCAAGCCCGAGCTGCCAATCCAGCATGCCGTCAAGGGCATGTTGCCCAAGAACGTGCTGGGGCGGCACATGTTGAGCAAACTCAAAGTCTACGCGGGTGCCGAGCACCCTCACCAGGCGCAGAAGCCGGAGGTCCTGAAGCCTTCCGCGACGTCTGCCGCAGCAGCGAGCTGAGGAGCTTTAGACCATGTCAGAGACCACGACCTACGCAACCGGCAAGCGCAAAACGGCTGTCGCCAGAGTCTGGCTTTTGCCCGGCAGCGGCAGTATCACCATCAACGACAAGACCCCCGAAGAGTACTTCGAGCGCGAGACCTCTCGCATGATCGCGCGCCAGTCCCTGGAGCTCTTGGAGCTCAGCGACAAGTACGACGTGAAGGCCACGGTTGCTGGTGGAGGTCACAGCGCGCAGGCGGAGGCGATGCGCAACGGGATCGCCAAGGCGCTGGTTGCCGAGAACGCCGAAAGGCGCCGTCCACTCAAGCGGGCAGGGCACCTGACGCGCGACGATCGCAAGAAAGAGCGCAAAAAGTACGGGCAGCCCGGGGCTCGCAAGCACTTCCAGTACTCGAAGCGCTAGTCAGCAGGCCGTGCCAAGATGACTGACGTGCTGAGAGTCGGCATCGTCGGTGCCGGCGGCTATACGGGGTCGGAGCTCCTGAGGCTCTCGGCCGAACACCCGCGCCTCGAGGTGGTCGTCGTCGCCGCGCGGGAAAATGCCGGCAGAACGCTGGGCGAGGTCTTACCCAACACTCTCGGAGACGCCCGGCTTTCTAGTCTGCTGCTCGAAAGCTATCAGCCGGAGCAAGCGGCCGAGTTCGCCAAGCGGGTGGACGTCGCGTTCACCTGCCTACCGCATGCCGCGAGTGCTGCAGTAGTGGCTTCACTGCTGCAGCAAGGTGTACAAGTGGTCGATCTTTCGGCCGACTTCCGCCTGAAGAGCATCCTGACCTACGAGCAAACCTACGGTCCCCACCCCCACCCGGAACTGATCGAGCGGGCGGTCTATGGATTGGTCGAGCTGCACAGAGGCGAGCTTTTCGGCGCCCAGTTGATCGCCTCGCCGGGGTGTTACCCGACCAGCGCATTGCTCCCCCTGGCCCCCTTGTTGCGAAATAACCTGATCGAAGCCGAGGGCATCATCGTGGACGCCAAGAGCGGCGTCAGCGGAGCGGGGCGCAAACCTCTGTCGAGCACCCATTATGCCGAATGCGGCGAAGGGATTCGCCCGTACAAGGTGGCGGGAGCACACCGCCACACTCCGGAGATCGAGCAAGAGCTCAGCCTAATCGCCAAACGAGAAGTGCGTGTGGTGTTCACACCGAACCTGTGTCCCATGACGCGTGGCATTCTCGCCGTGGCTTATGCACGCCTCAGACCGAAAGCGGACGAACGAGAGTGCATTCGTGCCGCACGTGAGATGTACGACACCTCGCTGATCAGCGTCCTGGAAGAAAAGCTTCCCGATACGCTCTGGGTACGGGGCACGGCATGCGCACACGTCGCCTATCGTGTCGAAGAGCGCACGCGCACCGTGCTTGCCATGTGCGCCATCGACAATCTGGCCAGAGGCGCTTCCGCCCAGGCAATCCAGTCTCTGAATGCGGCGCGCGGTTGGGACGACGGGCTCGGCCTGCCACGCATTGCTCAATTTCCCTGAGGTCGATTCATCGCGTGAAGAGGCTCGAGGACGGATTCGGGCCCGCCGTGCGCCAAAAAAAGTGGAGCGAGCACCTGAGACTGAAGTAGGTCGAGGAGCGAGAGCGACGAGCCCGCCCGCCGCAGCGAGAGGGTCGGCCGGCGCAGTAGGACTTGACCATTCACGGGCTCTTGTCGTCAGGAACCGTTTCGTGACCCAGGAAGTGGCGACCGATGTGGACAGCAAGGCACACACGAGTGGACGACAGCTCCCGAGGGAAATCCGCCTGGATTGTGGCTTGCATTCCAGTCGCTTTGTCTGTGCAGCGCGCCCGCTTTTGATAGACTCGGCTTTTCGTCATGAGCTCACCTTTTCGACTCCGCAGTGACTTCAGCCCGAAGGGTGACCAGCCCAGCGCAATAGAAAAGCTCTGCAAGTCGCTGGAGCAGGGCAAGCGCTATCAGACCCTCTTGGGCATCACCGGCAGCGGAAAGACCTTCACCGTGGCCAACGTGATTCAGCGCATCGGCAAGCCCACACTCATCATCGCTCCGAACAAGACCCTCGCTGCCCAGCTGTACGGAGAGATGCGCGATCTGTTCCCCGAAAACGCGGTTGCCTTCTTCGTCAGCTACTACGACTACTACCAGCCCGAAGCGTACATTCCCAATACCGACACGTTCATCGAAAAAGATGCCATCATCAACGACCAGATCGACCGGATGCGTCATGCGGCCACGCGAGCGCTCCTGTCTCGTCCAGACGTCATCATCGTTGCCAGCGTCAGCTGCATCTACGGCATCGGTTCTGCCGAAACCTACGAAGGATTGCTGATCGAAATCGTAGCCGGCCAGGAGCTCAGGCGTGACAACCTGCTGCGTAGGCTCGTCGACATCCAGTACGAACGCAATGACGTCGATTTCCATCGCGGTACATTCCGAGTGCGCGGAGACGTAGTGGAGATCTTCCCGGCGTACGAAGAAAAGACCGCGATTCGAGTCGAGTTCTTCGGAGACGAAGTAGACGCCATTTCCGAAGTGGATCCGCTGCGCGGCAAGGTGCTGCAGCCCCTCGATCGCTATGCCGTCTATCCCGGTTCGCACTACGTCACTCCGCGACAGCAGCTGGATCGCGCCATCGAAAGCATCCGGTCGGAGCTTCATGACCGCCTGCTTCACTTCGATCGAGAAGGGCGCTTTCTGGAGAAGCAACGAATCGAACAACGTACCAGCTACGACCTGGAAATGCTCGAGCAGATGGGTTTCGTTCAAGGCATAGAAAACTATTCGCGCCACCTTTCGCAACGACGCGAGGGGGAGCCGCCACCCACGTTGATCGACTACTTTCCGAAGGACTTCTTGTTGATTCTCGACGAGTCGCACCAGACCGTGCCACAGATCGGTGCGATGTATCGCGGCGACCGTTCGCGCAAGGAGACTCTCGTGGAATACGGGTTCCGCTTGCCGAGCGCGCTCGATAACCGTCCACTGAAGTTCGAAGAGTTCGAAAAGCACATGCGCCGCACCATTTTCGTGTCGGCCACCCCCGGAGACTTCGAACTTCAGCACACCGAGGACGGTGTCGTCGAGCAGCTGATTCGTCCTACCGGCTTGCTCGATCCGGAGATCTTCGTGCGGCCGGTGGAAGGGCAGGTCGACAACTTGCTCGGAGAGATACGCCAGCGCGTAGAGCGGAATGAACGCGTCCTCGTGACCACACTGACCAAGCGCATGGCCGAAGATCTCACGGAGTACTACGCCGAATTGGGCGTCCGAGTGCGGTATCTGCACTCGGATATCGACACCATGGAACGGGTCGAGATACTTCGCGACTTGCGCTCCGGCGAATTCGACGTACTGGTCGGCATCAACCTGCTGCGCGAAGGCCTGGACCTACCCGAGGTGAGTCTCGTCGCCATTCTGGACGCCGACAAGGAGGGCTTTCTGCGCAGTCCCAGGTCGCTGATCCAGACCATCGGGCGTGCGGCCCGCAACGAACATGGGCAAGTCTTCATGTACGCCGACCGGATAACTGCCGCGATGAAGTTCGCGATGGAGGAGACCAACCGGCGTCGTTCCATCCAGACGAAGTACAACGAAGAGCATGGCATCGTGCCGGCCACCATTCGCCGCGCGATTCTCGACATCAACCCGGCCAACGGGCAAACGGACTACTACGCGGTGCCCAAGGCCTCCGCATCGGTCACGCGTTCCGCCGCCCCGAGGACGTCGAAGCCTGGCGCTCAAGACGAGCCCGCAGCCCCCGAAGACGTCTTCGAGCGGTTGGAGGCGCTTCGTCAGCAGATGTTCGCTGCAGCCGAAAACCTGCAATTCGAGACCGCGGCGCGCTTGCGCGACGATATCAAGAAGCTCCAACAGAGCGGCGGTGTTGCAGCTTCCCCGGCCACCAAGAAGAGGACCGGCGTGGGCGGGCCCAAGAGCGGGCGGGGCAAGGGTGGCGCGCGACGCCGTCGCTAGAGGGCTGACCATTTATGGCTCGCGTCGCCTCGGTCCCGGCCCTGTGAGGGCCCGAGGGCGCCCAAAGTGGCCGGTTGGTCAGGCCATCCCTCCCTATTCGATCTGGTCTTTGGCCAGCCAGGCAAGCGTCCACCGGCGGCAGCCCAACGGCTCAGCTATCGCCGAGACAAAGCTGGTTGATCTCGCGCACCAGCGTCGCCTCTCGCTTCGCGATGCCTTCGAATTCACGTTGGCTCGCCTGAGCCGCTTTCGAGTCCTGGTCGTCCAGCGCCTTGACACCGCGTAACAAGGTTTCGCTGGCCCCGGTAGCGAGCTTCGAATATCGCTCTGCCCGCGAAGCCAGCTCGGGCTCGGTCAGCTCGAGCTGGTGAACGTCCTTGGCGAGCGCACGGTACTCATCTGCGAGCGCACGGCGGTGTTTCATCACCGCCTTCAAATCGTCAGCCTTGGGCTGCGGACGCGCGTCGATCTCGCGCAACGTTCGGTTGACCGTACCGATGAATTCCTGGCACTCTTTCTGTTGCTCGTGGCAGGAGCAGAGTAAGAACGCCAGCAAGAGGCCGCAGGCCGAGCGTGCGGCTCCGGGACACTGCTCGAGACATATGGGCCTACTCATCCAGTCGAGCTCGCTCTAATCGCTTCTGGCCTTCGGTGCAACTCTCGCTCCTCGCTCGAAAGTCACAGTTCACGAGGCAGGCCATGCTTTCGCCATGGCGAGGGTCGCCAGGGCAAGCGGACCGACCCAGAGCGCGAACCATGCGAAACGCCCCTGCTTGACGGCCCGGCGCAACAGAATCAGCGCGAGTACGCCGGTTGCGAACGAAATGACAGCTCCGGCAAAACCGACGCCGAGCCCGACGTTGCTGTGTGCGATATCCTTGGCTTCCAGAACCAGTGCACCGAAGACCGCTGGCAAGGACATCAGCATCGACAGCTCGAAGGCTCGGTCCTTGCGCACTCCCAACCACAGAGCAATTGCGATCGTGGAGCCGCTGCGCGAGATGCCGGGCATGACGGCCAATCCTTGCACCACCCCCACCAACAAAGCGCCCCAGGGCGTGAGGGACGGCGCCTCTCCGGACTTCACCCAACCGGTGGAAATCAAGAGCACGGTCGTGATCAGGAAGCCGACACCGATTGCTGTCGGCGATGCAGTAAAGTCTTCCACCGCATTTCGCAGCAGAAGCCCGATGATAGCCGTGGGGATCGAAGCAACGATGACGACGAGCGCATCTCTGCCTCCATTGGTGTTCACAAAGCGCCGAGGCTCTCGCACGCCGAGCACCCCCTGACTGACCGCCGGCACGATGCGCACCCAGAGCACCAGGATTGTCGCAATCAGGGTGCCTGCGTGCAACATCACGTTGAGCGCCAACCCCCCTTCCTCGATTCCGAACACCAGCGTGGCCAATGACAAGTGACCCGAACTCGAGACGGGCAGAAACTCGGTCAAGCCCTGGAGCACTCCGAGCAGCGCTGCATCACCAAAAGGACCCATGGTGGGCCTTTTACAGCCTTTGTGGCCGAGGCAATAGGGGGCAGACGCGCGCCGCACTCGGGGCCGCGCGCCCCCTGGATGCCCCGGGAAAGTCAGGGATTGCCGGTCGCGGGCGACGCGAATGCCGGCTCACGGATTGTCGGCCGTCCGCTTGAGGGCCGAGCTCACGATTTCGTCCAGCGAGCGTTCGCTGAGCAGGCGCGCGTCGCTGAAGGTGATCTGACCCTGCCCGTCGATCACCACGAGCGTCGGAAGCTGCGTTACGTGGTACTTCGTGCTCACCTTCCCCGCCGCATCCGATACGGAAGCATAGCTGATCGGGCGCTCCGCCAAAAAGCTACGCGCCGCAGCGACATCGCTATCGGTATTGACCCCGATAACCATCACACCCTTCTTATCGAACTTCTGGGAAACGCGATCGAGAATCGGCATCTGCTTTCTGCACGGGCCACACCAGCTCGCCCAGAAGTCGAGCACCACCACCGTCCCTCGGTAGTCGGAAAGGCGGATGCGGTTGCCAGCCTCTCCACCGTGAATCACCGGCAGCGAGAAGTCTGGCGCAATCCCCTCCACGCGCCGACCAGGATCGATGGTGGGCAGAAGCACGAAGGAGAACAGGAAGATCAACCCCACGGCGAGCACCCCCAAGACCCAGGCCAGTCGTACATCCTTGGTGGGTTTCATGAGGGCGCTCATGACATTCTTGCCCTTGCCTTGCGACGGCGGCGACCTCGCTTGGCCGAAGGCAGCGCACGTGCCTCGGAGAGGGCGCGACCCGCGGCGGTCCCGAGAGCTGGCAGGCGCACCGTAAGACGGGCGCCTCCCAGTGGACCATCCGAGGCGAGGACTATTCCGCCATGTTCGACGACGATCTTCTTCACGATGGCCAAACCCAAGCCCGTGCCATCCCTCTTACCAGTGACGTAGGGATCGAAGACGGCAGCCTGAAGAGCGCTATCGATTCCTGGACCCGTGTCGTCGACATGTACTTCCCAGTAGTCCGAAACGCGCTCCAGACTCACTCGCACCTCGCCGTGTTCGGGCCTGGATTCCTGAACCGCTTGCACGGCGTTGCGAATCAGATTGATCAGGACACGCCGGAACATTTGCCGGTCCAAGTACACCTGCGCCGGCCCCTCGGGCAGTCGGAAGGAAACGCTCACGTTCGGCTCGAGGTCGAGCATCGACTCGCGTTCGGCGTCGCGCGGCTCCTCTTCCCCGATGGTCAAACGCTGCTGCTGGACCGCAAGGAACTCGCGCAAGTCGGCGACATCGAGCTTGGCTTGTGGCAACCGGGCAAAATCGGAGAACTCACCCACCAGTCGCCTGAGCGTACCCACCTCGTCTTCGACTATTTCCAGGGTGGTGTCGAGGAGCTTCTGATACTGCTCGTCGGTACCGCGGTGGCGGCGGTGGACTTCCTGAACCGCCAACTGAATCGGGGTGAGCGGATTCTTGATCTCGTGAGCCAGGCGGCGCGCCATCTCCTGCCAAGCTCCGATTCGCTGCAGGTATTCGATGCGAGCGCGGCTCGATTCCACTTCCGCCAACATTCGGTTGAAGGCACGCGCGAAGTCGGTGATCTCGTCCCCGCCGCGCTCGGGCACGCGAACCGAAAGATCTCCTCGAGCGACTCGCTGCGTCGCCTCTGCCAGTTCGTCAATGCGTGTCGTGACACCTCGGGCGAACAGCGAGCCAACCCCGACCGACGCGAGAATAGTGATGCCGAGCAACAGCGCCAACGCATACAAATAGCTCCTTTCGTCCTCTTCACGGCGCGCCGCAACCTGTTTGTACGTGCTGACGAACTGGCTCATTCCTTCGAGCTGTTCGAACCGCTCCCGCGCAGCAGCGAACACGGCAACCAGGTATGGCCCATCGTCGTCGAGCGTCCCCGCTGCCGAGACCCGGAGCGGGAGCTCGACGCGCAGACGGTTCTCCTTGTTGGGGTCGAGTGGTTTTCCGCGATCGAGCGACGCGAGCTCCTCCGCATCGCCGCCGTGCACTGACAACGAGACCAGGCTGGGGTGGTCCGGAAAGACCCGGTGCAACGCTGCCAACAGGGCTCGGGCGTCGGACTTGCCAGCCGCGCTGACCAAGTCGGGTTGGGCCGCAATCTCGGCAGCCTCGGCGCGCATCCGCGACTTCACCGCGCGAGCGAGCTCTTGGTACAGCTCCAGCGATTGATCCAGACGGGACCCGATCTCCGGCATGAAGAAGCGCTCTGACGTTTGCCTGATGGCGATGCCGGCCAAAGAGATGGCCACCAGCACCGGGATGAGCGCGGTGAGCACGATGGCAAAGGCCAACCGGCGTCGAATGCGGCCCAGCAAGGCCATGCTGACGAACTTACTCACGGTGCGGGCGCTTTTCGACCAACTTGTACAACAGCGAGAGCGGGTCGAACCCGAGAATCGACTTCAACGACGCCGCAGGCCTCTTCGAGGCTTGCACCCGCTTGAGCATGCCCACCAGCGGGCCTTTCGCCGTGACCCAATCCACGCTCTTGGCGCGTTCGGCCAAGGCCTTGACGCCCTGCAACGCGGCCAGCCCGACATCGACTCCCAACGGAATGGCCAGAACCGGCACGACCGGCGTCAGGATGACCTCGCGCATCGCCACCGCCTGCGCCCAGGCGCCGGGTCGGGCGGAGCCCGCGAGGGCCTGCAACGTGGCCAGCTCCGCAAAACAGCCCAGGCAAACTGGGCCAGCCAGATCTTGCGCGGCTGCGAGCAGGTGTCGATAGTCTCTGGTCCAGTCACCAGACAGGAGCCCCATCTTGGGAGCGAGGAGGCTCGGACCGATCACACGATCGAATCCTTGCTCCATTCTGCGCATCGCCACCGCCGTGTACAGTTCGCCCTTCTGAAACACACCGAAGACCAACGCGTTGCCCGTAGGGCAAATCGCGTCGAGCGCGCGTTGCGCAGCTCGCTGGCTGGGCACGGGCCATTGCGACAGAGCCTGCGGCCAGAGGCGAATCCGCCCCTCTGCCTCGTACTGCCGGAACAGCGACAACAGCAGCAGGAGTTGAGCGAGGTAGTCGTGTTCGGGGCGCAACTCGTCGCCGAAGCGTTCGAAGAGCGCCTGGAGCGCACCGAACTCCATTTGCAGGACCCAGCGCGTCCGGGTGCGGGCGCTCACGTCCGGCAACGCTTCCGGCCACGACTGATCTCTGGGCTCCAGGCGCCCCAGCTCCGTATGCACCAGTTTGATGAGTTGACGACCTTCCGTCACCAGCACGATCCCACCCGAGGCGCCAGGCTCAGCGCGGCTCGCCTCGCCGGGCGGGCGTATCGACTCGAGCAAACGGCCATACTCGGTCGCGGTGAAGCCAATGAAGCGAAGATCTGGAGCGAACACGATAGCGTTTCGTCACTCTAGCGGGTCACCGCGAAGGTCAAGAGGCGGCCAACACGATCGCCGCTTACGATCACCGAACCCGCCTCGTCCATGGCGACGTCCTCGACCTTGCCTCTCGCGTCCAATTCGATGCGTTTGCGACCCAGCGCTTCGGCCAAGTCCAGCCCGTCGGAACCTCCTCGCACGAGCCAGGTCGAATCATGCGTGAAACCCAGCCGCTTGATCCAATCGCCGTTGACGATTTCTGCGGCCTTTTCGGCCTCGCCCTGCGCTCCGAAGCGCCACAGACTGGTGAACCCAGTCCGCCCTTCTTCGGCGAGCAACCCGTTCGGGGCAAAGGACAGGCTGTCGCTCTCGTGCTCGTAGCGCACGAGCTTGTGATAGGTCTGGGGTTCGGCAAGGTCCCACCACCAGATCGATCCCTGAATCCACGCGACCGCAACGCGCTTTCCCGCCGCGTCCAACGCCAGGCTCTTGACATCGATGGGAGGCCCCGGAACCACGACCTCGAACCGCTCGTGGCTTTCGAGATCGTGAACTCGGATCACGCCATCTCGATGGGCCAGAGCCAACCTGCTGTCGGAGAATGCGGCAGCTGTGATGGGAGCAGTGTCGACCTCCAGAGGCTCGAGCTTTCGTCGCTCCAGCGGGTCGAAGCGCTGGACACCCTCGCGGCAGACCACCCACAAGTGAGAGCGGTAGAAAAACATACCCGAGCGAACCATGTCCGCGCAGGCGCCGAGTTTACCGGCGGGTTTGCCGGTCCCTAGTTCATAGAGCAGCGTGCCCGAATCGCTGCCAAACGCCACGCGATCGAGGCCGGAGCTGACGGCCACCGCGCGCGCGAACCCACCTGGCAAGGCCTCCCACCTGAGTTTGACCCGCTCGACGTTGGTGGCACCGATCGGCGCAGGCAAGGCCCTCTGAAGCGGAGACCCAGAGCCATCGATGGCGGCGACCTCCGCGCGCACGCTGTTGGGCGCAGAGCGAGCGCCCCCGCACGCGATGAGAGGGAGCCAAGCCAGAAACCAGACGAAACGCAACACGCCGGGAAGCCTACGGGCATTGGCCCGAACGCACCACAACACCGTCCTTTGAACCCGACAACCGTCATTCGGCCGAACAGTCGGGCCTCGGGTTCTCCTGGCGGCTGGCGCGAATCAGTCGATACGAGAAAGCGCTATCAGAGTCACGATGACGAAACCCAGGGCAATGCAGAGCAGCGCCGTCAGCAGCGCCAGGACCGGTTGCTTCGAACGCAACTTCCGTGCGTCTTCCGGCGCGACGCTATCGAAGTGTTCACCGAGCGCTCGATCGGCGGCGCGCACGCGACCGGTGAGCAGCACCAGCACCAATAGCGCGGCGAGCAGCGCGAACCACGCGGCCAGGCTACGCGCACGGCGGGGCGTTTCTCGACTCCTCTCGTAGGCGGCAGGCAGGCCATCGAGCAGCAGCACCTCTGGCACGTCGAAGGTCTCGACGCTCGACCCCAGTGGCCAGCCGACGGCCGACGACGACACTAGGTCGGGTTCGCTCGAAACCACGGCCCACAGTGGGTCGTCGGGTAGTCCCGGAGGAAGCGAGACCCGCGCGGCCGCCCCCCCTCGCGGCGTAGGTTTCAGCATCACATGTCCTCCGAAAAGGCGTGCTTCATTGCTTACGACCGTGAAGAAAGCCGCGTCCCGCGGCACGGCGGAAGCGATGCTCAGCACCTGCCCGTGTCGTGTGGCATGCAGCGCGCCAGGCACCACAGGAAGCGTGGAAAACCACCTGGCATGCCGGTCACCGGAAGCGGCCTGGACCTCGAGGGTGACCACGTGCTCGGCGGGTGCGACTGAACAGTGCGCTAGTCCAGAGGCGTTGGTGGTCAGAGCCACCGTGCCAGTGGGCTCGAGAACACCCTCGAATCGCAGGGAGAGATGCGCGCCGGTAACGGGACCCTGCTGGTCCTTCACCGAAACCATCAGCGGATCACTGAAGGGCACGGCAAATACGCCACGCCCCGGGCGCACTTCAATCTCCAGCGGCTGCGATGCAGCGTTGCGCAACCAGCTTCCACGCTGGCGCGCACTCCTCTGCCATCGAGCAACCGATAGTCGAACCGGCCCGGATGCGAGCACTTCATCGCCACTCATCACCCTCAACGACTGGGCGCCATGCGCGCGCAGTGGTATCGATATCTCGGCGAACCCCGAAGCATCGCTCAGACCTTCCCAACGCCCGGCCACCTGCAGGCCGGAACTGGACTCGACGACAAGGGGTGCTCGCGCCAAGGGCCGCTCGAGTTCACCAATGCGTTCGACGGCTTGCAGGCGAGCCGTGAACGTCTTTACACGGTCCGTTGGCCCCCCCCAAACCCTCGCCGCGACATAGCTGCGGGGTGCCCCCACCACGAAGACTGCGAACCCAATGACGCACATGGTGGCGAGCGGGAGCCCCAGCAGCGCCCTGCGACTCGCGGTCGCCCAAAAACTGCTCCTTGGGAACCGACTGACGGTCTGGTCTACGGTTGGCTGATCCGTGGGGGGCATGCTCGAACGGCTGCTCTGCCCAGCCACACCCGGGCTTCGGCATCCCAACTCGCCTCTCTAGCCTATGGACGATAAACCCTGCTAGGCTCCGCCGCCAAGCGACATGGCGGAACAACGCAAGATCAAAAGAAAGGTGAAGAAGCGCCGCTCGGTCTCCGGAAGACGCACGCGTCGCGAGCGCCGCTTCACACCGCTGACGACCCGGACTTCGTGGTTGATACTAGCGATCGGCATGCTCGGTGCCATGGCACTGGGCGCCGGAGTGTTCGGACAGTGGGTCAAAGACCCCCCCATCGGCTACGCGATGTACTTGGTTGTCGTGGGTGCGGCGGGCCTGGGAGTCGCGCTGTGGTTCGGAGACGTGTCGGGCGTGCCGGTGCGCGTGGGAGACGCCGGGATCGCGCTCGAACGCGGCACGGATCTCGTGCGCCTGGCGTGGTGCGATATCGAGCGCGTCTACGCCGACAAAGGGCAGCTCATTGCCAAAGGCGATGATGTGACTCTCTCGATCCCGATCGCCGCGCACCCGCAGGCCGTCGCCTGGATCCTGAGAGAAGGAGTGAAGCGACTCCCGGATGTCATCGACGTCAAGCGGCGCGAACTCAAAGACTTGCCCAAACCGGACGAGAATGCCGGCGACAGGCTGAGAGTCGAGGGAGTCCAGGTCGCTGGTCGGCGCTGCGCCGCGAGCGACACACTCATCTCGTTCGAGCGCGATGCGCGTATCTGCCCCAATTGCGGGCAGGTTTACCACCGGGATCACGTGCCAGCCGATTGCGTCACGTGTGAGCATCCCCTTGCAAACCGAGCTCTCCGCTCTTAGCAACAAAACAGGGTGCCTGCTGGAAACCGCGCGCTGTCGGGCGCCATGCCGCCACCCCATCCACCGAAACAAGGAGCCTAGCGATGACAGAACCGACTTTTCCCGCCATCAACGTCCCTGGTAGCGGACAGCTCTATGCCAGGCTGAACACGACGCAGGGCACCATCGTCGTCAAGCTCGAAGAGCAGAAGGCGCCCAATACCGTCAAGAACTTCGTCGGGTTGGCCACGGGTAGCATCAATTGGAAAGACCCGAAAACGGGGAAAGACCAGGAGGGCGTCCCCATGTATGACGGCGTCCGCTTCCATCGCGTCATCCCCGGGTTCATGGTCCAGGTCGGCGATCCTCTGAGTCGACACGACGATCAGAAAGCGCGCTGGGGTACCGGGGGCCCGGGCTATCGCTTCGCTGACGAGTTCGCGCCGGGTCTGGTGCATGACAAGCCAGGCATTCTCTCGATGGCCAACGCGGGCCCTGGTACCAACGGCTCGCAGTTCTTCATCACCGAAGGACCCACCCCGCACCTCGACGGCAGGCACTCGGTGTTTGGCAGTGTCGTAGCCGGCCACGACGTCGTCAAGAAGATCGCCAACGTTCCACGCGGTCACCGGGACGACCCCCACGAAGAGCAGCTCGTCAATTCCGTTGAGGTGTTCCGTAGCGACTCGACGCCTGACGCCTGAAGTTCCTGCCCCCGAAAGGCCCACTGGACAATCGCGCGGCCCCCTGAGCTAGCGGGGCCGCGACACTGGGCGAGCATGGCCGTCGCTAATCTCCAAGACGGAGATCGGCGCGTTGCCGTAGTAGGCGGAGAGGCCCACGTCGATCCGCCACACCTTGTGGTCACAGATCGAGGTAATCCCGCCCTTCTGTACGGTATGGCCCACCACCATGCGCCTTACTCCAAGCTCTGCGAGCACGCGCTCAGCCAGTCGACACACCTGCGGAGTTCCCTCGTTTCCATAGACGCGCGTCCAGACCGGGGCGTTCTGGGAGGAGACCGCCGCTGGCGGCCCTGCGGCTCCGTCACGCATCCAGGCGCTGACCTCGTGGTTGATCTTGCTCAGCCCCTGAGCCACGTGCTCTGGCAAGATGCCACCATGCGCAAAGGCCGAGTCGCCCACCACGGCTACCACCGGGCGTTTGGCGAGCAGCCGGGCGTACTGTCCTCCCGGAAGGAAAGCGCCTGCCCGCTCTCGGAGCGCGAGCGGCACCCTGTCGGCCCAGGGCGAGACCGGGTCCACGGGGCCAAAAGCGAGCCCCCCCTCGGTCACGTATCTGAAGTCACCTTGAACGTTCATGGTCTCGTGATTCCCGCTCAAGGCGACCACGCGGCCCCCGGCGGTGTGGGCTTCGGCGGTCAGAGCGTCGAATAGATCGACGATCTCCCGATCGTGATCACCGCGGTCCAACTGATCCCCCGTCTGCACCACGGTGAGCTTGCCCCCCACCCAATGGTCCGCATCGTCGATCGCGCCGGCCAAACGCAGTGCCGCGCGCGCGGCCGAAAGGTCGCCATGAAGATCGCCGATGGCCACGAGGCGTTCGGCGGCTGGGTACCGGAAGTCTCCCGCCGCCACCTTCTTTGGGGGCTTCGAAGCCTGAGTCTTCTTCGGCTGGGTACGCTCGCTCTGAACGTACGGTTCATGCGCGATCTCTCGGTCTTTGCACCCCGGGTACGTGAGGATGGCAAAGGCCAGTGCCAACGCTCGCAGGACTCTCGCATCCATCGAGCCTAGAGTGTACCCGCAACGGCCGCAAAACCAAGGCCTCTCGACCGCGCGGAATCACCGCATGCAGCCGATTCGGTTCACGTCGAAAGCCAGATCGTCCAGCCAGGCGGTGAAACCCGGTGGCGCCTCTTGATAGTTGATCCACCCCACACGCAGCTCGTCGAAAGAGTCCGGAATGTCAGAGCGCTCGTACGCTCCTTCACCGTCCTCGAAGGACAGCTCCAGCTCCCCGTCTACGTATAAGGCGTAGCTCTGGTTCGAGGCGTCAATGTGATACTCCGCACAGTGCCACTGGTCATCGAAGGATTGGTCGTAGGGCCCCTCGCGCCCGAATTCATCGTTACTTTCGGGTTGCACGTTATACAAATACTGGTGCAGCGAACCAACGTCGGGGGTGTCCACTGCCTGCTTGACCGTATCGACCACTCGATACTCGGAGGCCCCATACGTGGGGCCCGTTCCTGTCAGGGCGACCAGCGTGGAATGCACGAATGCGTCGGGAACGGGCAGCTGGACCTGGTAGTAGACTCGACCCCAATGGGCACTGCCGAGTACCTTGGCACTTCGATAGATGCGCCTTTCCCAGACGGGAATGGCACCCATTTTGAGCGAGTGCTTTCCCGAGTGCGCCCGGTCGTCAGCAACTGAGATCTCCTCGCCATGTCGCGTCCAACCGGACGGAATTGCACCCAGGTCAGTTCCTTCGAAGTCTTCGCAGATCAGAGTATCGCTGACTGCGCACCCGACGCTGTCGCCACCAGACGTGCCTCCTGCACTGGACGAGGCAGCCGGCTCGCTGGCCCCGGCCGCGCCTCCGCTGCTCGAGCTGGACAGCGCGGCAGAGCTCGCCTCGGTGAGAGAGGCAGCACCGCCGTTCCCCCCGGCCATGGCCGGCCTCCCCCCCATACCAACCGCCATGTTCGTGCCGGCAGAGCTTGCGAAGGCTGCGGTGCTTCCAGCCGTGCTGACGCTCGTACTAGCGCCCCCTCCGGCGCCTCCGACGCTTTGCGCGCTTGATCCGGCCGGCTCGGGGTCCGCGCAATTCGAGGAGCCCGATAAAACCAGGAGTCCGAACACCACCCGAGCGAGCGAGCTTGTCTTCATGCCGCGTAGGTACCGCCAGACGAGGGCGGTGGGTCACCCAGGCTCAAGCTTCCAGAAAGCCTTGCGCGATGACCACGGGTCGCACGCCGGTCCAGTCCTGGAGCGCTCGGCGTGCGGCTCGCCGCGCCTCCTCCTCCGCCTCGGATTGGCTGGGACGCCTCAGGCGGCGCAAGCTTTCGGCCACGGCTCGCGCGACCACACGCAGGGCGTCGGGTTGATCGTCCACGGCGGGCACCCCGCGAGAGGCGACGCGGGGCCCCTCGACACACTGGCCGCCCGGACCCAGGACGAACGAGACCGTGACCACGCCGAAGCGACCGAGTTCCATCCGCTTGCGGGCGGTCTCCGCATCGAGCATCTCACCCCCGTAGGCGATGCTCACTTTGCCGTGCTGCACGGGTGCACCCCGCCTCATCGAGGCCTCCGTGAGCTCTACCGGAGTGCCGTTTTCCACCACCAGCGTCTCCCGTACCCCCAAGCTCTTCGCCAGGCCTTCGTGAGCCCGCAAATGATGGAGCGTTCCGTGCACTGGAACGAAGGCGCGTGGCCTGAGCCAGCGAATCATTTGCGCTTGTTCGCTTCTGCCCGCGTGGCCGCTGGTATGTACGCCGGGGTCGCTCCTGCGCGTGTGTAGCCTCACTCCCTGCCGCAATAGGTCGCAAAACATGTCGTGCGTCGTGCGTTCGTTGCCCGGGATGACGCGCGCCGAATGAATCACGGTATCGTCGACCTCCAAACGCAAGTGCTGATGCGCACCACTTGCCAGACGTCGCATCGCAGACCCCGCTTCTCCCTGAGTACCGCCCGCCAAAACCAGCACCCTGTCGCGCCGCTGAGAGGCGAGTTGCTCGGGCGCGATGGTCAGATCGCTGGGCCAGTCCAATCGACCGATGCGTCGGGCGACTTCCACATGCGTGTTCAGGCTACGTCCCAACAGACAGATGGTCCGCTCCGTCGCCCGGGCTATCTGCCCAAGCAAGAGTAACCGTTGCACATTGCTGGCGAACATCGCGATGACGACGCGCTGCGGCGCCGCCCTTACGACCGCGTGAAGCGCCTCGCCAACCTCCCGCTCGGAGCCTGCCCGCTCTTCGACGTCTATGTTCGTGCTGTCGCTCAACAGCAGGTGTACCCCGCGCTCGCCAATCGCACGGAGACGCTGCACGTCCGTAGGCTCTCCGTCAGGCGGGTCGGGGTCTAGGTTGAAATCGCCCGTGTGAAACACGATACCATGTCGGGTTCCGATGCTGAGTGCACTCGCCTCGACGATGGAATGCGAAACTCTCACGGGTTCCACTTCGAACGGACCCACCGAGTAATTGCTGCCCGCGACGGCCTCATGCAGCTCGACTTCGTCGGGTTCGACCCCGTGTTCGAGCAACCGATGCTTCACGAGAGCCAGAGCGTGTGGCGGCCCCCAGATGGGCAGCTCGAGCTCGCGCAGTAGGTAGGGCACCGCGCCAATGTGATCTTCATGGGCGTGTGTCAAGAACAGGCCGACGATTCGTGCCTGCTGCTCACGGAGCCAACTGAAATCGGGATGCAGCACGTCGATCCCGATGTCGTTTTGGGGAAACGACGTACCGCAGTCCACCACCAAGATGCCGTCCTCCTGCTCCAACGCGAAGCAGTTCATGCCGATTTCTCCGAGCCCCCCCAGCGGCACGAAACGTAAGGCTTTTCGAGATTCCTGGGGCACGACGGTCGTGTGATCAATCTATGATTGGCATGCGAAATACGCAACGATTTCCTGGGCTCGGCGGCCCGGGCGGTGACAAAAACCGAGCACTGGGGGACGCCCCCAGGCGCTCGGTCGAGCCCGGGAGAGCCTTTTGGCACCCCGCGACGCAGCGGTGGATTGCTTTCGCTGGCACGGCCCGCCTCCCACCGCTACGTTTCTCCCTCTTTTGCAGCCACGAGCGAGGCAACAGGTGACAGACGCAAAAAGCATCTCGGTTCAGGAAGCGAGCCAACTCATCGAACAGGGGTACGTGTACGTGGACGTGCGCAGCGAGCCCGAATTCGAAAGTGCCCACGTGCCGGGCGCCCTGAACGTCCCGTTGAACCACCAAACCCCCCAGGGAATGGCGCCCAACCCGGAGTTCGTCGAGGTCATGACGAGCGCCTTCGGGAAACAGGACAAGCTCATCCTGGGCTGCAAGTCAGGAGGGCGCAGCAAGCGCGCGCTGGCCTTGCTGCTCCAAGCAGGCTTCGACAACACGGTGGAAATGGCGCCGGGCTTCGAGGGCTCGCGTGATCCGTTCGGTCGACCCGTGAAAGGCTGGCTGCAGGAAGGTCTACCCACCGAGACCGGCAAACCTTCTGGGCAAGGCTACGACGACGTCAAGAAGCGCGGGAACACCGGCTGAGCGCGCCGTGCAGGCAACCACCCCCCGCTCGGCTCATGGCGCCGAGCTGGTAGTGGCGGGCTGAGCGGCCTTGCGCGCGCGTTCGTAGTCGCTAGCCGCTTTGTCGATCAGCTCGTAGTCGCGAGCCGCTCGTTCGGCCTCCGCAACGAGCGCGGGGGTGAACAGGGTCAAGCCCCAGATTCCGTTGTCGCGCTTGCGGAAGGGATAACGCGTGCCTTTCACCGTTTGCACCGTGGCGCGCTCCCCGGACACCTCGATCTTTCCAACACCCGACATGTCGCGTCGCAAGCGATCGAGCCACTTTTCACGTTCCGCGTACATGGCAAACACGTCCGCCCCGTCGGGCGCTTCGGCAAAGGGCCGAACCTTCTCTGCCATCTCGCTGCGCTCGGGCTCAGGGTACGCCGCGAGCACGCGTTCGAGCGCTTTCTTGCGGTAGCGCTTGATGGTGTAGCAGGCGTGCTGCGCGCGCGTTTCGGTGTACGCGAAGAATGCTTCGGGTTCGCCCTGGTTGACCGCTTTCATCACCCTCAGGTAGGCCCCTTCCACGGTGCGATCACTCGGGTAGCTCACCCAGGCCCACACGTACCACGAAAGGACCGCGAGAACGGGAAGCGCAATGATAACAGCTGCCTTGGGGCGGGTCACCGTGGGGGTTTGTAGCACACAGGTCGGTCCGCCCGGGGGACTTGCGTCTGATCGCCGAGTCGGCTACGCGCAGGCGGCACATGTGGCAAGGCAGCCGAATCGCCGTCGTGGTGCCGGCCTACTGCGAAGAGCGGCTCATTGGCCGCACGCTGGCGGGAATTCCTGTCTGGGTAGACGCTATCTACGTCGTGGACGACGCCAGCCCGGACGCGACATCACAAGCAGCAAGAAGCGTCCCCCGACCGCGGCTCGAGGTCATCCGGCATGCCATCAATCGTGGCGTGGGCGCCGCCATCGTCACCGGCTACCGGCATGCGCTCTCGGGTGGGGCGGATGTGATTGCGGTCATGGCCGGCGACGACCAGATGCACCCGGGGGATCTCGACGCGCTGGTCGCTACACTGCTGCGCGACGACGCCGACTACGTGAAGGGCAATCGTTTCGCCCATCCTCGAGCTGCATGCATGCCGATCGCGCGGCGTCTAGCCGGGCGCGCACTTTCGGCCGTCACTCGAGCGGCCACCAAGCTCGAAGTCACGGACACGCAGTGCGGCTACACCGCGATCAGCGCGCGCGCGGCAAGTAGCCTTCCACTGGACGAGCTGTGGCCCCGATACGGCTACCCCAATGATCTACTCGGCATGCTGGCGGCGCGAGGGCTGAAGGTAGCAGAAGTGCCGGTGAGACCGGTCTACGCTGACGAAAGCAGTGGCATTCGCCCCTGGCACGCGCTCGGTGTGTTGGGCGTCATTGCTCGCCGCTGGCGCCGGGAAAGAAACACGGATGCCCGTACCAACCGCGCCCGCGCTCAAGCAGCGAGTCTCGAAGCGTCGGGCCGGAACCCTCACACATAGAACTTCAGGTCGTTGGTAAACGTCGGGTAAGCGTACACGAAGGACTCTAGCTCCTTCGCGGCCACCCCTGTCTGCATCGCAAGCGCCAAGAAGTGGATGCTCTCGGGAGCGCCGTGTCCCAACAGGTGAGCGCCCAAGAGCTTTCCGCTGTCCGCCTCCACCACGAGCTTGGCGAAAGCGACCTGTTCGGCGTAGGTGCGCCCCGACAACCAGTTTTCGGGGTGATTGACCTTCACGTCGATGTTCCGCCCCTGCGCTTTCGCTTGGGCTTCGCTCAACCCGACCATCGCCAGCGTGGGAATCGAGTAGACCGCGCTCGGAATCGTCGAGTAGTCGGGCTTTCGCGGGCTCTCGGGGTGGATGAGGTTGTGCGCTACCAGGTGCCCCTCGTAGGTGGCCACCGGCGAGAGCTGAGGAGAATCGGCGAGCGAGTCCCCGCAAAAATAGACCGAGGGATTGTCGATGCTACGAAGCTGCTCGTCCAAGTGAACACGCCCCCGCCGCAGCGTGATGCCAGCCTGTTCGAGACCGAGCCCGTCCAGGTTGGCAATGCGTCCAGCGCCGTTGAATACCCTACCGACCTCGCGCGTGACGGACTCGCCCCGCTGCCGCGCCTTCACTGTGAAACCCGACTGCGTGTGCTCGACGCCTTCGACCTCTGCCCCAGTGAATACCTCCACGCCCAACGAGCGAGTGTAGTCGACCAGCACGCGCACCGCCTCCTCGTCGAAATTGGCGAGCGGGCGCTCGGCGACTTCGAACAAGGTTACCTTCGACCCGGCCCGCGCCAACACGTGCGAAAACTCCATGGCAACGGCACCGGCTCCGATGAACGCCACCTTGTCGGGAAGATCCGCTTGCTCGAGGAAGTCGTCGCTGCTCAGAAGGTGCTCCGCACCAGGCAGGGGCAGCGAGCGCGGCTTCGACCCCGTGGCCACCACCACTTGGCCAGCATCGAGCAGTCGCTCGCCGACCTCCACACTCCTGTGGCCGACGAAGCGGGCGTGCCCCTTCACGATGTCGACGCCGCCATCACGCAAACTGTTCTCCATCCCCTCGGGCAGCTCGGCGATCAGCTGGCGCTTTCGCCGGATCAGATCGGCAAAATCCAAGCGGGCCGGCCCCACGTCGATGCAGTGTGTAGACGCTCTGCGAATCGTGTCGAGCGCCTCGGCGGCTGCCACCAGCACTTTCTTGGGGACGCACCCTCGATTGGGGCACACGCCTCCTATCTGAGCGCTCTCGACAACCGCCACGGAACGCCCGCTCGCAGCGAGGTCCAGGGCCGCCGCTTGGCCCGCGTTGCCGCTGCCAATCACCACGACGTCCACCTTGATTCGTTCGCTCACGCGCTCTCCTCTCTAGGGCACCGGACGGGTTGCCAACTGCACCGGCGCATGCTGCCCGCTCGCTCCCCTACTTCGTTGATTGGTCGCGACAAACATCCCGCTTGTCCCTCTAGGGCTCGCTCGAAAGCGTGCCGGGTTCGGCGTAGACCGTCTTGGGAATCGCGGCCTTCGGATCGAATTCACACTGCATGCCACGATAGGACACCTGCTTCTCACCCGCCTCGTCATAAACGACGCGGAATGCCCACGCCTGGTCCAGGTGCCCAGGCAAGATGACTGCATACATCCAGGTGCGATCGTCTCGGTCATCCATGTCGATGGGCACGGCCGCCAGGGCTGCCATACACGGGGCCCCGGGGGTGCCGTGCAGCACAGCGTCGACGCTGAGCAAGGTGCGGATGGGCTCGATGCGATGACTGATGATGACCGGGTGCCGCGTCCCCGCCTGGTACGGTGCGACCACGCGTGTCGTGTCGGCACGCTGTTCGTCCGTGCAGGGCACGGGCGGATCGCTCACGTCAGCCTGCTCGGGAATCGGCACGGGGGGGGCAGAGACCGAGCCGGTCGCTCGAATGGGAAAGGCAAGACCGCTACGCGGAACGCCGGACGGAGCGGACCTGAGCACGTAGAAAGTGGAATTCCCCTTCAGGTAGCTGATCCCTGTTCGTTGCACCATGCCGAAATCCTTCGGCCGGGGCATACCGATCGACATCGAGCTGAAGCTCCAGTGCCCAGCATCGAGGCTGGCGCGTGTTAATGTGGCGCCCTGGGCCAACAGGCGAATCGGGAGGTGGGAACCGCCCACGTGAACCATTTCACTACGCCCTGCCAGCGGTGAGCTCGGCCATTCCACGGGAGGAATTTCCACCGTGCTTCGGCCGTCGAGAAAATAGGTAACCTGCTGGTCCGCCGCGACGTGGTGCAGGCGAACGTACACGCCGCCGGCTCCGATCGACACCAGATCTGGCCGCGCCAGCTCGGTTTGTGCCTTCTGAGCTGCGTAGTCGCCGGACTCTAGCGGCACCCGCCGGGGCAGGGTAGCGTGCTTCACGATCCCCTCGAATCTGTTGTCCCAAGCCACCTCGATGGCGGACAGCTCGTGCTCGCCGGCCTGGGGCACACGATAGCGAAGCACTGCGGCGCCTTCGATCTGGTCGAACACGGCGAAGGCGGTCTGCTTCGGTGCGCGCGTGGGCGGAAGCAGCGTCGCTCTCTCCACCTGCTGCCGCGGCCCGAGCAGCCCATGATAGACCCAGGCAGCCGCGCTATCGATATCGGCAGCGGGCAAATGCCAGGCGGTGTTCCCGATGGCTGCTTCATGTGCCGAAGGAGCATCCGCAACGCCGTGCAGAATCGTCCACTCCTCGTCGTCGAGGATACAGCTGAGCGGAGTGCGAACGCGAGGGTACAGAAGCCCTGTTGTCAGACTCTGAGGCGGCCCCATCAGCGCCTGGTCGTTTTCCGCCTGACCGTGCCAACCCACGCGCGTCAGAAGGTCTCCTACGACGCATCCCGTGGGGCCGCAAATGAGCGGCACTTCGCACTCTTTGTTGTCGTCGCACAGGTCGACGGGAACACTGCCGATGGCCTGCCAGCTGACCCCGCCATCGAGCGTTTCCCAGGCCTTGCCCGATTGCGGAGAAAACGCGAGTGCACGCGTGCCATAAGCACCCAAGGTGGTGCTTTCGCCGGGCCCAGGGGTGAGCGACAGTACGCGTCCGTCGTCATCGGTCACGGCTAGCGCAACCTGCTCGCCGCGCCGAATCACCACGGACAGCGTTCCGTCTTCGGCGGCCTTCATATCCAGCACCGAGTCGGAAACCTTGCGCCGCCGATACCAGGGGGCCGATTTGGAGCGCTCGGCTCGCGCCCCCAGCTGCTCGATCTCGCGAGCGCGAAAGGTGGCCCCCCGATCGCTGGAAACGAACATCGTGTAGTTGTCGCTCTTGGT
Source organism: uncultured delta proteobacterium (assembly GCA_963809955.1). Taxonomy (GTDB): domain Bacteria; phylum Myxococcota_A; class Polyangia; order Polyangiales; family Polyangiaceae; genus JAICQQ01. The sequence goes on from CAWELQ010000021.1 coordinate 124,702, forward strand.
ACGTTGACCCACCAAATAGGCCACCTTGCCGTCCGCCGAAAAGACCATTGCAAGCGGCGTGCGGGCGAGTCCCGGCACGGCCGAGAGCGCGAGGGGCGCGCGTGGACCCGAGCTGGCTCTCTTCGCGGGCTTTTCCTCGGAATCTGGTCCTGGCGAGGGCTCTTTCGGCGTTGCTGCGCGCTTGTGAAAAACTCCGTGCGGCGCACAGCCACGCCCCGAATCCTGAGGTGCACAGATGCCCGTGACGATCAGACGGGCATCGTCGCCAACTGCCATGCCGAACTCCGGCAGCTTCGCCCGCGCGCTGAACGGCTCACGTTTGAAGCGCTTCCCCCCGTCGCGGCTGAGATAGAAGTCCGTCGGAACGGCGCTATCTTTGGGCTCGGCCTTGAAACATGCCAGGTACACGAACCTGCCGAAGCCCGCGAGCCGGATCGCCTGGCAGTGCGCTGCAAACTCGAGAGGGTGTGCGGCAAGTGCTTCCCCCAGCGTTCCCGAGACCATCTGCCACGGGGACTGCTGCTCGCCGCCTCGGGCAACCTCGAGGTAGCGCGACCCCGAAAGCAAAGCTCTGTGATCGAGTAGCGCCCCAGCATCGGGGCCACGAGGCGGCGGCACCGGTAGCTCGTAGCCCTGGTCCACCGGCCCCTGCGCGCGCGCCCGGAACACGTCCGGGCGGCTCGGGTCCACGTCGAACCACGACGTGGCCCCCAGCGCGACGAGGCCCGCCTTGGGGTCCGTGGTGAGCTCGGTAACCCCAATCGGTGGGACGTCGAGTCGTGACCACTTCTCTCCGTGGTCCCGCGTCGCATACCAGGCTTCCGGCACGGCGAACGCCACCCCGGTTCCAGCCTCGCCCAGCTCGACATCGGCAAAGACGCGGTCGGGATAAGGAACGCGTTTCCAGGTCAAGCCGGCGTTCGTGGTCTGGATCAATGCACCGTCGAAGCGAACGCCGACAATGCTCGAGCCACTTGCCGAGACTCGCTCGAGCGGCTCCACCGGCGGGCTGGAGCGCACGAAGGGGTCGAGCGGTCCCATTGACTCGTAGCCGGTTCCGCTAGCGCCCACGAAGAGCCAATGCGAGTCGGGAAGAGTCAGCGCGGCGATCAGCGTCTCGCTAGCCAGCTGAGAGGCTGCTGCCACGCGATGCGCCTTGGGCTGAAACAACCAGCGCTCCCCCCGCGCGCCAGCGAACACGATCTCCCCGGACGGCAGGGTTTTACGCGCGGCCAGCGCCGCTGCCTTGCGCGGGTGGTAGTGCCAATGGGCAGGGCTTGCAAAGCGCCTCACCGCCTCGGTTTCGCTGATCAGCGACGAGCGCTGACGCGTGGGCTTCTGCGGACCGCCGCAACCGGCCAGCGAAAGCGTGGCGACGAACACTGCGAATAGGCCGCAGGAACTTCGAACGGCTGCCATGCGCGGGAGTGTAGCGCATCCTGAGCCGAGCATGACCAGCGACTACTCCGCGGCCCGCAGTTCGAGCAGCGCGATCTCGGGGCGTACACCGAGCCTCAGCGGTATTCCCGTCGTACCCAGCCCGGCGCTGACATACAGTTTGCATCGTCCGCGCGTGACCAGACCGCGAGGACGCTGACCGGTCAGACTCGCCAGATTCAGGCGATCGCCGAACAGGGGCATGCCCACCTGCCCACCATGGGTGTGGCCACTCAGCGTCAAGTCGACGCCGTGCGTGCACGCCTCGTCGAACGAATCTGGATAGTGAGAAAGCAACAGGGTGAACGCGCCCGTCGGCCGATGCCCGAGCGCTCGTTTCAGAGCACGTCCGGTCGCTTCTCGTCCTGCCGCTTCCAGTCCCGCGACCCACAACTGCTGGCCATCTCGTTCCAGTACATGCGACTCGTTGCGCAGCACCTTGGGCCCAGCGCAAGCCAGAGCTTCTGCCAGCGCTTCCGGATCGGAGCGATCGTGATTACCCAAGCACACGAACACGCCGTCGGGAGCAGCGATCCTTCCCAAAATCTCGGCAACGTCGCGATAAAACAGTACTCCCCGGGTGACCAGATCACCGGTCACGACCACCAAGTTTGGCCGTGTGAGGTTCGTGAGTTCCACCCAGCGCTGACCGATCCGTTTCGAATCCAGGCTGCCAATGTGCAAGTCGGTGAGGTGAACGATCCGGTAGCCGTCGAGCCACCGCGGCAATTGCGCGAAGCGCAGCTCCGAGCGCGTGAGGCGTACCCAGCGGCGGCAGCCCCACACGCCCCAGCCTGCCACCACCAGCGCAGCCGCGTAGCTGAGCGCCACCGCCACGCGATAGCCTTCTCTCGAACTTCCCAGCGTCGACGACGCTAGGCCACCGAGGCGCGTGATCAGGGCGAGAGCGACGAGCAACGGCAACGCGATGAGGGTGGCGGCCCAGTACGTGAAGAACACCTGCTGGAGAATGGCGAGCGACCTGGCAACCGGCGCATCGCATTCCCGAACGACGAGCAGCCGCGCCGCCGAACACAGAAACAGCGTCGCACTGACGCCGACCACCGCGCGCGTTTCGAACCACAGGCCACCGGCAAGAGCCAGCGCCACATGGCCGACGAGGCTCGAGAGAACCAGCCAACCTTGCACGGCGCGCGGACGAGCTAAGCCGAACGCCGAAGCTGGCATGGCCTCAATCCGAACGACTCTGCGGGCGATGCAGGCCCCGCGCCCCAGGAAGGGGACCGCTGGCCTCGTCCTCCGCGAGAAGGCGCTTCACCTCCCTAATCGCCCACTAGGGCAATGAGCTTCTGCTTGGTGGTCAAGCCTACGTGCTGTGCCGACCGCTCGCCGCCCTTGAACACCATCACCGTGGGCACGCCACGTACTCCGTACTTGCCTGCCGTCATGGGCGAGTCGTCGATGTCGAGCTTTCCGACTTTGACCTTGCCATCCAACTCGTCAGCGACCTGGTCGACAATCGGCGCCAGGGCCTTGCAGGGCCCGCACCAGGTGGCGGTAAAATCCACCAGGACGGGCTGGTCCGACTTGAGGACTTCGGCCTCGAAGTTGAGATCGTTGAAGACGTGAACCTTTTCAGATGCCATGGTCATGAAACTCCCCGCCTTAACGGCGTGGTGTTGTTGGTGGTGTCTACTTGCGAACATAGTGCCCTAGCACAAGTTGGCAAACCCAGGGGAGCCACCAATCGGCCACTCGAGCCCTTTCAGCCTTTTTTTTGCGAGTATCCGGCACACGACCGGGTAAGCGGCTGTGGTAGAACGCAGAGCCTTGCCCCAGTGCGGGCTCGAACCCGGAAAACCGTTAACTCGGAGAAACAGTGAGGCGAGACAGTGAAGGGACGTTCACGCCCGCGGGTGGCGCGGACTACACACGAGCCAGGGAAAGGGGGTGGTCGGACTCCGGTCTGATCGAAACGTTCGAGCCGATGGTCAGCGAGCCCAGACGAGACCGCCTGCAGCAGGTGCTTGCCCGCAGACTCGACTCGGTCACCGTGGTCATGGATGCTCCCCACGATCCACACAATGGCGCCGCCATCATCAGAACATGCGACGCACTGGGTGTGCAACGCGTGCACGTCATTGCCCGCGTGGAACCCTTCTTGGCTTCCAGAGTGGTCACGAAGGGTTCCGAGCAGTGGGTAGACGTGGTCACTCACGAGTCGCCCGACGTCGCCCTGGTAGCCTTGCGGGCAGCGAAATACACTCTGGTCGGCACCCATCCGGAAGGTCCACTCACGCCGGCAGATCTCGCTGGGGTTCAGCGGTTGGCGCTCGTTTTCGGGAACGAGCACGACGGCATCTGTGAAGAGCTGACGCTGGCAGTGGACAGGACCGTCCGCATTCCCATGCGCGGCTTCGTCGAAAGCCTCAACGTCAGCGTGTCGGCCGCCATCCTTCTCGCGCGCGCGACAGAAGGTCGCTCCGGGGACCTCGCCGCGGCGGAGCGCAACAGCTTGTACGCCCGCTGGTTGCTCCAGTCCGTGTCCCGCTCCGCGGAAATTGCCGACTCTCTGGCCCCTCGATGAGTCAGATCAGGGGCAGCCACCCGACACGGCAAGCCGGAACGCGCGCAAAGCCTGGCCCACTGGCCAGCAGAAAGAGCTGCGTGGGCTAGGATTTGCCATTGTTAATGAGATTAGGCGACGTTAGCGTCCCCCGACTCATGTCGGGAACCCTCATCGCCGAAGGCCTTTCAATCGACGGGCAGATCACGTGCGAAGAAGAGCTGAGTGTGCACGGTACTTTGCGCGGCCAGGTTTCGTGCACTGATTCCGTCCTGGTGGCAACCAAGGGCGTGATCGAAGCGGACGTGAGTGCCCAAAGTGTCAGTGTCGCCGGCCAGCTCACTGGCGATGTGACGGCTGCCGATCGCGTGGATCTGCAAGCCGGCGGGCGGCTGGTGGGGGATGTGAAGGCCGCTCGTCTCACCATCGCCGACGGAGCGTCGTTCAAAGGCAACGTCGACATGGACGTTTGACGGAGTTTGCCATGGCAGCAGCGTCAACCATAGGACAGCAGACCGTGGTGGTCGGCAACGTGCACGGGGACGGGGATCTCGATGTGTACGGGCGCGTGGAAGGTGACATCACGATCGAGGGGAATGTCCTGGTCGCGGCGACTTCCGAGGTGAAGGGAGCCATCTCGGCGGCGGCGATCAAGGTGCTCGGCCGTGTCGAGGGCAACCTAGAGGCCTCGGAAACCGTCGTGGTGGAACCCGAAGCCAGCGTGATTGGCGATATGACCACGCCACGCGTCTCGATCGCGGAAGGCGCCACGGTTCGAGGCATGGTGCGAACCGAGGGCGAGCGTAGCCCGCGGGGCAAGTCCGCTGAGGCCGAGCTCTCGGGAGCGGAGCGCGCCGCCGCGAGCACCGCTGGGCGTGCCGTGGCATCGCAGGGTCCAACCCCGCCGCCCGTGACACGCGCGGCGCCCCCGCCGCCGGTCAGAGTCGCTCCGCCAGCTCCAGCGCCGAGCGCTCGGACCGACCGGGCAGACAATCTGCGCGGCGTGACGAGTCCTCTCGCTCCGCCGGATCCCCCGTCCGGGAAGAAGCACAAGCAGAAGGGCCCTCCAGAACCCAAAGTTCCTGCCCTGGCAAAGGGGACCAAAGGTAAGAAGAAGGGCGACAAGCACAAACGTTAGCCAATCTGGCGGCTGACCTTCGCGTGTGGGCAGGGTAACGTATCGCAGAGGATGCGACGAAACCATCACGCTGGCGCGCTCGCCCTGCTGTTGCTTGTTTCAACCAACGCGCACGCTGCGGGGGACGCGCAGGCAGAAGGCGTGGAAACGCGTCAGATGACCCGTGAGGAGATCGAAGCCTGGCTCGACTCATCAGCCGTGGAAACCCAGCGCGATGTAGGCGTCGTCGAGGCGATGCCCGAAGCGCCGCCTCCGCCTCCCCGCAAGCACGGCTTGGTGGTCGAGGGTGCCGTCGGAGGCGTCGGCCAGCTGGGTGCACTGAAGAACGTCACGCCCACCGCACCCGAGTTCAGACTAGTGGTCGGCTACGAAGTTTTCGAGCCCTTGATGTTGTTCGTCGACAGCAGTCTGATGATTTCGAGCACTCGCTACGCGAAGCGCCCTCCCGATCCCCGAACCTTCGCCTACTACTCATTCGGCGCGGGGTTGCGCTACACCTTCGAGATCGGCGAGTCCTTCGGTTTGTTCCTCCAGGGAAACGGCGGTATGGGCACGGCCACCGAAGACGTGCTCGTCATCTACGGCTACCGAGATTCCAACAAGTTCAGCCTCTATTATGGCGGCCAGCTGGGGTTCGAATGGTTTCAGGTGAATCCACACTACGCGCTGGCGGCGCACGGGGGCGTGCGCAACTATACCGGCCTGGAACGCGAGCGCAGCACGGATCCGCCGCTCGCCCTCGATGCCGGGCTCGCCATCAAATATACATTCTGAGCCGCGACACACGGCACGGGCTCGTTCAGCAGGGTTCGAGCACCCTGAGTACGATGAACTTCAAGTAGCGGCCCTCGGGGTGCCCGATGAATGTGGGGTGATCGATCGCATGGTAGGCCTCGTGCACGATCTGCAAGCGACGGTTGGCCCTTTGACCCGCCTCGGCGAGCACCTGCCTGAACTGTTCTGGCCCAACTTGACTGGTGCAGCTGGCTGCGGCATACAACCCCCCCGGCAGGGTGACGCGCAAGCCGAGCACGGACAGCTTGCGATAGGTCTTGAGCGCCAAGCGAAGCTGTTCGCGACGCTTGGCAAAGCTCGGCGGATCGCACACCACGACGTCGAAGCATTGCTGTCGCTGTCGCGCCGCCTCGAGGTACGACAGCACGTCGCTCACCTCGAACGAATGTTCCTCTGGGTCGTAGCCGTTTAGACGGAAGTTGTGTCGGGCAGCCTCGAGTGCGGGCGCTGCACTGTCCACGCTGGTCACGTGCCGGGCTCCGCCTGCGAGAGCCGCGAGCGAAAAAGCGCCCGTATAGCTGAACAAGTTGAGCATGCGGGCGCCATCGGTATGCTCCGAGATGAAGCGCCGATTGTCGCGATGGTCCAAGAAAAGGCCGGTCTTCTGTCCGCTCGCCAGATCGACCGACAACTTCCAGCGCTCCTCCTCGACCACCAGACGCTCGGGCGGCGGGTCGCCCGCGAGCACGTCCAGCTCCTTACCTTCCAGGTGCTTACTGATTACGCCTCGCACGCTGGGCAGCCGCGTGAGCGCCTCGGTCACCCAGCTGGCCACCTGGCGCAAGGAAGAGGAATACGTCACCAGCACACAGAAGCCGGCGTAGTAATCGACTACCACACCGGGCAGCCCGTCGCCCTCGCCGTACAGCAACCGAAAGGCGCTCGCCTCCGACCCGGCGAGAGACCTCCTGAGCGCCCAGGCTTCCCTCACCCGCGCCTCGACCCATCGGGCATCGACGGGCCCCTTCCGGGCGAACACGCGCAACGCCACCTGCGAGGTGTCGTCCCACAAGGCCAGCCCGCTGAAGTCCCCCGACCTGATGCGGACCCAGGCACCGTTCCTTTCGCGGAAGCCCGCGGGGACCTGGTTTCGATACACCCAGGGGTGACCTCCCGCAAGTCGACTCGAAAGCTCGGACGGCAGGTCCAACACCATGCCGTCGCTACTTCCCCGGGCTCTCCGCTTGCTTCTTTTCGCGCGTTGTGGAAATGGTGGGCTCACGTTTGAGCGCGACCCTGACACGGCGTCTCACGCTGAAACAAGTGGCACGTCCACAACACGTCCACAATTAAGACAATCGCGTCATACCTCGGCCAGTCGGAGCCGCGTTGGCTGCAGCCGCTACCGGAAAAACCCCGGCAATTGCTGGCATCGGAAGCCCGTCCGGAGCTTCTGCCCGGGAAGGCGTGTGGGCACACATCCTGCAATCAAAGACTCATGATGGCCAGTAGCGCGAACTCAGCCACTCTTTCGCCACCGTCCAAATCGGCGATGCGACCGATGCGCCCTTCCCACGCAAAGATTTCGGGAAAGCTGTTCGTCGTGATCAAGCGCTACGTGTCGTCCCACTTCCGACCAGGCGTGCTGCAGACGCTCGCGCGCGGCCTCTCGCCTGAAGCCAGAGGCGCTCTCGTGGACGCCCAGGACGACGCCTGGTACTCGGAATCCGCACTGCTGGAGCTGATGCCCGTGGCCAGCAAGGCACTGGCGGACTCGGATCTGAACCGCTTCTACGCTCTGGCCTACGACGCGACGCTGTTCGGCATGCGATACGGTTTCCGCGAGGCCATGAATCTGGGTGGTGCCGCACAGGCTCTCGACCACCTTCCCTCGCTCTGGCAGCGACTCCATCGAGGCGAGCACGAGATTTCCGTGCGGCGTTCGGTAGTCGGCACGCGAATCACCATTCAGCGCTGCATGAGCTGCGACGACCTCTTGTATCGCCACGCGATGCTCGCCATGTTGCGCGCTTTCCTCTATGCCGCCTCGGGCGCCCACTACTCGGTCAGCGTGCTGAAGCAGGGTACCGACTGGCTCGAGATATGCGTCGCCGGCGTGTCCTGCTAGCCTGAATATTTCACGGCCTGTCTATGAAGCGCGATCCCTCGCGTCTTTCGGGGTGAAGTCGGCTGCAAGCCGGGCCGGAGCGCATCGCCGCGCGCCGGCCCAGTCCGCAGGCCGAGGGCTTACTGGCCGCAGCCGATCAACTCGACTTGGTCAATCCAGATCTCGAACGGCTGGTTGGGGTCTTTGACCTGCCACTGCAAGCCGTAGATATGGGTAGGCATGATCGCCGGGAACTTGTCGCCCCAGCTCGGCTCCTGACTCATTTCGCTGAATTGCAGCTCGTACTTCGTCCACTCGTCGGTGAACATGTAGTCCCTGCCGAAGTCATTGAAGCATTGCTTACACTGATTGCCTTCTGGAGAGGTCTGGGCGTCCGGCACCTTGAGTCTGACGGCCGAGATGCCGGGGCCCGCCTTCTTACCCCAGAAAGAAATGCCCTTGCAGCAGGACAGATCGACCGGCGCCTTTGGATCGGTGATCGAGAAGCCGACGCCAGCGTAGAGAATACCGCCCGGACCGGTCTTCCCGCTCATCTTGGCAGCCCACTTGGAGCCGTCGGGACCGCCCTCCGACATCTTGAACTCTCCGGCAGGCTCGACGACGGTGCCGGCCTTGTCGGAGTACGTGTACCAATAGCCACCCCGCTGGTCGTCCTTGACCGTTTGATGGTCGCCGTCCTCCGCGTCGTCCAGCAGCGGGTTGGTCGGGCAAACGCCGGCATTGATATTCGGTGGGATGGCTCCACCGCCAGTCGGCTGCCCAGCGCTCTCATTCTTGATTTGAGTTGTATTTCCCGCCGGTGGAGGGGGCGGCGCGTTCGACTCCTGCTTGGGAACACAGCCAACGGCCATCATGTAGCCGCCCACAACCACGAGTCCGAGGATTTGTTTGTGCATCACGAGGTCCTTTCGAGCTTTTGGGTTGCGCCTTACACGACTCATCGCGATGAGACTAGATCTAGGCGCATTCGGAGGAGTGCTTCTCACCGTTTGCCATTCCGATCTCGAATGAACTTCGCATCTGGAACGCAATTGGTCGCTAGCCCAGTACATGACTGCACCGCTGCGTTCCTTCGTTTTTTCGACTCAACCGGCCAGCCGACAACTCGTCACTCCGGGAGGGCCTCCGAGCAATCGCCAGCGGCGAATCGCCAGGTCCGGCAGAGGCAACCCGAAGCAGGCCCCCTCGAGCCTCTGGCTCAGCTCGAACCTGGCTCGGGCAGGCGCTCGCGCCGACCAGCCTCTGGGGCTGCGTCTCCTACCAATTCTCTTCCGAGCGTCACGCTCAGCACCATGCCCGAAGGGAAGTCCGCCAGCAGTTTTCTGCGCCCGGCCTCGGGCTCGGTGTCCGTCGTGTGTTCGTCTTTCAACCGATTCATCCTCGTTGCTCCTGTCCGCGCTCAAGCGCGTCGTCCGAATTGTGCCCGGGACAAAGCTCCATCGAGCAGCTCCGGCACGGTCATCCGTATCTCGTTTTCAACCGGCACCGATTGCTCGGTGAAGAAGAAGTCGCCCGAAGTCCAGCTCAAGGCGCTCTGCAAACACTGCTGCCAGGTCATTGACAGATCACCGTACGCCTCGGCTTGCAGGGGCGCGCCGTTCCGAAGCGAAATTCGGATGCGCTCTCCGGGATGCCGCACCCACAGCACACCGCTCTTGGCTTCCACCGCCAGCAGACGCAGCACGCTGCTCAACCGGAAGTTCTCCAGGCGCCCTTGCACATCCGAGGTCGCCGATGTCGAGGCCAGACGCTCGACCACCCGACTCGGGCGGCTGGTTCTCGCCAAGCGTCTCACCAGCTCTTCGGGTTCGAAGGGCCACGGCAAGTAATCATCGACACCGACGCGGAACGCCGCAAGGCGAACTTCCTTGTCGTCCTCGGTACCGATGAGGACGATGCGAAGGTTGGCCAAGCGCTCGTCGTCGCGCACTTGCCGGACCAACTCCCAGCCATCGACGACGGGCATTTTGCTGACGCACACGAGTACGTCCGGGTCGTTCCACTCCAACTCTTCCAGAGCTTCTTCGCCGTTCACGGCCGTGCAGACCTGGTGCCCCTGAGCGAGCAGCGCGTCGGCGTTGCTCGAAAGACGGGCGTTGTCGTCGTCGACCAACAGAACCATGACCATGTGGGATAACGTCTCCGATGCTGAGTGTCGCGAAAGCACCTTCAGGATGCCCTCTTGCTCCAAGACTCGAAGCAATCGCCATACCAGAGCGAACGTGCCCCCCCTCAAGTTCGCTAGCCCACGGCCGTTCATGGACGACGGATGCTACCGAAGGTCCTGCTCCTGGATGACGAACCCGAAGTGATCGCGGCCGTGCAAGCCGCGCTCAGGGCGGAACCTTTCGAAGTGGTCGGCGCTACTTCAGCGGACGAGGCGTTTGCTCTGCTGAAGACCCATCCGTTCGAGGTCGTGGTGTCCGATGAGGAAATGCCCGAAATGAAAGGCTCGGAGTTTCTGGCCCGGGCGCAACGCAGTTATCCCGCTATTCCTCGCATCATGCTCTCCGGCCGTGCAGACGTCAAAGCGCTCAGCAAGGCCGTGAACGACGCGGAGATCTTTCGATTCCTCGCCAAGCCGGTCAAAGCCACCGACCTCGCTTCGGTGATTCGCGAAGCGCTTAGCCTTCACAGACTGGCCCGGGTGCATGAGGAGGTATGGAGCGCGGCGCAAAAACAACACGCCGCTCTCTCCTCGATAACGGGTGGCCCTGCCCTTTCGGCGGCAGCGGCAGGGTCCAGCTCCCATGTGCGGTTTGCTGGCTTCAAGGTCTCGGCAGAGCGATCCGCCTCACAGAGCCATGCCGTTCCGGGCAGCTACGCCGAACGCTTGAGCCAGCGGGAACGCGAGATCGTCGAAGCGATGGCCTCCGGGCAGAGGGTCAAAGAGATTGCTCAACGCTTTGCGATCAGCACACACACTGTGCGCAATCACCTGAAGGCGATCTACCGAAAGCTCAACGTGCGCTCGCAACTCGAGCTCTTGAGTCTCATTACGAGAAGCCCGAACGGCAATACTGCGCCAACCTGAGACAGCCGGACAAAAGGCCATGCGCCCTGTGCAACGGCGCGGCCCGCGAGCAGGCGAGCTCAGCCGCCCAGGATGCGCTGGACCGCCGAAAAATCACCGTCCTCCACCGCTCCGTGGATCACGCAGCGCGCGAGCCCCTTCTTGTCCACCAAGACGTGCGCTGGTAGCTCCGGGTCGGGCTCCATGGCTATCTGGGCGAACCATTCCTCACGTTTTTCACCTTCCTTGATCCAATACGTCCGCCTCAAGCCATCCGCGGGCTGCCTCTGCAGGAACTGGGTGAGCTGGCGGGCGTCGTCGTCCAAGGAAACGAACACGACCTGCAGTCGCTCGGATCCGAGCTTGCGCTGCCAACTCATCAAGCGAGGGATCTCTTCCTTGCAGGGCACGCACCAGGCAGCCCAGAAGTTGAGCCACGTCCAGTGCCCACCGCCCAGCGGCAAGGCTTCCGGGAGCGGCTCGACACCCGCCGCTTCGCGTTCCAGAGTCAGGCTCGAAAGAGGCTTGCCTGGATGGTCCAGCTGTCCCTGACAGAGCTCTCGGTCCTTCCGTGCGCTCGACCTGCCGGGCCGAGCCTCCGCGCTTGGTGGAGGCTCGACGGGCTGACTCGCCACTGTGTGCTGGGCGTCCGCCACGACCGCTTGGCTGCGGGCTTTGGGAGCCGAGGGTGGGGTCTTGTCCGAGCTCTGTTCACATCCGATCGAGCAAGCGAGCAAGATGTACAGCGCAAGCTTGACGTTACTCACAGCCGGCAGTCGACCCAAGAAACGAACGCGCTGCGGTTGATGGGCTCTTCCCCGCACTTCTCGTCGGGGCGCGAATTGGGCCATTCACAATACTCCTCGGACAGCTGCGCGAACTCATTTCCCAGCCACAGGAGACCAACCTTCTTGTCCAGGTCGGGATCCTGCGAGATTTCCTTGAGGTAATACATCACGGAATTGGCGCGCCGGTGAGACAGCTGTCGGTTCTTGAGCGGTGTTCCGGTCTTCGAAGCGCGTGCCACGACGAAAAAGTAGCGGGCACCCTTTCGATTGAACCAGAGCTTCTCGAGCAGCTTCTTGGCTCCCGCGTCGAGTTCGTCGGAGCCTACGTCGAAGCGCAACACCCCGCCCCGCTCCTTGAGCGGAGTGAAGAGGGCATTGAAGTCCTCGTCACTGATCGAGGCAAACGTCTTGACGTCGGCGGGCTTGCAGCCCCGGCGCTCCGTCCCCTCGGCTAGGCCACACGAATGCAAGACACGCTCCAGCACCTGTTTGAATTGCGGGGTGCAATAGGCCACCTCTGCCTGGGCGGCCACGGCGACCTGGGGCTTGTTCTCGGGCTCTGGCGTGAGCAAGCGCTCCTCCGCAGAAGACACCTTCGCCAATACGGAGATCGTCACGAATGCAAGGGCAATGACCGTAAGGCCAACGCCCGCCAGCGGAGCAGCCCATGCCGACAGGTCCGATTCTTCGTCCATCAGAACACCTCCGGAGCCAGCTTCTTCAGCGTGAACCTCAGACCGATATCGGTATCTTCATCGCAAATCCGCCGCCTGCCAAGGTAGACCTGCGGCGTGGAGACGGGCACGGCGTTCTCGGCGGCAAAATGCAGGTGATTGTTGAGGCGGACGGTGGTTTGGTTGCTATCCATGCACTTCAGAATGTCGTCCCCCCAGCGCTGGCGGATCACTTCACGCAAGGTGGGTTCGCCGGCCTTGCCGGCTCTGAGCAGGTAGGCCTGCTCGTGGTAGGCCCACTCGAGCACCCTCAGCGCTTCGGGACCTCCGCAGAGCACGGCTTTGCTCACGGTGCAGGCTCCAGGGTGGAGCGGACGATCCAGCATCCAGTTGCAGGTGTCGTCGAGAGGAAAGAGCGCGAGCTGCACATCGAGTTTGTCGAACAGGTCTTCGGAAACGAGCCGCTCGTGAAATGCTTTGCAGGTCGGGCAGAGCGGGTCCTCGAAAAGGGTTGCCGGCTGCTTGGACGCCGGAGAGTGGATCTTGACCAGAGCATCATGCTTTTCGATCGGCTGCTTGAGCGTGCCACACTCCGCGAGATACTTCGTATGGTCGGGCATGGTCGCGGCGTACACGACCGCCGGCACCAGGGTGACCACAGCCAGGCAGGACAGCCAGGCCAGCGGCAAGAGCGCACTGACCTCACCCCCGGCGTTGCGACGGTTGGCCACGAAGTTCCAAACACCGCCAACCGCCAGCAAGAAGGAGGAAATGTAGATACCGGCGCAAGTCTTGCAGATCGTCCCGAGCTGGGTGACGCTGATCACCAACATGCCCAGGGACACCAATAGCGGCGTCATTGCCACCGCCGCGAAAAAAGCGCTCGCCCCCTTCGGAGCGCCGGAGCCTGCCAACAAAAGGTACAGGGCAAACCCCGAGAAGAAGCAGAAGGAGCCCAGCGCAAATAGCGAAATGGGAATGCCGCCCCAGTAAGACTCTTTCAGCAGAGCGGAGTAGGGGCTGTACATCGCGGCACGACAGGCCTCCGCTTCCGGTGTGGTGCCTGCCCCTGGAATGAAGCTGCAATGCATATCATGGAGCTGCCGATCCAGGTGCGAGGCATAGTCCGCGGTCGAGTTGTAGGCGAACACCAATCCTAGCAGGCACGCGAAGAGAGCAAGGGCAGCGGGGAGGCGAGCGCCGTTCATGAAGTAGTTGGTAGAATCACCTGGGGTCCAAAGGCAAGCCCCCGAGTGTTTTTTGCCTCGAAGCAGACCCCGTGCCAAGCCACTCAGCCCGAGAGCAAGGGCCCGCGTCGAAACGAAAGCGCGTTGGGGAGCCCAGCGCGCCCAAGCGCCGTTTTCAATCTCGGTGTCACGCCAAAATGCCCCGGCGCCCCCGCCACCAACAGCCTATCCCAGTGGTCCCAGGAGGTCCTGGCGGTCAAATCGCGCCGCTGCCGGCTACTTGGCGACGCTCTTCAGAGTCGTGATGCGCTGCTTGGCGCGATCGCGCGACGGGTGGTTGCGCGGCGCGTAGTCCAGGAAGCGCTCGAACATCTCTTTGGCCTTCACTGGTTCTTGCAGGAAGTCCGCGTATAGCACGCCGAGGTTGTACGCCACGTTGGCGGACCTGGAGTTTCGCTCCAAGAGCTCGAGCAGGATCTTCTCCGCTTGTGTGTACGGCCCCGGCTTGTCGCGCGAGCCCTGCCCGCGCAGCGCTGCCGCAAGCCCGACCCCGGCATCCAGGTCATGGGGCTTTCGTTCCAGCACAGCGCGAAACTGCTCTTCTGCTCGGTCGTAGACTCCAGCCTCCAGCAACACCGTGCCCATGTTCAGGCGGGCCGTGGTATCATTGGGGTCGAGTTCGCTGGCGCGCGCGAAGTGGCGAAAGGCGATCGCGTCATCCCCCTTCTTCAACGCCACCAGGCCCGCGGTGCGCGCGGCCACCGCACTCTGTTGCTTGGCCTTGAGCGCCTCCTGACTGAGCAGCTCGGCAGTATCCAGCTCGCCCTTGTCCAGATAGGCCAGCGCCAGCTCCGACAGCGCATTCGGATCCCCCGCGTGCCGCACCAGAACCTCCTGTGCGTGGGAAATCGCTTCGTCCGTCCTTCCGCTCTCGCGCAGCGCGCTCATCAGGGCGATACGCGCCACGATTGCGTCCGGGTGCTTCTTCACGAACCCTTCGAGAGCCGAGACCGCGCCCTCGGCATCGCCCTGGCGCCTGCGCACCTCGCTGAGAGCCACCAACACGTCTTCCGCATTGGGCGCCAGCTCCGCCGCTTGCGACAGTTGCTTTTCGGCCTCCGCCAGCTGACCGCTATCGGCTAGTAGTACACCGAGATCGTAGCGCGCCTCCCAGAGCTTGGCGTCCGCCTTCACCGCCTGGTGGAACAGATCGATCGCCTTGACGACGCCCTGGTCGTCCTTGGCGGCCTCCACCGCCTGCGCCATCTTGCTCACCGCTTCTGGGTTGGCGGGCGGCAACGTGGGAGCCTGAGCCTTCTGCTTTTCACCACCGCACGCAAAAAGCGTGAGTAAACACAGGGCCAGCAGGCACGAGCCGAGCATCCTCATGGGCCTTGTTCCTCCACCTCGGCACCCTCGGGCGCGTCGTGGGAGCCGCTCTCGTCCTTGCCCGCTGCTGTTTTCTGAACGGCGTCTTTGGCGCCGGACTCGATCAAATACAGCTCACTCTCACCACGCTCACCGCGCCGCGGCGCTTCGATCAGGCCGGGCATCGGCAGCGGCCCTTTGGACCTGAGCTCGAACCCTATCTCTTGCAGGGGGGGATACAGCTCGGAATTCAGACGCCCCAGGGCCTCGCGCATCTTGGCGGTCCAGCTGTTGAAAATGCCCAGCTCGATGGCCTTGAGCCAGCCGCTCTCGTAGGCTTCGATGCCGTTTTCCTCGATGGGGATCACGAACTCGTCGATCGCCTGTGCGTAGAGTTCCTTGTCCTCCGGGCTCAGGTTGTCGGGCGGCGGTGAATTCAACAACGCTTGCGCGAAGGACTCGTAGGTGAAGCCAATCTGGTAGAGGGCGGCGGTCGTCCACTCGGCGACACCCATTTTCGAAGTATCCAGAAAGGTCTCCGCCGCCTGTTTCAGCAGGTCGCTCTTGGCCTTCAGCCGCTTCTTGAGCTGCCCCACGTCACCCTCTATCGTTACCTCCTCGAACTTCTGCAAGATGGCCTCGCCCTGCATGTAGCGCGCCTTGGCCGCGAAGTACTTTCCAGTGTCGTTCAGGCGGCCCTTGTGGAGCTTGTAGACCTGCATCGCCTTGTTCAGGGCCCGCTTCCGGCCGTTCGAGTCTTCCTTGCGCACCACCGCCAGCCGCACCAGCGCCTCGATCTGGGCGTTGGGGTCCCGCGTCGATCTGGAGTAGCGCGAGTAGACGCGCTCGGCGTCCTTCCACCTTTCGGCCTTCTCGTGCGCTTTACCCATCAGAAAGGTCACGTCGGCCATTGCGTCGTCGCGCGCGTAGTACTTCTTGAAGCTCTCGCCGCTCTGAATCGCCTTGTCGTGCTCCCCGACCGTCGTGCGCAGCAGTACCGCATTGTAGGCGGCGTCCTTGTGGTGCTCGTACTTGGGCCAGTTGTCGACGATGATCTGGTGATAGTCCGCCGCCTCGCTGAATAATCCCACTTCCTGGTAGGTATTGGCGGCGATCCAGATCCCTTGCGCGGCTTCAGGGCGCTGTTTGTGGTCCTTCACCAAAAGGCCGGCAGCCACGGCCAGCGTCTTGAGATCCGCCGCCCGGCGCGCCTCCACCTCGGCGTTGACGGCAGCCTCTGCCGCCTGACGCTCTTTGGGGAACTCGGTCGCCGCTCGCAGGTAGGCTTGAGCCGCCTTGACGTGGTCGCCCGTCTGGCTGAACTGCTCGCCCTGCTTGAACACGGCCGTCACGATGAGCGCGTTCAGTTTCGCTTGCTGTGGAGCCGTCTGGAAGGAAGGCGCCGTCTTCAGGCGTCGCGCCCAAGTCTCGATGTTCTCGTAGTCCTTGCTCTTGTTGAAGCTGTCGAGAATCAGCTCGCCAGCCCAGGTCGCAAACCGACCGTTCGGATACTTCTCGAGCAAGAGCCCCCACTGACGCACCGCGGGGTCGAAAACCTCGTAGTCGTAGTACAGCTTACCCTGGCGAAACAACAGCTCCGGGATCTGCTCATCGTCCGGATAGGTGGCTATGTACAACTCCATCGCCTCGGTGAGCTTCTTGTCGGTTTGAGTCTCCTCTGGCTTTTCGCCCTTCTTCTTGTTGGCTTCGAACTCGCTGGCACGCGCCACCTCGAGCGCGGCCAGCGCGTTGTAGAGCGCATCGCGGGAGAACTCGCCTTTTGGCTCGAGGCGCACCGCCTTCAGGTAGTTGTCCGCAGCCTTGTTGGCGTCTTCGACATGATAAAAGTAGATCTCTGCCGCGTTGAAATACATCTCGTAGGCAGCGTCCGTCTTACCGAAACGACTCAGGTACACCTCGTAGATCTCGGCTGCAGCCTTGAACTCGGACAGGCTCTTGTCTGCCTGCGCTTTCGCGTGCAACCCGATGGCGTCCTGGCGAGCCTGCTTCTCGGTGGCAGCAAAGGACTTCTCGAGCGTACCTGGCCGTTGCGCGGTCACCCAGGCGCTCTTTTTCTTGGAACGGGCGCCCTTTCCTTGCTCTGGCGCGACGTACGTCCCGATGACCCATTGATAGTCCTTCCTCAACTCGGCCCAGGACTCCATCGTCGAATGCCCTTGCGCAATCTTCAGCGCATACTGGTACCCCTCGGGATCGGTCGGCCTCAACTTGAGAAGCAGACGATAAGCTTCGATACCGCGTTCATAGTGGGCCTGATCGTAGAACGCCTCCGCCAGAGTCTTCACGATGCGGTGAGCAAACTTGTCCCCGCCGGCCTGCACCAGGAATCGGTGCATGTCTTCAGCCCGATTCTTCTCGTCTTCGACGAAGACGGCGACCAGGTTCTTCAGCGCCTCTTGCTGAAGATCGTGCAGCTCGTGGGCGCTTCGCTGCTTGCCCGGGCCGCCTTCGGCCGCGGCCTTGAAAACGGTGAGGAAGCGCTTGGCAGCCTCGTCGCGCTTGCCAAGCCGCCACAACGTCCAGGCGCTCTTGAACAAGGCCAGATCGTACAGCTCGCTATCCTTGTACTTGAGGACCTCTTCGTACTCCTGGTACGCCACCTGGTAGTTGGGAGCGTCTTTGGTGAATTCATATTCTGCTCGCACCATGTGCGCGTCAGGCACGAAGCGGCTCCGGGGAAACCAGGCCAAGATCTTGTTGAAACGCCCGAGCGATTCGCCAAACTTGCCCTCTTCCTGAGCCAAAAAGCCATCGACGTAGAGGGCCAGGTCGTAGTCGGGATAGGTCTTGTAGTGCTTGAGGACCCGCAGGAAGCGACCGCGCGCTCGCGAGTAGTCGGGGTCGGGCGGTGGCCCGCGCGTTTCCAGCGGGGCAGCCTCCCACTTCTTGAAGTTTCTCAGGAACTCGTCGCGCCCGTCTTCCCATTCGAGCTCGCCCACGCGCATCAGCGCTTCCGGCATTTCGGCCGAGTCGTCCGGGGCTTCCGCGATGAACTTGCGCAAGAGTGTGATGGCCTCGCGCCTCAGCTTGCGGCTCTGAGCGATGTTGCGCGTGATACGACGGTCGATCTTCTTCTCGAGCGCCTCCCGCAATGCCTCCGGGATCTGCAAGTTGACCCGGGTCGAGCGGGTCTTCTTGGCCTTGCGTTCCGACTTCTGCTTGACGGTGGGGCGTTCGGTCTTGCCAAGCTGTCGCTCGGCACGGGGCTTGATCTTGGAGGCCTCACCCGCCGCCGCAGTGGTGGTTCTGCCCGAGCTCTGTTCGGCGAGCGCGCTTGCTGGCAAGCCCAGAATCAACCAACAAACAGCGATGGTGGGCGGTAGACGACGCCGTATCCCTTGCATGACTGCGTCTGGATCTTAGCAGAGGAGAGTCTGCTGTGGTGCATCTACGGGCTCGAGATCCACAGAAGGATCAACTGAGTGACTGCACGCGGGCACGCTTCGGGCCAGCCAGCCGAGACGGGGCCTCGAACTCTATCAGCCGTCGGAGTTCTCGGCATCCGAGTGCCTCGGGCTGAAGGAAAATTGGTCAACGAGCTCCGGTCGGGCGTCGCGCGCGAGTGGATCCATCAAACCCAAGCACCAACCATCGATGCGGTCCTCGTGCGGTCGTACGCGGAGTCGCAAGAAATGCTTGAACCCCGGGTGATCGAGCGCGGTGAATGCTTGGGTATGCTCTAGACCCACACGCGTCAACAATGAAAGATACCCGCCAAATACGAAGGCACTTGCGAAGCTACAGATCAGCGAGGCGAACGCGACTTGCCAGCCACGAGACAGCTCGAGGCCCAAAGCAGCTCGGGCATCGGTCACCAGCAGGGATACTGCGAGTGGACTCAGCGCCGTGAACAGCCCGGTAAGCGCGGCGACTGCCGACACCAATGCGCGACGCCCGCGCCGAACGCCACCGATCAGGGAATACACGATGGTCGTGATCAGAAACACGATGGCCGTGGCCAGCAGCAAAGGTTCGACACGAAGTGGCTCGCCGAGCGCAATCCAGATCTGCGGAACGAACATCGATGCATACACCAGATGCGGGATGAAGCCCGAGCGACCGCGAGCCACCTTCCACGGCACCTGCATCAAGAGACGCGCGGATTGCCGCGGCCCAGGCCATTCCCGCTCGCGAGGAGCCTGTTCGCGCCGATACACGCGAGCTGGATGCAGGAATGCACCGCCGCCGCCAGCGGTAACGAAGTGCGTCGCTCCTTCGCGCCAACGTTCGTAGTGGTGCACATCTCCGGTCATGACCAACGCGCACTCCCTCCCGAGGTGAATGTCCAGAGCTCGTATCATCAGCATGCCGCTCGAAGCGGGTTCACCGAACTTGAAGGGCGGGTCGGGCAGGACGACCCAGGGGCACACCTCGGGGTGCGTCTGCCGCCAGTCGGCGAAGAAGCGACGCTGCCGGAAATCCATGCGCTTGAGCTGACGGTCCACTGCGAACAGATGAATCTTGGGTGTCAGGGGCAGGACGAAGTAGCTGGCGCTCTGCGCCGGTGCATAGCCAAGCAAGTTCAGGGTCTTGGGTTTGTCGATGTGGCCTCCCTTGACGAACTCCCTTGCCCAGTCCGCATAGCGCTCGATACCATGGTCGATGTTCATCACGGAGGGACGCATGAGATCGTCGTCCTGATCCGGTCTCACCCGAAACATGCGGGCGAACCCGTCGAGCCCATCGTACCAATCGTGGTTCCCCGGAATACCCAACAGGACGCGAGCGACTCCATCGTCGCGGTCTCTGAGCACACGATTGAAAGGGACCATGACGCGATTGTTGATCTCTTCGCCCGTCGCAACCGGGTAGGCGGTATCGCCGCCGAACAGCAAGAGCTCACCTCGAGGCGCGCGTAGCGTCCGCCCGGGCGTTTCGGGGTCGGGTAACTCGTACTCGGCGCAGATCAGCTCGGCCACCCGCTCGCTGACCTCGACGTCGTCTCCAGTGTCCGCAACGAAGTCGATCCACAGCTCGCGCTCCAGGCATTCGCCAAGCGACTCTCCGGTCCCCCTCCCTCCGAGTCGTTCGGCGATTCGCGCGACCAGCTCGCTCGGTTCGTCCGGCGTCATCCAGTCACGCGAGTCCACGTCCTCGGTGGCAATCGCGCTGGCGAGAAAATGGCGCAGGTGGCCCCAAAACGATGTAACTCCGAACCACACGACACCCTTGGGTTTGGTCCGACCCCGTCTGAAGCGACTGCGCGGCACATCGCCACGCGTGCGCTCGGGTTTGAAAACTGGGGAGGGTTCGCTCACGCGCCAACCCTAGCTCGTCCCAGCAGCTTCGAATCCTGGAAGTTTCCACGCCCCCCGCGTCGCTGGAAATTCGCTTGCATCCAGCGCTCGGTCGCCTACTCAGCCAAAGTCGAAACCGAGCGACGCGATGCACCCCGCACAGCAGATGAACCCCAAGGCGAAGCCTCGATCCTCGGCGCGACGAGCGCCGCAAGCCCAGCCGACCAGGCTCGGTCGCCTGAGCCAAATGGTCTGGCTCGGCGTGGGGGTCTCACTGTTCGCCTGGCTGTTCGAGGTCCTGCTCCCGGCCGAGAAGCTGACCTGGAACGAATCCAGCGCGCGCACGCTGTCTGCCAGTTTGTTCTTTTCCCTGTGCGCGGGGCTTTGCCTTGGCCTCGTTCTGGCCGGTCTCTGGCTGGGTTCGTTCGGAACGAGCTCCCCGGGGTCGGTACTCGCCGCCGCTCGGCAGCATTGGCAGAAGCTACGGCATGAGAGGGCCGCGCGCCGCGCCTCGTTCATCGCCTCCGTGTACGCTGGTAGTGGAGTGCTCGGTGCAGGGCTCTTGGGCTCCTTTCACGCGGCCCGCACGCTGGTGGTCACTATCGCTCGCCCAAACAACGTGGCCGTGTGCATAGTGGCGGCGTTCGCAACCATCGTGCTCGCGTGCCTGGGGCTTTTCGTTCCAGTGCAGCGCAGCCTGCACTCCGCGTTTACCCGGCTCGCGCGCGGGCAGGAATCCTCGCGGATCATCGACGTGCGGCCGCACCTGTGGGGCCTAGCTGCCCTGATCACGGTCGCTCTCGCGTGGTTGTCGTGGGTCTTCTGGCTGCCGCTCACTCATCTGCCGTGGCGGAGCGGCTCGATCCTGGTTTTGGCCTCCGCAGTGAGTGGCGTCACGTCGAGCGCGCTCGGTCGGGTCCCTCGCCGGGTGCGCCGCGGGCTCGCGCTCGCAGTCGCTCTGGCCTTTGCCGCAGTCGGCGCGCTGGGCGCGAACGTGCAGCCTTCGGCGCGACCCGGACTCGACCGCATCGTGGCTTCGATGCCTTTGGCAGAACTCGGCTACACGGGCATCGTCTACATGCTCGACTGGGACGGAGACGGGCACCTATCGTGCTTCGGCGATAGCGACTGCGCACCTTTCGATCCAAGCGTCCATCCCGGTGCTGTCGAACGCATCGGAAACGGCATCGATGAAGACTGTGACGGCGCGGATTTGTCGGCGCAACCCAGCTCGGACGCACGAGGACGTACTCGTTACCCCCTGCCCGAAAGTTGGCCCGAGCATCCCGACATCTATCTGATCACCATCGATACGTTTGCCACCGATACGCTCCTGTCATTGGGAGGTTCCGGCGCGGGTGCCGTACACCTCGACGAATTAGCACGGTCGAGCGCGCTCTTCGAACGCCACTTCGCCCAGGGCCCGTCGACGCGCCTGTCCCTGCCATCACTGTTCAGTTCTCGATACGACACCCAGATCGACCGAGTGCTTACCGGAAGATTTCCGTTCGAACTGGCAGCCTCCAACGTGATGCTTGCAGAAGTACTGCGCGACGCGGGCTACTTCACGGCGGCCGTGTTACCAAACTCCTACTTCCTACCCGAGCACTGGGCAGGTCTGACCCAAGGCTTTTCGTCGGTCGATGGTCGACCCGCGCTCGCGTACTCGGCGAAGACGCCCCACACGGCTGAGCACGTCACGGATAGGGCGCTGAAGCTGGTGCGCAGCAAACGAAATCGGCCTCTATTTCTGTGGGCACACTACTTCGACGCCCACCCCCCTCACAGTGCTCCGCCTCACCCTCGTCCAAGGTCCGAGGCAGAAGTGGACCTGTACAAGGCGGAAGTTGCTTATGTGGACGAGAATGTGCATGAGCTGGTCGAGGCAATCAGACGAACCAGGCAAGCCTACGTGATCGTCATCACCGGCGATCACGGCATTGCTTTCGACTCACCACGCCATGCCCAGGAGCACTACGCCTACGATCTCAGCACCCTGGTGCTGCACGTTCCACTGTTCGTGGTGGCGCGCGGGTGGCCCCCACGGCGCATCGACACCTTGACCAGTGCTCTGGACGTCGCGCCGACCATCGTGAACCTCGCCCGGATCCGTCGATCTTTGCCCTTCGAAGGCCACAGCTTGGTCCCGCTGCTCCTGGGAAAGAATCCAGAGCTCCCTCCCGTCCGTTTTGCCGAGATGTACATCAGCGAAGACGTCCTCAGGGGTGAGGACCCATTCCGACTGGTGAGCGCCCGATCCGCTCGATTCAATCTGGTCCTGAACCGTCGTACGGGCACAGTCGAGGCCTGGGACTTCCTGAACGATCCCGAGGAACGGCACGACCTCTGGCCGGTGTCGCGACAGCGTGGCGAGCTGGGTTCGTTGAAAACAGCTCTCGATAGGTTCGTCACCAAGACATATCGAGGCGCCGGCCCATCAATGGCGGCCCCCAAAGTCTCAGATTGAGACCAACCCCAAGGCAAATTCGGGCCACACTCTCAGGTGCAAGCCCACGGGCATGCGTGGGGCGAGGCTCTCCGAAGGCTTCGCGAGCGCCCGGCACGGCGACCACCAAGCAATCCCGTGGCCGGCGCGCCACCGGTAGTGTGGCGCGTCTACGCTGGGCGCTTGTGCGCTCACGTTCCGCACACTCTCCCGCCGAATCCAGCGTGTGGGCTGTCAGATGAGCAGTAGTCCCACACTCTGGCCAGCCCGTTTGATGACGAACGTTTGATGACGGAGAAGAGAAAGACGGGTGCGAGGTACGAATCGACCGGGAGTCCGGTGGCAGTCAGGAAACCTCCAGTGGCAGAAATTTGCGCCCTTGGGGCCGATTCCCCCGCGCGAACCGCTGCCATGCGGAAGCATCGCGAAAGCAAGGCCGGGCCGCTGCGACTCCGCCTCCCACCACATGGTCATCACATGTCCCCCGCGCTCATTCGTCGCTCGACCTGGTAGTAGGCTATTACACCCACCTCATCGAGTTAGGGCCCGCGAATGAGGAAGTCCGTCGCGGGGCCACGGCAAGAGGATCCGCCGGCGCAGTAGGACTTGACCATTCGCGGGCCCTTAGCCAGCGACCCAGCCACTTCGGCGGAATCGGACCGTCGGGTGTTTGACGCCGGGTCACTCAGCGGATACGGTCTGCTCCGCGAAAGAAGCCCGATTGTGTCGTCCGCACCTGTGGGCATCCTGATGGTCATTTGTGGCAAGTTTGCCGCAGATGCGCCCGCGAGGTCCTTTGCGGATTCTCCACATGGCACAAACTGCAAACACCGCCCTACGTAAATGTCAACGATGCCAGAACAGCGAGCCACGGCCCCGGTTCGTTCCACGCCGGAGGCAGAAGCAAAGCCAGCAGTCGAGGCAGAGCCAGAACGAGCTTGTCGAGCATGGTAGTGATGTCGAAACACTCGCATTGATGCCGCAGGCGCGGGTGGCGGGTGTTGGTTGGAGCGCCTACGGTCTGAACGCCCCAGTTTCGCTGTTCCCGCTCGTTCACAAACGCCCGCAGGCGTGAACACGGGCCACCAGAAAGCTCGATTGCCTCTCAAGCTGCCCCACGGGGCCCCAGGGTTCGATCGGGTCAGAGTCGCTCGAACCTCGATGAAAGTGACCGTCCTCCGACGCATGCACGCGAAGCGCGTTCCGATCTCGTAAGATATGACTCACTTGTGTGGAGAACTCTTTGTGAGACCTCGAAGGAATGTGAGATTTTGCCCAAAATATTGTTGTACAGACTGGCACGCTTTGCGGTATCGTTTAATCTTAGGCTAACTCACAACGAGGCAACCTATGGCTGCAAAGAAGCGATCATCTAAGAACAAACCCGTCATCCGTCAGGGAGACAAAGCTGCATTCGTCCGTAACCTCCCGCGCTCAATGCCCGCGAGCGAGGTTGTGGATCGCGCCGAAAAGAAGGGGATGATTATCTCCAAGGCGTACGTTCACAACATTCGTTCTGCCGCAAACAAGTCCGCTAGGGCCTTGATGGCCAAAGAGGGCAAGCGAACGGTCAAGGGCTCCCGCAAGAAAATAGAGAGCCAGTTCAAAGAGATCGTGATTCAGCTCGGGCCGGCTCGCGCGAAGAAGCTGTTGTCACAGGTCGAGCTGGCGCTCAAAGCGGCCGGCAAGAAGCTCGGCCGAAGGTAATCGGCACCCTTCTAGCCCCGCACGGAGCTCGCCGGGCACCCAATCGCCCGGGAGCTGGCCGGGGCCTCGGGTGCTCTGCGTCGTGCGCCATCCATCGACCGTCGTGGTCGATGGATCATTCGGTAGGCCAATCCTCCGGTCCCGGGATCCAGAATGCGTGTCAGCTACAACGCCACGAGCAGGCTAGCTCAGGAAGCGTGATCGAGCTGTTCGGCCAGGTAGCGCTCCTTACCGAGTTCGCGCACCTGGTGCAGCTGGGTTTCCAACCAATCAATCGCCTCCTCCTCGTCCTTCAGGATACTCTCGAGCAGCAGGCGAGTCCCGCTATCTCCCTTGTCGCTGGCCAGCTGGATGCCTCGATTCAGACGGGCAACCGCCTCGAGCTCCATGGCTAGATCGACTTCGTGTTGCTCGACGGGGTCTTCGCCAACGCGAACCGGATTGAGCCGCTGCATGTTCGGCAGCCCGTCGAGAAACAGAACGCGTGCGATCACGCTGTCGGCATGGGTCATCTCCTCGATGGATTCCTCCCGCTTCTTCTTGGCAAGTCGGGCGTACCCCCAATTGTCCAGCATTCGGTGGTGGACGAAGTACTGGTTGATCGCGGTCAGCTCCGAAGTGAGCACCTCGTTCAAAAGCTCGATGATTTCCCGGTTTCCTTGCATTCTGCCTCTCGTCGTCTCCGCTCGCCCATTCGCGAGCCTGGGTTCGTTACCCTAAACCCCCTCGGGCCCGCGCCGTTACCGGTTTTGCGTCAAGAACGATCGGGTTCCGTTAACACTGCAACTGAAAACGATGTTGAAAGTCATTTTCAATCTGATACTCTCAAAAGGTCTTTTTCAGGCGAGAAGAGACTAGTGATTGTCTGTCATTGTCATCAAGTCACCGATCGGGAGATTCGGCGTGCGGTGGAAAACGGCGCCCACACGTTGCAGGACGTGAGCGCTGCGTGCGGCGCCGGCAGCGGCTGCGGCGGTTGCACCAGCGAGATTGCGGCACTCTTGTTTCGACAGCGCAGGGTTTTGCCCCTGGTGTCAGGCTTCTTGGAAAGCGATCTCGAACGGGCCAGTTAGCGCGCCCGCGGGTTCTTCAGTAGGTCCCCGCAACTGCAAGTCGGAACAGCGGGGCCCGCAGATTCAAGCTGCCTAAGTCTTGAGGCTGGCTGCGTTCGGGGGAGGAGCTGTCTTGCGGATCGGGCTCGAACTCGAGCTGCATGGAGCTGGTGAGAGCATAGCCTCCATCCGCGATGAACCACACGCGCGGAGCACGTCGTTGTCCGGAGGGATCACCAAACAGACGAAACGCGCCGCCCAGGGTGAGGTCGGTCGCCAGAAGCCAGTCCTTGGCGATCCGGTCGGTAGCGGCCAGCTGGCTGTGGCGCAGCGCTTTGACGTAGCTGGTTCCGAGGCCCAGCCGGGCAAAGGCGAACGCTCTATAGTGCAGATGATAGCGAACTTCGGGCGCGAGCTCGAAACGATGCACGCGGAACTTGGTCGCATCCCCGCGCGCCTCCGCCTCTCGCGACCCTGTTTCCCAAATGCCCAGAGCCGCAAGGCTGAGGTTCCCAGCGCTGAACACCGTGGATCCGACACCCATGCTGAACGCCACCAGGGAATCATTCGACGCGAACATGTCGAAACGCTCGTCTCGCACGTAGTCGTTGCGTAGGCCGAGCCAGAGGATGAAGTGCTGTTGGTGGGAACCGAGGGGCCCGCTGTAGGGCGGCTCGGGCGCGTCCATTTCGGGCGCCTGATTCATGGGTTGTGGAACCGCGAAACGCTCCTGCACAGTCTGTTCTGGTCTGACCCCCGGCTGAGGGCCGGGCGGCTTGAGTTCGGCCGGTGGTGGATTCCCACTCGCCGCGGGCGCTCGCGTGGAGTTGGCATCCACCCCTTGAGGCGGCACGGGTGTCTTGAGTTCGGCTGGTTGTTCCCCGGTTCCCCCTCGAGTCTCAATCGGCTCTGCCGGTGCTGGCTCTGCAGCAGGCGGGGGCCCTGCAGCAGGCGGGGGCCTTGCAGCAGGCGGCGGCTCTGCGGCACCTCGCTCGGCGTCGGCGCGAGCGGGCTTCGAAGCAGGGTTGGGCGCCTCGGCGGCGGATTCTGCTCCCGCGATCGGCGCCCAGTACCCCAAGCACCCCAGTAAGGCGCTCATCAGAGCGATCTTGCCCAACTGCATCACAGACCCTCCAACAGAAGCCCGCCGAAAAAACGCGTGTCCGCGGAATCCGGCTCTTCCGCATCGAATAACGTGAGCCCCAACGCCCCTGCCTCGGTGGCGCCGTCGGTTCCGTGCATCGTGAGCGCTGCCCTGCTGCCGTCAGCGCGCTCGATGTCATAAACAGCGGAAATGGGCACTTTCACCGACAGCGACGTGGGGTGCAAGTCGGACAACGTCACGCTGGCGAACTCCGTGCGCTCCCGGTGAAATGCCCAGGCGCGTCGGCCATCCGGCGAGACGTTCACCGAAAACCCAGGCAGATTGGTCAGCATGGGAAAGGTCTGACGCTGTTCTAGGTCCAGCACGAAAAAGCGCGCCGAGTCGGAGCCTTCCAGAATCTTCAGGTAACCGAACTCATCGCCGGGTACGTCGCGCACCGCGCTCACCGAGAGATCGATGTCGTTCTCTTCGACACTCTTGGACAGGGTACCGCTGGCACGTCCGAGCGCCCAGAAGGCGATCCCGGGAGTGTCAGGACTGTACAAGAGTGCGAGTTCGCCCTGATCGGCGTCCTCGGTCACGCGTGTCAAGCGCGAGTAGGCCTTGGGGAACTGGACCGTCTCGACGACGGTGGTCTCGGGATCGACCAATTTGGCTTGCCTGAGCGTCGGTACCAGCGCGGCCAGGCGTAGCCCGAAATCCGTCTTGACGAACTCGATAGCCGATGGGACGCCACCGACGTTGACTATGTTGAACTTGACCTCGAAGTCCTTCTTGGACCCCTCCGGCGGCATTCCCAACTCGAGCAGCATCACGTCAGGTTCACCCGCGAGTCTGACTCCGATGCGAGCGAAGTCCCCCGGCTCGTCTTCGGACCCGCTGTCGCCAGGGTCGAACACCACCTGAGCGGGAACGGACTGCGTACCTGCTTCCGTGCGAGGCGTCTGAACGGTTACCTCCTCGCGATCCAGATTCCGGAGATCGATCAACGCGATGTCCCTGTCCGTTCTCACGAGCAGAAAGCGCCGCGCCGGTCCCTTCGGCAGGGTCAGCTCGTCGGTGAATAGGACCTGTTGGGGCACACCTCCAAAGGAGCGGATCGTCAGCGAGCGGGTGTCCGCGCCGGAGTCCTTCAGAGGCAACAACACGAATTCGTTCGGATTGGTCACCGTCGAATCCCCCTGGAAGGCCACCAGCCATTCTTCCTCTGGGTCCACGGTGAGCTTCTGCATCGGATCGGTCAGGTCGAAATGGTCTTTGAGCTTCGGCCGGGTTCCGGCATCGATCACGGTAACGCTCGGAAATTCATCGTCGGGTCTGCGGCGGGGCTGGACCCCCTTCGAGAGAACGAAGAGCGTGTCCTGGTCCGAAGACATGGCCACCGCCGCCACGTTCTTACCAATGGGCACCCGTGTCACGCCAACTTCGTAAGGCCTGGGCGAAGTGACCATCAGCACGCGATTGAGCGGCTCATCCATCACAGCCACCGATCCAATCAACCCGTAGCTCGCGGCAGTGCCATCCCGAGGCGCGTCCCACTTGTCGTCACGATCCCCGCAGGCGACGAGGGTGCCGGCAACGCCGGCCAGTATCCAACCCCGATTCATCATGTTCCTCAATCCACGACCTTGGTTGCCAATTCGAAACCCGTGAGAGTTCGCGACTCTGCTCGTGCCAGATCGATGAAGGTGATACGCCCTTCCGGGTGGGCCTGGGCCACGTAGCCCAGGGCTCGCTCGGCGATGATCCCCGTCGCGAGGGGTGGGCTGGCCAGACGAAACAGGTCGTCCTCCAGACTCCGCAGATCGATGAGGTGCGCCTCGAAGATACCGGTCATGTCGTCGCGAGTGGTGATGAGTGCGTACGGGCTCGGCTGGTCTGGCGACAGCGCAACTGCCACGGGTGGCGCGTCCGTGCCCACGATCTTCGGCGCTCGCTCGGCCTTGGTCACGATGACGCTGAAGGCTCCGGCCTTGCTGCTGCCCTCCGGAACGCTCAAGAGCGCTATCGCATGCGCGCCGTCGGGCGCCACGAACATTGCCTGGACCGGGCTCTTCAGATTCACCGTGCGGTACGACAAGAAATCGTCTCCTGCTTGCAGATCGACGATGGTGGCCTCGTCACTTTCGATGGCGTTGGTGAACAAGACTGCCACGTCAGCCTGAGGTGACAGGGCCACACTGCCGAACACGCCACCGGGAACATGCAAAGAGGTGAGTGCGCCATCGTCACCGAGCGCAGCCACATCGATCACCACGGCGTCGCTCTGCGAACGCACCACTGCGAGCGCACGGCTACCGTCCTCGCTCAGGTCGAGATCGGTGACTGGTCCGCTCATCGGAAGCTCCAGCCGTTCTCCTTTTCCGAGCGGAACCACACTGATGCTGGGCTCGCCTTGAAACCTGACGAGCGCGGCGTCAGCACCGGGAGCGATGTTCACATCGCGCGCAGCGGAGCCACCGACAGTGCCTGCCTCGAGCTCAATCAGGTCCGCACTTCGAGGCTCTTCGCCCGCCAGATCGATGACGGAGATCCCCGGCTCCGTTACCACGAACAGGCGCTTCTCGTCGTCGTCGTACACGACTTGACTCGGTCGATAGCCAACACTCAAACGAGCAACGCTCTCGTTCTGTAGATCAATCACGCTGATGTCCTGGAAGCCATCGGTAGGGTCGGGGTTTTCTACCTCGGCCGCGTCGGTCCAAGCCGTCGCCCAGCGCCCCTTCGGTGACACGGCCCACCGGTTTGCCCCTGCGTGCAAGGGGAAGGTTTGTTGCGTGAGCGCACCTGCCGCGTCGATCTCGAACAGCGTCGCGTCCTGGCTGAGCACGTTGATGACTATCGCCGAACTGGCCTCCGCTTCGGAGCTCGGCACGCCCGCAAGATAAGTAGGACCAAACCCAGCGTCCGCGATCCGGATATCGAGCACTTCGGTGTCGATGATGGCCACGCGGCTGCTCTCCGGATTGGCGGTCCACAGGTAGCGGCCGGTGGCCACCGGCGCTCGAAAGCTCCCTTCGAGCTCCTGCTCGGGAGGGGGTTCGACGGAGCCACCTGTGCTGGTTCCGGTCGCACCCGTGCCGCCAACACCGGAGGTTGCGGCATTCCCGCCCGTGGTTACGGACACCGCACCGTTGGATCCGAGTTCGCTCGCTGCATCGTCGGAGCATCCGAGCAAGCTTGCGAGCAGTGCGGCGGTCGAAACCCCGAATTCCCATCTGTGCCGGCTATTCACCGTCGACCACCTTCACGCCCAGCTCGAAGCCGGTCAGGGTGCGCGAACGCGCATCGCCCAAGTCGACGAAGGTGATGCGCCCCTCGGCGTGCTCCTGAGCGATGTACGCCACCTGCGCGTCCGCCACGATACCACTGGCAGTGGGGGCACTCGGCAAATCGATCGGGTCGATGCGGAGCGAGGGAAAAGCCGCCACATAGGCCTCGTAGACGCCCCGCGCGCTGTCACGCGTGGTGATGACCGCGCTGTCATCGATCGTCGCAACCCCAAAGGTGGGTGCCAGGGTGCCCTGGAGCTTCGGGGGCAGACTCTGCTCGACAGGGATGAGGCTGAAGGCTCCGGCTTTGGTACTGCCCTGGGGAGGAAGCAAGAGGCCCACGGCGTTCCGCCCGTCGGGAGTGGCGAATAGAGCGCGCACGGGGGCCTTGAGCTCGACCGTACGGAATGCTTCGCTTTTCGTGTCGACGATCGTGACACGGTCACTCGGCACGGCGTTGGTGTAGAGCAACACATTGTCCCCGGTCGGTGGTACCACCACGCTCCCCACGAGCTCGGGAAGCGCCAGCACGTCGAACTCGTCCGGGTGCTCCCAAATGCCGGGGATAGGTAGCACGACCACCTGAGAATCGCTGAACTCGGGCCCAGGACCGGCGCCCGCGGCCCCCCCGGCAGCAGTCTCTGGTCCTTCACCTGCCTGTCCTCCGTTGCCAGCCAGACCGTGCGCTCCTGCCTGCCCAGCGGCGCCGAAGTCGAGGTCGCCGACACTCGGCACACCGCGTACCACGACCACCGCGAAGCTCGCGTCGCGGCTCAGATCGAGGTCGGTGGGCACGCCAGGAAGCTCGACCGGGGTCTGCTCACCGGTCTCCAGGTCCACCAGATTCAGCTCGGCCGAGTCGTTCCGTCGCACCAGTGCCAGGCTGCCATCGGGCGTGATCTCCACCTCCGCAGCTGGACCGTCGGAAACGGGAAGATCCCGGAGCACTTCGGGGCCTCCACTGGCGTCGAGGTCGATCACCGAAACGCCAGGCTCCGTGACCGCGAACGCGGACTGTTCGTCCTCGCTGATCAATAGCTTGGTGGGACGATAACCAACACTGAGGCGCGCTACGGAAGGGGCCTCGTCGGGGTATCCGTCCAGATCGATCACGGTCACGTCCTGAAAGCCTTCGGTCGGGTCGGCGCCGTCGATCTGACGGGCGTTCGTCCAAGCGATCGCCCAACGACCGGACTCACTGATGGTCCAGGCGTTGGCTCCGGCGTGGACCGGAATGGGATCGCTCACCAGTACGTCGGTGGTGTCCTTCGCCAAGAACACGTTCGCATCCGAGCTGAGCGCATTGATGACGAGTGCACCGGCGCGATCTTCCGACGCGGTCGGCAGCGCAGCCAAGTAGGTAGGGCCAAAGCCAGCGTCCAGGGTGACTACCCCGAAGCTCGTCGCATCGATCAGAGCCACGCGATTGCTGTCGGGGTTGGCAGTCCAGACGAAGCGCCCCGTGGTCACCGGCGCGCGAAAATCCTGCTCGACTTCCTCTTCGGGCGGGAGCTCGGGCTGCTTTCCTCCCGGAATTCCGGAGTCCCCGTCGGAATTGCCCACACCTTGACCTGGACCCGGGTCAGAGAAGCTCCCGCCGGCGTCCCGGCCAAGGGTCCCATCGCCACCACAGCGCACCACGGTCACCAGGAGCAACGCGGCCCATCGGGCTCGGTTTCCAATCCTTGACCTTCTCGAGACCACCGTCACCGCTCCCAGCTAGCACACGACCCCAGTGCCGAATCCTGCGCCCCAAGTTGCAAACAGCGCGCCAGGCGTCGACGCTGGCGCCCAAGCCACTCGAATACAGCGGGAATTCCACGTAAGTGAAACAGCCAAGATGGCACACGCAACCCGCCCCGGAAGAGGGATGATGACATTTATGTCAGGGAAGGGAACGATCCCAAACCACGAGCGGTTCGCTCCTGGTCACAATTCGTCCTCCAGGCGCCAGCTAGCGGCCCCGGGACCGAGTTCCGACAGCTTCCGGCTCCTGCCGGTTTGACAACACACCAGCTGAATGTGAGGCTCGCTGGCCGATGAACATCCCGATATTGCTTGCCGCCGCCAGCATGGCGGTCACCCCCCAACTACCCGTCGAGCAGTATCAGCTCGACAACGGTCTGACCGTGCTCTTGAGCCAGGACAAGACGCTCCCGGTCGTGGCAACCGAAGTCCTGTACCTGGTCGGGTCCGGACATGAGGTCAAGGGGCGCACGGGCTTCGCGCACCTGTTCGAGCACTTGATGTTCCAGGGTTCCAAGAACTTCGACAAGGAGTACTTCGAGCCTTACGAACCCATCGGCGGCAACGTGAACGGAACCACGAGTCGAGACCGCACGAACTACTTCGAGAGGGTGCCGAGCAACTACCTGGAGCTGCCGCTCTGGATGGAGTCGGAGCGCATGGCCAATCTACTGCCGACGCTCGACCAGCAGAAGCTCGACAACCAGCGCGACGTGGTGAAGAACGAACGCCGCCAGCGCTACGAAAACGAGCCCTATGGCATGGCCTGGTGGCATCTGGGCGAGATGCTCTACCCAGAAGGGCATCCCTATCACCACACGCCCATCGGCTCCCACGAGGACCTTTCGGCGGCAACGCTCGAAGACGTCCGGGGGTTCTTTACACAGTACTATGTCCCCGCAAACGCCGTCTTGAGCGTCGTCGGAGACTTCGAGGAAGCTCCCACCCGAGCTCTCATCGAAAAGTACTTCGGTTCGCTACCCTCTGGAACCCGTGCGGCGCCGCCCCAGGCGAAGATGCCCAAGATCGATGGGATCAAGAAGCTAGTGGTCGAAGACAACGTCAAGCTACCGCGCATCTATCTCGCCTGGCACACCCCTGCGTTGTACGAACCCGGCGACGCGGAGCTCGACCTGTTGTCGAGCACGCTGAGCGACGGCAAGACCAGCCGCCTGTTCAAACCCCTAGTCTATGACAAGAAGGTCGCCAAGGACGTTTCAGCCTTCCAGGTTTCTCAGAAGCTTTCGAGCTTCTACGTCATCCAGGTGACCGCGGCGCCCGGCGAAAGTGTCGATAAGCTGTACGACGAGACGATGGCCGCCTTGGAAAAGGCGCTCGAAACCCCGCCGAGCCACGACGAGCTCGAGCGCGCGAAGAACCACTACAAAAAGAGTTTCTACGAGCGACTCGAGACGGCGATCTCTCGCGCCGACACGCTCGCTTCCTATTACCTTCACACCGGAAACGCCGACTACCTGGCAAAAGACCTGGCCCGCTACACGGGGGCCACGGAGCAGGGCGTGCATGACGCCGCAAAAAAATGGCTCGATCTGAAGAACTTCGTGCGCATCGATTTCGTCCCCAAATCAGCCGCTACAGAGGCGAACACCTCCGGAAAGGCCAAACCATGAAGCCGTCACGCCTCGTGCTCGGCCTACTCCTGGCGATGGTCGCTTGCGCGGAACCTCCGCCTCCGGCTGCGGCTCCTCCGCCTCCGCCGCCACCGGCGCCAGAGCAGGCACCGGCGCCAACCGTCGACCGCAGTCAGCTGCCCACCCCAGGTCCCATCGTCAATTGGGCCCCCCCGGCACCCCAGGTCTCGACACTGAGCAACCAGATCCGCGTGTGGCACACGAAATGGGGATCGATGCCACTCGTTTCCCTGCTCGTGGTCATCCCCCACGGCAGCGAGACCGATCCCAAGGGAAAGTCAGGGCTGACCTACCTGATGGCAGACCTGCTCGACGAGGGCGCTGGAAATAGAAGCGCGCTCGAGCTGAGCGAAGATCTCCAGCGCCTCGCGACCGACTACTCCGCCAGTGCCTCGGTGGACTACACCCTGCTCTCCATGGACCTCTTGGCCGAAAACTTCGCCGAGTCGGTGGATCTGCTCGCCGACGTGCTGCGCAGGCCGAAGTTCAGCCCGGCCGAGTTCCGGCGCCGCAAGGATCACTTCATCGCTCAGGCGCTCGCTAACGAGTCGGACCCTCAAGCCGCCCAGAGCATGGCCATGCTGGACGTGCTGTTCGGAAATGGTTACGCCGGTGACGTGGCGCAGGGGACGCAAGAGAGCTTGAAGCCCATCACCCTGGCCGACATCAAGAGTCAGTACAAGAAGCTGGTGGTCCCCGACGGGCTCGAGTTCGTGGTCGTCGGGGGCATCGACCAAGAGACCGCCCAGCAGGAGCTCGAGCGCGCATTCGGCGACTGGAAAGGGACGGCGAAGCCGGCGCCCAGAGAACTATCAGAGCAACCCAGAGAGAAGGGACTGTACATCGTCGACTTCCCGGGTGCCGCGCAATCGGTCGTCTCCGTCGTACGACGCGCGGAGGGAGCCAAGTCGAAGAACTATTTCCCGGCGATGGTGTTCAACCGAAGCTTCGGGGAAGCGTTCACCAGTCGACTGAACCTGAACTTGCGCGAAGACAAGGGCTACACCTACGGCGCGCGCAGCACCTTCCAGCGCTTCCGGGATGTCGGCTACTTTTCGCTCTCGGCCGCGGTGAAAAGCGAGACGACACGCGCGAGCATCGACGAAATGCTCAAAGAACTCAGTCTGTTGTGTAGCTCCAAGCCGATCGAGGAACAAGAACGCGACGAGTCTGTCAGCGGGCTCCTGCTCGGCTACCCGGGGCGCTTCGAACGTATCTCGAGCGTGGGAGGCAGCTTCGCCAGCCTGGCCATCTACGACAGGCCCATCGACTGGTACCAGAAGTGGCCCACGGAGGTAGAGGGCGTCACCCTGACGCAAGCCAACGAGGTCGCTCACGAATACTGCGATCCCAACAAGTTCCAGGTAGTGCTCTCCGGGGATCGAGCAGCGCTCGAGCCCACGTTCTCCTCGCTCGGTCGCACCATCGTGGCCTACGATCACCAGGGCAGCCGCAAGCGCTGACGCGGGCGCGCAAGCTCGCTTGCCACTCGAAATTGGGTGAATGCCCCCCCCGCGAGCAACCGCTGCCGGAGTTGCTTCGCCTGCCGGGGTGCGCTCAGTCCGTGAGCCCCTCGCCACCGACATATTCGTCCGCCCAATCCTCGCCCTCGAAGGGCCAGTACTCCTCGTCGTCCTCGAGGTAGCGCTCGGCGTCGAGAGAATCGACGATGCTTTGCGGGAGCAGCCCCTGTGATAGCGCCTCGATTTCGATCTCGAGCGCGCGCTTCTTACCTAGAACGGTTTCGATGCGCCCCAGGCGTGCCCGTCGAATCAACCTCGACAGTCGGCGATCCAGACGTACGAGCGCGTCTTTGGCCAGCGCCAGCTGTTCCTTCTCTACCTTGGCTCGAAGCCGGTTCGAACTCTCGTAGAGCTTGCTGGCGCGCGCCCGATCCTCGGCGATCAACCCGGGGAGATCCTTGGCCTGGGACGCTTCGGCCTCGATGCGCGCGCTCAACGAGGCCCTCGCTGCCTTGGCGCGCAGGGATAACGCCTCCGCCTGCTTCACCAGCTCGGCGAGCTGGCTCGCCTTGGCCCCCGATCGTTTCAAGTCGCGGAGCAGCCGCTTGACCTCCGAAAGCTGGGCTTCGATGCGCTGGACCTTTTCGAAATCGCTCTGGCCCATGGGACCAGCCGCCTGGGGCCGCATCTCCTGGGGCTTGGCCAGGCGACGCTGCGCATCGTCCAGATCGGCCATGGCCAGCAAGAGCCCCCGCATCTGGTGGTCGAGGCGCGCTAGCCGCAACGTGGCGCGGTTGTAGCGGGTGTCCACCCTGAGCAATGCCCCGAGCGCGCGAGCAGTGTTTTTGCTGGCTCCCACCCCGGCAGCTGCGGGATCGCCCCCTACGCGCACCGCGTCCACCAGCTTGCGCATCGCCACGTCATCCTTCACCAGACGACGCGCGGCGTTGCGAACTGGTTCGTAGCGCTTCAGGAACTCCTTCAGCTTGGCGTCCGCCTCCGGGAACTTGCAGGTTGCCAAGTCGATGTATGCGTCGAGCAGCCACGCTTCGTCTTCGTAAGGGTGGTCGACCTGCAAGGCCCTGAGTTCATCCATGTATTCGCGGGCGCCGTCGTAGTCTTTCGCTTCGTAGCGCGTCGTCGCCGTCTCGTACAAAGCCTCGGGCAGGTGCGGAGAATCCCGCGGGACCAGGTAGTAGTAATACTGCGCGTCGTCGAAACGATACTGTTCGTGAGCAACGCGCCCCAGCCCGAGACGCGCCAAATCGCGGACCCGGAAGAAATCTCCACCGCCGAACAGAGGAGCCTGGCGCGGTGTCAGCTTCGGGTCGGCCACCTTGCAGAACAGCTGCTCTCCTTTCTTCAAGTTGCCGCGTTCGACCTCGATGAGTCCGGAAAAATACGTGGCCTGTGCCCAGAACCGCGAACGCTCGCTCACCTTCGCGAACTCGCTCAAGGCCTCTTTGGGCTTGTGCTGGCGTTCCTTCATGCGCCCGGTCAAGTACGCGATGTCGCCCCGCAGCTCTTCCGGAGCCCGCCCCACGATCTGCCGGAGGTCCTCGACGAACAGCCCAGGCCTATCACTGTTCAACCCCAGGTCGACCAGGCTGCGCGCCGCTCTCCGGGTCCACGTGTCGTTCGAATCGCCAGCGAGAAGGGGTACCAAATAGCCGCGCGCCGCGCGCGTGGCTCCCGTGCGCCCCAGCGAGTCTCCGAGCAAGAATCGCGCGGCCCTGCCCTCTTCGCTCTGCTCGAAGGCATCGAACCTGGGAGACTCGACGATGTAGACCAAGTCGCCAATCGCTTCGTCGTATCTGCCCTCGACGACCTTGCTCTCGATGCTCGCGAGCTCTTCTTGCAAGCGCGCGCGGCTGAGCGGGAGCGACGCGGAGAGCTGTTTGGCTTCCAGGGCGCGCTGGTATGCTGCCATCCCTTCGGACCCGGACTCGGGATCCAAGGCCGTGTCGTTCACCTCCTGGCCCGCTTGTCCAGGCTCTACCGGTTGCCGAACCTCAGGCGCGGCGCTCTCGGCCTCGACGTCTGCCGAACCCTTCTCTGGAACGTCGCGTTGCGCCGCAGCGTCGCTTGGAGCCTCCTCGTCGGAGGGTTCGGCCCGCAGCGCAGACGCGACGAGGCACTG
The DNA here is from genome assembly GCA_963809955.1 of uncultured delta proteobacterium. GTDB lineage: Bacteria > Myxococcota_A > Polyangia > Polyangiales > Polyangiaceae > JAICQQ01. The sequence goes on from CAWELQ010000021.1 coordinate 161,538, forward strand.
CCCACAGGCCAGCAGCAGAGAGAAGGCTCGAGCCCGGACCTTCATTCGGCCACCCGCGCACGCAAGCGCACGCGGACGTCGTATTCTCCGTCGGCATCGTCGGGGAAGTCCTCGGCCATGTCCGAATCGTCTTCAACGACCATGTGCGTTTCGAGCGTCTGGCTGTCGGGCACCACGACGGAGAACTTGGAGGTCTGCCAGGTCTTGTACTGCTTGCCGCGAGCATCCTCTCGTTCCACTTCGATACCAATCACGTGATGGCCCGGCGCGACGGCGTGTTCGTAGACCGTCTTTTCATCGTCGGCCACGAAGCGCGCCGGGGCGCTGAACACGACCCCGTCATCCAGAGTCACCACGAAGCTGCTGATCTGCGCATAGTCCCCATCCGTTTCGACGATGATGCGCAGCTTGCTCTTGAACAGTGTAGTGGTGAGCGCCGCGACGCGGCTCCTGAGCGCAGCGATGTCACTGAGGAGGCGGTCGTATTCGGGCGGAGGAGCCTTCAGATCCCCCTTGGGGAACTCGTCCGGTTTGGGCGTCAGCGGTGAAGGCTTGGTCTTTTCGTCCCGCGGTTGGGCAGGAGGGGGGGCTTCTCCGAGGTCGTCACCGGCAGCTGCTTCGGTCTCGGCCTTCGCGTCAGCGGCTTCCTCGCCCTGGCTCGGCTTGGCGTCCCCCGCTGCGGCCGTAGCACGAGGTGCCTTTGTGCTTTTGGGTTTGTTCGTTTGAGCCTGAGCCCCAAACGCTGTCAGGAGCACCGACACGAAAACCAGTTTCGTCCAGTTGAGGTTCGTCATCGCGGCCGCTTGCATCTTACCACGAGAGCTCAATTGCTGAACGGGATGAACAGGCTGAGGCCGCCCGTGGAGGAGATGTCGTTCACCACGCGATCCACACCGAGCTGCTGGCGGTTCATCTGGCGAACGTGGTCTCGTACGTCCAGCCTCAGCGCGAGCCACTGTGTCAGATAAAACTTCATGCCAAATCCGCCGGAACCAGTCAGCCCCCGGTCGCCCGGCTCGATGGATGCACCGGCGCCGAGCGCCAAATAGAAGTCAAAGCGACCAATCGCACCCCCGAGCCAACGCACCTTTCCATACGCGAGGGACCACACCAGGTGCCCCAGATAGAGCTGCAAAGTCTCCGAGGGCGCGCGCAGCAAGCGAATGGTCCCCAGATTGGACTGATCCACGCTCTCCAGGAAACCGAACTTCTGCCGCGTGCGGAAATAGGAGGCCTCCAGCCCCAAATCTTCCGTGAAATGGAAGGTATACGCGCCTCCGTAGACGGGGGCTCCATCCGCGAGGTCGGCCGCATACCAGCCACCCATCGCCGAGACCTCGTGGCGTAGCGCTTTCTGAAATTTCCTCGGAACGACACCGCGATAAGCGCGCTGCCCAATCAGCTGCTGCTTGAGCGCCTCGTCGACGCACTGGGCGCTCGCGCTGCGCGCAGACAGCAGGAGCAAGCCGAGCAAAGAGATCAGCCCGACGCAGAGCCTGTGTCGCGGGAACTGAGCAAGATGGGAGCGCACGGAACTGGCAGACCTCAAGAACTCATTTCATCGATTATCACAGGTTGCCACGCAAGTGGGCAGGCGAACGCCGCACACCGGTAGACTTTCGGTCTGAGCCGGGCGAAAGTTGAGCAGAAGAATGCCCCAATGTCAGAGCTCAGCATACACTCAGCAGACGAAAGCGGCATGAACGTGACCGCCCGCGCCCAACATCGTCGCAAGCCCAGCTCGAGGATTACCAGCGCGCTGCGAACGGCCGGCTATACGGTGAGTGCGAGTTTGCTGCTACTTCAGCCTGCGCTGGCAGAGGACAAGGGCTCGGCGCCTGAGCCGACCTGCACGTTGGGACGCACCAACGCATTGAGTGAAGTGGCGTGCGAACTGGCTCGACAGATTCGAGCGCGCCGACCCATGCTGGTGGTGTCCGCGCTCCCTCACGCCGACGCCACACTGGAGCACGCGACACGGCTCGCTGGCCGAATCTCGGCGGTCATTGCCGGGCAGCTGGGACCCGCTGCCCGAAGTCACCCCGACGCCGCCGCGCTGGCCGCCGCTCGATTGGCGGCGGCCAAGCAGGGGGCCTTGCTGTACGTGGAGCCCAGCATCGAAGCAGGCAAGCTCCGAGTGGTCGCCAACCTCTACCCGATTTCCCGAAGCTTCTGGGACCGCGTCAAGAACCCCCGACCCAACGCCACAGGCCACGCTTTCGCCGAACGCGCGCTCGATCCGGAGATCAGGAGTTTTTTGGCGCCTATCCCACTGGTGGCCAAGAACACCACGCTCGCGGCGCCACCCGAGCTCGGGCCGGTCGCTCTCGCCTGCGTCGACGCCGACCGCGACGGCTCCCCGGAAATCGCGTTCGTCGGGCGCCGGCGAGTCGCGCTCGGTCGCATCCGAGGAGGTCGTCTCCAAGCGGTCGCCACGCGCGCCTGGAGCGAGCTATCACCCATCGCGCCGACTCCGCTGCGCGACCCCATCGCCGCCGTCACCCTCGACGGTGATTCGCGGCTCGACATCGGCTCCAGCGATCGCGAAAGGTTCGTCCGGCTCGACGCAGGGCTCGGTCAGCAGGGCACGGCCCAGCGCCGGATTCCTTTCGGACTCGGATGCTTCGAGATCAGCGGGCACCGGCCCGAGTCTCGCCTGGTTCCCTGCATGCCCGGTGATGCAGAGCCTCCGCTATCGGCCTGGCCCTCGCAACCCTTGTCGCTCACGAGCCTGTCGTTGTTGAACGCTCACGCACGAGCAACGAGCTACTTCGCCAGCTACTCGGCCAGCGAGGAAACCATCGAGATATTCGACGAGCGCCGGCAAGTAGCCAAGCTCGAAGGTGCTGGGGCACAGCTCGCCCTCGCCGATCTGAACGGCGACGGGCGGCCGGAGCTGCTGTCCTCCAAAGCCACTCTGGTGCCATCCGAAGATGCGCTGGTCGTGCATACGCTCACCGAGAGCGGCCAGCTGGAAAAGAAGCTGAGCATTCCGATTCCGGATGGGATCACCGCGATCGCCGCATGCCCTCAACCCACCGCCGCGATGGCGCCGATCGTGGTGGGAACGCGCGGGCGCCTATGGGTCATCCAGTGACGGGCTGGGTGCGCCCAACTCGGTTTGGACGGCGCGCGTTCTTGGCAGGCAGCCTTGCCTTGAGCCCCGCCCATGCGCTCCTGCGCCCCAAGTACGGGGGTACGCTGCGACTCAAACTGCCTTTCAGCTTCACCGGCCTGGATCCGCATCGGCTCGACGATGCCATCTCGGCCCTGTTTGCACCGGCAGTTTTCGACACACTTTACGCCATCGACGCCGCAGGCAACCCATTTCCGGCGTTGGCCGAAGGGCTGCCCGAAGCGGAGTCGAAGGGAGCGCGCATAGCCCTTCGACCAGGCCTCGTCACCGCGCTGGGCAAGAAGCTCACCAGCACGGATGTCGTGTTCGCGCTCAGGCGTTCGGCTCGCGCCGGCGGTACGGCGTGGCTGAGCCAGTTCGGAGAGCCTCGGCTCGATCCAAAAGACCGACGACGAGTCTTCTACACAGACGCCGAGCCCCGCGCTCTGGCGACGGCACTGGCGAGCCCCATCACCGCTATCGTGCCCCAGGGGTTCAACCGGCTGACCCCCGACGGCACTGGCGCTTTTTTGGCGCATCCGCGTGCACGCGGTCTGGTTCTGGAGCGCAACGATCATGCCGCGCGCGGCCCGGCGTTCCTCGATCGGGTCGACGCTTCGGGGGCGAAAGATCTGAGCGATGCGCTGCGGGCGTTCGAGAGCGGTGAAGTGGACATCGGCTGGCTCGGCAAGGGGCTGCATCAACCGCGTGCAGGTGCGCTCGGATTCGACGCAGGTCCGCTCGGTTGGGTGGTGCTGCACAGCGGCGCACAGGCCGGCGCATGGGGGCGCCCGGGAGTCGTCCAAAGCCTGCTCGATGGCCTTCCCTCCGATCGATTCCGGCATCTGGGGTTGAGTGTCCCTCGCGGCACCGCGGCGCCGGTCTGGGGCGGTCCCGAAGGAGCTTTGTTGGTCGATAGCGACTCCCCGTTGCTCCATGAGATAGCGATGCTGCTAGCCTCACTGCTCGGTCGCTCCGGGCATCGCTTGAATGCGACGCCGCGCTCGGCCGCCGAGCTGCGCCAGGCAAAACGGAGCAAGCAGTTTCTGTTGATGCTGGAGTTCGTGAGGCGCCTCGGAGACGGACCGCGTGCCGCCACAATGGCGCTGTACACAGCCGCCGACCCCGCGCTGGCGCGCCATCCGCCCCACTCCGGGTCGAGCCCACGAGTCGTGGGGCGCAGCCTGTCCATGGGGGTCGTTGGAGAACTACATGCCTACGGCGCGCACCTCCCGAACCTGATCGATCTGGATCACTGGCAGCTCGGCGCTTGCTGGCTCACGAAATGAGCCGAGCGCGCGAGCCCTGTGGAAGCGGCGCCGCTCAGGGCATTTTCTCGGGCGTTCCCAGCGAGCCCCCCGAGCGCACGTGCTCAACGATGACTTCGCTGAGCCTCGCGTCGGCCACCACGCACTTCTTGCTCACCGTCCCGCTCACCGCACCTTTGCATTCCTTGCGCCGGCTGCGGTACGCCTTGGTGACGACGTCGCTCTCGCGCAGGGCCTCCTGGGTCGCGTCGTCGAGGAAACGCCATTCCACCTTGGCAGCTTTGGGCTTCGGAGGCGCGCTCAGAGTCACTTCGGAGGCGTCCAGGGTGACGCAAGACCCATCCCAGCGCAGCGCATCGTAGCCACCTTCCGCACCGCTTACCTGGATACCACCTTCGGGGCCCCCGCGCTTTCGCAGCAGGACGACCTCTTCGTCGAAATCCAGCCACGCCTCGTTGTCGGAGACGCCACCCGAAGCGTTCCAGGCCTTGACCTTGCCTCGCAAGTAAGCGCGACCCCAGGGCGCGCTCGGCGCGAACATGTGGAGCGTGACCCCGGGGTACGTATCGGAGCAGAGCGCTTCGACGAATTTGGGAGGAGGAACGCAGGGGTCGCTGTTCTTGAAGCACTTCTTGGGAATGCCCCCCTCGGCTTGCTCCCCTTCTTCTTCTGCGTCCGCATGCTCCACGCCTTGCTCGGCAGCTTGTTCCGGAACTCCCGCTTCTTCGCTGTCTTGCCCCTCAGGGGTTCGTGGAGGTTCATTGCTTGCTCCGCAACCAACCAAGAAGATGAGACACAGACCGGACCACGTGAGGTGCATGAACCGAAACAACATCGAGACGACGGGCGCTGTCAAGACTGAGAGCGCGCAAAGCCGGCCTCTCGCACATTGCATCGCGTTCTCGCAATGGAAAGAGAGCGCTGGATAATCCCCGCGCGCGGGGGGAGTCACCGCTCAACAGGGCAAGCGCGCGTACTCGCGCACACTACGGCAAAGCGGTGCAAGGCCACATGGGACCCGACGCCGCGCGCCTACCTCGACGCTGCGCCTGCGACCAGGTTTCGATACAGCGCCAAGGTTTGCTCACCGATGGATTCCCAGGAAAAGCGATCGACTGCGCGCTCACGCCCGGCCGCACCCATTCGCTTCGCTAGCTGACCATTCGTCGCGAGCCGGTTGATACGCTCGGCAAGACTCCTGGCAAACGCCTCGGGCTCGAGCGGGTTGCCGTGAGGGTCGGGGGAGAATGGCACCAGATAGCCCGTCTCACCATCAACGACGACTTCGGGAATGCCGCCCACGGCCGACGCCACCACCGGCAAACCGCAAGCCATCGCCTCTACGTTGACGATTCCAAATGGCTCGTAGACGCTGGGGCAGACGAACACCGTCGCGGCGCTCAGCAGCTTGCGCAGCTGGGCGCGGGGCATCATCTCCTCGATCCAGATCACACCCGTACGCTCGGCTTTCAGCTCTTCCACACGCTGGGCCACCTCGTGTCCAATCGCTTTGGTATCGGGCTCACCTGCGCATAAAACCAGTTGAACTTCCGGCGCCAGATGGCGAGCTGCGGCCAGCAGGTGGACCACGCCCTTCTGCCGCGTAATACGCCCTACGAATACGGCGAAAGGGCGCGTCGGGTCGATGCCGTAAGCGGGCAGAGCGCTCGAGTCGGTGTCAGGCTGAAATTCATCGGTATCGATGCCGTTGTAGATGACGATCACGCGTGCGGGATCGACCGACGGGTAGCAACGCAAGATGTCGTCTCGCATACCTGCCGAAACGGCAATGATGGCGTCGGCGGCTTCAATCGCCGTACGCTCGCAAAAACACGAAAGCGCGTACCCACCTCCCAGCTGCTCGGACTTCCAGGGACGCAGCGGTTCCAGGCTGTGCGAGGTCATCACGTGCGGAATCCCATACATCAGCTTGGCGAGGTGCCCGGCCAGGTTCGCGTACCAGGTATGGCTGTGCACCAAAGACGCGCCTTGCGCGCCAGCCGCCATCAGTACGTCGACGGAGATGGTCCTGAGCGCAGCCATGTGCGGCTCGCTCCCCGAGAGCCTTTCCCAGGGCTCGTGCGCGGCGCGCACCTCTCGAGCTTGCCGCGCCGCGCCGAAGCACTGCACGGATAGCTCGACGTGCTTCACCAGCTCACGCGCCAGATATTCCACGTGCACCCCTGCGCCACCGTACACCTCTGGCGGGTACTCACGCGTGAGCAAGGCAATGTTCAAGGATTTCGGAGTCACCAAGCGCGTACTATCGGATCGCACCTGTCTCGGGGTCAAGCACCGACCCCTTGCCGATGACCACGATACCTTTTTCGGAAATGGTGTAGCCGCGTTCGCGATCCAAGACCTTGTCGACGCCTATCTTGATCCCGTCCGGGACCCTGACGTTCTTGTCGATAATCGCCCGTTTCACGATAGCGCCACGCCCGATGTCGACATTGTGCATGAGCACCGAGTCTTCCACCAGAGCTCGCGTGTGAACGCGAACGCCGGGTGACACCACCGAGCGGTAGACCGCACCCCCGGAAACGATGGCACCGGAACCCACCATGGAGTCGACAGCCAGGCCCCGCCGGTCGTCGTCGTCGAACACGAACTTGGCCGGGGGCAGGGAGCCGTAGTGGCTATGAATGGGCCATTGCTGATTGTACAGATTGAAGACGGGATGGACGCTGATCAGGTCCATCTGGGCGTCGTAGTAGCTGTCGAGGGTTCCCACGTCGCGCCAGTAACCTCTGTCTCGATTCGTCGCGCCTGGCACCTGGTTGAGGGCGAAGTCGTAGACCGCCGCATCCCCCGAAGCGACCAGCCGCGTAACGATGTTCCCACCCATGTCGTGCTGGCTGTTCGCATCGCGCGCGTCGGCCTGCAATGCCTCGACCAACGGCTTGGCCGAGAACACGTAGTTCCCCATGGAAGCGAAGACGCTCGTTGGGTCGTCCGGCAAACCCGGGGCCTGGCTCGGTTTCTCCTGAAAACTACGAATGCGGCCGTTCGAACCAGGTTCTATTACACCGAAGCGACGCGCGTCCTTACGCGACACGCGGATGCCTGCGACCGTAACGCCCGCACCAGACTCGATGTGCGCTTCCACCATTTGCTCCGGATCCATTCGATAGATGTGATCCGCACCGAACACGCAGATGTAATCCGGATCCTCGTCAGCCAGTAGATTGAGGTTCTGGTACACCGCGTCCGCCGACCCCTCGAACCAGCGCTTGCCGAGTCGCATTTGCGCGGGCACGCTCATCACGTAGTTGTCGAAGAGTGGGGACATGCGCCAGGTCTGAGCCAGGTGGCGGTCGAGACTGTGACTCTTGTATTGAGTCAATACGGCTATTCGCTTGTAGCCACCATTGACCAAATTGCTGAGCGCAAAGTCGACGAGGCGATAGCTACAGCCAAAAGACACCGCTGGTTTTGCCCGATCTCGAGTCAGCGGCGCCAATCGCTTGCCTTCACCACCAGCGAGCACGATTCCAAGCACACGGGGACGCTTCGGCATAACAGACAACGATGCTGCCGAGCGTGGCTCGACCATGCAAGCGGGATCTGACATCAAGGTTAGCGAAAAACGGGCGAAAAGTATGCGCAAAGGTAGCGCCTACACACATTTGTCTCGTTTCGATCTCGCCTGCGACACGAACGCCCCGTGCGGACGAGGGCCTGCCGATACGGACCGCACCGCCAACGTCGCCAGGGCGAGCCTTCGAGCTCTATCCAGCTCGGACGACCTGAGTTCAACCAGCCTCGGTATTCGCGGCGCGCTCTAACAGCGAGGGTGGAATCGCCCCGATAGCGTGCTGCTGCCTGTAGTGCGACACGAGCCAGAGAATACCGAGCAGAACCGCCACGACCAGGGCGACTTTCAAGGGCAAAGGCCAACGACCGGCCGCCGCCCCGCGCGCCGATGCGGAGTGCTGGGCGCCAGAGAGAGGGGCGGGTCCGGATGACGCCGCTCGGTGCGCTTTGGCTCGAGGAGGAGCCGGTGCTTCACCCGCGGGCAGACCCCGACTGACGGCGCTTCGGTTCTTGGCGCGCTGGCGCTTGCGCGCCGCCCGAGAAGCCTTCGCGCCGCTGCTTTTGACCATGGGCTAGTGGCTCAACGCTTCGGCGCCGCCGATGATCTCCATCAACTCGGTGGTGATGGCGGCTTGCCGTGCTCGGTTGTACTGCAGTGTCAGCTTGGCGATCATCTCACTGGCGTTCTTGGTCGCCGAATCCATCGCCGTCATGCGCGCGCCGAGCTCCGAGGCCATGGACTCGAGCAGGGCTCTGAACACCGTGATCTCTATGTACATGGGGACGAGCACTTCTAGCAGCGTCTCCTTGTCCGGCTCGAACAGGTATTCCCGGTCACGCTCCCAATCGGGGACCTCTGAAGCACGGGTGCTGCTTTGACTCGGCTGCAGCGGGAACAGCGGCTCGGCCACCACACGTTGGGTCATCGCGCTCTTGAACTCGTTGTACACGAGGTACAACGCATCCACCTCCGCGTTCGCATAGGGCAAGAGCACCTTCTGCGCGACGCGCCGGGCCTGCCCGATGTCCAGCTGCTCCCACACGCCCTCGAAAACGTGGGAAACAGGGGCGTTTCTACGTTGGAAGTAGTCGCGACCCTTGCGTCCAATGATGGCGATCTTGACCTGTTTGCCCTCGCGTTCCCCCTCGCGCCATAGCGTCTCGGCGCGGCGCAAGATATTGGCATTGAACGCACCGCACAGCCCGCGATCGCTGGTGATGACCAACAGCAGGATGCGCCGCTCTTCGCGCGATGCCAGAAGCGGATGGTCGACCTCGCCGCCGTCCTCGGCGCGCATCCGAGCCGCATGCGTCACGTCTTCCAGCACGTCATGCGTTCGCACCGCATACGGGCGCATCGCGAGAATGCGATTCTGAGCGCGCGTCAGCCTCGCGCCGGCGACCATCTTCATCGCGCGCGTGATCTTCTGCGTGCTCTTGACGGTGCTGATACGCTTTCGGATCTCTTTGAGATTGGCCAAGGGACTATTTCTCCCGGGAAGCCACGAAGTGCTTGGTGAACTTCTTGAGCGTCTTGTCCAGCTTCTTGACCAGGTCGTCCGTGAGCACAGGACTCTTCTTCAGATCCTCGAAAATGTCGGGCACCTTCTTCTCGATGTAGGCATAGAGCTCCTGCTCGTACTCGTGAAGCGATTCAACGGGGAGCTCGTCGGTGAAGCCCTTCGTGCCGGCATAGATAATCACCACCTGCTTCTCGACCGCCAGCGGCACGTACTGTCCCTGCTTGAGCAGCTCGGTGAGGCGCTTGCCGCGCTCCAGCTGGGCGCGCGTCGCGGCATCCAGATCGCTCGCGAATTGGGCGAATGCGGCCATTTCGCGATATTGCGCCAGATCCAGGCGCAGCGTTCCCGAGATCTTCCGCATTGCTTTGACCTGGGCGCTGCCACCCACTCGGCTCACGGAAATACCTACGTTGATCGCGGGGCGCACACCCGAATAGAACAGATCCGACTCCAGGAAGATCTGCCCATCGGTGATGGAGATCACGTTGGTCGGGATGTAGGCGGAAACGTCGCCAGCCTGTGTCTCGATGATCGGCAGCGCGGTCAGCGATCCGCCGCTGTGAGGGTCGCGTTTGACGACCAGGCCTTCGGCACCCTGCTCTTTGAGCGACTTCTCGGCCTCTTCCTCACCCTCCGCGCCGAGGTGGGCTTTCCCATCCACGCCACGGAAAGCGTGATCGCCAGGCGGTACCTCGTCGTCCTTCTTGACCACGAAGTACCGGTTCGCCATCTTGGCAGCCCGTTCCAGCAAACGCGAGTGGATGTAGAATACGTCACCCGGGTAGGCTTCACGCCCCGGCGGACGTCGCAACAGCAGGGACAGCTGCCGGTAAGCGACCGCCTGTTTCGAAAGGTCATCGTAGATCACCAACGCATGGCGCCCGGTGTCGCGGAAGTACTCCCCGAGCGTGACACCCGTGTAGGGCGCCAGAAACTGCAGCGGCGCGCTTTCGGTCGCCGTGGCCGTAACCACCATCGTGTAGTCCATCGCGCCATGCGAACGGAGCTTTTCCACCACCTGCACGACGGTGGAAGCCTTCTGTCCCACCGCAACATAGACGCAGAATACGTCCTTGCCCTTCTGGTTGATGATGGTGTCGGTGGCGATTGCAGTCTTGCCCGTCTGCCTGTCACCAATGATCAACTCGCGCTGGCCGCGCCCAATGGGAATCATCGAATCGATGGCCTTTAGCCCTGTCTGCAGGGGCTCTTTCACCGGTTGCCGCCCAATGATACCGGGGGCCTTGACCTCGATACGGCGACGATGCTTCGTTTCGATGGGCCCCTTCCCATCCACGGGCTGTCCAAGGGCATTGACCACACGCCCCACCGTCGCTTCCCCCACCGGGACGTCGGCAATGCGTCCGGTGCGCTTGACCAGGTCGCCTTCGCGAATGCCCGTGGCATCGCCCAGGATGGCAACGCCCACGTTGTCCTGCTCGAGGTTGAGGACCAGGCCGAACACTTCACCGGGAAACTCCACGAGCTCACCGGCCATCACGCCTTCGAGGCCGTAGATGCGGGCAATACCGTCACCGGCGGTCAGAACCGTTCCCGTTTCGGACACGAGCGCGGCGCGGTCGAAGTTCTGAATCTGCTTCTTGATGATCGAGGAAATCTCGTCGGCACTCAGCTGCATGGTTCTCTCTTGTGTCGTTGGGGGTTCGGGTTAGTTGGTCAAGATTCGGGCTGCTCGCGGCAGAGCACGAGGCGGCGCGCCTCAGGCATGCAACAGCTGACGTTCGAGCTCAGCGAGGCGTCCCTTGATGCTGCCATCGATCGTGTTGTCACCGATGCGGGTCACCAAGCCTCCCACCAGAGAGGGGTCTTGCTGGTGCTCGATGACCACGCGCTGACGAGTCAGGGATGCCAACTCTTGTTCCAGACTCGAAAGGTACGCGGGGCTCAGCGGCGCGGCGCTGGTCACCGAGGCGCGCACGACGCCGTTCCTCTGATCGGCAAGGTGAACGAGCATTCGCGCGATTTCGGGCAACACGGAGAGACGCTTGCGCTGGGCCAACAGCCGAAGTGCGTTGAGCGCCAAACCGCTCACGCCCAACCGAGCAGCCACTTCACGCAGCACGGCATCGCGCTCGGGCTGAGGCACCAAGGGGTTTTCCAGGACCGTGGCGAGCTGTGGACTGGCTCGGTAAGCGTCCGCCATACTCGAGATCTGCGTCGACAGGGCGTCCAGCTGCCTCTCTTCGATGCCGAGCTCGAAGATCGCCTTGGCGTAGCGTTCGGCGACTGCGGATTCGCTCATGCTCGCCCTCGCATCGACGACAATGCTGACTTCACACTGGTCAGATACTCCGCCTGCAGCCGGTGTTCATCCGCCTGAGTCGCCTGCTCCGCCAGCACTTGTTGTGCCAGCTGAACTGCCTTGCGCACGGTCTCGTCCCTCAGCAGTTCCCCGGCGGCCTTGAGCTCCTGATCGATATGCAGACGCGCTTCGCGCTCCATCCGGTCGCGCTTTTCCCTCGCGTCTCGTAGCACCCGCTCGCGCTCGACACGGGCAAGATCGTGAATCTGCTTCTTGGCCTGCTCGATCTGCTCGTCGATCTTCGCGAGCTTTTCCTCGTAGTCGCGTAGCCTCCCCTCGGCATCGGCCTTCATTTCGGCGGCCTGATCCATCCCCTGGACGATGTGCTTCTTGCGCGATTTCAGTGCTTCGGAGAGCTTCGGGCCGCCCAAGCGAACCAGCAGATAGAACAAGATGAGGGTGTTGAGCAGCATCGCTCCGAACGGCGGTGGAGTCCCCGGCTTGCGCCAGAGGAAACCCGGCTCGGCGTCCTTGCTCTCTCCCAGAAAGCCCTGCCACATGTTGAATTCGTCGAAGTTGGGCTCGTGCGCCTCGCCATGGGCGTGCTCGGCCGCTTCGTGACCCTCGGGAGCCTCCGCAAAGACCGGACTGACGGCGAGAGCGACGGCGCAGGCCAACAACAAGGAAACCAGACGAGCACCCCGAATTGCCTGCACGATCACGACGCCACCTCTCGGCCCAGAACCTTACTGGCGATTTCTCGGGCCATTTGCTGGGAATTCCGTTCGAGCTCGGACCTGAGCGCCACCACCTCCTGCTCGATACGCTGCCGGCCGTCCGCTTCGACACGCTGAGCGACCTTACGAGCCTCATCGAGGATCTCGTTCTCGAGCTTGGTGGTCTCCGCCCGCGCTTTATCTCGCTCCGCTGCGGCGAACCGGTTGACCCGATCGAGCTCCTGCTCGTAGCGCGTGAGGAGCTCACCGGCGCGAGTCTGCAGGTCCCTTGCGGTCTGCCTGGCGCCCTCGGTGCGTTCTTCGCGCAAAGCAAAAACCTTCAGAACGGGGTCGAACAGAAGTGGCTTCAGGACGACGATCAACACGGCGAAGATCACCATCTGAAGCAGCACCGTCTTGTCCAGGTCGATGCTGACCGAGGCAAGCAGCGGGCCCGCGGACCCAGCCGCACAACCGACTGACATAAGGCTCATTCCAACAGCTCTGGGTTTGTTTAACCCCGCAACAACAAGCGGGCGCGCGCGCGGCAAGTACCACCTCGCGCTTGGCGTGTCCAGCCAACGAAAATGTCATTTGACGAGTCCTTTCACCGGAGGTCCAGATCGATGCCAACCGCTCAGCGCCCTGGAGCCGTTCACTCGCTCAACGAACCCAATCGGGCCCGGCGATCCGACGGACTCCCGAGCAGTCCAAGGTGCTCGCGATGGTTCGATAGGCTATTCCGGTCACAGGGTCGGTCGCTGCCGGGGCCACGTCCAGCAAGGGCAGAATCGCAAAAGCGCGTTCGGTGAGCCCCGGATGGGGAACGCTCAGCAGATCCGTGTTGAGCCGCGTGCCGGCGATCCACAACACGTCCAGATCCAGGGTCCGGGCCCCCCATCGCTCACGGCGCACTCTGCCGAAAGCTCGCTCGGTCAGCAACAAATGCCCTAGTAGCTCCCCGGGAGCCAGCTCGGAGTCCACTCGGACGGCGGCGTTCAGGTAGTCGGGCTGGGGTGGCCCCAGTGCCGCGCTTTCGTAAAGGGCCGAGACGCCCTGGACGGTGCAGTACTCCGACAGCGCGCTCCAGGCCAAACGCAGGGTTTCGCGCCTGTCTCCCAGATTCGCGCCCATTCCGATCACGCAGTCAGCGAGCTTTGACATCCAAGCCTTACGGGCGAAGATAACTCAGTATGTTGGAGATGACGTCAGGCGAGCTCTTCATTGTCGTGTTCGTGACCGTTGCCGTCGTCTCCGCGCCGTGGTGGGGTCGAGCCGGGGCCGCCATCGGGCGTCTACTCGTCCAGCGCGGTCAGAACAAGAATCCCGGAGAGCCAGGCCGCGGCTAGCGGTGCACGACGCTCGTGTTCGGCACCCTGCCCCGTTCCTGAAGACGCACTGAATCGATCGAGGCGCAAACACTTGGCCAGTCTAGAGGAGGATCTTACCGGTGACCGCACTGGTGATGCCCCGCGCGGCAGCCTGATCTTCGTGAGCGACGCGTCCGCCGAAGCCGAACGCCTCACGGTAGCCCTGCGCTCACGCGGCTATCCCACGGTCGACGTGCCGCTCGGCCTGCTCACCACACGGGTCGCCGTGCAGCGACCCGCGCTAATTCTGTGCGATGCAGACGCGCCGCGCGTTCTGGAGGTGGCCGAAGCAGCGTGTCGCGACGCGGAGGGCGAGATCTGTGTCGTCTTTCTGGGCGATCCCGATGGCCTCATCAGCAAGGAACCGGAGCAGCTTCAGCGGCAGGCAAGCGCGATCTTCACGCGTCCGGTCGAAGTCTATTCGTTGCTGCGGAAGGTGGAGGCCCTGATCGGTGCTCCCCCCGAGGGGCTGAGCGGTTCGTTGCTTCCGCCCGCCCGGACGCCCGTGTTGGTCGCCGCCGCGCGCAAGCCCTACATGGCCGACATGTCGCATGCGCGAGGAACGGCCGCAGGCCGAGCGGTAGCCCGGCAGGATTCGAACATGCCAGCCGTACCGAGTTCAATGCCGCCCGACCTCGGTTGGCAACCGGAACACATCGAGCCCGAGGCCCAGTTGAGCCTGCTGCCGGAAGAGCCGGCCCGCGTGACCGGGGAGGCTTCGCATGCGCACATGAGCCCAGAGCTCGCTTCTCTCTTGAGAGAAGCCGAGCAACACCTCGAGACCAAACCCTTGGGAGATCTGCGCATTCAGAGGCTGTCTCCGGAAGCCGAACTGGACGCGGTTCTGCCCCCTGACCTGCTGGCGACGCTCGACGAGCCGCTGGATGACGAAGACGATTTCGAGTTCGACGTCGGACCCGGTACGAAGAGCGGTTCCGAACCCGGACGCACCTCGCCGGGTTCGCAGAGCGGAGCGCACCCCGACGAGGAAACCGACGATCCGCGGAGCCGCGCCACCAACCCAGGCGGAGCAATGCCGCCCGCACGCGAGGCGGAACGCTCGGAGCGGGGCCACACCACGAACGAGCTTCCTCGCACGGAGCCTCCCCCCACTCCATCTGCAGCACCAGTCACGCCCAGGCCAGCATCGTTGAGCCTGCAGTCTGCTGCTACCGCCGTCAGGGCACCGCTCGAGACTGACGCGGGCGGGGAGTCTCAGCAATTCACGGATTCCGACTCGAATGCCGGCAACACTTCAGAGACTGGCGAGGACGTTCCCGTACCCACCAGTCGCCCCCCGCATTGGAAACCTCGAGACGAAGCGCGCGCCGAAACCCCGGCCTCCAAACCCCTGGCCGTCGAGGCGCCAGCTCCCCCCGATGCCAACGACCCGGTGCATCCGGGCCCGGCGGGGGATTCCTCGGTGCCGACCCGTCCGCTCGGCCTTCCGCGGCAGCTCGGGCCGAGAGTCGCATGCAACGCCGTGGCCAGCGCAGTCCGCAAACGCCTGAGCGGAGCGCTCGTCCTCGAAGATGGGGATGGCATCCGTCGGATCGTCTTCCGCGACGGCGACTTCGTCATGGCCGCCTCCAGCGTTGGCTCGGAGTCGTTGACAGCTTTCCTGGTTCAGCGTGGCGATCTGGAGACGGAAATCGCCAGTCAGCTGAGCCGCCGTTTGCCGCCCTTCGGCCGGCACGCAGGAGCAGCACTGATAGCCAACGGACATCTGAAACAGGACGAGCTCTGGACCGTCTTGAGAGCGCACGCGGAATGGTTGATTGGCCTGGTGCTGCGCCTCGAAAGCGGCAACCTCGACTGGGAAACCGAGGTTCCGGACCGATTGCGTTCGGAGCCCGCCGTGTTCGGCGGCTCGACCGGCGCCGAGGTATTCGTCGAAACGGTACGGCGCATCGTCGACCCCAGGCAAGCACTTGCCGAACTCGGCAATGACACCACGCTGCTCCACGGCCCGGACTTCGACTTGCTCAGCGAATGTGCGCTCAGGCCCGTCGAAGCCGATTTCGTGCGTCGCGCGCCCGAGCTGAGTTTCGAAGAGGCCAAGCGCGCGGGTGCTCCTTCGGACCTGGCCACCCTGTGCATTGCACTCGTCGAGCTCGGCGTGCTGAGCCGTGATGCGGCGACCAGCGCGCGGCGCGCTCCGCCGCATCAGAAGTCCGAAGATCCATTGGATGACCAAGCCCTGCGCGCGCGGGTGCTGGCGCGCTACGCCCTGGTCGAGGAAGGCGATTACTTCGCCCTGCTGGGCGTCGCTCGCGGCGCCACGGACTACGAAATTCAGAAGGCGCACGAGGACTTGAAACGCGAACTGCTGCCAGCGCGCATCCTGACCGCGAGGAACGCCGATCTCGGCGAGACGCTGGACACCGTCTTGGAGGTGCTCGACGAAGCGTTCGACGTGCTCGGCGATCGGGTCCGACGAGAACGCTACCGGCGCGCGCTGGAAGCCGCCCCCGGCTGACACGTCGAAAGCCTCGGTTTTCGGCAGCTGAGCCGGCGGCCCAAAAGGGTCGCCTGGACCATGCTAGCTGGCGGCTAGACGTGGAGGAAATGGAACACCAGGTGTCGAGCCGGTCCGACCCGAAAGAACGCGAAGCTCGGCAGCGACGACTGCGGGGCTGGGACGGCTCATGACCGTGCACCGACCGCGAGTGCTCGAGCGCGCTGCAAGCAACAATCCCTGGCTATTCGGCCGCGCTGTGCACGTGAGCGCCGTCGAGCACGTCGAGGCTCAGACCTTCTGCCGCCCCGCTCACCAAGAGCACATCGCCACGTTTGAGCTCTCGTTTGAGGATCTTTTCGGCAAGCGGAGCCTCGAGCAAGCGCGCGATGCTCCGTTTCATCGGGCGCGCTCCCAGGCTTGGGTCGAACCCCCCTTGGTCGAGCAGTGTGTCTATGGCGACTTCGTCGCAGTCCAGGCGCACGCCGCGCTCGGCTTCGAGCACATCGGCAATCCGGGCGAGCAAGCGCCGCGCGATCTCCCGTACGTCATCGCGAGTCAGCGGGGCGAACGCAAGCACCTCGTCGATGCGGTTGTATAGCTCAGGAGGAAGCGCCTGCCGCGCGGCTGAGATCATGCGCCCGTCCAGATCGTTACCATCCGCCTCCTCGTGCGAGAAACCCACGCGCCGACGTGCCTTGGCGTCGCTCTCCTGAGCTCCAATATTCGAGGTCATCAAGATCACGGTGTTGCAGAAGTCCACCAAGCGCCCACGCCCATCGGTCATGCGCCCTTCGTCGAACACGGCCAAGAAGGCCGTCAGCACGTCGGGGTGGGCCTTTTCAATCTCGTCCAGGAGCACGACCTGATAGGGGCGCCGACGAACCGCCTCCGTCAACTGTCCCCCCGCGTCGTGACCGACGTAGCCGGGCGGCGCACCAATCAGCTTCGCCACCGAGTGGGCTTCACTGTACTCGGACAAGTCGATACGAGTCATGGCCGTGTCCGTATCGAAGAGCACCTCGGCAATGGCCTTGGCTGTTTCCGTTTTTCCCACGCCGGTCGGACCCAACAGCAGGAAAGTTCCGATAGGACGGCGCGAGCCCAAACCGGCGGCATTCCGCCGCAGAATCCGCGCGATCTTCCCAATGTGCATGGTGTGCCCCACGATGCGCTCGGCAAGAATTTCCTCCAGACGCAGCATGCGGTCGCCATCGGATTCGAGTAGGCGCTCCACCGGGGTGTCCACCAGACCCGCCACGACCTCGGCCACGCTTTCGATGTCCACGGTGCGCTTGTGACGGCGTCGCACGCGGGCTCCGGCCAAGTCGATGATGGAGACAGCCTTGTCTGGCAGCGCACGCCCCGGCAGGTAGCGGATCGACCAGTTGATGCTCAAAGCCAGCGCCTCGCGCTGATAGCTTACCGAGTGGTGCGCCTCGAGCTTTTTCGCCAGCGCGTCCAGGATCAAGAAAGCGTCCTCGCGACTGGGCTCCTGCACTTCCACCAGCGTGAAACGCCGCGCCAGCGCGGGGTCCTTGTCCACCATGCGCTGGAACTCCACCAGGGTGGTCGCTCCGATGCAGGGCAGCTCGCCGCGTGCCAACGCCAGCTTCAGCTCACCGGAGATCTCTTCGGCCGCATCGCCGCTGAACAACTGGTGCAGCTCGTCCAAGAACAACACCACCCTGCCACCGGCTGCTCGGACTTCCTGGCGCAACGCGCCGAGCCTCGCCGCGAGCGCGCCCCGCACCCCGGTGCCTGCGACCAGCTCCGAAATAGGCAGCTCGATCACGATGCGCTCGTCACACGAGCGCCCCCCGTTCGACGAGGCGATCGCCTGAGCCAGTCCTCGGACCACACTGGTTTTGCCCACGCCCGCCTCGCCAACGAGGCACGGGTTGTTGGCCTGGCGCTTGGCCAACACGTCCAACGTCTGCTCGATCACCGCTTCACGCCCGACAACTGGGTCGAGCTCTCGACGGGCTGCAGCCAGAGTGAGGTTTTTCCCGAGCTTATTCAGCACCGGAAAGCGGCGCGGATCGAGAGCAAAGCGCTGCGCGGCGGCGTCCTGGGTGGCGATCTCCGGGCCGGCAGCTCGCGCCGGCGCGGGTTCGGGAGCACTCTTCGCTTCCCGCATCGCCGGCTCGGAGGCGCTCGCCTCGGGCGACGGCGTCCCGCGCAGCTCGTTTCTGCGCGGACGAAAGCGCGGCTTGACGGGTCTCAGTGGCATGACCGGCACGGCTACTCCCTGAGGCAGCTTCTTGAGCGGAGGTTGCTCGGGAGCGAGCAATATGGGCGCGCCGAGCAGATCCGGCTCCCGGGTAGCCGAGCCTGCCGGCTCCCCAGCCGCAACGAACGACCGCCGCGGCGCCACGATGCCCAGCCCCAGGTTCAGCGCCGCCACTCGCAGGCGCGCTGCATCGACCCCACAGGCATCGATGGTGCGGCGCGCGACGCTGCGACCATCGCTCAACAGAGCGATGAAGAGGTGTATGGAGCCCACACTGGTGGCGCCAGTACGCATGGCCAGCTCGCGACTCTTCGCGAAGCACGCCTTCAGAGACTCGTCGGGGAGTGGTCGGTCCAGGGCATCGTAAGCCGACAGCAGTCGGCGCGCGGAAAGACGCCGGTCCTTCATTAAGTCGCTGACCGTACCCGGGCGCGTGGCAAGCGCAGCGAGCAAGTGCGCCCCGCTTGGCGCTTCGCGGCGCCGGGAAGCCAGCTCTTCGGCGGTCCGTCGGATTTGGTGCAACTCCGGGTCGATCGTCGCGGGCATCGTCAACCCGTCATGGTCCAGATTGGACGAACAGGACAAGTTTGGGGGCTCGTCGAGCCGAACTCGGTCCGCCGTCCCATTCAAAACCCGCTCTTCCGCTCGAGTCATTGGCTCTTGCCGGTTTTTGGCGATCGCGAGTCGCGCTCGCTCATCTGGTCCCCCTTGCGATCCAGCAACAGCTCCAGGCTTTCGAGGTCCCAAACGCGCAGCCTTTCTGGACCGCCCACGGCCACCCAGTCGTTCGAAGCCACCAGGCCGTGCTGGTTCAACTGTCGAGCCACCCAGTCACCGTTGAACGAGCCCGGGTCGCTCGGTCCCAGCTCGATACGGCGAGGCTCGGGCGAGTCGGATGCGAAGACTTGCAGCTCCCAGACCAGACCCGGATCGCGCTCGTGACGTGTACTCAGCGCAATCAGGGTGTTGCCCGTCGAAACGATGTCGACCGGCGAGCGGTCGAGCTGACGTGACCAGAGCACCCTGAGCCGCTCCTGGATCTGCAGGCGCTCGACGCGCGCGTCGGCGTAGAGCACGAACAGCTGGTCGATGCGACGCGCGCGCAGCAGGCGAACGGGTCGCGAGGAGGAGGGCGGAGCATCGAGCTGAAAGCGCTTTCCTTGCGGGAAGAAACGCTCCCACCCGGAAGCTGCGCGATAGATGAAGGAACCGTCCGCGAGCGGCAAGAGGCCGGATGCGCCTTCTGCGTGCAGCTCGAATTCCTGGACGATCGGCAAGAGCCCCTGGGCGTCGGCGTCGAGCGCGTAGCCGTAGAGCTTGGATGTCCCCGGGTAGCTGACCCACACGCGGTTCCGATCGATCAGGTCCGCGAGTACGCGCGAGCCGGGGAACAAGGGGACGCGCGCAAACCGCTGAGGTTTTTGCTGCCTCCGGTCGAGGAGCAGCATGGACTCACGTCCCACCGCGAGCAGGCCCAAAGGGCTCCCCACCACGAGCTCGGCGTGCGGCAAGGCCAGGTGCAAGGGTTGATCCGAGCCCAACTCGTCGACGACGAGCCCTCTCGAGGTTACGCGCCCGATGCGCCTGCCGGACGCGGCAATATGGCCGGCTGGGCTCGAAAGCGGAGGTATCGAGAGGCGACGGCGCCTGAGTTCGGCGACCGCGCTCTGGGCGAGGCTTACGTCGGGTTCCCGACGTTGCTGGGTGCGCTCCAGTTGCTCCAACAGACGTTCGCGAGCGGCCGAGGCCGAGGGAGGGGGCAGCAGGGACCTGCGGGGCATGCGTTGCCCTCGCTGCGCCCAATACGCCACGAGCAGCAGGCCGGCGGCCAGCAGCACGAATAGCAAGGCTTTCATCGAGCGCGACATGCGTAGGCCGGCGATTCTTGCACCAACCGGAGACGAAAAGGCACCCCGAACGGTAGTTGCCAGCGGCCCCTGCTCCTCCTACTGTTGGGGCAGACCTTCTTTGTCTCCGCCCTATTTCCCGCTGTTCTCTACGCTGGCTCTGTGCGTCGCCTGCCTGTTCGGTTGCGAACGCTTCGAGCGCACCAAAGAGTGCGCGGCCCTTGCCGATTCCGTGAACGCCGTGATGCACAGCATCCAGGAGGAGAACGAGACCGGCCTCGCACCCGCCAACTTGAGAGTCTGCGCGAAGCAGTACGCGCAACTCGCGGACGAGCTCGGCCCCATGGAATTCGGGGAGCGCCAGATGGCCCTGGATGTCGCGGTCTTTCGCCGTCAGCTCGACCAAGCCGCGGAGCTTACAACCGATCTCGCTCGGGCGAAGGCACACAACGAGCTGGCCGAGGCCGCCTTGATTGGGCGTGAGCTGTCGGCACTCCAGGCCCCCATGAAGGGCAGCGCCTACAAGATGAACACCTGGTGCCAGAAACCCTAGGCCCGACCTCAGCGCTCGGCGACTCGCGCACCTTCCTCGACCCGATCACCGGGATCGACCACCACGCTCATTCCGGGTTCGAGCCCGCTTTCGACTTGCACCTCCGTCTCGCCTCGCCGGCCCAGCTCCACTGGCACCAGCTTCGCGATACCTCGGTCCACGGCAAAGGCTGCCCACCCATCCCCGCGCCTGAACAATGCTCCCTGCGGCACCTTCACCACGTCGCGTCCTTCCCACAACGTCAGCGTGACTTCTACATGGTAGCCATCGCCCAACGTGGCCCAGTGCTCTCGCGGTTCACTGAACACGACCACCGTGTTGGCGCGCTGTTCGTCCACGCCGAGCGCGGAGGGACGCGTGAATGCGGCCAGTTCCACCTTACGCACACGGCCGGCGACAGCGCGCGCCCCGCCCCAGCCATCGATGCTGACTGGGGTGCCCGGGCGCACCTGAACGGCGTCCGTCGTGAGCAGATCGACGACGACTTCCAGCGCGTCGAGGTCCCCGACCTCCAGCAAAGGCGTCCCAGCCGAGACCACGCCCGCGCTCTCCTGGAAAACGCGAAGCACGTTGCCCGAAACCGGAGAGACGACCGCCACCGGGCGGGCCGTGATGCCGCCTGGCGCGAGCGCGGCCCGCGCCAGGCGCACCCGCTCGGCCGCCACCTTCCTAGCGAACACGGCTGACGCCAGCTCGTCTTCACGCATCTCGGCGGCGAACTGTGCCTGTTCCAGTGCTTCCTCCGAGATCGCGCCCTCACGCTTGAGATGGCTGGCGCGCTCGAGCTCGCGTTTGGCCAGTTGTTCCGCGCGTTGCGCGCGGCCGCTCTGGGCCTCGGACTGCTTGAACGTCGACAGCTGAGCCGACAGCTCCGCTTCGGCCTGCGCTCGAGTTCGCTCGTCGAGCAGCGGCGCTGGTGCGGCGCCGATCTGAGCGAGCGCCTTGCCTTCTTCCACCGCGTCATTGGGTTCGAGCGACAGGCGCCCCAGACTCCCGGTGACCGGTGCCGACACGACGTAGCGGTCCTTGACCCGCGTCTTCCCGGTCTCGCGAATCTGCACGACCAGCCTGCCGCGAGTCACCCGGCCCAGGTCCACTGGCACCGGCTTCGGAAGCAGCGCGACTACGCCTGCCACGACGCCGGCAAGCAGAACGAGCGCGAGCAGGCCGCGACGCAGCCACGAGAGATAGCGCCTGCGAGTGCGCGCCGAGCGCGCTGCAGCTCCAGTGTTTCCGCTCGTTGGCAAAACGACGACTGGATTCCTCGGTTCCATGCTTTGCATGCCGCACCTCACTCCCTGGTCTTCAGAACACCTATCAGATCGATCCGATCGAGCGCGCGACGTACCCAGAGTGCACTTCCGAGGGCCGCAGCCAGCGAAACCAGCACTGCCAGCGCGTAGGTTCCGGCGCTGACCATCGCCGCCCAGCGAAATTGTTCCTGATTGATACCGGCCATCATTTGCTCCGCCCATGCTCTCCCCAAGAGCAAGCCGATGGGTACGGCAAGCAGCACCTCCACGGCGAGCCCACCGAGCAGCACCAAGGAGACTTCGCGACGGGTGAAACCGAGCACCCGCAGACTACCCAGATCGCGCGAGCTGGCGGTCAGCGCGATACGCGCATTGTTGTAGACGACCCCGAAGATCACGGCCGCGGCAAGCAGCGAAGAGATGCCGGTCCAGACGCGAAATACCGGCCGGTGCTGACGGCGCTGGCGCTCGATCTCCTCTGACAGGTCGCTGATGTCCAGCACCCGCGGTGAACGTTGCAGCTGTTCGATGACCGCGCGTCGCCGGGTCGGATCGACCCGGAGCAGCACCGCCGAAACGGCTCCGCTGTCCCCCTCGAGCTCGGCCACGAATGCGGACCTTGCGTAGGTCTGCAACCCGGACACCTCATCGACGAAACCGCTGACCACGGGGCGCACCAACGGTCGTTCGCCCTCCCGCACTTCCAGCTCGATGCGCTGACCCGGTGAGACCCCCAGAACTTGTCCGAGCTTCTTGGTGATGAGCACACCATCCTCGGGCATCGCCAGCTCCCGACCGTTGCGCTCGACGAGGCGCCTGAGCGTCGCTTCCTCCGGCAACCCCATCAGCACGGCGTCCCGACGCTTGTTCAAGTGGCGCGCCCGGATCGGGACCGCGCGGATGCCTTCCGCTGTGAGTACGCCCGGGATGCGGCTCACTTCGCCGACCGCTCGAGGGGCGACCGGCTCCGAAAAGAGCACCGCCAGATCTTGCCGGTGTTCGCGGCGCAGGTGCGCCTGCAAGTAGTAGTCGAGCGAGTCGAGCCCGAAGCGCCCCAGCACCACCAGCGACACCGCCCCGGCAATACCGACCGCGGACACCAGCGTCTTCAGCGGGCGCCGCTGGATTTCTCGAAAGACCATCATACCGCTGGGTCCCAAAAGCGCCGAAAGGCCCGAGCGCTCCAGCAGCCCTCGCCGGTAGCGAGCCGGCGCTGGTGGGCGCATCGCCTCGGCGGGCGGCAGGTGCACCGCCGAGCGCACCGCCAGCAGGGCCCCTCCTCCCGCGGCCGCCGCGCTGGTGGTCAGAGCGATCAAGATGAGCCTGGGGGAAAGCGTCAGCTCTAGATCTGGAAAACGGAAGGTGGGAGCATACAAGCCCAGCACCAGGTCTCCCAGAAACCACCCCAGGCTCAAGCCGAGCAGAGTTCCGGGCAGCATGACGACGCCCACCAGCCCCAGGTAGTGGCGACCGACCTCCCAGTTCGAATAGCCCACCGCCTTCAGTACTGCGATCTCGCTGCGCTGAAGTGCGATCATGCGACCGAGCACCAAGCGCATCAGGAACACCGAAACACCGAGAAACACCAGTGGCACCAGACTGGCGATGCCGCTGAGCTGCCCGAGCTCCCCGCTGAGGATGCGGTTGGACACCTGGTCTTTGCGACCGTAGGCGCCATCGCCCCCGTAGGGCCCGAGCGCACGGTCCACGGAGGCGAGGACGGCTTGCTCCGAAGCCTGCGGCTGGAGCCTGAGCGACAGCTCGTTGAAGCTTCCTTGCAAGCCGTAGGCAGCAGCCAGAGCCTCCCGATCCATCCAGAGCACCGCGAAGCGCTGCGGGTCGGCGACCAGCGCCCCCGGTCGCAGCGCATACACGAACTCGGGGGATCGCGCGATACCCACGACCCTGAGCTGGCGCAGCCTGCCGTGGATGACCGCAGGAACATGCTGGCCCGGTTGGAGCCGGTGAGCTTCGGCAAAGGCTTCGAGCAAGACCACCTCGTCGTCACGCCCCGCCGCCGGGAAGCGACCGCGCTCGAGCCGCGGCAGATTGGTCAGAGGCCGATGCGACGCTGGCAGCGACAAGAGCTGGCCGTAGGCGGGCTTCAGCATCCCGGGCATGGGCAGCAGTATCGGACGGGCAATGCGCGTCTGGACCACGGCAACGCCCGGCAATGCCTCGATGCGCTGCGCGATGGATTCGGGAGCGCGCTCGAGCCGCACGAACACGTGCGCGAAGCGATACCGGTCGTAGTAGGCATCGCGCGAGGCCTGCAGGCTCTCGACGGTACCCCTCAATGTCAACAGGCTCGCGATCCCGCTGGCGAGCACGATGGCAATGGTGACGATTTGCCCTTTGAGCCGCGACAGATCACGAAACAGCTTCTTGTGAATGGCGCCCAGCAGCATGACGAGCCACCGAACCCAGCGCCCGCTCGGAGCCTAAGTGCACCGCCACGGGGACGCTGATATCCCAAGACCCTGCAAGAGCGGTGCCGCACGTGATCCAGTTCCGCCCCTTCGTACACACCTCCGACCCGAAAGCGCGCGCGCAGCCGATGCACGCCGGCCGCCAAGGTTCGCAGCCTTTGCGGGCCATCAAGGCTCTTCACTTTCCGCAGGCACGGCTATTGGACGAATCCATCAGGCTTGGCAACGGGCAGGGACGAGCCGTCCGTACGCGCCCCCTCGGCCCCCGACAACTGCTGATTCGCGGGATCTGCAGCGAGGCGATCCCCGGCGACTTGGGATCCGTATTTGTTCTCTCTGGACTCGCCCAAAATTGCCGCGCTGCTTCCTCTACCTCGTGGTACGCTGGATGGGTAACCCAAGGAGAGCACCAGTGGTATTCCGGAAGCAGGCGAGGTTGCCCGAGCCGGTTGCCCCAGGAGCAGGCGGTGATGGATTCGAGCCTACCTCGAGAGCAGTCCGAACAGTCCCCACGCGCACCGCGTGCGGGCGCGGAGGTGCGCCATCCCGGAGGAGCGCTCGGCTTACTGCGACCCACGCTCCGTTCCAGACGCTGGCAGTTCACTTGCGCGCTCCTGATGCTGGCACTCGGGTCGTTCCACTTGGGGTGCCACGAAAAAGTCTCACTGGGCGCTTGGGATTCATCCCCCGAAACGACCGTTAGCGGCGCTGGAGGCAGTGCCGCCGGAACTTCCACCGGCAGCCCGGCAACAACGGGCACCACCATGGGGGAAGCTGGTGGAGCGGCCGACGGCGGCACTCCGCCGGGACTCCCGGCTTGCCTCGAAGCAGGAGTACCCGGGCCCATGAGCCCCGCCGGGCAAGCCATCGGCGCTACCGACACCGCAACCGAATGGACTTGGCCAACTCCCGTCACGTCCATGGAATGGGAAGTGATGGTGGAGCGCGAAGTCGTTCGCGGGCCAGACGGCGAGCCGACGAGCGGCTACTACTATACCCATCAGTTTTGGTTCCAGGAAGGCGTGGTCGGCTTTTTGGGTATTCAGGCGGAGGGCGGTTACAACAGCGAGGTCGGGACGGAATACGACTTCACCAAGATCGCTGTATTCTGGCTTTCAGGGCCACCGACGGCCGGAGAACTCGGCGACATCCCCTTTCCCCGGGCGCGCGTATTGCCGGAGACCGCGGCGGGGGTCAACTACCTCACCATCCACGCGCGCTTCGACTGGCAGGTGTGCCACGTCTATCGCTTTCGCCTCGCGCCCCATTCGATGGAACCGAACGGTGACATTTGGTATGGCGCATGGATCGAAGACGTCGACTCAGGGGACGTGACCTTCCTCGGACGCATGCTCTTGCCGCAGGACATTGGCCCACTGGCGACCTTCAGTTCGTCGCGCACGCTCGGCATCGAATTCCCAGGCACCACGTCTTGCGACGTCCCGCAACCAGCGTCGGTGTTATACGGTATACCACGTTCCGCCGAAGGAGACGTCGTCGCATCCCTGGAGAGTAACCGCTTCGAATACCCTCTGCTCTGTGCCGGCTCGCGTTTCACGACGTTCGAGGGCGCCGTCCGGCATGAACTCAGCGTGCGCTGACGTGAAAAGCCGCTCCGCACGCTCGCATGCGCCCAAGCGCCGAGCGCGCGAGCACCTACCGCCAGTCCGAGCGATGCACAACAGCATCCGAGCTAAGGGCGCGCGAATGGTTGAGTCCTACTGCGCCGGCCCTAACCGCTGGGTTCGATTCCCAAGTCCTCGAGCAAGCAGCGGGCCGCGATGTAGCCGGCGCTGCCGATCACCGACCCGGCCGGATGCGTACCTGCACTGCACGAGTAGAGGCCTCCGATGGGAACACGGTGCGGGAAGCGTTCGGCGAAGCCGAAGCTGTTGTCGATGTGGTGAATATGACCATGGCGGATACCAAAGTGCTGCTCGATGCGCTGGGGGTGAAGCGGCATACGATCGACCACGAGCGACGAAGTGCCCGGCGCGAACCTGTCGCACAAGGAAAGCAGGTGGTCCGAGTATTTTTCGACCTCTTGGTCCCAGCTCGACTCAGCCAGCTCATAGGGGACCCATTGCACGAACAGCGCCGAGCTCAAGCGCCCCGCCTCGTCGCTGAGCGTGGGGTCGACCGTCGAGTGGACATACCACTCGATGCTGGGAAACTCCGGCAACCTGCCCGCTTTGACGCTTTCGAAGGCGTCACGCAGTGTCTGCATTACCTCGGCCTCGTCGGGCAACAAGTGAATGGTCGGTCCGAACTGGCCCAGATCTTCCGGCAGACAGCTGAAGCGAGGCAGGCGCTCGAGCGCCAGGTTGAGCTTGAAGGTAGACCCCGGGCGTCGCATGGCATCGAGACGCCCGGAGAGCCCGGAGGGAAACGCATCCGCTCCGACGAGCTCCCGCAGCGTGAAGGGGTCGCAGCCAGCCACCACGGCACGCGCGGACAGCTCGCGCCCTCCGCGAAGCACCACCGAACGGAGCGAGCCGCTGTCCACGACGAGGCGCTCGACCGGACTGTTCACCAAGAGGGAACCGCCTGCTCGCCGAAAGGCGGCCTCGAGCGTGCTGGTGATGGTGCCCATACCTCCCTCGACGATCATCCAGGTTCCCCCGGAGCCGGGGAGCCGGCACATGTTGTGGACAAGGAAGTTCATTCCGCTGCCGGGCGTATCCCAGCTGCCGTAGAGACCGGAGTATCCATCGGTCACTGCATACATGGCCTTGACCAGATCGCTCTTGAAATCGAAGCGCTCGAGGTATTCTCCGACGCTCCCGCGACAAAGGCGAACGAAGGTCTCGCGCAGCTTTGGGCGCACGTAGCGCTCCGCCGTTTCCTCGATGCCAAGGGGCTCGGTGAGCCAGGTAGGCGCGATGTCCTCTCTGAGCGCGCTCAGTTCTCGGGTCATGGCCTGATTCGCCCCGTAGTCTCGTTCGGAGAAGAAATCGACGAACTGTCGCTCGAGCTTCGCGCTGTCGGACCCGAACAGCAGATAGCGACCATCTGTGGTGGGCAGGAAATAGTGAGGGTCGCGCTTGAGCAGGGGCAAGTCGAGCCCGAGACGTTCGAGCAACTCGGGTTGCATCAGCCCGAGCAGGTAGGCACCCGTGGACGTCGCCAGCCCCGGCGCTTTGGCGAACGGACGCTCGGTGCGCACGGCGCCACCCACGACCCGCTGGGCTTCGACCGCCAGCACCTCGAGCCCCGCGCGGGCCAAGAGGAGCCCCGCCACGAGCGCATTGTGCCCGGCACCCACGACGACCACATCCCATTCAGTCGACTCGACCTGTTTCGATTCACTCATCGGCATCTGGGCGTCCTCCAGCCATGCTAGCGCTTCTTCTGCGCCGACTTGCGTTTCTTGAGCTTGGGTAGCCTACGCTCTTTTTCCCCGACACGAAGCTCGCCCCAGGTGTACGCGATCAAGCGCTTGTAGCGTCCGATCTCGTCGCCGCCCAAAATCCAGACATCCCGCGGGTCGCTCTCCGGATGCAGCGACGGAAACCAGTGCCCGCTCGACACCCAGACAAGGGCATGCATGGTCTCGAAGGACTGGCGCCCGACGACGATGCCGCATTGCTGACTGCCAGCGCTGCGAGCGCAGCCACCGACCACCACGAGCTCTTCGTTGCCGATGGGACGCCAGATCCACATACGATCCGGCACGAACTTTTGATCCTTGCCCAGATCTTGGTCTGCCTCGGCGGGCAATACGTCGGCGAGGCGTTTCATGAGAGCACGGTCCGGCCGCTCCTTGGAGTCGAGCCCCTTTCGGCCGACCACATCCAGGACCACTTCGGCCGTGTTGCGCTCCCCGGCGCAACAGCGAAAGCCAAGGCTCCCTGATTTCTGGTCGGGCCGCTTGGCTCTGGCGTTGGCGCAACGCCCCACCAGGCGACCTTGGGCCGAATTCCCGCCACGTATCGACACCAGCTCGTCGCTCGAACCACGCCCCCAGGCGCTCGATGTCCACTCCCACACGCCACCGTGTTGGTCCTGGACATCGAAGTCGCTCCTACAACCCACGCGCAATCCGCTGGGCGCCAGGCGGGGCGCGATGCCGGTCCCGCACGCCTCGGCTCGATAGTGATCGCCGTATTCGTAGATGTGATTGTCTGGTCCCTTGCAAGCGCGCTCCCATTCGAGTTCCGTGCACAGGCGCTTGCCCCGTTGTTCGCACAGGGTCTGCGCCTCTGACTGAGTAACGTTCGTGAGTGGGATCGCCCCCTCTTCATTGGGATAGGCAAAGACGTCTATGTAAAAGCCCTTGAGGATTACCTGCAGTCCGGGCATCTCTTCGTCCGCGACACGCGGAAAGCTGTTGACGGGCGTGCCGGCCACCAGCGCGCCCCGAGGGATCCACGCCATACCCCGGCGTGGCGGGGCATCCAACTTGGGCGGCATCAGAGATGCGCCGTCTGCCGAAGCACTGGCCTCGGCAGACGCCGACGCCGAGGGCCCCTTGTTCGACTTACACCCCGCCAGCGGAAGGGACGGCACACCCAACCACACAGCGCAGCAAATTGTCAGCGTCGGTTTCGACAACCGCTTCCAAGTCAACATTCCTGGCGTTCGTCACGCAGACCTAGCTCTTTCATCTTCAGCTGCAAGCCCTTGCGTGAAATTTTCAGCAATCTCGCAGCATGCGTCACATTACCCTTGGTCTGCTCGAGCGCCTTGAGGATCAGACGCCGCTCGAGACGACTCATCGCCGCGCGCACTTGCTCTTTGAGACCATCTCCACCGACGGCCTCCACCTCGCTCGACTCGCCACGGTCGGCAACGGGTTCATCGAGCTCTCGCACTTCGTTCGGCAGATCGTCCATGCCGAGCCGTTCGCCATCGCAAAACAGGACGGCTCGCTCCATGACGTTCTCGAGCTCTCTGATATTACCTGGCCAGGCATATTGAGTGAGGGTGTTCTCCGCCTCCTGGGTGATACCCTTCACCTGCTTCTTCAGACGTGCATTGAAGCGCTCGATGAAGTGTCGAATCAAGAGCGGTATGTCTTGAGTCCGCTCGCGTAGCGGAGGCAACCGAATCGGAACCACGGAGAGCGCATAGTAGAGGTCGTCGCGGAACACTCCCTGTGCCACGGCACGTTTCAAGTCGCTATTGGTGGCCGCAACCAGGCGGACGTCCACCCGCATCGTCTTGACACCGCCAACTCGTTCGAACTCGCCCTCTTGCAGCGCTCGGAGCAGCTTGACTTGAACCTCGACGGGAATCGCCGACACCTCGTCCAAGAAGAGCGTGCCACCGCTGGCCAACTCGAAACGACCCGGCTTGGCACTCGTCGCACCAGGGGCCGCCACCTCGTAACCGAACAGTTCAGCCTCGATCCCTTCCTTGGGGAGTGCCGCGCAGTTGACCTTGATGAAAGCGCGTTCGCGTCGCGACGAATTTTCGTGCAATTGCCGGGCGATCAGTTCCTTGCCCGTGCCGCTTTCTCCGCTGATCAGCAGCGTCGTGGGTGTGTCCACCACGCGGTCGAGCACTCCGTGGAGTTCCAGGATGGCGGCGCTGTCACCAATGATACCGTAGCGCGCTCCCGTGCCTGGGCGAAGCGTGGGGGGTGACGCCTCGACCTGCGCCAGGTCGCGCGTCTTCAGCGCCTTGCGGACGATACTGCGAACCTCGCCTTGGTCGAATGGCTTGGTGATGTAGTCGAAGGCACCAACCTTCAATGCCTCCACGGCGTTGTCCACCGTCCCGTGCGCCGTGATCATCACGACGGGGAGCTCCGGATCCAACTCCAGAGCCTTCTTCAACAGCTCCATTCCGTCGACATTGGGCATTTTCAGATCCGTAATGACCAAGTCGATATGATGTTCGTTCAAGACCGCCAATGCCTGACGACCATCCTCGGCAGTGTGAACGTCGTAGCCGTCGCGGCTCAGCTGAGCACTCAGCACACGGCGCAGGTTGGGTTCGTCGTCGACGACCAAAACCTGCTTACCTTCGAGGAGCATACGCGACTCCATAGCCTTTATCCTATACGCCGTCCTCAATGGCAGCGCAGCGAACCTTGTCTGAGGTCGCTGGGCAGCATTTGGGGACAATAAAACAAGAACGTCTTGGCCCCCTGGGGAGCACCAGCGGCCACGATGTGTCGGCCCTCTACCTCGGGAGTGGCCAGCGAGCTGCCCAGATGGTCGTCCTGTTCGATCGAAGAGGCGAAGATCACTTCGGAAAACTCCTCGGGGTGGTCGCCCTCCACGTCGAAAACGATGAGCGCGCCCGCGTTCGATTCGCCGCGCACGGTCATGCGAGGCGCGCCCACGATCACCTCCCCGTCGCCATCCCCGTCCAGATCACCCACGGCAAGTGCGGCACCGAACTGGGAGGCGGAGCAGCCCTCGACGCCCTTGGTGGAACCACAACCGAAAGATCCGAGTAGACTACCCTTCGGAAGGGACGCGAACGAGCACGCGCTCGAGTCGGTTTCGGGGAGATCCTCCAGCACGGCCCCAGAAAGAACCGTGACGTTCGTGTCGTCGGCGATCGCCAGGTCGTCGACGTCGTCGTCATCCACCCTCCCGCTCGCCAGCGTGCGACCGAGACCAGAAATGCCTCCCAGGCACCCGAGCGGCATTGCGCGCACCTCGTCGTCCACTTCCGCAGTTCGAAACAGCCAGACATGACCTTGCTCTGGAGCGCCGACCGCGAACACGCGCTGATCGCCTGCCCGCAACACGGCCACCGTCTTGCCGAACGTTTCGTCGCGGTCGTCACCGCCCGGCGTCAGCTGGATAGGCGTCCGTGACAGCGGCGGGTAGAAGAACGCCATCTGAACGTCGGGCACGCCGGCCACCACGGCAGGTGCCTCGGCGCGGTCGGCGGCCAGGAACACGACATCCCCCACGGGGTAGCCATCCAGAATCGGCTCGATGATCTCGCTGTCGACCTCGTCGGGCACGGGCAGTTCGAACTGCGTGGAGCCCGCGCAACGGACCACGAGCCCGTGGGACGAACCGGTCGCGCCGATCCCGCTCACGAAGCACAGATCGTAGTCATCGTCGGGTCCGCGCGCATGCGCCAGCCCAACCGGCGTAGAAACCGACGCGCACACATCACCGTCCTCGCTGGCGCAGTACCCCGCATCGACTGCATCGATCACGGGGCTCTCGCCAGGACCCAACTCGAACATCGCGGCGCGCGACGCCGGCGAGACTCCCACCGAGAGCAGCTGGACCGACTCGTCTTTGTTGATGGTCGCCAGCCCCACACCAAAGCCCGCCTCGAGCGCTCCCGGCTTCTTGAGTGCAACGACCGGTGGGTCTTCGCTGACGTCGTCGAAGCGCGACCAGGAGCAGCCCGCGCCTGAGAGTATGACCGGCAGCAGGCAGCAAAACCCTGCATGGATGCGAGACATCAGAACGTCCCCTTGAGAAGCAGGCCGCCCCCGTGCGACCCGAGTTGAGCGTCCAAACTGAGGTCCGTGTCCTCCTCGCGTCGACGAGTCGCCATCGTGCTGCGACGCATCCGAACGCCCATGGCGGACGACTGGCGCGCGTCTCTGGGGTCGGCGAACTCGAGCGGCTTGCCAGCCTCGAAGCTCGAGGGAGGAATCGGATCTTTGATGAAGTTGTAGGTGGCCAGCACGCCCAGCACTCCGCCCAGAGCAAAAGCGGCGTCGGCGCCAATGGCAAACCAGCGCCCCTTGGTCACGCGCGAGTCCTCCGAGTCGAGCACGCCGCGCTCGCGGTCCTGCTTCAGCTCGTCGTGCAGCCTGTCAGACTGCGCGCCCAGATAGACGCCTGCGCCAACCGCTGCGGCACCGATGATGGCCTGAGTCCAGGCGGCGCCCCTCGGCCACTTGGCTTTCATGTCGACGTGTAGTGGGAGCACCTGACCATGCGGCACCGCGACGTCGCCCTCGAAGGTCTTGCGCCCCTCCGCCAAAACCTTCAGGCGATGTCGACCCGCGGACATCTTGACCTCGAGCGGCACCTCGCCGCTCTTCCAGACGCCCGCCGGCTTGTCGTCGATCAATACCTGGATTTGGGTGGCGTTGGAATCGATGCGGAGGAAGCCGTAGTCGACGCGCGACAAGCTCACCGTCAGCTCTTTCTGTTCCCCGGCGGCCAGCTGAACCGCTTGTTTGAGGGGTTGGAACCCGGGCGCTTCGACAACGATATCGTGTTGTCCGGGAGCGATCAGCTCACCGTGCGGCGTTCGCCCCCAGGGGGCCCGTTGCTCCGCCTCGTCGTCGACGAACACGTAGGCGTCTTCCAGATTCTTCTGAGGCCCACCCGCCGGGTCGATCGCCTTGGTGCTCACGCGCAAGAAGGACATGAAGGCACCCTGCGAAAGGTTGGCCTTGAAGTGGTGGACGTGACCGGGAGAGACGTCGACGTCCGTCTCGCTGACATTGAACTCATGGAACTTCTCCACCACGATATGATACCGGCCGATGTTCAGCGTCAGGTTGGTCGGTGACGTGCGTGACGCGATCAGACGCCAGCCAGGGTTCTCGTCGCCGACACGAAAGGGCCCGGCGGAGGCTTCCTCGCGGGCGTAGAGCTTGATAGGCGCGCCCGGCGGCTCGGTTTCGATCACGACCAGCGATTTCATCGCCTCCTGATCGTCGGACACGATCACGGGAGGCTTTCCTTGAACGGCCCCGGCGCCCGCCGCGCCAGCGGCGTTCTGGGCGGCCTCCTGTTCGGCCTTCAGCGCTTCCAGGGCCTTGATACGCTCCCTGACCTTACGCCTGTCCGGAGCCTTGGGGTCGACCCTGAGGTATTCGCGAAACTGCTGCAGGGCGTGCGCGTAGTCTTCGAGCTTCTGGTAGCAGACACCCGCATTGAAGAGGAACGCCGAGTAGGGGCTCTGCTCGTAGCCCTCCTCGAAGAGCTTCGCTGCGGCGGCATAGTTGCCCCCCAGGTACAGCGCCTGTCCCTTCTCCATGCGCTGCCGGATTTGCTCCAACTTGTCTGCGGTGCTCCGGGTCCCCACCGCAGCCGTGGCGGGAGCTCGGCCCAGGATCGCCAGCAGCACCACGACAAGGACCGACCATCGCCACCAGGTGCGTCGCTTCATCGGGATTTTCACCGTCGGCAACAAGACCCCAATCCTTCGCTCGACACAACCCGTCAATTGCGACAATCACCGCGGCGCCACACCCCAGGCCGGCAGCACCCCGTGGGTTTTTCGTGATCTTCGAAGTGCGGGCACACGGCCAAACGGGGTCCGCGCGACGCAGTGGACGCGCATCTTCGGCCCATGAGCCGCCCCTCCCACGAGGGGATCTCGGAAGCCAGGGAAGTGAGAATTGAGCAGTAGCCCCGATCCCCACTATGGTATCAGCGATTTGGCGTGTCCGCGCGCAAGTCACACCTGGTAAGAAGGAATATAGAGAGTCTTCGATGCGCACCTTGCTCGGCCCCTGGACGCTTGGGGTCATGCTTCTGTTGACGGCCCCAGAGGCCATGGCCCAGGCGCGCCCCTACCCAGAGTGCACTTCGGAGCCGACCGAGAGCGACGTCGCCGCGGCGAAGGGCGCATTTCAGGCCGGGCAGGCGTCGTTCAACGAAGCCGACTATCAACGCGCGATCACTTACTGGGAAGACGCCTATCGGCGCGACTGCACCGCTCATGCGCTCTTGCTGAACTTGGCTCGAGCCTACGAACTGAGCGGCGACAAGCGGCAAGCGGTGGAAGCGCTGCAGACCTACCTGGCGCGAAAACCAGAGTCACCGCAAAAAGACCAGATCAACCGCCGCATCGAAGTGCTGAACCAGCAGATCGAGAGCGAGCCCGCGCCCGAGCCTGCCGAACCCCAAGAGCAAGCTCCCAGCGAAACACCCACCACGCCCGCACCCCCGCCGGCCGAGCCCGCACAGCCCGCCGAGGCGAAACCGAGCGAGCCGGGCAACTACTGGCTGGGCCCCGTCATCCTCGGCGGCGTGGGCGTGGTCGCCGCCGGCGCCGGTGTGGTGGTGCATGCGATCGGCAGCTCGGACGAGGACACGGCGGCCGAAAATTGTCCCACCCGGCGGGAATGCTCGCAGGCCGATGAAGATCTGGGCAACAGCGGCATCTTCAAGCAAAAGCTCGGCGTCGGGCTCATGATTGGGGGCGCCGCCGCCATCGGAGGTGGTGTGGCTTGGTATTTTCTCGCCAAGCCGGAGCCGAAACCCGCGACACCGCGAGATTCAGCGCCGCCCGAACCCGCCGCTGCCGACAGCCCGAAAGCGTTCGTCGTTCCCGAACTCGGCCAGGGCTACGCGGGGTTCAGTGTCGTGGGCTCCTTCTGAATACCCTGCGCGCGCAGAGCCGAACCCCCTGCCCATTCAGGCCTACCGCGCAGCTCACTCGGAGCTGCCGCCCCAGGTGCCGGGGGCCGTGCCCTCTCCGGAAGGCGGCCTGGCAGGCGAAGCCGCTGGTTCGCCCGAGGCGGGCCCAACCTGGTCGGCCTCGACCTGACCGGTAGTGTCGCTCGCGCCAGGCTCGGCCTGGTCGGACTTGCGGCGAGCCGGCACGCCAACGATCTCCGGTTCGGCACTGGCAGGCTCTGGCGCCGACTGCGGCTTGGTATCGTAAGGTTCCAGCGGGGGAGGAGTTTCGCTGGAGGACCCGCCGCAGCTCACGACGGCAAGCCCGAGCCCCACCCCGAGCGCGCGAGCCCAGGGGCCGAAGGTCCACCGCTGTCTGCGTCCGTCTGCTAGGTTTCGAGCCACCCCGAGACAGTCACACAGAACCCAGGCTCTCACCAACAGGAAAAACACCGGCATGCCCAAGTTTGAAAGAAGCGCTCTTGCGAGTCTCTGGGCAGCGTCTTTCGTGTGCGGGGTCGGCGCCACATCGCTCACACTCGCCTGCTCGAGCGACTCTGCCCAAAAAGCTCCGGAGGACGAATGCAAGAGAGGGTGCCCAAGCTATCACACGGCGAACTTGATGAGCCCGTCCGTCTCCTTCGCGAGCGATGTGTTCCCCATCTTCACGCAGCATTGCAACGACGACCTGTGTCACGGTAATGCTCAGGGGTCGCGTGCCGACTTGTACCTGGGCCCCGAGCTAAACGCTTCGAACGGGCAGATTAGCGCGGTATACGAGGGCCTGATGCGAGCCTCGAAAACCGCGCCGGCCGTCATGGTCGTCGCGCCGGGAGACCCGGCCCAGAGCTTTTTGATGAACAAGGTCGAGGGCTGTCAGAACAAGCGCAACCTGCAGTGCTACGCCGAACCCAACCTGTGTCGGGCCGAATGCGGCGACCCCATGCCACCGCTCCCCCGCGAGAGCTATCCGGAGCTGGGCGACGAGGACAAGATGACGCTTCGACGCTGGATTGCCCAGGGCGCGCTGCCCTGAGCCCACCTCTCGGACATCACCATGATCGATAGACTCACATGATTGGCAGACTGAAAGGCATCGTTGGCGACGAGGAGCCGAACGGCAGCCTCGTCATCGACGTGGCAGGTGTCGGCTACGAAGTATTCACCCCCGCTGGTACTATCAATAGGCTCACATTTGACGAGAAGCGGCAATCGGTGCTCTTCATCCACACACACGTACGAGCCGAAGCGTTCGATCTGTTCGGGTTTGCGCACGAGTCGGAGCGACAGGTGTTCAGGTTGCTGATCCAAGTGCCCAACGTGGGACCGCGCACCGCGCTGAACGTGCTCGGCGCGCTGCCCGTCCCCGAGCTGGTCAGCGCGGTCTCGAGCGCAGACGTCAAGCGCCTGAATCGTGTGCCCGGAATCGGCAAGAAAACAGCAGAGCGCCTGGTGCTCGAGCTGAAAGAGAAGCTGCTCAGCCTGGAGCCCGAGCACGCCGCGACGCTGCCCGCGCAGCAGGACAACCGCGGGCGTTTGATCGCCGCGCTGACCAACATGGGTTATCGTACCGCCGAGGCCGAGCGGGCGGTGAAGAACCTCGGACCGAAGCTGGAGACCGAGTCTCTGAGCGCTCTGCTCCGCGAGGCCCTTCAGATTCTGAGCGGGTGAGCGTCCGAGTCGCCGGCCAATCGGCCCGTCTGTCGGTCGAAGCTCCTCGCTGTCGACCGGCACCACGGACCGAGCGATCCCTGCGCGAATCCCTGCTACTCAAGTCCTGGGAGCGATGCTCGCTGCAACACTCGTCGGAGCAGCGCTTATCGAAGGGAGCGGGATGCTTGACCCCAGCCGGTGACCGTGGATAATCGCGCGGTTACGGGCAAACTACTGAGGCAAACTAATTGAGCCCATGGTATCAGCCCATTTGGAGGCCCATCTGTGATCACCTGCCCCAAGTGCGCCAAGGATAATCAGGACCACTACAAGTTTTGCCTCGGCTGTGGCGCCGAGCTCCCTCGCGAGAATGCTCCGAAGCCGTTCTCGCCGCAGACACCGCCGCAAGGCGTGCCCGCGGTGAGCGCCGAAGCCGCCGCTGCGGCGCTTGGCGGCGCGGCACCAGATCAAGCGGCACCTCAACCGCAAGCCGCTCCGGCGGGGCCCACCAATCCGCCGCCCATGGTGCAACCGAGCGCCTCCAACCCGCAGGCGCAGCCACCGGTTCAACAAGAGGCGCCGCAGCCCGCGGCAGCAGGCGCCAATGTCTCGTGTCCACAGTGCGGCCAGGGCAATCCGCCCAATAATCGTTTCTGCGCCTCCTGCGGTTACA
This sequence comes from uncultured delta proteobacterium, assembly GCA_963809955.1. Lineage (GTDB taxonomy): Bacteria > Myxococcota_A > Polyangia > Polyangiales > Polyangiaceae > JAICQQ01. Next base: position 198,718 of record CAWELQ010000021.1, read on the forward strand.
ATCTGGCCGCCATGGCGAGCGCACCGCCGGCGCAGCCTGCACAGCCAGCCCCGGGAGCCGCGCCGGGTGGAGGAACGTCGGTATTGCTCACGGCGCTGCGCGCCGATGGTAGCGAAGCCGGTCAGTTCCCGCTCCCTGACGGGCCCACGGTGACAGTCGGGCGAGACACGGGCTCGATCTTCGCTGGAGACAGCTACCTGTCTCCCAAGCACGCCTCGTTTGCCAGGCGCAACGGCAAGATCTCCGTGAAGGACGAAGCCTCCTTGAATGGCGTCTACGTGAAGCTCCAGCCCAACCAGCCCTGGAAGCTCGACTTCGACGACGTGTTCCGCATCGGCCAGGAAATCGTTCGCTTCGAGCAACTGAAGCCACAGGGCCCCAGCAGCGACGGCGTGGAACGTTTCGGTAGCCCGGCACGGGGCTACATCGGGCGCCTGGCCCTGGTCATCGGGCGCGACACGACCGGCAACGCCTTTCCGATTCCCGAGCGCGGCGTGCACCTCGGCCGCGAGCGGGGCGACATTCTGTTTTCCGAAGACGGATACGTGTCCGGACTGCACTGCCGCGTGGCGCCCGAGCAAGACGGCCAGGTCTACCTGACCGACGTCGGCAGCTCGAACGGAACGTTCGTCCGCATTGGTACCGAACACGAGCTCGAGAGCGGCGACATCTTGCTGATGGGTCAGCAGCTCTTTCGCGTCGACTATTGAGTCGACCGAGCGAATCGAATCCCATGGACGAACCCATTTCGGTTGCACAGTCATGAGGACCGCGGGGCCGACCATCCGCGTGGTGGCTGCGGTCATCATGAGCGCGGGGCGCTACCTGATCACCCAGCGCCGTCCCTCGGCCGTCTTACCAATGCTCTGGGAGTTTCCCGGCGGCCGCGTCGAGCCGGGGGAGAGCGACAGCGACGCGCTGAGGCGTGAAGTCCAGCACCGCCTGGGCGTCGAAATAACCCCCGGCCAGCTGATCAGCTTCGTGAGCCATCCTTACGAGAGATACACCGTGGACCTGTATCTGTACGAATGCTCGCTCGCCAGCGGCTCCCCCCGGGAAAGCAACGTGAACGCTTTCAAGTGGGTCTCCAGTGCCGAGTTCGACCAGTACGCGTTCACTCCGGCGGACGAGCTGTCGATGAACAAGCTGCTCGGCATCGTCTGAGAAGCCTCCCCAGAGCACCGAACAGGCTGCCAACTCTACTCGAGCAGAAGGCTCCGAGCTCGAAGCGTTTCGGGGCCTCACCGAAATGGGGACCGAAAGCCTCGACCGAGAATGACGCTCGGTCATTCAGATACAAAAGGCGAAGCAACTCGCGGCGAATGCGAGCCGACCTCGAAGTATGCCCGAGTTCGAAGCGCGCATTGGAAGCGGTGCGCGCAGCTACTGGTTCCAGGCCCTGCTCGATGTTCTGGCGCCGCGCGCCTGCGCATGCTGCGGCTCCCGAGTGCGTCGTTCGCTCTTCTGCGCCACTTGCAGCGAGCATTACACCAGCACCCTTCGAGGCCATCTGTGCCGAACTCGGGTCCAGGGTCTCGCCGTTCTCACGCCTGGCCCTTTCGTCCCGCCGCTCAGCGACGCCATCAAGGCGGTGAAATACCACGGCCGCACCGACCTGGTGGTCCCGCTTGCGCGCCTGTGGTGGACGCGCTGCTCGGAAGTGGCCGCCAGCCACCCCTCCCCGGCGCTCCTGGTGCCCGTGCCCCTTCACCCGACACGCCTCACGACGCGCGGCTTCAATCAGAGCGCCCTCTTGGCGGCCCAGCTCGCCGGGCTCGGCGGCGCGCGCTTCGAACCGCGCTTGCTCCAGCGCATCCGTGACACCGATCAGCAAGCCTCGCTCGGCGCCCACGCCCGCTCGGTAAACCTGCGCGGAGCCTTTCGCGCCCGTCGGCGCACGAGAGCACCGCGCAGCATTGTCCTCGTCGACGACGTCGTCACCACCGGCGCGACCGCACGAGCCTGCGCCGAAGCTGCCGCGCAAGCCGGCTGGCGCGTCGTCGCCGTCTGGGCCCTCTCACACACACCACCGGAGCCTTGGGGGGAATCCGCGGGCGGCGCCATTCTGACGCGGGACGCTGATCAGGGCTAGCCTTGGGCCAACCTTTGGCGGAGGGCTGGGTTAGGACCCGCGAATGGGAAAGTCCGTCGCGAACCGGCCGGGAGCGCCGCGAGGTGGTCGCGTGAGGAGCGAGCACCCGCGGCCCACTGAAGTAGGTCGAGGAGCGAGAGCGACGAGCCCGCCCGCCGCAGCAAGAGGATCGGCCGGCGCAGTAGGCCTTAGGGCGGCGAGGCGTCGGAGGTACCGCTCAGGCTGGCCGAGCCGAGAGGACCCGCGGCCTCGATCGCATCCAGGATCCCCTTCACGTCGTTGAGCCCAGCGAGCGACGCCGTTTCCGCTTCCGGCATCGCATAGATCGTGAAGACGTAGGTGTGCGCGGCGCTTCCCCCTCCAATATTGGGGCACGGCCCGAGATAGCTGGCAGAGAGTGGATTGTACTGCTTGGCCATGACAGGACTCGTCAGCGTTGCACCGCTCGGCAAGTTCGCGGGTAGCTCGCTAACGCTCGCGGGTATGTCCCAGATCGCATAGTGGTACCCAGTCGCCATCCCTTGGTCCGTGAGGGTAGTGTCCAGGAAGACGATGGCAAAGCTCTGCGTGCCAGCCGGCGCGCCGCTCCAGGCTAGCGGCGGGGATTCGTCGTTGTCGAACCCGTTGGCAGCGCAGGTACTCTTGTCCATGAACATGCCGCCCTCCATCAGCTCGCTGCTGGTCAGGGTGAACGTTCCCCCCCCGCCCGTGCCGCCGCTGCCACCACCAGTCGTCGTGGTCCCTCCCGCCCCGGTGGCAGTGGCCGTGGCGCCGCCGGTATTCGAGGCAGTCGAGCTGGTCACAGTCATGGTAGTCGCGCCGCCGCCCATGCCCATACCACCCGCGCTACTAGTGCCCCCGCCAACGCCGCTGCTCGTTGCCCCGCCCACCGAGCTGGAAGCAGTGCTGGTGGGCGTGCCCGTGGTCGCGCTCGCGCTAGCCGACGTGATGGTCGTGGTGCCCACGCTGCTCGTCACGCTCGAAGCCGCGGAAGTCGTCGCCATGGTCCCCATCATCGAGGGTCCGGTCGTGCCCTCGTTCGAGCCGTCGTCGGAACAGCCCAACGCCCCCAACAGCATGGGAACCATGATGGAAAAATGTGATCGTCTTCGATGGAGCATGGGAAGGCGTTCCTTTCGAGAAGCTCGGTAAGCGGTGCGGCTGCTCTAAGGGATGCCCGCAGCTCCCCGTTTGTTTCTCGCCACACCGTAACGAGTGATCGCCACGGCGAGGCGACTGCCCGGCTCAACGAGTTCTTCGCCCGAAAATCGCGCCGGTCCGTGCAGCCAGAATTCCGCGCGCCCACTGCTTGGTACGACAGCGAACTTCCTTGCATATTCAATGAGTTGAACCCCCGATTCCGGTGGACTGAGTTGCAACCGTCAGGACCCGGCCTGCCTCGGCCAAGGTTGATCGGGTGGCCGGGACGGCCTATGACGGCGCGGGATGACTGGCTCCAGCGGCCTTCAAAAGTTGAAGCGCGGCCTCCAGGGACTCGGGGTGCGGTGCGCCGTCGTGGCATTCTGGGTGGTTGCCTATCGCGTGGCGTTTTGGCCCTTGTACGGTCTGGTCGGAAGCCCCGCGTTCTTGCTCGGGCTGCTCCCGTGCCTGATCGGCGCAGCGCTCTTGGGATTGCGCGGCGGGTTGGCCGCAATCGCAGTCGTCGTGCTGCTCGATCGTGGCTTCGCGCTCACTCTCGGTGGCCCGGAGATGAGCCGCACCGCGGGAATCATCGCACTGCTGGCCAAGCTGGTGCTGGCAGGCGGGCTCGGCTTGGTCGTGGACTCACGTCGGCGCCTCGGCGCGCTCAACGCGAGGCTGCGCGAGGAAGTCGACGCCAGAGCGCGAAGCGAAGCGTCCCTCGAGCGCAGCGAAGAACTGCACCGGGCCCTGGTAGAGAGCCTGGGTGAAGGAGTCGGGCTGTTCGATGCTCGCGACCGGGTGGTGTTCGCCAATCAGGCCCTGGCGAGCATGCTCGGGATCTCGCACAATGGGTTGCTCGGAAGGCGTTTTGCCGAGTTCCTGGTGCCGGAAAGCGCTGAGCAGACGGAGGGAACGTACCCGGCGGCGTCCGAGACACGATCCTACGAGGCAGTTCTCCGGAACAACGCCGCGAGGCTGCTGCTCGTCACAGAGACCAATTTCGGGCAGGAGGACGCGCGAGACGAGCTGACCCTTCGTGTCGTGCGGGACCTGACCGAACGCATCGTCAGCGAGCGCCGGCAGCGGGACTTGGAACGCGAGCTTCAGCGCAGCCAGTCGCTGCAGAGCCTGGCAGTGATGGCGGGGGGGGTCGCTCACGATTTCAACAATCTTTTGTGCGGCGTGGTCGGCAACGCAGAGATCGCGCAGCGAAGAATGCCCGCCGAAGCTTCACCGCTGCTCTCTCGCTGCCTATCGGAGATCGTCACCTTTGCCGACGAAGCCGCTCAGTTGAGCAAGCAGATGTTGGCCTACGCTGGCAGGCACAACCTGGCGATCGAGGCGGTAAACCCCAACGTCGAGCTCTCTGCCGCCCTGCGCCTGCTGCACGCTACCGTCGAATCGAAGGCGCGTCTGGTTCTCGATCTGGGACAGACGCTGCCCGATGTGGCCTCGGACAAGTTTCAGCTGCGTCAGGTGGTCACCAATCTGGTTCTCAACGCGCTGGAGGCAATGGACGGCGAACGGGGTGTGCTCACGCTGCGTAGTGAGTCCTTGCGGCTCGCAGCCGACCGAGCCGAGCACTACGGACTCGACGCAGGGGGCTACGTCAAGATCACCGTCGAGGATACCGGCACCGGGATCCCGGTGGACACGCGCCCACGCCTGTTCGAACCGTTCTTTTCCACCAAGGCGGCCGGGCGCGGCATGGGACTCGCGGCCGCCGCTGGCATCGTTCGAGCGCACCGCGGCTGGCTCGGCGTCGAGACCACCTCGAAGCAGGGCACCTCCTTCGCCATCTTGCTACCCGTGGCGCGCGAGTCCACGCCGAGGCGCACCGCTCCGCCACGCGCCTCCAGCATCCCACCGGCGGCCCGCAACATCCTCCTGATCGACAACGAGCCGGCCGTGCGCCTCGTGACGGGCAGGCTGCTGAGCGAGCTCGGGCAGCGCGTCACGACAGCAGAAAGCGGCGGGCACGGCCTCGAGCTCTTCAGCGCCCAGCCGCAAGCCATCGACCTCGTCGTGCTCGACTTGACCATGCCGGACCAGTCGGGCGAGCAGGTCCTCGAAGCGCTCAGGCTCGTTCGCGACGACATCCCCGTGGTGATCACGAGCGGCTTCCGAGTCGCCGAAGCGTCGAAGCTCCTCGGAGCTCCCAACGTCATCGGCTTCCTCGACAAGCCCCACACCCTGACCAAGCTGGAAATGGTGCTCGCGTCCATGGAAGACCCCTCCGCGCCCAGCCCGCGCCCGAGCGCCTCGGAGCCTCACGCGACGCCCATGCCCGTACGGCAGTAGAGCCCGACAGCGCGGGCTCGAATCCGCGCGACACGCAGCGTGCTCGCTTCGAGTGCAGGCCTCACTGGACGATGCAGACCAAGAGCTCGAACTGCTCGAGTGCGCGGTCCTCACGGCTGTGCGCTTCGTAGCAACCAGCCTCTGCTTGCGGGTCTTCCAGCGCCAAGCACTCTTCCCAGTATGGGGGGCGTGGCACGCTGCGCTGCAAGATGTTCAAGGGGTGCCTGAGACTGGTCGCGGCGTCGCCAAAGTGTGCCGTCTCGAATTCACTGCACGGCACGTTCTCTGCATCGAAGTGGGAAGCGCGCTCTCGGGCGGCTTCACGCTCGCTCAACGCAGGCGTGTCGCCCCTCGCGTCCTTCCGCGCTCCGGTCGTTTCACCGCCGCAGGCCGTTGCCGTGCCAAGCACCATCCCCGCCACTCAGGGCACGGACGCACAGCGGTTCGTGAGTTTTCTGGCTCTCGCCTGATAGCCTGCGCCAATGACCGTGATAACCCGCTCGCTCCGGGCGTGATAGGCCCCAGCAATCGATGTGATAGCCCACCGTTCTAACAGGAAGCTGATATATGAACGCCGCGCTCCGCCCAACCAAAATAGTGCACTCGGCCTCGTCTTGACCGCTTGCCAAAGCCACGCGAGTGGCGCACGATACATTGTACGTTGGCCCCCGCGGGAGAGCGCCGCGTCAGCTTGGATTTTGACACCCCCATTGCCCCCAACACTTTGACAACTGCCCAGCGAGGTACGATGACCACCGAAGCCCAATGCCCATTCGTTCACAGCCCAGGCGCCGGCGCCTCCAATCGTGACTGGTGGCCGAACCAGCTCAGACTGGATTTGCTGCACCAGCATTCCTCGAAGTCCAACCCCATGGATCAACGGTTCGACTATGCCAAGGAGTTCAGCAGTTTGGATTTCGCGGAGTTGAAGAAGGACCTCGCAGCGCTCATGACCGACTCTCAAGATTGGTGGCCTGCGGACTTCGGGCACTATGGGCCGCTGTTCATTCGTATGGCCTGGCACAGCGCTGGAACGTACCGTACGGGCGACGGCCGGGGCGGCGGAGGCAGAGGCCAGCAGCGCTTCGCGCCGGTCAACAGTTGGCCAGACAACGTCAGCCTGGACAAGGCGCGGCGGCTGCTCTGGCCGATCAAGCAGAAGTACGGGCGGAAGATCTCCTGGGCCGATCTGATCATCCTCACCGGCAACGTCGCGCTGGAAACGATGGGTTTCAAGACCTTCGGCTTCGCCGGCGGTCGCGAAGACGTCTGGGAGCCCGACCAGGACGTCTACTGGGGCACCGAGAAGAGCTGGCTGGGTGGCGACAAACGCTACTCCGGAGAACGGGATCTCGAAAATCCACTCGCTGCGGTGCAGATGGGGCTCATCTACGTCAACCCGGAAGGCCCCGACGGCAATCCCGATCCCGTCGAGGCGGCCAAGGATATCCGTGACACTTTCGCCCGCATGGCAATGAACGACGAAGAAACGGTCGCACTCATCGCGGGCGGCCACACCTTCGGCAAGACCCACGGCGCCGGCCCCGCGACCCACCTGGGGGCGGATCCGGAAGCGGGCGACATCGCGGACCAGGGCTTCGGCTGGAAGAGTACCTTTGGCACGGGCAAGGGCGCCGATACGATCACCAGCGGTCTCGAAGTCACCTGGACCACGACACCTACCCAGTGGGGCATGGGCTTTTTCGAGAACCTGTTCGGCTACGAATGGGAGCTCACCAAGAGCCCGGCCGGTGCGCATCAGTGGGCTCCCAAGAACGGCGCGGGAGTCGGCACGGTGCCGCACGCCCACGACAAGTCTAAGCGCATCGCTCCCTCCATGCTCACCACCGACCTCTCGCTCAGGTTCGACCCGGCCTACGAAAAGATCTCGCGGCGCTTCATGGAGCATCCCGACGAGTTCGCGGACGCCTTTGCTCGCGCGTGGTTCAAGCTGACTCATCGCGACATGGGCCCACGGGCGCGCTATCTCGGGCCGGAGGTTCCCGAGGAAGAGCTCCTGTGGCAGGACCCCATCCCGCCGCTCGATCACGAGTTGATCGATGAGCGGGACATCGCCTCCCTGAAGGCTCAGATCCTCGCTTCGCGGCTTTCGGCTTCCGAACTTGTTACGGCGGCCTGGGCGTCGGCGTCCACTTTCCGTGGCTCGGACAAGCGCGGCGGTGCCAACGGAGCCCGCATCCGTCTCGCCCCACAGAAAAACTGGCAAGCCAACCAGCCCGAGCGGCTCGAGAAGGTGCTCGAGACGCTCGAAGGCATTCAGGCCGACTTCAATGGCGCTCAGTCCGGCGGCAAGAAGGTCTCACTGGCCGATCTGATCGTGCTCGGCGGCTGTGCCAGCGTCGAACAGGCAGCCAAGCTTGCCGGTCACGAGGTGACAGTCCCCTTCACGCCCGGACGCATGGATGCCTCGGCGCAGCAGACCGATGCAGAGGCCATGGCCGTGCTGGAACCTCTCGCGGACGGCTTCCGCAACTTCCAGAAGGCGAAGTACTCAGTAACTGCGGAGGAGCTGCTGCTCGACAAGGCCCAGCTGCTCACCCTTACTGCGCCCGAAATGACCGTGCTCGTCGGCGGCATGCGCGCCCTTGGCACCAACGTTGGGCAGACCCTGCACGGGGTGTTCACCAATCGGCCTGGAGTGCTGACCAACGACTTCTTCGTGAACCTGCTCGACATGAGCACGGAATGGAAGGCGACCGGCCCCGACAATGATGTGTTCGAAGGGCACGACCGTAAGACCGGCGAACCGAAGTGGACCGCCACGCGCGTCGACCTCATCTTCGGCTCCAACTCGCAGCTCCGCGCCCTTTGCGAAGTCTACGCAAGCTCCGATGCCCAGGCGAAGTTCATCCACGACTTCGTGGCCGCTTGGAACAAGGTGATGAACCTGGACCGCTTCGACCTTCACAAGTAAAAGGCCCCCCTTAGCGCCTAAAGGTTTGAAGTCATGGGGGGAAGAAATTCTCCCCCTCGTCGTGCTCTCCAACCGCGATACCTTGGAGGTCAGGCGCGGCTAAGCCAACCCGAACATCGATGCAGGACATTGTCGGGTGCCTTTAGACTGGCTGAAGCAAAAGCGTCCACTTCGGAAGTTTCTCTATGCGAAAAGAATTTCTTACACGTTTGGGCGGGTTGGTGATCGCCTCGGCAACGGTGGCGGGCTGCAGTGACAGCTCCAGCGACCAGCAGTCCAGCAGCGCTACCGGTTCTGGCGGCCAGAGCAGCACTGGCATGCAGAGTAGCACGGGCGTCTCGACCAGTATGGGAGGACAGAGCAGCAGCGGGTCGACCGTGACGGGCAGCACCACGGGTGGTCCGGTGGATTGTGACAACGTGTCCGCGTGCGGCGGCGACGTAGTGGGCACCTGGAACGTCACGTCTTCCTGTCTGGAATTGTCCGGAGAAATGGACGTTTCCCTCAGCAGTCTCGGTTGCCAGACGGTACCGGTAAGCGGTTCCCTTCAGACGACCGGAACCTTGGTCCTGAACGCCGACGGCACCTATACCGACAACACGACGACGATGGGTAACGCTACGATCACGCTCGAGGCCGCCTGCCTCTCGGTTTCGTCGGTGGCTGTGGGGTGCAACCGGATCGGCAACATCTTCCAGGCTCTCGGCTGGCAGACCGCCACATGCGACGATACGACTGGTCAGTGCAGTTGCGCCCTCAGCACCGAGCAGGCGGGGGGCATGGGAGCCATCCTCCCCTTCACTGAACCCAGCAGCACTTATACGACCGCGGACAATACGCTCACGGCCCAGAATGCGACGTACTCGTATTGCGCCGCGAGCGACACCCTGACCGTCACCCCCGAGATGTCGGCCCTGACGGGCACGGTTGTCCTCCAGAGGGAAGGGACTGCCGGCATGACGAGTGCGGGCGGCATGGGCGGCAGCAGCACTACCGGCATGGGCGGCAGCACCACCGGCATGGGCGGCAGCACCACCGGCATGGGCGGCAGCACCACCGGCATGGGCGGATCGAGCGGTTCGGGAGGAACGGGGGGAACCGGGACGACCGGCACCGGGCCCTGCGACATCTATGAGGCCGCGGGCCAGACGTGTGTTGCGGCGCACAGCACGGTGCGGGCCCTTTTTGGCGCGTACGACGGACCGCTGTACCAGGTCAAGCGAGCGGACGGCATGACCCAAGACATTCCCGTCTTGAGCCCAGGGGGTTTTGCTGACTCCAGTGTTCAAGAGACGTTCTGCTCAGGCTCGTCCTGCACCATCTGGAGGGTGTACGACCAGTCCGGACACGGGAACTTCGTCGAGGCCGAGACCCCGGACAGTACCGTCGGAGGCCATTCGGGCATGACTGCCGCAAACGCAGCCGCCGAGTCGCTGATGGTGGGCGGTCACAAGGTGTACTCTCTCTACACACGGCCCAGCCAGGCCTATTGGAGAGACGGCACCGATTCGGGCACGCCCCAGGGAGCCAACCCGCAAGGCATCTACATGGTGACGAGCGGCGTGCACTTCAACGGCGGCTGTTGCTACGACTACGGAACGGCTCAAGTCAGCCGAGACTACGAGGGAGGCCCCACGATGGACTCCGTCTACTTCGGCAATTGCACCATCTGGGGCACCGGAGCCGGCGATGGTCCGTGGGTCATGGCCGATATGGAAGATGGAATCGTCTCGGGGAGCAACACCAGCCAGAACCCCAACTTGACGAGCTTGCCGTTCCCGTACGTCACAGCCATAGAGAAGAACAACGGTACGACGGAGTACGCACTGAAAGGCGCTGACGCGACCTCTCCCGCATTGAACACGTACTATCAGGGCTCACTCCCCGCCGGGAAAAACCCCATGAAGAAGGGAGGGGCCATCGTTCTCGGAAGCGGCGGAGACTGCTGCTATAGCAACAACAACGCGAGTGAAGGGACCTTCTACGAAGGAGCCATCGTCGCTGGCTACCCCTCCGATGCGACCGACGAGGCAGTCCACGCGAACGTCGTCGAGGCAGGTTACGGCCAATAGCCCGATCTGCCAGCACAAGCGTCCGCGCGAAGCGCAGTCTTGCCTCGATTTCTCGTTAGGCCATTGCCGTTTTCCGGTTCGTCAGCGAAGCTTGGGAACGCGAAAGACGTGACGAATGGGATGCGACGATACGACGATGCTTCTGGAGCGCGCCTTCTCGGTCAAGAGGCGATTCCTCGGCATGTACAAGAAGGCCCAGGCGGGACACATCGGTAGCTCACTTTCCTGCGCCGAGATTCTGGTCTTTCTGAAGTTTGCCTGGATGAAGGGCGACGACAGGCTCGTCCTTTCCAAAGGCCACGCCGTGGCGGCGCTGTATTCCCTGCTTCACGAGGCCGGTCACCTCAGCCAGAGCCAGATCGATTCCTTCTACGAGGAGGGGACGCTGCTTTCGGCTCTGCCACCGTTCAATGCGTTCGAGGCGATCCCGTTTGCCACCGGTAGTCTCGGCTATGGCCTTTCCCTGAGCGCGGGCATGGCGCTCGGCGCGCTGCTCGAGCGCCGGGGGCGGCGCTTTTTTTGCGTCACCTCCGATGGCGAGCTCGACGAGGGCAGCGTCTGGGAAGCGGCCCTCTTCATTGCTCATCGTAAGATGACCAACGTCGTTTGGGTCATCGACCGCAACCAGCTCCAGGCAATCGGCCGTACCGAGGACGTGATGGCGCTCGAACCACTCGATGCCAAGCTGCGCGCCTTTGGCTATCACGTGGTCGTCGCCAATGGTCACGATTTCACTTCGCTCTTGGCCGCGCGCGAGGAGTGCTTGCGGGCGATCGACGCTCGCAAGGCCCCTGTGGCCATCATTGCCAACACCGTGAAAGGCAACGGAGTGCGCAGCATGCAGGACACGGTGGCTTGCCACTACCTGCCGATGGACGACGGCCAATACGAGGAGGCACTCGACGAGCTGACGCACGCGCACCAGGCGCTTCTGAACGGCACGCGGGATGCGCACTGAATTTGCTCGGGCCATGGTCGCGCTGTTCGGTGAGCGCGCGGATCTCGTGTTCATCACGGTCGACCTCGGCTACATGGCCCTCGAGGGGGTCGCCCAGGTGTACGGTGAGCGCTTCATCAATGCCGGGGTAGCGGAACAGAACGCGATTTCACTGGCCGCAGGCCTGGCGCGCGAGGGTCAGCTTCCCTGGGTGTACAGCATGGCTGCCTTCACGGTCCTGCGCCCCTACGCCCAGATCCGCGATAACGTGTGCTTGCACGAGCTTCCCGTCAAACTCGTGGGTAACGGCGGCGGCTACGGCTACGGCATCATGGGAGCCACCCATCATGCCTTGGAGGACGTGGGCGCCCTCAGAGCGCTGCCCAACATGAGGATCTACATCCCGCTGGTGGCCGCGGATGTGGCTTCGGTGATCACCCAGATGGCCGATGACCCTCTGCCGAACTACTTGCGACTGAACGCGCCCGCCGAGCTCCCTGAAGCGCTGCCCGCCTTCGCGCCGTGGCGCAGGCTCAAGCAGGGGCGCAGCGCCGTCGTCGTTGCCATGGGCCCCGTTCTGCAGGGCTTGTACGAGCTCGGGGCTCCGGACCTCTTCGACGAACTCGAGATCTGGAGTGTCGGGATGTTCCCACTGGACCCCCTGCCCGTTGAACTCGCAGCAAGCATCGGAGACAAGCGCCGAGTCATCACCCTGGAAGAGCACTATCGACCGTGCGGCCTCGGTGAGGCCCTGAGCTACCTGCTTCTGACCTCGGGTGTGGTTCCCGACTCTTTGACCTGCCTGCATGCCGCCGGATATCCTTCGGGGCGCTACGGCAGCCAACGCTGGCACCAGGAAGAGAGCGGGCTTCGGGGACCATCGCTCGCCGCGCGCTTGGAGGAGCTCGTGAATGCGTGATTCCGTACCCGTGCCGCTGCTGTCTGCCATCGTCACCTGTTACAAGGATGCGCAGGCAATAGTGCCGATGCACGCGCGGCTCGGCAGCGTGCTGTCCGGCCTGGGCGTGAAGTACGAAATCATCTTCGTCAACGACGGCAGCCCAGATCATGCCGATTCCGTATTGAAGGACCTGACAGCCACGGACGATCATGTGCTCGCCATCGAGCACTCGAGGAACTTTGGTTCCCAGAACGCATTCGTGAGCGGGATGCAGCTCGCAACCGGCGATGCCGTCATTCTGCTCGATGGTGACCTCCAGGATCCGCCGGAGTTGATCGCCGCATTCTACACGAAGTGGCGCGAGGGGAATGACGTGGTCTACGGGCGTCGCGCGAAGCGCGAAGGCTCGCTTTTGCTGGCACTCCTCGCTCGGGCCTTTTATCGGATCTTTCGCGGCATTTCCGAAGTACCGATGCCGCTCGATGCAGGCGACTTCGCGCTGATGGACAGAAAGGTCGTCGACGCAGTGCTCGCTCTGCCAGAAACCGATCAATTCCTGCGTGGGCTCCGAGCCTGGGTGGGTTTCACGCAGACGGGCGTCGACTACGTCCGCCCGAAAAGAGCCTTCGGACGCTCGACCCACAGCTTCGCAAAGAACATATGGTGGGCCAAAAAGGGCATCTTTTCGTTCACCTTCGTCCCAATAGAGCTCCTTGGATACGCCGGAGGCGTGATGACGGCACTCTCCTTCGGGGCGCTCGTCTATCTACTGGTCGACACGCTGCGCCACCCGGAAGTCCCTCACGGCCTGGCAACTATCGGCCTGATGGTCGCCTTTTTTGGTAGCCTCAATCTGCTCGCCATGGCCATCCTCGGGGAATACCTGATCAAGATTTTCGAGGAAGCCAAGCGGCGGCCCAAGTTCATCCGCAAAGCAATTCGATGCGGCGACGAGCAATTCGCCACGCCGGAAGCAATCGACAGCTTTCTCGCGAGGCGATCGCAGAGCACGCTGACGCGGCGATCGCGCCGCGCGCGAGCGTTCGATGACGGTAGAGGTTAGATGCAGGTCAAGAGTGTGCTCATTACGGGGACGACCTCGGGGGTCGGTCGAGCTCTTCTCGAACACTATCAGGCAAGCGGCGTGAACGTCGTATCCGTGAACCGCCGCTGTGTTCCGGAATTCGAGTCCCGGTATCCTTCGGTTCGCTTCGAATGCGTGGACGTACGCTGCGCCGAGCGAGTCCGAGAGCTCGTTTCCGACCTCGCCGAATCCAGGCAACTGCCGGACGTCTTCTTCTTGAACGCCGGCATCAACCGAGTCGACAACGACGCGTTCTTCGAGCTTGCCACCTACAAGACGGTCCTCGACACGAACCTCTACGGTGTCCTGAATTTCATTGGGCCACTCACCGAATTGCCGCCGGCCCGCGCTCCGCGCCACGTGGTCGCCATCAGTTCCATGGTCAACTACGTCGGCAACCCCTACGCTCTCGGCTACACCACGAGCAAGCGCGCTCTCACCAGCTGCTTCGACGTCTGGTCCAGGATGTACACGGGGACCGACCTGATCTTTCAACAAGTTCTACTGGGACCGGTGCCTACGTCGATCACCACGATGGCCAATGAGTTTCCAGCCTGGATGGTTTGGCTCAGAGACGCTTTTTCGGCATCACTCGGAGGGACGGCGCGGGCCGTCTCGACGTTTGCACTGACTCGAAGAAGGCGGCTGATCCATCCGTGGCAGGCCGTCCCCTTGTATCTCGGAATGCGGCTGGGGCAGTCGCTCATCCCGGGCTTCTTCCAGGGCAGGAAAACGCGAACAGGCAAAGCCCGTCGCCAAAGCGAGCATGGACTATGAGGTGGAGCCCGCGTGCGCTGCGCGGCCTGACGGTCACCACCAGCAAGCCGGACCTGGCAGCCGTGGCACTCATGGGCGGCCTGGTCGCCACTTGGGCGGCCGTCGCGGGTGGGTCCTTTTCCGTTCTCACCCTGATCGCCTGCGAGGCGCTGTTCTTCGGGTACTACCTCACCGGTTCGCTCGTCGCGAGCCTTCAGCCGCTGGCCGGGGGCGTTCTCTTCGACCTACCACTGCGGTTGCTAGTCGGATACGCTGTCATCAACACGGCGTTGCTCGCTCTCGCCTGGCTCTCCCCACTGGGCTTGCTAGCGGACTTCGGCATCTTGCTCGCGCTCGCGGGGGCAGCATTTTTTTCGACCCGGCGGCGCATGCAAAGCCCCGAGACCTTCGCCGGACTTTGGGTCATCGGACTGTCAGCACTCGCCACCACTCTGTGGTGCCAAGACTCGATCGACCCGATATCGAAGCAAGACCACCTGGTGATCTTCAAACCATGGGTCGACGGCTTCTACCACGCCGTGCATATCCGTATCTTTGCCGAAAGCCATGGCGCCTCGAGCATCGAAGACTTTCGCATGGCTGGAGTGCCTGCTCGCCTCTACCACTATGGGGTCTATATGCTGCCCGCCTTCATCAAGGCGGCGTCGGGAATCCACTCATATACCGCGTTTGCCGGGATCTTGGCGCCCGTGGGGGTCTTCTTCACAGGGCTCGCCGCTTACGCGTTCTTCGGATCTTTGTGGGGTGCCTGGCCTGGCCTGTGCGCCTCGCTTGCACTGCTCTTGCTGCCCGACGGCGCGCAGCAAGGCATGCAAAACACCTTCATGTCGTATCACTGGCTGACGCAGATTTCGCCCAGCGCCACCTACGGGCTGGCGCTCCTGGCGGTCGCTTGGCTGTTCGTCTTTCAGGGGTGCTCACGGGGCAATCGCCTTCAGTTGTTCACGGGCTGGGCGGTCGCGGCCATCCTCGCTGGCTACAAGCTGCACTACGTCATCGCCAGTGCGCTTCTGCTCCTGCTCATCCCAGCGCTGTTCTTCCGCGCAGAGCTGGGCGCAAGAAAGCGAGCCCTCTGGGTCGCCGCAGCGTGCGTGTCGTATGGCGTTGCGCTCACCCTGGGGCAAAAGGTGCCGGGCGTGCCTCTGATCCGCTTCGACGGTTCGGCAGTTGGTGAGATCCTGCGCCTGATCCAAAGCTTCGCCACCCCCGGAGCGTTCAAGCAAATCCTGGTCCAGCATATGGGGCGGCAGTTCCCGTGGACTTCCAACCTGGGGTACGGGATCCCCTACGTACTGTTCGCGGCACTCGGGCTCTTCGTCCCGCTGCTCGTCGTTCTCGTCATCCGGCTGCGCGGACGCGTACCGCTGCTTCACCTGCTTTTTCCTCTGCTCTTGATTGCCAATTTCTTGATAATGTTCTTCGGTCTGGCGCTCGACTTCGACAGCAGCACGCCCGACGAGCTCTCGCACCGCCCCGTCATGATTGTGTACTTTTTCGTGGCAGCCTGGGTCGGTGCAGCCTTGGGGTCGACTCTGCTCGAATCAGCGCACACCAAGAAGAAGGCTCGCCCCGTCATGCTCGGCCTGGCCGCCTTGCTCATGGCCGTGCCGGCGCTATTTGGACCAGGGGTCCAGCTGATGTGGGCGATGCCCAAGATCTCTCCCGTCCGACTTCCGAGCTCCATGGTTCAGGTAGCGGAGTACCTCGGTAGCCATGGGAACGCAGACGACATCTTTCAGGATTCGCTGTTCGACCGGACCTACGCCATTGCCGCCCTGTCCGAGCGAAAGAGCTTCGTCTCGCACACCATGACCTGGATGCCCTTTCGCGGCGAAATGGTCGCCGCGCGCACCGCCGCCGTCGATCGCCTCATGGGCCTTCGTCTGCCAGGGCTCGTCGTCGGCACAGCGCGCGCCTACGGCATCCGCTGGTTCATCCTCCAAAAAGGCAACCGAGTGCATTGGCCCCCACAGCTCGCCGACCACCCGGTCTTCGAACGGGGACGCTTCGCGGTGTACGAGTTCTGAGAGACTCCATCCCCCGACGCCCCTTTCGGACTTCACTGCTCCCGCTGCACCTGCCTTGGTCGTGTTCAACGTGCCAGGCGCGAGATGCGCACCAGCACGTTCGCGTCATTCTGGAATTCCAGCACCGTCTCGAGCTTGCGATCGGGCCAGATCTCGAAGCCTGGTAGAGGCTCGTTCGTGGACAGCTTGATCGGCTGGATCAGGTAGACATCCCGAAACAGATGGCGGGCGAAGGCCGTCAAGAGGTACGGGTCACGCCTGGCGCTGGCGAAGCTCATCGCGCCGTAGTTCATGATGGTGAAGTGGTTGGGTCGGTCCGTGACGATGAGGATACGCTTGTTGTCCAGGCGTTCGAAGAAGCGCCAGGTCATGGCACTTTCCCGAGTCTGTGTCAGCCGATTCATGAACCGAGCTTGAGAGGCCACCGGTAGCTGGGTTGCCAGGACCGCTGCGGCCAGCAGTATGGGGATGAAGGGTCTCCACCGCTTCAGCAGAAACGTAAGGGTCCAGGCAGCGGCGAACGAGAAGAACGTATCTATCGCGATGACCAGACGCGCGGAGGATGGGTACTGAGCCCGCCCCCACACGTAGCTGAAGACGATGACTACCTGGACCAGCATCCAGGCAGCCACGAACACGGCGAATCGCGACTCGGGCGACTTCCAGTCACGTTCGCGCAAGCGGGCGAGCAGCCACCGGAGCCACAACGCACAGCCGACGGCGCCCAGGGCAATCAAGACAGCAGAGTGAGCAGGATGGGACTGAAACGGCGACAGCACGGGCTCGAAGTACTCGCGAGCGTTGTCGAGGAAGTGGCCGAAGCTGAAAGTGACCGTACCGGGCTCCTGCTCGGGAATGTTGCCACGTAAAATCGACTGCCAAACTCGCGGCATGAAATAGACGGGCGTGAGCGCGTAGACGAAAGCATAAGGGCGCAGCCGGCGCCACGTGACCCTCTTGAAGAGCAGCAACAGCACCACGACCGGTGGAACGAACAGGACCGACTCGTAGCGGATCTCGGCGAACATGCAGAGGTTCATCCACAGAATCGCCAGCTTCGCTGGGGACTCGCGGCGACAGAAGTCGAGCAGACTCTTGAGAACGAGGAGTGCAAAGAAAGTGGCGAAGAAGTCGAACCCCCCTGAACGAACCGAGATCAACGTGACAGGGTGAGCCACCACGAACAACGAAGCAACGACTGCGAAGATCTCCCCACCCAGGGATTTGGCGAGCCGATACGACACCAGCACAAAGGCTGGCAGCACCATCAAGTTGAACAGGAAGGCGTTGCCATACGAATAGCCGCAAACGGAGTGAACCAGGCTGACGAGAAAAGGGAACAGCGTCGGGCGACGGTCGATGGCCACGTCGACGTCCCAGTAATTGCCGTAGTAGTTTTTGCCCGAGACAGTGAAGGTCGCCGTTTTCGAGGCAAACAGGTTCTTCGAGGTTCCGACCAGGTTCGCTTCGTCCGAAAGCATGCGCAAGGCAGGCTCTATCGCGAGCCCAGCGATGACCGTCACGGATAGCGCGACGAGCAGGCCCGGCCAGTTCTCTTTCGCCCAGGCGACGACCGTTTCCCTGCGCAGCTCCCGAGCCGCAAACAGGTACGTTCCCGCCCAGCAAAGCACCAGACCCATCAACAAGTAGTAAGTCGTGTGGACGAAGAGCTGTTGAGTAGTCGCGATGTCGCGCAGGCTGAACGCGAGCAACGCCAAGAGCGCCACGGGCAACACCACGAGAGCTATCTTGCCCGCCGTCCACGTCGGCTTGGTCACGTGCCCTGCCCCGGAGCGGCGACTCGACAGGGTCCCGAAGCGGCCTCCGTATCCACTCCATTCCTTCGCATGAAAAGACTTCTGCTCATCCTACCAGAGTTGACAGCGAAGCAGGGGTGGACTCGGCCAAGCTGGGCCCGGCGGCGCGGGATTCCGCGAGCATCCGGCGGACCGATCCGACAGCCTGGGCTCGAGAGGGCTGACCACGTCGCTCCAACCTCGGTCCCGGCCCCTGTGAGGGCCCGAGCTGCGCTCAAAGCGACCGGTTGGTCAGGCCATCCCTCTAGCCTCTTACGCGGAGCCTTAGCCGATAGCTCGAGCCGGCTCGAGATTGGCCAGCGTCTCGCGAGCCTCGCCGAGAGCCTCGCTCGCTCCGCCGGAGCGCGCCCGCTTCAGAACTGCGAGAAGAAGTCCCAGAGGGTTTGCCCAGCGTTCGCTGCGGGGGTGTGAGGTCCGGTGAACTCGCACCAGATGACCGGGTAGCCCTCCATGCAGCCGTCGTAGCTCTCGCACGTGCACGGCTGATAGTTATCGCCGGCTACATCGCACCAGCCCCCTTGCACCGTGGTCGTGGTTTGCGAGCAACCGTTGCGCTCAGCGATGATGTCGCGACCAGTTCGACCACCGGAGATATCGACGACGGTGTCCTCCGTGCCGTGAAAGCCCATCAGAGCCACGGGCAGATCGCCGTCTTTGCAACCGGAAACGCTCGTATTGCCGGACTGGGGCGCAACCGCCCGAATCACGTCGGCTGCGCCACAGCCGAGCGCGAAGGACATCATGCCACCGAAGCTGAACCCGGTAGAAAACACCCGGCTCTGGTCGACGCAGAGTTGCTCTTCGAAGCGAGTGAGCATGGCACGCATGAAGTTTTCGTCGCGACCGTTGGGGTTCTCCCAGCCCAACCCGTTGCCTCCAAAGTCAATGCCTTCGGGCGAGACCAGGATGGTCTTGTCACCGGCCGCCGCCTGAAGGCCATAGTACCCACCGCCAAACCCGGAGCCGGCGGTCTGCTCGGCCGAGCCCCCCCACGGATGCCAGGCAAAGACCAGCGGATAGGGCTGGCTCGAGTCGTAGTCGTCGGGGACACGCAAGATGTACTCGCGCGTCAGGCCGTCCACGTCGATGTCGAAGCGACCACTCTCGGGTGCTTCCGCGCCACATCCGCTGCTCGGGGTCCCCCCGGTAGTCCCGGTGGCGCCGCCGGTGCTCGTGCCCTCGGTGGAGACGGTGCCGGTCGTTCCGCCCATGCCGCCCGCACTCGTGCCAGTGGTCCCCGTAGTGTTCGAACTCATCGTGCCCGAGGTCACGCCGCCTGTGGTGGCAGCGCCCGTGGTGCCGGAGCTAGTGGCCGCGACCGAACCACTCGTTGCAGAGGAACTAGTGCTGACGGAGCTCCCCATGGTTGCGGTCCCCCCCGTGTTCGTTGCGCTCATGGTCGACGAGCCGTCACTTCCGAGAGTGGTCGACTGCGGATCTTCAGAGCTCGAACAGGCGCTCGCGCCGATCGCCGTAAGCACGACGGACTGGAGGGCAATCAGTGGGTATTTCCTGGTCCTGCTACCCGAATGTTTCATTGGTCTCGTCTCCTCGGCACTGCGCGATCTTGGCCGTGTCGGGCGACCATGGGCCAAGCCCACGCCCGTCACAAGCCGACGCAAAGAAACCTAGCGAGCGAAACGGCGTACGTCAGGCGAAATCGGCTACGCTCGGGACGAATACAAAATATGATGAGACGATTGTGAGGAACGAACGGAACATTCCATCCACGAAGAAAGGTTGGGTAGAAATGCTGGGAGGACCCAAATGCCCCCCCTTGAGGAATTGGCTGCCCATCGGGCCCCTACTCGACGAAGACGACTTGCCCGGTCTCGCTACCCTCGAGCCACTCGAGATACACCTTCGCGTTGTCGCTTGCGGGGAGCCCTCCGGGAAATCCCATCTTCTCGGCGGTTTCTTTGATGAAGGGCGGCGACATCGTATTGATGCGTATGCCGCGCGGCAGGTCGAGTGCGGCTGCGCGAGCGAAGCTTTCCAGAGCGCCGTTGACCATGGCCACGGCGGGAACGCCCGGCATTGGCTTCTGGGAAAAGATGCCGGAGGTAAGCAGGAACACGCCGCCGTCAGTTATGTGGTCGATGCCGAAGCGCACCAGGTTGACCTGACCCATGAGCTTGTCTTGCACGGTGGCAGCGATGTCGGCATCGGTGAGCTCTGGAAGCGGCTTCATGACACCGTTGCCCGCGCAGCACACCACGGCGTCGACCTTGCCCACCTTGGAGTAAAGCGCCCGGATCGATTCTGGGTCGGAGATGTCCACCTTCAGGCCACCCTTGCGGGAAGCCTCGAGCACCTCGTGCTTGCGGGCAAATGCACTGGCTACGGCTGCGCCAATCGTTCCCGTGGCGCCGATCACTAGAACTTTCATGCTCTTCCTCCTTGTCAGGTGGCCAGAGCGTCGAGCCGACTGGCGCAAACGTCAAGCCCACCGGTTTGCACTCGACCACGTGCTGCCGCTGCGCGCTCGACCCAACTCATGCTGTCCGGGGCCAGATGAGTGCCCGAACTGCTGGGTAGCGCCCTGGCAGCATGCGTTCGGCGCCGCCGACCGACGCCTGCGACTCGACGCACGCACCGGGGTCGTAGCCTGCGCCGAGGGGCCTGTGAGGTGTCTGTCGATGGCCCCACGGCGCGGACAGCGAACCAGTCGCTAGTTGACGGCGCGCAGGGCAGCCAGGAACGGTTCGGCTTCGACGAAGTCGTTGAAGCGACTGGCCTCGTGGCCTTGGGAGTCGTAGAGGATGACCGTGGGTAGGCCCTTGATGCCGAACTCGGCGAAGGCGCGCTCGACCTTGGGGTCTTCATCGTCGGTGGCGTCGACGCGAACGGCGACGAAACGACCGGCTTCGTGGGAGACGGCAGGATGGGAGAAGGTGTGCTTTTCCAGCTCCTTGCAGGACAGGCACCAGGAAGCGGTGAAGTCGACCAGGAGCGGACGCTGCTGGGCGAGGGCCTTGTCGCGCGCCGCCTGGTAGTCGGTCTTTTCCCAGGAGAGGGTTTCGTCGGATTGGTTGGCGGCGGCGATGCCGAGGAAGACCGCTCCGCTGACGAGCGCGACGCCGATCGCCTTGAGCACGCGCCCGGCGTTGCTGGGCTCGGCGAAGTCCCGGTGGACTGCTCCGAACAGGAGCCCCAGCACGGCAGCGACCCCCAGGATGACGAAGAAGAGCGGGCTCGGACTAACCAGGCGCGAGCCGAAGGGCCAGTGCAGGTTGATGAAGTAAAGAGCGACCACGATGAGCACGATGCCGAGCACGGACTTGACGTGCACCATCCAGCGCCCGCTCTTTGGCAGCTGCACGGCGAAGGCACCCACCAGGAAGAAGGGGAAGCCCAGCCCCAGGGCGAACGCCGACATGGCGGCGGCTCCGAGCGTCGCACTCTGGGTCTGCGCGATCCACGTGAGGATGCCGGTGAGCACCGGGCCGGTACAGGGAGCGGCGATGATGCCGCACACGAACCCCAGCGCGAAGGCGCCACGGATACCGATACCGCCCATGGTGGCCAAGCGGTTGGTGAGGCCCGCAGGCAGGGTCATTTCGAAGGCGCCAAACATGGAGGCCGCCATTGCCAGGAACAACACGGCGATACCGAGCACGACCCACGGGCTTTGCAGCACCGATCCGAAAACACTTCCGGTGAGACCGGCTACTACCCCGAGCGGCGTGAACATGCACACGATGCCGGCGACGAACGCGGCGGACAGCTTGGCCCCTTCCCAGCGGCTTTGCGTTTGGCGCGCCCCAAAGGCGCTGACCGTGACGGCCACCATGGGGTACACGCAGGGCGTCAAGCTCACCAACAGGCCACCGAGCACGGCCGCACCCGCGGCATACAGAGGGCCCTTGGCAAGCGCCTGAGTGAATAGATCGGCCTGGTCCGTGGCAGCGTGGGCGGCGACCCCTAGCGTCGTGACGAAGAGCGCTAGCAGCGTGGCAACGAGGCGTCGTGGAAGCATGACTGAAGTGGAATACCTGAAAGGGACGTTCGAGGTTTCACCTTTTTTGTGACCAACCGGGCGCGGGTCAAGCCCGCTTCAGGCGCGCTTCGTCGAGCCGCCCCAGCAGAACCCGCGCTTTGGCGAGCTCGCGCTCGAGGGCGACTTGCAGGGCGACACGCCCACCCGAAGTGCGCCTGACGAAGGAACCCAGACAGGCGTGCGCCTCGTCCAGATCCCCCAAATAATAAGCCAATTCGCCGAGCACAAACTTCCCGTAGCCCTGTCCGCAGGGCGCGTCGTCCAGCGCGTCACGCAGCCCCTCCAGGTCGTCGACGTTGTGTCCGGCAGCCAGGGTGGCCAGCGCCAGTTGAGCGCGATACAGCGGCTTGTCCGTCGTACCCCAGACCGCCGCGCGGCGGAACGCCGTGATGGCCTCGTCGAAGCGCTCCGACAGGTAGTAGACGCTGCCGAGGGTCCAAGAGTGAAAGGCCCGACGCGAAGCCGGGCACACGCGGCAAGCGATGCGCAGATGCCGCACCGCGTCTTCTACCGAGTCCAGCCCCAAGCAAGCGCGCGCGGCATCTTGCCTCGCCACGTCCGGCATCACGCCGAGCTCGACGATATCGGTCGCTACCTTGAGCGCGCGTTCGAAGCGCCGGTCTTCCATGAACGCCAGGTAGAGCTGTCTGAGCAACATCGCCCTGAGCGTCGCTTCTCGACCCCCGCGGGCGCGGAGCCCCTTGCGAGCGAAGCTTGCCCGCTCTTTCGACCCTTGCGCCAACGTCGCCTTGCGCAGCCACACCTCTGCAGTTTCAGCGGATGGTTTGGCGGCGGGGCTCGGCATGAGTCTAATTAGAAAATAGCAGGAGCTGCACACACGTCCAGATTTCAATGCGGAGGCTTGCCTCCTGCCTCGCGAAGCGCAAAGCTCCCGCCTCCAATGCGGCGTCTTCTCTTGCCATTTTTGGCCGGCCTGGTTACCAGCTGTGGGCACCCAGCCACTGTTCGAGAGTGCGAGGAAATTCTCGAACAAGTGGCACGACTGCAGCTGAAAGAAAGCCTGGGGACGCAAAATGAAAAAACCATCCAGGCAGAAGTCGAAGAAACCAAGCACTCCCTCAAAGACAGCACCATGAAAGACTGTGTCGGGAAAAGGATTACCGATTCGGCGCTCGAGTGTGTGCGCAATGCGAAAACCGCCAAGGAAGCCGTCGAGGACTGCTTCGATTGAGACTGGCTCTCGCCCTCGCCGCTGCGGCGCTCTGCTCGCTATCCTTGCCAGGCTGCAACAAGCCCCTGAGCGAGCAGGAGTGCTTCGCTCTTCTGGACAAATACGTCGCGCTACTGCTCAAATCCGACAGTCCCGAAACGGACCCGCCCTACCGCCTGAAGCTGCGCAACGAGGCGCGCGCCAAGGCTCGCCGCGATCCGGCTTTTGCCGAATGCAGCGAGCGTGTCTCGCGGAACCAATTCGACTGTGCCATGAAAGCTTCCAATCCCGACGGTCTGGAGCAATGCCTGCTGTGAAGGCAAGCAACCGTTGCTAGCTCTGCACCACCTGCGATGATAACAGTCCAGTATGCGATGGGCTGCATTCCTCGGCCTCGGCGTGCTCATCAGCAGCTGCGGTGGCGGCGCCAAAAGCGCAGACCCCAACGGTTCCCAGGACGCGAGCAACGAGGCGGGCGCCGAGACGGGAATCACCGGCAGGGCGAGCAGCGGGGTCACTGCCACGAGCGCCGGCTCCGGCGGCGCCAGTGCCGGCTCCAGCACCACCGCGTCATCGACGACGAGCGCAGCGACGACCGGGAGTGAAAGCGGCGGCGGCTCGACTACGACCACTAGCCAGGGCTCGGACGCCTCGGGGACCAACACCAACGGTTCGGGTGTTGGAGGCAGCAACACCAGCAGCGCCAACACCGCAGGCGGCATGCCGGCCGGCAGCGGCAGCGTGTTTTTGAGCGACACCTGCGACATCGGCGGCAGCACCAACGCCTGGGGCCCGGTGGAGCAAAACCTCTCGAACGGCGAGGACGCGGAACGCGACGGCGGTCCCATCACTATCGACGACGTCGTCTATGACAAGGGCCTCGGCATGCACGCCCCGGCAGAAATCGGCTACCGGCTGGGCAGCGCCTGCACCAGCTTTCGAGCGACCGTGGGCCTCGACGACGAGATTCGCGACGCGGGCTCGGTCGTCTTCGAGGTGTACGGCGACGACATGCTGCTCTACCAGTCGAGCACACTCACCGGAGCCGACGGCGGTGTTCCCGTAGAGGTCGACGTCAGCGGCATCAACGAGCTCAGGCTCGTGGTCAGCGATGACGGCGGCAACGGCAGCGACCACGCCGACTGGGCCGAAGCGCGTGTCGACTGCACCGACCCCCCCTTGCAACTCTGTCAGCCCGGTGCCGCTCCAATAGTGCCTCCGGATGGCTACGAGCTCGCCTGGTCCGACGAATTCGACGGCCAGGGAGCGCCCGATCCGGACAATTGGTCCTACGAACAGGGCTTCGTGCGCAACGAGGAGCTCCAGTGGTACCAGCCTGACAACGCCTGGCAACAGGCGGGCTTTTTGATCATCGAAGGGCGCCGCGAACAGGTAGCGAACCCCAATTATCAGTCGGGCAGCAGCGACTGGAAGACCAATCGCCAAGCCTCCGAATACACCTCCACCTCCATGCACTCGCGTGGCAAGCGGGAATTTCAGTACGGCATTTTCGAAATGCGCGGCCGTCTGGTGGCATCGCCTGGCCTGTGGCCCGCCTGGTGGACCCTGGGCGTGAGCGGCGAGTGGCCGTCGAATGGCGAAATCGACATGCTCGAGTACTACGGCGACGCCATCCACGCCAACACCGCCGTCGGCACCGGCACACGTTGGGAAGCTCGCTGGGACTCCGTCAGCCGCAGCATGTCCTCTTTCGATGACCCCGACTGGGACGCCAAATTCCATGTCTGGCGCATGGTCTGGACGGACCAACGCATCGACCTGATGCTCGACGGCGAAACCCTCAACAGCACCACCCTGGACGACATGCTGAACCCGGGCGGCGACAGCCCGTTTCGCCAACCCCACTACATGCTCCTGAACCTCGCCATTGGAGGCCAGGCCGGCGGCGATCCCTCGGGCACGCACTTCCCCTCACGCTACGAAGTCGACTACGTGCGCGTGTTCCAGTAGCAACGGCCCCCGGCAATCATCGGCCAATACGCCAGCCATGTTGCCGGTTACTCCGCGCCACCCCCGAAATGGCCAGTTTGTCGGGCTTGACGCGCTCGGCCGCGAGCGCCATGCCTGCTTTCAGGCAAGAGTCCAATGGTCGAAGCTGAGCTCGACATCGAACAGATCCCGCTCGGGCCCGCAGACGGTTTTCCGAACAACCAACGGTGCCCCGTGCTCGTCTATCGCGGCGCTTTTCTGCGCCCGGTGAACCCGCGCGAGGTCGAGCGGACATTCACGCAAAACCACTGGACGCACGGGTGGCGTGCCGGCGTCTATCGCGTGCATCACTACCACAGCACCGCCCACGAGGTGCTCGGCTGTTACGCGGGCGAAGCCGAGCTGCAAGTGGGCGGGCCAAACGGTGCAAGGCTGAAGCTGAGCGCCGGGGATGTCATCGTCATTCCCGCTGGTGTGTCGCATAGAAACCTCGCATCGACGAGTGACTTCAGCGTGGTGGGCGCCTACGCGGGGGGCAGAAGCTACGATATGAACTACGGCGAGGCCGACGAGCTCGGTGAAGCCGAACGTAACATGAAGAGCTTGCCGCTCCCGAGCGCGGATCCGGTAGCCGGGCCCGCGGGGCCCCTGCTCCGCCACTGGCAAGGCTGAGGCACGCCACCTACCGCCGCTGGCTGTGTATGTTCACCAGTTGGCGTTTCGCGCCATTTCCAAGGCTCGCTCCTGGTACCACTGTCCCGCGGACGGGCCGCCGTTGCAGCTACCGTCCGATTCGCCGGGGTTCTTGAGCCAGACGAACGCGTCCAGGGCAGAACCGTCGTTCACCGCGCTTGGCCGACGCCCAAGGGCCCTGCCGGGAGGATTGCACCAGTCGTTGTTGGGCGCGGGTCCGTTGCCGTTGCGGCTCGAGTCGATGATGTAATGGACATCGCCCCCGACGAGCTCGCTGAGCTCGTCGCCGTAGGCAATCAGCTCCGCGTCGGCGATGTAGTTCGAAGTATTCAGGGCGAAGCCGCGCGCGCTCGTCACACCTGCCATTTTCAAACGCTCGGCCATCTGGGCTGCCGGGACCCAGCGGGAATGACCCGCGTCGAGGTAAACGGCAACCCCAGGCAGAGCCTCGAGCATCTGCGTCGCCTCGCGCAACATGCCGAGGCGTAGCTCTTGAGCCCGTTCGTCGAGACACTGAGTGAGGAGGCCGAGGGCGTCCGGCTCCAGCACCACGATCGCCCGGCGCTCGGGACCGATGGCGCGCGCCAATCCCTGAATCCACTTCCGATAGGCGTGCTTCTCGACGGCGCCCCCCGCAGAAAACTGGCCACAGTCACGGTTGGGAATGTTGTAGGCGACGAACAGCGGCACCTGACGTTTCTGTTGCGCGGCCTTGGCCAGATTTCCCGCAGTCACTTCCACGTTCCCGCTCCACTCTCCGAGCCAGCGCGCTTGCGGCGTATCGGCGATCTTGGCAATCAACCGGGCTTCCTCGGGGTTGCTCCGCTCCACCCGGCGACGTGCCTGATCGGCGTTGGTGTAGAGTGGCAAGTACAGGTCGACCCCGAGGAAGGGGTTGCCCTCCACATTCACGCCGAGCGGCTCGCTCGTCGCATTGTCAGCGCCCACCTGCTCTTTCTTGATGCACGCGAGTGGCGCGCCGAGCATCCCCGCAACCAAGAGCGCAAGGCTCAGCAATCTCTTGAAGCTCATGACGAGGAGCCTATTCCATGAGCCGGGTCGAAACCAAGGGCGGGTCAGCTGGGCGCCGGGCGCACGCACCTCCCGAACCGCCACGAGCCCTCGCAGGCGGCGCTTCTCATTGCATCTTGGGACGGAGCTCTCATTGCGCGCTCGTCCGCGTCAGCACCGAGCGCGGCCAGCTCTCACGCGATGCGCGGCGCTCGAGTGCTCGGGTGTTCGCCCTCTGCAGAGGGCAGGCGCACGGCCAGCGCTTCAACGAGGTTCGACTCGACCACGGGTTCGCCTTTGAGGGCGGCGGCCTGGTGGAACAAGCGCCAGTGGATGGCGAGCGCAGCGAGGACCGCGAGATGGAACAACTCATGGGCCCCGAGCACCCCTGGAATCACCGTCAGCCGATCCCCCTCGACGAACTCGCCGACCGCTCCGGCGGTGTACACCAAACCTCCAGCAAACAAGTGTGCCGCCGCGTACCAGCCCCGCTCGAACGCCAGCTTCAGCATGGCGATCGCACCGAGCCAGCCCATGGCCAGGTAGAGTACGAGCCCCACACCCTCCGAGATCTGTCGAAAGAACACAACCTTTGCAACCAGACCCGAAATACCCAGGATCCAGATCGCTACGATCATGCCCCAACGCCATACACCCCGGAAGAACAGGCTGTGGCCCGCGGTGACCGTTCCGGCAATGAGAATGAAGATGCCGGCGTGATCGAGTCGCTGGAAAACCGCGCGCTCGACGCTACCGCGCGGCAGAAGGTGAAAGACCCCGCTCATGGTGAGCAAGAACACCGCGGATGCAGCAAACCCCCACAAGCTCAGTCGAGTGCCCGCGCCCCTGGGCGCGCGACGCACCAGCGGGCGCGCCATCACGATGCACACGAGCGCTCCCAGCAGGTGTGTGCAGGAACTGACCGGGTCACTGATACCAAACAGGGGGAATGGGCTCACGCTGAAGAGACGAGTAGGAGTTCGAAGTCGCGTCTGGACCTTGAACTCCCCGCGAGCGGAGCTTCAATCGCAACTTACGTTTTGACAGATTAGCACGCTGACTACTTCCCCGCCACGCCGCCTGCTTCAGCAGCAGGCACGCACGCTCGGGAACATGGGGTCGCGATGCGTGGTCGAGGCCTCGTAACCGGTACGCCCCATCGCACGCGCGGCGCCGTCACACTCCAGCCACCACGCGCCTGGAGTGTCGTCGATGCGGGGCTCGCAGCTCCGCAGAACCCGCAAGCGAGTCGCATGGTCCGACGGGTAGTCAAGGGTGGGTCGCGCGAATCGCACCGAGTGCCACGAGTGCAGACCGAGCGAGGCCCTTCGGCCAGGGCGTGCGCGACGCGGGCTTGGACCGTGGCGAAGATCGCGTGAAAAACCCGAACATTGGTTACCAGGCGAGAAAGTTGAAGTTGAAACGGCGCCAGCAGGCGTCGCTGATGCTCCGAAATGGCGCAGCCTGCTAGGCCGCACGTTCTGGAAAGAAATGACCAGCCTCGATTCGGGCACATCGCGTGGTATGCCTTCGAGCGTCCACTTTCGCGTATGACTCAGGCTCTCCGCCGCTCTCGTTTCGAGCAAGAACCGCAACGACTCGACTCAAGCACCGCCCCTGGCCAGCATGGGCCAGAAGCCGGTAGCAAGCGGCGAAGCCGGACCGTGCGCGCCTTCCGCGAATGGTTGTTCGACTTTCGAACCAAAGCGCTGCCGTGGCTCGCACCGCGCTACGGGTTGGACCTCCGATCGGTAGCCTTGTTCCGCGTGGGGCTCGGCGTGCTACTGCTGACGGATCTATTCTGGCGCTCGCTCGACATGCGCGCGCACTACACCGACGAAGGGTTGATGCCACGCGAGCGGCTGCTGGGGGGTTGGAGCTCACCGCTCTACTACTCGTTTCACAACTGGGGTGGCGACCTGACCAGCCAAATCATCCTGTTCAGCGTGGCCGCGGTGTTCGCGTTCATGCTGCTCGTGGGCTACAAGACCCGGCTGGCAGCATTCATGTCCTGGCTTTTGTTGGTGTCGTTGCACGGGCGCAACTACCTGATCTTGCAGGGCGGCGACGACATGCTGCGGGTGATGCTGTTCTGGGCGATATTTCTGCCGCTCGGTGCGCGGTTCTCGCTGGACGCGTTGCTCGCACCTGTGGGAACACAGCGCGGCGCAAAGGTCGGCCTGCTCGGTGGGCTGAGCCAGAGGCGTGTGTTCAGCCTGGCCAGCATGGTCATCGTGCTGCAGCTCTTGGCGGTCTACGTGGTGACCGCCCATCTGAAGAGCGGCCCGACTTGGCACGTGCAAGGCAGCGCCATACACCTGGCGTTGTATCACCACACATTCGCGACCGAGTTTGCCAAGCTATTTCGCCAGCTTCCCGTGCGCTGGCTCCAGATCATGACCTGGAGCGTGTGGTGGCTGGAGCTGGTCGGTCCTTTCTTGTTCTTCGTGCCCTGGCGTACGCACCTATTTCGTACGCTGCAGGTGACGCTGTTTTGCGGGTTCCACTTCGGGCTGTTCCTCTGCATGGAGCTCGGGCCTTTTCCTTGGGTCGCGATGGTGTGCTGGACGCTGCTCTTGCCCAGCTGGTTCTGGGATATGCCCTGCTACCAGCTGGCGCGCGCGCGGGGGCTGCACCAGCGTCTGGTACGCTGGGCAGCTCGAGCCACGCCCCTGCTCGCCCGGCTCGGTCGCTGGCTGAAGGCTCCGGCGCGCCCGCGGCTCCGGCCCACGCTTGCCGGCCTCGTGGTCCTGTTCCTGTTTGCCAGCTACACGGGCTATGGCACCGTCTACGCGGCCTTCCACCGCGGCAGCGTCGACGGCAAGGTGTTCGAGCCCTTGATCGCACTGCGCCTGTACGCCAACTGGGGCATGTTCGCGCCCAACCCACCCAACACCAGCGGCTGGTTCGTCACGGTCGCCCACCAAAAGAACGGCCACACCGTGGACGTATGGAACGATGGCAAACCCGTGAGCTTCGACCCGCCCGAGCTCGCTTCGAAGACGTACAAGCGCGAGCGATGGCGCAAGTTTTCGGACAACATCCTGTCGGATCAGCACGCCGTGGTGCGGCCCTATTTCCTGCAGTGGCTCTGTAAAGAGTGGAACGAAGAGCACCAGGACGGTGAGCAGGTTTCGAGCATCGAACTCTATCACATGGCGCAAACCGTACGCTGGCCGCTGCCTGGCTATACGCCGCTCAAGAAAAACGAGCTCCAGCGCACCCAGTGCAACTCGGCTCCATCCAAGAAGAGCGACGGGGATTAGGGCCCGCGAATGGGGAAGTCCGTCGCGAGCCGACCGAGTCCGCCTCGAGGCGGGCGCGTGAGGAGCGAGCACCTGAGGCCCGCGCCGACCCCATCGGTTCGCCATCGTCGCAAACGAGCATGTCCGAATTGGGCGGCGGGCGCGGGCAGTCGAAGGGTTGGGCGCCGGCTCGCTCTCATGGTAATGCATCCCCAGTTCGGTCGCACGAAGATCGAGTTAGGGGGCTCGTGCGTCGCCCCTCTGGCCCGTCAGCTTCGCCGGGAGTCCTATGGAATTGTACGGAAACAAAAGCCCGAGCCTGCCACAGAAGTTCAGCATTCTGCTGGCGGAGTCGGCGCTGGTGGGAGTCTCCTTCGCGGTACTGTTCGGCGATCTGTTCGAGGGGTGGCGCGCATTCGGCCCGGAGCCGTGCGTGCCGCGAAACCAGCTCCTGTTCGCGTTCAACCTCACCGTGTTCGCCCGCTTCTTGCTCACCCTGTTCGTCTTTTTGAAGCGAACCATTCCCTGGGAAGAAGTGGTCTCCGTGCCCATGGCATTCGCGCTCTATCTGGTCGGGTTCCCACTTCTCGCGCGCTCCCAGACGGTCCCTTTCGGAGGGCTCGAAGGGCTCGGGATCCTGCTGTTCGTCAGCGGCTCGCTGATCAATACGCTCTCGGAGTACCAACGGCATGTCTGGAAGGGGCACGCCGAAAATCGCGGCAAGCTCTTCACTGGCGGCCTGTTCGCCTGGTCGATGCACCCCAACTACTTCGGCGACCTCTTGTGGGTGAGCGGCTACGCGCTGGTCACGCGCAACGTCTACGCCAGCCTGATTCCTTTGGTCCTGTTCGTGTTCTTTTACGCCTACAATATCCCCAAGCTCGATGCTTACCTGAGCGAGCACTACCCCGAGCAGTTCCCTGAATACCGTCGGACCACGAAGCGCTTGATTCCTTTCGTGCTGTAGTGCCTTCTCGCTGCGAGGCTCTCGGTCGGTGGCGAGTGCAGCCAACCACGATTCCCGCACTGCGGCGTCAAGAGCCTGCCCTGCAGTCCCAGGGCCTGGAGGGGCTCTTGCCGGACTCCAGTCTGCTTCATGGGCTTCACCTCGGGTGTCGCGGAACCAGTCCTCCGTGCAATTGACGGCTGGCGACAAGCGGTCGGGGCTCTAGCGAGCTCGCGTTCGCCTCATCGTGACGCCGCTCTCGGCGCCTTCGCCCAGGTCATGAGCACCAGCCCGAGCGCCAGCGCCATGACCAACGCGATGCCGCGCACGACCCAACCGAACGCTTCGAGCTGGACGACATGGGGGGCATGGGTCGCGTCGCCGAGTGGGCTTCGTGCCAGGAGGTGCACGAGCGCGGCCCAGACAGCCCCGATCAGCGCGACGCCGGTGGTTTGCCCGAGGGTACGAGTGAGCGAGAGCAGACCGGAAGCCACCCCAAGGCGGTCCCGCGAAACCGACCCCATGATCGCGCTATTGTTCGGGGACTGAAAGATGCCCATGCCGAGGCCGACCCAGGCGACTCGCGCCACGTAACCGGCGGAGCTAGTGTCGAGTTCCAGGGTTCCCACCAAAGAGTAGCCGAAGACGAGCACGGCCAGGCCGCTCGCGGTGAGAGGCGTCGTGCCAAACCTGTCCGAAAGGTAACCGGCAACCGGCGCGGCAATGCCCATGGTCAACGGAGCCACCACCAGCAACAGGCCCGCCTCTGCAGGCGGCCTTTCTTGCAAGTCCTGGAGGAAGAAGGGCAACAACAGTACGAGCCCGGAGCTGGCCACGAAGGTGAGTGCACCAGTGACGACATGGACGCTGAGTCGAGAACTGCGAAACATCGACAGATCGATCAGAGGCGAGGGTTTGCCCATTTCGGTACGCACGAACAGCACGAAACCCAGCAGCGAGGCAGCGCCGAGCAGCAACACCCAGAGCGAAGTGAAGCCCAGCTGCGGCCCCAACGTGACGCCCAGGAGAAAGGAAAGAAGCGCAACGAACAACAGGAGCGCGCCAGCCAGATCGAAGGGTTCGGGCGGCGGCGGCGGGCGCGTCGGAATGACACGGAGCGCCAGGGTCGTGCCCAGCACACCGAGCGGCAGGTTGACGAAGAAAATCGCGTGCCAAGAGAAGACGCCGAGCAGCAGACCTCCCACGGTCGGTCCGGAAATCAAGCCGATGGACACCATGACACCAATGGTGCCCATAGCCCTGCCGCGCTCCTCCGCGGGGAACGCCTCCGTGGCGATGGCCGCGCCCAGCGCCATCAGCAGCGAAGCCCCGACGGCTTGCGCTACACGCGAGGTCACCAGAAAACCCACATTGGGTGAGAGCCCACAGGACAAAGAACCCAGGGTGAAGATGACGAAGCCGAGCACGTAGAGCTGCTTCTTACCGTGTAGATCCGCCAAGCGCCCAACCGCCATCATCAGCGTGACCAGGGTCAACAGGTAAGCGAGCACGACCCACTGCACGGCCGCGAAGGGCGCCCCGAGCTCCCGCGCCAGAATGGGGAGCGCGACATTGACGATGCTGCCGTCGATGGTCGACAGGAACACGCCGATAGCCACCGCTGTCATCACCCACCACTTGTTGTTTGCTGTCATGGCTGCCACGGCGCCATTCGAGGCTAGTACGACTCGATTACGTTTTTGAAGCGCCTCGAGCCAGCTGGTTCGGTTCGAAGAGTCGATGGCATGTTGGGCGGGCTTCCTCCCCCAACAAACCGAAGCGTTGCCGAGCGTGCTGCCTGTGCCTCGACACGTAACCTATGGCTTTGCGTGCGAGCGCGCGGCCGGTCCGGCGACTCAGCTATCCTGCTGGCGTTCCTGGGCTGCCTCAGCCCGTGCTTCAGCCGCCGTGGCACTTGCTATCGCCGCGACGCGCCGGTCGGCTGCCGAGGGAGCGCTGGGAGCCAGCGCTGCGCGGATCACCTGCTGCATCTTCTGCTGGGTCTGCAAGGGATCTCCCTTTACCGGCGAGACGTCTATAGGGACTTCCCCGTCGGCGGCGTAGCGCTTGCCGTCGGGACCGGACTCGTAGGTGAGCGAGATGGCGCCGGTATGCGCTCCGCCCGCGCTCTTGTGTGCCTGTTCGTGGGCGCGCACTTCCTTGTCCCTTGCCTCGAGCTCGCGAACCTTCTCTCGGTCTTCCTCGCTGAGCTTCGCCAGCGAGCGCGCCTCGTCGCTGATCTGCACGTCGGCCGCTGGCTCGCTCGCGCTCGAGGTCTGCTCGCCCCCAGGCGAGTCAACCCTACCCTGCGGCTGGGTGGCGGTGATCCCCGAGGACCCGCTGGAAAAATCGATCCGAACTAGCACGTGTCCACTAGCTTGGAACGGCACGAGCGGACGACCCTTGAATCCGACCGACTAACCTTTGCCGAATAGGCGTCCGCGCACCGATTCGCGCGCGCTGACCTCTGCCTCCAGGCGCCGGAGGTCGCGGCGCGCGTCCGTGTAGCCGGGGTCCAGCTCGAGAGCCTTGGAAAACTCCGCCCTGGCGTCGTCGACGCGCCCGGCGCGCTGGTGCAGGCACGCCGAGAAGTAGCGCAGCCGCGGGTTCTTCGGAAACACCAGCGCAGCCCGCGAGACGAACGCACTCGCCTTCTCCACACGCCGAGCGTCGGCTTCTGCCAATGCCCAGGCCTCCAGCACGCGGGCCTCCAAAGCGCGCTCCTGGGAGGCCCCGCGTCGCGACTCCACCGGTTCGCTCGCCCGCTTCGAATCTCGCGGAGGGCGGCTCGTCGTTGTCGGACGCACGTCGTTGGGGTGCTGGGGCTGACGCCCCGCCCGCGGCTCGGGCACGAGCTTCTTGGTGATCCACAAGGCGTACACGGTCGCGTACAGGCTGTCCGGAGCGACCAGGCTCATACGCTCGAGCTCCACGAGGCTTCGACTTTGCCGACTGAGACTCTCGAAGATGGCGCGCGACGGACCTCGCAGCAGATCCCTGAGCTCCGAGCGCCCCTCGAGAACGAGTTCGAGCGGCTGGTCGCGGAAACGGCAAAGCGTGCTTCTGGCCAGCGGCCGCGAGTCCGCGAGTTCGGCCGTGATCACCAGGTTCAGCGGAACCAGGCCGGGCTCCAAGCACGGCACGGCCTTCAGCCGCTCCTGACCGGGGCGAAAGCGCTGGCGCGTGGAGAGCGGCAGCTTGCTCAGCTGCTCCGTGCCCCGCGTGATCATTGCCTCGCAGGCTGCGCGCAGGCTCTCGGGCGGCAAGAGCGCGAGCTGCTCCACCGAAAAGAACCAACCGACGCGATACTTTGCGGCATGCTCTCTGACCAGCTTCAGCGCATCGTCAGGCAAGAAGGCAGAAAGCGCGCCGCGCTCCAGAGAGGTCGTTTGCCAGACTCCGGTCGCCTGCACTACCAGGCCACGCACGAAACGCACCGCGGAGAGCGCGCCGTGGTCGCTCTCGAAGATCCAGGTGCCCGTAGCTTGTGTCAGATACGCGTCCGCTAACAACTCCGCCACCGAGCGCTCGCCTAGGCTTTCCTCCCGGGTCGTGGCCTTCGCGCGCATCCAGGCTTACTATCTCAAAGCCCGAGGCCGCGCCAGGCCCACACGGAAAGTACCGGCCACCCGTCGGTAACACTCGGCGCAGTTGACCGAAACAGGCTAACCGAACTGCCCAGCGGGGGGGCGCTACCGTTCGGGTCAGCCGCGGAACAGACATTCCGTCGTCTGGCGACGGCGCTGGCACGCCGGCATTGATGCCGCGGCCCACCTATGGAAACCTGCGGCGACATGCCAAGGGGAACTTTCTTTTCGACCCTGAAGAGGGGTATCGTCGTGTCGTGTGCGCTCGGTGTGTTCATCAGCAGTTGTGCACGGCCTGCCCGTTTTGGCTCCGATGCCCGCGCTGGCCGCTACGGCTCCAGAGCGGGGCCAGAGGTCGTTCGTCGGAAGCCCGGGGCCGCGGTTCTGGTGGGTTCGGCTTCGAGCTCGCCGGGCAGCGCTCAGCGGAGTGGTGCTCGCGGCGTCATTGTCGCCGTCGACGGCCACCGGTTGGAAAGGCACAACGCGGCCTCTGAAATCAGCGTCGCCGCAGGCTGCCACATCATCGAAGCGAAGTTCACCTACAAGATGATTCGGAGCGATCGATCGGGAAAATGCAGCCTCGCGACCGGAATGACTGGCGTCATTCCTCAGGGATTCTGCGACGACGTCACGGAGTACCGGTCTGGACGACAATATTTCGCCATTCCGATCCGCTCGGGTGAGCGCTACGAATTCGCCGCTCACATCAGCAATGACGCGGTCCAGGTCTACTTCGCCGAAGTGGACCCGACACTCGGCACCGTGGCCAGACACTTTCCAGTCAAGTACGGCACGAGGACCTGCGCGCGGGGCGTTCCGGTAGGCGGCGGGTGACAGCAGCCCATCGGGCGTCGTGACGCTTTGCCACCCAGGGTTCAGCCGGCGCGCTCGCCCGCCGCTACTCAGGGGCAGGCTCGGGCGCGCGAGTTACTCACATTACGCCCCGAGCGTCCTTGGCTCAGTGCTCGTAGGCGCCCAAGTCTGGGGCACTGCCGTTGAAGGCGGTGCCCACATCCGTACCCTGGTCGATCATCTGACTGCCATCCCGCAGCCTCATGAATTCCAGAGTTGGCAAGCTGCCATCGGGGTTTCTCGGACCCATGGCTCCGGCGTCCTCGACGCTCACGAAATCACCACTGGATGGAGTCAGGCCCAGGTCCCAAGAGTTGAACTGCGAGTCGACCCCTTGCATGTTGGTGTTGTCGTTTGGGAAGCCTATGTTGTTGCGCATCCGGTGGACCTTGTCGCCCGTCAAGACCACGCCATCCGTCCTGTTGCCCGCTGCATCCCAGGTACTAGCGAGCATGTTGTACTGCGTCCCGTTGTCGTAGGACGTGTTGTTGAACCAATCGTTTCCGCCTGAAGAGTGGTTCGCGTAAAACCCCGAGGCCCGGTTGCCCCACGCCACACAATTCTTGACGACATGCCGGATACCGGTCTTGCTACTGCCCGCCTTGAAGCCGTTGCCGTTGCCGTCCGCCGGCCTGCCCGTACCCGAGTTGATGTAGCCATTGCCCATGGCCCAACTGTTTTCGACGATCACGGGGACCTCCTGCGAAATGAAATCCCACCCGTCGTCGGAGTTCCACCAGGCGCGGCACCCGCTGAATCTCGTGACTTCGCCGGTCTCCTGGTAGTGAACGCCGAAACCATCGGCGTTTTGTCCGTCACCCTGGTGCGAGTAGGGGTCGTAGTTGTCGTGCGAGTCGCAGTTGATGACCTGATGGCCGCCGGTAGTCGTGTGAATGAACATGCCGGAGCCAAAGTTGTCGTGAAGATCGAGAAGCTCGAAGATATCGTCGTGCGCGCCACCATTCACGCTCAGGCCGGTATTGGAACGCGTGTTCATGGGCACATTGCGGATCTCGAAGCCTTTCAAGTGCAACCAGGCCCCGCTGACAACGACCCCGGACGTATAGTTCGGGTCGGGCTGGATCTGGAGCCGCGCGAAGTCGAAGACTGGAACCTCCCCCGGGTAGGCAAAGTACCGGATACGGTTGGTGTCCGAGGTGCCGCTCTTGGAGAAAGCGATCCCAGCGCCTGGGTTGGCGCCCTGCACAATCTCGTACACGCCACCCCGGACGTAGACCAACTCGCCAGGCTCCGCCGCTTGGATGGCCTTTTGCATGGTAGCAAACGGCTGTTCGAGGGTCCCGGGGTTGGAGTCGTTTCCATCGACGGCCACGTAATAGTCGCCGTCGCTGCCGTCGCTTCCTGCAGTGCCCGCGGTACCTCCCGTCGAGGTGCTACTCGTCGAGGCATCGCCCCCGGAGCTGGCTGAGGCACCGCCGCCCGATGTGGTGCTCGGCGCGCCAGTCGCAGACGTGGTGGTCGACGCGCCGCCGGCCGAGGTGGTGATCGAGACGCCGTCTGTGGAGGTGCCCTGCGTCGAGGTCACCGCCGACATTCCACCGGCCGCCGTAGCGCTGGTGGAGGGGCCGCCGGCGGTCGCCCCCGTGACAACTCCCCCTGAAATATCCCCCGTCGAGCCCGTAGTCCCTGACGACCCTCCGGCTCCTTGTGTGGCCCCCCCAGAGAATCGCTCCTGCTTTGGGGGCGTCGCCTCCGGAGCAAGCCACGAAGAGCACTAGCAAGGGAACACTGTAGACACTGGGTGAGTTCATCCGGTTGCACCGACTCGGCGTGCGAAGGGTTGCGCGGTAGTCTCATGCGCGGGACCCACGCGTCTTGGCAGCCGCTGTCGCTTCCAGACACCTCCACAACCGTTTCAGGGCCAAGAAAGAATGCTCGACCACGCGGCGGGGCGGCGCACTGTCGGGTTTCAAGCGCCAAACGGCTCGAACGAGCTTCAGGCACCCGGCGGTTTGCATTTGGGTCGGCCCTACTGGAAAGCATTTCGCGCCAGTACCCGGGGGCGCATCAGCAGCACCGCAAGTAGTGCGCACCTCACGATTCGAGCCGGCAAGGGCCCGCGAATGGATAAGTCCGTCGCGAGCCGGCCGAGACCGCCGCGAGGCGGGCGCGCAGTTATCATTGGGTGATTTACTGCCGACCGGAAAGCGAAAAGGTGGACACATACCAGGATGAAAAATCGAGTCGACCTGCGTTTCGTGCCCGGAGGGTTCAACGCGTTGTGAAGGAGCGTCATGCGTTCATTCCCGTTCCGCCCAGCAATCCGCCTGCTCGCCTTGGGCTGGCTCACGCTTTCGTGTTCGAGCACGCCAGACAATTCAGCCAAGAGCGATGCCAACGATTCCAGCACCACCACCGGTTTGGGTGGGTCGACTGCATCGGCCAGCAGCGGCGAAGCCGTCGGGGGGACGACACCGACGAGCGCAACCGGCTCCACCGGTAGCAGAGTTGCCACAACCGGCAGCGCCTCCGCTACCGCCACGGCCACGTCGACAGGAGGAGCAGGTGACTCCGGTGGCTGGACCGTCGGAACCGGCGCAGGAGGGGCAAGCGCCGATGGAACCCTGACCGGTACGAACAGCACGGCTGGTTTTCCGACGGGTGGCGGTGCTGGCGGCTCTGCCACGACCGGCAGTGTGACCTCGGTCGGCACCACGGGCGGCACCACGGGCGCTGGGGGTGGGACGTCCTCCGATCCCGTCATGAGCGACGGCTGCGGTCGTACCCCGACCATCACGACGGGCAACGGCAAGCAAATCGATGTCGGAGGAACGACCAGAACCTACAACATCAGAATTCCGGATGACTACGACAGCAACCGGCCCTATCGTCTGATCGTCGGCTACCACGGAGCCAGTCTGAGCGCCGACATCGTGACCAACGAGGACTACTACGGGCTCTGGTCCCTGTCCGAGGGCAGCACGATCTTCGTGGCGCCACAGGGGCTTCCGACAGGCGGACCATTCGGGGATGGCTGGGCGAACGCGAATGGGGCCGACGTCGAGTTCTCGCGCCAGTTGATAGCCCAGCTCCAGACTGAGCTTTGCATCGATGAGTCTCGCGTGTTTGCCGAAGGCTTCAGCATGGGCGGGTCCATGGCCTATGCCATGGCCTGCGGCGCGCCCGACATCATTCGCGCCGTCGCGGTCCACTCGGGCGGGCCGATGAGCGGGTGCGTGAACCACGACACCCCGGTCGCCTACTTCATGACCCATGGAACCCAGGACAGCATCTGCACCTATCCGGGGTATGGTGTTCCTCAGCTGCAAGATTTCGCGCAGGTGAACGGGTGCGCCACTCCCAATCCTGCTTCCGGCGCCGCTGAGTTCGAGGCAGCGTTGCCCGATCCGACGAACAGCGGGAGCGCTTGTGTCGAGTTCGAAGGTTGCAGGGAAGGTTACCCGGTGCGGTCCTGCCTGTTCGTGGGTGACCACATGTGGAATCCGGGGGGCCGCTCCAGCTGGGTTCCTTCCGAAGTGTGGGATTTCTTCGCCCGCTTCTGAATTACCCGGGCGGCGCGAAAAGCATGAGCGCACTCAGGATCGCGAAGCCCAAGCCTCATCCCCTTTGCGAGACTCGGCCCTCCAGACGCCGTCCTCGTTCGAGCAAGAAAGCTCCAACCGTTTTGGCGACTCGGGCACACGTGTATGTGCATCCACTCGGGATCGCTGCTCCAGGAT
Organism: uncultured delta proteobacterium; assembly: GCA_963809955.1. Classification (GTDB taxonomy): domain Bacteria; phylum Myxococcota_A; class Polyangia; order Polyangiales; family Polyangiaceae; genus JAICQQ01. Next base: position 237,960 of record CAWELQ010000021.1, read on the forward strand.
CGGCCACCCCGACCTGACCCCACAGGCGATCCCTCCATAGGTAGCCTCCTGCCAGATAAGCCATCGAAATGACGACCCTCCATTACTTCGCACCTGCAACAATGCCCTCCAGAAACCCAAGGTTGACTTGGCTCATCGCTGCATCTGCGGCGCTGCTGGCCTGCTCCAGCTCGTCTCCAGATACCAGCAGCAATGGTGCTTCGACTGGGCAGGGATCCGGAGGAGCTTCTACTACTGGGACGACACAAGACGGGACCTCCAGCCTCACATCGGATGGGGCGGTGGGCTCCGGTGGGCTGAATGGCAGCGGCGGATCAACCGTCAGCGGAGGGATCACTGGCACTTCGGGGAGCGCAGCTTCCACGGGAGCAGGAGGCATGAGCACGGGGACGTCGAGCGGCAGCAGCTTGGGTGGGGCAACGTCAGCAGACAGCAGCGGGACAACCTCGCAGAGCACCGGCACCGTCGCCGGAGGGGCAAGCTCAGGCGGAACCGGCGGCGGTGGAGCAACTTCAGGAAGCACCAGTACCACTGGTGGAACGGACGATCGATGCGGTGTCGGCGTCTATGATCCCAACAGCCCGCCGCAGGTGGTGACGAGCGGCAATTCCCCCGGGTCGCACGATCCGGCGGCACTCGAGGCGGACGGCACGTTCTATCTTTTCGCGACCGGACTGGGCGCCTGGACATCAACGGACCTGACGAACTGGCGAAATGGTGGTGGGGTCTTCGGAGTGCCCAACTGGATGAGGACTGCGGTCTCCGGTGTGGGGAATCTATGGGCACCGGACGTTGCGTACTTCGGGGGTCAGTACCACATCTACTATGCGGGGTCGGTGTTTGGTAAGAACACCTCGTGCATTGGTCACGCCACGCGCGCATCCATGAGCTCTGGTTCCTGGAACGATCAAGGGTCGCCAACCATCTGTTCGAACATCAGCGGTTATGCGGAGGAAAAGGTCAACTGGAATGCCATCGACCCCAACGTGATCATCGATACGGAGGGTAAGCCCTGGCTGAGTTTCGGCAGTTTTTGGGATGGTATCGAACTAATTCCGCTCGATGAATCGGGAGAGCGCGTCGGCACCACGGTGACGAACATCGCGCGGCGCACGCATGGAGGTCCTGAAGGGCCCTTCATGGTGCATCGCTGCGAGTACTACTACTTGTTCACCTCCTGGGACACCTGCTGCAAGGGTGCGGACAGCACGTACAACATACGGGTCGTGCGCTCTGAAAACGTGGACGGTCCCTTCGTGGACAAGGAAGGGACGCCAGCGCTGGAGGGGGGCGGCACGTTGGTGGCTGAAGGGGACGCCAACTGGGCGGGCCCAGGGGGTCAGTCTGTCTTGTTCACCAGCGACAACAAGGCGTACCTGGTCTATCACGCCTACCAGAAGCCCAGCGGCGCCACTCATTTGCGCATAGCGGATCTGGTCTGGGATGCCGATGGTTGGCCGGTCCCAGTGGGTCCGTAGACAGGCACCGCGCGAACGCCGACAACGCTGGCCCTGAGGACCCGAGGGGCGCGACGCGGGCGCGTGGAGCGGGCACGTTCAGCGACCAGTTCGCAGAGCGCCAGCAATGGTTCCACCGAAACGTCTGCGTCGAGAATGCGGACTAGCCAAGCCGTTGGCCGAGTGCCACCACGGCCGCCCGGATGTCGGGCTTTTCTTCCAGCATCCTCGTCATCGGATCCCGCAGGCGCGCCATTCGACTCGGCAGCGTGAACATGGTGAATCGGGTCGGGTCGAGCGCCAGGTGCACTTCATCCCACAAAAGGGGCGTGGAAACCGTCGCGCCTGCGGTGGCCCGCACGGAGTAGGGGGCGACGATGGTGCGCGAATGGCCGGTCTGACCGGTATCCACGTAGACCTTCGGCCCGCGCTTGTTCACTCGACGCTCCATGGTGGCCAGCTCTGGATGGCGGGCGACCAGCAGACGCCCCAAGAGCTCCACCATCAGCTTCGCGGAGTCGAAGTCGATGCCCCCGGTTGGAATCAATACGTGCAGCCCCTTCTGCCCCGAGGTCTTGGGGAACCCAGAAAGCCCCAGCTCGCCGAGCAGCTCCCGCAGGGTCAGCGCCAGGACCACCGCGTCCTTGAAGGGCTGCTCACCGATGTCGAGGTCGATGGTGAGAAAGTCGCACGACTCGCGCGAATGCTCGAGGCAGGCGAGCACGTGAATCGGAATGCAGCCGAGGTTGGCGATGTGTACCAGGGCGTCAGCGCTGTCCAGCAGGAAGGCGCGCTTCTCGCCCTTCTCCTGCTGCGCCTCCTCGTCACGCAGTTCGAACGTGCGGATCCAATCCGGTGTGCCCACCGGTGCTCGCCACTGGTAGAAGCTCTTGCCCTCGATGCCGTCCGGGTAGCGCACCAAGACCACCGGGCGACCGCGCAGAAAGGGCAGCATCACGTCCGAGACTGCCGCGTAGTAGTCGCACAGGTCGCCCTTGGTGTAGCCTTCTTCCGGCCAGAACACCTTGTCCTGGTTGGAGAGTTGTACGCGCGTAGAGCGAGCCCCCGGTCGGGACGCCACCGCCGCTGACTCGATGAACTCCTCCGTTGCGAGCAATTCGGCTTCGTCGGGCGGGGCGGCGCGGCACTCCTTGGGATCGATATCGGGCCTGAGACCTCGAAACACCGGGTGGCGCAACCTTCCTTCGTCGGTCCAGCCGAGGTAACGCACGTTCACCACGAGCTCGGGGCGCACGAAACGGGCCGCCTTGAGATCCGCCGGCGGCTCTCCCTCGCAAGGGTAACTGTCCACGGCGAGGGCCTCGAGATCGTCGCCCAGCGCGCGCAGCATCTGATCGTCGAGCCCGCTACCCACTCTACCCCGAAAAATCAGGCTTTCACCGCGGGCGCTCGCGACGCACAGCGCCCCGAAGCCGCGCCGTTGACCGCGCCCGGGCACCATCCCAACCACGACGAAGTCGTCCTCGCGCTCGGTCTTTATCTTGACCCAGTCGTGACTGCGCGCAGGGCCGGGACGATACTTGGAGGCGGCTTTCTTCGCGACTACGCCCTCGAGCGACTCTTGCCGGCACAGCTCGAACAAGGGTCGCCCGTCGCCTTGCAGGTGGTCGAGGCTGCGCAAGGTGCCCTTGCCTTGCACCAGCTGCATCATCAGCCCCTTGCGCTCGATCAAGGGTATATCGACGAGCGACCAACCGTCGAGCTCGAGCAAGTCGAACACCAGATAGACCACCGGAACCTGGTTCTGAACGCGTGCCACATCCGCCGGCTTGCGCGCCTGGATCCTGGGCCCGAGCCGCTGGAAGCTGGGTTTGCCATTTTCGTCGAACGCGACGATTTCCCCATCCAAGACGACTCGCTCGGGCGCCAACGCGCGCATGGCGCGCGCGATTTCCGGATAGTTGGCCGTCGCCGAGCGGCCGTTGCGATAGCGCAAGATGACGCGCTCCCCCTGCTTGTCGGCGACAATCCTGACCCCGTCGAGCTTCAGCTCGTAAAGCCTGTCCGGGTCCTCGAGCTTGGCGCCCTCGAGCGCACAGCGCATGGGCTCGAACCCCGAGACGTCCAGGTGTTGCTCTCGGGCGCCAAGCTGCCGGGCGCGCTCATCGAGCCTTGCCACCACGCTGGATGACTGCCGGAGCTCTTCGACGGTCATGCCGGAGAGCACGCTGCGCTGTTCTTCGGCGAGCAGGTCGCCACCGTTCCGCGCGTAGCTGTCTTGCTTTTTGATCAACAGCCACTCCGGCTTGACCTCGCTCGGCCGCTTCGCGCCACGGTGACCCGTGCGCACCAGCGCGAAACGCCCGTTCAGCTTGAACCCGGACAGCACGAAATCGATCTTGCCGCGCTCGACGCCCTCTTCGGCGGAACCTTCCAGGTAGGCGATGCGTCCGGTGTCCCAGGCGATCATGGCGCCGGCACCGTAGTTGCCTTCCGGAATCACGTCCTCGAACTCCAAGTATTCGAGGGGGTGGTCTTCGGTATTCACGGCCAGACGCTTGTCTTTGGGGTCCAGGCTGGGCCCCTTGGGCACGGCAAAGCTCTTCAGCGCTCGACCGATCTGTATCCTGAGATCGTAGTGCAGACGTGTGGCGGCGTGCTGGTGCACCACGAAACGCCCCTGCAGGGTGCGTCCGGGCATGGACCCGTCCACTGCGAAAGGCTCGTTGGTGCGGCTCGGATCGCGCTTGTCGCGGTACGCCCGGAGGCCGTCGGACCCCGCTTCAGTAACCGGGGGTGTTTCGCTGCGCTTTTGCTCAGCTTTCTCAGAAGTTTTTCTCAATGCCTACCCCGCAGGTTAGCATACGCCCATGGCTGCACGGGCTATCTCCTCCGGCACTATCTCTTTTGGGCTCGTCTCGATTCCGGTCAAGCTCTTCACCGCAGCGTCCTCGGAACAGGTACGCTTCAACATGTTGCACACCAAGTGCGGGGGGCGCCTGAAAATGCAGTACTACTGCCCGATAGACGACGAGGTCGTCGAGCGCAGCGACACGACCAAGGGCTTCGAATACGCCCGGGGCCAGTACGTGAAGTTCGAGGACGAAGAGCTCAAGAACCTCGAAGCAGAACGCAGCAACAGTATCGAGATCGTCGAGTTCGTGCCGCTCGAACAGTTCGACCTGGTACAGGTCGAAAAATCCTACTACCTGGGTCCCGACAAGGGCGGAGACAAGGCGTACCAGCTACTCAGCGAGTCGATGAAGGCCAAGGGCAAGGTCGCGGTCGGTCGCTGGGCGGCCAGGGGCAAAGAGCAGCTGGTGTTGATCCGTCCCTACCAGGATGGCCTGATTTTCCATCAGTTGTACTACTCCAAGGAGGTGCGAGCCTTCGATCAGATCGACACCGGAGCCACCTTCGAGTTCAGCGACAAGGAGCGAGATCTGGCGGAACGGCTCATCGACCAGCTCTCCGAAAAGGAATTCGACGTCGGCAAGTACCACGATTCGTACAACGACCGCGTGCTGGCGGCCGTCCAGCAAAAGGTGGCCGGCGAGGAGGTCAGCGTCGCACCGGAGGCGCCCAAAGCACAGATCATCGACCTGTTCGAGGCGCTCAAAAAGAGCCTGGCCAGCGGCGAGGGCAAAGCGGAAGCGGAGGAAAAGCCAATACCGCCCAAGAAGACCAGCGAGAAACCCGCGAAAAAGAAGGCGCGTGCCAAGAAAAGCTCCACCGGATGAACCCGCTGCGATCGTCCCCATCGAGGACTCCATCGATCTGCACGGTTTCGCGCCTCGCGACGTCCCCAGCGTGGTGGAGGCCTACCTGGAAGCCGCGCTCGAAAAGGGTTTCTCGGAGGTGAGGCTGATTCACGGCAGGGGCACCGGCTTTCAGCGAAGGCGGGTGCGCGAAGTGCTGGCCGAACACGAAAGCGTGCTGGAATTCCGTGACGCGCCGGCCACACGAGGGGGTTGGGGCGCCACTTTGGTCTGGCTAAGGCGCTAGCTGTCTGGTGAAAATGCGAGAAAGATGGCTCGCAAGCGCTACCTGATCATCGGCGACGGCGCCGCGGGCGTCACCGCGGCCCAGACCCTCAGAAGTCTCGACGCTGCGGCGCGCATCGCGATCGTGAGCGACGACCCGCATCCGGGCTACTTCCGCGCCGCCTTGACCAACTACCTTTTGGGGGAGCTGCGCGAAGACCAGCTGTGGGCCGTGCCCCCGGACTTCTATCAGCGAGCGCGTGTCGAACGCGTCTACTGCCGTGTCGCGGCAGTAGACACCGCGCGCGCTCGAGTCTGGGAGACGGGCGGCGGCACGCCGATTCCGTACGACGCGCTGCTCGTCGCGAGCGGTGCCAGGCCGCGCGCCGCGCACTTTCCCGGCGCTCACCTGCGGGGCGTGCAGACCATGCGCACCATCGTGGACGTGCGAGAGATCGCCGAGCTCCTGGCGCACGGTACGGTGCGTTCGGCGGTGGTCCTGGGCGGAGGCCCCCTGGGCCTGGAGTGGGCTCATGGGCTCCACGAGCGCGGCGTGAAAGTGCACCTGCTCGAGCGTTCGCCCCGTCTGATGGGAAACGTGCTGGACGCGGTGTGTTCGGACCTCTTGGCCGCCCGCCTGAAGAGCGCGGGCATCGAGGTGCACCTCGGGGAATACGTGGTGCACGCCTACCCGGGTCAGCAAGGCGGCGTGGGTGCCATCACCACACAAACCGGTCGAGCCATCCAGTGTGAGCTGGTCGCGGTAGCCTTCGGGGTGGAGCCCAACAGCGAATTCTTGCAGGGCAGCGGCGTGGCACTCGACGAGCGCGGACGGGTGCAGACGGATCGAAGTCTACGCACCAACGTAGCCAACGTCTGGGCAGCCGGCGACGTCGCGAGCGTGCCAGGCGAGAGCTACGGTCTGTGGGAACCGGCGAAGCGCCAGGCGAACGTCGCTGCTAGGAACATGTTGGGGCAAAGTCACGGCTTGCCAGTCACCCCCCATTACCTGGCCACGCGCTTGTTCGACCTCGACTTCGCCACCGTGGGCAACGTACAGCCCCCGGACGCTGCCGAGGTGCTCTTGGATTTCCCCCAGGGCACGGGCAGCATCTCGTATCGCAAGTTCGTGCTCTCGGGAGGGCGCCTTTTGGGAGCGCAAATGTTGGGAGAACGTTCGACACACGTTCGCAAGAATGGCCGTGCCCTGGGGCGTCTGATCGCGCACGGCGCCGATATTTCCAGCATCAAGGCGAAGCTGCTTGCCGAAGATTTCGACGTCTCTGGTTGGCTCGAAACACAGAAACTCTTCGCGCGACCCGCGCCCGCCCAACGCGCACGCACGCTGGTGAATCTGGCCAAGCTCAAGGGCACCCAGGTGCTCGATCTGGGGAAGGTCAAGCAGCCCTCGCCGCCTTCGGGCAGCGGGCAGACGGCGGTCGTCGCGCCGCGCCAGACGCGCATGCTGTCCATCGGTCTCCAGGCGGAAGCCCCCCCACCCGAGGTTTCGCAGATGCCGCTGGACGCCAGGCTCGAGTACCAGGGCCGACAATGGCCTATCAGCGCCGCGGTGACACGCATCGGGTCGGTTCCGGCAGCGGAGTTTCGCTTGCCCGATATTGGGCAGCTGCACGCCGAAATCACCCGACACGGGCGCCAGATGTACCTGCGAGACGTCGGCAGCCGCTCGGGCACCCTGGTCAACGGCAACCTGCTCACGCTGCCCCACGCGCTCCTGGACGGAGACCAGATCCAGATCGAAAACCACACCCTGGTGTTTCGCTCGAGCGAGCTCGTCAGAACCGCTGGCGAAACGCGCGCCCTGCATTCGAGCCTGGTACTTTCGGTACTGAGCGGAAAGAGCCTCGGGCTCAGCTTCGCTCTCGCCGAGCGCCCGGTGCTCATCGGGAGCGGGGCGCGCGCCGATCTCCGGCTTACCGAACCTAGCGTGGCGCCGGAGCACGCGCGCATCACCCCTCACCACGGACACTACAGCGTGGCGGATCTGGGATCTCCGGCGGGCACGCGGCTGGGTGGCGCACCACTGTCGCCGCACCAGAATGTAGCGCTGACGGAAAGCGCGCTCCTCAAGGTCGGAGCGGTGGACATCCGTTTCGGGCTCAGAGCCCAGGCCGCCACCACGCTTTTCGAAATGAGCGCGCGCCTGCTGGTCGACCAGGGCCGGGAAAGAGGGCGCTCCTTTCCGGTCGCGATGCGCTGTTTGGTGGGGAGTGATCCGAACTCGGACGTGGTGCTGAGCGGAATCATGCCGCAGCACCTCGAAATACAGAAGCGCGAAACCGAGTTCTGGGTGCGCGACATCACCGGTCAGTCGCGCAGCTTTCGCTCGGGAACGCCACTCAGCGGAAGCTTCGCACCGCTCAGAAGCGGCGATGTCTTGCTGCTCGGTGCCGACGTCATGCTGCGCTTCGAGGAGGACCCATGAGCTATCAACAAGAGCTCTACGCCGAGGTCGTGGAGCAGGCCATGGCCTGCATCGGGTGCAACGACTGCTTGCTCGCCTGCCCCCTGCCCGAATCGCGCCAGATCACGATTGGTGAACTGAACGCCGCCATCCATCAGCCGATCATCGAGCAAGGAAATGTGATCCGCTTCGTGACCGCGTGCACCCAGTGCCAGCAATGCGTCCCGGCATGCCCCGCGGACCTGAGCCGTGCTCAGATGGTGCTTTTCAACAAGCTCAAGGTCGAAGACGCCACCGAAGACTACGAGCTGATATTGCAGGCCCACAATGTCACCATCCCTTCCGGTTGGACGCTGGATGCGCTCTCACGAAACCTCACCGGGCTCTTGCTGTTCGAAGGCACGCAGCCGACGGACCTGCGCCGTATGTTGATGAAATCCACGCTGCGCTTCTTGGTGCCGGGGGAAGAGCTGTGCCGCGAAGGCACCTTCCTGGAACGCCTGTGCATCGTGCTCACCGGTTCGCTCGAGCAGACGGCCACGGGCCCAGCAGGCACTCGGATTCGCATCTTGACCCTGTCCCCCGGCAGCTTCTTCGGCGAATCCGGAGTCATCGGCCAGTCGCCGGAACCGTTGTCCGCGCACGCGCACGACACCTCCATCGTGCTCGAAATTCCGAAGCTCGCCGTGTTGGAGCTGATGGAGCGTTCGACTTCCTTCCGCGACACCATGGATTCGATCTACGCCCGGCACGCGCTGTACAGTCACCTGGAAAGCCCAGGCGCGCTGGGAGCCCTGCCCGAATCGACCCTGGGGCAGTTGCTCGGTGGCGCCCGCTTGCAGACCTACGGCGCTGACGAAGAAGTGATCCGTCAGGGAGAGGCGCCCCGGGAGTTCTACCTGGTACGAAGCGGCTTCTTGCGAGTGCAAGCGGGCGTGGGCGTCCACAAGCGCACACTGGTATACTTGAGAACGGGTGACCTGTTCGGCCTCTTGCCGCTCTTGAGAGGCGAGCCCCAAAACCCCTATGGCGTGTCCGCCGTCAGTCGGGCTGAAGTGATCCGATTTTCCTGGCAGGCGCTCACCTCGGTGCTGGGTAGCCACCCCGAGGCGCGCGCCGCCCTCACCCAGGCCGCGATTGCCGCGGAAGAGCTGATCCGATCTCCCGAGGTCGGACACGGACCCGCCGAGAGCGAGCGCCCGAGCTTGCCTCCGAACCCCTCCGTGGGCGCCCTGGTCGAGCAGGGCATTGCCGGGGGGCGCGAGGTCTTGGTCGTCGATCAGAACAAATGCACCGGTTGCGAGAACTGTATCAAGAGCTGCGAGCGTCGCCACGGCTACAGCCGCCTGCAGCTCAGAGGGCAGCACGTCGACCACTACCTGTTTCCAACAGCCTGCCGGCATTGCGAGGACCCGAAATGCCTGCTGTGCAGCGTCAACGGCATCGTGCGCGTGCCCAGCGGCGAGATCAAGATCGTCGAAGACAACTGCATCGGCTGTGGCGCCTGCGCACAGCGCTGCCCGTACGGCAACATCAACATGCACCCTGTCGAACGCAAGAAGAACGGCTTGTGGTTCAACCTGATGGATTTGCTGTCCGGTTCGCCGAAGCGTCGTCAGCGCCTCGAGTCCCTAGAACCGGGTGCCCGGCAAATCGCCGTCAAGTGTGACCTGTGCAGCGGGTTCAGCGACTATGCCTGCGTCAATGCATGCCCGGTGGGTGCGGCATTTCGCGTCGACCCGGTGGCAGCCTTCGGCAACGTGAAATGAACAGAGCAGCCGAACCCACGAAAAAACAGAGCCTCTTCCAACACCAGGCGCCCTGGCTCCTCGGTACCCTGCTTCTGGCGCTCTTCAGCTGCTCGGGCATGGGAGTGCTCCTGAGCGGCCTCGTGTCTGCGCGCCCGGCCTTTCGCGGCCATTCGCACCTGGCGGTGACCTTGGCGCTGGTGGCCCTGCTCCTGTTCACGATTTCTGGATTCTACGTGCTACGCAAACGCCTGTTCCAGGAAGAGCTGCGCTCGAGCATGCAGAGCTGGCTCTGGGCCCACGTCTACCTGGCACTGTTCGGTTGCTTCCTGGTGGCCTTGCACGCCGGCTACAGCCTGTTCACCATCGAGCTCACGAGCGGCAAGCTGGCCTGGCTCGTGCTCGTGGCGAGCGTCGCGAGCGGCATCGTCTGGCGCCTCGCCTACGCGGTCGTCCCCAAGCGGGCCGCGCGCCGCGTGGGCAACTACTCACGAGAAGCCAGCCTCGCGGAGGCCGCGCAGCTCGCCGTAGAGATAGAGAAGCTGGCCGCGGGTCGTTCGCCCGACTTCCACCGCGTCAAGCAAGAGTATCTGGCCGGAGGCACGCCGCACGGGCACCTGCTCGGGTCCTTACCGGTGCACGAGCAGCAGGCCTCGCTCGAGCTTCGGGCCCTGGCCGAGCGGCGCCGGCAGGCGTTGGCTCGTACGCGGATTCAGAGCTCCTACCTCAAATGGCTCCAGGGCTGGCGCGTGCTGCACGTGCCGCTGACGGCCTTGTTTGTGGTGCTTGTCCCGCTGCACGTGGTGATGGCCTACGACCTGCCCGCCAAGATCCTGAAATTCGGCGTCGTACCGGGCCAGTCGCTGGGCGCCTTCGAAACCGCCGATCAATGCGAAAATTGCCATGCTCGCATCGTTCGGCAGTGGCGCGGCTCGCTGCATGCGCGTGCCATGTCCAGACCGACCATGATCGCGCAAACCAATCAAGACCTGAAGACTACCCTCAAGGGCACTCGAGGACCCGACCCCAAAGACCTGTGCATCAACTGCCACGGGCCGATCGGAGCTACGCTCACCGAGCAGAGCGAGCTGCCGCTGGCCTCCAAGCCCGCGTTCCTCTCGGACGAGACCTTGCTGAACGAAGGCGTATCGTGTGCGACCTGCCACCAGTACCGGGGCAAGTCGTTTCCGGGTCATGCGGCGCTTTCGAGCTTCAGCAATGGATTCAACGCCGGACGCACCTACTACGGGCCCCGCAAGGACGCCGTCGCCAACTCTTTTCACCGAAGCGAAGCGGACGACAGCTTTTCCAGCCCCGGACAGCTCTGCCAGAACTGCCACTCCGTGAACTACGATCTCGACGGAGATCGGCGCATCGAGAAGGGCAAAGACCTGGTCCTGCAAACCATCTTCGAAGAGTGGCAATACTATCGGAAACAGGGCGGAGCGCAGAGCTGCGTGGACTGTCACATGCCCATAGGCCAGGCGACGCGGTCGGCGGAAAACGCCTGGATCCCCTTCGAGCAGGATCACGAAGCGCCGCGGCGGGTGGTTCGCGACCACACCTTCATCGGTGCCGACCAGCGGCTCGACGTGCCCGAAAGCCAGGACAGCCACGCCGAAGCCAGACGTCGTCTGCTGCGGAGCGCGGCCTCGCTCAGCGTCGCTGAAAACAGCGTGGTGAACAAGGACGGCCAGATCCGGCTCAGCGTGAACGTGTCCAACGTGGGAGCCGGGCACCGCTTGCCCGGCGGCTTCGCCTTCGTCCGTCAGCTGTGGCTCGAAGTCTCGGTGCTGGACGCCGCCGAGCGCACACTCGCCAGCTCCGGTCACATAGACAACCCCGAGCAAGACCTGTGCGACGCCGGCATGTTCAACGGGCTCTCCCGCTCGGTGCGTGAGTTTACCGTGGGCTGCCAGCAGCCGGACATGGCACTGGTGAATTTCCAGAGCATCCTGCTCGATCGGGTGGCCCCTCAGAAGGATGCCGCTGGCAACCTGATACTGGACGCGCTGGGTCAGGCAAAGCTCGGACCGGCAGAGGGCGCCCAGGAGACCTTCCTCCAACACTTCACGGGCGGCCCGGTGGCGCGCGTGCGCGGCAGCGACGGAAGGCCCATCCCACCGCTCGATCCGGGCGAGACGCGCAGTTTCGACTATCAATTCGAGCTGGGGCAGCGAAGCGGCGCGGCGCGCTCCGTTCGGGTGCGCTTGATGTTCCGCGCAATAGCGCCCTATTTCCTGAGAGCTCTCGGCAAGAACCAGGCGCCGGGTGAAACATCGGTGGCAGCCCTCGTCCGGAACCTGCGCATCGATGAACTCGGCAAGGTTACCCTACCCCTACCCTTGTCGAAGTAGCCTTTGCCGACCCGACGAGCGCCGTCTACAATCCCGCATTCATCGTGAAGCTCATCATTCAAATCCCATGCTTCAACGAGGAGGCCTCCCTGCCCGTCACGCTCGGCGAGCTTCCGCGGCAAATCGAAGGCATCGATAGCATCGAAATCCTCATCATCGATGACGGCAGCACAGACCGCACGCGCGAAGTGGCAAAGGCTCACGGCGTGCACCATGTGGTGGGTTTTGCCAACAACCGTGGCCTGGCAGCCGCGTTCATGCTTGGCATCCAGGCGTGCCTGGAGCGAGGCGCCGACATCATCGTCAATACGGACGCGGACAACCAGTACCGCGGCGCCGACATCGCCAGGCTGGTGGAGCCGGTGCTTGCGGGCACGGCGGACATCGTGATCGGGGCCCGCCCCATCGAAACCATTCAGCACTTCTCGGCCCCCAAGAAGATCCTGCAGCGGCTGGGCAGCTGGGTGGTCAAGCTCGTCAGCGGCACCACGGTAGAGGACGCTCCCTCCGGGTTCCGCGCGTTCTCACGCCAGGCGGCGACCAGCCTCAATGTGTTCAACAAGTACACCTATACGCTCGAGACCATCATTCAGGCGGGCCAGAAAAACCTCAAGATAGTCTCGGTGCCGGTGCACGTGAACGCCGACCTACGCCCATCGCGTCTGGTCAGCAGCATGTCCGCCTACGTACGCAAGTCCGTCATCGTCATCGTACGCATCTTCGTCATCTACAAGCCGTTCAGGTTCTTCATGCTGCTCGGCACGCTGACCTTCCTCGCGGGCGCGGGCATCGGAGCGCGTTTCGTATACTTCTATGTGATGGGAAGCGGCGGCGGCAAGATCCAGTCGCTCATCCTCGCCGCGGTCTTGCTCATCATCGGCTTTCAAACCGTGCTGCTCGCCTTTCTGGCGGACCTGCTCTCGGTCAACCGCCGCCTGCTGGAAGAGCTCCAAGCCACTCAGCGCGCAAGAAAGGCGACCGAAGTAGAACCGGTCTTGCCTCACCCCGAGCCCGTCAGACCTGCACGCAAGACCCCCGCAGAAGAGCTGGCGAAGAACTGAGCCCCGCGCGCCGTTGCACGCTGGCTCGTTGCACAGGCCGCGAATCCTGTACGGCAAGCTCGGCTCGACCTAACCACGCTGGCTCGCCACGCTGGCTCGTTGCACGGGCCGCGAATCCTGTACGGCAAGCTCGGCTCGACCTAACCACGCTGGCTCGCCACGCTGGCTCGTTGCACGGGCCGCGAATCCTGTACGGCAAGCTCGGCTCGACCTAACCACGCTGGCTCGCCACGCTGGCTCGTTACACGGGCGGCAAATGCGGTGCGGCGGGGCCTTGTCCCGCTGGGTCGCCAGCTCGGGAATCGCACGGAGGACTGCTCCAGTCGAAGCCCCAGAGAAAGCCCGAGAAATTGCTGGAAGCGTCGCCAGAAACGTGCGGTTCGCAATCAATATGTATGCGATTCGCATGCAATTGCGCCGCCCAGTACCTCGCGCGCGCTCCTGCACTTTTCATTTGGGCTTGCCCGGCGGGTGCCTGCGAAACGTTGCTCCGTGCGAGTCGTGACTGGCGAGCGCCCAAGCAGCGGCCCTCGGTGAGCCCGCCCGCAGCGCCGAATCAAGTGGCGCCTTCGAACATCGCTGAAGGTTGTGGCCGCAATGGCGAAAAAGAGCTCGGCAGATTCTTCAGTATCGCTGCAGGCTCCGCCAGCGAACTCGACTACTCCGCCTCGGCGGGTGGCTACAGTGCGGGCGACACCGTGGCGCCTCGTTGGCTGTACTCGGACGAAACGTGGAGCCTCGCCAACAGAAAGCAGCTTCCGCGGGAGAACCGTTGGCGCGACAGAGTTCCGCCAGAACGAGTCCGAGAACGTCCGAGCAACACGCGCTCGGCCAGGGTTGCACACCGCAGCCCACGCCCTCCTGACATCTTCAGGACTTTCACCTTCAACTTTCTGCCCATGCCGGGCGCCAGCCCAAAGCCATGCTCGGCGCTGGCGCGCCTGCGCGTGGCAGGGGGAGACGGGCGGGGACTGTCTCGCCCCGCTCTTGCGGTGAGGGCGGCTCGAGCCGTGCCGCCGCCGGCGGCCAGCGCGGCCGCCACCACGCCGCTGCGCTGATGCTCAGCAGCGCGAGTGAGCACGCGGCCCGAGCGGCGAGGGTTCGTGGGGTGAGAGGCCTGCTCACGAGCTGCCGGCACGGAGTTCGCTCCGCTCCGCGCTGTGCCCCCGCCGACGGGTCAGCAAGCTCGAGCCGCCTGTGCCCACCCGGGCTCGGCACGGCGCAAGGACAACTACGCTCGCCGGCGACCTGAAGACACGGCGCTCTACCAGTGCGTGGCGGAGCACTGGTCCGAGTTCAAAGAGCAGATGCAGGAGCAGGGGGGACTGCCCAAGTTCGTCGAGGAGGAGTTCGACGCCTACTTGGCTTGCGGACGCCTGGAGGCAGGGTGCCTCGAGCTCCAGTGCCGCTCGTGCGGGCACTCGCTCTTGGTGGCGCTGAGTTGTAAACGCCGCGGGTTCTGTGCCGCCTGCCTCGGCCGAAGAATGAGCGACACGGCCGTGCACTTGGAGCAAGAAGTGCTGCCCGAGGTGGCTGTGCGCCACTGGGTCTGCACGTTCCCCTGGGGAGTACGCGCGGTGCTCGGCTACGACAAGGAGCTGTGTCGCGCGGCGGCAAGCGCGTTTGCCAAGGAGCTCAGCCGCTCGCTGAAACATCGCGCCAAGCGAGACCTCGGTCTCGCGAGCGTCGACGATGCCCTGACGGGTCTGGTCGTCGTGGTGCAGCGTACGGATGGGGCGATCAGGCTCAATTGCCACCTTCATGTCTTGGGCCTGGACGGTGTGTACGTCGAGAACGAGCAGGGCGACCTCCGCTTTCACACCCTCGGCACTCCCTCGTCCGATGAGGTCCGAGACATCGCCCGCCGCACTGCCGTTCGCCTACACCGAGCCTTCCAGAAGAAGAGACGGCCGAGCCCTTGGGACGACGAGCACGCCTTCGTCGACTCGGGTGAGAGCGACCCCTTCAGTCTCGAACAGCCCGGGCTATTCGCGTGCTACCAGGCGGCGGCCTCGGGTGTCGCGGTGTCGGCCCAGAGCGCGCGGCAGCCGCTTTTGCGCTTGCTGGTCCAAACCCCAAGTGAGCCCGAGCGTCCGACGGACGACCAGCGAGCTGCCGAGCCCGTGGCCGAGGCGCTCGGCGTCAACCTCTACGCCAAGCAGCTGGTCGACGGCCGCGACAGAAGGCAACTGGAACGGCTCTGCCGTTACGTGATGAGGCCACCGCTATCGCAAGAGCGCCTCGAGTGGCGCTCGGACGGCAGGCTCGAGCTCACGCTGAAGAACGTGTGGAAGGACGGCACGCGCGCGCTCGTGCTCCAGCCCTTCGAGCTTTTGGTGCGGCTCTGCTCCGCGATACCGCCTCCGTGGTTCAATATGATCAGGTACTTTGGGGTACTCAGCAGTCACTCACGGCATCGTGCTCGCGTGGTACCGAAGCGAGTCGACCCGTCGCGCTTCCAACCGCCTGCCGCCGCGGGCGACCAACTCGAATTGGGGGTCGGGTCGGGGGACGCCACCACCGCGGCGCAGACTTCCGGAAGGTCACGATGGGGTTGGCTGCTCAGGCATGTGTTTCGCGCCGATTTGGACACTTGCAGTCTTTGCGGTGGACCCATGCGTTGGATTGAGTCCGCCACGACACAAGGGGACATCGCCCGGTTGCTCGCCAAGCACGGACTCGCGCCGCAACCTCCTCCCGAGCCGCGCCCACGCGTGCCGCTCGGGCAGCTCGCGCTGCCGTTCGCGTGAGCGATGACGCGCGCCAACGCCCAGTGCTCGGCCCTTCCCACCAGCGCCGTTTTGGCCGACGTGCGTCCTGGGTTCGGAAAAAAGTCGTCGTCCCCTGAATCTGGCCATTGCCTTGCTGCAGCGCCCGCACACCTTCGCCGATCCGCCCGAGTCCCTGCCTTCACCCCCCTGCTCCGGCCACCCTCCGCAAGCGAAAAGCTGGGTTCATAGTTCCTTGGGGCCGAGAGAGTGCAGCTGTGAGATGGTGAACGAGATGGAAATGACGTGTAGTGTAGGGAAAGAGGCGCGGGAGAAAGCGAAATCCTAAGCCATTCGAAATCAGGGGGGTCCTCGAAAGGCTTTCAGTTCTCACAAAACCGGTTCGCCGTGGTAAGGTCTTCGGGTTTTTCCTTTCGGGAGGGATCAATGAACAGCACAACGGCCAGCATCATTCTGTCGACATTCATCAGCGCCGTGGGCTGTGGAGGTAGCGACGATGGTGGCAGTGCACCTAGCGGCTGCCAAAAGGACACGGACTGCGCTTCTGGTCGAATTTGCGAAGCTGGAGCGTGCGTCGCTGCTGATGACACCGCAAGTTCATCGGAGACGTCGAGCTCCAGTAACGGCAGCGGTGGTGACACTAGCTCATCGGGAACATCGAGCTCCAATAACGGCAGCGGTGGCGACACGGATTCGTCAACTAGTTCTGGAGGTACCGGTGGTACTGGCAACGAACCGGTCTGCAGAACGGTCGACGTTGTTAACCCAGCGGCAGGGGAGAAAATCAACGCCGCTTTCTGTTTCGGTCTTGCCTACGACGATTCGTACCAGTGCTCGTTTGATGCGGTTCAAGATGTGACAGTTTGCGAAGGATCGACCACTGGCTACGTCGTCGAGTGGATGGATGATCCTCAGTCGGGAGTAACTGTTGGCGACGTCTACGATCTGTCGGACGGGACCTTTCTTGCTCAGATAATCCAGGGACAAACGGGTGCTTTCTTAATAGCCTGGGCTGATGGTGCTACCGGCGAGTGTACAGTAGTTGGCGATGTTGCAACTCTCTGTGTTGAGGTGCCCTAGTCCCCAATCGGTGGTGGCGCCGTCCCCCCGCAAACATCCCAGCGGAACGTTCAAGTCTAAAGTCCGCGAACCTCGGTGAGCGTGCGATGGTGCGGTGACCTTGGTATCCTGCTCGACTATGGGGAACCTGCGAACCGCGACGGTTGTCACCTTCATCGTAGGCCTGTTGCACTGCGTGCCGCCGCTCACACAATATTTCGGCACCCGAGCACGGTCCCCCCGCTGCGGACGGGCCGGGTGCACCAGCGGGGCCAAGCGCCGCGCTAGTAGCGCCGCCCGGGAACGAAGCTCGAACGGAACATGATCCCCGCAAGTACGAGCACGGCGATCACGACTCCTGGCAGGAACCTGTGGGAGTCGCTGTGTGAAGCCGTCGAGCAGCCGCTAAGTACGGCGCCATTTGATAGCTCGGGATGATGATCGACAGCCACGGGCGGGCTATCAAGCCTGCTTCGCCGATACTCATAGGTGGCGGCCCTCCAGGGCAACCAAACGGGAAAGCAGCTTCCGCGGGAGAACCGTTGGCGCGACAGAGTTCCGCCAGAACGAGTCCGAGAACGTCCGAGCAACACGCGCTCGGCCAGGGTTGCACACCGCAGCCCACGCCCTCCTGACATCTTCAGGACTCTCACCTTCAACTTTCTGCCCATGCCGGGCGCCAGCCCAAAGCCATGCTCGGCGCTGGCGCGCCTGCGCGTGGCAGGGGAAGACGGGCGGGGACTGTCTCGCCCCGCTCTTGCGGTGAGGGCGGCTCGAGCCGTGCCGCCGCCGGCGGCCAGCGCGGCCGCCACCACGCCGCTGCGCTGATGCTCAGCAGCGCGAGTGAGCACGCGGCCCGAGCGGCGAGGGTTCGTGGGGTGAGAGGCCTGCTCACGAGCTGCCGGCACGGAGTTCGCTCCGCTCCGCGCTGTGCCCCCGCCGACGGGTCAGCAAGCTCGAGCCGCCTGTGCCCACCCGGGCTCGGCACGGCGCAAGGACAACTACGCTCGCCGGCGACCTGAAGACACGGCGCTCTACCAGTGCGTGGCCAGCTACTGGTCCGAGTTCAAAGAGCAGATGCAGGAGCAGGGGGGACTGCCCAAGTTCGTCGAGGAGGAGTTCGACGCCTACTTGGCTTGCGGACGCCTGGAGGCAGGGTGCCTCGAGCTCCAGTGCCGCTCGTGCGGGCACTCGCTCTTGGTGGCGCTGAGTTGTAAACGCCGCGGGTTCTGTGCCGCCTGCCTCGGCCGAAGAATGAGCGACACGGCCGTGCACTTGGAGCAAGAAGTGCTGCCCGAGGTGGCTGTGCGCCACTGGGTCTGCACGTTCCCCTGGGGAGTACGCGCGGTGCTCGGCTACGACAAGGAGCTGTGTCGCGCGGCGGCAAGCGCGTTTGCCAAGGAGCTCAGCCGCTCGCTGAAACATCGCGCCAAGCGAGACCTCGGTCTCGCGAGCGTCGACGATGCCCTGACGGGTCTGGTCGTCGTGGTGCAGCGTACGGATGGGGCGATCAGGCTCAATTGCCACCTTCATGTCTTGGGCCTGGACGGTGTGTACGTCGAGAACGAGCAGGGCGACCTCCGCTTTCACACCCTCGGCACTCCCTCGTCCGATGAGGTCCGAGACATCGCCCGCCGCACTGCCGTTCGCCTACACCGAGCCTTCCAGAAGAAGAGACGGCCGAGCCCTTGGGACGACGAGCACGCCTTCGTCGACTCGGGTGAGAGCGACCCCTTCAGTCTCGAACAGCCCGGGCTATTCGCGTGCTACCAGGCGGCGGCCTCGGGTGTCGCGGTGTCGGCCCAGAGCGCGCGGCAGCCGCTTTTGCGCTTGCTGGTCCAAACCCCAAGTGAGCCCGAGCGTCCGACGGACGACCAGCGAGCTGCCGAGCCCGTGGCCGAGGCGCTCGGCGTCAACCTCTACGCCAAGCAGCTGGTCGACGGCCGCGACAGAAGGCAACTGGAACGGCTCTGCCGTTACGTGATGAGGCCACCGCTATCGCAAGAGCGCCTCGAGTGGCGCTCGGACGGCAGGCTCGAGCTCACGCTGAAGAACGTGTGGAAGGACGGCACGCGCGCGCTCGTGCTCCAGCCCTTCGAGCTTTTGGTGCGGCTCTGCTCCGCGATACCGCCTCCGTGGTTCAATATGATCAGGTACTTTGGGGTACTCAGCAGTCACTCACGGCATCGTGCTCGCGTGGTACCGAAGCGAGTCGACCCGTCGCGCTTCCAACCGCCTGCCGCCGCGGGCGACCAACTCGAATTGGGGGTCGGGTCGGGGGACGCCACCACCGCGGCGCAGACTTCCGGAAGGTCACGATGGGGTTGGCTGCTCA
>CAWELQ010000022.1:0-200653 GCA_963809955.1 uncultured delta proteobacterium
GCTTGGGAATGGCACATCCATTACCCAAGCAGCCATACGCGAATTGGCGAAAGCAGGAGTTCTTGTGGGGTTCTGCGGAGGAGGTGGCACGCCGCTCTTCAGCGCCAATGAGATCGATTTCGAAGTTGCTTGGTTCGCGCCGCAAAGTGAATACAGGCCCACGGAGTACCTACAGCGCTGGGTGCGCTTCTGGTTTGACGAGGGGTCTCGACTCGAGGCGGCCAAACGATTTCAGCTCGCTCGACTCGACCAAATCCGAAAGCGTTGGATCTCCTACCGCCCGTTTCAGACTTCGCGTTTCCAGATTGACGCGAACGCGCTCCGCGCCGTCCTGTCAGACTCGGAGGCTGCTGTCCAAAGCGCCGTCGACAATTCGTTCCTCCTCACTGAAGAAGCTCGGCTCACAAAAGTCTTGTACAAGATGGCTGCCCGCGCCGCGAAGTATGGAGAATTTTCGCGCGCGAAGAAGGGTGCTGGGACAGACCCAGCCAATCGCTTTCTGGACCACGGCAACTACCTTGCGTACGGACTCGGCGCAACGGCTACTTGGGTACTGGGGCTCCCGCACGGTCTGGCCATCATGCATGGAAAAACCCGACGTGGTGGGCTTGTCTTCGACGTTGCTGATCTCGTGAAGGATTCACTCATCCTACCTCAGGCGTTCATTTCGGCAGCGCGTGGCGATGAAGAGCAAGAGTTTCGGGTTTCGTGCCTGGAAAACCTGACGCGTGCAGAGGCGCTCGATTTCATGATCGATGTTCTCAAAGAGACTGCTTGTTCTGTCGAGAGTTCGAACGGATGAACGTCCTCCTTGTCTCGCAGTGTAGCAAACGTGCCTTGTCTGAGACCCGACGCATACTCGACCAGTTTGCAGAGCGCCGAGGCGACCGCACGTGGCAGACCCCGATCACGCAGGAAGGGCTCGACACCCTGCGGAAGATGCTCAAGCGAACCGCCCGAAAAAATACAGCCGTCGCCTGCCATTGGATCCGCGGACGCGATCATAGCGAACTAGTGTGGATCGTCGGCAACGCTTCCCGCTTCAACGCTCAAGGCGCCGTTCCCACGAATACTACCGGGTTAGATGTATTACGTCGGAAGGATGAAAACGATTGGGTTACGGCGGAAGACATTCGGCTATTAGCCGTGGTCGGAGCCTTGTTTCACGACTTTGGAAAAGCGAATCGGGCGTTTCAGGCAAAGCTACGCGCACGCAGACCATTCGCCGACGCCTACCGTCACGAATGGGTATCGCTCCGACTTTTCGAGGCATTCGTGGGGGATGATGATGACCCCACATGGGTCCACAGGTTGTCGGAATGCGATACGCACTCATCTGACCTGTGTCTGGAGCGACTGGTCCGCGACGATCAGAAAGGGGCCCGTTCACCGTTTAGACCGCACCACCTGCCTCCGCTGGCGCAGGCTGTTGGTTGGTTAATTGTCACTCACCATCGCCTTCCAGTGGCGCCGAGCGGAATTCCAGTTGAGGGGCTCCGCGCACTTTTGGCGCCGATCTTGCCGGACTGGAACTCTGCGCGGGCCGACGCGGAAGAACGAGAAAAGAAGGACTGCTGGCGCTTCGAGCACGGTCTTCCGTTCGCAAGTGCTGATTGGTGTCGGCGTGCACAGAGCTGTGCCCGACTCATGCTCGCACGGCCCGGATTCGCGGAACGGGGCAACCGCATCCTCGATGACCCTTATGTCATGCACCTGGCGCGCCTAGCCCTGATGCTGGCTGACCATCACTACTCGAGCCTTCGTTCTGATCCGCAAGAACGGCACTACGGCGACGGAACGGGTGAGCTCTATGCCAACACGATCGACGCAGGAACACTGAACCAAAGGCTCGACGAGCACTTGGCGGGAGTTGCCTCTCATGCCCGACGGGTCGTTCGGGCTCTGCCACGCCTCGAGCGAGATCTGCCGCGTATCGCTCGCTACAAGAGCTTTCAGCGACGCACCAAAGACGACCGTTTTCGTTGGCAAGACAAGGCCTACGACGTCGCAGTGGCTCTAAGGCACGCTTCTAGCCAACGGGGCTTTTTCGGGGTCAACATGGCCTCGACCGGCTGTGGAAAGACGCTCGCCAATGGTCGCATCCTTTATGGGCTGGCCGATCCTCAGAAGGGCGCGCGTTTTACTGTAGCCTTGGGCTTGCGCACTCTGACCCTGCAAACGGGGACTGCCTACCGCAAGCGCCTGGGCCTTGGCGAGGAGGACCTTGCGGTGCTCGTTGGCGGTGCTGCTGTTCGGCACCTGTTCGAATTGAATGCCCCCGCAGAGAGCGTCTGTGCGCGTCGTGGCAGCGAATCGGCCGAGGACCTACTGCCCGAGGAGAGTGGCGTCCTATACGAAGGAAGCTTGATAGATGGCCCATTCAAGCTGTGGTTGAAGGCCAATCCTCGCGCTAACAAGTTACTTCAAGCACCAGTGTTGGCGTGCACCATCGATCACATCGTGCCCGCGACCGAAGGTCTGCGGGGCGGCAGGCAAATCGCCCCAATGCTGCGCCTCATGAGTTCCGACCTCGTGCTCGACGAACCGGACGACTTCGACCTAGATGACCTTCCGGCGCTGAGCAGATTGGTGCATTGGGCGGGGCTGCTTGGTAGTCGCGTCCTGCTTTCTTCCGCGACGCTGCCTCCCTCGCTGGTACAAGGGCTGTTCGAAGCATACCGCGCTGGACGTAAGTATTTTCAACGTAATCGCGGTGCGCCAGGACGCCCCCTGGCGGTACCATGCGCGTGGTTTGATGAATTTCGTTGCCAGAGCCATACGGTCGACTCCGCCGACCACTTTCGCAGCGCACATGCTGAGTTTGTTGAACAGCGCCTCGCGAAGCTGCGTCAAACGACGTCCCGCCGAACGTTAGAGATCGTTCCGATTGGTAGTCCGAGTCTGGATCGCGCGGATGTTTGCCAAGCCCTCGCGGAACAGCTCCCTGAGTGGATTGGCCGTTTGCATCGAGATAACAGCACCACCGATCCGAAGAGCGGCAAGCGAGCGAGCTTCGGGCTGGTTCGACTGGCAAACATCGAGCCGCTGATCATGATGACCGAAAGGCTGTACGCGGGCGGGGCACCGAGTGATATGCGGTTTCACCCGTGCGTCTATCACTCGCGGCACCCTTTGTTGATGCGTTCCAGCATCGAAACGCTGTTGGACAGTACGCTACTGCGACAATCGGACAGGGCCGTCTTCGACCACCCGAGCGTTCGCGCGCGTTTGGATGGGTTTCCCGAGCCAGACCAGGTGTTCATAGTCATAGCCTCGCCAGTCGCGGAGGTGGGTCGTGATCACGACTACGATTGGGCGATTGTCGAACCGTCGTCGATGCGCTCGATTATCCAGCTTGCTGGACGCATCCGGCGACACCGGCCCGGCGCGTACGACACACCGAACGTGTTCGTCCTGAACCGTAATTTGAATGCACTTCAGGGCAGGCGTCCAGCCTTCATACGCCCTGGTTTCGAAGGCTACTCCTCTCAGCTCAAGACATACGCACTGGAGGAATTACTCACCCCCGAACAGCTGACTCCGCTCGATGCAGGACCGCGCATCCGCGAACGACACCCGCTACGGGCAGACTGCAATCTCGCTGATCTGGAACACCAGAGACTGCGGGTGCTCATGCTGGGAACGGAGGGAACGACGCGAGGCCTAACAGTCCCGCATTGGTGGGAGACGCGTGCCTGGATGATTGGAGAACTTCAAGCCAGGCAGCGCTTCCGCAAGAGCGATGTACCGGAAGGGACGTACGCACTCCTCCCGGACGAGGAGCATGATTTTCCTCTCAGACTCCATCGGTTCGATGAACACTGGACAGCCGTCGGGAATCTTCTTCGAGAGATGAAGCTGGACCTCGGACCGCGGATCGCACCCTGGGGCCCCACGGACCTTCTCGAGGAAGTGTCCAGCCTTGCCGAGAGGGTTGATCTGACTGCGTTGGAATGCGCGCGAAAGTACGGTCGCGTGCAGTTGGAGGAAGGACGCGGGAATAGGGTTGTTCAGGGGTGGGAGTACCACCCGGCTCTCGGATTCCGCCAATTGAGTTGACTAGCTCGGCAAACGAAATGCTTAGGAGATTTCCATGAGTTCGTTCAGTAACAACGTCGCCGGTCTTCGTGCGGCAATCGAGGAGTTCATCCAGGGTCGTCTGAGCGCCAAACTCGACAAGTTGAAGCCTGAACAAGGCGAGAAGCGGGCCAAGCTAGAGTGGGCTCACCGTCCTGAGAACTGGCTCGCCGATGCAGCCCGACGCGTGGGGCAAATCCAGCTGGCGACCCATACGCTGAAGCCAATCCACCCGGACGCACGCGGGACCAACCTCTATGTGAAACCCGAGCCTCTCGAGGGAGTGGGCCTTGTAGGTACACACAGCGTGAGTGATCAGGGTGCAGACGATGTCGTCGGAAACGCTGCAGCGCTCGACGTGTTCAAGTTCTTGAAGGTCGAATACGGCGGACGGTCACTGATGCAGCTGGCGCAGGTTCGAGACGCGGCATTTCTCAAGGCGCTCTCTGAAGACGCACACGCGGCAAGCGAATGGTGCGCCGCATTCGCTTCCATCAACGAAACGAAGTCGGCGCCCGCGTCGCACACGCTGGCCAAGCAAGTGTTCTTTCCACTGCCCGATGGTACCTATCACCTTCTCGCCCCTTTGTTTCCGACATCGCTCGTTCATGTCGCTCAGCGAAAGATGCGCGATGACCGATTCGGCGAATCAGCGAAAGCCGCTCGAGAGGCCTACAAGAAGGGCGAACGTCACCCTCACGGATTCAGGGAGTACCCCAACCTGGCGATTCAGAAGTTTGGCGGAACCAAGCCGCAGAACATCAGTCAACTCAACAGCGAACGCTATGGGGAGAACTGGCTCCTCCCAGCGCTGCCACCGACCTGGAAGTCAGCAAGGGTTCGTCCGCCGTTGCACGCTGCGTCGGTATTCGACAGGTACTTTGGGCGACGCAGGCAAGTTGCGGACTTGACCCGGGCGCTTAGGCAGTTCCTGGAAAGAACCAGCCACAACAACATCACTATTCGTCGCCATCGAGCATTCCTCGTGGAGCAAATTTGCGAGCAGGCGCACTTGTACGCCATGGAGCTTTGGCACTTGGAGCCCGGGTGGACTGCAAAGGAAGGGTGTGCCCTTGACGAAAGCGAGCAGCTCTGGCTGGACCCGTTCAGAACGCAGTCCGACAACGAATTTGGAAAACGACGTCACTGGAATGATTGGCCAAGCCAAGTGGCGCACAGGTTTGGCAACTGGCTCAACACAGAAATCACATCCAAGCGCCTCACTGTCGGTGAGGCTGAGCACCAACAATGGGAGCGCGATCTCTCGTCAGAGATGAGCATGTTTCGAGACGTGCTCGAGCAAGAGCGTGAAGATGAACGCCAGGAGGTTTCATGATCGCTCCGCAAGCGCTCTTGTTGTTGCCCAGGCTACGAGTGCAGAACGCCAACGCTATTTCGAGCCCGCTCACCTGGGGGTTCCCATCTCCTTCCGCCTTCACGGGTTTCGCCCATGCGTTGGAGCGTCGGGTTGGAAGTGACTTCGACCTCGCCTTCGAGGGAGTAGCCATCGTGTGTCACGACTTTGAAGCGCAAGCCTCCTCTCCTGCGGGCAGGCGCACGAAGGTCTTTCACCTTACCAGGAACCCTGTGGATAGAAATGGCGACACCGCCGCAATCGTCGAGGAAGGCCGGGCACACATGACGGCCAGTCTGTTGATCGGCGTGAACGGAGATGGACTGTTTTCCGGAAGCCAACCTTCCGAGATTGCGGCGGCGATTCACCAGACGGCATCCAGCATGCGCCTGGCAGGCGGAAGCATTCTGCCGGACACACGGCTTCACACGTCTAGGAATCAGCCAACCCTTGAGATGTGGCCTGCGACTCCAGAGGATGAACGGAAGCTTTCCAGACGTTTGGCGCGAAGGCTACTGCCGGGCTTTGCCCTTGTTAGTCGTGAGCACATTCTGGAGGAACGCTGGAAGGAGCTAAAGAACACGGCTCCTGAAGCGACGACTCTCGACGCCCTTTTGGATTTGTCGAGCGTCAACTACGAACCACCGCAGCCCAAGGCCAATGACGAGAATGGTCCAGCCGATGACGGCGCGCGTCGCGCCGAAGGCGAACACGAATGGACGATCAGAAGGAAAGGAGGATGGCTAGTCCCGATTGCAGCGGGATACCGGGCGATCTCCGAGGTGTACGCCCCGGGTTCTGTGCAAAACGCCCGAGATCGCTCAGCGCCCTTCTGCTTTGTCGAGGGGATCTACACCCTGGGACAGTGGCTCAGTCCTCACAGGGTGGACGACATTAGGAAGCTGCTGTGGGTGCACGCGAGCGACGCGCAAGCCGGCATCTATCGGTGGAGCACTCCGTATTTTTCAACCACACTCAACAAAAGAAAATGACCATGGCCAAAAGAGAACTTACCACTGCTTCGGTACTTGCGTTCGAACAAAAGCTTGATCCCTCGGATGGTCTATTCAGTGCCGGCACGTGGGACGACCGCGGCAACTCCGGCAGTTGGGATGCGGTGCCGGTACGTGAAAAATCAGTTCGAGGCACCATTTCCAACCGGCTCAAGACCAAGGATCAGGACCCCGCGAAGCTGGACGCGTCCATCCAGTCCCCGAACCTACAGCGGGTTGATGTGGCTGCGCTCCCGGCTGACGCGGATACATTGCGAGTATCCTTCACTTTGCGAGTCTTGGCTGGAGCGGGGGCTCCATCGGCCTGCAACAATGCGGAGTACGAAGCGAAGTTGAAGAGCGTCGTTGACGGGTACGCGACAATCCAAGGTTTTTCCGTGCTCGCCCAACGGTACGCCCACAACCTGGCGAGTGGCCGATTTCTCTGGAGAAACCGAGTCGGAGCTGAGGACGTCGAGGTGACCATCCGGCATCTGAAGAACGGCGAGGCTCAGGCCGAGTGGACTTTTTCCGGGCTCAGTTTGAGCCTGCGAGAGTTCGGGGATTCGCGCGATGTGGCCAACCTTGCTGCGATTATCGAGCAAGGCTTGCAAGGCGAGCGCCACGTGCTGTTGGAAATCATCGCCCACGTTAGGGTTGGCAAGGGACAAGAGGTTTTCCCTTCTCAGGAGTTGATTCTCGACCGAGGAGAAAAGAAGGGGCAGAAGAGCAAGACCCTTTACAGGGTAAGAGACGTTGCCGCGATTCACTCCCAAAAGATTGGGAACGCTTTGCGCACCATCGATACCTGGTACCCCGACGCCAACGAGCTTGGCCCTATCGCCGTAGAACCCTACGGTTCCGTGACGTCGCAGGGCAAGGCCTACCGTCAGCCAAAGCAGAAGATTGACTTCTACACCCTCCTCGATCGCTGGGTGCTCAAGGACGAGGTTCCGCCGGTCGAGCAGCAACACTACGTGATCGCGAACTTGATCCGGGGCGGCGTGTTCGGCGAGGCCGAGAAGAGTTGAACTGTGGACCAGTATCTAGACATTCGGATCCTTCCAGACCCGGAATTCGCCACACAACAGCTAATGAACGCGCTGTTCGCGAAGCTGCATCGTTGCCTCGCGCACCTGGACTCGAATGACGTCGGAGTTAGCTTTCCCGAGGTGAACGAGGATGGTCCCCACTTGGGACACGTTTTGCGCCTACACTCAACCGGGGAAGGTTTTACGAAGCTCATGCGCGAAAACTGGTTGGTCGGAATGCGCGACCACATCCAAATCGCCGAGATCAGACCAGTACCTGTTGCGATTAGCCACCGCTTCGTGAGGCGAGTACAGGTCAAGAGCAATCCGGAGCGAATCCGCCGCCGACAGATGAAGAGACATGGATGGAGCGCAACGGAGGCTCGTGAGAGATCCCTGACAATGTCGGCAGGGTGCTCAAACTGCCGTATGTCATCGTGGAGAGCGGCAGCACAGGGCATCGCTTCCGCCTGTTCCTTCGCCATGAACCAGCGGAAAAAGCTGCTACCGGGCAGTTCAACGCGTACGGTCTGAGTAGAACTGCGGCTGTACCCTGGTTCTGACCCTTTCCTGAAGAGGTGCCTAGTTCGCCGACAAGAATCGGACACCCTCGCAAGGACCAGAAAAGGGTTCAAACAGCTGGTGGAACCAATTTGCCATTGGTTCTCGCCACATGGCACCCTACGCGGGTTGTTCACTGCCGCGCAGGCAGCTGAGAAAATAATATCCAGCGCCCAGCTCTACCTCTAGGCGTTCACTGCCGCGCAGGCAGCTGAGAAAGATCTCCGGTGCAGCCCTCGCACGGACGTGGAGTTCACTGCCGCGCAGGCAGCTGAGAAATCCACCGCGTGATTGGCTGCGAGCGCGTAGAGGTTCACTGCCGCGCAGGCAGCTGAGAAAATATCCGCCGCCGCCGTCGCCATAGCCATACCGTTCACTGCCGCGCAGGCAGCTGAGAAAATCGACGAATGGAGCACGACATGCCGCTGGTTGTTCACTGCCGCGCAGGCAGCTGAGAAAGTAATGCGTCAGGCCCGACGCGCAGGCGATGGGTTCACTGCCGCGCAGGCAGCTGAGAAAAGGGTCAAGGCGCTCGCGATCGCGCTCGCAGGGTTCACTGCCGCGCAGGCAGCTGAGAAATACTAGGATTCGTTGGCTCCAGACCGTAACAGGTTCACTGCCGCGCAGGCAGCTGAGAAAGATCGGCAGCTCCGCGTCGACGGTCTGCCTGCGTTCACTGCCGCGCAGGCAGCTGAGAAAGAGACCAAGGCATCCAGCTGGTGAGAGTCTGTGTTCACTGCCGCGCAGGCAGCTGAGAAATCGCCGTGAGCGCACCCGTTTCTGTTGCGACGGTTCACTGCCGCGCAGGCAGCTGAGAAACCTAACTGACGCCACGAACTCGGTTCGAGCTGAGTTCACTGCCGCGCAGGCAGCTGAGAAACACGTACGGGCCCGCCGCGTTGCCCGTTAGGTGTTCACTGCCGCGCAGGCAGCTGAGAAATATCCGAGCCCGCGGCTACGCCAGGCCGAAGCGTTCACTGCCGCGCAGGCAGCTGAGAAAATCCGTCGTGACCGGCTAGTGATCACGCTGCCGTTCACTGCCGCGCAGGCAGCTGAGAAAGCTCAGGTGACGCTCCAGCGGGCTCGGATAGAGTTCACTGCCGCGCAGGCAGCTGAGAAACGACGGCGCAGTTCTACGCCACGGCGTCGATCGTTCACTGCCGCGCAGGCAGCTGAGAAACGACGGGACTGTGATGTTCGCCGCGCTTGGGTGTTCACTGCCGCGCAGGCAGCTGAGAAATAACCCAGTCCGTCGCTGCCCCGCATGTCGAGGTTCACTGCCGCGCAGGCAGCTGAGAAAAGCACATCGGGGCCGTAGTTGCCTTGGAGTACGTTCACTGCCGCGCAGGCAGCTGAGAAAGTGACGCGATAGAGCTCGCCGTCATCTCCCGGGTTCACTGCCGCGCAGGCAGCTGAGAAATGTTGGCAGCCTGTTGTACCCGGCACGCCAGTGTTCACTGCCGCGCAGGCAGCTGAGAAACGAGTGATGAGCTCGCCGACGAAATCGAATCGGTTCACTGCCGCGCAGGCAGCTGAGAAAAAGCCAACCCTAGAGACACTGATCACCGTATTGTTCACTGCCGCGCAGGCAGCTGAGAAATGCTACGCCACCAGTGATGAGAGGGATTGACTGTTCACTGCCGCGCAGGCAGCTGAGAAATCCAATGATGCGCCCAAACAAGCGCCCCACGGGTTCACTGCCGCGCAGGCAGCTGAGGAAATAAACCTGGTGATGCGACTGACTGCCATGGCGGTTCACTGCCGCGCAGGCAGCTGAGAAAAATACAACGATGGCTCGGTTCGCATGTTCTATGTTCACTGCCGCGCAGGCAGCTGAGAAACGCGAGTGGGACGGTTATGGGACTGGGCTTAAGTTCACTGCCGCGCAGGCAGCTGAGAAAAGCGAGCCGTCGGGCAGCTCGAAAACTACTATGTTCACTGCCGCGCAGGCAGCTGAGAAAACGAGACGCCGGCCGCTGGCCGCGTTATGCCTGTTCACTGCCGCGCAGGCAGCTGAGAAACATGCAAGTAGAACGAGTGTCAGCGACGGAATGTTCACTGCCGCGCAGGCAGCTGAGAAAAGTCGCGCTTAGGGAGATCCGCCAGAGCCGTTCAGCGTCGCAAATGGTTCACTGCCGCGCAGGCAGCTGAGAAAAAATCTGCTTGCCACCATGCGGTCTCCCATCGAGTTCACTGCCGCGCAGGCAGCTGAGAAATCATGTCGACGTTGTGCATCATCGCTCATACGGTTCACTGCCGCGCAGGCAGCTGAGAAAAACATGCTCACGACCGCAGGCAACCCGGCACAGTTCACTGCCGCGCAGGCAGCTGAGAAATGATCGAGAACAACTTCTCGCCAGACCCTCCCAGTTCACTGCCGCGCAGGCAGCTGAGAAAGAGTGCTGCTATGAGTCCGCTCCCGGCGCTGTGTTCACTGCCGCGCAGGCAGCTGAGAAAGATCACTCCCCCTGGCACGGCGACTGTCATGTGTTCACTGCCGCGCAGGCAGCTGAGAAATTGACCACAATTCGCCCGTCCCAAGTGTGGTAGTTCACTGCCGCGCAGGCAGCTGAGAAATGCTCAAAGATCCCTGAGTGCACAGGTAGACGTTCACTGCCGCGCAGGCAGCTGAGAAAACTCGGGCCCTTCGCCGGCTGTTCCACCAGCCGTTCACTGCCGCGCAGGCAGCTGAGAAACTTGCGAGACTAGCCAACGGCAGGCGTCATCGGTTCACTGCCGCGCAGGCAGCTGAGAAAATCAGCTGGGTGTGCTTGCTGATGTCCGTGTCGTTCACTGCCGCGCAGGCAGCTGAGAAAATCGGCCAGGACGATGCTCCCAAGAAAGTCTCGTTCACTGCCGCGCAGGCAGCTGAGAAATCGTGGTCGTTCACGCAGCCAGCCGGCAGTGGGTTCACTGCCGCGCAGGCAGCTGAGAAAATGGCCCAGGCCGAGGGCGGCGGATCGTAGGAGTTCACTGCCGCGCAGGCAGCTGAGAAATGCACATCGCGCACAATCGACGCGATCAGATCGTTCACTGCCGCGCAGGCAGCTGAGAAATAGTTGCCAGCGGACCACCGGAGAGTGCGAATGTTCACTGCCGCGCAGGCAGCTGAGAAATGCCGCGCTTTCGCTGATCGCCTGGAACACTTGTTCACTGCCGCGCAGGCAGCTGAGAAAGCGGAGGGGATGAGGACGCAGCGGGCGCTGGAGTTCACTGCCGCGCAGGCAGCTGAGAAATCCGAGCACTCCCCGTCTGGAGTCGAAGTCGTAGTTCACTGCCACGCAGGCAGCTGAGAAAATATTGCGGACGCGATCTCGATGCGCTGTGAGGTTCACTGCCGCGCAGGCAGCTGAGAAAGTCCCGTCGTCCAGACTCACGAACCGATACTCGTTCACTGCCGCGCAGGCAGCTGAGAAAACATAGCGTCGTGCCTCTCTACCTCGGAGCAAACCCCTGTTCACCCTTTCAACCCTCAGAACACCTGCACAGCCCAATACGAAGTCCGCTTGTGCTCACCCTCGCTTCGCCGCATCGCCAGCCGTCCCGGTGTTGACCTCGTCCCGTCCTGAAATACCCAAGCTGGCTACCGGCTCACTTCCCCCGAGGCTTGTTCAAGTCGCGCATTAGCGTCGGCCGATCCTCACTCGCCAGGCTCGCTCGGCTTCGTCGACCCCAAAACGCTACTGTGTTGGGCGGTGCTGAACCTGTCCCAGTGCGGCTTGTGTCACTACTGTAGCTGTTCGGGCAGGCGCTTGCGTCCGATCGCATGTAGGTTCACGAGGGTCGTAAGCACCACGTACTCAGAAACGCCATAGCGGTTCGCCACGTCCGCTATCGCATCCTCACCATCACCGTTATCACGGACGTACTCTTCAAGTTCCTGCCATGGACATAAGAACTCCTGCGCAAAAGAGCGCTGCAGCTGCTGTGTCGCAGTCTTGGCATCAGTGACGGCGATAAGGCGATCTGCCGGCGCGAAAAGAGAATGCCCAATGATACGTGCGACGTAGAATCGGCGTGAGTTGGCCCTGCTGGAGCGGAAGGCGGTTGCGCAGACGTTTCTGTCCAAATCGCTCCGAAAGGCACCTGAAACAAGCTCGCATTTTGTTTCTTTCGCGCTGAAGATGTTATTGCCGAGCTCCCGAACCAGGAGTTCGTCGGGAATCGGGCCATCCTGGATATTGAGGTGTTTGCGAACCCGTTGAGCCAGGCGAGCCCCGCGCTGCCAAGGGAGGTCACTTCCGTTCACTCCGTTGCCTGCCGCGCGGAAGGTGGACAAGTCGATGCTGTCGTTTGCTTGCTCAATGGCGTCGACGTCACGCTTGGCCCTCGCAAAGCGATTATCGAGACCTGCGAAGGTCGCGGCTACCTCGTCAAGGGGTTCTGCGCCGATGGTGTCCCGCAGTGCCATGGCATCGTCAAGCCACGGTGCGCGCTCC
The DNA here is from genome assembly GCA_963809955.1 of uncultured delta proteobacterium. Classification (GTDB taxonomy): domain Bacteria; phylum Myxococcota_A; class Polyangia; order Polyangiales; family Polyangiaceae; genus JAICQQ01. The sequence goes on from CAWELQ010000022.1 coordinate 12,455, forward strand.
GGGTCGTACCCACCAAGAGCGGCAATGCGACTTCGGTCCGCAGCGTCGGGAGAACGGCGCTCTTGCTCGAGCTCGTCCCACAATTCGTGAAGGTCGCGGTATCCGGGTTCGCGTAGGGCGAGCCGCTCAAGAACACGTGTTGCGAAGTTGTTGCACGCAGTCTCGAAGGCAGTGATCGGCACGCGAACATTGATTCCGGTCGATAGGTATCTGACTGGAGATACGGCGTCGTCACGGGACGAGCCGACTCGAATTGACATGGTTGCACCATCGCTCGACAGCTCGACAGGTGGCCATGCGTATTCCGTAGAGATGGTCGCAACGTTGTGGCACTCAAGCCATTGGTATTTTGCCCGTTGGGGCTCCGGCTCCCAGCGAATACGCCACCAGTTCATGAGAAGCCACTCGAGAAAGACGCCCGCTGGTAAGCGCACATAGTTCCGGATCGTGCTTGCTCGACGGTCACTAACTTCCGTCAGATTCTGATCCCCAACCCGGATCGACATCGAGCACATCGTGGCCCGCTCCAGAGCGTCAACGCTCGAAGATGGCTCCAGCCACTCATGGATCTCGAACACTATGTCGTCGGACATACCAGCCTCGTCCACGCTTCTCGGATCTCAACGTACGCGGGGTGGTCCCGTAGCACCGGAAACCCATGGTAGGCGCCGGGCGCCGACCCGCCAGACTTGGCTTCAAAAGCCTGGCCTGTCGGCAGCACCAGCCATAGACGCTTGGGGCGACCTTCGGAATCCGTTTGCTCGCTCACGAGTCCAGCTGCGATGGCCTGGCGGAACAGATCTTGAGCCTGTTTCGCGTCCGTCACGCCTGCGGGCTCGCACAGCGTCTTCTCAGGGTTTCTTCCTGATGGCGGTGACGGCAGGCCCCAGTCGCCGGGGTGTTCCTTGTGGGGTGGGGTGCACTCGTGGTGTGCTGCTGCGAACAGACGGTCCTTCTCGTCTTGCGACAATAAGGCTGCCCGGATCCTTAGTCGTTGCTTCTCCCGAGCTCTGTCTGCCTTTCGGCCCATGGCTAGAGCCTACCGTTGGCGTTGGCTCTCGTCCACTGGCATGGCGCCTGCCAGGCCGAGCAGCCGCGCCACCTTCAAGCGTCTCCGCCTTCAGAGAAGGTGCCACAAGAGGCGCGAGCGTTCGCATCCGCCCAACGATTTTGGCGTTCAGCGGCGGGGCGGGTTACGCCCCGTCCGCTGCAACGCCGTGTTGAACGAAGCCGCGCCAAGCGCGGCAGCTCGAAGATTCCCACGGGCAGCGACAGCGCGAAGCTGGAGGGTGTCGGAGTTTCCGTGTACGACCGAAACGGAGCCGTGTGTTCATAGGGAGAGCCGTCCCTCGAAGTGGATGGCGAACTGAGCCAGTGCGAGGCTGAATTGTGGGAAGGGGCGCCCCCCTGTCCGGCCGCGAGCCGGGGCAGGGTGCGAAGGGTCAGAGCAGGCGAGCCAGCGAGCGCGTTCAACGCCAGTGCGTGACTGGAGGGCTCGGGATGGCGACGGCGCTGGAGGGAGCGGCGTGGTCGGTGGTGAGGTATGGGGGATTGGGCCGCGGCGCGGGTGTCTTCCTCCGTCGCGCGCAGCGCGCGCTGACTGGTTGGTGCGTAGGTGAATCCGCTGGGCGCTCGCGCGCGAGCACGGCGTTGAGGAAGACCGTAGGCGCGCGGGCGTAAAGCGCCGAGCACCTGCGAGTTGTGAGCTTATTGGGCGGCGACATCTCGCCGCGAGGACAAACAGCTAAAGGATGCTTACGCAGCGTTCTCGTCTCGAGTGTTTGTCAAAATGAACTCGATGTTTTGCAACGCCCCAGAGCCAAGCTGGGTCCGGAGGTACTTCCAGACTGCCTCTTGCCGCTGCGCCTCGTTCTGATCGCGGAACGCCTCGGACACCACGGTGGCAACTAGGCTCTGCTCACCGACAACGGTAGCCTCGTCGACATCTGGCATTTGGGTAAGAGTTTGCTCTAGCTCTGCTCGCGTGGTCATAACAAGGCCTCCTGAGCTTCTACAGTTCTATTAGCACGGCCTGACCGAATTGTCTCAGGGCGTCGCTCCAAGTCTGCACAGCTGCTTGTTGGAGCGCGCGAGCGGCGTGGTGGCCGCTGCCTGTCGCGGTGTTGCGGTCGGCGCGGTGCACGATCCAATGGCGCCGCTTCATCATCGGCCCGAGCTTGTCTCGGTAGGGCTCGAGTAGGCTTTTCGACAACCCGATCCGCTCAAGCACCCCGTCCACCTCGCCGGGGTCGTTGAAGTTTGAGCGTTCGAGGTTCTCGACAACCGAACGAGCAATGAGATCATCTACACTTGTCCCGCGGAATGCCGCCAGATCATCAAGCGTGAAAGTCGAACGGGGTTTCTTCCCAGCGAGCGGAACTTCCTTGAGGTGAACAGCTGCGGCATTAGGCAACCGCCATTCGAGAAGAGTGCGGAGAAAGTCCTCGAGAGTCGCATGCAGAAACACCACGGCAGAGCGCAAAACGTCGGCGGTTTCTACCGGACGACGTCCCCCTCCAGCACCTGCACTTTGGTAGATGTCTACGAGGTGTTGGACGCGATCGAGGTTCGCCGCAAATCGGCGCTCAATGTCTGCTTTCATTCCCTCCGTTTGTGTAACACACAGCGTGTTGCCTGGTCCACCAGCGCGGAATCGATCAGCAGAGCCAAGGTCACTGCAATCTCAATTGGACGGCACGGGCTCGCGGTCGGGCGTCTTCCTCCGTCGCGCGCAGCGCGCGATGATTGGTTGGTGCGTAGATGAAGCCGCTGGGCGCTCGCGCGCGAGCACGGCGTTGAGGAAGACCGTAGGCGCGCAGGCGCGAAGCGCCGAGCACCTGCGAGTTGGAGCATCTTGCAAGCGGGCGTGGGTCACAAGCCCACCGCGGGTTCGAATCCCGCCCTCTCCGCTGCCCCCACCCGTCGCGCTGCGCGCGCCGGCCTCCCCCTTATCGGTGCTCGCGCTGCGCGCTGCGCGCCGATGGGGGAGGTGCCCGGGCGTTTCGCTTTGCCGAGTGGTGGGTAGAGCGTGGGCTCAGGCTCAGCCACAGGCTCAGGACCAGCGTCAGGCTCAGGACCAGCGTCAGGCTCAGGACCAGCGTCAGGACCAGGACCAGCGTCAGGACCAGGACCAGGACCAGGGCTCAGGAGCAGGCTCAGGGTCAGGAGCCAGGGCTGAGGGGGCAGGGGGTGGGGACGGGCTGTGTTTGTGAGTGATGGGTGATTGGCTCTTCCTCGGAGTTTCGACCGTACCTTTGTGCTCGGGCCTGTCAAGGGTCGCTCGCTGCGCGAGCGCCCGGCTTCGCCGGCTTCGCCCTGGACAGGCCCTGCGCGCAAAGGGTGGTGGGATTTCGCGACGAAAGAGGTCGCGAAAGGACTTTCAGATGAAGATTATCGATACGTTGGTCGAGATGGTAGCGTTGGTGCACGGGCTTGCGGGGAAGGTGGCGCGGCACGATCCGGACCTGGCGCGGCAGATGAGGCGGTCCAGCTCGTCGGCGGCGTTGAACGCGAGCGAGGGTGTTTGGGCTCGTGCGGGGAAGCGGCGGTCGCGGCTGGAGGATGCGGTGAACGAGGCGCGGGAAACGCTGGTGGCGCTCAGGCTGGCGGGGGCATGCGGCTATCTGGCATCGGACCAGGCGAAGAGCGGCATCACGATGCTCGAGAACATCATTCCGGTGTTGTGGGTGTTGGCGTATCGGCGGTGAAGATGGGCTAACGTTTAGCGTTCTGCCGCGTGGTCCTGAGCGTAGCGAGGGCCACGTCGACCCTAAAACGCTACTGTGTTAGGCGCCGCTCCGTTTAGCTCTGATTGCATTGAGCTTCTTTACATCTAGACGATCCTTGTCACGATCAGAGGCATTCTTGTTGCGGATCAGCTCATCCCACCCGATGAAGCTCACTGTATGTTCCCCAAGTTGACCTGAGACGCGAGTAGGCCAGGCGTCTTCGAACGAAACGCCGGAAATACTGGTGAGCAAGTCGATCCGATTGGGTGGCCTTCCGAGTTGAATTACACGACCTTCGGTGGTCAGGTCGGAAGCGGTCAGCCCAAGCTGGCCCATTCCGAACGCTTCCAACACCGCCAATACCAGCTCCGCGTTCTCGTCCGTCGCACGGAGAAAGAAGTCGATGTCGCCAGTAAGTCTTGGGTGGCCATGAAACGCTACAGCGTGGCCGCCCACAACGAGGTACTCAACTCCGTGAGAGTTCAGTAATCCGACAAACTCGCTCAAATCGGTCTGCAGCTGGGCCAAGGGATTCCTGGTAACGCTGAATAAGTTCCAACAGAATGGCTACACGCTCGGACGGGCGTAGGTCGGCATAGTACTCGTCATCTGCCTCATCGGCATCCTCGAAGCTGGAGAACACGCGGGCTATCCGTTCCACAGGCCAAGCCTAGCACACGCAGAGTCAAAGCATTAGCTCGACGTCAAGCACGCTGGGGGAGTGGGCCAAAAGGGGTCTAGGCGGCGCCCTCGGAGCTCGCCTTTGCTGGAGCCAACCAAAACGTAGGTGGGGCCTCAATCTTCTCGGCAGAGGACACACTGATGTCGAACGCCTTGTTAGAGGGCGCCATGTCTACGGGACGCGGGGAGGTGGGGATGGTGCTGCCTTGGTCTTCCCCTCGCATACCGGCGTGGGGCGCTCAGCTCCCGAGAAAGCGCTCGACGAGGGCGACAGTGAGTGGCGGTAGCTCCTGCATCGGATAGTGACCGGAGTCGGCAAGAGGCGTGACGACCAGTTGCTCACACAGCGGGCCCAGTGAGCGCCTGACTGCCTCGCTCCGCATTGGTGGTGCATCTTGTTCGCCGGTAATCGCGAGCACCGGCACGGTGACGCGCGCGGTGGGGTCGGGCAGCCCGTCGCGTGCGAACATCGCGACGTAGGCCGCTGCCGCAGCTGGATCCGCGCAGGCACGCCATCGCGACGCCTTATAGGTCGTCCAACCCGGAGACAGCCGTACACCGAACTGGTGCGCGAGGAAGTCAAGCCGCGCTCCATCGTCGGCGAGTGCGAGCGCGCGCGAAGCAGAGAGCGTCGCGTCGTCGGCACCGAAGCCCGTCGGCGGTGGTGGTGTAAGGGTAACAGCGCGATCTATTCGGTCGGCGTGATGCTGCGCGAGGTGCAGCGCGATGAGGGCGCTCATGGAGTGGCCGACGATCCCGAATCGCCTCCAACCCAGCGTATCGGCGAGCGCGAGTACATCCGCAGCGGCCTCCTCGAGCGTGAACGCACCGTCGCGTCCCCGCGACCTTCCGTAACCGCGCAGATCGGCGAACGCGAACGTGAACCGAGTGCCGTCGAGAAACGCCCGGGCGATGTCCCATGTCGACGTATCGCATAGCCAATCATTCATAATCACGACGTAGACCGGACCCGAGCCAAGGAGCTCATGGCCGATCGGGTCTGGGCTTCGCGCCGGGTTGGGGGAGCTCATCGGTGCACGCTCTTTACAAGCAGGTCGCTAGGTAGAACGAGACAGCGTCCTCGTACTCGAGGAGAGCGTCTGGGTGGAACTCGAGTTTCACTTGTGGACGAGATCCCGCACCCGCTTCGCAACGACGTCCTCCGGGATGGTCTCAACGAGGCCACCACGGACTTCGTCGCGGCGCTTGATCGCCTCTGCCGCCCATGCCTGCCGAATTTCTTCATCCGTCAATGGGTCCAGGCTTTCGACCAAACGATCGGCAAGTTCGGCGCGATCATCGGCGGAGAGCGAGAGTGCGTCCTGGATCAGCTTGTCGACAGCGTTGGCCATTCACGAATGATACAGCCGCATCCGCCTCGGAACAAGTTGGTGCGCACGCTGGCACCCCAACCAAAGTGGCATCACTCAACGTGATCGACGCGGTGGTAGGCTGGGCCAATGCCGGAAATATGTCGAACCTGGAAACCACGGTTGTCGAGCAGCCGGCGAAGGGCGAGATTCGGCCTCGCGCAGTGCACAGCAAGGACGATCCACTCGATCTCTGCTAGCTCCCTCATTTGGGCGTACCGGGTGCACAGGGCTGCGATCGTGACCAGCACCCCTTCTCCTCCGCCGTCGACGTGCGCTAACTCCACAACAAGGCGGCTGCCGGTGATGCGAAAGGCTCCAAGGATCTCGGCCGTCCCGACACGAAACGTCAGCGGCTCGTCCGTAAACACGAACGAACGGATCGCATCGGCGGGTAGACCTAACACCTCTTCAGGTGTGAAGCCCTCAACCTTAATGGGGCGACGCACGGTTCCCCGCTCTGCCTAACTCCAAATTATGCGGCACAGGATGAAGCGATTGTCGTGCGGGGTCTACAGGTGTGTGAATGAGCAGGATAGGTTGGAGCGATAGGCTGCGGTTAGCGCGGCAGAAGTGGGGACGATGAGACTGGACAGGTGAGCTGTAAGTAGTGGTCGTCCTGGTGGGTAGTTGATGTCGGAGTCGTCTGAGCTGCGTTTGTCCGGGCGGCCGCGAAAACTATGCCTGAGACGGTGCTGGGGTCCGGGAGGTTGCTCGAGGTGTATCGGGTTTGTGATGACGCATGAGGACCTCCGCCCCGGCTCGCGGCCGGGCGTCTTCCTCCGTCGCGCGCAGCGCGCGCTGACTGGTTGGTGCGTAGGTGAAGCCGCTGGGCGCTCGCGCGCGAGCACGGCGTTGAGGAAGACCTGCGAGTTTCCTGCGAGTTGGAGCATCACCGACAGCTCGTCCAGCGCGGTTCACCCCTGGGGAGCCTCGCCCGGCAAAATCCTACGAATGACGCGGCACGGGCTGCCCGCGGCGAAGACGTCGTCGGGGATGTCTCGGGTGACGACGCTGCCCGCACCGATGACCGTGCGTGACCCGACGCGGACGCCTGGCAGGATGATGGCTCCACCTCCGACCCAGACGTCCGAACCGATAGTCACCGGCTTACCGGCTTCCACCCGTCTGCGCAGGCTCGCGTCGAGTGGGTGGGTGGCGGCGTAGATCTGTACGGCGGGGCCGAAGAGTGAGAAGTCGCCGATGCGTATGGAGCAGACGTCCAACACCACGCAGTTGAAATTGAAGAAGACCCGTTCGCCGAGCTCGATGTTGAACCCGTAGTCGCAGAAGAAAGGAGGCTGAATGGAGGCTGTCTCGCCGCCTGCGCCGAGCAATTCGATGAGCGCACGCCGATGCTCGGAGTGTTCACGGTCGGCTGTACCATTCAGACTCCAGCACAGCTCTCGAGCGCGTTGGCGCGCCGCCGTGAGCTCCAGATCGGACGGATCGTAGGCTTCGCCGGCCAGCATCTTGTCTCGCTCGGTCCTGTCGGCTTTCATCGAGCCCCCCCGGCCTATAGCTCTTTCGCCACTGTTCGCAGCGAGTTCGTCAATGTCGACAGCTCTTCGCTCGAAATGACCAGGGGAGGCATGATGTAGAGGACGTCTTCCAGGGGGCGCAACCAAACGTCGTCTTCGAGCAAGGCTATTTGCATGCGGCCCAGGCGGGTGGGGGAGGCATCCTTCAGCTGCACCACGCCGATGGCGCCGCGCACGCGCACGTCCGCGATGTTCGGCAGTGCCCGACAGGGTTCGAGCTCTTCGGTCAGTTGTCGTTGGATGGCGCTGACTTGCTGGAGCCTGGGCTCTGTTTCGAACAGGTCGAGAGAAGCGTTGGCGGCGGCGCAGGCGAGCGGATTGGCCATGAAGGTCGGACCGTGCATCAAGGCGAAGGAGCGATCGTCCGAGAGAAAGGCAGCGAAGACCTCGTTGGTGGCGAGGGTGGCAGCGAGCCCCAGGTGACCCCCCGTGAGCGCCTTGCCCAGGCAGAGGATGTCGGGAGTGATCTCTGCCTGGTTGCAGGCGAACATGGCGCCGGTACGCCCGAAGCCGGTGGCCACTTCATCCGCGATGAACAGCACATCATGCTCGCGACAGATGCGGCGGATCTCGGCGAGGATGGTCGCATCGTGAAATTTCATGCCCTCGGCCGCCTGCACCAGAGGCTCGATCACGAGCCCCGCGACACTGCCCGCGATGCGCCCCACCCACGCCTCGAAGCCATTCAGGCTTTCCTGGTCGTGCGGAATGGTGGCGACGTGCTGCTGCGGCGTGACATGTGCGAACGCCTGGTGCATGGACTGCTCCTGGTCCGTCAGCGACATCGCGCCGATGGTGTCGCCGTGATACGCGTAGCGAAAACAGATGAAGCGGCTTCGCTGGGGCTGGCCCTGATTGTACCAGAATTGAAGCGCCATCTTCATGGCGACTTCCACGGCGACGGAGCCCGAGTCGGAAAAGAAGACGCGGGTGAGGCCCGCTGGTGCGATGGAACCGAGGCGCGTCGCCAGGGTGCAAGCGGGCTCGTGGGTCAGGCCTCCGAACATCACGTGGGGCAATATGCCGAGCTGGTGCTGCAGAGCGGTCACGATGTGCGGGTGGCCGTAGCCGTGGCACATGCTCCACCACGAGGCGATGCCGTCGATGAGCTCGCGGCCGTTGGCCAGTCGGATGCGGCAGCCTTGCGCCGAAACCACGGGCAGCGGCACTGGTGTGGTTTTCATCTGGGCGTAAGGCAACCACAGGTGCGATAGCCCGGGCTCGAGCCAGGCGGGGGCTTCGGTTCGTTCGGGGCTCATGGTTGGCTCTGGAACTTAGCGGGCTCTCGCTCGCGGCGAAACCTCGGGGTACTTCCGAGTGGAAGAATGCTTCGGGCGCGTGAATTCCCTTGTAGGCGGGCGCTTGCCTCGCTCGAGCGGATCCGGGGGTCGTCCTCTGCGTGCCGGTTTGCTATCCTTCGGCGACAGGACTTGTCGTGAGCAGAGTCATCGAGGGTGCCGGGTGGACGAGCGCGTGTTGGGCGCTCGTCATTTGCTTCGCAGCCTGCCATGATCGGGGCTCGGAAGCCGCCACCGGCTCGAGCGTTGACGGCTCGACCAGCGGCGCGACGCAGGCAGCGTCTTCGTCGGGTGGTCGGGTGACCGGAAGCGATGGCTCCACCGGCACCAGCGTCGCGGCCGCGGGGGTGGGCGGAAGCGAGAGCCAAGCCAACGGTGGCGCAGCAGGGGCGCCGGACGGCACTGCCGGCGCAGCAGGTGCCGGAGCCGAGAGCGTTCCGTGTCCGGGTATCGTCGAGCCGACGCTCGTGACGGAGCTCGCCGGAGCTCGAACCTTGGATGCCGATGGCTACGAGGGTGGCGACACGCCACAACTCGATCTGGATGGGCCGGATCCGAACTTCACGTACAACGACCCGCACGTGCTCAAAGTGGGCGCGCAGTACTGGATGTATGCGTCGGCGACGGATCTGTTCGACTTCCCGGTGCGCATCTACCGCCTGGTTTCGAACGATGGCATCCAGTGGCGACGCGAACCGAGCGCCCCGGTTTTCGAACCCGACATGGAGGGAACGTGGGATGCCGGAGGCGTCGAAACGCCGGCGGTGGTCTACTTTCGTGGGCGCTACCACCTGTTCTATACAGGCTACCCGGTGGAGGTGGATGCGCCCGGGCACGACGTCGCCGACTACCGGGTGGGGCACGCGGTTTCCTGCGATGGTGTCCGCTTCAGCCGGGCGTCCGAGCCCATCCTGGCGCCGAGCGGCAGTTCGGACGCCGACGCGACGAACGACTGGTACGCGTTCATCGTCGGCGAACCTGGCCCCGTCGTGTACCACGAGCAACTCTTCCTGTATTTTACCGCGGTCGGAGCGAATGCAGCGCTTGGCACCTCCCTCCAGGTGATTGGCCTGACCACATCGAATGACGCCGAACACTGGACCGAGCCCCGGAGGGTGCTCGAGCCGGACCAAACCGAGTACCCGCGCGTCGTCGACCCCGGACCTCCTCTCGATGGTTGGGTGGGGTATTCGACTCCCAGCGCAGTGGTCTTGAACGGCAGCATGCACCTGTTCGTCGACGTCGCCTACGATCCGGACGAGGCGAGCTGGCAACAGATCCGGCTGCATCACGCAGTTTCCGAGGATGGGGTCACGGACTGGCAGCAGGACGCTGCACCCCTCTTGAGCGCGGGTGCCTTTGCATGGGCGGTGGACGAGGTGAGAGCGCCGAGTGCTCTGATCGACGGTGATACGCTGCGACTCTACTTTGCCGGGCACGAATTGGACGGCAACCCGCCCGATCATTTCGCCATCGGTATGCTCAGCCAGCCCTTGCGTTAGGACCTACGAATGGGGCCGCGCGCGGTCGCTCTGGGGTACTGCCCCGACCGCTCGGTCTCGATCAGCTCGGCAGGCGCATCGCGAGCAATGCGTCGACGCTGCTCCGCTCCAGCAGAGCCGGTAGCGTTGGCAGCAGATCTGCGGCGCCGTCGGGGATATTGGCTGGGTGGATCACGCCGACTTGGATCATGTGCTCGGTCGCGTCGAGCAAGATGAAGAAATAACGATCCCCGTCCGGGCGTCGCCACACGGGGCAGCCGTCGGTTGCTCCGCCCATCTCGAGCACCGGACCTTTGCTGTAAGCGGTCCCGGCGCAAGCATCGACCACCTCAGCTTCCGGTGGTACGTCGTCCCGACTGCAGCCAGCGCCGCAGACCGCGCCGCCCACGTGACCGGCCTGGAAGGAGCGCACCCCGGTGCTGGCGAACTCGCGATTCGAGTAGTCGTTGTTGTCCATCACCACCTCGAAAACGTTGATTTCCCCGCAACCGTCGCCCACGCTGTCCGTCTTCGAATAGCAGTTGCAGGCGCCATTCCACTTGCGGCCGCCGTCGCGGACCAGCTCGGAAGCCACGAAGGCCACCCAGGGTCCGGGGTGGCCGGGTTCATCGCTGCCGCACGCCGACACCCCGCTGTCGTCGAAGCTCATCGAACCCAGAAACACCACGAGTTTCGAACCTCGAAACCCCCGATGCAGTACCCCTGGGTCATCAGGGCAATAGTAGGCGCCTCCCTCGCAGTCCGATAGCGGGGCTTGCGTCAGGTAGCCGACGCAGTCGTCGTGGGTGAGGGCCCCCGGGAATTCGGGGCTGCCGTCCCCTTGTTGCGTGAACCACAGATTGTCCGAGCGGCCGCGATCGTCCCAGGCGGTGATGCGCTGCCAGCTCGCGTCCCGGGTTTCTGCGCTGGGCTGGTAGACGGCAAGCTGCTTGATGTCGATCGCCTTGAGGATCAACGTCATCTCCTCGTCGAAGGGCGACAATGCCGCACTCTGGGTCTCGTGCTCGGTCATGCAGCAATGAGCGCCCCAGGTATCGGTCCCGTCCTTGTAGTCGCATGCTGGATCGCCCGCGTCGCGGTCGAGCCGCCTTGGCCACCAGCCCGTGGCGCCGACGTTGGTGAAGGTCATCGTTCCCCCCAGCGTCACGAACGAGTCATCGAAAGGGTGCGCGCCGAGCGGATCGGATGCAGCGGGCAGGGTTCCCCCAGTGGCGTCGGATGTCGTGGGAAGGGTGCCTCCGGCTCCCCCGAGGCTGCTCGAGCTGGCGGTCCCTCCGCTGTCGGGATTGACGGCTCCCCCGGTGGAAGAGCCACCCAAGGCATCACTCGCGTTCGCATTCGACGTGCCAGAGACCATCCCGCCCCCCGAGTTCGTCGGAGCGTCGTTTGCGCTGCCTCCCGTTCCGGAAGCGCCGTGGCTGCCGCCAGCGCTCTTGGCACCGGAGCAGGCGAGCACTGCGGTCGCTGCTAGCAGAGGCGCGGCCCAACGCTGCCTCATGGCAGTGCCTCCGGACAGAAGACGACGTCGAAGTCCTCGCCCGCGCAGGCCCGCACCGGGCTTGGATCGTCGCCCTGTTGGTCGTCTCCCGACCAAGCGTATGCGTCATCGCAGGATTCGAAGTGCAGGGCGACCGGGCTGTCCGGATTGTCGCGATCGGGGTTCACGCAGGCGAGCAATTCGCCGTTCGCGTCGCGTAGCTGGCCTGCGTCGGGACAGCCCGAGAGGAGATCCTCCGCACAGGTGAGCGATTCGCAAGCCGGACGCGCTACGGGTGCGATTTGCATCGGAAGGTTGAACGCATCTACATGACTGATGTTGTACCAATCGAAGTCGTAAAAATCGGTGTTGAAGGTGAACTCCGCCAGAGTATGGTGCTCCGGTCCGGGATCTTCCCCGCTGAAACCCCAGTAGCGCTTGGCGGACAGCTCCTCCTCCGCGCTTCCGATGTCACGGCACGCGAAAGCTCCGGGGACGAGCACTCCGGGGTCGATATCGCTGCCCCGAAACTGCACATCCTGGGCGCAGAGATTCACGAAGCTTACGGTGGTCTTGCCGTCGCCGTCCAAGCGGCAATCTACGGGTTCGGGGGTCGATGGGCTTCCCGCGCCGCTCGTGGCATCTTCTCCGGAAGCGTTCGCGCTCGCTCCCGCTCCGCCGCTGTTGCTGCTCACGGTGGAGCCTTCCGTGGCGCTGGCATTCCCACCCGCGCTCGATGCGCTCGGACCCGAGACCCCGGCGTCGCTCGCCCGCTCTGTCGTTCCGGAGCTAGCACCCATCGTTCCGTTCGTGGTTGCGGAAGCGGCGTCGCTTTGCACGGCGCCGCCGCCGTCGTGGGCGTTTCCGCAAGCGCACGCGCCGACGAACAACGTGGCTAACCATGTCCTACTCCGCATGCTTTTCCGTGACCCCACGTCGAGACAACTGTAGCGCGTCTCGGTCGTCGCCAGCAAACCCGAGCGGACGAACAGCGGTGGCCTGAGTCGCAGATCCTCCCACCAAGCTACCTGCACGAATACTCTCAGGGTCGTAGTCTGCGACCGGCGTGAGGCGCAGTACCGACCCGCAGCAGCCGAAAATGGCGGGCTTGGATTTCACCCAAAAGGTCGCCTGCATGCGGCGGGGCAAAGTGTACCGGGGCAAAATGCAGGGGAGTGCGAGTTCGGTTAGTCCGGAACCTGCACTCGCGGGGTTGGCATCGGGCGAGCGCGACCCAATGAAGTCGATCGACGCTCGCGCAGGAAAGGACCCATACCATGCCTCGAACCAACGCCAATAAGTCCGGAACCTTCGAAATAGGGGGCGAGCTTCGGATCCATAGGCTCGGCTTCGGCGCGATGCGCCTTACGGGTCCAGGTATCTGGGGCGAGCCCGAAGACCGCCCGCAAGTCGTGCGGACGCTCGAGCGTCTGCCCGAGCTCGGTGTGAACTTCGTGGATACCGCGGATTCTTACGGGCCGGATGTATCCGAGTTGCTCATCCACGAGGTATTGTACCCCTACCGAGATATGGTCATTGCGACCAAGGCCGGCCTGCTTCGCCCCGGTCCTCAGCGCTGGTTGCCACTTGGCAAGCCCGAGTACTTGATCCAGCAAGCGCATCGCAGCAGAAGGCAGCTGGGCGTCGATCAGATCGCACTCTGGCAGCTCCACCGCATCGACCCTGGGGTGCCGCGCGACGAGCAGTTCGATGCGGTCCGCACGCTCCAGCGCGACGGCGTCATTCGGCACGCGGGTCTCAGCGAGGTGTCGGTGGAGGAAATCGAGGCCGCTTCCAAGGTGTTCAAGGTTGCGACGGTTCAGAACCGATACAACCTGGTCGATCGCACCAGTGAAGACGTGCTCGACTACTGTGAAGCGCAGGGAATCGGCTTCATCCCCTGGTATCCGTTGGCGGCAGGCAGTCTTTCCGACCGTGGGTCACTGCTCGGGCGCATTGCTGAACGCCACCAGGCAACCCCGAGCCAGGTGGCGTTGGCCTGGCTGCTCGCGCGGAGCAAGGTCATGCTACCCATCGCCGGCACCTCGAAGGTGGCGCACCTCGAAGAAAATGTGGGAGCCGTCGATGTCGAACTGTCCGATGAGGACTTCGCGGCCCTCGATGAGGCCGGAAGACGGGAGTTCGAGCAGAACTCTTGAGGATCGGATCAGGGCGCCCCGGGGGGTGGTGCGCTGGAGGCGAGCCGCTGCCAGGTGGCGGCGTCGACGACTTGCTGCTTCCACTTGGCATGGCACGCCGTACAGGTCTTTAGGGTCGCGCTCAGCTCCTCGAGCACCTTGTCGCGGTCGCCCTCGCGGGCCGCATCGACGATGCGGTCGGCCGTCTTGTGAAATGCAATCGCTTGCTCTGCGAACCCGGGGGCGCCTGCGCCCATATGCTCGCACATCTGCCCCATCTCTGGAGTGAACCCGAGGCGTTGGGCAGCCTGTCCGACTGCGGTCAGGTCGTTGGTCGCGAGCGCCGCGACCACCTGTTGAATGGCCTCGAGATGCTCGCGCATGTTTTGCTTCTGATGATTTGCCATCATGGGTAGCAGGGGAACGGGTGTGCGCGAGTCCAGCCGGGCGAGCTCGTCGACTTTGGCGGCGGCGCTTGCTGCCGGCGCGCGCGTTTCTGCCTGCGGGCGCGGGGGATCGTGCGTGCAGGCGCCGACCAGCGAAAGCACGCAAATCGTGATCGATTTTCGTATCATGTAGTAGCGACCTTTTTTCCGTTTGAATTCCTCGGCGCGTTCAGCACGCTGACCAGATGGTCCAGAGCTTCGAGGACTTGGCGACGACGCTCGGCGGGCAGCTGCTTCAACAAGCTGGTGAATCTGCTGCGGCTTGCGGCGTCGACCTCCCGCGCCAGGCATGTCCCTTCGCTGGTGAGCTGCACTCGGCGGCTGCGTCGATCCTGGTCGTCCGCCATTTGAACGGCGTGGCCAGCTTCGACCATCTTCGCGCAGAGCCGTGCGACGTTGCTCTTGTCGATGCACAGCTGGTTCGCTAGCTCGCGTTGTGACAGCTCACCCTTGGTGAGCATCACCATCAGTGCGTGGGCATGGGCCATCGAGAGCGGCTTGCCGCACGGGGTCGAACCGGTCGCGAGAGCCCCGAACTGTCGAAACAGCTGTTGCATGAGATGCCGAAGTTCGGCCGCTTGGTCTCTTGCCACGCTTCGCGGTCTAGCTTGCAATAGTTGCGCGCGCAACTATCTGCGAAGCGATCGAGAAACTTCACGCGAAATCACGGAGTGTGCCGCGCGACGACGAACGTGAAAGGCTGAATCTTCCCCGAAGGTGTCACGTGTTCGTGTCTGAGCTCCCTGAGCAGTGTCCACTCGGCCCCCAGCTCATTCAGGAGCGCAGCGGGAGCGTAGCGACGCACGGGCAGACCGCTGCAGCGGTCTGGGCCATCCGCTGCAAATGTTCCTAAAATCGCATGACCTCCCGGATGAACCGCACGCGCGAGCTGGGAGCGGTAGCGAGCGCGATCGCTCTCTTCGGTGAGGAAATGGAACACCGCGCGGTCGTGCCAGACCGCGAACTGGTCTCGCTGAAACTCGTGATCGAGCACGTCGGCCTCGACGAACTCTACAGCCGGAGCTCGTTCGTTCAGTCGAGACGCCAGGCCGGCGAGCGCCGCCCCGCTGAGATCGAGCACCGTGGGACGAACGTAGCCGGCGCCCAGCAAAGCATCTACGAGTGGAGCCGCCCCGCCCCCTACATCGATGACCGGGTCCGCCGGCGTGCTGACGCTGGTGACCAGCGTGAAAGACGGCTCCGCCGACTCCTGGTGCCAGCTCAGCCGGTCTCTGGCCTGGGTTGCCCAGGTTTGCTCCCAGTGCTGCTTTCTGTTCATACTCTGCTCACGCGGGGCCGCGGCGGCCATACCCGTTCGCGCCGCTTGCGGTCGACCAGTAGCATGCACAGCGGCGTGTGTCCGGTCCGTGGCGCGCCGTCATCTGCTGCTATTCGCCGTCTGTCGCGCGCGCGTCGGCCGGGGATTGGCCGGACGGGCTGGTCGGGATGCTCCCGGGGGCGCTGTCGTAGCGCCGCATCAGCGCGTCGCCGATGGCGATGCCCGCATAGACGTAGCCCAGCTTCGTCAGGTGGACATGGTCCGGGCTCGCCAGTTGCGGACGGGCCTCTGCCCACCGATGCATCGATCCCGCGCCGCCCATGAAGGCGTAGCCGTCCCAGAAAGCGCACTCGTATTCCTTGGAGATGCGCCGCTGGGTTTCGATGATGCCCGGCAGGTTGATGAGGGTCGCCCAGTGGCCGTCCCTGCGCTCTTCGACGTCGAACGGGGCCACCATCAAGCAGCTGGCGTCGGGCAAAGCCCGGCGCAAGCGCTGGAGCGAATGGCGTAACTCCTGCTCGTATTTGGTGGCCGAGTGGTACTCCTCGCTGGCTTCGTTGGTGCCGTATGCGAATACCACCAGGGCAGGTTGGCGGTGGAGCAGGGCTTCGGCCCAAATGCTCTCGTCCCAGCGCAGTACCGAAGCCATCCGTGCTCCGCCGATGCCCAGCGTGTCGACAACGACTCCCGGGCCGCGGGTTTCCGCGGTGATGCCGAACAGGCGCACGCGACCGTTGCCGCGCAGGCGTGCCCGAATGGCATGGCGTCCTTCGGGCAGTTCGAATGCGTGGTAACCGATGGCGGTGCGATCGGAACGAGTCGAGATGCGCGCGACGCTCTTGTCGTCGACTTGCAAGGTGAAGTCTCCGCCATGGGGCTGTTGATAGTACTGTACTTCGAACTCGGTGTTGGGTGAGTCACGCGCCGTGATGACCTCACCGAAGCCGGCGCTGGAGCGCCCATACAGCGCCGCGCCGAACAAGCCCAACGGTTCGTCGTGCACATCCAGGCGATAGCGCGCGTGAGCCACGGTCAGGGACTGGTGCCAGGCCTGGGAGTCGAGCGTACGATACCAACTGTTGAGCTTGCCGAGCAGGACGAAGCCTTGGCCGCCGTTGCCGAATCGACTCTGCAAATACTTCCGCAGGTAGCCGGGGTAGGCATCGGCCTCGGTATGCGAGCCGCCGTACACCACAATTCGGACCTTTTCGTTGGGAGCTTCTCTGGAGGCGAGTTGCCGCAGCCCGCGATGGAAGTGCGCCAGCGCTGCCTCGTTTTCCAAGCGGACGAAGCTGCCGAGGGGCGCGAAACCTCCGTCAGCGTCGCCATTCGTGTCGGTCCGGTAGGGCAGAGCGGTTTGGAATTGCCGGCTACCCCCACCGAGCACCGCCTGTTGCGCTTGGTAGCGCAATGCCCGCAGCTCGTCGCTCAGCATTGGTTCGTTGGGTGTCGGGACCTGCGCTTCGAGGCTTGCGCCTCGAGGCGGCGATGAGGGCTGGTGGCTGGTCGGGCCCGCGGGCGTGGTTGATGCCGTTGGCGCGAGCGCGGTCATGGCTCGTGAAGGCGCGTCCGCACCGGAAGTGGGGTTCGCAAATTCACGCGTCGTGTTTAGCGCGCGTGGCTGAGGATGGCCGGCACAGGAAAGCGCCGCGGCTGCGGCCGCAGAGGCTACGGCGCTTCGGATGACTCGAAGGCCAGCGCGAACGACGCGATCGTTTCTGGAAACGCTTCGCACGAGCCGACACGATAGGTCTCGCGGTTGACACGAGCAAGGGAAGCCCTCCGCGCAGTTTCGCGGTACGCGAGCTGGCTTCCGATCGCCGCTGGTGATCTCATTTCGACGCTCGCTCTCACGCGTGTGCCCTCCTGATGGAACGGGGCTCCGATGTGCCGCCGGCTCCCACCAGTAAAATTTCTAGCGGGCAAGCTTAGATCCGTCGTTTCTGCGAGCTCAAATCAATCGTTTGAATTAGGACTTCAGCTCAATACCGTTCGGGGCGCTAAAGTGCCGTCCCAGTGGACGTGCTGCTGCGGACAAAATCGTGTTCGAGCCCCATGCGCATCGCCCAACACGGTAATACACCTTACAATCTTTGTTCCTGGACGGTTTCGTCCGCAAGCCTGGCGGTGAAAGTGCGATCTACCAAGGACTACCTTCTGGCGATGAGCCGGACTCGTCTCGTGCTGCAGAGTCTGTCGGCGCTGCTTCTCATTCTGTCCCTCGGGGCGTGCACCAACGAGGCTCAACCTGGAGGACCCCAACCGGGTGCGGGAAACACCGGCGCTGCGCTGATGAACACCACCGGTGTGGTCGGCGTCGGTGGTGCCTCTGCGGCCAACGGCTCGGCCTCGGGGGTGGGAGGCTCGGCGATGACGGGGGTCGGGGGCACGGCGCTCGCGACCACGGGTGGCATCCAATGTCAGCCTGGTTTTCAGCTCTGTGGAGATGTCTGTGTCGACGTACAGTCATCGCCCGAAAACTGCGGGGCCTGCGGCATGGCGTGCCCTGAAGGTCGGCTCTGCGCTGCCGGCGCTTGCTCACAGACGTGCGCGGACCCCTACACCGACTGCGGGGGCCTTTGCGTCCGCTTGAGCCAGGATTCCGCCAATTGCGGCGCCTGCGGTACGCGCTGCGAAATGGGAAATCCTTGTGTGGGCGGTGTGTGTGGTTGTCCCGATGGGACGCTGTTCTGCCAGGGGCAATGCGTCGACCCACTGAGCAACGCCACCCACTGCGGGGCCTGTGACGCGGCTTGTCCGAGCGGAGGCAACTGCGTCGATGGAACCTGCCAATGCCCTGCTGGAACCATGCTGTGCGGGACCGAATGCGTTAGCCTGTCCACTGCTGCTCACTGCGGTAGCTGCGAGAATGTCTGTGGCGCCATGCAGATCTGCTCCGCTGGGCAGTGCGTGTCGGACACGCAGGCATGTGGGACACCCACGCAGCGCTGCGGTACCGGTTGCGTGGACCCCCAGACCGACCCGGGTCACTGCGGAGCGTGCGACCAGCCGTGTGCGGCTTCCCAAACATGTGCTGCCGGAGTGTGCGGTTGCTCGCCGGGGCTGACTCAGTGCGATGGCGCTTGCATCAACACGAACCAAAACCCACTGCACTGCGGAGCGTGCGACCAGCCTTGCACCAACGGTCAGAGCTGCCGCAGCGGCAGCTGCCAGTGCACCAATGCCTCCGCCACTTTGTGCGGCAACCAATGTGCGACCCTCAACAACGACCCCAAGCATTGCGGCACTTGTGAGACTGTCTGCGAAGACGGAGTGCCCTGCACCGATGGTGAGTGCCGTTGTCCGGACGGGCAGGTCCCGTGCAATGGGCAGTGCGCGAATACGGAATCCGATGCGGCGAACTGCGGCCAGTGCGGTATGGCGTGTCCGGAAGGCGAGTCGTGCATCGTGGGCAAGTGTTCGGGCGCGGTCGGCGACGCTTGCACCAGCGAACTCGCCAGCGGCATCAGTGTGAGCGCGATTGGCGTCTACCAAGCCGGCAAGATCAACATCATGGAAGACGGCAGCGCCATCGGTGCCGACGCACGTGACGTCGACGTGGTGGCTGGCAAGGACGCCGTGTTCCGCGTATTCGTACACTTGGAGCAGGGGTGGACGAATCGAGTGCTCTCGGCGCGCCTGTCCCTGATCGATGGGGACAACGTGGAGCAGGTGTTCCACAAGCGCAGCGTGGATTCGGATTCCAGCGAGGGCAGCCTGGCGACGACCTTCAACATCGAAGTGGACGGAGACCTGATCACCGCGTCTACGCGCTACGCGCTGGAGCTGGTCGAGTGCGACACAGCTACCGGAACGACGTTTTCGCCGCGTTTCCCCAGTTCGGGCGACGAGGCGCTGGAGGCGCGCGAAGTCGGCGGCCTGCGTATCGAGTTCATTCCGATCACCGCGAACGGGAATGCGGCCAACACCGATACCAATCGCCTGGACAGCTACCGAGACTACATAGAATTGATGTATCCCATCAACGGCATGGAATACACGGTGGGGGATCCCATGAACGCCAACTTCTCGATCAGCGCCAATGGGGGCGGCTGGTCCGAAGTGCTGCAGCAACTCGGTCAGCGCCACCAGAGCGACAATGCGCCCAACGACCTGTACTATTACGGCTTGTTGGAGCCGTCCTCTTCCCTGAACCAGTATTGCCAGGGGGGATGTGTGGCGGGGATAGGCTATGTTGCCGGCGCCAATACACGAGATGCCCACTCTCGCGTGGCGATGGGGATCTCGTACGGCGAGGATGGTTCGACGACAACGATGGCGCACGAAGTCGGACACAACCATGGGCGCCCCCACGCTCCGTGCGGCGGAGCGTCGGATGCCGAGCCCTGGCCCTATCCGGGGGCGGAAATTGGCTGGTTGGGCTTTGCGTATCCCGGCACTCTGATTCCTGGCGATCAGGCCACCGACATCATGGGTTATTGCCGCGATCAGTGGGTCAGTGACTACAACTACAAGAATTTCATGGAGCGAGTCGCGACCATCAACAGTGCTCTTTCGGTCATCAACCCCAACCCGAAGGGCCGCTGGCTGGTGGTTGTCCTGAGCAGCTTCGGTCCCAACTGGGGCGTGCCGCCCCAGGGCGAGGTCACCGCTGTCGGAGAGCCCGAGGCAGCCCAGGTGCTCGACGTCAATGGCAATGAAATCGCAGAGGTTACCGTGTACCGCGCCCGCATGGACCACCTGAGCGGCTCTTCGGTGATGGTCCCCACTCCGCAACCGGGCTGGCACGCCATACAGCTGGCGGGCGAGCTTCCACTGGTTTACGGAGCGACGAACACGAGCTCGCCTTGAGAGATCGGCGGACTCGCGAATCGTCGGCTGGAGAGGCTGCCTAGAAACTAGGCTAGAGACGACCCATAAGTGGTCAGCCCTCTGACTAGGGTCCACCCGAGATGGGCCAGCCCTGGTCGTCCCACACGAGATCGGAGATGCGCAGCACGCCTCCGTTGTTCGGGTAGGCGTGGTACACGTTGTAGGCCTTGTCACCCACGAACAACACAGCGTTGTGGCCAGGCCCGTGATACGTGTTGTCGCCGGCCACCAGTAGGGTTCCGCCGCCTTCCATCGCAGCTGTGCCCTCCTGGTCGGCGTAGGGGCCCAGCAGGCTGCTCGAACGCACGACACGGATGTTGTAGGTGCTGTCCGTGCCTTTGCAGCAGCTATCCCAGGACATGAACAGGTAGTAGTAGGCCCCGCGGTGCACGATGAAGGGGGCTTCCAGGGCACCGCCGTTGCTCGGCCGCGCGGCAATGGCATGTACCTCGGAATCAGCTCGAGCGCCGCTCTGGTCGAGCTGGATGAGCTTCAGCCCGCCCCAGAAGCTGCCGAATGCAAGCCACGGCGTTCCGTCGTCGTCGAGCACCAGGTTGGGATCGATGGCGTTCCAGTTGTCCCCCGAGCTGTCGACGTTCGAGCAGATGAGGGCACCCTGGTCCGCCCACTGGCTGTTGTCGGCCAGCGACGGGCGCGTGGCGTGGCCGATGCAGGACTTGTTGCTGCCGAAGGTGGAAGCCGAATAGTACAGGTGGTAGCTACCGTTGAAATGCGAGATGTCGGGAGCCCAGAGGTTGCCGACTCCTGACACCTTGCCTGCAATCCAACTCGGGTTCGGGCTGAGAATGGTCGGGCCGCCTTGCCAGGTTCTGAGGTCGCTCGACGTTTTGGTGTTCAGCCCCGAGCCTCCGCCCGTGAAGAACATGTAATAGGTGCCGTCTTGTTCGATCAGCGACGGGTCGTGGACGCCCAGATTTCCCGAGAGATCGAGCGTGCCGGGAGGACTATTGGGATCGTAGACAGCAACGTCGTCGCCGACGCCGCTGCCGCCCGTGCTGCCGGTTGTGCTGGTGCTGGTCATCGAGCCAGCGGTCGATCCGTTGCCTCCAGCCCCGGTGATTGCGCTGCCGGTCGAAGTCGTGCTCGTGGCGCCGTCTACGGAACCAGAGGTCGAGTTGGCGGAGGTTGCGTTGCTCGAGGCTGAGCTGCTCGAGGTCGAACTACCCGACGTGCTTGTGCCGCCCGCGCTGCTGTCACCGGTGGTCGCCGCAGATGTGGTCGAACCCCCGCTGGTGTTTGTCGCCGTACTGGAGCTCGACAGGTTTGCATCTGCTGGCGGCGCGCCGGTGCCAGCCGAGTCGGCAGAACAACTGGATTGGATTATTGCAGTACATGCGACGCTCAGGAGCAACGCTCGTCCGCGCCTGGGTGGAGATGTACTCGAGGGATGCACTTGACGTGACAGTGGCAGAAACTCGCGCCAGGGGTCAGAAAACTTTGTGAATCTGAGCATTTTCTTTCCGTGCTCGCGGGTTCGGCAGGGGTCCTATGGCGACTCTGCTTGAGGGCTGCTGACAGCGCCTGCGCAGAAACGGGTCAACCCGCGCACGGTATCCGCGTCCATGTCTGGCACACTGAAGCGCTTTCCGCCCGTTCCGGATGCCACGGCGATGGTCAGCGTGCTGAGCGCGCGCCGCCGCTGCAACAGCGAGCTGGACTGCTCGCTGAACTGGATCCTTCCGCGTCGAACGATGGCGGTGACGCGACCGAAGAGCCTTCGTCGCAACAGCAGTGTGTGACCTTGAATGCCTACGGCGGCATCGCGGTAGGCCAGGTAGCCCAGGTACGGGCCCAGCACGACCAGTGGGAGCGTGAGCCAGCCATAGGGGACCGAGAGCGACGAGAAAGCGACGACAACGCATGCTCCAAGAGTAGGCTTCAGCAAGAAACGGCGCAGCGCTCGTCGCGGCGGATGTAGGAGCGAGGGACTGATGGCGTGTTCTGGCGCGAGCGCGCGGAGCAACGGCAGCCACTGGCTTCTGTGCAGGAAGGGATGAAGCTGCGTCGACTGCCCGCGCTCTTCGGCATGCCCGGCGGTTTCGACGATGATGGCTGCATAGCCCAGGGGTTGACGCACCAGGCTCTCGACGATGCGAATGGCCTGGATTCGATGCAGCGCCACCGAAATTTCTCGCCGTTCGAAGATGCCGCGACTGATGACGAGCTGATCGCCGGTGCGAACGACCTGGAACCCCCCGAAACGAGCCACTTCTGCTACGACTGATGCGAGAAACGCCAACAAGAACCCGAAGCTCGCCAGCGCGACGAAGAACAGCGGGCTCCTCGCTGCGAGGAGACCGGATAGCTCGAGGGACTCGAAGAACTCGACGAGTCGCCGTTCGATCAGGTCGTCGACCTTGGAATACATCCAGGCTACGCCGGACAGCAGCACGCCCAACCTCCCCGACGTGCTCGCCGCGAGCAGTAGAGCGCCAGACGAAAGCACGTAGCGCGACGTTGGCTGGCTTCCAGGTTGCGATCGCGTGGCGGCTGCTTCGCGCGACAGGAGCTGACGCAGCTCCGACGCGCTCGGCTGATCGAGCGCGCTGAAGACGACCTGGGTGCCCGCGGCGGTCTTCACCTCGGCCTTCACGAGGCCGAAGAGTCTCTGCAAGACACCCGCGGACAGGTCGACGGTTTGGACGCGCTCCGCGGGAATGAGAACCTTTTGTCGCACGAGAAAGCCGCGCTCCACGTGGAGTTGCCCGTTTTCGATCCAGTACGAGAACCTCAACCAGCCACCCACCCCTTCGACCAACCCGAAGACGATAGCCAGCAGGGCGACCCATGCGAAGGACTTCGACGCTCCCGCTCCTTCGCTGATCAGCAGGACCACGAAAAGCGGCAAAAGTGCGCGCAGCGTGCGGAGCAGGGAAATGATTGCCGCGACGGGATGGAGATGCTGGCGGGGTGGCTCAGAGGGATTCACGGGCGACTCGGGCCAAGGCGGAGATATGGTCCCTGAGAGCGTCCGCAGCCTGGTCCGAGAGCGCCGGAATCAGGTGAGCGCCTGCCGCGGTCGAGATGGTGACCGACGAAAGGCCAAACTGCTTCGAAAGGGGACCCTGAACGGTGTCGACGTGTTGCACGCGGACCAGCGGGATCAGCGTGCGACGTACCACGAACACGCCGTGCTGGATGTCGAGTTCGTGCTCGTCCACCTGGTAGTGCCAGCGACGGTAGCGGACTTTGGGTACGATCGCGATCTGCAGCAGCGAATACGCGAGGGCCAAGGCTACGGCCAGTACGGGGGCCACGGCGCCCAGCGGAAACATCGCGAGCAGACCGCCAAGACCGAACAGCACCAGCAGAAACGCGAACGCGCTCCTGAGGACGCCCTCGACACGCCACAGGTTGATGGCGCGGGGGTCGACACTCTGTTGGGGCTCGGGGCGCACGGTACGGTGGAAGGCACGATAGCTCAGCTCATCGGACGCGCACCCGGCATCTGTTCACCCCGGGGTTTGAGCGACGAAAGGCTCGCAGGCGGGCCGGACAACAAGGCTTCGGTGCCCTCGCAATGGGACGCCTCCCGAAACGACTGTCCTGCGCCGGCTAGTTCCGGCGCCGCTTTTCTATTCGAGTCGAAGCTGGCACGCGTATCTGCCCTCACTGGTCAGGCGACTTGCCCAGGTCGCTGCGCAGGCGTTCCACGATGGCGCGCACGAAACGATGCACGGAGGCCTCCGCCAGACGATGCCCGACCACTGCGTCGACCGCGCTTCCGAGAACACCCATCGGAGGGTCGTAGTGTCCGCTCAGCTCGACTTGAGTCTCCGTGAAGGAAAGCGGATAGATCTTGAGCTCGGCCTGCATGGCTGGAAAGAGACCCGGCGTGTCTTTGGCTCGCCAGGATAGTGGCACGGTGGTGGTACGTGAGAGCTGACTATTGCCTGCGGCGGACTCGGTGATCTCGCCCACCTGGATCTGGATGTCTTTGGTCACCTGGATTCCCGCCAGATCGACACTCAGGGCGGCGGCCACGTCGCCGCTGCGATCCTCGGCCAGCTTGGTGGCGCGCTGAAAGATTGCCAGCGCATCTTTCTTCAGAGCATCCCGGACCGGCTCGTACGCTTGGTTCACATAATCGAAGGCTCGGATCTCTCGCTTGCTCATGGCCCCCAGTTTATTCGAGTTCCGGCGTTCGGAAAACGCCTAGCGTACGCGCACTATCTGCGCGAAATCCGCGGGGTGATTTGCCGTGCGGAACCGGCGTTTGCAGAGCATCGAGGGGCTTGCCCGAGCCGCGCGCCCGCCTCCAGGCTGCGCAGCCCGGTACGGGTCGAAGTCTCATGCAGGGCGGCTATCGAGGCGGACCTTTCGCTGCGCAGGCGTGAGCGCTTTCTGTCTGCGAATCCGCGTTCCTGGGTCGAAAAGGGACGAAAGCGCGCTAATGTCCGGCATGCTCCAAGCTTTGCTTCGTGCCTTGCCGGTGCTTTTCTTGGGAGCGCTCGGCTGCCAGACAAAGCCCGAGCCTGGCGAGACCAGGGTGGCTGCCGTTGCCTCGCGGGCGGCGGCCCGCGCGAGTTCGTCCGCGGGCCCCGAGACGCCAGCGAAGACGTCTGCACGAAAGACCACGGTGCCTGATCGCACCTACAACGTGGTCCTGATCATGATCGACAGCCTACGCGCGGACATGCCATGGGCAGGTTATCCTCGACCCATCGCCCCATGGTTGAGCGAGTTCGCCAAAAAGAGCACGCTGTATCCTCGCGCGTACTCGCTCTCCAGCTATACTGCGAAGTCGGTCGTGCCCGCCCTGGTCGGCAAGTACCCGGGCGAGTTGAAGCGGGATGGATACTTCTTCACGGTCTGGATGCCAGAGAACGTGTTCATTTCGGAGCGCGCTCAGGCCGAAGGTCACCGCACGCTGGCAGGGCACGGGCATGGCTACTTCTTGCCTGCCCTGGGAACCAGCCAGGGCTTCGAAGACTACGAGCTTCTGCCTGGCACGCATCTGGAGCTCACCGGCGTTTCCAACGTGACCAGCGAACCTCTCAACCAGCTGGCCAAGAAGATGCTGAGCGATCCGAAGAATACCCAGCTGCCGGAAGGAAAGCGCTTCTTTGCATATTTTCACTTTCTCGATCCTCACTTCACCTACATCAAGCACGATGGGCACCCCGACTTTGGCAACGAACGTCGTGACCTGTACGACAACGAAGTCCACTACACCGACTACTGGGTGGGGGATCTGGTCGATTTCATCGATGCGCAGCCATTTGGCAAGGACACCGCCATCATCATCACGGCAGATCACGGCGAGGGCTTCGGCGAGCACAACCATTACAGGCACGCTTATGAAGTCTGGGAAGCGTTGGTGCGCGTGCCGCTGTTCATCCGGGTGCCGGGCGCTCCGCCCCGCCGCGTCGAGACGCCGCGCAGTCACATCGACCTGGCGCCCACGATTGCTCAGCTGATGGGCCTTCAGAAGCCAGGAGATTACCGCGGGAAGAGCCTGGTTCCCGAAGTGTTCGGCGCTCCTGCCGCACAGCGGCCGGTGCTGGTCGATCTACCGCGTTGTGACCTGATGGACCGGCGACGCGCCTTCATCGAAGGGGACTACAAGCTCATCAGCTTCGGCGACAACGTCTCGATGCAGCTGTACAGGGTGAGCGACGACTTCAAAGAAGAGCACGAACTATCGAAGCGAGATCCGGAAAGGTTCGCGGCCATGAAACGAGACTATCTCGAGTTCATCTCGAAGATTCCCGAGGTTCCCGTGGTCGGACCTGCGCCACTCAAGGGGGCTCCGAGCGGTCAGCGCTACTGAATGACGGGTGTACATGCCGAACTTACCGTTAGCGCCCAACCCGGAACTCTTGGTCGAGCTCGCGAACATGCGCATGCCGTTCGGCAAGTACGAGGGCACTCTGCTGATTCGGCTGCCGGACGCCTACCTGGCCTGGTTCAAGCGCCAGGGGTTTCCTCGGGGCAAGCTGGGTCTCTTGATGGAGACCGCACTCGAGGTCCGCTTGAACGGTCTCGAATACCTGGTGCAGCCGCTCATCCAACAGAGGGAACGACCCCCAAAAGACGCGGATGACTAACGCCGACGCAAGTTGGCTGCTTGCCGCTTGCGCCGAGCGCCCAACAGGGAGAGGCCCAAAAGGCCGAACCCGAGAGCGGAATCACCGAGAGGGTGCGTTCGGCTCATCGAACAACCGCCACTGCTCGCCTTGGCCGGGCCAGGCAAATCGAGCGAGTCATTGTAGTCTTCGAGCTCTTGCTTCACTTCGGCGGCATTGTCTTCGAGCACCGTGCCCTTGCCGGTGGCTGAAAGCTGGCTGATCTTGAGATTCGCTGGTTGCTCCTGTACTGCCGTCGGCCAGCTTCCCACGTCTGCAGCTGCGCCTCGGATCACCCCGCCTTGTGGCAGCTCGATGCGCCAAGGGGCCTCGAACTGAGTGACGCTGGGGTTACATTCGATGATCCGCTCGGCAGTGTGGATGTTGTCCACGTCTGCCAGATCGCCATTGAAGGTGAAAGCCGGATCGAGGGTCATGTCGGCCGCCGACATCGTCGTATACAGCCTGGTGGCGTACTCGTGGCCATCCAGCAGATCTTGCATCAAGCGCACGGGTTCGATCACCGAGTCTTCCAGCGCGGTTAGATACTCGGATGGAGAAAAGCTAACCAGTTGGGAGTCGTAGCAGTACGGGCAGAGTTTGAAGTCCTCGAAACTCACGTCTTCGCTGAGCGTGACCGTGTTTCGTGCTGCGTCCCAGAAGCCGTCCCAGCTGCCGTACGTGGAGTAGGTTGCATCGAAGAGTTCCGAAAAACTCGAGTAGGTTCGGGATTTGAGAGCCTCCCAGTCCTGTTCCTCCGCCTCGCTCCAGACCACCTCGCTCAGGGTCGATGAGGCGCCCGCGAATTCGGTCACGAACCCCTGGCCACCCGCCTCCTGCGCGGCGGAAATGACGACGTCGTTGTAGTTGCTGGCTGCGTTGAACCAGTTGATCTGCGCCTCGTTGAGCTCGAGGCTCAGGTAATTTCTGGGCACTGCACGCTCGTTCGCCAAGAGCCAGGCCATCACGCCCATGTCGTCGTTGGCGGCAACTGCCGTGAGCTTGATGGGGATCATGGGCTCCCCAGCGCCGTAGGTGAGCACGATGGGTCGGATGGATCCGGTGTCGGCGCCCTTGACGAGCTTGAGCGCGAGCAAGTACATCCCATCTTCGAGGTAGGGGCCAATCAAGTCTGCACCCTGTT
This sequence comes from uncultured delta proteobacterium, assembly GCA_963809955.1. Classification (GTDB taxonomy): domain Bacteria; phylum Myxococcota_A; class Polyangia; order Polyangiales; family Polyangiaceae; genus JAICQQ01. The sequence goes on from CAWELQ010000022.1 coordinate 39,981, forward strand.
GCGTGACATCATAGTCATTGTCCTCGAGCCACATCACTGCGGCGTCGGCGGGATCGTCCAGGTCGGGATTGAAGGAGATCACTGTCCATTCGAAGCTGCCCACCACGCCCGACGCCTCTATTGTTACGTTGCCGCCACTATCGCCGGCCAGCACTCCACCGCCGGTACTCCCGGCGTTTGCGCCGGGTGTGGCCGCCCTGTCGAAGCTCGAATCGCAGGTGCCTTCCACGCGGGTCGTCAGGTTGTACTGCGGGTTGGTGAACAGCTGGAGGCGCTGGAACGCCACGTCGGAGGAAACGGCGATTTGGTCCGCGTCTGGCACTGTCGCGATCGGGAGAAGCCAGGAGAAGTGCTCACTCGGCCCTTCGTACATGATCTGAATCACGGCGGTGACCGTATTGTCGTCGTTCTGAGCGAACATGATGCGTTCGGCTGCTTGATTGACCGGCTGCGTCTGGGAGCAGAAAAAACCTCCGCAAGCGAGCGCCGGACTGGAAGGCAGCGCCCACCAAGCGCCTGCCGCCCAGGAAAGGCCAACGAAAAACTTCCTCAACGGATTGCGAGTCATGCTGCGAGCCTTCCTTCAGGCGATGCGGAACTCCGCGACTTGGCCGCCCTGGCATGGCACAGCTGGCACAACGCCAGCGTGCAAAAAGTCCGAATGGATCGAATACCAGCACCCGTCTGCGGTGCAATGCTCGCGTTACTCTGCAACCTGCATGCCGCTCGAAAGTCCGCCCCGCCGCAGCCGGGTTGTTGGTCCGGTATGTTTGCGGTCGGTGCCTATCTGGGCGTTTGGCGGCCGAGCACGCGGACGGGAGCTGTCTCCGCCTGAAAGCTTCCCCGTGCTGGGGGGTGTGGTGTGCTGCTGCGGCGTCGCGCGAGCTCTTCCCGATAGTCCGATAGTGGTTGAGTGCCGCCCAGTCTCGGTTTGGCGGCAGCCCGCTGTTCCGACGGATCGATTTGGGCGGGGGGGGCCCAATAGGCCCGGTCGTCAGCGGCAGCCTCCGCGCAAGTCACCGTGAGTATCGCTCGTCCAAAGCGGAGCCTCGAAAACACGGGGACAGCAGTCCAGCGCGGGGGGATTGGCCAGTCCTCCAAGTAGACAGGAAACTCTCGCTGCACGCTCGCGGCGTGGAGGCGCCTGCCATCAAAGGTGAGCAATAGGTGAATGCTCGCCACGTCGCTCGCGAAGACGATCCAATCTCCCCGAGAGCCCACGCAGAACTGAGGCACCACCTCGCCCCATTTGAAGCGACGCTCCTCCGACGAGGCGCGCCCGCTGATGACCGTCAGGACGGTTTCGAGCTTGGGCGGCGCGGTCACATGCATGAGTCTTCGCGCGATATGCTGGCGACCCGGAAGACCGGACGTTGCAGATGGACGGGCGCCATTTCGATGTCGCTCATGGGTAGTGTCTGGCGATCTATGCTAACGTTCCGTTAACGAATTCAAGCTGGTTCCAGCGCTTAGGCAAGTTCTGGGCCAGACGGCACGCCCCTGCAGGGCTTGCCGTGTTGGCCCGCTGAAGTCAGCCCGGCCTTGCTCGAGACGAGCTCTTGCCTGATTTCAGCGAAAAGCTGGCGAGAATGCCGCATCGGGGCGGTTTTTCGCTCGGACTTCGCGATGGCACTGTGTCCGCGCTCGCGACAGATGAGTGTTCCCGCCACGGACAGTCCCGGCATGGCGAGCGCTGGCGGCTTCGGGGCGCGTATGAATGTGGCGGTGCCTGGGCTATTCGTCTTCGTCCGCACCCTCTTGCCGGGCGCGTTTGCGGGCCCACTCGAAATGGGCCTTCGCCTCCTCGAGAGAGACTTCGTCGATGAAGTAGGCCGTGGCTGCCCTGCCGACGGCGTACGAGCCCGCGTAGGCCACGGCGGCGGAGATAACGCTTCCCGCTCCTGGGAATACCCACTTCAAGAGGCCGCGCGCGGCTTCGCGCAGAGCGAACCCGGCGCCCACGTTGAGGCCCATGCCCGCCAGGAACTCGATGGCCGCCTTCGTGCCGAAGCGCTGGCCAGAAAGGTAGCTGATCGACGCGATCAGCGACACCTGCAGGCTGGTCAATGGGGCGATGTCGGCGACGGGCAACGGAACCGCGGCAATGCCGCCGGAAAGGGAAGCGACCAGGTTCGTCAGCTTATTGGCGATGTCGCGCTGCACGGAACGCACCTGTGAGAGGCGCGCGGTTTCGACACGTGCCTCACGTGGGAGCTCGAGGACTAAAAAACGGATTAGCTCGTCGATACGCCAACGCTCGTCGTCGCGGCGCGTGCCATCGCTGCGAAAGCTCTGATAGCTGGACACGGCGTGAACGGTGACCACCTGGTCCTTCAGCCGCGAGTCGTTCAGCTTCTTGTGCAACAGCCCTTCGACGGCGCGCACGCGCGCGAGCTTCTCTTCGAGATCGCGTTGGTCTTCCTGCTCGGGCGCGTGCAGCTTCACGTTCTTCGGCTCCAATTCATCAGCGTGCGTCAAGACTCCGATGATCGGGATTTGGAAATGGCCGCGCTTGCTCACCTCGCGCGAAATCGCTTGCAAGATCTCGACATCCTTGTCTATCGCGGCGTCGACTTCCTTGGCCTTGACGATGAAGAGGATTGCGTCCGGCAGCTTTTCGTCGATTGCCTTGAGCACCGAGGCGATCGGCGAGGCGGCGGTATCCGCCTGTGCGGGCTCGGAACCCTCCTGCAGGCCCCGCGTATCCAGGATGTCGACCGCGCCGAGCGCTCCTTGGAACGTCCACCAGCGCCCGCGTCCCGTCTGCGCTTTCTCGTGGCCAACCTCGGCCACGGGCTGACCGAAAATCGCGTTGACGAGAGACGACTTGCCGCTACCACGCCGACCCACCAATACGAGGCGCGCTGGCCGTTGTTCGAGCAGTAGCATGCGCAACTCCTCAAGCCGATCTTTGACACCGCGGGCTACGAAATCCGGCAGCTTGCCCAAGAGTTCCTCGAGGCGCTCGACGCCCTCGGCGATCTCGTCACGCAAGTTCGACATGCCGCCGTTTGTACAACGTTTGCCACGGGAATACCAAGGCGACCGGCCCGGCTCGCCCGTTCGCCCTACCTCGCCGCACCCCGGTGCCGTAGTCAGCTACTCGGGCGCCAGGCATACTGTTCCGATGACCCCACACTGTCCTCATTGCGGTCAGCCCATTCCGCCCGCCGCGGTCGATCGTGCCAGACAGATTGGAACGTGCAGCTCCTGTGGCCGCCTGGTAGATCTCCAACCGCAGCTATCCGGCGTGGCGCCCACCGCCGCATCCGCCGGTCAAGCCACGGGTGCGCCAAAAGCTCGGATGCGCGCGCCGGTCCCGCTGCCAGCGGGACTGCAGATCCGTCATGAAGAATCTGTCTTCCAGGCGCACGTTCCGAGCTCGGTGCAAATCACCCGGCGCTGGCTTCGTGGCAAACATTTCTTCCTGTTGGCCATCTGCTGGGCGCTGACAGCGGCCCTCGGCTGGTACATCCATGACCACGGCATCGATTTCTGGACGGGGTTCGGCGGCCTGATTTTGCTCAACTACAACTATCTGATCCTGGCCATGTTCGTGAACCGGACTCAGGTATTCGCGGGCAAGGGCGAGGTGCGCGTTTCGCACGGCCCGCTGCCCTTGCTGGGTGCCAGAAGTGCACGCTTTTCGTTGCCCGAACTCGGGCAACTCTACGCGGTGAAGCAGGGTGGGCTCTACAGTGTGAAGGCCAACCTGACCGACGGTCGCAACGTGTCGTTGGTGTCACCTTTGGTAACGGCCGAGCAGGCCCTGTTCGTCGAGCAGCAAATCGAGCAGGCCCTGGGCATTTTGGACTTCGAGGTTCCTGGTGAGCTCGCGTCTTCTTTGCCCGCTCGCGTTGCCGGTGCCAGCGGCGCACAACCTGGAAAGCCGGTGCTCGCAGTGGCCGCGCTGATCCCGCTTCTGATCGGTGGCGGCGTTGCCGCGCTCATCTATTTCGCCTTCAAGACCGAAGTCAACGGCTCACTCAGCCTGCGCGAACGTGATGGTGCCGGGTTCCAGTTCGTGCCCAGCGACTGCCGCTCAGGTCAAGCATACGGCTTCTTCGGGGTTGATGTGGTGGACGAGGCGGGACACGTAGTGCGTGTGATCAGCGATCCGGTTCAGGGCCCTGTCGTGATGGTGCAACGGGAACCAGGCAAGGCGCGACGGTTGGCTCTTCAGAGCTGCGCCACGTCCGAGGTGAGGATCGTGCGCACCAATACGACAGTCAATGACGTGCGAGTGCTGGATGGAACGGCGCGCTTGGACTGTCCCGAAGTCAAAGCTGACCTGAGCTTCGAAGGTTGCCACTAGCCTGTCGGTCAGCGTCTGTCCGGCGAGAGTGCTTTGATAGATGGCTGAGCCGCTTTCAAAACTCCAGGCCTGAGCTTGCCTTTGGCGTCGAAGGCACTCGGGCAGACCTGTGCGCTCTTCAGTACCGCGGTCTGGCTATTTTCGAGATCTTGCTCGGCTTTCGCCAGCTTCTCTTCGAGCCGATCGATCTCTTTCTGTCTTCGCTCGAGCGCGGCCTGGAGCGCCTGGAGCTTGGCCGAGTCGCCATTGCCTGCCAGAAGCTGACTCTCCAGAGCTTCGATCTGTTTCTTGTAGTCCTCGATCTGCTTCTTCTGTTCTTCGATGGCCTTGGCCTGCGCCGCTTCTCTCTCCTCGATGATCTGCTTGGTGGCGCCGAGCTTTTCACGCTCGCGAACGACGAACTGGGCCACTTCGGGATCGTCTTTGGCAAACGTGAGCTCCAGCAAGCTGAGGATCTGCGATCGTTTTCCGACCTGAGTATTCTCCGTGGCCAAGTACGTGTCGTAGAGCTTCTGGCGCTCCTCCTGGCGTTGGCTGGCAAGCGCGTTCTCCGCTTCGACCCGCGCTTGCTCGCGAATCTGCTCAATGTTGGCTTCGGTCTTTGCATGCAGAGAGTCACTGAATAGCCAACCCGCGGCGCCTGACGCCAGCACAGCAGCCGCCGAGCCGAGCACTTTCTGTGCCATCGACCACGTGACAGAGCTTCCGTCAGGTTGCCGCTCCGGCACCGTGGAAGCTCCATCCGCGCGAGTATCCTCTTCATCGTCGGACATGAAAACCCCGCCCCCCATTTCATACACGGTTCGACCTCGCATTGGAAGGTTCGAGAGTGGTCTTCGTCCAGCGTCAAGCGCGGTTGACAGCTGGGTCGCTGATGGCGTGTATGCTCGCTGACGGCGGCCTGGCGAACTCGGCCGCGGTCGCGCGCTCACGGAGCTTGGCGATCGCGAAACAGACCGTAGGTGACGAGCAGTGCGACGATGGTCAGCATCGAAAATCCGATGATGCCCGGGCTCATGGATTCGCCGACTCCGAGCAGCACCACCTCTGGCAACTTCGTGCCGGGGTGTGAATTGACGTACTCGGGGGCTCTGTGCCCCACCGCGGAGAGATCGCCGGCGATTCCACTCGCACTACTGAACAACGTGGTGACGCCCAGCCCGACTACGACACGCAAGTTGCCCCATGACGGCGAGCGAGCGTAGAGGGCCCCGGCAATGATGGCCGCTAGCCCGAAGGCCAACAGGAACCACATCCAATAGCCGCCTTCTTGAATCAGAGTCCACATTTGAAAAGCCTCCTGGTTGTTGGGTAGAGACGCGAAACCCTTCCGGTTGTGACCGCCGTTTTGATAATGTGTGTAGGACCAGTCACACTTCTGGGGCGTGCGCGTTCTTGGAGGAGTGCAGGGCCCTTGCGATCGAGATCTGATGCTCGCCGTGGCGCGTGCCGACGCGGGCGCGTTCGATCTCCTTTATGAACGGTACTCAGCGCGTCTATTCAGTTTCTTGGTTCGTCTGTGCAAGCAACAGCACGTCGCAGAGGATCTATTTCAAGAGGCCTGGTGTAGGTTTGCTCGGCACGCGAAACACCTGTCCCCGGACACCGATCCGTTTCGGTGGCTGCTCACGGTTGGGCGAAACGCCTACTACGATCAGGCCAGGCGTCAGCGCCGGTTGCTCGTCGACGCGGACCAGGTGGACCGGGTGGGGCACGACGCCACGTCGGAGCGGGCAGTCGAAACGCGTGAGGAGATGGTGAGGCTCGAGCACGCTTTGGCACGCTTGAGCGACCTGGACCGGGAGGTGCTCTTGCTGCTATTCTCGGAGGAATTGACACCCCGCCAAGCGGCTCGGGTGCTCGGCATTGGCGACACCGCGCTGCGCAAGCGCCTGAGCCGAGCGCGAGAGCGACTGGGCCAGCACCTTTCGCAGATGGGACACCTGAATCCTCGGAGGCTCGCATGAACGATCCTTTGGAAATGCTTTCTCGGCTCTCACGACCTCAGCCGTCCGTCGAGTTGCTTCGGCGCGTCAGAACCCGCGCCCACGCCGAACTCGGGCGCGAACGGCCTCGGTCGGGTCGCCTCGAAGCGGTGGTGGGTTGGGCCGTGGCCTGTGTGTGTCTGTTGCAGGCGCTCTGGACGATCGAATTTCTCAATCAGCTGCATTGAAGGCAGCGGCTCTGTTTCGACCAATCGACAAACGCTTGCGATTTCCGAATGAGCCGGATCTACTCGGCGGACTCCAGTCGGTAGATGCCCCCTTCCCCGAGAGCATCGCCTTGAATGTCGCCCAAAGCCACGAAGTACAGTTCGCCATCGTTGCCGTTCTTTATGGCCACGATGTTCTTCGCATTCAGTTCCTGCGTGACAGATTTCGGGGTTTCCACCGTCCCCGAGTCGCGGTCGTAGCGCGTATACCAGACGCCGTTGGCTGAATAGTCAGCGTAAAAGTAAGCACCGCGCAAGGAGGGGATACTGTTTCCACGGTAGACTGAGCCTCCCGTGACAGATTGCGCGCTCGTTCTCGGCAGTTCGACCTGAGGTAGGGTGATGCCGCTCTGATCGCAATCACCAATCGCATCCGGGCAGTTCATGCTGTTGGCGCCGGTGTAGCAGTGGAGCCCTTCCATGATGTTCCATCCGTAGTTCTTGTGACCTTTGCCCCTCGCCTCGACGTCGACTTCCTCGAAGCAGTTCTGCCCGACATCCCCGATGTACATGTCCCCGGTGCAGGCATCGAAGCTCCGGCGGAAGGGGTTGCGTAGGCCATAGTCCCAAATCTCGGGGGCTGCGTCGGGCACGTCCTGAACGAGGTTGTCTGCCGGAGTGCTGTAGGGCTCCCCGCCGCTCTCGACGGGGTCGATGCGCAGGATCTTGCCCAATAGCATCGATGTATTCTGGGCAAATCCGGATCCGGAAGCCCCGTGGTTGTCACCGCCGCCGCCCCCGTCACCGAGGCCGATATAGAGAAGGCCGTCGGGACCGAAGTTGATACTGCCCCCCTTGTGATTATTGGAATTGGCCGGCTGCTCGACAGTGAGCACGATTCGCCCGCTGTCGGCATCGGCGATGTCCGGATCGGAGCTGACCTGGTATTCTTCGATGACGGTGTCGCCTGCACTGGTGCCGGCAACTCCCGAGCCGGCGCTGAAGTGCAGATAAAACAGACCATTTTGCTCGTAGTCCGGGTGGAAGGCAATGCCGAGCAGACCGCGTTCGTCGCCCGGCGATCCGCCCACGGTCACCCTGTTCCCCAAGCTCAGGAATGGGGTGTCGAGGAGCTGGCCGTCCTTGATGATGCGTACGTCGCCGCCCAGAGTAATCACGAACAGGCGATCGTCATTCGGCGGGTGAGTCAGATTCACCGGCGCGGTCAAGCCGCTAGCGACCTCGCTCAGCATCAACGCCGGCACGTCGCCTTCGGGCGCGGAACAATCGTAGCTGTCCGTACCGGCAATGGGGTGACCGCCATCGTCCGAACCCCCGCTCCCCGCCTCGCCAATAGTGGTGTTGGAACTTCCACCACTGCCCGGGCCGGCGCCGCCCGCTGAAGCACCACCGGTGTTGGTATCGCCGCTGGTGGATGTCGAGCTTCCGGCCGTGTCCGTCGTGTCCCCAGTATCGGTCGCTCCGTCAGTGGTACTCGCCACCCCTCCGCTCGAAGGACTACCAGAGCTAGAGGAAGTCGTGGCATCCGCATCGGAACCGCTGCCTCCAGCTTCGTCGTCGCCGCAAGCCGAGGCAAGGACGACCGCCAAGGCGATAGAGGAAAGAACCAATGAGGGAGTCGGAGCCAAACGAGACATATGTCGAGTGTGCACCGTACCCACCGGGAAGAACAAGCGGACAGCCGTCCCGGAGGAATTCGCTGGTTCCGCAGTCTCGCTGCGTTCCCGACCCGGGGCCCAACCTGGAGCCTCGCCCAGCCAATCCTCGCTCGCACGAATCCGTGGGGCTCCAGGTCGACCGAGTAGCCGTGCGATGATTTAGCGCTCGTCTTCGAGGATGCTCGCGGCGCGCGCCAGGTCATTCTTGATTTCGCGAGCCATGAGCGGCTTCACCAAAGCGGCGCCGAGGGCGAGCAGTCGCGGCAGCGCCAGATCTGCGTGAAGAACGACTCGGGTCGAGGCGCCCTCAGGGTGGAAGGTGAGGGTGAGGTCGAGTCTTCCCAGCCTGGAGACGCCGCGCTCGGCCCACCTGTGCGGCGGATCGAACGTGGTGATCTCCATGTGCACGGTGCCGAGCCCAGCGGGTGATTCACGCCAGCGCGTTCCAAGCTGAGGCGCTTCGGATGTCTCCAGGGTGACGTCGCTGAGGCTGCGTTGCCAGCGTGGTCGCTGCCGCGGGTCGGCGAAAAACTGAAATACGCGCGACGCCGGTGCTGCGACCAGGCTCTCGAGCTCGATGTGCATCCCCATCAGCTAGAGTCTAGCTGATGAGTAGGGCGTCGATCGATCGAGTATCGTCGCACAATTCTCGGATGGACGGCTTGGTCCGAAATCGACCCGGAATCGGTCTCACAACGAGCAGGCTCGGTCGATGGGGGTAGCTGCTGAGCACGACCCGGGTAGGTGTTGGTAGAGTGCCTGCGGGTGACCGCCCCTTGGCGGACGAAAGCTCGAGCTTGTGTGTGGATCTGAGCGACGCTCTCGGGGCATCATGCAAAGACACGCCGGACGGAGGAAAAGAGGCTCGTATGAAGGGAACCCAGGCACGCCCCCAGGCAGCTCTGCTCGTTGGTTGCCTGGTGGGAATCGCAGGTTGTAGCAGCGAAGGCGCGGACGAGTCGTCCACTGGCAGCCAAACCGAAATGGGCTCAATCAGCAACGGTGCGTCCGCGACAGGGGCCGCACCCACCGCGTCCAGCGAGACGTCGGGCGTCGGCGGCAACACGATGACGGGCACATCCACCGGTTCGGGAGCGAGCCCTGCCAGTGCTGCGAGCGTTTCCGCTGCGACCACCGGCACTTCGTCTGCGAGCGCGGGTGGTGGCGCAGGCGGACTTTCTGCGGCTCAAACCGTTGCGACAACGGCGATGTCGGCAGGGGGGGCGACCGGAATGGCTGTCTCGAGTACGATGACTTCGTCCGACGGCATCCCCGAGAGCGACACCTGCTCGGCTACCCTGGACTGGGACCCCGAATTTTCTGCCTTCGAAGAACAGGTTCTGGAGCTCGTCAACCAGAACCGGGCCGCCGGTTGGGATTGCGGCAGTGAGGGGCAATTCGCTCCGGCCGGTCCGTTGGCGATGAGCGCGACCTTGCGCTGTGCGGCGCGCCTGCACTCGAAGGACATGAACGATCGGGACTTCACCGACCATGTGAATCCCGACGGGTCGAACCCCGCCGACCGCATGCGGGCGGCCGGCTACACGGGGCGCACTTGGGGTGAGAATATCGCATGGGGCCAAAATGACCCCCAAGCGGCGGTCGATTGGTGGATGGGAAGCGACACGCATTGTGCGAACATCATGAGCCCGGACTACAGCGTTGCCGGCGTCGGGTTCTATCGCGGTGACGGTGAGTGGGGCGCCTACTGGACGCAGACCTTCGGCAACTGAGCCTCTCCCGGGCGAACCAGCGAGAGCCACCCGGCGAAGCCGCGGCGCCTGCAGTCGTTGGAATCACGCAGCTACGGGCAGCCGACATCGGCCAGAGTCGAGCTGTACCCTACCGGCACGTTGCCGCGCATTCATCGTAGGCGGCGCAGGCTTTCTTGAACCCCGGGCGTCGGCGTAGGGCCCAGATTCACCCCAAGGAAGGCGACAGATTCCAGTCGTTTCCAGCCCGCGTTGTTCTGCTTGCTGCTGGATTTCAGCGGCAATCTCGTCGCATTCGGAACAGCTGGGCGGCGCATCTTCTTCATCGCCGCAAGACACCAGCAACGCTCCCAGCAGCAGCGCGCTTCCCGACCGAAGCATGATCATCGAACGGCAGTCTATCCGAACAGGCTAGGCAGCGGTAGTCCCGTGCTCGCGGGGGAGGCCTTCGAAGGTCACAGCGGCTTTCAAGCGGCCGGCAGGCGCTGGGCGTCGACTCGCCCGTGTGCCAGCAGTAAGAAGGCGTAGACCAGGGCGATTTCTCGGAGCTTTTCGAAGCGGCCCGCGGCACCGCCGTGGCCAGCTTCCATGTACGTGTGAAGCAGAAGCAAGTTGTCGTTCGTGCGGAGCTCGCGGAGCCGGGCGACCCACTTGGCGGGTTCCCAGTAGGTGACACGGGGGTCGGTGAGGCCCGCGGTGGCTAGGATGTGCGGGTAGTCTTTGGCTTCCACGTTATCGTAGGGCGAATAAGAGGCGATATAATCATAGGCCTCGGCGCTCTCGAGCGGATTGCCCCACTCGTTCCATTCGGGGGGCGTCAGCGGCAGGCTTGCGTCGCACATGGTGTTGAGCACGTCGACGAACGGCACCTGCCCAACGACTGCCTTGAACAGCTCGGGCCGCAGATTGGTGGCGGCGCCGACCAACATGCCGCCCGCACTGCCGCCGTGGATGCTGATATTGCCTCGCGAGGTGTAGCGCGCCTCGCACAGGTGCTCGGCGCATCGGATGAAGTCGAAGAACGTATTCCTCTTCTTCATCAGTTTGCCCGCCGTGTACCAGCCGTAACCCTTTTCCTTGCCGCCACGCACATGCGCGACCGCGTAAACGAAGCCGCGCTCTACCAGGCTCAAGCGATTTTCCGAGAAAGCTGCCGGGATGCTGTGTCCATACGAGCCGTAGCCGTAGAGCAGCAATGGCGCGCTGGAGTCGATGGGGGTGCTCTCGTGCCAGAGCAGCGTGATAGGGATCTTCTGGCCATCCTCGGCTTCGGCGTGCTCGCGTGCACAGCGGAAACGCGTGGGGTCGTGCCCGCTCGGAATTTCGCGCTGTTTCAGCAGGGTACGCTCACGCGTTTGCATGTCGTAGTCGTAGGTCTGCGGCGGTGTGGTGGGCGACGAGTAGGTAAACCTCATCATTCGAGTTTCGTATTCGTAGCCGCCCACCAGTCCCAGTGAATAGGCCTTTTCGTCGAAGGCGATCACGTGCTCCTCGTCGTCGTGGATGCGTCGCACGACGAGGCGCGGCAAAGCATCCTCCACCTCCAGGCGCACCACGAACTCGGCGAACCCGACGACCGCGGCAATCAGGCAGCCTGGGCGATGCGGGACCAGCTCCCGCCATGTGTCGGGCCCGGGGTTGGCCAGCGGCGCCCGAACGATCTTGAAGTCCTCGGCACCGTCGTTCGTGAGCAGTAGCAGCTCATCGCCGAAGGCGCTCACGTCGTACTCCACGCCGCGTCTGCGTGGCGCGATGAGCCGCGGCTCGGACTCTGGGGCGTTCGCGTCGATCAAGCGCAGCTCGGTCGTGGTGTGGTCGTGAGCGCTGATCACCAGGTGTCGATAGTCTTCCGTTTGGCCAAGGCTCACGAAAAATCCAGGGTCGGGCTCCTCGTAGACCAGCACGTCGGCGCTCGCGTCGCACCCGAGCCGGTGTCTGTAGACCTTCGAGGGGCGATGATGATCATCGACGGCCACGTAGAAGGCGACCTGCGCGTCTGCAGAGAAGACGACGGTGCCACTCGTATTGTCGATGACATCCGCGAACCGTTGGCCACTCTTCAGGTCACGGAAGCTTACTTGATAGTACTCCGAGCCCCTCATGTCCACGCCTACGGCGAGCAGCCCGTGGTCACGGCTATGCGAGACCCCGCGCGTCGAAAAGTAAGCGTGCCCCCTGGATGCTCGGTCGGCGTCGAAGAGAACTTCCTCCTTTTCGTCTGGCGCTCCGGTAGGCAGACGCAGTGGCCCGGACCTGGTTCGGGGTCTCCGGCAGTAGCGCGGGTGCTGTGCGCCGAGCTCGTAGCGCATGTAGTATTCGTGCGGTCCGTCCGCGACCGGGACCGAGGTGTCATTTTCCTTGATGCGCGCCCGAAGTTCCTGAAACAACGTGTCGCGAAGTGCGCCTGTGGTGGCGAGCACGGACTGTACGTGGGCGTTTTCCTCTTCGAGGTGTTCGCGAATGTCGGTACGCAGCAGCGTAGGGTCGCGCATCACGCGCTGCCAGCCGTCGTCTCTCAACCAATGGTAAGGGTCATTTCTTTTCCTGCCGTGGAGCTCGACCGGATGGCTCCGCTTTTTGGCGATGGGCCCGTCGGGTTGTCTCGGGGAGCGCTTCATCCTTCCGTTGTGTCACGCATCGAAGCTCTTTGCAGCCATGGTAGCCGGCCCTCCCCCGGTTTCACGCCCTGTGCCCTTCGAGTCCAGCGTCCTTGGCTGGCCGATTCCGCCGTCGGCGTCGAAGCTTCTCGACCGCATACGGTCACGGCCCACCCTGCCGCCAGCGTGGTGGTTCCCCAGCGGCGTAGGGGGCGCGCGGACCAGTTCGCTGTGCGCCAGCCCGATCAATCAGAAGAGGCGGGCGCTAACGAGTGGCAGGTTCGTGACGACCAGGTCACGACGGCCTCATCACAAAGGCAATCGTTCCTTCACCAAAGAATACCAATTCTTCATCGGCCGAATAGAGTCGTCGCCAACTCTGCTGCATCGCAGCAGACGTTGCGGATCTGCCGTGCTGATTGTCAATCGTCGACGCGAGTTGCCTTCCAAAAGATCCAGTGAGGCGACCCGCCGAGTGCTAGCGTGGCCCACGCCTTCAATCACAGGAGGAACACATCATGATAGTATCACGTCTACGGTTCGTGGCGGCGAGCACCGCCGCGCTTCTCTCCGCCTGCAGCTCTAGTGTCCCGTCGGAGGAAATCACCGAGTTCGATTCGCAAGCCGAAGCTGCCACCAATGAGCTTACCTTCTTCGGGGAAGCTTCTCGTCCCATGCCTGCCCGCGAAAACCGCCTTTGGCACCACGACGTGCCGCACCAACGCTTGGCCACGGGGCAGTACATCACCCCTACGGCTGTTCGCGGCTCCTCCGAACAGCCTTTGAATCCAGGTTTGGCGGAGTACCCGGACTTCGTTGCCGGCGAGGCGGTGCGGTCAGAGCTCAGCCCCGATGGCACGACGCTGGCGGTGCTGTGCGCCGGACAAAACTCGATCTACAAGGCCGATGGCAGCGTCGACGTCGACAATTCGACGCAGTACCTCTTCTTGTACGATGTGAGCGGTCCGAACAAACGGTCGCCGTTGCTCAAACAGGTGCTCAGGCCGACGAACTCCCACGTAGGCCTGGCGTTCTCTCCCGACGGTAAGAAGCTGTACGCGGCGGGCGGGCGCGATGATGTCGTGCACGTCTACACCAAAGGTGTCGGTGCCTGGGAGGTGTCCGGCGCGATTGGTCTGAACCACGACAACCGCGGTATCGGCAACAATGTCGCTCCCAACGCTGGTGGACTCGCGGTGTCGAGCGACGGTACGACTCTCGTCGTCGTCAACAACTACAACGACTCGATCAGTGTCATCGACACCGACACGGAGACGGTGCGTTTCGAGCACGACCTTCGCCCGTTTCTTGCCGGCAACGAGGGGCTGAACGGCGGCGTAGGGGGGACGTTCCCGTTTGCGGTTGCCTTGAAGGGCAATGACATTGCTTATGTGACATCGGATCGCGATCGCGAGGTCATTGCGATCGACATCGGCTCGGCCACGGAGGGACGGCTCATCGACCGCATCGAGCTCGACGGGAATGCGCTCGGACTGACCCTCGATGCCTCCCAGAGAAGGCTCTACGTGGCTCAGGACAACGCTGACCAGGTCGCCGTGATCGATACGGCGACGAACCGTGTGGTCGCTGAAATCGATGCGCGTGCACCCGAGGGCATGCTTCCCGAAGATGGCGAACACGATGGTGATGACGCGCCTGCCCGCTATACGGGCGCCGGCACGTTCGGTGTGAGGCTTTCGCCCGATGGTCGCACGCTCTACGCGGTGAACGCGGGTTCCAACTCGATCGCCGTGATCCGCATCGATGATCGGGGGCACTTCGGCTTCACCCGGGGGCGCGGCTTTCACCGGCGCGAGCCTCGCTACGAGGTTATCGGCTTGATCCCGACGGCGTACGAACCGCACGACATCACCTTCAGCGCGGACGGCTCGTGGATGTATATCGTCAACGGCAAGAGCGTCACGGGTCCGAACCCCGACCACTTGACGAATTCCACGAATGCGCTCACGGAAACCACCTATCCTCAGGGCAATGACCAGGCGCGCCTCGACTCGCGGGCCTCGAACGAATATCAGTTCCAGCTGGAGCGCGCCTCGCTCGTTGCTGCACCTGTCCCTACCAAAGGCCGGGAGCTCGAGCGCCTCACTGCGCAGGTGGCCGAGAACAACTTTTACGCCGGCCAGGCCGACAGCGAGCGCTTGATGAGGTTCTTGAGAAAGCGGATCAAGCATGTGATCTACGTGATCAAGGAGAATCGAACGTTCGACCAGGTGCTCGGCGACCTGGAAAACGGGGCGAACGCCGACCCCTCGATTGCTCAATTCCCCCGCGCCATCACTCCAAACTTCCACCGGTTGGCGACCGAGTTCGTGACACTGGACAACTTCAGGGACCCGGGTGACGGCAGCATGGACGGTTGGTCGTGGAGTCTCCAAGGGCGTGTCACCAACACCGAGACCATCACGCAGCAAATCAACTACGCAGCCGTCAGCCGTGGCCTCTCGTACGAGTCGGAGGGCACGAACCGTGGCCTTCCGGTCAACTATGCGACGATTGCCGAGCGCGACGCCGTGGCGGGCCCCGCCGGGACCAACAACTACTCGCTGCTCACGGCCGGTTTGCCCGGTGGCACGGAAAACGCCCTCACTGGCACCGGCAACCACGCATCGTCCGACGCTCCGTTCGAGGAGCAGGGGGGTTACATCTTCCAGGCTGTCTTGCAGGCCGGCGGCACGGTGCGCAACTACGGCATGCTGGTGAACAACATCGGAAGCATCGGCACCAAGGAGGCGCCAATCGCCGATCCGTATGCGGCGGGTGAGGTACAGGTCGCGCCGCTCGACCCCGTGCTCGCAGAGCACACCGATGTCTACTTCCGCGGCTACGATCAGAGCTACCCTGATCTCTGGCGCTACCAGGAATGGAAGCGCGAGTTCGACCAGTTCGTCGAAAACGGCGACCTGCCCGACCTGTCCCTGGTGCGCATGAGCCACGACCACATGGGCAATTTCGGCTCAGCGCTGGGTGGAATCAATACGCCGGAGACGCAGCAAGCGGACAACGACCTGTCGGTTGCCCTGATGGTCCAAGCCGTGGCGCGAAGCCGGTTCGCATTCGACACGCTGTTTATCATTACCGAGGACGACTGCCAGGACGGTCCCGACCACGTGGACTCGCATCGCGCCAGCACCTACGTCGTCGGCCCCTACGTGAAACAAGGGGCTGTGGTCAGCACCTATTACAGCCAGGTCAACGCACTCCGCACCATGGAGGATCTGCTCGGGACAGAGCATCTGAATCTGAATACGGCTTTCCAGCCGGCGATGACCGACATCTTCGACCGCTCGGCGCGTCACTGGAGTTTCGAAGCCGAGGCCTCCACCATCCTTCAGACCACGGAAGTGGCGTCTCTGGTCACCGAACTCGGTGCAGTCTACTTGTCCGGCAAGGTAGTCAACCCGCAGCACGACTCCGAGTACTGGGCGCGCGTGACCCAGGGGCTCGACTTTTCCGAGGCCGATCGCCTGCCGACGGGCACCTTCAACCGGCTCCTGTGGAAGGGCCTGAAGGGCGACGAGCCGTACCCCCGGCTCCGAAACCACGGGTTCGTGGCAACAGCAGCTCGGGCCGTCGACAAGGACTGAAGCCCCCGCCGTTTGCACATCGACGCGCCTCGACGTCGACAGTGCTCGCGCGCCTCCCCAAGTAGGCGGAGCGGGATGCGTGTGGTCGCGCACGGGTCCGTCGACTACTTGGGGACCGTTGGAGAGGTTCTGCCTCGCGGTGTCGCTGCTACCCAGGTCCGGTATGCATCGAGCTTTCTCAACAGACACCTGGTCACGCTCCGCGCGTTGGGTAACACTTGCGGGGAGGTGGATCGATCGAGAGGGAAGGGGCCCGGGGCGACGCGCGTAGTGCAATCCAGCGGAGTACCATCGATGGGACGTCACTTTCTCACCAAGGCCGAACAGGCCGACCTGGTTCGAACCGAAGTCAGCGGCGCACGCCGTATCCCCCTTGTCGAGTCCGGCGTCGCGGAGAACTGGCGAGACGCCAGCGCTCTCGATGTCGACGAGTTCGTCACCCCGTCGAAGGACAGGCGGGCCAATGTAGACGAGGTGGAACGACTTCGCTCCGAGATCGAGCGGATCCATCAAGAGTACGGAGTCAAGATCGACGCTCTCGAACGCGAGCGGAACGCCCTAGTGCGCGCCGTCAGCCAGCTGCGTGCGGAGCTGGCGGAGAGGCGTGGAGACCCGGGTGCACTGGCCTCCTTGGGGGAGCCTCGACGGCCGAAGTCGGCGCGGCCAATCGTTGCTCCGGCGCTGCCGACGGCCATGCCATCGCTGCCGCCGTGCCTTCCGCCGGTGTCAGCGCCTCCGCCAAGCCCTGCGGGGGGCACGCCCACATTGAGCGATGTTCACGTGGCGCTCGGCTCGGTGGCGCCCGAGGCCCTCCGGTCCGTCGCCAGCGACCTTGGAGACGACCGTCGGAGCACTCCGAGGTTTTTCGGAGAATTCGAGCTCGAGTTCAATTACGAGACCCACTTCTTTGCGGGCCTTACCCTCGATATCTCGACCGGCGGCCTCTTCATCGCGACCTACCAGTTGTTGCCGGTTGGTACCCGGCTTTCACTTTCGTTCCAGCTTCCCGACGGCACCCGGCTGAGTGTTCGCGGTGAGGTGCGCTGGGTACGCTCTGGTGGCGAAGGGCACGAAAGGCCGGGAATGGGCGTGGCCTTCAGAGAGCTTCCTGCCGAGGCGCGCGACAAGATCGCAGCCTACTGCTTGAAGCGTCCTCCGCTCTACGTCGAGCTCTGAGCCAGCCGCGAAAGAGCGGGCCAGGCGTCCCGTCACTTGCGGTTTGTTTTCCCTTTGCTGGGTCGCCTGCAAGGATCGCGCTGCCCGGGCCACCACTGCCCGGTCGCATCACGACCCGACTATGCCCAGACTGGAATTGCAATCCGCTACCTTCTTCCTCGTTGCTGTCGCTTATCTAACGGCGCGCGCGGAACTCCTCGACCAGGGGCCGCGTTCTGTTCCGCTACCCGGACCAGAAGAGCAACTCGACTCGACAACGGATGGCTCGGCAGCACGCCTCGCGGCTTTCGCACCCGCGCCGCTCGCGCAGTCACGGAAGCACTCTCAGCGCGTGGTGCCCGCGGAGGCCCTGGTGATGGCGCGCCGTACCCCAGCAGGCGAAGACTATGGTGCTCGAGCCATGGCGCGCGAATCGCTCTCGACAGACGCCGAAGGCGCCAGTCCTTGATGGTCTCCGCTCACGTTCGCCAAGGGTGCACCGAGCGCGCAGTGCGTAACCTGGTGGGACGGAGCACGACGCTGTGGGTGTCAGCGCGTTGGCGCATCGAGGGGCGCCGGGCGCCGCCGCCCGAGTAGGCCTTGCGCGCAATCTGCGCCTTCGAAGAACTGCGTGCAAGGCTTGCTGCTTCGTTGGCTAACCTCCAACGATTTGCTCCACGAGTCCGCTTGGCACTCGAGTTGCAGTTGGCGCTCGCGTGCAGATGGGCCCTATCAATCGTCGACGCTTCCTCAGCCTCAGCTCCGGTACTCTCGCTGCCCTGGCCGGTGCCGGTTTACTGAGCTCGAATGCCCTCACCCAAGCAAGAGCGGCTGATCCGAACACGGACGGGCGGCGTGTGCGGTCCGTGTGTGAGATGTGCTTCTGGAAATGTGGCATCCAGGGTCATATCAGCGACCAGACACTCACCAAGATCCAGGGCAATCCGCTTCATCCGTTGTCCAACGGTCGCTTGTGCCCGCGCGGTATCGGCGGTGTGGGGCTGGCCTACGACCCCGATCGGCTCGCACGGCCCCTGGTGCGCGTGGGGAAGCGCGGTAGCGAAGAGTTCCGAGCAGTCACATGGGAAGAAGCTCTGTCGTTCGTCGCGCAGCGCTTGGATGACATCCGCAAGAAATATGGTCCGGAGGCAGTCGCCATGTTCAGCCACGGGGCGGGGGCTTCCTGGTTCAAACACCTATTTCATGCCTACGGCACCGCGAATTTCGGAGCCCCCTCGTTTGCGCAGTGCCGCGGTCCGCGCGACGTGGCCTTCGACCTGGTGTTCGGGGCGGATCCGGGCTCGCCCGAAGTGCTGGATATCGAAAATTCCGATTGTCTGGTGCTCATCGGCTCGCATCTCGGCGAAAACATGCACAACACTCAGGTTCAAGATTTCGCCGAACTGGTGGCGCGTCGGGCTGATCTGATCGTTGTCGATCCGCGCTTCTCGACGGCGGCCAGCAAGGCCGAGACCTGGCTGCCAATCCGGCCTGGAACCGACACGGCACTTCTGCTGGCCTGGATTCACGTCTTGGTGACCGAGGACCGATATCAGCGTGAGTATGTCGAGACTCACGCCAACGGCTTTCAGGAATTGAGCCAGGCCGTTCGCGAGTACACACCCGAATGGGCGGCCGTCGAAACGGGGCTGGATGCGGAGTTGATCCGCCAGACAGCCCGCCGCATCGCCGCAGCCGCCCCTGCCTCGCTGATCCATCCCGGCCGGCACAGCACGTGGTACGGCGCAGACGACACCGATCGGGAGCGCGCCGTAGCGATCTTGAATGCGCTCCTGGGAAGTTGGGGCCACAAGGGCGGTTTCTTTCAGCCAGCCGCCGTGCAGCTGGCAAAGATCTCCACGCCTGCCTATCCCCCGTCCAAGCCTCCAGCCGATCGTCTGGCTGGAGAAGCCCCGTTTGCGCTCGAACCCCTGGCGCAAGGGCTACGGCGTGCCACCCTGGACGGCAAGCCATACCCCATCAAGGGCTGGTTCGTGTACGGCACGAACCTGGTGCAATCGCTGCCAGAACGAGACAAGACGCTGCGAGCCATTCAGGCCCTCGATCTGTTGGTGGTCACCGACGTCCTGCCTGCCGAGATTGCAGGGTATGCGGACGTGGTGTTTCCTGAAGCCTCCTATCTCGAGCGTTACGACGATTTGATTCCCATCCGCTGGCAGCGGAGCGGAGTCGCACTGCGCCAACCCATGATCGCGCCTCCCGGCGAGGCGAAACCGGGCTGGTGGATCGCGCGCGAGTTGGGGCAACGGCTCGGTCTCGGGGCTTACTTCCCCTGGAAGGACGTCGAAGGCTACTTGCGCGAGCGCTGCCGCCTGTCGGGTCTCGACTACGAGGCGCTGCGACGGGACGGCGTCGTGCTCAGCCCCGCCACGCCCACAGTGGTGGAAGATGGTCTGCCCCTTTCGTTTGCCACCGAGAGCGGCAAGATAGAGCTCTGCTCGGAGCGACTACGGCGCCGAGGCTTTTCGCCCGTCCCGGTCTATCGTCGACCAGCAGAGCCACCAGCGGGCTACTTCCGTTTGCTCTACGGTCGTGCGCCCGCGCACAGCTTCGGCCGCACCAGCAACAACCGGCTGCTCGGCGAGCTGTCGCATCATGATGGGCTGTGGGTGAACCGCAAGGTGGCCACCGATCTCGGTCTAAATGCTGGCGACCGTGTGCGTCTGGTCAATCAGGATGGCGTCGAAAGCGCGCCGATCTCCGTGAAGCCCACCGAACGCATTCGCAGCGACGCCGTCTACATGGTGCACGGCTGGGGTCATCGTGCCAAAGGCCTACGCTATGCCAGGGGGCGCGGCGCTGACGACTCGGAGCTGATCAGCCGAGTCGAGGTCGACCCCGTCATGGGCGGCACTGGCATGCGGGTGAACTTCGTGACCCTGCGAAAGGAAGTTTGAGATGCGCCGTGTGATGGTCGTCGACATGCGCCGCTGCGTTGGCTGCGAGGCGTGCGTGGTCGCCTGCAAGACCGAGAACCGCGTCCCGGACGGTGCTTACCGCGACTGGGTGGTGCAGGAGACCCGCGGTGAGTTTCCGAATCTCGAGCTATTGATCCAATCCCAGCGCTGCAATCATTGCTCCGACGCTCCATGCGTCTCCAATTGTCCGGTCGGCGCGAGCTTCTATCGCGGAGATGGTACCGTCCAGGTCGACCGCGATCTGTGTACTGGTTGCCGAGCCTGCATGCAGGCCTGCCCCTACGACGCGCGCTACCTGCACCCCGAGGGCTTCGTGGACAAGTGTACGCTGTGCGTGCATCGACTCGACCGTGGGCTACCCACCGCGTGCGAAGCGGCCTGCCCGACAGGAGCCATCCTCGTCGGCGATAGCGAGGATCCGGACTCGCCGGTCGCGCTCGAGCTGCGTGAGGGAAGCGTCTCGGTGCTGATCCCGGAAGCCGGCACGAAGCCCAATGTCTATTACACGGAGTGAAGGCGCCGCGATGATTCCCCATACCGAAATCGAATCCACTCGCCGACTTGCACAACTGGCAGCCGAGCAAGTCTGGGGTTGGGAGGTCCCCATCTACCTGTTCCTGGGCGGTCTGGTGGCGGGGCTGATGCTCGCGGTTTGTGTCACGGTGTTGTTACTGGGCCGCGAGCGCGTCACTGCCTCCATGAGGGCCGCCCTGGTCGCCGCGCCGCTCCTGCTATCCCTCGGTATGGGGGCGCTCTTTCTCGACCTGAGCCTGAAGCAGCACGTATTTCGCTTCTACACCACGCTCGAGTGGTCGGCGCCGATGTCGCTCGGGTCGTGGGTGCTCCTGTTGGTGTACCCGGTGCAGCTCGCGCTGATTCTCGCATTGCCGCATCCCCGGCTGCTGCCGCGGCTTCGGCGCATCGGACGGCTCACGCCCCTGAGCAGCTGGCTGGAGGCGCGCTCGCGCGGGCTGGCGACGCTCGGTCTCGTTCTCGGTGTGGCTCTCGGTGTCTACACGGGTGTCCTCTTGTCGACCACGGTAGCTCGCCCGCTCTGGTCGAGCGGGGCCCTCGGATTCTTGTTCTTGCTGTCCGGCGCTTCCACCGGGGTCGCTTTGCTCATGCTCGGCGAACGCCAGGACTCCATGCGCGGGCATCTGGCGCGCGCCGATATCGTGTTGATCGGGGCGGAGCTGCTGGCCATTGTGTTGTGGCTTGCCGGACTCGCCTCCGCGGGGCCCGTCTATCGCGAGGCGCTCGCCTTGCTGCTGGTTGGACCCTACGCACCGGTGTTTCTCGGTATGGTGGTGTTCGGCGGGTTGCTGCTCCCGCTGCTGTTGGAGGCCCTGTCCTTGAAGGGACGGGCAGTGCACTCGCGTTGGGTGCCTGCCCTGGTTCTCACGGGAGGTCTCCTGTTGCGCTTCGTCATCGTCTACGCAGGGCAGGACGTTGGCTTTGCCAGCGGCTGAACCAAAAGGACGTCATGAAAGATTCTGAAATTTCCACCCCCCCAAACGAACGGAGCGAGCGCGCGCCGCTCGATCCCTATCTGGCCGGCTTTCTGCTGGGGTTGGTGCTGCTCGTCACCTTCCTGGTCGTAGGCCGTGGGCTCGGCGCCTCGGGCGCGTTGACCCGTTTCAGTGCCCGTATCGCGGAGATCTTCGCGCCTTCGTGGGTACACTCCAACCTGGCGTTGGGAGGCTACTTCGCTGCCGGGGCCCGCTGGTGGGATGACTGGTTGGTGTTCGAGGTCATTGGTGTGGCGCTGGGCGGCCTAGCTGGCGGCCTCACGAGTCGCCGCTTCGGACCCATGGTCGAGCGCGGGCCCCGTCTTGGCATGCGCTCGCGTTTGGTGTTCGCATTGCTCGGCGGAACCATCGTCGGTTTCGGCGCGCGCCTGGCCATGGGGTGTACCAGCGGTCAGGCTCTGACCGGCGGGGCGACGCTCGCGCTCGGCAGCTGGGCGTTCATGTTCGCGGTGTTCGGTGGTGCCTACGCCGTGGCGTACTTCGTCAGGAGGCTCTGGACATGATGCCGCTTCACCCAAGCACCTTTGTCGCATACACGTTTGCCGTGCTGGCCGGGTTCGGGTTCGGGTTCGTGCTGGAGCGCGCGGGGTTTGGTAGCTCACGAAGGCTCGCGGCCCAGTTCTATCTTCGGGACATGACCGTCTTGAAGGTGATGTTCAGTGCCATCGTGACTGCAATGCTGGGCCTCACGCTGCTCTCCCGAGTCGGGCTCTTGGACCTCGATGCGGTATACGTCAATCCCACGCGTCTGGCTCCTCAGGTCGTGGGCGGTGTGGTGTTCGGCGTGGGCTTCGTCGTCGGCGGCTACTGCCCCGGAACCAGCATCGTGGCCGCAGTGACGGGCAAGCTCGATGCGCTCGTCTTCATCGCCGGTGTGGGGCTGGGGGCTCTGTTGTTCGGCGGAGCATACCCGCTGATTGAGGAGTTCGCGCTGTCCGGTGGTGATCAGCAGGTCTTGTTGAGTGATTGGCTCGGGCTGTCTCGCGGAATGGTGACTCTTCTGGTGACGCTTCTCGCTTTGGGAATGTTCGCCGGAGCCGAATGGATAGAACGAACCCTTCGACGCCGTGACAGCGGGTCGGCGCCGTCGCCCAGCGTACGCGCAGAAGCTCGACCCCACGGCCCACACGAGGCGGAAACGATGCCCGCCGAGTGAACTTCGTCGTACCGAGGTCGAGGCAAGGAGCAAAGATGATCAAGTTCTCACGTTGGTTGCTGGCCGGTGCGGCCCTGGGGCTCGCGGGTATCGGTGTGGCTCTCGGTGACAACTCGGCAAATGCGGAGCTCCCCACATCGGAGGTGAGACCGCCAGCGAGCATTGGAGTGTTCGAGCTGGCGAGGCTCTTGTCGCAAGCACCGCCGGACGCCGTCGTGGTCGCGCTCGACCCCGCACGTCACCCGCTGCGTGGGGCGCTACCCGTGAAGGTATACGGACCGGACGAGGCAGCGTTCATCGAAAACGCGCCCAAGGCTCGTGGCATCGTGCTCGTCAGCCAAGACCCGATACGCGCCGATCGCATTGCGCGTCGCCTGATGGCAAGCGGTCGTAGCGTCCGGGTGCTTACGGGGGGCATCAGCGCTTGGGATGGAGCGATGGATCGAGATCCGCCGGCGCCGCATGAAAAAGCAGGCAGTGATGCTTGGCGACGTTACCGCGAACGGGTGGCGTTGCGCCGAGCATTTGGCGATCCGGGCTCTGCTCCGGCCACTCCGGTAGCGGCGCCGCCCCCAGCCAGCTTCCTGCCGGTCGCCCGCCCCGCCAAAAAGCGCGAAGGCTGCTGAGCCAACGTGCGCTTCGGAGTCCTTGACGATGTTCCCTTCGGGGTCGGCTGCCTCGTTCCTCGTCGGTGACCGATGACGTTGGGGCGCATCCTGGGCGCTGTTGCCTTGTTGCAGCTGCTGCTGATCGCGAGGTTCTTCTACCGTCCCACGGTCCCGGAACTGCCGAGCGTCGCCTTGGGAGCGGAGTTGCGCGAAGAAGGTTGTCTTGCGTGCCACGCTGCGACCGAAGGCATTGGCGAGGGACACGCCGCGATCGGCTGCAGCCCGTGCCACATGGGGAACCCTCGTGCGCGCGACGCGGATTCGGCCCATCGCGGTATGCATGTATTGGCGGGCGACCTTTCCATCGTGCCTGACACTTGTGGCATGGCCCCGTGTCACGCCGAAGAGAGCGCCCGCGTACGCACCAGCTTGATGGCAAAGGCTTCCGGAATACTCGCTGTCGATCGCTTTGCTTTCGGGGAGCGCAGCACGCCGGACGGCGCGCCCGAGGACGCGCTCGATGAGCTCGACTCCAGCCTAGCGCCGGCCTCGGCGGCGGAGTCCCACGTGCGCCAACTGTGCGCCGGCTGTCACCTAGGGGTGAAGAAGGAGCGCCCAGGGGATCTGGGCGACGCTGCGCGGGGCGGGGGGTGTACTGCCTGTCACTTGGCACCCCCCGCTCCGGGCAGCGAGCGGGGGGGCGCTGTGCTGCACCCGGAGGTTTCGGCACGCGTGCCCAAAGAGCGCTGCACTGGCTGCCACTCGCGCAGCGGCCGCATTGCACTCTCCTACTACGGTATTGCGGAGGTAGAGCCCGGAGATCCCCGCGTTGCCGGCACTCTCATCGACGGGCGACCTTACGCCAGGACGAGCGACGACGTGCACGCGCGCGTTGGCATGGGGTGCATCGACTGTCACACCGAACGCGAGTTGATGGGGGACGGGCGCTCCCATCGTCACGCCGACAGTGCCCTCGACATCGCCTGCGTGGACTGCCACCTACCCGGTGCGGCAAAGCACGAGCCAAACTCGGATCGCGAGGGTGTTGGGAAACGTCTCAAGGAGTACTGGCTCCGCCGTGGGCTGTCTGCAGACTGGGACGGCCCTCCCCTCCACACGCGTCGAGGGACACCGCTCCCCCGTACCGATGCGACCACGCGCACGCTCAGGTTGGCAGATACAGGGACCATCCTGACGATTCCGGAGGCCGAGCGGCGGCCCTACCACACCCTGAAGGGGCACGAACGGCTGTCGTGCAGCGCCTGCCATTCCCGGTGGGCACCGCGCTGCGGATCGTGTCACATGCGCTTCGATGCCGACGCCGAGGCGGTGGACCATCTGACAGGGCAAATCGTGACGGGCGCCTGGATCGAAACGGCGGGGCAGAACGACTTTGGTCTGCCTTTGTTGGCGCTCGACCCTGGCGGAGAGATCGCTCCGTTCATCGAAGGTATGGACCTGGTCATCGAGAATGTGGGCGGCAAAACCCTCGATCGCACTCTGTTCGCACCCCTAGAACCGCACACCACTGGTGCGGCCCGCGCCTGCCGGTCCTGTCACGCCGAGCCGGACAGCATCGAAGTGTACCCCGAGCAGGGGGACACCACCCGGAGCCAGGCACGTCTGCTCGATGCTTCTGAACGTCGACGTGTGGCTCGCGTGGGCCAGTGCCTCGAGTGCCACTCGACCTATGAAGATGCCATTTACCGAGACTTCACCCAGAGTGTCCAGCGGTTGGGCGACAAGCTAGCGGGTCATCGGGTTTCGGGCGCGGTGCGCGCCTGCCTGGGCAAATGACGTCCGACAACCGAAGCGCCTGGGACCGGTGCGGGTCAACGAAATATTTACAGTGGCCAACGAAAAGGCGTCCAGCGGGGACTGCCGGCGGGCGGGTAGGGAGGAGCGGCCAGGTTGTCGTACGATACAATGCAAGGAATCCGGGCGCCCGTCCCTAGGAACCCTGGAGGTCTATCATGTCATGCAGATCCACGGCGGTTCGGGTTCGTCGACAGTTCGCTATCCTACCCCTGGGTTTGGGTATTGTCTTGGCCTCGAGCGCGCTGCTCGGCTGCGCTGACGCTGATGGCGCGAAGGGTGATGTCGGTAACGAGGCTGTCGCGAGTGACGGCACCGGTGGGTCGACCAACACAGGCGGTACCGGTGGAAGTGGGGTGGCTGGCTCGACCACGACGCAAGCAACGGATGGGGGCGGAACGGCGACGGCCGCGGGTGGAAGTATGGGCAGCGTTGGAACGACTGCCACGACCGGCGCCCAGGGAACGAGCTCGATTTCCGGCGCCGGCGGTGTCGGAGGCGCGGGGAATACCATGGGTGGGACCGGTGGAGCAGCTCAGGGGGGAGCCACGAGCACGGCCAGCACGGTAAGCGGCGACAGCGGGGGCACGTCCGGAACGGGTGGGACGGGGATGGTGGAGGTGGACCCCGATGCGCTGATCGTTGCGCCGGACGGCACGATGGGCGCCCCAGGAACGCTCGGAAATCCGACGACGTTGCCTGACGCGCTCCAAAGGGTGAGCGCGGGTGGCACCATCTACCTGCGGGGGGGCACGTACGATTTCAACAGTACACTCGGCCTGAGCAAGAATGGCAGCGACGGCTCACCGATCGACCTCTTCGCCTATCCTCTCGATGGCGAGCGCCCCTTGCTCGATTTCTCCTCCATGTCGGAGAACTCCAGCAACCGGGGGCTGAGCTTGTCCGGAGACTACTGGCACGTCCACGGCATCGATGTTCTGGGCGCGGGAGACAACGGGATGTTCGTCAGTGGCTCCCACAACATCATCGAGTATTCTTCATTTGCCGAATGCTCGGACACTGGGCTGCAATTGGGTAACGGCGCTTCGGACAACTTGATTCTGAACTGCGACTCGTATTTCAACGCTGACTCCACGCTGGAAAATGCCGACGGATTTGCCGCGAAACTCGATGTGGGCACCGGGAACAAGTTCGTCGGCTGCCGTGCCTGGAACAACCTGGACGATGGTTGGGACGGCTACCTGCGCCCTGCCGACAACATCACGACGACCTACGAGAACTGCTGGGCCATCGACAACGGCAAGCTAAAAAACGGCTCAGTGGGTGCGGGCGACGGCAATGGATTCAAGACGGGAGGCAGTGACGGGAAAGACCTGCGTCACAACGCTGTCTACAGGCAGTGCATTGCCACGGGGAACGTGCACGACGGGTTCGACCACAACAGCAATCGCGGTAGCATCACCATTTTGAACAGTGCTGCGCACGATAACGGCTCCAATATCAACTTCGGCACGACCAACATCGCAGCGTCGCTGACGATCAAGAACACCATTTCGGTCGGGACCAACGGGGAGCTATCGGCTACGAGCACGGACATCACGAATAACAGCTGGCAAGATGGCAGGGCCGCTACCTCCGCCGACTTCGTGAGCCTCGACCCCAGCGAGCTGAAGGGGCCGCGCAAGGCCGATGGTAGCCTGCCGGACGTCGGCTACCTCCACCTGACGGCAGGCAGCGACCTCGGCGATGCGGGCGTCGACGTCGGCTTACCTTACAACGGCTCGGCGCCAGACATTGGGCCTTTCGAGAGCCAATAGCGTTCGCTTATGAGTTCGGCTCTTTCGTTTGCGATGCGTTGGAGGCGGGCTGCTCGCTCACAACTCCCGAAGCTCGTCGAGTCGCTACGGCGGCCAGTCACGAATGCCTCGAATTGTCGACGCTGCTTCCGATGAACTCAGGGGGTAATCGTGAAGCTTGGGTGCACCGCTTGCTGAGCGGCCCTGTGGGGGGGGCCGGGGCCAGGTATCCGGGTGGCTCAGGACGCCGGATGCCCGAAATGAGATGAGCTGACGGGGCGCGAGAATCGCCTCTCGGACGCGCTGCGCGCCCGGGCGCGGAGGCCAGAGCGATCTTCTGTGTGATTAGCGTAGCCTGTCCGGACGGACCGTATCAAAGTAGGTGGCATATGCGAACCTGGGATACGCTTAAGTCAGTAGCTTGGATCTGTATGCTGGGGGGCCTGCTCTCGTGCAGCTCCAAGTCAGCTCCTTCACGCGCGAGTGTCGACGATCGCGCGTCCAACGCCGGCAGTGGCAGTACGGGTGCACCTACCACCGGGGGCATCATCATGGGGGGCAGCACGGGTGGGGTCAATGTCATGGGATCGGGTAACGGCGTCGTGCCTGAAGACGACCCGATGAATCCAAACATCACCCATCCCCTGTGCGACGTCGGTCAATGCCAGGATTTTCCAGCAGAACCCATCATGGGTGACGGCGTACCCGACAACGCGCCGGCCATGTTTGGAGCAGTCGACAACTTCACTCCCGGTTCGGTCTGCGTGCTCGAACCCCAGCTTTCGACGGACGCGACCCCCGGGACCATGATCCCGTCCAATTGGCTCAGGCCTCGCTTCAAGTACTCCGCTCCGGGCGTGGACTTGTTCGAGATCCGCGTGCACTCGCCCGCCCAGCAGAACGACCTGGTCGCCTACACCAAGCAGACGACCTGGTACATGCCCAAGGAGATCTGGGCCGGCACGACTACGGTTGCCGACGGCGGTATCGCAGCAGGCGACGGTGCTGCCAACAATGGGGCCGGGGCCCCATTTACGGTCACGATTCGCGGTGTGGCCTCCGCCAACCCCGGGACCCCGGTGGGAGTAACGGGAGACTTCAACGTGGCACCGGTGGTGGCCACTGGAAGCATGGTGTTCTGGACCGTCAACTCCGCGATGGTCACTCCCGATTCGAGCAAGCTTCTCGGGTTCGCCGTGGGCGACGAGGGTGTGGGCGAAACGCTGACCTTGTCGGATCTGGCCTGGAAGGGCCAGGTGGGCGAAGACGGCTCGGTACTGCGCGGCTACTACGATGACCCCAAGTTGGCGGGCTTCACCGATGGTCAGGTGCGCTGCATTGGGTGTCATACCTCCACACCGGATGGCCTGGCCGTGATATTCACGGACGATTGGCCATGGTCCAAGGCGGTCGCTTCGGTGGCGGAGGGCAGCGTCGGGCAGATCCCCAACTACATCACTCCGGGCGCTCAGGCACTGCTCAAGCAACCCTGGCTCGGCACGCAGTCGATGTCCGCAGCACACTGGACGACTGGAGATCGCATCCTCATCACCAGCTACGGTGTCGCCAGGAGCGATGGCGCGGCTCGTGACCAGCCTTGGTACGGTGGTGACTGGGAAAGTGTCGACGGGCCGCGCGTCAGCATGCACCAGCTGGCGTGGTTCGATCTCGAGGCAACTGCTTCGATCAACGTCGCTGTGACGGATACTCCGGATTACGGTGAGCCTTTGAACGATCGACAGGCCGCGGCGACGGCTGCCAAGGGCACCGCCTGGGGTCTCATCGCGACCGGTGACAGCGGCGTGAGCCAGGTGATGCCTGTCATGAATCATGCGGGCGATCAGATCGTCTACACGACCACCGACAACGCCGCCGACGGTCACCCCGACTACACCGCCAAGACCGCCGACATCAAGACGGTTCCCTACAACAACAAGGCTGGGGGAACGTCGACGGCTCTGGCCGGCGCTTCCGATCCCAGCTACCTGGAATACTACCCATCGTATTCCGCCGACGATCAGTGGATAGCGTTTACTCGTGCGCCGGCCCCGAGCGCGAGTTCTCCCGACGGCCCGTACTACAACAGGTTCGGTGAGATCATGGTGGTTCCCTCGGCAGGAGGAACCCCGACTTCGCTCGAAGCCAATATTCCGAATGCTTGCGCTGGGGACGATCTCTCGGTCGGAGTCATCAATAGCTGGCCCAAGTGGTCACCGGATGCGTTCACGGCACACGGGAAGACCTACTACTTTTTGATCTTCTCGTCAGCGCGCAAGTACGGCGACGAGTTTTCGCAGCAGTTCGACTTGCCTTACTCGTCTCAGAGTGCATTCCAAGGCTTGAACAAGTCGTCACAGCTTTACTTGGCGGCCATCGTCATCGACAACGCCACCGGCGCAGTCGAGACGTACCCGGCCCTGTACATCTGGAATCAAAGCCGTCTGGCAACCGACACTGGCACGGGGACGGGGGTTCAGTTCAGCAATCTCACCCCGGCATGGGATCCGTTCATGCTGCCGCCCCTCGTGATCGACGACTTCCAGCCACCCAAGTAAGGGTCGAGGCGGCCTGCCCGCCGTCGCCATCAGCACCAACTCGTCTCTTGCTTGTCGCAGCAAAGGTGCCCGTCGTGTCCCCAGAGTCGCGGTGATGCCTTGCCCCCCGATGGGAGAAATCGAGCGTCCTTCGAAACCGCCATCGGGCACGACACTGTGCGTTGCTGCCAGGGTCGAGCAGCATACCCATTGCCCAACCGTCCAGTCGAACGGATGCCGATCGTCGTGCTGTAGCTCGTGGTGACTGTCAGCCCCGCAACGGCCGAAGTCGAACTGACGGGTCCGGACGGCTTCTCCGAAACGTTCGACGGCAGTGAGGTTTTTGCCGGGCTTGCGCCCGGCGAATACGAAGCCACTGCATCTGTGGATGGATATGAGGAAGAAACCGATTCTGTGGAAGTTCTGGCGCGAGTGACGAGCGTTCTCACGTTGAACCTGCGACCTACCGGCAGCACCGAGGCTTCTTCCACCGGCACACTTGTCGCGGCCGTGATGCCGCCAGACGCCGGAAGGCAGTGACGTAACGACTGGAGCTATGACGCTTTCAGTCAGCCCAGCCACGGCCCAAGCAAACGTCAGTGGACCCGACGACTTCGATACCACGGTCACCGGCAGCGAAACCCTGACCGGTCTGACACCGGGCGAGTACGAGGTAAGCGCGAGCGCGGAGGGCTTCGCCACTCAGACCGACAGCGTGACGGTCTATGCCGGTCAATCATCGAACCTCAACCTATTTCTCCAGCGGCGCCAGCAAGCCAGCTGGACGTCCGTCCGTGTTTTTTCTAGCCAGCAATGGCGTCGCCGGCTGCCCAAGATGCGGGGACGCTGCCTGCCCAATGCACCGGCGCCACCCTGGCAAAGGCAGAAAGGTTCGAGAAATCAGGCGCGTCGGGACTTTCCGCGTGCGGTGAACCGATACCCTGGTACAAGTCGCGCCCCTTGATGCCCGATCCAGTCAGCTCCGACCGTTCCGTTGAACCCACCCTCGATGACCCGGCGCACGCGCAAGCCATCGGCCCAGCCCTGGCTCAGGCGCTGGCACGCAAGGGATACGAAAAGCTTACTCGCGTGCAACAGCAGGTGCTCGAACCGCGCCTGCGCGATCGAGATCTGCGCATCAGTTCACAGACTGGTTCCGGCAAGACCGTGGCCATCGGCCTGGTGCTCAGAGACGTGGTGCAAAGCCCTGTTCCAGAGGTTGAGGCGGCTAGCAGCGAGGCCAAGTCTCGCGGCAAGTCTGCCAAGCCGCGTGCCATCGCTATCGTGCCCACGCGCGAGCTTGCGACGCAAGTAGCTCTCGAGCTCTCGTGGTTATACTCATCACTCGACCTGCGAGTGGCCTGTGTGACCGGCGGCTCGAGCTACCGAGACGAACATCGGGCGCTAGCGCGCCGCCCCAAGGTGGTTGTCGGGACACCTGGGCGCCTGCTGGATCATCTGAATCGGGGAGTGATCGACGCTGCGGCGGTCGGGGCGGTCGTACTGGACGAGGCCGATCAGATGCTCGATCTCGGTTTCAAAGAAGATCTGGAGGCAATTCTCGAGCACATGCCCCAATCGCGGCGGACCCACCTGGTCTCCGCAACGTTGCCACGCGACGTGATGGCGCTGGCCGATCGGGTGCAAACGAACGCTCTCACGGTCGAAGGTACGCCACTTGGTAACGCCAACGCTGACATCGATCACGTGATTCACTTGATCGAGCCGAGCCAACGCGTCGACGCATTGATCAACGTGCTCTTGCATCACCCCGAAGACCAAACGCTGATTTTTGCCCGTACCCGAGCGGACGTGGCTGACTACGCGCGGGAGCTGCAGTCGGCTGGGTTCGCCGCCGGAGCTCTCTCGGGTGAGATGGATCAGGTCGCCCGTAACCGCGCACTTGCAGCGTTCAAGCGCGGCCAATTGCGGGCCCTCGTGGCGACCGATGTGGCCGCACGCGGCATCGATGTGCAGAACATCGCACGCGTCGTGCAGATTGACGCACCCTCGAACCCTGACTCGTATACCCATCGAAGTGGTCGCACGGGGCGAGCAGGGCGTAAAGGGACCAGCGTGCTGTTGATCTCCCGAGGGGCGCTGCGTCGCACGGAGCAGTTGCTGCAACGAGCCCACGTCAGGGCGAGGGTGGAGCCAGTGCCGACGGCCGACACTATTCGGGCGGCCCAGGACGAAAGGATGCTCCGCGAGCTGGTGGCGCCTGTGGCCGAGCAGCCCTCCCAGCGTGTGACCTGCCAGGTGGCTCGCATCGTGGCGGAGGGACATACAGAGGTCGCGCTGGCGCGGCTGCTCACGCAGCTTCAGCGCGCGCTGGGCGAGCCTCGACAAGTCAGGGCTGTTGCCACTAGCCCACGTGAGCGCAAGGCACGGCGTCAGGTTGACCAGCGTTCGGGCGCCTCACATGACAAAGCCAAACAGCCGCGCCGAGCAGATCGGCAGCGTCGCGGTGGTGACGCGCGCTGGGTCCCGTTCCGCGTCACCTGCGGACGAGCCCAGGGAGCGGACGCGCGCCGCCTCGTGGCCATGTTGTGCCGGCGGGGGCGCATTAGTGGCAGCGACATCGGTGCGATTCGGGTATCGACGACCTATTCGGAAGTCGAGGTTTCCCACGACGTGGCGGCAGTATTCGCCGAGGCGACGCGGCGCACCGATCCACGAAACCCGCGTGTGAACGTGCAGCTCCTCAAACCAGGTGCTGGCCAGCTGAAGCCGAAGCCTGGGTCTCGGTCGAAGTCTTTCTCGGGCCCGACCTGAACTATTGCCGCCGTCTGGGATTTCCTGCGGGGCCTGCAATAACGCCGAGCCAGGCATCGGGTCACGGTCCGGTGGCCGGCGATCGGCACGGAGGGGGCCATCGCGGCAAGGGACGCCTCGGGCCCGCCGGCAATGATTCGTCGCCAAGTTGGGCAGGAGTTAGCACGAGTGAGCTGATGCAGGGCGCGTGACCCACTCGTAGTCAATCCGCAGTCGGACCTCTCGTTGCGGAGGGCGTTGCTGCGGACTCCAACCTCGTTCATCGAGGGTTAGTTAGAGGCAAATTGTCGCATTCGAGGAGGGACAACCTTGTCTCTCCTCGACGGGGCCTCTCTGAGTTTAGAACTTTCGCTGAGCAACTCCGAGCCCCAGGAGACCAGTAATGAACACCGACAACGCCC
The DNA here is from genome assembly GCA_963809955.1 of uncultured delta proteobacterium. Taxonomy (GTDB): domain Bacteria; phylum Myxococcota_A; class Polyangia; order Polyangiales; family Polyangiaceae; genus JAICQQ01. The sequence continues at coordinate 72,710 of CAWELQ010000022.1, forward strand.
TTCTGTACGTCAGGCACCGGAGCAACCTTCTTTCCCCCGCCTTCAAGGTCATGAATCGCGCGCCTTTGAGCCGCGGAGTCATGGTCTGTGCGAGTGCTCTGCTCTGGATGGGCTGTGGCAGCGATTCGGACGAGCAATCGTCGACCTCGACCATGACTGGAGGTACCCCCACGACGAGCGGTTCCACTGGCGTGGGTATTGGCCCGACAGGCACGACAACGGTGGGGTCCACCGCTACGGCCACTACCGGCGGAGCCCAGTCTTCCAATGGCAGTGCGACGACCACTGGCAACCCTGGGAACACCTCCGCTGGTGGTACGTCCACCAGCACGAGCGCCGGAATGTCCAGTGGCACCACCGGAACGGGCGGGACCACCGGCGCGGGCGGGACCACCGGCGCGGGCGGGGTCACCGGCGCGGGCGGTACTTCCAACAGTTCCACGGGCGCAACTACCGGCGGCATTGCGGAAGACACGACCATCGTACCCGATCCGGGGTGGGCGTGCGGGATGGCCGAGGGGATTCCTTCACCCACTCAGGGCGAGCTTGCCTTTACCATCACGCTCGACATCAGTGCTGAGCACGAAGTCGGCAACACGCCGTACGGCTACCGGCGCCTGCTCGATGTGAGTGGCGGGACGATCACAGGTGACCGTCTCCAAGGTTCGGTGCTGACCGGGGGTCTCGAATACGAGCTCACCTTGTCCAACGGGGTCATGGAGTACCAGGGGATCAACATTCTCAACACCGGTGACGGGTCGAGGATCTTCGTGCGAAGCTGCGGCGTCGCTCCCGATGAGGGGTCAACGCCTCGCATCATTCCCGATTTCGAGGCCACTACGAGCGGCAGCTATGCGTTTCTCAACACGGGGACCTGGGTGGCGACTCGCGAGGTGGCGGACGGAAAGATGACGCTCGAGGTCTATGACGTCTCCACCGTGACGGCGGGCGAGCCTCGCGTCGAGATCACGAAGCCCGATGGGGTGCCTCCACAGCCGTGGGAGTGCAACATGACCAAGGGCAGCCAAGGCGCGGAGGTGTTCACCGAGAACGTCACCCTGGGGACCTCGTTCTCCATCAACAACGCCAAGTATGGCTCTCGGAACATCATCCCCATTACCGGTGGGACCACCACTGGCAGGGTCGCCGGCAAGATTCTGAACGGCGGTGCCGACTATCAGCTCTCGGGCTCACTCGATGCTTGGTACACCCTGGCTCCGGACAACGGCGAGTTCATCCTGGTGCGGAATTGCGGCGCCAACGGGCTCATCCCGTGGTTCGAGGCCGCCGTGGACGGCGAGTTCGACTTCCTCAACACGCAGGCCTACCTGAGCTCCGCGCCAGGGGTGGGTGCCGGGGGCGTGACCATCACATTCTACGAACGTCAATGAACGTTTGAAGGCTGCGGGCACCCGCGGCGCCCCCGGGCGCCCCGCCGTAACTGCCGCATGCAGATGACGTCTGTTTGCTGCATGGCTGCCGGGCTTTAGAATCAGTTGGGTGAGGAGGCGTGCGCGCCCGCAGCCGCGCAGGGGCACGTCGACCGGTGTCGCAGTCTTCAATCAAAGGAACGAGAAGATGGAAAAACGAATGCTGGGAACGAGTGGTCTGGAAGTCTCTGCGCTCGGCCTTGGATGCATGGGACTCAGTTTTGCTTACGGCCCCGCCATAGAAACTGAAGCCGCAGTTTCGTTGATTCGAAGTGCCTACGATCTTGGAGTCACGTTCTTCGATACGGCGGAAGCATATGGTCCCTTCGTCAACGAAGAGGTAGTGGGTGAGGCCGTCGCGCCGTTCCGTGACCAGGTCGTGATTGCCACGAAGTTCGGATTTCAGAACGGCGACTCCAAGAGGGGCCTGAATAGTCGGCCCGAGCATATTCGAGCGGTGGCGGAGGCCTCATTGAAGCGGCTGAGGACCGACCGTATCGATTTGTTCTATCAACACCGCGTCGACCCGGACGTTCCAGTCGAGGACGTTGCCGGCACGGTGCGAGATTTGATCCGTGAGGGCAAGGTCAAGCATTTCGGGCTCTCCGAAGCCGGTGTAGATAGCATTCGCCGGGCACATGCGGTCCAACCCGTAGCGGCCCTGCAGAGCGAGTATTCGCTCTGGTGGCGCGCGCCCGAAACGAAGCTGCTTCCGCTGCTGCAAGAGCTGGGCATTGGGTTCGTTCCCTTCAGCCCCCTCGGCAGGGGCTTCTTGACTGGCACGATCGACGAGAAGACTTCGTTCTCGAAGGACGACTTCCGAAACGTCGTGCCGCGCTTCACGCCGCAGGCCCGCAAGGCGAATCGGGTGCTGCTCGACAAGCTCGCACAGGTTGCGGCGACCAAAAGGGCCAGCCTGGCGCAGATTGCTCTCGCCTGGCTGCTTGCCCAGAAGCCCTGGATAGTACCTATCCCCGGAACGACGAAGCTGCACCGGCTCGAAGAAAATCTCGGTGCAGTGAACCTGCACCTCTCGACTGCTGACCTGAGCGCCATCCAAAGCGCGCTCGATCAGATTCTGGTGCAGGGCGAGCGCTATCCGGCTCACCTTGCCGCTCGCTCCGAAGACTAAGTGAACCACGGGTCGAATCCCGTGCTGCAGGTCACCCCCTCGAACGAACTCGTGGCACTCGCCCGCCGAATCAGCAAGCAAGGCGTGTTCGAACCGGACCCACCGATTGACCAGTCATGGTTTGCTGGCGTCTACGTAGTGCCAGTTCGGACAGAGGGTATGCAGGGTGCCGGGCTACTGACCGGGTATCGCTCGGACTGGCTGGCGCTGACACTGTCCGCGAACATTCTTCGAGCTGGATACGCGCCGGGTACGGACGGTTGGGTCGAAGCGCACTCCGACTTGGGGAGCGAATTGTATGGGACCATCGACGTCGCGTACCTGGGGCAGCGAAGATTGTGTTTGGGCGGTGGGATCGAAGTCACCACGAGATTTCGCGAGGCGCGGCGCCTGGCAGGCGACGACTGGGAAAAGCGACGCGATACCGACTCACGCCTTGTCCCGCTGCTGGTGGTTCAAGATGTCGAGCAACGCATACTCCTCGGCGGTGTGTTCGAGTTCACCCAGCCAGCGGCACGCTTGGACATCGGATCGTGTTTGGCCGATGAATCACGGGTGGGTTCGGCGAAAGCGAAGACTTGTCAGCGTCGCGCAAGCGGGGTACTGCTCTGGGGAAGCCCCGGGCCGTCGTTCGGTTCACGCGAGACCCCGGCGTTTTCGGGGAGAGCCGTATGGCGAGTAGACCTATAAGAGTAGCTGTCGCGTATCTGATCGCTGCCGTTGCCTACATCATGGTCAGCGACTTCGCGGTGCACCGCTTCTTGCCGGAGGCGGAGCAGGCCGTGCAGCTCGGTAAGGGGGTCGGCTTCGTTTGTCTGACAGCGCTTATCTTGTATGGACTACTGCATCGCTGGCAGAACAGGCTCGACGCCACTCGGGAGCAGATCGCCGCGCAGCGTTGGTATTTGGAATCACTTTTGGCCACGGTTACGGATTGGGTCACCGTCTTGGATGACGGTGGCGCCATCATCTTCACCAACCGGGCGATCGAAAAGATCCTAGGCTTTTCTCGCGAGGAGGTCAGTGGGACGATCGCGTCGAACTTGGTGCACGAAGAAGATCGCGCGGAGGTAGTGCGAGCGCTCGCTGCGGCGCGGGCGGCCCCCGGGGCCATCCAAAGGGTGTCATACCGCGCCCGGCGGAAGGGCAAGGGTTGGGTTCAGCTGGAGAGTGTCGGAGTCAAGCCGATTGGCGGTGACATCGAGGGCGTGGTGGTCTCTTCAAGAGATGTCGGCCCCGAGCGTGCGGCGGAGAAGGCCCTTCAAGACAAGGATGCACAGCTCAAACAGGTGCAGAAGATGGAGGCGGTGGGGCGCCTGGCGGGCGGCGTGGCCCATGACTTTAACAATTTGCTTACGGTCATTTTCAGCTACGCGACGCTGCTGGCTCACGAGATTGAAGACGAGCAGTCGCTGGCGGATTTGCAGGCTATCGTGGAAGCGTCTCAAGAATCCGCGGAGCTGACGCGCCAGCTGCTCTTGTTCAGTCGCCAACAGGCCGCGGAAATGAACCAGGTAGTCGTCAACCATACACTCGGACGAATCGAGAAGCTGTTGCGGCGGACCATCGGTGAGGACGTCAGTTTGCACATCGACCTCGGCAGCGACGTGCCGGGAATCCTGATCAATGAGGGGCAGTTGACCCAAGTGTTGATGAATTTGGTGGTGAACGCGCGAGACGCGATGCCGCGGGGGGGCAGTTTGAGGATTGTGTCCTTGGGTGTGGACGTCGGAAAAGAACTCGCGGCGCGAGGCGGACTGCGCCCCGGGCGCTACGCTTGCATCGAAGTGCGCGATACCGGAACAGGTATGGATGAAAGAACCCGCGCACAGGTTTTCGATGCGTTCTTTTCCACGAAGGGTGCCCGCGGGACGGGTCTCGGGCTATCTACCAGCTCCGGCATCGTCAGCAGCGCCGGAGGGTTCATCGACGTCGAGAGCGAGCCGGGCCGAGGCTCGACGTTTAGGGTGTATTTGCCGAGGGCGCAGGGCAAGACCAAAGCGGTGACGCTTCCGCCACGTGCCGCCAGAGCCCCCCGCCACGGGCAGATCTTGGTGGTGGAAGACGACCGCGCGGTGCGCCTCGCCGTTTGCCGGCTGCTCGATCGGGTCGGGTTCAGCGTGCATGGGGCTGGCAGTGTCGATGAGGCGCGCCAGCTTGCTCAGCGGAGAGCTTTCGACCTGTTGATCACCGACATCGTCATGCCGCACGAGATGGGCACGACGCTGGCCATTGAGCTTCTGGCCTCTCAAGCCTGCGGTGGAGTGCTCTACGTTTCGGGCTACACGCCCGAAGAGCTATCGAGTCGCGGGGTGGATCACCAGGACGATCTGTTGCTCTTGCGCAAGCCCTTCACGGAGGACGAGCTGCTCGACAAGGTGGAGCTGGCCCTGGATGCCAGGTCGAGTCCGGGCTAGCGGGGTCTCGGCGCTTCGTCGAATTGCACGCTGACCAGGACGTTGCTGCCGTGCTTCGCGGGCTCGCCATCGCCTTCCCCCGGCAGGTTCCCGCGATCAGTGGGCGGCGGCATTCAGCTCCGAAGGACAGGAGACTTGCTGATAGCGGAAAGAGGGATTGTCGGCGACTTCGTACCAGTCGACGAACCACAGGCAACCCTCATAGAGCTCGGTCAGCCCGCGGCTGCCGAATACGGACTGGCACTTGCTCCGTATGCAGGTCTTGACACCTTCGTGGTCATCGGGATTCGACCCCTTGCAGTCGGGAAGAAATCCTCCATATTGCGCGCCGAGGTCGCTGTTGTTCACTCCCCACTGACCGGAGCAGGCGTTATTGGCGCCGACGCCTCCGCCGGGGATCAACAGGTCGAACTGCCCCTGACCGATGTTGCCAATGTTGGTGGCCATCACGATCATGGTTTTGCCAGCGAGCGCAGCGGAGCCCGGGTCGTTGCCTGCGTTGTGCGATGAGCCGGTAAACTCGATCTGGAAGCAGGTGCCACAGGACACCCCATTGACGGCCACGAACCCGAAGGCCAGCGTGGTGCTGCAAGACCAGGGCGCCATGCTGTGGCAGGTGAAGGTCCCGCTCTGGCCGCCCTGGTCGCAAGAATTGGGCTCGTCGTTGGCGCCAAGGCTGTTGTCGTTGATGTCGCAGCTCTTGACCGGATTGCTGGAGTTGCCGGACCAGCCGCACGACGGTTTGCAGCAATCCCAATAGCGGCTTGCCCAGCCTTGGCTGCCCCCGCTAATGGGTGAATAGCTCGTGCTCCCGCAGGAATTGCCACCGGTAGTGCCGCCCGTGGTGCTCGCGGTGGAGGCGGTGCCGCCGCTGCCGTTGTCATTACCGCCGTCGCAGACACCGTTCTGGCAGTTGCCGGTCGGGCAGTTCTGATTGCAGCTGCCGCAGTTCTGATTGTTGCTCTGCAGGTCGACACACTGGTTGCCGTTGCACAGTGTTTGGCCGGCGGAGCAGCTGCATTCAGCGGCGACACACGATGAGCCGCCCTGGCACTGGTGGCCGCAGCTGCCGCAGTTACTGCCATCGGTATCCGTGTCGACGCAGTTGCTGCCGCACTGGGTCAGGTTGCCCGAGCAGGCGCACTCGCCGTTGCTGCATGCCGCTGCGCCCTGGCATTGCTGGTAGCAGCCGCCGCAATGCTGGTTGTTGTTGCCTTGCGTATCGATGCAGTTTCCACCGCAGTCTTCCTGCCCTTCGGGGCAGCTGCACTGGCCACTCTGGCACTGACGGCCGCCCTGGCACTGACGGCCGCAGCTGCCGCAGTTGCTCGGGTCGCTTCCATCTACGTTCACGCAATTGCCATTGCAATCGGACTGGCCAGCGGGGCACACGCAGCTGCCCTGGCTGCAGACCCGGCCCGTGGCACAGCCGTTGTTGCACTGCCCGCAGTGCGCGCTGCTGGTGTCCAAGTCCACACAGCTCTGTCCGCATTGGGTCTGGTCGCCCGCGCACCCGGTGTCCGAGCAGGTTCCGTTCGAGCAGACTTCATCGGATCCGCACGCCGTCCCGCAAGCGCCGCAGTTGCCGGAGTCACTGGTGGTGTCCACACAGGTTCCGCTGCAGTCGGTAAGGCCCCCGCCGCACCGACAGCTGCCCCCCTGGCACAGTTGACCGGTCTGACAGGCGTTGCCGCAAGCGCCGCAATTGTTCGCGTCCGAGCTGCCGTCTATGCAGCCGCCCGGGCAATCGAGCGCCCCTCCGGGGCAAGTGCAGGCCCCGCGAGCGCAGCCTTGGGTGGCGCCGCATGCATTGCCGCAGGCGCCGCAGTTCATGACGTCCGCGACAATGTCCTGGCACACGCCGGTGCCGCTGCAATCCGCGCTGCCCGCCTGGCAGCCACAAGTACCGCCCACGCAGGCGCTCCCCACGGGGCATGCCAGGCCGCAGCCTCCGCAGTTGGCGCTATCCGAATCGAGCGACTCACACGTACTGCCACAGAGCGTCTGTCCCGCGCTGCATTGAGGCGAACCGCTGGTGGCGGTCGCACTGGCGCCTCCGATGCCAGCTGTCGTTTCTACGCCAGCGCTCGTGCTGGACGAGGTGCCACCGAAGCCGGAGCCCGTCGTGCTCCCGAGGGGGGGCTCGAAGAGGTGTCCATGGTGGAAACAGCCTCCGTCTCGTTGGTTTGAGGCTGGCTGGAGCAGGCCCAAAGGACGCCGAGGGTCAGCCAGATGAACGTAGCGAAACGAACCAGAGGCGAAGCGCATGTTTTCATCGAGTCATGAGCTGCCGGCTGGGGAAGGTTTCGCATCGAAGAGCTCGGCGCCAGTGCTTCCGCGTCGGGTGCTGGCATAGGCGTGCTGAAGGCATGGGCGCAAGGGCCCCGGCCACGAGGACCCAGCTAGCGCGCTGGAAGCACAACCAAGTACCACAAATGCACCAGCGCGCCCTGACAGACCCATCATGGTTTGCGGGTATGGGTCCGAGCGTGGTGGTGAAATTTCCGAGCACAACCGAAGCAGTTGCTCTCATTTTGGAGTGGCGGCACGCGCTGGCAAGTGAGAGCGTTTTCTCGCAACTAATCTATGGGCAGCTTGGTTCGCGAAACGAGCCGCGCGTCGCAGCTTCGCTCCTGCCGAAAGATTGTGTTCGAGAACTACTGTGTCGAACTCGAAGCTGCGGTCCGCACGCGAGACATTGGCCGACTCGAAGTGGCGAGCTCTGCCACGCCCGGTCAGAGCTCGGCGGCCATCGCGTCTAGCGGCGCGTAAGCCTTCATCAACCAGAGACGCACTCTTTGCCGCTCGAGTGGTCTGAGCGCGAACGCTCCGTCCGTGGCATTGGCGGCGGCCCAGAAGCTCGCTCCGAGCGCGTCGATGCGAAACATGGAGGCCGCGTCCAGCTCCGGTAGGTCGATCAGCTTGCCGCCGAGTTCGTCCAGCCGGCGCTTGCCATCGGACCCTTCGAATGCCGAGAAGTCCTTGGTTCTTCCGTAGTTTCTCACCGCAATGTGGCGAGCCTGATCGCCGAACAACTCCAGCGATTGACCAATTTCGACAGCAGAGGCGTAACTCGCGTCGCTGACGTGCCAGAAGGTGAGCTCGACACCCGTTTCGCGGGCAAACCCGAACACGTCGGCGCCGGAGAGCCAGCTGTCCAGGGCGCGCACACTTTGACCGGGCAGATCGACGAGCACGGCTCTTTCGGAGCCCAGGGCGCGATCCATGATTTGGTCGGCGCTGTCCGTGGCGCTCAGGTCGACCGGCTGCGTATACTCACCGTAGAATCTGAGCAAGGCGCCGTGCGACTGGTCCGCGTCGATCGCGGCGAACGGGCGAGCGTGGTCGATGAACCACTGGGCAAGCACCCGTGCCATCACACTTTTGCCGACACCACCTTTTTCTCCACCGACAAAATGAATGCGACTCATTGCCGCGTGTAAAGACCGGCGCGACCCCGCCGTCAAGCAGCAATACGCTGCCGTCAATGCCGCGTGCCAAGGCGCGATGATGCGGGCGTTTCAAGATGGTGAGCAGAGCACTTCGTTCGCGCTCTTCGCGCCGTTTCTTCCAACCGGGGGTGTGGCAAGAACGCGTACGTGCCGAATATTTTGCGCGCCCGGCCCCCTGGCGGCGTCAAAAGTCTGTGTTAAGTTTCTTGAGTGTTGCCGAAACTCAGTCTGTTGAAACCCGGCCTCGCGCTCGTGGCGTCACTGGGTTTTCTTTTGTCCACCCGTGGCGCCCACGCGGAGCCCGGGGTGCATGCGGAGAAGGCGGCGAAACACCGTCCGCCGCTGGAAGGCCCCGCGGCGCGCAAGCAAACCACGCGGCAAGCGTCCGTGAGCGGGCTCGAGCTTCTCCGCGCCGCGGACGGCAACAGGGACGCTCGTGTGAGCGAGGTCGAGCTTCTACGTTTCGTCGAGCACGAGGTGCTCATGCAGGTTCAGCGGCGAGTCCCGCGTCTCGATCGCAATGGAGACGGGCGCGTCACCCGCGCCGAAGTGCCGGACATGTCCGCCAGTCGTTTTCAGCGTTTCGATCTGGACGGGGACGGCGCGTTCACCATGTGGGAGATCGCTCAGGTCATGCGTCGCCTCGCGATCCAACGCAGTCGCGTGGTATTCGCGCAGCTCGATGTCGATCGAGACGGGGCGCTCAGCATGGCTGACGTACAGCAGCCCGCTGAACGTGTCGCCGAGTTCACGCGGGCCAAGTCCGAGTCTCACTAGAGCACCGAGCGGGTTGCCAACGGCGTATACTGACCGACCGGGCCTCCTACTTGGTTTGGGTGCGACGAACACCCTGCCCTTAGCCTCACCCCATGGGTATCTGCGCTCGCTCGATCTCAGTGCGCTGTTGCGCGATCGCGATCGATGGCTCGACGCACGCGCTCGGGGTCGGGGGTGCTGTCTGTGGCCCATCGGTAACGGATGCCGAGTTGGCCGAAATCACTGCCTGACAGTCCCAGACTATCGGGGCTGACGAGTACTGGAATGAAGGACGCCTGCGCCTCCACCCTCGCGTCGATGAGCACGGACGCCAACAGGCCCGCGCGCACCACCAGGGCATCTCTGCCAGGCAGGCCGATGACCTCGCCCGCCGCGCCGACGCGGATGGCTCCGTTCACCCCGAACGCAAACAGATAGCCAGCACGCCCGCGCCACACATAGGGGGGCGCGACGACCACCTTGAGGCTATCCTCATAGACATAGTACCCGTCGGGAACCAGATCCGTTCTCATTGTCGTCAGTACCCCGAACAGATTGCCCGGCCCCACGGGTGCGGTGGCGGTAGCTTCGGCTTCATAAGTGAGGTAGTCCCCGGCGGGCCCTCCCAGAAGATCGAGCTCTGTGCGCGTGTAGTGCTGGCGCGGCTCCAGCAAAGCGCGAGAGTAGGGATAGAAATATCGGGCCCCGGCCCGCACACTGAACCAGGGAAGCGTCACGCTCAGCCCGCTGTAGTTGCCAGCGCCGGAAAGCCCAATCGATGGATAGGCTTCGACCCCGAACCAGGCCCAGTGGGGTCTGCCGTAGCCGGCCGCGAACTTCGGCCGCAGGTAGACTACTCCCGCCTCGACCGTTGCGGCCAGGAACGGGCGAGTGCGACCGAGCTCCCAATAACGCGCGACGACGGATTGCTCCGTGCCGCCGGTTGCGGGAGGCGAGGGGAAGGGAACCCCGACGTCGAACGTCTCTTGCGCATCGGACGACCTGGGTGCGCCCAGCGCTGCCAGAGCCAGCAACCAGGCCAAGGCGGTGGGCGGCGATCGGCGCTGCTCCCATCGGTTCAAAAGTCACCTCCTAGGGCGAGCCCCTTGCCGTCCGGCACCAGGCGGAGGTTGCTGATAGCGCCGCTCTGCGGACGGTAGTGGAGGAGCCAAGGCACCCCGAGCCCGCTCAGGGTGCCGACGACGGCTCCGCTGAGTACGTCGGTGACGTAGTGCTGCCGTCCGACGATGCGCATCAGACCCACCGTGGCGGCGCTCGACACCGCAATTCCACAAGCCAGTCCGTCCGCCAGCGGGCTTCCGAAGAGCTGATGGCGTAAATGGTGAGAGCAGGTGACGGTCGCGGTGGCGAAGCTGGCGGACGTATGGCCACTGAAGTAGCTCCGATAGCGCTTGTTCTGTTCGCAGTCGTCCAGCTCCGCCGGGAGCTTCGACCCACAATCGCGCCCGTAGGGGCGCTCGCGGCTGGCGAAACCGGCGGTTGGCCCTTGAAACAGAGTCGCCACGGCCATGGCCTCGACGGTGATCAGCGCCAACTGCTTCGCGACCACCGGACTTCGACGATACCAGTAGCTGACCACGAGAGAGTCGACGAGCAGTGGAAAAGCGACATTGAACGAGAGCAGCACGTCACTCGTGTCTTGAGCCCAGCGTCCCGCGTCGTAGTCGTCGTAGCCGAGGTGTGAGCGGCCCCACTCGTCGACCGAGTTGCGGCCCTGCCAGCGTCCGGGCGCTGGTGGGATCCAAACGGAAGCAGCGCTGGCGCCGAAACCCACGCCGACCAGCACGTAGTCCCAGGCTCCGAACTTGCGCCAGCGCGGGTCCCATTCGCGTGGCGAGCCGCCGCCGGGCCCGGGCAGCCCGGGGGCGGGGAGAGGCCTTCCCGTGACCTCGCTGGGGGCGTACTCGTCCGCGTTCGAATAGAGCCACACCAGGTCGTCGGTCTCGTCGCCTTGTCCTAGAAGCTCGCGTACGAGGTCGGCGTTCGCCCCCTCCGAGCCCTTGGGGGAGGCTGGCGAGCCACCCGGGTCGGGTGCGCTCGGGGGCTGCTCGGCCCACGCCGGGCGCCCCAGCGCCAGCGCGACCCCGACGGACAAGTAGAAAAGGGCACGTCGCATCGACTAAGATGACAGTCTTAGTGCGCTTGCCTGGCATAGGCCAGCCGTTGCCCCTGCGCCACGAGTCGGAATCTCCCCATGTTTTTGTTGGCCGGCTCGCGCGCCGGTCGGGCTCGATCCTGGCTCGGTGGCTGATACAGCATCAGGCCGACGAACAGGCAGCTGGCTTGCCCCTTCGCCTGGTCGCTGAGTTCCTTGTTGAGCCACACACGACCCGGGTAGGTGACCTCGATGGCGCCGAGCACTTGCCCCCGGCACTCTGGCGCTGAAGCCGACGGGCTCGCTCCGCTCGCTGCCGGTGTGGATGGGTTCGATTGCGTAGGTGGTGTCCTCGATGCGCAGTCCGCTCTTCTTCGCTGGCCAGCTCAGGCTCGCCGGCGGCCCCGCACCCTCACAGGTGCATGCCACGGTGGTGGAGCTCCAGGAGACTCCGAGCCCCCACTGCTTCTGCCCCGGCTGTTGACACACCTGCTTCAAAATTGCCCGAGGCTTCGATCCGACGGGAAAAAGTCGCGAGGTTTACGCTGGGTCGACGAACCTCAGCGCCGTTTCGGCGCTATGCTCCAGAGTGATGAGACGCTGTTGGCTGGCGGTCCCGCTCTTTGGCATTCTGGTCGCGTGTGGCCAAACCACGGACGTGGTGGGGATGCGTTCCGCCGACAGCTCTTCGCCCGACCTGCCCAACCCCGACGACGTGCTTGACATACACGTGGGCGTGTCACCCGAAGAGTCCGGGCAGGCGATCGATGCAGCCTTCGAACAACTCTTCTTCGGGGATCCAGATACCCAGGCGTTCTATCATCCGGAGGGCGACGACGCCGCTTACATCTTGAATGTCAAAGCGGGCGACGTGCGTACCGACTCGATCGGCTACGGCATGCTCGTGACGGTCGAGCTCGACAAGCAGGAGATCTTCGACAAGCTCTGGACTTGGGCCAAGCGCACCATGCTGATGACCAAGCCGCCGCGGGAGGGCATGCTCGCCTGGCAATGTACCCCGTCGGGTGAGGATTGTGCAGACTCCGCCGCCACGGATGCCACCACCATCATCGCCACGTCGCTGTTCATGGCCGAAGCAAAATGGAATGATACTGGCGCTCACGACTACCAGAGCGATGCCAACATGCTCATCGACGCCATGGTTCAGACCGAAGAGCGCAATGGCGGAGTGGTCAACAACGTGCAAAACCTCTTCGATGTGAAGGCGGCACTTCCGCGCAAGACCAGCTCGGCCGGTGAGGATCGCTATTTGAAGGTGGACTACTTGATGCCCGCCTTCTACGAGTACTGGGCGAGCTGGCGTCCGACGGATGCGAGCTTCTGGTTGGAAGCGGCCGACAACAGCCGCCAGGTGATGCAGGCCGCTGTGCTAGAGGGCACGGGGCTGATTCCAGCGCAGGTCAGTGCGGACGGCGCTCCGGCTCCAACCATCGATTACTACGACGAGCTCACGGCCCGTACGCTGCTCAACCGTTGGCTGGACTACTCCTGGTTCGGAAAACGGACCTGGATCAGCGAGGCGAACGGTGTGCTTCTGGATTTCTTTCTGGAACGCAAGGCCGAGTCGGAATACGTCTCTGCCTACCACCTGGACGGAACGAAGCTCGGCAGCAAGAATACCACCGCGCACGCTGCCATGGTGGCAACCGCGGCTGCCGCTAGCGATCGACCCGAAGAGCACGACGTGTTCTTGCAGGACTTGATCGACAAGCCCATCCCCGAGGGCGAAGATCGCTACTACCAGGGCATGCTCTACCTGGTTGGTTGGCTCGCAGTCAGTGGTCGCCTGCAGGCAGTGAGCCCGTGAGCGGACTTGCCGAGTGCCGCTCGCGGGCTCACACAGGCGTCGAGGCATCTGACTCGCATGACCAGCTCTGAATCTCTCGAGGTCCGCGGTGTTGCCCGCGTCGTGGACGCGCACCAACAACAGGAAGGCGCGGGCTTCGTCGTGCGGCGGCCCATCCCCACGCGTGGGCTCGAGCTTTTCGATCCTTTCCTGCTCATCGACGAGATGGGTCCGGCGGACTACGGGCCCGGTGAAGCCGTGGGGGCTCCCGACCATCCGCACCGGGGCTTCGAGACGGTAACGTATATCTTGGAAGGCGAAGGTCAGCACGAGGACTCCGCTGGTCATCGTGGCGTCATCGGGCCCGGGGCGGTCCAGTGGATGACCGCAGGCGCAGGGGTAGTTCATTCGGAGATGCCGTCGGCCCGGTTGCGCGACCAGGGCGGTCGGATGCACGGGTTTCAGATTTGGGTGAACTTGCCTCGTGAAAAGAAGATGACGCCTCCACGCTACCAAGAGGTGCCAAAAGAGAAGATCCCCGAGGCCACCACGCCAGACGGGCGTGCCAGGGTGCGGGTGGTTGCTGGGGAGGCGCTGGGTGCTCGCTCCGTGATCGATACACACACGCCCATCGTCTACCAGGACTGGACCCTCGAGCCCGGGGCGGATCTGGTGCTGCCGGTGGACGATGCCTACAACGTCTGCGTCTATGTGTTTCGTGGCAGCGCGGATCTGGGCTCCGAGTTGCGCGAAGTTCGCGATGGTCAGTTGGCAATCTTCGGGGCGGGTAACGCGGTGCGTTTGGCGGTGCGTTCGGGTGTGCTCACCACGCGGCTGTTGCTGCTGGCGGGTAAGCCGCTGCGCGAGCCGGTGGCGCGCTACGGGCCCTTCGTGATGAATACCCCCGAAGAGCTCCAACAGGCCTTCGCGGACTACCAAAGCGGCCGAATGGGGCGCATCCAGCGCGTGGGCTGAAGGCTGGTTACCGGTCCGCATTCAGAGTTGTCAGAATCTGTCGGCACCTCGAAACGATTCCTGCTTTGCAGGTTGCCAGAGCCCAAGAATCGCATGTTCGGATCAAGTTCAGGCCACGCGATCGTTGGAAATGGCGGTGGAGACGAGGCGCTGGAGGCATGAGGAGATGGCCAGGCTCGGCGCGAGATGTTACTCATCTGGCGCTTCAGGAGCTTTCATATGAGAAAAGAGATTCTACTTTCATTGGTATCCACACTCGGCCTGGCGTTCATCGGAGCCTGTGGCAGCGACGACTCGGGCTCGGGCGACACTTCGTCTTCCGGCACCAGCTCCAACACGAGCGGCGGCACGAATTCGGGCTCGGGTGGCAGCGGTCAGACCAACACGAATAGTACCGCAACGACCGCGGGTGGTGGGACTGGTGGAGCCACCTGTGACAACACGGAGAACGATGGGCTGACGACCGAGCAAGCGGAAGTTCCCGCAGCCGCTGGCATCTATTCCTATGGTGATGGCAAGACGACCATGTGCCTGTCTACCGAGGGCGGCAACCAGGTCTGCTTGAATGGCCTTGGCGCCGATTCGGATGACGGCGCAGGCAACAAGTATCACTACTGGGGTGCAGGCGCTGGTATCCAGCTCTACAGGGAAGACAGCGCAGGAAACGTGGTGCCCTGGGACGCCGAGGCGGCCGGTGTGGCTGGAGTGCGTTTCACGATCGCCGGAGTCTCTTCGTCTGCACCCGTGCGCATGGGGATGACGTTGGTGAACACCGACGAGGTCGAATTTCAGAGTCAGGGGTTCATCGACGGGACGGGCACCGATGAGAATCGCGGCGGCGACGAGAACGACCTGACCGCGGACGGAACCACTACGGTGATGTTCGACGACTTGGTGCTGCCCCCATGGACGGACTACGACGGCAACCCCGATACGGATGACGCCAGCATGTACGACTTCGACCCCACGAGCATCCATTCGTTGCAGTTTCAGGTGGTGACCGCTCCGGGGGAGACCCGGCCGTACGACTTCTGTGTATCCGCCATCACCTGGTTGGATGCCGATGGCAACGAGGTCGACCTGCCATGGGTCCCCAGCGGCGGAGGCGAAGGCGGCACAGGAGGCGCGGGTGGCGAGGGCGGTGAGGGCGGCCAAGGCAACTGACCGAGCAGCCGCAATGACCCGCTCGAGACGTGCTACCGCGCGCAACGGGCTGGTCCCTTCGGTTCACTTTCGTCCAGCGGGGTTGTATGGGAGGATCCGAGCATGTCCACCACGGAGCTGTTCGGAACCGTTACCTCGCCCTATGTGCGGCGCGTGCGCATCGTGCTTCACGAGCTCGGTATAGACTATCGACTGATCGACACCTCGACCGAGTCAGGTCAACGCACGCTGCGTGAGCTGAACCCGCTGTGGAAGGTCCCCACCGCTCGTTTGGAGAGCCAGCTGGTTTTCGATTCCGCTGCGATCATTTCTGAGTTGTTGAAGCGACACGGTCATGGGCAGCTGGCGGCGTACGAACCGGACGACCTGGCGACCAGCGCGCTGCACCTCGTGGTGGACGGCGCGCTCGACGCGCTGATCAACGTCTTCTATCTCGAAAAGGATGGGGTCGAGGCGAGCGCCGTGCCGTATCTTGGCAAGCAGAAGGAGCGCGCGGCGAGCGCGCTCAGCTGGGTGGAAGCACGGCTGGAAGGGCCCTGGCTGACCACGAAAAAGAGCTTCGGCCTGCCGGAAATAGCTTTGATTACCGCGCTCGACTGGATGCGATTTCGGCACACTTACCCGGTGGAACGCTATCCTGCGTTCACTGCGTTCCTGCGCTGTCACGCCGAGCGGGAGAGCCTGAAAGCCACCTGCCCGCCCGGTCTTTGAGCCGCGAGTTACCAGGCCGCCGGCTGTTGGTAGACACCGTGCTTTTCCAGGAAGCGCCCAGCCGTGAAGTCCGTGTGGGAGATCTCGCGAACCCCGTCGTAGGACATCTCGATGACGCGTGAGGCGACGCGATCGACCATGTTGCGATCGTGCGTGACGAAGACCGCGGACCCTTCGAACACGCGTAGCGCCTCGGTCAAAGAGCGTATGGCCTCCAAATCGAGGTGGTTCGTCGGTTCGTCCAACAAGAGTACGTTCGGTTGCTCGAGCATGAGCTTTGCGAGGAGCAGTCGCACGGTTTCGCCGCCGGACAGCACGCTCGTCGGTTTGAGTGGATCGTCCTTCTTGAACAAAAGACGGCCGAACAAAGCGCGTAGATTCTCTTCGTCGGCTTTGTCGTTGAAACCCCAGAGCCAATCGCGTGCGCTCTGATCCGACTTTTGAATGGCCTCTCCGTGCTCCTGGGGCATGTAGCCGATTCTGACCTCGTACCCGTGCTCGACGTGGCCGGAGTCGGGCTTCAGCTCTTCCGCGAGCATGCGTAACAGCGTGGTCTTGCCGACTCCATTGGGTCCGACCAGGGCGATCTTGTCTCCGCGTGCGATGCTGAGATTGAAGTCCTTCACGATGACATGGGTATCGAAGCGTTTGGTGATGTTGACGACGTTCATCACGTTCTTGCCGCTCGGACGCGCCTGTTCGAAGCGGATGAAGGGGCGTTGAATGTTCGACCGCTTGAGGTCCGCCATCGCCTTCTTTTCCCGGTCGAGTTCCTTGCTTCGGGATCGAACCTGACTTGCACGCGAACCGGCGCGGAAGCGCTGTACGAACTCCTGAAGCTGAGCGACTTTCTTCTGGCGAGCGGAATTGGCGAGCTCGAGCGAACTGCGGGCTTCTGCCTTCGCGCTGATCATGTCGTCGTAGTTGCCGGGATAGACGATGATGGTTTCATAGTCGATGTCCGCAATCTTGGTGCAGACCGCATTGAGAAAATGACGATCGTGGCTGATGACCACGAGCGCGCCCTCGTAAGCCCGTAGGAAGCTTTCCAACCAGCGGATACTACCCAGGTCCAGTGTGTTGGTCGGCTCATCGAGAAGCAGCGTGTCGGGGGATCCGAACAACGCTTGCGCGAGCAGCACCCGGACTCGATCGCCTCCTTGCAGTACCTCGAGCCGATCCTCGTGCAGATGGCTCGGGATCCCAAGGCCCTCCAAAAGAGCAGCTGCTTCCGCGTCGGCCACATAGCCATCTTCCGCGGCGATGTCTGCTTCCAGCTCCCCCAGGCGCATGCCTTCCGCATCCGTCAAGTCGTCCCCTTTCGCGAGCAATTGCTCCTTTTCCTGCAGCGCCTTCCACAAAGGCGGATTGCCCATTCTGACGACGTCCAAAATCCGGTGGTCTGCGTACAGAGAGTGGTCCTGCTTGAGCACGCCGAGGCGACCCTTGATGGTGACCTGGCCTCCAACCGTCGACAGTTCCTTGCTCAGGATCTTCATGAAGGTGGTCTTGCCGGCGCCGTTGGGACCAGTCAGCCCGTAGCGTTCGCCGTTGTTGAAGGTCACGCTGACCCCTTCGAACAGCACCTTCTCGCCAAAGTTCATGGAAATGTCACTGACCGTAAGCATCGTCGTCAGACCTCGACTGCTGAAGTGGATCCGAAAGGTTTACCCCGGAAACCGTGTCATCGCATGCGGGGGCGCGGACCCTAGCAAGCCTGCGCGTCCCGCGCCAGTTTCACAGCCGGAGCCAAAATGGCCTCACGTGGCGCTCGACGCGGGTCGACTTGCCGGTGCCGAACGCGCTGGTCGAACGCCGCCCGTAGCGCTTGCTGGCGCTCACGCTAGCACGAAACCGGCGGCACGTGAGGCGCTGAGGGCCGCGCTGGCCGAGGCGCGGAGCATTTGAACCTACGGCTGAAGCCTAGCACCTCTGGTTGTTCGGCAAGCCTGGTGTGCGCGACGACGGCCGGCCCTAGCAGCAAGAACTCGTCCCCCGAGCTCTGTCGCCAGGTGGCGGCCACGCCGCGAAAGTCGCGCGCAGGCGGGTGGGCGCTGTGAGGTCTCCGAACATCACCCATGAGTGGGCGAAGCTGCTCGCGATTCTCACGCAACGGGTTGCGAATGCTGGACCGTCGGCGCGATTGCCCGCCTCACGGCAGCTCGGGGCAGCCGATCGGTGCATCGTCGATCACCAGGTCGTCGATGAAAAGCGTGCGGGCCTCGTCGGCCTGGTATGACTCCCAGCCGATTTCCAAGCTCTCGAAGGTCGGAGCGGTCCATACATTGTCGAAGTCTGTGGCGACGCATCCTTCCCCCGAACCCGTCACGGTGAGCGAGTCGATGGCCATACCGTCGAGCCAGAGTCGCATCTCGTTCGCGGCTCCGTCGAACTTCCACTCAACGCAGCTCCAGCGCGCGGTTGGCACCACGTCCCCCTGGGCATGCTGCCAGCAATCGCTGCTAGGGCCATTCCCGCTGTAGGAATCCGGTGTCTCGTAGTTGGCCATCAGCTGATTGCCTCCGTCGACGGGGTGCTGACCGCCGTAGCGGTACAGTGCTCGATAGCTTTGGCCGGGTACGGTGCCGCCTCCCTGGATGAAGGTCCAATGAACGGAGTCGGTGGGCGCGGACTCGAGCCAGAACACCATCCTTCCGTAGTAGACATTGTTCGCCACGGGAAATACGGAGCTATCGGACAGCCGCAGGAAGGCTGTCTTGCTGTTCTGGCCGGCCTCTGTCGTGAAGCGCGCGGACTTGGAGCCCGACACATGGCGGCTTTCGTCGATGCTGACGCTGCCGGAATTCGTTTCTGCACTCCAGAGGCCGCCCGGGGCCTGTCCGGCGTCGTAACTCTCGAAGTCCTCACAGAAGATCGCGTCTGCGCAAACATCGTCCCCACCGGTGGTGCCGCTGTCCACACCTCCGTCGGTGTTCGCTGTCGAGCCCGCCCCGCCCCCACTGGTGCTCGCGCTCGCGGCGGTGGCGGCAGAAGTGTCGGAAGAACTCGCACTGGTGGCGGCGCTGGTACTCGTCGCGGCACCAGTGCTACTGGATGCGGCCGATTTGCTCGTCGAATCACCGCCGGTCGCGGTCGTGGTGGTCGCGCCGGCGTCCGAGGCAGCCGCGGTCGTCGAGGGCGTTTCGTTGTTGGACTTCGACTCGCATGCAATGCCCAGCAAGACCAGGCCCAGGGCCGTCAGCGTGGTGAGCGAAGTGCTCGGGCTAGCTGGGGCGCGGAAGCGCGAGTTGCAGGGACAGCTCACTCGTGAGGTTCGCATCGTTGCCAAGTATGGCTCGAAACCCCGGGCGGCCCACGTGGTTTTTGTTCCAAGTCCTCATCCGCTTCGCCGCGAGCCCAGCATGAGATGAGAGGTGGGGGTCGTCCGATGTGTGTCTTTGCCGGCTCGCGCTCAACGGAAACGCGCGATGCTCAGCGTGTGCCGCCTTTTGGAGTGATCGTCAGGTGATTCAACTTCTGGCAACCGATCCGAAAGGTCACCCCCGGGCTTTGCCAATGGCCGGCGGAACTGCCAAGCCGCACGTAGCGTCTGCCGCAGAAGGTCTTCAAGTGCGTGTTGGTCTTGCCGACGAGTCTGCCCTGCACGAAGACCTGAGTATCGAGTGGGGAGGCCACGTATAGATAACCCAGGTGGCCGGGCAGATCCGCGGGAGCCACCTCGCCTGCCGGTAGCGGAGGCGTTTTGGTGCCGGTGTTGCCCGAAGCGCTCGCCGCGGGCGAAGCTTCAGCTGTGCCCGCTGGCTCGAGCTCCGGCGACTCGGCCTCGGCGGCGTCCCTGGCGACCGAGTTCGTGGGGGTCAGAGCGGTGGTCGGGCCCTCTCGATCGCCAGGGTGTCTCGCCGAGGGTGAGGTCAGCGCCTGCACTCGCCGAGTGTCTTCTGAGCTGGACAATCCCAGGAGTGGCCGGGAGGTGCTTGCGCTCGTGCTCGCCCCGCCTGGTCTGGTTCGTGAGTTGAGGAGTACGGCAGCAGCGATGACGCCCATTAGAAATAGAGCCAGGGCGAGCAGGCGGCCCCGCGGCTTCGAGCTTCGTTCGCTGGGCGCTGTTGGCTGGGGCGCCCGCATCCGCTGCGCTGGGCGCTGCGCTTGGGCGCGGGGCTTTTGGCGCCCCGGTTCCAGCGGTTCGCGCGAGCTCAGCGCGGCCTTACGGGCTTCGGCACTGCTCAGATGACTTCGCTGGGTCGCCGCGAGTGCGTGTGGCTTCGGTTTGGGGGACGGTTCAGGGGCCTGCTGTTTCTCTCGGGCGGGGGCCGGAGATGGCGGTGGTTCGGTTCCCTCCGCTACGGTATCGGGCGCGGGCGTCGAGACCCCACCGACGATGTGCACGAGAGATGGCCGAATGGGTTCTCCCACATCGTCCAAGTTCTCGTCGTTGGGCACTTCTGCAGCCGGACCCTTCGTGGAGGTCGCTTTGGCTGTCGACTCGGGCGGTACCGGAGCGCGCTCAGCGGCGGTATTCTTTGGTGCTTCCGCGTCGGCGCTCTTCGGTGCTTCCGCGTCGGCGCTCTTCAATGTGGGAGGGCGGGGGCGCGCCGGAGGCTGTGGTTCGCGCACTTGGACGGCGGCCGGCTCCTTTCCAAAGCGCTGTCGATACGCGGCGCGCACAGCCTCACGCCAAGCGTCGAGTTCGCCGCCCGTCAGCCGCACCGTGAAGCCCGGTGGGGAGGTTTGCCGTTCTGGCGGAGCGAATACACGGCGCTCGCTGACCTCACCCATTAGTTTCAGGGGATGGTCTTGGCCGGGAGCCGTCAGCGTGAGCTCGATTTCTGGCGCTGGTGGAAGAGCCAGGGTGCGGACGACGACGCTATCGAGTGCGATGCGGTAGCAGAACCCGCGTTCGTGCCAGCGGCCTCCTGCGCTTTCGAAGGTAACCAGGTCGCCGTAGAGTAGGCTCTGCTCCGCGCGACTCGTTCGAGCTCGTAGGCGGTTGGCCTCGAACAAGACGTCTGCGGCTCCGAGGTACGTGTTGACCGCCGAGGCATTCTCGAACGGGGCAAGCGACTGGACGACCTCGTCCAACTGCTCCGGCCGAACCCGTGCCACCCACACGGTGTCCCATTCCTGGCGGTTGGCGGCTTCGACCAGGGCGGCCGCGTCTTGTGTCCCGGCATCCAGCACCACCAGTTGGATGGCTGCTCTCCCGAAATGAAGGCGTGCAGTCTGCTCGTCACGCACGCATTTTACCAAGAAGCCGGCGCCCTTGAGCAAACGTGCCAGGGCGTCGGCCCGACTCCGATCGGGATCCACCACGAGTGCTTCGCCTCGAGAGTGGTCCAGCGTCTTCCAATTCGGTTTTTCGATGGGAGCCAATCGTTGGCTGATACGCGCCGACCCATCGAGCCCCACGACATCGTCGGCTTCGACTCGCAGTGCCTTGTGGAAAGTGCCGTTGTCGACGTGCTCGCTCAGGACCAATAGAGGAAACCTGACCCTGGTGACAGCGCTCTTGGCTTCCAGACAGGCCCGCGCCGCTCCGGGGGTTTGCAGATGCACCACCAAGGCATCGAACTTGCCCGAGATGAGCTTCGAGGCGAGCATGTCCGCCGAAGTGAGCCAGGTCGCTTCCAGGTCGGAGTCGTAAAAGTCTTGCTCGAGCGCCCGGCGTTCGTCCTCACTGAGCTCCGCGACTATCAGGACCGAACGTACGCCCATGCCGGCAACCTAGCACGAAAGGCGCGCGCGCCGAAGTCTGCCCCGTTCAAGCGTGAGCGCGCGCCACCAACACCGAACAAGGCGCTTCCCGCACGACAATCTCCGCGACGCTGCCGAGCGCCATGCGGGCGAACCCCGTGCGTCCGTGCGTGCCAACGACTACCAACGCAGCCCCGACCTTTTCTGCGTAGCTGGTCAAGGCCTGCCCCGGCTCGTCCTCCAGCACCACGCACTCGCCCTCGCCGCCGTGCGCGGCCAGCAGCGATTCCAGGGTGGTGACTGCGGCCTGGTGCTGGGCCTTCCGTGCCTCTTCGGAGGGTTGGGGCGCGGAGACGACGATGGGCCCCAACAAATTGAGCGGAGAGCTGGGTTCGTACATGCTGTGAATCAAGACGAGCTTCGCGCCCCGCTGCTTCGCTTCCGTGCCTCCCAAGACGAGCGCGGGTGTCACCGCGTCCGAGAAATCGGTGCCCACCACGATGGGCCCCGCCTTGGGGTCATGGCGCGCCACCAGGACCGAACAGTCGGCATAGCGAGCAACGCTCGCCGCGGTGCTGCCAAAGAACGCTTGTTTGAATGCGCCAGCTCCCGAGGCCCCGACGGCCAGCAAGCTGGCCTTGCGCTCGCTTGCCAACTGGATGAGGCTCGCATGCGCGGCGCCGTGCAATACCGAGAGCTCCGCGTCGATGCTGACCAGGGAGCTGACGAGCTTTTCGAGGGCGCGCTCCACTTCCGCTGCGTCGGGCCGGTGGAAGCTGGTGGCCGACAGCACGTGCGCTACCAGGAGTGGGCGCTGGTGTTCGGCGGCCCACGCTGCGGCATGTCGAATGGCGGGGAAGGAAGCGTCGCTGAGGTCGGTGCCCACGATGACTGGAGAGCCAAAAGCCATGCCCGGGGTTTTCCCACGAGCGGGGCGTGTTGTCGACATGTGATGATCGAACTCGGGCTTTCTCTCGCAGCGGGGCGGTCGAACTCCTACGCCATTGCCCAGCTGTTGCTCAGCGAGAGCAGGTGTCTGGCTCGGGTGGCTTCGATGCTTCGGCGCAAGCCAGCGGAATCAGAACTGCTGGGAGGGCAGGGCGTTGCATGCTCCACGAGTGCAGCTGACATCATTCCGGTCGAGTCGCAGGCAGCGCGAGCAGCAACGCAATCAGTCCCATGGCCAATAGAATCATCAAGACCAACGCTACCAGTAGACGCGAGCCGCGCGATTGCTCGTTGGTGATCCGCTTGCGATCCGAGAAAAACTCCCAGGTGGCGACGCCCACGGTGACCACACCGATACCAAAGATGAGCAGTGGCGCCCAAGTGAGTGCCGGGCTCACTCGTGCGGGGGGGACTCCGGTGGCGCGCGCCAGAAGCAGGTCCAGACGCTCCACCACGAAGCCGAGCGTGATCATCCCGAGACTGACGCGCAACCAGCCGAGATACTTGCGCTCGTTACCGAGGCTCGTGCGCACGCGCTGGAGGTAGAGCACGTGCCGCTGCCATTGTCTTCGTTCTTGGTCGAGCTCGGAGGGCTCGTCTCGACAATTCGGTTCGGGTGCGGAGGCCACGGTGACAAGGCAGATGCTAGAGCTGACGACCCCACAAGGGTAGCTCTCGATCTGCTGCGGTGTTCACCGTAGCGCTACGGGGCTCGCATGCCGACTTGGGGCAGATTTGCATCCTCGCCTCGGCAGTAACGCGGCCTTTGAGCGAGAAGCGGCTTGGCATCGAGCCGGAGTCGACCATTGGTGTGTTCCTTGCTTTCCGCTCGAGCGGGTCGGTCGTAGCCGCGCTCGGACCTCCACCAAGAAAGGAGCGATCGTGTCATTGCAAGATGAACTCATTTCCCTCGAATCTCAGTTCTGGACTTCGGGTCCCGACTTCTACCGCGAGCATGTCGACGAGCGTTGCCTGTTGGCCTTCGATCGCATGGCAGGCGCGCTGAGTCGAGAAGAGGTGGCGCAGACGGTCACGGGCAGCCGCTTTCGTGATCCGGAGGTCCGCGTCGAAGGGCTCATTCAGCCCACCGCCGACTTCGCCGTCCTCACCTATCGGGCAAACGCGAAGAGGAGTAGCGGCGAGCCCTATTCGGCGCTGGTGAGCAGCGGCTACGTGCGGCGCGACGGGCATTGGAAGCTGGCATTTCACCAGCACACCCCGAGCTAGCCCGGCGCGCGTCTGCTCTGGCCTCGAGCTTGACCCTGGCTTTGTGTCTGGCCGCCGTTGCCCGCCGCAGGTGGGGCCGTGGCCGCGGTGGGATCTTGCCGCTCCACATCGACGCCCACCGTTACGCGGTGCGCTCCACCTGCCAGCACCACGCCCTTCAGCGGGCTCACGTCGCTGAAGTCTCGCCCCCAGCCCACGGTCAGGTGTTGGTCGGAGGGCAGCACGTCGTTGGTGGGGTCGAAATCGAGCCACCCGTAGCCCGGCAGGTAGGTAGACGCCCAGGCGTGTGAAGCGTCGGCACCAACCAGCCGCTCTCGACCCGGTGGTGGACGCGTCTCCAGATATCCGGAAACGTACCGCGCGGGCAACCCGAGTGAACGTAAACAGCCCACCGCCACATGGGCGAAGTCTTGACAGACTCCCCGCTTCTCGCGCATTACCGTGGCGAGCGGTGTGCTCACATCGGTGGCAGCGGTTTCGTAGGTGAACTCCTGGTTGATCCGCCGGTTGAATTCGATCACGGCCTGCTTCAGATCGCGCCCGGGAGTGAAAGTGGTTATCGCGTACTCGCGCAAAGACGAGTGGGCACGTACGAGCGGGGAGTCGAAGCAGAACTCGCGCACCGCGACGAGCGATAGGTCGCCTTGTACCTGCTCGGCGAGTACGTTCCAAGGGATGGTCGGCACCTCGTCGTGCGGCAGTCGCTTGACCACTTCGAGCTCGCTCGTTGCGGCCACTTCGAGTCTGTCGTGCGATGAAAGTACCTCGAAATGGTGGGCTTCGTTGCCGAAGTAGTCGATGCGTGCCCGCGAGCTGGAGGGCTCGGGCGTGACCATCAGGGTGTGCGAGCCGACGTACTGGTTGGGGGTCGCGCGCGGTTTCAGATGAGCCAGATGGTGACCGTGCAACACCGGGCTTTCGTAGTCGTAGATGGTGTTGTGGACGACCTTGTAGCGCATCTAGTCCGCCTCCAGGTTCTCGTCGATCCAGGCGGGCGGCGCTACGGCGTGCGACACTTCGGCGTGCGAGAAGTAGGTGTTCGTGAGCTCATCGGAGAACTGCCACAAAAGATTGACGCCAGCTTCGGCCAGCTCCCACAAGCCCGAGCCGTCACCAGCGCAGGCACGCTGCACGTCGGCTGTCAACAGGCTGCTCTGCAGAGCGATGACACGCTGCTCGGCGCGCCCACGCTGGGCCTCGGATGGACGGGGCAGGTTCTGCACGTGGCCCATCAAGGCATTCACCTGGTACAGAAGTGAGCGCGGGTTGGTGTCGTCGGTGAGCAGCAGGTCGACGACCGGTGCCGGCTGCAAGCTGCTCAGATAGCGCGTGCGGTAGGTGAGCAGGCTGTCGCAGACGTCGAGGAGTGCCTCCATACGGGTGCGCGTCGCCTTCTGTTGCAGCATGGTCATGAGCAGCACCAAGGTGAAGATTCCCCGTTCGACTCGCTTGCCCATGTCCAAGAACACCCAGGCGTGCCCGTGCACCATGTTGTCGAGAGTCGTGCCTGCCACCGCCGACAGATGCGTCAAGACTTCGGTCAGGAGCTCGATGGCCTCGTCCCCCTCGTTTTCGTCGGGCGTTGCGTAGTCGTCCAGCAGCGTGCCGAGGCGCCGGAAGACTTCCCAGGCGTCGCGCGAAAGGCGGCTGCGTACACGGTGTGTCAGCGCTCGGACGCGAGCGATGGACGCGGGCAAATTGTTGCTCTGGCCCGCGTCGAAGATCACTCCCAGAAGCACGGCTTCGATGCCTCGCTGCGAGCCCTGCTTGCCGACCTGCGAGGAGGCGGGGGGATCACCTCGAGACGCTGTAGAGCGTCGAGGATGCCACTCAGCGCGTGCGGGGCGTCCGGTCCCGCTTCGAAGCCGGACCTTTCGAGGCCGGCGCGCACCAGACGCGCGACGTTGTCGCAGCGTTCCGCATAGCGGCCCAGCCAGTAGATATCGTCGAGCAATCGGCTGGGGAGACGCACGCCGCCGCGCCTGAGCTCGAGCATGCGTTCCGGCATGGCGGGCAGCGGCTGAGCCGGTTCCGGGCGTGGCGACGGCACCCACACGTCCATGGTGCAGCGATCGCCGGTTCCACTGAGAAACAGCCCATCGGGAGCCGAGTCCAACCGCGCGAGCGCGCCGGGAAGCACGGCGTAATCGTCTCCGTCTCGACTGGAGAACATTCTCAGGGCCACGCTCTGGGAGGCAAGACGTGACTCCTCCCAGATGGGTGCGACCGACAGGCTGGGCCAGCGCTCGGCGACGAACTCTTCGGGCCGCGCGCGCATGTGCTGGATCAACGTTTCGCGCTCGGCCTCGCTGGTTTCGGCGGGCCGCTGGAGCTCGCCCAGACGTTCGCCGAACGCGGGCTTGATGACCCATTCGTCGAGCGAGCCGAGAACCCTGGCGAGTGCTTCCGGGTCGCCACACCAGGCCGTTTCCACCGAGGGCAGGATGAGATCTTCATTCCAGAAGTAGCGCGCAATCTTGGGTAGATACGCCTTGAACACCGCGCTCTCCACCAGACGCGCACCGAGCGCGTTGGCGACTCCGACGTTGCCAGCGCGCGCGGCTCCCACCAGGCCGGCGACGCCGAGTACCGAATCCTCCCTCAGTTCGAGAGGATCGCAGTAAGCGTCGTAGACGCGGCGCAGCACCACGTCCACGCGGCGCAAGCCCGAGAGCGTCTTCATGTAGACGACTCCGTCGCGCACGGTGAGGTCGCGGCCTTCGACCAACTCGAAGCCCAGGTAGCGCGACAGGTAGGCGTGTTCGAAAGAGCTCTCGTCGTGCATGCCGGGCGTGAGCATGGCCACCCGTGGCAGTGAAATACCGGGAGGTGCCAGACGCTCGACAGTCTGGCGCAGCGTGGCAAAGAACCCGTTGATCTTCAGGACCGAGTAATCGCGAAAGAGCTCGTGGAGCGTACGCCCCAGCACCAATCGGTTCTCGAGCGCGTAGCCAGCTCCGGCAGGCGCCGAGGTGCGGTCCGAAAATACCTGAAATTGCCCGTCGGAGGCGCGACCCAGATCGGCGGCATACAAGTGCAAGTGGTGCTCGCCGAGCGGACGCCAGCCGTGACACGCGCGCCAGTAGTTGGGATTCCCGAGCACGAGACGGGCCGGGATGATCCCTTGGTTGACCAACCTCTGCTCACCGTAGGCGTCTGCGATCAGCGTATCGAGCAAGCGCGCCCGCTGGGCCAGACCTCGGCTGAGCTCGGTGAATTGGCTCGAGTCGAGCAACAAGGGCAAGGGGCTCAGCTGCCAGGGGCGATTGCTGCCCTCCGGGGACCCCAGGATGTTGAACGTCACCTCCTGCTCGCGGATTCGACGCAGGATCAATGCGTTGAGCCGCCGCATTTCTTGGGGGGTCTTGCCCTCGATGAACGAGAGCAATTGCTTTTGGATGGGACGCGGCTGTTCGAGGCCTTCCCAGAACTCATCGTAGGCAGGCAGGTGTACGGGGCCACCAGCGGCGGAAGCTGTTTCTGCCGTGTCGGCGGGTGCGACGGATGAGTCTGTGACCATCTGAGCGGAGGGAGAAGCCTGCCTTCTTACCTGGTGCTCGTGGACTGTGACAGCTCTTTTGTTGGTATACAACAACCCCGGCTACAGTGTGACCAGCCGCCGCAGATCGAGCGTCAACGGGTATTCCGCTTGGGTGCCCAAGTCGATCGGTTCGTACCGGCTAGGCGTATGCCCGGCGTGCTCGAAGCGAGCGATTCGGCGGCTTTCTGCCGCGACGGCGTTGATGGGCCGATCTTCGTTCGCGCGGCCGCCCGGATGAACGACATGATACGTGCACGCGGCGACGGGGCGCTCGTTCCATGTGTCGTAAATGTCGAATCTCAGAGGACTGTGTACTCCGATGTTGGGATGCAGGCAGGAGGGCGGTTGCCAGGCGCGATAGCGAACCCCGCACACAGCCTCACCCTGAACCCCGGTGGGATGCAGGGGCAGTTTGACCCCATTGACGCAACTCACGAACCGATCGAGCAGCATGCCCTTTACTTTGACCTGCAGTTTCTCGATGGACGAATCCACGTATCTGGCCTGGCCTCCCGCCGCGGTTTCCTCGCCGAGGACGTGCCACGGTTCGAGTGCTCCGCGCAGTTCGAGCACGATACCGTCCTTTTCGACCTGGCCGTAGAAGGGAAACCTGAACTGGTAGTGGGGGTCGAACCATTCGTAGTCCATGGGGATGCCCCGCTGCTCGAGAAAGTACAGCACGTCGAGCAAGTCTTGTTTGACGAAATGGGGCAACAGGAATCGATCGTGAATCGACGTGCGCCAACGCACCAGCGGCGTGGTGTAAGGCTCGTTCCAGAAGAGCGCGATCAGGGCGCGCAACAGCAACTGCTGCACGTTGGACATGCGCTGGTGTGGTGGCATTTCGAACGAGCGTAGCTCGACCAAGCCGAGCCTGCCGGTGGCGCTGTCGGGTGAGTAGAGCTTGTCGATGCAGAACTCGGTACGGTGTGTGTTGCCCGTGACGTCCACCAACAGATGCCTGAGGATTCGGTCGACCAACCATGGCTCTACGTGCTGTCCCGGCTTGGGCAACTGGGCCAGAGCGATTTCGAGCTCGTACACGCTCTCATTGCGAGCTTCGTCGATACGTGGCGCCTGTGAGGTGGGGCCCAAGAACCGCCCTGAAAACAAGTAGGAGAGCGCTGGATGGTTGTGCCAGAAACGCAGCAGGCTGCCGAGCAGGTCGGGCCTTCTCAGAAACGGGCTTTCGAACGGCGTTGCGCCTCCGAGCACGAGGTGGTTGCCGCCGCCCGAGCCGATATGCAACCCATCGAGTTCGAACTTCTCGGCGGCCAGGTATTCGTGTTTCGCGGCTTCGTACAGCTCGTCGGTTTGAGTGACCAACTCGCGCCAGGTGTACACATAGGGCAGGTTGACCTCGATGACGCCGGGGTCCGGAGTCACTTTGAAGACCCCGATGCGCGGGTCGTGCGGGGGTGGGTAGCCTTCGATCTGCACCGGCAGCTGGAGCTCTCGGGCTGTCGCTTCGATCGCGGCGATCAGTTCGACGAAATCTTCGGTCAAGAAGAGCGGCGGCAGGAAGACTCGCAGGATGCCCTGCCTGGGTTCGACGCACAAAGCCGTCCGCGTGACGCCGGTGGCCGATTCGCAGGGGGCTGGAGCCGAGAACGGATCCTCGAAGGTGCCTTCGCGAGGCCTCACCATGCCCTGCTTGCCCTGCCCCTCGACGTTCTTCCCTTTGCCGGGAAAGCGTTGCTGACGTCGAGCGAGCGGCGGTGCGCTCGGCGTGGCAGCGAGCGGGAAGACGAACTCTCGCGGCAGCGGCGGGTATTCGATGGTGGGATCGGGCGGGAACCCGGTGTCGTAGTCCACGGTTGCGATCCACGGTTGCGAGTCCAGCGGGAGTCGATAGCCCATGGGTGAGTCGCCGGGCATGAGGTAGCAGCGCTCGTCGCGCAGGAACCAACGACCGGACACCCACCCCAGGTCCGTATGCGCCAGGGGCAACACGTAGCCCACCTTGGTATCGAGACCCTGCCGAAAGATGCGGGCCAGTCGATCGCGTTCCACCTCGTCGTCGAGTCGCGAGTCGAAAGGATCGACGTTCGTCGGCAAGCGGCGCTCTCGCCACAAGTAGTACCAGGTGTCCTCGAAGGCGGGCATCATTCCGTTCCGGGTGAGCCCCAGGATTTCAGCCAGGCGTTTGGTGAACGCCTCGGCCTGCTCGATGCCGTGACCCTGGTTGTCTCCGGTACGGGCCGCCAGGTTCGGGTCCTGCCACAGGTCGACGCCGTCGTGGCGGAAATAACAAGAGGTCGCCCAACGCGGCAGCTGCTCGCCTGGATACCACTTGCCTTGGCCGTGATGGATCAAGCCGCCGGGCTTCCACAGTTCGTGTAGCCGCCTGAGCAACTTGTCGCCTGTTTCGTGTTTGGTGCCGCCGAGTGCCGCTGTGTTCCATTCCGGTGCGTCCGGCTCTTTGGAGCTGACGAATGTGGGCTCCCCCCCCATGGTGAGCTTCACCTCGCCTGCCACGAGCATCTGGTCGACTTGCTCTCCTACCTCCAGGACCCGCGCCCACTGCTCGTCGGTGTAGGGTTTGGTGACGCGAGGCACGTCCACGATGCGGTCGACGTGCATCTCGAACTGGAACTGAGTTTCTGCCTTGCTCGTCGTGCCCTCGATAGGGGCCGCGCTGCCCGGCTGCGGCGTGCAGGCGACGGGGATATGTCCTTCGGCAGCCAACAGGCCGCTGGTGGGGTCCAGCCCAATCCAGCCCGCACCGGGTACGTAGCATTCGCACCAAGCGTGCAAGTCGGTGAAGTCCTCGCTGGGACCTTTGGGCCCTTCGATGGGGGGTTCGTCGGGCTTGAGCTGAACCAAGTACCCCGAGACGAACCGAGCGGCGACGCCCAGGTGTCGAAACAGCTGCACCAGAAGCCAGCCCGAGTCGCGGCACGAGCCTCGCTTCAGACTCAGGGTCTGGGCCGGCGTTTGCACTCCTGGCTCCATACGAATGACGTATTGGACGGCGGCGGCCACCAGGCGGTTCGTTTCTACCAGGAAATCCACGGTGCGCCGTTCGGTTCTGTCGACCGTTTCGAGAAAGGCCGAGAGTTCGGCGGAGAGCGGCTCCGTCTCGAGGTAGGGCTTGAGCTCGTGCTTCAACCAGGATGCGTAGGTGAAAGGATACTTTTCGGCGCTGGGCTCGAGGAAGAAATCGAAAGGGTTGAAGGCTTCCAGGTCTGCAACCAAGTCCACCTGAACCTGGAAGTGTTTGGTGAGCTCCGGGACCACGATGCGCGCCAGGTAGTTACCGTGAGGGTCCTGATGCCAGTTGAGAAAATGCTCGCTCGGCTCCACCCTGAGCGAATAGCTATGGATGGGAGTGCGGTTGTGGGGCGCAGGCCTGAGCCGAACCACCTGGGGAGCCATGCTCACCGGGCGATCGTAGTCGTAGCGAGTCCTGTGATTGATAGCGACGCGAATGGACATCTGGTGCCGTTCATTAGTGGGGGACGTGGCCAGGATGTTGGCGATAGGCAGCGGCGGAATCAACCGCGACCTAGTCGATAACCTCGAAGAAACGCTGCCGAATGCCCTCTGCTATGCTGTTGAGGGCGATTTGAATTTGGTCGAGGTACTGATGGAGGCCCTGTTGCATGATAGTCTGGATATCGGCGTAGTCGAGGTTTGCGCGCAGTTGCCCCATCCGCCGTTCGGCCACGTTCTGGTAGCTATTGGGCGGGCTTTTGGTGATTGCATGCAAGCTCTGCTGCGCAAGCACTACGCAATAGTGGATCGAGCGAGGAAAGTCCGCGTCCAGGATCAAGAACTCTGCCACGTGCTCGGGCGCCAGCACCTGGTAGGTTTGGCGGTACATCTGAAGGGCGCTTGCCGAATTCAATAGGGCTGCCCAGCCGACCTGATCCAAGGTCGTTCCCACGTCGCTGACCCTTGGCAACAGCGCGAAGTACTTCACATCCAGAATGCGGGAGGTCTTGTCGGCTCGTTCGATGAGGCGCCCCAGGCGCGAGAAGTGCCAGGCTTCACCGCGGGACAGCGTCGAATCGGTGACGCCCTGGTAGTAGATCCCCGCCAATTTGACCCGATCGTAAAACGACGACATCTCCTCGAAGGGCTCATCGCTTCGCGCGGCGTCCTTGACCATCAAGTACAAGATATTCAGCTCTTCGAACATCTCGCGCGAGATGACTTCTCGCACGGTCAACGCATTCTCGCGAGCGCGCGCTATCGTCGAGATGATCGAGTTCGGGTAATCTCGGTCGAAGGTCAAGAAGCGCAGTACGTTGTCCGGCGTGGGTGCCCCGTAGTGTTCGGCGAACCACGCCTGGTCTCCTGTAGTCAGCACCAAAGGCTCCCAGCTGGGTCTGTGGCTCGCTGGCGCGTCGAGCACCAGGTTGAAGTTGACGTCGATGAAGCGCGCCACGTTCTCGGCGCGTTCCACGTACCGACTGATCCAGTAGATCGCGTCTGCAACGCGGCTCAGCATGGCGATCCTGTCCAGCCCTTCATTCGTCCAGCACCCACGTGTCCTTGCTTCCTCCCCCTTGCGATGAATTGACGACGAGCGAGCCCTTGCGGAGCGCCACCCGCGTCAGGCCGCCGGGCTGCACGTACACGTCCTGCCCGTAGAGCGCGAACGGCCTCAGATCCACGTGCCTGGGTTCCAGCTGGTCCTGGACGATGGTCGGGACCCGCGACAGGGAAAGCGTGGGTTGGGCGATATAGCCGCGCGGGTTCTTGCGGATTCGTTCCACGAATTCGCTGCGCTCCTGTTTCGAAGCGTGCGGTCCTATCAGCATGCCGTACCCGCCTGCGCCGTCGGTGGCCTTGACGACCAAGCTCGCGATGTTTTCGATCACGTGCTGGCACTGTTTATCGTCCGCGCAAAGGAAGGTGGGAACGTTGGAGAGTATCGTGTCCTCATCCAAGTAGTATTTGATGATGGACTCGACGTAGGCGTAGATGGCCTTGTCATCCGCAATTCCGGTTCCTGGTGCGTTCGCCAGTGCCACGTTGCCTTGTTGGTAGACTTGCATGACGCCAGGAATGCCCAAGAGCGAATCCGGGCGAAAAACCTCGGGGTCCAGGTAATCGTCGCCAATGCGCCGATAAATGACGTCGACGCGATCGAGCCCGGAAGTGGTCTTCATGTGCACGAAGCCATCGCGTACCACCAGGTCGAAGGCCTCGACCAACTCGACGCCCATTTGTTGCGCCAGGAAGGCGTGTTCGAAGTACGCGCTGTTGAAACGTCCGGGGGTGAGCACCACCACGCGCGGCTTGCTCGCCCTTGCCTGACCCAGATAGCGCAGCATTTCCAAGAGGCGCATCGGGTAGTCGTCCACCGGACGAATCGAGACGCTCTCGAAGATCTTGGGCAGGGTCCTTTTCAGGATATGCCGGTTTTCGAGCACGTAGCTGACTCCCGAAGGACAGCGTACGTTGTCCTCGAGCACGTGGAATTCGCCCGATTTGTCGCGCACCAGATCGGTGCCGCTCACGTGGCACCAGATGCCTCGCGGTGGGTTCAGGCCGATGCAGGCTTCGCGAAACTCCGCGCAGGTCTTGATGAGGTATTCGGGGACGACCTTGTCTTTGAGGATCTTCTGCTCGCCGTAGATATCCCTGAGAAATAGGTTCAGGGCGACGATGCGCTGCTTGATGCCTCTTTCGATATGCTCCCATTCCGATGCGGAGATCACTCTGGGAATGATGTCGAAGGGAAAGATGCGCTCCGTACCCTCGCCGCGCTCGTCACGCAGGGTAAAGGTAATCCCGGCTGTCAGCAGGGCTCGCTCGGCTGATTGCTGTCGCTGTGTGAGCGCGGCCCCGAGCGAGTCGATGCCTTCGACGATGGATCTGAAGGTGCCGCGGGGTGTTCCGAGCGCCTCGAGCATTTCGTCGTAGTAGGGGCCGTTTTCTGGGTCGTAGCTGGCAAAGTGCATGGGGGACCGCCTGGCGTTTTGACTCGCCCGAAGCTCACCATTTTGGTCGGCACCCAGCGCTTTCCCGAGTGTTTCTCGAGTGTGTCGTCGCGAGTGCAGCCCAGCAGGCGCCCGTGGCTGCGAGGGGCGCGAAGCCTGAACGGCTGTTGCGCGGCGGGTGCGCCAGCAAAATGACCGAGCGTGATTCTCGGTGAGGGTTTTCGGGCTCCATTTCAGTGAGGGCCCCAACCCGTCCAATCGTGCTCTTCTGCTCGAGTCATTGGCGGTTGCCCATTTTTGGCGCCCGCTCATCCAGACTGGCGGGTGGACTCGGACGCCCCCGAGTGGCACTGGTGGCTGGCTATTTGGCGTGTAGCTTGACGAAGTCGCCTTCGGTGACGATCCCCACCAGCTTGTCCCCATCGAGCACCGGTAAGCAGCCTATCTTATTCTTGAACATCACCAGGGCGGCTTCGCGGAGCGGGGTTTGAGGCGTGGTGGTGATTAGATTGGTCGTCATCACCTCCTTGACGACCAAACCGTCCATCGTCTTGTGTAGCGCATAGGTTCCGTAACCCAGCGCTCGCATGAGCCCGCCGTGGAACAGATCCCGCTGCGAGATGACACCGGCGAGCTTTCCTTCCTCGTCGACGACCAGCACGTGGCGCACCCTTCCCAGGGTCATGACTCGATTGGCCGTCAGTAGCGCTTCGTTGCGTTCGACCGTAAAGACATCCGTCGTCATCAAATCTTGCACGAGCATTTCGGTGGAATCGCTGACTGACATGGGGTTTTCCTCGTGGGGTCCAGGCTGTTAGATCCTGCAAACGTTATCAAATTTGGTTCGCTGACTGCTTGCGCAACGTTTGCAGTATCGAGCCACGGCTCCGGCCGCGGGTGTCGGTTTACTGCGGTAGCACACTTTTGCGAGAGTCTAGCTCAACCTGACTGACTGGACAGGGGGCTGCCGTTTCGTGCTACGGACAACCTGCATGAGGCGTGCGCGTATTC
This sequence comes from uncultured delta proteobacterium, assembly GCA_963809955.1. Lineage (GTDB taxonomy): Bacteria > Myxococcota_A > Polyangia > Polyangiales > Polyangiaceae > JAICQQ01. Next base: position 106,943 of record CAWELQ010000022.1, read on the forward strand.
GCTTCGTCGCGCTTGGTTCGACGCTTTGGGGTGCCGCGTGTGCCTCGCCGAAACCCGTTCCAGCGCATCCTGCCGTGCACGAGGAGCGGCGGCCGGTGGCCGAGCCAAGCGCGGAGTCGGTGCAGCGCGGGCCGGCGCCCCGCCCGCCGCCCGTCGAATCCGACGACACGCTGGTCGACGTTGCCTTCGTGACGACGGCGCGTGCGGTGGCTCCCGGCGCCACCTTTTGGCTCGCAGCCGAGTTCGACATCGCCGACGAGTATCGAATCTTCTGGGTCAACCCGGGGGACGAGGGCAAGCAAACCCACGTCGAGTTCAGTGTCCCCGCGGGCTTCGAGGTTTCCGAGGCTCGCTACGTCCCTCCCACCAAATTCGAGCTTCCGGGTGCCCGAGTCAGCTACGGATACGAGGGGAGGACGGCTGTCTTCGCCAAGGTTCGCGCTGCTCCCGATCTCGATCGGCACCAGACCTACCGGTTCGAGGCGGAAGCGAGCTGGCTCGCTTGCAAGCAGCGTTGTTTTCCCGAGAGCACTTCGGCATTCATCGAACTCGGAGTCAGCGATAGCGCTGAGCAGGTCGAATTCGAGGACGCTCTGGTCGACATGCGCGGTCGGTTGCCGCGACCCCTCGCAGCGCTGTCGGGAGTGAGCTACCAGTGGCGGCGCGGTGGTTGGTTGCGGGTGAGCGCCGCCGACACGGGCTGGATCGACTTCATGCCGGCACGAACCGATGACCCAAAGCTCGTCGATGTCGGGATCAACGAGAAGGGCAACGAGTTGAAGCTGCACTTCGAATCGGGAAGCCCGGGCTCACGGGTGCGCGGGCTCGCGGTCGCCAAGGGCGATGGCGGTCCAGAGTATGTCGAACTCGACATTCCCTGGCCCGAATAGGCATTGCGGAGCGCCCCGGAATGTCTGGGGCTCGACGTGGATCGCCCGTCGAAGTAGGCATCCGTCGTTCGTCGGGGTATGGCCCGACATTTGCACAGGGGCTCACGCCGAGAATTCGCGTGCCAGGTCGAAGAAAAGCCCGACGAAGCTGGTAGTCTACGCGACATGCGACGACGTGCTGTCTTGCTCGCGCTGAGTGCATCCGCCTGGGTGGGCGCCGCCCACGCCAGTAAGGATCCGTACAGACTCAGAGTGCTCAAAGATCAGCGGGGCAAGGAGACCTCCCTGGCCGCCCAGGCTGGCGGCAAACACCTCGTCGTGGTGGTGATGAAGGGCTACTGGTGTCGGGTTTGCATCGCCCAGCTGCAGCGCTTGGCCGAGCTCGAGCCCCGGCTCAGAGCGTTGGGTGCTCGCTTCGTCGGCTTGAACGCCGATGCTCCCTCGGAAAACCAACGCATGCTCGAAAGGGAGGGCCTCGAATGCAGCGTGTTGAGCGATGAGCAACACGAGGTGCTGTCTGAGTTGGGGTTGTGGTTGCCTCGCGCGCAGCGCCCTCTGCCCGCGCTCGTCGTATTCGATAAATGCGGCGATGAGGCCGCGCGCTGGGTTGGGCGTCACCCCGGGGACCGCCCGGAGCGAGCCCTAATGCGACTGCTGCAGAAGCTCGCCGAGACGGAGCATGTTTGCGAACGGCCACGTGCCTGAGCCGTCAGTACGTTCGCGCGACTCACTTCAAAAAGCCGCCGTACCAGGCAAACGGCGAATCGATGGCGCTCTGCGGCAGGGTCGTCAGCTGCACTTCCTCGGCGCTGAAACTGGGCGGATCGTCGCGATCGTTGGCGAGGTTGCGGAGCCTGGGGTCGCTCTGGACGATCGCGATGGCGCTCTGCTTGGCTTGCTCCGGCGAAGGCGCGTGTACGGCGCGCGTCACGTAGCAAGCGAACACGCGCTTGTGGCCGGAAACCTTGCGGACCACGTTGGTTGCATTGACCAGAACCGCGTAGCTGGGCACGTGCTTTCGCCCTCCGTCACTCGTCGAGGCAGGAACCCGCCGTCCACCGGAAGTAGCGCTCGTGGACGACCGAGTACAGCCAGTTGCCGGCTATCATACCCGCTATGGTGAACAGCGCCGCCCACTGGCCCTCGCCCAGTTGGACCAGGGCGATGCTGGGACAAGCACCACTCAGCGCCCAACCTACGCCGAAGACGACCCCTCCTACTGCCGTTCCTTTGTGGATGGGGCGGGGCGACCAACGCGGCGGGATAGGCGACAGTCGACGCACCAACCACCAGCCGACGGCCAGCAGGAAGACTCCGAGCGCAAAAGCCATCAGCATCCGAAAGCTTTCGAACGTGAACATCCGGTGTACCTCGTCCCACGAGGTGAACCCGATGCGACTCAGCACGAAACCCAAGACCAAGCCTGTCATGGCGGTTCCCAGGGCGTGTCTCATAGAAACCTCGACAGCGCGAATGCCGTGGCGACGCCTGCCCCGAAAAACATGGCGGAAGCGAGCAAGCTCCCGGGTTGCAGCCGGCTGACGCCGCACAACCCGTGTCCGGAGGTGCAGCCCGACGCCATCCGCGTGCCAAACCCGACGAGCAATCCGCCCAGTGCCAGGACGAGAAATCCGAGCCATGGGTGAGACGAGAACAGCGTGGCCAACAGCTCGCTGTCGAACGCCTGCGTGGCGTGGGTCTTCCATCGTGCCAAGAAGCCTCCGGCCACCAGGCTGCCGAAGAAGGCGACATGCACTCCTATCGAATCAGGCGTCGCGCGAGGGCGCTCGCTCGGTACGCGCGGCGGGGGTTCGACCTCGGTGACCGATTCCAACTCGTCGACGGCGTCGTCTCCAAATTCGTCGGCACTCATCTGCTGGATGGCATCGATGATATCTTGCTTGCTGACGCTCTCGAGCGACTCGCGTGGTCCGAAGCGCAGGCGGTTGACGATTGCTGTCAAGCGCCCCGAAACCGCCATCTGACGTTTGAGCGCCAGCCAGTGTCCAAGCGCCACGGCGGCCAGAGCGAGGCCACCCATCCACCATGACCAATGCTGACTCATGGTTGCTTCTTGAAGCTGCCGCTGAAGCGCAGCAGCTGACCGTTCGGCATCAGGTTCTGCGGAACCGGTTTGCCAAGGGCGGCTCGCTGGTACCTGGAACAAACGTGATAGTCGCCGCCGCAGTAGCGGATTTGCCAAGTCTTGAGCGCCCCCGCCAGCCGCAGCAGCTCGAACATTGCGCAGTCTGTCGCCTGCGGGCAATCCAGGCGCTCCAGCGAACGTGCGCCGGAGGCAGGTTCCGATGGAGCCCTTGTTTGTTTGAGGAGATTTCGCATGCGTGTCACCCTGAGTTGAACTGACCCACCGAACGGCCGAATCAGCTCTCTTCAAGTTCGGCCGGTCTCACGAGAAGTTGAGGATCCGACCGCAAACCGCAGCTCCGGGGTCCCTCTCGGTTGGTCTTCGACGGGGTGACCTCCGTCCGTCGCTCCTGTGCCAATCCGCCACCGTCGTAAAACCAGCCTTACATTCTCAAATGGAGGCGCGCGCCGACATTGAGTCGGCCTGAAGGAGGACTATCCTTGCCTATGGGCCGTGGTACCGAGCAGTGAGATGCTCCCGTACAGAGTGTGAAGGTGGCCCGAGTTCGGATGAGGACGAGGTTTCGCCGATGCCACACACCAACAAGAGGACCGGCCGGGGGCCGAGCAAGCGACCACCCGTCAATCGAAAAGTTCGCAAGCCGAAAAACCGAAAGAAGGCCGGGCCGACGCTGGGCAGGACGTCCAAACGTGTCGATCGCGGCGAGGTGATCGCAGTGGGCAAGGCGGCGGCTTCAACCAGCAACCCCGATGAAGGCACGCTGGCGAGCAGATCCCCGAGCGCCGCAGACTCCGGACGCGAGGGCGACAGCGAGTTGCACGATACATCGCCACAGAGTCGTCGGACCGATAGACCCGTGGCGCGCTCCGTCAAGCCACCGGCGAAGGCACTGGAGTTGGAACGGGGCAAGGTCAATCCGGTCGTTCTCGGGATCGCCGCGGTGCTGATGGCAGCAGTGTTGTGGGTGATCTTTGGCAAGACCGGTTCCACGGACGACGCCACCCCGGTTGCTCGAACCGCTCAGGAGACGACGCAAGCGGCCGCGCGGTCCCCCGAACCGACTGCGGCGCAGCAGGCCGCGGCACGGCCGGAGCCCGTGAATACCGACCTACCCACCGAGGATGAAGGGGCGGAGCAGGATACCGACTCCGACGCCGTCGCGAAGCCCGCGGTCAGACGGCGAGTGCTTTCGGCCAAGCCGGGCCGCAAGCTACGGGACGAGGGTGACGGCGAGGCCGTGGCGCCGACGGGTCCCTTCAGTCGCGACATGGCGGCCAACGCGCTCTCCGAAGCGGCGCAGCAAGCTTCGAGCTGTCGTCAAGAAGGTGACCCCACAGGCGTTGCCCGTGTCGTGGTGACTTTCGCTCCTTCGGGACGGGTCACGTCCGCCACCATTGGTGGACCCCCCTTTGCCGGGACCCAAACCGGCAGCTGTATCGCCAAGACGATGCGTCAGATGAGCGTACCGCCCTTCGAAGGACAGTACGTCACCATCTCCAAGACCGTCGTCATCATGTGAGTCAGGCGAGCATGTAGCCGCGGCCTTTTGCCGAGTGGATGTGCGCGGGCAGGCTCTCGAGCTTTCGGCGAAGCTTGTAGATGTGGACGCGGATCAACGAGTCGTGACTCCGGTGGTTGGAGCCGAAAGCCTGCTGCTTGAGCGCCAACGCGGGAATCCAGCGGCCGCGCTGGGCCAGCATCACGCGGAGCAAGCTGCATTCAGTGGGGGTCATACGCACCGTACGAGCCCCCTGCCTGAGCTCCCCGGTCCCTGCATCCAGTTCCAGCTCCGACTCGATTCTCGATTGGGCGGTCGGCTTGGGCTCGTGGTCCAGCCACGGAAGTAGGGCGGCCCGGAGCGCGAAGCTCGCGGTCCGGCGCCACTCACTCAGTGAGTGAGCCCGGTTGCAGGCGTGACCGGGCTCCGGCAGCCAGACCAAGGGGCGGCTGGGAGCTCCCTCGGGATCCATCAGGGCGACGGCATGGGCCGGAGCTGGGCCCACGAGGACGATGACCTCCGCGGGCGGGTCCACCCCAAACGCCCCCTGTTCTGGCGAGAAGGCGGTCTCACAGAGCACGTCGATGCGATCGTCGTTCAAGAGATCGAGCACTTCGTTGACTTCGTGGCTGTTGCGTCCGATGACGAGCAGGCGGGGGCGCCTCCTGTACCGCGCACGACTACGCATCGTGAGGTCTGCGGAGCATTCCTGGTCGTTGGGTTCGTCAACGGACATGTCTAGAGCGAGCGTTGGGTCGGTCACGTTCGAGAAATCACCTGTTGGAAGCGGTTTTATCGGTGGGCCGTGTCCGCTCTGGACACGACGAGGAGGCAAGTTGCAAAGCACGTGCCGTCCATGCAGCGCCGGACATCACTTCTTGGCGCCGTTTTTTCGCGCTTTACTGACCGTGCTCGCAACAGCGTGTCCGGGGCGTGTCCGGACCTGCACCACTCCTTCAGGCTGCTCGGAAAGTGCGTCGGTTCGCACCCCGAAACGTCGAATGTTGCGGCACGAAGCGGCATTCTCTGCTCAGATCACCGGCGCACCAGACAAGGAGCGCCAGAATCATGAGCGAGGCGAAGCTAAGTTACGAAGGCAAGGAGTACAAACTCCCAGTGGTCGAGGGCAGCGAGGGGGAGGTGGCCATCGATATCCGCAAGCTCCGCGCTGAGTCGGGTCTGATCACACTCGACCCCGGCTACGCGAACACCGGGTCCTGCCAGAGCAGTATCTGTTTCATCGATGGCGACCGCGGCATTCTACGCTACCGGGGCTACCCCATCGAGCAGGTGGCGACGCGCGCCCGCTTCACGGAGGTTTGCTACCTCCTCATCTACGGTCATCGGCCAAACGCCGAAGAGCTCCAACAATTCCGCGAGAGCATGACCAGGCACACCTTGCTCCACGAGGACATGAAAAAGTTCTACGAGGGCTACCCTCCCGGTGCTCATCCGATGGCCATCATGGCGGCGATGATCGCGTCGCTTTCCACCTTTTATCCGGATACCGAGGAGACGCTCGACCTGAACATCATTCGCATGTTGGCCAAGGTGAAGACCCTGGCGGCGTTTGCTCACAAGAAGTCGATCGGGCAGCCCTTCATGTACCCCCGCAACGACCTTTCGTGGCCCGCGAACTTCCTGCACATGATGTTCGCCGTACCTTCTGAAAAGTACGAGGTGTCGCCGGTCATCGAAGAAGCCCTGAATCTCCTTCTGATTCTTCACGCGGATCACGAGCAGAATTGCAGCACCAGCACCGTGCGAATGGTCGGAAGTAGCGACGCAAACCTGTTCGCGTCGATTTCCGGTGCCATCTGCGCCCTGTGGGGTCCCCGGCACGGTGGGGCGAACCAGGGGGTCATCGAAATGCTCGAGGCGATTCAGGCCGGTGGCAACGACTATCGCGCATTTTTGGACCAAGTGAAGGACGGTAACAGCAAGGTACGCCTGATGGGCTTTGGGCACCGTGTGTACAAGAATTTCGATCCGCGTGCCAAACTGCTCAAGCAGGCTGCCGACCGCATCTTCGACAAGCTCGGGGTGCACGATCCGCTGCTGGAGCTCGCCAAGCGGATCGAAGAAGAGGCTCTGAAGGACGAATACTTCGTCAAGCGCAAGCTCTACCCCAACGTAGACTTCTACAGCGGCGTCATCTATCGGGCCATGGGCATCCCGACGGAGATGTTCACCGTGATGTTCGTGATGGGACGCTTGCCTGGCTGGATCGCTCATTGGATGGAGCAACGCCAGAGCGCGGACAACCGCATCCATCGGCCCAGGCAGGTCTACATGGGCGAGAATCAGCGCGAGTTCGAGGACCTGCGCAATCGGGAGCTGCCGGTAGGCGCCTGAGCTAGCACCAGAGAAGCTGGCGCTCGCCCCTGCTCCTCAACGGCAGAGCCCGTCAACGGCAGAGCCCGTCAACGGCAGATCGCGCGAGCGCAGCCAAACTCGTCCGATCCATCGAGGCAGTCTTCTTCTTGGTCGCATTGCCAGGCGCTCAAGATGCGCTGCCCGGTCGCTTGGCAGACGAAGAAGTCGCAGCCCAGTTCGTCGGAACCGTCGGCGCAGTCTTCTTCGAGATCGCACTGCCAGCTTTCCGGAACGCTCTCGCCCGACGCGCACTCGAAGCCGCCGCAATCGACTTCATCCGAGCCGTCCTCGCAGTCGACCTCGAAATCGCACTGGAAGAAGGCGGGAAGGACTTCCCCGGACCCACATTCGAAATCGCAGTCGGCCTCGTCCGAGCCGTCCTCGCAATCGGGGTAGCTGTCGCAGACGTAGTCTTCGGGAATCGAGCTGCCGGAGTCGCAGGTGAAGCTACCGGCGCAGCTCGACAGGCACTGGTCGAGCGCCGGCGCCGCGCTCTGCTCGCAGCGGGCTTGGGCAAGGATGGTGCAGCTGGCGATGCTGAGGCACTCGAATGCACACTCTTGCTCGTCATTTTCGGGCTGCGCACAGGAGAACGGTCCCTCGCTGATGAGCCCGCAGTCTCTGAGCTTCTGCGTGAACCCCTCACAGTCCGCCGAATACGAACCGGTGAGCTGAGGATAGCCCAGCGACCCGTCCGTGGCATTGCTTGCTCCGGCTTGCCCTCCCGTCGGTTTACTGGCCACATCCACTGGACGCGGCTCGTCGGTGCAGGCCACCGTGGCTAGCAGCGCAGCTAGCCCAATACTGATGAGTATCGTTTTCAACGGCTGCACCGTAGCGCGAATCGCCCGCTGCCGCGACCCCCTAAGCAGTGGACCTCGACATCGCCCCGGCTGTTCCTCGAATACCCCCGAAAGGCGCTCGAGGGTCGCTGCTTGCCGGCCAAGATAGCGGGTTCATTCAGCCCAATTCGCGACACTGGCGAGGCTTTGGCAAAGCGGGCATGCTGCGGCCATGGATGGCATTCCGCGCAGCTTCATCCCTGTTGCCGGCCTGGGGCGCGGCCGCAGCGCTCCACTGGGAGCTAGCGTGATGGCACATGGTGTCAACTTCAGCGTGTACTCGAAGCACGCAACGGGCATGGACCTCTTGCTGTTCGACGAAGTCGACTCACCCGAGCCATCCAGGGTGATCGAGCTCGATCCGCAACGTCACCGTTCCTTCCACTACTGGCACGTTTTCGTGGCCGATCTGGGGCCGGGCCAGATTTACGGGTACCGTGCTCACGGTCCCTGGGTGCCCGACGTGGGGTTGCGCTTCGACCCGCAGAAGGTGCTGCTCGATCCCTACGGTTTGGCCGTGGCGACCCCGCATGGGTACGACAGGCGAGCGTCCGCCAGGCCTGGTGAAGTATGCGCTACCGCGATGAAGAGTGTCGTCGTGAATCCGTCGAGCTACGACTGGGAAGGGGACCAACCCTTGTGCAGACCTCTCACGCGTTCCGTTCTGTACGAGATGCACGTGGGTGGTTTCACCAAGCACGAGAGCTCGGGGGTGGACCCCACCAAGCGAGGCACCTACCTGGGCCTGGTCGAGAAGATCCCGTACCTCAAGGAGCTGGGCGTCAGTGCCGTGGAGCTCTTGCCCGTATTCGCCTTCGACCAAGAAGACGCTCCGCCCGGTCGCCGCAACTATTGGGGCTACTCACCGACCAGTTTCTTCGCGCCTCATGCGGCCTACAGCTCGGGTTCCCATGTGATGGCGCCTCTGGACGAGTTTCGCGACATGGTGAAAGCACTGCATCGCGCGGGCATCGAGGTCATCCTCGACGTGGTTTACAACCACACGGCCGAAGCTGGACGCAGCGGCCCCACCTTCTGCTTTCGAGGATTGGATAACCCCACCTACTACCTGTTGGAGGGCGACCGCTATTCCAATTTCAGCGGCACGGGGAACACGCTGAACGCCAATAATTCTGTCGTGCTACGCATGATTCAGGACAGTCTGCGATACTGGGTCCAAGAGATGCATGTGGACGGGTTTCGCTTCGATCTGGCTTCGATACTCGCGCGAGACGAAAAAGGGCGCCCTCTGGAACGGCCGCACGCGTTGTTCTCCATCGAAACCGACCCGAGCCTGGTGGATACCAAGCTGATCGCCGAGCCTTGGGATGCGGCCGGCCTTTACCAGGTCGGCTCCTTCATTGGTGACCGCTGGCAGGAATGGAATGGTCGCTTTCGTGACGACGTGCGCGCCTTTCTGAAAGGTGCCCCTGGCATGGCGACCCACTTGACGAATCGCTTGATCGGTAGCCCGGACCTTTACGAGCACGAGGGACGTGAGCCCGAGCAGAGCATCAACTTCGTGACCTGCCATGACGGCTTCACGCTCAATGATCTGGTTTCGTACGACCACAAGCACAACGAGGCCAACGGCGAGAGCAACCGGGATGGGCACAACAACAACCTGAGCTGGAACTGTGGCGTGGAAGGGCCAACGGACGATCCGCGTGTCGAACGACTGAGGCAACGCCAGGTAAAGAATTTTCTGGCGCTGACTCTGGTGGCCGTGGGCGTGCCGATGCTGACGATGGGGGACGAGGTAAGGCGCACGCAGCAAGGCAACAACAACGCCTACTGTCAGGACAATCCGATCAGCTGGTTCGACTGGACGTTGCTCGAAAAGCATGCGGACGTCTTGCGCTTCGTCAAGGAAATGATTCGCTGGCGGACGGAGACCGGCCCTTCCCGAGACCGAAACATCACTCTCACAGAGTTCTTGCGTCGCTCGAAGATCGAATGGCACGGCATTCATCTCAATCGGCCCGACTGGGGAGAGAATTCGCACAGTCTAGCGCTCTCGCTTTCGAACGGGCGAGGGCACGTGCACATCATGATCAACGCCTTCTGGGAAGCCCTGAGGTTCGAGTTGCCGCCGCACTCGCTGCCCTGGCGACGCTTCTTGGATACGGCGCTCGAGGCGCCCCACGACATCTGCCCAGCGCACGAGGCGCGCCCCGTCGACAGCGACACCTACGTCGTTTCGGACAGAAGCATCGTGATGCTGCTCGAGTGAACGCGCTCGTATCCCGATCCGAGCTGGTGCCGCGAGCCGCCTCCGCTCAGCTGCAGCAGTTGCGCGAGACGCTGTTGGTGTCGAGCGGCTGCTCGACGAGGTCGGAACCAGAGGGGCCCGAGTAACTCAGGACGCTCGCAATGCTTGCCTGGCAGCCTCGACGGTCTGCTCGATGTCTTGCTCGGTATGCTCGGTGGAAATGAATGCCGCTTCGAAACTCGAGGCCGGCCAATGCACTCCGCGATCGATCATGCCGCGGTGCCAGGCGGCGAAGCGATCCTTGTCCGATTGAGCTGCCTGTTGGTAGTTCTTCACTGGACCTGCCTGGAAAAACAAGGTCAGCATCGAACCCACTCGCTGGACGCAGCCGACCGACCCGGTCTGGCTCAGCGCGCCACTGAGCCCCGCTTCGAGCAACGCGCCCAGTTGCTCCAGCCGTTCGTACTTGTCGGCAGTCAGCTGGCGTAGGGTCGCGAGGCCCGCGCTCACTGCCAGCGGGTTCCCGCTCAACGTGCCCGCCTGATACACAGGGCCGAGTGGGGCCACTCGCTGCATGATCTCGCGTTTTCCTCCGTACACTGCCAACGGCAGGCCACCTCCCACGACCTTGCCCAGGCACGTCAGGTGGGGTCGGAGGCCGTAGCGCTCCTGGGCGCCGCCCCGGGCTATTCGGCAGCCCGTCATGACCTCGTCGAAGATGCAGAGCGCGCCGTGCCGTTCACACAGCTCGATGATGGTTTCGAGAAAGCCGGGCACCGGCGGTACGCACCCCATGTTGCCCGCTACGGGCTCGACGATGACGGCCGCGATTCGCGGGCCCTTTTCGGCGAACAACGCACCCAGAGCCTGGATGTCGTTGTAGGCGAGGGTAGCCGTGTTCTCGACCGTTGCTTTGGGGACTCCGGCAGAATCTGGATTGCCGAAGGTGGCTGCTCCGCTGCCCGCCGCGACCAAAAGCTCGTTCGAATGACCGTGGTAGCCTCCGTCGAATTTGACGATGACGTCGCGACCCGTAAAGCCCCGGGCCAGCCGGAGTGCGCTCATGGTCGCTTCCGTGCCGCTGGAGACGCAGCGCAACATCTCGATGGCCGGGTAGCGATCGACGATGGCCTCCGCGAAGCGAATCTCGAGCTCGGTTGGCGCGCCGAAGGAAAGCCCGCGGGTCGCGACTTCCTGGACTGCCTTGACCACGCGCGGGTCGGCATGCCCCAAGATGGCCGGCCCCCAGGAACCGACGTAGTCGATGTACTCCTTGCCGTCGGCGCCCACGATGCGCGAGCCGTGTGCTGCGGTCACGAAGACGGGGTTGCCTCCGACCGCGCGAAAGGCGCGCACCGGACTGTTCACTCCGCCTGGCAAGAGTCGTTCAGCTTCTTTGAGTAGTCTTTCGGACTCCGCGTCGCTCATGATGGCTGTTTACTCGACCCGAGCGCCGTCGCCCAGCCTCGGCTTTGGGTTCAGGCCAAACGCAGGAAGTTTCCGGGGTGCTTGCTCACTGGGCTCGGAGCCGTTTCAATGCACTAGCTGGGCGCGCTCCTGCGAGTCATGGCGCGGGCGTTGGCCGCGGTCGGCCAACCTGGCCCGCCAGCTCTGAATCGCCTGTTGCCCGGCTGCGTTCCAGGTGTAGCGCGCGAGCCGGCCGAGGAGATGAACCGTGTGGTCGCCTACGCGGTTCGGTGTGTCGAATACCTGGCTCGCGGAGTCGATCGTCTTGAGGGCCCGAGCTGCGTCCGAAAGCTCGATTTCAATCCAGGCTCGCGTCAGAAGATAGTGCTGTCGCGGCTCTGGCTCTTCCACGAAGATATCGGCGCACTGGTCCAGAAGCGTGCGCGCGCTGTCCGTATCGTGCTGCATCAGAGCCACCTGACAGCCCAACAGCTTGGCCTCCATCACCCCCCAAGGATCGTCCATGCCCTGATACAGCTCGGTAGCGTAGCTGGCGTTCTCTTGCGCCATCTCGATGTCGTCCGTGTCGATTCCAATCATTGCGAGCAGTCGGCGACAGGCGGCCTGCCCGCGCGGCGCGCGCAGCGACTCGAAGGCAATCAGGGCGTCCAGCGCGCCGATCGCCGCGCTGTGGTAGTTCATCAAACGATGTTCTACATGGGCCAGCGATGCATTGGCTTGCGCGGTGCCCAGCCGGTAGCCCGTGCGCTCGAACTCTTCCCGTGCTTCGAGCGTCAGGCGCCGAGACTGCTCGGGCGCGCCCTCGGAGTGCTCGATCCAGCTGAGTAGCAGGAGGCACTGACCGCGCCCCAACGGCCTGTCGAGAGCGGCGAAATGGCGTTCACCTGCGACGATGCTCACGCGCGCCTCGTCGTAGTTGCCGAGCAGGTACAAGATTTCCCCAATCACCGCCTCGCACTGCGCCTGCCCGAGAGTGTGGCGGAGCTCGCTGAACATGCCCAGCGCCTGCCTGGAGAGCGCCAGCCCTTCCTGGGAATTACCACGCTCCGAGCTCAGGTGTCCGAGCAGCCGATAACAGTGGGCCAGGTTCTCCCGATCGCCCAGGTCCTCGAACGCGTCGCGGGCAATCTCCGCCTGTTCGGTCGCCTCGGCAGTACGTCCCACGTGGCGGAGCGCTTCGGCCTGCCAACGATTCTTCTGCGCGAGCATGCGGCCTCTCAGGCGCCCCTTCAGAAGCTCGAGATCTGTCAGCGCTGCCAGTGGCTCGCGCGCGCCGTTCCAGCTGTCGGCGAGGAACTCGAACATCAGCGCTGCCCCGTCGTCGGCGGCCCCCGCGTGGAGCAGATTGATCACTCGCTGCCGCACGATGCGGCGCGTCCGGGCGAGGGGATGCTTGGTCAGTGCATTGGCGGCGGCTCGATAGATCTCCTGGCGATCCTCGCGGGTCGACAGCACGTCGAACAAGTGCTCCTGCAGCAGCGCGTGCGGCCAGCTGTAACGGCCGGGTCCGCGCGGAATGATGATTTCGGCGTTCTGCAGGCTCACGATACAGTCGTCCGCGGCGAGCCCGATGGTCTCGAGCAGCTCGTGGAGGACTTCACGCCTGAGGTCGCTGCTGAGTGTCGCGGCTGCATACGCTGCCAGCCGCTGATCGTCGGGCAGGGCGGAAACCCGACTGTCCCAGAGCTCGGCGGTGGTTTTGGGACGGACTTGCAGCACTTCTCGCGGCACGCGGTACTTGCCGTGCTTGAAAGTGAGGTTGCCCCCGAGCGCCCAGGCGTGTAGCTGCTGCAAGGCGAAGAGCGGATTGCCGCGACTGCGCCGGGCGGCTTCCTGAATGGCTTCCTCCTCGAGCGGTAGAGAGCGCTGGAGGAGCTCGCAGGTGGTCTCGGGGCCCAGCGGCGGCACGTCGACGACCACGCCGTCCAGTCGCTCGCGCAGGTGGCGCAGGCGCTCCGCCGCGGGCGTACCCAGGTGGACGTCCTCTTCGCGTACGGTGGCGACCATTACCAGGCGTTGGTCCCCCTCGTTCTCGTGCATCTTGAGCAGGCCCTCGAAAGTGGCCTGACCGGCATGGTGCAGGTCGTCGAGCCACAAGAGGAGTGGTCGCCCGCCAGCGATTCTGCGCATCACGTAGCGCACGACCATGCGACGGGTGTTCAAGGTGTCGAGGGTGAAGCGGATTCCTGCCGGGCCAGTTGGCGCGCTCGATACCGGGCCGAGCGGACGAAACCACTCCGCCGCACCCGCTACCCAGGCGCGCCCGTTCTTGTCGCCGCGACCCACCGCCCAGCGATCAATCAGTGAGCGTTCGATGGTGTCGCGATCCGTCCGCTCGAAGTTGAAATATTGGGTTGCGGCCCCCAGCATGCCATCCAGGGGGCCGTGGACCGGCCGGTAGCGAGCCCGAAGCGGGATCATCGCGCCTTCCTCGTGCACCACTTCGCAGAGCCATTCGACGATGCGGCTCTTGCCCGCGCCGGCCGGCCCCACCAAGATCACCAGCCGATGTGGCGGACCGACGCCGTCGACCACGTCGTCGCAAGTATCGCGCAACAGCTGACGGATCTGTTGCCTGCCCACCAGCGGGCTCGGACGGATGCTCAGCAGGCCGGGGGCACGTTCGGGAACGGCTGACAGGAGCGGGTTCTTGCCGCGCCTCCCGACGCGTTCGGTTTGCGGCGTTTCGCTCGACTTCGGGGAACTCGAAGTGCGTGGCAGCTTCCAGATGGCCGGGTCGCTCTCCGTGGGGCGAAATTTGGCCCAATCCGTCCTGGCCTCGGCGGCGAACTCCCAGCGCTCCCAAGGTTTCTTGGCGAGCATACGCATGACGTAGTCGATCACCTCCAGGGGCGCATCGATACGCAGCCTGAGCCGAGGCGGCTCGGCAAAGGCGTGGTTCTTCAGCAAGTCCTTCGACTCGCCGCCGAAGGGCGCCTTGCGACTCAATAGCTTGTACAGAATGCAGCCGAGCGAATACAGATCGGTCGCTCCGCACACGTGGTGCATCTCGTGTTGAATCTGCTCGGGAGCCATGTAGCCGGGCGTACCGGCTCCCGCATGCGGAGCGAACTCCATGGCCTTCTCGCCATCCAGACGTTCGTCGTGAGGATCTTGTTTGAGCCAGGCGAGACCGAAGTCCAACACGTGTACCAGCGGTGGCTCGCCAGCGACATCTTCCACCAGGATGTTGGACGGCTTCAGGTCTCCGTGAATGATGCCTCTCGCGTGTGCGTGGGCCAGGGCGTTCAATACTTGATCGACGACCGACCAAATCACCGGGAACGTCAACCCAGCGTGCATCAAATCGTGCAACGAGGCGCCCGTGGCCAGGTCCATTGCCAGGTAGGGAGACCCGTCGCGCAACTGGCCGAAGTCGCGGGCCCGCACGATGCTGGGGTGGCTCAAGGCGGCCAGCGCGCGCGCCTCCTTGTAAAACCACATGACATACTCTTCGGCATGGCTGCTGTCGGGCACGATGACCCGCTTGACCGCGACCAGGCCTTCGTCGAACAAGTCTCGGCACTTGTGCACGATGCCCATGCCGCCCTCGCCGAGCACGTCGATGACCTCGTAGCGATCGGCAATCAGGTCTCCCGGCAGTACGGGCGTGGCTACCGGCTTCAGCCCGGGCGCCGCGACGGCCAGGCTCGTGCTGGCGACCTCGGCGGCCGAAGGGATGCTCGGAGGCGAGCTGTCAGGGTCTGACTCCATCGCGCTTGCGCTGGCGGGAGCCTCGGGCTCGACTTCGCGGATCTCCACCTCGGCGATGGCTTCGGCGCCATGCGCGCTCACTCGTCGCGCACTGACTTGCTCGCTTGCTGGCACCTCCGCAGGCGCGCTGGTGCGCTGACCGCTTCGTGCTCTGCTATCCTTGTTCTGAGCGTCCGCCATGAGCAGCGCGAAGTTTAGTCGGGGTCCGAGGTGCGTCGACAGGTAACCATCGGACATTTTCTAACCGGCGCGCAATTCGGTCATCTAGCCGCGCGGCGTTTTTCGAGTTTCAGTGCGAAGTCGCCGCAACTTCCGAGCGCCCGTTCTAGTCGAACGCGCCGTTCCACTCGCATTTGGGGATGCCAGCCGCGGCGGGCAAAGGTGCGCAAGCTTGCTAATTTACAGGGATTGTATCCACTGTTGCGAACTGGTCACGAGAGCGATATCCGCCAAGCACGGTCGGTCCGGGCACGCAAGCTCGTTCCCGTGCGCGTCTGCGAGTTCTGCGCGCGAACCACTCGCGAAAGTGACCGAGAGTGCTTGCCATTCGAGCTCGGCTGCGGGAGCGTCGAACGCCGAAGCTAGCGCCAGTGGCTCGTCTCGGGCTTCCGTCATCGTGTCGTTGGCTGGTCGCAGTTCTGCGTCGCTCGTCTCGTGGGCCTCTCCATTGCCTGATTAGCTCGGGGGCACTAGGCTCCCGGCATGGTTCGCCCGATGCAAGACTCTCCCCTGACCGACTCGAGTCACTCCGATCCCCCGCTGGCTCGAGTGGACCCCGAGATTTCCGCTTTGATCCACGCCGAGGAAGTCCGAGAGACGGACAAGCTGCGGCTGATCGCCAGCGAGAATTACGTCTCTCGCGCCGTTCTGGAAGCGACGGGCTCGGTGCTGACGAACAAGTACTCCGAAGGGTACGCGGACAAGCGCTACTACGAAGGGCAACAGGTCATCGACCAAGTCGAATCCTTGGCGATCGGCCGGCTCAAGCAACTGTTTGGTGCCGAGCACGTGAACGTGCAGCCCTACAGCGGGAGTCCCGCCAACCTGGCCGTCTATCTGGCATTTTGCAGCCCCGGAGATCCGGTGATCGGTCTGGCGCTGCCCGCTGGCGGTCACCTGACCCACGGGTGGAAGGTGAGCATCACTGGGAAGTACTTCGACAGCCGCGGTTACGGAGTCCGAAAGGATAATCACCGAATCGATTTCGACGAAGTCAGGGAGCTCGCCCGCGAGCACAAGCCGAAGCTCATCTGGTGCGGCACGACGGCGTATCCACGTGTGCTCGAGTTCGACAAGTTCCGGGAGATAGCGGACGAGGTCGGTGCAATCCTGTGTGCGGACATTGCTCACATCTCCGGTCTGGTCGCTGGCGGCGTGCATCCTTCGCCCGTCGGCATTGCCGATGTCGTGACCAGCACGACCCACAAGACGCTGCGCGGTCCCCGTGGTGGCCTGATCATGTGCAAGGCCGAGCACGCAAAAGCCATCGACCGAGCGGTGTTCCCAGGTTTGCAGGGAGGCCCCCACAATCACACCACAGCGGGAATCGCGGTTGCTGCCAAGGAAGCGAGTCAGCCCGGTTTCAAGCAGTACGCTGCCAATATCGTGAACAACGCGAAGGCGCTGGCCGAAGCTCTGCTGAGCCACGGGTTCGAGCTGGTCACCGGTGGCACCGACAATCACCTGATCCTGGTCGACTTGACCCCGAAGCGGATTGGCGGCAAGCCGGCAGCGCAGGCGCTGGACCGCGCAGGGATCGTCTGCAACTACAACTCTATCCCGTTCGACCCGCGCAAGCCCTTCGATCCGTCTGGCATCCGTTTGGGCACCGCTGCGCTCACTTCGCGCGGCATGGGGGCGCCCGAGATGCAACGGCTCGCCGGATTCATGAACCAGGTCGTCACCGCCGCTGACGACGACGGCCTGCTCAGCAAGGTCGCCGCAGAGGTGAGGGAAATGTGCGCTTCCTTCCCGCCTCCGGGCGTGCCGCGCGCTTGACGCTCTCGGTGGGCGCCGCTGCTCACGAGGTCGTCTACTACCTGAACCCACCTGCGCTTCCGCGAGTGTTGGGCCCCCCTAGCGGCGCTGGGCACGGGGGCGCGCTAGACTTCGAAGTTAGCCTGCCCTTCGGAAATCGGTGAGCGCCCTTCAGAAGCAAGACCAACGAAAGCACCCGCGGGTGCTGCCTCTACCGAGTCGACCGGTGGAGGTGCAGATCATGGGCGGGACCTTTCTGGAGGTGCTGGTCGCGGACGATATCAGCGTCGGTGGTGTGGGCGTCCGAGTCCCGCATGGCTTTAGCATCGGTGAGCTCGAAAACAGCGTCGAGCTCATCATTCTGTTGCCCGGGCACCGACCCTTCAAGGCGGAAGGGATGATTCGACATCGAACCGGAACTTCGGACCAAAGCAAGTTCGGCGTCGAGTTCACCCGCGTTGGCAATCCGAAGGCGATCCAAAGCTACGTTCTCAGCATGCTTTCGCTGGGTCGCCAGGCTCACTGAAGCCTCGCCAGATCCGTCCGAACGTCGCTTTTCGTGGCTGCAAACGAGGTTGGCAGCTCTCGCCGGGCCCGGCTCGAGCCTTTCCAGACGCGCCCACCCGCGTGGGCGTACGCACAGCGCACTGTGTGCTAGCGTTGTGCCGAGCCATGGAAGCAAGTGACGATCGAAACGAAGAACTGACCGCGTTCCGTACGGTGCCGAGAACCGGTGTCATCTACGTGAGTGCCGAGGCGGAGAAGGCGGGCTATCGTGCCGCGGACCCGAGCTGGTGCAACCTTGGGCAAGGTCAGCCCGAAACGGGGCCTCTGCCCGGGGCTCCCGAGCGCGTTCACCAGGCGCGCTTTTCGACGCTCGATCTGGAGTACGCTCCCGTGGCGGGCCTGTGGGAGGTGCGCGAGGCGGTGGCCGGTATGTACAACGAGCTGTTTCGCCGCGGCATGCCCTCGCAGTACGGCGCCGAGAACGTTGCGATCAGTGGCGGCGGGCGCATCTCGATCATGCGCGCCTGCGCGGCCATCGGTCAGATTCACCTGGGGCACTTTTTGCCCGACTACACGGCTTACGAGGAGCTCTTGGACATCTTCCGGCGCTTCACTCCGATACCGATTCTTCTGGATCCCGATAGTGGTTACGACTTTTCGCTCGACCAGCTCAAGCGTGAGATCTATGGCCGTGGCCTGGGGGCACTGCTCATGTCGAACCCCTGCAATCCAACCGGGAAGACAGTGACCGGGCCGGAACTCGCTTCGTGGGTCAGAACGGCGTGCGACTTGGGATGCACCCTGTTGATGGACGAGTTCTATTCCCACTACATCTGGTCCGACGGGCCCGCGCTGTTCAGCTCCGCAGAGCACGTGGAAGACGTGGAGAAAGATCCGATCGTGATCTTCGATGGGTTGACCAAGAATTGGCGCTATCCAGGTTGGCGAGTGACCTGGACCCTGGGGCCCAAGAAGGTCATCGAGGCCGTGGCCAGCGCCGGATCATTTCTGGATGGCGGTGGCTCCCGGCCGATGCAGGTAGCCGCGCTCGACGTGTTGACGGCCACGCACGCTCGAAGAGAAGCCGAGGCCATCCGTTTGGCGTTCAGGCGCAAACGCAACAAGATGTTGGACGGGCTCAGGGCCATCGGAGTGCGCTTCGAGCGCGAACCCGAAGGGACCTTCTACGCGTGGGGGGACTTGTCTGCTCTCCCCGAGGGGCTGAATACGGGGCACGATCTGTTCAAGGCCGCGCTCGAAAAGAAGGTCATCGTGGTCCCTGGTCGCTTCTTCGACGTCGACCCCGGCCAGCGACGCCTGGGGCGCACCTCACGCTTTCTGCATCACGCGCGCTTCTCGTATGGTCCCCCCGAGGAGGTCATCGACACGGCGCTGGGGCGCCTCAAAGAGCTGGTAGCGGAGCGATCTTGAGCATCAGTCGTTGGCCCTGGGGACTGGTCATCCTCGCCATCGGCTGCTCTCGGGGTCCCACGATCGCGATCGAGAAATCCGCGGACGATCGCGCGCCGCCACCGATTCCCATTTCTCGCACCTATCACGCATCCGAGGGGCGTGGCGTTTATGGGACACTGGGCTTCGATCCGCAGCGTCTCTTTGCGGCTTGTCGTAGCGGACATCCGGACGCCTGCAACGACCTGGGTTACCTGACCGAAGCCGGCAATCAGGTCGGTGCCGATGCGCGTCTGGCGGCCATGTACTACCAGGGGGCGTGTGACGCCGGCGCTTTCGGAGGATGCAACAACCTTGGCATGCTGCTCCGATCCACCCGCTACGGAGCGCCCGACCCCAAGCGCGGCCTCGACCTCATCAAGCGCGCGTGCAACGCTGGCGAACAACTGGCCTGTCGCAACCTGGGTTGGCTCTTTCTCAGCGCCAGGCGGAGTTCGCTCAATCGACGGGAAGGCATACGGCTCCTGACGAGCGCTTGCGAAGCAGGTCTGGTCACGGCTTGCGGCGATCTGGGGCTCGCGACGGTCCGGGGGATCGGTGTGCCGCGCGACGAACGCTACGGGGCGCGTCGCTTGCAGGGGGCATGCAAGCTCGGCAGCGCGAAGGCCTGCGCCGAGCTGGGCACGGTCAAGCTGACGGCCGCGGAGATTGGCCGAGACTCTCGCGCCGCCGCAGCGCTCTTCGAAGCCGCTTGTCGTGGTGGCATCATGGGCGCCTGCGGTTCTCTCGGCGCGCTCCTGGCGGTCGGCAGTGGTGTCGAGACGGACATTGCGCGCGGTCACGCGTTGATGCGCATGGCCTGCGAAGCACCTCTCGGGCCCAGCTGCTCGGAATGGGCAATGGCGCATCGAGAGGGCTGGGGAATGGCAAAAGATGCAACGAGTGCCGCCCAGTTGTTCCGCAAGGCCTGTGACAACCACGAGGTTCTGGGCTGCGTCGGCTACGCGGAGTTCATGATGACCGGCGAAGGTGGCGTGCCCCGCCAGCCTGAGCTGGCCGTTCAACAGCTCGCCAGGGCATGTTCCGACGGGTCCTTCCGTGCCTGCTACGGAGTGGGCCGGGCCTTGAACGAAGGCATTGGCGTGGCGAAGAATCCCGCCGATGCTGTGCCCTACCTACGGTATGCCTGTGGCTACAAGATGGCCGAAGCCTGTGACACTCTCGCGAGTCTGTTGGACTCCGGTGAGGTTGGAACGAATCTGATGGAAGCTGTCAACCTCTCGCAGTTCTCCTGTAGTCATGGAGTTGCGAGTGGCTGCCAGCGTCTTGCCGAGTACTACCAACAGGGCACTGGGGTGGGCCGCGACGCGGACAAGGCAAGCGAGCTCCGCGAGCGAGCTTGCCGCCTGGGCGCGCAGGACGCCTGTGCCGACAAGCCCGTCGCGCTGCCCCGCCCCGGCCCTGACGAGAGCCCATGAGCACGCTCGCCGCTCTCGTCGAACCAGATAAAAAAGCCGCGTAGCGCCCAGACACCCCGATCGATCCCGTCTGGTACACTACGCGGCTTTTAGTCTTCGGAAGGTACGGAGGAAACTCTCGGCGTGGGACCTTTCACCGAAGGGGGAGTGCGTTTCGACTCGTTCGGCGGCGACGAAAAGCCATCCCCCAAGGGAGCGCGTTAAGCTTGCTGTGTGTGTTAGTGGTAACCCCGACCTTTGGGGGCAGGCAGTCGGGGGCGCTTTTTTCATCCGCGACGCCTACACGTCGCGGCTTGTCAGCCGAAAGGCCCTAGTGTCTCGCATATGCGCTGGTGTCATGACTTCGGCGTCGTGGTGAGCAGGTCCCAGAATGCGAGGTCTGCGGGGGCAGGGAGCAATGGGCGGTAGAACCCGCGTCAACGACGTTGTCGCATTCGGCTTGCTTCGAACGTCGCCCGGGTTTGCTTGCGCCATGGGGCTCGTCGGAAGCACCGCGCTGCTCAGCGACGGGGCGAACCGACGCGCTTGGTCCTCCAACCTTGGACTCGGCCAACCAACCCCGGCTCAACAAGACCATCATACACATACGGAAAGCTCCCACAAACTTGGGACGCGCGTCGGGTCAGCGTCATTCGAGTGGGCTACTCTAATTTCAATGGATGCAGACGCGGCGCGGCGAGTCGGAAGCTTCGGGCAGTACCAGCTGACCCGATTGATTGCCGTGGGCGGCATGGCCGAAATTTTCGAAGCGCGCAGGCAAGGCGCCCATGGCTTCTCGCGCCGCGTTGCCGTCAAGCGAATCCTGCCGGCGCTGCGCGCCGACCCGCGCCTACAACAGATGTTCTGCGAGGAAGCTCGAATCCAGGCCAACCTTTCGCATCCGAACATCGTCGAGGTGCTGGACTTCGGCCAGGTCGATGGGCGCCTATTCATGGCGCTCGAATACGTGGACGGGTTTCCCTGCTCGCACTTGATCGAAAGCATGCTGAACCGGCGGCGCACTGTGGATCTCGAGGTCGTGCTCTACCTCATGCGCGAAGTGTTGCGGGGTCTGGCGTTCCTTCACTCGGCTTGCGACGCGTGGGGGCGCCCCCTGGGGTTGGTGCACCGCGATATTGCGCCGAACAACGTGCTGATCAGCAAGGCTGGCCAGGTCAAGATTGCCGACTTCGGCATCTACTACAGCCGTCTCGCCGAGCGCCACACCGCACCCGGTGAGCTCAAGGGCAAACTGGGGTTCGTCTCTCCGGAGCAGGCCAGGGGCGAGCGTGTGGATGGGCGAAGCGACCTGTTTTCGCTGGGAGTCATGGCTGCAGAGATGTTGATCGGCAAGGCGCTGTTCCAGGGCGAAACCGCATTCGAAGTGTTCGAAGCCTTGAACCGGGGGGACCTCCGCATGTTGCACGAATATGGCGGGCACGTGCCCGACGACGTCAAGGCGGTCCTTACGCGGGCCCTAGAGGTGAAGTGCGCGCGCCGCTATTCGAGCGCTTCCGAATTTGCCCTCGACGTGCAGTGGGTCGCGCAGCGTCACGGCTTGGAGATGGAGTCCTACGGGTTTGCCGAATGGATGGCCGATCTGGGACTGGTTGCGGTGGAGAGCGGAGTGAAGGAGATAGCGACTCCCCACGAACCCGGCCGCTCGCGATAGCTCACGAATTTCGCTCGCTCATCTAGCGCTAGCTTTCCCAGGAACCGGTGTTTTGCTGGAACGCGTACACACTGCCGAGTTGCAAGATCTGAGTCAGCTCGTCCAGCGCGCGATGGCCTTCCTCCACCAGCAGTGGGTCGCGGAAGTCGGCGAGGGACAGCTCGCTGCGGTAATGCTTCATCACCCAGGCCCGGAGATCGGCGTGCAACTGGTCATCGAAGAAGACTCGGGCGCTAACCGCGTTGCGTTCGCTCTCGCACATCAGGACGCGCAACCTCAGGCAAGCGGGGCCGCCACCGTTTTGCATGGAGCTGTTCACGTCGACGTAATGAAGGTCCCGAATTGCCGCTACCTCGCTCTGGGCGCGCTCCAGGAAACGGGCGGCGCTCGCGTTGTGCTCCGCGTCGGCGGGCGCGATCAGCGCCATGTCGCCGTCGGGTAGAGTGACCAGCTGCGAGTTGAACGGATAGCTCTTCACGGCGTCTTCCACGCTCAACTCCCGCGCCGTGGCCATGCAATGGCAGAACGAGTTGTCCAGCCTTCGGCGGAGCTCGGCCAGCAAGTCTTTGACATGCACGAAGGCGGCCTCGTGCAACAGCAGCACCTCTCGATTGCTCACGGCGAGTACGTCGCTGTGGAAGGCCCCCGCGTCGATGCCCGACGGGGCCTGTTGCCAGAGCAACAGCCGACCTCGTTCGAGGCGGCCCAGGCGGGCTGCGGCCTGACTGGCCTCGAGCGATTGTCTGGCGACGAAGCGACTCGTGGTGGGCCCGGCCTGAAAGCTTCGCCCCCAGGCCAGAATGTGGCTCGTACCCATCTGGGTTTGCAGCCGCAGCTGGTTGGCAGCGCCTTCGTCGCCCAGATAAGCCGGTAGGGACCGATGCACCTGAAAATGTTCTCGGCTCGCAAACACCCGGCCAAGGACGCGAGTAGTGTGATCGGCTTCCAGACTGCGATGCGCCATGGCGCTGAGGTTGGCGACCAGGAGGTGCAAGCGACCGTCCTCGGTGTCACAGGAAGGGAAAACGGTGGCCGCATTGGCGGTCCACATGGACGACGCGCTGAACAGACGGCTCAGATGAGCCGGCGAGTCATCGAAGGCCTGCGGCAGCGCTTGCGCCAGCGGCGCGCGATACCCCAGCCGCTCCAGCATGCCCACGGGAGGGCGTGCCGCCGGGGGCAGCACAGCTTGACCGACTCCGAGCGATGCCACCAGTCGCATCTTGGCCAGCCCTTCCAGTGCGGCGGCGCGCGGGTTGCCCACGTGGCCCCCGTGTCGTGTGCTGGCTAGATTGCCCCAGCTGAGCCCACCGTAGTGGTGGGTGGGACCCACGATGCCATCGAAGTTGTACTCGCGGTATGCTGGCATTTTCGCTTCTATGCTATGGTCGAGCTTGCAGCGTCTCGCAACAAATGTGATGCCGTGGTGGACGAATCAGGTTTGCCGTTATGTCAGCAGCAAGCGACCCCAAGCAGAGGGCACGCCGTGCCCAGGGTGACGATGGGCGCACGCCCAGGCACGAGGCCCAGCTCGCGACCCTCCTGGTTTCCTGCACCGACCGGCGCGGCATCGTCGCAGCGCTGGCCCAGGTGCTGGCCGGTCATGGCGCCAACATTCTCGACTCCGATCAACACACCGATCGAGACGCTGGGCAGTTCTTTCAGAGGATTCGCTTCGATTCAGCCGAGTTGACCACCGACCGGCACACGCTGGAAGGCGCCATAGCCGAAGTCGCCCAACGCTTCGGCATGAAGTACCGCCTGCACTACGCCGAACGGCGCAAGCGCGTGGCACTCTTCGTCTCCAAGTATGACCACTGCTTCATCGATCTCTTGCTGCGCCATCGCGCCGGCGAGCTGTCGTGCGAGATACCGCTGGCAATCAGCAATCACGAAGATGCCGCGCCCATCGCGCGACAGTACGGTCTCGCCTACCACGTCTTTCCAAAAGACAAGCATCAAAAGCTCGCTCAGGAGCAGCGAGAGCTCGAGCTGCTACAACGAGAGAATATCGATCTGGTGGTTCTCGCTCGCTACATGCAGGTGCTCTCGACGGAATTCGTGCGGCGCTTTCCCGAGCGCATCGTCAACATCCATCACTCGTTCTTGCCGGCCTTCGTGGGTGGCAAGCCGTACCACCAGGCGCGTGAGCGCGGCGTCAAACTGATCGGCGCCACGGCTCACTACGCGACGGCGGATCTCGACGAGGGGCCCATTATCGAGCAAGACGTGGTGCGCTGTTCGCACCGCGACAGTGTTCAAGACCTGGTGCGCAAGGGCCGCGACCTGGAGAAGCTGGTCTTGGCGCGCGCCGTACGCTGGCACCTGGACGACCGCGTGCTGGTGTACGGCAACAAGACCGTCGTGTTCGAATAGGCGTCGGCGTTCGCCGTGACAGGGTAGCCGTTACAGGGTAGTGGCCTTGCGGGCGCTTTGGATGGCGCGGTCGAGCGCCGTGGGGCTGTAACCAATCAATAGCTGCCCCATCAAATCGATGATCGGGATTTGCGAGCCGCCCATACCGGCCTTGGCCAGCTTCTGGTTCATTTCGGCGCGGGCCGCTTCACTGCTGTCGATGTCCTTCTTGACGACCTGGACCCCGCGTTGCTTCAAGTAGGCTTCGGCAGCGTGGCAGGGTTTGCACCACTCCGCTCCGTAGATGATCGCGCTGAGCTTGGGTCCCCCTCCCGTATTTCCGTTTGCCTGGGCCCCGCCAGCAGGGGGCGACGCCGAAGGCGGCGGTTTTGCGCTCGGCGCCAGCGCCTCGAGCCTGGCCTTGCGTCGCTTGGCGCCGATCTCGTCCCACTTGGCGCGCGGCATGGTCTCGAGGGGGTAGGTTCCGTCTGCTTTCGCATGAGTGAGATCGGCGACGACCACCGTGTCGCCCGTGCCCTCTTCGCGCGTGGTGATCACCACGCGCACCTGCTTCCTGTTTCCTTCCGGGACGTCGGCTGGCTTCTGGACGACGTGGAAGTCCCCCTTTTCGTCGACCCAGGTCAGAAGCAGATTGGACGTGTCGTCCTTGAGTGAGAACTTGGGCAGACTCGTCTCTTTCGCTTCAGTCGAAGCGGCAGGCTGATCCGTGGCGGTTTGCTGCTTACACCCGAACGAGAGGAGGAGGAGCACCAGCGAGACCAGGCCGATGAGGACTTTTTTGGCTGTCATGAGTCGAATGCACGGATTCGTAGCGCGCTCAGACCCGCGGTCAACCGCTGTCGAGCCCGAGGCGGCTCGGAAGCGCGGGTTAGCCGTGATCGATGGCGGGTGGCACCGAATCGCGCGGCTGATTTCTGAGCCGCCCCGCCAGGACCCGCAGCGTTTCGACCAGGCCTATCAGGATGTACACCGACAGCAGCCAGACCAGCACGAACTGAGGTTTGAAGCGCCGCCAAACGAACACACTCGAGCCAATGGTGAACAGCACCAGCGCCACGGTGCCGGAATTCAGCCGCAGGTCCTTGAACGACCGGAAGCGCACATTGGAGACCATCAAGAGACTCAGCACTACCGTGGTGATGAAAATGGCGCCGGTGTACTGCTCACTGCCGAGCGCCCCGCCCATCGCGCGATTCGCCAGCAAGAGGGAAATCAGGATACCGGACGCCGGGGGAGTGGGCAGGCCGATGATGTACTTGCCGGGCTTCACCGGTCCGACGCCGCTCCCTCCGGTGAGAACGTTGAAGCGCGCCAAGCGCACGGCGGCGCAGCCAACGAAGAGGAATGCGCAGAACACGCCCAGCAGCGGGTGCCTGAAGAGCACCCACTTGTAGACGAGCAGTGCAGGCGCCAGACCGAAGGAAATGATGTCCGCCAGTGAGTCCAGCTGCAGGCCGAAAGCGCTCTGCGTCTTGGTCATGCGAGCAATTCGCCCGTCGAGCAGGTCGAACAGCATGGAGAAGGTGAGCAGGACCGCCGCCTTATAGAAGTCATCGACCGTGGGGTTGTCGGTGGCCACGATCAAGATCGCGTTGAACCCGCAGAACACCGACGCCAGCGTGACGAGGTTCGGCAGTACGAACAGGGTCTTCTTGAGATCTACCCGTCGTCGCAGCCGCCTTCGCGTGCGCTTTCGCGGACCCACTGACACGTCAGTCAAGGTAAACGCCTTTCGACGAGCCGTCCAGTCTGGGTGGACATTCGGTGAAACCGCGGACCCAGCCTCGAATCCGCACGGTCGCCGCAAAGTCGCCGACGCGCGAAAAAACGGCGATGCTTTCGCGGAGCGGACGACCTCCTCGAGGTGAGTCGTGAAAAGGTAGTGGTTTCCATGCCTTCGGATTGGTGTGGCGGAACGTGAGACAGGATGCGCGGGACGATTTTGGCCCGCCATGGGGTTCCAACGTAGGATCCCCATCGAGGAGAGCATGCATCGACCCCTTCGACCGTTCCGAGTCCTAGTCGGATTAGCCGTACCATTGTTTTGCCTGTCGACCGCCGGCTGCGCAAGTGACGAAGCCATGGAAAAGCGCGTGAATGCTCTCCAGGAGGAGTTGGACCGCGTTCAGAGTAGGGCGGACCGGCTTGCGGAGCGCCTCACCGCGCTCGAGGTCGGTCGCCAGAAGCGGACGGTCCGTCTCGACCAAGCCGGCGCACCCGACACCGTGGATCGGCCTGAACTCGAGGTCGTCAAGGTGGCTCCGAAACAGGAGGAAGCTCAGGCCAAGAGCCACGCGGTCGCTGTGGAAGACGCCAGGGACGACGGGCCGCGCCCCGTGATTCGTGCCGTTGGCAGCAGCGAAGGACGCATCGAAAACCTCGAGTCGAGCCCGAGCAGCCCTCCTCGTCAGCAGCGTCGCGAAATGCCGGATTCGGACAGCGAAGGGGGGCGTTGAGGCATGCGCTTGCGCGCCGCTACTCTGGGGTGGGCGATACCCCTTTCCTACGTCTCGGTGAGCGCGGTGGCCTGGGGGCAGGACTCCGATGCCAGCGCTGGTGACGCAGCCGCCACGACTCCTGCCGGCACTGGTACGGCGGAGTCGGGTGGCACTCAGAATCAACCCATTACCGTCGAAGTGACGCCGCCCGCACAGAGCGCCCCCCAGGTGATCGCACCTTTTGGCTATCCGTTGCCGGGGACCGACATCAACGCCAACCTACCCTCGAGCTCGCGAGCCTACGCGCCCGGTCAAACCGACAACTTCGACTTGAATCGGGGCTCGGGGGGGTCGTCTGTCGTTCAGGGCACCGGCGAGGCGATCCTGTTGGAGCCGGATCTCGCGGGCCGGGCTCCCGTCATCGTGCCGGAGATCCACGTGGTGAAGAAGGGGGACACCCTATGGGACCTCAGCGGGCGCTACTACCAAAACCCGTGGAATTGGCCTCAGGTCTGGAGCTACAACCCGCAAGTCAAAGACCCGCACTGGATCTATCCAGGCGATCAACTGCGTCTCAGGCCTGGTAGTGCCATTCAGTCGGCGCTCGCTGGAAGGACCCTCGACAGCTCGGCGGAGGGGCGCCTGGTGGGTCGCCAGCAGCTGCTCATGCCTGGAACGGTGCTGCTCAGAGATCAGGGCTACATCGGAGATCCCAAGGAGAACACCTGGGGGGAGATCGTCGGCGCGCGAGAAGATCAAATGCTCTTGAGCGAGGGCAACGAAGTCTACCTGCTGTTCCGCCCCGGCGTGAAGCTCGAGCCAGGTCAGGAGCTCACGATCTTCCGACCGGTTCGCAAGCCCCCCAGAGTGCCAGGAGCTCGGCGCCCACCGGGAGAGCTCGTGAAGATCAGCGGAACGGTGCGCATCGACCACTTCGACCCCGAAGATCGAGTGGCGCGCGGAAGTATCATCGAGTCCCTGGAAGCGATCGAGCGTGGCGCCAAGGTGGGTCCCATCGGGCGCTCGATGCAGCTCGTGCCGCCCAAGAAGAACCAGGTGAAGGTATGGGCCAGAGTTCTGACGAGCCTGATGCCGCTCGTCTACATGTCGCAGAACCAGGTCGTCTTTATCGACAAGGGTGAGGAAGATGGCCTGGTCCCCGGCAATCGTTTGCGGGTGCTTCGTCGCGGTGACACTTGGCGCCGTCACCTCAAGTCGGCCTCGCGCATGGCCCGCGAACGCGTCAAGATGGACACGCGCAAGAACGTGGATACCGAAGCCACACCCCTCAGGGGAGACGACGAGAAGTTTCCCTACGAGGTGATCGGCGAGCTTTTGATCCTCAAGACCGAGAAGTACAGCTCGATCGCGCTCGTGACGCAGTCTCGCCGAGAGCTGGTCTCCGGAGACCTGGCGCTCGCGCCTCTCGGTTACTGAGCGAAATTACAGTGGCAGCGATTTACGTTGCGGGTCGAATGGAAGCGCGACCGGCCAGGAGCGGCGTTACACTTCAGTGATGGGCGAGACGCGGATATTTCTGCCGCAGCTGGTACTCAACCGCTGGCTGGCCACTGGGCTAGTGGAGCTAGTGGCGGGCCGTTTGACGATGCGCGAGGAGGCGCTGAGCTACCGGGTCGTCGAGGCCGTGCGGGTGGTGGCCGAGGTGACCGGCGCCGCGGACCCGAATCAGCTCATCGGCAAGATCAAGCCCTTGGCCCACGTGCGCGAGCTGGGAGCCGAGCTATTGGGCGACTCGATGGTGCTGGGGGACAACGCGTATGACGTGGTTTTTGGATGGGTGGCCATGCCGGATACCTTCGTAAGGGCCGCGGGCAAGCAAGAGGCTGTCGATCTTGAGCTCGACAATCTCGCCGGACGACACCAGTCTGATGCGCAAGCGCTGGCGCAGTTCCTGGCGCGGAACCTCTGAAAGAGTTTCTAGTCGTGGAGCAGGTTGCAACGGTAGCGTTTTTCTTCGGGGTGATTGCCTATTCGGTCGCGGCGACCTTGTTCTTCCTGGACCTGGTGCGAGCCGAGGGTTTGACCCTGGGCGCGCGCTGGGCGCCCAGGCTCCTTGGCTTCGGAGTCGTCTGTCACTTCGCGCACATGGTGGCCGCGAGCCTGTTCACCCGAGTGTGCCCGGTGGAGTCGGTGAACTTCTCGCTCAGCTTGGCAGCGCTGATGGCGGCCACGGTGTTCCTGTTCCTGCGCAAACGTTCGAGTCTGCACGTCATGGGCGCCTTCGTGGCGCCGCTGGCGCTGACCTTCTTGGTTGCTGCGCAGTTCGTCAGTCCGAAGACTCACACCCAGGTGCCTCGAGCCATGCTCGCCTTTCACATCACGGCGAACGTACTCGGCGTCGGGCTCTTCCTCTTGGCGGGCGCGGCCAGCGTTTTCTATCTGGTCCAGGAGCGTCGTCTGAAGCAGAAGCGTTATCACTTCGCTGGCAAGCGCCTGCCGCCGCTCGATGCGCTGGATGCCACCGAGCACCGCCTGCTCTTGGCGGGGTTCCCGTTGTTGACGTTCGGGGTCGTCACCGGAGCGATGTTCATCAGTCAGATAGGGCCGATCACCAGCGCCGCGTCGATCCGCGCCGCCCTCGGATACGCCACCTGGATCCTGGTGGCCGGCGTGCTGACTCTGCGCGCACTGGCCGGCTGGCGAGGGCGCCGTGCCGCGTGGGGCACACTGGCGGGTGTGCTATGCGTCCTGCTGGTCATTCTGATGTATGCCATCAGCCCCGCCACGGAGACCGCATTGTGATAGTGGTCGTCGGAGTGTCGCACCGCGCGGCACCCATCGAGGTACGCGAACGCCTGGCTCTGTCGAAGTCGGCGATCGAGAGCCTCCTGCGGGAGCTGACCCAGACTTTGCCTGTGCGCGAGGCCATGCTGTTGTCGACGTGCAACCGGGTGGAGGTGATTGCGGCGGGCGACAGTGGCAACCAGGCCACGCTCGAGCGCGTCGCAATGGTCTGCGCCGAGCGGCTCTCCAGACAGGCGCCCGAAGCCGCCGACTACGTCTACCGGCACGTGGGGGCGGACGCGGTGCGCCACCTGTTCCGCGTGGCTGCCTCGCTCGATTCGATGGTGCTCGGAGAGCCACAGATCCTCGGCCAGCTGAAGCAAGCATTCGAGGCGGCCTGCAAGGTGGGAACCGTTGGCAGCGCGCTGCACCGCGCGGTGCCCCGAGCCCTGCGGGCCGCCAAGCGCGTGCGCACCGAAACCTCGATTGGCTCGGGGCAGGTGTCCGTCCCGAGCGTCGCCGTGGACCTGGCTCGCCAGATCTTTGGCGAGTTTGCCGGGCGCACCGCGCTGTTGGTCGGCTCCGGTGACATGGGCCAGGCGGTAGCGCGCTTGCTCGGTGGCCACGGAGCCGCGATTCAAGTGCTCGGGCGCAATCTGGACACCGTGCAGGCGCTTGCCGACTCGGTGGGAGCAGAACCCCGGACCGTGGCAGATCTCAAGGCCAGTTTGACCGAGGCGGACGTCGTCATCACGAGCACCAGTGCTCCGGTCCACGTGGTGACCCGGGAGGTGGTCGCGAGCGTGCGCAAATCGCGCCGAGGGCGCAATCTGTTCTTCATCGATCTGGCGGTGCCCCGCGACGTGGACCCTGGCGTGGAAGAGCTGGATGGAGTGTTCTTGTATAACATCGACGACTTTTCGAAGATCGTCGCTGAATCGCTCGCCACTCGGCAGCGCGAGCGCGAAGCTGCCGAACTCATCATTCGCGGCGCGGCGGAGGGCTACGAGCGTTGGGCGGAGGCCGAACAGGTCACGCCCGTCATCAAAGCGCTGAGGACGCGTTTCTCCCAGGTCATGTATGCGGAGCTGGAGCGCAGTTTGCGGGGGCGCCTGAAGGAGCTGGGCGAAGTGGAACGTGAAGCCCTGGGCAAGATGATCGACGCCTCTCTCAACAAGATGTTGCACGAGCCTAGTCGCTTGCTGCGCGCGCTCGCCAGCGAGCGAAGCAATCACGCCGAGGGTTTCGTCGAGTCCGCGGTCGAGACCCTGACGACCCTGTTTGCGCTCGAAGTCGAGCCCGAACAGCTGCCCCCTGCCGATTCCTCCGAAGCCGCGGAGGCCGACGCGCGCGATCACGTCGCGGAGGACGTTGGTCAGGAGTCCGGCCGACCAGCGATCGGGGCGTCGCAAGAAGATGCCCAGAGCTCGACGAGTCGATGATAAGGGTCGGGCATGGCTAGCACTATCACCGTCGCCACGCGCAAGAGCGCACTGGCACTCGCTCAGTGCCGAGCGTGGCTGAAGCAGCTCGTGGCCTGCCACCCGGGCCTAATCGTCCGCGAACACCACGTGACCACCAGCGGTGACAAGATCCAAGACCGCTCGCTGGCGCAGATCGGCGGCAAGGGGTTGTTCATCAAGGAAATCGAAGAGGCCGTCTTGGCGGGCCACGCCGACATTGCCGTGCATTCGCTCAAGGACGTTCCCCCGGAGCTCTTGCCCGACCTTGTGCTCTCTTGCTTTCCCGAGCGCGCGGATCCGCGCGACGTCGTCATCACCCGCACGGGCGAGGCCTTCGAAGACTTGCCCGCTAAAAGCCGCGTTGGCACGTCCTCGCTCCGGCGCATGGTGCAGCTCAAGGCCTGGCGACCCGATCTCGAATACGTGGCGATCCGGGGCAATGTGGACACGCGCCTGCGCAAGTGCGAGGAGGGCGTGGTGGACGCCGTGGTGCTCGCGCGCGCCGGCCTTACGCGGCTGGGCATGCTCGAACGGGCGACCGAAACCCTGTCTCCCGAGCGCTGCCTGCCCGCCGTGGGCCAGGGCGCGTTGGTCGTCGAACAGCGCGCCAGCGACGAGAGTATCCGAGCGCTCTTGGCTCCGCTCGAGCACGAGGAAACCGCGCTCCGAGTACAGGCGGAACGTGGTGTGATGATTGCGCTCGAGGGCAACTGCCAAACCCCGGTGGCCGCCTTTGCCGAGCGCACCGGCGACAGCCTACGGCTACGAGCCATGTTGGCGGACCCCGACGGTCAGAACCTGCGGCGTGTGGACGAGACCGCCGCTTGGCCCGGCAGCGGTCACGAGGCGCTCGAGTTCGGAAGACAAGTCGGCGCCCGATTGCGTTTTCGAGCATGAACGCGAGCTTTCGACGCGAGGTGGCCGCCTGGTTGGAAGAAGGGCGCCTGCGCGGGCGCCTGGCGAGCCGGGCAGCACGACAATGGGAGAAGCGCGCCCGACCCGTGCGCTCGCTCCGGCTGCCGGAACATGCGCGCGTGATTGGCGTGGGAGGCGCGACGCTCGGAGGGGCAGGCAAGACGCCCGTGGTCATGCAATTGGCGCGGCAGCTCCGGGACGGCGGCGCGCGTGTTGCCATCGTGGCTTCCTCCTACCGGGCGCACCCGCCCACGGCGGTGCGAGTGTTGCCTCATCACGGCTTGCACCGCATGGGGGACGAGGCTCTGCTCATGTGCCGCAGCTTGCCGGATATCCCCGTTTTCGTCGGACGCCAGCGGGAGCTCGCCTTAGCCCTGGCGGCCCGGCAGGCGGACCTCGTGATCGTGGACTCGCTGCTGCAAACAGCGCCGAAGCGCCTGGCTCTGTCGATCCTGGTTCTCGATGGACGGCGGCCGTGGGGCACGGGGGCCTGTCCTCCCCTTGGCGATCTCAGGGCTCGGCGCGATCGCTTGCTGCGTGCCGCGGACGTGCTCTTGGTCGACGGCCCGCTCGACGCCCTGGCGGACGTGGCACTCCCACCCGCGCGTTGGTCGTTTCAGCGAGCGCTGGATTCGGTCGAGCTGCCCGATGGGAGCCGTCTCGAGCTGGCCGCGCTCCAGGGGCGGCGCCTCGGGCTGCTCACGACGGTCGCGCGCCCCGAGCGTCTGGTCGAGCGTTTGGCTGCGTCCGGCATCGAGGTCGCGACGCACAGACGCGGCGCGGACCATGGGGGAGTTCGCGAGCGCAAGCGACGCGCGGTGGGGGTCGAGCTGAGCGCCTGGCTGACCACCGCCAAGTGTCGCGAGCACTTCGGACAAACATTCGAAAATATTCCAGTTTGGGTGCTAAGAGAGCGGCTATCGTTGCCGTCGCAGCTCCTCGATCTGCTCTTTTCAAAGGGGGGATCCCAAGCTGAGAACCCGTGCTAGAGTCCGCGCCATGTTCTCCCGACGGATATGCAATTTGAGTCTGGTCGTTTCCCTTCTGGTGCCGATGGCCGCGCTTGGCTGTGGCGGCAGCGACAAGGAAGTGAAGCACTCGACGCTCAAACCCGGCGAGATGCCCATGGGCGGCAAGTGGCCGGGCGTCTACTACAGCCAGGTTTATGGCTACTTGCATCTGACCGAGCAAGGAAACGCCGTCACCGGCGCCTGGCGCAACGCCGCGGGCGACAAGTGGGGTGAGCTGGCAGGTGAAGCCGACGGCAGGCTGCTGCATTACGAATGGTCCGAACACACCATCGGTGCCATCGGGGCGGGAGCGGATCGCAGCGGCAAGGGCGTCTTCCTCTACAAGATTCCGAAGGAAAACGAGCCCCACGAGATCGTCGGTCAGTGGGGCCTCGGCGACAACGAATGCTGCGGCAAGTGGGACGCCGTCAAGCAAATGAACATGGAGCCCGATCCGAAGAGCGTGCGCCCCGACGAGATCGAGGGTCGCGTTAGCGGCGGCGGTTGGGACGACGATGGCTCGGGTAGCGACGAGGACATGGACTCGGGCGACGACAGCGACAGTGGTAGCGACAGCGACTCCGACGAAGGTTCCAGCGCCCCCGAGAGCGACGGCATGGGAGAGGGCTACGAGCCGCTCTGATGCCGAAGCACACGATCCAAAGGAAGAGTCACCAGGCGGAGAATCGTCATGCCGGGTGAGGCAGCCCGCGGGCTTCAATTCGTCGAACCCCCGATATTCGAGCGCGGCTCGCCAGGTCGTAGCGCGGCTTCCCTGGCGCCGCTCGACGTACCCCAAGTCGACGTCTCCGAAGAGCTGGGGGCACTGCGTCGTAAAGAGGTTGCTGCGCTTCCCGAAGCGAGCGAGCCCGAGGTGTTCCGGCACTTCGTGCGCTTGAGTCAGAAGAACTTCTCGATTGACACCCAGTTCTACCCTTTGGGCTCGTGTACGATGAAGCACAACCCGAAGGTCAACGAGTGGGCGGCGCGCCTCGCGGGCTTCGCATCGCTGCACCCTTTGACCCCACCGCACCTGGCTCAGGGCGCGCTGGAGCTGATGGTGGCGCTGCAGGGGCTGCTCGCTGAAATAGTCGGTATGGATGGCGTGACGCTGCAGCCAGCGGCCGGCGCCCAAGGTGAGCTCACAGGCCTGATGATGATCCGGGCCTATCATCGTGCCCAGGGGCGCGCGCCGAGCAAGGTCTTCATTCCGGACAGCGCACATGGCACCAATCCCGCCAGCTGCGCTCTGAACGGATTCGAAGCGGTCCCGTTTCCCGCGGGCGAGCAAGGCATCGTCGATCCAGAGACGCTGGCGCGGGCGGTCGAGCAGGCGGGTGATTCCGTGGCTGGGCTGATGATCACCAACCCCAACACGCTCGGGTTGTACGAGTCGGGTCTGCCGAAGCTCACCGAGATCATCCACGCACGCGGTGGCCTGGTCTACGGGGACGGCGCCAACATGAATGCCGTGCTCGGGCGCGCGCGTCCGGGCGACGCGGGCGTCGACGTCATGCAGTTCAATCTGCACAAGACCTTCACCACGCCCCACGGTGGTGGCGGCCCCGGCTCGGGCCCGGTTGCCTTCAAGGCTCCTCTGGAGCCCTTTCAGCCGTCGCCCGTGGTGCGGAAGGGAGACTCGGGCTTCATCATCGATCACCAAAGGCCGCACAGCATCGGTCGCGTGCGCTCCTTCTTGGGCAACTTCGGCATGATGGTGCGAGCCTACACCTACATCCGCGAGCTCGGGCCCGAAGGTCTGAAGGGCGTGTCCGACATGGCGGTGCTCAATGCCAACTACCTGGCGGCCCGACTGAAGGAAGTCTTCCCGCTCGGCGTGGACGCGCCGATGCTGCACGAGGCGGTCTTCACGGACAAACAGCTGGAAGCGCAGACCGGCGTCAAGACCCTCGACGTGGCGAAGCGCTTGATCGACTACGGTTTCCATCCGCCCACCGTGTACTTCCCCCTCGTGGTGCGCGGCGCCATGATGGTCGAGCCCACCGAGACGGAGACCAAGCAGACTCTGGATGCGTTCGTGAGCGCGCTCGAATCCATCAAGCAGGAAGCCAAGGACGATCCCGAGCTGCTCAAGGGCGCGCCCCACTTGACCCAGCTTGGCAGGCTCGACGAGGCACGTGCGGCACGCAAGCCGAGGTTGCGCTGGCGCGCGCCGACGGCTGGCGAAAGCTGAACGATCCCCGACAACAGCAGGGAATGGCCTCCGTCGTCGTCGACCCAAAGAAGGTGAGAAGCTTCAAGAGCGCGGCCGAATTCGAACGCTGGCTGGCCAAGCATCACGACCGGGAAACCGAGCTCTGGCTCAAGATTCACAAGAAGAACTCCGGGCTGGCCACCGTCACTCACGGCGAGGCCATTGACGTGGCGCTCTGTTGGGGGTGGATCGACGGCATCCGCAAGGGGTTCGACGAGCGCTCGTTCCTACAGCGTTTCAGTCCCCGCAAGCCCCGGAGTATCTGGAGTCAAATCAACCGAGACAGTGTCGCGCGCCTCACGCGAGCTGGGCGCATGACCCGCCATGGCCAGCGACACGTGGACGCAGCGAAGGCCGACGGCCGCTGGGATGCCGCTTATGCACCGGCTCGCAAGTCCAGCGCCGAGACGGTCCCCGAGGACCTGCGCGCCGCCATCCAAGCGAGTCCGAAAGCAGAGCGGACCTTCCACACGCTCAATCGCCAAAACCTGTTTGCCATCAGCTTCCGCACCAACAATATGAAGACCGCCGCGGGCCGCCAGCGAAAGATCGCGGCATTGGTGGCGATGCTCGAGCGGGGTGAAACCATCACACCCCAGAGCAAGCGGGCCCGTGCCTCCACGGCCGACCCCCTTCAGGAACGCGTCGAGAAGAAGCGTCCGACAAAAACACCTCGAAACAAATCCCAGTCCAAGAAACCCAAAAAAGGACCCAAAAAGAGCTGACGACCCGGCGGCGACGGCGTTTCGTCAACCGTAGGTCTGGGGTTCAAGTCCGCAAGGTGGCTCAATTTTCAAACCCACCAAGCAAAAAGGAAGACACGGTCGATTCCGCTGTTCGCTGCGCATCCAAGAGCCAGCGGGCTCGACCGCAGACACGTCGCAACGCGACCGAATGCGACCCCGCGTAGCGCTGGTTGTGGCAATGGCGTGGAAATGGGATTGGCCCTCTCCGAGCACCCGGCCCAAGCACGAGCACCGCATCTCGTAGTCGAGATACGTCCATCTCACGGCAGCAAACCCCGGCGGCAATCACTGTGTGGTCGGCGGGACTCTGCGCGTAGCTCCGACGAACGCCCTCGCCGGCTGGGGCGGCCTCCCCGAACACTGGGTAGCTGCCGAACTCCAGGCCGGCACCCTCGCCACCCTCGGCATCGGGATCAACCTCGAGACTGGGGTATCCCGGTCGAGTGGGTGACAAGGGGGTGCCGCTTGGTGCGTGTCGCGTCAGAAGGTCACTGTGTCGATGAAGAGGACGGCAGTGGTTGCGGTGGTGGTCGAAGGGTGGGTTTCGATTTCGATACCGAGCTCACGAACATCGGTCGAGTCGTAGCTCCCGCTCGTCGTTTCGACATAGTCCGGGTTCGATCCGTCGAAGGCCAGCGTCACCCAGTCGCCGATCGTGTGCTGTTCTCGCTCTGCGCCGTTCGCGTACACAGCGTCGGCACCGGACAGAACGTAGAGCCTCAGCCTGGCCGGGTGCTCTGACAGGTCGGCGTCCGCACCGTACGAAATCTGCACGTTCGCCTGCAGGGTCTTGTCCGTGAGGTCGACCGGGGTATCGAGCGACACGCCAACGCGCACGCTTTGACCGGCTGCGCTGAAGGGCGTGATGAGCTCGAGCATGCCCGGCTCGGGATCGCCAGCGTCGGAGCTCCACACCAGGGTTACGAGTTCTTCGAGTTGGGTCGGAGTCGCCGAGCGCACCTCCCACGATTCCTTGCTGGCGTCGAAGTCGAAGCGCTGTGCCGGGTCGGTGGCTCCACCCGTGCCGCCGGTCCCCGCTGCGCCGCCAGTCCCCGCTGCACCGCCAGTGCCCCCGCTACCGGCGGCGCCCGCCATGCCGCCCGTGCCGCTCGCCTCCCCGCTGGTTCCGGTAGCGGCGCTGCCGCCGGAGCTCGCCGTGGCGCCGCTCGTGCTGGTGCCGGCTGAACCGCCGCTGCCCGAGCCAGAAGCACTCTGAGTCGAGCCGGTGCCCGCACTACCCTGGGTACCGCTGGTGTCCGAGCTGGACTGGCTGTCCGAAGTCACTCCCGAGTCCTGCCCAGCGGAATGCTCCGCTCCTCCTCCACAGGCGACCACCAGGCACTGCGCGGCCACAGCGACAAACCCGATTGCCTCGATCCTGCAGCTCATCGTCACCTTCGTTTTTCGATGCCTCGTCCGCCGCCCGTCGCCAGGCGCTGGCGGGCGCCACTCCCCGATAAAGCGAGTGGCGCCACACCTGGCATTTGCGGCGGCGGGCGGCGCGCCCCCGAACCCTCGGGTGGCACGCACGCCGACCGACCGCTGCTCCGCGACCCGCACACAGTCAGTAGCTGGCCATGGCGCTGGTGACGAACGGCAAGTTACCGTTTGGCGAGCTGCGATTGGCGCAGAAGCCGATGCTGTTGTCCGTGGTGGTCGGACCGATCACTTGGTTGTCGTCGAGGTCGGGGGTTACCGTGATGGCTCCCGAACTGCCCGAAAACGTCGCGTTCCAGCTCGTGAAGATCGTAGTCATGTTCGTGTCCAGCATCGTTGACCAATCGACTGTTGGGATGTCTTCGGTGTTCGCCACGCTGAGGTGGACGCAGTAGCCGTAGCCCCAGTCGGTTTCGACTACGGGAATCACTCCCACACCGCCAAACAGAAGCTGGCACACGCCCGAGGAGCACACGTTGCCCAAGCAGTCGCCACCGAAAGCGCAGGTGCCGCTATCGGTACAGGGCAGGCAGCCGCCACCGCAGTCGACGCCCGTCTCCGTGCCGTTCTGCAGGCTGTCGGCGCACGTGTCCGGAACCCCGCCGAACTCGCATTGGGCGAAGGTGTTCATCCCGACCGTGTCGGCGCAGGTGTCATGGCCCTGGCCTCCCGGTCCGCCGGCGAGGTCGTCGTTGCCGTCGCCGCCTTGCAGGTTATCGTCACCGATGCCTCCGAACAGGCGGTCGTTGTCGCCCTGGCCCTGGAGCGAATCTTGACCCTGACCACCCCAGAGTTCGTCGGCGCCCAATCCACCAAGCAGCGAGTCGTCGCCATCGCCACCGAAGACGGTGTCGGCGCCCGTGTTGCCGTTGATGGTGTCTTGCCCGCTGCCGCCGAACAGCATGTCATTGCCGGACCCACCGTTGATGACGTCGTCACCGTCGCCACCCGAGATATAGTCGTCCCCACCGTTACCGTTGATGGTGTCCTGGGCACCGCCACCGATGATGCAGTCGCTTCCGTTGGTACCGTTGAGGAAGTCGTTGTTCGAGCTTCCAACAATCACGTGCGTCCCGGCGGGACAGCAGGACGGGTCGTCTCCGAGCAACACCGTGACCTTTTGCGTGGCCGTGCTGGTGTTGCCGCGTGCGTCGGTGGCCGTCCAGGTCACGGTCGTGACGCCGAGTGGGAATGTCGCCGGCGCATCGTTGACGATGGTCACGCCGCCCCCGCAGCTGTCTTCCGCAAAAGCCTGGCCGACGGAGATTCCGGTGCACTTGGAGGTCACGATGTCCGGAGGCACGATGCTGAACGCTGGCCCCGTCGTGTCCGCACCCACCGTGACGGTGCTCGTCGCCGTCGACTCGCCACCCGCCGCATCGGTCGCGACCCACGTGATGGTGGTCGTGGATCCGATCGGGAAGTTGCCGCACGGTCGAATCGCGGGGTTTTGGCAGCCGTAGGTTGGGTCTCCCGGCATCGCGTCGGGATCGGGCACCACACTGACCGGCAGGCCCTCACACGAGTCTACGGCGACCGCCTGCCCGATATCGACGCGGCAGTCGTTCACGGTGACGTCCGAGGGTGGCGTCGTGAACTCCGGCACCTGGCGCTGGGTCAGGTCGAGCTGCCAGAGACCGCGGCCGTAGGACGATGCGTAGACGGCGGGAACCGTCTCGTCGAAGAAGAACGTGGTGACGCGCGGGATGGCATTCGTCCCACACACGCGCGCCCAACTGGCGCCGTTGTCCTCGGAGGCGAGGACGCCTGCGTCGAGCGTTCCGGCGAGAACGGTTTGGCTGTTCTGATCGAAGGCGATCGAGAAGATCTGCGACTGCACGATGCTCGCCGGAATGCCGGACATACCCAGGCCGATCTGGGAGCTGGTCACTGCGAAGGTGCCGTTGGCCGTGGCCAGCTGGGCGAGTTGCTGGGCGCCTCCAGTGGTCGTCCAGATCTGTCCGCCGTTGGAGGTGCTGGCGACGGAACCGTTCGTCAGCGCCATGATCACCCTATCGCCATCCTTCGGATCCGCTCCAATCGCTGGAAATGGACGTCGGATGAACGTCGAGACACCGTAGTAGGCGAGCGTGCCCGTGGCAGCCGGCGGCGTGACGTTCGCGACGTTGGCAGTGCCAGGCGTGTTCCCGGGACCGAGCAGACTCCGCACCCGCATGACTCGGGTGCTGTCCATGGTGTAGAGCGTCGGATCATTGGCGGGACCGGCAATCAGGTTCGTGCCCTGAGAGAGGTTCGTCACCGGCACGTTCGCGCCCGGGATGGGGTTCCATGTCGCTCCGTAGTCGTTGCTGAGGTAGAGATTGATCTGGCTGGCACCCGTGGAGTCCAGCGTCCCTTGCGAACTGTACTCCACGAACACTCCGTCGGCGATCACCTTCGGCGTCCGCAGCTGCAACGTCGGGTTCAACCCGGAAGGGTCGCAAAGGTTGTTCGCGTCCAGGTCGCGACAGGGGACGCCGTCGCAGGTGGTGTCCCCATCGTTGTCGATGCAGCCCGCCTGGCATTGCTGGTTGCCGCCGACCATCATGCAGGGCGGCACCGCCGCGTCGCACAGTCCGTTGTTGTCCGTATCGGGACACGACACCTGAACCGAAGGCGGAGTGGTGATGGGTTGGCTCGCCGACAGATCGACATTGCGCGCGAACGCCGAGCACGGTCCGCAAGTGACACCGGTGATGGCCAGACCCGCAGCAGGGGCGGCAAGGAAGTGAGGAGTTTCCAGATCGTAGCCTTCAAAGGGGATCTGACGCGGCCAGGTGGACCCCCCGTCGGGCGACGCCCACACGTCGGTGTCCTGCGTGCCGAAGTACAGATGGCTCGGCGTGCCGGCCGCGTGCGTCTGTCCGGTCATCTGCAACACCTGCAGGGCGTTGAAGCCCCCGGTGCCGCCGCCGGTGACGCCCCAGGTGATGCCGCAGTCGCTCGTGACCTCGACGCCGCCATCCCCCACGAGGTACAGCGGCACTGGCCGCCCGTCCGTCGGGCAGGTCGTGGAGTTCGTGGGATCGAAGACCAAATCGGTAACGTCGTTGTGCGCACACGGACCACCGCTCTCCGGACAAGTATCGGGCGTGCCGCCACAGCCAGGGCCCTGGCCGGCGCAACCCGGTCTGAGGTTGATGTAGGTCCACCCCCCCGGCGTGCAGGAAGTCGTGCCTCCGCTGCTCATGGTGCAGGTTTGGCGCTTCATGTCGATTCCGTCCGAAGCGTAGAGGTCGAAGCTCGCGACCCCTCCGGCCATGTACGACGGCGAGACGGTCACGAACGCGGGACGACCGAGAATGCCCGCCAAACCGAGCGCCGTCCAGTTGCCTCCAGCGTCGTCGGATTCGAACACCTCGAACGAGCCGCCGCTCAGCGTCACCGCGAAGATCACGTCGTTCTCGAGCGGCGAGCGGGTGATCGCATGGTCGGAGTAGAGCCCGTAGCCGCGCTCGACCTGCCCCGGGAGCGTCGACGCCGAGGCCCCCGCGCCGGTATCGTTGGTCCACGTATTGCCACCGTCGGTCGAGCGATGGTGGCCATCCGTGGCGACGATGTCGATGATGCCGTTCTGTGCGAAGACCGACTGCACCGGAACGTCGGCACCGGTGAC
Organism: uncultured delta proteobacterium; assembly: GCA_963809955.1. Classification (GTDB taxonomy): domain Bacteria; phylum Myxococcota_A; class Polyangia; order Polyangiales; family Polyangiaceae; genus JAICQQ01. Next base: position 147,994 of record CAWELQ010000022.1, read on the forward strand.
CGGCCTCCTGTGAACGAAGTTGGCGCCAGAGTCCGTGCTGACCGCGACGCCGAAGTCCGTGCCCACGTAGACGTTGTTGGTCCCCGCCTCGAACGCGATCTCGTACGCCGCGTGACGGACCTGAGCGACCCCCGCGGCGTTGGCCGGGACGAAACCCGCCGGTCGCTGCCAGGTAGTCCCTCCGTCGGTGCTGCGCCAAATGCCGCCATCGTTGGCCGGGGTGGTGTCGCCCGGGGCGGCGAACAAGCGCGAGTTCGGCAGAGCTGTCGCGAGCACAATGGCCGGGTTCATCGGGCTGTAGCCCACGTCCATGGGTTCGGAAGGCCTCAAGCCATCGAGGTGCGTCCAGTTCGCGCCCCCGTCCGTCGTCCGGAAGAGGCCACCTCCGTCGCTGGCCGCAATCGCCGTCGTCGGCGTCGCCGGATGGGCATCCACCGACTGCACTCGACCTCCCCACGTAACGTTCGGCTGAAATTCCGTCGCACCCGAGACGACAATCGCCTCGGACGTGTTGCGCACTGGTTCGTCGCTGGTGGGCTCGCCCGGACCACTGCAGGCTGCCAACCCGGCGCCCGCGAGGGACAGCACCCCAAGGACCCTCCCGACTACTCGCCACATCCTTCTCGCCATGATCCCTCCTAGCGTGTCTGTGAGTGTTCCGCGTTTAACACGAGCCCTGCTGTTGATCAACACGAACCTCATGAGGGGTTGTTACGAGAATGTTTGTTGCGAGAATGTGACCGCCGCCAACAACGAGGCCCGCGTCGCACCGCTCACTATTCATCATTAACTATTTGCTCAGTCATTCGTTGCGCTGTTCGATCAGCTATTCGATCGTCCCAAACCGTCTCTTTGGACGCCAAGCACCCTTTACACTAGCCGCACGATCAGCATGACTGATCCGTTCAGAACACTACGGCGCACAAAGGTGAGGTTAATTCGCTCATAACACTTTGATCCATCGACAACGACGCTAACGATCGCGTGATCGTGAGCCCCCCATCAGGACTTGCCGTAAGCTCTGGAGATTGTTCCCCTCACGGAGTTGCGGTCCGAGCCGTCGGGGCGTCACGCCCAGGTACTCGCTGCAACTCCGAGCCATGCGCCTCCACGCCGGACCCTATGGGCCAGTATTTGCGCCGCTTTGTCAACACCGGCGCCAACCACGACCAGGCAGCATTCGCTCACCTTCCTCGTGCTCAGCGCCAAGGTAGCGAAACGCGGCAACGCGCTCGGTCACTTCAGCATCGTCACGGCGTCCGCTGGTCGCAGTGACGAATCGATAACGAGAAACCTCTGCGGACGCAAACTCTGCGAGACGTTCGAACACAACGCAATCGCTGCCGACAGCGCAACACACGGCCGCCCTCACGTCATGCATTTCATCAGTCGGCGAACCGGCGGAGGCCCGCGCCTCGAGCACGAGTTGCTGCGATTTCAGAATGTTATGAAAGACGGGACAGAGAAGACGGAAGTCGAATCGTGTCCGGCACCGCTACCCATTTGCCCTCCGTTAGTCTGTAGGCATCGCACCAGGGGCAATGTTGCAAGCAAGCCTGCGCCCTGCTACATTTCGGTCGTGGTGATGGCAATCGCCAAAGGTGGCGGTCACCGCCAGGCTCGGCGTACCTACAAACGTAACACCAACGAACAGTACGATATGCTTGGAACAATTTTCGAGGGCCATCAGTTGGGGTTCATCCTGATGGGAGCGGCGCTCGGGCTGGGCACGGCGTGTGGCTCCAGCAAGAGCTCGGAATCCGGTTCCCAGGGTGGGGAGGGCGGCACGACCGCCCATACCGCCTCCAGCGGCGGTAGCTCGGGCCCGTCGAGCTCGGGCGGCGCAGGCGGAACCGCCAGCGGAACCAGCGGGGATAGTGGCGGCTCGAACAGCGCCGGGGGCTCCCAGAACATGTCGTCCACTTCGGCGGGCGGCACGACTGCCGGGCAAGGGGGCAGTTCCGGAGGCTCGGGCGCCAGTGCGAGTGGAGGAGCCAGCGGATCCGGCGGGTCCGGCACGGGGGGTACCGGCGGATCCGGCACAGGGGGTACCGGCGAGTCCGGCGCAGGCGGTACCGGCGGGATCACTCACGAGCCGCCGATGGGTGGGCCTGGACCCTGCGGCTGCCAAGACAATCAGATCTGCCTGCGCACGTCCACGGGTATCGGGGCAGTCACTGACACGTGCACGCCGAGACCGTCGGACTGCAGCCCCGCAGCGTGTGACTGCTTCCAAGACAATCCCTGTCCGCGTGCCGACAACGAGTGCAGCGAAACGACAGCGCTGGCCGACCCTGCTGCGGGCATCTTGGAGTGCTCACGATCTGGTGGCTAAGAAGGAGTAATCGGTCATGCGCGCGTCCGTGCCTTGCCTGCTGGGTGCAATGACTGTAGGCGCGCTGGCCGCCGCCTTTGGCTACGCGAGCTGCGGAGCCCAGAAGGGAGACTCCGATCGGACGGTCAGCGACAACGCCCTCCTGGGCCGTTCGGACTATGGCGATCCCAGCACTCGGGCCTCGGACACTGCGCGACCAGCAGGCAGCTTGCACCGAGCGGCTGCCGATCCCCGCGAACGCAAGGCGAACGGGGCTCCTGACCACAGGTCTCCGGTAGGAGGACGCGCGGCGACGCCGCCAGCGCACGCCGAGCGCGCGGCGGACGACGATGGCGCAGCGCCGCCCGCGACGTCGACACTCGGCGGTCACGACGCCACTCGCACGGCAGTCCCCGTCGCGACCGTCGGCGTGAGCGTTGGAGGCCTCAAGTACTCGACCCCGAATGGGGGGCAGGGTCCGTGTGGCTGCAAGCTGTCAGAGGTCTGTCTCCGGACGCCTACCGGCGTGGGTGCCCTGGTAGACCACTGCCTGCCCCGCCCCAACAACTGCCCCGAGCTCAGTTGCTCGTGCTTCGCCGCAGACCCGTGCCCAACACCTCGCCAGACTTGCGTGGACGACCCGACGATGGCCGAACCAAACGCGGGGCTCTTGCTCTGCGCGACCCGCGGCGGCGTTCCCTGAATCAGCGCGACACCACCCAAGCGTTACACGATGGCGACACAACCGCTCGAGCTGAGCTTTGTCGATGCCCGCGACCGACGGCTTGGCGTGCACGTTGATGCTTCCGCGAGCGGCGTGCGGCTAATCGAGTGAAACGCCTGCTGGGTGCGGCAGCGATGCCGGTAGTCGATCGGTCAAGCCCTTGAGTTCACCCCGAGTTCGTGCCGACGCCGATTCAAAGAAACAAGCCATCGGGTACGTCATCGTTGGCTGGGGCAATAGCCTGACCATTGATCGCGGAGTTGCGGTGAAGTTGCAGTATGGGTGTGAGCCTCAGGTTCGGCATCAGCGGCTGTGGCTGCGACCGCAACGACGACAGCAGCAGCGACGGCTGCGGCAACTCGCGGCTGCGGCGCAGATACGGTCTGCTACTTCTGAAGCGGCGTGCTGTCACTGACGCTGGTGCCGCCCTCGAAGCTGGCTACGTGTCGTGTTCACACCCGTTCGGCGCACCTTCTGCGCCACCTCCAAGGGCGGTGCAAGCGGGATGCGGCGTCACTAGCGATGGTAGGCGGTCGACGATCGCGCGGGGCAACGGGGAGGTGTCACATAAGCTGCGCCAGTGGAGGGCATGAACACGACACTTCGCCAACAGCTTCTCGACCAAGTCATCAACATCATTCAGCGCGCTCGGCCCCTGATCGACGCTATCGAACGCAAGGACCAGGATCTGAGCAAGCAGCTCAGACGCTCTCTGAATAGTACCGGTCTCAATGTCTCCGAGGCCTTTGGGGTCAAAGCCGGCAATGCTCGGCAGAGCTTCCGTCGCGCACTGGGAGAGCTCTATGAATCGCAAGCCTCATTGCAGCTGGCTGCTGCCTGGGGCTACATCAACCACGAGCTCGCGCAGGCCGTCGTCGCCGACTTGGGCGCTCTCGGTGGTCGTTTGTACGGGCTGTCGCGGCGCTGACAGCTAACCGCATTCCATCGCGCGCCGGAGTTTGTAGCCCTCCAGAGTGGCACACAAGCGATCGTACCCTCGAGCAAGGGTTTGCCAGCCTGGTGCTCCATTATGCTTGAGGTGACCACCAAGACCAGCTATCGCGAGCACGACTTCCTGGACAGCAGACGTCTCAGGGAGCGGCTGGCGCGCTATTAGCGGTCGAGCTGTCGTGAGCCACCAAGACTTCAGCTTGGCTGCTGATCCTGCCCAACGTTTGTTTTACGTGGGGCTGCAGGACGACATCGGGTGTCACCTTGACGTTGCCGAAGAACCGATACGCTGCTTCCAACTCTGCAGCTGACAGTGCCTGCGGAAAGCTGGCGGACGGCTCCCTTGCCATCGCGCCGGCCAAGCCTTCCACACGCGTCGCTAGCCGCTTGTCGCCAAATTCCGCGCTTCGAACTCCAATTCAACACCGTCCATCGCCGGGCCAGATGATTGGGCCACCCAGAGCTTTGATCACGTCCACCGAAACTTTGCAATGAAATGTGACCAATCCATAGGCAAGAGCCCCTTCGACTCGACGCCCCTGCTTCAAAGGATCGACGCCTTCCTGAGACTTTTCACCAGCAACACGTCAACAACGCGAACCTGTGCGGCGGGGCCTTGGCCCGGCGGGTCGCCAGTTCGGGAATCGCACGGAGGACTGCTCCAATCGAAGCCCCAGGGTAAGCCCAAAGAGAATCGCTGGAAGTGTCGATGCACTCGTCGAAAATGATTTCACCATGAACGACACTGCGCCCTGTACATCTGCTCTGCTTGTCGCCCCGGTTGGCTCCAAAGCCGTTTTATCCACCTCGCCTTCTATGTCGTGGGGAGTGGCTCAGGTTGTGCCACGACGGTAGCTGACCGCACGAGAACGGCTCCCGATCGCGGCGCGACGATGGCACGCGGCTTGCGTCTGCCGGCGCACCAATGACAAGCACACTGACCCGAACCACACTGGGAATATGTCTGGCCACGACCGCGTGCGGAAGCGGGGAGGGTGGGGAGAGCGCCGACGGCTCCAGCAACCCCAACGGCACCTCGACGAGTTCGACAACGCAGCACGCTTCTAGCTCGAGCACTGCGAACTCCTCGGGGGGCGCGACGAGTGTCAGCAGCGCCTCCACCAGCGGAGCTCAGAGCAGCTCGACCGCCACTTCCGCAGGTGGCGTTCCCTCATCGACCAGCGGCTCCTCCACGGCGAGCAGCGAAACAACGGCGAGCAGCTCGGCCACCAGCGGTGGAGCCACGAGTGCTTGCGCGGGGCAACCCATTGGCTGCAGGGAACTCTGCGAGGCCGGCTCGTGCCAGTGCGATTGTTCTCCAATCGACAGCTGCCTCACCCCCGGCTGGGTCGAGAGCTCGCTCGACTGGAGCCAGTTCGGGCTCGCTGAGCAGGCGGGGTCCGGGTTGACGCTGTGTCACCCCGACACGTTCGCATGGCTCGATCCGCAACCCGCCGCCAACTCCCCCCGACTGGTCGGCGCGGTGTCCGTCGACTTCGTCGCGTACGCGGGGCTCGACCAGGAGGGTGCCCTGGCGTATCTCGACGACCAGAACCAGGCCTATTGCACCTACGACGCCGTGGACCAGTACGGCGTGCGCTTTCTCAGCGTGGACGCCTGGCCCGCGATGCAACAGTCCTACGTCGAGGATGCTCCACAATGTGGCGCCTGCGACCCCGCACCCCAGGCGCAACGGATTGCGCTCGCGCGATTCTACGTGGCGGCGGGGTCAGTGGTGGTGGTCGCCAGCGCAACCGCGGACGCAGCAACAGACGGGCCGCTTCAGGTCGTATTCGACATTGCCGAAACGCTGCGCGTCGACACGGGTGACGCGCGGGGCGATACCCCAGCAGCGCTCGCCAACCTTTCTGCGTCCGACGTAGCAAACTGCCGCTAGCCCCGGCCGGTGCCTGCACTGGCGTGCGGCGGAGGTGCGATTGATGCACACATCGACTCGGAGCTACCCTCGTCGACCATGCGAGGTGGCAAGGACAGAGGCACTCTATTGTTCGTGGCGGCTTGCGTCGGCGCAATGACACTCGGTTGTGGTGACCGAGGATCGAAGTCCACGTCCGCCGGGGACTCTGGGGCGAGCGGCATGTCGACCGGCTCGAGCACCGCGGCCGGCGGGGGCTCTTCGAACCAGGTGACGAACGCGAGCACAGCCAGTGGGAACGGTTCGGGCGGCGGCGGGGGCGGTCGAGCGACCAGTGCGACCAGTGCGACCAACGCGGGCGGCCAGGCGGCGAGCTCCGGTGGCGCAGGCGCACCCGGGAGCGGCGGTACGGGTGGAGGCACTTCGGGGCACGGTCAGGCGAGCTGCGATGGCTTGGTCACCGACCAGGCGCCTCATCCGATGAGTGAGCTCGCCCAACCGGCCAGGTTCGAGGCTGCCATCGATCCCGAATTCGGAACGCGCATCGTACGGGTAACGGACGTGCAGAGCGAGAGCGGCGGTGACGTCATCAAACCGATGTATTCGACAGTGCAGGCTTGGAACGCTGACGAGTCCCTGATGATCTTGTACGACGTGGGTTCCGGACACCGGCTGTACGACGGGCGGAGCTACGAGTTCATTCGCGGGCTCGACATCAATCCCGCCGATCTCGAGCAGGTGTATTGGCACCCGCGAGACCCCGACGTGCTGTTCTATGCGGACGGCAGCGAACTTGTCCGCTACTCGGTAAGCAACGACAGCAAAGAGGTCGTCCACAGCTTCGAGGGCTGCGGCAGCGTTTCCGCCGGGGACGACCCGATGTACATTTCCTGGGACGGAAATAGCTTTGGCTTTTTGTGCGACACGACGTCACAAGCCTTCGTTTACCACCTGGAGAGCGACACCGAGAGCGAGCGAATCGATGCAGCAGATCTCGGACCTCAAGTCGCACCGAGTGGCGGCTTGGTTTACCTCGCGGGCGACATCTACGACGGAAACATGGCTTTCGTGCGCACGCTCGACCTGGACAACCCGTACGATCACGCCTCGCTCGGCCAGCTTGCCACGGGACAAGACACGCTGAACATCGTCGCATACGACCCCGGTTCCCCAGGAGGCGGTGTGGGCGCACTCGTGGTTTTCGACCTGACCACTGGTGAAGATCGCGTCATCATCGGCCAAGAGACGGGATACCCCTACCCGCCCTCGGGTACCCATATTTCCGCGGTAGCTCAGCGCGCCCCTGGGTGGGTTGCCGTGTCGGTGGTCGGCAACGATCTCGACGGTCGAGAAGTGTTGGACAACGAACTGCTTCTCGCCGACACCAACACTGGCGAGGTCTGCCGCATTGCCCATCACCATTCGCACGGCAAAGACGGCCCCCAAGGCTACTGGGCCGAACCCCACGCCTCGATAAGCCCTTCGGCCACTCGCGTCCTGTTCGGCTCGGACTGGGGCGGCGGAGAGACCGTCGACACCTATGTAGTCGAATTGCCAAGCTACGTGCCGTAGGCAGGCGCGCAGCTCCGACGAACGCCCTCGTTCAATCTCGCCGAAGACGGCGTGCTCGTTGCCGACCGCGGTCAGTACCACGTGATCCAGCATGCCCGCGGCGTCCGCGCCTTCCAGCGCGCCATCGGTGTCGCACCCAGCAGGCTCCGCCGCGCCGCGCGCAGCCACGCGCCATGATGCCAATGCTTCATGCTTCCGCCGGGGCGCCCCGTCGTCAGGCCTTAGCCTGACGACGGACCCTGACGACGCAGCACGAAGACGCAGTGCCGGGCGCTACGCGGCGGCGGTCGAATGCGTGCAGTTGAGCATCCAGTGGACGCCGAAGCGGTCCTGGACCACCCCGAACAGCGCTCCCCACGGCGCGTCGAATACCGGCTCGATGACCTCGCCCCGTTCTCGGAGTTTTTCGAAGGAGCTCCGGAGCTCCGTCGGAGTGGTGAAGTCTAGCGCCACGCTGACTCGGGTGCCCTGCGAGAGTGGGTCGCGCTGCGCCGCTTCCGGCTCCCGAGACGGCCCGTCGCTCAGCATCAGGAGGGCGTCACCAATCCGCAGCGCGGCGTGCATGATGTTATCTCTACGGGCCTCGGGACAGCTCTGGTCCACTTCGCCGAAGCGCTGGACGGTTTCGACCCGAGCGCCGAGCGCGCGCTCGTAGACTTCGAGCGCCTCCAGAGCCCGACCGCAGAGAATCAGATACGGGGTAGCAGATGCAATCGACATGGAATGGGTCCTTTCGGCTTGGAGCGCGTTCCCCTTTGGAACGTCCGCCAGTAAGACCGCGCCCGGGGCTGAAAATCATCGGGAAGCACGAAAAAAAACTGCGTCAGCTCAGCATCATCGGTATGCCGAAGCGGGGGAACAGGGCATCCACATCGAGAAACGTCGTCCAGCTCACGATGCGCTCATCCACCAGCTCGAGCATCAAGAGTCCCCAGGCTCGATGCCAGCCGTCCGCAGCGGCGTGGTACTGCGCAAAAGCTGGCTGGCCAAACGCCGCCAGCGGGACCAGGCGCGATCCCCGACAAATACTCCCGGGACCGTGCAACCAACGCCGAATCTCGGTTGGGCCCCGAAGCCACAGCGTGTACGGGGGCATGGAGAACGTGGCATCTTCGCGTAGGAGTCCGACGAGCTCGTCCACGTCGAATCGTTCGAAGGCGGCGAGGTAACGCTCGAGCAGCTGCGCCTTCGGGTCGTCGCCCAGCGCTGTGGGCTCCGCGGGACCGAGACCCGCGAGTGTCGCGCGGGCGCGCTGCAAGGCGCTGTTCACCGCGGCGGCCGTGGTCCCGAGTTGCTCTGCGATTTCGCTGGGAGTGCAGCCGACCACCTCGGCCAACAAAAGGGCGGCGCGCTGGCGTGGGGGCAGCTCCTGCAGCGCGACGATGAAGGCGAGTCGTGTGTGTTCGTTCAGGGCGGCCCGCTCGTGAGGATCGGCCTCGACCGGCGTGATGCATGCTTCGAGCATGGGCTCGACCCAGTGTTCGCGTTCCCGCAGCACCAGCCTCTGATCTGCGGTCCCGGCAGCACCCTCGGCGCTCGGCCGCGTGCGCCGCTTACGTTCCGCGAGAAAATCGAGGCATACGTTCGTCGCAATGCGGTAGAGCCAGGTCCGAAGCTCCGCGCGCGCTTCGAAGCGCTGGAGACCGCGCCAGGCGCGCACCATCGTCTCCTGAACCGCATCGTCGGCATCGAAGACGGAGCCCAGCATGCGGTAGCAATGACCGGTCAGGCTGGGTCGGTGCCGCTCGAGATCGGCGGCGGCTGGCGCGGTAGAGTTCACGGGGTTCCGAAAGTGTTGCCTCTTGGACTCCGAGAGAGCCGAGTTTTCATCGCACAACCGCGACTTTTTTCAGACTGCGGTACTCTAGCCGTCGGCCGCAAGGCCGAGTCTGCAACACCGGCGCGGCGCACCGAGCCTGCTCGTGGCCTGCCTGCTGATCGGGCGATGATTCGCCCGCGCCGTGGGGGTCCTGCGCGTGCTTCTGACCTGCGACGAAGACAACCTGGCGTCGCGCCGTATCATCGAACGAGCAGGGGGCGTTTACGAGTCGAGCAACGTGGGCGCGGACCTGAGGGTCCTGATTCGGCGCTATTGGTTCGGGTGAGCCCGCCGCGGGGCGCTCCCTGGGCGCACGCCAGTCGGCAATCGCATGGAGCAACGCTTCGCTGGCGCCCGCCGGGCAAGCCCACTCGGTCACTCTGGGCATGGCGCACCTCGACTGTTTGGGGACGCAAACCGGGTCCGCGTCGAGGTTGGTAGCCGTGATCGCAGCGTGGTAAGGTTTGCCTGTGAACTGTCCTGACACGAACGATGTCTTGCTCTCGGTGCTCCGCGAGCGGCTCGAGCATCATGGCGGCGTTCGCCTGGCATTGCTTTTCGGATCGCGGGCACGAGGCAACCCTTCGCCGCAATCGGACATCGATCTGGCGGTGGACGCGCCGGGTGTCGATCAAAATGCGCTGGCTGCCTTCCTTTCGCAAAGCGTGGGCGCGGAGGTGGACGTCGTGCCGCTCGCCGATGCATCGATTCCGCTTCTGGAAGCCTTGGTGCGTGACGGCATCGTCGTGTACCAGAGCCGCGGGCAGGCGGCCGCATGGCGCTCCCGCGTCCTTGCGCAGCTAGAAACCGACAGGCCATGGTATCGCCGTATGCGCGACGCGTGGATCCAGCGGGTTGCCAGCGAAGGTTTTTCAGGTGGTCGATAAGGACCTGCTCGCCGCAAAGCTCGCGGACCTGGACGTTCAATTTGATGATATGCGTTCAGATCTGCGCGGACATAACGAGCCACCTGATCGCGGACGAAGGTTGGCTCTCGGCGCGCACCCTCGCTGAAGGCTTCAAGCAGACTCAGTCCGGGCCGATGATCCCCAAAATGGGCACGAGCCAGGTCGTGGATCCGAATGAGCGGGTCTGCGGCACGCGGATATAGCCGGAGGCTTGCCCGCCACACTCCGCACTGAATGGTCCGAGGATCACTTCGTAGAGGGTCGCGTCCCCAAGCGAGCCAGCCAGCGAGTACCCCCGCCCGCTGCTGCCAGCAGGCAGCACGGAACCCTGGCTGAGGTCGCAGAGCTTCGTCGTGAGCTCCTGCTCCATGAAGACGCTGACATCCTCGAATACTGCGTAGTACGGCACACCCTCGCCGATGCTGCAGTTGCTCGAAAATGGCCAAGCCCCGTCGGCGTCGGGTTGCACTTCGAAAGAGTCGGGCCCACCGTGGGTCAAGTAGAGGAACTCCGCGCGGCCGCCGAAAGAGTCGTCGAAGTCCGACAGGAGAAACTCGTCGCCCGCTCGAGCCGTGAACGCCGGTTCGTCGAAGGCGTCGAGGATGGGTGTGTCTTCCGTGAAAGTCCCCGTACAGAAGCCCGCCCACTGTTCGGTAACCGTGCCATCTCCGTTCCCTGATCCGTTGCCGGCGTTGCCACCATCACCGCCTCCGCAACCCGCGAGCGCGACAACGCTCCCCGCCAACCGGAGCGTCCGCCAAGAATGCTTCGCTTGCTTCATCGATCCCTCTCCTCTGGCTTCAGCGTATCACGAGGCCTGCGAGAGGGCCCGTGCGTGTCCGCGACGCTGGTGGCCCTCGGCCACCAGCGTGAGGCGCACCAAACCGAGTGGAAGGGCTGGTGTGCAGGCCCGTTGCGTGCGCCGGGACCCGCGCACCCTGTCGGACATCCGACGACCTCGGGGATCGAGAGCTACTCGAAATTGCATGCGAATCGCATACAATTTACATGCGAATCGCACGCTTTTCTTCAAGCGCCCGCGACTCGGTCAAAGGACCCGACGGGGCCGCGCCGAGGCAGATGAAGCGCTCCGCGTTTGGCAGGCTCAAGACTCCTTGCTAAGAGGGTTCGTTCCAAGTTCGACCAACGGCGCGAAGCCGCCGTAGATCAGACGCTTGCCATCGAAGGGCATCGGGTTTTTCGCCGGGTTCATGCGCGGATCGGCCTCTTCTGGATTGTTCATCCAGTTGGTCATCTTCGCGTAGGCGGCATCGCGCGTCTGCTTGTCGGGCCATTCGACCCAGGAAAAGACGATGGTCTCGTCGTCCTTGGCGTCGACCGCCTTGAAGAAATCGGTGACCTTCCCCTTGGACACATCGTCGCCCCAGCATTCCACGACGCGCAGCGCACCGAGGTCCATGAACACGCTGTCGCCTAGCTTTGCATGCTCGATGAATTTCTGTTTGTTCGCCGTCGGCACGGCGATGACGAACCCGTCTATGTAGGACATTGTTTTGCTCCTTCATCCCTTGATTGCTGCATCCAGGGCAGCGATGTCGATCTTGGTCATGGTCATCATCGCCTCGAAGGCGCGCTTTGCCTCGTCACGGTCAGAACTCGTCGTGAGGTCGAGCAATCGTCTCGGCGTGATCTGCCAAGAGAATCCCCAACGGTCCTTGCACCAGCCGCAGGCGCTCGCGACGCCTCCATTGCCGATGATCGCGTCCCAGTAGCGGTCAGTCTCTTCCTGGCTCTCGGTAACGACCACGAAACTCACCGATTCGTTGGGCTTGAAGTTCGGGCCTCCGTTGAGGCCGAGGAACCGCCGCCCGAGCACCGTGAACTCCACGGTCAGTTCGCTTCCCTCCTTGCCGCCAGGAAAATCGCCAGGGGCCGTGTTCACCCGGTCAATATGGCTATCGGGAAAGGTCGCGGCGTAGAACTCCGCGGCCTTGCTTGCTTGGCCGTGGTCGAACCACGCGCAGGTAATGAGTTCAGTCATCATTCATCTCCTTTTTGGGTTGCCGGTACGCCACGATGGACGTGGCTCATTGGTGGTTTCCGTTCGCATCTGAGCTGTCAGCCCGTGAAGCTGCGGTGGTGAAAACTGCAAGTTGAGCAGCGAAAGCACGCTTGTAGGCGGGCCGTGCTTCGCCACGGGCGATATAGGCAGAGAGGTTTGCATAGGCCCCCAGCATGTCCGACGAGGCCCTCAACCTGAGCAGCACGGACACCATCATCAGATCGCCGGCGCTGAACGCACCGTCGAGCCAGGCGGCATCGCCGAGGTAAGCGGAAAGCTGGTCCAGCCGGACCCGGATACGTTCTTCGGTGAGATGCAGGCGCTGGTCAGCCCAGGGTTCATCACGCTCCAGAAGCCTCGTGGTTTCACGATCGAGGATCGGCGGCTCCACTGTATTGAGCGCGGCAAACATCCAACTGGTCGCGCGCGCCCGGGCATTGGGATCGTTCGGTAGCAGTCCCGCATGGCGGTTGGCGATGTGCAAGATGATCGATCCCGTCTCGAAAAGCGTGAGGTCGCCTTCTTCATAGGTCGGGATCTGGCCGAAAGGATGAATGGAGAGATGCGCAGGTTCCTTCAACGCTTTGAACGAGACCAGGCGAACCGCGTAGGGCTGACACACTTCTTCCAGCGCCCAGCGAACGCGGGTGTCACGTGCCAGTCCCGCGCCACGGTCCGGCGACTGTTGGAATGCGGTTATGGTCGGTTCAACCTGAAGGCTCATAGCGACTAGCCCTTTGTCGTGCCCGGCGAGAACAGGATTTCGATGTAGCGGCGCAAGTGATCGATGCTGTCTGCGGCAACCTCTGCTCCGCCAATCGCCTTGGCGAGGATGAAGGCGCCCTGGATGACGGCTTGCGTGTGGAGCGCGAGCGACATGGCGGTCCAATCGGGTGCCATGTTCCGCTCGCGCATCGCCGTTTCGATATCGGCTTGCAGCGTTGCGGCATGACCCGTGATGCTGCGTTCGCAGGCCTCGCGGATGGCCGGCGACGTCTCGTAGGTCTCCTGCACCATGGTGCCGACAAGGCACGTGAAGTCCGGCACACCACCTTGCAGAAGCGCCTTGCGGAAGTCTAGGTAAGCGAGGACGCGTTCCAGCGCATCGGCGGGTTCGTGATACGGGGCTTGCGCAAACAAGTCTCCGGTCATCTTGGACCAGTGATTCGCTGCAGCGACGCCCAGTTCGTCCTTGTTCTTGAAGTGGTGGAAGAAGGCCCCTTTGGTTACGCCCGCCGCTGTGCAGAGCTCCTCAACCGACGTGGCCGAATAGCCTTTTACGCGGATGAGCGACAAAGCGGCTTCGAGCAGCTTGGACCTTGCGTCCGGCTTTGCAGGAGACTTGGGCACGGCCCGCGACATACCAACCGGTTGGTATGTCGTCAATTGCCCAAAGAAGTCATTGAAACGATAGGTAAATTGAGGCGTCACGTTTGAGCGGGCCCGGCGCTGCAAGCATTGGTCGACCCCCGCAGCGCGATTCCCGTAGGCGCCGTTTCGGAAGGCGGCGCAAGCGTGTGGACGTTCGGGACAGCCGCCCTAACGCGGCTGTCCCGACCCCTGATGCCCGGCGCTATGCCTCCCTGGGAGACCCATCTCCAGGAGCTGCGCGCCGATGTCCCTACGTCTCTTACTACCACGATGTGCCGCGCGAGCTGGCCACTCGCGCCCTGAGCAAGGAGCGAGCACACCCGTCAAATGCTTCGACCACGTCGCCGTGGCCGCTCGAAGCCATGCCCGATGTACCGATTCGCTTCGTGCTGTGCACCCACGATCGCTTCCTCCCGGCCTCGTTCCTTCGTCGCGTCGTGGCCACGCGACTCGGCGTCGTGCCTGATGAGATCGCTGCCGGACACTGCGTCGCGCTGAGTCGCCCGGTCGAGCTGGCCACCCTTCTCGAGCAGGCCAGCCGGCGCGACCGGCCGCGGCTGCAGCTCTTCGATCATTACGACGACGAACTCCACCGGCACTACGAGTGGCTGCGCGCGGCCCTGGGCGTGCGCCCGGGCGACCACGTGCTCGACATCGGTTGCGGTGGGGGCCAGTCCACACGCGACGCTGCGCGTGCTGCCACCCCAGGGTGCGTGCTCGGCGTCGACATCTCCGAGGCGCTGCTCCATCGCGCCCGCCGCCGCAGCGCCGAGGAAGGTTTGCACAATGTGAGCTACGAGCTCGGCGACGCCCAGGTCCATCCCTTCCCACCCGCGAGGTTCGATCTCGTCATCAGCCGGTTCGGCGCGATGTTCTTCGCCGATCCGCTCGCGGCGTTCCGCAACATCGCACACGCAGCGCGCCCCGGGGCGCGTTTGGTCATGATGCTGTGGCAGAGCAAAGCCAACAACGAGTGGGCCACCGCGATTGGGCAGGCGCTCGATGCGAACCCCGCGCCGAGCTGGCCGGATGCGTTCTCGCTTTCCGATCCTCCCGTGGTCGCGTCGCTCCTCACTGCCGCGGGCTTCACGGACGTCGCCTTCGCCGACGTTCGGGAGCCGGTCTATTACGGCCCCGACGTATCCTCCGCGCTCGAGTTCGTGCGCGACATGAAGCCGACCCGGGACCTGTTGGCGCGACTCGACTCGGCCACAGCCGAGCGCGCCGTCGCCCGGTTGCGCGCGGCGCTCGCCGCACACGAGACCGGCGACGGAGTCTTGTTCGACGCGCGTTCCTGGATCGTCACGGCGCGGCGGACGGACGAAGAGTGATTTCACTTTGGCGGCTCGCTGTCGAGCAGGCAAATCGCGCAAAGGCCCTCGCTGGTACAGAATGCGCACGCATCACACCAGCCGTCAGCGCACGGTTCACCGATGGCGGGGCGGCCACCCGATTTGGGAACGGACGATAACGATGTTAGGAAGCCGCGCATGAAGACGACCCAAGCACGACGTCACTTTTTGATGGCCGCTCTCTCCGTACTGGGCACTCGCTGCGCACCTTCGGAGCCCATAGCGACGGCGCGCGACCGGGACGAGCGCGACGTTTTCGCAAAAGTCGAAGCGCGGGTCGGCGGAAGACTCGGAGTTTTCGCGGTGGACACCGGCACGAGCCGCGCGCTTGGGCACCGCCCGGACGAGCGGTTCGCCATGTGCTCCACGTTCAAGTGGCTGCTAGCCGCGGCCATCCTGGCCCGGGTCGATCGCGGGGAACTTTCGCTCACGCAAGCCATCCCGTATCAACGAACCGATCTGCTCGACTACGCCCCGGTGACGCGTGAACACCTGAAGGAAGGGTCGATGAGCGTCGCAGATCTCACTCGGGCTTGCGTGACGTTGAGCGACAATACGGCCGCGAATCTGCTGCTCGAAAAGCTCGGTGGCCCAGGCGCCGTGACCGAATTCGCCCGATCGTTCGGCGACGAGGTCACGCGTCTCGACCGCAACGAGCCTGCCCTCAACCAAAACGCGACGGGCGACCTGCGCGACACCACATCGCCGCGCGCCATGGCTTACTCGATGCGCGCGGTGCTTTGCGGAACGGTGCTCGCCTCCGCAAGTCGAGAGCGCCTGCTCGGCTGGCTCCGCGGCTGCGCGACCGGAAAAACTCGCCTGCGAGCAGGCTTTCCCAGCGGTTGGCTCGTTGGTGACAAAACCGGCAGCGGACAGAACAACGCTGTCAACGACATCGCCATCGCAGCGCCATCTGGGCGGGCGCCGATTATCGTCGCCGTTTACACGAGCGGGAGCCAAGCGGAATTCAGCGCCCTGGAGCACGCCCATCGCGAGGTGGCCGAGGCCTTGGTTCGGCACCTATAATTTACCCGCGCCGCGATCATCGATCCCGCGCGCAGGTTAGTGAAGAGTACGTGGCGTTTGGAGTTACCCGAACGCCCGGCGTGGTCCAACTCCCCCAGCGCTCAGGGGGAGAGCTGCGCGTCGAACTGAAAATCCAGGTCGCCGCGTTCCGCAAAGTCCCACCCATACCGGCTGAGGTAATTGCTCGAGCCAATGTCCGACAGATCGTCGATTGGGAACAGGTGCAGGGGGGCGCCGTTCGAGTTCACGACCTGGATGGAGAGTAAATCGATCGCCTCCGGGCCCGCGGATTTCCGGAACGTGAGCTGATTGGTCCCGCTCACGAGCTCTGACGTCACATCGACCGAACACAGTGTGGTGCGGTCGCCTCCGACTGCATGACAGTCATACGCCGAGTCTTCCACCGTCGTGGCATTGACGGCGATGAAACCGCTGGGATCGACGGGTTCACCCGGTTCACCTTCCTGATGCTTATACTCGATGAAGACCTGGTCATAATCGTTGTGGTAAGCGTCGTCGTCGAAGGACCCGCCGCCCAGCCCCGTCAGCAGCTTAGTCAGGTATTCCGTGCATACTGCGCAGTAGTGAGTGTTGCCTCCCGTATGGTTCATAATGCACTGGGGTGTCGGCGAGTAAACGATATCGCCTCCTCCCCAGTCGCTCGTGCCATTGGTGGCCCAAAGTCCGACGTTGAAGATATGGTTGGCGTTCACCTCACTGGTATCCCAGAAGTCGTTGGGCCAGTCCGGCGGGCGGAACTTGGGATTGGCCACGATGGACTGACCCCGTGGGTCACTTGCACCATCGGGCCCCTCGAGCACGAAATGATGCGCCCACTTGTGGCCCGGGTCCGTTATGTCTGAGTTGTCGGATTTGTTGTTGTATTCCTCGGAGCAAGACGGGCTCGTACACAGACTTTGAAAATCCTCATCGCCGAGGGTTGTCTTGAAATGCCCTATTTCATGGAGCCAGGTGTAGCTCCCTGCGAAATCCTGATCGGTAATGATGGGTTCACTGCTGTCTTTCGTGTACGCCCCATCCTCGCTCGGTTTATTGACGATCACGTACAATACGTCGCGGTCGCGATCGAAGCCGGGCAACAGCTGCTCGAGACGCTCGTACGCGAACGCCTCGAATATTTTCAGGCTCTTCTGACCGGCCATCGTGGTGTGAGGATTTACCGGTTCTTCGCCCGCGTCGCAGTTTTGTGTTAGTGGTCCGTGATCGGGCCCATGGTCGCGATAATTGTGAGGCGGATCTTCGTCCCAGCAGACGTGGTAGTGCCCACCCAGGGAGGTGTCGTGGTAACGCGCTTGAAACTGCAGCAACAACTCCTGGGGAGCCTTGCGCGCCGCCTTCTGTTCCTCGGACAGATCGTCGTCCGCTTCAATCGCTTCGATGGCCTCCTGCGCCCTTTTGCGCACCGCCGCCGCGAGATCCGGCGACGCGTCGATACCGGTTTCCCGCGACAGAAGGTCGATCCGCTTCACGTTGAACTTGTCGGTGTGCTTCGAAAAAGGGTTCGTGGCCCTGAACAACTCCGCGACACTCTCCGCGAACTCGTGATACTCGCTCATGGTCTCACTGGTGAAGCCATCCGAAACGATCACGATGTTCATTACGTCACTTGCCGGATGACCACTGTCGATCAGATCGACGATGGGGGGCGTCGGCGGCACCGGTGAGTAGAGCGAGCGCGTCAGCGCCACCATTTGGTGCCGGCTGTCGGCGTTCGATTCGACCGCGAACGCGGGTACATTCCAGTCGACACCGTCGCGAGAACGCAACGTGAGGATCCGCGACGGCGTCGGGAAGGCGGCATACAGGTAGCCGTCGAAGTAGGCGACCGTTGGTGCCACCTGAACATTGATGTCCGAGGCGACCGTTGTGGGCGTACTCCACGTGCTGGATCCCGTGGCAGCGTGCGTCACTTTGACGCTGACGTTGTTCGGCAGGTTCTTGTCGGGGCGCTCGGAGAATCCCAGCGACAGCCGGTCGCCGTTCGAAGCCAGCGACACCGAAGGCAGCAACTCGGCGTTGATGGACTTCGTGTACACGTTGAAGGCAGCACCCCAGCTCAAGTCGGCGTGGATCAGCCTTAGGCGCACGCTGTTCGTACTCGTGTGAGCGAGCCAGAGGCGATTGTCATGACTCACGAGCGCAGGCTGAGTCACGCGGCTAGACGCTTCGTCGGTCTCTACTGGCGTCGTCCAATCGACGCCCAACAGCGACGTGGTGAACTTCAACTTCCCTTCTTCACGCCAGGCGACCACGAGCCGTGGTCTATCTTCACCCGCCGGCTGGAAGCTCGCGATCGCCGGGGAACTCACCTCACCGTTCGCCGTGTAGACGTGTTTCCGGTAGCCCGGCCCCCAGTCGAGCGACTTGGCATAGAGCGTAGAACCCTCGGCCCACGCCACCCACTGGCTGCTACCGTGCGTGGTGACCGCAGGGCGACCGGCATTTTCCCCCAAGTGATTCGTCCCCGTGTGGCGAACAGTGCTGGCAGGGTCGCGAAACACGCCTCCCCCCGAGCCGTCGCCGGGAATCGTCTCCCTGACAGAGAACTGTCCGGGGTGCTGCTCGTCGGTACCGGGCGTCAAGTAGACCGCCCACAATCTCTCGCCCAGCCCTGCGGCTGCGCACTCGGAAAAGCCGCTGCGGTCCCGGTCGACTTCAATGGTACCGAAGTTGCTGATCTCGACGCCGAGCGCAAGCGCCTCCGACAACGGAATTGGGAGCACGAGCGTGCTGTCGGGCCCCCCACCGACATATTCTTCTCCCGCCAGCAATTCGCACACGTCGTTGACGACGACGGTCGTCGCCAAACCCGCGATGGTCACTCGGTCCATCCCGGGCCCTGGGTTGATGGTCTGATTGTTCCCCGTGGCGCTGATCACGTCGTCGCCCGAGTTGCCTTCGACGGTGACGCCATTGCCGACCACATTCAGAATGTCGTCGCCACTACCGCCGCTGATGTGACCGCCGTCGACGTTGGCGGCGTTCAGCCGGTCGTTGCCACTACCGGCGAACGCGATCGCCAGCGGAGCATCGTTGACATTGAACGTGTCGTTGCCGCTTTGACCGAATAGCTGCAGTTTACTGCCGTTGGTGTTGATATTGTCGTCTCCGGGGCCTCCGGCGACCAAGCGCGGCCCTACGACGGTGATCTGATCGTTGCCCGCCCCGCCGAGGATGGCCCCCTCACCACCCGTGTGCCCATTGATGCTGTCGTTGCCATCCAGCGCGTCGATGCAGTCGTCACCGCCGACCTCGTTCAGGTTGTCCACGCCCTCGGTTCCCTGAATCACAGAAGCACCCGACGGGCACTGAATCTCGACGTCGGCGGTCTCGCAAACCCCATTGACACAACGCTCGCTCCGGCAGTCCGAGTGTTGCAGGCAGAGGGAGCCATCACCGCAGGATGGGCAGGTTCCACCGCAGTCGACGTCGGTTTCGTTACCGTTTTTGGTGCCATCGGTACAGCTGGTCGTTGCACCTGGCGGAGGAGTACCCCAAACGAGCTGTCCCCCGAGGTACAGCGCGATCTTCGGAGTGTCCGCCCAGGCGAGCTGCCCCGCCACGTAAGAGTAGTCGTTGCTCTCGTCGTACGCGCTCCAGTCGCTGGCGTGAATCCGCGTTTGGATGTCACCCGTATGCTGGCCCGCCGCCAGGCTGCCTGCACCGGAGAAGCTGATTTCGTAGACGCTGTCCGCTCCCGGCGTCGAAAGCCCGCTGGCCTGGCTCGAAAGCTCTAGATTCGAACAGCCCAGCTGCGCCCAGTAACAGTCGACCTGTTGGGGGCTCGTAGTGTCGGCAGTGTACCAGTATCGAATAGTAAGATCGCTCAGTGCAACCGATGCGGTGCCGTCGTTGACGATACGTAAGAAGTTCGCGATATTCGGATCGTTTGCGCTCGGATCGTTGGCGTGGTGGTACTGAACCCTAAGGTTCGTTCCGGTGCTGAGCGCGGCCCGGGTTCGGGACAACGCCGAGTGTCCGTCGTCTGAAGGTTCCGCATCTCCGCACCCACCCAACCCGGCAGTGACGCTGGTAACGACGACTACTACCGCGGCCAACTCACGTCTTGTCGTGATTCTCCCTTGATGGCTCATGCACCGCCGCCAGAGCAATCGTCATGCCAAGAGCACTCGACGCTGGAACCGTTGGCGGACCCAGCATTCGAGCTCGATCTGCGGCCAAAGCTTTGATCCAGCCTGTTGGACGCGGCCGGGTTGCCGCGCGTCCGGCTCGACTTGCTCGACTTGCTCGACTTGCTCACGGGCGCACCGCAACGACACCAACTGCCGCAGAGACGCTCCTTTTAGCTCAAAACAATCGCGAGAAGAGCCTTCAGAAACGTGCGCATCGAGGGCAGCGCAACACGCCCTACGGGGCCAACCTCCTGTCTGTGCCAGCGTGGCGGATCGTGCGAGAATCGCGCTGCCGTGAGTATTCGGACAGTACGGGTTCTTCCTGGCTCGCAAGGACTACGTTGACCGCCCGAGGACTCTTGAGGAAGGGAAGAGCCGGCGCCCTCCCGGACGTCGCGCGGGGTCCAGCGCCGCTTCGTGTGGCTCGGCGGCCGGCTACTTCTTGCGTTGCATGGGGCAACTGCGGCAATCGCCGAGAATCCGCTCCAACAGCGGAGCGTCTCGACGCAGCGTGGCGCGTTGCAGGAGCTCGACGCAGTCCGTGTGGCAAACGCCGAGTACGCGATTGGCCTCCTCGAGATTCTTACAGAGATCGAAGTAGCGCTGGGCAGGCAGGCGGGTGGGCGCTTTGGTCACGACGTTGCCCCGAGAACAGCTCTCGGTTCCTCATATTGGTATTGTCGATTGTCGAGAGTGTTTGTTGTCGAAACGCACCGAGAAGTCGTGAGGTGAGCTTCGGGGATCGCTTCCACACGATGTAGGACACGCTTC
Organism: uncultured delta proteobacterium; assembly: GCA_963809955.1. Classification (GTDB taxonomy): domain Bacteria; phylum Myxococcota_A; class Polyangia; order Polyangiales; family Polyangiaceae; genus JAICQQ01. Next base: position 168,855 of record CAWELQ010000022.1, read on the forward strand.
TTCGGCGATTCTGTTGCGCGGAATCCGGGTGGCGCGCATTGGGTGCGTGCACCATCGTCCGCGGCAAAGGCGCGCGAGCAACGAAGAGGTCGTCGCGAGTCACGGGATCCGAGGCTCACCGAGAGCCGCAGAGACTCGTGATCACGGGCTGAACTCCGGGCTGGCCACCTCTACGAATTCGCCAGCCCGGTACCTCGCCATCGCAGTACTCGAGTTTCACGCCGCTGAGCTCGAGCAACGCGAGATACTCCTCATAACTGTAGTGGAGTCGGCGGGCGGTGGTCATCGAGTGAAATGTATCGCTTATGCGACCTGACAGCAAAAGCCGGTGGGACGGCTGTAGTATCCGTACTCGATGTCGTCGCCATGCATTCGGCAGCCCGCAGCTTCAGCTGCGGCATAGTCGAGTTCGTACGTCCTGCAGCGGTAGTCGTTTTCGGGTCCTTCGCATTCGTTGGAGAAGACACCCGTGCACTGGCACTCGGCGCATGGACAAGCCCGGTTGCATGCGACCTCGACGGGGACACAGCCCTTGCCGCACTTCGCATCGTAAGTTTCGGCGTCGATACCACACACGAGCAGAGAGGGCCCGTCGCAGTCACAGCCGGCGCCCGCAGCGCCTGCGGCACCCGCCGTCTGACCCAGAGGGTGCCGTGCCCATTGCCTGAAGGGGCAGGGGCCCACGAGGGCGTCGAACGGACGCGCAAGCTGGCGAGTTGCGCAAAGGCGACGCAGCGTATACGTTGCCCGCGCACCAAAAGGAAAGCCGTGCTCCGTTCACGAATCGTCATCGTTGCGCTTTGGTCCAGCATCGCTCTGGCCGCGACCAGTTGCAAGAAGCATGAAGCCGAGTCCAGCGGCCCGGTCAAAGCTGGCGCAGGGCCTTCCCTGCTGTCCAGTGTCGGGCTGGACAAGGCAATGTCGGCTCTGCGCGCGAGGCTCGGCGCGCACGCGAAGTTGCTCCAGCTTTTGGTGTTCCCCGGCCACGTACAGGTCCAAGCGCAGGATCCCAAGCACCCAGGAAAAGTCGTCCAGTACGAGTACCGCAACGGAAAAGTCGGAGCGGCGCAGTCCGTGTCTCTCGAAAGCACCGACTCGCTCGAAGAAAGTCTGTACTCCATCGATGATATCAAGGTCGACGTGATTCCAGATCTGGCCAAGCGGGCCGTGCATGAGCTCGCCCACCCGGGTGGTGAAGTGAGCTACGTGGTGTTGAAGCGCAACCTACCGTTCGAGACGGAAGTCCAGTACCGAGTGTTCGTGAAAAACGCCTCGAAGGACGCCTATGTCGACGCGGACAAGGACGGAAAGCTCATCGTCAACGAGTAGCTCTTTAGGCCGCTCCGCAGGGCTCGCCCGAGCTCCGGCTTGCGCTCAGCGAGCTCTGGTGCTTTGCTGGACGAAGGTGTCGAAGGCCAGGTTTCCCACTGCTAGTTCGCCAGGCCGGCTCGAGCCGCTCGCTGCCCTGTTGGCGACGCTGCTCGTGCTCGGACAGCTGCTGGCATTGACCCACCTGGCGCTCGTGCCACACCGGATCTGCCCGATAGACGGTGCACTGGCCCACGTGAGCCGCGCTCCCGTCGCGGTCACGCATGCCCCACAGTCGACTCTTCCGGTGGTCGCGCCGGGAGCGCCCGATCAACAACCGCACGATCACTGCTCGCTCCTATCGCCATTGCGCGAGAAACTGGCCATCGTCGCCGCCAACGGCTCGACGAGACTGCTCGCGCCCGTCACCGGTCGTGTGCCTCCAGCGGCGTGCGATTTGAGCGTCGCTCCACCGGTTTCACTTTTGTCGCTCGCTCCGAAGCTGTCGCCGCCCGCGTAAGCAGGCGGCGCTCGACTGCGCCGCCTGATCGATCAGCGGTCCGCACTCGCGGTCCGCGTCCAGGCAGCAGTACAGGCTTGGCCTGGTGGCGGCATACCACCGGGCTTTCATCCCAACGGAGGCAGCGATCTACAATGAATCTTCCATGTGGCGGAAACAGCCGCCCAATCCCACATTTGCTCGCGTCGGCATCAGCCGCCGCCATCTGCGCCGTCGCCGGAGCGGCGCTCGCCGATCCCCCAGCAGCGACAGGTTCCGCGCCACTCGCACCGACGAGCCCCCCGCCCGCGCAAACGGCGCCACGAGCGCGCGCCCCCGCCCCCCCCACCGGCGCTTCACCCCCCACGACCGAGTCCCAAGTGCCGCCACCAGCCGTGCCGGCCGCACCCACCGGGGCTCAGTCCAGTCCTGCCGCGGACGGCCCGGCCGCCCCGACGACCACTACGGAAGCGGAGGAGGAGAAACAGCTCGAGCAAGAGCTGTCTCAGGAGCTCGGCCCGAACATTGGCGGGGCCAGCCGAAGCCAAGACAGCACGGGCAAAGACACTGCCGGGGGCGTGTCGAGTGAAAACGGAGGCGGCATCGGCGCCACAGCTCCCCTGTCGGCACAAAGCTCGGCGGTGAAGATGCAGGAGAAGGGCTATGGCAGCAAGAAGCTCTTGCCGAATATCTCGGCCATTTTCACCGGCCTCGGTGGTTGGTATTCCGACACGCCGACACTACGACCCGAAGGGCACGACCCCACCTCGAACAACAAGGGGCTGTCGTTCCAGCTCCAAGAGCTCGAGGTCGCCTTCCAGAGCTACATCGACCCCTTCTTGCGCGCGGACATCTTCCTGTCCGTGGGGCTGGAAGGCATCGAGGTAGAAGAAGGTTACTTCACGACCCTGGGGCTGCCCGCAAACCTCCAGCTCAAGGGCGGCGAGATGCTCGCACCGTTCGGTCGCTTCAACCGCCAGCACTTCCTGGAGACTCAGCCATTCGTAGACGCGCCACTACCGAATCGCCGTTTCATTGGCAGCGAACAGCTGCGCGGCCTCGGCTTCGACGTGTCGTGGCTCGCGCCGACACCCTGGTTTCTCCAGATCGAAGCGTATCTCGCCGCAGCGAACACAGGCGTCGGGTTCGGCGTGCCGCCGGACGAAACCAGGAGCGTGAAGGACTTCGTGGGCGTCGGGCGCATCGAACAGTTCTTTCCCGTCACCGACAGCTGGTCTCTCACCTGGGGCATCAGCGGCGCCGAGGGTCCGAACGACACCGGGGGCGCCGGCTTCCGCGACGACAACCGCACCCGCATGGCCGGCAGTGACATCTACATCAAATGGCGCGAGCTCGAGAGCCTGCGCTATTTGGCCCTGACTGCGGAGTACATCTACCGGCAGTCCCAATTCCCGACCGGGCGCGTCGATCAAGGCGGCCTGTACGCCCAGCTCGAAGCACGCCTGAGCAAGCATTGGGAGATCGCGACGCGCGTGGATTTGATCGGAGCTCCGTCGAAATTCAAGGGAACGATGAACTTCGACAACGAGCAACTGCCGTTCATGGTTCCTGCGAAGCAGCTTAGGGGAGGCGCTGCGTTGTCGTTCTATGCTTCGGAATTCCAGCGCTGGCGCCTCCAGTACAACATCGATCGCTGGTCCGGCGTTTCAGCATCGCAGCAAGCCGCGCTCGCTTCGACCGTTCCGGCCGAGTTCACCCATTCGAGGAAGGCCGTGCACGAGGCGTTCCTCCAATACCAGTTCGTCATGGGCTCCCATGGCGCGCATCCGTTCTGAAAGGGCCCGCATCATGCAAAAAGTGTTTTCATTCATAGCGTTTTTGCTGACCTTGTCGCTGGCGTCGCTGGCGAGCGCCAAGGTCAACGTGGTGGCTTCCGTTCCAGGCCTGGGGGCCATCGCGCGCGAGGTCGGGGGTCAGTACGCCGATGTCACGACCCTGGCCGGGCCGACACAGGATCCCCACTTCGTCGACGGACGGCCGAGCTACGTCGTCAAGCTGAACAAGGCGGACCTGCTCGTCTACGTCGGGTTGGCTCTGGAGATCGGCTGGCTACCGCCGCTCATCGAGAATGCCCGCAACGCGCAGATTCAGCTCGGCAAGCTCGGCAATCTCGATGCCTCGTCGGTCGCCGGCAAACTGCTCGATCGCAAGGGTTCCGCGGTCAGCCGGCGCGAAGGCGACGTTCACCCCGATGGCAATCCGCACTACCTGTACAGTCCGCTTTATGCCGTCCGCGTCGCCGACGGCATCGCCGCTCGCCTCGGAAAGATCGACCCCAATCACGCCGACGCTTACAAGAAGAACGCCACTCAATTCAAGCATCGCATGGCCGGAAAGGTCGCTGGTTGGGAAGCCGCGATGGCGCGCTATCGCGGTCGCTCCGTGGTCGGATTTCACGAGAGTCTGGTCTACCTCGCAAACTGGCTCGGTCTGCAGCGCCAGGGCTTCATCGAACCGTTTCCCGGCATTTCACCGAATCCAAAGCACCTCGCTCAACTGATCCTCAAGATGCGCAAGGCCAAGGTCAAGGTCATCCTGAGCGAACCCTGGTACAACGCGGAAACCACTCGCGTAGTCGCCGAAAAGACCGGCGCCAAGATCGTGAGCCTGCCGGGAGACGTCGGCGCACCAGGTATCAAAAGCTATGACGACTTCATCGATCACATCATCAAGTCGCTGCGCGCCGCGTGTGACCAGACCCCGGATGGCGGCTGATGAGTACGGCACAACTGCTCGAATCCAAGGATCCCCCCGTGCGGGCGGCTGGGAAAGCCACGTCACTGATTCGGCTCGATCAGGTGGTGCTCGGCTACCGACGCCCACTCTTGCCGGCACTTTCTCTCGACCTCAAGCGCGGCACCTACCTCGGCGTGGTGGGGCCGAATGGCGGCGGCAAGAGCACGCTGGTCAAGACCATGTGCGGCATCCTGGCGCCGCTGTCCGGCAACGTGGTGTATCCCACGGCGCGCCCTGCCATCGGCTATGTGCCTCAGCAGAGCGCCTTGGACGAGTTGTTCCCGCTCACCGCGCTGGAGGTGGTGGCGCTCAATCTGGTGCCTCGACTGGCGCTCTTCAAACGTCTTCGTGGCGAACACTGGGACCGCTCACAGGCCGCCCTGGAGCGCTTTGGCATCGGAAACCTGTCGCAGTCGCTGTTCCGCGAGCTGTCGGGTGGACAGAAGCAGCGCGTACTGCTCGCCCGAGCACTGGTGGTGGATCCGGAGTTGCTCGTACTCGACGAGCCGACTGCGGCCGTCGACCCGGTGAACGAAGAGCGCGTACTGCACGAAATAGAGCAAATTCGCCGCGAGCGCCATCTGACGGTCATCCTCGTCAGTCATCAACTCGGGCTCACCGCGAGCCACGCCGGACGGCTGGCTATTCTCGACAAGGACCAACATCTATTCCGCGAGGGTTCCACGGAGCACCTGATGCATCCTGCGGTGCTGCGTGAGGTCTACGGAACCGAGGCCGAGGTCGGCGAGTGCCACGGTCACGTTGTCGTGAGCTTTCACCTATGAGCGACCCCGTCAGTTTCTTCGACAGTTGGTTCTTGTGGCGGGACGCAATGGTTGCCGCCGTGCTCGGCAGCATGCTGCTCGCCTATCTGGGCGTCTACGTGACGCTGATGCGCAGCGCGTTCGTGAGCGCCGCGGTGTCGCAGCTGGCGGGCCTCGGCGTCGTCGTGGCTCTGCTCGCCGGCGCGACAGCCGAGGACGATCTGCGTCCGCTGCTATTCGGCGCCGTCCTCGGAGTGGCAGCGTCTGGGCTGTTCGCCCTACCGCGACGCGGGGCGCGCATCGCCAACGACGCGGTGCTTGCCATCGCGGTGGTCAGCGCCTCCGCGCTCACGCTCGTGCTCGCCCGCTATCTCGCTCAAGACTACCAGCACGTGCAGGGTGCCCTGTTCGGCGATGCAGTAGTCGCATCCCCGAGCGAAATCGTCATGCTCGGACTCGTGGCGGCCTTCACCTTCGTGGTGCACCTGCTGTTCCGGCACCGTTTCTTGCTGGTTGCCTTCGACGCCGACGCAGCACGTGCCCAGAACATGCCGGCCCAACGCTGGGGGTTGTTGCTCGGTCTGACCATCGGTCTATCGATCTCGATCGTCACGCGCGCGCTCGGCGCGCTCCCCGCGTTCGCCTTCAGCGTGGTTCCCGCAACCAGCGCGCTGCTACTCACCTCGCGCATGCGCATCGCGTTCGGCCTCAGCATGGGCTTGGCTGCCACGGCCGCCGTGCTGGGCTACTACGTGTCGTTCGTCGCCGACCTGCCCACCGGCAGTACGATGGTGAGCGTGTCTCTGTTGGGTATGTTGCCTGGCGCAATCGCTTTCCTCGGGCGTCGCGCGCGAGCCTGAACGACGGGAGCGCATGGTTTGACGAACTGTCTTTCGAGCCCATCTACATGGACACCCGGTCAAGCCGGTGCGCCGAGCGGGATCTCACCATCGCAGTACTCGAGTTTCACGCCGCTGAGCTCGAGCAGCGGGTGGCGTCAATCCCTGCCCACGCCGCACAACGCTTCGTCCAGGCCCGTCGTCGGTATCGGACAGCAGAAGCCGACGGGACGGCTGTAGTATCCGTACTCGATGTCGTCGCCATGCATTCGGCAGCCCGCAGCTTCAGCTGCGGCATAGTCGAGTTCGTACGTCCTGCAGCGGTAGTCGTTTTCGGAACCTTCGCATTCGTTGGAGAAGACACCCGTGCACTGGCACTCGGCGCATGGACAAGCCCGGTTGCATGCGACCTCGACGGGGACACAGCCCTTGCCGCACTTCGCATCGTAAGTTTCACCGTCGATACCACACACGAGCAGCGAGGGCCCGTCGCAGTCACAGCCGGTGCCCGCAGCGCCTGCGGCACCCGCCGCATTGCCAGCGCCACCCGAACCGGGGTCGATTTCGGTGCCACCCGTCCCTGTCGTCTCGGAGCTGGCTCCACCGCTTGGGGCAACTGCCGCTCCACCGGAGCCGTTGCCGCCGGCCCCACCCATGGCAACGCCGGTGGTCGAGACCGTGGTGGTCGAGACCGTGGTGGCGGAACCCGTGACGACGGCGACCGAGCTCGTCACCAACCCTTGACCGCTCGAGCCTACGGTACCTCCCGAGCCACTCGTCCCGTCCGATACCGCATCGCTGCCCCCACCTTCCCGCTCGGTGCGCCCGCAGCCCAACACGAGAAGCCCACCACCCAACAAAACCCATTTCACCTTGCCACCATCACCCATCCCCGCAGTCTAGCGGAGCGCCAGGAGATTTGAACTGCGTTTAGTGCTTGTCCTCCGCCAAAACGTCCCCGATTCCACTTTCGCATCAGGATTTCTTCGTCACTATCGCGGGCTGTGAAGCGCCAGGTGCAGCAGCTTGGCGTATTGCTCGAAGTCACGGTCCGTCGTGAAGATTGCCAAGTCTCGCCGATACGCTGTCGCGCAGATCAAGAAGTCCGTGTTCGACCCCTGAATCCCCTTCCCACGGCATCGGTTGAATGCGCTTGCTGCTTCCTCGTAGTCGGCCTCGTCCAGCTCCAAGTCTGGAAACGCCCGCAGGTGCTCTCGCAGAAGCTCGAACTGGGCTTTCGCCTTGATTCCGGACAGCAGCTCCTGGCGTACCGCACCCATCAGCACTACCCGTCCTTCCGCGATCAGCTCCCCGAGTTCTCGGGTCGTCGGGTCGCCCTCTCGCTTCGCACGCCGCAACGCTATTGACCACACCGACGTGTCTACCAACACCCTCACTGGCGACGCCGCTGCTTCTTGTAGTTGTATGCCGTGTCGAACTCGATCTGGCCGAACAGCTCCACGACCTTCGCCTGCTGCCTACGCTGAATGTACTCCCGCAGTGCTTCGTTCACCGTGTCCTTTTTCGTACGGTGCCCACCAACACGCTGAGCCTCCCGCAGCAGCTGGTCGTCGATCGCCAGGTTGGTCGCCATGCGTCATAGTCTACACACGCTGATGTGTGGAGCAAGCTCCATGAAGGCCTGCCTACTTGCATGGAGACTACGAGGAAACAGTCGTTGCTCGAGGCATTCCCCCTATTTTTACGCGGCGTTTTCCTTGACGTCGACCTCGTAGCCGAGTTCCTTGAGTTTACGCACGAGTCGGCGGGCGGTCTTGCCGCGATCGATTCGATCGAAGTAATCAGGCCCGAGATCTTGATAGTCGGTGCCATCCTGGAGGATGAAATAGGCTGCCGTCAGCATCGAGGCGGCCACGGCTACAACGGCCTTCTTGGGTCCGCGGCGAGCGCGTAGCCGAAGAAACTGGGCCCGTAGATAGGAGCCGCGGGTGTTGGCCGCGGCCAAGCCGCCTCGACGAGCGCGTTCTTGAGCCAGCGGGCGCTCTTTCGCGTTTTGGTCGACCGGCGCTTGCCTGCGCTTTCGTCGTTGCGTGGACACAGCCCTGCCCAGGGAAATCAGGTGGCCGACGGTCGCGAATCGGCTCATGTCGACCCCGAGCTCGCGACCAACATCTGGGCTGTCGTCTGTTGGATGCCGGGTATGGTCTTCAGGCGTGCGACCGCGTCAGCAAAAGGGTGGAGCAAGACCTCCAGCTCGGCGTCAATCGTAGCGATGGCTTGCTCGATCGCGGTCACCTGAGCAAAGTGGAGTTTGAGATGCAGCCGGTGATTGGCAGTGACCCGACCTCGAAGCGTCTCGACGAGCCGTTCACGCGGGGCGCGCAAGCGCGCATCGCGCAGCTCGACCAGCTTCTCTGGATCCGTCTCTCCAGCGATGAGAGCGCTCAAGAACGCCCTGCCACTCTTGCCCATCAGGTCACTGATTGCGCTGGTCACCTTGATGTTCGCGTCCTCCAGTGTCTTGTGAAGACGCTGCACGTGCCGCGTTTTCTCCCGCATGAATTGCTTGCGGGTCCGCGTCAGAGCTCGCAAATCCTGGATCGGCTCCGGCGGGACAAAGCTCCGTTCGATGAGCCCGTGTGCCAAGAGGTCACTGAGCCACGTCGCGTCGTTGACGTCGGTCTTGCGGCCCGGCACGTTCTTCACATGCATGGGGTTGGCGAGCAACAGCTCAAACGAGCCCTCCAGGACGTGCCACACGGGCTTCCAGTACACGCCTGTCGCTTCCATCGCGATGTGCGTGCACTGCCGTTCGCTCAACCAGTCCGAAAGAGCGAGTAGCTCGGTCGTCGTCGTCCCAAATGTGCGTACGTCGTGGCTGACGCTCCGTCCTGATCCGTGCCGCACGCACGCAACTACCGTCTCCTTGTGCACGTCCAGGCCAGCACAACTTTGATACAGCACTTCCATTCCACGCCTCCTTTGTAGGTGTGCCGGCGCGGAGCCCTCATCCTTCAAATCTACGAGACGCGCTCCTCAGGTCTTGCGACCCGATGGCGCAGTACGGGGTGCAGCTGGGGCTCACGGGTCCTACTAAAGATCGGGCTCTCAGCACCATTCCGCCGTCGACCTCTGTGCCAGCACCCCCCCAGTATCCCCTGTTTCATTCGTCGTGGGTGCCGCGACCTTGCGGCATGTCGTACTAAAGTGAATTTGAGCATTCATCTCGGCGTCGTCGCTCCTTCAATCTGTACATTCTCCACCCTGTTTTCACACGAAGGCGTTGCGTGGCTGCTACGGTTTCGCTGAACACATCTTTGATGGTCCGTCGTGGGAGTGATACGAGGGCCTGCTTCGTTCGATCCCAACACCGATCAAAGAAGAGCTGTTCCCAGATTTGGTGCAGTGGAGCCGCACTATGGCGTCACGGGAAAGGTTGCCGCGATGCCCCATTTGGGCAGGGACGACTGTCGAACATGTTCAGAGGCGGCAATCGGCGGCGGAGATTGTTGGGGAACTAAATGCGGGGCAGCGGGTGCTATGGCTGGAACTTCCCACCCAGCTTGGCCACGAGCTTGCGCGTCGCAACATGTGCGAATGCCTCGCGAACGAGCTCCGCGACCACCTTCCAATCCGGCTTCGTGTCGAGGACCACACCGACCCACCCGCGCGAACCGACGTAGGGCGGCCGAAAAAAGCGCGACGGATCGTGCTCGACCAGCGACTCCTGCACTCCGACGGCCTGAGGGAGCCATACGGAAAGATGCTCCGCGCCATGGTGGTGATTGTCGAGCATCGCGAAGACCTTACCCTTGCCGGCAAACCACGTGGGTTCGCCGTGGGAGAGGCGCTCCCCAGCCTCAGGCAGTGCGAGACAGAATCTTGCGGAGTCGGTTCACGCGCCCCACATCCCGCGCAGCGATGACCCTGACCGGGTGGGTCAGGGGACTCTCGGGAGCGGGAGGGTTTCCGTACATCGAAGCTCCGTTCGACTGCACGTGCGTTCGTACTGGCGATTTCTTCTTCCTCGTGCTCACGAGACCTTCCTTGAGGAACAGCGCCTCGCTTGGATACTACCGAGGAGGGGCGGACGCACATTCCCGTTTGCCAAGGACCCCGGAAAAGGCGAGGCGAGCGCGTTCGCCAGACAGCTCAGCCGCTCACTGAAGCGCCGGGCCAAGACGCGGCTCGGGCTTTCGGCCCCACGAGCCCGATCAAAGGGTAACGGGTGGGATTGTCGCGAGCAGCTTGGCGACGACCTGGGCCTGGGTGCGGGCGTCGAGCTTGGCTCGCAGGTTGACCAGGTGCGTGCGCGCGGTGCTGAGCTTGACGCCTGTGCGCGCGGCGTGTTGCTCGACGGAACGGCCAGCGACCAAAGCGATCGCCAGCTGAGTCTCTGCAGCAGTCAGGCCGTGCACGGCGGCGATGACTGGGGCAGCGTCCGCGCGCGGTCGGTGGTCGCGCGACAACAGCACCAGCGCGGCCGCGTCGTGCTCTCGTTCGGCATCGAGAAACGGGCGCCGGGCCCGATTTTCGGGGAGAGGCAAGAAGAACACCGAGAGGGGTCCCTCTGAGTGCGTGGTGCCGACGGTGCAGGCTCCGCTGACCGGGGGGCGGCCGTCCACCGGAAGTGCGGCGCGAAGCAGTGTCCTGAAGTGCGCGGCCTCGCCGTGCGTCGCCGCTGTGAGCGTGCGATCGCGGACGCGAAGCGGGCCCGATCCGGAGAGCAGGGCCCGCGCGGCGCGGTTGAGGTAAATGACCTTGCCGCGGTGATCGACCAGAGCCGCGCCGAAACGGAGCCGTTCGAACAGCGCCCGCAGCTCTTCTTCCCTTTTCCAGGCCGAGCCGACGTCATGACTGATCCGAACGGCATTGCGCAGATGCGGGAGTAGCCGCGACATCGCTTGGAGCTCGGCGTCGTTGGCGCGCCCGCGCCGCCGCGAGCGTTGGATGGACACGATGCCGTAGTCGCTGCCGCGGCTGAACAGCGTACCGCCGATGTAGTAGCGAAGCCCATCGGGAGCGAGGAAGTCGGCGTAGAACTCCGAGCGGTCCATCTCCGCCTCCGATATGTGCAGCGCATCGCAGGCAGCTTCGTCGGCGCGAAGGGCCTGAAGGAACGGCAGGCGCGGACACACGCTGTGGTAGTGCGCGCCATACTGCTCGATGCCATGGGCGGGAAGTTCGACATGCTCGAAGAACACGAGCGAACCCTTCCCAGCGTGCACCTCCAACGTGACTCCAGACCCATCAAAGGCCTGATTCAATGCGCGCAGAGCATCGGGCCAGCGCGCCTCATCGAGAGCGGCGGCGTACACAAAGTCGAGGACATCGAGAAGCGCAGCTGGACGCACCGACACCCAGAGTATCATCAGTGCTGGTCGAGATCATGATGCCTGAAGCTCCGATCTCCTACGAATGTAGGAGGCCAGCGCCAGCGTAAACCAGGTACCGTTTGACGATGGGCAGAGCACATTTTCCACGCTGGATCGGCCTTCTCCTCCTTTCGTTCGCCTCGGGTTGCGGCGGTGGTGACGGGAGCGGGGGGGGGGGCCGGAACGAACGGCGGGACGAGCGCGGATGGCAGTGGGGGGAGCAGCGGCACGGGCGGAAGTGCCAACTCGATCAGCAGCGGCACGGGCGGGAGTTCCAATGGGGACGGGGGCTTGGCCACCCCGGCGACCGTGACCATGATGGCCGGGGGGTCCGCTACGACAATCGGGGCCAGCATTTGCCAGACGTTGATCGGCGGAGGCGTGGGCTACTCGCTCGACCCGCGGTCGACCAGCGACTGCCCTCCTGGTGGGACGGCGTACATGAGCTTCCTTTTGAATACAGGCAGCGGTGAGTACAGCGCATCGGCCGGCGATCGGATGGCTTCTGACGGTGGGGTGTTTGGCCCCGTCACATTCGACTCCAGCTCCGAAGGCACCCTTTCCACCGCCGGCACTTCCGACGAAAGGGACGACGTGACGATGTTGAATGCGGGCCAAACGATCACGATCGTGACCGCGGATCGCAGCGTGACGCTCGAGTTCGACGGGAACGACGTGACGGTTTCTTCCTTCGTCGAAAAGTAGTGCTCCAGCTCGCCTACCCATGACCAACTTCACGCGCTCGATGCTGCTTTCTCTTTGCCTGGGCGCCGCATGGCTCGTGGGATGCGGAGGGAACGAGCCGCCCGCTACCGAGGGCACGACCATGGGCAGCGACCTCGTCATCCCTGCCGACGACGGGAAGCTCACTCTGACCATCCCCGCGGGAGCCCTTCCAGCCGGCACCAAGAGCGACGATATCACGGTGACGCCCATCGCCGAGGCAGACTTCGCCAACACGCTCAGCGACGGCGAGTTCCTTGCCGCCTACCGCCTCGAGCCCGAGGGTTTGAAGTTGTCCGAGCCGGCAACCGTGGAAGTCAGTTTCGAGCCGAGCGAGGTGCAAGAGCTCATCGGCCATCACGCGGGAGTCGCCGGCGATGAGCCACTGGAGCTCGAGGTGCTGCAGCCCACCGATGACAACCTGCACGTGAGGGGTAAGATTTCGCATTTCAGCGTTCTATTCTTCGAGAACAGCACCGTCCGCAGCATCGAGACGTTGGTTCCTCCTCGCGATGCCTTCGTTGGCCAGTCTTTCACCGTGCGCTACCGCCTGAACGCGCGCTTGCAGGGCGAGAAGATCTACGCCGACCGACCCGGCCTTGAATGGCCCGACCGGAAGCCCGGGATCACCGCCCTCGACTACAATACGATTCGGATCACCTGGGATACCATGACCTGGGACAGCATCGACAATGAGGTGTACCCAAGCTATCGGGCGCCGCTGACCCCGACGGACGCCCCGCAACCGGGACAGGGGGTGTCGATGCAGCCGGCGTGACTACGACGTCACCTTCACGGGGATTGGTATCTACGGTCTATCGTTCCAAGGGGGCGTGAAGGTGACGGGGCACTACACCTAGGTCCTCGATACCGACTCTCAAGGGGACCCGGTAGACATTCTTGTCTGCAGTGGCGGGGGTCTTTGCTGCTTCCAGCACACGGACGAGAAGCTCTGCGGTGGGGCGTGCAGCAGCGATGCACCTACCCCTGCGGACAGAGCGACGCTACCCGCACGGTCGTCTGTGTCGACGGAGACTCCGATCCGTTGCCCCAGGCCCCGATCGACACCTTTTTCATGCAGCTGGCCGCACCGGTACCTACGGACGACGCAGGCAAGAGCTACATCTATTCGGTCGTGCTCGACTCCGACGGCAACGCCGACGATGACTGGAGCCCCCAGTCCCCCTATGACCGGGACTACTTCCAGGGTGCCGACCGCTGGTACCAGCTCTCGTGGGATCACACCGACCCTCGCGCCATCTCACCTGACGCAATGTAAAAGAACGGGGAGTACCAATATCGCAAATCAACCCTCCGTGCCCAATGACCGGTGTAGAGTGATGCCCCCATGACTGCGCCGCGCGTGCTCATCGTACTCGGAACCGACCTTGCTTGGTCGCGCGGCATCCTGAGCGGCTTCATGGCAGTCGCCCACGAACGGGACTGGACGGTGCTCCACTACTATCCAGATGCCAATCTGCGCTGGGTTGCGGGCGAGTGGACGCCAGACGCCGCGGTCTTCAGCCCTGATCTCGATCTGAACACGATTCAGCAGTGCGCGCCCGCAGCATTGATCTCGTTGACGCACGACCGCAGCGCAAACGGTATTGCCTCGGTGTGCCTCGACGAGGAGGCCATCGCAGCATTGGCTGCCGAGCACCTGCTCGCGAGAGGGTTCAGAAGTGTTAGCACTTTCCGCTACAACGACGCTCCCTTCGCCGTGCTGCGCGAGCAAGCGTTCATCGAGCATGTGCGTGCGGCGGGCGCCAAGGTCATCCCGGGCTGGGGCCACGCCGACTGCACGTACACACGGTGGGGAGAAGACCCCAAAGCCATGGTGGCATGGGTGCGCTCGCTCCCCAAGCCTTGCGGCGTTTTTACGTGTACCGACAGCTGGGGGCACACGGTGACGCGCTATGCACGCGAGGCTGGTCTGCGCATCCCCGAAGACATCGCGCTCGTGGGCGTCGATAACGACGTGCTCGCCTGCGAGCTGGTCTCACCACCTCTCTCCAGCGTGATGATCCCCTGGATGGAAGTGGGTAGGAACGCAGCGATGTTGGTACGCCTGGCACTCGGGCACCAACCCATCGCTGGCAAGCGCGTCCAGATCTCCCCGATAGACGTGGTGGCACGGCGCTCTTCCGATGTGCTTGCAGTTGGCGACGAGCTCGTGGCCGCTGCCGTCGCCTGGATCCGCCAGCATGCCGAGCAGCGCTTGACCGTCACGATGGTGGCTCACGCGGTGGGTTGCGGGCGCCAAAAGCTCGAGCGGCGCTTTCGCAGAGCGCTCGACCGCACTATTCAACGGGAGATCCAGCGTGCCCATGTGGAGAAGGCCAAGCACTGGCTGCGAACCACCGACTTCAACGTGGACGAAGTGGCAAAGCGCAGCGGTTTCACCAGCGCTTCGTTGTTGAACCGGGCCTTGAAGCTCGAACTGGGTATAACACCCGGAGCGTACCGGCGGCAGGTCCGACAACAGTTGGACATGACCTCATGACCTTCATTCGCGCGCTATTGACTGACGAACCGCAGATCGTCGACGACCAAGTCGACGGAGTACGTGGTCACGGCTTGGGTGTCCACACCCGCTGGCGCCGGCAAGGCCCAAGAGATGCTGGTCAGTTCGCTGGGCGTTACCGAGGCTTCAGGCGAGCCGCCCGTGAGATCATCCCAAAGCACCGTTACCACCGTGGGCGTCTCCGTGACAGTCACCGTGACTACGGGTTCGCTACAACTGCCGTCGTACTGATTGGAGCCAGGAGGCAGGCAGCGACCGAAGTTCGCGGGCTCCGCCGTCTGCCCGTTCGCGTGAAGCCACTCGTGACTCACCGTATCGGCAGCCGTCCCCACACGAAAGTCTATCGTCTTTCCCATACCAACGTCCCCGCTGATGGTGAACTCGATGCCGTCGAATGCGGACGCGTCGAACTTGGTACACTCATTGAAGAACAGCCCGAACCCAGAGTATTCCCCCACTGTTCCCGTGATATGCCAGTTATCGTCCGTGATATCCGAGGTCAGTGGATACATCGTCATTTCTTCTGCGTTCGGATAAACGAACGTGCCACCGGAAAACGTCTCGGTAAAGTCGCCGAAGCTCGCCTGGCTGCCATCTCCTGATGGCTCGTAAGTAAAATCCATGATCAGGGCCTCGGTGGGTGTCGGACACGCGATGGCATCGCTGGTATCTGGACCTGAACTGGTGGTCGCACCATCTGCTGTGGTGTCCGCACTAGTCGTCGCGGCGCCGCCAGTTCCGCTCGTATTCGCAGAGGTGGTTGCTTCATCCATGGGGTCTTCGGAGCTATCCACGCAAGCGATGGCACACCACGTCGTGCTCAGAACGGCCAAGCATTCCAGAACGCTCGACGACTTGGTGGACCTTTGCCTTTTCAGCATTTGGATCATGCTTCAATTCTCCTTCGCCGCTGCTCTCCCTGCGCTACTCGAGGAGGCGCGGACTATGCTGCCTATGTGTGAGCCTGTGGCGCTCCTGTTCGTGGCGCTCCTGCTCTAAGCCTGGACCAAGCGCGACCAGCGGAACCTGCTCCGCCTCCAGCTGGCCGTTGCCGAAGAGCGCGAGCTTGCCCATTCATGGGGTGCGCGACTGGCAAAGACGAGTGATGCCGCAGCATGGTGAGCTGGAACCTAACACTCGAGCCTCAGGGCGACCACAGCGCTTGCCGGTTCTCATTGTGGTCTGCTGGCGCGATGCAATTTGTTAAACTGGACAACTCACAATCGCAGTCTCGGACGACCAATCGGGAGCAACAGCCCCAATGGCCAGGCGACGCGATTTAGAAAAACTGGCAAGGCGAAATCGTAAAGGCGCTCGGCTCGGGATCACCCACTCCGAGCCGCCCTCGACTCCGACGGGTGAGATCCGACGAACCTAGGGTTTGGACAGATCGGGGACTGCGTGCTCCACATGTTAGGCTGGAACGCTGCGAAATCGTAGGCCGTCCTCGGAGGTCTGCTCCATGACGACCGGGGAGCCGCTGGGCGTTGGGCGAGCGAAGTAGCCAGCACATTGCCCGTGTGCCCAAT
Organism: uncultured delta proteobacterium; assembly: GCA_963809955.1. Taxonomy (GTDB): domain Bacteria; phylum Myxococcota_A; class Polyangia; order Polyangiales; family Polyangiaceae; genus JAICQQ01. The sequence goes on from CAWELQ010000022.1 coordinate 185,134, forward strand.
TCCCGGTCGCGTTGCGCTGTGGGCCATCGGGCCATCGGGCTTGCTCGGAGCCTGCGCGTCCAGGGTGGCAACGTGTAGAGTCCGCGTGATGCCGGTTTCCACTCATCAGATGACAGCGCTGCTGGCGCTCCTCTTCGCGCTTTCGTGGAACTCCGGCTTCGTCGGCGCGGAGTACGGTTTGCGATACGCCGGTCCGCTGACGCTGCTGTTCTGGCGCTACCTGGCCCTGACGCTGCTGCTCGTCGCGTACTTGGCCGCGCGTGGGCGCTTGCGCTGGCCGGGTGCCGCGGGCGCGGGCCATGCCGCGCTGGTCGGCGTGCTGGCGCATGGAGTCTGGCTCGGCTGCGTGCTAGTCGCCCTGGAGCACGACGTGCCCGCCGGCATCGTGGCCCTCGTCGTGGCCCTGCAACCGCTGATAACCGGCGTCTTCTCCGGGCCCGTCACTGGCGAGCGCACGTCGCCGTCTCAATGGCTCGGTCTGATCGTGGGGTTCAGCGGCGTGGCCATTGCGGTGGGCGCGCGGCTGCAGCTGGATGGGCAGGCGTCCGTACTTGGCCTGCTGGCGCCATTCGGATCAGTCGTGGCCATCACGCTCGCGAGCCTGCTGGAACGACGCTCGGCCTTGCGCCATGAACACCGTCTGCCCGTGGATTCGGCACTTTTTTACCAGAGTGTCGGCACCGTTTTCGCTTTGGCTCTGCCTGCGTTGTTGATCGAGCAGCTGGCTACGGCCTGGACGCCGACCTTCCTGGCCGCGATGGCGTGGCTGACCCTCGCGGTTTCGCTGGGCGCCTATGGCCTGATGTGGGTTCTGCTCGCGCGCACGGACGCGACGCGCGTGGCCAGCCTGTTCTACCTCGGTCCGCCGGTCACGGCGGTGATGGCCTGGTTAGCGTTCGGAGATACGCTCATGCCGAGCGACTGGCTCGGCATGCTGGTCGTGGGCGCCGGGGTTGGAGATACGCTCATGCCGAGCGACTGGCTCGGCATGCTCGTCGTGGGCGCCGGGGTTGTCCTGGTGCAATTCGGCACCAAGAGCTCACGCGACGACACTATGGCCAGCGCAACCCGCTAGCAACGCAACGCCACCGCGCCGGAGTGCCGACTACGCTGCCACTTCTGACACTGGTAAGCCCTCGCCTCGGCGTGATTCACTCCCGCCGATAACTTCGTTCCCATGTCCCATGGGCAGAGAATCCCATCATGCGAATCTTCCAGCCACTTTCCCTGACCAGCGCACTTCTCGTTTTGGGTTGGGCAACCACGGCCCAAGCCACCGCGAGCGCAGAACTCTATTCGAGTGAGTCATACTCCTTCGGGCGCTTCGAGGCTAGCGTCCGCTTCGCACCAGGTTCGGGCGTCGTCGGCGGGTTCTTCCTCTGGAAGGATGGCTCAGAGGTTCCCGGAACGTTCTGGAACGAGCTGGACTTCGAGAAGGTAGGAGAGGAATGTGCCCTGGACACCAACGCTTTCTACGGCGACCCGGAGCAGGTACACACGCAGCCCGCCCCGGTAGCAGCTGACTTGTGCGGCGAATACCATACGTATACCTATGAGTGGACGCCGGACTACGTCGCCTGGCTGGTCGATGGCACGGAGGTGCGACGCGACACTGGAGAAACGGCCACGGCTTTCGCCGAGAACGCCAGCGAAGGGATGCAAATCCGCTTCAACATCTGGCCCGGCGACGCCAGTTTTGGTGGCGTGTTCGACCCTGCCAGCGTCCCCGCCCATACATTCGTCGATTGGGTGCAGTATTCTTCCTACAACGATGGCGATTTCACGCTCGAGTGGCGTGAGGATTTCGATGGTCCCGACTTCCCCGACGGATGGCTGTTCGGGAGTTGGTCCTCTCCGAAGAACCTGTCGACTCATACACCCCAGAACGTCGGTGTGGTCGACGGGTACGCGGTGCTCGCCCTAACCGCCGACGATGCCCTGGGTGTCGATGACGCCTCGCCGAATGGTCCTCCGCCCGGCAGCGACGCCGGCGGAGGTGACTCGAGCGACTCCGGCTGCAGCCTGAGCCCCCGAGGTTCCGTCGATGGCTCGGGGTTAGGCCTACTGCTCGGAGTTCTGGTGTCGGGTTGGTACAGACGTCAGCGGCGTCGGGGCAGTCGAGGCAAGCGGGTGCTGGGTCCGCGGTAGCGCCGTCATGATCGCGCGGTTTGTCTTTGTTGTCGCAGGTGTCTGTTCGGTCGTGGCCGGTTGTTCCGGAGAATCGCCATCGCCTGCCGATTCGTCCACGGGCAACGGGGCCGACTCCACCAGTGGCACTCACTGCGGCAGCCAGGGAGCCTCGACGAACACCTCGACGGGCGGCGCTGCCAGCACCGGTTCCGACACCACCGGCTCTGGCGGCGTCCCGCCGCTGAATTACGAACCGCCGGTGGTGGACTGGCCGAGTGAGGCGTGTGCTACCCAGGCGAACGCACTGTTGGAGCAGATGTCCTTGGAGCAAAAGGCGGCCCAAATGGTGATGGGTCGTTACGAAGACGTGACCAATGCTGACGTGTCCGCCGAGGCATTGGGCACGGTCTTCGCGTCCGGCTCGTCAATCCCGGGTTCGGGCTCCGGCCCCGAATGGGCCAGCTTGATCGATGGCTACATCGACGCTAGCGAGAACACGCCCAACGGACTCCCAATCTTGTTTGGCATCGACGCAGTCCACGGAAATAGCAAGGCCACGGGGGCGGTCATTTTCCCTCACAATATCGGACTGGGCTGTACGCGCGACCCCGGCCTCGTGGAACAAATCGGTCAGATCACCGCACTCGAGATGATGGCGACGGGTGCCAACTGGACCTTCGGTCCGGTGCTCAGCGTCGCAGGGGACGACCGTTGGGGAAGAATGTACGAGAGCTACAGCGAGGACCCCACGGACGTCGGCCTCCTGGGAGCAGCGCAGGTGGTGGGGTTACAAGGGCGTGACGGCCTAGGTTCTGGTGCTCCCGGCGTCATCGCTTGCGCCAAACACTTTGCTGGAGACGGACAGGCCACGTACGGAACCTCCCGTAAGGTAGCAGGCACCAACGATCCCGGTGGTTTGGTGGACCGCGCCGACGTGCAAATCGACGAGGAGGCGATGCGCACCTACGGAATTGCCCCCTACATTCCCGCCATTCGGGCGGGGCTCGGTTCCATCATGGTGGCCGACACCACCTGGAATGGCGTGAACATGACGGGCCACGAGCAATTGCTCACGACCATCCTCAAGCAGGAGTTGGGCTTTGCGGGCTTCGTCACCACCGACTGGGATGCGGTCATGCCGAACCAGCGAGGCCCCGGGGTGGCCGCGGCCATCAATGCCGGTGTGGACATGCTGATGGCCGCGACAGACTGGGCGTCGCAGCGGGATCAGATCATCGCTGCGGCGGGTGACTCGATCGGCCAAGATCGCATCGATGATGCGGTGAGGCGCATTCTCACCGTCAAGTGCGAAGCCGGTCTGTTTGGGTCTTCTCGAGACACCTCCCTCTTGGAACAACTGGGCTCCGAAGAACACCGTGCCGTCGCGCGCCAGGCAGTGCGTGAGTCCCTCGTGCTCCTCAAACACGAGGGGGGCGTGCTGCCGTTGGCCAAAGGAAGCAATGTGTGGGTAGCGGGCAGTGGCGCTAATGCCCTCGGTCGTCAGACGGGTGGTTGGACCATCTCGTGGCAGAACGGCGGCGACCTGACCCAGGGCACCACGATTTTGCAGGGAATTTCCGCGATGGCTAACGTGGTGGCCACCCCCGCTGAAGCTGACGCAGCCATCGTCGTTCTCAGTGAGCCCCCCTATGCCGAGTGGTACGGGGATGTCTCTTCGATCGACACGCTTTCCGCCGAGGATTTTGCGCTGCTCTGTGAGGCCAGGAGCGCCGGTAAACCAGTCGTGGCCGTCATCGTCAGCGGCCGCCCGGTGCTCATCACGGACAAACTGGCGGATGCCGACGCCTGGGTCGCCGCCTGGTTACCCGGAACGGAGGGAGACGGTGTCGCCGAGGTGCTCTTCGGTGATTACAACTTCACGGGCAGACTCAGTCATAGTTGGCCTCGAACCGAGGACCAGGTAAATATGAACAAGGGCGACGCGGGGTTCGACCCCCTCTTCCCCTACGGATACGGTCTCCAGTACTAGCCCGATCGTGAGCCGCTTTGTTCGAGCGGCGCTGTGTGTCATCCTGCGTCCCGATGATGAAGTGTCGAGGGACGGGTGCGGGGGTAGCTATAGGGGCACTCCTTGCTTTTGCCGTGGCTGGGTGCGAAGGGGCCACGACGAGCAACGGCGATGACGGTCAATCCGCCGGAGGCGAGTCGTCAACGACGAAGGATGGGTCCTCATCGTCCAAGGGTGGCGCCCACGCAGGGACGACCGATGGTACGGTTTCGAACAACGGATCGGGCGGCGGGGCGAGCTCGGACGACGATACGAGTTCCGGCGGCAACACCAGCTCTGGTGGCAATACCAGTTCCGGCGGCGATGCTGGGTCCGGCGGCGATGCTGGGTCCGGCGGTGATGCTGGGTCCGGCGGCGCCACCGGTTGGGGCGGTGATGCGGGGGCCGGCGGCGACGGACTAAATCCCACCATTTGCAACTGGGATTCGGAAACAAAACCCGAGGCTGGGGACCACGAGGTTCAGCCCGGCGATGTGGATGCCCCTCTCTGCGACCTCGGCGGAGGCAAGCCGTCCGTCCAGGCCTGCTTCTACCTGGCGTCCCAGGACGACTCTTGTGACAACCTCTCCTATTCCACGGACGATCTCAGAAGCCTCGTTCTATCCGAGTTCAGGGATTGCGGGCACCCATACTCCGCGGGGATCTTCTGCGGACCGGTTCGGGTAGCGACAGATGGCGGAGCGAAGTGTTGTTGGGAAATGGATGGTACTTGTCAGCAAGACAAGGAATTTCCGAACGAGCCGAGAGATGTTTGCGCAGAAGAGCCGTCCGGCGGAATGCCTCGATCCAGTCCTCCAGGTTGCCAAGAAACGGGTGGCTCCGCTCCGACGCCCGATTATCCCGTGGTTTCCGGTCACTTCCTCTACTTCCCGGCGGACAGCAGCGAGCAGCTCTGTGATCTCGGCGGTGGAAGCACCGCGGTGCACGCTTGCGTCCCACTCTCGAGCGACGGCGAAAGCTGTAGCGACTTGGTAGCGAACACCGACAACATTTTATCGGGAGCTACTGCCAGCATGACGTGCGATGGCAGCTGGACCGCTGGCATCCTCTGTGGTCCCGTTCGCACCGATATCGCCTCGGGCCCTGCCTGCTGTTGGGGCATCGATGGGCAAGGCGAACTGCCGCTGGCGGATTGAGCCCGGACTCGGCCGATCGGTCCACCGCTGTCTACTCGCAAGGCCAGTCGTTCCAATCAGTCTGGGGCACATCTGGTAGGGCTGTGGGCTCGCAGCTCAGCCTCCTCCCGAGCCGCGCCCGTTGACGCGTGCAGTTCGTCTCTCCGCGATCACGGGCGTCGAGCGGGGGACGACGTGACTCAACACCTGAGCGAGCCGCTCGCAGGCTGATGCGTGCTCGGGTCGACAAGCGATGCGCCAGGGGCGCTCGAGCTTTCGCCGTAGCAGCGGCCTGAGCAAAAGCTCGCGATCCGAAAGATAGGGGCTCGCGACCCACTCCGACAAGACGGCGACGCCGAGCCCGGCGCGCGCCGCGTCGACAATAGCCTCGGTCAACGGAAACTGGAGGAACGCCGGCTTGCGTCCGCGGCCGAAGAGCCTGCCCAGAAACCAGCGAGCTTCGGGCTCTGGGGTTGCCGTGGAGGTGATCAGCGGGAAAGCGAGTAGATCTTCACGGGTGAGTGCAGCGCGTTCGGCGAGAGGGTGGTGTCGCGACAGCAAGAACAGGATCTGATCGCTGAAGAGCGGTGCTTCCCAGAGAGCACGGCCAGCCCTGCCGGTAGTGAGCAATGCGACGTCTACGGCCCCAGCACGGAGTGCGTCCACCGGCGCCCGCGTGTGTTCCACTGAAAGCGTCACTTTCAGATCGATCCCCGTGCGCTCGAGCTCTGCGAGCGTCGACGGAAGCCAGCGATACGCAGTGTAGCATTCGCAGACGAGCCGCAGCGACACGGGCTCCGGAATGCCGCGCGTCGCATGCTCCAACTCCGTTAGATGCGCCAGCAGTGTTCTGGCGCCAGTCACCAAGCGCTCACCGGCGGGCGTGAGCGAAAGACCACGAGCTCGACGCACGAACAGGGACGCGCCGAGCCGATCCTCCACGCCGAGCAGCGCTCGACTGATCGCCGATTGCGTGAGATGCAGTCGCGGCGACGCAGCCACCGTGCTGCCGGTTTCCGCGAGCGCCACGACGAGCTCCAGGTCCTTGATCTCGAGCCGCGGTCGTTCGAGCGCTGGCCCCGTAGGTATTCGCTTCACGCATAGCTTATACACAATCATTGCTTTGGACGCATTGCAGGAGTGGGTGCAAGTTCCCTCCATGAAACTCTATTTCTCACCGCTCGCCTGTTCGCTGTCTGTCCATATAATAGCGAAAGAACTAGATATTTCGCTGGAACGCGTCGAGGTCGACACCCGGACTCAGCGCACGGAGACCGGCGCCGACTACCGTCGAGTCAATCCCCTGGGGCTGGTCCCCGCGCTGGCCCTGCCCGGTGGCGAGACCCTCACGGAGAACGCAGCCATCCTCCAGTACCTCGGGAACCTGCGCCCTGAAGCCGGAGTCTGTCCGGGCGACCCCCTCGAGCAGGCGCGACTCCACAAATGGCTGAGCTTCACTGGTACGGAGTTGCACAAGCTGTGCTACGCACCGCTGCTCGACGAGCACGCTCCCGACGCGCAACGTGACGAAGCACTCCGGAGTGCAGAGCCCCGCCTCGCATTCCTGGCAGCCCACCTGGCGAACCGTGAGTTCTTGCTGGATTCGTTCAGCGTGGCCGACGCCTACATGTTCGCCGTGCTGAACTGGTCACCGGTCACGCCCATCGACCTAGAGCTTTGGCCCGCGCTCTCGGCCTACGTGACCCGGATGCAAGCACGGCCCCGAGTGGGCGCTGCGCTCGCCGACGAAGTGGCATGCTACTGCCGGCGGCGCGAGCGAAGCGGGCAACGACAAACGGCCATGCGCCAGCTGATGGCTCGCTTCAACGACGTGTTCCTACGGCGTAACCCGAGTGCTCTCGGCGAATTGATCGCCAACGACTGCGTGATCGAAAACACCGATGGGACGCGAAGCGTCGGCAAGGCCGAATGCGTCGCGCTCTGGAGCCAGCTCGCCCTCGACCCCGAGCTCAGTTTCGAGCTGGAGAACGTGCGTGTCGACCGTGACAGCGCAACCGTCGCCTGGCGACTCCGCACCCGGGGAACCGCGACCGAAGGTATCAACCTGATGCGCGTGCAGGACGGACGCATTGTCGAGGCACGCAGCTACCAGCGCGGCCTCCACTCGTCGAGCATCACGGAGGCAGCCTCGGCATAGCCCTGCTGGTCGTTGCGCGGCAGCACGAGCAAATGACCGGCTGTTGCCAACCCCAGCTTGGCTTCGTCGCTCATAGACTTGGGCGTAGCGCGGGGTCAGTGCCCTTGCCGCGCGGCTCGAAACGCGCGCGTGATCCGCGAGGCCGCGACGAAGGGCTTTCGCACTGACGCGAGCCGTGAGGGTGGTACGATGATGCCTCATGCCACGTGAGCTCGGAGATGCTACGTGGTGGCCGGCGGAAGCTCTTGCTCAGCGTACGGCATCACCAGGCTCTCGGATGCACGACCGCGCTGACGTCCTCGAACGTCCTCGACGTCCTCGAAGGCGGCGATTGCCCGCTGTGGGACAGCATGAGACTATGAGACCGAGCAGTGACATCGAGGCGCTCGCCGCGGGGTGAGACCCGGACACTCACCTGGGACGCCCGGGAGCTCGAAGCTCATTCGGTGACCGGAGCACCCACTGATGTGAGCGCCTGCGCTTCGAGGCGCTCGCCCAGAAGAGTTCATCTGCCGGTCCACTGTTCTTGCGTGGCCTTCACCCACCCCGCGAACTGCCCTACGGAGACGTAGTCGTCGGTTCCGAGGCAGCTGGCGCTGCCGCGGCTCAGGACACCCAGCACCCGTGGCCTCGCGGCGTCGCTCAACAGCGGGCTGCCCGAATCGCCGACGCAGGCGCCGCCCTGAACTCCTCGCACGACGGTGAACTCTTCCTGGATTGCTTCGATACGAGCGTGGATGGCACGCAACGCTCCGCTGGTCCCCGTTTCGGTCAGGCCGAACCCTAGCATGATGGCAGTGTCGCCTGCCTGCGCGGTCTCGCCCAGAGGTAGTGTGAGGGCATCGCTCGCCGCGTCGAATCCGAGGAGCGCGACGTCCAAACTGGGATGGCGAATGACGTCTCGCACGAACGGGTCCGCTGGTCGGGTCTTGCAGCTGGTGTCGTCGACGAGAGCTTGCTCCGCTGCCGTCCGTAGGAAGACCGGCGTGTCCGTGAGACAATGGGCCGCAGTTAGCGCGAGACCGGGTGCGATGCGCGTCGCCGTGCAGCTCGGTGTCGTGCGCCCTTCGCTGAACAGGGCCAGGAGAACGGGGGCGAAGGGCGCCGTCTCGATCCCCCGCTCGCCCTCGCTTAGTTTGATTGGGAGGCTCAGCTGGCTGGTGTCGTCGCTGCACGTCTCGGTGGCGCATGCCGGAAACAGTGATGCGAGGCACATGAGTATGCTCCAGCCGAGGGGAACGGCCCGAAAGCTCGGGCCGTTCCCGCGGGAAGAGCTATCTGATGCACCACGGGGCATCGTATGAGCCGGTAACCGAGGTACGGAGGCGGTAGAGTTTGCCGCTGTCCGCGTACCCTCTGATGCGATAGCGCACCTGCGCGTCATGGCATACGAGGGTGTTGTTCACGATCTCGCAGGATTGCGGGACCGCGTCGAACGCCACGTAGCGGCGCTTCCACCCAGCCGGGAGTTCTATCTGGCTCCCGTGCACGAGATCTCCGGTCGAGTGATCGCTGTCGCCGTCGGTGTCGATGCTCAGCTTCGTCAGTATCGTGTCGTTGGATTCGTTGCAGGCCGCTAGCGTGACAGCACTCGTCGTCATGTAGTCGTTGTCGTCCCCCACGTACAGAGAGTGGTCTCCGCCGTTCGACGCCGTCTCGTAGGCCTTGTTGGTGTGAGTATAGTAGGGGCATCCGGCACCTTCGTACCATGCCCAGTCGTTGCACGAAGCGTTCGACTTTTCGATGGGGGCGTCGCGGTCGAAGCTCGGCACGACGATGGCGTCACTCGCGCGTCCCAGCCGCTCCGCCGACCTGGCCTGCGCGTCGACGAGTTCCTGAGGTGGTTCCTCGCCGGGAGCGACCGCGAGAAACATCTCGAGCGCCGTGTGTCCGTATGCCACGCTGTCGAAAGGGCTCGTCTTGTAGTTGGCCGGACTATCCTCACTCACGAAGGTCGTCATCGAACCGTTTGCGTTGGTGATCTTGTGAAACGCGACGGTACCGTAGCCCACATCGACCGAGGCCAGGATTTCATCCTTGCTGGTGCCGACGTTTTCCGGCGCCCCAGTTTCTGGATCTTGTGTATCTGCCGCGCACGCGTTGAGCGCAACGCCGGCGAAGAGAAGAGCGATAGCTGAACCAAGTTTCTTCATGTTTCCTCACGAACTCTGAAAGGTTGGAAAGGCGGGGGACGCGATGCCACGTGCTTCGAGACCGTCCGCCCAGCGCCGCTTCAGCAAGTCCCGTGCCGTGGGCAGCAGCCGCTCCGGCGGTGCAAGAATCTGCTGATCTACGGGCCCGGCGAGTGTGCACGCACGCGAGTGCGCGGTGCGCGCACCGTGCCGTTGGCGCGCATCGAGACGAGCCCTCACGAGAGAATGGTTCTGGTGTTGCGCGAGCGACATGCCTGACCACCGCTGCACAGGCGCTTGGGGGGACCTGGCGCCTTCTCCCGCTTGCGTAGCCCTCGCAGCCCGATTGCGGTTCAGTTCCGCTGCGGCCCGCTGGTGCAGCAGGTGCAGGTTCGTGTGGCCGAAAAAGCTTTGGGCGTGGCCTTGCCTTCGGCGTTGTTCGTTTCTAGTCTCCGCCAGTTGGCCGATCGCGACGCGACACTCACGCTCTCCGATGATCTTGCGTTGCATCGCTCAGCCGTCGTCGGCGAGCCTTGCCTGCACTTGGTGTTGCTATGGGCCAGACATGAACCCGAGCGGGTGGGAGAGTGCGCACCCGTGAAGCGCTCGCTCATCCTCGGGCGAGGCTACGACCGAGCGCCCGAGGATCCACCTCACCTGGAGCTGGCCCGCTCGCGCCCTGGAGGCAACGAACCCACCGGTGCTCTGCTGTCACCCACGCTCTCTCGACGCCAGTGCCAGCTGGTGCCCGAGGGCGACACGCTCGCAGTGAAAAACCTGGGCAAACGGAGCCTTTCACACAACGGCGTCGTGGCCGATGCGTGCCGGGCGCGTGTCGGGGACACGCTGGGAGTGGACGGGGTGGCGCTGTTTCTGCTCGTCAAGCGTCAGCCGTTGATCGAAGCCCTCGCCCACCCGCCGTTCGCATTCGGTAGCGCCGATCCGGATGGTATCGTGGGAGAGACTTTCGAAATCTGGGAAGTGCGTCGATCGTTGCAGCGGCTCGCGCAAGGTTCGGCGCACGCGCTCATCCTCGGCGAATCTGGCACTGGCAAGGAACTCTGTGTCAGGGCAATCCATGATCGCTCGGCACGCCGGGCTGGCCCGCTGATTGCGAGAAGTGCCGCCACCATCCCCACCGGTCTCGTGGAGGCCGAGCTGTTCGGGCAGGCGGCTGGCTACCCCAACTACGGTGCTCCCGCGCGCCAGGGACTGGTGGGCCTGGCGGATGGCGGAACCTTGTTTCTGGACGAGCTGGGCGAATTGGGGGAGCTGCAGCAGGCCAACCTGTTGCGGGTGCTCGACGCCGGACAGTACCAGCGGCTGGGTGAAGACAAACTCCGAGTCAGTGACCTCAGAGTCATTGGCGCGACGAATCGCGAGCCGAGCGTGCTGAAATCCGACTTGCTGGCGCGCTTTTCAGAACGCCTGCTCTTGCCCAACTTGAACACCCGGCGGGGGGACATCCCACTGTTGGCGCGTGCCATCGTCGAGCGCTGGGGCAGTGCCTCGAAGCGCGTCGAGCTGCCGCAGCTCAGTATGGAGCTGTGCGACGTGTTGACCCGGCACCACTACACCTTGAACTTCAGAGAGCTGGAGCGCCTGCTCCGGCTTTGCGCCCCACAGAACTCGGCTGTCTGGACGGTGACCGACACGTTGCTCGGCGAACTCGAGCTCCCCACCCGTAGCGCGGAAATAGGCGCCGAACAGGTGCTCCTGGCTCTGGAAAGCTCGAAGAATTCGAGCGAAGCAGCCAAGCGTCTAGGCCTGGCCAACCGCTTTGCCCTGTACCGACTGATGAAAGGGCTCGGCCTGCACGAGCGCTGAAGGTCACCCCTCTGAATCAAATCAACGAGCGCGCTCGTCGCTAGCGACCAATGAGGAAGCGACCAATGACTCGAGCAGACGAGGGCGTTCGATGGCTCAGAAGTCGCCGCTTACTTGGACGCCGGTTGGCGACACGGACGCGGAGATTCGCTCTTGATCGGATCGGTCCAGCCAAAACAGGCCGAGGCCCGTGACTGCTCCAAGGGCCCCCAACCCAAGGCCCCAATCGGCCAGCGTGGCCGCTGTCCTGTAGCGGTCGACGGTCCCGGAATACTCCGGAGGGCAGTGGTGCCCGGGGTCGCACACCCGGCCGAGTTCGTGGTCGGTGCGTATGGCCACCACACCAGCGGCAAGCGCCAAGCCGACACCAGCACCGCCTACCACCAGCGCGACCGCGCCGGCCGTGTGCAGCTTGCGCGACGTCGTCGGAGGAGCCTCGTGCTCGCCGGACCTCAGAGCAAACGCCGCAGCCTGGCGCTCGACCGTGGGGTGAAGCGGCGGGGAGGCGGTTGGTTGGGCTCTCGGAGGTTGCCACTCTAGCGTCAGGCTCTGTCCCTCGCTCAGGTCGAGCTCGGCAGGGTCTTGGCCGCCTGCGAGCCAACTGATGCGGTGCCGTCCTGGGTTCAAGTACACATGAATGGGCCCGGAGGGTGGGGCCTCCCGCAGCGAGGTTCGGACCTCCGAGGAGCTCACAATGAACGCGCCGGGCTTCAGATGGCTCACGTCCACGATCGGGCGCTCGTCGACGCGCAGCCGCGCCAGGGGTACCGATTCTGGCAGCTGGAGGACGGCCAGTCGCTGCACGATGGCCCGTCGTTCCGTTTCTGCCAGCGTCTGCCGCTCCGAGCTCAATCGACGCGCTGGTTCGAACTCGGTACCCTTCGTGGCTCGCGCAATCTGGTACCAGCCATTGACCAGATCTCCCAGTTTCACTTCACAGTACCCAATATTATAGAGCGTGGTCGCATGCGGATACAGGTCGAACGCCGCTCGGTATTCTTCGAGTGCGCGCCGCCACTGCCTGGTCTCGGCGAACGCGTAAGCCTGAGCGAAATGCTCGCGCGCGATCTCGACCACACCCTCACTGGTGGCTTCGGGTTCAACGCCCGTCTGCGAGGGGCTGGCGCAACACACAGAGCTGCTGGACAGCCACGCGATGCAGACGAGCGGGACCCCCACTCGCGCGGCGATGCGAGCAAGGCTCGCTAGTACGCTTTCGATCATCTCGGCTCCGGATACATCTTCAGGTAAACGACCTCGCCCGACTCGAGAAACCCGTGCCACCTGCCGATCACCACGGGATGCTCCGAGTCGTCGGTGTCGACCTCGGCCGTGAGCAGCTGCTCTTGGCCCAACTCCAGGTTGTAGACAGCGGCCGCGCCTCGAGCACCGGTCGAAGCCTCGGACGAGCCGACGTAGCCCACCAGGCCAGTCTTGGATTGGTGGAGGACGAGACGGACCCTGGCCGCCGGACTCGAGAGACAGTCCAGTACCTGCACGAAGACTGCCTCGTCGCGCACGGCCCCGCTCAGTGTACGCAGCAAGTCGACCTGGCTCGAGTCCAGCAAGCGCGTCACTTCCACGCGATTTCCCCACACTGGAAGGTTGGTTTCGATGCGTGTGGGGTAGATGCCGGGACTGTCGACTTTGCGATAGCCCAGCCACGAGCTGCCGGGTCGGCCGGGCGCCGTGCCGACCGGGAAAGTCACGGTGTAGCGACCGTCGTCATCGGTGGTGGTTTCCGCAATCGGTGTCTTGCAGTCCGTCAGCTGTCCACAAATACGTACGCTGAAGTCCGCACGCCGCCCCGGCTGGTCGAGGTACTGCAAGGTTTGACTCACTGTCAACTCGGAGCGCTCGGTGCTGGGCGCGTTGTAGCGATCCACGCAGCTCCAGTCAGATCCGACGGAACATTGCTGGTAGCGCTCCGCCCAACACGCACGTAGATTCTCGAAGCTCCAGCGCGCATCGAGCGAAGTCGTCAGCAAGTCTCCGCACGTGGTCTCGGCGGCGGGCGTTGCCTCATCCAGCACACACACGGCGAAGTCCGAACACCCAGGAGTAGCGGAACAACGATCCAGATTGGAAGCGCAGTTGTCTTCGAGGTCCCGGGCGCATGCGGAGTCGGTGCCAGCGAAGGCTTGGACGATTGGCGCTCTGATGTCGGCGTTCGATTCGGCAGGCTGCGCATCGTCGGTCGTCGTGTATTTCGACGACGAAAACGGGAAGTCGCACGAGCAGATGCAGAGTAACACGAGCCACACGCCGAGGCCTGTGCCGGCATGGAAGCCTGCGTCACGTCGTGGTCGTCCCACCAGCACTCAGAAATCCGGCTCCTTGAAGAGCCCCACTAGATTGGGTTCCGATACGGTCGATGCTGCCGGCGCAGGTCCCGCCGGCGCACGGGTCCTCGGGGGCCGCATCAAGCGCACATGCCGTTGCGGGTTCGCCGGCGCTCTTTTCGGGGCAGTCGTTTCAGGCGCCGGAGCAACGGCGACGCCGGAGGTCGAAACAGCGCCGGGTGGAACGTCCTCGGCATTCCTCTCAACGCCCTGGACGCCGCTCGGGTCACCCCTGCCAGGCCCCCTGTATTGGGTGGCGAAAAGCGCGGGACGTTCGGTCCCGGGCGTGCCTGCCGCCCGCTCTTCCGGCTGGGGTCCATCGAGCACGAACGCGGCTGCTCCACACAGGACGATGGAGCAAGCGGCGGCCACGAGCGCGGGCCCCAAGTGAAGCCGAGGCCGGCTCTGCCGTTCGTCCTTCGTCTGAGTCGACGAGAGCGAAATGCTGGTCGACATGTTCGCGTCGGTTTGCGTCGAGAGACCCTCTCGTTTGCCTAACTCGCTTGCGAGAACGGCAGCCGACGAGTACCGCTCGCTGGGGCGCTTGCGCAGGCAACGGGCGATGACCGCGTCGAACTGGCGGGGAAGCTGTGGCGCGATTTCGTGCAACGGCGGCGCGGGGTCGGCCGCGATGGCCGCCAGCGTGCCGGCGTTGCTGGAGGCGTCGAAAGGGCGCCTCCCCGTCAACATCTCGTAGAGCACCACCCCTGCCGACCAGATATCCGTTTGCCGAGTCACCTCGGTACCACGCACCTGCTCGGGCGACATGTACGCGGGCGACCCCACCACGATGCCGCTATCCGTCAGGGTCGACGCGGACGACCCTTTCAGGGACTTGGCGAGGCCAAAATCGAGCAGCTTGAGCTGCGGGGGCGCGTGCGGCTGCTCCACCAGAAACAAGTTGGACGGCTTGATGTCGCGATGAACCTGATTCAGCTCGTGCGCTTCTTCGAGCGCCGCGCACAGTTCCAGGAACCAGCGGCGGGCCAGGCCTGGGGAAACCTGTCGGTGCCGCTTCAAGTACTGCCTGAGCGACTGCCCCTCCAGGAGCTCCATGACCAGGTAGGGAGTGCCGTCCGTGAGCCGCGCGATGTCGAACACTCGCACCGAGTAAGGGCTGCGCAGTTGAGCGGCGGCCTTGGCCTCACGCCACAGATGGTCGTCTCGCCCTCGGACTCGTCGCACCTTGATGGCGACCCGCATCCCCAGGTCGACGTGGTGCGCCGCATACACTCGACCAAAGCCACCAGCTCCGAGCTCACGCTCGATCCGATACTTGTTGCCGAGCACATCCCCCGGCTGAAACTGGTTGAACTCCAAGGACTCCATGCGCTGCAACCGTGAACCGTCGTACTCAAATAGCGCACCTCTCCGTTAAACCCCTGCGTTAAAACAAGGCCTGGACCAGGGCAAGTTCCCGTGGGGGCGTTCAACCCCACTGCCGATCAAGGATTATCTTCTTGCTTTCCCTGGGGCTTCGACCGCAGCAGTCCTCCGTGCGATTCCCAAACTGGCGAGCCACCAGTCCAAGGCCCCATCGACGGGTTCGTCCACACCAGGGGGCTGCTGGCCGCCGCACAGGATTCGCGGCCCGTGCGACAAGGCAGAACGGCCACAAGGTGTGACCTGCGCGCCGCCGCACAGGATTCGCGGCCCGTGCGACAAGGCAGAGCGGCCACAAGGCGTGACCCACGCGCCGCCGCACAGGATTCGCGGCCCGTGCAGCAAAGCACAGCGACGCTCGCGGCGACGCTGGCGCACCAGGCATCGAGGCACACCGGTAGCGA
>CAWELQ010000023.1:0-275084 GCA_963809955.1 uncultured delta proteobacterium
CGGGATTGGCGCCGCCGCGATGTACGGCGTGGGCGGCGCCCGCCTGAGGCCCATCAGCTTCGTGACCCGGTCCGTCGCCTCCGAGAGTTTCTCGAGATCCCCTCCTGCCTCGAGGACGGCGGTGGCTGCGTCCACCGCCTGGTGGGCGGAATCGACTCGCTTTCGTGTCTGCTCCGCCTCGCTCATCAATTCTTCCGCCTGCGTGATCGCCGCACGAAGCTGCTTGGCTTCCTCGCCCACCAACTCGGAGGCCAGTGCACGAGCGCGTTCGAGCACCTCTCCCTTCAGCTGTTCGAGCTCTCGACGCACTTGCTTTTCGAAGCGCTGCCGATACTCAGCGAGTACGCGGGCGAGTTCGTCTTTGGCCGCCTGGAGCTCCTGCTCTGCATGGTGTTGGGCAGCTCGAAGCAGAGCGTTGCCCTCCTCTCCAGGCTTCGACAGTCGGGTACGGGCGTCGTCGACGGCCTTGCGGGCTCGCTCGACGCGCGCTTCTGCAGCGGCCATTTGCTTGCGGGCCTCGCTGAGCCATGCGTCGATACGCGAGCGGGCTTGAGCAATCTCGGCTTCGACCTCGCGACGCCGCTGCTTCAGAGCATCGTTCGCTGCGTCGACCGGGGCTGGGGAAGCGCTGTCCGGATCCTGGTCACGGGCAGGCGTTGCCTCGGGGGTTTCCGGCCCGGCATTCCCGGCGCCCGCCGCATCGGATACTGGCTCAGGGGCCACGGGGGGTTCCTGCGCATGACCGCTTCGAGTCGAGAGAGAGAGCAGAACGAGACCGGTCGCGGCGAATCCGAGGGGGCGCTGGATCTTCACGGGGAGAGCGAGGTGGTATTCGACGATTCAGACAAATCCCGAATCAGACGACCGCGAACTATACGGCACCTGTCGGCACATCTTAAAGTCCAAACGTGACGTCTGGGTGTCATTGTCGGGAGCGGCGGCCTTTCGCCGTACCGCCGTTCGAATGCTCGACTCAACGACACAATCCCCCAAGGCTCATACCTAACATGCTCCCTTCCCAAGACAAAACGTAAAGCTTCCCGACGCATCACAGAGACCTCCCTTCCGGCGTTTGGTTCTTCGCGGCATTGACGCCAGCATGTCGCGCGCACAATGGGGCCACCCGGAAAGAGCGAAGGGCCCGAGTCAGGGCGAGGACGCGCTCTTATATCGCTTGGCCCAGGCGTCGAGTCGTAGGCTTCGTTACGTGCGCCGACTGCGCATTTGCCTAGAACCCTTTCGAACCTGCTGGCAGTGGGACTCGTCGTCTGGAAGAGCTTCGCTTGCGGGTGCGATCGCCGACGTGGCCTCGCACCCCTGATTGGTAGTCGGGTCAAGCGGGTTGCTCGAGAGAGGGAAGTTCGCGGGACTTTGTGTGACTCTTCCCGAGGGGGCTCCGGAGTGCATAAATTCGCATTCGCATTCGCATTCGCATTCGCATTCGCATTCGCATTCGCATTCGCATTCGTGACCGCGACCGTGGCCGGGCTCGGCTGACCGTGGCCGACTGACCGTGGCCGGGACCGCGCTGCTTGCTGATAGAGATTCGACAGCCTTGTAGGGCAAGTCGCTCGCGTACTTGCTGATCTCGGTGGAGTTGAGCGCTGTCAGAAAGCGCAACCCCGAGTCAATCAGATCCCGGAGCGAGGCAGTCTTCCCCATGACGCGATCGCAGATGACCGGTGTGTTAGCTACCCAACCAAGCCCACGCACCGACCGGAGCATCCGAGACAATGCTTGGTCGTCCGGCTCGTTGCCGGCGATAACATCCCATCGTAACGGAAACCCCTGCTCGTTACACAACAGCACAATGCCGATCTTCTGCTCGTAGCGACCCTCTTTGGTCTTGCCGGCTGTGGCCAGCTCCGGGCCGTCGCCGACGAACCACGTGTCGGTTACATCGGCGTACAGTGCCACAAATGGCTGCTGCTGCTCAGCAACGCGAGCCGCCAGTAACTTGACCAGTGCGTAACCGTGCAGGTCGAGTAAGTCGAGGACTCGATGAAGTCGAGTGTTATTGAACTGTGAAGATGGTAGGTCGAGTAGCTCTGGAAGGGCCGTCCGACGAAACCAGCGCACCGCATGCAGCTTCGACTGTGGATCGACTGAGCGATGCAGGACCAGCGCACATACGACCGCTGCAGCGCTGCGGCTGCCGAGCAGCTGCTCGAACAGCTCGTCCAGTTGCCACTGGCCCCACAAGTCGAGCAAAACGGCCAAATCAAGATAGCGGAGGGTGGCCTGAGGCTTGGGCAGTCGAGCAGCGGGTCCGCTGGCTAGGGTGACCTGCTCCCCACGACGGGAGGCACCGAGCGCGGTGCGCAGGTTGGCCACCTGCTCCGACGACAAGTGGCCCAGGTTGGCCACCACCCGATGGGCGGGCATGCCGTCGTCACGGCGATAGCTCTCGACGAGCTGGGCGTATTCATAGCGTTTGCCGTTGCGGCGAACGCGGGAGACGCGCAAGTGCATGCGTCGTATCTACAACTATTACATATTCCTATCAATTATAAAAGATAATGAGAACTCAATTGTATCTACAGACCATCTCCAACCCTGCGGACACAAACGACTTTCGCACAACCCCGATCAAAATGAGTGGCCGTGACCGGGGACTGGGGAGGCAGGCGCGTGCCAGCAAAGCTGGCACTGGCGCCTGCAGGCTCAGAATGGCCCGTTGCCGCTCGAGACTCCGGCTGCGGGTTCCTCGACACGCGATTCCGTTCGCCCCTGCGTGCGGGACGGGGCTGTGAGCCTGACCATTGATCGCGGAGTTGCGGTGAAGTTGCAGTATGGGTGTGAGCCTCAGGTTCGGCATCAGCGGCTGTGGCTGCGACCGCAACGACGACAGCAGCAGCGACGGCTGCGGCAACTGCGGCTGCGGCAACTGCGGCTGCGGCAACTGCGGCTGCGGCAACCGCGGCTGCGGCAGATACGGTCTGCTACTTCTGAAGCGGCGTGCTGTCACTGACGCTGGTGCCGCCCTCGAAGCTGGCTACGTGTCGTGTTCACACCCGTTCGGCGCACCTTCTGCGCCACCTCCAAGGGCGGTGCAAGCGGGATGCGGCGTCACTAGCGATGGTAGGCGGTCGACGATCGCGCGGGGCAACGGGGAGGTGTCACATAAGCTGCGCCAGTGGAGGGCATGAACACGACACTTCGCCAACAGCTTCTCGACCAAGTCATCAACATCATTCAGCGCGCTCGGCCCCTGATCGACGCTATCGAACGCAAGGACCAGGATCTGAGCAAGCAGCTCAGACGCTCTCTGAATAGTACCGGTCTCAATGTCTCCGAGGCCTTTGGGGTCAAAGCCGGCAATGCTCGGCAGAGCTTCCGTCGCGCACTGGGAGAGCTCTATGAATCGCAAGCCTCATTGCAGCTGGCTGCTGCCTGGGGCTACATCAACCACGAGCTCGCGCAGGCCGTCGTCGCCGACTTGGGCGCTCTCGGTGGTCGTTTGTACGGGCTGTCGCGGCGTTGACAGCTAACCGCATTCCATCGCGCGCCGGAGTTTGTAGCCCTCCAGAGTGGCACACAAGCGATCGTACCCTCGAGCAAGGGTTTGCCAGCCTGGTGCTCCATTATGCTTGAGGTGACCACCAAGACCAGCTATCGCGAGCACGACTTCCTGGACAGCAGGCGTCTCAGGGAGCGGCTGGCGCGCTATTAGCCTCAGTACTTCCAGCTCATCGGCTTCGAGTATCGTTGTCGCAGGTGCCAAGGGCCGAGTCCGAATCTCACTCTTCAGCAGCAAAAGCTTCCAAGCGATGGGCAGTAGCAGCGCCGTGGCGTTTGTCAGAGCATGCAGGTCTCCCAACTGTCGCTTCTCGAGCGCGCATCCGGTCTTGAGCGCTTTGAAGTACTCCTCGATCGTCCAGCGTGCTCGATACCAGTCCACAACTCGAAGCAGTTGCTCCTCCTCGTCGACTGGTTCACTCGTGTACAAGAGCCAATCGACCGGGGCCTCACCCTCAGGCGGCTCGGGTTCCCACACTCGTACAACGTTCAGCTCGAGCGTCTCTCGCGAAGAAGCTGCCGCACGGGGATTGCTAAGGAGGCGCACTCGAGTGGCGGCGATGGCGAGCTGTGCCGTGCGACTCTTGCGTGCCGGATGAATCTTGCGTTGTTTTGGCCCCGCTTTTCCTACCCGCTTCGATAACGCCACCTCTCGTTCAGCACGAATATCGGTGGCCTCTGCCACCTCGCGCAAATGGCCATTTTCCAGTCTGCGATTGTGCTGAACCCTAATCACAAAGCGCGTCCTGAGCGAGCTCAGCAACGCCAATATCTCGAAATCGTCAGCTTCGCGATCCATCAAATGAATGACCTTCTCTGGCGCCAATCCCGACGCATGGACGCCGTAGACATGGCTGCCCCAGCGCTCCTGCAGCTCACCGTTCTTGGCGCTGGTGGCAATGTGATAGCTAGCCGCAAGCACTCCCTCGGGTCGCTGGGTCCCATCGGAGCGAATTGC
This sequence comes from uncultured delta proteobacterium, assembly GCA_963809955.1. Taxonomy (GTDB): domain Bacteria; phylum Myxococcota_A; class Polyangia; order Polyangiales; family Polyangiaceae; genus JAICQQ01. Next base: position 4,478 of record CAWELQ010000023.1, read on the forward strand.
CAACGAGCAATGCATCAGAAAGCTTTGCTTCTGTCCGCGTCCAACCGGCAGACCCTCACGGCACCCCTCCGATGTGAACGAAATGGTCGAGCTGTCGTGAGCCACCAAGACTTCAGCTTCGCGGCTGATCCTGCCCAACGTTTGTTTTACGTGGGGCTGCAGGACGACATCGGGTGTCACCTTGACGTTGCCGAAGAACCGATACGCTGCTTCCAACTCTGCAGCTGACAGTGCCTGCGGAAAGCTGGCGGACGGCTCCCTTGCCATCGCGCCGGCCAAGCCTTCCACACGCGTCGCTAGCCGCTTGTCGCCAAATTCCGCGCCTTCGAACTCCAATTCAACACCGTCCATCGCCGGGTCAGATGATTGGGCCACCCAGAGCTTTGATCACGCCCACCGAAACTTTGCAATGAAATGTGACCAATCCATAGGCTGTGAGCCCCGCCCGCAGGGGCTCAGAAAAGGAGAATCCCGTGATGAAACTCGAAGTCCTCAACCTCGCCCTCCAAGCCATCGAGCTACTCAGGCCCATCGTCGTCCGCATCAAAAAGCACGACCGTAGCTTGGCTCGGCAGATCACCGATGCAGCCAACAGCAGCGTGCTCAACACTGGCGAAGGAGCGCTCAGCGATCCCGGTACGCGCCGCAGTCGTTACCAGTCCGCGGCCGGTAGCGCCAACGAGGTGCGGGTGGGTGTCCTGGCTGCCATTCGCTGGGGCTACATCAGCCAGGGGGCCTCGGCCCCAGTGCTCGGTCACTACGATCGTATCGTAGCCATGCTCTACAAGCTCACCCACTGAGCACCGCGCTTCGGGCGGGCCTCGGCGTTGTCGATGCCCGCCCGGCCCACGCGGTCTCTGCTCCGGGTGCGATCCCGTACACCGTCACCGCCACGGCCTTCCGAGCACTGCTGCGCACGGTGCTCGGGGCCATGCTGACCGGAGCCAGGAGCTTGGCTGACGTGGAGGAGATGACCGAGCGCATGAGCTCGCCCATGAAAAGGTTGTTTGGCATCCAGCGCCGAGTCCCGCAGCGGGCTCCACCGACCGAGGGTGCGTGGCCTCGATGCTCGATTGCTTCCTTCAGTGCGCGGCATTAGCCTTCGAACGGTGACGGTTACTCGCAGGAGCTTGCTGAAAGTCGGCGCGCTGAGCGCGGCGGGCCCCTGGGCACAGGCCTGCACTTCGGAGCCCGTCCGGCCCGCGGCGCCCGACGCCTTCAGGCACGGGGTGGCCAGCGGTGACCCGCGCCCCGATTCGGTCATCCTGTGGACGCGCGTGAGCCCGCCCGACCAGCACGGTCCGGTGAGCGGAAGCTGGGAGGTGTTCGATTCGCTCGAGCTACGCACAGCGATTCGAGTTGGCACGTTCGAGACGGATGCCGATCGGGACTTCACCGTGAAGGTGGAGGCGACCGGGCTAACGCCGGCGACCAGCTACTACTACCGCTTTCGCGTCGAAGATAGCGAGTCGCCCGTGGGCCGCACTCGTACCGCTCCTCTGGGCGCGACCGACAGGCTGCGTCTCGGGGTGTTCTGTTGCGCCAGCTACGCGCACGGCTACTTCCACGCTTACAGAAAGGCGGCCGAGCGCGCGGATCTCGACGCGGTGGTTCATCTGGGCGACTATATCTACGAATATGGAGACGACGAGTACGGTTCCGAGCGCCGCTACGAGCCGCCGCACGAGCTCCTGACGCTGGAAGATTACCGGCGGCGCTATGCCCAGTACCGTTCGGACCCGGACCTGTGTTTCTTGCATCAACAGCATGCCATGTTGGCCGTGTGGGACGACCACGAGATCTGCAACAACGCTTGGCGCGACGGTGCGGAGAACCACCAGGCGGACGAAGGTTCGTACGCTGTGCGCAAGCGGGCCGCGCAGCAGGCGTACTTCGAGTGGATGCCCATCCGCGAGTCCGAGCCCGGTCGGGTGCACCGGAGCGTGCGTTTCGGGGACCTGGCTCAGCTGGTGCTGGCGGACACGCGCCACTGGGGGCGTGACGCGCCCATTTCGGACCCGACCGATCCGGCCTTTTCGGATCCAGCCCGCAGCATCCTGGGGGCCGACCAGGAGGCGTGGCTCGAAGCGGAGCTGGCAGGGTCAGACACGCGTTGGCGCCTCTTCGCGCAGCAGGTGATGTTCAGCGATCTGCCCGCCGGGGTGGTCAATACGGACGCCTGGCAGGGCTACCCCGCGTGTCGACAGCGCGTGCTCGGGTGGATCGACGAGCACCGCATGAACAATCTGATCATCTTGTCCGGAGATATTCACATGTCGTGGGCGCTCGATGTGGTGACTGGTCCACAGGCGGAGGACTACGATCCTTTGCTGGGTGACGGATCGAAGGCGGTGGAGTTGGTCGCGCCTTCGGTCACTTCGCCCAGCCTGGAACGTGACGTAGCGGAACGGGTTCGAGAAGCCGCGCTCGAGCTGCCGCGCATTCGGTTGGCCCAGCTGTGGCGCCGCGGCTATTTGTTGCTCGACATCACCGAACCGCGCGTTCAGGCCGAGTGGTACCTGTTCGACAGGGTCGACGGGCCCAGCGAGGAGGAGTTTTATCAGGCGTGGCAAGTGCTCGCAGGAGAAACCTTCCTGCGACCCGCCGAGGGCCCCGCGGCGCCTGCAAATGGCGCGCCCGAGCTGGCTCCGTCGTAGCGAAATGCGGAGTTCCGCGTGCTCGTGGATGGGGTGACCCGCTGGCGGGCTCGAACTTCGGTCCGCGTCCCCTCTAGGGCAAATCAAAAGAAAGAAGAGGCGAGCGGTTCGAGCACGTGCGGGGTTGGAGTGGTAGCTACGGGGCTCATTGTGGGTCTGTCAGTGCCAGTGGCGTACGGGGGCGCCCGTGTGTTCTTTCCTGCGTGAAAAGGCCAGGCGGCGGCCCGTTTACTCTCGCGTGATGCGCGCGGTGAGCTATCATGCAAGGCTCTTTGGCTTGGCTGCGCCTGCGGGTTCGGCGAAGGATGGATGGAGATGGTGCGACAAATGGTGCAACGATGAGTGCGATGCTGAAACGGGTGGGTGGCTTCCTTTTGATGAGTGGCTTGGTGGCGGGCGGAACGCTTTCGGGGTGCAACGCTGACTCGAGCGGCGGCTCCGGGGATGGTTCGAGCGGGGAGAGCGGCAACAATGGTTCGGGCGGGTCCAACACGGGCGTCGACTACGACGCTTGCTTTTCGTGTGGCAACCAGGCTTGTCCCAGTCAGGCCAGCAGCTGTGACTCCGCGACGGGGTGCCGAGGCCTGCTCGACTGCATTTTCGCCTGCGACCAGGGGGATGCGAACTGCCAGCTGGGGTGTGCACCCAGCGATGGCAACTCGCCGGAGGCCGCGGCGGCGGCCAGTTTCTATTCGTGCGCGATCGTGCAATGCACCCAACAATGCGTGCCGCAGGTACAAACGCCGACCAGCTCCGGGGCGGGCGGCGGCAGCAGCACGACCTCGGCCAGCGGCTCGTCCACGAGCGGTGTGACGGCGACTTCGGGCACCGGTGGCGGTGGTTCGAGCAGCACCAACACCGCTAGCAACACCAGCAGCAATCCCTCCACGAGCAGCGACACCAGCACGACCTCGACGACCGGTGGCACGACCACCCTTCAATCCGGGATCAACTGGCTCACCTTCGACGGCAACTGGGCAGATCCCGAGGCAGGTGTGAATGGTGACCTGAACATCAGCGGTGTGCTCTACACCTACGACGACGGGTGCGCTACGGTGAACTGGGATCCGACGACCCGCTGCGTCTCGGGCACCTTGTGCGACCCCGGCGCGGACTATGCGAACTGGGGCATGGCGGTGGGCTTCGATTTCCACAACACGGGCGAAGACGGAACGCCTCCCGAAACCAAGTTCGCCTGGAGCGCCAGCAGCGTCGGGGCGCAAGGGGTTGCCTGGCAAGTAAGCGGGTACGCGCCCGGGCTTCAGGTGTGGATCACCAACATGGACTCGAGCTGGGCGGGCGAGTGCGCCGCCGACGACTGCACCATCGATGGCCCGCCGGATGGCACGACGTATACCAGCCTGGGGGCACCCGATCAGATGTCCTTCAGCTCGATGGTCAAGGACGATTGGGGCGGCTCGGGCACCGCCTATACCTTCGATCCGGATCAGGTTCTGGCCATGCAGTTCAAGTTGGCGTCCGTGGTCTCTGGCGCTGTGTCCTATGATTTTTGCATCGACCAAATCGGTATCGTGCGGTGAAGAGGTCCGGGGGTAACCAATCATGACGCCCAACGCTTCGACCCAGCAGATCCTGGTCGAACACCGGCAGTTGCTCGATGCGGCGGAGCAGTTGGAAGAGTGGTTGGATGCCCCCGCGCGCCACGAGGACACAGCGATGTGGCGCGCCGCTTTGGCTCGACAGCTGAGCGAATTCACGGTGAAGCTGAGCGAGCACTTCGTGGCGGAAGTGGAGACGACGTCGCTCGACCCGAGCGCTCGCGACCCCGTGTTGGCCGAGCAGCTGCGGGAGCTCGATGAAGAGCATCAAACCCTGTCGAAAGCCTTCGAACAGGCCACGCGTATGGCCGCCGAGCAAGATGTCGCGCCGGAGCAGATCTGCCGCCACGTGCAGGAGGCAATCAGAGGGTTCCGCGAGCACGAAGCGAAGGAAGACGTGCTGTTCGGGTTCTGCTGAGCGATGTCGACTTCAGTGCGTCACTCGTGGCCTGCGGTCGGCTTCCACGATGTTGACGGGCCAGTTCACCGTGTGCCGCGTGAAGCCCGAGCTCCCGGAGGCTCGCGTATCGACGCGCAGCGTGTAGTGACCGATGACCGGTGGAAAGGGTAGGCCGAGCGTGCGTGTGCGGTAGCGTGGAGTCACCGGTTTATGGGTGACGGTTTCGCTGGGTGTTTCCAGACCCGAGGGTGCAACCATCACGAAGCGCAGCTCGAAGCTCTTGCCGATTTCGTCGGGCAGGATGTCGAAGTAGGCGTGGATCTCCAGAGGGATGATGCCCTTGGGCGGTGGAGGCGCGCCCGGCGGCACGTTGACCTGTTCTACGAGATTGAACAACGTGACGTTGTTCGAGTGTTGATCGACGCTGGAGCCAGCGCACACCGACAAGAAGTAGCAGCTGGGCATTGGGGACCCTATCCGAGCAGCCAACCGAAGAGCAAGTGCTTGGAGGTTGCCCGCGCCACGCTCTGTATGGAATCCACGAGCGGCAGTTGGGCGGGGCATACCTCGACGCAGTTCTGCGCCTTGCCGCAGCTTTGCACGCCACCGGGAGCCATCATCGCCTCGAGCCGGAGGGGCTTCTCGCGCTCGCCGATGGGTGAGCTGTTTCTCACATGGACTTCATGCAAGGTCAGCGCGCCGACGAACTCTGCGTGAACGCCGTACTGGGGACAGGCTTCCAGGCAGGCTCCGCAACGGTGACAGCGATCGAGTTCGCCGAGGCGCATGGCCTCGGTTGCCGAAGGTGTGCGTTCGACAACCTCCGCCTCCGCGCTCGCCGGCCCCGCCACGGGCAAACTAGTCAGCGTTCGTTCGATGCGGGAGCGATCGACGATCAGGTCTCTGACCAGGGGGAAGCTCTTCATGGGTGCCAGGCGGATTCGGTGCTGCTTGTCGCTCGCCTCTTCCAGCCGGGTATGGCAGGCGAGGGCCACGCGGCCATTGACCAACATCGAGCACCCGCCGCAAATGCCTTCGTGGCAGTCTCCTTCCCAGGCGACACTCCCGGCGGCCTGATCGCCCGCGCCGGCGTTCCTGGCGATCTCGAGCGCGGCCAGCACGCTCGCCTTGGGGTCGGCGCTGACTCGGAGTGTGTCGATGCGCCGAGTTTCCGGTCGCTCGAGGGCATCCTGGCGCTGCACCAGGAGTGTGTACTCGACCTCTGGGGCGGAAGCTTCGGAAGCCGCACTTGGCTCGCGCTGTTCCTCTTTGTTTTCCGGGGGGATCGACTTGGGCATCTCGGGTGGGTTCTGTTGTGGTGGTTCCGGGGCTGGCTACAGAGCAACACGCACGCTTTCGCCTGCCGAGGTGTAGTCGAAGCCATCAATGGGCTCCGGCTCGCCGTCGGCGGTGAGTTTCGACAGGCTGCACTTACCCTCGCCTGCTCGGGCCTTTCCGAAGTCGCTTCTGATGTGGGCGCCGCGTGACTCTTGCCGTGCCAGAGCCGAGCTGACCACGGCCTTCGCCAGAATCAGTGCGTCGCCGAGGCTCGCCAGAGCGAGCGCGTCCTGGTTCCAGCCGGTGGTTGGACCGTTGACGGATACCTGCTTCGAGCGATCCAGCAGCCTGGCGACGCTCTGCTCGAGCTCCTCGAGCCCTTCGGCGTCACGCCGCGCGCCGCACTTCAGTGCCATCTGTTCGCGCAGCTCGGCGAGCAGCGTGTGGGGGCCGTCGTTCGAGCCCTTCGATTCCTGCTTGAACAGCTGCTCGAACTCGGCCTCCGCTACGCTGGCCGGCTTTTCGAAGAGTGACTTGGGCAAGTCGAATGCGCTTTTCTCGAGGGACTCGCGGTAGCAGACCACTCCGCGGGCAGCCATCTGTCCACCGTGCAGATCGGCCGGCGCGAGGTTGCCCGGCAGCGCACTGGCACCGTGATACTGGGCGGCCGCGGCGCCCGCCGCATAGAGTCCGGGAATGCTGGTGGCGTGGGAGCGCGGTGAAAAGCCAGCGCCGTTCGCCACGCCGTCCACCCACAGGCCACCGAGCCCGTGGTAGGGGCGCCGCCGCACCGTGATGTCTTCACGGGCAGGGTCGACGCCCAAGAGTTGGGTGAACGCGCTCCCGAGCGATCCGAGTAGCGGAGCGAGCTGGTCGCTGTCGAGCGCGCCGAGGTCGAGCCGCTGGGCGTCTTCGCCCAGCTTGTCGCGAGCGCTCAGCCGGGCCCCCTTGGCTCGCAATAGCTCGGGCAGCGCGAGCGCGACGCCTCCCTTCACGACGACCAGGGGGTGGTGGTCGACGAACTCGAGGTTCGAGAGCACGGCGCCCTGCCGATACACCGCACCCAGGGCGGCGCCCGTGGAGCTCGAGCCGGCCACCGCTTCCCCGAACAGGCCGGTGTAGTCCCCCGTGGCGAGGATTACGCCGTCTGCGGGCAGCGCCTTGATGGCCAAGGTGCGACAGTCCTGCGCGAGCACCCCGATCGCCGAGCCGTGGTCGTCGAGCACGAGGCAACAAAAGCGCCAGTAGTCGAGGCGCTTCACCAGCTTCTCGCCGGGAACCGAGATGCCCGACTCGTCTCTGGCGGGGGTGTTTTCGGCTGCGTGCGCCAGCGCATCCAGCGCGCTGATGATGTGGCGTCCGGTGCTGGCGGCGACGTGCGCGGTTCGCTTCTCGGAGGAACCCCTGAGCTGCACGCGCGACAGCTCGCCGCTCGCTTCACGGGTGAAGGGAACCCCCAGGAGCGAGAGCCACTCCACCAGCTTGGGGGCTCGCGCGCACAGACTCCACACGGCGTCGCGCCCGACCAGGCCGGCCGCACTTTGTTCGGTATCCTGTGTGTGCCGCTCGACGCTGTCTCGCCCGAGCATCGCGGCGTTGAAGCCTTCCCGGTCGCGTGCGGAACGCGCCTGCAGCGAACGTGCCCCGCTGATCAGCAGTACCGGAACGCCTCGTTCGGCCAGCTCCAGCGTCGCGGCGAGGCCGGCTCTGCCTGCCCCGACCACGATGGCACGCCTGAGGCGGCCTCGGTCGCTTTTGAGCGGGCCCGTCACTGGCGTGTCTCCGCGTGAGTAGCCCCCAGGTAGGCGGAAACGACTTCGGTCGGTGACGTCGCGGGCAACGCCGCCTGCTCCCCGGACGCATCGCCGCAGCCAATGGGCGGCGCGCCGCTCGGGGGGGGCCAGATCAACACCAACCGCGAGCCGGTGGCGAAATACAAGATCGAGCTGGCCCCCAGGGCGAACAGCACGATGGCGACCAGCCCGGAGAGCCCCGCAACGCGACGGTTGGCGCGCCGGCTGGTCGTGATGCCCCACGAGAAACAGAAGCTCGTCAGGCCGCTCGCAAAGTGATAACAGGTGGCTGCTACGCCTACCAAGTAGGCAACGGCCACCAGCGGAATCCCTGTCGAGCTCGTACTGGACAGCGACCCACACAGCTCCGAGAACACATCCTGCGGCTGCAGTTTGCCCAGAGCTATCTGGATGGGGAATTGATACGCGTGATAGCCGATGAACAAGAGCGCGATGAGCCCGGTCGCTCGCTGCCACACATAGCCCCAATTGCGGGCGAACGGATAGCTCTTCAGGTTCGGGCGCGCTTCGAGGCTGATCGCGATGCCGTAGAGCGCGTGAAATGCGAGCGGCAGCCATACGAGCCCGGCTTCGAGCAACCACGCGTACGGCATCGAATCTTCGCTCGGCATGCCGTGTTCAAAGGCGTGGCGCCCACTGAGCGCGCTGCTATAAGTCCAAAGGTGAATCACCAGGAACGCTCCGACTGGCACGACGCCGGTCAGAGAGAAGAGCTTTCTTAGGATGAACGAGCGTCGTTCACTGCGAGAAAGCGCTCTGCTTGAGTCAGATTCGATCACGGGTTCACTCGGAGTCGCGCGGGAACGGGCCAAAGCTCTGGGGCAACGTTGGAGGCCGTGCTACGAGAAGCGGCCGCGCTCGTCAAGCGGGCGGCCCTGCGCCCGGTGGCGACCGCCCATCTCCCGCCGTTTCTTGGCCAGCTGCTTGATGCTTCTGGGAGCCGTTGGTTGCGGTGGTTCACACGCGGCCACCAATCGGCCCGTGCCCTCCCTGGCCTCGACGCCAGAAGCCCAGCGAGACTTCCGCATCCTGCGTGAGAACTGGCGTACGCTTTCGGTTGCCGAGCGGGACAAACTCGTGCCGAGTCTGCGCGCTTACCTCGAGTCGCATCCGGACGATGGCCGGGCTCCACTCGTGCGCGTCTACCTGGCGTTGGTGTTGATGGAGCTGGAGCGACCCGGCGAGGCACGCCGCGTGCTGGCTCCTTTGCGCGCCACCCCAGCCGGAGCGACCCGCGACTTCGCCAGGGTGGCGCGGGCCGCCCTGTGGCTCAGCGAAGGAAAGCCGTCGCGCGCGCGCGCGCAGCTGGAGCCGCTCAGGGGCAAGCTCATCGACGCGGACGAGCGTTTGCTCTACGGCGAGCTGCTGGTCAAGAGCGCGCTCGCCGAGAAGCATCTGCCCGAAGCCGTGCTCGACATGCGCTGGTGGCTGGCGGAGGTCGATCCAGCCGACATCCCGCGCGTCAAGGCGAAGGTTTCGGGCTACATCACGCGCTTCGAACGCGGCGAGCTCGAGCAAGCCCGCGCCTGGCTTGCGGAAGAGCAGGGCCCAGGCTCGCCGCACGTGCAGGCGATTGACGAATGGCTCGAGCGCCAGGTGACGGCCGAGCTCGCTCGCTCGGCATTGCACGACAAGGACAGCGCGTTGGCGCGTTCACTGATCGCTTCCGACGCGGCGCAACTGCCCGACGCCAAGACGCGCGACGAGCTCAATCGGCTGGCCTCCAGCGGCGAGCAGGCTCGCCGCGTCGTCGGCCGCACCGTGGGTCTGGTCCTGAGCCTCGAGAGCGCGGACGTTCGCACTCGTTCGTCGCAGGTCTCGGCCGGGGTCATGCATGCGCTCGGTCTACCCGCCCGCTCGGGTTCGCCGCCGAAGGTGCAGCTTTTGGTGGAGGACGACGTCGAGGGGATGCGTTCGGCGCTGGCGGGCCTCGCCGCGGGGGGCGCTTCGATCTTGATCGCGGGAATGGATCGGCAGGGGGCGGAGCAGGCCGCGACCTTCGCGGAGGAGGCGGCGATTCCGCTGGTTCTGATCGAACCGGGAGCCCCCCTCCCCCAAAGCGCGGACTACGCGTTCTCGGTAGGTCTGGATCGCGCTCAGCTTCGTGAAAGCCTGCTCGGAGCGATCGCGGCGCGTGATGCCACTGTCTGGCGCGAGGTGGACAATGCCGCGCGAGTGGACCCGACGAATGACGCAGCCGCCACTCGGGTGCTCTGCGAGCAGAACTCGGTCAGTGCTGGAGTGCCACGGTTCCCCGTCCTGGAATGGAAGCAAAAGCGCGTCGACGCGCTTCTGCTCCTGGGCGACGAGTCGTGCAGCAGGGCGGTCCTCGACGAGCTGGGCAACACGGGACACGAGCCCTTGTTGGCATTCGGTCTCGAGTCGGCGCCGGTCGCGCTTCGGCGCGATCTCGATGCTCGCGCCATGGTCGCGCATGCCGGGCGCTTCCCCGGTGCGGGGTCGGGTGCGCCCCGCTCCTGGTACGAAGCCCTGGGCCATGACGCTGCCTCGCTGGCGGACGCGGCCCTCTCCGGTTTTCCCAGCGAAACGGCCGACGATGCTCGGATCGTGGCGGATCTTCACATGCGCGCGCGCGACCGGCTACTCTCCGTGGCAGTGGACTTGTGGACATCGGAGCAGCGTGGCTTTGGCGGACAGCACCAGCTGGCCAGGAAAATCGAGGTGGCTGTTCGTCACGAGGGGCAGCTATGACCGAATCGAAGGCCTGGGGCACAGAGCTGCCCGAAGAGCGGGACACCGAGCGCCTGGCAGAGCGCCTGGCTCCACTGCTGGCGGGCGGGCAGCTCGTCGTACTCAGCGGGCCGCTGGGGTCCGGCAAGACCTTCTTCACCCGCGCGCTGTGTCACGCGCTCGGGCTGCCCCAGGACGTGCGCGTGCCCAGCCCGACGTTCACGCTGGTGCACGAGTATGAAACCGCGCCCCCGCTCCTGCATGCGGATGTCTATCGACTCGAAAGCGACGGCGATGTCGTCGAACTCGGTCTGGATGCTGGACGCGATGAGGGCTTTCTGTTGGTTGTCGAGTGGGGAGAACCGTACATCGACGTCCTGGGCGGCGACGCCTTGGTCGTGACCTTCTCGATGGACCCGCGCAGAGCCACGCTCGAGGCCACGGGTCCTTCTTCTTCGAAGTTGCTCGAAGCTGTGCGAGACTCCTGAGGCCATGGCTGTGGCTGCCCTCGACCCCGACCAGAAATCACCGACAATGGTTTCTCGACTGCTGGACGTGGCGGTCTCGTTCTTCGATGCGATCGGGTCCTACCTGCTGCTCACCCTGCGCACGATCTCGTGGCTGATCAGACCCCCGTTTCGCATCGGGCAGCTCTTCGCGGCCATGGACTTCATCGGCGTGCAGTCCGTGTTCATCGTTGCGCTCACGGGTGTGTTCAGCGGCATGGTGCTCGCGCTGCAGACGGTGCAGAGCTTGCGTCAGTTCAGCGCCGAAGGGGTAGTGGGGTCCGTGGTTGCCATCTCGCTGACTCGCGAGATCTCTCCGGTGTTCGCCGCGTTGATGGTGACCGCGCGTGCCGGCAGCGCGATGGCCGCGGAGCTCGGCAACATGCGAGTCACCGAACAGATCGACGCGCTCACGACCATGGGGGTCAGTCCGGTTCAGTACTTGCTTTCGCCCCGGATGATCGCTTCGGTGGCGATGGTCCCGCTCTTGTGCATTCTGTATACGTGCGTCGGTATGGCGGGTTCCTGGCTGGTTGCGGTCGAATGGCTGAGCGTGGATCCGGGCATCTTTATTTCGAACATCGAGAAGTATTTGGCTCTCGATGATTTCTGGATGGGCGAAATCAAGGCCGCGGTATTCGGCTTTCTGATTTCCTCCATCTCTTGCCACCAAGGCTTCTATGCTTCGGGCGGCGCCAAGGGCGTAGGAGAAGCAACCACCCGCGCCGTGGTACAAAGCGCCGTGGCGTTGCTCATCACCAACTACGTGATCACGAGCTTGTTGACCAACACCTGAGCCGCTATCTTTCTCGGCTCGTGAACTCCAGCGCCTCGACAACAGGTCTCGCCAAGCTGACTCGAGCGGTCCGCGCCGCGTTGCCCTCTCCTAAGTGGTCGACTTTACGGCGTTTTGCGCGCTGGCGGCGCAAGCTGGCATGGATCTGGCTGGTCGTGCCGGTGCTGTTGGTGCTGGCGCTCGATCTGGGCCGCCGCTGGCAGCGCCTGGTTCAGATGGAGGGAGTCTACTGGGGCACCTACCTGGCCTCGGTGCTCGAGGCCTGCGCGGTATGGGGTACCCTGGTGTACGCTGCGTCCCGCCGACGTGGCGTTGGGGCTTGGTTTGCCGCGGCGTTGTTCGTGCTGTTCGAGACCTTCGCCGTGGGGGGGCAGACCTACTTCTTCGAGCAGTACAATGCCTATCTGAACGTCGACGTCTCGTTGTTCGCGTCGAACTTCGTCGACAGCGTCGTGAACCAGTTGTTCGCCGACTTACCCAACTACCTGGCGGCAAAGCTCCCCGTGATGGTCTTCGCCGTGCTCGTTGTGTGGGTGGGGCGCCGGCTGGTGCGCCCGCGGCGCTTGCCGGGGCGGGTGGCCACGCTGCTGGCCCCGCTGCTCTTGATCAGCAGTTTCTTCGTTCCCACGCAGCATCGCCATCAGCAGGCGTCCATGCCCGACGTGCTGTATCTCAACGCCGTCGGAGGCCTCCTGCTCACGCAGGCCGGCTTCACCGATCAAAGTCACCAGCTCCGACCGCGAACGCGCCAGTCGCTGCCGGTGGGCCCGCTCCACGGCAAGCCACCGGTGCCACGCAACGTTCTTTTCATCATTCTGGAGAGCGTGCGTGCGGACAGCACCTGCGTCGAATACAGCCCGGACTGTGTCGAAACGGCGTACACGAATGCGCTCACTCCGAAGCGCTATCCACTCACACAATTGCGCTCGCTCGATTCTTCCACGGCGATCTCACTGGCTGTCTTGTGGGCGGGAATCGGGCCTCACGAGTCGCGCGAAGTGCTTCACACCTGGCCGCTCATCTTCGACTACGCGCGTGCTGCCGGCTACGATACGGCCTTCTGGACCAGCCAGAACATGATGTTCGGCAACGCGCGCCTCTGGGTGAAGAACCTGGGGGTCGATTATTTCTGCTCGGCCACGGATCTGGAGCCCACCGCGGATCTGGATATGGGAGCACACGAGGGGCTGTTGGCCGAACGTGTCAACGCTGAAATCGGCAAGCTTCAGGAACCCTTTCTCGCGGTGATCCAGCTGTCGAACGTCCACTACCCTTACTTGTTCGATCCCAGCGGGCCGCAACCCTTTCAGCCGGTCACCACCAGCAAGGCTGCCGACCAGAACGCGGCGTTCAAGAACCTCTACAAGAACACCGTCCACCAGCAGGACGTGCACGTTGCGGCCATCCTGGAACATCTGCGTGCCCACGATTTCGGCAAGCGTACGGTGGTGGTGTACACGAGCGATCACGCGGAGGCCTTCCGCGAACATGGTCAGATGGGTCACACGTTCAGCGTGTTCGACGAGGAGGTGAAGGTGCCGGGCTGGATCGATGCGCCACCCGGAACTCTCACCCAAGCCGAAGCGGCGGCGCTCAGCGAGAAGCGTGATGCCTTCACGTTCCACCCGGATCTGACGGCGACGGTCGTGGACCTGATGGGGCTGTGGGACGACCCTGGCATCGCGCGCTACAAGCGGCGCATGCTGGGGCACAGCCTGCTCCGCCCGGGCGTGAACGAGCGCGCTCTACCAATGACCAATTGCGCCGGCGTCTGGAGCTGTGCGTTCGAGAACTGGGGCACCATGCGCCGGAATATGAAGCTGGAGGCTCGCGGCTGGGACGAAGGTTGGAATTGCTACGACTTGCTCAGCGATCCCTTCGAGCAGCGCGACCTCGGGGTGGAGGCGTGCGGCGACTTGAAAGAGCGGGCGCTGGCGACCTTCGGACGGCTGCCGGGGCGCACGCAAGATTGAGCAGGCGGAACGACCGCCTCGTGTCGGGGCAAGTCGCGCGCCTGGCGCACAGGGGGTCCGAGCCGTGCTAAGGCTAAGCTCGTGACTTACTCGATCCTGGCCATTGACCGCGGAACGGGCGCACTCGGCGCGGCCGTTCAGTCCAAGTTTCCCGGCGTCGGTAGTCTCATTCTGCACGCCGAAGCGGGAGTCGGCGTCATCGCAACGCAGGCTTTTTCGAATCCACGTCACGGCCGAAACGGCCTCCAGTTGCTGGCTTTCGGGGCAACCGCCGAAGACGTCGTGCGCATCGCTCTGCGCGCGGATGAGCACCGGGACGAGCGGCAGCTGGCCGTGCTGAGCGCGGCGGGTGGCTTTGCCGGGCACACAGGGAAAGCTGTCGAGAGCTGGGACGGTTTTGCCGGTTCGGCGCAGTCGGCGGATTGCTATGCCCACGGCAATAGCCTTGTCGGCGCCGCCGTTGTCGAGCGGATGGTCGAGGCCTTCACGCAGGCTGGTGGCGAGCTGTCGGAGCGACTCATCGCGGCGCTCGGCGCGGGACAGGCCGCGGGCGGCGAACTGCGAGGCCAGCAGTCGGCAGCCTTGAAGGTGGTGCGAACGGGCTCTGGCTACGGTGGCGCCGGTGGTGTCGAGGTGGACATCTCCGTCTATGACCACCGAGAGCCCATCGAGGAATTGGCCCGCTGCTACCAGCTGCATCGCCTGTCGTACTTTCCCAGCGCCCCCGAGCAGCTGGTTGTCGTCGACGAGGAGCTCCGACAGGAGCTCGGGACGATCCTCAGCGAGCTGGGCTACCTGCGAGGCGTCCCCGATACCTGGGATGAAGCGGCGATCGCCGCTCTGAAGCGCTTCATGGGTGTCGAGAACTACGACAATCGCCTTCGTGACGACGCCCTCGTCGATCTCGAGGTGGTCGAAGACGTCCGCAGCCGTCGCAAGGCCGGCACGCTGATCCAACGACCCGGCGGTTGAGGGTCGGGCGACCGGGCCCCGCTGGGCAGCCCGACAACGCCGCGATGTGCCAATGCGCCCGCCGAACGGGTAAGACCTGCGCCTCGGGATTTCTCTGCTAGTGTGCCGCCAGCATGTCGAGATCGAGTCTCGTTCTTGTTGGCGCCTGCTGTTTGGCGATCGCCTGCAAGTCGGAGCAACAGGCCACCAAAACCGCTTCTGCTAGCGCGAAAGCCAGCGCCAGCGCTACCAAGGGTGACGTCTCGGCGCCCCCCGAGGCCAAGCACGTTGCCGCGCGGCAGTACCTGCCCTCGGGGTGCGACGTTGCCCTAGAGGTGGACATCCAGAAGCTGTTCGAGGAGCCAGTCATCGGGCCGCAACTGCTCACCGGGTTGGTCCCGCCCACGGACCCACAGCTGCGGGCGCAAGTGATGGCAGACCCCGAACAAGCCTCCTTCCTCGGCTTTCTGGAAGCTGCCAAGATCGCACCCCGTCGCGATCTCGAGACGGTGGCCGTTTGCTTGCCCGAGGGCGAAAGCGGTTCGGACGCTCGCTACCTCGCGATCATTGCTGGACAGTTTCCGGGAGGCCTCGTCGAGACTTTTCGAGACCACGCCCCTCCCGGCAAGGCGTATTCCGTCGAGTCGCTCGGGACCAAGCAGGCACTATTTCGCGAAGGTAAGTGGGCGAGCCAGGGTGTAGGCAACGTGGTCCTCTTCGGCAACGACAAGGAGCTGATCCTTGCCGCCCAAAGCCCTTCGAAAGCGTACGAATCCTACGGCCTGGGAAGCGCGAGTGACATCACGGTCACGCTGGGTGAGCACTACCTGGCGTCGGTGGACGGTCCGGCAAACGATCCCATGGTCGCACTGCTGCGGCGCGGTAAGCGGGTGCGACTCGACGTCAACCTGCGCGATGGCGACCTGAAAGGAGCCGTGACCCTGCCCGATGCGAAGGCGGTGGACCAGTTCCAGAGCGCCATCGAAACATTGCGTTCGCAGATGAAGAGGCAGAGTCAACAGGCGCCTGCGCAATTGCGCCAGATGATGCAGCCTTCCATCGATTTGTTGGAAAGGACTCAATTCACCAAGGACGGCAAGCAGCTCGGCTTCGCCGTGAAGCTGCCCGTCGGCTTGTTGGAGGGGATGATGCAGCAAGCGGCGATGGCCTTGTTCAACGGCGCCCCGGCGTCGGCGGCCCCGCCCAACATGATGGCGACCATGGCGCCCGGGCAGCCAGGCCGTCGCGCACTCTCGCCACCGGCGCGCCGCTCCTCACGCGCGCAGCGCCGGTCCCGACAGGTCCAGGCATCCCGGCCGCCGGCGCCCGTAGCGCCGCTGCCGCCGATGCCGAATTTTCAATTGACTCCCCCATCAGTTCTGCAAGGAAAGGGTGTCGTCACGCCGCCTGTCGGAGGCGCTGCGCCCAAGGGCGGCTGACTCCGCGCCCACCCCGCGAGTGCTCGGACCATGGCATCGCTCATCAGAGCCGCCTCGCTCGCGTCCGCCGCCACCTGCGTAGCGCTGCGCCGAACGTCGGGGGCTCAGGGCCGCCGCTCGGCTTCGGTGCTGGACCACAAGCCGTCGAAGCCGAGCGAGGCGCCCAAGCATGGGTAGATCAATAACCCCGTGTCGTTCAGATCCTCGGTGGTGATGCCAGCTGCCGCGCTCCCCTCCGCGTAGAGCGTCAGCCAATCGTTAGGTCTGAGCTGTACGCCGAAACCTAGGATGGGGAAAAGGGTCACGTCATTTTGCGCGTTACCCAGCACCTCGCTCGCCGCAAACCTGAGACCCACGTACATCTGCACTAGCTCGATGCCGCCCGAAGCCAGCACCCCAGTGTATGGAACGACGAACGGCCGCCGCTCGCTCTCGCCACGCAACACGAGCTCTCCAGCGCCCAGCCCCGAGAGCCAGGCCGCGTGAAACCCGGGCGTTCCCTCGGCACCTGGTGGCGCGAAGTGTGCGAAGCGCCACTTGAGCTCCGTGGCACCGAAGAAAGCCTGCTCTGGGCCCAGCGCCCCGACCAGTCCCACGTCGGTGTTGCGGGTCACTCCCAGCCTCAGTCGTCCTGCGCCCACCCAACCACTGGTTACCTCCGGATCGCCGATGTACGACGCCTTCCACCACGAGGCCACCGTACCGCGCCCCGCTTCCACCCCCAGTTGACCGTGCGCTTCGCCAAGCGTATCCGCCGCCTGACCATGACTGGGCAAGGGAGGCGGTGCATACGAACAGGAAGCGTTCACCTGACTCATCCCGAATGCCAGCGTGAGTAGTAGCGCCCAGCGTGAGCATCGCCTGCTCGGGTCAGGCCGCCGCATCAAAACTCCCCCATCACTGCGAAGCCCGGGTGCACCACCAGGCCGTTCATGTTCGAGCGAAACGTGTGCCCCTCGACCGTCATTTCGGCCCGACCCAAGAGCTCCACCACCACCAGTTCTGGTCCCACGAAGACGCTCTCGTAGCCGAGCGCGGCGCCGGCGTAGCCGCCCAGATACACACCGTCGGCCGCGACACGTCCTTGAATCACGTCGTCGTTGGACAGCGTGACCGCCATACGCTGCGAGGTCTTCGAAATGAGCAGGCGCGGACCGCCCCACCAACGATACCAGCTCCCGCTTCTACCGAAGGCCATCGGCACGTCGAGGTTCCAGCGACCATAGTTCTCGATGCTGACCGAGCTCAGGGCACGTTCTATTGGCGGGGTAAACAGCGACGTACCAAAGCCCAGCCCCAAGCTGAAGTCCACGCCCGTCTCTTGCTGGTACAATAGTTGTCGGCGCACACTCAAGCGCCAACCGCTCGTGGCCAGGCGGGCCCCGGCCTCCCAATGCTCCAGCGCTCCGGTCGCCACACCCACGTGGGGGATCAGGGCGGGAGGGTTCAGACCCAAGGCCCCAGCGCCCTTCACGATGGCACTCGATTCCTCGGCCGTGAGTAGCCCCTGCTGATTCAAGTCCTCGAGTACTTCGGCCGCGTCGATCACGTCGGCGATGCCGCCCGACGGGTACGAGATGTCGATGCCGGACTCCATCTGAACATTGCCTGTCTCCGCCACGTGCGCCGGTCGAAAACTCGACAGCGAAGCTGCACAGCCGGACAGCCAGAGCGCTGCTCCCAACCCGCTGAACCGGCAACGCATCGGTGGCATGCTACTCGGAACTGGTCAGCTGGCTACCTCGAACTCGCGGCCACATTCGGGATTTGGCCGCGTTCAATTGGATTGTCCTTCTGACGGTGGGTCCACATTTCGTTCGACGTTTCGAGCTGGACTCAATAACTGCCAGATCATGAGGAAAGAAAAGATCAGCACTACCCAGAGTATCAGAATCCGCGTGTATGGATTTCGGCGCTTCTGCGGTGTAACGCCCGCTCGTAGCCAGGCACGCACGCGTTCCAACTCTTCGGCACTGAAGACTCGCTTGGGAACGATCTGCGCGAGGTTGTGCTGCGTGTACAATAGCAGCGCGGTCCTCCCCTCGACGAATCGATGCAGAGCTCGATAGCTGTGCTTCGAACTCGCATCGGGGGTGTTCAGTCCGAAACCCTCGGCGTCGAAGCGAACGCGGATTTCGCGCGCTTCAGGTCGGATGTTGCGAAATAGCCTGCGTGCGGCGCTCCTGTTGAAGTAGATGATGGCAAATGCGAAGGCGAGCGTGACCGCACCCACCGCGCTGGCCCAGATGAAGTCGTCACCCATGGCAAATGCCACCACGGGTACCAACGTGGCCAGAGGCAGCCAGCGCACCAAGCGAGCCCCCGGCATTTCCCGCATCCCCAAGTGCAGGTCGTCTTGGGTGAGTACGTACTGGCCCTCGACATGGTCTTGCATGAGTCGGCCGCTAGTTTCGCTCGGGCTTGCCGCTGGGGCAAGATCAGCCTGTGAGTGAGTGAGTCTGCTCGTGTTCGCGTGGTGGCTCAGCACCGGCGCTGGACACCTCTCACCCTCTGACCTCGGCTGCCGCGAGCGGTGAGGAGTCCGCCATGAGATTGGGCTTGCTCGCTCGGCCAAGATTGACGAGGCGGGGTGCCAGGGGCAAGCTGCCGGCGTGTTGCCAGGGCTACGGCATCTCTCGTGGGCGCGGGCCGGAACCCCGGCGCTGGCTTTCTTGGTGCTCTCGATTGGCCTGGCGGCGCACGCGCAGGTCTCGCCGCACGCGAAGGATGTCGCGCCCGTCCATGGCTTCGTCGACCCGTGCCGGGTGAACTTCGTCGAGGACAGCACACTCGACTGCGAGTTCTGTTCGACCGCGCACCAGGGCTCCGGTGCTTGCGCGGAGAAGCTCGAGTCGCACGGCTACGAAAGGAAATGCCGGACGGCGGGGCATTCCGAGCCCGGGGAAGTCTGGTGTCGCCCCAAGGCCAACGAGGAAGACAAGCTGCGCAAAGAGCTGGTGCTTGCCTTGTGTGGCGCCGCTACTTTCTTGGGGGCGTTCTTCTTTTTGAAGCGGCGACGTCGCACCGCGCACCGCAAGAAGAGCGCGAAGTCCGCGGCGCAACGCTGAGGCGGCGACCCGGCTCCGCACCGCTTCCTGGAAGTCAACGGCATTCGGGCGTGCACGCGGATGCATCCAACCGCACGTGCTCGCAAGCGACCACGGTCCGGTAGGCGTGGATCTCGACCCAGCGGAGTTGGAAGGACGCCTCTGGGCCAGTCGCTGTGACTTCGCCAGAAGAACTCTCAAACGTCACACTCGGATGCCCGAGTCTCTGTAAGCTACGGGCCCCAAGCACCTACAAATGCAAACTTGTGACACCGGAGCCGAAAAGGACACGATGGGCGGCGCCAGCATCGTACTCAGGAGCCCGTTGGTTGGCCGCAGCTCGGCGAGCAAGAGTGAAGGCCATTCGGCTGACGCCAAAGCCTGCCGAGACGACTTGGACTCGCAGCCTGCCGCGGATGCCACGGAAATGTCTTACGTGCGCGCAAAAGCAGATCGAGATCGGGACAAGGGTAAAACGGAATACGCCCGGGCCCTGACGGTGCGTTCGGAGCGGCCGGCGCGCCTGCGTCGTTCGCTAGCAAGTCAGGCATCCACGCTGCCCCTTTTTAGCTTCGGGCCTCTCAGCGCGCGGTCTCGGGAGATGCAGGAAGTGTTCGCGGTATTGAGTCGCATCGCTTCCGCGAACCTCACCGTGACGCTGATCGGCGAAACCGGAAGCGGCAAGGATGTCCTGGCGAGGGCCTTGCACCAGCAAAGTAAGCGATCGTCTGCGCCTTTCGTAGTTTTCGATTGCGGTGCGGTCGCCGCCAACCTGGCCGAAAGCGAACTTTTCGGGCACGAACGCGGCGCGTTTACCGGTGCCCATTGCGCGCATGCCGGGGCCTTCGAGCAGGCCAACAAGGGCACCGTGTTCCTGGACGAGATAGCAGAGCTACCGCTGGATCTGCAGCCGAAGCTGCTGCGCGCGCTGGAGAGTCGAAGCTTGCGCCGGGTAGGCGGGGAAAAAAGTCGACCGATCGACGTCCGCATCATCGCTGCCACCAACAGAGACTTGAGACAGCAGGTCGCCGCCGGGAGCTTTCGCCGTGACCTGTACTTCAGGTTGGCCGGAGCCGTGGTGCGGGTGCCGCCCTTGCGCGCGCGCTTCGACGACCTGCCGCTTCTGACGGGACAGCTGTTGACGGACCTCGGCCATGCCGATATAGGCGTGGCGGACGAAGCTCTGGCGGTGCTCGAGACTCACTCGTGGCCCGGTAACGTGCGGGAGCTCAAGAACGTGCTCGCCTGCGCCGTTACCTTCGTGGACCACGGCCGCATCGAGGCCCGCCACCTGGGCTCGCTCCTCGACTCGGGAACGGACGACCACTTCGACCAGCTTCCTTTGGCTGGTCGAACGCTGGAACAGCTCGAACGTCTGGCCATCAGACAGACTCTGCAGCAAACCAACGGCATCAAAGCGCACGCCGCGCGAGCGCTCGGCATTGCTGTTTCCACCCTCTACGAGAAGCTCAAGAAATACGAACTCGAGAATCTCTGACCAGCCATCTCTGACCGGTCTTCGTCGCGGCGGAAGATGAAACCCTGGTCCACCACGATCACCCGGTGGGCGCTGTTCAACGCAAGGGCGAGCATGCGAGCGTTACCTCGCTGCGCTCGGCACATCCTTGCTCGTCTTCCCCGTGGGTGCAGTCGTACTGACCGTCGCACACCCAGCTGCCGAAAATGCGGTCACCATCGTCGCATTCGAAACGGTTG
Organism: uncultured delta proteobacterium; assembly: GCA_963809955.1. Classification (GTDB taxonomy): domain Bacteria; phylum Myxococcota_A; class Polyangia; order Polyangiales; family Polyangiaceae; genus JAICQQ01. The sequence continues at coordinate 25,305 of CAWELQ010000023.1, forward strand.
TCCGGACATCCGCGCTCGTCGGAACCGTCTGGGCAATCGTCGATGTCGTCGCAGCGATGGTCGATGGCCAGGGTGACGTCGTCTCCGTTGACGTCCTCGCAGGTGAAGACGCACGCTTTCAGGCAGCTTGCCAGTGCCAGCTCGGATTCGGCGAAGAAAGCCTCGGGGTCTTCGAACGCGCCGCTCACCGGGTGCCGCGGATCGAAGACGCAGCGCACGTCGGTCAAGGCATCGCAATCGACCTCGCGCATGCACTTGGCCAGGCACACGTCGGTATCGGTAGGCACCTCCCGGCACAAGCTCCCCGACACCAAGAGCCCGCAGTCGTCGGCGTGAGTATCCGCGTCCGCGCAGGCGGCGGGATCGATGACCACGCTGCCGCCCCCACTGCCCCCGGAGTCCGAGGCCACCTGGCCGTCGGAACTGCTGGCTCCGCCGGTCCCACCACTGCCCGTGCTGACCGAGGCGCTGGCTTGGTCGCCTCCCATGCTCGCTGAGCCGCCCGCGCCGCTGCCCGCCTCACCACTGCTTCCACCAGCCGAAGTGGCCTTGCTGCCGCCCGATCCCCCGCTCGCCCCGCTGCCCGAATCGCTCCTGCCCCACGTCGAGCTACCGCCATCGGTGCTTCCACCGGTTCCGTCATCGGCGCCCGCGGAGCCCCCCGACGCAGCGCTCGAGGAGGCTTCGGTCGAGTCCTGGTGCCGCTTGGAGGCGTCCTCCCCGCAGGCCACGAGCAGCGCACTGGCCATGAGCCAGCAGGAAGCAAAGCAAGCCAGCGGCGAGGTGTGAAGCGTGGTGTTCATCGAACGGGAGCCTAGACCAGGATAAGAGCCTGGTTCGTGGTGGTTGTGGGGCAATATGGAAACGAAGAAGAGGCGGGAGCCTGGTAGGACTCCCGCCTCTCGGCGTCTTCGGACGATGTCCCGCGTGAAGCGGGAAGCCTCGGATTACTCCAGGGCGAATCCGGAGATCACGACGATGTCGTCGGTGCTGTAGTCGTCGACCAACGGCATGTTGTCGTCACGCGAATGCTGGATCGACAGGTAGGCCTTCGTCCCATCGGGAGAGAAGACGAACCCAGTCGGTTCTGCCGAGGAGTCGGCCACGCTCAACATCTTGACGCAACCATCGCTCTTGATGTCGCGGTCAGCGCCGTCCTTCAAGCAGGCGAAGATATCACCGTTTTTGTGATCCTCGACCACGTACAGGTTGCCCGTGACCGGCTGGAACGCCATGTTGTCGAAGGAGTTGAAATCGGAGTCGCCCTCCACGAAGCGGTTGGCCACCACGGTTTGCTCCTCCGGGTCGGCCACCAGCACGTCGCTGTCGACGGCGCAGACCACCTCGGCATAGTTTCCAGCCCCTTCGTTGCCCGTATTGTTGACGCAGAAGCGGATCGCGTTCGGGTGCTGGGGGTCGTTGTACAGCGGATCGCGGTGCAGGTCCTCGGGACGGTAGTAACCCGTGGCGCCGTTGGCATCCGCATCGGCGGTCGCCGTGGCAGCGCCCACCGGGATCCAGGCGCCCGTGCCGATCTCGCAGCCTTGACCCGCCTGCTGGCGGCCTTCCACACACGACGCCTGGAAAGCGTGCGTCGTGCCGGCCGCCAGCGGCGACAGGTCGAGCGACGCGATTTCTCCTAGCTGAGTGCGGGGAGACGCCGGCACGAACTTGAAGATGGAGCCACCGTCGGCGTCCGTGCCCGTGGAGCCCGGACGCAGCTCGTCGCCACCGATCACTACGCCGGTCGGATGGACCGTGAGGCCTTCCCAAGCGATGGTCGGCAGCGCCGTGCGCTTGACCACGCGGTTCGTGGTGATCACGGCGTCTTCACCCGGGCCGCCGCGGTCGAGGATCTGCTCGTCGTTCACCTTGGTGGGATTCAGGATTTCGTAAGCACCGCCCGTGCTGTTCTCTTCGGTCACCAGGACAGTGCCCCAGGGCGTCGTGCGAGCGCCGTCGCAGCGGTCCATGCCGCGCAAGATGGTGTCCACCTTGCCCGTGCGCAGATTGATGCGCTGCACCGAGGGATTGTACTTGTCGGTGCCATCGCCGAACTGCCCGATGATTTCGCGACCGCTTTCGATGCAGAAGACGATGAAGCGCGGGTCATCATCGTTGGCCGGCCAGAAGTCGGCCATGTCGGCGTGGTTGGCGGCTTCGCGCGTCAGGTAGTCCACCTGAAGCCCGTCGGCCAAGAGCACCAAGTCCGAAGCGGGCTGGAACGGCAGGCGCACCGCGCCGCTGGTACGGGGAGCCGAAGCGCCAATGGGCTCCTTGAAGCCGAACAGCTGGAAGGCGGCGAAGTGCAAGTTTGCTTCCACGTCCGCGCCGAAGTCGAAGCCACCGATCTCGAGGTTCGACTTCACGCTGCCAGGCTGCTCGCGGCTCGAGGTGCCGACCACGCTCTCGCCGTCAGCACAGGCCACGAAGAGGCCGGCGAAGACGCCCACGCCGACCATGAGCGATAGAGTCTTTTGAATGGGTTTGGATCTGAAGAGTGCCATGTTTGTTCTCTGCCTTCTCGTTGGGGCCATCCCTTGGGACGGGCTTCGATCTGGGTTCTTGGTTGGTGCTCGGGTTCGGGACCTATGCGTCATCGGTGAAGGGCTTCTTCGACCCGTTTCACGTCCGACACTGAACCTTCTTTCGTCCCGCGCGCCGGCGTGCCGAAGACAAGCCATGAGCGCGCCCATTTCACGGCGGGCCCCTCAGCAAGAAGCGAGCCGTCCCTGACGCCTCGTCGCGTCCGCCCGGTGGATCGTGTCTGACTGCCTTCGACTTCGCCAGAACCCGCCGCGTGCTCGCCTCCAGGCGTGTGGCCAGTGACGCCCCCCGAGCTTCCGATTTCCGGACGCTCCCTTCCGCATGCCGGACGGTTCGCTGCAGGGTGTCTCTTACCGAACCAGATCGTTGCTCAGAGTTCGCCTTCTGTCGGGTGCAACGCGGCTAGCATCCGTCGCACTTCACATGAACAGGAGCCTGTCGATGCCGAGCGACCGAGTGCGTTGGATGAAAAATGGAGTCCGTGGGTCCGTGGTGCTGCTCACGTTGGGATGCGGCACACAGAGTCAAGTCGATCAAGCTCGTGAGATTGCGCACCACGAAGAGGCGCTGGTGGCGTTCGATCTCATCGAGGATCTAAAGACCCACGAGGGCGTGCTGCCCCCGCAGCCTCAGGGGGTTCCGGATGCGGCGCAGTGGAACCTGGAAGCCGTGGTTCCCCCCATGTGCTACACGAAGACGGAAGGCCAGCACAATCCCTGCTATGTCTGCCACCAGGACTGGATCTCCGATCGCGAGAACCGGATGTTCGACAAGGGGCTGCAGCGCGAATACTCCTTCAGCAATACGGCCCTGACGAACCATTGGTTGAATCTGTTCGAAGACCGTAGTGATCGGGTCGCGCAGATCAGCGACGCGGAGATCGAGGAGTACATCGCCAGCGACAATTACTCCGAACTCGATGACCGGCTGCGGGCAGCTGGCTTCAAGGGGTGGATCCCCGATCTCGACAACCTTCAGCTGGGAACGGAGGCCTTCGACGACGAAGGTTTCGCCAAAGACGGCAGCTGGTGGCGCGCCTTCAGCTACAGGCCGCTGCCCAGCACTTTTTGGCCGACCAACGGCAATACGGATGACGTGATGATCCGCCTGCCTCCCAAGTTCTACGAGACGGCGGGCGGCTCGACTTCGCGGGACGTCTACAAGGCGAATCTGGCCATCTTGGAGGCGGCCATGAAGGGTGTGGCGGAGATTGGGTCGACGCCCTTCGACGAGAGCGCGTTCGGCGTGGACCTGGACCAGAGTGGCGGGCTCGGCATGGCCACGCGGGTGGTTCGACCGACTCGCTACGTAGGCGCGGCGTCGAACGAGGTGGTGAACACGTTCTTGTACCCGCAGGGTACCGAGTTCTTGCATACGGTGCGCTACGTGGGAGTCGACGACGAGGGCCACGTCTATAACCCGCCGCACATGAAAGAAGTGCGCTACATGCGCAAGCAGAAGTTCTATAGCAAGGCCACGCTGGGGGCTCTCTACGACGAGGAATTCCAGGATAAGATCGAGGGCAATCTGCCTAACTACCTGAGCGTGGGGGACGACGGCATCAACAACAAGATGGGCTGGTGGATCAACGGGTTCATCGAGGGCTACAATGGCCGGCTGCGCTGGACCACCTGGGAAGAGAAGTTCTTCTGCATGGGCTGTCACAACACCATCGGCTCCACCATCGACAAGACCTTTGCCTTTCCTCGCAAGCAAGATGGCGCCGCGGGGTGGCGCTATATCGAGCTGCGCGGCATGCCCGACGCACCCAACGTCGGCGAACGAGAAGGCGAGTACCTGACCTACTTACGTAGGGTGGGGGGCGGGGGCGAGTTTCGCAGCAATCCCGAAATGCAGCAGCGCTTCTTCAACGCGGATGGCTCGCTCAACGAACAGGCCGTGCTGGCCCAGGCCGACGTGCACGACATCATCGCGCCGTCCAAAGAGCGCGCGCTGCTCCTGGACAAGGCCTACAAGGCGATCGTCGAACAGCAGGACTTCATTTTCGGGCGCGACGCCACGGTCACCTCCCCCATCAACGTCTTCGACTTCGTCCCGGACGATGCTCCGACGCTGCCCAAGAACCGTCGCTTCGACTGGAACATCATCGGCGACTGGTCGCGGATGCCGAGCGAGTGTCCCGACGGGCAGACGCCGTGCGGCGGACAATGCGTGGACACCAACGATGACGAGGACAACTGCGGCCAGTGCGGCAACCGATGCCTCGCCGGTTCTTCCTGTGTGCAAGGCGTGTGCAGCTGTCCAATGGGTACCATCCAGTGCGGCAGCGCGTGCGTCGATGTGTCCTCCAGCTCGGATCACTGCGGCGCCTGTTCCAACACGTGCGGTGTGGGACGAAACTGCGTGGCGGCGAGCTGCGTGTGCGCCGAAGGGCTTACCGAGTGCGGGCGGCGCTGCGTCGACACGGAGTCCGACGCTTCGCACTGCGGTGACTGCGGGTTCGCCTGCGAGGGGGGTGAAGCCTGTGTGTCGGCCGCGTGCGTCCAGCACCCCGAAGCTCCCAGTTGCGACGACCTGTCGAGTCTGAACGCCTCTCTCAGCTCCGAGAACCAGACACTGCGCAGCGACAACGAGCACCTCTCCGCGGAGCTTTTGGTGTGCCAGGGAGGTTGAGCCGAGCTCACGCGTCCCAGACCCGGAGCCGCTGTGTGTCGCACGCAGCTAAATGACGCCACTGTCTGGGTCCTGCAAGATAGCGTGCGACTTGGCGTCGAGGTGAGGGCGGAGCGCATCGGCGATCCAGTCCATCACGGCTCGTACTCTGAGCGGTAGGCGACGACCGTGGGGATGGAGGAGTGTGACGGGCATGGGCGCGCAGCGGAATGCCGGAAGGATATCGACCGCAGTCCCCTTCTCGATGGCTGCTTCGATGCCGAGGCGCGGCACCTGGATGATGCCCAGCCCCGCCATACAAGCCGACGTGTAGGCGTCGGTGGTGTTCACCGTCAGAGGAGCGCGCATGGGCCGCGTGAAGGTCTCCCCGTTCAGCACGTACTCGAATACGGGTGCTTCGAAGCCGAGCGTCGAGGCGTAGTGCACCAGGTCGTGGTGCTCGAGGTCGTCGAGGGTCCGAGGCACGCCCCGGCGTTGTGCGTAGCTTTGCCCGACGCAGTTGACCATCGACAGCTCGCCGAGCTTTTTCTGCACCAGCTCCGAATCGGAGAGCTCGCCGATTCGGAGCACGCAGTCGAACCCCTCGCGCACCACGTCGACGATGTGGTCGGTGGTGCTGACGAAGAGCTCGAGCTCCGGATGGCGCTCCAGAAATGCGGGCAGGCGAGGCAGCACCACGCGTCGAGCCAGCTTCACGGGCAGATCGATGCGCACTCGACCTCTGAGCCGTCGCCCAGTTCGGAACAGCGCGTCGACCTCGTCTGCTTCCTGGACGATGCGGCGCGCCCGGGGTACCAGCGCTTCGCCATCGGGCGTGAGCCGCACCAGGCGGGTCGACCGGTGGAGCAGGCGAGCGCCGAGCTCCGCTTCGAGCTCTGCCGCGCTGCGGGAGACGCGGGACTTGCTCATGCCGAGCTGTTTGCCCGCGCGAGTCATGCTTCCGACTTCGGCAATCTTCAGGAACACACGCAGGGCTTCGAGCTGCATGGCCGGGATTGTCGCACATTCTGCAACAGTGCGTGCTGTCTCTTGGCGCTTCTCAGCGGGGGCCCAGAGGGCCACAACAAGGGGCAGAGAGGAGAAAGAACATGACGAACACGAAGAACGAACCCCCCATCGCGCTGATCACCGGCGGCAGTCGAGGCCTGGGCCGCAGCATGGCGCTGCATTTGGCCCAACGCGGTGTCGACTTGCTCTTGACCTACCGCGAGCGTCAGGACGCCGCCGACGAGGTGCTCGGGCAGATCCGTTCCGCGGGTCGCCGCGGCATCGCCCTGAAGCTCGACACCGGCGACACGGCAGGCTTCGGCAGCTTCGTCGACAGGGTGCGGGCAGAGCTCCGCGAGCACTTTGGCACCGAACAGTTCGACTACCTGGTGAACAACGCCGGGATGGGCCTTCACGCGAGCGTCCTGGAGACCAGCGAAGCTCAGCTCGACGCGCTGTATCAGGTGCACGTCAAAGGACCGTTCTTCCTGACACAGAAGCTCGTACCGCTGCTTCGGGACGGGGGGCGCATTTTGAACCTGTCCAGTGGTCTCGCGCGCTTCACCTTGCCGGGCTACGGCGCGTACGCGTCGATGAAGGGCGCCGTCGAGGTGCTGACGCGCTACCAGGCCAAGGAGCTCGGGTCGCGGGGCATCACCGTCAACGTGGTTGCTCCTGGCGCCATCGAAACTGATTTCAATGGCGGTGTGGTGCGCGACAACCCGGACATCAATCGCGTCGTTGCCTCGATGACCGCGCTCGGCCGTGTCGGGCTGCCGGACGACGTCGGTCAGGCGGTAGCCCTGCTGCTCGGTCCAGAAAGCGCTTGGATTACCGGACAACGCATCGAAGTCTCCGGCGGCCAGTCCCTCTGAGCCCTCCGGGATCGCGAGCTGCGTATCGCGGCGAAAGCGGGAGCGCTTCACGAATAAGCTGCCTATTTAGGACAGATTCTGTCCTAAATAGGCGTTGCGGAAGGCCTTTCCGGCTCTCTGGGAAGCGGCGAACCCTTGCCGGGTGCGCTGCGAGCGCGCGCGCATTCTTTCTTGGGGCTTACCCGGCAGGTGCTGTGGGAAAGTGACTCCGTGCGCTCCCCGACTGGCGTGCGCGTATTCAGCGCCCCGAGCCAGGCTCGCTCGAACCAGGAAGTCATGGCCCCGGAATCGGCCGTAGCTGCTGTCCGCGACAGCCGTCCGCGACGTGCTCGGCCTCAGCGGCCTCGAGTCCGCCATCATCGTCGACGGCGTCGACGATAACGCCTCCTTCGACGGGCTCGAGGGCGCTCACGACGACGCGATCGCACGCGGCGGTCATCCTCATCTACGGCGGCACGATCACCGACGGTTCGCGCAGACTGACCGAAACTCCTTGCCTTTGTGTGGGCAGCGAGGAAGCTAGAGGCGTGTTCCCCACGGGTCGTCGCTTGCTCGCCGTGGCCGTTGGTGCCGCCGTGGTGCTCGGTTGTGGGTCTACCGGCGGTAGTGGTGAAGCCGGCGATCCCGGGGGCTCCATCACGAGTTCGGCTGGGGGGAGCAGCGCCGGTGCGGACGGCACGTCGGGCGAGCTGACTTCCAGCAACGCTTCCACGTCGGGTGGTACGGATGGCATGCCTGCCTCCTCGGGTGGCGCGAGTGGTGAGGGCGGTGCGACGTCCACGCAGGGCGCCTCGCGCGGTGGTGGTGGCGGTGGCACTGGTGGTGCCTCCGGTGGCAGTTCGGGGGCTTCGGGTTCCGACTGCGCACACACGGCGTTCTTTCAGCCCGGCAGTGACGAAAAAGAACTCTCGGTTGGCGACTTTTGCGACGCTGTCTTCATCTGTTTGCCGGATGCTGCGGCCGTTGTCGCCGCCGTGGCAGCGGTGCCCGAGCTGTCCTGTGGGGCGGGTGAGAACGTATTTCAGAACATAGCGGGCGCCCACTGTGCATCGGGAGAACTCGTCTGTCAGTGGTCCATGATTCACGACGTGAGCCAGGCCGACTTGAACAGCCTTTGCGAGGTCACGTCCTTGACGCCGGAAACCGACCCCGTGCTGTGCCGGGTGTATCTCTGACAGGGCGCTGATCGGTGCCTACGCGCCGCGTTAGTTCATGAAAGCGCAGCACGTGAACCCCGATGATGCAGCGAGCTTCTACTAACTGACTAGAAAGCCGACCTCCGTTTCGCCATTGCGACCGCAACCTTCAGCGATGTTCGAGGGAACGGAAGTGGCTGACTTGCGCAGGTGGGCGGTGAGCCCGAAGCGCCCCCTCTGAGCGCTCCGGGATCGCGAGCTGCGTATCGCCGCGAAAGCGGGAGCGCTTTACGAAGGAAAGTGACTCCGTGCGCTCCCCGACTGGCGTGCGCGTATTCGGCGCCGGAGCCCCATGTCGGGGCTCGACCGCGATCAGGACTCAACCAAACCAATAGCGCCGAATGGGTACGCGGAGCCCCGCGCCGACGGTGCTCGTCTCGTAGAGGCCGCCGGCTCCCTCGATGATGCGGCGCGAGGCATAGTTGTCTTCGTCACAGGTCAGAAGCACGCGCGTGATTCCGACGGCGTGGGCAAGCTGCAAGCCGCGCTCGAGCATCTTCCGGCCGAGACCGCGACGCCGGAAGCGCGGCAGCACGGCGTAGCCGACATGGCCGCCCTGTCGCAGCAAGAAGTCGTTGAGCACGTGACGCACCGACAGCCGCCCGGCAACCTCGCCGTCCACCAGAGCCAGCTCGAAGGTCGCCGGTACTCTGCCGGGCCGGAGCTGCTCGCCCTTGCGCCAGGCTTCTACCTGCTCCACCCACAGGCGGAAGTCATCGCCCGGCTCGAACCCGAAAGCGAAGGTGAAGCCTTCCTTGACCATGATGCGGTGAGCCTCGATGACTCCCGCCTCGTCTTCGGGCTCGGGTGCCCGAAACTCCACACTCGACATCCCACCACGAGTATGGCCGGTCTCGCGTTGCAAGGCGAGCGCAAGAGCGGCGGCTCCTGCGGGGGAGCGGTTTTGGGTTTCCGCGGGGCGCGGCGCCCGGCTCTGGCGCTGTCTTCGCAGGGCGAGCCCGTGAAGAAGTGGTCCCCCTGGCATTGGGGCAGCGCTGACTTGGCGCTCGCCAGTCGAGGGACGCATGGAGCCACGCTCCCGGTGCGGTCTCTGGGCAAGCTCTGAAGAAGGTGAAGGGGCTGCCAGGCGGCGTCGTCTTCACCAGCTCGGCGCAGGTCCTCGGTGCGGGTCAGTGGCCCCGCCTTCGTTATCGTCGGACCGCGTACGGCAGCTCTGCTTCATCGCCGTGGACGCCGCGGAACCCCCAGTTCTCCGGGGGGCTTTCGATGAGGCAGATCTCCAGATCGACAGGACTTAGCTTCGCCTTGGCTTCGAGCTCTTCGTACAGACGGCGCACCAATCGCTTTTTCGTTTCCTTGGCGCGGCCGCTCATCAGTACGATTTCGAGGATCGTGTAGGCGGTGCTGCGCCCTTCGGGCATGAAGAAGTCTTCCTCGGCAAGCTGAAAGAACCGATGGGCGCGCTTGGTTTCCGGAAGACCCAAGACCTCCATCACGCAGGCGTGGATGGCATTCGAGAGCACGCTGCGTTTGTCTGACAGGTGAGATTTCAGTCCATAGATTTTGACCTGGGCCATGGCGCCCCGGTAGCACGGATCGGTCGCCATTGCCCGGATCACCCCACCACGCGCTCGAGCACCCAGTAGCAGGACACGGCGACTGCCACGAAGGACAGCGGCGCCACCATGAGGTGATACTGTTTCCTGTGCGGCGCCAGCAGCAGGCAGGCGCTCAACGCCGCAGCGACCGTGATCTGGCCAGCCTCGACGCCCAGGTTGAAGCCCAGGAGCGCAGAGAGGAAGGTGTCCGACTCGAGCGCGAGCTTCGACAGTGCGCCCGCGAAGCCTTGTCCGTGTACCAGGCCGAAGCCGAACACCACCCAGAGGCGCCGGCGCGAATGGGTCTTTCGGAGCAGGTTCTCGGCGGCGACGTAGGCAATCGAGACGGCGATCAAGGGCTCGACGATGTGGGGAGAAACGAGCAGCCAACCGAGCGCGCCCAGGCCGAGCGTGAGCGTGTGCGCCAGCGTGAACAAGCTGAGCTCGAGCACCAGACGCCGCCAATGTTGTCCCGCCCCCAGCACCAGGCCCGCGACGAACAGCACGTGGTCCCAGCCGCCGGGAAGGATGTGGGTGTAGCCCATGCCCAGGGTGTGCCAGAAGGTCGCGAGCACGCCGGGCTGGGTGAAGCCGACGCGCGGCCCGCTCGCCGGGCTGGGCTGTTGGCGCGGCGACGAGGTCGTCGGTCGCGCGCTGCGCTGTGGGACGGATCTTGCGCTGGCGCCGGGGGCGAACTGTTCGGCGCCGCCTTCACGCCAGATGGCGGGCAGTTCGGCGCCCAGCGTGTAAGCGGGGCTGGTTTCGCCGCCCCGCAAGACGACGCTCTGTTTGTCGCCCGGGTGACCCGAAAACCCTGCGACGCTGACCACCAGTGTCTTGAATTCGTCGCCCAGCGCCACGCGGATTTCTTTCGAGCGCGCGGGTAGCGGGCAAGTGAGCATGACGATGTCGCCCGGCACGGAGCCGTCGCCGTCGTACAGCTCGCGCACCTCGATGGTTGCCGGACAGGGCTTGTCGTCGAGTTGAATCTGGAGATTGTTCTTGACGAAGGACGCGACCCGGCGCCGCGCTTCCTGCGAGGGGGGAGGGTTTCTGAGGCTGCGGGTGAGCTCCGGGTCGAAGCTGAGCTGGGCACGCAGGCGGGCGGAGGTGGGGTCCTTAAAGAGCGAGATCTGATCGATGAGCAGCTCGTGCGCCCCGCCATCGCGCGCGATGGCGATGAGGGCGGTTGCCAAGAACAGCAGGCAGGCGAGGCGAAGCCGGGGCGCCGTCACCCGAGGCTCCAAGCCGTCACCGACCCATCAGCCCTCGGATGCCGCGCGGGGGAAGGGAGGGTCAAGGGTGCGTCTCAGCTGAGCGCGAGCATGCGCTCGATGGGGACCAACGCTCGCTGGCGGAGCTCTTCGTCCATCGTGAGCTCGGGTTTCAGGTCCCGGAGCGCGAGGTAGACCTTTTCCGGCGTGTTGAGGCGCATGAAGGGGCACTCGTTGCAGGCGCAGTTGGCCAGGGGCGGGGCGGCAATCAGCTGCTTGCCGGGCGCGCGCTTCTGCATCTGGTGCAAGATTCCGGACTCGGTAGCGACGATGAACTGCTGGCCGTTGTCGTTTTCGACGAAGCTCAGGAGTTGAGCGGTCGATCCGATGAAGTCGGCCATCTCCAGCAGCGCCTCCTCGCACTCCGGGTGAGCGATGATGCGAGCTGCCGGGTGCTTGCGCTTGAGGTCGATGAGCTTTCGCTGGCTGAAGGTTTCGTGGACGATACAGGTTCCGGGCCAGAGCGCGAGCTCGCGGCCCGTTTGCTTCATGACGTAGCGGCCGAGGTTGCGATCCGGCGCGAACAGCACCTCTCGATCTTCCGGGATCGAGCGCACCACCTTCACCGCGTTGCTGGACGTGCAGATGATGTCGCTCTCGGCTTTCACGTCCGCCGAGCAGTTGATGTAGCTGACGACCACTGCGCCGGGGTGGCGGGCCTTCCAGGCGCGAAAGCGATCCACCGGGCAGCCGTCGGCGAGCGAACAGCCCGCTTGCATGTCGGGTACCAGCACCGTGCGCGTCGGGTTCAGAATCTTGGCGGTCTCGGCCATGAAGTGCACGCCGGCGAACAGGATGACGTCGGCCTGGGTCTGCTTGGCCCGTTGAGCCAGCGCCAACGAGTCGCCAGTGAAGTCGGCCAGATCCTGAATCTCACTTTCCTGATAGTAGTGGGCCAACAGGACGGCGTTTCTCTCGCGCTTCAAGCGACGAATTTCTTCGTCCAGGTCGAGGCGGCCCAAATCCAGCGTTGCGGAAGCTTCTGCCATGATTACTAGCTCTCTTTGGTGATCGACGCCCGGCCTGTCAACCTACTCGGTCGGTGGTTTGTCGCCCTTCGGAACGGCGTTTGCGTAGCGCTCGGCAAAGGTCTCGGGCGCCAGCGCGCGGCTCAAGTCTAGCTCGAAATCCGGGGGCTCGCCCGGCGAGAGCTTGCCGAGCAGCTCGTCGACCTCGCGCCGGCTCATACCCAGCGCCGCCAGCTGATCCCGGTCGAGTTCGGCTCCCGGCCGCGCCGTGAGCTTGCCTCCCTCGGCGGAGAGCAACCGGGTCAACGCGGCGAGCTCCATGCGGCTCAACCGCTCGCCGCACACGTCGTAATCGAGCCAGGCCTCGTAGCTGAGCGGCGCCACGCGCTTCAGCATCCCGGCCATGACGCGCCCGTACTCCTGAATTTCCCACTGCGCATGCGCGTCCACGCGGAGCTTCAAGAAGTGCAGCAGGTTGTGCAGATCGACTTTCCAGTACCACTGGGTGTAGGTCGAGAGCGGCAGGTCGATGCGCGCCAGCTCGCGGGCCATATCCTCACTCGTCATCCATTCGTAGGCTTCGCGACTCGTCGAGCGGATCTTCTGCCAGTATTCGACCGCGCGGGCGTGGCGGTCCGTGCTCACCGGCGTGCCGGAGCGCCCCTGGTTGTTCTGCTGACTCTGCGTCTGCAGCTGCTCTGGGCTGGGCGTGTAGAAGAGCATCGGCATCAGCGAGTAACGCCCGCTGTACTCGTTGACGTTGGCCGTGCGGTGACGAATCCACTGGCGCGCCACGAACATGGGCATCGAGCAGTGAAACTTGAGCTCGACCATTTCCGAAGGGGTCGTATGCAAGTGCCTGCGCAGATAGCGGAGCAGGCCGCGCGTCTTGCTGAGCTTGCGGGTGCCGTAACCGTAGCTGACCCGTGCGGCGCGTTCGATGCAGGCATCGGTGCCCATGTAGTCGACGAGCGCCACGAAGCCATAGTCCAGCACTGGAAAGTAGCTGCCCAAGATTTGTTCCGCGCCCTCGGAAACGGGACGGCGCGTGCTGTCGGTCATGTGTTTCGCTCCCTGTGGCTCGTGGCTCGACGTGAGCCAGTGGTTTTAGGATTCGGGTGGGGCTCTAGCAATGTCTTTCCGCGAAGCCCGGCGTGGTGGCGAAAAGTCCGGGTTTTTGGGCGAGTATCGTTCAACCCGGGATCGATCGGGAGAGCCACCCAGGCCTGGCTACGGCACGACTTCAGCTCGACGGCGAGGAAGGGCCGCTCGCCCCCTTTACGGGCAGGGCGTATCCGCGGTCAGGCAGTGTTCCCCATCGCCGAGGTCTCGTTCGAACCGATCCGTGACGCATGTCGGAATCGCGGTGTCGTCGATGGTGACATCTTTGGCCTCGCTCAACGACGGTAGGCACAGCTTTCCCAGCTGGGGGGATTGCCCGACGATGAGGTCGCCGTTGACCTGAACCAGAGCGGGGAGATTGACAGACTCGAGCGCGGCGTTGGCTTGGATCCAGATCCCGCGGGATAGATCGATCGAATCGCAGCGACTCGGCACCGAGCCGCCTGCTTCTCGTCCCACGTCCCTCAAACTCGGCAGACTGAGCGAGACGAGGCTCTGGGTCCCGTTGGCAGTCAGAGACTTACCGATCGACCGCAGCGCGGGCAGCTCCAGAACCAGCTGGCTGAACCCGAGGGAGCTGAACTTGAGATAGCACCCGACGCGCTCCAGGGCACTCAGTCCGCGGAGGCTGGCCACGCCATCGAACAACAGGGCGTTCGTGATCTCTCGGACCGATTCGAGCCCTTGGAGGTTCACCGCTTCCGACGTGGTCGAGACGAGCAGGGAACCGTCGATGATCTCGCATTGCAGAGCTGCCAGGCGTTCGAGGTCTTCCGCTGTCTCGATGGAGTAGGTCTCGTCGAACTGACAGATGCGCTTGCAAGCCTCGCCCTCTTGTTCGAGCCTGCAGGTGCCCAAGCCCGGGCAGGAGAGCGGCTCGCACGAGACAGGCATGGCGGACTGGCCCCCCATGCCACCGCTGGCAGCTCCTCCTGCGGCCATCCCTCCGCTGGACACGCTGCCCCCGTCATCGCCCCCGGTCGAAGAGTGCGTTGCTCCATGGCCCGTTGTTTCAGTGACGCCTCCGGCGGAGGTCGCTCCTCCATCTGCCGCAGCTCCTCCGGTGCTGGAGTCGCCGCCCGAGCCAGCGTTCGCTGGGTCGCCCGTGTCCGTGGAACTGCTGCTCATTCCGCAGGCAGCCAGGAGCAGAACAGAGCTCAGAATGATCGGAAGACAAGGAGGCCTAGTCATTGAGGTCTTCGCCAAGTGCACTCAAGAGATCTCGACAGCAGGGTGGCTTTGTCGTCGCCGGTGTCGACAACGCTGCCCATCTGGCGCAGGCGGTATCCGCCGTTGGTCTTCTTCACCTGCAAGGTCTTTTCGAGCATCACCAAGGCGTCGGCTACCTGTTCCGTCGATAGGCCCAGCTGCCGCGCAATCCATGCTCTCTGTGCCGCCAGACCGCGCGGGGCGCCTTTGAGCTCCAACGCGCGCAGGACACCGTGAGACCACGGCATGTCGTAGGCCGCTCGGCGCGCCAGCTGAAGTCGCTCCCACGCTGCGCTCAGCGAAGGTAGCGTGGACGGCTCGACGAAGGCAGCAACGAAATCCAACAAGCGCCCGCTGGTTGCGTCGACGAGCTGTATGAACGCCGGTAGTTTGGGCTCCACTCGCCCTGAAACCCATCGCGAAATACTAAAACGGTTGAGACCGGTGTGTTGTGCGAGCGTCAGTATCGGCGTGTTGCCCTTCAGCTGATTCAAAAAGACTGCTACCGTGTGCGGAGCGACGGGGTCGAGTTGTTTGGCCCAAGCCGGTACCTCGTTGAAGAAGCGTTCGAGCCAGGAAGCTTCCAATTATCTAGCCCATAAATACTGGAGACTGCTGGCATGCGCACCTAATTTAGCACATATGGGTGTGCCCACCATAGCGGCCCGGGCTTCGCCAGCTACGCGATCTCGGGCGACGACCTGCAGCACGCTGTCTTCTAGTTCTGGTAGCTCAGCCCATAGCCGAAGGGATAAAGTGGCGGGTCGCTCTCGTAGTCGGGGTCCCCCACGTTGATCGGGATTTGAGCCATGGTCCTGGGCCAGGTGTGGCCCAGCTTGCCGGTGGGTGGAAACAGGCCGAACAGGACATCCGCCAGCGCGTCAGCTTCGGAACCGGGCAGCCACGCCGCCAGCCAGGCATCGGCGAGCTCGAGGTACGGCTCGATGATGAGCGGACGCCCACTGACCAGCACGGCGACCACCGGCACGCCGGCGGAAGCGACCGTTTGCAGCACGGGGACGTCGGGCGTCCTCGCCGCCAGATCGAGATCGGTTTCGTCTCCGAGCCCCTCGGCATAGGGGGCCTCGCTCAGCACCACGATCACATAGGCGGCGTCACTCGGAATACCGCTGCCGTCCTCCGAGAAACTGACATTCTCGGCGCCCGCGACGGCCTGGATTCCCTCGAGGATAGTCGTCCCCGAGGTGACGCCGGGGGTCGCCCCGGTGGTCGCGATACCGAGGCCCTGCCAATCGATGGTCCAGCCACCGCACTGGCGCTGCAAGGAGTTGGCTCCCGACCCCGCCACGTGCACGCGTGCGCCTGCGGGCAGCGGCAGCACACCGCTTGCATTCTCCAACAGCACCGCCGACTCGCGCACGGCCTGGCGCGCCACGTCGCGGTGGGCCTGCGACCCGATCTCGGCGAGCAACGCGGCATCTCCGCCTGGGTCGTATCCGGGATCGAGCATGCCCATTTCGCACTTCACGGTGAGGATTCTCGTCACCGCATCGTCGATGCGTGACTGGGGAATATTGGCGTCGCCGGCGGCCGTTGGCCCCGCCTCGATTACGCCGACGATCTCGCGCGCCGCGTAGGGCTCCATCAGCATGTCGAGCCCCGCGTTGATGGCCTTGGCCACCTGGACCGGTTGAGTGCCGGACAACTGCGCGGTGGCAGCCCAATCGGACCCGAGGAACCCTCGGAACCCCATCTCGCCCTTGAGCACGTCGGTCAGCCACATCGTGTGCTCGGTCATCTTGACGCCGTTGACGCTGCTGTAAGAAACCATGATGTTGCCGACGCCCGCGTTGATCATGGGTTGGTAGACTTCGACCCCGAGCCTTCTGAACGTCGCCTCGTCGAGCACTGTGTCTCCTTGATCCACTCCGCCTTGCGTCGCGCCGTCTCCCGCGAAGTGCTTGGCGCAGGCCAGAACCGACTCGGGGCCGCCCAACGACTCGCCCTGCAGGCCCTTGATCACCGCGACCCCCAATTGGGCCGTGAGTGCCGGGTCCTCCGAATAACTCTCGAAGATCCGCCCCCAGCGCTCGTCTTGCGCCGGAGAGATCGCAGGTCCGAAAGTCCAGTCCATGCTCGTGCCGCGCATTTCGAGGGCCGTGATGCGACCGACCTCTCGAACCAGCTCGGGGTCGCGGGTCGCGCCCAGGCCGATGTTGTGCGGGAAGATCACCGCATCACTGACGTTGTTGTGCCCGTGAACGGCATCTGCGCCGTAGATCAGCGGGATCCCGAAGCTGGCCGCCTGCGCCTCGTAGCTCTCCACGTGGTTGCGCCACGAAAGCGGGGAATCGTCCGCAGCCGGATCGGCGTTGCCGCCACTGAAGACCGAGCCGAACTGGTAGGTGGCCACATCTGCCGGCTCCACGTCATCGGAGTTGCCCTGCACCATCTGCCCAGCCTTCTGACGCAGGGTCATGCCGGCCAGCACCTCGGCAGCCCGATCCACACACGCCTGGCTTGGCTGCCATGGCGCCACGGGCGCTGGATACTCGAAAGTCGGTCCGGTGCCGCCGTTGCCTCCAGCGCTCGAGGTCGTGCTGGTCACGCCGGCTCCCCCGCCACCGGTGAGCGTGTTGCCCGTCGTGCCGCCAGCTGCCGTCGTCGTGGAGCTGGTGCCGCTGGACGAGGTCGAGCTTGCGTTGGTGCTGGTGACGCTGGCGGTTCCGCCCGCAGACGAGGTCGTGCTGGTGCTCGGTCCGCTGCCGCTCGGACTCCCGTTCGCGTCAGCGCCGGGCCCCGTGGTTTGGCCGCTGTCGGACGTCGTGTCGCTACACCCGAAAGCAAGGCCTGCGGCGAACACCAGAAGGCTGATAAGTGACTGTGTACTCATAAGAGCTCCTGGAACGGACAACAGGAACGAGCTACCTGCGACTCTGGCACAGCGTGCGCCTGGGAGCGAAGAATTGATCCATCCACCCGCCACCGTCACAGAATGCTCGGTTCCCGAACCGGGAAATACGACCTGTGAGCGCAGCGAATTCGCGCACCATTCGATGCTTACCGCGCTAGAGAAATCAACACGTCCGGCAGGAGTTCGTGCTGCGTGCGGGAGTTCACGGGGACTACCCGCGGTCGCTCGGAGCCGAGAACGGGTTCCACCTTGGCCGTGCGTTTTTTCGCGACCAGACGAGAATAGGTCGCGCGAGCGCCTCGAGTCGCGACGAACCGCTGGCTCCGGCAGCGCCCCGGGATTCCCTGAGCTCATAGCGCTTTGCGGACTCGTGGTTGCGACAGGTTGCTCGGATGGCCTAGTGTCTCCGGGGCACAGGAGGACCGATGACGAGCAGCCGAACCTTGGTTTTTGCAGTCGCGGTATTGGTTGGTACGACGATGGCGTGCAAGCTGCTCAAACGCGGTGCTTCGGATGAAGACGCGAGTCCCTCCGCCAGTGGGGTGGCCGTGCCCGTCCCCACACCCAGCGCGACACCGAATGTCAGTGCCGTCGCCGAACCTCAGGGATTGTTCGAGGACTACCTACCGAAGGGGCTGGTCCCCGTGGACCGCAGCCCCGTCCCCGTCTCCGCTCTCGCGAGCGCCGCCAAGCAGGAAGACGCTGCCAGTAAGGCGCGCAATGCCAAAAGATACGATGAGGCCATTGCACTCTACCTGGATGCCTTGAGGACCGACCCCGGCTTTCCGGCGGCTCGCTACAACCTGGCGCGCACTTTGATTCTCGACGGCCAAGTGGAAGCAGGCCTGGCAGTGCTCTACCAGCTGCATCGAGTCAAGAACTGCTTCCGATGCGAGGGCCTCTTGTTGCGCGCGGCACAAGAGAAGGACTTCGCGAATGCCCGCGACCGACTCGAATTCAAAGAGCTCACCGAGGGCATTGGCAAGAAGCTTCCCACCATAGCGTTCGCGGCGAAGCAAGTGATCGCCTGGCTGGATGCGCCGCGTCTCGACAACATGCCCGGCGTGGTCGACGAGCGTACCTTCATCGTGCTGCAGACTCCGAAGGGCTATCAGAAGATCCGCGGCGCTGGAGCTTTCATCGATTACGTCGTCACCCACGGTAAGGAGAATTTCCCCAAAGGTCGCAAGTGGGGTCCCAGCGTCGGCCCGCCCCTTGGAATGAGCCTCGAGTGCAAGGGCACCTGTTGTAACGTCGACAGCTACGACCCTCCGAAGGGTCGCAGTGTGCTGAGAGAGCTCTGCTTCAAACACCAGGGCAACGCGGCCGTGGCGCTCTACAAGGTGAAGGTCGACTGAACTGGGCGCGCTCCCTGCGCCCTCGTTGACGGCGGAGCGGAAGCAAGCGCTCTATCAATGGGCGCTCAGCGGCACGCCGCAGTAAGGGTCCGAGGAGCTTGCTTCAGGCCGCCGCGCCGATGGGGCGGGGCGACGCCCTCGAAAACCTGTCGAACAAAGCCCGGGCCTCGCTGGCTTGCATCGACTACGCTCTCGGCGTGCGCCCGCCTCCCGGAACAGAAAGCGCTCGCGGTAGATCGAGCGGGGACGCCCCCCGCCGCCCGAGCCGATGGCGTGCCCTGGGTTTGCGTGGGCTGGGCTGGGTCTGCGCGAGCCTCGTTCCCTTCGCCGTGAGCTGCAAGGGAGCGGTTATCGCCCAAGCCGAGTCCGCCCGCCCCGAGGCGCGGGTCCCGCGAGCGTCCGGCGCGTACGTCACGCCCGCCACGCTATTTGCCAGCACCGATCCAGATGCCGTGAGCGTGTCGCGGCTGGAACCCGATGGGCGCCGCCTTCTGGTGTCACACGGGATGCGTCTGGTGCTGCACCGCGATGGCTCCCTCGAAAAGGGCGAGGAGCTGCTGCCCGTCAAGGATGCGGTGCAGATCGTGGCGCTGCCGGACCGTTTGGGTGGTGGCTACTTGTTCTACGTGACTTCGTCGAGCGCCACGATGATCTGGCAGGCGCACGATTTCACCGGTGAGCTCGAGCCGCTCGCCAACTTCGACTTCCCTGCCGACAAGATCATCCCGGGCTTCGACCGCCTGTACTTGCTGAAGGCTCATTCCAGCCGCCCGGTTGCTCTGGACGTGGATACCGGGAAGGCACTCGGGCTGGGTCCCCTGCCTCCCTCGCCCAGCTATGAGACGCTTGCTTTTGCGGACGCCTGGATGGGGGTGGTCGACGTGCCGCTCAGGGGTGTGCTCGCCAGCTTCGACGCTGGCGCCTCCTGGCACCCCGTACCCGAAGCGCACCGAGTGGTGGCGTCGGATCATGGGCCGCTGCTGAAGACGGACGCCGGCTGGGGTCTGTTGACACCCGAAGGTGTGCTGCGCCGCTGGGAGTCGCCGGACGATGAGGCAAGAATGCTGGACCAGCTGCTCGAGGCTCTCGGAGATTCGAAAGAGGTCTCGGTGGACGAGTCGGACGAGGCATCGCGGCGTCGGGCGCCACCGAAGCCGCTTGGCCGCGACCCGTTGCGCCTGGCGGTGCTGCACGGTGTGGTGGCGGAAAAGGGGTCGGCCTACGTCGCCAATCTGGGCACGCTGGCCCGGGTGCGATTGAGGGACGGCAAGCTTCTCGAAACCTCGGAAACCAGCTTCCCGGCCAATGCCAGCTGTCACGGGGTTCGCTTGGGCAAGGGCTACGGCTTCGTGTGCTCGGAAGAGCGGGGCAGAACGACGATCTATGCGCTCGAAAGGCCGCTGGCGCTTCGGGTGGCCTATAGCTTCGACCAGCCTCGCTACGTTTCCGACAACGAGTATGGCAGCCTGGTCGTGCGGGGCCGCTGCGCCGCGTCGCAGCCCGGCGAAGACGGCTACTATTGCCTGATCACGGGCCAAGGTGAACGGGAAATCCGGGTTCGTGGCGATGTCGGAGCCGAGCGGGTGGCGCTCTTCAAGGATGGCAGTGCCGCCGTGATCGTTCCACCGCGTAAGGGCGCGTCGGCGACCCTCACTCGCGTCGCAGTGACTGGCAGCTCCAAGCAAGTGAAGCTCAAGCTCCCCAAGACCGGGCCGCTGGCGAGCCTGGTGCGCGAGGGGATCTGGCTCGATGGATTCCAGGCGAATGACAGGGGGGAGCTCCTCGGGTGGGTTGCGGGATCCGGGCCTTTCGTGGGCATCCGCATCCATCGGGACGGAAGCGTCGAGGGCGGCGAGGTGCACAACGACATCGACCGGGTGCTGCTGTCGGGACGCTTCGCCTTGCTGAAGACTCAGTACGGGAAAGCACTGCAAAGCGTCGACGGTGGTTTCCACTGGCTAGAGGTTCCCGCGCTCGAGCCGATCACGGGTGACGATGCCAGGGCCCAGGTTGCCGCAGGGGAACAGGGTTGTTCGCCCATCGGTTGCGCTACCGCCAGTTGGTTGCGTGTCGGCTGGAGTCGCCCGGGTAAAGAGGTCGAGGCGGTCGAGGTCGAGCCCCCCGAGCGCACGCGCATTCCTTCGCCGGGCGGTGGTCGCTGGGCCATGCATTGCTACGCGAGTGGCCGCTTAAGTCCCCGTGCCCTGCCCGCCGAAACCGCCGATGATGCGCGCGAACGGGCGCAGCGGGTTCTCAGGCGTATCGCCACCGCCAGCTCGGCAACACCAGTACTGGAGAGCAGCGCCTGGCAGCCGTTCTTCGAAGCCACCGCTCCTCGCCTGCCGGCGCGCGACCTGGGTTTCGATCTCGAGGTCGAATACGGTTCCGAGCAGCTCCACGCTTATGCATGGGGGCAAAGGGGTTCCGATTGGGGTCGCACGGGCAACTTCTTGGTCCGGGTGCTCGATCGTTTCGAGGTGACTCATGGCGTCTGGGCGACGGACACCACTCGCAGCCCCTGGGGCGACGAAATGAGCGCCGCAGCGGCTTTTGGCGAGGGATCCGCAGGGGGCACGGCCAACTGGCAGCTGGAGCTCGAGCCTTCGGGGCGCGAAGGCCTGCTGATGATCCGCGAGCCGTCGCAAACTCGAATGTTCATCGTTTCGGAAGGGCGCGCGATCACGCCGATTCGCGGTGCGGAGAGCCTCACCCAGACGTCGGGCGTGGTGCGGCTGGGCAGCACCTGGCACGTGGGCGCGGTGACCGCCGACGGGTTTTCGATCTTCAAGATTGTCGGCGACAGGTTGGTGCTGCTCGGCACGCACCCCTTCGACGAGGAACGCTCCGCGCCTCGGCTCGCTCCGCGCCTGGTTCGGAATACCGGCGGCGATGCGCTCGCGGTGTTGCTCGAGGCACAGGGCTGGTACCTATATCCGGTCAACCAGGAAGACGGGTCGCTCGAATCCCCTTTGGTCAGCCCTCCCTCCGAGGTTGCCGTATTTCCACCGAGCTGCAGTGGCAGCGAGGATGGCTACACGTTCGTGGACCGGGTCAGCGTCGCTCCCTACGTCGAACTCATGGGCGAGGCGGCCGCGGTGAACGCATCGCGAGTCGAAGCGCGCTTCGTGGTCGCGGCGGACGGCGTCTGTGTCGATGCGTTGGCGGCTCGGGCCTCCGCCGTCTTGCCAGAGTCGCTGGGCCGCGTCGGCACTCGCCAGCCTGCGCGTCCGGAGCGCGCTCCGGTGCTGATGGTGCTTTCGGAGCAGGGTATGGCCTCGCGGCGCTGGGAATTCGATTGCTACCCATAGACCCGGGCTCCCAATCCTCCGCCACAACTTAGCCATCGATTTCGGTCACGGACCTTTCAAGGATGAAAGATGGACCCCCGTCCGTGAAGTCCGTCAGAGGCCGAGTGACCCTGAAGAATTTCAAGCATTTGCTTTCTGACAAACGCGCTGCTACGAACTTGCTGTCCGCGTGGAGCGAGGCTGTCCCCCCCCCGGCCCCTTCGCGCGGACACTTTTATTTTGTGGGGTGGCAGCGGAGAAAAGTTGACTTGTCAGCTTTTCCCCAGCTCGCTGCTGCGGCGCGCTGCGGCACAAACAGCTTCGATGAGAGCATTGCGCAGGCCGTGGGCTTCCAGCTGGCACAAACCGGAAATAGTGGTTCCGCCCGGACTGGCGACGCGGTCCTTGATGACGGCCGGATGCTCACCCGTCTCCAGGAGCAGCTTCGCCGAGCCGTGCAGCGTCTGCACGGCGAGCGAAAGCGCAATTTCACGGGTGAGACCCATCCGGACTCCCCCATCGGCAAGCGCTTCGGCAATGAGCATGACATAGGCAGGCCCGCTGCCCGACAGTCCGGTCACCGCGTCGAGCTGGGATTCTCCGAGCACGACCGAAGCGCCCACCGCCCGAAAGAGCTTACTCGCCAGCTCGGTGTCCGACTCCGTGGCGTGCTCCCCCGGCGCCAAAGCCGTCACACCAGCAAGTACCAGGGCTGGTGTGTTGGGCATGGCTCGGACGATGCGCGCGCCTTGTGGCAGGGCGCTTGCCAGCTGTGCGATGGGCACACCGGCGGCGATCGAAATGAACAGCTTGCGCGCGTCGAAGGTGGCGGCCAGGTCCAAAAGCACCGCCGGCATTGCCTGGGGCTTGACGGCCAGGATGATCACGTTGGCCCACGCGCCGATCGAACGGTTGTCGAGGTGCGTGGAGATGGCGTGCGCATCGCGCAGCTTCGTGAGCTGCGATGCGGAGACATCGCTGACACGGATCTGTTCAGTCGTGAGCAATTGCGAGGCGAGCAAACCGCGAACCAAGGCGCTCGCCATGTTGCCTGCTCCGACGATTGCGAGTTTGATGGCTTGCATGGCCGAAGGAGCTTACTCCACTCGGGTGCTTCCGGGCGACCATGGAGCGATAGGAATCAACCGAATAGCTCTTTGAGCTTGTCCATGAACGAGCGCTGTTGGGGCTGCACGTCTTGGCCGAGCTCTTCGCTCAGCTCCTCGATGAGGCTGCGTGCCCGGTCACTCAGGCGTGAAGGAACCTCGACCAGGACTTCGACCAACTGGTCGCCGTTGCCCGCGCGCAGTCGGTGGGCCACTCCCTTGCCACGCACGCGAAGGATCGTGCCTGGTTGCGTTGCAGCCGGGATGGAGAGCTTGATCTTGCCCGTGAGCGTCGGGATCTCGACTTGCCCACCGAGTGCCGCGGTGGCGAAGCCCACGGGCACCTTGCACACGACGTCATCGCCCGAGCGCGAAAAGAAAGGGTGACTCGTCACGCGCAACGTCACCTCGAGCTTGCCCTGCTTGCCCCCCGGGACCAGGCGATGACCAGCCCGCACGATGGTCTGGACCGAACCGTGGTCGGCACCCGGTGGTATTTGCAGGGTGACGCTGTGCGCGCGCTTGTCGAGCCCGCGACCCTGACAGACCGAGCACGGCACATCGAAGCTCTTGCCGGTGCCGTGGCACTTGGAGCAGTTGCGTTCGCTCAAGAGCGACAACAGGCCTTGTTGGAAACGCACCCGCCCGCGCCCGCCACAGGCGCTGCAGGTGTGCGTGCGCGCGTTCGGCGCCGCGCCGGTGCCGTGACAGGCCCCGCAGTGGTCGATTCGTTCGTAGCTCAGCTGCTTCTCGCACCCCTGTGCTGCCTCGACGAAGTCGAGCTGCAGCTCGCGGGCCACGTTGCCCTCGGTGCGGCCAATGCCCACGGCCTTGAACAAGTCTTCCAAAACGGATTCGAAACCAGCGGCTTGAAAGCCGGACGCACCACCCGGTTGAAAGGCGGCCTTGCCGTATCGGTCGTAGGCGGCGCGCTTGTGCGGGTCGCTCAAGATCTGGAAGGCCGCGTTGATTTCCGTGAAACGCGCTTGTGCCACCTGGCTGTTTTTGTGCCTATCGGGGTGGTGCTGTGCGGCCAGACGCCGGAAGGCCGAGCGGATCTCTTCGGGGCTTGCGGTGGAGGGGAGCTCCAGGACCTCGTAGGGGTTGCGCACTTTCACCCACGTTAGCATTTCGGCCGATTCCTTGCCGGGTGTAGTAGCACTTGGCCACTCGACTGAGCCCCGCTAGTCTTGTGGAGTGAGCCCTAGCGAGCGAGATCGCCGACACGCCGAACGTATGCCCATCGAGCTCAAGGTCGAATACAAGCGTCTGAATACGTTCTTCGCGGACTACACGCGGAATATCTCCCGCGGCGGGACGTTTATCGGGACCGAACGCCCGCTACCGGTGGACACCGAATTCGTCTTCGCGCTCGGCGTGCCGACGATGGACAAGCCGCTGAAGCTGCGCGGCAAAGTCATCTGGACCACCAGCACCGCCGACGCCACCAAGGCCAACCCGGCCGGTATGGGGATCGAGTTTCAGTACACCGACGAAAGAGAGCGCATCGAGAAGGAAGCAGCGGTAGAGCAACTGCTCACTCAAGAGCTCGGTGAGCACCTTGCGACCAAGCTGCTCGGTCGCAAGCCGCACCCCTCCGAGTCGGAATAGAACGGCTTGACGTCGCCCACGCGCAGACGGGCCGACGTGGGTCTGATCATCGACGGCGGCCACTATGAGCAAGTCGTGCTCCACGCGATCGAGCGCGCGCGGGTCTCACTCTGGATCGGCACCGCCAATCTGAAGGACGTGCGCGTGGAGGCGCCGATCGGGACACGCGCCCGCGCCAGCGGGCGTTACGTCTCGATCAGCGAGCGCTTCGTCGACTTGGTCCAGCGCGGCGTCGAAATCCGCTTGCTGTCGGCACGCCCTCCCTCGCGCGCATTGCAGAGCGCGCTTCGGGCTTGCCGATCGCTACGGCCGCCGGCGTTCGAGCACAGGCTGTGTCCACGCACGCACCTGAAGATGATAGCCGTCGACGGCAGTTTTCTCTATCTGGGGAGCGCCAACTTCACCGGCGCGGGGCTTGGCGCCAAGGGAGAAAACAGGCGGAATTTCGAAATGGGGTTCACCACCGAGGATGACGTGTTGCTCGACCAAGCGCAGCACAAGTTCGACCGCATCTGGACGGGTGGGGAATGCGGCGGCTGCCGCCTGCGAGCTCAGTGCCCCAAGCCCCTCGATCTGTAGCATTTCTGTCAGATCTGTACATCCTCGTTCGGATCTGGCCGAGCAAATGTTCTATTCCGTACTGGTCGGCAGCGGCTACCCTGCACATACTGTCGTGCTTGGAACTTACTCATGTCGGAACCTGGTGAATGCCCGAGGATATCGAGGTCGGGGCAGCGGGTGGCGCTGGGGATCTGCCTCTGGTGCGTCTCGCTATTGAGCCCACGCCTGGCGCACGCCAGACAGGTGCAGAACGGTCCGCTGGTGGCTGCCGAGTTTCGGCTTGGCAGTGTCCAGTGGGTGGACGATTTCGCGGCGGTTGTCGAGTCGCCCAATCGCATCGCTGTGCTGGACTTCGAAAGGTCCTCACGCTCCCGCACGCTGGGCGGGAGTGTGCGCCTGGGTTGGACGCTGCTCTTCAGCGACTTCCTCGCCTGGGCACCACGGCTCTCGATCGGCTACTCCAAGAGTGGCAGCGTGTCGGTGGTCTACGACACGGGTCTCGACTCCTATGACTTCCGGGCCAAGACCACTTGGACCACGACGACCGTGGGCAGCGAGTTCATGCTGGCCGGGCTGTTCGGAATCGACTTCGGTATCGGTCCCGGCGCGCTTCACTCGAGCCGGTTCGAAGGCGGAACCTGGTACTCCCATGTGCAGCGCAGCTACGTCACGAGCCTTGGTATTCGCTTTCGCTTGCCACCCGGCGCGCCCTTTGCCGGCTACCTGGGCCTGGGTCAGGAGCTGCTCGGGTTGAATCCATTCAGGAAGCTCTGGGAGGGCCGCTGGAGCTTCGGCAGCCTGGTATTCCTCCGGGTCGGCATCGACTTCGACGTTGCCCGTTGGAAGAAGAAGCCATGATGCACACCCGTTCGCATTTCGTCAAACAATGGGCCGCCTATGTGGCCGTGGGCCTGGGCGCTTACGTGAGCCTGGGGACGTCGTGCGATACCGTGGCCGTCGAGGCGAACTTCGAGGGACAGAGCGAACTCTTGCAGGGCAGCGACGAACGGCACTTCCAGCTTTCGATCCATGCCGACGGGACGATTGAAGAAGTTCGTCTGCGCGTCGACCCCGACATCGTTCAGGCGGTCGATGGAGCCGCAGACGCTGCCGGCGACCCCGCGGGCACACCCGGGGGGCCCAGCGTTACCCAGGTGGACGGTAGCTGGGTAGTCGATTGTCACCAGGCCGCGTGCGAAGATCTCTTCCTGACCTTGAACCGAGGGCAGTTGCCAGGCGACCTTTCGGTCAGTGTGAGGGCCAATGTCGTGGTCGTTGGAGGGGACTGCGGCGGTGAGAGCCCGGAGTTCGTGGAAGTAGCACTCACGGAGCTCGACTGATGGCGTCAGCGACGATGTGTCCGAGGACCCAATCGCGCCTCGTCGTGGGCGAAGCTTTCTTGCATCCGGGGTGTCTGCTGGCTCTGGCGTTGTGGTGGCTCAATGACGACGTGTTGAAGTGGCGCTTTCACAACTGGATTACCGGCAAGCTCTCGGACATCTGTTGCATGGTGGTGTTTCCCGTTCTGCTTCTCAGCCTGATTCAGTGGGGGCACGCGCTCAGAGGGGTCGAATGGCGCCCCGGGAGGGGTCATGTCGTGCTGACGCTGGTCGGGGTGGGGGCGCTGTTCGCTAGCGTCAATTTGTCCTTCGCCGTGGGCCACGTCTACCAGGTGGTCTTCGCTCATGTGCTGTACCCCTTTCTCATCGTGCTCGAGCACGCTGCGGCCCCCCCCACGATTCGCCACACCGTTGACCCGACGGATCTGCTCACACTGCCGATGCTCTTCCTGACCTACCAGCTGATTCCGCGGCGGTGACTGCAGTCATGACCCGTGGGGGTGCGTGTGTCCGGCGTCAGCTTTGGAGATGATGGTCAGTGCCTTGCCGTAGTGGTTCGATGGCGATTGTGGCGGGGCTTTGCGGCGTACCAGAAGTTGCTCTCCACATGTCGCATGGTGTCGGGGGCCAACTGGGTACGGAACACGGTGCGCTGCGGGTTCGAGGAGCGCACCAGGATGGTGAGGCCGTCTTCGGAGCTCGAGCCACGCGCGTCGCCGAGCGCAAAGTCGCAGTGGTTCGCAGTGCATCGCAAGGAACCCGGCATGCCGGCCTTGGCCAGCGCCGTCCCCTCGAGGACCAGTCGGCCATCGCGCGTGCTGCGTTCTGCAAGCACCCTCCCGCCCCTCAACAGCCACACACTGGCTCCCTTCGATGGCGAGGCGATGAAGGTGCCTCCCGCTTCGCGCGCTGCCCTCAAAAAGCGCGCGCTCAGCGCGTTTCTCAGATCTCCTCGCCCGACCATGAGCGTGACCCGGTTGGGGTCGGGAGCCAAGAGCGCCGTGAGCCCACCGCCAGTCTCGACCTCGAAGTGGGCACGCTTTGCCAGACGCAGCATCAGTTTTCGATCACGCGAGGACACACCGTAGCCGCCGATGTGAATCAGCGTGGCTGACTCGGCCTTCTCCAGCCCTTTCAGCAGGGCACCCTCGTGGCGACGTAGGTCGTCCTCCTCGGCCACGAGCAGTCGAGCCTCCGGTCTGATCTGCGGCAGTAGCTGGCCCAGATGACCGCGTGCCGAGGTGTCCACGATGACGTTGTCGGCGAGCTGGAGGTCGGGACCGTACGGCAACCGGCCGTCGCACAGGTAGGGGGAATGCGCTCGCCAGCGGACGCCGAGCAGCAGCATCGCAACGACCAGCACACCCGTGACGGCAGGCGGTGCGCGCGGCGCCAATAGCCACCCCGTGATCGCCAGGCTGATGGCCAAGAAGGGCCACATCAGAGCCAGGTAGCGGTCGCCCATGGCGTGCCGCTGGCTCATGAAACCCAGGTACGAGCCCAGCGTGCCTCCGGCGATCGTCAGCAGGAAGATCGAGAGCACGGTGGTGCCGGCCAGGCGAGCTGCTTGGTCGCTGTCCTTGGTCCGAACGAATTTGAACAGCACAACGCCGAGCGGCATCAGACACAGCGCGGCGACCAGCAGCATGACGACGTTGGCGTGCTTGCCACCGTACTCGCCCAGGTCGAACATACTCAGAAGTGCGGATGCCGTGCGGGACCAGCGTTGCTCGATTCCCGCCTCGCTAAGGTGCTGCTCGCGCCCGCGCAGCTTTTCGATTTGCTCGAACACCCCGGGGTGCACCGCCAAGAAGAGCCCGATGGCCAATGGTGGCGCGGCCAGGGCCAGCGCGGCGCGCCGCCACGGAAACGTCGGCGGCACGGCAAGGAGTCGCTTCGCGGCGTGTTGCGCGAGTCCGAACAGTCCAGTTGCCACGACCGCGCCGACCAAGAGCGCGCCGTGTAGATGCGTCAGCAAGGCCGCGGCGAGTAGCAAGACCAGGAGCAACGACCAGGGCCAGGCTCGGTGCGCCTTGGAAAATACCATCAAGAGCGTCCACGTGGTGCCCAGGCCCAGCACGGCCAACAGTTCGTACTGGCGGGCCACGAACGTGGTGGACAGCACCGCCGCGCTGAATGTCCACAGGGCAGTGGCGAAGAGCGCCCAACCTGCCCGTCCCGTGGTGCGCCGAACCAGCGCGAACACCAACAAGAGGCCGACCATGTGCAGCAGCGTGTTTAGTATGGCGCCGGTACGTGGACTCAGACCCCCGGCGACGACGCCAGCGACATGCAAGAGCCAGTAGTACAGAGGCGGATGCACGTCGGTCCTGGTAGCGCCGTCGTGGATCTTCCCGAAGACCCACGGTTCGGTAATTTCTTCGAACTGCTTCCAGCGGCTGGCAGGTACCCAGTGGCCCATGAGCTTGCGCCGCTGGCGCCCGTAGTCGTTGAGCTTCCCCGCGGCAGCGATGAGCGTTACCGCCTCGTCATGGACCACGCACTGTTTCTGCTCTGCCGTCTGGATGCGTACCCCCGCCGAAAGGAGTGCCAGGACGCCAACGACCCACCACGCCGCATGACGGCCGAACCGCTTGCGAAGCCCGTCCAGACCACGAAGTCGCCGCGCCAGTGACGCCAGACCCAACCACATCCCGGCCTCGAGCCTAGCAGAAGCGAGTCACGCCGCCCTTTCATTTTACCGGGCTGCACTCGAGTACCCGACGAGCCGGTCGAAGCCTGCTGGAACAAGGCGCGCCACGCGGAGAGCCCCTCCCTCGGGTCATTCGGGCGATCGGTTCGCCTCGGCGCGCCACGCTTCCGGCGACTGTCCAGTCCAGCGCTTGAAAGCCCTGTGGAACGCGCTGGGTTCCGCGTAGCCCAACAGCCACGAGAGCTCGGCAATGGCCGCACCGGTTTCGAGAAAGTACAGCGCCTGTTGACGCCGGACCTCGTCGAGCTCTGCGTGAACTGAGGTGCCCTCGTCACTCAGACGCCGTTGCAGGGTGCGCTGACTCATGTGGAGCTCCGCGGCGATGTGCTCGAGCTTGACCTTCGCGTCGGGCAGGCCTTTGCGGAGCAACGCGCGCACACGTTCGCGCAGGCTGCGGCTCTGGGGCAGCCGTTGGATGCGTTCGCCCGCGTAGCGCTCGAAGAAACGACACAGGGCTTCGTTGGCATCGGGCAGGCTGAGCTCGAGCAGACGCGTGGGAAACCGCACCTCGTCGACGCGGGCGCCGAAAACGACGGGGCGCTGGAAGATCCGCTCGTACTCCTCCACTTCAGGTGGCAAGGGCTCACGAAACCGCACTTCGTCAACCTCGAGCCCCGGGACGAAGCGCGGCCCATTGACGGCAAAATCGCACAAGGCCATCTGCGCCATCTGTGCATGCGCGGGGCGCCGTGGGCCGTACTGCTCGTAGGTAAAGCGCACGCTATCGCCCGTCACCTGCATCGCGTACTTCTCCCCTTCGTTCCAGAGCCGCTGGTAGCGCAGCATGCGCTCCAGGGAGTCTCCCAGGGTCGAGCTCGTGATCATCAAGAAACCCAGGGCATCGAGATCTTCGAGCTTCAACGAAATGGCGAAGTGCAGGCCGAGACAGGGGTCGTTCGTCAGCGCCGCTGCCTTCTCGATGACGGCGTACAGCGCCAGAAGTGGCACCCGCGCGTCGGGCTGGTCCAGCACCGCTGCATGAAGCTCTCCCGCGTCGATGAGCAGCTGCTTCGGCGCACCGCGCCGGGTCGCAAACTCGATGAGCAGCGCCACCACGCGAGCCCACGACGTAGGGCCCGCGTGCGGCATGAATTCCGGAGCCAGCTTCGACATGACGGGCTGGCGCAGAGTATCAGCCCTTTTGGCGCGGATCATCAGTCCTCGAGGGCGCTCGGGGAGTAAGTTTTTCGTACGACCCAATGCCCAAGAAAGGCGCGGCTGCGGCGCGGCCCCGAGTACCCACCATGTCACTTTTTCGTGCGTTCCGAGCTTCCACCCGCGACTGGCCCCGCCCTCGAACCCCTGGAGGGGCGCTCGCCGGGCGGCCCGCTTCCTTCCTCGTGGTGGCTGTGTTCGTCCTGTCGACAGTGTCGCGAGCCATGGCCGGCGACGCGCAGCCCCTGAAGGGCTTGATTCACCGAGCCGATCATGTGCTGCGCGGCGACACCACGGCAGCGCTACTCGAAATGCACGTTCACACCGGGTCCTACGACCGCACCTACCAGATCGTGTACTGGGCGAACGATCGCGCTTCTCACCACCGAGCATTGGTGAAGGTGCTGGGTCCCGCTCGCTGGCGCGGTCACGGTACGCTCAAGGTCGACGGTCGCTTGTCCCTGTACGACCCGCGAAGCGACCGGGTGACCGTGCTCTCCGGCTCGATGTTGGGTGATTCCTGGATGGGCAGCCACTTCACCAACGATGATCTGGTCAAGGAAACGGACCTGGCAAAAGACTATGTGCCGAAGCTGCTGGAGAAGTGGCAGGCGAACGCCGGCGGCAAGCCCGCGACCTTCTATCGAATCAGGCTCACCCCCACTCCCCGAGCGCCGGTGGCCTGGCATCACATCGTGCTCGAGCTCTACCAACAGGGGTCGGACGTTATACCCGTGAACGAGGCTTACTATCGACGTGGAGACGACGCAGAAGCCACGCGCACGCTCGCTTTCAGTCGGGTCCAGCAGATCGGCGGCCGCATGGCACCTACGCGCTGGACCATGCACGTCGCCGCCAAGCCGGGTGAGTTCACCGAGCTCGACTACGAGAAGCTGAGGATGAATGTCGACGTGCCGGCGAGCAAGTTCACCGAGCAGGCACTCAAACGCTAGTCGGGTCGGAAGCGGAAATGGAACTTCGCCTACTTCTGTCGATTGCCTGGCGCAACCTGGGTCGGAACTCACGGCGCACATTGATTGCCGGGAGCGGTATCGCGCTGGGGGTGGGGATGTGCATCGCCACCTTCGGTCTCGCCGAAGGCATGAACAGCGACATGGTGCAGTCCGTTACCGACGTGCAGCTGGGGCACCTACAGGTGCACGCGCCCGGCTTCTCTTCGCGCCCGACGCTCGACCGTGCCGTCGACCACTTGCGGGCTCGAGTCCGAGCTGCCGAGCACGCAGCGGGGGTGGTGGCCGTCAGTCCGCGCGCCTACGCCTGGGCGCTGGGCAGCGCCGGACGAGAATCGGCCGGCGTGCAGCTCGTCGGCGTCGACCCCGGGCGAGAAGCTCGAGTCACTCATCTGGACCAGCGCGTCGTGCGCGGCGCGTATTTGCCGAACACGCCCACCCCCTGGCCCGAG
Organism: uncultured delta proteobacterium; assembly: GCA_963809955.1. Classification (GTDB taxonomy): domain Bacteria; phylum Myxococcota_A; class Polyangia; order Polyangiales; family Polyangiaceae; genus JAICQQ01. The sequence goes on from CAWELQ010000023.1 coordinate 57,105, forward strand.
GCAAGAGCGCTCACGACCGAGCAACGTGCGCTGGACGAAAGGCTGACCCGGAGCGCTACGGCGCAGGCGGCAGCGGAGATCGACGCTCTCGGTGCGCCCGACAGCGCCGCCGAGCAGGCCGGGAGGGACAGTGCGAGCTCGCGCGGCGAAGCGTTGCTCGAACGACTCGACCCGTCCCCCGAGGCACCCCCCCCGGTCCTGCTCGGCAATCGGTTGGCCAAGAAGCTCCACGTGGCGCCTGGCTCGCTCGTGGCATTGATGGCCCAGGACATAAATGGCGATCCAGCCGACGTCGAGTTTCGTGTGGTTGGCATCACGCGCTCGGGTGACCAATCGCTGGACGCCAACCGGGCGGTCGCCAACCTCGCCGACGTGCAGCGCTTTCTCGGCTTGGGTGACCGCGCGCACGAGCTGGCCATCCGTGCGGAAGAACCGAGCCGGGCCGCCTCGGTTGCCGAACGGCTCGAGCACGACGCTCCCTTCACCGGGCTGGAGGTCCGCACCTGGCGTCAGCTGCGACCCGACGTTGTGGCCATGGTTCGAACCAATACGTCGCTCACGGAATTGCTGATCCTGATCGTGTTTGCCGCTGCGGGAATCGGCGTCGCGGACACCATCATGATGGCGGTTTTCGAGCGTCGCCGTGAACTCGGCATGCTCAAGGCGGTCGGCATGCAGCCTTCGGCCATCGTCGTCATGGTCACTGCCGAGACCGTGCTCCTGGCCCTGGGGGCTTCGCTCGGAGGCCTCGGGCTCGGGCTCGGCATCGATGTGTATTTGAAACAACTGGGGCTGCCCCTGGGGGGCCTGAGCTCGTTCACGCTGGCCGGGGCCCCCGTTCAGCCGATTCTGCACGCCAGCATCACGTCTCTGGGGTTGCTGCTGCCCGTCACCTTCATGATCGGTATTGCCCTGCTTGCTGCGTTGTGGCCGGCCATTGCAGCGGCGCGCACCCGCCCTGTGATTGCGATGAGAGACCGCTGAAGGAAGTCTGCGATGATCGTCAAACTTGCTCTGAGAAACTCGCTGCGTAACCGACGTCGCAGCGCGCTGACCGCAGCCGCCATCTGCCTCAGCTTCTCACTGTTGATCGTGTTCACTGGCATGGGTGATGGCGCGCACGAAACGATGGCGGAGATGGGCATCGGCATGGGCCTTGGTGATGTCGTGGTGCAGGCGCGCGGCTACCAGGACGACCCCTCGCTGGACCACCTGTTCGTCGACGACCCCTCGCTGCGCCGGCGCATCCTGCGGCTACCGGGGGTCGAGCACGTGGCACCCCGGTTGCGCAGCGACGCCTTGCTGACTGCGGGCGCAACCAGCGTGGGGATTCAAGTGTCGGGCGTGGACCCCAGCATCGAGGGGCTGGTGTCGAAGATCGATACCCCCGCTTCGATGGTAGCAGGAAAGGCTCTCTTGCCGCCGAAAGAGCCAGCGGCGCGCGGTGAGCCACCCCCAGTCGTGATCGGCCAGGAGCTCGCGCAAACGCTTGCGCTCAGACCAGGCGATCGCGTGACGCTGACGCTGCGCCCGGCAGGAGGGGGCGATGCGCGGAGTGGGGCCTTTCGGGTGCAGGGCATCTTTCGGACCGGGGTCCACGAGGTCGACGCCTTCTGGGCCGAAATCCCTCTGGAAGAAGCCCAGGCTCTCGCCGCAGCACCGCATCGGCTCAGCATGCTGGCCGTGCTCTTGAAGCACGTCGGGGACACGCCCGCGACCACGGTTACGCTGAGGGAGCTGCTTGCCTCGAGGCCGCTCGAGGTGCTTCCGTGGATGGAAGCCGCGCCCGAGCTGTATGCCGTGATCGCCGTCGACGAGGGGGGCATGTACATGATGATGGCGATCCTGTTCATCGTCGTGGCCGCCGGCGTCTTGAATGCGCTCTTGATGTCCGTGGTGGAGCGGACGCGCGAGTTCGGTATCCTGCTAGCGGTGGGAGCCTCTCCGGGTCGAGTGGTCGCCGTCGTGCTGTGCGAGGCGTTGCTGCTCGGTGTCGCTTCGGTAGCGATCGGCTTGATGTTGGGTCTCGCTGTCAATCATCACTTCGAAACCGCGGGCTTCGATATCCAGGGCGCGATGGGGTCCGACTTCCAGACGAGCGGGATCTTGCTGCCTACGCACCTGTACTCGAAGCTCGCAGCAAGCAAGGTTTTCTATAGCTCGCTCGTGATCGTGGCCCTGGTGATTCTGGGCGCGATTTACCCTGCTGTGCGCGCTGCCAAGCTCGCCCCCGTGGAGGCAATCAGTCATGAATGAACCAGCGAATACTCCGGCCGTGGAGGCCTCGAATCTGAGCAAGATCTATCGGCAGGGCCAGGTGGAGGCGCTCGCGCTCGATGGCATCGACTTGCTGATCCGGCCCGGTGAGTTCACCGCCCTGGCTGGACCGTCGGGGTCGGGCAAGACCACGCTCTTGAACCTGATCGGCGCGCTCGATCGTCCTACGGGCGGCACGATCCGCGTCGGCGGTCGAGACCTGGGAAAGATGAGCGCTGGCGAGCTGGCGCGTCTGCGCCGTGAGGACATTGGCTTCGTGTTTCAGGCGTACAACCTGCTGCCCGTGCTCTCCGCGTTGGAGAATGCGGAGCTCGTGCTCGAACTGCAGGGGCTGCCGCGAAGTCAGTGCCGGGAGCGCGCGGAAGGTGTGCTCCGGTCGGTTGGACTCGGCAAGCTCACCCAACGCCGGCCGGGTGAGCTCAGCGGCGGGCAGCAGCAGCGGGTTGCGGTGGCTCGCGCGATTGCGGCGGCGCGCACCCTGGTGCTTGCCGACGAACCCACCGCGAACCTCGATTCGAAGACGGCTGAAGCGCTGCTCGACCTGATGCTCGAGCTGAACGCAACGCACCGGCTGACCTTCCTCTTCAGCACCCACGACCCGCGCGTCGTCGCGCGCGCCCGGCGCGTCGTGCACCTGGAAGATGGGCGCATCACCGAAGACGTGGTTCTTCGGTCATGAAGCAGCTGCGCTCTCGGCCGGGCCGGCTCTCCCTCGGGGCGTGGCTGACGGCTTTGCTGCTCAGCACGCCCTCGCGAGCTATCGTGCTGTCCGAGGACCCTCTGGAGGGTGATTCCGTCGAGCTCGGTGGCGCCGTGCGCAGCTACAATTTCGTACTGCACGGGGGACCGCTCGGCGCGCCGCTGGTTCCGGACGACTCGAACCCCGCATCCATTGGTAGCGTCGCTGTGCGGCCCAAGCTGGAGCTTCGCGAGGGATCGCTCAGCTTCGCTGTGCATGACGAGCTGCTCTCCACTTCGAGCACGCTGCCCACGGAACTGCTGAACAGCGCGCTGTCCATCGGACAGGGGGTGAGCGCACCTGCCTGGCTTCCACTCGAATGGACCGCGGTCGACCGCCCGAGCTACCAACTGACCGATCGCGTCGACTGGCTCTACCTGCGCTACCAGCGGAGCTCGCTGAGCGTGACGCTGGGACGCCAACCCGTCAGCATGGGGCGCGGGCAGATCTGGACGCCGGAAGATCTGCTCGCCCCGTTTTCTCCCTTGCAGCTCAATACCGAGTTCAAACCCGGGGTCGATGCGTTACGCCTGGACTTTGCGCCCGCGGAAACGGCGAGCGTGCTTTTCATCGGCGTGCTGGGCAAGCAAGATCCATCTCACGATTTCGAAGTCGGCAGGGACGGTTCCGCGCTGCTCGGCCGTTGCGAGCTGTCGCTCGAGGAGGCTCGCCTCGGGGCGCAGACGGGCCTCGTGCGTGGAGACTTCGTGGCCGGGCTGGACCTGTTCGTGGACCTCGGCCACGGTGCTGACCTACACGGCGAGGGCACGCTCACCTATGTTCCTGACGTGGAGCGCCGGCATGATGGTCGCTCGGCATTCAACCGAGCCGTGCTCGGAACCACCGCGGAGCTCCACCCCGATCTACAGCTGACGGCAGAGGCATACTACAACGGTTCCGGGGCCCGACGCGCCGCCGACTACACGGCCGAGCTGTCGAGCCCCCGCTTCCGCGTGGGTGAGGTCTACAACGTGGGTCGGCTGTATGCAGGCGTGGCTGCGGACTGGCAGGTGCACGCACTCTTGCACGCCGTGGTCTCCGCGCTCGCCAACCTCGAAGACCCTAGTGCCATCGTTGCGCCAGAGCTCGACTACAACATCGCCACGAACACCTTACTGGTCCTGGGGGCTTTCGTGCCCATCGGCAAGCCACCTCGCTATGAATCGGCGTTGGTCACCGCGCAGAGCGAATTCGGCCTGTATCCGCAGCTCTACCACCTGGACGCCAAGTTGTACTTCTGAGCCGATTCGTTCACCCTGTCAGTCGCACCGGAGGCAACACGCCTTCGCCACGAGCGAGCAGCACGCCGCTGAAGTTCTGGCGTATGGAAGTCGATGGCCAAATCCAAGCCACGGCGGCCGAAGTCTATCGCATTCTGCGCGAACCCGAACCGTGGCACGGCCGCGATGGTCGGATCGAGATCATGAATCGACTTGCACTTTTTCGCCATCTGAGCGGCGAAAACCCGGGCTGCACGTGCCCCATTTTACTCGCTACTTCAAACGGATGACGTAGCAGGGGTGGGCACTGCCGCCCGAGTGTGGAATATCCGTCGGAACTGAAATGTCGAAGCGTTCATTACTCATTCCCGGTTTTGCACGGCTCCTGCACGGCGGCGACTACAACCCCGACCAATGGTTGAAGATGCCGGAAGTCATCGACGAAGACTTTCGGCTGATGAAGCTAGCGGGGTGCAACACATTCTCGCTCGGGATTTTCGCCTGGACCAGCTACGAGCGACAGGAAGGCACCTTCGATTTTTCCTGGCTCGATCGCATCATGGATCGGATGGCCACGGCGGGGCACAAGGTGATTTTGGCCACGCCGAGTGGGGCCAAACCGGCGTGGCTCGCCCAAAAGTACCCGGAGGTGCGGCGGGTAGGTCGAAACGGCATGCGTGAGCCGCTCGGTGGACGCCACAACCATTGCATGACCTCGCCGCTCTACCGAAAGAAGGTTGCGGAGGTGGACTCGCGGCTTGCCGAACGCTTCGCGCACCATCCGGCGCTCGGCATGTGGCACCTTTCCAATGAGTATAGCGGAGAGTGCTACTGTGAGCTGTGTCTGGCGAAGTTCCACCACTGGCTCGAGACCCGTTACGGAGACATCGAGGCACTGAACGACGCCTGGTGGACATCGTTCTGGAGCCATACCTTCACGAGTTTCGACCAGATCGATCCGCGTGACGCCAGCATCGATTCTCTGAAGCTCGATTTCAGGAGATACACGAGCGATGTGAGCATCGATTTCATGCAGACAGAGATCGCAGCCGTGCGGCGTTTCTCCAGCGCCCCGCTGACGACGAACCTGATGGGGCTGTATGCCGGTATCGACTACAGAAAGCAGGTGGCCATGCTCGACCTGGTCGCAGACGACCAGTACCCCGGCTACTCGCCCCATTCCCGGGACATCGAGCGTGATGTTCTGCGCATTGCATTCAAAGACGACCTGTTTCGGAGCTTCAAGCCCGACCGGCCATGGATGGTGATGGAGAGCTGTCCAGACGCGGTGCAATGGCGACGTCCGACGGAGCTCAAGCGCTCCGACCTGCACCAGGCCGAGATGCTGCAGGCTCTAGGGCACGGTGCGGAAGGAACTTGCTATTTCCAGTGGCGCAAAGGCCGTGCGGGCAGCGAGAAGCTCCACGGCGCGGTGGTCGATCACGTTGGACACGAGCACACTCGCGTGTTTGCGAGCGTTGCGCATCTCGGCGCTCTGTACGAGCGACTCACGGAGATCATCGGAACATGGACGAAGAGCGAGGTAGCGCTGATCTACGACTGGGAGGTGCGTTGGGCATTCGATGCCAGTGAGGGCGTGCGTTCCGACAGCGACGCTTGGGCCGTGGGGCCGCGCACGCACGACGCCTACGCGGCTACGTGCCTCGAGCACTATGCGCCATTTGCGCGCAACGGTGTGTCGGTCGATGTCGTGAGTGCCAAGGCAGACCTGAGCGGCTACAAGCTGGTGGTGGCGCCCCAACTCTGGATGCTCGCCCCGGGTGTCGCAGACCGCATCGCGCGCTTCGTCGAGGCAGGTGGTACCTTCGTGACCACCTACTACAGCGGCTACTGTGACCAAAGCAATCGCTGCTTCTTGGGAGGCTTTCCCGGCGACGGACTGATGCGCGTGCTGGGCGTCTGGAACGAGGAGGTGGATTGGTTGCCCGAGGCCTCTGCACGGCGAGTTTCGGCACGCCCCGAGGGCACGGAGCTCGGGCTTCGCCTCGAGTACGAAGCGCAGGAGCTCTGTGCAATGATCCATCCGCGTGGCGCAACGGCACTCCTCGACTACGCGGAGGACTTCTACCAGGGCCGCCCGGCGCTGACGCGAAACCGCTTCGGCAAGGGTACGGCGTACTATCAGGCTGCGCGACTCGGCGGCTCGTTCTTGGCGGACTTCTACGGTGCGCTCATCACGAGCCTCGGTTTACCGCAAGCGCTCGGTGCCCCGCTTCCGTCCGGGGTCGCTGCCCAGCGCCGCATCAACGAACGCGCTGAATACATATTCTTGCAGAACTTTTCGGGAGCTGAGCAGCGGCTTGACCTGCCCGCCCCGGGCTACTTCGATCTGGTGACCCAATGCGCGCTGATGGGCGAGATGCGGCTGGGGGCATGGGGCTCCACGGTGCTGCGCCGCCCGTTTTGAAACAGACGGATCCGCCGAGGGCGGCCATTGCACTCCCGTTTGTCGCCCTAGGGTGCTTCCGTGGTGATAACGACTGAGTCACCCATGAGCCCGTTGGAGGCAGCGCTGAGTGTGATCTCTCCGGGGGTGGACGTGGATTGAACGATGGCCAGGGCCTTGCCGCTGAATGCTGACCGCGAAGTGCCCTTGTACGATTCGTGGCTGATGGCGTTGCCGTTGTCCACACCCGCGATTTCGCCAGGCCCCTCGATCGCAAAGTCGATCGAGTTGCTGGCATGCGGAACGATCACTCCTTGCTCATCGACGACGGTCACTGCGACGAAGGCCAGATCGCGTCCGTCAGCTGCGATCGAATTGCGGTCGACCTCCAAAGTCAGTCCCGCCGCCGCGCCGGCCGTCTGCACTTGGTCGCTCACGACCGTACTACCCTTCGTCGCCTTGGCCTCGAGTGTACCCGTTTCGAACGACACGGACCACTCGACATAGGCCTCGCTGGGGTCCACGTTCTGTGAGCCCAAAGACGAACCGTTGAGGAAGAGTTCGACGCTGTCTGCGTTGCTGTAAACCATGACTCTCACGTCTTGCCCTGGCGTCCAGCTCGTCCAGTCCATGGGCACGATATGCGCCATGGTGGGCCCATCGTAGTTCCAGCGGCTCTGGTAAAAATAGAAGACGTCCTTGGGGAAGTTCGCCGTGTCGATGATGCCGAAGTAGGAGCTCTTGGCGGGCCATTCGTACGGCGTCGGCTCACCGATGTAGTCGAAGCCGGTCCAGACGAACTCGCCCGCGATCCAGTCCCGTGTGTTGACGTTTCTCCATGAAGTTTCCGCCGTATGTCCCCACCCCGCAGCGAAGTCGTCGTAGGACGAACACTGAGTGTCGTTGTTATTGTAGATGCCGCGACTGCGCAGTGCCGAAGACGACTCGCTGGCGATTAGCTTCCAGTCCGGATGAGCCGAATGGAACGAGTCGTATCGACTCGGGTCGTAGTTGATCCCCACGAGGTCTTCCAGCCCCTTGATATCGCTCGTGGAAACCCACGCCGCATAGCCTTGCGTGATGGGTCGGGTGTCGTCTTCCTCGTGGATGGCATTCATCAGCTGTTGAACGACGGTCGTGTCCCCCGCCTGCGCGATCTCGTTGCCGATGCTCCAGATAATGACGCTCGGGTGGTTGCGATCGCGGGCGACGAAGTCCTTGATGTCGGTATCGGCCCACTCGCGAAAGAAGCGTCCGTAGTCGTACTCGGTCTTACCCGCGTACCAACAGTCGAAGGCCTCATCCATGACGAGGAGTCCCAGTCGATCGGCAATGTCCAGCAACTCTGGCGCGGGCGGGTTGTGAGACGTGCGAACGGCGTTCGCCCCCATCTCTTTGAGCATCTGCATGCGCTTCTCCATCGCCCGAGTGTTTACCGCCGCTCCCAGGGCGCCGAGGTCGTGGTGATTGCACACGCCGTTGATCTTCAGCGGCTGACCATTCAGCGAAAACCCGCTATTTGCGTCGAACTCGAAGCTGCGAATCCCGAAAGGGCTCGTGTACGTGTCGACCGTGGCACCGTCGACCGAAACGGTGCTGACGACCGAATACATGTACGGCGCAGCAAGGGACCAAAGCTGCGGGTTGTTCAGCGTTGTCGTTTGCATTACCTCGGAGATCTGGCCCGCAGCGATCGTCGTTTCGGGCGCGGCGATGGCCGCGACCTCCGTGCCCGCGGCATCGCGGATCGAGCTCGATACCGTCACAGATTGATCGGTCGCCATGTCATTCTGGATCGATAGTGCGATATCCACGCTGGCGCTGGCGGCCGAGATTTGCGGGGTTGTCACGCGGCTCCCCGTGTAGGCAACCCGAACCGGGTTGACCGTCTTGAGCCAGACGTGCCGATAAATGCCGCTGCCGGAGTACCATCTACTGCTTGGAAGCTGATTGTTGACCCTCACGGCGAGCACGTTCGACCCACCAAAGTTGGCGGCGGAGGAGAGATCGCACTCGAACGAGGAATACCCATAGGGGCGAGCGCACACCTCGGTACCGTTGAGCCACACGGTGCTGTCCATGTAGACACCGTCGAACTGGACGAAGACCCTCTTGTCGGAGCTTTCCGCGGGCAACGAGAAGGTCTTCCGATACCAGCCCACGCCACCATCGAGATATCCGCCGCCAGGACCCGCTGCCGAGTTCTGATTGAAGGGGAGGGAGATACTCCAATCGTGGGGCACATCGAGTGAGGTCCATGTCGTGTCGTCGAAGCCCGGGGCCTCCGCGCCACTCACGTCGCCGAGATTGAACTTCCAGTCGAGGTCGAAGCTCACGGTGGCCGGTCGAGCCCCGTCGTAGCTGTTGACGAAGCCCGGGGGCGTGGTCGTCGTGCCCCCGGACCCTCCGGTACCACCGCCGCTGCTGGTGCTGCCCCCCAGGCCGCCCGATCCGCTGGTTCCGCCCAATCCGCCAGTTGTGCCCATTCCGCCGGCCCCACCGGACGAAGTCCCTCCGGCCCCACCCATTCCAACCGTCCCGCCAGTCACACCGCCGGCACTCGCCGTACCGTTCGTCGTGACCGTGCCGCCCGTGGTCGTACTCCCGGTACCACCGCTGGTGAGACTCGCTCCGTTCTTACCGTCCTGTTCAGAGCCACAGGCAGCCAGGGTCAGAGCAAGAAGAGGGGCAAGCAAGATCCAAGCTTGCACGGTACTGGTTATCGGGCGCTTCCTCGACCTTGAGTCTGGGTGATGCTGCACGTTGCCTGCGCTCCTTCGAAAGCGCCTTGCTTCCGATGGACGAATTGTGTTCGGTGCTTTCGACCCTGTGGAAGGCTGTTGCCACGCGGGTGATTAGAGCGACCGCTCAGCGCTACGAGATACTGCTCGCGCTGGATCCGGTCAAGAAGGCGAGAAGGAATCTTGCCCAGGTGAAGTCGTGGATTGGGGGGAGAGAATCCTCCCCCACGGCGAGCACGACGGCGCGAATGACTCGACGCTCGCCAACCCGGCCAACTCGGGTCAACTCGGCAAACCCGCTCACCAACTCGTGCGATGCCGCTTCCGGCGCCAGCGAATCATTGTCGAAGACTGGCTCATTTTCGAGGGCTCGAGGGGCCCGCCCCACCTGGCGCAGCGATTGCTATTGGGCGGCGAACACAGGCTGCAACGCCCAGGCTCGGCGTTGGCCCTCAAGAAAGGAAAACACATGTTAGTCAGGAAGGTACTGGGCGTTGTCCCCGGCATACTCGCAGTTGTAATCGGAGTTGGTGGCTGCGCGGTCGAGCCAGTGGACGACACTGGAACATCCGAAGACGGAAGCACCGGCCCGGAAGGCGTGCAGATCACCGATCCGCTCGTGATTTCCGAGCTGCAGCTCGAGCTCGATGATTACGTGCAGTCGCTCTTGGTTCGTGACGTCGTCCGCCTCGACCGCCTCATCTCGGAGGAAGTCAAAGTGCGTGCCCGTCAGATGAACTCGGACGTGAATGGCTTTGCCGACAGGATGGCGGCGTCCTTGCGCCGCGAGTTGGAACAGCAAGATGTCGACCCCGCCAGCGACGTCACGGGATTCTTTACGATAGGTACGGTGGTCGACGAAGGCTCAGTGCTCAGGGTGGAGATTCTGCGAAACGGCGAGAGCACCGGTAAGCCGTTCTACTTCGTGCGCGAAGCAGGCGAATTCAAGCTGAACATCAAGCGGCCCGGCTTCACGAAGCCGTTGCCGGAAGGCGCCGAGGCCTCGCGCGACAATTACAGATTCAAGAACGACGTCAACTGGTCGCCTGTGTTCTCGTGCAAGGGGACCGACCCGTTCGCTCTCCCCGCAGCGACCTGGTTTGACCCCTGCATAGAGCTCCAGGGCGGTGGATTCAAATGCTTCGACTCTGGTTACACCACCAAGAAATGCTCCAGCAGCTGCGGCTGGTGGACAGGAACCACGGTCAAGCAAGGCTCGAACACGAAAAAGTGCGACTGGAACACCTGGGGAGACGACGTGTACGTCGACTTTGACGGCTTCTGGCATTGCCACGACGAGTGCTGACAGAGCGCGCTACACGAAGCGAAGCCCCAGTGACCCGAGTCGCGGCTTGGTTTCTGGGTCTGACTCGAAGGACCGGGCGCGCTGCGCGCCGCGCCCGGTCTCGGGCGCCTGCTGGCGTCGCCAGTGGGCGAGCCTTCCGGTTAGCCGCGCTGACGTTCTCGTGCATGGCTGCTGCCCCGCGGGTCGCGCTGGCGGACCCTGCCACCTTGTATCTGAATTTCGCCACCGGCAGCGAGACGCTGAAAAAGGGGCAGGCCGACGCAGCCGACCTCGACATTTCGGAACTGTGTGAGGCGGAAACTCTGGCACGCTGGAACGGAGCCGAGGACTGCGAAGACCGCGAAAGCTGCCGGGTGCGGATTGCCGGCTTGGTTCAAGATTATCTCTGGGACTTCGCCGTTACCGTCACCATCGAACGCCCCCGGAAACCGTACACAATGGTGATTGTCGGTCCTGCTTCAGGCAGCTGCCAGTTCGGAGTTCAGGGCGTGGCGGTCGACGACTGTCAGAATCTCAACGACGCGAACATCGGGTTTGCGTTCGAATGTATGGTCTCGAGTACCATTTGCGCCGGCGTGATTGCCCACGAGTACGCACACACGCTCGGTCTCGTGCACGTGCGCGACCACGCGGATATCATGTCCCTCGGCATCGACGAGAGCCCGGTCTCCTTCCAGGACATCAGCTTTGCTACGGTCGACCCCGCTGTCTGTGGCACCAGTGAACAGAACTCTTATCAGTCGCTGATGGCCGTGCTTGGGCCCTGGACGGGTGATCGCAGGCTCAGCGAGCTCTCGGGGGAGCAGCCGTCGGGTCGACCGCCGCCCGGGTGCGCGCTCCGACCTCCGGCGGCTGAACACCGAGCGCCCTGGTTCGCCTGGCTGTGCGTTGGGGGGAGCGCGGTCGCGAGTCTCCGATGGCGACAGCGCGCGTCTCGAAACCGGGCGTCCCGCGTAGCGTTCACGTCGTGAATCGACTCGAAACCCCGGGACACTTCCGTGGTGCTCCACTACACCCGGCTGCCAGCACAATCGATTTCGCCGTGCGACCTCACCAGGGAATAGGGCCGTCTTCGTCCGAAAACGTGCCGGTCGGGCCGTCCGCGTCGAGAAGTGCCAGACGCACCGGCTCGCGTGCTCCTTGTTCGACCGTGCGTGTGCCTCGGAAGTTGTTCAAGTCGGTCGCGGTGAAGCCGGGGCAGGCGGCGTTCACCTTGATGCGTGTCGATTCCAGCTCCAGTGCGAAGGCGAGCGTGACCGCATTGAGGGCCGCCTTCGACGCACTGTAGTTGCCGAACACCGCGCGGTGCGGAAACGTCGGATCCGCATTCAGCGTCAGTGAGCCGGAGGAACTCGACACGTTCACTATGCGACCCGCGTGAGCTTCACGCAACAGTGGGAGCATTGCCTGCGTCACGGCGATCACACCGAATACATTCGTCTCGAAGACTGCGCGCACTTCGTCGAGCGAGGCAGCGCTGGGCTTGTTTGCCTTCACGACTTCCTCGAAGCTCCTGCCCGGGTCTCCTGCCTGAGCGATCCCGGCGTTGTTGACGAGCACATCGAGGTGCCCATACTCATGCCGGATGCGTTCCGCTGCGGCAGTGACGGAGGCCCGATCCGTGACGTCGAGCTGCAGGGCGCGGGCGCCCGCTCCGATGCTCTTGGCCGCGGCCTCCCCGCGTTGGAGGTTGCGCGACCCGACGAGCACGAGGAAGCCGCGCACGGCAAGCTCCTTGGCGATTTGGAGTCCGATTCCTTTATTGGCCCCGGTGATCAGGGCAATTCGCTTGTTATTATTCATGATTTTCATTCCTGGTGGAGGATGGATGTGTGCTGGCTCCCGTTTCGTGCCCTATGCTCACTGAAACGGAACGACCTTCCGGTAATAACCGGAGCGTTGTTCCGGTTCCATATACGGAACGATGTTCCGTTTGGCAAGCGCCTTGATGGCTGGACCGGAAACTAAAGGAGCGCGCGTGCGCAATCTGGCCGCGCCGAGTGACGACGTGACACCACCCCCAACGCGAAGAAAGCCAGAGCCCCCCACCCGCCCTGCGCGCGGGCTGCGCGCCGACGCCCAGCGAAACCTCGACGCCTTGCTCGAAGCCGCCAAAGCGGTGTTCGGCGATTCCGGGGTGGATGCGCCGGTTCGTGAGATCGCCGCCCGGGCAGGCGTCGGTGTTGGTACGGTCTACCGCCATTTCCCACAGCGGTCCGACCTGATCGCTGCGGTATTTCGGCGCGAGGTCGATGCCTGCGCGAACGCGGCCCGCACGCTGGCGCGTGATCACGATGCGGGCGAAGCGCTGGCTCGCTGGCTCAGACGCTACGCCAGCTTCATCGCGACCAAACGGGGGTTGGCGGCGGCTCTGCACTCCGGCGACCCAGCCTTCGAATGCCTACCGGACTACTTCCAACAGAACCTCGAGCCCGCCCTTCAGTCGCTGCTCGACGCAGCGGTCACGGCCGGTCAGGTCCGTGACGATGTCGAGGCCTACGAGCTCTTGCGCGCGGTCGGTAACCTTTGCACGGCCGCTGGCAGCGATGGGACGGTGCACGGCAAACGCATGGTCGACTTGCTCATCGATGGGCTGCGTTGCGGCGCGCCCGCCGGGGGGCGCGCCCGCAAGGGAAAACGCCGCCAGAGCCAGAACCGGGCGTGACCCTGCATGCCTGACCAGGAGATCGCGCTTCATGTCGCGGTCCCCGAACACCCTGCCGGCTTACTGGCGTGCTCGACGCGCAGCGCCGGCCACGGCATAGTGCTTGCTGCCATGGCATCCACGAAGCGACGCCCGCAAGAACACGCTCTCGAGCGTCTGGCGCGCGACGTCATCCGGGGCAACGTAGCGCTCCAACGGATCAGCCCGTTCGAGCAGCGGATGGCTTGGGACATGCCCAATAACTCTGGCTCGCTGAATGCCGCGACGCTGCGCACCGGTATGCGCCTGAGCGCCATCCGCCTCCGCTGGGAAACGCCAGCACTCACTCTCGTCCAGTCGCCGTCGCTGCTCAAGTTCACGCTGGCGCGAGGGCCTGGTACGCGGGTCGCTGTGAGCGACGGTAGCAGCCATTCCATCCACGGTGGCGCCTTCGAGATCTCTCGCATCAACCGGGCCGTCAGGATGCAGTATGACCTGAGCGACAGAGGCGTTGGAGCCCATCAGGAATACGTGGCCTTGAGCATCGACCCGGCGCGGTTGAACGAGCTGCTGGGGACCCAGGCGCTGCCGGCCCGGGTTCGGCAGGTCGTGGAGGCTTCTGCAGTGTACGCCCGCGCCGAGTTGCCCATGAACGGAGGTTTGTTTCGTCTGCTGGACGAGATCTTGCACGCGGAGGCGCGCGGTAACTCGCGCCAGATCTACCTGGAGGCGAAGGGGCTCGAACTCCTGGCGGGGATGATCGATCGCGTGGAGGAATGCGACGGTGCCGCACGGGCGCTGTCCCAATGGGATATCGAGCGGCTGGAGCGTGCTCGGCGGATACTGCTCGAGCGCATGGTGGATCCGCCAACGATCCCAGAGTTGGCGCGCCAGGCAGGCATCAACGAGCCGAAGCTCAAGGAAGGGTTCCGCAGGCTGTTCGGCAGCCCGGTGTTCGTGTACTTGCGCAATCACCGGATGGAGGAAGCTTGCCGCCTTCTGCGTGAGCGCAGGTACACGGTCACGGAGGTCGCGCTGCGCGTCGGCTACGCCAACCCGAGCAAGTTCGCCGCGGCCTTCCGGCGGCGCTTTGGGGTGAGCCCCAAAGCCGTCGCCTGAAGGGCTCGAAAGGGCCCTTCGCCCGCTTGGAGCGAAAGTCCTCCCGGTCGGAGCGGTCGGGTTTCTGGGGGCGACTAGGCTGGACTCGGTAGCGAGAGCACTCAGCCTCGCACGGCAATTCGCACGAGGTAGCATGCGACGACATGGTTACGCACGGACATGGAGAGTGGTGGCGACCGCGCTGCTGGGCGCAGCATCCGTTCGCGCCCAGCCCGCGGCAAGGGAGCATCCGAGCGAATCGGTGACGATCGCCGCAAACGCGATCGCGCCACTGTTCGGAGCGTATTATGTCGAGACCAACGTGCGGCTCTCGCGGTGGCTCGGCTTGCTCGTCAACGCCAACCATTTCACCGTCGACTCGGGACACTGGGCGACGCGAGCAACGGCAGCGGGCGTCGGCTTGAGCTACTCGTTCGAGGGGCAAGCGCTGCGCGGCTGGTACGTGGAATCGGTGGTCGAAGGGCTCGTGGCCTGCTGGCGCCACGAGCAGGTACCAGGGGGCAGGTCATCCGCCGTAGTCGGAACTTCGATCGGCACGACGGCGGGGCGCCGCTTCATCTGGGCCTCGGGGTTCGTTGTCGACCTGGGTGCCGGCTTTGCCGTGATCCACATTCCGGGGGCCCGCGTTGACGGCGGTGACAGGCAGGCCGCGCGCGGGTCGCTGACGGGACTCTATCCGACGGGACGCGTCAACGTCGGATGGGCCCTCTAGTTCGAGTGATTGCTTCAGCAGTGTCCTGGCCCAACGGCTCGACGCTGCTCGCCGCAGCAGCCCGGTGGTCGCGTGCCGCCGAGCCTCGGCTCGCAGCCGATCACTCGTTTGCGCGCGTCGAGAGCAATGTGGCAGCAGTCCTCGAGGGCTGCTCTGAGCTTTTGTCGTCCGCGCTGGACTCGCGATTTCATACCTGACAAGGAAATGCCGAGCATCCGGGACGCTTCCTTTTGGGTCATCCCCTCGAGCTCGGTGAGCGTCAGTGCTTCGCGGTACGGTGACGGCAGCATCGCAATGAAGAACGTGGCGTATCTGGCCACTTCCTGCTCGATGGCGCCGGGGTCCAGGTCGTCGGTCGGGTGCTCGAGGGTCGGGGCCGCTCCGGTTGGGTTGGGGCGGCGCGCCGCGCTTCGCAGGTGGTCGATGACTGCGCTCCGCGTTATCTGGTAGACCCAGGGCCCGAAGCGCTGCTCGTCTCGCAGCGAGCCGAGCGCGCGCTGGATCCTGACGAACACCTCCTGGATAACGTCGTCGACATCGGCCTGGTCCCGCACGCGGCGCGCCACGAACGGACGGAGCCTGCCCTCGAGCTCGCGCCAGGCGTGGTCGTTCGCGAGATCCGAGGGGGCTAGCTGGTCGATCACTGCGACGATTCCGAGCCGCAGCACGAGGGCGCGCAGCACGAGGAGCCGCCGGGTTTGGTGGCTTCGATGACCGCCGACGCCACGTGGTCCTCGATGCCGGTCCCTGGCATCCACTCACGGATGAACTCGCGGCTCTCCTCGCGAACCGCGACCCGAATGTCTTCGAAGCCGGCCTCGGAGAGCATTCGCTGCAGCGTGTCGACGTCGACGGCGCCGGAAACACATCCGGTCAGCGCGTCCTCGTCATTCTTGAGAGCCTCCGGTAGCTCACCAGTGGCCACCACATCGGAGATGGCCAGGCGACCTCCCGCCTTGAGCACGCGAAAAGCATCTCGGAAAACCGCCGGCTTGTCCGGGCTCAGGTTGATCACGCAGTTGGAGAGAATGACGTCCACGCTGCCGTCGGCGACCGGCAGATGCTCGATTTCTCCGAGCCGGAACTCGACGTGGGCGGTGCCGAGCTTGGCCGAGTTGGCGCGAGCTTTGGACACCATGTCCGGCGTCATGTCCACGCCGATGACGCGCCCCGTCGGTCCCACCTGCTTGCCCGCCAGAAAGCAGTCGAACCCGCCGCCTGCGCCCAGGTCGAGCACCGTCTCGCCCTCGCGCAGGGCTGCAATCGCTTGCGGGTTGCCGCAACCCAGCCCCATGTTGGCGCCTTCGGGTACCGCCGCCAGATCTTCTTCGGTGTAGCCGAGTGCCACGCTGGAGGCGGGGTTCGGGCCGCAGCCCACGCTGCAGCACCCGGCTTTGCCAGCGGCGACCTTGGCGTATTGTTCCCGCACTGTACTGCGGACGTCGTCATGCGTGCGTTGATTCATGTTGGAAACCTCCTATCTATGAAGACGGCGCTGCGACAAAAAGGACGCGGCCCTTCATCGGTGGCGCCTATTAGTCAGCATCGAGCTCGCTCTGGAGCCTCTCGAGCTCGTTCCGAATGGTGTCTCGGGCCACACGAAAACGAGCTAGCATTTCCTCGCGGGAGAGGCTCGGCTCAGCGCTGGCCGGGTCGGGTATCGGGAAATGGATTCGGCGGGCCTCGCCGAGGAAGACTGGGCAGACCTCCTCGGCACACAGTGTGATGACGGTAGCGACCGACGCAGGATCGATCTCTTCCACGGATTTGGAGCGATGCGTCGTGAGGTCGACGCCGAGCTCCTGCATGACTTCGATGGCATAGGGATTGACGACGCTGGGCCGACTGCCAGCGCTCTGCACCCGCACGCGGTCGCCCAACAGCATTCGCCCCAGGCCTTCGGCCATCTGGCTGCGGGCCGAGTTGGCGACGCACAGGAACAGGATGCCAGGCTTCATCGCCCCTCCGCGGCCAGGTCGGTCTGGCAAGGCGCCGGCTGGACCTGGAGGTTCCGCTCCGGGAAATACTTCCTGCCGATCCAGAGCGCCACATGAACCAGCGCGATCAACACCGGGACCTCGACGAGTGGACCGATGACCGCCGCGAATGCCGCACCGCTGTGGATGCCGAAGCTCGCAATGGCGACGGCGATGGCGAGCTCGAAGTTGTTGGACGCGGCAGTGAACGACAGCGTCGCCGCCTCCGGGTAGTTCGCGCCGACTCGCCGGCTCATGAAGAACGATACGACGAACATCACCACGAAATAGATGAACAGCGGCAGCGCGATGCGTAGGGCATCCAGCGGCAGCTCGACGATGGCCTCGCCCTTCAGCGAGAACATCACGACAATCGTAAACAGCAACGACACCAGCGTGATGGGCCCGATGCGTGGCGCGAACTTGGCCTCATACCACTGTCGCCCTTTCAGGCTCACCAGCAAGCGCCGCGTGAGAAAGCCAGCCGCGAACGGGAATCCGAGGTAGACCATCACGCTCTGGGCGATTTCGCCGATCGTGATATGCACCGCGGCTCCTTCGAGGCCGAGCCAGCCGGGCAACAACGTCGCAAAGAAGTAAGCGTATACGGAGAAGAAGAGAACCTGGAAGATCGAGTTGAACGCGACCAGACCCGCACAGTACTCGCGGTCGCCCTGCGCCAGGTCGTTCCAGACGATGACCATCGCAATGCAGCGCGCCAACCCGATCAGGATCAAGCCCAGCATGTACTGCGGCTCGTCGCGCAGGAACAAGACCGCCAGGCCGAACATCAGCACTGGTCCTACAATCCAGTTTTGCACGAGCGACAGCCCGAGGACGCGCTTGTTGCGAAACACGCGGCCCAGCTCTTCGTAGCGGACCTTGGCGAGTGGCGGGTACATCATCAGGATGAGCCCGATGGCGATGGGAATGCTCGTGGTGCCAGTGCTCATGCTGTCCAGCGCGCTCACGACGCCCGGCGCGGCGAAGCCGAGCGCGATGCCCGCGGCCATGGCCGCAAAGATCCACACCGTCAGCAAGCGGTCCAGGAACGACAGGCGTCCGCTGGGTTTCGTTTTGGCAGCTCCATTCATCGTCTCGTCTCGATTCTCAAAGGCCCCCGACCAGGGCCTTGAAGCGGCGGAGCCCTCGCGGACTCAGGCAGTAACAAACGCGGGGACCGTCGACTTCCCCTTGCACGAGGCCAGCCTCCTTCATCACCTTGAGGTGCTGAGACACCGTCGACTGCGCCAGGTCCAGCTCATCGACGATATCCCCACAGATACAAGTGGTTCGACGCGCCAGCAGCCGCAGGATCCGCACCCGCGCCGGATGCCCGAGGGCTTTGGAGAGCGCCGCCAGGTCGACATCCGCCTCGACCCCCTCTACAGGCCTGAGGTCCGGACCAGCATCCTCTTCCGGCACACAGCCGCCTGTCGGGTCGCATTTCATCGGCAATCGTCGATATACGATAGATTGAACGGAAGCGCAACGTGGCTTGTCTGCCGCCACCCTCGATCGGTGGAGCCCGCTGCGCGCCAGCGCGGCCCCGTTCGAGGGGGCTGGACCGAGGGACGGCTCGGTCGGCTGAGGGCTGTAGGCAAGCGGGGGCCAGCCGCGCCGGCGCGCAGCGGGCTCCCGTCAAACCCCTCAGGCCCGGTTATGTGAGGTGAAAGGCAGGGCGTCAGCCCCAGGGTTCGAACCGCTTCAGTCAGCAAAGCGTGGCAATGTTGTGTCTGCGTAAGCCGTCGAGCTGCTGTCGAGTGGTGGTGACGAGAGCGAAGAGGACGTCGCGCATCAGCCGTTTCCAGGGGATCGTGCGGCGCTCCTGGGAGCGCTGGGTAACGGAGCGAAACAGTGACAGGAGAGTGTAGGAGATACGCCGGAGTATCGCGACGACCAATGCTGCTCGAGGCTGACCTTCGATCCAAGGATGGTCGTCTTCGGCAAAGGCGGTATCGAGGATCTGGTGGGAGGTTTCGACGCCCCAGGACGGCGTACAACCAGCAACCAATGCTCTTTGGTGAGCCGGCATTCGGGGAGGCTACTGATGAGGTAGTGATTGTCATGGCTGATGAGCTTGCCGTTCTTGTCGCGAATCTCGGTTTCAACGCGCAGCACCGAGCGCAGACTCTCCCAACCATCAGGGGCAGCTGTTGCCGCGCCGAAGTAGAGCCTTCGAACGATAATTTGACCACGTTGGATGTCCTCGCATCACGCAGCGTGGTGTCGGGGACTCGGCGCTGGATGCCGAACAACCTTTTCATGGGCGAGCTCATGCGCTCGGTCATCTCCTCCACGTCAGCCAAGCTCCTGGCTCCGGTCAGCATGGCCCCGAGCACCGTGCGCAGCAGTGCTCCCAAGTCCCAGCGTTTGCCCCGGTCGTCGCGACCATCGGGGACTAGCTCGAGCCCAGCCTCATCCAAGCGCTTGGCGAAGAAGCCGTACAGGCGTCAGGTCTTTCTCACGACAGCCGCCGTGGCCGTGTCCGAATCCGGTGGCGGTGGCGGGGCTCGGAAGGCCGTGGCGGTGACGGTGTACCGGGCCGCACCCGGAGCAGAGACCGGTGTGGACTGGGCGGGCATCGACCGCCGAGGCCCGCCCGAAGCGCGGTGCTCAGTGGGTGAGCTTGTAGAGCATGGCTACGATACGATCGTAGTGACCGAGCACTGGGGCCGAGGCCCCCTGGCTGATGTAGCCCCAGCGAATGGCAGCCAGGACACCCACCCGCACCTCGTTGGCGCTACCGGCCGCGGACTGGTAACGACTGCGACGGGTACCGGGGTCGCTGAGCGCTCCTTCGCCAGTGTTGAGCACGCTGCTGTTGGCTGCATCGGTGATCTGCCGAGCCAAGCTACGGTCGTGCTTTTTGATGCGGACGACGCTGGGCCTGAGTAGCTCGATGGCTTGGAGGGCGAGGTTGAGGACTTCGAGTTTCATCACGGGATTCTCCTTTTCTGAGCCCCTGCGGGCGGGGCTCACAGCCCCGTCCCGCACGCAGGGGCGAACGGAATCGCGTGTCGAGGAACCCGCAGCCGGAGTCTCGAGCGGCAACGGGCCATTCTGAGCCTGCAGGCGCCAGTGCCAGCTTTGCTGGCACGCGCCTGCCTCCCCAGTCCCGGTCCCGGCCACGGTCAGTCGGTCACGAATGCAGATGCGAATGCGAATGCGAATGCGAATGCGAATGCGAATGCGAATGCGAATTTATGCACTCTGGAGCCCCCTCGGGAAGAGCCACACAAAGTCCCGCGAACTTCCCTTTCTCGAGCAACCCGCTTGACCCGACTACCAATCAGGGGTGGGTCTGCCGCAGCTGCGCAGCGCCAGCCAACGCCCCGCCCTCGCCCTCGCCCTCGCCCTCGCCGAGGAAGGCATCGTTCGGCGAGCTGGCGGAGAGGCGAGAAGCGGAGCGTGGCGTTCGCGTGCTTCGGCTCGGCTTACGCGGCGAGGGCGAGACCGAAGCGGTAGCTGGGGCGCTCCTGGAAACGCGCGAGCCAGCCGGCGACGTGCGGATAGGCGTCGAGCTTCACCGCGAACCAGGTGCTGTAGCCGACGACGGAGGCGACGATGAGGTCGACCAGGGTATAGCTGTCGCCGAGCATGTAGGGTTGCTTTTCGAGCCGACCTTCGAGGATGCTCAAGAGCTCGTTGAGCTGCTCGAGCGCGTGCTCGGCCTGGGCAGGGTGAAGGAGCTTCGGCTCGACGCGGTCGCTGCTCGCCAGCTGTCGGCGCGCGACTGCCGAGCCGTAGGTCACGTAGGCCCAGCTGCTCCACGAGACGG
This sequence comes from uncultured delta proteobacterium, assembly GCA_963809955.1. Lineage (GTDB taxonomy): Bacteria > Myxococcota_A > Polyangia > Polyangiales > Polyangiaceae > JAICQQ01. Next base: position 78,027 of record CAWELQ010000023.1, read on the forward strand.
CTTCGAGCCGCTTGGGATCATCGAAAGCTGGCCAGAGACCTTTGTCGACGCCGTACCTGTCTCCCAGCCAGGTGAGGATGGCGAGTGCTTCGAACATCGCCGTCCCGTCCACGACCAGCGTGGGCACCTTGCCGTTGGGGTTCAGGGCGAGGAAATCGGGTTGCTGGTGGTCGGTGCGACTGAGGTCGAAGGTGACGCGCTCGTGAGGCACGGCGAGCTCAGCCAGAGCGCTGGCAACAGGAGAGGCACTCGACATGGGGGCTGCATAGAAGACGAGAGACATGGTTGCTGATTCCTTTCGTTGGAGGCCCCGTGGGGCCGTTTCAAAAGGAGCGATATCTCTAATTTAGGACAGTTTCTGTCCTAAATAGGTTCGGCTTGGCGCGCGCCAGGTCGAAGCGTCCGGAACGGGGCGAATCGTGGTGTGGGCTTCACCTTCGGGTGTCGCGGCAGCAGTCCTCCGTGCGACCGACGGCTGGCGACCCGAAAGTCAGGCTCGCGCCAGCAATCCGTAAGGACAGCGGTCGAGCCCGAGGAAACGGCGTCCCGAACGCACCGAGGCATTGGCCACCCTGGGTGACCGGCGCCCCCCTACAAGCTCTGAGCGCGCATGCGAAAGGCTTTGGTCTGCACGGCCTGCACCACGAAGTCACGTACGGAAAACTCCGTCGTGGGCCCGGCCCCTGCTGCTCGGTAGGCGGTTTCGAAGGACCCCTGGTCGGCGTCCGTGAGGGTGCGCGACAGCATGAACGAGAACCACTTCTTTGCCACGCAGCGATCGACTTCGTAGGACGTGGACAATGCGGTCATGAGCTCCACGGCGTTGTTGAACTCGATGATACCGCCGGCAGGGGTGACCAGCGTTCCGCTGGAGTCGACATCGAATCCGTTTTCTTGGGTGCGATAGGCGCCTACGGCGTCGTAGTTCTCGAAAGCGAACCCCAGAGGGTCGAACAACTTGTGACAGGCACCTGCGCATGGGCTTGCGCTGTGAGCCTCGAAGCGCGCGCGCGTGGTGGTGGCGTCCGACGGAGGATCGACTGGCGGGACGTTGGCAGGGGGCGATGGCAGCTCTCCGCACAACACAGACTGCCACATCAGCTTGCCGCGGCGCGGGGGGTTGGAGGAGACGGTGTCGCTCGTCGCTGCCATCAAGCCGGGCAGCGTGAACAGGCCCGCGCGCTCGGCTGGATTGAGCGCGAGGTGGCCCAGAGCGTCGGGGCCCGACGAGACGCCATAGATGCCAGCGAGCTCGCCGTTGCCGTACACCGTGTAGTTCGCGCTCAAAAGCGAGCGGACCGAGCCGTCGCCGTGGAGCAGCACGTCGGAAACGAACCCCAAGATTTCGGTCTTGTAGGCATCGCGAACCTGGACGTTGAAATCGGGGTAGGTCGCGGGGTCCTTCTGCAGGTCATCGAGGTTTTCGAGGTGCAGCCACTGCAGGTGAAAGTCGTCGAGGGTGGCGCGGAAGCCCTCGGGCTCTCCGAGCAAGCGCTCGGCCTGAGCGCCCACTTGTTGGGCGGTGGCCAGCTGCCCGCTGTCGGCGGCGGCCGAGAGCTCACTGTCGGGCGTAGTGCCCAGGATCAAATACGAAAGCCTCGAGGCAATCTGGTACGGGGTGAGCGCCACGAGGTCGCCGTCCATGACCGGGGCCTGGTCGCCCGTTTCCCAGAGGTACAGAAAGCCTGACGACTGCAGCATGGCCGTCGCCACATGTCCGACGGACTGACCGTAGTCGAAACCAAGACCGCGCGCGGTGTCGAAGAGCGCGAGCAAGTTCTCGAGTTCGCTGCTCTTGACAGGACGCCGGAACGCCCGTCGCCCGAAGTCGTTGATGAAGCTCGTCGCGCACGCATGCTCGTCGCTACCCGCGGCGCAGGCCGACGCCTGGATGCGTCCCTCCGCGAGCAAGCGCTCCGCGGTTTCCATGAACACCTTGACGGCCGGCACCGAAGCGCTCTCGTAGACCGCGAACCCACTGTCCCGAGTCGCTTCGTCCGGCAGCTCCGCGCCGGCCTCGGAGGTGTCACCGAACAGGTCTTGCAGGGTATTGGTGTACTCGCGGGGGCTCAAGCGTCTGAGCACCATCGGCCCGGCGCTCTCGGCGGGCAACGGGCTGGCGAGCGACGGATCATTCGAAACGTCGAGTGTAGGATCCGGCGTAACGCTCGTGGTCGAACTGGCGGCGCCGTTCGTGCCCTGGGCCGTCGACCCTCCGACGCCGCTCGACGAGGTGACTGCCGCGGGGTCAGCCGGGTTTTGGGTTCCCGTGGTGCCGACTGCGGCACCCGGACCCGGACCCTGATCGCCGCCAATGGACCCCGTACAACCGAAGAGTAGAGCGCCGCTGAGGCCCGCTGCCCAGGTAAGTCTGCAGTGGATGATGCTAGATGCCATGGTTAGCCTTTGAGTTCCGTCAGCTCACCGCCGTACTGAGCAGCGCCAAAGGTTTCGGTGGGTATTCCCATGGCGTTGGCCAGGGCGATCAGGACCCCGTTGTTGGGGACGTCGAGGTTCAGGCTGCGACCCGTGGCGAAATAGCCGCCCATGCTGCCCGCCATGACCGCAGGGACCTTGTCCGTTTCGTGCATGCCGGTGCGCATGTTGCTCATGGCCAGCACTCCAGTGCTGTCGAACAGGCTGGCGCCGCCGATGTCGGACGTATCCTTCAGCATCTGGACCAGCTTGGCGACCTGCTCTTGGAACCAGCCGTCGGTGCGGCGCTTGTTGTCTGTGTTCTCGTGAGCGATGACGTGCAGACCCTCCACGAGCCCCGTGTTGCCCGAGGTCTGAGTGTTGCTGGCGTCGAAGCCGAGCGGGGTCAGCACGATGTTGGAGCCGCCCTGATCGCCGAGCTGCAGCACCGTGACGCGGGTGATATCGGCGGCGAAGGCGGCAGTCGCGACCTTCATCTGCATCTCGGTGGTCGTGTGGAAGTTGACAGTGGAACTGACGTTGATGCCCTGGGGCAGCTCTGGAATGGTCACCGAACCGCCCGGATCCGAATTGGCGCCGACCTGCAGCTGCAGCTCCAGCTCACGCACCGAGGTCAGATGAGCGTCGATGCGCTGGCGGTCGGTCGTGCCGAGCGAGGCCGAGAACCGCTCGAGATCCCCCGCGACGTAGTCGAGAATGCTGGAGCGCATCGCCCGAATGCGTTCTATCTCGGGGTCCGGTCCGCTGCTGGGGTCCGCCATCGCGCCGGCGAACAGGTCATCGAAGACGTCGTAAGGATCCTCGTTGGGAACGATCGCGTTGTTGGCTCCAGCCGCACGCCAGCTCAGTCGAGCCGTGCTGTCGACTTTCACGCCCAGGTTGAGACTGACCAGCCCCTCGAAGCCCTGGTCACGCAGCCCGTTGCCGATGTACTGGTCAATCGAAATGCCGCCGGCGACGTCGTTGGCGGTACTGCTGCCACCGCTCTGGTAGAGCGCGCCCGTCAGCATCCCCGGGTAGGCGGCGTGCCCGGTGTGCTCACTGATGCTCGGCGAGTCACGAATGAAGTGATACGTGAGCCCGTTGATGAAAATCATGTCGTCCCGATGCGGCTCGTGAGCCTGCATGAAGTCCGGCAGGATGAAATCGCTGCCGGCGCCCGGCCAGTCCTGGTCGCGATTCACCATTCCATCGCACCAGACGACAATGAACACGCGCTTGGGTCCGCTCTGACCCGTTTGCGCCTGCACCCGCTCGGCGTCCAGCAGCGGCAAGACGGCGGGCCCAACACCCATGGCGGCGAGGAACGCCCGCCTATTGACACGCCGATGGCGTTTTCTCATTTTTTGTCCTCTTTCCCAGCATACGTTCGCCCGCCCCGGGCGATGTGGCGCCGCCGGGAATGGGGGGGTCACATGGAACTAGGGTTAGAGGGGGCAGATCGTTGTGAAGATATTTTCCTTTTCCTGTTGGCGCTGGCGTCAGCATGCAGGCTCGCTGAACAATGACGGTCGTAGCGCTTTGGCTGCCGGTTCATCGTGGAATCGCTGACGGTGGTCGTCGTATTCCTGGGGAGCGTGACCATTAACTCAGCATGCAGGTGAAGACGCACGTCTGGGCTGTGCTGTTTGCTTGGGTCTGGGCCTGCTCGAGCCAGAACGACGAGATCGGCGACACGTCCGGGAGCCTCACGACCAGCTCTTCCTCGAGCGCGGCGGGCGGCACGGCTGCGTCACAGGCCACTTTGGGCGCTGGCGGAAGTGGCGGCAGCAGCAGTGGCTCCGCGGGCAGCGCGAACGCCGCCAGTATGACCAGCATGACCAGCAGTAGCGCTACCACGAGTGTCGGCATGGGGGCGAGCGGCGGGCCGGGCGGCACGACTGTGACCACGGGCAGCGGTGCGGGGGGTTCGGGAGGCGTCGAGGCCACGACGACGGCTACTGTCGGCGGGGAAACGACAGGCTCCACCTCCAGCGGTGGTGGCGGCGAGGGCGCGATTGCCTGGGAAGGCGACGCGCTCTGGACCGGCGTGCGCTACTATTCTGGCGCGACGCCATCGAATCGTACTAGCGGCCCGGAACAGGGCCCGACGCACGAGTTCGTGTTGACGAACGACACCACGGCTGTTGCGGAGATCGACGTCAGTATCAGCGGCGCGGACGCAGAGTGGTTTCAAATCACGACCCCGAACGACTTGCCCGCCACCGTGGAGCCCGGCGGCACGCTCACCGTTCAGCTCCAGCTAACGACGGACGATACCAAACTGCCACCGGCGCCCGCTCGAGACGCTGGCGCTACCGTGATGCGAGCCGAGCTGGCGGCCACGTGGGCTGGCGGCATGGCCGTGCTCGATATGTATGCATTGGTGCTCACATACGTCGAGCTGGAACCCACGTTCGGGCAGCTCATGGACGCCTTCCCATATGAGGTCGATTTGGGCGATGCGCTGGAGAACGACGCCAACCCCGACCCCCCGACGCTGCCCGGCGTGGAGAGCGGGACGGACGAAGTGGCCGCTCCCTCCTTTCAGAAGGCGGATCCGGGCCGACCGGTGACCATGACCCCGCTAGCGCGTTTCTCACCAGCCGGTCAGGTGCCCTACGGTTGGTATCCGCCGGGCAGTCCTACGCAATCGAATCAGGTAGCGGTGCTGGCCGAGCAATCCGACCCACACACCAATAACAAATCACGCATGCTGGAGCCGCCTCTTGCCGAGGGGGCGCGGCAGTTCGACCCGGGACCTTCCCCTTTTTCCATCTACATGCAGCCCGATGGTCAAGCCACCATTTACTCCGAGGATGCCCAGAACAGCGATGGGCAGCATCGCCTCAAGGTGTTCGCTGTGCACGACAAGAGCGGCACACTGCTCGAAAACACCTACTTGCTCGGTGGCGAGGAAGCGTCCAACGGTGACTACCAAGACTACGTATTCCTGCTAGGCAACGTCACCCTCCCCTAAGGGCCCAACCCGGGCGGAGCTCAACGGCCAAGGGACAGGAGCACGTCGGGCTCGGCGACCCCGGTTCGCCGGAAGGCAAATCCTCGCCCTCCACACAATCGGGCTCGCCCCGGGCGCCCAGACGTGCCATCATCGGTCTGTCGAGTTCGGGCCTCGAGCGAGGCGCTTTCGAACGAGTCATCCACCGCTTCGGGCCCCAGTGCCGAAGCGTTCTTCGGGTGCGGAGATACCTCCGCAGCCACGAACCTCCCAAGTATCCGCGCCGCCGCAGCCAGAGCAGGAAGGCCTGATTGCTCGGTTTGCCGCGCGCCACTAGCGGCTTTTCCGCGGTCCGCTTTCCATACCAATCCAGTGCAAGGAGTCCATGCCATGGGCGACAAATCTCCCAAAGCCAAGAACCGATCGAAGAAGCAGGAGGAAGCTCGCAAGCACCAGAAGAAGAGCGACCGAGACGCCAAGGCGGCCAAGCCGGTGCCCGGCGTTCAGCCGAAGAAATAGGTTCGTCGCAAGTGAATGCCTCGCCGACCGATCACACGCGAGGGCTGGTCATTCCGTGTCACGACCCAGCTTGCCTGCCCACCACGAGCGAGTTCGGGGTAGCTCTGGATGCGGGTGCACGCTCGTGCTTTCAGCTAGTCGACGGCGTGCAGTTGCACCACAGCGAGCGCGGCCAGGGGCGCACCGTGGTGATCCTCCACGGCATGCAAGACTCGGAGCGGACCTGGTGTCGGGTTGCGAGGCGTTTGGCAAGGAATCGTCGCGTCTTGTCGCTCGACCTGCCGGGCTGCGGGCTCTCGGACCGACCCGACGCGAGCTATTCGCTCGACTGGCAGGCGAGGGTCGTCGCAAGCTGGTTGGAGCGAGTCGGTGATCAGGAGCTCGACGTCATCGGGCATTCCTACGGCGGCGGCTTGGCCATGTGGCTGTTGCTGTATCGGGCGGATTGCGTCCGGCGCCTGGCCCTGGTCGCACCAGGCGGCCTGGGAAGGCAGGTGGGACTTCCTTTGCGGCTTGCCTCACTTCCCGGTGTGGTCGAGCGTTGCGGACAGCCCTGGATGGGTCCGGTGACTCGACTGATGACGTGGCTGCACGGCAGTGGGCTACCGCAGGCCGATCGCGAGGCTCTCCGCCGAATGAACAGCGTTGACGGCAGTGCTCGTGCGTTTGCGCGCAGCGTGCGAGACGTGATCGATTGGCGCGGTCAGAAACGGCACTTGTTGGACCGCGTCGCGGAAGTCAATGAGCTTCCGGCGGTCGCCTTTTTCTGGGGTTCGGCCGATCGAATCATCCCCATCGAGCACGGCAAGCGAGCCTGCGCCATTCTCGAGAACAGCTACCTCAGGGTTTTGCCGCGGGTCGGGCACTTCCCGCATTGGAACGTCCCGGACCTGCTTGCCCAGGCGCTCACGGACTACCTCGACACTCCGCGCATCCCCCGCGCCGTGCTCAGCGCCACGCTGCCCCCCGCGCGGGGACGAAGAGCCAGGCAGGCCTTGGGGCCCGACAATGGTTGAGTCTTACTGCGCCGGCCGATCCCCTTGCTGCGGCGGGCGGGCTCGTCATTCGGTTACGGCGAAGCGCCTGGAGTGCGGCGGCATCTCGGTCCTGTCGAGGTCGAACTCCGCATGGGCAACGAACGCCAGCACGCGGCCGCATGGTTGATCACCGACGTACCCTCCACACCTATCCTGACCCGAGAAGCTGGGTTTGAAGGCCTTCAGACTGGCGATGATGTCGCGCGTCAGGTTGTGCCCACCGTCCTCGCATCTGTCGTTGCTGCAAGGTACCTCGAAACGTGCCGCTGCGCGCTCGACGATGATGTGACTGATGCGTTCTGAATCGAGTATTTTGCGGTCCTCGAAGGACTCGGCGAGCTCGAGACGAAGGCGCATGAGAGCCGGCACCTCGTGTGTGAGCCGCGGCGAATCGTCTTCTCGCTTCCAGCGCTCGGAGCGAGACGTCACGGTTGACCATTGAGACATGGATGTTTCTCCTTTGATGACTTCGTCCAGGGAGCGGATGCCTTTGCGCGTGGATCCCGCTCCTATCGGCGCCTCTGCGCTCGCGACCCACGCATTTGGTGCGATGACGCCTGGTTCAACGGCGCCCGCCCGCCTGGCGCTCACGAGCCACGCTCACCTGCATGGCGCGTCCACGCAGATTCACCCCATTCAGAGAGCCGATGGCCTTCTCCACCGACTCACCGCTCGCGAACTCCACGAAACCGAAACCGCGCGAGTTGCCAGTGTCACGATCAGCAATGACCGTGGCCGACACTAGCTGACCGCACTCGCCAAACACCTGCTCGAGATCACTGGACGAGGTCGAGAAATCTAGGTTCCCTACGAATACTTTGTTGTTCATTGGACGACGCTCTGAGCGCTATTGAAACCGGAAGACGAGCGCTCTCAGCGTGGTCCGGCAGCCCGTCAGCTTCGACATCGAGGCGGTCGGGAAGGACTTGGGGAAATCGGCGGGACCGACGCCCTAGGCCCTACGGGAAGGAGCTTTGCACGACTCACCCCTGCTGGCGAGGTATTTCGTTGTTTCGCGCCTCGAGCGCGGCCTTCCAGTGCCGGCTGGTCAGAGCCAATGGTGCTACACCACTGGAAAGGAGCGTATGCGCCGCACACCGGTGCCTCACCGGGCCATTTGGTCCTCGGCTTCGACTTCTGGATTCGAGCAGCGAAGCTGGAGCGCCCGTTCGCATCGGAGTTAGCAAATGCTGAGGTTCATCGATTCGAGAGCAGCGCTCACGAGCCATGCTCTGGCGGGCGTCGACTCGGGTGCCACCGAGCCTAGCTGCCACCGGACCACGCTCGGCTCGGACCTTCGATGATGCTCGACGATCGTCGAGCGTTCGCGGGATCGGCGACGTCCTCGTTGCAGGATTACCTTCCAAGCGTGGGAGCTCGATCGTCGGCCACGTGCCGTTCAGGGTGCTGCGGCTCCCCGCCCGCGCCGACCACCCCTTGACGTACGGCCCATGGAAGCAGGCGAGCATTGGCCTGCTCCCGGGTAGGCACTCCAGGTTGAAATTTCCGGCAGCCTCGCGAGACCTGGAAAAATTCCACAGTCCCGCAATATCTCAGGTTCGAAGGGGGCATTACAGGACGGGAAGGCGCCGACGACATGACGACCAAACACAGCCGACGACTCTTCTTGCGCGGCCTCGGGGGGGCCGCCGTGATTGCCCCGTTCCTGGGTTCCGTGGCGGAACGCATCGCGAAAGGGCAGGGGGAGGCGAGCACCGTACCCAAGCGGCTGATCGTCATGTTCACTCACTACGGTTGCATGACCAATCGTTGGTTTCCGGAAAATTCCCATGGCCCGTTGGGTCCGGTCGACCTCGCGGGGACCTCTCTGGAGGTCCTCACGCCTCATGTCGACAAGATCCTGATGCCGCGCGGTATCCGCGCCATGAACGAGTGGACCCCGACGGTGGACCTCGGGCAAGGCAACGATCCCAACCTACAAGTGGTTGGAACGTATTTCACCTGTGTACCCGTCGACCCTCACGGGAGCGACCCATTCAGCTTCGATACCGAGACGAAATTCAACGCCATGCCGACGGCGCCTTCGCTCGACCATGTTTGTGCGCAGCAGCTCAGTTCAGATGGAGTGCCGCTTTTCATGCGGGTGGGTGGCGCAAATGACAGCGCGCAATCGGCCATTTCCTATTCCGGTCCCAAGCAGCCCTTCGCGGGCCTCGGTTCCCCTTCGGACGTCTTCAGCCAGCTGACTGGCCTCTTCCCAAGCGGATCTCCCGTGTCCGCCGACAGCTACCAGGCCATGCGCGGCAAAAGCGTCATCGACTTGGTCAGGGGCGACCTGGAAACGCTCGAACGCTTCGACATGAGTGCTTCCGATCGGCGCAAGCTCGAAGCGTGGAAAGAGCTCCTACACCAGACGGGCGGTGTGGTCGCTTCGACGCAGTGCTTGGAACATGCCTCGACCCTCGGTCTGACGGAGGACAACCTGCTCGGTTACGACAATTCCACGGACAGAGTGGCGACCGAGCTCGCTGACGGTTTGGACGGCGCGGATCTGTTTTCGAACCTCGCTGTACTTGCGGCGCTCTGTGACCAGAATCGGGTGATCTTCCTGAAGTACCCCGGGAACTACGTGTTCAGCGCGCTCGGCATGACGCTCGAAAGTCATTCCATGGCGAATCGGACCGGCAACGCGGGTCTAGGGGGCAAGTGCGTGCCCGGCGTCAACGACATGATTCTGACCATCGACCGGTACTACGCTGCCAAGTTCGCCCACCTCGTGGGGCAGCTGGACGGCATAGACGAGGGCGCCGGGACGCTGCTCGACAACACCGCTGCCGTCTGGTTTCAGGAGTTCTCCGACGGAGCGGCCTTCAACCTGAACAACATGCCGATCATTCAGGCGGGTAGCTGCGGTGGCTACTTCAAGACGGGCTGCGCCGTGAATGTCGACGACGGTAGCGCCAACCTGTCCCGTGGCAACAGCGAAGCCGCCTGCGCCATCGACGGTGAGACTTCCATCGAGGAATTGAAGGCTACAGGCACCCCGCTGGAGTTCGGCAACGCGCCGATCAACAAGTACTACTGCAACTTGATGAACGCTATCGGTGTCAAAGCCGGTGCGGATGGTTTCCCTGTGGTGGGTGGCACCGAAGAGGTCACTCACTACGGCATGTACGACGACACCAGGGACTTTGCCAGCGGCGGAGAAAATCCCCCGAAGATCAATGATCCGGGCGAATTCGAAGAGCTGCGGGCAGATTCTTGAATGCGGTTTCATCAGTCTTGGTTCGGCGCAGAATGCGTCCCCGAGCAGGTGAAAGCTGGAGCGCCGAAACCATCGCGCCCAGCGAGGTCGAAGTGCGGGCGAGCATGACTGCGGTCTGCGTCGACCCGCCCACTCGGTGTGTGTGACTCCGAGCCAATGTCGTCGCCGGTTTCGGACGGGCTCTCAGATGAGGTGGGCCTGTGCACCCGCCGCCTGTAGCGCCCCTACCAGCGCTTCGGCCCGCGGTTGCTCCATGGCAGTGGCCACCACGCTCGGGGCCTTCTCGACCAGTGTTTTCGCTTCGGCGATGCCGAGGTCGACATGCTCGCGCAGCGTGGCAATCACTGCGAACTTCTTTGCGCCGACTGCCGCGAGCATCACGTTGCGCATCCGGATCGCGACACGCCGCATCGTGATGTCGGCCTGCCCACCCGACTCGATGATATCCCGTACGAGCTGGCGCGCCCGGCTCTTGTCGGTGCCGACCTCGATCTGCGCCGCTGGGCTGGCGGTGAGCTCCCGCGCCTTCTGTTGATCGATTCCGAGCCGCTCATGGATCAGACGCGCGATTCGTTCGACGTTGGACGGACCCACCTTCAGCGTCACCCCGTAGCATTCTTCGGTCGGGCCCTCCACGCCGGCATCGATGACGAGGGCGGTGCCGCAGTAAGCGCAGCGTCCCACACTGGCCTGGCTCGGCTCGAACGGTGCGCCGCAGTTCGGGCAGCGGAGCTCACTCAACGCCATGGGCACCAGCTAGCCGCATTCGGGACACGGTGTCCGTTCAAGTCGATGGCGCGAGCGAGTGTCGGCGTTTCCAACACCCCGAAGCGCTACCAGAAACTGCTGCCCGCGGCAACGATCCGTCGTGGGTCGGCAAAACGACCGGCCGCGCTGCAGCACGACACGTCGGGGTCGCCTCCAGCGCGCCGTCCTGTTCTCAATCGTTCTCTGCTCGACGGAGTGCCGCTTCGCGACCTCCCGACGCTGGGCGTTCTCGGGGTCTTCATGGCGGAGGTACCACGAGCCACGCACCACTGTTTCTTGCCGTGCGCCGCCGGTTTTGGGGATCACTCGACGTCGACGTGTCTCAGCCTCAGAGCGTTGCCAATCACGCTGACGGAGCTCATGGCCATGGCCGCGCTGGCAATCATCGGTGACAGGAGCAAACCGAACAACGGATAGGCCACGCCGGCAGCGATGGGAACGCCGATGGTATTGTAGACGAAGGCGAAGAACAGGTTCTGGCGGATATTGCCCATCACGCGCCGGGACAGGTTGCGCGCGCGCACGATGCCCTGCAGATCACCCTTCACCAAGGTGACGGTCGCGCTGTGCATGGCCACGTCGGTTCCCGTTCCCATTGCAATGCCGACGTCTGCCAGGGCCAGTGCGGGCGCGTCATTGGTGCCGTCCCCTGCCATCGCTACGCGAGCGCCTTGAGCCTTCAGCGTGCGCACGATGTCGCCCTTCTTGTCTGGCAGCACGTCAGCGAAGACTTCGTCGATGCCGAGCTGTTCGGCCACTGCTCGAGCCGTGGCTTCGCTGTCGCCGGTCAGCATGACCAATCGTAAGCCGGCGCGCTTGAGAGCCCGTACGGCATCCGGGGTCGACTCCTTGATGGGGTCGGAAATCGCGAGCAGCCCGGCCAAGGCACCGTCGATCGCGACGAAGACGGCGGTTTCCCCCCGAGAGCGGAGCGCCTCGGCCTGCGTCCTGAGCTCGCTCAGCTCGATGCCTTGCTCCTCGAACCAGCGCGCGTTGCCCACGGCCACCGAGCGCTTTTCCAGTTTGCCGATCACTCCTTTGCCCGTTATCGAATCGAAATCCTTGGCTTCTGGAATCGGAAGACCGCGCGCGCGTGCTCCGGCGACGACTGCGTCGCCGAGTGGGTGCTCGCTGGCGAGCTCCAGGGCGGCCGCCGCGCTCAGCATGTCGTTTTCCTGGAAGCCGGAGGCGGTGATGACCTCGGTCAGCGCCGGCCGCCCTTCGGTGAGCGTGCCGGTCTTGTCCACCACGAGCGTGTCGACCTGCTCCAGCGTTTCCAGTGCCTCGGCGTTCTTTATCAGCACCCCTGCCTGGGCGCCGCGACCGGTACCGACCATGACCGACATGGGAGTGGCCAGCCCGAGCGCGCACGGACAGGCGATGATGAGAACGGCCACGGCATTGACCAGCGCGTAGGCGAGCTTCGGCTCCGGTCCGAACAACCCCCAGACGATTGCGGTCAGCGCGGCGCTCAGTACTACCGCGGGCACGAACCACGACGAGACCCGATCGGCCAAGCGCTGGATGGGGGCACGGCTGCGCTGAGCCTCGCTCACCATCCTCACGATTTGAGCCAGCAAGGTTTCCTGGCCGACGCGTGTTGCCCGCATTACGAGCCCGCCGCGGCCATTGATGGTGCCGCCGGTGAGACCGTCCCCGCTAGACTTGTCCACGGGCAGCGGCTCGCCGGTGATCATCGACTCGTCGAGGGAGCTCGCTCCCTCCACGACTTCGCCATCGACAGGGACGCGTTCGCCCGGACGGACTCGCAACCGATCGCCCAGCTGGACGCGATCGATGCTGACGTCTTCCTCGGTGCCGTCGTCGTTGATGCGTCGGGCGAGCTTGGGGCTCAAACCGAGCAGCGCTCGCACGGCACCGGAGGTTGCCTCTCGCGCGCGGAGCTCGAGCACCTGCCCGAGCAGTACCAGTGTGACGATGACAGCCGAGGCCTCGAAGTATACTGGGGGCCCGCCTGCATGCCGCATCGCGTGAGGCAACGCCTCGGGCAGCAGCAGCGCAAACATGCTGAACGTGAACGCGACCGCCGTGCCCAGGCCGATCAGGGTGAACATGTTCAGGTGGCGAGTCTTCAGCGATGTCCAGCCGCGCTCGAAGAAAGGAAAGCCACCCCAGAGGACGACCGGGAGAGAGAGTGCGAATTGCAGCCAGGCACCCGTTTTGGGAGAAATCCACTCCGCCAGGGGATGCCCGGGGAGCATTTCTGCCATCGCCATCAAAAAGACCGGCAGTGTGAATGCCGCGCTGACCCAGAAGCGTCGCGTCATGTCGACGAGCTCGGGATTCTTCGCGAGGCTCGCGGTCACCGTACGCGGTTCGAGCGCCATACCGCAAATCGGGCAAGCGCCAGGCTCTTGTTGCACGACCTCCGGATGCATCGGGCACACATATTGGGTTTGTTGCTCCAGCGTCGGCATCTCGGGCTCGAGTGCCATGCCGCACTTCGGGCAGGCGCCGGGGCTCGACTGGCGCACCTCGGGGTCCATCGGGCACACGTAGCTCGTGCCAGGCGCTGGCGGTGACGTTGGCGCGGAGGTGGTCCTTGCGGACAGGTAGCCATCCGGATCGGCGACGAACTTGCGACGGCAGCCGTCGCCGCAAAAGTAGTAGGTGTGCCCGGCGTGGTCGGCGCTTCCGCCGCGTGGGTTGTCGGGGTCGACGCTCATCCCGCACACCGGATCGACGGCGCGCGGCTTTTCGGTCCGAGTCGAGGACTCGGGCTGCGCGCAGCTCGAGCAATGGTGCTCGGGCGAGTGGGAAGGACTTTCGGGATGCATGGTGAGTCTCCTGGCTGGTCTCGTCCTGCTGACGCATGCGCGGCTGCTCCCATTACAGGGAAAAGCGAGCCAAAGCGAAAGAGGGCACAAAATGCTGCAAATTCATATGGTTGAGTCGTTGGGGCCAGCGGAACGGCCAACGGCGGGCCTTTGCCGGCAAGCGGCGCTCCAGCGGACAAAGAACCAGGTGGCCCGAGCAGAACCGTGTGTTGACGCTGGAAGCTGCTTTCCGGGCTTGGTGTGCGCGGCACACTTCTCCTACGTAACTCACCCGTCGCTTCGGGGCGCGCTGGCGTTCCAGCACGACTGCCCCAGCGCTGACGGGTGGGAGCGGCATGCCAATTCCGCAACGTCCCGAAATCAGCGCCGCCTGGCGGGGACTCGCTCCACCCGCCAAGGCTTCGAAGAGGTACGGGTGACCGCATCGCGCGAGCTCAATGACGCACATCGACGCTCGAAGTTACCGCGACCCAACTCGGGGGCTGCATGGAACGTGCCTCCTCGCGCGCGCGTGGGTGGGACTTCGTAGTGTGATGTGTCTATGAAGTGACGTTTTACAATTGCTTACAATTGCTGTGCTGACGCGCTGCTCGATGCGAGGCCTACTTGGTTTTCAGAAAGGTGGTTCGAGTATGAAAGCGAAGCACATCATGTTGAGCGCACTGGTCTTGGGAATGAGCGGAGGCTGCACCAAAGAGCAGGCTCAAAACGCCGAGGGTAGCAAGGCCGAAGTGCAAGGGGCGGCGGCCGATGCCCACGTCGCAGCGAAGCTGAAGGCTTTGATTCCGCGCCTGGGCGGCAGCCTGATGGTGTTGGGAGAGCACCAGCTGGAGCTCGCGATTCACCAGAGCGGTCTGGTGGAGGCGCTGCTGTTCGACAAGGAGGGCAAGCTCGCTCTCGAGCCCGAGAGCAAGGACCTGGAGGTCCAGCTGAAGACCGGAGGCGATGCCGAGCCCAAGGTCCAGCTCAAGTGGGACCCAATAAAAGCCCGCTTCATTGGGCACGCCGACACCAAGGCGGCACTGGTGCCAAAACCGGTACGGGTGACTGCCAAGCTGGAGGCGGGAGCGAAACCGACGACCGGCACGCTCACGGAGTATGCCCTCTTGCCGGAACCCAGGTTCGGCGGCACCATGATGGCGACGGGCGACTACCAGACCGAGCTCATTGCGCGTCCGGACGGGCAGCTTCAGGCGTTCCTGACCGATGCAGAGGGAGCGGCGGTCCAGGGCGACGCCAAGGCGGATCTGGAGGCGTCGCTCGGGGCCGAGGCCGACGAGAAGGTGAGGCTCGAATGGTCACCGGCGCACGCCTGCTTCGTAGGAAAGGTCGGGCATCAGGCGAAGCTCGCGAAAACGCCGATCCGCGTGGCGCTAAAAGCGAACGGCAAGACGCACGTGGGGGGGCTGGCAGGGCTGACGGTCACGGCGGACGCCAAACACGATGGCGCGATGCTGGTCGTGGGCGAGTTTCCGGTAGAACTCTCCACCCAGGGCGAGTTCCTGGAGGCTCACGTGCTGGACGCTTCGGGCAAGGCGTCGGCGGACGCCGATCTCGGACTCAGGGTGCTGGTTGGTGCGCACGGGCAGAAGGGGCTCACTCTCGAGTGGAACGCTCCCTGCGCCTGCTACCGCGCGAAGCTCGACGCTGGCTTGCATCTGGGGGTCAGCCCGATTCGCGTCGAGCTCAGCCGGCAAGGTCGCCTCTATTCGGGGGCAGCACTGTCCTTGCGGGCCGCCAGCGAGGCGAATCTGAAAGCTCAGGGACGACTGGCCGCGAAGGCCGAGCTCGGGGCCGAGGCGCCTGCGCTCGAGGGCAAGGCCCAGCTGACGCCAGGAGCGAAGGCGAACCTGGGCGCGGCGGCCAACGCCAAGGCGAAGGCGAAAGCGGCCGGGCAGGCAGCTGCCAGTGCCAACGCGAATGCCAAGGGCAAACTCGACGCGGCGGCGGCCGTCCGCATTCCCGCTCCCAAGGTGAATGTGAAGAAATCCGTGAGCGCCAGCGCGGGCAGCAACAAGAACGGGAGCGCCAAGGCAGGGGTCGGCGCGAGTTTCAGTCTGGGCACCAAGTAGCCCAGGGTCAGCAGCGATTTGCAAGCTCGTACGCTGCGTACCCCCACCGTCCCACACGCCGCGAAAAGACCACTGCTTCGTCGCCCGCGGACGAGATTCGTACGCTTCGAATGAAGATCCCTGGGAGCTCGCGCGAAAGGTTATGTGCCCTCCGCGCGAGCCTCATTCTGGATCGTTCGTTTGGGTCAGCGAAGCTCCGACGAGCAATGGTGGACCCTATGAAGGAAGTATTGGTCGCGGTTGGCGCCCTCTTGGGTGTCTTGAGTGCCTGCTCGGCACCGGATAGTGGTGGCTACGGGGCGGGTCTGCCGACCTCCGACGCGGTGGGTGCAAGTACGACCGGGGGTGCTCAGGCGACCACGTCGGGGGATGGTTCCAGCCCTTTCTGCCAGGTTCAGGCGCTGCTGCAGACGCGTTGCCAGAGTTGTCACAGTGACCCGCCCACGCTGGGCGTGCCCATGCCCTTGATGACCTACGACGACTTGGTGGCGCCGATGCCCGGCAATGGCTCCACGCGCGTAGTCGACGCGAGCCTCACGCGCATGCAAGACACGCGGTTGCCGATGCCGCCCGCTCCCGCGGCACCCGCTACCAGCGCCGAAGTGGCCGTGCTGCAAAGTTGGGTCGATCAGGGCATGCCATCGAGCTGCGTTGCCTCGACCGGTGGCACCAGCGGCGGTACCACGGGCTCGACCACCAACGAGTACGACACGCCCGTCACCTGCACCAGCAACAGCAACTGGACCGGCGGTAACGAGGAGTCGCCCCTCATGCGTCCCGGCGGAGCGTGCATCAGCTGTCACACGTCGTCGAGAGAGGGTCCCCGATTTCAATTGGCCGGAACCGTCTATCCGAGCGCTCACGAGCCGGACGACTGCAATGGCGTGAATGGAGGCACGAGCGGTGCGCAAGTGATCGTGATCGACGCCAACGGGACGAGCTTGACCATGAACGTGAACTCGGCGGGCAACTTCTACTCTCAGGCCCGCACGGCCATCGCCCTCCCGTACACTGCCAAGGTCGTCCAGAACGGCCTCGAACGCGTGATGGCGACACCGCAAGAAGATGGCGACTGCAACGGCTGCCATACGGAAGGCGGAGCCAACATGGCGCCCGGCCGTATCATGCTGCCGTGACCAGAGCGCCCGGCCAAGGGAGTAATTTAGGACAGATTCTGTCCTAAATGAACGCTATGCTCGGCCGATGCTCGAGACTTCGGCGCGGCTCTTGCGTTTGCTTTCCCTGCTCCAGGCGCGGCGCTTCTGGACCGGGGCGGAGCTTGCCGACCGTCTCGAGGTGACCGAGCGGACGCTTCGGCGCGACATCGACCGGCTGAGAAGCCTCGGCTACCCGGTGGATGGAACGCCGGGCGTTGCGGGTGGCTACCAACTCGGTGCCGGCGCGACGCTGCCTCCGCTGTTGCTCGAGGACGACGAGGCGCTTGCGGTCTCGATTGGGCTCAGCACCGCGGCCGGCAGTCGTGTGACCGGCGTCGAAGAGGCTGCCGTCCGGGCGCTGGTGAAGCTCGAACGCGTGTTGCCCGGTCGCCTGCGGCGGCGTGCCGACGCTCTGCGCGCGGCGATCCTTCCCCTCGATCGTGCGGGTCCTCGCATCGACTCGGAAGTGCTGACCACACTGGCGGAAGCCTGTCGCGAGCACGAGCGCGTGTCCTTCCACTACGCCGGCCGAGGTCGTTCGGGTGAGCGTTTGGTCGAGCCGGCCGGGCTCGTGCATACCGGCTATCGCTGGTACCTGGTTGCCTGGGACACCGAGCGAGAGGACTGGCGCACCTTCCGCGTCGATCGCGTGACCGGCAAGGTTGAGTTGGGGGACCGTTTCAGTCCGCGCCCTCCACCCGAGGACGGTGATCTCAGGAAGTACGTGTCGCGCTCGGTCGCGGTCGCCGCCTACGGACACCAGGCGAGGGTCATTCTGCACGCTCCCCTCGAACGCATGCAGGAAAGGGTCTCGCCGGCGACCGGTGTGCTCGAGCGCCTCGACGGTCGTCGCTGCGTGCTGCTCACCGGGGCCCAGTCGCTCGCACCCCTCTTGGTCTGGATTGCCTTGCTCGGGGTCGACTTCGAAGTGCTCGAGCCGCCCGAGCTGGCCGAGCAATTGCGCGAGCTTCACGCACGCTTCAGTCGGGCGCTTACTCCGGGTCCGGGGTCGAGCAAGGCATGAGCTTGTCAGCAGCGGTTTCTCAGGGAATCGCGACGTTGTCGGGGAGCTTCAGCTGCTGGCTGCCGCCGTGCTGGCGCGCCAAAAGGTCTTTGGCGATGGTGACCTCGACCAGATCCACCGCGGCACTTTGGGCCACCTCCTTGAGCTGAGGGAGCGCGTCGGGCTGGCCGTTGGCGTGCTTGGCCATGGCTGCATAGAACTTCGCTTCGGTCCGCTGTGCGGTGCCTTGAGCGGCTTGGACGAGAGCCTGGTCATCGAGGTGGCCTCGGCCCCAGGCCCTGAGCTTGGCGGGCCAGCCGGAGGCGTCGCTGATGGTGGCGAAGGCTTCCTCGGCGGTGCCGTCGCTCGGGACGTTCAGCTGCTTTTCGAGGAGCTTCAGCCACAGGGCCACGTAGATGATGTCTTCGTCGGAAAGCTGGGCGTCGATCGCGTGATGCACGGCGTCCCGCGCGGCGCTCAGGTCGCGCCGCGTGAGAGCGCGGCGCGACGCATCGATCACCGTGGCGGTGAGCTGGTCCACGTCCGAGGCGGAGGCTTCGTAGGCGCGCTCCGTGGCGCGACGCACGGCGTCCTTGTCGTCGTAGTGTTCGAGCACGCGCGCCAACAGGCGCTCGGCGCGCGCCTGGTCGGCGCTGGTGCGCGCCAGCTCACGGGCGTCCAATACGCGGTTCAGCGCCCGCCCGAGCGCATCCTGCGCAGCCTCGTCATTGCCGAGCTCGCGCTGTACCTGGAAGATCTGCAAGAGAGCTTCGGCTTCGGAGGCCAGCTCGGCGTTGCGCTTGGAGAGCTCCACGATCGCTTCGAGCGACTTGAGGGCTTCTTTGTTGGCTCCTCGCTGACGGTCGATGGCAGCGAGTGTGCTCAGTGCCTCGTGCGTCGGCTCTTCGTTGATTGCCGCGATCAGGTGCGGTCGGGCCCTTGCCAGATCACCGCTACGCGTCTCCAGCGCTCCCATCACGTACTCCAGGCGACCAGCAGTGGGGCGGGTACGCCCAACGAATGGCTTCTTGCGCGCAAGTGCGAGTAGGGGCTCGGCATACCGGAAGGTGCGTCGCGCCCCCTCGATGTCCCCGTCTTCGTCCTCGGCGACCACGGCGCGCAGCACGAGCGATAGGGCCCAGCTCATCTCTTCGAGTGAGGAAGACTCGGTGGTGACCCTGGACAGCAACAGAGGTGACGCTTCGGCCATGCCGAGCTCCAGCATCATCAAGGAAACCGGCATGACGCCGCGGAACGAGCGCGGCTCGCTGCGGAACAGGCCGACCGCCGAGCCCCAGGCCGCAGCCCGCGCCAGGTCCGGATCGATGGCAGTTTCCGGACGCTCGTTGACGGATGCCGAGTCCACCAGCCGAAACAAGTCCGCCCACGCTTCGGGGTTGTCGTCGTCGGCGGCGGCTTCCAGACGATCCCTGAGGCCCGGTGGCACCACCCGCGACAGGTCGCCTTTCTCGAGCGCCGCGAGGGCGCCTCGAGGATCGCTATGCCGGAGGTACAGCGCCGCAATCACCGCTCCGCCCGTGCGGACGGCGCGGTAGGCTTCGACGGCTTCGTCTCGCTCGAAGCTCGAGCGAATCGGACCGTCCGCCGCGTTCAAGGCGGCCTGCATCCATTCGATGGTGCGGTCGCGCGCCGCCTCCAGGGCGTCGACCCGTGCGTCCACCAGTGCACGCTGGACGGCAGCGCGCTGATCGCCACCGGTGGCCTGCATCTTGCCGTCGCTCTGGGTGGCGCCGCGGAAGTCGCGCATCGCCTCCAGGTGCTGTTCGACGTCCTGCTTTGCGGGGCCGTCTGGCAGCAGTCCGTCGAGCATCGCGTACAGTGCCAGCGCGCGTCCCTCGTTGCCGACGCGCGCTGCTTCCCGGGCGCCGTACTCGAGCGCCTCGGTGCAGCAAGCCAGTGTGTCGAGATGAAACTCGCCGGCGCGCATCAGATAAAAGGCACCGTTCAGTGAGTCGATGCCCGCTTCGGTATGCCCGGACTCGAAGCGCTCGGTCGCGCGCGCGAGCTGGTGTTGCACGACCCCTGCCAGTAAATCGTTCCGCTTTGCGGTGGGTTCCCCGTCCGTGAGCAGCCGCTCGATATAGCCGGCATACTCGGTGTCGCTGACCGCTACGGGGTGGACGGGACCGGTCGCGGCTTCCGCGCCGGCTACGGGCTGATTGGCACCAGCGCCGCCGCATGCCGGAATGCAACATACCAGCGCTGCCATCAGGGCTAAAACTCTCATCTCGCCCGAAAGTCTACTCAGGTTGGACGGTCGTGCACACGCCGTTTCGGTGCGAGACTTCCGGCCCGTGGCCAAACGGGCGCTGGGCCCGCTTTTTGGGCCAATGGGTTGCACGCGGCGGCATTCGAATGGATGTGGCCCCTCGCCAGCCGTCGGCGATGCCGAGACGAGTTCTGATGGCGTCACCGTCTCGGCAGCCCAGAACTAGTTTAGGGATGGTCTGACAAACCGGTCGCTTTGAGCGCAGCCTCGGGGCTCACAGGGCCGGGACCGAGGCGAAGCGACCCATAACCCATAAGTGGTCAGCCCTCTGGGAGTCGGCGTCACGGCTGACCGGCGGCTCTCGGCACTGCTCAGAAACCGAACTCGGCTCGCAAGCGCGCCCCGCTGATGTCCTGAAGCACGCCACCCAGTGGCTTGATATAGCTGAGGCTCAGCTTCATGAAGTCGAAGTGGTAGCCCAGCATGGGCTCGGCCACGAGCTGGAACTTGGAGGGCGGTGTCGCGTCGGAATTGCGCTGAATCTCGTGAATGATGTCGATCACCAGCCAAGCGTCCAGGCCCAGCCATAGGCCTTTCCAGGGATTGCCGGAAACGCTGGCGGTGGTGACACTGCGCAGCGCCACGGCGTTGTACTCGTAGCTTTCGACCTCACCATTGCCGCCGCCCGGGATGTCGCCTTCGACCTCTAGCTGACCGCGGATCTTGGGCGCCGCGATCATCTTGGTATCGGCTTCCACTCCCCAGCGGACGCGCTGGCGCACGTAGCCGACGCCCAAGCTCACGGGTACGCGCCCTACGTAGTAAAGCTCGCTGTCGTGCCAGCCGGTGCCTGCGTCCATGGTGCGGTTGACCATGGCCTTGGCAGCGGCAGGATGATCCGTAGTGGTGGGATCCGGATCGCCCTGGCCGAGCGGAATGCCGACCCCGAAGTTGATGGGAACGAAGACGCCCGGCGATTGCTTCATTCGGTACTGCCCAATCACCTCGGGATTGCCGAGCGCGTTGCTGGTTCCGTCGATCGGGATGTCGAGCATGCGCACGGTGTCCTTGAAATCCGCGCGAGACAACGGAATCTTCAGGCCCAGGGTGAAGTTGGGGTCCAGGTCATACGTCCCGCCCAGCACCAACCCGTAGGCGGTGACGTCGCCTTCGCTGGCGTCCGCGACCGTCTGCCGGTCGGGGTCCGGAGGAGTCCCGAACACACCTAGAAGGTCGGCAAACACGCTCATCTGCTTGCGTGGGATTTCCTCGATCTTCTCCTCGGTTTGCTTCTTTTTCTTCTTTTCCTTGAGCTTGCCGGTCTTGCCCTTGGGGGTGAAACGCCCTTCGTCACTGGTCTCCGTGTCGACCGGGTCGGAACCGTCCGCGAGCGAGCCGCTGACAGCGCCGCCTCCCTTGCCATCGGCCCCGTCGTCGTCGTCCTGGGCAGCAGCGTTGATCGAGAACAAAATTGCCACTAGCGCTGCGGGCAAGCTGTGTCGCATTCTTCGTCTCCGTGGGTGTTTGGGGCATGAAACCAGGTGCCCCGTGCCTGAGCGGGGCGGGACGTTAGCACGCGATGCACTCCTCGGGAGCCGGAAGTTTTGCGAGTAAGATCCAGTGGTGGAGCATATTTTTGCCTTGAGTTGCCCACAAAGCACGCCCAACCCAGGACCGCCGGCCTGGACTAGGGTAACGTCACCGCGCGGGAGTGCACCATGAGCTCCGACTCACGCGATACCCCAAAGAGACTTGCCGAATTCGAGATCATTCGACGCCTCGGCGTCGGTGGCATGGCCGAAGTGTTCCTGGCCAAGAAGCGGGGCGCGGAGGGCACCTACAAGGTGCTGGTGGTCAAGCGCATCTTGCCGTCGCATGGCTCTTCGCGTCGCTTTCGCGCCATGTTCGCCGAGGAGGCGCAGCTCGCGACTCGTCTGAACCACCCGAACATCGTTCAGGTGTACGAATTTCAGGACTACGGAGACGAGGGCCAGCTGCTCAGCATGGAGTACGTGGAAGGACCCGACCTGCGCAAGCTGGGGAGGGCTGCGCGCAGTCAGGACCGACGCCTGCCGCCGTACGTGGCCGCCTACGTCGTGGGTGAAGTCGCCAAGGGGCTGCACTACGCTCACGAACGGCGCGACGAAGGCGGCGCTCCCCTGGACATCGTGCACCGCGACGTCTCGCCGCAGAATATCCTGCTGAGCTACGAGGGAGGCGTGAAGATAGCCGACTTCGGTATCGCGTCGGCCAATTTGTTTCGCGAAGAGCCGGGCGTGCTCAAGGGCAAGACCGCTTTCATGTCGCCCGAGCAAGCGCGCGGCGAGCGCGTCGATCGTCGCACGGATATCTATTCGTTGGGCGTCGTATTTCACGAGCTTTTGGCAGGCCGAGCTCTGCACGACCTGGAAGACGACAAGGAGCTGTTGGAAGCGGTACGCAGCGGGCAAGTGGAGCCACCGAGCACTTTCGCCCGCGGCGTGCCGAGCGATCTCGAGGCCATCGTGATGCGGGCCCTGGAGCGCGATCCCGAAGCGCGCTTCCAGACTGCTCGAGACATGGCGACCGCCATCACTCGCGCCCTGTTTCACAAGCAAGAAGTCGTCGACTCGCACGTGCTCGAGAGCGTGATTGCCGACTTCGTGGGCTCGGAACGCGCGTCCGTGGAACAGCCCCCCGGAGCAGGCTCGACCCACAGCAGTGGACGTGAGTCCGAGTCACGGCAAGGGCCCACCATGGGCACCACCGAGGACACCGGAACGGGGCGCCCGCACTACGGCCGGCGTGGGCGCGCCAGCGCGGGCAAGGAAGTCCGTCATGTTGCCGTGCTTCAGATTTCGTTTCACGGTCTGGAAGCACTCGTCGAGGCGTCCGGCAAAGCGGCGGCCACGCAGGCGCTCGATCAGCTACGGGCAACCATCGAGGAAATTGCCTTCAAGCGCAACGCGCGCCTGTCGTGGAGCCCGTCACCCAACAAGAACCTGCTCGAGCAAATGCGGAGCGCGCGCGTGGTCGTCGGACTCAGCGCGAATCCGGCACGTGCGGCAGCGGATTCGGTCTGGTTCGCGGTGGATGTGCACGAGGTGATCCACGCTGCGAGCGGGGACTTGCCGGTCAAGCTCAGAGTGAGCATCGGCATCGTGCGCGGCATTGCGGTCGGGGAGCGCGACAAGGCCGGAAACCTGATCCATCACACACTGAGACCGCCGGCGTTTTATCTGGCGGACCTTTTGAGTCAACAGGCCGGCGCGGGCGTCAGCCTGGTCGCAGGTGGCTTGTATCGCCTGGTGCGCAGGGATTTCCTGTGGGGAGACGCCCCGACCATCGACATTCCGGAGGCGGAGAAGCGCAACCTGCCGCGCCACATGCGGATCTACTCGCTGCTGCGTCCCCTGACGCGAGAAGAGAAGCTGCAGGAAATGGCGCTTGCGCCCAACGACCTCATCGGACGCGACGCCGAGCTGGCCGACCTGCACGCTGGCTACTACAGCGTGGTCGGCGCAGGTGCTGGTCAGGGTCAGGCCACCGCGCGTCTGGTCGCCGGTGAAATGGGCATCGGCAAGACGGCTTTGGTGGCCTCGTTCTTGAGCGAGCTTCCACCAGATGCCCGCGTGCTCAGGGTCGAATGCTCGCCCGCCAGGAGTGAAGTTCCCCTGGCCACGATCAACGAATGGATCCGTGAGTTGACCGGGACGGAGCCGGGTCAAGCTCTGGAGCTGGCGCGCCAGAGCATCGCGGACGCGCTGGGCGAATACGCCGCCGAGCGCGACGGGACGGAAATCGTCAACCGACTTGCCGAGCTGGCCACGGGCCGGGTGGCTTCCGTGGTCAGCGAGGCGGACGACGTGCACAACCGTTACCTGATCACCACGGGCCTGCAGCGGTTCTTCGCCAGGGCGGCGTCCCAGGCGCCGCTCGTGATTCTGGTGGATGGCCTGCAATGGTGCGATCGCGCGAGCCTCGAGCTCATCAGTGAGCTGGTGCGCGGTTTCGGCACGCTCCCGGTGTTTGCGATCTTGGTGACTCGCCCCGAGGAGCGTGTCGACCCCTACGTGCGGGGGCTGGTGCGCATCGAGCTGAAGGGGCTCAGCAGCGAAAACCAGGTCAGGTTGCTCCAGGCTCGACTGGGGGTCGGCTCGGGCGTTGCGCAGGTGTGCGCGGACCTGCTTCCGAGGGCCGCCGGCAATCCGTTCTTCCTGCTCGAGATGGTGGACGCATTGCTGGAGCGCGGCATCCTCGAAATACGGGAAGGAGCCGCCGAGACGCCGGAACTCGTGCGCGTCGAACGGCAAGACGACGCGGCGGGAGCTTTGCCATCGACGCTGGAGCAATTGATTGCCGATCGACTCGGCGAACTGCCCGACGCGGAGCACGCCGTGGTGGACTGGCTCGCCGTGGCCGGAGGGCCTCTGAGCGACGTCGATCTGATCGCCCTGAACGGCGAACAGAGCGCGGAAGCAGTGGCCAGGCTCTGCGCGCGCGGGCTGTGCGACCACAACGCTCAGGTGGTGGACGTTCGCCACCCGCTCACCCGAGACGTGGCCTACCGCATGCTGGCGCGCGACCGTCGCACCATCATGCACGCCGACCTCGGCGCTTACCTGGCGGAGACCCCACTGCGCAAGGGCTTGACGGCAGCGGTCGTGGCACGTCACCTGGCGCGTGGGGGTCTGAAGAACGAAGCTGCTGAACTCTACCTGGAGGCGGCCCGGGCGGCGCGCGCGAACTATCAGACACGCCTGGCCACGCGGTGCTACCGGCGTGCCATCGCGTTGCTTGGCGACGACGACCTGCGCTTGCTCGAGGCCCACGAGGCGATGGAGGCGATTTGCCGAAACCGTGGGCGCTGGCGGGAACGCCGCAAGCACCTGACGCGGCTGCGCCAGCTTGCCAAGCAGAGCAAGAAGCTGGTCTGGGTGGCCACGGCCTTGAACGGCACGGCACGCTTCGAGTTCGACGCTGGGCACCTGGCCAAGGCGCTGAGGTCCGCCGAGCGCGCCGAGCAGGTAGCCGCCTCGGCACGCTCGGCGTTCATCGAAGTGCAAGCGCAGGCGCTGACTTCGGAAATCTTGCGGGATCTCGGGGATATGCAGGGCGCGTTGGCGGCAGTGGACCGGGCCCTGAACACGGCGTCGAGCCCCGATGTGAGCGTGCGTTTACGGGCGGAAGTGCTGCGTTCGCGAGGCACGCTGCTCAGGCGGATGGGTCGGGTGCACGAGTCGGTGAAGGCCCATGCCGAAGCGATTGCCGTGTTCAAGAAGGTCGGAGCCCGTCGTCTGGAAGCCCGCGCCAAGAGCTCGCTGGCATTCGCCATGTACGTGCTCGGAAAGTTCGAGGACGGCGTCGCGCTCGCTCTGGATTCGATCCAGATCGACCTGGCGATTGGTGGCCGTTTTCAGATCGCCAAGACACTGAGCAACATCGGCCAGTGCTACGCTGGTCTCGGAGATCTGGAACGCGGGCTGGCGTACCTCAAGCGCGCCCGCGACGCACACGAGCGCTACGGCGATCAAGACTCGCGTGCCGACACCTTGCTGGCTACCGCGGAGGTACTGATCGAAGCTGGCGATACCGGCGCGGCCACGCTGCTGGTGGGAGATGCCGGGGCGCTCACCCAGGTGACTGGTAGCGCCTACGACTCGATTCACGAAAAGATTCTGCGGGCAGTGCTCGCACGCGCTGCGGGAGACTCGAGCACTGCCGTCATGAAGGCCTTCGATGCGCGTCAGGCCGCCGAGGCCCAGGCCTACGTGGCCTTCCACTTCTACGCAATGGCCGTCGAGGCGGTGTCACGCGTCGAGGTGGGCGAAGTGCACACGGGTATCTTGTTGGCGACGACCGCCATGGGCGCCATCGAAACCCTGCAAGGGTCCGAGTATGGGTTGCACACGCGCGCCTTGTGTTGCGAGGCGCTCAGGCGCGCCGGCTCCCCTCAGGCCGACGAAATGCGACAGCGCGCCGCTGCCTATGCGAGCCAGCTGCTGGAGGGGATCCGCGACGCACAATTCAGGGCCATGTTCGTCAATCGACTCCCTGTGGCGGAGGTGCTTTCGGAGCGCCGCCCCAGCGGCCGCGTCGAACAGTGAGGACCCGAGGGTGCTCGCGCGGCGCTGTCGCCGTTACTCGAGCTCGCCCAGCGCTTCGTCGAGCTCGGCACGCGCTTTCGAGTTCCCCTGGCGCTCTGCCACGGCAAGGCCTTGCTCCAGCCAGCCCCGTGCCTCGTCTCGGCGCTCCTGCTCGGTCAGCATTTGCCCGGCCATCAGGTACATCGCCAGATAGTCGGGATCCTTGTCTCGCAACGATTCGAAACTAGCGAGCGCATCGTCCACGCGACCGAGCTTTCGATACTCCATGGCCAGGCCGTACCAGGCGAAGGAGTCGGCTTGGCCGGAACTTGTGAGCTTTTCGAGCATTTCCAGACGCTTGTTCATGAGTGACCTGTTTGTTTCGAGGGGCCCTTAGCCGGGCTGCAAATATTCGGCCAAGATCTGGCGAAGCCCGAAGCGGGGGAAGCGGGCGGTCACTTTCGGGTTATCGCCGGGTTCGACCTGTTCGACGACGCCGCGGCCGAAACGCTTGTGACTCACACGAGCACCCGGGCGCAGGTGCTGACCGGCTTCGTCTGCCGGCAGGTCGTCGAACATGTCCGTGTCGACGAAGCGCTCGCCCGGACGCCGCGCTGGCGGACGGCTCCCGTAGCGGGGCGTGAATCCACCGAGCTGCGGGGCTCTCAGCGATTGCCCCTGTCGCTCGACCGCTTCTGCGGGCAGATCGGTGAGGAAGCGGCTGGGCGCCAGGTAGCGAGTTTGCCCGAACAGGTTGCGGATGCCGACGTGGCTGATGTTGAGTTTCTTCTGGGCTCGCGTGATGGCGACGTAGGCAAGCCGGCGCTCTTCGTCGAGCTCCTCCAGTTCGCTTTCGTTGAGCCCTTTGTAAGGGAACACTTCCTCTTCCATACCGGTGAGCCAGACGGTGTCGAATTCGAGGCCTTTGGCACTGTGCACGGTCATGAGCGACACGCTGGGGACGTCGCGCATCGTGTCGACGGCCGCCACCAGTGAGACCCGCTCGAGGTACCCACTCAGCGTAGGCTCTTCGCCGACCGCTTCGGCGTCATGCTCGTACTCTTGGAGCGAGCCCAAGAGCTCCTCGAGGTTTTCGAGCCTGGCGTCCGCCTCTGCCGAATCGGCATTGCGCAGCACCTCCCGGTAGCCCGTGTCTTGCAGGATCCGATTGCCGAGCTCGCTGGGGCTGAGCTGGCTGCTCAGGGCTCTCAGCTCTTCCAGGAGGTCTCGAAACGCGGCGAGCTTGCGCTTGGCAGCGGTGCCCAGCTGACCCGACCCGAGGGTTGCCTCCACGGCATCGTAGGCGCTCAGGGTGGACTCCTGCGCCACCTGCAGGATGCGCTGGACGGTCTTTCCTCCGATGCCGCGCGCGGGAACATTGATGATGCGCAACAGGTCGGTATCGGAAGCTGGGTTCTCGAGCAGCCGCAGATAACAGAGCAGATCCTTGACCTCGGCGCGATCGAAGAACCGCATGCCGCCGATGATCTGGTAAGGAACGTTGCGGGCGCGGAGCGCTTCTTCGATCACCCGCGACTGCGCATGCACCCGGTAGAAGATAGCTAGCTTGGACAGATCGGCACCCGCCGACTGGGCCTGGGAGATGCCGCTGGCCACCCACAGGGCTTCGTCTCTCTCGTCCCTTGCGTAGCGAACGGTGAGCTTTGCGCCCGGCTCCTCGGAGGTCCAGAGGTTCTTGGGTTCCCGATCGAGCGCAGGTCGAATCACGCCGAGCGCTGCGCTGACGATATTGGCGGTCGAACGGTAGTTCTGTTCGAGCTTCACCACCGTGGCGTCGGCGAAGTCTTGCTGGAAACCGCGAATGATGCGCACATCGGCACCGCGCCAACGGTAGATGGACTGGTCGTCGTCGCCGACTACACACAGGTTACGCGAGCGGGCGCTGAGCGCACGCACCAGGCGGTACTGTACGCGATTCGTGTCCTGAAACTCGTCCACCAAGACGTGCTCGAAACGATCGCGCAGAGCCTGGCCCGCCCTGCTTTCTTTGTCTTCGGCGAGACGCATGGCCTTCAAGAGCAAGTCTTCGAAGTCGACTGCGTTGGCGAGCGCGAGTGCTCGCTCGTAGCCCTCGTAGAGTTCCAGCAGTGTTTGGTCGAAGCCCAGGTCCAGGGTCACCTGTTCGGGCGTACGACCTTCGCGCTTTTCGCCGTGGATCTTCGAAAGCACGAACTTCGGAGGATAGCGCTTCTCATCGATGCCCCTGTCTTTCAAGAGCCGCGTCATGACAGCCTTTTGATCGCTATCGTCGTAGATCACGAAGTGGCGTGATAGGCGTGCTTCCTCGGCGTAGCGGCGTAACAGCTTTGCGCAGATGGAGTGGAAGGTGCCCACCCACAGGTCGCGCACGATTTCTTCTCCGGCGAGTTGGACCAAGCGGGTGCGCATCTCGCCGGCAGCTTTGTTGGTGAACGTGACGGCCAGGATGCGGTAGGGTGGAACACGATGAGTGGCGAGCAAGTTCGCGATTCTGTAGGTGATGGTTCGGGTCTTTCCGCTACCAGCACCCGCGAATATCAGAAGCGGCCCGGCCGGGTGGGCCACCGCTTGGGCTTGCGGCTCGTTGAGTACTTCCATGATGTCCCTGAAGACGAGGGCACCCGAGCCTTTAGCGCGCCAGGGTCATACGCTCAAGCTGCAAGCTCGAACAGCTCGAGCGGCGGTGCTTTGCCTGGCACCGATGCGGAGGCAGCGCCACCTGGAGGGCTCGGCGACGCGAATGCGCCGCGTGTCTTGGTGGTGCCCGAGCCTGAGCTGTTCCTCGCGCCCGCAGCGTGTGCATGCTGTCTCGGTGTCGGCGCGCAATCGCTGAAGCTGACGTCGAGCTCTGGAGCGACCGTTTCGTTGAACTATTGCGAGTCGTGCCTGCGCCATGCGTCGGCCGCGCGCACGCGCATCCTCGCCACCTGTCTCGCGTCCTTCGTTCTCGGGTTGACGGCTGCGGCGGCGTTGCCCGTGGTGTTCCTCGGAATTGGCGTCGACTGGGTGGTCCTCGTGGCTCTGTTGCTCGCGCTCGCGCCGGTTGCGGTCGCGCTGGGGTGGCCGAGGCCGCCGGAGGCCGGTCACGCTTCGAGCGGTGACGCCGTCTGGTGGCGGGGCAAGCAGCAGCTTTATTGTGACAACCCACGCTTTGCCAGGATGGCTGCCCGAGCCAACGGGCTCGAATGCGTGAGTGCATCCCGGGCGAAGCTTCGTTGGTCCTCGTGGTACTGGCTCGGGCCCGTTGCCACGCTGGTCGCGCTGCCTGCTTCCCTTTACTTCAATACTGCGACGCTTCGGGTCCTCAACTTGACGCCCTCGACCTATTCGTTGGTGGTGGACGGCCGGGTGCTGGGCGATGTCGACTCCACGAGTTCGGAAAGTCCCTCTGCCGGGCGAGAGTTCAGGATCGGAGCGGGGCCGCGGCGGCTCACGGCGATCTCCGCCGAAGGTGAGGTTCTCTGGGACCGCCGCGTGGTGTTGCGAGGCGGTGCTCCGCACCTATTCGCACCAGGTAACGACAAGGTCTGTTTCTGGCTCGAATTTACCAGCTACGGCCGCCAGAAGGCGAAGGGGCCAGCGCGCCGGGAATTGTCCCCCGGCGCGGGCTTTTGGCCGATCCCTGCGCCGGTGGACAGCTGGTTCGCGCCGAGTCCCCTGCCGGCGGCGGACGATGACCGCTCGAGCGGGGGCCGACTGACGGCAGTGCGACAGGGCTCTTGTCGCAGCGGGCCGACTTGATGACAGGGCTCGCCGCCTGCCTGCCGATCGCGAGTTGGCAAGCGACGCGCAGTGGTTATACTGCGCCCGACGTGTCCCAGAACGTGTCTGAAACCAAGGAAGAATCCGAAACGGAAGGCGCAAGTGTGAGCCAAAGTGAATCAGACGGTCCTGGCGGGGAAGAGCCAGAAAGCCCCCGGGCCGAAGAGGCTCCTGCCGAGCAGGGGATTGCCGAAGCCGAGCCCGACCCGCTAGCGACGGCGCTCGAAGAGAGCAAGCGACTCCGCGACCAGCTGCTCAGAACAGCCGCGGATTTCGACAACTTCCGCAAGCGCAGCCGCCGCGAGGTGACCGAAGCGGCCGAGCGCGGGCGCGAAGACTTGCTCAAAGAGTTGCTCCCCGTCTTCGACAATCTGGAGAGGGCTGCCGATCATGCGAAATCGGCGACCGACGTGGCGGCACTGGCAGATGGGATCGATCTGGTCATCAAGCAGTTCGTCGACACACTTTCCAAGGTCGGCGTGACCAAGGTCGAAGCCGTGGGTCAACCCTTCGACCCGGCGTTGCACGAGGCCATTCAGCATCTCGAAACCCAAGAGGTGCCTGCGGGCACCGTCGCTCATCAGGTGCAGGCAGGGTACAAGATGGGCGAACGTCTGGTGCGCCCATGTATGGTAGTGGTCGCAAAGGGGCCCAACGTTACTTCCTGATCGAAAGCTCCGTGTGCTTCGGGGGCCGGCGCGAACTCGGCCGGGCTGCGTGCGTGGTCTCGCCTAGTCGGCCCTTTAGTCGAAGGGGGTTGTTACCCTTATCCGAGCCGAACACGGCATCGGTCGACGTGAACATACATGCAGACAAAAGGTGCGCTTTCGCTGACGCCGAAGCACGAGTTATGCTGAGACGCGATGGGAAAGGTCATCGGTATCGATTTGGGGACCACGAATTCCTGCGTGACCGTGGTGGACGGCACGAACGCGCAGGGTGAACCCGAAGTGACGGTCATCCCCAACGCGGAGGGGGCGCGTACGACGCCTTCGATCGTAGCGTTTACGGTCCGTGGTGAGCGGCTGGTGGGGCAAGTCGCCAAGCGTCAGGCGACCACCAATCCCGAAAATACGGTGCACGCGGTCAAGCGCCTGATGGGTCAGAAATACGAGCTGCCCGAGGTCAAGAAACAGCGGGACTCCGTCTCGTACGAGATCGTGGCGCACGACAACGGCGACGCCTGGGTTCGCGTTCAGGACAAGTCGATGTCTCCACCGGAGATCTCGAGCATGATCCTGGCTAATATGAAGGAGATTGCGGAGACGTATCTCGGCGAAAGCATCCAGGAGGCGATCGTCACGGTGCCCGCCTACTTCGACGACGCGCAGCGACAGGCGACCAAAGACGCCGGCGCAATAGCGGGCCTCGACGTCAAGCGTATTCTCAACGAGCCCACGGCGGCGGCACTCGCCTACGGCCTGGACAAGAAGCAGACGGAAAAGGTCGCGGTCTACGATCTTGGCGGTGGTACCTTCGACATCTCGATCCTCGAGATTTCGGGCGGAGTATTCAACGTCAAGGCGACGGGGGGTGACACCCACCTGGGGGGTGAGGATTTCGACGTCCGCATCATCGACAAGCTCGCGGAAGAGTTCAAAGGGGAGCACGGCGTCGACTTGCGCGAAGACCGCATGAGTCTCCAGCGCTTGCGAGAAGCGGCGGAGAAGGCAAAACACGAGCTGTCCTCGTCGCTCCAGACCGAGGTCAACGTACCGTTCATCGCGACAGGTTCCGGCGGCCCTCTGCATCTCGAGCGGTCGTTCAAGCGAAGCGAGCTGGAGATTCTCACTCGCGATCTGATTCAGCGCACCGTGGATGCTTGCCAGGGAGTACTGAAAGCATCCGGCATAGACGCGTCGGGGATTGACCAGGTCGTGTTGGTGGGTGGAATGACCAGAATGCCAGCGGTCCAGAAGGCAGTGAAGGAACTGTTCGGCAAGGATCCGAACAAGGCGGTGAATCCGGACGAGGTGGTGGCCGTGGGTGCGGCCATTCAAGGCGCTGCCCTCGGCGGTCAGATCGAGGAGGTGCTGCTGCTCGATGTGACACCGCTGTCCATCGGCGTAGAGACCGGCGGTGGAGTCTTCACGCGTCTGATCCCGCGCAATACCACCGTCCCCACGGAAAAGAGCGAGATATTCACGACCAGCATGGACAACCAGCCCTTCGTGCCGATCCACGTCCTCCAGGGGGAACGGGAAATGGCCGCCGACAACCGTAGCCTGGCGCGTTTCGAGCTCACGGGGATCCCGCCGGCGCCGCGCGGCGTCCCGAAGATCAAGGTCAGTTTTCGCATCGACGCCGACGGCATCTTGTCCGTGGAGGCGACGGACCTGGGCACCAACAAAAGCCAATCCATCAGCGTGACGCCTGCCAGTGGTCTGACGCAGTCCGAAGTGGATGCGCTAGTCAACGAGGGCGAGAAATTCAAGGAAGCCGACGAGCTCAGGCGGGAGCTGGCGGAGATCAAGAACCAGGCGGAGACCCTGATTTATACCACGGGGCAGGCGCTCGAAGCCTACGCGGACCTGCTGCCGCCGGAGAAAGTCCAGTCGGTGCGTGAAGACGTCGAAACCCTGAAGGTCATGCTCGAAAGCGGTGCGGATCTCTCGGCGATTCGTGATTGCTACTCGAGCCTCGAGAACGCGACCTTCGAGATCGCCGAGGCCATGTATGGGGGAGAGTCCGACGAAGGCGCCGCCTCATAGAAGCCTCATAGCAGATAGCACTATTCGTGACACAATACGGTCGCTACGAGCTGATAGAGCGAATAGGTCAGGGGGCTCTGACCGAGGTCTTTCGGGCCAAGCGGTATGGAGTCGAAGGTTTCGAGAAGGTACTCGTCGTCAAACGACTGCACCAGCAACTGGCTCGAGACACCGAGCTGGTGCAAAGCTTCATTCAGCGCGCGCAGCTTGCTCTGCGCTTGAGTCATTCGAACGTCGTACACGTGCTCGATCTGGGCGAAGTGGAGCTCGAGACCGGGAAGTCCTTCTTCCTGGCAACCGAGCTGGTGAGCGGTGCCACCCTTGCCGAGTTGCTCGCCATGCGTCGCGGGCAGAACCAGCCGCTTTCGCTCGAGATGGCTCTGCACATCGCGGCGGAGATCTGCCGCGCGCTCGATCACGCGCATCGGCGTCGTGATTCCCTGGGGGGTGCGCTGGGTATTGCGCACGAAAAGCTCAGCGCGGAAAATGTGCTGTTGAGCGATGAGGGCGAGGTCAAGGTCTCGGATTTCTGCACGGCAGCGCTGGGAGCGGAACCTCGACCAGGCCCCAACGGCGTGGTCGCCGATTTGAACCAAGTGGGCGCGCTGGTCTATGAGATGTTGCGCTTGGCCGAGCCCCCGCAGATCGCGCCGGACTCCACGTTTACCGGCTTCGACTTGCCCATCGACGATCTCTTGTATCGATTACTGCTGGGGGATCCGGAATTCGACGCCGCCGAGGCCCACGAGCAGCTGCTGATGCACGCCTACGCATGCCACGACTGGGTGGGGGCCGAGCAAGTTGCCGCGCTGGTGGGCGAGTGGCAGCAGGTGGTTCCACAGAAGCAAGGGGAGACCTACCCGCCTCAGCTGCGCGCGATGCCATCGTCACAGCCGCCTCCCGTGGTTGGGCAGGGCAAGGCGGCGGAGCTCTCGTTGGGCGACTTCCGGCCCTTCGTCGGTCGCAGCGCGGAGACCACTCAAGTGGGTCGTCGCCTGGCCATCGTGGCGCATCGAAAGCTGCAGGCCATTGGCATCGTGGGAGCGCCGGGCATCGGCAAGAGCCGATTCGTCCATGAGCTGCGCCGACGCTTGAGGCGCGGCGGCGTCAATCTAGCTTTTCATGTGGCGCGCTGCCCGGTTGGAGGTCGCCAGCAGCTCTTCAGCGGTATTGCCGCCATGTTGCGCACGCTCTTCGGGGCAGAGGGTGATGGGGCCCTCGACCACGAGGGTCTGGTGGCCATGTTGCGCACTCTGGGGCTGTCGGGCCCCCGCGCGAACGCGATCCTGTGTGAGCTCGGAGCGAGTCTTCCCGAGGAGTCATCGGTGCCCCCGTTGCGGGCGGCGGTGGAGCGGGTGTTCTCGAGTCTGGCCGACGACCGGATGCATATTTTCGCCTGGGACGACGCCGAGCAGATGGATGACGAGAGCACGGAGCTTCTGGCCAGAGTTGCCGAGGCGCTGGCTTCCAAGCGCGTCGCGTTCTTGTTTGCCGCACGCGAGCTTTCGAGCGAGCAACTGCGCGGCATCGATGGCTTCGAGGAAGTCAGGCTCGGCCCGCTCGACCGTGCGGCGCTCAAGCGGTTGATCCAGGTCCGCCTTGGCGCAGGAGAGCTGCCCGAAGACGTGGAAGCGGAGGTAGTCGCTCGCTCCGCAGGCAACCCGATGTTTGCCGAGGAGCTGCTGAGGGAGGCGGTCGCAAGCGGTGCCATCTCCGTGCAAAATGGGGTCGTCGACACCCTGGACCTACAGCTCATTTCGCTGGTTCCCGATACTCTGCAGGCCCAGCTGGAGAACCGATTGCGAGGCGCGAGCGAGACGGAGCTCGACCTGCTGCGTCTGGTCGCCCGGCTCGACGAATGGGCCAAGCCCGAGCGCCTCGCCGAGGCCGTGGGACAGTCCACCGAGGAGGTCCAGAGTCTGCTGTTGGGTTTGCAGCAGCGCAACCTCGTGATCGTGGACCCAACCCGAGCGCGCTTGCCCAGCCGGCTGATCGACGAGGCGCTGCGGGCAGATCTGAAGACCGATCAGCTCGCCGAGCTGGAACTACGCGCTGCGGACGCGCTGCTTACCGGTGTCGCCGACGATGCTCGGCTGCTCGAACAGGCGGCGCTCCACCTGGAGGCAGCGGGGGAGCCCGCGCGGGCCGCCGAGACCTACGAGCGGGCGGCCCGAGCCAGGGCCCACAGCGCCCGACCCGAGCGGACCGTGCCCCTGATGCTGCGCGCCCTGGAGTTGATCCCGCTGGAGACGCGCACGCCGCGCAGCGTGGCGGACGCTGCCAAGCTCCTGGCGGATGCGAGCCTGGTGCGAGGAGAGGATGGCCGGCTTTCCGATATGGTTCGCCGCCTCAGTTCCCACTTGCTCGCGCGCTCGGACATGACGGAGCCCGAGCTGGTGGATGCGTTGCTCGACCTGGTGCGAGTGCAACGAGCCACCTTGCATTTTCACGAGGCCCAGCAGCTGCTGCTCAGGACCCAGGTGCTAGCCACGGGCGATCCGGCGCGCTTGCTGCGGGTGCTGCTCCAGTTGGCGGACACCCAGATTGCCCTCGGCGACTTCTTGCCGGCGATCGATACCCTGGCGCGCTTCGACACGGTGACCCAGGAGCCCAGTGAGGCGCAGCGGCACGAAGCATTGGTCTTGTGCGCGCACGCTCATGCGCAGGCAGGCAAGCTCGGCGAGGCGTTGGGGCTTTTGGAGCAGGCCGACCTGTTGTCGGTGGAGCCCGATGACGCGCGCGCGTTCCGAACCGCACAGGTGCGCGCGCTGTCCTACGCGTTGGGTGGCGACTGGGACAAGAGCGCGATGGCGGCCGCCAGCGCCGCCACCCGAGCCCGCGCGCTCGGCCTGTTGCAGCAAGAAACGGCTTACCGGCACTACGAGGGCGAGGCGCTCACGCACATCGGAGAGTACGCGCGAGCTTACGCGGCATTTCGCAGCTCTGTCGCGATGGCGCGTGACACGGGTTCGGAGCGCTGGGTCAACAGGAACCGCATGATGCTGGCCTTTCTGGAGGGTAAGGATGGCTCGGCGCTCGCGAAGCGTCAGGTGGGGGAATGCTTGGCCCTGGCGGAACGCCAGCACCAGTCTCAAGACATTTCGAAAGGACGCTTGCTGCTTGGACTCTTGCTGCGTTCGGAAGGGGACGAGCTCGGCGCTCAGCGCGAGCTGCAGCTCGCCAGACAGGTGGCCGTCGCCATCGGCCACGGCCTGCTGGTCTCCGAGTGCGATGCCGCCCTCGAGAGTGGGTAAGGCGCCGTTGGGGCTTTAGGTAAGTCGCCTGGTTCAGGCGGACTCGGCCGTTGAGGGCTGGCCGCTTTCGGGGGCGGGCCCGACGATGCGTCGGAGATCTACCTTGGCTACTCCGGGTCGGCCCGGAAGTTTCCGTCCAAATCGAAACCGTGGTCTGGTTGGAGGGAAACTCGGTGTCCACACGCACGATCCTGCCGGATCGGCCGTCGTCGAGCTCCACCCTCCGGCGATCGGCCATACAGCGATGAATGTGCCGGAGGTTCATGAAATCACCTTAGCGCCTGGTGGGCAGATTGTCAGGTTTTCCGCCCAGAAGTCACACGTTCGCGACGTGGGCGTGTTGCGTGACGGGATTGCTACGCCGCTCGCAGCGGCGTTCCTGCCCTGCGCCATGCTCCGGATGCTCCGTGCTGCATTCTGGTATAAGTATCGGAAGTTACAGTCGGTTTATTGGGGTGTTCGAGGGCTGCGCTTCGCATCGTAGCGGCGCAAGTCGTCATGGAACTTGGCGTCTATCGCAGGGCTAACGGTATCGTTTCATTTGCAATGAGATGCCAGACGAGTTCGATACTCCTGACCAGCGTGGTGCTGACGGGCTGCCTGCCAGGGCACACCGCCGAGGTGGCAAGTCGTGCGCTGCCCGCCCTGCCCGACCCCATCGTGCGGCACACGACGCGGATCTATGTGCAGCTCCCCGAGGAGACGACTCCCGACTCCCAATGCGTGGCTTACGAGGGCTACCAGACGCTGTGCTTCGCGGGTGTTCGACAAGCCATGGAAACGTCACTGGCGAGCCTGCTTTGGCCGAGCTACCCCGACGTGAAGCTGCGTCGTCGGGGGGATGAGCTCGAGCCGGGCGATTACCTGCTCCAGGTCGAGCTCAACCTCGACGCACTCCCTCCCGATCGCTCGCGCTATGGGTGGTCGGCTGCAGCGAAGGGGCGGTGGCGCCTGGTCCGGGACGGACACCCCGTGAAGGGCGAAAGCTTGTCCACGCGCTCCCGCGGTGATTTCGCCTATGGCAGCGGACTTGGGCAAGCGGCAGGTGAAGTCGTGGATGCCGTTGCCGCCCACATCGCTCAGATTCTCGTGAAGTTGCCCGAGACCCAGCCGCGCGAGCCGGTCCTGCTGCCGCCCGTCGTGGCGAGGGACGATTCGAAGTCAAAGCATCTTCCCAGCACGCCTACTGCTCTCGGCGTCAAAACGGCTCCCCCCGCTGAGGCCGGCCCGAAGCAAGCGGCCCTGGCCCAGTAGTTCCTTGAACCAGCACGTGAAACCGGCGTTCCAGCCCTTGCATGACGTGGGGACTGTGACCAATAAACAGGGCATGGGTCATTTGAGCACGAGACCGGTACGCGTTTGGGTCCTTGCACTATTCGCTCTTTCCTTCGTGAGCCTGAGCGGCTGCGGCTACAACGAGGTGATTACCAAGGACGAGCAAGTGAAGGCCGCCTGGGCCGAAGTGCAAAACCAATACCAGCGTCGGGCGGATCTGGTGCCCAATCTGGTCAAGACCGTGAAGGGCGCCGCCAACTTCGAAAAAGAGACGCTCCAGAGCGTCGTCGAGGCGCGTGCCAAGGTGGGTCAGATGAGGGTCGACCAGTCCATCATCGACGATCCGAAGAAGCTCGAGAAGTTTCAAAAAGCTCAGGGCGAACTCGGGCAAGCGTTGTCACGCCTGATGGTAGTCGCCGAGCGCTACCCCGAGCTGAAGGCCACCGAGGCCTTTCGCGATCTCCAGGCACAGCTGGAAGGCACCGAGAATCGAATTGCCGTGGCGCGCAAGCGCTACATCGAGACAGTGAGCGAGTACAATCAGGTGGTGTTGCACTTCCCGACATCGATCGGGGCCAGCCTGCGCGGTAAGGAGACACGTCCCACCTTCGAAGCCACCACACCCGGCGCGGACAAGGCACCGGAAGTCGACTTCTGAGATGCGCCGGCAACGGAGCACCCAGTCAGGGTCGGGTCGCCGCGACGCTTGCTCGACACAGTGGCGCCCCGGCTGGTCGCTTCATCGGCTCTTCGCATTCGCCTGGACACTGCTGGCAGCATCTTTCTTGGCTATCATGGTGCGGGCCGAACCCGAAGTCCCAAAGCTTCAGGCTCACGTGATGGACGAAGCGGGGTTGTTGTCTGACAGTGCCCGGGCCCAGCTCGAGCAGACGCTGTCCGCCTACGAAAAGAAGACGGGCCATCAGTTCGTGCTTCTGACGATCCCCAGCTTGGAGGGGGTTCCGATCGAAGACTACTCGATCCGGGTCGCCGAACAATGGAAGCTCGGCGATGAAAAGCGCGACGATGGGTTGATTCTGGTCATCGCGAAGCAGGACAAGAAAATGCGAATCGAAGTGGGGTACGGGCTGGAGGGGGCGGTCCCCGACGCCATCGCAGCCCGCGTGATCCGCCACCAGCTCACCCCGCAGTTTCGTGAGGGTCGCTTCGAAGCCGGCGTATTTCAAGCCTTCGACACGCTGATGAAGGCGGCCCAGGGGGAATCCGTCCGTATCGGTCCGCCCGAGCAGCAGAATCGCGGTTCGGGAGGGTTCTCGCTACTGCCGCTCCTATTCTGGCTAGTGATCATCGTGCTGGTCCTCTTCCGCGGGGGAGGAGGTGGGTTCCTGGGCGGCATGCTGCTCGGCAGCATGCTGGGAGGTCGCCGCGGCGGTTTCGGTGGCGGTGGTGGCTTCAGCGGTGGCGGTGGCTTCAGTGGTGGTGGCGGCGGCTTCGGTGGCGGCGGGGCCTCGGGAGGTTGGTGAACATGGCTCTCCTCAGTGATGACGAAAAGAACCAGATCGCCGAGGCGGTGGCACACGCGGAGAAGAGCACGGCTGGAGAGCTGGTCGTGGTGCTGACCGCTCGTTCCGACACGTATGCCATATGGCGCGCAGGCCTCGCTGGCAGCCTGAGTGTTGCCCTGATGCTCGAGGCTTATTACATGCTCCACGGCTGGCCAGCCTGGGTGTTCTTCGTCATGCAGCTGCCGTTGGCCATGCTGTTGTATGGGGTGTTCGGCTCGGGTGTGTTGCTGAGGCTGGTCGTCCCCAAAAACGCCTTGGCGCGGCTCGTCGAAGAGCGGGCGTTAGCCGCCTTCCTCGAAGCAGGCGTGACCGAGACACGTGATCGCAGCGGGGTGCTCATCTTTCTCAGCGAAGCCGAGCGGCGCGCCGTCATTCTGGCCGACCGAGGGATTCACGAACGGGTGGCTTCCGACGAATGGCAGAAAGACGTGGACAGCCTGGTGACCGCGATTGCAGCGGGTCGGCCCGCCGCCGGCCTGCTCACCGCCGTAGAGCGCATCGGAAGCATCCTGGCGGAGTCGTTCCCCCCGCGCGAGGACGACTTCAACGAGCTGCCCGATGCCGTGCGTGAGGTGTAGACCGCCCTGACGGACGCTGGCTGCCGGTCGCACGGAGGACTGTTCCTCGGGAACCCGCGGTAAAGCCCTGAAGAAAAGCACTCTCTGTCGCCGCATTGCTCACGAACCTGCGGTCGACGCTGGAAGCGTTTGTACTAGGCTACGGCTCATGGGAAGTCTGTCCAAACTCGGCAAGCGGGTGCTTCAAGGTTCGGCGCGCAGGGTCGTCTCGATCGCCAATAGCGCCAGGCGCGAGCTCTCGAGCGGTCTCGGCGAGCTCTTCGACGCACCCGTCGACGCCGCTCCGAAGGTCGCGAACCCGGACCCAAGCGTGAAGCCGCCGGCAACCGTCAGCATCCCCGAGCTCGGGGATCCCGAAAAGTCAGCGCAAGTCTACGGACGCCGGTCTTGCCCGTGGACGAGCAGGGCTCTGGCGCTCCTGGAACGCGAGGAGGCGGGATTCGAGTTCGTGGATCTCGACGCGCCCCAGAACGGGACGCTCCGCACCTGGCTGGTGGCCGAAACCAAGCAGAATACCGAGCCCTACGTGTTTCTGCGCGGTCGTTTCATCGGTGGCTACAATGCGCTCGACGAAATCGCACGGCTCGGGCAGCTGGAGGTCGAAATGATGAGCGCCCAAGAGCGCGCCCGTCAGCCTTCGCGCATCCGCATCGAGGTGGCACCGCGGGATGATGGCGACCGATCTCCGCCCGGTGAGTCGAGCTGAACTCCTCGACCCCGGGCGCGCAAGGTTCGCGCCAGGCTGGTCGAGAGCTGCAAACTGATCGCAGCGAGTGGCGTGCAGCGAAGCGGGGTGTGCTCGCGCTCTCGCTGCAAAGCGCTTTCCAAGGCCTGAACGTGGCTGTGCCCGCCCGAAGCCGGCTAGCCCAAGTGGGTTCGGCACCGTTCTCGCAAGCAAAGCTGAACTCCGGCGGCGCCCATGAGCTTCAAGGTGTTCTCTGTCACAACGACAGGCCTGGCCAGCCTGTGGATCTCGCTCTTGCTTCTTCTTGCGAGTGGTGCGTGCAGCAGTACCACGGCACCAAGCGGACGTACGGGTATGCACACCACGGGCTCCGACGACCCGCGGAATCCCGCGTCCGGTCTCGGCGACACGCCGTCGCTGATCTGCATCGACTCGAGCTGCGAGGGCGAGCCGGAGTGCGGCGGGGAGCGAACGGTCACGGTCCTTTCGGGCAATCCCCAAAAGGAACTCGAAACCGAGCAGGTGACCGTGAAGAACCCCGAATGCGACGAGGAGACGGTGGACTGGGTCCCGGAGGGTGAGTCCACGCCAGAGGAGCCTCCGCCTCCCCCCGAGGAAACCTTCGAGTGCCCGGCGGGGACGCTGCGTTACCTGATTCGGGATATGTGGTCGGAAGCCGCGGACCCGAGCCTCGGCAGCATGCCCGCACCGCCGATGGCGGTGCTCGTGATCGACAGCGAATGGAATAGCTACCCCGCGCGCCGCATGAATGCAGGCTGCGACTGGTACGTCGCCTGCATTCCCGATGATCTCGAGTCGTTCCAGCTGAAGGCGGTCGGGTCGAGCGGTTGCGCCCCGGGGGATGCCTCGGGCAGCTTCGACATCCGTTCGCTCGATCTGGGTTCGGAGCTGTTCGTCGACTACGTCGGATCGGACATTCAAAAAGACTACACGGCGTACCCGAACGTGCCCATCGGGCCCGGCGGCTTTCGACTGACCAGCGACGCCAGCGAGCTTTCGGGCGAGCTCTGCGAGAAGGCCAACCCAGATGCTTCCATCCCCGCCGGTTTCACCAAACTCCACATCCGCTGGCTCTGGGGAGAAGCCGATGAGACCGGGTTCGCTGGCACGGGTTGCGCCGACTCGTTGGCGGGCCTCGAAACGCCACCGTATCCGACCGGGCTCAAGCTGTCGCTCGACGGTTGCAGCGAGCTGCCGGTCTTGCTGGAGTTCCAGAACGGCGATTGCCCCTGGTACTACGCGTTGGTTCCCAACGAGCTGTGGCAGGGCAGCATCACGATTCGCTA
This sequence comes from uncultured delta proteobacterium, assembly GCA_963809955.1. Classification (GTDB taxonomy): domain Bacteria; phylum Myxococcota_A; class Polyangia; order Polyangiales; family Polyangiaceae; genus JAICQQ01. Next base: position 119,374 of record CAWELQ010000023.1, read on the forward strand.
CCCGGATGGTTCCAGCGGCCTTTACTCGCCAGCGCTCGAGTTGCCGACCCGAACGTCCCAAGTGAACGAGTACTGGCTCGCCTACTGGGGCCCTCCGGACGACATCGCGTGGTCGGGCCAGGGTGTGGAATGTCTGAACTGGTCCCAGCTCGCCAACATGTACCATTTCTATACGGAGAACCCGGGCCCCGGCTACGAGAGCTGTGGAGGCGGTGGCGTCGACATCGATCCGTGCAACCCGCCGATGCCGGGCGACTACTACGCGGTTCACTTTCGCTATGTGTGGGCAGGGCAAAAGACCTTCACCTTTTTCCCCAAGCCGGAATTCATGCCCACCTGGATCATCCTGGAGCTCAATGGCGGAGAAGGGCCCAAGGACGTCATGTGCCTGCGGGAGGCGGATCGTCCGTGGTTCAACTGTCCCGTGCCACGAGGCAAGTTCGCCGAGGGTGTCACCTGGCGGGCCGTGGACAAGACGCGCGGTCCACCGGAATGGAACACCGTGAACCTGCGGCCGTTTCCCGCTGAGCCGGGCGAGTATTGGCTGCGCTGGCACTATGGCAAGGTCGACTACAGCGAGCAGACCGAAGCGGAAAAGCTCGACCCGGCCACGGAGGAGTTCAAGTTCTACGACTACTATCCGGACGGTTCGCTCGGCGACTGGTCCGCCACCGGCAACTGGAGCGACGGGGCTTGCGCTCCCAAGCCGCCGGCAAGCCCCGTCGAGGTCGGCTTCGGTGGCTGGTTTCCCTACGACGAAACCGGCTACGCCTACGACTTCGGTGGTTCGCTCGCGCTTACGTACGCCGATAGCGCGTCGGTACAAGATCTGCTCGATTACTTCGTTCAAGAACGTTACCTCATCTGGCGCCACAACTATGTGCTCGAGGGCGACCAGGCCTGTGGCGCGGGCACTGCCCGTGTGAAAACGGACCCCCCGGAAACGGTGAGCGAAGGGCAGGGCTACGGCATTGCGATGGCGGCGGCCGTGGGCGACAAGGCGACGTTCGACGCGCTCTGGCGCTTTGCGCGACACTACCTTTCGCAGTCGGCAAACAAGTACTGCGGCGGCCTGCTCGGTTGGATGTGGGACGGACCCGAGAGCTGCCGAGCGCTCGACCAGCCCTGCGATCCAACGAGCGGCAGCTGTGGAGGTAACAGCGACAGCGCCTTCGACGGCGACGCCGACGTGGCGATCGGTCTGGTGTATGCCGCCTTGCAATGGCCGGAGTATCGAGAGGCCGCCGTGGGCTGGCTGCTCAAGATGGAATGCGAGATCAACACGGCCTACGACCCGACGTGGGCGTTCCCTGCTCCCGGAGACACCTGGGACAAGAACTGCAGCGACTATCCGAACTCGTCCTGCACCTATGATCCGACGACGAACGGGACCGTGAACCTGTCGTACTACCCACCGGGCTACTTCCGTGTGTTCGGCGACTTCCTCGAACGGGAGCTCGACCCGTCGGGGTACTCTGCCGACGCGCGTCGACAGCACCGCGCGTTCTGGTACAAGACGGCCGCCAGCGTGTACGAGCTATACGAGCGCTGCTACGACAACACCGACGTGAACCCCGGGCTGGTCACCGACTGGGGACACTATGAAACCCCCTGTGACGCCAATTCCGATAACTACAACTGGGCGAGGGCGCTCTGGCGGGTAGCGGTGGATGCCGCATGGTTCGGCAATCGCACGGATCTACCCGAGACCCAGGCCGGCTCCTCCCAACACTTTTCACCGAAATCGCGCATGCAAGCCAAGGTCGACAACATCCAGGAGTTCTTCGCGCACTTCCACGAGCAGAACCCGCCCGAGCCTGCCGCGAACCGTTTCTCCACGATTTGCCAGAACTTGACCCCCACGGGACAAACGGGCGGTTGCGATCCGGGCTTCGGACACAACTCCTACTTCGTCAACACCGCCATGTCCGCGTTCGTGAGCGTCTTCGACAACGGCGGCAAGACGGACCCTGCCTTGCGCCGCGAAGCACTCGAAGAAGCCGTGAGCACCACGGTGATGAACGACCGCTACTATCAGGAATCGCTCGGCGTCTACACGATGCTGTTTCTGTCGGGGAATTTCCCCAACCCGCTCGAAGTCCCATGAGCGGTCGGGCGGGCGCGGCCGCTCTTCGAGCTAGACGACAAAATTTCACGAACTGTCAGAAGCGACCTTGCCAGATCGATCCTTTCGTTGACTCTCCGCGAGCCCTCATTTTCTGGAGCCGACCTGCGCAACTGTAGGTGTGCGAGCGACAGACAGTCCGACCGAAGCACGTCGAGCGTTCACTTTTTGCGTTCCTGACGCCGAGGTCGCGCTCGAAACCGGAGAGCACGGTCGACCGCGCAACAGCACGCGGGAGCGCACCATTGGTGAGAGCGCAGGCGATTGTTAGCATTTGAGTTCTACGGAACCTTGCTGTTCCAAGGGCCTTTTGCACACCCTTACTCCCTAGGTGCAAAGATCAACATCGGAGGGGAGGGAGGGCACCCCTGTCCCCCACCGCTCGCCTCGGGCATAAACTCGGTGGGTGGGTGAGAAATTGCCGACGTACTGATGGATTTTCGAAACGGGAACCTGCCCGGGGACATGAGGCAGAAGTGTCGCTCCGCCAGGTCCCGGGCGACTCTAGACCGTAACCTTTTGAAGGTGGGTGGGAAACCGGAGGCTCCAATGTTTACTGCTCGACCCGAACCGCCAAAACCCTTCAGGGGTGGGAGGGGGCTCATCTCGCTCCTGACGCTCGTGGTCATGGGTTGCACCAGCGAGATCGGTGGACCTGGTATTGGTGCAGGCCAGCCAACCGCCGGCGAAACGTCGTCGACCACCGCTGCTTCCGGCGCGGGGGGCAGCTCGGCGGCCAGTGGTACGACGGCGGGGACGAACACGACGGGAGTCGGCACCACGGGCGCCGTCGACGGCGGCACCGTGGGGACCGTGGTGCAGGACGGCGAGTTCAAACCGGCACCGATGGCGCTCGATGGCAAGCCGATTTACACGCGCTTCATGCGGCTCACGAACGACCAGTGGGAGCACGCGGTGCAGGATATTCTCGAGCTCGACGCGCCCCCCGACAAGGCGCGCTTCTTTCAGACGCCGGTGATCGGCGCCACTGACTTCGTGAACAACGAAGCCGTGCTCACGGTCACCAACGACCTTTGGCTACAGTATCACACAGCAACCAAAGAAGTCGTTCAAGAGTTCACCGTCAACGATGCCGCCCTGCAGCGAGTCTACGCCGGCAACGACCCGAGGGAATTCATCGAGTTCTTCGGGCGCCGTGCTTACCGCCGCCCCTTGACCACCGCGGAGGTGGATCGGCTCGAGCAGGTGTACAACACCGGCGCAGGCCTGAGCGGGACGGCGAGTTCCTTCACCATCGGAGCCGGGCTCGTCATCGAAGCCATGCTGCAGTCGCCTTACTTCCTGTACCGCAGCGAGTTGGGAACCGACGGGGCACCCCTCAGTGGCTACGAAATGGCGTCGAAGCTTTCGTTCCTACTTCGCGGCACCACCCCGAGCGACGATCTCCTGGACGCGGCGGGCCGGGGCGAGTTCGACACCGCCCAAGGAGCGATTACCCTGGCGACCCAGATGCTGGAGGAGGCGGCAGCCGCCGAGGTGTTCGACGAGTTTCACTCCGAGTTGTTCGAGTTTCGGCGCTTCTCGGACGTCGTGAAGGACGTGGCCGACTTCGATCCGGCCGTCAATGCAGAGCTCGAAGAGTCCTCGAAGATGTTCTTCGACCGCATCTACAAAGAAGGCCTGGGCCTTCGAGAGATGTTGACCTCGACTCAAGGCTATGTCGGCCCACAACTCGCGAAGCTCTACGACGTGCAGGCACCTGCCACCATGACCCTCATGGACCTCGGGCCCGAGCGCGCCGGCTACTTTTCACAGATTCCGTTTCTTCTCCTGTATGGGGACAACGAGCATTCCGACGCCATCCATCGCGGTGTTCACCTCAATTTCGACGTGCTCTGCGCCAACGTGCCGCCGCCTCCAGGCGCGGTCCCCGCCCTCCCGGCAGCAGGCGGGTCGACGGATCGCCAGCGGGTGGCCTCTGCCACCTCTCCTTGTGGCAACGGCTGTCACGACGCTTACATCAATCCCCTGGGGTTCGCCTTCGAGAACTTCGACGGCCTGGGCCGTATACGCAGCACGGACAAAGGAGAGCCCGTCGACACGTCATCTTCCTATCCGTTTGCGGACGGCACTCGCCAGTTCGCCAATGCACCCGAGTTGATGCAAACCATGGCTTCGACGGAGATGGCTCACGCTTGCTACGCGAAGCACGTTGCGAGTTACACCTTGCAGCGTGACATGGCCCCGGGCGACGCCCAGCTCGTCGCGACGCTGATGTCGGACAGTCTGAATCAGGGTGCTTCCTTGAAGCAGCTGGTGCTCGACCTGGTGGCTGATCCAGCTTTCTCCACGAGGAATGGAGGTTCGATATGAAAACGGGACACAGCGCCCGCGGCAACAAGGGAGGACTATCCAGGCTACGCGCCAACCGGCGCAGGTTCCTCCAGGGACTGGGAGGCGTTACCCTTGGGTTACCGTTTCTCGAAGGAGTGCCCGAGCGTTCCGCTTGGGCGCAAAACGAGCAGCCCCGCTTCCTGTTCTTCATCGTCGCTGCCTGCGGAATCGTGGCCGACAGCTTCTTCCCGGACTCGAAGGGCGCGCTCTCGAGCGATTCGCTGGCCTCTGCCGGTAAGGCCACGAGCGAGCTAGCGGAGCATGCCGCAAACTTGCTCTTCGTCGACGGCGTGAACTATCCGGGCAACCTGACCAACTGCGGTCACGCTCAGGGGCTCTGTCAATCGCTCACCGGGGTGGGGCCACAAGGCGGCGGGCAGACCTCGCAGGCAGGCGGCATCAGTGCCGATATGGTCATCAGTAAGGAGCTGAACCCGTCAGGGGTGGACCCGCTCACGCTGTACTCGGGGGGGAAGTTCTACATCGCCGAGCGCATTTCGTTCAGCGGTCCGGGCAACGCGCGCCCCGCCGAGGTCAACCCCTACAACATCTATCGCAACCTGATTGGCCTGGTCGGTACGGGCGACAGCAGTGGGGATCCGACACCTGCCGACAACACCGCGAACGAACTCGTGACTCGCGAGATGAGCGTGAACGACTTGATTCGCGACGACCTGCAGAGCCTCTTGGCGCGTTCGGACTTGAGCGCGGCGGATCGCCAGCGCCTGGACGCTCACTTGACGGCGGTTCGAGAAGTCGAGATGGGCATGACCCAGGTCGCAACGGCGGGCTGCGAAGAAGCGGGGCTGGACGTGTCGGCTATCGAAGCGATGCAAAATCTCCGGTTCACGCAGAGCACGCACATGATCGAGGACATCGTCAAGTTGCATTCCGAACTGGTTGCCCTGGCGTTTGCTTGCAACATCAATCGCGTGGCGACCCTGCAATGGGGCGACGGCACCGACGGCACCATCTACGACGTGCCTTCCAATTCGCGTAAGTGGAAATTCCACCACGTCAGCCATCGCATGCAGAGCGACGGGGCCTCGGGCAACGACCCGACGGCGCTCCAGGCCCACCGAGAGATCGACGCTCTTCGCATGCAGACCTTCAAGCATACGCTGGACCAATTCGCACTACGCGGGCTGTTCCAGAACGCCGCCGTCGTGTGGACCAACCACGTTTCGGACGGCCCCTCGCACAGCTTCCGCAACATCCCCTACGTCATCGGCGGCAGTCTCGGTGGCGCACTCAAGCAGGGTGAATACGTGGGTGGCGGCAACACCAGCAACGCCAATCTGCTCACCACGTTGATGCAAGCCGCTGGCACCAGCGGAAATGTCGGCAACGGCAGCACGATGTCTGACATACTCGCCTGATGACTGGAAGTCGCGCATGGTCATTGGGCCTCCTGGCGGTCGGGTGTTATCTCGGCTGTTCTGGCGGGGAGGACGACCCCGGCACGGGAAGTAACTACTCGAGCACGAACAGTGGAACGACAGGCGGTGAGACGAGCGGGGTCACCGGGTCCAGCAATGTTTCTTCCAGCAGTGCCTCGTCCAATAGCGCTTCCACGAACGGCGCGAGTTCCAACGTCCAAGGAGCGAGCACCGTTACCAATGCGGTGAGCTCCAGCTCGTCGGTGGGGACCACCGGGCAAGGCAGTGTCGGGGGAACGGGAGGTTCAGGCCAGGGTGGCCAGGGCGGCACGGCGATGGCGGCGGGCGGCACGGCGGGCACCAGCGACGCAACGACGACGACCGATGGCGGCGGTTCAGGGGGTGGGACCGCGGTAGACCCCAGCGCAGGGTGCGACGGCGGCAACGCTTCGCCCTCGCTGAACGTCGGCAACAATACCATCGTCCATCTTCCCCCGTCCTACGATGGCTCGACGCCCGTCCCGGTGGTGATGGCATTTCACGCGGCGGGCAATCCCAACACGCAGCTGCAAGACCGCTACGAGGACGACCTTGGTGACAAGTACCTGATGCTCTACCCGAAGAGTCAGGGCAACGAGTGGAACAACAACGCCGATGGCGGCATCGTCGACACCATGTTCTCCGCGCTCGAGAGCGAGGCCTGCATCGACAAGAACCGCGTGTTTGCGGTCGGCCATAGCTCGGGCTCTCAGTTCATCGTACAGCGGCTCTGCGCCGGGGAAACGCGCTGGCGCGCGGTGGCGCCCGTCGCGTCGTCGAAGTACTGCAATTCGTGGAACCCTGTGCCAGCGCTCGTCTTTCACGGCATCGGGGACCAGGAGCGCTCGTGGGATCCCAATGGCGAAGAGGACATCGTCCCCTACCGTACGAGCAATGGGTGTATGGAAAGCTCCACCCCCTACCCCGTCGACGGCTGCCAGAGCGGCGGGGTACAGGTCGATCCTGGCTGCGTGCAGTTCGACGGATGCAGCGAGATTACCCTGTGGTGCCAGCACAACGATCCGCAGTACGGCACCTCGCACCATGGCATCCCGTGCTTCGCCGACAGCTTGATCCGCGAATTTTTCGACTCCTTCTGAGACCTTTTCGGCGAGTTCGGGGTCCAGGGCTTACAGAGCTTGGAACGGCTGCTTTGCGTCCGGCGTGAAGCGAAACCCCTGAGGAACGCCACGGCTGTCCTTCCAGGTTGCGCTCAAGCTGCCCTGCTTGTCGACCAGCTTGGCCGCCCGCGGAGGCTCGCCAGAAAACAGGGTGACCCAATCCGCCGACTTGCCATGCTTGACGAAGGCGAGTGAGTAGCGCGGTTCCTTCTTCTTGTAGTCGGGACTGATGAAACCCTGGATGCGGGGCTTGGTCTGGCCTTTCACCAGCTCGACCTCGGTGGCCTTGTCTTGGCTGAGCTCTCGGACCACCAGCAGGCGTCGCTTTTTCTCATCCAAGACGCCGAGCATCTGACCGTCTCGCTTCACATCGAGCGCTTCGTGAAAGTGAAACCACTGTCGATAGTCGTGCGGCTCATCGGATTGCATGCGGTCGAGCACCACCAGGTAGTGAGCGGGGTTCAGTACGAAGAGTCGCGTTTGACTCACCCCCATGCGCGTATCTCGTCGCTGCGCCACCACGTAGTAGAGGCCCTTCGACTTGCCCCAGCTGGAGAGCTTCGGCGGCACCTTGTCCGGCCGCCGCGAGTAGTCTTTCTCGTCCACCTCGACAGCGTTACCCGCGCGCGTACTCATGAAGAACCGGCGCCAGTCATCGACCGTGTAGGAGTACTTGCCGCTGTCGATCAAAATGGGAGTCCCTTGGAACGACCACTCGAAGCTCAAATGGTCGGCATGCTTGTGGAAGGTGGAATGGTGACCTGCGCCCACGAACAGGAAGTCGTCGGATGGTGACTGCTTTGGACCAAAGTGGGTGCGAAAAATAGCGTAGCCGACCTTGGGGTAGACACGCAGGCTGTCCCAGAATTCCGGATCGCTCTTCGTTGTGGCGAGCGTGTGGCCGGCGTCGCCCGAGTCGCGCTCACTGTCGCCGAGCATCACCAGGTCGCCGTTCGGATGGTAGAGCTCAGGAGCGCGCTTGCGCGCGAGCTTTACGGCCGCCGCAAGCTCGGGAACACCTTTGAACAGGCCGTCATGCACGACGCGAGCAAAGGTCTTCATAACGAATAGATGATACCCCGGAGAATGCTCCAAGTGAAAACCCTCGGGTCCGAACTGCGAGGCCACCAGTGCTTTCATTTGCTTTTGAGCGTACCGGGAGTATCGGCCGGCGCCCTTCAGCTCGGGTAGCGCCTGAACTATCTGCGCCAGTCCGAGCATCATGAACACCCCATGGTTGCCTTTGGAAAATTTCTTCGGGTTGTTCAAGAACTTGGCATGCTGGTCGAGCGCCCAGATCAGCAGGCCCACAGCCTTGGTGTCCGGCTTCGGCAGGCGCAATTCCGCGTCGAGGATCTCACTCATCCGCTGCGCCCTGAGCGCGCTGCCCATGTCATGCCACTTCTTCTCGTTCCGCTTGTTCCGAACCAGGTTGTAGTCGATCCAGTCGAGCGCCACTCCCGTAGCCAATGCCAACTGGTGCTGATCGTGCGTCGTACGATAAGCGCTCAGAAGCGTGCCGACAGGGCGTAGCGAATTGACCAAATAGTGCCAATTCGAATCATTCCGCGGATTGCTGCCCCAATCGATCGGCGGCTTGAGCATGACCGGTGGGTTCTTGCGCAGATGGTACCCTTCTTTCATGAGGGTGGCCACGCGTCGGTTTGCCTGCTCTAACCGTTTCTTCGAAACGTCTTTCCGCATCTCGAGCAGCGGTTCGGAGCTGGCTCGACGCTGCGCCAGGGCCTGCACCACGGCACCCGGGTCGTCGAACTTCGCGGCGCCGAGCTTCTTGGGATCCAGCACCGACACCCATTCGCTCGGCGCAGGGTCCTGACGTTTCGAGGAAGCAGCCGAGGCCGAGGCCACGGCGTCTCGTTGAGGCTCCGCCTTCCGGGAGCACGCCATGAAAACGAGCAGGACCGATGCCAAAAGCAACAGCGCCCGCGGCGTTCGGTCCACGGGCACCGCGACCGGTGAGAGGGGGGCCGCATCGAGTCGAGTCCACTGTTTCTGTTGCATGCCACCAGGCCTTAGCTCGACCGCTCGAAGCGGGCAAGCAAGCTCGAGCAGTGGACGGTCGACGCGAAGCGAGCCCGACGCTATCGCGAGTAACTTCAGTTGGCCCGGCCCAGACGCAACGAGTCGGTGGTTACTCCTCTAGCTCGCGCACGTCGACTTCGTTGTCACCGAGGATGGCGGCGTAGCGATTGGCCCACTCGAGCGCGGCCTGCTTGCTCGGCAGGTTCAAGATCGAAAAACCCGCCACCAGCTCTTTGGACTCCGCGAAGGGTCCGTCGACCCAGCGCCGGCCTCCTTTCGGGCCGCTGGCAAGGCGGGCGCCGCGCGCACTCGGAGCAAGCCTTTCTTCGAGCAAGAGCACGCCGGCCTCGCTCATCTCTCTCTCGAGTCGGGCGAGCGCGGCGGCGACCTCGGGCGGCGACTCGGTCCCCGCCTCGCTCGCGGGACTGCTCTTGAGCAGCAAGAGGAAGCGCGCCGGCTGTAGCCGATGCAAACCCGCGCCGTTCTCGAAGACGCCATCTTTCAGCGATCCTTGAACCAGCTGGCCCATTTTCTGGATGATTTGTGGGTTGGGCGGATCGCCGGCTTCCAGCGAGGCGTCGACCTTGTGCATGACCATGAAACGCATGGGGTTCTCCTCGGGTGAGTGAGTGGGCACTCCCAGGTGGGTTCACGAACACTACGAGCGAGGAGCATACGGATCGACCGGTGTGCGACGATTTTCCCCAGCCGTGGCGGGATCGTCTGGTGCGTCGCTCCCGCCGCCCGACGGACAAGCGCGATTCCCGCCGCGCGTTGCTGGCATTTTCCCTGGGTTCCGCAGCGCGCAATGCGCCGCCTGAGGGTTCGGCCAGTGAGCCCCGGCTGGCGAGCGACCATCGGCAAGACTGGAACGCAGGATGCATCGGCGGGCGGCCATGAATGCGATACGGCATGCAGCGGTCGGAAAAGCAAACCAAGCGAAGGTGGCACGGCGTCGTCGGTTGTGGCGCAGGTCGCCGACCCTTCTCGTCGTCTTTCTGGCACTGGGGCTCGACAATTGTCATTCGGCAACCGAGGCGGGCACGCCGGTTGCCAGCGCGGCATCTCCCTCCGCTGGCTCCAAGCCCATCCCAGAAGGGGACTTCAGAGGGGTTTTCACCAGGGTCGCCCAACGCGCGATGCCTTCGGTGGTGAGCATCGTGAGCGAGCGAAGCGTGCCCGCCCCCCAAAACCCCTTCGACTTCTTCGGGGGCATGGATCCTTTCGAGTTCTTCTTTCATCACCCTGGAAACGCACCCGGCCGGAAGCCGCCTTCCGATGAGCAGTCTCACGGAAAGGAACTTCACGAAACCGGTCTCGGTTCGGGCTTCGTCGTCAATGACGACGGCTACGTTCTCACGAACAATCACGTCGTCGAAGGCGCGCAGAGCCTCCAGGTACAGCTGATGGACGAGCAGATCTTCGACGCCGAAGTGGTGGGCGCCGACAAAGAGACAGACCTGGCCGTGATCAAGTTGAAGGACGCGCCCGACAACCTGCACCCCTTGTCCTTCGGCAGCTCCGAGAAGCTGCAGATAGGCGAGTGGGTGGTAGCGGTTGGCTCACCTTTCGGTCTTCGAGAATCCATCACGAGCGGCATCGTTTCCGCCAAGGGGCGGCAGAACACCGGCATCACCGCCTATGGCCGCTTCTTGCAAACGGACGCCGCCATCAACCCGGGCAACTCTGGAGGCCCTCTGATGAACCTCGACGGCGAAGTGGTCGGCATCAACACCGCCATCGTCTCCCAGACGGGCGGCTACCAAGGTGTCGGCTTCGCGATTCCCGCAGACCTTGCCAAAACCATCATGAACGAGCTGATCAAGAACGGCAAGATCACCCGGGGCTGGCTCGGGGTGTCCATTCAGGACATTTCTCCCGACATAGCCAAAGCGCTCGGATTGCAAAACCGCGAGGGCGCGTTAGTGAGCGATGTGCTCGGCGGAGGCCCCGCGGAGAAGGCGGGAATCGAGCGCGGAGACGTCATCGTGAAGATCAACGGCGAGGAAGTGAATGACGCCAATGATCTGATGAACCGCGTGGCACTGATACCCCCGGGAACCAGCGCCCATGTCACGGTACTGCGCGACGGCAAGCGCGTGAGGCTCGAGGTCGAGGTGGGCAAACGCAAGGAAGGCGCTTCCGTCCAGGGACCGAGCGGCGTCGAGCCAAGGTCTGCGCTGACGAAGTACGGCCTGAGGGTGGAGGATCTGTCCGATGCGGCGCGCCAGCAATACGAGATAGGCAATGATGTACAGAAGGGCGCGCTGGTGACCGAGGTGGACCCCACGGGAAGTGCCGCTCGCGCCGGCCTGCGCGAAGGCGACGTGATCGTCGAAGCCAACAAATTATCGGTTACCTCGGCGGACGCTTTCGCGAAGATCGTGGACAAGGCCCCGGCAGGCAAGCCGATTCTGCTGGTGGTGAGTCGGCATGGGAGCACGTTCTTCGGCGCCTTGGCGCCCCCAGCCCAATCGGGCGACTGAGCATCTCGAGGCGAGCTCACACCGAAGCCACCGGGAGCGCCCTGCGAGGCGGAGCCATTCGCGTCGACAACAGGCTCGTGTTGCGCTGACCGGGATGGCATGGGACAGATCGGTCGAGCTTCAGCGAATCGGCCTACGCGGGATCAGGGTGCCCGAGCTTCTTGTAGCCGCGTCCAGCCCGACGCCCTACTGCAATCGGGACGCCAGCGACCAGATGGCTCGTGCAACGGGTCCACGCCGGCGAACCTGCACTATGGTGGTCTCGAAAGCGCTCTCGAGTGCACGCCGCGCTTCGCCCCCCTGAGTGATGCGCCCATGAGCGACGATGAGGGAATCGAAATTCCACCCGAGCAAGACGCCGAGCGATCTCGCCAGAGCGTCGGGATCGGCACAGTACAGGTTATGCTCCGGGCTCATGCAGGGAACGCCCAGCGTCAGACCCATGCCGCGCATCAATGCTTTCCTCCCCGCCCCGGGCAACCTGCCTGCCAGCTGGGCCGAATCGATGAACTCGACTGCATCGGCGAGCACCAAGGTGCGCGAAGCACGATGCAGCAACGCAATTTCGTGCAGTAAGCGATTGCCTCCGATCACATGCAGGTCCACTTCGCCCTTTCGAGTCCACGGCACCGCGTCGGCCAGGCTACCGCTGTCCAACAGGACGTCGAAATGCGCCCCACGTACCCGACGGCGATGCCCCACGCAGCCCGTGGTGTGAGCCGTGGGATACGTGCGTTGAAAATCCAGAAGCCCCAGGTTGTGGATTTCGTTGGGAGCCAAGAGCCAGCGCACTTCTCCCAGCTCATGAACCTCTCGTCGGGTCGCCTCGTCCAGAGGCGCCGGGGAGGGGGAATGGAGCAACAGCCCCTCTTCGAGCTTCAGCACTACCATGCGTGTCTGAAGCGTCAAACCGAAGAAACGGACCCAGGATTCCTTGACCCACACGCCTTCCCGATGGCGGTAGAGCGGGCCTGCGGGCGGAAGCTCGACCATGGCTTTCGACTACCGCCCGCTCGGGCGCGGTGCAATCACCTGCACCGGTGCCGGTGTCATGGGCACGGCTACAGGCTCCCCCGATAGCGGACGCAAGATGGCATAGGCGAAGAACACCATGGCCAACATGAGCAAGCTGGTTATCAGGTACATCATGATGGGGGGCTGTTTCGAGGTGCTCCACCCGTCGGCGTAGAACTTGCCCCGGCTGCGCGTACGCAGTTTGCGCTGGAAGCCCGCGACCAGATCCGGCGTGTCGTCGGAGAGGCGTGAAGACTTCTGCACGAGCTCACGGATGCGTCGTGCTTCCAGAGAGTCGGAGCTGGGCCGCCCGCTCGGGTCCTCGACATCGGGTTTCGAATCTTCGCTCATCGTATCTGTTCCCCCAGGCTAGCTTCGACTGCCGCTTTGAGCATGCTGCGAGCGCGGTGGATGCGGCTTTTCACCGTGCCCTCGGCCAGGCCTGTGATCTCGCCGATTTCTTCATAGGTCAGGTCTTCCACGTCGCGAAGCACGAGCACTTCGCGAAAGTCCGGGTCCAAGCCGGCGATACAGCGGTGCACGATCGCCTCGACCTGGTAGCCTTCGACCAGCTGATCGGGACGTGCCACCGCGCCATAGGTGACCCCCTTGGCGTCCCCGAGCTGCGAACGGTCTGCAATGGGCTCGAGTTCGTCTTGCGCGTCCTGATGGCGCCGGGCAAGGTACTTGACCCGGTTCTTGCACAGATTCACGGCAATTCGGTAGACCCAGGTGCTCAGCTTGGAATCGCCTCGAAACTGGCCGATGGCCTTGAACACCTGAACGAAGACCTCCTGCGCCATGTCTTCGGCTTCGTCGCGGCGACCCAGCATGCGGAATACAAGACGGAACACGCGCTGCTCATAAGCTTCGACCAGCTCGATGAAGGCGCGCTCATCGTGCGCCCGCAGCCGCTCGATGAAACGATGCTCCTCACCCTTAGGCTGAGGCACGTCCCACAACCCCGGCAATCCGGTGCTCGGATAGTGCCCCACGATGGGTGGGCCAGAGTCGTGCGATCGTACCCGCGGGGCGCCCACGTTGATGCGACACCCGAGCTCCGGCGCAGTTCCCACAAAGCGTGACTCGTGCGCTCTGCCCAGCCACGCAAGCCTCCGGGCCACCGCACGAACGTGCGTGTGTCAGCGATTTTCCCGATGGTACACGAGGGTTCCGGCGCATGGATTCGAACCACGATTCAGGGATTCAAAGTCCCTTGTCCTACCCTTAGACGACGCCGGAGTCGGCTGGAAGCTAGTCGGACTCTGAGCAAGATCAACCCAAACCGTCAAAGCTTGCCTGACATGGCAGCCTCAGCGTGCCACAGCGCGCGCTGCTCGAAAACCGGGGCGCGCAACGCATACCGTCTCCCACATCGAGCTGGGCCATTTGGCCGAATGGCGACCGCCCGTCAGCGGGCGCTCGAGTCGTGCACCAAATCGACCACGAACTTGACGTTGTCGGGCGGCGTCTCGGGAAAAATACCGTGCCCCAGATTGAAGATGTGCCCGGGCTCGCCACCCGCGAGCTCGAGCACGCGAACGACGTGTTCTCGAAGCACGTCGCGTGGCGCCATGAGCAGCGTGGGGTCCAAGTTGCCCTGAACCGCAACGCCCGGGCCCAAGCGCCGTCGGGCCACGTCGAGCGGAGTGCGCCAGTCCACGCCGATGACGCTGCCACCGGCGTCTCGTTGTAGCTCGAGCAGGCTGCCTGTGGTCGTGCCGAAGTGAATCACCGGCACGCCACTGTCGGAAACACCGTCGAGGATGTGCTGGACGTGCGGCATTACGAAGCTCCGATAGTCATCCGGTGACAGCGCCCCGACCCACGAATCGAACAATTGAACCGCATCCGCGCCCGCGTCCACCTGAGCTCTCAGGTAGCGCCTGACCACCGTGCTGAGTTTGTGCATCAGCGCATGCCAAAGCTCGGGCTCGGAATACATGAGCTTTTTGGTAATCAGGTAGTGGCTCGAACGCCCGCCCTCGATGAGGTAGCTCGCCAACGTGAACGGAGCGCCGGCAAAACCGATGAGCGGGGTTTTCCCCGAAAGCTCGCGCTTGATCAAGCGGATGGCCTCGAGCACGTGCGGCAGGCCCTCGTGCGGGTCGAACTCGCGCAGCAGTGCCACCTGGCGCGCCGCGCGGATCGGTTCGAAAATGACCGGCCCTTCGCCCTTCGCGAACTCGAAGGGCGCCCCCATGGGCTCCAGCGGAAGCAAGATGTCCGCAAACAGGATGGCAGCGTCGACTCCGTGGGCCTTCACGGGCTGCAGCGTCACCTCCGTGGCGAGCTCGGGCTGACGGCAGATCTCCAGGAGCGTGTGCTTCTCGCGAATGGCGCGGTATTCGGGCATGTAGCGCCCGGCCTGCCGCATGAACCAGACGGGTGTGCGGTCGACGGGCTCACGCCGACAGGCCCGCAGAAAGCGATCCCACATGTCGCGCTGGCTACTTCCCGTTGTACGCGGATGCGGGCACCTCGGCGGGACCCATGGCGGCGTGCGGCGCCTTCTCGCCGGCCGCCTGCTTTTGCTTCATCTCGTACTTCGAGGGGCACTTGGCCATGATCTGGGTCGCTTCCAGATACGCACCCGCGTCGTTGGCGAGCTTGCCCTCGGCGGTGACCTCGACATCCATGCTCGGCACGTCGCGAAAGGTGTCGGGAACGACACAGTTGGAGTAACGCACCGGCAGCTCCGTGCCATTCTTGTGTATCTTGAAGCGGTACTCGCAAGGATTGTCACGCTTGAGCAAGGTGCCCTTGACCAAATAACCTTGTGCTCGCACCGTGCGGTCTTCGAATTTGTCTTGTTCCCGGACGAGCTGGTCGACACCGATGGCGTAGATCGCGGAACTGCTAGAGCTGCTCAGCATGAGCGCCAGGATGCCCCCACCGACCACGAGCAGGGCCGCGAGCAGCCCCCAGCTTCGCCGGGGACGCGGGGCGGAAGCATCCCCCTCGCGAGCGGGGTCCGCGGGCTTGACGACTCCGGCGTCTACGGCTTCGGCGGCGTCGCCTTCCTTGACTGCGTCGGCTAACTCTTGGTCGAGATCGGTCATGCTGATAGTGGCGTGCAATGTAGTTCCGAACACACTCTCGGTCCACCCGGGCAGCGTCGGCCCGCCGTGGCAGAGTGGAGTCTAGCGCGCTTTCGCGGAGCTATCGAGCCGAAGACCGGGCCGAAGCCGCTTTCCCAGCCGCGCGCCCCAAAGCCCCGCGATTAGCGAAATCAGGCCCAACACAGTCCCCGTGGTCGCGCCTATGACGAGCGACACCCCACCGCCCAGAGCAGCCAGGCCCACGACCACTGCGCTAGCGAGCAGGTTGCCCAGGATGCTTTGCCGGGTCCCGGCGTCCGCGCCAAAGCGGCCGACCAGTGTGGAGGACGCCAAGCAAGCCAAGAAAAATGAGAGCACGAGTGGAAGAGCTTGCGCCGCGAACGCCCAGCGCCGCTGAGCCTCGCTCGCTCGGGCCAGGGCCTGGGCGGCCAGCTCGGCCCGGTCGACATCGAGCGCGCGCAACGCCAGCGCCTGGCCCAACCAGTTGGCGAGCATCGCCAGCGGAAGCCAGAAGGTCACGGTGAAGCCGGCGCCGATCAGCACGTAGTGCCAGCGCGGGCGGCGCGCAGCCTCATCGTCGGCATTCTGAAGTACGGGAAGGCGGCGGACCACGGGGCCCACAGCCTAGCAGGCATAGGGTGGTTTCGAAAAACCGCAACCGTGACTCGGCTTCGCCCGACTAGCCTGCATGCCCGCTTGGCTCTGGTTGTTGCTCCCTGCGACCGCGCTGGCCCAACCGCCGAATGAAGATCGGTTTCTGCCCTATCAGGCCTGGCACGAAGGCGACGCCCTTCTGTCGCCGCGTCAGGAGCCCAACGACACGCCCGGGCCGTTGCTGCCCGGCAAGAGCTACGACCGTCGCCCCTTCCAGCTCTACCTGGGAGGCGCGATGCTGCCCATCGCCTGTTTTCGAGCGCAGGCATGGTGCGGGGGCAGTTCAGTGTTCGCAGGGTTCGCTCATCGTCTCGTGCCACACTTCGCCTGGACCTTTGGCGCCGAGTACACGCGCGCCCGGCCGGACGACGTGGTGTACGCGTTCGCAGGGGCGCGCGTATTCGCTCTCGAGTCGGGGCGCGTGGATCCCTACGCGGAACTGAACCTAGGCGCCGAACACTGGAGCCGGCCGGGCCGCATCAACCTGGCAGGCGAAATAGCGTTCGGCGTTGCCATCCACGTGTTCGAACACCTCGAACTCGGGCCCGTGGTGAAGTTTCGGCAGGGGGAAACACGGCTCGGCGTCTGCCGCTGGGATGCCTGCAACACTCGCTCTGCCATCGGTGAGCGTTGGCTCGCCGCGGGTCTCAGCCTGCTTGTGCCGCTGGGAGCACCGCACTAGGGTCGATGCGAACCGAATCGAATTCCCGCCCGACTCCGTCGATGGCGTGCAGAACCAAGACGTGGTCGCGCAGTTCGCCATAAACGAAGTGAAGTACGTCTTCGCTGTACGCCGTGAAGGAGCTCCGCTTGACGTGTCGGGTTTCCGTGCCCCCCCCGCCGGTCACGATGTACGTGACGCCAGATATCGGGCGCGTGCGCTCGTAGTCGTGGTCGTGTCCGGAGAACACGACCTGCACGCCGTATTTCTCGAACAGGGGTGAAAACGCGGCCCGCACCTTCTTGTCGCTGCCATGGTAGCCTGACGAGTAGGCTGGGCGGTGCATGTACGCCACGGTCAGCGGCAAGGCGTTGTGCGCCAGGTCTTGCTCGAGCCAACGCACCTGTGCGTCGTTCACCGCTTCGGTGTCGAGGGCCACGAAGTGGACCTCGCCCCAGTCGAAGGAATACCAGCGTTCCAGGCCGTCCGGAGCCCCGTTTTCCGGCAAAGCGAATACCTCCTGATAAGGCGCGGCCCGCTCGCTCTGGTAGTCATGGTTGCCGCTGGCGGGAAAGACGGGGACGCTCTCCAGAAAGTCGTCGTACACGTCGAAGAAGTTGCTCTCCAACTGCGCAAGCGTGCCCGAACCGTAGGCGATATCCCCGGTATGCAGCATCAAGTCGAAGGCCACGGTCGCCATCTGGTCACGGACGGCCTCCTGTCCGTCGCCGCCTTCGCCCGAGTCACCGAGCACGACGAACCGCACCGGCGCCCCCGTGCTGGACAGCGGCGCGGTTCGAAACCCGATCGGCGCCGTCAACCCGTCGAGCCGATAGCAGTAGGTGGTGGCGGGCTCCAGGCCCTCCAGCTCTGCCGTTTGCTGACGCCCGCTCGTGGCCGAGGTGTCCAGCTGTGCGCTGATCTGTGCCACTTCGTCGCCCGCGGGGGTGGTCAGACGCAAGCTGGCGTTCTGCGCTTCGGGCAGGCCCGTGAACAGGATCCGGGCGGAGTTGGAGGTCACCTGCTGCAGGTAGGGTCGTCGCTCGAGGGCGCGAA
The DNA here is from genome assembly GCA_963809955.1 of uncultured delta proteobacterium. Classification (GTDB taxonomy): domain Bacteria; phylum Myxococcota_A; class Polyangia; order Polyangiales; family Polyangiaceae; genus JAICQQ01. Next base: position 137,369 of record CAWELQ010000023.1, read on the forward strand.
CACCCACGGCGGTGAGGCCACGTGGCCCGCATTCGGCTTGAAATAGCGGCTCACCCGTCGTGCGGAGCGCGGGCGGATTGGAAAGGTCACCGCTCCCCGTTGCCGCGAGCTTGCCGCCGCTGCCCCTGCCGCAGCCGGATGCCGACAAGAGCGTGATCGCGAAGAGCACGGCTCGTGCTGATGCCAGATTGGGTCGCATGAAATATCTGTCCTTGCGGACGAAGCCTGCGCTGCCAGCGGACTCGGCGGCGGCTCGCCACGCCAGGTGCTCAACCCAACTTTGATGCGAGCTATTCCTCGACGCAAAAGAAATGTGCGAGGGCGTGTCTTCCGCACCTCTCACGAGCCAGTCAGCGCGGTCGTTCTATCGCCGTGACGCGAGTGCGGACGCCCTCGCGCAAGAGCCTGACACGCAAAGGACCCAGGTTTGGGTAGGCGGCGGTTCTACTCGAGAATTCGACGACCATGCGTGCCGCCTCCGTAGTTCTGGCCGGAAGCCTCGCACACACACGGTCCCCGTGGCGTCGAATGGTGCCCTGGATCCACGGCTGGCCATCGAGCTTCAGTCTGGCGGAGTAGCTAGTCTTGCCGATCTGTGTGATGCCCGAAAATGCCGCCAGATCCCGGACGCACAGGGCGCTCGATTCGCCGTGTCGTGTCACGGCGGGTTCGGTCAGAGGTGAAAAGCGCATGAGGTACCGGCGCAAGATCCGATTGCGCCTACCGACCAGGATTCGCAGGAGTTCGTCTCGCAGCCGCCGAGTGCCCAGTCGTCCGGTGCGTATTACCCGCATGAGCTGTGCGCGGTCGAAGTGGGCCAGTATACGCGCCATCCAGGCGCCATCGTGCTCGCTCATACGGCCGAAGGCCGGGTTCGGAATACTCGGCACCCAGGCCTCCGGATCGAAGTGCTCGACGTTGAAATAGCCGAAGATGGGACCGGTCGGACCGAAGCGTTCGTTTTCGAAAGGGCGATCGACCAGGCCAAACGTGAACCAACTGGACACCATCTGTCCGATGTCCAGACTGTATGCGTGCCCGGCCATGCGACGTCCCAGAGCGGGCGGTTCCGCGACGAAGCCCAGGCAGTCGCCGAAGTCGAGTAGATCGTGGCTGATCCAGCCCCAACCAGGGCGAACCTCGACCCACATGGACAGCGTGTTCTGCTCGCGTTGGTCCATGTGCGCCGTCCAGGCCGCGACTAGCCGCATGGCGCGCAGCTCTCGCCGATCTTCATGGGAAACGATATCGTTGGGGTCGTCATTCCTGGTGCCCTCGAAGCGCCACGGGCCCAGCGGCTTCCCCGGCAACCACAAGCTGGCGAGTGCCCGATAGCGACCATCCCGCGTGCGTGGCGCTTTCTCGAGCGACTCGTCCAACGCTCGTTCGTCGAACGGTCGCTTGTTGCCCAGCCAGTCCTCCTCCTCGGCATCCTCGGCCACCCGGAGCTGGGAACGCTCGAAAAACACGACCCGGTTGCAGGGAGTCGTGTAGCCCACCGCGTAGTACAAGCGCGACACGATCGCGTCGGCCGCGGTGGCCCGCGGCCCCTGGGATAGACGATCGAATTTCAGGACGTAGCGGTTTCCATCGGAGCCGACAATCACGAAGCCGGGGCTCGCGCCATTCGGTTTGGAACTGGTGACCGTCCACGCTTTCGAGGCGTCCAGGGGCGGCGTCGTACAGGGACCCGTTGCCACCTGCTCGGGTGTCATCGGATGCCGCCCGATACGATTGGTGAACCAGCTCGAATCGGGCACCTCGTCGAGCCGGTTGGTATTCAGCGCCTCGCCCGCCGGGTCGACGGCGAACGCCTGGGCCACCGGGCGCACGAAGATCAGGTCGAAGCGATTCGTCAGATGGCCCGAGTAGTACTCGGCGGGAGGGCCTCGAAACAGGTGGCGATCCGGATCTTGCCACAGCGGCGCGTCGGCAGGGCGCAGAGACGTCAGCGTTGGCGCGCAAGCCACTGCGAGCAGGCAGGCCCACCCCACGGCGGGCGCCCGTAAGAGCGACCTCGCTCTAGAACGAGGTGGTGGTGCCAGTGGCAAAGCGGATCTCCTCCAGATGCGCGCCATCGCGAAACGGTTCCGTCCCGGCTCCAACCAGGAACTCGAAAGCGTGGTCGCGGGCGTTGTTGGTGCGTAACCCCAGCGCGAACGAAGCCCTGAGCAGCGCTGGGTCGAACCCCTCCAGATGTCTACCGAAGACATTGCCCAGCGCGGCGGTGAGGGTACCGTCGAGCGACACCCACACCGGCCAACGGTAGTCGAGCTGTGCAGCGATCGAGCTCTGATCCACGAGACGACGTGGGCGCAGCCCAGGCATCGGCTCGCTGCCGCCGAGCGACGGGAGCTCGGTAAACGGGACATCGGAACCGCCCGAGATGGGGTCGACGAGGTCGGCCCAAAGTGCGACTCCCACGGTGCGCTGTCTCCCGTTCAGATCCAGAAAAGCGGCTGCTACCCCGCCATAGTTCACCCACTCTCGGGCCGTGTCGGCGTGGGCGCGCCGAAGATCGACCGCAAACTTTGCGTGCCCCGCCAACCTCACCCCACTGCCGGGGGGTGATACGAAATCGCTTGCTGGAACGCGGGGCGACTGCCGGCGCGGTCGGCGGGTATCCAGGGCAGCGCGCACGAATGAGGAAACGGCGGTATACCCCTCGATCCCCGCCGGCAACTCTGTCAGCCGCCCCTGTTCGACCGCGTCCGTCAGGCTGGTTCCCCCCAGCGCGGTGGCATTCGGGTCAAAACGCCACGTGACGAACTCGGGTCCCAGTTGAAGCTTGCTGCTGCGCCAGCCCGAGAAGCTCGGAAGAAAGTGGGCATCGATGACATCCGCACCGTAGCGAAAAGTCTCGCGTGGTGATTCCGGTCCCAGTACTCGGAAGGCGCGATCAGGACTGCGTGAGAACCCGCCACTCACGCCCAGGTCGTGCGCTGGGGTCGAGTAACGTTCGCTGACACGAAGCCGGAACGAATCGGTGCCCCCGGTGTCGAGTCTCACGCGCATGGAGTTTTCCTTGGCGAGCGCGTGGTGCCACGAAAAGTACAATCCGGCCTGCGGACGGAGCCCCAGATCCACGTAGAAGATCGGGTACAAGAGCGCTTCGTTGTGCGGCCCGAAGCTGAAGAAATCCACCACGTGTTGTGGCCAGTAGTGCTCCTCCGCGTATGAGAATAGCCGCGTCAACGGCCAGCGTATGCCGTACTCGCTCACTACGTAGAGCGGGAACAAGAGGACTCTGGGCACCCACAAGAGCTCTTCTCCCGTGGACGGGGGTGGCACGGGCGCGTAAGCGGGCACCGGGCGCTTCGCATCGCTCGGCAGGGCGGGCTGGGTGTCCTCGGCGGGAGGATACGTCTCGGGACCCGTCGGGGCGGCCTCTGCGGCAGGTTCTTCGGGGTCGCTGGCGCTACCGAGAGGCTCAGCTCGCTTCGTGTCTTGCTCCGAGGGTTCGAACTGCCGCATGACCGATGCCCCGAGCGCGCTGGAAGAAGTCAGGAGCACCGAAACCGCCAACCTCACAGCTAGCGTTCTGAACTCGAGACAGGGGCGCATTGGGTGACGCTCGCTACGAAGCAACGCGCATGCCAGGAGCGCAGACCTGTCCACCGCGCCGGCCCGGTTGCACCTCAGTCCTCGAACAGCTCCATGCCCTTGGCCAGAGCTTCCGCGAGGTGCCCTTTGCTGATCACCCCCACGACCCGCGACGAAAAATCGGACGCATCGCGCGCTGGTGACACTACCACCGCAACCGATGCACTCGCCTGCTGCATGCGACCCAGCAGATCGAAGAGTGTTGCGTTCGACCCAATCGTGACGTGATCGTCCTGCATGACGTCCCCCAATCGATGCGAGTTCGAGAACTCGGCTGCGTGGGCCAGGGCCCACTCGCGAGAAATGTAACCGACGACGAGGTTTTCGTTCACGATCACGGCATGGGTCGGGGTCTCCGCGCCGAAGACGAGACGGTCCGGGCTGGCGTCCACGGGCAACACGGCTGCAGCGGAAATGGCGATATCGGAGACATGATGCACCAGATGCGCGTTGGCCTGGAGCGCCTCGGGCATGATGTGACCACGGCGCGACAGCTTCATCGTGTACACGCTGTCAGCCAGCAGCCAGCGGCGCAGCCCGTAGCTAACGGACGCCGTGAGGACCATGGGCAGAACGACGGAGTAGTCGAGCGTCATTTCGAAGAGCATCACGACCGACGTCAGCACGGCGCCCGTGGCTCCCGACAACAGACCGGCCATCCCCGCCAACGCGAATACTGCAGGGTTGGTGGGCACGACGAACTGGACAACCCCGCCGAACGCGGCGCCCAGCGTGGCGCCCATGAACAACGCCGGCGAGAAGATCCCCCCGGAACCGCCGGAACCCAGCGTGGCCGAAGTGGCGACGAGCTTGAGAGAGAAAAGGACCATCAACAGGACAATGCTCTGCTCCGAGGTCAAGACATCCACGATGGTGGCGTAGCCAACGCCCTGCACGTAGTAGTGCCCTTGCCACCAGAACAGACCAGCGAAGATGCAGCCTTCGCCGAACATGCCGCTCATGTGCGCCAGATAGGGCCGTCGCGGAAACGCCTTGTCGAACAGATCCTCGGTGCCGTACAGGGCTCGAATGAACACGACGGCGGCCAGCGCGCTGACGCAGCCGAGTACGACGTAGGCCGGCAACAGCGCCAGGTTGTCGGAAGATGTCAGCTCGGGAACGGCAAAAGCCGGATGGTTGCCGAAGAGTGCTCGCCCTATGTAGGTCGCCGTGGTGGTGGCCAGCGCCACGGGAACCAGGGTGCGAACGCTGACTTCGTGCATCAACACCTCGACGGCGAACAGAACCCCGCCGATCGGAGTGTTGAACGTGGCCGCAATGCCCGCGCCCCCGCCTGCCGCCACCAGTGTGGCCCGCTGCCAGCGAGATACCGAAGCGATGCCCCCACTCCAGGAGCCGAAGGCAGCGGCGATCTGGACAATGGGTCCCTCGCGTCCGACCGACCCGCCCGTACCGATGGACAGGGCCGACGCCACCGACTTGATGAAGGCGACCACGGGCCTGATCTCGCTCCTCTTGTAGTAGATGGCGTCCATCACCTCGGGGACCCCGTGCCCCTTGGCTTCCGGGGCGAAACGCCGCACCAAGAACACGACCGAAGCTGCGCCCACCACGGGCACCAAGACCACCGCGAAACCCCAAGGCGACTCGGGCGTATGCAGGTTGGCGTCGTAGTCGATCGAAAGGCTTCCCAGGAATGCCAGGTTGTGGACCAGGGCGATGAGTACGCGAAAGGCATAGGCGCCCAGGCCCGCCACGACACCCAACACCACCGCAAGAACGCTGAAGAAGAACGGCGACAGTCCGCGGTGGCTGTCCCCGAACAATTGCTTGGCTCGTTGCGCAGGCGCCGCGCCGGCCCCTGCCACGTCGCTCGCGGATCGAGTCGTCACGTTGCCGAAGAAAGGTGGAACGAAGGAAGCCGTTCAGTCGACATCGCCGACAACACCGACACGCGGACAGTCACTGAGCTCGTTCGTGTCCTGCTGCGTACTGTACATATCGACAACCCAATAGATGGTATCGGAATCATCCTGATGTTGCTGCTTTACGAAGCCATCGATGATCTCGTCATTGAAACTGCTTTCGTGAGCGAGAATCGCTCTCAGGAGGTAGCAACCGGGCGGGCGTCGCGCTGGCTGCCACGTGAGGGTTGCCGTCTTCAGAACACCCAGGTCGGCGGCGGGCACCAACGTGCCGGTCAGATGGTCCAGGTAGCCGTCCGGGCCATACAGGTGGAGCTGAGCCCCCACGCGCTCACCCAAGTCTTGTGATTGAAAGGGAATGCTGATCCCCACCATGCTCGGTGAAGGGTCTCCCGACGCGGGCAGTTCGATCTGAATGGGTTCCGCGGGCGACGGTTGCACCTGGCGGAAGTACAGGAACGGCCGAGTCCGCTCGGAATCTTTGAGATCGGGTGGGGGCCCGAGAATGCAACCCTGACTCACCAACCCGAGTGCCAGAGCAGCTAGGCGCAGCAGACGACCGTACGCCCTCATCCAATCATCGCGCTCACGGAGTCTCCGCGAAGAGTCATGAACCACCTGGGGGACAATAGCCTGCATCGGGAGAGCAACTCTACGGCCGGAACGCGGTACAGTCGAAGGCTGCGCGGGGCGTGCTCGGCGAAACTGGCCGCTCGCGGCTGACCGAGCGTCCGTTTCTTGCACGAACCGAAGGGTTTTCGGAGCTTGCGTTCGGCTCGGCTGTCTCGTGGAAGCCAGGCTGGCTAGGCCGGTTCGGGGAGTCCGTCGAAAAAATCCACGCGACCGGTTTCCAGGGAGTACTCGGCCCCCACGACCAACAGACCTTGGGTTTCGGTGAGCTCCTCCAGCAGCTGCGAGCCGTGGCGGAGATGGTCCGCGGACGCCCGGATGTTCGCGCGTACGGCGTGTTGCACGAGCGCAGCGTGGTCGTCTCTGAGCTCGGTGTTCAAGAGCGGCTCGGCCGCGGGACGGACCCGGTCCACGATCGAGCGCAGGTTGGGCGAGTGCACAGCGCTCGGACGTAGCAGCTGATCGATCGTGGCGGTCACGGCCCCGCACATCGAGTGCCCCAGCACCACCACCAGCCGCGTGCCGAAGCGCTCCGCAGCGAACTCGACGCTCCCCACGAGCGACGGCGCCACGATATTTCCGGCGACGCGGATCACGAACAGATCCCCCAGCCCTTGGTCGAAGACGATCTCCGCCGGTACGCGCGAATCGGAGCAGCCCAAGATGATTGCGAAGGGTTCCTGGCCCCCCACGAGCTCGTTTCGGCGAGCCTCACTGGTGAGCTGCGCGTGCTCACGAGCTTCGGATACGAAACGGCGATTGCCCGTGCGAAGGCGCTCGAGAGCGGCAAGGGCTCGGGTGCTGGGTGGTTGTGAATCGATAGCCATAGTGCTCGCACCGTAGCACTAGCTGCCGCTCTGGCGAACCCCACACGTGCCGCAACGGGGCCCCCGGTTTCCCGCTCTTTTCCGAGGTCGGCAGGGCGCGCCCCAGCCGCGCGTTCCGACTCAGAAAGCCTTGGGCAGTCCGAGCACGCGCTGCGACACGTAGCTCAACAGCATGTTGTTGAACACGAAGACGGTGCACTCTCTGAGCTTGCGTTCGATGTGCATTTCCGAAGCCAACGCCCAGCCCCCGAAGGCGGTCAACGCGGCTCGGGCGGTTTCCCAGGCCGCCTCGGAAGCCAAGATTTTGGCGAGTGCGGAGCGGCCCCCGGCGTCGACGTCCTGGCTCAGCAGGCGCAGCGCATCCCAGCGCATCAGATCCGCAGCCTCCACCTTGGCGTACGCTTGCGCGAGCGGATACTGCACTCCCTGATTTTGGCCAATCGGGCGATTGAAGGTGTGTCGAGTCTTGGCGTGTTCGAGGCTCCGGTCGAGCAAGAAGCGCGCATTTCCGATGGACTCCGCCGCGGCCAGAATACGTCGCAGGGCAAAGCCTTGCATCAGACACCGAAGCCCCTCGCCCGCGTCGCCTACGCGCGCCGAGTCCGGCAGGTACAGGTCATCGACGAACAGCGATGTCGTCTGTCGATTGACGAGCATCGGCATCGGCCGCACCTCGATGTGCTCCTTTGCTTCCTTGGTGTCGACGAGAAATAGCGTGGGACCGAACTCGCTGGAGACCAGCAGCAGCAACAAGTCGGTGTGCTCCGCCATCGAAATGAACATCTTCTTTGCGTTGAGCACCCAGCCATCGCCTTCGCGCCGCGCGGAGCTTTCGAGCTGGCTCATGTCGGCGCCGCTGTCGCTTTCCGTCGCGGCCACCGCCAGGCAACGCAGCTCGCCCTGGGCAATCCGCGAAAGCGTCGCCCGCTGGGCTTCCGAGCCGTTACGCACAATTACCCCACAGATGGCCATTTGCGCGTTGATGGCCGCTGCGTCACCACCTTGCCGATTGATTTCTTCGACGATCACACTGGCCACCTCCGGGCCGGCGTTGCTTCCCCCATGACCTTCCGGTACCAATGTACCGAAGTAGCCGGCCTCGCCCATGGTCCGAAAGAACTGGGTGGGGAAGGCCCGCTTCTCGTCGAGCTCGTGCCAGTAGTCCGTGTCGAAACGCCGCATGATCTCACGGACAGCCTGGCGCACCGCTTCGATTTCCTCTCGCTGGTTCGACACGCGACTAGTGTGGCATGCCGACACCGGGCTCGGAAGCCGTAATCCGTCGTGCTTCGCCCTTCGGAATCGAACGAGATCGCTCTTCCGGAGATTGCACGCGCGGGCGAATCGACTACAAGAGAGACCACGAGGACAGGCACTGAGTGGACGAATTCGATCCTTTTGCCGTAGACCGAGAGCTTCGGAAGTGCGCGGAACGCTGGCAACGCTTTCGACGGACGGTCGACTCGGGTCAGATCCCCGAAAGCGACCCGTTCCAGGCTTCGCGCCGGGTGTGCGGACGCACCACCTTCCTCCAGCTGAAGGCTCTCACGAACGACCCCGTCGCGCCTGCCGCGATGCGCTGGGTCTATCGCCTCACCGAACAGCGGGTGAACGCCGACCTGCTCCTACGAATCGCCAGCGCACGCCAGCAGCATCAGGTCGCCGTGAGCGAGCCCGTGCGCGGGTCAATCAGCTTCAGCCAGATGCTCGCGCGAGCGCTGGCCGAACCCGCCGCGCGCCGACTCTGGCTGCGCCAAGCTCTCTCCCATGCCGAAGCAATCCACGGTCCGGTCGCACTGCTGTGGGAGCGCAGGCAAGAGCTCGCCACCCGTCTGTCGCTCGCTTCCCCCGACGAGCTGCAAGCACCGGCGCCGCACCTGTACGAACTCGCAGAGCAATGGCTCGGCCGCAGCGCGGAGCTCTGGGAAGTCCCCGCCGAGATCGACCTGGCGGAGCTCATCGAGCGAGGGCTGGCAAGCAAGGCGACCCTCGAGTGGCCCTCGCGCATCGCTGCGCGCAGCCTGGCCATGTTCTTCTCCGAGTCACGCTTACTGGAAGCGTTGGAGCTCGACCTTGGCCGTCTACCGGAAGCCGTCGCCCCGGCGAGTTTCCTGCGCGCGCTGGCCAGACTGGGCAGCGCCTTTGTCGACGCCAGCGCCCCCCGCGATCAGCCCTTCAGCATTGCCCACGACGCGTACGGTCTCGGGCGCCGCAGGCACGGCGCGCTGTTCGCTCTGCTGTTGTTGAACCAGAGGTTTCTCGAACGCCATCTGGGCGCCAGCAGGGAGTCCGGCTTTCAGGCGCGGCGGGCGCTGGCCCAAAGCCTGCTCATCGAGTCGCGCCTGGCCGCCCTGCGCGTATCGTTGCGCCGGGCGGCACTCGGCGGGCCTTCCGCGCTGCGTGACAGCTTCGAGGTCTCGAGTGCTCTCGCCTGCCGAGTCCCACTACCTGCGCGCGCGGCGGGGGTCGTGTTCAGGCTGCACGAGGACGACTTGCAGCGTTTCGCGGGTTTGTTCCTCGGTGCGCTCTCTGCGAAGCAGCTCACCGAGGCACACGACGAGGACTGGTTCCGCAATCCGCGTGGTGTCGATCAGCTGCGCAGCGAAGCGGGGCTCCCACCGGCGACCGAGGTGGACTCCGACCTGCTCAAGCAAGGTGCGCACGAGTTCGAACGGATCCTGTCAACGGCTCTTTAGAAAACTCATTCGCGGACCAGCGGGGTCCCAGGACTCAAAAGGCATTCGCGGGAGAGGGGGTGAGACCGCTCGCCTCGAGGTGCAGGGTAAGACCGAGCACCACCGCAGTCGCCGTGTCCCCGCTGACCACGCGGCGCAAAGCTGCTTCCGCGGCGAAGCTCTTCTCCACATAGCCGATGCCGAAACTGATCGCGTGGGATTCCGCCCCTCCATCGTAGCGGTAGCCTATCCTGATCGGAACTGACTCTTCGAGCAGCAACTCTGCACCGCCCATGGCGCGTGCCGTGGTCTTGTCCCAGGTCGTGAAGTCGAAAACGACGTCGCCCTCGATCCCGAATTGAGTCGTAGCGTACCCCACGCCCCCACCGGTGCTGGTGGGCTGGAACCCATGTCCAGGATCGGTCAGGTTGTTTCCAACGACCGCGATGTACAGGTCGTCGGTGGGCTTGACGGTAAGGCCCGCGTCGAAGCTGAACCCGTCTACGATGCGCTCACCTGCCAAGCCGTCCGACGCCAGGCTCTTGCCAAACGGTCCGTCTCCGTTCTGCGAAAGCCACAGGTACCGTCCACCCAGCCCCAGGAAGAACTTGTTCTGCAAGGGAAACGCCAGGGCGAACCTGAGATCGTTGTACTGACGGCCCAACGTCTCCTTGTCCTGTTGATTCCACGTGTAGCCCACGCCACCCGCGACGCCCTTACTGTTGGAGATCGAGTCGACCGCGGCTCCGCCGAAGCTGACTCGATTCGCTTCGGGCCAGATCTCCGAATTCCCGCCCAGGTGGTACACGGCGCTGCGCGCCATGTTCGCGGGGTTCGAAAAGAGACCACCGAGCGAGTAACTCGTGGCTCGGTCCGCGCCCCCGAGAGCCATGCTGCGCGGGTTCTCGATCTCACCGTAGTTGTAACCGACCTCCGGGGGCAGCTCGGACTCGGCCCGGCCGACACGCGCAACGAACGTGCAGCACAACCCGACGAGGGTCGTGGCGGCCCACCGCGCACTGCGCTGAGAGGGCCAGCACCTAGGGTGTGCAAGAAGGTCTGGCATCGCGAGCTCTGACTCGACGATCAGCGCGTACCCTCGGCTCGCCAGGTGGGCCAAGAAAACAGAACTGAAACTTTGAAATGATTTTTTTTTCTTTTCCTGCTCAACGACTCTTGATCTTTCAAACCAAGGAAGTTGCTGCTTCATGAAAACACCGAGGCGGAGGCGCGTCGTGATCACAGCTGTTCCATGCCGGTTTAGTGAAGCGCGTTACAAACGCGCGGCGTCAAAGCACCCTCGCACTCAATCGCCAGAAAACGATCTGGCTTTTTTTTCGCCGAGAACGAGTCATCAAAAACTGAAGACTTGAACTCCATCGAAAAGCGGTGCTAGCTGCCGTTCCTTAGCGCTCGGGAGCTCGCAACCTGTCGGCCGCACGCACTGTGTAACCCATCGCAATGCTGTATCTATCGCAACGCCGTTCCACAAACGTGCAGTACCAGAAGTCATCGGCGTACTTAACGCACATCCCTTCCTGTTCACGTGGCGCCGGTCTCGTACAGAGCCCAAGGCGCATCAGCCAGCCGACTTCGCCGTGCTTATCGGTTGCGGCAAGGCGCGAAAACCCACCGGGTAGTACCTAGGCCGGGAGGGTGGGTCAGCGGGCACTCGCACTCTAGGGTCGAGGTGTTCGCGCAATGCGAAGCCAAGTCATCAGACCAGACAAAGTTGTTACAGGGGCAATTCGTCATATAGCAGTCAGCACGAACAGAGCCACCGCTCGCTGGTGGTTCGGCACTTTGCGCATCAATAACAACGCGCCTGGTTAGCTCTGCTATCCACAGTCCTGTGGATAACTTGGGGGGACTTTTATTTTGTCGTTAAGGTTACAGATCCCAGATTCAACCGAACACCCATGTTGAGTAGCCCTGAAGTGATCCACAACTGGAACAAGGCCGTCGAACACACCCGAAGCCGCTCCCCCGCGTCTTTCGAACAATGGTTCTCCAGCGTGCAGTTCGACCATCTGGACAATGGCGTCCTCAAGCTCACTGCCCGAGATGGTTTCGTGCGCGACTGGGTCAAGGCGCACTTCCTTCCAGAACTGGTCACCCAACTGGACAAACTTCTGGGACACGAAAAGCACGAGGGCATACGTGTTCAGTGGAGCATCAACAGTGACTTGGAGAACCCGGTTTGCGCGGCTAAGGTGACGCGTTCCGTGCCCCCACCTGCTCCCCCGCGCCCTCAGTCCGTCCCCCCCCCATCCCGCGCCGCGCTCACGGTCAGCCTCAATCCCAAGCACACCTTCTCCAACTTCGTGGTTGGGCCATCGAACGAGCTGGCCCACGCCGCCGCGCTCGCGTCGGCGGGCGGAGGAGGTCCCCGCTACAATCCGCTGTTCATCGCTGGTGGCACGGGGCTCGGCAAGACACACCTCATGCACGCCATTGCACACAAAGTGCTCGAGGAGCGTCCCGAAGCGCGAATCGTCTACGTGTCGGCCGAGCACTTCACGAACGAGTTCATCGAGGCACTTCAGCATCACAAGATGGACGACTTTCGTACACGCTACCGCACCGATTGCGATCTTCTCTTGCTCGACGACATCCAGTTTCTGGCAGGGCGCGAGCAGACACAGGAAGAGTTCTTCCACACGTTCAATGCGTTGCACGATGCCGACAAGCCCATCATCGTGACCAGTGACAAGTATCCACAGCAGCTCCAGCGCATGCCGGAGCGGCTCGTGTCTCGCTTCACTTCCGGTCTGGTTGCGGACATCCAGGTTCCCCAGCTCGAAACTCGGGTGGCGATTGTCAAGAAGAAGGCCTACCTAGAAGGCATCAAGCTCGACGACGAGGTTGCCGTACTTCTGGCGCAAAACGTCCAGAGCAACGTTCGGGAGCTCGAAGGCGCGCTGATTCGCCTGGCCGCCAAGTCGTCGTTGACGGGAAGACCCATCGACCCGGAATTTACGCTGAGCGAGCTGGCGAAGGCCGCACCCGCCCAGCGGGACGTGATGAGCGTCGAGGATATCCAGCGCGCCGTCTGCGGGCACTTCCGCCTCAGCAACGCCGAGCTGCTCAGCAAGGACCGTCACAAGAGTATCGCGTTCGCCCGCCAGGTGGCGATGTACCTGTGTCGGCAGCGTTTGAAGTGCAGCTTTCCGGAGCTCGGACGCGCTTTCGGCAACCGAGATCATACCACGGTGATGAGCGCGGTCCGCCGAGTCGAGGCGCTCCGCGCGAAAGACCCACAGGTCAACGCCCACCTGGAAGCCATCGAACAGCGTCTGGCTGCCTCCGAGGACTGAACCCGCGACGGCTACGTCGTCGTGTCGTCTGGGCAATCCGCTCGTAAGACCCCAACTCGGTGGAGGCGGAACCAAAGCGGAGGCGAGCACGCTGCGCGATCGACATCATCTTTCGCGACCGGAACGCCATTGCTCCACCCTACGAGGCACTCCGTCGCACCGCGATCCACACCGTCGAGCTCGAGCACGTCGCGAAGTCCCTCGGACGTTGCCTGGAAATTCAGCGCTGAGCTTGGCAATGACTTCAACGCCCGGATTGCTAGAGGCAAGGGCGTGCATTGTCGTGACGGTTCACATGTGTGTGCAGTGACAGTGCCTTGGGGCGCTGGCCGAGCGCGATGAGTATTGGCGCAATCTCCTGATTGATTTGCGGATTGAGGTGTGCCTCGATCTCTGGCGAGCTACAGGCTCGTCGACATGCTAGACCGGTAGGGAGGTTCGGAATGACCAGACTGGCAAAGATGGGCTGCTGGGCAGCTCTGGGGTTTTGCGCGCTCGGCTGTTCGTCGTCTGACTCGGGTGGGGTCTTCCAGAGCGGCACGAGCCAGGGAACCACGGGCGGGACGGGATCCACCGGCGCCGGCATGTCGGCCACCACGGCGGGCAATGCTTCGAACGGCAGCATGGGAGTATCCACGAGCGGTGCCGTGGGAAATTCGAATGGCACGGTCACGAGTGGGTCGTCCTTCGGTGTCACCGGCGGCATGGGGGGCGCGGGTACCACCGCAGGTTCTTCCGGTAGCGTCGGTACTGGCGGCGTCACGTCCACCAGCGGCTCGGGCACCACGGGCACTACGGGCACCACGGGTAGCTCGGGCTGGTTGCATACGAGTGAAGACGACATTCTGACGGAGAACGACGAGCTGTTTCATGGCCGCGGGGCGAATCTGCACGATACGCGCTCATGCGATGCGTGTAGCGGGCTGCCTCCAGACCCCGAGGGGTTGATGGCTTGGGCCGACGAGCTCATCGACAACTGGCACGCCAACCTGATCCGTTTCAACCTCTGGTCCTTCGCCGACGATGGCGGCTTCCGCGTCCAGTGGCGGAGCATCGTCGACGACGCCGAATACTATCAGGACGTGCAGACCGTCGTGAATCACATGACATCGAAGCCGGGCGTGTACGTCATGGTCACCCTCTTCCTGGATCCGTCGATGGTTCCCGATGGTCAGAAGCATGGCACCTGGCCGACTGAAGATACGCTGCCAGTCTACGAGATGCTGGCCGAGGCGTTCGTCAACAACCCTCAGGTGCTGTTCGGGCTGATGAACGAGCCGCACGATGACGAGTCGGAGAATGCCGCGCTCGCCAATATTTTTCAAAAAGCTATCCAGACTATCCGCGGTGTCGAGGACGCCCACGGTACACCCCAACACATCATCGTGGCCCAAGCCTCCCAGCGCTGGGCGCGCGACCTGTCCTACTGGATCGAGCATCCGCTTGGGGAAAATATTGCCTACGAGGTGCATGTGTACAATCCAGCATCGGATTTCGACGATCTGGTCGTGAAGCCGAGCGCCCAGCTGCCGATGTTGATCGGTGAGTTTGGCTATCATCAGTACATGACCATCGCGGATACCAAAACGCTGATGCAGGTGGCCGAGGAAAACGACGTGCCCTGGATTGCGTGGAACTTCCACCAGCGCTGCGATCCGAACCTGCTCGCCGACGAGGGGGGCAACGGCTACGATGGTTGCGGTTTCGAAGGCGCCGGGACGGTCTACACCTGGCCCACGACCGAATGGGGGGACGCGGTCAAAGAGCGGTTGGCCATGCCCTGGTGAGAGCGCGGCCGGGCTCCCGCAGTACGTCTTACTTCAGCATGGAGCCGAGCGCGCGCATCGTGGGGTCGTAACCGAACGTAGGGCTTTTCTCGTCTGCGGTAAGCTAGGGACGGATTCAGTCCACCCAACGGGCGAGCACGGCGGTCACGTTGTCGGGACCGCCGTTCATGTTGGCTTCCTCGATCAACTGGTTGGTGGCGGCCGGCAAATCGGGCTGGGTGCTGATGATTTCGAAAATGCGTTCGTCGGAGACCGGGCCGCATAGCCCGTCGGTACATAGAAGCATGATGTCGCCGACGCGAGGGGCCTCGAAGCGAGTGTCGACCTTGACCGTGTCCTTCATGCCGAGCGCTCGTACGATCACGTTCTTGTGCGGGAAGTTGGCGATCTCCTCGTCGGTCAGGTGCTTCATTTTCTTGTAGTCGTTCAACAACGAATGGTCCTCGGTGAGTTGATCCATTCGCCCGTTGCGGACTCGATACACACGGCTGTCCCCCACGTGGGCAACGTACACCCCGTCCTCGACCGCGAACAACGTGACGATCGTGGTACCCATGCCCCGTTGCCGTGAGTTGCGCTGCGCTTGTTCGTAGATTCTGAGGTTGCTCAGCTTGATGCCGGTAATCAGTCGGTTTTCCTCATAGCCCTTGGAGCGATCCATCTTGTACGGCCAGGTGCGCTCGGGGTCGTCGGCCGTTGCCGAGAAGAACTCCTGCAGTGTGTCCACCGCCATCTTCGAGGCAACCTCGCCGGACGCGTGCCCACCCATGCCGTCGGCCACGACGTACAAACCGAACTCAGCGATAATCGAGAAGTTGTCTTCGTTGTGTGCGCGCTTGCGACCAACGTCGGTCTGTCCTGCAACTTCGATGCGAAGCGATGTCACCGGTCTTAGCTCAAATCTAAAGCTTCACTAGAGTTTACGACAAGTTCAGCGAGTCTCCTAAGTGCGAGGGCCCCTTGTCAATCGGATCGTCAGTTCCAGCTCAAACCGAGATTTTTGGCCTATTTCGGAGCGGATTTCGGCCTGGTGGTGTTTCGTTTGACGTTGCCTTGTCGCGAGTCGCGCCGTCCCGCGCCCTCCTTTTGGCTGGGGGCAGCCGCCTGTCCGGGCGGGGCCGCGGCCAGCGCTAGCTCGACGGAGCGATACTTTCCACGGCCGAATACGAGCATCACCACGGTTTCGCCTATCGAATGACGGCCGAGCTCGTCCAGGAACGCCTGCCGGGTGGGTACGGGTGTGCCTGCAATGGCGACGATGACATCCCCTTCCCCGGGCGTCTGTCCTGCCTCGAGCTTGGCCAGGTCCGCCGGGCTGCCGGGGAGCACCCGGGTGATCCGAGCGCCCCGGATCAGCGGCGCGTCCAGCGAACGCGTGGTCACCCCGAGCCAGGGCCTGGGAAGCTCGGCAGTACGAGGCACACCCTTGAGGAAAGCTCGGAGCGCCCCCACGGGGACTCCGTAAGGCGTGAGGCGACACGGCTCGGTTTTGGGCGCGCAAGCGCGCGCGACCAGGGCACGCACCTCGAGCCGCTCGTCGAGCAGTGGCGTCCCGATTTCGAGTTGCGAGATCGGCGTCTTCAGCCAAAGCGCGTGGTTCAGGATGGCCCCATCGTGGCCGATGAAGACGTCGGTGCTGGTGAACGCTACCGGAGCGAGCCGCAGGCTCTGTCCCAACACGGGCTTGGTCAAGGTGTTCGCCCCGCTCGTCAGATTCGCGCGCGCGGCCTTGAGCCCATCCTTCCAGTTCGTTTCGAGCGGTATCAACAGAGCCAGATCCCAGGCACGGTCGCTTTCGACTACGCGAACACGCGAGAGGCTCCCGTCGGCGTAGCGCACGCTCAGATCGTTGCCGTGAGTCAGGACGGAAAGCGCCGTCAAGATCCTGCCGTCGCCGTTGAGCACCGTTCCCAGCCCGATGCGTCGGCCTTGCCTTTCGATGCTCACGATGCCGCGTCGGGCGCGTTCGAGGTTCGCCGGCCGGGCTCGCTCGGTTGTCGCCGTCTGGGCAGCGGACTGCCTGACGCCGCACGACAATGCGAGCGCCAGCGCCAGTCCGAGCAAGGCTCCGGGCCAAATCGCGCGGCTCGGGTTCACCACACTGACTGCCTGCTGGGTGGGGGAAGTCTGGGGCACGTCGACAAGTGTTGCAGTTCGCACCCCTGTGTGCATCGGCTAGGGTTGGATTTCGAACACACCCTTTTCGCTCGCCACGATGACGCGGTCCGCCCGACCACAGAAAATCCCGGTTTCGACGACACCGGGGATCGCGAGCAGCTCGGCGTCGACCTCGGCGGGAGACTCGAATTTGCCGAGGTTCACGTCGTAAAGGTAGTTGCCGGCGTCGGTCATCCAGGGCCTGCCATCGCGCTCGCGAAGCTTGGTTTGGCCCAGGCGCTCCAGTTCTTGCAAGGTGGCCCGGTGCCCGAACGCCAGCACCTCTACGGGGACCGCCCAGCGCTCGCCGAGCCACTCCGATAGTTTCGAGTCATCGACGACGATGATGTTGGCGTCGGATGCCTGGTTGACGATCTTCTCGCGCGTGTGGCACCCGCCTCCTCCTTTGATCAAATCGGCCTTCTTGCTGACCTCGTCGGCTCCATCCACCGTGACAGCAATCGACCAAGGTCCGATGTCGTCGAGCAGCTCGATACCGAAGCGCCTTGCGAGCGTACGGCTGTGTTCGCTGGTGGGGACACCCTTCAGAGCTCTTCCCTGCTGCACCAGTGCACCGACCTCTTCGATGAACAAGCTAGCTGTGGAACCGCTGCCGAGCCCGATCACACCGCTCTCGGGAAGGTAGGCGAGGGCGGCGCGCGCGGCGGCGCGTTTTGCAGCGTCGAGAGTCATCGAGTCAGGATAGCGCGTTACTTCTGGCAGGTGGGGCAAAAGTGAGCTGAGCGCTGCCCCAGAACGACACGCCGGATGCGGGCATCGCAGCGTCGGCAGGCTCTGCCCTCGCGAGCGTACACCCAGCGTTCGTCTTGATAGCGCCCGTCGTGTCCGTTCGGTTGCACGAAGTCGCTGATGCTAGAGCCGCCAGTGGCGATCGAACGCCGCAGCACTTGCTTCAGGGCGTCAATCAACAGTGCGCACTCCTGTCGGGTGACGCGGCGAGCCAGACGCCCCGGCCGCACTCCAGCGAGGAACAAGGCTTCGTCCGCGTAGATGTTGCCGACACCCGCCAGCACGGACTGGTCGAGCAGTAGCGACTTGATGGCAACCTTTCTGAGTCGGGCCGTCGCATGAAAGCGCTCGGGATTGGCCCGAAGCGCGTCGACTCCCAGGCGGCTCAGGCGGCGATCGACCTCGTCGGCAGCCAGCAAGCGCACTTTGCCGAACTTGCGCACATCGCGAAAGTAGAGCTCAGGCCCGCCGTCCACGAACTCGAAGCGCAGATGCGTGTGAGGGTCGGGGCGAAAGCGCTGCTGCCGCTCCGGAGTCAGCGTTGCCCGGGCCGTGCTGGAGAGCAGGCGGGGGCTGTGCGCATCGGAGGTGAACAGCTGTCCGGTCATGCCCAGGTGCAGGAGCAGCCTCTGTCCGGTATCCAGCTGCGCGATCAGGTATTTCCCGTGACGCTCTAGCCCGAGCACCGTGCGGCCGCGCAGCGCGGGGCGCAGGCTCGCCGGGGGCGTCAGGAAGAAGTAACTCGGCGACGTGGTGCGCACGCGAGCGATGGTGCGCCCCACCAGCACCGGGGCGATGCGCCTTTTGGTGACTTCGACTTCTGGGAGCTCGGGCACGTTCAGTCGCGCGGTTCGGAAGCCGAACCGGGGCGAACCTTTCGAGTCAGGTAGAAGAAGTCGCGCATGGACCGGGAACGAATGTATTCGTCCTCCGAGAACTCGAAGCCATCGACGAGCGCGACGGCGATGAGCTTGCCGCCTTCGCCTTTGGGTTCGTAGAGCACGAACTTCGGATACGACCAGTTGACGTCGAGCTGCGCGACGGTGGTGGCTCCAGCATGACGCATGCCTTCTGCCATCACGCGCGCGGTGGTGTGGTTGCTGATTCCTACGTACAAGGTGTTCTCGTCTTCGCCCATGCCCACCGCCGAGCGCCGGATCACGGTGTCGCCGTCCAGGGTGGCACCCCAGTGTCGCGCATGGGCGGCGGTGAGGCCTGGATGCATTTTGCCGTTCACGTACATGCAGTTGGGTGCCTGCCGATACCAGAGCATGTCTGGTTCGCGTTCGCTGAGCGCGAACCAAGGTCCGACGCGCATGCTGCCGTCCTGGTACTTGACCAGCGTGCAGGCCTTTTCTTTCGGGTCGACCAGGGTAATGCCGTCGATCTTCATGCCATAGCCGCCGTGTTCGGTCATGAAGCCGCCGTTGAAGGCCGCGAGCAGCTGGGCGTGCTCAGCCGGAGGTATTTTGGCGAAACGCTCGTAGTTCTGTGCTTCGGGTTTGTCGCTACGGGGTTCCTGGTAGCCCGCCACGGCATGCACGTCGACCCTTCGAAGATCGACCGCGACCACGAACAAATCGGCCCAGGAGCGGTGCTTGTCTGGGTGAAGCAGAGTTTTCAGCATGCGGACATCATCGTCCGGGTGCCTCGGATCGACGATGGGGACCCACTCGCCGTCTCCGGGCGCAGACCAGGATTTGTGAACCGGGCCTGGATCTCGGAGCTCGAAGCGCGCGAGCTTCGCCTCCTCTTTTGGAGCTGGCTTCTTCGGCAGCTTGGCGGCTGCCTGCTTGGCGCTCTTGACGTCCCAGTAGGCTTTGGGCTTCTCGTCCTTCTTCCAGACCCGATTGAAGCGATCTTCGACGCCGTAGGCGAAGTCTTCCAGGCGCGTCACGTTCTCGGTGCCGATCACCCTGCGCAGTGAATTGGCCACCAGGGGGCCCATCCAGGGAATGTGGTGAATCGCGAACCACAGAATGATCACCGTAGCCGTGCTTCCCAGCCCGAGACCCAATAGCCAACGACGAAGACGCTTCGGCTTCGTCGAAAGCGCACGGCCCTTGCTGCCCGGGCCCCGATGTTTCGTGGGCTGGGCGCCATCGCGCCGTGCGGACGCTGCGTCGGGCTGTGCAGGTGCTGAGGTCACGCTTGTGCCTAGTAGTATTGTCATCTGCACCGCGCTGGCAAAAATGCCGGAGGTACCCCGGGGGCGCAGTGCACACCGGACCGACTTTGGTCAATAGTTCTCATCGGCACCGAGTCGTGTAAAGAAAGGCCATGCGCAGTTGGCGAGGCAAGCTAGCCCTGGCTGTCCAGGTGGCCTCGCTGCTGGCCCCCCGTCTCGGTTTGGCCCAGCGGTCGGAAGAGGCCGGCGCTTCCCGTGAAGTGCCTCGCCTCAGCGTTGCTCCACCAGAGCCTCCCGCTGGCGCGCGCATCGGTCGTATCGACGTGGTCTTCGACGGGGGTCTCTGGCGGACGCCGGTTCGCCTCGCGCGCGTACGCGTCGGCGATCCGTTCACTCCCGAGGTGGCACGGCGAGCCATGCGTGAATTGCTCGATAGCGGTCAGTTCGCGTCGGCCAAAGCGGTGGTGGTGCGTGAGGGAGCGCTCTGGGTGCTGAAGCTCTCGGTGGCTCCCCGACGCCTGGTGGCTGGAGTGCGTCTGGAGGGAAGCGGGTTGAATCGCGAGGACACGCTGGCGGCTGCGGAGGTCGAAGTTGGCATGGAGCTGACCGCGCTGGAGCTGCCGCGTATCACGCAGCGCATCGAGCAAGCGCATCGACGTCGTGGCTTTCCGAAGGCTCGAGCACGGGCGACGGTCGTCGACACGGATGATCCGCAGCGCGTGCTCCTCAGCATCGTTGTCGAGCCCGGGCAGCCCGAGCTGGTGGCCGAGCGTCGCTTCAGTGTGATTCCGGAAGCCAATCGGGCTCGCCTGAATCCTTTGCTCTCGAGCTACGACGTCGAGCTCGGACAGCCTGCCAGCGAGGAGGCTCTCACCGCTGCCGACGAGGCGCTGGCTGAACGGCTTCAACGGGCGGGCTTCCATCGGGCGAGTGTGGGGCACAGGCTCGAGTCGCGGCCCGAGGGGGCCCACCTGATCGTGGATGTCGACGCGGGCCCGTTGATGCGTCTGAGATTCCAGAACAACCGAACCTTCGACGACGGAACCCTGGAGACCGAGCTGCTTGGCGAATCTACCGACGAATACACGCCACAGGCATTCCAGGAAAAGCTCGAGCAGTTCTATCTGGCACGCGGCTTCTTCGATTTCGAGTCGACGGTAGAGTTGCGCAAGAGCCCGGACGGGGCCGTCGTCGAACTCTGGTTTCACATTCACGAAGGACAGCCGTTGCGTGTCACCCGGCGGCACTATCCTTGCCTCACCGGGCCCCTAGACGCCGCGGAACTCGATTCGGAGCTGGACGGATTCTTGGCGAGCGAGCTACCGGGCGACTCGCTATTGCAAGCTGTCAATCCAGCGGCCGTCGACGATGCACTGGGACCGCATGGCACGCCACGCAATCCGGTCGTTCCCTACCAGCTGAAACCCTGGCAGTACTACGTGCCCGAGGTGTACGAACGGGCACTCAAGCATCTGGAAGATCTGTACCGCTCGCGCGGCTATTTGAGTGTTCGAGTGGGGCCCATGAGGTTGATCCGCGGTCAGTGCGATCCGCGCGTGCAGCCCGGCGTTTGCCAGTTGCTCAGCGTGCCGCGCATTCCGGCGTATGCTTGTGGGTACGACGAAATCGGGTTGCCGCTGCCCGAGCCCGAGGGGAAATCCCACGTCTGCAGGGGCAACAGCAAGAAGTCGGTGATCTGCGCAGACGATGCCGCGCTGGTGATTCCCGTCAAGCTGGGCCCCTTGACGCGCCTGTACGATGTCTCGTTCGAGGGGAATCGAGCTTTGGTGGAGTCGGAACTCGCGGAAGTGGCAGAACTCGAACCGGGTGCGCCGGTTTCGCTGGTGGAGGTCGAGGCAGCTCGACAGCGGCTTCTCGAACGCTACGCCGAAGAAGCGTTCGCATTCGCTGAAGTGACCGCCACGCTCGACCTTTCCTACGACCACACCCGCGGTCGCGTTCGCTTCCAGATTGTCGAACGCGAACAGGTGCGCGTGTCGCGTATCGAAATACGCGGAGCGAAGCGCACTCAGGAAGGCCTGATCCGGCGACACATTGCTCTGGAGCCCGGGGGGCTGTATCGGCGCAGCCTGGTGCGGCGCAGTGAGGAACAGCTGGCAGGCCTCGGCGTGTTCGCGTCCGCGACGGTCGGTTTCGAGGATCCGTACGTGCCGGCGCGTGAGAAGGTGGTGGTCGTCACGCTTGCCGAAAAGAACCTGCAATACGTGGATACCCGCTCGGGGTTCAGCACGGGGGACGGCTTCCGCTTCACCTTCGAGTACGGCCACCGCAGCATTGCCGGCTCCGCCATACAGCTGACCGCGCGCAGTCAGCTTGGCATCCTGCCCATCGCGCTCATCTTCGAAAAGGACGTGCGGGACAAGTTCGAAGAGCTGAGCCTGATCCAGCGTTTGGAACGGCGTAATTCGGTCGCGGTGGAGTTTCCGGAAATAGGCCTGGGCCCGCGTTTCCGACTCAGCGTGGAAGGCATCGACGTGCGCGACAACTCCCGCGATTTCGGCATCACCAAGGACGCCGCCATCCTCACGGTACTGTATCGACATAGCCGCCAGCTGTCGGCGCAGCTCGGGGGCTCGGTAGAACTGAATGACGCGAGCATCTTCGGCGAGGAACAGAAAGGCGCGCTCGAGGATTACGTGCGTAACAACCCGCAGTTGCGCAACGTATTTCGCGTCCCCGAAGGCACCACCGTGGCTTTTGCCCAGCGTGTCGAGGTCGCGTGGGACCGTCGCGATCAGCCGCTGGACCCCACGCGTGGCACATTCGTGGCAGGTGGCGTCGAGCACGTCAACGCCAACCCGGTCGAAGCCGACGACACAGCGAGCACGCTGGGTGACGCGGGAGTCTTCGCGGCGACGCCCAGCGACTTCCTTCGCTACACGAATCGTGTGGCGGGCTACCTGCGGCTCAGCGACGCTGGCCTTTCGTTGGCGGGGAGCTTTCGCTGGGGGCTCATCCAACAGTTGACGGACGAGTCGCGGACCTATCCCGATCGACTGTTCTTCATGGGCGGTTTCGACACTATCCGCGGCTTTCTGCAGGACGCGATGATTCCCGAGGACATCGCCCGCCGCTTGCTCGAGAGCGCCGCCGACCCCGCGTGTGGTCGTGCGGAGCCACCGGACCGCTGCTTGACCACCAACGAAGTGGTGATCCGGGGTGGGGACTTCTTCATCAACCCGCGCATCGAGCTACGCATTCCGCTCGACCAGACGCTGCGTACCGCCGTGTTCGTGGACTCCGGCAACCTGTGGACCAGCACCGATGTCGTGCGCCCGATCAAGCTGCGCTACGCCTTCGGCGCAGGGCTGCGCATCGCTACGCCGGTTGGTCCGCTAGTTTTCGATTATGGCATCAACTTCGAACGCTTTCTGGACATGCTGATGCCAGACCGAAAGAACCAGCGCTTCTGGGAAGACCTGGGGGCCTTCCACTTCAGCATTGGCCTGTTCTGAGTGGGGGTCTCAGGTTGAGACCCCAACCTACTCGGAGCGGTGCGGAATCTGCTTAGGACATTCCGGCTCGCGCCGTATTCTTCTGAAGCGGCTGGGGTCCACGATTCACGCCCCGGCGTGGCACGCGAGATGGACGATGGCGCTAGATTCTTGACCCCGATTCCCCGCGAGCGAGGGCGTTCGGTGACGGAAGTCGGGGCTACCGATCTGAACGTCGTCTATCAGCCCATCGTCAGCGTGTCGGACGGCAGCGTTTTTGCTTACGAGGCGTTGTGCCGCTGCAAGTGGCCCGAGTTCGCCAATCCCCAGCTCCTGTTCGAACACGCGGTAGCCGAGGGCTGTACCGGTCAGCTCGGTCGGGCGGTGCGTGAGGTGGCGTTCGATCGAGTCCAAAACGCCACGCTGTTCGTCAATCTGCACCCCCATGAGCTCAATCAGCACTGGCTGGTGCGTCCGGATGACCCTCTCTGCTTCCACGACCACGACGTCTATCTGGAAATCACCGAATCGGCGGCTTTCAGCTACTACGACTTGTGCGTCAACGTGCTCAAGGAAGTCTGCTCGCGAACGGGTGCCCACCTGGTCATCGACGATTTCGGCGCTGGCTACTCGAATCTGAAGCGCATCATCGATCTGGAGCCGGACATCGTGAAGCTCGACCGCGCCCTCATCAGCGGTATCGATGCTTCGCGCCGCCAGCAGGCGCTGGTCAAACACGTCGTGCGCCTGTGTGATGAACTCGGGGCTCGGGTAGTTGCAGAAGGAATCGAGACACTTGGCGAACTCACGGCCGTGACCGACTCCGGTGTCCACTTCGGCCAGGGCTACCTGCTCGCGAAGCCGGCCTTTCCTTTGCCCGCCATCCAGTGGCCGCTCGATGGGCGCCGCGGTATTCGCGAAGCGGTCTGAGATTTTCTGACCCTCGAAGGCGTCGAGGGGGTAGCCAGACTGGAAAGATTGCCCTACACGGCTGAGTCACGGCAGGCTCGCCCGAGCCCGGCCTCGACGCACGCCATGTTTCGCTACAGACCTGTCGATCCAGAGAAGATCCCCGTCAAGATCGGCAGCCAGTTCCGACGGCACGCCGGGCGCTACGGCGTGGGCCTCTTGCTCTTGGGGTTGTACCAGACCGCGCAGTGGTGGTTCGACAATCACTTCATGTCCGCGATCAACGCGGCGATGGGCGGCAGAAACCAGGTAGCATTGCAGATCGGGCTGCTTCTGGTGAGCGTCGCTCTGGGCGCGTTCGTGGCTCGCGTGCTTTCGCGTCTGGCGGTCTTCAATGCCGGCCGTATCGCCGAATACGAGCTCAGGCGCGCGCTCCTGCATCGCCTGCACAAGCTTGGGCCCTCGTTTTTCCAGCGCATGAGCTCAGGCGAGATCATGAGCCGGGTGACCAACGATCTGGTGCAGGTGCGTTTGCTCCTGGGTTTTGGGGTGCTCAACGTCATCAATACGCCCTTCGCGTTGGTCAGTGCCTTGGCCGTGACGCTTCCCATCTCGCCTGCACTCACGCTGGCGGCGCTTTCGCCGCTGCCGCTCCTGGTGCTGGTCACACGCAGCTTCTCTCGGCAGCTTTACAGTCGCACGCGCGAAAACCAAGAGGCGATCGGCAAGATGAGCGAACAGGTGCAGGGCAGCATCGCGGGGGTCAGGGTGGTTCGCTGCTTCGCGCTGGAAGACCAACAGACCGGCGAGTTCCAGAAGACCAACCAGTACTACCTCGAGCGTAGCTTGGCACTGGCGCGGTTGCGTGGCTCATTCGGGCCCGTCATGCAGGCGATTACCGCCATGGGTGCCCTCGTGGTGTTCTGGTATGGCGGCTACTTGATGCTGCATCATGAGCTGGATGCCGGCGGCTTCTTGGCTTTTTACCGCGCGCTCGGCCGCCTCACCTGGCCGCTCATGTCGCTGGGGTTCTTGGTGGGTTTGGTCCAACGAGGCAGAGCTGCCTACTCGCGTCTGAAGCAGATATACGAGGCGGTGCCGGACATCTTCGACGGCCCGCGCACGCCCGATGCCCCAGCCAAGGGTCGTCTGGAGGTCAAGCACCTGAGCTTCTCGCACGCTGCGCGCCGTGTCCTGGACGACGTGAGCTTCTCCCTCGAGCCCGGGGCTTCGCTGGCCGTCGTAGGGCGCACGGGCAGTGGCAAGAGTACGCTGGCCGTGCTTTTGCCCCGCTTGCAAGCCACGCCGCGCGGCCAAGTGTTTCTGGACGGTCAGGACGTCTGTGACCTCCCGCTCGACTACGTGCGCGACACCATTGGCTACGCGCAGCAGGATGCGTTCCTATTCTCCACGACAGTGGCCAGGAATATCGGTTTCGCTCTGGATGACGCCGACAGCGAGCCCGCGCTTTTGAGCATTCGTGAAGCCGCGGAGCGGGTACACGTTCTGGAAGAGCTCCTGGCGCTTCCGGACGGCCTCGACACTGTGGTTGGCGAACGCGGAGTGCAACTTTCCGGCGGGCAGAAGCAGCGGGTCGCGCTGGCGGGTGCGCTGTTGGTCAAGCCGAAGCTCCTGGTGCTGGACGACCCGCTCAGTGCCGTGGACGCGCGCACTGAGCGACGGATTCTGGACGCTATCGATCGTGAGCGGGCTGAACGCGGCGTCATTCTCGTGACTCACAGAGTGGCGGCGGCGGCCCGTTGCGACAAGATACTCGTGCTGGACAAGGGGCGCGTCGTCGAATCTGGTACTCACGAAGAGCTTATCGCCCATGGCGGTATCTATGCGAAGTTCGCCGAAGAGCAACGCATTCAACACGAACTCGAGCGCTTGGGTGAGGTGGACTTCGTGGCCGCACAGGGGGCGCCGGGCGTATGACCAGCAGCGGAGCCATCAGTCTCGGCGAACGCAGGGCGAAGCAGGGGAAACAGCGCACCGAGGCGATCCTGGAACGCTTCCACGAGGAAGCGACCTTCGACAAGGGCCACGACATTCGTCTGCTGTCCAACCTCTGGCCCTACTTGCGCAATCACCAAGCGTGGTTCTGGGTGGCGGCCCTGGTGGTGGTGGTTACCGCCTTGCTCTCACTTCTGACACCGCTGATCATGCGGGAGACCATCGACCAAGGTGTGCTCAAGGGCGATCCCGGCGAGCTAATGCGAGGAGGAATGCTGTTCGCTCTGGTGGTGGTCGTGGAGCAGCTCCTGAACTTCGTCCAGATTTACGCCCTGCAGGTCGTGGGCGCCCGGGCCATGGCAGACTTGAGGCTCGATGTCTTCAGCTTCTTGCATCGGTTGAAACTGGGGTTCTTCGACAACCAGCCCGTTGGGCGCCTGGTCACTCGCGTCACCAACGACGTCGACGCCATTCTCGAACTGTTCTCGTCGGGTGCGTTGAATGCCTTCGGCGATCTGATCCGCCTTCTGGGCATCGTGGTGCTGATGCTGTCGTTGGACTTCAAGCTGAGCATCATCGCTTTTGCCGTGATGCCTCCGGTTGGCGTCATCGTATGGCTGGTGCGGCGTCGAGCGCGCACGGCGTTTCGACTGATTCGCGCCAAGACCGCACGCATGAACGCCAATATGAACGAGCAGGTCAACGGCATGACCGTGATCCAGGCGTACAACCGGCAGCGCGCTTCCGAGCGAGAGTTCGACGAAATCAACGTGGCCTATCGAGACGCGAACATCTCGGCCATCAAGTACGATGCCATTCAGGACGCCGCCATAGACGCCGTGCACGCCATCGCTCTGGCGTCCATTATCGTTGCTCTCGGCTACCACCGGACTTCGTTTGGCACGGTGGTTGCGTTTTCTGCGTACTTGACCCAGTTTTTTCAGCCGCTTAGCGCGCTGGCTCAGCGCTACACCTTGCTGCAGAGTGCGTTGTCGGGTGCAGAGCGAGTGTTTCGTTTGCTGGAAGTCGATGCCGAAGACGCTCCGCCGGCAGAACAGAGCGAGGATGGGGACCCCGAGCTGGCGCTCCAGCTCGAAGACGTCAGCTTCTCGTACAAGCCGAACGTACCGGTGCTGCACCACATCGATCTCGAGGCCAGACGCGGCGAGAAGATCGCCCTGGTGGGTCCCACCGGCTCAGGCAAAACCACGATCACGGGGCTTTTCCTGAGGCTCTACGAGGTGGAGCGGGGCATCGTTCGCGTGCGTGGCAAGGACGTTCGCAGCATGGACCGCACCACCCTGCGTCGTCAGTTCGCGGTGGTGCCGCAGGATGTCTTCTTGTTTTCCGGGACCCTTGCCGAGAACATTGCGGCGGGCGAAACGCCCGATCTCGCGCGTGTCGAGGAAGTGCTCCGGCGCATCGACGCTTACGACCTATTGGTCAACAAGCAGGGGGGGCTCGTTGCGCGTGTGGACGAGGGCGGTGCGAACTTCTCCGCCGGTGAGCGACAGCTGATTGCCTTTGCTCGGGCGCTGTATCGCGACGCCCAGATCTTGATCTTGGACGAAGCGACCGCCAGCGTGGACAGTGACACGGAGTCTCGCCTGCAGCGGGCGTTACAGGAAGTGCTGAAAAACCGCACCGCGCTGGTGATCGCTCACCGGTTGAGCACCGTGCGCGCTTCCGATCGCATCGTGGTGTTGCACAAGGGCCGAGTGGTGGAGACGGGCAACCACGAGCAACTGCTCGCGCAGAACGGCCTGTATCGTGCGCTGCATGATCTACAATTCGCGCGCCAGGCGCCACGCGAGCCGAAGGCCAACTGAGTCGGGCTGGCCCACGGAGCCAATGGACTTGCCCTCGGATCCCGAGGCCGGGCGGGGCGGGGCGCCGGGGCAGCTTGCTTGGCTCAAAGGCGCGCCTCGACCAACTTTTGCAAGGAAGCGGCGAGGTCGGGGCCACTCGCAACGGAACCGTGTGCCGGAACGAGGGTTCGGGGTGGCTCAGCGAGCTGCTGTTCGAACCAGCGCCTGTACGCAGCTTTGTCCTTGAGGAAGAACAGGTTGCCGACGCCGTTGATGCACAGACCCGGTGCGCTTTTCGTCCACTTGAACAAGAGCTTGACGGGCAGGGAATCCGGGAAGGCCGACATGTTGAAGCAGGAGTCGCTGACATACCAGAGCGGACCCTCGGGCCTGTTTACGATGACCCAGGTCTCCCCAATGCTGAACCCTGGCACCTCCAGGATCTGCACGGGGGCCTCGCTACGGGTTTGGAGCTCGGCGAGCGGGTGAAGGACGCGGCCCGCGAGCTTCTTTTGAAGGCGCTTGCCGGCGGCTTCGGGAGCGAACAAGGTCGCTTCCGGGAACACGCTGAGGGCGGGCTCGAGACCCATGTAATGGAAGCCATTGGGAGCAACGAGCGCCGTCACGCGCCCGTGCTGCTCGAGCTCCTCGAAAACGGATGCGTCCACGCCGACCGGTGGACTCAGCACGACCAGCTCGTCGGCATGGAACCGGGTCACGAAGCTGCGTGCCGTAGAGCCAGGCCTGAACGAGTATTCGATCGTTAGCGAGTGCGTCGGTTCGTCCAAGCTTTCCCACGAGCCCATGTGGGAGACTCTAGCAGCTTTCGCCGCGCGTGGTGTTTCCGGTTGGTTTGGTTTGCCCTGCTGGGGCTGCTCCGCTCCCCTGCTCCGGGTGCGGCCCGGTACACCGTCACCGCCACGGCTTTCCGAGCCCCGCCACCCGCCACCGATTCGGACACGGCCACGGCGGCTGTCGTGAGAAAGGCCTCGCGTCTCCGTGGGATCTGCTGCGAGTACTTGAAAACACAACAGCGGAAAAACACCAGCGCAAGGCCGAGGCACACGATGGCGCGTTCGAGCTGGCCGCTGCAACACAAAAGGAGATCGCGAATGACGGCACGCATGAATCGACGCCTGTACGGCTTCTTCGCCAAGCGCTTGGATGAGGCTGGGCTCGAGCTAGTCCCCGATGGTCGCGACGACCGGGGCAAACGCTGGGACTTGGGAGCACTGCTGCGCACGGTGCTCGGGGCCATGCTGACCGGAGCCAGGAGCTTGGCTGACGTGGAGGAGATGACCGAGCGCATGAGCTCGCCCATGAAAAGGTTGTTTGGCATCCAGCGCCGAGTCCCCGACACCACGCTGCGTGATGCCCTGTGCACGATCGGACCGGTCATTGATGTGTTTCCCATTCCGGCACCTACCAACGAGATGGGTGTGTTCGAGGCGGCTCTGAGAGCGTTGAGTCAGGAATACTCGGGGCTATTTCAACTCGTTTGCTACGACGCTGGCGCCTGCTCCGCACACAACGCCAAACTCGTGCGAGAGCTTGGCTATCACTACTTGTTTGTGCTCACCTCCGCTCAACCCACGCTGTTCGAAGAAGCCAAGCTCTGGCTGGGGACGCGGCAGGCCAATGAGGCCGATGCTACGAGCGAGGACATCCAACGTGGTCAAATTATCGTTCGAAGGCTCTACTTCGGCGCGGCAACAGCTGCCCCTGATGGTTGGGAGAGTCTGCGCTCGGTGCTGCGCGTTGAAACCGAGATTCGCGACAAGAACGGCAAGCTCATCAGCCATGACAATCACTACCTCATCAGTAGCCTCCCCGAATACCGGCTCACCAAAGAGCATTGGTTGCTGGTTGTACGCCGTCGCTGGGGCGTCGAAACCTCCCACCAGATCCTCGATACCGTCTTTGCCGAAGACGACCATCCTTGGATCGAAGCTCAGCCTCGAGCAGCATTGGTCGTCGCGATACTCCGGCGTATCTCCTACACTCTCCTGTCACTGTTTCGCTCCGTTACCCAGCGCTCCCAGGAGCGCCGCACGATCCCCTGGAAACGGCTGATGCGCGACGTCCTCTTCGCTCTCGTCACCACCACTCGACAGCAGCTCGACGGCTTACGCAGACACAACATTGCCACACTTTGCTGATGGGAGCGGTTCGAACCCTGGGGCTGACGCCCTGCCTTTCACCTCACATAACCGGGCCTGAGGGGTTTGACGGGAGCCCGCTGCGCGCCGGCGCGGCTGGCCCCCGCTCGCCTCTAGCCCTCAGCTGACCGCTCCGTCCCTCGGTCCAGCCCCTTCAAGTTGGGGCCGCGCCGGCACGCAGCGGGCTCCACCGATTGAGGGTGGGGGCCGGAGCCTTTCCCTGGACCGGCTGAGCGTTCTCTGTTAGTCGACACCGGGGTGGATAGTGCCCGGCAAGGTTCCTTTGAGAAATCTGGTGAGTGCCGGGGCGCTGCTCTCCATATGGCTGAGTCAAGACGATGCGGTTGCCGGGGGGCAGCTCGGCGAAAACGGCCAGGCCATCCAAACCAGCCGCTACTCGATCGATTTCTTTCAGGGCCCGGTCTACTCCGGGTCGCGCGTGATCGGGCTGGGTGGCGCGTACGTTGCTCTGGCCGAGGATGTGGACGGGAACTTGCAAAATCCCGCAGCTCCGGCCGTGCGCCCCTACTACTCGGTCGACTACTTCGACTACTACCCCGGGTTCTCCATCTCCTATCCGTCGGATATAGAGAATACGGACTTCTTCAACAGCGGCTCTCCAACAGCGCTCAGAGGGGCGCCCACCGACTTCGTCTTCGCCACTCCTGCACTGAACCTTCAGTGGGGCACGTTCGGGTTCGGCGGCACGGCCGAGATACAAAACTACGGCTTCGGGGACACGCCAGAGGCCCAAATGGGCGGTGTGCCGGGGGTGAACATCGTGGTCAACACGATCCATCTTCAAGCGGCCAACGCGTTTCTGGATGGGCAGCTGGTTATCGGGCTCGGTACGCGCGTGCTCACCATGGTGGTCGAAGGGCAAACGGAACAGAGCACGCGTCGGCTGTTCAGCAGTACCGGGAACGGGCTCGAGCTGGGAGCACTGTTCAAACCGAACAACCAACCCTTCCGCATTGGCGCAGCGCTCAGGGAAGGCGTCCAGACGAATCCCAACTTCTCGAAGGACCTTTTGCCCGACGCCAATGGAGACATCACGATCCCGGGCGAGGGGGGACCCATCTATTTGCCCGAGCGGGTCAGCGCGCCTTGGGATATCAACCTGGGCGCTGCCGTTCAGTTCGGCCGCCCCTTCAATCCACCCTGGCGGAGCGGCGAGGACTTGGCGGAGCGCGCGAGCTTGCACTATCGGCTCAAGCGGTTGGATCGTGAGGACGAACGGCGTCAGCGTCTCACGCAGGCCAAGAGCGACGAAGAACGTGCGCGGATCGAACGACAATTGGATGCCGAGCAAGCGCGGGACGACGAGCTTCTGGAGCGAGCCATCGAAAATGGGCGGTTACTGATTCGCTCCAGAAATGCTGCCCTCGAGCACTACTATCTGCTTCTGTCCGCTTCGCTGCTCGTTTCGGGAAAGGCAACGCAGTCGGTTGGCGTGGACTCGTTCTTGAGCCAAGAAGTGAACCGTTCAGGAGAGCGGGTCGTCTACTCGCCGCGCGTTGGTGCCGAATCCGAGCTCTGGCCCGACCTGTTCAAGGCGCGTGTGGGCAGCTACCTCGAGCCCACGCGTTTCGAAACCAGCTCCGCCCGCTGGCATCTGACCACCGGACTGGACGTGCGCTTGATACGCTGGAATGTGTTGGGTCTGTGGCCGCGTGACTACCTCTGGCGGGCGAGCGTGAGCGCCGATATGTCTCAGCGCTACCTGGTCTGGGCGCTCAGCATCGGTGGCTGGTACCCTCGCTGGGCCGAGGGCCCGTTCTGAGGGCGAGGAGCGTGCTCGGTCGGCGTCCAAGCACTCTCGCCCCGTGGCTGTTGGAGTTCGGTTTGGTCGAGGGTCGCGCGCCGTTATCGATTCGAAGGCTGGCGAGCTCTCACCGATCCGTGACGGACCGCTGGCGGGCGTACGCCACATGTGTGAGGCGGTACCCGTTCAGAGCACATGTGCGCCCATGGGGCCTGCTTGCTGGCTTCGGCCCCTGGCGTATGCTGCGCCGAGCTTTCAGAGGGTCGAGGGGGCGTGTCGGATGCATACCCCGTCGATTCAATTTTCGGGATTGCCAGGTTGAGCGTTGGTCGTCGCCCGGCCATCACGCCCGTGCTGTATCCCATAAACCACTACCGATAGCTGTTGGTGTTAGAAACCTGGTTTCAGCTACATCGTCAGCGTGCCGTGGGCTAAGATGATGAACCGTATGCTCCGCTGCCGCATCCCCGCGAAAATGGCGCTCACGGTCGCCGTACTCGGCGTCACATCCTCAGCGGTTGCTGCGAAACCGGCCGGTGGCGTCCAAGTGGGAGACACGAGCTTTGGATTGCCAGGTGTCGAGCGAGTGCCACTCGTGGGAGTCGAGAGGCCTCGGCTCGCGCTCGCCGTCGATGCCGGCTACGCGTTCACGGAGAGTCAGCTTTCCGAAGGTATCCATCACCGCATTCAGGGGCGGTTCGGTCTGGGCATGACGCCGCTCGAATGGTTGGAGCTCGGGGCGCGCGTGCTGGGGCGTCACGATCGGCACCCTGACGACGGAATGGGAACGGATACTGGTACGACGACGGATTTTGCGCTGGTGGCTCGCGCTGGACACGAGGTTGGCTCGGGCTTTGCTCTCGGATGCGACTTGGGGGCGACCTTTCCCGGCGCGGAGCACGTCGGAGACTCCTTCAGCAGCCCAGCACTGGATGCGCGTCTACTGTCCGGTTGGGCTCGGGGTGATGGCATACGCATCGCGGGATATGCCGGATACCGACTCGACATGACCGAGGGCGTTGCCAAGGACCGCGATCGCTACCGTTTGGGCGACCGTCTGGCGCTGGGCGCGAGCGGGTACGACGCCGTGCTCGTGGGCATCGGCACCAGCGTGCCGCTGGACGGGGTCGAACTCTTGGCGGAAGTGTCTGGCGACATTTTGATCGGTCGCGGGGCTCCAGGGCTTGCCGAATCGCCACTCCGAGCGAGCTTGGGGGTGCGGGCTGCTCTTTCGGATGTCGCTGCGCTGCAGCTGCTCGGTACCGCGTCTCTCAGCAGTCGCCCCGACCTCGAACCAGCCTCACCGTTGGTTCCTATCGAACCGCGCTTGGGTGCCCTGCTGGGTTTTCGCTATCGCTTCTGGCAGGGGCCGGAGGTACCGCTGGCACGCGATTCCCCAGAAACTCGGAGAGGCGCCCCGCCGCCCGAATCGCCCCGGAAGGTCGCTCCGCCGCCCGAGCCGCCCAAGAAGGCCGAGCCGCCACCCACCAATACAGTGCGCATTACGGTGGTCGACAAGAATACGAACCATCCCCTGAGTGATGCGGAGGCGGAAATCATCCTCGATGGCGAGGTGCGGTCGCTCAAATTCGTTACCGGGTCGACCTTCGAGCTTTCCGATGTGCCGATCGGTCGGGCTGAGCTGGTGGTGCGTGCGGATCGGCTCGAAGAGTGGCGTGAACCTGTCGAGGTGACGGCCGGTGAACCCGTCGAGATCCAGGTGGCAATGACTCCCGTGGCGAATTCTGGACAGATTCGTGGACTGATCCGTGGCTTCGATGGCAAGGGACTCAAGGCGCAGGTGCGCATCGAACCGGGTGGACATCAGGTCGAGTCCACAGGGGACGGGGCGTTCCGCGTCGACGTACCTCCGGGCAAGTACGACGTGGAGGTTTCACTGGACGGGTATCGCACTCAGAAGCTCAAGGCCCAGGTCGGCAAGGACGGCGTGGTCGTGTTGAACGTGGATATGATGAAGGGGACGCAGTGAGGCTTGCGACAGCAGTACTGCTCTGCTTCCTGCTGGTCTCCGGTTTGGGAGTCACCGGATGCCGCGGCTGTAGTGAGGTGACGCTGGCGCGACTGGAGTCCAAGGTGGGCCGTGTCGATCGCGATACCAAGGCCAAGCCCGAAGAGTGGACCACCGCGGCGGTGGGAGCGACGTTTTCTATGGGGGACGCCGTGCGCACTGACAACGATTCCACGGCGCTGTTGCAGCTGGACGACGGAAGCAAGCTCGAGGTCCGTCCCAAGACGGTGCTGCGTTTTTCGGACGCGCTGCCGAAGAGCGGCGAACAAGGCTTCGACGTGGAAGTTGGCGAAGCCCTGCTGGAAACCAGGGATACTGGACTGGTGCTGAAGACCAGCTTGGGTCTGGCCCGCATCGACGCAAACAGTCGAGTGGTGGTCAAACGGACGACGCGTGGGGTCCGTTTCGAAGTCCACGTCGGTCGCGCCATCCTCGAAACCAAAAGCGGCAAAAAGAAAGAGGTGACCGAAGGTCAGGGTGTTGTGGTCGGCATTGGCGAGGCGGTACTGGAGCGTATTTCGCTGAAACCCGAGGAAGCACAGCCGTCGCCCGAATCTGCAGCTTCGGTCGAAGGCCCTGAAAAAGTCGAGGCAATCAAGGGCGACATTCCCGGTCAGGTGATGGGCAGCGGTGTCAGTCTGAAGTTGCCGTCGGCGGAAGCTTTTACCCCGCTGACCCCCGGAGCCGTGAGGGTGCCTTCAGGAAGCTCCGTCAAGGTGCGCAAGGGTAGCTCGCTCAGCCTGAGGCACAGCAATTCGACGGCTCTGTTAGAGGGCACGGGGACCTATCGGATCGGAGGTGCTGGCGGGACTTTGGTTCAAGTACGGCAGGGGCGCGTGGCGCTCTCGGGAGGGCGCACCCGGGTCGTCGTTCCAGGAGGTGCCATCGTCACGGCGTCCGGTGCGGCGGCGACGTTGGATACCCTGGACCAGAAGGGGACGCGGGTGCGAGTGACCAAGAACCACGTTACTGTGGAAGGGGCGAGCGGCACCCAAGAGGTGACCCGCGGCCAGGAGGCGTTGCTCGGTGGCGACGGGCAACTGAAGCTCGAAGGCAAGGGTCTGGACTACTCCGACATCACGATCAGTACGGGTGAATCCCCCGTCGTGCACGATCCGAAGCCGCCCACCGCCGTGCGCATTCTGTTCGGCAGCGAGTGTCCTGACGGCGGGGTGATTCGGGTCAAATCTGGAGGGGGTTTTCAGTTTGCCACCGGTTCGAACTCCGTTGCCCTCTCTTTTGCCGCCGGGCGCCATGCGTACGCTCTGCATTGCCTGCAAGAGGATGGGATTGCCAAAGTCGCGGCGAGTGACGGCACGCTGACGATTCTCCACGACGCTGGCAAGCGGCCCGTTCCCAAGAAACCCCCGGCCACCGTGGTCGAAGTCGACGGCCGCAATTACACGGTCATGTATCAGAACCAGCTGCCCAGCGTCACGCTGCGTTGGTCCAAGGCTCCCAAGGCCTCGAGCTTCGTCCTTACACACCGTACCGCACGCGGACACCGTACCTACGAGTCGTCGTCGCCCTCCTACTCATTTCGCTCCGGGGCCCTGGTGGAAGGTAGCCACACCTTCTACTTCGAAGGGGCGGGGCGTGTGTCTCGGCAAACGACAGTGAACATCAAGTTCGACAATGCGGCGCCAACCGCGAGCTTGCAGACTCCGGTGGGTCTAGATGCCAAGCAGGGGGAACAAGTTACCATCTCCGGCGTGGCCCAGCCTGGCTGGAGCGTGGAAATCAACGGGAAAAGCGCCAGACTCGATGGCCAGCAACGGTTTAGCCAGAAGGCCGAGATGCCGACTGGAGACCATGCGTTGGCTGTCAGGTTGACTCACCCGCAGCGCGGAACGCACATTTACGTGCGACGTGCCGCAGTCGGTCATGACTAAGAACAGAAGCGAACTGATTGGCTCCCTGGTTCTGGGACGCTACCGCGTTGTGCGACCCCTGGCGCAGGGGGGGATGGGAGCCGTCTATTTGGCGCGGGTGGAGGGTGCGGCCGGGTTCTCGAAGCCCGTCGTTATCAAGAGGATCTTGCCTCACCTGAACGATTCGAAGAGCAGCACGGCACAGTTCGTCCGCGAAGCCCGCATTCTGTCGAACCTGCAACATCCGGGCATCGTCGGTGTCATCGATTTCGCCGAGGAGCAGGGAGCGCTGCTCATGGTGCTCGACTACGTGCACGGCTACCACCTTGGTCAGTGGTTGAAATACGTGTGCGAAACACGCGGCCAGCTACCGTGGGAGGTGGCGGTGCTCATCACTATGCGCGTGCTGGAGGCGCTTCACTATGCCCACACGTTCACGCGCTCGGATGGCTCTCGGGCCGAGGTCGTGCACCGAGACGTCTCCCCTGGCAACGTGCTTTTGGACGTCGATGGCAACGTTCGCCTGTTGGACTTTGGTATCGCGCTGATGGCAGAAGACAGGGCGGGTGGCTATCAAACGCAGGACGGCACCTTCAAGGGCAAGCTTCCTTACGTCGCACCTGAAATCTACGCCAGTGAGAAGGCGACGCCGAAGAGCGACGTGTACGCGACCGGCGTGGTTCTGTATCAGCTCTTGTCGGGCGAAAATCCGTTCGCTGCCAAGGAAATGTCGGAAACCGTCAGAAGAGTGCTGACGCTGAAGCCATCACCACTAGCTACGCTGCGCAACGACGTGCCGCCAGCGCTCGATCGGGCGATTGCCAAAGCGATCGCGAAGGACACCACCGCTCGGTACGAGAGCGCGGAGGCCTTCGCCTCCGATTTGCGCGCGCTGTTGACTCGACGCGAGGACGAGGTCTTCGCCGAGCTAAGAGCAATGGTTCGCGCTGACTTCACTGGTGACATGCCGGAGGTGTTGCATCTCAACACCCTCGAGACGCTGGAGGCCGCCTGGCGCGAAGGTCAGCCGGGACCGCCAGAGAGCTTCAGGCCCCTGCAATCCAGTTTGCCGCCCACGGTGCGCGAAAAGGTGGTTGTCAACGATGGCGCACATCAGCTGGATGGCAAGCTTGCGGATTTGAGCAGCGCGCAACCGAGCGAGCGGCGTGGCGTTTCAGGACGCCAGCTGGCGCTCTTCATGTTGGGGACGGCGCTATTGGCTGGTGGCATTGCCACCGTCGTGGCCATGCTCGCGCGGCCCCCGAGCCCGCCCAAAGGCCACAGCTTTCTCGTGGTCGAAGCCACGGACAGTCGGGACAGCGACGGGCACCAGGGTCATGCAGATTCACGAACTATTGGGGCCGAGCACCGGCCGGAGCAGAGCTCGAGCACCGCGGGCATCGAGGCGCGGGCCGCGGCCTCCAACCCTGCGCCCCAATCCGTGGATAAGACCACACGACCCCCCTCCAAAGGCAGCGACGCAGCGCTACAGCTGTCTCGCACGTTCGCGCGCAAACAAGGAGCCATTCAGGGCTGTTTCCAGACTCACACGAAGAAACTCGAAGGCGCGCCGCAGATTGCCGTTCACTTCGACGTCGATCGAACGGGTCGCGTGACATCGGCGACGGTCCTGCCCGCATCCCTCGCGTCGACTGCGTTGGGTCTGTGTCTGGCGGGAGTGGCGCGCTCCACCGAGTTTGGCCCACAGCCCGAGGCACGTGCCTTCACGATTCCGATTCGTGCGCGCACCGAGTAGCGCGCTGCACGCTGGGAGCGGCCAACCCATGCAAGCGACCGAGGGCGAACGCTCCCCTCGGTCGCCTCACCGCTCAGGGCTGCTACGCGGCAGCCTTCAAAGCCGCGTCCTCGTTGGGGTCCGCTGCACAGGGGTCAGCTCGCGCGCCGGTGGACCGCTGGCGTCAGGGTGACTCCCAGTAGCCGAGGTCGGGGGCGGCACCGTTGTACGGGATGCCTACGTCGGTTCCGGCGTTGATGGCTGGGCTGCCGGGCAAGAGCGTGTAGTCGTCCCCGAGTGGATCCGTATACAGTGGGTCCTCTTGGAGGGAACTGACCAACGGCGTGCACGCTGCATCCTCGCCCGTGTTTCCGAAGAACAAGTTGTGTGAGAGATACGAGTACTTGTTGCACGGCCCGGCCACTCCACCTGCCGTCGAGCCGGTGACGATGTTGTTCCGGAAATCGTTCTCACTACCCTGGCCAGGGTTGAACCCGTAACTCTTGGAATGGGTGTCCGCGATGGTGTTGAACCAGAAGGCGTTCCTGGCTGCCGCTGGGGGGGAGCCAATGCCTTCGGTGCGGACCAGCAGGTTTCCGATGACCTGGGAGTCGGAGCCGCCGCTATAGTAGCCGTACTTCGTGGTGTCGAAAATCTGGTTGTTTCTCACGATTACCGTAGCGCCATCGTTGAAGATGCCGTAGCTGCAATCGCGCAGAATGAAGCCCTCGATCAGATGAGTGCCCGGTTCGAAACGGATGCAGGTTCCCGCGCCTTTGGGTGACATGGTCAGCGTGGTTCCCCCGCCATACAGGCTCACGTCGTCGGTGGCGGAAGTGACGCTCGACGTGAGCGACAGCGTGGAGACATCGACATAAATGACTTCTGCGCCCGCGGTGTTGTTGGCGAGCGTGATCGCCTCGCGAAGAGACAATCCAGACCCGAGCGGGTTCGACACGGTAGCGCCCGCGTCATTTTCGTCGACAGAAGTTGTCACGACATAGTCTGCGCCCACTGCGGCCGCACCGCCCGAACCTGTCGTCCTCGCCCCACCGTTGCCCGTGGTGCTCGCTCCGCCCGTCCCAGAGCCGCCGGTACCACCGCTTCCTGAGCCGTTGGCGCCCCCGCTCCCGGTCGAGCCCCCGCTCCCGGTCGAGCCCCCGCTCCCGGTCGAGCCCCCGCTCCCGGTCGAGCCCCCGCTCCCGGTCGAGCCCCCGCTCCCGGTCGAGCCCCCGCTCCCGGTCGAGCCACCGGTGCCGGTCGAGCCACCACTGTTGCCGGAGCCGCCAGAACTGGCCGAGGCTCCGCCTGTTGAGCTGCCGCCGCTCGAGCTGCCCCCGGTCGAGCTGTCGGTCCCCGCCGAGGCGCTTGCACCGGAGCCGCCGCCGGTGGGGCTTCCGGCCGTTCCTCCCGTATCGGAGGAGCTTGCTTCATTCGAAGTGGCTCCACCAGAACCGAGCCCCTCGTCCCCCCCGGCGTCGGTGCCGATTTGATCGAGGCCGTCCGAGATCGGCAACTTGTCGTAGTCCAGCCGGCACCCTACGGACAGGAGTACGCTACAGCAGAGGGTCAGTGTCGCGGAAAGCCGCACCTGTTGATCTTGCGCGGAATTCGCTGCCAGACAACGCTGACGGCGCGCGCCTACTGGCTTTTGTGGGGAAATGTACTCGTGGCGTGTTGGGTCCGGTGAACGCCTACATGCGAAACAACCGGGCCACGCTTGCGTTGGGATGTGAGGAGCAGCCCCACCCAAGCCGCGCTCGGCGGCGGCGGCTCCAGCTCGGTAACCCCCGGGCTCGCCAGTCGGCGATTGCACGGAGGACTGCTACTGGCGCACCTCTGGTGGAGCCAAGAAGAAAATGGATGAGCGCGTGGTTCGCGACGACATCCGACCTCGGAGCTAGCATCGCCAGGCGGGCAGCCTCGGTGGATTGAGAGTCCGTGCCAAAGGCTACGAAGGCCGACCATTCACGGCTCGCCACCAGGCGTCCGCCATCAGGTAGTGCCCTGCGGGAGTGGGGTGGACGCCATCCTCCGCCCAGTGGGCAGGGTCCGTTCCGACAGCCACCGCCCGGAGGAAGGTCTGGTGAAACGGCACCCAGGTGGCGCCATGACGTTTGGCCAGGTCTTCTGCGATTGCCCGTCTCTCCTCGAATTCGGGAAACCACCGCTCGTCGACCACGCCCGTCTTCAGCACGAACGGTTCGCCCACGACCAGTCGGGCTTCGGGCAGGGCGCCCCGCGTCCGGTCGAGGAGCGCCTCGTAGTCGCGTTCGTAGTCGTGCGGGCTGCCATCGAATGCGCCGTCGAGCTTGTGCCACAGGTCGTTGATGCCCACGAGAATGCTGACGACTCGGGGCTGAAGCTCGAGACAGTCTTCTTGCCAGCGGTGCGACAGGTCCAACACCTTGTTGCCGCTGATGCCACGGTTGTAAAAACGCGCGTTGGGTCTCGGTCGTTCCGCGAGCCAGCGGCACATGGCCAGAAGCGCGTAGCCCATGCCCATCGCGGCTGGGTCGTTGGCTCCTTCTGCCGAGCGATCGCGGCCGGCGTCGGTGATCGAATCTCCCTGGAACACGATGTTGAATGAGTCCACGGTGGCCTCGTTAGCACAGCCGCTGTCGGGTCGGGCGGGGCGCTCGAATCGCGCGTCCAGGACGCTGCGCGGCCTCCTCCCACAGGTGCCCGGCGCTGGGCTCGCTGCCAGAACTTGCTTAAATAATGCCGAAATGCCCGATTTCGGGCAAAGTTGAGGCCAGACCCGGGCAGGTGTGCGAGACTCTCGGAGGTGGCCGAACTACTGGATCAGGCGACATCCAGACTGCGGGTCCTTCTGGGGCTGACGCCGCGGACCGCCGAGCGGGCGTTGGCAGAAGTGCTCGACTGCCTCGATGCGAGCGTCGACGAACACATCCGTAGGCGGCATGGCGAGCTGCAACGCGCGGGGATGAGCAACGCGGCCATCTACGAGCAATTGGCTCGTGAGCTCGAGCAACTCAGATTCAGGGCGCCCAAGTTGAGTCCCCGGCAGATCCGTCGACGCATTTACGGCTGACCGGGGCGAAGAGCCGGAAAGGGAATCGACAACATGTGCGGTATCATGGGTTACATCGGCCAACAGCCTGCCTGGGAAGTGGTGCTCAGCGGTCTGAGGCGCCTCGAGTATCGAGGGTACGACTCGGCGGGGGTCGTCACCGTTTCCGACGGCGAGCTTCGTGTGGCCCGCCAGGTCGGGCACATCAGCGCTCTGGAGGAATCCCAGCCAGACCCACTGCCGGGGACGCTGGGCATCGGCCACACCCGTTGGGCGACGCATGGCGGAGTGACAGTGAACAATTGCCATCCGCACCGTGATTCGGCGAATCGCGTTGCCATCGTCCACAACGGTATCGTGGACAACATGGAGGCACTGCGTGCGAAATTGTCGGCCAGGGGCGTCGAGTTCCGATCGGAAACGGATTCGGAGGTGTTGGCCGAGCTCATCGGGCAGGGCGTGGCGAGCGGCCTGGGCTTGCTCGGCGCGGTGCGCGAGGCGATGAAGCAGGTGGAAGGCACGGCCGGTATCGTGGCGGTCGATAGAGACGACCCCAGTGCGATGGTGGCGGCCCGCATCGGTAGTCCCGTGGTGATTGGTATCGGCGACACCGAATGCTGGGTCGCCTCCGATCCGCTCGCCCTCCGACCCTTCACCGATCGCATGGTCATTCTGGACGACGGTGAGATCGCGGAGATTTCCGCGGGGCATTTTCGGACGGTGGATCTGGATCAGCGCGACCGCGAAAAGCGCATCGAGCGGATCTTGCACCAGCCCGAAGAGGCAGAACGCGGCGACTACGAGCACTTCATGCTCAAGGAGATCCATGAGCAGCCCCGGGCCATCGACCGTTCGATGCGGGGTCGACTCGACGTGGCGATGGGCACCGCGATCCTGGGAGGCTTGAAGTCTCACGAGCAGCAGCTCTTCGACGTGAAGAGCGTGGTCTTCTTCGGTTGTGGGACGAGCTTGTACAGTGCCCAAGTGGGGGCCTACCTGATGACCAGGTATGCGCGCATGCCCAGTGTCGCCGAAGACGCGGCGGAGCTCGCGGTCAAGAATCCCATCGTGGACCGCAACACACTCTACGTGGCCATTTCGCAAAGTGGTGAGACCGCGGATACACTGGGCGCCATCCGGGAGATTCAGCAACGGGGCGGCATGGTGGCCGGCATCACCAATGTGGTCGGGAGCTCGATTGCCCGCGAGACGGCCTTCGGCACCTACGTGCACGCCGGTCCCGAGATCAGCGTATGCTCGACCAAGGCGTTCACGGCTCAGGTTCTGGCGACCGAACTGCTCAGCTTACGTTTCGCGCGTATGCGGGACCTCAGCGCCAGCGAAGGGCGCAGCTGGGTTCAGGCCCTGCAGGCGCTTCCCGCTCAGCTCGAGTTGATGCTCGAGCAAGCTCCACTGTGCGAGCGATTGGCCAAACGCTTCGCGGGCGCGCGTTTCACCATGTTCGTGGGGCGAGGCGCCAATGTGCCCGTGGCGGCCGAAGGGGCGCTCAAGCTGAAAGAGATCGCGTATGTTCCCGCAGAGGGCATGAGCGGCGCGGCGATGAAGCACGGGCCGCTCGCCTTGATCGATAGCGGCCTTCCGGTGTGGGCTTTGCTGCCGCCCGACGAGACTCGCGAGCGCATGATCGGTAACTTGCGCGAGCTGAAGGCGCGCGGTGCCCACATCATCGCGGTGGCCGCGGCGGACGATGTGGAAGTCCGTGAGCTGGTGGACGAGGTGGTCCCGATCCCTCCGCACCACCCGGCGGTGTCCCCCATCCTGAACGCACTCCCGCTCCAGCTGTTCGCCTATTACTCGGCGCGCGAACTCGGCTACGATATCGACAAGCCTCGCAATCTCGCGAAGTCGGTCACGGTGATGTGAGCCGGGGTGGTCGGCGCGACGTCTCGACGGATGGCGCTCACGGTCCGCAGCAGGACTGACTTCCATCACCTCCGGCGGGTCTCCCCGTCGGTTTGGGGGAGCCAGGTCGTGTTCTAGAACTAGGGCGCGTCCCTGAATTCGCTGACGGCGCCGTGAACGTGCCCGTGAACGTGTCCGTGCCCGAGAGGTCGAAAAAAAGGGCTATCCATGGCGAGCGAAGTGTGTTCCATGGGTAGGCCAGCATGGTTAGACGGCAGCTGGACGAGCGACAGTGGCAAAAGGTTCGAGCGGTACTCCAGACTAAGCGCGGAGCGGCGCCCTGGGAAAGACGACCGAAATTTCATCGAAGCAGTGCTGTGGTGGCGCAGGACCGGGGTTCCTTGGCGGGATCTACCTGTGGAGTTCGGGTCGTGGAAGACGGTGTTCAATCGCTTCGATCGCTGGGCGAAGCGAGGCAAATGGAAAGACCTATTTGACGCACTCCAGACAGATCGCGATGACGAGTGGCACAGTGTAGACAGCACGATCAATCGAGCGCATCAGCACGCAGCAGGGGCAAAAGGGGGCAAACGGCACAAGCTCTGGGGCGGTCGCGCGGGGGACTATCAACGAAAGTGCACTTGGTCGTCGACGCATTGGGATTGCCCCTGACGTTCGAAGTGACTGAAGGCCAGCAGCACGATATCCGACCCGCCCAAAGCGCTGTTGGGTCGCGCGTTATCGTCCTGTCTACTGTCAAACAGGCCCGGCGTTTCGCGACCCGCTACGAGAAAACACTCCGCAACTACCAAGCTGTGGTCGCACTCG
The DNA here is from genome assembly GCA_963809955.1 of uncultured delta proteobacterium. Lineage (GTDB taxonomy): Bacteria > Myxococcota_A > Polyangia > Polyangiales > Polyangiaceae > JAICQQ01. Next base: position 180,541 of record CAWELQ010000023.1, read on the forward strand.
GCTGCGCTCTGCTTTGGCTTCGAATCTAGCCGTCTTCACAGCTGCGAGCCAGCTTGACCAGCATTGACACGATGCGGCTGACTCCCGGCTTCGGTTGCCTCTTTTCGGGCACGGACACGTTCACGGGCACGTTTACGGGTTGGCAATTCAGGGACACACCCTTAGTCTTCGCTGACGGCACCGCAGGGGCGAGGCTGTTCGTCGCCCGCCGCGGTGATGAATACGCGCAGGTAGAATTCCGCGCAGGTGTCGTTGCGCACGCGCAGACGCTGCTCGTCGGCACATTCGACCACGGCCTGGTTGCCCGCACTCTCGGCGATATTCCCTGTGTTGTCGTCGCTGCTCTGCCCGGGCAGCCGTTGAAAGGTGACGTAGGTCTCCCACTGGCCCGGGGTGACGCCCAGGTTGTGCATCAGGTCGAATCGCCGCCCTGCGGGGAAGTGCAAGTATTCTCCGAAAATTCCCCCGGTCTCGTAGGTGGTGGCGGTGGGGTTGTTGCCGCCGGTGTATTCGATGGGCGTCTGCCCGCGCGTGTCGCAGTCGCCACAGGCGCTGAGCAGCGTGAACAGCGGCAGGGCCAGCGGCACGACCTTTCGCATGGGGCTCAGGTAGCATGGTCGCCATCCCCTCACAACGGGTCGGCAGGCTACCCGCTGCATTGGTGGCGAGGATTCACCCGTCCAGCCAACCCATGACCAGGGCGCGTTCGGCGAGCGCCTCGACGACGTCCTCGATGCGGGCCACCTCACGCACCAGGAAGGGGCGATCGCTGCGTCCGAATTCGAAGGTTGCTAGCAGCTGAGCGCTGACCACGAGCGGTACCATCACCGCCCCGCGTGGACGGACCAAGCAGCGACCGAGCCTTCCCAGCAGGTACCTGCCGACTTCGCCGGGCTGCGGTTCGGCGATTACCGTGAGGCCCCGCTCGGCCGCACCCACGGAGGCGTCTCCGTCGCGCAAGGCTTCTCCCAGCAAGTGCTCGACGCCCGGACCGTGTCCACCCGAGGTCACCAGGGTACCGAGGTCGGGGCGTGCTCGATGCAACAGCCCGACATCCGCGCGCGCCGTGGCCGCCGCGGTGGAGAGGGTCAGCAACATGGCATCCTCAAGATCTTGCGTGGCCGCCAGCAAGCCCACGGGGTCGATGCACAGGGGGCGCAGACTGGATCGCACTGGGCGTTCGGACTCGGGTGGAAGCGCGTCCAGCGCACTCGCATCCGGCGGGGGCGGCGGTGTCCCCGAGCCGCTGGTTGCGCGAGCTTCGACCCCGGCGCAGATGGCCGCCAGGTTCTGAACTGCCTCCTGACGATGCGTTGCCGAGAGCTCCGAGATGTCTCGGGCGGCTCGCCATACGTTCCAACTCGTGTGCCGCACGCAGGCATCGGTCGAGACCTTGCCCTGCGCTACGGCGCGCCGCACGCTTTCGAACGAGATGGGGCCCAGGGCAGCGACTCCGTCCGTCAGGAGCCACTGGTCCTCCACTTCGAGCATTTCTGCTGCTTTCATCGACGCTCCGATCGGTGGTTGGGAAAGAAAGTCGCTTGCCGGCATCCGCTTCCCAACCGGGCGAATGTGGGGGTGAGCCTATAGGCGTGAGTGTAGGATTTTGCGCACAGCGACCCACAAAGTAGGAGCCATTTTGCGGATCGGTCGAGACAAGTCAAGCTCGCTTCAGACTTTCGCTCCGAGCGGGATTTCTGGATCAGGCTCGGCTAGCCTGGCCCAGCAGCAATGAGTATCGGAAAGGTGTGGCTAGTCGGGGCGGGACCGGGCGATCCGGGTTTGATCACCGTGCGCGGGCGTCAAGTGCTCGAGGCTGCCGAAGTGGTCCTGCACGACGCATTGTCCCACCCGGGTCTTTTGGACTACTGCAAGCAGGCCGAGATCGTGAATGTGGGTAAGCGCTACGGGGAGCGCAGCCCCGCCCAGCAAGTCATCACCAACCAGCTGGTGCAATTCGCCCGCGCGGGCAAACGCGTCGCGCGCCTGAAGGGCGGCGATCCGTTCATGTTCGCGCGGGGCGCGGAAGAGGCGCTCGGGCTGGTGGCTGCGGGCATCGACTTCGAGATTGTGCCAGGGGTCTCGTCGCCGGTGGCGGCGAGTGCGTATGCGGGGATCTCGTTCACCCATCGGGACCTTTCATCCAGCGTGACCTTCATTACCGGCAGCGACCGTGAGGGGAAGCAGTGGTCTCCGAAATCGTGGGAAAAGCTGGCCACCGCCACCGATACCATTTGCGTGCTGATGGGAATGCGCCGGATCGAGGAAATTTGTCAGGCGATCATCGCAGGAGGCCGCCCGGGAGACACGCCCGTTGCGGTGATCCAATGGGGAGCGCGACCCGAGCAGCGGGTCGTCACGGCGCCGCTCACCGAAATAGCTGCCGAGGTGCGCGCTCGTGGCATTTCGAACCCCGCCGTGATCGTGGTGGGGAAAGTGGTGGAGCTACGACACGAGCTCGCCTGGTTCGACTCGCGCCCTCTGTTCGGCAAGCGCGTGCTGGTTCCGCGCCCCCCGCACCAGGCGAAGAAGACCGCTGAAGCCATTCGGGACCGCGCCGCCGAACCGGTGCTGTTTGCCTCCATCGACATCGAGCCCCCACCCGACCCGGCGCTCTTGGAAGCCGCCGTGCGGAGTGTCCACGGTTACGATTGGGTGTTGTTCACGAGCGCGAACGGAGTCGAGCGCTTCTTCGAAACCCTCGTTCGGCAGGGCAAAGACGCTCGGGCACTGGGCACGGCGCGCGTGGGCGTCATCGGTCCGAAGACAGCCAAGGCACTCGCACGCCACGGAGTCCGCGCGGACCTGCTTGCGGACGAATATATCGGTGAGTCGTTGGCCCGAGCTTTGTTGGAGTCCGGCGATGTCGAGCGTGTACTCATCCCGCGAGCGCTCGAGGCGCGCGAGGCCTTACCCGAGCAGTTGCGCGCCCATGGCGTCCACGTCGACGTGGTGCCCGCGTACCGAACGGTCAAGGCAACGGTCGAGCGCAGGGAGCAGCTGGTCGAGCTCCTCACACACCAGGTGGACGTGGTGACCTTCACTTCGAGCTCGACGGTGACAGCCATCGTCGAGCTGCTCGGGGAAAGAGCCCCCGAGCTGATGCGCCGACTGACCCTGGCAGCCATCGGTCCCGTCACGGCGAAGACCGCGCAGGACCACGGGCTCAACGTCGACGTGACGGCGAGCGTGTACACCGTCGAGGGTCTGCTCGATGCTCTCGAGGAGCACTTTCGGTCGGCCTCGTAGGCGGTGTCCTGGCGGGAATCGTGCCGTACCGAAGCGGGCTCGCCCGTTCGGGCCGAGCGGGCGTTTCTGCGGCCTTCTGAACTACAGCGTCACCCGCGCCAGCATGAACTTGTTGTTGATGCGCTCGCTCGTCAGGATCTCGAAGCGTTCGTACTCGTCGAGTTCGCGCTTGAGCGATGCTACCCGGGAGGGCTCGGTCGTGAAGAACAGTGTGTGGACGCCGCGCCGACGTTGCTGCTCGAGCCAGCGTTTGAAGGGCTTGCCCGTCTTGACGAAGGCGACCAGGTGGTTACCGGTGTAGAAGTTCTCCCCCTTCCAATTCATCTGGTAGGCGACGAGCGGTGGGTCGCCTGCGTGCCGTGCGCGATAGTAGGCTGCGACGGTCTCGCGCTGTCCCCAGTGCGGCGCAGCTTCGCGAAGGTAGATGTTCACGCCCCAGGCGCAAAAACAGGTGGCGAGCCAGCAGACGGCCACGGCAGCGTGCTTTCGGGTGCGCCGCGGAGCCAGCGCCAGGAAGAACAGACTCGCGAGCAAGGCGAACGCAAGCAGGGCTGGCCCGAACTCCAGGCTCGGAGGCCACGGTCGTTTGTACAGGTAGGTGAAGAGCTGCATGAAGAGCACTTGACCCGGCAGACCCTCGCCGCGCTGGGAGAGCAAGTCGCGCCCCACCAGACAGGCGCCGACGGCCGCCATCAGTCCGAAGAACGCGGCAAACGAAACTTCCGAGCCAGCCTCGGCATTCGGTGGAGCCTCGCCATTCGGTGGAGCCTCGCCACTCGGTGGGGCGCCGGCCCACGTGTACCGCAAGGCAACCGCGGCCAGAACCACGCCCAGAGCGATCAGCAGTGCCCCCACGGCGACCGACAACGCCGAGGCGGAGCCCGTGACCTGGCCGTTCGGAACCACGCCGCCGAGCGTGCCGCCGAACGCCAGTGTATAGCCGTAGACGGTGCTGGCCACGCCAAGCCCCAGCCCTGCCAGATACCCGGGTAGGTGGCGCACTCGGCCCATGTCGCCCATCAGCTCGTGAAGCAAGAGCCCCGAAAGCGCTGCCAGCGGGGGCACCGCTGGCAAGATGTAGTGGTGGAACTTGGTTCCAGACACGGTGAACATGCCGAAGGCGGCGATGAACCAGAGCAGGAACAGTGCCGCGAGCTCGCTGGAATGCAGCGGGCCGCCGGAGCCACGCGGAGGCCCCTGAACCCTGAGGGAAGCCAGCCAGCCCGCGAAGGCCAAGCCAGCCCATGGAAACAGGCCATAGCCCAGTTGCCAAAGGTAGTAGCGAAAGCTGATGTCGACCCCGTCGTTGGTGTCGTGGACGTGCTCGAACGCCCGCTTGAACATGTCGTGCATCAGCAGACGCTCGGTGAAGCCGTGGCCGTGCCGCATGACCATCTGCACGTACCAGGGCAACACCAGCACCGAGAAGATCAACAGAAGCAGCGCCGGGCGGAGCTCCAACAGCGCGCGCCAGCGCCCGCTGGCTCCGATGAAGGCCAGGATGACGAAGAGGGGCAGTACCAGTCCGGGCGCGCCTTTGGCCATGGCGCTGAGCGCCAGGCAGAACCATGCCGCCAACATGTGGACGACGCGCGTCCGCCGCTCGCCGTGCACCAGCTTCACCAGCAAAAGTAGCAAGAAAAGCCACAGAAAGCCGAGCAGGGCGGGCTGCCAGGTGGGGCTAAGGGGTGAGACGAGCCTGCAGGCGGCGTTGCCGGGGAGCCCGCAGTTGTTGCCGCCCGAACCGTACAGGAACACATCCGCATGCACGTCGAGGCTGCCCGTGTCGAGATGCAACGTCAGGTTCCGGCTGAGCAGGTAACAGATCTGTGGCGCGACGCACACGAAGATGCCCATCAGCAGCAAATGACAGGCATTGAGATGGAACTGCTGCTTGCCCATGCGAAGAGAGCGTGGACGCAGCAGGTCATCCGCTTCGGTCGCCAAACCCAGGGCGAAGAAGCTCAGCGACGCCGTGAGCGGAGCCACATAAGGCATGTCCGTGATGCTTTGATGCCCGATCAGAAACCAGAAGGGCATGGTCGAAAGCACCAGGGCCGAGAGAAACCCGGCGCGCGGGTGCACGACCCGGGCGATGGCCTTGTAGAAGGTGTAGCTGGCGAGCAGCGTGAGCACGAAGACGGGAAAACGCGCAGCCCACTCGGGATGCGGGGCGTGGCCTAGCGCGACGCTCGAAATCATTTGATCCGGTAGGTAGGACACGCCAAGAAGCGAAAAGCTCAAGCCCTGCAGCCAGAAGTCGAGCACGGGCTTGGACCAAAACCAGCCGTCTTGCGCCCACCACAAGGAAATCCAGTCATCGCGCGACAGCATCTCGCGAGCGACTTCCCCGTAGTGGGTCTCCCAAGGATCGATCAGCGAGTAGCTTCCCAGAAGCGGCAGGTAGACCACGATGTGGAACACCACCAGCCAGAATCCAAAGCGCCGTCGCATGGGGATCGCGGGGTCGAAGATGTCGAGAGTGACCAGAAGTCGGTAACCAGCCAGCGTGCACACGAGGAAGCTCGCCGGGACGAGCAGCGCAGCCACCAGCTTCGGCGCGGGAAGCGGGCCTTGTACTGCCACGCGCAGCGCCAGGACGAGCGCCGCCCCGCCGAGGATCAGCTCGAGGCTTCGCCTCAGCAACGTGCCGCGCTCGAGCTCGAGGGCGCCTCCACTGGCGCTCGAGGGGTCGAACGACTGGAACAGCTCGAGCACGCCAACACCTGCGACCGCCACGCACAGCGCGCCGAAGGGCACGCTCAACCCGAAATTTCGGTCCGCTGCCATCGAACACACGAGCAGACCGAGCGGGAGCACCACGCCCAGCGCTGCCCATAGCTGCCTGGCGAGGGAGTGCTCGGAGCTTGGCTCGCTCGGCCTCGAAGCGTCGGGCGCGCCCATGTGGATGTTTTCCTCACTGGCCATGGTCGAAAGCGGGCCTCTTGCCCGGGTGCGCTCAAAGCGGATCTGCTTTGCTCACGGCGGGTTCTAGCCTCATGAGGCACCAGTCGTCCAGCTCACGAGCGTCGCGCACACGCATGCCGAGCGAACACAGGTGCGCCTCCAATTCGGCGCGCTGTTCGAGCAAGATACCGGTGACGACAAGTGACGTCTTGGTGCGTTTTACCAGCCCGCTTCCCAACGAGCGGAGCGTAAGCGCATCGATGTTTGCGACCACGATATCGAAGCAGCCCTCGACTTCGTCGAGTGGTGTCGTTTCGAACCGGCTCTTGCCTGCAAGCCCGTTGAGGGCCGCGTTGTGGCAGGCGGCGCGCACGGCGTCCGGATCGATATCTACCCCGAAAACCTCAGCGGCGCCCGAGACCAGCGCAACCAACGCGAGTACGCCGTTCCCGGTTCCAACGTCGAGCAGCGAGAGCTTGGTTGCGCGCCCGACACATTCGGCGACCGAGCGGGCCGCCAGGCGCGTGGTGGGATGGCTCCCGGTGCCAAAGGCCAAGACCGGTTCGTATCTCAGCAGTTGGGCCGCACCGGCATCGACCTCGGCGCCGACAGGCGCCAGCACGATTCCTTCGGTCAGCCATTCGGGTTTGAGGTACGCTTTCCAAGCCGTTTGGTAAGTGTCGTCGAGCTGTCCGTAAAGGAAGGTGACCCGGCGGCTCAGCGGCGCGCTCCGAGCGAGCTGGGCCTCCAAGGATCGCTGCGTCTCTTCGAGATCGTCCAGTGACGGGGAATACACGAGCAGGCAGGCCGCGTCCGGCTCGTCTCGCTCCTCGAAGCCGGTCACTCCGATCTCGAACAACGAGGCGACCAGCAAGTCCATGTCGGCAGCGGCGGTTCGAATCGACAACACGTGCATGGCACGCCAGGGGCTCCGGCTCGACGTCACTCCGCGAACTTCAGCCGCTGGCGACGATACGGTTTCTTCCGGCGTGCTTCGCGGCATAGAGGCGGCGATCGGCCAGGCCCAAGAGCGCGGTGTGCGAGACGCTCTCCAGCTCGGATGCCGCCGCGCAACCGCCACTCAGTGTGATCCGGATCTGTCGCCCCTCGTGCGGTACGACGAGCTGTTCGATGGTGGCTCGCAGCCTGTCGGCCATGGCCTGGGCTCCGCGCACATCTATTCCGCGCAGGATTATCGCGAATTCCTCACCACCATAGCGAGCGAACACGTCTTCGGTCCTGAGCTCATCGCGTGCAGCGCTTGCCACCGACCTGAGAACGGCATCCCCGGCCGGATGCCCGTAGGTGTCGTTGACGCGCTTGAAATGGTCGAGGTCGAACAACACGATGGACAGCTGGGTATCGTGCCGCCGCCGGTAGGATAGCTCGACTTCCAGCTGCGTATCGAAATGCTCTCGATTGTGCGCGCCAGTGAGCGAATCCGTGACGCTCGTTGCATACAATCTTCTCAGCAAGCCCTCTTGGTCTTCATCGGTGACCGAGTAGCGAAAGGCTGCGTTCGGCCCGAGCTGTATCAGCTCTCCGTCCACGAGCTGATGCCGGGTGATGGGTTTTCCGTCCACGAAGGTACCATTGGCCGACCCCAGGTCTTCCAGTATGAAGCTGCCGCCCTCGGGAAATACACGTGCATGCCTGCGGCTCACGCCATCGTCCCTCAGCCACACCTGAGAGTCCGAGTAGCGCCCGATGTTGCAGATCGCCTGTTTGAGCGTGATGACTTGCCCCACGTTGTTGCCGCGCACGCGGGTCAACAAGTGGCGGTCACGCCGCTGGCTTCGGCCGGTGAGAACGTCGGAGAGCTGAACGATGGCCGTGCGTTCCCCGTCGTCCTCCAGCATCAGGTCGTCGCTATCGGGGTCATCCGGCATCTCTTCAGAGACTAACGCTAACACGAGTCGACCGAGGTTTCCGCGTGAAAAGGCTTAAGGCCGGGGGCAACCCTTGCTAGAGTTCGTTCGTGATCGAAGGCCGCAAAGCACTGGCAGTGCTGTTGGTGCTCTCGTGCCAGCCGGCTTGCCAGGCAGACCCACCGCCAACCACACCGGCTGCGCCGCCAGTGGAGCGCCGGACGGCCGCGGATGTCAGAGCGCGCACTCTGCAGTTGCTCCGGCAAATTCCGCGCGCCGAGCCAGTGCTGGGAGCTCTGACGAGTGGGCAACGTGCCCGCTTCGACCGGCTTCTGCAAGGTCTCTCGCAAGAGGATTTGGAGGCGCTCAGAGCGCCGAACAGCCCGATTGTCCAGGAAAGACCGCTGCTACATCTGATGGCGGGAGGGCGATCGAAAGACGCGCTGCTGGCGCTGGCCACGACGCCCAGCGCGGCACGCGAGCTCACTCAGGATCCAGATGCCGACTTGGCGCGGGTGCTCGCGACAGCCAATCAGGTGGTCGAACGAGCCGCGACGGAGTGGCTCAGGGTTGCAGAAGAGCGTCTCAGCGGAAGCAGTGCCCTGGATGGTGCATTCTGCGACGCGCTCGATCAGGTAGCCCGGACCCTTGGTCGTCCCGAGCTGCGACGAGCCGCCCGGGAGCTTTGGGTGGAAGTGGAGGATTCGCCCGCGGCACGTCTCAATCTGGCACGTGCGGCGATGTGGACCTCGGATTTTGCCGCCGCGCGTCAACAATACGAAAAGGCTCGGCAGAGCGCGAATTTGGGTCCAGAAGTGTCCGGCTACGCCGAGCACATCCGGGAGCTGCTCGAACGTGCCGAGCAACTCGGGCAAACACCTGCGACAGTGGATGATGCCGTCGCTCAGGCGCGCACGCTTCTCCAGCTGCAACAATTCGGACGAGCCACAGGCGTTCTGAAATCGTACCAAGACCGCGCCTCGCGCCATCTCGGGGTTGCTACCACCCTCGTCATCGCGGAATTTCCTGACCTTCCGTGTCCGGGGGTCAGGGCGGGTTTGGGTGATGCCGTTCTCTGTGCATTCGCCGCGCGCCAAGGCCTTTTCGAGAGCGAAGCGTTCGGTCGGCTCGAAGCGGCATGGAAGTCGGGTGAAGGTCGCAGCGCGGAGTACGTCGAGGACTACCTCGGGCTCACTGTGGTTTTGCCTTGGAAAAGTCAGATCTTGGATTCCGAGCCGCGGGTAGGTGTCGCCGGGCGTGCCGAACAGTTCGCCGCGATTTCCGAGCAGGCAGTCCCGCTCGACCGCCGCTTTGCCAGTCTGAGCGTGTTCGCTCGAGCGTTGGCTTCGGGAGCAGCGGCAGCGCGGGCTACCGCGTCTCGGTTCGCCCCGATCATCCCGCAAGAACGGGAAACCGAGCTGCTGGAGGCGGCGCGGGGGCTGGCCCGCGCGCGTACGCCGTCCCGAGACGCCGCATTGCTGGCGGTGGCCGCGGTGTTGGCACAGCAGAAGGACGTCAGGGAGCTGTATGCTGCGCTTTCGGACGCCGCACTGGGTGACCTGGCGCTGAGTGAAGTGGGGCTGGGCGCGTGGCTCGCGGCGGCTTGGTCCGACAGCGGCCTTTTCGAGTCGGTCAAGGCTCGCTCGATTCGATATCTTGCAGCGTCTCGAGCCGCAGTCGCTGGCCGGCTCGACCCTGGTGCTGTTGCTTTCGGAGGCCGCGAACGTCATCGAGCCGAACGCCGACAATCGACAGACGCTCGAACAAGTGGCCTCCGGTCTCGATCAACCGGGCGTTCCGCGGGCGCTACGCTTGCGAGCGGCCCTCGACCTGGCGGGTCTCTATGAGCGGACGGCGCAGCGCGAACGGGCGCTGCAGCTGCTGCGCAAGTTGGTGAGTACCGGCGCGACTCCGCCAGGGGCCGCTACCCTTCTCGACTCGTTGGTGAGTTCCACGCTCGTACTGCTGGACGACGGGATCCACAGTCCGACCGAGCGTCTCGGGGCCTTTCGGGATGTGTTCCGCTCGGGGGACTACCCGCCGAGCGTGCAAACCTGGAAGCTCCGCTGGGAGTCCGAACTCGAGTACCGAGCCGCCAAGGGGCGCTGCGCGAAGAACGCGCGCTGCGAGAAGCGTGAGGCCGCGCGTCGTGATGACTCACTGGCGGCAATCGCAGCCAAAACGCCGCCCGTGACGGCGCGCTTGCTGGCGCGAGGTGTGCTGACCCTGGGCGCACTGGAGATGAGCATCGACTACCATCCCGGCGCCGGGCTGAAACCCCTGGTGCGGACGGACACGCTGCTGCTGTCGCTGCCCATGCCAGCGACGGGCTAGAGCGCTCGTGGCGAGAAAAGCCGCTCCGCGCCATCGACCCTCGAGCGCAAGGGCCGATGACGAGGTCCTGCGCTCATTCGCCGGTCAGACGCTGGATTTCTTCCTTGATCAGGGTTTCGGCCAGCGTGGGAACGACTTCCCAGACCACCTTCTCCACGACCTCACGCGAGAGCGCCATCACGGCCTGGACCTGTTCGTCCGAGAGCCCCAGATCGCCCAGCTTGCCGGCGAGCTGGCCGTTGTCGGTTGCTGCTTGAACGGCTCGCGCGGCCTCAGTTGCCGCCGCGGGCGGCGGTTGCGGGCTCGGAGCAAGTCCCGGCGAAGTCGCATGACTACGCGGCGGTGCCGGACGCGCTTGCGCAGGGCGCTGGGGCGCGACGTTCGTCGAGCTGCCATAGGAAAGGGTCTGCGCGCGAGGGGGCTCGGGCGCCGCCGCGGGAGCGGGGGCTGGAGGGGAGAACGCGGGCTGGGGCGCCGCCGCGGCGGGTGCCCTGGCCACGCTTCCGGTTGCCGCGTTCTTCGCCAAAGCGGCCACCTTGTCGATCAGCTGCTGGGTATCGAACGGCTTGTCGATGAAATCGTCCGCGCCCGCCGAGCTGCCGCGACCGCGGTCATACGGTTGTTGTTTGCTCGAAAGCACGAGGACGGCCGTGCCGGGCGCCTGGCTCTTGATCTGTTGGCACAGGTCGTACCCGCTGGTCGTACCCAACCCTGCATCGACCAAGGCCACTTGCGGAGCCTCGGCTCTCAGCAGCTGCAGGGCTTCATCGGGGGTTGCGGCCAGCAACGTTCGGAAGTCCTCACTCGCAAAAGTGATCTCCAGAACCTTGCGCATGGTTTTGCTGTCATCGACGGCCAATAAGGTCGTACTCACATGTCCTCCTCGGGGGGTGGAGCTCCAGTTCTGGATCATCGATTTGACCTGAAAAACTGTCAAGGTTTTCGCATGCGAAACTTGTGTGAGCTCCAGGTTTGTGAGCCTTTGGTGCAAGGACCCGGACCAGCCGTCCGGCGTTTTGACCAGGACCGTACTCGTTTCGCCACGGGCGGCGTGCGTTCAGGTATTACTTAATAATCAGTTCGGGGCAGTTCCCCTACAAGCGCTCCGAGCAGCTGTGGCGAGCGAGCTCGGGACCGGGACCGCTCTAGCGGGCGAGGCCGGGGGGACGTGCAAGAAGGCGCGAAACGCTGGAAAAAGCGGCAACCGAGCACCTGGATTTGACGTCCAGCGTTCCGTCGCGACATTCTTATCGAGATGGAGTCGCTGAATAAGCGTGAACGATCGGTGCTGTATGCGGTCATCACGGACTTCATCGCCACCGGCGAACCCGTGGGAAGTCGGACGCTGACCCGCAAATACGGTTTCGACCTCTCGCCCGCGACGATCCGCAACGTTCTGGCGGATCTGGAAGAGTCTGGCTACCTGACGCAGCCGCACACCTCGGCGGGCCGCATTCCAACCGAGGCGGCATTCCGTTTGTTCGTCGACGCTCTGATGCAGGTCCGCGAGGTCACCGACGTCGAGGTCCGCAAAATTCGGGAAGTGTTCGAGGGGCTCTCTCCCGGCACGCAGATGTTTAGGGAAGTGGGCAAGATGCTCAGTGACATGAGCGGTGCGCCCGCCATCTTGCTGCGCACACGAGGCGACGAACGCAGCGTCGTCAAGTTGCGCTTCATCGTCACGAGGCCTCAGGAATTGCTGAGTGTAGTCGTGTTTTCCGACGGTACCGTGGAAAACCGCTTCATCAAGGTCGAGAAAGCACCGAGCGATACCCAGCTGGAGCGCGTCCACAACCTGCTCGAGGAGGTCGTGGTCGGAAAAACTCTGTTCGCCGTGCGAGAGCACTTCAAAAACGCCTTGAGCAAGCAGCGCGACGAGGTGGCATCGCTGGAAGAGCTCTCACAGGCGCTCCTGAGCCAGGCCATCGAAGGAGCGGATGGTGCCCGCGACGTGATCATTTCGGGGCATTCGCATCTGCTCGATCAGAGCGCTTTCGTCGACTCCGAACGGTTGAAACAGCTGATGCTGGCTCTGGAAGATCGCGAGCAGCTCATCAAGCTGTTGGATCTGACTCTGTCCACGGACAGAGTTCAGGTGTTCTTGGGAAGCGAATCCACCAGGCTCGTGGGCTATCCGCTGAGCTTGGTGGCCGCCCCGTATCTGCTGGAGGGTGGGCAGCATCGCGGCGCGGTTGGGATCATCGGTCCGACCCGAATGGACTACCCCCATGTGGTTCCCCTGGTCGGCGCGACGGCCGACGCAATGTCTGCGGTATTTGCCAAGCACGGCGGCGGCGTTCCCGGACACCGCGACCGACTGAAGCCGGACGACTCGTGATAAGGTCCTAGGGTGTCGGCCAGCGAGATGACCGCGACCACTCCACCGAATCCGCTCGACCGGGCACTGTCGCTTTCCATCGGCGGCGCCCACGAGGAAGCCCTGGCTGTCGCCACGGCCTTGCTCGAAGCGACCCCGGAGAGTCCGATGGCCCTGCTGCTGATGGGACGGGGGCTCAGGGACTCGGAGCAGGGTGTGCTTGCGAACACCGCCTTCGAACTTTCGCTCGGGCGCGCGCTGCGTGCCGGCAACTTTCCGCTCGCCGTGGCCGCGTACCGCGAGCTGTGCGTGGCCGGCGTTGCTGTCGACCGACACCTGACGGAGCTATCGACTACGTTCGCCCGAGGCTCCCAGCACTTGATCGACCAGCGCATGCCGCCCGATTTGGCGCAGAACACGCGCGAGCTCGTCGAGCACGCCGAACGCGGCCAGGAGCTGCTGGCGATCGTGGAGTCAGCGCTCGAGCACAGCCAAGAGCTCTTCGCGCGAGACTCCGAACAGCCGCTCAGGGTGCCGCCGCAGGTCCCCTTCTCGTCGCTCGAACCTCAGGCGCTTTCCAGCCTCGTCGGCGCTTTCGAAACCCGCGCGGTGGACACGGGTGATGTCCTCATCGCCGAGGGGACCCCGGGGAGCGAGGCGTACATCTTGGCACGTGGCGAGCTCGAGGTGCAACGCCGCTCGCGCGACCCGGAAGCGGCACCCATCGCTTTGGCCCGGCTGGGTGCGGGCGCGCTCTTTGGGGAGATGTCGCTGCTGTCGCGTTCGCCTCGAGCTGCCAGCGTCGTGGCGTGCCGACCCAGCATCGTGCTCATCATCAGCAAGCAGGCTCTCGACGAGGTGGCTGAAGCCGAGCCTGATGTCGCCCGGGTACTGGCACAGTTTACTCGTAAGCGCATGATCGAAAACCTGGTGCGCACCAGCTCCATTCTGGGTGCAGTCAGGGCGACGAAGCGGGCCGACCTGCTCGAGCGCTTCGTGACGAAGACGTTCGAAGCCGGCGAAAAATTGATCGAACAGGGCGAGGAGTCGTCCGGGCTGTATCTCGTTGCGTCGGGGCTGCTCTCGGTCATCCATCGCTCGGACGATGAGCAACTGGCCATCAGCAAGCTCGGGCCCGGCGAGGTGGTGGGTGAGGTGGCGCTCGTGTTGCGACGTCCCTCCAATGCGGACGTGGTTGCCGAGCATCCGACCGTCACGTTGCACCTGCCCCGCGACGAGTTTCTGGATTTGATCAAGGCTCACCCCGAAGTGCTGGCCGAGCTGTACGAGCTTGCCGTCAAACGCGACGAGGAAACTCGCAGCCTGGTGGCGCAGGAAGCCACCGACGCCGAAGAGTTCGTGCTGCTGTAAGCTACTGACCGAGAATCACGCTCGGTCATTTGGGACGCATTTTTCGATCAGCCGGTGCCTTTGCAGCGACAACGTCCGATGCCGCAGCACTTTGCCAGCAACAGATGGCGCTCAGCGTCGCTGAGCGGCCTGGAAAATGCCGTTGGGACTTCGGTAGGGTCGAGTGCGGATGCAACCCTTTGTCGGGTTTCGGTTGAACGGAGCCAGGCTCTGCACAATGGTGAAGCAATGGGGTTTTCCCTCGACCACCGCGTTCGGCTTTGCGTGCTCGCGCTTTGCCTTGCGGCCTGCTCGGAGCCGCCGGGTGCCGCTTCGACGAGTGGAGCTGCGGGGGGCACCACCACCTCGGGCGGCGTCGAGACGGTGAACGCCGCGTCGAGCAGCGGCCAGGGGATGTCCAGCAGTGGGGGCACCAGCAGCACGACCGGCAGCACCGCGATCGGCAGCGTTCAGACCAGCGGAGCTCAGACGGGGACCGGTGGCAATGGCGGTGCGGTGACAACGGCGACGCAGGCTGCGGGCACCATGGCGGGCAGCGGGAACGGGACGACGACCGGTACGGCCGGAGCAGGCGGTTTCGGAGGGTTCGGGAGCAACGCGGCGTACCCATTTCCGCAGAACTCGCCGAGCGCGAACTGCATCTATCCCTCTGGATACGACAACCGCGACGTGTGGGACGCCTACCAGTTGTGGAAGGACACCGTGATCACCGCTGACGGCGCGGGCGCCTACCTGCGCGTCGCCAAGCCGGATTCGGGGACCGTGATTGGCTCGACGGTTTCCGAAGGGATCGGCTACGGGATGCTCTTGAGCGTCTACATGGGCGATCAAGAGGTGTTCGACAACCTGTGGCAATACGCCCGGCAGTACTTCGACGATAACGGCCTGATGAACTGGGAGGTGAGCCCCGACGGCGGGGTGATCGGCTCTGGAGCGGCGCTCGACGGCGACGAGGACATGGCCTGGGCGCTCTTGATGGCGGCTCGCCAGTGGGGCACCGGCAGCGCACTGACCGAGTCGTACTCGGCGGATGCCGTCGCTTTGATCAACGCGATCTGGGAGCACGAAATCGACCACCAGCGCAATGAAATGCCACTGCCAGGGGATTCCTGGGGGGGGGCCGACGTGACCAACATTTCCTACTTTGCGCCCGCCTACTATCGGCTCTTCGGCGAGGCGACCGAAAACAGTGCTGGTTGGAACCAGGTCATCGACACCGGTTATGCCATCCTCGAAGCGAGCCTCACCCAGAGCGCGGGCAACGCGGACAACGGTTTGGTTCCGGCCTGGTGTGACTCGAGCGGGACGCCCGTCCAGGCATACGATGGCGCCCCGACCCACTTTCAAAACGACTCCACGCGCACTCCGTTCCGCATTGGACAAGACTACTGCTACTACGGCGAGGCGCGGGCGCTTGGTTACATGCAGAAGATCACCAGCTTCTACACCGCCGTGGGCGTCGAGAACATCGTCGATGGCTACGATCTGGATGGTACGCCACACCCCGAGTATTCCAACAACGGCACCCAGGCGGCATCGTTCGTCGGGCCGGCGGCTGTGGGGGCCATGTACTCGAGCGACAACCAGTCCTTCCTCGATGCGGGCTACCTTGCGGTGGCGACTGGGGAGCTGACCGCCGGCACCATTTACTATCAGAAGTCCTGGGCGGCGCTGTCGCTCTTGATGATGACGGGCAACTTCTTCGAGTTGCCGGCCCCTTGAGAGCGATGGAGAGCGAGCGGGTGAAAAGCATGCGTTTTGCAAGCAATTTGCATGCAATTTGCACATATTCGGACTGGCGCGCCCACCCTCGATGCCCCGAAGCAAGTCGGGTGGGCAGTTCGTCGCGCTTCAGAAACCGATGCCCGCGCTGAAGATGAGCGCGTTGAGCGTTTCCGGGTCCGCAAAGATCATGTCGTAGCGAAAGTCGAGCGTCACCGAGACCTTCGAGGTGAGCAGCAGGAAGGTCGCTCCGGGCGCCAGGGCAAAATCCGTCGTCGAATCTTCTTCGCAAGGCAGCGCCTCGAGACAAGTTTCGAATTTGACCCCGGCGAGCCCTGCCCCGATCTTCGGTCGAATGACGAAGTTGTCTCCGAGCCCGATATCGTAGCCTCCCTCGGCCATCGCTTGCCAGACGTTCCCCGAAAGCTTCGACCCCAGCTCTTCTCGGGTCTCTCCGAAGAAGTATTCGATATTGCCGCCGACATAGATGGCGTTGGGCAGCGTGAGCCCGCCCTCGAAGCCGAGCCCGGTTCCCCAGGGATTGAAGTCTCCCTCCTCGAGCTCGTATCCGTAGCGAAAGCCGAGGCCGAGCTGTATCGAGTTGGCGGTTGCCGGCTCGTTGGCAAGGGCAGGCACTGACACGGTCAGGATGCCCACAGTGGACAAAGTCAGCAGGGTCACGCGCCATGGATCGATGCGCATCGCACACTCCTTCGATTGAAATCCCACAGTTTCTCTCCGACAGCCCTCTACTGTGCAGAGTGGACGCCGTTTTTAGGCACTCGCCGGAGCCGATGCAAGGGTCTTGGTAGATAAGCTAGCGCTGTCGACGGCCGGGCATCGTCCATGGACCTCATGAAACCGGTTGCGGGGTCTCAGAAACGCGCTGGAGCAGCCAGGCCCGGCAGCGTTTCGAGGGCGAGCCCTGGCGAGAGCTTCTTCGGCTCCAATCCGGTACTGCTCGTCTCCGGCCCCGGCGATACCCAGCGCAGTGTCACGCCCGCGGAGCCGCCGATGAATACTATGAGTCCGCCAGCCAACATCGAAGCGCCATTCCATTTGCCCTCACCCGCGGCAGTCTCGGCGCCCAGTTCGAACGGGGCGCTCGCCTCGGGGGCTCGCGCAGGCGTGGTGGCTCGTGTCGGGCGCGGAGGCTCGTGCTACAGTCGTGCGTCCTTTCCGTCGATGAGGTCGTCTGCCTGCGCAGCGCGACCGGCCGCCGTCCCCGACGCAAAAGTGGAGGAGTACCGGCGCTGGTGTAGTGGCCAACCCTCCGCCTGGAAGCGCCCGTTGACGACGCGCCGGATGCAGAAGGTGCTCTCGTTCGACGGCAATCACTATGTCGGAGACTGAACCGACCGTTCGTCTTGCCGTGCGGCGTGTTGGCGGTCCTGTTCGCTCGCCAGTCGGCTATCGCACGGAGGACTGCCACGGTCGGAGCCCCTGGTGGAGCCAAGGTTTGTCAGGCCTCGGCCCTCGAGATTGGGCGACACCGGAGCGCTTGCTGCAAGCGCTGCTCCGCGCACCTGTGCTCGAGCGTTTTCGGGGTGAGGCTCGACCACGGGCGGCGGTGTTGGCTGCAGTGGCGAGCTCTGCATGGGGACGCTCGTCGATCGAGGGTCACGCGCGTCGAGCGAGCCGTCGCGGATTGCGCGGGGGCCGACGAACCCGCCAGCGCGGCTCCGAATGCGCGAGAAATGCTTGCCAGCCTGGGAGCTTGCCTGGAGCTCCCGGAAATCTGGTTTTGGGCTCTTGACCCCGCTCCTTTTGGCCGCTAAGCCGAGCCGCATGAAGTTTGCGCGTTTGGGCACTGTGATTGCCATGAGCTTGGCTTTCGCCTCATTGAGCGGACCTGTAGAAGCAGAGCCGAATACCAAGGTGGCCGTGGTCGACACGCAGCGAGCCATCATGGAAACCGAAGACGGCTTGCGCATGCAAGCGACCCTCAAGAAGCTCTTCGACAGCCGCCAGCGCGAGCTCGACAAGAAGCAGGTCGATCTCCAAAAAGAGCGCGAGGAGATCGAGAAGCAGCGCGGAGTGTTGAGTCAAGAAGCCCTGAGCAAGCGCGCCGAGAAGTGGCAGCGCGACATGATGCAGCTGCAGACTGTATTCGTGGAATACAATAAAGAGATGCAGAAGAAGCAGAACGAGCTCACTCAGCCGATCTTTCAGAAGGCCATGGGGCTCATCCGCAGGCTTGCCACTCAGAAGGGGCTGGACATGATCGTGGACAAGCAGGCCGTGCCTTATGTACGAAGCGATCTCGATCTCACCGATCAGCTCATCACGATGTACAACTCCGGTGGTGTCGCACCGGCGGCCGAGCCCAAGGCGGCTGCCCCGGGAGCCGCAAGTGGTGCCGCAGCTTCAGCCCAGGCCGAAGCCACCAAGTAGTCATTCTTCGGCTCGCGGTGCCCATGCGGGCGTCAGCGTATGACGCCGATCGCACTCAAGAGTCGTCGCCTGCTCGGCGATCTGATGCGGCAGCATGGCGGCCTGTTGGATGTGGCCTTGGGCGAGCGAAGCATCACCCATCTGGCTTCCCCACGGCTGGCACGGGCTGCGAGTGAGCTCACGCTGTTGGTCTCGGCAAGGCTCGTCCCGTACCTGTCGACCTCGCTGAGCCCGGTCCTGGTGTGTCCGGAGCTTGCCGAGCGAGTGCCGGCGGGTCGCCGCTGGGTTCACGAGCGACCCTGGTGGGCGTTGGCGGCCATCTTGACGGAGGCATCGCCTCGCTGGGAGGAGCTCGGTGGGCCCAGAATTGCCGCGAGCGCGAGCATCGCGAAAAGCTCCGTGGTGGCGCCGGGGGCGGTGGTTGGCGAGCACTGCTGTTTGGAAGAAGGCGTGGTCGTCTATGGCGGGGTCGAACTCGGCGAGCGCGTCGTGGTGGGCGCGGGCTCCGTGATCGGGCGTCCCGGCTTCGGTTATGCCCGAGGAGCCGACGGCGTGCCGCGCCGCATTCCGCAGCTGGGTGGCGTCGTGATCGCCGACGAAGTCGAGATCGGCGCGCTCTGCAGTATCGACTCGGGAACTCTGGAGCCCACGACGATCGGTGAGTACACCAAGCTGGATGCCCAAGTGCACGTGGGCCACAACGCGAGGCTCGGCAAGCGCTGTTTCCTGGCGGCGCAGGTAGGTCTGGCCGGCTCGGTCGAACTGGGCGACGACGTCTGGGTTGGTGGACAGGCGGGGGTGGCCGATCACGTGCGCATCGGCGACGGCGCTCGCGTAGCGGCCAAGAGCGGGGTGATCGCCGATGTGGCTGCCGGAACTACGGTGGCTGGCTACCCGGCGGTGCCTCGGGCACGCTGGCTGCGAGGCATGGCGCGACTCGTGGGTTCCAGGAGCCGGTTCGCCGGGAGCGGACGGCTCCGTGGTTAGGGCACCGAACAGGTTGCCGACTGCACCCGCGGAGCCTGCGCGGCGCCTGTTGTCTGGTGGGCCCCCTACCTGGTTGACTGGTCGCGACAAACATCCTGTTTGTCGTTCCAGGCGTGGTCGATCTCCATGAACGCGACCGAGGTGCACCCCACGGCCGTGGTGGACCCGGCGGCGGAGCTGTCCGAGGGGGTCCGAGTGGGTCCCCATTGCTACGTCGGCAGCCAGGTGCGCCTCGGCCCGGGGACACAGCTCATCGCTCACGCAACGGTGCTCGGTCCCTGTGAGCTGGGCGCCGAAAACCTGATCTACCCCTACGCCACGCTGGGCGCTGCCCCTCAAGATCGCAGCCACCGCGGAGAACCCACGCTGCTCGAGGTGGGCGACCACTGCGTCTTTCGCGAACAGGTGACCGTGCACCGCGGGACCCTCAAGGGCGACGGCGTCACGAAACTCGGGTCGCGTTGCCTCTTGATGGTGGGAGCCCACGTCGCGCACGACTGCGTGTTGGAGCACGATGTGGTGCTGACCAACCTGACCACGCTGGGAGGGCACGTGCGGGTTGGATGGGGTGCGGTTTGTGGAGGTCAGGTGGCCGTGGCGCCGTTCGTGCGATTGGGCGAGCTGTGTTTCGTGGCAGGCGGAGCGCGCGTCGAGCGCGACGTGCCGCCCTACACGATTGCCCAAGGAGATCGGGCGCGTGTTCGCGCGCTCAACCAGGTGGGGCTCGAGCGGGCTCAGGTGCCACCGGCCTCGCGTGCGGCATTGCAGCGGGCGTTTCGCATCATCTTCGCCAAAGACAATCCGCGCTCGCATGGCGTGCAGGCGGTACGCCACGAGTTAGGGGGGAATATCTACGTCGACAAGCTCCTCGAGTTCTTGGACAGCGCCGACCAGCGGCAGTGACATGAGATGGGTCGTCGGAAACGACGACCACGAAGCAACGCGCTACTTGCCATCGAACAAGTCGTTGAAGACGGCGTCGAATTCATCGTCGCCGTTGACGGCCCTGGATTGAGAGGGCGGCGTGGATTGCAGCGCCCGCAGCTCCCGAACGCGCTGCCGCACGTCGCGGTAGTCCGGATTGCGGCGCTCGATCGACAGCATGCTGTCGAGGGCTTTCTTGCGCTCGCCCAGGCGCGTGTACAGACCGCCCAGGTCGTAGAGCAGGCTGTATTCTTGTTCCACCGTCTTCTGCTTGGCTCCCAGCGCCTGCTCGTAGGCGCGCACCGCTTCGAGAAGCTCGTTCTTCTCGGCGTGGATCATGCCGATCATGGCGAAGCACATACACTGGCGCGCCGGATCCCGAGCGGCCAGCTCGAATTCGGTGCAGGCGTCCGCCAAAAGCCCCATCTCTTTGTAGGCGACCCCCAGGTCGTAGTGAGTCGAACTGTCACCTTCCGATACCTGGGCTCGCACTCCTTCCTTGAACTTCTCGAACACCTGATCGACGTCGACGTCCCCGTCCAGGGCCGCCATCGGCGGCGCCTCGCTTTCGGCCTGTTCCAGATCGTCCAGGGCATCGAGCGAGGCGGCAATGTCGAACGAGCGATCGCGAGCCGGCGCCCGCAACTTGCGCCGATCGACGGTGCGACTCTTGTTGTTGCCGGCGAGCGCGCGCTCTACCTCTTGGAGGCGCTCGAGCAGCAAGGGATGCCTGGGGGAGCGCTCCAGCTGCTCTTCCAGAATGGCCTTGGCGTCATCGAACAGACCTCGCGACGTGAAAAACTCGGCTTCTTCCAGCACTTCCTCGATATCCGCGACCGGAGGTGCCTCGGGATGCTGACTGTCCGAATGGGTGGTCTCCTCCTCCTGAGCGTAGGCGCTGACCTCCTCTGCCTCCTCCAAGAGGTCGTCGTCGGAACCGCGACCCATCGGGAAGCTCGGGAGCGGCCCCTCCATGCCGAAGGGAGCATCCGTCTCGAACGTTTCACCGGGCGACTCGTAGTCTTCATCGGTATCGGCGCCCAACGCTTCTTCGGCTCCGACGCCTTCCATGTCGTAGGAAGGGAGCGGCGCCTCGGCATCGTAGCCGATGTCGGGCATGTTCGCATCGTCGTACACGATGCTTTGATCTCCAGAAATCTCATCGAGCAGCTGTAGGGCGTCTGCGTGTTCCGGCTCTATCTCGAGCACCTCGTACAAGAGCGGCTCCGCATACTGGGCTTCGCCTCGGTCGACATGGATGATCGCGATGTTGACCGTCTCTTGAATCGCAGCATCCCGCTCGCCTGCCTCGACCAGCACTTCGCGTAACTTGTGGCGAATGTCGACGGATTGCGGATCGATCTCCAGCGCGATGTGCAGAGCTTCTATCGACTTCGAGTACAGGCGCAGCTTGCGGAACGACTCGGCGTCGACCACCGCCTTGCGCGCGTGAGCACTGGCGTCGAAACTATCGGGGCCGCCGAGCTCTTCCGCGGCCTCCGCCTCGTCATCGACGATGACGACGTCGGGGGCGGACGCCATCAGCTGGCGTCCGCGCGAAGACACGGGTGGCGGTGCCTCCGAGACCACATCGGCTTCGTCCACGAACTCCAGGTCGTCGTCGATGGCGATGGGCGGATCGCTCTTCGTCTTGGTGGAGGTCGGCGGCCGCAGTGTTTCTAGCGCGCGCACCTGTTCGTCGTTCGGCGCGACGCTCCTGAGGTGATTCAGCAGTTGCGTGTACAGGTCGCCCTTTTTCTGATCACGCGCCAGGCGGGCCATCTCCTTGTAGACTTCCAGCGCCTTGTTTTCCTGGCCGATGGTATTGAATGCCTGTGCCAAGAGCCCCAGGGTGTCCAGGTCTTTGGGGTCGGCCTGAAAGGCGATCTGCAGCTTGGCCAGGGCTTGCAACCCACTCTCGCGATCGCCGCGGCGCAGGTACAAGTCGGCGGCAACGCGTGCGAAGTTGGGGTCCTGCCTGAAATGCAGAATCCGCTCGATGACCTTGAGCGCGTCGTCGGGACGCTGCATCTTGAGCAGCATGTCGGCGGCGGTCCAGAACGAATCGATCGCTTCGTCCACCGCCTGCACCCGGCAGCACGCTTCGGCCAAGCGCAAATGAGGCAGCGGGTTGGTCGTGTCGAGCTCGACCATCTTGCGGAAGATGTCGATCGCGTCTCGATCGCGTCCGGCCTTCTGAAAGCGCGTGGCCACTTCGTCGTAGGCCGCCAGCGCGTCAGTGGTGAGCCCGAGCTGCGTGTAAATCTCCGCCAGCTTGGGAACGATGTGTCCGTAGCGATCGGCGAGCTGCGGTGCGTGCTTGCGGATCAGCTCTCGGATCTGTTTGTAGACCGCAATCGCCTTGAGTGAAAAACCCTTGGCCGCGTAGAACTGACCGACGCGGTCATAGGTGGCAATCGCCTCCGGGTAGGCCATCATGCGCGCCTGTAGATCGCCGATCTTCAGGAGAGTCCGCGCGTCGTTCGGATCTTCCTGAACGATCTTTTGGTACTCCTGGACTGCGCGGTCGTACTTCTTTTTGTCGACGTACTTCTGAGCAGCTTGGAGTA
This sequence comes from uncultured delta proteobacterium, assembly GCA_963809955.1. GTDB lineage: Bacteria > Myxococcota_A > Polyangia > Polyangiales > Polyangiaceae > JAICQQ01. The sequence goes on from CAWELQ010000023.1 coordinate 203,184, forward strand.
TCTTCTCGCGATCGATAGCCACGTCCCGAGCCCGGCCAGGCTTCTGCCTTTGACAGCTTGTCAAAGCCAACGCGAAGCGCCAAATCCTAAGTGACAGTAGGCCTTTCGGTCAACGAAGTCTCGCATTTTCAGTGAGTTAGCCGACAGTCGCACACCTGTTCAGTAGTACGGGACTGGTCGGCGACCGCACGGCTCCCCATTTTCCCCGCGCTCGGGGCACACGGACCGGGTCGTGGCGTCTGCAGCGGCCGTCGGCCCCCGCCCCGTGTGCCTCTCCAGCAGGGCGTGCCTTCGGCGCTGGGCGCCGGGGTTGCGGGCGGGCACGGGACAACGCATGTTCATTCAATGTCATTGAGTGAGACGTACCGGGCCCCCTTCGCCCCTGGCCAGCCCTTCGAAATCGATAGCGAAACGTGCGGCAAACTGCTCGCCGTCGCCTTGAGCCAGGGCGGGGAGTACGCAGACCTCTTCTTCGAGTACCGCGCCGGGGGGGGCTGAGCTTCGAGGAGGGAATCACCCGGAGCGCCTCGCGTGGCGTCAGTATGGGTCTTGGCGTCCGCGTGCAGCGGGGAGACGCAACCGGTTACGCCCACGTCGAGGATCTGAGCTTCGAAGCCATGAAGCGAGCGGCCGAGACGGCTGCCCGGATCGCCAATAGCGGGCAGGCGATCGCGCCAGTGAAGATCACGCCGATGCGGCTTCCCAAGCGCTACCATCTGAGTCAACCCACCATCGATGCTCCGGGGCAGCTCAAGCGCGAGCTACTCGAAAGGGCAAGCAAGGCGGTCCTGGCATTCGATCCAAAGCTCGTCAAAGCCGACGCTTCTTTCGTCGAAGAAATCCGGGAGATCTTGATAGTGACGAGCGACGGGCGTTGGGTTCACGATGTCCAACCGTTGATGCGCTTCGGCGTCCGCGCGATTGCCGAAGACCAGGGCCGGCGCGAGAGTGGGCGCAGCGGTGGGGGGGGCCGCATGACACTGGGCTACTTCGATGGGTTCAGTCCCGAGTTTCACGCCGAGCGAGCCGCCAAGCAGGCTCTCATCAATCTCGACGCTCGCCCGGCCCCCGCCGGGGAGATGGAAGTGGTGTTGGCGCCCGGCGATAGCGGCATCCTCCTTCACGAAGCCGTCGGCCACGGTTTGGAAGCTGATTTCAACCGAAAGGGAACTAGCAACTACACGGGTCAGGTTGGTCAGGAGGTTGCGAGCCAGCTCTGCACGGTCGTGGACGATCCGACGCTCGTCGAGAGCCGAGGCTCCATCAACGTGGACGATGAGGGCTGGGAACCCCGGCGAAACGTGCTGATCGAAGACGGCAAGCTGCGCGGGTACATGCAAGATCGATTGTCGGCCCGGCACTTCAAGACGACACCCAGCGGCAACGGGCGACGCGAAAATTTTTCCTGTGTCCCCATGCCTCGCATGACAAATACGGTGCTCTTGGCCGGCCCGCACGACCCGGAGGAGATTGTTTCCAGCGTCCAGAAGGGGATTTTTGCCAAGACGTTCGGGGGGGGTCAGGTGGACATATCCAATGGGGATTTCGTGTTTTCTCTGACCGAGAGCTATCTCATCGAGAACGGACGAATCACGGCCCCCCTCAAAGGTGTGAATCTAATCGGCAACGGTCCCGAAACACTCCGTCAGGTATCCATGCTCGGCAATGACGTGGCCATTTCCGACGGAATCTGGACCTGTGGCAAAGACGGTCAGAGCGTTCCGGTCGGAGTTGGCTGCCCAACCATAAAAATTAGCCGGATAACCGTGGGTGGCACAGAAATCAGTTGAATCAGTTTCCAAAAGTTTCGTCGCTGTGATCGGTCACGGCCCCATGCTCGATAGAGAGGAAGGGGCAGTCGCGATCCTGAGGCAGCTGGGCGCCAGCGTGCGCCAGCTGGATCTCTGGGACGACCCGGTCAATCTCATCGAGGATGACGACGACGAAAGGGACGTACGTCCGCGTGCGTTGGTTTTCGAGGCCCTCGACCGACCGGATCTCGCCGTCGCCGCGCTCAGGGCGGTGCGCAAGGAGCCCTACTTCGACAACGTCGGCGCTTTGATCTCGGTGACCGTGGGACAGGTGGCTCGCGTCGAACCCTCCAGCGGGTTCGATGACTTCGTGTTGCATCCCTACGTCCCCGAAGAGCTCTACGGACGGATTCGCTCGCTCGAGTGGCGTCGCAGCGAGTTCGCCACGGAGGAACGCCACAAGGTCGGCGGTATCGTGGTCGACAAAGCTGGACACGAGGTCACCGTCGATGGGCGTCCCGTCGCCCTGACGGCCAAGGAGTTCGCCCTGCTCGGCTACCTGTGCGAGCGGCGCGGCAAGGTACTGTCGCGTGAGCACCTGCTCGCGCGTGTCTGGGGCAACCGCTACGATGGCGGTCCGCGTACGGTCGACATCCACGTACGGCGCCTGCGCGCAAAGCTCGGCGATGCCTTGCCCCTGGAAACCCTCAGGGGTTCGGGCTACAAGCTACGGGCACCCGATGCCGAAAGCAAAGGCGATACCGCAGCGATCGGAGACGACGAAGAGTAGGCGCCGCGGTCCTGCGGCCGTCGTGGTATCGATCGGGTGTCCGAGCGGCATCGGGCCCGAGGTGAGCGTGGCCGCTGCAGCCCGCTTTTCGCAAGCACCCTGCATCCTCGTTGGGGACTTGGGGACGCTTCACGCGGCCGCAGAGTTGCGGGGCGTTCCCCGGAAACTGCTGGTGCCCTACCAGCTCGGGCAGCCCCTTTCGATGGGTCAGATCGCCGTGGTGAGCGTTGCACCAGAGCTTCCGAAGGCTGCCCGCAGACCGGGCAGGCCGAGCCGACTGGGTGGCGCAGCGCAGCTCGCCTATGTCGATCGCGCCTACGATCTGGTACGGGCTCTGCCGCGATCGGCGCTGGTGACGGGGCCGGTCAGCAAGCATGCCATCGCGAGCTCGGGGCTCGCCAAGGCGAGACGCTTTCGAGGGCATACCGAGTGGCTGCAAGCGCGTGATGCTGCGGCCACCAGTGTGATGTGTTTTGCCTCGGACGAGCTCACGACCAGTCTCGTGACCACTCACCTGCCGCTCTCCAAGGTGCCCCGCGCGCTCACTGCCAAGGCGGTCGCCGAATCCATTGTCAGGCTGGTGCAGCTGCTACGAGCGCTCGGCAAGCGAACACCCCGCGTCGCCGTGTGCTCGCTGAACCCGCACGCCGGCGAGGGCGAGCTGTTGGGTCACGAGGAGAACCGGGCGATCGTGCCCGGCTTGCGACTGGCCAAGCAACGGCTTGGGCGAAACGCCGTGCTGGCCGGGCCTCTGGGTGCCGAAACCGCCTACCGCAAAGCGCACGCCGGTGCCTTCGACGGAGTCGTAGCCATGTATCACGACCAGGCGACCATCCCGATGAAGCTCGTGGCTTTTGGCGAGGCCGTCAATGTGACGATGGGACTCAGCATCGTCAGAACGAGTGTGGATCATGGCACTGGCTACGATATCGCTTGGCGTGGTGTCGCCGACGAGGTCGGGATGTTGTCGGCGATGAAACTCGGGGCGCGTCTCGTTGGGTGATGCGCCGGACAACTCCGTCGCGCGGCGCGCCACGCTGGTGGCCGCGGAGCGCGCGTTTGCCGAGCTCTGGCCGGCGCTCGCACAGTCCTGGGTCGGGGCGACGGTCGAGCAGCGGTTCGAAGCCCTCGTCGCTCGCTTGGTGCTCGAACTGGTCGGCCTGGCAGCGGCCGAGCGGGGGCTCCCTCTCGATGCGCTGAGAGGCTCGAAGCTGGCGCGCCTGTCAGCGCCGACCAGCGAGCTCACACCGCTCGAATGCTTGGCGAGCCTCGGCCCCTACCGAAGCGCATCCGAGGGGCGTGTCTCCGAGGTCGACATCGGGGCGGTCTATGAAGCGTTGCTCGCTCGACGACCGCTCGAGCACGGGGGCGACGAGCGGCTGCCCACCCGCAAGCGTAGCGGAAGTTACTACACCCCCCCCGCTCTTGCCGAGCAGGTGGTGGCTGCGGCGTTCGGCGAAGTCGCTGGCAAAGCACCCGTGCTCGAGCTCAGGGTGCTGGACCCCGCCGTCGGCGCGGGGGTCTTTTTGGTGCAAGCATGCCGCTGGCTGTCACGCAAGCTCTGCGAGCAAGAGGTCGGACTGAGCGAGAAGGAAGCCCGCTCTCTGGTCGCCTCGCATTGTCTGTATGGTGTCGATATCAGCCGGTTGAGTGTGGCTGTGGCCGAGTTGTGTCTGTGGCTCGCTGCCGCCGATGAGAAGCGCGCTCCCGAGCAAGTCGCGCTGCACTTGCGTCATGGCGATACCTTGATTGGCTGCGGGTTCGAAGACGAGGCGGTGCGCGCAACGAGCGCCGAACGACTCGCAGAGCTGACGGCCGCCGGCCACGCCCAGCACGCGCTGGATTTCGGAGCCGAGTTTCCCGAGCTCGCGCGTGGTTTCGACGTCGTGCTGGGCAACCCCCCCTGGGTGTCCTTTGCGGGCAGGTCGGCGCAGTCGCTTCCCGCCAAGGTACGAGGCTATTTTGCCGAGCGCTACGCCGCGTGGAAGGGCTTTCCAACCCTGCATGGCCTGTTCGTCGAGCGTGCGGCCGAGCTGGCTCCACGTGGGACGCTGGCGCTCTTGATTCCGAGTCCCGTCGCGGATCTGAATGGATACCGGCACGTGCGCAGCACGCTGACGCGTAGCCATCGCATACGTTCCCAGCTGGTCGAATTCGGTCAGGACGCCTTCAGCGGCGTGACACAGCCCTGCTTCGCCCTGCTGGCGGACGCTGCGGCCGACGCCGAGGCTTCTGCCGAGCGCTGGCGTCTGAGTGAACGCCAGCGGGTCGCTGGCGCCGCAGAGTACGTCAGCATTCCGGAGGCGCTCGCGCTGATCCACTGCGCGCCGACACTGGATGCCGCCCATTTTGGCGAGATGGGCTTTCAGACGACCCGGCTTGCGAGTGAAACCCTGCTCCTGCGCGCTGCCGTTCCCGATGCCTCGCACCAGGTGGCACTGCTCGAAGGCCGCAACGTCAGCGAATTCAGCGAGGGCGCGCCGCGGCTGTTCTTGTGTGCGGACCCCGAGCGGCTGAAGCACGTGGGGTGCCGCCTGCGTGGTCCGCAAGACTACGCGCGCGTCGACTTCGTGGTGCGCCAGACGGCGTCCGTGCCCATCGCGGCCCTGCACGGTGGGCTGGCCTTCCGCAACTCCCTCCTGGCCGGTTTCTCGAGCGAAGACCTGAGCGCTGGCCTGCTCGTCGCCTTGCTCAACTCTTCCCTTTATCGCGCGCTGCATCTGGCGGGGCAACGAGATGCCCGCCAGGCGGCGTTTCCCCAGGTCAAGGTCGCCCACCTACGGGCTCTGCCGCGACCACCGCGGCACCCGCAGCACTGGCGCAGCTTGCACGATCTGACACTGGAAGTCACCGAAAGCGGTGTCACGAGCGAGTCGCGTGCCAGGCTGGACGAGCTGGTGTTCGATCTCTTCGAGCTGCCGGAAGATCATCGTATTTCGATCTTGAGATTCTTGCTCTCGAGGGCTCCGCGCCATGCGCCCTCCCAGGGGCTACCGCACACGTCACCGACGTCGCCGCTGGACCCGGTGCGGCGAGTGCTCGGCTTGCACTCCGAGGAGACGGCATGAACGTCGACGTTTTTCAACATGTTCCCTTCGAAGGCCTCGGCTCGATGCGGGGCTGGTTTCGTGAGCAAGGCGCCGAGGTGCACTTCACGCGCTTCTTCGAGCAGCCTGAGTGGCCGCCGCCGGATCACGACTTGTTGGTCGTGATGGGTGGCCCCATGAGCGTCAACGACGAAGCCACTTACCCCTGGCTCGCGGCGGAGAAAGCAGCCATCGCCGAGCGCTTGCAGCGCGGGCTGCCCACCCTTGGCATCTGCCTGGGGGCGCAGTTGATTGCGAATGCCGCTGGCGCGCGAGTATTCGACAACGGTCACAAGGAAATCGGTTGGTTTCCCATCGAGGGTACCGGTGTCTGCCCGGTCTTCGAGCAGGAACGCACCTATCCGGTGTTTCACTGGCACGGCGAGACCTTCGAGCTTCCCGCGGGGGCGAGCCTCTTGGCCAGCAGTCAAGCGTGCGCGCATCAGGGGTTCGTCCTGGGGCGCGCGCTGGCCCTGCAGTTTCATGTCGAGACGACCCGCGAAAGCGCTCTGGCCTTGATCGAGCATTCGGGTGACGAGCTGACCGAGGGCCGCTACGTCCAGAGGCGAACGGAGCTCGAAGCCGTTCCCGAGGCCAGCTACACGGAGCTGGAGACGCTCATGCGCCGCACGCTCGAATGGGTGACGGGTTGAGCGGGATTGCGAAGGGCTCAATCCCTGCGCTTTGCGTTGCGCTGGCCTGCGCGACGCTGCTGGGGACGGGTTGTGTCCCTTACACTCCGAGCACCCTCGACTATCCCGCGGACTGGAACGCCCATGGCATCGAGTGGCGCCCTTACGCCTTGGGTTTGAGAGACGCCCGCAAGTCGGGCAAACCGATCCTGCTCGTCTTCTACACGGATTGGTGTCCGCACTGCCACAACTACAGCCGCGTCTTTCACGACCCGCGGCTGGTGAAGGCCAGCGAGGATTTCGTGATGATCCGCGTCGAGCGCGACTCGAACCCCGACATCAGCAGCGAATACGACTTCGACGGACAGTACATCCCGCGCACGCTGCTGCTCAGCCCCCGAGGAGAAGTGTACGAACAGCTCGATGCGGGGCGCTCGGACTATCGCTACTTCGTGGACGAGTTCGAGGCCGACCAGACTCTCGAGCTGATGCAGCGAGCGAAGGAGCTTGCGGCGGAGCAGTGACAATCGAGGACTACACCATGGGCGGAGAAGTGCTATTCAGAATGCGCTCGCACCCCTCCCAGCGCACCGCTATGCTCAGCGATCAGACAAGGTTCACGTTCGTTGTTGAGGATCCACCGGAGTCGCTCGGCGACCCTTAGAAAAACAAGACGTTTCATCTCGACCTGGTGGTATCGCGGCCCGCTGGCGCGCGATGTGTTGCTGCTGGTCTTGGGCTGGCTCGCGTTGAGCGCCATCGTGGACTTGCGCTACCCCGCGCCAGCTCCGCAGCTCTGGTACCTGGCGCCATCGTTGGACGTGACCGTGATTCTGGTCTCGTTCGCCGCGATCGGCGCGCTGGGGTTTCGCGTCCCACGCCCGCTGCTTGTGGTCTTGGCGCTGCTGTTCACCTTCATCCGTCTGTTTCGAGTCACTGACGGTGTCACGCTCAGGATGCAGCATCGGACCGCCAACGCGTTCATCGATGTGCGGATGTTCCCAGGGCTGGTGCGTCTAGCGACCACGACGATACCGCCGCTGAAGCTCGCTCTCATGACGCTTGCCGGCGTATTCGTGCTGCTGGCCGTTGGCTGGGCTTCCTATCTAATGTTACGCATGTCGGCTCGGCTCCTGACCGAGCGCAGACGCAGGTTGGTTTTCGGAACTGTCGTAGCGCTCGTGGCTGCAACGCCTCTGTTCATTTCTCGTCGCCAACCGTCGAGCCTGTACAAGTACAAGGGGGCGTTCACCGCCAGTGTCGTGCCGCGTTTTGCGGACGACTTCACCACCTACTGGGCTTCGCTATCATTTCCAGATCAGGTCAGGGCGCAGGTTGCGGCCCGTGAAAAGCTCACGAATAGCTCAGGGTTGCTTTCCGAATTGCACGGCACCAACGTGCTCCTCATATGGATAGAGTCCTACGGAGAAACCGTCTTGCATCTCGACGAGTACCGGGCGCCCGTCAATCGAGCGTACAAGAGATGGGAGGCCACGCTCGAGCCCCAGGGCTTCCACATCGCATCCACCATTCTCGAATCCCCCACCGTTGGGGGCTACTCGTGGTTGGCTCACACCACGTTCGACACGGGGATCAAGGTGACCAATCAGGCGGAGTTTCAAAAGGTGGAGGAGATGCATCCCAAGACGCTGGTCCACTCTTTCGTGCAGGCCGGCTACGACACATTGTTGGTACAACCGGCAACGATGCGAAACCCCGGGCCCCTCATCTATCCATTCAAGAAGCACAACTATTCTTGGGAATTCGGCTACAGAGGGCGCAATTTCTCCTGGGCACCCATGCCTGACCAATTCACGCTCGACTTCGTTTACAGGAACGAAATACGAGGGCACGAGGGCCCGCTGTACGTGGAGTACAACCTCGCGTCGGGCCACATGCCTTGGAATGACCAAGCCAATATCGTGCCGGACTGGAACAGCCTTGGCGACGGCAGCATTTTTCGCAACATGCAAGGGGTGCGCTTCAATACGGACTGGAGCAACCTGAGCCACGCCCAGCCCGCGTACCTCAACTCCATGCTCTACTGCCTGGAGGTGTTGCGCCAATACATCGAGAGGTTCGTGCAGGACGACACGCTCATCATCATGCTCGGCGATCACCAACCGGTGGGCGACGTGACCGGGCACAGCAAGTCACGAGGCGTTCCCATCCACGTGGTCAGTCGCAATCCAGTCTTCGTGGACAAGTTCGTGGCGCGTGGCTATGCCAACGGCATGAGACCCCAGAATTCGCCACCCTACCCCGGCATGGAGGGCTTCATGGAACAGTTCCTCGCCGATTTCTCGCGCCAGTGAGCGAGGATTGCTTCGTCGATGCGGCGGAGCGCTTGCGAACCGGGTGACCCGACCCTGCCAAGCGCGGCCGTTTGGAGCTGGGTCACCCGAGGGTTCCTCGGTTCGCCACGGGCCACCGGACGCGCACCCGAGTCGGCGTGTGGCGCAGAAAAGGCCGCGGTCAGACACTGAATACTTGATCAGTAGTCTGTGGCGCGCTAACCTCCCCTGCGTCGGATGCTCAATTGCCTGCAAATCCGGGATTTTGCCATCATCGACGAGCTCGAGCTCGAGCTCGGGCCGGGGCTGAACGTGCTGACCGGGGAGACGGGCGCGGGCAAGAGTATCCTGATGGGGGCCCTCGAGTTGGTGCTAGGCGGCAAGGGCAGGCCCGAGCAGGTGCGGGCGGGAGCGAAGCGCGCCGAAGTCGAGGCGCTATTCGAAGTTGGAGACGATCCGCGCTTGAGGCAAGCGTTCGAGGCCATGGACATTTCGGATGGCGAGCTGGTGGTGCGCCGCGTCGTGATGCCCAACGGTCGAACCAGGGCTTTCGTCAATGGGCGTCTGGCAACGCGCGGGCAGTTGGCCGCTCTCACGCGTGGGCTGGTGGATATCGCTTCGCAACATCTGCATCATACTTTGATCGACCCTGGTACCCACCTCGAGTACCTCGATGCGTTCGCGGGGCTCGGCACCGAGCGTGCGCAAGTCAGGGGCTGCTATCTTGCATTCGAAAAGGCCAGGGCGAAATTGAGCGACTTCGAAGCGCGCCTGAAAGATCGGTCGATGCGCGAGTCGCTACTGACCGCAGCAGTGAGCGAGATCGAAGCCGCAGAGCCCATCTCGGGTGAAGACGAGCGCCTCGAGGAAGAAAGCGCGCGGCTACGGCACTCGGAAAGCCTGCTCCGGCTCATCGGTGAAGCGGCCGAGCTACTCTACGAACGAGACGAGTCGGCGTCGGATCTTCTTGCCCAGGTGACGCAGCGCCTGGGGGAGGCCACTGCCCTGGACCCGGCGTTGTTCGCACTTACCGAGCGTATGGAGGCGGTGCACGCGGCGCTCCAGGACATGGCGCGCGACCTGAGCCATCAGCTGCACTCAATCTGCCCCGATCCGGACGCAGTGGAACGCATCGAGCAACGCTTGTTCGAGCTTTCCAAGCTGAAGCGGCGCTATGGGGGGACGCTCGAGGCGGTGCTCCAGCACTTGGACGGGTGCCGTTCGGAGTTGGAGGAGCTGGCGCACCACGTCGAGGCGGAACAAGCGCTCAGAGCAGCTCATGCCGAAGCATGGCGAGAGGCTACTCGGGCGGCGCGGTCGCTCAGTGCCAAGCGGCGTCGTGCGGCCACACGGCTCGCCGACGCCATCACACACGAGCTCGAATCTCTTGGTATGAGTGAGGCGCGGCTCGAGGTCGAAGTCAGGCCGTTGGGTGAGCGTGCCAGCGCTGTCCAAGTGGGTAGTCGCGGTGGCGAGGACGGCTTACGGGGCTGTGGAGTGCCCAAGAATCCCCGGCTTGGTCCCAGCGGAATGGATAGGGTCGAGTTCCTGATTGCGCCAAACCGTGGTGAGGAAGCGTTGCCGCTCTCCAAAGTGGCCAGCGGAGGGGAACTCAGCCGGACCATGCTCGCTATCAAGTGTGTTCTTTCCGATCTGGCGCCTGCCGGTATGGTTGCTTTCGATGAGGTCGATAGCGGCGTCGGAGGTGCGGTGGCCGAGATCATCGGGCGCAAGATTCAGGCGGTAGCCAGGCATCGACAGGTGTTGTGCGTCACGCACCTGCCGCAGATCGCGGTGTTTGCCGACCAGCACTACAAGGTAGAAAAGTCGCTCCGGGCTGGGCGCACACTCAGCAGCATCGTCAAGCTGGGGGGCCGTGAGCGGCGGGAGGAAATTGCTCGCATGTTGGGTGGCCTGACCATTACCCAGAAAACGCGAGCCGCCGCGCGTGAGCTGCTGCAGCATGCCCGTCGCAGCGCCGCGTGAAGTGGACTCGGCGTCGTGCTTCGTGGCTTCGCGAGTCGTGGCACTCGCACTCGACGGACCAGCGCTCGCACTCGACGTTTCGTGCTGGATTGGCCCGGTCAGAGTGGCCCGAGGCCGAGCTGGCGCTCGAGGGCCGTGAAGCTGGCTGTCACTCTGCCGGCCTACCGCGCGGGTCGCGATTCTGAAAGGCGAGCATCCAGCCGGGGTATTCGCTTGGGAGCTCACTGGCCTCGTCCAGAAGCTGGACTTGCGAGGCGGACAGCTCGAGCTCGGTGGCGGCCAGGTTGTCGACCAGCTGTTCCCGTTTCTTGGCGCCGATGATGATGCTGGTCACGAAGGGGCGGGTGAGCTGCCACGCCAGAGCGACACGCGCCACCGAGCTGTCTGTTTCCGCTGCGACCTGACGCAGCGCCTGAAGAACACCGCGAAGGCGCGTGCGATCGACCGGCGGAAAGTCGAACGACGTTCTGCGTGCTCCTTCGGGGCCCGGCTTGTCCGGATCGAACTTGCCTGAAAGCAGGCCTCCCGCCAGTGGGCTCCAAGGCAGAATCGCCAGCCCTTCGCTTTGAGCCATCGGCGCGATCTCGCGCTCGATGTCCCGCCCAGCGATGGAGTAGTAGACCTGCGCGCTCTGAAAGCGTGCCAGGTGGTTGGCTTCGGAAAACGCGATGGCCTTCATGGCGAGCCAGGCCGGCAGGTTGCTGAACCCGATGGTACGCGCCTTGCCCGAGCGAACGACGTCGTCCAGCGCCCTCACCGTTTCTTCGATGGGTGTTGCCGGATCGAACCCGTGGATCTGATATAGATCGACATGGTCCAACCCGAGACGGCTCAGGCTTTGATCGATGCTGGACAGGATGTGAGCTCTCGACAGCCCCACCTGGTTGACGCCCGGCCCCATGCGCCCGCGAACCTTCGTGGCAATCACGAGTTGATCACGAGGGCGCGCCAGCGCAGCCAGCGCGCTGCCCAGCAGCTTCTCGGACTCACCCTCCGAATACACATTCGCGGTGTCGATGAAGTTCACCCCGGCGTCCAGTGCCGTTCCGACCAGCCCCTCGACCTCCTTCTGGCCAAGAGTTCCGATGGCTTCCCAGAAGCCTTTGCCCCCGAAAGTCATCGTTCCCAAGCACAGCTCGGAAACGAACAACCCCGTTTTTCCAAGAGCGTTGTAGCGCATGCGTTCCTCCTAATGTCCAACGACCGGAGACCTATCTAGGGCTGAGGCTTGCCGTGCGCAATATCGGTCTACCCGAACACCGCGGTTTCTCTGCGTGTGCCCCGAGGGCGTGGTGGAAACGCACGCACGGGCAGGCTCAACCCCCGTGGGGCCGGGACCGCCAGGGCGCCGCGCTCATGGCGCCTGGCACGGGCCCCGGCCATCGTGGTCTCACCAACGCACGCCGGGTTCCAGCTCTTGTGAATAGACCAGGCCGCCGGAGTTGTCCTTGAGCGCCACTGTCATCTTCTTCGTGTGTCGATCGATGTCCACCTGCCCGAAGAACTGCAGGCCCGCGCTCGGAGGCAGGTTGGCTTGCCCTTCGGGAGGAGCCTTCTGAAAGATTACGGTAGGTCCGAACGTGTTGTCGAGCGCATTCGGGCCGAAGGTCCCTGCGTGCAACGGCCCGGCGACGAACTCCCAGAACGAATTGAAATCCTGAAACTGCGCGACCGACGAATCGTAGTAATGCGCTGCGGCGTAGTGCACGTCGGCGGTGAGCCAGACGACGTTGTCCACATGGGCATCTTTGATGAACTTGAGGATCTCCGCTATCTCGAACTCCCTGCCCAGCACGGGTCCGTCCCCGTTCGAAGAGTTTTCGCCGCGCGGACACCCCGTTGCCGGATCAGTCCCGTCGCCGACAATCAGCCCGAGCGGCATGTCCGCGGCAATGACCTTCCAGGTGGCGCGCGATCGCCGCAGACCGTGCTTCAACCAGCGGATTTGATCCGGACCCATGAACACGGTGTCCGGGCCTGGCTCCGCTTGGGTGTTGCAGCTGTTGCCGGCGCGGTAGCTGCGCATGTCGAGGACGAAGACGTCCAGATCCCGACCATAGGCGATCTGCCGATAGATGCGGCCGAAGCGGTCGCCGCGGCCCCAGCGCTGCGGCGAGTACTCGAGAAATGCTCGGCGCCCGTTGGCGACCAGCACGTTGATGTCCGACACCGTGTAGCGCGAGTCCAGTTCCTTGCTGGGAGACCAGTTGTTGATGATTTCGTGATCGTCCCATTGCCAGATCTGTGGCACCTCGGCGGTAAAGTTGCGTAAGTGCTGATCGTAACGGTTGTACAGGTAGGCGCGACGGAACTCGTGCACGGTCTCCGCCACCTTCAGCTTTTCCGGCACGACGTCGAGATAGGCATTCCTCCAGATGACGTTCCCGTCGGCGTCCGTCACCTCGGGCGTCATCGCCCCATCTGCGTAGATGTTGTCCCCGGAATGAATGAAGAAATCGGGCGCGACCTGGCGCATGGCCTCGTAACTGGTCATTCCCCCCTGGCCCAGGTCGATGCCCCACCCCTGGCCCGCAGTGTCCCCACCCCAGACGAAGCGGATGTCGCGGCTGCGGCGCGGTGCAGTGCGAAACCGCCCCACCAAGGGTGCGCTCGGGGCGTGCTTGTGCCCGGCGGCTTCGAAAATCACGCGTACGAACACTTCGGAGTCCGGGGGCAAGCCCGAAAGGTCGACGCGAGCCGTGTGGTCGGTTCGCTTCAGCGCCGCAACGCCGCCGAGCCGGCGCGCGCGTCTGAAGCGTTCGTCCAGGGACCACTCGACGCGCATGATCGAGTCGCGATCGGCGCGGCTCCAGACGGTGGCGCGACCCGCCTCGACGTCTCCGACTTGAAGACCCCAGTCCACCTTCGGTCGGGCCGACGGAACGAAAGCGGGAGCGCTTCGGGTTCGGAGAATCTCCGACAGGCCGACCAGCGAGGCTGTGCCCAGCGCGGATTGCTCAATGAAACGGCGACGCGAGAAGTTCTTGTCCTGCATGATTGTGCTCCAGGAAGGGGCTGAGAGAAACTCGAGCTTCCTATCACATCATTCACTCACATAATGATCCGTTCCTGTGACTGTTGTTCTGCGAACGTGAGTCACGCTCGCTTCTTGCCGCCGAGCTCCGAAACCATAGGGGTTGCGGCTGGTTAGCCGTCAACGAACTGGAGGGTTCATCCAGAGCGTGGCGGTATTGCGGCAAGTGCGTGATGCGTGTGTGCGATTTGTTTACCATGCACCCCGATTTTCGACCGTACACGGCGGTGGGTGCCAGCGAGTTGCGGGCTGGTGATCCGGCCTGGGGCCGCCTGACGGCGGCCATCGATTTTGGCGCGCCGGACGCAGAAGAGATCAGCCTGCGCCACGCCATCCTCGAGTCCGAGGGAATTCCTCGGCGCGAGTAGGGGTTCCGGCCGGTGCCTTGCGCTTCGGTTCGGCCGACACAATGGTTTCGGCATGGCACTGGCAATCGCTCTGTTGGGCACGGGTATCATGGGCGCGGCGATGGGCAGGAACTGGCTCCGGGCCGGCTTCGGTGTGCGCGCCTACAATCGCACGCGACAAAGAGCTGAGCCGCTCGAGGCCGAAGGGGCACGCCTGGCCGCAACGCCCGTCGACGCCGTACGCGACGCGGATGTCGTAGTGACGATGCTCGCCGATGGCGACGCCGTCGAGCAGCTCATGGGGCAAGAAGGCGCGCTCGCATCGATGCGCACCGGTGCGCTGTGGCTCCAGATGTCGACCGTGGGAGTCGATGCCACCGAACGCCTGGCTGCGGCTGCAGCGGAGCGTGGCGTATCCTTCATTGATGCGCCGGTTCTCGGTACGAAGCAACCTGCAGAGAATGGTGAACTCGTCGTCGTGGCTTCCGCGGACCGTAGCCTCGAGGCCCGCTCTGGACCCGTGCTCGAGGCGATAGCGAAGAAGATCCTCTGGGTGGGGGATACACCGGGCCTGGCCAGCCGTCTCAAGCTCGTCATCAACACCTGGGTGGTGGGCTTGGTGGCAGTACTCGCGGAAACCCTGGCCGTGGCCGGCGCGCTCGGCGTCGACCCGGAGCGCTTTCTCGAAGTCATCGATGGAGGACCGCTCGGTCCCGGCTACGCACAGCTCAAGGGGCGAGCGATGATCGACCGGAGCTATCCGGCTTCGTTCCCCCTTCGGCTGGCCCTCAAGGATGCTCGTCTGGTGCTCGAAAGCGCGGGGCGGGCCGGTTTGGAGGCTCACATTCTGAAGGCGATCGCCGAGCGCTTCGAGCGCGCGCTCAGCGCGGGCCACGGCGACGAGGACATGGCCGCCATTTTCGAAGGTATTCGGTTGGGCGCTCACTGAAACCGATTCTAGGTCCCACGAGGCTGCGCCGCGTTCGCTTCGATCAGACTGCTTTCGCGACGCCGTGGACACGACGCGCCAGGCCGAATTGCGGCTTGCGCGCGGAGTGCGGCTCAAGGGTGTTCAGGGGAGCGCCCAGAGAGTAGGCTGCGGCGCTTTCGCCCGCACGGAGGTTTTCACTCATGTCGCTTTCACGTTCCAATAAACGTTTGCTCGTTACCGGCGCCGCTGGCAAGGTCGGGCAGGCCAGCATCCAGCGTTTGCTCTCGGATTCTCGCTTCGATTCTTTCGTCGTGCGCGCGCTCTGCCACAATCGAAAATTGGAGCCCGGGCCTCGACTGGAAGTGGTCTCGGGCTCGATGTCCGAGCGCTCCCAAGTCGAACAGGCGATGCAGGGCGTGAGCCATGTTCTGCACCTGGCTACCAGCAAGGAGACCCCCGAGAGCATCATGGATGTCGCGGTCAAGGGGCTGTTTTGGCTGCTGGAAGCGGCTCGCGTCAGCGATACGTTCGAGCAGCTGGTCCTGGTGGGCGGCGACGCGGGGATGGGTCACTTCTTCTACCCTCATCCGGTTCCTGTTACCGAGGTTCAGAAGCACAGCGCCTACCCGGGTTGCTACGCGCTCTCCAAGGTGCTCGAGGAGGTCATGCTCGAGCAGTACTATGTGCAGTACGACCTCAACGGGTGTTGTCTGCGCGCCCCGTGGATCATGGAGAAGGACGATTTCCGCTACCAGCTTTCGTTTGGCGAGGACGTCTTCGGGGGGCCTCGCTGGCGCGACCTGGTCGGCGCGGAGAAGGCGGACGAGTATCTGAAGACGGGCGCAGTGCCGGTCATGTTGGATCCGGAGGGCGTACCGGTGAAGCGAAACTTCGTGCACGTGGAGGACCTCGTCAGCGCCATCCTGTTGGCTCTCGACAACGCCAAGGCCCGCCAGCAGCTGTTCAACGTCTGCATGGACGAGCCCGTTGATTACGGGGAGCTCGGCGCTTACCTCGAGCGTACGCGCGGGCTCAAACCAGTCCCCGTCCCCACCCAGTACCATTCGACCTGGCTCGACAACACCAAGGTGAAGTTCTTGCTCGGGTTTCGCCCGGCTTACGACCTACACAAGCTCACGGACGCTGCGTTCGACTTCCAGCGCACGAAGGACGACCCAAGGAAGATCTGGTATCCGGGCTGACCTCTAGGCTGCTATCTTCGGTCGGTGTAAGGGGATCGGATGAGCGCTCGGCGCGGCCCTGACATCTTCTGCAACCGCGCCTGGTAGCGCCTCTCCGACTTGACTCTGGTAGCCCTGGAACGTAGCTTTTCGGGCGTAGCTCATGAGCTCTCGATCCCGACGCGCCCTGAAGACCGGATGTCTTCGGAGCGGCGGCAGTCTTCGGCTGACGTTGGCGCTCGCCCTGGTGGGCTGCGGCCGCACTCCGCCGACGTCCGGGCAGCTCGACGCGGTCCAGCGGGTGGAGGTTTCCGAGCCCCACGCCGGGGCGCAGCGGCCCTACCAGGCCTGGCTGGCGAGCATCGGCAGCGGGCCCTCGCAGACCGAGCGGACCTGCGCTCGGGGCGCAGCGGATCGCGTGACCGCATCGCTTTGCAAGGATGAGCTACCCGAGATCCACGGCTTCGAGGACCTCTATGCGGCATTGGGGTTACTCGGGCCGGAGGCACGCGTGGTTGCTGGAACCACGCACTCGCTCGGCCTTTCTGCGAGGTCCGTATCGGGTGCCAACCCCCGCATTTTCGTCTTCGATCCGAGCAAGGCCTTGATCCCCTACGACCGCCTGATCGCCGTGTCGTTTGCCCGAGGTGAGCAGCTCGTCGAACTGGTGGCGCTCGACACCAACACGCTGGACTACAACTTCTATCTGCTGCACTTCGAGCAGGCCTGCAATGCCGCGCGCTGTACACCGGAGGACTTGCTGACGGAGAAGGTCGAAAGCGGCTGGGTCGACTGGACCTTGTACGCGGATGCAGATCTCGAAGATACCCCGCTCGATTGCCTGAGCTGCCATCGACCCTTTGGTGGCAGCACCCACAAACAGCTTTTGATGCGTCAGGTCATGGACCCCTGGCTCCACTGGGGTGGGTTCGAGGGCGAGTACGAGAATACCCTGTGCTTCAAACACACCGAGCCGGATCCTGGGCGCTGGATACCCGCAGAGGGGTTGCAGCTGATTGGAAGCATCGAAGGTGACGACGGCAAGTACGCTGGAATCCCGGTACGCGATCTGGTCGAGGCCAAGAGCGGCGATCTGTTCTCGGCCTTCCTGGTGGATGCCGAGCTGACGATTCGGGCAAGCCCCTATCAGCCGTCGGACTATCCCTATGGTCAGGTCTACTTTGCTTCCAGGGACGTGCTCTGCGAGAGAGTCCAGACTGGAACCAGCCCCAGCTGGGACCAGGCGCGCCAGGTTGCGCTGTCGCGAGGGTTGCCGGTCCCCTACTACGGCTACGACGTCATGGACCCGTCCAAACGTCAGGAAATCACTGCGGATCGCGGGGCGTTCCTGGCGAAGCACGCGGACGAGGACGCCTTCGATGTGGCGATGGGCTTGCTCGGCGACGAGGTGTCGAGCGCGGTGGGGTTCACGCCGCTAGCGGACGACGACGCGCCGCAAATGCTTCGCTCCCTGTGCGTGCGCTGCCACTCCGATGACACCGATCCGCGCCTCAACCGTGCGCGTTTCAACGCCGAACACATCGATAGTGTGGAGCCTGAAACAGCGCGCGCCATTCGCAACCGAATCTCGTTGCCGCGTACATCGCCACTGCTCATGCCCCCGCTCAGGGTTGGGCGGCTCCCCGAATGGGCCATTCAGCGCATTGGCAGCTATCTTGGCGAACACTGCAGCGAGGCGCAGCCTGGTGCCTGCGACTGAGCCCGCCAAGCCTGCTGCTTCACGGATTCTCAGGTGACTGTGCCGCCGCGCCGTGCTGATCTTCGTTGGGAGTCCGCTTCGGAGGGTTCCCTTCGCCGTCCGTTGCCTCATCGCCGGTTGGTCGCGTGGCGGGAGCGCATTGGCACTGGCCGAATCCCGAGCCGTCCTCGAGGCAGGCTTGACCCCCCTGGCACCCGCCGATCCCGACGCAGGCCTGTGACAGCCCGGGCGTGCAAGCGAGCGTGGGCTTGGTCGATGCGGTGTCGGCCTCGCTCTGGCCGGCATGCGTCGCGTCGTCTTCTCCGCCCTGGCGCGATGCCTCGACCTGCTTCGCCAGATCAGGCTCGCTGAACAGGGAGGCACCTCTGGAGCCACACTCCACGACAGCCTCGCTGGAGCGGTGCTCGACTACGGCCGGCTCGACGCCGGTGTAGGTGCGGCGGTCGCGAGCCGCGAGCACATCGTAGGACACACCGGGGCAGAGCCCCTCGGCGTGTCTCAGGCAGGCCGTGAGGGGAGCCTTGCAACGAATGTGGTAAGTACCATTACCCAAGGCTTGGCTTTGTGCGTTGGGCGAAGCGCAACCCGGGAGCGCCCCAGCAAGGACCAAGGCGCCGAGAAAACCGGTAAACACCGGCAGGTCACCCCGCCGAATGCTTTCACCAATCGTAGGTCAACCCCAGGTTGGTCACGATGAAGTTCTGCTCCGGCTGCGCTGGCGAGCCGTCGGTGGGCGCCGGCGTGATCGTTGCCCACTTGAAGGAGGCGAGGAACACGTCGGTTTGAGCGTGTAGGTTGTCGGTGATGTGATAGGTCAGCCCAGCCGAAATGCCCGTCTGAGTCTTGAGAGGCACGAAGCCCGGCGAGTCCGCCTTCTCCATGATGGGATCGTCGTTGAATGCGGGAGTTGCTGGGTTCATGTCGTCATCGACCAGGTCCGTCTGGTCGGTGTCGAGCAGAATGACCTCCGTGACCCCGTAGCCCGCGTGTATGTCGAGCGGCAACAGGTTCATCTCGCCCAAGGACAGCATCGCCTGTCCGTAGTAGCCCAGGAACGATCGCAGGTCGCCGGTGCGGTTCTCTCCCGGCGAGTCATCGATGATGATGTCGTTGGGATCAAGGGCGTAAGACAGACCGATTCCCTTGCCATAGTGACCGGCGAATCCGATGTGAAAGGGATTCAGGTCGAAGCGCACCCCGCCACCGACACCATAGAGCGAGTCGCTCTTCGGACTGTCGCGTGCATACAGCTTCTGGTACATTCCGTTGACGAAGAGCTTCATTCCCATCTGGTCGTTGAATGGGGTCTCGAACGTCATCTCCGCCTCGGGCCGTGGCCAGCGGTTGCGTTCCCACACGGTTCCCGGAAAGCTCAGGGAGTCGAACAAGCCAACGTCGAGCTTCAGACCCGCGAAGTTCGGAGTTCCATACACGACGCCGCCGCCGAACCCGTTGGCCAGCACGCCGAAGCCGACGTGAGCAGAACCGGGGTTGCCGTTCAGATCTCCCACATCGCTGATGCTGCCGGGCCAGCCGAGGCCGTAGGCAAAGCCGTAGAGATACGTCAGCTCGGTCGCGCCCCGATTGTACAAGGTCGCCTGGCGCCCGAAGCGCAGGCTCCCGAACGGACCCTCGATGGTGGCATGGGTCTCACGAGCATCGACGAGCACCGGGAAGTACTTGCGACGATTGTTCGTGTTGATAACGGTCGTCATCGCGTAGTAGCCCGTGATGGAGAGGGTCGGTGTCACCTGACGCTTGACACCGAACCCGATCACGTTGCCCACGAAGCCGGTGCGAATGCGGAGCTCTTGAACCTTGCCTCCCTGGTTGGGTTCCTGGTCGAGAAGGCCTGCCGAGGGGTGAACGCCGCCGCCCTTGAGCGTGACGGAGTTGTTGTTGCCGTCGGTGATGCCGGTGTTCATCTGTGGCACCACGTTGCCGTCGGCATCCGTCGTGGTGAGGGGCGCGCCCGTGACGGGATCGTAGGCTTGGCGATCCTTGATGGCCGCACTGGGGTACCCGTCGCCCTGGCTGTAGTTGAAGAAGGTTTGAATGCGACCGTTGGTGAACACGGTCCATCCGTCCTTGTCGATGAGCGTCACGTCTGCCGACGCCGGGACGCTGGCAAAGAACGAAGAGGCGAGCACCGCGACACCGATAGCCTGCTTGTATGAAATGGTACGTTTCGGAATTGCGTTCTTCGTTGTCACAACTTCACCTGATTTCCGATGTGTCTGCTGGCCCGCCCACCCGGGGCCGCGCGAGGGACCTTACTCGAAGCACTTGCCTGGAGGAAATAAGAGATGTCTGTTTTTGTGCGTTCCTTCGTTGAGGCTCCCGACCCAGGGGCGCACCGCAGCCTCACCTGGCATGCACGCTTTCGTTAGTTACACAAAGCTTCCGGCGAACGAACGGGAGCTTGCGCGCTCGCGCACGCTCCCGTTGGTCGATGCTCCCGGACAAGTTAGTCGATTGCGAGGCGCCCTACTGGAGTGACAGTGCGTCGATCACCATCCACTGACCCGCGTGATCGGCGCTGACGCCCAAGCCCGGCGGATCGAAGCTTTGGGGCAGCGCCGGCATGACACTACTCAAGGCGTCAATGGTGCGCGCCTTGTTCGCGCAGGGGTAACCTCCCGAGGCGCCGCAGTTCTTGATTTGCCGACAATTGGCGTCGAAGACCTTGAAGTGAACGCGACCACCGCCGATCAGCGTGATGGTCTTCTCGTAGTCCACGAGCATCGTGTAGTGACCCTCTTGCGTGTCGGAGTTGAGGTAGTAGACGTGCTGCTCCTCCTGGTTCTGGTCTTCGACACGGATCTCGTAGGTGTTGTAGTTCGAGCCCGGATACTGATGGCCGCCGGGCGCCTCGGCCCACGCGTCCGGCATGCCGCCGTTGAGATCGGGCCGTCCGTTGCCGGCATCACGAGTCAAGCCGTTGCCGTAGTTCTTGGGCTCGGCGACCCCGTAGAAGTGGAACGACACCTGGTATTCCTCGCCCGCCGTGCCGCCGATGTCCTTGTAGATGTCGGCTTCGAGCGAGCCGCCCTGGCAGGCGTGCGCCTGGCCATCGTTCGTGTACCAGCCCCCGCCGAGGCAGTCATCAGAGGAGGGCTGGTCGCCGCAGGGAGTCCAGACGACCAAGCCGTCGAGGCTGCCAACCAAGTCCTCCAGAGTGGGGCCCGTGTCGATCACGCCCGTGGTCGCTCCGTCGGTCGTGGACGTCATCCCGCCAGCGCCATCGGTGGTCGTCCCGCTACCCGTCGAACCGTTCGTCGAGTCCGTGCTGCTGGCGCCACCTACGCCGCCATCGGTGGTGGTGGTGGTGGCTCCGGTGGTGGTAGCTCCGGTAGTGGTAGCTCCGGTGGTGGTTGTGGTGGCGGCTCCGGTGGTGGTTGTGGTAGCCCCGGTGGTGGTACTCGTGACGGAGCCGGCGTTACCCCCGGTTGTCGAGGTTACCGCACCCGCGTCCGTGGTGGTGGCCCCGGTCATCCCGGTGGTGATGCCCCCGACGTTGTTCAGGTTGGGGTCATTGTTCGTACCGGGTTCGGACGCGCACGCTCCCATCACCGCCGTGGGAAACCCGACAAGCAGGAGCGACCGGACCAGCGCCTTGGCCCTCGGCCTCCGCATGGCGGATGAAGCTGTGGCAATAGAACGACGTTTCATAACATTCTCCCAGGGCTCTATTTTTCCACCGGAGACTCGCCCCCGTCCGGGAATCATGTACAGCGAGGGTTCGGGGAAGAAAGCAGTGGCAATGAATTTGGTCTTTACCAGGCGGAGAACCGCATGGGGACGCAAGTAGGTGGGTGGTGATTGAAGGGTTAGTCGAACGGCCGCCAGGTGATCGTGCAGTTTTTCTGGACGTTCAGACTCGCGGATGAGGGGATAGACTCGGTAAGCAATGACTGTCGCGGCCCGATGTGGTTGGGTAATGTTAAAGGGGGAAGCCAGCGATGTACTTGTAGCGAGAATGTACTCGCAGCAGGATTCGAGCGACTCCGATTTTTGCCGCTGACAGCGATACCGGCCTGACGGCCCGGGCGCACCTGACGGCCGAGCCACGCGCACTCACCCGACGGCCAATGGCTGGCCCCGGAATTTCGCCGGGGGCTGCCGCTCGAGATGCCAATTGGGTCGGCTCCAAGCCCTGCTCGAGGCTCTTGAAACCGAAGCCAATCCCGAAACGCCCACGCGACGGGCTCGCCCGAAGGCGCTCGTCGTTTTCGGCCCAAATCGTCATCGATGGTGGCGAGTCCCCTGGGTACGCCAGGGCACGCTCGTTCAGACGCAGGTGCCTGGTATCGATTTTTGCGACCGAGTTTTGGCCGTCTCGAGAGGCATGCCGCTCAGAGAAACGAACAAGTTTGCGCAAGAACACAACTGTCGCGACGCGTGTTATGAACACCGCCCTCGGCCGGACCCACAGGGCCGAGCCCCATGACAACCAGTGAGGAATCCGCCATGAAGTCGCTTGCCAAATCAAGAAACCTAGCTCTCGCCAAGACGCAGATATTGGCGCTTTTGCTCATGTTTCTGTCGGGCTGTAGCAAGCAGTCGGACTCGAGCGGTGCCGGCGCCGCCGCGGACCCCAGCGCGGGGCCAGGCTCGGCTTCGGACATCGTGAAACTCGCGTTTGTAACCAATAATGCCAGTGAGTTTTGGAAGATTGCCGCGGCGGGAGTGCACAAGTACGAAGCCGAATCGAAGGTCCAAGTCGACATCAAGATGCCCTCGAACGGCACGACCGAGGAGCAGAACCAGATCCTGGAGAACCTTGCCAGTCAGGGGTACGACGCCATCGCCGTCAGCACGATTGCTCCGAACGATCAGGTTCCGGTGCTCAACCGCGTAGCCGCCAAGACCAAGCTGATTACTTTCGACTCCGATGCTCCCAAGAGCAACCGCTTGCTCTACATCGGCACTAACAACTACGAGGCCGGCAAAGTACTGGGAAAGGAGATCGTCAAGCTCCTACCCGACGGCGGCAAAATGGCTGTGTTCGTGGGCACCTTGTCCGCCGACAATGCTCGGCAGCGCTTGAAGGGAATCGAAGACTCGATCGAGGGTCACAACATCAAAATCGTGGACAAGCGTGAGGACAATACCGACCGTGCCAAGGCGCGCTCCAACGTCGAGGACATCGTCAACGCGCACTCCGATCTCAACCTAGTTGCTGGCCTTTGGTCTTACAACGGTCCGGCGATCGCGGCCGCCGTGGATGCGCTCGGCAAGAAAGGGAAGGTGTTGGCTGCGGTGTTCGACGAAGAGGAAGGGACGCTCAATGGCATTGCCAATGGAGTCGTCGCGTGTACCGTGGTGCAAAAGCCGTTTCAGTTTGGCTACCTCTCCAGCAAGTGGATGCACGAGCTTGCGACCAAGCCGAAGGAGACGCTCGCCAAGATACCGCCGGACAAGGCGATTGACACTGGCGTCGAGGTCATCGACAAGGCGAACGTTGCGGAGTTCCGCGCGAAGCTCGCCGAGATGAAGAAGTAAGTGGGCGAATCCGAGCCAGTGCTGCTCGCCATGAGCGGCATCACCAAGCGCTTCCCCGGCGTGGTGGCGCTTCAAGACGTCTCTCTTTCCCTGCATGCGGGCGAGGTGCTCGCGCTGATGGGAGAAAACGGAGCGGGCAAGAGCACCCTGATGAAGATTCTGGGTGGAGCTCAGTTGCCGGACGAAGGAACCATCTCGCTTTCGGGTCGGCCGGTTCGGATTGGGAGCGTGCGGGAAGCCAAGGAACTCGGCATAGCGTTGATCCATCAAGAGCTGATGATGGCTCCGAACCTGGACATCGCGGCAAACCTCTTCCTTGGCAACGAGCCAGGCGGTGGCTTCTGGCTCAGGTTGCTGGATCGCCGCACGATGCTGCAGAAGGCCGAAGCACTACTGGCTCGAGTCGGTTTGACACTCCCTCCCACGACTCCCGTGTCGCTCTTGACTGCCGGCCAGATGCAGATGGTGGAGATCGCCAAGGCCCTGGCCATGAAGGCCCGCATCATCATCATGGACGAGCCGACCTCCTCACTCACCGCGGCTGAATCGGAGCACCTGTTCCAGATCATCGGGCAGCTGAAAGCCGAGGGGATCGGCATCGTCTACATCTCCCACCGTATGGAAGAGGTGATCCAGCTGGCGGATCGGGTCACGGTGCTTCGCGACGGCCGCTACGTGGGCGATCTATCGAGTGAGGAAACCACGCACGATAAGATCGTATCGATGATGGTCGGCAGAGAGCTCAGCGCCAACTACTTTCCGGAGAAAGCCGAGCGAGCTCCCGGCGATCCGGTTTTGCTGGTCGAAAACGTGCAGGTCGTGGGCGCCCCGGGGGGTGTTTCGTTCAAGGCATATGCCGGCGAAATCGTGGGGTTTGCAGGGCTCGTTGGAGCGGGCCGCACCGAGCTGATGCAGACGCTGTTCGGCATCACTCCTGCGTTGTCGGGCACGGTCACTCTCGATGGGCAGCGCTTCTTGCCCCAGAATGCACGGCAAGCGATTCGCTCGGGCGTCTATCTCGCACCCGAGGACCGAAAGCTGCACGGTTTGGTGCTGCCGATGACGGTGGCTCAGAATATCTCCTTGCCAAACATCGCCAGCTACAACCGCTGGGGTTTCTTGGATCGCCAAAAAGAGCGCCAGGTTGCCGAAGAAGAAGTCAAGCGCTTGCGCACCAAGGCTCACAGCATTCGACAGCGCGTCGTGAACCTGTCCGGTGGCAACCAGCAGAAGGTAGTACTCGGAAAGTGGCTCGCAATGAAACCGCGCGTTCTCATACTGGATGAACCAACTCGTGGTATCGACGTCGGTGCGAAGGCCGAGATCTACCGACACATGACGGAGCTTGCAGAGCGGGGCATCACGATCTTAATGGTCAGTTCGGATATGGAAGAGGTCGTAAAAATGAGCGATCGCGTGGTCGTCATGCACGAACGACGCATCACGGGTGAGCTTTCACGGCACGAGCTGACTCAAGAGGCCATTGCCGGCCTGATGACAGGCAAGTCTATGACAGGAGGACGCGCGGCATGAGACGCGAACTCGGCATGAGCGTAGCGCTCATCCTGATGTGCTTGGGATTGTGGCTTTCGAATCCCGACTTTTTGGGCCAGTCGAATTTCGTAAATACGATACGGCAGATTTCGATGCTGGGTATCTTTGCCATCGGAATCTCCTTCGTAATCATCGCCGGGGGCATCGATCTTTCGATCGGGTCGATGGTCGGGCTGACGGGAGTGGTGATCGCCAAGATCTCCTCCCCGGCGCTTGGTGGGATGGGCTACTCCCTGTGGTTGGGGATCCCGTTGGGCATCGGCACTGTTTTGTTCGTGGGGCTGCTTCAGGGGCTTCTGGTCACGCGCCTGCATTTGCAGCCCTTCATCGTCACCCTGGGTGGGATGCTATTCCTGCGTGGCGTATCGCAAACCATTGCGGGTGGAGGGACGCTGAGCCTCGGTGGTTCCGAGCTTTTGAAGCTCGCCAATGGCGGCCTGTTCGAACACAACGGTGAGCCGTTGATACCGTATCCGTTCTTGATCTTCTTGGCGGTGATTGCCGTGGCGACCTACGTCCTCCACTTCACCGTGTTCGGCCGCTACGTATACGCGATCGGTGGCAACCGCGATGCTGCGGAGTATTCGGGCATCAACGTGAAGCTCGTGGAAACCATTACCTACCTCATCTCCGCTGGGCTCGCGGGCGTGGCAGGTGTCTGCTACGCTGCGTACATCGGGCAGATGTCCCAGCAGGTGGGTATCGCTTACGAGCTGTATGCGATCGCCGCCGCGGTGCTCGGAGGCTGCTCACTGCGCGGCGGGGAGGGCACTATCCTGGGCGTCATCATCGGGTCGGCGATGATGCGAATCATCGACAACGGGATCAACATGTTCCAGTTGCCCTACTCGGACGCCGAGGGGATCCACCGCATCTGGCGGCTCGATCCGAACTGGACCTTCATCATCATTGGTGGCGTGATTCTGGTCGCGGTGATCCTCGACCAGGTCGTGCATATCGTCCAGGAAAAGCGCCGCATTCAGACCACAGCCGCAGCGGCCGCAGCGGCTGCCGGCGCGACGGACTCGCCGGCCAGCTAGCGCTGGCAACAGCCCAAGCACCCCGAATCAGCTCGCTGGAAAATTCCTGCACGGGAGTAAGTGCGGGTAAGGCGGCATTCCGGGGTTCTTGGCGAACCATTTTGTGCCGGCCCGCCCCTTACTCTAGGGTGAGGTCTTCTTGATTTGTGGCACGCTTCCGGTCCAGGCCACGTTTTGCGTGTTCAGAGCCAGACCGTTTCTTTGGGCCGGCCGCTTTCTCAAAAGAAACTTCGCCGTCCATGACCTGATCCAGCGCTCGCAATCGACAAGTTAACTGGGTCTTTCGAATGGTGACCAATGGTGCAAAGGATGTATGAAAACGATTCCGGGTTACTCAGGCCCGGCGGGAGGACGCTGGCGGCGTTTTCGACTTTTGTCCTCTCCAGCGTCCTGGGTTGTACGAGCGCAGTAGATGCTCCGGCCCCAGGGGCCCAGGGCATGGGCACGGGAGGCTCGGGTGCAATGGGGGCAGGTGCTGACGCCACCAGCACCACCGGTGCCACCGTCGATGGCGGGCCCACCGGGGGTAGCACGACGGGTGTGGGGGGAACGACTGCCGGGGGGACCACCACGGGCACATCGACTCCGATGCCTACGGCCGAGGAGTGCGCTTCCGGAGTTTATCCCGGGCGCGCGCCCATTCGCCGCCTCACTCGCTTCGAGTACAACAACACGGTGAACGCGCTTCTGGGAGACGACACCTCGCCTGGCAACGCGCTGCCCGCCGAGTTGTCTGGCAATGGATTCGGCAACGACGCGGATAACCAGCCCGTCTCGGCCTTCCTCGCGGAGCAGTATGGCACCATCGCCGAAGATGTAGTGAGTCGCGTCGCAGCCACGCCCGAGCAGCTGGCGAAGTTCGCCCCGTGCGTCAGCAGCGCAACAGCCGACACGGAGGCCACCTGTGCGCGTAGTTTCGTAGAGAGCTTCCTGCCACTCGCTTACCGCCGCCCGGTCGAGGCAGCCGAAGTCGACGAGCTATTGGCGTTGGAGCAGACCGTGCGTCAGACGAATGAGTTCGCGGCGAGCCTGAGCGCGGTGGTCGAAGCTGCGCTGCAGTCACCGGATTACTTGTATCGAATCGAGTTGGGGAGCCCTGACACCACCGACCCGACCCTGCGCAGACCCAGTGGCTACGAGATGGCGTCGCGTCTGAGCTACTTTCTCTGGGGAAGCATGCCGGACGCCACGCTGGAAACGGCCGCCGCCTCCGGCGAGCTCTCGACCCCCGAAGGCGTCCTGCAGAACGCCACCTGGATGCTCGATGATCCGCGCGCGCGTCCGATGATCCGCCATTTCTTCGACAACTACTTGCCCATCAACACCCTGACGGATCTGGCTCGCGACGCGGAAGAATTCCCGACATTCTCGCCCACGATCGGCGCCTTGATGCACGAGGAAACCCAGACCTTTCTGGACTACGAAATCTTCGACGGCCCGGGAACCTGGCCCGCGGTGCTGACGGAGCCGTACACGTTCGTCAACGAAGCCCTGGCGAACTTCTACGGGATATCCGGTGTGACCGGCGACGAGTTCCGCAAAGTGGATATCGACACTACCCACCGGCTCGGGTTGCTCACCCAGGGCAGCATTCTAGCGGGCACGACGATTTCCAACTTCACCAATCCCGTTCGGCGTGGTGTGTTTTTGCTCCGCAACGTGTTGTGCGTCGATTTGCCGCCGCCGCCTTCGACGCTCGGGAGCATCAAGCCTCCTGACCCCTATTCGGGAGCAACGGGCCGCGAGCGCTTCGAAGCGCACGTGCAGCAGGCCGTGTGCGCCACCTGCCACACTACGATAGATCCGCCGGGGTTCGCCCTGGAGAACTACGACGCGGTGGGTATGTGGCGCGACCAAGAGAACGACGTCACTATCGACGCCAGCGGGCAGCTCGACATGCTGCCGCAGCCGTTCAATGGCCCGATCGAACTCGTCAACATGATTGCACAGAGCGAACAGGCGCAGAGCTGTTTCGCGGACACCTGGTTGACCTTCGCCTACGGCCGCACCATCGGTGACGAGGATTTGTGCAACCGTTCGTCCCTCGAGCAAGCGTTCGCCGCGTCAGGCTACAACATCAAGCAGCTGTTGCTATCGCTGACGCAAACCGACGCTTTCCTCTACCTACCTTCGCAGGAGGGAATGTGACCATGGCAAGATTTCGCCTGAAACGTCGAGACGTCCTCAAGGGCGCGGGTGCTATCGCCATCGGTTTGCCATGGCTCGAAGCAATGGAGCCCGAGAAGAATGCGCGTGCTCAGGACGCAAGCCTGGCGAAGCGCTTCATCGCCGTGTTTCAACCCGGTGGCACCGTGATGGACCAATGGCTTCCCACGGGGTCGGAAACCGACTTCGCCCTCAGCCCGATACTTGCGCCGCTCGAGCCCATCAAGCAAAAGCTCATGATATTGAGCGGGATGAACATGGCGTGCGGCGTGGGCGAGCAGCACCAGTGCGGTATCGTCGGTCTACTCACCGGAACGGCGCAGGGCTCGGCGGGCAAGTTCGCTCACGGCCCCTCGATAGATCAGGTGATTGCGGAGCTAGCGTCTCAAGGCAAGCCGCGTGCGAGCATCGAGCTCGCGGTTCGCTGGGCAACCGGCAAGTCGCACGGGCGCCTCGACCCCATCAACTCGCTGAACTTCGCGAACGACGGCAAGGCCAGTCCCATTTCGCCGCGTATCGACCCGGTAGAGATTTTCAATTCGTTGTTCGGCGGCCTGCAGGCGGGAGATGACGGAGAGGCAGCCGCCAATCTCGCACGCAAGCAGTCCATCTTGGACTTCTTGGACCAGCGGTACGCCACCGTCTCACAAAAGCTCGGCGCCAGCGATCGGGCTCGACTGGAAGAGCACCTGACGCGCATCCGGGGTATGGAGGAGAGCCTGGCGTCGCTTCAGGGCACGCAGCTGGACACCTGCGTGGCTCCAGAGCAGGTGGATACTTCCGACTACAATCCTCAGAGTGGGCTCAACTCGGCGGATGATGGTTCGATTATCGATGTTTCTTCCGACGCCGCCATTCCCAAAGTCGGCAAGTACATGACGGACATGTTGGTCCACGCGCTCGCCTGCGACCTCACCGGCGTTGCCACGCTTCAGTGGTCCGACACGGAAGCCAAGCACACCTTTCCTTGGCTAGGGCTCAAGGAACACCATCACTATTACCAGCACGACGGCGGTTTCAAGCCAGTCGAATGCGCGCAGATCGACACTTGGTATTCAGAGCAGCATCTTTACCTGTTGCAGCAGCTGGATGCGATCGACATGGGCGGTCATTCATTGCTCGACGAAAGCGTCGTGTTCTTTGGAAGCGAGCTCCAGGAGCCGCCCACCCATAAGAAAGATCGCATGCCTTTGATGCTGGCAGGTGGCGGCGGCGGTCTGCGGGCTGGGCGATTTCTCCAATTCAACGGAGATTCGCACAACAAGCTTTTGGTCTCGATCCTCAATTTGTTCGGCGACCCGCGCACCAGTTTTGGGGACGAGCAGTACAACGACGGACCGCTGGGCGGACTGACCTGAACGCTCCGGCTGCTCGCTCCACCAAGTAAGGCGGGGTCTAGCTCGCGGACTCGTCAGCGCCCGTCAGGCTGCGGATGCCGACGCCGACCGCGCCTTTGAACCCACGGCAGTGCCAGGGCAGCGGTGAGGATGCACAGAGCCGTGTAGAAGGCGGATGGGACGGCGCCCCCGGGACCCAAGTGGCTCTGCGCGAGTACGGAGCCCAACCCGGCATTTTGCATGCCTACTTCGATGACGAGCGCGCGTCGTGCAGGCGGGGGCCAGCGGAAGACGCGCGCCACAGCGTAGGCCAGCGCGTAGCCGCCCAGGTTCAAGGCGAGCATACCAATGGCTACCGAGCCTATCACCTGTCTCAAGGGTTCGCTGTTCTTCGCAACCACCACGACGACGATGAGCACGATGGCCAGCCCTGCGACGAGGGGCATCGCGCTCGCCACCCGGCTGGGGATCGCGCGGTACAAGCGGATGGCGATGCCCGCGGCCGCGGGCAGAACTACCATCCAGATGGCGTTGAACACCAGCGCTTCAACGTCGACATCGACGCGAGTGTCCACCAGCAACGGCAGCCAGAACGAAAGCACTAGCGGGCAGGCCAGGGTGGCAAGCGTGGTCAACGTTACGCTCAACACCACATCGCCAGCGAAGAGCAGCGTCATCACGTTGGAGGCCATCGCGCCGGGCACACAGCCTACCAAGACGACGCCGACACGCAGCGTCGGATCCTCGAAACCGAGTGAGACCGCGAACGCCAGAAGTGGCATCACCGTGTACTGGGTCAAGAGCCCCAAGAGCGGTCGTGTGGGAGCGCGCAGAGAAGCCTTCAAGTCGCCTGGCTCGACCATGAGCCCTACCGAAAACATCGTGACGAAGAACGCCGGCTTCAGCGCGGGCGCCAGGCTTCCGAGCGCGACCGGGAAGAGCATCGCGAGTAGCACCCCCATGGACGTGGCAATCAAGACCCACACCGGGCGTTTCATAGCGGATCTCGGCGTGCCGAGCAGCTGCCGGTCGCGTCGAGGAGTCGAATTGGCCTATCGCACCGCCCTACCGGGCTCGACCCTGCTCAGAGGGCGCGCTTCGCCAGGGCTCTGGCGCGAAGCTTCAGCCCCGTACTCACGGCTTCGGTGAAGGCATTCAGCGACGAAGCAGCCGGACCAAGGGCGGCGCTCAGCTTCTCGGAGAGCGGGTTGCTCTCCGCCGCAGAAATTCGGATTGGCGGGACGGGCCTACCGGCTTTCGGTTCGTTGTAAAGACGCAGCGAAGCGCAGTGGCAGGCGTCATCGACGAAAACGACCGAGCCTCCGTGTACGGGTTCGGATTCAATCGTGTCCACCACCCAACCGCCGGTGTTGTACACTTCGACATCCTTACCCAACCCGTGCACGCGCATCGCCCGTTCAAAAGGCTTGTGCGTGTGGCCGAAGATCAGCGGAAATGGCTTCGGGCGCGCGAGTGTGGCGGCATTCGTGGCCTACCTGCCGCAGCAGGGGACCGGAAATGTACCGCGTGAGGCCTTCCGTTGCACCTGGACCCAGAAGCGCCCCGGCATGGGCCCGCTCGCGCTCCGCGGCGCGTTGAAGGAGCCCATCGAACACCACATCGAGGGCGACCTGCTGAGCGGTATCGGGAATCCAGTCTTCTCTGAAGAACCTGTCGACGACCCCGGCTGCCAGTCGCTTCGAAAGGGCCATTCTTCCGGCAGGCGTGCCGAGCATCTCGTAGATGCGCTGAACGTCGTCCCCCACCTCGCCCGAACGCCCCATGGTGGACCAGAAGAAGTCGATCCAGGCGAAGTTTTCGAGTTCTAGCTCGAGAACGGTGTCCGTCTCGCCTCGTCGCGGGAAGAGCGCCTTCTTGAGTTGACTCATCAACGAATAGAGGGGTTCGACGAAGTGCCCGTGTGTGAAGATGACGGAGCGTTTACCGTCAGCCGAGCGAAGCCCCATGTTGGGGTATGCGGTCGAGAAACGTACGTCTCTCAGCGATGGGTATCGGTTGGCCAGGCCGGTGAGCAGGCGCTGTTCGGGAAAGTCTTCGCCCTCTCGGCGGTACAGTCGCGTGATGTGCCACTCTTCGCCCAACGGCTGTCCAGCAGGAATCGTGCGCAGGTAATTCAGGTAATGAGTCTCGCGCGCGATTTCCCACAGATGGTGGTCGTGATTTCCCGGAATGTAGAGGACCTCGCGATCGAAAAGGTCATCGTCTCCGCCCGGAAACGCCAGCGTCAAAAACTTCTCGAAAGTCATTGCCGCTTCGTTCGTTCTCGACAACGCGAGCTCCAGAACGTCCCCCGCGAGCACCAGTGTGGGGCGCCTCTGGCTCTCATGAATGCGCATCAGGTCGCGCAGGCAGGCCATCAAACACGAGAGCACGGGACTGCACTTCGAGTATTCGGGCTCGAAGTTCTCGTTCAGCTCCGTGAGGAGGCTGGTTTCGGCGCCAAAATGCAGATCCGACATACAGACGTGGGTAATCGTCACGCTAACCCGCCTTTCGACTCGACTCGCTCCAGGTGTTCGAGAATCGACGGAAAGACGTCACGCGCCGCGTGCTGACCCATGATGCAGTCGATATGACCGTAGTCAGGGAGCAGCCGGCGCCTGTACAGGCCGGCTCCGTTGTGCTGCTCCAGCCAGGCCTTGGTGCGCTCGGTGCTTTCGGGTAGAAAGCACTGGTTTTCCGCCCCGTGGATGAAGGTGATGGGCAACTTCAGCCGCTCCACGTGAGGCATGTAGACATCGCCACCCTCGGCGTCCACCAGCTCTTGTCGTCGAACCAACGAGGCCAGGTGCTTGAACGCTTCGATATTGGCAACCCCAAACGTCTCGTGCAGCGTTTCGTGAGTCGCCCGGTTCAACTGGTCGTGCTCGTACAGAAGCGAATACAAGAATGTGATGCGGTGACAGGTTGCGCTGTGACAGCGCTCTTCCTGCTCGCGCGGCAGCAACTGAAGCGCCGTGTCGAATAGCGACTCCCACCACGGATCGCGTGTGCTTGCAGCAGCGTCCAGGTCCTGGAACCCCAGGCGGTCGAGCATCCCAGGTACGTGCAGACCGCTCTTGATCCGCGTGCTGGTGGGCGTCAGCATATGCGTCGCCACCTGGGAAGCGAGTATCGACCGCACCCCCGAGAGCCCAGCCAGCATCGACATGAAGAACGTGGTGGAACCGAAGCAGTGCACCACCGCGTCCAGGCTTTCACGCGCGGTCAGCCGCAGCACCTGGGACACAGCGGCGGGATAGTCATACCTGGCGACCAGATCGCCGCTTGCGGGTAGGCGAGCGCTCGGCAGCTCGATGCTCATGCGATAGTCCAGCGCCCACACGTCGAATCCGTGCGCGCACAGATACTCGACCAGGTTCGTATCGACGGTGTCCAGCGTGAATATGCGACTGGAGACGCCCAGCCCGTGACTCAGCAGCACGGGGCCTCGACTGCCTCCTCGAAATCGGGTCAGGCTTAGCAGCGCGCCGTCCTCGGTACGGACCGGCACGCTCAGCGGAATCGGCAAGCGCAACGTTCGGCGCCGTCGCGGTGGCGCCGCCGGGTCGAAAGCTCGGGGCCCAACGGCCAGGCCGGCGTAGGTGTGGAACAGCGTTCCGGCGAAGAACTCCCCGAAGCGGAGCAAGCCGGCCAGCCTTTGCTCGGCGTTGGACCCGCCGCTCCCCTGCATGGTGCTGAGCTGTCGGGCGAAGTCGAGAGGATTGATCCTCAAGATGCCTTTGCCGAGCAACGGGGCCGCATCGTCCTGGCCATCGTAGACGGATATATAGAGCGTCGTCGTGTCGCTCCACAGATCGAAACCGGGGTCGTTGCGAATCGTCTTGAAGCCGCTCATGAAGAAGTGGCGGCCAGCTTCGCTTCGCAGCTGAAGTCGGTAGATCATCTGTCGAGTGCCGGAGTGCCCGGCGTCGACGAACAGTCGAAAGTCGCCCTGCTGGATGCCGAGTGGGTCGGGGCTGAGCGCGGGTGCGCTGACGGTACCGATGGCGACCCCGGCATGTTCGGGGCTCTGTAGCATCGCGTGGACGTCGTCCGCCTCGATGGTCAGCAAGAAGGCGAAGGCACCGCCGTGCTGCTGGCCTCGATCAAAGCCCCGCTGATAGTCGTCCTTCACCTCGGGCGAGAAATAGCCCGCCATTCTCTCGGTGAATCGCACACCCACCGGTTCTTCGCGGACGTCGGGTAACGCGGAGCCGGGGCTCGCGAAGTCGATCTGCCAGCCGCGGTCGCGCGCGAGCAAGACGCAAATTCGTTCTGCCAGTGCCGAGATGGTCAATAGTGGATTGACGCCGGCGCTCATCGGCACGATGGCTCCGTCGGCCACATAGAGGCCGGTGTGGACGTCGACTCCGTCGTTTCCCGCGTAGACCCTTCCGCGCTCGTCCACCACCCCGCTGGTCGCGTCATCCCCCATCACGCAACCACCCAACGGGTGCACGGTGACCAGTTTCTTGCCCAGCCATTGCGACCATTCGGGGTTGGGGACCGAGGTGCCACCGTTGGCTTTCGTAGCTTCGTAGAGGGCTTCATTCACTCGCACGAACACCGGCTCGCTGCCCACGCTTGGCCAGCGGAGCGTCAGTTGGTCGTCGGCCAGTTCGATGCGACCGGAGCCGCTGTCGTGTGCCATGACGAGAAAGGTCTGGGTGTTGTGCATCGCCCCGCGATAGGAAGAACCGATGCTGATTAATTCCCTGCCCTCCTCGCGCAGCCTGTCCATCAGCCCGCTGTCGGTGTCCCGCCCAATCGTGTCGGCGGCGACTCGAAACAGGCTCGGGTACAGCTCCGCCAGCGGCCCGGGCAGCGCGCCTTCCTCCACCACGAACCCGTCGCGAAAGTCGTCGGCGCCGCGCTGGTCGATGATGCCCGTGATGCAGGGGCCGACGGGGTCCAGCGACGAAGGATCGCGCGCCCCAGCGCCCACGGCGTTCACGGCGATGTCATCGTTGTAGGCGAACCCCAGCACGTCCCCGTTGCCCGTGACGCGCTTGCCGAGCATCGAGGAAAGGCTCAGGCCATGCTCGCGCGATCTCAGCAGGATCTCCGTCGAACCCAAGGTGCCTCCGGCGAGCACAACCACGGCCGCCGTGACGAACGGCTCGCGCTCTGGACCGAATCGACGCCGATGCGCCTCCGGCAGGTCGAAGAATACGTTCCACTTCTCCCCCGCGCGTTCGACGCGACGTACATCCAGCTGACAGAAGATGTCGGCGCCGTGGCGCACGGCGTCAGGCAAGTAGTTCATGGCCACTGTGTTCTTTGCGCCGTAGTTGCAGCCGGTGACGCAGTCCCCGCAATCGGTGCAAGCAGCCTGATCGACACCGAATTGGTTGGGGGCCGCGTCCTCGAAGGTCACGTTGATCGGCGGACGGTAGAATTTGCCTCTTACCCGTTCGGCGCTGCGCTCCAGAGCGACCAGCTTTCGGGGCGCTTCTCTCGGGTAGGGCTGGGCTCCCAGCGTTCGCAGTGCGCGTTCGAACCCTTCCTCGAGCAGTGGCTCCAGAGGTGCCCCCGGTCGTCTCCGCAGCGCGTTCGGCCATTCGAGTTGCTCGAACACACGCGGGTCTGGCTTCAGTGACACATTCGCATTGACCAGGGAGGTTCCGCCGAGCCCGCAACCCTTGAAAACGTCCAGGTCGTCGCCCACTACGAATTCATAGAGAGCGTCGCTGCGCCCTTCAGTGCCCGTTTTCGTTTTCACCTGCGTCTCTGGTACGGTCTCCTCCAGAGTCCTGGGAAAGTCCCCTGGTAGCCACTCGCGCCCGCGCTCGAGCAAGCACACCTGGCGCCCCGCGCGGGCGAGCCGCGAAGCGGCGATGCCGCCGCCATAGCCGCTGCCCACAACCACCACATCATACTCGCCTTTCATGGCGGAGATGGGCTTCGACAAACGAACTGCCATTCTACTCCCTCCTGAGCTCAGGCTTCCAGGCAGAGTACAGGCGGCGCTCGTCATTCTGCAAGTCGGATCGGCGTGCTGGTCATGGCAACTGATTACAAATCAGCGAGACCGTGGTTATCGTTAGTGCCGTCCACCAGCGTTGACGGTCGGAGCTGGTATGTGGTTGTGTGAAGCGCACCGTGAATGGAAGGTCAGCTGCCTGCAGTCGAGCGGCGAAAGCCGCTGGGTCCTTCGACGCGATCGACCGCATGCAGGTGGGCAGGCTCGCCAGACCACGCCGGGAAACGAATGGTGATGAGCATGAGCGACGAACCCCACATCGCGTGGCCGCCGAAGTTCGAACCTGAGCAGGCGCCCATCCATGTGCGTAACGAGCTCGATTCAAACTGCGAGCCCGGGCGCTTGTTCGCTTGGCTGATCCGCGCGGGGCGCTGGCCCGAGTGGTACACGAACTCTCGGAACGTGCAGCTGCCGGAGGGTGCGCTGGATCTCAGGCTAGGAATGCAGTTTCGTTGGCGAACCTTCGGCGTTTCGCTGGTGTCGGTGGTCGAAGAGTTCGTGCCGAACGAGCGCATTGCTTGGAGCGCACGAGGTGCCGGAGTGCTCGCCTATCACGCTTGGCTCATCCAACCACGTCAGGGAGGGTCGAGCATCCTGACAGAGGAGACGCAGTACGGTTGGTTGTCGCGCCTGGGGCACTGGCTGGCGCCCAACCGCATGTCCGAGGGCCACGACCAGTGGTTGCGCAGCCTGGATCGAATGGCCGCGTCGGGACCACCTGGAGCCTGTCGCCTTGCGACGCCGCGCTCTACTGCTTTTGATAGCGACCGATGAGCTCGGCTTTCGCGAGGATGTGGCCTTGCATCGCGCGTTCCAGCTCGGTTTTCGTGGCGGCGCCCAGGTCGGGCAGCACCGTGTCGAGCGCGTAGAGCTTGTGCACGTAACGATGGCTCCCGACGGGTGGACAGGGCCCGCGGTAGCCCGTTTTCTTCCAGTCGTTCTTGCCTTCCACAGCGCCCTCTGGCAGCTGCTTCGCGCCTTCTTCGAGCTGATGGGTGCTGGGTGGCAAATTGTATACCACCCAGTGCACCCATACGGTCTTCGGCGCAGCTGGGTCCGGGGCGTCGGGATCATCGAGGATCAGAGAAAAACTCTTGGTCTCGTCTGGCGCGCCCGACCACGAGAGCGGTGGCGACACATCGTTCCCCTGGCAGGTGAAGCGCCTCGGGATGTTCTCGTCGCTGCCAAATGCCGAAGAGCTCAACGCCAGCCCCGGGGTGTCTTTGCGTTCGATGGGCTGCTGCGAGGCGCCCTGCGGACCTTGGGCGGCCGAGTTTTCCTGCCCTCTAGTGGGCAAGTGTTCCGTTTTCGAACAGGCGGGCGTCACCGTTGCGAAGGCCATCGCCCAGCTCAGGGCTTTCATCAGCACCTCCTTGGGTTTCGACTCTCGATGGCTTACAGCATCACGTGCATGCGTCAAGCGCAGGGCGCGGGTAGGTCGCTCGGGCCGTTCGCGGCCCCGACAATCGCGGCTTTCGCGATGGATCGCAGGCGGAATCAGAAGAAGGTGGCTTAATCCCCACGGGTCGGGAAAGCTTTGCTCATGATCGAGGCGGGCCCTTCGTTCGGTTCCGAGGCGACCCTGCTTCGGCTTCGCCGGCTGCTCGCTTGTCTGGCAGTCGCCTGCGGGTTGCTCGTCGCGCGCAGCGCATGCGCGGAGTCCGTTTTCGTGACTGCTCGCGTGGAAGGGGTCATCAATCCGATCAAGGCACGGCACGTGACGCGGGCTCTGGAAGAGGCGGAAGCTCAGCACGCCGAGTTCTTGCTCCTCAGCCTAGACACGCCGGGGGGCCTCGTGAGCTCCATGCAGGAGATCGCGCTTGCCTTGACCAATGCGCGAGTGCCCGTGGTGGGGTTCGTCGAGCCTCGCTCGGCACAAGCCACCTCTGCCGGTGCATTCATCCTGATGGCCACGGATGTAGCCGTCATGGCCCCTGGCACCCGCGTCGGGGCGGCGCACCCGGTAGCAGGGGGACAACCGCTGGAAGGCGTGCTCGACGAAAAGGCCACCAACAGCCTGGCCTCGCTCATGGCGTCGCTGGCCGAGCGGCAGAACCGTCCCGTTGAGCCAGCCGTTGCCATGGTCCGAAAGTCGATTAGCTACACGGCCAACGAGGCACTTTCCGAGGGGCTGGTGGAACTCGTGGTCGACGACGAAGCGCACCTGCTAGAGGCGCTGAACAATCGGAAGCTCCCGTCCGGGAAGCGCCTCGTGACCAAGGGGCTATCGCGTCGAACGGTCGGCATTTCACTTGCGGATCGCTTCCTGGACAAGCTCGCCGACCCCACGATCGTGTCGCTGTTGATCTCACTGGGCATGCTGGGGCTGCTCTACGAGTTGACCACGGCGGGCATCGGTGCCGGAGGCGTGGTGGGCGCGCTCCTCTTGGTGCTGGGATTGCTCGGTAGCTCGGTGCTACCCATCGAAATGTCGGCGATCGTACTCTTCGTCATCGGCTTCATCGCCCTGGCGCTGGAGGCGAAGCTCCCGACGCACGGGGTGCTGGCGGGGGCGGGTATTGTGGCCTTGGTCATTGGTTCTCTCTTGCTCGTCGACCCGAGCAAGTACTTCGGCGCCGTGCAGAGCGTCCAGCTCTTGCTCTTTGCGCCTCTGCTCATCTGCACTGTTGTCGCGTTGGCGCTGGTAGGGCGGGTGGTACGAAGAACACTGCGAGAACCGCCCGCTACCGGAAACGAAGCTCTGGTCGGCAAGCTCGGCAGCGCGCGTACCGAATTCGGCAGCCAGACCACCGAGCAGTCGGGCCTGGTGTTCGTCGACGGGGCCCGCTGGAAAGCGCAAACCAGCGAACCGCGGATCGCCCCGGGCGACCCGATCGAAGTCGTTGCCGTTGAAACACAACCGACGCGCCTGGTCGTGCGGCGCGTCTAGCGAGGAGACCCCCATGGAAATGCTGATTGGATCATTCGGACTGCTCATGACTTTTGTCGTGTTCGTGCTGGCCACGTCCCTTCGTATCGTCAAGGAATACGAACGAGGCGTGGTGTTTCGCCTTGGGCGAGTTTCCGCGCAGAACCTGAAAGGGCCTGGCCTGCGTCTGTTGATCCCGGTGCTCGACAAGATGACCAAGGTCGATCTGAGAACCATCACTCACGACGTCCCTCCGCAGGAGGTCATTACCAAGGACAACATCACCATCAAGGTGAATGCAGTCATCTATTTCAATGTGATGAATCCGGTCGACGCCGTGCTCAAGATAGCCAACTACTACGTGGCCACATCCCTCTACGCGCAGACCACGCTGCGCAATATCCTGGGCCAACACGAGCTCGACGAGATCCTGTCCGAACGTGAGAAGATCGGGGTCTCGCTTCAGAAGATCATCGACGAGGCGACCGACGCCTGGGGGGTCAAGGTCTCGGCAGTCGAGATCAAGGACATCGAGCTGCCGGACATCATGCGGCGCGCAATGGCGCGCCAGGCCGAAGCAGAGCGCGAGCGGCGTGCCAAGATCATCGCAGCCGAGGGCGAGCTTCAGTCTTCGCAAAAGTTGCAGGAAGCCGCTGCAGAGCTGGCGAAGACCCCGAGCGCAATCCAGCTGCGCTACCTACAGACTCTGGTCGAGATTGGCACGGAAAACTCCACCACGGTGGTGTTCCCGTTGCCCGTGGATCTCACGGCCGCTATTCGCAACCTTGCCGAGCGTCGCTAGTTGTCCTTTGGCAATCACCCACGCCGATACGCTACACTGGGCGCGTGCCGTCGCCCCTGGTTCCGCCCGAGTCGCTGCCGCTAAGACTCGGCGATCTCGCCAACGCCGATCCGTCGTTGGTCCTGTTCGATTGTCGCTTTCAACTTGGCCAGCCAGAGGCTGGCCGAAGTGCATTCGACGCTGGGCACATTCCGGGGGCCCGCTATGCCGACCTCGAGCGCGATCTGTCGGGGTCGGTGGTGCCAGGCAAGACTGGACGTCACCCGTTGCCCGCACCTGAGCGCCTTGCCGAAAAGCTTCGCGCCTGGGGCGTGAGCCAAAGCTCGCGCGTCATCGTGTACGACGAACAAACGGGCGCCATCGCGGCTCGCTTTTGGTGGCTCTTGCGCTGGCTCGGGCACTCGGGCGCCTACGTGTGTGATGGCGGCTATCAGGCTTGGCTCGCCCAAGGCGGGCAACCGACGCTGGTGGTACCTCGCCCACCCCCGGGTGACTTCGTCGCTCGACCGCGCCCGGAGCTCATCGCGTCGAGCAATGAGGTGGCCGAACTCGCACGCAGGCAGGATGCTCGAGTGCTCGATGCGCGCGCCCCGGAGCGCTACCGCGGGGATGTCGAGCCGATCGATGCGGTGGCTGGGCACATTCCGGGTGCGCATTCGCTGCCCTACGCCGATAACCTCATTGACGGCCGCTTTCGCTCCTCGGCCGAGCTCGCCGCACGCCTGCGCGGTGCGCTCGGCCAAACCGCGAGCGAACGTGCCGTCGTCTACTGCGGATCCGGCGTGACAGCGTGTCACACCATTTTGGCGGCCGAGCACGCCGGCCTCGCCTTGCCGCGGCTCTACCCTGGCTCCTACAGCGAGTGGATCGCCGATCCGCGTCGACCCGTGGCGCGGGGTGATGAGTGATCACTAGCGGTCGGCTGCTGGCCGTGCTGCGCGAAGGCTCGATGAGCTCGATCGGACCGTTTGTTGGATGCGGGGGGGCGCGGTCCTGGTGCGATCCTCGAGCTATTGGGCAAGCCGCAGAGTGGTGGTACGCTGACTGCGGGAAGCGACGACGTGCTACGCGTGGACCAATGGTTGCGAGAAGAGCCGCCATCCACTCCAGAGCTGGAGGGAGTCGTGCGGTGCGTATGGCGAGGTGATCTCGGTGCCATGCATATCCCGCTGCCCGACGAGTGTTTTGACTTGGTCCGCGTCAATGACGGCTCGGTCTGGCTTTCGGGGCCTGAGACGACGTCGTGGCCGCGGCACTACCCGCGCGGTAGTCACGCGGTTGGCATTCGCTTCGCTCCCGGCGTGGGACCGGTCGTGTTCCAGATCGACGCCTGGGAACTGCGCGATGCGCGGGTGCGTCTCGACGATTTGTGGCCACACCAACCCGCCCGGGACGTGGCTGAACGTTTGGCCGCCGCCTCCAACGATACGGCTCGGATTCAGGAACTGGAGCGTGTCGCCTCGAAGCTGAGGGCCCGGGCGGACGGGGTCGACCGTGTCGCACTGGCGGTCGCCGCGGCGCTTTCCCGCGCCCGTCCGGCGACCGTGACCGAGACCGCTCGTCATGTCGATTTGTCCGAGCGCCAAGTCTTGCGCCGGTGCCGAGCCGCCTTCGGCTACGGGCCGGCCATTCTAGCACGGATCCGCCGGGCGCAGCGGGCTTTGGCCCTGGCCCGGGCCGACGAGCGCCCGCGCCTTGCGGAGCTGGCGATCGCAGCGGGGTACAGCGACCAGCAGCATCTAGCTCACGAGATCCGGGCGATATTCGCGACAACCGCGACTGACGTTTTTGCTCTCGCGTCCGATTCATACAAGACAGTACGACCGCGCTCGGGCACATGCGAAACATGAGCGATTCTGCAAGTCCGTTACCAGGGACAACACGTGCGAGGTTGGCTGTGATCGATCACACGGGGATAGGGGTTGCGGACGTAGCGCGTTCCGCGGCGTTCTACGATGCTGCCCTGGGTGCGCTGGGCCTGCGTCGCGTCGTCCAGCTACCCGCCGACAGCGGATCGGACGCGGTTGGCTACGGAATGCCGGATGCCTTCCCCGTCTTCTGGATCGACCGATTTCATCGGCACGGAGTGAAGCAGCACACGGCATTCTCTGCTCGAACGCGAGCGCAGGTCGATGCATTCTACGCCGCAGCCCTCGAGTGGGGCGGTACCGACAACGGTCCACCCGGCCTTCGCGACACCGCCACCGGCTACCCGCCGGGGTACTACGCGGCATTCGTGCTCGACCCGGACGGCAACAACATCGAAGTCGTTCTCCGCGAAGTGCACGAAGGCCAGCTGGGCATTGCTGGTGAAATCCAACAGATTCTCGACGCGCGTTGCCGAGCAATTGCCGCGAAGGACGTCGATGCCGTCATGGCGCACGTCGCCGACGACGTCGTGTCGTTCGACGTCGGCGCACCGCTGGCAAAAGCGGGCGGTGCCATGGTGCGGGCGGCGCTCGAGTCGTGGTTTCAGGGCTACGATGGCCCGGTGGGCTTTGCAGTCCGGGACCTCCGTGTGTACGGCGAGGGCGACAGCGCGTTCAGCCACGCGCTCGTCCACGTGAGCGGCCGGCTGCAATCGGGAGGCAACGTGTCCATGTGGGTGCGCTCGACCATCGGGTGGGCTCGGCGTGACGGGGTTTGGATGGCAGTTCACGAGCATATGTCCGATCCGATGGATTTCGGAACGGGGATGACTCGTACCGACCTCGAGCCCTAGCGGGCTGACCACTTGTGGTCCTTTCGCCTCATCGAGCTTGACGGTCGAGACCCTCGCGCGCATCACTGCGAGGTGCGAACGCTGGCGGATCTGGAGGTACTCATCGTCGACTGTCAGGCGACGGGCGCGAGCCCCGCGTTCGGCCACGTTCTGGAGCTCGGTTGGGGCGTCCTACGCGCTGGCACTGCCGAGCTGACCGGCGCCGAGTCGCACTGGATCCGGTTGCCAGAAGGGTACTCGGTTCCCAAGCAGGTGCGAAAAATCACCGGTTATGAGCCGGATTTCGCTGCTGACGCCATTTCGGACAGCGAGGCCTGGGAGCGTTTGCGAATGGCCGTAGGCCGCGCCGAGAGTATGCCCACCGCGATTCACTACGCGCGTTTCGAGCTGTCCTTCCTGCGCAACTGGGCCGCGCGCTTCGAGCCCCAGACGAGCTTCCCCTTCGATGCCGTGTGCTTGCATGCCGTCGCACGCCGACTCTATCCGGAGCTGCCTCGTCAATCGCTGCGCGCACTGGCTGGCTTTCTCGGGCATGGCCTGCATCTCGAACGCCGCTCCCTCGGCCACGTCGAAGCGACTGCGTTCATCTGGCGGCGGCTCGTCGCGGACCTTCGGACTCGTGGCATCGAGCGTTGGGAAGCGCTGCACGGTTGGCTTGCCGAGCGCCCTTCGGCGCCAGCCCGCTCGAAGAAGGCCCGGTATCCCATCGAGCGCCAACGTTACCTGAAGCTGCCCGACGCGCCGGGTGTCTACCACTTGCTCCGTAAGAACGGGGACGTCTTGTATGTCGGAAAGGCGACGAGTCTGAAGAAGCGCGTGGCCAGCCACTTCACGGGCCGGCCGAGCAAGGCACTGGCTCCGGAAATGCTCACGCAGGTGAGCGATATCGCCGTGACGCAGGTCTCGAGCGCTCTCGAGGCGGCCTTACTCGAGAACGAAACCATCAAAAGGCTGAAGCCGCCGTACAACGTACAGCTCATGGATGCCGATCAGCCCGTCTGGTACGGTACTCGCGAGTTCGACGCTGCCAGCGTGACGCCTGACGACCGATACTATGTCGGACCCGTCCCTTCCGAACACTCGCTTGCTCCGCTAGGCGCACTG
Organism: uncultured delta proteobacterium; assembly: GCA_963809955.1. Lineage (GTDB taxonomy): Bacteria > Myxococcota_A > Polyangia > Polyangiales > Polyangiaceae > JAICQQ01. Next base: position 246,021 of record CAWELQ010000023.1, read on the forward strand.
ATCGCACTCGCCCGGGGCATGCCCCCGAGCGAGCGTTTGCGCTGGCAGCTGGTGGGGGTCTCGGCACTGCGCATTCCGGACGAGGACGTATTTCAGGCGGGGTGGAGCGACCTCGTGGCGCGCCACCCTGACGAACTCGGAGAGTCCAGCGGGGCGCCCCGCCGCCGCGCGCTGGCACTCGCTCGAAAACTGCTGCTCGCGCCTGGCCTGAAGCCCCGGGCCGAGGCCGCTGACTCCGAACCCGCGGTGGACCGCGGCTGGGACCCTGCCCGGATCGCACGCCACGTCGAACACGCGGTGGCCCAGGCGTACCGCGCCTATCGCCGGGCGCGTTGGTTGCTGGTACTCGGCGACAGCGACGTGCTGTACTCTGAACCCGGCGTGGGCGAGCCCTGCCGGCTTACCCTGCGCGCGGGACAGATCGTGTTCTCGATGCACGGCTCGCTCCCTCGGGCTTGCGTGGCTGCCGAACACTCACGAACCTTGTCGCAACGCTTCGATAGAATCCACTACGATCGCCTGCGCATATTGACCACCGAGCTCAAGCGCGTCGCGCGAGACGGCGGGGAAGTGACCGTGCGCTCGGGCGGGCGTCACGAGCTTTCGAAGCGTTTTCTGGTTGGCGCGCTGAAGCTGCTGTGACGACCACCGGGCGTACCTCGAGAGTGCGGTGCGGGGTACTCGATGACCATCCAGCTAGCCCAGGGCTAGCAACGCCGCGTACCGCCGAGTTTCTTCGGACGCGAGTTCATTCGAGCCCAGATGCTCGGCGCGGTGATCGTGGAGTTCGGCAGAGCGAAGTCCCTCAATCGTACTGAGTATAGTCGAGGAAGTTCCCGGTCATCATCAAGATGCTCATCATCAGCCAAGATTCGTCATAGTATTGACCGCCGGCCCAGGCGTTGTTCTGCCGCACCAGATCGTAGGCATCGTTGATGAAGGTCGAAAACGCTGGGTCGTGCATGGCGCCCACGGCAGCGGGGCCGATGAAGGCGCCGGACAGGCCCGAGAACGAATCCGGAAACTCGGGGCGCGGCGTTCCGTCCAGCTCGTAGCCGTCGACGATGTTGGCTGCACCGAGATTGCTGAAGAATTGAGAGGTCTTGGCAACGTACGACAGCGCACGCGGTTCGCCGTTCCAGCAAGCATCCAGCCCGATGCGAAAGGGTGTTCGGCACGAGTCATACTGGTAGTGGAAGGGGAGCCCGTCCTGACCGGGGCTGTCTCCAGCGGGTTGTCCGTCGCTCCGGGACCAGGCCGGGACCAGACCATTGCTCAGGTTGCCGTTGGCGTCGTTCAGGTTGTTGCCGATGACGGTGTACACGTAGTCGACCACGTTGGTCTCCCAGCGGTTGTCACCCGTCACCTTGGCGAACACACGGTAGTAGGCCGGCGCGAAGTAGGAAATGTTCAGGCTATTGTCCGAACCCCAGTCGGACCCACTCTTGGGTAACCGCTCGTCGACGGTCTCGTAAACCCAGATATCGTCGATCAAGTCGCGCGCGTAGTCGATGTAGCTGCGGTCCAGGCTGCCCGAACCACCCCACTGGCGGTCTGCCATTACCAGGGCGAACGCGATGTCTTCGTCGGCGTCCGTCGCCGCACCGCTGCCCGAGACGCTGCCATCGGCGAGGATGTACCAGTTGAGCAGCAAGGTCTGGTCTCCGCCGGAGTTCCAAGTGTATTGCAGTCCGTACTTCCATAGGTCGTCGAACAGCGCCTGGTCGTCCATGTACACGCTGATGAGCATGCCGTAGGCAATGCCCTCGGAAACGGTCGAGTTCGGGTCCAGCCCGGGCTCGGCAACCCGGGCCACACGGCGATAACCGCCAGCTCCTTCGGAGGTGACCAGATCGGCCTTCCACGCGTCGTACAGCGCTCGTACATCGGCATTTCTGTACGCGGCCGGGTAGGCGCAGCGACTGTTCTCACGATTTTGTGGAAACGGGAAGTTGGCGGATTCCGACGCTGGCGTGGGACCGCGCCCGCCGATGCCGTCTGTCGAGCTGTCGCCAGTGGTGCTGGTGCTGCTAGCGCCACCCAGGCCCGTCGCTCCGGTCGCTGGAGCGGAAGTGGTGCTCGCGCCTCCGGTGGTCAAGGCCGCGCCGCCCCCCACACCGGTCGAGGCACCGCTCGTGGTGCTCGCGCCCGGATTGCCGAGTGTGCCGCTCCCCATTGCTTGAGTGGCCGCTGTGCTGGAAGCGTTACCCGCTGCCGTCGCAGTCGCGTCGGGGGGCGAAGCGTGGGTGCACGCGTAGGCAGCCATCAGTGAAGCCACCGACAACCAGGCGGAAAGGATTCGGACGAAGCGCATGAGTGGGCAGTCTTTGCCGCATCGCCCGCCCACTCAATGACAATCACCAACGATTCCGTGCTCGATCGGCATCTCTAGCGCGCTTTTTCGTCCCGGTCACATCGTGCTCGGAAAGTTTCAACCGCGAGCGGCCGTTCCGACGTCGCATTATGGGACGTTCGGCGAGAGTTCGTGGTCGAACGCACAGTGCTCTTGGACTAGCCGCGCCGAGCCGGCGCCCGCGTCAGATCCTGGGCACCGAACGCTGGCACGCGGTTGAGTCCGCATCGCCCCGCGCGTCGCGCAAGTCTCCTGGCAATCCGGCGAGAACAAGTCCCTGGTTGTACCGAGACCGAAACCCAAGGAGCACTCGCTAGGCGTGGTCGCCCGGGTACTCTGGCGGGCTCCCGCATCGGCACTTCTGGTGGTGTGTGCGCTGACCGTGCTCAAGCGCGTGCGCTACGCTTGCGACATCGAAGTCCTGTACGCCGGGCTCCCCGAGCCCACCGTGGGGCGTGCCCTGAACTGACGCCACAGCTGACCTTCCTGCCGCGCGCATCAGGTGTTTTCTGTCAGCGCTCGCGGCAACTTGCCCTCGCTCCAGCGAGTCGGAGCGTGTACGCTTTCCAGGCATCATGACAGACAAGCTGGTCCGGTTCGGCGTAGCCATGGAGGGCTCACTTTTGAGTGAGTTCGACGAATGCGTAAAGGAACGCGGCAGTACACGCTCTGAGGTGCTGCGCGATCTGGTTCGGGGCATGGTCGGTCGCGAGCGTACACGAAAGCGGGGCAAGGCGGTGGGGACGCTCACCATCATCTACGATCACCACGTTCGCGATTTGAGCGACAGGCTAACCGAGCTCCAGCACGATTTAGGGGAGCAGGTCTGCTCGACGTTGCATGTGCACCTCGACCACGACCATTGTCTCGAGGTGATTGTGATGCGCGGCCGCGCCGACAGCCTACAGGACGTTGCCCGTCAGATCCTGGCCATCAAGGGTGTCAAGCACGGTGGACTGGAGCTTTACGCAGGGTCGGAGTTGGAGCGGAAGCCGAAACACGAGCACCCCGAAGCCGCCAGGCGCCGAGCGCCCCGAACCACGAAGCGGACGCGCAGCCGCGGTGCCGGCTGAAGTGTCCGGCCAGAGCGGAGGTGACCGCAGCGCGTGGCGGTATTTGGCGTTGGTCGAACACGTTCCCAAGAACTTCGGTAGGCCTTAGGTGCTCGCTTCTCAGGTGCCCGCCTCGCGGCCGGCCCGCGACGGCCTTCCCATTCGGGGGCGCTTGTCGTTGCGTGTTACGAAATTATGGATTAGTAGCACGCAGACATGCGCTCGCCCTCGTCATTGCCACGGGCCCTGTGGCCCGGAGGACTGGTTGCGCTCTGCGTTCTGTGCGAGACGACGCCGTCGCGCGCGGTTTCCTCCGATGCGAGGCAGGCGAGTTCGCCCGAGGCTCCTCGCAACGAAGCCGTGCAGGGCGAAGCGGCGCCCGCTCGTCCTGGCGTAGACGCTGCCGGCGTGGTGCCGCCGGTACCGGTGCACACGCCTGCGGCAGCCTGGCCCGCGGGGCACGCTGGCGAACGAGAGCGCGTCGTTCCGGTGGTTTTGACCGTGGGGCTGGAGGGGCGAGTGGAGAGTGCGACGCTCGAGGGCGACATCGAGGAGCCGTTCGCCACGCTCGCGCTCGAGACAGCGCTCCGCTTTCGTTTCGTGCCGGCGCGCGACGCTCGAGGGCCACGGCGCGCGCGAATCCGCGCCTTGGTCCGATTCCCCGCGAGTCAGGTCGTTTCGGAGCAGCCGAACACATCGGATCGAAACGTGCCAGGTGACCAGGCCCATGAGCCCGACCCGACTGGTGCCAGTGAGGACTTACCGTCCCCAGGGTCCGACGAGCAACCCGTCTCGATCTTGGTCCAGGGCCAAACGACCAGCACCTCGGCGTCCGAAGTCGTCGTCGATCGGCGCATGCTTTCGGCAGCCCCACACAAGAACGGCAGCGAGCTCTTGTTGGAAGTGCCGGGGGTATTCATCAGCCAGCATGGCGGAGAGGGCAAGGCGCACCAGATCTTCTTTCGTGGCTTCGACGCCGTTCACGGACAGGACGTCGAGCTCTGGGTGGCGGGCGCTCCCGTGAACGACGTCTCAAACATCCACGGCCAGGGCTACGCCGACCTGCACTTTTTGATTCCGGAGGTGGTGAGCCGTATCCGCGCGCTACCTGGAACCTATTCGGTAGAGCAAGGTGATTTCGCGGTGGCTGGTAGCCTCTATTTCGAGCTGGGCAATCCCGTGCCGGGCGTGCGAGTCGGAGCAGGCTCAGGCAGCTTCGGTACGCGTCGCGCGTTTCTCACCTATCGTCCACAAAAGGCACCCGCTTCGACATTTGGGGCGCTCGAGCTCTACAGCACGAACGGTTTCGGCCCATCACGCGCGGCGCGCCACGCCAGTGCTCTGGGGCAAGCTAGCTACGACTTTGGCAAGGGCATAAGTGGGCGCCTGATGGCGTCCACTTATGCGGGGCGCTTCGACTCGGCGGGGGTTCTTCTGTCGAGCGACATCGAGAGCGGCAAGCTGGACCGCTTCGCCAGCTACGACCAGAGTCAAGGCGGGTATTCCCAGCGAACTCAGCTGGTGGCCAGTCTAGGCAACACGGTGGCCGGTGAAGCTCTCGAACACTGGTCACTCAGTCCTTTCGTCGTGTTTCGCTCGCTGGAGCTCCGCAGCAACTTCACGGGGTACCTCACGAGCCCGGAAGGGGACTCCATCGAGCAGGTCAATGACGCCACCAGTGTGGGTGCCAAGGCCGTTTACCAGCGTTCGCTCCGGTGGTTCTCCGACCGAGACTCGCTCCGGGCCGGTCTTCTTCTGCGATACGACTCGATCGACCAGTCGCAGCACCGGTTGTCACTCGGAACGGACGAAGTCACCGACGACGCCTCGAGTCCAGGGGTGGACGCAGAGGTGCGGGCGACCGATGCAGCGGGCTATCTGGGTGTGGACCTCCATCCCGTTTCGCGGCTCGGGCTCCAGGCCGGGCTGCGTGCTGACGGGCTGTCATATGCCACACGCGATCGCGGCGGCCAGGCCGAGGGCCAGGTGCGGACGGCACTGGGCGCGCAGCTGTCGAAGCGCGCGACCGCGACAGCCACTGTCACCTCGGCGCTCGATGTCGTCGCCAGCTACGGCGAAGGCTTTCGCTCGCCTCAGGCGCGCGGTCTCGGCGACGCTGAGACGACGCCGTTTACCCGTGTCGTCTCCTACGAGCTCGGGTTCAGGTGGCAAGAACGCCAGCGCTTTCGCGCGTCATTGGCTGCCTACCGCACTCGGCTCAGCGATGACCTGGTCTTCGATCAGAGCACCGCGAGAAACGAGCTGGTCCCCGGCACGATCCGCACGGGGCTGGCGCTCCACATGCTGGCCCAGCCCACAGGCTGGTTCTTGTCCAACACCAGCGCTACCTATGCCCGAGCCACCTTCGAGTCGAGCTCCGAGAAATATCAGGAGGGAGACTTGCTGCCCTATGTGCCCGAGCTGGTAGTGCGCTCCGAAATGACGTTGCACGAGCAATGGGGCAGCTTCTGGGGTCAGCGCCTGCAGTCGCGGCTGGGCGGCGCGCTCACGTATGTCGGACAGCGGCCGCTTCCGTACTCGGAGATGGGGCGCGACATTTTTCTGGTGGATGCCCTCGCCACGCTGGAATGGTCCAGCTGGCGAACGAGTCTGGACGTGTTCAACGTTCTGGACGCTGACTGGTACGATGGCGAATTCGTCTACGCCTCGGCTTTCGACGGGACGGCGTCGCTGGTGCCACGCCGTCATGTGACGGTAGGCGCTCCACGAACGATCTTCTGGTCGCTCGAGGTGGCTATCTGAAAGGAGCGGATGGATGGTGCACACTTGGTCTCACAGCAGGCGTCCCGGGCGCCGGGTTGTTCAAATTGGATCCTCGTTTCTGTTGCTCGTCTTGGCTTTACTTGCGTCGGAAGCGTTGCTGGCAGCCTGCAGTTCCGACGACGGAACCAGCGGTAAGCGAGTCGTGCTGCACACCGAAGTCGAGCTGGACCCCGCCGCCCAGGAAGTCTTCACGACAGCAGCCGGTTGGAATGTAACCCTGAGCCGTGCGCTCGTTTCCACGGGTGCTTTCTATTATTTCAACGGCGCGCCGCCGGTTGTCGCGTCGCGGTCTCGACGGTGGCTTCACTTCGCTCTGGGCCTCTTCAGTATCGAGAAAGCCTTCGCGCATCCGGGACACTACCAGCCAGGGGACGCGCTTGGTCAGATGCTCGAACCGTCCAGCATCGACTTGTTCGATACCCCCGTTCGACTGACCGACGGAGACGGTGTGACCGGGACATACCGATCGGCGCGTTTCAGCTTCAGCTCGCCGGGTTCGGGGCCCGTAGCCGACGAACTCTCGGGGCACGTGGCGCTTGTCGTCGGGATGGCTGAGCGCGGCGACGAAGACACGCGCCACTTTAGAGCAATAGCCGATCTGACCGACGTCGAGCGCAGCGTGACGGAAGGGCACGTGGACGGTTGCGAGTTCGAAGAAGTGAATGTGCAGGACGACGGTACGGTCAGCGTCGTCGTCGCTCCGCAGGTCTGGTTCAATCTGGTCGATTTTTCCGAGCTCGAACCGGGGACCGTGGACGACCCCGTCGAATTTCCCGACGACTCGCAGCCGAAGATCGCGTTTGCGCAGGGCTTGTCGCAGCTTTCTGCCTACGAATTCTCCTATTCCGCCGGAGCCACGGAGTGAAGCCCATGAAATACCACGCTGCACCTCTATTCATCGCCATGGCCTCATTCGCGGTCCCGGTGGTCGGCTGCGGTAGTTCGGACCCCACCGGTTCGGGAGGCGAGGGAGATCTCTCTTTCACCACCTGGGGCGAGGAGTATATCGAAAAGGAGATCCCGACCGACCCCGAAGGGCAGTCCGGGTTCGTCGACGGCTGGACTGTTCACTATCAGAAGTTCCTGGTCAATTTTCAGAACATCGAAGTCGCCGACGCGAAAGGCAAGCCGGCGGCATCGATGAAGGGCTCGAAGCTATTCGACAACACCGCCGCGGGGGTCAAGTCTATCATCGATTTCAAGGGCCTCTCCGCGCGCGCCTATCCGCGGGTCAGCTATGAGATCGCCCCCGTAGCCGATGACACCGAAATCGACGACTCCGCGTCCGAAGCCGACAAGCAGATGATGATCGATGGCGGTTTCAGCGTCTACGTCGAGGCGACTGCCGAGAAGGACGACGAGCAAAAACGCTTCGCCTGGGGGTTCGCTCTCGCTACCAGCTACCAAGAGTGTCACTCCGAACAGGACGGCAAGGATCAAGCGGGCATCGTCGTCACCAATAACTCGACCGCCAAGGTGCAGCTGACGATTCATGGTGACCACCTGTATTACGATCGCCTGCAAGCGTCGCCCAACCCTGCCGTCCCCACCAGGCTGCGCTTCGAACCCATTGCGGAGGCGGATGCGGACGATAATGGCGAGATCACCCTCGGCGAACTCGGGGACACGACCCTGGACGTGCGCCTCTACGACCCTTCGGGCCTCGGCGCGGCGACCCTGGGGGACTTCGTGAAGGCGCTGGCTCGTACCATCGGGCACTTTCGCGGGGAGGGTGAGTGCACCGTGTCGGCGTTGTAGCGAGCTGCCGACCTTCATCGGCGCGGAGCTGCGCCAGGCGCACGAAGGTGTTTGGCGGCAAAGCTCGGCTCCCCCTATCGCGAGAGCGTGTCCTGGGCCGTGGGCCTGGTACGGCTCGAGGCGGTCGATCGCGCGAGACAGCGGTTCGGGGAAGCTTCGGGTCGAGCGCACCAAGCAATGTGCTGGCACAGCGCTAGCCTCTATGGGCCTCGAGCGGCAAGCGGGCATTTTCGACCTTGCGGATGTCGTCAATTCCGTAGGCGAGCTGGGCCCAGCGATCCAGCCCGAGGCCCGCTCCGACCGCGCGGGCGCCTTCGCCGCCGAGTCGTTGGGCGATGTCGTCGTGGAAGCGGCCGAAGGCGGCCACCTCGATCCATTCGTCATCCACGTTCACGTGGAGTTTTTCCCGCCAACGCCATCTCCCTGTCGAGCTCTCCGTCCATCGTCTTCGTATACAAAGACACGGGTTTCCACCCAATGTGACCGAAAAACTGCCCGCCACTGTTGACCTTGTCGAGACGGGCTCGCTCCTGTGTGTCGCGGAAATCGCTGCCATCGCCAGCGGCTGGCCTCGGGGCTCGTTGGCAGCATCAGCCGCGGCGCACCGGTCGACCTCTGGCCGCCACAGGTTGTTCCGGACGCGTGTGACGCAGAAGGGTCGCGAGCGCCGCTACGGCGAACCGGTGCCGTACCCCCTACCTAGAGGTCGGGGCTTCCGCAAATTGCTTGCGAATTGCACACATATTGCTTGCGATTTGCATGCTTTTCGAAGTGCCGTTCGGCTGGCGCTGTCACTGCGCTCGCCAGCGAGCATGCGCATGGAGCCACGCTACTCAGCACCCGTAGCCGAAGCCCAAGAAAGATTGCTCGAGAAGTCTGGCTTCGTCGCTCCGGTGCGTCGCGGCATCGAGCTTGTGTGCCGCGCGGGCGCCCGGCAATCCGCGCATGGCGTTTCGGTATTCGACGGCAAGCATTCACGCCGCCTTTGCAACGTTGCCGTTGCAGGGGAAGGATTGTGCGTCGGTCAGCTTCGGCCATCGACCATGGGTCGATGCTCGCCCTGGGGTGTCGCCGGTCATCGACCTCGAAGCTTGGGTGGTTGTCGGGCCTGCTAGACGGACTGGTGTCAGCTGTAAAACGCATCGCGAATCAAAAACGATTTGGTGAAATACAGAGGCTAATCTTCCGGGCATTACCCTTGATGCGTACTGAGCAGGCGAACGGTACATTGTGCTCCCAGTGGGGGAGTGTGGGGGGAAACCTCTCGTGAGACTGCTTTGTTCAACACAATCCTGACGTTCTCTTCCGCAAGCGCGATGAAATGGTTGGGAACTGGGAATCCTCCAACACGCCACAGCTGTCCCCTCTCCACTTGGACGGCTCTCCTCGTTGATTAGGTGGGTTAACCACTTCCAACCATCGCGATGGCTTCACTATGACTAGTAAGATCAGACTGCTCGTTACCTCTTTGCTTCCCCTCCTGCCCGGGCTCGCCCTTGCGGCGTGCAGCGACGCGGCCGACCCCGAGGGCACCACCACCGGAGGGACCTCCGGTGGAACCGGAACGACCGCGGGTAGCGGGGTCACCGGCACGCCCAGCGCCACCACGGGTGGCACTACCACGGGCGGCGCCACGACCGGCGCTACCTCGGGTGGCGCCACCACCGCTGGCCCCGCCATGGGTGCGGGCGGCAGTGGGATGGTCGGCGGCACCACGGGCGCGTCCGGCGTTGGAGGCGCCGGGGTGGGCGGTGGCACAACGATGGGCACCACCAGCGCTGGCGTGGGTGGCGCAGGTGCCGGTGGGGCAACCTCCGGCATGGGCGGGACCACTGGTGGCGGCACCACCTCGGGGAGCACGGCCGGTGGGGGCATCCCGGACGGCGCCTACCCGGTGGAAAACGTCGGTGCGGACTGCACGGTGTCCGCCGGCTCCATGGCGAACAATCCCATGCTGCCCGACCCGTTTGCGATGCACGACGGCACCCGCATCAGTTCCCTGGATCAATGGGCGTGTCGCCGAAACGAGATCAAAAAGGACATCGAGCAATTCGAGATCGGTCCCAAGCCGGAGCCACCCCAGGTGGCTGCCAGCATGTCGGGCAACACGCTGAACGTCGAAGTGACGACAGATGCCGGCTCCATCACCCTGACCTCCAACGTATCGGGCCAAGGTTCGGACTGTGTCGTCATCGGCATGGATGGGAACTCGAGCTTGGTGAGCGGCTGTGTTCAGGTCCCCTTCACGGGCAATCAGGTGGTGAACGTCAACCAGAACGGGATGCGCAACGACAACGATCCCTTCTACAAGGTGTACCCGGACCTGAAGAGTGGAAAGATCGGAAACTACGTGGCCTGGTCATGGGGTATCAGCCGGCTCATCGATGGCCTCGACCAGCTCAAGGACGATCTCGGTATCGACATGACGAAGATCGCCGTGCATGGCTGTTCTTACGCCGGCAAGATGGCTCTGTTTGCCGGCGCGTTCGATGAGCGTATCGCGCTCACCATTGCGCAGGAGTCGGGGGGTGGTGGCATCAACTCCTGGAGGACCTCGCAGGACTTCGTCGACCGTACCGGCACCAACATCGAGAAGATCGACAACACCAACTACAGCTGGTTCATGCCCAGCATGCAGAATCTGAACCCCGACAGCCTGCCCCACGACCATCACGAGCTCATCGCCATGATCGCCCCGCGCGCAGTGATTGCCCTGGGGAACCGCGACTACGAGTGGCTGGGCGACGAATCCGGCTTCAAGTCGATCAACGCCGCCATGGAAGTGTGGAAGGCCATGGGCATCGAAGACCGCGTTGGCTACGACTTCACCACGGGCCACGGACACTGCCAGGCCCCGCAGACCCAAAAGGACTCCGTGAACGCATTCGTCAACAAGTTCCTCAAGGGCCAGGATGCGGACACCAACATTCGGATCGATCCTCCCGCGAACGGATTCGATCTGGACTACACCGACGTGATCGATTGGGAGACGCCGAGCCTGCAGTAATCCCAACTTCATGCGACCAGCGACATCGGTCTGGCCTCTGGGTCAGGCCGGTCGTGTTGGATGCATGTGTCCGATGGCACGCGCCTACGTCGTTCTGACCTTGGGTGTCATGGCGGGGCTGTCCGGTTGCGGACCGTCTAGCGAGACCCGCGCTGCAGCAGCTTGTGAGTTCACCGTCAGCGAGAACGAGGTGAGCTCGATGATGCCGACTGTCGGCGTGGTCGAGTGGTCCATGAAGGGCGATGCGCCCTCGAGCGCCAAGATCGTCTACGCGTTGAACGATGCGCCGAGCTCGACGCTGAACCGAGGCGGGGCGGCTCCGGTCGATCTCGAAGAGCCCGGGCGTCGAACACTTCTGCTCGGTCTCAAACAGCTGAGCGACTATACCTTCCACATCGAGGCCAGGCGCGACGGCAGGACCTGTGTCAGTTCGGACTATGCCCTCCCACCACGGGCAGCTTTCCAGAAGCGCCAACCGTCAGCGTGCAGGTGGTTCAGCCCGCCTGGCGGGAGCCTGGCTTCATCGTCACGAGCTCGGGTACCAGCCTTCCTTCGAGCGCCTTCATCATCGATGCGGACGGGGACATCGTTTGGTACGCCGACGGCCCCCAGGACCCGACCCGCGCGCGGATGGACTACGAGGGCAAGAACATGTGGATGGTTTCGCTCAACCTCACCAATCAGGGCGGAGAGATGCGCTCGGTATCGATGGACGGAGAGCACGAGCAGCGCGACGTACCGGGATTCGAAAATGCCCATCATGACTTCACCGTGATGCCCGGGGGCAAGGTGGCGGCCCTGGTCTGGCGCACCGCAGGCGTCGACCCCGAGAGCGAGCTGGTGATTCGCGCTCCGGACGGTTCACTGACCACCGCCTTCGAGGTGGGTAGCAACCTGTACCAGTCCGACGCTTTTCATGCCAACGCGATCCACTACATCCCCTTCGATGGCAGCTTCACCGTGTCGGATCGCAACCCCAACCTGTTCGTGAAGGTGAGCGCGAGCGGTGCCCCCGAGTGGCAGCTCGGAGGCCAGTGTGAAAACGCGCCCGCGGGTTCGAGCTGCTCCCCGCAGAGCTGGCAGGTCAATCACGGCCATCAGCTGCTCGAAGACGGCACCTTCGTGCTCTTCAACAATCGCAGCACCGAAACGGCACACGTGTTCGAGTTCCAGCTCGACGCCACCCCGAACTCGCTGTCGGCCAGGCTCGTGGAGGACTACGCGGGCGATGCCGCGAGCAGCAACCTCGGCGACGTGCAGCGCCTGCCGGGCGGCAACACTCTGGTGACCTACTCTTCGGACGGTCAAATCGTCGAGCTCGATCCGAACTGGAACGAGGTGCAGACCTTTTCCATCCGCGTTGGCTACTCGAGCTGGCGCCCGACACTCTACGGGCAGCCGGAGCGTCCTTAGGGCCCGCGCATCCCGCTCCAACGCCCGCGGGGCTTCGGGGTTTCCCTCCCCCGCGCGCCGGGCAGCCAGCCTTCCCTAGTCGAGCCTATCGAAGGCGAAGTAGACAGGGGTCGTTCCGGAAACGGGGACGCCGTCCACCCGCAAGAAGCCCTTGCCGGAGTTGTTGGCCGTAAACTCCAAGGTCGGGCAAACCTCTGATGAGCCCACGCTCGATGCCAGCGGCGCGTCCTCGGCGTCTACAATCGCCAAGCTCACCTGATGTTCACTGACGCAGTCTTCGGCCCGAACGCGATAGCGCGCACCGGGCTCGACGTCGAGCTCGTAGGCGGTCCCGAACTGAGCACCATGCAGGCAGCCGCTGCCAGGGACCAACAGAGGCAGCGACGCTTCGCCAGATGGCTCTCTGGAGCCCAAACAGCCGGCGTTCGTCAGCACCGCTTGCACACCCCCGTAAGCAATCGTCGGGAGGGCCACACCACCACAATGATCGTCGCGACCCGCGGCCCAGTACTCTCGCACGTCGCCAGTTGCATCGACGATCGTCACATAGATCTCGTCGTTGTCCGATGCGCACCCCCCACCCAGAGGTATGAGCTGCAGTGCTTGCACGAGTTCTAGCTCATGCGGACTGAGCTGCTCTGCGCGTCGTTGCCACTTGAGGCTTCCGGTCCAGTAGGAAATTTTGTGAACTTCGATGCTTGCGCTCATCGGCGTCCAAATCGAGCGGTCGTCCGTCGGCGCGGTCGTCCCGTCAACCCCTGCCCCACTAGACGTTGCTCCGCGAGACGTCGCTCCGCCGCTGGCGTTCCCGCTGCTGTCAGCACTGTCGCCGTTATTCTCCGCTCCAGGGCCGTCGGAATGCCCGTAGCAGCCGTAAGACACAGAGAAAAGCAACAGCCCGGCACACCAGCTGACGCCGGATAGCCTACCTCCGCTCGATGCCTTTGCCATTGGGTTACCCTCGGCCTCTGCCAAACTACATCCTGCAACCATCTAGAATTGCGTGATGAACTTCCAGGCCTCCGGGGCGTTCCAGCTCGTCGACTCGCCGGGATCCACGGGCTCCCACCCGTGAGCTCCGTTGAACACGCAGTATTCGGTCGGGTGGCCCGCGGAGCAGCCCTCGTAATAGGTACACTTGTGCGGCTGACCCGAGCTGGGGAAGGTCGTCGACTCGGGCACCGGCGTGCATCCGTTGAGCTCCGCAAACTGCGCCTGCTTGTATTCGCCGGTGATGGGCGAAGTGGTTGACAACCCACCGGCGTCCTCACTCGCCTGCGACGCGTAATACGCGATGGGCTCGCTCAGCGTCGTCGGGCAGGCCCCCGTGAGATCCGCTCCCGAGAAGAATGCAACACCGCGGAACACGTTTGCCCGGGTGCAAGCGAGCGCCATGGCCATCCCCCCGCCGAAGCTGAACCCCGAAGCGAAGATTCGGGTCGTGTCGATGCAGAGATCGCTCTCGAGCTCGGCGAGGATCGCATCGGTGAACTCCACGTCTCCGTTGCTCCACGTTCCGGCCCCATCGGCAGCGTCGGGCGCGGCGAAGATGGTGTCCGTGCCGTCCAAAGTCGCAAAGGTGAAGTAGTTCGTGCTCACGACCTGCTCGGCGGATCCCCCGGACCACGCATACGCAAGGACGAGTCGATAGGGATGGCTGCTGTCGTAGCTGTCGGGAACGCGCAGAATGTACTTTCGCGAGGCATTGGCATAGGTGATGTCGATGGACCCGTTCTGAAGGGTACGCGTCTGCCCGCAGCCGGCTGACGGTACCGGGTCGTTGCCGTCAGCCGGCGTCCCGCCCGAGCTGCCTCCGCCCGAGGTGCTTCCGCCGGCTCCGGCGGTGCCGGAGCCCCCCATGCTGCTGCCGACCTCGCCCGAGGTGCTCCCGCCCGTTTCCAGGCCACCGGTGCCACCCCCCGTGGTGCCAGCGGCGCCCGCCGAAGTACCACCGGCGCCTGTGGCCGCCCCGTCGGTGCCCGAACTCGAGCTCCCGTCCGTTCCCGCGGTGACTGTACCCGCCGTGCTCGGGCTCCCACTCGTTGCCGTGAGCCCACTCGTTGTTGAAGGTCCACCCGTTTCAGTGGATCCAAACGTTGCGCTGGTGGTGGCTGTTGCCCCGCTGCTGCCGGACTCGGCCTCGCCTTGCGAGGAGCATGCCCACACGAGCGGGACGAGGGTTGCCAGCCGAATCGAGTTGCGGAAGCTGGTGAGAACCATGGATATCTCCTTGCCCTCTACTACCAGATCCGGGCAGTTTGCGCCCGCGCATACCTGATCGCAATTGCAAGTGCCGAAGCATTCACAGGGGATCGAAAATTCCCCCCCCGGGAGCGGCACCAAGGCTCCTCACTGCTAGACGATACTCCAATCAGAAGACCGGCTTTGTGCACGCTTTCTGCCGCTCACGATCAAACGCTGTTGGAGCTTGCCCGTATCGGGTGCGTCACACATTTTCATGACTAGCGTTCCGATCTAGTTGCCGTCGATCCGGATGCAGTCCCGCGTGGCGTCGGCGCACTTGTCGTTCACTGCCGGAGCGCTATCGAGGAGCACTTGCGTTTGTCATCATGGATTCGTCGAGACGGATAGCCGGTAAGAAATCTCGAAAGACTCACTCACGAGACCGCGGCCACGTTGTCACCGGGCAGGGCTCCTTCAGAAGGTTGCTAGCTCTGGCGCCGAAGAGTCCAGGGACCTCGAGTCGATTCGCACCGCGATGTTTCCGAAAGGGAAGCGTAGCGTTAACAATACCGTTAAGCCTCCTCGGGCTTTAGGCGGTACCCGCCCAGAGTCTCGCCACAGGTCCCAAAAAGTAACTGGTGAGATCGTTTCGAACCGGCGGGCCCCCCCAGGACATGGTACCCCCTGCCGCGGGAGGCTCGATTGGTCATGGATGGTCGTCTTTCATTTGCGCTGACAGAAGTTGCCTTGTTCGTTTCGTTCGTGTTCTCGCTCACGAACTGCTCTTCAACGCACTCGTATGACAACAACCCCGTCGATTCTGGAGGAGCGGGCGCTCCGCCGGTTGGAGAAGGGGGTACCGCCGGCTACGCTGGAACGGGGTCGATGACCCAGGGGGGCATGGATGGCTCTGGCGGGTTCGGTATGGGCGGCGAAGGCACGACTCAGGGAACCGGTGGCGACGGGGAAGCAGGAGGAACCGGTGGCGGTGGCGGTGGCGGTACGGGCGGGTCCGGTGGCTCCGACGGCTCCGGCGGTTCTTCGACCGGCGGCAGCGCGAGCTGCAGCGAAGGGTCGGGGCAATGCAGCGATCTCCAGCCCGAGACCTGCAGCGCGGACGGCAGTTGGGAGAGCGCTGGCGCCCCTTGTCCGTATGTCTGCGATGAGGGTACGTGCACGGGGGAATGCTCACCCGGCGCCATGCGGTGCGACGACCTTCAACCGCAGACCTGCGACACGGCGGGAGAGTGGCAAAACACGGGGTCAGCCTGCGAGAACGTCTGCACGGACGGGAGTTGCGGGGGTGAATGTTCTCCGGGGGCGGGCCAGTGCGACGATCTCCAGCCCCAGGACTGCAACGCCGATGGAGCCTGGCAGAGCGCTGGGGCCGCCTGTCCTTTCGTGTGCGACGGTGGTACGTGCACGGGGGAGTGCACTCCCGGTACCGTCCAGTGCAATGGCGAGCAGCCGCAACAGTGTGATGCGACGGGACACTGGACCGACAACGGATCGGCTTGCGAGAACATCTGCTTTGCAGGCGAGTGTGCCGGGTCGTGCATGCCGGGCGCCAAGCAGTGCAGCAACCTGGTGCCACAGACCTGTAACAGTTCTGGCGACTGGGACAACGCGGCAGCGTGTCCCTACGTGTGCAGTGCCGGCGCATGCACGGGCGAATGCTCGCCCGGCGCCAAGAAGTGCAACAACCTGGTTCCGCAGAGCTGCAACGCCTCGGGCAAGTGGACGAATGGGTCGACCTGCCCCTACCTGTGCAGCGCCGGTGACTGCACCGGTGAATGCTCGCCCGGCGCCAAGAAGTGCAACAACCTGGTTCCGCAGAGCTGCAACGCCTCGGGCAAGTGGACGAACGGGTCGGCCTGCCCCTACCTGTGCAGCGCTGGTGACTGCACCGGTGAATGCTCGCCCGGCGCCAAGAAGTGCAACAACCTGGTTCCGCAGAGCTGCAACGCCTCGGGCAAGTGGACGAACGGGTCAGCCTGCCCCTATGTGTGCAGTTCGGGGTCCTGTACCGGCACGTGCTCGCCCGGCTCGACGAAGTGCTCGGGTTATCAGCTGCAGACGTGCAACTCTAGCGGTGCCTGGGGCAGCGCGAGCGCGTGCAGCGGCGGAAAGGTCTGTCTAGGCAGCGCTTGTGCCACGCAGCTCGCCGTCTCGGGTGGCACGCTAACCGCAACCAAGGGTCTGCCCGTGAGCGGAGTGATCGCGAACGTGGCGGACGCGCTCACCTCCGACACCGCGTCCTCTCTGTCCGCGACGATTTCTTGGGGGGACGGGAGCTCCTCGTCCTTTGGCACCGTTTCCGGCGGGTCGGGGTCCTTCCTCATCAACAGTTCGCACACCTATTCATCGACCGGCAACAAGACCGTCACCGTCACTGTTACCAATGGGAACACGGGCGCAAGCGCCAGCGCCAACATCTCGGCGACGGTGCGGCCGACGCCGACCATCACCGAGTTCGATGTGGGCGATTCGCCGTTCAAGATCGTCGCCAACCCCTACGACGGAAAGCTGTGGTTTGCGCAGTACAAGACCATCGGCCGCATCACCACCTCCGGGACCTTCAACGAGTACTCGCTGCCAGCGAGTACCTATCCATCGGGCATCACCATCAATGCGGATGGCAGCCAGATCTGGTTTACGGAAGGAGTGATCAGCTACAATGTGGGCTACATGGACACGTTTGGAAACCTGAAGAACGAGTTCACGGTTCCAGGGGCCACCAGCAGCTCGGGCGATATCGTTCTCGGTCCGGACGGTGCGTTCTGGTTCGTCCGCGGCAGCGCCAACACGCTTGCCCGCATCACCACGTCGGGAAGCGTCAAAGAGTACCCGGTTCCCACAGCGAACAGCTTACCGTCGGGAATCGCCGTGGGTCCCGACAACAACATCTGGTTCGGCGAAATCCTCGGCGGCAAGGTGGCTCGTGCCACGACATCGGGGGCCTTCAAAGAGTGGCCGGTTCCGAGTGGCGCCTCCTGCGATTCCGTGACCACCGGGCCGGACGGCAACGTATGGTTTACGGAAGGCTCCGGCGCTCGGATAGGCCGTATCACTACGGCGGGCGTCATCACCGAATTCGCGACACCTTCCGTGAACAGCGGACCCAGTGGTATTGTCACCGGTCCCGACGGCAACTTGTGGTTTGCCGAAAGCGCAAGTGGCGTGGCTCGAGTCGTTCGTATCACACCCACCGGGGCGTTCACTGAGTTTCCGACGCCCTCCGGCAATGCACCCGACGACCTAGCCGTTGGCTCGGACGGGAACATCTGGTTCACCGAGTACCACAATGACAAGGTCGGGCGCATCACCCCTTAGCGAAGCCGAAGGATAAGACGGCCACCTGCGCTGCTCGCCTTTGGCCACCGGCCTCGGGCGCTGGCGAGGCGGGGGAACTGCCAGCGCCCCCGGAGTAGCGCTCGGGGCGCAATGGCGGGCGGCCTGGGCACCCTATGGGGAGTCCCCATCATCTACCGGCTTCTTGGCGGCGCGAAAGCAGCTCTCGACACCGAGTGAGCGCCAGGAGCGGGCGGTCAAAATTCACTCGCGCGTTCACCCATGATGTGAGCTACTTCGAGCTGCCATGGCAACGCGCAGCAACCTCGAGCTGACTCTGACTACCCGGCCGAGAGGTGAGGGCGATGGCGAGCCCGAAGAGCAGGAGCAGCCGCTGCGCTTTTTGGTGCTGGGGCGTCTTTCGGACCAGGTCGAAGGACCCGCGTCGCTGCAAACCCACCGGGTTGGCTTCGACAACTTCGACGAGGTGCTCGGTCGCGTGAGCCGCAGCGTGACTTCTCTCGAGCAGTTCCATCCGGACTTCTTGGCAGAGACGCGACCCGAGCTCCGAGAGCTGGTCGAGCTTCGCCAGCGCCTGGCTGCGCCGGCCACGCGCGCCGCGGCCCTCGAACGGCTCGCCGCGCTATCAGGCGCGTCCCAGACGCTCGGGACGGCAGATGCGGGCGGGGTCGCTCCAGCCCCCGAAGCCCATGTTGACCTCGCGTCCGCTGACGAAAACGACAGCCAGCTGCTGAGCCGCCTGTTGGGTGGCTCTCGGCCGAGCGATGCCAATGGGGCGCAGCCTTCCCCGGCCGACTCGCGAGGCGGGAACGGCGCGGCCGCCGCGGTCGACCGGTTGGTGCAGCAGGTGGTCGAACCCGCTCACCTGGCCCCTGCCGCCGAGCCCGACGCGAACGCTGACGAGCAGCTGCTTCAGCTGCTCGCCGAGCGCTTTCGGAGCGCCTTGTGGGCGCCTGGCTTCCGCGCGCTCGAACGCGCATGGCGCAGCGTGCACTTTCTCGTCAGCCGTTTCGAAGCCGATCAGGGCGAAGTATACGTGCTCGATCTATCGAAAGCGGCGCTGGCAGCCCACCTGGCGGAGCACGCTCACGATCTCGACACGTCTCCGCTCGTTCGGCTACTCGCGGCCGACGAGGCGGGTTGGGACTTCATCGTCGCCGACTACACATTCGAGCTCCGCGCCGAGGATCTGATGCTGATCGGCAACCTCGGCACGCTGGCGGCTCGAGCGGGTGCGCCGCTCCTCGCGCACGGCGATCTCGGCCTCGCCGGGTGCCAGGCGCCGGACGCCGTCGACACTCCCACGCGGTGGTCCTTCGACGACCCCAAGCTGGCTCAGCTATTGAGCCAGGTGCGGGCCCATCCGGCCGCCAAATGGGTGGGCCTGGCCGCGCCGCGCTTCTTGCTGCGCCATCCTTATGGCAAACGCAGCGATCCGATCGACAGCTTTCCTTTCGAGGAGCTGCCCGAGCGACCGACGCGCGAGCACTTCTTGTGGGGCAACCCTGCGTTTGCCTGTGCGTGGATCCAAGGCAAAGCGCATGCAGTGGGCGGAGCCCGTTGGCCCCTGCGCCAAGCGAGTGACGTGCGTGATCTCCCCATGCCGCCCTACTACGATGGCACGGGCGAAGCGATGCAACCGCCTCTCGAAGTGCTTCTCGGTGAATCGGCCCGCGCTCTTGCCGAACAGCACGGGCTCATCGTGTTTTCCGGGAGTCAGCATCAAAATCGCATCCTGACCAGCGCGCTGCACGCGTTCGCGACCCCTTGAGCCAAGGAGCGGGCCGTCCGTCTCGAGTATTCACGTTAACCGCCGTTCGGGTCTTTTGCGCATGTCCCAGGCGCGAATCAGCGCCCCGGACCACCGAGTCGTGTTCACGCAGAATGCGGGGCGCAGGGCAGCGTGAACAAGCGCGGTGGAGGCTGGACGCGACCGCTGGTCTCAGCCTAGACTCCGCGGTGGTGCGGGTGCCCAGAGTCCGACTACCAACCGAGGTGATATGATACTCACGCAAGGCGCGCGAGTTTATACGACGTTGCCGGACGAAACGTTGCTCTTCCTGTCGATGACCGGAACAGAGACGCTCGGGCGGCCTTTCGAGTACGAGCTCGAGCTGCTGTCCACCGACGATCAGATCGATCTGACCCAGTTGCTCGGGCAAGGCATGGTGGTGACTCTCGGCATGCAGCAGGGACAGATGCGCCAGTTCAGCGGCTTCGTTACCCGCTTCGTACAGGCCGGAGAAGTGGGCCGCTATGTGAAATATCGCGCGACGCTGCGCCCCTGGTTGTGGCTGATGAGCCGCCGTTCCAACTCGAGGATCTTTCAAGAAAAGACCGTTCCCCAGGTCATCATGGCGCTGTTCCGCGAGCACCAGTTCAGCGACTTCGAAGACCAGCTCGCGAACAAGGAATACCGCAGCTGGGAATATTTGGTGCAGTACCGGGAAACCGACTTCAACTTCGTCAGTCGCCTGATGGAGCAAGAAGGCATCTACTACTACTTTCGTCATAGCGACGGGAAGCACATCCTGGTGCTCTCCGACTCCTACAGCGCTCACAAAGCTGTGCTCGGCTACGAGACCATTCCGTACATTCCGAAAACGCGCGACCACGTCATCGACGACCACATCGATTCATGGCGTGCCATTCGGCAGATCACGTCGGGGGCGGTTACCGCTGTGGACTACGACTTCGAGGCCCCCCGAGCCCAGCTCGGCTCCACCTTGGCGCCCGGCAGCGACTACCCGGGCGGTGGCTACGAGCTGTTCGACTATCCCGGCGAGTTCGCCGACAACGATCAGGCCAACGAGCAGGTCCGTCTGCAGCTCGAAGGCGTCGTTGCCGAGCACGACATCGTGCGGGGCGCCGGCAACGCGCGCGGCATCCAGACGGGCGCGCTCATGAGCTTGAGCGAGTTTCCTCGCCCCGATCAGAACAAGGAATACCTGGTCTTGTCGACCAACATCGAGATTCGGATCGACGACTACGAATCGCACATCGAGGCACTCGACTTCACCGAAGGGCCCAACTTTCGCTGCAGCTTCGCCGCCATGGACTCGAAGCGCCCCTTCCGCGCCCCGCGTTCCACCCTGAAGCCCGTCGTGCGCGGTCCGCAAACCGCCACTGTCGTGGGCCAGGCAGGGCAAGAGATCTGGACGGACAAATACGGACGGGTCAAAGTGCAATTTCGCTGGGACCGCGAAGGGGAGGCCAACGAAAAAAGCTCGTGCTGGGTGCGCGTCGCTCAAGTCTGGGCAGGCACCGGCTGGGGCGGCATCCACATCCCCCGCATCGGTCAGGAGGTGATCGTCGACTTCCTCGAAGGCAACCCCGACCGCCCCATCATCACCGGCCGCCTCTACAACGCCGACAACATGCCGCCCTACGAGCTGCCTACCAACCAGACCCAGAGCGGCATCAAGAGCCACAGCACCAAAGGCGGCACCCAAGACAACTTCAACGAAATCCGCTTCGAAGACAAGAAGGGCGAAGAAGAGCTCCACATCCAGGCCGAGAAAGACATGACGACGCTGGTCAAGAATGACCAGTCGAACACCATCCAGGCGAGCCGCTCCTCGAGCACGGGCGGCAGCGACACGGTGAGCGTGGGGGGCGATCGCACACTGAGTGTGACAGGCAAACGCACGGTGACCGTCACCCAGTCGGACACGGAAACCTACAACGACACGCGCACGACGACCGTGACGGGCCCCGATACCCTGACCGTCACCAATGCCCACGAGGGCACCTATAACAACACGCGCACGGCCACCATCACGAACCTCGACACGACGACCGCGAAGGGCGGGAAGAAGACAGACGTCACGGGCAATTACGACATCAGCGCGAGCACGAAGTACTACGTCAAGCAGGGGTCGAACGAGATCACGCTCGAGGGTTCGATGGCTAAGGTGACCAATGGCAAGTCGACCATCACGCTCGACGGAGGCAAGATCACGATCGAAGCTCCGGAGGAGATCAAGCTGGCAGTGGGCGGCAACACCATCACGATTGCGTCGGACGGGTCGATCGAGGCAAGCGCGACCGCCAAGGCTGGGATGGGCGCTGGCAACTCTTCTGTGGTGGCCTCACCGGCGAGCGTCGATGTTGGCTCACCCATGGTCAACGTGAGTGGGGAAGGGCCCGTGAATATCACGGGTGCGATGGTCAAGATTGGATGACGCATGAAGAACCAGCATTTGGATAGTGAGAGCGTGCGCGAGGTCGTGGACCAGTGTCTCCAGCGCGCGCCGGAAGCGGCCGGCTTTCGCGAGCTTCTCGAGTTGGCCTGCCGGCACGCAGCCGCCCAGGCAGTGGTGGCGGAGCCGTCCGCCAATTCAGACCCAGCTCCGCAGCCGATGCTTGTGGAAGCGGGCGCCTCCACTCACGACGCTCCCGCAGAAGTGAACGCGCGCTCGTCGGAGCCGCTTGCAGCGCAACCGTCGTCCCTGATCGTGGGGGAAGTGGTCGAGACGCAACACCCGGAGCGCCCCGGCCGCGTGCTCGTGAGTTGGCGCGATGCGGAGCGAAGAAGCATGACGGAATGGCTGTTGCCCGAGCGGCACCTGTCGCTGCGCTCGGGCGATCGAGTACTGCTCGCCCAGCCGCAGGGATGGCAGGAATGCATCGTGACGGGTGCGCTCGGGGGTGAACCGACAGCGCCCCAGGTGCCCGCGGACCACGAGCGCCGGGTCACGCTGCAGCCTGGCGAGGTGGTGCGCTTCGTGGCTCATGACGGCAAGCCGCTGGTCACCGTCCGGCAATCGCCGGAGGGCCCCCTCGTCGAACTGGGGGAAGGGAACGTGGAGTTGAAAGCGGGGCGAACCCTGCGCCTGAGTGCGCAGGCGGTCGAGATCACCGCTTCGACCAGCATCGACGTTCGCGCCGACGGGGACACCGTGGTGCGCGGCCGTACCATCCGGCTGAACTAGGGTGTCGCGTTCTTGACCGTCACGGTGGAGCAAGACGACGTGAACCACAAGCGTGAGCTGGGGCAAGCGGCATGAGGCGAAAGGCGGAAGAACTTCAGCAGACGCTCGAAGAGTTCGTCTCCCAAGTGGAATTCCCGATGCTCGTGGTTGGGTGCGTCGAGGAAGAACTCGTCTACGTTCTGAAGTTCATCGAGGGCATCGATCAGTCCCACCCAAAAGCTTATGTCGTCAACTTTACCGGCAGTTTCACGACCCCCCAGGCTTACGTCGAGAGTGCAGTCGAGTTTTTGAGAGTACAACTGGCAGGCGCGGAGCCCGTGCGGATCGAGCGCGGCGATCCGCCCTTTCCTCCCTTGCCGCCAGAGGTCGAGGACCCGCGTGTTGCTCCGGAAGAGCGCCTGCAGAGGATCCTGATCTATCTCGGAAGTCTGGTTCCCGCGGATAGCGAACACTACGTGGTCGTGGGCCTGCTACCGCTGAGCTGCAGCGATTTTCCGGCCTATACCCGTTTAGTGGGTACCGTCACGCCCGTTCCCGCACCCGCACCTTGGATGGCGCCGCTGCGCATCATTGCCTACGACAATCGCGCAGAGCCGTTGCTCAAGCCGGTGTTGGAGCGCGCCGAGATCGATCAAGTTCTGTATTACGAGATCGACTTTTCGACTCCGGCCATCACGAACGCCCTGAGCATCGATGCCGCCAATCCCGAGCTGCCGCTCGGCGAACGCATGGCGTGCCTGCACCAATTGGCGGCGGTCGACTTCGCCTACCGGCGCTATCCGGATGCCATCCAAAAATACGCGGTTTTGAACGACTACTACGCGAGCGTCGGGCAGCCCGAAATGCAGGCGAACTGCGTCAATGGTGCGGCGGACGCGCTGCGCGCCGGTGGTCAGCCCGCGGCCGCCAAGGAACTCCTGCAACGCGGCATTGCGCTCGGGATGCAGGCTAAATCGTTGCCGGCGCTCGTGAATCTGCTGATCTCGGTGACCGACGTGTGTTCCGAGCTCGGACAGCACGCCGAGGCCGAAAGCTATGCGGACTCGGGCGCGAAGGCGGCCGCTGGGGCCCTGAGCCCCACGGTGTACGCGGACATGTTCGAAAAGAAGGGCGACGCGCAGATCGCCCAGAACAAGGTCGTCGAAGGACTCGCGAGCTACAAGCGCTGCGAGGAGCTCTGCAAGCTCTACGAGTACTTCTACCGGTGGAAGTCGGTGCTCAGCCGCGAGGCGGACTTGTACCGTCAAGCGGGCATGCACCGTGAGCTCCGGGAGGCGGAGCACGAGCTAGCATTGGTGGAAGAGCTCGAGCGTCGGGGTGGCAAAGCAGGCATCGAAGCCGAGGCCAAGAATGGGCCCGTACCCGGAGCGGCGTCGTGAGTGGCGTCGTTCAGGGCATCAGCACCGCAAAGTCGGGGCCCAAGCCCGCGAGCATGATGAAAGAGCCTCCGGCGCCGCTGATCGCGCCCACCGGAAGCCCGGGCCTGAACTGCGTGGTCGGTGCGGTCAACGACGTGGCGGCACCGTTTCAGGCATTGCCCTCGGGCGAGGGAGGAGCTGCAGGGGCGGTGGCCAACGGAATCGGGGCTGTGCTGGGCGTCGTGGGAGCTCCCGAGGCCATCCTCGATAGCGCTTTTGCGGCGCTCACGGCACCCATCGCCAAAATATTTCCCGCGCTGCCCGCGGTCACCCTGTTGGGGATGCACGTGGGCCCGCCTCACGGCCACTTGCACCCTCCGTCGTTCACGCCCCCCGCCACCCCGGCGCCCTTGCCCCTACCGAGTCTCGGAGTGCTGGTGGGTGCTGGCTCATTGGGTGTGCTGATCGGGGGCCTGCCTGCGGCCCGCGCCGGAGACATCGGCGTTGCTGTCGCGTGCGGAGGTTTTTTCCCTCCCTTCGAGGTGCACACCGGCTCGAGCAACGTGTTCATCGGCGGCTCGCGTGCTGCTCGGATGGGCGATATTACGCGGCACTGCAACCCGGTGACGATGGCGGGTCTGGGTCTTGCCATGGCCATCGCGGGCGTGGTGGCAGGCGCGGCGGGCGCGATCGCCTTCGGCAGCAAGACCGCCGCGGCTCAAGCCATCGCCGACGCGGCAGTGCTCGCTCTCAAAATGGTGATCGGCAAGGACATCGCGGTCCCACCGGCATATGGCGCCCTGATCGGCCCGCCCGCGGGCAACGTGATGATCGGCGGCTTTCCGTGCCCGCCGCTGCTGGAATCGCTGATGGGGCTTCTGAAGAAGCTCAAGAAGCCGCCGAAGGACAAGGCCAAGGCTTCGGACGGAGACAACGCCCCCTGTGGCGGAGCGGGCCACCCGGTGAACGTCGTCACGGGCGCCTCTTTCAACACCTACGTGGAGTTCGTATCGGGTGGTTTGTTCGAGTGGAAGCGGCACTACTCGAGCGCCCGAGGCAACGGCCCGCTCGGGTACGGCTCGCGCCACACCTACATGCGCTCGCTGAGACTGCGGCTGCACCGCGCCGTTCTCGTCAACTGGGACGGCGAGGAGGTGGTCTTTCCCCGCTTCGAACGGGGTTCCAACGTCACGCGCGCCAAGGGCTACGTGCTCACTCGAGTCGACGCCACCACCTATCGCATCAGCTATCGAGACCAGCCGGAGGCCGAGTTCGTCGGCGAGCGCTTCTCGGACGATCTGGAGCTTGTTCGCTTGCGCAAGGATCACAAGCAGCTGGCGATCACGCGCGACGCTCTGGGCCGCATCACCGCATTCACGGAGACGGATTTCAAAACCCACGACCAGCGCCGTTTCGAACTGGTCTTGGAGGCGAGCGGGCGCATCCAGCAGCTGATCGAGGTGCCGACCGGGCCCTTCGCTGCCGAGCCGACAGTGCTGCGTGCCTACACCTATGACGAGGCGGGGAACCTCATCGCGAGCGGGAACCCCAGCACTTACCCAGATTGCTTCGCCTACGATGCCCATCACCGCTTGACCAAAGAGCTGACCCCGCTCGGCTTTGCCTTCAGCTACGAGTACGATGAGCAGGGGCGGGTGGTCGACACCCGAGGGCAAGACGGCCTCTGGGGCGTCAAGCTCGCCTACCCCAAAGAGGGCCTCACCGTCACGACCTACGACAACGGGGCCAGCTACGAGCTTCACTACGACAAGGAAGGCGCGATCACCAAAGTGGTCGCTTCCGACGGGCACACGCTGACACGGGTGCTCGACGTCGAAGGTCGAGTCGAAGTCGAGATCGATGGTGCCGGTCGCCAAATGCGCTGGCTCTACGACGAGAACGGCGCCCACTACGCCCGCATGGACGACTTCGGCCACATGCTCCCGACGGCGGTGGAGGCGCCCCATGCGCCCGACCCGTTCAATGTTGAGCTACCGAGCACCCCCCTCGAATGGCTGCTCGGCGATTTCGCGCCGCGCCGCGGGGAGCGCGCCAAGGGCCGCTTGTGGCCGATCTCGTGGAACGGACCCGCCCCCGCAGCATTGGCGGGCGTGCCCCCCGAAGCCGCGACCCTATCACGGGGACTCTTCGCTCTGCGAGAGGGCTCGCGCGAGCCAGCCTCTCCGCCGCGTCTCGAATACGACACCCAGGGTCAGAAAGTCACCGAAACGGATGAACGGGGTGCCACCCGACGCTGGTACTACGACATGGCCAGCAACCTGATCGCTGAGCAGGACCGCGACGGCTACATCCGACGCTTCACCATCGCGTCGTGGAATCTGCGCGGCGAAGAGACGGACGAGGCGGGCCAGACGCTGCGCTATCAGTACTCGTCCCTCGCGAAGGTGACGGGAGTCCTCGACCCCTACGGGACCGAGACCCGCTACGACTACGACCAACGGGACAGGCTCACCCGCGTGCACCGCCACGGCGCGCTTCGCGAAGAATACATCTACGACGTTGACAGCCACTTCATCGAGAAGCGTGACGGCAACGGGCAGGTTCTCTTTACGAATGAACCTCACAAGAACCACCTCGTCGGCAAGCGCACGCTGAGCAGCGGCGGGTATCATCTGTTCGACTACGATGCCCGCGGGCGCGTTACGGAGGCCACCACTGATCAACATGAAGTGAAACTCAGCTACGGCGCCGGGCGCTGGGCGAGCAGCGACCTGCGGGATGGGAAAGGAGTCAAACACACGAGGAGCCTATCGACCGAGGATACGCACCTGCTCGAACGCTTCCTCGTTCGGCGCGAACCTAGCCAGTCTCGGACGACGTTGCACGATGCGGCCGGGCGGCGAACCACGATTGTTTACGACGAGGGCATGGTCCGTCGCTATTGCCCCAACGGCACCATCGAGACGCTGCAGTTCGATCGGAGGGCCGTTTGCTGGCGCGTCTGGTCTACCGCTCACCGAGTGGTCACGCCCTCCTCGGGCCCGGTGGGGCCACGGCCGCCGCTCCAAAGCCCCGAGTTTCCGGAGCACCGCGCGATGGCGTTTGGGGCAACCGATATCACTACACGCTCGAGGGTGACTTGGTGCGCGTCGACGACACCGCGCGCGGCACCACACAGTTCGAGATTGACAGGGGCCACCGCCTGGCAGCCGAAGTCACGCCAAGCGGAGACCGGCTCGAATATGTTCAGGATGCCGCCGGCAACGTAGTGTCGAAGGCGAGCCTCAGCGGTCTGCGTCTGCTGCCCGGTAACTTCCTGGCATCGAGTCACGACGAGCGCTTCGAATACGACACGCGTCACCACCTCGCGCTCCGCGAAGGACACGACGGACGGAAAGCGCGCTACCGATACGACAGTTTCGACATGCTCGTTGGGGTCGAGCAAGAGGACGCCGATGGCCAGACCGCCCTCTGGGAAGCGTCCTACGACGGCCTCGGCCGCCGCATCCGGGCCACTCACGCCGGCAAAACGCGAGAATTTTTCTGGGATCACGAGCGCCTCGCCGGCGAAGTCGGACCCGACGGGACGCTTCGCATCTATCAATACGCGAGCCGCACCGCTCTCATCCCCATCGGCTTCACCGACTACGACAGCGTCGACGCTCCCCCCGAATCGGGCAAGAGCTACGTCGTATTCTCCAATCCCGTCGGCATGCCATTGTGTGTCGAGGACCAGGATGGCAACACGGTCTGGTGGGCGGAGCGCGTCGATCCCTACGGTGCGATCCAAGTCGCCGAAGGCTCGAGCGTCGAATACAACCTGCGCTGGCCGGGCCACTACCACGACCCCGAAACTGGCCTTCATTACAACCGCTGGCGCTACTACGACCCCGCGCTTGGCAGGTACTTGCAGAGCGATCCTCTGGGCTATGCTGGCAGTCCGGTCAACCTGTATGCCTACGTGCCCAACCCGTTGGTGCAGGTGGATTTGTTCGGGCTGACGGAGTGCGAGGGACCCAAGGATGGCGACGCTCCAAAGAATAACGAGGGGCAGGAGGGAACGCCCCCCGGGCATGAGAGCGGAGAGGGAACTTCAGGCGCACGGGAAGGTTATCCGCCACGAACCAAGAAAGCCCGTGAAGAATGCCAGCACGTCGTCGATACGATGGAGAAGATGGGTATGAGCTCCAAGAAGAATCGCGTGGTCAGCGTCTTCACGCATGACGGGGGAGAAGGTTTCGGTGGGATTATCCGGTGAACCGGACAGTCCCACCCAGCGTGCGAGAGCCAAGGCCTTGGAAGCGGAACTCAACAAGGGGCACGATCCACCAAAATATCGTGTCGCCCCCAACGGGGACGAGGTACCCGGCGTCGAAACAATTGATGGTGGTAACGAAGCCGGAGTGTGCGGCGAACCGAACTCTGCGGCGGCCGCGCATGGGCGCGACGCGGGCGCAGCTGATGGAATGGATACCCGCTGGCGAGGTGACGGCCCCAACCGACATCCATTCACTGGCGAGAATGCGGACGGCGCGCCGGTAGAACCTTCGCAGATGGACCCGTGCAAGACTTGCGCGGATCCAGACAATATCGAAAAGTACATCGGCCATGCCAATTCCTGATTTCGAACCACAGCAGGGCTGACCGGAAACACTCGTGAATCGCCTGCGAAGTTTCCTGGAGCCCTTCGACACTGGATGCGTGGAAGCGTGGGGCGGCGCCGGTGAGACGGAAATCGCGGATACATCCGCTGGTGTGAGCTCAAGCCAGGCAAGGTTTTGCCAGCGTCCTACTTGACCTACCTGCGTGCGCTTGGGGTAAACGACGGCGACCTACTAGGAGACTTCAAGTACACCACAATCTTGCGCGAGATCATAGGTCTCTATGAGGATACGGCTGAGTCCGAGTTTGATGCACTAGAATTTACCGACTATCCGGTCTGTGGACT
>CAWELQ010000024.1:0-110000 GCA_963809955.1 uncultured delta proteobacterium
AATGCTATTCACTTAGCGCTCCGCCGGGAATGTTTTCCGGCGTTTCTTAGCGCATTCGCTCATCTTGAGCTTCACGGCTCGGGGGAAGACGCGGTCGCGTCGGCGGTCGGGCAAGACGAAACGAAGGACTTCGCCACGCATGCGCTGGAGCTTGGCCGGGATGGACCCCGGCGAGGCGACTGCGCACCAGCTCCATTCGTCGCGAATAAAGCGCATGGCCGTGATGAAACTGATGCGGGTAGGCGGTACACCGGCTTGCTGCGCGATGTTCTCCATTTCCCGTTGTATGAGGTTGAAGGTGATCAGGATGCCCCACATTTCCGGCATCACACCGACTGGCGTGCGACTGCGGATCGTCTCCTCACGTTGCAGCATATGTGTCTTGATTTCGTCGTAGCCGAGCTCGATTTCCCATTGCTCGTGATAGAGCGCAATGATCTCGAGTCCTGGATACTTGGCGGGGTCTGCCAGCGACGTCAGCAACCACTGTCGAGCCTTCGAGCGGGGATGACGGTAGCTAATGGCGCGCGCGGTGAAGGTTTGCGGCAACTCGGGGTGTTGTTTCCTGGCAACGGAGGAAACGGTGAGTTCAACGAGCTTGTCGTAGCGACCATACGACTTTACCACCTTCCACTTGGTCGTAGTCTTCGCCCTCGTCAGCCAATGACGCTCGACGCCAGCGTCGTGCAGCCCCACCAAGACGTTCGCGTTGAGGAAGTTCCGGTCCAAAATCGTCAGGGAATGACCAGGAATGTGCGCCCAGAGCTCTGGCACAGCGCGATCTCGCTGGTCACGTAGGGACCAAACGCGGCGCGCGCCAATACGTGTGATCTCACCGCCATCAATGCTGCCAAGCGCACGAGCGGATAGCCACTGGCTCCGCGTGCGCCGCCGATGGCCAGCCCGAAGTGTGCGCGATTCGTCTCCGAGTCCGCAACGCGCAGTGTCGTGCCGTCGATTACATACAGAGAGAGGCCGCGCCATTCGTCATCGCGAGCGCTCGCGTGGGCCCAGGTTTCCGCAGACTTGTTGAACAACCATTCCAGCGGTTCCGCGCCAAGCCGCCGGCGGGCTTGCGCCACTGAACTCGGCGCGACCACGGCCGTGCCCCCCTCTCCCGGCAATGCCAGGTCGAGATGAGACACGACTTCAGCGATCGGCCTGTCGCGCACGAGTGCCATGCCCAGCACGAGCCAGATGACTTGCTCCGCTGGCAGCCGGCGCTTACGCAGCGTTGCCGTGCCAGTGGCCTTGAGCGCTTCTTCGATCCACCTTGGGTCGAGGCTCCGCTGAAATGTATCCAGCGACGCTGGAGTGGGCTGGTCCGCTAGCTCGTCGAGCGCATAACCGAGGAATGACACCGGGCTCTCCTTGGAAGATCCCCGCATCGTCTCCGCAGTCGCTGCGCAGGGAAACCCCCTGCGAAAACACAAACGAAATCGATCGATTACGTCGCTAACCGATCGGCATTGCGTTTACGGGGTGCAGCTTGGTCAATCGCGGTCAGTACGTGCCAGCAAGCTTGCTCGGCCCTTTCTGCGACGCGGTGATGGTGGCCGTTCCGTTGGCGATCGTCGCCGCGCCAATCATTGCGGGGTTCAGCAAAGACGAGCCGAAGGAACTGACCCAGACGACCCGCCACCATCTGGTATTTTCGAGCTACCTGCTGGACTACCAGAAGAAGTCGGCCCTGACCGGGTCCTTACAGCGACCACCCTCCGGTTTGGGCTTCGGCTACGACGTGCGCTACGAATACGACTCAGCCAAACTCGGCATTCTCGGCTATGGCAACTTCACCTGGCAGGAGTCCGACATCGCTTCGGACGACTGGGCACGCATCACCAACTACTTCGTCAAGACCGATGCGCAGATCGGCTGGGATCTGGCGCGCTTTCTGTCCAGTCAGTTCGACTCGGAGTTCTGGTCCTGGCAGCGCGCTTACTTCCGGATCGGGCCCAGCTTCTTCCACGACTTCATCCGGCTAGCAGATGTCGGTACCGGCAACCGTCAAGCGTTCGTCGATCACCCGAACATCGGAGCGGGTCTGGTCACAGCGCTGGGCTACGAGATGGCCGCCGAAGTGGATCTGCGCTTCCCCTACGACGTCGGCGGGCTTCAGTTCACCTTCGAGCGGGGTAGCTATCCCAGTCTGACGTTCCCGCAGGTAACCCCGTCAGAGGCCGTGCTCATCACCATGGTGGCCTTCGACGACCTGCGCGCCGGCAGCTCGTACACCTGGCAACGTCTGAGGTTGGAGCTGGAGGTGCCCGCCGTATTTACCCGCAAGGGCGGCTTTCAGCTCGGCGCGCAGACCTTTGCGTACGAGAACAACCGGGGCAGCGGCGTTGACAACCGCGGCTTCGACGTCACGTATACCTGGAGGTGGGAATGAGCCTGACGCTGCGTATCGGACTCTGGGTATTCGCACTAGTCGCGCTGATCGGGTGTGGTCCTGACCTCGACAAGAGCTGCCGACACGAAGGGATGTCGCTAATAGTCATCGACGACTTCTCCGAGGAAGACTTCGAGCCCCCCATCTGTGTCGATATTCACCTAGCGTCCCGCGTCGATGCCAGTGAGACCTCGGCGGGGCGGGACGAGTCCTTCGCCGTCAGTCAGGCGGGCGCCATTCCCTGGACGGACCTGACCTGGGAAGAGGCGTTGCTGGCGTGTGGACGGGCGGGCAAGATGCTGTGCGACGTGCAGGTACTCAGGGTCATCGGCCCCTCCGCAGAACCGGGCACGGGTAGACAGGACGAGCCCGTCAAGGCGCTCTCGCCCACCGGGCCCGAGACGTCCTTCCCCAACCATCCCGAGCCCATCGATCCCAACTTCGGGGGCGAATGGGAATTCCCAGAAACTCGAGACTCGATTGCGGTCTGGGGCGCACCAGAGTCGAGAAAGGAAGGAGAGATCTATCCCGCCGATCAGCCCCTGATCTTCGGCACGCTCAGCGCGGACGGCTCGAGCGGCCAGGCCACGCGCGAAGCCCCGGTGCGTGACAAAGCGTTTCAGCATCCGCTCTTGGGTTTTCGTTGCTGCATCGATTCGCGCCTGGACGGGGTGCTCGATCCATTTCCCCTGGATCCAGGGCGTGTTCTGGAAAAGGAGCCCAACGTTCCTATTTCGGGTGAGGACGGTGGGCAGGGCGCGGCAGGTGCCGCCGGCGCGTCGGGGGAGGAGCCGTGACTCGTTCGAAGCTCATCGCAGTGCTGCTCCTGGCTGCCTCCACGGGTTGCTCCAGCGTGGAGGATGACCGCCCTCCTTTCCGCTTCGAAAGCTTCAAGTGCACACAGCCGCGCGAAGGGCAGCCTTTCACGGTGCGCATCGAAGGCGGCGGCGTCGCAGGGTTCGAGATCACGCAGGGCGAAGTGGAGCTGGATTTTGCCGTCGGTCCGGTGCTACCGATGTTTTCGTCCGGAAACTACGAACGCAGCTTGATCGCCCGTTCGGCAGAGCTACCAGAGCTAGAGATATGGGGTTTCCGTACGGACGAGGTGGTTCGAACACAGGCGGAGCTCGACACCACGCTGGAGGTCTCCACACCCGGGACGGGAGGAACCGGAGGGACGGGAGGAACCGGAGGGACGGGAGGAACCGGGGGGACGGGAGGAACCGGCGCGGCAGCGCTCACTCCGCGGCCCAGCGAGGACGGCGACGGCAACCCAATTTGCTCGGCAGCGAGCGACCTGCCGGTATCGATGACCGTTCAGAATCTCACTCGTCGTCGCCTGCAGATGGTTTGGATAGGGTTCGACTGCGTGCCGCTCGTCGAGCCCTATCCCGTGCTCGGCCCGGGAGACGTCTTCACGCAAAACACGTTCGAGGGTCACATCTGGCAGGCGTATGATGTCGGCACGGGCGAGCTTTTCGAAGAGTTCGTGGTTCCCGATCCGGGTGGCATCCCGTACGCCGTCACGCTGGAAGAGCCCTGAGACGCTGCTCACGCCGACTCTCGTGCGCAGGGCGCCCGCGACCGCACGAACGGATCACGGACCTCTCGACGGCCGTCTCCCTGGCGAATGTCTCGCGCGGGCGTGGACCGTGAAACCCCGAGGTGTGACACGCAGGCGGCGATGGGAAGCCTCAAGGGATGGCATGCACCAAGGGCGGGGTGATGCGATCCGCGCGATAGACGCCGTAGTCCGGTGGAAAGCGGAATTCCCAAACGACCTTGCCGTCTGCTTTGGTGACCTCGAACACGCGACTTTCCACCGTCGGGCTACGAATGCCCGCGGTGATGAGGACGTTACCGTTGGGAAGGCGGTCGGCATCCCCCCAAAAGGGCGTGTACCAGTTATCGGTGTACCAGGAATCGGGCACCGCAAACGAACCGGGGTACTCCCAGTTCAGGGTAAGCGTCATGGTTGACTCGTCTACCTTGTATTCGATCGCCCTCGAGTGAAACTGAGTGGTATCTCCTCCCACGGCTCCACTCCCGTAGCCGCCATTATCGAATAAGAGCACGGTGTTGTCGTCTTCGTGGAACTCGGGATCGTGCGAGTCGCTGAATTGGATGTCCGCTGGGGAATAACTGAAGTCGCCCTGGCCCTTGCTGCCGTAGCTGGCGGGAATCAGCCAGGCCATGGTCTTCTCCGAGTAGTTGACCTTCATGAAGCCCACCCAACGGCAATTGACCCAGAGGATGTCCTTGTCCAGGTCCGCAGAAATCGAATTGCCGTGGCACCAGTCCCCGGTGGAACCTGCAGGAGCGGGCAACAGGTCGGTCCACGTCATCGTCCAGACTTCTTGATTGTCGTGGGTAAGCTCGTGAATCCGTGGAGACGTGGTGCCGGTACCGTAGTCTTCATTGAGCAGGTAATGGCCATTCGGCAGTTTGCTGGCGTGATGGGAGAACGATGTGTTCGGCCCGCAAATGCTGCTGGGGCACTCCCAGACTGTGTTGCCCTCGAAGTCGACCTCCCGGGGCACACTGCCGGTCTGGAGGCTCTCGTTCCAACTCGGGCCGATCAACACGCCCACATCGGTGAGTTGCGTCGACACGGCGCCGCCCCGATCGTTCACAGTGCCGTCAATGGTGTACCAAACGGGTTCCCCCTCGTCGTCGACCATGACGGCCATGGGAGGCTCTGGTGACCGGGCGCTCGTGGTTCCGTCACCCTTCTGCACGTTCATCAGGGTCCAGCCCGGTTGGGACCGAGCCGTGTCGTTGAT
This sequence comes from uncultured delta proteobacterium, assembly GCA_963809955.1. GTDB lineage: Bacteria > Myxococcota_A > Polyangia > Polyangiales > Polyangiaceae > JAICQQ01. Next base: position 5,176 of record CAWELQ010000024.1, read on the forward strand.
CTGCACGGTGCCCACAGGAATTGCGGCGGGTAGCGTGCCCGTCGTGAAATCACCCTCCGCCTCGACCGAGCCGCCATCATTCGTGGAAATGGCTTTGATCGAATAGGTCTGTTCTCGTCGCATCCCGATCACGACCACGCGGTGGTCCGTGGTCAGCGCGGAATCGGTAATCTCCCATTGGTAGCCGCTCAGACCAAACTGGACGACCGAGTTCGACGCCTGATCCGTCGTCCAGGTCACGATGCACGAGAGCACACTGTTGGGGTTGTCCGAGATCACTCAGATCGCCGATCGAGCTCGGGGGCGTCCCGCCCCCGCCAACTGTTCCCGACGCCCCACCGCTGCTGGCGCCACCCGCACCGCCCACCCCCGCCGTACCCGACGTCGCAGTGCCCGACGTCGCAGTGCCCGTAGAGCCACCCGACAGCGAGCCGCTCGACGTCGTGGCGCCCGCGCCGGAGCTCGTGCCAAGGCTTCCGCCAGTCCCGACAGAGGCCCCGCCGCTGCCCTGCCCAGTGGTGCCCGGCCCCATGGACGTCTGACCACCCGACGTCTGACTTCCGATAGGCGTGGACCCGCCGGAGCCTGGAGCGACTCCAGATGCTGCGTCATCGCCGGACGTGCCACTGCACGAAGAGGTGAGGGCGACGAGGCCGACGAGGATCAGCCCAGGGAGCGCGAGTACTTTTCGGAGCATGGGGTGTTTCCCTTCTGGCAAACCTCGGGGTCCCCTGCCCCGTAACCGATCGGCGCTTGGATCTGTCGCCAGAATGCAGACTTTTGCTCAAAAGGTTCGAGGGGAGGCTCGCCGTTCCACCGATGGGGGAATGGCGTCCGGATACCTTGCAATAAATGCAGGCAACGAGTCATCTTCGTGAGAGGAGAGGCCGCAGGAACGCCGCTCTACCGAAGCAGCGCCTGGTCCTTTGGGTCGACCAGCTGCCGCGCTGCCATCTGTGCGGAGGCAGTTATCCTCACTCGGTCACGTGGACGCGGTACCTACTCGCAGGGACACATCTGGTCGCTGGCGCACTCGAGGAGGGTCAATGCGTAGCGCATCGAAGCTCCCGACAAGCCACCGTACCTGTCGATCACGGGCTGGCACTCGGCCAGGGTGCAGTCAAGGTCGTTGCAGCCCGTTTGGTCGAAGCATTGCAGGATGATCGGGCAACCGAAGTCACCGATACAGGCACCGTACTGACTGAAACAACCGGAGCACAGGCAGCTGTCGCAGTCGCTGTTCGCCTGCTGCAAGCACTCGGCGACGCCGCCGCTCCCGCCCTCGCCACCGGCGCTGGTCGCGCCGAAGGTGCTGGCTCCACCTGCACCCGTCACCGTCACGGCGGCCGCTTGCCCAAAAGCTCCCCCGGCACCCACCGAACCCTGGCAAGTGTCGCAGCCGAAGTCTTCCACATCAGCGACGCACGTCTGGTCCCAGCGGACGTTGCAACAGTAGGGGTCGGCCTTACACACGCAAGCCATCACCGCCATGTCGTCACAGCCCGCGGTCATGCCCTCCTGGCAGCAAGCATTGGGGCGGCCTCCGGTCGTCGAGACTGCTCCCGTGCTGATGCCGCCGACGGTGACCGCATCGCCACTGGAGGCAAAGCCGAACGTGCCGCTCACCGAACCGAACTGCGCCTGGCAAGATCCGCAGCCCAGGGCGTCCACCTCGGTCACGCACTGCGCGTCCCAGGCCTGCTGACAACAGAACGCATCGCGAGAACACACGCACGAGGCTACCTTCGGGTCCTCGCACGCAGGACGCCCGCTGGCAAAGCAGCAAGCCCCGATGCCGCCGGTACCGCCACCTCCGGTCACGGCGCCAAACATGGGCCCCGTCGTGACCACGCTGAAACCCACGCTGCCGCCAGCCCCGAAGCCCACGGCCGTGTCCATCCCGAAGCAGGCGCTTTCGCAAGTCGTCGGCTCGAACCCGTTGCACAAGCAAGATGAGAAACAATCAGTGCATTGGCAGATGCCAGGAACACACTCGCCACCGGTGGAGCCGACGGTACCGAAGTCACCCCCAACATTTCCGACCGTGGACACGCCAAAGCCCGGACCGGCCGTGGTAACCACCGACGGCCCAGAGTTGCTCATCGCGTTCGACGCACCGCCACGCGTGGTCGACCCGGTGGAACTGGTGCCTCCCTGCCCCTGCGACCCACCCGCTGAACTCAACGATTCGCCGAAGCTGCCAGGAAGCTGATCCCCCGTGCGCGCGCCGCACGCGACCACCAAAAGGCCCAGCGCCAGAGTCGACCAGATTGCCCGAGATCCCCAAACCGCCATCCAGTCCAGTCTAGAACATCCGCGGCGCGAATGCCCACTTGCCGACGAAAACAGCGCCCTCGTGCTCTGGCCCCGGCGATTGGAACGACGAGCGAGCGGTACCGGCAACAGGCCTCCACGGAATGTGCTAACTGCAAACGGGCAAACGTGGACCGCATCCTGATCGAAGGCCTGGAGGTCGAGTGCATCGTTGGCGTGCGACCGTCCGAGAGGCGGCGCAAGCAGCTGGTCCGGCTAGACCTGACCATGTTCATGGACCTTTCGATCGCGGGCACGACGGGTCGCATCGCGGACACCGTGGACTACGCGCGTATTGCCGACGAAGTTGGCGGTTTGTTGAGGTTCCGCGAATACCAGCTCATCGAGGTGGCCACCCAAGAGCTTGCCGCCATGTTGTTCGGGGTGCATCCGGCTCTTCAAGCCGCGCAAATCCGCTTGGAAAAACCCGAGGCGCTACGCGGTCGGGCGCGCTCGGCCTCGGTGGAAATCCGGCGCGATCGCTCGCAGTTTCCGGTTACAGTACTGCCGCACGACTGCGGGGAGCACCAAGTCCTGCTCCGGACCCACGAAGCTCGTCTGGAGCTGTTCCGGATTTCGCCGGACACCACAGTGCGGATCGGGCCGAGCTCGCCGGGTCGCCGCATCGAGTGGAAGGTGATGGGGCAGCTCAGCCGAGACGGGCGCCTGCTCGATAGAGAACCGAGCGAGCCCCTTCCCGGCCAGATTGACTCGTATTTCAATGCTGGCAGAGACGTCGCCACGCTTTTCCGCTGCGAATCGCTACCGGTACCTTCTCCGAGTGATTAGCCGGCACCAGCAGGGTCGGCCCAGAGGCCGCTAAAAGATTCCTCGGATTTCCTCTTGGAACGGCGGGCCGTTTGCGTAAGATTCGCCTCGATTGGCAGCCGGCCTCAGGCCGGGCCAACACGAGGGAGCCAACGGATAGGGGGTCATGACCATGAGCAACGCCGCAGCAAACGAGGCCAAAGACCAGGACCACGCACCGGCGGACGAGTGTGAGCCGGCCGAACCTCGGTCGGTGAGAGTGCACAAAGATCGCAATGCGGACGCGGCAGCACCGTCTTCGTCGAGGGAACTCCCCGACACCATTCCGGCGCCCGCGTGGTTCGAAGTGGACGAGTAGCCGGGCTCCCGAGCCAGCGCAGCAGGGTTCGGCTCAGCTTGAATTTTTGCCCTTGCGAGAGCTGGACCAGGAGGGCTCACCACCGGCTCACCCCGTGTTAGCGTCCGCAAAACCGGAGGTTGACCTTGCTAGAGAATCGTCGTCGTCGAACCGTACAACTCCTCGTGAACCTGCTTGCCGTGTTCGGCTTGCTCTTCACCTCGGCCAACGCGCTGGGGGCCGGTCGTGTCGAGTGGAAATCCAAGTCACTGAAGGGACGCGACGACTCCAACTCCTGGCGCGTCGAGATTGCGATCTACTTGCCGCGGGCGCCGGACACGGCTTACGTCCCGATGAAGTTCGAGTTCCAGCCCACGGCCTACTACGAGCGGGCGATGGTGGACGGTGACAAGATCGTCGAGCGCACCGTTCCTTTGGAGCATCAGCAGTCGATCATCGAAACGGCCGACGTTGGCTTTTTGGATCCGGGCACCGCCAAGATTCAGTCGCGCACCAAGTTCACCTTCAAACTGACGCGCGCGCATGACTATGCCTGCGGCGAGTACAAGGTGACGATCTACGACGTGCGCAACAACCGCAAGATCGGTACGCCGACCAAGATCAAACTGCTGGGAGAGAATCCCATCATCGACCGGCGCAGCATCACCTTCAGCGGAGAGAAGAAAAAGAAGAAGGACGACGCTGACGAAAAGAAGGAGTCGAGCGACGAGCCGAAGGACGAAAAGAAGGACGGCGACGGGTGGGACGACAGCGAAGACTCCGAGCAGCTGGATCTGCAAAATATGGACGATGACGACATGGAAGAGGGAGAGATCAAGGAGAAGCCGGGCGGCTGCGGTTGCCGCATCGCCGAGAGCTCGCAGGCGCCCGCGGGTTCCCTGCTTGCCGCCCTGCTGCTGGGCGTCGTCCTGTGGCGACGACGCGAGAACGATTAGCGCGCAACCGACCGCAGAGTGTAGTTCTGGCCAGGGGCTAGGCGTGGCTCGGGCTCTCGACCCAGGCCCGCAGCCGCGCCACACCCTCCGCGAACTGCGCCGACTCCGGGAGCAGGCTCACCACCACGTGCGAACCTGGACCGAGATCGTAGAACCAGCCCGGCTGAACCAGAACCTGGTGCTGCCGCAACAAGCCGAGCACCCACTCTTCATCCGCCTGGGTCCCCGGCAGTCGCAGGCAGGCAGACCATCCCCCCTCGACGAACAATGGAGTGACTGGCGACCCCAGAAGTGCCTCCTGCACGAGCCCCAGGTTCACTCTGCAGCGTTCGGCGATCTGCCGCTCGATTCGTTTACCTAACCCCAGCAGTCGCTCGAGTGCCTGTTGCACGGGAGCGCTAGCCGACAGGTAGCTGTCATTGATCAACTCCAGACGCACCCGGGATCGAGCGCGTAGCGCCGTGGGACCAGCCAGGGTGATCCAGGCAAGCTTCATCTGAGGGAGTCCACAACGCTTCGACAGTCCGTCGAGCACGAATACGGGGCAATCCTCGGCCGCGAGCGCGCTCGCCACCATGGCGGGGTCCTGGCGCCAAGCGTATGGCCAGAAGACCTCGTCCGAAATCAACGGAAGCCCCAGCTTGGCCAGGGCCATGAGCTCGGCGCGCTTCAGGAACGAGCCGGTCGGGTTGTTCGGACTCACCGCGACGATGGCGCGGGTACGCGGCGTCCTTTTCGACCGGAGCGAATCGAGATCGACGTACCAAGCTCCATCGTATTCGAGGCGATAGGAGACGGGGTTCACGGCGTCCAGCCGAGCCAGGACCTCGAACAGCGGGTAGCTGGGCTCGGGCACCAAGATCTCGTCGCCTGGATCGCACAGGAGCTTGAAGAGCATGCTGTACGCTTCGCTGGTGCTGGCCGTCAGCACCAGGTCTTCCGGCGTGACGGTGAAGCCGCGGCTTCGCCAGTCGCGCGACAGCGCTTCACGCGCCGTCGCAAGCCCCAGCGGGTGGGGCGAGTACCGCGCCACGCCGACGTCGGCCAGGGCATGGGCGAGCTCGTCCGCCGGGTAGTCGAAGCCTGCAGAGGTCGGGTTCGACAAGGTCAGGTCGAGTAGTCCGGCCCGCCGCCGGGCGTCGCCGAACAGCTCGCCGAGGACACCCTCGGGCACGGCGTCTGGTAGGCGTCGCGAAAACACGGCTCGAGGTTACCCGCGAGCTAATCCACCGATTGGGACCTTTGTCAACGTGCAGGCGGAGGGAATTTCATATAGGGTGCCCGGGCTTCAAATGGCAGGCCCCGGGCACGTCACGGTCCTCGAACACAACGGTCGGCAGATCCATGTCGTGGGGACCGCTCACATCTCTCGACGCAGCGTCGAAGAGGTTCGGCGCGTGATCCGTGAAGTGCGCCCCGATACGGTCTGTGTCGAGCTCGATCAAGTTCGCTACGAGGCGATGATCGACGACACCCGCTGGCAAAAGCTGAATATTTTCCAGGTTATCCGTGAGAAGAAGGTGCTGTTTCTGCTGACCAGCCTGGCGCTGTCCGCCTACCAGCGGAAGTTGGGTGAGCGCGTGGGCGTCAAGCCCGGCGGCGAGCTTCTTGCCGCCGTCAAGAGCGCCGAAGAGATTGGCGCCAAACTCGTGCTCGCCGATCGGGACATTCAGGCCACGCTCAAGCGAACCTGGGCCAATCTTTCCTTCTGGAACAAGCTGCGCCTTTCCAGCGGGTTGATGGCAGCTCCTTTCGCCGTGCAGGAAATCACGGAGGAGCAGATCGAGGAGCTGAAGGAGCGCGACACCATCAACGAGATGCTCGCCGAGTTCGCGAAGCTGATGCCCGGAATCAAGGAGCCCTTGATCGACGAGCGCGACCTCTACCTGATGAGCAATATTCAGGAGGCCCCCGGCGAGAAAATCGTGGCAGTGATCGGCGCAGGTCACGTCGAAGGGGTGCTCAGTCATCTCGGTCAAGCAGTCGATCGAGAAGCGCTCAGCCTCATTCCGGCGCCCTCCCGAGTCACACGTGCTCTCAAGTGGTTGATCCCGACCATCGTGCTCGCCGCGTTTTACTGGGGATACTCCAAACACTCGGGCGAAGCCTTCGAGCAGATGCTGTTCGCCTGGGTACTGCCGAATTCGGTGCTGGCAGCCCTGCTCAGCGCGGTGGCCGGCGCGAAGATCTTGACGATCATCGTTGCCTTTTTCGCCTCACCCATCACGTCGCTGAACCCGACCATAGGCGCCGGTATGGTGGCGGGGCTGGTGGAAGCCTGGCTGCGCAAACCCACCGTGGCGGACTGCGAGCACATCGCGGACGACATTCTGACCATCAAGGGCATCTACAAAAACCGCTTCACGCGCGTCCTGTTGGTGGCAGTGCTGGCTACTCTGGGTTCCGCTCTGGGAGCCTGGGTGGGCGCGGGCTGGGTGGTCTCGCTGCTCTAAGTGCCGTAGAATCCAGGACCAAACGGAGGATAGATGCCCCCCATCGAGCACGAGTGGCCAAACTTCTCAGGAGTACCCGAAGACGACGCCCTGACCATGTCCCGTCCCAAGGGGCAGACGCTGGCGCATTGGGTTTGGTCCGATGGCGACCTGCGCGACGCTGAATCGCTCAGCGTGCATTACTACGCCAACGCGCTCCACTACGGGACGGCCGTTTTCGAGGGCATTCGCTGTTATCCCACCTCGAGCGGACCCCGACTGGTGCGGCTCAGCGATCATATTTCACGCTTCATGTCGTCTGCAAAGCTGTACGGCATGTCGATCCCGTACGACGAAGCGGCACTGGTGGCCGCATGCCTCGAGGTGACCCGTAAGAACGGCATCGACAACGGCTATATCCGACCGCTGGCATATTTTGGCCAGGGTCCCATCGACCTCAAGCCCAAAAAGGAGTGCCCGGTTCGCGTGTTCGTCGCAATTCGCGAACTGGGGACCTTCTTGGGCGAGGGCGCGCTGCGCAACGGCGTGCGTGTCACCGTGTCCAGCTGGCGCAAGGCGCACCACACGGTCTACCCGACTCAGGCGAAAGCCAGCGGCCACTACGCGAACATGGTGTTGGCGGCTCATGAAGCCATGGACCGAGGCTACGACGATGCCATCTTGCTGACTCAGGAGGGCACCGTGTCCAGCGCCACCGGGCAGAATCTCTTCTTCATGAAGGGGGACACCTTGGTCACCAACGACGAGACGTCCTCCATCGTCCCCGGGATCACACGCGACTGCATCTTGAAGCTAGCCAACGAAAAGAAGATTCCAGTCCAGATCCGGGCCTTCACGCGGGAAGAGCTCTTGCTGGCAGACGAGGTGTTCATGACGGGCACGGCCGCGGAAGTCACACCTGTGAGGGAAATCGATGGCGTGATGTACCCTACCGGCAAGAACACCGTCGGCGCGCGCTTTCAACGCGCCTACCTCCGAGCGGTCACCGGAAAAGACAAGAAGCACGCCCACTGGCTCACCAGAGTCTAGTCGGAGCCGGGGACAGAAGCGTCAAAAGCACCGAATGAGCTCAGAGGCACAAAAGGAGCCGCGGGCACACCCGTTGTTCCGCGGACGGTCAGCGCTTAAACTGGCGCGATGTTGGAAGACCTTTCGTCCGAACAACGCCTGCTGCTTCTGAAATTCCTGTGCGCCTTCGCGTGGACCGACCTGGAAGTGACGGACAACGAGCGAGCCTTCATCACGCGTCTGGTGAACCGCCTCGACCTCGGCGCGGAAGACCGAGCTCAGGTGGACGAATGGATGCACCTGGCACCTTCTCCCGCCAGCGTCGACCCCGCCCTGGTGCCGCTCGAACATCGTCGAACGTTCCTCGAAGCCGTTCGCGCGCTGATCTACAGCGACGGCTCAGTGGATGAAGAAGAGCGCGCGCAGTTCGACAAGCTCAGGCAAGCGCTGATACGCTGATCCCAAAGGTTGGTCGCGACCCCCGTCGAAACCGTCACCTATTTGGAAGCTACCGATTTATCCAGAGACGGCGTGTTGCCGGCTTCCACCAGCTCGGCGCGATAGATGACCGATCCGTCGACGCCGGTGATCTCACCAGCAATGTCGCGTCCGGGTAGGTCGTCACTCGCCGTCACTGTCAGCTTGGCCTCGTCGTCGCCGACGAATACCCGATACTCCTTGACCTCACAGTCGAGCTCCTTGGGGCCGACCAGACAGGTCTGACGGTGCTCGTCGAGCAGTGCATCGTTGACGTCTGGGGCGAACACCGTTTGCTCGAGCATGGCCTCGTAAGCTGCAACCGGCACCGGCGTTTCGCCGTCGTCGCCGACTTCGGAGACGCTGAGCGGGCGCTCGGTTTCGCGGTCGAGCTTCACGCGCAAGGTCTTTTCTGTCGCTCCGTCCTCCAGGGTGTAGTCGACGACCACGACGTCGTCCTTCTCGGCAACCACTCGTTCCACGAGCGTGAGTGGCCCCTCGCGGAAAGACCCCGAAAAGCGGTGAACGTAGTAATCACCGACCTGGCGCGGAGCCAGGCGGGCGAGCGCAGAGCGCTTTTTGTGAGCCTTCTTGTGGCCCTTCTTCTGGTGCGCGAGCTTGAGCTCCCCGCTCGAACCCCCGAGATCGACGTCGGCCGTTTCGGCCTTGGTCGAGTGCAGCGCGCTGCACGCAAAGGACAATACCGACGCACCCACAACGGACCACCAACGACGCATCATGCGCTCGACTTTCCACAGCCGCGTGCGCCGGGCCAAGTTTGTGGGAACGATACGTTGGCACCCGGCCACCGGATTGGCGCTCTCAGCTGCGCAGAGCAGCGCATGCGACGGCCACGTGAGGCCCGCGCTCTGTCGAGAAAGAAGACGGGTCTAGTCTTCCGGAGGGGCGAACACGATGTCCACGTAGCCCGGCGGAGGAACCTTACCCTCCACGGCGGCGGCCAGAGTGTGGGCAACGACTTCCCTGTCCGCCTCCTCGTCCTTGAGCTCCACCGTGATGGTCAGGTGGGGTTCGCGGTCGCGTTCCGGGTTGAACGTCCGCTGCACACGGTAGGCCGCCACCTCCGACACCTGCTCTCGCGCGGCTTCCAGGGCGGACAGAAACTCCGGGGGTGGGGGATCGGATGGCTCGGCGAGCAACGTGCCCGCCTCGTCCGTGCTGGTGATATCCTGCACGTAACCGACCAGTGGCAGGGGCTGCCCTTGGGCGATGCTGCCCACCTCGTCGCGAAGCAACATCAGCTCGCAGTCCGTGCCCGGGTTGAGCACCAGGCCGCGCACCTCGACATCGTCGATCACGCTGAGCGCCATCTGCATTGCGTGCTTGGCGAACAGTGTGCAGAGCTTGAGCTCATCGCCCGCGGTCTTCCACTGAAGCTGAGAGGCAAGTGGCTCGACGAAAGCGACATGGGTGAAGAAGACGCAGAATGCACCGCCGTCCGGGTCCAGCACCATGTGTGGTTGTATCGTCAAAGGTTGGTCGGTCTCCAACCGTTCGCCTTCGGGTGCATCGAGAACATCCTCGGCGAGGGGCACGAGAAGCTCTGCGCCCTCCAGGGCGTCTATCAGAGCAGCTACGTCGCTGCGCAACCCGCGCTGCGCGTTCGCTATGGCCAGGGTCAATGGGTCGTTCAGAACCTCTTGAAAGGCTTCTTCCGGCGTGGGTTCGACGTTGTTCATTACTGTGGCCCGTCCGGTTAGCATGACCCGTAGCGGGGCGTCACGACACAGTTTTGTAAATCACTTTCGGCCCGAGAAGGCCTTCGGAAGCATGGGCTCTGCGCGCTTTCACTAGCTCTTCAGTCGTTCGAGAGGGCGAGCTTTCGCTCAAAATCGCAAGCGGCGTCGCTCCAGGACGGACGGCTTTCCGAGGCGATCCGAGCGCGCCCGGCGAGACGACGGCGCAAAGCGAGATCTCCAACCAGACGCGCGGCACGGGCAGCGAAAGCCCCCACGTCGAAGCACGGCGCCAAGAGACCGCTGTCCCCGTCTGCAACGATATCCGGAACGCCGCCGGTTTCGTAGCCCACGGTGGGCAAACCACACGCCTGTGCCTCGAGCAATACCAGCGGATAGTTCTCGGTGTGGCTCGGCAGCAGGAACACCTGGCTCTCGGCGTATCGAGTCAAGGTTTCCGCATGGCTCCGCAGGCCGGCGAAGCAGACCTTTTCGGCGAGCCCCAGTTGCTCGACCAATCGCACCAGCTCGCGAGCGTACATTGGATCCTGTTCCAGACTCCCGATGACTTCCCAGGTCCAACGCATTTGAGGAATCGTTGCCAATGCGCGCACCGCGTCCACGAGGCCCTTGCCAGGAGTTACAGTGCTCACGGTCAGCAAGCGTACCGTTCCATCGCTCTCGCCGAGAGGCTCGCGTGGGCTGCCCGGCGCTGGCGAGCCGGGCGGACAGACCAAGACGGGCAGCGTCGCGCCGGCTCGCCGCAGAACCCGCGCAGCGTAGGGGCCCGGGCTCACCACCACGTCCAGCCCAGAAATCAGCGCCACTTCTTCGTCAACGGGCAGCGCGTGGGCATCGAACACCCCGTCGCTTTTTGCGGCGCGCGAGACGAAGGATGGAAAGGCGTGCAGCATCAACCCCAACCGACAGCCCACGCGACGGCGCAGCTCGAAGAAAGGCTCGAGCGACTCGCGGTTCAAGAACAGCGAGTCCGCCAACAGCCAGTCGGAACGTTGCAGGTCGAGCCCCACAAGCCGCTGCGAAAGCTCGGCTGACTTCGACGAAACCACCCTCAGACGCGCTGCGGCCTCGGCCATCTGATGGTTGTACAAAAAGCCACCGCTCACCCGACCCGCGGCCTCCGGTTCTACGAGCACAACCTGCACGCGCTTCGCTACGCCTTCCTAAGTCGAGGCCCGCTGCACCAACCGATGACCGCGCGGCGCGAAACCGAACACGTCCAACTGGTGCGCCACGTAGATCAACTCGTGGCGCTCGATCTGCGCGTGGCGTTCGGCTACCCAGGCGGCAAAGCTCTCGGCCTGCAACTCGGTGTGCCCCTGAAGCGCCTCGGAGATCGTGTGAACGATGTGATGGAGGAAGTAGGCTTCGTCGGCAACGTAGCCGTCGCCGGCGGGAAAGACCACCCAGTCCGAGCTGCCGGCGGCCGCGAGTTGGCCGCCAGTCTCGGTAATGGCAGCGAGCAGACGCCGACCCGTCTGGCTATGACCCGCCGGTTTGCCATCTTCCACCCGCTCGTCCATACCGCGGTGGTAGAGCGCCAGAACGGCCTCGTCGAGCGCTGCCTGGGGCAGGAAGATGGTGGCGCCGTCGAAGTTGATCGAAGACCAGAAGAGCCCACCAGGCTCGAGCGCCCCCCAGATGGCCCCGAGCATTGGGTTCAGATCCGTCAGATCGAGGAAGGCATTGGCGATCACCAGATCGAACCGCGAAGCCAGCGCTACCTTGCTCAGGAAGGCGCGCGCCTCGGCATGGACGATCTCGACGCGCGCGCTGCCACCCGACCGGCTCCACGACAGTTGCTCGTTCGACTCCACCCGCGCGCCGCCTTCCATGAAATCCTGCCGCGCCGCCGCAAGGCTCCCGGTATTTCGGTCTAGCAACACGTAGTCGGTCGAGCCCAGAACGCCCCAATCCAACAGGCGACTCAGCATCGTCCCCACGCCGGCGCCGAGCTCGAGCACCCTCAGGGGACGGTCTCCGCGTTCCTGCACTGCTCGCTTCAGGGCCTCGAGCACTGGTCGATTCAGCGCGCGGTCGTCGACCGTCCTTTTGGCCCTCAGATAGCGGACATACGAGTATTCGATCACGTTGACTCGCCGACGGGGCCTTCGAAACCCGCCCGCGCTACGTGGGACTCGCTCAGCGTGACTTTCATCCGCGACACGCGCTCACCACCCGGCCCGAGCTCGCCGCGGGCGATGCGAGCCACCACGCGATCGAAGACGACCTTCGCCATGAATTCCGTGGTCGTGTTGTGGCCGGCCAGGCTCGAGTCATCGTCGAGGTTCTTGTAGTTGAAGTCGCCCAGCACGGCCTCGAGCACCGAAATGGCGCGCCCGATATCGACCACCACGTTGTCCGAGCTCAGGCTCTCGCTCTGGAACTCCACATCGACCACGTAGGTGGCCCCGTGCAGCTTCTGCGCCGGGCCGAACAGGTCCCCCTGGAAGCTGTGCGCGATCATCATGTGACTGCGAACCGAAACGCTGTACATCGTCGTCTCCTCACTGGTAGCGCACTCTCTGACAGAGGGCGCGGCTCGCCCGATCCAAGATCCGGGACATGACGTCGGGCAAGTCTCGAAACGCAACGTCCCGTTCGAAAAGTACATCGAGCAGTGGGTCCGCACACAGCGAGAGCGCCAGCTCGAGGCGCGCCCGGTGCGTGAACCGCGCGCGCGCGTGCGGGCTCACGGTGCCAACCTGCGAGGCACAGAGCTTGAGCCGCTTGACGTGGAAGTCCGCGCCCAAGTTCAGCGCCACCGGCCGGTCGCCGAACCAACTGAGTTCGAGCAGGCTCGCCTCCGGGCGTGCCAGCTGCAGGGCAAGCTCCAGCCCGGCATCGCTGGCGCTGGCATGAAACAAGAGATCGCGCTCGCCCCGTGCCGTCTCGGGCGTCGCGAAACGAGCGCCGAACGCGTGGGCCACACACTCTCGCTTCGGGTCGATGTCGACGAGTTCGACGTCCACAGCGACCTGCCGACACGCAAGATAGGTGATCAACGCCCCGACCGACCCGCCCCCCACTACGGTCACGCGATCGCCAATCAGGGGCCGAGCGTCCCAGACGGCATTCAACGCTGTTTCCAGGTTCGCGGCCAGAACTGCACGCTGCGCCGGAACGTCCGACGGCAGCGGGATCACGGCATCCGCGGGCACCACATACTCGCTCTGGTGAGGGTACAGGCAGAACACCAGGCGACCCTGCAGATTCTCGGGGCCCTGCAGGACGCGACCGACACTGGAGTAGCCGTACTTGACCGGAGCGGGGAAGTCGCCGGCCTGATGCGGCGCGCGCATGCGAGCCCATTCGCTTCGCGGCACGCGGCCGTGAAACACCAGAGCCTCGGTTCCCCTACTGACGGCGCTGAACAGCGTCTCGACATGCACGTCGCCGGCTCCGACGACGGGCAGCGACTCCGCTCGGAGCTCACCACACCCGGGCGCGACCACCCAATAGGCAAGGGCATCAACCACGCTGGACAACTCGAGTCGGCTCGGCGTTTCGATCCGCCTCGAAGCTGAAGTCGAACAGGACGTCCTGCCCCGAGTCGAAACGTCGCACGGTGGGGCGCAGAGCGTGGCTCATGTCTTGAATGGGAGGCAATGCGATGCCCGGATGCCCGGCGCCCAGGAAGACCGGGCTGACGGTGATGTGCAAGCGCGTGAAGGCCCTCGCGGCAAGGAAATGCGACACCGTCACGCCCCCGCCTTCGACGAACAGCCGCTTCAAGCCGCGCCGCCTGAGTTCATCGAGGATTGCAGTTACGGAAAGCACGCCGTCGGTTTGCGGGACCCGGATCACGTCCACGCCGGACGGCAAGCTGCCGGGGTGGCGGACGTGGCTCGCTGTGACCACCAGCGTCTTCACCCGGAGATCGCTGAACACGCGCCGCTCGGCGGGCACGCGCAGCGACGGATCGATCACGACCCGAACCGGGCTGTCCCCGGGCACCAAGCGCGTCGTCAAGAGCGGATTGTCGAAAGCCACGGTGCTCGCGCCGACCAAGACCGCATCGGAGAGCGCACGCAGCCGGTGCATGTGTCGCAGGTTTTCGGGACCGGTGACATAGCGGGAGGCCCCGCTCGCGGCGGCGATCTGCCCGTCGAGGCTCTGCCCGAGGTGCCCGAGCACGAACTCTCCCGATTGCGAGCCGATGCACAGAGGCAAATACAGCTCGAGCATCCCGAGCAGCTCGTGGTCTGGCGCCCGAGGGGCGCTGAACCCGCGGGAGCGTTCAGAATCCGCGGGCATCGAAAGCCAGCCCTTGTCGTGCGGGACCGCCTCGAGCCTGCCCCGACCATCCAGACGCAGGCCACTGGGATGGGTCACCGGACGCCCCTCGCGCGCCAGGCGGCCCAGTTCGAGCAGAAGCGCCCAGATCTCATCCTCGTCGGGAACGCCCGACGCACTGGCCCTGGCCTGCTTCAACAAGCCGCCTTCCTCGTGTACCAACAAGGCGAGACGCTGACGCGATTCCGGGTGTGCCGCCGTTCACTGTGCCGAGCCATCAGACCCTTGCCAGCTTACGTCGTGCGGGCTGGACATCCAACCCTCAGTGAGCTCCGAGCCACCGGCATCGCCTGGCACGCGTGCCCCATCCCACGCCGAGCGCGAGCCCTCGTGGCACAGAGTCGAGCAGGACTGGATGTTTTACAGGTCAAGTTTCGACCCCCATCTCGGCCCCCCCGCAGAGGGAGCGCACGCGACTCCGGAAACGAGGACCAGAATTCCGCTTGCAGTTCAATCTTGGAGAGATCTGGTACGGCGGCCCGACGTGGCTGGTCCCGTACCGAGCAGCTATGCTCCTCGGAGCTCCGCTTGCGCTGCGCCGTTGTCCGCCGGGGAGCGTCGAGGTTCCATGGTACGCCGAGCACGAAGTTGACGCCCAGGCCCCGCGAATGACCACAGCCCTTTCAGAGACCCGAGCCGAGAGCCAACCGGCGCGCTGGCCTCGCCGGCGACCAGGGCTCGCCTGGACGAGCATTCTGCTCAGTCTGGCGCTGCTCACCGTGAGTGTTTTGTTCGTGGACTCGCGCAGGGTGCTCGCCAGCCTCCAGGGTATCGATACGCGCTGGATCATGGCCGCTTTCGCCGTCAGCCTGCTGCAGCTCGTCGTGCTCGGCATCCGCTACTCTCACATCGCCAGAGCGGTGGGCCTGAAGTTCGGCTGGGTCAAGGGAACCACGGAGTATGCGCTTTCGGTGCTCGTCAATCAGGTCCTGCCCACCGGCGTCTTGGGAGATGGGCTCCGAGCGGCGCGGCAGGCAAAAGAGTCAGAAGAGCACGGGTTCTTGCGCTCTCTCGAGGCAGTCGCCCTCGATCGCTTGGCAGGCCACCTGGCGCTCTGGCTGGTGGTGATCGCAACGGCCTGGCTGGGCAGCGGTTCTGATTTGCTCGAGTTCCCGCGCATCGCGCTCGGGGCCATCGGCGCGTTGGGTGCCGCCGCCGTGCTGCTGACTTTGCTCGGACGCATCGCGAAGCTCGAGCGTTTCACGGGCCCCATCCTGCAGTTCGCCAGAACCAGCGGTCGCGTGCTGGCCGCGCCCCGTCAACTCGTCGTTCACCTGCCGCTGTCGCTGGCCATGACCTCCCTCACCGTGCTGCAGCTGTACATCGCGGCGCGCGCCGTTGGGGTCGAGCTTTCCTTCGGCCAGTTGCTCGGCCTCGGCCCCTTGATCCTGCTCTCCATGTCGCTGCCGAGCTTTTTCGCCGGCTGGGGAATTCGCGAGGGGGTCAGCGCAGTCCTGTTCGCCAGCGTGGGGCTGCCGGGCAGCACGGGGGTCGCGGTTGCCCTGGTGTATGGGGCGTTCGCCCTGATCGTGTCGCTTCCCGGTGTGATCGTGCTGTTGTTCGATCCGAGTCGCGGCGTCGCGCCCCGCACACGCTGGAGTCAGGCCCACTCGCTGAGCATGGTCGCCGGGCTGGGGCTGGCGTTGTGGTCGCACTTCCCACCGCTCTTGGCCTTCGTCGCCGCGTTGTCTTTCCTGATTCTGATCGTGCAGTCCCGCACGGACTGGACGCCCACGGGCAGGTTTGGGATGGCCAACGCGATCACGAGCATCCGATTGCTTCTGACCTTGCTCTTGTTGTGCTCGCCCCCGAGCTGGCCCGCGGTGTCCTTCGCGAGTGTCGCTCTGAGCGTGCTCTGCCTGGACGTTTTGGACGGCTGGTGGGCGCGTCGCTGCAACACGCAAAGCGACTTCGGAGCGCAGTTCGACGTCGAGGTGGACACGCTCCTGGTGGCCAGCTTGAGCCTGGCGCTCCTGGTTCGTGGCCAGGCGGGCCTGTGGGTCATCTTACCTCTAGTGCTTCGTTATCTGTACGTGCTGAGCCCGGTGTGCTTCCCCCCGCTCAGGGAGCCTTCAGAGCGGACGAAAACGGGTCGCGCCGCCTACGTGTTCATGATCGCGTCATTCGTGGCTGCTTTGATGCTGCCTGCTCAGTGGGGAAACGCCTTGGCGTTGTCGGGCACGCTGGCCACGAGTATTTCCTTTCTGGGGTCGTTCTGGAAGCGGTACGGCCCCGCGTGAATCCGACAGGGACCGACATCGACCCACGGGCCGGCGGAGTTGGGCGCTCGTGCGCGCGCGGCGAGGCTCGGTACTCGAGACCGTACGGAAGCGAAAAGCACGACATGCGGGCACGCAGCGCCCGCGCGTTCTTGCTAGGCTTGGCCAGGGCGAGCGGCACGCTGGGCCGTGCCTCTCCCCACGCGACACGATGAAGCTACTGACATTCCTGCAGACGGCCGCCAAACACCTGAGTCCTCGATCGCGGCGCGTATGGGTGGGCACGACGCGGGCGCAGATCGAGTATCGAGACGTCCACACGGAAGAGCTGGAGGATTTCCGGACACACCTGGAGCTGGCAGCCAAGCGCTTGCCTTTGATCCGCTGGGTGGAGGTCAACCCTTACACGCAGCGGGCGGTCTTTTCCTTCGAACCCGAGGCCTATGGTAGCGAAGAGCTGATCGCCGTCGTGGAGGACGCGGAGCGCAGCGCTGACCTCCAGCTGGCGGCGTTTTCGGACGACCAACCCGATCATCCCGCTGACGTAGAGCCGGCAGAACGACTGCTCCTCGAGCTCGGTGCGGACGCCCTCGGCTTGCTGGCAGGCACGGCCCTGAAGATCTCTCCCATACCGGCATCACGCATTGCAGGCGCCACCGCCTCGGTCCTGGCGATTCTGCGGGCCACGCCCCGCTTGCGCCGAGGCATCGACGAGCGATTCGGTCTGGACCGCACGGACTTCGTCATGAGCGTGGCCAGCGGGCTCTCGCAGGGGTTCGCGCAACGACCGCTGAGCCTGCTGGTCGAGCTCTCTCACAAGTCCGCGCTGCTGCGCGAGGTCCGTTCACGCCAGATTCTGTGGACGGAACGCGAGCCCGAGTTGTGCCAGACCGCGACGCATCACGACTTGAGGCACGCTCGACGCGAATCTCGCGTAAGGCCGCTACCCCGGGGCCCCATCGAAGAGTATGCCGATCGCGCGTGGGTCGTGTCGCTGGGCGGTTTCGGCGTCAGCTTCTTGACCACCCGCAGCGTCCAGCGCGCATTCGGCGCGTTGTTCGGCGGACTGCCGAAGCCAGCGCGGCTCGGGCGCGATGTACTCTGCGCCGAGCTTGGTCGTCAGCTGGCGCGCCGAAGTGTGCTGGTCACCGACCCGGACGCCCTGAGGAGGTTCGACCGCGTCGACTGCTTGGTTCTGCAGGGCGATCTGGTGTCCCACGATCGCTTCGTCATCACCCGTCTCAAGGCTGAGGACGATCTCGCCGCGAGTCAGGCGCGCGAGCAGGTGATCCGGCTGTTCGATGTCGATCGACCGGTCATGGTGCAACGCCGTCCCCACTGGAGCCTCGGGCCGCTGCCGCTGCTGGACGCCAGCATCGACGACGCGCTCAGTGCCGAGGCTCACGAAGCGGCCAAGACGGGTGAACTCATGCTGGGGCTCGCCCGCCAAAACCAAATCGTCGCGGTGGCGGGAGTGCGCATCATCCCGAAAACCGGCATCGACGAATTGATAGCCGCCGCACACGACGCCCATATGCGCGTGGTTGTGGCCGCCAACGACGACGCTGTCCTCCAGGGTCTGCCTGCCGACGATACCATCCCCGAAGGCGAGGGCATGGCTCGCGGGATACGCCGCTTGCAGCGCGAGGGACGCACCATCTGTCTGGTGGCAACGGGTGACGCAAGCGGGTTGCCGGTCGCCGACGTGGGCATCGGGCTGACGCGCAAGGGCGAGAGCGTCCCCTGGGGTGCGGACTTGATCTGCAGTGACGACCTTTCCGACGTGCGCTTCATCATCGAAGCCTGTGTCACGGCACGCCGCATTTCCAAACAGAGCGTGAACATCGCGCTCGGCGCGGCCAGCGTCGGCGCGCTGGTCTCGGCAGGCGGCCTGCTCCCCATGACCACTCAGCGCGTGATTGCCGTTGTCAACGTGGCCTCACTCGTTTCCATGGCCAACGGCGTGCGCGGGTCGGTGAGGCTGGCGCGCAAGGCGCTGCCGCTGCCACGCGATCCAACGCCCTGGCATGCGCTCGATGCGGACGGCGTGCTGGCACGGTTGGGCAGCTCCGAAAACGGGTTGACCCTGGGGGAAGTCTCGGACCGCACCCCCCAGAGTACCAAGCGGCGCACCGCGCTGGTCGAGCTGGCGTCTGCGGTGGCGGACGAGCTGTTCAATCCACTCGCGCCGCTGCTTGCGGCGGGGGCGGGCCTGTCCGCGGTGGTGGGTTCTCTCGGCGACGCAGCCATGGTCGGCGGTGTGGTAGGCCTCAACGCACTGATAGGCGGTGCACAGCGCTACCGCACCGAGGGCGCCATCCGGGATCTTGCTCGCCACGCGCGCCGTCGCGCACTGGTGCGCCGGGGCAGCAAGCTGATGGAGGTCGACGCCTCGGCCCTGGTCAAGGGCGATATCATCCTGCTGGGTGCCGGAGACGTGGTCCCCGCCGATTGCCGCGTGGTACACACCGAGATCCTCGAGGTCGATGCGTCGAGCCTGACCGGTGAGTCCTTGCCGGTGCGCAAAAGCGCGGCGCCTTCTTACGAGGGGTCGGTGGCGGACCGCAGCTCCATGTTGTACGAAGGGACCTCCATCGCCAGCGGCCAGGCAACCGCCGTAGTGGTGGCGGCCGGCGACGATACCGAAGCGCGTCGGGGAGCCGCATCCGCCAAGCGGGCGCCGACCGAGAGCGGCGTCGAGAGACGTCTGCGTTCGCTGATCGATCTGACCGCACCGGTAGCGCTCGGTGCGGGAGTCGGGCTGGTGGGCGCAGGCCTTCTGCGAGGGCGCAAGCTGGAAGATCTGGTCGGTTCCGGCGTGAGCCTGGCCGTCGCCTCCGTTCCCGAGGGGCTGCCCCTCTTGGCGACTGCCGCCCAGCTGGCGGCGGCCAATCGGCTCTCTCAGAGGGGAGCCTTGGTGCGCAACGCCCGCAGCATCGAAGCGCTGGGCAGGGTGGATGTGTTGTGCGTCGACAAGACTGGAACGGTGACGCAGGGGCGCATCGAGCTGGCGAGCATCTCCGATGGCCTCGACGAGCAGTTGCTGGGCGACCTGTCCGGACCACGTCTCAAAGTGCTGGCGGTGGCGTTGCGCGCCACCCCCAGCCCCGAACGCAGCCTCTCGCAGGCGGACCCCACCGACGCCGCGTTGCTACGCGCAGCCCAACGCCTTGCCCTCAGGCCTGACTACAACTGCCCCGGCTGGCAGCTTCAATCGGAGCTGCCGTTCGAGGCGGCGCGCGGGTTTCACGCGGTGCTCGGCAGCGCCGACGACGGCTCGCGGCTCAGCATCAAAGGAGCCCCCGAAGTCATCCTGCCCAAGTGCACGCGCCACAAGCGAGCGGGCGACCCCGCACCGCTCGACGACGTGGGGCGTGCGCACCTTTCCAGCCTGGCGGATCGGCTGGCGCGCCGTGGGTTGCGCGTACTGGCCGTGGCGGAACGCTTCGTCGGTCCTGAAGACGTGCTCGACCCGGAACGCCCCATGGGCCTGAGTTTTCGCGGCTTCCTCGCGTTCAGCGATCCGGTGCGCCCCTCGGCAGCCAGCGCCGTGCGCGAGCTCGAGAAAGCCGGCGTGCGTACCCTCATGATCACGGGAGACCATCCGAGCACGGCAGAAGCCATCGCGACCGAACTCGACATCATGCGCGATCGCCTGGTCATCTCCGGCACCGATCTGGCCCGCCTGAGCGATGACGAGCTGGACACCTGCATCGAGGACGTCGCGGTATTTGCGCGAGTGACTCCTTCGCAAAAGGTGCGCGTGGTGCGAGCACTGCAACGCCACGGACGCACGGTGGCGATGGCAGGGGACGGCGCCAACGACGCGCCTGCCATTCGTTTGTCCGACGTGGGCATCGCCGTTGGCGAGCAGAGTACCAGCGCCGCGCGCAGCGCCGCCGACATCGTGCTGACGGACGAGCGTATCGAAACACTGGTGCATGCGGTGGCGGAGGGGCGAGCCATGTGGGCCTCGGTACGCGACGCCGTGTCCATTCTGGTGGGGGGTAACTTGGGTGAAATCGGCTTCACGCTGGCGGCCGGCCTGTTCGACGGGCGTCCGCCTCTGTCGGCGCGTCAGCTGCTCTTGGTCAATTTACTCACCGACGTGGCGCCCGCCATGGCCATTGCCCTGCGCCCGCCTTCGCAAGCAACACTCGAGTCGCTGGTCCACGAGGGACCCGATGTCTCGCTCGGCAGCGCCCTGAACCACGACATCGCCGCGCGAGCCATCGTCACTGCACTCGGCGCCGGCACCGCTTGGGGCATCGGCAGGTTCACCGGAACTCGCACGCGCGCCAACACCGTCGCACTCTTGGCGCTAGTGGGAACGCAGCTGGGGCAGACCATCGTCTCCGGTGGGTTCACCCGACCGGTGGTCACTACCAGCCTCGCCTCCGCCGGACTGATGGCACTGGTGGTCCAGACACCGGTGCTGAGCCAGGTCTTCGGTTGCCGCCCGATTGGTCCCGTCGGCTGGGCGACTGCCCTGGGAGCTTCTGCCTTTGCCACTGCCGCTGGCCTGTACGGCCCCGAGCTGGCCCGCCAATGGTTGGCCAGTCGAACTCGGGTCCCTCGAGCAATCGACCCTCGAGCGCTCCCCGAAGCCGTCGCTGTTCGAGGGGCGTAGGCGGCGCGAGCTCGTCTTTCGCGGCAAGGGCGATGACTCGCATCGCACAATTTTGCTAAACCCCGGCGGAGTCGTGCAACGCAAATCTCTGGACCCCCTCGACAGGCCCGATCTGCTGGCCGCAGCTCGGAAGCGGTTGTCGCCGCTCGAGCTGCGTCAGATAGCCCTCATCAGAAGCACTTTCGATTCGAAGCGCGCCGACACCTTGATTCGATTTCTGCAGCGCAGTTTCGGCGCGGGGTGGGTGGACTACTGCACGAAGCACCTGAGAAGGGTCTATGGGCTGGAGCGTCTGCCGGCTCTCTCGCCCAGCGACAGCTTCATCTTCGTCTCCAATCACAGAAGCTTTTTCGATCTCTACGTGATCACGATGCTGCTGTTCAGGCACGGTCTGACCCAGCGCATCGTCTTTCCGGTGCGCGCGCCTTTCTTCTACGACTCTTACGCGGGGCTGTTCGTGAACGGCATCATGAGCTTCTTTGCAATGTACCCGCCGCTGTTTCGCGACAAGAAGAAGGCCTTCGTCAACGTCGCGAGCATGCGGGAGCTGAGCTACCTGATTCGCAGAGGCGGGGCGTTCGTGGGGGTGCACCCGGAAGGCACCCGCAACGCCCAGGAAGATCCGCTGGACTTCTTGCCCGCCCAACCAGGCGTGGGCAAGCTGATCTACGAGTCGCGCGTCACCGTGATCCCGGTGTTCATCAATGGCCTTTTGCCGAATGACCTCAAACGGCAGGTGCTGAGCAACTTCGACAAGAGCGGGCGTCCGATCTACGTGGTGTTCGGCGAACCCATCGACTTTTCCAAAGAATACGCGCAGAAAGGCAGTCCGAAGCTGTATCGAGCGATGGCCGAACGGGCCATGACAGCCATCGGCGAGCTGGGCCGCGAGGAGCGGGAACTGCGCCGCAGTGCAGGGGGTGTCTGAGCGTAGGCTCCCACCACCTCCCGCCGATTCTAGAAGTCGTCGTCGAAGAACATCGGGTCGCGGTGCGACAGGAAGTACTGGATCGCCTCCTCTGCCCCGGGCTCCAATTCGAGAAACTTGACTCCCATGCCGGGCGGCACGTCGCTCGCTTCGTTGTACTCGCGAATCCAGCGCACTTCGCCGGTGCCCTGGATCATCAGTTCGCTCTCCGGAATGTGAATGGAAAGCTCGATGATCTCGCCCACGGGTTTGAGCAGATGTGTCGCAACGAAAACTCCACCCGCCGAAAGGTTCTCGGCAAAGCCGGCGTAGAAGTTGTGGTCCGAGCCGAGACTCACATCCAACTCGACTCCGAAGCGCGGATGCTCCCGCCGCCGTTCGGCACCATGCTCTTTATGCAGATCAGTGATCTGAGCTTCCTGGCGGACCTGACGGGTCCTCTCGCCAGCTGGTACCGGACTGTTGGCTTGTGACATCGATCGCTCCTCCAGAGTTTCAAGACTACGAGCAGCCCGAACCGGCCGCGCACCCTGCTGAGAACGGTCACGGTCAGAAGGACTTAAGCTAACTCCACACCAACCACTCAGCCCCCGCCAACGGGCGCCCTGCGGGTGGCACGGGTAGGCCGAGCACCGCTCCTTCCTGGAATCCATTTTTCCATCCTGAACGCAATTCAGGCTCAGGCATCCTGCCGTTTGGGCTGTCCACTTCGCTCGGCCAGTCCACAAAGCGAGAGTGGTCGTTGTGCGCGCCGTGCCGGCCATTAAGATCGGAGCGTGGAGTGAGCTCGGGCTCACCTGCCCGCGCGCATTTTTCCTCGCGCGCTGTCTCCCATGAATAGCGGACTCCGACACATCTTGCCGACCAAGCTATGGAACGAGAGGTCCACGGACTTGGTGTGCGACGCGGTGAACTTGTTGAAGTATCGCACGACCGACTTTTTCAAGGTGGTCGAGCTGGAAACCACCACCGCGTGCAACCGTGCCTGCAGCTACTGCCCGAACTCGGTCTTCGACCGCGGCCAGATCAAACGAGAACGGTTGATGCCAGTCGATACGTTCCAGCTGATTGTCGATCAGCTCGCCGATCTGGGCTTCTGGGGACGCCTGTCCCCGCACTTCTACGGCGAGCCACTACTCGACAAGCGCCTGCCGGAGCTGATGGCCTACGCAAGGCGCAGATTGCCTTACACCAAGCTGGTGATTTTCACCAACGGGGATCTGCTCGATCCCGAACGCTACGAGGCCCTGCTGGAAGCCGGTGTCGACGGCTTTCTTGTCACCCAGCACGGCCAGAAGCCCCCACCAAACATCGTGCGCCTGCGGCGTCACCGCGCCGAGCGGACGCACCAGCGTGCGCGCTTCGACTACCGGGTGTTCACGCCGGAAACCGAACTTTCCAACCGGGCCGGCCTGGTCGACCACGACACCCTCGAGACCAAAAGCGACTGCAAGCTGCCGTCCGAGAACGTGACGATCGACTATCAGGGCAACGTGGTGCTCTGCTGCAATGACTACCACAGCAGCGTCACGTTCGGGAACGTTCGGGAACAGCACCTGGCGGACATATGGAAGACCCCGCGCTACCAACGCATCCGCAAGGACCTGAAGCGAGGCCATTTCGAGTTGGAGATTTGCAGGAAATGCGCGAGCGGCCGGATGGGGCTGACCGATTGAGTCCGCCCCCTCAACGCCGCGCTTGACCGCCTGGCTGGTGTTTGGTTCTCTCCCGACCTGTGGAATCACCTGAAGCGCCGGAGGGCGAAGGCGCGGCGGCCCCCAAAGGCCCGCCCGGGGCAAGTCACAACCAGGCAAGCAAAGGCAAAGCACCAAAGAAGCGGGGCTTGCTGCGACGGTCCGTCGATTGGGTCTGGGGCACGCCTCCACCCTTGGGGAACGATGAAGCAACTCTGCCAGCGAAGGCGCTGGCGAACGAGAAGCGGGCCAGAACCGCCGCCGAGCTCGCACGCCGCGCGCTCGAGCCGCCAGAGCCGTTTCCGGACGGCCCCCCCGACGCGATCGCCTGTGGGCTCTACCACCAGTCGATCGTCTGGGCGCTCAAGGCGCTGGCCCAGCTGACCGGCGCGAACGCAGGCACGGCCGTCTCCCCGGCTGCCAAGGAGGAAGCTGGCAAGGCTTCACCCGCGACCCCGAAGCCGGTATCAGGCGACGAGGGCGAGGGCGAGGGCGAGGGCGAGGCCACGGCCGACGAGGCCGAGAAGCGCGCGCCGGGCACCGGCAGTACGTCCGAGACGTCACGCGAGCCTCTGGATGTGGAGAAAGCCTCGGTCGAGGCGTTGTGGCAAGCAGGAAAGCCTGACCAGCTGCTCGCCGACTGCAACGTGGCGAATGAAGAAGTCGCCGACGTGCGCGCGATCGTCGCGCGGAGCTCCTTCGAAGACTACGCCTACCTGTCGAACGACGAACAGGTTCGCTGGGCGCGCAAACTGCGCATCGTGGCGGAGGGCCTGTTGTACGGGCTCGAGGTGTCCACGGGACGCTACAACCCCCCATGGCTGGCGCGAACCCTGCGCGTGGGGCTGTTGCTGGCGATCCTGATTGGCCTCGTCTGGGGCGGCGTGTCCGTCAAGGAATGGTTGACCGAGTTGGACAACATTGCGCGCGGGAAGCCCTGGGTCATCAGTTCGACCTATCCCGCGGGTTGTCGTTCCCCTGCCCAACAGTGCCTGGAGAGTCCCAACTTTTTCTTCCACACGCAGGAGCAGAACCAGCCGTGGATGGAGATCGATCTGGGCAGCCCGCAGACCTTCACTTCGGTCAAGATAAAGAATCGCCAAGATTGTTGCGCTGAACGCGCTGTCCCCTTGGTGCTCGAAGTGAGCAGCGACGGCCAGCACTGGAAACAGCTGGCGCGCAAGAACGAGGTGTTCGCCACCTGGCATCCAGAATTTCCACCCGTAACGGCGCGCTGGGTACGCCTCAGGGTCGCCCGCAAGAGCATCCTGCACCTCGTCTCGGTGGATATCTACAAGTAGGTTCGGGGCCGATTCGCCGCCGCTACCTGAGTCAGAGCCAGGGGTTCAGCGAGAACGCGTTCAGCTTGAAGCTGCGCCCTCGCAATGCCCTGAGCACGCGCACTGCGAAGTAGCCCATGACACAAGCTGTCAGGACGAAGAGGGACAGGCTGATGCTGCTCTCGGCTTCTCGAAGCCAGGCATGCTCGGCGAGCGTTCGCTGATAGGCCACGGACAACGTCAACGTGGCGATTGACGTCGGCAACAACCAGCGCATCCAGAACCCGAGCAGGTCGCTCCAGGCAACACGCGAAAGCGCCCAGCGCAGCCCCAGCACACCGAACACCAGCAGTATGATCTTCGCTTGGAGCACGATGGCCTGCGCCAACAGCACCAGCGTGCCGGGCTCATGCCCGGCCGCGCTCCGAGACACCGACCAGCCGCCGAGAAACAAGACGGCGAAAAGCCCCGAGTGAATGAAAATGTGCGCCAGCTCGGTGAAGAACACCAGGCTGCGCGACACGAGATGCTGGCGACAGGGCGCGTCGCCCTCGACCACCCAGGGCCCAGGTGAGAAGACGCGCGGCGTCGCCTCGGGAACGCAAGTGGCTATCATGATGACGAAAGCCGCGAGCATCATCGGGCTATTGAACGTGTGGTAGCTCCAGGGGAGCACCCCCTGGTCGTCCACCAGCTCGGCGGGCCTCAGCGTCCCTTCGAATACGAAGACGCTCGTCAGGGCCAGCAGTGCGGGGAGCTGGAACAACAGCGCCCCACCCGCGGAACGCAACCCTCTGAGCAAGGACCAGTGTCCCTCAGGCCGCCAACCGCCGTACAAGAACGAGGCCGACACCATCGCCAGGACCGATACCAGAAAGAGGCAGGGGACATCGAGGTCGGGGCTCACCAGCGACTGCCCTGTCGCAAGTAGGGCGAATACCGCGCTGCTCGCCAGAAAAACCAGATAGGGAACCGGCCGCAAGAAGACCCCGAGCGCCCCCCGAGGCAACAGGTCCCGCCACAAGGTGTCGTTCAGAGCTGGCCAGCGTGCTTCCGCTGCCCCGCGTCCCAAGCCGCGCCGTTCGAAGATGCGCTGCACCAAGCGTCGCTCGATCCAGGTCAGGACTCCTACCAGGGGCGCCCTGAACAGCAGCAGCAAAGCCGCGACGAATCCCACCAGAAGCAAGGCCACGCTCAGTCTGGCGGGGGAAACGGGCTTGAACTGATAGACGGGCAAACTCAGCTCGAGCGGATCCTGCAACTTGCCGCGCTGAATCAAGAGCTCGGCTTGCGGACCAGCCCCAGACGCAAAGAAGTCGGCCTTGGAGCACAGCCTCACCCCATCGAGGGCCAGAAGAATGTCACCCCCTCGGATGCCTGCCTGCTCGGCGCGACTTCCCGGCTTGACCAAAACCACTTCGAAACCTTCGGGCGCCAGGGTGAGCCCCAGAAAGTCGGTAAACCGGCGGGCCTCTGCGAGCCGCTGCTGCTGCACCTGTTGCTGCGTGTTCCAGGGAAATACGTCGAACGCTACGTCCGAGAGCGTACCGTACACCGGACCCGCCTCGGCGCTCTGAGCGCTGAACGCGAGCCGAACCTCGCCTCGAAACGTGGTGTGGGCCGCCGCGCGCCCCGTCCCGACGATGCGCTCCAGCTGTTGCTCGTTGGGGACGAATGTCACGCTGTTTCGACCGGCGCTGCTCGCCTGGAAGCTCCCTCTGTAGGGATGAACCGTGGGATCACCGACCCTGTGGAGCGAGCCCTCGAGTTCCACACGTGCCGGTCGCCCTTCGGGGAATCCGTCCCCCACCAGCTGCACGCGATCCCCCAGCTCGAGCTGTCTCGGTGACAAGTCGGCGACCGCCAACAGTTCGGGGTCGCGCCCGCTCTGACAGCCGCCGCAGAGTACCAGGACCACGAGCAAGAGCCAGCAACTGACCGATCGTCGGACCACCTCGAAGGCTGCCGTCATGGTTCCCGTATAACGCACACACGCGCACCCATACGAATTAGCGGCAGCGTTGCCGAAATCTTGGTGGTTCTGCCACGTCGTGTTTAGTTGGCCGCCGACACACCTTATCGAAGGGGTTCTCCATGGCCGCGTGGCAAGCAACGCTCGACAGAATCAGGCAAGCTCAGGTAGAGCTGATGCGCTCTCAGCCCTACAGAGACTTCGGTCTGGTGCCGAATCCGGCAGCGTCCGAGACGGCGATAGCCGCGGCGGAGGGGCGCATCGGCCGGCGGCTACCCGAGAGCTACAGGGAATTTCTCGGGCAGCACGACGGTTGGCCCCGCTTCTACGAAGGCGCAAGCTTGCTCGGCACCGCCAATCTCGGGCGGCGCGAGTACGAGGACGTGGTGCAAGCGGTCTTCCGTGCCGCGGAAACCCCCGTGTGCGACCTGGGTCCACCGTCGTCCGCTCGCATCCGGCCGAAACCCCTGATTCCGTTCGGCGTAGACCTACAGGGGACCACCATGTTTGCCTTCGACGCGAGTTCGGCCAGTACCCGATCGGAACTGCCAGTCGTCGCCTGGGTCAACGAGATCGGCCTGAGCTTCGACGGTTTCGAGGATTTTCTGCGCAACATCCACGAGTGGCTGACGCTCGATTGTCAGATCGAGCCCCTCGGCCTGCGCGCCTCGGCCTGACCCTGAACGACCGCGCAGCCCCGGAGCGGCCTCGGACTCTGGGACGAGGCCCGTGGGTTTTCGGCTTGGAACCTAGACAAGCGGGCTTACAGGTTCCATCTTGACGCTATGCAGCACGCGACGCGACCTGGGCGTCCGTGTGCCGTCCGGTGAGTAACGCGACAAATGCCCGAATCAGATGATCCCAGTGGTTCCCCGGAGCCTCAAGCTCCGGCGAGGCGGATCATCAAGCGGTACTCCAACCGCAAGCTTTACGACACCAAGCACAGCACTTACGTCACACTCCTGAACATCGCCGAGATGGTGCGGGCAGGGGAAGACGTCCAGATTATCGACAACGCGACGAAGGAAGACAAAACCGACGTCACCTTGGCGCTCATCATTTCCGAGGAGCTCAAGGCGCGGCCACGCGCCATTCCGCTGGCCACCTTGAAGGCACTCATTCGCAACCGCAGCGGAAAGATCATATCGCAGCTGCGTGATGGCCCCATCGGCAAGTTGATGCCGAAGGAGGAGGAAGAGGGCGAGGAGCTCACGATGCCGGAACCAAAAGAAGGAACTCCCCGCGGGCTTCGCGCGACACTGGAACAGTGGCAGGCCACCATCGATGAACGCATTCGTACAGTGCTGCCGGATTTCAAGGCATTTCGGGAGCTTCAACAGGAAGTGGCTCGCTTGCACGAGCGCCTGGACCAACTGGAGTCCAAGCTAAGCGGAACGGAAGCCAAAAGAGATCGGGAATAAGGCCGCCGGGCGGCAGGTTCAGGACAGCAGTGGCTAAAATGGCAAAAAGCAGCGTGATCTCAGCCGAAGAGTTCGAAGCGGAGGCCGTGAGCCATCTGCAGACTCTGCTCTCGGTTGGGCTCAGGTTTACCCGCAACGCGACGGACGCCGAGGACCTCGTGCAGGACACGCTGGTCAAGGCCATGCGTGCCCGTCACCAGTTTCAACCGGGCACGAACATGCGTGCTTGGCTCATCAAGATTCTGACCAATACCTTTATCAACCGGTTCCGGCGCGGTGGTCTCGAGAAAAGCGTGCTCGAGGGCCCAGACGCGGATCCCTTGGCGGACGGCTGGGTGAGCACCGCCAGCATGCGCTCGATGCGCGAACCGGAGACGTTGGCCCTTCAGCCACTACTTCAGCAAGAAATAGTCAAGGCCATCGACGAGCTCCCGGACGAGTTCCGACTCGCCGTGGTCCTGGTGGATGCCGAGGAACTTTCCTACCGAGAAGTCGCCGAAATCATGGGCTGTCCGATAGGAACAGTCATGTCGCGGCTGCATCGCGGGCGGCGCATGCTCAAGGCAAGGTTGTACGAGCACGCCATCAGCCTGGGGATCGTGGGGCCCGAACCCGAGGTGGGTTCGAAAGAACCCGCCCCACCCGAGCCCGTCGACCTCGACCTCTACCGCGCGCGAAAGGCCCAGTAAGATGAGCGAGTGTCGCAAGGTTCAGCCGATTGTCGATGCTTTCATCGATGGTGAGCTTTCGACGGAGCGGGTGCTGGAAACGGAAGAGCACCTGGAACAATGCAAAGCCTGCCACGAGAGGGTTTCGCTGAGTCAGGCGATCCATCTGAGCACTAGAAGCGCTGTGCACGGCTCATGTCACGTGAACAGCAGCTTCGAGCAGCGCGTGCGTGGGGCTCTGGCCGCCGAGCGCGAACGAGAGGAAGCTAGCCGTCTCGCCGCTGCGGCGCGGCGGCATCAGCTGGAGCGCGGTAAGCCGTTGCCTTGGCTCACGGTGGTTCCAGTTGCGGCAGCAGCCGCGCTGGCGCTGGCATTCGCCAGCAGCAAGACAGAGAACAAGAGGGCCAGCGCGGCAGCCGCCAGTCACGCGAGCCAGGCCGGAGTCACCGATGAGGTGAACGAGGAAGAGCTGATTGAAGAGCTGGTCCGGCTGCACTCCATGTCCCCCCCGCCCGAGGTCACCGAACCGACATTGATGCCTCAGCTGGAGCGAGAAACCGGCTTGCCTGTGCGGCTTCCCGAATTCAACCGTTACGGGGCGCGCTGGCAAGGTGGCTCGGTGGTGCCAGTGCACGATCAGGCTGCCGCGTCGCTTTACTACAATCTCGATGGTCACCGGCTCACGGTATACGTATTCGATGCCGAGCGCGTTCCGCTGAGAACCACTCGCGTGCTCAAGCCGCGCGTCATCAAGAATCGGCCGGTATTCGTCGGCACGAAGCGCGGTTACTCGGTCGCTGCGATGGAAAAGCGAGGCGTCGGCTACGCCATCGCCACCGATCTGGATACTCAGGAAAGCGCCGAGCTAGTCGCTTCCATCCACTAGTTGAGTCGCTGTCCAATGGCACTTGCCCCGCTGCCGGGGCTTGGCTACGGCTTCAACGTGTGATCGGCCCGCGCAAGGACCAGTTCTTGGTGCTCACTCGCGACTACGAGCGCTCGCACTGGCGAGCGCTGGGGTTGGCTGCGGGCGCGCTCTCGGTGTCCAGGACAGCCGTCGTCAAGTTGCTCGATACCCTGGACACTCGCGATCCGGATCGCTTCATCGACAGCGCTCTCGAACGAGGGCTCTTGAAGCGCCTGAGCCGAGGACGTGCCAGCGCGTGGCCCCGAGCCAGCGAACCCGAACGGCTGGCTATCGGGGACAGCTGGCGCTCCCTTGTCCTGCGCCAGCTAGCCAGCGAGGGGGCGCTCCGCGAAGTTACTGAACTCAGCGGCGCCGTCGACACCGGGGGCTCTCCGCGGGAGTTCGTGCATGCCCTGTTTCTCGGCGAGCTCAGTGAGCTTGAAAGAAGCCTCCGGCGCCTCCCTTGGCAGTTGCCCAAGGGCGAAGACGTGGACGCAGCCAGAACCTTGCTGCGCGAGGCGATCTGTGCGCCGTTCGATGCAGGCTGGCTCACGACTACCTGGAGGGACGACACCGAAACGCTGGTCGAGCAGGTATTGGTGGACGCGCTGGGCGATTTGGCAACGGTGGGGCGAGTCTACGACTGGGCGCTGGGGCGAGCGGACAAAAGCGCGAGATTGTGCCGCGTTCTGGCCCAACATGCACTGTTGCGAGGCCGCATCGACGACCTCGCAGCCCTGGCTGAGGGCTGCCCCGAAGCCGAAAGCTTCGGCCTCTTGGCTGCCAGGGCGTTCGCTCTGGGAGACTTGGTGTCCGCGCAGAGCCTGCTGGACCGAAGTCTGGGCGCGCCTGGCAAAGGCGCCAAGTCGAATGCCGCTCCAGCGCTCGGGAGCGTTGCGCCCCTGTTGGCTCTTTTGCTGCTGAGCCGCGAGCGAGACAAGGCAAGGAAGCAGGCCAAGCGCCTGCTAGACCGCATGCAACCCACGGGTCCGCTGCCGGGCTGGCCCCCCCACGAGGGCGCTCGGCTGGTCGCGAGGGCGCTCCGCACATTGCTGAAGAACCTGACCCGGCCCGAAGCGGACCGACAGCGGCTGAGCGTGCATCAGCTTCCCGCGAGCGCTCCCGGGTGGCAGCTCATCCTGCTGGCGCTGGACGTGTACTTGCACGACTCGTCCCCCATCGTGCGTGCGGGCTGGGCGGAGCGCCTGAAGCTCGAGTCTCGGAGCTGGACGGAAGCGGGCTACCATTGGCTTGCGCTGCAGGCTTCCAGCCTGGCGCGAGCTCTCGCCCCCGAACAGTTCGACCACACCGAGCCTCCGGTCCCGGGCGGCAGCCTTTGGGTGGCGGACTTGCTGCAGGCGAAACCCGAGTGGCAGAAGTCTTTGGATGCGGTCGCCGCGTTCGTCAAGACCGCCGCCAAGTCAGCAGTGCCGAGCGCGTGCAGGGTCGCCTGGTTCGTCGACATGGCGAGCGGCGAGCTTGCCAGGCCCGCGCTCGAAGAGTTTCGCGTGGGAAGCGGCTGGAGCCGAGGACGCCGGATCGACATCGACGAACTCTGCGAAATGCTCGATCGATTGCCGCCCGAAGACGCCCAGGTCGTGCGCTGCGCGGACCAAAGAGCTTCCACCAGGAAACTCGGCCCCGAAGCGCTGCAAGCCCTGGTAGGCCACCCCCGCGTCTACAACGGCGCGCGAGGCGCGTTGCCCATCGAGGTCGTGCGTGGGGAGTGCCGCGTCGAGACGCGAGAAGAGCACGGGCACCTGCTCGTGTCGGTGGAACCGGCCAACGCCAAAGAGGGCATCAACGTCGTCGTGGAGAGTGAAGCGCGCCTCAAAGTGGTGCGGGTCGACGCCACCATGGCCGAGCTGACACGGCTGCTTCCTGGCTCCGTGCGGATACCCGCCTCTCGGGCACACGACGTACTCCCACTGCTGGGACGGCTGGCAGACCATGTCCCCGTGCACTCGGAGCGTCTTTCGGCGCACAAGCGAATCGTTGCCGATCCGACGCCTTGCCTCAGGATTTCGCCGGAGGCCGGAGCCTTCTTCGTCGAGCTCGGCGTGCGGCCCTTCGGCCCCGGCGGACGCTTCGTGCCCGCTGGCAGCGGGCGCGCTGCCCTGACGAGCTACGCTCAGGGCGAGCTGATCAGTAGCGAGCGCGATCTCGAGCTCGAGCTCAGGCTGGCATTGGAGCTTGGCGGCGCATGCTCGACGCTGCGCGCCATCGAAGCCCGCGAGTCGGAAGAAGGCGTCTCGCCCAACCCGGAGCCCCGCCACAGCTGGGTGCTTGGCGAAGAAGATCTGTACGCCCTGCTGCAGGAGCTCGAGGCTGCCTCCATTCGCCACGCGCTCGAATGGCAGAATCTGCGTCCAGTGCGCGCGCGGGGGCGGCTCGGAGTGGCGAGCCTGAAAGGCAAGCTCCGCTGCGTGAAGGGTTGGTACCTGGCCAGCGGCACGCTGCGTCTCGATACCGGTGACATCGATCTCGCCGAGCTGGTGCGGATGCCGTACACCCGTTCCGGGCGATTCATCCGCCTGCCAAGCGGCGATTTCATCGAGGTCGAACGTCGCGTTCGGAGGGTCCTGAAAGCTCTCGCCGCCTACGACACCGAGCAACCGAAGGCCGGCCCGATTCGGGTGCCCAGCGCTGCTCTCGGAGTTCTGGAGGAGATCGGAACCCGAAAAGCCGGCTTCGACCTGGACAGCGAAAGCCGCCAATGGCTCGAGCACGTGCGCGCAACGCTCGCCGAAGAGCCGCCGCTTCCCGCTGGGCTCGTTGCTGCGCTGCGACCCTACCAAGTCGAGGGCTACCGCTGGCTGTGGCGCCTCGGTCGGCTCGGGCTGGGGGCATGCCTGGCCGACGATATGGGCCTCGGCAAGACCGTGCAAACCACTGCGCTGCTGCTGGAGCGCCAGGGCGGAGGACCGGCGCTGGTCGTCGCGCCCACCTCCGTGTGCGGCAACTGGCTCGCCGAGCTCGAGCGCTTTGCGCCCGGTCTGAAGGCACTCGAGTACGCCGGCAAGCGGCGCGCCGACCTGATCCAAAACGATGTGCCAAACGCCGATGTCTTGGTGACGAGCTATTCCTTGCTGCAGCAGGACACCCGCCTTGCCGAGGTCGCCTGGCACACGGTAGTCCTCGACGAAGCGCAGTTCATCAAAAACCCGCACTCGGCCCGCGCAAGAGCAGCCTTCGGACTCGACGCCGACTTTCGCCTCGCGCTCACGGGCACCCCGGTGGAAAACCATCTGGGCGATCTGTGGAGCATCTTTCGTTTCCTGAATCCGGCGTTGCTCGGTCGCTACAAAGACTTCTTCCACTACTACCTACGCCCGATCGAGCGCGACTGCGACGCTGAGCGGCGCGGGGAGCTGAAACGACTGCTCGGTCCTTTCTTGCTCCGTCGCACCAAGAAACAGGTGCTCTCGGATCTGCCGCCACTGACCACGGTGCGCCACGAGGTCCGACCATCGAAAGACGAAACCACGCGCTATGCCCTGCTGAAGAAACAGATCCACGAGAAATTGCGCACGGTGCACGGCAAGCGCGAGCACAAGCTGCAGATACTCGCCGAGATCACGCGCCTCAGACGCTTCTGCTGTCATCCGCGCCTGGTCTTTCCCGACGCAAGCGCCGATGCGTCCAAGCTCGCAACCCTGCTCGAGCTAGCGCACGAGCTCAGAGAGAATGGCCACCGCGCGCTCGTATTCAGCCAATTCGTCGATTTCCTCACTCTGGTACGCGAGCAACTGGACGAGCATGGGTTTACCTATCAATACCTCGACGGTTCCGTCCCGGCCGCGAAACGCAGCGAGCGCATCGCGGCTTTTCAAGAAGGACAAGGTGACCTCTTCTTGCTCAGCCTGAAGGCTGGCGGGTTCGGGCTGAACCTGGCCGCCGCCGATTATGTCATACAGCTCGACCCGTGGTGGAACCCAGCCGTCGAAGCCCAGGCGACGGATCGGGCCCATAGGATCGGTCAAGAGCGCCCGGTCACGGTCTACCGGCTTCTGGTCAAAGACTCCATCGAGGAGCGCATCGAAGAACTGCAGCGTGACAAGCAATCGCTCGCCACGAGCCTACTGGACGGCAGCGACATCGCGACCCGGCTGGGCGTGGAACAGCTGCTCGGTCTGTTGAGCTGAGCGTCGGCCGGTCAACTCAATGGCGCCGTTACTCGATCGCTTGGCGTAAACCGCTCGATGCGCGTCCCCAGGGCGACTGACCCCAGCCGGTTGGCTTCACCAAACTCGCGATAGACCAGCGCACACATGCCTCAGGCGCCCCCGGCTCGGCTCGCCCAACCGCGCGACCTCACGAGGCGGGTCACTCCGTGCACCATCGCGCGAACGCGGCGCGCATCCGGGAGCCCGGCGGTCTTCTGCAGTGCGCTCGCGGGGCTCAGCGCCAGCTCGCAACGCAGCTCTCGAGTGGTACGCGCCATACCGGACAGCACCCGCGCCCGCTCGACCCGAGACAGACGTGGCCAGAGCCAAGCCCCAATCCGATAGGACAGCGAGGCGTGACGAAGCTCGTCACGCGCCACGCCCGAAAGCAGCAAACGAGTCATACGACAGCCCGCGGCACGCGCCTGGTAGGAGCCAACCACCGCGCCCAAAGCCTCCCGCAGACAGCCTTCCGACGCATTCTCGACAGCAAGCTCCGTGAGGCAGCGCGGCTCCTGTTGGCAGGGCCGGGCGCGCTCGGGCTCGGCGCCGTGCTGCCTCGCCAAAGCGCTTGCCACGCCTGTGTGCCTCACCTCGTCCTCGGCAGCTTCGCGCGTTGCGTCGATGAGCTCGCGTGGAGCGCCGTGGCGCGTGAGATCACGCTCGAGAAATTCGAAGGCGAAGACGGACTCCGCCTCCAGGCGCGCCATACGCGCGAAGTAGCCACCCACCGAAACGCCCTGACTCGACATGGCGTCGGGCGCGCGCCCGGTCGCCAGCAGGCGCCGGCCGATGCAGACAGGGGTCCCGCTCGGAAGCACCTGCTTCCATAGCTCTTCGAGCCGGGCATCCCGGCTGATGGATACCACGTAGCGTGTGCGTTCCATCGGGCACTGACCCGTCAGACGACTGGTGAGCAGCTGGTAGCCCCCAGCGACTTCTCGATAGCCCGCAAGCCGCTTGCCGTCGCTTTCGGAGTCCCCGCAGGAAACCGAGTACCCATGCGCCTGAGCCACGAACTGGGCTTCCACTGGAGCGTCAATCGGACCGAGAAAAGCTTCGAGCTCGTCGAGACTGGCCACCTGAAACACCTGATCCCCGTGGGTTCCCACCAGGTATTCGAAGGAGCAGAGCTGGATGCACTGCTCGGCGAACCCGGAGTCGATGGACAGCGCATGCAAACTCGAGGCACACCCCGGACCGCTGGCGCCCGAACAAGCGGCCCCGACACTGGCCAGCGCCGACGGCTGGCCGCCCGTCGAGCGGGCAGAAGACTTCAGCTGGGAGCGCAGCTCGAGAAAATCGAAAGCGCGCGAGGCGCGGATCTGATCGAGGGCGGGCGACTCGTGCGGTCCACACGGGATCGCGTCGAACGCAGCCGGATCCGGCGGCGTGGAATCGAGGGCTGACTTCGGTTCGGCAGGAGTAGGCTGCTGCACGCCCTGCTGCCCATTGGGCTGCGAGCTGGGAACCCGGACTTCGGGCGGCGGATCGGGACGCGAGACCGCCCGTGGCCCTGGTGTGCAACTCCCTACCCAGGGCAGCGCCGCCATGGACAGGGCGTACAGGCCGTCGACGAGCCAATCGTTGGAGCGCTCAGACATCAACCACCTCGAGCCTGGCGCACACTCAATAGCTCAGGGCCAACCCGTGCTTGCGGGGATCGGCAGCGGCCAGGATGCGTCCCCCCGTGGCAGACACCATTTGCACGGCTGTCCCCTCGTAAGGCATCTCCGCAACAATCTCTCCGCGCCGCTGCAGATCTTCCCACAGGGACTTGGAAGCGTTCTTTTCTAGCATGATATAAGCCTTTTCTGTGGGGATGTAGAAGCGAGAGTCGGAAACCGCTTGCTTCGGCGTTCTGCCGAAGACCAGATTGGCCAAAGCGAGCTGAGTGACGTTGGTCGCAATGGCCGTGCCGCCCGATCCTCCGAGCGCAAGGATGGCGCGGCCCTGTTCCACGACGATGGTCGGCGTCATACTGGAAATGGGTCGAGCGCCGGGACGCGGCCGGTTCGGACTCTGGCTCATGCCGAACGGGGCGACGGATTTCGCCGAGGTGAAATCGTCGAGTTCGTCATTGAGCACCACACCGCTCTCGGGAGCCGTGAACTTGGCGCCGAACAAGCGGTTCACGGTGGTGGTCAGCGACACCATATTGCCCTCGGAATCCAGCGTGCACAGGTGGTGCGTCCCGTGCTCTTCCAAACCGAAACGCGGGATGCCATGGGTGCGGTCGAGCGCTATCTTGCGACGCCGTGCCGCCAGCCGCTTGGGCGCGAGCAGCGCTTCGAGATTCACTTGCTCGAAGGCTGGATCGCCCAGAAAGCGCATCCGGTCAGCCACGGCTCCACGCATCGCCTCGGCGAGCATGTGATCATAGGCCCCGCTCTGATAGCCGAGCTTCTTCAGCTCTTCGCTACCAAACATCGCCAGGGTCTGGGCGAGCATCATCCCGCCGGCAGAGGGCAGGGGCATGCTGTGAACCGTCTTGCCTTCCCAACGAAAGCTCAGGGGAGCCCGCTCGATCGGGCGATACGCCTCCAGATCCGCGAGCGTCAGCGCTCCGCCCAGCGCGCGCGTGGCATCCACCAAGTCTTTGGCCACGGCTCCCTGGTAGAACGCCTGCGGCCCCTGCTGCTCTATCCGCGACAGCGTCTTGCCCAGCTTGGGGTTCTTCAGGCGCTGGCCAAACAGAGCTGGCGTACCATTCGGGTAGTAGACGCTCGACAGGCCCGGATCCATGACGAGCTGCTTCCGTGCATAAGCCAGCATCTGGGCCAGGTGGCGCCCCACTTGAAAGCCTCGCGTCGCCGCCTCCACGGCGGGCCGCACGACTCGGTCCCAAGGCAGCTTCCCGAAACGCCGGTGCAGCTCGTACAGCCCGCGTACTTCGCCCGGTACACCCACCAAGACACCACGCCGCGCGTCAGGAAGCGGGCGCTGCTCGAACGCCGCAACGTCCACCGCTTGCGGGGCAGTCTCGCGAAAGTCCATAACGGTGGCAGTCTTGTCGTTCGCCAGCCACACGAGTGCGAAACCACCACCACCGATGCCACTGGAGGTAGGGCTAGTGACCCCGCTCACCAGCACGGCGGTCACCATGGCGTCGACCGCGTTTCCGCCCTGCCTCAATTGCTGGAGCGCTGCCCGCGTGGCCGCTGCGCTCTCGCTGGCCACGGCACCGGAGCCGCCCGGAGCGCCCGACACGGACGTCGGCAACAGCCCTATCAGGAGCAGCACCAGGGCGCCCAGCGCTGCGAGGTTCACGAGCCGGCCACGCCTTCTTTCCGCAGCGCGGGCGGGCAAAGCCCAACCGCTGCTCGGCTTCGGTTCACGCTTACACTGCTGGGTAGGTCGCACTAGACTTCCTCTTCGTGCTGCTCTCGATGGCCCAGGGGGGCAACCGCGCGACACCAAAAGTAGTGACAACTCGCCCCATCCGCAATGCTCTTCCACGTTCCCGCTCGACCGTTCGCAGCGTCTTCATGAAAGGTAGCCAGGCTTGCGCTTTTTATTCGTGATGGATCCCGCCAACAGCATGGCATTCGACAAGGACACCAGCTTCGCGTTCATGCGTGCGGCCGAAGCGCTCGGTCATTCGGTGCTTCACTGCCAGCCGCTGCATCTGTTTCAGCGAGGCGCGGACGTCTTCGCTCACGCGCGACCCACTCGGGTGAGCGACCAGGCTCCGCACGTGACACAAGGGCCCGTGGAGCTCGTCGAGCTATCCGAGCTCGACGCGGTCCTGATTCGCAAAGATCCCCCCTTCGACGTGGCCTACGCCCATCTGACGCAACAGCTGGACCTGATCAAAGCGCGAACTCTCGTCGTGAACGATCCCCAGGGGCTGCGCGCAGCGAACGAAAAACTCTACGCCTTTCACTTCGTCGAGCACATGCCGCGTTCGATGGTCAGCGCGGACCCCGGCCAAATACGCGCTTTCGTCGACGAGGTGGGCGGCCGGGGCGTACTCAAGCCGCTGGATGGGGCAGGCGGCAGCGGAGTGGTGGCCCTGGCGAGCAACGACCCCAATACACGCGCTCTGATCGATTTACTCACTCGCGAGGGGCGCGAGCACGCGCTGGTTCAAGAGTTCCTGCCCGACGTGCGCGTAGGCGACAAACGAGTCTTGATGCTCGATGGGCAGGTTCTCGGAGCCATCTTGAGGGTACCTCGCGAAGACGACATCCGAGCGAACATCCACGTGGGCGGTCGCGTCGAGCCTACCGAGCTCACAGCGAAAGAACAGGCTCTGGTCGCTGACATCGGTCCGCGGCTCAGTGCGGATGGCCTCTGGTTCGTTGGGCTCGATCTGATCGGCGAGCACTTGATCGAGGTCAACGTCACCAGCCCAACCGGGATCCAGGAACTCGGGCGCTTCACCCGGTCCCGCCCGGAAGAAACGGTGATCCGTTGGATCGAGCAGCGCTCGAAGGCATTGAAATCCCGGGCTTCGTGAGCGTCTGCAGGCCGACGGGCACGGCCGATCTCCCAAAATTTGGCCCGTGCCCGACCAACAGTCCACTTTGCTCTCATGCGGGCGCGCGTCTGCGAAGTGTGCGGCTCACCAGAAGCCGAGGAACGAGAAGACTGCAAGCTCGAGCGCGTCTTGATCGACGGCCGCGTGATCGCGCTATGCGAAACCCACCGTTCGCTGGTGGTGCGGGCTGGTGTCCAGAACCTCCAGCAGTTACGCGCGCTATTGCGAAAGCGAGCAGATCGGCGCACGGCTCTGCCGAGGCGCAGTCCCTTGGACCGCCGCGTCTTCCCGCCACGACCGGAAGGACGGCGCCGCTCGCAGGGACGTCGCACGACCGACGAAGCCTGAGCGCAACGGGGCTGGCTCATGCCCCCGTGCGCCGCCGCTTGCGCGCCACGGGCAGCTCTGCCTAACTGAAAGCGCAGAGCGTGAAACCGAAGCACCTCCAGCTCAGCTTGATCGTCGCCTGTGGCGCTCTGCTGCTGTTCGCGTTGACGCGCGGAACCCCCCTCGAACGAGTGATCGAGCCGTCGGAACAGCACGGCGAAGCGCTGAACGCGGCACTCGGCGCGATCCCCGAGGACGCGCCTTTCGTGCTGTCCCTGGATCTGACTCAGC
This sequence comes from uncultured delta proteobacterium, assembly GCA_963809955.1. Classification (GTDB taxonomy): domain Bacteria; phylum Myxococcota_A; class Polyangia; order Polyangiales; family Polyangiaceae; genus JAICQQ01. Next base: position 44,488 of record CAWELQ010000024.1, read on the forward strand.
CCAATGCGCAGGCGCTCGGTTCGGCGCTCTTCGGCAAGGAGCACGAAATCGCCGGGGTGGGACATCTCTCGGACATTTGCGGGTACGATCCCACCGCGGGAGTGAAGAGCCTGGTCGTGGCCCTGCTCGAGACTCCGCCCGGCCGCACGGCACCCGGCGTGGCCGTAGCGGCCAGCGGCGACTTTCCGCGGGAGCAGACCGCCCGCTGCGTGGAACGAGTCGTGCGCGCGCGCGGTGGAGATCCGAAACGGAAACAGACCGGTGCGCTCACGCTGCTGCGCGACCGCCAGAGCTCGAGCCCCGAAGTGGCCCTGCTGGATGACGGGATGCTCTTGGTCGGTCAAGACGACGAGCTCAGAAGCATGATGCGGACCCTGGACGGCCGCGCGAAAAGCACGCTCGAAAGCAAGGTTCACAACTCGCTCAGACGCGCCCTGGGGGAAGGGGCAGCAGCACTGGCCACTGTCGAGTTCGAGCCCAAATGGCTGAGCCGGCTGTTCCACGAGGAAGCGCTGGAAGAATCACCGCTCAGCACCATTCGAGCAGCCGCGCTCCGGGTCGACGTCAACGACTCGGTCAGCGTTCGGCTGCTGGTCCGCTGCGCTGCCCCGGAGCGCTGCCGTGAGCTCGCCACCTTCCTCCGAGAACTGGAAGCCAAGGTCCAACCGATGCTGACGAAAGGACCGGCCGCCAAAGCCCTGGCAAGCGGGACTCTCGTGGCACGTGGCCCGGAGCTCCATGGGCGCTTCCGTTTCGACAGCGCGGAATTCGCCCGACTGCTGGATGACCTGTCCTCGGCGGAGAAGCCGCGGAACGCTGGTCCTGACAACCAGCAGGCAAGGCCCACGTCCGTCCCAGACGAAATCATCGAGGCGAAGCCCAACCCCTGAAGGCCCCGGCTACTCTCCGACAGTGAACTGCGTGTCTGGAGTCTCGAGCACCGGGTCGCTGCTGCCGTCCTCCAGCACTCGCCCGTCGCCCGTGTCAACGAGCTCCACCACGATCTCGAGCGAGACGTTGCCGGGCTCCCCGGTGGTTCTCAAGCCGAAGTCGAAACCAGTGAGCCCGGCGATGACCTCCGGAACGTAGCTGCGCACCAAGACGTCGCCCGAGCTCCAGTTGTGGATGTCGAAGGCGTGGTTGACCAGGGTGGCAGCCCCGTAGGGCACGTTGGGGTCGTCTTCGGGGGGCGGATTCTGGATGATGGCCAGCGCCGTGGCGAAGTCGATAGCGAGCTCATGCATGTTGTCGAAAGTGATTACACCGTGTCGGCGCGCCTCGCCCGGAGCATCGACACCTGGGACCTCGATCAGCCGGTCGTAGCCCGACAGATTCGGCAGAGCCTCGCCATTGCTTTCGTCGATGATGCTGACGCCCGGCCAATACCTACCAAACTCGTTCCAGGGGTCCACGATGAGCTCGACGTTGTGGGTGTCCGGGTCGAGGTTGCTGATCACCCAGCTGATTTGTACCTTGACCTGATCGTTCAGCAGCCAGGGCGCGGCTCCATAGGGCTCGACATTGTCCCGTTGAAGCGCTTGCCGGGAAGCGCGGTCGGGCGCAACGATGGGTAGCTCGAACGGCGCCTTCACTTCGTAGATGACGAGCTCGCCATCGTCGTAGATCGCGGACACGCTCTCGTTCATCGCGACGCGCGCCGGTTCGAGCGTTCGCTGCTCCTCCTTGCTGCCACAAGCAGCGACCAGCAGACACAACGTGAGCGCCCACCAGCTCGCGCTCTTGGGGCACTCGGCCCCCAAACACGGGGTGCAGCGCCCCTTGGTCCCATTCGCTAACAAGCTATTTTCCGCCATCTTTCGGGCTACCTCGTGGCAATGCTCCCTCAACATGCCATGCCCATGCCAAGTCTGTCACTTCTTGCTGGGGCGGAAAGCAAACGGGAACGAGGCATTCGTGGCCTTGTCGGCGACGGGAAAACGCAGCCGTTTCACCTGGCGCAGCACGCACCCCTCCACCCTGGCGTTCCCCAGGCTCGACCCGCCGATCGAGGCCCCCGTCACCGAGCCGCCGGGCGTAATGCTCCACGAGACGGTCACGGTCCCCTTGAGATTCGGGTCGCGCGCCGCGGCCCCTTCGTAGCAGGCGCGGAACGCACCCATGCGCGAATACACGACGCGCTGGATCTGAGCCGGCGACAGCCCGGAACCAGGCTTGGGCGAATCGGAGGCTTGCACCTTTCGCTCGCCACCCCCGTCGCCGGATCCGGCGCCTTCCCCCTTGCCGCCTTTGCCATGTCCACCGAGCCCGCGCCCCCCGGGTCCTCCCTTGCCGGAGCCATAACCGCCACCCTTGCCCGGGCCCCACCCGGTATCGAGTGTCCCGGACCCGAAAGGCACGCCGCCCGGTTCGGTACCGCCCCCCGCCGCGCCCGAGCCCTTGAGCCCAGTACCCGAACCGCGACCGAGTACGATTTGATCGGAGCGTAGGCCACCCAGGGCGTCCGCCACCGAGCTGATGGTGCCGAGCGTCTTGGCCACCTCTTCGCCCACCTCGCTCGTCAGCACCTCGGCCATGCCGCCCAGCCCTGCTTTGGGTTCGCCCTTCAGCTCGGTCTTGTCCTGAAGCCCGCGCTTGCCGAGCACACCCTCGGCGCCCTTGATCTTCTTGCCTCCCCCTTGCGGCTTCTTGTCCACGGCACCGGGATCTTTGATGCCCTTGCCATCCTCGGAGTCCGCGGAGGTCGGCTGGGGCTCGGGCTCTTCCTCTTGGGACTTCAGGTTGAATTGAAGAGCAAGCTCCGACTGGCTGGTGAGCTCGAGCGGTTTCGGGATGCCCGCGGGCGTGGTGATGGCCCAGATCAACGCAAGCCCGCCCAAAACGGCGACCAATGCGAAGATAAACGACAGAATCAGCCCGTAGTCGAACTGCTGCCGGCGCTTCATCACCGGCGGCGCGTAGGAGAATTGGAAGAACAGCGAGAAGTTCTCGTACTGCAAGAGGCCGTAGTCGCCGGCCACGATCGGGATGGGCGCGCCACTCTGAGCGAGCTCTGCCGGGTTCTCTTCGCGCCCTCGCAGGAAGAGCTTGCCCCCGGTTGCACCACGCGCGTCGAGCTCCCAGCCCTGACCCACCGCGCGAATCGGCATGTCCGCCAGCTGACTGCCCTCGGGCTTGGCAATCAGGGCGTCTTCGCCTTCCCCCAGCATGAGCGAGCTACCCGTCGCCAGCTCGTCGATGGCGAGCACGCTGGTCCCCCAAACAGCGGCGGTCCGCAGGATGACCGGGGGGGGCGCTTTGCCCGCACTGACCTGAGCAGGAGCGGTCATCGAAGCGCGGGGCTCCGTCGAGTATCCGACAACTCGGGCAGGAAGGACCGATGACCCAGCAAACCCGCGCGGAACTCCGCGCGCACCCGCCGCAGGAAGTACAGGATCTGCGGCGCCTTGAGCCGACCCTCGACCTCCACCGCGCCGAACTTGTAGGTCTTCACGCCCGAAGCGTCTTGTGTTTCCTTGCTTTCGACCTTCGGGGCCACAGGCTTCTTAGCGGCCTTCACTGCCTTTTCTTGAGCCGCCTTGTCCTTGTCGGCGGCTTCCGAGGCGGCACTCGCTTCCTTGGGGGTCTGCTGCTGAGCGTGCGCCACGTGCGAGGGTAGGTAGACCATCAACCCAATCCAACAGAGCCCCAGCCTCGCGACTCCACAGTAACCTACGAGCCTCATCGAATCTCGAGGATACCGTCGATGCTTCGAAGCGTCAGTCACTTTCGCGAGAGCTACCGAGCGCCGACATGTGCGAAAAGCGCTCCCAAAGTGCTCCGATCTGTGGTGTTCGGACCGACTCTGACTCGTCTCGGCTGCCATCCGCGCCAGCGAAGAGAGGGGGCCGGCCGGAAACCACGCCCGCGAACGGCAGGCGGGGTAGGACAGGTCCACACGCTGAGTCGTGAGGAATCCCGCGCGGGTGGGTCGGCCCCGATACTGAACAGATGAGATACGAGGCGACACGCAGGCTGCTTTCAGCGAAAAAATGGCCCAAATCAGGCGACTGGACCTGGCCCTGGAGCGCGTCTCGGCGCGCGAGGACGAGGCTACGGCCCCTGGCTTGCGCGCTGGTGGCTTTGAGACTAGGGTTCGCGACCCTTTCCCATGGCAAACGCAGTTATCCGCACTGGCGGCAAACAGTACAGAGTTGCGGAGGGCGACCTCCTCAGAGTCGAGAAGCTCGCAGGCGAGCCCGGCAGCAAGATCACCTTCGACGAAGTCTTGATGGTCGGCGGCGACGAACCCAAGTTCGGCCAACCGCTGGTCAGCGGGGCAAAAGTCGAAGCCGAGATCGTCGCGCAAGACAGAGGCGCGAAGCTCATTGTCTTCAAGTTCAAGCGGCGTAAAAAGCACCGCAAGAAGCAAGGGCATCGCCAGTATTTCACACAGGTCAAGATCACGGGAGTGAAGGCTTAGTCATGGCGCACAAGAAAGGCGGCGGCTCCACGCGCAACGGTCGCGGTTCGAATCCCCAGTACCGTGGCATCAAGGTGTATGGTGGTGAGGAAGTGCGGGCCGGTGGGATTCTCGTGCGTCAAGTCGGCCAGAGCATCGACCCTGGCCGCAATGTCGGAATCGGCAGGGACTTCACGCTCTTCGCGCTGGTGGACGGCGTCGTGAAGTACGAGTACGCCAGCAAGACCAAGAAAAAGGTCTCGGTCGAACCCGCCAACTGAGAGCATCTGCGGCGCCCAATGCCGCGGTGACGCGCAACTGAGCGAACACCCGCGGCATTTGTGCCTATACTGGCGAGGTGGACTCCTGCATCCGCGTGCTCTCCGACGCACTCGCCAGTCAGATCGCGGCCGGCGAGGTCGTTGAGCGTCCGGCAAGCGTCGTCAAGGAGCTTGTAGAAAATGCGCTGGACGCGCAAGCAACTCGCTGCGACGTAGCCATCCGCGCGGGAGGAATTGCGCAGATCCGTGTGAGCGACGACGGCATCGGGATGAGTGAAGCGGACGCGCGCCTGTGTCTACAGCGCCATGCCACCAGCAAGCTCACGCGCTTCGAAGACTTGCACGCGATCTCGAGCTTCGGCTTTCGCGGCGAGGCTCTTCCCAGCATCGCATCGGTGAGTCGCTTCATGCTGCGCACCCGCGCCCGCGGTGCCACGGGTGGCATCGAGATCCTGACCGAAGCTGGCGCGGACCCCAGCATCCGACCGATCGGCAGCGCCGTGGGCACGAGCATCGAGGTCAAGGACCTGTTCTTCAACGTGCCCGCTCGAAGGAAGTTCCTTCGCTCCACCGGCACGGAGTCCGGGCACGTCACGGAAACCGTGGAGCTGGCCGCTCTGTCACGGCCCGACGTCACCTTCACCGTAGAACGTGACGGGCGCAAGGTGCGCGAATGGCTACGCGCTCGAGGCCGCGCCGAACGCGTCGCCCAGGTGATTGCCGAGGAGGAGTTGGCCGAATGCGTGGGTGAACGCGGGCCGCTGCGCGTCGAAGCGTACCTATCCAAACCCGAGCGAGCTCGACAGGGCGCCCAAGGCCTGCGCCTCCTGGTCAATGGACGCCCTGTCCGCCACCGGGCCATCGCTGCAAGCATCGCCCATGCCTACGGTAGCGTGCTCGAACGTGGCCGCTATCCGAAGGGCGTGGTGTTTCTCGACTTGCCGCCCGCACTGGTCGACGTCAACGTGCATCCACAGAAGGCAGAAGTCCGCTTCGCCGATCCGCGCGCTGTCACCGATGCGCTCTATGGCATCATCAGCAGGTCTCTTGCGCAACGCTTCGCAGAGCCCGCCGGGGAGCGCGCAACCACGCCAGGTCCGTCGCGCAATGCCCCCGTTGGGGCCCCGGGAGCGGAAGACGTCGAGCGCTCCGTGCCCCAAACGCCCGACGGACCCAGAGTGGGGTACGGCAGCACTAAAAGCACCCGTTCGCCGCAGCTGGGCCAGACACGCGAACCCGTTCTGGGCGCGCTGCTCGAGGCGGCGGACGTCGCCACTCAGCCGCACAAAATTGCGACCGAGTGGGGCAGGCTTCGCTTCCTGGCTCAGGTCCGCCAAACCTACCTGTTGTGTGAGGGGCCCGAAGGCATTTACGTGCTGGACCAACACGCAGCAGCCGAGCGCGTGCTGTTCGCCAAGCTACGCGCACAGTACCAGGACCGCCAAGTTGCTTCGCAAACGCTGCTGTTTCCGGTCACGCTGCAGCTCACGCACGAAGAAGTCGAGCTGTTCGACGAACGGGCGGAAGAGATCAGGGCCATGGGGCTCGAGGTACGCGTGCGCGGCCCGGACATGGTCAGCGTCCACAGCGTGCCGAAACTCCTGCAAAAAGGCAGCGCCGAGTTGCTCTTGCGAGACCTGCTCGGCGAGCTGGGCCGCACGGGGGCGCGCGGGTTTTCTGACGCTCTGGACAAGGCCCTGGCGACCATGGCGTGCCACTCCGCAGTGCGAGCCGGAGATGCGGTGAGTCAGGATGAAGCCGTCGCTCTACTGCAAGCGCTCGAGGGCACGGATTTCGCCGGGTACTGTCCACATGGTCGCCCCATCGTCGCCTTCTTGAGCTGGTCAGAGCTCGAACGGCGCGTGGGACGCCGCTGACCGAGCCGCCGTGTCGAGCCCGTCCTCACCGCCCGAGCTACTCGTCGTCGTCGGTCCCACCGCTTCGGGAAAGAGCGAACTCGCCCTGACCCTCTCCCAAAGCCTGGACGGAGAAATCGTCAACGCCGACAGCATGCAGGTGTACCGGTACTTCGACATCGGGACCGCCAAGCCCAGCGCGCAGGAGCGAAGCCGCGTCCGGCACCATCTCGTGGACATCGTGGAACCGGACGCACCCATGGATGCTGCAAGGTGGTGCGAGTTGGCCGACGCCGCCGTCGCCGACATTCACGCGAAGGGGCGCCAGCCAATCGTTTGCGGGGGCACCTTTCTCTGGGTGAAGGCGCTCTTATATGGTCTTGCGAAAGCGCCTGCTGGTGACCCGGAGCTGCGCGCCAGGCATCGCGAGATCGAGAAGCGAGAGGGGCGCGTCGCGCTCCATCGTGAGCTCGCGCGCGTCGACCCGAGTAGCGCTGCTCGGCTCAATCCGAACGACTTCGTTCGGGTCAGCCGAGCGCTCGAGGTCTACGAGCTGAGCGGTGAGCCCATGAGCAGTTTCCAGGAGCGCCATGGCTTTCGTGAGCCGCGCTACCGAGCGCGCCTACTCGGTGTGGCACATCCACGCCTCGAGCTGGACCAGCGGATCCGCAAGCGCGCGCATGCCATGTTCGAAGCGGGTTGGGTCGATGAAGTCCAGAGCCTCTTGGCACGCGGCTACGCGGACACGCGCGCCATGCAATCGGTGGGTTACAAGCAAATCGCAGCGGCGCAGCTCGCCGGGGACCGAGACGGGGCTCTGCTGGAGGAGGCGGTCTACCGCGCCACCCGGGTGTTCGCGCGACGCCAGCGCACCTGGCTCAAAGATCAGCCGGTGCACTGGGTCGACCCCGAGCTGCTCGGCGCGCCGAACCCAGCGCTGCGCATTTGCGAAGCGCTCGCCCGGCAGCCGGTAGACCCGAGACTTAGATAACTCGAGCTATTTTCATCTGTTCCCCTCACGAGACAGCCGGCGGCCAGCGCGGAAGACCGAACTCGTGTTCATGGCCGGGTGCGCGGAAATTCAGGCAGGTCCGGCGTGTCCCCTAGCGGCGCGGGCCGAACTCGTTATGCTGTGGGAGTGTCGGAGCACCCGCAGGCGGCAATGGAGCTCATCGCACCGCACTGCGATATCGTGGAGCGCCTTCGCGACGTGCCTCCCTCGGCACGTGTGCGTGGGCTGTATTTCAAGAGTGTGCTCAACGTACTGAAGAGTATGGATAGGCTGGACGCCTTCGCCCGAGTCTGTCTACCGCTGCCGCGTTCGTCCATCCGATTCTACCCGCTTGGCGAATACTTGGTGGAGCTCGCCGTGGCCGGCGCCACCGTCACCAGCCCGAGCAGCCTGCACGACGGCATCCACGAGATCACGCGCCGCAATGCGTCCGCCTTTGCCGCCAGCGTGCTCGGCCGCGTGTTGATCCGTGTTCTGGCGCACGACCCCGTGCGCGTGACCGAGCAAGGGCTCGCCGCCCGACGCCAATCCACGAGCTACGGCGAGTGGACGCTCGAACGGCACGGCCCCCGCGATATAGAAATGGTGTACCACGCGGAGTACATGTGGATCGAATCTGCGATTGCCGGCGCGGCCGTTGGCACGTTCGAAGCTTGCCACGTCGAGGCCGAACTCTCGACGCGCCTTCGGGACAAGTACAACGGCTCGACCAGAATCAGGTGGTGAGCCACGAGCTCGTTCGCACGGTCAGACGCCGTTCTTTTTTCGTGGGCTGTCCGCAGGATGCAGGGTCTCTTCGATGGCCTTGAGCAACTCGCCTCGGGCAACGGGCTTTTCCAGAACGGGCTGTCGGGTTTCCGCCACGAGAGCTGGCCTCTGTTGGTCTCCGGGGGCAACGAAGATGACCCGCTCGGTCAGTTCGGGTTGTTGCTTGCTCAACCAACCAAAGAATCCGAGACCCGGCCGATCGGGGCCGGAAACGTCGGCAACGATGATATCCGCGTGAGACCCTGATTCCATCAGATCGATAGCCTCTTGCTCGTCCTGCGCGAGCAGCATTTCGTATTGGGTGTCCAGAGCGCGCGCGAATGCCCTCAGCACTCGTTCATCGGAGTCCAAAACCAATACCCGCTTCTGACGTTCCGGTTGGCTATCGGGCACTGCAGAGGGCGCCGCACGCCGGTAGGCCTCGAAGAGCGCGTTGCGATCGGGCCGCGGAATCAGCGCGATGAAGGTGGCGCCGTCGCCGTGCACCGACTCCACCAACAGGTCGCCGCCCAGCCGCCGCAAGATCGAGCGCGAGATGGAAAGCCCCAGACCAGTCCCGGCGCCGTCGCGCTTGGTGGTGAAGAATGGATCGAAGATGCGTTCCACGACATCGGAAGGGATGCCCGGGCCGGTGTCGGTGATCGCAAGAGCGATGGTTTCGTCATCCGCTCTGGCCGAGATGCGAATGCGATGCGCCGGACGCGCCACCTGGTTGATGGCATGTCCGGCATTCAACAGCACATTGGTCACCACTTGGACCAAGCGCGCGGGCGGGGCGACAATCAGCGGCAGATCGTCCTCGTAGTCGCGCTCGATAGCGGCGTTCTCGCGCAACTGCCTGCCGACGATCCTGAGGACCTGGTCCACCAGGTCGCGCAGGTCAATCACCTCTGGAGCCACCTCGTCGTCGGGTCGAGAGAACAGCTTCAGGTCGCGTACGACCCTTGCAATCGTGTTCGCCGAAGCTCCAATTTCGTCCAGCAAGTCCTGAGTCTCAGTGAGCGGGGCGCCGGTACGACCCAACCTGAGCACGTCCAGAAGGTCGTCGATGCCCGGCTCCTGGCAATCCCGGAGCAGTTCTCCCAGTGCTCGGTAGGCGCGATGCAAGGGCTCCGTGCGAACTTTCAGCCCCTCGACCGAGAGCAGCAGCGAAGTGAGCGGATTGTTGATTTCATGGGCGACGCCGGCCACCAGGGTTCCGAGCGCAGCCAGCTTCTCCGAATGAACGAAAGACGCCTGGAGCCGCTCCTGTTCGCCGCGTAGCTGCGCGCGCAACAGCACGCGATCGAAGAACGCCAGCGCGGACTTCTCATCGAGCTTCTCGGTGGGCACCGCTTCATCGGCGCCGTGCTCGAGTGCAAGCAGGCCCTCCGCCTCATCGGAGGCAACCACCCCCAGCGGCACACCGCCCATCGAGCGGCGCACCTGCTGTACGCCCGTTTCCACGTCGAGTGCAGATTCGATCAACTCGAAGGTGCGCTCCAGGCCAGAGAAACGGCGCTCCGCCAGCCCGCGAAGCCACGCATGGTCTTCACCGGTTGTACAGAGAATGACCAGCGGGGGTTCGCTCTGGTAGGTCATTGAAAGCTCGAAAGAGATTCAATACCATGAGACCAGAGCAGCCGCGCGGGTAAATCCAGCTCCTTGCGCATACAGGACGACAGGCGTCCCGGAATGTAACAACCCACACTCACGCGCGGCACACAGATTGGTGATTACGCCGCAACCACCCAGATGCGCGAGCTGGTCGAACGTCTGAGGGGCTTCGCACTCACAGCCAAGAGCCTCTACAATCGCGCTGGGGATCCAGCGTCGAGGCTGCACACTGGCCAATACCTCGACCTCATCGAGGCTAACACGAGCACGCTCCAGAAGTTCGCGGATGGTTTGCGCGGCCAGTCGTACCGTACCGAGAACCAGTTCCTGGGCCCCCTTGCTGTCCTGGCTACCCAGATAATATGCCGACCCTTCCTCCCACCAGGGAGGATCTTGCTGCTTGCCGCGACACCAAGTGACCGAGGGGTAGTATTCGCCATGCGTTGCCGCCACGGTCATGCGGATTCCCGGGCGCTCCGTACGCGACACCAGCATCGCCGTCGCAGCATCACCCACATTGGGCGATGCCGGGTGCATCGCCGCAAAGGTCCGCGTGATGAGGTGGCTCTGAGTCAGTAGCACGTGCTGGGCCCGGCCCGAGTCGATCAGGGAAGCGGCCAGCTCGAGCTGCAAGATCGGCGTCGCACAAGCGGCATCCATACCGAGGGCATAGGCACGCGATGCTCCCAATAGGTGCGCCACCTTCGGCGCGCTCGGCGGCACGATGCGTTCCGGCACCGCCGCCCAGCTGAAGATTGCGTCCAGCTCCGACGCCTTGAGTTTTGCGTCGTCGAGTGCAGCTCGTGCGGCGCACGCCTCGGCTTCGGGAGCGCTGACGCCCGCCGCTGCCACGCGGCGACGCTTGGTCCCCATGAACGGGTCACCCCGCTCGCTCTCGAAGTAGCGCGCAGCGATCCTGTCCGCCGCAGAACCACTCTGGGTGTCGACGTCCACCAACTCGCGTTCTGCAGATCTGGACGCGCGCTCGGAGAACTCGGCCGGCCACCACGAATTGTCGCGTTCCGCTTCGGGGAGCCAGAGGCCCAGGCCCGTGATGCTGGCGCTCATGAGGCGTGACTCAGGGATTCGTGCAGCATACTCATATGACGCAGCGCTTCGTTCCGCCCGCCACCGCTCAAGCGGGTATCGCGCTCGATGCGAATGTCGAGCAGCGCGGGCCCGCGTGCGGTCATCGCCTCGAGCAAGCTGGGGGTAATCTCGCCCGGGTGGTTGATGCGAATCGAAGCAATCTGCAGCGAGCGAGCCCAGCCGGCGAAGTCGACCCACGGAGTCTCCCAAGGCGCTTCGCGCCCGAACACCTGCTTGTAGCCGTGGTAGACCATGTTGTAGCGGGCGTCGTTGAAGACGGCGAAAACGACGGGCAACTTCTCCTTCAACGCCACCAATAGCTCGCCGCCTGCCATCTGCATCCCACCGTCACCGCACACGCAAACGACGGGGCGACTCCGATCTCCCAGCGAAACGCCGATGGAAGAGGCGATGCCCGACCCCATACTGCCCAGACCCAGGTTGATCAAAAAGTGGTTTGGTCCGCGCGCGGTCAAATAGTGAAGCGCGAAGAGCATGTGCTCGCCGATGTCGGTAACGAAGCAGGCGTCCTTGCCGACCGCCGCTTCGAGGTCCGCGAGGGCGCGATAGGGAGAGATGATCGCGCCAGCGTGCTCCCTGAAATTCACGACGTCGAAGGGTGAAGACCGGCGCAGCTCGCTGAGCTCTTTCTTGACCTTCCCGTGGAACAGACCCAGCCGCTGGATGGTGTGGATCATGAGCCTCACCGTCTCGCCTACATCGGCAACGATGCCCAGACTGGTCGGGATATTCCGACCGAAAACGCTCGCGTTCAGGTCGACGTGGATCAACTCTCCACCGGGTTCCACGTACGGCGTCGGCCCCACCGAGCAGTCGTCCAGGTCGGTCCCCAGAACCAGCGCCACGTCCACGCCGCGGGCAGTGTACTTCCTCGCCCACATGGACGCCGCCAGCCCGCCGTGGCGCAGCGACCGGGGATGCAGCTCGCTCACCAAGCCCTTGGCACGGGGCGTGGTCACGAACGGCACATCCAGCAAGTCGACCAGGCTCTTCAGCGCGCCGGCGTGCTCGCGAGCGCCGGCACCTACCACCAGCAGAGGCCGTTTGGCTCGTGCGAGCCTGCGACAGGCGTATTCGACCGTGGCAGCGTCGGGGGCAGCAGGCTGACCCGGTTCCGCAAGCTCGATGCGCGCGCTCGGAACCGGGCGAGTCGCCTGATGAATCGGTACGACCAGCAAGGAGGGACCGCGACGTTCGGGGTTCGTGGCGGCGCGCAACGCAGCGATTACGAAGGAAGACGCCGACGCCGAATGGTTTACCCGCAGGCTCGCGCGAGTAGCCGCACCCAGAATCTGCTCGATGTCGATCCCTTCGGGCCCAGAATCTTGCAGCAGGCGCCCCCCTTCGGCTTGCCAGGCCACATCCCCGCAAATCACGATCATGGGCACTTGTTCGAGATGCGCCGACACCACGCCGGTAACCACGTTGGTTGCGCCGGGACCGGCCGTGACCACGACGCAGGGCACGCGCCCGGTAGCGCGATAGTAGCCCGCGGCGGCAAACGCAGCCCCGGTCTCGTGCCGGGACTCGATCAGCCGCGCGCGCGGAGTGTTCAGGATGGCGTCGAACACGGGTGATACGGGACCACCCGGAATGCCGAAGAACGTATCGACGCCAGCCTCCACCAGAGTGCTCACGATTGCGTCCGCGGCACGTGCCTCCAAGCGGGGAAAACTCGGTATTTTGGCTGGTTGTAGACCCTGTTGCGGGAGAGCGGGGGCTTGGGTCCCAGGGCTCGGGTGGCTGAGTTCACGGACGCACGAAATGGGCGTCTCCGTCGGTTCTGGGAGCTTCTCGTGTTGCTTCGCGGTCATGGCTACTTCCGGGATATGGGTCATGAAAATCCCCCCGATTGAGCATGAGACGCATAAAACTGGTTTGTCAGTGCGCGCCCCCTATCCACTGCCCCACGACCATGGAGCAGGGAACGGCACTGTCAGCGCTCGATTACAGGATGGGGGCGCCGATGTCGAGAAAAAACCTACACGGCAGACTGGCATCGCGAGGAGACAACTCCTAGAAACCTCAGTGTCATGCCCCCGGGCGCGCTCTTTCCAACACACGCAGGTGAGCGAGCGCTGTGGCCCCCCATACCGAGCAGGATCGGTCCTGCTCGGAACCTTTCAGCGCGCGCTGACCAACCGCTCTTGTTTGTCGATTGGAAGACGCGCCCGTAACAGCGCGGCACGCCGAAGGTTGCAGGACAGGCGCCGTCCGGGCAGCAACGCCACGTGCCTGCGCACCCCGTTCGCCGTGCCCGGGCAGAACCTGGGACTCACGCCGAACTGGCTGAAAATCAGGCAATTTCGCGGCTTACCGCCGCACTGGTGGACAAGCGCACGCGGGGTGTTTCCGCCCCCCGATATCGGCGCTGAGCAAGCGCTCCTTGGACCCCGGGTTCGGGCGCAGTCAACCCAGCTCGAGGTCGGTGCTCAGAAAAACCTCATGCACAACGAGCTGGCTCGGACCAGCGAACATCTCTTTCGGCGCGCGTTGGGCATGCGCCTCGGCAAACGCGGGGCTCTTGGTCCAGGCCGCGAAATCCTCGAAGCTGCGCCACCAGGTTTTGACTTCGTAGTAACCCTGCGTTTCCTGGTCGGGATCCCACGCGCCCGTTTCATGGTTGAACTTCACTGGACGGGGTCGGTGGACCTCATTGCGTATGAAACCAGGTGCTTGGTCCACCAGATGAGCACGCCTCTTGAAGCGATCTTCGAAGTCGATCGTGTGGCCCTCCGCAACGGCAATGCGATTTGTTACAACAACCATTGGCACACCTTTCATTCATGAAAGACCGCGTTCGATTCGCGGGCGTAGTCACGTCAAGAAACTGTCGTGATAGCTAGCATCCTCGACGCCAGCGGCCACCTTCGTGGTCCTGAGCGGCGCCTGACAATCGATCATCACGGCGAGCTCGTCCGTGTGCGTCTTGCCCAGGCTCGCTTCATAGGCGCCCGGGTGGGGGCCGTGCGGAATTCCAGCGGGATGGTGGGAAATACTGCCCGCCTGCACACCCTTTCGTGACTCGAAGTTTCCGCTCACGTAGAACAGGAGCTCATCGACATGCACGGATGAGTGGGGGTAGGGGCAGGGGACCGCCCGCTCGTGAAAATCGAGCGGGCGCGGGACGAAGCTGCAGATCACCGCGCCGCTCGCCGCGAACGTGGTGTGCACGCTCGGCGGCAGGTGAATTTGACCCACACGCGGCTCGAAATCCAGGATGTTGAATACGAGCGGGTACACGGTCCCGTCGTAGCCGGTGACATCGAGCGGCGAGTGCACGCACTCGAAGCCATGAAACCGCCCACCGCGCTTGACCATCAAGAGCCTGAGCTCTTCATCCTCGGGGCCATGGAATTCCGGCACCTTGAAATCCCGGTGACAGTAGGGCGCGTCGAGCTTGAGTTGGCCGACGCTATTCAGGTAGCTCTTGGGGATCTCGATCTCACCGAAGACCTCGATGCTCAACCAGTACTGCTCATCGCCCGGGGCGAGTTCGAAGCGGTGAAGCACTCCGCGCGGAATGCACACGTAGTCACCCTGACGGAACTTCAATGTCCCAAACGGGCTCAGAAGCGTGCCGCCACCTCGTTGGATGAAATACAGATCGTCGGCGTCCGAGTTGACGAAGTAGCGATCGTCGTCGACTCCGGGTTTCAAAACGGAGACGACCAAATCATCGTTGAACAACAGTGGTCTGCGGGCCAACGTCGGGCTTGGACCGTCACCCGAAAGCTCCCAGGTCTTGTAGTGGCGCCTAGCCAGCGGGCGCCCCGACAACCCTTCGGGCAATTCAAACCCTTCGACGAGCCCCAGCGAGACCTGCTCGTGCGGACGATTGACATGATACAGGATGCTATAACCGCCGTCGAAGCCGTGACGTGTAAAGCATTCCTCCCAGAGCAGCCGTCCCGAGGCATCTAGATGTTGGGTATGAGGCTTCTTCGGTACGCTTCCGCGCAGCAGGCGGTCAATCACCTCCGCCCACCTTCTGTTGGTGGCGTTCGATGCTCTCGAACAGAGCCCTGAAGTTTCCGGCGCCGAACCCCTGATCCCCCTTGCGCTGGATGATTTCGTAGAAAAAGGGCCCAGCCTCTTCGCTGTGATACAAATCCGCCGAGTCCTTGAGAAAGATCTGCAGCAAGTAGCCGCCTTGCTCGTCGCCGTCGACCAGAATCTGCAGCTCCCTCAGCTCGTCCACGTTCTCGTCGAGACGAATGCCGAGACGTTCCAACCGCTCGGGGAGCAGGTCGTAGTAGGTGCCGGGCGTTGGCATGAACTCGACGCCTCGGGTCCTCAGCTTCCGCACCGCGCTCCGAATGTCTTTCACGGAGATCGCCAGGTGCTGCACCCCGTCGCCGCGGTGCTGTTCATGGAAGATGTTGATCTGAGACTCGCGAAAGTGCGGTCGGTAGGGTTCATTGTTTGCGAACTTCACTCCAGACGCAGGGTCCCACATGACCGCGGAGCGCAAGCCGGAACCCTGGCTCTCGCTCGGGTGGACGTCATCGGTGTGAAACTCCACGTCCCAGAAGCGCTCGAATCCTAGCACGTGCTCCAGCCATAACAACGCAGGCGCCATCGTCTCGAAGTTCGACGTGATATGATCGAAATGGGTGAAGCCCAGAGTATTGCAGCCGCCGCGGGGTTTCGTGTAGGGCTGCATGCCGGGGTACAGATGGTAGTCGCCGCTCCTCTCCACGAAGCGAAACGTCGTATCCCCGAAGGGCGTCGTGATCACGAAAGTTTTGAAGCTACCCTGCGCTGCCGAATCGCGTTCCACCTCTTGCACCGGTGTGCCACCCCGCGCTTCCAGGACGCGAAACGCGTGCTCGGCGTCGCGCACTCCGAAGATGATGCTGCCGATGCCATCCGGATGCTTGCGCAGATAGCGCCCGGCGCGCCCATCATCGGCCAAAGGTGTGGAACAGATGATGCGACAGGCGTCTGCTTGAAAGACCAGCGAACGCTGCCGCCCGCCTTCCGTGAGGCGTGACCCGCTCTCCGCGATCTCCTGAAAGTCGAAGCGCTCGACGTAGAAGCGACGACTGCGCTCGAGATTCCTCACGTAATAGTGGATCGCTTCGACGCCGAGAATACCCAGGGACTCTCGCTTTTCCATCCTTCGAGTCTCCCACTCGGGCCGACCGATCTCAAGTCGGGCAGCAGAACGACCTGGTGATGCAGACGCGCGTAGCTGGGCCAGCTCACGCTGACACCACCTGCTGCTCGATGCTACCGAACAGATTGCGCCGCGATGCATCCCACATCTCGATGCGCACGCGATCGCCCGGCTTCAGAAAATCGCTGCGCGGGGCACCGTGCTCCAGCGTCTCCAGCGTGCGCCGTTCGGCCAGGCAAGAGACGCCGCGAGCGGGGTCGCGGTTGGAGACGGTGCCGCTGCCGATGATGGTGCCCGCGGTGAGCGTACGCGTCCGCGTGGCGTGGGCGATCAGATCGCAGAAGGAAAAGTGCATTTCGGGCCCCGCATTCGGACTGCCTATCAGCTCATCGTTGACGTAGGACTCGAGCGCCAGGTGCAGGCGACCATCGCGAAAGCTCGCGCCGAGCTCGTCGGGAGTGGCCGCCCATGGAGAGAACGCAGTCGCCGGCTTCGATACCAGAAAGCCAAACCCCTTGGCGAGCTCGGAAGGCACCAAGTTGCGCAAGGTCCAGTCGTTCGCCAGCATGATCAATCGT
This sequence comes from uncultured delta proteobacterium, assembly GCA_963809955.1. Classification (GTDB taxonomy): domain Bacteria; phylum Myxococcota_A; class Polyangia; order Polyangiales; family Polyangiaceae; genus JAICQQ01. Next base: position 61,210 of record CAWELQ010000024.1, read on the forward strand.
ATGTGCCCGAAGGCAGTCTCGGCCGAGGTACCCTCTGGCGTATCATCGACAACGACGGCGACTTCCGCTTCGAAGTCGAGCCCTAGGGCGACATCTGCCAGGGGTACGGGAGCACGCGGCGCCAGGAAGTGGCCGGAGCCGCCCTGATACATCAGTGGCTCGTGGAGTAAGCTCTCGGGAAGCTCGGCCCCGCGCGCCTTGCGTACTAGCTCGATGTGATGGATGAACGCGGACCCGTCGAGCCATTCGTAGGCGCGTGGTAGAGGCGCCAGCAGCGCTTCGAGCTCGAGCGGCGCTCCACACGCCCCCCGCTCGAGTGCCTCGGCTCGCTCCAACAGGCTCGGGCCGAGTGAAGACCAACGGTCGAGGGCGAACTGAAGGTTGGGAGCCAGCTCGCCCACTGGAGCACAGCGCTCGCCGTTGGACGAAACGATCAAAAGCTCGCCGTCACGAGAACCGTTGCTCCTGGTCGCGAGCCGCATCTTGGCTGCGGACCCCGGTCCCTAGTCCTGTCCGAGCTTCAGCGAAGCATCGAGCAGCTCCAGGAAGCTGCCCGGCCGGAAACGCTGGGGCGCCCCGGTAATGGTGGTCACGGCGCTAGACTGCACGGGCCCGCGCTCCGTCGCCTCGAACTCCGGTGCTAGCTCTTCAGCGCCCGCTGCCTCGTTGGACGGCGAGGGGCTGGTCACCCGAAACGGCGTATCCGCCACGGGCGCCGATCGTGCGATTCGCTCGCGATGCGCTTCCAGCTCGTCCTTGGCTTCGGGAGGAGGGGCGAGCGTGGCATCGTAGGTGCCGCCCGCTTCGCGTGGCGGCAAGTTGACCTCGAAGTCGTCGGAAGGGGCCGGAGCGGATTCCGTCGCGGGAGCCTCGGCGGCCGCGTCGATCTCCAGATCCACCGGGCCACCCTCGTCCAGCGAAACCGTATTGCCCAGCTGGGCGGAGGTGGGCAGCCCCTGGGCCACATGGGACGCTTCGGACGCCCCCGGCAGAGCTTCGTCCACCTCGGGCTCCGCCAGAGCACCGGCAGCGTGCGGCGGCGCCTCTTGCGGCCCCGATTCGGGAGGGGGCGTCTTGATGGGCACTTCTCGCGCCGCCGCATCGGCGAGCGCTTCGTCCATGCTCGAGGCGATCGGGCGCCGCGACGACGCGGGGGGCTCTTCGTCCTCGTCGTCGAAGTCGAGCCCATAGCCCTGGCCCTGGCCGGGCCCCGGCGCCGCCTCGCTCGTGAGCGGTTCATCCAGTGACAGCTGCTCGCCAGCCTCGAAAGACTGGCTGGGCGAGGGGGCAGCAGCCTCCAACGACTGTGGCGGCATCGACGACGGCCACTGCCCAGACTCGGCAACCGGGGCTGGCGGATGCTGGCTCGACTCGGGCTCGTGCGCCGGGGGCAAGTCCTCGGGTGCGGAGAGCGTGAGCTCCGGCTCGGAAGGCGAAGACGCTGCTGCCGCCAGCGGCGCTTCGGACGGCGCCCGAGGAGCCTCGGAGGGAGCCACCGCTCCCGGCGGCACGCTCTCGCCGATTTCCACGACATCTTCGTCCGAGAGATCGACGACCTCGTCGTAGTCTTCGGGCGGCAACGTCAAGGGACGCGCCTCGGCCTGCGCGCCATTTTCCGAACGCGCGGCGCGTGGCAGCGCACGCCGTTCCCGAACACGGGCCAGTAACCCTTCGAGCTTCGCAAGTCGCTGTTCTGAGTCCACGGTCATACCCTCACGAAGCTCCGGCCTGAAGTTGAGCCAGCGCTTCACCCCATTGGACGCCGTCCGCGAGCCACCCGCGCACCTTGCTGGCAGTGACTTCGTTGGTGGCGAGATAGCGGGCCTTGTCGCCCTCTCGTTGCAAGAACAGGGGGCTGACCTGGCGGCTCAATGCTCGCTGCAGGGCTCCCTGCAAAATGGCCGCGACCAATTCGTCGCCCGCAGACCCGAACGGTCCGTCGCTGACGGCGAACACCAGCGCACGACCCCAGCGCTCGACGCCCAGAGAGCCAAGGCCCATCAGCGCCAACTCGCCGCCCAAGTGCTCCACCACGTCCTCGATGCTGGCCAGCTGGATGGCTGGGAGTCGGCTCGCCACCCGCCGACCAATTTCCGTGCCCAGCGTGCGACCGAAGTCGCGAACAGCATCCACTCCGGCGCTTTCGCAGAGCTTGTGGAGAGCATCATTGGGAATAACGAAGCGACCTGAAGCGCCGTCGACGCTCACGCGCCCACGACCCAAATCGAACTTCAAGGTATGCGTCGGGTCAAAAGGTGCTTTCATGACTTTGCGCTGGGTCTCCGCTCTCTTTTCGTAAGTATAGGGCGGAGCACCACAAACCTGTCAAACTTCCCAAACCTTTCACCTCCACCTCGACCGACGCGTGCCCCATACAAGCACCCTCCTCGGCTGGCTGACCGTGGCCAGCTTGGTACTGAGCAGCGGTTTAGCTTCGAGTCAGAGAGAGCGGGGGCGGCCGTTCCTGCTGGGTGGACCCATAGCCCAGAAAAAGCGCGAAATACGTTGGGATCCACGGCTGCCGACCGGAGCCTACCGGGAGTTCGCCGAGCGACCGGAGGACAGGAAAGGCGCCGCGCTCTGCTCTTTCACGCGACCGGTGTGTGTGCATGGAGCACCCGGGCTCGATCCTCAGCAGGTGCTCACTGCCCTGACAGCCATGGAAGCGGCCTATGAGCGGGTGGTCGTCGCACTCGGTCTGCCTGCTCCGCCGCCAGATGGCGAGCGCGGCGGCTCGGACGCGCTCGATCTCTACCTGAGCGAATCGGCGCCACCGTTCGTATCCGAGCTGGATGGCCTCGAGTACTCGCCCTTCGATCGCGGACCCTCCTTCTGTCGCTCGAGTGCGCGGAGTCCGTTGGCGCTCGAACGGGCGGCGACGCAGTGCGTGGGCGAGGCGCTCGGCCGCGGGCTGGACGCCGGCACCACGCCAAACAACCTGCGAGCCTTTGCGACGCACCTTTGGTGGACGAGCGGCTCCCCCACCGCGCTCGACGCTCAGGCGCTGGACGAGCTACAGGCGCACCCCGAGGCGGCTCCCCTGGGCAGGGATCTCGACGGCGCGAGCGAGGGCGCGGCCGCCTGGTTCGACGTTCTGGAGGCGACGCGAGGCCAGGGCGCTCCGGCAAAGCTTGCCACCGGGATAGTGAGCCTGGCAGCCTCGAAGACCGAGCCCGGGCGCATTCGCTGGCACAACGAACCCGACATCTTCGACGTACTGCGCAGCACCATGCGCGATGATCCGATTCAGATGGCCGGCTTGATGAACGACTGGGCGGTGGAGCGTGCGTTTCTGGGCAGCCGCGACGACGGCGGACACGTGCCCAGTTTGCTCTGGAGCGGCGACTTCGGTCGTGTTCGCTTCGATTGGGCCATGCGCTATTCGTCCTTACCCCGGCGCGTGGCGAGCAAGCGTCCCATCGAACCGACCGGATCGATCTACGTACTCGTGAAACTGGACGACGTGGCGCTGGGAGCCACGCTCGGCTTCCAGGCAAAATGGGAGCCCCCCGTGGATTTCGTCTGGTCACTGGTCCAGCTGGATGAACAGGGGCACCAGCTGAAGCGCCTCGACGTGCCCTTCAAGGAGCACGCCACGAGCGCCGAGCAACGCCTGAGCAACTTCGAAGCGGCTTCGTACTTGTTGGTGGTCGGCACGAACCTAGGTGGCATCGATCGCGACCACCCCTTCGACCCCGACGTCGCACCGTACGAACCGCACCTGTGCACGGTCTATCTGGTGCGGCTGTGAGCCCGCGCGCGGCGCCACGGCAGCACAAACCCGAGCGAAAACAAAAGGAGCCACGCACACCCTGGAGCTTGCTCGGGAATCAGGCTGCAGCCCCCCTGGGCCACGAACCCATCGTGGGCGACGGAGCGGTCGACGGCCACCGGCAGCGTCCGTTGAAGCAAAAGCTCGTCGTCCACGAACGCGCGCACGGTCAGGCTCTCGCCGCCCGCGTCCGCAGGCGCGGCGACCCGAAGGCTCCACATGCCGGGCGCCAGCCGATCGGCGCTCGTGCTCTCGGCCCCCACAGCGTCCACGCGCACGCGGGTCGACGCGGGATCCAGGGGCGTTCCCTGCGCGTCGCGCAACAGCAGTAGGGCATGCAGCGGCCAGGCAGGGTCGGGGTGCACGAAGGAGCTACCCAGCACCAGGCGGCTCTCGCCTTTCGAGGGTGTCCCCGTCCCGCGCGTGCCCAGCGCCATTCGATCGAGAACCGCGAGGCTGCCCGCCACGTCGAGCGCGCCAGCTCCCATTTGCTGCTCGACTCGGACTTCGCCGCCGGGCGCTCGCGTTCCAGCCATCAGGATATGACCGAGCTGACTGGCGCTGAGCCCCGGGTCGCGCTCGAGCAATAGCGCCGCGGCACCGGCCACGATGGGCGCTGCCATCGAGGTTCCCGAGCTGACCGCGTGCCGGTCATCCACCACCAGGCATGTCGGCTCCTCACACGAGGGGCTGCTGAAAAAGCTCTGCGCGGAATCACGGGGGTCGGCGTCTCGCGACATCGCACCCACGACGTTGACGCCAGGCGCGACCAGCTCGGGTTTGAACCCGCCGTCCGCCGTGGGCCCGGCCGAGCTGAAGTAGGCCACACTGTCGAGCGGCACGTCGAGGGCCGGAGGCGGCGCCGGAGTGAAGATATCCGAGTCGAGCGTGGGCCAGCTCTTTCGGTTCAGTGTGGCGCCCACCGCGATGAGATCGGGGTTGGAGGCCGGAATGGTGATCGTGCTCTCCTTGCTGGAGCGCGGCAAGAACGCGCCGCCACCCAGCCCAGGAGTCAACGCTCCCGCGCCTTCCACCCACATTTGAGCGCTGCCCTGACCTTCGAGCGACAGCACGAAGCTCTGTCCCCTCGGCCACGACCCCGAGATGATGACGGCCGCCGAGTGGCGACCAACGCCAAGCGTGGCGTCGGGCTCGGCAGGACTATTGACCACCGTGACCTGATAGTCTGCGTCGCCGTCCTTCACCGCATAGGCTCCGCTGTCGCCATGCTCGACCCAGACCACACTCGAATCGGAGCCGTCTCCAAAACCGACGCGCAGACGATCGCCCGGACGGAACTGGAGCCAGACGAACACACTGCCGATGGTGGTTGCGTCAGCGCTCAGAGTGAGCACGGGCACCCGCACGGTCGTGTGCGCGGGTACGTGCACCTCGGTGTGCACGCCGAGCGGTTCCGGATAGGCGTGGGTGAGACCCACGGTTTGCGAGGCGCTGTTACCAGCCGCCACCACCAGCGCCCGTCCGGGCTCGGGCCCGCTCACGAAGGTCGCCAGCGCCCGTTCGACCAACGAGCTGCCGTCGTGAGGGCCAAAGTCGGTGCCCAGGCTGATATTCACCACCGCAGGCCGGTGCTCCTCACGCGCCCGATCGAAGATGAACCGAGTGCCCACCAAGACGTTTACCTCGTCGATGGACCCGTCAGGCCCAGCTACCTGCGCCAAGGCCAGGTCCGCTCCGGGAGCCATGCCGACATAAGTCGCAGGCGTTTCGCTGAGCCCGTTGCCTGCCGCCAGCGACGCAACGTGGGTTCCGTGACCGCGCTGGTCCGTGGGTTCGTCACCGGTCACGGAGTTGTCGAGCAACTCGTCGATATCTTCGCGATCGAACACGCGACATACGAAGTCCCCCGAGGTGCACCCGTACTGGTCTTCCAAATCCGGATGGCGACCGGAGGGCACGCGTGAGAAATCGATCATCCAGGCCACCCGGGTGCCGCCGTCGGCGTCGCGTAGATCGCCGTGTCGAACGTCGAACCCCGTATCCACTACGCCCACGAACACCCCGGCACCGCTGAGACCGGTTCGGTTGCGCACCGTGGAAGCCCCTACCCAGCCATCGACGCGATCCAGCATCGGCCGGAGCGGCGGCGCCCAGAAGGCGCTGGCTCGCGGATGCCGAGCGAACAGCTGGCGCAGTTCGGGCAGCGTGCGACGCGCGAAGTAAACATCGCCGGTCACGCGGGTCGCGGCGCCATCGAGCGCCTCGCTCGACTCGAGCAGCACGCCCACCCGCTCGGCAGACGGGCTGGCAACGGCGCGGAGCGGGCTCACTGCCCGCGCTCGCTGGAGCGCCTGGAGCAGGGGCTTGGCGGGCACTTCGGCGTGCCCCGAGGTAGCGGTGAGCAATACGCCAACCAAGGCACTCTGCCAGGGGGCAGGCCGAGCAAAAAACGGCCGCGGCATGTCTAGACGGGGGGCACCAAGTGTCGCTTCGGAGCCCGCGGCCGTGCCTTACCGCTCGATAGATTCAGCCTGCTGACCACGGCGTCGCGGAAGCGCTCGAAAGGGATCACTGCGTCCACGACCAGCTCGCTCGCCAGCTTGAGAAGGTCGACATCTTGCCGATACTCGTCACGCAGCCGAGCCACGAGCGCCTCGCGCTCAGGGCCTTCGGGGACGGCCTGTAGCTTGTTGTAGTATACCGCGTTGACCGCCGCCTGGGGCCCCATCACGGCGATGGAAGCCGGCGGCAAGGCGATGCACGCTTCCGGCTCGAAAGCGGGACCGCACATGGCATACAGCCCGGCGCCGTACGCCTTGCGCACGATGACGCTCAGCTTGGGCACGCTGGCTTCGCTGACTGCCGCAATCATCTTGGCCCCTGCTCGGATGATGCCCTGCCGTTCGACCTTGGTACCGATCATGAAACCCGGCACATCCGCCAGGAACACCAGCGGGATGTTGAACGCGTCGCACAGCCAGATGAAACGCGCAGCCTTGTCGGCGCTATCCACGAACAGAATACCGCCGAGGTGCTTGGGCTGGTTGGCCACGATGCCCACCGCTCGCCCGTCGACACGCGCAAAGCCGGTGATGATCTCCTTGGCGAATCGCTTCTTGATCTCTAGGAACGACCCCGCGTCGATCAAGTGGTCGATCACCTCGCGCATGTCGAAGGGCTTGTTCTCGTCGGGTACGACCACTTCCGGCAAGGGCCTCGAGCCGGACTTGGGACAGTGCGCGGCGACCGGTGGCACCTGCTCGTCGCAGTTTTGAGGCATCGTCGCGAGGTAGGATTGCGCGAAAGCAATGGCTTCGACCTCGGATTTGACCAGCACGTCACCACACCCCGACACCGAGGTGTGCATCTTCGCGCCGCCCATATCCTCGAGGCTGACCTTCTCGCCGATCACCATTTCGGCCATGCGCGGAGAGCCCAGATACATGCTGGCGTTGCCGTCCACCATGACCACCACGTCGCAGAAAGCGGGAATGTATGCGCCACCGGCCGCCGAGGGCCCGAACAGCAGACAGACCTGCGGCACCAGACCGCTCATTTGCACCTGATTGTAGAAGATGCGCCCTGCGCCGCGGCGCCCCGGAAACATCTCCACTTGGTCGGTGATACGAGCACCCGCCGAATCCACCAGGTACAACATGGGGCAGCGCAGGCGCTCCGCCTGCTCCTGAATCCGCAAGATCTTTTCCACCGTGCGGCGCCCCCACGACCCAGCCTTCACCGTGGAGTCGTTGGCCATCAGGGCGACCATTCGCCCCTGGACTCGACCGATGCCCGTGATGACCCCGTCCGCCGGCAGCTCGCCGTCCAGCGCGTTGGCGAGCATGCCGTCCTCGACGAAGCTGTTCTCGTCCAACAGGCGAGCAATGCGCTCGCGCGCGAACAGCTTGCCCCGTTGTCGATTCTTCTCGTGATACGGTTCTCTGCCACCGCTGAGCGCGGTCTGGGTCGCTTTCGCGAGTTCGGAATCTCTCATGGAAGTACCGAAGCCTAGCGCAAAAGGCCGGGCGCGTAGACTACGACCCGCTCAACAAGCCATCAATCAGCGTTTCCGCCGCCGCCAGCCGCGACTCCGAGTAGCCGACGATCACCTCGCGCACCATGCCCCGCTGGTCGATGATGAAAATCGTCGGAACCGCGTTGGCTGAGTAAGCCCGCGTCGCCGTGCCGTCCCGATCGGACGCCAGGTGGTAGTCTATGCCGAGTTGCCCCGCGGCGTTCGACGCCACGGTCACCGGGTCCGCGGTCACGCCCAGCACCACGACTCCCTCGGGACCAAAGCGCGCCTGCCACTCGTTCAACGTGGGAACCATGAAACGGCATACCGTGCACCAGGACGCCCAGAACTCGAGCACCACGACCTTGCCTCGAAGCGCCTGCAGCGTCGGGGTGACACTGCCCTGCACGGTGGCGAGCATGCCGAGCTCCGGAGCGGGCTGCCCGACGAAGCTCATGCGCGTGATGTCAGAATCCTCGGGGCGACCTGCCAGCTCGACAGCCAGCAAGCGCTTGTCTTTGCCGTTTTCGAGCGAAAGCGGGACGCGTTCTCCCGCCTGGTGCTGGGCAACGATGCGCACCACGTCCGCCGGCTCGAGCACCGCTTGCCCCGCCACACGCGTGATCACATCGCCTGCTTCCAGGCCTACCTTGTCCGCTGGCGATCCGGGAACTACCCGATCGACGACGGCGCCCGCAGGCGCGCGGCCCAGCGAAACCCCGAGCCAACCCCGTTGGGACACCGGCTCCACCGGTTGAGCCTTCGGCGGCGGCGGATCCGCCAGCAAAGTGAGAGGGTGCTCGTCAGCCTGAGCCGAGGCCTCGGGCTCGAGCCTGGGCTCCTGCGCCTGCGCCTGCGGCGCAACGGGAGCGGACGCCGCGGCGGGCGAATTCGCGGGGTGGCACCCCGACAGCACCAGCAGAAGCGAGCAGAGTGCCAGCTCTCTCGGTCGAGGGGATCGTGGTACGGTGTTCATCGGATTGTGCACTGTTCTACTCTGATAGGAGCGCTGAGTGGTTGCGCCGTATGCGCGGCGTGTGCACGCGAGCCAAGCGTACCGCCGCCCGCGCCGCGCCCGTCGAACGTGCCTGCCGTTCAGAAGCAGAAGTTCGCCGAGTTCGCGGCAAGTGCGGAATGGCCCAGGGGCAGACAGGATTGGTTCGTTTCACGCGGTCACTACGGAGGAGCCTACGAGGCCTCGATCCGAGTGTCGCCGGAGGCCCTCGAGGCGTACCGGCAGCACACTCTGGGTACCGAGTTCGAGCCCGGCACCGTCCTGATTATGCTGCATCGAGCGAGGGCCACGGGCAAACCCGGCCCCGTGCACGCCATGAAACGGGATGAGGATGGCTGGCACTACCTCGTGCTCGATCCCGACGGCGCGATCAGAGAGCGAGGCCACCTGACGCGCTGCGCCCGCTGCCACGCCGAGGCGATCTCCGACTCCGTATTCGGCCCGCCCCGAGCGCTCCAGCCCCAGTCCCCAGAGTTCGAGCCTGATACGCCCCAACCTCGAGCACACGACTCGGAAGAGCCCCGAGCGGGCGCGAGCGGCACGGAATAGACCGCCGCCCGCCGCCGTTGCCACCCCAAGAGCCAGCGAAGCGCACAAAAGACGAAAACCCGGGCGGGTGCTCCGGGTCCTCGCAAAGACTGATCAGGACACGCCAACCCGGCGCGAAACTCGCACCCGAGTGGCGCAGGTCGACTCAAGCAAGCTCAAGTTCCGTTGGGCTCTAGCTTCGGGGCGAGACACGAGGCCGCGATCCAAACCTAGAACCCATCGGGCCAGATAAGAGCTGGAAGCTAAGCGCTTAAGCTAAGTCGTTATTTGTTAAGGCTAAGTTCGAGAGTCGGCTCGAACGAAAGCTAAGGGCCGGAACGGGCCGGCAAGCCAAGCTCCGCCGCAGTAAAGCAGGTGCCGTGCCAGGAACGACTGCCCCTGGCAGTGATGCACCATCCGATTGGAATCGTTGGCAAATGACGCTTCTGCTCGGTTCGAGCCGCAAGTCGTTCAATTCGAAGCCTGGCTCTGGTGTCGCGCTTCACGAAGCACTACGAAACTTTTGCGGTCCAGGTGAGCAGGTGTAGTCAGAGTGTATCCTGCTGACTTACACTGAACAAGGAATCCAGCTCGACCCTAAAAGCTCAGTTGGCTGCGCAGCGCGGCGTCCATCGCCTCGAGCGGAGCTTCACGGCCCGTATACAGGGAGAACTGCCGACTCGCCTGGTGAAGCAGCATGCGCCCTCCGTGCACCGTGCGAGCTCCAGCACGCTCCGCCAACGCGAGCAGCGCCGTGCGCACCGGCTTGTACACGATATCCATCACCACCAACCCCGGGTGCAAGGCAGCTTCGGGCACGGGGCTCGAGGCATCATAGTCCGACATCCCGAGCGACGAAGCGTTGACGACCACCTGGTACTGGTCGAGAGCAGCCAACACTTCGAGGCCGCCCGCGTACTTCGCCTCCGCCCCATCCCGCGCCTGCCGCAGCCGTTCAGCCAGTTGGAGCCCCTTGTTTGGCGTGCGGTTCACGATGTCCACGCGCGCGCCCGCGTCCACCAGCCCAAAGGCCACGGCTCGCGCAGCACCGCCCGCCCCGATCACCATTACGCGCGCCCCGCCGAGCTCCCCCACCTCGCGCAGCGCCGCGCACGCTCCCCAGGCGTCCGTATTGTAGCCAGTCAGCACCCCGTCGTCATTGACCACCGTGTTCACCGCCCCGATGCGCTCGGCAAGCGGATCGAGCCTATCGACGAGCCCCATCACCTCGAGCTTGAACGGCATCGAAACACCGAAGCCACGGATACCCAACGCCCGCATTCCCGCGATCGCCCCGGCCAAGCGATCCGAGCCGAGCTGAAACGGCACGTAGAAATAGTTCAAACTCAAGGCTCGGTAGCCTGCCATGTGCAACCCCTGACCCAACGAAACCGCGTGCAACGACAGCGAGCCACACAGCGTCGTGCGCCCGGAACCACCAGAATCAGCCATGAACCGAGCTTACGAGCCCCCAGCCTCCCCTTCCACGGGGATTTTCACCCTTGGCGCCACAATCAGCCGTGCTATGAACGCCTCCCCCGCGCCCGTAGCTCAGCTGGATAGAGCGTCGGTCTACGGAACCGAAGGTCGCACGTTCGAATCGTGCCGGGCGCGCTAACGGCCAGCTATGCTGGCCGTTTTGCTTTGCCTGCCACGCTTCGGTCAGTCGCTCGCCTCTACGAGGCTCCCTCCGTAGCTCGAATCGTGCCGGGCGCGCAGGTTCAAAACAGCTGGTTCCGCTCTCGCCGACCGCCAAAGCATTTGTCCCGCGATCCGTGGGCGCATGCTGCAAGGCCTCAAAGGCCAGTTTTGCGGAGTGCAAGCGCCCCCGCAACTAGCTTCTCTTTGACTTGCAATGGCCTTCACAGATGCGTTGAATCGCGAGTAGTTTCGATTCTCCTGCCTGCATCGCGCGCAGCGCGCGTCGGAGGGCCTCTTGGAGCGCTGGATTGGAAACAGCGGAAGACACGTCGGTGGGTGAGACGCCGAGTTGAGCGCAGCACTCCCAATAGCGCCGTAGCTCGGGGCCATGGGCCTTCCGCGCCAGCTCATTGACCGTGATTTCGTCGGAGAGCACGAGGGGCGTCGAGCTGTAGGTCGCGTGCGGCAGGCTCTCGTAGTGGAAGCCCTCCTCGGGGCTGGACAGCGTGTGAAAGCCCTGTGCTTCACCTTGATCGGCGGAGCGCAGCCCCACAAGGTGCGCGATCCCATAGTCGATCCCGGCCTCACGGAGGTTGTCGCGAATGACCGATAGCCCGCCGCGGTGGATCTGCTCGCGCGCGCAGATACCGAGCGGTCCGGGCCCGCGAGTCCAAAGCCCAGCGGATCGCAGGCGAAAGGTCGCCTTGCCGGGAACGAAACGCCCTTCCGAGAGCTGCACGTCTGCGCCGGCTCGCGCTGCCTCGAATGCTTCGCGCGGCGCGAGACCATACGCGAGCAGCTCCAAGAACAATCGCGCTTCACCGAGACCCCCTAGGGCGTCCGCGGCGGCAACCGCGAGCACCGAGCCGTCCTCGTAGCTCGCTTCCGTCTCCACTTGCTCGCCGTGTGACTCGAGCAGGGCCTCGACAGCGTCAATGAACGCGTCGCGATCCTGTGCGGCGCGCCCAAAAGGACCCCACACCGGAAACCGCTGTTGAGCACCAATCCAATCCACGTAGTCCGGTTGACTGAAGGCTTCGAGCTTCTCTTGCGCCGTGACCAGGCCGAGCGCCGTCGCGATCGGAACGTCGCGCACCAGAAGGCCGTGGTAGCGACGGAACACATGAACTCGCTCGTGCTGCAAGGTCTCGATGAAACGCGCCTGCTGCTGCACGCTTATCGCAACCTCCGGTTCATCGAGCCGCAGGTAATTCTGCACACTGAAGTGAGCTCCGCGCGACGAGCCCAGAACCGTACTGCCCGCCTTGGTCTGCAGGCGTAGCAGTCGAGAACCCGCGTCGTCGACAGACGACCACAGGTGAACAGTGTTCATGATCTCTTCGGCGAAACTAGCCGCGAACAACGGAGTCGCCAACGCCGAGTCCCTCACCCAACTCAGATAAGCCTTCGAGCGCTCGCTGAAGTTAATCGATCGCCACGCGTAGCGCTCAAGGCAGTGCTTCTGCGCAATTGCACTGGTGTAGAGCAAGTCTGCGAGGTGCTCGAAGAAGTCTCCCTCTACGATACCCCGGCTGCGGAGGAGCCCCAGGATGTCTGGTCGCCCTCGCAACCTTTCCAAGAACTCGGGATCTAGTGTCATTTGTTCGCCATTTGTTGTAGCGCGCGCTCCCTTTCAGTATATCGTGGGCATGCAGGGGAAAATTCAGCCCGTCTCGGATGAGCGAAGCGCTCGGACTTTTTCGAACGAGCATCACGCAACGCAGTATATCCAAGCATGCTTGATTCAGAATCCCGGGCAGAACCCTGAGCTGGCGAGGCTACTCGCGGCTGCCAGCGTGCACTGCTTTCGCCAATTAGACGCTTCGCAGGAACGGCTGCCAGCGGGCGCGACGGGACTGATACGCCCACGAGCACACTGGGCGATCCGCAATGACGATCTACTCGGCGTCATCGACTTCTCGGCGGCAGCCGCGACCTTGATCGCGATGCAGGGAAGCACCCCAGCGGAGTCACGGATCATTGCCGTGCTTGTCGCAGGACTCAAGCTCGTATTCTCCATTCGGCGGAAGGGCATACCACTCGCTCCGGAGCAGACGCGATTGCTAGTCACCCTCAAGGCGCTGCCGAGTCCGGCAACCGTTTTGGAACTAGCGAATGCCCTGGGTGATAAACCGGAGGACGTACGGCGTTGGTTGGACAGCCTGGTGCGCGTGCGACGCAGCGATGGCGCGATCGTTTCGCTCGTCGCGGTCGATGCGGCGGCCCGCTGGGGCACAAACGACGTGTAACCCGGGCCATCGCTCTCGCAGCGGGAGAAGAAGGAGAACCACATGGCACGGTTAGAAAGCACCAAAGAACGCTGTCCGGTGTGCGCGGCGTCCGGCTTTGAGCCGGTACGCGAAATGATCACCGGACCGCCACTCGCTGATGCTCTCGCCGCCGCCGAACAAGGCGGCGTCATCGTGCAACTCGGATCCAGAGACAGCTCCGCCATCACCGGAAAGGCGACCGGGTTTTGCGACGTGTGCGGCGGCGTGGTGCACGGCTGGATCTTTGCCGGGCGTGACGAGGTCGACTCCGCCGCAACACTCCTGGTGCACAACATGAACACGCTCAAGGTTGCGCGCCAGATGGCACTGTCGGATCGGGCCGGAGGCGACGTGCAAGCCGCCCTCGCCACCGCCGTAACAGCCGACTCCGCAGTGCTGCAACGAGGCTGCCCCTCCGCAGGAACGCGCCACCTACTGCTCACGATGATCGAGGGGAAGGCCATCGGGCTTCAGCAGCCCCTCCTCGCCCGCTACGCGTCCCTGCGCTCCAAGCGAACCACTGTTCCGAACGTGCACACCCAAGTGCGAGAGATTCTGGCCAAGGTCGCAAGCGCGCTGCACGCCACGGCGGCGCGCTTCCCGCACTCCTGACTCGCAACTGGCAGCATCATCCCGGGCCTGTAACCGGGCCCCACTGGGCGATCGGCCATCCCGAGCGGTTTGGCACGCAGTGCGTGCCACAGGAGCCACCCCGTGTGCGTGGGCTCATGGCGCATGGGCCGGGCGCGCTAACGGGCCGCCCCGTGAGCTCGATGGTTGCCAGTGCCTCGACGGATATGTTTGCGACTCAGAAACTGCGACCTGCGTGCGCGCCTGCCGGCCATTCGCCTGTCCCGATGAGCGATGCAGAGTGTGACTGCGGCGCCTGCGTCGTGGGGTCCTCGTGAGGGCCGACTCTACATCTGCGCCTCGCAGCTCTGAACCGGGCCGCGTGCTCAGCAGAGCGCGCGCACAGCCGAGCCGGTACGGCGGCGCGCGCTACGCAGCAGGGCGAGACCGAGCAGGAGTAGCCACCACCCTCCACGCGCAGGAAGAGGGCCGGGCGACACACTGCAGCCGTCGTCTTTCTTCGAGCCACCGCCTCCGCCGGTGGCGCTGGTGCTGCTCGCATCCGTACCGCTGCTCGCGCTGGCGCTGCTCGCATCCGTGCCGCCGCTCGCATCCGTGCCGCCGCTCGCATCCGTGCCGCCGCTCGCATCCGTGCCGCCGCTCGCATCCGTGCCGCCGCTCGCATCCGTGCCGCCGCTCGCATCCGTGCCGCCGCTCGCATCCGTGCCGCCGCTGCCTCCGGAGTCGCTCGCGGCGGCCTCTCCTCCCGCCGATCCGCCGACGCCGGTTGCGCTCGAGTCGGAGTCGGAGCTGCTCGCCCCGCCGCTGCCGTCCGTGCTCCCGGAATCGGAGCTCGACACGTCTGAGCTGCTGCCTCCACTGTCTCCCGACGATGTCGCGCTGCCGGTGCTGCCACCGGGCGCACCGCACACGGCGTCCGTGAGGCACTCCTCGTCGCAGTCGCTGCACTCGCACGCATTCAAGCTGGTAAACAGTGTGAGCCCATCGGAATGGGTCGACTTGCACGCTCCCACGCAATCTTCGTCCGTGCAGTCGTTCACGCAAGCATCCAGAGCCCGGCACTCGGCGTCCGCATCGCATGCGGACTGCTGGTCCTGACAGATCCAGAAAGTCTTGCACTCCTTCAGCGCAGCATAGAGCGGCATCGAGCCGGCGCCCTGCTCGCAAGTGTAGCGACAGATGGGATCGCTACAGGCGGCGACACATTCGCTCACCGCGCTGCAGTCCTCATCGGCGGCGCACTGCGCTTGTTCGTAATCGCAAAACGGAACGCTGAGGACATCGCGGCACACCCGGCAATCGTCGAGCGCGGCAGAACCGCCGAACGCGGTCGGGGACACGAAGGAATCCCAGATGGACGAGACGCGGACCGCTGTGATCTTTCCATCGCAGTTGTCGCCTTCCGTCTTTTGTATGATGCCGGCCACTTTCCAACCTTCGCTGGTCTCGACCAGAACCGGACCACCCTCGTCGTCCTGACAGGCCCCACCCGCCTCTGGCTCGATGAAGAGCTGGAACGAGTTCACTCCGCTCAGCGTCGTATCCAGACGGTGCCGCAGATACTGCGTGTCGGTCCCGGGGGTCGTGAGCCCATAGCCCACCAGGACCACCTCGGCTCCAGCTGTCAGGTCGTCCTCTTCGGGCTTCAGCACGGGAAGTACCTGAGTACCCGCATTGGCACCGTCGAACTCGAGCGCCACGATGTCCATCGGGCTGGCGCTGCCGTACCTGTGGGGATGCTCCCGAACGACATCGTAGTCGTCCCCTCCCGCTAGCAGATCATCGCCAGCGGACAGCACACCGATCTCCGCGATGGTCGGGCGGCAGTGAGCGGTCGAGAGCGCCCAACCGCGCCCGGAATCTGCATCGGCATTCACGATCACCGCACCGCACCGATACAGGCCCGTCCCCCACATGACAACGGCGTCGAAATCCGTATCCACCGCTCCGCCGACGATTCGGTGCTCGCTGCTCCTCGCGGGTTCGGGTCCGGGTTCCCTCGTGTCGCACCCCTGCGCCACCAACAGCATGACAAGCCAGATCCCCCTCACTCCACGCGCGCCTCTTTTTCGCATCCCTTCAGCATACCGAGGTGTCGCTCTCTTGAGAACAATGACGGTGCCGCGAGGCAGCCAGGCCCTGGGGCAGCGCGGCTTTCGAGGGCCAAACCCGACCGGTGCTGACACGTTGCCGGCGTTCTTCGTTGCATCCTCTGGCACGATTCGCTTGAGCCTGGTTCGCTCGAGCAAAGCCCGGTCCTGCCCGAACGGGCCCGCGAACTCGCAATGACGGACCCAGGCGCGCTTTTTGAGTGATTGCCTACCAGGGTGGGGTAGAGTGACGAAGTGGCGTAAGTTTCTCGCGCTTCGCGCGCAAGGAGCGCCCCACCCAAACCTCAGCTAGACTGGAAGAATGCTTCATGCCGAGTGAACTGTGCGGCGTCTGCGGGGGCGACGGCCGCATCGCCCAAACCTCCGGCCAGACCTCGCGCTGTCCCGGCTGCCTCGGCACGGGGCGGCGCAGCGAGGACAGTGCACTGTTTCGGGACGTCACCAAGACGAAGCCCTCCCACTACCGGCAGGCGAATACGGCCAAGGTCGTCGAAAAGCAGACGTGGCCCACCACCTTCGAAGGCGACAAGCTCGCCAAGGAAGTGCAAGCCTCGGGTTGCCCCGACGAGACGAAAGCCCGGTTGGTTCGCGAAATTATCGAGTACGAGGGTAGCCACGGCAGCTGCACGAAGACCTTCACGCGCAAGGTGCGTAAGCAGCTTCGCTAGGGCGGCCTTCCGTCGAGTGGTCACCGGCTAAACCTCACCGCGCGGTTGTCTGGACGTCCCGGCTGTAAGCGCGGGCCACGCTGGTGCGTTGTGCGTGAATCCCCGTGAACTTTCCGAGGTGCACTCCGTGTCGACCATGAAGCCTTTCGCCCTTCCGAACCTTCGCTGCCTGTACTGCTTGATCGCCGTCATCAGCACGACGCTGACGCTGAGCGCGTGTAGCCGCGCCGATGAGAGCGCCCCCACTCGAGCGGTCGCCGCGCAAGCTCCCGCGGAGGCCGAGCGAGACGCGCCCGCTGGTGCGGTTGCCGGTGGGGCGGCGGCGGACAGGCAGGGCCGCCCTGCCAGCACGCCTGACCGGGCGCCGCGAAAGCTTATCAGGAACGGCGAGCTCAGCATCGAAGTCGACGCTTACCCCGAAGCACGCAAGGCCATCGACCGGACGCTCGAGCGCGTAGGTGGCTTCGTGGGCGACGCCCACATCCAACACCGAGACGGGGTGGTTTCACATGCCGAACTCACGCTCAGGGTCCCCAGCCTCCGCCTCGAAGAAGCCATCGTAGCGCTGGCCAAAACAGGCAAGGTGCTGGACGAGAACGTGACCAGTCGCGACATCACCGGGGAGTACTACGACGCCCAGGCTCGTCTGAAGACCGCGCGCCAGCTGGAGGCTCGTTTGCTGGGCTTGGTGCAGGCGAAGACCAACACAGTCAAAGATCTGCTCGAAGTGGAGAAGGAGCTCGGTCGCGTGCGTACGGAGATCGAAACGATTGAAGGTCGCGTCCGGATGTACGACGGCCAAGTCTCCTTGAGTACGCTGGTGGTCCGGCTCTCCACGCGCGACGTGTTTGCTGCGGGGCCACCGCTTGCTCTTGGCGAGCGCGTCGCGCGCACCTTCAGTGGTTCGCTGGATGCCATGTCAACGCTCGGCCAGGCCCTGGTGCTGCTGGCCGTGGCGGTCGCCCCCTGGCTGCCGCTGCTGCTGTTGTTGGGGTTCGTGGGGTATCGCGTGTTGCGCTGGCTGCTCGGGCGGACCCATCCGCGATTCGCGTAAGCGGAGCGTCGGGAATCACCGTGAGGGTGGCAGTGGCTCGCGGCGGTGTGCGGCTCTCGAACGCCGCAGCCCGCCTCTGAAGCTAGCGAGGATCCCAGCCACCCAAGACCACACCGGCATCCCTCATCTGGTCGGCTTCCGATGCCGTCAGCTGTTTCGAACCCGGAGCGCGTCCACTGGTATCGATCAGACTCCCGTTGGGAGCATGGCTCCGATACTCCCAGAAACGCAGCCCCGATACGTTGCTCCCACCGGTGATCGTCCAGCCCGCGGAAGAGATGTGGGGTCCCATTTCACAATCGATGTAGGCAACGTGACTGTAGGGATAGGCACTGACATCGATGCGAGCCAACACGTCTCCGGTGATCCCCGGATCCGAGGTGAGCTTGGAGTCGACAAACACGTAGCCGTAGTTCGAATTCGAGTTCCTCGCCTGGATGTTGTAGCCTTTGCGGCCGACTGTCTTCACTTCGACTCGGTTGAAGTAGGCTGTGCCCGTACCCCAAATGTAGTCGACGTTGCCCTCGATCTTGCTGTCCTCCGCATAAACTCTGCCCGACCAGAGTAGAGTGTCCTGCAGCGAGCGAATCGTGCTGTTGCGGACAATGCACTTGTCACACGATAGAAGCGCCAGCGCTTCAGCTTGTGACCCGCCCTGCGGCGTCTGGTTCTCGATGGTCACGTTCTCAATGGTGAGCCCGCTGATGTTCTCCGTGCCAAACAGCGCACGACCCCGGGTACTTGGATTGAGGTTGTTGTTGTTCACACCGAGGATGCGCGTCGTTTCCCGATCCGCGCCGATCAGACTCAGTCCGTTCTTGCCCTTGAAGTAGATCACGCCGTAGTAGGCGCCAGGCTCTATGGTAACGGTCGCACCCGTGCTGGCGGCGGCGCTGATGGCCCCCTGCACGCTGCAGAACTGACCGGTTCCATCGAGTGCTACCCGCAAGCTCGTCTTGTCATTCGGAGCCGAAGCGGCCACGGTGAATCGCCACTCGTTGGGATCGCTGATGGAGATGGTCCCCGCCGGCCCCGTGACGACTCCCGAGTCCACGGTGACATAGTAGGTATGGCCGTATTCGAGGCCCGACGCCGGCAGAACGAAGATCGCCTCCGTGCCATCGACGTAGGCGGGACGCGGTAGTTTGAATTGCGCCCCTCCGATTGTGTCGTTGACCTCGCCAGACGAAAGGTCGACTCGAGCCACGGGCGAGCCCGGATTGGCCACGTCATAGACCCGCACCGATCCGCTGCTTCCCAAAGTGGGGCTCCCGTCGAAACGGAGACGAATGGAAGGATCGGGGCACTGCGCGGTGCTGTCTGGCGCCGGGAAGTACGGACTCGGCTGCGGCGACGTGCCGCCCGACCCGGCATTGCCACCGGCTGCGGAGCCACCGCCGTCCGTCGATCCGCCAGCACCACCGGTCCCGCCAGCGTCCGTGGAAGTTCCGGCGCCCCCCGTCCCACCTGAGGATGCGCTCGCAGTGGAACCGGTGGTTTCAGCGGAACCCGTCAGGCCCCCACTGGATCCCATCGCCGTGCCGCTCGAACTCATGAAGCCTCCAGTCGAAGCCGTCACGGCCCCGCTGGAACTCATCACGCCCCCACTACTGGTGCCTGTCGCATCCCCTCCACTGGAGGTCAGCGTACTGCCACCTGAAGTCAGGCTGCCGCTGGCAGTTGACTGACTCGATGCTTGGGAACCGTCGGAGGCAGGATCCGAACAGGCCACCAGACAGAACAAGACGTAAGCTGCGGAAGATCTTCGTACCATATCCCTTGACTCAGCAAATGTGGCGGGTTGGTCGTGGTGCCCCAACCCTCGCCCTGAACATTGAACCAGGCGACGACGCCGGGGCAACTCCCATCCGGGATCGAACCGCAGCGAGCCGGGATTGACAGAAGCTGTCCCAGCGGGGGTCGAGAGGGCAATGTTTCACGGGGTTCGGTGGAGCGCGAGAAGGGCTCCGATCCTAGGGGGCCGACGCGCAAGAAAACGGGTCTCCCTGGTCCACATTCTCGGCCGAACATTCTCGGCCGAACACTCTCGCCCGAGCCATCGTGCACGCGCGGGCGCGCCATCCGCCAGGTGAGGGTCACCCGACACTCTGCGCGGAAGCGCGCGAGTCAGTTCGAAATGCTGAAACCTTGCAGGTAGTCGGTGTCTTCAGCGTCCTGGTGGCAATCGACGCATAGGCTGGGAGTGCCAGGCACCGGATCGCTTGCCAACGTGCCGTCGGCATTGCGAGCTTCGTAATACCAGTCGTGATGCTCCGAATCGTAGCCCGCTTCACGTTTGACCATGACGACTTTCACGAACACCGCGCCGCTCGAGTCGAATTCGTCTTTGATGGCCACGGTGCCTTCGGGTGCCATGAACGGCCCATCCAGTGGCATGTCCATCACGCTCTTGGAGTACCAGATGCGTACCGTGCCGTGTACGCTGCCGGAGTCCGCGGGTTCGCTCATGCGAGTGAAGAACGCGCCGGACGTTTCGTAGTCGTCTTGGTAGGCACCGGGAGCATCGCTCTCACCGGAAGAGCCCGTCGTCGTCGCGGCATCCTCCCCGTTCGCTGCCGGCCCGTTATCACTGCCTCCGCAGGCACTGCACAGAGCAGCAGTACACAATACCGTGACCATCGCCTTCATGGGAGAGGTGTACGTCGCATCGGCGCCTGCGGTTACGGGAGCCCGTCGAATTACGGGGTTCGCCGAGCAACTATGGGCTCAGAACGTGCAGGAATCGCCGCAGCTGCCGGAGGGCGAATTGCCGGTCATCGTCCGGTAGTGTTCGCTGATCCGTTCCTGACTCAAGAGATGATCGTAGACGGCCAGTTTGCCGATAGCGCCCTGAAACCAGGTATCGTGAGCCATGGTGCCGACGTTGACGGGGCTGTCGTTCGCCTCGGGCACCACCTGGTATTGGCTCATACACCCGGTCTGGCCGTGGCTCGAGTGGTCCCACGGCACACCGTTGACCCAGATCTCTATCGAACCCGGATAGTTGCCGGTGTCCTGGCAATCGTCGGGCTCCGAGAGCAGCGTGTACTGCCCGACCACATGGTACCAGTTGCCGGCCTGGAACAAACCGCAGGTTGGTTGAAAGTCCGCGCCCGAACCGAGGCCTGCACCGGAGTTGAACACGTAGGCGGAGAGTCGATTGCAGCGCCCCTGGTCGTTGTCGGTGTCGTACATGCGAGCTTCCCACTCGCAGGTCGGCGAGTACTCCTCACACTTCCCCATCCAGTCGACGTAGCCGCCGCTGTCGTTCGGAAACTGCAGCACCATGGGTTGTATCCACGCCTCCCAGCAGAGCTCGCCAGTGGTAGGGATGGATAATGACGGGTTCGAGGGGATACTCAGGTACTGACTGGAGCCATCGAAGCTCGCAGCCGGATCTCCGTTCGGCAGGCTGGCGAGCGCGGTCGGGGCGCCGTGGTAGGTTCCCGGCGCGCTTCGACCCGTCAGATCAGGCTCGCTCCCCGTACCATTTTCCATCGTCCAGAACCCGACGGGTTCGTCACAGAGCACCAGCGAGTCGTAGTTGCTCGGAGCGGTACATCCGTCGCCCATCCCTCCCATCCCAGTGGTTCCACCACTCGCAGCTTGAGTACTGGTGGCCGTGCCCGTCCCGCCCGCGCTGGACGACGCTCCGCCCGCCGCCGTCATTGCCGCGGACGTCGCGGAAGACGCCGTGGTACCCATCATCGCCCCGGAACCACTGGAAGACACCGCCATACCCATCGCACCCCCGGACTCCGTGGACGACGCTGTCGCCGGTCCGCCGGTGACGCCGCTCGTGGTCGAGACGGTCGCCCCGTTCGAGGCCGAGTTCGAGGCGAGAGCGCCCAACCCACCGCCGGCCCCCGTCGCTGCCGCATTCGGCTGCGCCGGGGATGGCTCCGAGCACGCGGCGAGTACCAAGCAGCTGGCCAGTGCAAGCGAACCTCGGGGGCTCAGGAGCATCGGATCGCGCATGACAGCGATATGTTCCCCGAAGCGGTGGATCCGGCTCATGTTTGGTCTCAGCTGCGCGTGGCGGCACCAAAACGGGCCGGACAGGACCTGCATCAGCGTTGGACGATCCAGCCTTTCACAGCCACTCAGGCGAAGTTTCGTGCGTGCTTGACCAGATCGTAGGCGGCGTTGATCTCGCGCGCCCTTTCCTCCGCAAGCTCGCGCATACCCTCCGGCAAGCCCTTGGCGGCGAGCTTGTCGGGGTGGTTTTCACTGATGAGCTTGCGGTAGGCGCGCTTGACTTCGGCCGCGCTCGTGTCCGGAGTCACGCCGAGCACGGCGTAGGCATCATCGAGGCGCTGTTTGGGCGGGATGGAGCTTGCCCCAACTGGTCCTGCCGCGGCAGCCCTCAGCAGTGCCTCGAGCTGGGCGACGGAGAATTCAGACAGACCCAGTCCGCGTGCGACCCGTACGAGCATGGCGTGTTCGGCAGGGTGCACCTGTCCGTCGGCCGCCACCGCCATCAGCTGGAGCTGAAGAAACAGCTGAAACAGGATGCTGCCACGCGGCACCGAGCGCGCAAAACTGCCGACGGCGATGTCGAGATCGAAATCGGGCGCCTTGCCGCGATTGAATGCAGATTTCGCCGCTTCCTTCTGTTCCGGCGAGAGGCGCAGCCTCGCGAAGATCTGCTCGACCACCTGAATTTCGTCCCGCGTGACGACACCGTCGGCTTTGCAAAGTGCCCCCATGACTGCAAACGTCGTATCGAGGAACTGAACCTGTACCAGCTGGAGCCGTCTGAGCAGCGCGTTGCGAGCCAGATGACCGACGACGAAACCGAGGACGCCGCCCGCGACGAAACCTGCGGCACCGCCCAGCCATAGGCCGATGAGAGCACCGATGATGACGAGGAGAACCATACGCAGGGGAGGCTAGAAAAGAGGCAGCGACCTGGCCACGACTTTCTACCGCCTGGGCTCCACGGGCCTGCCGAGCCCGAGCCGAACTCACGAACCCGCCAACGTGACCGCACTAGTGGTTGAACCCCGGTGCCGCAAGGCTGCAACGCCAGGACCCAACACGACCTGGGCAGGCACTACCTGTTTACCGGCGTAGCGCCCGCCGTCGAGATAAAGCTGACCGAACTTGGCAAGATCGCGGGCGGTCACGTGCATATCGCTCATGCCCATCGCGTAGCCGTCCCGATCGTCGCGCCAGGGTCCCAGCTCGGCGTTCAATGGCTTGAACAGGTATTCCTCGGCGAATGCTCTGAGATGGGTGTCGCAGGCGCGCGAGACGATGACCCCCAGCCAATGCGAACTCAGATTGCTGTAGTTGAATGCGGTCCCCGGATCGTTCACGAGAGGTACGTCCAGCGTCGCGTCCAGGTATTCACCGCGCAGCAGGACCGCCCAGAGCTTGGAGTCCGTCTCTTCCCAAGCGCCTTCGGGGCGTAGCTCGCCCCCCTGAGCTCATCGGGACGAGCTTTCAGCAGTTGTCGGATCGTCGGACGGGTGGCCTCGATCCGCTGGTAGTCCAGCCTCAAACCAAGCGGCCTGAGCGCGGCGACGATTCCGCCGTAGATCGGGGAACACACGCCGGGGTGCTCGACAGCGTCGCCATCGAACCAATGAGGAAGAACCACTTCCTCCGCCTCTTGTACTGCGGGTCGGGCGCTTGCTCGGACCGGCCTACCAAACTGATCTCGCGCTTCTGATGCTGTCTTCGCGTAGTCATCTCGAACGCTCCGTGACGCCTACCGGTTCTGCCCGAATCGAAGCACGTCACATGCCACCATTGCAGAGCACCCAGGGGCCCCACGGAAACGCCGGTCGGGCGTCAGCTTTTCGTTGGGTACACGCAGAGGTGAAATGCCTGCGCGCGTGCACCGGCAGCGTCGAAGCCCTCTGGGACCTTCAGCCCGCCACGGTGGCGCGTTTGCGAAAGCTCTTGTCGAACGCCATGGCGAGCATTCGAGCGGGTATCTGGTCGAGGGGCAGAACTTCTTCGGCGCCTCCGAGCTCCGCTGCCACCTTTGGCATGCCGTACACGACCGAGCTTGCTTCGTCTTGAGCAATTGTCCTCGCGCCAGCCTCACGCATTGCCAGCAGACCCTTTGCTCCGTCGGCCCCCATCCCGGTCAGGATGACGCCCACCGCGTTGGTTCCGGCTACGCGGGCGGCGGAGTTGAACAACACGTCGACCGAAGGCTTGTGACGATTCACGGGAGGCGCGGATTTGATCGCCACCACATAGCGCGCGCCGTCACGGCGTAGCACCATGTGGTAGCCACCGGGGGCGATCAACACGACGCCACTCACCACCGAGTCGCCTTGTTCGGCCTCGCGCACATGGAGCGCGCACACCTGATTGAGGCGGTCGGCGAATGCTCGGGTGAAGCGGGCAGGCATGTGCTGGACGATGACGATTCCGGGTGATTGCGCAGGCAACGCGACCAGCATTTGCTCGATCGCCACCGTCCCACCCGTGGACGCGCCCAGGGCGATGATCTTGCGCGTGGTTTCGGAAAGCGCGTAGGCCCGTCTGGGACGCGCCGACGCTTCGAGCGAGGCGCGGCTCGGAATCTTGGCCTTGGCGGCGGCGCGAATGGTGCCGACCAGATCGGTCAGCATGTCGCTGATCGTGTACGCAGCGTCCGGCTTGCACAGAACGTCGACCGCGCCCAGCCGCAGGGCCTCCAGTGCCAGCTCGCTTCCGGCCGGTGTCAAGGACGAGAGGATGATGACTGGCAGCGGGTAGTGCTCCATCAGCTTTGCCAGGAACGTGATGCCATCCATTCTGGGCATCTCGATATCGAGCAACACCACGTCGGGCCGACGTTGCACAATCAAGTCACGCGCCACGAAGGGGTCGGGCGCCGCCCCAATGACTTTCAGATCCGACTCGGCCCCAAGATTTCGCGTGAGCACCGTGCGCACGAGAGCGGAGTCGTCGACCACCAGTACTTTGATGGTCATGGCCCAGCTCCGAGCAAGATTGCCGCCGAGAGCCGCGCGCCCGCATCCGTCACGAATCGAGCTCTGCAAACCTTGGGCTCTTTGCTGGAACGGCTCTCTCGCCGTGGTCCGCAAGCCACGACTGGGGTTCCCACATCGTAGTCGACCCGATTCGGCATCCAGCGTTCCAAGAGCCGCCCGACCACGATGTTTGCCAGCTCGCCAACCACGTCGCGATACAACGCTTCGTTACGCGCGTCTGGCTCCTCGTCGCACCCCAAGAAATCACCAGCGATCTGTGCCGCCGAACTCGCTTCGATTTCGACAGCCAGTGTACCATTGTAGACTCCAGTAAAGGGCACCCAGCCTTCGATGACAGTCACTTCGGCATCGGGTGCCGCATCGTCCTGCTCCACGAAAGCATAGATGGCCTCTTCCAGAACCTGAGCTGTCGTCTGGCGGAGCAGCTCCGCAAGATGTTCGGCATTCATTGAACTGTGCCCTCGCGACCCAGCAGGGGCTGCACCACGTCCCGCAAGTTCTCGGGACGAAACGGCTTCTTGAGGAACGCACGAACCCCGAGTGCCTCCAACTCGTCGTGATGCGCCGCGTTTCCATCCGAAGAGATGATGACGACGGGAATCCGCTTCATGCTTTCGTCCCCTGCCATCGCGGCAACCAGCTCGGTCCCGGTCATCTTTGGCATGTGGATGTCCGCCAAGACCAGATCGAAGCCCAAGCCTCGATTGCGTAGGCAGCTCAGCGCCTGGCTGCCGTCGCCAGCCTCCACCACTTCGTGTTCGCCGAGTCCGGAGAGCGCCAGACTCTTCTGGATCATGCGACGAATGATCACTGAGTCGTCCACGAGCAAGATCTTCAGCACACGTGGGGTCGTTTCACCGAGGCCGGCGACCGGTTGCTTGTCCTTCATAAATCCTCTTCCCCGTCTGCCGAGCGGACGCGACAGCGGCCGGTTGCAACCGCCAGCGATACCGTGCGCGCCTTGGCTCCGCCGATGTCCTCGGCACTGATGAGTACGTTGGTCTTCCAGAGCATTTTTCGCAAAATGACGTAGTTTCGTTTGCCAATCTCGAAGACGCCACTGGCGTCGTTGACCTGTCCGCCTCCTGCCACCTTGACCACCAGATCCTGCTTTCGACAGCCCAACTCGTACATGCTGTGAAACAGCAATGGCACTCCGGTATCCGCGAACATGGCGGGCTTGTCCTTGGCCTTGGCCGGGTTCGTGGTCGACAGCGGGAGCTGGTAGTGGATCATCCCAGCGGCACCGACTTGAGCGTCGTGCACTATCACGGCAATGCAGGAGCCGAGCCCGTAGGTAATCAGATACTCCTCCGGGTCCCTGGTCACCGCGAAATCAGCGATGTCGACGACCACCCGACGCGCCATCAGCTCGACCCGTGCGCCCGGCGCGCAGTTCTTTCATGCGCCGGGAAACCGTTGGTGCCGCGCATCTGGTAGATCGACGGTTCGACGGGCGCGAGCCGAGTCTGCAGCCCGGTCAACGTCTCCGAGTGGCCGACGCACAGCAGGCCATCGGCCGCCAGCAGCCGATCGATCTCGGAGACGACGCGCTGGCGCACTGGCCCGTCGAAGTAGATCATCACATTGCGACAAAAGACCACGTCCAGAGGCCCCGGCATCGGGTACGGTGGGACCGCCAGGTTGAGCCGTTTGAAAAGGACACGCTGCCTGAGCTGGGCTGCCACCTGAAAGAGACCTTCGTTCTCGCTTCCCGAGCGAACGAAGTACTTGTCGACGAGAAGCCTCGGGACCCTGGCAACCGCTTCCTCCGAATAGGTGGCTTGCGCAGCCGTTGCCAGTGCCTTGGTCGAGATGTCCGTCGCCAAAATACGCCAATCACACGAACGCTTTCCGACCGCCTCGGCAACGGACACGGCCAGGGTGTACGGTTCCTCGCCCGTACTGGCGGCAGCGCACCAAACGCGCAAACGAGTTCTGCCCTGCGCGAGACGCTGCTCGATGAACCGCGTCAATCTCTCGAAATGGCTGGGCTCGCGAAAGAAGGACGTATGATTCGTGGAGATCGCGTCCAGAAACGAAACGATCTCGTTGCCAGAGCTGTCTCCTTCTAGCACCTCCAGATACTCGCGTGGGGTCGCTAGACGGAGCGCGCGCAGGCGTTTGGCTACTCGGGCCATGACCAGCGCCTGCTTGCCATCGCGCAGCCTGATGCCAGCCTGCGCGTACGCAATGTCGCAGAACCTCCGAAACAGCTCATCTTCCACGGGTCAGAAGTCCTGGAACTCCGGATCCGATTCGAGCGGGATGATGTCTTCGGGCGTGAGCTTGTGCCCCGCGCCATTACTCCCGTTTAGCTTTCGAAGGCGAGCCCCATTGGCGGGGCGCCGAGGTGGAACCGTGGCCGAAGCCCCCCGCCGCGGCGGCTGCTGGCGATTGGGTTGCGGATTCTGACGCGTCGCCTCGCCCTGATCGCGGTCGAGCTTGAAGCGTTGGATCAGGCTCGCCAGCTCCACGGACTGGTTGGCGAGCTCGTCCGCAGCGCTGGAGGACTCCTCTGCATTGGCAGCAGCCGCTTGCACGACCTTGTCCATCTCCGCGACCGCGGTATTCACCTGTTCGATGCCGCGCGATTGCTCCTGACTGGCCACTGCAATTTCGCTGACGATATCGTTGACCTTGCCGGCCGCGACTTCGATCTCGCCCAGGCTACTGGCCACTTCGTCGGTAATGACTCGACCGTTTTCGGAATGACCGACAGCGACCCGAATCAGATCTTCGGTCTTCTTGGCAGCCTCTTTGGAGCGGAGTGCGAGGTTGCGCACCTCTTCCGCGACCACCGCGAAGCCACGACCCGCATCCCCTGCTCGCGCCGCCTCCACCGCGGCGTTCAGCGCCAACAGGTTGGTTTGGAATGCGATTTCGTTGATGTCCTTGATGATCTCGGCGGTACCTTCGGAGGCAGCCCGAATCTTCTCCATGGCGTCGGTCATGCGGTGCATCGCATGCCCGCCCTTCGCTGCAGCCTCTTTGGTGGTCTGCGCCAGGGACCGTGCCTGCACCGTGTTGTCGGCATTCTGCTTGGTCATGCTCGACATCTCTTCCAGGCTGCTCGACGTCTCTTCCAGCGAGCTGGCTTGTTCCGAAGCACCCTGCGAAACCGCCTGGCTAGAGGCCGCAATCTGCTGCGAAGCGCCCGCGACCTGTTGCGAGGCATCGGCCACTTGAGCCAGAGCTTCTCCCAGTGCCTGAGCCGTTCCGTTCAGAGCATCCTTGATGCGGGCGTGGTCACCTCTGTAGTCGCCTTGCATGCGCACACGCATGTCGTAGCGCGCCAGGCTTTCGAGAGCAGCAATCGCCTCCATCACCGGCTGGATCACCGCGTCCAAGGTGCGATTGAAACCGTCCACGATCTTTCGAAAATCGCCCTGGTGCTTGCTCGGGTCGGCCCGTGTCGATAGGTGGCCTTCGATGGATGCTTGAGCCAGCACGTCGGCGTCCGCGATGAGCGCCTTGCTGTTCTTTCTTAGCAACTCCACATTGTCGTTGATGAAAGCCTTCTTGCCCGGGAAGCGCTCGAGGGCTGCGTCGAAGTTGCCCGCGCCAAAGTCCGCGATACAAGCCATCGCCTTCCTGTTCACTTCAATGTGCCCGCGCACCATGTCGTTGACGCCTCTGGCCATCACGCGGTAGCTGCCTTCGAAACTCTGCTCGTCGAGCTTGACGTCGATATCACCGGCATCGTGTTCCGCCGACATCTTCGTCATCTCGTTGATGAACCGCGTCAACGTCGCCAGTAACTGATTCATGTTGTTCTTGATCGTGTTGAACTCGCCCCGGTAATCCGCGCTGATCGCGGGCGGATTCTCGCCTCTCGAAACCTTGTCCAGGTAGTCGGCGGCCACATTGAGTGGATCGATCAGGGCGTCCAACGTGTCGTTCACCCCCTGCACGATCTTGCGATAGTCACCCGAGTGCTTGGTCACGTCCGCACGCACGCTCAGGTTTCCTTCGACCGCGGCCCTCGACAATAGATTGGCATCCGTGATGAGCGCCTTGCTATTCCTGCGCAACAGTTCGATGTTCTCGTTGATGAACACCTTCTTCCCGGGGAAGCGCTCGAGCGGTGCATCGAAGTTGCCCGCGGCAAAGTCCGCGACACAAGCCATTGCCTTCTGGTTCACGCCAATGTGTCCGAACACCATGTCGTTGACACCCTTGGCCATGCTTCGATAAACGCCCTGGAACTTCTCCTCGGGCATCCTGACGTCGATATCGCCGGCGTCGTGCTGTTCCGACATCGTCGTCATGTCGTGGGTGAACTGATTCAAGGTCACGATGAGCTGGTTCAGATTGCTCTTGATGGTATTGAAGTCGCCGCTGTACATGGCCTCTATCTTCTCCGGCACCTCACCCTTGGAGATGTCGTCCACGTAGCTTGCGGCCAGGTTGAGCGGAGCGATCAACGCATCCAGAGTATCGTTCATGCCCTGCAGAGCGGGCCGAAACTCCGGCGGCACGGCGTGCGTGTCGGCGCGAGCCGCCAGCTGCCCGGCCACGGCGGCCTCGGCCAGTCCCTTCACCTCGCCAAACAACTTTCGCAAGGACCCGGAAATGGTCCGCGCCGTCCAAACGCCCACCCCGACGGCGATGATGCCACCCAGCAAAATCACCAGCACGATGGTCGATATGTTCCGCGCCTCGTTGGCCTTGGCTTGCGCCACACTGGCCTTGGCTGCTTCGTGGTTCATGGCGGCCAGGTGGTTCAAAGTCTTCGATGCGGCCACGCGCAGGTCATAGCTGTGTACGATGGTCTTCAATCCGCGTTCGTCCGCCTGGACAACGCGCGAATCGTCCGCAGCCAACCCGCTGGCTATCAATTCGTCCTTCTCGTGCTCGAGGTCCACACTGGCCCGTACCACCCGTTCCCACTCTTCCCAACGGGGCACCAGGTCCTTCCAGATGCGCCCCTCTTCGGCATCCATCGGCAGCGCTTCGTAGATGCTTCGACCCTCGGCGACTTGCTTCAAGCCTTCCGCGATCTCGTCGAAGCTCGCTTGACGTACCCGGGGTGACAGCCGGTTGTTGATGAGGCCACGCTGACCGTTGGCCACGTGCAACTGGCCCTTCACCATCTCTTCCAACCCATAGAGGCTTGGAAGTCTATTCTCGCCGATACTCACGATATTCGCTTGCGCGTCCACGAGCGCCTGACGCGACAGGAACCCGAGCAGCAACATCACGAAGATCGCACTTCCGAGTCCCACGAAGAGCTTTGTGCTCGTCCTCAAACCTTTCAACATCATCCTGCTCACTTTCTCTGAAAACTCTTTTGGCCCTTGCCAACCTCACCTCGCGTCGTCGTCTTCCAGCCCGCGCACTCGCAGCGTTTCGGATTTCGACAGCACCCGCTCGATGTCGAGTAGGCAGATCACGCGCTTGTCGGCTTTGCCGATGCCTAAAATGAAGTCCGTCTCACCCTCGCGAGAGTAGAGCTCCGGGGGTGGTTCGATCTGATCAGCACCGACGTTCAGCACTTCGAGAACTTCGTCCACCAGAATGCCCATGGTGGTGCTTGCGTTATCGGTCTGCCATTGCACGACGATGATCACCGTCTGGTCCGTCGCTTCGATCGCCGGCATGTTGAACTTGAGGCGCAGATCGACCACCGGGATTACCTTGCCGCGCAGATTGATCACGCCGCGAATGAAGGGTCTCGTGCGCGGAACTCGCGTGATGTCCATCAGCCCGATGATTTCCCTCACGCGCAAGATGGCCAGGCCGTATTCTTCCTCGGCCAGCTTGAAAGTCATGTACTTGCCAGCAAGCTGCTGACCGGTATCGGTGATGCCCTCCGCGCGGGAGGCGTACTGCTTGTCTGGTGTGGTTTCTGCCATATCTCGGTCCTGGTGATGAGCCGGTCTCGCGAGCCGGTTCGTTTGCTGGCGCGTTGCTAGTTGAGTAATTCGGCCTCTGGCGAGGATGGAGGCTGTGTCAGCTCGCGTTTGCCCACGGGTGTGCGCCGCGAGGCGTCTATCAAGGACTCGACGTTGAGAATCAATCCGACGCGTCCGTTGGAGAGGATGGCCGCGCCCGCGAACAATCGCGATGAGTCGAGATCCTTGTTCAAGGTCTTGATCACGACTTGCTGTTTCATGACCACCTCGTCCACCATCAGCGCGATGCGAGTGCGCAGCGACTCGACGATGATGACCAGCCCCTTCTGGGGATCGGTCTCGCCCCCGGAAACGTCGAGAACTCGGTTCAAGCGCACCAGGGGGAAGGTGTGCCCACGCACGAGAATCTGCTCGTGCGACCCAGAAATGCTGAACAGCATTTCTGACTGGGGCTGCAAGGACTCCACGATGTTGAGCGTTGGCAGGATGAAGCGTTCGTGCCCACAGCGAATCACCATGCCGTCGATGATGGCGAGCGTTAACGGGAGCACCAGACGGAATGTCGTACCCTGCCCTGGTGTGGAGGTGGTGATGATACGCCCGCGCACGGCTTCGATGTTACGCTTGACCACATCGAGCCCGACACCACGCCCTGATACCTCGGTCACCTCATGGGCGGTCGAAAAGCCAGGCGCGAAGATCAGGTCGAAGACCTGCGAGTCGCTCAGGTTGGCATTCTTTTCGACGATGCCGAGCGAGATGGCCTTCGAAAGCACGCCATCCCGATCGATACCGCGACCGTCGTCGGCGATTTCTATCACGATGCTGCCACCTTCATGGCAGGCCGACAGCCGCACCGTACCGGTTTCCGGCTTGCCAGCGGCAGCCCGCTCTTTGGCGGGTTCGATGCCGTGGTCGACAGCATTGCGGATCAAATGAACCAGCGGGTCGGCGAGCTGCTCGACCATGACGCGATCCATTTCGGTGCCTTCTCCTGCCAGTACCACGTGCGCTTGCTTGTTGCCTCGGTGAGCCAGATCCCTGACGATGCGCGTCATCTTTTGAAACTGAGTGCGCAGTGGCACCATGCGCATGCGCATGCCGAGTTCCTGCAGCTCGCGCGTGATCTTGGCGAACTGGCCAAGGTAGTTGCGTAAGTGAAGAGGCAACTGGCTCACTTCGGGAGCATTGGAGATCATCGACTCGACGATGACGAGTTCTCCGATCGCTTCGACGAGGTTATCGACGCGCTCCAGGTCCACCTTCACCAGGTTCTTGAGCGCCGCATTGGTGTGAGCGACCTTCTGTGCGCGAAGCGCGTGAGCAACGGCCTTGGGTGGCACGCGTGCGGACTTGACCAGGGCTTGACCAATCTTCAGTCCGGTGTGCTCGTGCACGCTCAGTGCGTGAGTTACATGCTCATCCTCGACCACTCCATTCCTGACCAGAATCTCGCCCAATCGTTCACCGGGAAGGGCACCTTCGACCATTCGGTCACAGCCAGCGTCTCTGCCTTCGATGGCGTCACGAATGCGCGCCGAGAGTGACTCCACGCCGTCATGAACCGGGACCGCTTTGCGTGATACCAGTGACTCTTCCACGAGCTTGGCGAGCTCGCGAAGCAACGCCGTCGCATCGAAGGTCAAGTCCACCGCGCAGGCTGCGGGCAGGGGTTGCCCGCTGCGAACGCGGTCCAGCATGGTCTCGGCCAGGTGAGTCAAGTCTGCGAATTGGCGCAGGTGGAGGAACGAAGCGACCCCCTTGAGCGTATGAAAGGCGCGAAACAGACGATTGATCCGCTCCGGGTCGAGGCCGGTTTCCTCGATGTCGATCAGAGTCTGGTCCACCGCGCCCAAGTGCTCCTCGACTTCAGTCAGAAACTCGTTGACGATCTCCTCGTCGTCCTCGCTCCAAGGGCTGGCTTCTTCCGACGGTAGACTTGTTTCGGAGGGCGCGATCGGGCTGACGGGGATGTTCACGGAAAGATGCGCCGTGGGCTCTGGAGCCCGAATGGCGTGGGGATGGGCCGCAGCGTCCATCGGAGCGCTGGCTGCTGCAGCCAAGACGGACGGTACCGGAGCTGCCGCCACACGGGCCTCCGAAGGGTCCTCCGGCTCGGGCTCGAGCTCGGACGACAGAAGCGACGATGTTTGGCCGGAAGCGCTGGGTTGGCCCTGCGAGGTTTCCAGCGTGGCCTGGATGTTCTCGACCGCCGTCGACGGGTGGCGGTACTGGGCATAGGCCAAGAGCGCGTCCCGAACCCAGTCGCAGACTAGCAACATGCGATCGGCTCGATCCCAAGGCGGCACCGGCTGCTCGAGGAACGACTCGCTCAGGTGCAGAACGCGCTCCAAGTCGGACAACCCGAGCATGCCTGATTCGCCCTTGAGCGTATGCACGCGGCGCTTGACTTCGGCAAGCGCGTCCGCCGAGTCGAGCCGCAATCGCTCGATGTCCTGCTCCAGATCGGACAGGTTCAACTCGGCGTTGCTCAGAAAGTCGTTGAACAGGGGCTCGTCGACCTCTGGCGGCAGCTCTAGTGGACGCGGACCCGCACTACGGTCGCCTGCGGACGCGGACGCAGCTGCGGCAATCACTTCCCGCAACACGTCGGGCAATCCCTCGATGGAGGCACACAGCGCATCGAAAGCCTTGCGAGTCGGGCGTTTGGAGCGAGCTACGCGCTCCGCACTCTGGCGTACGTCGTGAATCCGCCCGCGTTCGTCCGGGTACGGCTGCAAGTCAGGGTGCTGCTCGATGTTTGCCAAGCACCGGATGGCTTCTTCCAGGTTGGTACGGTCGTGAAACGAAGTGCTCAGGCATGCGGCGATCAAGGTATCGAGCAGATCCTTGACGCTTGGATGAGCGGAGTCGCTAAAGAGAGAGGTGCTGTCGGGCACTTGGTAATCAACCACCCGGCGCTCACAGCGTTCGGCTGCTAGGGCGCCTGACGTTCGATTACGCCCAGCTCCGACACGCACTTAAGAGGGAGTCTCGAGGCGCTCCCCACAGTTCGGTCACCTCGCGGTTCGCTTGACCTCAGCGGGCGCGATTACTACGCAGGCAAGCACACAGCACGCATCATTTACGTCATCGAAGGCGACGAGTAGCCGAACTGGGTTACCTGCGTCTTGGTTCAGCCGAACGTCGACCAGCTGTGGCTCCGGGAAGAAGTCGAGCACCTTCTGCTCGACATTCTGGAGGCATCCCTGCTCGAGCGCGGGGCCAACCAGCGCCGACAGTTGACGCCTCTCGAACGGTGTACGCTCGCTGGGCGTGGCAGGCAGAAACGAACGAGCTCTGCGATCTCCGTCCCAGAGCCAGCATTTCGATCACCGAGAGTACATGCTGATCCGAGGCGGGAGCGGTCTGATCCGGCTGAATCGCTGAGCGACGCGTGCCGCCTGCAGGGCCCGCCTGGCAAGCAGGCGCCGCCCGTGTTAGCTAGTGAGTTGGGATTCGGTGGGTATTTCAGCGGAAGGCGGGAGCAACATGGGGCATCTACGCATATTAGGGAGTCGCGTGACCTATCTGATCGCGGCATGTGCATTTCAAGCCACGGCGTGCGGGGGCAACATAGAGCATAACGACGCGGACAACACCGATAGCGGCGGTGGCGCGGCGCACCCCGTCGACGATTCGGCCTCGGTAGACGAGTTGTCGGACTCCGATCTCGAAGCGCTGTGCAGCGAAGTCGAAGAATTCGCAGGGAAACTATTGAGCGATGACTACCGGGAGGCAGCGTGTGTGCTCGACGAGGGCGTGACCACCGCTTCTCTGGACGCCTGCAACAACGCGGTTGCGCGGTGTAGCGCGTCGGTCCCGACCACGGAAACCGCAAGCATCAAGGGCGAGTGTGTCGCCGACCTATCGGCGCCGGGTTGTCAGGCCACCGCGGCGCAAGTCCGGTCCTGCATCGCTGACGAGCTCGACCTGTACGAGAGTTTCGCGAGATCCGCCACCTGTCAGGCTGTCTTCATCGAAGGACGCCACCCGATGTTCCCTGATGAGCCAGCGTCGTGCCGAGTGTTCGAAAAGGCTTGTCCGCCTGCTTTCGAGGGGAGTGAGGTCGAGGCGCCCCCGGTGAACACTCCGGTGGGAGGTCCCGTTGCCGAAGGACCAATCATTTCCGGCAGCGTGGACGGTGAACCGATTTCGGTCGCCCCCGACGGCTTTCAGTCCACGAGCTCCACCTCGTCGGGCACGGAGTGGTCCACCAACCAGAAGCTCGGAGCCGCCAATCTGTGGCTGTGGAGCCACGCGGGTCCCCCGCCGGAGACCCGCGGTATCATGAGAATGCCCGACACCGGCCCGCTCGCTTCCCGCTGGTTATGCCTCGACGACGTCGGGGTGAGTCTCGGACCCTTCGATACACCCGAGTCCTGGAGCGCCAGCAGCCTTTCCGTGCTCGCGGAGTGCAGCCCGGCCAACGCCCCTCCGCTCGAACTCGAGTTCGACTTGGGGGGTGAGGCAAGGGCAAACGTCTGGGGCGACGAAGTCCTGTGGTTGAGCCGAGGATTCAGCTGCGTACAAGCTCAATGCGATCTGTCCTTCGACGACCATGGGAGCGAAGTACTGCTGGCCGTAAAAACCGAGGGGCAATCGCCCGGGCCCGGGCTCGATGTTTCGCTCGTTTCCGCCACGTACATCGACCAACGTGAGGCCGGGAGCGTGGCGTGTGGAGGAACGGGGACGCTAGCCTGGTCGGCGACCGACCACTTCCGCATCTCGCTCGACCACCTCTCCGAGCCCGAAAGCTGCCCCGGCAACCCTGTCGCCGGGGAGCTCAAAGGCGAGTTCTGAACGACAGAGGGGCTCAGCGCGCGCGACTGTGCACGTCGACGCTCGCGACCACGGACATTCCCGCGCGCATCTCGACCCCGGGCGGAGTGGCCCAATCGATGTGAACAGGCACACGCTGGACGACTTTGACGAAATTACCCGTCGCATTCGAGGCCGGCAGCAATGAAAAGCGGGAGCCGGTCGCCGCTGAAAGGCTCTTCACCACACCGGGAAATTCGCGACCAGGGTAGGCATCGATCTCGATCACGGCGTGGTCGCCCGGGTGCATCTCGCCCACTTGAGTTTCCTTGAAATCGGCCACGACGTACGTTTGATTCGGGACCAGTTGAAGAACGGTCTGCCCCGCCGTCACCTGCTGCCCAACCAAGATGTTCACCGCAGAAGCGATGCCATCGCTGGGCGCTTCAATCTTGGTGTAGCGGAGTTGAAGCTGTGCCAGCTCGACCGCCGCTTTGGCCTCGCGCTCGTGGGCCTTGGCCAACTGGGTAGCCGCGTGGGCGGCCGCGATTCGAGCGTCGACGGGCACGCTTTGCTCCAGCTGCCCCTGGGCCGCCGCCAGTTGACTTTCGAGCGCTCGCTTGTCTTGCCGGGCCACCGTGAGCGCGCTCTGGGCTCGAGCGAGCCCAGCCTGAGCAGCCGCATCCGCCAGACGAGCACCCTCCCACTCCTGCTCGGAAATGGCTCCGGATTGAAAGAGCTTACGGTCACGCTCCAGGTCGAGTGAGCTCTGCTTCGCGTCGGCCTCGGCTCGCTTCAATTCGGCCTCGGCCATCTGAATCCGCGCGCGTGCGCCTCCCAGATCGCCACGAGATCGACCCACGCCGGCCTTGGCCGACTGAAGACCGCCACTAGCGGTGGCGGAGGCAATGCGCTCCTCAGCCTCAGCCGAGGCCACACTGGCCTCGGCGCTCGCCAGTTCAGCGGACGCCTGGTCCAGCTTCACCTTGAAGTCCTGGTCCTCGATCAGGGCCAGCACCTGGTGGGCCTTGACGTGCTCGTCCGAGCTCACCAGCACCTTGGCGATGCGTCCCGACAGACGCGCCGAAATGGCCACGACGTCGGCTTCTACCCTGGCGTCGTCGGTACTTTCCGTGAACCGCGTCAGCCAGGCATACGAGCCCACCGCGAGCAAACCAGTCGCTACCACGGCCCCGAGCACCAGAAAAGCCCGGCGCGCACGCCTCGGCTTCGGCTGGGGCGGCTGTGCCCGCATAGCGGACACCTCATCGTCTGGCGCCGCTTGCTTCAAGTCTGGTTGTGCATTCGCTTGCATATTCAAACCTCCACGGGTGCCTGCCCAGGCCGGCCACGCCGCACGAAGAACAACAGCGGCAAAGCCGCAAGGAACATGACGCCTGCCGCAAAGAAGACCCACTCGAACGACAGTACGCTGGCTTGCAGCGTCACGTTGCGTTCGAGCAGGCCGAGCGCTGCCATTTTGGCTTCAGCGGGCCCCATACCCCGAGAAACGAAGGCGTGTTGTCGCTCCGAGAGCTGCTGAACGACCTCCGGACGCGTGGTGACCAATGATTGGATGAGCCCGGTGCGCGCGGTGGCCGAATGCGTCGACAGGAGCGTCGCGAACACCGACAAGCCGATGGCACCGCCCACCTGACGCACCAAGGAGTTGAGCCCCGTGGCGTCCGCCAGCTTGTGGCGCGGGATGCGCGAGAGCGCCAGCGTGGTGAGCGGGACGAACAAGCAGGCAAACCCCACCCCTTGCACCATGATGGGGATGACCACCTCGCTCTGCCCGGACTGCAAAGTCAGGTGGCTCAGGTCTATGGAGCCGAGCGCCACCAGAAGCACGCCAACGGCCATGACCAGCTGTGGCATCACCCGGTTGTAGATCCGACCCACGATGGGGGTGACCATCATCATTACCAGAACGCGAGGCATCAGCGACACGCCCGACTGAGTTGCCGAAAAACCAAGTAGCTCCTGCATGAACAGCGGCAAAAGAAACATGTTGGCCATCAACATCGAGAACATCAGGCCACCAATCACGGTGCCCGAAAGGAACACCGGCTCCTTGAACAGGCGGAGGTTCACCGCCGGCACCTCGCAGGTAAGCTCGCGTATCACGAAGGCGGCCAGGCTAATCACCGCCACGGCGAAGACGACCCGGAGTTCGATCGAAGCAAACCAATCGTTCTTCTGGCCCTCTTCCAAAAAGTACTGCAGAGAGATCAACCCTACCGCCATCAGCCCAATGCCCCAGTAGTCGACGTTGCGACGCTGAGCTTCGGCAAGCTTGTGATTGCGCGCACGGATCTCTTCGTCTTCCTGCACGAAGCTCACCACCATCAAAAGCCCGAGCAGCCCCACCGGCACGTTGATGAAGAAGATCCAAGACCAGTGCCAATGATCGACGATGTACCCTCCCAGAGTCGGTCCAACCGCAGGCCCCAGCATCACCGCCATCCCGAACACGGCCATGGCCATGCCTTGTTCTTCGAGAGGGAACGTCTGACGCAAGATGGCCTGCTCGGTGGGCTGCAGGGCACCGGCCCCGAACCCCTGCAAGATGCGAAAGATGACCAACGCCGTGAGTGAGCTGGCCGTTCCGCACAACACCGAGCCAACGAGGAACAGCACCAAGGAGGCAAGGTAGATACGCTTCTGCCCGAACAGACGCCCCAGAAAGCCGGTCAGTGGCATCACCAGCACGAGCGCGATGGCGTAGCCCGTGGCAATCCAGGTGATCTCTTGTGTGGTGGCGCCAACGCTCCCGCGGATGTGCGGCAGGGCCACGTTTACTATCGACGCGTCGATCGCACCCATGAGCGTGCCAAAGGTGATGGACACAGTCACCAGCCACTTGTTGGTTTTGGCAGGGGCATTCGCCCGGGGCAGCGCGGCCGCGACGCTCATGGTCTCCGCACCCCGTGAACGAAGACGCGCACCACACGCGTCGCGGCGTCCTGCAAACTCGAGTTGCTCCCCAAAGCCTGCACGAAGACACCACGCATCATGCCCACGAGCAGGACGGGGGCCAGCTCGGCGGACTCGGGGTCGAACGTGCCCTGCGCGACGCCTCGCGCCAGGAGCTCGCTCGCTCGCTCGGTGAGCAGCTGTAACGCCGCATGCTTGGGTCGACCCTGCACCGGGCTCATCTCTTCCTGGACCACCGCACGGAACAACGCCAGGTGGTCATTGAAATGGTCGAACACCGTCTGGACGAATGCCAGGAGCTGCTGCTCTACCGGCTCGCCCTCCACCTCTTTCAGCACGGCATCGACCCGAGCAATGAGCTCCGCGCGGCGCGTCATGAAGAGCTCTTTGAGCAACGAGCTTCGATCGCCGACGTGATTGTAGATGCTGCCCACCGACACCCCGGCTCGCGCAGCGATATCCTCCATGCGCGCGCCGTGCAGGCCGCGCTCGCCGAGCTGCGCCTCCGCGGCCTCCAAGATCACCCTGCGCGTCTCGCGGTTGAGGCGTTCTTTGAGGGAAGATTCATGCTTTGAATCTTGGTTCATTCCGGCAAACCGTAGAGCCTGAGGGCGCGCCCCGCAAGGATCCAAAGCCCGGTGGCCGAACGGCGAGCCCACCCCGGTAGCCGCCCGGAGTCGCTGCTACCCAGAACAAATGCAGAAAGGCGCGCGATGAAGCACCGCGCGCCTTGTCCGTTCCTGGGGGCTCCCAACCGCTGTCTTGGTGGGTCCGAAGGACCCCCGGGCTGTTATCGCCGCCGTGGCGTCCGGTGGAGCCTGACCAGCACCTTCAATTTAACAACCGCCGGTGTCCGGGCAAGGGGGCAGTTGCGAGATTCCGACAACAGGCTCGACCTTTGTCAGAACCAACGGTGAAGCGCGCCCCTGGCAACAGAGCGGGCCGCCTCTGCTAGCATGTGGCGAGGGTTTCGGCATGCCAGCCACCGACAAACATGAGATCTTCTCGGCGCTGCGCACTAAGCTGCAGCAGGAGCTCGAACTCGCGCGATCCTCCCAAAGACAAACCGAAGCGGGCGCTACTCACGAAGAAAGCAAGCCGGAAAACGACAAGGACACGCGCGCCCTCGAAGCGTCGTACCTGGCGCGCGGGCAAGCCCGACGCGTCCTGGAGCTCGAGAAGGCGCTGGCCAAGATGGGCGCGCTCGCGCCCAGGAATTTTACGACCGACGCGCCGGCTGCTCTCGGAGCGGTCGTACTCGTGGAAACCGAGGAAGGGCTACGGTCCTACCTGCTGGCTCCCGCCGGGGGTGGCCTACAACTCAGCGTGGGTACCCTCACGCTGACGGTCGTGACGCCCCAGTCCCCGGTCGGCCGAGCGCTTCTGGGACGGCGTGCCGGTGATGACGTCGACATTCGGACCCCCGAGGGAGTCCGCGAATGCTCGGTGGCCGAAGTGCTTTGAGCGTTCCCCAAAACCGCCACGCTACTCAGTACGCGGCAGGTCGTCGCTCACCCACCAGAACTGCCAGATCGCGTTCGCACCAGGCGAGCGAGGCGTAGAAGCCAGCATCTTCCAGCCAGAGCAGTTGCTCATCGATCGAGCTCGGCGTGTCAACCACGCCGTCCACCTCTGTCACCACATCTCGAGGGTCTTTCGGCACAATCAGGTCGCCCAGCACGAAGCGGCCCGTCTCGGTCAACACCGTCGCCACGTTCTTGAAGAGCACCGCTTTCCCGGCCGCCGAAAGGTGATGTACCGCCAGAACGGATACCACGAGGTCAAAGGGGCCCCGTGGCAAACGATCTTGCAACCGGCCCACCAAGAAGCGCCCCGAAGGGCACGCGCGGGCCGCATATTCCAACATCGCGGCGCTCTCGTCGATGCCAACCACCTCCGCCTCCGGGTGCCGCTCGAGAAGACGGCGCGTCGTTTGTCCCGTCCCCACTCCCAGCTCCAGAAGGCGGCGCACCACGATGCCACGGGTGGCGTTCGCCGCCGCTTGCTCGAGCGACAGGTAGGCAGGCACCTCCTCGAGTATGTTCTCGAGATAGGTTTCAGGGTCGAAGGGTTCGGCAGCCACGACGATAGGACGTTTGGCCGGCAACCGATGGGCCCTCCTGTCTATTCCCGAAACGTAGCGGACCGTATCTCCGCTCGAAGTCCCCGGGGGCGGGGAACCGACGGGTCGCCAGCAGGTCAGAATCGATACTGCTTACGCGAAGCGATGGGACTACGACTTCGTGCGCATGACCTACGCTCAGGTGAACACTTTCCCCATACGTTTGGTGAGCCAGGCGACCGTCTCCTCTGGATCGTTGAACACGCCCAGCTGAACCCCCTTTTCATTCGTAATACGCCGGAGCTGCATCTGGCCCGCATTGGTGTTGACCAAAATGGCGAGCGCCTCGGAACGCTCGAGGAGATCGGGCCGGCGCGCCTTCACGGCGCTTTCGAATTCCGGATCGTTGCGCAAATCGGGAGCGTTGCGCATGTCGGTGAGCCACGCCATGGGCGTACGCGTGCGCGTCCCCAGCTGTCCGGACTTGATGCGGCGATCGAAGAGCCAATCGTCCACGACGCGCAAGAAGGTGTCGTAGGAGCGATGCAGGTCGTCGAGCGACGGATACGAGACCCGGCGGCGTGAAAGCCACACGATGCCGTCCGAACGCAAATCGAGTTCCCAATAGGTCTGCAGGACATTCTTGTCGACCGCTACCCGATCAGTGCCGCTCATTGGAACCGTGAGTCTACAGTAGGAACCGGTGGCTGGGTAGCGCCACGCACTCGCCCCAAGGCAAACATTGCTTGCCAGGGCCTGCTGTGTCCGTAAGAGTCCGACGGGCGTGACGAACGACGAGTACTGGATGCGTCAGGCCCTCGACGAAGCCGAGCTGGCGAGCGCTCACGCGGACGTACCGGTCGGTTGCGTCGTTGTTTCGGCGGCGGGGAGCGAACTCGCGCGGTCCCACAACCGTCGCGAGCTGGACAGCGATCCGACCGCCCACGCGGAAATCCTTGCGCTGCGCCAGGCAGCGCAGAGCCAAGGTCACTGGCGCCTGAACCAGGCCACGCTCTACGTGAGCCTCGAACCCTGCGCGATGTGCGCGGGTGCCCTGGTGAACGCGCGCATTGCACGACTCGTGTATGCGGCCTCCGACCCCAAGGCGGGGGCGGTACGCAGCCTGTTCTCGATTGGGCAGGACACTCGGTTGAATCATCGCTTCGAGGTCGAAGGCGGGCTGTTGAGCGAATTGGCCGTCAAGCAACTCCAGAGCTTCTTCGCGCGCCTGCGCGCGGAAGGGCAGAAGTGAATCACATTCCTTCCGGAGGAGCGCGCTCGTCGGCTGGTTCACCGAAATTGCCCGCATCCGGCTCGGGCGGAAAGAACACTCCGCTGCTCGGCGTGACGTCGGGAACACCGAAGCGGATCTCTTCGTTCAGCGCCAGTTCGTAATCAGCCTCGCCAATGCGTCCGATCTTGACGGCGATGCGCATCAGGCGCTGCAAGTACTTGTGCCAGTTGTCGCTCAGCGAACCGTCCGGGGTGAAATGCTGCTGTGCAGGATTCGGCAGAATCGACGCCAGATACAGGGACTGACCGAGCGACAATTGCTCCGGCGTCGTGTTGAAGTAGTGCTTGGCGGCCGCACCAATCCCGTAGATGCCGGGACCGTATTCGATCACGTTCAGGTAGAGCTCCATCATCTCCTGCTTGGAGAGCTCTTGCTCGAGCAGGGTGGTCAAGACGGCCTCCTGGAGCTTCCGGGCCAGGGTCTTGTCGAAGCTGAGGTAGAGATTCTTGGCCAGCTGCATCGAGATGGTGCTGGCTCCGCGCACGAAGCGGCCCGCCTTGACGTTCTCTTTGATCGAGTTTTCGATGGCTTCTCGATCGAACCCCTGGTGCCTGAAGAAGCGACCGTCTTCGCAAATCAAGACCGCGGTTTCCATGTTGGGTGAAATGGCCGCATAGGGCGTCCAACCGAGCGTCCCCGGACCGGTTTCGATGCTCACGATGCGACCGGTGGCATCTTTGACCTGCAACCGGAAGGGAGAGAAAAAACGGCGCGGAGACAGGGCGACGGAAACCTCAGTGACGCGGCACTCGTTCTTGAAGTCCCATCTCACCCGCATCTTGTCCAGCTGGCTCGTGTCCAGCTCGAGCGCCGAGTCGAGGGCAAAGGTACCGGCGAATTTCATGCCGCGCAGCAGTGGC
Source organism: uncultured delta proteobacterium (assembly GCA_963809955.1). Classification (GTDB taxonomy): domain Bacteria; phylum Myxococcota_A; class Polyangia; order Polyangiales; family Polyangiaceae; genus JAICQQ01. The sequence continues at coordinate 103,567 of CAWELQ010000024.1, forward strand.
AACAGCCCCTCCGGGGCGGAGTCCAACAGTGCCTGACAGGACGCCAGTGGAATTCCGCCGCGGAGACTCGCCCGCAAGCGCCCAGGCTGCTTTTCGATGGTTCCCGAAAGGCTTGCCTCGACGTCACCCACCGAGAGAGTCAAACGCTCGATCTCGTAGCGGCTTCCGTCCAACACCACGCGGCCCTTGGCGTGCCATCCCAGCGCGCTTCCTCGCAACAGCTCGCTCGAGAGCGACTGATTGCGGAAGGAAAGGGGCGAGAGACGACCGTCGACGTCCAGGCTGAGAGCATCCCCCTTCGGGCTGACCGTGAGCTCGCCTCCTAGGGCCAGTTGGGAGCGCGCCACTTCGCGCAGGCTGAAATCCCCCTCCTTCACACCCAGCGAAGCCAGACTCACCGGCCCACCGCTGACGTTTACCCGGACTGGCCGCTCGCCAAAGGGCACGCTCATCTTCAAGCTGAGCGGAGAAGCCTGGTCTGGCGACCCCGGCAGCAGTTGCAACTCGACGCGGTCGGGGAACCGGTCCATACGGAATCGATTGGGCCCCAGGTGCAGCTTCTCGTGCTCGTGAGTGAGCGTGACGTTGAGCTGGTCGAGATTGATCTTGGAGTCAGGAGGCAGCTTGGCCTGGGCAAACTGAGCGAGGGAGTCCACGCTGCGCCTGAGTTCGGTACCGCGCTGGGGATCCAGGGCGGGAAGCAGAGCCGCGAGCTTGGCACCCCGCGTCTGCGCTGGAGCCAACTTAGCTGGGTGAGCGCCACCGGGCCGAACGGCCGGCTTTGGCTTGTCGAGCGTCGAGCTTCCGTTGGCCGGGAGCTTGGAAAGCGCCACGTTCGCTGCCACCTCCCCGGCGTGCAGCGCCTTGAGGACTCGACGCCCTTGCTGGCGATCCAGCGTGAGTTTCGCGTCCGTCACCGACAGCGCCATGCCTTCCGCACTCGCCGTCAGGGACTCGACGCCGACCTCTTCCGGGCCTTCCGGGGGCCTCTGGTAGCTGATGCCATCGAGTCGAGCGACTTTGGCGCCAGCCACCTGCCACGTAACAGCGAGTCCTCGCACACCGAGCGACATGCGAGCGCCGGTGGCGACTTGCTCTCGCTTCCCCGCGCCCAGCCCGGCCCGCCAGCGCTCCAACTGCTTTCGAAGCTTCTCATACGGGCCGTTCACGGATAACTCACCGCCGGCGACTTCGATGGCGCTAGGACTGAGTGCCCACGAAAGCCTGACTTCGATCCGATCGAGATCGCCGTGCAACGCGTCGACGTCCCGCAAGCTGACGCCAACGCCGGAGAGCGTCACCGAACCCCAACCCAACGACACGTCGTCGACGGCCAGCTGTACGCCCCGCTGCGCGGCTGCGTGGCGAACGCGTGCCCGGATCAGCGGCTTGAGAGCGAGAGCGCCCACAACGAACCCAACCAACAAGGCGCCAGCGCCGAACAGCCACCAGCGCCGAAGGTGTTGCCCCAGGGGCAACACCTTGGTCCAGCGGCCCTCGGCCTCGAGCTCACCTTGCACCATGAAACCTCGCTTGGCGTCAGTATGAAACGCCAAGCGCGCGGTTCACATGCCCAAATTCGTCAGCGTCGAGATCGCCTGCGTCGCCGAGTGCGCACTCCTGCCACGGCGAAAAGCCCGAACAGCGCGAAACCGCCGTGCGGAATTCCCTCGGAGCCGCCTGGGGCAGTGCGGCAATCGCAGCCTTTGGGGTCGCGCACGAACGAGTCGCCGCTGAAGGTTCCGCCGACGCCGCCCGAGCCCGCGGCGCCACCGATGCCGTTGTCGCCACCAGTCCCGGAGCCGCCCTTACCCGAACCTCCGGTGCCAGATCCGCCCGAGCCGGGGCTCTCGCCCGCACTTCCACCAGAACCCGCCTCGCCGCTCTCGCCGGCAGTACCGCCTGCGCCCGCGGCGCCGCCGGTACCTCCCGCAGCCATCGGAATGGTTTGGCCATCACAGGCACCGCCTTCGCACTCTCCACTGTTCCCGCACTCGGTGCCATCGGGTTGGAAGAGCACGGAGCACAAACCCGACTCGGCGTCGCACTCGCCCTCGGCGTGGCATTCGTTGCTCGCCGCGCACTCGACCGGGTCGCCAGTGCACGTGCCGTTCTGGCAACGATCGTTCACCGTGCACAGATCGCCGTCCGCGCATTCGCCGCTGGCGTTGTCGTGCACGCAGCCGGAGTCCGGATCGCAAGCGTCGTCGGTGCAGTCGTTGTTGTCGTCGCAGTCCGTGTCGCCACCACCAACACACTGCCCGGATTGGCAGGCGTCGTTCGTGGTGCACGGGTCCCCGTCATCGCAAGGGGTGTCGTCAGGGCGGTTGACCTCCTGGCACGCGCCGGTGCCACTGCTGCCGCAACTGCTGGTCACGCACGGGTTCGAAGTGTCATGGCACGTCACGTCACCGTTGGCAGTGCAGACGCCCGATTGACAGGTCGTGTCGGTCGTGCACGAGCTGCCGTCGTCGCAAGTCGTATCGTCTGCGACTGGTTCGAACTCGCAGGTTCCCGCGTTGCAGCTATCAGAGGTGCAGTCGTTGCCATCGTCACAGACCTTGGGTGTCCCTTTGCAGGCACCGTTGGAATTGCACTTATCGTTGACGGTGCAGCCATTGCCGTCGCTGCAACCGGCTCCTTCGTCAACGACATGGGTGCAACCAGTGGCTTCGTCACAACCGTCTTTAGTGCAAACGTTGCCGTCGTCGCAATTCAGCTCGAGGCCGTCTACACACTTCCCGGCTTTGCACGCCTCGCGGCCATTGCAGGCAAGGTTGTCGTCGCAATTGACGCAGGCTCGGCCGCCTACACCACAGGCTCCCGGGTCCTCGCCCTTGAAGCAAGCCCCCGACGGTGTGATGCAGCCGTCGCAACACACGCCCTTCGTGGCGCAGTGGCCGGCAGTTCCGGAATCCGTCGAGCAGACCTGTCCGACCGGAGCGGGTTCATACGCGCCGCTGCACTTGCCGTTCTCGCACAGGGGATTCAGGCAGTCATCGGGTTTTTCATCCTTACAGACGTCGCAGCTGCCGCCAACGCCGCCGCAGGCTTTGGGATCATTCGGCGCTCCGCATACGTACTCCTTACCCACCTGGAGCAGGCAGCCCGGACAGCACCCCGAACGGCCATCAGGGGTGACTCCCTGATCCGCGCAAACACCCCGATACCCGTCACCATTGGGCAGTGCCGCCTCACAATCGGCGCGCGGTTCCGAAGTCATCGCGCCGAACTTACAGACGCTGACACACGGTTCATTCGCTTCGCCGCATTTGTTGGCGCCGGCCTTGAAGCAGCTATCGTAGCACTTCATTTCGGCGGGCTTACCCTGGGCGTTCACACACTTGCACGACTCGACTTGAGCCTGTGACACCTGCGCGATGGTTTCGTCGCTGGCGACGTCCCCGCTTGCACAGCCCGGAAGCCAGCTCGCGAACCACAACGCTAGCGTCACCAGAGTAACCCCTCGAGAAATCTGCAAGAACATCAGATCAATCCTTTCCTCGGCATGCACTGAGCCCGGCTTCGGGTCAGAAGGTCCCCGTTACGCCCACTGATTGATAGCCCACCCACGGCGTGATTCGCGGCGCCGTAGCGCTGCCGCTCGAATCATCGAGCAACAGCAAGGTGACTCCAGCGGCCACGCCCACGCCGCCGAGTGCATAACCGACGATCGCCATCGTTTTCGCGGAGCCGGCGTCATCGTCCAGCGAGGCTACCTCGTCGGAAAGCGGATCCTCCGCCTTGCACTGACCATCGACCCCGCGCGCCGCGCACTCGGCGTACTTGTCGTTGGCGTCCGAGCGCTTACTGGCGGACTGGAGCGTGAAGAACACCCCCGCTCCGAGACCCACGGCTCCCACGCCGAAGGCCACGTACGCGGGCACGCGCAGGCTGCCGCCTGGGGAGGCACCGCTGTCCTCGGGCGTCATCGGCTGAGCGGGCGCGGCGGGCACGGCGGGCTGCGGCTCCGCTGGAGGCGCCGCAGCTGGCTGGGCCGCGTTCGGGTCCGGCTCGAGCGTCAAGACCAGCGAGTCGGTTCCCCCTTCGGCGAGAGTAGCCTTGCCCTGTGCCGCCAGGTAGCCCTCGGCCTTCACCTCGAGGACGTGCTCGCCGGGATCCACCGGGCGCGGCAGACCGAGCAGGGCAGAGGGCACCGGCTTGCCATCCATCGTGACCTCGGGTGTCACACCCGGCGGCGCCTGAATCGTCACGGTCAACTTCGCCAGGCGTGGCTCGACAGCCTTGATCTCCTCGCGGGCAGCCGCCTGTGCGTCCTTGAAGGCCTGGGGAGCGTCGTCGCTGAGGCTTTCCCGGATGATCTTGTTGTAGAGCTCACGCGCTGTAACCAGCTGGCCGAGCTTTTCGTGAGCTCTCGCCAGGTAGAGCAGATGAGGTGGCGCATGCACCAGCGACTCCGCTCGCTGAAACAAGTCGATAGCGCGCGCATAGTCACCGGAGTCGAACGCCTTGGCTCCCTGAGTTGCCGCCGAGCGTGCACCAGCGACCTCCTCTTCCGACTGCGCGAACGCGCTGGGCGCTCCTGACAAGAGCGCGCCTACCAATGCCAACCGGAGCGCACGGCTCCAGGCCCCTGCTTGAGTCATCCGCATCGGGGGAGCGTAACATTTTCCAGCTCGCTCTGGCCCAGTCCGCCGCCGCCAAAGCGCACCGAAGCGAGTTCAGCGACAAACAAGCCGAAAAATAGCAAAAAAAAACCCCAAGCCTCGAATCGAGACTTGGGGTGTTCAATTAGCCCGGCAGCGTCCTACTCTCCCACAAGGTCGCCCTTGCAGTACCATCGGCTCCGAAGAGCTTGACTTCCGAGTTCGAAATGGGATCGGGTATGGCCTCTTCGATATCGCCACCGGAAAACGGTGGGCGTCACAAATGCGAACACTTTCGCGAGCGTTTTGTTGCTTGCGCTGGTGTGCGCTTCGAACGGTTCTCGCCTCGGTGGCGAGGGTTCGAAGCACTAAGGTGACCTCACACTTTACTGTGAGGTCCGCCCGGACTCCGGACGCCAACTTAGATGGTTGCCTTAGAGAATAAGGTCAAGCCGCACGGCCTATTAGTACTGGTTAGCTCCACGCATCGCTACGCTTCCACACCCAGCCTATCAACCTTGTAGTCTTCAAGGGGCCTTTAGTGCCTAATGGCAGGGACACCTAATCTTGAGCCCGGCTTCCCGCTTATATGCTTTCAGCGGTTATCCGTTCCGTACATGGCTACCCGGCTATGCCAGTGGCCTGACAACCGGCGCACCAGAGGTACGTCCACCCAGGTCCTCTCGTACTATGGGCAGCGCCTCTCAAGTGTCCTGCGCCCACGGCAGATAGGGACCAAACTGTCTCACGACGTTTTAAACCCAGCTCGCGTGCCGCTTTAATTGGCGAACAGCCAAACCCTTGGGACCTGCTCCAGCCCCAGGATGCGACGAGCCGACATCGAGGTGCCAAACCGCGCCGCCGATGTGAACTCTCAGGCGCGATCAGCCTGTTATCCCCAGAGTACCTTTTATCCGATGAGCGATGGCCCTTCCATGCGGGACCACCGGATCACTAACGCCTGCTTTCGCAACTGGTTGACCTGTCAGTCTCGCAGTAAAGCTCCCTTATGCGTTTGCACTCTACGGCTGGTTTCCAATCAGCCTGAGGGAACCTTCGCACGCCTCCGTTACATTTTAGGAGGCGACCGCCCCAGTCAAACTGCCCACCAGGCAGTGTCCCTCACCCGGATCACGGGTGCAGGTTAGATTCCCAGATTACCCAGGGTGGTATTTCAAGGATGACTCCTCCGAACCCAGAAGCCCGGTCTCACAGTCTCCCACCTATCCTACGCAGAATAATCCGAAAATCACTGCCAAGTTGCAGTAAAGGTTCATGGGGTCTTTCCGTCTTGCCGCGGGTAGGGGGCATCTTCACCCCCAATGCAATTTCGCTGAGTCCCTGGTCGAGACAGTGCGGATGTTGTTATGCCATTCGTGCAGGTCGGAACTTACCCGACAAGGAATTTCGCTACCTTAGGACCGTTATAGTTACGGCCGCCGTTTACTGGGGCTTCGGTTCAACGCTTCGAGTTGCCCCTAACGTATCCCCTTAACCTTCCAGCACCGGGCAGGCATCAGACCCTATACGTCCTCTTACGAGTTCGCAGAGTCCTGTGTTTTTAGTAAACAGTCACAACCGCCATTTCACTGCGACCCCCACCAGCTCAGGAAGCAAGTTCCATCACCAACAGGGGCACACCTTCTCCCGAAGTTACGGTGTTAATTTGCCGAATTCCTTAACCAGGGTTCTCTCACGCGCCTTGGGATACTCACCCCGCCCACCTGAGTCGGTTTGGAGTACGATCACCAAAGGGGCTCAGTACGCAGCTTTTCTAGGAAGCATGGGATCACCCAGTGGTTGCTCTAGGAGCACCTCATCACCTCT
>CAWELQ010000024.1:115000-551819 GCA_963809955.1 uncultured delta proteobacterium
AAAGCGTCCAGGCGGCCCCGACCGCTAGGCTTCGGCGCGCCGAAACCGCCGGAAATGGGCGGGCCAGATGAGGGTTAGGCGAGTCCGTCCGCGTACCAGCGGCCCAGTGGCTCGCGCACCAGGAAGAACTCGGCGCCACTGGCCAGGCGGGCCCGGTAGCCTCGTTCATGCCTCTCGAGCTCCGGATCTCGGGTGCGGCCCAAGACAGTCACGCTTCGCCAGGCCCCATCGTGCCAGATTGAAGCGGGTCGCTTCGGGTCTCGCTCCGAAGCCCGGACAGCGACACGCCGCCAGCGCTCGTCAGCCTCGAAGCGCAAAGGTACCGTGAGTCCAGCTTCGCGGGAGATGAGTTGAACAGCTTCGCTCACTGCGCGCGTGCCCAGAGTTGCCCGGTGCCTGGCTAGCTGCAGTACCAGCGCATAGCCTGCATCGAGCCCTATCAAGGCGTAGCTTTTCTTCTGGGCACGCACGAACAGCTCATATGTTTCGCACCAGTCGGGAACCCCCGACTGCTCCAAACGCGCCAGCACCAGCCGCCACTCGGCGGCGGCAACCTTGATGTCGAATGGATCCAGCTCGCCAGCGTAGTCGACCGTTTCCCCCCCCGCGTCCACCAGAGCAGCCGCACTGGCACCGGTGTCCAGGCAAAGGTTCTCGAGCGCCTTGCTGAACTCGCTGACCGCCTGGTCTCGGGCCGCCAGCGCCCGACGCTTAGTCCTCATGGTTTTCCCGAGACTCGTTCGGTAAGCTTCTCTGCGTTGCGAGCCAGCTCGACCCGAACATGGCGCTTCAGTCCAGCCGACAATTCGTCGAGCTGCTTTCTGGCGCGACCGTCGTAGACCTCTTGCTCGAACTTCTTCCGCAGCTCTTCGAGCGTGTAGTGCTGCGCGTCGACGCGCTCCACGAGCAAGATGACATGGTAGCCGAACGGGGTCTGGATTACGGTGCTCTGCTGGCCCTCCTTCGGGATAGCGTTGGCGGCAGCGGCGAAGGAGGGGTCGAACGTGTCCGGATGACTGCGGCGTGAATCCCTCGGGTCGAGATAAACGGCACGCCCGTCGGCGGTCATGTGGGGAAGTCCTTCGACACGCTTTTTCAGCTTGCCAATGTCCACCTGACGGGCCCGTTCGATGAACTTCTCCGGGTCGGAAATACCCGCGGTAGCCCGAGCAATACGCTCGGCTGCGGCTCGGGCCGCGTCGTCATGCTTGGGGTCCTTGGAGAGCACCACGGCATGCACCGAACTGACACAAGCCGGACGATCCAGATCCATCCAGCGTTCCTTACGTAATGCCTCCAGTTCCTCGTCGCTTGGCGGGCCTGCGGCACGGGCTTGCTCGAAGAGAAGATCCAGAAGAGCACGCGCGTGCGCCGAACGGCGCACGACCTGTACCAATCCGGTCCCGCGAAAGCGCGTCAGTGCCGCATTTGCCAATAGTGCCTCGCCCACCGCTTGATCCAGGGCCTGCCCGATGCTGAGATGATGACGCTCGGCCAGCGCGTGGATGTAGGACACGCTCAGTGTCTCCTGACCGACTCGGGCTAAGACGCCCGGCCGGAGCCGGGCGCTATTCGCCGAGTCCAACCCGGCGTCGCGATTCGAGCACGCGACAGCCAAGATGGCCGTGCCCAGCCACGCGACCCGAAAGCCCGAGGTGCCTGGTCGACGATCGGACCGCCCGCTCAACGCCATCCTGGACTACCCGCGCGACCCACTACGAGGCTTGAGCATTTCGGTCGACGACCGCAGGCAGAGGCCGCCAACCACCAAGAAATAGAGCGCTCGCAGGTCCTCGCGATCACCGAGCGCGTAAATGCCGGCAGCGAAGGCGAGCATGGCCGCTATCAAGAGCACGATACTCAGAGCGTCGACTGCCCGAGACACGCTCTTAGCTTAGTTCGCATCCAGCGACGGATGCGAATCCAAATGGCAAAACCAGCGCCGGCCCCAAAAACGCACGCAAAGCGCGATCTTCAGCGCGGCCGAACGGGTACGGCTTGGCGACGTTCCGACCATGGCCACCGCTCAGCGCAGGACCTGCCAGAAAACGCCGAGAAACAGCAGAACGACCAGCCCAACCAGCGAACGGCTCGCAGCTTCGAGGCGCCGGCGGGGCGGCCCTGGCTCGGGTGTTGGATGGCGAGACACCGCTATTTTCGCGCCCGCCCCCAGCAGTGCGATGGCGCAAACGACTGCCGAAGCATGGGCGAGCAGGGCATGATCCGGGCGGGCCACCCGCCACGCCAGGGCCAGACACGCGACAGCGCCGAAAATGCTCGACCCGAGCACCCATAGGGCACCCTTGGGAAGCTCGCCGCGCGGCTTGAGCGGAGTGCCGCCAAGCACATTCGGGTGATCCTCGGGCACGACCCCAAGCGGTCGGAGCGAACCCCAACCGAACGCAAACGCCGCCCAGCCGAGGCCACCCAGACTTGCCTGGACCGGCTCCAGCCGATCGACAGCGAGCTGATCGCCGAGCAGGAGCCAGGTGACCGAACACAGTGCGACGAACAGAAACACGCCAACCCCCCGTCCGAGCCGGGGACGTTCGATGGCAAGGTAGGGTCCAGCCACGAGCGCCAGAAGCGCCGCGAATGCAGAGAAGCGCGCAGACGAGGGCGCGTCCCTGCCAAGCGTGGGGGTAGCAACCGTGGCCAACCAAGCGTAGGCTCCCGGGATCAACAGATGAGCTCGGGTCAACAGGCTTGGTGTGGAGCGGAGTGCGATGCCACGAACATCGTGCAACGACTCCAGTGGGTCAATAGCCTTTCCGAGCCCTGTCCCTCGGCTGATTTCAGCGAGATCCAATGACCGGGCACGGCCGCACGGGGATCGCGAGCAAGAGCAGGCAGGGGCGTGGAGCTCGATGGGCGACCCGCCGAATCGAAAGCGCGACCAGGAGAGGAAGGATGCGAGGAATGCGCGAGGTGTGGCTTTTTGCCGGCGGGCTCGCACTCGCCGCGGGTGTCCCCGGGCTCGGGTGCGCAGGCGACGACCATGACTCCAAGGGAGCAACGGACACGTCGTCAGGGGGTTCCGGCGGCAAGACCTCCGGCGGGTTGGGAGGCGACGGCGGAACCAGCAGCGGAGCTACTGGAGGGGTCGAAGGCAGCAGCAATGGCGCCGGCGGCTCCGGCGGCTCCGACTCGGGAGGCTCCAGCGCAGCGGGCGGCGATGGCTCGGGAGGTTCCAGCGCAGCCGGCGGCGACGGCGGCGTGGGCGGGCAGGCAGCTTCGGGTGGCTCGAGCGGCGACAGCGGCACTTCCGCGGCGGGCGCCAGCGGAGCGGCGGGCAGCCCCGCGTGCACGCATTCAGAAGCCGACGCCTGCGATGACGGCAACGCATGCACCGACGACCTGTGCGACAGCGAGATGGGCTGCACGACGAAAGCGAAAGACTGCAGCGATGGGGACACGTGCACGCTCGACATCTGCAGCGCCGACACCGGCTGTGCCCACCCACCCCTGGATGCCTGCGTCCCCAGCCTAGCCGGGTGTTCGGGTAGAGTGGCGCTTTTTTCGCGAGCGCCCAGAATGACCATTCCCGACGAGGGCAGCCTCGCCGACGTGCTCGAAGTGCCTCCGCTCGCGGGCCGCGTTTGGGGCATCGTGGTCACCACCAACATCGAGCACACGTGGAGCTCCGATCTGGACGTCACGTTGACATCACCTCAGGGAACCGTGGTGACCCTGACCACCGACAACGGCCTGGATTCCTACGGCTATGGAGTCGCAAACGCCTTCGCCGGTACCGTCTGGCGTGACAACGCGGACCAATCGGTGCTGAGCTTCGATTTCGAGAGCCAAGCTCCGGCACCGGAGCTGATCCCGGAAGGAGCCCTGGCGGCGTTTCGTGGCGAAGACCCGAGTGGAGAGTGGACGCTGGAAGTGACCGACGACAGCTATGCCGACACGGGCAGTCTGGTCGGTTGGGCGCTGTCCATAGCAACCCTGGAGCAACCGACGTCGCCGGATACACCAGTGGCCGCCACGGCCTCGCCCGAGGCTGCCATTCAATCGCTGGCCACGCTCGACAGCAGCATCGAACTCTCCGGTCTCGGGAACCCGGTCTGCGACGTGGAGGTGACGACACACCTGACGCACAGCTATATCGGCGACCTGGAAATCCAACTCGAGTCACCCGAAGGGACCCTCGTAACCCTGACGATTTCCAGCACGAGCCAGGCCGCGGTCGACGGCTTCGACGGGACGCTCTTCAGCGATCGTGCAGGCACGCCGTACAGCGACTTCCCCTTCGTCAGCGGCGAAGGCGCCGACCAGGTGGTGCCCGCCGATAGCTTCGATCGGTTGCTCGGGGAGGAGGGCAACGGAACCTGGACCCTGCACGTGACCGATACCTCCGCGGGAGACGAAGGACTGCTCAGCGCGTGGGACCTGAGCGTGACGACCTGCGCATGCGATTGAGCATCGCGTGGCCTTCAGCTCTCTTCGACGAAACGGAGGAACGTCAGCACGGGATGGCCCGTGCCACCCTTCGGATACATGCCCACCGCGCGCTCCGCCAAGACGGCGCCCGCGACGTCACAGTGAATCCACGGGACATCGCCCACGAATTCCCGCAAGAAGAGCGCCGCCGTGATCGACCCGCCCCAGCGGTCGCCGGTGTGCTTCAGGTCAGCGACGTCGCTCTTCAGCTGCTCGACCAGCTCGTCGAGCAGCGGCATGCGCCAGAACTTCTCGCCAGCCTGTTTGGCGGCCCGGTCGAAGCGCAGCGCTAGGTCATCGTCACCCGCGTAAAACGCCGAGCATGTCTTGCCCAACGCCACCAGGCACGCCCCGGTCAATGTGGCAGCGTCGACGATCACAGATGGCTTGAGACGGCGCGCGTAGGTCAAGGCATCGGCCAAGACGAGGCGTCCCTCCGCATCCGTATTGATGATCTCGACGGTCTTGCCATCGAGGGACCCGAAGATGTCGCCGGGGCGATACGCGGCGCCGTCGGGCATGTTCTCGGCCGAGCCGACGATGCCGTGGACCTCCACCGCGGGCTTCACTTCGCCCACCGCCTTCATCAACCCGAGCACTGCAGCGGCTCCGCCCATATCGCTCTTCATTTCCCCCATGCCCGGTGCGGGTTTGATGCAGAGCCCCCCCGAGTCGAAGGTCAGGCCTTTGCCCACGAACACCAACTTCCGCTTGGGCTTGACCGAGGGAACGTAGGTCAGGTGAATGAACCTCGGGTCGTGTGCACTACCTTGACCTACTGCATAGTGCAGCTTCATCCCGGCTCGCTCGATCCCCGCCTTGTCGAGGATCTTCGCCTTGAATTTGTACTGTTTGGCGAGGCCCCGCGCGATGTTGGCCATCGCCTCCGGATAGAGCTCGTTGGGCGGCTCATTGACCGCGTCCCGCGCCAAGCAAACGGCTTCAGCAACGCCCAATCCTACCTTCAGCTGTTTCTTCATGGCCGGCGTCGCACGGCCGAAGCCAAGCAGCAGAACCTCGTGCAGCTCGGTCTTGGGCTGGCGCTCGCCAGTCAGGTACTTCGAGAACCGATAAGCGCCCAATCCGAGCCCTTCCGCCACGGCACGTGGGTCCGGCGAACCAGGCAACAACACCGCGAGCCGCTTGGCCTGGTTGGCGTTCGCCCAGCGAGCCGCGAGAGCGGCCGCCACGCGAGCTCCGGCAGCGGACAGAGCCTCGATCTTGCCCACCCCCACCAGAAGCAAGCGGCTGGCCTTCACATGGCCAAGTGTGGATAGTTCGAAAGTCTGCTCGGCCTTGCCCTCGAATTCTTGCTGCCGAGCCAACCGGATCAGAGAGCCGCCGAGTGCCCGGTCCAGAGCCGCGAGGTGGGGCTGCTTCGCAAGGTCGCCCGCGGCAACACCGACGGCGAGCGCTTCCACGTTTGCAGTCGCGGGATCGACTGCCGAGAATTGGAGCAAGAGTGTCATGTTTCTTTTCTCTCCTGGCGGGCTCTGGATGCCGCGTCGTTCGCCACGATTGGGCAAACGGGAATTGCCTGCGTGAGCGGATGATACTGCCACCTAGCGCTCGCAGGCGTAAAGAGCGAGGGTACGCCCCCCCGGCCTTTTATCCGGACCGGGACATCTCGACGGGCGCCGCGGCGACAGCACGAGCCATCTGGCCACGCCCTGGCTCGATCTAGACAACGGTTCTATGCTTTGCGCCATGCATCGCCTTGCGACCCTGGCCGCGCCCTTCCTGGGCACACTGCTTGTGGGTGCGACTTGGTGCGCAAGAGCGCGTGCGCAGCAGGTCCCAGCGCCCCCGCCCGGTACGCAGCAGCCTCAGCAGCAGCAGCCTTACCCTCAGCAGGGCTACAATCAGCAGCCCCCTCAGGGCTACAATCAGCAGCCTCAGCAGCAACAGCCTTACCCTCAGCAGGGCTATCAGCAGCCTCAGCAGCAACAGCCTTACCCTCAGCAGGGCTATCAGCAGCCCCCTCAGGGCTATCAGCAAACCTATACGCCCCCGCCCGGCTACGCTCAGCAATACGAGCCCCCGCCCCCGCCCCCTCGGCGCGAACCCGACGCGAGTGGCCCGATCCCTGATTTCTCGTTGCGTGTGGACCCGTTGCACTGGCTAATCCAGGGTCGGCTGCCTCTGGAAGCAGAGGTGCAACTCTGGAAGTTCATCACGCTGCAAGTCGTGCCCATCTTCGTCACGAGCACCTCCCCGCCGGCACTGAATCTGCAGGGGCGTGACGACAACCTGACCCAGCACTCCAACGGGATCGGCGCCCTCTCGGGGGCGTCCTTCGGCCTCGGGTTTTGGCTCAGCGGCAAGCCGTTGAAAGGCTATGTTATCCGCGGCGTGCTCACGAACTACTCCTACGAGTATCTCACCACCAATCCGAACGGAAGCCGTCTGGACCGCGCCGCGTTCGTCGAACGGCGCCTGCTCGGCGAGTTCGGCTCCTACTCTCGCTACGGCGCGTTCATCATCGGGGGTACCTTGCAGCTGGGGGCGGAGCTGAACAAGAAGGGACGCTGCGTCAACGTGGCCACCACGGGCCGCATCGAATCCGAGCGCTGTAACGACCTCGAGATCGTCATCGATGACACCTACCCTGGCGAAGCGGCGGATCTGAACTCTCCACTGCATCCAGTCGTCCTCGATTTCACTTTTACGCTCGGCGTGGCTTTTTGAGGGGTTCACCAGCGCTCGCCATGGCGGCTACCAATACTTCTCGGTGGTTATGTGACCAGGCTTGCGCACCCGGTGCTTCGCGAGCCCTCTCGCCTTCAACAGATCGGTCATCTCACCAATCATCGCTGGATTGCCGCAGAGCATGACGTGCGAGTCCTCCGGACGGATGCCGGCGCCCGCGGAGGCCTCGAGGCTGCCGTCGCTCAGCGCCCGCGTCACGCGACCCGCAACCAGATCGGGCCCGGTGACGCGACTCGCACAGGTCACCAGCGCTACTTTGTGCTGCTGACTGAGCTCTGCCAGCTCGTTCTGATACGCCTGCTGTGACGCATCGCGTACTCCGTGGACCACAATCACGCGCTCGAAACGGCTCCACAACTCTCCGCTTCGCAGCATGGCGATGAAGGGCCCCAAGCCGGTCCCCGTGGCAATTAGCCAGAGGTGTTTTGCCTGCGGCACGTAGCGCAGCGTGAAGAACCCTTGTGGCTTGCGTTCGACCCAGAGAGAGTCACCCTCTCGGAGCGCAAACAGGGCAGGCGAGAAAGCACCGTCGTCCACTCGGGCGATGAAGAACTCCAGCGGCGACCCAGGTGCCGAGGACGCCGAATAAGCACGACGCTCGAGCTCCCCATCGACGATGAGCCCCAGATTGAAGAATTGGCCCGCTTCGAATCGCTCCGTCTCGGCGCGAAGCTGGAGCGTCGCCAGGCCGGGCGCCCAGATGCGCTTCGCCACCACCTTCGCCTGCGACCAACCTGGCAGCTCGTTGGGTGCTTCCTTCAGCATGACTCCATCATGGCGCTGGCACGCGTTCTGGCAACAGCGCTAGCATCACCCTTTCGTCTGCGCCTTCGACGGTGAGGGAGTATTCGCCCTTCGGCAGGCGAACGCGACCAAATCCTCGGCCAGCGGTGCGACAGCCAAGCCCCGGTCGTTCCGTGACCGCGAACGAGAGCGAACGACCGTCGTCGGCAGCGAGACCGAGGATCTCTACCGTCTGCCCCTCTGCGAGCTCGAATTCGTAGGTGAGCGACGCCTCAGCCGATCGTGACCCGAACCGCTCGGAGCCGCCCTCACAGCTTTGCCTGCGGGCAGCCCCCCTTACCATCGTGTCGACGCCCAGCATCGGCAAGCGATCGACCAGCCCCGCGGGCCCGTACCGGGACGTGATTGGCGCTGGTTCGACTCGTCCAGACAGTGCTTTTCTGACGCGATCGATGGCCTGCAAACTGATCAGGTTGCGCTGGTTGAAACCGTGCGTGAGCCCCGCCTCGCTGAAGTCACAGGGGCGAGGGACACCCTCTTCGTCCACGTACACGTTCGGATGAATACCGTCGCGCGTCAAGCCCTCATGGGGCAGGGCACTCAAGGCCAGATGGTAGTCCATGAGCGGCACCCGTCGGGCCTCGGCGACCACGCGAATCACGGCATTGAAGCGAGGCACCTCGAGACGAGAGCCGGGACTGTCGCGACGCTCGGGAATCGTCGAAAGCAAGGGCACCACCCCCCGGGCCAACAGGTGATCGATCAGCCGGATCAAGCGACGCGCAAAGCTGGTCACCCGGCTGGTCTCGATGTCGTTCGTTCCGAACATCACCAGTGCAAAACGGCCGTTGACTCCGAGAACCTCTCGTGAGAGCGGCGAGGGGTTGCCCGCCAGAGGCTGCCACGCACTCCAGCCGTCCTGGGCACTCTGGCTCGCGCGCCCGAACACGAAGCGACGGGACGAGCGGAGGGCCACGAGTGTGTCCTGGAGCCGTGGTGCAACCCACACGTGAGCCCTCTGAAAGCACGAGAGGTACTTCGGGCTAGCGGTGATCGAGTCGCCCACTTTGATGAAGGCGTCGTCCTCGAGCCCCGGATGGTCCCGGGCCAGCTTCGCCAAATGTCTGACAACGGTTTCATACAGCGGAGAATGGAGCGACCCGAAAGGGTAGACCACTTCCGACGAGCTCATGTGAGCAGCTTCGGAGGGTAAATGCGACACCCCTGAATCCCCATCCACGCCGGGAAGCAGGGGCGGCGGAGCACGACCCGGCGCCGTGCCCGCTGCCACGTGCTCGGGTGTGGGAATCCACGCCCTGGCAGCGTAGACGAGCAAGCCCACCAGGACGGCGAGACCCGCACGAAACGCTAAGCGAGTCGGCTGGCGTCGATCACCAGCCGACACGGATGCGCGCTTTGGGACCAGGTATTGTCGTTTCACGAACACCAAAAAGTTACTCGTGGCACGAAATACTCGGGGAAACCTCTTTCGGCGCCCAAAGGCCGGCGCGACAATCGAACGAAACCCCGCGCCAGCGTTTCATTCCGGGCTAAAGACCGTGTAATGTAGGTTTTAGTGGCTTTCCCCATCAAGTGCGGCGACTGCAAGAAGTCGTTTTCCATTTCAGATGACGTGTACAACCGTAAGGTTCGCGGAAAGCTAGTCACGATCAAATGCAAGTCCTGTGGTGCCGCCATCCGGGTCGATGGAACCAAGGACGCTGCCGGCAGTAAGCCGCCGACGGGGGCGACAGACGAAAGCAAGATAGCGGCGGCTGCCGCGGAACCTGCGCAGAGCGCAGCCAAGGACAAGCCCGCAACCGCAGCGAAAGCAGGCGCTCCGAAAGCGCCTGCTGGGAACGACGCCGCCAAGCCTGCCGCCGAGGATGCGAGGAAGGCGAACGCTGCGAGAGCGGGCACTGCCAAGAATGCTCCCACACCCGCTGACAAGGCCACCAGCCCCAGCAAGGAGACGGAACCCAAGGCTCCCGCAAAAGTGGCCGAGCCGGCGCTGAAGGTCACGCGACAACCCCAGAAACCGCTGATTTCCTCGCCGACGAAGCCACAAGCCACGCGAGATCTGTCCGCGTCCGCTCGCGAACAGCGCGCCGCGAAGACGGAGGAAACCGCCCGTTCGCCAGGGTTGACGAAGGGACTGGGACCGCAGAGTCCCCGGGCCCGCGCGACTGGGACCGAACCTGCGGGCCCTGCTGGAAAGGCCGCCCCGAGAGCGCGCGCTCTGGCTTCGGAGGAAAAGCCCGAGCCAGCGCCACTGCCTCGACCCAGCGCGGCTATCGGTAGAACGGCGCGGGAATCAGAGCCGGCCGATGCCCTCGACTCGATGCTCTGGGCAGTCGACTATGGGGAGAGCGAGCATCGCGAGCTAAGCACCAGCGAAATCGAGCAGGAGATCGAGAAGGGGACCCTCGACGGCCAGACACTCGTTTGGCACGACAACATGCCCGACTGGCTTGCCATCCGCGACGTCAAGGAGCTCAGGAGCTTCGTCGAAAAGGACAAGGACAAAAACAAGCCGAAGCCAGTCCCGCGCTCGGCGCCCCGCGCTGCAAAGAGCTCCCCCAAAGTTACCGCCCGCGACAACGGGCTCCCCGCCGCCCCGAAAGCTGCGCCGCTCCCCCCTGTCGGCCCCTTGTCGAGTAGGCCTCCGCCACCACCCCCGGGCGCCCCTAGCCCGCCCAAGGTTCCTCCGACCCGCGCGCCGCTCCCCCCGCCCAAGAAGGTGCGTGGCACCAGCGATGAAGGCGACGAGGTGGTCACGTCCGTGCGCTTGCTCGACGACGCCACCGAAAAAGCCGCCGCCAATCCTTTCGCCGACCTGGCCAGCTCTCCCGTGGTCGCGTCCCCCCCGTCCTCACTGACCGGCGCGCTCGCCCCCGCGGGTCCTGCGCCCGCGGCCCCCCCTCCGACTGCGCAGCCCCCAACGCCGCAGGTCGGCCCCGCACCAACCGCCGCCGCTGCCGCATCGTTCGCTGCGCCCGGCGGGTTCCCCGCCGCAACTGCCGCACCACAAGGCCCCATGGCTCAGGCGCCGGTGCCCAACCCATTCGCTCCGGCGGCTCCAGGCCCCATGCAATCGCAAGCGTTGCCCGCCACGCCAGCCAGCAGCTTGGGCGACATGGACGAAATCCAATGGCCCAAGCGGAGCAAGAAGCCCCTCGTATTCGGCGCGATCGGTGTGGTCGCGTTGGTGCTGGTGGGCTGGCTCCTAATGAGCGGCTCCGACGAGCCTGCAGCTCCGAGCGGCGCGCCCAATCAAATGCAGGCGGCGTCTCCAATCGCAGAGCCCGCTCCCGCTCAACCCGCGGCGCCGAGCCCGACGCCCACCCCGCAGCCAGCCGAGACCTCCAACACGGCGCCCACGGAGGAAGCCCCCGCTCCTCCGTCCACCCCGACCGGCGATAGGAAGAGCGGTGATTTCGCCGATATGTTCGAGCGCAGCGCCAAAACCTCTGAGTGAGCGATGCTCCCCCGTGACTCCGCCACCAACTCCAACCAAGGGGTCGAGCTCTGCTTCCCCCCGCGCAAGCGCTTCGTGGGCGTCGCCACGGACTTCGTCACCACTTTTTCGGCGGAGCACATCGACGATGAAGAAGCGCTGGCAAGGATCCGGCTGGCAGCGCACGAGCTCACGGAGAACGTCGTCAAGTATTCGAACGGCGCTGTGTGCGTTGTCGAGGCTCGCTATATCCCTGGACCGGCCGCGAACGGGGCTCGCGCCACGCTCACCATCACCACTCAAAACAACGTCGAGCCACAGGCCCTGGACGAGGTCCACCACTACCTCGAGCGCCTCGAACGCGCGGGAAGTCCGGATCGATTCTACGACGAACAGATTGCCGAGAGCGTCAAGCGCGCCAATGGCTCCGGACTGGGCTTGGCCAGAATCCGCTCCGAAGCCCTCATGGAAATCAGCCACCGTGTCATCGACGGGAAGTTGCGGATCTCGGCCGCGCTGGCGCTACCGAGATCCCTCGAAGAGGTGAAAGGGTGAGCGAGACAAACCTGAAGCCGGTGAAGCACGAGAGCTTCTCCTTGGAGCCTCGCTTGGAGGGCCAGTACCTGTACGTGACATTTCTGGGCACAGGCGATCTGGACGCCATGGAGTCCCTGAGCGCGTTCTTACCAGAAGTGCACGTCCAAGCAATGCAGTCGGCAGTCGAAGAGGTGCGCTTCGACTTTCACGGGCTTCAGTTCATGAACTCGAGTTGTTTCAAAGCTTTCGTGACGTTCATCGACCACGCCAAGAGCTCCAACGTGAGCTATCGCATCCGGTTCATCACGAGCCCCCGACACCACTGGCAGCGGCGTAGCCTCGAAGCACTACGGCGCCTGGCGATGGGGCTCGTGACCATTCAGCCGGAGGATTAGCTTCGAGGGCACACCCTCAACAGGCTCGATCGCAAACGAAGCGCCCATCCCCGCAATTGGTTGCGGAACCGCTCGCGCAATTGACCGAACAAGAGCTCACACTCCGACATTCCACCTCGCATGAGCCCCTGCAAGTGATGTTGCAGTTGTTGAGATTGTGGCAGCTCACGCTGCTACCCGACCCCACGTCGCCCTGACAATCGGCGACGTCGTGGCAGTCGATATTACAAGCGGACCCGCAAGCGATACCACACTGCCTGGTATTATGACATTGGTAGCTGCACGCGGCACCACAGGCGACACTGCAGAAATCGACGTCATGGCACTGGGGCATGCAACCCGCTTCGGGGCAATCGTAGACACAGCCCCGCGCTCCCGCACAGGGGCAGGGCAGCCCGGGCTGACAGTCGTTGCTATCATCTCCACACTTGACGACTGATACTGCAAACGCCAGCATCATCACCAGAGTAGCCAAGGAACGCTTCTGCTCGCGTCGCATTGGGCGATGCTAGTCCGAAGCAGTTGACCTCGGCAACTCCGAGTTGATTCGGGACCGGGACATGCAGCGCAGTAGCGCCCCCATGCCGCCGGCCCACCATCGAACGACTATCCGCAGCTTCCGGCGCCGCAACCGCCCTTGGCACCACAGCTGCCATCCTTCTTGCCCTTCTTCTTTTTACCCTTCTTCGTGTCGTCTTTCTTCTTCTTGTCCTTGTCGCCTTTATCCCCCTGGTCGCCACCCTTGTCGCCCTCGCCAAGCTGACGAGCGTGCTCGACTTCGACGGCTCCCACCTGATGCGAAGCCTCGGAAGCCGCGAGGTCTCCGGCCACGAAGCTCACGGTACCCAGAGCGGCAAGCGCGGTGGCCAGCTGATTGAAGTTGAGTTTCTTGGACATCGACATGGTCATCTCCTGCTAGTAAACGCTCGTTGCCGAGTGATGAAGAGCACGCCCCTTGGGCTGTGCCGTGAGACGGCGGACGCGACCGCGGGACGCGAGGCCGTTTTCCCGATCTTGCTTATTGGATGCGTACGACAGGACCAATGCCAGGGTTTCACGAGTAGGACCGTTTCGAGCGCGCTACACTCGCGCCGCAAGAGCAGGAGCTCGGAAGTGCCACAAAAGCAAGGGCCCTGACAACGCAGCGCGCACCCTCCCTTGCTCCGCGTTCGACTCTGAGTTAGCAAAAGGCTCCCACTTTAGGGAGCGCTAAACCCATGTTCGAAACTGTTCAAACAGCACCGGCAGATCCGATCCTCGGGCTGACGGAGGAATTCAATCGGGATCCTCGGACCGAAAAGATCAATCTTTCGGTCGGGGTCTACAAGGATGCTACCGGCGCCACACCGGTGCTGGGCTCCGTGAAGCAAGCCGAACGCCGGCTGCTCGAAAGCGAGAAGTCCAAGGGCTATCGACCGATTGGCGGCGATCCGAACTACGGGCGCGAGGTGCGCGCGCTGCTGTTCGGAGCCGACAGCGAACTCTGCGACGCTGGGCGAGCGCAGACCGCGCATACGCCCGGTGGTACGGGCGCTCTGCGCGTGGTTGGAGACTACCTCAAGCAAAACCACCCAGGTGCCCGCTTGTGGCTTAGCGATCCCACCTGGGCCAATCACCCCAAGGTCTTCGAAGCTGCCGGGGTCCCCACTGCGAGCTACCCCTACTTCGACAAGGGCAAGAACGCGCTCGCGATGCCGGCCCTGCTCGACCAGCTCACCAAGCTCGAGCAGGGCAACCTGGTACTGTTGCATGCCTGCTGCCACAACCCGACGGGTGTGGACCCAACACTCGCGGAGTGGGAGCAGATCGCCAGCGTTCTGCTGGAGCGCGGCATCGTTCCCGTGGTCGATTTCGCCTATCAGGGACTGGGGCAAGGACTCGACCACGATGCGCGGGGAGTACGCCTGCTCGCCCAGCGCCTCCCGGAGCTGTTCGTGTGCTCGTCATTCTCCAAGAATTTCGGGCTGTACAACGAAAGGACGGGTGCCCTCACGCTCATCGGGAAATCGCGCGAACACGCGGAGGCCGTCTTCAGCCAAATCAAGACCTGTATTCGCACCAACTATTCGAACCCACCTGCCCATGGTGGTTCGATCGTCACTACCATCCTGACGGACCCAGCGCTCTGTTCTCAATGGTCCGAAGAGCTCGACGGGATGCGGGCGCGCATCAACGATATGCGCCGCCTGTTCGTGCAGGCGTTGAAGACCAAGGCTCCCGGAGCCGAATTCGGCTTCATCGCCGAACAGCAGGGGATGTTCAGCTTTTCCGGTCTGAACAAGCAACAGGTCGATCGACTGCGAAGCGAGCACGCCATCTATGTGGTCGGGTCTGGACGCATCAACGTGGCCGGGATGACCGCCGACAATATGGACCGGCTCACGTCAGCCATCGCCGCGGTGCTCTGAGGGTCACATGGCCGACACGATCTTCAGCAAGATACTTCGCGGAGACATCCCCTGCTTCAAGCTGTACGAGGATGACCTCGTGCTGGCGTTCTTGGACGTCAGCCCACTCGCTCCGGGCCACACGCTCGTAATTCCCAAGGAAGCCGTGGCGACCCTGGACGAGCTTTCTGACGAGTCGGCGGCGGCGATCGGCCGAGTGCTGCCGCGCCTGTGCCGTGCTGTCATGCGAGCCACGGGCTCGAAGGCGTACAATATCTTGCAGAACAACGGCAGTCAGGCCCATCAAGCCGTCTTCCACGTCCATTTTCACATCATTCCGAAGCCGGACGAGGGGCGCGGGCTCGTCATCCGATGGCCGGCAGCGAAGCTCGACAAGGCGGAGGCGGAGCGCCTCACCCAGGCGATCACCGAGCATCTTTGACCGCCACATGGCGCTGCCAGCGACGGAGCGCTAGGCTGCTTCCATGGTCGGCACGGGGCAGCTTCTCATCATCGCGCTAGTCGTCGTGCTCCTGTTCGGCACCAAGTACCTGCCTTGGATTGGGAGAACCCTGGGCCGAGGAGTCGGCCAGTACCGGCGTACCTTCGGCAACGCGAGGCAAAACGGCCCACGACCCACCAGTAAGCCAAAGGCTTCCGAAGACCTCACGGCAGCGGCCAAGCAGGCACGCAAAGCGCTACGCTGGCTGCGCATGGGTCGTTGAGAGTCCAGCGACGCCACGGCAACGGTTGACGTCTGCCAGCAAGCGCTCCGGGTTGCCCGTACCCTGGACTGGCGGACGAGCTAGAGTGCTCCTCAGATTGTCCACAGCCCTGTGTCGCGCCACCGGCGCGCCGCCGACGTCGAACACCCAAATCGGCCACCAAGCCGGAACCGGGACTCGCGAACGCCGGACGGGCACCAACCCACCCGCGAAGGAAGCGCGGACGCACGCGCGGGTGTCAGCAGCCGCACGGAGAGGTCACAGTTTTCCGCTGGTTGCGTAGCGATGGTGTGTGCGCGACACCCACTTACCCACAGATTGTGGGTTATGTGTGGATCCACTAACGACGCCATCATGCCACAGCTCACGAGCGTGTCACATAACCGATTCATGGTTGTTTCCAGAAGCGCATGCGAAAGAGCTGCGAACCTGGCGCGATGTTTCCAATGGCGCGCACTTCTTGCGGCAACGGGTTTGCGGGGAAGCCCAAGCAAGCGCCGACGAGTCGCCCCCCGGATGCGACCAGGAAGAACTAGCGAACGACGGTACGCGTCGCGTGGCGCTTGATATCCACGTGCACGTGATCGTGGTGGGCCGCGTTGTAATTGGGCGTGAGAATATAGTGAAAGTAGCCTGCGCGAGCGATGTCACACACGAGGTTTCGCAACGCAACTGACTCATCCGTGACCTGGGTGAGTTGGCTTTCTGGACCGCAAACCGGTTTGCCAATCTCACCGAAGAAATCTTGCTCAACGTTGAGCACGCGCCCGTCGCTCAGTTTGAACGCGATGATGTCGGCCGCCAGAGCGTACGAGTGTTGACTGGGCTTGTTGCTGCCGAGCTTGGAGTGCTTGCGATACGCCGTGCCAATATCCACCTCGACTACGTCGTGCTCGACGAGCAGCTCGGCCAGTTCGTCGAAGGTCAAGGCGAGCCTGCAATCCATGACGCCGTAGGGGCTCGTCCACCCCGCCATCAGAAACCTCACGCCTTTCACCGGGCCCGTAAAGCGTAAGGCCGTAGCCACGCCGGGCGTGGGACGGCGATCCCGTTTGATGGGAAGCTTTCGACGCCTTGCCGTGTCGCGACAAGCGGACGGTGAAAGGTTGGCGTTCCTCATCGCCGCCGAGTCCGCCGGCAGAGCGCCGTCGACCGCAAGCTGGAAAGGGTAGTGCGAGGGCTCGGCCACCGGCTCGACGTTCCCCTCACTTTCGAGCGGCGGGTTGCTTGCTGGGGCTTCGGCGCTCGACTCCGCCTCGGGTTGTGACGGTGGCAAGGCCGGCGCGGACTCATGTGCCAGCGCCGGCCTTACCAGGTGTTGGGACGTGCCGGAGCGAGCCCGCAGAGGAGCGGGCTCGCTCACTCTGCTGACGGCCGACGCGCACGCGCCAAGCAACCCAGGGACAGTCAGCACGAGCGCCAATCGAGCGAAACCTGGCACGGCGGAGATCTAGCGCCGTTGACCGGGGCATCGCAAGTTCGTCCGAGACTGGCGGAAGCCCCTCGCTCGGACCGAGCCGGGGCGCGTGCGCCGAGAGCCTGCAAGGAGTGCGCAATTCGAGACAGCGCACTTCCGGGGGAGTTGTTGGCGTTATCCGCCGCTCGGACGGCAGCCTGGCCGATGTGCAGGAGAAATCACGTTTGCTCTCGTCTTCGCCCTAGCCAAGCCGGCGCGCTTTGGCTACGGTGCGAGCCGACTTTGGGGGGCGAAAAATACTAAAGTCAAATGCAGCAACGGACCATCGTCGCCATGGGCGGGCTTGTCACGAGTCCGTCGGATCACCGACTGGAAAGCTACCTTCTATCTCTGTGCAAGGACGTGCGCCCCAGGGTGTGCTTTCTGCCAACTGCAAGCGGCGATAGACAAGACTACCAGGACGCCTTCCTGGAACGATTCGCGTCGCTCGCCTGCGAGCCCAGCGTGCTGAAGCTGTTCGATCGCGACGTTACGGATATCGACGCCTACTTGTCCAAACAGCACCTGATCTTGGTCGGCGGCGGGAATACGGCGAGTCTGCGTGGCGTCTGGGGGGCGCACCACGTCGACCAGTCATTGGCACGCGCCTGGGAGCAGGGTGTCGTGCTCGCCGGTTGGAGCGCCGGAGCGATTTGTTGGTTCGAGGCGGGCCTGACCGATTCGTACGGCCCCCGGCTCCAGCCCTTTCGTGAGGGCCTGAGCCTGTTGAAAGGCTCGTTCTGTCCGCACTATGACAGCGAGCCGAAGCGCCGCGGAGACTTCGAGGCCTGCGTCAAGAGCGGTGAGCTGCCAGCAGGTTATGCAGCCGACGATGGCGTGGCACTGTGCTTCGACCAGGGCGAATTGCGTGAGGTGGTTTCCGTCGACGAAGCGCGCGCCGGCTACCGAGTCGGCGCGATAAAAGGTGGGGTCCGCTCGCGCAAGCTCAAGACACGCGTGCTCGAGGGCCCGCAACGAGCCGAAGGCGCCCAGGCCACCGCGCGCCAGGACGCCCTGACCGTCGTCTACACGGATGGGGCCTGCAGCGGTAACCCCGGTCCAGGTGGCTGGGCGTGGGCCGTGCGCGGCGGTCGTTTCGCGAGCGGCGCGGAACGCCACACGACCAACCAACGCATGGAAGTGACGGCGGCGTACCGGGCCGTGCT
The DNA here is from genome assembly GCA_963809955.1 of uncultured delta proteobacterium. GTDB lineage: Bacteria > Myxococcota_A > Polyangia > Polyangiales > Polyangiaceae > JAICQQ01. Next base: position 133,023 of record CAWELQ010000024.1, read on the forward strand.
CGCGCACTCCGGACCCATCGAGGTGGTGAGCGATTCCACCTACGTTGTCAACTGTTTCAAGCAGCGCTGGTGGGAAGGCTGGCTGAAGCGAGGTTGGATCAACAGCCAGAGACGTCCAGTCGCCAACCGCGACCTGTGGGAGCCGTTCATCCAGCTGGTCAGGGAACGAGACAATGTCCGCTTTCGCTGGGTCAAGGGCCACTCTGAAGATCGCATGAACCAGTTCGTCGACCAGCTTGCGGTCGAAGCGAGCCAGTCGCAGAAAGCCCGCGAGGGGCAATTGCGCGGTGACCCACGCTAGAGCTGGTGCGCCGAGCCGCCCCGGGGGCGGCGTGCCCAGGGGGCAGGAGCGTGCTAGCCGACGGGCATGTTCCCCAGCGGTCCACTGGCCATTCCTCCTTTGAGCAGCCCGCTCGTTCGTGACTGGAGCATTCCTGGGTCCAAGAGCATCACCAATCGCGCCCTGGTGCTGGCCGCCCTGGCCGCGGGGCAGAGCACGCTGTCCGGCGTGCTCGAGAGCGACGACACCTTGCACATGCGCCGCGGGCTGTCCGCGCTCGGCATTGGCTTCGAAGACCTCGATGGCACCACACTGCGCATCGTCGGGGGATTGAAGTCTCTGCGCGAACCCCGCGAGCCGCTGTTCGTAGGCAACAGTGGCACGACCGTACGCTTTCTGACAGCGCTCGGCACGCTGGTTCCCGGCGCCGTCACGCTCGAAGGCGACCCGCACATGCAGCGCCGCCCCATCTCGGACTTGGTGGAAGGGCTGACCCAACTCGGGGTCGAGGTGGACTGCCCGACCGGCTGCCCACCCCTGACCGTGCACGGAGCCCGTCTACCCGGTGGATTGGTGACGATGCGGGGAGACCGCTCCAGCCAGTACTTCTCCGCGCTCTTGATGGCGGGGGCCGCAGCCGAGTCCGCGTTGGAGCTTGCCATCGAGGGCGAGCTCGTCAGCCGGCCCTACGTGGACATCACCCTGACCATGATGCGCGCGTTCGGCGGCAGCGCGCGCGAGACGCAACGAGGCTTTGCGGTAGAGCCGACCGGAGGCTATCAGCCCACAGAGTATACCATCGAGCCGGACGCTTCTTCCGCCAGCTACGCCTTTGCGGCGGCGGTCGCCACCGGTGGGGCGGTCACGGTAAGGGGCCTGGGAACAGACTCGTTACAAGGCGACTATAGGTTTTGCGAGGTGCTCGAGCAGGCAGGCGCGAGCGTGGCACGCAGTACCGACACCACCACGGTACGCGCCGGCAGCGTACACCGTGGCGTCGACGTCGACATGCACCACATTTCCGACACCGTCATGACCTTGGCGGCGCTGGCTCCGATTGCGGAGGGTCCGACAACCATTCGCAACGTGGCCAATATCCGCATCAAAGAAACCGATCGCCTGGCGGCTACGGTGACCGAGCTGAAGCGCCTTGGTCAAGAAGTTGCGTTCGGAGACGACTGGCTAACGATCCACCCGCGCCCCATCCGACCGGCGACCGTGCACTGCTACGGCGATCATCGGATGGCGATGGCGTTCGCGATTCTCGCATTGGCCAGACCGGGTATCTTCATCGAGGATCCAGCCTGCGTGGCAAAAACCTATCCGGGCTTCTGGGACGCGCTCCGTGACTGCTACGTCGGGGCGGGTCAGCCCGCGCCCTGGTAGGTCACGCGATGGCGCACGCTTGCACGCTCGGCGGATAGTTGCAGCACCGCGTTTCTCCTTCGTTTCGAGTGTGCGCCGCGAGCGCCGGCCGTAGGTTCGAAAAGCGGTTTGTCTTCCTCGACCGCTAATATACCGAGCGAGCTGGCCGTTCAGAGGCAGCACGACGACAAGGAGGCGCTGGTGGCTCAGGTTGCGCTCGATGAAAAGATGGCGTTCGGCTACTACAAACTACCCGTAGTCGTGGACAACGGTCGCTACAGCAATGGCGGCGACACACCGGTGATGGGTGTGTGGTGCCCGGAGCTGAACGATCGGCTGTCCATCCTGACGTGTAGCTCGTGCCCCCAATTCGGAGGCCTGGTGCAGGATGATTCACTGCACACGTTCGTGCGTTGCCGCTGTCACGCGCGCGCGAACTCGCCCGCCGGAGCTCCCGGCGATTCTGGAATCATACTTCGCGCTCGCAAGCTCAGCCTGGGAGACGGCGAGCACCGTTGAGCCGCGACTCACGTGCCCTTCCCCTTTTCGGCCAGGGCGGAGCGCTCCCCACGCGCAGGCCCCCAGGTACGCACCGACGGCAGGCTGCGGTAGAGCACCCAATGGTACATGCGGCGCGGCAACAGGCGGCGCAGGACTGAAAACAAGGTCGCGTCGAAGGTTGCAGGAACCCTGAGTGGCGGCCGGCGCGCTTCCATGGTGCGGACGATCTTGCGCGCGACGCTTTCTGGGGTCGCTGGTACGCGACGCATGACCCGGGCGATGAAGCCCTCCATGTGCCGATAGTGCTGATGGTACGGCGCCGTCTCCATGCTGCGTTCGGCTTGAGACAGATGGGTGAACTTGACGTTCTGAAATCCATCCGAATTGATGAAACCAGGTTGTATCAGTGAAACGAAGATGCCCCATGGCTTCATCTCGTAATAGAGCGCCTCGCTGGCGCCCTCGAGCGCGAACTTGGAGGCACTGTAGATGGACATCGTCGGCATCGCCATCATCCCGCCCACCGACGACACGTTGAGGATGCGACCGAAGCGTCTCTGGCGCATGCCGGGCAGCACCAGCCGCGTCAGTTCCATGGGCGATAGGAAGTTGACGTCCATTTGGACGATCCGTTCGTGCTCGCTCACGTGCTCGAGCACTGCTCGATACGAAACACCGGCATTGTTGACGAGAATGTCCACGCCACCCCAACGCCACTCGGCCTCCTCGATTACTTGTTCCCGCTCGACCGCCTTGGTGACGTCGAGCGTTCGCAACCAGCAGTCCTCGGCTTCGTGGATGCCGACCGTGGCAAAGCGTCGAAGCGATCCATCACGGGCCGTCAGGATCACCCGGTAGGGTCTGTTCACCAGCATTTTGGCTAGGGCCAACCCGATTCCCGCGGACGCTCCTGTGATCAGCACTACTCGTCGCCGCGGGTTCATACTTACAATCTAGCATTGCGCGCGGGCGGCGTGCCCCGCGTCTCACCCCAGAGCGACCACGCGCCGTTGGCCGGTTCTGGCATCGACTCTTTCCGCGCAGACCATGGCCATACCTCGCCGCGCGCCTGCCCCTGCGCGCTGACGGAGTGGCGCCCGCGCTGCTTTTCAACGGGGCGCCGGCAGAAGCCGAACGATTCACGCGATTTTTGGCTGCCGAGGGCCGGCCACTGCATTAGGTTTCGACCCATGGCTGGTTATCGGAGTCGCACCTCGACGCATGGACGTAATATGGCAGGCGCTCGTTCCCTCTGGCGTGCCACTGGCATGAGCGACGCGGACTTCGAAAAGCCGATCATCGCCATCTCGAATAGCTTCACCCAGTTCGTTCCCGGCCACGTGCACCTCCACGAGGTCGGCCAGCAAGTGAAGAGCGTGATCGACGAAGCAGGGGGCTGGGGCGTCGAGTTCAATACCATCGCTGTGGATGACGGCATCGCGATGGGACACGGAGGCATGCTCTACTCACTGCCCAGCCGCGAGCTGATCGCCGACAGCGTGGAGTACATGGTCAACGCCCATTGTGCGGATGCCCTCGTCTGCATCTCGAATTGCGACAAGATCACACCGGGAATGCTGCTTGCAACGATGCGGCTCAACATCCCCACCATCTTCGTCTCCGGTGGCCCCATGGAGGCCGGCAAGCTGGTCGGCACGCACGACAAGGACGGCAAGACGCTAGTGCGCAAGCTCGACCTGATCGATTCGATGATCGCCTCATCCGACGCCAAGGTCAGCGATGCGGAACTGGCCGACATGGAGCGCTCCGCCTGCCCCACCTGTGGATCCTGTTCGGGGATGTTCACGGCAAACAGCATGAACTGCCTGAACGAAGCCCTGGGTCTGGCGCTGCCTGGCAACGGCACGCTGCTCGCCACCCACAAGACCCGCTGGGACCTGTTTGCAGCCGCGGGGCGCCGTATCGTCGAGATGGCCAAGAGTCACTACCTGGATGGGGATCAAAGCGTGTTGCCACGCAGCATTGCCAGCTTCGCCGCCTTCGAAAACTCGATGACACTGGACATCGCCATGGGCGGGTCGACGAATACCGTGCTGCACCTGCTGGCGATCGCTCAGGAAGCCGGGGTCGATTTCAGTATGGGCGACATCGATCGCTTGTCGCGCAAAGTCCCCAATATCTGCAAGGTTGCGCCTTCCTCGCACCACCACGTCGAGGACGTTCACCGCGCGGGCGGCATCTTCACCATCCTGGGCGAGCTGGATCGGGCAGGCCTCATCAATCGCGAGGTTCCGTGCGTGCATGATTCATCCATGGGCAGCGCCATCGAGAAGAATGACATCCGCAGCGCTGACGCCAGCGCTGCGGCGAAGCAGCGCGCCCTGGCGGCGCCCGGGGGGGTTCGCACCAAGGTGGCGTTCTCGCAAGACAAGTATTTCGAATCGCCGGACTACGATGCGGAAGCGGGTTGTGTGCGCGACGTGGCGCACGCCTACAGCAAGGACGGAGGGCTGGCAGTTCTCTACGGCAACATTGCCAAGGAGGGTTGCATCGTGAAGACGGCCGGTGTGCCGGAGTCGATTCTGCGCTTCGAAGGCACCGCTCGCGTCTTTCACTCGCAGGACGATGCCTGCGAGGCCATCCTGGCTGACAAGATCCGGCCAGGGGACGTCGTGTTCATCGTTTACGAAGGGCCGAAAGGCGGCCCGGGTATGCAGGAAATGCTTTACCCAACATCGTTTCTCAAGGGCAAAGGGCTGGGCAAGGACTGCGCCCTGGTCACGGACGGCCGCTTCAGCGGCGGCACATCCGGTTTGAGCATCGGGCACGTGTCGCCAGAAGCAGCCGAGGGTGGCGCCATTGGGCTGGTCGAGGAAGGAGATGCTATCTCGATCGACATCCCCTCGCGCCGCATCGATCTTCGCATCAGCGATGAGGAACTCGAGCGCCGGCACAGCGAGATGCTGGCTCGCGGCGCTCGGGCATTCCTGCCAAACCGAGACCGAAAGGTGTCCCAGGCACTACGCGCTTATGCGTTGTCCACGACGAGTGCGGCGCGCGGCGCGGTGCGCGACATTCGCCCACTGGAAGCGCTGGCAGCCAGAGCACACAAGTTCGAAAGCTGAGCACTCCCTGCCCGGCAGCGGCGGGGTCCCAATGACCCGACGCGCGTCAGGACGAGGGCACCGACGGTAGCAAACGGGCGACGTCGCGCGTGCTCAGAGTGTTGCGACGGCCTGCGCGGGGCCCAATCGGTGCCGGAGGGATCGGGGAAAGAGCCTGACCCAAAACGTAGCGGTGCCAGGGAGTCAACTCGCAGAACTCGAGACCCAGCGAGCGCGAATGCTCCCCCGGACGTCGGCCGTGCACGACTCTGCTGACCACGACCTCGGTGTCCACCCACAGCCCGAAGTTCGGCATCTGGAAGGAGACCAGCAGCACTTCGCCGGTCAGCACGGGGTCCGCCGGGCCCACGCGCATCCCGTTTTGTGACAAATTCTCGATATTGTCGGCAACGAGTTTGAAGTCGCGCTCGCGTACTACCTGACACCACGAGCGAACGCTGTGCCGGACCGGGCGGCGGCGGATGACCTTGGAGAGCCTGAGCAAAGACACACCTCCTTCTCATTTCGAATCGTAGAAAGGGGAGTCAGCGCGGGCCAACAAGCTGCACACACTTCGTTATCCGGGCGCACTGCCGCTTACACTCTCCGGAGACATGGCTCGGCGCCCCTCTCAGGCTTGGGCCTTCGAGGCGCTTCGTGGCGAAATTCGCCAGTGTTCCTTCGTGACGATTCCGTCAAAATTTCCGCCACGCGGGCCTCGTGAAAATGACATAGTGTCAAGGTTAGTTGACACAGCGCGTGTCGAACGCGCAGAGCCTCTACCGGACATGCGAGAGTTCTACGTTCGCTTCGTTCACGAAACGCTCGGCTCGCTGGCCGCCCCAGAGGTGCGCGACGATGTCCTCCGAAGTGCGCTCAGGATGGCAACTCCCTCCGAGGTGCCGGACACCTCGGAAGGCTTCGTTCGATTCGTGCGTGGGCCACTCCGAGCCGCAATGCTGTATGCACTCGGTGCCGAGATCACGGACTCGGCGTCCGCCGAACTGGAGCAACATTTTCAGCGGATTTCCGCCAGACCTGCGGCAATCGCGAGCCTCGGTCAGCGCAGATCTGTCGGTCCCGGACCCGCCACGGCACCCGTGAGCGAAGACTCGCAGCCACCGAGTCAGCGACGGCTGCCTGGCGATCGAGGGAGGACGCCACCAGTCGACGAAGGGAGCGCGCGCATTGGTGCGGTTCATCTCGGCAAGGTCGCGGCGCAAGGCGCTCGCCCGAAGCGACCCGCGAATCTCGATGCCACGCTGCCAGAAAGCTCGGAGCGACCCGTATCGCAACGTCCGCAGTCACAAGACTATGCGCGAGGAACCGCCCAAGCTCTGGGCATGCCGGGCGGCCTTCGTTCCGACGCCGGAGCGAAGCCGCAGGTGTTCGTGGCGAGTCAGAGCCAGACCTTCGTGACCGGGCTCGCGCAATTCTTGGAGCCGGAATTGGTCCGCGTCGATGACATCATGATGCTGCTGCGCGGACTGCACCACGCGGGTGATGCCCGTTCGGTGATCGTGCTCGACTGCCGCAGGCCGTCGATTCGCCCCGTCGCGCTGGCAGCGTTGGCCGAGGAACTACCGAGTCGCGTGAGGGTGGTGCTGTGGGGGGCGAAAACGGCGCTGCGCTATCAGCTGGCCCAGCTCTCCCCCGCCACCACTGCGTGGTTCAACCTGAGCGTGGACGAAGATCTGGAGTCCGTCGCGCTGCGATGCGAGGCGCTGGTCAGCTAGCTCTGTAGTGACGGCTCGACAGTCGGCGGTGGCTCACTAGGTAGCCGCGTTCATTCCGGAAGCTCGGTGTAGATATTCTCGAAATGACATCCGTGACATGTACTCACGGCAGCATCATTGGCGCCACCCCACTGTGCCGTGTCCATGGTACTAGCCTGGCTACCCGTCGCGCAGCGGTCTGCAGGCCCATAGCAATAGTAGTAGAGCTCATTGTCGGGGTAGTAGATCACTCCGTGTCCCACCACTGCACCCTGCTCGTCAAAGAACTCTTTGACCGCCATGACACCTGGTGCCGCAGGCTTCACGAGAGGATCGGGATTATCGGTGCGAAATGCGACTAGGGCGGGACTCATGTAGACGCGAACCGAACCGTGAGGCGACCCCACGCTGCCCTCTGACGTCGGTGTAGCGTGAACGGAAAGCCAGCTGGGGTCCTTGTAGCCCTCTGCTTGTAAGAATGCAGTGATGGACGCGGCCGACTCGTCCGCGGGAAGACTGTCGGAAGGCACACCACCGGTCGTGCCGCCACCGGTCGTACCGCCGCCGGTCGTGCTCGCACTCGACGTGCTGGTGGCGCCCGTCGTGCTCGAGCTCGAGGTGCTAGCTGTCGTTCCGGCAGAAGTGCTCGTGGAATTCGGCGAGGTCGTCGCGGTAGCTGTCGAGTCGGAGCCGCTCGAGTCGTCGCTGCAACCGAGAGCCAAAGCAAGCAAAAGAGGCAAACCTACACATCGGGGCTTGAACATGCGCGAGAGCATACGGCGAGCGGCCCCGATTTTCAAAAACAAACAAAACGACGCAAGTTGGCGGTCTCGACCGACAAGCAATCGAAGCGTTGCGGGCGGGGGGCGGCCTGCGCCCCGCGCCCCGCGCCCCGCTACCCCTGTAGAGCAGCGTTCTCTATCAACGCACTGGCAACAGCCGAACGCTTCGGGTGACTGCTCAGCTCGAGCGGGCTCTTGCCCTGCTCGGCCAATAGCCGGGAGCGCACGGCAAAATGGGGGAACTTTGCATCGCCAAAAATAGCTTCCATGACCTCGACCAAACGGACGCTCCCCCGTTCGGATATCGCCAGCTCCAGATCCAGAGCGTGGACGCCGCCAACCAGGCCGGCCCCGGTCAATGCGCTTCGATCGCCCGAGCAAAGCTCGACCTTGCGGACCAGGCGCCTGACATCGATGGGGCGACCGATGCCTTTGACCGCGCGCATCACCGAGGCCGAATCGCGAGCCACGAAGGCCGCCAGCTGGGCCTCTAGCCAGCCCTTACCCCCGGCTTCCTCGACCGTTTGGTCCGCCAGCGCTACCAGGTAGCGTGCCGCGACGATGACGCGGCCCACGGCGGCGTCGCTCGGCGACAACGGCACAGCGGCAAGGAATTCGAGACCTCCTGCCGCTACCTGGTTCAGGCGCTCGACCAGGGAGTCGGGGTCTGGAGGATCGAGAAGCTTCACGTCGACGTACTCATCGACACTGGCCACGCCCAACGCCAGGGCGGGACCGAACGACATGCTCGGCTTCGGGTGGAAGCCCTCGGTATAAAACTGCGCAACCCCGGCGCGTCGCATCACGCGCGAAAGCTCCCGGATCAAGTCGAGATGCCCGAGCAACGCCGAGGCGCCCGTCTTGGCGTAGCGTAGACGATAGCGAACGACCTTGCCGGACCGCTGCGGAGGTCGGTAGCGCTCGGGCCCGGACCTCACTGGCCGGGCGTCCGCCTCCCGGTCGGAGACCAGAGGCAGCGATGCGCGCTTCTGGGGCTCCCAGGCGTCCATCTCCTTCAGATAGTCCACCCGCTCTGCACGCATGCGGGTGAGGTCGCAGGCCACTCCGCAATCGTAGCAAACCAGACGGCGTGAATCGGCCTCCGCCTCGCTGACGTTGGTATGGTGCACGAACATACCCTTGGCCTTGCCACAGGGCGGGCTCAGCCGACTGTGAAGCGCCTTTCGGTACTCTCGCGCCAGAAACCCATCTTCGAGACCGACGTCGATGTGATCCCACGGCAGCCGAGCGCTGAGCGGCAGCGTCCCCAGGTAGCGCTCCGTGTCGATTTCGTGGTGCTGGAAGGCCTCTCGCCAAACGTCCATCTTCAGCTGGTCCTCCCAGCTGTCGAAGCGGGCGCCATGCAGATACGCTCGCTCGATGACGAGACCAAGTCGGCGATCCCCTCGCGCGAAGACCCCCTCCAGAATACTGGTGGTGCAGTCGTGCATGCGGAGAGTCAAGCCCTTGGTTCGTCCGACGGCAGCGCGCAACAGCCCCTGCTTGCGCGCCACCTCGTCGGGTGCATCCATAGCGCACCACTGAAACGGCGTGTGCGGCTTGGGCACATGAGTGGAGACGCTGACCGTGACCTTCGGGCGCTTGCCCAGCCGCCGCCCTACCCCCAACGCGTGCTTGCCCACGTCTACGATGCCGAGCACGTCTTCGTCCATTTCGGTGGGCAGCCCGACGATGAAGTAGAGCTTCATACGGTCGAAGCCGCGTGAAAACACGCGCTCGGCGGTTTCGAGCAACTGGGCCTCGGTCACGTTCTTGTTGATCACGTCGCGCATGCGTTGCGTGCCTGCCTCCGGCGCAAACGTCAGGCCGCTGGCGCGCACCTTGCGCATGTCGTCCAGCAGGTCTTCCGCAAGCCCGTATGCCCTGAGGGACGCAACGCCAAGGCTCACGCGCTTTGGGGCCGTCTTCTCGACCAGAGACTTGATCAGGGGAGAAATGCAGCTGACGTCGGCCGTGGAAAGCGCGGTAAGGCTCACTTCGTCTTGACCGCTCAGCTTCAGCGCTTCGAGGACCGTGTCGACTACTGTCGCTGGATCGCGCTCCCTGACAGGGCGATAGATCATGCCCGCCTGACAAAAGCGACACCCCTCGGTACAGCCGCGGGCGACTTCGATACTCATGCGATCGAAGATGGCCTCCGGACCACCTACCGGGCCGCTGCTGGGGAACGGGAACTGATTGATGTCCGCCACCACGCGGCGTTCGATGGGAAAGGGCGCCCCGGGGGCGAGCGGCCCGACCACCACCTCGAGCCCCGACTCGGAGTCTTCCCGAACACCATACAACGACGGAACGTACACGCCGGGGATCTGGGCGAGGCGTTCGAGACGCTCTTGACGCGGAAGCCCGGCGCGCTTGTCGCGCGTCCACGTCTTGGCGATCTCGCTGGTCGCCTCTTCGCCGTCGCCTACCAGCACCGCGTCGAGAAAGATGGCCATCGGCTCCATGTGCGTGGCAACCGGTCCGCCAGCGATCACCAATGGGTCATCGTCGCCACGATGCTCGGTTCGGAGCGGAATGCCCCCTAGCTCGAGCATGCGGAGAACGTTCGTGTAGGTGAGCTCGTACTGGAGCGAGAATCCCACCACGTCGAAGTCGCACAGCGGGCGCGCGCTCTCCAGTGACACGAGCAGCTGGCCATGACGCACCAGCGCCTCTTGCATGTCCAACCAGGGGGTGTAACAGCGCTCGGCGAGCGTGCGAGGGTCGTCGTTGAGCAACTGGTAGAGAATGCGAAAGCCCAGATGGCTCATCCCGATATCGTAGATGTCTGGGAAGGCGAGACAGACTCGAGCCTCGACCTCGCTCCAGTCCTTACTGATGGCTCCGTGCTCCACGCCGGTGTAGCGGTTCGGCTTGGCGACGCTTGGCAGGAATCGGGCGTAAGGGTGCGTGTCCAGCTGTGGCATAGAAACCTCGGCCGCGCGCAACTCGGAGGCGCGCGGGAACGGGATGGTTGGACGGCCGTTTTGAAGCCTATCCTGACGATTGTCAAACGGACTTGGCAGCTCGCCCACCGAGGCGGAACGTCCACCGAAGAGGCAAGCGGGCTTTCGAGCGCGGGGACTTTCGAGGCGGGAGTGCTCCCGGCGCGTCCCCCTCAGGGGTCCAGCACGCGCGGCGACCATCGCGACGTCCGCCCCTCCCGCGGTTTTGGTGAGTGGGCACGAGAAGTGCGAAGTCGCACGACTTGGCCACGAACCGCGGACATCCCGAACGATCGCGCCCCGGTCTCGTGAGACCAGAAAAAACCCCGGCAGGCGTATTGCCAGTAAGCTATTCTCGTTCGGTGGCTCCTGTGCTTCCGGTTGAAGTCGGCCAGATAGTGGCCGGAAAGTACAGGGTGAGCTCCGTGATCGGACACGGAGGCATGGGGGTCGTGGTCGCGGCGCATCACATCGAACTCGACCAGAAGGTGGCGATCAAGTTTTTGCTGGCCGATGTCGCTCAGCATGCCGACGCCGCCGAACGCTTCAGGCGGGAGGCCCGCGCCGTGGCCCAAATTCACAGTGACCACGTGGTGCGCGTACTGGATGTCGGAACCCTGCCGGACGACATCCCGTTCATGGTGATGGAACACCTGGAGGGGCACGATCTGGGTCAACGAATGACCTCCAATCACGCCTTCGCCATCGAAGAGGCCGTCGGCTATACCCTGGAGGCCATCGATGCCATCGGGAGGGCGCACCAGGCGGGCATCGTGCATCGCGACCTCAAGCCGGCCAATTTGTTTCTGGCAAAGCGCCCTGACGGCTCGCTGCGCATCAAGGTGCTGGACTTCGGGATCTCCAAGTCGCTCGTGGACACCTCACCCGGCAAGATGCGGTTGACGTCGACCACCACTTTGATCGGTTCCCCGCTCTACATGAGCCCCGAGCAAATGCAGTCCCCTCGCGATGTCGACGCTCGCGCCGACATCTGGTCGCTCGGCGCGATTCTATTCGAAATGCTCGCGGCTCGACCCCCTTACCAGGCGAGCACGCTACCACAGCTATGTCAGGAACTGATGACCGCAGACCCCCCTCGATTGCGGAAGTTCCGACCCGAAGCGCCGGAAGCACTCGAAGAGGCCATCGCACGCTGCCTCGTGCGCGACCTCGACCAGCGCTGGCCGGACGTGGCGGGGTTGGCCGCTGCTCTCGCTCCGTTCGCGCCTCAGCACAGGGGTATCCGTCCTGAGTCCTATCCCGAATCGCTCTCGCTGTCGGATTCGACTGCGGCCCGCATCTCCAACCCCGTCTCGAGCGGTTCTTCGGGGACACTCGAGCCCTGGGGTCGCAGTCGCGACCGGAACGTCCCTACCAAGAAGGCATTCCTCGTGCTGGTCCTGCTCGTCGTGACTGGTGGGATCGCGGCTCTCCTCTTCTCGTGGCCTTCCAAGCCCGCCGGCGGCGGCGCGCCGGGGCAGGAATTGCCGAGCAACGCGCCACTGCCCTCGGTCAACGCCGCGGCTGCGGCACACCCTCGCCCTCATGTGGGCCAGGTCGAAGCTTCAGAAGCTGAAACCACGCCCGACCCCTCGAGCAGCGGAGTCGGGACCGAAGCGACTCCCACCAAAGAGCACGGGACAATCCCACCTCGCGCGCCACATGTCCCGCGCGCGCCACGGCACCCGCCAGGGCGACCGCACGTTCCGGCGCCTCCTGCCCACTCGGTCATCTCAGCCACCCCGTCCACTATCAGCAGCGGGCTCTCGGATTTTGGTGGACGCCGCTAGCTTGGCCGAACGCTGCGATTCCGCAGAACACGAGTAACGCTCTACGCCCGTCGACGCAGAGTCCGAGCCCCGGGCGCCTTTGAAGTTCGTTCGGTGCTTCCGCCACGAGCTTCGATGGGCCGCGCCGCTCAACGCTCCTTGCGCTGTCAGTGTACCGACCCCTGGACCAAAACCGATCGAAACCCGTAGGACCAGAAGACCGAAGCGTACCTTCCGCCACCGTGGGCACGCGCTGACGAATTCGAGCAAGCGCACGGACGATTGGAATGGCGAACCGTAGCCAACCGGTTAAGGTAGGCGGTCGTATGAGGCACAAGATGTGTTGGGTCCTTCAGAGCGTGCTCGTTGCACTTCTGCTGACGCTGGTCGCACCCGCTCGCGCGCAGCGCTCGGTCAACGACAAGGCGGCTGCCGAAGCACTGTTCGACGAAGCGCTCGACCTGATGAAAGAGAAGCGGTACGCCGAAGCCTGTCCGAAGCTCGAGGAAAGCCAACGCATCGATGCCGGGATTGGCACCTTGCTGTACCTGGCCGAATGCTACGAAAAGAGCGGCCGCACGGCGAGTGCTTGGGCCACCTTTCGGGAAGCCGCATCGGCCGCTTCAGCTGCCGGACAGGCCGAGCGCGCGCTACAAGGTAAGCAACGCGCCGATCAGCTCGAAGAGCGCCTGTCCAAACTGACCATCCTGGTCGCACCCGAGGACAAGCGGCTCCAAGGTTTCAAAGTGACGCGCGGCGGACAGGAAGTCTTGCCGCCTCTGTTCGATGCGGCCGTTCCCGTCGACCCCGGGCAGCTGGTCATCGAGGCGACGGCTCCTGGGCATCAAACATTTTCCAAGATGGTCACGGTTCCAGCCAACGGAGGTCGTGCCTTGGTGCAGATCCCACCTCTGGTGGCAATCCAACCCGAGCCCATACCGCCCGCGGTGAGCGCAAACAACGCGCGCCCGCAGTCGCGGACCGAACCCACGAACCAGAGCATGGCTTCGTTTGGCGCCGACACCGGTAACGACAAGGCCGGAAGCGGAACGCGCACCGCGGGCGTCGTGCTGATGGGCGTGGGTGCCGCTGGCCTGGTCGTAGGCAGCATCTTTGGCCTCAGAGCGATCAAGAAGAATAACGAGGCCGAGGATCACTGCGGGGACGCCACCACCTGCGGCGACAAGGAAGGAGTGGACGCGGCAGATGATGCGAACACGGCCGCCTGGGTCTCGAACGTGGGCTTTTTGGGGGGCGCCGGGCTGATCGTCGGCGGCGTTCTGATGTACACCCTGGCCCCGAACGGAAGCAACATCGCACATGTGTCTGTCGCCCCGCTGGCAGGCGGAGCACACCTTGGCTACTCCGGGAGGTTTTGACGTGAGACGAGAGCGCACCCGGTCGTGGTGGAGGGCAGTGTTGGCGGCAGCGGTCGTCGTGACACCCATCGCCGCTTGTCAGCAGATCGCAGGCATCGAGCAGCGTACGCTCGCAGAAGAAGGCGAGCACAGCTCACAGTGCCAGGAGTACTGCAAGACCGTTTTGGAGGCCTGTCCCACCGACTACACCGGAATGCCGACCTGCCTTGGGGTATGCGACCTTCTAGACCCCGGTGACCCCGTCGAGCCCGCGTCCACACCGAACAGCGTGGCCTGCCGCCTGAACGCGGCCAAACAGGCACTCAATGTCGGCGGTGAAGACAAGGACGATTTCTGCCAGGCAGCGGGCCCAGGAGGCAACGGCAGCTGCGGCGACAACTGCGAGAGCTACTGCTCGCTCGTCGAGCAAGCTTGCGGTGAGTTCGACGCCAAGGTGCCCAATTGCCCGAAGAAGTGCCAGGCTTTCGGCGATTCCGGGCGCTTCGACGTCGCCCCCGGCGCGGACCACGAGGGTGACACCGTGCAGTGCCGCCTGGTGCACGTCAGCTCTGCGACAGTGGACCCGGAAGGTCACTGCACCCATGCGGACTTTCATCCGTCGCTGTGGTGTGACGACGAAGAACCCACTTGCGAACGCTACTGTCGCGTCGTGAGCGTCGCTTGTACGGGTGACAATGCGGTGTATGAAACGGACGAGCAGTGCATGGCCGCTTGCAAGGAGCTGGATCCCGGGGACGTGCGCGACGACACTGGAGACACCGTGGGCTGTAGAACCTGGCACGCAGTCAGTGCCCTGTACGACCCCGACACCCATTGCCCTCATTCGGGTCCCACGGGCGACGGCCACTGCGGTCATGATGTCCCAGCGGACGAGGACAAGGGCGTGGAAGCGGAATTTTCGGCATGCCGCCCCTACTGCCGCTTGCTCGCGACCGCTTGCGAAAAGCAGTTCTCCGATAACTGGGACAGCGAAGACGCGTGCGTTGCCGAGTGCGACAAGAGCGACGAGGACTTCGGTGCCGCTGCCGATCAGCTGTATACGGTCGCCAGCATGGAGTCGGGCGACACTCTCGGGTGTCGCACGCTGCATGCGGTGCGCGCGTTCGAAGACGACTCGAACTGTGATGCCGCATTCGGCGCGGAACCCTGCAACTAAGGGCTGGCCGCGTCTCTCAACCGTGCCAGCGCCGTTCGAGCGCCGCGAGAGCCATCGGGTAGAGCATCAGGTGGGCGCAGTGATCGAGTTCGCCACCACCGCGGTAGCCGCGCGCGTGAAAGCTGCCCTTGGAAAACATCTCCTTGAGCTCGAGGCCGCCCGGGTCGTTCCTGCGCACGAACAATGGTTCGCCACCGAGTTCCCGGATCAGGCGCCGCCCGGTTTCGTGCGTGGAAGCATAGCCGTCGGTAGGGACGGACGAGTAGCTCACGAACATGAACGCTTCCCCGCGAGCGGCCCGCTTGGCAAATTCGACGAAAGGAGCCAGCTGCAGCTCTGCCATCTCGTCCTTGCGTGAGGCATGCAGGCCGTCGAGCAGGATCACCGCGTCGACATCCCCCGCGTTTTTCGACTGCTGGAGGATCACCCCCACGCCGTCGTATCCGGCGCTCCAGGACGCCAGGGCGACGTGCCCGAGCTTGCTTGGTACATCCGGGACGCGTTTCAACGAGGCACGAACGGCATTCTCGAGAGCCGTGAGACCCGTCGGCCCCGACAGGTTACGTCGATAGTTGAGGCCGCCGGAAGGAAAGGCGACCCCGAGAAACACGACCGGCGCGTCGCTGCGCGCCACCTCTTTGCGCGCCAGCTCGTAGCCTGCAAAGTGAAACACGGTGTCGGCGCTACCTACATCCCGCAGTTCCTCAGCGGGGACGAGCAGTTTGCCGGCGCCACCCCCCCAACGCCACTTGTCGAAGATGCCGAAGCCAGGGTCGGGAGATTGGCAGGGGTCGATGCCTCCACGTTCCCGCGCTGTTTTCTGCACGCGATCGGCTTCCTCCGGCAGCAAGGTGTCTGGCACGCTGCCTGGCTCGCCACTCACACCCTGGAAGTCGGCGTCGCGCTCGCCCACCAGCACCGCCGGACGCTCGGGGACCACGGGATCGAGCACCTGCGCCTCGTGGTCTGGCAGCTTCGGCAGCACGAGCCCCGCCTCGAAGACGGTGTGCATTCGCTCGTGAGCCGGACGCGATTGGCTCACGCCCATCCAGGAGAGCAGCCCAATCGCCCCGCCAACGGCAGCGATGAACCACCAGCTTCGCCGAGGAGCAACCATTGGTTCAGTGTAGCAAGTTGCTCGCGGAGGGCTCACGCGCCCAGGTCAACTCGCCTTTGGCGGCGTAAGTAGCTCACTTGAGCCGCTTGTACTTGATGCGGTGCGGCCGTGCGGCGTCGTCGCCGACGCGGCGGCGGTAGTCCGCTTCATACATCGCGTAGTTGCCTTCGAACCACACCACCTTGCTGTCGCCCTCGAAAGCCAGCATGTGCGTGGCGATCCGGTCCAAGAACCAGCGATCGTGACTGATCACGACGGCGCAACCTGGAAAGTCGAGCAATGCTTGCTCCAGGCTGCGCAGCGTATCCACGTCGAGGTCGTTGGTGGGCTCGTCGAGCAGCAGTAGGTTTCCTCCCTGCTTGAGCAGCTTGGCCAGGTGGACGCGATTGCGTTCCCCGCCCGAAAGGCTGCCTACCCGCTTCTGCTGATCGCTACCCTTGAAGCCGAACCACGAGCAGTAGGCGCGCGACGCGACCTCGCGCTTGCCCAACTCGATCTTGTCTTCGCCCGCGGAGATTTCCTCCCAGACGCTGTGCTCGGGCGTGAGCGCGGCACGACTTTGGTCGACGTAGGCAATCTGTACGGTATCCCCGATTCTCAGCTGACCAGTGTCGGGCTTCTCCTCGCCGGTCAGCAGGCGGAACAACGTGGTCTTGCCCGCGCCATTCGGGCCGATGACCCCAACGATGCCACTGCGTGGCAGCTGGAAGCTCAGGTCCTCGAAAAGCAGCTTGTCGCCGAACCCTTTCTGCAGCCCCTCGGCCTCGATCACCGTGTCGCCCAGTCGCGGGCCGGGCGGAATGCTGATCTCCCCCGCATCGCTTGGCCCCTTGTTGGCGCGATCCACGAGCTCGTCGTACGCCTTCAGGCGCGCCTTGCTCTTGGCTTGTCGCGCGCGCGGCGATGCGCGTACCCATTCCAGCTCTTGCTTCAGCTTGCGCTGGCGCGCGCTCTCCTGCTTCTCTTCGTCGGCCAGGCGAGCGCTCTTCTGCTCGAGCCAGCCGGAGTAGTTGCCCTTGTACGGATAGCCGCGCCCGCGGTCGAGCTCCAAGATCCACTCGGCCACGTCATCCAAGAAGTACCGGTCATGCGTAACAGCGACCACGGTGCCGGTGTACTCCTTGAGGAAACGCTCGAGCCACGCTACCGATTCGGCGTCCAGGTGGTTCGTTGGCTCGTCCAGCAACAATAGGTCCGGCTTCTGCAGAAGAATGCTGCACAGCGCCACACGACGCCGCTCTCCACCCGAGAGGTTCTCGATCTCGGCGTCTGCTGGCGGCAGGCGCAGAGCCTCCATCGCGATTTCGATGCGCGAATCCAGGTTCCACGCGTCGACCGCGTCGATCTCGTCTTGCAGCTTTCCTTGTTTTTCCAAAAGCTGGTTCATCTCATCGTCGGACATCGGTTCACCGAGCTTCATGCTCAACGTCTCGAACTCGTCGAGCAGGCCGCGCGTCTCACCCACCGCACGGTCCACGGCTTCGAATACCGTCTTTGCGTCGCCCAGCTCGGGCTCCTGGGCGAAGTAACCAACCTTGGTACCTGGGTGCGGGTCAGCCTCGCCCAAGAACTCGTGGTCGACCCCAGCCATGATGCGCAAGAGTGAGCTCTTGCCGGAACCGTTCACGCCAATCACGCCGATCTTGGCGCCGGGCAAAAAGGCCAGCGTGATGTTCTCCAGAACCTTCTTGTCGGGAGGGTGCACTCGAGTGACCTCCCGCATGGTAAAAATGAACTCCGGCATGTCGCCCGAATACCATGCAGGGCGGACGCTTCGCCAGCCCCGACGGGGAGCTCGGCCGCCGGGTTCGATCAGGCCGCTTTGGCCTGATCGCGAAGCTCACCCAGAATGGCTTCGACGTTCTTCTTGGCGTCACCAAAAAGCATCCGGGTGTTGGACTTGTAAAAGAGGGGGTTATCCACGCCGGCATAGCCGCTTGCCATGCTGCGCTTCATCACCACCGTCGTGCGCGCTTTCCAGCACTCGAGCACGGGCATGCCATAAATGGGGCTCGAGGGATCGTCCAGGGCGCCGGGGTTCACGATATCGTTCGCACCGATCACGATGACGACGTCCGTCTCGGGGAAGTCGTCGTTGATTTCGTCCATCTCGAGCACGATGTCGTAAGGAACGTTGGCTTCGGCCAAGAGCACATTCATATGGCCGGGTAGACGCCCCGCCACGGGGTGAATCGCGAAGCGCACCTGGGCGCCCTGCTCTCTGAGGCTCTTGGCAACCTCGAACAGTGGGTACTGCGCCTGAGCTGCCGCCATGCCATAACCCGGAACCACGATCACGCTCTGAGCCGCCGAAAGCATCTCGGCGGTTTCGGACGCAGTAATGGCGATCACCTCCCCTTGATCTTGGGCGCCCTTGGCGGCAGGCGCACCGCTAGAGGTCCCGAAGCCGCCGAGAATCACGCTGAAGAACGAGCGGTTCATGGCGTGGCACATGATGTAGCTCAGAATGGCGCCGCTCGACCCGACGAGCGCGCCGGTAATGATGAGCAGATCATTCGAAAGCATGAACCCGGCGGCGGCTGCTGCCCACCCCGAGTAGCTGTTGAGCATGGACACGACAACCGGCATATCCGCTCCACCGATCGCCATCACGAGGTGAATGCCGATAACACCGGCAATCGCGGTCATGATGATCAGCGGCTGCACTGCCGAGTGCGCCTCGGCTCCCACGAACCGGGTTCCCAGATACAAGCACGCGAGAACCATCGCGATGTTCACGGCGTGGCGCGCGGGCAAGATCAGAGGTTTGCCGCTGATCATTCCCTGCAGCTTGCCAAACGCCACGAGCGAGCCCGTGAAGGTGATCGCCCCGATGAACACCCCCACGTAGACCTCGACCTCGTGAATCAGAGCGGCCACGCCAACGAGCGCTTGATTCGGGTCCAGGTAGCTGGCGAAGCCAACGAGCACCGCCGCTGCCCCTACGAAGCTGTGCAGCATGGCCACCAGCTGGGGCATCGAAGTCATCGCCACGCGCGCGGCCAGCACGGCACCCAAGAGGGCTCCGACGACGACCGCGGGCACCAGAACCTGGTACCCGGTGACTCGGGCATCGAGTGCGGTGACCACTATCGCAATCAGCATCCCGACGATACCCAACTTGTTGCCGCGGCGCGCAGTCTCCTGGGTACTCAGCCCACCCAGGCTCAGAATGAAAAGCACACCGGCGAAAACGTAGGCTACGGTGACCAGGCTAGACGGCATCGTTCATTCCTATTTGTGAAACATCTTGAGCATGCGCTGGGTGACCAGAAAGCCGCCCGAGATGTTGATGGTAGCCAGCAGCACCGCGAAGATGCCCAGGATGGTCACGGCAGCTCCCGGTGGACCCGAGACCTGCAGCATACCCCCGACGATGATGATGCCGCTGATGGCATTGGTGACACTCATGAGCGGCGTGTGCAGCGCCGGAGTCACGTTCCAGACTACCTGCCAACCCACGAAACACGCGAGCACGAACACCGTCAGGTGAGAAAGGAATTCGCTCGGCGCTTGCAAACCCAGCAAGGTGAGCAGCGCGGCAACAACCGCGAGCACGATCGAGGACCGGCGCCCGCGCTGACGCTCTCGCTCCGCGTCCGTCAAGACCACGGGTGCGGGAGCCGCTTCCTGGATGGCCTGCTTCGCGGGCTCTGGGGGGTGCTTCGGCGCAGGGGGCGGCCACATCAGCTCACCATCGAGCAGCACCAACGCGCCGCGCACCACGTCGTCCTCGAGATCGATCTTGAACCCTTCTGCGCCTCCGAGTTCCGAAAGAAAATGGCGCACGTTGTTGCCGTACAGCTGGCTCGCCGTTTGCGCGAGCCTGCTGGGTAAGTCGGCGTAGCCGACCACGTGCACGCCCTGGTGCAGCACGACTTTGCCACACTCGGTCACCTCGCAATTGCCGCCGGCTTCCGCAGCCATGTCGACGATGACCGAGCCCGGCTTCATGGCTTCCACCATGTCGCGAAGAATCAGCTTGGGCGCTGGCTTGCCCGGGATCAACGCCGTGGTGATGATGATGTCCACGTCTTTCGCCTGCTGACGGAACAGAGCCATCTCCGCGTCGATGAAGGCTTGGCTCATTTGCTTCGCATAGCCGCCGGCTCCAGTTCCGTCTTCCTCGAAGGCAAGCTCGAGAAACTCGGCCCCCATACTCTGGACCTGCTCTTTGACCACTGGGCGCGTATCAAAAGCACGGACAATGGCGCCAAGCCCGCGCGCCGCCCCGATGGCGGCGAGCCCCGCGACGCCCGCGCCTATCACCAGGACCTTCGCCGGCGGCACTTTGCCGGCCGCGGTCATCTGTCCCGTGAAGAAACGCCCATAGAGATTGGCCGCCTCGACGACTGCTCGGTACCCCGCGATGTTGGCCATCGAGCTGAGTGCATCCATTTTCTGGGCGCGGGTGACGCGCGGAACCTGGTCCATCCCGAGCACGGTGGCTTTGCGCGCGGCGAGGCGCTTCAGCAATGCTTCGTTGCGAGCGGGCCAGATGAAGCTCAAGAGCTTGCCGCCCTCCCTGAGCAGGTCTGCCTCGTGCCCAGCGCCCGTCAGCTCCCCGGGAGGGTTCACCTTCAGCACGATATCGGCAGCACTCCACACCTCAGCGGCACTTCGAACGACCGTGGCACCTGCTGCACGATAGTCGTCGTCTCCGAAGGAAGCACCGAGCCCTGCGCCGGTCTCGACCAGAACATCGAACCCGAGCTTGTCGATCAAGAGCTTCACGCCCTCCGGTGTGGTGGCGACCCGTTTTTCGTCGGGACGGATCTCTCTGACGATACCTGCCTTCATCTGGATATCCCGGCCTTTCCCTGACGACCGACGCCAGAACCCATACCAAACTTTCGGCCGCTGATGCGGCCCAATCGCTCGCTCCCGTAAAATGGCGCTACGAAAGTAGTCCTTCGACCCAAGGCGCCAACATGACTACCCGCCGCTCTTGGCCCGGGGCTGTTCGGCCATGGCCGCACGGAGCTTTTCCTCCGACTTCGGCTTGGCCACCCCCAGTTTCGGCGCTTTGGTGTACGGGACATCCCGATCCATGTACGGCGTGTCCCAGCGCGGTTCGAGAATGTCGCGCACGATAGGTCCGATAAAGCGAATGTGCTGGCAGTGAGCCTTCGTGTCACGCCCCTCGTAGGACCACAGATGAAAACCCTGGTAGTCCGCTCGACCGGTTAGTGGAAAGGGTACGTTGGCCTCGGGCACTGGCGTTCTAGAAAGCGAGAGCTCTTCCAACACGAGATTCGCCGTCCGCGTCGTGGACGGATAAGTGACCGGATCGATGCTCGAATGGGTGAAAACGAAGAGCTTCTTTCCGTTCTTGGCCTCCCGCGCGAAGTCGAGAATCGGCGCAATGTTGGCTGGGCTGAGCGGGCGCTTTCGACCCGGCATTTCCGGCACAGATGGATCGAACCCGGTGTGTAGACCATCTAGCAGAATCACCGCGTCTATGCCGTGATCACCCTCCTTGAGGATTTCATTCACGGCTCCATAGCCCGCGCTCCATGCGCTCAACCCGAGATTTCGGATGTGGGCTCGGTCGTCTCCCGTCTTGTCACGCAACGCGCTTTCGACGGATTGAAGCAGGGTGTCGAAGGTACCGGGCGTCTGAAAGGCCTTCATGTACGGGCCGGACATAATCCCGAGATCGATACCGACGAAGCTGATGCCACGCGCCACTTGAACCAGCGTCTTGCGTATGGGCTCGTGCCCGTGGAAATGGATCAGCACGTCGAAGCCCATGTCGTCGGTGTGGCCACCACTCTGGGGGATCAACATGCGGCCCCGAACTCGCACGTTACGGTACGGGTCGTAGGGCCCCAGACCAATGGGGTCGTGCGGATTGCATTCGTGATACCCGTGTGCTCGGAGGGCTGCCGTGATGGGCTCCATGGTCAGCCGGGGGTGCTTCGGCTTCAGCTTGGCGGGAACCAACTTGCGAAACCGCATCAAGAACTCCTGGCGTGGCTCGCGGAACCCCGCCAGCGGCGCTACCAAAACGAGCACGCCGACGAGAGCGACCAGCAGCAGCGCGATGAGCGCAAGCTTTCTGCCTGGGCGTCGGCGCAGCTCAGCCACTTCGAGGGGGTCGAGGGTCGGCAAAACGGACTTAGTGTAGAGATTTCGTGACGAATGGACAGCAACTAAGCGAAGGTTTTTTGAGCGGGGCAGCCGCAACAATTGCGTCGATTCCAAGCACCCGGTCGCACGACATCCGATGCGCAGCAAGACGCGTGCCTTCACTCAGGCAGCGGGAACCGAAGGCGCAACCCCTGGTTTATCATCGACCCAGTCAGGTGCCTGAGCCGCTCGAACGCGGTTGCAGCCTTCACGCACCGCGCGCTGCATGGCATTGCGCGCAGCGCGAAGCAGCTGGTCCAGCCGGGCGCCCGGACGCTGACCGGTGGAGGCGACACCGCAGCTCGCGGTGACGCGGAAGGCATCCGGACCCACCGTCACGGGCGCCGAACTCAGCGACTGCTGGAGGCGGGTGGCGACGTTCCCGCTCTGTTCGACCCCACAATGCGGCAGGACGACCAGGAACTCCGCGGTACCGAGGCGCCCGATCGAGTCATACTCTCGCACAGCCGTGCGGAGGCGCTCGGTGGCTTGCTGCAATAGCCCACTCGCCACCGTCTCGCCTCGATCGGTTCGGATCTTCTCGAAGTAGTCGAGCTCGAGCACGATGGCGGAAATCGGTTCATTGCAGCGTTCCCCTCGCGCGATTTCTTTTCGCAGGTATTCGAGGGCGGGCACCCGGTTCAAAACACCCGTCAGTGCGTCATGCATCGCCTGCCGGGCGAGCTCTGTCTCCGTGCGCTTCAGGGCATCCTGCAGCTGGATGACTCGCGTGGCCGCCGCAAGCCGCACGCGCAACTCGAAAGGGCTAATGGGTTTGGTCAGGTAGTCGTCGGCACCAGCATCCAGACCGCGGGTAATGTCGGTCTTGTCGTCCTTCGCGGTGAGCAAGATGGCGTAGACATACGAGTCGCGCTGCTCTTTGCGCAGCTGGTGGCACACGTCGACGCCGTCGAGCTTCGGCATCACCCAGTCCAACACCGCCAGACGGATACCGAGGTTCTCGCGCAGCGCATCGAGCGCAGCCTGCCCATCCTTGGCGCACACCACCTCGTAGCCCCAGCCGTGCAGCCAATGCTCCAGCATCGTCCTCGCGATGGGCTCGTCGTCCGCCAACAGTACCTTCATCCGGAAAACGCCCGCTTTATGCCCATGAGTGCCTGTCTGCAGAGACGGCCAGCAAGGTCGGATCTTGAGCGGAGCGCTGGCGTAGTCGACAACCAACCAAAAAACGGCTGCTTTCGGCAGCTTGCCGACGCTGCCCCACGTCGTTGGATGTCCCTCGTTGTGCCACCCCGGTCCGCTGGGCCGCGGGACCAGTCGTTGTGCTAGCCGACCAACTACATGAGACCGAAGCGCCCGCGGTGTTGGGCGACGAACTCCACGTAGTACTCGCTGTCCTGGTGGGGCGTGAGCTCGCCCTGCTCGACGGCCGCCTCCAACGCCCGCTTGATTTCCCCGATTCGCCGGGAAGGGGGCAACGAGAACGTTTCCATCAGCGCGGTGCCCACCCCCTTCGGCAGAGGCGGTACCACGGCGTCCTGGCGCGCCAGGTCCGTGATGCGCTCCGAGAGCTCGTCGATCATGGCGATGCCACGGCGCTTCTTCTCGGGGCGCTTGGTCGTGATGTCGGCCCGCGAAAGGCAGAGCAAGTCGTCCAGGTATGGTCCGACTTCGCGAGCGAAGCGACGCACCGCGCTGTCCGTCCAGCCACCGTCATACTGACTGGCCCGCAGGTGGTGCAACACCAGGAAGCGGATCTCCGCTCGCAGCGATTCGTCCGCGCGGAACAGCCTTTCTCGCCGTTCGAGCTTGTCGAACATGCGCGCCCCTACCTCGGCATGCCCGAAGAAGTGCACTTCTCCGCCGGGCGAGATACTGCGCGTGCGCACCTTGCCAATGTCGTGGAACAGCGCCGCCCAGCGCACCTCCAGGCGGTGCGTGCTCTGTTGCACGACCTGTTTAGTGTGCTTCCAGACGTCCTTGTGCCGCCACTCGCCGTCGCCGAATCCGACCATTGCTTGGACTTCGGGAAGCAGTGCCTCGAGCAGGCCGCTCGCGAGCAAGGCGTCCAGGCCCAGGTCCGGGTGGTCCCCCATCATCACCCGGTCGAGTAGAGGTCGTGTCTTGTCCGCCCCGAGAGCGCGCACATCGGCAGGCAGCGCCAGCACGATGGGCAACGAGGTCGAACCACGCTCGGCGTAGTGCACCGCCCGCTCCAAAGCATTTTCCGCCCGGCTCGGATCGCTCGATTCTCGCTCGCGAATCGGCTCCCGACGAGAGGTTCCCACGACGCGGCGGTGCTCCACGAGGGCAGCGCTCGACTTGGGTTCAGAGTTCTTGGTGACTGACTTCTGTGCCATCAGATCTATCGTGTTCAGCTGAAATTTCAGGCGCCACATTCGGGCGGGGAGGCGGGTTGTTAGCACACCGAATGCGCCTGAAGAGCACTTGAGCTGCCTACATAGCGATAGCAGGTCGGTGCCCAGGGCGACATCGGGGCCCATAAACCGTCGAAAAACCAGGCCGACAGGCCATCCGCCGGGTAGGCTACGAGCACGCTCTGCATGGTGCCCATTGCCCACGACCAGTCCCGTTTCGACCCGGGCCGGCTTGCCAGCCGAATACTGTGCGCGCTGTTCGCCCTGATCGGATCGATACCGCTGCTCGCTGCGTTTCTGGTGCGCTCGACGCCGGTTCAGCAGTGGGCAGCGTCGGAGACGGCTCGGTTATTGCGCGACGAGCTGGGCATCGACGCTTCGTACAATGTCGCTCTGGACCTGGTCCCGTTTCGCTTGACCATTAGCGATATCGTGGTTCCCGGCGC
Source organism: uncultured delta proteobacterium (assembly GCA_963809955.1). Taxonomy (GTDB): domain Bacteria; phylum Myxococcota_A; class Polyangia; order Polyangiales; family Polyangiaceae; genus JAICQQ01. The sequence goes on from CAWELQ010000024.1 coordinate 158,017, forward strand.
CGATCGCAAGGGCCCCGTCATGCGCGCCGAAGAAATCCAGATCACACCGCGCGTATTTTCCCTGCTTGCCGGTGAGCTAGATGCGGGTGACATCGAAATCGAGCGCCCCGAGCTGCGTCTGGTCTTCCGTGACGGCAAGCTCCAAAATCTGAAGTACGAGCTCAAGCAGCTGAAGGGTCGGTCCGACGCGCCCGAACGCGCGCCCTTCGCATCTCTGGCCATGACCGAAGCGAAGGTTGACGTCGTCTGGGACGACGTCGAGCTTTCAAGCGGCACGGCCGATGTCGATGTGTTCGCAGAGCCCGGGTTGGTGTTCGAGGCCGCGCTCAGGCTCGCCGAAGGCACCCTGACCGCAACACGCAGCACACGACAAAAGCACTCCGGCAAAACCCGAGTCGTGTTCGATGAGGACGCTCTGTGCCGGGCAGACCTGAGGCTATCGCGGCGACCGGGGGAGGTCACCATTCGCCGCTTGTCACTGCTCGCGGTCGCCGATGACGACCCGGCAAGAGACACGCGGCCATCGTGCGCGCTCGCCAACACCGGGGACGATAGCCAGCGCGTCGCCGCGCGGATCTCCAGCCTGAGGCTGGGGCAAACCGCTGCGAAGACCCCCAACGTGAACGGCCACGTCATGCTGCGTTTCCCGGCGCGCCTTGGCCGCCGCCTGGATGACGCTCTCGACTTCGATGGCTGGCTCGGTTTTTCGGGTGATGTCAGCTATGACGGTAGCACGCGTCTGCCGCAGCTGTCGGGACACATTCAGGGGGCGGCTCTCGAGCTCGACGACTTCGCGATCGCCCACGAGCTCGAAGCGGACCTGCAGATCGCTGCCGACGCAATCCGCGTTCCCAAGCTTCGGATGAAATACGCGGACGCGGACGTGACCATCTCGGGGGTGCGCATCGCTCCGCTCGAACAGGGCGTGCCGATCACGGTCGAGAGCGTCGACAACCGCGGCATGACCTTCCCCGGGTTGATGCGCGATCTCGATGTCACCGACCATACAATCGTCCACTGGGACATCGACTCGGCCCTGGTCAAACACGTGCGTGGTACGCTGGCTCCCCTGGCTCTGAATGCGGAGATCAGCGCGGAAACCTCGAACTTCGAGGTAAGCCATGGGGCGTTCGACGACCCTGCCAGGACGCACATGGTGGGGGTGGACCGGGCGACGGTGCGGGGCAGCATCAAGGTGAGCGAAGACGCCTTTCAGCTGGTCAACACGCGCGCTCGCTTTGGCAACAGTTCGGTGCTCGTGAAACTCGTTTCCATCGGTTTCGATGACCGCATCAAGCTGATTATCCCCAAGGGTGGAAAAATCGATCTCAAGGACATCTCGCCCCTGGCGAAAATACCGCTGGCGGGACAGGCAGAGGTCGAGGGCGAGATGGACGGGGAAGCCCCGAACCTGGTTCTGACAGGAAACGTCGGGATCCGGAACTTCGACTTCGGCGGATTTCCGCTGGGCGACATCCTGAGCTCGAAGTTCAAGTTCGTTCCGCTCAAGCTCGACCTCAGCAGCGTGGTCGCGAGGAAGGGTGACAGCAGCTACACCTCGAGCTCCACTCGAATCGACTTCGAGTCCGACGCCAGCGTGCAGGTAGACGCATTGGTAGAAAGCAGCTCGCTCGACCTTCGGGACTTCCTGGCGATGTGGAAGTTCGAGCAAGACCCGCGTTGGACACACCTCAAGGGGCACGGCAAGGCGCAGGCACGCATCCACTACCTGCTCGGTGGTCGCCGCGACCGCTGCGGCCACGGCAACCTCAAGGTCCTGGGTTCTGCCAGCCTCGACAGAATGGAGGCATTCGAAGAGAACTACGACTCCGGTCTCGCGGAGTTCGATCTTCGCTGGGCGGACTTCGAGGCCGGCTATCGGGGCTTCAGCCTGGACGTGCCCGGGTTCACGTTGACTAAGGGAAGTGGAACACTGGCTGGATCGGTGCACATCGACCCCGGCGCGAAGATCTCCGGAAACGTCGCGGCCAGCCGTATTCCCATCGCCAAGATCGACGCGCTCGGCGAACATACCAGGGGAGTCGAAGGCAGCGTTACCACGGCGGTCGTCGAGATGGGAGGTTCGCTGGACGCATTCGAGTTGTCGGCGAACGCCGCGCTGTCACCTCTCAGGATCGGCAAGCACACTCTGCCCGCTTCGGAGTTCAGTGTGAGGCTCGAGCCGCGGAGGCTACCGCACGAATCGGTGGGCACCAGCGCTTGCGGCCAACCGATCGCGCCCGAGTTCGATCGCGCCCGCTGGGAGCGTGACGAGACCGAGGGTCGTTTCCTGGTGAGTGGACAGCTGTTCGACCATCAGGTGAGCTTTCAGGATCTGGAATTGACCTCGCAGCGCGACAAGGTCTGGAAGGGTCGCGTGGAGCTCTCGAAGCTCGACTTGGCCGCCCCGCTGGAACTGTTGGCCCCAGGAAGTGCGCCCGATTTCACCGGGCTGTTCTCGGGAAGCGTGGACATCGAAGCGTACCCGCTGAAAGACCCGGCCGGCGCGAATCTGGTACTGACGATGCGCGAGCTCGACGCCACGCAAGCCGGCGTCCACGCCCAGCTGGTGTCGGACAGCAGCATGATCAAGGTCTCTGACCGTTCGCTCGACCTGAGCGGACTGGGTCTCGCCGTGACGACGCCAGGAGGGCAGAGCGGAGTCTTCGACGTCCGGGGGCACCTCGGGGATCTGGGCAGGGATCCTACCGTGGAGGCAGAGCTGACGTTGCGTCCCACCGACTTGTCGGCTTTCACGCAGCTGATACCCAAAGCCGAACGTGCTCAGGGACGCGTCAACGGCACGCTGAGCGTGCGTGGTCGACTGTCGCAACCCAACGTACGAGGCGGCCTGAGCATCGCGAACGGAGAGGTGGAACTCGAGGGACTCAAGAGTCCGCTCACCGATCTGAATGTCCAGGTGCAGGTGGATCCCACGCAGATCCAGGTCGTCGAGGGCACCGCTCGCATGGGCAGCGGCAAGCTGCGTCTGACAGGGCGCGCTCCCATTCAGGGAACCAGCATCGGAACGGCCCGGGCGGATCTGGAGGTGCAGGGCATGTCGCTGACGCTGGAAGACGGCATCCGCGTTACCCTGGATTCACGACTCAGCGCCGTCTACCAGCCGGGTCGGGATGGGGAGCCAGCGCCGCTACCTCGAGTCGACGGGAATGTCACCGTGACCTCCTTCGACTACACGCGCCCCATGAGCATGACCGCAGACCTGAGTAATCTCGCCAAGCGCGGCCGCCGCACCGAGGTGGAAAGCTACGACCCGAGTGCAGACGCGCTCGAGTTCGACATCCAGCTGCGATCGCTCAAGCCGCTGCACATCGAAAACGAGCTCTTGGACACCGAACTTGTGGTCGACAACTCGGGCCTCAGGCTCAAGGGAACCAACCAGCGTTTCGGCATGCTCGGGCGGCTGAAGCTGAAACCGGGCGGGCAGATCAAGCTGCGTAGTCACGATTTCGAGATCCGGCAAGGCTGGGTGCGCTTCGATGACCTGAGCCGTATAGAACCGCACGTCGACGTCACCGCAGTGACTGACTACCGTCGCTTCGAAGACGTCTCCGGCCCCGAAGCGGCGAATGGTGCGAGCGTCTCGACGGGAAACGTCGGGTCGAGCTCCCTGGGCGGCCAGTGGCGCATCAACCTTCACGCCTACGGTGACCCCGAGAACTTGAAGATCGATCTGACGAGCACCCCCAACCTACCGCAAGACGACATCTTTCTGTTGCTCACGGTGGGGCTCACTCGCGCCGAGCTCGATCAGAATCGAAGCGCCGCAGTCGGGAGTAGCGTGGCCCTGGAGGCCCTGGGCACGCTGAGCGGCGCCGACCGCGCCGTCAGGGATGCGGTCCCCGTCATCGACGACGCTTCCATGGGAAGCAGCTACAACCCCAAGTCCGGTCGTACCGAGCCGACCATCACCATTGGCAAGCGCCTGGCGGAGAAGATCCGAGCCCAGGTGACGACCGGGCTCAGTGACTCGAGCAAAGTGGAAAGCAGCCTACGCTGGCAGATGAACCCCCAAGTCAGCGTGGAAGGCTCCTACGGCAACGTCAATGACATCTCCAGCTCGTCGCTGGGCAACGTCGGCGCGGACATCCGCTGGCGCCTGGAATTCGACTGAACCAGCTCTTGCCGGCCTGACAAGCGCTCGGTTTCGGACAAAGCTCCAACGCTCGTCACTCTGCAGGTTCCCGCCCCTCCGTGTATCGCGCGCGTAGCGAAAGAAAGGATACGAATCACGTGAATGTTCGTCTGGTCAAAGAGTTGCGCTTCGAGGCTGCCCATCGGCTGCCGAAGGTTCCCGAAACCCACAAGTGCTTTCGATTGCACGGTCACAGCTTCAAAATCGAGCTCAGCGTCGAAGGCGAGGTGGACGAGGCCACCGGCTGGTTCATCGACTACGCCAGCATCGATGCGGTCTGGCAGCCCCTCTACGAAGCGCTCGACCACCGCTATTTGAACGAGGTGCCGGGGCTCGAGAACCCAACCAGCGAAAACCTGGCGCGCTGGCTCTGGGAGCGCATCAAACCCAAGCTGCCCGAACTCAGCCAGGTCACCGTACACGAGACTTGTGACGCGCGCTGCGAGTACCAAGGCCGCTGATGGAGACAGCCGGGACAGCGCGCCAGGCTAGCTGGGGTTGACGTCGTCGCAGAAGATCGCCTGAGGACCGGCCGGCTCGCCCCGGCTAAAGGATACTCGGCAGGCGAGCGGACCGGTGAGGCTTTCCGCCATGTCGACGATCAGCGCCGTGGCCCAGTCGCGCTGGCCGTCGACACGAGCACGGATGACACCCTTCGCATCGATGAACCAGGTTTCCGGATAGAGCTGCGTGCCGTATTTGTCGGAGACGACCTTCGATTCCGGATCCATCAGTACCTCGAATGGGGCATCTCCCCCGAGGACCGATTTCAGAGTCTCGCGCGCGTCTTGAGCGCTTTCATCCGTGGAAATGGTCAAAAGGTCGATGTTCGGGTGCTCTCGCAAGACTTTCGCCAGATCGGCCAGAGACGGCAGCTCTTCGAGACACGGGCGACAGCTCTTGGTCCAGAAATTCAGGATCACGACGCGACCCTTGTAGTCGCTCAGGCGCACCGTTCTTCCATCCAAGTTCTTCAATGCGAAGTCGGGAGCCAGGCGATTGTTGTTGGCGTAGTTGGGGCGCATCGAGCACATCGGAGTGCATGCGCGCCTGCCCTCGCCGTCCCTGGCGGTGGAGACGAACGCATAGACGACCAGGGCCGCAACGACGATGAAAACGAACTGCGCTAGTTGTGGAGCCTTCACGCTGCTGGCTTTCTAGCACCGAATCGAACCAGGGAGCCACGCCCACTCGCCCCCGGGGCCCATCCGAACGAGCAACCTGCGCCACGAGCGGGGTCGAACCGGGGGTTTTAGCCCCGACCGAAGAGTTCGGCCGCGCTTCTGGCCGCAATGCGTTAGAGTGTCGGCTGCGGTTCGACAGGCCCACGCTCGGCTTGCCACTCTCCCGCGAAAACATTCAGACGCACCAGAGGACAGCCATGGCAGGGGCCTACGAGACGACCAACAGATACTTGCAGCAAGCCTTCGATGTCTTGAAGCTGGACAACAATTACAAGACCCTGCTGTGGACGCCGGCTCGCGAACTTCGGGTAGAAGTCGTGATCGAAATGGATGATGGCTCGATCGGCAACTACATCGGATATCGCGTGCAGCATGACGATTCACGCGGGCCCTTCAAAGGCGGCCTCCGCTATCACCCCGACGTCGACCTGGACGAGGTGCGCTCGCTGGCCAGCTTGATGACCTGGAAGACCGCGGTCGTCAACATCCCTTTCGGTGGCGCCAAAGGAGGCATCCAGGTGGATCCGATGGAGCTTTCCGAGCGGGAGCTCCAGCGCCTGACGCGCAAGTTCACACAGAGCATCCTGATTGCTATCGGCCCGGACCTCGATATCCCCGCGCCGGACATGAATACCAACGCCAAGGTGATGAGTTGGATCTTCGATCAATACTCGCGATACCATGGCTTTTCTCCAGCCTGTGTCACGGGCAAGCCCATCGAGCTGCACGGCTCGCTCGGGCGTGATGCGGCCACCGGTCGCGGGTGCATGATTGCTATTCGGCAGGTGCTCGCCCGCGCTGGCAAGGATCTGAAGGACACGCGCTTCGCCATTCAGGGGTACGGCAACGTGGGAAGCTGGCTGGCGCGTTTGCTCTACGAGCAGGGCGCGAAGATCAGCGCAGTCAGCGACATCAAAGGCGGGATCTTCAATGGCGACGGGTTGGATATCCACCGCCTGCAAGATCACGTGGCCGAAACCCGCAGCGTCACGGACTTCCCGGGCGCCGAACCCCTCTCCAACGAAGACCTGCTGACCTCCGAGTGCGACGTCTTGGCGCCAGCAGCGCTCGGACACGTGCTCACCCAGCAGAACGCGCGCGACGTGCGAGCGGGCTATGTACTGGAAGCAGCCAACGGTCCAACCACCTTCGAAGCGGACGAGATCTTCAACGAGCGCGGTGTGGTCTGCATTCCGGACATCTACGCGAACGCAGGCGGCGTCACCGTGAGCTACATGGAGTGGACCCAGAACACTCAGAACACGACGTGGACCGAACAGCAGGTGAATAGCAGCCTGGAACAGCACATGGTCGCCGCCCACCAATCGATTGCCAAGCTGCAGGACGAGTTCAAGTGCTCCATGCGCACGGCCGCCTTCGCGCTCGGAGTGCGGCGGGTCAAGAATGCCACTGACCTCAGGGGGCTCGGCTGAGGCGCGCGCTCAGCCATGTGGGTGGCCCGGTCCGGGTCAGCGGTGGCAATCAGCAACAAACAAGCCTCGTTCGTCATGCTCTGGATGTCAAACCGGTGCAGGCAAACGCCCACGTGCACGGTTTCCACAGCTACCCCGCGCGCTTGCACCCACATACGGCGGCCCGACTCGTCGAGGGGCTGTCCGCCGCTGGCGCGACTGTGCTCGACCCCTTCTGCGGCAGCGGCACCACGGTCGTCGAAAGCGCGCTACAAGGCAGGCATCCCATCGGTTCGGATCTGAACCCACTGGCGCTCGAACTGTGCTGGCTCAAGACCAAGCCCTGGACGACCCCGGGCCTCGCGCAGCTCCAGGACGGAGCCACCCGAGCCGCCGACTTCGCCGAGGAGCGCCGGCTCGCTCGGCGCGGCCCACTGACTCGCTACGCCGACGCGGCGCGGCGCGCGTTTCCCGTGCACGTGTTGCTCGAGCTGGACGGCCTCTCGCACGGAATCCGCGCGCTCAGCCATGCGACCACTCGACGTGCTCTGGTGCTCGTGCTGTCTTCACTGCTCACCAAAGTCAGCAACCGGCGCAGCGACAGCTCGAATCGAGAGGTGACGCGCCGCCTCAAGTCTGGCTTTACCATCGAGCTGTTCGTCGACAAAACCAAGGAACTGGCCAAACGCCTGGCGCGATATACCGAGCTATTACCAGCCCCCCCGCCTCCGGTCCGTCTCCATAACTGCGACGCGCGCCGCCTCACCAAGGTGCCCCCGGGGAGCGTAGACCTCGTCGTCACCTCACCGCCGTATCCGGGCGTGTTCGACTACCTGGAGCACCACCGGGCGCGACTCGCCTTTCTCGAGCTGCCCAGCGGCCCTTTCGAAGCGGGTGAAATCGGCGCACGCAGAAACTTCAAGAAGCTCGGCTTCGAGCGAGCGGTCGAGCGCTGGCGAACCGAGCTGAGCCCTTGCCTCGGCGAAATTGCTCGAGTACTGCGACCGGGCGGGCACGCCGCCTTGGTGGTGGCAGACACGGCCGTCGCCGGCGGCGCCCTCGAGGCCGATACTCAGAATCGGCAAGTGGGCCGCCCGTGCGGGCCTCGAACCCGTGCTCACCGCCTCGCAAGTTCGCCCGAGCTTCCACCACGCCAGCGACGCCGTCTTTCGACGAAAGCCACGCCAAGAGCACCTGCTTTTGTTCCGCGTCTGCTGACGGCAGCGTCGCCTACCCGGCAGCGGGTTCCAACAACACTTCGATCCGGATCGCTCGGGTCGTGCCCTGCAGCGGTTGAGGCGCGAGCAGCCGGGCGGGTTCGCTACGCTCGGCTACGGGCAACCCGTGAACTCGATGTCGTCGATCCAGATGTCGAAGTCTCGCCCCTTGTCGTTGACTTGGAATTGAATGCCGTACAAAGTGGCCGGCTCGATACCGGCCACTTTGGGGGCGCCCCAACCACGCTCTTGCTCGAGGTCGTCCCACGTCAGCACCCATGTTTGCCATTCGTCGGCGAGCACCAAGTTGTGCCCGAAGCCGTTGTAGCACTCGCTGCAGACGCCCCCTGCCGGATCGGTTTGGCGATCGGGTAGCTTCACCCGAACCTTGCTGGTCGAGCCGGACCCCTTTTTGGCGCGAAACGAGATACCGCCGTACCTCGAGGCATCATAGGTTTGGGGGTCCCGATCGGGGGGCATGGAAGCGGCACGATTGTCTCGTCGACGGGCCTGATACTGACCGCCGCTCATGTCGTGAGCGATGCCCGAGTCGTGGCCGTGCTCATGCCGGGGTCGAAGACGGCACTCCGAGCGACGGTGTTGTACGTCAATCCCGGCCAAGATTACGCCTTTCTGCAAGTTCCCGGGGAATACACCAAAGTCGCCAAACTGGCGCCGCAGGGAGCGTCCCTCAAGGTACGCGAGGAAGTGTTCGCGGTGGGCTATCCCCTCGATTCGGCGCGCTCGGAAGCGCAGTCCAGTCGAGGCGCGGTGTCTGGACGCCTTCCGAACGGGTTTCTCCAGCTGGACATTGCGGTCAACGCCGGGAATTCGGGAGGCCCGGTCATCAGCCGAGACGAAACTGTTTGCGGGCTGATCGTTGCGCGCAGTGATCCGGAAACGGGCGCGATTGGTCTGGCCATGGCGCTGCCGGCCCACGTGGTTCGTCCAAAGCTGGAAGAACTGAGGGCACGTCCTGCCCTGCCAGCACCGAGCGAGACGGACCGCGCTCTGGCAGAACTCGTGGCGCTCTTGGCAACGGACGGGCCCGAGTGGTTCAAGGCTTCGGTGGAATCTTCGGACTCGCAACGCCTCCAAAACCAGCGCGTCGAGAGGCTCGCGGAGAAGCTAACGCGCTGCTTTACGGAGTGTCGCTGCAATATTTCCCTGACGTACACCGGGGCCTGGCCTTCGACGCTCGGCTGATGTGGGGCGAATTCGGCTACGAGTCTGCGAGGGCGTCGGATCCAGAGAGCGCCACGACCCATCTTTCAGAAAGGGACGAGGTCATGAGCCTCGGGCTGGGCGTTTGGTTCGGGTGGTGGCTGAGTAGCCAATGGGCAGGAAGCGGCGGATTCATCGCGCAGTACACGTTCGACGAAAATCGAGCGAGCCACCGCACGGTCACCCCCGAACTACTGTTTTCATTGACCTACCACTGAACGGTGCGAGTCGCCCGCGGTGCAGCGGTTTTGCTAAGCCAGAGGCGCTCCGGTGTTTTGCAAGGGTTCGGCGAACCCCAGCGCGCGGCCCTACCCGTCCTGATCGCGATCGAGCTGGTCGAGCAATTGGCCCGCGCGATCGGGAGCAATCTGCAGCCACTCTGCGAGCTGGTTGATGAACTCGTTCTCCGAATCGTGGACTTCGTCATCAGCGAGAGCCACGGCCGCCGCGAGTACGAAAGCCCCCTCGGCTTCGCTGGGTTCGGAAGCAATCTCTTCGGCGATCTCGTGTAGGCGCTCGTCTCGACCCTGGTCGACCAGGCGCTCGTGATAGCGCTCCAGCATCACATTGATGGTGCCGGTTCGAAGCACGTTGCCGGTCAATCCACGAATGGCGCCGCGCACCGCGTCGCGCTCGGCCTCCGCCAGCTGACCATCGGCCGACATCATCAGGAACATGGTTTCGCCCATCGCGTCGACGCGACCGACGGCGACCTGCTCCTCGGGACTCAAGAGCCCGGCACGGGTCAACGCCTCGTACGCGCTGCTCATCACCGTGCTGGGGCGCCGGCCGCTCTTGAGCAGCGCGTCACGCAGCCGCGCGATGGTCTGTGTCTTCAGATTCATGGTAAGATAGTAAGCTACACTTTCGCCCGCGCTGGATCCATGATTCGCCGCGTCCGTTGGCGGAAGATCCCGGTCAGTCCGGCTCGTCCACAGGGCGCCAGGAGCACGAGCCGAGCGTTCGAGAAAATTGCCACCTGACCCGACTGAAAGGTTCGCCGGTGCGCGGGCCCGAAGCGGTCGGGGCGGGTCGACAACGAAATAATCGTCACCGGTACGCCCATTTGCAGCGATTCCGATCTGGCTGGAGCCTAAAGTGGGCGAACAAGTGGGCGTTACTGTGGACAGAGAAGATGGGCGAACTGTCGCAGTCCAAGGTGGCCCCCGAACAAATGGGACCGATCGCAATCGTCGAGGATGACCCAGCAGCACGCCGGATGATGCGGTTCTGGCTAGAGCAAGCCGGGTACCGCGCCAAGGAATACTCCGGCGGCCGCGAAGTGCTCGAAGACGACGGGGACGTCCCGGCCATCGCCTGCGTGGACCTCGGACTGGGCGACGTGCCCGGACTCAAGGTGCTGCAACACTTGCACGCTCGAGACGCGGACCTGCCCCTGATCGTGGTGACGGCACAACGTGAGGTCGAAACGGCGGTCGAGGCCATGCGCGCAGGCGCCTATGACTACGTGACCAAGCCTCTCGATGGCAATCGCCTGTTGCACGCGATCGCACGCGCCATCGAGCGCCGTGAGCTGGTGCGCAACGTCCATCGCTTGGAGAGCGCGCTGACCGAGCGCGACGTGCTCGGTTCCATCATTGGCCGCAGCCCGGCCATGCGAGAACTGGCCCAGCAGGTCGAGCGCGTCCTGGAAAGCGACGTGGCCGTGTGCGTATTCGGTGAAAGCGGTACCGGTAAGGAGCTGGTCGCGCGCGCCATTCATTCCGGAGGCGCGCGGCGCAGGCAACCATTCGTCGCCATCAATTGCGCGGGGATCCCCGAGTCGCTTCAGGAATCCGAGCTATTCGGCCACGAGCGCGGCGCCTTTACGGGAGCGACGCACATGCGGCGCGGACGCTTCGAACAGGCTCATGGCGGTACGCTGCTGCTCGACGAGCTGGGTGAGATGAGCCTGGCCACCCAAGCGTCGCTGCTGCGGACCCTGCAAGAGAAGACCATCCGGCGCGTCGGCGGGTCGAACGACATTCCGGTCGACGTGCGCATCGTGTGCGCCACTCACAGAAACCTCAAGCAAGAGGTCGAGGCTGGCAGGTTCCGCGAAGATCTCTACTTCCGTCTGGTGGTTTATCCAATCATGTTGCCGCCTCTGCGCGACCGCAAAGAGGATATCCCCCTGCTCGTCGGTCACTTCCTGCAGCGTCTGAGCGAAGACGTGGGACGTTCGGTGAAGAGCATTGCCCCCGAGGCCCTGGAGGCGCTCAGCCGACATCACTGGCCCGGAAATGTGCGCGAGTTGCAGAACGTGGTGCATCGCAGCCTGTTGGCATGTCGCACAGAAACGATCACGCTCTCGGACCTGCCTCCGGACATCTACCGACTGGCGTTGCCGAGCATTCCACCACGGCCCACCAAGCAGGACGATGGGATGAGTTCGCTGGAGGGTCCCGAAGACGTGGTGATTCCGCTGCGCGAGCTGGAAAGGCGTGCCATCCAACGCGCTCTGAGAGTAACACGCGGTAGCGTGAGCAAGGCGGCCAAGCTGCTCGGAATCGGTCGCGCCACACTCTACCGGCGTATCGCCAGCCTCGAGCTTTCCCAAGACGTGGCGTGAAGAATTCGCTCGACCGTCCAGTGATCAGCGGCGCCTACGGCGACGCGAACCTCGAGGAAGAGGGTACCGAGCTTCCCCGCTTCAACCCCTCCCGCATGAACGAGATCGCCGAGCAGGCGGGCTCCGACGCCATCGTGCACGAGCTGGTTTCACTGTTCCGAGACGACGTGGAGAAGCGCCTCACCGAATTGAAGGCAGCGGCGGCCAGCGCCGACCGCACCCAGCGCGAACGCATCGCCCACAGCATCAAGGGGGCATGCGCCAACCTGGGTGCCGAGCTCATGGCTTCGCTGGCGAAAACTCTCGAGCGTTGTGCCGAGGACGCCGCTCCCGCTCTGGCCGAGCAGCTGATCCGGGAATTCGCCGAGCTGACCAAGCAGCTCGACGCGCGCTACCGAACTTGAAGCACGCGCCGGGCTTTTTGGCTGCCTCGCGCTGTTGAATTCACGGGATGGCGATGAGCGGAGCGATCACCAGAGCGACCACGCTCATCAACTTGACCAGAATGTTCAGCGAGGGGCCCGCCGTATCCTTGAACGGGTCGCCCACCGTGTCACCCACCACCGCGGCCTTGTGCGCCTCCGAGCCCTTCTCGTGCAGGCTGCCATCGCGCATGGTGAAGCCACCGCCCTCGAAGGACTTCTTGGCGTTATCCCAAGCCCCGCCAGCGTTGCTCATGAAGAGCGCGAGCAGCACACCCGCCACGGTCACGCCCGCTAGCAACCCTCCAAGCGCCTCGGCGCCCGCCAGGAAGCCCACCACGACGGGCGTCACGATCGCCAGGGCTCCCGGCATGATCATGCGCTTGATGGCAGCGCTGGTGGAGATGTCGACGCAGCGCGCGGTGTCTGGCTTTGCCTTTCCTTCGAGCAAACCATCAATCTCACGGAATTGGCGGCGCACTTCCTCGATCATATCCATCGCCGCTTCTCCCACAGCCGACATGGCCATCGAGGAAAACAGGAACGGAAGCATCCCGCCCACGAATACCCCCGCGATCACAACCGGCTTGGAGATGTCGATGCCGTCGATGTTGGCCTGCTGTGAAAAGGCTGCAAACAGTGCCAGCGCCGTCATGGCGGCCGAACCGATGGCGAAGCCCTTGCCGATGGCGGCAGTCGTGTTGCCCACGGCATCCAGCTTGTCCGTACGCTCGCGCACTTCCGGCTTCTGATGACTCATCTCCGCGATGCCGCCTGCGTTGTCCGCGATAGGCCCGTAGGCATCGACGGCCAACTGGATGCCGGTGGTCGATAGCATGCCGAGCGCAGCGATTGCCACACCGTACAATCCGGCCACGGCAGCACTGCCGATCACGCCGGCCGCGATACACAGAATCGGCAAGGCCGTCGACTGCATGCCTAGCCCGAGCCCCGCGATGATGTTCGTGGCGTAGCCGGTCTTCGACTGCTCGGCGATGCCGTTCACCGGACCCTTCTCGAGAGAACAGTAGTAGCTGGTGATGATACCCACGGCGACACCCGTGGCCAGGCCGATCACCGTGGCCGTGCCGACGTTCACCCAGGTGACCTGCTGCCCCGCCATCTCGGTACCTTCGGTGGGCCACAGCATCTTGGCCAGAACGAAGGTCAGGGCGGCCATCAGACCCGCGGCACCGAACGCACCCGTGTCCAGGGCCAGCTGCGGGTTGCCGCCTTCCTTGGTGCGCACGACGAACGTGCCCAAAATGGAGCAGATCGTGCCACCAGCAGCGATTGCCAGGGGCAGCACCACCGGCCCGACGTTACCGTCGGCGACCGCGCTCGCACCGAGACCGAGCACCATCGCGCCAATGATGGCGCCAACGAACGACTCGAACAGGTCAGCGCCCATGCCAGCCACGTCACCAACGTTGTCGCCCACGTTGTCCGCGATCACGGCGGGGTTGCGCGGATCGTCTTCGGGCAGGCCACTTTCCACCTTACCCACCAGATCGGCACCGACGTCGGCCGCCTTCGTGTAGATACCCCCGCCGACGCGTGCGAATAGGGCGATGGAGGACGCCCCCATCGAAAATCCGGTCATCACATTCACCGTGGTGGTCAGCATGTCCACCCCGGGGAACACGGCCAACGTGTAGATCAGGTACAAGCCGCTCAAACCGACCAGGGCAAGCCCCACCACCGACATGCCCATCACCGACCCACCGGAGAACGCCACGGCCAAGGCCGCGGGCAAGCCCTGCCGGGCAGCGGCAGTAGTGCGGACGTTGGCAGCAGTTGCCACACGCATCCCGAAGTAGCCGGCCAGCCCGGAGGCACACGCCCCAACCACGAACGAAACCGCAATGAGAGGGCTATGACCAGGGTGGTCGCCCATGTTCGCGAACCCGAGCAGCGCAGCCACGATCACTACGAACACGGCGAGCACCTTGTATTCGCGGGCCAAGAACGCCATGGCGCCTTCACGAATCAGGGCTGCTATGTCGACCATGGTCTTGTCGCCAGGATCCTGCCGGTTGACCCACTGGGTCTTCATGAAAGCAAAGGCCAGGGCCAGGATTCCGGCGATTGGCGCTAGGTAAACCAAGGATTCCATTCAGTGCTTCCTCGACTCTGGGTTGGTTCACCACCCAGTTGAAACGGTAACCGGTGTCGCACGTGGGAGCGGCCGTGCGCCGCGCCACGCTGCCACCTAAGGCGGGCCCCCTATAAACCAAACACCGGCCAAACGCTAGGGAGCCTTGCCCTGGTCGGCTGTCTGGTCTCGAGCGTTCGGAGCGGTCCCACGAGATTTCGCCCGAAGCGCAGCGAACGCAGATCGCGGTTCGTCGAGGGGGGTCAGGCTCAGGCTGGTCAGAGCATCCTGGATGTACGCTTCTCGCCTCATGCCCACGAGCACCGAACTGACCCCGGCAATCTGCCCCACTGCGGCAAGCGCCAGCTGCGAGAAGGTGGCGCGTTCGAATGCCTCCAAGCGCTCGCCATCCCCTGCGAACGGGCGCAATGCGGCTCTCAGCTCGCCGAGCTCGTGACGCGTGCGCCCGGCTGCATGGCCGCGCAACGCCGCCATGGCGTCGCGGAGTTGCACCAGGTAGGCGTCGCGCCACTCGCTCCAACCCGGATGCCGGGAGCCGAACGCTTGGTTCAAGCTGCGCACGGCCTCTTCCACACGCGGGACCAGTACGACACGCTCGATCTCCTCGTACTGAGCCAGGCTCACCACTCTGGGCGCCAGCTCCTCGAGATGGGTGGCCCAGCGAAACAGTGCAGCTGCCGGCACTGCGCCGTCAGGGACCCGGATCTGAGCCGAGAGCTCATCGACGAAGCGCGCCTCCAGCTTCCGAAGCGGCTCCAGCTGAGCCGTCAGGGACGGGATCTCGAGCGCCTCGTCGGGATCGACGAGCCGGAGCATGCCTTCGTGCACGAAGGCGTTCAGGGGACGATTGGTCAGCACGGCGAGGCGCTCTCGCTGAGCGAAATCGAGCAGGGTGAGCGCTCCGCCGTGGGTGTTCTCGAGTGACGCCGCGGCGGGCTCCAGGAGGTTCAGGGGGCACTCGAGCACCTTGAAATGATGCTGCTTGCTCGCGGCGCGCTCCGCCGAGGCCAGCAAAGCGGCCGCGTCAATCGCCCGGGCGTCGTCGGCGGGTCGGACTAGCGCGTTGCTCGACACCCCGTAGTAGCCGATGCGACCCGATTCGACCGCGCTCTCCAACCAGCGAAAAGCCTGCTCCATGCGACGGTAGAACTCCTGTCGAACCTCCAGAAGAGACCCCTGGGGGGGCGCCTCGAAGAAATATTCGGGATTGTGCAGCAGGCACACATCGACAGTACCCACTTGCAGCCTCGCGAGCGAACGGCCGATTTCTTGGTCGAGGAAGCTCGGGTGGACCGAGTGCCAGAGCTCGTCGGAAACCTTCACCGTCTCGGGAAAGCCACGCCCTTGCTGCTCGCGAACACGGCACTCCTGCAGGGTAAAGCCCTGAGCGTAGCCGACCTTGGTCACCAGCACGATGGCATTGCGCTTCAGCCGGCCCCGCTCGACCAGTGCCGACAGGCTCTGACCGATGACACGTTCGCTATCGCCGTCCGTGTAGCTGCTGGCGGTGTCGATGAGGTTGACGCCGTGCTCGAGGGCGGACTCGAGCGCGCGTGCATGCTCGGGCAGGTTCGCCTGCAGCCGGTAGGCACCGAAGCCGAGCCGGCTGACACGAATGCCCGTGTCCGCAAGCTCACGATAGTCGTTCGGCCGGAGTGCGGGCTGCCCGGGGGCGCGGGCTGCCTCGCTCGCGCGGCGCGTTCCCTCGGCACTCGCGCGGCCGGGGAGGCGGCTTCGACCGAGCTCGGAGCCGCGGTCGAGGCGGCGCCTCTCCTCCGCCCGTTCCAGCGCGGACCTGAGCTCCTCGGGCCGGGTCACAGGGGCCTGACAGCTGAAGTTCTCGCATACGTAGGCCGCCGGACGCCCCTCTACCAGCTGTTTGTCGCGGGTGAGCGGCGTCAGGTCACGCGACCGCGGATCGCTCGGATCGACGTACGCCTGGACCTTGTTGGGGAGATAAAGGTCAGCGGCGACACGCGCGAGCTCGCGCGTCCGAGGATCGCCGGGCGCGCCCACGATTACCAGTTCCACGCCGGGCTCGAGCGCCAGGTCTACCGCGGAAAGAGCGCTGGCAAAGGCACGGGGCAAACGCGCGATCTGGCGGCCGTACGCCATGATCGCGCCAGCCGCGCGTTCACTCAGGTACTGACGGCCAGAGTGGCGTCCCAGACGCAACAGCGCGCGTGCGGCAATCGAATTCGGATTGGGCAGCGCGCCGTCGCTGCCCTCGCGCGTGCGAGCAATCAAAGGCTCGTGAGTGTGGGCGGTGTGGTAGAAGGCACCACCCGCCTCGTCGGAGAAATCGGCCAACAAACGCTCCGCCAAGGCCATCGCCCTGTCGAGCTCTGCCGGTTTCCCACCGGCTTCGTAGAGCGTCACCAGCGCGTCGGACAGGTAGGCGTAGTCTTCGAGGTAGGCGTCCAGATGGGCAACTCCCGCGCGGGCCGTGCGGAACAACCCGCCATCGGGGCGCCGCATGCGCTCCCACAAGTAGTCGGAGGCGCGACTCGCGGACCTCAGATACGCCGGCTCTGCCAACACTTCGTAGCCGAACGCCATCGCGCCGATCATCAGTCCGTTGTGCGCCGTAAGCACTTTGTCATCCAGGAGCGGTGGCACTCGGCGTTGTCGTGCCTCGAAGACCTGGGGTTTCGCGCGCTCCAGGCTCTCGGCCAGCTCCGCCGGCTGGATGCCCAGGTCGTGCGCCACCTCCTCGAGCGAGCGCGGCGTATTCAAGACGCTGTTCCCTTCCCAGTTCCCCTGGGGCGTAATGTCGTAAAACGCGCAGAAGCGCTCGGCATCGGGGCTGTCCAGCACCTCGTCTATCTGATCGGGCGTCCACACGAAATACTTGCCCTCCACCCCCTCGCTGTCGGCGTCCGTTGCCGTGAAGTAGCCGCCTTCGGGCCCCTGCATCTCCCGCACGACGTAGTCGAGGGTTTCACTGGCCACGCGCGCGTACTCGTCGCGTCCGGTGACCAGGTAGGCTTCCAGATAAACCTGGGCCAGACCGGCATTGTCGTAGAGCATCTTCTCGAAGTGCGGCACCAGCCAGCGTTCATCGGTCGAGTAGCGCGAGAACCCTCCTCCCAGGTGGTCGTACATACCGCCGTTCTTCATGCCGTTCAGCGTGCCCACCACCATTTCGAGCGCACGCAGATCCGCTGAATCGCGCGTGTACCTGAGCAGGAACGACAGCGTCTGAGCAGGCGGGAACTTCGGGGCGCGTCCGAACCCGCCGTGACGCCGATCGAAGGCCTGCCACAAAGCCTCGCAAGCGCTGGCCATGGCGTCTCTGCCCACCGAGAGCGGCTCGGCGGCGCGGCTCTGCTCGCGAATTGCCCGGGTCAGCAGATCGGCCTGCCCGGCGAGCGCTCCCGAATCCTGGCCCCAGGCCTTGGCTATCTCCACCAGCAAGCGCTTGAACCCGGGTCGCCCGTAGCGATCGTCCGGAGGAAAATAGGTGCCCGCAAAGAAAGGCCTTTGGTCGGGCGTCAGAAATACAGTCATCGGCCAGCCTCCGCTGCCATTCATGCTCACGGTGGCGGCCATGTAGATTTCATCCAGATCGGGCCTCTCCTCCCTATCCACCTTCACGCAGACGAAGTGCTCGTTCATGAGCGCAGCGATAGCCTCGTCTTCGAAGCTCTCGCGCTCCATCACGTGGCACCAGTGACAGGCGGCGTAGCCGATGCTGAGCAGAATCGGCCGATTCGAGGATTTCGCCAGCTCCAGCGCCTCACTGCCCCACGGATGCCAATCCACTGGGTTTTCCGCATGTTGCAGCAGATAGGGGCTGGTTTCCTGGGCAAGACGGTTGACGCGACGACGGCTCGGCTGGGTCATGAGTCTCGGTTAGGCCCGTGCTCCGTCCGGCGCAACCCGGTCCGTTACCCGAAATCCAGGGCAGCCCTCCTCGGCGATGTCGTTTAGACTCCGAGCCGTTGAAGAGCGACGAAGAACTGATGGCCGAGTACGTGGCCGGCGACGCTCGAGCGTTCGACGAGCTATTTGCGCGCTATGCGTCAGTGCTGCTGCGTGTCATGCGTCGCGAGCTGCGCTCCCCGGAGGAGGCGAACGATCTCGTGCAGCAGACATTTCTGCAACTTCACCGCGCACGTTTCGATTTCCGCACGGACGCCAAGTTGCGGCCATGGCTCTTCACGATCGCGCTCAACCTGAAGCGCGAGCACCTGAGAAGGCTCAAGCGACGACCTGAGGCGGAGCTCAAACTGGATGGACGGAGCGATCCGATTACCAAGCCCGAAGCCAGTCGCCTGGACGCGGCCCGCACTCTCGACTTCGCGCTGGAAAGGCTGCAGCCCAGCTACCGCGAAGTGATCGAGCTGCACTGGCTCGGACAGCTTTCGTTTCCGGAGATCGCCGATCTGGTGGGGGCCTCGCTCAGCGCGGTCAAGGTACGAGCTCACCGAGGGTACACCGCCCTCCGCGAGATTTTGGAAGATGGTAGAAAGTAACCAATTGGCCGAATTCACCGTACGCGCAAAGAACCCGTGAACTGCGAACAAGTTCGAGACCACCTGCTCCAAGGCGGAGCGCCGGATGCAGCCGAGGTGCGAGCGCATGCGCGCGAGTGCGCCTCGTGCGCGGAGCTCGTTGCCTCGGACGGACTGGTGGAGCTGTTGCAGGCGGAGGCCCCTCCCCCTGCTGCGGATTTGCAGCTGGAGTCCGCTCTTCGCAGCCAGCTAGCTCGCGAAACTGGTCTTGCCGCGCGCTTGCGCAGCCTGCCCACGGGGCGGCGGCTGGCCGCAGCGTTTCTCTTCTGCAGCTTGCTCGTGGCGCTGGAAGGAACCGTACTGGCACGACCGGACCTGCATTTGATTCCCGGTGTCGTGCTGGGGCCGATAGCCATACTGCTCGGCGGCGTTTTCGGCGTGGGGGTTTGGTTCACCTTGCGGCCTCTGCAGCGCGTGGCACTCCCCGATGGCTTGAAGCTGGGGCTGGTGCTGGTGGGGTTGGCGATACCCATCGCCCTTTCATTCATTCAACCCGAGACCGGGCACCCTGCAGCCCTCAAGGGGTCGGGCGACGACTGGCCCAAGTACGCGGTCCTTTGCCTGATGCACGGCCTGGGCTTGGCCAGCGTGGTCTGGCTTGCCCTGCGGGCGCTCGATCGCCAGCGGCTTCGAACCCGCTACGGCGCCTTCACGGCGAGCGGGGCAGGGGCGCTGCTGGCCACGCTGGGGCTGCAGTTGCATTGCCCCATTCCCGCAGCGGCGCACTGGCTCGTCGGGCATGCAGGAGTCGGCTTCGTCTTGATGGGCGCGTTGCTCCTCGGGCGCGGTATGCTGCGCCGTCGCTGAAGGCTTCAACGCCCCTGACTCCTCGAACGTTCCTTGGGGGGGCCACCAGGGACTCGCAGAAGCTCCGACGTTCTGGGGAGCGCTACACATCGCGCTCGCCTCGGAGGGATCCTCGTCGTATATCTCGCAGGTTCAGTGGCCGTGGCCACGCGCGTCGCGGGAGCCCACGGCCCGCTGGCGTATCGATAAAGGTTGTGTAATTTCAAGGCTATGAGACACGTAGGCATCGTTGGTTGGCGGGGCATGGTCGGTTCCGTGTTGCTCGAGCGCATGCGCGCGGAGGGCGACTTCGAGCTCATCGAGCCTCACTTCTTCTCCACCTCGCAGGCGGGACAACCGGGTCCCGACGTGGGTGGAGGGGCGAGCTCGCTGACAGATGCCAACGATCTCGCGGCACTGGCGAAGATGGACGCCATCGTGAGCTGCCAGGGAGGCGACTACACCAAGCAGATCCACCCCGCACTACGCGGCGCCGGGTGGCGCGGTTACTGGATTGACGCGGCCTCGGCGCTGCGTCTCGAACCGAAGGCGACCATCATCCTCGACCCCGTCAACCGAAACCTGATCGACGCGGCACTCGCTGCCGAGCGCCTCGATTTCATCGGGGGCAACTGTACCGTGAGCTTGATGCTGATGGCCATGTACCCGCTGCTCGCTCGCGGTTGGGTGGACTGGATCAATGCCGCCACCTACCAGGCGGCTTCCGGCGCAGGCGCTCGGCAAATGCGCGAGCTGGTGCTGCAGATGCGTCAGCTGGGCGCCAGCGTGGGTCCGCTGCTGGACGACCCGGCGAGCGCCATTCTAGACATCGATCGGCGCGTTCAAGCCGCACTCGCGAGCCACGACTTCCCGAAGGAGAACTTCACGGCACCCCTGGCAGCAAGCCTGCTTCCATGGATCGACGTTGCGGTCGAGGCCGGGCAGTCGCGCGAAGAGTGGAAAGGGCACGTCGAGACCAACAAGATCCTGGGGCTCGATCCGGAAGTCCCGGTCGACGGCGTGTGCGTTCGGGTCGGCGCGATGCGCTCCCACAGTCAGGCGCTTACCCTCAAGCTGAAGCGCGCCATCCCGCTCGACGAAGTCACGGAACTGATCCAAAATGCGCATGAGTGGGTCGAGCTGGTTCCGAGTGAGCGCGAGGCCACGCTCCAGCGTCTCACCCCAGCTCACGTCTCCGGCACACTGACTGTCGCCGTGGGCCGCCTCAGAAAACTCAAGATGGGCGATGACTATTTGTCCCTGTTCACGGTCGGCGACCAGCTGTTGTGGGGAGCAGCGGAGCCCCTCAGACGCATGCTGCGCATCCTGGTGGAGCGCGCGAGCGACTGAGCTCTCAGACCAGTTTGTCAAAGCGAGGCTGGGTTCATGAAAACAGGGCAGGCAAGTCAGACGGCGGTGCTCGTTTGCATGGCACGCGCAGCCGCGAACGACCGGGTAATACTGGGCGCTGCCGAAGAGATTGGGAACACCGCGCCGCGGTTCAGCGATCCAACGGCGTTCGAGCTGCTGCCACAGGACGCGCAAGAGCGCGTCGAATCGTTTCGTTCCGCATCACCCCCGCGCGGCGTGCGCGCGGGGTTCCAGCATGCGTTCTTGGACAAGCGCTCGAAAATGATGGCCGTGCGAACGGTCGCGATCGACCGGGCAATGCTCGAGGCCGGCGCTCCGCAGCTGGTGATCCTGGGCGCTGGCCTGGACGGCCGCGCATTTCGCATGCCGGAGCTCCGGGACGTCAGGGTGTTCGAGGTGGATCACCCGAACTCGCAAAAGGACAAGCGCGAGCGAGCCGCTCGCCTGACACTGCGCGCGCGCGACGTCCACTTCGTCCCGGTCGACTTCCGACGCGACAATCTGGACGATGCTCTCCAGCAGGCAGGACACGATCCAACACGCCCGACCACTTGGATCTGGGAGGGCGTGGTCATGTACCTGACCAGGGCCGAGGTGGAAGCGAGTCTGTCGGTCATCGACCGGCGTTCAGCAACGGGCAGCCGCTTGATCGTCGCTTACTTCGCTCCGGCGCCCATCTTGTGGCTGGTGGGTCCGTTCCTGCGTCGCCTGGGCGAACCCGTTCGCTCGGTGTTCGCTCGAGAGCAAATGGCAGCGTTGCTCGCGGAACACCACTTCGAGGTCGCCCGCGACCAGAACTTGCCCGCCATCGCGTTGGAGCTCTCCGACGAACTCGCCCGTGGGGTGCGTCCGCTCGAGCACCTGCGCATCGTCACGGCGGACCGAAGGGATGCCGCGACGTCGCTCGGCGGCAGCGCCAAGCCGTTCCGATGACTCTCCTTGGGCTCTGCCAAAGGCCCTGAATGTGACAGTCCTCCGTGCGATTGCTGACTGGCGAGTTTTCGACCCCGCAAGGGAGCGGACTGGAAAGACTGGCAGCGATTTACGTGCGTATTGCATGTATATTACTTGCGAGTTGCACGCTTTTCGTCCGCGGCGTCGTGCAAGCAGCGCACGTGCTGCTCTACCCCAAGCTAGGGCGCGTCCCTGAATTCGCTGACGGCGCCGTGAACGTGCCCGTGAACGTGTCCGTGCCCGAGAGGTCGAAAAAAAGGGCTATCCATGGCGAGCGAAGTGTGTTCCATGGGTAGGCCAGCATGGTTAGACGGCAGCTGGACGAGCGACAGTGGCAAAAGGTTCGAGCGGTACTCCAGACTAAGCGCGGAGCGGGGCGCCCTGGGAAAGACGACCGAAATTTCATCGAAGCAGTGCTGTGGTGGCGCAGGACCGGGGTTCCTTGGCGGGCTCTACCTGTGGAGTTCGGGTCGTGGAAGACGGTGTTCAATCGCTTCGATCGCTGGGCGAAGCGAGGCAAATGGAAAGACCTATTTGACGCACTCCAGACAGATCGCGATGACGAGTGGCACAGTGTAGACAGCACGATCAATCGAGCGCATCAGCACGCAGCAGGGGCAAAAGGGGGCAAACGGCACAAGCTCTGGGGCGGTCGCGCGGGGGACTATCAACGAAAGTGCACTTGGTCGTCGACGCATTGGGATTGCCCCTGACGTTCGAAGTGACTGAAGGCCAGCAGCACGATATCCGACCCGCCCAAGCGCTGTTGGGTCGCGCGTTATCGTCCTGTCTACTGGCCGATAAGGCATACGATTCAGACGCTTTTCGCTCGGCCCTCGAGATACAAGGCTGTTCTGCGGTAATCCCGTCGAAGGCGAGTCGAGCCCAGAAAATGCCGTTCGATAAGGAACTGTACAAGGCACGCTCCGCGATTGAGTGCACGTTCAACTTGCTCAAACAGGCCCGGCGTTTCGCGACCCGCTACGAGAAAACACTCCGCAACTACTAAGCTGTGGTCGCACTCGGCTGCGCTCTGCTTTGGCTTCGAATCTAGCCGTCTTCACAGCTGCGAGCCAGCTTGACCAGCATTGACACGATGCGGCTGACTCGCTCTTTGCCTGCTTTCAGGTCTTTCTCGTCGAGCAATTTGAGCCGGTAGCAAACGTCCAACAACGCGGCGGATTCCGTCGCGGAGCCTCTAGCGGTCAGGTAATAGCGTCGCTTGTCCGGCTTGGAGTACTTTCCGGCTCCCTCGGCGATATTCAACACAATCGACAGGGACGCCCGTGTGAACTGATCCGACAGGTGGCCTCGCCCTCGCGGTAGTCCTTCTATGATCGCGTTCGCCACCACGAGAAAATCCAGCGCGACTTGATAAACTTCCAATCCCTCATGGAGCATCATGCTCCGGTCATCGGTCTCATCCCGGCTTCGGTTGCTTCTTTTCGGGCACGGGCACGGGCACGGGCACGTTTACGGGTTGGCAATTCAGGGACACACCCTATAGGTGACCTCGGCCCGAGCTCGCCAGTTTCTGGCGCACGGAGGCACGCTGCCGAGCCACCTCATGGTGAAGCCCAGAAATCACGCGCGTGAAATCCCAACGCGGTGATGACTGTTCGATGAAGCGGCGGTGCTGTAGCGCGGCGTATGACGGCTCCACCGGGACTACGGGGGCGAAAGGTCCATGCAGCCGTCCTGGTTGGGCTCGCTCACCTCGCTGCCCCCCACCGTCACGGAAACGAACTTCAGGTGACGGCGGAAGGCTTGTGCGAGCGGCTGCTTCTCTTTGCCGATGAGTGGCGTCGGGGTGTGCCCCACGATGACGAACGGACAGGCCTGGAACTTCGGCCTCGCATTGCGCTCGAAGGTGACGCGCGCCAGGAAACCCGTGCTCGTCCAGGGGTGGTCCTTGTGCTGATTGAACACGAGATTGCCCAAACTGTAGAAGGCAGCGCGCTCCCCGAACCAACTGACGCCATGCACCACGTGCGGGTGATGGCCGAACACGACGTCCACGCCGGCCTTCATGACCACCTTGACGAACTCGCGCGTGGTCATGAGCGGCATGTCGATATACTCGCCGCCGCCGTGGTAGCTGACGATGACCAGATCGTTTTCCTGCTTGGCCCGTTTGATCTCCCGGTAAAGACGGTCGTAGCGCGCCCAGGCAACGTAGTGCCTTCCTGCATGCTTCTCGAAGGGTCCCTGGTTCCAGATCTGCGTGACGGCGAACACGGCGACATGCCACCCTTTGATCTCCAGGATGGTCGGTTTGTATTGCTGCTCCGGTTGCTTGCTACCGCCGGCGTAGGCAACGCCAGCGCGCGACAGGTTGTCCAGCGTCTCGAAGAATGCCGACTTCTGGTAGTCCCAGGCGTGGTTGTTGGCAACGCTCACGATGTCGATACCAGCTCTGGCGAGCACCCGGGCGCCTCCAGGGGGCCCCGTGAAGATGAGACGATTGAGAGGCGATTGGGTCTCCCCGTTCTGGTCGCTCAACTGCGACTCGAGATTCACGAACCTCAGATCTCCAGAGGCCAGCAGCGGCGCCAGGAAGATGAAGGGGTTGTAATCCGGATCGCTCAGGATGCTCTGGCCGGCTTCACGCCCCAGATTGACGTCACCGCCCGCGATGACCACCAACCGGTCGGGTGCCGACTTCGCCGCCAGCTCCGTGGGCGGAGCTTCGGGCGTCGCGCTGGGCGGCGCTGGCACCGAAATGGTGGGTGCCGGAGCAGCGTCGGAGGGAGCGCCTGTGTCGAACGACTTGGGCTTTTCGTCTTCGCAGCCCAGACCCGTGGCAAGTGCCACTGCCAGCCAGCACCCTACGAAACCGCGCCCCAAGAGATTCACCGAACCTCTACTCGGCAGCGTCTTGTGGCGTCTCGTCGGACCCGGCGCTCTCGGGCGCGGGGGCTGGCACTGCCGCATCGCCACAATCGCAGGGCAAGAACCCGCTTCCTTCCGCATTGCAGCTCTGGCCACCTTCACATGCGCCGGGTCCGATGCAGCGCTGGGTGGCGCCCGGCGTGCAAATCGCGGCTGCCCCATGAGCTTCTTGGGCGGCGCTTTCGGGAGCTGCTTCCTCAGCGCCGCCGCGGGAGGCCTCGAGCGAGGGAGGAGGTTCGGGAGCGCTGCCACAGCGGAACTCGATGACATGCAAATCAGCGGCCGTCTGATAGCCGGTTTTACCCCCGTACAGCTTGGTGTCCTTGGCGCCCGAGATAACACTGTATCCGTCGCCCCCGCAGGTGCGCTCCGCCTCTCGTAAACAGCGCTCGACCTGATCGACGCACTCGACGCGCCAGCTGCCGTCGGGCAAAGCACGCGCTCGGTACCCCGAGCCGCAGGCGCCGAGCACCAGAGCGACTGCCGAGAGACCGAAGAGAACGCTTGCGCGGGTGAGCCACGCGAGGGCTGTATGCGCCGCCGGGGTCATTGCCGCCCCCCGAGACGCTGGATGCGGGCCGCGACATCGTCCTTGAAGCGATCCATCAGGGAGTGGCAGTAGCCCACGGCATCCAGGGCAGGGTGGTGCATCAAGGGCGTCAGGTCCATGGCGTAGACCTGACCCGTAGTGTCATCCACGGCGTGCGTTCTGGAGAAAGTAGCGTGCGCCTTGCGTCGGCCCATGGTGGCTGCATCATAACGTTTACCTCCTGCAATTTGCGAATCGAAGACGCCGAGCAGTGCCTGCTGGAGATGCTCCTCGCCGCAAAGAGCGATCGCGACCTTGTCTGCGTCGTCCAGCCAATCCAGGTCACGCCACACTTCACAGCCCAGAAGCCGAACGGGGCGGTGCTGCGGCGCCACCTCGCGGCAGGCCTGCAGCACGCGCAGCGCCACGGCCACATGGCTGTCATGCTTGTCGGTCAGACAGTGCGTGTACAAGAGCTCGGGGGAAGTCAACCTCAGGACGAGCTTCAGGTCTTCGAGCACAGCGGAGGCACCCGCCTTGAGCGCCTGCGAGGAATGGTCCAGCAGCACCTGGGCCGCGTAGCCGCCGACGAACGCGGCCTTCTTTTGCTCCTGACGCCGCACGCGGCGCATGCGTTCGTCCGTGTGGTCGCGGTAGCGCCCGTGCCTGGGACTGCCGCCGCCATCAGTGACGACCACGCCACTGAACCAGCAATCCTCACGGTTGAAGCATTCCAGGATGCCACCTATGGCCAAGATCTCGAGATCGTCGGCGTGAGCGCCTATGCCCAGGTGTGTGGTTCGCCCCAAAGCCGACACGCTGTCCGCCTCGTCGGGCACGAAGACTACTGAGTCGGATTGCGAGAAGCTCGGAGTCATGATGAGTGCTTTCGCTCAGAGCTCCACCAGGCTCGCTGCGGCCACGGACTGCCCAACGCGGCGCTCGAGCTCGCCGGGCAGGTGAAGCGATACCCGAGCCGCGAACTCGGGAGCTTCGAGCTCTAGCACAGCACGCACGACGCCCAAGATCAGAATCGCCACCCGCTCCGGACAACACCCGGCCCATGAGCAGCACGTGCTTGGTCGGGTACGATTCCGAAAACTGCCAGAGCGCGTAGCCGAGGTAGACCCCGAGGCTCTCGTAGACCGCCCGGGCAGCCTCATGACCCTGTTCGAAGGCTTGCTGCAGCACGACCAATTTCCGAGCCGCTGAGAGAGACTCCGGAAGCTCGAGGCCGGCCCCAGCAGCCAGGCGGATCGCCGCATCTTGCGACAGGTAGCTCGAGGCCACGCCGCGATCACCGGACCACTCGTCGTCCACCGCAGCATCGGCAGAATAGTCCACCGGCGCGAACGCCAGCTCGTTGATATCTCCGGTGATGTTGCCGGCAGCGTCGATGTAGCCCACCGCCAGACTGGTGCCCAGCGCCAACCCCAGTACCGGCTTGTCGCCGAGCGCAAGCGCCCCGGCCAGCGCTGCCACGTCCCCGTCGTTCTCCACCCGCACGGGGACCCCGAGCTCGGCCGCCACATCGAGATAGATCCGACGCACTCGCGACTCGAACAGGTCGCGCGGCACCTTGCGGAAGAGTGAAGCGACCCGCGTCTCGTTATCCATGTAGATCCCCGCCGAGCTCACGCCCAGCGCATCCAGACCGGGCAGCTGCGCGCGCGCCTTGAGCACCGAATCCATGATGCCATCGAAGTGGTACTGAGGATCGTCGTTCAGCTTCGGATGCCAGCGCGTTTCGTCCGCGTACACCTGCCTGCCATCGATGAGCGCTGCGACCTTGCGGTCGCTGCCGCCTGCATCGAAGCCAATGCGGCATCCATCGAGCCGACTTGCCAACCTGCGCGAGCGCTCGCAGGCTTGCGGCAGGCGAACCCGTTCGGTGACCGCGACCTCGAAATTCGCCAGCTGGTACACGTCGCGCATGAAGTCCGCGTCGAAGCCGCGCGCGCCTTGCTGCGAGTAAGTCTCGGCCAGGTAGCGAGCCACGTGGGCTGGACCTGCCACATGAATGCGCCGAGCCCCTTGCTGCCACAACGCAAACTTCAGCGAGCGCTCGGCGTAGCGGCGGTTCAGTGCTACGTCTTCGCTGCGCGGCGAGAGCGGGAGCGACAGCCGGCGAACCCGATCGTGCTGTCCTACCAGGCACAGCTCGAGCACCGGTCCCCGCCCCAAGCTGGCCACATGCCGGCGAAATGCCTGGTTTCCAAGCACTGCGGGTCGAAACCCGCTATCCAGCGGAGGCGCATGACGAGGCACCTGCTCGAGCAAGCTCATGACTCGAGTTCATACCCGAAGTGCCCTTCCCTGGCCACGCAAGTCCCGGGGTGCCTGCCACAGCGAGGCGCATGTCGGGGCGAGTGCGCTAGTGACCGCGCTCGGGCCCGAACATCCCAATCAGCTCGTCGTTGACGGCGTCCGCGGTCTGGAGGACCCGAGTATTCGCCGCCACGCTGTGCTTGGCCGTGCGCATATCTACCAGGGCCTGCTCGATGCCGGCTCCTGGCGCTTGCTCGGCTATTTGTCTGGCCTCGGGCGAAAGCGTGACACTCGCCGCGGGCCCCGCGCCTCCGAGCGCGGATTGCCGCGTCACCTCGCTGGCTGCCTTGTCGAATCCGTCGAGAGCGCGACGGATGCCATTCGCAGCGTTGTTCATCGACAAGCCTGATCCAACGCTCCTGATCATATGTCGTTGATACGGTTCGAGCCCGCAAAGCTTGAATGCCAACTTCGACGAGCCCAATGAGGTTAGCTCGGTGAATGGCCAGCTCGAGCGCGCGGCGTTCTGGCGTCTGAAGTCGCTTAACTCAGCTACTTATGAAACCGTAGTGTTGAGAGAGAGTGTGACAGAGCTCGGCACAGAAATTCACATCGGCACGCCCAGTCGTCCCCCCCCGGGCCACCTGGCTTTCGTGTCGTTGGAGCCGAGCACGCATACCGTCACACCTGGTGGGCCCACGGCGCCCGTCAGCCCGCGCGCTCCGGCGCCGCGCGTCAGGGGCGAACGGCGCTTGGCGGTGCTGGCGCTGCTCGCGAGCATCGGCGCCCTGTTGACGATTACTGGGGTGGACGATCGACCGCCGCCCGTCGAGAGTGTCTCACGCTCGGCACATGCAAACGCTCAAGTGCGGACCGTGGACGCCGGGGCCGCCCAACGCTGGTTCTCGCCCGCCGTGACCGTGGTGATCGACGATTCCGTTCTCGAGATGGGTCCCGAAGCGAAGCAGGCGGTGATCCAGGCATTCGGGACCTGGCTCTCGAGCGGCTCGAAGCTTCCCGAGCTCAGCATCGAAACCGGCCACGGCATCCACCCCCAACTCGACCCGGATGGCGTGAACACGGTCATCTACGCTCCCATCGAATTCAGCGGTCACGAGGACGACCTGGCCATCACCATCGGCTTCTCCGACGAGCAGACCGGCGAAATCACCGAGGCCGACATCATCATCAACTCGCGTCATGACTACGCGAGCCTGCCGGCGAACGTACCGGGCGCCCCCACCAGTTCCTGCGACGGCACGGCCAACGGCAACGTCTGCGGTCACCGCTACGATTTGCAGAACGTCATGACGCACGAGGTGGGCCACTTCTACGGGCTCGGGGAAGATCGCGACGATCGCAAGGCCACGATGTATAGCTGCACCAGCGCCTGCGAAACCCACAAGCGCGAGCTTTCCGAGAGCGACAAAGGCGTCATGAACACCTTGTACGAGGCCGGCTTCGAGGACGCCGCAAACACGGCAGCTGGCTGCACGGCAGCGCAGCTGGCGCCTCACGAGGGACTGTGGGGCTGGTCCAGCGCATTTCTGGTGCCGCTGGTGGCGCTACGGCGACGCCGTTCGCGCTCTGGCAAGCGCTAGAGGCCTTGACGAAGGCCGACATCGACTTTTGCGTCAAAAGTTGAATCAAGACAAGCGATGCGGTGTTAGGCCGCGTCGCACCACATCTTTTCGATGACCTCGTCCACCTTTTGGACAGCCCTACGCAGGGGCGCCGGCTGGGTGGGTTTGCTGGAGGACAAGATGGCGAGCCCCGGTCGAAGCAGTCGGTTGTAGGCGCGTGTGACGAAGGTGGCCGAGCGGAAGCCGAAGTCGGTGACGCGGTAGCGCCAGGAACCGGGGATCCTCTCGATGAGCCCGTGGAGGCGGAGCCTTCGCAAATCGTAGCTCATCTTGCCCTGTGTATATTGGTCGGGGACAAGGCCCAAGAGTGGAGCGATGTGCTCTCGAAGGTCTTTCCCAGCGCCGTGTGATAGCGAGCCTGCCGGTTGCGTCCCCGGCTGTAGGCCCCCTCTGCGACATTGAGCGCGATCGACGCCTGGGCGCGCCGAAGCTGACGGCCCAAATCCGCGTCCGCCCGTGCGATGCGCCTCGCTACCGGTCGCAGCGCTGCAATGGTTTCGAGAATGAATGGGTAGATGTCGAGCATCGAGGAACTCCTTTCGAGTGATCCCGATCACGAGCCGGCGAGTCGCAGGCCGGGTCCAGGCTGCGAGCGAAGCGAGCACCGCGCGTAGCGCGGCTGTGGCCTGGACGCGGCCGAGCACGCCGGCATACTCGGAAAGCCACGAGCGCTCTTTCCTCCACACTCGACACTCCCACCTCCCGCTCTTCCCCCATGCTCTCAGCACTCCCTCACCCACATGCCTCGTTGGTCTGAGGCGCAGCCTCGTTAGCTCGTAGGACTGGCACGCCTCCATCGCGCTCAGGATGCAAACCAGACCCGGCTGGTTGCATCGCGGCACGGCCGCTACTTCGAAGACCACGACGACGCACATCCTCTTTGGTTCCGGCTCCGCCCGGGTAAGGAACACTAGTAACCGCTGGCAAAAGCGCGAGGCTCGGGAGCTTTTCCCGGATCTTTCGCGTCGTGATGAACCAACTATCGGTCGCTCTGGACTTGCCTAGCGAGAGAAATTGCCCGAAAACCGGCCCGTGCAAAGTTCGACCCGGAAACGCTCGGCCCGTAGCCGATGCATGGACCTACTTCGTCGCATTCCAGTTCTCGCATCGCTGCCCGTGTACCTGATCGGAGTCCTGTGGCGCTGGACGCACATCTACACCGAGCACGATCCCCGCGCGGGAATCTACTCCGACATGCAAGTGTACATTGGCGCGGCTCGGCGCATCGCAGCTGAAGGTTACCGGCTGACTCCGCTGGACGTCACCCACCCACCAGCAACGTCGTGGCTGTTTTCCCAGTTCTACAAGTCCGACCCCACGTTCTATTCGCTGGTTGTGCTGCAGTTCGTCGTCGCCGCGCTGGTGCCGCTCGCCATAGGCGCGCTGGCCTGGGTCGCCTTCGATCAGAAGGCTGCCGCGTGGTCGATCGCGATCAGCAGCTTGTACTACTACCACGTCGAATACGAGAGCTACTTCCTTTCCGAAATTTACATGATGTTGCTGATACCGAGCATCATGGCGCTGTACTTGCTCGCCGCGCGCGCCACCCGCGTCTGGCGGAGCGTTCTACTCGCGACGCTCGCGGGGTTCTTGTTCCTGATTTCCATTGCTTTCAAGACCGTGGCCGCGCCAGCCGTGCTCGGCTTCGCCGGGCTGCATTGGTTGCTCTTCAAGGGGGCGACGCTGCGCATGAAAACCGTTGCCCTGGTAACCCTGTGTCTGGCCACGCTGCCTGGGCTGGCCGTCATCAGTCAACGCTGTACGGAAGCCAATCGCGGCACCTTCTGCCTCACGTCCAACAAGTCTGCGGCGGATTTCCTGCTCGGTCACTACGACCGAATTCAGTCACTCAAATGGACCGACTCCCAATTCGGTAGCCCCGCGGCCCAGCAGCACGGCTATCAGCAGGTGCCACGGGTGAGCTTCTCGATCACCGACAGCAAGCAGAATTTCGACACCGCCGTGGATTGGATCAACGGCTCCCCCACCAAGGCACTGGTGCTGTCGGTGCAGCACGTGTTCGACCTGTTCAGTCCGAACGCGCCGTGGCCCACGATTTGGACTCCCGAGTGGCCGCTTGCTCAGGCCACCATGTACCTGTTCATGATACTTTTGATCTGGCCCACTTGCCTGCTGCTGTTCGATACATTCCGCTCTCGCGGATTGGTCAGCATGCTTCGTTCGACCGAGTTCTCGGTAAGCTCGGTCCTGTTCGGGGTCATGCTCGCCGTCTTCATTGCTACGGGAGAGTCCCGCTACCGCCTGCCCTTCGACTGCGTGTTCATCGTGCTGGGAGTCCAGTTTTATCGGCGAATATTTCAGCGGCGCGGCCTCACACGTCAGTTCCGCCCGTTGGCCAGACCAGCTGCCGCACAGTGAGCTCACGCATCTGCTTTGCGGCGCAGCACCAGCGCCGCCAGCGGTGGCAAGCGTAGCTTCAGCGA
The DNA here is from genome assembly GCA_963809955.1 of uncultured delta proteobacterium. Classification (GTDB taxonomy): domain Bacteria; phylum Myxococcota_A; class Polyangia; order Polyangiales; family Polyangiaceae; genus JAICQQ01. The sequence continues at coordinate 189,724 of CAWELQ010000024.1, forward strand.
GTGCGTGCGGCCGTGCGCGCTGACCTCCTCGGCAACATATTCGCGGTCCGTGCTGTAGCTGCTGCCGCCGAACTCCTCGTCATCGGTGTTCAACAGGATCTCGTAGCGGCCAGGCTTCGGCGCACCGATGCAATAGCCTTCGCGGGGGACCGGCGTCAAATTCAACACGACCACGACCTCTTCTGACTCGCCGCGCCGCAGGAAGCTCAGCACCGAGTTTTCGCGATCCGCGACGTCGATCCATTCGAAGTTCGCAGGGTCCGGATCCCATTGCCAGAGCGCCGGGGTGTTCTGATACAGCTCGCCCAGGGTTGCGATGAACTGCATCAGCGACTGGCGCTCCGGTTGCTCGGCCAAGTGCCAGTCGAGGCTGTCGTCCTGACTCCACTCTCGATGCTGGGCAAGCTCCGTACCCATGAAGACGAGCTGCTTGCCGGGCCTCACGTACTGGTAGGCCAAGAGCAACCTCAGGTTCGCGAACTTTTGCCAGATATCGCCTGGCATCTTGTCGATCAACGAGCCTTTGCCGTGGACGACCTCGTCGTGCGAGATGGAGTTGATGAAGCGTTCGGTATTCTCGTACAGCATCGCAAAAGTCAGCTGATCCTGATGGTACTTGCGATGGACGGGCTCTTTCTGAAAATAGTCCAGCGTGTCGTGCATCCACCCCATGTTCCACTTGAAGGTGAAACCGAGACCCCCATGCTCGGGTGAGTTCGTCACGCCGCCCCACGCCGTGGACTCCTCGGCAATGCTGATGGCCCCTGGCACGTCGCTCGCAACCGCCGTGTTGAAGGCTCGCAAAAACTCGATGGCCTCCAGATTCTCGCGACCGCCATAGCGATTCGGAATCCACTGGCCTTCCTTACGGCTGTAGTCGAGGTAGAGCATCGAGGCGACCGCATCGACGCGCAGCCCGTCTATGTGGAACTCCTTGAGCCAGTAGAGTGCATTGGCGACCAGGAAGTTCTTCACCTCGGCGCGGCCGAAGTTGAAGATGAGGGTACCCCAGTCCGGATGCTCTCCAAGCCGCGAATCTTCGTGTTCGTACAGCGCCGTGCCATCGAACCGCCGCAAAGAGAAGTCGTCTCGTGGAAAGTGCGCGGGCACCCAGTCGACGATGACGCCGACTCCATGTTGATGGCAGTAGTTGACGAAATACCTGAAGTCGTCCGGTGAACCGTAGCGTGCCGTCGGCGCGTAGTAGCCGGTGACCTGATAGCCCCATGAAGGGTAAAAGGCATGCTCGCTGACCGGCAACAACTCGATGTGAGTGAAACCGAGCTTCGTCACGTGCTCCACCAGCCGCTCGGCGGCTTCACGGTAGGTCAGCGAACGTCGGGAGCCGTTGTTGACATGCATCCACGAGCCCAGATGCAGCTCGTAGATAGTGACTGGCCGGCGGCGTATGTCCTGCTCCGCGCGGCTTTTCATCCAAGCCTCGTCCTCCCACTCGAACTCGGAGACTTCCACCACGGAGGCGGTCTCCGGCGGCAACTGCATACGCTTCGCCATCGGATCGGACTTGATGCGCAGATCGCCGTTCTGGGTCTTGATCTCGTACTTGTAGATGGCTCCTGCGCCAACGTCGGGCAAAAAGATTTCCCAAACTCCCGAGTTCGCCAGAACGCGCATCGGGAAGAGCCTGCCGTCCCACTGGTTGAACTCACCCACCACGCTGACCCGCTTGGCGGTGGGAGCCCACACGGAAAAGGCCGTACCCCGGCAGCCATCGTGCTCGATGCTGCGCGCGCCCATGATCTGCCACAGGTTTCTGTGCGTGCCCTCGTTGAACAAGTACAGATCGGTCTCGCTGACGGTAGGTGTGAACCTGTAGGGGTCGCCACGCTCCCAATGCGAACCGTCGGCAAAGCCGAAGCGCAGACGGTAGGCGAGGGGCAGCCGCGCCCCGGAAACGAACGCCGCAAACACCCCCAGCCCCTGAGGCTGCATGGGCATGGTTGTTCCATCGAGCAGCAAAACGCAGGTTTCCGCATCGGGATGGAACGCCCGCACCACCACCCCGGCTTCGTTTTCCACCGTCAGAGGATGGGCACCCAGGATATCGTGTGGACTGTGGTGCTCGGAACGGCTGAGCGCCCTGAGGGCAGCCTCATCGACCTTGATGGCTTCGAACACACTCGCGTGACTGATGGTCAGTGTCATCGTGCACCTTCATAGCAAAGCAAGACCAGAGAGTGCGGCGCAACATTCAGTGCGTTCCCTTTTGGGATACGATGCGTGGACTGCGCGGTATTGATCATCTCGCGCCAGAACCCGCGCTCGGGCACCTCTGGAAGTTGGAAATGTCTGGCCCGGTTGCTGGCGTTGAGCAGCAAAAGCAACGTTTGGCCCAGGTTGGGCCGGCCGCGCTCATCGACGTCGTCAGAAGCGTTCCCGTGAATCATCATAGCTAGCACACGATTCCTTGCCTCTGCCCAGTCGTGATCGTCCATTTCGGTCCCATCAGGGCGCAGCCATGAAACATCCTTGATACCGACGTCCTTGACCGGGTCGCCAGCGAAGAAACGGCGTCGGCGAAACACGGGGTTGGTCTGACGGATCCGAAACACCTCGCGGGCAAACGCCAAGAGCTCGCTTTGCTCCTGACTGTTTTCCCAGTTGACCCAGCTGATCTCATTGTCTTGGCAGTAAGCGTTGTTGTTGCCCCCTTGTGTCCGCGCCAGCTCGTCCCCATGGGAGATCATGGGAACTCCTTGGGAAAACGCCAGTGTGGCCAGGAAGTTTTTCCGCATGCGGTCACGCAGCCTGAGCACCCAGGCGGCGTTGGTTTCTCCCTCGTGACCCCAATTCCGTCCGTTGTTGTCATTTGCCCCGTCGCGATTCTCCTCGCCGTTGGCCAGATTGTGTTTCTCCTCGTAGCTCACCAAATCATACAGAGTGAACCCGTCGTGGCAGCATACGAAGTTGACGCTGGCGTGGGGCCCCCGATCGTTCGATTGGAAAATGTCGCTGGAACCCGAGAGCCGCGAGGCCAATTCCGGCACTTGGCCCTCGTCGCCGCGCCAGAAGCGACGCACGCAATCGCGGTAGCGACCGTTCCATTCCGCCCAGCCGGGCGGGAAGCCGCCCAGTCGGTAGCCGCCGGGGCCCAGGTCCCACGGTTCGGCGATCAGCTTGACCGTGCGCAGTACAGGATCTTGCTGAACGGTGGCGAAGAACCGAGCGAAGCCGTCGAACTCGTAGGGATCGCGCGCCAGCGTGGGGGCAAGGTCGAAGCGAAAACCGTCCACATGCATCTCCGTCACCCAGTAGCGCAAGCTGTCCAAGATCAGCTGCAGCGAGCGCGGGTGCAACACGTTCAGACTGTTTCCGCAGCCGGTGAAGTCCTGATAGTAGCGCTTGTCGTGTTCGACCAGGCGATAGTACGAGGCGTTGTCCACGCCACGAAAGCTCAACGTCGGCCCGAGCTGGTTGCCTTCGCCCGTGTGGTTGTACACGACATCGAGCAACACCTCGATGCCAACCCGGTGAAACGCCTTCACCATGGTCTTGAACTCGTTCACCTGCTCTCCCAAACAGCCACTGGCAAAGCGTGGGTCGGGGGCGAAAAACCCGACGGTATTGTAGCCCCAGTAGTTGGTCAGCGAGAGCTCCGCCAGCCTGCGGTCGGAAACGAAATGCTGCACCGGCAACAACTCGATGGCCGTGACGCTCAAGGACTGCAGGTGATCGAGAATGGCGTCGGAGGCCAACCCGAGATACGTACCTCGCAGGTGCGGCGGCACGTCGGGGTGCCTTCGGGTCATGCCCTTGACGTGTGCTTCGTAAATCAGGGTATGGCTCCAGGGCACTTGCGGTGGGCGGTCCTCGCCCCAGGTGAATGCCGCGTCCACGACGACGGACTTCGGGACGAGCAGCGCGCTGTCGGTCGTGCTGAAGCTGGCGTCTTGCTCCTCGTGCCCCATCTCGTAGCCGAAGATCGCATCGGACCACTCCCTGACCTGACCGGCGATGGCCTTGGCGTAGGGATCAATCAGTAGCTTGTGCGGATTGAAGCGGTGCCCATGGCTCGGAGAATACGGGCCGTGAACCCGGTAGCCGTAGAGCTGACCGGGACGCAGATCGGGCAGGTAGCAATGCCAGACTCGATTGGTGCGGTCGCGCATCGGGACGCGGAGCATCTCGCTGGTGGAGTCGGGCGACTCGAACAGGCACAAGTCCACCTGCGTAGCATTCTCCGAAAAGAGCGCGAAGTTGACCCCCTCACCGTCCCATGTGGCACCCAGATGGTGCCCTGTACCAGGCCAGACTCGCATGTCCGCCGGAGCTTAGGGTGTAAACACTCCAGCCACAATTCGCAAAAAGGTCAGGCCAGCACGCGAGCTCAGCGCGACACTCGAAATACATGGGCCACTCGGTCGCTCGGATCGAGCCGCACATAGTTGCGCACGCCACGCCACGTATAGCTGACGCCCGCCAGCAAGTCAGTCACCTCGAAGCTCTGGTCAGGCTTGAGCCCCAACTTTTCGAGCGGAACATGCAGCATGGTCTCGTGCATACCGCCGGGATCGAGATTGACCACGACGATGAGTTCGTTGCCTGGAACGAAACGCCGGTAGGCGAGGATCTGATCGGATTCAGTGGTGAGAAACTCCAGGTTGGGAAGCTGCTGCAGCGCAGGATTTTCGTGGCGAAGTCGGTTTAGCTTGGCAATGTCGTCGCGAATGTTTCCGGGGGCTTGCCAGTCACGCGTCCGGATCTGGTATTTCTCCGAGTCGAGGTATTCCTCACTGCCCTCGTGCGCGGGAGCATTCTCGCAAAGCTCGAAGCCGCTGTATATTCCGTAGATGGGCACCAGGGTCGCTGCCAGCACGAGGCGAACCCTGAAGGCTGCACGCCCACCCTTCTGCAAGTACTCGTGAAGGATATCCGGAGTATTCGCGAAGAAGTTCGGCCGGTAATACTCACGCATCTCGGTCCCGGTGAGCTCCGTCAGGTACTTCGTCAACTCTTCCTTGGTATTCTTCCAGGTGAAGTAGCTATAGCTTTGAGTGAAACCGATCTTCGCCAAGCCCTTCATGCGTTTCGGTCGCGTGAACGCCTCGGCCAGAAAGACCACGTCGGGATGCTTGCGTCGAATGTCAGCGATCGCCCACTCCCAAAAGGCTAATGGTTTGGTATGTGGATTGTCGACGCGGAAGGTCTTGACGCCGTGCCCCACCCAGAACAGCATCACATCGCGGCATGCCTCCCACATGCGCTGCCTGTCTTTGCACCAGAAGTTGAGAGGGTAGATGTCTTCGTACTTCTTCGGTGGGTTCTCCGCATAGCGGATGGAACCGTCCACTCGGACATGAAACCAGTCGGGATGCTCTTTCACCCAGGGATGATCCGGGGAGCACTGCAGGGCGAAGTCGAGGGCAATCTCGATACCCAGCTCACTGGCGGTACGCACCAGACGGCGAAAGTCTTCGAGGGTGCCCAGGTCTGGGTGAACCGCCGTATGTCCGCCCGCGCTCGAGCCGATCGCCCAAGGGCTGCCCACATCTCCCGGCTCGCCCTGGCGCGCATTGTTGCGCCCCTTGCGATGCGTCTCGCCAATCGGGTGTATCGGAGGCAGATAGACCACATCGAAGCCAAGCCCCGCGAGGTCCGGCAAACGTCGCTCGGTATCCAGGAAGGTCCCATGTTTGCCGGGAAGCCGGCTCTGCGATCGAGGGAACAGCTCGTACCACGAGGCGAAGGCCGCCTGCTTTCGATCCACATCGACCTTGAACCAGGGCCGGACGCGCGTGACCTCTTCCGGGCCGAGAGGCCCTCGCATCAAGTCGACCAGCTCGCGCGCATCCGCGACAGCCAAGCGAACCTCTACCTCGACGGTTTCGTCCGCCAGTTGTCTGGCAAATGACTTGAGCTGATCGGCGGCGTCCTTGCCCAACAACTGGGTGCGGCGTTCCACCAGGCGCGCCCCTTCGAGCAGTTCGGGACGTACGTCCTGGCCTGCATCGACGCGCTTCTTGAGCTCGGTGCGCCAGGTGCCGTAGGCATCAGGCCATGCCTCGATGGTATACTCCCAGAGCCCAAGCTGATCGACCAGGAAACTACCCTGCCAGCGGTCACTCTCGAAGTCGTAGCTCAGTGGCGTGAACCGGAATTCCGACGCGCCCGCCAGACGGTACAGAACGCGGCCGGCGATCAAATCGTGGCCATCCTTGTAGATATCGGCTTCGACTAGTACCTGATCGGATAGCACCCGCTTGACCGGGTACGCCCCGGCATCGACGGTCGGGCTGACCCGCTCGATCATCACGCGCGGCGGCGCGCTCGTCTCGACGAGAGGCGGACGGCTGGGCCTCAAGGGAGCAGTCAGCTTCGACAAGATCTGCATCGGTCTTCAATCCTCCAACGATTCCGCGGCACTGGCTGCGTGCAGCAAGCAACGAGTCTGAGCCGAGGGCGCAAGGCTCGTCAAGCGCTAGCCAGCCAGCCGAGTTTGGCGGCGGGTGAAGCCTCGGACAATTCTGCCTCGGCCGGCGAGCGAGCCTCTTTGCATCGAACGGCAGCGCTCTACACATTGGCTTCATGAAACATGGCGGAACACGCGTCCTGCTTACCGGAGCCACCGGGTTTGTCGGCCGGCATGCGTACCCGGCCTTGCTCGCTGCGGGCTACCACGTGGTGTGCGGCTCGCGCCGCCCGGACAGCGCGCGCGCGCAGTACCCCACGCGCACCTGGGTCATGATGGATCTGGACGCCCCCGAGACGCTGAGCGAAGCGCTTGCTGGAATCGACTGCGTCATTTACCTGGTGCACCACCTGGCGAGCGGGGCTGGCTACGAAACGCGCGAGCTTCGAGCGGCCGAAGCGTTTGCCGAGGCCGCAAGCGAAGCTGGGGTCGAGCGCGTGGTCTACCTCGGGGGCGTCGCGCCTTCCGGTCCCTCCAGTCGCCACCTGAAAGGGCGCCTGGAAACCGGCCGCGTGCTACGCGATGCCGCCCTCGACACCATCGAACTGCGCGCAGGGATGATCATCGGGCCCGGCAGCGCGAGCTGGAACATCGTCCTGGACCTGGCCGCCCGACTGCCGGCAATGCTACTGCCGAGATGGCTCCGCTTTCGTTCCGAACCCGTAGCAATCGGCGACGTCGTGGCCGCCATCGTGTTCGCCCTGTCGTCGCGGGAGCTGCCTGCTGGCTGGTACGACATTCCCGGCCCGAGCCGGCTGTCACATCGGGAGCTTCTGGCGCAAGCCGCCGCGATCCTGGGCAAGCACCCCGTGATGGTTTCCGTCCCCGTCGTCTCCCCTGCGCTTTCGAGCTACTGGGTGGCCTGGGTAACACGAACTCGCTTGGTTCTGGCAAAGGAGATCGTGCAGGGCCTCCAGGCGGATCTGCTCAGTACCGACCGCGTGCTCTGGAAGCACATGGACGGCTATGAACCGATGGACCTGGAACAGGCGATGCGGCAAGCACTGCACGACGAGCGCAGCTCTCAGACGCCCGGCAGCCCGAAGAGGCGCACCGCCAGCGCCGACAGACCCTGAGCTCGGGGTCGCTCCTGGCTGCACCTCGAGTCCGCGGCGGCTCACGGCGCGGCTGCGCTCCTTTCATTCCCTGGCGCGCAGCTTCAAGGTGAACGGCTCGCCATCGCGCATCCAGCGAACAGTCAACGATTCCGCGTCGCGCGCGGCGTCCAGAGCCGCAACCACGTCGTCCACGGAGCTCGTGGGCTGGTCATCGATGCTGACCAGGAGGTCGCCAGGCTCGATACCCAGTCGCTCGAGCAAGGAATCGAGCCGAATTTCGTGGAGGGATAGCCCCCCCGGTGCGTCGGCCTTGGCCTCCACCACCTGGATGCGCAGGCCCGCGAAAACGTCCGCGCCGCGCGCGTACAGGTCGGCGATGGTCTGGTCGTCCAGCTCGAACTCCATCTCGGCCCGCTTGCTGAGACCGCTCACGATCGACTGCGGTAAGACCCACGGCAGGCGCGCATACTCTTCGGCGGTGATCCCCTCGTTGGCCTCCTCCGCCGCATCGCGCGCGCCGAAGTGCATGCCGACGGCACAGCGGGTACCCCCCGATTGCACCCAGACGCGATCCCATTCGATGCCCGTGACACGAAAGCCCCCGACGCTTTCACCCACATGCACGATCTTCGCGGGCTGCGTGTACCCCTTGGCGATGGAGGCGAACGAAAACTTCTGGTCGTCCGCCCGCGTGATGAGCCGCACGAACAGCCCGCCGCAGGAAGACGCTGGCCCGCTGGGTGAGGGAGGGCCGGGGATCGCACGCACACCTGCCGCGGGCAGCGCCACGGCGGGAGTCCCCTCGACAGGGGGAGGTTGTGGAGCGGTCGAAGCAGACGCAGAGGCCCGCCCGGGCGCACTCACTGCCGCGCGCTCCCCATAGAGCGCGACTTCGCTGGCGGCAGGCGTGGCCGTCGGTGGAGCAGGCGCCACGGCGGCGCGCTTGCCCGCGGAGGGTGCTTCGGTCGAAGGGGCGACAGCAGCCTCCGCTGCGCCGCTCTCCGGCTTGGCCGAACGCAATAGGTAGGCCGCCAGCGCGAGAGCTGGCACCAGAACGAGCGCCGCCCGTCGCACCACCACCTCCGGTTCCCAGGAGCTACGGTTCGGCGGTGGGGTCATGTCGTGATCACCCAAAGTCACGGCTCATGAACACCGGGAAGCCAGAGCCGTGCCAGGCGCGCCGAAACCTGACCGAGCTGGGCCAGCACGCCCGGCTTGCTGAATGGCCGGCTCCTGCGCGACAATTTGGCATTCCAGCTTCGCCTCGGGGCAGTCGTCCTGCCAAAATGCCAACAGCTGGGCAAGCGATCACGTTCAGCCGTCCGGTTTCGCTAGGACAGCGGAGCGCCGGTCACTGCTGAGGCGCGGCCGTACCCGCGCCTCCCATCGCTTGCGCAATGGAACCGTGCTGGTTCAGGTCGATGACCGCGGCGGGTTGCCCACGGTAAACCAGAGTGGCCGCGCCGCCGATCTGTCCGGCCTGCAGGCGCTGGGCGAGCGCTTGCACCTGCTGGGCGTCACCGATGCCCAGGGCCGGGCACCCTTCTGCAACCGGACACGCGGCGGGAGAGCGGCACAGCGAAGCATCGTAAGCAAGGGACAGCGTTACGTTCGCGAGTTCGCCCGTCGAAAGCTCGAGGGCAATCGAAGCCTGGTCTTCGACGGGGATGTGAAGCGGGAGACAGGTGAAATTGCCGGGCCCCCACTTGGCCGGGTCTCGAGCGGGCTCGAGCCAGGCCTGGGGTACCGAGTTGCCGGGGTTCGCAGGCGCAGTTCCGGCCTCTGCCGCCGGCACGGTCCCAGCCGCAACCGTGGGCGCGGCTGGCGCACCTGCCGCCAGGCGTCCCGCAATGTTCTGCTCCAGGTTCCCGAGCTCGTCATCGAGTCGTTTGTGAATGGTGCCATCTTGCCGCACCAGAAACCCACTCGGCACCAGGGAGACTGCCCCATTGTCCGCGACGCTGATGGTGATGGTGCTCACCCGGCTGCTGCTGCTCTCGTCGACATGCGTGCGCACCTTGACGGTGCGGGTAGGGTCGTCTCGCTCGAGAACTCGGTAGTTCTCCGCCTTGAGCACGTCCTGCACCGCCTGGTAGCTGGTCTCTGCGTCATTGGTCCCGCTGACCTGGTAGGCCCTGGCGGGCGCCCAGCGCGCACAGGAAGGCGCACCCAGCGCCATGACCCAGACGAGCGCGCACACGAACCAAAAGCGTGCCTGGTGGGGGAAGCGAACACCCATGCCGGCCACCATAGGCGGGCCAGCGAATCAGCGTCAAGCAACGAGCTTTCGCGCTGAACGTCGCGCCGACACGGCGCCCCGCGGCCTTTCATCCCGACCGATTCCGACGAAACCTGCTAGAACCAACGGGCGGCATGCAGGGCAGGATCTTGGACGGACGCTATCGCCTGGCGCACCAGTTGGGCAAAGGTGGCATGGGGGCTGTCTGGACCGCGGAGCATCTCTCGCTGCACTCCGCCGTGGCCGTCAAGCTGCTCGACACCGAGATCGCGAAGAACCCGGATGCGGTGGAACGTTTCCGGCGGGAGGCCCAGGCGGCGGCGACTCTCAGAAGTGCGCACGTCGTTCAAGTGCTCGATTACGGCGTCGACGGCGACACGCCGTACCTCGTGATGGAGCTCTTGAACGGGGAAGACCTGGGGGCGCGCCTCCAGCGGCTCGGGCGTCTAACACCCGCGGCGCTCGTCGAAATCGTGAACCAGGTGGCCCGGGCAGTAGGCAGGGCCCACGACGCAGGCATCGTGCACCGCGACCTCAAGCCCGAGAACATCTTCATCGTCAACGAAGGAGACCACGAGCTGGTCAAGGTGCTGGATTTCGGGATCGCCAAGTCTGTTGCGCCGGGCTTCGCACCCTCGGCAACGCGCACTGGCGTTACGATGGGCACCCCGTACTACATGAGTCCGGAGCAGGCGGAGGGCAAGCGCGAGGTCGACCAGCGCACAGACCTCTGGGCTCTGGGAGTGATCGCCAGCGAATGTCTGACGGGAGTCAGGCCTTTCGATGGGCAGACCTTCGGCGAGCTCTTGTTGAACATCTGCGCGCGGCCGGCTCCCGTCCCCTCCACGCTGGCGCCGGTGCCACGCTACTTCGACGCCTGGTTCTCCAAAGCCACACATCGCGACCCGGCGCAGCGCTTCGCCAGTGTTCAAGAGCTCGCCTTCACGCTCGCCGAGGTCGCCGCGGACAGGGCGCCCAGCGGCATTTCCAGCATCCCCATGCGCACGGCACCGATGGACGAGCCCCCGCCCGTGGTCGCCGCGCGTACTGCTGCGCCATTGGCCCCCACGCTGGGCAACACCTCGGTCACCGTGGACTCCGAAGACCCTCCGCGAGTCCCCGTGCGATCGGCGTGGCTCGCGCCCGTACTGGTGCTGGCCGGGCTTCTCGTCTTCGGGGGCGGCGGCTTCTGGCTGTGGTCCAGCAGCTCTCGGGCGGCGGCACCGGCAGCGTCTGCGTCGGTGGCTGCCGAGAACCCAGCCGAGGTGCCAGCCGTACCTTCCAAGCCTTCCGAGCTCTCCGTCGCTCCAAGCGCGTCCCCGGCCACCATGCAGCCACAGCCGGCCCAGAAAGGTCGCCGGCTTGCGCCACAGTCGACGCTTCCGAAAGCTACCGCCGTCGCCGCCGCGCCCCCAACCCCGAAGCCTTCGGCGAAAAACACACACCCGGCCGCACCCGCGCCAAAGACCCTGCGCTGCGTGAGCGATCCGTTCACGGGAGCTCTGGCGCCCGCCAAAGCAGGTCAATCGGGCACGGTCGCGTGCAAACAGAATCCGTTCACCGGCGCCTACCAGCGGCTGTAGCTCGGGTGGGCGCCGTTGGATGCAACCTCGAGAGGTCCCCTCCATCCAGCGCCCGCTCGATGCGGATGTCGCTGCCCCCCTCGAAGCCGGCATCTTAGGGCCCGCGAATGGGGAAGTCCGTCGCGAGCCGGCCGAGACCGCCGCCCTCAGCGGCCATCCTGGAGCTGGTGGGCGTATTGGGCATTGGCGCTGCACTCTTGTTCGGCCGTGCACGCGACCTGCGGTGAAGCTCAACGTGGGCGAGAGCTCTTGTGGCAGGTAGCCAGCCTGGCCACCTTCGCCTCGATTCTGGTGCACGGCATCACGACGACGCCCTTCACACAGTGGTACGTCCGCAGCGATCCTGAGCTACCGGCAATGGTCATGACCAGAGTACGCAGCAAGGGAATACCGACTCTGAACTTCAATCTATCAGCAAGGGTGGCTGCCACACCAGCAATGGGTATTGCCATCCGTTTTGGCCCCTCGAAAATCGGCGCCCGAATGGTTCGTGTGGCAGACGTTGGCGCCACGTAGATCCGTGCTCCGAAAGTCGGCGCCGGTTAGGTCGGCATCGTGAAGGTCCGCACCACGAAAGGAGGCCGCGGCGACGTTGGCCCCGTAGAGACTCACCCCGCGGAGATTGGCGCCGCGAAAATCCGACTGACTTAACGTCGCGCCATACATGCGACAGCTGACGAGTTTCGCTTTCGAGAAGGTCGCCTGGTTGGCTGTTGCCCCGTACAGGTCGCACGAGGTCAAATCGGCACCGTAGAACGTCGCCCCGTTGGCTGTCGCGCCGTGGAACGTACTTCCTGGGCTCTTCGTTCTCACGAAGCGCGCTCCTTGCAAATTGGCTCCGCAGAAGTTGCTGCGCGGCATATTCTTCCCCGAAAAGTCGCGACCCTGTAGCTTCTGGCCTTGAAAACCTCCTCCGGGACAACCTCGCAACCCCGGTACAACGTGTCCGGATTGCTCTGGTGTTGGGTCGAGTGATCCGTTTCGCGCGTCGGCGGCTGGGTCGAGGACGCCGCCGTCGGTGCGGATGTTCTCTGGGCCGCGCGCATCAGCATCTGGCGTCACGGATTGGGCGAACAACCCACTTGTCAAAGCAAAGACTTCCAACATTCTGCGATTCAGCATGGTTTCCTCCAGTTTGTGATCCCCTTTTTCGGGTACTCAATTCCTCAATACCCCTGCGATTCGCGCTCGCCGACTGCAAGAAAGCTTGCACCCTTCGCAACGCTCAGTGCTGGAAGGCGAGCGCTCCCAACGAGAGCTCCGCCCCGGTACCCAGACACAGCACTCTCTGGCCACGGCGCAGCCGCCCGACCTCGACCGAATGGGATTCGTGGGCAAGGTCGAGGCGCAGTGAACTCGGTGTGGCTAGGGAACTCTCACGAGGCCTGCCACACCGATACTTGTGCCGGGTTATTCGCATACGGCTTGGTAGTCGCTGCAGCAGTCGGAGTGAGTTTCACAAGCGGCGTCGCACCAGCAGTTGTCGCTGGAGTGGCCTCCGCATGCTCCCGCGCAGCTCGTCGGCGCCGCGACATGGTACCACGTGTAAACGCGATCGTTTCCGTTGGGGTCTTGTGCTATCCCGATCTCAACGATGTCATCAGGGTTCTTGCCAGGTGGCACGGAGTACGCTTCGCTGCCAAAGGCGGCCAGGTCCCATGATCTACCGATGAAGCGCTTCCGTGCGGTACATGTGTACACATAATCGAGGAAGAGATGTCGATCCCAACGATGTTTGCGCGCTGCGTCGGGCTTTGTGAATAGGCGTATCGATTCCGGAGCGCATCCAGGTTCGAAGGCGTGCCGATGAGACACGACCATTTCGATACCAGGTGTACACGCGGTTCGTGCTGGCAACGCCATGCCGACGATATCCCTGGGCTAGTATCCGCTTGGCACGTTGAACTCGCTCTGCCGCAAGTTCTGACTCAGATCCCACGAGCGGCACGGCTGTAGGTTATTGCGGTATAGGTATAGACATAGCCATCCTGAGGAGACACGGCCTGACCAACGATGCCACGGCAGGACGATATGGAGAGGGGGAACCGTAGTGATCAGGTTAGTGGAGCTGCCCCGAGAAACGGTGAAGCGGGCGACTTGAAGTTAGTTTCCAGAGGCTCGATAACGCCGCGGACCAGTTCTCGACTCGTAGGCTGGTTGATGAGTGGAGGAGTTCCCATTGCGCTAGGAAGCGACACCGAGCACGAACTTGTTGAGATCGATGGCTGGTCACCGGAGTCGCCGGGGCACGCCATAGTACTGGGCGCGGCGAACCGGATAGCGTTCGGTATCACCTCACTCGCCACGACGCCGAGACCAGCCCGAATGAAGGACCGAACAGTTCTGTTGCTGAGTTCGTTCCCGCATCACAGAGGTTGAGCGGCTGGCGCTCTGGACAGGTTCCCAGGGCTGCAGAACGACCCGAGGGCACATAGTTGACCGGTTCGTCGAGTGTTACACGGCGTAGTTTTAGCGGAGCTTTACGCGCCGAAGTTGGGTGATGTGAACGTTTCCCGAAATGCGCACTTTGCTGGACCAGTTAGCGATTCGTCGATCGCAGTGTTTGGGTTTACTGGGTAGCGTTGGGCAGAGTGAAGACCGTACGTGTAAGACAGTTCTCAGTAGAGTTCTGCTGTGGGCAAAAGCAGTGGGTTGCGCTGAGCACCGTTTGCTGGCTGATCAGCGTACCCGAGCACCCCAGAATCCCACCGATTGCTTCGTAGATTCCGCGCTCGCGGTAGTAGGTGAGTTCGGTGCATCGGTTAGAGGTAGAGTTCGCTTTCGACTGTTCCAACATCCGAGTTACTTTCCACCCTTGTCGCACACCCGGACAGCGCAGAAGCGCCGCAAGGCCAACCAAACAGTGACGCGCGCCTTCTTTCCTTCAGCACCGCCAGTGGAGTGCGACAGAAAATTGAGAACTCTTGGGAGAATATTTACGCTCTTTCATCATAGCTTCGTTATTGAGTTGGTGAAGTTTGCAATTGCATTGCTTCATTTGCTGTTGGCTGCGAAGAGCCAGCCTGCAGACGAGTTACTCGCGCGCGCACTGTTTTCACAACTGCAAGATTCTTGCACTGCTCGGTTTAGCTGGGCGGTTCCCGTTAGCGCTGTGTTCGCTGACTGGTTCCGCGCTGCTGGTGCGTCAGCGAAACGCGCGGCGAGCGAATCTGGTAGGACGTAGCGGCGGGCGGGTTGAGGCTAACGCGTGAGCGCAGCCGGCTAATGACCGCGACGCGACGGCGCGCAAACGCGCATACTCCACGACCTCCGCGGTGCCCCCTTGACCCCTGCTGCGTTCGCCATCCCAAATGGCAAGGAGTATCTGGCAGTTATCCACACCCGCTTCCCGGCGGCCAGAAACGCGGTCTCTGAGGGGGCTGGATAGTTCAAGGTTTCTACCCGGTCCGCACGCTGCACGAATCTCCGATAGTCGGCGAGGCTGGCGTTCTCGTTGAAGCTGGCCTCGTACCGTCGACAAGGAACGATGACGTGAAGTCTGCTTCCGTGCCGCAACACAGCTTCTGCGAACATCTGGTCCGCTCCGGCTGCAAGCGAGGAAACTCCCGTCAGGTTCTCATGATGCGAAGACAAGGCCTCGCTGAGCTTGGCCTCGATGAAGCGAAGCGCAGCATTGGGAATGCCCTGATGCCGGTAACGCCAATCGTAGGCACTAGCGTTGCTCCCGCTGCGCAGGGTGGAGATAGCGACGGCACGTCGATCGATAGTGGCTCGGTCTCCACGCCCCGCGCTGCATCGCACGATTCTAACGTGGCAATGAGTCTGTTGGGAGTGCGTTTCGGCAATTGACGGAACCGTTGAAGCGACCCCGACACTGTCTTGCGCCGGCAATGACCACTGTCGTCCTCAGTTGACGGGCATTTGTTCAGCGACGGCATGCCTAACGCCGATATTGACGGGCGCTCACACCGCAAGGATCTGCTTGCGAGACCAGTAGAGAAGCAGGTATCGTCGCCAACAACAGCTGTCTGATCGTGGTAGACAGCAACCTGCCGGGAGAGGCCGTGAGTATTTTCATCTCCTATCGTCGCGGCGATACGCAAGCGATCGTGCGCTTCGTCAAAGAGCGCCTGGAGCAGCATTTCGACGACGTATTTCAGGACCTGGCCTCCATCGAGGGCGGAGACGTTTTCGACTCGCGCACTATCAGAGCCCTAGGAAGTGCCGATGTCGTCCTGGCTGTGATCGGACACGACTGGTTGCGAGGTGGCAGCCTGCAGTCATCGAACGACTGGGTGCGACGTGAGCTCGAGCCCGTGCTCGCCCGCTCGAACGTCGTGGTGATTCTCGTATTGGTCGACGATGCCCCACTGCCCCAACCGGAGGAGCTGCCCGGCTCATTGCAGCCCTTGCTCAGCCGCAAGCATTGCTTTTGGACTCCGGCCTCGACTTCGACGACCACATCGCCCGGTTGATTCGAACGATCGAGCCACACGTCAAACCCCGTGTATGGCACCGGAGGTATCTGAAATCCGGCCTTGTCTCCATCTCGGCGCTTGTGCTGTTGGGACTCGGGGTCATGGGCTGGAGGGTATTGGGACGAACGAATGATGCGCCAGCGCCGGAACCGCTGGCCTCGGTAGACGTGCATAGCGCACTGGTGGATGACGTTCCGAGCGAGCCGCCCAAGGAAGACGAGTCTGAGCAGCCCGAAACGGGCCCGCGCGCCAGCCTGGAAGATACCGGTAAGGCGCCTTCCAGGACGCAGTCCGCGATATGCATCGCCGGTCAGACGCAGTCGAAGCCCTGTGGCAACTGCGGCACCAAGAAGCGAGTCTGCAGCAAAGATGGCACCTCCTGGGGCCCGTTTGGAACCTGCGGCGAAGGGGAATGCAAGCCTGGTGAGACACGCACGGTGGACTGTGAACAATGTGGTAAGCGCCGAGACGTATGCTCGTCGCAATGCACCTGGAAAGAAGGTAGCTGCACAGAAAAGGGGGAATGCAAGCCCGGTGAAGAGCGGGATTGCGGTTCGAGCCACCGGGGCTGCAAGCAGGGCAAGAGCACCTGCGACGCGCAGTGCCGCTGGGGAAGCTGTCCGGCGCCCTCCTGCAAGGAATTTCCCGTCAATACGCTCAAGTCTGATTTCAACTGCGGTGTGAACCTGATTCAGACCAGCGTCTGCAACTATGACATCCAGGCAAAGTGTCCTTCCGGCAGCGTATCGACAGGGCATTGCACGGCGCCCGTGAATTTCGGCGGAAGAGGAAAATGCAGCTTGGTCGGAGCCGTGTCCAGCGGCGGCCCGGTCGCCACGGCGCGGCTGCGAATCGAGGTGCCGGCCAGTCAGGGTACTGGCTGCAGGGTCGACCAATGCTACTGTCGCTACTAGCTCCGAGAACGGTTCAATGGAGTCTTGGGCGGCGCGTCCACGGAGAGTGACCGTCAGATGCGCTCCTTCTTTGCCAGATGCCAACAGTAGCGGCCTCGCCGCGTGAGGCGACAGGCTTTTTGGTGCATGGCTGCGTCGTACATGTGGACTGCTCCAACGGGTTCCACGAGTCCGCGCTGACATAGCTTCTGGAGCTGTGCAAACACGGCCTCGTTGCGGGCGTTCCGCGGTTCAGCAGTGGGCTCATAAGAAGGGTTGAGCGCGTGCTCCGCGTCGCTCATGGCGAAGAGTTCGGGAAGGCTGCGCAAGAGCGCTGCGTGAGTGAAAGCCTGGGTGCGGCGAAGCGGGGAGAGCCGCTTGAGGTTTGCGCGCAGTCGCGGGCGTTGATCCAGGCCCCAAGGTGTGGGTCGAGATGCGCGTAGATGCCGGCGATGGTCACGTTGCCGAAGATATCTGCAGCTTGACCTCTCAGCGCGTCACACAAGAGCGAACTGAACAGACCGCCGCCGTCCGCTTCCATGGATACTTCCCGACTGCCGCTCGCCGTGAGCACGGCGACGCCTTCGCGTAGCGTGACGGCGCTGGAAGAGTCTGCCTGCATTTCTTCGAGAGCACCGCTGTGGCAACAATCCAAGAAGATCGTGACTTCGGGAATCCTGGAGCGAGAGGCTGCAACCATGAGCTCTCGCATCGAGATGCCTTCGTCGTAACACCGCCCGTCACTCGTGACCAGATAGCTTTCCCATTCGGTCAATAGCCCGTGACCAGAAAAGTGGAGCACCGCAGCATCGGCGTCGCGGGACAAGTGGTTGTGAATGGCTTCTTTGACCTGGGCCTTGTCTAGCGCGTTGCCGCCCTGTGGCGCCACCAACAGGCGGCAGTCGAAGTTGCGGTCGCCGTTCTCGTGTTGTTTGAGCAGCGTCAACAGCCGCTCCGCATCGGCGACAGAACCGGTAAGCGGCGCGGCGGAATAGTTATCGATGCCAATGAAGAGTGCCCGGCGCATGGTTTGAGCTCCTATCGCTACTGGCAACGTATCATGACATAGCCGACGACAGAGCGGCAATGCGATGCGGGCCTGTACACCCCGTTTGACATGGGTGCGATCCGGCAAGGGCGTCTTCGCGCACAGATAACCCCGAGATGACCTGGAGCCGATCTCGAGAGTTGTAGCCGGAGAATATACAGTACTCATCAACCACCTGACGGGAGCAGACTATGCAGGAATATCAAACATCCAAGATCTGCGAATCGACGCCGCCATCTTCGTCGTCTCCAGGCGCCGATATCGAGGCGGTGCGGGAGCTTCGCCGCGAGCTGAGAACGCCGATGGTCGGACTGATAACCCAGGAGCCAGCAAGAAAATTGGCTCTGTGCAAGTGGCTCGAGCTCCACATGCCCCACGCTCGTTTGATAGCGTTGGAAGCCCAGCGCTCGTCGCGGGCCGGGGCCGACCAGCATGGAAGCCGGCCCCCCTGCAATGTCCTGGTCCTGGACGGCCCCGCATCGACGAACTGCGAGCTGTTGCCCCGCCGAGTTCATGGGGCACATCCTCCGGAACTGGTGCTGGTTGGAGTCCCGCACTTGGTCACGTCAGCGCTGCAATCACATGGATTCCCACTGGTCCTGGAACTTCGCCATCCGTGGTGCACCGAGACTGTAGGGATGGCAATCATGCACTCGCTCAGTGTGCGCCTGCCGCTGAGATTACTCAGTCGTCGTGCAGTGGGCCGGGTTGCGTTGAAAGACGCCCTGGCCCTAGTGCGTTTTTACATGCTGAGGGAGGCTCTCTTGCAAACAAAGTCCAAGCGTGCGACGGCCCGGATACTCGGAGTGACACGTCCGGCGGTGCAGAGCATGATCAAGTCACTTTCGTTGGAGGACCCCATCGGACTCGACGGCAGCCCAGCCGCGACCGAGG
The DNA here is from genome assembly GCA_963809955.1 of uncultured delta proteobacterium. GTDB lineage: Bacteria > Myxococcota_A > Polyangia > Polyangiales > Polyangiaceae > JAICQQ01. The sequence goes on from CAWELQ010000024.1 coordinate 208,308, forward strand.
CTCTGCTGCGCTACAAGGCCAACCCGGCCAGGCGCAAGCCCCCCATGTAGCGCCGCGCGATCTCTGGTCTGGTCGCGGCGACGATGGTTTCGAATCCGCGCGCCGAGATGCCCGGGTGCAGCTCTAGCATGCGTGTCAGGGCGACCTTGGCTCTGGCGATGTCGCCTGCCAGCGCGCTCGCGGCAGCCACAGTTCCGAACGTGAAGGCAATATCGGGTCGCAGCTGTACGGCCTGTTCCGCCCACTTCAACGTCAGGTCATAGCGTTCCGCGACGAAGTGAGCCAATGCGATCGAGGTCTGAACCGACCACAGGTCGCTATCGCGCGGACTCAGGCGCATAGCCAACTCGAACTGCTCGATGGCGGGGTCCGGATCGTTGGCCATGGCCATGGTTTGCCCGAACAGCGAGTATGCGAAATTGAGGTTGGGCGCACTGTTGATTGCGCGCTGGAGACGCTCTGCAGCGGCTTCGCGCTTGCCTTGATAAATCATCGAATAGGCTAGGATGACGTCCGTGCGCGCATCGCCATAGTGCCAGCGTTCGAACTGGGCTGCCACCTCGGCCAAGGCGCTCAGACAACCCTGTGGCTCCGCCGACCACTGATTGATGATGTCCTGCTGGTAGGTCATCGCGAGCAAAAAATACGCCCAGGCCAGCGTCTGGTCTTCCCGCACGGCCCTCGCCAGCAAATCGCGGGCAGCCTGATTGTCCGATGCGGTCCGCCTGTAAAACAGTTGACTGCCTCGGACCGCGAGCTCCCAGGCCTGCAGACTGCCTGGATCGCACCATTGAATGCGTCGTGCCTCGAGCTGAAGCAACTTCTGGTTGACGCCATCGATGATGCCGCAGGTCAACTCGTCCTGCAAAGCGAACAGCTTTGAATGCGCACGGTTGAACTCGGCAGCCCATAGCTGTTCTCCCGATTCGGTTGCCACCAGTCGCGACTGCACGCGCACGCGGTCTCCTCGGCGCTGAACGGAACCTTCGACGAAGTAACCGACGTGGAAATGCCTTGCGGCCTCGCTTCTGTCGGCAGCTCCATGATAATCAAAAGTGGACGCGCGACAGATCACCGGAAACCACCAATTTCCCAGCCGGGTTGTCAGATCTTCGACCATGCCGTCTGCCAGCAGCCGCGTGTCAGCATCGTCGCCAGCGGCGCGAAAGGGCAGCACCACGACTCCCACGGGGCGATTTCCGAGGGGCGCCAGCGTGGCCCGGGAAGCCCGCTCTTGTTCGACGGCTTCGTGGGTATCGAGGAGCGACTGAATGGGGACGCCGAGCAGACCCGCGAGCCTGCGCGCAGTCTCCAGATAGACGGGATTCCCATGTTCGGCCCGCTTGATGGTGGCAATGCTCAGCCGATGCACCCCCGTGGAGGCATCGGCCAGCTGCTCTCGACTTAGCCCACGGCCGCGTCGAAGCGCGACCAGCTTGTCACCATTCAACCTCAGCGTCCGGTTATCGCCGGCAAAGGCAAGCGGCTCGTTCACATGTCCTCCTTCCCTTTGGCTCTTGCGTACCGCGATCTACGGTCGAAAGCCACGAGTTCGGAGCAAGCACATGGGGCATCGGGTTGTCCAGACGTGCAGTGCAAGCAAATTGGCACGTCGAATTGGTCCGAAAGCCGCGCAGTTGGGTTACACTCGCAGTCATCATGGTGGGTGCTAGAGAGCGACGGCTTCGGGCCCTGCACCAGCAGCTGCAGGCGTCGACGCTGTACATGGAGTCGGTCCGGGAACCGACGGAGGCGCGCCGCATGCGCGAGCTTCTGGCGAGGCTTCAGGCCCAAGTCGAGACCGAGGAGAAGCGCCTGTCAGAGGAAGCGCGTTCGAGCCAGCTCCTCGAATCGACTCCGCGGCGCTCGCCCATCGATAGCGCCGCTCCCGTCACTGCCGGAGGACTCGATGTGCGTGTGCGGCTACGCATGAGCAGTATCCCGACCAGCATGGTCCAGATGCTCGCTATGGCCGCCACACCACTGGTTCAGATCGACCTGCACAACTCCGGCAGCAGCGCGCGTCGCGTTCGAGTGACCACTTGCGTTGAGGCCTACTCGACGCAAGTGGTGAGCACGGAAGTGATCCAAGGCGGCCAATCCGTGAGCCTGGAGCAGTTTCCGCCTTTCCTGGCCGAGCGCCAACGCAGTGTGGACGAGCTCACCATTGCATCGCTCCACGTCAGGGTCGACGATCTGGACTCCGGCAAAACCGAGTTTCACCAGTCTCAACCAATCCGGCTCATGGCTCGCCAGACTGCCGTTCTGTACCAGCTCGATCCAGCAACGGCCAAATACCGTGACCTGCGCGGCTTCCTCGCGGCCTGGGTGACGCCCAACGCGACCACCGTTTTGGAGTTCCTGCGCAGCGCCGCGGACTTCTCGCGGCTCAAGGCCATGCAAGGCTATCAGGTGGATGCGGATGGTGTCCGTGAGCATGTCCGCGCCATTTTCGATGCTCTCAAAGCGTCGGAGATCACCTATATCAACACGGTGGGAGCCTTCGGCAGCGCCGAAGGACAGTTCATTCAGCGAGTGCGACTACCCTCGGAATGCTTGAAGTGCCGATCCGCGAATTGCATTGATGGCACCGTGTTGATGGCTAGTTTGCTGGAGGCAACCGGAATCACTTGCGCGATCGTTTTGGTGCCGGGACACGCCTACCTGGGTTGGCTTGCCACCAGTCCAGACGGCGAGCTCGATGGTGTAATGCAGCAGCCCGAACAGCAGCTAGACCACTGGGAATTCGTGGAAACGACTCTGATCGCCAAATCGGGCTTCGACGAAGCGTGCCAGCGCGCACGAGCCAACTCCGCGGACTACCATTCGCGGGGCCAGCTCACGCTACTGCCCATTCCGACATTGCGCGAGCAAGGCATCACACCCATGGAGTAGTGCTCAGAGTAGAAGCGCCGATGATGAAAGCCATTACCACCAAGGACCTTCGGGTGGCCGATATCCTCTTGTCCCGGGGCGATAGTGATGTCTCGGCGGGGATAGCGGAGCTCGATGGAGGTAGCTACTCGCACGCTGCCCTCTGGTCCGGTCACTTAGTAGTCGAGTCGACGCTCCCCGTGGTCAAGCGATCGACTCTCGACGAGTGCGCGGACCATGCGCTGCACATCGACGCGTTTCGCCATCGCGCTCAGCAAATTCCGAGCTCGAACATCATGGAGTTGGCCAACACCTATCTGGGGCGCCCCTACGCCTCCCTGAACCTGGGGCTAGCAACACTCCTAATCGCCGTTAGCAGCTGGATGCCCTACGAGTGGGCCGAAATGAACGCGCTCTATGGCGCCGGTGAGCTGGCTCGATTGCTGGAGCTGTTGAAGCTCGCCAAAGACTGTCCCGACGAGGAACCCCAGGTGACATGTGTGGAACTCGTCGTACGCTGCTACCATGATGTCGGGACTCCGATCGGCATCCAGCTCAGAGGCGAGCGCCGATTCCCTGGAATCAGCTTTCTCAAGGCGGTGCGTGACGTCGCCCAGCGACTGAGAGCGCAGGCGCGTGAGCGAGCTGGCGACGAGATGTTCGCGTCGGGAGACTGCCTTGTCCGACGCTGCCCTCGACCACGAGCTGCGCTGGTTGCGGACGTTGGAAGCTGAGAACCTTCGGGGAGGCGTTCCCGGCGGACACGACGGCGACTGGCTCCATCTTCGATCCAGCTGGCGCCGGAGCCTAGGGCTCGAGACGGCGGAAGAGGCTCGAGGTCCTCAGGCGATTCAACTGGCTCCCGAGGCAATCCGCGACAAGCGCCTGGTCGCCGGGAGGGACTGGTCTTCGGGACTGGTGACACCGCATCAGTTGGAGCTCAGCCCTGACCTCGAGTTGGTGGGGAGGATCCACCAGCGCTGATCTCGCTGCCCGGTCCGGGTAAACAGACGCTCACCGCGCGGTCAGACGGCACGTTACTCGGAAAGCCCAATACCGTCCTTACGAATTGCTCTGCCACGTTCCCTGCGCCCGCTCGATGCGGATGTCGCTGCCCCCCTCGAAGCCGGCACACTAGCTACGACTCGTCACCAGACTGATTGACGCCGATCACTCCGCACGACAGCCGGCCGCCGGCGGCAGCGATGGGCGGTGATGACGGATCGTTGCCCTTTTCATGGATGATGACCGCTCGGCCTAGTCTCGAATACGGCCCGGCGAGGCTGGCCTTTTCCACGACGTGCTCGTCAGTGACTCGACCGGCGCATCAGCCTCGAGCACGCCGTTTCGCCGGACTCTTCAAACCGACGGGGTGAGCACGCGCGACCGGCGACTCCGCTTTTCCAACAACGAAGCCGGCTCGCTGACCGGTCGCGTGTGAGCGCAATCGTTCAGCGTCCTCGCTCGAAAACAGGACACCGAACACCTAGGTGGTCTTCGTTCTGCCCGCCCGGCGCGGCGGATGTAACCTCTGGTATAGACTTGGCCCGGGCCAGGTTCAGGCCCGAGTTTCGGAGGCACCATGGCGGCTTTGGTCGCTGACAGCGAGATCTGGCACGTCTTGTTATCAAGCGATGATATGAAACGCATGAATGTCGACCAGCTCGACGACGCGTTTCGTCTGAGCTTGATCGACGGCTCCACGTTGGTCTGGAAGGACGGCATGGAACGCTGGCGGCGCCTGCGTTCGCTAGCCGATCTCGATGAGGAGATCGACGACGAGATCGAGGAGTTCGAGGAGCTCGACGAGATCGAGGAGCTCAACGAGATCGAAGCGCTTGAAGATTTCGAGGGCTTCGACCTATCCGAGGAACCGACACGCGTGCTTCAGCGGCCCCCGCAGGCACGTGGGGGCTCGTCGCCCTTCCGAAGAGCGGCATTGCGGGCATGGCCAGTTGAAGCCGCGGCGCGGCGTGCCGTGCCGACGGCACCGGCCGCAAGGAGGCTTGCCACGGCGACGGCCCCATTCCAAACCGTTGCGCACGCTGCGGCGACCTCGCCCGGGGCGAGTGCGGCGTCGAGCGTGAGCGCTGCGACACGGGCCGCAGCTGCGGCAGCGTTTGAAGCTGCCAGGGTGTCGGCTTCGAGAACGCAGCCGGTCGTGCGTCGGCAAGTCGTCGTGCCGACGTCGCCGCGGCAAGCGCCGATCCGCGATCCCTACGTCCTACCTCAACGTCGTGTGGAGATACCGAGCGAAGTCGATTTTCGGCGAGCTTCAGGACGCAGCCGGTGGGGCCGGCGGCTGCTCGCCCTGCTGCTCGTGATGGGGTTTGTGGTGGTGGGGTACCGCCAAAACTGGCTGCGTGCGGGCGCTCGGGGTCTCGGAATCGAAAATGGATACCTGGCGGGTGAGCGTCGCGCTACCGCGTTTGTCGAAGCGCGCGCGCCAGCGAACTTGAGAGCCGCGCTCAGCTGGCTTTCCCTGCTGCCTGGCCCGAACGCTTTGCCATCGGTTCCCGTCGAACCAGCCCGCGCTCCCGCGCAGATGGCTGCTGCTCCTATACAGCTGGCAACTGGCGGCGTGTCGTCGAGCGAGCCCGAAGTAGAAGCCGGGCCGTCGGGCTCGAAGTCGTTGTCGACCGACGTTGCCTCGCCCCTGGCCGAGGCCAATGCCACTACCTCAGGCGTCACCAGCAACCCGAATTCCCCTGCAGAAACCGCTGACGAATCGCACGCGCGCGCCACCACCACGTCGGCGCCCGCGCGGCCAGGCCCAGTCGCTGCAAAGGTCAGAACCTCCCGGAAACCAACTTCCGAAGCGAAGCGCATCGCCAAAGCCGAGACCAAGCCCAAGGCAACGAAGCACAAGCCTGCGACAAAGCACAAGGCCGCGACGAAGCACAAGGCCGCGGCGCGGCGAGCCAACGAAAGTGCGCTCGACGCAGCCATTCGCATGGCCGCCACCAACGGCGCCAAGAAGAAGTAGGCTCAACGAGCCCCGGCCTCCGGCTGCCCGCGGAACCCGCCGGGAATCGCCACTTCGATGCCGAAGATCAGATGCTGCTGGCAACCCGCGTTGCCAATCCCGTCGCGCTAGCTGCTACCTGGTTTGCCCCTGCAACCGCCTGTCGAGGAAATCTGCGCACAGCGCGAACACTTCGTCTCGCAGCAGCTGGCGAGTCGAAGGGTCGTTGGTGGGAACGAGCAGCGAGTGGACGAGCGCACCGAGTGTCGTGACCACGATGCGGGCCCGCGCATCGCCGACATCCGGAGAGAGGTCGCCGGGCAGCGCTTGCTTGAGAGCCTCGACCAGCTGCTCGTGCAGCCGGGTGGCTCGCCGCGCGAGTTCGGGATCCCGATGGGCGACACGCTCCAATGTTTCGTGCATGCCAGGGTGGCGCTCATGCAGCTCGAGCAACGTATCGATAATGCGGTGAAGCAGCGGCTCGAGCTCTGGCGCGGCGGGCTGATGGGACAGAAGCGACCCGACGGCAGCCTCGGCTTGTCGAAGATGCATCCGCCCGAGCTCGACCAGCAAGGAGTCCTTGTTCTCGAAATATTCGTACAGCGAACCAATGCTGACACCCGCCGTTTGTGCCACGCGATTGGTGGTCGCCCCATAGCCCTCCCGCGCGAAAACCCGAGCAGCGGCCTCCAGGATGGCGCCAACGGTCTCTTCCGAGCGCTTCTGGCACGGCTTTCTTCGCCGATCCGAGGATGCCTTGCCGCTCACCTCGAAAGACCCCAACCCGAGTAGCAGAGCCCTGGTCGCGCTCCCAAGTTGATTGTCATGAATACCTCGTTGAAGCCATTGAAGCCCCGCGACCTGTTGCGTTTGTTTGGGGTGCCCACGTTGTTGAATGGGTTCGCCTGCTGGGTTCTGATCCCGCTACTCCATCGGCACTTCGGCGTCATCATCGAGGCGGCCTACTTTATCAGCGTTGGACTTTTCGTGCTCGCTCCGATGCTCTGTTGGGCGCTACTTCTGACGCGTCGAGAGGTGGGCACCTGGGAGATCTCCAAGCTATTGACGCGGATGCGCATTCAGCGACTTTCGTCGTTGGACTGGCTGTGGACCGGGGGCGCCTTCACTGGCTTGTGCGCGGCCTCCTATTTCGTGGCCAAAGTGCTGATGCCGATGTGGGGGATGGATGCCACACCGTTCTTCTTTCAGAACATGCCACTCGACGCTGAACACCGCTGGATCGTTGCGGTGTGGCCGGCATTCTTCTTCTTCAACATCTTTGGGGAAGAGTTGCTGTGGCGAGGCTATATCTTGCCGCGGCAAGAGGCGAGCAGCAGGTGGGCTTGGCTTGGTCACGGACTGTGCTGGGCCTTTTGGCATGTTCCGATGGGGCTCGACTTGGTCGTGGCGGCCGCCCCCACCTTCTTCATCTTGCCCGCGATCGTCCAGTTCCGGAAGAACACGACGCTGGCCATCATCGTGCATGCGGTGTTTGGGGCTTTTGGATTCTTGGTACTTGCGTTCGGTGGCGTGCATTGAGTCGGACACCGGCGACGCTTCCTGTTGCGTGCGATTCGCACGTATAATGTATGCGATTCGCACGTAATTGGATCGAGCTCAGGGCGAATCCTCCTTGACCAGGCCGATCGAGATGGCAAACCGGAGCATGATCACGCGGCTCCGCTGGTTCAACGTCGTTTTGCGGGGGCTGATGGAGGCGGGAATCGTGGCCGCTTTGGCCTGGTGGGGCTATCGAACGGGTGCGAGCGCGCTCACGAGAACCGTCTTGGCAATCGCCGCGCCACTGGTCGTGTTCGGCATCTGGGGCCTCGTGGACTTTCGGAGCGCCGGCGCGGTCGCCGAACCCTTGCGCTTCGCCGAAGAACTGGCGCTGAGCGCCCTGGCGAGCGCCGCGCTCTACCAATCCAGGCAACATCTCCTGGCGACCGTCCTGAGCGCGACCGCGCTGAGCCACCACGCTTTGCGCACTGCTTGCGGGGACAAGCTTCTGAAGGAGAAGCCGTGACACTCGGCTTGCGTGTCGTGAGCATCGCGCTGGGTGTCGGGGTCTATCTCGGCTGGGCAAGAGCAGCCGTGGCTCTGGTCCGGCGCGTGGGCGGCGACCTTTCCAAGCTCCAAAATCGCGTGGTGCCCCGGGTGCTCGTCCTCGGCGGCGTCGCGAACCTGCTGGTTCTCGGCAGCGTGCTGCTGCTCAGCCGCATCTTGTTGGATGCAGGGCCAGCAATGCTGGGCCTCTCCAACCCGACCCGCAACCTGACCAGTGCCCTCATCGCCGCCTTCGTTACCTTCGCGTCGGCCATCGGATTCCTCATGGCGGCGCGCGCAGGGCGTATCACCATCGCACGGCATCAAAGGCTCGCTGACCTCGCTTTGGGGCTGGCCGTCTTGGGTGTGGTTGCCGTGCAGGAGGAGGTGTTGTTCCGAGGTTTCCTTGCGCTGACGCTGGCAGGTCTCGGGCCGGCCTTCATCCTCGTCTTCACCACGGTCGTCTTCGTTGTCATCCACTTTCCCACCAACCCCGTCAACGGACCGCAGGTCGTCAGCTGGACGCTGGGCGGACTGGTTCTTGCGATTGCCTATTTGGTGTCCGGCAGCCTCTGGGTCCCGATCGCCCTGCACTTCGCCACCGACGCAGCCAACCTGTTGGTATTCCGCATCACACGAACCCACGGTTGGTTCGAAGTGGACCCGCCGCTGAGCGGCAGCGAACGGGCGTTTTACCGCGCCGTCTACGCGGTCCTCGTCACGGGGCTCCTCGTCGCGTGGTACGGGACCGCCCCGCGCTGGCCCGAAAGCGTTGCTCGAGCCGACTCGGCGCGGCCGGCTGGGGCGGAGTAGCCCGATCGCGGCGCTTTCGAGGTGCAACCGGGCGCTGCGCTGGCCACCAAGCTCAGCTAGACAGCGGGTTTGTCGGTCGACTGCCGAGCTCGCTTTCCCAGGCGTCCAGGACCGCACCAAACGCTTCCATCGCCGGCTGCGAGGCACCGTAAGGACATTCGAAGTGCAGGCTCAAGGGAAAGCCCAACGCCCGAACCGGTCCCACCACACGCCTGACGAGCTCCACGAGCGCTGCCTTCTTGCGACGAAAGGGCAACGCCGCGAGCCGCGCCACCGTTTCCGCCTCGGCTTGCGCCTCCGGTGTCGTGTCCTTGATCAACCAGCGAATCAGGCCGCGTTCAGTTTCCATGTTCGGGACGTAGCCGAAGGACAATAAGATCTCCGGGCGGCGCTCTTCGACAGCCAGTGCGGTCAGGAAGCGCACGATGCTGTCCGTGAACAAGAGCTGCGTCAGCCCGAACGTGGCGCCTGCTGCCAGTTTGCTCGAGAAGCGCTCGAGCTCGCCTGGCCGCGTCGGAATGAGAATGACCCCCCGCTCGGGAATCTGGTCCGCGAAGATCCGAACCGCGTCGTTCGGAAAGATGCCAACGACGTCCCGTTGGTCGAAAACCCGCGGGACCCCGACAAACACCACGCTGCGCACGCCAGCCGCTTCGATTTTGGCGATGCGCTCGCGCAACGCGGGCAGCGGCATGAAGGCGGTGACCTGGGTGACGACGGTGTCCAGCCTTAGCTCGTCGCTCAAGATTGGTTGCGCCTCCAAGATATCCAGCTTGCTCGCCAATTTCACCGGCCGATCGCCTTCCTCGGCGATCAACTGAGGGATCAGCACGCTGTCCACTCGTTGTTCGATGCCGCTCTTCACAAAAAGCTGCCGGACCTTGCGCGCCTCCGCGCGAAGCCCCGCCGCCCCACGTTCGGCCGCGGTGGGCACCATCTCGAACACCACCTTGCCCATGCCAGAACGGCCCAAAATCGCTTTTTTCATGAAGTAGGTGGAAAGTAGGTGTGATGTCACCGGCTTGGCAAGACGTGTTTTGACGAGAAAGGTTGGCGCTTTGACCAGCGCTCGAGCATGGGACACCTTCAGGGGTAGCATGCAGTCTTCGCTTTCCGAGTTCATCCGCCTTCATCGGCGGGAAATCATCGATGACTGGGGGCGGCATGTGCGGCTCTACTTTCGGCTCGACGACGTGAGCCGCCCGTTGCTAATCAACGATCTGCCAGAGTTCTTGGATGAACTGGTCGCGTGCTTGAGCATCCCGGTCGAAAGCTGGACGCGTCACGATGGAGCCCAGCACCACGGGCGGCAACGCCTCGAGCTGGGCGTGAAGATCGACCAGCTCGTGCGCGAATTCAGTATGGTGGGGGAGTCGATTCTGCGCGTGGCTCGGAGCCAGGGAGTCAGCTTCAGCATCCAACAATGCGAGAGCTTGTTCGAGCTGATCGGGGCGGGCGGAGCTCAGGCCGCTGGGCAATACGCGAAGTTGCGTGATCGCCAGGTCGAGCAGCAAGCAGCCGAGCATTTCTCATTCATTGCGCACGAGATAAGGAATCCCTTGCACACCGCTAGAATCGCCAGTTCCCTGTTGAAGGCTCGGAGCCAAAGTGACAGCGGAACCTGGCAGCGCTTGGAGCAGGCGCATGCGCGCCTTTCGGAGCTCGTCGACAATGCCATCCTTGGCGCGCGAATGTTCGGTGAGTTCCAGCTTCGCCGGGTACCAGTAGATCTGCGCGAACTCGGCCGAGAGATCGCGAACGAGCTGAGCCCCCAGGCCGAGAGCCGCAATATCCGCATCGGGCTCGAGCTCGAACCAATCAGCGCAAGTGCCGACCGCAAGCTCATCCATTCGGCCATTTCCAACTTGCTGGGCAACGCCATCAAGTTCACCCGAACCGGGGGGAGCATCTCCGTTCGGCTCTCCGAATTCGAACAGTTCGCCTGTTTCGAGATCGAAGACGAATGCGGTGGAATTCCCGAGCGTGTGGCCAAGGAGCTGTTCGAGCCTTTCGCGCAGGGAGCGAAAGACAAAACCGGTTTCGGGATCGGGCTGATGATCGTGCAGCAGGCTGCCGAGGCTCACGGAGGGTCGGTGAGCGTCGAGAACTTGCCCGCCAAGGGGTGCTGCTTCCGCCTGCAGTTGCCTCTTACGGCGAGCGAGGCCGACCACTGAGCGAGCAGTCCCGTCTAGCCGAGCTCGTATCCTCGCCTGCTGCAGAGCTCCAACGAGAACCGTCCGGGTCAAGCGACCAGGCGTAGGCCGCACGCACGACGGAGCGGTTCTAACGCGGGACAGAAGCGTGACCGGTAGCCCGAGGGACAGGTCTTGCTGGTCGGAACCGACGGCCGAGTTTTCTCGGGTGGTGGACTCTACGGCGCAGACCGAAAACACGCTGGCGGAGAGCGCCACGACCGACGGGGTGGTGACCGAAAGGAAACGCTGGCAAACGTGCCCAGCGGTAGGACTTAACCATTCGCGGGCCCTTAGGGTGTTGTGAGGCAGCGAAATCTTGGAAACCGAACCTCTTCTTCGGCACTGTTTCCTGCCGTAGACATTGCCCCATCAGTCTTACGAACTTGGCATGCCCTTCGTCACACGGAGTCCTTCGCCGAGCTCGAAGCCCCGAGTTGATCTCCAACTCCAACGAGAACCGCCACGTTTGTCTTCAGCTCATGAGTGAGGCAAGACGTCGCCTTCGCTCGGAGTTTTGGGTCGACAAGATATCTGCCAAGAAGTACGATGCTCACGTCACATTCGGAGTCGTGCTTTGGAGGGACCCGACACAGTCAGAGAACCTAGGATGTGAACACGGACACGCGACGCCCGCGAGCGGCTCGGGCCCTGAGTGCGTTGGGTGACTCCGAAGTATATTGAGCGAGGCGGGAAGAAACGATGCATATCGTAGCTATCAGCGACGGCTCGACGGCAGCACTCGAGCTCGTCGAAGTACTCCGACAGCAAGGTCTAGAAGTGAGTGCTCACAGCGCCGATCAAATCGTACCTGACGCTTTTGCGGCATTCTGTCGCCTCGTGGTCGTCTATTGCCCGCGCATTCAGGAAGCACAAATCGAGCTGATTGCGAGGATTTGCTCCTCCCATCCGTCGCTTCCGATCATCATGCTCACGGCCGAGCCCAGCGTCTCTGCCAAGCTCAGCGCATTCAACAGGGGGGTTGACGAATGCCTGCCCCTCGAATGCGACCCCCTGGAGCTCTGTGGTCAAATCCGAGCACTGGTTCGGCGCACGTACAGTGCGATGACTTGCCGCCTGTGCATCGGGGCCGTCGAGGTAGATCAAAGTGTTCAACAAGCCTACGTAAATGCCGCTCCGCTCGATCTCACGTGGCGCGAGTTCGCCCTACTTCGACATCTAGTGCTGCGCGCGGAAGAAGTCGTGAGTCGCGACGAGATCCGATCCGTCGTCTGGCCCTTTGCCAAGGCGGTCGATAGCAACGTGATTGAAGTCCACGTCGGAAGGCTGCGTCGGAAACTCGGACCGGCGGCCTCGCAGCTGCGCACGATACGTGGTGTCGGCTACACACTGTTGACTTCGACGAGAACACGGCCGAGGAAAACCGCCCACGGAACTTCATCGGGCGTCTACAGCAAACTGCAGAATGCCGAGCCCGAATCGGAACCAAGCTCGCAGCCAGGCCGCTGACCTGCCCCCCGCCAAAGCGCCGAACGGGTTGCCAACTCTACAGGCCTCGACGAGCGCCCTTCGACAATCGTACGCGCCTCGGAGATTCTCTACTCCAGGCGTCGCTCGAATGCGTCGATTTTGCTGCTCAGCCTCCTGAGGTAGTCGAGTTCGTCGCTTCCCGCCAGCAGCATGCGCTGAGCGAAGGGATCGATTGGAAAGCGGATCTTCGAGCCTTCACCGATGTCGAGAGACGCCGCCTCTGCGTCCACCGATAGCTCTGCATCCGGGTCGCTCTCGAGACGGGCACGCAAGCGCGCGCTGTCTTCCTCGCTTACGCTGATGGGGAGGAGCCCGTTCTTCAATGCGTTGGCTTTGAATATATCCCCGAAGGAGCGGGCGATAACAGCACGGATGCCGTATCCCAAGATCGCCCAAGGTGCGTGCTCCCGCGAACTTCCGCAACCGAAGTTTGCCCCCGCGAACAAGATGGTCCTAGAACGCATCTCCGGCCTGGAAAGTACGAAGCCCGGCTTGTCTCGCCAGTCTGCAAACAGGTGTTCACCGAGACCGCTCCGCTCGGTTCCCTTCAAGAACCGCGCTGGAATGATCTGATCAGTGTCTATGTTGTCGTGGTCGAGCCAGATCACTGAGCTTTTCAAGATTCTCAGAGGTTGCATCAAAGAAACTCCCGTGGATCCGTGATCCGCCCGCGAACGGCGGAAGCAGCGGCAGTCAGTGGGCTCGCCAGGAAGGTGCGCCCCCCCTTACCCTGTCGGCCTTCGAAATTGCGGTTCGATGTCGATACTGCATATTGGCCCGGCTCGATCTCGTCTCCATTCATGGCGATGCACATCGAGCAGCCCGCGTCGCGCCATTCTGCACCGGCATCGCGAAAGACGACATCCAGACCTTCTTCTTCGGCCTGGCGCTTGACCCGCGACGACCCGGGAACCACCAGCATGTGAACGCCTTGGTGTACGCGATGCCCACGCAGAATCGCGGCCGCGGCTCGCAGATCCGAGAGCCGCGAATTGGTACACGACCCTACGAAGACGACGTTAACGGGAAGCTGCTGAAGCAATGCGCCCGCCTCGATGCCCATGTAGTCGAGCGCGCGCTGCTTTCCGACATCCCCTTGGGGCTCGGGAACGGCATCGGTAATCGGTACCGCCATGTCTGGACTGGTTCCATAGGTGACCATGGGTTCTAGCGACGAGCCGTCGAGTCTGACGCTTCGATCGAACGTCGCTTCGTCGTCCGTCGGCAAGTGTCGCCAACGTTCGACCGCCGCGTCCCAGTCCGTGCCACTCGGCGCCCTTGGCCGCCCCTTCAGGTACTCGAACGTTGTTTCGTCGGGGCCTACCATACCGGACCGCGCGCCTGCCTCGATACTCATGTTGCAAAGAGTCATCCGCTCTTCCATCGACATGGCTCGGACGACCGACCCCCGGTACTCGAACGCATAGCCATTGCCACCCGAGGCGCCGATCTTCGCAATCAGAGCCAAGATAACGTCCTTCGCAGTCACGCCCAAACCGAGCTTGCCATCGACGACCACCGCGCACACCTTCGGCTTCCGCTGAAGCAGGCACTGGGTTGCGAGCGTGTGCCCGACTTCGCTGGTTCCAATTCCGAACGCGAGCGCCCCGAACGCCCCATGCGTTGCAGTATGGCTATCGCCGCAAACGATGGTCATTCCAGGCAGTGTCAAACCGAGCTCGGGACCGATCACGTGCACGACTCCGTGCGACGGACTGTCGAGATCGAATAGCTCGATCCCGTGAAGCTCGCAGTTCTCCCGCAGCACCGCCACCTGATGGCGCGCTTGTGCGTCGGCAATCGGCAGGGCTCGGTTCTGCGTGGGCACGGAATGGTCCATGCTGGCAACGGTACGTTCCGGTCGACGTACGGCGAGCCCACGCTCGCGCAATACAGCGAAGGCTTGGGGTGACGTCACCTCGTGAATCAGGTGCAGATCGACGTAGAGCACTGCAGGCCCGTCGTTGGGTGCGTCAACAACGTGAGCGTTCCAAATCTTCTCGAAGAGTGTTCGGGGCATCGGCTTGGGTCCTCTATCGGCCAAAGAAGAAACGTCGTCAAGGTCTACCGAAACGCTCGAGCCACTTCGAAAGCTCTTTTTTCCGCCACCTGTCGACATCTTCATATTCTCACATCGATTTATGAACGACTCGTAAGGTTGGCATCGCGCGACCAGCACAACCGCTCCGCCCACCCATGCGCAAGGCGCGACTGAAACCTGTCGCAACGCAGAATCTCGAGAGAGCAGCTGACCCTAGCAACCTATTAGTGAGCGATTGCTGTCACTAACATACTGCTTACGAACTCTTCAGGTTTCGTTGGTTGACAGCTCACCTGCCGCCAGCTAGGTAACAGCACCAAGGACATTCACCGACGTCGCTGGACTTCGCGGACACACGCGAGCTCCAGCGAGTCGGGACATGAGAGATTGGAATACGCAAACCCAGCACCGGCTGGCTGAACCCTGTTGCGCACCGTGAGTACGTGAAGTGCTCACGGGCTCTAGGAGCCGCTACGGTTCCTCGCGAGGAGTTCGGGCATCTCGGTGTTGCGGGATTGCGCGCACAGTTCGAAACGCTGGCGGACCTTTATCGATGACCAAGGCACACCCTGGCCCTCCCGGCATCCTCTCAGACGGCGAATTTCGTGGAAAAGGCCGCCTTCTACGGGTGCGACGCGTGCGCCCGCAGTTCGACTGCGCCACCGCAGGCCTGTGGTTCCGAGGAGATCGTTTTCGTACCGATCTGTTCAACGCCTACACCTTGTTACTCTGCGATGAACATGAATTCGTTGCCATCATGCGCCCCTACGTGGGGCAGGTCAGCAACAACGAGCTAAACAGGCAGTTGAGGGCGTGGCTCGGCCAGGAAGCGTCGCACGGAGCCCAACATGGTGCGGCGCGCGTCTACCTACGACGGTTGGGATTGCGCTTTCGCAAGTTCCACGAGCTAGAGCGGTTCGTTTACTACCGCGTGCTATTTCCGGCGCTGCGTTCTCGCCAGCGCGTTGCGCTGATAGCGGGTCTAGAGCACTTCAACACGCTGCTGGGAGAGATGTGTCTCTGCAAAGCAGAATACTTCGATGCAACGGATAGCGAGCTGAGCCTGCTGTTGCGCTGGCACTTTGCCGAGGAAATCGAGCATCGCGCCGTGGTCCACGACGTCGCTGACGATCTAGGTGTCGGCTATTTCACGCGCGTCGCCATGGGTATCGTCGCGTTCGTTCTTTATCCCGCGACCTTGTTCGTCACGGCATTTTGGTTCGCCGCGCAAACCGGCGACGCCCTGCGCTGGTCGTTCTATCGTGGCTGGTTTCGCTTCTTGTTCTTCGAAGAACGCTTCGCGGCGTTCTTCCTGAGCTACTTCGGCGCGTACCTGGCGCCTGGCTTCCACCCTTTGAAACGAGCTTCGGATCCGTTCGCCGAGCGAGCGTTGGCGGGAGTCTCGTAGTCGCGCCCGTTGCGCGTCCCACCAACTCGGCACCGCCAAGGACTGTCACCTCAGAAGCCCACGGAGAGGTCATGAACATATTGGTTTCGGGAGTTCTTCAACGTTATACGGACTATCGACGCGAACACTCGATTGCGGCGCCGACGATCAGAGAGGGGCTCGATCTTCTGGTAAAGAGCTACCCGCGTTTGACGCCGATCTTGATGGACCCGGACGGACAGCTACGAAAGTCGCACGTCGTCTTTCTGAACGGGAGCCAGGTTCAGGATGATCATTTCGAGAAGCCGGTTGGAGAGCAGGACCGGCTGGAAATCTTGACGGCGATTGCGGGTGGGTGAGCGAGATGACCGCGCATCAAGTTTCCGGATGGGCGCCCCCACCCGGCGCGCACGAAGTCTTACCCGAGACCAAGCCTCGTGACTCGGATTCGGGCTCCCTCGGGCAGTTGGGAACATCTCGCGAGGCAATGGCCACGTGGGTGGATGAATCGGCCTTCGATCTGTTGGCGGAGATTTCGGCAACGGCCCTCGAACGCGACCGAGCCGGCACACCGATTCCGCGAGAGTACCTGGTGGAAGCGGCTCGCTCTGGACTGCTGGCTGCATCGCTCCCGCGCAGCGTGGGCGGCGCTGGCTTGAGCTTGCAGAGCTGGGGACGCGCCCTGGAGCGCGTCGGCTACCTGTGCGACGACGCTTCGTTCACGCTGCTGATCAGCCTGTTCCAGGCCGTGGGGAACATGCTCTTGAGAAGTGAGGACCGCGCCGTCCTCGACGAATACGTGGTTCCGTGCTCGCTCGGCACCCGGCTCGTGGCATTCGCTTACACCGAAGACAGCGACGCCTTCAGCCTGGCGAGCACGGCCCGACCCTACGGCGAGGACTACATCGTCGACGGCTCGAAGGTGATGGTGACGGCAGGCTCGATTGCTGACGCATATATGACGTACGTCGTGAACACTGCGACGGGCGACATGGCCGTCGTGCTGATCGACCGGCAATCCCCGGGTGTGACGGTCCATCCGATCGAAACGATGGGTTTGCGCGGCTCCGGGCTTGCCGCACTCAGCTTCGACTCCGTACGGATCCCGCGGCGACACGTGGTGTCCGCGTGCAATGGACTCGACCATCTCCAGGGCTTCTTGAATCCACGGCGCGCCATCCTGAGCTGCGCTCCAATCGGACGAATGGCACGCATTGCGACCGAGTGCGTCCGCTATCTGTCCACAACTGTTCGCTACGGAGCGCCGCTCACCAGCATGCAACTGGTTCAAGCGCGCCTTGGTAAGATGCAAATGGCCGTATACACGTCCCAAGCGTTGATCGATCCGGCGCTTTCGGGGCTGGACGCCGGCACCACCAATCCGTTGTTCGACGAAGTCGTTTCGACGGCAAAGCATCAGATAACCGAACACGCATTGAGCGTCTCACTCGACGCTTTGCGACTGACCGGCGCGCGCGGCTACGCATCATCGCTGCATCTCGAGCGCTATGTCCGGGATTTCTGCGGAATGATCTCGGGTGCCGGCGCGCAAGACGTCTTGGCCGTCAATCTCGGAGCGCTCGCCATTGGGCGAGCGCGCCTCGGCACGGAGTGAAATATGGCGCGCTGGACCTCGATCCAAATGTTTAGCGACACGAGTCTATTCGACTCGATGCAGCTGCACACGCGCACGGTCCTGACCGCCTTCATGCGCTGCTGGGCAAAGTGGACGCACGAACACCTGATTCCGTTCCCTCGCATGCTCCGGGAGCTGAATTTCGGTGTGGTCGTAGCTCGTGCCAGCATTCGCTACGAACGCCCTTTTTCTTTGTTCACGGCAGACCAGTTCGAAATACGCGGAGCGCTTCAGGTAATGCAGCGGCGGCATGTCTTGGTCGGCGACGTGCGTTTCATGAATGGGGAGGAACGCTTCGTCCGTTCGGAGATTGTGTTGCGTCCCGTCGCCATGTCGGATGGAGGGTCGCTGGCGGCCCTTCCGACCCAAGTCAATGGCCCGATCATTCAGATGTTCAAGTCGGATGAAGTCTCCGACAAGGTGCCATCGCGACCGGTGCGCAAAGCACTGGGCGAGCTTGGTTCCGCAACGCCGGTTGCCGAAGTGGTCCGCCCAATCCGCGTGCATCGGCACGACTCCGAAGCAGCCGACCAGTGGTCATACATCGAGATCGGCGCGCAGGCGGCCACGGCGCGCGAAGCCATGGTCCTCGAGGCGAACGGCGAGAGTCGCTCCCTGCTGCAGCCCGGGCTGTCTACGCCAACGCGCGCCATCGATCTGGAGATCACGCGTCCGCTGTTTCTGTTCGACCAAGCGCATATTCGAACGCGCGCCTATCACAGACCGAGCGGTCTGACCTTCGTTCACGTCTACCAATCGGAGCTCGGGGGACGCCACGACCACGCGACGGTCGTGGAGCACTTCGACGCATGAAACGTCACGCCTTCGGAGGACACGCATGTCGACGAATGAATCAGCGCTCAACCTGGTCACTTCATCGAGATCGGAAAGCGAGCCTTCGATCCGCCGCCACGCTGCCATTGTTGCCAAACTTCGCATGCCACTGGCGGGACTGTGGATCGCTGCTCGCTTCCTATTGGTCCCGGCACTCTTCGTACCGTTCAAGTGTGGCAGTCGCATGCGCTGGGCCTTCGCGCTCGATTCGTTTGTCAAACGCATATTCTACCCGTTGACCGAGCAGCCCGACAGCGTTCGCCAAAATGCGATCGGCGCGTCCGTACCCGTACGACTGCCCGATATCCCGATCGAGGTCGAGGGAAACAGCGTTTCCCTCGCGGACTTCGCGCGAGATCGCCGAGTACTGCTGGTGCTTTACCGTGGCAGTTGGTGCCCCTATTCCCGCCTGCACCTGACGGACCTGGCGCGCATTGCTTCCGAGTTCAAGCGCCGCAACACGACGGTGCTCGCGGTAAGCGCGCACGACCATTCCGCGTGGTGGCGATCGAAAGGCGTCCACTTCACGTTTGGCGCAGACCCCGAAGGTCGGCTGTTCGCGGCCATGGGCGTCAAGATAGAGCCGCCCTTCATGCATCGCGTGTGGGGTCTCCTCTTGCCTCACGAAAGCGTGTTCTTGTTCGAGAACAACACGCTCATAGCCAGCGATATTCGCCGGCTGAGCAGTATCAAATCTCACCAAACCTTCTTGGACAGCCGCCAATGGCTGGACGAGATCACGTCGCTTGCTGCGTGAGGGTCGAGCTCCGGGACGAAGGAAACCCAGATGCGTCCATTCATTCGTTGGCTCGGCGGAGGAGCCCTCGCCGCGTGCGCGCTTGCAGGTGCCGCCTATTTCGTAGCGTTTCACTTCGACGTCACTGAGCCCGCGCAACCCGCTCTACGCGAGTCCCTGAGGACGCAGTCGCTGACGATCGACGGCACCCGGCGCTCGTTTCTGTACGCGGTACCCGAAGGGCGCGCTAAGCACCCCGCGCTGATCCTGATTTTCCACGGTGGCCGCGAGACGCCGGAGCAAATGCGCGCGTACACCGGCTACGAATTCGAGGAGTTGGCGGCGCGCGCGGGGGATGTCGTCGCGTACCTTCGGGGCACCGGCGAGCACTGGAACACCTGCCAGAAGGGGCGCACCACCGCGGCCACTCTGAACGACAGCCGCGACGTCGAGTTCGTCGACAGTGTCATCAATTGGTTCGAAGCGAATCTCTCCGTGGATGCTTCGCGGGTGTTCGCCGTCGGCTTCTCCAATGGTGGGCACATGGTCTATCGACTCGCCATCGAACTACCCGAAAAGATCGCCAAGTTCGCGGCGATCTCCGCCAATCAGCCGACAGGCGAAGACTCGAAGTGTCCGCGGACCAGCCGCGCGGTCTCGTTGATGATCGTCAACGGCACCGAAGACCCCATCAACCCCTACGACGGGGGCGAGCTCTCCGCTCGCGGCCTCGTGAGAATGGGCCCGGTGCTGTCCACGCACGCGACGGCCATGCAGTTCGTGCCCAAAGGCAGTGACCTCGGGAAAGTCGCGGTTCGACGCTATCCCGAGCGAGACGGCGATCCGAACACTTGGGCGGACGAACAAACCTGGTCGGTCGGAGCTGCGCATCAGCTTGCCGTTCTCACTATTCACGGCGGGGGGCACAGCATTCCGCAACGCAGATACCGCTTCCCGCTGTTCTTCGGAAACACGAGCACCGAAGTGGATGCCCCTGGAGAAATCTGGAGGTTCTTCCAGGGCGACCCACGCAGCGCAAACAACCGGTAGACGAAGCTACGAAGCACACAAAAACATAACACATAAGGAAGGGTAGAAACCATGCTTGGCGAAGTGCTGAACACCGCACCGAATAGGGATTCCCTTGCCCAATACGAGCCCGATTTCGGGGCTTTGTTGCGCAGAAACCCGGAGTTGCAGATTGAACGGGACGACTACAACATCAACGTGACCGCGAACTACGGCGAACGTTTGGAGCCAGACGCGCTGCTCGATCACTACATGCGTCACCCCGGAGAGGAGCGCCCCGCGCATCTCTACTATCACTTTCCACTTTGCGAGTACATCTGTCACTTCTGCAACTACGTCAAGCAGCTCGCCACCAAGACGAATCGCGAAGAGTCGCTGAACCGTTGGACGCAGGCTCTGTTGCGTGAATCGACCTACTACGCCGAGAACGTACACTGGGTGTCCAAAGCGCGCGTCGAATCCTTCTACATCGGTGGTGGCACAGCCGCGCTGATGACCGAACGAAACCTCGCCACTCTTCTGGAACACGTGCATGACCGCTTTTCATTGATCCGCGGTTGCGAAATGAACATCGAAGGCAACCCCGACAACTTTTGCCACGCCGACAAGATACGGAACTTGGTCGAGCTGGGGTTCAACCGTTTCAGTGTTGGCGTGCAGTCGTTCACCGCAGAGGTCAATCGCTTCACGAACCGCGGGCACAGCCCTGAGATGTCGCGCCAGGCTATCTACAACCTGCTCGACACCGGTTGCCCGTTCAACGTCGACATGATGTTCGGTCTACCTCACCAGACAGTCGAGTCGGTCGGTGAAGACATTCGAACGCTGGTCGAGCTGAAGGTGCCCACCATTACCATCTACCGCCTGCGCAACGCGGACCGCCAGGCCATGGGCATCGGCAACCGCGCAGCCTGGAACGTGCCCAAAATCCGCATCAAGCTGCAAGAGGAAGGCATGTTTCCGAGTCTACTGACGACCTACGCCATGCGGCAAGTCGCCGTGCAGTACCTGCTTGACTACGGCTATCGGCCCAGCCCTTGCGGTTGGTGGAGTCTTCCGGGAACTTATCCCGACGGCAACATCCCACGCGTCTCCCGCAATAAGTGGCAGCGCTTCGATACCATGCTCGCATTTGGCCCAGGCGCATATGGCTGGCTCACCGGCGCGAATCGGGAAGTCGTCCAGACGCACAACACGTCAGACATCAATGCGTACCTCCAACAGATGGAACGCGAGCAGTTGCCTGCACTGTCGTTTGGACGCCGACTGACCTCCCATCAGGCCATCGCCACGGCCCTCGGGTTCGCCTTCAAGTCCTGCCAACCTATCCAGTTGGAACGCTTCAAGCGCGAGTATGGGGTAGACTTGTTCGAAGAAGAACCTTTCAGCAGCGTGTTCGGCGACCTGCTCGCCCGGGGGCTCGTCGAGCTTGCCGAACGGGGCACGGCCGTGCGCCCCACGTTGAACGGCGAGGCCTTGCACGAAGAGATCATTTCCGTTTATCTGCACCACCGAATCGGGTCCTTCTGCGCGACGATCTGCAACAAGACCGCGTAACACCGCGGCCTGTGCGGCCTGCGTCAGTCCGGTGCGCGCCTTCGATAGGGCCGGTTCGGCTGAGGCCGAGTGATGGCTCGACGCATGGCTAGGGGCCACTTCGGTTCACAGAGCCGACACCTTGCCGGTTCGACCGGCTCACGGAGGAATCATGACACCGTCACCCGTCGAGTTCTTGCTGCGTGCCGTTGGCAGCGTGCGCTGCCGTCGCGACGCGATAGGGTATGACCACTGGGGTGCCGTCACTTCGGACATTGTTTTGGACTCCACCCAGTTCGAGGAGGACGCCCTGCTCGGGATCGAAGCCTATTCGCATCTCGAAGTCGTCTTCGTCTTCGATCGCATTGCCGAGAGCGAAGTCGTCCGGAGCACGCTTCACCCCCGCAATCGCGTCGACCTGCCGAAGCTCGGAATATTCGCGACGCGAATGGTCAATCGCCCGAACCGGCTTGCGCTCAGCCGCTGCGAGCTGATTGATCGCAAGGGGATGACGCTTACGGTACGCGGTCTCGACGCCCTCGACCAAACCCCGGTACTAGACGTCAAACCCTACGTGCGGGAGTTTTCCGCGCGGGGCTCGGTCCGCCAACCGAGCTGGCTCACGAGCCTGCTGGGCGAGTATTTCGCCCCATGATAGGTTGATGGCGGGGGGTGTCTTTCACATGCACCCGACGAGTGGACCCTCGAGGGCCCCGCAATGAACAAGTCGCGCAAGCTAGGTTTCGGTCTGTTCTGGCTGGCCCATGCCATCTCTACGGCAGGGGATGCGTTCGGGTTCGTGGCGATGCCGCTATTCGTGCTCGAAATCACCGGATCCCTGATGCAGATGGGCGTCGTGACAGCTTTCAGCTGCGTCGGACAGATCGGCGCCGGGCTGTTCTCTGGCGTGATCGTCGATCGCGTCGATCGCCGCTCGCTGATGATCGGATGCGACATCGGTCGGATGCTTCTATATCTCTCACTTCCGGTGCTCCAGCACGCTGCCGCTGCGAACATTCTTACTGTCTACGCAGTGGCTCTGTTCGCGGGGGCACTCGGCAACACGTTCACGGTGGCACAGCTGGCGGCCATTCCGAACATCGCCGAAAACCGCAACGTGGCCCGCGCCAACGCGCGCCTTCAAGCCACCCACGCCTTGACGTACGTCTTCGGCGCCATGCTGGCCGGCGCAGTCGCCGCTCAGTTCGGCCCAAGCGCCGCGCTGGGCGTCGACGGGCTCAGCTTTGCCCTGTCTGCGCTATGTCTCGCCGCCGTGGGCTTTCGGTACCAGGCCGGCAGCGCGGGCCCGATACGCCAGGGCGGCGCATTCGACGACTTCCTGAACGGGATCCGCTTCCTGCTTGACCACGAGATCCTGCGGTCACTCGCGGCATTCCAGGTGCTCGTGGCAAGCTTCGCTAGCGTGGGTTTGAGTGCTGCGGTGATCGACGTCATCGTGTTTCGGTTGCGCAGCGACCTTCGTCAGGGCGGTCAAACTGTCGGCATTGCCCTGGGTGTGGCGTCTCTTGGCGCGGTGCTCGGCGCATTGCTTTCGCCCCGCATTCGTGGGCGCCTGGGGTTTGCCGCCTGCGCGCTCGGCGGAACCGGCATCCAAGCGCTGGGCCTCGCGCTCGCCGGTTTGGTCACCCACGTGCTCGCCGTTGTTGCGGGCGCGGGTCTTTGGTGCATGGGACTCACCATTCGCGGCGTCGCCTGCAATTCTTTGAGGCAGACGGTCACTCCGGACCCGCTGCTCGGTCGCGTGAGCGCCGCCGGCTGGACACCGGTGTATGCGGCAGGAGCGTTGGGTGCGGTGTTCGTCACTCAGCTGGGCGCGCGCCTCGGCACCGGCCAGGCACTGGTAATAACGGGAGCGGCCCTCGCTTTGATCAGCACTGGCGCGTTGCGTTCGCCCCTGGGTCGCCCCTTGCCTGCTCCTGCAACGCACTGAACCGAAGCTCCCCGGTGCACTTCGGCACTCGGAGCATGGTCGCGCGTCTTCGCTCGCCGCGCATGGTCGGGAACCTGTCGATTTCTTCAGATTCGTGATCGATGACTCGAACCACTCCGTACCAAACACTCACGACGAGAGCCGACTGAAAGTAATGAATTAGTGAGTCGCAGCTCTTCTTGACACACCGCCAAAGAGATTGTGTTAAATTGCGCCTATGACACAAGCAAGCGCCCGTTTCGACGCGATCGCGGATAACTACGCGAAGAGCGAAGTCCACGGAGCAAGCCCTTCTCTCAACAAGCTGCGCGCGTTGAGCGAGGGTCGCTCGAACCTCGACATTTGCGATGTCGCGTGTGCCGCCGGGCACACCGCCTTCACCTTCATCGGCAGAGCCAAAACGATCGTCGGCGTGGATCCGTCGCCGAGCATGCTGCGCGCGTTCGAGTCGCTGGGCGATTCCAAGGGAGTCGAAGTGAAGTCGGTCCAGGCTTACGCCGAATCGATCCCCCTGCCCGACGCGAGTTTCGATTTCGTCGTTTGCCGGCTCGCGGCCCACCACTTTCACGACATTGACGCTGCCTTGAAAGAGTTTCGGCGCCTGCTGCGCGCCGAAGGCAAGTTGGTGATCATCGACCTCCAGGGCGACGATGACCCCGAGCGAGACGGGCTCAACCACCAGCTAGAGGTATTGCACGATCCAACCCACATCCGCAGCTACACGGTCGGGCGTTGGAAAGAACTGCTGGAGCAGGCAGGCCTGACCATTCACACGCTAGAGCGCGATCAGACGGAGCGGCCGCAAGGCGTCCCACTATCGCGCTGGTGCGAAATCGCCAACTCGGGTCCGGCAGCGCACGCGGCCATGCAAACCTTGCTGAACCACACGCCGGAGGCCGTTCGCGAAGGAATCGGCGTCCGTAAAGGAGAAACCGAGTACTTGGCCCCCGTTCGCACCTGCTTCATCGTCGCCGGGCGTGCTAGCTGATAGCGGCATTGCCGAGCATCGAAGGCTCTCATGCCGGTCATTCATGTCTTTCATCCTGGTGATGCAGGTGCGGCGCGGGCCATCCTAAGCACCACGTGCCAGGACGTAGCGAAAGCCATCGACCTCCCGATTGAAAAGGTCTGGGGGATTTGGCATCCGGTCGAGGCGGCAGAAGTCTTCCGATGGGACCGAGA
The DNA here is from genome assembly GCA_963809955.1 of uncultured delta proteobacterium. Taxonomy (GTDB): domain Bacteria; phylum Myxococcota_A; class Polyangia; order Polyangiales; family Polyangiaceae; genus JAICQQ01. The sequence goes on from CAWELQ010000024.1 coordinate 233,021, forward strand.
GAATCACGGCGTGTGCGGTCCCATCGTACGCGTGTTTTGCCGCCGCAGTCATGGCCGCGACCGCGTCCAGGCGGCCATGCAAACCTTGCGGACCAGCCTCGCTCGAGAGCTGCGATGCTCACCCAGCATGGTCTTCGTGCAGGTAGTCCGCGTCGACGACGAAGAGGTACTCAATGTCAGCTAAGCAAGTCCTGCTGACTCCCATCGGCCATGTCGCTTCACCACGCAGCGACCTGTCCGACGACAACTGGGGTTCGGTAGAATCGGTAATCAGCATCGATAGTGGGGAAATCGACGAGGAAGCCCTGCTCGGGCTCGATTCCTTCAGCCACCTCGAAGTGGTCTACCACTTCCATCGCGTAGAGCCGGAGAAGATCCACACCGGCGCGCGTCGGCCACGCGGGCGTGAGGACTGGCCTCGGGTCGGCATTCTCGCACAACGGGCCAAGGCGCGACCCAACCGCATCGGTGTCTCCCGCTGCCAGCTCCTCGCTGTCGATGGAAGAAAGCTCACCGTTCGAGGTCTCGACGCCGTCGATGGGACCCCAGTGCTCGACGTCAAACCCTACTTCGTCGAGTTCGGCCCCATCGGTGAGGTCCATCAGCCCGCGTGGAGCCATGAAGTCATGACGGAGTACTATCGATAAGAAAGAGACTGCCGGCGCTGAGATGGGACCCGCGCCTGGTCCGCTCCACTGTGGCGCTCAAGACAATGGGTTCAACCGATCGATTAGGCGACGCGTCTCCCGAATGTGTTTGCCAATGCGGCGCATTTTCAGCATTTCCTCCGGGTCGAGGGGCCCTCGATGGATCGCGAGCAGAGCAGAGCTCAATTCGTCATCGTTTTTCGGTCCGCAAACTGCGACGTCCACGCATTCCTGCGACAACGCGAATCGATAGCAATCTTCGGCAGGTGGACAGGTTTCGCCCGGGGGCATTCGCGACGGATCGAGCAGCTGCCCCCAAGAGGTATTCGTGAAGGATACGATACCCGGAGGGTCGACCGAAGGCAGACTGGAGAACACTTCCTGCTCGGCACCCGGATGGGCCGCGTTGTACCGAATGTGGAAGACGCCAACGGACGGGTCGGCGCACATCTGACGAACGAGCGGGCGATGATGTGTCGAGATCCCCAAGTGAGAGAACAGGCCTCGGGCACGCAGTTCCTCCACGCCACGAAGAATTCTTTCGGAGGGAATACTGTCGTACCAACCCAGCAACAAAACGTCGGCGCGCTCGATGCCGAGGGTCTTCAAGCCCTTCTCGACGCTCCTGCGAATCAAGGAGGGAAACCGAACATAGGACTGGATGACAACGACCAGGTCGTCCCGATGACGAGCAGACAGGTCGCGAATCGCCTGCGCCATTCCCTCGGTTCGCGCCGAGCCCCAGAAGAAGTAGTTCACACCGCTGTCGAACGCGCGAAGGCAACTCTCTCGAGAGATTCCATAGGACGACCCTATTCCCAACCTCCCCACCCGAAGCCCGGTCCGCCCGAGCGTTCCGCGGGCCGTAGAATCGAAACGACTGCTCATCGGACCCGCTCCAGGGAACCTTCGCCGGCCTGACGGCTCGAGGGGAACTGCTTCACCTTGGGTCGACCGAGCAGTTCCATCAGCGACAGCACCCCGAGAAGCAAGAGTCGCCCCGGCGCCCGAGCAACGCGCCTTGGCCAGTTGGGGGATGTGGGCGCGATCGATTCGGGTGACACCGTGTGCTGCTTTCGAAAGGTAGACACACCGCCTTCGACAGCGGACTCGGCGGAAGGTTCTCCGAGCGCGTTCGCCTTGGGCTGCAGAGTCCAGTCAGCCTGCAGCTTAGCATACGAGTGCCTGGCGGGGCTCGCACGAGTTGGCGAGGTGGCGCTCCGGCGCGCCCACCCCTGATTGGTAGTCGGGTCAAGCGGGTTGCTCGAGAGAGGGAAGTTCGCGGGACTTTGTGTGGCTCTTCCCGAGGGGGCTCCGGAGTGCATAAATTCGCATTCGCATTCGCATTCGTGACCGCGACCGTGACCGGGGCCGACTGACCGTGGCGGCGCGATGGCCGGGACCGGCTGACCGTGGCCGGAATTGCGTGGCCGCGACCGGGACTGGGGAGGCAGGCGCGTGCCAGCAAAGCTGGCACTGGCGCCTGCAGGCTCAGAATGGCCCGTTGCCGCTCGAGACTCCGGCTGCGGGTTCCTCGACACGCGATTCCGTTCGCCCCTGCGTGCGGGACGGGGCTGTGAGCCCCGCCCGCAGGGGCTCAGAAAAGGAGAATCCCGTGATGAAACTCGAAGTCCTCAACCTCGCCCTCCAAGCCATCGAGCTACTCAGGCCCATCGTCGTCCGCATCAAAAAGCACGACCGTAGCTTGGCTCGGCAGATCACCGATGCAGCCAACAGCAATGTCCTCAACACCGGCGAAGGAGCGCTCAGCGATCCCGGTACGCGTCGCAGTCGTTACCAGTCCGCGGCCGGTAGCGCCAACGAGGTGCGGGTGGGTGTCCTGGCTGCCATTCGCTGGGGCTACATCAGCCAGGGGGCCTCGGCCCCAGTGCTCGGTCACTACGATCGTATCGTAGCCATGCTCTACAAGCTCACCCACTGAGCACCGCGCTTCGGGCGGGCCTCGGCGTTGTCGATGCCCGCCCGGCCCACGCGGTCTCTGCTCCGGGTGCGATCCCGTACACCGTCACCGCCACGGCCTTCCGAGCCCCGCCACCCGCCACCGATTCGGACACGGCCACGGCGGCTGTCGTGAGAAAGGCCTCGCGTCTCGCGTCTCCGTGGGATCTGCTGCGAGTACTTGAAAACACAACAGCGGAAAAACACCAGCGCAAGGCCGAGGCGCACGATGGCGCGTTCGAGCTGGCCGCTGCAACACAAAAGGAGATCGCGAATGACGGCACGCATGAATCGACGCCTGTACGGCTTCTTCGCCAAGCGCTTGGATGAGGCTGGGCTCGAGCTAGTCCCCGATGGTCGCGACGACCGGGGCAAACGCTGGGACTTGGGAGCACTGCTGCGCACGGTGCTCGGGGCCATGCTGACCGGAGCCAGGAGCTTGGCTGACGTGGAGGAGATGACCGAGCGCATGAGCTCGCCCATGAAAAGGTTGTTGATGCGCGACGTCCTCTTCGCTCTCGTCACCACCACTCGACAGCAGCTCGACGGCTTACGCAGACACAACATTGCCACGCTTTGCTGACTGAAGCGTTCGAACCCTGGGGCTGACGCCCTGCCTTTCACCTCACATAACCGGGCCTGAGGGGTTTGACGGGAGCCCGCTGCGCGCCGGCGCGGCTGGCCCCCGCTCGCCTCTAGCCCTCAGCTGACCGCTCCGTCCCTCGGTCCAGCCCCTTCAAGCTGGGGCTGCGCCGGCACGCAGCGGGCTCCACCGATCGAGGGGGGGTTCGACCCATCGATACTGGCGTCTTAGCCGATTCTGTAGCAAGGGTAAGCCTGCTGTCAGCTTCGATGCTTCAGGAAGAAATTCGCGAGCGTTCCCATGTCTCCGCCTCGCGCCACACCAGTCGATGCAGCCAGTCGATGCAGCCAGTCGATTCGATGCAGCCAGTCGATGCAGCCAGTCGATGCAGCCAGTAACGTGAAATCGTCAGCCAGACCATGACAGAGCAGATGAGATTGCGCGAAGCATGCGCCGATGACGCGGAGTTCCTGCTCGCTCTCGCTCGAGAAGCGTACCGCGAAGTACTCACACTGCAGTTCAGTGGTTGGGACGAGGCCGTACACGGGCGGCGCTTCGCGGAGAAGGTCGCGAGTCTTCCGTTCTACGTCGCGGAGCTCGAGGGAGATCGCGTGGCTGCAGTCTCCTCGTCGTTGCACACTGACCATCTTCGAGTGAACGAGCTCGTGGTGCTACCGACGTTTCAGAACCGTGGTCTCGGTTCAGAGCTCCTGGTTCGAGAGCTCGACCACGCGAGGAAAGTCGGCGTGCCCGTGCGGCTTCGCACATTTCGACTGAACCGCGCCGCTCGCTTCTACGAGCGTCACGGGTTCGTCGTTACCGCGCAACATGACGAATACCTCGAGCTGGAGTGGGCTGGCTGATTCTTCCCGTTGGCTGCGGGGTTCGTTGACGGATGCACGAACCCCCCCCGCTGGGTTTGCATTCGGCCCGTAAACGCGACCGCCGCTGCCTGCGCGCGCCGGCCTGTCGCTCGCCAGTCGTCGCTCGCACGGAGGACTGCCACACTCGGAGCCACTGGTGGAGCCAAAAGGAAGGTCAGCGAAGGCCGAGCGGGTCTTCGTTCAGTGCGAGGTGGTTTCGAGCAGCACGTCGACCATGGCTCGCACCGCGGGTGAGACGTGGCGGGTGCTCGGGTACAGGACGAAGGTTTCGCGAGGGGGCATGGCGAAGCGGCGCAGCACTTCGCGGACGACCTTAGTCTCGCAGAAGGGGCGCGGCGAAGCGATCCGGCAAGCGCGCGAGGCCCACGTCCGCTTGCACCAGGTCGCGAAGTACCTGGAAGCTGTTCACGGCGATGGCGGGTTCGACCTCCACGAACTCGGTGGTGCGCTGAGGGCGAAACGCCCACTTGGTCCAGCCCTGCGCGCCGCTCATGGCCAGACAGCGGTGGCCTCGGAGATCCTTGGGTATCTTGGGTGTGCCCGCGCGGCGCAAGTAGTGCCGGCTGCCGTAGACACCCAGGTGCTGCAAGCCACCGAGTCGGCGCGCGATCAGCCGCGAGTCGGCGAGCGGACCGACGCGCACCGCCAGATCGTAGCCCTCTTCCACCAGGTTGACCTGGCGATCCAAGAGTTCGACCTCGACTTTCACGTCGGGGAATCGCTTGGCGTAGGTCGCGAGCACCTCGCCGAACAGGAACTGGCCGTGCTCGACTGGCCCCGTCACGCGTATCCGCCCGGAGGGGTGTGCGCCGAGCTCGCTGACGAGCCCCTCGGCGACGCCGAGCGCCTCCATCGCGGGAGCGACCTCGCGATGGTAGCTCGCGCCGATGTCGGTGAGCGTCACCGAACGCGTGGTGCGCGCCAGCAGGCGTGCTCCGAGCTGCTTTTCGAGCGCGGCGACGCGCTGACTGAGGGTGGAGCGGGGGACCTTCAGGACGCGCGCTGCCTGGCGGAAGGAGCGGTGCTGAACGACCGCGACGAAAGCAAGCACCGCGCTGGGGTCGGCCCGAAGCATTGTCCGCGTTACCGGACAATAAGTTCCACAGGGCGTCATTGTCCAGCCCGCGTGAGAGCCCCACATTGGCGGTCAGCTCGACAACCCCCTCGAACCCACGGAGATGACCATGAAGCTGCTGAGCCCGTTCCGCCTCGGAACGCTCGAACTCGAAAACCGCGTGGTGATGGCACCGATGACTCGCAGCCGCGCGGTGGGCGGAGTGCCGAACGACCTGATGCGGGACTACTACTCCCGCCGCTCGAGTGCGGGGCTGCTCATCACGGAGGGCATCGCGCCCTCGCCGAACGCGATGGGCTACGCGCGCATCCCCGGGCTCTTCTCCGACGAGCAGGTGCAAGGGTTTCGAGAGATCACCGAGGGGGTGCACGCCGCCGGGGGTCACATCTTCGCCCAGCTGATGCATGTCGGACGCATCGCCCATCCGCTCAACCTGCCGCCCGGAGCGCGCGTCGTCGCACCGAGCGCCGTGCGCGCAGAGGGCACCATGTGGACGGACCAACAGGGACCCCAGCCGTTCCCGGAACCCGAAGCCCTCGACCCCGAGGGTCTGCGCGAGGCCCGTGACGAGTTCGTGAATGCGGCGCGGCGCGCCATTCAGGCCGGCTTCGACGGCGTCGAGCTCCATGCGGCCAATGGCTATCTGCTCGGCCAGTTCATCCACCCACACACCAACCGGCAGAGCGATGGCTACGGGGGAAGTCTCGAGGCGCGCGCCCGCTTCGTGCTCGAAGTGGTCGATGCCACTCAGAGCGCGATCGGCGCCGATCGGCTCGGCATTCGCTTCTCGCCCCACGGCACCTTCAACGACCTACCCGAGCTTTCCGACGCTTCCGAAGTCGAGCAGCAATATCGGCTTCTCGCCCGCGGTCTCACCGGTCTTGCCTATGTGCACATCGTGAACCACCCTCACCCGAGCTTCGCCACGACCCTGGCGGCCGTGCGCCAAGAGTTCGGCGGCCCCATGATCCGCAATGGCGGCTTCGATGCCGAGAGTGCCGAACGAGTCCTGGCATCCGGGCAGGCCGAGCTCATCTCTTTCGGTCGACCCTTCATTGCCAACCCCGACCTGGTGCCGCGCCTGGCGCAGGGCGCCGCTCCGAGTGTGCCAGTCCTCCGTGCAATCGCCGACTGGCGAGCGATGCGAAGCGCTCACCAGCTGGTCGAGGAAAGCAAGCGTCCCCGGACGTCGACACCGCCCTGTGTGCCCTGCGCTCCTGCCGAGTCCCCGAGAACTGATCGACACGGGGGTGCACGCTCGACCTGCCTACGCAGAGGTTCACTTTCCACGCTCAGGCGCCGGAAGCTCATAGTGGACGACTACGGACCCAGGCGATGAGCTCGGACCGAATCGAATCGCAGACAACCGCGTACCCGCAGGCCTTTGCAGCCGCGGCCGCGGCTCGTTGCGGCCAAACACTGTTGCGGTTTCCCCAGGTCGAGCTGGCAGCCGTTGGGCCCGGACCATCGTAGTCTCGAAGGGCGTAGTTTGCGGCGGCGGCTTCGGCAGCAAACCAGGCTGCCCCCAACTCGTGCCAGAGTGTAACGGCAACTGAAGAGCCGGGATCGTCCTCGTGAGGGGTGTAGAGGTCGCGACAGGCCTGTGCCGCCTCCTCGGCGCGCTGAAGGTTGTCCCTAGAGGGCTCTCGCAAGACGGCGCTCGCAGCCGCGACGGCCCGAGCGCGAACCGCAAGCAAGGGCTCATCGGTGATATGCAGGTGACGGTCCTCCACCACGGCACACGCGAGGGCTGCTCGAACGAGCGGCTCACTCCCCCATGCGGCGAGCGCGCGGACCAGGAGCATTGCCTCGAAGTGCTCCGGCGGGAGCTTCAACCGGTGCGGATTCACCTCGCAGGCGGGGTCACGACGAAAATCCTCCATCACCGGGGCGAGTGCCCCCAAGTCAATCAACGCTCGCCGGCTCGCCTCGTCGCCGAGAAAGGCAGCGAGGGTTCTGAGATTCTCGAACGTTCCAGCGTTTCCGAACCGCTTCCACACGCTTGATTCTGTCATCGTGGTGACTTCTCGAGTGCGAAGCTCGGCAGCGAGCCATGCCTGTTTCAGACTCCGAATCATACCCTGGCGGCTCCGTCAGGCCTAGCGATTGGCGCGTTCCTCGTCGCAAAGCGATCCCTAAGAGCCGGTCCGAAAACCGACGAAGCAACCAGCTTATGATGAACAGGAAGCCGGGAAAGACGGGAAGGTGAGATCTTGTTTGCGGGTGAGTCGTCGCAAACCAGTCTAATGCGTCGCGCACGCGTTTCGGTTTCGGGCTCGCACGGCTCGAACCCGTCGAGCTAGCCGCACTTCAAATCATCGGGCTGCCAGGCGAGAGCAATGACTTCGATCGGCCAGTCCAGGAAGCCTGCACCTGCCGCCGCCAACCGCCACCGGCGCACTGTCCGCGCAACGGCTTGTCGTGAAGCAAGCCACATGCGACAATCTTAAGTCTCAGCTTCGTTGGGCCTTCTCGTTGGGCCTGAAGTCTCAGCTTCGTTGGGCCTGGAGCTGGTGAGGATGGGAGTCGGGCAGATATATGAAAAGAGTGGATGTGGCGTGGGCGGTCGGGGGGCTCGACGGCGAATGCCTGGGCCAGGTCGATCCCGACACGTTCGAGATCACGGGGCCCTGCCTCGACCCGTGACGTGCCTCGACCCGTGACCTGGCTCGCAACGCAGCAGACAGCGAGCAGCGCGAGCGCTCTCTCAATGCTTGCGTTTTGCAAGTATAATATGTGCGTTTTGCACACGATTGAAGGGCTGCGCGGACGGCCCCGGTTGAATCGAGCACGCCCGTGCTCAGCCCGGTGGCACGCTCCCGAGAGCCTGATCGATCATGCTGGCGACGGCACCGAAGTCCGTGGGGTTTTCGACCCGTGCACCGTTGACGAACATGGTTGGCGTCCCCTGCACGAACGCCTGCGAGCCGAGCTGCACGTCCTGGTCCACCTGCGATTTGAAGCTTTCGCCGTCGAGCGCCCGTTTGAACTGTCCCAGATTCAGGCCGGCCTTTCTGGCATGCTCTTCGAGCGACGCCCGGTCGAGCGCCTGCTGGTTCTGGAACAAGAGGTCGTGAAACTCCCAAAACTTACCCTGCGCCGAGGCTGCGAGGGCTGCTTGCGCGGCAACGTGTGCGTGCGAATGCATCGGCAGCGGGAACTGACGGAAGACGAAACGAACGCTGGTCCCGTACTTTTCCTTCAGCTGGTGGACCACGCCGGCGGCACGGGAGCAAAATGGGCACTCGAAGTCAGAGAACTCGACCACTTTGACCGGTGAGCTGTCTGGACCAAACGAGGGTGCGTTGTTGGCCGCGATGGCTGCTTGAAGCTCCTTGCTGAGGGGTTGGTTGGCCGCCTCCATGCGTTTGAGTTCTTCGGTAACCTCGGGGACGTGTTTCGCCATTTCCTTACAGCGCTCTGTCGAAAAACTGGCGGTCTGCGTGGTGACCATCTGGCAGGTTTTGGTGCCTGAGCCAACCGCTGCGCACAGTGTTTGAACCAGCTTGTCGCACTCGCTGCGAGCGCTGGCGAGCTTCGTCAACGTGAGGCTCAGATCCTTCAAGCCGGCGCTGCACGCCGCTGGCGACATCAAGTTGGTTGCGTCTTTGAATGAACTGCACGTCGGCGACTCATCGCCGGCCTTTGCGCAAACCTTCTTTGCATACTCGGCGCACTCGGCACCGGCAGCGACCGCCGAGCCCGAGGCAGCAGGCGCGGACTTCTGGGCCCGCTTTGGCTCACACGCGAGCCCAGTCACCAGCCAAACGCAAAGCGCGAGCAGTACGCTTGCCCGCTGGATCGCTATTGAGACCATAGTAAGTTGTTCCTTTTGGTTCGGAAGGGACTGACCCGAGCCGGCGCGGTTTTTAGCACCATCCCACCAGGTTTCCCAACGTAGTTCGGAGCCGGGAGCCTCGGAGACCTGCTGCTCGCGAAAAGGCCTCACCTGCCTCGACCTCACCAAGGGCCCGAAGGAATCTTGAACCGACGGCGTGGGCGGTCGGGGTCAGAACGCCCCGCCTTGCAGCGAGCCTCGAAAGACTCCTTGTCGTCCGACGATCAGGGCGCGAATTTGACGTTGTCGACGTAGATGGACCCTGCCCAGTCCGTGTTGATACGAAATATGATTGTCATGTTGCTCAGTGAGGAAGGCAGGTTGGAGCACTGGGCATGGAGCCACGTGTCCGAGGCCGGTGAGAGGTAGGGTTGACAGCCGGTAATCACCAGGTTGCCGTTGGAAAAGAACATGTCCGCGTCCCCCGTGTTTGCCGAGAACCTCCCACCACCGGTAGTGTCGAAATAGACGTCGAAGGAAAATGTGCGGCTCGAAAGGTTGAGGGTCGAGCCATTGGGGCACAGGTCAACCGCAAATTCGGCCACGCTGCCTCCTCCCCCGCGATTGTCGTACGTGACCGCCATGGCTGGCGAGCCATTGGTCGTCTTGGTGGTGAGCGAGCCGGTCATTCCGTGCGAGCTGCTGGAGTAATAGCTGCCTACCTTCCAGCCCTCCAAGGTGCTGGAGTTGAAGTCCCAGCTGCCGCACGTCGGCACGCTGGCCCCGCAGGCCAGGGTGGTCGACCCTTCACAGGTACACTGAGCGCTGCTGCAGCTGCCGGTCGTGCCGGGGTACGAAGCGCAGTTCAGGCAGGTGGAGCCGCAGTGGGCGGCATCTTGGTCGCCGTAGCAGGTCGCACCGCAAGCGTGGGTTCCGGCGTTACACTGGCAGCTGCCCGACTGGCACGACTTACCGCTCGGACAAGCGTTGCCGCACGAGCCGCAATGCTGGTTCGAGGTCTGTAGGTTCGGTTGGTTCGAGCAAGTGCCCCACTGGTTGCTCGAACCGCAGCTCTGGGTGCCAGCATTGCAGGTGCCGCAGGCGCGTGACCCGCTCAGGCACTCTACGCACAGGCCACTGCTCGGCAAACACTCGGGAGTGTTGCCACTGCAGGTGGTCAGGTTGCTCCAATCCCCGGAGCTCGAGCAAATTTGCGGCGTCGTGTTCTGACAGCGGCGCTGACCGGGTTGACACGTTGCACAGACGCTGTTGACACAAACCCCCGAGTCGCAGTCTGCGTTCTTCCCGCAGTCCTCGCCTAGATCGCAGCCGCCACAGTTGATTCCCGGACCCGCGCACGAACCCAGGCTCTGCCAGCCCCCGTCGTTGTCGCACTCATAGGCATTCCCGCTCTGACACTGCGTCGCCCCCGGCGCACAATCCACGCACTTTCCAGTCTCCGGCAGGCAATAGTTCAAGACACCGCTGCATGTGGCCTGAGCCACCCACGCACCGCCCTGGCAGAGCTCGGGCACTGTGTTGTTTCGACAGCGGCGCTCCCCCTCCGCACATCCGCAGGAGAAGTTTAGATCTTCGCGGCAGTTCGGGGTGTCGCCCGTGCAGGCCGTGGCAGGGCCCCAGGTTCCATTCGCGTTGCAAGCCTGGGTGCTGGTTGCATTCGCACAACGCCGTTCATTCGTCGCCGGGTCGCACGCACTACATTCCGAGGCGACGCATCGCGGGGTCGCCCCCGAGCACGTCTTCGTGGTTTGCCAGGCGCCCATAGCATCGCAAGTTTGCACCTGGTCATCCAGGCACTTGGTCTCACCGTCGCTGCACTTTCCGCAGGCCTTCGTGCTCTCGATGCATGCAGGGGTAGCGCCGCTGCAACTCTCGACCACCATCCAGCCGCTGCCGTCTGGCAAGCATTGCTCGACCGCGCCGTCGGCGCAGCGCTTCTCATCGGGTTGACACGAAACGCAGTTGCCTTCGAAGCAGGCGGCGGTCGCGTCGGTGCAAGCTCCCTGGTTGACCCATTCGCCCACATCGCTGCAAAGCTGAGGGCCAGACGCTGAACAACGTTTCGTTCCAGGGCTACAAGGCTTGCATTCACCCGCCACGCAAAACGTATCCGTGTCGCAAGGCACGCTCTGGTCCCATTTCCCCTCGGCGTTGCAGCTTTGCGACTCGTTGGCGGCGTCGGGACGGCAGCGCGTGGTATCCGGCGCGCATTCGCCGGTGCATTCGCCGTCACTGCACAAGAACTCACACTCGGTGTCGTCCACGTACTCGCCACCGACGCATTGCTGAAGCCCACGGTCGCCATTGCACTGAAACCGACCGTCGGTGCACGCGTCGACGCAGCTGCCGTCCTCGCAGGCGTTCCGGCATACCTCGACTGCGCTCCAACGGCCCTCGGTACAGGTCTGGACGGCGCCGTCCTTGCACACCTGCGCACCGGGCGCGCACTCGACGCATTCACCGTCGTAGCAGGCGGTGGCACAGGCCGCTTGCGTGGCGATCCACTGTCCGAGCTCGGAGCAGTGGCGGGGGACCAACCCTTCACAGCCCACCTCGCCCATGCTGCACTCCGGAGTGCCGCCACCCCCTCCGCCAGCAGTACCGCCCGAGTTTCCCGCCACACCCCCGGTTCCCGTGCTTGCTCCGGAGCTACCCCCCATGGTCGTTGTGCCGGAGCTACCCCCCATCGTCATTGTGTCCGCGGCCCCGGCCGCCCCCCCCGAGGAGTCGGACCCAACGTACTCTTTCGTCTTGGAGCAAGCAGTGAGGGAAGTAGCCAACAACAGGCCCACTCCCAGCAAGAATACGATACTTCGCGTTGTCATCGGACCCTGGTGCCTAACGTGTGTGAAACGCTATCCACTCCAATAGCGTTAGATTCGTGAAACCCGGCGTCGGGTGGCCCGGCGGAAAGATTTCGGGCATCCCAGAGTGCCCGCCGGCAACACGTGGGTCGGCGCCAACATCGACCGAGAGTCGCCAAGCCACGAAGAAGCCACTTGTCATCGCAACCCCAGTCCTTACTGCACGAGAGGCGAGCGCACAACCACCTGCGCAACACGCGGCCCGATGCTGGGGCACCGCGTCCGTTAACCGTTGCTAACGGTACTGGCCTTTAGCCCCGTTGCCATTGACTTTTCATCCTCCTTGGCAGGCTCTGGTACCGCAACGAAACACTGAGCGGCGCAGAGCGTGTCGCAGTCTGCGAGCGGGTCTACGCCCAACCAGACGGAGGCTTGGGTGACCCGCCGCCACCCGACGCCGACGCCGACGACAGTAGCAGCCACGGTGGCAGGACCCAGTGGGTGGCAACCGACGGCAGCACGGGTTGGTGCTCTCTCTACCAGCCGAGCTTGTCATCGAGCTCCGCTTCGAGCACTCCAGCCATTCGAGCGTGCCCGCTCACATTGGCGATGAAGCCGGCCCCTTGCCATGCAAGAGCTTCATGACCACAGGCTGCAAGGCTTGCGCACGTCTGCAGCCCCTGCACTGGCGAGCACGACAAGCACTCGGCGATTGTCATTTTCGCGGCCTGCCTCCGGCTCGCCTTGGCCTTGCGACTGGCAAGAGCGGCTCGACGTGACGCCACAGCGTTTCCGGTACATCAGCGTAGCGCGCTTCCATCACGCGCTTCTCGGTCGCCTTCTTCCAATTGCCGAAGTTTTCGGACCGACTCTTAGCGGAAGCCACCGGATACGCAGCGGCCGCTCTTGCCGCAGGCGAGCTGTTGTTCGAAGCCTCCGGAGCGCAGGCGTACGGAATGGCCGTGTCCGTTGGGGAGGAGGCCGAGGCTGGAGAAGGCGCCGTGGCTTTGCGTGGGGGTCGAGTCGCCGGGGCCGCCGCCGGCTCCGGCGCTGCCGGCGGCGCCGGGATGGACAATCTCGTAGTGGTCGAGGTCGGAGCTGGCTTGGCAGCAGACGGCGGCGAAGACGGCGGCACAGGCCGCGGCGATGAGTGGAACGGTGGCTGGAGTCATGGCTTTCATGTGGGTGCTCGCCTCTCGGTTCTCCGCCGCGAGCATGCCCGAGCGGGGGTGCGTTGACAATCAATCTGCCGGCTTGCTGACTTGCACGCAAGCGGCGGCCTTCGCGGAGGCTGCAAGGCGTGTGCCCTGCGGTGTTTCGCGTGCTTGCCCGAAAGCGTGGGTGCCGGGGCACGCCGTTCGGTGAAACGGGTGAGCAACGGGTTGCTCACTGAGCAACGGGTTGCTCCGGGTAGTTGGGCAAAGGTTTGCGCTCGACCGAGCCCGAAGGGGCTGTTTCGGCGGGAACGGTGCTCGAACAAGGGTGGTGCGGAGGTTGCACTGCGTGGCCTGCATGACGAAAGGAGCCGAGATGGTTCGAGTGACGCGTGTTTACGGGTTGGTGCTGTCGGGTCTGGTTGGGCTCACGGCTTGCGGCGGTGGTGCCGAAGGAGCCGGAGGCGTTGAAGGCAGCGAAGGTGCCGACGATGTGAGTTGTCGGAGTGATGTGGATACGGACGGGGATGGGTTGGATGATTGTCGGGAGGTCGGGTTGAAGACGTCGCCCAGCATGGCGGATACGGACGGCGATGGCTATTCGGACTTCGACGAGGTCGTGACGAAGGCGTTTTCGCCGGAGGTGGACAACTACCAGTTCAACCCGCTGATTGCGGATTTGCCCAAGCTGCAGATCCGGCTGGTGAGCGTGCCTAGCATTTCACTCATCTACGAGGAGCAAGAGTCGACGGGAAAGCGTTTGTCGACGAGTACGAGTCAGGGAACGACGGCGGGAATCAGCTGGACCTCTGGGGGCAGCTCGAGCCGCGCCGTGGAGGTGAGCCACACGGTTTCAGGCAGCGTCACCGGTGAGATCAGCGCGACGCCGAGCCTCACGGTCGAGGTGGGCTACGAGTACTCGCATGCAACCACGAACGAGACCTCCATCAACTGGAGCAAGGACGAGACGCAGGAGAACACGCGGGTGTACGAAGAGGCCGAGGAGCTGGAGCAGACCGAAGGAGTGAGCTTCACGGGTGGCGAGCTGAGTGTCACGGTGGCGATCGAGAACGCCGGTCACATCGCGTATGAGCTGAGCGATCTGACGTTGACGGCGTACGAAAGCAATCCTCGTCTTCCGGGAGAGCTCACGCCGGTGGGTACGCTCACGTTTCTCAGCAAAGGGAACTCGAATCCGTTTCCTCGCACGGTGATAGGGCCGGGCGAGGTGAAGACCGGGTTCGTGTTCAGCACCGATCTGGACTTGGGTACCGCGCGCGAGTTGCTGCGCGATTCCGAGAACTTGGTGATTCGGCCGGCAACCTACGCGATGGTGGATTCAGAGCGGACCTTCGGGCTCGAGGCCACGGAGGTCCGGGCGAAGACGGCGGAGGTGATTGTGGACTTGGGGCCCGATCTGCCGGTGAGTGCTTACCAGGTGGCGATTGCCCAGTTGGATCATCCGAACGTGGGTCATGTGCTGCGGGACGTGCTCGGCATCGACTTCGAGGTCGGCGTGGGGTCGTGGAGTCACGTTCCGGGCGAGCCGCTCGAAGCGACCTATCAGGGGCTCGTGGGTGTGCGCGGCAAGAGCAGCGATCCGGAGCACGGTGGCTATTTCTTGGTTGCCCACTCGAAGAAGACCGAGCGCGGCAACGGCTGGGACACCACCGTTTACAACCTGAACCAGGCGGGCTACGACTTCGCGGCACTTCCATTGCATCAGGGTGACGTGTTGAACCTCGTGTTTACGCAGGACGAAGACCGTGACGGACTGCCTGCGCGGCTCGAGCGCGACCTGGGGACGGACCCCGAGAGCCGGGATACGGACGGGGACGGGTTGAGTGACGTGGTGGAGTTCGTCGGATGGCAGTTTCCCTGCGACGCTCGGGCGCGGACCTGGGTTTATCCCAATCCTCTGCTCGAGGATTCCGACGCGGACGGAGTGAGCGATTTGACGGAGTGGAACCAATGCACGGACCCCAGCGACGGTGGGGCGGGTTGAATGGCCAGGCAACGGGCAGTAACGAGAGGAAATGCGATGAAGAAGCTAACAGGTGACAGCAGGATGAAGTGGTGGCTCGCTACCACGGCGCTGTGCGGCACGGCGGCCTACATGGCGGGCAACGCTCGAGCCCAGGGCATTCCTCAACAAGAGCCGCTGGTCTACGCAGGGCAGCTCACCGATGAGGACGGCGAACCTTCCAATGGCAAGTTCGATATCGCCGTCGTGCTGTGGAAGAGCGCGACCGGAGCGAGCTCGGACGAGCGGCTCTGCGAAACGGCAGAGCCGGGGGTGGAGGTGAGCGGCGGGCACTTCCGGATGGTGCTCGATCAAGACTGCTTCGGATCCATTGCGGACAATGCCAATGCCTGGGTCGAGATTCGTGTCGATGACGAGAGCCTTGGCAGAACCAAGGTGGGAGCCGTGCCCTACGCCGTCACGGCTCAGCAGACGGTGGCCGCTGCGCCCGACGGGGAGCTCGCCAAGAAACTGGCGGACCTGCAGGCGCAGCTCGACGAGCAACGGGGAGAGCTCGACGACCACGACGAGGAGCTGGCCACGCTAGGAGAGCAGGTGAAGCCCTGGGATAGCGGAGAAATCACCCTGGACGGCACGGCGCTCACCCTCACGCATGACCTGGGCGTCGTTCCCTCGCACGTCAGCGTCATGCTCTACGACAGCGGCGCATGGCAGCCCGTGGGCTATGCGAATCGGAACGATTCGGGCGGCCTGGTTGGTCTGGTGGCCACCGACCTGACCGAAACGTCCCTCACTCTACGCGCGGGCACCATCGAGGGCGGATGCCCCACCTTCGACTCGCAAGGCCTCGGCGTTCCATCCGATGGAACAGCCCGCATTTGCGCTGGAATCCCGGTACAGGTTCGCGTCATCGCCTGGCGCTGAGTCACGTTTCGATGCGGCGTTCGCCTTTCTGTTTGGCTTTGGCTGTGCTGAGCGCTGTCACGAGCGCGCTGGCACGAGGCGCCAGCGGGCCGTCGACGCCCAGCGAGTCATCGGCGGCGGCCATCAGTCCCGAGGGGTCCGGCGAGTCGCCTGCCGGCGACCAGGACGACGCAGGTGCAGCGAGAGCGCAGTTCTTCCAGGGGCGCGCCGCCTGGGGCGCGGGGGACTTCGAAACGGCCTGCGCCCACTTTCGCGCCAGCCAGAAGCTCAAGAGTTCCCCCGCGGCGCTGCTCAACCTCGGCCAGTGCTCGGAGCACGAGGGTGATCCCGACGGAGCCACGCGTTACTACGAGCGCAGCCTCAGCGAAGCGGAGACTTTTCCGGACCAGGAAAAGGCGGCGCTCTGGATGCAAGCTGCTCGGCAGCGGCTCGACGCGCTCGCTGCCGAGCGGCAAGAGGCCGCGAGCACGCAGTCAGCGCCGCCGCCTACGACAGCTGAGGCTCCCACGGCTGCGACGAGCGAGCCAGCGACCCCCGAAGGCGCGAACCAGGCGAGCGACGCGAGTTGGGCGGGGTCGGTGCTGCCCTGGGCTCTCGTGGGAGTGGGCGGCGCGATGCTGGGCGGATCGGTGGCGACGGCGCTGGTCACCCGGAGCGCTCATCAGGAGCTCGAGCGGGAGTGCACGTTGCCTGCCTCGAGCCCCGATCGCCGGGGGTGCCCGCCCGACCAACAGAGCACGAAAGATCGGGCGGAGACGGCGGCGCTGGCCACCGATATCCTCTGGATCGGCGGCCTCGTCAGCGCGGCCGCGGGCGTCACGATCTGGCTCGCCGACGGCTCCACCGAGGCCAAAGAAAGCTCCTGGAGCTCCTCGACGCTCGCTGCAGGCTGCGATGCGCACGGCTGCGCGGCGTCCCTGAGCGGCCGCTTCTGAATGCTCGACGTCTCCATGCCGCTGACGCCAGTCTCGCTACGGACTCGAGCCCGCACGAATTTCCAACTGGGAAATGGCCAAGGGTAGGGCGAGACCGTTACTACTTGGTACCCGCTGATGGGTTGAGTTGCTTGGGGTCGATGATGGCCGAGTGTTCTACCAAGTCCCATTTCCCGTCGTTCCGATACAAGCGCTTTTTGAGCCGTGGAAAGTCGGCTACGTCGTTCTTTAGTCGCTGACCGACGACGAGTAGCCTCAAGGGGACGTCACCACTGCACCGAAAGGCGTGAGCAGGTCCTCCCGCGGGAAGACCAACAAAGTCTCCCTCCGAGATCGGGAGGGCATCGTCGTCCAGCTCCAAGATCCCGGTCCCTGCCAGCACGTAAACGGCTTCCTCTTCGCAGAAGTGTCGATGCTGCTCAGTAGACAGCGAACCAGGCGGAACTTCGACCCAATGGATGCCCAGCCTCTGCAGACCAGTGGCGTCTCCCAAGGACTTGTTCAGTCGTCGCGCCTCCGAGTTCAGGAAATGTGCCTTTTGGGTTCCAGGCATGGATGCGATTGTCGAAGCCGACAAAAGGCACGGGGGTTCTCGAGACATATTGCAAATGATAGCCGGGACGATGGCAATGCGTCTACGCGCGAGTCGTGTCAGCGGGCACGCGTTTCCACCTTCCCATTGTCCAGTCGTAAACGAACGGCACAGGGGGCAATCCGGACAGCGGTCCAGCTCGGCGAGCTTGCGTGTCGAGCTCCCCATGCCTTCGTTAACTCAGGGCGGGCTCACGTTAAGAAAACTGCGAGTGAACAGGACGGCGTGGCAGAACGTCTGAAGGGTGGCAACATCGCCCAGTACGGAAATCAGGATGGGAGTGTCATGACATCGAAAACGATCACGGGCTTATTCATGGTGGCGCTTTGCGCCGACTTTGCCGCATGCACGACGAAGTCTTCTGTCAATAACGACGACCAGGGCACGAACGACGGCTCGCGGGGAAGTGGCGACAACAGCAGCACTGGCTCGGGCGGCAGCAGCTCGGGCGGCAGCGGTTCGGGCGGTAGCGGCAGCAGCACTGGTGGAGCGAGCGGCGGCAGTCAGGCCTCCGATGACAGCACCAGCGGCGCTGGTGCCGGAAACGGGGAGGGCGGCGAGGCAGGAGACCCTTCCGGCACGAGCACCGGCTCCGGGGGATCGGGCGATTCGAACGGTTCGGGAGGGACGGACTCGGCGGGCTCGGGTGGCAGCAGTACCACGGCAGCGATGCTTCCGACCGGTGACTCTTGTGAGGGTTCGGAGGTGGAACCCAACGACGATCGCAATAGCGCCACGCACTACGAAATCGGTTGGCAGTTTCCCGGCTGCCTCCAGTCGGCCGATGATGTGGACTTCTACGAATTCTCCGTGCCGGACGACGACCGCGGCGGGGTGGTGACCGTGCACATCACCGACGTGGGGCCGGATGCGGACACCGACGTTGCCGTGTGGTCCGCGGCGGACAACGGGGAATTCCACTCGACGCACACCAACGTCGAAGGTGCCAGCGTGTTCTTCTACTTCAACGCCAAGGCGGGTGCGGCTTTCCGTCTCGAGGTGACCAACTACGCGGATGTGAAAAATCCGAATCCGTACTTGCTGACGGTGACCTACGACCAAGTACCGGACGAGTACGAACCCAACGACACGCGCCCGGCCGCCAAGGCCATTGACGTGGGACAAAGCGTGGAGGGGTACATGTTCGCCGGTTGGGAGAACTCCACCGGCGTTCCTGCCGAAGATTGGTTCGACTGGTACTCCGTGGATCTGGAAGCCGGCCCGGCAAGCTTCTTGGTGGATGTGGTCGCCTCCGACGTGAACAGCGAGATGATGCTCTACGACCCGCTGGGCACCGAGGTCGAACACACGCACACCGTCACCAAAGGCTCGAGCCTGCTCCTCGAGCAGGACATCGAAGAAGCCGGCACCTACTTCGTGCGGCTCGGCCCGTATAACGAGCCCGCCACGCTCGGGGATTCGGTCGACCCACCGCAGTACACCACGATCCCGTACACGTTAACCGTGACGCAGTAGCCCGAAGTCCATGGCGCGCCCGCCGTTTGGGCGCGCCGGGCGCGGCAGGGTGGCGCCACATCTGGTTGTCGAGGTGCTCGGCGGCGGCCTGTGCACCACCCTCGCCCGACCCGGGTTCCACGCCGAGCTTACCGCGGTTCTGGGTGCGGATCCGCGGTCATGGTTGACTAGCGTAGGCGACGGGAAAATCGTGCACGCCGTAGCGAGTGTTGATCAGGGGCGCCAATGCCCTCCACGGCACAGCCTTCTGCCACGCGCTTGCGGTGCGAAGGCGCAGATTCTTGAGCACCTTGAAGGCAATGATGCTGTCCCATCCCGGAACGTAGCCATGAAAACGAGCGTCGAACCCCGTGCGCTGCAAGGCCTGCACCATGCTGGCTGGTTCGTACAGGCTAATATGAATCTCTGGGGTGAAGTACTGCCAATCGAGCAGCCGATCTCTATAAGGCAGTGCATTGCCAGTCGTATAAAAGAAGAGTCCGCCGGGACGCAGAAGGCTTCTAATTCGCGAAAGCACCTCGAGCGGCTCGGGAACGTGCTCGAGTACCTCAATGGCGGTAATCACATCGAACGATGAAGCTGCCGCATCGAGCTCATGTGCCTCCAGTAACGGAATCCCTGCTTTCTGGGCGTCGACTGCGATAGCTCCTTGCTCGAATCCGGCACAAAAGCACCCGACTTCAGCCCGCGCGTAGCGTACCAGGCCGCCATTGCCGCATCCGAAATCGAGCCAACGTGAGCCCGCATCGATGGAACGCAGGCTGCGAACCACTTGGACCACACCAGCCCACTCGTACTTTCGAATCGTGCTGTCCGGGTGTTCGAGCTCGAACTTGTAGTCCAAGAGCGGGTCCGCACCCCGGCCTTCATAGTAAGCCGCGTCGTAGATCGCCGCGTAGTCGAGCCAGGGGTTCTCCACGAATGCGAAATGGCAGGTCTCACACCGGCGAAGTACGAAAGGCTGGTGCATGAAGCGTCCCAGCTTTTGGCCCACGACCGTCGTCGTGTTTCCGCATATCTTACATTCCATGTAGAAGAACCAAGGTCGCGAGGTCTATTTATCGCACCAACCCAGGTCGCGATCGCGACCCGCGATCCTTCTCAATGTGCAGACATCGGAAGCATCGAGTTCTCGAAGATGATCGGGAAATTCCTGCCAGTTATCCCAAAGCGCTGCAATCAACTTCCCGCTGATTCCGTTGCTTCGGTCGGAAGCCAGGAACGCGATCAGGTCCACGGCCGCCGACATGCTCGCTTCACCTTTTTCTTGGGCTTTCTCGGCAGCCGCATGCTCCCTTGTTCCTGCGAGCTCAGGACCCGCTCGATAGATGGCGTTGAGCATATCGGTTGCCATGGGTCCAGGCGCTACGCAGTTGACATCGATACCAAGGTGTTTCACTTCCAGTGCCAGCGTTTCGCTGAATCGGACCAATCCGGCCTTTGCTGCCGCGTAAGCCGAGAAGTTTGGACGAGGCCCGGTAGCACCACCACCGGACAGATTGATGATCTTGCCGTTGGCGGATTGCGCCAACATGGGTACGAACGATGCACAGATGAGTGCCGGCGCAACAAGGTTGCCGGTGATGGTATGCGTCCAGTCGTCCGTCGATGTTTCCCAAGCTCTGCCGATTGGACCAAGCACAGCGGCGTTATTGACCAGCACGTCCAGCTTCTCGACCCCGTTGTCGCGCGCACTGTTTGCTAGCGAGGTCATGCTCTGCATATCCACCACGTCGAGGCGTAGGACTATCATCGATTGCTGCTGCGCTCGATCCATGTTCGCCAGCAGGTTCAGAACTGACTCCGGGTCACGCACGGCGATGACGAGATTGGCTCCCTCCACCCAGAATCGGCGAGCTATCGCTCGACCCAGGCCCCTGGAGGCTCCCGTGACGAGGCAAGTCTTGCCAGCAAGAAGTCGCCTAGTCATGCAGCTCTCCCGGCTCAAACATCGGCGACCGAACGCATCGCGCTCGATGACCTCGGCGCCCACTCGCCCCCGGCCATCAGGCGTCGAGCGGGCGGTGACCCCATGGGCAGGAAGGGTCCAGGTCGTGGCGGCGGAACGATCGAGACGGTTCTCGTGCCAGATCCTTCGTTCGCGCCCATGAACACCTGAAGCTTCAGCTAGCAGAATTTTCAGCTGGCTTCAAGCTGCAGCCCTCTCTCTCTCCCAGGCCGTTGCTTGCCAACTCGTAGAACGATCGACGGGCCCTATTGCCTGCTTGCCAGATTGCCTACTTGCCAGCACCACCCGCTACGCGGCTCGTCGGTAGTCATGGAGAAGGCCACCGAGGACGGGCAACGCCGTGATCGCCAGCGCGGCTCGCTCAGGGAACGCTGTAGTCGCAACCGATGGGTTCGGTCGCAACGACGACATCATCGTACCAGATCTGCCCGAGGTTGGCGTCGTAGTCTTGCGCGCCGATCTTGATGTACTGGTAGCTCGGGCCCCAGGAGTTGCGATCGCTCGAGTTGGCGCTGAAGTCGGTCACGTGCATTTCCTCGACTTCGGTACCATCGATCCAGAGGCGAAACTCGGAAGCACCTGCAGTCCCATCGAAGTAGGTTTCGACGCAGTACCAGGTGTCGGCCGCAAATTGTACGCCGACGTCGCCGAAGTCGGCGGGATTGCCTCCGTCGGTGAAACCGTTGGAGTAGCGGGTGACTTCGCCGCCAGCGCCGTCGCTCGGAGACTGCAAATTGAGATCGACACGCGGCACATTGTTCGGACCTTTGCTCGAAATGCCAAGGCGCGCCTCCGTGCTGCTGTTGTCGCGCGAGGCGGCACCCACGATGAATGCGCTGTGGCCGGAGATGCTCGAGGTGGCGTTTTGCCAGTTGATGTAAACCCGTACGTAGAAGGCGTTACCGGTCGTTGGGCTGCCACCCAGCGTCGCGCCGACCGCCGGGACCAGAAACGAGCCGAGGCCGGAACTCGTGCTGGTGACGCGCGCGGAGTTGCCGCCGCTTCTTGCCTTGGCGCTGTCGACCACAGGCCCGAGCGACTCCTGGCCTTGCGGGTAGCCTTCCCACAGGGTGGGATTCGGAGGCATGCCCGCGGCGGAGCTGTCGAAGTTGTCCTGAATGACAATCGAGTCCGGCGAGGGTCCGGTGGTCGCACCCGTAGTGTTCGTCTCGCCGGTGCTCGTGGTGCCTCCGGCGCCGGTGGACACCAGAGTGCTGGTGGTGCTAGCCGCGTCGCCCGTCGAAGTTGCGGTGGCCGTCGCAGCGTCACCCGTGGTCACGCCCGCACCGCTCGTGCCCGTGTTGGTGCTGCCGCCCGTCGTGACGTTCCCGGCAGCCGTCGAACTCGAGCCATCGGTGCCCGTCGCGCTGCTGGCCTGGATGCCGCTCGCGACGGTACCCATGCCGGTAGTGGTGGTGGTGGTGGTGGTGCCAGTGCCCGTGCCGGTCGATCCGGGCGTCGGTGTCTGGTCCGAGGAACATCCGGCGGCGATCGCCAACAAAAAGGCCCAAGGGTGCTCGAAGGCAAGATCGAACATATCCCGCTACTTTGAAGGATTCTTCCCGAGATGGCCATCCGATGGGAACGTTCGAACAACCGGGAGCGTTGCTCCATGCGCCTGCCGGCTTCGAAGCCGAGCTCACCCTGGCCGAGCTTCGCAACGCGCCAGCTCCGGCCCTGGCTTCCGGCGTGCTGAACCTCGTCTAAGGACCTCGACGAAACCGGGTGAACCCCTGGTGGTGCGAGCTAGCTCTTCTGGGCGTGGATGTTCACCATCCAGATGACACCAAACTTGTCCGTGAGCTTCCCAAACGTGTCACCCCAGAATTCCTTCTTCAGGGGCGAATCCACCCTGCCGCCGGCGCTCAGCTGTTCGAAAATCTCACGCAACCTGGCCTCGTCGCTGCCCATCAAGGACAGCTCGATCTTCTTGGCCTCGGGGCTGGCTTGCTCGGTGTCGCTGGCCATCAGCGTGGCGTCTCCCCCATCCAGGCGCGCGTGAATCAGCCAATCGGCGTGGTCATCTTTCATGCCGACCTCGGCGCGAGAGCGCGTTGACAGCTGTCCGCCAAAAACACCCTTGTAGAACTCCATGGCCTCGTGCGCCTTGCCCTGGAAGTAAAGGTACGGTGCCAATTCGACTTCGCTCATAGTTCCTCCGTGCGCTCTCCCTAATCCTTCCTCGTGCCGGCCGCAAGCGCGCGGCGCGGCGGATGTACAGCGGCTCCCCGCGAGATTGGGCGCTCACAGGGTGCGCGCCAGCCGGCAGGAGCACAGCCCCCGGACGGCTTCACTTGATCTGGTGCAACCGGATCTTGTGCACGAGCGTCCGCCGCGGCATCTGCAAGTCCTTGGCGGCCAGGGTCTGGTTGCCGCCCGAGCGCTCGAGCGCCTCGAGAATCACGCGCCGCTCGAAGGCCTGCATGCGGTCGCGCAGCGACTGGCCCTCGGCCTCGTCGGGGACTGGCACGTCCTCAGCAGCCTCCGCCGCCGGTGGTGCCGTGGTCTGCTCGGTCAAGCTACTCTCGGTGCTCGTGGTCTGCTCTCTCAGGCGGTCGGAGAGATCTTCTGGCCGGATGCTCTGGCTGCGGCACACCACCACGGCGCGCTCGATCTCGTTTCTCAGCTCCCGCACGTTGCCGGGCCAGGGGTACTCGTAGAGCAGGTCGCGGGCGGCCTGGCTGAGCGAGACCAGCTGCCTTTGGTTCGCGCGGGCGGCACGCTCCAGAAACAGCTGTGCCAGGCCGTCGATGTCCTCGGGGTGCTCGCGCAGCGGTGGCACCACCAGGGTCACCACGTTGAGCCGAAACAGCAGGTCTTGGCGAAAGGTACCCTGAGCGCACATCGATTCGAGGCGGCGATGGCTGGCGGCGACAATCCGCGCATCCACGGGGATTTCCCGCGTGCCACCGACGCGCGTGACCGCCTTGGTCTCGAGCACCCTGAGCAGCGACGCCTGGGCCGCGAGCGGCAGCTCGCCGATCTCGTCGAGGAAGAGGGTGCCGCCATGCGCTTCCTCGAAGAGGCCCTTCTTTTGTCGATCGGCTCCGGTGAACGCGCCGCGTTCGTGCCCGAACAGGGTGGACTCGACCAGCTGGGGCGGCAGGGCTGCGCAGTTGACCGCCAGCCAGGGCGCCCGGGCGCGTGGGCTATGCTCGTGGATCGCGCGCGCGACCACTTCCTTGCCCGTGCCCGTCTCTCCGAAAATCAGCACGGGAATGATGCTGTCGGCGACGCGCCGCACCAGCTCCATCAGCTTGCCCAGGCTCACGCTGTCGGCCACCACGCCGCTCTCGTCGGGGTCGCTGGCCACCGGCAGCTCCCGCAAGTTGGGGCGAGCGCCGTTGGCTGCGTCCGTGAGCGCGCCACGCGCCTGGGCGATCAGAATCTTGAGCCGCCGATGCCGAACCGGGCAGCAGCGCGCCGCCGCAGTGAAGCCCGGCCCGGGTCAGCGCCTCCGCCACTTCCCTGGCGCGGGCTCCTTGGCTATCGACATCGGTCAGCAAGACCTCGACGATGCGCGGAGAGTAGAGTGAAACGGCGTCGCTCGCTCTGACCTCGGCCTTCACCGCGGCGATGAAAGCCTGCGCGCCCCGACCCTCGGCATCGCGCGCGAGCAAGAGGGCCGCGCTCGTTCCCATGACGCGCGTGCGCACTGCCTCGGCTTCGAGCAACGTCACGAAGCGGCCATGGCTCATCACCCCCGCCAGCGCGAGTTCAGGGGGCTCGAAGACGTGCACGCTCACCGTCACGTCTCCCAGCAACAACACATCCCCAGAGTGCAGGGCCGCCTGCGCGACCTTCTTGCCCCTGATGAGGGTGCCATTGCGTGACCCCAGGTCGTCCACCGACGGCCCCGCGTCGCCGTAGCTGAAGCGAGCGTGCTGCCGCGAGAGCTTCCCGCTCGGCACGACCACGTCGCTCGGAGCCTGGCGCCCGACGACCAGGCTCTGCCCCCGGGTCAGGGTCTCGATGCGGCTTTCCCCCTGGTGGCGCAGAAGCAGCGTCACCTGGCTCTCGCGCGAGAACGCGGACAGCGTATTGAGAGTCTCGGTCGCGCTCGGCAGAGTGGTCATGGGTGAATCGAGGGGGCAGTTTAACGGCTGAGCGCGCCCGGGCCCAGCTTCGGCAGCCGTCAAAAGCGCACGTCCAACCGAGGACATCGCTCCAGCGCAGCGAAAATGGTACCACCGACAGCAGGGTATGATGGCAGGTCGAGTGCTCGAGCCAGGTTACTGCATTGGGGGGCGCTATCATATCGTGCGGTTCCTGGCCAAGGGAGGCATGGCCAGCGTGTACGAGGTCGAGCATCGGCTCACCGAAAAGCGGCTTGCGCTGAAGGTGTTGCACTCGGACATCTTGGACAATCAGGCGGCTCGGGATTCCTTCGAGTTCGAAGCGAAGGTTGCGGCGCGCGTCGACTCCGAGCACGTCGTCCAGGTGCACGACGCGGGCGTCGAGCACCTGGAGACCGGTGAAGCCCCGTACCTGGTGATGGAGTTGCTTTCGGGCGAAACGCTGGAGCAAGTTTCCAAGCGCGAGGGTCCGCTCTCGCCCGAGACGGTGCTGCCCTGGCTCAGGCAGATTTCGAGCGGGCTCGATGCTGCCCACCGCCACGAAAACGCCGAGGGGGAAGCGCAGCCGATCATTCACCGCGATCTCAAGCCCGACAACCTGTTCTTGCACCAGGCATCCACCGGACCCATCGTCAAGATCCTCGACTTCGGTATCGCCAAGCTCATTACCCGATCGGCTCAGACCAGCCAGGTCATCCGCGGGACTCCGCTCTACATTTCTTATGAACAGCTCACCGGCCGCCGTGTCTCACCGGCCACCGACATCTGGTCACTGGGGCTCATCACCTTCACCCTGCTCGGGGGGCGCAGCTTTTGGCTCGCCGGTTCGCGCGAAGGCTCCCGCCCCGAGTCGCTCTTCGCCGAGATCGTGACGCTGCCGATCGAGCCGCCCAGCGCTCGTCTGCAAGCCCTGGGGCTCGCGGGCACCTTGAATCCGGGGTTCGACGACTGGTTTTTGCGCTGCATCGACCGCGACATGGCAAAACGGTTCGCGTCGGCAGGTGAAGCTGTCGAAGCCCTCGCGTCGGTGCTCGAGGGCCAGGCCCCACTCGTCGCCATGAAACCCTCCAGCGGGGAGGTTGGCGGTGCCACTTCCGGGAGCTCGGCGCCCCGAGCTGCGCTGCCAGACGAAACGCTGCCCTCTTCGGTCCCGGGCTCTCCGTCGGATGGCCCAGTGATGGACGCGCCTTCCGCTGTCGCCGAGACCCCCCTGCTGGAGTCGCATCCCGCTTACTCGTCGGGACGGCCGGCGGCACCCCCGCGGGGCGCGCGGCGTGCGCCGCGCTGGGCGATCGCCGCAGTCTTACTGGGTGGGCTCGCCGCGTGGCTCGGTTTCCGGAACATCCGCGAGCCCTCCCCCGCCACCGTCGAACCCACGGCGCCTGTGGGTGCCGCCCATGAACCCTCGCCGGTGAAGGCAGCAGCAGTGCGGGAGCCAGCTCCCGATCCCCCGGAGGCCCCCCGCGTGACCGCGGCCTCGACCGAGCCGTCCGCCGTCGCGGCTCCCAGCGAGAACGAGAGCGAGAGCGAGCGGCCCACCGCTGAGCCTCCCCCGGGGGCGGCGAGCGCGAAGCCGAGGCAGCCCCGCCCCCCCGCGAAAGCGAAGGCCAACCAGAAGGTCCTTTCCCAGGCGAGCGCCTCGGTGCCAGCCCCGGTGCCACGCCCAGTCACGAAGCCGAAGCCATCGAAGCAACCGGCCGACGCCTTCTCGGTCTACTGAAAGGCAGGCAGCGGCGTGGGCGGGACCCTCGAGCCCGACCCACGCGGCACGTGATGAACGTGTTAGTAGTTAGCAGTCGACGTAAAGTGCAACCTCACGCCTCCACCAAGATGGCTCGCGCCGTTGGGGGGAGCTGCTTTTCAGAGCGTGCATGTCCCGAGCGGCCGCCCAAGAACAGAGTGAAATCGATTTCTGCTAGCCACGAGCGATGACCCATGATCTGGTTGTTATTGGTTCCAGGAAATCGGAACACCTTGTGTAAACCCTGTTGGACGGAGCCTCAAAGGAAGCCATGAATTCCCCTCGGACATCGACTACAACGCTATTTCTCGCAGCTTCGTGCTGCGCGTGTTCCGGTCAACCAGGCTCGTCCGTGCCGGATGAGGCCGTTTTGGCAAAGAGCAAGGCCGCTTTGGTGGCGCAGGTACCTGCCGGGATCACCCACGCCAGTACCTACCCGCAACCGCCTCTGCTCGAGAGCCGTCGCGATGAATGGCACTTGCATTTCGAAGCGAATTTCTTCAACGAAACCGGCGCTCCCATCACGTACCAGACAGGAGAGTTCGTGGCGCGCCGCGCGGGCATCGAGGTGAGGCATGAAACCATCGACGTACCGACCTTCAACGCTTGGCACAACGAATACCCAGCAGGAGGCGGGCTGCGGGTCCCAGCGCAATCGACCATCGACAACGGATCGCGCGTGGTGTTCTTCAACCCATTCGTCGAGTTTCCGGATGGCCAAGATCCGGACGAAGTTTCCTTGTCGTTCCAGTTCGCCGAGCTGAGTCAGCCGATCGTCATTGATCAGGTTGCGGCGGTGCGCTTCGAGCAGAACGCGAGTGTTTATAGCCTTCCATTTAGCGAGGTGGCGCTCGGTAGCTGGTTCATCGGCAATGGACACGACCTCGGCCAAGATCAGTACGGCACACCGGGCGGCCACCGTTTCGCGGTTGGTTTCCCGCCATCGGATCCTTATTCGGTGGTGATCTCGCAGCGTTATGCGAACGATTTCGGAGTCTTCGACGAGAACCACGCCGATCTGCGGTTCGGCAGCGGCAGCACAAACAGCGACTACTACGTCTTCGGGCAGGAGATACTCGCTATCGGTGGCGGTACCGTGCTCGAAGCGGTGGATGGCGTGGCGGACAACGTGCCCGGGCAGGTCGGCTCGGGCGCAGGCAATCACGTCGTGATCGACCACGGCAACGGCGAGATCTCTGTGTACGCTCACTTCCGGCAAGGCAGCGTGGCCGTCGCAACCGGCCAGACCGTGGCGAAGGGTCAACTGCTGGGCCAGGTCGGCAACTCGGGCGCGTCGAGCGGTCCCCATTTGCACTTCGAGCTGAACCGACTCGGCTCCGCCACCGAAACCATGCCCTACACTGGCGACGACGGATTGCCCACCTACCACGACAATTCCGGATTCAACGGGAAGGGCCGCGCATTCAGCGCGCTGCCGCCGTTCACGGCGGTCTCGGTGTTGCCGGAGGGTGCCTTGCTCGTTGCCGACTACGAGCGCAGCACCGATGGATTTACCTTCGACAGCCCCAATGGCGTGTACGCGGCGGGGGAAGTCGTGCAGTCAGGCGGCTTTCAGAGCCCCGGCGCAGCCAGCCTTCGTCTCGGTGGGGTCGACTCAACGGAGGTTTCTGACCTCGTGGCGTCCTGGGATAACACGTTCTTCGTTGCGAACGAGGGTCCGTACGAGCTCTCCTTGCGCTACGACTTGACGCAATCCGCAGACTACGAACTCGATGAGTTCAGCCGCTTCACCGTACATTTGTTCGGCCCTGTTTCGCAAAGTTTCGAAGTAGCGAGCGTTTCGGGCAACGGTGATGGTGGCGCAGATGTCACGACCGAGTGGCAGCTCTTCGAACAAGACCTCGGCGTTCTGCCCGAGGGGCGGTACGTGATCGCACTGGAGGCTTACAACAACCACAAGAACGCCGTCACGGAGCAGACGACGCTTCTCTTGGACGACGTGCTGGTTCGAACCCGATCTGTTATCGGCGAGTGCAATGAGCAGGTAGCGAGCGACCTCGGTTTCCCTGGCAGCGACTCGACGGTTTCGAACACGGCTTGTCTGCGCGTTCGCGACGGCTATCCCTTCTGGTGGGGCACTCGCACCATGAAACTCGAAACCACCACGAATGGCAGCTACCCGATCCCATTCGAGTGGACCAACGCGTGCTCCGGCTCGGGTGGCTCCGGTCTCTTCACCGGCAACTGGCAAGCCCAGTTGCTCAGCAGCGTCAGTGCAGAATGTGCGACCGTGATCGATCTGCACGGCTCGGGAACGGGCAACGTTACACTGCGCTACTGGGCCCAATGAGCACGCGTGCAGCGCCAGTGCTGTACGGCGCGCTGCGGCGGGCGGTCTCGGCCGGCTCGCGACGGACTTCCCCATTCGCGGGCCCTAATACCACTTGATCATATTTTCGAGGGTCGCTGAGGACCGGCGGTCGCGTCGTAGGGCTGTCGTACGGGCCGTCCAAGCCGAGGGCTGCCATGCCCCCGCGGACAGCACGCTCCCGCGGACAGCACGCTCCCGCGGACAGGCCGTTGCGCGGGCTCCGGGCACATTGCGGCGGCCGGACTTCGATCGCAGGCACCGCCGGGCGCCCTGGTCTTGCCGATGCGCGAGCACGCCAGCGACCACCGCACGTAGTTGCCGTTCAGCATCGCGTGGCCTCGAATGAACGGGCCCCCGGAATCACCGAGGCAGGTATGCATCGGGTCGGTCAGATACACGTGGTCACGTATCAGCCTCCTGTCAAACGGCGCAGCTGCGGCAATGCCAGTCCGACCATGAACACGAACCCGACCCAGGCCCAAGGAGCCCGACTTCCAGGATCGAAGTAGAAGCAGAGCGCCACCAAGGCTGCCGGGAGCCACCAGCGCGACCGGTCGTTCGTGCCAGCGACCAAAAAGCCCACCAAGAAGTACGAGAACCTGAACAGAGCGCTAGCCCCCTCGAAAGCCACGGCGGCTGCCAGAGCGGCGAAGAGCACCGGCTCGAGGTAACGCCCCGGTGAAGCCCGCTTGCCCGCCCGCAGGCGCACGACGACGAGCGCCAGGGCGAGCCCCACGCTTGCTGCAACGTTCATGGTGCTACTTCTCGCACGCGCCGAGCGGCGCGTTGTGCTCCAGCCAGTCCGCGAGCCTCACACACCCATCGCTAATGGCGTATGCGGCGCCAGCCCCTTTGAACCCACCCATGCCGAGGCGTTCGGCAATCAAACTACCACCGATCCCGCAGATGAAGCGGTTGGCGGCAAGCCGCCGATCGCACAGGGTCGCGGCCTCGCCTGTCGAGTCCTCCGCCGTAACTGGCGCTCCTGGAGCGTCCGAGGGAGCCACCGACGCAGTCCCACCTTGCCCGTGATAATAGGCATCGACCAACGGTGCCACGCCCGAGGGCGCCGGCTCCGGCACCCCTGGTGAAGACTGACCTCCGGCGGAAGTCGTCGTGTCGACACCGCCGGAGCTCGCGGTCGGCTCGGCGCTGCAGACGTCGTCGGCAGGGTCATAGTAGGACTGGTTCAGCGAATTGTTCCGGAGTGGTTCCATCGTGATGCGCTTCTCTCGGGTTCTGGTGTGTATGCACTCTCATCGGTCCGGTCGCGCCTCAGTTGTCTCGAAAATGGGGTTCCACGCGCGTCGCCTACCCACCCCGCGCTCGCCTTGGCGCCGCCTGGGGCGGAGCAGTCCAGCCAGAAATGAGCCGCCGCGTCGCCTCGCAGCGCTTCGGCGTCCAGGGCCCGGCCGCGGTTGTTCGCTCGGAATGGCTCCTTCGCGCGACGCGCACTCGTCGACGATTCCATATTTGAGGGCTTCACCAGAGGACGCACCGGGAGCGTTGCTCCGTGCGAGCGTCGGCTGGCGGGCTTCGGGCTGAGCGGGTCCCCGGCCAGCCGAGCTCGAGCGCCGCATAGGTTGTCGACTCCACCGGCGGTGCCCGCCTGGCGTCTGCTGCTCGATGAGTGCTCTCATTCGTTGATGGGTCGCGACGGGCATCTGTTTGTGGCTCTAGGGGGGCTGCCACGCTCCCGCGGACAGCGCGCCGCCGCGGACAGGCCGTTGCGCGGGCTCCGGGCACGTTGCGGCGGCCGGACTCGATCGCATGAGACAGCGTTTCGGCGGAGCTCCCGGCGGAGCCCATCAAAGAATTGCACGAGTCGCTGGTCGTAGCGGCGTGATCGGAAACCCGGCTAACATCCTGCGCAGAGCTCGCGCGCGGGTACCAGGGCCTCAACGGGTTCCGTGGACTCGGCGAGTTCCGGACCACAGCGATTGGGTCGACATGGTAGTGTCCCCTCATGGCAGAGGGCGAGAGAAGGCGGTTCGTCGTTGCGAAGGAAGCTCCGGCCCGAGCGCGGCAGAGCCTGTACCCGGCTCCTTTCAACGAGGTCACGAAAGGACGACTGAAGCGACCGTTGGGTGATCTTTTCGGGCTGAAGAACTTCGGTTTGAACTTGACGGAGCTGGCTCCCGGTGCGGCGACGGCGTTGCACCACCGGCACACGGTGCAGGACGAGTTCGTGTACGTCCTGGAGGGACGGCCCACCTTGGTGACGGATTGCGGGCGCTGGGTACTCGAGGCGGGGATGTGCGCGGGGTTCCCGGCGGGCGGTGAAGCTCATCACGTGGTGAACGAGTCGGACGAACCTGCATTGCTGCTCGAGATCGGAGACAGATCGAAAGGGGACAGCGCTGAGTATCCGAACGACGACCTGGCGCTCGTGCTCGAGGGAGAAGGCCGGGATGCGGCAGGGCCCACGCTCAGGTTCGTGCACAAAGACGGAACGCCGTACGAGTAGTCGGGCATCCGTCGCCCTGACGGCTCGTGCCGCCCTCGCGTGTAGAGTCCGCGTCGCTGGGCGGTGCGCCGCAGCCCCAATGCTGCTAAAAAGTCGCAGTGCAGGAGCGTGCGGGCGAGGGGAACCACACCGGGGTCGTAAAGACGCTTCGGCTCGGTCACGCGGCGAGGGCTGGGCGGATGCTCGCTTTTGCGTGCTCGCTTCAGGCCGCGCTGGCCTGCACCACTTCCGCACCGGCGCCAGAAGTGAGCGCTGACGGTGAGGCTGCGGGAGGCAGCACTGGTCAAGTCTCCGTGTTAGGCTGGAAGGGCATCCATCGGCTCAACTCGAGTGAGTACAACGCCACCGTGCAAGACGTGCTGGGGACGCGGCAGCAACCCGCGGACAGCAGCTGGCGCGGAGGCGAGCTCGAGGGCTTCGACAACATGGCGGCAGTGCTCGGCATCGATGAAACCCAATTCAGCCGCTACTACAAGGCCGCCCAAGCGCTGGCCAGCGAGGTCATGTCCTCCGAAGAGCTCCGAGCTCGGTTCGTGTCGTGCCAGCTCGCGGAGCCCGACTGCGCCAGCTCCAGCATCGCGGCGGCAGGGCTGCACCTGTTCCGGCGCCCGCTCGAGCCGGACGAGCTCGCAACCTACCAGCGTGTCTACGCGTCGGCGCTCACGCTCGGCGACGATGAGTCGGCCGCGTTCACGCTGGCCCTCGAGGCACTCTTGTCGAGCGCCGAATTTCTGTATCGCATCGAGTTGGATCCGGAGCCCGATTCGAGCCAACTGCATCCACTCGGCCCCTTCGAGCTAGCCTCGCGTCTGTCGTACTTTCTGTGGAGCAGCGCGCCCGACGACGCCTTGCTGCAGGCGGCCGCTGACGGCTCACTGCTGCAAGCCGATGTCCTCGCGGCAACGGTGGAGCGCATGCTCGCTGACGACAAGGCCCAGCGCCTAGTGTCGAATTTCGCAGGTCAATGGCTGGGCGCGCGGCAAGTGCCGTCGCACCCCGCCGACCCGCATTTCTATCAGTGGACTCCGCGCGTCGCCGCCGCGGCGAGCCAGGAAATGCTGCTGTACTTCGGGGACTTCTTGCAGAGCGGGCGGTCATGGCTCGAGTTTCCCAGCGCCGACTTCAACTACCTCAACGGGGAGCTGCCGGAGCTTTACGGGATACCGCAGCCCGAGGGCTTGACCGGCTACAGCGTCTTCGAGCGCGTCGAGTACACCGATGATCAACGCGCCGGCTTTTTGGGGCTGGCTGGCTTCCTGGCGTTGTCGTCATTGGACCGCCGCACCTCGCCTTCGCGTCGTGGGCACTGGATTGCCGGCAATTTACTGTGCGCCGAGCCTCCACCTCCCCCGCCGTCCGTCCCTCGGCTCGAGCCCGGCGCGGACGGCATGGGCGGCGGGGCATCCGCGATCAACGTTCGCCAGGTGCTCGAACAACATCGGACGCAGCCCGCCTGCGCCCAGTGCCACTCCTTGTTCGATCCTTATGGCCTCGCCCTCGAGCAATACGACGCGATCGGCCGCTTTCGTACGAGCTACGACGACGGCTCGCCCATCGACGCGTCTGTCACCTTGCCTCCCAACGAGGCGCACCCCGAAGACGTGACGGTGACGGGATTGGCGGGCATCGCCGCCGAGGTCGCCGCCGACCCGCGCTTCCCACGATGCCTGGCCAGGAAGCTGCTCACCTATGGTCTGGGCAGGAAGCTGACCGATGACGACGAGCCCTACCTCGAGCGCGCGGACGATGAATGGCTTCGAGCGGGCCAGACTCCCAGCCTGCGCCGCCTGATTCAGGCCCTCGTGGCCAGCGATGCGTTTCGTTCCCGCCGTGGAGGCGGCCCACTTTGAGGACCCAGCCATGAGACGGATTCTATCTCGGCGCACCGTGCTGCGCGCTGCGGGGGTGGCGCTGACGCTGCCTTGGCTCGAATCGCTCGCGCCAAGGTCGCTGCGGGCGCAGGCCGCCGAGCTACCTCGGCGCTTCCTACCCATCTATCTGCCCAACGGTGCGCCCGAATTTTGGCGTCCTCGGGCCGCGGGGACAGGTGATGCCTGGCGCCCTTCCTCGCTCCTGGAGCCGTTCGCGGCCTCGCTCAAGTCGAAGCTCTCGGTCGTGACCAACCTCGAGAACGCTTCGGTCTTCATCAGCGACGGCGTGCACGTCGAGCCCAGCCACGGTCGCCTGGGCGGAGCCTGGTTGACTTGCGTCGACGCCAAACAGGTCCGGGCACGGCTCGGGCTGGATGAGGCCAACGGCATTTCAGTGGACCAGGTCCTCGCGCAGCACGAGAGCTTCAAAGGCAAGACCCCGCTGGACTCGCTCCAGCTCGGCCTGTCCACGCCCCTCGGCAACTGCGACTCCGAGCCCTGCTCGAGCAGCCGCAGCGTGTCATGGGCGAGTGCTACCCAGCCGCTCTACAAGCTCGTCGATCCGCTCGAGGTGTTCAACCAGATCACGGGCGCGGCCAGCCAGGCCACTCCGAGCGCGACGGCCAGCGTCGAAGCGCAGAAACGCAGGGCCCGCAGCCAGAGTGTGCTCGATGCGGTGCTCGAAAACGCTCAGCGAACTCGCGCCCGCCTGGGCGCCGCGGATCGCCGGCGCATGGACGAATTTCTCGACTCCGTGCGCGGTGTCGAGCAGCGCGCGCTCGGCGTTTCCAATGGCATGGCACTGGCCGGCTGCAATCTGCAGCTGGACGATGATTTCAGCGGCATCGACACGGCCAGCAACCCGCGCCAGACCACCAAGAGCTACGACAAGGGGCTTCACGCCGACGTCATGAACGAGCTCGTCAGGATGGCCTTCGAGTGCGACGTGACACGCATCATCTCGTACATGCTCGAGGACGAGCGCTCGGAGTTCACCTACGACAACGTCGACCAACGCTCGTTCACCCCCGACAGCGACAGCTCAGAGGCGATGAACAGCAGCGTTACTTGCCCGGAGTACCACACGTCACAGCATTCCTACCCCGACGCGTTCGCGACCATCACCTGGTGGAACGTCGGCAAGGTGGCCGAGCTGTGCCAAAGCCTCGATGCCATCGAAGAGGCCCCGGGAGTGAGCGTGCTCGACAACACCGTGGTCTTTCTGGGCGCCTGCATGCACTCGAGCGATCACGACGGCGACCAGCTGCCAGCGCTGCTGGTCGGCGGCGGAAATCTCGGCTTGAAAACCGACCAACACCTGGTGCTCGACGATCGACCTCTGCGCGACCTCTACTTCACGCTCATGAACGACGTGTACGACCTCGGCGTCACTGACTTCGGCGAAAACGTGAGGGGCGCCCCGCTGACCAGCATCCGCGAGCTGCTCGAGGGCTAGGCACGACGGCGCTGCCAGGGTTGAAACAGCGAGCCACAGTTCTGCTCGTCGGTGATCTGGCGCACCTCGCGATGACCCTGAAACTCGAGACAACCCTCGTCGTACGCGCAATGCTGCACATCCCCGAGACCTGAAGTCGTGGTCCCAGTGTCGCTCGTATCCATGCTGGAGTTGCTGGTGGAATCCGACGAGGCGCCACCTGCGCTTGCCGACGTCGTGGATGAGCCCGTGCCGGCATCGGTCGAATTCGCGCTAGCGGTTCCAGTCGAGCCAGTACTATCACCAGAAACGCTGCTGGTCTGCGCACCACCGGCGGATTCTGCCGCGTTGCCGGAAGTGGCCGTGGCGCTGTTGGAAGAACTCTCCGTGGTGCCGGCCGATCCATTGTTCATCGTACTCGTGCTCGAACTGGTGTTCGATGCGGTACCGGACCCGAAATCGTCGGAGGAGCATCCCCCGAGCACGAATAGCGCCGCTGCCGAAAGCCCGAGCGGTACCGCCAACGCTCGCCTCATACCCACCTTGCTTCGTTTCGGCAACTCGCCACCTCGGTGGCTACCAGCACGAGCCGCAGACCCCATCCATTCATCAGCGAAATTGCTTCGCCTCGGCCCTTACCCTGCTCGGGCTGCGCGACGACGAGTCTTCCAGCTATCCCCGAAATTGCTTGCGATTTGCATGCAATATGCTTGCGATTTGCATGTAATTGCGCCGAGGCGCATCGACTCGCGCTCGGGCATTTTTCATTGGGCTTGCCCGGCCGGCGTCTGAGAAACGTTGCTCCGTGCGACTCGTGGCTGGCGAGCGCGATGCGACGCCCTGCGGAGAGGCTCACCCAAACCGGCTGCTCACGCCGTTCGGCAGCTTGCGAAGCGTACCGCGGGTCGCCGCAGCCTTCGGACCGTGTAGACTTCCGTCCGTGGGCAGGCGCATCGTGGTGAAGGGTGCCAGCGGAGCCGGCCGGGACGCACATCGCGCCGTTGGCTCCGAAAGGAGGAAGTGTGGAACGGCAACAAGGAGACGTTGAGAGGCTTGGTCTGGGGCGGCGACGCGCTCTTCGTCTGGGCGGTGCGCACTCACTTTCGGCATCGGCGCCGCTGGCCCTCGCAATTCGCGGCACGACCGATCGTACGGCTCAGGAGCTCGCGAGAAGTGGAAGCGTGGCTGGCTGAGACCTGCGAAACGGCCAAACGCTGAAGTTCAAGGCTGTTTCCCCTCGTCTTGCAGACTAGACCGATTGCTTCGAGCGGGCTCGCCCAGCCACCCAGCGGTGCGTTCACCGCTTCGACACCAGACCTTTCTGCGAGCGCGCCTCCTCGGTTTGGAGCTCGCTCGGAAAGACGGTGAACTCATCGTATGCTGCGCCGCTCCATGTTGTCTTGGCATTGAAGTGCGCGTCCGTCAGATCGCAGCCTCGTAGGTTGGCGCGATCGAGCCGCGCGCTTGCGAGCCGGGCGCCACAGAGCGAGGCCTCTGCCAAGTTGGCTTCGATGAGATTGGCTTCAGTGAAATTGGGAACCTCTAGCTTGGCGCGATCCAACCGGGCACTGTACAGGTTGGTCTTGAAGAACACCGGTCGGATTCCGCGGGCGCCCTTCAGTTTGACTTGAGATGCCCTTGCCTCGGAGAAATTGGCGTTGCTGATATCCGCGTAGGATAGGTCCGCCCCGAATAGATCGGCTCTCCAGAATCGGGCGTTCGTCACGCTGGCGCTGCGCAGATTTCGGAGAAACGATTGGTTGAAGTCGACCTCGTTCAACGTGGCGTCAGTGAAGTCCACGCTGAACAACCCCGCGGAAATCCTCTTCGCCGCAACGAAACCTCGCCCGACGTGCCTTTGCTCCTCGAAAGGACGATTCGAACAGCGCGGCGCCACAAAAGCTAGCGTACTCCAACTCCGCGACCGAAAAAGTAGACCGGGTGAGATTGCTCGCATCGAGTGTGGCTTGCGGCAGGCGAGCGCGAGCGAAGTTGGCGCTCCAAAGATTTCGATTCTCGAGATTCAACGCGCCGATGTCTGCCGACTTGAAGTCCGTGTAGCGAGTGGGCAGCCAGGTTGGGTTGAGCGTTCCGTGGCAGACCAGGCCTGTGACAGCCAGAGAAGAAAAGACTATCAGCGACACGCCGATGGCCAAGGGAGTGTGTCGGGTCGCCTTCTGGCGCGCCCTGACTCTCTGGAAATTCCAGATTGAAGCCCCGACGGCTAGACCGGCAAACGTCGTATGAAGGGGGCCAAGCCAAGGGTCCTTCAAGGGCAAGATCTTCATTGTCAACAACAGACTGGCCGCCGCCCAGCTGCCCCAGACGATGGCGTTGGTGATCAGCGACAGAACCAGGCCCGCTCCCCGCGGACGGAAAGGCAGTTCGGAGAGCGGCCAATACTTCACGGACAAATAGCGCGGGAGATCTTCGACGGCTCGCCGCATATGCACGTGCACGTACAGAAACACCAGGAGCAAGAATATGGGGGCTGAAAAGAAGAAGACCTCGAGAGGAACCGCAACGTCGAGCAGCGCAAGAGTGATGCTGCCTGTCCCTGAAAGCAGGTCGCAGTCTCGGATCGAGTAGGCACTGACCATGGTGAACGCTCGCATCACACTCGGAGCGCTCGCGGTTCCCCATTTGTACGAGACGATCTCCTGAGTATGCCCACGCCAGCTCCGCGGCTCAAGCCGAGTGTCGGGGTGACACCAGAGGGCCGGGGCGAGACGGGCCCGCTTGGGGATCAGTCGGCGGATGCGGTGGTGGTGGAGCCGTGGCCGACCGAGACCGGGAGCTCGAGCGAGCCCGTGGGGACAAGCGAGCGATGAATGTTCCGACTCAGAACAGGCGGGGAAAGAGCGCTTCTGCGGCCTCGGCAGAAACGCGAAGTGAGACTGGTCCCTTGGGGGTGGCTGACGCCAACAGCCCACCACTCGTGAGCTGCCTGAGCACCTCCCTCGCCGCGCGATCACGAAGCCCTGTGATTCTCGTCGCCTCCCCGCGAGGCACTTCCCCGCGCAGCAATACGTCCTGTGCAATGGCAGTTGCGGTGCTTGGCAGCCCGAGGTCGCGTTCTACATACGTGGCCAGACGACGTTCGAGTGACTCGAATTCGAGCTCTTTGCTCATGAACTCGAGTTGGTCCAGCATCACGTCGCAGAACCACTGGGTGAAATCGACCAGGGCCGCGAGTGACAGATTACCGCGACCATCCAGATCAGAAGCCCAAGGCGCATCGGGACATCAGGCGGCTGACTCGGCCATTTCCGTCGGGAAACGGATGGATATAGTTGAACCGGTGGTGAGCGATTGCTAGGGCAACGACCTGGCTTGCCACTCCGACTCCGGCCAGAAACGATGTCACTCGTCAGCTTCCTCGATACTTGAAAACGCTTTGGGCTGCTGGTTTTCGTGAGGTCCGGTTCAAGAGCTGTAGCAACGACAAAGATGGGCACGAGCACAAGTTCGGCGACGGGCTGGCCCGCTACGAGCCGGTCGATGATGCCACGCACCACGACCACCTCATCTGTATCGAGTGCGGCCGAATCCAGGAGTCCGAAGAACCGCTGATCGAGGAGCTGCAGGACCGGATTGCCGAACGCTACGGCATTCAGATCCTCGATCACAAGCACGAGCTGTACGGCGTGTGCAATCGCGAGAGCTGCCGGAAGAGTGCGCTCGCCAAGCAGCGGCGCTGACCGTACCGGTTTGCTCCCGGGTTCTCGTACAGCGTCCGGGTCAACCGGTCACCGCGCCGCCAACGCCCTCGTGGGCAGGTTGGCCTGGGCGCGGCTCAGTGCTGGTGCGTCGCCAGGTGACGATGCCCGTGACCAGCGACCACAGCACGCCGAGGGGAACGATGAGTACGCCGTAGCTCTCGAGGCCACCGGCGACCAGCGCGATCCAGGTGAGCACGCTCGCCCCCGCCGCGACGACGCCCCACAGGCGAAGCCACCTCGGCAGGATCCAAATCCCGAGCAGCGTCGAAAGTAACGCTGGGCCGACTCCGACGATCAGCGTCGTGGCGAGCCAGTCGACCCGCGAAGCGATGAACGCCAGGGACTCGGCCGTGACCGGGTCGAGGCTCGGTGCGGCGCGAACGAGCGCGATCCAGACCAGAAACGCGACCCACGCCAAGGTCGGTCCCGCGGCGTATGCGAAGCGAGCGAGCGCGCGTCCCGCCGGGCGCGAAGAATCGCCCGCCGTCGAAAGAGCAGTACCGCCAAGACCGAGCAGCCCGACCCCCACGATCCACAGCACCAGGTTCGCGTAGGCAGTGCTTTTCGCTTCGGCGACACCAGCCAGGTAGTCCGAGATGTCGCCGTGATCGAGGATGCCGTCGATGGCGAGTCTTGGCTCGGAGAAGTGCACGACGGCGCCTGCGAGCATCACTGCGGCGCCTGCGCTGAGGAGCACGCCGCCAAAGCGGACTCCTGGATCTACCGCCGGCTTCACGAGCCATCCTCCAGCGAAAGCGGCGGACCGAGCACGTCGACGCCGTGCGCCTTGGCGAGCTCCAAGATTCGGGGCATGTCCGGTCCGGTCGCGGCGGTCATCAGCGGAGCGGCTTGTCGCTGCATGCGCGGAAAGCGGCCATCGGACTGGTTGACACCGATGATGCGTGCCCGTTCGCTCTCGACCACGTAGCCGTGTGGGGCGTTTGGCGGAACGTAGATCGAGTCGCCCGGGCCGAGTCGAAACTCTTGCTCGGCAATCACGACCCGGATCGTGCCTTCCACGACGATCTCCCACGAGGGCCACGGATGGCGGTGTCGGGGGGGGCCGTCACCGCGGGCCGAGTGCTCTTCGAAGAAATCCGGGAGACCCAGAGCTCCGCCAAAGATCGGGCGAAAGGAACTGGTGGCAGAAAACTGAATGCGTTCGGCCTCGGCCGCCCGCTGCAGGGTGGGTTCTGTGGGGAGCGCAGTATGGTTTGACATGGCAGCAACGAGGTGTACTGTACCGTACAGTACATTGTCAAGAGTCACGACAGCAAAGCGCATGGACCGAAAAGACCGCTATCTGGACGCCGCCTTGAAGCGCTTCGCCAACCACGGCTTCGTGGGCACGACGATGGACATGATCGTGAGCGACGTGGGGGGCTCCAAGGCCACGCTGTACAAACAATTCCCTTCCAAGGACGCGCTGGTGGCGGGGCTGATTGATCGGGTGTCCCGCTCGATCCAAAACGTCGGCGACGCGCTCGACGCGGATCAACCGCTCGAGCACGCGCTCACCACGTTTGGGCGCGCCGTGCTCAGCGGCGTCACGAGCGAGCAAGCCGTCGCTTCACTGCGACTGTGTCTGGGAGAGTACGGGCGCTTTCCGGAGCTGGCCCGAGCCGTCTGGGAACACGGCCCCGCCGTCACCTATGGGCGTTTCAAAACGTTCCTCGAGCAAAGGGCGCAGGCCGCGGAGTTGCACGTCGATGACGCGCAGCTTGCGGCGGAGCATTTCATCGCTGGCCTCGTCGGCCACATCCAGCTCAAGATCGCGATGGGGCAGGCCGTGGCACTAGGCGAAGAGGAGATACAGCATCGCGTGGCCGCCATAGTCCAGACGTTCCTGGCACGCTACGCAATCGACAGTGCGGGGAAGCGCCGTCGCACTTCGACGCGTACCCGACGCCTGTGACAGTGAACGAGACAACCCTGATGCGGAGGCGGTGAGCTTTTGGGCGCGACGCAGCGCCAGGCACGCAGAGCCAGGTCAGAAGTGGCACAAGGTCATGCGCGACCACGTGAAGAACCCACAATCGCATGCGTCTTGTCTGCTCGCAAGATTCGCTCGATCGCAAGCGAGTGGCTCGGAGCTTACTTCTTGGGGACAAGCGGGCGATGAATGTTCCGACTCAGAACAGGCGGGGAAAGAGCGCTTCTGCGGCCTCGGCAGAAACGCGAAGTGAGACTGGTCCCTTGGGGGTGGCTGACGCCAACAGCCCACCACTCGTGAGCTGCCTGAGCACCTCCCTCGCCGCGCGATCACGAAGCCCTGTGATTCTCGTCGCCTCCCCGCGAGGCACTTCCCCCCGCAGCAATGCGTCCTGTGCAATGGCAGTTGCGGTGCTTGGCAGCCCGAGGTCGCGTTCTACATACATGGCCAGACGACGTTCGAGTGACTCGAATTCGAGCTCTTTGCTCATGAACTCGAGTTGGTCCAGCATCACGTCGCAGAACCACTGGGTGAAATCGACCAGGGCCGCGAGTGACAGATTACCGCGACCATCCAGATCAGAAGCCCAAGGCGCATCGGCCGCGTCCATCATGGCTTTGTATCCCGGCCGGGAGGGAAGACCCCTGGAGAGTCCGCGAGAGATCGACCAAAGCCCGTGAGCGCCACAGCCACCGATCGGTTGCGCCGATCGGCCGCCTTCATCAAGTCGTGGGAATACTTGAGGATTCTCCGGCGCGTCGAGTCCGTCTTGCCGATCCGTGACGCATCAGCCTGCTTGGCAGTCGTCCTTGCACTGCGCTCCGCCCGGCAGGGTGCAGGCAGCGTGTGCGCTGAGGGCACAGCTCCTCAACGAGGGTCGCCGCGGCGCCTGGCTCAGCGTGTGAGCCCCTCCAGATCGAGGGCGGAGGGCGCGGCTTCGTCTTTCAAATCGATCTGAGCTTTCTGAAGTTTCCCTGCGAGGTCGACGTTGACGGATTGCCAGCGCGTGTAGGCGTCGAGCACCCAGATGCCGCTCTCGCGCGTGCCGTTGCCGGACCAGCCGTTGCCCCCGAAGGGCAGGTGGGCCTCGGCGCCCGTGGTGGAGTTGTTGATGCTGGTCATACCGGCGGAGATGCCTTCCTTGAAGCGCAGCATCGCGCTGGCATCCCGCGTGTAGATGGCGCTGGACAACCCGTAGGGGGTGGCGTTGGCTGCCTCGAGGGCTTCGTCGAAGCCATCGACCTCGACCAGGTTGATGGTGGGCCCGAAACACTCTTCTTGCGCGATGCTCATGCTCATGTCCACCTCGTGGAAGATGCGCGGCGTCGCGTAGAGGCCACGCTCCGCGTCTCCAACAAAGTGGTCGCCCGCGTTGTCCTTGGTGATGCGCGCCCCGTCGACCAAGAGCTCCGCCCCGTCGGCGAGGCCCTGGGCGCGCTGCGCGAGCCAGCCCTCGAAGAAGCGCTCGTTGATGAAAGGTCCATAGGCGATCGATTCGTTCAGGGGATCACCAATCACCAGCGCCCGCGCTCGCTGCGCGAGCTGGCTCTTCACTTCGGGCATCACGCGCCGATCGACGATGATGTTGCCGGCGCTGGTGCAACGCTGCCCGGCCGTACCAAAGGACGCCCACAGCGCTCCTTCCAGAGCCAATTCGAGATCCGCATCCGCCAAGATCACCAGAGGGTTTTTGCCCCCGAGCTCCAGCGAGGGAGTTTGAAGATTGCGGCCGCAGATTTCGCCGATCAGCTTGCCCACCTTGGTGGACCCGGTGAACGAGATCTTGTCGAGCAACCCCGCATCGACCTGCTGGATGAGGAACTCGCCGGCGCTACCCGCGCCGCGCCCGTGCACGATGCTGAGCACCCCGGCAGGCAACCCAGCGCGCTGCCAGAGCTCGAAGAACAGTGCCGCCGTACCCGGGGCGTCATCGGAGGGCTTCCACACGACCGCGTTGCCGCAAAGTAGCGCCGGGATAATTTTCCAGGACGGAACGGCTATCGGAAAATTACCGGCGGTGATCACCCCGGCCACGCCGACCGGACGCCGGTAGGTAAAGAGCTCTTTGTTCGCCAACTCGCTCGGAACGGTCTGCCCGTAGAGCCGACGCCCCTCGCTCTGGAAGAACTCCGCGGTGTCGATGGCTTCCTGCACGCTGCCTCGGGCTTCCCGAAGGGGTTTGCCCATTTCTCGCGAGACAAAACGCGACAGCGCTTCCTTGCTGTGTCGCAGTAGCTCTGCCAGCCGCCCGATTACCTGCGCGCGTTGCGGGGCAGGGACACGCGCCCACGCCTTTTGCGCCTCGCGGGCCCCAGCGCAAGCGGCATGCACGTGTTCCGCGCTCGAAAGGGGCGCCAGCGTAACCACGTCATCACGATTGGCCGGATTTCTGCGCTCGAAAACCTCCTCGCTGGAACGCGGCGCACCTTGAATGAAGTTTTGAACGACGAGTGTTCGCGGCAGTCCGCCTGCTTGGGCTCTGGATTCCATGATTCACTCGATCGTGCGCCGATCGTGGATGCATCGCAAGTACCGGCGCCAGGCACCCGTGATACAAGTGTGATCCGGAACGCGGATTGTGGTTGACGCGCGCACCTTCTCTGCGGAAAGACAAGGCCGCATGAATCCTCGCGCCCGGCTCGTCTGGCTCCTGCTTGCGCCCCTCTTGCATGGCTGCGCACAGGCCGCCGCCAGCGAAGTGCGGCTCAAGGCCAGTGAGCCGCCAGCTCGACACGCTGCGCCCGAACCAAGGTCGACGCTCGACGCCGGGCCGTCGAAGTCCGAGGCCCTTGCCGAAGCTCCAGATCGGAGCCGCGCAAAGTCCGATGCCGCCACGGAGCGTGCAGCGCGCTGCCCCGAAGGCATGGTGCTGTTGTCGACGGACGAGGGCGAGTACTGCATCGACCGCTACGAGGCGAGCCTGGAGCGCGGACGAGGCAACCGGCGCGAGGCCTGGCCGGGCAACCGCGCCATCGACGACATGGAGGACGAGTTCGAAGCGGTGAGCAAGGCCGGCGTGAAGCCCCAGGGCTACATCAGCGGCGAGCAAGCCAGTCAGGTGTGTCGGAATGCCGGCAAGCGCCTGTGCGGCATGGACGAATGGCTGCATGCCTGCCGTGGACCCGAGCGGACCCGCTACCCCTACGGCAACGATCGACGCCCCAATCTATGCAACGATCGCTTCAAGACGCTCGACCGCCACCCCGTGGTACGGCTCTTCTACGAAAATGCTCCGAAGGGCACCGACCCGGCGCTCATGTGGACCCCGAGCTGGATGAACGACCCCCGCCTGCACGAGCTGAGCGACAGCGTCGCACCCAGCGGCAGCTTCGCCGCCTGCACCAACGACTACGGCGTCTACGACATGGTGGGCAACCTACACGAATGGGTCGCCGACCCCAGCGGCACGTTCGTGGGCGGCTTTTTCATGGACACCTATCAGAATGGCGAAGGCTGCGAGTACCGCACCGAAGCACATGCTTTTCACTACCATGACTACTCGACGGGGTTTCGCTGCTGCGCCGATCCGACAGGGGAGTAGCGCGCGCCCTACCCGCTGCGCACTGTGCCGCTCGCAGAAGCCGACCCCAACGACAATTGGTCAGTACGGGTTGTCCTGAACGCCGGACTTGGGTGACGGCGGAACCACGGGTGGAGCGCTGTACACCTCTTCCTCCTCCTCGTCGTCCGGTCGCGCCCATTCCGGCTTGACCCAGGCGTCCGCGCCCGCGTCGGCTTCGTGCTCGCCCGCATCCGCAGCACCGGGCTCCACGGCGGCATCCACCACGGCGGCATCTTTGGGCGCCTCGGCTTCGGCACCGGCATCGTGCACGGCAGAAGCAGCCTCCGGAGCGGGCGCGCCGGCCGAGCTCGAGGGTATCGACGCCATGCTGTCCGTGCGGCGCGCCTTGGGCATTGCGCTCTGGCGCTGCTCGGGAGTGAGAGACCCAGGAGTCTCGGCACGCTCTTCGCCACCGCCAGATAGCTCGCCGCGCGAGACCACGGCAAACCCGATGACGGCGCCGATCGCGAGCGCCCCGCCCGCGACGACCCACAGGATCCCCGAAGACGAGCGCCCGGGCGGCGGGGGCGACGAGTGCTTCGTGGTACCGAATTGCTGCACCGTGAGCGCCTGAGCCTGATCTTCGTTCAGAAGCGCGCGCGCTTGCGCCAACGAGCTTCCCGCCGCGGACATGCGCGCCGGCGGTGGGCGGCGCGACTCGGCAGCAGCGTCCGCCTGGTTCGAAGACGCCTGGGGAGCGGCCGAGTCGGGCTCGGGAAATTGGCTCACCGAGGCCAGCTCCGTCACCGCTTCCGAGCGAGAGCTCGGCGAGGTGCTGGGCGGCGGATTGGACTGCCCACCGGTGGTCACGAGCACATCGGGACCGCCCCAGGTTTCGCGCGGCTCGACGCCGAGCACTTCTCGGAGCGATTCGACCATCTCGCGGGCGGATTGATAGCGCTTGTCGG
Organism: uncultured delta proteobacterium; assembly: GCA_963809955.1. Lineage (GTDB taxonomy): Bacteria > Myxococcota_A > Polyangia > Polyangiales > Polyangiaceae > JAICQQ01. The sequence continues at coordinate 277,853 of CAWELQ010000024.1, forward strand.
GATCTCTTTCCGTCCCTTTTCTGAACCAGGCATCGAAGCCCAGAGGAACGGGTGCCACCCGGGAGGGTACGGGGATGTCCCGAATACAGATCTGCAGCACCAGATCTCCCAGCCCATCGCTGTAAAACGGGCGTCGCCCCGTCAGGCATTCGAAAGCGATCACGGCGAGGCTCCAAAGATCGGAGCGGAAGTCGACCGCCTTGTTGCCCTGCGCCTGCTCGGGGCTCATGTAATAGGGAGTTCCGAGAATCGACCCCGTGCGAGTCTTGGTGGCGCCATCGCCGAGGCTGGCGCTCTCGACCTTGGCAACACCGAAGTCGAGGACCTTGGCAACCTCCTCGTCATCGTTCTTGACGATGAACACGTTCTCCGGCTTGAGGTCACGATGCACGATGCCTTCCTCGTGGGCGCGGCCCACGGCGCGTGCAATGTGCGTCACGAGGCGAGCAGTTTCTTGAGGCGGCAGGCGCTTTTCGCGCTTGAGACGTTGCGCCAGCGTCTCGCCGTCCAAGAGCTCCATCACCATGTACGGGACCTTGTCTTCGGTCCCATAGTCGAGGATTTGCACGACGTGGGGGCTGCGAATCGCGGCGGCTGCCTGCGCCTCCCGAATGAAACGCGACAGCGTCTCGTCGTCGGGGATGGCTTCCCGATCCACCAGCTTCACCGCCACCGGCGCCTTGAGGATCAGGTGTTCGGCACGCCAAATTTGGCCCATTCCGCCCTCACCGAGCTTTTCCTCAAGGCGGTAGCGGCCGTTCAGGACGCGACCAGCTTGCGGCGCTTGTTGGGCCATAGCGTTTCAGCACCATAGCGCCGGGGCGGCACTAGTGCAGCAAATTAACCGCCCCCGACGGGCGGGCTCGGCCGATCACCCAAAAGCTCGGCGAGCTTTGCGGGTTGACCGGAAAAGTAGCTGGAGAGGACATCGAGCAGCTCCGCTTCGCTCTGCTGGGCGTCCACGCGAGGCAGAAAAAGCAGGGGGGCCTTCACGGAGCGCAAGCGCTCGACGTTCTCGGCTTGTACCCGCTCCCGCACGGCCCGCCGGGCCGCCAGCTGTGCGAGCGTCACCGCATCCGTCGGTACGAGTAGGTCGGCACGTTTGGCCAGCATCGCGGCCTCCGCCGTGGAGAAGACCGGCGGGGTGCAGCCGTTGACGACCACCCCCGCCACCGGGAGCTCGAAGGACTCCTCGAGCTTGCCGAGGAGCTCCAGAGTCTCGCTGGCGGGTAGCTCCTCGGGCAAGGTGACGACGACGATTCCGCTCTGTGTGGGGTCCTGAAACAAGGTCCAGGCTCGTTCCGCGTCGCGTCGCAGCACGCCCCTGGGGGCCACCTCCAGAATCACCTTTGGGACCGCCAACATGTCCAGCGCATGGCCTGTCGCTGGCGCATCCAGGAGCACCATGTCGAAGCGGGGAGAACCGTCTTTGCTGGTTTCTGTCGCCAGGTACCACGAGCGGCCGAGCACGGCCCATTCGCGAAGCCCGGGCACGGCCTCGAAGAATGCAGTGACGTACTTGTTCTCGAAGAGCGGCGTGTAGGCGAGCCGAGTCTTCAGCACCATGGCACCGTACTGCCGCATGGCCTCGCGGGGGGTGATGAACACGGCGAACAGGTTGGGTCGCACTTCGACCACCTCCCCGCCGATCGGCGGGGACTCGAGAACGGCGGAGAGTCGTTCCTCGACCCCACATACCGCTATCAGCACGCGGCGACCCGCCTTGGCCATGGCCGACGCCAGGGCCGCACAGAACGTGGTCTTGCCGACGCCGCCCTTGCCCGTAACGAACAGGAAGCGCCGCTGCTCGACGAAAGGAAACGGCTCCACGTGAAATAACCTAGCAAAGTGGGCCGGGGTTGCTAGACAACGAGCATGCGGCCCGTCAAGTTGGGACTATTGACATGGTTTCTGCTCGGGGCACTGCTCTCTTGCAGTCGCTCCGACGGCACGAAGACACATGGAGCGGCCAGCGCGTCGCCGACGGGCTCGGTGGTGCTGAATGCCCTGAGCAAGCCGAGCAGTTCGAGCGCCCACCACTACGTGCCGGAGGCGATGCCCACGCGCGTCCCGATTCGCACGGGACCCGGCCTTGCCATTCTGGCCGGCAAGGGCGTGGGACCCATCCGGATTGGCGCCACGGTGAAGACCATCGAGCGACACATGAATCTACCCTGCGACGTAAGGACCGAGAAGCTTTGCCGCTACATTGGCAGAGCGGTGGACTTCCATCTGGAGGACGGCGTCGTCGACAGCATCGTCGTGCATCGCCAAGGGCGTCCTGCGGGAAAGGACAAGAAGGGTGAGTCGCGCCAGTTCGGCATCTTCAACGGAGCCCTTCTCCCCGACTTCGAAATGATGATGAAGCAGTCGGTGATCAGGAATCATCTGGGCCCGCCCCTCCGCACCGAGAAGGTGGACTCGGACAATCCGAATCACACGGTCGAGCGGGACTACTACGCCGGCATGGTCGTCGAGTACGATCGCTATGACAATGGGCAGGTAGTGCTCGGCGGCGTGCGCATCGAAAAGCCGGAAGGCTCGAAGAGCGCGGCAAAAGCGGCACCTGCCGCCTCACAGCTCGAGAAATAGTACTACGCGCCGATTCGCGCAGCGCCCGGGCGCGCGTTCGCTTCGCACCGAAGCTGTTCGAGCATATCGACGACCACGCACCCGAGCGGGGGAAGCTTGCGATAACAGTCGGTCCGTTCCCGCAGTCTGGCGAGTTCGGGCAGGCGCCCCAAGAAGTGCAGGACACGCGCGCGATCCACGCTCTCGATTGCGGCACCGTCCCCCAAGCGGGTCGCCTCGAGCAACTCGGCGTTGAGCTTTTGCTCGTCGTCACGCGCCGAATGGAGCGCCAGGTGCGGAACCCCGAGCGCCAGGCATTCGCTGATCAACTGATGTCCCGCCGAGCTGACGACTCCGTCGGCATCTGCCACCGCCCCCAGGAACTCGTCACGGTCGAACGCTTCCTCGACGACGCCGGGTATCTTCATGGTCGCCCCTGAAAACAGCCGCGGTGTCACCCCACAGGCCCGCAACGCTTCGAGCGCGCGCCGCCCGTTGTCGTCGCGGAAGTAGCACACGATGCCCCCGCGGCGGTGCCGGCGCCCGAGCCAGACTGGCGGCCCGTGGCGGGCGAGCACCGCCGAGGGCGAGCTGAGCTCGAGCTCGCAAAAACTGACCGGAATCTGGCGGAGCGAACCCAGGCTGGCGCGACCGGCCTTGCGAGCCTCCCGACCCCACGCTCCGCGATCGGTGCCCGCGGCGGGCTTGCAGTGGCTGAACACCAACCCGTGTCCGATGGCGATCACCGGAACGCCCGCCGCGCGCGAGGCCACGCTCGACGGCAGGTCCCCGTCCGAGATGACGGCGAATGGAGCCTGTTTGAGCCCACGAGTGCAAGCCCACAGCGTGCGCTGGAGTAGTTTTGGACCAGTCAGGAAGGGCTCGCCGGGCAACAGCGAGTGGATCGGCCAACACGCCACCTCGGATGCTAGCAATCGGCGCGCCGAGGAACCTGCGAAGACGCGCACTTGGTACCCCGCTCGCTTCAAAGCGGGGATCACTTCGAGCGCCCGCGTGGCATGTCCGCGACCGCGACCGTGCACGTAATAGTGGACCTCCATCATCAACCCACACCTCCACCAAGAGTCTTCTTTGCTCCCGCCCTCCACCCAGCAACAACCTTGCCAGGCCGGCGCGACGCCGTGACCGTCAAGCGGACCGCCTTCTGACCCGCTCCGAAATCTCGAGGTGTCGCGGAATCGACACAGTTTGCGCCGCGGGATTTCACAGCCGTGCCCGGGACGCCCGCTCGCGCGTTGGGCCGGCGCCGCGGGCGCATCCACCGCTTCGGAGAGGCGCGAGCGCCACGCTTAACCTGCCCGCTTTCCCACTCTCTTCTCAGAGCCGGTGCGAAAACCGGCGAAGCAACCAGCTTATGATGACTGCGCCGTGGCACGTCGAGCCCGACCCGAAGTCTGGCTCAGCCGTGAAGCCAGCGCGGGTTCTGTTTCACGATAGCGCCGTTCAGTACGCCGGCGAAGCTGACCCAGCCGAGATAGGGAAGCACCAGCGCGGTCGCCCGGCCATCGACGCGTCGCGCGACGGTCGCGTAGGCAGCCAGCGACGCCCAGAGAAGCGCGAGGTCGGCCAGCGCCAGGGTGGCCTTTCGTTGACCGAAAAAGATCGGCGACCACAGTGCATTGAACGACTGCTGCACGCCCCAGAGTCCGAGCGCGCGGGATCGATTAGCGCTCGGCCGGGCGCGGTAGACGAGCGTCGCGGAAACCGCGCTCAGTACGTACAGGGTGGTCCAGACCGGAGCGAATACAGAGTCCGGTGGAGTGAACTTGGGTCTTCTGAGTGCTCGATACCAGGTGCGCTGACTGCTGCGCGTCGCCGCGGCTCCCAGGGCACCCGAAAGCAGCGTCACCGCAGCGAACCCAGTCAGAGCGAGACTCGTTCGCGCCGATCTGTCCATGCCGAAGAGCCAGCAAGCTCCGTGCCCCGCTCGGGCGGACCGCTCGAGCGGGCGTTTGCCCAGCTGACGCGTCACTGCTTGGCAGCCTCAACCCCTTTTGATTGAGGGTGAGAGCGCTCGAGCAGCGTTCGCTCAGCTGGTGCGCCGGGGTGCGCCGGGTAATACTGCCCCGCTGAGCTCATCGGCCTCAGCAGCTCCCCCCGAACGCGAGCACGAACACGCAGCGCATCCGGTGATATACTGAACGCCATGCGGCAACCGAGCGGCGCATGGGTCGTGCTCGCAGTGTGGGTGGGCCTGCTGAACGGCTGTGGCGCCGCACGGCCAACAGCGGGTGAAAGCGCCGTGGGCGGCCAGCAGCCTGCTTCCAACCGGGCCGTACCGGGCAACGAAGTGAGGGCGCCGCGCGCGGATCTCTTGGATCCCGAGTTTCCTGCACGGGTTGCCGAAGCTCGCCAGTTGAGTGACGAACGGACCGCCGAGCTCAGCTTCCACGACGACGACGAATTCGCCCGCGTAGCCGAGGCGCAGGCGAACCGCGAGGGCCTATCGACCACGGTGGCCGATACTCCCGCGTTTCAGCTGGCATTCGGTTTTGCCGTGCTCGCTCGCGTGTCCAGTCCACCGTACGCGAAGACGCAGCGCGAGCAACTTCTGGCGTTCTACGATCGGAGGTCGCACGTCGTGCACGTGCGGAGTCATCCGAACATCCCCGGCGGAACCGAGGCTCTGAAACTCGTCGTGGCGCACGAGCTCGGGCACTCGCTGCAAGCTCAGCACTTCCCGCCGGTCGACTTCCAGCGCATCTCGGCGGAGGACGAACGGCTGGCTCGTCTGGCGCTGCTCGAGGGCGATGCGATGCTCACCATGCTCGCCTATCAATCGCGCGAGCACTTCGTCCCACTGACTCGCAGCCTTGCAGCGACCTCGGAGCGGCTGGGTGACATTGCCACGTTCGAGCGAGCCAGCGGCATCACGGAGGGCTCCGAGCGCCTGTCCGCGCTGACGCGCACCCGGCTCGAGTTCCCCTATCAGTCCGGACTCAACTTCGCTGGCGCGCTGTACCGCGCAGGAGGCTTCGAGCTGGTCGACCGCGCGTTCTCGATGCCGCCCGTCAGCAGCGAGCAGGTCCTACACCCGGAGCGGTATCTCGAAGGGGATCAACCCGTGGAGGTCGCAGTTCCGGCACTCCCGAGCGGTTACCAGACGGTTGCCGAGGGCACGGTCGGCGAGCTGTTGACTCGCCTGGCGCTCAGCTCTTGCATGGACCCCAAACGGGCCATCCAAGCCGCCGAGGGTTGGGGCGGGGATGCCTTTCGGGTGGTGGAGAAGGACGGCCTGGCAGGTTTGTTGTGGGCCACGACCTGGGACACCGCTGCAGACGCGCGTCAATTCGAGCTCGGGGTCCGGCAACTGGCCAAGTGTTGGGCCAGGGCTCAGCTCTCGGCCAAGTCCGTCTTCGCCGGGCCGGCACGCATCGAACGGCGCGGGCGTCACGTCGCAGTGGAACGAGGCATCGCGCCCGAACGAGCCCAGCGCCTCGCCCAGGGGCTGCTGGCGTTGCCCAAACGCCACGAGCAGCGCCGGCCGCCTTTCGGCAAAGTCCGGCTGAGGCCACCGGTGAAGGCACCGATGCTGGCAAACGCGCGCCGGGTCGGCTCACGCATCGTCGCGCCGAAGCTCGGTCTGAGCGCGGAGGTGCCTGGCGGCTACAGTGTGGAGCTGACGAATATCGTCACCTTGCTCAGAGACGCCCCCAGCTTCTCGCGCATCGTGGTGAGCGTGTCGGGCTGGGTGGTCAACGGCGACTCTCTGGAGACAGTCTATTCCGAATACGCCAAGGCGGTTCGAGCCGAGCTCAGCGAGCCGCTCGTAGTCGAGCGGTCGCTGGAGGTGCTCTCGACGCCGCTCGGGCGCGCCTCCCGGCGCACCTGGCAGGTGGGCAATAGCGATCTCCGCTTCCAGCTGCTGGTCATCCCCATGTGCCGCAACACCGGCAGCCTGCTCGTGGCGCTCGCCAGGCAAGACGCAACGGCCGCGCAGGAGCAGTCCCGTTGGCTACAAAGCCTGCGCGCGTTGCCGGATAACGAACGCGAGCTGTGCCGCGTGCTGGATCCTTGAGCCACCGGCCTGGACGTAGCCGCGAGCAGCGAGCATCGACTCCGCTCGCGATCGCATCGAGGGATGCGCCGAGAGACCGGGCACCTAACCCGGCGCGACGTGTTGCCAGCGCTCGCGCAGCACCAGCAGGACGCACACGAAGAGGGCCAATGCGCTCGCCGCAAAGGCGATGCCGAGCGAGGGTTCCGCATAGCGAAGGTCTACCCGATGGGTGCCGGCGCTGACCCGAACGGCCATCACCAACGCATTGGCTCGGACGATCGGGGTGGGGTGACCGTCCACGCGAGCCTGCCAGTTCGGGTGGTGGCTCTCGTTGACCACGACGAATCCCGGTCGGCGAAGCCGACAGGTGAACCGTAGGGTGTCGACGGGCGGCGCGAGCAACCGACACGAGCCGGTACGCTCCGGGTGGAGACGTCGCGGCACCTCGAGCTCGGTCCCTTCGCCGACCGCGAGCAAGCCGCGCGCGAAGCGCTCGTCCTTCAAGTACTCCATGGCGCGGATCTGGGTGGGCGCCGGAACGAGCTGGCCAACTGCGTAGGCAAACGGCAGCGCTTTCGGGTTCTCGTAGACGACCGCCCCGACGGCGCCGCTGTCGGTCAACGGTTTCAGCTGGATGGCCGCTGCTGCCGGCACGGGAGAACCGAGGATCAGAAACCGGATGCCGAACACATCCAAGAGCTGCCGGCGCCAGGCCACGGACTGCTGCCACAGCCGATGCTTTGCCCCCTCTCCGGAGGAGACGTAGGCGCGCGCGTAGCTGACGCCGAAAAGGATACCGAGGTTCTTCATCAGGCTTGCGCTGAAAGCCTTGGCGCGTTCCTCGCCGGGTGCAGCGTCCAGGCCGGGCACGCTCAGCCGCGCCAGATCGACCATCACGCGGGGCACCTCCCCCGGGGGTGTTCTGGACAGCAGTCGCTCGGCCAACTGAGGGCGTTCGGAATAGATGGAGCTCGGTGCCGTCTCGTAAGCCGCGAAGTTCGCCACGCTCAACTGAAACGCCGCAGCCGAGAGTAACGCCGGTCCGCGCCAAGCGGGTGCGCGCCGAGTGCACCAGACGAGCCCCAGCGCAACCGCCGCCAGCCCGGCAAGCTCCTCGAAGCAGGCGCTCTGCCAGGTGGTGCGGGCATTCGCCAGCACCACGGCGGGGCTCAGGTGCGCGAGCTCCACGGCGGCGGGGCCGGCCATTGCCACGCCCAGCGCGAGCGTCGCCGCAAGCGCCGCGACGAGGCGCAACAGCTGCTCGTGACGCCGCCGCTCGAAGAGCCAGGCGTCGCCTCCCGCGGCCGCGAGCAGTGGCACGGTCAGCGCACACAGGCCGAAGAACTTCGCCGGATAGCGAAAAAGACCTGCTCCGGGAACCACCGCATAGTAGGCCGCGAAGACGGGGGTATGGCGACCGAGCGCCAAGAGCAGGGCAAATGCTGTCAGCAGCGTGAGCGATCGTGCCCACCAACGGTGGCGCTGCCGTGCTGCAACCATCCCCAGTATCGACAGCAGGAGTGCCAAGGAGCCCAGGTACGGAGTCACCATCCAGGGGTCGCGATGCAGCGCCGAGCCCTCATCGTTCATGAAGAACCCGAGAAACTCGTCCGCGCGAAGCGGGTTGCCGAACAGCCACGGCGCCGCGAGCTCGAGCAACCTGAGCGGGTGCAGCGACCAGTGCTGGGCTTCGACGATACCGATACCATGCGCCCGCCGGCTCCTCGGCAGGAGCTCGAGCGCGGGCAAGATTTGCGGCAATGCAAGGCAAACGGCGAGCGCCACGCTCGCCCCGAGCACGGCCATGCGACGGAGCTTCGTCGTGCGCGCAGCAGGCCAGCCGAGCGCCAACGCCACGACGAGCCACCCGGTGAGCAGCACACTCTGTGGTTCGCCGCACAGAATCTGGCACGACCAGACCAGGGCCGTCAGCGCAGCTTGGGCCGCGTTTCCGCCCTCCAGCACACGCAGCGCCATACGAGTCACCAGCGGCGCCCAGGCGAGGCCGAGCATGTAGTCCGCGCCCCAGGTCAAGCTCACCATGTAGCCACCCAGCGCGAAGCTGAGCGCGGCCAGACCGGCCGCCGATGCGCTCAGCCGCAACGCGCGCGACAGCCAGAACATGCCCGCGGCGCCCAAGGCCACATGACACACCAAGAATAACCCGACCGAGTAGGGTGCCGGGAGCAACAAGACCATGCTGAGCGGGTAGAGGGCTCGGTGACTCGGGTTGGCCAAGAAGGGTAGCCCCAAGTCCAGCCCCGGGAGCCACTCGGGCAGATCCCCCGAGAGCAGGCGGTCGCGGAGCGCCATGCTGAGCGGGTAGGTGACCAGCTGAGTGTCCTTGAGAAAGAAGCTCCGCCCCAGCAGCACCACCGGCGCGTAGAACACGACCACGCCGAGCACCAGCAGAGCGGGCCATCCGAGCGCGCGCAGACGACTGGACGAGGCCCTCATGGTCTTTCGAAGACTTATGCCTGTCGGACTCGGCGGCGTTCCTGGATCATGTGCTGGGTAATGCTGCGTTGCGCATCGGCGTTTTCCAGCAAAGTCCAGATGTCGTGCTCGCTGCGCGCGGCCGCCTGCTCCAAGAGCAGGTCGGCGGCTCTGGCCGCGTCGATCGCACCGATGTGGCGGCCTGGAAGCTGAACCACCGCATTGCGCACGTGCAGGCCTTCCAGAGTGTTGAGAATACGCGCTACCACATCGCTGAACACCAGCTCGCTGAAACCGTCGGCTTTCCCGGTACCGAACAGCACCACCTTGTCGAACGGGAGCTTCGGTTTCCCCGGGATCAGCAAGACCTCACCGACCCTGCCGCTGGCAAACCCCTTCTTGATGAGTGCCGACAAGCGACCCGCCAGACGCCAGTCGACCAGCCCGGGTACGCCCTGCGGGGGGCGTTCGCCTTCCACCAGGCAGGCGACGAGCACCTCGGTTCCTGCAAGATCCAGACGGCGTAGGTCCGGCGGTGTAAATCTCAAGTCCATCGGCCAAGCTACTTCGAAGCGGATCTTTCGACTGCGTCGGTATCCTTGCGCCCACAGTCGTCGGCAATGCGATCGAGAACACCGTTCACGAAGGCACCGCTTTCTTCATTCCCGAAACGCTTGGCGGTTTCGACCGCTTCATCGAGAATCACGGCGCGCGGGACTTCGAGACGTTGGCTGAGCTCCCAAGCCCCAATACGCAGCACATTGCGGTCGACGCGCGACATGCGCTCGAGACGCCAATTCTGACTGGCTGCTTGGATCAGCGCGTCGGTCTGCTCCAGGTCGGAGACGACGCCGCGTACGAGCTCGTCCGCATACTTGCGACCTTCGGGGTCTCCGGGCGACTCGCGCCAGAAGTCGGCGAGCACCCGCTCGGCAGCAAGCCCCGTCATGTCGATGGCGTAGAGCATCTGGAGAGCAGCTTCGCGAGCAGTGGATCGAGCGCCCATGGCGCCCAGATGGTGAAAGCAATCGCCGCCCCGGGCAAGCCCGCGTCGCCGCCCCGGATGACCTTTCAGATGATTTTCAGCCCCCCGACTTGCCCAGGGCCTCGGAGAGCGAGGCCATTTCGAGCGCCACCAGGGCTGCATCGTAGCCCTTGTTGCCCGCTTTGGTGCCGGCCCGCTCGATGGCTTGCTCGATACTATCGGTCGTCAGCACCCCGAACGCGATGGGAACGCCGGTCTGCAAGGAAACCTGCTGAATGCCGCTGGCGGTCTGACCCGCCACATGATCGAAGTGGGGCGTCGCCCCGCGGATCACGGCTCCAAGCGCCACCAGCGCCGAGAACTTGCCGCCCTGAATCAACTGCTGACACGCGAGCGGCAATTCCCAGGCCCCGGGCACTTTCACGAGCGTCACTGACTCGCTACCCACGCCGTGCCTCAGGAAGGCGTCCAGCGCTCCCTCCACCAGCTTGTCTACGATGAAAGCATTGAAGCGGCTCGCCACGATCGCGAACCGCGCGTCGCCCACCAGCTTGAAGCTGCCCTCGATCGTGACAACGGAATTGACACTCATGGGCCCGATCTTACCCGAAGCGAGACGCCGAGACAGAACTACTTGAACTTATAGATGCTGGACGACTGCCCGCACTCTGCTCGAGCAACGCACGCGACGCGGCAGAACACGCCCGGCGAGCAACATGCCTGGTCGAAAGCGGGCTCCAGGGACGACCGGGCTCGATGCTCGTCGACTCGCGCTCTTCTGCTCGAGTCCATTGGCTGTTGCCCATTTTTCGAGATCGCGAATCGCGCTCGTTCGTCTAGCCTTTGGAGAGCGGCACGCTTTCCACGACGCTCAGCCCGTAGCCGGCGATTCCCGCAATCTTGCGTGGATTGCTGGTGAGAAGTCGGATCTCCGACAGACCGAGCTCCCGCAGCACTTGGGCGCCCAGACCGTATTCACGCAGCGTCCCGCCGTGCGCTCGCGAGTGAAGCTGGCTTTCCTTGGGCTCGATGGCTGGACCGAGCTGCCGGAGTTCTCGCACGAGATCCCCGCGCGGCGGCAGGTACACCACCACGCCTGATCCTTGCTGCTCGATCAAACGAATCGCTTCCTCGAGGTTTCTGCCGCCCTCGCTGTGGGTCGAGCTGAAGATATCCGCCATGGTCGAGCCAGCGTGCATGCGGCACAGGGCCGGCCGATTCGAGACGGGGTCACCCTTGACCAAGGCGAGGATCTGACGCTCCTGCAGAGTCGCCTCGAACACGATGGCTCGCCATTTCGTGTGGGTGAGGTCCAACACCACCTCGGCCTCTTCCAGGCGTTGTACCAGGACCTCGGTCTGCAAGCGGTATGAAATCAGGTCGGCAATCGTGACGATGCGCAGCCGGTGCACGCGCGCGAAGACTTCCAGATCCGGCATGCGCGCCATCGATCCGTCGTCCTTGATGATCTCGCAAATTACGCTGGCCGGCGTGAGCCCGGCGAGCCTTGCCAGGTCCACTGAACCTTCTGTCTGCCCGGCCCGCACCAACACGCCACCCTGCCTGGCCTGCAGGGGGAATACGTGCCCCGGAACCACCACGTCGTCTGGCTGGGCATTCGGGTTGGCCACGACCCGAATCGTCGTGGTTCTGTCGGCCGCGCTGATGCCGGTGGTCACGCCGTGTTTGGCCTCGACACTGACGGTGAACGCGGTGCCCAATGCCGGCTCGGCCCGACCGGGGACCCGCATCATCGGCAGCTCCAGGCGGGCAATCTGCTCCTCCGTGAGCGTCACGCAGATCAGCCCTCGCCCGTGCGTCGCCATGAAGTTGATGGCCTCGGGCGTCACACGATCCGCCGCCAGGCACAGGTCCCCTTCGTTTTCCCGGTCCTCATCATCCACCAGGATGACCATCTTGCCTTGCTGGAGGTCCTGGATTGCGCCCTGGATGCTCTCGAGGTGCGCGGGCGCAATGTCCAGCGCCCGCGTGTTCGGCGAACTGGGGGTGTCCTTCACGACGTCCTCACGTGAGCCCCGGGCGCTTCGGCGCCTGTTCGGGAGAAAGCTTTGTGGCGTCACCGGCGGCTCCGCTCGCCGTGAGATAGCGAACCACATAGCGCGCCAAAACGTCGATCTCGAGGTTAGCTCGGGCGCCGACCCGAAGCTCGCCCAGCGTGGTGACAGCGCGAGTATGAGGAATGAGCATGACGTCGAAACCGTCAGCTTCGACGTGGTTCACCGTCAGGGAAACACCATCGAGCGTGATCGACCCCTTGGCGGCAATGAAGCTCGAGAGCTGCGCGGGCGCCTGAAACCGAACGTGCACCGCGTCGCCATCGGGCTCGAGACTCGTCACGCAGGCGACGCCATCGACGTGTCCCGAAACCATATGCCCTCCCAGGCGGTCGCCCAAGCAGAGGGCGCGCTCGAGATTCAGGCGGGACCCGGGCTGCGCGCCCTGTAGAGTGGTCACCTCGAGGGTCTCGCGGGACACGTCCACGCTGAACCGCGCGGCATCGCTCGAAACCACGGTCAGGCAAACACCGCTCACGGCCACGGACTCGCCCAGCTCCAGCGGGCCGAGCGTGTGCTCGATCGCCAAGCGCACGCCCGAGGCGGTAGTATCCCGCTCGCGCAACGTCCCCATGCTTTCGACCAGGCCGGTGAACACAGCCTTGCACGGATAGCACGATTTGCGCCGCCGTGAGCGGTGAGCGGGCATTCCCGGACGTGCCGACTCCGAGCGCGGCGCGATCGCGCTGGACCACAGGCGCAAAGGCCACCACGGCCGGGGGGCGGACGCGAAACCGGATCTCGGCCCGGTCCGAAGACACCCGGGCGCGCTGCTGGCAGCCTCGGGCGCTCTATCGAACCGTCCAGCCTTGCCCCGACCTCCAAAACTCGGCACCCTCGGTGAGGTGAGGAATGCTGACCGAAGACTCGAGAGTGGCGCGGAACGTTGGCTCCGCCCTTTCCCGAGTCGACGCCGTCTTGCGGGGTCCTTCGTGGTCGCGGGAGCCCTGCTGTCCTCGCAGGGTTGCGGTCCTAGCATTCAGTCCATTCACGAAGGCTCGGTGCGCTTCGAGCACTGCTACCGGCTGGACCTCGATCCCAAGATCGCTCCCGCGCATCGGCATGCCTGTTGGCGGCAATGGCTCGAGGTCTACAGCTACGGGCAATCGCGCGATCGCATCGAGCACGCTCGGGGTCGCAATCGCGAGTTGGATAAGGGCGATCCCGACCCGCCGCACCTGGATCTGGAAAGCAACGAAGATCGAGGAACGCGGCGCTTCTATATGTCGACGCCTGGGCCAGTCAACGTTCACGCTCCTCCGCCGCCAGTGGCCACGCCCGCCGAAGAAACCAGGGCGCCCGCGCCCGGCGACGACTGTGTCGCAGAATGTCGGACGGCGCGCGTCGCGTGCCTCGCCGACTGCGAGGAGCCGCCACCCCCCGACACCGACGCTGTAGAGCGGAAGACCAAGCCTGACAAATCCGCGAAAGAAAAGGCGGAGGCCCAGGGCGAGAATTCCAGCGAAGAATCCGCTGCGGGCAAATGTTCCTGCGAAGCGGATTACAAAAGCTGCGCGTCGCGTTGTTTCGAGTAGGCCTTCAAACCTCGGCCGAGTCGACGAAAGCTGCCCGATAACGGCGATTTGTTGACGTCGGGCTGCTGGCGGGGCTAACGATACGAGATCAAAGGTATGACCCAATCTCAATCTGCGTTGAACCCGGACAACGCCCGGCTCACACCGTTGCCTCGGGTGCTCAGGCCCACGCGGGCAACCCCATCCGATGCCGTGCGGCCCACGCGCGCAGAAATCAACCTGGCGAATTTGCGCCACAACCTGCGCGTGCTCAAGCGCGCGGCGCCCCGGTCGCAGGTCTACTGCGTGCTGAAGGCCGACGCCTATGGCCACGGCGCGAAGGCGCTCGCGCGCACGCTCGAGCGCGCCGGAGCCGACGGCATCTGCGTTGCGCTCCTGGAAGAAGCCATCGAGCTCAGGCAGGCAGGCATCGTCGCTCCGGTTCTGGTGATGGGCGGATACTACGGTCGCGCCGCTGCGGAGCTCTTGCACTACAAGCTCACCCCCGTCGTCCACGACCCGGCACAGATCGAAGCGCTCGCCGCTGAGGTTCAGTACGCCGGAGCCGGGCAGCTGAGCGCCCACCTCAAGGTCGACACCGGCATGGCGCGGCTCGGCGTTCAACCGGATCAACTGATTGACATCGGCAAGCGCATCCGGCGCCATACGGAAATTCAGCTGGATGGGCTGATGACCCATTTCGCTTGCGCGGATTCGCAAGACCTTGCCTCGCTCGAGCAGCAGCTCGACGTTTTCGACGCCTCCACGGAGCTTCTGGCGTCCATGGGCGTCACGCCGAAGGTCCGTCACGCCGCGAACAGCGCCGCCCTCCTCAAGCTGCCTCGCGCACAGCTCGATTTAGTGCGGCCCGGGATCGCGCTGTTCGGCGTCGAGCCGATCAGCGGTGCCGCGCCGGAACTTCGCCCCGTGATGCGCGTCCAGTCACAGATCATCGCGCTGCGTTCCCTGCGAGCCGGGCAGCACGTCGGCTACGGGTGGACCTGGACGGCCGGGCGTGACAGCAAGATCGCCACGGTTCCGATCGGCTACGCCGACGGGCTGTCGCGAGACCTGTCCAATCGGGGCAGCCTCTTGGTGCGCGGTCAGCGTGCGCCCATCGTGGGTGTCGTCAGCATGGACATGACCATGATCGACGTGACGGATATCGAAGGCGCGGAGACCGGAGACGAGTGCGTAATCCTGGGCAGCCAGAAGGGCCCGCGTGGTGAAGCCCGTATCACGGCGAGTGACCTGGCCGCTCAACTCGGCACCATCCCGTGGGAGGTGCTCACCAGCATTTCGCGCCGAGTGCCTCGCTTCTACCGCGAGCCCTGAGGGAACACCTTCAGGTCGGGTTGGCGCCCTCCGCCGTCGCGAGCATCAATCGGTCTTCGTTCATCGCATCGGCCACGGGACGCAAGCGCGAGTCCGTTCGGATCATCTCGATCAAGGCCTGCATACAGCGCAGATACTCGTCGCGCGGGAGCTCGCCGCGCAGCAGCTGCACGCGAAAGAAGACGCCCGTCGTCTGGACCACATCGCAGAGACAGTAGTCCCGGACCTCCTGGATGCGGCCCGCGTGCACCAACGGACCCACGTCCTTGCCGTCCACTCCCACCTTGCCGGGCATCCCGCACAACTTGGCGATGATGTCCAGCTTCGAAGGCTTGGCGGCGCCGAAGTCCGAGATGAAATCCATCAGATCCAAGTGGCCGTCCGGGGAGAACCGGTAACGGACGTCGCGGGATTGATAGTAGTGCGCCATGGGAATCCCGTGGCGCAAACAACGCATCGCGATGACGGGCAGGTCGAAGCTGCGCCCGTTGTAGGTGACCAGCGTCGGACGGCGCTCGTCCAAAAGTCGAGCGAACTCCTGCAAGATCCCCGGCTCGTCGCGGTCTTCGCCCACGATTTTCAGGCGCCGGGGGGTGTGGTGGGCGTCGATCCAGAGTCCACCGATCGCCACCACTTGGTGGTGGGCCGGTGCCGGCAGCCGCTCGGTCTCGGCCGCTTCGGCTATCGGTAGCTCGGGATCGAGCACGGTTTCGATGTCGAGGACGAGGGTAGCGGTCGGCAAAGTCGCTCCGGTCTGCCATAAGACCGGGGGCCGTCAAGTCGCAGAGACCCGCCGGGCCGGAGGCACACAAACCTAATCTTCAACGACTTCAATAGTTTAGGCTGGCTTGACGTCTGCCCCTCCTCGTGGTCACGTCGTTTCATGCTCCCAATGTCAGCCCCAACTCGTGCAGCCGCTGATGCTGGGCAACACTCCACA
Organism: uncultured delta proteobacterium; assembly: GCA_963809955.1. GTDB lineage: Bacteria > Myxococcota_A > Polyangia > Polyangiales > Polyangiaceae > JAICQQ01. The sequence continues at coordinate 293,730 of CAWELQ010000024.1, forward strand.
TTCAAAGCTTTGGGCGGGCCATGCCAACGAGCAGCGCCTAGCCAGATCCATGGGCCGAAATACACTAGTCATCAATTGTGACCTTCGCGAGACCCGAGTCGCTCTGATCGAAGACGGGGTCATCGTGGAACTACAAATCGAACGCGCCAACAACCGGGGGACAGTAGGCAACATCGTCCTGGGGAAGGTGTCCAGGGTGTTACCCGGGATGCAGGCTGCGTTCATCGACGTCGGCATGGAGCGTGCCGCGTTCTTACACGTCGAAGACCTGATTCGTCCCGACGACTTCGAAGCGTACCTTGCCGGAGATTCTCGTGAAGACACGTCACTGGCAAGCGGTAGCAGCGACGACGACGACGACGAGGACGACGAGGGCGCCGAAGACGGCGTGCGCAGTACAGCCGACGAGGACGACGAGCTCGAGGACGACGAGCTGGAAGATGTCGACAGCGAAGACGACGAAGACGACGAAGACGACGAAGACGACGAAGACGACGAGCTGGACGACAGCGTCGATGAAGGCGACGAGCTCGAGGACGACGACCAGGTAGCCGAGGCAGCCGACGACGACCAGGACGACGAAGAGAGCCTGGACGAAGACGACCAGGACGACCAAGACGACGAGGGAGATACGCTCGTCGATGATCCGGACGAGGACGACGGCGAGCTTGAAACGGCGGTGGACGACGACGGCGACCAAGACTTCGAGGACGAAGACGAAGACGAAGACGACCAAGACGACCAAGACGACGAAAACGACGCGGGCGAGGAAGACTCACGACCTGATCGAAAGGCCGCCGGCGAAGACGACGTCGAGGAGGAAGAGGAAGAAGAGGAAGCGGGCGAAAAGGCGCGCGGTCCGCGTCGCCGCAGATCAAAACGCCGCGAGCCGGGACAAGCCACCGGCCGCTCGCCCGAGCCGGAGGCCGACCCAAGGGCGCGCCGGCGCCGGCGGCGCCGAAAGCCCAATGAGCGCAACGGTCAGAACCGCTCCAACAGCGCGCGCAGCGACGCGCGTTCCAACGGCAACTCACGGGCGCGGCAGAATCGACGCCGCCACCCACGCTCGAAAAGTCGACCCGACCGATCCCTCCCCATCACGGAGGTGGTCAAAGAGGGCGACGAGGTCGTTGTGCAGATCTCCAAGGAGCCCATCGGCACCAAGGGGGCGCGCGTCACCAGCCACGTCTCACTTCCTGGGCGCTACGCGGTGTACCTGCCAACCGTCGATCACGTCGGCGTTTCCAAACGCATCGGTTCCGCGCGGGAGCGCGCCCGTCTACGCAAGGCCATCGACGGGATGAAGCCGCCGAGCGGCGGCCTGATCGTTCGCACGGTAGCCGAGGGCCTGACCAAGAAGCTGCTCAAAGCGGATATCGGGTATTTGATCAAGCTCTGGAGCGAGGTGTCGCGCAAGGTCGAGAGCGCCAAAGCGCCCCAGGTGCTCTACGACGAGCTGGACTTGGTGCTCAAGACAGCACGCGATTGGTTCACCGACGACATCGAGAAGATCGTCATCGACGACCGTGAACAGTATGCCCGGCTGGTACGGTTCGTGGAGATGTTCCTGCCGGAGCGCGCACGCGATATCGAACTGTATACGGGCGACGAGCCCATCTTCGACGCCTATGGCATCGAGGACGAGATAGCGCGCGCCTTGAGTCGGAAGGTGCCGCTCGCCAGCGGCGGCTACCTGATCATCGACCAGGCAGAAGCCCTCACGGCAATCGACGTGAACACTGGTCGCTACGTCGGCAAGGGCAGCAAGGACCTCGAGGAGACGGCACTGAAGACGAACCTGGAGGCGGTCGCCGAGATCGCCTATCAGCTGCGCTTTCGCAACGTGGGCGGCCTGGTCGTGCTCGACCTGATCGACATGGACCTGCCCGCAAACCGCGACAAGGTGTATCGCGCCCTCGAACAATACCTGGCCAAGGACAAGGCCAAGACGACCATCAATCGGATTTCCGAGCTTGGCCTGATCGAGATGACGCGTAAGCGCACTCGTGAGAGCTTGAGCCGCACCATGCACGAGCCGTGCTTCTACTGCGATGGCACGGGTCAAATTCAATCGCGCACGACCATTGCCTACGAGATTCTGCGGCAGATTCGACGCGAGCGCGAGAGCCTGCCCGGCTACTCTGTCGTGGTGAACGCCCACCCCGCCATCGTCGACCTCTTGCAGGGTGAAGAGCGCGAAGCCGTGCAGGAGGCCGAAAGGCGCAACACGCGTCGCATCGAGCTGGTCGCCCGTCGTGAGTACCACATCGAGCAATTCGATCTGACCGGGAAGTAATCCATGACTGATTCTCGCAAGAGTGAACGGGTCACGATTAACAAGGAGTTCGACTCGTTCGATCAGTTCATCAAAGAGTATGTCACCAACATCTCCCGCTCTGGCGCCTTCATCAAGACGTCCGAGCCGCTCCCGGTGGGGTCGGAAGTCGATCTCCGCTTCACCGTCATCATGGATGACATCGAAAGTATCGAGGGTGTGGGTAGCGTCGTCCGCGTCGAGACCGACCCGCCGGGGATGGGTGTCGTGTTCAAGGAGCTCAGCACCTACTCACGGGATCTGATCGAGAAGCTCCTGACCTCGAAGGGCCCAGGCGCCGGCAGCAAAGACAACGGCTGACGACGTATCGGGCTCGCGTTCCGGGGCGGTGAACTCGATACCTCCCTCCCGGTTGATCGAAGCGGAGGGCCGCTGCTGCTGCCGGGTCTTCCAAAGCGGTGACCTCGATAGTGCCCCTCCCTGCTCGGATTTGCAGCGGGCGGGGGGCCGAGTTCTCCGACGTCGGCGCCACCCGGTCAGAAAAGCTTTGCGCGCCCCTGCTTCTAGCCCTAACAAGAGCGCCCATGTACCTGCCCAAGACCGGCACGCCGCGCAAGACGAACCGCAAACGCTGCGTCAGGAAGAACGCGCGTCACAAGGCAAAGAACCGACGACGTCGCAACCACCTGCAGAAGTAGTCACAGCACGTCTTCGTCGTCGCCCGCTCCACGACCCAGTGCCTGGCGCGCCACTTCGTAGCTGAAGCCGGCTCGTGCCAGCGCCGAGAGATCTCGGTGGTGTGCTTTCGGGTTGCTTTCGGAGCGATGCTTGCCGAGCCTGCGACGCTTGATGAAGCGCAGCGCCGCTTCCAGCTCGGGCTCTTCACTCGAAGCGTCCTGTCTTTCGAGCGCCTGCCCGATGACGACATCGTCGACGCCCTTGGCCTTGAGCCGGTATTTGATGGCCCGCTCACCCAGACCGCGATTCCGGAGCCCACACGCGATTCCCTCCGCGTAGCGAAGATCGTCGAGCAGGCCGGAACGTTGGTAGCGCGCCAAGAGCTCGTCGATGCACTGCGCGACGAAACTCTCGTCCGCCTGTTCTGGAGCGAGCTTTTGCGCCTTCCGCCGCAACACGCGGCGCAGGTTGGCCACGGAAGTATCGAACCGTTCCAGGTAGCCGAGCGCTGCCTTGTCGAGCGTTTCGGGCAGTTGCTTCGGCTCCGTCACGACGCTGTCGAGAGGGATACGCGGGGCTCCTCGGCTTCGGCCGGCTCGTACACGAGACATCCGGGGGTGACGGTCGGCGATGGGCGAAGCGGGTTCCTCGGTATCGTCGAAGCCTGAAAGTGGGCTCAGCCGCCCTTCTTGAGTTCGGTCAGCACCAGCTTGCTCACCGCTTTGAGCGTGTCGAACACGCCAACGCCTGCTCGTGCATTGGCCTCGTAGTCCGGTACGCCCATCGGGTTCAACAGTTGCCGGAGCTCGTCGACTTCCACGACGTTGGGCAAGTCACGCTTGTTGTACTGGATGACGTAGGGGATCTTCTCGAGGGAGTAGCCCTGCTCGGCCAAATTGGTCCGCAGGTTCTCCACGCTCTCTTGATTCGCTTCCAGGCGCTCGATCTGCGAGTCGGCGACGAAAATGACGCCGTCCACTCCTTTGAGAATCAGCTTCCTGCTGGCGTCGTAGAAGACCTGGCCGGGCACGGTGTACAGGTGAAACCTGGTCTTGAAGCCGCGAATCTCCCCGAGCGACAGCGGCAAGAAGTCGAAAAACAAGGTGCGCTCGGTCTCGGTCGCGAGACTGATCATCTTGCCTTTCGCGTCAGGGTTGGTGCGCTCGTAAATGTACTGCAGGTTTGTAGTCTTCCCGCAGAGTCCGGGCCCGTAGTAGACAATTTTGCAATTGATCTCCCGGGCCATGTAGTTGATGAAACTCATGCCCGGTCCCTCTAGTCGTTGAACAAGTTGTCGATGTCCTCGTCGGTTATCTCCGCAAACGGAGAGTCCGCTCCAGGCTCTTGCACTTTGCTGAGTAAGGACTCGAAGATCCGATTGAGCTCATCGCTCGCCTTGCGCACCCTGAGCCTGACGAGACCCAGGCTCGACTTCGAATCGAAGATCACGACCAGGATTACCCGGTTTCCCACCAGTTGTATGTGGATGTTGGCTTTCTCGCCCTCGTGAAACTGGGTAGCGAATTCGTTCTCGCGTAGAAGTTTGGCAATACCGCCCGTTGCGGCGATATTCCCTGCTGTGAGGGAAGCAAGCGATGTCGTGTCGATATTGTCGACCTCACCGCTCGCAGCTATCAGCTGACCGTTCTTGTCGACGATGAATACGACTTTGGCGTTCGCCTCCCGCACCAGTCGGTCCACGACCGCCTGGATCTGGTTGAACTCCTCCTCGTACATCACCATCTGTGGGTTAACCATCCGAGCCTCCGCGGCTTACCCGCTCTAACAGACAAAACATTACAGGGTTGGTACGACAGCCGGAAACAAAATTTGAGCCGCGTGCGCGGTAGTGAGACCACCTACAAGCGACTAGTTCGGCCGTTTTGCTTCGCTGGTCTCTTGCGAGAGCCTTTGGATTCTCAAAGATCTCTGGGTTCACGGGTCTCTGGGAGCACAGGCGGACACTTAGGGCGTCGTGAGGGATAGCACCATGATTGCGGCAAACCTGGGGCGAGCAGGGTTTCTGGCAGCCAAGGGTCCGCCACAGCTTCAGATTCTCTTGTAACTGAGCGCAACCGAGCCAGCAAGGGGCACGACGCCTCTCCGCGCATCCATCGCACGAGAGTCGAGAACCACAACGGACCCCTGAACAAGCGGTGGCCACTTGCCAGGTCCGTCCTCGGCAGAATTCGCAGGGGAACGTGGTTTCGATGCGAAGGCCTCGTGCCCCGTCTGTATGGTTCGCACGAAATCGCACGGCCGGGCCCGCGCCAGGTCAAGCGATTTTCGGGATTTGGTGGACTATTGAGCACGGTAGAGCGTTGTTGTTCGATGCGGCGAATCGAGGATTCACCACACTAGCACCGAGCCGGCCAACGGTCTCGACCGTACCGGAACGGGTTTGCGGGCCGAAGAGCAAGCGACTAAGGATGTCCGTGAGGAAATCGGAATAGTGAAACAAGCGGCTTTAGCCAGCGCGCGAGCACTCGTGGCCGTTCTCGTCCTGTTGTGGACGCCGCTCGCGATGGCGCGCTCCCACTTCCACCCAGATCTGCTCGAAGCCCAGCAGAAACTCGAGAGCGCCAGAGGGCCGGAAGTCTACGCGGCGCTCCGACGCATCTGGGCAACGTCGAGCCGGGCCGACCCGAGTGAAGTGGAGGACGCGTTGGCCCGAGCCAGCCACTCGCGAAAACTGACACCTGCCGCCCGAGCCTACGCCGAGCTCCTGGTGGCCTACGCCCGTTCGCGGCGCGGCGATCTCGCGGGAGCCAAGGCGCGGATCGCAAAGCTGGGTTACGTGGACGACTGGCTGGTGGTGGGGCCATTCGACAACGAGGGCAAGGGAGGCTTCGACCGAGTCTTCGAACCTGAAACAGAACAAGCATTGCGTAGCCCAATGGTACCGGGCCGCGCTTTCTCGGGAAAAGAGCGGGCGGTGCGCTGGCGCGAAGTGCCCCGCGAGGCGTTTCCCTATGGTTGGCTGGACGCCGGGTCTCTCCTCCGACCCGAGGAGAAGATCTGCCTGTTTGCAGCTACCTTCGTGCGTAGCAAAAAGCCGCTCGAGCGCGCGAAGAAGATCTCCTTGTGGGTGGGCGCCAGCGGAGCCTTCAAGGTCTTCTGGAACGGGCGCGAAGTGCTGCGTGACGAGGCGTATCGTGGTTTCGACAGTGATCGCTTTGCCGTTCCTGTGAGCCTGATGCCCGGTACGAATCGCGTTCTGTTGAAGGTCTGCGGGGAGGACGCATCTCCCGTGTTATCGCTGCGCGTGGCGGACGCACGAGGCGCGCCGGATCCGGATTTGCGCATCTCCGCCACTCTCGCGGACAGCAGGGAGCAGCCGCCCGGCGCGAGCGACCGCCAGCTCCCAGGGGGGCCCTATGGGCCCCTGCAGGAGTTCCGACGACTCCTCGAACGGGGCAAGTCACCGGACTCCGAGTTCGCCTTCGCCGAGTACCTCGTCGCGAGCGACGGGGACGATCCAACGGTGCATCAAGCGCGCGACCTGGCTCGCGAGGTTGCCGAGAAGTCCCCAACCATCGAGCGGCTCTTGCTCGCCGCGCAGCTGGCCGAAGATCGCAATCAGGCCGCGGAGTGGATCGGAAAAGCCGAAGCGCTGGCCGGTGACGGCGCCAACGACAACATCGACATCCTGCTCGCCCAAGCCTGGCTCAAGAGCACGGGACCGAATCGCCGGCAGGCTTTCCCCTACTACGATCGCGTGCTGGCCATCGACCCGGACAACGGGATTGCGATTCGCGGCAGGGTGGAGCTCTATAACGAAGCCGGCCTGAAACGCACCGCCCTTCAGACTCTTCAGGAAGCGGTCGCGCGCAACCCGGCGAGCGTGAACCTGCTGAACATGTATGCCACCCAGCTCCACGCCCTGGGCCGGAGCACGGAGGCGTTCGAGGTCGAGGAGCGCTATGCGGGCCTCAGGTTCGACGATCAAACCCTGATTCACCAGCGTATCGATCTGGCATTGGCGCGCCGCAATCGGAACGCCGCGGAACGCTGGGTGGAGCGCCTGATCGATGCGCACCCGGAGAACCAATGGAGCTACACCGTGGCGGCCCGCAGCTACCGGGCGCTCGGGCAACCCGAGCGCGCGCTGGCGGCCTATCAACGTGCCCTTGCACTGATTCCCGAAGACGTCGGCACCCTGCGTAGCCTTGCCGACCTGCATGGAGAGCTCGGCAATCGGGACGAGCAAGTCCGCCTGTTGCGGGAGATCTTGCAGATTCGACCGCAGGAGAAAGAGGTTCGCGAATACCTCGAACACATCGAGCCGCCCAAGGCGAAGCCGGACGAAGCCTACGCCATGAAGCCCGAGCAGTTCTTGCCGCTCAGGCACGCGCCGCCCGGCGGCGACGCGCGGCGTACGCTCCGCGACCTGACGGTCACCACAGTCTACCCCAATGGACTTTCCTCCAAGTTTCGCCAGATTGTCTTTCAACCTCTGACCGATTCGGCGGCCGCTGCGTCACGCCAGCATGCCTTCCAGTACGAAGCCGATCGCGAAGTCGTTCAGCTCAAGGGCGCGCGCGTCTATCGCGGAGACGGGCGAATCGACGAAGCCATCGAGTACGGCGATGCCGCGGCCAATGACCCATCGATTTCGATGTACACCTCGGCGCGCAACTTCATCATCCAGCTGCCGCGCCTCGACCCAGGCGACGTGGTCGAGCTCAAATACCGCATCGACGACGTCACGCCACGCAACGAGTACGCCGATTACTTCGGGGAAATTACCTACCTGCAATCGGACGAGCCGGTGCAGAACGCCGAGTATGTGCTGATAACGCCGAAGCAGCGCAAGTTCTACATCGACGAGCAGCTCCAGGGACTGACTCGGAGCGTCAAGACCAGCGGCGACCAACGCATCTATCGCTTCTTCGCCAAGCGCGTGCCGGCAATCGAGCCGGAAATGTCCATGCCCCCGTGGCCCGAAGTGCTCGGCTTCGTGCACGTGTCTACCTACAAGGACGTGAAGGAGCTGGGGCGCTGGTACTGGGGGCTCGTGAAAGACCAGTTCGACCTGGACGACGAAACCCGGCAGCTGGTTCGAGACATCACCAAGGATGCCACGACCGACCTCGACAAGGTCAAGGCCGTCTACGGCTGGGTGGTGAAGAACACTCGCTACGTGGCGCTCGAGTTCGGCATCTACGGACACAAGCCCAGGCGTTGCGTGCAGACAGTGGCTCGCGGCTGGGGTGACTGCAAGGACAAGGCGACGGTGATCGTCAGCATGCTCAAAGAGCTCGGTATCGAAGCCAGCATCGTGATCGTGCGCACGCAGCTGCGCGGCGCCTTCAGGTCGTCGATCGCCAGCCTTGCGCCCTACGACCACGCGATCGCCTACGTGCCGAAATTCAACCTGTACCTCGACGGTACCGCGGAATACACCGGGGCCGAAGAGTTGCCGCGCATGGACTTGTTGGCGCAGGCCATCGTCGTCAATCACGGTGACGCGGAAGTCGTGACCTTGCCCGCCCCCGACCCGAAGAAGAACGTGATCGCGCGGGACATTCAGGCCTCGCTCGATCGCGGCGGAGACGCGCGCGTCAAGATCCACTACGAGACCCGCGGGGTCGACGCCTCGAACTGGCGCAGGCGCTACGAGGCCGAGGCGACCCGCAGAGAAAGGCTGACCAGCCACCTCGGCGGAGAGTTTCCCGGCTTTTCTATCGATCCAGGCCCTCAGGGGATTCGAACCGGAGACTTCAAGGACTTCGACAAGCCGGTGACGCTCGACGTGACCGGCCGCGCCCCGGGGTTCGCCCGACGAGAGGGCGAACAGCTGAGTCTGGAAGTCACCACGGGCGTGCGCCTGACGCCGGCCTTCGCGTCTCTTTCCAGGCGCAAGCAGGACGTGCGCCTGCTGGCGTTCTCGACCCGAGACGACACCTTCCACATCAAGCTACCGCCGGGTTCCAAGGTCGTCAGCGCCCCACCAGAAGTGAACCAACAGTCGCCGTTCGGCGCCTACTCGGTCGAGGTAGAGCAGAAACCAGGTGAGCTCATCGTCAAGAGCCGCCTGGAAGTGAAGGCAACTCGGATCGAGCCCAACCAGTACGCCGCATGGAAGAAATTCTGCGCGGCGGCCGACCAGGCGCTCTCGCACCGTTTGATAGTTACTCGATGAGCCATCCAAGCTTCCCTACACAGCGCATCACGCGCCACCGCCATTTCATCTTCTTGCTGCTCTTCGCTCTGAGTCTCGCCACTGGGTTGTCTCAGCTCTCCTGCGCAAGCCGAGCACCCGCCGGTCCCCCGCACAGCCCCAAAGAGCTCAGAAAGACCGCCCCGGGCAGCCGCGACCCCCAAGTGCTCGGGCGTTGGCTGCTCAGCGAGCTGATCGCGCCGGACGGGGAGGCGAAGCAGTCCAAGCTCGCGCGCGATCGGTTGGATCAAACCAAGGCGCACGGGCTGTACGCCGACTTCGCTCGTGGACTCGATGATTCGGCGCACGGCCAGCTCGCCACCGCCGCGGGTCACTACCTCGCCGCCGTCGAAGCCGCCCAGAGCTCGAATGACCCACTGGCACCGTTGATGGCGTGGTACGCCGCCAGTGAAGCGCAGTCTCACAGCTACCTCGAGCCAGGCCTCTGGAAGAAGTCGAAGACCACGGTTTTGGGCCTGATCAAGAACCCCGGCAACATCGGTTGGCGCGCGCGGGGAGAGCTGGTCGACTGGGCATCCAACGAGGCCTGGTCCGAAGCGCGGGAAGACGTCGAGGCAGAGGCTGCCAAGATGCTCGGGTGTCTGAGGCACGTGCGACTGGCAGGGCCCTTCGGACGCGGGACCGCCGCGGACGTGATTCGTAACTTTCCCGCAGAAAATCCCGGCCCTTGGCCGCGCGTCTGGCAACCGGACCCGAGCGTCTCCGGGGCTCCCCACGTCCTCGAGTCGAAGCAAACGAGCTGCCTGGTGTACAGCGATGAGGCCGTCGACGATGGCGCCTTCTACGCCGAGAGCTTCGTGCAGCTCGATCATCCCGAGGACCTGCTCGTGGCCGTGCAGGGAGCCCATCGGGTCTGGGTCGACGACACGCTGGTGCTCGAGCGAGATGTCCGAGAGTGGGGGGCGTGGCTCGAATTCGGAGCCCTGGTGAGGTTCTCCGCCGGTCGACATCGTGTGCTCGCCAAGCTCACCGATCCGGAAACCTCGATCCGACTGATGAAGCCCGACGGAGCGCCCAGCAAGATCAAGAGCAGCACGGATGCCGCCCCGGGCTACACCCTGGTTCCCCCGAGCGTGCTCGGGGACCCGAACGTCCTCAGCCGTACGGTTCGCGGCGGCAACGTCGTCGCACCGAACGACCCGGTGCTACGCTATATAGCAGCCTCGCTCGCGCTGAATGACGGGGAGGCCGACGTGGCTTCCGTCTTGCTCGAGCCGCTCGTCAAGGAGCCGGGTCGCGCCACGGGTACGACGCTGGCGCGCGCCGCAGACATCGTCGAGACCGACCCCATCTATGACGCTTCCCAGGCACGCGACCTGGTTCGGACGCTGCATGAGCGAGCGGTCAAGCACGACTCGACCCTGTGGCAGCCTGCGCTTGCCATGGCGCTCTGGGAAGCGGAACGGGGCGGGCCGATCACTGCGATTGAACCCATTCGAAAGCTCGTCAAACAGTTTCCCCAGGTACCGCAGACAGGCCAGGCGCTGGCCCGGCTGTACGGCGAACTCGGCTGGTCGGCAGAGTACCAGAACACGGTCCTCGAACTCGCCAGGAACTTCCCCGAGAGCGTCGAGGTGCTGATGGCCGCGGTGGAAGTCCACGACAGCCGGGGTGAGCGCGACCAAGCGGAGGCGCTGGTCAAGCGGATTCAGAACCTCGATCCAGATTCCGAAGTGCGCCTGACGCGAGCGCTGGCTCGCCAGGACTATGACAAGGCCCTCAGGGAGCTCGAGCGGCTCGCGAAGCGACGTCCCGATCGAAAGGACATTACCGAGCGGCTCTTCGACGTCATGGTGCGTGCCGGGAATCAAAGCGAGACCTGGAAGAAACTAGAGGCCGCCGTGAAGAAGAGCCCGAAGAGCGGACGCGCCCGTCTCGCCCTGGCCGACGCAAAGTACGCGACTGGCAAGACCGACGCGTTGGCGCGCGCTCTGGCCGACGCGGTACAAGTCGGCGGCAATACCTCCGTGCTCGAAGAGGCGCTGGACCTGGTGGAAGGAACCACCGCCCTGGAGCCCTACCGTATCGACGGGTTGAAGGTCATCCACGACTACGAAGCGAAGGGTCAGCACATGCCCGGCACGGCGGCGCGGGTGCTGGATTATGCCGCCGTGTGGGTTCGCTCCGATGGCTCCAGTCGCATGCTCGAGCACGAGGTGATCCGGGTGCAGAGCGCCGAGGCGATCTCCAACTTCGCGGAGCACCCTCGCTTGCAGGGGCTGGTGCTGCACATGCGCGTCATCAAGAAGGACGGGCGCATCCTGGAGCCCGAGTTCGTGGCGGGCAAACCCACCGTCACGCTACCCCATCTGGAAATCGGCGATTACATCGAAACCGAACACATCATGTCGTTTCGCGGGGACGGGGAACAAGGCAAACGCTACCTCGGGCCCCACTGGTTCTTTCGCGAGGAGAACATCGCGTACGCCCGCAGCGAGTTCGTCGTGATTGCTCCGGAAGACAAGGGCTTGGTGGTGGAAACCCGCAACAACGTGCCCAAGCCTGAAATCACCAAGGTGGGCCCGCTGACGGTGCGACGCTGGCGGGTCGATTTCAGCGAAGCGGCCCCGTCCGAGCCGGACAGCGCCCCGATTCAGGAATTCTTGCCGAGTGTTCGCATCGGCTGGGGCATCAAGCTCGAGGACTCGCTGCTTCGTTTGCAGGACAACCTCATCGACCTGACCCCGGTCGACCCGCGGATCGAGCGCCTGGCCCGCGGCATTATCAAGCCGATTCCCGAGAGCGACCCGCTCGGCCGAGCGCGCCAGCTGTACCGCTGGGTCGTCGACAACGTGGAAGACGGCGAGGAAACCGACGGCCGCAAGGTCATCATCAGCAAGAACGGCAATCGCTGGCGCGGTTTCATGACGCTCTGCCGATCTTTGGACATCGACGTGGCCTACGCAGTGGCCAAGAACCGGCTGGCCACGCCGGCGATTGGTCCGCTCTCGGAGGCGGGTCAGTTCACGGTACCACTCTTGAAGGTGATGAGCGGCAAACATCCGACCTGGTTGACCGTGAGCAGCAAGTACGCGCCCTTCGGTTACGTCCCTGCGGAGGTGCGTGGCATGCCGGGGTACTTGCTGAGCGGGCACGAACCGCAGCGAGTCACCATTCCCGAAGGCGGGGTGAAGGACGGCATCACCTATTCCGGCAAGGCCAAGGTGGACGCTCGAGGGGCGGCGCAGGCAGAGCTCTTGCTGGAGTTCCACGGCAAGTACGCGACAGGGCTGCGCTCGGCTCTGGCACAGCTTCCACAGAACCAGGTCCGGGACGCGCTCGAGTCGCGCATTCTCGGGCGGGCGCTCCGGGGGGCGCAGCTCACGGACTACGAGGTGCGCGATCTGGACGATCTCGATGCCCCACTTTCGTTCAAGCTCGTGGCCCGTGTCCCACACTTCGCGCAGAAAAGCGGGCAGCGGCTGATCCTTTCTCCCCCCTTCATGCCACAACTGAGCCGCCTGGCGGCGCTGCCCGAGCGGCGCACCCCGCTGCTCTTGGACCAGGCCAGCTACCAGAAGATATCGCTCGAGATCGAACTGCCCAAGGGCGCTCGGGTGACCAGTAAGATCACCAACAAGACTCTGAAGAACGACGACCGTCGCGTCGATGTGAACGACCAACTGAGCGAAAACACCCTGACGCTCAGTCGCGTCATCGACCTGCCCGCGGGTCGCGTGCAACCCGACCAGTACCAGAGCTTCGTCAAGTTCGCGCGCGAGGCGGACGACGCACTGGCTTCGAGCATCCGCATCGACCTGTAGCGAGCAGAGCTCCGCCGACGACGCCAGCCCGAAGTCGCGAGGAACTCCGATAGCTTTCGCGCTCGAACTTGAGCCAACTGACCATTCGACGAGGGAGGCGCGAGACGACTCTTCCCCACCTTCACCTTCGCGGCGCTTGCATGGACAGGCAACTTGCTTGAGCCCCGGGGACGCTTCGGGCATCTTTTCGATACGAGGCTGCCATGACCATGAATCCACCGGGGGCACCGACGGCTCCGCCCACACCTCCGCCTCCGCCTCCGCCTCCGCGTCACCCGCCACCCAAGCGTCGGCGAAGGTGGCTGGGCTGGCTGGTCGCGCTGCTGCTGGCTGCCCTGTTTGCGGCCTTTTTCGCCTTCGAGCACCTGCCTCTCGAGCAGCAGCGCACGGCACTCCAAGTGGCGCTCGACAGCTCCAAGAAGCGGGAGCAAGGGCTCGAGAGCGAGCTCGAACGGGGCAAGCAGCGTATTTCGGAGAGTGACGCCGAGCTGGCTGCGCTCAAAGCCGAATGCGGCAAGGTCGAAGGTGTGCTCGAACAGACCGAGCGCGAGAAGCAAGAGATCGAAGCGCAACTTCAGCGCGTTCAACAGGAGCTCTCTCGCATGCTCGAGCCCGAAATCCTTTTGGGCAACGTGCACATTCACCGCCGTGGCCAGGAACTCGTCGTCGACCTGGCCGACGGGATTTTGTTCGAGACGGGACAGGCCGAAGTGAATGAGCGCGGCAAGAAGGTGCTCCTCGACCTGGCGCGCACCTTGGCCAAATCGAAGACTTACGACATTCAGGTCGCCGGTCACACGGATAACCAACGCGTCGTCACACCCGAGACCCGCGAGCGCTTTCCCACCAACTGGGAGCTTTCCACGGCTCGCGCGACCAACGTCGTCCGGTTTCTTCAAGATAGCGGCCATATCCCCGGTGAGCGGCTGGTTGCTGCGGGCTTTGCCCAGTTCCGACCCTCGGCGAGCAACGCGAGCGAATCGGGCCGCAGCAAGAATCGCCGCATAGAAGTTCTGCTCCAGCCGCACACCGCCGACGCCCAGCACAAGGTTTTGTGAAGTACCGGGCTGGAGCGCCGAACAGGTTGCCAACTGTACCGGCGTCTGCTGCTCGATCGGTGCTCTCGCTCGTTGAGTGGTCGCGACAAACATCCTGTTTGTCGCTCTGGGAGATGGAGCGGCCATGAGGCTCCGAGCTCAACGCGAGGTCGCGCAGGTGTGGCCAATGCGGAGGCGGCGTACGCGAGGCTTGGCCGAGCGTGCATCGCCGCCCGTCGCCTGGGAAGAGATCCGAGTATCGCGCCGCGTGAAGACTATCCTTCGTAACGCCGGGACTCCCTCCTCCACCTGGTTCCAGCGCTCACAGAGCCATTCCAACTGTCGAAGGAGCAGACGTTTCGGCTTGCGCCGCTGCATGGTGTACTTGAAACGATACGAATCATACAGGCGCCTGACGTCGTCCCAGTCGGGGTGGGCGGTCGTGTGGACGAGATCGACGGTTGTCGCGTCGCGCAGGTGACCCTCCAGCATGAACGAGTACGTGTAGCTCGGCGGGTCTGGAGCGTACAGCGGCCAAGACTGAACGATGCCCAGCGATTCAGCTAGCGCATAGAAGCCGCGAGGCCAATGCATGCGACCTCCGCTTCCGAGGTTCATCAACAGGGCGTACAGGATCAAAAGGGAGAGCCCAAGGGGTCCAAGGCGGCTCCGCACGGAGTGCAGCACAGCCGAAAACCGACTCTCTTGCACGGAACCCACCGCGTTCTTCCGGTAGGGCGGCGAGAAACGCCAACGCCGTTGGAGTCGCTCCCAGAATGCCGTCGGAATGAACAGCAGCGTCAAGGACGATGCGATGAACGAAAACAGGTGCAGTTCTATGCACAACCAGAAGCCGAGCTGCAGACCTATGAAAGCCGGAATGCAGAACGCACGCACGGTGTCGGTGCGCCAGGGCACGAACATGAGGAAAGGCCCCAGCATCTCGAACCACACCACCAGAGGGGTGAGGAAGCGGAGCAATCCGGGCACCTGGCGTAGTGCGTTTCCCAGAGGCTTCGTCCAGTAGACGTCACCGAGAACGAGCTCGATGGCCGTCCCCGACGACATCCAGGTGGGGCCAGACTTGTTCAAGCCGGCAAAGAAATACAGAAAGACGAACTGCAGCAGGATGGCCACCCCGGCCACGCTCAAGAGCGACGAGCTGCCCGCACGGTGCTTCCCGGAAAGGCGCGCGTCGACGGACAGCCGTGCGCCGAGCGGCAGAAAGATGCTCCAGAAAAGGCACAGCCTGAGCAGCAGATCGCCGCCATCCAAGAGGTACGTATTGCGAAGCTGAAGCGAACTCACGAGGAGCCAGCTGATCAGAGTCGCCGTTCGGGTCCGATAGCCGATCAACAAACAGACGGCCGAGAGCGCGGACAGCACGAACAGTGCAGCGACGAAGGCGTAAGAACCGGCCAGAGCGTGTACCTCGAAAACGAATCGCGTCGGTTTGAGCGAGTACAGTGAGCGCGGGAATACCCCCCCGTCAGTGTAGTTTTCCTGGATGAAACGCGACCGCAGCAACAGATCGACGAGCACCAAGCTTGCGAGAGCGATACGAAAGGCTGCGAGCGAGCGCAGATCGATGCTGAACAAGCGGCGCGCGACCAGCGACAGACGTTCGAACATCTCGGACATCAACGGTAGTCGGCACCCGGGCAGCATTCCAGTGTCTCCAAGCACGGCTCGGTGTGCGGAGTGCCGACCAGCACGGATGATTCACGCTCCTGCGCGTCCCCTGCCTGGGCAACGAACAGGATGTTTGTCGCGTCGAATCGACGAACAAGCGATGGCCAGAACGAGGAGCAACGAGTAACCGCCCTGCCTGGCGAACGTGACGGCTCGAGGAACGCCGAGCTAGCTCGCGTTCTTCTTCGCCTTCTCGTCGGCTTCCTTCAACCGCTTCTCGATGCGCTCTTTGACCGCCGCGTAGTCTTCGCTGAGCTGCTTGGCAGTCTGGATCCTCTTCAGGCGCTCGGGCACGGTTCGCTGATACACCTTCGCCTTGGGCTGTTGCTCACCGAACTTCTGATACTCGGTCCAGGCGGCGCGCGCGGCATCGAAGGCTCGCTGCTGTTCTTGGAGCATGGCGGCCAGGAACAGTGCGCGAGCCTTCATCGACGGATCCTTGTCCGCGAACCTCTTGGCAGCCAGAATCGCCTCCTCGGCGTCCTTCAGCTCGCCCTTCTTCAGCTGGGCTTCCGCAATACGCAAGTGGCCAATCGGGTTCTGCGGCTCCTTGGTGATCGCATCGCGGTACTGACCGATCGCAAGGTCATAGTCGCGCGCCAGGTAAGCGTTGTCGCCCAGCCGGAGGCTTTCCCAGAAGGGGCTGATCCCTTTGATGCCCTTCGGATCGCGCGGCACTTGACTGGCAGGTGCTGCAGCAGGCTGTGCCGCCTGCTCGGCAGGTTGGCTTGCCTTGGCCGGTTCACCCGTCGTCTTGGGAGCAGCGGCCGCAGCCGCTTCCTGCGCCCAACAATGCGCGCTGCCCAAGGCCCACCCTATCGTAATCAGCCAGCCAGCCAGTCTTTGTTGCCTCACGACGCCGCCTTTCTTGCTCGGAGTACAAGCTATCGGGTTTGCTGCTGTCGAGCAACTGAGGAGCAGATCCG
The DNA here is from genome assembly GCA_963809955.1 of uncultured delta proteobacterium. GTDB lineage: Bacteria > Myxococcota_A > Polyangia > Polyangiales > Polyangiaceae > JAICQQ01. Next base: position 310,286 of record CAWELQ010000024.1, read on the forward strand.
ACCTCTGAGCCAAACATGTGAAAATGCATTGGCGTGGATCGTTTCTGTCCACAGCACTGTGGACTGGGTGTGGACAACCGGGGAGACCCCCGTTACGGGAACGCCTGCGGCCCGTTTCGCCCCGCAGGCGTGAAATTCGCGAGGGTGAACTGTATAGGAACCCCAGCATGGATCCCGCGCGCTCCGTCCACGCCTACCCCTGGCAAGCGCTGGACTCGATCCGACGTCCAACCGTGAAGGCGATTCAAGCGCTTGCCCTGGACCTGGACCCCAAGCGCACGCTGCGGGTTTTCGCCACCCAGCTCGGGCAGCTTCTGGAGGACGAGGTCGAGCTCGTCTTCAATCGCTACTGCGACCCCGAGCCCACACGAGCCTCGAGGCAGGCGCTGCACTTCAGCCTGGAGGACGAATGCCTCGAACTGTCGGTCGACGTCGAGCCTCAACTGGCAGCCGAGATACTGGGTCGCTTGCTGCGCCAGCCCGCCGGTGTGGCGGGACCCGACGCACTGAACGAGCCGGGAGCACGCGGGCTCCTCGCTAGAGTCATCGTGGAAGCGACACGCCGTTCCGGCCTCGCCGCGGCACCCATGACAAGTGCCGATCCCCCCGAGCGGACCGCCTGGGCGGCCCTAGGCGTGGGCGCCACCGTGATCATCTCCGGCCGCCCGCACGCGCTCCGCGCAAGTCTGGCGCGGCTTCGACCCGCAGAGCCTGCGTCCCGAGCGGCGAACCTCGGGCGGCTCGGAGCTCTGCCCGTACGAGTTCCTTTGATCGGCGCGATCTGCCGGGTCGATCGCAGCGCCCTCGCCACACTGGGCGAAGGCGACGGCCTTTTGCCCCTGGACAGCTGGTGGCTCGACCAAAATCTCGAAGGCAGCATCGCCATGGTCCCCGAACGAACGGCGCGCGGCGTTTTTTTTGAGATACGAGGACCAAGCAGTGCCAAGCTCGCCGGTGTTCGCGGGCTCAGCAGCATCGAGGAAGCATTCATGTCGGAGCAACAAGACGACGAGTTGTCGGAGAGCATCGCCACGAGCGTGCTGGAAGCACCGGTGGTCGTTCGAATCGAAGTCGCCAGCGTTACCCTGTCCGCGGACGCATTCGCCAACTTGAGGCCCGGTGACGTGATCGAAACCGACCGCAAGATCGGTGAGCTGGCGTCACTCTGGGCAGGTGGACGAGAGATCGCTCGCGGCGAGCTGGTCAACGTGGATGGCGAGCTCGGCGTCCGCATCCGCAAGCTAACCCAAGGAGCATAGTCATGGTCTCAGCCAAGCCCTGGACTCTTGCGGCGTGCCTCGTGTTCGGCATGACCGCAAGCTGCGAAAAGAAGGAGGCCGCACCGTCCGCGACAGCAAGCGCGAGCGCGTCGACAGTAGCCCAGGCCCCCAGCGCGAAGCCACCCGAGAAGCCCTGGTTTTCCGGCACATGGGAGGCACCGCTCGAGGTCGAACGCACCCAGATCGAGCAGACAAAACAAGAGGGAAAGATCGAGGCCTGGGCGAACGACAAGGGCGACAAGGCAACCGGCCCCGGCAAACTGGTGCTGAAGATCGACGATGCCGGCAAGGTCACGGGCGAGGTCACCGGCGCGCTGGGCACGCTGGAGGCGAGCGGCACGGTGGACGGCGACGCTCTGAGGGTGCGCTTGAGCTCCACCGAACGGGCCGAGCCGGCGCAGATGTTCAACGGGGTGCTGCTCGCGACCAAGTCCAATGGCGGGTTTTCGGGCGAACTCAAGGCCTCCAGCGGCGACAGCCTGACGGTGCGCAAAGCGGCGGTGGTGCTCGCGAAGCAAGGAGGCGACACCTCGGGCACGGCAGGCAAGAACGCCGCGGCTCCGGCACAGGGTAAGTAGCTTGGCCTCGATCGCACGAGCGCTCGAGCAGGTCAGGGAGCGCATTACCCTGGCCGCCCAGAAGGCGGGGCGGGATCCCGCCACGGTCCGCCTTCTGGCCGTGTCGAAAACCAAGCCCGTCGAAGCCATCGTCGAGGCCTACGAGGCGGGACAGCGGGACTTCGGCGAGAATTACCTGCAGGAGCTCGCGGACAAAGCCCAGCAGCTCGCCCACCTCGAAGGCATTCGCTGGCATGCTATCGGTCACATCCAGACCAACAAGGCCAAGGTCGCCGCGCGCTTCGCGTCCTCGGTCCACACGGTCGACAGCACCAAGATCGCCGAGGCGCTCGGCAGGCGGCGTGCGCAAGTCGAGGGCGCCACCCCGCTCCGCGTCTTCGTGGAAGTCAATGTCGCCGAGGAGGCGCAGAAGGCAGGCTGCAGCGCCCAGACGCTCCCCGAAGTCCTCGAGGCGGTCGAGCAACACCAGAGTCTCGAGCTGGTGGGCCTGATGACGGTGCCACCGCACAGCGAAGATCCGGAGGGAGCGCGCCCCTACTTCGAGAGGCTGCGGGAGCTCAGCAACGCCCACGGAGGCCGCGCGCGCCTGCCCGAGCTCAGCATGGGCATGAGCCACGACCTGGAGGTTGCCGTCGCTGCGGGGGCCAGCATCGTCCGGGTCGGCACGGCCATCTTCGGAGCCCGGGCAAAGCCGTACAGGACTGCGCCGTGACTCGCGATCGCGATCCCGCACAGCAGACGCTGCTGGGGTCGGCGGCTCGCCGTGGGCAGCTGCCAGGCACGCGCGCGCCCCTGGCCGATCGCATGCGCCCGAGCACGCTGGACGAGATGGTGGGACAATCGAGCCTGGTCGGAGCGGGAAGCATGCTCCGGCAGCTGATCGAACGAGACCGTCTGCCCTCGTTGATCTTGTGGGGACCGCCGGGAACGGGAAAGACGACGCTCGCCCACGTGGTCGCCCACCACACGAAGGCCGAGTTCGTTCCGTTCAGCGCCGTTCTGGGTGGTGTGGGCGACCTGCGGGAAATCATCAAGGCAGCGCGCGAACGCCGCGACTACCAGGGGCGCTCCACGGTTCTGTTCGTCGACGAGATTCACCGTTTCAACAAGAGCCAGCAGGATGCCTTCCTGCCGCACCTCGAGAACGGCACGGTGGCACTCATCGGCGCAACTACCGAAAACCCGTCGTTCAGCGTGAATGCGGCCGTGCTGTCGCGCTGCAAGGTGTTCCGCCTCGAAGCGCTGGACGGCGACGCACTGGTGGCCCTGCTGAGGCGGGCCTTGACCGACAGCACCCAGGGCCTGGGCGCCCGGGGGATCGACGCGTCCGACGAGGCGCTGGCTCTCATTGCCCGCGCCGCCGACGGCGACGCCCGGCGCGCCCTGAATATCCTCGAATCCAGCGTCGAGCTCAGCGAAGCGGACACCACACTGGCGCCCGAGCTCGTGAAGCAGGCGCTCGGGGAACGTTCGCTTTTGTACGACAAGTCGGGCGAGGAGCACTACAACACCATCAGCGCCTTCATCAAGTCCATGCGCGGCAGCGATCCGGACGCTGCCATCTATTGGTTGATGCGCATGCTGGACGCTGGCGACGACCCGCTCTTCTTGCTGCGACGTATGATCATCTTCGCGAGCGAGGATGTCGGCAACGCCGATCCGCGCGCTCTGGGCGTTGTGGTGAACGCCGATGCTGCTTTCCGACGTATCGGTATGCCGGAAGGCCTCTACCCGCTGGCACATGCCTGCCTGTATCTGGCCAGCTGCCCAAAGTCGAACTCGGTCGGTCGCGCCTGGCAGGCAGCTCGGGCGCTCGTGAAGGACAAAGGCTCACTGCCCGTACCGAAGAAGCTCCGCAATGCCGTGACCGGGCTGATGAAGCAGGAAGGCTACGGTGAGGGCTACCGTTACGCCCACGACTTCGAGGAGCACCACGCTCCCGGGGAGACTTATTTGCCCGACGAGATCGTCGGCACCCGGCTCTACGAACCGTCCAACGAGGGCTTGGAAAGATCGATCCTCGAGCGCTTGGAGCGGCTCAGGGGCCGCGGCTGAGAACGCTCCGCCCTCAACCCTCCGGCACGTCGACCACGCCGATTCCCGGCAGGTTCCGATACTTCTGGGCCCAGTCGAGCCCATAGCCGACGACGAAGACATCGTCGATGGTGAACCCGAGGTAGTCGATGGCGACTGGCTTTTCGGAGCGGGCCGGCTTGTGCAAGAGCGAGCAGACGCGCAGGCTGCTCGGCCCACGCGCGTGGAGCTGATCCATCAAGTACGACAGCGTGAGGCCGGTGTCCACGATGTCCTCGATGACGAGCACATCGCGATCCGCGATGGGTCGGGTCAGGTCCAGAGTGATCCGTACCACGCCGCTCGAGTCGACGCCGTCGCCGTAGCTCTGGACACCCAAGAACTCCACGCTGAGGGGCAGGTCGATGGCGCGCACCAGATCCGCAGCGAAGACGAAGCTGCCCTTGAGAACGCACACCACCGTCAGCTGTTTATCCGAATAGTCAGCGGTAATTTCCCGACCGAGCTCGGCCACGCGCGCGGCAATTTGCTCTTTGGTGTAGAGCCAACGAATCTCGGACTCAGCCATGGTTCGGGCAGCCTAACGCGGAACGGAGAAAGCATAAAGGTCGAGGCGCTCACCGTCGGTCGCGAAACTGAGCGACCCCATGCGGTCCGTTCTGAGCGCGGCAATGCCACGAGCCGAAAGCTGAGCGAGCGTGGTCGGGTGCGGGTGACCGAAGCGGTTGCGAACCCCACAGGAAATCGTTGAAAAGGTGGGCTGGACCGCTGCCAAGAGCGCCGCGCCGCTCGAGGTGCGGCTTCCGTGATGCCCCACCTTGAGCACATCGGCGCGGAGCTTGCTCAAGCTGCGGCTCACCAGATCGGCTTCCTCGGCCGCCTCCGCATCGCCGGTCAGCAGAAACGAGCGCTGCCCGTAGCTCACTTTCATGACGAGGGAGTTGTCGTTCGCCCCTCGGTCTGGCACGAAGCCAGGGCACGGAGCGACCACTTCGACCCGGGCAACTCCGAAGCGACGCACCTTGCCGCAGAGTTCCGTTGGCCTCAGGATTGGGACGCCGCGCTCGCGCAACCGGTGAAGCAGAGCCGCATACACAGGACCCGCCCCTTGCACCTGGCCCTGGCCGGTGTCCCAGAACTCGTCCACTTTGACCCGATCGATCAATGACAGGAGCCCGGTAAAATGATCCGGATGCGGGTGTGAGAGCGCCACCACCCGGAGCTCGGTGCGTCGGCGCGCTCTGAGCCAGGGCCACACTGCGCGCTCGCCCGGGTCGACGGGGCTGCCCACGAACCCTCCGGCGTCCACCAGCATCGCTTGACCATTCGGAAACTCCACAGCCGTGGCGTCTCCTTGCCCCACGTCGAGCATGTGCACGCCCAGCAGCCCCACATGCCGAGCCATGCGGCGCTGGGCCGCCTCGACCAGGCCGAGCCCGACGAGCGTCGCGCATGTCCAGAACAGAAGCCGGGCGCGGCCCAGGCGCTGACGACACCGATCGAGCAGGATGCCCGTTGCGCCACAGCCCAGAACCGCCCAGTGCCAGGCGGTCGGATCCGCGACGGGAAATGCCAGCGCATCGAGTCCCGCGCTGACGAGGGCCACGCGACGTACGGCCAGCAACGCCCCCGAGCCCACCAGGCCAAGCCCACGCTCCAGCGCGGGCAAGGGCGCCGCAATGGCGTGACCGAGACACACCGGCAGTGCCGCCAGCTCGCCGATGGGAGCCGCCACCACGTTCGCCAACAACCCGGCCAGCGTCAGCTGTGGACTGATGCTGGCCAGCAGCGGCGCACACGGGATCATCGAGGCAACGGTGGCAGCCAAGCTGACGGCAGCGTACCTGAGCGGGGCAAAGCCGATACGCTGGCAACGACGTACCAACGGTTGACCGATCAGGAACAGACCCGCGGTGGCGGCCAGGGACAACATGAACGAAATGTCGAAACACACCAGCGGATCGAACGCGGTTCCCACCAGCACCGTGAGCGCAATCACGCGCGCGGCATTTGGCCTGCGCTCGACGACGCGCGCGGCGAACACTACCACGAGCATCCAGGCCGCGCGCCAGGCCGAACCGCTACCTCCCGCGAAATCGGCATACGCCAGAGCGAGCACGATGCCGAACAGCGACGCCAGGCGCGCGACGTGCATGCGCTCGGAAAGCCAGGGCACACGCAGCAACAATGCGCGAAGGGCCGCCACCAAGCTGACGACGGCGAACACCAGATGCGTGCCGCTCACCGCCAACAGGTGGCTCAAACCGCTCTGCCGAAAGGCCGCGTCGTCTTCCGGAGCCAGATCGCTTTCGCCCAGCACCAGCGCCCGGGCCAACGCCTCGGCCCCGGGAGCGAACGTTTGCCGAATGCGCTGTCGCACGAATTGCCGCGCCCTGTCCACCCAGGCGCGGATGCCGCCCGCGCGCCGCTCCACCTGCATGCTGAGCGTCGACCCGGAAAACACCACCCCCTGGCGAGCTGCGAAGACGGCCGGATCCGACACGCCGGTGTTTCTGAACTGCCGGAGCGCACCGAGTTTCGTCACCGCGAAGACTCGAGCGCCGCGCGTCAGCTCGGCAGGGCCACCGTACAGCCGGACATCGACCGGCCCGGCAAGCTCGTGCCCCTCGCAATCCAGGCTTTCGAACGCGACGATCAAGCGCAGTGCCCCGTGCAGGGCCACCGGACTTTCGACCACGCTTGCGTGCCCCGCGCAAACTCGCGGCTCGCCCAACGCGTCGCGCGCCTCGATGCGCCGCTGCTCGAAGTCCGCCAGGGCGATCTGCGCGCGCAGACTCGCGACCACGAGCACGCAGAGCAACAGCACCAAGGGCCCGACGCCGAGTGAGCGCCCGAGCAAGACGAGCGCGACCCCTAGGTAAGCGAGAACCGCCCACGGTGCGACAGCCGCGCAGCCACCGAGCAAGAGCGCAAACCCGGAAAGCAGCCATCCGTCCACCTCCGCTTTGGCCACAGCGCGGGATCATGCACACGGCGAGCCATCAACCATACAGCCCAACGTCACCGCGACTCAGTGGCGAACCGGTGGGCCGCCGGCGGCGGGCGATGAGCGCCAACCTCAAGTAGTTTTTCCGAGGCGCTCTGTGCTATGCAGCTGAAGCGAGGTGGTTTCTGGGGAAATCGCGTCGGGGCACAGCGCGTTCGGGGCTCATTTGCGCTCGGGAGGAACAGAGACGGATGAACAGAAGTGGATGGTTATTTCTTTTCGTAGTGTCCTTGGCACCCGCCATCGCGGCCGCGAAGGATACTGGCTTCGAATTCGGGGCGCGTGTCGGCTACGGCGTTCCGATGGGCGAGATGAATGGCGACACCGACTTCGACGAGGCCGTCGAATCGCAGATCCCGCTCTGGTTGGATCTAGGAGCCCGCGCCAGCCCGAATGTTTTCGTCGGCGCGTACATGTCTTACGGGTTCACCGAGGTCGGCAACGAACTGAGAAATGTTTGCGATGCAACCAACACAGCCTGTTCGGCCTCGACCCTGCGATTGGGCGGGCAACTGCAGTATCAGTTCGCGCCGAAAGCGAAGGCCGGCGGCTGGTTCGGTGTGGGCATTGGCTGGGAGCGCCTGGCCTACGACATCTCGGGCGGTGGAGAAGAAGTCACCCTCAGCAGCAGCGGGACGGAGTTCTTCATGCTTCAAGTTGGAGTGGATTTCAAGGCGGGCGAGAGCGTCGCCTTGGGACCGTTCCTCGCGCTCACGCACTCCCAGTTCTCCTCGGTAGATTGCGATGGCTCCGTCGACATTTGCGACGGCACCGTCAACCAAATCGAGCACAAGGCGTTCCACCAGTGGTTGGTGTTCGGGTTCCGCGGAGTTTTCGGTCCGTTCTGATTTGCAAGCCTCCGACGCTGGCAACGAGTACCTGCTCCACCACAAACTTGGTCTCCCGGCCCCCGGCACTCAACGATACCAGAGCAACACCCTCCCGGGCGCATCGAGTGCGGTCGAATTGGTCAGGGCTAGATCCTCCTGACCGTTGCCGTCGAGGTCGCCGAGCAAGGCCTGGCTCTGGAAGAACCAAGTGCCGCCGCTCGGCGGCGACAGCACGTCGCTCAGACCAGGTGTACTCGATTGGACGAAGCTCGTGTCGGCCTTGCCGTAGATGACCACGGGGACATCCGCTTGCAGCAGGGCATCGTCGAGACCGTCGCCGTTGATATCGGCGCCGCCAACGAGTCTCCAGCCCATGCGGTCGCGTCCCTCGGCGGCGAAGCCACCGCCGCTTTCGCTCGCGATGTCAGCGAGCACGACCGCTTCGGTGTCTTGCTTGCCGAACACCACATAGACGCGGCCCTCGATACTGGGTGGCGTGACCTCGTACGAGGGCGCGCTCACCAAGAGGTCCTCCAGCCCGTCACCGTTCACATCACCAGCGCTGGCCACGTCGTCGCCCGTTCCAGCGCAGCACGGGGTCACCGACGGGTTGTCCTCACCCACGATGGAAAACCCCAAGCCCGTGGTGTCGAGATCCGTCAAGATCACCGGATCGGTGTTCGCCTTGCCGAGCACCACGTACGCGGCGCCCCGGTTGCCGTTGGCATCTCGCACCCCCAAGATCAGATCTGGCAGGGAGTCGCCGTCGATGTCCGCACTCGCCACCGCGGAGCCCAGCGACGTGCCCACATCGCCGTCGCCCGGTTCGACCACCCAGCCACCGATGCCCGCAGCGAGATCGGCCAACGTAGCGCCAGTAGCGCCGCCGTACACGACGTAAACGCGACCACCGTTCTGGTACGGCACTCCCAGGGCGAAGTCCTCCTGTCCGTCGTCGTTCATATCACCGAGCCGCGTCAGCGTGAGGGCATTGGCGCGGGCCACTTCGATGAAGAAGCCACCCACCCCGCGACGCACGTCTGCGAGCAGCATGTCGTCGGCAGACTCTCCGCCGTACACGACGTAAACGCCGTGCGGCCCGGGCGAGCAGGTGGTGGGACAGTCCTCGTAGCAGCCGTCCGGCACCGTGCAACGCTCGGAGGCAACCACCGCCAAATCGTCCACGCCATCGCCATTGAAGTCACCGATGTTGGCGGACGGCGTACCCGCTCGGTGTGCTTCGCTCTCGCCCACGATGCTGTAGCCGGGGTGTGCACCGAGCACGTACTCACTCTCTGTCAAGGGTCCGAGCACGACGTAGCTGCGACCTGCCTCGCTCGTGCCGAACCCCTCCGCACCCACGACCAGGTCGGTCTCGTCATCACCGTTGAAGTCGCCGGTCGACACCGAGCCGCCCGCCATGTCGCCAGCGCGCGTTCCGACAAGCATTACTTCCCTGGGCGCCACGCTGCCGCCGCTATCGGCGCTGCTGGCCTCTGCGCTGCTGGTCTCTGCGCTGGCGTTCCCGCCGCTGGAGCTTCCCGCGCTGGTACGGCCTGCGCTGGCGCCGCCCGCACTCGAGTTCGAGGTGTCGCCGGCAGAAGCAGAGGCTTCAGCCTGACCGTGGGTCGAGCTGCCGCATGCGGTCAAAAGTAGACCCAACGCGAGCGAACCCGCCCTCATCGCGCCACAGGGACGTCCGTCGTCGGGCCTGGCGATCTGCATGAGCCAACGTTCCAAGCAAGCCCCATACCAGGCCCGAGTTCGCTATTTTCCAGGGAATGCAGGCCTGAATGGCACAACACGCGCAAGTCGTTTCGGCACAGGCTGACCGAAGCGAAGCCATACGCGCCGGTCAACGCCTATCCAGGGGCGCGATGCGCGGGTCCGCGCATTTCAGGGGCCCGACTGGGTCGTTCGCGCCTCTCGTCGGCAAACCGCGCGCACCTCGGCGCCGAGCGTTCGCAGCACGGGCAGGGGGCCGAAGAGCAGCAGCGGGGGCTCTCCAGGGCGCCTCACGCTCAATGCCGGCTTCTTGCAAATGGACCAACGTCGAGGGTCGGTGGCCAACTCGCAGGTCGTGTGTGAATCGAGCCGCACGCGATGGCGAATCGCGAGCCAGCGGACCTCCAAACTTCGGTGGCCAACGCTGCAGCGGAATGGGAACGGCCAGGTCGCGATAAACAGGACCACGAAGACCCACGGAGCGAAGCCCGTGGCGAGGCAGGTCGCGCCGAGCGGCAGGACCAGCGCGGCCATCAGCAACCAGCGCTTGACGGCAAAACGCGAACTTTGTCCAGCTGACATCCAAACACGAAACCTCCGCCTGCCCGCGGCAGCGGACGCGGGAATCGACACCGCGCTCACGGCTCGGTCGCCAGGTCGCGGCACGCGGCGTCGCAGGCGCCCAAGATCGACCCAGCCGCAACGCCGGCGAAGACCGGGCAGGCGGGTCGTAGCGCCGCACAGCCGACAGTGACGACCGCGCCGCTCAGCAAAGCGGTGACGCCCAGCGACGACACACACTCGTTGGTGCATTCGTACGAGGCGCCGGAACCGTTCGGATCCGTCGCGGCAGCGCTCGATGGCGAAGGTTTGGGGGGGTCTGGTGGGGGCTGTGACTCGCTCACGCACTCTTGGCAGCGGACGTGGCTCATGACCGAACAGTCGACAGGATTGGGCATGGTGACCTCCTAACGCTCCCATCGGACACCATCCGCGACGAGTTGCTAGGGGCCCGCGAATGGTTGAGTCCTACTGCGGCGGTCTCGGTCCGACTCCCGACGGACTTCCCCATTCGCGGGCCCTTGGCCGATCCGTCCGAGTCCTGGCGTGGTCGAGGAACGCGGGTTGCTGGTTCCGGGCGCCCGGTGTTCGATGGGCGGGCACGCCCGCCGCTGCATGGGAGCACGCTGAGCCAGCCTGTGCCAAGAGCGGCAAGCAGCGCAGTGCCGTCCTCGCGCAGCGAACGGTTTGCTCGCTGTGTTGGTGGTTCGGTGGATGGGCACGACTTTTGCGTACTCATGCGTTCATGACCTCGAGACTGCCCTCGAGACTCGGTTACCTCGTGCTCTGCGGCACCGTCGTAGCGCTGGCGGGGGGTTGCGGCGGTAACTCCGAGCGCAAGAGCGATGCTGGTGACGCGGCGAACGGCACGGGCGGCGATCACGGCGGCTCCCGGGCACCGGCGGGAGCTCCCCATCGGGCACGGGCGGCATCCCCGGCACCGGCGGGAGCTCCCCGTCGGGCACGGGCGGCATCCCCGGCACCGGCGGGAGCTCCCCATCGGGCACGGGCGGTATCCCCGGCACCACGACGACCCACGGCGACGGTGGAACCGGCGGACAGAGCGGCTGCCTCTCGTCGGACGACTGCGACGAGAGCGAGTGGTGCGACTTCCCCGACGACCTGTGCGGGGACGGCGACGCGGGCACCTGCAAGCCAAGACCGATCGGGGCTTCCGACGGCATCCCGACCTGTGGCTGCGACGGAAATGTGCATTCGAGTCCCTGGATTGCCTGGATTCAAGGCGTGGACGCCGACGCACGCGCGCGTTGTGGCGACGAGATAACGCCCGACTCGAAGTGGTGTGGCGGCTACGACTGCTTCGGCGCCTACTGCAAAATCACCGTAACCCCCTGCGCGACTCACTATCAATGCGAATCCATCGAGTTTGGGGACACCTGCACCGGCTGCGACTGCGTGACCTCCCCGGACGGCGAATGCAGCGAAGACAAGAACGGGTTTGCAACCCTGCGCCGCACGGTCGACGAGTGCCTACAATGCAGCGCCGATCCGTTCGAGTGCGACTGATCTCACCAGTGCGCTATCGCTCGGACGCTCGCTGACCGGCCGAGTTTGGCACCTACTTTGCTTGGTTTCAGGGGATGGAATCATTGAACTCGACCCAACCAGAACCGCACGTGAGACAGATTCGCAAGAAGGTGCACGAGCTCATCCTGCATCTCCGCGACGATGTGGAGAGGATATCCGATCCGAAAGCCAAAGCGATGTTCGAAACCTCCGCCGAGGTACTCGCGGGGCTCGAGAAGACTCTCGTGGACTTCGAACAGAAGAACGAGCCGGCGTGGCGAAAGTGAGCAGGCGTCACTGCACGGCGCGCGGCACGAATGTCAGCGACGGCCCAGCAGCCCCCGAGCCCGAAGCATTGAACGGGCCCCCAACCCTTCCAGCATAGCCGAAACCGGCCCAGTGCATCCGCCGGGGGCGTTTTCAGCTGCCGCCTAGCCAGCTTCGCCAGCGAGGCAGCGCTCGGCGTGGGGGCTCTGGTTCGATCGCTGGCGCAAGCCTGGTAGGGATCCTGATGCACGGTCAATTGCTGCCGCCGAAGCTGCTTGCGCCCTCGCTCTGGGTAGCTCAAGAGTGGATCGACACATGTCTGAAAGCGATGACGACGCTGCCGATCGCGATCGGGTGGACCCATCGTCAGCCATCCCCAAGGGTGCCTTCTCACGGGGTTTCAAGGCCAGCCGGGCGCTAGTCGGCGCGCTGGGGCGGGTAGCCGGCGAGCGGCTGTTCGGTGACGCGTCGGGTGCGGGCGCCAAGGCGGGGGAAAGCCTGGCGGACACGCTGGGTCGGATGAAGGGGCTGTCGATGAAGCTCGGACAGATGCTGAGCTACGCCGACCTGCAGGCGCCCGAGGGTTTTCGAAATGCGTTGAGCCATTTGCAGCACCAGTCGACGGCCATGCCACCCGACGTCGTTGCAAGTACCGTCGAAGAAGAACTGGGAAGGCCACCGCACGTTGTGTTCGCCGAGTGGGACCCCAAACCCATCGCTGCCGCCAGTATCGGACAGGTGCATCGGGCCCGCCTGCACCAGGGCAACCAGGTTGCGGTGAAAGTGCGGTATCCGGCGATCGATCGCGTGGTGAGCGACGACCTCAAGAATGTCGGCTTGATGCGGCGAGTGTTCGGGCTCGCCGCTCCCGAGCTGGACACTCGAGCCTTGATGGAGGAGCTTCACGAGCGCTTCCTGGACGAATGCGACTACCTGAAGGAAGCCGAGAACCAGCGGATGTTCCGCGAGTTCTTTCTGGGCAGTGAAGGGGTGATCGTCCCCGAGGTCCATCGTGAGTACTGCGCCCGGCGGGTGCTGACCACGGAGCTCATCCACGGCCGCAGGTTCGAGGAGTTCTCGAAAGCTGCCCCACAGCGCGAACGCAACCGGGCTGCCCGCACGATTCACGATTTCGCCTTCAGGTCCATCTACCAGATGGGCGTGTTGAACTGCGACCCCCATCCCGGCAACTACTTGTTCACTCCCGCGGGGGTCGCATTCCTGGACTTTGGTTGCGTTCGTAGATTCAGCGACGAGCTGGTCCGCACCTGGCGTACCATGCTGAAGAGTGCGCTCGAACAAGATCGCGCCAGCTTCTCGGAAGCCGTCGTTCGAATAGGCCTTGCCACGCGACGCGCCGACTTCGACTTCGACGCTCACTACGGCCTCTACCTGTACCTGATTCGCCCGTGGCTCACCGACGATGCGTCGAGCCTCGGACCCGAATTCGTGGGCGAGACTTATCGAGCGCTGTTGGTGTCGAACCCGAACCGGAGAAGGCTGAAAATGCCGCGTGAACTCTTGTTTGCCAATCGGCTGCAATGGGGCCTGTACTCCGTGTTGGCGCAGCTGGGTTCCACCGTGTCGCTCAGGCAAGCGATTCTCGACATTCTCTACGAACCGGGTGAAAGCAGGCCCGAACCGTTCAGCGAGTCAGAGCTACGGCGCTACTTGTCCGATCATCAGCGCCGGAGCTGAGGGGTGGCGGCGAGGGGCCTTCACTGGCGAGTCGGAGGCGCATCCCTCGCAGGATGTGCCGGTGCAAGCGGTGGCACAAATAGTGTTCGACGATGCGCCACAGAAAGCGAGGGCGCCCGTGGCCGCGATACACCGTCGTGAGCACCACGCGGGTCGCATCCCCGGCGGGCACGAACTCGTACGAGCCCCGCACAGCGCTGCCATGGCGCTCGATACCGAGCTTTTGTTCGACCACTTCGAAGCCCAGAAACCGCATGGGTTCGACCCGAGTGATGCGCTTGACCAGAGTGCCGCGATCGTAGCTGCAGCGGATCAGACTTCCCACGCTGAGCTTGTCCCCTTCGCTCTTCTGCGGCTGCGGGAGCAGTAGGCGAAGCAGCGGCCAGGGCTTGTGGGGCACGTCCTCGTAGAACATCAAGCACCGCCAAACGGCTTCCGGCGAACCAAAAAGCTCTAGACTGGTGGCAACGCCTTCGCTAGACGTTCGTGGTTCGGGCCGGACCAAGGTTTCGTTCATGCGCTCGAAGCTCCGTGAACGAACGACACACGTCGTCCGCAGAAGATGTGATCACATGATACCCGACCCCGAGCTGTCCCTTCCACCCGGTTGGTTGCTACGCGTCGCTGTCTCGGCCGTCTGGCTGTACGAGGGGGTCTGGTGCAAGGTGCTCGCTCGCGGTCCCGGGCAACTCGAGGTGGTGCAGGCCGTTCCGTTCCTTGGCCCACGCTGGTCAGCGCACTTCTTGCGTTCGTTGGGCCTGCTCGAGACAATTCTGGGGCTCTGGGTATTGTCAGGCTTCGTACCGGGGTTTTGCGCAATGGCTCAAACGGCGCTGCTCGTCAGCCTGAACAGCGCAGGGGTCTTCTGGGCCAGGCAACGCATCCACGACCCGGCTGGAATGGTACTGAAGAACGCCTGCTTCCTGCTGCTTGCCTGGGTCGTCGCCGTACTCCAGCAGGGCGCGTCGTGAACACGTCACGACGCGAGCTGGCGGTCCCAGAACCCTGGCAAGAAGGCCGCTTGAACGCGCGAGCGCGACGGCGGAATCTGCTGTTCGGACGCGTGTACGAAGACCACGCCATCGAACGGCGCGCGTTTTCCGGAAGGGGCCGCCTCTTCTGCATTGCCTCCGCCGGCTGCACGGCGCTCGCCTTGTGTGACGAACACGAGGTCGTTGCCTGCGACATCAACCCGGCTCAAATCGAGTACGTCCGGCGTCGCCTGGAAGGTGGCGGCCTGGAGACGGGTAGCGCGGAACGCATCATGGCCTTCATGCGCCTGTTCATGCCGTTGGCAGGCTGGCGCCGCGCGAAGCTCGAACACTTTTTGAACCTGGACAGCCCGTCGACTCAACTCGCTTTCTGGCACGATGAACTGGATACCTGGCGCTTCCGCGCCGGCCTCGGTCTGTTTCTGTCCCCGTTGTGGCTCGGGCGCGCCTACTCGTCCGCGCTGCTGTCGAGCCTGCCAGCCCGCTTCGACCAGGTGCTCAGAGGCCGCCTGCAACGCTGCTTCGCCCGCCACTCCAACCGCGACAACCCCTACGCGCGGCCCCTGTTGCTGGGCTCGAATCCGTTAGAGCATGACAACGCTCCGGCGGCTCGCGCCGCTTCGAACGGGCGGCTCGAACTCGTCGCGGACGATGCGGCCGCTTACCTCGAGCGCTGCCCCGCGGCCAGCTTCGACGGATTCTCGCTATCGAACATTCTCGATGGGGCGCGACCCGCCTACGCAGACCGCTTGCAATCAGCGCTACGCCGCGCAGCTCGTCCCGGCGCCGTGGTCGTGTCTCGCAGCTTTGGAGAACCGCCCGAAAGCCCGAAAAACAACCTCGCCGAAGACGATCGCTCCATGCTGTGGGGCATCGTCGATGTGCAACCGGTGGAAGCTTTCGAATCGCCTTCAGCGCTCGCTCGGAAGACAACCTCTTGAGTCGGGCTGACTGGAGTTCCCGAGGGGCCCGCCCTCGTGGAGTCGAACTGATGCTCGTCGTGGGGTCGCAGCAGGGAAGCTCCTGCGCAATTGCAGTGGCTCCACCAGGGGCTACGAACGTGACAGTCCTCCGTGCGACTGCCGACTGGCGTGCGCAAGGCCAGCGCCGCAAGCGATCGACCCCGCCAGCAATCTCACCGTGAGGCACGGAAGCTTCAGAGGATGCCCCGTCGGGCGCCTCATCCAACGCCTGCGTGCCGGGTCAATCTGTCTCGTGCGTGGGTCCTGGCAGCTGCGACGGCTACCAGGTGTGCCGAAGCGACGGGAGCGCCTACTTGGCATGCAGCTGCAACTCGATCAACGGCGCGGGCGGCCAAGCGGGAGCCGACGCCAGCTCAGGCGGTGGCCGTGAGTCTGACCAGGGCGGAACTTCCGGAGCCACTGAAGGGTCCGCAACGGCCATGAGCGGCACCGGAGGCTCCAGTGCTGGCAGTTCCAGCGTGAGCACCGGAGGCAGTTCGAGCTCGGGTGGTTCGAGCGGCAATGGCGGCAATGGCGGCAATGGCGGCAATGGCGGCTGCCAAGATATCCTGACCGTGGTCTTGCTGGTCGACGCTTCCAGCAGCATGTGGGACAACCAGTTCTGGGAACCAACCAAGAGTCAGCTGCTGCAAGTAGTCGAAGACTTTCAGCACGACGTCCGGTTTGGCTTTGCCGCCTTCAGCGGGGCGACCTGCCCCTATGACTTGCAGCAAGCGACGGAGTTCGCGCTCGACAACTACGACGCCATCGAAGCAGCGTACCAGGCGATTCCCGCGCCGGACCAGGCTCTCGACACACCCACGCCGGCGGCGCATCAGGCAGTGACCCAAGCCTTGCTCGCGGACGCCGCGCATCAATCCGGCTCGAGCACCATCCTGCTGGTCACCGACGGGAACCCGGATTACTGCGACGATGGTCAAGTCGAGTGCCGCCAAGACACGCTCGTGCGCGTCGTGCAAGACGCCTACGATGCGGGGGTGCAGACGCTCGTCGCCACTTTGCCCGATCCGGGCATCGACACCGACTGGCTCACCGCGGTGGCCAACGCGGGCGTCGGTCAGGATGCTGCGTTGCCCGAAGCCGTGGCGGAGAGCGTGGCGTTCTGCAATGACCCCCCGGCAGGCTCCGCGGATCTCTTCCCATGGTCGCGACCGATGGGGGACTACAGCGACGCCAATGGCGATGTTACCCCGCTCTCGCTCGTCCGAAGCGACGAGGAAGCGAACCTTGCCACCCTGACCAGCGCGCTCGACGAGCTCGTGGTCTGCGAACGCACGGACCCGGGAGGCTCGGGCTCGGGCGGAACAGGAGGCGGCGGGACAGGAAGCGGGGGGACCGGCGGAAATCCCGGTTCCGACTTCAGCTGCGCCGAGGACCTCACGCTGATGCTGGTGATCGATCGCTCCAGCAGCATGTGGGACAACCAGTTCTGGGACCCCATGAAGGAAGCGGTGCTCGCGGCCACCGCCCAGATGCGAGGCCAGCTACGGCTCGGGCTGACCACCTTCACGGGCAGCGCAGCCAGCTGTCCGCTCGATCTACAGTCCGCGGGGTCCCTCCCCGTGAGTCAGCAGGACCTCTCCGAGTTCTTGGAGGCTATCGAAAGGCCGAGTGTGGCTAGCGAAACCCCAACCCCGGCGGCGCTCCACGAAGCGGCCGCACTGCTGCTCGCCGACTCGTCCGGCGGGCGCCAGGGGATGCTCTTGATCACGGACGGAAACGCCGATTACTGCGACAACGGTCAAGTCGAGTGTCGAGCCGATACGACCGTTCGCGTGCTCCAGGACGCGCGTGCGGGCGGCATCGACACGCTGGTCGCCGCGCTGCCCGATCCAGGCATCAACCAGAATTGGCTGACGGCGTTTGCCAACGCGGGCTTGGGCAAGCCGGTCGCCGCGCCGCAAAACTCACAGTATTGCTCGGACATTCCGGCGAGCACGGCCAGCCTGCTCTCGGACATTCCGGCGGGTGAATGGCCTCAAGGCAACTACGGCGACACCATCGGCAGCGAGACCCCGCTGCAGCTCACCAGCTCGGAGCGAGCCTCCTGGGCAGAGAGCATCCTGCAGCTCGTCGCGGACTGGGGTGGCTGCACGTACACGCCACCTTGAATTCGTCCGCGCCATCTCGCTGCTCGCACGGTTTTGGCACGCGGACCACCCGGCCTGCGGCTGGTGGTCGCGGCGGCGGCGCCTCACCGAAAGATCTCGTGGAGTCGCTTGGCGTTTTGTCGCCACGCTCCCAGGTCCCGTTCGAAGCGCTTGCCGTCGATGACCACGCCCGACCCGAGCGCATTCAGCGTGTGCAAGCCGTGCGGGTAGGGACCCTTCGGGTCGGGCTCGAGGCGCGCGACCGGCCACTCCTCGAAGCGGGTGGGCGTGAGCTCGCCCAGCTCGTGGATGACCAGCGCCCCGCCGTAGGTGACCGAGCAGTCTTGAGCCGGACGGTACCATTTGCCGTTCGCCGTGAAGACTTGCCCCGCCGGACGGCTCGATGCGATGTCACACTTGAGCGGGTTCAACCGGTGAGGTTGCCACTCGCCAAAGAGGTCATCCGCATAGTGGGCGTAGAGCTTCTGATTGCCGAAGGCGCCATCGTCCTGCAGCGAGTAGAAGAGCCAGTAGCGTTCGTCGCGCTGGAACAAGGTCGGATCGACGACCCTGAGGCCATCGAGCAGCGAGCCGATCTCTTGCCAGCGTCCGTCCAATAGCTCGTAGAGCGCCACCCTGGCGGCCTCGTTCACCTCTGGCAAGCAAAAGGTTCGGCCGCCTTCCACGAAAACACACGGGTAGGACAGGTGTTCTCGGCGATCTATCGCGGGCTTCAGCTCGAGCTTCCGAGCATCCAGGGGCAGCTTCAATCGGCTGATCGTTCCCTTGCCCGCCTGGTGGTAGTCCTCGACCAAGACCTCCAGGGAGCCGTTCACTTCGACCCCGAACGGATCGGCGACGAAGCGGTGCCTCGCGTGGGGCTTGGCCCATGCCACTCGGGTCCTGAGAGCTTTCCGACTTACCACGTCGGCCAGAGGCTGGTCGATCACGGCGACATTCCACACCTCGTGGTGAAAGAGGAGTTGCCAGGCGCGTTGGGCAACGTGAGCCGCGCAGCGAGCGGCGAAGGCCGCGAGCTGCCGGTGTGTCGGCGCATGCAAAATCGGGGCTCCGGAGGAACTGGGCGCGCCGTTTACGCGCTCGAGCTGGCCTGAAGCGATCTCCGCGCAGGCGCGGACACAGAAGTCCGACGCACCCCAGAAAGCCTGATCCAAGTTGGCCACCCAGCTGCCCTTGCAGGTGCCAAAGCTGCCCCGGACCAGCACGATGCCCCCGTCCAGACGATGGGTCAGACGTTGCAGAATGACGCCCGTGGTGGCGTCGCCGTGTACGATCTCCCAGAAGCAGGGCGGCCCGCCGCGGTACCGCCTTTCGTCATCGTGGTGGTACGACCACACGCCATAGCGTGCCGCTTCCAGAACGTCGCCACGAATGATGTTGAAGGCGAAGCGCAGGATGAAATCGAGATCGTAAGACCGGATCGTCTCGACGTCCTCGCGGGAGAAATACTGGGACCACTTGCCGTGCGTGGTCACCTGGCAGTAGATACTGGGAACGCCCGAAAGCTCCTGACTCAAGTCTACTCGCCTGAGCGAGCTCGCGCGCCGCCGCACCCAGTGCCGATCGTAGGCGTCGTACAGAAAAGTCGTCGGCGAGCCGCGCTTGGGGCGTGCGGGCGTGGCATCCTTGATCAACAGGGCCGGTTCCGCCAGGCCCGATGCCAAGAGGCGTCGCACCGTGTCGGCCATCCAGGCATCCAGCTCGCTGCCGGTGCACATGATTCCGAAGCGGAGCTTCGGGGTGGCGGAGCGTGTCACGCGCGCGACCCGTGTCTGGTGCCAGCCGTTTCGGTCACCTGGAGCGGTCGGAGCCGTCGGATTTTCGACCCGGTGGGTGGGTCAGCACTGGTCCTGGCAGGAGTCCTCGGACCCGGTCAGGCAGACGCACAAGTCGCAGGCGTTCGTCAAATTCTGACATTGCCCACCTCCACCGCTTTGTTGGGGGGCCGCATCGGGCGTCTGCAGGATATTGCCGCCCGTTTCGTTGTCGGGCACGGGGTCGTAGAATTGCGCCAAGTAGGCTCGACATTCGGTCCCGAAGAGACAACCCAGGGTCGCCCCTTCGTCCTCGCCCGCATCCTGCACGCATGCGTAGCAGGTGTTGTAGCACTCCAGACACCCGGGAAAGTTCGGGATGGGCGTGGACTCACCCGTCGGGGAGCTGGTGGGCGGCTCGGAGCCGCCAGGGTGGCCGTTTCCGAAGTCGTCCGTAGCGGCTTCGCCAGCGCACGCCTGAACGCCCAGCGCAAGAAGTACGATCATCGATGGATAAGATCTCGACATGACTCGCCTCGCACCTGAGAGCGGCGCCCCGGCCCGACCGCTCGGAGTCCAGTCGGGCGAAGCAACGCGCTCATGAATGTTAGTTTTATCAGAAATAGTAAAGAGCGGCGATGTTGCCGGTGAAAATATCCCAGGGGTTACCGTCGAGCGTGGTGCCGAAGGTGTTGGTGCTATCCTTGGCCTTCTGAGCAGGGTCGGTGCCACCAGGGTTGCTCGCCGAAACGCGATCCATCGCAAACGACAGACCCACGCCAGCCTGCAAGGACAGCTGGGGAATGTCGATGAAGCCGAACTGGACTTCTGCGCCCGCCCGGGCACCCAAGTCCAGATGGAACCCCGAAAGCTCGTTGTCGGGAGCGCCGTCGAGCTGCTCGGTCGCGCTGGCGAAGCCGAGATTCAACTCTGGAACTATCTGGAACGAAAAGTGCTCGGCGCTCGCCAGGGAGAGCGGCACACCCCCATGAAGAATGAACACGGTCGAGCCCACCTTGTCGACCGAACCGCCTCCGGGCAGAGTTTGGGAACCGCCGGTGAAAGACAGGCCGAGTCCAGCGTCGATGCCGAGCATCGGGTCGAGCCAATAGCGTACACCCAGTACGGGTGCGTTCACGTCGGTCGGGGCGCCCGTGCCGCTGGTCGGGTCCGCGATGAACATGGTCCGGCGCCCCAGGTAGCCAATCCCCAGGTGTCCGACCACGTTCATGTGGTCCGAGTTGCCCGCCACCATGCCGGTGTCGGTGGTTTTCGCGCCGCCAGTGGTGGTCAGGCTGGCAGACGCCTCCGTGGTTTGGGCGTATGCCACCGAGCCTAAGAGCAGTCCGAGAGTCGCAGTACCAAGAGCTATAATTTGCTTCATAAAAATGTCTCCTCGAGTACGGTGGTGTGGAAACTCGATGAGTCCGGAATCTATCCCGAAACATGGCCATCCTGGCCCATCCGTTCGAGAGTGGGCAACGAAACTGCCATCGCATTGGGGTCCACCGCGTTGCCGAGTGCGAGGGCCCGCTCACCGGGTGGCCCGCCAACGGCTGCTCGACGCTCTCGCGGCGCGGAGACGCTCGGGTGCAAAAGAAGCGTGAACGCGCTGATCTGCTCTTGCTGATGCAGGGGCTGGCCAGCTCGCGCAGTCAGGCTCAGGCGCTGCTCCTGGCGGGCCGAGTCTATATGGGGGACCAGCGCATCGATAAGCCCGGCACCGGGCTTCCCATCGAAGCGCGACTCACGGTCGCGCCAGGCCCCAAGTTCGTATCACGGGGTGGCCTCAAGCTGGAAGGTGCCCTCACCGAGCTAGAGCTTTCCGTGAAGGGTCTCTCGGCAGCCGATGTCGGCGCTTCCACCGGTGGCTTCACCGATTGCTTGCTTCAACACGGCGCCAAGAAAGTCTACGCCATCGATGTAGGGCACGGACAGCTGGCCCAGAAGCTTCGCGACGACCCGCGCGTGGTGGTGCTGGAGCGCACCAATGCGCGCCACCTGAAAGCCGACAGCCTGGGCGAGCTGGTGGAACTGGTCGTGGTCGACGCTTCCTTCATCAGCCTGGAGAAGCTGCTGGGGGGCATCGGCAACATCCTGAAGCCCGGCGGGCTCTTGCTCGCCCTGATCAAGCCGCAGTTCGAGGTAGGGCGCCGCGAGGCAAGCCGGGGCCAGGGGGTGGTGCGCGATGCCGCGGTCAGAGACGCGGTGATACGCGCGACCCTCGATTCGGTCTCCGCCCACGGGTTTCGAGTCCGCGCCGAGTGCGCCTGCGCGCTGAAGGGACCCAAGGGGAATCTGGAGCACTTCGTGCTTGCGGCCCGACCAGGCTAGCAGCCTGTTCTCAGAGTACGAGGACCCAGACGTCGTACAGGGCGTGGGTCCACACCGCCGGAGCGAAACCCCGAAACCAGTAGATGACGGTGAACACCAGGCCGCACACCCAGCGGAAGATGAAAGAAGTTGGGTCGAAAGCGTCACCCAAGGCGCCAACATAGTGCCATCCGCTGAAAACAGCGGCCGACACCACTGCCCATCCCAACTTGAGCACGGTGCGCTTCATCGGGATGGGGAACGGGAACAACATGGTGACCAGCCGCGCGCCAAAGCCGAACAAGATGACCCTGAACATCACCTCTTCGTAGAATCCGGCACCGAGGGACATGACCACCCCGGCGAAACCATTGTCGACGGCGCGCGCGAGCGAAAGGTTGCCGACCACGGTGGCCGCGATGAGTCGCATCGTGACGGCGTAGACGATGCCCTCCACTCCGATCCAGAAGAAGCGTTCCCAGCGCAGCGTGTGGCCACGGCCCAACACCACCAGGGCCCCGACGTACACGACCGCGATCGCCAGCGTGAGACCTGCGTAGGCAAGCAGGTCGTGGTTCGCCAGTGCCACCAGCTCGAACGTCACCAGGTCTGCGGCGTTGCGCACGGGTAGCAGCACCACGCCCAAGTGGTAACCGACGAAGATGGGCAGCGTGAGCCCCAGGTCCGTCCACGGTCCGCTTGCGGGTTTGCGCGCGTCCTGCCGCGACTGTAGGGAGGCTTCCATCGGGGGCTCGACGAAGAAGGTTTGTTTCGATTCAGCTCGGACGCAGGTGGTAGACCACCCACATCACGAGCATGACCCACATGAGGACAATGGCAACGAAAGGGCCGTCCCTCAGCATTTCCTGCGTCGGGCTCTCGGCTCGCGTGCGCAGGCGGACCAGCCGCAAGAAGCGCCGCACACCCATGAGTACCAGGATAGTGCTGAGCCACAAACCGTCCGTATGAAAGAAGGTTCGTGTATCCGGATCGAGCGTGTAGACGACATACGTCAGCACCGTGCACGTCGCCGTCACACGCAAGGCCCAGTCCAGACCTCGGACGCTGTAGTTGTCCAGGGCGGCCCGCTGCTGAGCGGGTCGCGCGGACGCCATGGTGAGCTCGTGCCTGCGCTTACCGAATCCCAAGAACAACGCGAGTAGCAGCGTGCACAACAACAAGTAGCGCGACACCGAAATTTCGGTAGCGAAGCCCCCACCGATGACTCTGAGCACGAAGCCCGCAGCGATGAAGGCCACATCCAGGTAAGCAACGTGCTTCAGCCTGAACGAGTAGAAGAGGTTCTGGACCAGGTAGACGACGGCCACGACGAAGAACGCGAAGTTGATCGTCAGAGCCCAAGCCAACGAACCGGGTACCAACACGAACGCCAAAGCTCGAGCCCAGGGCTGCGGCACTTGCCCGGACGGGATGGGGCGATGGCGCTTGACTGGATGCTGACGGTCCGCCTCGATGTCCGCCAGGTCGTTGATCACGTAGACGGCCCCCGCCAACAGACAAAATACGGCAAAAGCCGAGAAGGCTCGCGTGAGCAGGTCGGGGTCGAAGATCTCTTTGGCGAACACGACCGGCGCGAGTACGAACACGTTCTTGACCCACTGGTGAGGCCGGACGCTGTGAACCAGCCCGAGCAAACGCCACCAGAGCGGCCCCTCCCTGCGCGGAGCCCGCGACGAGTCAACGGATCCTTCCTCGACGATCGGCGGCGGTTGTGCGGTGCCTGTTTCCGGAACCACGGGTGGATCCGGACGTGCGTTGGGCTCGCTGGACATAAGCCGGGGCGGAAGGTACTCAGACGGGTCCGAAAAGCCAACTCCTAGCTAAGCTAGCCGCGGTGATCGGTCCGGCGCCTCGCGTGCTCGGTCTAGCCTCCCTGAATCCCGGCTGCCCGGGACTCACTATTGACGGGCGCCCGGGAGGCAGGCATCGCGTGTCGCTACCAGGCCGCTGGCCCAGAAACGCATGAAACCCACCGCTGCCGCCAAGAGACACTCTGAACTCGTTGCCGAAATCCGGGCTCACGACTACCGCTACTACGTGCTCGACGACCCGCTCATCAGCGACCGGGAGTACGACCGCCTTTACAGCGAGCTGAAAACCCTGGAAGCGGAGCACCCGGAGCTGGTCAGTGCAGACTCACCGACCCAGCGGGTCGGCGAGCGCCCACGATCCGAGCTGACAAGCGTGGCCCACGCGGTACCGATGATGTCGCTCGACAACACCTACTCCCGAGAGGACCTGGAAGAGTTCGTGCGTCGCGTCCACGACAACCTACCTGCTGGTAGCGTCCCCGGGTTCTGTGTCGAACCGAAGCTCGACGGTGCCAGCATCGAGCTGCTCTACCGAGACGGTCGCCTGGATCAGGGTTCCACCCGTGGGGACGGTAAGTCCGGCGAGCTCATCACCGAGAACCTCAGAACGATTCGCTCGCTGCCCACGACCATCGACTACCTGGGGCCGCTGACGTTGCGAGCCGAAGTCGTGATTTTTCGCCGCGACTTGGAAAGCATCAACGAGGCCAGGGAGGGGCGCGGGGAGGCGCCATTCGCGAACCCGCGCAACGCCGCGTCGGGCAGCTTGCGTATGCTCGATCCACGTATCGTCGCCGAGCGGCGCCTCAGGGCCTTCATCTGGCAGGTCATCGAAGCCGTGGACTTCGCCAGCTCCCACTCCGAGGCACTGGACAAGCTAGCCGAGCTGGGGCTGCCCACCCATCTGAACCACGCCGTTTGCACCTCACTCGAGGAGGTCTGGCAAGCAATCAGCGATATCGAAGCCAAGCGCCAGGACTACCCTTTCGAAATCGATGGCGCCGTCGTCAAGGTCGACTCCTTCGTTCATCAGGACATTCTCGGCGCAACGGCGAAGTTTCCCCGTTGGGCAATCGCCTACAAGTTCGGCGCAGAGCGCGCCTACACCAAGCTCTTGGACATCAAGGTCCAGGTGGGGCGCACCGGTGTGCTGACTCCGGTTGCGGTGCTCGAGCCAGTGCCGCTGGCGGGAACGACGGTGTCCCGTGCCTCGCTCCACAATCAGCAGATCATCCGAGACCTGGACGTCCGCATCGGGGATCGGGTTGGCATCGAGAAGGCAGGTGAGATCATTCCGCAGGTCGTGGACGTCGACAAGTCAGTGCGCACCGGCGAAGAGCAGGACTTCGCAATGCCCGCGCGCTGCCCGGTGTGTGACACGCCCGTCGAACAGAGCGGATCCGAAGTCGCCGTGCGCTGCCCGAACCCGCGCTGCCCGGATCAAGTCAAAGGCTCCATCTTGCACTTCAGCCGACGCTTCGCGATGGACATCGACCACCTCGGTGAGTCGCTCATCGACCAGCTCGTGGACCAAGAACTGGTTCGAGACGTCGCGGACCTGTACGACCTGACCCACGAGCAGCTGGCGAAACTCGCACGTATGGGCAAAAAGAGTGCGCAGAACGTGGTGGATTCGATTCAGGGATCGAAGGCCAGGCCCTTTTCGCGGCTGCTCACAGGCCTCGGTATGGAGCACGTCGGTCAAGTAGCGGCAGAGCAGCTCGCGCTCGCGGCCGGCAGTCTGGGCCAGATGCTCTCGCTCGATCGCGATGCTCTGGCCGACCTTCTGGGAACGATTGCGGGTTTCGGCCCGAAGATGACCGAGAGCGTGCAATCCTACTGGTTCGGTTCGGAGTCCCGCATGCTCTTGAACAAGCTCGAGGAGCGCGGCGTCTCGACACCGGAGCCCCAACCGGAACGCGCCACCGAGGGCCCGCTCGTGGGCTTGTCCTTCTGCGTGACCGGAGTGCTATCTCGCAAGCGTCAGGACGTGCATGCTGCCATCCGCAACGCAGGAGGCGAGGTGCATGACAAGGTGAAGCAAGGAACCGACTACCTGGTTTTTGGGGAGAAGGTCGGAAAAGCAAAGCTCGACGCCGCCAAGAAGCGCGGCGCGCAGCTGATTGACGAGGCCGCGCTCGACGCCATGATCGCCGGAGAAACACCCGAGTGAACGCCGCCCACGAGCAGTCGGGCGGGCGACTCGTGGTCGCGCTTCTGCTCGCCGCGCTAGCGATCTGGGCGGTGGTGTTGATAGCGTTGCGCTTCAGGGAGCCACCCGTTCTGTGTGGCCGTGAGCTCGAATCGCTGGGTCCGGCCTGTTGCGCCGCTGGCCAGAAGCTGGAGGAAGGACGCTGCACCGGAAAGATCATCAGCTGCCCTCCCAGCATGCTGCTCGCCCAGGAGCCGCGTCCCGGTTGCGTTCTCGAAAACGAGGTGATCGATCTCGAGGGTGGTCAGCTGCATCTGGGCCCCCTCGACTGGGAAGCGGAGGGCCTCGTGGCGCCTCGTGAGGCGTTCGTCAAACCCTTCTCGATCGATTCGCTGGAGGTCACCGTGGCGCGCTGGGAAACCTGCGTGCGGGCGCAGAGCTGCAGCGAACTGCCTGGCCAGCCCTCGCCGGGATTGCCCGTCACGGGCGTGACCCCGAAGCAGGCGGAACGCTTCTGTTTGCTCGTGGGCGGACGCTTGCCGACGAGCGATGAATGGCTCCTGGCCGCCGCTGGCAATCCGGCGCGGCGCTTCCCCTGGGGTAACACGGGTCTCGTTTGCCGCCGGGCGGTCTTCGGTTTGCTGAGCGGCCCGTGTGCCGAAGGGGCGGTGGGTCCCACCCTCGCCGGGTCCAGGCCGGCGGGCGCGACTCCGGAGGGCGTGTTCGACATGGCGGGCAATGCTGCCGAGTGGACCCGCGAGGGCAAGGGGTTCGTGGCACGCGGCGGCTCGTTCCGGTCCACAGTCGCCGAAGAGCTCAAATCGTGGGCCGTCCAGAAAACGCTGGATGCGAGCCTGCACATCGGCTTTCGTTGCGCCTACGATCCGCCGGGCTAAGGTGAGCCCGAACCATGACTGTCGCCGTATTGTCGCTCGGTACCGAGATCATTCGTGGCGAGCTCGTGAACACCAATGCCCAATGGCTCGCTGAGGCTATCAGCGACGAGGGCCACGAGGTTTCCGAGATCCTGTGCATCGGCGACGACCGCGCCGCCATCGCCGACGCTCTCCGCCGCCTGGCGCGCGTCAATGACACCATCCTGTGCACCGGCGGGCTGGGTCCAACCAGCGACGACGTGACCACGGAAGCGGCGGCAGAGGTAGTAGGAGCAGAGCTCGTGCTCGACCTGGCGTCACTCGAGAGAATTCGCGAGCGCTTCAAGCGCGCTGGGCGCCAGATGGCCTCCAGCAACGAGAAACAAGCCCTGTTTCCGAAGGGTTCGGAGGTGCTGGATAACCTCGAGGGCACAGCCCCGGGGTTCGCCCTGACCCTCGCAGGCGCGCGGGCATTCTTCCTGCCCGGTGTACCCCATGAAATGCGGGGCATGTTCGAACGACACGTGCGCCCCGTCCTGGCGCAGACGGGGCCTGGCTACCTCCACCAGGCACGGCTAAACACCTTTGGGCTGCCCGAGTCGGCGGTGAATGACCAGCTCGCCGGCATCGAAAGCGAGTTTGGCGTCCAGCTCGGGTACCGCGCTCATTTCCCCGAGATCCAGGTGAAGGTCCTGGCGCACGGGGCCGATCAGCGTGCGGCCACGGCGCGAGCCGAGCTGGCGCTCGCAGAGGTCCGCCGGCGACTTGGCGAGGAGGTCGTGTTCGGGTCGGGAAAAACCACACTTGCTCAGGCCGTGGGCGAAGAGCTTCGGGCACGCGGCATGATGTTGGGGCTCGCCGAGTCCTGCACTGGAGGCCTCGTGGCTCAGCTGCTCACCGAGAACGCTGGCGCCAGCGACTACTTCATGGGGGGCGTGGTCTGCTACTCCAACCGAATCAAGGAGCAACTACTCGGGGTCCCCGCGCGTTTGCTCGAAGAACACGGGGCGGTCAGCGGCGAGGTAGCCGAGGCCATGGCGCGCGGTGCCTGTCGTTCGCTGGACGTGCCTCTCGCCTTGGCAATCACCGGGATTGCCGGACCCGCTGGCGGGAACGCTGACAAGCCCGTCGGGCTCGTGCACCTGGCCGTGTGCCACGGCTCGACGCTAGTACACGAACGCAGCATCTTTCCTGGGGATCGAAGGCGCGTCCAGTTCTACGCCGCCTTCAAGGGGCTTGGCATGCTCCGGCGCGTGCTGGGCGGGCTCGGGCGGGGCTGAAAGCTCGGTGCGGCGCTGCTTTTTGGCTCTCGAGCTCGACGCCGCGACGAAGCGGCAGCTGCGCGGAGCGCTCGACCCGTTGATCCGAGCCAGCCGTGGCGATAGGCCCCGTATTCTGGCCGAAGACAGCTACCACATCACGCTGAAGTTCTTGGGATCGCTGCCCCAGGCCGAGCTCACCGCCCTCAGTCTGGCGTTGCCTGACGCCATCCGGGGCAGGACTCCCTTCGAAAGCACGTGGGCGGGGTTCGGAGGACTGCCGCGGCGATCCAAAGCGCATGTTCTGGTGGCGGTGCTCAGGGACGACTTGGGCCTCGCCAGTGAGCTCGAACGGGACGTCGCTCGCGTCTGCGGCGTCCTCGGATTTGCAGACGAGCCACGCGCCTTCAAACCGCACGCGACGGTGGCCCGCTTCAAGAAGCCGGTCGATGTGCGCCACTATTTATCCGTGGCGCGCGCCCCACAAGCTGCCGTGCGGCTCGACACCGTCACCCTGTACGAATCCGAGCTGGCTCCCGGAGGAGCCCGCTACGCCGCGCTGGCACGCTTTCCGTTGCACGACGCTGACCAAAATGACCGAGCGTGATTCTCGGTCAAAGCGCGCTCTTCTGCTCGAGTCATTGGCTGCGTGCCCATGTTTCGCGATCGCGAATCCGCTCGCACATCGAGAGCCCAGAGGCCGCGGCCCACGCGGGCTCAGGCGTTGGGCTGCGCGGACGACGCCGTGCCGTTCGTAGCTCTGGCTTCCTCGAAGTCGGCCGTCAGGATTTCCGCGAACTCGAGCTTGCCGTCTTTCAAGGAAACACGCACCGTGGAGCCCGGTCGGAACTGACCGGCGAGCAGTCGCTCGGCCATCGGGTCTTCGAGGTACTTCTGGATCGCGCGCTTCAGTGGCCGCGCACCAAACTGTGGATCCCAGCCGTGCGCTGCGAGGTAGTCCTTGGACGGATCATCGAGCTCCAGCTTGAGGTCACGCTGCGCCATGCGCGTGGCCAGATAGCCCAGCTGAATGTCCACGATGCTGCGAATCTGCTCTTTGCCAAGGCGCCGGTAGACCACGATCTCGTCCAGCCGATTCAAGAATTCCGGCCGGAAGTGTTTGCGGAGCGCGTTCATGGCCGTCTGGTGCAGCTGCTCGTCCATGGCCTCCTCGTCGAGGTCACGCCGCTCCTCGATCTGCGCGAGCTCGGCGGAGCCCACGTTGCTCGTGAGGATCACCACCGTGTTCTTGAAGTCCACGGTACGGCCCTGCCCGTCGGTGAGGCGACCGTCGTCGAGAAGTTGCAGGAGCGTGTTGAAGACGTCGGGGTGAGCTTTCTCTATCTCGTCGAAGAGAATCACGCTGTAGGGTCGGCGCCGAACCGGCTCCGTCAGCTGACCCCCTTCGTCGTAACCGACGTAGCCTGGCGGTGCGCCAATCAGACGCGATACCGCGTGCCTTTCCATGTATTCGCTCATGTCGATGCGAATCATGGCTCGCTCGTCGTCGAACAAGAATTCAGCGAGTGCACGCGCCGTTTCCGTTTTGCCAACGCCGGTGGGACCGAGAAACAAGAAGGACCCGATGGGCCGATTCTGGTCGCCGAGGCCCGCGCGTGAGCGGCGCACGGCCTTGGCCACGGCAGTCAATGCATCCCGCTGACCCACCACCCGCTCTTTGAGCGAATCTTCCATGGAGAGCAGCTTCTGCATCTCGCTTTCCAGCATTCTGGAGACGGGCACTCCGGTCCACTTCGAAACGATGCCGGCAACGTCTTCGTCGGTAACTTCTTCCCTCAAGAACGATCCATCCTCCTGAACCCGCTCCAGGTCGTCGCGGTCGGACTGAACACTGCGCTCCAGCTCGGGGATACGACCGTATTGAATCTCCGCTGCCCTGCCGAGGTCGCCGCTGCGCCTGGCCTGCTCTTCCTGCGTCCGGAGCTCGTCGATCTGCATTTGCTTCTGGCGAATGCTGGAGATGATCTCCTTCTCCTTCAGCCACTGCGCACGCATCCGATCACGCTGCTGGCCAAGCTCCTCGATTTCTTTCTGCAGCTCGTCCAGACGTGCGACGCTGGCTTTGTCCCGCTCGCGCTTCAGCGCCTGCTCTTCGATGCGCAGCTGCACCAGGCGGCGTTCCGCCTGGTCGATCTCGAAGGGCATGCTGTCGATTTCCATCTTGATCTTGCTGGCCGCCTCGTCGATCAAGTCGATGGCCTTGTCGGGCAGGAAGCGGTCGGTGATGTAACGCTGGCTCAACGTCACTGCGGCGACGATGGCAGTGTCCATGATGCGGATGCCATGATGAACCTCGTAGCGCTCTTTGAGGCCGCGCAGAATGGCGATGGCGTCCTGCGCGGACGGCTGGTCCACCATGACGGGTTGGAAGCGCCGCTCGAGCGCCGCATCCTTTTCGATGTGCTTTCTGTATTCATCGAGGGTAGTGGCACCGATGGCTCGGAGCTCGCCGCGCGCGAGCGCTGGCTTGAGCATATTGGCAGCGTCCATCGCCCCCTCCGCCGCCCCCGCGCCGACCAGGGTGTGCAGCTCGTCGATGAACAAGATGATGTTTCCGGAGCTCGACTCGACCTCCTTCAGCACGGCTTTCAGCCGGTCCTCGAACTCTCCACGGTACTTGGAGCCGGCCACCATGCTCGCCAGGTCGAGCGCGAGAATGCGCTTGTCCTTGATTGACTCGGGCACGTCCCCGTTGGCAATGCGATGGGCAATACCCTCGGCAATGGCGGTCTTGCCCACCCCGGGCTCACCGATGAGCACTGGGTTGTTCTTGGTGCGCCGGCTCAACACCTGCATCACCCGCCGGATCTCTTCGTCGCGACCGACAACCGGGTCGATCTTGCCGCGGCGTGCCAGAGCGGTCAGGTCACGCGTGTACTTGTCGAGCGCCTGAAACTTGCCCTCCGGGTCCTGATCGGTGACCCGCTGGTTGCCCCGAATCTCCGCCAGAGCGTGCATCAGCTTGGCGTACGCCAGGCCGTGACGATCGAAGATGACCTGGATGTCCTTGTCGACCTTGGCTGCGGCCAGAACGAAGTGCTCCACTGACACGAAGTCGTCCTTGAGCGCCTTCGCTTCGTCCTCCGCGCGTTGCATCAGTGCAACGGCCCGACGCCCGACGCCCGGCTCCGCCCCGCCGGAGACCCGGGGCAGCTTTTCGATGCTGGCTTTCAGATCTTCGGAGAGCCGTTTCGGCTCGGCCCCCGCCAGCTGCACCAGTGGACCGCCGACGCCCCCATCCTGCTCGAGAATGGCGAGCAGCACGTGTTCGGGAACGAGCTCGGGGTTTCCGCGACGGGAAGCGCCGTCCAGCGCAGATCTTACCGCTTCCTGGCTTTTGGTCGTGAGTTGATTCATCTGCATGGTGATTCTCCGCAGAGCGATTAGCAGAGCTCTCCGCCGACACGCACTTTCTGCGGTGCCTGGAGCGGCCCTGAGCCACGCGCTCGATTCAAGGTAAGTCGTACGAGTGCGGGATCAACCCCCCGGAGCATGCAGCTGTGGCGTCAGCGAGCGCCGCCGGCGCCGCCTTCACCTTGCATCGTCGGGCCGCAATCCGGCGGGTCCGCGAAATCCGGGTTGGGTAGCTCGGTGGCGTCGATGCACCCCAGATTCAGCGTGATGAGACCAGCCAAGATGCTGTCCATCATGAAGCCGCACTTGCCCGCTGGGAGGCAGC
This sequence comes from uncultured delta proteobacterium, assembly GCA_963809955.1. Taxonomy (GTDB): domain Bacteria; phylum Myxococcota_A; class Polyangia; order Polyangiales; family Polyangiaceae; genus JAICQQ01. Next base: position 341,764 of record CAWELQ010000024.1, read on the forward strand.
ATCCGGGGAACTTGAAGGACAGCCCGGACACGGAAACGGGGGGACTCTCCGGGCAGCTGTCGTCGAGCTCACCAGGGCTGTTCAACTGCTGGCAGTCACGCATCAAGTCGATGCCGTAGCCCTCGAGGAACGCTGTTTCGACGCCGCAGGGCTCGTCCGTCGTCCCGTCAGGACAGCACGCGTTGGCCTCGGGTCCCCCTGGGATGCCGAGGCTGAGCCCCTTGCAGAGCGTACCGTCGCACATCATGCTCGAAGGTCCGTCGGTGCTGGTTTGGCCTCCGCTGCCCCCGCCAGCGCTAGTGGTCCCACCGCTGCTTCCGTTGACACCCCCCGTGCCACCCCCGGAAACGCTACTCGCGGTTCCACCACTGCCCCCCGTTGCCCCGTCCGAACCAGAGCCGTTGGACTCGGACTCTCCGCACGCGGCGAGCGCCATGCCAATCGAGGCCAAAGCCACCAGGGTTCTCGTCCACTGTCCCTTGTTCATTCGCTGGTCCTTCTGCGGTGCCCGGGTCTGGCAGGTGATCGCCCGTCGCGCATCCAGTTTCGCCTATCTTGGCCCTCGAGAAAAGGACCTGGCGGCAGCCCCACGTCTGCACCCGGAACCGAGAGAAGCCGTGGGGACGTTCAGATGTCGAGGTTACGCACATTCAGTGCGTTTTGCTCGATGAACTTGCGCCTCGGCTCGACCTGATCACCCATGAGGACACTGAAAAGCTCGTCGGCCCGCACGTCGTCGCTGACACGCACCTGAAGCAGGGTGCGGGCATCTGGATTCATGGTCGTCTCCCAGAGCTGGTCCGCGTTCATTTCGCCCAAACCCTTGTAGCGCGTGATGTGTAGGCCCTTCCTACCGCGTTCGGCAATGAAGCGATCCAGCTCCTCGGCTGTTTCCAGCATGACGGGCTCGCTCTTCTCCGTAGAAACGGCATAGGGCGCGGGCCCGATCGAAAGCACATCGTCTTCAATCGCAGACAGCTCGTGATACTCGCCGGTTTCCACGATTTCCTGAGTCACGACGGATGGTTTGGTCGTCGCTCCTGGTCGAAATTTCACGAAGATGGACCCGCCTTCTTCGTCCGAGGTGACCACGCTGAGCGGCATCGTTTCGGGGTAGCGACCCTCCAGGTAGGTCTGCATTTGTTCGGCTGCCGCGTGCAGCGCCGGCTTGTCGGCGAAGGTTTCCGCATTCACACGGGAACGCAGGGCGGCGGCAACCACGCGATGATCACACCGGCGGTCCAGCTTGTTCAGGTGTTCGCGATAACCGCGCAGGCGCATCGCCAGGTTGAAGAGGGGCCGCCCAGACAATGCCAGACCCTTGGAAGACTGCACCGTGAGGCCGTCCACTCCATTTTCGGTCAAATGGCGATCGAGCATGCCTTGCTCTTTCATGTAGAGCGTCTTCTTGCCCTTGCGGACCCCGAACAGTGGAGGCTGCGCAATGAACAGGTAACCCTTTTCGATGACCTCGCGCATCTGCCGATAGAAGAAGGTGAGAAGCAGGGTGCGAATGTGGCTGCCGTCGACGTCGGCGTCCGTCATCAGGATGATCTTGTGATAACGGAGCTTGGAAACGTCGAAACCACCGTTGTCGCCGATCCCACAACCCAGGGCGGAGATTAGGGTGGCGACCTCTTGCGACGAAAGCATACGGTCGAGACGGGCGCGCTCGACGTTGAGGATCTTGCCCTTGAGCGGAAGGATCGCCTGGAAATGCCGATCCCGACCTTGCTTGGCGCTGCCACCGGCGCTCTCACCCTCGACGATGTAAAGCTCGCTGATGGTCGGATCCTTGCTCTGACAGTCTGCGAGCTTTCCAGACAGCGAGGTGTTGTCGAGTACGCCTTTACGCACGACCTCGCGCGCCTTGCGTGCCGCCTCGCGTGCCTTGGCAGCGACGACCGCCTTTTCGATGATCTTCCTGGCGGTTTGTGGGTGCTCCTCGAAGTAGCGGGCAAGGTTCTCGTTGACCGAGTTTTCGACGATACTGCGCACTTCGCTCGAAACCAGCTTGCTCTTGGTCTGGGAGTCGAAGCTCGCGTCCGGATGCTTGACGTGGATGACGCAGAGTACTCCCTCGCGGGTATCGTCACCCGTCAGGCCGTTCTTGACGTCCTTGAACAGGTTCTGCTCCTGCCCGTAGGCGTTCAGCGTTCTGGTGAGTGCGGAACGCAAACCCGTCAGGTGGGTGCCGCCGTCCTTGTTGTGAACGTTGTTCGTGTAGCAGAAGATCTGCTCTGCGTAGCTGTTGGTCCACTGTATGGCCAGATCGACCAGGACGTTGGCCTTGGTCTCGTCGGCATTGATGGTTTCCGCCGTGAAGGCGATGACGTCGGTGTGCACCGGGTCTTTGGCTTCGCCAAGATGCTCGACGAATTCGCGAATACCGCCCTTGTACTGATAGACCTCTTTCTTGCCTTCCTCGCGCTCGTCGACGAGCTTGATCGCAAGACCCGAATTCAAGAAGGCGAGCTCGCGCAGGCGCGTTGCCAGGATGTCGTAGCTGTACTCGGTGGAAGTGAAGATCTCTTCGTCGGGCTTGAAGCGTATTTTGGTACCTGTTCGGTCGGAATCCCCGACGGCTTCGAGTGGGCCCTGGGGCACGCCGCGTGCGTAGAGCTGGCGCCACAGCTTGCCCTGCCGCTGGATCTCCAACCTGAGCCAGACCGATACGGCGTTCACCGCACTGACTCCGACGCCGTGCAGGCCAGCACTGACCTTGTAGCTGGAATGATCGAACTTGCCGCCTGCGTGCAAGACGGTCATGACCACCTCTGCAGCGCTCACCCCTTTGTCGTGCATATCGACGGGGATCCCGCGACCGTCGTCGTCCACGCTCACCGAACCGTCATGGTGAACGGTTACCGTGATGTGGTTGCAGTGACCGGCCAGATGCTCGTCGACGGCGTTGTCCACGGCTTCCCAAACCAGGTGGTGAAGCGCGGACCCATCGTGCACATCGCCGATATACATGCCGGGGCGTTTACGGACGGCCTCGAGCCCTTCGAGGACCGTGATGTTGGACGAGCTGTAGTCCTCAGCGAGCGAGCTTGGAGTTACTTCGGTAGTCAAATTCGAATCCTACGTCTTGGTCTTGGTGCCGTCCCGGCAGGCTCGGGTCGCCAGTAGATGCCTGTTTGAAAGACCTGCTCAAAACAGTTGGCTGCGTGCTTTGGCACTTCAGGGAAGCTCTATGCCCAGAGCAGCAGGAAGACCGAGGAAACAGGTATGGATCTATAACCACAAGGGGCTATTGCCGCAAGCCGAATCCTGCATCAAAACAGCCAGAATGTGGATTTTCTGGGGATGAAGACCGGGGTCGATTCCGGCGCGCGGCAGGGTCAAACGAACTGACCTTCGTGGAGCACGAAATCAGCGCGTTCGTCGTGCCCCAGAGAGGGCGTGACGAACAGCTCCGGACGCGTCGTGGTGACGAAGACTTGACTTCGCGTTTGCCTGAGAAACTCGTACACCGCCCCGGTTCTGGTCGGATCCAGCTCACTCGAAACGTCGTCCAAGAGCAGCAGTGGTTCCACAGAACTCGTCTCCGCGACACAGGCGAGCTCGGCCATCTTGATGGATAGCGCCAACAGGCGCTGTTGGCCCTGGGACGCGAAGCTCTTCGCCGGGCGACCAGACAGGTACACCCTCAGGTCGTCGCGCCCCGGGCCGCAGCTGGCGGAGCGTCGCAGCTTGTCCTTGGCGCGGCACGTCTTCAGCTGGCGCAGGAACTCCACGACGTCGCTGGCGCCTCCCGGTGCGTACTCGGTGCGAAGCTCGAGTTCGGGATCGGTCAGCTTGGCGAATGCCGAGCTCATGGCAACGCCGAGCCTGGTTGCCGCCTCGGCACGAGCTTGGGACAGCCGTACTCCCTGGGCCGCTGCCACGGCCTCGATGGCGTCCAGGTCCGGAGCATCGACGCCACGCTGCTCGAGAACCCGTTGCCTGGCACGGAGTGCGCGTCCATATCTCAGCCGTGCGTCTCCGCTCACTGGGTCCGTGAACAGGGCAACGCGATCGAGGAGTGTACGTCGGCCCTGCGCGGCACCGGACACCAACGCCAGATCGCCCGGGTGAAAGACCACCACCGGCGTACGGGTCGCATAGTCGACGAGCCGGAGCGGACGTTTGCCGTCCAATAGCCAAGAGCGACCTCGGGCGGTGATGCGCGCGCTCTGTTCGCTCGTGCGTCCGTCGTGCGCCACGCGTAGCTGAACAGAGCTCGTCTCTTGGCCCTGGCTGATCACCTCGGCGAGGCGGCCCGTGCGAAAGCTCCTGCTGGTAGCCACCACGTACAGGGCCTCGATCAAGCTCGTTTTTCCCTGGCCATTGTCGCCCGCAATGACATTGAGCCGGGCCGCTGGCATCAGCTCTATGGAGCGAAGGTTACGGAAGCTTCGAACCCGCAATCGCTCGACGACGATGCGACTCGGGTCCACCTTCGTCAAATGCGCATGGGCATGACCACTGCCAGGTAGTCTACCGCTATGGTTTCGCCAGCAGGGCGGAGCACGGCTGGGTCGAGCTCTCCGCTGATACCGAGCAAGAGGTCCTCACTCTCGATGGCCAGAGCCGCATCCAGGAAATAGCGGGCATTGAAACCCACGGTGATCTCCCCGCCATCGTAGTCGACGGCGACCTCATCGAAGCCTTCGCCGCTTTCCGGGCTTTCGCTCTCGAAACGCAGCTTACCGGACGAGAGGGTCAACTTCACCCCGCCGGTTCGATCACTGGCTGCGAGCGAAACCGCTCGCAGAGCGTCGCAAACCGACGAGCGCGGCGCACGCACGACACGTGAGCTCGTGTCGGGAATCACCTGCTGATACGGGGGGAACTGAGCTTCGACGAGCTTCACGCTAAAACGAAAGCCGGCGGCGCTGAAGAAGGCATTCGGGCTCGCCTTGACCATCGAAAGCACCGCATCGGAATCCGAGGCGAGGGCTTCGTCGCAGAGCCTGCGCAGCTCTTGTACGCCCTTGAGCGGTATCAGCATGTTCACGGGCGCCTTGGCGGTAGCCACCGTGATCTCGATCTTGGAGAGCCGGTGCCCGTCCGTCGTCACCATGCGAACGCGATCGTTTTCCCACTCGAAGAGTGCGCTGTTCAGGTGCAGCCGCGTTTCATCGGTCGAGATGGAAAAGTGTGTGCCGGCGATCAGCTTGGCGAGTGTCGCGGCCTTGAGCTCGAGCTCTTCGGAATCCGCATCGTAACTGGGCAGGCTCGGAAAGTCTTCGCCCGGCAGACCGTGAATCGTATAACGCCGAGCGGAGCTGACGGAACGAACGACGGTCGTCGCGTTGTCACCAACACTGATCGAGACCTGACCATCGGGCATCATCTTGACGCGATCGAACAGGTCGCGAGCAGGTAGGGCGACCGAACCCGCCTTGTCGATTTGCGCCTCGATTCCCCCGCTCACGGCCAGGTACAAATCGGTCGCCGCAGCGCGCAGACCACCATCGTTGGCTTCCAACAGGACGTTGCCCAGCACGGGCATCGTGCTCTTTTTGTCGGCCACGCCCTGGCAACGCGCCAGCACGCGAACGAGGTCTTTCTTGCTGACAACTACTTGCATGCGGACCCACCCTACTAATCGCGCTTGGCCGACGATGCCAGGTGGACTTGGAGGGCAAAACACTTGGGGGTGAGATCCCCCACTGGCGCGTGGGAAATCCCCAGCCCCGATCTAAGGTCTATTATTAAATTTATAAATTTCGTCTTCGTCGTAAGTGCTGTGGATACTGGGGAAAAGCAGCGAAATGCTGGAATGTGTTGAGGTAATCGCTTCAGGGTTAGTGGATCAACTCGTGGGCGCGCCTGTCGTGGCACTGTGAAGGAATCGGCCCTGTGGATTCAAGGGGGAGTTCCGCACACCCACTTCCTCAGGTTTTTCCTAAGGTTATCCGCAGCCTGTGGACTACAACCCTGCTGCAATGTTCAAGGTTTTGGGGACCCGTGCGGCCACTTTCAGGCACGCCGTCTGGCAGTGGGTATCATCCGACTCAGGGCGGTCATCAGGGCACGGTGGGTCTGTTCGTAGCTCTTCGGGCCGAGTCGCTCCTCGCGTCTCGCCTTCTCGAGCTCCACCAGCTCGTCCAGGATGACCTTTCTGGCCTCGCTCATGTCTCCCGACAGGGTTCGTTTCTTGGCCTGGGCCGAGCTGGTGTTGCGCGCCGTGAGCAGGCCACCGGCGGCGGTAGCGGCGGCGATCAGCACGGCCAGCCAGGGAGCACTGCCTCGGGTAGGGAGCCCAGCGAGTTCGAAGTGCACACTATCGAGATGCGACCCCCGCTTCTGCGTGACCAACACCCGCTCGCCCTGGACTCCTGTGGAAACCTGGACCGGCGGGAAGTCACGTACCTTCAGAGACATGCCCTTGGCGGCCACGCTGATGACGCGAAATTCGCCCACATTGGGTGGCAGCGAAAAGTAGAAATCGACAGTGTCGTGCCCTGGGTTGGGCACCTGAAACGCGAAACGTACGTCGTGCTGACCGGGGGTGAAGGTACCGAGGAGCTTGGCACGGCTGTCACCGTCGGCCTCGAAGCGCGTATCGGCCATACTCTCGCGCGCGCTGAAAGCCTTGGCGCCCTCGGGCAGGTCGACGGTCACGCCGTCGGGCACCCACGCGATCTGACCGATGTTGAACACCTGGAACCACGCCTCGAATTGGAAGACGTCGTCCCGAGGTTCGACGTAAATCAGACCGCGCATCGCTACTCGAGCTTGATTGAGGTCGCGGGTGACCGGGAAGACATGCAGCAACACGCGCTGCCCATGGTCGCGATGAAGCTGGAACGGAGAGGATGCGAACTCGGCGGGTCCACTTTGTACGGTGATCCGGTAGCTGAAGTTGCTTTCGGTCTGCAGACCCGAGAAACGCACCTCGCCGTTGTCGCCCGTCGACGCCGTCTGCTGGTGACGCTGATTGCCCTCGGCTATCGACTGGAACATGGTTCCCAGACGGACGTCGACGCCTGCCAGTGCTTGGCCCGAAGGATCGACGATGCGCGCGACGATGGTGCCTTTCGGCAGTGAGGGGTCGGGTTTTTCCTCATCGCGTGGTGCCTCGAGGCCCGCGCTGGGGTTGGCCCCATGCGGGTTGGCGGCGTGGGGGTTGGCTGGGGCGCCGCCCGTATGAGGATTGGCCGGTGCCTCGACCGCGTCGGCGGAGCCGTGGGCGCCGGACGCGGGCTTACCGCTGCTGGAAGGCGCCTGGGGGCTGCCACCTGGCTTGCCTTTCTGGGAGGGCCCACCCGCAGCAGGAGCGGCGGACGTGGGCTCGGCACCCGCCGGGCGGTTGCCCGCAGTCGGATGCGCCGGGCCGTTGCTGACGGGTTTCTGCGCCAGGGCTCGCGCGCTGATCAATAACCCGCACAGGATGACGAGCAGGGTGAGAGCGGTTGCAGCACGTTTCATGACGCCTCCTCCAGCGAGATGCCACAGCTCTTGCAGAAACGAGCGTCCGAGTCGTTTTGCGTGTCGCATTCGGGGCAAGCGAGGCCTGCGCTGGGCGACGACGAGGGCGTCTGGCCGCGATGGTCACTCGAAGGTTCCGGTTCCGATATGGGTTGGGAGTCGTCGACGCCGTCCGCCGCGTCGACCGGGGAAGCGACGCCCGCATCGCTGGCCGCTTTCCGCACGGCAGGCTCGGGACTTGCCGAGGACTTGGCTGGCGAGCTCTCGACGGAGGCTCGTTCCCGGCGGAGGCGCTTCTGGAGCAGTCGCTCGGCCTGTTCGCGACTCTGACCAATCTCCTCGTCCACGGTTCGGATCAACTCCTTGGCACGCGCTCGGTAGGTCCGGACCAGGTCGCGGTAGTCTTCCTCGCTGATCTTTCCGACGCTGCGCTCGTACTCCAGGTCTTTGAGCGTTCTGAGGACCGAGCGCTTCTGCTCTTCCTCGGTGGTCGGCGCCGCGAGCGAGAGTGCCTCTTCGAGCGAGAGGCTCGTCTCGCCGGTCAGCGCTTGCAGGCTGTTCCAGAGAACGAAGACCACCAAGAGGAGCACGGTACCGGCCAGCACCAAAATGGCCAGCTCGAGCCCGAGCACGAAGTACACGACTACGGCAGCGAGGACACCGATCGCCGGCGCTCCCCAGCGCAGCATTCGGGTGATATCGGCGTTGTTCATCAGAAGCGGTCTATGCGCCTATCGCGGCCGCGACTCAACCACCCGATGCTCAGACCGCCGAGGGCGAGCCCGGACAGGAGCGTCCCCAACACCGATGTCAGCGGGTGGGAGGTCTCGGTGGTCGAACGGCTCAGCGTTGGTGTCGCGCCGTGGCGTGCTGCCGTCGGGCGTTCATGTGCGTAGGCGCTGGCTGGTGCCATGGCGATATAGACTGACAGCGCGATGCCGGCGGTGGCGCCGCCCGCGGCCCGGACATAGGCCCAAACGCCGAGCTCGCGAGCCCGCACTTCCGGCCAAAGCGAAATCGTACAACCCGCCATCAGGATCAACACACCGAGCCAGATCCAACCTACCAGCGGGTTCAAGTGAAACTGAAAGGTGGCGCGCTTGGTGCTCGGATTCACGGTGCCCACGACGGTGTACAAGTCCTCCCGCATGCTTCGATACATGCTGACCTCCGTGGTGGGTGCTTCGGGCTGACGCTTGTAGATGAACTTGGCGGGGTTGAGCGTTGCGACCGGCACTCCGTTTCGCGCGACGGACAGGTCCGCAAAGATCATGCGCTTGTTCAAGTCCGCTTGCTCCGCGGCGCTGCATCTCGGATTGCCCGGACACATGCGAGGCCCGATGTACGTGATGTCGTAGCTGCCGATGCGATAGGTCTCCCCGGGCATCATGCTGGTTTCCTTGTCGATGCTCCAGGCCTGGCCGACGAAGCCGATGAACATCGCGATGATGCCCAGGTGAACGACGTACCCGCCGTAGCGGCGGCGGCTCTTCGCGATCAACCGGAAGAGAGCCACGCCGACGCTTTCGACCTCCTTGCGCTTTGCAGCCGAGCTCTGCCTGGCCTTCACGCCGCGGTAAAATTCCTGGACAATGACCGCGATGTTGAAGCCGACCAAGCTGATGGTGACGAGGGGTAGGGCTGCCTTCAGCGGCTTGAGGATCACGTCTGCGGCCCCCGTGTCGAAGGAGACGGTGTCCACGAAGGCCGGAAACCCGAGGCTTTGGCCGAAGGCGATGAGCATGACGGCAAACACCGCCAGCGCGGCCAGCGGAAAGGCAAATGCACGCTTGAGGGATACCTGGCTGGTCTTGCGCCAACCGAACAGCGGAGCCAGGCCCATCAATGCGAACACGACGAGGCCGATAGGCGCTATCCAGCGATCGAAGAAGGGCTTGCCGAACGTGACGGTTTCTCCCGAAAAGAGCTCGCTGATCTTGGGCCACAGCGTGAACACCAAGATGAACGACATGATGCCGAGCAAGGCCCAGTTGTTGATGACGAACATGGCTTCGCGGCTAGCCATCGACTCGATGTGGGTGCGTCCGCGCAACTTGGGAAGGCGCCACACGATGAGCCCCACTGTCGTCGCCGCGATCAACCCCATGAAGCCGACGAAGTAGATCCCGATGTCGCTCTTCGCGAAGCTGTGGACGCTGGCTATCAGTCCGGACCGCGTCAAGAAGGTTCCGAAGATGGTCAGGAAGAAGGTCAGGCAGATCAGGAAGACGTTCCAGATCTTCATGAAGTTGCGGCGTTCCTGGATCATGGTCGAGTGGACGTATGCCGCAGCCGTGAACCAGGGCAGGCAGGCGGCGTTTTCCACGGGATCCCAGGCCCAATAACCGCCCCAGCCGAGCTCTTCATAGGCCCACAGCATACCGAGCACGTTGCCGATGGAGAGAAACAGGAAGGCGAAGAGCATCCATTTGCGGACCGCGATGATCCACTCGTTGTCGAGCCTTCCGGTGATCAAGGCCGCAACGGCGAAGGAAAACGGGACCGAACAACCCACGAAGCCGGTGTACAGCGACGGTGGGTGGATGACCATCCAGTAGTTCTGGAGCAGCGGGTTCAGCCCATCACCGTCGGGCAGGGCGCCCGCCATGTTCGTCTGAAACGGGTTGGCGGCGAAGATCATCAATACCGCGAAGAAACTCACGATCACCATCAATGTGGCGATGACGTACGGTTGAAGCTCTCGGTAACGCCCCTTGAGCCAGCGCACGCACGCCGCGACGTATGCTCCCAAGAGCAGGGACCACCAAAGCAACGAGCCGTCCTGCCCGCCCCACAGCGAGGTCAGCAGGTACGTCTGCGACATCGAACGGTCGCTGTAGCGGGAGACATAGCGGATCCTGAAGTCGTGCGTCACGAAGGCGTAGGCCAGGAGCAGCACGCTGAACAGAATCAGCCCAGAGGTCGCGTAGGCGCCGAGGCGTGCCGAGTTGAGCAGGCGTGGTCGCCCGCCACCCGCCGCAACAGCAACGGCAAACGTGTACGCGGCCACGATCAGCACCGCGTAAACCATCAAAGATCCGAACTCAGGTAGGGTTAGCCACATCGCAGGGGCAGCTTACCCCACGAGCATTTTCTTACCAGCGAATCACGCGGGGGGCGCGCGCGCAAAAACCCCCGATTTCTCGATGAACCGCGGCCTTCATCGCATCAAATTCCGCTCGCAACGGTTCCGGTTATACCGGCCAAGCGGGTCGATTCGAATCGTCACGACCGCCCGCCAGCCGCTAGAGCACCGAACTGGTTGCCAAAGGGGAGATCTCGCTTCCCTGTGAGATGCCGCAAACCAGCCTTCAGAGCGAGTACGTCGAAGGGCACCCGCAGGGCGGCTCGTTGTCGTTCGAACCGGATCTGGAGAGGTCGACGATTCCCGGGCGTTGATGTCGGATTTCGCCAGCCAGCTCGATGGTCGGGCTTCGGATGGCTCGGAAGCAAGGTTCGCCTCGGATCGAACACACGCGCGGGCTCGACGCGCAGGGCAGGCTCGAGGATGCGCTCGGCTGGAGTTTTCCGAGCGTCAGGGTCGTGGCGTAGCCGAGGAGGGCGAAAGAGGTCCGGGCTCAAACCTCGCCGGTAACCGTGGTGCCCACTTCGCCACCCAAGCAGACGCGTCGGATGTTGCCCGGAGTCATCTTGAAAACGCGGATGGGCAAGCCGTTCTCGCGGCACAGCGTGACCGCGGTCGAGTCCATCACACCCAACTTTTTCTCCAGGAAGCGGTCGTAGCTGAGCTTGGCCAACATCTTCGCGGAAGCGTCCTGCTTCGGATCGCGATCGTAGATGCCGTCGACCTTGGTGGCCTTGAACAGGACGTCGGCTCGAATTTCCGTGGCACGCAGGGCCGCAGCCGTGTCGGTGGAGAAATAGGGGTTCCCGGTGCCGGCACCGAAAATGACCACGTGACCCCGTTCGAGGTGGCGCATGGCGCGTCGCCGAATATAGGGTTCGGCGACTTGTTTGATGTCCAGCGCGGTCATCACGCGCGTCGGGACGTCACAGCGCTCGAGAGCGTCTTGCAGAGCAAGCGAGTTGATCACCGTGGCCAACATGCCCATGTAGTCGCTCTGAGCTCGATCCATTCCGTGACTGGCGCCGCGCAGCCCACGGAAGATATTGCCGCCGCCGACCACGATGCCGATCTGCACGCCGGTGGCGTGCACCTCGCCCAGCTCGGCAGCCGTTGCGCGCAGCGTTTCCGTGTCGATCCCGAACCCCGCCTCCCTGCCACACAACGCTTCGCCGCTGAGCTTGAGGAGCACGCGTCGATAGCGGAGCTTACCCGAGAGTGCTTCTTCCACGAATGCGAGTCGTACCCCCGGGAGTCGGGAATCGCAATCGCCGCTTGTCTACGGAGTGCTTTTCATTTGCCCGCTGGCCAAGCTTTCGGGCGCGTAGTAATCGATCCGCCAGCGTATGCGGTCGTGTGAATCAACCCAGGGTGGGTTCGTCGGCGGGCTGGCCGTTTCCCGAACGGCGTTCTGCCGGCGACCGACGGCCGGCAGCAGCGTGAGGCGCGCTGCCGGCGAACCTGGTGGGCTCGGCCGAGGGCTGGCGCTGATTTCGTGCTTGCTGGCCGCCGCGGGCTGCGCGGACGGTTGCGGGAAGTCGACACCATCGGCGTCGCCCTCGGCGAGCGCTTCCAGCGCGCCCGGAACGGGACCACGCGCGCTCAGCCCGGAAATGCGCGCGAAGGTGTTGGCCCGCGTCGGAGACAAAGAAATCACGTTGGGCGAGTACGCGGCCACTCTCGAGCGCATGAACGAGTTCGAACGTTTGCGCTATCAGTCGGCGGATCGGCGCAAGCTTCTGCTCGAAGAGATGATTCAGGTCGAGCTGTTGGCCGAAGAGGCCCGCCGGCGCGGTCTCGACGAATTGCCGAAGACTCGAGCGCGCCTGCGCCAGATGTTGCGAGACGAGCTTCTGAGACAGTCCAGGCAGAAGCTTCCAAAGCCAGAAGAGCTACCGGCTTCAGAGGTAAGAGCCTACTACACCGCTCATCAACAGGAGTTTCAAGAGCCCGAGCGACGGCGTGTTGCCCACTTGGAGCTGAAAGACGAGCAGCGCGCCGAACAAATCTTGCAGCAGGCTCTCACGGCCGACGCGAAAGAGTGGGGCAAGCTGGTGCGTACGCACTCGCTCGATCGACGCCCGCCTAGCGCGCTCGGTGACCCGCTGGAGTTCGCCGGTGATCTGGGCATCGTCGCAACTCCCGGCGTCGCGGGTGGTGAGAATTCGAAGGTTCCCGAAGCGTTGCGCCAAGCCGTTTTCAAGATCGACGAGATCGGTGGCGTGTACCCCGAGCTGGTCGAGAGCGATGGAGCCTTTCACATCGTGCGCCTGATTGGAAAGACCGATGCCCGCAAGCGCAGCTTGCAGGAGGCAGAGCGCATGATACGGGTGAAGTTGTTGGCGGAGCGCGCCCGCAAGCTGGAGCAGCAGATGGAGCAAGAGCTGCGCAAGCGCTACGAGGTGGTGATCGACCGCGAAGCCCTTGCCAAGTTGAAGGTGCCCGCCCCGGCGAAAGACGACAACTGATGGATGGGCGCCCGAGCCTGAGCGTGGTTACCGAGCCCGAGCTCGAGCAGACAGCCAGTTGGCGCTGGCAGCTACAACACAGCGTGCGGACTGTTGCCGAGCTGGCTCGGGCGCTCCGTCTCACCCCCGAAGAGCTCGCCGGCGCTGAGCGCGCCGAGCAAAGTGGGTTCCCCTTTGCGATACCGCCCTACTACCTCGATCTCTGCGATCCCGTCGACCCAGGCTGTCCGATCCGTCGTCAGGTGGTGCCCCACGCCGCGGAAGCCAGTGGCGTGGTTGGCGATCTCAGGGATCCATTGGGAGAAGAGGCCCACCAGGTTGCCCCAGATCTGATCCGTCGCTACCCGGACCGGGCGCTGCTCTTGGTCAGCGACCGCTGCGCCGTCTACTGTCGCTTTTGCACGCGCAGCAGAATGGTGGGTGCGGGTGGAGGGCCGCGCTCCATCGCGCGCCTGGAGCCGGCGCTCGAGTACCTGGCGGCGCACCCGGAGATCAGCGATGTGATCGTGAGCGGCGGGGATCCGTTCGTGATGGCGACCTCGCGCCTTGCCAGCCTGGTGGCACGCATCCGCGAGATCCCGAGCGTGGAGACGATCAGGCTGGCGACTCGCGTTCCCGTCGTGTTGCCGCAACGGATCAGCGATGAGCTATGCGAGGCGCTGCGCCGCCACCACCCGCTCTGGGTGATGACCCACTTCAACCACCCGAGGGAGCTCACCGAAGAGGCGCGCGGGGCTTGCCGGCGCCTCGCCGATGCTGGCTTTCCCGTGATGAACCATACAGTGCTGCTGCGTGGCATCAACGACAGCGCGGACACCCTGAGCGCGCTGTTCCGCGGGCTGGTGCGCGAGCGGGTGCGGCCGTACTATTTGCTTCAGGCCGATCCGGTGATCGGCACCGGACACCTGCGTACCCCGCTTCACGTGGGCATCGAGCTGATGCGGCAGTTGCAGGGCCGGCTCTCGGGGATCGCATTGCCCAAGCTGATCGTGGATACACCGGGGGGTCACGGGAAGGTCCCGGTGGGGCCGGACTTCGCGCTCGCGCGGAGCCCGGGCAAGACGCGCTTTTTGGCTCCCAATGGCGTGGAGGTCGACTACTTGGACCCACCCGATGAGTGAGCGAGCTTCTTTCCGAGCTCGGGACAACTGGGGAGCTGGTGTTAGAGCGACAAACAGGATGTTTGTCGCGAACCAATCAACGAATGAGAGCACCGATCGGGCAGCAGACGCCAGGCAGGCGGTGCCGGTAGAGCCGGCTGTTCGGTGCTTCAGGGCCTTTCGGGCGTCGGCTGGCTCGCGCTAGTCTCTGGCATGACCTTGAAATCCTCCGACCGACTCGAGCTGCTCGAAGCGAAGAACCGCGAAGCTCTTGGCGGCGGCGGGCCCGAGCAGATCGCGCGGCAACACGAGCGCGGTAAGCTGACCGCGCGCGAGCGTCTCGAGCTGTTGCTCGATCCGGATAGTTTCGTCGAGCTCGACCGCTTCGTCGTGCACCAATGCGACGACTTCGGGATGGAGCGGAACAAGAGCCTGGGTGACGGGGTGATCAGCGGCTATGGCAGCGTGGACGGCCGCAAGGTGTTCGTCTATTCACAGGACTTCACCGTGCTCGGCGGGTCGCTGGGTGCGGCGCACGCGGCGAAGATCGTCAAGATCCTGGATCTTGCACTGAAGGTCGGCGCGCCAGTGATCGGCTTGTGTGACTCGGGGGGGGCTCGGATTCAAGAGGGGGTCGCCTCACTGGGTGGGTACGCTGACATCTTCTATCGCAATACGCTGGCGAGCGGAGTGGTTCCTCAGCTGAGCGTCATCCTGGGCCCGAGCGCGGGTGGCGCCGTGTATTCGCCGGCCCTGACGGACTTCGTCTTCATGGTCGAAGGCACCAGCTACATGTTCATCACCGGCCCCGACGTGATCAAGGCGGTGACCCACGAGCAGGTCGACAAGGAAGAGCTCGGCGGGGCGGACACTCACTCGACGAAGAGCGGAGTCTGCCATTTCGGGATGCCCGACGAGGAAAGCTGCATGCGGGCCGTGCGCAAGCTGCTCTCTTTCTTGCCGTCCAACAACGCGGAAGACCCGCCCGCCTCCGTAGTGAAGGATTCACCGAACCGCCTGGTGCACGAGTTGGATGATTTCGTGCCAGACGACAGTCACGAACCGTACGACATGGTGGAGCTGATTCGCAAACTGGTCGACGACAAGGAAGTCTTCCTCGTGCACGAGAGGTTTGCGCGCAACATCGTGACGGCTTTCGCGCGCATCGGCGGGCGGCCCGTTGGGATCGTTGCCAACCAACCGAGCCACCTGGCGGGCGTGCTCGATGTGGACGCCAGCGTCAAGGCAGCACGCTTCGTCAGGGTCTGTGACTGCTTCAACGTGCCGCTAATTACCTTCGTGGACGTGCCGGGATTTCTGCCCGGGGTCGATCAAGAGCATTCCGGCATCATCAAGCACGGTGCCAAGCTGCTGTACGCCTACTCCGAGGCGACCGTACCCAAGCTGACCGTGATCGTTCGCAAGGCCTATGGCGGCGCCTACGACGTCATGAGCAGCAAACACATCGGGGCGGACACGAACCTGGCATTCCCGAGCGCCGAGATCGCCGTGATGGGGCCCGGTGGCGCCACCAACATCATCTTCCGCCGTGAGATCCAGCATGCCGAGGACCCGGACGCGCGGCGCGACGAGCTGGTGGAGGCCTATCGCGAGCGATTCGCCAGCCCCTACAAGGCCGCCGAGCTGGGCTTCATCGACGAGGTGATTCGGCCTCGCGACGTGCGCCGCCGCCTGCACGCGGCGCTCTCGCTCCTGAAGAACAAGCGAGAGCAGTTGCCGCGGAAGAAGCACGGCAATGTACCGCTTTGATCCGGAAGTGAGCGCGCGTCCGTGGGTCGGGGTCGTCGGGACCCCAATGGGTGAGGATCCGAAAGCCGTTCAGAGGACCCAGCGGAGCACCAGGAGCAAGACGACGAGCGCTGGCAGGGCCAACACGAGCTTCCAGCCCAGATCAAAGCTTTTCCGATGGTAGGCATCGAGCGCCAGCACGCGTTTTTCGAGTTCGAGTTGCGCCTGTAGGGCCGCGTCGTCCGCCACCCGTATCGCCTCGAGCTCTTCGTGGCCGACGGCCACGCCGCCCCGGAGGTCGAGCACCGCGTGGGCAATGCGTAGGCCAACTCGGGTATGGTTCTGCGCCGCGCTGTCATGCCTCTCTTGCTTTCGGTTCGATTGGCCCTCGTGTGTGCGCACGGCGGCGCGCTTTTCCGAGCGCAGCTCCTCTATCGCCTGGGTGGTTTCGGCGAGCGAGTTCTGACAGCTCGCCAGCTCGGTGGCAGCTGCTTCGAGACGCGTGTGACCAGCCTCGACGCTCGGTTCCAGGGCGAGGCGCTGACCCTCCAACTCGGCGAGCTCAGCGGCGAGCGCAGCGGGAAGCATGCCGCCGGCCGGTCCCAAGAGCGCGCGGGCGCGCTGCTTCACGTTGCGCGCCTGAATTTCCAGACGCTTGAGCTTGGCCCGAAGGCGCTCGAACTCGACGCGGGCGCTTTCGTGTCGGGCTTGCTCCTCGGCAAGCCTGGAATGCTGCTTTTCGCGCTTGGCTTCCAGGGGCGCCATTTGCCGATCGAGAGCCAACAGCGCGGCACTCAGGTCCTGGTGGGCCAGAGCCACGCTTCGTTCGTGGCGCTCCAGCTCGGCTTCGGCGCGGCCGAACTCGGCGAGCAATTCGCTGAAACGCTCATCCCGTTGCAGGGCCGGTCGCAGCGCCGTGACAAGGTTCACCAAGTGCTGGTCACGACGCGCCTCACGGCGAGCCAGCTCACTTCGCCAAGTAGCGAGCTCGGCTCTCAATTCTCGTCGACGCGACCAGACACGGAAGGCGTAGCTCGGGGTGAGGTGCGGCGGAACCCTCGAGTCTGCGTACCCGGCGCATTGTTTTACGACCGCTGGATCGATGCGCAGAGCGGAAGCGTCGGCAGAGCGCCCGCGAGGCCAAGGCCCTTCCACCACCGTGGCGATCGGGACCACCTCGAGCAGAGCCTCGTCCAGGTCGAAGTCGCCCGAGACACCGACTTGTTCGAGACACCGCGAACCGTATGGCCCAAGCGGGGGGACCGACGCGATGGTCCCGCTGGTGTCTAGCTCGAGGCGCGAGCCAGCCTCGAAGTCGACCGCCGCGGGGCCGATCGAGGTCGCATCCAGCTCGAGATCGGGAACCTGGATCGCGCGTGCTCCCGAAGGGTGGCGGCTAGCCGCCGGTCGCGGGGCGGGAGGCGTGGGAGACTCGAGCTCGAGGTCGGGGATCTCGAAGGTCGGGCTGGGCGGTCCGCTGGGCTGCCTGGCCATGGGGAACTGCTCCGAGTTTAGCCCCGCAGCGAGGGTTTCGCCTTACAAATGCTCGACGAGCTCCCGGTGAAAGTGGTGGAACACGGATTCTTCCGGCCACTCTGGGGCTCCGCTGAGCACCTCGCGCGCCTTGGTGGGTTCCCCGAGATCGACGTACGCTACAGCGGCAGCATAACGCATGGGCCAGTGAACGAGTGGGTTCTGGCCTGCCGCGCTGCGCAAGATCGCGATGTCCCGATCGCCTGCTTGATGGGCAAAGGACCTGGCGAACGAGAGCAGCGCCGCGCGCAGTGCGCTGATGCGTGAGCGCATCCAGGGGCTGGTTGGCAAGATGGGCATGCTCGACAGGCGGCTAGCCGTGACCAGGGCGCGCTCGCGTTCCCCTTCGAAGGCGTCGATGAGTGTCTCCAGCATCAGCCGATGCTCCAGGGCGGCCTCCCAGGCGCGCCCGCGCTGGGCCGCACCGAGTGCGTAGCGAGCCTTGTCGATCATGCCGTGCGCGGCGAGCAAGGTCGCCACTACCAGCGGGCGCATCGTTTCGGCGTGAGGCACGCTGCTGAGCGAGCCGTGCCAGGCCTCGAGCACGCTCGCGATATCGCCCGACGTCAGCAGTTTACGCAGGCGCCTCCGATCTTGAATACGCTTGAGCACGATGCCGGCGGTGAGCAGTGCCAGGCACACGCCCAACCACGGGCTCTCGAGCCCCAGCTGGATAGCGAGCGCCACGAGCGCTGCAGAACCGGCGAATGCGAGCCATGCGAACGGCCGAGTGCCGATGAGTGATTGCCAGGACATGGGCTGAAAAAGCTTCTAGCGCTCTTTGGCAGCGAGTAAAGGCCTTGCCGTGAGGTTGGTGCGCTCGCCCGCGTCGCATGGCCGAGAGTCGGGCGGGCTGGCGTGCTAACTGAAGAGCTCGAGCGCCGCGAATAGGATGAGCCAGACGCCGGTCAGAAAGTGCCAGTACTGCACGCAGAACTTGAAGCCTTCGTAGCGCGAGCTCGAGTACTCACCCTGCCCGAGGCGCCGTGTCACACGATAGAGGGGCACGAACCCCGCGAGCACGTGAGCCGCGTGCAGGCCAGTGAGAAAGTAGAATGTGAACGGGTAGAGGGTCGTGTGCACCCGTACGCCCAGGCTCATCGAGAGCCAGTTCAAGGACTGACAGCCCAAAAAGATTGCGCCGAAGAGCCAGGCCAGATGCAGCGCCCGCGCGCTTCCCACAAGTCGATTGTGCTGGACGTGACGAAGCGCTCCAGTGAGCGCACCGCTCATCAGGAGCGCCGCGGCCGTGCTCAGCCAGAGCGCCAGCGGCAACGCGGGCATGCCGGGCCCACGCCAGAGCGCGTTCTGGGCGCGCGTGATCCCAAACGCGACGAGGCTAGTCCCGAACAGCACGGCGAGCGAGGCGAACAGCACCAGCATCCCGAGCTGCCCGCTCGACATGCCAAAGGAAGGTTGTCGGGCACCTTCCGCGCGCGAACCGTGAGCACGACTCGAATTCACCACGTCATTTTGGGGCCTGGAACGCCGAACGCCCAGGGGCTGTTTTCAGACGACATCGGAGCCCGGGCGAGGCGCGCCAAAAGCTGCTGGCCGAGCGACGTGCGTTCCGTCGACCAGTGGCCCGGCTCCTTGGCGGCGGCCGGGAATCGGACGCATGGGGCACCGCTACGAAAATGCCGAACGCCGAGCCCCGTAGAGCAGTCCGAGGGAAGTCGCTGCCCGCCACGAGCGGAAGGTGGATGTCGAGGCTGCGGCCACCCGCTCGTCCCGCGATGCTGGCTGGTGCCGTCCCTCGCGACCGGGTGGCCAGGTCGTGGCGGCTTTGCTGCTGGACAAGGCCCGCCGGCTGCGATAGTCCCTCTTGAGAGTTGCGACTCGATTGTGGGTCCGCCAACAGCGCGTCCTGAACCCCGCCAGGCCCGGAAGGGAGCAACGGTAAGGAAAAGCGGGTGTGGCGGGCCCTTCCAGCTCTCCTGGTTCGTGTTCTTGCGGGGCGTCAAATGCCGAACATTTCCACGACGCCCCCGTTGTGTGCGAGCGGAGCGTCGAGCGCGTAGTGCACGAGGGTGCTGGCCACCTCGCCGGCTTGAATACGCGGTTCGAAACCACTGCCCTGGAGCATGCGCGTTTCCACCGACCCGGGAAGCACGGCCACGCTCATGAGCCCGCTATCCTTGAGCTCCTCGGCCAGGCTCTTCACGAAGCCTACCAGCGCCCACTTCGAGGCGCAGTAGACCGCTGCCCCGGCGGTACCCAGGGTAGACGAAATGCTGCCGACGAAGACCAGCCTGCCCCGTGCCTGGGCGCGCATGGGCCCGAGCCACTCACGGGTGAGAATGAACGGCGCTTTCAGGTTCACTCCGATTTGCAGGTCGAAGGACTCGTCACTGGTGGCGTCGATCGGCACACGTTCGATCACGGCCGCGTTGTGGATGACGGCCTCGGGCGGGCCCAACTGATCGAGCACGTTGCGAGCCACCTTCAGGCACGCGCGCGGGTCGTTCAGGTCCACGTAAAAGCTGTTGAAGTTCGCGCCCAGCCGCGAGAGCATTTGCTCCGTCTCGCTCTGCTCGGCAGAAGGGCGGCCCAACAGCGCCAGTCGCGAGCCGCGACGGGCAAGTTCGAGGGCCGTGGCGCGCCCGATGCCTCGGCTACACCCCGTGAGGGCTACCAGGGTCATGAAGCTCGCGATGGGCGGTCGAGGGCTAGCGCCAGCGCCGCCTGTCCAGGTCCGGCCGCGAACTCACCTTCGCTCGCCATGGTGACCACGGTGGCGTGTGGTTGTCCCGCTCCCCGCGCGCTCAGGCAGGTGTGACTGAGCGCGAGCCGGCAGAAGGCCGCTCGAGCGCCATACTCCATCAGAGTGGTGACGACGTTGGCTCCGATCTGTTCCTGCAAGCTGAGCCGGCGCGCATAGGCTTCGACCAGCTTGGCAATGGTGCCCAAGCCGAGAATGCGGTTGCCTGGCAGGTAGGCGACCGAAGCTCTGCCGATCGCCGGCATCAGGTGATGGGGGCACACGGTCGCAACGGCGATGTCGTGCACCACCACGACGCCATTGTGCTGCTTCTTCAGCGGTTCGGAGCCGTGTTCCAGAAGCGTCGGGATGTCGATCTCGTAGCCCGAAAGCAGTTCACCGAGGAAAGCTTCCGCGACCCTGCTCGGCGTTTCCTCGAGCTCCGGGGACTCGGGATCTTGGCCGAGGGCGCTCAAAAAAGCTCGAATGGCCCGCTCGGCATCGGGGCGACTCGTGGGCATCGGCGGCTACCGGTCGAGTTTCCACAGCACGCCGAAGGCGCTGGGCAAGTCGTCCCCGTTGAAGTTGTCGCACTCGGCGCAGCGTTTGGGGAAGAGCTCGCTTTGCGTGCAGTCGCTGCAGCGCTCGACGTACTCACACGCGCTCGCCAGACTGTTTCTGACCCGTTCCAGCACGGTCAGGCGCTCGGTAATCGTTTCGAGCTGAGCGCCGAGCCGCGCGAGCAGGCGTTGCGCGGCATCAGACCCGCTCGAAGCACTGTCTTTGAGATCGAGAAGCTCTTTGATGCTGTCGAGGGAAAAGCCAGCCGCTCGTAAATCCGTTACCAGCGCGAGCTTCTTGAGCTCCCATGCCGAAAATAAGCGATGACCGCCGTCCGTGCGGTGCTGTGGCACCAAGATACCGGCCTCTTCATAGAAACGAACCGTGCGCAGCGTGCTGCCGGACAGACGGGCCATGTCGCCCGTGGTCAACAGGCCATCCCGCCGCCTGCCTGGCGAGTCCTTCGTTGCGTTTCTGGTCGGGCGCGCCCCTTCCTTGTCGGAGGCAGTGTGAGACTCGCGACCGGGCGACGGGGCGACTTTTGCGGCCATACGACAAGGCGATTCGGCGCCGCACGGCGCGCTGGTTGCGCTCGGCAAGGCGTCTCTGGAAGCTGGCGCGCCTGGGCGGTTCGCCTCTTCAACAGGTCGGGTCGACATGGCGATGACTTTCGAAAACTCCCTTCAACATAGGAGCCGCTTGCCACCCGGTCAAGCAGTGACGGCGGAATTGTCGGGGGTGCGCCGGCTGGATGGCGCTGCGTACGACTGCAAAATATCCAACAAAACAGGCTCACTCCGCTGCGGAAGGCCAGAGCGAGATCACCAGTTTGGTCAGGAAGAAGTCGGCAATGAGAATGGCGATTGAGATGACCACCACGGTGCGAGTCGTGCTGTTGCCGACGCCCGCCGTGCCGCCCTTCGTGGTCATGCCGAAGTAGCAGCCGACAAGTGCGATGATAGCGCCGAAGAAGGGTGTTTTGATGAGCCCTGCCAGGACGTCCATGAGCTGCAGGGTCTCGAGAGCGCTCGTGTAGAAAAAGGACGCGGGGATATCGAACTGGGTGTCCGTGATGACCATGGCGCCGCCGAACCCCAGGTACAGAGAGAAGATCCCAACTATCGGAATCACGATCACGGAAGCGATCAGACGCGGCAGCACGAGCTTCTTCAATGGGTTCGCCCCCAGCGCGCGGATAGCGTCGATCTGCTCGGTGACAGCCATGGAACCGACCTCGGCCGCCATGCCTGCGCCGATTCTTCCACCCACGATGACCGCGGTCAGCGTCGGAGACAGCTCACGCGCGAAGGTGAGCGCGATCACGCGCCCGGTGTATTCGAGGCCGCCGAATTTGCGGAGACCAAAGGCGAACTGCACCGCCATGACCATGCCCACGAAGACACTGGTCACGACCACGATGCCCAGCGACCGCACGCCCACGGTTTCGAGCTGACGGACGATTTCCGCCCACTCGAAGGGGCGCTGGAAGCCCGCCTTGAGCGTGCCCACGGTCATCTCGAAGATGCGCCCGAGATGTTTCAAAAAGCCTGTGAAGGCTGCCTTCTGGCGCTGGACGGCCGTTGGAGGGGGAGGTGGCAAAAGGCTCGCGCGGCTGAGGCTCGGGCGATCGGTTTCGGGGGCGCTCTGGTCGGTCATGAACTTATCGTTTCGAATCCGCGCACGAAGGCGTCGAATTCAGCGACGTCCGCAGATTCAGAGTCCGAAATGAGCATGAAGTCGTAGACACAGCCATCCTTTTTGAGCACGACCACGACGTAGTGCTTTGGCACGCCATCCAAGCTCGCAACTAGCTCGGTTCTGAGGGCGGCGCGGCCCGCGATTTCGAGCTGCTTCTGGGATTGCACCTGGCGGTCGGTGAACTGCAAGAACAGGTGATGGGTCAGGCTCGGGAGCGGCACGTCGTCCCCATCCTTGTGACAGCGACCATTCACGGCCACGGTCACCGCATTCGGATCGTCGCGGTACGCGAGCAGAGTCTGGTCGACTTGGATGGGACGCCAGCTGTCGGGTATGGGGCCGACCGTGAACGAGAGCTCGCCGCCGTGGTAGACCCTGCCGTCGAAGCTGGGTCCACAGCTGCTGGTGAGCAAGAACGAGAGCGCCAGTGCTCGCGAAAGGGTCCGGAATCTCGCCCGAGGGTCGGTACTGTCGAGCATGCCTGGCGAAGACTAGCATGCCGAGCCCAGGCCCGGACCGGCTATGGCGGCCATCGCCCCAGCGGGTTACGCTGCGCGTCCCCGGTGTTCATACCTCTTCGCGACTACATTCCTACCCGCCGGACGCCGGTGGTGAACCAGGCACTGTTGCTGGTGAACGTCGCCGTTTTTTTGTGGCAGCTGCTGCTGAGCACGTCGGGTGCCGCCTGGGTCGTTCCCGCCTATGGCTTGGTCCCGGCAAGGTTGACCGCCGACCCGTTGGGCGAAGGGTTCACGGTGCTCACCGGCATGTTCATGCACGCGGACTTCCTACATCTGGGCGGCAACCTGCTGTTTCTCTACGTATTTGGCGACAACGTCGAGGACGTGCTCGGGCGGGCCCGGTACTTCGGCTTCTATTTATTCTGCGGCATCGCGGCGAGCTTGGGGCACTACTTCGTCGATCCGTCGAGTCGAGTGCCACTGATTGGGGCTTCCGGCGCGATCTTCGGCGTGCTCGGCGCATACATGGTTCTGTATCCGCGGGCGCCAATCACCGTGTTCAACCCTTACTGCATCCTGTGGCTGGTGTTCGGGCCACTGCCGGTTCTTCCGGCTTGGTTCGTGGCGGGGGGCTACTTCGTGCTCAATCTGATCTACGGATACGTGACGCTCGGCGCGGACGTTGCGGGTGGTACGGCCTACTTCGCACACATCGGTGGTTTCGCGACCGGGCTCGTTCTGGTCCGGTGGTGGGTGAAGTCTCGCGAGTCGGACGACAAGACAATCTGGAGGCCGCCTCCGGGCGGGCCGCCACCTGTGGACGAGTGGCGCGGGATCAGACGCCGATGAACAGCCGGTGCGCGAAATTGCGCTCGAGCTTGGCCCGCAGGACCTTGTCTGCGGCGGTTTCGATGTCGTACTCGACCCGCTTGAACTCGAAGCGCTTCTTTTCGGTGTCGTAGACCGTGTAGCTCGCCCTGTTGTCGTAGTCGCGGGGCTGTCCCACGGAGCCAACGCTGACGATGTATTTCTGGTCGGGCGCCAGATCGAAGTCGATGGGAGGCAGCTCTTCCACGCTCGTGGGGGTCAGAGCGAAGACCTTGCACAGGTGAGAATGCCCGATGAGGGTCAGGTGCCCGAGTTCGTCGAACATGGGCAGACATTCCCGGGCCTGCTCTGGTGCGAAGATGTATTCGAACTCCTCGAGGCGCACGGGTGAACCGTGACACAGCTGAACGTTGTGCTCCGGCAAGCGCACCTGGTACGGCAAGCCCCTGAGCCAGGTCATGTTCTCTTCGGACAGCAACTGAGCGTGTGTGTCGAGAGCGTTGCGAGCCGCTTCGTAGTAGTACGAATAGTCCATCCGACCTGCGACTGCGGCGTCGTGGTTGCCGAGAATGGTCGACTCCACCAGACCGCGCACCACGTCGGCGCATTCGTTCGGCGATCCGCCGTAGCCCACCGTGTCGCCCAGGCAGTAGTACCGGTCGATGCCCTCGTACTTGAACGCTTCCAGTACGGCGCTGAGCGCTTCGTAGTTGGCGTGAATATCGCTGAGAATGCCCAGGCGCATTGGAAAGCGTAGACTAGCACGACCGGACCAAAAACCGGACGTAGGGTTAGATATTCTGCTGGCTCGACGGGCACAAGCGGGATTTCCAGGGTGTCCTGGGCAATTTTTTGGCCGCCGGCCGAACTCGTACCGAATACTGCCGGAAAATCCGTGCACGGTCGAGCCGTCTGGCCAGGGAGCCATCACTCTGTCGGCCGACAGGTGACCCGGATGCTAGGCTCCGGACCCAGGCTAGGTAATCAGAACCGCTGAAAGTTCATGGAGTCTCCGGAAAAGATACGCGAGCTGGCTTCGGCCTGCGAAGACTATGTCGAGCGGGCCCTCGGTTTCAGGTTGGACTACTCGGTAGAGACTCTCTCCGTAGTCGACGAGTACGCGCGCCAGGTGAGAGAAAGCCTCGACGACCGGCCGGAGTTGATGGCGCTCACGGCGCAGGCCGTTGGCGCGTACTTCGGTGAGGTCCTGTGCCGGACGATGCCGGGCTTCTGGAGGTTGCCGTCGCAGAACATCGTGGACTGGCAGGTGTGCCTCGGGCACGTGTTCGTCTGGCTCAATCCCATCGGAATCGCCTACGATGCTCTGGCGGGCAACGCGGACCACGCGGGTCCCAGCTCGGCCATCCGCGTCGCACCGGAAGATCGCGAGATGGTGCGCGATCGGTTGGGACGTCTGCCAGATGTCGATGAAGACGAATACTATCTTCTGTCTACCCGGATGGAGGTGTTGGAGGTGGTGGTCGAAGAGCTCAGGCGCCACATGGAAGAACAGGGCTACGGGGAGACAACCTTCGACGAATCCGACTACGAGGCGGAGCAACGGCCGCCGGTGCTGTAGAGACCGTCTTGCGGTCCTGGACACCTGCTAATGTGATTTCTTCTGCCGTTCCTCCGGCCACCCCACGATCTGACGGCCGGGCACATTGAACGCTTCCCGCTGATCCGTTTCAATCCCGAGGAAATCCCGCGCCACCAGCGTGTAGCCACCCGAGCGCAGGCCGGTCACGTGCAGCTGGTGCTTGGCCCTGATCCAGGCCACCACTTCGCCATTGACCAGCAGATAGCGCGGCGCTTCGAACGTGTTCCTCACGATCAAGCCGTGGTCGGGGGGCTTCGGTCTGGGGCGCGAATGGCTGTCGGGTGGAAGCTTCTGTTTGGGTCCTGGTTCGATGCGGGCCAGCTCGGCTTCGGTGGCCCACGCCTCGCTGGGGCCGTCCGGAAGTTCGCGCTGTCGCCAGTTGGCGTCCACGGGCGGAATCATGAAACCTGCAGACTTCAGATCTTTGCGCACCAGGGACGTCACCATGAAGCCGAAACGCCCGCCGTCGGCCCAACCGTATTCCGCCTTGAGGGGCAGCCAGCCCTCCTTGCAGGCGCGGTTGTCCGGCTTCGCCAGCACGAGCTCGGAGAGAAGTCGGCAGAGCAGGGGGCCGCTCCCGCCCAGCCCGCCGACTTGAGACTGCTCCAGCACCAAGGTTCCCATGCTGGTCCGGATGGTGTCGACCTGAACCGGCAGACCGAGCAGCTTGCCACCGTCGCGCCGTTGGGTCTTTGCGTCCTGCAGAGGTGAAATGTCTGCCCGCAATTCCTCGAACAGCGCGCGCAAGGTACCGGGACTGAGCACGCGGTAGTTGCCCAGATCGGACCAGACGAGGACGTGGCCGTAGCGATCGGCTCGCGCACGCAACTCGGTTCCCAACGCTAGCGGCATGCGGTCGGAGTCGATAGCGAACCTGAGGCGTCCCAAACTGCTGAGCTCGATGTGCAGCGGGAATCGGCTGCGGGGGTCGCCGTGCCCGCCAGCGCGAGGTTCCCAGCTGAAATGCGCGTCGAGCGTCGCCCCGGGTACGGTTTCGCGCGGCGGCAGGGAGTCCGAACGCAGCGCGCGATCGGGTTCGAAATACGTGGGTACCAGGGGTTCCGACGCGTCGACCAGCGCGCCGCCATCGGGCAAGGCGTCGGGCTGCCCGGCGTCCGCCAGGGGCAGTGGTCGCCTGGAAGCGAGTGGCGAGGGCAGAATGCTGGCGTTGGGGCTTGGTTCGAGCGAACCGATTTCCGTTTCGGGTTCCGACTGGTGGCATCCGGCTGCCCCGGCAAGGGCTCCCACGAGGATCGGTACCCAGGCTCGCCTCATGGCCGCCCCGCATCGCTGACGGCTCGGTTCGAACCTCGTGGCTCGAGCTCGCGGCGCATACACAGCGCGTCCTCGAGTGGTGTACGGTAATAGTTCTTGCGCTCGGAGATCACGACGAAGCCGGTTTTGCGGTAGAGTTCGAGCGCGGCGCGGTTGCTCGCACGGACCTCCAGAAAGAGCGCTCGCTTTTCGAGCTGCAGCGCTCGCCTCTCGAGCTCGACGAGCAGAGCGCTGCCTACGCCGCGGCGGCGCTTCTCGGGCCGAACGGCGAGATCGACCACTTCGAACTCGTCGGGAAGCGCGAGCGCGCTCAGAAACCCGAGCAGGCTACCCGCAGGGCGCGAGCGCGCCACCCAGTGCTCCGTGGACCCGGTGTCGAGGCTGCGCGCGCTGTCGAAGTGCAGGCCACACTCACGCGCGATCTCGTTCATCTGGCGAGCATCGCTCTCGATGGCCTTGGTGCACAGGATCATGGTGGGAGTCGGGTCGGGCAAGCGGGGCGCCTGCGGCACGGTTTTAGACCACGCTTGCCGGCTGTCAACCGACCCTCTGGGGTCAGCATGCCCGCTCCTTACGTCAATTACTCGGTCAGTAGGAAGCGACCGGCTCCCGAGGGCCCGAGGCTGCGCTCGAAGTTTGTCAGGCCATCCCCCTGTTTGATCTGGTTGCTAGGCCGCGCGCGGGCGGACCAAGCGTGAATTCAAGAACTGGTACAGGATCTTGCACAGCTCGAAGGAGCTCCCGCCAATGACATCGACGATTTCCCGTACCGTGCGCTCGCCGTTGATGGCTTCCAGCACTGCGCGCTCTTGCTGACTGAGCTGTGAACGCCCGCTGATGGTGCTAATGGCTGCCTGATCGCGGCACAGCACTTCATTGAAGTCGAAGCTTCCCTCGATGAGCTGCCATTCGTCCACGCGCCGGAAGCCCTCCATGATCAAGCCCCCCACGGCCAGCTGCAGATCGGCCTTCTTGGCGATTGGATTGTCGACATGGGCCACAAATTCGAAACGTCCCCTTTTCCAGCGGACGCTTTCATACAAGAGCTCGGAAGTCTGCTGGACGAGCGCGCTTCGGACCTGTTCCTCATCGGTGAGCTGGAGGCGTACGAGGCTTTCGCCGAGCAGACGCTTCGAGCCGGCGCGGTTGTTGAGGACATTGTCCAGATCCCGTCGTGAGATCGCCTGGCTCTGCACGAGGTAGCGACCCAACAAATATTCGGTCGGCAGGCCCTTGCTCGTGGCGAAGTCGAGATTGCCTTCTCGCAGATACAGTGTGACCTCTGCTTTGCGGGTCAGCAGCTTCAGAGCTCCCGATTGGCGCTGCATCTGCAACATCTGCAACACCTCGGCGATCGAAATTACCTCCAGATCTCCGGAGAGTACTTCGCGATGTTCCTCTCCAAGCTCGAGATCCTTGAGCAACGCGGAAAGCTCGGCCAGGGCTTCTGGTTTCATGGCGCGCTGCAAACTGGCCTTGAGTTGTTCGTCGTCCTCACGCGCTATGGGAGCGTGTCCGAGTTCGTCGACGAGCAACCTGCCGACCAGCAGCCCTACCTCCTGGGCTGCCTGGACCTTCCTGAGGCCGGGGTCGTCACTCAGGCTGACACGAGGCGGAACCATGCTTTCGCGCGGCTCCTCCTCGGGCATGTACTGAGCGTCGGGAATGGGGCGACCGCGCCCCTCTTTGACCCGCTCGAGCGCCCCCTCCACCACCGCTACCAGACCGCGCGCGTCGAAAGGCTTGGTGATCGCGTCGATGGCGCCGGTTTGCTGTACGAATTGACCCCGGATCTTGTCCGCCTTCGCGCTCATCAAGATCACGGGCAGCTCCTTGAGCTTTTCGCTCGCGCGGAGTTCCCGGCAGAACTGATAGCCGTTCATGCGGGGCATCACGAAGTCGAGCAGGATCAGGTCGACGTTGCGCCAGGCGAGCGTGGCGAGGGCTTCTTGCCCATCTCCCGCGGCAAGGGTCTCGTAGTCTCGCCGCTCGAGAATGGCGCGCACCACCTTGCGGATGGTGGGACTATCGTCGACGATGAGTATCCGAGCGCCCATGCCTGAGCAAAGATCGTTGCGTTCAGTTTGACATTCGGTCAACCCTGGGAGAGTCGCGGGCTGCAGCGGTGGTGTGTGCGAAGGTGCCGAGCAGTGGTCGTGCGGACCCGCTTCGCTTGGCGAAGACGCCCATGCCCGTCAGATTCGAAGATCTCCCTCCTCGTTGGTCTAGAGCGGGATCTTCCTTGAAGAGGGCCCGGCACCGTCGCAGGACACTGGCATTTTTCAGTCAACTTGCCGGGGTTCGGTCGTCGAACAGGGCTCTCTGGCCTGGCCGCGCTGGTCGCGGAACGGAACCGATTTCGGTGGGGCGCTCGCGCTACTTCTGCTCGGTTGGCAGGACCCGAATGCCGAGCTCCGCGAGCTGTTCGGGTGCCACGGCGCCGGGAGCATCACTCATCTGATCGGAGCCACGTTGGGTCTTGGGGAAGGCGATCACGTCGCGCAAGCTCTCGCGGCCCGCCAGCAACATCGCCAGGCGGTCCATTCCCACGGCGATGCCACCATGGGGCGGCGCGCCGAAGCGTAGCGCCGAGAGCAAGAAGCCGAACTTCTGTTGTGCTTCTTGCTTGTGGATACCGAGAGCGTTGAAGACGCGTTCTTGCACTTCCGGATCGTGGAGGCGGATCGAGCCACCGGCGATTTCGAAGCCGTTCAACACCAGGTCGTAGCGATAGCAAAGCACCCTGCCAGGATCGCTCTCGATCAGGTCCACGTGCTCGTCGTGGGGCCGTGTGAAGGCGTGGTGTGCCGCGACCCAGCGCTTGGCGTCTTCGTCGTACTCGAACAGCGGCGGGTCCACGACCCAGAGAAACTGGAACTTTTCCCCGTGCCCTACCTCCGGGATCAGTCCGAGCTGTTTTCCCAGATGCACGCGGAGGTTGGCCATGACGGTGTGCACGAGCGAGGCCTTGCCGAACTGGAACAAGATCATGTCGCCGACCTGAGCGTCCACCGCCTGGTTGATCGCGTGGCGCATCTCGTCGCTGACCGTCTTGGCCAGCGGGGACTGCGTCCAGGCCCCGTCGGGGCCGACCTTGGCGCGAGCGAGCCCGCCCGCTCCCATGCCCCGGGCGAGCTTCTCGAGCTTGTCGCCGTCGCTCCTGGACAGCGCGGCGCTGGCCGGCACCACCATCGCCTTGACGATCTCGGCGGGAAGATCGGCCCGATAGCTTCCGTCCTTGAACTTCTCGGCGATCGGGGTCCAGAACGGGATGTTGCCGCCGCCGTGCTCGACCACCAGAGAGGTGAGGTCGACATGCTTCATCTCGAAGCGAAGATCCGGCTTGTCGTTCCCGTAATCGCGCATCGAGTCCTCGAAACGCATGCGAGGGAAACGACCGCCCGGATACTGCTGCGAGAGGTCGATATCCAACGCCGCCTGCCACACGGCGCACACCAGCCCTTCGACGGTGCTGAATATGTCGTCCTGATTGACGAAGCTCGCCTCGATGTCGATCTGGGTGAATTCGGGTTGCCGATCGAGACGCAGGTCCTCGTCGCGAAAGCACCGCACGATCTGGAAGTATTTGTCGAACCCGGCCACCATGAACAGCTGCTTGAACAACTGGGGGCTCTCGGCGAGCGCGAAGAACTTGCCCTGTTGCAGGCGGGCCGGCACCAGGAAGTTGCGTGCTCCGCCGGGGGTGTATTTCACGAGAAAGGGCGTTTCGAGCTCCAGAAACCCCTG
Organism: uncultured delta proteobacterium; assembly: GCA_963809955.1. Taxonomy (GTDB): domain Bacteria; phylum Myxococcota_A; class Polyangia; order Polyangiales; family Polyangiaceae; genus JAICQQ01. The sequence continues at coordinate 371,992 of CAWELQ010000024.1, forward strand.
CTCGGTCAAGTAGCTCCGAGTGGCCTGGTTGATGCGGTGACGCTGGCGCAGGGCTGCCTGCAAGGGTGTTCGCCTGAGATCGAGGTAGCGGTACTGCAGCCGCACTTCTTCGCGGGTATCGACCTCGTCCTCCAGCGGAAACGGGGGGGTCTCGCTCTTGTTGAAGACGCAGGCCTCCAGCACTTCCACCTCGACCTCGCCGGTTGCGAGGTTGGGGTTGGCGGCGCTGACCATCTTGTTTTCCTTCTTGCTGAACTGCTCCCCGCGCGAACGCACCCTCCCACGGATCCCAACGACCCATTCGCTGCGCAGCGCGTCCGCCAACTGGTGCGACTCCGGCGAAGCCTCCGGGTCGAAGACGATCTGCGTGAGCCCTTCGCGGTCCCTGAGGTCGACGAAGATCAACTGGCCGTGGTCGCGTCGATTGGCTACCCAGCCAAACAGCACCACCTCGCTCCCTATGTCGGAGGCGCGCAATGCCCCGCAGTCGTGGGTTCGTTTGAGTTCGTCGATGAAACGCGCCAACTGTCGAGTCCTTAGTCTGGTGCGGCAGCCAACAGCCGCGTCGCCGGGGCCGCGGTCATAGCGCGCCGGGGCCAACCGCTCAACTCCGAGTCCGACTCGCAACGGGTTTGCCGGGCTCGACGAAACAAACGCCTGAAACTGGGCCAAAATTCGAAAATGGTGGCAGGGCTCGGGCGGTGACCGTCTCTCCCACGGATGGCAAGGCCGCTCGCGTCCTGGCGCACTGGTTGCGCGGGCCCGGCGCCTGGTTGGCCTTCGCCATTCCGTTGTTCTCGACTCTGGGTCGTCTGGCGCCGACCAGCCAGTGGCGGGACGACGTCGCCATCGTGCGTGGCCTGGGCTTTCTGCCCATCGGTGGCGAGGGCGTGCCTTCCATCGTCCTGGCGCAAGCGGCTTCGCTGCTGCCTGTCGGCGGCCGCGTGCTGCGTGCGGGGCTTCCCAGCGCCGTGGCGGCCGCACTGGCCGGCTCACTGATCTACGGGTTCACACTGCGCCTGCTGGACAAGAACGCGGTGAGCCCGCGTCTGGGACCGCTCCTTTCCCTGGTGGCCGCCTGCGGTGTGGTGCTCGGGCCGACCTGGCAAGCAGAGGCAACCGTGGCGGGGGGAGCCAGCGTTGCCGCCTGTCTGGTGCTTTGCGCCGTGGCGGTTCGCTTTCGATACCGACTCGAGCCGCGTGGCTGGTTGGTCTTCGGGCTCGTCATGGGGGCGGCATTTCTGGAGCGCCGCAGTGCGGGGGTCGCCTGCTTGACGATTCTGGTGCTGGACGCTGCCCTCATGCGACAATTGCCCACGGGTCGCGAGCTACTCTGGTGCATTGCCGCGACCGTGGGTGTCGTTGCGTTGGGTCTGGGCCCGTTTCTACTCCAGCCGGTGCGCGGCGGTGCATGGACGGATCTGAGTCACGAACTCGGCCGCTTGTCGGGTGAAGCCAACAAGCGGCCGGTTCAGGGCGCGCTGGAGGGTTGGCAGAGCTCCGCCGGGCCCATCGTCCTTGGTGCGGCTGCGTTCGGAGCGGTCTGGGGTGTCTGCATTCCCCGGCTTCGCCCGTGGATCGTCCCGTTGCTCGGGCTTTCGGTGCTCGACCTCGCCTTGCCGGCAGCGGGGTGCAGCGCACTCGCAGCGAACCCGCTGGCCCCCGTCAGGCTCGTCAGCCTGGCAGTGCTCACCATCGCGGCCATCTTGGCACTCCACACGGCGTGTCTCGGACTCGAACGCGCCCAACTGCCGCTGGCGCGTCCGGCGCAGGCTTTGCTGGTGGTCTTCAGCCTGACCTTGGTGCTCGTCGGTACCGAGGAATCCGGGCGCCTTGCGGAATTGCAGGCCCGCCGGGCCTCCGAGGCGTGGACGGACGAAGCGCTGTCGAGCTTGCCTCCCCAGAGCATGCTCCTGGTGCGGTCGGAACCGGCCGCCTGGAGGCTGTGGGCTTGCCGGGTCGTTCGGGGTGAGCGCCCCGACGTGACCGTCGTACCCCTTCCTCTTCTCGACCGCGGTGACACCGTGGGTAGGCTCTTGCAGCTGGAGCCGCGCCTGGCGCCGCTGGTTCGAGAGCTGAGGGTGAGCGGCAAACCGAGCGAGTACGCGCTGTCCACGCTCGCCGACAGTCGGCCCCTCTATTTGGAGTTCGACCCCCGTTGGGATCAACGGCTGCTCGACCACGTATTGCCCGACGCCTTCTGGATGCGGTTTGCCCCACAGGCGCTCGGTCGCTCCGACCGGACGGCGGCGCTGGAGGGCGGCCAAGGGGCGTTCACCCGCGTGCTGCGGGCCGCGACCGAGCCGGTGGTCGACGCGGCGACCCTCACGATGTTGAGCGGTCGCACGCGGGAACAGGCCGTCATGCTCGCTGCTCTCGGGGATCGCGAGAGCGCGACCACATTGGTCGAGCAACTCGGCGAGCTTCCCGAGGAGCGCCGCTTCGTGACTCGGGTGCTCGAGCAACTGAAGGAGCGACGACGTGGCACCGATTGGATGGCGCTGCTCCAATGAGCAAGGTGGACCTGTCGAGTGGGTCCGAGAAATCCTTTGGATGCACCGGCCCCTGTGAGCCCTGCGCGCAGCAACGCGACCCAACGCGACAAGAAGCAGCGGCCGCTCAAGAAGAGAAGCGGCGTGCGGTCCGCTGAACTTGTTGGCTTTCATCGCGTCGAGCCACACTTTTCCACTCCAGGCGTGCCTTCGGGCGCATGCAGAAAGATGCGCCAAGAATACGGAGAGCTTCCCCCTTTGTCAGCTGCATGACACGGTCTTTGCGGGGCATGGATGCTGCAGAAATTCAGGAGATCACATGAGACATCGGCACCACCTGTTTGTTGGAATCAGCTGGTTGGCTCTCCTAACTCCGCTCACAGGCCGCGCTCAATCCGCCGAGTGTGACTATTACGTTGCTCCCGACGGCAGCGACATGGCCTCTGGCTCTTTCGACGCACCCTGGGCTTCGATCACCAAGGCGCAATCGGTGGTCAATCCAGGACAGACGGTGTGCGCGCGCGGCGGCACCTACTACTTGACTTCGGGAACCAACACCTGTTCCAGCACGACGTCTACGGTCAATGTGCATGACATCACCAAGAGTGGCACGGCCGGCAATCTCATTACCTATCAAGCCTATCCGGGTGAAACCCCCGTTTTCGACTTCTTTGGGGTCAAGGACAACTGCCGTATCAAGGGGTTCAACATCGGCGCTGATTATGTCCACTTCAAGAGTTTCGAAATCCAAGGGGTGCCCCAAAACAATTCGGACAATCACGAGTCGTGGGGTTTCTGGATCTCCGGCGACCACAACATCTTGGAACTGATCAACGCGCACAACAACATGGGCCCCGGCGTGTTCATCAATGGTGGCAGCGATAACCTGGTTCTGAACTGTGATTCACATCACAACTACGACGAGCATACTTCGAATGGTGCTGGAGAGAGCGCGGACGGATTCGGCTGTCACGGGTCGGGCAGCGGCAACGTGTTCCGGGGTTGTCGCGCATGGTGGAACACGGACGACGGCTTCGACTTCATCAATTCGAATGGGGCTTGTCTGGTCGAAGATTCGTGGGCCTGGTACAATGGTTACCTGCCCGATACGATGACCGCGGGTTCCAACGGAAACGGTTTCAAGTCGGGTGGCTACGGCGCTGACTACACGAAGTTCCCGAGCAGTCCGGCTGTGCACACCACCCGAAACTGCTTGGCGTTCAACAACAGGTCGGCGGGCTTCTATGCCAACCACCACCCGATCGATTGCTATTTCTACAACAATACGGCGTACAACAATCATCCCAACTTCAACATGCTCGGGATGAGCGCATCCAACGGTGCGGATATCACCGTCGGCATCTACAGGAATAATGTTTCCTATGGGGGCACTGCGCTGTCGAATGCTTCGAACCCCGATGACGACCAGAATTCTTGGACGCTGCCTGTCGACGTCTCCGATGCGGATTTCCAGAGCGTGTCGATGCAGGGCGTCGACGGACCACGGCAGGCCGATGGTAGCCTGCCCGTATTGCCGTTCATGCGTTTGGCTGCTGGAAGCGATCTGATCGACGCCGGTGTGGATGTCGACTTGCCTTATGCCGACGCGGCGCCGGACCTCGGGTGCTTCGAGACCGGACTCGAACCAAGCGGTGCCGGGGGCACCGACGGAGCCGGCGGCAGTGCGGCCGGGGGAACCACGACGACTGGTGGCAACGCCACGACCGGCGCTGCGACAACCGCAGGTAGTTCGGCCTCGGGGGGGGCGATGGGTGTCGGTGGAAGGGGAGTTACCAGCAGTGGCATGACCGGTGCTGACGGCACTTCGGCGTCCGGAGGGGTATCCAGCGCGACCGGCGGGGCTGCGGTGGGCGGCAGCGCAACCAACGGCGGGAACGCGGTAGGCGGCAGCGGCGTTACGGGTTCCACGGCAACCGCAGCCGGGATGCCTGGGGCCGGCGGAACTTCAGCGTTGGGCTCGTCGAGCTCCGGTGAACCGGCCATGTCCGGTTCCTCCACGGAAGCTGATGGCGGGTGCAGTTGTCGCAGCGCGGGCTCGGCGGGTGGTGGCCCGGGCGCCCTGGGCCTGTCCACATTGCTCGGCCTTTGCCTGGTGCACCGCCGTCGTTTCACTCGTCGACTCGTGAAAGTGCCACTTCGGGCTACGAGCAACTGACTCAGCAAGTACCACGCGCGGATGCGTCAGCGTCGAGCAAGGAACCGGGGCTCGACGTCCCGACCTGCACTGCCTGGGCGAACTCTTGCGGAAGTCACCCACGTCGAGGCCACGAGCGGATACTTCGCCCAATCGGGACTGGGAGGTGCGGGGCCGAGGTGGATTTCGAGATAGATGCTGCAAAAGCCACGAGAGATCGCCGTTCGCGGAGCAGGCGGTGAAATGCCGGGGCTAGTTGCAGTATTCTACGGGAGTTCGGCCTCCCGGCATCCGAGACGACCGATGGCCGGGTCCGAGTGTGAGCTGTCATGAAAGCCGCGCCTCCTTTCCATACCTGGGTCACGCAGTTGAAGGATGAGCGCTTCGGCTTCGCGTGGTACACGGCGCCCTGCGCCTTCGTCGATCAGGTCGTCAAGCCCCACGCTACGGTAGAGTTGGTCCATGCCCTGCACGATGCCATCGACGTGGTGCTCGAGCGGTACGCGGAGGACGTTCGGACGCATCGTGGGCTGCTCATCGTGCACGATTGGCGCCAGATGAAGGGCTACGACAGCGACGCGCGCCGGGTATTCCTCGAGCGCATGAAGGCGCGCAAGCCGGGTTACTTGCGTCACGTCGTCGCAGTCCTGCCGGACAGGCCGCTGTTGAAGATGGCGGCGCAGACGGCCAGCATCGTCATGGGGTTCAGTTCCGGGGGCACCTTGCGAATCGCACAGGACCCCGTGCCCGTCCTGGAGGAACAGCAGGTCCAGCGGCCCGTCGGCTCGGGCTGGTACGGGAGCGCCCCGCGACCGCGCTGACCCACGACGGTGGCCGGCGCTGCGCATTTGGCCTTCCAGGGGCGCTTGACTTATAGTTAACCAGGGTTAACTATAAACCTATGGAAGGTGTCGGAGAGCAGCGCTGGGATCCCGAGAGCTATGCGAAGAACGCGGAATTCAACGTCACCTTGGCAGGGCGGGTGCTCGAGTTGCTGTCCCCGCGCCCGGGTGAGCGCGTGCTCGACCTGGGGTGCGGAGATGGAAGGCTCACCGCCCAGCTCGTCGCCGCCGGGTGCGAAGTGGTGGGCGTGGACAGCAGCTCCCCCATGGTGGAGGCGGCCTGCGCGCGCGGGCTCGACGCGCGTCTGTGCGACGCCCAACGGCTCGCTTTCGCGTCCGAGTTCGACGCTGTCTTCTCCAACGCTGCGCTGCACTGGATGGTCGAAGCCGACACGGTCCTTGCCGGAGTGCGTCGCGCACTGCGCGCCGGGGGGCGGTTCGTCGGGGAGTTCGGTGGGCACGGCGTGCTAGCTGGGATTCGGATTGCGCTCAGGGCGGTGTTGGCTCGCCGCGGGCTCGACGCGACCCAGCTGGAGCCCTGGTTCTTCCCCACCGCGGAGGAGTACGCTGACGTGCTCGTTCGAGCTGGCTTCGACGTTGAGCAGATCGAGCTCGTGGCACGTCCCACACCGCTCGCGACCGGTCTCGAGGGCTGGCTCGAAACCTTCGCTGGCTGCTTGCTGGGGGCGCTCCCCGAAGCTGAGCGCGTGCAGGCCCGGGACGAGGTGCTGGCTCTGGCGGCTCCCGTGCTTCGCGATCGTAGCGGTCGGTGGACCGCAGACTATGTCCGATTGCGCTTCGCCGCACGGTTGCCCCTGGCCGGCGCCTGAGGCAAAAGCAACGGGTCCGACCGTGCTCTCGCTTCGTTCACTTCGCCTCTCGTTTGTCGTCGCCGCCAGCGCGCTCGGCTGCGATCGTCCCAGTGCAGAGAGCAACGCGGATCGAGATCTGGTCAAACTCACCAAGCCCGTGCAGGCGCTCGAGACGAATTTTGGCAAGATGGCACGCGCGCTCGGAAGCGCCGAGCCGGGACCTTGCTCGGATGTTGCGATTCGCGAGGCAGTCGAACGGAACCAAAATCGCACCGTGCCGTTCATCGACGTGAAGTCGCTGGCCCTTTCGGCGGCGGGCAAGCCCCTGGACCCCGCTCTGCCTCTGGCATCCTTCGTTTCCGAACCCTTGGTGAAGCGCAGACCCTCCAGCGACGTGAAGGACGAGCAAACCGCCACGGATGCCGCCTTCGACACCTTGAAGCTCCTGAAGGAGCACGACTTCCTGGCCGCATTCCGCTACCAGCTGAAACGTCCCAAGGCGGATGGCGGTGGGTTTCATGGCGGAAGGCTGGAGGGGCGCCTTGCCCTGTTCGAGCTCAGGACCGGCAAGCTGATGTGTGCGACTGACGTTTTCGCAGTCAGCAATCAGGAGATCGAAGGCAAGGCAGACCAATCGCCGCAACAAGCGGCGGACAAGGACTTCGAGCTGGAAAGCCGAAGCGCGTTGCAGCAGGCCTTCAGTGGGATGACCCAAGAGCTGAACCTCGACTTGAGGTAGAACACGCATGGAGTCGTTCGGATGGAACCGTGAGCCAGCCCCCTACCACCACCGTGCCCATCGAACGTACGTACGCGTTGGGGCCCGAGGGCACGTTTAGCGATGAGGCCGCGCACGTTGACGCGCATCGAGTCGAGACCCGCTCGCGATCGCCCTTGGAGCTATCTGTTCTTCCTGGATCTGCAGAACAACGAGCATGTACCCGCCGCCATCGAGGGAATGCGTGCAGATGGGGACGAGGTCGTGGTGCTCGGTACCTACGATGAGTTCACATGAGACGCAGGGCTCGGTACCGGACCATGGTGTCGATCGCAAGATTGTCCAGGGCTGCGATGGTGCGGGGTGATTGAAGCCTCACCGAGACCATGGAAACGCTAGGATTCGCATTGTTCGACACCGCGATCGGGCGCTGTGGCATCGCCTGGGGCCCTCGAGGCGTTTGCGGTACGGTGCTTCCAGGGCCCCACGACCGCGCGACCCGCCAAGAGCTCGTCAGGCGCTTTCCCGGGGCGCGCGAGCTTCCGCCGCCGACCCCTATGGCGCGAGCCGTGTCGGCCATTCAAACGCTGCTCGATGGCCAGGCGACCGATTTGAGCCGGATCCCCCTCGATCTCGGTAGCGCGCCCCCGTTTCACCGCCGCGTGTACGAATTTGCCAGGAGAGTCCCGCCCGGAAAAACGCTGACCTACGGGGAGCTGGCGAGCCGCGTGGGCTCGCCCGGTTCGGCGCGTGCCGTGGGGCAAGCGATGCGTAGAAACCCGTTTCCGATTGTGGTTCCCTGTCATCGAGTTGTGGCGGCCGGCGGAGGTCTCGGGGGCTTCACCGCCCCCGGGGGAGTATCCACCAAGCGGCGCATGCTCGGCATTGAAGGCGCCGATGTGGGGCGCCGGACTGCTTCCGGTGGGCGCACGGAGGGCTTTCCGTTCGACGTCGAGCGAGCCCGCCAGGAGCTATGTAGGGCCGACCCAACGCTCGGGCGCCTGATCGAGTCCGTCGGCCCATTTCGCATGGAGCTCAAGAAGACCAGGAGCGTCTTCATCGCCCTGGCGGAAGCGGTTGTTTATCAGCAGCTCACCGGCAGGGCGGCGGCCACCATCTGGAGCCGCGTGTGCGCGCTCTACCCGCGCCGCACACCGACGGCAGCCGGGACCCTGGCGATGTCCGAGGAGCAAATGCGCTCCGCGGGGCTCTCGCTGTCGAAGACGCGCTCCTTGCGTGACCTGGCGGCAAAGGTCGACGCTGGCGAGCTTCCAGGGCTCGCAAAGCTGCGCCGAATGGACGACCAGAGCATCATCGAGCGCCTGACCCAGGTACACGGAATCGGGCGTTGGACGGTGGAAATGCTGTTGATGTTTCGTTTGGGACGGCCCGATGTGTTGCCCGCGGACGACTACGGTATCCGCAAGGGGTATGCGGTTGCCTTCAAGAAGCGTGAGCTGCCGGGTCGCGAGCAGCTGGAGAAACGCGCCGATCGCTGGAAGCCGTATCGAACCATGGCGAGTTGGTACCTGTGGCGCGCCAACGAATAGGGTGAACCGTCCGCTCGACGGCCTGGTGCGGCCGCGCCAACGCCGAAACGGAGTCAGCTACCGTCCGAGGGTTTCGCTCAAAAAGGCTCGCATTCGGAGGAACGCCTGCCAGTTTCCGCTGGCCGAGTAATCGTCGCGCCGGGGATCGGCGAACGCGTGTCCACCCGGCACTTCGAGTAGCTCCACGCGCTTGTTTGCGGCTTCGAGGCGCCGGACGAATTCGGTGGCTTCCGAGGCCGAGAATACGTTGTCCGACGCGCCGCGGATCATCAGCACTGGCGCCTCCAGATGGCTGGCGCTTGCGCCGTCCCCAATGGCGGACCCTGCATACGTGACGACGGCGTTGACGTCGGCGAGCTCGGTGGCGAGGTAGGTGGCCCAGGCGCCTCCGTAGGACCACCCCACCAGGGCCCTGCGCCGGCTGCGAACGCGGGGGTCGTCGGCGAGCATGGCGTAGCCGGAACGAGCTAGGTCCACCTGATGGGGAGCCCGCGAGTTGGCTTGCGTTCTGAGGGCAATCGCTTGCTCGGGCGTGGTTGCCAACTGGCCCTCGTAGAAGTCCAGCGCGAGCACCGCGTAGCCGAGCTCTGCCAGGCGGTCCGCCCAGAACTCGACGCTCGGGGCGAGCCCCATCGCGTTGTGCAGCAAGAGGATTCCTGGGAGCGGGGGCTCCCGAGTTGCGGGGAGGCTCAGGTACGCGCGCTCGCCGGTCAGGTCGATCCAGGAGCCCGAGCGGGGGCCGTTGGCGTTCACGGCTTGGGCGAAGCGCGCTTCGGGGCAGAGCCGCGCCTGCTTTGGGCACTCTGGTGTCTGTGTGGACTCGCTGGCGGGAACGGTGGGCTCAGTCGCATGCTCCGAAACCGAGGGTCGCGGCGGCTGGGCAGACGCGGGCAACGCCTGAGGGGAAGAGGGCGGCTCCGGCTGGCGAGTGGGCCCGCAGGCTAGCGCAAGCAGGAGCAGGCCGCCGACTCGCAGCAAGCGGGTCCAGCGAACAGATTCGCCGCCGAAAGGGAGGTGCCGGAGGCACGCAGCGTTGCCGCCGAACCCCTTCGAGGCCGGCGCCCTGAAAGGGTGGCGGAGGCGAAGGGATTCGAACCCCTGGTAGGTTGCCCTACGGCGGTTTTCAAAACCGCTGCCTTCGACCACTCGGCCACGCCTCCGCGGGACGAGATACTGGCTAGCGGCAATTCGCGCAAGCACCTCCGCCCGCCCCGAAGGAAAGCCGGCAGGCCCGCGGGCCGTCAATTGGTCCCGCTCGCTGCGACTGGGCGCTTGGCGGGGTGGGCCGAGGCGCTCCAGCGGTGGGCGACGCCCTGCTCGAAGACTCGGCCGCCCGCGACCACGTGCGAGATCGCGAGGCTATTGCGAATGTCTTTGAGAGGGTCGCGCTCCAACAGCACGAGGTCCGCCAGCTTCCCCGCTTCGATCGACCCGAGGTGATCGCTCGCACCGAGCGCTTCGGCGTTGCCCTCGGTCGCAAGGCGCAGGACTTCGATGGCGGGGACACCGGCTTCGACCAGATGCCAAAGCTCGGTATGCAGGCAGTGGCCCACGAGGCAGGTGGGGGCTCCCGGATCGCTGCCCGGGAGCAGCGACACGCCCGCGGCATACGCCCGTTTCACACCCTGGAGCATGCTCTGAAACGCAAGCCGTTGGCGTTCGGGCCCGGGACCGGGGGTACCCGTACGCGTGTCTTCAGGCGCGGAAAACCGCTGAAACAGCGCGCTGTCACGGAGCCCCGGCTCGCTCGCAAACAGCACCGCATTCCCCACCGAAGCCGAAAGCAGCGGAGTGATCCGGACCCCCGTCTTGGCGAGCAGCTGAAGCACGTCGTCTTTCCACAGGTCGGCGGCGGGCATGCCTTCGAGTGACCAGCTGCCGCGGATGGCCCCGAGCACCACCTGCTTCGGAAGCATGCCTTCGGCGCTGACCAGGAGCCGCTGCTGCCGCGCCTCTTCAGCCACCAGTTGCTCGAGGGGAGCGGGAAGAGGCGCGCTGAGTCGAATGCCGCGGACGCTCCGAGATTTGGCTTCGCGCACCGCCTGGCGCAGCTCTGCCTCGTTCGCATCCACGGGATGGCTGGGCTCAGCAGATAAAAACTCAGCTGTTTCTATACGTGCCCCCAGTGCCAACAGGCGCGGAACAGGCCCTCCCAACGACTCACGCCGGTCGTTCCAGGCGCTCACCAGGGTAGGCGCTGCCGGTTCGAGGTTGGCGACCGTGGTGACTCCGAACGCCACGTACGCCTCTACCGGATCGACGTCGCGAGGCGGGGTCCCGACGGAGCGCAACGCGCCGTGCAGATCGATCAAGCCAGGAATCACGTAGCCGCCAGCGGCGTCCAGCGTGTGCACGCCTGGCCGGAGCTCGTGGGCGTTTTCGCTGCCAATCCAGGCGATGCGACCCCCTTCGATGTAGATCGAGGTCGGTTCGAGAAACCTGCTGTGGCCCAGTGCTAGAGGGCGCGCATGCTGGATCAGCAGGGGCTCGGGAGTGTTAACCTGCAGGGGAAGACTGGCCAGAGCTCGCTTCTGGTCGTCCTCGAGCGACTGCTGCCAGACCTGGCGCTTGGCTGCGTAGACGAGCGAGCGCCCATCCGGCGCGAAGCTGAAGCTGTCGCCCCCGAGCCCCGAGAACCGCTCCGCCTGGGCCTCGGTTGCTGGCTCGCTGCCGAGGGGAACCCGCCAGATCTCACCGTGACGGTCGAAGTACAGCCACTGGCTACCGGGAGCGACCAGGGCGTGGTCGAAATCGTGTTCGAAGGCGGTCAGTGCTTCGGGGGGCTCGTTGCGCGCCATCGAGACCCGTTGGAGCTGACGACCCGGCCTCCACCGAGCGTTCTCGCTGGGCTTGGACCGAGCGGTGAAGTACAGCCACTGCCCATCCTTGGAGAAGTGTGGCTTGGGGTGCGGGAGGTTCGCCTCGAGCTTTCTGCGCTGCCCAGTCAGCAGATTGACCACGTAGACCTGGGCCAGCCCGTTGTCGTACCCGCTGTAAGCCAGCTGTTTGCCGGACGGCTCCCAGGCGGGCTCGAAGAAACCACTGCGTTCCGTCTTGGCCACGGTCACGCTGTGCTTGCCGTCGAGATCGGTCACCCGAAGCTCCTGGCTGTTGCCCTCGGTGTACTGGTAGGCGACACGCTTTCCGTCCGGAGACGGCGCCGCGGGCCCCCACTCGAAGCCCGAGGTCGAAAAAAGCCGCGTCGGCCGGGAGTCTCCCCGCTTCTGCCGCCAAAGGACACCTGCGGCCGTGAAGAGCACACCTCCATCGGCGACCAAGCGCGGATGGAGGATGCTCGCTCGCTTCGGCACGGGCTCGCCCACGTACGGGGGAGGCTCGGACTTGGGGAAGACCTCGAGCTTGGCCTCGAGCGAGAGCCGGAGCGGTTCGCGCTGCCCGCTTTTCGCGTCGATCTTCCAAAACGCGCCGCGTTCGCTCAGCCAGAGCTGTCCGGAGACGGCACTGAGCTGCGGATGCGCCGGGTCGACCTCCAACTCGGACACAGAGCGCGGCTCGCCTCCAGGGAGCTCGACCTCGTACAGCGTCTCGGGTGCCGGAACGCCCCTCGCGGAGGGGAGGATCGCCTGCTTCGCAAAATACACCAGGTTCCGGCTGCGGTCGGTAGCAAGTCGGGTCACCACACCTTCGACGAAGAGCTGAGGGCTCGTCTTTCGAGCAGCTTCGAGCGCCAGAATCTGGCTGGACGGAGACGCCGATGTCGTACTCCCTCGCGCCGGATCCGCGGGGGTGATCTCAGCCCAAATCAGTCGTCCGTCCGGAACGTAGTCGAGAGCGCTGATGAAGCGGGGAGGGGTGAGTGTGGTGACCCGCTCGGTAGTCAGTTCGAGCCGCCGGAGCCGACTCATCGGTGGGTACGGGGCCGCGTCCGCGGCAGCACCAGGCTGAGCGCTGAGGTAGGCGATGCTCTTGCCGTCCGGCGCCCACGCGGGGCTCTCGGCGTGAGCGTCGGTCGTCAGCTTCTCGAGCTGACCCGTGCTCAGGTTGAGGAGGTAAAGGCTGGCGATGCTGTCCGGGGAGCGGTTGGAGACGAACACCACGCGGTTGCCCTCTGGCGAAATGGCGGGTGCGCCATCGAAGTAGGGTCCGAACGTGAGCTGTTCGGCATCCCCACCTTTGCTCGGAAGCCTGAACAGGTGCCCGAGCGCGCTGAAGATCAACCACTTGCCGTCGGGCGAGGCCGAGACATCGGCTGCTGTGACCTGCCGAGTTGCGATCTCGACCGTCTGGGTGCCGGCTGTCGGGCTGGGCTCTGGTCGAGGCGGGCGGGTGCTCGGGCCGGCTGGCGTTACCGGACGCTCGAGGATGGGCTGGGTGGTGCACGCCATCGCGGCGACGCAGGCGAGCCCCAAGGTCGTGAGACGTCGCAATAAACGATGTGCTTTGTCCCTGTGATTGCGTTGCATTGGGAAGTGCCTCGGGTCGAGGTGCCCATGGTGGTCGCTCCCGGGCGCCTGGAGCAAGCCATTAGTCCTCGCGCGGGGTTCCTGGCAGGAACCAGGCCGGGAAAAATCGGGTGGGGCTGCGACAGTTCCTCGGTCGCCTCGCGGTCGGGCCGATGATAAGCACGCCACGTGCTCGGAGATCGCCGGCTTCGCCATGGGTTGCTGCTTCTCACTGTCGTTGGCTTCGGCGCCTGCGGCCCCGGGCTACCCTCCGCCGTGCCGCTCGGCGGGAAGGAGCCGGAGCCGCCGCCGGAAAGGGAACCGCGCCAGACACGCTCCGCCGATACCGCCGGCCAAGCCGGCCTGGGCGCTGCCGGCGACGACGGCACCGGGGATGACGAGACATTCGTCGTGACTGAATCCGGGGCAGCGGGAGCCACCGGAGAGGACGACGCACCCCTTGACGAGGAAAGCGAAGCGGTCGATCGGCACCCCGATGCCGGCGCTCCCGCGCCAGGGAGTGCTGCGGACGATACGCAGCCGGCGTGCGATGACTCCGGAGGTTCCCCCCGGGCTGCTCGCGTCTCGAGATGGGCGCCTGCGGGTCCTTGTTCGGTCCTGCTTGCAAGCGCGTGGTGCGCGTCTTGAAACCCAAGGTAGCCACCGCGCTCGTGGGCTGCCTCGAGGGGCTGAATCGCACGTCGCGGTGCTCGGCTGCGGACGAGTGTCGCGAGGCAGGGCTCAAAATGGCTTGCCCCACGCCGGAGGATCGCGCCGTCTGCCGCGAAACGCTGCGGCGTTGCCCCAAGCCCGCGCAGGGAGACAGGCGCTTCTGGCATGAACAGAAGCACTGCGAGCGTGGTGTCGCCTCAGTCAACGACGAGCACCGCGCCGTCATCGTCGACTGCTTCGAGCAGAGCTGTGATCTCGCCCAATGCCTTGCCGGCTCCTAGACCGCTGACCACTTATGGGTCGCTTCGCCTCGGTCCCGGCCCCATGAGGACCGCCCGAGGCTGCGCTCAGAGCGACCGGTCCTTCCCTATTTGATCGGGTCTCTGGACTAGAACGCCGTGCGGCGCTTCAAAGTGAGGCGGGGCTGTCGCTGGAGGAAGTGACCGGTTTGGCCGGAGCGCGAGGGCGTCCGTCTGACGCGGGAGCACGCGACTTGTCCGGTTTCGACTGCTCGGATGCGGCTGAGGCCTTCTTGCCGGCCCCTTTCTTGGCAGCAGCGGACTTCTTGGCGGCGGCCTTTTTCTTGGGGGTAGCCTTCTTGCCGGCCCCTTTCTTGGCAGCAGCGGACTTCTTGGCGGCGGCCTTCTTCTTGGAGGTAGCCTTTTTGGCAGCGCCCTTTTTGGCAGCGCCCTTTTTGGTAGCAGCGGACTTCTTGGCGGCGGCCTTCTTCTTCTTCTTTTTTACGGGGGTACGCTCCCGGCGCAGCTGCAGCAGTTCCTGGGACCGTTCGTTGTCGATGCTGTCAGCGGTGTCGCCTTTGCGTAGGGACGCGTTCGTCTCGCCGTCCGTAACGTAGAGCCCGAAGCGGCCCTCACGGAGCGTGATGGGCTGACCGGACACGGCATCCGTCCCGAGCTCCTTCAGTGGCTCGGACTGAGCCCGTTTCGGGCGTCGGCGTGGTTGGGCAAACAGCGCCAGCGCCTCGTCCAACGTTACCTTGAAGACTTGCTCCTCTTTTTCGAGGCTTCGGCTGTCCGTGCCCTTGGAGACATAGGGGCCGTAACGACCGAGCTGCGCCGTGATGGTCTTGCCATCGCTGGGATCGATGCCGACCTCACGCGGCAGGCTCAAAAGCTCGAGTGCCTCTTCCAGCGAAAGGGTGTCGACCGTCTGGTGCTTCATGAGCGAACAAGTGTGCGGCTTTTCCTTGCTGCCCTTTTCGGGTTCGCCGAGCTGCACGTAGCTGCCGAAGCGCCCGGTCTTTGCCAGCACGGTGAGCCCGGTTTCAGGATCTTTGCCGAGCTCCCGGTCGCCGCTCGGCTGTGCCAGCAGGTTCTCGGCCAGTTCCACCGTGAGCATGTCTGGGGGTAGGTCGTCGGCAATGCTCGCCGTTTCTTCGCCGCGCTGCAGGTACGCACCATAGCGCCCGACCCGGACCGCGATTTCGCGTCCTTCCGAATCAGTACCGAGGGGCAACGTGTTGATGGCACGCGCGTCGATCTCGGAGAGTTGATCGGCGACGAGCTGGCGGAGTCCAGCGTCCAGCTTCTTGTCGTGTCGTCCGTCCGCGCCGAAGTAGAACCGCTTCAGCCAGGGGACGGCGGACTGAGCGCCATTCGCTATCTCGTCGAGGTCGTCCTCCATACGCGCCGTGAAGGCGTAGTCCACCAGGTCGGCGAAGTGCTGTTCCAGCAGCGCGATGACCGCAAATGCCTTGAACGAGGGAATCAAGGCGGTCCCTTTCTTCCAGACGTAGCCGCGGTCTTGAATCGTGCTGATGATCGAGGCGTAGGTCGAGGGGCGTCCCACGCCGAGCTCTTCCAGCCGGCGCACCAGAGAGGCCTCGGTGAAGCGCGCCGGGGGCTGCGTTTCGTGCGCCTTTGCCTCGAAGCCTTTGCCGTTCAACAGGTCGCCGGCCTCGAGCGGTGGCAGCGGGCGTTCTCGGTTCTCCAGCTCGGCGGCGGGGTCATCGCTGCCCTCGACATAGGCACGCAAGAACCCCGGGAAAGTGATGGTATTTCCGGTAACCGCGAACTCCAGCGCGTGCCCGCTGGCGGTGGTGGTGGCGATGCGCACGCTGACGCTCTGCCCGAGCGCATCCTTCATCTGCGAGGCAATCGTTCGCTTCCACACGAGCTCGTACAGCTTGGCTTCGTCGGGCCCCACTTGTTTGGCTACCGCTTCGGGAAGTTGGAACACGTCTCCAGCTGGACGGATTGCCTCGTGGGCCTCCTGGGC
This sequence comes from uncultured delta proteobacterium, assembly GCA_963809955.1. Classification (GTDB taxonomy): domain Bacteria; phylum Myxococcota_A; class Polyangia; order Polyangiales; family Polyangiaceae; genus JAICQQ01. The sequence continues at coordinate 387,874 of CAWELQ010000024.1, forward strand.
GTTCTTGACCTTGTGCTTGTAGGAGCGGGGCTGGTCCGGGAGGAAATCCTTCCCGTACATGTGCTGAATCTGCTGGCGCGCGGAAGCAATGGCCGATTCGGCCAGCGTAGTGCTGTCCGTACGCATGTAGGTGATGAAGCCGTTCTCGTAGAGGCGCTGTGCGGTGCGCATGGTGCGCTGGGAAGAGAAGCGCAGCTTGCGGGAAGCCTCCTGCTGGAGGGTCGACGTCATGAACGGCGGCGCTGGCGAACGACGATTCGGTTTGCGCTCGACCTTGGCGACTTCGAAGCGCGCCGCGGGCAGCTCTTTCGCGAGGGTTTCCGCGGTCTTCTGGTCGACAAGTGTGGCACCCTTCTTGAGCTTCCCGTCGTCGCCGAAGTCCTTGCCGCTGGCGATGCGCTCACCATCCAGCGAGCTGAGGACCGCCGAGAAACGCTCTCGCGGGGGCTTGTCGGTTTCGAACTTGCCTTCGATGTCGAAATACGCCGCGGGTGTGAAGGCGATGCGCTCCCGCTCGCGTTCCACCACCATCCGTGTCGCGACGCTCTGGACGCGCCCGGCGGACAGGCGCGGCATCACTTTCTTCCACAGCACCGGCGACACCTCGTAGCCGTACAGGCGGTCGAGAATGCGTCGCGCCTCCTGAGCGTCGACCAGTCTCCGATCGACGTCGCGTGGATTGTTGATGGCCTCCTCGATCGCGCGTCTGGTGATTTCGTGAAACACCATGCGTTTGACCGGGATCTTCGGATCGAGCACCTCCAGCAAATGCCAAGCGATGGACTCTCCCTCGCGGTCCTCGTCGGTGGCGAGCAGCAGCTGATCGGCGCCCTTCACCAGTGATTTCAGCTTCTTGATGTGCTCCTTCTTCTCGGGGTCGACGATGTAGAGCGGCTTGAAGTCGTTGTCGACGTCCACTCCTAGGCGGGCCCAGGGGTACTGCTTGTAAGAGGGAGGAATGTCCCCCGCGCGGCGCGGGAGATCGCGGATATGGCCGATCGAGGATTCGACGATGAAGTCCTTGCCGAGAAATCCGGCGATGGTGCGCGCCTTGGCGGGAGACTCAACGATGACGAGGGGTTTTGCCACGGTACTGGATCCCGGGGGCTCGAGACCTTCGAGGTGCGCTCCGAAGAAAGTTGGAGGCCAAATTGAACTCCACGCACCCCGTTGGTCCCGCCGGGGTTCCGGGACAATGGCTCGGATCAATGGGTTGTCAACTGGCTTACGCCCTGGCTGGAGCTGTTGCCCCGGCCGACAGCGGCTGCGCCCGGGGTCTTGAGGGTCGAAGAATAGTTCATTGATTACAAACGGTTGAGAGAATCAGCAAGAAGCTCGATCGTGCCGAGCGGTGAGCCATCGGGCCTGGCTGGAGCCTCAGCCTGGTTTCGGGTGCGGCCCGAGGGCCGCTCGCTGAGCTCAGGTCCCGCGCGAAGACGCGCCTGATCGACTGTGGGGCGGATTCTGAGCGTGCGTTCAGGTGCTGCTGTCTCTCGCCAGCCGTGGTTCCGCGCGCCGAGTTTGCAGAACGGTCGTTCGTTGATTACGTTCCGCCGCACGCTAATCATCGACGGCTTCCGGTACTTCCGGGAAACCCACGCGTGCCGCCCAGGCACGAGGATCTGACATGGCTCGAGTCACTGTAGAAGATTGTTTGGAAAAGGAAGAGAACCGGTTTGCCTTGGTGGTGCTCGCAGCGCATCGAACGCGGCAACTGATGAAGGGGGCGCCGGCACTCGTGGACGCGAAGAACAAGGCCGCGGTGATCAGCTTGAGGGAGATTGCCCAAGGCAAGGTGCACTTCCACCGCGATAGCCACGAGGTGTGCGTCGAATACATCGGCGAGATCAACGCGGCTGCTCTCTGACAGCCGTGTCACGAAGTTTGGCGCGGGTCCGGTCTGAATCGACCGTCGCCGATTTCGGAAAGGCCGGCGACGCGGGGGCGCTCGGTCACTACGACAATCCCGAATTCTACTGGCGAAGCTATGCGCGGCGCCGTCACGACATTGCCTATTATGTGGGCCTGGCCAGGCCCTTGGGGCGCGTGCTCGAGTATGGCGTGGGCAACGGCCGAATCGCGCTGCCGCTGGCGCGCGCTGGCGTCGAGGTGGTCGGGGTGGACTTGAGCGGCCCCATGTTGACCGATCTTCACGCGCGTTTGGAACGAGAGCCCGAGCGCGTGCGCTCCAGGGTACGTGCCGTTCGCGGGGACATGCGTCGGGCCATGCTGGGCGAGCGGTTCGATCTGGTGATTGCTCCTTTCAATGCGCTCTTGCACCTGTACACCCGCGACGATGTCGAGCTCTTTTTGGCACGGGTGCGCGCCCACCTCCGGCCGCACGGGGAATTCGTTTTCGACATCTCCGTACCCACGGCCCATGACCTTGCGCGGCGTCCAGCCCGAGCCTACGGATGCCCCACGGTGCGCGATCCGGCTAGCGGTGACCGGCTGCGCTACCAGGAGCGGTTCGAGTACGACCATGCTCGCCAATTGCTTCTGGTATGGGCCGAGTTCGCCTCCCCGAGGCGCGGCGTGGAATGGAGGATACCCCTGACTCAGCGGCAGTTTTTTCCGTGCGAAATGGAGGCCCTGCTTCATTACGGTGGATTCCGCGAGATTCGGCAGGTCGTCGACTTCGGTCGAGGTGGGTCTTCGAGCGCGCCAGATTCACTGGTGTTTCATTGCCGGGCGCGCGCTCGGCAGCGGGGTGAGAGCTCATGAAGCCCGCGAGTTACTCGGAGCGTGGCGAGAGTCACGAATGGGTGTCCAGGCGAGTCGGCAGTTGCTCGGGCGTGTTCCCTTGCGCTGGTAGAATCGCGTTATTACTTTGATTCGGTCACGTGGCGAGAGATCTGTACCAAGAGCTCGGGGTGAAGCGGGACGCCTCACCCGAGGAGATCAAGAAGGCCTACCGCGGTCTCGCGGCCAAACTGCACCCTGACAAGAATCCTGGGGACGCTGCGGCGGAGACGCGCTTCAAGACGGTCAATCGCGCCCATCAGGTGTTGAGCGATCCCAAGCAGCGCCGACTGTACGACGAGTTCGGTGAGGACGGTCTTCGGGAAGGGTTCGACGCAGAGGCCGCGCGTGCGTACCGGCGGGCGACCGCGGGTGGTGCGCGCTTCCGGCAGGGTCGTCCACAGAACCTGGAAGATCTATTTGGGGCCGGTTCAGGTGGGTTCGGCGATCTCTTTGGCGATCTGTTCGCCGGCAACGGTCGTGGGCGCGCTGGCGCGAGGGCCAAGGGCAACGATGTTGCGAGTGAGGTGACCGTCGATTTCGTGTCCGCGCTGCGCGGGGCGGAGCTGCGGCTCAGGCTCCAAGACGGTGGAGACGAGGTGACCGTCCGCATCCCGAAGGGCGCCGACAACGGCGACAAGGTGCGCGTTCCCGGCCATGGTGCACCCGGTCGCAGCGGCGGCCCACCGGGAGACCTGATCTTGGCAATTCGGGTGCGGCCGCATCCGCACTTCGAGCGCGATAGGCTCGACCTGTACCTGGACCTACCCGTCAGTGCGAGTGAGGCGTACTTCGGTGCAAAAGTCCGCGTTCCCACCCCCGAGGGGACCGTCAGCCTGACCGTGCCGAAGCATGCTCAAAGTGGTCAGGTGGTGCGCTTGAAAGGCAAAGGCGTGGTGCGCAAGAATCAGCAGGGCGACCTGTACGTTCGCTTCCTGGTGAGGCTGCCCGACGACGATTCCAAGGCGGTGCAGAAGGCTGTCGAAGCGCTCGGCCAGGCAACCCCCGAGTCCATCCGAGACGAGATCTTCTTCTGACGCGCGTCCCCGAGCAAGCCGTCTCGTGCGGTCAGGCGAGAGCCGCTCCGGGAGGCACCACCGAGTCGGTCGTCGTCGTCGTGCGGTTGCCGGAGCCGTCGAAGCAGGCAAGCTCTCGAGTGACCCTGCGAAGCATCGCTTGCTTCTCGTGAAACGGCTGAAACGACGACTTGAAGCCAGCAATTATCAAGCTCTTGATTTCATCGAAAGGGAAGCCAGTCTCGGTGTGGGCGAGCCAGAGCTCCTTGGAAACCGAGGTATCCGTGATCAAGCGGTTGTCGGTGTTGACGGTCACGCGCAGCCCCAGATCGAAGTAGAAGCGGATGGGATGCGAGCGCAAGTCCTTGACGGCGCCGGTTTGAACGTTGCTGGATGGGCAACACTCCAGTGGAATTCTGTGGTCGTTCACGAAGTGAAGCAGGTCTCCGTGTTCGCGCAGGCGGCAGCCGTGACCGATGCGATGAGCGCCGCAGACATGGATAGCCTGGGCAATGGATTCGGGGCCATAAGCCTCGCCCGCGTGGATCGTGCAGTTGATGTTGTTGTCCCGCACCAGCTGGAAAGCGGCTCGATGGTGCTTGGCAGGGTTGTCGGCTTCCGCCCCGGCCAGATCGAAACCGACCACGCCTCGGTTCTTGTACGCCACTGCCAGCTCGGCCATCGCGTAGCTCGACTCGGGCGAGATATTGCGGATGCCGCAGATGATCAGGTTCGCCTTGATGCCGTAGGTTTCACGCGCGCGCCGTAGCCCCGCCAAAACCGCCTCGACGACCTTGGTGAGCTTCAGGCCACGCCGAGTGTGCAGCATTGGCGAGTATCTCACCTCCATGTAGCGAACGTTTTCCCGGTGCGCGTCCTCGGCGAGCTCGAAGGCGACCCGTTCGAGGGCTTCCTCGGTTTGCATCACCTTCAATGTGATCTCGAAGCCACGCAGGTATTCGACGAGCGACCCGAAGTGCTTGCCGCAACCAATGGCCAGGCGCAGCTCGCGGGCGCTCTTCACCCCCAGGTCGATGCGCTCTGCTGCGGCCAGGTCGACAATGGTCTCGAGCCTGAGCGAGCCATCGAGGTGCACATGCAGATCGGTTTTTGGAAGTGCCACGAACGCTTCGAACGGGACGAAGGCGCCTGGCCCGATGGCAGAGGGCGCATCACGCGCTCCGGCCTGCTCGGCGGGCTCGTGGTCCTCGATGCTTGGATCTTGAGCCACGTTCTCAGCTTAGCACCCAGGAGGTCAGCGCGCCTGGGTGCGCGTGCCGCCAGGCGGCGGGCGTCGCCTTCCGACGAACAGCACGATGCCGAAGGCGAGCGCGACCAGAGGCCAATACACCCAGCCGGGAACCCCCGTGGGCTCCGCGCCGCTCGCGGCATCGTCGAGCGCCTGCCGGAAGACTTGTTCCGGCTGTGCCCCCACGATCTTCATGGATCCAACGTAGGTGGTGGGCAGACCCTGAAAACCCGCTTCCCGCAGAATGCTTGCCTGCTGGTCGATGACGCGGTCGGTCGCTGCCTCGGCGAGGCAGTGCTTGAATTGCTTCAAGTCGAGCCGCAGCTGCTCAGCGCCATGCAGGATGGAGGGCGGATCGAGGCTTTCGGCTTTGAACAGATAGTTGGCCATAGCCGCCTCTTTTCCCTGCTTGCCCGCGCACACGGCGGCGCGCGCGGCGGGCCGTGCGTGGGGATGTCGATCCAGTGGCATGTGCAAGCGCACGAAGTTCACGCGACCGTCGTAGTCTTCGAGGATCGTGTCGAGTTCCGAGTGAAGCTTGCGGCAGAACGGACACTCGAAGTCTGCAAACTCGACGACGTTTATCTTGCCGGGTTGGTAGAGGGCGGCGACCTTGGCTGGCACTGGCAAGGCGGGTTTGACGTGCGGCCATGCCCAGGGAGTGAGGACGGCCAGGGCGGCGAGCGCGGCCCAGGCCACCGGTCTGAGTCCGAAGGGGCTCGCGCGCTCACCGAGCTCTTCTTCGCGAGTCTGCTGCCAGCCGGCCTTGGGGATGCCGAACGCCAGAGCGCATGCGACGAGTGCTGCCAGATCCACCGTGACGCACAGCGAGCAGAACTGCCCGATCCAGATGGCTTGAGCCAGCAAGAAGCCGAACGCGGCAAAGGCACCGGCCGCGAGCAGCGACAGGGACCAGCGGCGCCGATTCCGCCAGTCGGACAAGAGCGTGGCTCCGAACGCCAGCCCGAAGCCAACCAGACCGACCACCGGGACAGGAATGTAGGTTCTGGCTGGCGGCAGTGGGATGTAGCCCAGTCCACTACGCCTCACGTCATCGCAGCCCGAGCCTACCGAGCAAAATGCGGGCGAAGCAGAGGAGTAGTCCACGAGCAGGGCTGCGCTGACGGCAAGCGCCACCAGCAGGGCCAAACGAAGTGTCCAGAGAAGCCATCGGGCGTTCACCAGAGCACGTATAGGCCGAGCCTCATGCCGCGTCACCCGTGAGCGTTTGCCAGCGAAGATTTTGTGATTTGCGAGGGAAAAACGTGAATTATCCTGATTTGCGGGCGACTGGGGAGTCCCCCGGGGCTATGAGGGGCCTGTATGGCCAAACCCCTACCGTCCCGTGGCGAGATCGTTCAGTGCTTGAGCCAGGGTACTCGAGCACTGCACGCAAAGGAGATCGCCAGCCGTTGTGGTGTGGCCGAGTCCGCCTACCCGCGCCTGCTGGAGGTATTGGCGCAGCTGAGCTTCGAGGGAACGGTGCGCAAGCTTCCCGGCAATCGCTACAAGGCAGGTGTGGATGCCACCGCGGCCGGCTCCGGTTGGGAGGGCGTGCTCAGTGTCAACCCGCGCGGGTTTGGCTTCGTGACCGCCGCGGGTCAAGAGGATGTCTACGTTGCCCCTGATGGAATCGGCGGCGCATTGCATGGCGATCGCGTGCGAGTGGTGGTCATCGCGCGCACTGCGCGGGGCGTCGAAGGGCGCATCGACGAGATCCTCGAGCGCCGCAACGAACGCATCGCCGGCGTCTTGCACAAGCGTCGGAAGAGCGTCTGGCTAGAGCCAGACGATACTCGTGTGCGCGGCCCCATCGTGCTGACCGGGGGCAGCGCCGAGGGAAGAGACGGCGATGCCGCCGTCGTGAGGATCACGCGCTTTCCGAAATTCGCGGACGAGAACGCCGAAGGCCAGCTGGTTGCCGTACTCGGCGTACCCGGGGATCCAAACACGGAAGTCGCGAAGATCCTCGTGCGCGAGCAGATCGAGGAGGAACACCCCGAGGGCGCGGTGCGGGAGGCCGAGCGTATGGCAGCGCGGCTCAAGTCGCTGCCCAGCCAGGGTCGCGTCGACCTCAGACGGGTCCCCTTGCCCACCATCGATCCGGAAGATGCACGCGATCACGATGACGCTATCTGGGTGGAGAGGACGCCTACCGGGTACCGCGCCTGGGTCGCCATTGCAGACGTGAGCGAATACGTCCAACCCGGGTCCGAGCTGGATCGTGAAGCCGTGCTGAGGGGCTGCACCATCTACCTGCCCGACCGCGCCATCCCCATGCTACCCGCAGCCTTGGCGGCGGACCTCTGCTCGCTCTTGCCCGACCACGACAGGTTGTGCTTGTGCGTGATTGCCGAGCTCGACAAGCACGCCAAAGTGGAGCGCTTCGAGGTGGTGGAGGGAATCATGCGCTCGAGTGCCATGCTGACCTACGGCGGCGTTGCTCGGGCGCTGGGTTTTACGGACCAGGCGCCTGAAAGTGCGCAGGCGGAGCAGATGAAGCGCGAGCTCAAGGTGCTGGACGAGCTGGCCAGAAAGCTACGCAGGCTCCGCATGAAGCGGGGCGCTCTCGATTTGGATCTGCCTGAGGCGCGGGTCAAGATAGACCCCGAAACGGGCGCGCCAGCGGGAATCAGCAGACGCGCTCAAGACCCCGGTATCAAGCGCGCCTACGTGATGGTCGAGGAGCTGATGCTGCTGGCCAACGAGTTGGTCGCTCAGTGGCTTTCGCAGCGCCGTTCACCGGCGATTTATCGCGTCCACGGCAAGCCCGACGAGGCGAAGCTCGAGCGTCTGGCGGAGGTGGCCGAGCTCTTGGGTGTCCCCTTCGAGTTCGACCGAATGCTGGAACCCGATGGGGTCAGTCGCTGGCTGCGGAAGATTGCCGAACATGAAAAGAAACCGGTTCTGGAGATGCTGCTCTTGCGCAGCCTCAAACAGGCCGTTTACGACATCGTCAATATCGGCCACTTCGGACTGGCCTCCGAAAGCTACTTGCATTTCACGTCGCCGATTCGCCGTTATCCGGACCTCGAGGTGCACCGAGCCGTCAAGTGGCTCTTGCGTGGCGAAAAGCCCGATACCAGTCCATCCGCCATCGAGGCGCTGCGCGCTCGAGCGACAGCTGCCAGTCTGCGAGAACGCGCCGCGATCGATGTCGAACGCGAGGTCGTGGACTTGTATCGAGCGCTGTATGCTCGGGGGCTCGTGGGCGACAAGTTCGAGGGCATCGTGACCACCATCGTCGGTAGCGGCATGTACGTCTCGCTGGATGACCCCTTCATCGACGTCTTGGTGCGCTTCGAATCGATGGGTCCCGATCGCTACGAGCTGGACGATCTCGAGCTCTCGGTCGTGGGCACCCGTTCGGGTGAGATGGTGAGCATCGGGGATCGGGTTCTGGTGGTCATCGAGGACGTTGCGGTGCTGCGTCGCACGGTCTATGCGCGGAGAATTCCGCCGTCCGCGGCGTACCGCGACAAGCCTCAGCGCTCAGGGCGGCGCTCAAAGAAGGACCCCAAGGCTCGTCCAGAGGGGTCGCGACGGCCTCGCCAGGTCACGTCCGGCGGCACGTCGAAGAAGGGTCGATCAAGCTCGACCTCGCAGCGCAGCGCGCGTGCTCCGTCGACGCGAGGTCGCAGGCGGCGTTGATGCCCGGCCCGCTGGGCCTGGTCACAGCCCGATGCCGATGCCTAGGCCTATGCTCGGGCCCGAGCCACGTCGCGCTCGTTCGGCGCGCAGCAGGAAGACGTGCGTCACCAGGGTGCAGGTGCGAAGCATGGGTCCACCGCATCCGTACCACTTGCCGCCGAAGTGCTGCTCGCCGTCCAACTCGTAGTATGTCACGCGGCCATCGGGTTGAATGCTGAGCCAGGCATTCTGCCTGCCGGGCGGGGATGCGTTGTGTAGACCGACGCGCCCGTACTCGCGTTCTTCGGGGCCGAGGACGCGCCCGTCCTCCGCCATCAGCGCGAACGGTTCGTAGTCCTCGTCCACGACACGTCCCACGCGGTCTATGGTGAAGACGCGGTCGTCACCCTCGTAAACACCTCCGTCGGCCCGAATCTCGATGCGATCGTAGTCGCCGCGTTCCCAGTAGGCCCGAGCCACCATCAAGCGAGCCCCGCCGCTGGCCCATTGAGGCGGTGGCGTGACCGAACAGCCCAGCACGAACGCGGCGAGCGTGCAGCCCATGGACAATTTCATTGGTCCCCATACTAGCGCCTTGTCGAGGCTCCGGGCAGCATCGGTGAGCGGGTCGACCCGGCCAGAACCCGCGGATTTGTTGCCCCAGGCGACAATTGCTGCCTACCACGGACCGATGCCCAGTCGAAGGTTCGAGCCGATCCGAGGGGCGGAGTTCCCGCATGACAACCCGGAAATCTTTTCGGGGGTGGCCTGGCTGGCGCAAGAGCCCTGTGCGGCGCCCTCGGCCGTGCCCGCGCGGCGGCAAACCGAGGGCGACGAGCCGACGGTCGTCGAAGGCGTCGAGCTTCTTTCGCCTGCCATGCCCGGTCTCGTAGCGGCGGGCCCACCCTCCGACCTGGATTGCTTCATCGCAGCACTGGTCGAAGTGGCGCTCGGGCGAGGCGAAACCCGGCTGGCTGCGCGGCTGCGAGAATTCCTTTCCGGAGGTGAGCTCGTCCTCGAAGGGCTGAGTGAACGCGCCGAGCGGGCGCTGTTGGACCAGGGGTTCGCAACATGTAGCTCGGGCCAGCTGAGGCTGGTTCCCGACGTGTGCCAGATGGCTCGAGCATGGACGCGAACACTGTCTGGTCAGGCGTCGGACCTCGAGGAGTGTGGGGATAGCACCCTGGACGGCTGGGCTGCGGCGCTGCTCGGAGCTTGTCTGGGCGATGATGCGGCGGGGGTCGCTCAGCTGCGTCGCGTGCTGCGGCAGAGCGGAGTGGCGGCATTCGGAATGCTGGCTGCCTGAGGTCGAGAGCGACCCCCTCAGGTCTTGACAGCCGTCACCAGATACTCGAAAAGCTCCGCTTTACTGGAACGCGTGCGGAGCGTTCGCACCCTGACGTTGGTGAGGCCCGCCTCTTTCATCTGGGCGGCCAGGAGTCTTTCGGTGGGAAGCACGACGTCGTAGAACTTGGAATTGCCGATCACGTAGTGCAGCGTGGCGCCGCGGCCGAGTCTCGGGACCAGATGACCCAGGTGTTCCGCCATGTCGCAGAAATAGCGATGGACATAGCGGCTCAAGAGCTGGCTTTGCTGCGCGATGGCCCGCACGATTTCCAGGAGGCGCCGGTCGTTCCTGAGCGCGGGACGCGTGGGGTGCCAGCGGTTCAGTCGGCTGGTCGCTATACCCCAGGTGCCGCCAATCGCCTGCCAGTCGAGCTCGCCGGCATTTGCCGGTCTTTCGAGGTGCCCCAACCAGTACATGTACGGTCTGAGCTCGCGGATGTAGCTCATACGGTTGCAATACGGGGGCGAGGTGACCACGGCGTCGAAGCGGCGGCGCCTGAGCGCGGAGAGCCGGCGCGAGTCATCGATGAGCGCCCCTGGTTGGGGTTTTTCGAGAGTCTCCGTGGCGGTTTCACCCACGGTCTGTGCGGCAGCCAGTAGCAGCTCGGCGACGCGCTCGGGCTCGCCAGCGCCCCGACCGAAGGACATGGACTGGTGCCCGAAGCTGACGTTGGCGCTCGCGATCATCGCGCGGCAGAAGCTGATCTTGGCAAGGTCGCGTACGGGGGCCGGCTGACGCGCGCGCTTCAAGGTACCGAAAGCCTGTGCAAGCGCAGCGAGAGTCGCGTCGTCCCACCAGCGTTGAATGTTCGAAAGAGGGGGCGTCCAGGCTGGGCGCCTGGTTGCTCGCTGGCTGGCGCCAGCCATGCGTTCGACCAACGCCGTCGCACGTGCGGTTTCGGAGGGGGAATACGCGCTGGCCTTCGCGTTGGCGAGCCAGACCAGAAAAGGGTTCAGATCGACCGTGGCGCAGGCGAGGCCTCGCTCCGCGCAGGTGAGGAGCGTGGTGCCGCTGCCACAAAAGGGGTCGAGCACGCGCGCGGTCGACGGCAGCTGTGCCACGAGCTCTTCGACCAGCTGCACGGAGTAAGCCGGAGTCAGCCGCAGCCAGCCATGTCGAGTGTGCGCCAGGTTGCCTCGAAAGGTAACCCGAGGGCTGTTCACGGCTTGGTGCACCCGCGCGCTTATAGCAGAGGCGTCGTTGTCGACGTGACGTCGGCAGGTGTGCTCGGCGCTGCGAATGCGTTGCCAGGCCCCCAGGTCGCCCGACAGTGATTCTATAACCGTGCAGAAGAATTGAGGAAAATGGCGAAATGTCGGCTCGTGCGTCCGCTCCGTTTCTGGTTGGGAGCCGCGGCGTGCGCTTGGTCTTGCCGCCCGGGATCGGTACTCTCGCGGCGATGAAGCATCTTCTCAGGCGTTGGCTCTTTCGGCTGCTGCTCGTGACGGCGTTTGGCACCTGGTGCTGCGGTGCATGGGCGGGGCAGGAAGCATCGACGCCTAAACCCGAACCGAGTGCTTTCGATAAGGCTCTCGGCTCGGTGAACGATGTGGTCGGCAAGGCGTTGTTCTTCAATGTCGCCGGGGATACGTTCACCGCGGGGGAATTCGACAAGCAAGGCAAACCCGTCATTGACCCGGCCACGGGGAAACAGAAACGGAAAGTCGTCGAGGTTCCGTTTCTGGTCGTGGTGCTGCTCGTGGGCGCCGTGTTCTTCACCATCTGGTACCGCGCCATCAACGTCAGAGGCTTCCGGCACGCGATCGAGGTGGTACGCGGTAAGTACGACGACCCGGAAGACACCGGCGAAATTACCCATTTTCGCGCGCTGACCAGCGCGCTGAGCGCCACGGTTGGGCTCGGCAACATTGCTGGCGTGGCCATCGCTATCCAGTTGGGTGGGCCCGGAGCCGTGTTCTGGATGATGGTGACGGCATTCTTTGGAATGTGCGCCAAGTTTTCGAGTTGTACGTTGGCGCAGCTGTACCGGCAGCAGAATGCCGATGGAAGCATCAGCGGGGGTCCCATGTACTACCTGGACCTCGGGCTGAGAGCCAAGGGGGGCTGGTACAAGCCGTTTGGCAAGGCGTTGGCGGTCACCTACGCCTTCATGATCATGGGCGGAGCATTGGGTGGTGGCAACATGTTCCAGTCGAATCAGGCGTTTGCGGCATTCGCCGACTCCTTCAACGTCGACAAACAATACGGCAACGTGTTCGGCCTCGTACTCGCTGCGTTGGTGGCCCTGGTGATCTTGGGCGGCATCAAACGCATTGGTGCGGCCACTTCGAAAATCGTACCTGCCATGGTCGTGATCTACGTGGCCGCTTCCTTGGTGGTGATCTTCACGAACATAGCCCGGGTGCCGGAGGCGGTTGGTTTGATCTTCCGTATGGCCTTCACAGACAACGCTTTGTACGGCGGAATGGCAGGCGTCCTGGTGTGGGGAGTGAAACGCGCCGCCTTCAGCAATGAAGCGGGCCTCGGAAGTGCCGCGATCGCGCATGCGGCGGCAAAGACCGACGAACCCGTGCGCGAAGGTCTGGTGGCGATGATGGGGCCTTTCATCGACACCATGGTGGTGTGCCTAATGACCGCGCTCGTCGTGATCGTTAGCGGAGTGTGGAGCGACCCCAGCATCGCGGACGGGGTGCAGCTGACGACAGCCGCCTTTGGATCGGTGATGTCGTGGTTTCCCGCCGTGCTGACCATCAGCATCCTGCTATTTGCATATTCTACAATGATTTCATGGTGTTACTACGGTGAGCGAGGCTGGATCTACTTGCTGGATCACTTCGGAGGCAGGGGGCTCAAAAGCGTAGTGGTGTTTCGTATCATCTTCGTCGCCTTCGTCTTCATCGGCGCCGTATCGAAGCTCGAGCAGGTGCTGGGGTTTTCCGACTTGTTGATCCTCTGCATGGCGTTCCCCAACATCATTGGCAGCGTCATCTTGGCTCCGGAACTCAGGCGTCGGCTCGCGGAGTACTGGGGCCGCTACCAGACGGGTAAGCTCGAGCCCGAAGGCAGCAACTACCCGAGCAGTGCCGCGTAGGCATTGGATCGGCCCAGTCTCAGTTGCAGGGCCTGAGGATCTTCAGCCCGTCTACTTCGACCTCGCACATGCGAGGGGTCTGCTTTTTCTGCGCGCTCTTGCCGGCGGGCTGTTTGGGGGAGCGCGGCTTGGGGTGGGGTTGCTCGAGCTTGACCTTGACGGTTTGGTCGCGCTGGGCGAGCACGCGCGCAACGCCTTTGGCGGTGCCTTTGTGGGCTTCGAGTTCCAGTGGCTCGTTCACCGAGGCCACGACCTCACAAGGTGTGGCGTCGCACACCTGGAAGCCGTCTTTGAGTAGCACGGCTCCGGGAGGATCGGTGACCACATCGAGGGTCACGCGGGTGGTGGGGGTCACTTCCGTGGTGGCACTGGCGGGCGGGGGTGGTGCGTCACTTTGGGTGGGCGCAGGCGCTGCTTTTTCGGGCGGGAGCGCGGGGTCGGAGGGCGACTCGGCGCTGGGGGCGGTGCTGGAGGCCGTGCTACTTTTCAGCACCACGAACGCGCCCAGGCCCAGACCGCCGAGCAGCAAGAGTCCTCCCAGGGCCAGTGCCACGGGCAGTGCGGCGGAGCTCGAGCGAGTTTCTGCGCTGCGGGTGCCCTCGAGCTGCGTGTCGGACGATGGCGCGGTGTTTGCGGGTGCCACGAGAGCGCTACCCTGGCCGACGGTGGAGGCGCTACGGCTGGCGAATTGTGCGGCGGTGGCCGCGCCGGGCACAGGCGCCATCGGGCCCGTGGCGAACTCCGGAATGGCGCTGAGGCGGCTGGCCCCGCCGTACTCACGTCCTTCGGGTGTGCTCAACAGAGCCTGCGCGAAGTCGCTCATGCTCTGAAAGCGGTCGTCGGGCTTTTTCGCGAGGGAGCGGTCGATGACCGCCTGCAGCTCCTCGGAGAGGTGGAGCTCGGGAGCAAATTTCGCCATCTTCGGCGGCGGCTCCGAAAGGTGCTTGTTCAGCACTTCGAGGAAGCTGTCACCGGTGAACGGAACGGCGCCGCAAAACAACTCGAACAGGATGACGCCCACGGCATAGACGTCGACGCGCGCGTCTATCTGGCGCCCGGCCGCCTGCTCTGGAGCCATGTATTCGGGCGTTCCGAAGATCATGCCCGTCTTGGTGAGTCGCCGCTTGGGTTCTTCCTGTTCTGCCAGTTCGTCATTGGAGCGGAGTTGGGCGATGCCGAAATCCACGATCTTGACGATCTCTTCGCCGTCGGCCGTCCGCTGCAGGAAGACGTTCTCCGGCTTCATGTCACGATGCACGACGCCCTGCTTGTGCGCGGCACCGAGAGCTCGGCAGATCTGCAGCGCGACGCTGAGCGCTCGAGCGGGGTCGAGTTTTTGGCGTCGCTTCAAGTCGTCCGCGAGGTCGCAGCCCTCGAGGAACTCCATGGCGAGGAAGAAGCTGCCGTCGTCCAGCTGGCCGAAGTCGAAGACTTCCAGGACATTCGGATGCTTGATGCGCGAGGCGCTGATAGCTTCCTGGCGAAAGCGGGTGACGATGTCCGCCTTCTTCGAATAGTGCAGGTGGAGCACCTTCAGCGCGACCTTCTTCTGAATCGCCTCGTGCTCCGCCAGATAGACTTGCCCCATGCCGCCCGCGCCCAGCACTTGCTTGACGCGATACCGCCCGGAAACGAGCTTTCCTATCAGAGGATCGTCTTGAGTGTGCATGCCGCGAAGATCGAAGACCGAGCCCTAAGCTTACCCAAAGGTTCTCCGGGTCTCCAGGGAGACAACGTCCGGCTTGCCGGCTTGTAGCGAGAGCTCCGCTGGTGTAGGTGAGCTTTCGAAGATGGAGGCAAACTCGAGCCGAAGGAACAGCGGGTGCAGAAGTGGAGGTTCCGGCGTGGTGGTTGTGTGCGGTGCCCGTACGAGCTTGGGGTTCCTCTGGGGTTTTGCTAGGCTCGCCGGCTCCGCATGATCGTAATCATGGATCCCGAGGCCAGCGATCTGGCTCTCGAGCGCGTGATGGAGTACCTCATAGAGGGGGGCTTCGATGTGCATCGGTCGAGCGGACAGTCGCGCATCATTCTGGGTGTGGTCGGCGATGTGAGCAGCAATGACGTCGCGGTGTTGCGTGAGTTCGAGGGAGTCGCTGAAGTCGTTCGAGTCAGCGAGCCTTTCCGACTGGCGTCGCGACGTTTTCGGGCGGCGCCGACCCTCGTGGAAGGCGCCTGGGGGACGATCGGAGGAGGTCGCCCTTGGATCGCCATCGAACCGGTCGGCGTGGAGCAATCGAGCGAGGCGCCCAGCGAGGAGATTCCGCCACCCTCCGCCGAGCTCGGGTATGAGGTACGAGCCGGACGCCCCTTCGATGCGGCAGTGACGCGCGCGCGCATCGCGCCAGACAGCATCGGGGCGTTGACCTGCCTGTCTATCAATCCCCATCCCACGAGCCCGCGGTGGCCTGTCGTGTTCGTGGAACGGGGCCCGAGCTGGGGCGCCAACGCTTGGATTGGTGCGGCCGAGCGCGAGCTGACGCTCAGGGAAGGGAGCGTGGTGCTGCTCGAAGCCGGCGGTGAATACCCCAACGGAGCGCGCACGCTCGAAATCGCCGCGATCGCGCGGGCGAAGCTCCGTACACATCTGCCCATCGTCGTGGATGTGCCGACCATTGCGCAGCGCGCCCGCTACTCCACGGCCGTTGCGTGTGCCGCGATCGCAGCCGGCTCGGATGGGGTCATCTTGCGGGTTTGGGTAGGTGCCGAAGGAGCGACGCCCAGGGTCCCTGCAACACTGTCGTGGTCGAGCGCGGTGGCCTTGGCGGAAAAGCTTCGGGCGATTGGGAACGCAGTGCGGGCATGAACAGCGTCGCCGTCGTCGGGGTCGGTTTGATCGGTGGTTCCTTGCTGCGCGCGCTGAGCCAGCGTGCGGCGCAGCTACGACTGGTGGGCATCGATCCGGAATACCGTCGTGCGGCGCAGGTTCTCGGTGGAGAAGTGGACCAGATCGTCGACTCACATGACCAGGCCAAGGTCGAGGGGGCGCTTGCGGCAGCGGAGGTCGTCGTTCTCTCGGTCCCCGTCCGTGCGATTCGGCAGGAGTTGCCTCGCGCGTTGGCATCTGGCAGCACGGTGACAGACTGCGGGTCCACCAAACGAGGCATCGTGCTGGCCGCCGAGCAGTGTGCGGGCGCCGAGCGCTTCGTGCCCGGTCACCCCATGGCAGGGTTTCCGGAGGGCGGGGTGGAGCACGCGGATCCGGACCTGTTCCAGGGTCGACGCTGGATCTTGTGTCCCAGCGCGAGTGCGCCAGGGGCTTTTCAGGCTGTGGAGCAACTGGTGAAGACTGTCGGTGCCGAGCCGGTCGTGATGGAGGCGGAGGCGCACGACCGCGCGGTGGCATTGACCAGCCACGTTCCACAGATCCTGGCGAGTCTGCTCAAGACTCAGGCTTCGGAGTTTGGCGCCGAGGTGGCGGCAGGGCCGGGCTTCGCGAGTGCAACGCGAGTCGCGGGCGGGTCGGCGGATATCTGGCAGGATATTTTTACAAGCAACGCGGATGAAGTCGCGATGGCGCTCCGGCGCGTAGGGGCCGAGCTCGAGCGGTTGGCGGTGGCCCTGGGAGCTACACCGCCGGACACGGACGTCGTGATGGCCCTGCTCGACCGGGCGAGGAAGGCAAGACAGGGCTCGACCAGTTAGGGACCCGCCGCGCGTGGCGTCCCAATCGGGAATGTGCCAAGTTGTGCCAAGATGTCCGGTTGGCTTCGCAGACCCCCTGGTGGCCCTATCCGCCTCTTGGACTTGGCGCAATCTGTGCTATGCGATGGACGAGGATGGCACGTGGGACGGTCAGCTGGTTTACCCTTGTCGTCGCGGTGCTCGTTGCATCGTGCGACGATGGTGTCCTCAATCCGCAGCCTGTGCCGCCGTCCGCGGGGGCGGGCGACACGGCGTCTTCGAGCGGCACTGGCGCTACGGGAAGCGCGACGTCGGGCGGCGCGAGCGTCGACACGGGTGGCACGGGTGGAACCCCATCCCCCGGTTCGGGTGGCAGTGAAGGTGACA
Source organism: uncultured delta proteobacterium (assembly GCA_963809955.1). Taxonomy (GTDB): domain Bacteria; phylum Myxococcota_A; class Polyangia; order Polyangiales; family Polyangiaceae; genus JAICQQ01. The sequence continues at coordinate 404,919 of CAWELQ010000024.1, forward strand.
GCGGCAGCCTTTCGGGCGGAGAAGTTGCGCCGGGTGGCGCAGCCGGGGCTGCGGGCGAAGCGGGTGCGGAAGGGGAGCAGTAACCATGAAGCGTTTGGCGCGGTCATCACGTTGGGGCATCACATGGCTGGCAGGACTGGTCGTTGCTTCCTGCCTCAACCCGCAGCCGGAACCGGTTGGTGACGGGGCGGCGAATGCCACGACGGGGGGCACGGACAGCGCCACGGGCGGCGACAGCACCAGTGCCGCCACTGGCATCGCGAACGCGACCACCGCTGGCGCGAGCACCACAGGCGGGCTGACGGGGTCTGGCGGGACGCAAGCAGGCACCGGAGCCGCGACAGACGGTGCCGGCGGCACAGGCAACGCCGCGATCACCAGCTCGACGGCGACCTCGGGGTCGACCACTGGGCCCGGTGGCGAAGGCGGGGCTTTGTCCGAAGGAGGCGCAGCGGGCGAAGCGCCGTTCGCGCTCCGGGTGGGCGACCGCTAGGCGCGCGTCAGTGCTTCTTCGAGCCGGCGGCGAGGTAGTTGTCCACGACGTTGGCGATGAAGTCCGCCAGAATTCCATCGGCGACGCGCAGGCGACGGCTGAGCTCTCGCGCCAGGTTCAGGACGATGAGCGCATAGGCCTTCACGTCGTATCGGTACAGGCTATCCAGATCGACGGAACCGATGCGCAATAGCCGACTGGGAGCAACGGCGCGGACCGTGGCTGATCTCGGCTGAACGTCCACTATGCTCATTTCACCGAACCAGTCTCCTGGCCCGAGCATTGCGACGCGCGATTCAGTCCCCTGCCGGCTGCGTTTCAGGACCTCGATTTCGCCCGTCAGTACCACGAACATGTCGTCCGCTGGGTCGCCTTCCTTGAACAGTACCTCGCCAGGTTTGGGCTCGATGACCGAAAGCGACGAGGCCAGATGCTGCAGTGCCGAGTCCGCCATGGCGCCAAAAAGGGCCAGGTGCCTGAGTTCATGGAGCTTCACTTCGGATTTGGTCATCGACGCCGCCCTTCAACGCATGCCCGGGGTTGGCCCAACCCTTATCCGAGTGGCAGTGAGGATCAAGCTGGACTCACTCGAAGGCTAATCGTCGGCGGAATCATGATAGAGCGGCGTGCGCTGTTCACAGAACGACGCGATGGCCGCCCGCGCGGCTTCACTGAGGGTTTCGAACGCCACGCCCATCCCGGGAGGTGTGTCTTCGTTGCCAGCACGGGTCCAACGAACGGTACCGGGCGCCTCGACCGCAGCGCCGGAGGGGAGCACGAAGAACAGCGTCAGCAGGCTTCCCGGTGGCAGGGGATCGTAGGTGGCCACGAAAAGTCCCCCCTTGGAAACGTCCATAGAAAGGCCCGTATAGAAGTGCGAGTCGCTGAGCAGCCCGATATCGACCTCGAGGGTCGCTCTGGGCGTACCCCGGCGATTGGGACGTTGTCTTGGACCGGGTGCAGCGGAGGAACGCGTTTGCGGCGGCTTGGGCGCAGCTGGCACGTAGGCGATGGGTTCGCGGAGCTGTTCGGGCCCACCGAGCATGACGGCGCGGCGTCTGCGCATGCGACCCTGGGCGACCGGGTAGAGCAACGCGAGCGCTCGTGCCACAGATTCGGTGATCTCGTCCGGTGTGGCTGGGTCGTCCTTGCTAGCCTCCAGGACACCGAGCGCGCGACCCAAGCACTCCATGCTGCGGCGAATGCCTTGCGTGACGGGCTCGTGCTGAGCAGGGTCATCGATTTCTTGCTCGGCGCGGTAGAGCCAATCACACGCGTCCGCAACGAACTGGGTGGCACTGTCTAACTCTGCCCGCCGCGCCATGCCCTGCAAGCTGCGTAAGGGCAGTTGGAGTCGAGCGCGCGCCTCCTTCAATGTGTCGCGTGTCGCGGAGACCTCGCTCACGTGCGCCGGCTCTTTACAAGCTCTTGTTGAAGACCACGCGAGGCCTGGCGGGACCGGCGTAGTCCTCGACCTGAGTCGCGGTCCACCCCGTGGCTTCGTGAAAGGCGATCGAACCCTCGTTACCGGTCGTGGTGATGGCCTTGAGACGAGAGCACCCCGCGGCGCGAGCGTCTTCTTCGAAGCTCTGATAGAGGACCTTACCCACGCCGCGCCGTCGATAGTCGGGGTGTATGCCGACGAGATGCACGTAGCCGGTCTTGGGCGGCCCTGGCGCGATGAAGCCGAACAGAAACCCGACCAAGATTCCGTCGTGCTCCACGACGCGAGCCAACCCGCCCAGTTCGTAGAAGAAGATCGGGTGCGCCAGGGCGCTGGTAGGTCCACCCCACCAACGATCGATGATCTGCACGATATGGTCGTAGTCTTGCTTGCCTAGGGGGCGGGTGATCATGGTTCTGGGATGGTGCTCTGATGATGGCCGTTGGATTGTGTACGGAGCCAGAACTCTATCACAGCGTGCGGAGCGGGCTTTGCGAAGTTCGTCAATTGAGCACCAGGTGGTCCGCGCAGCCGGAAAGCGGCGACGTTGGTGCCAATTTCGCTGGCAGGTCGCGTGGTTTTGGCGGCTGCCAGTGGCGCCCCCACGAAGTGTAGGGTATGCGGTCGTTGGCAATGAAGAGCCCGATCCGGATAGCCCCCTCCATTCTTGCGGCAGATTTTCTGAAATTAGGTGAGGAAATCCGGGCGGTCGAGGCCGCTGGCGCGGACGCCATCCATGTGGACGTGATGGACGGGCGGTTCGTCCCCAACCTTGCGAATGGGCCGGAAATGGTGCGGGCGGCCAGGCGTGCGACACGGTTGCCGCTCGACGTACATTTGATGATTGTCGAGCCGGAGCGTTACGTCGACACTTTCGCGGAGGCGGGAGCTGACGTCATCGGGGTGCACGCGGAAGCCGGGAGGTCATTTCAGGGCACACTCGCGCAAATCAAGGCGCTGGGAAAGAAGGCGTGTGCCGTGCTCAACCCTCACACTTCCGAGGAGAGCCTGCGATACGTGCTGGGAGATCTGGACCAGGTGTTGGTGATGACGGTGAACCCGGGTTTTGCGGGGCAGAGCTTCATTCGCGCCGTGGTTCCGAAGATTCGGGCGGTTCGCAAGATGATAGAGGCGGCCGGCGTCGACGTGGACATCGAGGTAGATGGGGGAATCTCGCCAGAAACCGCGAGGATCGTCGTCGAGGAAGGGGCAAACGTGTTGGTCGCGGGCTCTGCCGTTTTCGGCCATCCCGACCGGGCAGAAGCGATAGGGCAACTACGCGCGGCCGCAGGCAGCTGAGGGATGTGGCGTCGCAGGTTCGTCCACGCGTGTCTGCTCTGGCAAGCGGGTTGTGCAGGCGCGCCGGCGCCGTCCGAGCGGAGTGCGGCCGAGGTCGACCGCGCCCCGCCGGTTCAGTCAGCCCAAGCGGTGAAGACAGCGCCGGACGAGGAAGTACAGACGGATGCTGCCCGGTCTGGCGAAGCGCAGGCTGTCATTGCCGATACCCTGAAGTTCATTGCGCAGCTGCGCGAGCTACCAGCGCTGACTCCGGTCACCGGACAAGAGCTGTCGAGGGAAGAGATGGTGGCTCACGTCAAGCGCACGCTGAAGGAGGACGTGCCCCCGGAAGTGTTGCGCGCGACCAATGAGTTTCTGTTCTTGGCGGGTGTGGTAGGCGCAGATTTCGACTACGAACAGAGCTTGCTCGACGTATTGGGCACGGAGCTCGCCGGATTCTACGATCCCAAAGCGAAGCGTATGTACCTGGGAGCCGATTTGGGCGCCGCAGAGTGGCGAGCGACGCTGGCACACGAGTTGGTGCATGCGCTGCAAGATCAGCACTACAAGCTCGATGAACTGACGACGTGGCAGCCGGACGCTGGTGATCGCATGAGCGCGCTGCACAGCCTCGCGGAAGGGGATGCCACGAGCGCGATGTTGGACGGACTGCTGGTTGGAACAGGCCGCACGTCACTCGATCTGCCCGAAGGGGCGCTGGCAGTGCAGATCGAGCAGATGCAGAACGCGGACCCCAGCGTACCGGGCATCGTCAAGCGTTCGGTGGTGGCGCCCTACGTGGACGGGCTCGAGTTCGTGCAGGCATTGAGGGCGAAGGGTGGTTGGAAGCTGGTGGATGCCTGCTGGGAGAAGCCACCGAGCTCCACGGAGCAGGTGCTGCACCCCGAGAAGTACCTTGCCGGTGAGCTCCCCGTGCCAGTGGGTGTTCCGGGTGCCCCGCCTGGAGGGCCCACCGAGCTGTTGTACCGAGACGTCGAGGGCGAACAGTCGCTACGGCTGCTTTTGGAGGAGTGGTTGCCGCGGGCCAAGGCGTACGAAGCGGCGCGGGACTGGGCTGGTGACAGCCTGGGGGTGTATGCGGACGAACGCCGGAGCGCGTTCGCCTGGCATCTGCGCTTCGATTCGGAGCCTGCGACGAAGCGAGCGTACCAGGCCGTCGAAGCGTGGGTCCGCGGAAGTGGCGGAGTAGTGAAGGGGTATCGGCGTTCTTCGTGTCGCGACCGAGGCGATCGGGGTCCGCTGGCTGCAGGGTTACAAAGGCAGGGCATTGTGGTCGTTGCGGGGCCGCTCGAGCGGGATCGCGAGGGTGGTTCACAGGGCTTGGGGGACTGTGCGTCCGCGCGACGGTGGCTCGAGATGATCGGAGCGCACTAGGTCATTCTGGACCCGGACCCGGGTGGCCGGTGGGCGGGGGAATCTGTCCCAGTTTGGCGTGATAGATCGCCCCCGGTGGGTCGCAAAGGACCTCGATTGTAGGTCTTCCATGACACCTGCGTGGTGAGGCCGCGGATCCGTAGGTCGCTTTCCCCCGGGTTAGCAGCACCTGTTCGGCGACTCAGGGTTGGCACGAAGTGTGCTTATGTTTGCTCGAAGCCCATGGAATCGCCTTTAGCCACTGTTCCACCGTCCGCTGCCCAGGGGGTATGGCGGTCCGCTGCGACGGGAATGTCGTGGTTGGCACTGGTGGCGAGCACAACTCTGGGAAGCAGTGCGGTCGCCCAGTTGCGAGCAAGCGTTCGAGCGGATCTCGGCTGCACGGGCGCTGGGCGGTGGCGTCTGATCGTACAGTCGTATGCTCCGGAGGAGCTGGACGAGCAGGGAAGGCCGACTCACGGGGCGCGCCCGCTCGGCTCGGCGGAACACTTGTACGACTCCGAAGAGTTGCGGGAGGGTGTGTCTCTGGAGGTGGTTCAGCTCGACGAGGGGCCAGAGGCCACTTTGATTGCCTGGCTCGAGGCTGACGACGTCGAGGTCGAGCTAGATGCTCTTGCTGCGCGGCCGGCGGGCGACTCGTGGTTTGGACGTGCGGGACATATGGCGGGTCGTCGCCAAATAGAGCTGTTGCCATACAGCACTGGCGACGGCAATTCGGGACGCGCCTGAGCCAAGCGTCGAGTCAGCACCGCCCGCGCAGACACAGCTGCAAGGAGCCTTCAGGCCGCCAAGGTTTCTTCCGCCGGGCGTGCTTGGCGCAGGGCCTTGACTCGACGCATGAAGTCGCGCTTGTCCGCCTCGGTGAGCGGGCGGCCACCGAAGCGCACGCGGACGTAGAGTTCGGTGAGTGACAGCGCCTCGGGTCCCGTCGGGTGACCGATCGCGGCCAAGGAGCGGGCGTGGGCGAGTGGGGGGGTGCTGGAGGGTCGAGGTGCCCCTCGCATGGCGAGGGCGGCGTCCAAGCTCTTGTACAGGTCGATGATCTGATGAGCGCGGGCGGCGGCGCGCAGGGCTTCGCGCTTGCTCGGCGCCGTTGGACGTCGTCGGCGGATCAGCAGATAAAGGCCTGCCCCGAGCAGGGCCAAGCCGAGCGCCAGCGGGACGGCGCGCCGCGGCGACTCGAATTCGCGCCAGATGGGCGACAGTTTGAGGCCTCGATAGCGCTGGCGCACACTGCGCAAGAGGTCGACCTGTTGGCGCAGGTTATAGCCGACGACGTGGTGATTCCAGCGCTGAGCGCTGGCTTCGACCAGGTCACGGATGAAGGCGAATACGCCCGTAATTTCGCTCTGCGGTGCGGCGCTCGATGGGGGGGTCGGATCGAAACGAGTCCAGCCTCGGCCGGGAAGATGGGCCTCGACCCAAGAATGGGCGTCGCCCTGGCGGACGGCATAGAAGTCGCCGAACGAGTTGTAGGTGCCGCCGATGAAGCCCGTAGCGTTGCGTGTCGGAACGCCGAGGGTTCTGAGCATGATGGCCATTGCCGTCGAATAGAACTCGCAGTGGCCGCGCTTCGATTCGAAGAGGAAGTGATCGAGCGGATCGGGTTTCGCCCCCGAGGGCGAGTCGAGATCATAGCGGTAGTCCTTGCGCAAGCGTGACTCGATCAGCTTTGCCTGAAGGTAGGGATCCTCTTGTGACCCGACCCAACGGCGCGCCAGATCGCGGACGCGGGGGGTGAGCGTGCCCGGTAGCCGGAGGTAGCGCTCCCGCTCGGCAGGCGACAGGTGAGCGGCGAGATGTTCGTTGGGCGCGGCCAGGTAGACGTCGTAGCGGATGCCGCGCTCTTCTGGACTTTCGTAGCGGAGTTCGCCCTCACCGCCGTAGGTGACCTTTGCATTGCGGCCGAGCAGTGGTGCTGTGGGTGCTCCCAGGCGCAGTCCGACCGCGCGTGGTGGAAGGAAGAGGACGGGTGGCTCGATGGGTTCGAGGTCGATCACCAGGCGGCGATCGCGGGCCGGGTCGGGATAACGGAAGAGGCGCACGAAATCACCGGTCTGCTCGGCGCGGGCGTGGGAGACCTTCGTGCGCTTCCAGGCTGTCCCGTCGTAGGTGTCGAAGGCGGTACCGCGGAGGTACAGGGCGATGCGCGGCGGCGGGTCGCCCTTGAGGTCCGGGTAGCGCACGCGCATGGCGATGGTTGGATCCGCCCGGAGCTTGCCGACGCCGCCCAGGTCGACATGATCGGAGAAACCGACGACGCGCGTGGGCCTGGAGTGGTTGAGCAGGAGCAGTGAAAGGCCGACGCGGGGGAACATGACGAAGAGCAGCGCCGTGAACAAGAAGATGGGCACGCTCAGAAGGCAGGTGGCGATGAGGAAGGGACGCCCGATGACGCGGCGGCTGCGCAAGATGCGCGGGACGTCGACGGGCAGCCCCGTGCGGTCGCGCGCGCCCTGCCGGTAGTTGCCTTCGACTTCGCGGCGGAGGTGGCTGAGCACCAGCGCGCCGGGAGCAACGATGAGGAACCCGACGAAGCAGAGCCCGTAAGCGAGGCCGCCGCCCAGGACGGTGCCCGCGATCAGATGAAGTAGGCCAAGGACGATGACTTGCTGGTCGTGGGCCGCGCCGCGGCGAGTGGCCAGGCGCACGACCTGGAGGCCGGCGGCGAACTCGACCGCGAGGGGGAGCAGGGCTCCGCCGGCGAAGAGACGGCCGAGCTGGGTGAGCAGGAGGGCGACGGGCGCGGTTACCGCGATCTGGCGCATCCAAGCGCGATCTTGCCAGCGCTCTGGGATTGTAAGGGCGGCGACGAGCCCGACCAGGATGGCGGCAACCATCCAGCGATGCAGCTCTCCGCTGGTCACCAGGGCCAACAGCCCGAGTGTGGCCAGCGCATCGGTCATGATTCGATGGATGAGGCCGAAACGCATCGATCAGGCTTCCATTGGGGGAACCGCGGCAATTCGAGAGTCGGGGGCCAGGGCGTCACTCGGGCGGGGGGAGGAGGGTGAGCGTGCGCTGTCCGGGTCGCGCGAGGAAGCGGCGGTGTGTGGTTCGATCAGTGCTAGGAAGCGAAGCAAGGGGTCGGCGCCCAGCGTGCCGTCGGCGCGGGCGCGTTCACCGGACTGGGTGCGCAGCGTGACACGATCGCCGCGTTTGAGGTGTGCCACAGCCTGGGACGCGATATCGCGAATGCGGCGTTCGAACTGCTTGAGCCAGGCGTCGCTGGGAGTGCTGCCAGGGAAAGTCGCGTCCACGAGCAGATCTACTTCGCGACGGGTTTCTCGGGCGCGCTCGAGCAGCACGAATTGATGCGCCAGGGTGGATTTGCGCCAGTAGATGTCGCGGGGGTCATCGCCGTCGCGCATCGGTCGAACGCCGAGAATTTCGTCTCCAGTCCCACGGCCGGCGGAACCGTGGCCGCCAAGTTGTTGGCCTGGTCTGTCCAGAGGCAGGAGCACAGGGTCGACTGCGGGGTAGATGATGAGCTCGCCCTCGGAAGTGAGTTCTCGCGATTTTTCGAAGAGTCCGAACGGGAAGCGTGTGGCGATGCGAAAACCGATGTGGCGGTCTCTGCCTCGGCGAGCCGGCGTGCGGCGGTAGGCAGCGACCTGTGCGGATTCGGGGCTGATCTTGAGAAAGAAGCAGCGCTTGTCAGCGGGTTGACCTGCGCGCAGGTCTTCGATCTCGATCGCGTAGGACGGGATGCGCCGTTTGTGATTGTAGACCTCTATTTCGACGAGGTGGGCGCGGCCGACTTGGGCGCGGGCGGGAAGGCGGCGGACGACCGTGAGCTTGCGAAGGCTCATTTCGCTGAGCACCGCGGAAACGATGATCAGCGAGAGCAACATGCCGAGCAAAAGGTAGAGAAGGTTGTTTCCGGTGTTGATGGCTGCGAAGCCGACGCCGAGCGTGATACCGATGAAGTACTTGCCCTCGCGGGTGAGCTTGAGGCGGCGAGCGGGCCTGAGCCAGCGAAGCCAGCGCAAGCGGCGGCGCCGGGTGGTGGCATCTGAGTGGAGTGCCTGATGATGGGCGGAATGCCTGGATTTTCCAGACTCGGCCACGGGAATCCTCAAAGGGGCACGGGGACGCGGTTGACGACGTCGCGGACGGCGACTTCGGCTTCTTCGCGACTTGGTACGTAGCCCTCGGCGTGGGCGGCGAGACGGACGCGGTGTGCGAAGAGTGGGACGGCGAGTTCGTGGAGATCGTCGGCGATGCAGTAGCGGCGGCCATGCAGCAGAGCGCGGGCTCGCGCGGCACGCGAGAGGTTCATGCCAGCCCGTGTGGAGGCGCCGAGCGAGAGCGCAGGGGTATTGCGGGTGGCGGTCACCAGAGCTTGCAGATAGGTACCTAGCGCGCTGTCCACGGAAACGCGGTCGACATCTCGCTGCAGGTCGATGAGCGAGGTGGGGTCGAGAACGGCCGGGACTTCGGCGGCGCGATCCGTTTCGGGTTCGAGCATCAGGCGGGTTTCGACCTGCGGAGGGGGGTAGCCGATCTTGATCCGAACCATGAAACGGTCGAGCTGAGACTCGGGGAGGGGGAACGTTCCGGCGAAGTCTTGGGGGTTTTGGGTAGCGACGACGATGAAGGGTTCGGGAAGCGGGACGGTTTGACCATCGAGGGAGACCTGGCGGTCGTTCATCGCTTCGAGAAGGGCGGATTGGGTGCGGGGGCTGGCGCGGTTTATTTCGTCGGCCAACAAAACGTTGGCAAAGATCGGACCTTGCCGGAGGATGAAGTCCGCACGACGCTGGTCGAAGACAGAGACGCCGAGGACATCGCTGGGCAACAGGTCGCTGGTAAACTGCACGCGGCGCATCAGGCCACCGACCGCGTTGGCAAGGGCGCGCGCGAGGGTTGTCTTGCCCACGCCGGGGACGTCCTCGATCAGGATATGGCCGCCAGCGAGGAGTGCAATCAAAGTGACCTCGACGACTTCGGACTTCCCCTCCAACGCGCTCTCGACGGCGCGGCGCAGCTCCTGGAGGCGCTCCATCCGTTCGGCATCTAGGGAGACGGCAGAGGAGGTCATCGCGGGTATGCTAGCATGCCAAGGTAAGCTTCCTGAGTCATGGAAAACATAGAGGTTTGATTATGGGTGCGCCAGGCGCGGTGGGGCGAAAGTGAGCGGCCTGGGCGAAGAGGGAATCCGCACACTTCCAGTAACGGGACAAAGTGGGTAGGAATTCAGCGCTTTCGGCCAGCTCGGGGGCGCGCCTCGTGTCGGCTTGGTGGCCAAGTCGTTGTGGACGCTCAGGATTGTTTGCCAGTCATGACCAGTAGAATCAGCCGTATCGAACTGGACCGTGTGACTCGGTTGTTCGGATCCACGTGTGCGGTGCGGTCGGTGAGTGCGGCTTTCGAGGCGGGCAGCATCACCTTCCTACTGGGGCCCAACGGTGCCGGGAAAAGCACGCTTTTGGCTATAATCGGGACTATGCTTCGGCCGACGTCGGGGGTTGTGCGGTATCCTCCCACCGATGGACGTGTCGAGTCCGTGCGGGCGCAGATCGGGTGGGTCGCGCACGAGAGCCGATGCTACCGGGAGCTGACGGGAAGGCAGAACGTGCAGCTGGCGGCGCGATTGCACGGGGTCGAGCCGGAGGAAGCGTGGCGGCGTGTGGCCGAAGAGGTTGGGATTGGGAGCTTTGGGGACCGCAACGTGGGGACGTTGTCGCGCGGTCAACGACAGCGAGTGGCGCTGGCCAGGGCGCTGGTGCACCGTCCTTCAGTATTGTTGTTGGACGAGCCGTGGACGGGTCTGGACGCTTCGAGCTCGGAGCGGTTGGAAGCAGTCTTGTGCGCGGAGAAGGAGCGCGGGGCCCTGATCGTGGTGGTGACGCACGCGGCGGAAGTGGTGAGACGTTTGGGAGGGCGGGAGTTGCTGCTGAGACGCGGTGGCGTGGTGGCGCGCGGGTCAGGGGAGCAGAAGCCAGCCGGCGAGTAGGCGGCGCAGGGGGCTGGGGTCGTCGCGAGGGACGCGCACGAAGGGGAGGTCGGCGTGAAGACGGGCCAGGAGATTTGGGTTATCTGGCGTGCTGGCGTCGGGTTGCGGCGGGTCGCTGAGGATAGTGACGTCGGGTTGGCGACCGTGATGCCGCATGGCGAGTAGCGTGGCCGCGACGTCGTGGAGGACACCGAGACGGTTCGGGGCGACCAGGATCCAGTAGTCAGCCTCCAGAGCTTGGGCCAGGTCGTAGTTGGTCTCGGTCGGAGTCAGTGGGCTGAACACGCCGCCCGCTGATTCGACTATACATGTAGTGTAGGGCGAGGCATGGCTGATTGGGGTGGTCTCGCGTTCGCGGATCCAGCTGGCGATGCGGGAGATGTCGACGGGCTCGCCGCAGCGGTCGGCAGCTAACCAAGGCGTGACGGGGTCGGGGAACGCGTAGAGGGTGTGCGAGGGGTGGCCGGCCGCGATGGCGAGGGCGTGCCGGTCACTGGGCGCTGCGGGAGCGCCAGGGGAGGGCATATCCGGTTGGGATGGGCTGGTGTGAGCGCAGCCAGATTCTATTGGTTTCAAGGCAAGGCACGGCGCGAGGTAGCGTGCGAGGTGGGTCGCGACCCAGGTCTTCCCAACTTCGGTTCCGGTACCGAGGACGAGGAGGCGCGTTGGCATCGCCGGAGCGTACGTCGGATTCGGGCGCGGTGCAGTGTTCGTGCGAGCCATTCATGAGATGGCCCAGTCACGTGTCCGTTGCGGCGCTTGGCGGCGGCCTAGGGCCCGCGAATGGGGAAGTCCGTCGCCAGCGGGCCGAGACCGGCGCGAGGCGGACGCGTGAGGAGCGAGCACCCTGAGGCCTGAGGTCGAGGAGCGAGAGCGACGAGCCCGCCCGCCGCGCAAGCGGATTGGCCGGCGCAGTAGGGCCCAACCATTCGCGGGCCCTTAGGGGCTTATCGCGGCAAGGATGGCCGTGGCGAGGCGTTCGACGTCGGCGGGGGTCATGGTGGCGTTGACGGTGACGCGGAGTCGCGACGTTCCGGGCGGTACGGTTGGGGGCCGGATTGGCTGAACGAGGATGGATTGGGCAGCGAGCGAGTCGGCGACCTCGAGGGCGCGCTGCTCGTCGCCAAGTATGACCGGGACAATGGGACCGTGATTGGTGGGCGGAATGGGTAGGCCGGCGCGGCGCAGGAGCGTACGGAGCGCGTCAGCATTCCGGTGGAGTCGGGTGCGCGCAGCGCCGGCGCGGGTGACCTCGTGAAGTCTGTGGCGTGCAAGAGTGGCGAGAAGGGGCGACGAACCGGTGGAGAAGACGAAGCTGCGTGCGCGGTTCCACAGCCAAAGGCGGAGTGCCCTGGTTCCAGCCACGAACGCGCCGGCGGCGCCGAGGGACTTCCCAAGCGTCCCGATGAGAATGTCCGGTGTGATGTCGGCTTCTGCGCACTTGCCAGCTCCGGCGGCGCCAAAGACTCCGAGGGCGTGCGCTTCGTCCACGACCAGGAAGGCGTCTTCGGCGTCGCACAAGTTGCGTAGCTCCCGGAGGTTGGGGGAGTCGCCGTCCATACTGTAGTAGGATTCGACCACCACCCAGCGGGCGGTTGCGGCGGAGTGGGCGGACAGGAGGGCTGCTATATGACTGAGGTCGAGGTGTCGGCTGACGGCGACCTCGGCGCCACTGAGACGGCAGCCGTCGATAATGGATGCGTGGTTCAGTGCGTCGGAGACGATGAGCGAGGTCCGATCCGCGAGGCAGGCCAGAGTCCCAACGTTGGCGGCATACCCGCTAGTGAAGAGGAGTGCTTGCGGGAGGCGGACCCAGGTTGCGAGTTCGTTCTCGAGGAGGACGTGGGCTGGGTGCGTGCCGTGCACGAGGCGGGACGCTCCAGCACCGAGCCTAGTGTCCGATGTTTCACGTGAAACGCCGTGCCTGGCCAGGCCGAGGTAATCATTCGTGCAGGCTACGAGAATCCCCTCGCCATCGCTCGGGAGCTCCTCGAATGGGGGCGGCACGCGGAGCAACCGAGAGGCGCGAAGGCCCTGCAGTTCGCTGTCGAGCTCGTCCAGGCGCGGCACACGAAGGAGGATGCGGCAACGCGTCGGACGGCGCCACCGCAAAAAGCGCCGACATCCACCGGCACCCCCCCGCCGCCGCAAACCCCCGGAGACGCCCGTGCGTGAAAGAAACCCCGTGCGGTCGGGCCGCGCCGCCCGGGGGCGTCCGGCGTGACGCTCGCGAGCGCCACCACGGCGGGTTCGGCGCAGTAGAAATTAGCAGCCCCCGGAACGTCGACCGCCACGCCGGCGTTCGGCGAGCCGTGCACCGGCAAGCCACGCTCCCTCGGACCAGGAAGCTGAACGAGGGGGCGAGGTCATTGGGTGCACCTGCAAAGTCCTGCCACGAGCCCCGGCACATCCCCATCTGCTCGTGCCGCGCGACTTGGCCGTGTTGCACGTGAAAAGCCCCTTGCCACGAAACCAGGCGCTCCGGGGCCGACACAGCTGCAACGCCGCCCCGACCCAGCCCTTGGAGACCGGGGCGCCACACGGCCCCCTAAGGGCTTGGCCCGGGCGTGGCCCGTCCCGGGCGTGATCCGGACACTTCACCGACCCGGCCCAGGATCCTCGCGCATTCCGGGTGATCTGCGGGTCGACTGCTCTCGAAAGATCGCAAGCCTGCCCCTTCGCGCCCAAACAACCTCCCCTCGAAATCCGCTTCGGCCGCGAACTCCGCACTCCGATGCCGGCGAAATCATCCAGTCCAGCGGACGAGCGTTCCCCAGCCCAAAGAATCCCCGTTGCAACCTTCCACGGGCAACGCCTCTGAACTCGGAGCCCAGTAATGCACCGCACGCATGCCGGCTGACCGACTTACACAACGCCTGCATCCTAATGATTTCACGAGATATTCCGATGGTTTGCCAACGAGACGATCGGGATCCTTCAATCTTGAATACCAAGTACAACCACTACGTTGCTATGACCCCCGGGCCTGAATGCCCAGCAACCGCTCCCCCATCCATTCCGACGCGCTCGACAGAGGCGAGCGCCTTACTCGGAATCCAGCATTGATATATATCCATCTTCATGGCTGACCTCGCAGAGCCGGCTCCGGGCCGGGGGCGCTACGACCGGTCGCAGTCGCGCCAAGTGCGTCAGACAGAGCAGCGCGAAAGGCTGGTTCGCTGGATTGCAGAAGCCTACCGAGCGCGAGGGGAACGACTGACCGTCAATGACGTGGTGAGCGCTGCTGGTGTTGGCCGCAATACCTTCTATGAGTACTTCGACGGTTTGGAACATGCGCTCGGCTACGCTTCCCAAGCGTACTCGAAACAGATATATGAGCAACTCGTTAGCGATCTGGAGCAGGCGCGCACCACCATCGCGAAACTCCGCTTCCTCACCCACGCCTGGCTAGCCCAAGCGCACTCCGCTCCGGCGGCCATGTCTCTACTGCTCCGTCCTCCAGCACCTGATGCGGACTCCCCGCTGTGTGTCGCAGAAACACTTTTCACGATGCTGCTGCGACGAGCACTCTGCGCGCACCCGCGCCTCGCTACGCGTCCGGACACCTCTCGGGAGCTGTGCGCCGCGTTCGCCGCGACGGGATCGTGCCGAGTGGTGCTGCACCTCGGCGAGCCGACGCTCGCCCCTGCAGACGCGCTCGCCGAATCCCTGGAAACGCTGCTGACTCAAGCGTTTCGCTGACATTCGTCGCGGGGTCCCCAGAAGCGCCCGTCCAGCTCGCCTGGACAGCTAATGCGGTCGCACTCCGCCCTCCCGCAGGCAGGGGCGCCCGAAACGCCCCAATTTGCGCGAACGGCCCCGCTGTGGGCCCCTTGTGGAAAAGCCTGGGACGAAGTGTGGCCGGATAAGACGATTTCCATTGCCGCGTCCCGATGCTACCGTCCCGGCCATCCATGAGTGGAGCACCGGTCGAGTTGAGAGTCGCAGGCCAGACGTACCGTGTGGTCGCCTCCGCAGAAGCAGACGTTCTGCATCGCTTGGCCGCTGTGGTTGACGCCAAGGTGAACGAGCTCACCGTGCCCGGCCGCCAGGTGTCGCCCCAGGCCGTCCTGCTCGCGGCCATCTCGCTGGCACACGAGCTCGAGGAGGAACGCGCGAAGCGCGCAAGGCTCGAACAACGCGCCCGAGAGATGTTCGGGACTTTGCTCGAGCGGGTCGACGCTGCCCTCGAGGGCACCGACCTGGCAGACGCCCCCACGTCATCGAGCGAGGACTACGCGGAGGCAAGCTCGGACGAGCGCCCGGATGATCCGCGCGCCTGACCTGGCACACCGGCCGCCTGCTCGTGCCTGCCACGCCACACTGCCAACGTTCGGCGCCTCCGGTCTCCGCACCTTGTGCGTGGCCGCGTTCCTGCTGCTGCAGCTGCCGCGAGTGCTGCTGGCGAGCCCCCAGTGGAATGCAGCGCTGGCGACGGGCGGATGTCTCGTGCGTCGCCAGGGCTCCACGACGCGACTTCGCTGGTGCAACACGCTGTCCACGCAGCTGCTCGTTGGACGCCAACGCGATCGGGACGTCGGTGCTGGGCCTTACGTGAGAGCGACCGTCCCATGGGGGGCGGAAGTTACCCTATCGGCAGGCGCGAGCCTGCTGCTGCCGCTTAGCCCGACCTACCCGTTGGTGATTTCCACCGGCGGGGTGGCTGGGCTGAGTCGCGGACGCTGGGGAGTGGAGTCCTGGCTCTTCTGGGGTCCGAGCAGCTATAACTTCCACTCCAGCTACAGTATGGCGAGCGGCCTCTTGGTAGGGGCACAGCAGACGTTTGGAGCAGCTCGAGAGACCGTGGTGCTGGGGGCGGTGCAGATCGATCTGGAGTGGCTGAGCCTGCCCGCCCTCGCCCTGTACGAAGCAGCCAAGGGTCCTTCCCCCTAAACGTCATCCACCACAAATGCCGCTGTCCCGTGCGAACTGGCACGGCGTGATTTGGTCTTGCCCGGGCCGACAAGGCACGTCCAATCCTCCCTCGGGGCTACTCTGGCACGACATAGTCGCGGGATTGGCCGTGCTGCAATCAACTAGACAACCATTGCAGGCGAACAACGGAAACGTGAGCGTGGATGACTCGACTTCCTGACCACCCAAGGTATCGCCGAACACGCTGACCGCGACGCTGAGTTCGCGCGATTCATTCAAGGGGATCCCGAGATCCAGACTGTTGGGGACCGCATTGACGAAGCTCACGCCCCAACCAGGGTCCGTGCCGGAAGATACGTCGATGAACCCCGTGGCATTGGTGGTGAAGCTGCCGAGCTCCGCGCCCGCCGCCGTGGATACTGTCACGACTGCCCCCCGCAGAATGATCCTACCTGTCTCGGTGCGCAACTTGTCCTGGTTCCCACGTGGCACCAGCTGGTTCCCGATCAGCAGCGGCATCCGATAGATTGCAGTAACCGCCACATCTAGAATACCGGCGGCCAACAGGGCGTTATCAGGATCCGGCTCCGCCACGCAGCTGCCTGCGCCAGGGTCCGGGGGCGCCAGTACGCCCGCAATGAAAAGGCTGCTCTCATTATCCGCGCAGCCCTGCAGCGACAGCAACGAGACAGACGCCAAGATCAGCGCAAGGGTGGTGAGACGGAGGGGCGAGACTCTTCGCATCGGAAGACCTTTCCTGCCGGCGCTTCTGCACAGGCATCATCAAAAGTGTATCGAGCCCAGCCACACAGCGCCAAACAAACCGCGAATCAGAGTACTTCGCTAAGTGTGCGCCGCTCCCCCACACCGCGCGTCCGGACCCATCGAGCCTAGAGCCCCTGACCACTTCTCATGGGTCGCTTCGCGCCGGTCCCGGCCCAGCGAGGACCCGAGGCTGCGCTCAAAGCGACCGGCTTGTCATGCCATCTCTCCCTATTCGTTCTGGTCTTTAGCTCCGCAGGGCGCGGACGTGTCGTTCGACCTCTTTGACCTCGAGTGGCACGAGCGTGACGTCGCCTACCCCTCGCGCCACCACGAAACGAATCTTCGAGCCCGCGCGCTTCTTGTCGAGGGCCAAGAACCCGGCTGCTTCGCTAAGTGGCTCTGCCTCGATGGCGCTCGGCAACCCCAGTCGCTTCAACAGGTTCGTGGTTCTTTCGACGAGCTCTGGCGGCGTATGACCAAGATGGCTACCGATGCGCAATGCGGCAACCAAGCCGAGGCTGACCGCCTCCCCGTGGGTGAGCCGCTCGTACCCGCCCTGGGCTTCGAGCGCGTGACCCACGGTGTGTCCGAGGTTGAGCCAAGCTCGGATGCCGCTTTCCCGTTCGTCGCTCGCGACCACCCAGGCCTTCAAGGCCACACAGCGGTGCACGAGCTCAGTCACGACTCCGGCATCGCGACGGAGTATCGCATCGCAGTTCGCCTCCATCAGCTCGAACAGCTGCGGATCGCCGATCAAGGCTGTCTTGACCACTTCCGACAAGGCCCCTCGGTAGGCGCGCTCGCTCTCCGTGGCGACCAGCCCGGTATCGCAGACCACGCCGCTGGGCTGCCAGAACGCTCCCACCGAGTTCTTGGCGGGCCCGAAATCGACACCCGTTTTCCCCCCCACCGAAGCGTCGACCATGGCCAGCAGCGTTGACGCCGCGCCGACCCAGCGCACTCCCCTTAGCCAGGTTGCCGCGGCGAAGCCCGTCATGTCGGTGACTACCCCGCCCCCGAGCGCGAGGAGCATGGCCCGCCGATCCAGCCCGTGCTCGAGTGCTGCGTCATAGATGCGCCGAATGCTGTCCAGATTCTTGGCCCGTTCCCCCGGAGGCAGCACGACTCGCGCAGCGTGGACGCCATGCTGCGCCAGAGCCCGCTCGAGCCGTCCCGCATAGAGGCCATCAACGGTGCTGTCGGTCACCAACAGCACTCGGGAGGCGTTCGCGAGCAGCCCGGGGACGCACTCGTCGAGGCGACCCTCGCCCACCTCGACGACATAGCTGCGCTCGGCCGCCGCCACGGTGAGACTGTCCCGTCGCCAGACCTCGATCGCCTGCTCGGTCAGCTCGGCCACGGATAGTGTGTCACTGCGCAGGATCGTGTTGGCTTCCTGGTAGCTCACCGCACGCCGCTCGAGTAGCTGCGCGGCTCGGAGCTCCGGACTCGGGCCGTCGAGCAGCGGGCGGCCTCCCTGAGTACCAGCGCGCTGGAGAATCACTTCCAGCTCGGCATCGAGCGTTACTACGACGCCTTTGCGGAGTGCATGCAAGCGTGTAGGCCGATGTACGAGAGCTCCTCCGCCCACGGCACAAACGGGAGCCCGTGCAAACTCGCTCGGCCACTCGTCGAGCAGGCGCAGCAGTTCTTCGCGCTCCAGACTGCGAAAAGCCTCTTCCCCATGTTGCCGAAAGTACTCCGGGATCGACGAGCCGGTTCGACGCACCAGGCGCCCGTCGAGGTCGACGAAAGGATTCCCTGTGCGTTCGGCAACCTGACGCGCCAGCGTCGACTTGCCGGTCGCCATGAACCCATTGATGAGAAGCGGCCTTCTTGTCACGCTCTGATCCTCGATGTCGAGTAGTTGGGTGATCGCATGTAGGCTATGATCGCCGGGCCTTGGAAGACCTACGATTGACTCTGGTCGATGGGGTGCTCCACGTTCCGGTGAGAGTCAAGCCTCGCGCCTCGCGCACCCGAATTCTCGGCTGCAAGTCAGGGGCTCTCGAGGTGGCCGTGGCGGCGCCACCGGTGGATGGGGCCGCCAATAAGGAGCTGCTGCGGGAGCTCGCGCGCCGGCTCGACGTTCCCCGCAGCCGCCTTGCCCTCGTCGCGGGCCACACGGGGCGGACCAAGCGGATCGCTGTTCAAGGTCTCAGTGCGGAGCGTTGCCGAATCCTGCTGTCGGGCTGAACTCGCCAAGAGGGACGGCACACCCGAGTGCATGCTGGTTTCGCGCGAGCCACCGCGATAAGCTTTGCAGGCCCAGTGCAGACACTACGCTTCGTTAAGTACCACGGAATCGGGAACGACTTCATCGTCGTCGACGCTGACGATCCAAGCGTATGGGAGCCCGACTGGGCGCAGAGGCTTTGCGATCGACACCGGGGCATTGGTGCCGACGGCGTCTTGCTGGTCGGCCCCGGTCAGGGCGCCGCACGAGCCAGCATGCGAGTCTTGAATGCCGATGGCTCCGAGCCCGAGATGTGCGGCAATGGCCTGCGCTGCGTTGCGCTTCACCTCGCGCTCGCCGACGAGACCACGCGCACCGAATACGTGGTCGACACCGGTGCGGGCCCGCTCGGCTGCAGCGTTGTGCGAGACGGGACTCTGGCGAGCGTGCGCATCGCCATGGGCCCGGCGAAGATGCTCGGCGACCTCGCGCTGGAGCTGGAGGGCGCCGCCCTCAGCTTCACCCGCGTGTCGACCGGTAACCCCCACGCCGTCATCTTCGACGTGGAATTCGACGAGGCACGCGTGGACAGGATTGCTCCTTTGGTTTCGGCAGCGATACGCGGTGGAGCCAACGTGGAATTCGTCGAGCAGCGTGGACCGTCGGATCTGCGCGTGGTGGTGTGGGAACGGGGCGTGGGCCGCACGCTCGCCTGCGGAACCGGAGCCGTGGCGGCTGCGGCTGCGGCTGCGGTGGGCGGCCGTGTGCCGTACGGCGATCCGGTGACCGTGGAGCTGCCCGGCGGTCCCCTGTACATCCAGATTGCCAACTCGCTGGACGCACAGCTCGAGGGCCCTGCCCAGCTCGTGTTCAGAGGAGACGTGACCTTGTGACGAGCGAGCCGGACGAGCTCGCGCAATACCGTTTGCGCGTCATCGCCATCGTGGACGACGCCCCAACCCAGGAGTTGCTGAGCAGGGTCGCGGCTTCGACCCACGACCGCTTGGTAGTGGCTCGGGACCTCGCCGAAGGGTTGGCACTGGTGGCCCAGGACGCCCCCCAGTTGGTCCTGATCGACGTTTCCATGGGGGACAACGCGGGCCTGGCGGTGGTGCATCACGTTCAGGCCCTGACCCCAGGTGTGCTGGTCTATGCCTTGGTGCCGGCAGAAATGGTGCAGCTGTGTAGCCAGGCCCTCTCCCTCGGCAGCGCCGGCCTGCTCCTTCTCCCACTGTCCGGGGACGAGCTCTTGCTTACCCTGAGCGACGTTCGCACCCGCCTGGCGGAACGAACCGAGCGCGAAGAACTGCAGCGTGCTCAGGCGGAGGCCGAAAGGTCCCGCGACCTCGTTTCTCGAGTGGGCGATGTTGCGTCCTGTCAGAACCGGCGTATTGCCGCCTCCCAACTGGCGGAAATGCTAGTCCACCATCAGCTAGCCGAGGGCGCGTTGGTGTACATCCTAACCGGCGAACGTTCTCGCCAGTTGATGCGGGCGGCCACAGCGCGCGCTTCCACGGAAGGACCGAGCTTTTGCGAAGAAATGGAGCTGCTTCGCTACGCAGCCGAATCCGATCTTCGAGTCGTCCGCCTGACTCTCGGAACCGTGCACCAGGGGTTTCTGCTGCTCGAAGGCCCGCGTATGGAACAGGTGCCCCTTTGGGAACTGTTCGTGGCTCAGGCCACCATCGCGCTGGCCCTGATTGGCGAGCGCGAGCAGTCCCACCGTGGCGCCATGAAAGACCCGCACTCGAGCGCCTACACGTTTGCGTACTTCGTCGACGTGGCAGGTCGAGAGATCGACAAGGCCGTTCGGCACTCGCGCCGCTTCGCCCTTGCGACGGTGACGCTCGCGGACGACGCCAACGAGCAGAGCAACATCGAGATGGCGGATCGCCTGCTTGCGGCCGTCCGCGACACCGACATCGTAGCGCGCATCGACGAGACGGAATTCTACCTGCTTTTACCGGAAACAGGGGGCATCGGTGCCCACGCCTGCCGCCGCAGGATCTTGACCCAATTGGGCACGGATGAGGAGCGCCAGGGAGTACTCATGGGGCTTGCGACCTTCCCCCACGACGGTCGAGATCTGTCTCAGCTCCTGCGGGTAGCCAAGTTCCGAGCCGAAGCTTCGGCGCGCTCGCTGGCCCACCGTCGAGATCTCTGGAAGGTGCCCATGGGCGAGCTTCTCGATTCGATCCTGTGGGAGACGCGCGATGATGTGCAGTCGATCGAGTCTCCCAGGGCGATCGAGCTGCCGGTGCGCGACGTCCTGACCATGGCGGCGACGGCCGTGCAGGAAGCGGCACGCTCGGGGGCCACGTGGCTGTTGGCCACGCAGCGGGCGGGTTTGAGCTTGGCGGCTGCGGTGCGCGCAGCGGTGGGCCGGGATAGGGATGCGCCACGCCTGGAAACCATGGACTTGAGCGCGGTGGAAGGCTGCCGCGACCTCGAAGTGCTCGCCTTGGTGACTCAACATGGGACCTACACCCTGCTTGGTCGCGTCAGCGGGGACATCATGCGTGCGGTGCATTCAGCGGATCCATTGTTCGTCGACTTGGTGGCCGAGCGCGCGGGCGCCGCCCTCGGCACGAGGTTCGTTTACTGATGTCGCGAAAGGTCTTGCTCGTGGAACCCGACATCGACGTGCTCGGCGACCTGGCCTCTCGATTGCGTTCGGTTGGGCTAACCGTGGGTCTTGCCGATCAAGTTCACGGAGCTCTCGAGCGTGCTCGAACGTTGGGCCCGGATGCGATCCTGCTGGCTTCCGATCTCGTGAAGGCGAGCGACGTGTTGGCCCGCCTCGACGCGGCGAAGGACCTCAGCGGAGTGCCGCGCTTCGTGCTGGTGCATGACGGCGCTCAAAGTGAGGATTTTTCGGGGTTGGAGACTCTGGCATACGCGGACTCTGCGGGCATTGCCAAGAAGCTGTTCGCGTTGGCACCGCGCGGCGAATCCGTGGTGCCGGCCGCGGAGGACTTCAGGGGGGATCTGAAGCAGGTGAGCATGGCGGATCTGCTTCAGCTCCTCGCTATGAATGCCCGGACCGGCACTCTGTCGATCAACACCTCGCACGGCGCCGGTGAAGTGCGGTTGGTCACCGGCGAGGTTGTCGACGCGGTCTACAGGCGTATGGAAGGCAAAAAGGCACTCTACCGCCTGTTTGCCGAGGACGAGGGAAGTTTCACCTTCGCGACCTCGGCCGCTTCACCCCACCGGCGTATCCGAGTTCCCACTCACGCGCTTCTGATGGAAGGCATGCGTCAGGTGGACGAGGTTCGGCGGCGTGTCGCACATATCGCCGACGGCGGGGACGCCCTGCTGTCGACCATGCCCGGATCGGACGATCTGGGCGAGGTGTCGCAGCGTGTGCTCGAGACGCTGGCCGTTCCTCGGACCCTCGAAGAGCTTCTCGAGGATTTACCGTATTCCGATCTAGAGATCTTGGATGCACTGGATGAACTCTTGGCTCACGGCGGCGTACGTCGGGTGTCCAGGGGGGCTGTCCAGGTGGAGCTAGCTCAGCGAGAGCGTTTTGCCGTGCTCAGCGCGCTGGTGAAGAAGCTGCAGAGAGCCGGGTTCGCGGGGGCGGCCCGGGTCGCCGTGCTTGCGCCGCCGCGCCGTATTACCGCGCTCATGCACTCGGTGCGGCGCATCGTCGACGCCACGGTACCCACCGAGCCGGTGCCGAGTGCCCCCGTGCCCTATCTACTGGCGACCCTGCGTCTCGCCGAAGGGGTCGAGCTCGAGGTCCTGGGTGTTCCCGCTCTCGAGGCCTTTCAGCCATTGTGGGCGCTCTCGCTTCCTGGGTGTGCCCTCGTCTTGGGGCTGGGCTACACGCCGCCCCCAGCGGTGGTCGACCTGTGCAATGTCTCCGGTATTCCGTTGCTGGATGCCATGGCGCTTCTGGGAGACCTCGATGAGGCGGACCCGGGGCAGGTCGCAGCGTTGATCAGTGGTGCGCTCGAGGCCGCAACGGGCGGCTGAGGCGCTGTCGGCACCTGGCCGAGCTCGACGACGACTCGCCATGCGGCCTTGGCCGTAGCCCCCAAGTCCAGAGCGCCTACGGCTGCCGACCCAGAATTCTAAAAATTCGGCCAATATTGGGCACCATGCTACGGGCCAGCAGGATGGCCGAGTCCGTACACGAGAAGTCGCACCTTTCCGGTGCCCGGGGAGACTTCGTGGCGAGCTTGGGCAGACGCTTGCAGGCGCTCAGGACCGCTTTGCAGGCGCTCGAACAGCAGCCGGCCAGCCGCGCGCGCCGCGAGGCCCTGCTGCGCCGCGCGCATGCCCTTGGGGCGTCAGCTCGCGTGTTGGGCTTCGCGAGCGTTGCCGAAGCTCTAGCCGAGGCCGAGCGAGCTGTCGCGCGGGTCAAGCAGGCCACGCGCCCGGGCGATCTTGCGGAAGTTTCGAGGGTGCTGGATGTGGTGCCCTCGCTCGTAGGGGGGGCTTCGGCCTCGCTCCGTCCCCCGAAGCCGTTGCCCGGGGCACTGGCTAGTCGGCAGTGGCCCCTGTCGCTCCTGCTATTCGGCGGATCGGACCTGGAGCTGCAGCTCACCCAGGCGGTGCAGAGCGAAGGAATGGAGTTCGAGCGATCCGAGGACGTCGAGCACGCAGCGCAGATGGCAAGGGTGCTCGGTCCGGACTTGGTGATCCTGGACGCAGATGCCCCGAAGGCTGTCGAGTTCTTCCGCCTACTCAGCGCCGACGAGCTCACCGAGCCGGTCAGGAGCATCTTCATCGGCCAATTCGCCGACGCAGAGGCACTGCGACAGCTGACGTTGCTCGGGGCTTCTCGCGTGCTTCGCAAACCGGTGGGGGCCGATACTCTGCGTAGAACCATCGAGGAGCTGACCGACGATACACGAGGAACGCCCGAGCAGGAGGCCTTCCTTGGTGACCTGACGATTCGCGGGCTGAGAGACCGCATCGGTCGCGAACTCGACCGGGGACTGCTGGACGCTGCTCTGCCTGGGACCCAGGCGACCCGCGTTTCCTTCGACGACGGCGCCGATGTTCTGGCGACCGTCTGGGGCACGATCACACGCGTGCGCGAACTGGTGACGCTGCGAAGCCAGGGAGCTGTGCGCTTCGAATCCACGGGTCCCGAGGGGGCCATTCCCCTTGCTCCGTGGATCGATCTGAACCGGCGCGCGGGCGAACGGGGCCATTCCCCGCAACGGGACGAACAAGGGGTGTCGTTGGCGGGTCGCAAGGTCGTGGTGGCCGACGACGATCCGGCCATCACCTGGTTTCTCAGTGGGCTTCTCGAGACGGTGGGGGCCGACGTCATGGAAGTCTACGATGGTGTGCGAGCGCTGGAGCTGGTTCACAGCCAGTGGCCGGATCTGGTCGTGAGCGACATTCTGATGCCGCGTCTCGACGGTTTCGCGCTGTGCCGCGAAATCAAGCGCGACATTGCGGTCCGGGATGTGCCCGTGATCCTGCTCTCCTGGAAGGAAGATCTACTCCAGCGTTTGCGTGAATTGGGAGCGGCCGCAGACGGTTACATGCGCAAGGAGGCTGAAGCCTCCACGGTTGTCCAGCGCATTCGAGAAGTCATGCGCCCGCGTGCCCGGGTCGAAGCGCGCCTCGCTCAAGGTGGGGAAGTGCGAGGTCGTCTCGACGGGTTGACTCCCCGCCTCGTCTTGGAACTGTGCTGCAAGAGCGAGGAAGATCTGCGGCTCGAGGTTCGTGACGCGATCTTCACCTACTCGGTTCAGGTCCGACGGGGCCGGCTGGTGTCCGCGCAGAGGCGTGGTTCGGCGGTGGTTCGGCCCGGCGCGGAGGCCGCCCTCGCGAGCCTGCTGGGCGTCAGCGCTGGCCGCTTTTTGGTGGCGCCCGACGATTCGCCTTGTCCCCATGAGCTCGACGGTGACCTGGCGAGTGTGCTCGGCCCGGCGATTGCGCACGCACGTCGCTGCCAAGCGGCGCTTTCCTATCTCAACCTGCCGAAGGTAGAGCGCATCGAGCTGGTCCATGACGAACTGGAGAGCTACCTGTCCGTCAGCCCCGAGCCCGTCAGGACTCTGCTTCACGAACTGGACGCCGGTCGTGGTCCGAGTGAGCTCTTGGTAAGCGGTATGGCGCCTGCCGAGCTCGTCATCCACAGTCTGGAGGATCTGGCTCGGCGCGGGATCATTGCGCGCGTGGTCGGTCCGGAGCTCGACCAGGGGGACGTCGCGGGACTCGAATCGGACAACCTGCCAGCAGCGCCCGAGGCAGAACCTGCTGAATCCGCCCCGGCGAATCCAGCGTTTGCCGCGAGCGAGACAATGGGAATGCAGCGACCCCCGTCTGTCGAGGATCGCGAACCTGAGTCGCTGGAGCCAGCGAGACCAGATTCGATCGACGAGAAACCAACAGTGGAGCCAGAAATGAATCAAGTAGATCCGAGCAAGCCCAATCAGGAGCCGGGTTTCAGCTTTCAGCTTTCTCCCGAGGCGCCGAGAACCTCGACCGAAGGCCGCCCCCGGCAGCAACCCTCCGACGCCCCGAGCTTTGCGGAAGCGGCGTTGGACGATGCTGCCTGGTTCACGTCCGCCCTTGCAGAGCCGACGACGGAGGAATTCACGAGTGGAGCCGAGTTGCCGAGCGAGATCACGGAGGTCGAGCCCTCTCGAGCCGAGGTCAGCGAGGCCCCGACGCGGACACCCCCGGCGGTGGCGACAGCGCCTTCCGACCCAACCGACAATCACTCCGACCCTCTGGGAACGACGTTGGCCGATGCCCCACCGGAGTCGCATCCGGCGACGCTGGCTGGGACTCCGGTCTCGGGGCACCGAATTGCTGACCTTTTGACAGCGACGCCCCACCCACAGGCTGCGCCCGAGGGCCAACCTGCTGCGCCGTCGCCCGGCGCGAACGCACCTGCCCGTCTCCTGCCTCGTACCAAGACCATCGCCTTTCCAACGGGCCGCGCGTTGGTGTCCCAGGACGCGCCTGCCGAGGCGAAGGGCCTGCTGGTTTCGGAAGAGATCGATCCGGGTGCGCACCTGGTCGAACCGCCTAGTGTTGGAGGCGAAGCACCGCTTGCCGCCCGCGCCGAACTGGCACCGGAGCGAGCGGCGACTGAGAACGCACCAGCAAACCTGCTGGAAACGGAGGCCCCGCAGCTCGCTGAGCCAGCGGGCAACGGCGGCGAGGGAATTCCGTCGTCGAGCACCCGGTCGGGCGCTTCGAGGGAGCGCGGCCCCGAGGCTGCAGCTTCGGATGAGACGCCTGCCGGAGTCGAGCAGGTAGCGGTCGCGCAGCGAGCCGATTCTCCTCAGCCGGTGGAAGGACCCCGAAAGTCCGCTCGCGCCAGCGCCGAGTCCGCAAGCGTCTTCAAAGTGATCGGTTACGCGCTGGTGGCCATGGTGTTTTCCTATCTGGGGATGAGCGCGCTGGTGGGTTGGTTCACGGACCCCGCGTCGGAGCAGGCAGTGACCGACACACCAAAAGCGGCGGAGCCCGCCGCGACACTGGCCACGCCAGCAGGTTCGACGACTGCGGTGCCCGCTAGTCCAGTAGTGCAAAAGCAGAAAACAGAGTCCAAACCAGCGCCGGCGCAGCCGAGTATTGCCATCACCGAGACGCCGATCCCCGCGGGCCTGGCGCTCGGGGCCGACAAGGGTGTTCTGAAGATCGCCACGCCCGACGCACACACGATCTACGTCGACGGCGAATTCGCCGGGCGCGGGCCGATTCGGATTGTCCCCCTGTCGCCGGGTAAGCACTCGGTGAAAACCCGTTTCGAGGGTGAGGAACACGCCTTCTCGGCTGACGTCAAGGCGGGCAGAATGACGCGCCTCAGCATTGCGGGCGCCCAATGATCCGAGTCGGCTGGGGCTCGAGCCCACACGTTTGGAGTAGCAGGCGATAACGCCTGGATTTTTCAAGATTAGCGCTACGGGGCACAGTCAGCTAAACAGCGCCGCATGAGCAAGCGTGCCACCCAGCTGGTGATGCTCGGAATGGCGCTTTCGTGCGTTGGCTGTCCCGACGAGGCGCCCGAGCCCGCAGACGAGGCCGAGACGGCTCCTTCGCCAGGGGAGGCCAAGCCCGCCCTTGCTCGATCAGCGAGCGAACGCCTCGACGTGCTCGAGCTCCTGGACACTTGCGACGTGTCACACAAGGGCCACGACATCGACGTTGGCAGCGTTGCGGCGGAGACTCAGCGCACATTCAGTCAAGCGTTCGAGAAGGACGTCGTGCCCGTGCAGCATGGGGCGGAAAGCTTCGCCGAGATCCTCTCGCGCAGTGTCGACTACGAGTTCTGGTTGAGTGAGCCGCTCGAACAACTCTACGTGAGTGCGAGAGTCCGCGGTCGCCGTTCGGGGCGCATGGCGGTCTACATCGACAACAAGCGGCTCGGCTCCGGTCGGCTGAAGCCCGGCGAGGCGCGTGTAGTCAGCTTCAAGCTCTCGAACACGGAGCTGGCTCAAGGTCGACACCGCCTGGGCATTCGGTTGTCGCGCGGCAATCGCCACGCCGAGGGTCCCTACGCGGAGATCGAATGGGTACGCCTTTCCCCGGACGACGCGAACGATCAATACGCGGCGCCGACGCTCAAAGACATGGTGGCGGACGTCGTGTTGCAGAACCGGCCCAGGCGCGCAATTGCGCTCAGAACACGCAGCAGCGTTCGCTGCCCCATCTGGCCTGCGACAGACGCCCACCTGAAGCTCTGGCTGGGTTTCTGGGGAAAGGGCTCGGGTCACGCGGAAATCCGCGTGCTTCGCCAAGGGCAGCCGCCCGTCTCGCTCGAACAGCGCGAGCTCAAGGGAGGGGATACCGCCGGTTGGTCCCAGCTGGATATCCCGCTCGGGCGCTTCGCCGGGGAATTGGTGGGGTTGGAGTTTGCCGTGAGCGAGGCGTCCGGTGTCGGTCGTGTGGCCTTTGGCGAGCCGACACTGACTCGTGGGACGGACCAGCCCTCGCGAGTACCGCAGGCCAAGACCGTCATCTTGACCGTACTCTCGGGTCTGCGTCGGGTGAGCCTGCCGCCCTGGGGCTCGGCGGCGAAGCTTCCAGCCTTTGGCGAATTCGTTCGCGCGGGCACGGCATTCACCAACTACCGGGCGCCTTCGACAGTACCCGCCGCAGCTTTGGCCTCGATGCTGTCGGGCATGGCTCCGCGCGCACACTCCCTGGAAGATCAGGCTGCCCGCCTACCCAAGACGGTGCTGACGATCAACGAGGCGCTGAAGCAAGCGAGCGGGCACGCTGCCATGTTCACTGGAGTGCCGACGTCGTTTCCCGCCTTCGGCTTCGACGGTTTCTGGGATGAGCAAGCCGCGCTTTCGCCCGTGACCGACGAGCCCGCGCACGCACCGTTCGACTTGGCCTCTGCATGGATCAAGAAGGATCTCGAGCGAGCTCCTGACGCCAAGCGCTTCGTTTTGATTCACGCCAGAGGCGCTCACCCTCCTTGGGATATTCCCAAGGACGAGGCTGCCAAACTGAAGCCTGAAGAATACGATGGCGCCATCGACCCCAGACGCGGGGCGATAGCGATCGCCCACGTGCGCGGTCGCACCCGGCGCTCCTCGCGTCGGTTGGACGCCGATGACTGGACGCGGCTGCGCGAGCTCGAAACGGTGGCCTTGAAAAAGCAGGATGCGGCGCTCTCGAGCCTGGTGACCAATCTGCGACGGCTCGGCATCTGGGAAACCACCCTCTTGATCATCGTGGGCGATGTGGGCGCGGGTGAGCCGCCGGATGTCCCTTACGATCCGGCTGGGCCTCTCGCTGAAGCGCGGCTGCATGTGCCCTTGTTGGTCAAGTTCCCGGGCCGTCATCTGGCGGGTAAGGAAGTGGCGGTTCCGACGACAGCGGTGGATATTGCGGCCACGGTGTTCGAGGCATTGCGGCTGGAAAAGCCCAAAGCTGTCGAGGGGCGCGATCTTTTTGCCTTGGCCTCGGGGGATCTGCCCATCGCGGGGCGCCCGCGCTGGGCCACATTGGGGACCAAGTTTGCGACCCGCATCGGACATTGGCGGCTCTTCGGGCGGCTGGGCGACGAGCCGCAGCTATGTAACCTCGCGGTCGACCCGGCTTGCGTCAACGACGTATTCGCAAGCCAGGGTCTCATCGGCAACTCGCTATGGAAGTGGACGTACCTTGCCGAGAAGCGCGCGCGCGACCAGCAGTCGGTCACGCGCGAGCCCGCGAGCATCGACAAGGATACGACGGCGGCCCTTGCTGTCTGGGGCGATCTCCAGTAGCGAAAAGTGGCGGCGCTTGCCCCGGACTGGATGCTACGCTCGCTCCGGTGGCCGATCCCGACACACGTACACTGCTCACGGCTGCGCCCCACAGCATCGATACGGATTCGCTGAGCTTCGTGGGCTTGCGGGGTGACAGCCGCTACCACTTGAGCCACGCCGAGCTCGAGGCAGGTCTTCGCCGACTCCCGCCGGCTCCCCCGGACCGAGGTTGCGTGGAGCTGCTGGTCGCGCGCGGTCCGCGCGGAGAGCGTTCTCTGCCGGAAGCGGTGGTGCTCACCGAGGCAGGGGGCATGCCGGGGGACCGCTTCGCTTCCGACAGCCGATATGGGCCAGACTTCCAGCTGGCCACGACCCGCGCGGCTCACGCGCGACTAATAGCCAATGGGCAGCCGCTGGAGTTGCACGGCGACAACCTGTACCTGGAACTCGATATTTCTTCGGGAAATTTACCCGTGGGTTCACTGCTTCGGCTCGGAGAAGCCTTGGTGCGCGTGACCCCCCAGGCCCACAATGGCTGCAAGAAGTGGGTGCAGCGGTTCGGTCTTGCCGCCATGCAGATGAACCTGGCTCCCGCGTATCGTCACCTGCACCTACGGGGCATTTATCTCTGCGTGGTGGAGTCCGGTCGGGTGTGCGTTGGCGACCCTGCCGTGGTGGTCACCAGGGCACCGCAAGGGAACGACTAGCTCGCTTTCAACGGCCGCGTTCACCGTCGTACCATTCGATGTGCAGACGCGGCGAGTAACGGTAGCCCAGGCGGGTACACGCGGCCTGAACGCTCTCGGCGAGCTCCGAGAGCTCGCTCCGCGTTTGTGCCCGCGGCATCATCAGGACCCGCTTCCTTGGCCACTGGAGGCTGTCCACGACCTCGGCCGCCTCGGCGAAGTCGCTTTCCGTGGCAACCACGAGCTTGAGCCAGGCGTGCTCCAGGCTTCTGAACTCGGCGAGCACTTCCGGCTTCAGGCGCCGCCGCGCGGGTTCCGCGCTGTTGGCGAGCTTCGGGGAAACGTTCCACTGGTCTACGCGCCGAATCAGTTCGGGCAGGGGGGCCAGGGTTCCGTTCGTTTCGACCTCGATGTAAAGAGAGCCAGGCAACTTCTGCAAGAGCACCATGAGCGCCTGCTGTTGAATCAGCGGTTCGCCCCCGGTGAGCACCATGCGGCGTTCGCCCGAAGCGACCACGCGTTGGGCGACTTGCTCGACACTCAACTCGCTTACCTCTTTGCGGTAGTCGTACGCTGCGAAATCCCAGCTGTAGCGGGTGTCGCACCAGCGGCAGCTCAGATTGCAGGTGGCTAGCCGGACGAAGACGGAAGCACTCCCAGCGCCGACCCCCTCACCCTGGATCGAACTAAAAATCTCGGAGATTTTCAGGCTGCGCTGGTGCGTCAACATCGCTCTTTGTTTCGTGCTAGGAGGCGGGGGCATGAGCTATAGCAAGCGCGGCGGAAGGCCGCTCGATCAGATCCGACCGCTGCGATTCATCCCCGGGTTCCACGAGTATGCCGAAGGGTCCGTGCTGGTTAGCACGGGGAGAACCCGCGTGCTGGCCACCGCATCCATCGACGATTCCGTCCCGGATTTTCTCATCGGTAAGGGCAAGGGCTGGCTAACGGCGGAGTATCAAATGCACCCGCGCGCCAATCCGCAACGTCGCGAAAAGCGTGACGGGCGCGAACGCCCCCTGGGGGGGCGCTCCAGGGAAATCCAGCGCCTGATCGGTCGTTCGCTGCGCGCCGCCGTGGACCTCGGCGCCCTCGGTGAACGCAGCGTGGTCATCGATTGCGATGTGCTCGAGGCCGACGGAGGCACGCGGACCGCTTCCATCACTGGAGGCTTTGTCGCGCTCGCCTTGGCGATTGGCAAGCTCAAAGAGCGTGGCCTGATCGCGCGTCCCGTCCTGATTGACCAGATTGCGGCCGTCAGTGTGGGCCACGTCGACGGAGAGTTCGCTCTCGACCTCTGCTACGCCGAGGACAGCACAGCAAATGTCGACTTGAACCTGGTCGCCACAGCGCTTGGAGGCATCGTGGAAATCCAAGGAACGGCGGAGGGAGTGGCCGTGCCCAGAGCGGATTGGGACTCGATGATCGACCTGGGTCTCGCCGGCATTGCGCAGTTGGTCGAATCCCAACGTGCGGCCCTTGGTGAAGCCGGCGTCGAGCTGGGCGCTTTGATGAAGCCCTCCTGATTGGCGCGCCGCTCCCGAGAGCGGTACCTTGCCGGGACATGACCCCAAGCGGAGACCTCCGACTCGAAAGCCCCGCGCCGTTTCCGGAGCGGGCCCGCGGGCGCTGGCACCACCGCCTCGCAGACGGGCGGGTGCAGTGCGACCTGTGCCCGCGTCACTGTCGCTTGCGGCCCGGTCAGCGTGCGTTTTGCTTCATCCGGCAGCGTGTCGATGACGACATCGTGCTCACCGGATATGGCAAGGCCACGGGCTTTTGCATAGACCCCATCGAGAAGAAGCCCTTGAATCACTTCTACCCGGGTTCCAGCGTGCTGAGCTTCGGTACTGCCGGGTGCAACCTGGGCTGCAAATTCTGCCAGAATTGGGATATTTCCAAGGCGCGCGAAGTGGAAGCTCTGAGCGATCTGGCAACCCCGGAGCAAATTGCGAGCGCGGCCCGACAGGCTGGTTGTCGAAGCGTCGCCTTCACCTACAACGACCCGGTCATCTTCGCGGAGTACGCCATCGACACCGCGCAGGCCTGCCGGCGTCTCGGGATTGGCACGGTTGCCGTGACGTCGGGGTATGTCACCCAGCAGGCGCGCTCGGACTTTTTCGAGCACATCGACGCCGTGAATGTCGACCTGAAAGCGTTTACGGACCACTTCTACGAGTCCCTTTGTTTCGCGAAACTGGGGCCGGTACTGGAGACTCTCAAATACTTGCGAAACGAGACGAGTGTCTGGCTCGAAGTCACGACTCTGCTCATTCCTGGCCAGAACGACTCGGAACAGGAGGTCGATCAGCTCTCTCGATGGTGCGCGCGCGAGTTGGGGCCTGAAGTGCCGCTGCACTTCACCGCGTTTCACCCTGACTACCGCATGGTCGACACTCCGCGTACTCCAAGCGCCACCCTAGAGCGAGCCAGGCGGCAGGCAAAAGCCCATGGCCTGCATCACGTCTACACGGGAAACGTCCACCACGAGGCCGGGCAGTCCACCTACTGCGCCGAGTGCGGCGGGCTTCTGATTCAGCGTGATTGGTACCAGATAGGCGCCTACCACCTGAAAGGTGACCGCTGCGCTCACTGCGCGGCTCCGGTGCCGGGTCGCTTCTCCGAAAGTGGGGCAGGCAGCTGGGGGCCTCGTCGGCGTCGGTTGACCATTGCCCAGTGATAGCTGGCTCATTTGTGATCCGGTCGAGTGAGGGCTACCCTGCAGAGGTGAACCGAGAGTTCGACGGCCCCGACCCGCTGTCGCGGGGTGAGCGCCAGGCTCTGATGGAGAGTCCCCGGCCGCGCAAGCTCCCGCTGGCGCCCCTGGCGGCTCCGGCGCGGCGCGCGCTGCCTCTTGCGGACGAGATTTCCAGGGAGGACAAGGTAAGACCCATCTACTGCGTCTGGGAAATCACGCTGGCGTGCGACCTCGCCTGCCGTCACTGCGGCTCGAGAGCCGGCCGCGCGCGACCGGACGAGCTTTCCACTGCCGAGTGTCTGGATCTCGTGCGCCAGCTGGGGGAGCTCGACGTGAAAGAGGTCACTCTGATCGGCGGGGAGGCCTACCTGCGCGAGGACTTCACCGAAATAATCGACGCATTGCACCGGCTGGGCATCGCCACGAGCATGACCACTGGGGGGCGTGGGCTGAGCGCCGCGCTCGCGTCCAAGGCCAAGGCGGCTGGGCTCGGGGCGGTCAGCGTCTCGCTGGACGGGCTTCGGCGAACCCATGATCGACTGCGTGGCGTCGAGGGATCCTTCGATGCAGCCCTCGCCGCGATGCGACATTGCCGGGACGCCGGACTCCGAGTCTTCAACAATACACAGATCAACCGTCTGAGCATGCCCGAGCTTCCGAGCCTCTTGAAGATCATGGCCGAGCACGGCTCGAGCGCCTGGCAGCTCCAATTGACGGTGCCGATGGGGCGCGCCGTGGACGAGCCGGAAGTCATGTTGCAGCCCTACGATTTGCTTCAGCTTTTTCCGCTGTTGGCCGCGCTCAAGCCGGTCGCGGACCGGTCTGGGATCGCGATGTTCCGGGGCAACAACCTGGGTTACTTCGGGCCCTACGAGGCGTTATTCAAAGGATGGACGCCGAGCGGCCACCACAGCTCGTGCGGGGCCGGGTCCTCCACGCTCGGCATCGAGGCCGACGGTACCATCAAGGGATGCCCGTCCCTCGGTACCGAGAATTGGGGGGCGGGTAACATCCGGGATGCGTCGCTCGAACACATCTGGGAGCGCGGTGGTCCCATGCGCTACACCCGCCGGCGTAGCGTCGACGATCTGTGGGGTTATTGTCGAAAGTGCTACTATGCCGACGTATGTCGCGCAGGTTGTACCTGGATGGCGGATATGCTGCTCGGCAAGCCGGGCAACAACCCCTACTGCCACCATCGGGCGCTCGAGCTGGAGGCCAAGGGGCTGCGTGAGCGAGTCGAGAAGGTGCAGGATGCTCCGGGGTTGCCCTTCGATCAGGGCCTGTTCCGCATCATCGAAGAGCCCGCCTGACTTCACTGTCACCGCTGGGTCAGCCCTTCGGATCGGCTCAGCCACTGCTGCGCGCATTTCGTCACGCTGGCCCGTGTGCTGTCCCGCGACGGACGGAAATGCTACAAGGGCATGAGGAGTTCGGGAAATGACAGCACACCTCGTCCCTTGTCCAGCGTGCCACCGTCACATCTACGCAACGGAGGAAGCCTGCCCGTTCTGTGGAGTCGGAATCGCGCCGGGTGAATTGCCGCCGCCGCGTTCCGCGCCGCCCGCGCGCATGAGCCGAGCGGCATTGTTCGCCCTGGGCCTCACCAGCGTCGCCTGTGGGGGCGACACGCAAAGCTCGAGTTCCGCATCGAACGGTTCGCAGGGCAGCACCGGGACCACGTCATCGACCAATTCCACCGGGACGAGCAAAGGTGCCGGTGGCGCGTCCACGGGCGCTCAAATGGCGACCAGCGGTTCCGTCGGTGTCGATGGAAGCCCGATTTACGGAGCACCTGTCTACGGCGCGCCTGCAACCGGCGGCGGGTTCAACGACTCCACCGACACCGGAGGTACCGCCGGTACGGGCGGCGAAGGGCTGGGTGGCGCAGCGGGCGAATCGGGGTCCGACGAGGGCTCCGTCGGGGGGGGAGGCAGCCCGATGCAAGGTACTGGCGGCTTTGGTCCGCAACCGCTCTACGGTGCTCCCCCCGCGCCGCAGCAGTGACGCCGCGCCCAGAAGGACCTGGGAGTCCTTCTAGTGGCTCTCGGGCTTGGTCGTTGCTCGACCGCTGGCCGTGATCCGAGCGGCACGGTTATGCGGAACGTGGAATACGGAGGCTCTGCAGTTGCGTTGGAGCGTGATGATGCGACGCCTTTGGTTTTGCGGCGGTCTTGCAGTCGCGCTCGTCCTGGGCGTGCGGTACGCGACGCTGATGCCCGGGCACAGCTACCGCGGCCCACTGCCGGACCGTCCATCGAGCATCTCGTCCTCCGGAAGGCCCTGAAGGCGCACGTGGTCGCTCTGTCGCAGACCCTGGGTGAACGCCGGATCGGACACAATGACTCACTCGAGCGGGCGAGGTCCTATATCGAAAGCGTCGTCAATCCAATCGCAGACGGTTCGCGTGTGCGGATCAGTTTCGACGACGTGGGTCCCGATGCTTCGGACGCTCGAAATGTGATTGTCGAACTCGCAGGGTCGTCCGCGGAGCTCGTGATCGTTGGTGCCCACTACGACAGTGCCCCCGGGACGGCCGGCGCAAATGACAACGCCTCCGGCGTTGCGGTTCTCCTCGAGTTGGCGCGCAGGCTTAGGGGCCATCGCTTCTTCCGAACGCTCCGCTTGGTATTCTTCGCCAATGAGGAGCCCCCGTATTTTCAGAATCCGGGGATGGGCTCACTCGCGCACGCCAGGGTGTGCAGCGAGCGTGGTGAAGTCATTCGCGCGATGCTGTCGCTCGAGTCGCTCGGGTACTACTCCGATGCACCCGATAGTCAGCGCTACCCCTGGCCAGTTGGGCTGTTCTACCCGAAAAAGGCAGATTTCTTGGCGTTCGTTGGCAACCTCGGCTCGCGCTCCCTGGTGCGGACGGCCATCTCGGCGTTTCGCGAGTCGACACCGTTTCCCTCCGAGGGTGCGTCCCTGCCGGGGTTCGTTCCTGGCGTCGGCTGGTCGGACCACTGGGCGTTTTGGCAGTTCGGATACGAGGCGATCATGATCACCGACACCGCCCTCTACAGAGATCCGCACTATCACGAACCGAGTGACACGAGCGCGACCGTAGACTTCACGAGGCTTACCCTGGTGACCGTCGGTGTGCAGCACGTCATCGAACGACTGGCCGTCGCCCAGGTTCTTGGTCGGCAGCATTAACGGGTCAAATCGACCTGAGCGGCGGACCGCGCTAGGCCCTCGTGTGAACCGCTTGCCAGGCAAAGCTCCGGCGCGACAAACTGCGGGCCTGCGCCAATGCGGTGCCGACGATCGAAGCTGGGCGCCGCCGGTGATGACGAAAGGTCGATAGGTCGTGAACAATCCAAATAGACTCCTGATCGTCGGGGGCGTGGCAGGTGGGGCCAGCGCGGCGGCTCGGGCACGACGGCTCGACGAAAACTGCGAAATCATCGTCTTCGATCGAGGCCCGTTCGTTTCTTTCGCCAACTGCGGACTCCCCTACTACGTGGGCGACGTGATCGTCGACGAGGGTAAACTCCTGATCGCATCCCCCGAGTTGTTTCGCGATCGGTTCCGCATCGACGTTCGGGTCCTGCAAGAAGTCACACGCATCGATCGGGCTCGGCGTACCATCTCGGTCCGTGAGGTCGCGAGCGGGCATACGTACGAGGAGGCTTACGACGCGCTGGTATTGGCACCGGGAGCCCGCCCCATCCGGCCGCCCATCGAGGGAGTCGACCTCCCCAATGTCTTCGCCCTGCGTACCATTCCCGACAGTCGTAAGATTCGCCAGTTCATCGAGCAGAGCTCCGCAAAGAGCGCCGTGGTGCTCGGCGCTGGCTTTGTCGGGCTCGAACTGGCCGAGAACCTCGCCCGCCGCGGACTCGAGGTGACCCTGATCGAGCGCGCACAGCAGGTGCTGCCACCGCTCGACCCAGAGATGGCGATGCTCCTCGAGCAGCGCATGAGTGAACACGGCGTGACGGTGCTCAAGGGCCAAAGGGTGTGCCGGCTCCACGCCGTTTCGGACCAAGTTCTAAAAGTGGAGTTCGACTCGGGAGAGACCCTGCGGACCAACCTCGCCGTGCTTTGCGTGGGTGTTCGACCCGAAACGACGCTGGCGGAGCAGGCGGATCTGAAACTCGGCGAGACCGGCGGGATTGCCGTGGACGAACAGATGCGTACGAGCGACCCTCGCATCTGGGCTGTCGGTGACGCCGTAGAAGTGCGAGACCTCATCACCGGCCACCCTACCCTGGTGCCTCTCGCCGGCCCCGCCAACCGCCAGGGGCGTATCGCTGCGGATGCGATCTTCGGCCGCGAGCGCCGCTTTCGCGGGGTGCAAGGAACTGCCGTTTGCGGTTGCTTCGGCCTGACCGCCGCCTGCACGGGCGCGAGTGAGCAGTCCCTCGAGCGGGCCGGCATCGACGACTACGAGGTGGCGTTTCTGCATCCGGGACATCACGTCGGCTATTATCCGGGTGCCAAGCCCATTCACCTCAAGCTGCTGTTCTCGCGCGCCGATGGTCGGGTGTACGGCGCACAGGCGGTCGCCGAGGAAGGCGCAGTGCGACGCATCGACGTGATTGCCTCGGCTATCAAACATGGCCTGACCGTGTACGATCTGGAAGAGCTCGAGCTTTGCTATGCGCCACAGTACGGGGCCGCCAAGGACCCGGTGAATCTGGCAGGGTTCGTGGCCTCGAACATCCTGCGCGGTGACATGCCCACGGCGTCCTGGGCGGAATGGCTGGGTGATCGCGGCGCGGAGCTGTCGAGCGCCATGCTGCTCGACGTGCGCTCGCGGGCGGAGTACGCCGATGAGCACGTCGCAGGAGCCATCAATATCCCGCTCGAAGAGCTGAGGAGCAGACACTCGGAGTTGCCACGAGGGCGGACCATCCTGCTTTACTGCGAAGCGGGTCAACGTTCGTACTACGCGACGCGGCTACTCATGCAGCTGGGCCACGCGATCCGGAATCTCCCCGGAGGGATTCAGACCTATCGCATGGTTCGGGGTGCCTGATCGGCGTTCGACCCAGACGTCGAGCGCGAATCGCGCTCGCTCACCTAGGGTTCCGACGCTGCCAGGCGTGCGGAGCGCACCCCGTAGAGCCCAGAGCCGTCTGCGGGCAAGAAGGGTCCCAGCGCCACGAAGGCCAGGAGGGCCCCGAAGTTATAGCAGGCGCGCCGCGAGGCTCCTGGCTCGGGTTCGACCTCCCACACGCAGCGGCAGCGCCGGCCGAGTGACGCCATTCCATAGCTCCGGTTGGCCATTTCTGCTGGCTCCAAACGTTGGCGATCGGCGTCGTCGGCGAGGCGCGCTCGTAGCGTGAACGCCACCGAACCATGGGTTTCGGTTTCGAAGTGCACTTGCGCGCTTCGCCCGGTCGGGTCCACGGTTGTTGGCGTGACGCTCGCGCCGAAATGGCTGTGAGCACTGGCATCGAGCCTTTGCAACTCGAGCTTGGGTTCACTCTGCTGCGCAAACTGCAGAAACATGGGCCAGCAGAGCATACCTTGCATGCTTCCGAAAGTCGCGGCATGGCGCAACTCGCATGTTCGCCAGCACTTCGGCAACTGAAGCCTGGGTGATGCCCGTGGAACTGGTGGAAGCAACACGCAGCCGAATCGGCCAGGGAACGCCGGATGCTCCCGTGCCGCTCGAGGCGCAAGGGTTTGACAGTGCTGGGATCGAAGCGGACGCGAATGACGCGGGAGCGGCGAGAGGAACGGCGCGAGTGCGTTCACTCCCGCTTGGGGGCCACAATCGCTACCTCGAGCTTCGTGGGTTCGCCGCGCTTGGCGCTGAAACCGACATGGAACGACCCGGGGGCCTTTGGTTTCTCGTCGAAATGCCTGCCGTCCGTGCTCACACGAATACCGTCCCCGCCGAAGCGCACAAAGCAGTGTCGTTTTGCCACGATCTCGAACTTCGGCTTGGACGGGACTAGCTCGAAGTCTTCACCGGCAAAGCTGAAGTCGACCGGCAGCCGATCGCCCTTTTCGAACTCCACGACGAGGGGTGCCGCACCAGAATAGTCTTGCATTCCGCCAGCGGCGATATCCGCGTAGCGGACGCGAAATGCTTCACGGCTGCTCGCACAGCCCAGAGTCCACAAGGCGATGCTCGCAACAGCGAGCGCGCTGGGTTTTGGCATCAGGCCTCCTTTCGGCGGGAATCCGCACTTTCGGGAGTGTCGCTTGCACGAAGAAAGCGTCGATTCAAGGAGGGCGTGCGCGAAGTCTCGGTGGCACGGCTAGGTTACGCCGCCGATTGCAGCCTACAAGTCCCGAAGTCCCTCCTCGGTTTTCTCCGGCTGGGTCCCGAGGGCCACGATGGTACGCCCCGGTCTGTCATGGGCCGGTCTGCCATGGGGGAGGCGTCCGAGCGTGCTTCAGTAGGCGTCGAGCAGGGCTCGTATCCGAACGTACGAGAGCCCCGCGCCAAGCGCCAGCACGATCAGACGTGCGAGGGTTCCGCGCCCACACTTGTAAGCAGCGTACGCCAGAGCCGCCAGCGCGAAGGTGAGCCCGGTCCCGGCGCTGTAGACCGGGAGCGCTCCCGCGGCGCTGGTGGTCAACCACCAGAGGCCCAGCGGCACGGCCCAGGGGGAGCGAGGACCGGTGGCGGAGATTTGCAGCCACGCGAAGGTCGTGCACAAGGCGGGAAGTGGCAGGATCGTGAGGTCGACCGGCAGATGCTGGCCTCGGCTGCCCCAATAGTAGCCTCCGACACCCGCGCACGCGCTCAGCACTAATGCTTTGGCGTGAAGCCTGAGGGCTGTGTGCTTGCTTGATTGGAGCCCTTGCGGATCCGTCGGAGTCATTGCGTCACCAGGCAAATGAGCTCACCTTCGCGCGCGCTCGCCAGGGGCACTCCGTCGTTGGCTTCGCAGGACCTGATAGCGTCCCGCTTGGCCTGGGCCTGATCCAAGCAGTCCTGATGGGCCACGACCGCCCGGGCGCAGTTTGCGAAGTTCGTCGCGGTGATCCCTGCACCGATCACCAAGCCTACCCCCGACCCTGCGGTGGCTGCGGTAAGCAGAACGCCTTCGACCGCGGCAATGCAGGTGAACGCTGCTGCCTGCTTCTCGTTCTTGCACTGGTTGGCGTCATGTTGGGCCAGAAGCGCGCGGGTTCCCAGGTCTCCCTCGATGACGACCGGCTCGAGAGCCACGACGCGGCTCTCGGCGAACTGGGGCCCGCAGCAGGAGGTGCTTGGATCGCACCCTTGAGAGAGCCCATCCTGCCAGTTCGAATCGTAGGCCGGGCCGGTGCTGGCGTTTTGAATTGGGTCAGGCATGCTCTCTGTTCGGGTTGGAGGCAGGCCAGTTGTCGAAAATGTGAGCGAGGCACCCCGAAGCAGGTCTGCTAGGCTAAGCGTCGAATCCATGTTGGGTCATCGGAAACGACATGCCCCCGGGCCTCCGCAGCGGCACGCTGGAGTCCGCGCGTGACACTGGGCCACGGGGCTCGCTTCACGCTGCGCCTGGTCGAGTCCGGGCCGGTGGTGGTGTACCGAGCTCTGGTCGAGCTCCCCGATTCGACACTGCACGGGTCGATGCAGGTTTCCGTGAGCACGGGCACGGTTGAAGCCAATTTCGAGGCGGAGCTGCCCGGCTGGCTCGACAGTACGATGAGGGGACTGTTGCGATCGCTCTGGCGTGCGCGGTGTGGACCTGGGTCCGCCGCCGAGTGGCCTCGGCGCCTAACGAGGTGGCGCGGCAGCGCCGAAGCCGAGGCGCCGTGAAGCCGTCCGGCATCGTGACGCTGCTCACGGACTTTGGACTTTCGGATCCGTACGTGGGCGTGATGAAGGGGGCGCTTCTGACTCGGTTTCCGGCGGTGCGGCTCGTCGACTTGACCCACCAACTCGAAGCTCACGACGTGCTCGGTGCAAGCTTCTGGCTCGAGCGCGTCTACCGCTGGTTCCCACCGGGTACCGTGCACCTCGTGGTCGTCGATCCGGGCGTGGGCAGCGAACGACGAGCGGTCGCGCTCGCTTGCGATGGGCATGCCTTCGTGGGCCCGGACAATGGCGTCTTCGAGCCGCTCGTGACTCGCGGGCTCTCGAGTGAGCCCCACGAGCTCGATCCCATGGCGCTCGGAGCGAGTGGGCTCAGTCAGACGTTTCACGGACGCGACCTGTTTGCGCCCGCCGCCGCGCTCGTCGCTTCCGGGACGCGGACGCTCGACAGTTTGGGGCCGCCCTGCTCCTTGCAGCGAGTCGCGATCGCTAGTGGCGGCCTCCGCAGCGCGGGGCGCTGGGAAGCTCGCGTCGTGGTGATCGATCGTTTCGGCAATGTGATTACGGATTTGGAGGGTACGGAGCTGCCCGAGCGTGAGCGAGTGCATGCACTGGTTCGAGGCAAACGGCTGCCGCTGGTGCGTACCTATGCGGATGTTGCCTCCGGAGAATGCATGGCGCTGGTGGGCTCGTTCGGTACGCTCGAGGTCGCAGCGCGCGAAGCGAACGCGGCTCGGCTCTTGGGCTTGAAGCGCGGGGACCGCATCTCGCTCGAGCTGGACTCAGACAGTTGAGGCAGGGTGCCACTTTGGTTCTTTCTTGGACGAACCGCCGCGGGTGAGCGCGCTGTGGGGCCGCGGATTTCGGCGGCGCGAATTTGCGGTGCCCAGGTGGGCTAGTTCTGGCGCGAGCCGTCGCGCTCGTCCAAGATGAGTCAGATGACTCGCTACCTTTCCTTGGTCTTGCTTGCGCTGTGTTCCGGCTGCGCCGGGGCCCACCAGGCTCCCAAGCCACCGGTGCATCAGCCGGGGCGAGCCACCCCTGAAGCCACCCCCGAGAAGCAGTTGGAAAAGGCGGAGCAGATGCTTCGTCAAAGCCAGTACGACCAAGCTTCCAAGGCCTTCTCCACATTGCTGGGCAGTAAGGTGAACGAGCCTGCCCTGCTCGGCCTCGCCGAGTCTCAACTGCGCACGGGCAAGTACGAAGAGGCTGAGCGCGGCCTTCGAGCCCTTGCGGTTTCGGGGGGAGTTTTCGCAACTCGGGCTGCGACATTGCGGGCCAAAGCACTTCGGGCCGCAGGAAACCTGGAAGCGGCAGAGGCCGCTCTCCGCCCGGTTACGGAGCGGCCGGAGGCGCGCGCCGCGCGACTGTTGCTCGGAGAGATCCTGCTCGAGCAAGGCAAGCGCGAGCAGGCCGAGCCCGTGCTGATGACGCTGATTGACGACTATAACGCTGACCGGATCACCAAGAACGACG
Organism: uncultured delta proteobacterium; assembly: GCA_963809955.1. Taxonomy (GTDB): domain Bacteria; phylum Myxococcota_A; class Polyangia; order Polyangiales; family Polyangiaceae; genus JAICQQ01. The sequence goes on from CAWELQ010000024.1 coordinate 446,062, forward strand.
GTCCGGGCCTAGCGATGGTTGGGCGGGCTGCGTACCTGCTCAGGGCTCCGAGGGATGCCAACGATGCGTTCAACCTCGCTGAGCAGGCTCAGAAAGGGCACATCCCGACCTTGTTGTGGCGAGCTGAGCTCTTTCTGGACAAGCACGACCCGGGCCACGCCGAGGAAGTGGTACGCGAGATCCTGAACATTGCCCCGCGGCATCCCAAGGCGCTGGTTTGGCTGGCGCAGGTGCGCCTGGCGCAAGCGCTGGATTTCGACGAGGCAGAGCGGCTGGCGCGGAAGGCGCTCGAGGTCAATCCCAGGCTCACAGGCGCCTTTTCGGTTCTGGCCGGCGTCGCGCTCAGGGACATGGAGCTCGGCGAAGCGGACGCGCGCGTGAACGCCGGCCTCGAGCATCGCCCGGACGACCTGGAGCTACTCAGCATGCGGGCCGCCGTTCGCTTCCTGCAAGACGACGAGGCGGGTTTCGAACAGGCAACGCGCGCTGTGCTGAAGCTCAACCCGACCTACTCGCGAGTCTACCAGATTGTCGGAGAGTACGCGGAATGGGAGCACCGCTACGACGACATCGTACGGATGATGGAAGAGGCGGTGCGCATCGACCCCGGAGACGCCAACGCGCACGCCAGCCTGGGCTTGAACCTGATTCGGGCCGGAGAGGACGACGCGGGCATCGTATCTCTCAGAACCGCGTTCGACCTGGACCCCTACAATGTTCGGGTATTCAATACCCTGAATCTCTACGAAAAGGAGATACCGGAAGATTACGTCAGCGTCGAGCGGGGGCGCTTTCGCATTCGCTATCCGAAGGCGGAGGAGGCCTTGCTCGACCGCTACGTGCCCGACCTTCTGGACCGCGCGTTCGACGAAATGGTGGACCACTATGGTTTCACACCCGAGACCCCGGTGGGCGTCGAGCTGTACAGAAAGCGTGAACAGTTCGCGGTCAGGACGAGCGGGCTTCCGCAAACGGCGATTCAGGGCGTTTGCTTCGGTCGAACGCTGGCTAGCATGAGTTTGGGCGAGGAGAAGTTCAACCTGGGGATGACCCTGTGGCACGAGCTGGCCCACGTGTTTCACATCCAACTTTCCAAATACCACGTGCCGCGTTGGTTCACCGAGGGGCTGGCCGAATACGAAACCCTCGCCAAACGCCCGGAGTGGTCTCGTGAGCACGACCCGGACCTGTTCGAGGCGCTGCGCAGTCATCGGATTCCCGCAGTGGCTTCGATGTCTCAGGCGTTCACACGGGCAGAGCAGATGAGCGACGTAGCGACCGCATACTACGCATCGAGCAAGATTCTTACGATGTTGGTGGAGCAGTTCGGTATGCCGAAGGTGAGGAGCATGCTGCGTGAGTGGGGCGCGGGGGAGCGCACGGACCAGGTGATTTCCAAGGTGCTCGGAGAGAGTGCCGATGAGCTCGATACGCGTTTTCGTCGACACACGGAGCAGGCGCTTGCGCGGTACCGGGAGCAGTTCGTGCCCCCGCTGCGCGCCGAATCGCCGGACAAATTGAAGGCGCGCCTGGAGGCGTCGCCCAAGGACCCGAAGGTGCTGCTCAGGGTTGCGTATAGCGAATGGCAAGCTGGGCGCGGCGACTCCGCGCAAAAGATTCTCGCGGACGTACTCTCGGCCAGTCCGGAATCCCCGGACGCGCTCTATCTGGCGGCCCGGCTCGCCTTGGAGTCCGGCAAGGCAGAGCTGGCTCTCCGCGAGGCGAACCGATTGGTCGAGGCGCGCCACGATGGGCACTGGACCGAGATGTTGCGGGCCGAGGCCTTGTTCAGCGATAAGCGCTACCCCGAGGCCCAGAAGGCGTTGACGCGCGCCTACGAGTTCGACCCGACCCAGGCCGAGCCGTTGTCGCTGTTGGTCAGAATGGCGCGTGGCGAAGGGCGCGAGGACGACGAGCTGGGCGCACTCTTCAAGCTGGCTCGGCTCGAGGAACACAATGGCGTTGTCTACGCGCGCTTGTTCGAGCTTTTGGCTAAGCAAGAACGCTATCAGGAGCTGGTGGAGCTGGGCGAAGCCGGCCTGTGGTCGGATCTCTCGAACTTCGACATCCACTATTATCTTTCTCGGGCTCTCAAGGCCACGGGACAGACCAAACGGGCGCTGTTCGAGCTGGAGAGCGCGGCCCTGTGCGACGGGACGAAGGAACGTAAGCTCGAGGCTCACCTCGAGCTGTTGCGTCAGTATCGAAGGATGGGGCAAGCGAAGAAGGCGGCGGCTCAGGCCGACCTGGTACGAAAGCTCGATCCCGAAAACTCCGAGCTCAAGCGGCTCGGCCTATGACTCGTCGTCCTTGCTCTTTCTGAGCCCCAGTGCTCGGGCTTTCTTGTAGAGGTGACTGCGTTCGAGGCCGAGCGCGCGAGCGGTGGCCGCCATTTGGCCGGCGTGGTGCGTGAGCGCCTCCTCCAGAATGGTGCGCTCCGCCTCTTCGGTCAGCACTCGAAATGGCACTCCAGGCCTGTAGAGCCCGGCCGTGCTGGGAGCATTGCTGGTTCCGAGTGCCTGGCTCACGTCGTCGCCGGTGATGGTATCGTCGGCTCCGAGTATCACCAGCCGTTCTATTAGGTTCTTGAGCTCGCGGACATTGCCCGGAAAAGCGTGTGCACTGAGCGTGGTGAGGGCTTCCTCCGAAAGAGTCACCCCCGGGCGATTGTTGTTTTGCGCAGCCAAGAACAGGAAGTTGCGAGCCAAGAGTGGAATGTCTTCGCGACGCGCGCGCAACGGCGGTACGTTGAGCGGCAGCACATTGAGCCGATCGTACAGGTCCGGCCGAAACTGGCCCTCGTGCATGGCTTGAGTCAGGTCGCGGTTCGTAGCGGCCACCACTCGCACGTCCGCTTTGATGACCTGGTTGCCGCCGACTCGCTCGAATTCTTTTTCCTGCAGCACCCGCAACAGTTTGGCTTGCATGTCGAGCGGCATGTCGCCCACCTCATCGAGGAACAAGCTGCCCTGCGCGGCGCGCTCGAACTTGCCGCGCCGCTGCTTGGTGGCTCCGGTGAACGCGCCTGCTTCATGTCCGAAGAGCTCGCTCTCGATGAGCTCCTTGGGGATGGCGGCGCAGTTGACCTTTTCCAAAGGGCCTTTGGCGCGCGGTGAGGCCCTGTGAATGGCACGGGCCACCAATTCTTTGCCCGTGCCGCGTTCGCCGGTGACGAGGACCGCGGCCTCCGCTCGCGCAGCTCGACCCACCTGGTCTCTGAGCGCGGTCATGGCGCGACTCTCTCCGAGTAGCTCGTCGAAGTAGCCGGCGGCGACGCGTAGCTCCTGCGCTTCGCGTTCTGCTCTCATTAGCCGAAGCGAGTTATCCATGACCAGCAGAAGGCGATCGGTCGACAGGGGCTTCTCTAGAAAGTCGATGGCACCCAGCTTGGTTGCGCGCACGGCGGCATCGACCGTGGCATGACCACTCATCATGATCACGACGGCGTCGGTGCCGGCGTCACGCAAACGCGCCAGCAGATCCACACCGTCACCGTCGGGCAGCGCCACGTCGAGCAGGATCACGTCGTAGCTCTTCTTGGTTGCTCGCTCGTGGGCGAGTTTCACACCTCCGGCGACATCTACCGAGTACCCCTCGAGTCGCAGCGCTGTCTTCAACGTGGTCAGAATTGACGGCTCGTCGTCGACGACCAGAACTTCTGCTCTTGGCATGCGCGGCACGGTAGCGACACAAATGCGATGCGCCAAGCTCCCAGTTTATCGCGGCGGCGGTTTCAGGCGATGGCTGCGCTGGATTGTGACCGGGGCCGCTGTCGACTAGGCTAGGGGGAACGCATGAGCGAGCCCAAGGCCACTGCCACCGGTAATCTTGCCACGACGCCTGTCCCCGAGCTTCTGGTGTACGCGCTCGATCACGCGCTCGATGGCACTCTGGTCTTGGAAGAGCCCAATGGACATAAGAGCGCGATCTTGTTCCAGACGGGGGCTCCAGCCAAAGCGAAGACTGCCGAGCCCGTGGCCTACTTGGGCCAGGTTCTCGTGGAGCTTGGCAGTATCGACCAAGCTACCTACGAGCGGACGCTCGCGAACCTTTCGACCGATCGCGTACTGTTCGGCCAGCTTCTGCTCCGAGCCGGGGCAATCACGAACGAGCAACTGGTGGATGGCTTGCGAGAGCAAGTGACTCAGAAGGTCTCCTGGCTGTTCAAGCTGCCCAGTGAGACGGTTTTTGGTTTCTATAATGGTGCAGATTTCCTGGCGCGCTGGGGCGCAGCTCCGACGCGGGTGAAGCCCTTGCCACTCCTGTGGCGGGGTCTGCGCGTGTTCGCCGACGATGCGAAAGTCGAGGCCGTCATCGCCCGGATTGGGGACCGCCAGCTGAAGTTCTTTTTCGAGGCACCGATCGGGCGCTTCAAGCTCACCCCGCAGGAGCGAGGCGTGGTCGATGTGCTGCGTGCTCGGCCAGCGAACCTGAGCCATCTCCTGAATTCCGGTCTGGGTAGTCCGATTCTCGTCAAGCGCGTAGTCTATGCCCTTGCCGTGACTCGCCAGCTCGATTTCGGCGTGCCTGGCGCGGAGCCTGTGGGGGTCGAGGAAGCGCCCTCTTCTGCTCGGTTGCCAGTGTTCAATCCCGAGGCTGAAGGTGTGCGCAAGGCGATTCCCTCGTTCAGCGCTCGTCCAGTCGTGCCCAGCCAACCGGCGGCGGCCCGGAGTGGCAGGCCGCAAGCGACCTCGAGCAGTGGACCTCCGGTGGCTGGGCCTGGTGCGGGCGTCGTCAAAGACGGCGAAGCACCCGGACCGCTCACCGCCGAACACGAAGCGTTGAAGGAAGAGCTACAGCGCCGCTCCAGCCTGGAGGGGCAAAACTACTACGAGGTGCTTGGTGTTGCTGAAGACGCTCCAACCCCGGCTATCCAGGCCGCGTTCTTTCAGCTCGCCAAGGTCTGGCATCCAGATCGGTTACCTGCCGAGCTGGCAGGTTGGCGCGAGATGGCGACGAAGATCTTCGCACGCATGAGCGAAGCCCATCAGCTTCTGGTCGATTCAGAGCGGCGGTCGGAATACGATGAGCTCCTGCGCGAAGGTGGTGGCAGTGCCGAGGAACAAGAGCAAGTGGCGAAGGTCGTACACGCCGCCACTGCATTTCAACGCGCCGAGGTGCTGCTGAAGAAACGGGACATGGCAGCGGCCGAATCCGAGGCCCTGGCCGCGATGGAAGGCGATCCCGAGCAGGCCGACTACAAGGCCCTATATGCTTGGATCTGCGCTCAGAAGCCGCGTGACGAGTACGATGACTTGATCGCCCTTCTCAATGAAGCTCTCGCGAGCGAGCCCGCCAATCAGCGAGCTCTCTGGTACCGCGGTCAGCTTTACAAGCGGGCGGGTCAAGACAATCTGGCCGCTCGGGACTTCAAGCGACTCTTGGACCTGAACCCCCGTCACCTGGACGCGCAACGCGAAGTCCGGCTGCAGGACATGCGGCGTTCCAAGCACAAGCAAGACAAGGGGATCCTGGGCAAGTGGTTCAAGCGCTGACTCCGGCGCTGATTGCTGCGTCGGCGCTTTGCGTTCGAAGCGCTGGTCGCTACGGCGTGCCTCGCCGCACGTTCAACCGGCTCAGCTCGCTCTTGCCCTTCGAGACGCCCAGGCCGAGCGCGACTCGTCCCAGCGCCACCTCGCACTCTTCCGGCTCTCCGATAACGTTGCCGTCCTCAGCGTACTGGCTCAGCACTACCAGCGTGCCCGAGCGCGCCGCCCTGAGGGTTTGCGGCTCGTCTGGCATCTTGCCGCGCCATGCGCATCGGTGACCCGGATCATCGACGAGTAGCTCGGGGAGACTCCCCGATTCGAGCGTGACCTCGAGCGCGAAGTCCGCGTAGCGAGCGTCGGTGATCCACACCGTTGCGCCCTCGGACAGGTGGAGCGAGAACTTGCTGCTCGAACCGCTGCTGCTAGGGGCAAGCTCTGCGTTCGGTCCGCTGTCGCCTTGACGGGCCCGGCCCGGGGCAAGGTGCAGTGGCCAGAGCGCGTTGGTTGCACTGACCAGTGTGATCAGCTCCAAATCTTGGGCGAACGCGTGGCGCGTCGAGAAGCGCCGCCCCACCAGCGACGCCGCGCCGGCTTCTTCGCTGACCCATACGGCCGCCCCGACATCGAGCCCGGCGATGGGCAAGTCCGGATCCGGCGGTAATTCGAGCTCTGAGGCCGTGTCGAAGCGTTCCGCCCACGGATCGAACCGCATCAGGCGATACCCTTTCGGGGCGCCGTCGGTTCCGAGCTCTGTGGGCGCCACCAGCAGGGGGGCGCCGTCCGGGGCGGGAATCAGGCGCGGTCGGGGGGTGGCCGCCTCGAGCGCCAGCCGAACCACGCCTGGCCCTTGTTCCGGATCGAGCGCGCTGATCCAAAACGCATCCCAGCCGCCCTCGGGCTGGCAGCCCCGACGACACATCGAACAGTCCTCGCTCGGCCCCGAGCGGTCTTCACAGCCGCCTACCGCCAGCACGGCGCCGCCGGGCATGGCAATGAAGTCCTGGTCGACGCGTCTGGGTAACAACTCTTCGTCGGACCATGCGGTTTCGAACGAGCTATTCGTTTTGCGTCGCAGCCACTCTGCTCCCGGCACTGCCTTGCCTGCCAGATCGTAGCCGCCGGCAACGAAGAGCGAGCCGTCGGAGAGCTCGAGCAGCTTGGGCGCGATGCGTGCAGTCCGTAGGGAGCCCGCCAATCGCGATCGTCCAGACTGGCTGTCGACGAGTTCGAGCTCCTGAAGCGCTTGTTCCTCGCCAGCGTCGGAAGCGGTGCGTCCTCCCACCAGCAGCGTGAGGTCGGCTGTAAGCGCCAACGCGGCATGGTGGGTGCGGGGCTGGCGCAACATGATGATCCGATTGGCGTCGAAGCGCCCCTCGCTCGCGACGTAGACCTCCGCGGTGTCGCGCAGCCGTCGTCGACCCGACGGGAACGTGACGGTGGGGTCCTCGCCGCCGGCGACCAGAAAGCCCGGGCCGAAGGCCGTGACTGTGGCAAATGCCCTGGGTTCCAGCAACTGCGCGTCACCCGGCGGGACTATCTTCGCTTCACCGGTACCGGTGTGGAAGGTCAATGCTCCGGCGACGGCCGCGCTCTCGCTGGCGTTGGAGCCCGCCAGCATGACAAGGGACAGCTCACTCGAGTACCCAATTCCCTGTCCACCCCTCGGTGCCGGGTATTCCGGGTTCGGCTCCACGAGCGCGCACTCGCGTCCAGTTGGCCAGAGCAGAAGCGGCAGTTCTGCTTCGTGTCGGTATTCACCGTAGGCCGAAAAGCGCCGTGAATCCCGGTCGAAACTGGCATTCGCGCTGAGTGCGAGCGTGTCGGGAGGAAACGCCAGACGTGCGTCCTTGGAGTCGGTTGTCACAAGGTCGCTCGTCTTGACGGAAGCATCGAAATCACCGAGGGCTTTCAGCTCGATGAGTCCGGGTTCGTCGGGCAACGGGCAGTCCTCGAGCTGATGCGCGGTGACGACGATGTCGAGTCCGGGGACCGGGTCCGGGCTGCAACCCCACAGAGCCACACTGCTCATGAAGAACGCATGGACCCACAACCCAGAAGTGCCAAAAAGCAGCGAACGAGCAGCTTTGGCGCTAGCATAACGACGCGCGATGTTTCCCCAGATCTTCGGCAAGTACATGCTAGAGCGAGAGATCGCTTCTGGGGGCATGGCGAGAGTCTACCTGGCGACGTTGCGCGGGGCCGGTGGGTTCGAAAAGCGGCTGGTAGTCAAACAGATTCGCCCCGAGCTGGCTTCTGATCACGGGTTCGTCGAGCGTTTCGTCAAGGAGGCGAAGACGGCCGTGGAGCTCACCCATCCGAACATCGTGCCGGTCTACGAGCTCGGTGTCGAGCAGGGTGTCTACTACATCGCGATGGAGCTATGCGACGGAGCCACACTCTCGGAGCTGTTGGCCGGGACCGGTCCGCTGGACCCCGAAGAGGGGGCCTATTTGGGGGTCGAAGTATGCAGAGCTCTCGACTACGCCCACCGTCGCGCACAGGTCATCCATCGCGACGTAACGCCACGCAATGTCTTGATCGATGAGGAAGGAGCTGTCCGGCTCATCGACTTCGGCATTGCCGCGCCCGCGGCCGATGGTGAGCGGGAGGAGCGCACCGATGTGTTCGGATCACCTGGCCATATGCCGCCCGAGCAGCTCGCGGGCAAGGCCCTGACTCCTGCTGCAGACGTATTTGCCGTTGGAGTGTTGCTCTACGAAGCGCTCACCGGCCGCCCCGCGTTTCGGCGCGCCACCGCCAAGGAGAGCCGCGCCGCCCTGTACGAGGAGCTGCCCGAGCTCGACGACGGCACCCCCGCACTAAGGCCGCTCTCGCAGATCGTGCACCACGCGATGCGGCTCGAGCAGGACGAGCGGCCAGCCAGCGCGGAGGCTCTGGCCAGGCCGATGCGCGAGTACCTGCGCGCGGCCGATCTGGGCGACGTCGCGCGTCGATTGGGAGAGCGGGTCAGAACACAGCGCAGGCGCTCGATGGGATCGAGCCCCTGGTTGGTCGGTGAAGGCCTGACCGGGCTGCAGCGGGAAGAGTCCAGCCAGTCCTCGGGCTCGCTGGCGGCTGGGAGTCAGGAGACTCCCGCGCTCCGCACGCGAACGTTTGCCACCAATCCCACGTTCACGCAGCTGACCCGGCCGGAAGAAGGCGCGCCGAAGGGGTCGACGGGAGGCGCCCTCGGCACCCGGCGACTGCCGAGCTCGCGGCCGCCTCCAGCGCTTTCGGGGGATCCGAACCGCACGCCGTCGGACGAGCCCGGGCCCGAACCGGTTTCATCCGCGATTTCGCCGAACAAGCCGGGGGTTCGGCGTGTGCGCGGACTGCTCATGGGGCTCGCGATTGGAGTTCCCGCATCGGTGGTGGCCACGGCAGCGTGGTTCACGGCTGAGGCGGGTGCCCCCGAGGGGTCGCATCCCGAGGCTTCGGTGCGCCCGGTGCGACCCAGTGCAGCGCCTGTGGCGGTTCGGCCCACTCCGCTGGTGTCGGCGTCGGAGCCCACTCCCGCTCCGCCGGTTGCTTCGGCCAAGCTGCGGGGCGAACCGGTAAACGCAGCCCCGGCGACGAGCCATCCAAAGACCCACGAGCCCGAACTCGTGCCGGAAGCCGCCCTTTCCCTGACTGCCTTGCCAGGAACTCGCGTGAGCGTGGCGGGGCGCGAGTTCGCCACTCCAGTCACCGATTTGAAGCTACCCGCTGGCCGCTACCGGATCACGTTCCACAACGCCACCTGGGACGGGCCCGTCTCTGCGCAGGTGGTATTGCTGCCAGGTAGGGCCAGCCGCGTGCACGCGGACTTCACCAACGAGCCGCCCCAGGTCGTGGTTCGCTGAGCGTGTCTCCGCTTTCAGCGGCGCTTGCAGAACGAGAGAGCATCGCCTACCTCAGAGGCCATGCGAATCCTCTCCGGCATTCAGTCGTCCGGGCGCGTGCACCTGGGAAACTACTTCGGTGCCATTCGACAGTTCCTCGAGCTGCAAGGTCAGGGGGAAGCCCTGTACTTCATTGCCAACCTGCATTCGCTGACCAGCATCCGCGATGGGGAACTCCGGCGGGAGCTCGCCATGGACGTGGCTCTCTGCTATCTCGCCCTGGGGCTCGACCCCGACCGTTCGATCCTGTTTCGCCAGTCCGATGTGCCCGAGCACGTGGAGCTGTTCTGGCTGCTCGGTAGCCTGGTGCCGATGGCCGACCTGAGGAACGCTCACAGCTACAAGGACAAGATCGCCAAGGGGCAGGCCCCGGATTTCGGATTGTTTGCCTATCCGGTGCTGATGGCTGCTGACATCCTGCTGTACGGCAGCGACGTGGTACCCGTGGGGCAAGACCAGCGCCAGCATGTCGAATACGCTCGCGACTGGGCCACCAAGTTCAACATGGCTTACGTGCCCGGCTACCGTCCCGAAGATCCGCAAGGGACCGAAAGTGGTGTGCCTGGGTTACTCAAGCTTCCCGAACCGAGAATCCTCGAGCACACGGCGGTGGTGCCCGGGGTGGACGGACAGAAAATGAGCAAGTCGTACAACAACACCATCGAGCTTTTCGCACCGGACAAGGTCGTGAAGAAAGCCATCATGGGTATCAAGACGGACTCGACTCCGGTGGAGATGCCCAAGCCGGTAGCGGGCAGTGCGCTCTACGGCCTGCTGAAGGTCATGGCGGAGCCATCCGACTTCGCGGACATCGATCGGCGCTGGCGCGCCGGGGGCGAGGGTTACGGAGTGTTCAAGAAGCAGCTTCTGGACCTATTCCACGCGACTTTCGACGAGGCGCGGCGACGTCGGGCCGAGCTCGAGCAAGATCTGGGTGGCGTGGAACGGGTTCTGAGGACCGGGGCCGAGCGCGCGCGAGAAATCGCCAGCGAACGGATGCCGCTGGTTCGCCAGGCCGTGGGCTATTAGACTACTTCCAGCCCAGTTCTAGAGCTTGCGGGCACCGCGCAGGGCTCCGACTTGCCGGAGCCCTTCGTAGAGCGCGATGGCCACGGCATTCGCGAGGTTCAGCGACCGAACGCCCCCGAGAGTGGGAATACCGACCACGCGCTCCGAACGAGCTTCGAGCAGCGCGTCGTCTAGCCCTGAACTCTCCTTGCCGAACACTAGAACATCGCCGCGCTGGTAGTCGACATCGAGGTAGCTCCGGTTTGCCTTGCCACTGAAAAGCCAGCTCCGAGCGCCGCCCGCGCAGCCGATGGCGCTTTCCGCTTCGGCGAGCGTCTCATGCTGCAGCACCTCGACCAAATGCCAGTAGTCGAGCCCGGCCCGGCGCACCGAATGCTCATCGATGCGAAAGCCCAGTCTGCCAACCAGGTGCAGAGGGCAGCAGGTGGCCGCGCACAAGCGGGCGATGTTGCCCGTATTGGGCGGAATTTCTGGATCCACCAGCGCCACATGGAAAGTCCGCTGTACCGGCTCCGCTCGCAGGCGTCCCGGCGGCCGATTGTCGCTCGTCATGATCGTGTTCCGGGCACCTTGTCACGGAACCCTGCCGCTGTGAGCGAGGATCTGCCCGAGGGCACCCTGGGCTCACCCCCTCTGCAGCACGTCCGCAAGGCTGGCGCGCGATGCAAATCGGTCGAGTCCGGCCCACGAGTCTTTGCGCCGGGGCCGGAGCTGCTTGACGCCCGTCCCAGCCCCCAAGTAGCCTCCCTCGAACCCGCTGGGTGCTTTCCGAATGAGTGCACGCTTCGCAAGCTTTGCCACCACGTGTCTGTTTCTCGCGGCGGCGTCCATCGCTCACGCCGAGCCCATGGATCCCGCGCTCGAGCGGCTCGTCCTGAACCCGGACTGTCACGACGACAACGGTAGGTTCACTCCCGGAGCCCTTGCAGAGGGAGACCGCTGCCTGGCGGATAACGCGGCTTTCAAGAAGATGATCAACCAGTACGGGTTCGCCTTTGCGCCGTCCGCGATGCATTCCGCTCGTACGACCGGAGTGGCTGGCTTTCATCTCTCCCTGGAAGCTCAGTACACCAAGATCAACAACGACGCGGACTATTGGAAGCAGGGGACCCAGGGACCCATCGACCCGACCTCGAACGAAGCCTCGATTGTCAACAATAGCCCGCAGCCGATGTTGCAGCTCTATTCCATCAAGGCTCGCAAGGGCTTTGCCTTCGGGCTGGAGGTGACGGGCGTCGTGGGCTTCATGCCCAAAACCAGCATCCTGAGCGGCGGAGCCGACGTGCGTCTGGCGCTGCTCGAAGGGTTCAGGACCGGAATGCTCGGTATCTTTCCGGACGTGGCGGTTGGCGGCGGCGTGCGCACCATCACGGGCGCTTCGGAGTTCCAGCTCACGGTCTCCTCGCTCGACGCGCAGATTTCCAAACCCCTTCCGATCGAAGATTCGTCGGTCATCACGCCCTACATCGGCTATCAGTATATCTGGATCTTTGGGGACTCGGGTCTCATCGACCTGACTCCGGGAACCGACGCTATTCAATACTGTAACTACAAAGGCAGCGATATCCCCGGTGGTCCTGGCAACGGGGACTTCGACGGGCAACCGGTCTGTGATGGCGGGGTTCCGAACGACTTCAACAATAACGTCGTATTCCGCAATGCGCGGCTCGAGCGGCAGAGGCTGCTCGCCGGGATCAACTATCGGTACGAAATGGTGATGGTGGGCGGCCAGTTCATGTTCGATTTGGTGGACCCTGCCGATGCGCAGAGCAGCTCCGCCGACAAGGACATCCTGGACGGCGAACCGAAGCAGTGGGCGTTCGCGTTCGAGCTTGGCGGTATCTTCTAGCTCGCTGAAAGCCTCAATGCAGCGGTTGCCCGGAGCTGGTCTCGGGAACCGAAACCAGGTCCGACAGGTCGCGTAGGTCGGCGAGGCTGCCACCCAACCGAGCCGCCACGAAAGTGCCCAGCAAGCTCACCAGGCCGCTACCGTAAAGGCCCCAGGCGTAGGCGTACTCCGTGTGCACGTAGCGGCTCTGTGAGGGTGCCATGAGCAGCATCATGCTTGCCTCACCGAGCGTCATCACCGCGAACGTGGCAGCGATGACGCGCACGCCGCGCAAGTCGACCACGGAACGTCGCGTCACGACCAGCGGAAGCATCAAGAACCAGCCCACCGCCCCACCCCACAGCCAACCGGCACGCGAGCGAGCCAGATCGAAGCCGCTCAGCACCGCGTTGCTCGGGCTCGTTATCTCTACCCAGGGGGCAAAGAACATAGCCAGACCGAGCATGGCGAGCAGCAGCAGCGGACCTCGACCCCGTCCGAAATACGTCCACGGAAGGCGCTGGTATTCGGGCGGCGCGATTTCACCGCGCTCGGCAGCTTCCTGCTGGGCTTCGAGCGAGGGCGGGAGTTTTTCCATGGGCAGCAGGGCGACACCGCACTCGGGACATTGTCGCGCCTCCTCGGCCGGAAAGATTTCGCGACAAAATGGGCACGCGAGGAGCTTTGCCATGGCAGCCCCAGGGTAGCGCGAAGCGGGCCGCGACCCGAGCTCGGAGCTGAATCATGACATGACGCATTGCGTTATTCTGGAGGGATGGCGCGCACCCACCGGTTCGCTAGCCTACGTCGTCATGGACGGCTCGGACCGCTGGCGGGAACCGTTTGGAGTGAGCGAAGGCGCACCGCACCTGGAGCTGGCCCTGACTCACCCGAGCTACGCCAATGAGCGCGGGGAGCGAGCCGACAATCAGCGCCTGGAGTTCCTCGGGGATGCCGTCCTCGAATTTTGCGCCAGCGAAGCGCTGTACCGACGCTTTCCCGAAGCCGACGAGGGAACGCTGACTCGCATGCGGGCCCAACTGGTCAACGCCGAAGCGTTGGCCGCGTTTGCGAGGGAAGTTTCTCTGCAAGGCGCGGTGCGGCTGGGTCGCGGGGCGCTCGCCGCCGGACTGCAAAACTCGACGAATGTCGTGGCGGACGCGGTGGAGGCGCTCATCGCGGCGGCGTATCTGGACGCAGGTCTCCCCGCCGCGCGTGCGGCTTGCGAACGCATTGTCGACTTCGGGTTGGCGCGTCAGCAGCGGGCCGGTGCGCGCGACGCAAAGAGCGACCTGCAGGAGAGGGTTCAGGCGCTCGGAGCGGCCGCACCCACCTACCGTGTCGTACAAAGCGGTGGTCCGGCGCACGCGCGCTGGTTCGAGGTGGAGGTCGTGCTCGCGGGGCGGGCCATCGGCATGGGCCGTGGCCGTTCCAAGCGGTTGGCAGAGCAACGCGCAGCGAGCCAAGCGCTGGAACAACGATCGTATGCATCGGAGGAGGCGCTCTTGCCCCCTGAAGGGACGCTAATCGAAGCGAAGGACGAAACAAAATGAACGGACCGAACATACGAGCCGGTCGCCGCTCCGTCGTCAGCGCCATGCTGCTTGGGCTTTCGGTTTGGCTGGCGCCTGCCTCGGCCTGGGCTGGAAGCTACCTGAATCGCGCGGCGCTGCTGCTGAATCAGGCCAGCGAAGACGCCGACTACCTCCGGTCGCACCTGGCCGACCGAGAGCTTGCCATGGTCATTCACAAGCTGGCGCTGGCCCGCGTCGACGCGGCGGGCAGCATGGATGTGCCCAAGGAGGTGGCGATGGCGCACCCGCACCTGCTCTTGGTACTGGAGAATTACGAGCGGGCAGCGAATGCCGCCACCACGGGTCAAGCACAGCGCTTCGTGGTCTACCAGCAACGTGCGCGCGATGAAGAGCGGACGCTGCGGGGTGTGCTCAAGCAGCTCGGTTGGAGCTTGCCCGGGCTGCATGACTGAGCCGTCCTCAGCGCGAACCCGTGTCCGTATCGCGAACTTCCGGCCGGGCAGGGCGCGGCTTGTCGGGGCCCAGCCGCGCCGTCGCCACAACGCGCGGGTCCGCTGGCGTGGTCACTGAAAGCTCTTCGAGCAACTGCAGATTATCGCGGGTTACCTTTCCCTTGGAAAGGCTCGCTACCAGCGCATCGAGCGTCTCCTCGAGTTTGGCCTCGACCAGCAAACGGCGAATGCGCGGAGCGGCTTCCTCGAGCTTGGGTTCGACGGCGCTGACGCTGCCGCGTCTCCAGACGACAGCGTAGAGGTCTCCTTCAGGCACCGGCTCGGGCACCAGCGCGCCGTCTTCGACACGGGCTGCGGCCTCGAAGAGCTCTCGCGGGACCCGAACCCGTGGCACATCGGTGTTGCCATCCGGGTGCACGAACCCCAGGTCGCCGCCACGCATTCGAGTCGCCTTGTCGATCGAATGCTCCCGCGTGAGGTCACGCCACATGGCCATGTCCGTGAGGTGCTTCGCCTTCTCGAGCAGGGTTTCCGCTTCGCTGCGTTCTTTCACCAGTAGGCGGAACAGTCGCAGCTTTTCGGGATGCCCAAAGTCCGCGCGATGAGCGCTGAAGTACCCGGCCACCAGCTCGTCAGTCACGACGTCTCGTGAGATCGAATCACGCAACGACTCGGTCAGGGTCTCGACCAAGAGCTGTTCCGCGCCGGCACGCGCCGCCGGCGTTCTTGCCAGCTCGAGGCGTTCCGCCTCTGCGTCGAGGAGCAGCTCGGGTACTGCTACTTGGTCCACGTAGCGTTCGCGCGGCGAGCCCTCACCTTTCAGAGCGGCGAGCTGAACGCGGGGGATCTCGGCCAGGCGCTTCCCCAGTTGGTCCGCGTTGAGTGTCCGATCGCCGACTTTCACGATGACCCGTCCTGCTCCCTGGGTGGGATCGGGGGTACCACCCCGTGCCGCGCTCAGCAGCAGCCCCGCCCCCAGAAGTGTGGCTCGGCCCAAGGCGTAGCTCATACCCGGCGGGTTCTAGCGGCTCGAATAGCTCGCTTCAACCTGCCGCTGCAGTCGGGCTGAGCTGGCGGCCCTGACTCGGGTGATTCCCGCAGCATCAGGCCACTCGGCGATTGCCCGGCGCGGTCCCTTCCGATCGTCGCAATTTGGCGGCGTCGGCCACGCGGTGTTCGGTAGGGGGAAAGCCGAGGTCACTCAGGCGTTGGCGAGTCGTTTTGAGGGCCGGGCGCCCGGCATCGATACCGATGCAACGCCTGCCGAGTTTGCGAGCGACTGCTAGTGTCGTTCCGCTTCCCACGTAGGGGTCCAGGACGAGGTCCCCCTCGTCGCTGCAGGCTTCGAGGAGCCTCGTCAACAAGGCTTCGGGCTTCTGAGTGGGGTAACCCGTCCTTTCCCGCGCGACGGGCGCCACGATGCCGATCTCCCAGACGTCACCCAGGGGTGCTCCGGGCGTGGCCTCTGCCGTCTTGCTGGAGCGCTGCCTGCGCCCTGTGCTGTCTACGACTGCGCGTTGCTTCCGGGTTCCCCAGGTGCGCTGCGTGGACGGGGCGAGCGGCTCGTAGAGTTGGCGGAAGCGCGGACTTTCGGCAGGGTCCCGAACGTACCTGAGCAACACGTCGTGCACTCTCTGGAAGTTCTTCGTCTTCGCCGGCCAGCGCCGGTATCGCCACACGATTTCGCTTGCGAAACATTGCGGACCGAAGACCTCATCGCACAGTACTTTCGCATAGTGGCTGGTCTTCGGGTCCACGTGCAGCACCATGGCGCCATGGGGAGCCAACAGGTCGCGCACCACTGCAATTCGCTCGACAAGTGCCGACAGGTAGTCCGAGATGTCTTGCCAGCGGTCATCGAAGGCGGGCGCATGTCGTCGCAGGATTCTTCCCGTCTGCGCGTCCCGCGAACGGGCGACTTGCGAATATTCCCGGTTCGTGAAGAAGGGCGGGTCGAGATAGGCGAGCGTTACCTGTCCCAAGTGAGACGTCTTGAGCGCGTGCATCGCCGCCAAGTTGTCGCCATGGACCAGCACGGTGTGGGGGTCGCCCTCCGTCTTCTTCAGCAAGCGACTACCCGCAAAAGCCCGGGGCTGGCTCTTGCCTTTCCAATTCAGGATAGGGATTTCCACGCGGCGCATCGTCGTGAAATCGTACCGAGACGTCGCTCCGCTGGGCCAACTAACGGGAGCAACGTTTTGTGGCTGCGCGGGGGCGCGACCTGGGCTATCCGTGCTGACGTGAAGGCCTCGCCGATAGCCTTGCTCGCGATCGCGCTGCTTGGATGCGAGCCCGCTCAGGAGGGGGAGGGTCCTGAAGCCGTCGTGCGTGAGTTTTTGACCCGCATGGAGCAAGTGCACGGCAATCCGGCCGACGCGCGTGCCGCCTACGAACTGATGTGGTCCGACGCGCGCAAGAACCTGGGTGAGCGGGCCAAGCGCGCAAGCGCTGCTGCCGGACGGCAAGTGGCGCCGGAGGAAATGATCGCTCCCTCACGCTTCTCGCTGGCTTTCCTGCCTCAGCGGTACAGCTCGGTGATACGCGGAGAGTGGGCCGAGGTGACGGTCTACTCGGACCAGCCCGTTGAGCACGAAGAGAAGGTGCGCTGCAAACTCGAGGACGGCGGTTGGCGCGTCATGGTCAGGCTTCCCCCAGCGCCACCGATTCAGCGACGGATCGAAGATGTGCCCGTCGGGCACCGCTAGCCAGATCAAGTAAGGGACAATGGCCTGACAAACCGCTCGCTGTGAGCGCGGCCTCGCGCTCACAGCGCCGGGACCGAGGCGAAGCGACCCATGAGCGGTCAGGCTCTAGTTCGTCGACAAAACGAAGAACGCGCGTCCAGATAAAGAACGCGCGTTCTCGGAGTCGCGCAGGCCTGCGGCCTGCGATGCTGAAGCAACTCAGTTCGAGAAGAAGATGGCTTCGATCTCGTCTTTGACGTGGTCTTCGGTCTGCTCGCGCGCGATCGCGATTTCCTTGACAATCAGCGACCGGGCAGTGTCCAGCATGCGCCGTTCACCGAAGGAAAGCTGCTTGTTGGCTTTGAGCCGATACAGATCACGGAGAACTTCGGCCACGTCGTAAATGGAACCCGTTTTGATCTTGTCCATGAAGCCTCGGTAACGGCGGTTCCAGGTTTGCGTATCGAACCCGATCGTGCGTTCCTTCAAAATGTCGAAGATCTCGCGAATCTCCTGCTCGCTGATCACTTGCCGCAGCCCGACGGCATCCGCGTTCGACACCGGAACCATGATCTTCCGATCCGTGTCCAAGATTCGGAGGACGTAGAAGCGCTGCCTGTTCCCCGCGATGTCCTTTTCGTCGATGCTGATCACTTCAGCAACGCCCTGCGCGGGATAGACAGCTTTGTCGCCAACCTTGAACTCAACCTCTTGGCCTGCCTGCATGTTGTCTCCTTACTTTCGTAACTATCCAACCGACCGGTTTTCCGATAGCCACGTAAATCTGTTGTATTTTCGACCCTGCACTCTCGGAGGAGCTGGCACCTACGCTAACGGTAGACTTTGGGTTCGCCGAAAACTGCTGAATCACTGACAACGGACGAACTGGTCACTCCATTCCGCTTCTTCCGACGAACCTGTGGGCATCAGGAAAAACGAGGTTTTTCCGGCGCTTATCCACAGGACTCGAACCCAAAGATAGATGTCGCCAGGCGCGGCACCTTAGTCAGGTATGCGCACCATGTCAACCAGTTCTGACACATTTTTGCCCTGAGGCCAAGTTTTGTGCCGAGCCGGGATCGACCTCGGCAGGGCCCGTAAAACAACCATTCTATCATGCCGGATGCGCAGTGTTCGGATGTTTCGATCCTGCGGGCCGCAAGGCGGCATGGCACACTCAACGTGACGTTGTCAGAGCGGCCTCTGCCAGGCCCCAGCGCACGCCGCGGTCGGAGGCAATCAGTTCCGTTGCCTGTGCCCACCCCATCACCTCCTGCACGATCAACGCGCCCGCCACGATCACATCTGCGCGTTTCGTCGACAGGCCTGCAACCTCTTTTCGCGAAGCGTTCGTCAGGGACTGCAACCGTTCAGCGAGCTCATCGACGCGCGCGCGACTCAGCGCCTGCCCGTGCACGCGCGCCCCATCGTAGGGATCGAGCGCTTGGTCGATCGCGGCGAGCGTCGTGACGGTGCCTGCGACGCCGACGAGCGAGTGAGGCCCGCTCGGCGGTACGAGCGAAGCGAGCTCCGCCTGCACGACGGCGCGTACCGCATCCAGTTCTTTCTTGCTGGGCGGGTCGCTCGCTAGCAGCCGCTCGAACAAGCGCACACTGCCGATGTTCAAGGATGCCTTGTCGGCGATCCTTCGGGCCGTGGCCGTCTTGTCTCCGGAGATGACTTCAGTGCTGCCGCCGCCCACGTCGAACACGACCACCTTGCCGACTAGCGGTAGACCAGAAAGCGCTCCAGCGAAAGTAAGCTCGGCTTCTTCGTCTCCGCTGATCACGCGTGGCGCAGTCCCGAGTATTTCGGTGGCCCTGGCGCGAAACTCGTCACCACCGGATGCGTCACGCATGGCGCTGGTGCCCACCACGTGCACTTGGTCCGCCCGGTAGTGCTCGATGACGCGCGCGTAGTCCGTCAGGCACTCGAGCGTCCGTTGGCAAGCGGCGGCATCGAGCTTGCGCGTCTGGTCGACCCGCGCGCCCAGTCGAGTGATGGTGGCCCGCTCGACGAGCGCCAGGGGGCTGCCCCCCGGACCGAGCTTCGCCACGAGCAGAAGCACCGAGTTGGTGCCGATGTCGATGCAGGCGACGCGCCCTGGCGGCGCGGCTGGCGCCGCCGAAGGGCCGTCCACGGGCTAGTTTGCCAGGCTATTGAGATTGAGCATCTCTTCGACGTTTGGCTGGACGACGAGCTCGACGCGTCGATTCTTCTTGCGCCCCTCCTCCGTCTCGTTGGTCGCCACCGGGTCGGTGTCGCCATAGCCGGCGGCGCTCCAGTGCTTTTCGGAGAGCCCGCCGCCACCTTCGTCCGTGGGATCGGTGAGCAGCTTGAGCACCGAACGGGCACGCATCGCCGACAGGCCCCAGTTGTCTTTGAACCGCCCGCCCTTCAGTGGTTTCGAGTCGGTATGCCCGGCCACTTGGAAATGCCTCGCGCTGAGGTCTTTGTCCTCGCGGATGACCTGAGCCACCTGCAGCAGGATCTCTTGACCTTCCTTCTTCAATTTGTCCTGACCCGAGTCGAAAAGCACGTCACCAGGCAGCTGAATCAGCATGCGGTTGTCCCGCACCTCGACCGTCAACCCGAGCTGGGTGAGCTTCTGAAGCTTCGAGCGCAACGCTTCGAAGCGCTGGCGAATCAAGTCGAGTTGCTCGGCACGATGCCGATACTCTTCCAGAGCTTTGCGCTGTTGTTCGAGGTTGGCGCTCAGATTGTCGATATTGAGGCCGCGTTCGTTGAGCTTCGACTTCAGTGAGTCCACCTCGGCGAGTGCGTCCGATAGATCGGCTTCACACTTCTGGTGCGCCTGCTGCCTCGCGGCGAGTTGATTTCGGAGCTCCTCGTTTTCGCGAACCTTCTGGTCCCATTCCTCTTGCGAGTATCCGCAACCAAAAAAAACAAGGGACGTCAGCAAGAAAATCAGAGAGCGGATCAGTGTGGGGAAGCGTCGCATTCGCATCTTTTTGTGTCCTGCAGTCTGGGGCCACGAGAGCAGCATGCATTGGGGCTAGCCTTGTGCTGGGTCCGGCGTCAAGTGTCCGTGTATCCGAGGTTTTTTTGACATTCCCCGGCCAGCGACTCAGCGCACCACGAGCTCTCGTAGAGTGTTCAGTTCATTCCGGTCAGCACTAGACAAGCGGCTGCCTATGCAATTTTTGCGTGGTCATATCGCGCTGAACTACGCAGCGCCGCAAGACCCACTCGCACTTTTTTCGTTGACACATCACAATAGGTGGCAATATACGTCTTGCAACATACCCTCGGGAATGGCTGTACGGCCGCTTCCGACTTTAGGGAGGCATCAAATGGCTGCAAAGAAGAGCAAAGCAACAAAAGCGCCTGCCAAGAAGGCGCCCGCGAAGAAGAAGCGTGCTGCCAAGAAGGCCGGCGCCAAGAAAACCGCAAAGAAGACGGCCAAAAAGGCCGGCAAGAAGACTGCCAAGAAAGCTACGGCTAAGAAGGCAGCCAAAAAGGGCGCGGCTAAAAAGGCCCCTGCCAAGAAGCGCGCAAAGAAGGCCGCCAAGCGCAAGACCCGCGCGAAGAAGGCCTGAGTCACGCTTCATCAATAGTGAGCTCCCCACAAGGGAGCACGCTCGACGGGCGTGCGGGCAAACTGGTTCCAACCGGTTTGTTCGCGCGCCCGTCGTGTATCAGGGGGCGGTACCGTCAGCGGTCTTCGAAAGACCGCGGGCCACGTGCGTTCACCCTCCCAGGTACAGCGCCAGGGTCGCGGCGGCCGCGCGGCGATCGAAGGGCACTCCTTCGAGCACGTCGCGCCGCGAGATGTTGTCGAACAGCTCGCTCAAGAAATCGTGGAAGGCGGCGCACTCGTCGATGGCTTTCTCGAGTCTGCCCGGATCGACGAGGTCCGTGTCTCTGAGGTCGTCCATCGCCGCGAGGAAGGCGTCGAACCTGGGGTAGTCGGTGGAGCGGAGCAGCGGGTAGCCCATCGCTCGGAAGTACGCCAGAAACTCACGGACGAACTCGAAGCTGTAGACCGCTGCCCAGCGATCCTCGCTCGGCGAATGCTTGGCCTTGGTGGCGAAGGCCCTTACGATTTGCGCGAACATCCACACGTCGCGGCGCAGTCGATCGCTGGTCTCCCGGCGCGCGCTCAGATCGTCGAACACTCTACCCTCTTCCAAGGTCACGCCGAGCGTCTTGCCCAGAAAAAGGATCGGGTTTCTGAGCGCCGGCCTGAGGTCGGCAATCAGGGCGTGTAGCGCTCTGCGCATGGCGGCATTGCCATGGCGCACGCTGGGCGGTCCCAGATGCTGCTGGAAGGCCCGCCGCATCTCGAGCCTCAAGTTGCTCGAGATCGCCTCCAGAGCGCTCTTGATGTCCAGCAATCTCACACCATTCGCCCTGAACTCCGCGGAGCGCGCGCGTATCTGGGCCGCCGGCACGGACAGCAGATCCCGCTCGTAGCAGGTTGCGAGCAGCGCGCCGGAGTGTTGCCTCAGGTAGTCGCTGAGAGCGCGCGCGTCGGAGCGCAAGACACTCAGCACCAGGTAGGCCCTGCCAATGCTGTGCCTTCGGCGGTTTCCGAGCTCCGCCGAAATGCGCGACAAGAG
The DNA here is from genome assembly GCA_963809955.1 of uncultured delta proteobacterium. Lineage (GTDB taxonomy): Bacteria > Myxococcota_A > Polyangia > Polyangiales > Polyangiaceae > JAICQQ01. Next base: position 467,543 of record CAWELQ010000024.1, read on the forward strand.
ACGCAAGTATCGCAACATGCGAAACAACGACAGGAATGTGAGCGCTACCAGGCGACGCGCCTCGTCACCCGGAACTGCTCTTATCAGATCCAGGACCTGGCCGGACTTGATGCGGTCGAACTCGGGCCGAAACTCCAGCGCGCTGAGCGGATTGAAGACGGGGTTGTTGCCCACCTCGCGTTGCACCAACGTGAGCACCGCATAGAACATTCGGAAGGGCAGACGCCGCACTCGCAGAAGACCGTCGATGACCTCGTTGGCGGTTGTGAGCCCGTGACGCAGGGCAACCAGGCTTTCCTCGGGAGAGCTCAGCTCGCGGCCACTCTGCAACAGGCGCGCGCGCACGTTGTCTTCGGGCAGCACAGTTTCGAGGTAGCGTTGGAACAAGAAAGCGCGGTCCTTGGCGCCCAACAGGCGCCGCGCCAGGCTGATGGCGTGCTCGAGCCCCATGTGCAGCACCTGGGCCGGTTCGCGGAAGTCCTGACCGACGATCGCGCTGCGTCTGGGAGGCCCCGGGTGATTGCGCGGATTCGCGAAGCAGGCGGTTCCTTTCAGCAACACCTCGAACTCGAACAACAGGTCTTCTTTGCCCTCCACCGAAAGGGCCTGGAACCAAGCATCGCGGGCCGCCCTTTGACCTCGCGGCAGGCCACGGGTGACGCTCAGAAGCTCGCTGTAGGGGTCACTGCTTCCGGAGGCTTGGCCAGACAAGTGGGGGCGTAGCATCGGATCTGAATTCCACTCCGCGCGCCAAGAACTACCGGGGGTTGAAGTTGAAGGGGTAGTTTACTTTCGTCTCGAGACCCTTCGACGACGGCGGAAATTGCAGCTTCTTGACCTCGTCGATCGCGCACTCGACCACTTCTTCGTTGGTGATGGTGCTGCGCTTGCGGTTGAGCTGCGCTTCTCTGACCTCGCCCTCCGAGCTGAGCACGAAGTAGAGCGTCAGGTCGCCCTGGAGCTCTGGCACTTTGGCCTGGACTTTGTCGTAACAAGCTCGGAAGCGATCGCGGTTGTCCAGAATCACCTTTTGGATGACCTTCATCGTGCGCGTCTCGCCCTCGCTGAGCCGTGCCGAGGTGGCCGGCGCAGCAGGCGCCGGCTGCTCCTGCAAAGGCTGTGCGGCAGGGCCCGCATCGGCACTGTCGGACGCGGGCTCTGCCTCTGGGGGCTCCGTTTCCGAAGGGCGCGGCGGGGGTGGGCCCTCGTCGGGCGCCACGACGCTGGGCGCGGCATTGCTGGCGGTGTCGGGAGAAGGGGTCGAGGCGGCACAGCCCGCTGCGACGGCCGCGACGAACAGCCACGGCGTCGAAACCGCTCTGCTGAGGACGAGCTTGGACATGGCGGTACTCTAACCCGAGTCACGGCCAGGCAGGGGCCAGAATGCTGACGGACCCGCGCGGTCCGGCTAGGTTTGGCCTCCGACCTTGCGAGGGCTCTGGGCGGATCTGCTACCCATCCCGTGCGAAAGCGCGCCACGGATGCGTTCCCGCGACTGGCGGAAGGTTTCCGACTAGCCGGCTGCCAGGAAAGGCTCCCACTCGTCATAGGGCCGCTTGGTCATTAGCAGGATGTGACGAGTGGTGGACCAGCGCGGCTCCTTCGGCTGCTTGAGCAGCTTCATCTTGGCTTCTTGAGGTGTCCGTCGTCCCTTCTTGAGGTTGCAAGAGCGACAAGACACCACGAGATTCTCCCAGGTATCGCGGCCAAGCCGCGAGCGGGGCAGCACATGGTCGATATTCAGATCACGCACGCCGGGCTGCTTGCCGCAATACTGGCACTGATAGTCGTCTCTCAAGAGCAGGTTCTTGCGTGTCAAGCGCACTCGGTGGGTCGGAAAGCGTTCGTAGCGCACCAGGTGAAGCACACGAGGCACCCGAAGCTCTCCGTCCACGAGAGGCACGCCGTCGTCCAAGGTGCGCACGGGCAGTCGTCGCCAGCCTAAGAAGTCGTGCGTCTCGCCGCTGTCGTCCACCGCACGGGCGGCGCCGCCATACAAGAGCACGAGTGCCCTGCGCGCCGAGGCGACCGAGACGGGGGCGAAGAACCGATTCAGCAGCAGAACCGGAATCTGCAGCACATCCGGCGTAGCTCGCCGAGGAGGTGGGCCAGCGTCGGTTGTCTGCATCACCGACCTATAGAGTAGCACGGCTTTTTGCGATCAGGAGCTCCGTCACACAATCGCCTCGACCACCCGGCCACAATCCGCTATCTGAGCCCCAGCGGCGCAGCGGCCCGGCCCTTTTGGCCAGCAAAAACTGCGGCGCGCTCGAAGTTCATGGACGATACGACGGAACGCGGCCCCGGCCGCACACGCTGCCCGCGGGGACTGTTGCACTGGCTTTGGCTGCCGCTCGGCCTCTTCTTTTTGGGCTGTGGGCCGGCGCTTCCCAAGGAAGCCGAGTGGCCTCCGATGGGGAAGAAGTGGTTCGACAGGGCCCAACACAGCTACCGGACGGGCGATATCGAGGATGCTCAGATCGCGAGCGACAACGCGCTCAAGCTGGCGCCCAACAAGACCGAGGTGCGCACATTGGCCGCTCAGGTGGCCCTGGCCCAACTCGAGTACGACCGAGCCGTTCAGCTGATGCGCGGCATGAAGGGTCCCGTCGCTTCGGGGATCCGCAGCCGCGCCTACTGGTACTCGGGCAAGGTGGAACGGGCTGCTGACGAGCTCGACGCGCTCTTGTCGGACCCGGACGTACGCGATCCCTGGGCGTCCGAGGTGGCGAAACTTGCCCGTCAAGGGCGGGGTCGGCAGCCGTTCGAGATGTCCGGCGGTCTCTTGGCGGTCACGGAGATGCCGCGTATTGGCACGACCTCGTTGATTGTCCCCCTGGAGGTCGATGGCGAGCCTTCCCTAGCCATGATTGCGACCGACGTGGCCGAGGCCGTCGTGGACTCGAGCTCCGGGAAGGAAAGCTCCTGGGTGTCGCTGCGCTTTGGTGAACGCATTGAAGTCACCGACGTCCCCGCGATGGCCCGGGACCTGTCCAGAGTTTCGCGTCAGCTCAACGCCCCCATCAAGATGCTGATCGGGGTCAACTTGCTGCGGCACTTGCATGCGACCTTCGATTTCGCGGGCGGGCAGTTCGTGGTGCGAACGTTCGAGCCACCGCCGCCCCCGGTCGCCACCACGGTGCATGTCAACTACGTCCGCGGGGGAGGCATGCTGCTCAGGGGGGCGTTCGGCGCGGAAGACAGCGCGCCACAAGGCTCCTTCCTGGTGAACACTTCGATGACTTACCCCGTGGCGCTGGACCAGAAGGGCTGGGAGAAGGCCGGTGTTCAGCTAAACTCGCTCTCCACTCTCCCCGACGCGCAGTCCGTCAAGCAGGGCACGCTGCCTCTCTTGCGATTGGGAGCGTTCGAAATGCCCGAGGTTCCCGGCGTGCTCGGCGGCCCGGTTCAGGAAATGGAACAGGGGCTCGACATGGAGCTCGACGGTTTGCTCGGCTCGGGTCTGCTGGCTGCCTTCCGCGTCACCTTGGTGGACGGGGGCAAGACCATGTGGCTCGAAGACCTGCCCCGCGAGGCTATCGCCAACATGGCGCGCGGTGAAGAGGCCGATCCAGAAGACCCTTTGCCGCCGATGCCAGCTGTGGACGGACCGGCTCCAGCTCCCTCCCCCGGTGGCGTCCCCCCCGCGCCCAAGCTGAAACCGCCCGTTTCAGTTCCAGAAGCGCCGGTGGCTCCGACGAAATAGCCGGTCACTGCCGCGCATCGTCCAGCTTTCGTGTAGGCTAGTGCTATGCGCGCCACCCTGCAGACGGCGATCTATGCCGGAAGCTTCGATCCGCCGACCTATGGTCACCTCGACCTGGTCGAACGCGCTGCCCGACTCTTCCCTCGCGTCGTGGTAGCGCTTGGCGTTCACCCGGCCAAGCAGGCCCTATTCAGCCTCAACGAGCGTCGCGAGATGATGGTCACGCTGTGCAAGCCCTTCGACAACGTCGAGGTGGACAGCTTCGAGGGCTTGCTCGTCGACTACGCGACGCAGATCGGCGCCCGGGTCATCGTGAGGGGCCTGCGCGCGGGCACCGACTTCGAGTACGAGCTGCAGATCGCCCACGCGAATGCCGACATGAAGCCTGAACTCGACACCGTGTTCCTGCCGACGCGCACCAACTACGGGTTCATTTCGGCGTCGCTCGTGAAAGAAATTGCGCGCCATGGCGGCGACGTGAGCCGCTATGCTCCACCCGACGTTCGCGACAAGGTCAAAGCCAAGTTCGCAAAGTGAACCCCAGGCCCAAGCGCCGGGCTCTTAGTTAGTAGTTCGCGAAAGGGACCGGCATGAACAGGGCCAGAAACAGGAGCAAGCAGCCCCAGGCGACCCAGCGCCGGCCTGGGGATAGGGTTCTGTCGTCAGTCGGTGGGTGCTCGTAGCCGCGCTGGAGCCGTTTCATCAGGCTGAGCAGCCCGAACCAGACGAGCCATACCGTCGAGTTGCTGATGGCGAGCGAGAGCGGAAGCTTCGAGCTGCCGAGCAAGACCGGTATCACGAACCAGGCCAGCTCTCCGACGAACAAGGCAAGGACGCCCCAACGGATCGCGCGTCCGAGCTTTGCGTGTCGCTGCCCGAGCAGCGCGTAAGCGATGTGGCCTCCATCGAGCTGCCCGAAGGGAATCAGGTTCAGCATCGTGAGGAGCAAACCCGCCCAGCCCGCCGCCGCCGTCGGGTGTAGGAACACGTCGTGCCCTGCCGGGATGGGCCCGTGCACCAGGTACTTGAGCAGCGCGTACAGCAGGCTTTGCCCTTCGACCGCATAGTTCGACTCGGGAGTGGGCAGCACGGGTGAAAGCGATAGACCGACGAGAAGTATCGGAATCGCTACGATGATGCCGGCCAGCGGCCCAGCGGCGCCGATGTCCAGCACCGCGTTGCGGGTTCGGATCCGCTCGGGCATGGTGATCACCGCGCCGAACGTCCCAAGGGCCAGGGGAATGGGAATGAAGTACGGCAAGGAGGCGGGGACGCGATGCAGGCGCGCGGCAATGTAGTGCCCGAACTCGTGGCACAGCAGGATCGTCAACAGCGGCACGGCGAAGGTCCACCCGGTCCAGAGGCGCTCGAGGGTCGGCAGCTTTGCGGTTTCGTCGGTGAGCGCCCAGAAGCTGCTGCCCGCCCAGAACACCGTGAACACGGTGGCGATGAAGAAGAGCAAGTTCTTCTTCGGATCGAAGCGGTGCTCATTGGGGTAAGTGGTTCCGGTATCCGTCATGATCTTAGCGTTTCGCGCAGCTGGGCCGCGAGGCGATCGAGCTGCGGTGCGAGCTCTGCATCCAGTACCCCCACGTCGGTCACGATGCGGAGGTTGCCGCGGCGCCTCTCCTGGTTCGACTGCACCTGGACGGTGCCGGACCGGACTCCGCTCGAACCGAGCGACTCTTCCAACAGCGGGACGTCGTCGGGGTGGGCTTCGACGACGATGTGCCTGGCGCCGCGCGCTTCGTCGAGCGCCTGGCGGGCGAGCGCTGCTACCAGCCCAGGATCGAGCCTGAGCTGTTCGCCGAGCAGGCGCTCGGCCAGCAGTCGGGCGAGATCGACGAGCTGATCGAGCGAGCGCTCGGCGCTGCCTAGCTCGCGCGAGCGCAGGGCGATGGCCCGGGCGGCCAGCTCGGCAGCAGCGTCGGCTCGACCTTGAGCGGCGGCGCGCAGCCGGGCTTCCGCCGCAGCGCGTTCGGCGGCTTCGACGAGCTCGCGCGCGCGTTTTTCGGCGCGCTCGAGGATGGCTTGCGCCTGCGAGCTTGCGTCCAGCACCTGCTTTTTTACGACGCGAGCCCGGGGACGTGGCTCTCCTTCGACCTTCAATGCCGGCAAGCCGTCCGAGCGGTACTCGCCGCACTTCAGAATCCGGGCCTTGCCGAGCACTACTTCACCCGTTTCTGAGCGAGCAAACGGCCCACCCGGGTGAGCTCCGCGGCCAGAGCGCGTGCTCGGGCGTTTTGATCCTCCTGGCTGAGCCGCGCGTAGAGCTTCTGGAAGGCGCCGGGGTCGGGGAGCCCGGCCCCGAGTGCCTCGCCGCGGATTCCCAGCAGATAGCCGCAAGCAATGTAGGCGCGTCCGAAGGTCACGGCGTCAGAGGTTGCCTCCGGGATGCTGGTCACGTGGCCTCCACGACCACTGCGAGCGCTTCCCCACCTCCGATGCACAGCGTGGCCAAGCCGCGCGTTTTGCTGCGCTGCCGGAGGGCATACAACAAGGTGGTGACGATACGCGCGCCGGTCGCGCCAATGGGGTGACCGAGAGCCACCGCGCCGCCGTTCACGTTGACGACGTCGAGCGGCACGCCAGCCAGCTTGGCGCAGGTCATGGTGACGCAGGAGAAGGCCTCGTTGATTTCCCAGAGATCGATGTCGCCTGGTTGCATCCCGAGGTCCTTCAAGACGCGCTCGATGGCCAGGGCCGGCGCGGTGGTGAACCACTCGGGTGCCTGAGCGGCCGCCGCGTACGCGACCAGCTTTCCGAGCGGAGGGCCCCCCAGCTTCTGCTTGCCAGCTTCGTCGGCCAGCACCAGCGCGGATGCGCCGTCGTTGATGCTCGAGGCATTGGCGGCCGTGATGGTCCCTTCCTGGGCGAAAACCGGGCGCAGCTTTGCGAACTTCTCGGGCCTGCCGCGCCCTGGCTCTTCGTCCTCCACGACGCTGCTGCGGGCCCCCTTGGGACCCTCGATTTCGACCTCGACCAGTTCGTCGGCGAACCGACCGCTCGTCATGGCGTCGAGGGCGCGAGCGTAGCTCTGCTTCGCGAACTCGTCCTGAGCTCGACGCGTGCAGTCGTACTTGTCGGCGCAGAGCTCGCCGGCGCGACCCATGTGGAAATCGTTGTACGGGTCCCACAAGCCATCCAGGATCATCCCGTCGATGAGCTTCGCGTCCCCCATGCGGTAGCCGGTGCGGGCCCGATCGAGGTAGTAGGGGACGCGCGACATCGACTCCATGCCGCCGACGACCACGAGGTTGGCGTCGCCGAGCAGCAGGCTCTTGGTGCCAAGAATCAATGCCTGCATGCCCGAGCCGCACACCTTGCTGACGGTGGTGGAAGGGACACTGGCAGGAATACCCGCCGCGATCGCTGCTTGTCGCGCTGGCGCTTGCCCCAGACCCGCGGAAAGCACGTTGCCCATGAATACTTCGTCGACGTCGTCAACCGGTGCGCCTGCGCGCTCGAGTGCGGCGCGGACCGCCAAGGCTCCTAGTTGTGGGGCGCTCAGGCTCGAGAGGGCTCCCAAGTAGGAGCCGACCGGAGTCCGAGCCGCGCTCATGATGTAGAGCGGTTGGGCCAGTCTTGCCATGGTCCGCGCTTTCTCTCAGCCGAGCCCCAGGTTGCGCCGGATGCGCGGGAGGGGATCTTCCAGGTTTGGCACGAAGTTTACGCCAGTGATTTGTTCCACGGCTTCAATGTAGCGCAAGATCGCTTCGACTTTCACGTCGTCGGGGATCTTAGGTATCTCCCCCTCGCCTCGGAACCCCTGGGCGACGAGAAATCGACGCACGTACTCCTTGTCGAAGCTTTCGGGCGCCTCGCCCCGGTCGAAACGCTCGCGATAGCTGCTTTCGAACCAGAAGCGTGACGAGTCGGGAGTATGGATCTCGTCGATCACCACGATGTCTCCGTCGCTGGTTTTTCCGAACTCATACTTGGTATCCACCAGGATCAGGCCCCGCTCGCGGCAGTGGCGCTCACCTTCGGCGAATAGAGCCAACGCCAGGCGCTCGGCAGTGTCGAAGTCCTCGGGTGAAATGTCGGTGGTTTGCAGGATCTGTTCGCGCGAGGCCACCACATCGTGATCCCCGTGGCTGGCCTTGGTGGTCGGCGTCACGAGCACTTCCGGCAGGCGCTGATGTTGGCTGAGCCCTTCGGGCAGCTCGTGCCCGCAGTAGCTGCGCTCGCCTCGCTCGTAGTGCACCCAGATACTGGTCGATGTCGTGCCGGTCAGGTAGGCGCGCACCACCATTTCGACCGGAAGTAGCTGACATTCGCGAGCGATCAGGACATTCGGATCGGGGACCTCGAGCACGTGATTCGGGGCAATATGCTTGGTGTGTTCGAACCACCAGGCCGCCGCGTGGTTGAGGATTTGCCCTTTGAGCGGCAGGGTGCCGAGAACCCGGTCGAACGCGCTGATGCGGTCCGTGGTGACGATGAAGCGTTTACCCGCTAAACCCGTGTAGTTATCCCGCACCTTGCCGCGGTACAGACGCCCGAGCTCGGGCAAATCCGCCTGCTTCAAGGGTCGAGAGAGAGCCTGCCGGACCGTATCCGCCGTAACGCTAGCCACGCCGCGCAACCTAGCCCCTGCGCCAGCGGGCTGGAAAGCACTTTTGCGCGCCGCCACGTCGTGCCGTTGCCTCGAGCCGTCTTGCGGGAGCCCCGTTGCGTCCTGCCCCGCCAGGATCGAGACTTCGTGAGCGGCGAGCACTCCGTCGATTTTCAGGGCGTGCCGACGCCGGACACGCTAGAAGGCGAGTGGATGCAGGATGTTGCGTTCGGGACACCGCGGAAGCTGCCCAAGCCCGCCCAGCTGAAGGGTCGCGTGGTGGTGCTGGACATCGCCTTTGCTGGCGCGGGCAGTGGCGGCGGTTTCGACAAGGTCACCGAGCCGTTCATCGTCGAGCTCGGTCCACGGTTGGGGGGTTGGGTAGACCATCACGACCACGTGGAGCACGCTCGCTACGCCGACGATCCGCGCTTCGTGCTCTCGACGAAGGCCGAGCACGGTGCGTGCCCGGAAATGATCGATCCCGGCCTGGTGGAGCGCATCGGTGCCGTCGACACGGTGGTCTGTCACACGGACTTCGATGGGCTTGCCAGCGCGGCGAAGTGGATCCGTGGCGGTACGGAACCTTATGCGGGCTGCGACGATGACGCGCGCGCCATCGACACGCGTCTTGGTAAGCCCAGCCGCGTGGCCGAGCGGATCGACCGGGCCCTCAGGGCCAGGCACCGCGACACCGCCCTGATGGGGCTGGTCGTGCGCCACCTGGTCAGCGGGCTCCAGGACGACTCCTTGTGGCTACCCATCGATCGAGCCGCTGAAGCGCTCATCCCCATCGAACGAGAAACGCAGCGCGCGGCCAAGGCGTACCGGCGTCTGCCACCGGGCGTGGCGCTGGTTGACGTCAGCAGCGGCTTCGGGGCGATTGACAAAACGCTACTGCTCCTGCTGGGGCAGGAGCGAGAACCCGTCAGCGTCGTCTTGGACCGGGACAACGTCACGGTCGCCGCCCGCTTCGACAGCGGACTCAACTTCCTCGAGCTGTTCAAGCTGAGCGGCGGCATGCCCACCCGTGTCTCCCTCCCCCGCAAGCGTGAGAACGAGGTGCTCCAGGCTCTGGGGGTGGATCTCGATTCGCTGGTCGTGTGACGCGGCGAAAGTGAACGCGCGGCGTCGCCTGCGGACCCTCGCGGGGCGCCGAGCCCGTTGATCCCGAGCGGCGAGCGTGATAGGTTTGCTTTGCAATCTTGCAATGAGGGGTCACCAGTAGGTCTGCTAAATGTATGATTTTGCTGAGGCGCGCTGCTGGTGGAGGCGCTGTTGGGCGTCGAAATGCGCATGAGTCGGGCCCAACCAGCCTTGTCGGAGTCCGAAGTCGCTTTTCAGGAAAGCGACGTCTACATGTGCCTCCTGGTCAACCGCACCCAGCGATCGCTGCGCGTGATCGACTTTCGCTCTGGCGCGAGTGCTGGCAAGAAGCGTCTGATTTTGGACTATGCCCGTCAGCACGGCATCGAACGGGTATTTACGCTGGTGGAACGTGAAGAGCTGGGAGGCTGGGGGCGCCTGGGCTTTGGCCGCGAAGGCACCATCCCTGCATTCTACAAGCGAAGCGATGCGTATCTTCTCGGAGCGTTGGTCGAGCAAGTGGGCCAGCCAAATCAATCGGGCACGCGGCGGGCGCTTGCCACCAAGTCCGAGCGAGCGGCGAAAAGCGATCGTTTGTACAAGCAGTGTCGCAGCATCGCACGCTCCCTGAAACCGGATAGTCCGGGTGTACGGGTCAGCCTCGCCAAACCCGTCGACGCGGAGCGTGCTCGCGTGAGCGCTCGCCGGGCAGGCAAACTGCTGACCAACTTCGAGCCTTTCAGTCGCGATGCGGTGCGTTGGGAGCTGCTCTCGGGCGCGCGCGGCGGGTTCTCGCTGCTTGCCAGCGTCGAGAGCCAACCATGCTTCGACAATGCCTACATCGAGCTGCTGAGTGCGCCCTCGAGCGAACGGGAAACGCAACTGACGGCGCAGGCGGTGGCCGGCATCTGCCGGCAGCTGGAGCAGCGCGCTATCGTCGGATGCTTCGCGACGACTCCCGCGCCCGAGGTCGGGCTCGGGGCGGTGTATCTCGCGAACGGCTTCCGCCGCACCGGAATTCTGCACGACCATCTGCTGTTGAGTGACCGGCGCACGGACGCTTTTCTCTGGTCTCGAAAGCTGGCGCAGCCAGGCGAGCCCTGACAACATCGGTGGCGTGAGTGAACATTGCTGTGCGAGTCGACGCACCCACGCTGTGGTGCTTCTGGCGTTCGTGTGTCTGGTGCTCGGCTGGGCGCGAGCCGCGTGGGCTTTGCCCGCTCCGGTCACGGCACCTGCGGGGGCCGGTCAGCTCGCCCTGAGTGTCGGGTTGTTCGAAGGCGGCAGGCTGCGCGCACGACTTTGCGCCCGCCCTCCGTGTGACGCGAGCACCGGTACCCCCATCCCCCTGCCGGAGGAGCTCGGGCCTCTCCTGGACGGAGCGACCCTCGAAGTCGTGGACATCGGGCAAGGGCGTCACATCGTTCACCTGATCGTGCCGGATCAGGGTCAGCAGCGGGCGTACGAGGCGGTCGTCGCGGCACCGCTCGGCGGCGTCGTTCCGGCGGTCGTGTTCGAGGGCTACACCGGGCTCGTGCAGGGCGAGTACGGAGCGCGGCAGGGTCCCATGATCTACGTTTCCGAACCCACGGCAGATGGGAGCCGGCGTCTCGTCATCGGCAAGCAGTACGAGTCGGTTTCCTTGTGCGGGCGGCCCTCCGTGCTCGCTCCCGAGCTGCTCAACCCCAAGGATTTGAAGCTGTACCCTGCAAAGGTACAACGACTGCCGCCCAGCGAGCGTGACCAGGCAGTGCATCTCAGAGCCGTCAGGCTCGAGGAGGGCTCCAGCATGGGTCCTCCCGTCCTGCGCGCGGTTGGCGCTTCCAGCGGGACCGGAGCGCCGCAGCGTCTTTCGGACGGCGACCTTGCCACCAGCTGGTCGGAAAACCGCGGGGCGGAAGGCCGGGGCGAGTTCGTGACTTTCAACGCTCCACCCGAGCTCCCCATTGCGGGGTTCGACTTTGCGATTCGTCCCCAGCGTGACGATCCACCGGCCCAGGGAGTGAGTCCGCGCGAACTGTGGTTGGCCACTTCGCAGAAGCTCTACCACGTGACGCTGCCCGAAGACGCCTGGCAGCACCCCGGGGCACGCTACCGGGTCATGCTGGGCACACCCATCAACACCGATTGTGTCGCGCTGGTCATCGAGAGCTCCTTCGCCAAGGGCCGCGATCAACAGGTAACGCTGTCCGAGGTGACGGCGGTCAGCGAGTTCAATCCCGGCGACGTCTCCGGCTTGGTGGGCGCCCTGGCCGGTGGTGGTCAGCGCGCCGAAGCCGCCAAGGCCGTGCTGATGGCGGGTGGCCCCGCAGCTTTCCAGGCCGTGGCGAAGGCCTACCCCAAGCTGGACGAAGGAGGGCGCCGCGTGGCCCTCGAGGTGATGGACCAAGCCGACTGCGAGCTCGCCACGCCCACCTACGTGCGCGCGCTGCTCAGCCGTTACAAGGCGCACGCCGTACACGCACGCGACCGGCTACGGCGTTGCGGAAGGAAGAGCGCTGACGAACTGGCGAGGACCTTACGCATTGCGGTCCCCCGCGCGCGACCGATCCTTGCGAACGAATTGGGTCTGGTGGCCCCGGACAGGGCCGTGCTCGAGATCGCCCCACTTCTCGACGACGATGCCAAGACCCGGCGGCGCTTGCTTCGCGTGGCGCTGGCTCGAGCCACCGTCGATCCGGGCGCCGAGGCCGCGGTTCGTCAGGTCCTGACCGACCAGAAGCTGCCCGATCGCGCCCGGCTCGACGTCCTGCGTGCGCTCGGGGAGAGTGCCTCGCACTACGGCGCGGCGTCGGTGAAGGCGTTCGAGCGCCTCGCCAAGCATACGGACTTCAGAACGCGTTTCTTGCTGCTGAAGCCGGCTGCTGCGCTGTCTTTGGCAGACGCCAGGGCCCGTGACTATTTGACGAAGAGCCTGAACGACGAACCGGATCAGCATATCCGTCTCGGAGCAGCGCTGGCCGCCAGAGAACTGGTCCAGTTGACACCAGAGCTGCAGCGAGCTGCAGGCGACCCCGCGGTGCGCGTGCGGAAGGCCGCTATCGAAGCGCTCGGTGAGAACCGGGTGGAAGCGGCGAAAGGTGTTCTGATGCAACGGCTGAGTCGAGACTCGTGGCCCATGGTCCGAAGCGCGGCGGCCGAGGCGCTCAGCGGGCTCGCCCCGGGGCGTGCGGTGGACGACGCTCTGGGGCGCGCGCTCAGCGATCCCTCAGCAATAGTGCGCGCACCGTCGGCGGCAGCCTTGGGCCAGCGACGGGCTCGACAGTTTGCCCCCAAACTCCGCGAACTGCTGGCAAAGAACGACGAGGACGCGAGCGTGCGCCGCGCGGCCGCTGAAGCATTGGGGCGGATGTGCGACACCCAGGCACTCGATCTGCTCACCGAGCAAGCCCTCAAGCGCTCCGACCCGCTCTTGGATCAGGCCGGGCGCGGCCTGGCGGTGACCGCCCTTGCGGCCCTTGCAGCCCTCGGTCCCGAGGATCTACGCCAGCGGCTGGCTCCACTGCTTTCCGCCGAAGCGCCTCCAGGGGCTCGCGAGGCGGCCGAGCGCGCGCTGCACCTGCCCGCCAAGTGCGCGGGTCGATAGCTCTGTACTGCCCGCTGGGCTCGCGTGTCCTCGCGATGTGAGCTCCCTCCTGATGTTCAGGTCGCCCGCCCGTCACGGAGGCCGAAGCAGTCGTCGGCCGCGGGGAACGGGGACGCGCCGCGGGAACGAGGTCTGCTCGTTGCCCCGCCTCGACCAGAAGAACAGTCACTGGATGCCCCCCAAGAGTCGTCTCGTAGCCACGAGGCGACGACCAGCGAGCAGGAGGGCACGCGAGCAACCCCCGAGCTATCGCGGATTTTCACGCGTCGAAGCGCGAGCGATGCGCTCGACTCCCGCACCCGGAGACATTTTCCTCCGCCGGTGGTAGGTACCCGAGACATGAGCGGTAAATGGACGTTGGTCACTGGAGCGTCGGGTTTCTTGGGCGGAGCGCTGGTAAGAGCGCTCTTGCAGCAGGGCGAGCGCGTGCGCGCGTTCGTGCGACCGGGCTCCGAGCTTCGTGAGCTGGAAAAGCTGGCCTGTGAGCACTTGGAGCTTGCGGTCGGCGATTGTGTCGTCGAGCACACCGTCTATCGAGCGCTGGCGGGTTGCGACAAGCTGTACCACCTGGGTGCGGAGCACCAGTGGACCGCGGAGGATCCCGAACGCATCATCAAGGCGGCCGTGGAGGGGACGCGGTCCACTCTGGAAGCGGCCCGCCGTCGAGGCAACCTGAAGCGCATCGTCTACACGAGTTGCGCCACTACCCTCGGGGTCAGCGACAACGACGAGCCCATGGACGAGGACCACGAGTTCAACCTGCAGGACCCGGAGACCTACGTGCGGGCAAAGGTCGAAGCCGAGGATGTCGCTCTCGAGGCAGTCGACGATGGATTGCCGGTGGTGCTGGTATTGCCCAGCAGCGTGGTGGGGGCTGGCGATGTCAACCCCACGCCGCTCGGCATGGCGATCGTACAGTACTTGAAGAGCTCGTCGAACTTCAGGCCCCCGGTAATGCGCGGTGGCCTGAACGTGGTGGACGTGCGTGACGTGGCCCAAGGCCACATCCTGGCGATGGAGCGAGGCAAGGTCGGCGAGCGTTACATCCTGGGCGGCGACGATCTGACTCATCGAGGCTTGGTCGAGCTACTCAGCGAATTGACGGGGCTCGCGGAGCCGGGCAGGACCCAGGGGCCCGGCATGGGTCTTCTGGTCGGCACGCTCGTCGAGTGGGCGTCGGCTTGGGCGAACCGTCCGCCGGCCGTCACACGCAAGCTGATGCGCGACTACGCCGGCGGCTTTACGTATGTCACGAGCGAAAAAGCCGAGCGGGAGCTGGGTTACGAGCATCGGTCGGCACGACAAGGGTTGCATGAGGCCGTGCGCTGGTTTCTCGCGAACGGCTTCGTCCCGGAGCGTGCCAAGCACCGTATTCGGCTGGAGATGCGCGCGGCGTGATCGCCCCGAGCCCGGCTGGAACGAAAGTCGAGGTTCTACCGAGCCTGCTTTCGGCAACCGTGCTGGCATTGTTGCTCGCGCTGCTGCCGCTCACGCGCCCGCACGCCGGAGACCCCGCCTGGCTCTTGTGGTTGGCGGGCGCCGGCTCCGGCGCCCTGGTGTTTGCGCCCGCTCTCATCGGGGCACGCGCGCTGAAAGGCTCCAGAGCTGCCGTGATCGATGCAGCGCTCGGCATTGCCATTGCAGCGGGGCCCCTCATGCTCCTCGGGCGCTTGATCAAAACCGGAACGCACAATCGTCCTCTGGGCGCGATGACCTACGCGGTGCTCGGCTGCTTGGGAGTTCTGTGCGCTTGGGCCGTGGCTTGGCGACTGGCCGCGTATGGGCGGTCGGGTAGGAATCCGCTCGTGCGTAATGCCGGCAAGCTAGGTCTCGGCGTGCTCGTCCTGGCGTCGGCGGCGCTGACGCTGGCGCCGCTGAGCACAGGGGGTGCGATTGTCGGTCCCGTGGTGCTCGATGGTACTCTGGTCGTGTTGAGTCTCGCTCTGCTCGTGCGTCGGGAGTTCGATGCCCCGCTCCGTCGCGTGCCCGACTGGGTCGCATGGGGCCTGTATCTTGCCGTTGTCGCTGTCGGAATTATCGCATCCGCGCGCCTGAATCAGTCGCTGGCGACGAGCTCCGTGCCGCTGTCGCTGCTGAGTGCGCTCTTCGCGTCGTAGTGTTCGGGACCGCACCCGACCATTCCTGCTCGCTTCGCAGCTTCCGGCCCAAGTGGCCTCGTGTCGGTTGTCGGAAGTGAACACTTGAAGGGTTTTCGCACGCGTCAATCCCAAGGCTGTGGCGCGTGACGTTGACGGATGGGTGAGGCGACCTTAGCTTTGATGCCCGGCCTTGAAGTGTTTTTGTCGTCAACCGTGCGGGTCCACGCGACTCCCAGTGGATGCTGATCCATAATGAGGATCATGCTCGCGGGTAGCAGTCGCCGGAGGTTGGTGGCGACGCCAACACATCGCCTTCTGCCGCGACTGTGCCAGGTTGGGTGCGCGCTGGCCTGTGCACTGCTCTTGTTTCTGTTCGCTCGGTCCGCGAACGCCCAGACGACCATGACAGGGGGTGACACTCGGGGTTCTCAGGACCCAGTCAATCGTCCCGGGGACTCTCCTGAGGCCCCTCGCCTGACGGGTGTTCGCTTGGCCCGGCCAGACGGATACAATACCTACGATGCCGGTTGGGCACAGTTTTCCTATCCGCCGTCGGTGCTTGAACGAGTGCAGCCTCTCATCAAAGAGGCGGATGCCTTCAAGGCGGTGCTGACGCGCCGCCTGGGTCAGGACGTACTTCGTCACGTCGATATCCGCGTGGCGCGGACCCCAGGGGAGATGCGCTCGCTGGCGCCCCCCGGCGGCAGCGTCCCTAGCTACGCCTCCGGGGTTGCCTATTCGGAGATAGGGCTGGTATTGCTCACGATCCAGCCTCTGCATCCGAACTCGAATCACGATCTCGTGGAAATCTTCAAGCACGAGCTCGTGCACGTGGCGTTGCACGATGCCGTGTTGGGCAAGCCGGTGCCGCGATGGTTCAACGAAGGCTTTGCGGTGCATGCTTCGGGTGAGAACCGCGCTACCCGGCTGTGGACGTTGTGGAGCGCAACCTTGGCCGAGAACTTGATCCCGCTGTCGCGTTTGGAAACGAGCTTTCCTGCGGACCCGAACAGCGCCTCGGTGGCCTACGCCGAAGCGGCCGACTTCGTGCGGTTTCTGATGCGAGACCACGACGAGCATCGCTTCCGCGCGGCCATCGCCCGGGTGCGCGGTGGACAATCGTTCGATGCCGCGTTCGGGGACGCCTACGGTGGGGAGCTGCCGAATCTAGAAAACGAGTGGCTCGAGGACGTGGCGAGGCGCTACACATTCTGGCCGGTGCTGTTCAGCAGCACGATGGTCTGGATGGGTGTGCTGGCCTTGCTCGTGTGGGGGTGGCGTCGGCGCAACGCTCGCGCACAGCTCACGTTGGCGCGCTGGGCGCGCGAGGAGGCGCAAGAAGACGCCCGCCGGGACCAGCAGATCGTGAACGAAGGGCCGAGACGCGTTCACATCGTTCTCACCCGCCCGAGCGAGCCGGAAGTGCCCGAAATCCGGCCTGGTCTGCGCGAGTCCGACGTACCGAAGGTGGAGCACGACGGCCGCTGGCACACCCTGCACTGACGCAGTTGGGTTAGCCGGCTTACCCGGTTCGCTACTTGTGGCTCATGTGGCGCTGCTCGAGTCGCCGTGACTCGTCCACCAGGCGCTCGAAAATCCGCTTCACGGTTTCGCCGTCCATCGGTTCGGGCGCGGCCGAGGCGAGGCGCTCCAGCAAGGCTCGCTCGCGCTCCGGATCGTACACGTGCATGCCGCGGGCGCGTTTGTAATCGCCGACCTTCAACACGACCCTGATGCGGGCGGCCACCAGCTCGAGTATCTGCTGATCGATGGCGTCGATTTCCTCGCGTAGCGCGTTGAACTCGGGGTCATTGGCCGGGATTGACATGCTGTTCGAAGCTGGCTTCTCGCGGAGGAGCCCGCTGGCCACGGGCGGTTCACTTGACGAGTGTCGGGCAGCCGGCGACGACTTGCAGCTGGCTGACGCCGCCGCCTTTTAGCACGTCACAGGAATTTCCGTGCAACTCTATTGTGGCGTCGCCCTGGTAAGACCAGCCGTTTTCGTCGTCCAACTCAACGAGGTCATTGTCGAAGTAAACATTGAGCAGGTCGGGGTCCGGCGGCGCCTGCCTGAGGCGAAAACTGCAGCTCAGACTGACCGCACTGCCGATCTCGAACAGGCTGTGAGTGAGTCCTTCGATATCGCTGACCGAATAGTAGTTGGTTTCGGCGTCGGGGCGGGCCGTGTCCCCGGCGCGTGCCATTCCATCGAGCACGCCGGCGAACTCTTCACTGCCTGGCATGCCGACGACGAAAGTTCGGATGCCTGCCTCACTCAAGTGCGCGATTACGTTCTCACTGTGCGTATCGTCGATGCAGTTGCCATAGGCCTCCGGACCCAGCAAGTCGGCATCGCAGCAGTCGATGTCCACGCCGCAAACACGGTCGCCGAGTTCGGCGTGCTCCAGGTTGGGAATACAGTGTTCAGGTGGACAGCCGTCCTCGCTATTGCAGTTCGGCGCACCATCAGTGATCAAAACGATCGAAGTCGTTCCCTCGAGCTCCAGCAGCGTTGGAGTGAGCGCCGACAGGCTGGCTGCGACGGGCGTGCCTCCTCCGGCCTGACGAAACCCGATGCTGTCCAAAAAACGTGACAACACAGGACCTATCTCGCCCGGGTTGCAGTCGAGCGGGTCGCCCTCGCTCGTCGGAAACACCTCCGAACCTTCAGTGCAGGCCCCGTCTCCGCCAGAGTCGGGGAACACCAATGCCCCGTAGCGGACGCGGTGGCCGATCTCGACGAGCAGATCCCGAATGGCCAGCTTCGCACTCAACAGCTTGCTGTGGCCAGCGCCCTCGAGTTCATCGCGCATGCTTCCAGATCCGTCCAGTGCGAAGTACACGTTTGGCTTCTCCGTGAGCACCGGAACGACCTCGTTGCCGCAGTAGCCGGCCCGGTCGGGTGGAGGCGGTCCGCTGCAAACGTCGGCATCGAAGTCAATCCCGGCGTCCAGCCCGCCCGTGGTGGTGGATGCGCTGGAGTCGCCCTCTTCGGGCGGTGGCGGTCGGCCTGGACTGCAAGCGACCAGGCTGACCAGAAGGGTCGACAGCACGCGAGCTCCGGGACGCACTAGCCACAGCATAGCATCTGGTCCGGGCTTCGAGTCGGCCCTGCTGTACCGCGGCGGTGGGTCGCCCGGAGCATTTGGGCAGCATTTGGGGAAGTAGGGAGCCCTTTTCGGCGTTTAGTAACGGTCGATCCGGCCGGCTCAGGGGTATCGTGAAGACCGTGGTGACTCGCACTCGCGTCGATCAGTTGACGGGGCTTCTGGCCCTACTGGCCTGCATGGTGCTGGCATTGGGCCTGGCCGACACCCCTGTTCGACCCGTGATGACCGCGCCGCGCACTCAGCTTCCGGAAGGGGTGGTACGCGGGGGCGAGCTCACCGTCCGTGTGGGCGACTCGCACGGAAAGCCGCTGGCCGGCGCGCTGATCACGGCGTTCTGGAATCGCGAACGCGAGTACCTGTGGGCGGGACGTCGCAGTACGTCGGCGGAGGGCACAGCATACTTCGCCGACCTGCCCCATGGGGTGGTGTGGCTGGTCGTCGAGAAGCATGGCTATGCGCGCGCGTCGACCCAGCTGGTGATCTCCGAGGCCCCGAGAGAAGCGCGCGTCACCGTGAGGCCCGGTCGCAAGCTCCAGGTACGCGTGAGCGACGAGCAGGGACATCCGCTATCCGAGGCGACGGTGTTGGTCGAGGATACGGATCCGCTGGCCCACGGTGCGCTTACGGATACCGAGGGAGGCGCCCGCTTCGACCGTTTGGGCGCGCCTCCCTGGCAGGTGCGGGTTTCGGCTCCTGGATTCGAAACGGCGCGCACCCAGACCGAGGCAGATCTGGCCGTGACTCTGCGACCGCTCGGTTCCTTGCTGGTGTATGTCGTCGACGCCAAAGGCGCTCCCGTACCAGGAGCCACAGTCGTTATCTCCGGTGCCAAACTGTGGCCGGCGCGCGAGACCACCACGGACGACCGAGGCCGAGCCTCGATCACGGGCCTGCTCAGCGGCAGCTACAATCTCAGTGCGCACAAGGCGCGCGACGTATCACAAACCCTGTTCGGGTTCTCACTGGTACGAGGCAAGCATGACGAGGTGACGCTGGCTCTGCTCCCGGGTCGCATGGTGCATGTCCAGGTCACCGAAGGCGACGCCCGGGACGCTCCCGGCATCCCCCGAGCAGATGTGTTTCTGGTGGAGGGTGGCTTGGGGGCGTTCCCCGCACGCGGGCGCACCGACGAGTCGGGTCTCGTCGAACTCGGGCCGATTCCCGAAGGTCCGGCCGTACTGGCCGCCAGGGCTCCCGGCTTCGTCGGCCGTTCTGGGGTGCCGGTACCACCTGAAGGGAGCGAACCCGTTCGCATTGGGTTGATGAAAGGGGGGACTCTTCGGGGAAGCGTGGTCGACGCGGATGGCTATCCGGTTGCGGGGGCGTCGATCGAAGTCATCGGCTCGGACGCCTTCGGCTTCCCCGTAGCCGACTCGCCCATGCTCATGAACTTCAGCCGAGCGCACTTCGCGTGGTCCCTGGCAGGTCCCATATCCATGGTTCCGGCAGGTGAGCTGGGTGTAATGCCAGGACCGGTGCCGCCGATTCCAGGCCTCGGGGCGTTCAGCGCGATGGAAGCGGCGCCGCCCGGCGACGCGGACGGCGAGCAATCGGCCTCCGTCGACCCCTGGCTGAGCCTGAGCAACGGTGAGTTCACGGCGTACCCTGTCACGCCCGGCCGCGTGCGCGCTCTGGTGCGGCACCCGGACTTCGTCGAGGCGCTTTCCGATCCAGTCACGCTGGCGCCCGGCGGGCATGCGACCGTGCGCATCGAGCTCTTTCGGGGCGGAGTTCTCGAGGGGCGGGTCAAGGATTCACGAGATTTTCCCATAGCTGGTGCAAGCATCGAGCTTCAGGCGCTCAAGGGGACGTATGACCGTTACGCTACCACTGCGCACGATGGGAGCTTCGCTTTCGCCGCAGTGCCCAAGCAGGTGGTGCTAACTGTGGCGCGTCCGACGGATCCCGGACGCCCGGCGCTGCGTGAGCACCTGGAGACCGCCGAGGGCCGGCGTACCGAAGTCGAGCTCGTACTGCCCGAAAGCCGCCCCTCCGTTCAAATCAGCGTGACGGGCGAGCGCGACGTCCCGGTCCCGTTGGCGCAGGTGAGTGTGGCTTCGCTCGATGCCAATGTGCCCAGACGGGAGACTAACTTCACCGATGACGCGGGCCAGCTGAGCTTCGACGACTTCGCGGGGTTGCCTGCCACGATTTCCGTCGAAGCGATGGGCTGGTCCCCCAAGCAGGTTCGCGTGGCCGAATTGCCCGAGTCCCTCACCATCGCGCTCCAGCCGGGAATCAAGGTCGTGGGTCACGTGACTTCCGTGCGCGGGCGATTTCCCGTGGACGGTGCGCAGGTCACTCTGCTTTCCCAGGGACAGCGCCGGATGACCATGACCGACGAGCGCGGCGAGTACCAATTCGAGAATGTGCCAGTCGGCAGCGCGGAGGTACAGGTGGAACACTCCGAGTACGCGCGAGCGTCGCGCTCGGTGCGCATTGCCGACACGGGTCGCGTCGATCGGCCACTCGAACTCGACCCTATCGATCTCGTGGAGCCCGGCAGTGTGAAGGGTACCGTGGTCGACACCGCGGGGGTTCCCGTGCCCGGAGCGCGCGTGGGGATTGGCTTCGTGCCCGCCTATCTACCTGCCGGTGCATTGCCGCCTGGGTACGCGGTGACGGACGCCGAAGGTCGATTTACTCTCGACGGTCTCACGCCCGGAAACGTCACACTCGGGGCCTACGCTGCCGACGTGGGCCGCGGTCGCGCTGCCGGTGTGGAAGTCGTGAGTGGAGGCAGTGTCGACGATGTCTTGCTGCGTCTGAACCAGCCGGTGGAGAAAGATGTGCCCACGATACGCGGTAACCTCGCGCTCACGCTTGGCGAACGAGGCAGTGAGGGAAGCGTCGAGGTGGTGGTGGTGAGCGTGGCACCGAACAGCGAAGCAGAGCGTGCTGGATTGTTGGCGGGAGACCAGCTGGTCTCCGTCGATGGCAAGGTGCCAGCCGACATGGTCGAGGCTCGACTGTTGCTGTCCGGACCGGTAGGTTCTCGGGTGCTGGTCGAAGTCGAGCGCGGCGAGCAACGCCAGAAGATCAACGTCGCCCGCGAACAGGTTCGACGCTGAATGTCGCTGGCATTGCCGTCTCTTTGCAGTCCTCGAAGCTACTTCGGGCTGGCCGTGGCGTCGATCGTGACCATGGCCACCTTGGCGACTTTCTTGCCCAGCGCGTCGAGCGTCGCGTCAGCGAGCTCGGCGAACGACTTTCTCGGTTTGACGTCGTGCTCCTCGAGACCCACTGCGAATGGTTTGCTCGACCTGATCGCCAGCCCCGTTGGCTCGTCTCCGTCGAACTTGAACTCCAGCTCTAGCGGCAATGATTTCTTGGTCACGCGCCCGTGCATGCGGAAGTCCCCGATGACCGTGGCTTCTACCTTGCGCGATGGCCCGCTCAGAGAGGTGACATCGTTTGGGGAAGCGTCGACTTTGGTTATCTTGAACTCGACCCAGCGATACTTCTCTCGATCGTCTGCTGGAGCATCCTCGCCGATCTGAAACCAGTTGCGCATGTCGCGATTCTGTTTCTCGTTCTTCTCCTCTTCGCCGAACTCCGTTTCGCCCTCTTTGCGCACCTTCTTGTATATGCTGAGCTTGTCGAGATCGATCTTCACCAGGCCCGTGGACTTTGCCAGATCCTTGAAGTCGATGAACAACTCGCCTTGAGCGGATTCGGGAGCCTTTCCGGAAATCCGCTCGAGTTCGGCTTCCATGCTGAAGCTGACACTGCTCTTGGAAGGGTCCAGAACGAATGTCTTCGACATCTTGGTGACCGGGGCCGCGGACGCGAGTGCCGAGGCCGTGGGCGCCAGGTTCTGCTTCTCGGATTTGCTGCAGGCCAAGCTGGCCAAGCTCGTCGAGAGCGCACAGCTGAGTAGAACGAACGGTACGTTTCGCATGGGATGTCTCCTGAAGCCCCATCAGGGTCGCTAGCTTTGTGTACGTGGTGGCGACGAACTGGTTTCAAGGACCCGTGCGTTCCAGACCGAATGGCGCCCCCCATTCGGTTGCTGCGAGCCCGTTCACGAGCGCGTGCCGGGCTTGGCTGGGCGTTGGCTTGCTCAGCGAATCGAGTCGAAGTTCTTTTCCGGCTCGCTCCGTTCCCCGTGCCCGAGCAGCAGGAACAGCAGCGGTATCACGCTTATGCTCCCCACCAGAGTGCCGACGATCTTCGCGAGGGTCACCAATCCAACTTCCATGGTGGCGGAACCATACTCGCAGCGATGGCTGGGGCAAACCCCGAGCTGTCCGCCTCATACGCACGGGCTTGCGTCGCCCGGAACGACTGGGCTAGCCCATGGCCGGCCCGCTGGACAGCCGTGGCTTGCTTCTTGCTTAGTGCCCGTGCATGAGCCCCACGCACCCGCCCACTTCACGAGCCGACGCCCTGAGGGTCCGGTGTCTGTTGGTGGATGACGAGCCCGCTTTGCTCAGGGGGTTGTGCCGAGTGATTCGCCAGCGCCGTCCCGACTGGGACCTTTACACTGCGCATAGCGGTGCCGAAGCTCTGGAGCTCTTGCGTGCAAACCGTTTTGACTGCGTGATGACCGATCTGCAAATGCCCAACATGAACGGGCTCGCCCTGCTCCAGATCTTGGGTCAGGACTACCCACGCTGTGTCCGGTTGGTTCACTCTTCGCAAATCGAGACGATCGGGCGTGAGATAGTCCAGGCCTTGTGTCATCGAATCCTTTCGAAGCCGGCCGCGCCGGACGAGGTGATTGCTACCCTCGAATGGGGCATACGCCTGGCGCGGCGACTGGACGCGAATGGTACCGAGTGAGCCCAAGCGCGCCCGAACGCATGCTGGGATGGCGCGGCAGCGCTGTCATGCTCGCCTGAGCTGCTTGGCGATGGTGAGCAGCTGCATATTGCTGGTGCCCTCGTAGATTTTACCGATCTTCGCGTCGCGATAGTACTTCTCAGCCGGATATTCACGGGTGAACCCAACGCCTCCGAACAACTCGATCCCGAGCGAGGCCGTCCGTTCAGCGACCTCCGAGGCGTAAAGTTTGGCCATGGCGGCTTGCTTGACGAAGGTGTGCCCGGCGTCTTTCAGACGAGCGGCATTGTAGACCAACAGCCGAGCGGCCTCGAGCTCCGTCGCCAGCCTCGCCACCTGGAACTGCACTCCCTGGAAGTCAACGACCTTGCTTCCAAACTGCTCCCTTTCTTGGATGTATGCAAAGGCGGTGTCGAACGCTCCCTGCGCGATGCCGAGCATTTGCGCTCCGATGCCGATACGTCCTTCGTTGAGCGTCTCGATGGCTACTTTGTAGCCTGCCCCGATCTCGCCCAGTACCTGCGAGTCGGGAACGACGCAGCCTTCCAGGACGAGTTCACACGTGCTCGACGCCCGGATGCCCAGCTTGTCCTCTTTCTTGCCGACGCTGAAGCCTGGTGTGTCCCGTTCCACCAGGAATGCCGTGATTCCCTTGTGACCGCGTGACGGGTCGACGTTGGCGAACACGATGAACAACTGGCTTTCCGCGGCGTTGGTGATCCACAGCTTGCGTCCCTGGAGCTTCCAACCCGCTGTCGTCTTCTCTGCAAGGGTCCTGAGTGCGAACGCGTCGGACCCAGAGCCGGCTTCGCTCAGCGCGTAGGATCCCACCCACT
Source organism: uncultured delta proteobacterium (assembly GCA_963809955.1). Lineage (GTDB taxonomy): Bacteria > Myxococcota_A > Polyangia > Polyangiales > Polyangiaceae > JAICQQ01. The sequence goes on from CAWELQ010000024.1 coordinate 491,309, forward strand.
CCGAGCACAACAGCGGCAAGTACCGACTTTGCTGGGCTTCATTTCCCCAGCGGACCAACGCGTTTTCCACCAACGTGTTTTGCACGTCCACCAGAACCGCAACGCTGGCGTCGACACGGGCCAACGCCTCTATCGCCAGGATGGCCGAAAAGAACGTGCTTCCCGATCCTCCGAAACGCTCTGGTACCTCGATGCCCATCACGCCCAGCTCGAACAAGCTTCGTACCAGGTCCTCATTCAATTGGCCGCGCCGATCCATTTCCGATACCCGTGGGCCGATCCGCTCGCGGGCGAACGCGTACGTCTGCTGTTGTAGTAGGGATTCCTCCTCCGAGAGTTCGGTCAGCGGGACATGAGTCATGGGCTCATCGTACTCCACTAGGCCGCTGCGGACGCGCTGGTTCTCCCCGAATGGTTGCACCGGCTCGCAACCAAACGGCCGGGCTCCAGCTGGCCCACCTCGAGCACTCGCAAGCCGGAGCTTCTCTGTGCGCTGTCCGGGGCCGGCTGCAAGGATGACGGAGCGGCTGGCGCCTCGGCCGGCTCCTTTTCTGCTTACCTCCGCGGTCGCCTGGCAGTAGCAATTCGCTTGCAGACGTGGTTGCCGTCGCGTGTCGCTCGCGATCGGGTGATCGCTTCACTTTACGCGGGGTTGCATCTGGAGTGGGTGGCAGCGCCGAGGTTGTTGGCGGCACGGTATCGGTCGCGTGCTCGAACGCTGACACTGCGCCGAAGAGCGCGGAATGGGATTTGGAAACGGTTCTGCTGTCGCCTCCAAAGCGGGCAGACGTCGAGCACGTCGTGGACCACCGCTGACTGGACCCGTGGCTCTCCCATGGCTAATGCCCGGTGCGGTCGCGCACTTGCCTCACCGCAGTCTTTCAGCCGCGTCGCAACCCGAACAGAACCGTTTCAGCCGCGTCCCAGCAGCGGAATCCTTCCGGAAATCGCGCACCCGTTGCCCTGCTTTCGGACTTTGGGCCACCCAGCGAGCATGAAGAGGTGCTTCGTAGTCGGGGGCGAATCACAGAATCAACACACTAGACCGTCGCACCATTTTTCCAGCCACGTGCTCTGAGGAGCTTTCACCTCCACGAGGGATCACGACATCGTGATAGTGTGCAGCCGTGAAAGGGCACAGCCGCTGGGACCGACGGCGGGGTGCGTCAATCGGCGTTCTATTGGTTGCGCTCGTGGTGCTGGTATCACCTCTGCGCGGGCTATGGGCGCGTTCGACGACACCTTGGTGGACGCCCGCCGCGTTGTGGCTGGCGATCGTGTTGGTCGCTGCATGGACTGCGCGACGAGGGCGTGGGAGTGCTTGAGCCCGCGACGCTTCTTGCGGCAGGTGTCGCCTACCTCGGTCTACTCTTCGTGGTCGCTGAAGTCGCCGAACGAAGCGCCTGGGTGCGTACTCGTTGGGTACGTCACCCGCTGGTGTATTCGCTGTCGCTCTGCGTCTATGCAACGTCGTGGACCTTCTACGGCAGCGTTGGCTACGCTCGGAATCATGGTTACGCCTACGCAGCTATCGGCTTGGGCGTAACGCTCTCGTGCCTATTGATCCCGTTGGTTTGGCTTCGAGTGCTGCGCATCGTGCGGGAACGTCAGCTTTCGAGCGTGGCCGACCTATTCGCGTACCGATACAGCAGTCAGGCTCTGGGTGTCGCGGTGACTCTCTTGTTGCTCGCGGGCAGCCTTCCCTACTTGGCGCTGCAGTTTCGAGCGGTAACCGAGTCGATGTCGGCGCTCACCGGGGAAACTCAGGCGCGCGCCGGTGTGGGCGGCATCTACCTCAGCGTCGTCACCTTGTTTGCCTTGCTATTTGGCATTCGTCACGACGTGGGGAGGCGTCAACACCCGGGGCTGATCGCGGCGATCGCCTTCGAGTCACTGATCAAACTGATCGCCGTGATCGCGGTGGTGGTGGCAGCCGTCGGCGGAGTATTCGGCGGGATTTCAGGCCTGAACGCCTGGTTGGCAGGTCACCCCGAGGCGCTGGAACGCCTTTACGAACCCGTGCGCAACGGACCTTGGATAACACTACTGGTGCTGGCCATGTCAGCCGCCTTCCTGCTGCCGCGGCAGTTCCACATGGCGTTCACCGAATGCTCGGACGAGGCGGCGCTCGGCCAAGCGATGTGGTCGTTTCCATTATTGATGTTGCTGTTCTACGGAGGAACTCCCGTGCTTCTTTGGGCCGGCACCCAGGTGGCGCCCGGGACCAACCCCGATCTGTACGTGCTCGCGATCGCGTCGCGTTGGCCGGCTGTCGCGCTCTTGGCGTTCATCGGCGGGCTGTCGGCGTCGAGTGCCATGATCATCGTCACCGCCCTGGCCTTGAGCGCGATGCTGCTGCACCACATGGTCTTACCGCTGCCGCTCCGCTCGGCGGCACGGGGCAACCTCTACCGTGAGCTGCGCTGGGCGCGACGGCTTTTGGTTCTCGTCGTAACGGGAGCTGGGTACGGTGTTTTCGCGGCGCTGGACTACCGAGGGGGGCTGGTGGAGCTCGGGCTTACCGCGTTCGTGGCCGTCGCGCAGTTGCTTCCAGGACTGATGGGCGTGTTGTTCTGGCCAGGCGCCACGAGAGGCGGAATCCTGGCGGGTCTCGTCGCCGGCAGTCTGACCTGGGCCATTCTGATGCTGCCAGTGCTGTTCTGGCCCGGCTGGGATCTGGGTTCGTGGATGGCGCCCGGTCTGCCGGCATGGGCGGTCTGTACGTATGCCAGCCTGGGGCTGAACTTGAGTCTGGCGATCGGAGTGTCGTTGGCGTTCCCGCATACCCCGCGAGCAACGTCCACGGAGACTCCCGCAGCCGAAGGCGACCTGAATGCCCTTCATGAACGGCTGTCTCCGCTCTTGGGGGCAGCGGCAACCACACTCGAGCTCAGGCGTGCGCTGAGTGACCTGGGGCTTTCCGCTGACTCGCTCAGCGACGAGGACTTCCGGCGTGTCTCGGGGCGAGTCGAGCAAAACCTCACGGGGCTCGTTGGTCCCCTGATGGCCAGCGCGCTCGTGGGCAACGCCGGCCGTGGCCCCCGCACCAGCGAACTAGCCGAACTGGTGTCCTCTCTACGAGTCTCGGGTCTGCAGACGGACGACGCGGTGCCACCGGGTCCGGTGCGCGAAATCCTCGAGAGAGTGATGGACGAGCTGCCCGCCGGTGTTTGCGCGCTCGACGAGTCGGGCCACGTAGTGATGTGGAATCAGCGACTCGCTCAATTGAGTGGCATTTCGTGTCAGGGAGCGCTGGGGCTCGCTGTCAGCGATTTACCCGAAGCCTGGAGTCGAGCGATCCGCCTGGCGCTACGGCAGGGAAGCGCGAACCACCTTGGAACCCTCGAGACGAGCGTTCGGGAACAGCTGATCCGGGTCACCCGCTGCGACGGGGAGTCGGAAGATGGGGTCTCCGTGCTGATGGTCGAAGATCTGAGCGAGCAGCGAGGGCTGGAGGCACAGCTCGCGCATCAAGACCGTCTGGCTTCTCTCGGCCGGCTCTCGGCGGCCGTCGCGCACGAGATCGGCAACCCATTGACGGGTCTGTTGATGGTGGCGCAAAACCTGCGACACGAGGTACCCGATGAAGAAACGCGGGATCGCCTCGGGCTCATCGTCAAAGAGGCGAGGCGTATCCGAGCGATCCTGGAGTCTCTCCAGAACTTCAGTCGTTCCGGGACCGATGCCTTGTTCGAGAGCATGAGCCTGCAGTCGGTGAGCGTGGACGCTCTGTTCGGCGATGCACTGGACCTGGTACGCTTGAATGGTCGAGCGAGGCAAGTGACGCTCGAAGTCAGCGGTCAACTCGAGCAACGTATCGAATGTGACCCGCGGCGCATGGCCCAGGTGCTCACCAATCTAATCACCAACGCCTGCAACGCTTCGGATCCGGGGGGCCGGGTGGTGCTCTCTGCTCGAGCAGTCGCCGACACTGTCGAGCTCGACGTCACCGATTGCGGTCACGGAATTGCGCCTGCGTACGTGGAACGCATCTTCGAACCCTTCTTCACGCGCAGCCGATCGGGGGGCGGAACCGGTCTCGGTCTCGCGGTGGCTCGCAGTATCGTTCGCGAACATCAGGGCACTCTCGAGGTCGTCGAGACGAGTTCCAGTGGGACCCGGCTCAGGGTTCGTCTACCGCGCATTCAGCACGCCGATGTCGCCGGAATGGTCCTTAACCCTGCGGATAGTCTCCGGTACGACGACCCGCCGCTTTCCTCGGAGGCCGAGGCGTTGACTCCCTCCGCCGCATCGGCGAACAGCTGAAGAGTCTTTGGATACTCCGAGCATGCCCGCACCTAGCGTTACGAAATCCAAGATCCTGGTGGTCGATGACGAAGCTCTGATTCGGCAGGAGCTTCGCCGGTGGTTCGAGCGGTGTGGTTATGCCGTGGCTGAGGCAGGGACCGTGGCCGAGGCGCGCACCAAGCGCCCCGCAAGCTTCGACCTTCTTCTATGCGACTTGCGCCTGCCCGATGAAGACGGCACGGCACTGCTAGAGCGAAACGCCGGCACACCGGTGGTGATCATGACCAGCTATGGAACCGTGCGTTCGGCGGTGGACGCCATGAAGCAGGGCGCCGCCGACTACGTCACCAAGCCATTCGATTCGGATGAGCTGCTCGAGACGGTGCGCCGCGTCCTGTCCTCCAAGCGGCATGCGGGAAGTACGTCGCGGCAGGCCGGTGCGCGCCGTTCGAACGGCAAGGAGCCTTCTCTTGGCGCCTTCGCTCCGTCTCCGGGCACAGCCGATACCGAAATGATTGGCCAGAGCGCCGCGCTCAAGGACCTTGCGCTGCGTTTGCGCAAGGTTGCTCCGACTCCGGCGACAGTGCTCATCCTGGGAGAGTCGGGCACGGGGAAGGAGCTCGTTGCCCGCTCGCTCCACCATCACAGCCAGCGCCACGCGGGTCCGTTCGTTGCGGTCAACTGCGCCGCAATTCCCGATGCTTTGTTCGAGTCGGAGCTGTTCGGTCACGAGCGGGGAGCGTTCACCGGAGCCACGCAAGCACATGTGGGACTGGTCCAGAGCGCAGACGGTGGCACCCTGTTCCTCGATGAGGTTGGCGAGCTGCCGCTTTCGGCGCAAGCTCGTATGCTCAGGTGGCTGCAGCAGTCGGAGATTCGTCGTGTGGGGTCGAACCGGTCGAAACGTGTCGACACGCGCCTGGTCGCTGCGACCCACCGTGACCTCCCGAAGATGATCGCGGCAGGCACGTTCAGAGAGGACCTCTACTTTCGTTTGCGGGTGGTTCAGCTGCGCATTGCTCCCTTGCGCGAACGGCCCGAAGACATCATGCCACTTGCCGAGCACTTGCTCGGCAAGTGCAGCAGGCAGCTCGGACGAAGCGGCCTCCGCTTCGCTGCCGATGTGCCAGCGGAACTTCATAGCTACCACTGGCCGGGTAACGTGAGAGAGCTGCAGAACGCCATCGAACGCGCGGCAATTTTGAGCGAAGGTTCGTGCGTCCATGCCAGTGCTCTGGGGTTGCGCGAACTGCGTCGTGAGGCCGGCCAAGCAGGCAGCGGCGGTCCCGGGGAGACCTCCGTCGAAGCCTACGTGCGCCGTTTCGTGCTGGAGAACCAACGCGTCTTGTCCGACACCGAGATCGCTCGACGTTTGGGGATGAGTAGGAAGGCGCTCTGGGAGCGCCGGCGCCGGATGGGCATCCCGCGGCCGAAGAGCGTTTGAACGTCGTCAGGCGCCATGGGAAGCAGGTTCGGGCGCGCGGGCCTCGATACGCTGGCGGCCCGGCTTCGAGAGGGTGCGCGAGCGATAGCGGGGAACCCGCGACTCTGCGTTACGAAACGTAGCGCGGTGTTACCTTTCGTAACATCTCCGAAGCTGATGCTGGGCTAAAGGCCGCGGGGGGTCTGACTGGTCCAACGGCACGAAGCTTGCTCTCGAGCCGCTGTGGGGCGCCCGACTTCGGGTGCAACCGAGCTCCCCGAAGCGACAATCGCCAGGGGCGCCTCGGGTCATCCCAGAAGGTGAATGGTGAGCACATGGACGGCGAGCAGCCTGACGACCCGCAAAAAGAGCAACGACATGCCGAGTACTGGCGGATCAACCTGAAGTACCTCGTTGTGCTTCTGAGCATTTGGTTCGTGGTTTCTTACGGATTCGGCATCTTGTTGGTCGACGCGCTCAATGCGATCACCGTGTTCGGCTTTCCTCTTGGGTTCTGGTTTGCCCAGCAGGGTTCCATCTACGCATTCGTCGCACTCATCTTCGTCTACGTATGGCTCATGAACCGTCTCGACAAGCGTTTCGACGTCGAGGAACAGTAGGCCGAGGGGTAGCGCTCGTAACGAACCATCGAAAAGCATCAGGATCGGAACCCAATGTCGCTTCAAGTCTGGACTGCCATCGCTGTCGCCCTCTCATTTGCCATCTATATTGGCATTGCCATCTGGTCGCGGGCCGCCTCGACCGGTGAGTTCTATGTCGCCGGTTCCTCCGTGCCGCCAGTAGCCAACGGTATGGCCACGGCGGCTGACTGGATGAGTGCCGCCTCCTTCATCAGCATGGCCGGAATCATCTCGTTTCTTGGCTATGACGGGTCCGTGTACCTGATGGGTTGGACCGGTGGGTATGTGCTGTTGGCCCTCTTGCTGGCGCCCTACCTGAGGAAATTCGGCCGCTACACGGTGCCCGACTTCGTCGGTGCTCGCTACTACTCCGACACGGCGCGCCTGGTAGCCGTCGTGTGCGCCATCTTCGTCTCGTTCACCTACGTTGCCGGCCAGATGCGGGGGGTGGGCGTGGTGTTCGGGCGCTTCCTGGAGATCGACGTCGACAAGGGGGTGATGATTGGCATGGCGATTGTATTTTTCTACGCCGTGCTAGGCGGGATGAAGGGCATCACATATACGCAGGTCGCGCAGTACGTCATCTTGATCTTCGCTTTCATGTTGCCCGCGATCTTCATCTCCTTGCTGCTCACCGGAAACCCCATTCCCCAGCTGGGCTTCGGAGGTCATCTCGACGGCGAGGTCGGGTCGCGCATCGCTGGAGGCGAGTCCGTGTACTTGCTGGAAAAACTCAATGGGCTGCATCGGGAGCTAGGCTTCGCCAGCTATACCGATGGCTCCAAGCCCATGATCGACATCTTTTTCATCACCATGGCGCTGATGGTGGGCACGGCGGGCCTACCCCATGTCATCGTGCGTTTCTTCACGGTCCGGAGGGTCAGGGATGCTCGCCTGAGCGCGGGATACGCCCTCGTTTTCATCGCCATTCTGTACACCACGGCGCCGGCGGTTGCAGCGTTCGCTCGCACCAACCTCATCGATACAGTGAGCAACGCCAGCTACCAGGCGAGCGCCCAGGCTGGTGACAAGGTCGTGCCCCAGTGGTTCAAGAACTGGGAGAACACGGCGCTTCTGGCATGGGTGGACAAGAACCACGACGGGCGCATCCAGTACACCAGCGGACCGGCTTTCGAGGGTAAGCCGGAATTCAAGGAAAAGGCGGGAGCTCCGTTGAGGGGGGAGGTCGGGCAGCGCCTCGTCAAGAACAAGCTGACGGACAACACGAACGAGCTCTACATCGACCGCGACATCATGGTGTTGGCCAATCCGGAGATCGCCAATCTCCCTGCGTGGGTGGTTGCCCTGGTCGTTGCCGGAGCTCTGGCGGCAGCCCTTTCCACTGCGGCAGGGCTGCTTTTGGTGGTCTCGGCAGCCGTCAGTCACGATGTGCTGAAGCAGGTTTTCGTCAAAGACATCAGTGAAAAAGGTGAACTGATGGCGGCGCGTGTTTCGGCGGCGGTGGCGGTGTTGGTGGCGGGCTACTTCGGCGTCAATCCGCCCGGATTCGTGGCCCAGGTCGTGGCGTTCGCGTTCGGTCTCGCCGCGGCGTCGTTCTTTCCGGCAATCGTGTTGGGCATCTTCTCGAGGTCCGCGAATCGTGAAGGCGTCGTGAGCGGGATGGTGGTCGGTCTCGTATTTACGGCTGCCTACATCATCTACTTCCGATTCATGGGCGGCAGCCCCGACGCCTACTGGTTCGGTATCTCACCAGAGGGTATCGGAACCGTGGGCATGTTACTGAATTTCGCCATCGCGCTGACCGTATCGCGCTTCACACCCCCCCCTCCCGAAGAGATTCGAAAGCTGGTTGCGCAGATTCGTGTGCCTCGTCATTGACAACTTCTATCAGCAGCGGCGGGTTTTCGAGCAACCCCTACCGCAGGACGGCCCGGGCCTCTGGGTCACGAGCGGCGACGAGTACTCCTCGTGCGTCGCACCAACCCGACCCGAGGAATCGGGCGCAGCAGGAGTGGACCATGTTCGGTAGTTTCAAGCAGAAGGTTTTCACGGAGCAGAGACGGCGCGCCCCGAGCGGGACGGCCTGGCGTAGGCGGTTGGCCATGACGGCCGCGCTGGCAATTTCGGGGACCGCCCTGCCGCAGACCGCAAGGGCACAGGGCTCCCCCGAGTACGGCAAAGGCCTGCGCTTCGACCTGAACGAGGACGGGCAGTACTTCCGTTTCATCACCTGGGCGCAGGTTTGGACTCGGTTCATCCAGAACAATCCGGGCACCGTGGTGGACGGTCAGGAACAAGACGGTACGTTCGACATTGGGCTTCGCCGCGTTCGATTCCTCGGTTATGGCCAGGTGACCCCGAAAGTGCTCGTGGTCTTGCACATGGGGGTCGATAACCAGACTTATAACGGGCCCCGCAAGCCGCAGGTGTTCGTGCATGCCGCCTGGACGGAATACCACGTATTGGACAACGAGCTGAGCCTGGGTGCTGGGCTCCACTACTGGCATGGGATTTCCCGAATGACCAACGCCAGTACACTGAATTTCATGGCGCTGGACGCGCCGATCACCAATTGGCCGACCATTGAACGCAGCGACCAGTTCGCGCGTGACCTCGGGATTTTTGCCAAGGGGCAGGTGAGCAAACTCGACTACCGCCTGGCTCTCAACAAGCCCTTTGCCTACGAAGGGACGCCTACCGAGACCTCGGCGGACTACGTGATGGACAACGATTCGCTGGCCGTTGCAGGTTACGCCGATTGGCAATTCCTCGACACCGAGTCCGACTTGTTGCCCTACACGGTCGGCACGTATCTCGGCTCGAAGACGGTGTTCAACGTGGGGGCCGGCTTCCACTATCAAACCAACGCAACGGCCACCCAGGACGCTGCGGGGGCGCGTGAGCTGTACGACCTGAAGCTGTTCGGGGTGGACGCGTTTGCCGACTTGCCTCTGGGCGGTGGCAGCGCGTTGACCGCCTACGGTGTGTTTTACCAGTACGACTTCGGCCCGAATCATGTGCGTTCGATCGGCATCATGAACCTAGGCACCGATGGCACGAGCTTCAACGGGCCGGGGAATGCGTATCCGAGCATCGGAACCGGTCAACACGTCTACGCGCAGGTGGGCTACCTGTTGCCGGGCAAGCTCGGTGGAACGCAGCTCCAGCCCTACGTCACCGGTCAGTTCTCCAACATGGAAGCGCTCGCCGATCCGGTGACCGTGTTCGAGGCAGGCGTGAACTGGTTCATCGTGGGGCACACTGCGAAACTGACCGCCCACTATCGAAATCGGCCCATTTTCGCGGTCCAGCCGGACGGCAAACCGACGGCCGACGGTCGCCGCAGTGAGTTCATCTTGCAGAGCATGATGTACTTCTGAAAGCGGCGATCAACGGAGAACCATGCGGCGCGCCTGCCGAGGAGCTAGCCTGGATCTTCACAACATAGGGGTGGGGTGCGAGACCGAAGCGGATTTCGAGCCAGATGCTGCGGCGGCGCCCCAGGCGGACTTGCGCTCTGTCGAGGATGTCGGCGTGGCAGACGCCTGCAAGACGCGAGAGATTGCACTTCCCAGACCAGGCGGTGAAATATCCGGGGTAGGCTTCTGGCGGCATGAACGACTCGAGCGAGCTTCAACCAATCGTCGAGTTTCTCGGGCGGCATGCGCCCTACGCCGGTTTGGATGCTGTCGCTCGTGAGCAGCTAGCTCGCCAACTGAGCATCGAATACGCTCGTCGAGGCACGCACATGCGGCCGGACACTGTCCAGGATCCCAGAGTCTATCTGGTGCGCTCGGGCGCGATCCGGGAGTGTGACGAGGGCGGCGTGCTCTTGGCGCACCACGGCGAAGGAGACACCTTCGGCATGGCGCTGAGCCCCAAGGGAGCATCTTCCGGCGGACAGGTCCCGCGCTGGGAGGCCATGGAAGACAGCTTGCTCTATTCAGTAGTCGGGTCGCGCTTCGCCGAGCTCTGCTCGCGCTGGCCACGACTCGCGGCTTTTTTCGAGGGGCAGCGCGTCGGTCTCGCGCAGGGTGAGGCGCTTTCGCGTAATCGCGAAGATACAGTGGCGGGCAGTGCGCTCGCCGCGCATGCGGACGCGCTATCGACTCGCATCGCGTCGCTGCTGCGGGGCACGGTGGTGCATGTATCCGCCAACGAAAGCATCCGAACGGCTGCTCGACGCATGAGCGATGCGCGCGTCTCCAGCGTCATCGTGGTGGATTCGAGCGGCGACGGGCCCGGCGCCGCAGGCAGGCCTCTGGGTATCGTCACGGACCGAGACCTGCGCAATCGAGTGGTTGCGGAAGGTCGCAGCACGGATGCTCCGGTACACACCATCATGAGCGCGCCTGTCATTTCCGTGTCTCCGGAGGCCTCGCTGCTGCAAGCGCTGGTGATCATGGTCGACCACAGCGTGCACCACCTGGTGGTGCTGGACGAGCACGAGCCGGTCGGCGTGGTCACCTTGACGGATTGGATGCGTGCGCGCGCGCAGAACCCCGTCTATTTGTTGAACGACATCCAGCGCCAGACCGATGTCGCGGGTCTGGCTGCGATCAGCGCGCAACGCAGTCGGGTGCTGGTGCATTTGATGGAAGCCGGGATTGGACCGCGCGAGGTGCACGCGGTGCTGACGACGCTTCAGGACGCGATCACGCGGCGCTTGATTGCGCTGGCAAGCCGAGAGCTTCGGGCCGAAGGGCTCGAGCTGCCAAGTCAAGGCTGGTGCTGGGTGAGCTTTGGCTCGCAGGCACGGCAGGAAGGCGCCCTCGGGTCCGATCAGGACAATGGTTTGGTGCTTGCCGATGAGCCGGCGGGCTACGAACCGCACTTCCGCGCGCTGGGTGAGCGCGTCTGCAGAGGGCTCGATGCTTGTGGCTATCCGTTCTGCCGGGGCGGGATCATGGCCTCCGAGGCCGAATGTCGAAAGTCGCTCCGCGCGTGGGAAGACGACTTCAGGCGCTGGATCGCCGAGCCCAGCCGGGACGCCGTGATGCGGGGTGCGATTTTCTTCGATATGCGCGCCATCGACGGCGACGAGCAGCTGGTCTCGACTCTACGAACGCGTGTCGCGGAGGCTGTCGTCGAGCGTCCGTTGTTCGTCGCACATTTGGCGCGCGACGCACTGGTTCGCCGTCCCCCGCTGGGGTTCTTTCGGCAACTGGTGGTCGAGCCGAGCGGCGAGCATGCCGAGACCCTCGATGTGAAGCGCCGCGGTGTGATGCCAATCGTCGACCTGGCACGCACGTATGCCCTCGAATCGGGCTGTGCGGAGCCCGAGACTCGACGGCGGCTCGAGTGGGCCCGCCGCCGAGGTACTCTGAGCGATAGGGGTTTCGAGGAACTGTCCGAAGCGCTGGAGGTCATTCAACGCGAACGCCTACGCCATCAGGTTCGGTGTGTGACAGGTGAGCGGCCCATCGATAACCACCTGAGGCCTGCGGAGTTGTCGGGAGCGGAGCGGCGCCAGTTACGGGACGCCTTTCGTGTAGTGCGAACCTTGCAACAGAACCTCGAGCACAGTCGGCAGCTAGGGAACCTGAGCGGATGAATTGGCTCGGGCAACACCGCCGGAGGCGTCTTCGTGATAGAGCGCCCCCAGGACCACTACGGACGTTGTTGGCGGAGCCCTGGCCCGAAGCCTCGCGCGACGTGAACCGCGCGTCCTTGTTGGCGGTCGACTTCGAAACCACCGGGCTGGAAGTCAGCCGCGACGCCCTGGTCAGCGCTGCCTGGGTGTCGATCGACTCCGGGCGAATCGAGTTGTCGAGCGCTCGCCAGCGGGTGGTTCGACCGCCAGACGGCACCCTGACCGGTGACTCCGTCCGGGTGCATGGGGTCGGTCACGATCGCGCGGCGGGTGGCGCTGGGCTCACGACACTGCTCGAGGAGCTGCTGGGAGCCCTGCAGGGGCGCGTGCTGGTGGCTCATCACGCATCGTTGGATCTGGGCTTTTTGGTCGAGGCTTGCCGCCGTGCGTACGGAGTGCCGCTCGCGTGGCCCTGCATCGACACTTTGCGGCTGCTGCAAGTGCAACTGCGGCGGCGCCACCAGCCTGTCAGGGGTTTTGAGCTTCGTCTGAGCGAGGCGCGATCTCGTTTCGGGCTGCCGGCGTATCCACCCCACGACGCGCTGTGGGATGCGATCGGCGCCGCCGAATTGTGGTTGGCAGTTGCGGCTGAATGGAGTGGTGGCGGGCCGCTCGCCCTCGGGCGCGTTGCACAGGTCTTGCCGCGGAGACTCCCCTGTTGGCGCTAGCTCGAGAGCACGGAGACTACCCTATTCTCTGGATGCGGCGCCTCCCCCGATCGAAGATACGCGGATGTCGGGCGGTCGTGCCATCGGAGGAGGCCAAACGGTTCCTGTCGCTGGAAACGTCGCCGCGAACCTGGAACAGCATTGCAGGTTGGCGGAGGTGGCGGCAAGCATGGGGGCTCGGGTTGGCGCGTTCCCGGCAGGTGCGATGGCGGTGGCCTTGTCGAACCACGGAGGCAGCAGCGGGGGGTTGGCGTGCGCGGGAAAGAGCGGTATCTGGTCGCAGGATGGCGAACTCTTGGGACGGTTGGAGCGCGAAGGCAGCGGAGTGGTGGTGGCAGTAGAAGGTGAGGGTTGCTGGAGAACCGCAACCCGCGCGATGTGAGCGGCCGGGTCAGTGCGCGCCAACAGGGCTTGATCTATAACCGGACCATGGCAGGAAACAGCTTTGGACAAGCGTTCGTTATCACCACGGCCGGCGAATCGCACGGCCCCGGCAACGTCGTGATCGTCGACGGATGCCCGCCGGGCATCGACTTGTCGGTCGACGACCTGAGGGCGGACCTGGCTCGGCGGCGTCCAGGTCAGAGCAAGCTGGTGACGCAGCGCCAGGAGTCGGACGAGGCCGAGATCCTGTCCGGGGTGTTCGAGGGCAAGACGACGGGAACCTCCATAGCCGTCTTGATCCGTAACCAAGATCAACGCAGTCGCGATTACGCTGACATCAAGGACAAGTACCGGCCCGGCCACGCCGACTACACCTACGACCAGAAGTATGGGTCTCGCGACTTTCGAGGCGGTGGCCGCTCGAGCGCTCGCGAAACCGTGGCGCGGGTTGCCGCAGGCGCCATCGCGAAGAAGCTGCTGGCTCAAGATCTGGGCGTGGAGGTGCTGGGCTATGTGAAACAGGTGGGGAATATCATGGCCAACGTCGACCCGGCGAGCGTCACCCTCGATCAGGTCGAACGACTGCCGGGTGGTGACCCCAATATCGTTCGCTGTCCGGATGCCGAGGCAGCCGCTAAGATGGCGGCGCTCATCGAGCAAATGCGTAAGAACCAGGACTCGATCGGCGGCGTTTCGGAAATCGTTGCGCGTGGCGTGCCGGCTGGGCTGGGCGAGCCCGTCTTCGACAAGCTCAAGGCAGATCTGGGCAAAGCCCTGTTCAGTCTGCCTGCGGTTCTCGGTGTCGAGTACGGGATCGGTTTCGGCTGCGCTACGCTGAAAGGAAGCGAAAACAACGACGCATTCGTGCCCGGGGCAACGCGGGGCTCGGTCGAGACTCGGAGCAATCGGCATGGTGGAATGCTCGGTGGCATCTCGTCGGGTCAGCCGATCGTGCTCCGGGTGGCCATCAAGCCCACCAGCAGCCTGCCGCGCGAGCAGGACACAGTGACTCGGGACGGCGCTCCGACGACGATCCGTACGCGCGGGCGCCACGACCCGTGCTTGTTGCCGCGCTTCGTGCCCATGGGTGAGGCGATGGTGGCCCTGGTGCTTGCCGACCACTACCTGCGCTGGCGTGCTCAGGTGAACCCAGCAGGGATGGCGCGATAGCCGGGTCGGCCGCGCAGGCTACCGGCTGATGGACCCCCCGGAGAGCGAGTTGCGCTCCGAGGAGCCCGAGCGGTGAGGGCTGACCACCTATGGGTCGCTTCGCCTCGGGCCCGGCCCTGCGAGGGCCCGAGGCTGCACTCAAAGCGACCGGTTTGTCAGGCCATCCATCCCTATTTCTGGCCGCTAGGTCGCTGGTCGCGGTCGCGGCGGCGTCGTGCCACTGCGACACCCAGCCCCGCCAAGGCGAAACCCAAGGGCCAAGCGCTCCCTTCTCGATCTGGAGATCCGTTCGAGACGGAGCAGCTGGCCGGCGCCGAAGGCGCGTATTCGCACATGTCTTTGCCCGGCGCGATACACACGCCCGTATCATCGGTGTCACAGAGACCGCTCTCGCATTCCAGGTCGTCTCCGCACACCACGCCGTTGGCGAGCAGCTTCTGGCAGCGATCGGCCCCGTTGCAGAACATGGTGCCGAAATCGCAGATGGCACCCGACTCGTTGCACGCGCCATTCTCGGCGACGTACTCGAGGCAGTTGCCGCTGGCGCACAAGCCATTGATGCATTCATAGTTGTAGGTGCACTCGCCGTCGGCGGGCACCGTCGGTGTGACCAGCTGGCGACATGCGGGTTCGTTCACGGGGATTTGCCCCACATCACCGACCTGATAGGGCCAGTCTTCACACGCCGCTGTGTCGATCGCTGCGGCGCACGCATCGAAAGCGGTACACTCGAACGAGGCGGTTCCTGCATCGACGGACTCCGCGACTCCCTCGTAGATGCTGTCCATGGCCTCGGTCACCTCTTTGAGGCAGGTGTCGTAGTCGTCCACGCAACATTCGACGCGCTTTTTGCAAACGGCCTCGGCGAAGGCTTCTGACAAACCACTGACTTCATCTGGGCATGCCACGGGGTGGTCGGGTTCATCGGGGCTGCCCGCCTCGCCCCCGCCACCGGCCTGGCCGGCGCTCCCCGCGCTGCTGCCTCCGCTGCTCGTGTCGCCTCCGCTACCGCTGGTAGTCCCACCGCTGCTGGTCTTGCCGCCGCTGCTGCTGCTGGTTTTGCCGCCGCTGCTGCTGGTCTTGCCGCCGTCACCGCCGCTGGAAGAGCCGCCGCTGGAGGTGCCCCCAGAGCCCCCGCTACCGCCACTGCTCGAGGTGCCTTTGGAGCCGCTATCGTCGCCACCGCAGTTTGCCAGCAAGACGAGCGAGCTAACGAAAATCACGCCAACACAAGTGTTCTTCAACATCAGTCCAACCTCCGTGGTCCATCGACGGCTTACGCTGCGCTACTAGCAGGCGAGACCGTCGATCGGCGATTGTGCCACGATCGCCGCTGTGCGCGGCGATCGAGATGACG
Organism: uncultured delta proteobacterium; assembly: GCA_963809955.1. Taxonomy (GTDB): domain Bacteria; phylum Myxococcota_A; class Polyangia; order Polyangiales; family Polyangiaceae; genus JAICQQ01. Next base: position 506,754 of record CAWELQ010000024.1, read on the forward strand.
AAGTCGTAACGCTCGTGTGGTGGAATCCACCAATTGCGCTCAATCGTGGGCGTCCATGTCGGGGTTGAGACTACCTTGGAGCTCCGAGACGAGGAGGCTAGCGTGCTCGAGGCCGCTCTTGAAATGCTCCTCGGGACCGGCCCTGCGCGTGAGCTTGCCCGTGGGGCTGAGCGAGTAGCGGCCGCTCATCCGTGCAACCAGAGCACCGATGCGCGCAGCCGACAGCGGTGTATCTTGGCTCAGGTGCAGCGCGACTCGCTCCGAGGTGGCCTCGCAGCCGAGCGCCCGAAGCAGCCTGAGCTCCACCTTGAGGTGCATCAAAGAAGCCAGGCGACGAACGGTAGCGGGGGGTGACCCGAAGCGATCGACGACCTCCGTCGCTATCGCATCGACTTGGTCCGAAGCGGTTGCGCTGGCAAGGCGCTTGTAGATGCTCAAACGGATCCCGACGTCCTCGACGTAGTCTTCTGGGATCAGCGCTTCGACATCCACGCTGAGCTCCGGGTCGATGTCGGGCGGTTCAGTGTGGCCACTGAGCTCGGCGGTGGCTTCCTGAAGCATGTGACAGAACAACTCGAAGCCGACACTCTGAACGAAGCCGCTCTGCTCGGCGCCCAGCAGGTCCCCCGCTCCACGCAATTCCATATCCATGTGGGCTATCTGGTAGCCAGAACCCAGCTCCGTGTAGCGTTGCATGGCTTCGATACGCGCGCGGGCCACGTCCGTCATGCGACTTGGAGGCGGTACCATCAGGTAGCAGAAGGCTTGCTGGTGCGAGCGTCCGACCCTGCCGCGCAGCTGGTACAGCTGAGACAAGCCGAGGATGTCCGCGCGATCGATAATCATCGTATTGGCGCGGGGAATGTCGAGTCCGCTCTCGACGATGGCGGTGCTGCACAGCACGTCGAATTCTCCCTTGATGAAGCGCAGCATGACGCGTTCGAGTTCGCGTTCACTTTGCTTGCCGTGGGCTACGGCCACCCGGAGGCCTGGAAGCAGCGAACTCAGATGCTCAGCACGCGCTTCGAGACCTTCCACCCGGTTGTAGACGTAAAACACCTGGCCGGCGCGAGCCAATTCACGCTCGATGGCGGAGCGCATGATTGAATCGTCTTGCCGGGACACGATGGTGCGGATGCCGCGACGATCCACCGGTGGAGTCGTGATCATCGACAGATCGCGAATGCCGCTGACTGCCATCTGCAGCGTGCGCGGGATTGGCGTGGCACTCAGGGTCAGCACATCGACGTTACTCCGCAGCCGTTTGATGCGCTCCTTGTGGGTCACCCCGAAACGTTGCTCCTCGTCCACGATGAGCAGGCCCAGATTCTTGAAGTGCACATCTTTGGAAAGCAACCTGTGAGTGCCGATGGCAATGTCCACCTTGCCCTGGGCAAGGCCGATCAGTGTTTCCGACGTGCGCTTCTTGGACTGAAAACGGCTCAGCGCCCTCACTTCGATCGCGTAGTCCTGAAAACGGGACTGGAACGTAAGGAAGTGTTGTTGGGCCAAGACGGTGGTGGGGCACAAGAGGGCGACCTGCCGACCTTCCATCAGGTGGAGAAAGGCCGCGCGCAGAGCCACCTCGGTCTTGCCGAAGCCGACGTCGCCGCATACCAGTCGGTCCATGACGACCTCTCGCCCCAGGTCCTCGAGCACGTCCGCGATGGCAGCCGCCTGGTCAGGTGTCTCTTCGAAAGGAAAGGCGGCTTCGAAGGCGCGATACTCGTCTCCTGGCTGGGGCAGTGCCTCGCGCTTGATGGCCATGCGTTCGGCGTAGAGGCGCAACAGCTCATCTGCCATCTCGCGGACGCGCTTTTTCACCTTCGCCTTGGTGCGCGCGAAGGTTTGACCTCCCAAGCGGTCGAGCTTCGCCTGGCCGTCGCTCGTCGTATGCTTCTGAATCTGATTCAGGCGATATACAGGTAAGAACAGCTTGTCCCCGCCCTGGTATTCGACCAACAAGAGGTCGAGCCAGATGTCACCGACGCGCTTGTGTTCGAGGCCCTGGTAGCGTCCGATGCCGTGTTCGACATGCACCACATAGTCGCCGACCGTGAGGGTTCTCAGGTCGTCGAGCGGTAACGCGGCGCGTTTGTTCGGGCGCCTCCGCTGGTGGCGACGTTTGCCGAAGATCTCCTCTTCCGTGAGCAGGACGAGGGCGTCCGAATGAAACTGTGTTCCTCGCGCGAGCGGCGCGACCGCGAGTACCACTTGCCGCTCCGGGTGTGTGCGGAGTGTCCCGCTCGAAATGGACTCTGCCGGCAACGCGGAGATGCCATGATGGCTCAACAGCGTCTGAAGACGGTCCGCCTGTGTGGCGGTGCGTGCCACCAGAGTGACCTGGTAGGCCAGGTCTGCCCAACGGTGAAGCTCGGCGGCGAGCGGCTCCAAGACGGCTTCGTGTCCGCGGCTCGTTCGGGCGGCTTCCAGTGCGCGCGACAGCTCATGGTGGTCGTCAGCGCCGATCGAAAGTGCGTCCGAGGGTGCGTTTTCGAGGGCCTCCAGGCTGTCGAACGTACTCGAGCGGTGGTGTACGGCGCTGCGATGCATCAAGAGCGAGTCGTTGGTGTTGAACCACCCGAGCAGGTCTGTCGGACTGGCAAACAGCTGGTCGAGTGGGAAGTGCGGGCGACCCCGCGCCGCCGCCTCTCCAGCGCGCCCGAGTTCCAAGGTTTCGGTCGACGCTCGAACGATGGCTGTCGGGTCCTCCAGGACCACCAACGTGGTGGGGTCCAGGAGCCGAAACAACGGTACCAATTCGTAATAGGCAGGGAGCAGAGCTTCCGAACCGAAGAAGACCTTGCCGCGCGCAACGTCGTCCAGCAGGGCGCGAGTCTTCAGGGTGGGGTGGTCCGCTGCGTCGCAGAGCGACTGGATGAGTTCGATCGCGCGCTCGACCGTGCCCGGTCCGAGCAGCACTTCGCGTGCTGGAGGGACGTCCACCTGCTCGCATGCGCGTTGGCTGGTCTGCTTCTGGGGATCGAACTCCTTGATGGATGCGACGTGGTCGGCGTCCAGCTCGGTTCGGATGGGACGCGCGCTTCCGGTCGGCCACAAATCGAGCAGACCGCCGCGCACCGCGAACTCACCGGGTTCTTCGACCAGGGGGGTGCGCAAATAGCCGGCAGCACTCAGGCGCTTCGCCATGTCCTCGAGTGAGAGGAACTCGCCTTGTGCGATGCCGATTGCGCTGTTGCTCAGGACCGAGAAGGGTACGCATTTCCGCCACAAGGCGCGGGCAGGAATCACCAGGGTGTCGCGCCGCTTCGACAGAAAAAGGTAGAGCGCCGCAACCCGCGTCATCTCGCGGCGACGGTCTACGCTGGTCTCGTCGTATGGTGAGCCGTCTGCAACGTCATAGGCAACTGCGTGAGCACGCCGCTTCCGATCACGACTGAAGGGCAAGGCAAGCGCCTGAGTGTCCAGCGCTTGCAAGTCGTCCATGACCTCCGTGGCAGTATCCGGGTCCTTCGCCACGAAGAGAACCGGTCGATTCGAGCGTTGGCGGATGAGGTGGCACAGCATCGGGGCGGCGCACCCTTTCGAGTCGACGAAGTGGCGAGCGCCTCGCGTCTCGAGCACGAATTTGGCCGCGTGGTCCAGGCCCACGCCTTGGGATGCCGGCTTCGGCACCTCGGCCTCATGCTTCATTCGCCGAGCCCTCCGGAGCCGTGGCGCGCCGCGCTCAGCCAGAAGTTCCTGGCGCGCAATGTCCAGCGGCCCTCCGGGCGCAGCAGCAGATGCTGCTGGAAGGCAAGCATCGAGCGCCGGTACTCACCCGTTCGGTAGAACAGAATGCCATTCGCGAAATCCGCGGGGTAATCCAGGTCGAATTTAGCGAGTGCGCTCACGTAAGACAGTTGGGCCCGAGCACGGGCGGCTCCGATGGCGCGGCGGCCACCCTCCGGGTGCCGGAGAAGAAAGCGGTAATACACACGCCACTCGTCGCGAGCGGATCGGAAGGGAGCGGTCTTCCCCAGGGCAGTCAAGACACCCCAGCGCACGCGAAACACCACCCGACGCTCGAGTTCGCTCATCTGGAGCCGTCCTCGAGCGTCGACCCAGGCATTGGCCTGCGCCTTCTGGACGAAGGTGCCCCCCAGCTCAGCGAGTTCGTCGTCTGGTACCCCCGTCCTTTCCCAGCGTGCAAGCGCTGCCAAGAAAAGCTCGGTTTGGATGGCGCGCAGGTTCAGCAACGGTTCGGCGCCGTAGCGCTGAAGTGCACGCGCTGCAGCGCGCTCGATTGCCCCCTTGGCGCTCCCCGCTTCGTCGCGAGACTCGAGGGAAGCGATACCGTACTCGCGAACACGCTCGCCGACGGCGCGCACGGCAAACCGAAGCGGTGTGCGTCGCACACGTGCTGCCCTTTGTTGCTCTTCGCGGATGATGTCGGCGATCTTGCTCGCGTCGACGTCCGGGCTTGGCAGGCAACCCGGCTCGGCGGATCGGGGCAGTGCGAGGAGGGCGGCGAAGAGGGCCATGAGAAGAGTGATCGGAGCCAGCTGCCAGCCTTCTAGATGACGCCGGATCCCGGTCGGCTTGTCGCCCTGTAGCTTCAACGCGCTGGCAGCTTGACAGCGTCGGCTTCTGCTCGCCACGATAAAAGGTCCACGGCGTTTGGTCGTCCCTGGACTCTGCTGCCCGGTTGAGGACTTCGTGCACGAAAAAAGAGAGCATCCCCGCACCCAGATCAATTCCCCTGTCACCTGCCGCCTCGAGGCAGGAGATAGCTTTGACGGGTTGGCCAAGGACATCAGCCTAGGGGGCATGTTCATCGAGTCGACTTCGGTGCCACAATTCGGGACGAAGCTTTCGGTGGTGTGCCAACTACCAGGCAGTAGAGGCGAGGCAACGCTGCCTGCCGTCGTGCGCTGGGCGAAGCCCGGTGGCTTCGGTGTCCAGTTCGGTCTCATGGGCGCGCGCGAAACGCACGCCATCACCGACCTGCTGCGACCGCGCCGCTGAGGCAGCTGAGCCGGCCGCAGAAGGCGAGCTCCGTTCCGTTCACGAGAATCCGGCAGGGCGGCATGAAAGAGCCGGTCCCAAGCGGGCCGCCAAGCGCCCCGAGCCGTTCGATGTGCCGTCGCAGGCGATGCGCGTGCGCGGCGCCGGGGCGGCTCGGAGCAGCGAGCTCGACCTTCACCCCTGAGCTGCCGCTCGGGGCTTTGTAGGAGGTGCCCGGTGGCGCAGCACCGGAACAGCGGGCCGGCTCGAGTGGCTCGAGCAATTCCGGGTCGCAGTCGCAGCAGCCCCTGGAATTCCACGGTTCCGCGCAGCCCAATCGACCGACTGCGGTGGTTTTCGACACCAATCCAAATCCGCGCCGAGGGTGCCGGGCATGGGTGGGTCGGAACAGGTCCTCTGCACACTGGGGCACAGTGAAGCAACGAGGCGGTGGTCTAGCGCTTGGTCGCAAGGCTCCCGTGGCGCACTTCCCCAGTTTGCCCTCGCGTCTCACCCAAAAGGAGTGTCAATGGATAGATGTAAGCGGATATCCGCCCTTGGAGCTTTCGTCGTTACCGTGCTGGCAGGTGTTTTTCAGTCCAGCGCACAGGCACAGACGGAAGAACAAGAAGGGACCGCCGTTTCCGAGTGGGTGACCTGGACGTGCACGGATTCACCTTGTCCATGGGGCTCTTCGCTTGCTGGCGAGGCGGTGGCGTGGCCCCAAGCCGAAGCCATGACTCAACGACTTGGCTACACGGTTACGGACCCCATCTACTTGCCGGCGGACGTCGCCAATGGTGTCACCGTCTGGCTCTCTGCGGGCACAGCCGTCGCCTACGCGGGTGCCCCCGGCGCAGAGTCCCATCGGATGCTGGCGACCATCACCCCCGAGCAACCCTACCAGGTCGCCGGTCTCGAGGACGGGGAGGTCCTGAGCGTTCAGGGTAGCGCCCCGTTCGAGTACGGGCTGATTGCCGCTCCCGAAGCTCCCTCCGCTGGAGCGCCGGCTTCCGAATTGGTGACCTGGAGTTGTACGACGAGTCCCTGCCCGTGGGGGCCAACCGCGAACGGTCAGGCGCTGGTGTGGCCGGAAGACGCCGCCGCGATCACGGGACGACTCGGGTACACGACTTCGGCGGGAATTTACCTGCCTGCCGAGCTCGCCAACGGGGTCGTCATCCAACTGCTGTCCGGCTCCGCCACCGTCTATGCCGGGCTACCGGGAGGCGACTACCACCGGTCGCTGGCAACCATCACTCCCGCGGCACCCTACGAGGTTTCCGGTCTCGTCGCTGGCGAGGTTCTCAGCGTACAGGATGCGTCTGTGTTCACCTACCAGATTGGCATGCTGGGTTCGGGCGGTTCGGATGACGCCGACCCAGCCGGTGGTTCCCAGGATACGAGCGACACCGAGGATACTACCGGGTCGGGCGGTGATACCGTCGAGGCCGGGGTTGGCGCTGCCTCCGACTCGGAGTGGGTCACCTTCACCTGCGATGGAGCGCCCTGCCCTTGGGGCTCCTCGCTCGGCGGGGAAGCCATCGCCTGGCCTGCTGCGAGCGACCCGCTCTCGGTTCGCTTGGGCTATCAGGTGTCGGCGGGGATCTACCTTCCAGCCGAGCACGCCAACGGTATGACCCTGTCCATTCTGTCGGGCAGCGCGACCGCCTACGCGGGTTTCCCGGAGGCTAGCTCCCATCGCACGCTTGCCACGATTGGTGCGGGCGAGTCCTTCCAGGTACTGGGGTTGGACGCGGGAGAGGTCTTGAGCGTGCAGAGCTCCGGGGCGTTCAGCTACGAATGGACTTCTGGCGATGCGAGCGACCCTGGTGATCCAGAAGAGTTAGATCCGTCGGGCGTCATACATTCCGTGCCCGGAGTTTGGGAGTGCAACGCTGACGACTGTTCCAGCGCCAACTGGTACACGGAGGTCATTCCCTGGCCAGCGTGGGCTGCCTACCAGAACAATGCGCGCTCCGGGGACAGCGCCAAAGCCGTCTTCACGCCCGACGGGGAGCCACTCTACCCGTACATGGGGTCCTGGGCCGATGGCTGCGAAGTGACAGCAGTTTCCGGCACGGCTCTGATCATCGAGTGGGAGCGCGGGACCGACGTGTGGCGCGAAACCTGGCTCGAGCCTGGAGAGTCCCACACCATCAACCTGACCTGGCCAGAGGATGGCGCGATGATCGAGTCCTTCGACTTCTCGCCTGGATTCAGCGTCACCTTGAACAACTGCGAGCCGCAACCGCTCCCGTGAGGCGTCTCCAGGGCGAAGAGGGATCTCCCGATTCGAGGGTCCCCGAGCAGCCCGCCGAGCGCCTGCTCGCCAGCACAAGCGTGTGCGATACCGCGCCGAGAATTCCAGGACTCTCGGCGCGCTCCCTGGAGGTGACGAGCGGGGTGCTTCGGGCCGGAGGCACGAGCCCCCTCGACGTTTCCTGCCCGGAAACCGTGGCCTACGAGAAGGCTCGCCCAAGCGCCGCGCCTTGATCCTCTTGAACTCCTCGAATACCTCGACTAGCTTCACGCTAGGGAACTGCACACTGAAGGGTACTCTCATGCTTAGAACCAAGTTCAACCGCACCCTCCTGCTCGGAACGCTGGCCAGCCTGTGTGTGTGGTCCTGCGGTAGCGACAGCAAGAAAGAAAAGCTAGAAGCTGCCGCGCTCAGTGAGGGATGCTCGCTGAACTCGGACTGCAACAATCCGCTGGTGTGCACGTTCGAACGCTGTCACCAGGCTTGCGAGAAGGATCGCGACTGCCCCCTTCCGCAGCGCTGTATCAAGGGCGACGACGGGCGCGTTTGCCAGCTGGACGACGACACGAAGTGCGATCGGGATCGCGACTGCGACGGCGATCAGGTCTGCGGCGTCGATGGCGAGTGCCGTGACCAGTGCAAGAAGAACAGCGACTGTGCCGACGATCAGGTCTGCGCAAACAGCGGCGAGTGCGCCAGTGAAGACCCTAACCGCGATCTCATCGACGAGGACGGAAACATCCTTCCGTCCGGGGGCTCCAACGGCACCGGGGGCTCGGCGGGGAGCGGCGGCTCTGGCGGATCGACCAGCGGCAGTGGCGGGTCGGGCGGAAAGACCACCTCGAGCTCCAGTTCCGGAGGCACGAGCGGAAACGGTGGGACCGGCGGGGAGACCAGCAGCGGCGGGGCTACCAGCAGCGGCGGCATGGGTGGAACGGAAGCGTCCGGTGGAACGGGTGGCAGCGGTGGCAGCGAAACGGGTGGCACAGGTGGCAGCGAAACCGGCGGAACCGGCGGCAGTGGTGGGTGTCCCAGTGGCTATGGCGACTGCGACGACAATCCGGACGACTGCGAAACTCCTCTCACGCTCATCACGAGCTGTGGCAGCTGCGAAACCACGTGCGATGCGTCGCACGGTGACGTTCGCTGCGATGCGGAAACGCTCGAATGCGTGCTCGGCAGCAGCGGTTGTTCGGAAGGTTTCGATGACTGCGACGGAGACGTGAGCACGGGTTGCGAGGCTGAGCTCGCCGTCGACCCGAACAACTGTGGCAAGTGCGATCACAGCTGCGGCCGAGGCACCTGCGCAAACTCCCAGTGCGGAGTGGGCGTGGTCATGGACCCACCCGGCAATGAAAGTTATAGCTACGTGAACGGGTACCTGGTCGGCGACGAGATTTTTTCCTCCAGCTCCTACCAGGGCTGGACCTTGCGTTCGGTTTCGCTGCCGCTGGGCACCGATGTCAGTGAGGGGACGATCATTCAGCACTACGACTCGGGCGGGACGTCGGTCGTGAACAACAGTGTGGTTTTCGATAATACGTACGCCTACTACGCGCTTCAGGCGAACCCGTCCTCGGTGCTGCGCAAGGCCAAAGACGGTTCGGGCAGCACCAGTGAGGCGTTTCAGTCGCCGTACTACCCCCGCGCGATGGCCTTGAGTGCCACGGCGTTCTACTTCTTTGCCCAGGCGGCGAGCCCTAACAACCCGTACGCCATCTACACGGTCCCGAAGTCAGGGGGCACCCCGACCGTGATCACTGGCCTCGGAGGGCGGGCGGCCAATGTCTACGATTTCAAGATTTCCGCTACCCGCATCTACTGGGTCGAATACGTTTCGCCCTCCTACCGGGTCTTCGCGGCACCCATCGGAGGCGGGACGCCCGTCGAGCTCGATTCCGACGTGGGTGGCCAGTACGCACGGTTGGCCGTGGATTCCACGCATGTCTACTGGAACAGCTACTTCGCCAGCGGCAAGATACGGCGCGCGGCGCACAACAGTGACACAGCGGAAGACGTGGCGGTGGGCGTGACCAGCCCGCGCGAAGGCATGGCCCTGGACGACAACTACGTCTACTTCTGGAACGCCAGTGGCGGCTACCATGTCTATCGTGCGCCGAAGTCCGGCGGCGATGCCGAACAGATCACCGTTGTCACCTCGATCCCATACTTCCTCGACCTGTTCGCCGTGGACAGCGCCAGCGTCTACGGGGTTGGCACCTACGGTGAAATCCTGAGCGTCCCCAACGCCCCATAACCTGCAGCTCGCCGGCTAGAAGCGGCCAGCGAGCGACGCTCCCCCGCCATGGGCTCCAAACCAGCCCATGGGCACCAGCTCGAGCCTACCGAACACGTCGCTTTCGGGTCTGGGCTCGTAACGGTCGGGGTCGTCGTTGGTGAGCAGCAGCGTGACACCGAGACCCGCAATCGCGACGCCGGCGCCAGCGCCAATCCAGCCATACTTCTGGCGGGAGCGAATGGAGTCGAGGTCGTCGAGCGCGAGCTGCAAGGCTTTGACGCAGCTCTGCGTCTGCATACCGGCTTCCCGATCGCATTCGCCCCCCGGCCCCTGCTTGTCGGCTTCCGCGTTGAAGCGCTTCTCCGCGTTGCTCTCCTCGCCCAGGTTCCACAGCGCGAAGCCGAGGGACGCCGCGGTCACGGTGGCGCCGGTCCCGACCGCTATATAGCCCCAGGTTTGCTGAGCAACGGTTTTCGAGCGGTAATCCGCCCGCTTGTCAGGAGTGGGTTCGAGCTCGATCACGACGCTGGTCTGACCGCCCTTCGGCACGATGACGTTGCGTTCGAAAGGCAAGAACTCGGCGCGCTCGACACGAACTCGGTGCAGGCCGTGAGCGAGTCGGAGCGGCGCCGCGTAGGCGCCGCGCGGTTCGCCATCCACGAAGACGACAGCGTCCGGTTCGCTGATCATGAGCGCGAGCGATCCTCCTTCGCGTGCCAGCGCCGCCGGATCGGGTTCGGGCTCGAGCAAGAGCTTGCCCGTGCTGCCCGGACCGAGCGCGACGGTTTGCTTTGCGCTGGTGTATCCGGGGCGGCGCACCTCTACTTCGCGCGTGCCTGGAGTCAGCGCTAGCGACGCCCCGAGCGGCGTGCGTCCGACCAGTTCACCGTCGACGAGCACCTGGGCGTCCGGCACCGGGCTTTCCACCTCGAGCTGGGCTGGCTTGCCTTCGAGGGGTTGCAGGTTGAGCTCCACCGAAGCGCGCGCCTGGCCGGCCACGCTCACGCGGCGACGCAAAGGAGCGTGGCCCCGCGCGACGGCGCCGACGATGTGCGTGCCACCAGCAACCCGGAGTGGCGCTTCCAGCGGTGTGGTGCCGACCTCCACCCCGTCGAGCTCGACGGAGGCGCCCGAGACGTTCGAGGAAACCGCAATCTCTCCAATCAAGGTGGCCTGGCGCGCGCGTTCCTCGCGCACCCGGTTCAGGCGCTGGGCGTCGAGATCCCCGGGCGCTGCCAAGAGCCGATCGAAGACCTCCACCGCGTCGACAGGGCGCGCCGCTGCCGCCAGCACCAGACCGAGATTGTATAACACCATAGGGTGGGGTGCGAGCTCGAAAGCACGTTCGAACTCCGCGATCGCGCCTTCGTTGTCGTTTTGATTGAAGAGGCGCAAGCCGCGATCGAACCGTTCGCGCGCCTCCGTGCGAGCCGCCTCGGACTGAGCCGCAGCGGGCAGGACCAGTGACGAGCCGGCGAGCGCCAGCGCGCCCGCGGTGAACAGAGCCCTCGCGCGCGACGAGCGCGTCTTGGCTTGGCGTGATCTCAAAATGGATTCTCCTCGGACAGCCCGAGCTGGCGGGCGCGAGAGCTGGGAAGGGGAGCGGGCTGGGCGCGACGAGGCGGTGGCGCCTTGGGCGTCGAGGCACTACTCGTCACGGCTGGGTTCGGGGCGGCGGAAAGCATGGGAGCGACCTGGGGTTCGGAGCCGGGGGCAGGAGGCGACGGACGTGCTGCGAGCGTGCCCTTGCTCTCGCTTGGCGATGTATCCGGGGCCGGTTGAGGCTCGGCGAGCACGGAATCACTGCCGCGAAAGAACCAGTAGCCGACCGCGAGCAGCAACAGAGCGGTGCCTGCCAATAGTGTCCACGCGAGCCACGCTGATCGGCCGGATTCTTGAGGCCTGGTCTGTCCGAAGGCCGCGCTGGTTTGCGCGTCGACGCTGCTGTGGGGGGTGTGTTCTGAAGGGACCTCGGCGTCGGTTGGCGGTGTGGAACCAGCGGAGCCGTTGGGCTTCTGCTCGGCTGCCCATGCTCTCGTCGGCGCAGCTTGCCCCTTCTGCAATGACTCGAGAGCCCGCGCGAACTCGTCGATATTGGCGTAGCGCTTGGTGCGATCGCCTGCCATGGCGCTGGCGATCACGGCGTCGCATGCGGGTGGCAGCCGCGGGTTGCGCGCGCTGGGAGGCACATAGCGCCCTTCGTAAATCAGGATCGCCAGGTGAGGTAGCGTCTCCGCCTCGAACGGCTTGTCCGCGGTGAGGCACTCGTACATGATAACGCCGAGCGCGTAGACGTCGGCTTGAAAGCTGATGTCCTTCTCGCCGCGCACCTGTTCGGGCGGCATGTAATACGGCGTGCCCAGGGCCAGGCCCTCCTGGGTGAGGGCATGCGTTCCGGTGAGCTCGGGGTCGAACTTCGAGATGCCGAAGTCGAGAATCTTGACGAAGGGCCTTTCCCGGCGCAAAAGGAACAAGTTTTCGGGCTTCAGATCGCGGTGGACGATGCCGGCCGCGTGCGCTGCGCGCACGCCGTCGCAGGCCTGCAGCAAGATGTCGCAGGTTTCCTCGACGGGCAGGATTCCGCGTTCCGCAATCTCGTCCGCCAGGGTTCGCCCCTCCAGCAGTTCCATTACGATGTAGGGCTCACCGGACTCCAGGCGCCCGGCATCGAAGGTTTCGACGACGTGCTCGTTGCCGATGCGGCCGGCGGCGGAGGCCTCGCGCAGGAAGCGGGTCACGAGACCAGGCGAGCGAGCGTATTCCCCGTGCAACAGCTTCAGTGCCCGGCGGTGCTTGGTGAGCGTGTGCTCGACCTCGTACACCGCTCCCATGCCTCCGGCCCCGATGCTCCGAACGATCCGCAGCCGGTCGGCGATGATTTCACCCACGGCGGGCAGTGACGTCGCGGTCATCGGCGGATGCCTGTTGCTCAAGACCTCGAGCCTACACCAACTTGCCAGCACAGTGGGAAGGGCGTCCGCCGGTCCGAACACGATTTTACACATTTACTAGAACTGAAGCTCAACCGATGCTCAGCGCCGCCTGCGGCGCACGGACGGAGCCCTTGGGCTGACGGAGGGATCAGCCGAGGTAGCGACGGAGGTTCTCGAGAGGCGATCGCAGACCGGTGTCGTGATCGGTCTTGCTGATGCCGGGCGGTACGTTTTCGGCAGTCACCGTGACACGGGTTCGCGCGGACGCCGGCTCGAACGACCACGTCATGACCATTTCGCCAGCAAACGACGGGTCAGGGCGTGGCCGAAGCTGGCGGAGGCGGTAGCGGGGCCCAGCGCAAGCTTTCGCCATACTGGCTGATGACCTTCTGCGTCCTCCAACGCTTCAGCGACATCATGTACAGCCCCTTCTTCTTGTTGCGTGTCGAGAAGAAGGCGAGCATGCGCCCGTCGGGGCTACACGCGGGGTACGCGTTCGAACCCTGGTTTTGCGTCAGACGAGCAATGCCTTGTCCCATTTCTGCGCTGATCACCAGGTCTTGGCGGTCGTTACCCACACCAACCGCATACACGAGGCGAATCCCGTCCTCGGTATCGCAGAACACGGGTGCCGCTGCCACGAACCCAGGCGGTGAGACCGCTTTGCCATCGACGTACACGCGCTGCGAGCCGCTCTTGGTGGGCGAGCCGCCTATCCAGGCCAGCTTGCCCGATGGGCTGAAGACGGGGTGCGTGGAGAGCGGTGTCGTCGAAGCCCGCGTGAGACCAGTTCCGTCGGGCTTGCCGACGTAGATGGCGCTACCGTTGTTTTCGGCCACGGCGATCGCCATCTTCGTGTAGTCCTTATCGAAGGCGACGCTGTAGATGCTGCTCTTGAAGGGTAGGTCGACCTGCACGGTCTTCTTGCCTTGGTAGCGAAACAACTTGAACGGCGCATACTGCTCGCTCTTCAGGTAGAAGAGCTCGTTGCTGGCACCCCAGGTTGGAGCGATGGAAGTGGCCTTGGAGTCGCTGACTGGTGTCAGGTCGTGGCCGTCCGCATCCATGGTGAAGACGCGCTGGTTGCGCCCCCAGCGCGCCGAAAAGGTAAAATGGCTGGCGAAGCCGCCGGGCCTTCCCGTGAGCGCCCCGAGCAAGGCGTCGGTGATGCGGTGGGCAGTGACGCGTACCAACGCTTCGTCGACCAGCAGCGTCTTCTCATAGACTGGGTCTTTCCCCACACTCAAGAAGTAGGCGAGCCCAAACACCTGGATCTTGCCCGACTTGTGCTTGCGCGCGGCAACCTTGACGATCGCCTCCGGACCCAGCTTGCGCCAGGCATCGATATCCACGGGGTCATCGAAGCCGTACAGCCCAGGTGGCGCCTTGGCGTCGTCGATCACATCGAACATGCCCGTGAGCTCGAAATCGCGACGCACCACACTGCGCACCACAACGTCCTCCAGGTCCGGCGAGAGCGAGGGCAGGATGGCAATTTTCGGAATCTTCTCTTGGCTGACTCCTGTGACGACGAACTCACCGAGCAGGCTTTCGTCGGGCTTCTTCTGCTCTTGCTGCGCGTGCGCGAGATTCGGGCTCGAGCCGAGCACGGCGCACACGAGCCCAGCGAGCAATGTTGCTAATCGCATTTGGCTCCGGCTCCAGACAGCCTGGGGAAGACGGTGGATCCGAGAATATCGGGATACAAGGGTGGAGGTGGGGGAAGCTGTTGGCCGATGAGTGAGTCCATGGTGGCTCGAACCTGGGCGTCGAATACGGCGTTTCCACTCGGGGAGGACACCGTGTAGCCGGAGACAGTTCTATCCTGTCCGACGTTGACTGCCACGCCACTACTCAATTTTTTGAGCTCCTCGCACGGAATTTTGCCCTCGGGCGGACGAAAACGCGCGTTGAACCAGCCGACGATTTTGGCCAGATACAGGCTCACTGCGCGTGCCTTCAGCGGATCCGTTTCGGTGCCCTCCTTGACGCCGTCGGGCGCGCCCTCGCCTTCCTCGACGGGTTCCGAGTCCGGCGTGGCGTCGAGCAACTCTTGATCGACTTCCTTGGCGATTTCCGCATCGGGCGGCGGGGCCTCCGCGTCACGCTCTGCGAGCTTGCTCGTGGGAATGGCCTCCGGTGAGTCCTTCGCTTTCTCCGACGGCGCGCTCTTTTCCTCGAAGCGTCGCACGGGGGCCTGTTTCTTCCACATATCGGGCAACTTGGGTTTCAGCTTCTTCTTTCCCCCGAGCTTCAGAAGCGGCAAATCGTCCATGATGGGTTTGACCGCGATGGACACCTCCCGCTGAGTCGGTTCCTCGCGCTCGACGATGCGCGTCTTGTTCTCGCTGGTAGCCAGGACGGCCATGATCCCGCCTTCCATGAAAACCGCGAAGACGATGGCGAGGGTCCACTCGGCGGCGGTGAAGTTGGGGGGCTTGGCTATGGCGATTGGACCCATCACGCCAGGCCTACTTGGTGGGAACGCTGCTGGCGCGGCCCTTCGGATTGCCCCCGCCCTGATCCGTGTCGGTCTCGCCCTCGTCGCCGTCCTCTTCCATCTCGGGTTGGACGAGTAGATTGAGTGACTCCACGCCGCTATTGCGAGCAGCGGCCACGACCGTGGCGACCACGCCGTAGCGCGCGTCCTTGTCGGCCCTGATGAACAACTCCCGCTCTTTCTGGACGCGCGCGCTTTCCTTGAGCGCCTGATCGATGCTTCCCGTGACGTCCTTCTCGCCGAACATGATGCGTTCGTCCTTGGTTACGGTGACCAGAAGACGAGCATCTTTGACCGGGGTCTGGGCCGCGCGAACCTCGGGCAGATCGATACGCAGACCCGTGGTCAAGAGAGGTGCCGTCACGATGAAGACAATCAAGAGCACCAGCATCACGTCCACCAACGGCGTGACGTTGATGTCGCGGAACCCGCCGCGCTTGTTCCGTCCGACGGCGGCACCCATGGGCTAGCTCTGCCCCATGTACCCTGGTGGCCTGTTCGACTCACGCATCAGTGGCAGAGCCCCGTTCTGGTCCCTGGGTTCGGCAAGCAGCAGGGCGACCCAGATGTCGCTCGAAGCGTTCACGTCTTCCATCAAATCCACGATGCGCTTGTCGATGTAGTTGTAGCCGATGGTGGCCGGGATGGCTGCGACGAGCCCAAAGGCCGTGGCAATCAAGGCTTCACCGATGGCCGGTGCCACGACTGGGAGGGAGGCGCTCTTTTCCAGTCCGATGCGGATGAAGGCATTCATGATGCCCCAAACCGTGCCGAACAAGCCGATGAAGGGGGACGCCGAGGCAATGCTCGACAACGTGGGCATCATGGTCGAAACACGCTTCTCTTCGTCGGTGATGGCACGTCGTGCGATGGCCGAAAGCAGGTCTTTGGTGGGGTGCTTGTCCTGGTGCTGCTTGGCGAGCGCCAGCACGACGCGCGCCCCGGGGGAGGCCTTGTGCTTCAGCGCGCACTGAATCAGCGAAGTCGCGTCTCCCGCGTCGCCCGCTTCCTGCTCGAAGCGGGCGTGAGCGGTCCTGAGACGCCTGAGCTGCGCCGACTTTGCGAACCAGACCAGCCAAACCAAAAGCGAGGCCGTGATCAGAATGAGCAGGACAATCAGCACGATGCCCGACGAGCGGAGCATCAGACTGAGCGGATCTAGGGCCAGTTCTTGCGCGGCGTGTTTAGGTTCCATACGGGTGGTCTGGGCCGTGGCCGTCGGGCGATCAGTTGCCCAACATCACGTCGACCCGGCGGTCTTTGGCCCAGGAGGCCTCGTCCGTGCCGGTGGCGTCCATTTCGCCCCGCGAGGTGGTCGCGATACGTTCGGCGGCCAGGCCTTCGTTCGCGATGGCATCCTTCACGTTCGACGCGCGGCGGTCGCCGAGCACCATGTTGTACTCGGACTCACCTCGCGGATCGGCGTGCCCGACCAAGCGCATCTCGCGACCTTTCAGTGGACCGGTCGAGAAGCACACTGCCAGCTTCTTCAAGATGGCGCGATCGGACTCGCGCACGCGCGCTGAGTTGAAGGCGAAGTGCGCTTCGGCGTCGCTGATACCGCAGGCCCTTCGGATCTCGTCCGAGATGCTGATATCCGATTGCTTCGGATCGTCACCGGGTTTTTGGGGAGGAGGCGCGGGTGGTGCCGCCACGGGAGGCGGCGTCGTGTCTCCCGCAGGTGCCGCGGGTGGGGGCGTGGGATCGGAGCCACAGCCAAGTAGCATGCCTGTAGCCGCGAGCGCTGTGATCCAGGTGTGTCTCATAGCGAATTCTCCTGATGTTCAAGCTTCTTCGACGGGTTCGGGGGGCTCGAGTTTCGAGCCTTGTGGGATCTTTTGGGAGTGGGGGTCGGAATCCCCGAAACGAGCGCCTGCTCGGTTAGACGGATTCCAGAAGATTTGGTGGATCGCTGTCAATCAGTTCTCGACCAAACCGAGCTGGGAGCACCCATTGCCCGTGGAATCTGGCGCATCCTGTGGTTCTACCCGCAGGCCGAAGCTTCTTTACCGCAGACCGTACGAGATCAACAGGGCTGTCGAGGCCGCCAAGAAAAAAAGTATCAAGAGCAACCTCCCGGCCTGCCGTTTAGCCCCCGCCGGGCTGGCTCGCGCCCGATCCATTTTCGCCATGGCCAGCAGGGCGATGACCTTCAGGCGGCGTTCGGCCTCTGGCCGGTGTCGGTCACTGCCGCTGAGCTCACGGTAGCGCTTGGCGGCAGGCAGGAACTGGTCTTTCTGCTGGCAGTGTTCGAGAAAGGCGACGTGCGCCTTGTCGTCGTCCCAGTTGCTGAGCACGTGCGTCCAGAGAATTTCGAACGCGGGATCTTCAATCTGGTCCGTGTCGTCAGCGCCATCCATTGGCGAGCTCCTCGGTGAGCTTGCGGGTCACCTCGAAATACTCCGCGCGACGGTAGGGTTCGTTCAAGATGAAGAAATCGGCACCGGTGAGTCCCACGCACCCGAAGCAGTAGCTGCAGCCGCTGAGCCGACTCGAGTGCACCACGTAGGCGCAGTTCGAACACGCATCGCAGTATTGGCAATGCTGACAATTGAACAGATTTCGACACTCGCGACAGTGCGTACAGTTCGAGCACATGACGCATTTCACCGAGTAGTGACAGCCGACCAGGCTTTCGGAGTCACTGCAGAAGGTGCAGCCACTGGATGCCACGCAGTTCACGCACTTCACGCACGCGGTGTTGGGGCTCTGAGCTTGGAAGGAGCTCAGTAGCTGTGCCAGCCTGCGGCGAAATTGCGTTGCGTCGAGCGCCTCCTGCATCGAAGCAGGTTCAGGCGCGAATCGCCCGGCGCAGCAGGGCAGCGGCCTCACGCGTGGCGTCTTCGTCCGCGTATTCTTCGAGCCGCCTCAGACGCTGTTCGAAAACCGGCCGCTTTTTCGGTGCTTCGCGTCCAATCAGGCCCTGGAGCACTTCGATGGCGCCTCGCGCCCGCGTTTCGTTGAAGTGCTCGAGCAACTGCAGCTGGACCTCTTGCTCCTCCGGAAACTCGAAGCCAGCTTGGAGATAGGCTTCGGCGGCTCGCGAGATCGCGGAACGCCCTTCGCACTCGATCAAGCGCTGCAACAGACGCCGGCGCTCCAGCTCTCGTTCACCAATGGGTTTGCCGTCGAGTTGAATGATGCGCGCAGCCCGCCGCGGGGGAGACGCGGGTGAGCTGGGCTTCTTCGCGGCCTCGGCCAAACGGGCGTCGGCCCGCGCGGTCCTGGGCTTGGCGGAAGCTGCGGCCCTGGGCCTGGCCGCGCCAGCCAAGATCACGGGCGAATTGGGTCGCCTTGCCGCTATCATTACGGGTTCTGACGGTGCGCTAGAGGCCTGCCCCTTGACCTTTGCTTTGCGGCGTCGTCGCCGCCCACCTCTAGCTCTCTGGCGTTGTCCATTCATGGCGCTTCATCCTGAAAGGCACGCTTTCCGTGCCAGACACGCTGCCGCTTGTAGCTTCGCTAGTATCGCTGCCCCGAGTGAAGACGAGGTGGCCGAACCGGCACGCTCGCTACAAGCACTTCTTTGCTCTTAGCACGTAGCCGCGGGAGCGCCGAGAAATTTTCAGGGCGAGGTTTTTCCGAGATCTATGGCAACCTCGAGCTTGCGGCGGGCATGCCTTGGGTGGCCGGGCCGCGCGTGCCGCCGGGCTTGGAGCTCGGAAACAGTGGAGGGTTCAGGGACGGCACTGGTCTTTGGAGAGCAAGCACCTTCGTGGCCGCTTTGGACGCGGCGAGAGGCTGTGACAAAGTAGAGGAATCAAGCCATGTTGGAGTACGGAAACCGAGTATGGGTGGACGGTCAGCTGTCGGATTTTTCTGACGCTGGAAAAGTCTCGATCCTGACCCACAGCCTTCACTACGGCGTGGGGGCCTTCGAGGGCATCCGATCTTACAAGCGCGGTGACGGCGGGGGCGCGGTGTTTCGCCTGGACGCGCACCTACTCAGGCTTCGCGACTCGTGCAGGCTTCTCGGCATCGAACCCCAGTACGACACGGAGCTGTTGACCGAAGCTTGCCTTTCGGTCCTGCGCGAGAACGCGCTGAGCGAAGCGTACCTGAGGCCGCTCGTCTTCCTGGGCTTCGGGTCGATGGGGCTCGCATGCCGCGAGAATCCGATTCACACGCTGATCGTTAGTTGGAAGTGGGGCGCCTACCTGGGCGATCGGGGTGTGAGCGGTGGTGTACGCTGCAAGATTTCGAGCCTGACTCGCCCCGACCCAGGGAGCTCGTTTCCGCGCGGCAAGATCATAGGCCAGTACGTGACGAATGTCGTAGCGAAGAACGATGCAGTGCGCGAGGGCTACGACGAGGCGCTCATGCTCGATTCGCGCGGCTACGTGTGCGAGGGCACCGGGGAGAACCTATTCGTCGTCAACGACTACCGGCTTTCGACCCCACCGCTGTCGAGCTCCATCTTGCCGGGCATCACGCGCGATACCGTACTCACTCTGGCTCGCGAAGAAGGCTATCAGATAGAGGAACGACTCCTCACGCGCGATGATGTGTACTTGGCGGAGGAATGCTTCCTCACGGGAACTGCGGCTGAGCTGACACCCGTGGTCGAGGTGGATGGTCGATCGATTGGAAACGGCCGCGTGGGAGAGGCCACTGGGAAACTGCAGCAACGCTTTTTCGACACGGTGCGCGGTACGGACGAGGCTCATCCAGAGTGGCTTACCGACCTTTAGTCATTGCATTCGTGGGGCTGGCGGTGGCCTGTGCGCCCCCCGCGCCGCGCGCACAAACGGATGTCAGGGTTCCTCGCGCTTCAGAGTCGGCGAGCGCGCTGTCGACGCCTGCCGCTCCGAGTACCCGAGCTTCGAGCCGGGACCCAGCGCTACCTGACCGATCGTGGGACGTGGTGGAGTCCCGACGGTTCAGGTTCCGCGTGCCCTTGCCGGACGCACCCAACTGGCGGGTCGTCGAAGATGAGCGCTGGTTCAAGCTCGTGCACCAGCCCAGCGGTTCTTCGCTCAGCCTGCGCACTTGGCGCGCCAGCCCGCGAATCGATCGGGAGGACTGCCAAAAACAAGTGTACCTATGGAATAGCGACCTCGAGCCCGAAGCAGAGGCCGTGGTGGAGCGATCGCTCGTGGCCCCGGAAGGTTTCGAGGTGGGCCTTCGCGTCGACCTTGCCTACGACGGCGGAGACGACCGAAAGGCGATTGCGCTAGCGAGCGGGGCGGCGGTGCGTCGCTGCTACGCTGCGGTGTTCGAAACCCGGATTGCGGGCGATGCTGGCGAGGCGGAACTGGGCAACCGTCTCCGTATGGTCACGGACGGCGTGCTGAACCGAGTCGAGATTATCGGGATAGAGGAGGTTTCCCGACAGCGCGCGTTCTGACAAGCGACGGGGTTTCAGAGGGCGCCGGCCAGCTGGCGCAGTTCGTCTTGCTGCTTGCTGCGCTGCAGGCCCACCGCAGCCACGCTCAGGTTCGCCGGCTCGAAGATCCTCTGCGCCGCCTGGTGAACGGAATCGAGTGTTACCGAGACCAGTTCGTCGCAGCGCTCGGCCGGCGTCTGGCCGCTGCCCTCGAGCGCCGTCTCCGCGAAGAAATGGGCCAAGGCCTCTGGCTCGTCCGCCATTGCCTGGAATTGCCACTGGCAGCGCCGCCGCGCCCGCTCGAGTTCCTCGGGCTCTGGACCGCTATCTGCCAATACCCGCGTCAGATCCAGAATCTCTTCGAGCAGCATGCCCGCTCGATCGTGGGCGGTATCCCCGCCAAATTCGACCACCCCCAGCTCGGAGAATGCCTGATAGCCCGCCCCCGCGTCGTAGCACAAGCCCAGCTGATCACAGATCCGGTGATAGAGTCGGGTCGACATCCCGTCGTCGATGATGCGAAGCAGCATATCCGTGGCGGGCTCGCGCGAGCTTGGACGACCCGGCGCGCGGAAACAGATGGACAGGGACGTCTGACTGGACTTGTGCTTGTAGAATCCGAAGCGCGGTTCGCGCTGCGGCGACACTGGCAAGACGCTGGGTATTTCGCCCGGTTCGAGACGCTCCAGGCGGCGGCTCAGGTCCTTCAGCGTTTGCGAAGCGTTCACGGGGCCAGCGACCATGACGGCCATGTTGCGAGCGGTGTAGTGCCGGGCATGATGACGTTTGAGCAGCGCCTCGTCGAAACCTTCGAGTGCCGCTAGCGTTCCGGCGATGGGGTAACCGAGCGCGTGCTCCCCGAAGCACAGCTCCCGGCAACGCGATGAGGCGTCGACATCGCGACCCTCGTCGTCGAGTCCCTCCAGAATCTCTTCGCGTACGATGTCCTTCTCGGTCTCTATCTCGACGAGCAAGGGGTCGGTGAGCACCTCGCAGAAAAGACCCAAGGCCTCGGGCACGCTTTCCGGCGGTACCGAGATCGAGAGCAAACCGTGATCTTCCGAAGTGCCTGCCTCGAGCGTTCCGCCCAGCGCTTCGAAGCTTGCCGCCAGCTGGTAGGCACTCGGGTACGCGGGGGTTCCGCGAAACAGCATGTGTTCCAAGAAGTGCGAGACACCGTTTCGTTCGGCGGATTCGTAGGCGGACCCGACGCGAATACGCGCGGTGATCACCGCGCGGTGCAGGGTGGGCAGCTCGATGGCTCCCACGGATAGCCCGTTAGACTGCTGGTAGATCAGCGGGCGCAAGGCACCCAATCCGGTAGGCGAGCTCATGACTCGTCGTTCGGGGATTCATCGTCGCCCTTTTCCTTCGTGGAGTCGACCAGCTCTTTGTCGAAGCTCAGCCTATCGCCTGCTTGTTCGCGCAGATCTTTGACATAGGCTTGGAGTGTGTCGTTGGCTTTGGCCTGCTGCAGTTGTCGCATCAGCTTGGCCTTGTCCTTGTCGAACTCCGCGCGTTTGGCCGGCTCCTTGCTCTTTAGTTGCATCACCGCGGCGCCGTCCGCCGTTTCGATGGGCTTGGAGTACAGCTCGTCCGGCTCTTTCAACTGAAACGCGAGGGCGGCCACGTCGCCTTGCAGAGCGTTCGAAATCGGATTGTGCAGCACATTGAAGGGAGACGAGATTTCGACCTTGGGACGGGCGTCGTCCCCAGCGCCGGGGGATCCATCCTGTCTGCCCGCGAACGGGCCGCGCTCGAGATAGCTAGCCACCAGGTCGTCCGTGGCTTGCTTGAGCGACGGGGAGGTCTTCGCGGCGGCGATCAGGTCCTTCGCAAATTGCTGGGCGAGCTCCTTGGCTTTTGCGTGCACGGCCAGCTCCTTGGCGACGTGAGCGCGCGCGACGGTTTCCGCCTGCCCAGCGGCCAGCGGCCCTTCGAACTCGAGCAAGTGGTAGCCCCGCACGGTCTCGACGATCGGACTCACCTTGCCGGGCTTGAGCTTGCCCACGGCCTGAAGCAGTTCCTGAGCGCCTGGCCCGTAATCTTCGGTCAGACACCCGAGCTCACCGCCCAGACTCGCGCTCGAGCTGTCGCTGAGCTCTCGCGCCACGAGCGCAAAGGACGAGCCGGCCTTGAGTCGCCGCTGGGCCTCTTCGATTTCGGTCCGCTTCTGCTGCTTCTCTTCTTCCGAAGCGTCCGGCGGCAGTTTGATGAAGATTTCGCTGACGAGCGGGCAGCCGTCCTTGAAGTCGTCCTTTGCACGCGCCAGGCGGGTATCGATCGTGTCCTTGTTTTCCAGAGCCCACACGTCGATGTCGGCGGGCCCCAGGCTCAGGACGTAGCGAGCCATCCAGTCCGCGCGTGCTCGAACGCTGCGAATGACGGCTTGGGATCGCTCTCTTTCCCAGAGCAGGAATGCTTCGCGCTCCGAGACACGCGCTCGGGACCGGATCAAGTTCCGCATACGCGCAGCGATTGTTTCCAGATGCTGCATTTCCTTGAATTGTTTGGGGCCGCGCCCGGTGAAATTACGAACCAGACGTCGGTACAAGTCCGGGTTGAACGTGCCCTTGTCCTTCACGGGCAAAAGCCGGATCCCCATGGTTCCGGGAGCGCAGCCGGGGCCCTCGGGTTCGCACAGCCCCAGCTGGGCGCTGAGCGCCGCTTCGTGCTCTGCCGGCAATGACAGGCGCGTGCGGCCCTCCCTTAGCTCGGCATCGAGCTCTTCCTCACTCACGCTGATGCCGAAGCGCTTCGCGTCCTCGACCAGCAGGAGACGCTCCGCGAAGCCGTTCAGGACCATCGCCTTGATCTCGCGGACGCCTTCGGGAGGCAGCTCCAAGCGGGAGGCACGTATCGCGAGCCCGTATCCGGCGGTGAACTCTTTGAGATCGACGCAAGCATCGTCCAACTTCACCGCGCAGCGGTCGCCCTTCGATGAGCTGCCGAACCGCCCGGTAAATAGGAAGGCGGCGATGATGGCGAGCACCACCGCACCCATGAAGACCTGGGTGAACAAACCACCCTTGCGAAAGAAACTCAGCATGATGACTCGATCCCGGCGGACCGGTTGGCCCGAATAGCACGCTCGCTCGGGTCGGTCTATTGGTTGCCAGGGGCCGGAACGGTCTTGTCGAGCCTCATGGCAAATGCAAGCTCTTCCAGGAGCTCGTCGTCGTTCGCGACGGCCCGTTCGAGGCTTACCTCGTACCAGGTGTCCAGCGTCGAGCTGCGATCACCGGGGTCCAGAATGGGCACGGTTTGCGTTTCGAGCTCTTCATAACCGCGAGCTTCGAGCTCTTTTCCCAGCTCCCGGGCGCGTGCGAGCAGCCGGTCCGGTCCGTCGCCTGGGAAGTCGTTTGCCTGTGCCCGCAGCACGATCCGGACGGCAAGGCCGGCGGTGGATCGCACGGCAACACCGCTGTCCATGATCAGGTTGTCTCTGACTCTTTCGGCGAGCAGAACGTAGTCGTTCTGCGTCCGGTAGACCTCAAAACCTTCTCGAATCAGCGTTTTTTTCAGCTCGCGGGCGCTGGGGGTGGGCATCTCGGTTTCTGCGTCTCACTCGCGCTGTTACCGCTGGTTGCGAGGATACCGTTTGGACGTTGCGACGGTCAGACGTGGGAGCGGTCCCCGGTTCTGTCCCAGGTCTTCAGAGCGAAACTTCGCAGACCCACAGGCCACCGTCAAGCGCGCTCGGCGTGTATCTTCCCAAGAACCCACCCCTAATCGTCGTTCCGGGGATGCCAGAACCCGCGGATGTTCGCAATGCGCCGCGCATTCGTCCAGTCAAATTGGGCGCGTCCCGTTTGACCCTGGGTTCCGGTCCGGGTTTTGGTATCGTTGGACGTAGAGTGAGCCAACGCAGAAGCACGGGTGGTCCCCGGCACGAAGCCTCGGAACGGGTGGTGCTCCACGGAGGGGGAATCGAGCTTTCCGGCTGGACTCTCAACGTGAGTCGGGGGGGCGTGCGGGTGGTGCTCGAGGATCCCGTTCGAGTTGGCGACCAATTCGACGTCTTGTTGGGGGATGCAAAGGACCCCCGGCCAGGACGCGTGGTGTGGATTCGCGAAGAAGCGGATGGGCAAATCGTTGGTCTCCAGTACACCGATGCCAGCGAGCCCCCGCCCCTGCCCTCGGATCAGCCCCCTGATCCCCCCAAAGCGTAGTGTCTGAAAAGCTTGCTGCGGCATTCCTACTCGGCCCAGAAGGTCCGTTCGTCGGAAAGCTCTCTCGCTACGAGCACCGCGAGGGGCAGCAGACGATGGCCAGCGCCGTGGAAGGCGCGCTGCGGGACGAACAGGTTCTGCTGTGTGAAGCGGGCACTGGAACCGGCAAGACGCTCGCGTATCTGGTGCCGGCTCTCCTCAGTGGCAAACGCGTGGTCGTTTCTACGGCTACCAAGGCGCTTCAAGAGCAGATCGCCCACAAGGACGTGCCGCTCATCGCGCGCACGCTCGGCATCGCCCCCCGCGTCGTGGTCATGAAGGGACTTGCCAACTACGTCTGCAAGCGGCGCTACCACGAGTTTCAAGTCAGCGTGGAAGCGCTGCGTCCGCGCTATTCGGGGGCCCTCACAAGCATCGGCCAATGGGTCGACCATAGCGAGACCGGGGAGATCGCGGAACTCGCGGCGCTCCGGGAGCATGATCCCATCTGGCACCACGTCACGTCATCCAGCGATACGCGTATCGGCGCCGCCTGCACATACTTCGACGAATGCTTCGTGACTCGGATGCGCCGCGAGGCGGAAGCCGCTCAGTTGATTGTGGTCAATCACCACCTCTTCTTTGCAGACCTGGCCTTGCGTGGCCCGCATCCTGCGAGCGTACTGCCAGACTACGACGCCGTGGTTTTCGACGAGGCCCACCAGATCGAGGATGTGGCAGGGATGTTCTTCGGACAACGGATCTCTCGGCTGCGCTCGACGCGCCTGGTCGGTGAGCTGAAGCGTTGGTTCGGGAATGCGTCGAACAAGCCACAGGGTCTGATCGAGTCCCTCGAGCGTTCCCTCGAGAGACTCTGGGAGCTGCTGCTGAGCGGCGTGACGGGTCCCAACATGCGCATCACGCTCGAACGGGACGCTTGGACGGGAACCCTCCGAGAGGTGTACTTCGACGTCGACCGAGTCTTGGAGGCTGTTGCCACCGGCTTGCAGGCGTTGGAGCTACCGTCCGACGCTGGAACGCCGACCAGGTCCGGTCGTGAGGTGTTGGACCTTCTAGCACGCCGGGTCGTGGCGTTTCGTGACCAGCTCACGAGCATCGTCGATGGTGCCCCCGGCACCGTCACCTGGCTCGAAGCCACGCCGCCTGCCTTGAGCTCGACCCCAGTCAATCTCGGCCCAGTCCTGAGGGAGAGGGTCTTTTCGAGCATCCCCTCCGTGATTCTGACCAGTGCGACACTCACCACGAAGGCTGGCCGTTCCGAGGGGGGCGAGGTCGTTGCTGCGCAGGGCGGGTTTGGGTACGTGCGCCAGCGCCTGGGCTTGTCGGACGAATTCGAGGCTCGCCAGCTTACCCTTGAGAGCCCTTTCGACTTTCAAAACAAAGCGCTTCTGTATACCCCGCGCGATCTCCCGCCCGCGCGATCTCCCGCGTTTCTCGAACGAGCTGCCGAACGTGTCGTCGAATTGGTCAACCTCACGTCGGGGGGAGCGTTCGTGCTGACCACTTCACTCGCCTCGATGCGCAGGATTCATCAGCTGATCGAGAAGCCGCTCGGGCAGCACACGGTGTTGTTGCAGGGTCAGGCCCCCAAGCAAGCCCTCTTGTCCAGCTTTCGGGCGTCGGGCGATGCCGTCCTGGTAGCCACGCAGAGCTTTTGGGAGGGCGTCGACATCCCGGGTCAGGCCCTGCGCCTCGTCGTGCTCGAGAAGCTGCCATTCGCTGTACCTACCGATCCGGTCGTCAAGGCCAGGGCGCTAGCCATCGAGCGAAATGGCGGCAATCCGTTCATGGATCTGTTCGTACCTGGAGCCGCCATCTCATTGAAACAAGGATTCGGTCGACTGATCCGCACGAATCAAGACACGGGTGTCGTCGCATTGTTCGATGAACGCGTGCACACGAAGGGCTACTCGAAGCGTCTTCTGAGCGCGCTGCCCCCGGTGCGCCGCACGAGTGAGTTGGCTGAAGTTGCCCAGTTTTGGACGACGGCAGCGCTCTCGCTCTCGAAGACGAGCGCACGGTAGGTGTCGCCCTGGGCGCGGGTTCGCCGACCCGGAGCTCCGGTATTGCAACCGCGACCCGCCCCTGGTCCGAACCCGGGACCCAGGGGCGACTCGTTGGTCGGGAAGCTAAGCCTTCCGAGCTCGCTTCTTAGCGGGAGCCTTCTTGGCGGCAGCCTTCTTGGGAGCGGTCTTCTTGGCGGCAGCCTTCTTGGGAGCGGCCTTCTTAGCGGGAGCCTTCTTGGCGGCAGCCTTCTTGGGAGCGGCCTTCTTGGGAGCGGTCTTCTTGGCGGCAGCCTTCTTGGGAGCGGTCTTCTTGGCGGCAGCCTTCTTGGGAGCGGCCTTCTTAGCGGGAGCCTTCTTGGGAGCGGCCTTCTTGGGAGCGGCCTTCTTGGGAGCGGTCTTCTTGGCGGCAGCCTTCTTGGGAGCGGCCTTCTTAGCGGGAGCCTTCTTGGCGGCAGCCTTTTTGGGAGCAGCTTTCTTAGCGGGAGCCTTTTTGGGAGCGGTCTTCTTGGCGGCAGCCTTTTTGGGAGCGGTCTTCTTGGCGGCAGCCTTCTTGGGAGCGGTCTTCTTGGCGGCAGCCTTCTTGGGAGCGGTCTTCTTGGCGGCAGCCTTCTTGGGAGCGGCCTTCTTAGCGGGAGCCTTTTTGGGAGCGGTCTTCTTGGCGGGAGCCTTTTTGGGAGCGGTCTTCTTAGCGGCAGCCTTCTTGGGAGCAGCTTTCTTAGCGGGAGCCTTTTTGGGAGCGGCCTTCTTAGCGGGGGCTTTCTTAGCGGCGGGAGCTTTCTTGGCGGGAGCCTCGCCGCTTTCCTTCAGCGTCGAGGTCGTTTTGGCAACCGGTTCGCGCTTGGCGGGGGCCTTCTTGGGAGCGGGCTTGTTGGCGGGGGCCTTCTTGGCGGGCGACCGATCGCTTTCTTTTTTGCTGGAGATGGGCTGTTCGGTGCTCTCCGGGCTCTCCTCGGAATCGAAGTCTTCGTCGGCGGTCGTGTCGTTGCCGGGTCGAACCTCCATGTCCTCGTCGGCCAAATCGTGCCCCGCGTCGCGATGGTTTCGAGAGCCGGGCTTCTCTCTCTCGTCATCGTCATCGTCATCGTCGTCGTCGTCGTCGTCCCAGGAGTCTTCGGTGTCGGGCAGTGACGAAACCACTGCGTCGTCATCGTCATCGTCGTCATCGTCATCGTCATGGTCGTCGTCGTCATCGTCGAGATGCAGCGCGGTGTTCGAGCGTGCCTTCAG
The DNA here is from genome assembly GCA_963809955.1 of uncultured delta proteobacterium. Taxonomy (GTDB): domain Bacteria; phylum Myxococcota_A; class Polyangia; order Polyangiales; family Polyangiaceae; genus JAICQQ01. The sequence goes on from CAWELQ010000024.1 coordinate 534,367, forward strand.
AGCTTCCTCGATGCTGCGATCGAGGTCAGCGAATTCGAAGGGCTTGTCGACGTGCGCGTCGGCCCCATACAGAGGCGAGGTCATCTCGTTCAGGTTTTCCCCGATCCCAGTCAACATCACCACACCTGTATGGGCGAGGGAAACCGTTTCGCGAACCTTGCGACAGACTTCCCATCCACTCATTCCTGGCATCATGACGTCGAGCACGACGATGTCCGGCAGGTGATCACAGGCAAGCTCCCAGGCATGGTCCCCATCCGAGGCTTCGATGACTTGATAGCCTTTGGTTCTCAAATGACCCGCCACGAGGGCGAGAGTGCTGGGTTCATCATCTGCTACTAAAACCGTCGTCTTCTGGGGTTCTGCCATGGTGCCTCCGCGTAATCTGCACAAATATCATGAGTCCACGGAGGATGCTCCGGTCAACCCCGAGTGCGCGGGCTCAGCGATCCGGCCACCGAATCCGGGCCCAAAGGGGGGCGCTTCGGCGGGTGTCCAAGGCGCTGGTTTTGCCGGAAACCAGTGCCTAGTCCGGTGGCAATTGGGCTTTTTGAGCTCGGGCCGAAAGCACCTGGAACTTTTGCGCGTTACAAACGTCGACACACAATACGAGCATGAGAGGAAATCCCGATCGTGAGCAGTAAGACCTCACTCACGGCTCTCCGGCGGAGCGCTCGCTGGACAGGCCTGCGTGCCCGGCTCGCGGACGGAATCCAACGTGGGATCGTGTGGCTCCCTGGTGTGCTGGTGTATGCCGTGGCCGCCCTTACCTACATCAAGGTGGCCCGTCCGAGCGGTTCCACCGAGTCCACGCTCGTCGTGGTCGGCGTGGCACTGGCCGTCGTGTGGGCCGGGCTGGTCCTGGCCAGCGTGCTACGGCGTCGCCCCGCTGGGCTCGGGGCGCAGCTCCTCGACCGTGTGCATCGGTTGGAGGGACGCCTGGTGAACGCATTGACGTTCGCCGACCTGCCTCGAGCGGAGCAGACCCCGCTGATGCGGGTGGCCATCGACGACGCCCTGTCGAAGGTCGCCAAGCTTTCCCCGCGCAAGGCAGCGCCAATTCGGGTGCCACGCGAGCTGGGCATCGTGGTGCTCTTGGGGGCTGGATTGTATGGCGTGGCGCTGCTCGAGGTGCAGGTGGCGCGCTACGTGCCCCCGCAGCGTTCGAACTTCAAGCCGATGGTGCTCACCGGGGACGATGTGGAGCTGTTCCGAGAGTTCGCCAGCGACCTCGAGCAGGAAAGTCAGGACCCGGAAGCCCTGGCCGCGGTCAGGCGTTTCAATCAGTTGATCGAGGATATCGCGGAGCGGAGGCTCGACCGACGGGAGGTGTTTCGCCGGCTGGCAAACCTCGAAAAGGACCTGAAAAAGTCGGGGATCGCGGAGCGGGAAGCTGCGGAACAGGGCCTGGAAGGCCTGGCTCGGGAGCTCGAAAAGTCGGACCTTTCCAAACCGCTTGCGCAGGCGCTGAAGGAGAAGCAATTGGCCGACGCCGAAAAGGCGATGCGCGAGCTGGCCGAGAAATTGAAGAACAAGCGCAAGCCGCCCAGCAAGGCGCAGCTGGAGCGCCTGCGCCGGTCGCTCGAGCGTGCCAGCAAGGTCAGCCGAGCGAATACCCAATCCTTGCTCGAGCAGAAGGAAGAGCTCGAGGAGGAACGGAAGAGTTTGCTCAAGAAGAAACGAGAAAAGGGCGACGAGTTCAGCAAGAACGATCAGAAGAAGCTGGACAAGCTGGAGCGCCAGCTAGAACGCTTGTCACGAGAGACAGAGCGCAGCAAGAGCGCACAACGACAGATGTCCGAGCTCGATCGCAAGCTCGCGGAGGCCGCCCGGGATTTGATGAAGGCTCAAGGTGCGAGCGCGGAGAACCTCGAGCAAGCGGCCCAAGACCTGAACCGGATGGCGAAGCAAAAGATGACCGATCAGCAGAAGCGCGACTTGCTCAAGCGCTTGCAAGAGATGCGCGAAATCCTGCGCCAGCAGGGGGCGGGGGGCCAGAAAAGGTTGCAGCGGATGCTGCGCTTCGGGCAGCGAGCCCGCGGTCGCTCCGGCTCGGGGCAAAGTGGGCAAGGCCAGGGGCAAGGTCAGGGCCAGGGCCAGGGAAAGCGCCCCGGCGAGCTTACTCCGATGTTGGTGCCGGGGCAGGGGGGCGAGGAAATCCCCATGGCGGGCGCTGGTCAAAGTCAGGGCCAAGGTTCCGGCAAGCCCGGCGACCAACCGGGTGGTGGTGGGCCGGGAGGCAAGCAATGGGGTTCCGGACACGACGCGAACGTGCAGGGCGAGGGCACCGACCTCAAAGGGCAGACGAAGGATGTCATGGCGGCGGGCGCCGATACGGGAGAAGGCACCGCGTCGAGCGAGGTGATTTACGGCGCGGCCCAGCGAGGTTTCGTGGGGCGCGGTTATCAGAAGGTGTACACGGACTATCAGACCGTGGCCGAGCGAGTGATGAATCAGGACGAGATCCCGCCAGGCTATCGATTCTACGTTCGCCGCTATTTTCAGCTGATTCGACCCAGGGAGTAATCAATGAGCGATACCGAAGCGGCGCGTGAGAGCGTCGAACGCTTTCAGAAACAGATCGGCCTCTTGCGGGAGGAAATCGGCCGCGTCATCGTGGGCAACCGCGGCGTCGTGGATGGAGTCATGACCTGCATGCTGGCGGGTTCGCACGCCTTGCTCGAAGGTGTCCCAGGGCTCGGCAAGACCATGCTCGTGCGCACGCTGGCCGATGCGGTGGGCCTGAACTTCTCGCGCATTCAGTTCACGCCCGATCTGATGCCCGCGGACATCATTGGAACCACTGTCATCGACGAAGCCGCCAGCGGCGGCCAGCGTTTCGAGTTCCGCAAGGGTCCGGTATTTTCGAACATCGTGCTGGCGGACGAGATCAACCGGGCCACCCCGAAGACGCAAAGCGCGCTGCTGGAGGCGATGCAGGAACACCGCGTTACCGTCGGCACCAAGACCTATGAAATCGGCGATCCTTACTTCGTGCTGGCCACTCAGAATCCGCTCGAAATGGAAGGAACCTACCCGTTGCCCGAGGCCCAGCTCGACCGGTTCTTCTTCAAGCTGCAGGTGCCGTTCCCGACGCGTGAGGAGCTGCACATGATCGTGGAGCGAACCACCACGGATCATCAGGTGGAGGTGAAGCCCGTGGTCAGCCGGGAAGACATCCTGAAGATGCAGGAAACGGTGCGTAGCGTCCCCGTGGCGCACCAGGTGCAAGACTACGCGATCCGCGTGCTTCAGGCGACGCACCCGGACCATTCCGAGGCTACCGACAAGGTGCGACGCTTCGTGCGTACGGGCGCATCGCCTCGCGGGGCTCAGGCGATGCTGCTGGCCTCGAAGATCCGCGCGCTGCTCGAAGGGCGCTATGCACCGTCCGTCGACGACGTGCGCGTCTCCAGTGTGCCCGCGCTGCGCCACCGCATTTTGCTCAACTTCGAAGGCGAGGCGGAGGGCATCAGCACCGACGCGGTGATCGACGAGATCTTGGACAAGATCCCGGAAACGAAAGCGTAGGCGTGTGTTGGGTTTGCTTGATTTTGATCGCGCCGGCCGCCTTCTCTCCAGGTGCTCCAGAAGCTAGACGACATGGGTGTTCTCGACTTGTTCAAACGCGCCGCCATGCCGGTGTCTCGCAGGTTGTCTCAGCGGCCAGGTCCGCAGCAAGACCTGTTCGACGACGAGTTCCAGCGCAAGCTCGAGATGCTGGCTCTGGTGAGCCGCCGCGTGTTCGCGGGTCGCATGCGAGCCGAACGGCGCACCAAGAAGAAGGGCAGCGGGGTGGAGTTTGCCGATCATCGCAAGTACGTCGAAGGCGACGACTTCCGCTACGTGGACTGGAATGTCTATCAGCGCTTCGGCAAGCTCTTGGTCCGCCTGTACGAGGAAGAGGAAGACCTCAGCATTTACCTGATTGTCGACTGTTCGAGCTCGATGGGGTTCGGTGACGGAAGGAAGTTCGACCACGCGCGTCGCCTGTGCGCCGCTCTGGCTTACGTCGGTCTCGCGAACCTCGACCGCGTCACCATCGTTGGCGTTTCGGATGGTCAGCTGGTGCGTATGGCGCCCACGCGGGGCAAAGGCCGCATTTTCAAGGTGCTGAATTTCTTGCGGGAGCTGGACGCGAGCGGAACCACTGAGCTGCGCGAGACGCTGCGCATGTTCGTCGCGCAGCACAAGCGGCGAGGTCTCGCTGTGCTCATCAGCGACTTGTACGATCCAGGCGGGTTCGAAGGGGGTATCAACATGCTGCGCTTCAACAAGTTCGAGCCATTCGTGCTGCACATCGTCGACGCGCGCGAGGCGAGGCCGACGCTCAAAGGAGATGTTCGCATCTACGACTGCGAGACCGGCGAGGAACGTGAGCTCACCGTCACCGCCAACATGCTGGACAAACTCGGGCAGGCCTGGGAGCAGTACGCCGAAAGCATCGAGCGCTTCTGCGCGTCGCGCCAGGTGCCCTACTTTGCCGCGTCGGTGGATGTGCCCTTCGAGGAGCTGATCTTACAAGTCTTCAGGCGTGGAGGTTTTCTTCGCTGATGTTCTTTGCGGGACTCCCCCTGGCCACGCTCGCGACGCTGGGCGCCATTTTCGGGACGCTCACGGTCGCTCTCTACATCCTGAAGTTGAGGCGGCGTCCGGTAGCGGTGCCATTTTCGCGTATCTGGCAGCAGGTGCTGCGCGACAAGCAGGCCTCGTCGCTCTTTTCGCGGCTCAAGCGGCTCTTGTCTCTATTGCTTCAGTTGGCCTTGCTGACCTTGATGCTGTTGGCTCTGGGTGATCCGCGCACCACCCACAATTTGGTCGAGGGTCGCAATATCGTCGTGTTGGTCGACGCGAGCGCCTCGATGAAGGCGACGGACGTAGCGCCGAACCGTCTGGAGGTGGCCAAGCGCGAGGTCACGAAGATGATCGAGGGGCTGAGCGGTTCGGATCGCATGTTGGTCGCGCAAATGGATGCTGCGGTGCGCCCATTGTCTACGATGACCAACGAAGTTGCTGATCTGAAGAGCGGGCTCGCCACGCTTTCTGCTTCGGATACGCGGGCCGACTTCCGGCGCGCTTTGAGCTTCGCGCTCGACGCTCTGCGCGGCCTGGGAAAGGCCGAAATCATCGTGGTGAGCGACGGGGCTCTGGGTGACATGAAGAAAGTGGGGGCGGGGCTCGACCTGTCGAACACCAAGCTCAGCTACGTGAAGGTGGGTAAATCGTCCCAGAATGTGGCCATCACGGAGTTTTCGGTGCGACGCTATCCACTCGACAAGTCGCGTTACGAGGTGATGCTGGAGCTCACGAATACCAACGACAAGCCGGCCAACGTCGAGCTGACGCTGCTGGGGGACGGAAACGTCGTGGACGTGACCGAGCTTTCGTTGAAGCCGAACGAAAGCCTGGCGCGCTTTTACAAAGATCTAGCGGGTGCGAGCCGTACGTTGGAAGCCACCTTGAAGATGGCCGACGGCAAGCCGGATGACCTGCCGGCTGACGACCACGCCTACGCGCTGATGCCCGAACGCAGAAGGGCGCGTGTGTTGGTCGTCACGAAGGGCAACACCTACCTCGAGGCGGCGCTCTTGTTGGACGAATACCTGGATGTCGAGGTGATCGCGCCTTCCCAGTACCCACCGCCGGACGACTACGACGTGACCATCTACGACGCAGTGGCACCGAGGCACGAACCACGCACCGGGCCGGCACTCTATCTGGACCCACCGGAGGCGACCAGCCCCGTGAAGCTGGGTCGCAAGATCGAGATGTTCGGCTTCGATACCTGGGACAAGAAGTCCCCGCTCTTGCACTGGATGGCGATGGGGGACATCCAGGTCGCCACGGGCCACGCCTTCAAGCCAACCAAAGACCAGAAGGTGGTCGGGGCCAGCGACCTCGGGCCAATCTTGGTGACGGGCACTCAGTTTGGGCAGCGCTTCGTGGCGCTCGGCTTCAATCCGCGAGATAGCGATTTCGTGCTGCGCGTGGGCTGGCCCCTGTTCGTCTTGAACACCGTCAACTACTTCGTCGAAGAAGATGCCTCGTACATCTCCTCGTTTCGCACGGGCGAGGTCTGGCATGTGCCGGCGCCCAGCAACATAGACGTGGCGACCCTGGTCGAACCCGGCGGCAAGCGTCGTCCCGTTCCCGTCAAAGAGGGACGCGCCTTTTACCTGGGCGAACAGGCGGGGTTCTATCAGCTGCTGGCGCCGGAAACGCCGCCGCTCAGGTTCGCCGCGAATCTGTCCGACATCAGCGAAAGCCACATCGAGCCCGCGGCGCAGTTGGAAGTCGGCACCACCAAAGCGGGGGCGGTCGGAGAATTCCGGGTGGGCGTACGGCGCGAGCTCTGGCTCTACTTGCTGCTGGCCGTCATCGGGGTGTCGATCCTGGAATGGGTGACCTACCATCGCAGGTGGACGGTGTGAATCAACGGCAGAAAAAGCTGCTCTGGGGTCTCTTGCTGGCGACCCTCGCCGCTCTTCTCGGGTGGGCCTACTACCACTACGTGTGGCAGGCGCCGCCGGGCGCGTTCAAGTGGGAAGAGGGCGGCACGGTCTACGAGCTGCTGGAGCCCCGCTTCATCGGGGTGGTGCTGGTACTACCCTTCTTGCTGTTCGTACTGGGTCGCTCATTGGCCGATCTGCCCTGGCCGCAACGGGTGCTCTCGGTGCTGCTGCGCGTGGCCTTCTTGTTGCTGCTCGGGCTCGGGCTGGCGCGCTGGGTGCGCACGGCGGAAACCCGCAAGGTGTGCACCGTGGTGCTGGCGGACGTGAGCGATTCCGTTCCCAAGAAAGCCCTGGAGGATGCCCACGCCGAGGTCGAGCGGCTCTACGCGGCGAAGGGTCCGGACGACTTGTTGAAGTTGGTGACCTTTGCCAAGCGCCCGCGCCTGATCGATCTCGAAGAGAAAGACGGCAAGCTCGCGCCGTTCGAGCTGGAGCGCCACACGCTGGCCAAGGGCGAAAAGGCGGGCATCGACAAGCCGTCCGCGGGCTCCGATTTGCAGGCAGCGCTGCAGCTGGCCTACGGAGTGTTTCCCCACGGCTATCTCAAGCGCGTGGTGCTGTTGTCGGACGGCGTCGAAACGGACGGGGACCTCTTGGCCGAGGTGAACCGAGCCAAGAGCTTCGGAGCCAAGCTGTATAGTGTGCCCTATCGGCGTCCCGCCCCGGGGGAGGTGGCGCTGCGCGATCTCAAGGCTCCGAACAAGGTCGACATCGGCGAACCGTTCGATGTGGTCGCCCACGTGTACGCCAGCCGCAAAACGAAGGCTCGGGCGCGGCTCTATCAAGGTGAAACGCTGAATGGGCTCGACGGGGTGCGGGGGCTCAACCTCGAACCGGGAGAGAACGAGGTCAAGTTCAAGAGCGTGGTCCGCGTCGGGGGCGCGGTCACCTACTCGCTCAAGCTCGACCAGATTCAGACCGACACCTTCAAAGAGAACAACGGCTACTCGCTGACGCTGGACGTGCCAGGCAGACCCCAGGTGCTCTACATCGAGGGGCAGCCGAGCCGAGCCAGCTACCTGTTGAGCGCGCTGAGCGCTCAACAGTTCGACGTCGACGTGCGCGCGCCCGCCGCTTTTCCCGGGAGTATGAAGGAGCTCGAGCGCTACAATTTCTTCATTCTTTCCGACGTGCCGCGCGAGGCGGTCAGCATCTCGTCCCAGCAGCTGGTCGAGCAGTACTTGAGGGATCTGGGCGGAGGATTCTTGTTTGCGGGGGGCGAGGCCGGCTTCGGTCTAGGAGGCTGGGCCCACACCACCATGGAGCGCATCCTGCCGGTGCGGATGGATGCCGAGCGGCGCAAGGAGACGCCCAGCGTCGCCATGGTCCTGGTCATCGATCGTTCCGGGTCGATGACCGGGCTCCCCATCGAAATGGCCAAGGCGGCATGCAAGGCCACCGTCAGCACGCTGAAGGGCGACGATCTGATCGAGATCATCGCTTTCGACTCGGCTCCCACGCGCTACGTCAAGATGCAACCGGCCCGCTACCGCTCTCGCATCCAGAACGAGATCGCGCGCATCCAGCCCGGGGGCGGCACAGAAATCTTCCGCAGCCTGGACATGGCGTATCAGGACATCTCCGTGGTTCAGGCGCGCAAGAAGCACGTCATTTTGCTCACCGATGGGAACGCGGCGACCCAGGGCATTCGCGACCTGGTGTCCGCCATGATCGCGGAGTCCATCACGGTGACCACGGTGGGCCTCGGCAACCAGGTGAACGGTGAGCTCTTGCGCATGATCTCCGATACTGGCGGGGGTCGTTATCACCAGGTGCCCGATCCGCAGAGCCTACCGAAGATCTTCACGAGAGAAACCGAGCTGATCGCGCGGCAGGCCGCCGTGGAGGAGTGGTTTCCGGTGCAGCAGACGGCTCCGGCGGACTTCTTGCGCGGCATCGCCATCAACAGCGCTCCGCTTCTGCATGGCTACGTGGCCACACAGCTGAAAGCCCCGCCAGCGCAGGAAATCTTGGCGAGCGATCGCGGCGAGCCGATCTTGGCACGCTGGCGGGTGGGTCTCGGCTGGTCGCTCGCCTGGACCAGCGATGTCAAGAATATGTGGGCTGTGGACTGGCTGCGCTGGTCGGGTTTTTCGAAGTTCTGGGGCCAGCTGGTGCGCGAGCACATGCGGCAGAAGCATCGCCGCGAGCTGGATATGCAGACCGAAGTGGTGGGGGGTCGGGTGCGCGCCGTGGTCGACGCCTTTACGCTCGACGATCGCTTCGACAACTCCATCCAGTCCACGCTCTACGTGACCGGGCCCGAACCGAAAGGCGAACAACGCAAGGTGGCCATGCGGCAGATCGCACCCGGTCGCTACGAAGCGGACTTCGAGCTGGACAGCTATGGTTCCTTCCTGCTGCGCGCCGAACACCAGAAGGTACAGGCGGACGGATCGCTGCGCTCGGTGGGCGTCAGCTACGGACATGTCTCCAATCCTTACCCGCGTGAGTACGCGAGCTTCGAGCCGGATGTGGACAAGCTGCGTCGCGCAGCCAAGGTCGGCGGTGGCAGTCTGGACCCGGAGCCCAAGACCGTATTTTCTCCGGGAGATGAGAAAATCGTAAGCTACGAGAAGCTGCAGGACAGGTTCATTCTTGCCGCACTCGTGATCTTTTTGCTCGACCTCTTGGTCCGCCGCGTACGATTGTTCGATCGCAAGTTCTTGCCGAAACGCCGCCGCAGGGGCTCGTTGCCTCCCGGAGGTCGCTCGACCCCGCCTCCGCGTGCGGCTTGAACGAGAACCTCGGAGGGTTTCGACCCAGCGTCGTCAGCCCTACACCTTTCGAATGGAAGGAAGTCACGTCTGTGTGAACTGCGGAAGCGAACCGGCGCGTGGCAACACCTGGAACGACGCCATCGATCGAGGGGGTGAGTTCGTTCGAGAGCCCACCGAGTTCCGCGACTGGGTGAAGGCCAAAGGCGGACGATTTCCCGTCGACGCGGGGCGCTACCACCTGTACGTGTCCTATGCGTGCCCCTGGGCGCATCGAACGCTGATCGTGCGCGCGCTCAAGGGCTTGGAGGCTGCGATCGGTGTGAGCGTGGTGCATCCGTTCCTCGACGCTCGAGGCTGGCACTTCAGCGCTGGCGGTGGCGCCGGGGGGCTCCAAGACGGGCTCGGTGCGGTCAGCTACGGCACGCCGGAACCGATCGATGACCTGTACCACTCGAGCCTGCTGAGTGAGCTCTACGACAAGAGTGTCGACGGCGCGCGCTACCGCGGACGCGTCACCGTGCCGGTGCTCTGGGACAGGGAGCGCGAGACCATCGTCAACAACGAAAGCTCGGAGATCATCCGGATGCTCAATGGCGAGTTCAACGCTTACGCCGAGCACCCCGACCTCGACCTTTACCCACCCGAGCTCCGCGGAGCCATCGACGAGCTGAATGCCTGGATCTACCCCGCTATCAACAACGGCGTGTATCGGTGTGGCTTCGCCACCAAACAGGCACCCTACGAAAGCGCTTTCGTCGAGCTGTTCGATGCGCTGGATCGAGCAGAAGAGATTCTCTCGCGCCACCGCTACCTGACGGGGCCGCGGCTGACCGAAGCCGACATTCGGCTGTTCACCACGCTGGTGCGCTTCGACCCTGTCTATCACAATCACTTTCGCTGCAACCGCCGCAAGCTCCGCGAATACCATCACCTCTGGAACTACCTGCTCGAACTGGCTCAGCTCCCCAAGGTGGCGGATACCATCCGGCTGGACCACATCAAGGCGCACTACTATCAGAGTCATACGACCTTGAACCCCAGTCAGATCGTGCCGCTCGGGCCCGAATACGACCTTTCGGCGCCCCACGACCGCGCGGGGCTCACGGCGTAGGCGATGCCGCATTCGATGGGGACTTCGGGCACGGGCGCGCTCGCCTTCATCTCGCTCACCGCTCTGGCAGCCTGCGAGCGTGCTCCACAACGCACGACGGCGCCTCCCTCGAGCATCACGGCGGCGGCGAACAGCGTCTCTTCCCCCACCTGCCCTGCGTTCCCGGCACGTCCCGAGTGGGGAGAGGGCTATCGTGAACCGGTGCGCATCGAGCTGCACCCTCCCACGGAGCGGCGAAGCGTCCTGCTCGGCTCCCGTGGCGTCAGCATGACCTTCGGTTATCAAGCCTTCGTGCAGGCGGCACGATGCCTGAAGCAGCCACTAGCGGTCCAGGTTCTCGAACGACGGCCCGTCGACGAAACTATCGTGACGATCACGAACCACGGTGAGCGCCAACTCGCGGTCGTCGCCGCCGCGCTCCTCGACCTGGGTGACGTGAGCGTCACCGACGAACACTCACGCAAGGTCGATGCCGTGCTCCGGGGCCATTCGGTTTGGATGGGCTGTGGTGGGGCCTGCCGTCAAATCGGGCGCGAGTATCGTCTTCGCATCCCTGGGGAAGTTTTCTTCCAAATCACCGACGGGACGGCCCATGGGCTCAGACGCTGACTGCGCTGGTGAAAACGGCTGGCAGATAGCGCGCGCGTTCCTTCAACCGCTGTCGTCGAATCGCGACCGGGCGGAGCCGGGCGGGCTCTGGGGTGCTGGCATGATCCAGTCGTCGGGACCGATGCCTCGAGGTTCGGAAGCGAGATCGACAGCGGGATCGACGAGCAGCTCGGGCTCTCGACCGTTGAGGCGGATGGGAAGGTCGACGAATACCCGAGGGCGCCGTGAAGTTTGCTGCTCGATTCGGTCGGCGATGAACCGCGCGAGCTGGTGCACCAGAGCGGGCCTACCCGCAAGGTGCAGGAGCTGCCGCTTGGTGACGTATTCGAGCGGATCCACCTGGAAGCGTGGTCCTTGCGCGAACTGAGCGTAGAAAGTGGGCACGCCCGCCTTCGACCGGAGCATCATGTGCCAGGAGAACTCATGCCCTTCCTCCGTCCAGCTGGAGTTGCCGGGATAGAACCAGGGGCGCATGGGCAGAGCTATCTGGACCACGAGGTAGGCGAGCAGCAGACAGGCGCCAAGGGTACCGAGTGGCTTCGGGTCCGTGATACGCCGGGGCTTGCCACGCAGGCTGGTGAACTGATGTCGCGGCCAGTCCGGCTCGAAGAAAAGCCCGGTGAGAGCCAGCGACATCCAAGGGAAGGAAGCGATGCCGAAGATATTCGCGTTCATGACGTGGAACGCGACGGCCCAGGCCAACCCGATGCGGCGCGTCTTCTTCCAGAGCAACAGGGGCGTGATCAGAAGGTCGAAGGCGGCGCCTCCCCAGCTCATGACGAGCGGAAGACCGTCGAAGAGGAGCCAGTGGTCGGTGCCCAGGCGAGCGGGCAGCCAGAGATTGAGCGGACTGCCTCTGAGCCAGTCTCCGTTGAGCTTGGCCAGGCCCGCGTAGCTGTAGACGACGCCCATCTGAAAGCGTAACAGCCAGATGGACCAGCGTGGCGCTCGCCCTCTTGGCGCCGGCTCACTGCCGAACCAGCCGTACCGCGCATCTACCGAAAGCATGTTGTGCGCGGGCACTGCCGCCATGATCCCCGCGAGCAGGCAGTACAGATAGATGTGATTGATGTAGAGCGTACGCTCGGTCAAGAAGTAGTAGCTGAGCAGGACGCACAAGAGCGCGCTGCTCGCGCGGTAGAAGACCCCGGCGGCAACCAACAGCGCCAGGCCGATCAGCGCGTAGTGCAGCGCGAACGCGCCGAGCCGGTTCGGGGCGGCTACCCACTCGAAGAAGTAGTATTTGAAATGGAGCGCCGGGGCGTACAGCTCCCGGACCTTGCCGACTCGGAACTTGAAGGCGACTTCGTAGGCGACGAGCAGCCCGAAGCAGAACCGGAACACCGCGAGCGAAGCACCGTCTACGGGTTCGGATAGCGTGGCAATCGCCCGGGTCCACCACGACTTGATTGGTTGCTCGCTCATGGCCGAACGCGAGAAATCTAGCATGCCCCCAACGCGCGGGCGCTTTCATCGGGAGGATCCTGGAGGCGCCCGTCCTTCCAACCGCTCGGCAGTACCTGCTAGCTCGGACCCCGGGGACTCGTGGGTCGCCAGTGGGCGAGCGCACGGAGGACTGCTCCACTCGGAGCCTCGGGGAAGGCCCAGAAGAAAATATTCAGTCAGCGGCACAGGCCCCTCCATGCAGCATCTCGCGAGGCAGCGACCCCCGTCGAAAAAAGCATGCGAATTGCAGGTAATATGTGTGCGAAACGCAAGCAAATGATCACTGGCCGGCGGGCGGTTGCCAGAGTTCTATCTTGTTGCCCTCTGGGTCGATGACCCAGGCGAATTTTCCGAACTCTGTATCGTCGACCTTCTCGAGCACATGGCAGCCTTCTTCGCGTAAGACTTTGACCAGGCCGTGGAGATCTTCCACCCGGTAGTTGACCATGAAGGGTGCAGTGCTGGGCGCAAACTGGTCACCTTGCGCCGAGCCAATGGACCAAGTGGTTGTTCCGGCAGTCGGTTTGCCTTCGGCGTTGGTCCAGGTGAAAGCCGTTCCCCCCCATTCTTGAACGTCGATGCCAAGGTGCCGCTTGTACCAAGCCAGTAGTGCCGGTGCGTCGTTGGCTTTGAAGAAGATGCCGCCAATGCCAGTGACTCGCTTCATGAATCCTCCAAGGTCGGACCGTGCTGCGGGAGAGTGTCGCTGCGGGAGAGTGTCGCGATGCCTGAGCGTAACCGTAGGCCTCGTCGGTCGCAATGCCGTGTTCGCTGGTCCGGCTCCCGCGATCTCCAAGACGTCGATCAGATTGGAACTCGATGAGGGTTTCTGCAAACGGACGCACCACTCCTCAGGCGGTCCGTAGTCGGTACGACGCCGCTTGCTTTGAAGCGTCGTTCATCGACGAGCTCGAGCCCGACCACATCCCTGCAAAGTCGCGCGCCCACGGGGGATCGGATCGTCGTCTGGCGCCGTCCAGTCGATCTTGCCCTGGTCGTCCTCGATGTACCCGTCGAGAGACCGCTCAAGGATGATTCCCCGCCCGTCTAGTCCGCGCGAGTGGCTTTCGCCCGGACCACATCAGATACAAGTGCGTGTTAGCGCGCCGGTAGCTCGACGACTTCATGACCGTCCCTTGCTCGCGCGCAGGGTGAGCAGAAGCTCGTCCAGCTGCTCGAAGGTCTCGCTCATCACGTCCTCCATGCCATGCTCGGCCTCGAAAGCTTCCTTCGAGGGATAGAGCTCGTGCAGGACCAAGAGCGTCTTGTCGCCTTTTTCCTCGAAGGTCACCGTGGTGACGGCACCGTTATCACTTTCATCATTGGTCCAGACGAGGCGCGCGTGCGGTGTCACTTCGATGTACCTACCGTAGAACTCCGTCGGCTTTGAGGCGGGGCCGAACACGAGGCCGTACTTGCCTCCGGTGCGAACATCCATCGTGCAGGAAAGCAGGGACATGCCCATCGATTTCGGTACCCACCACTGCTGGAACAGCTCGGGCGTGGTCCACGCCTCGAACACGATGCGCGCTGGAGCGTTGAAGATTCGCGTGACGATTATCTCACGCTCGGATTTCCGTTCCACCGTCGTGCGGTTTTTCATGGGGGCGGGCTCACTCTCTCTTTTTGCGTCCATCGACCTTCTCCTTCCGTTTCAGTTGTTCGACAATCTCGTCCAATTCGTCGAAGCGTGCGTCCCAGACCTGGCGGTACCTCTCGATCCATGCCGTCTCGTCGTCCAGCCGAAGCGGCCCCAGCTTGCAGGTCCGCACGCGACCGACCTTCTCGGTGGTGACGAGACCCGCCTGCTCCAAAACGCCGACGTGCTTCTTCATGCCCGTCAGGGTCATGTGGAACTTCTCGGCCAGATCCGTGATCGAGGCGTCTGCACGCCCGAGCTGTTCGAGAACGCCGCGTCGGGTGGCGTCCGAAAGGGCGGCGAACGAGGCGTCGAGGCGCGCTCTCGAATACTGAACCATATGGTTCAGTGTCTAGCGTACGGATGGGCGGCGTGCAAGTGGAGAACGAGTGTGCCCGCGTCGCCAACCGCCTTCAGCTGCAAATCCACCCGCTTTCGAAGCCGATTCGATCGCCTTGGCGCGCTTCGAGCCGGCGGTTTGATCGGGGGTCGTTCCGGGCGGTGGCGCTTGCACCGGAGCTGCCAGGTAGCGAGCTTCCAGCCATCCTTTCCATTTGAAGTCATCTCCACCTATCAATTGAACCCACGAATCGCGTCGCTGCTGCTCGTGGGCTCCAGGGGCCCCCGTAAGCCTGGTGATTGAGCTGCCACCCGGCGCCGCGAATAGTGGGATAGGCTCCGCTTTGAGCGGCACCCACGTGCCCCCGGGCTTGCTAGTATGAAGGAATTGACCCAGTTGCAGGGCTGAACACGGCAGCTTGAGCTCGAACCTCGGATCGAGGTCCGGCCTCAACAGCCTCGCCGCGTCCTCACCTTCTTTCGCCAGGGCCACTCCTGCGCCCTGCTCCAGCCAAAAGTGCCCCTTCACGACGTCCATCCGCTTTCGCAAGGACCAGAGCGGCGCATCCGATGACACCCAATAGCGGCCGTTCAAGGGAAAGGAAAGCTGAACCTCAAAGCGACGCGTAGCCTTTGACCTTGGTACTGTTTCGATATTGCCGGATTGCAGCGTCGCGAATGGTACTTCGGCGCTCTCGGACTCAAACAAATGGACGCCTCTACCATGGTGAAGAACAAGGTACGGCTGCCCACCCAATGCCTCCGCATAGGTCACTACGCTGGGTTCGAAGCTGCCACTGTACACGCAGCCTCCATCAACGCGCGTGGGAACTGCCTTTCTCGAAGCGTATTCTTTGATGAGCGTTGGAGAGGGGGGATACGTCGGACCTGACGGCCCGTTCGCGCCCTTCTGCGAGCGTGACGGTGTTCTCGCGCCGCCGTCTGAATGATTTGCACGCCGAGAGGGTTTCGCAGGTGCAACACCCACCCCCTCAGGTTCCGAGTTCGCAGCCTTCGACCCCGCTCGCCCCACGCAAGCCACCGCTAGAAAGCACAACCCTCCGAGCAATACGCTGCGTCCCACCATATGAGGCTTGCTAACACAGGCAATCTGGCCAGCTCAATTCCCGGGCGGCAACGCGTTTTCCCCAAGCGCCTTCTCCATGACGATGTTGCACCGCGCGTATTCCGGATGCTGTCCCTCGCGCACCACTCGGAAGCCAAGCGAACGATAGAGGCCGATGGCTGGCGCGAGAATTGTGTTGGACAGGAGAGTGATTCTTGTTGCCTTGCGTTCGGCCGCCTTTCCGATCGCGGCCACCGCCAGGGTACGACCAATGCCTCGCTGGCGGTGCGTCGGCTCGACGGCCATCCGGGCAAGCTCGAAGTGCCCTTCGTCGCACCGAAAAAGCGCCACCACCCCCACAACACGACCATCTTCAACCGCGCAGATCGTGTGGCCGCCGCCGCGCACGATCGACTGCGGATCGGCGGCCAGAGCGCGATCCACGGCCTCCAGTGAGAAGTGCTGCTTGATCCAAAGCTCGTTCAGACGAATAAGATCCGGAAGATGCTCTGGTCGATCGCAGATGATGTCCATCGGTCTTGCAAGCCTCGCTAGAGACATAGTTTATACGATTCGGCTAGCGGGGCGCACCGATGAACGACCCCGCATGGGGCCTGCCCGGTGTTGACCTCGCCCCGTCCTGAAATACCCAAGCTGGCTACCGGCTCACTTCCCCCGAGGCTTGTTCAACTCGCGCATTGGCTACTGTGTTCGGCAGCGCCGAGAGGCTAGTCGCCGGGAGCCGGGTCGGCGACCTTTGGTATTGCACCGAGTTCGAGAAACATAACAGTCGGCTCGGGCCGGTCGCCAAGCATACCCCGAAGCGGGGTAAGCTCGAAGAACCCATAGCGCTTGTAATACGCGATAGCGTCCGGATTTGCGTCAACAAGAACGCCGACGCATCCGTACGAGTGAGCCATCTGGCGGGCAAGAATGAATACCGCTCGAAGGAGTGCTGAGCCAACACCAGTACCCTGCGAATCTTGGTGAACTGCGAGCCTCGCGAGTCTCAACACCGGCGTCGGGTAGCTCGGGAGTCGCTTGGTCTTCGCGGTGGGAAGATCCCGGACCTCGATCTGAGACGCCGAAACTGTCGCGAAGCCGAGGATCGCATCAACGTCATCGACGGCGACATAAGTCGTCCCGACGTGGTATCTGAACTGATTCTGACCGGCGTACCTGACGAAAAAGCGATCAAGATCGAGCTGTCCGCAGCGGAAACTGCTTCGGTCATCGGAGGACCGAAGACGCCGGACTGAGTTCATCGGGACTTGAATAGCTCACGCATCGCTTTGGTGGGCTTTCGCGGTCGTTCAACCCGCTCGAGGATGGCTTCGCCATCGTCTCGACTAACCACTAGACGAGGCGGTATAACCAGGTCAGAGGGCAGCTCTCGAAGCGCTTGCAGATGGTGCAGGAGCGCCTCCTCTAGTAGATGGGCCTTCTTCACCCCGTGATTCTCCGCATACTCTTCGACGAGTGACTTGGTCGTTTCCGGAAATGAAGGCGGAGATCTGAGTCTGGTTGGCCATTTCTACAGAAATGTAGACTGCGATCGAGCTGGAGTCAATCCAGCCGGCGTGACCCGCGCCGTCGGCGCAGCTGAAGCGGAGTGACACTGCACCGCCCGCCACGTTCGGCCCAAACTGGCCCATGCTGAACTCCCGCAAGTCGGTCGGGGCTCGGGGGAATCCATCGAGCGCGTCGGCCAGGGCGCGCAAGGCGTCTGGCGCGCCGTACGTGCGGATATCTCCGCAGAAGAGCCCAGTGCTTGCACGAACACGAACCTCGATCAGGTCGGGAGGATCATCCCAGACGATTGCAATCTGAAGTCCATGAAGACAGTGGTCCACGCTGCCGATCTACCTGAAGAACGCGAACTCGCCACCGCCCGCCTCGAGCTCCTCGTCGGAAGTGAATCCGATGAACAAGCGGGCGGCAATGGCCCCATCCGGGAATCCGTGGGCAACGAAACGCGCCGCCGTAATTTCCCGGATCTGTGTCTCGCAGC
>CAWELQ010000025.1:0-52620 GCA_963809955.1 uncultured delta proteobacterium
CTCCGCCTTCCCCAATTTCTTGGCCGCGGGAACGGACAGCGCACACAGGCCGCCCGTGTCCGCGTATCCTTGAGTCCAGCGCCTGGCGCGACGGACTGCCGCCCAACTTGGCTGTTCATCGAGTGGAACACCTCCATTGGTTGGACGAAACCCAAAAGATCGCGGGTCACATTGGCGGAACGGAACAATTGACGATCATGTTCGGTTGAAATTCCACCTGGAAGCAGATGCCCGGGTCCCGCCGTCAGTTCCTGATGCCCCTCCGTCGCCCAGATCGCCCTTGCCGCCCCCGCTGGAGTTTGCATGGGCTCCTCCAGACGAGCTGTCTCCACCGGTCTCTCCCGTGGTTCCCCCCGTGGTCGCGCCGAGTCTTCCTCCCGTCTCTGAGTTTCCTCCGTTCGTTGGCCCATCTGCGGATTTCGTACAGGCGGTCGCACTGGCCATGCCCAAGCCGAGTAAGGATATCAGAGCGCCCCTCATCGTTATCAATTCCCCAGAACGGACGCGCAAGCGAACCTGGAGACCTTGTACTTGTGGCGGCCGGCTGAGCGCTTGTTTCGAATGAGCGCCGCCCCACCGATGTAGGGGACGGCTCGACCATTCAGCTCGAAGGTTCTGGCACCTTCGAGAGCCTGGTCGAAGGAGATGCCACTGATCCGAGTGAGCATCTCGACTTTGAAAGGAGCAATACCGAATCGGTAGGCGTCACCCTCTCTTGCGAAATGTTGGGGGGCCACCTGGTGGGCGGCCAGCGGCGCGCCAGTTCTGCAACGCGGCATAGACGCGGCTCGAGTTGTCCACGCTTGGCCGGACAAAGATATCCATGTCGTCGGTTGCGCGTACGTGGCCGTTGAGGATCACTGCCCAACCTCCGACCAAAAGGAACTCCGCGTGGGCTTCGTAGAGTTCGGTCAATAGATCCGCGAAGTCCAGGGGAAGCTTTGCCGCGCAACCGTTGATCAATTCTACCCCCAGGGGACACCGTATCACCCGATCGAGAAAGCTTCGCGGAGCGGTCGAGGGCGACGTCGGGGAAGCGTCGCCAGAAACGTGCGATTCGCATGCAATATATGTGCGATTCGCATGCAATATATGTGCGATTCGCATGCAATTGCGTCGAGCCCCTGAGGGCTCCCCCGATACCAACGGCTCGCGAACACTGCTCGGCAGAGCTCGGCACCCTGTGGCGACATGGCGGAGATGCTCTTCCGCGGCTGAGCGCGCACCCACCACACCGATACCCTCGCTCGACGACTTGGCATCAGTCCGAGCACAGTCGCGCAAGGTAGGTGTCATCGCCGCCGACGACGAGCAGGTCTTCGGAGACATCCACTTGCATGGCCGAGCACACGCCGTACGGCGGCTGGCCATAGGCAGCAACCGGCGACAGCTCGATCTGACCTCCCGACCAAGTGCCCGACCGCAGGGCGCTCTCACAATTGGCGACGTACAAGGTCGTACCGTGCAGGGCCAGTCCGAATACCCCGTCTTCACCATCCCCGGCGGAGATGACCGGAACACGTGAGAGCGTTGCTAACGATTCGGCATCGGGATCGAGCCACTCTAGCGCAGCCTGGTAGCTTCCCCAGAAGCTGTTCGTTTCCCCGATCAGCCAGCCTCCGTCCAGCTCCAGGGCAACGCTCGGGTTGCCGACGCTGGGCGCGCTCCACAGGGTTTCGCCTTCGCCCGACACGAGCTCCACCCGGGCATGGGTGTCGCCATAACCGCCAGCACCGCCAGCACCGCCAGCACCGCCAGCACCGCCAGCACCGCCATCCGAAAGACCGTAGGATTCGGTGACGCCGAGCAGCAGCGCAGTATCGACGAAGGCGAGAGGCTCTACGCCTCGGTTGTGCCGCTTGAACGGACCCGACCACTGCCACTGCTCTGCATCGCCGAGCACAGCGATATACACTCCATCGCTCGAGGCGACAGCGAAACGGTTGCTTCCAACCACCAGCTTGTGTGGGTAGGGCATCTCGTGCTCGGCGTCGGGAAGAGCGGGCTCACCGAGCGGGTGGCGGAAGCTCACCCGGGCCATGTTGGCGTTCTGCCTGATCAGGACCGCTAGAGCGTCCCCGTAGGCGGTGATCGCGGCGAACTCGTCCGCCTCGCCAGAGCCGAAGTCCTCGAGTGTCCAGGAGATGATGGGCGTTGTCACCGAGCTGTCCGGCAGGCTCCCGTCGAAGAAGTCGATACGATCCCATTGAGCGACTGCAACCACCGTTCGAGTGTCGAGCGCTGCGACGCCCACCGTTCTATGCTCGCGCCGCCCGAGGGTCTGCACGCCATCCACACACTCGCTGAACGTGCCGCCGCTCCCGCCTGCCGAGACTGTCGTTCCACCGAACGCGGTTCCTCCGTCAACGATTGGGCCATCCACTCCTCCCACCGTGCCAAAACCGCCGGAGCCCCCGGAGGTACCGCCGCCTGCACCCGTGGTGGACTTGTGCCCCCCTGTGCCACCTACGCCATCCGCGTCATGCGCCCGCGAGTCGGTCTTGCCGCACGCCGCCGCGAATCCCAACAATGCCATCCCCAAGCACCAAGCACTGCAATTCATGACCAGCAGACATGGCAAAGACCGTGCCCGGCAAGCTTGGCTTCGATGGGGTCGCTGGAGCTGAAGCGGTCCGAGGTGACCGGCCACCGCGAGCAGCCAGTCCCGTCACGACTGGCCGGAGAGGGCAGGCGACCACGGGGGTCTGCTGGCTCCCCGCGGTGGCGAACCCTTGCACTTGCCACGCTTCGTGGCGAGCCCTAGGCATCCCGCTATGACAACGATAGGCTTCATCGGGGCCGGAAACATCGGGGGGCAAGTAGCGCGCCTGGCGGTGGCCAGCGGCTACAGCGTGGTCTTGAGCAACTCGCGCGGGCCCGAAACCTTGTCCGAGCTCGTGCGCGAGTTGGGGCCCCAGGCGCGAGCTGCCACCGTGGCCGAAGCGGCCCGCGCGGGAGACATGGTAGTCGTCAGCATCCCTCTGAAGAGTTACCGTTCGGTTCCGGTCGAGCCGCTCGCGGGTAAGATCGTGATCGACACCAACAACTACTATCCCGGTCGTGACGGCCACATCGTCGAACTCGACAATGAATCGACGACCACCAGCGAGCTGTTGCAGGCGCATCTACCAACGTCCCGCGTCGTCAAAGCCTTCAACCACATCTATGCGCGAGAGCTCACGACTCACGGGCTACCGCCCGGCTCGCCCAATCGGCGCGCCTTGGTGATCGCAGGCAACGATCCTGAAGCGAAGGTCCGAGTAACCGAGTTGCTCGACCAGTTTGGTTTCGACACCGTCGACGCCGGACCGCTAGCTGAAAGCTGGCGGATTCAGCGTGATACCCCCGGCTACGGTCCGCGCCGCAATGCCGAGGAGCTCCGTGCGGATCTGGCCGCCGCCAAACGCCCTCCCGGATGAAGTAGAGGGGCCAGCTTCGATTGCAAGGTCGAGCCTGACCTCGGTGGGCTCGAGCACCAACACGCCGCAGCCCTCACCACGAGCGACGCCGTCGGCGGCTGCGTTCGAAGACAAGCCTACTCGCGTTTCGCACGTTTTCCCGCGGTAGCGCCCGAGTCCTCGCCAGGATGCAGGATGCGCGAGCTCGCGTTGCTGCCCTCGACACACATGATGGCCTTTTCTTGGGCTTGCCCTGCGGCTTCGCCTGGAGCAGTCCTCCGTGCGATTCCCGAGCTGGCGCGCCGCTCGGTAACCGAGCTCCTGCGCCACCCGCGCCCACTCCACGGGGGTCGCCTCCGCCATGAGCTCCGCTTGCGTCGAACCGCCGCTTGCCCTGCTGCTCCCCGTGGCCAGGACCAGCCTCGACGAGCTTGGCGGCTGACTCGAACAGGGGTGCATTCGCATTCGTGACCGCGACCGTGGCCGGGGAGGCAGGCGCGTGCCAGCAAAGCTGGCACTGGCGCCTGCAGGCTCAGAATGGCCCGTGGCCGCTCGAGACTCCGGCTGCGGGTTCCTCGACACGCGATTCCGTTCGCCCTTGCGTGCGGGACGGGGCTGTGAGCCCCGCCCGCAGGGGCTCAGAAAGGGAGAATCCCGTGATGAAACTCGAAGTCCTCAACCTCGCCCTCCAAGCCATCGAGCTACTCAGGCCCAGCGTCGTCCGCATCAAAAAGCACGACCGTAGCTTGGCTCGGCAGATCACCGATGCAGCCAACAGCAGCGTGCTCAACACTGGCGAAGGAGCGCTCAGCGACCCCGGTACCCGTCGCAGTCGTTACCAGTCCGCGGCCGGTAGCGCCAACGAGGTGCGGGTGGGTGTCCTGGCTGCCATTCGCTGGGGCTACATCAGCCAGGGGGCCTCGGCCCCAGTGCTCGGTCACTACGATCGTATCGTAGCCATGCTCTACAAGCTCACCCACTGAGCACCGCGCTTCGGGCGGGCCTCGGCGGTCGATGCCCGCCCAGTCCACACCGGTCTCTGCTCCGGGTGCGGCCCGGTACACCGTCACCGCCACGGCCTTCTGAGCCCCGCCACCGCCACGGATTCGGACACGGCCACGGAAGCTCTCGTGAGAAAAGGCCTCACGTCTCCGTGGGATCTGCTGCGGGTACTTCAAAAAACAACAGCGGAAAAACCAGCGCAAGGCCGAGGCACACGATGGCGCGTTCGAGCCGGCGGCTGCAACACAAAAGGAGACCGCGAATGACGGCACGCATGAATCGGCGCATGTACGGCTTTTTCAGAAAGCGTCTGGATGAAATCGGACTCGACCAAGTCCGTGATAATCGTGACGACCGGGGCAAACGTTGGGACCTGGGAGCGCTGCTGCACACTGTGCTCGGGGCCATGCTGACCGGAGCCAGGAGCTTGGCTGACGTGGAGGAGATGACCGAGCGCATGAGCTCGCCCATGAAAAGGTTGTTTGGCATCCAGCGCCGAGTCCCCGACACCACGCTGCGTGATGCCCTGTGCACGATCGATCCGGATGAGCTCAGAAGCTGTCTGCACATTGTCGTGCACCAAGCCCAGCGTAGAAAAGCATTCGAGCCTTCCGAATTGCCCTTCGGAGTCGTTTCGCTCGATGGCAAAGCATTCAGCATCCCCGCCGCTGACGACTGGTACGCTCAGCGCCAGACTTCAAGCGAGGATGGGCCGCTCATCGGGGTCGTGCGCAGTGTTACCGCAACCCTCACGAGCCACCCGGCTCGACCGGTCATTGATGTGTTTCCCATTCCGGCACCTACCAACGAGATGGGTGTGTTCGAGGCCGCGCCGGCACGCAGCGGGCTCCACCGATGAGGGTGGGCCACCCGCCACTGCCTCTTGGCACTCTCGTCCCGCGGAGTTAGGGTTCCGACTTGGGCAAGCAACCAGGTGGGAGCAGGGCAACGGGAACGTGTCGGAGAGGCGGGGCGGCGCGACGACGCTGGTTCGCGCTCGGCATCCTGCTCATCGCGTGCGGCAGCCGTTCACAGCTCCGGGACGAACTCTCGAGCGAGGGTACCAGCGGAGACGGCGGCAAGGGCGGAAATGTTGGTATCACCAACGTCACCGGCAGCGTCACCACTGTTTCCGGTAGCAGCGCCAGCGTCGGCACCGGCTCATCGACGGGCGGCTCTGGCGGCAGCGACTCCGGCGGCGTGGCAGGGGCCGGCGCCCTGGGAGGGGCCGGCGGCATCCCGGGCCGCCTCGACGGCCCCTTCTATCGTGAATACCGCGAACGCAAGGCGCCCCCCTTCGAAGAGACCAATACGAGCCCTCCGGCGCCCACGGGAAGGATCTATCGAGCGGTCCTGCACCGCAACGATCCGCTGCGCTACGTGACCCCGGCCCTGTTCGGAAACAATGCTGCCGTGTGGAACGGGGACTCACTTCTTTCGGACTTGATGCAAAAGCGCCTCTCCGACGTGAACGTCTCCGTGCTGCGCTTTCCGGGAGGCAGCACCTCCGACCAGTATCACTTCGACGGCGTTTACCCGGACTATGCCGTGGCCAACGGTTGGAACGTCATGAGCGAAGACTGGGCCGCGAGCACCGCCGAATACATGAACGTGGTGCGCGGCGTGGGTGCCATCCCACTCATCACCGTCAATCACGGCTTTGCGAGCTACGGCTCTGTCGAAGAGGCGGCCACTCTGGCCGCCGCCTGGGTCGAGTACTGCAACAGCCCCAACGATGGTCGAAACCCGGGTGGCGGTATCGACTGGGCGGCACGCCGCGCCGCAGATGGCTACAATGAACCCTTCGCCGTCCAGTACTGGGAGATCGGGAACGAAGCCTATGGCGACTGGGAAACCGGCTACGACCCCACCGGCGAAGCCTACGCCAAAAACTTCGTGGCGATGGCTGCTGCCATGAAAGCCGTCGACCCCACGATCTACATCGGGCTGATCGCACCCGCCGACGCCGCCAACGAGCGCTGGACCTCGACCGTTCTCAGCTACCCCGGCATCGACACCTGGGCCGACTTCCTCAGCGTCCACGACTACTTCGAGTACGTCACCCGCCTGGACCAGCTGACGCCACAATACACCTTCTCTCTCACGAACCAAGTACGAGATTACAAGGAGCGTCTCGAACAGCTCCTGATTTCCGCCGGTTTCAGCGTCGACCGCTTCCCCTTTTACCTGGGTGAGTACAACCTGGGCGTCCCCACGCACAGCTACCAGATTGCCCACATCTCGAGCCTATTCATCGCCGATGTCCTCGGGCAGCTGCTGCACTGGGGCTGGGCAGGGGCGTCGCTGTGGGACGTACAAAATGAGTACGACGCCGGTTCCGGATTCGGCGCAGGGGACCATGGGTTTCTCGCCTTCGCGGATCCGTCCGTGCCCGACCTCACGCCGCGTCCGAGCTACTTCCCCTTCTACTTCTTCACCCGGAACTTCGGCGACGTGTTGCTCTCATCAACGGGGCCCGCCGACGGAGTGGTCGTCTACGCCTCCGCTTGGAACGAAGGTGTGCTCGGCGTCGTCGCCATCAACGAGAGCGCGGACCCGCGCACACTCCAGCTCGAGGTGCGGCCCAACCAACGCTACGACCACGCCAACGTGTGGCTCCTCAGCGCCGACGACGTCGAGGGCCCGATCACGCTGCTCAATGGCATCGGCAATGGCTTGCCTGCCGGGGGCCCCGACCCCACCACGGTACCCCCGTACACCGTCCGCTTCGACGGCTCCCCCGAACTCGCCCTACCGCCCTACTCCCTTCTCAGCGTCCTACTCTACCGGTAGCCGGGCCCCTTCCCCATACCTCCGCCGCTCGGCAGGCGACGCCGAATGTCGGGAGGTGCACATCGCCCCGACGCGGCGGTATGCATCCGCCGCGCCTGCGACCGCCGAGCGGGATCTTCGCGGTCCGGCTCCCGGCCAGTCAGCGAGCATGCCTGGCCGCCAGGCACACCTTGCTGCCCGTCGTCATCGCCGTCGCCTTCTATGTCGAGATCCTGGGCGCCTTCCTGCGGCGAGACAAACGATCCCGGCCGCGGCAAAATGGTCCCACACAGTGACCCCAACGCGCTTCCCTGCTTCTGACGTCGCTCGATCAGGGCCCAGGGCCTGGAACTCTTGGAACGACCCATGCAAAACCGAGTACATATGGGGGACTCGAAAGGACGAAACGATGACAGAGCCCAATAGTCGGACACTCAGGTCCGACTCGAAACAGGCTCGCTTCGACGACGAGCAGAAGGGTGGGCAGCGTTCGAAGCAGCCGAAGCGTCGCTGGGCCAAGGATCGGGAGCCGCAGAGCGGCGGAGAGCGCTTTGGCAACGGGAGCCGCGACCAGGTCGATGAAGTATGAATATCAAACTCGACGATACCGAGCTTCGCATGCGCCGAACAGAAATGGTGGACACACAACTGCGCGCCCGCGGCATTCGAGACGAACGCGTGCTGCGAGCCTTCGAGACCGTGCCCCGCCACCTGTTCGTTCCGGAGCACCTGCAGAGCGAGGCGTACAACGACAACGCCCTGCCGATCGGCCACGGCCAGACGATATCCCAGCCGTATATGGTTGCGCTCATGTTGTCGCTTCTCGAACTCGATGGGCACGAGCGCGTGCTCGAGGTCGGTGCGGGCTCCGGCTATCAGGCAGCCCTGCTCGGCATGCTGGCCAAGGAAGTCTATACCGTCGAGCGACTCGAACCGCTCGCCGAACTCAGTCGTTCGAGCCTCGAAGAGATGAGCGTCGACAATGTCCACGTCGTGCTGGAGAACGGCAGCGTCGGCTTGCCCGACCGAGCCCCCTTCGACGCCATTATAGTCGCAGCCGGCGCGCCAGACGTCCCCGATGCGCTCGTCCAGCAGCTCGCCGACCCCGGCGTACTGCTCATCCCCACCGGCCCGCTCTCGAGCCAATCATTGCTCCGGGTCGTGAAGCGAGCAGGCGAAGTCCGACGTGAGAAGGTTACCGACTGCGCGTTCGTCCCCTTGAAAGGGCAACAGGGTTGGAACACGGGCGCGGAGCAAGAGCGGCCGCGTTGAGGAGCCTTCGGTAATTCGGCTCGGCAATTCGGCAGTGTCAGTCGCACACGCTGAGCACGATTTTGCCGTGTGTGTGGCCGGTCTGGATGTGTTCGTGCGCCGTAGCCGCCTCGCTCAAGGGAAGCACTTCGGATACCACTGGGCGGAGTGCACGCTTTTCGATCAGCTCACGAAGCCTGAGCAACTGGTCGGCGTTGGGTTGCACGAACACGTAGGCCGCTCGCGCGTCATGTTCTCGGGCTACCTCCGGCGACGGAGGCTGGATGATCGACACCAGCGTCCCCCCGGGCCGCAGCGTCTGCCACGACAACTCTTGCGTGCGCCCACCGATCGTGTCGAACACGACGTCGACGTCCCGCACCACTTGTTCGAAACGCTGCACTTCGTAGTTGACGAACTCGTGTACCCCGAGCTCCATCAGGAAATCCGCGCTGTGGGCTGACCCAGTACCAATCACGTACGCCCCTCGCCAACGAGCCAACTGCACCGCCAGAGATCCGACGCCCCCGGCCGCTCCATGAATCAAGATGCGCTGCTCGGGGCCTAGCTTCGCGCCGGTGTAAGGCTCCGGTGCTTCGAAAAGCGCCTGCCAGGCTGTCAGGCCCGCCAGCGGAACCGCAGCCGCCTGGAGATGGTTCAAGGTGCGAGGCTTGGGCGCCAGCTCCTGCTCGCGAATGGCAACGTACTCCGCGTAGCACCCGTCGCGCCCGAGGTCCGGCCGACCGTAGACCTCGTCGTCGACCCTCAGGCGAGTCACGGCGGCCCCGACACGCACCACCACGCCGGACACATCCCAACCGGGTATGAAAGGCAGCGGGTAGTCGATGCGCTCCCGCAAGTAGCCTTCACGCACCTTCCAATCGACGGGATTGACAGCCGCGGAGTGAACGGCCACGAGCACGTCGTTCGCACCTGGCTCGGGAAGGGGGGCGTCCTCGTAGCTGAGCACATTCGGCCCCCCGTACTCGTGAATGCGTACCGCTTTCATGTTCGTCATCGGCTCTACTCCTCTGCGTTCCTTCGTGTTTGGCCAACCCCGCTGGCCGCCGGGTAACTCAGCCTAGCCAACCACCCACAGCGCAGTACCTTCGACCTCTCGAAGCAGATTTTGTGTAACGCTGCCGATGATGACATCCTTTGCCCTGAGCGAGGTCTTGGAACCGTCGACCGGCAGCAAAGTATTCAGGCGAGAACTCATGATTTTCGCTCCCTTTCAATTCACGAACCGTGCCCGGAGCAGTCGCTCGAGAAACGGCCACGCTGGCACTGCGCGCGGCTCAGAGCTGCAAACATCGAGCCCGGTTCACGACAAGACCCCAGCGGCCCTCGGTGCCGCCGCTCGAGGCTCTCAGCGTCGAAGTGCCCCAGCGGGCGACATCGCTCACCACAAGGCGGGAAGCAACAGGTCTGGTCGTCCGGCTCGATTAGCACGCTTCCTGCATGCACTGGCAGCATGACCGACAGTCAAGCCACCCACAAACCGCGCGCCCACCCGGGTCCCGTGAAGGTGCAGCGGATCACGGTTCCCATGGATTTCTCCGAGCCTTCCGACCGAGCGTTGGACTTCGCGGTGATGCTGGCGGGTCACTTCGAAGCGTCGTTGAATCTGGTACACGTCCACTCCACGTCGCTTCCCGCCCCTTCCGGTGCCGCCGCGGAGATCCCCGTCGCAACGGTCCCGATTCCGGAAACTGCCGAGCGCGACGCAGCCGCGCGAACGCGCTTGGACAGTCTGGTCGAGCGATGCATTGCTGCGGGCGTGCCCGCCAAGAGCGACGTCGTGACCGGCGCTGGAGACACGCCAAGAGCCCTGGTCGCCGCCGCAGCCGAAGAGCGTTCCGACCTGATCGTGATGGGCACACATGGACGCTCCGGGCTCAAGCGCGCGATTTTGGGCAGCGTTGCCGAAGGCGTGCTGAGACACAGTCCGATCCCCGTGCTCACCGTACCGTCCAACGACCCGAAACGAGCATCTTGAACGCAGCTTCCTGGCCATAGGCTGATTGGGCCCGATCCCAAGCAGCAAGCTGGGCAGAGAGCAGCCACTCCGCCAAGCAGCGCAGCCACTCCGCCCTGGGCGACCGTACCGGCCGCAGAGCACCGTCCGACGGCTTACGGCTCAGTTCGCGCCTTCGCTCTGCCCGGCTCGATCGCAGCTGCACGCCCCGGGTGGCTCGTCGTGGACGCGGCAGTCGGGTTCGTGCTGGCCGTCCCGTAAACAGGCTTGGCAAGAGCACAACGCTCCGTCTCTAATCTGTTCGGGCGTTACCGTCAGACGGGCTCGCTTCTGAACCCGTGACTGGCCGGAGGCCTCAGCCGAGCTCGGGTGGTGCCTGTGTGTCGCGGTCGCCCGCGGTGCTCGAAGCACGCCGCCATGCGCCCCTTCTCCCGCTCGGTGCCGCTACTCGGGCTCTTGCATGGGATGCCTCGAAACCACCAAGGGAAGGAGCCGAAGCGGACGGGTTGGCTGCTGAATTTTCGGGCTGTAGCGATTTGCCTCCACCGTCGGGCGCTGGCCCCCTGCTCTCGTCGCCCTTCAGTCCTGAACGTCTTCGGGCTGGAGGCCACCTGTGCGCACGTCCGCCAGGTGTCGCGATTCGACGGGAGGCGTGATCCCGGGCTGACGACTAGCTTCCCACTCCTCGGCCTGGCGAAACGCCAGCTCGACGGCTTCGGATTCCGTGTACCCTTCATTTTGAAGATGTTGCAGGATATCCAGCGCTTTGCTGCGAGTGGGCTCGCTGAGCTGCTGAATGTCCTGGCGGGTCGGGCGATCTGTCATATGCGTTCCTCTCGTCCACGTGGGGGATGACACCGGTCCTGAAGCAAACTCCGTGCTTCCAAGGACACTCGATGGCAAGGCGGCCGCACTCCGCTGCCCGGCGACCTCCTGCAGGCCACCACGAGCCCTCAGCGACCTGCGCCGCGCAGCGCGACGGGTGGGGGCATCCCCTCACCCTGGCGGAGAGGGCGGGATTCGAACCCGCGGTACCCTTGCGGGTACACTCTTGTTGCTCCAACTCGCAGGAAACTCGCAGGTGCTCGGCGCTGCGCGCCTGCGCGCCTGCGGTCTTCCTCAACGCCGTGCTCGCGCGCAAGCGCTCAGCGGCTTCACCTCCGCACCAACCAGTCATCGCGCGCTGCGCGCGACGGAGGAAGACCTCCGCACGGCCGACGGTCTGCTCGCGTCCCCTTCAACCCACGTGGCCCCACCGGGCCTCTTCAACGTCAGTACGCCAGCACCCACAACACCGGAATGATGTTCGTTTCACCCCCGCCGCGACCTCGTCGGGGCCCAGGTAGCCGCACGCCCCTGCTACCCGCAGCGCCACCAGTGTTTCACGCGCCGAGTTCACTGCATCTTCGAGCCGCGAGCGCCGCTTGCCCGCCTTCGCCCAAACCCCCTCGCTGGCATTGAGCGCCGCCGACGAACTCGCCCGCTTCATCTGCCGCGCCAGATCCGGATCGTGCCGCGCCACCTTCGCCGCCACCCCGTGCACCGCCGCGACCATCTTCACCAAAGAATCGATCACCTTCATTTCGAACTCCTTCGCCTCGGCCCGCCCGTTTGCGAGCGCACCGCACAGCGCCACCTCCACCGCGCGCAGCGCCTGTCAGGGGCGAAGCCGGCGCACAGCGCCGGGCACTCGCGCCAGCGAGTCCCCCTTGACTGGCGCGAGCACGCTGGCACCCTCGGCAATCGCGAGCGACGAGGAGCCCTTCGTTAGCAGCCCTGAACCTGGTCCTGGTCCTGGTCCTGGTCCTGGTCCTGGTCCTGGTCCTGATCCTGGTCCTGGTCCTGGTCCTGGTCCTGGTCCTGGTCCTGGTCCTGGTCCTGGTCCTGGCCTGAGCCTGAGCCTGAGCCTGAACCTGGGCCTGAGCCTGAACCTGAACCTGGTCCTGCACCCGACTCCGCCTCAGTCGCTGACCCCGTGAGCGACGCCCTTCACCTCCCCCATTCGGCGAAGCCGAATAAGGGGGAGGTCGGCGCGCGCAGCGCGACGGGTGGGGGCATCCCCTCACCCTGGCGGAGAGGGCGGGATTCGAACCCGCGGTACCCTTGCGGGTACACATGATTTCCAATCATGCACCTTCGACCACTCGGTCACCTCTCCGTGAGGTTGGGCGGAGAGAGTGGGATTCGAACCCACGGTGCCGTTGCCGGCACACCTGATTTCGAATCAGGCACCTTCGACCACTCGGTCATCTCTCCGCGGCGGAACATGGCAGCCGTTTTCGGCGCTGTCAACGGTTGGCGCGCACCCGGCGACTCGTCTTCTCGGGCCGGGAAGCCTTGGGATTTACACGGGCGGCGGGGCCGGCAATAGTCCCGGGCATGCGTCCCGCGCTGCTGCCCTTGCTGCTGGTGCTCGACTACCCCGAACCTGCGCTCGCCCAGCCGGATCCGGTCCCTCTTCCCGCGCCGCCCGAAGTACGAACAGCCCCTGCCAAGGCGCCGCCTGCCGAAGCGACGCCCGAAGTACCAGCAGCACCTGCCGAAGCTCCAACACCTGCCAAAGCGCCGCCCGCCGAAGCGCCGCCCGAAGTACCAGCAGCCCCTGCCGAAGCGACGCCCGCCGAAGCGTCGCCCGAAGTACCAGCAGCACCTGCCGAAGCTCCAGCCCCTGCCAAAGCGCCGCCCGCCGAAGCGCCGCCGGTCACAGTACAAAGACAGCAGGCCGAAGCACCTCCTGCCGAAGCACCAACACGACCGCCTGAAGCGGCGCCGGCAGAAGCAGCGCCTAACGAAGACGTGGTGCGGGTGGGCCCACCTCAGCTTGGGCTCGAGGGGTCGGCGAGCCTGGTCACCCGGGTGAGCAGCTCGTCGAGCTTCGACGGGGGCCAGCTGGTAGACATGGCGTATTCGGGGGGCTTTTGGTACGAGTCACGGGACAGCTACGCGCTCGGCGCGCGCTACGAGTTTGCGGGGCTGGGCTCCGGACACAGCCGGAGCGGTGCCGATCGAGTGGAGGCGAGCTATCACGCTCACCTGCTCTGGGCCGAGGGTCGGCTCATCCCGTACGACCGGGATGGCGTCGGGGTGTTCGTGAGCGCGCGCTTGGGTCTGGTCTTCATGCACCAGAGCGCCACCGGCTCGCGCCAAGCGGATTTTGCAAACCCGGCGGGCAATCCATTTCTGTGTGCGGAAACGAGTCCGCCCAACTTCGCGCTGGGCGGTGGTGCGGGCGTGGATTTCGACATTGGCGACCGGATGGCATTCCTGGCGCAGGCGAGCGCGTCGATGCTGCGCGGCACGAGCGAGGTCGTGGGTGGCTGCGTCCCCGGCCTGGGCTCGCCGATCACACTCAATGCCACGCTGGGCTTCGCCTACTATTTCGGGATTTGAAAACCTGGCACGGCTCTGCCGGGCGCAACGCGCGCCTCCAGCCAGGCCCGGAGCGCGCAGACCTCACAAGTAGAGGAGCCCGCATCGGTCGCTGCTGAATTGCCGCGACTGGTGGCCACTTGGGCCGATAACCGCATCAATGCGACGAGCCGCTACACCCGATAGTTCGGGGCTTCTTCGGTAATGATGACGTCGTGGACGTGGCTTTCCCGAAGGGCCGCGTTGCTGATGCGGATGAAGCGGCCGTTCTTGCGCAACGCCGCAATGTCCACTGCGCCCGTGTATCCCATACCGGAACGAAGGCCTCCCACGAGTTGGTCCAGGATGGAAGAAAGCGAGCCGCGGTGGGGCACGCGCCCTTCGATGCCTTCCGGCACCAGCTTCTCGTCGGCCGTGCCACCCTGGCCGTAGCGGTCGCGGCTGCCTTTTTTCATGGCGGCGAGCGAACCCATGCCTCGATAGACCTTGTAGCTTCGGCCCTGGTAGAGCACGAGCTCGCCGGGCGCTTCGTCGGTCCCCGCGAAGAGGGAACCGATCATCACCGAGGAGGCTCCCGCGGCGATGGCCTTGGTGACTTCTCCAGAGTACTTGATACCGCCGTCGGCAATCACGGGCACGTTCGCGGGCTCCGCGGCCTCCACGCAGTCGGCAACGGCGGTGATCTGCGGGACGCCGATACCGGCCACGATGCGCGTGGTGCAGATGCTGCCCGGACCGATGCCTACCTTCACTGCGTCCACGCCCGCGTCGATGAGCGCTTTGGTACCGTCCGCGGTCGCCACGTTGCCGGCCACGAGCTGCAAGTTGGGAAAGCGGCGCTTGGTCTCGCGTACGGCGTCGATGACCCCTTTGGAGTGTCCGTGGGCGGTGTCGACCACGATGACATCGACATCGGCAGCCACCAGCGCCTCTGCCCGCTCCAGGCTGTCCTTTCCGGGGCCAATGGCCGCACCGACGCGCAGGCGGCCACGCGCGTCCTTGAGCGCCAGCGGGTTGCGTTCGGCCTGCAAGAGATCCTTGATGGTGATGAGACCGACGAGCTGCCCGCCGTCGACCACCAAGAGCTTTTCGATGCGATGCTGGTGTAAGAGCTCGCGAGCCTCTTCGGGCTTACAGCCGGGGGAAACGGTGATGAGCTTGGTGGTCATCAACGCGCTCACGGGCTGGTCCAGATTCTTCTCGAAGCGAACGTCCCGCGCGGTGAGAATGCCGATGGGGCTCTTGCCTTCGACGACGGGTAGACCGCTTACCCCGTGCCGCTTCATCAGCTCGAGTGCATTTCGGAGCGACTCGGCAGGGCCAACCGTGACAGGGTCGAGGATGATACCGCTCTCTGCCCGTTTGACGCGTTCGACTTCGTGCGCCTGGTCGGCGGGAGACATGTTCTTGTGAATGATGCCGATGCCGCCGTGGCGCGCGATAGCAATCGCAGCGCGAGCCTCCGTCACGGAGTCCATGGCGGCACTGACGATGGGGATGTTCAGCTCGATGCCTCGCGTCAGACGAGTCCGCACGTCCACCTGTGCAGGCAGGACCTCGCTGTACGCCGGCACGAGCATGACGTCATCGAACGTCAAACATTCGCGCGGGCTTCGCTCAAACATGGCGTGACCTACTACGCCGCGGGTTTTCCGTCAACCGGGGCGCTCGGCCCGGCGCTCCGGATGCGCCCGGAGCTGGCCGAAAACAGGGCCGTAAATCGAGGGCGCCCGGCCTCGTGCGGGTATGCTACGCTGCGTCGACAATGGCCTTGTCGCTAGAAGATATCGAGGGCTATCTCCACAAGCTCGAGCGCCGCTACGAGCGGCTCGAGGATGGCACGCTGCTGGTGTCCATGGGCCCTGGGCAGTCCCCCATCGCGATGCGAGTGGCTCCGCCGGTGGTCGTCTTGCAGGTCGGCATCACCAAGGCGCCCTCCGGAGATGGCCCGGCCGAGACGGCTCTGTTCAGAAAGCTGCTCGAGCTCAACGCGCAAGATCTGGTGCACGCTGCCTACGGCATCGAGAAAGACCGCATCGTTCTGGCTGCCGCCCTCGATCTGGACCACCTGGGTTTCAGCGAGCTCGAGGCGGTGCTGGCGGACATCGACATGGGCCTGCACAATCACGTGCCTCTGCTGCACGCGATGCTTCAGGAGAAAGCGTAGCCGTCCATGGGTATCTTTGCTCGCCTAGCTCGTCTCATCAAATCGAACCTGAACGATTTGATCAGTCGCTCCGAAGATCCGGAGAAGATGCTGAATCAAATCGTCATCGACATGAACATTCAGCTGATCGAAGCCAAGAAGCAGGTGGCGGCTTCGATTGCAGACGAAAAGCGGCTCTACAAGCAGAGTGAGAGCGAAGTCGGAAGCGCCAAGGAGTGGGAGCGTCGCGCGATGATGGCCGTGCGCGCTGGGGACGACAACCTGGCGAAGGAAGCACTGGCACGCAAAAAAGAGCACGACCTGCTCGCCGAACAGTATCGGGGTCAGTGGCAGAAGCAGAAGCAAGCGGTCGACCAGCTGAAGCTGGCGTTGCGCGCGCTGAACTCCAAGATAGAAGAGGCCAAGCGCAAGAAGACTCTGCTGATTGCCCGCAAGAAGCGCGCGGAAGCTCAGAAGGCGATTCAAGAGACCATGAGCGGCCTGCGCAACGCGAGTGCCTTCGAGGCGTTCGACCGCATGGCGGGCAAGATCGACCAGCTCGAAGCCGAAGCCGAAGCAGGCGCCGAGCTCTCGGAGGAGTACACGGGCGACGTCCTGGCACACAAGTTCGGTGAGCTCGAGGCCACCCATGGTGCCGAGGAAGACCTGGTCGCACTCAAGCGGAAGATGGGCGTGCTGCCCCCCGAACCCGAGCCGGTGGCCAAACCGGTACGCATCGAAAAGGGGGCCGAGGCGCCGGAGGAAGAGTTCGCGAAGCTCGACCCCCAGGAACAGGAAGAACTAGCGAGAGCCCTCGCTGAGCTCGAAGCCGAAGAGCACGAAGAGCTACGCGTGAAGCGCTGATACTGGCTCGTGCGCCAGGCGGGCCTGGTCGGCCCATGGAGAATCAAGCATGCCGAGAAATGCAATTCTGCTCGCCGCCCTGTTGTCGATCCTGCTCGAAGGGGGTCTGGCGCGCGCCGCTGGCACGGTGATCGAAGCCGAGCCGATGCACGACAGGAAGATCCGTATCGACGGATTGCTGAAGGAGTGGCCGTCGGCCTTCGTCGCCTTCAAGACCACACTCAAGGGTTCGCTGAAAGCCTCGGGTCTGGTCGGCTACGACGACGACAACCTGTATGTGGCGGTGAAGGCGAACGACTCGAAGATAGCGCGCACGCGCAGCGCGGGTGGGGCCGAAGATCACGCGACCCTGAGCCTGGCCTTCCCGAATGCGCAGGGCAGGTACACGACACACGCCGTGCAGCTCTACCCGGGGGATCCAGGAAAGCTTCCGGGCTTGGTGAAGCTCCGCGGGCGCACCGTGAAGGGCGCCAAGCTCGTCGAGGCCCCCGTCGAAGGCGGCGTCGTGATCGAGGCTCTCATTCCCTGGGCGAGCTTTCCGGAGGCGAAGCTCACCCGTGTCGGTCTCAAGGCAACGCTGAGCTACAGCGATGCCTTGCGGCCGGGTTCCATCAAGAACAAGGTAGCCACCAGCTCCGCCAGCGGTACCAGAATGCCGTACATGCCCCTGGCAGCGGAGCAGGCACTGCGGGGCGCCCTGCTCAAACGCCAGGGGCTGTCGGACAATCCCTCCCGTCAGGTGTTCGGCAACGTGGTCGGCGATGCGCGCTACGAGCGGGTGGCCGTGTACGGTCAGTACCTGAGCGTGGTGGGCCCAGGCTATCGCGACGGCAAGGAATTCTACTTCGGTGAGCTGAACATCACCGGCCCGAAACAGCTCACCCGGCTCGAGCTTCAGGACCTCGACGGTG
Organism: uncultured delta proteobacterium; assembly: GCA_963809955.1. GTDB lineage: Bacteria > Myxococcota_A > Polyangia > Polyangiales > Polyangiaceae > JAICQQ01. The sequence continues at coordinate 17,692 of CAWELQ010000025.1, forward strand.
ACGGACGTTCCGAGGTCCTGGTGCAAAAGCACGTGGGGGGTGAAAAGTCGTATCGTGAGGTACTGCTCGCTTTCAAGATCGATCCGAAGAACGCCCCCGACGTCGTATTCGCCCACGAGGTGGGAATCGTCACCGAGGAAGGTTCCATCTCGAACAAGGTGAAGATCGGCAAAGGCACCATCACCATCGAGCAGGGCAAGGCCAAGGGATTCGATCCGGCGAGCTATGACGAGCCCCTGCCGGGAGAGGGCGTACCCTCCGCGCTGCTGCCCTGGGAAACCGTCAAGAGCCGCACGTTCAAGTGGAATGGCTCCAAAATGGAGGCCGCGGACGAGACTTCCTGGAAGCCCAAGATGCAGAAGGCCGGAGGCGGCGCCCGATCCGCCAGAGCTAGCTCGGGGCCGCCTCCACCGCCCACACCGCGGCCTCCCACGCAGGACGAGCTGCTCGATAGGGTGTATGCCTTGTACAGGAAGGATCGAGGCGTGGGCCACGCAAAGCCTCGTTTCGACTTCGTGACCGACGTGGTCGGCGACGGTCAGACCGAGCGCGTGCTGGTGCACGGCAAAGACATCGTGGTCTTCGGCAAGGGCTTCCGCGAGGGGCGCAGTTACACGTTCATCAATGTGGGCGTCAAAGAGCCGGAAGACATTTTGCACGCCACCGCCCGTGACCTGACGGGAGACGGAAAGGCGGAAATCATGGTGCGAGGCGTTCTGCGTGCCAAGGCCAGCGAGGAACTGGGCGGCGACACCGTCGACCGCTATGCCCTGTTCATCTACAAGGTCATTGGCGACAAACTGGTGAGAATCTTTGCCGCGGAGACCGGCCGCGCGCTCGGCTCTCAGCGCATTCTGGGAGCCGTGGCGTTCGAGCCAGCCGCGCACGGCTTCACCATCGAGCTTCGACCTGCTCGCGCCATCGGTTGGACGAAACAGAACTACCCGTTTCCGGAAGACACCCTGCCCGCTGGCGGCCTCGAACCATTGGCGCTGCCCTGGGGATCGCTGGGGCAGAGAAGCTATCGCTTCAGCGGGGATCAGTTCGCACAGCGCTGACCATTGCCTGGTGCAAGTTCCAGCACCCGTCGGGAAAGTCCCGAAATCTGACCGCTAACTCGAACAAGTGAGTCGCTTTGACTGGCTCGTCCGGAGCCCGCTCGAGGAAGCCCGGCCCGGGAGCTGTTGCAGGCGGTCAATTGGATTGCTAGCTTCCGCGCAGATAAACACACATGACCCATCCACCGCGCGTAGTGCCTTCTCTGCCGGTCACAGTCGTTTCAGGATTCCTTGGCGCTGGCAAGACATCGTTACTCAATCACCTGTTGAACAATGCCGACGATCTGAGACTCGGCGTACTGCTCAACCACATGGAGATTGTGAACCGCGAGGCCGTCAAGTTGAAGAGCGGCAGCGCGTCGCTGACCGCCGACGCTGCTGACGTCATCGAGGTGAGTCGCGGGTGTATCTGCTGCACCTCTCGGGACGAATTCGTGGCCCAGGTCGCGTCGCTGGCCAGGCGTGGGGATCTGGACGCGCTGGTGGTCGAAGCAACGGGGATCTCGGAGCCGCTTCCCATAGCGCTCGCCTTCGAGCAAGTCGAGCCGGGAGGCAGCATGCTCGGGCAGCTCGCCCACGTCGATACCCTGGTCACCGTCGTCGATGCTCGTCACTTCCTGGGCGATTTCGACCTCGCGCAGAGCCTGAAAGAGCTCGGCATCGCATTGGACGACGACGACCAACGCACGGTCGCTGATCTGCTGGCCGAACAGGTCGAGGTGTCCAATGTGGTGGTGGTCAACAAGGCTGACTTGCTGACTCCGGTCGAGCTGGAAAAACTCTGCAGCATTCTGCGCAATCTGAATCCCGAGGCCGACCTGCTCACGAGCATGTTCGGCGTGGTTCCGCTCGATGCGGTGCTGTGTACGGATTCCTTCGACCCGGCCCATGTCAGCAACGTCCTGCCACTGGATGGCAACCGACCGAGCGATGCGGACTCCTTCGGTGTATCGAGCTTCGTGTACCGAGCCAGGCGCCCCTTTCACCCGGAGAGGCTCTGGGAGGTACTGCATTCGGACTGGCCCGGCGTGCTACGCAGCAAGGGGCTGTTCTGGTTGGCCTCGCGTATGAGTGAGTCCGGGTTCTGGTCGCAAGCAGGACCGGTATGCAGCGCCGAAGGTGCCGGTCGCTGGTGGGCGACGGTGCCCGAAACGGATTGGCCCGAGGACGAAGAGCTGCGCGGTAGCATCGCCGGCGAATTCAAAGGTCCCTTCGGAGACCGCCGTCAAGAGCTCGTGGTCATTGGCATCGAGATGGATCGCGCAGCCCTCAAGAACCGCTTGGACCAGTGTTTGCTCGACGACGAAGAAATGAAGATGGGTCCCCTTGGCTGGTTGCAGTTGAACGACCCGTTTCCGATGTGGTCGAGCGAACAGGACGACGAGCCTCAGCTTCATGTGCGCGCGCGCCGCGAGCTACCCCAAGCCTGAGGCAAGCCTGGGAACCGCCCCCCCGTCCTGGCGCCGGGTTCACACATCGGACAGCAGCGACTGCTGCTCACTGACGCACTCGCGGATCACCGTCAGCATTTCGTCGGCATCCCGCGCTTCACGGAGCCGTGTCAAGAGCGGCGTACGCAGCGAGAGACCTGCGATCCCCGATAACAATTGCAGGTGCAGCTGACGCTCGCTGGGCGGTGACACGGTCACGAAGAAGACGTCGACCTTCATGTCGTCCGGCCCCTGGTAGTCGATGGGCTCCTGGGTCGTGAAGACGCCAACCACGGCGGCGCGCGCATTGGGCAGCGTGGCGTGCGGCAGCGCAACGCCGTGACCGACCGACGTGTTCTGTGTGCGCTCGCGCTCCCAGAGCGCATCGGCGATGTCCTTGGCGGTGGCGCCATCGACCAGCGGTGCAAATACCCGCCCGCAGTGCTGGAATAGCGCATCCTTTTTGGCAACCAGGAGACGCGGCTGAAGCGCGCTCCGTTCCAAGTGGGCCAGCAAGGGCGAGTCCGTCCAACTCTGCCTGGTCTTGCGACCGTACGCCTCGTGGGTCCTCAACCGCGGAGTCTTCAAGAGCAGCACGGAGCACTCCGCACGCCGCATCATTTCTTCGTGCTGTGTTCCCCGCAGCTGCCTCCAGAGCGTGGCATCTGGCATGCCGGCCACGAGCAGGTCATACCCCGCGCTCAACGAAACGACGCTGCCCACCAGGCGCGTGCCGCTGATCAGCTTCGTGCTGGTGGGTGATGTGCACAGACTGCGCAGCTGGTTCAAGTACCCCTGTTTGCTATGGCGCTCCTCGTCTTTCGACTGCTTTGCCACGAACCCGACCAGCGTCAACTGAGCTTTCCAGCGTTGCGCGAGGTCGTCCGCCGTCCCCACCACCAACGCGTCGTGCGGCCCTGGTTCGGCGTACACGATGATCTCCCGGATGTAGCGTACCCCGGCGTCCCGAAACAGCGCGAGATTGCAGTCCAGGTGGTTGATGAGCCAACCGATGGGGTTGTATGGCAAGAGCGCCGTGCGTCCGCGCCCGCGCCAGGCCATGACCAGCCAGTCGCAGTCCACTGAACGGGTCACCGAATTGACGGTGCGCACGATGTCACGCGAGGCAATAGCGTGAAAGTCGAGCCGGAACCGCTCTTCGGCGGCCATCACGTAGAAGCGCCGCCTGAGCGAGCGCAGCTTGGCCTCCTCCCTCAGAGCGTCGCCGAGTTGCAGCTGCTCGGGAACTTCGGTGACATGCACCACCTCGAGCCGGCCGTCTTGAACCAGGCCGGTCCCCACTTCCACGAGTGTTTCCGGGCCACGTTCATTGCCGAACAGGGCAACCACGACGCCCGCTCGCCCGGTAATCGTGTCCTGCACATCGTCCATGCGCGCAGGCGGTTCGTTCAACAACTCCGCTCGCCGCCCGCGCACGCCAACGACCCCGCGTCGCGACACCCGAGCCCTGCCGTAGAACAAGAACACGAGGATCCCGGGCAGCAGGACCAATGCGCCACCGACCACCACGATCGGGCCGAGCAGGATCAACAAGAATAGCCCCGAGACAATCCCGAAGCCCTGCAACCAGGGGTAGAACGGCGCCCGGTACCTGGGAGCGTACCAACGGACACCACTCTCGCGAAACAGCACGACCGCCGCGTTCTCGGACATGTACAAGGCAATCACGACGGCGCTCGCCAGCTTGGCCAGCTTTTCGACACCCAAGAAGCTGATGGCGATGCCCATGGCGACGCCGGTCGTCAAGATTGCGAACACGGGGGTCCCGAACCTCGAGCTCAGGTGGTCGATAGGCTTGGGCAACAATTGGTCCCGGCTCATGGCAAATGGAAAGCGGGAGGCCGCCAGAAGTCCCGCGTTGGCCATGGACGTCATCGTGGCCACGCCGACGACCGCCGCAGCATACCCGAGCCAGTCGCCTGCCAAGCGCTGGGCCAGCGTATGAATCGGGCGCAGGTCGTGCATCAGACCGCGCGGAGGCAGATTGACGACCAGGATGAACGCGACCAAACCATAGACCAAGGCGACGATGCCCAACGAAACGAAGATGGCCAGAGGCACGTTCCGCCCCGGGTCCTTCACTTCTTCGGCGACTGCGGCGATCTTGGTGACGCCGTTGTAGGAAACGAATACGAAAGCGGATGCGCCCAGCAGCCCCGCCACCCCGTGAGGCAGGGCTGGGGTCAGATTCTCGCGCTGCATGTTGCCGAAGCCGAGCACCACCAGCGCGCCGAGCAGCAGTAGAGCAGCCGCGACCACGATCACCTGAGCGCGACTCACATTGCGCACCCCGAACATGTTGAGCAGCACGATCGCCACCAGTAGAGTGAGCGCGGTCGGTTTCAGAGGAAAGTCACCCAGCACTTCCAGATACATGCCGAAGCCGAGCAGTGCGAAAGCGCTTTTCAGGAGCATGCTGAGCCAAAGAGCCAACCCCGCTACGGTGCCGACGAAAGGTCCGAAGATACGGTCCAGGTACACATAGGTACCGCCGGAAGACGGCATCGCGGTCGCTAGCTCGGCCTTGCACATGGCGGCGGGAAGCACACAGAGAGCTGCGATGAGGTAGGCCAACCAGACACTGGGCCCGGCCTGAATGGCCGCGAGCCCCGGCAGTACGAAGATGCCGCTGCCCAGCATGGCGCTGATGCTGACGGCAATGACGGCCACGAGCCCCAGGCTGCGCTCTAGCTGTTTGGCGATACGCGGTGAAGTGCTTATGGGCGTTTGATCGGCCAGTGCGCTGCCATCTCGAGACACTGGGGGGACGGGGTCGTTCACGGCCGCATCGTGGCATGCAAACCCGCCGAACGGGCGTCCGAGCAACAAGTTTCCGTGCCCCGCGCGCGTTTTCACCGCTCCTCGGGGCGGCCCCCAGACGGAGCTGCTAGGTTCCGTCGCGTGGCCCCCAGCCCCACCGCGCCACTGCCCTTGCACTTCGAGCCGCTCCGCCACACGCTGACGAGCTTCGCGCGTGCCGCGGACGTCGAGGTCGGGGCGCTGCGCGAGCGCCTGTTGGCAGCGACTCGGCATGGGGACTACGCGCGCTGGCTGGAGGCCATCGAGCGACTGCCGCCGGTTCGAGCTCGCTCGCTCGACCTTCGCGCACCTGCCGTACTCATCGGGAAAGAAGACGAGTGCGACGCGTTCTTCCAGAAACAGATCGAGGCAACGCTGAGCGCGCTGGTACCCTGGCGCAAGGGGCCCTTTTCAGTCTACGGCATCGAGCTGGACGCGGAATGGCGCTCGGACAAGAAGTGGGCGAGGCTCGAGCCTCACATGGCCCCGCTGGCTGGGCGCCGCGTGCTGGATGTCGGCTGCGGCAATGGCTACTACTGCCTCAGAGCGCTCGGGGCAGGGGCCGAGGCAGCGCTGGGCATCGACCCGGGAGTGCTCTTCGCGCTGCAGTTCGAGGCGCTCAGGCGCCTGCTCCCCGAGGTTCCGGCGGCGGTGCTTCCGTGTCGCTTCGAGGATCTGCCCAGCCTCCCGTCCGGCTTCGACACGGTACTCTCGCTGGGGGTCCTCTACCACCGCCGCGCGCCGCTCGAACACCTCGAGCGGCTCCGGCGCTTCGTTCGACCCGGAGGACAGCTCGTGCTCGAAACCCTGGTCGTCAGCGATGCATTCGAGCCCGAATTGAAACCCGCCGGTCGCTACGCCAACATGGCAAACGTCTGGAGCATTCCGACCGTGCGCGCACTTCGACGTTGGCTTGGCGAGGCGGGCTTCGAGCGCTCTCGCGTCGTCGACGTCACTCGCACCACGAGTGAGGAGCAACGGCAGACGCGCTGGATGCCCTTCCACTCGCTTGCTCAGGGGCTCGACCCGCGCGATCCCGAGCGCACCATCGAAGGCTATCCGGCGCCCACGCGCGCGGTAACGATTGCCGAGTGAGCGACCCTCGAGGAGTCATCCCGTAGGGGCACTTTGCGGGGCCGGATCGGCCCCAACGAGCCGTGGCTGCGACCACCCCACGCACGCCTGTATCGAGCGCTCTCTCAACAGCCGGCGCTCCTGCTTCGCCTGCTCGAGCACCAGGCCAAGTCCGCTCGCCAATGAGGGCCTGCCGCCACGCAGGGCCTTTTGATGGCGCTTTTCCACCAGCTTCTCGAAGACGACGCTATCCTGATGATCCCCCAGCAGAGTCTGCAGGCGCTTGGCTGTCTCGTGGATCTCGCCGAAACGCGCGCCTAGCGCAGGTTCGACCAGCTCCGCGGCGTAACGAAGCTTTTTCATCGCCAGCCGGAACTTGTGGAGCGCCTCCGGCGTGGGCTGGGCGCTACCGACGGGGTTGGCCTCCCGGGCTGCTTCCCACACGGGTTCGAACGCGATCTTGGCGATCAGCTCATAGGTGGCGCTGGGCGAGCGTGCCCTCAGAGCGATCTGGTCGAGCATCTGTCGGAGCGGCCGGGCCAGCGCCGCACTGTCCGCCTTCGAAAGCTCCTGATGCGCGCGTTTCGCGAGCTCTCGGCGCCGTAAGCGCGTGCGATGGAGCAGGTGGTTCAGCGCCATGCGTTCGGGCTCCGATGTGGCTTTCGAAAGGCGAACCTCGAGAGCCTGGCTCTGCACGTCGGCGTCTCTGAGGTCGCGCACGGCGCGGGTGACGTGCCTGAGCTGGCGACGAGCCGCCCTCACCAGCTCGGGCTCGACCAGCATCTCGAAGGTGTCGACGAACGCCCGCAATCTGCGCGAGGCCACGCGCAGCTGGTGAACTGCTTCGATCGGGTCGCTCGTCTTGTCGAAGCGTTTCATTCTGTGCAGCTGCCCGAGCCGTTGCTCCACCAGCTGCGTCAGGTGCTGGACCCCCTCGCCTGGCTCCGGAGGCGCTGCCCCGGGTCCACTCGGGACGCTCTGCCCAAGCGCAGTTCGCCTGAGAAATTCCTCGAGATTCACCCAGGCCCGACCTCGTTCCATGATGATTGGACCGAGCGAGATGCGCGAGGCCACGCGTACCAGAAGCGGCGACACGACGGGTTCGATGCGGCTGATGGCAGTGGACGCCTCGTCGCTCACCGCCAGCACCACGCGATTCGCGAACCGTTTCGCTCTGGCGCCTAGCGCACCCACTCGAATCGCGGCGAAGGCCATGGAAAGCACGGTGGCGCGAGACGGTCCTACCGTCAACTCGGCCCGTGGCCGGGAGGCGCAAACGCGCCGAGCAGGTCCAGGGTTACGAAATTTATGGATTCGCGGCCGAATACACTTCACTCGTGCGGGACGAGCGTGTGTGTCGAATCGGAGTCAACCGGGTCTGGGCTCCAATCACCAGATGCGTACCGCGCCAATCGACGGTGCGCTTCACCGTTCCCTGCAACCATACCCAGAAGTTCAACAGCTCGGCGAGGGGCACCCAGCGGACCAAGAACCACGACGCCCCGCGTGGCGTCAGCCACAAGATCGACGCCAGATCGATGGCTAGCTTGGCGCCCAACAGGAATACGCCGCACAGCACGAAAGCCGTTGTGTAGACATCGACCAGCAAGGCCGCCAAGATCAGCGCCAGAGCCCACACCGTCACGTTGGCGCCGAGTTCGGCAACGTAGCCGAGAAATGAGGTGCGCCGCCGCATCTGGCACCACCTGAGATGCCGGTTCATGCCATCGCGCAGGCGACCACAGTGCGTACGCGTGGGCAGACGCATGGGACACAGGCGAACATCGAAACCGGCACGGCGAAACAGGCGACCCAAGATGTAGTCTTCGGCGAGCACTCCTGCCACTTGCCGCCACCCGCCCAAGCGCCGCAGATCCGAAAGGCGAAACATCATGGATTTGCCGATCACGCAGCTGTGTCGCACGAAAAGCTTCACGAAGCACACGGCGCGCAGAATGAACAGGTTCAAGATCAGATTGTCGATGGCTCCACCTGGCGTCGTCTCTCCGAACCCGACCAAAGGGCTCGAGACCAGCCCGGTGTTGGGGCGACTGAAGCATTCGACCATGCCTCGGATATAATCGCGGGGCGCTTCGACACTGGCGTCCGAGATGAGCACCAGATCGTACCTGGCATGCTCGGCAAGCTCGGCACACAGGTTCACCTTCGGGTTCAGCCCGAGCGGCTGATAGGAGGTAACGACGCGCACCGGCACGTGCGGGTACTGCGCTGCCAAGCGCCGCACCAGCTGAAGCGCTGGCTCATCGGCATCCGCCGCTCCGAAGACGAGCTCGAACTTGTGCCAGTCCTGTTGGAAGATCGAATGCAAGTTCCGCTCGAGGCCTGGGTCGGCACCCTTGAGCGGCTTCAACACCGTCACCCCCCACTGGTGGTGAACCTTTCCGGACGCGCGGCGACCGACCAACCAGAAAACAGCGAGCTGCCCCAACACCTGGACGCCAAGAGCCCACGCACCCAACGCCAGAAGGACACACAAGACTAGCGTCAACTAATCCTCCTCACACGCCTTGCTGAGACGCTTCCGAGAGTAGTCGTCATTGTTGACGCGCACGTGACACCACACTGACGGTTACGAAACGTATGTACAGTTTGATGCCCCGATCTGCCGGTCTGCGTCAAGGGGGTTTGGCCAAGCCCCTCTGGCCTGGATATTTCACCAACCGGGCCAGAGCAGGGAACTGAAGGATGACGCGCCCGCGCCCGAGTCCGGGCCACGCTGCCCGAGCGCCCTGGTGGCGCCTTGGGGGCCGGCGGCAGCCAGCGTGGCACCGGGCGATGGCGCGAGTGCTCGTGTTCCGCTCTGTGCAGACGGCCGCCACGGAGCGGCACCGTTATGGCATCGTGAGTACTTTCGCAAACGTTTCCCGCGGGACGGCTTCCCTGCCTCCGAAGCGCTCCGCCGGCGGTTTCCCGCCGGGCTGGATCGACGGCATGACGCCGAGCGTCGACGGAGCATCGAGGCGGCCCCGTGACCCTCCGTCCTACCCGGAACCGCGTCCCGTGCCGCAAGAAGAGCAAGCGCCGAGATGGGTCCAAGTTCGCGCCCGAATGGCCATCTCTCGGGGGCGTGGCGCGCTGAGACACCATAAGAAAAACTGGACAAAACATACGGATGCACGGCGGCGGCCCGCGTCGAGTCAAAGAACGGGTGGGGCCGAATCGAACGAGAGCTTCCCGCAGGCCCGCCCGTCCGCAAGCGTCCTGGGAACTCTCAAACGAGAGGAAAGGCCATCGGCCGAGAGCTTCCCGTGACAAATGTGGGCGGTTGTCGTTGCAAGAAGGGAATGATGGGCTATCCTGATTGGTTGGAAAGTAGGGGCTTCCCGGGAGGAAACCCCTCGCGGTCTGGCGGATGAAGCTGCCCAATGAACTCGTCCCATCTGGCTAGTGGTCACGGATTCACCTCGATAGCGCCGTCTCGGCACTCGGAGTCCCATGCCTGAACAGAAGCCCATAGGCCCACCGAAAACGGCTTCCACCGGCGCGACCCGTCTGAGCTCGAAGGCGCCCCCCAAACCAGGTCGGCGAGGCAACTCGTCGATTCCAGCCGCGCTGGTCACGTCCACCGCGGCGGTCAGAATTCCACCCGCGCCGCGGCCACCGCGTCCACCCACCCCGAACAAGCCAAAGCCCGACGCTATGTCCGAGCCGAGTCTCTCGGAGGAAGGCGAAGAGCTCGTGTCGGCAGCCGGCACTCCCACCGGGGAGTCGGACCACGGCTCCGAGCGACCCGTGGCGGCGGTCACCGACCCTCCTCCGCGCGAGCACAAGCGCATCGGTCACCGCTCACCGTCGGTCTGGCTGGGGCTGCTCGCAGTCGTTGGCCTGGGAGCTTGGTACCTGCAGCGCCAACCACTCGAACCCGTCGCTCGCGTCAGTGGCCATGGTCCCTCGATTTCGGCGAACACCAGGGAAACGAAAGCGGCGCGTCCAGCCGCTCGGCACGCGGACCTCGAGATCATCGATCTGGACGAGGAAGAGGCCGCGTCCGCACAGCGCCCGTCCGCTCAATCGCACGACGAGGGGTCTTCACGGGCGGACTCCAGCAGCATTCCCTCCGAACACAGGTCCAAGCGTCCCATCCAGCAAGGCAAGTCTTCGCACGAGGCGGCGCCCGTCACGCCACCCGCACCGGACGGCGATCGGCTCGCCGAAGTCGACGCGAAGAGCGGTGACACGGAAGCCGGCGAGTCGGCGAGCAACGGACTGTCGGAGAAGGAAGCCACCCAACCAGGCTCGGCCGCCTCCGAGCCCACCGCCAGTGCTTCCGTCGAGCCAGCCGTGCAGCTTCCTCCGTTCGACACCCAGGCGGCAAAAGCAGCCCTTGCGGCCAGCGCGCTGCAGGCCTCCAGCTGTCGCCGCGGCGACGACCCCAAGGGAACCGCGGAGGTGCTGATCACCTTCGCGCCCTCCGGCCGCATCACGTCGGCCAACGTCTCCGGCCCTCCCTTCGGAGGGACGCAGACGGGGGGCTGCATCGCCAACACGATGCGCCACTCGAGCGTGCCCGCTTTCGCGGGGCCGCACGTCACCGTCCGCAAGCTCGTCCAGGTTCGCTGAGTCGAGCCACCTCTGGCTGGGCGCTTACCTCGACGCGTCGGCTCACTCTGCAACCGCTATCGCCCAGACTTGCTCGTCTCCGCCGGCATCATTCTGTTGCTGCACGGTCGCAGCCGGCTCGGACGACCCACCGGAAACGCCCAGGACGAGCCCGCTCTTCTTGTTGCGAATGCGGTATTCGCCGCCACCGACGTCGATCAAGCGCCACGCTTGGTGATCCCCCCCGTTATCGTCCCAGAGCTTCAGGTCCACACCCGCCACCGTCGATTCGTCGGGCACGTCGATCACCTTGCCCCCGTCCGCATTGGCAATGCGGAAATAGCCGGCACCATCATAGTTCAATTGCCAGGCCACGCCGCTGGCGGCGCTGGCCTCGTCTTGGATCACGCTGGTGCTGTTCTGATTGGCAGGCCCGGCAAGCGAGAGCAGCATCTCGCTCTTCTTGTTGGTGAATGTGAAGGCGTCGACGCTACCCGAAACCACGCCAGCCGCGGCGTCGAGGTGCACATTGTTGAACCAGCTCATGCTCATGCTGGTGGAGGTCGGAAAGGAAATGGGTTGCCACACGTAGCTCGAGTCGTTGACGCGTCCACCCCAAGCGCCCGCCCATCGATCACCCATGTACAGGTACTGCGTCCCAGAGCTTCCTTCGATCGCCTGCACATAGGTGGACTGCGAATAGAAGGTGTTCCCATCTGCCACATTTTGCAGGGTGGTCCATCCGCTGGTCAGCGAACTGCTGGTCGCGTACTCTGCCTGATTCGGGTCCCAGCCGGTGGCGCCCGAAGTGAGCAAGAAGTAGGTCCCATCTCGTTTGAACAGCGCGGGAGCCTCGCGATGCCCCCCTTGGAAGAGCACAGCGGCCAAGCTCGAGATCGACAGATAGTCGTCCGACAGCAGGTACAAGTTCAGATCGTAGTTTTCGTTGGATGCGGAGAGGAAGTACCCCTTGCCGTCATCATCGACGAAGAGCGTACAGTCTCGTGACATGTAGCCCGGCTTATCGTGATCCATCACGCCCGAGTCGTCGAGTGGGCGGAAACTGCCTTGATAGGCATAATCGCCGTCGACCGTATCCGAGACGGCAACGGCGGCGCGCGCTTCACCGTAGTTCATGCCGTTTTCCCAGTGCATCCACATCACGTACTTCCGGGTGGCAGCGTTGTAGACCACCTTGGGACGCTCCACGTTGGCCGGGTTCAGACCCGAAGAGGAATTCATGGTCAAAACGTCGTGCACGTGCTCCCAGCGCCTCAGGTCGCGCGAACGGTAGGCGGAGACGGCGTAGAAAGTGCCATCGGGGTTACGGTTCTCGCCGAACCAGTAGTAGTCTTCGCCGACCTTCAACATCCCCCCTCCATGCGCTTGAATGGGATTACCCTCGGTATCGGCCCACTCCACCCCGTTGATCAAAGGCCAGCTGACGGACTCGAGGCCGCCCGAACCCGACGTGGACGTGGCGCCACCGCCCGAAGTGCCACCCGTTCCGCTTGCCGATCCCCCGACCGATCCATCGCCTGTGTTCCCGGTCGATGCCGTAGCACCCGAGGCACCGACGCCGCCCGTGCTTCCGTCCACGCCGCCAGAAAAGCCCGTCGCGGAGCCGCCGAGAACACCACCGACACCACCAGTGCCCCCCATCGCACCGCCAGATCCAGCACTGGTGGTCGGCGTTCCAGGCGAGCTGCCGTTCGTCTGAGACGTGCCGCCGCCCGTCACGGCCGGCGTCATTCCCGCGGCACCGCTCGCACCGTTGCCCTCACCCATCGAGTCGGATCCGCCAGCGCAAGCGCTCGATACCCCCACGACGACGACGAGCCCCAACCCGCGCAGACGAGAAATCAGCGAAGAACACATGACCCGAGCTTAGCAGCCGCGGCTACCTCGACCCGCGCCCGAGAAAGGTCCACGGATGCGCGGCGCCTGAAAAACACCCGTGTCACCAGAAAGCTGGCCTCCCGAGCGCGCAGCTCCCTTCCGCGGGCTCAGTGGAAGCGATCGCGCGCAGAACCGAAGCGTTGCTTCCAATCGGGGGTACGCAGCCGGCGCCTGCCCGGCACCTGGTTTTCGCGCATAGCGTAGGTTTCCACTTCGCGTCCGTCTTCGAGTTCGATCCGGATGCGCTGAAAGAGTACTGGGACTTCCTTGAGCACGTCCAGGCGGCGTCGGATCTCGCGGGTGACTTGGTAGAGCTCTCCGAAAACGCGATGACCGGGGAATTCGATCATTGCCGGATAGACGTTGAGGTCGACCATGCGGTAGCGGGGAGCCGTGAAAGCTTGGCCCAGGAACTTAGCGCCTTCGAGCGCCGGATGGTCGGCTTCGCCTTTGCGCAGGGACCCATAAGCAAAAACAATCAGCCCGGCTTCGCGCTCTGCCATCCCACCAGGGTTAGTCAAACCAGGCCGGACTGGCAACCGCAGCGTGCGCGGTCGCATGGGGTCACCGCCGTTGGATACGTGGGCCTGATGAGTGTCGCCGATGAGAGCTCCGGACTCGGCGGTCTCTCCCTCGTCGAGCAGCCAGGCGCAGGGGCTATGTCGGAAGCTGCTTTCCCGGGCGGCTTGGGCTAGGCTTGCCGAACTCGTTTTGAAGCTTCGAAACCATCCAATACCACGAACCGCTGGACCCCTCAGAGGCGCGATCTCGATCGGGCTGGCGCTGCTGTCGTACCCGGTCGCTTGTCACGCTCCCGACTTCGTGATTCCCGATTCGACCGGCGGCGAAGGCGGCGAGGGAGGCGGGAGTGCGGGTTTGGCCGGTGCCGCCGGGCAGGCGAGCGGTGGCGGCAGTGGGGTCCCCAACCATTGCGAGAACGATCGGCTCGACGAAGACGAGACGGACATCGACTGCGGAGGCAGCAGTTGCGTGAAGTGTAGCGACGGGCAGAGGTGCGGCGGTGATCTCGACTGCTGGAACCGCGCGTGTGTGAACGCCCGCTGCAACACGCCCAGCTGCAGCGACGGGATGAAGAACGGGCTGGAAGGTGACGTGGACTGTGGAGGCAGCTGCGACGCCTGCCCTGTCGACGAGCAGTGCAATAGCGCCTTCGACTGCGTCACCAGGCGTTGCTCCGCGCGGAAGTGCGCCGCGGCGAATTGTGACGATGGCATCCGAAATGGCGCCGAGACGGACACCGATTGCGGGGGAGGCACCTGCTCGGGCTGCGCCTCGGGAGCCGCCTGTGCGGATGGCGTCGACTGCGAGTCAGGGGTGTGTTCGCGTGGACGGTGTACCACTACGGCTTGCACCAATGGCACCCAGGATGGAGACGAGAGCGGCATCGATTGCGGCGGCCCGGACTGCCCGCCCTGCGACGAGGCGGCGGCATGCAGCACCGATCAAGACTGCCAGAGCCAGGTCTGCAGCGCTGGGCACTGCGCCCCGGCCACCTGCGGTGACGGGACGCTGAATCAAGACGAAACGGACATCGACTGCGGCGGCGGCTGCAGCCCCTGTCGGGACGGCCAGGCTTGCCAGGCGCAGTCCGACTGCGCGAGCGGCGTGTGCGCGTACGGCCGCTGCCAGGTTGCCACGTGTTCGGACTCCGTCCAGAACGGTCGCGAGACCGGCGTCAACTGTGGTGGCTTCGGTTGTCCGCAGTGCGGCGTCGGCGCCGCCTGCCAGGTCGACCAGGACTGCCTGACCAACTCGTGCCTCGGCGGAGTTTGCGGGCCAGGGCCCGGGGCACCACTCTGAGCACCGGCCGTGAGCCAAGGGCTACCTGGCCGGCAGTCCAGTGGGCACAGAATCATCAACTTTCGTCGATTGGGGGCGCCTTGGCGTAGGGTTTTGCCAGTTCGTAAGGAAGACTTGCAGGACAAACCGCCTCCCTCGAGCTCGAAAAGCAGGCCATACTGCAAATGCGAGGCCGTGAGCCGGTTTGCATCTCGCGAGGCCCTCCCTTGTTGCGTCGCCCCCACTCACCCATGACTTCTCTTGTCGCCCCCGTCGCGGATACGACTCCGCTCCCAACCGGGCAGAGCATTTTCCCCTCGATCAGCGATGCCGAGCTCGCCAGTCGGCTGGTTGCCGGTGAGCCCTGGGCCCGGGAAGCCTTTTATCGCCGCTACGTCAAGGCGGTGTGGTGCACGGCACTGCGGCTGGTGGGCAGCCGAGCGGATGCGGACGACGTGACTCAGGACACGTTCATCGAGGCGCTCAGAGACGTGGAAAAGTTGAGGGATCCGTCGCGCATGCGCGCCTGGCTTCTGCAAATCACGGTGCACCAGGCGCACCGCCGCTTCAGGAAGCGTAAGCTCAGGCGACGGCTCGGTCTGGAGCGTACGAGCGAGGATGGGCAACTGGAAACCCTCGTGAAGGTCGGGTCCTCGGCGGAGGCGCGTGCGGAGCTCAGGTGCGTGGACCGAGTGCTCCGACGGGTTTCCTCCCATCAGCGGTTCGCGTGGATGCTGCGACATGTCGAGGGGCTCAGCTTGGAAGAGGTGGCGCAAGCCTGCGACTGCTCGCTGGCAACCGCCAAGCGCCGCATCGCAAGCACCGCAAAGCACCTGGAAACCGAGTTGGGCGTCGGCGCGGAAAGGGGCGACGAATGACCGAGCGCGTGTCTCGGCCCCGCGTCAAGCCGGCAGCGTTGTTGCCGTCGCAGGCGCTGCAGACGCCGGAGAGGACTCCGCTGGCAAGTATGCTGCAAGCCGGGTTCAGCGAGCACAGCGTGCCCTTGCTGTGGCATCGCGTCCAGGCCGGGCTTCACCAGCGCAAGCGGCCGCTGATACGAACACCTTTCGCGCTGGCCTTCGCGGGTATGGCTGTTGCGCTGATCGCGCTCTGGGGTTTTTGGGGCTACCGGAATTCCCATGGCGCCCTCAGGCTCAGCTCCGGGCAGTTGCCCGCGGCTTTGATCGCCGAGGCCACCACGCGCAATGTGGAGCTCTCGGACGGTTCGCGTATTCAGGTGGCGCAGCAGAGTCGGCTCGAAGTGGTCAGCAACGATGGAACGACCTTCGTGACAGCCCTTAGCCGGGGCAGCGCCCATTTCGAGGTCAATCCGAAGGGCAAGCGACGCTGGATCATCGAAGCTGGGCTCACCAGTGTGGAGGTGGTGGGGACACGCTTCACCGTCACGCGCGACGAGCACCAGGTGAAAGTTTCAGTGGAAAAAGGGCTGGTGCTGGTGCGCGGGGCCTCCGTGCCCGGGGGGCGACAGCGCCTGGGTGCGGGGCAACACCTGGTTGCGCCCACCACGCTGGAGCCACCTGCGAAAGCTTCTCCACGGCCCGCACGCGCCATCGCGCAAGCCGAAACCAGCGGCGAGGCGCCAAGCGACGCGGTCGAAAGCGACGCGGTCGAAAGCGACGCGAACGACACAGCCAAAAACGCCGTGCCGGGCGGGTTTCGGATCATCGATGCGGATGAACCGGACGACAAAGTCCGAGAGGGCAAGTCCAGCGCGACCCCGGGCGCCAAGGCGTACCTCAAGGCGCCCAATGCGACGCAAGCGCGCCAGATGCCGCCGGACATCGAGTCCCTGCTCAGCGAGGCCGACCGGGCACGCGAGGCGGGCGATCTCGCCCGTTCGCTCCGCTACTTCGAGCAAGTCATCGCGCAGGCGCCTCGCTTCGATCCGCGGCGTGGGCTGGCCGCCATGTCCGTGGCTCGCATGACCATGGGCACTAACCCGGCGCGTGCCGCTCAGGCACTCAAAAGCACGCTGGACGGAATGCCGGCTGCCTTGCAAGAGAACGCCACGGCCAGGCTGGTCGAAGCCTACTCCAAGTCCGGACAAGTCGCCGAGGCTCGTCGCATGGCCAAGCACTACCTGGACCGGTTTCCGAGCGGTCGCAGAGCCGACGATGTTCGCCGCTGGGCGAACCCGTGAGTGCCCGAAGGGCGCTCTGTACTCTCCTTTCCCCCTCGTTCAGCCTGGTACTCTTTCTCCGCGTCAGCGTCGTTCACGCACAGACCGCCGCCGCTGCTCCTCCTGCGGCTCCCCCTCCCCCGCTCCCCGAGGCCGCCCTGGTCCACATCGACTGCGCCAAGCCTCGACTGGATCGCAAGCAGCTCTACGATAGCCTGGCGCTGGAGCTCGGGGCACAAGGTGTCACGTTGAGCCCGCTCGACGCCATCACCAGCGACGACAGCTTCATCCTCGAGGTGCGCACGGACTGTGAAACCCGCCAACGGCTCATCTTGAGAGTGGCGCGCGGGGTGCGCAGTGTGGAAGAAACGTTCAGCCTCGCCGATCTGCCACGTTCCTCCGAACTGCGCACGATTGCCCTGGCCCTGGCGGAGCTGCTCGAGGACTTTCGCGACCAGCAGAAGCAAAAGGCCGGGCAGGACGACAATGGCCAAGGCGCAGCGCGCGTGAACTCTCCAGACGCGGTTGCGAACAATGCGGCCGTCAAGAGCGCGATGGGTCCTTCGCTCGATCTCGGTCCCGACGTGGACAACGCCTTTCGCGAGCGCCCAGTGCGGATCAAGGATACCCCGGTGGAGCCCGAAGAAGATCCGGGCGTGCACCTGTTGGCGATGGTCGGAGTCCAGCAGCGCACCTTCCGACTGGCGAATACCCTGGTCGGACTCGACGCTGGCTTTTCTCTCGAACAGGCCGAGCTGGGCGCCAACCTGCTCAGGGGCAGCGTGGGAGATCCCAAGGACGGGGTGAGCGCCGTGTTGGGCAATCTCTCGCTGGGTTACCGCGTCGCGGAGGTCACCAACGGCCGTTGGACCGCCTCGGTGACTCCGCGCGTCGGTTTGGGGAACATCGTGGCGACTAGGGGCACGGCGGAGCAAGGCCGATCGAGCACGGCCTCCGAAATCTACGGCGACGTGGCCGCGCGTATTTCGGTGAACGCCAGAATCTGGTCACGAATCGGTATCACGCTGAATTCCGAAGCGGGCTACGGCCGTGGTTTCGTGGCAATTGCAGACGGTCGAACCACAGCGGACTATACCGGACTGTTCCTGGGCGTGGCTCTGCTCGGCAGCATGGACTTCAGCTCGCGCAAGACGTCCAAGCTGTGGCCGCCAGTGAGCGCCGCACCAAAATAGCCGAGATCGATCCTCGAGCTCGTCCGACACAGCGCCCGGCCGTCGGCGTGCGGCATCGCTCGCGCCGGCTCGACTTGCCCGGCGTCAACTCGAACAGCTCGGGCAACCTGGGCGCCTCGCGCACTGACCCGCGACGGCGCCCCTCGACCTATCATGCAGTTGTTGACGGAATTGTGAGGCGTATCCCGTGGCATGGCGCGTGCACAGTCGCGCCCACGCTAGACGGCAAGCCGTCGGCACATCTCACAAAGGATCAACACTCACGAAGGCCAACAAGGTTAGTCTATCGTTAGTTGCTCTCGGTGCATTGCTGCCGGCTTGCGGCGCCGGCCCCGAGGGAGAGCCAGGAGCCGAGACTGGCTCGGCTGAACCCCCCGGCTCACGGGCAAGCTCGACTGCCCCCGATGCCGAGCTGGCGCGGCCAGACACTCCTCTGGGCACGAGCAGCGACACGGGGTTGACGACGGCGCGCAAGATTGCGCCGGCAGAGCTCAGCCGCATGCAGGACTTCGTGGCGAATCGCCTGAACGGGACAGTGATTGCGAACACGCTCTACACTCGGCTCGGACGGCAAGTTCATTGCGTCGAAATCGAGTCGCAACCAGGTTTGCGAGGCGAAGCGCTCGAGGCTCCGCCTGCCGATCTGGACCCGGTCACGCCAGCTCACGCCGACGAAGAGCTTGCCCTGGGCGAAACGCTGAATGACGGAGCGGGCAACGCGGCGAGCTGCGCCAGCGGTACGGTCCCGATCCCGGAGGTCACGCTGGCGGACGTCCGGCGCTTTTCGACCCTGAACGACTTCTTCGGCAAGTGGCACGACACCAGGTTGGGGTTGGCGAGCGACGAGTCCGCACGTGGAGTCCCGCTGTTGAGCGGCGAAGCCATGGCGCCGCGCACCGGCTCCACCAAGAAGTACCAGTATGCTCACTACTACAGGAACGTGACCAACTGGGGCGCTGAAACGTACATCAACATCTGGAACCCGGCGACCAATACGAACGAGCACAGCATCGCGCAGATCTGGGTTTCCGGTGGTAGCGGCACGGGTCTTCAAACCCTGGAAGCCGGCATCAATCATGACAAGGCGTTATACAACGACGAGTCCGTCCACTTGTTCATCTACTCGACTCGCGATGGCTACGACGACGATGATGACACGGTCGCCTCTGGCTGCTACAACAACTCTTGCGGCGATTTCGTGCAGACGAACAACACCTACTACCCCGGCCAGACCTTGACTCCCAGCGTGGATGGCGGAACGCAACGAGCCATCCGCTTGCACTGGGCCAAGGCCGGCGACAGCGGCAGCTGGTGGCTCAGCGTGAACGACACTTACATCGGCTACTACCCGCGGAGTCTGTTCACCGCGGTCAAGAACCGCGCCGCCACCATCGACTTCGGAGGCGAGATTACCAACAAGACCAGCACTGGGAAGCACACGACGACCGACATGGGAAGCGGGAAGCCCCCCTCGGCAGGCTGGTCGCACACCGCCTACATGCGAAAGATTCGCTACAACGATTCCAATC
Organism: uncultured delta proteobacterium; assembly: GCA_963809955.1. Classification (GTDB taxonomy): domain Bacteria; phylum Myxococcota_A; class Polyangia; order Polyangiales; family Polyangiaceae; genus JAICQQ01. The sequence continues at coordinate 37,195 of CAWELQ010000025.1, forward strand.
CGTCGGGGAGCAGCATCACGTGGGCCGAGGCCACCGGACTCTCGCGCGCGGTTACCGACGCCCAGTGCTACGACGCCAGCTACACCGAATCGAGTGACCCAAACTGGATGACCTACCTTTACCAAGGTGGAACGGGCTACTCGACCAACTGCAAGTGAGGCTTGATGCCAGAATCACTCGGTTTTGGCGCAAACCACATGGGGCGGCAGGCAAAACGCCTGTCGCCCGGTGTCGTGAAGCGCTGGTCTGCTTGGGGAAGCATGCTCGTGTGCGTGGCATGTTCCACGACTGCTAGCCAACGAGGTAGCCCCGCCGGCTCACCGTCTGTCGAACCTGCAAGCGCTCCCGCATGCTGCACCCCGGGCGGGGCGCCCGGCGAGGTCGCCGGGACGAACTGTCGAGTCTGCCCAACGCCCACCTGCACGAACGCCGACGGCGAGCGCCCGGGCGTCGACTGCGTCATGCCCGCCGCACCCGAGCCCTGCACCAAGGACGGCGAGCTCATCGAGGGTAAGGACGCGCGAGCGCACTGCTGCACCCGGGCACAGGGCTCGCTCACTAACCGGATCGCCCTCGAACAGCCCGCCGAGTCCGCGGCAGATCCGGCTGCAGACGAACGGGGCTGTGTGTCGCAGGGGCCCCCCAGCGTCCTCGTCTGCTCGCCCTGTGGTAACAGCGTCTGCGAGCCCTGGGAAAATCGCTGCAACTGCGCCGAAGACTGCAGCCCGCCGCAGTGACGGCGACCCTCGTGGCGGAGGCAAGTAGCCACCACAGGTCTTCCGACACTCTCGATCCCAGCCCGTCCACGGGGCGATCGCCGAGATCAACCCGATTCTGCGAGGTTGAGCTCAACTACTTCGCCATCGGGAACGCGAGTCAGTGCTTCAGACACGTCCGCGCCAGCCCCTCGACCCTACCGGGGTCCCTGGTCCCACAGTGGCTCTTGGGTTAACATTTGCCCATGATCGCAGCCGGGGAGTTCCATAGCCTAGCGGAAGCGCGCAGCTATGCCCTTCACCAGGAGGTTCTGGCTCGGCTCCTCGAACAGCCCGCATTGGTTGCCCGGGCGAAGCAACGAGTGGCCAAATGGCTCGCGAGTCCCGAAGACCATCCTTACGCAACCGCGTGGGAAGAGCTGCTCCATGGTCCACCAGAGAAGCTTCACACAGCGCTGATTGGCAAGGCCCCTCACTGGTGTGCCTTACGACAAGCGAGCCCATTCGCTGGCGCACTCGACAGCGCTACCCGTTGGCGAATTCTCAAGCAACCCGAGCTCCGACGTCGTGAAGCGGGCTGACCTCGAGCACATCATTCGCGCCGCGGCAACCATCGCCGACGACGACGAGTTGATCATCGTTGGCAGTCAGGCCGTACTAGCACAGTTTCCAGACGCCCCCGAAGATATGCTGCGTTCGGACGAAGCTGACGTTTACCCCAAGAACAATCCGGAGCGCTGGGAGTTGATCGACGGCGCCATCGGTGAGCTGTCCCTTTTTCACGATACGTTTGGGTACTACGCGCAGGGCGTTGAAGAAGGAGTCGCGACACTCCCGAGCGGGTGGAAGGATCGGCTGGTTGCGCTTTCCAGTCCGGCGACTCGTGGTGCAACTGGCTACTGCTTGGAACTCCACGATCTGCTGATTTCGAAATACGTGGCCAATCGTGAGAAGGATCGACGCTACTGTGGCGCTGCCGCGCGATCGGGCCTTGCAAAAAGGAATGTCCTCGAAGAGAGACTCGCGGCCACGGAGATCGACGCCGAAATCCGCGACCTGGTGCGGCTCTTGATCATCAAGGACTTTGCCGAGACAGACGGGGGCGCGTCACCTTGAGCTTCACTGCAGTGGCTGGCGAGTGAACAGCCAAGAAGCGGCTCGCACGCTCTGCATGGAGGCCTCCTGCAGGTGGGAAGTCGCAGCTCAAGGCACTTCGCGAGTACTGCGAGCGCCGCGGTTGGGACGTGCTGGTCGAAGTGTGTGACGTGGCATCGGGTGCCAGCGTGCGCGCCGCGCGGGACGAGCTCATCGCGACTGCACGACGCCGGGAGGTGGACGCATTGTCTGCTTCAAGCTCGACCGCTGGGGGCGCTCCACGCCCGACCTCGTGACCACGCTGACGGAGCTCGACGCCTTAGCTATTTTAGAGCGGGAGAAGGGATTCGAACCCTCGACGTCAAGCTCGTCGTGCCCCGGCTCAGGCCCCCTCGCCCGTTTTTCGCGAGGGCTTCGGGCTGCGGAAGCGCAGCATCGACCAGCGCCCGGCGGAGGCGTCCGGGCCACGCTCGGCAGGCGGCTGGCTCGTCGCAGGGTCGCGACCAATCGCCACCTCGATGCCGGTCTGGTAACGCCCCACTCTGAGCTCCAAGGTCCGGGCCTCGCGGGCGGGTGATGCCGCGTACAGGTACTTCGAATCGAAGATGCAGGTGGGTGCGTCCGAACGCCACGCACCTTCGTATACGGAAGCGCCGAACGCTGCGAACGCATCCAGGATGGCTGCCACCGACTCTCTTGCCGTTTCGGCCGCCGACATGACCGGACTTTGCCAGGGCTGCTCGCCCGCATCGCTCTGGCCTCGAGAAAGCGTGGCCACGAGCTCCACCGCGGCGCCGAGGGCCTGCTCTCCGTCGTCGCCCCACGAGGGCGCGGCCTCCACCACGCGCGCCCCGACGGCCCACGCCGACCTTCCCGACGAGAGCTGGAGCGCGTCAATCAGCACGCTGGGCTCGAGACGAAAGTAGCCCTGGGCGTCGGGAAGCCCCAGACGGTGAGTCCAGAATGAGTACCGGAGCTCCAACGGAGTAGCCTGGTGCTGCTCGAGCGCTTCGCCCCAAACGTGGTTTTCGCGGTCCAGTGCGCCAGCGTGCCCGGCGACCACCACCAGGTTCGGCGAACCAGACGAACGCGCCTGTGGCTCACAGTCTTTCACACTCGTGAGGCGTACCGAAACGGTCCGTGCTGGTTCGTCCTCTGCCTCGGGTTCCGAAACCCAGCCTTCCCAGAAGGTGCTGGTGGGATGCTCACCCCGGAAGAATGGGCACCCTTCGACCAACAGCTCGGGATTCATCTCTTGAAACTCGCCGAGGCCGGTTTCCACACTCTCGATGGATGCTCCCACGCGGAGCACACTCGCGGCATACGCCCTCAGCCTGCGCATGCGAGAGCGCGACAGACGGCACAAGAGCGCGGCATGTGCGTCCAGGAGCAGGCGGTGGCTGAGCCAACGGCTGGCCGGAACCGTGCGCGCCCGCTCGAGCTCCGAATTCACCATCAGGCCGGGGTTATGATGCAGCTCTGCGTACGCGAACAGCGCGCGCATCCACTGCTCGCGCCTGAGGGGCTCGGGAGCACTGCGTACTCGGCCCGGCAACCGCACTATGCGCATCGAATCCTTGGTCATGACACAATCGTCAACATGCCCCGCGATCGATTCAGCATCGAACGCTGCGGGGACTGCTCTAACTAATAGCTCAGCATGTCAGGCTTTGCCAATGTCCAGCGTCCATGGCTGCCTGGTTCTCATCAGACACCCAAATGGGGAACGCGCCCAGCAAAATTGCGCACTACCTCTGATTTTCGTCGGGACCGATTCGTCACTGTCAAGCCGAATTGCCAGTACCAATTCGAGACCAGCGGCGCTCGTTGTCCAGTCGAGTGGACGCTGTCGAATGGCGCCAGTGATCGGCGTGCCACCTGCGGAAACCAACGGCGGGGAACCAGGCAACCCGGCCTCGGACGCGCGGCGAGCTGGAGGACGTGCTATGAGCGAGGCGCGCGTGAGGACACTCGAAGACATCGACTGGGCCCAGTGGAAGGCAACCGACGAAGCCACCTTGGTGTTCGTGATCGAGACGGACCGGATCCTCCTGATGCACAAGAAGCGGGGGCTGGGCAAAGGCAAGATCAACGCTCCGGGCGGCAGGCTCGAGGCTGGCGAAAGCGCGGCACGCGGAGCCGTCCGCGAGGTGCAGGAAGAGCTCTGCGTGACCCCCACCCAGCTCGGCAAATACGGGGAGCTCAGCTTTCAGTTCGTGGATGGCTATTCGATCTTCGTGCACGTGTTTCGCGCTGCCGGGTTCTCTGGCGTGCCGGCGGAAACCCCCGAAGCAATCCCGCTCTGGACGACGCCGGACGAAATCCCCTACGAACGCATGTGGGCGGACGATGCGCTGTGGGTGCCCCTGCTGCTCGGCGAGCGCCACTTTTCCGGAAGGTTCCTGTTCGACGGCGAAGCCATGCTCGACTACGATTTGCGCGAGTTGGATTCCGGGCAATCGTTGATCGATCCGAGCACGGTTCGCAGATAGCGCGCACCCTTTTGCGCGGTCGGGCCGAGTCCGCGCAGCATCTGCCGGACCGGGCAGACTGGCGAGCGTCCCGATCCGCCGGGCCAAAGCGAGCGGGGGCGACCGTGCCGGAAGGGTTCAACCTGAGCAGAGCGACACGGGCACAGGACGATACCCATGCAAACGCCATTGACGGCGGCCCGCGTTGGGGGAAATCCTCCCGAGCATGAAGGCCCACGTTGCCTGGACCCCGGTGGAGCTGACGAATACCTTTCGCAGCAACCTGGGACTGGTCGCGCTGCTGTCACCGGATGGACAGCGGGTCCTTCATGTCGACCTGCAAGTGCAGCGCGTCACGCTACGACCCGACAAGCAGCTGGTGCAGCGACCGCTCTTGACGGAATACTTGCGACGCGAGGCGATCGGCTACGCCCAACTGCGCACTCTGATCGGAGAGGTCCACCTGCCAGGCGGGCAAGAGCTCTCGAAGCTCATCCTGAGAGACGTGCTCAACGTATTTTTGCTCAGCGAGGAACCTCCCGGCAACGAGCCGGTACCGAGCGACCTCCCGCTGCCACTGGAAAGCGTGAATGTGATCAGTCAGGGCGCCGCCTGGCCGGGTTACGAACGAGCATCGCTCGAGCCGGATGGAGACGTTTTGGTCAATCACGTGATCATGGGCTCAGTCTATCCTCCGCCCCCCATTTGAGCGGGCGCGACACCTGATTGATGGCCACGCGCCCGCCCACGGACTACGGTTGCCCGATGCAGCGTTGGTTCTGGATTTTGGCCGGTCTGAACGGCTTTCTGGCCGTGGCGCTGGGCGCGTTCGGCGCGCACGGCCTCGAAAAAGCGCTCCAGGGTCTCGCCGACTCCGACAAGAGGCTCGACTGGTGGCACACGGCCGCCCACTACCACCTGGTGCACGCGCTGGCCCTCGGCCTGGCCGCCTACCTGTCGCAGAAAGCCGCCTATCCTGCGACCATCGCGGGGCTGAGTTTTCAAGCAGGTATCGTGCTGTTCGCAGGCAGCCTGTACACCATGACACTCACGGGCGCGCGCTGGCTGGGCGCGGTCACTCCACTGGGAGGCCTTTTGTTCCTCGTTGGCTGGGCGGCCGTGACCTGGTGCGGAATCAGAATGCGCATTTGAGCGGCGAATCTTCGAATCGTCACACATCCACCGGCAGGGCTTTGCCGAAAACCGCGCAATCCTCGAGCGACACAACTGCGCGATCTCCCGCAGTCAACAAGCGTGGACGCGGCTCGACGCAGTGGCACCCCGTATCACAAAACCTTACCGGCTGCTCAGGCGCTCAGGCACCACATCGCTAAGCGCGCGCTGCTCGACACAACCGCTGCACACACGGTGTCCAAAATTGTTTGACCCCGCCACGGGCTTCAGTCCGCGTCGATCAGTGCTAAACTCCACGCCTAAAGACGAGGGTGGCTAAGGCTTTGAGGCGGGTGACCGTCCCTAAGAGAACCGGGAACGACATCATGGAATCAGAATCCACAGAGAAGAGAAAATCGGAACTGAAAACCGGACGGGAACGCTTCTTGGCGCACGTCATCGAGCACGCACTCCAGGTGGGCCGCCGCTCGCCCGAGGACTTCGTCCGTCACTTTCCTCCGAGCGAAATCATGGAGGGGTTGAAAGACCGTCCTTCGCTCAGAGCGAAAATCCTCGTCCCCACCGTGGGCACCAAACACAAGGTCGCGCTCAAGAAGAGCTGGCAGTCGGCAGCCGACGACCTGGCGATCTCTCTGGCCGAACGCGAGACCGAAGCCGCCATGGTGGTCGAGCTCTTCGACCCGGACGATCGCGTCACGTACCTGGAGGCCACCAAGCTCTGGCAGTTCATCACCGAAGGCGCCTTCTGGAAGTCCGACATCAAAGGCAAATCCTCGAAGGTCGCCCAGCAGCATGTCGCGTTCATGCTGAACCAGGCCCTCGAAGACAAGCTCATCACCCATCAAGACGTGGTGGAGGGCATCAGCGTCGGCGAGCTCGCGCTGCGCCTGAGCAAGGAAGCCCTGGGCAAGATCATCGAAGAAGCGCTCCGGCAGGGCAAGACCGGCAGCGCCTTCACGGAGACGAACCTGCTCTCGGCAATGCCGCCCGAGGTGCTGGTCGAATTCGTCCCGTTGTCCCACATCTGGGACACGGTCATTCAGACCAGGATCGCTGAGCAGCACGGCTACGTTCAGGCCAATGACGGCGATGCTGCCGGCGACAACGGAGTCAGCGCGATGAGCCCCGACGCCAACGGCGGCGAAGACCCGGATCGCTGGACCGACGCACCTCCGAGCGGCGACATCGACGAACTGGTGGAGGCCATCGGCGAAGACGACCTCACCGACGCCGACTTCGACGACGAGGGAGTGATCCAGGCGTCCTAATTTTTGATAGCCGACCGCACTGTCGGTCGAGCAGCCTCCCCGAGCCGCTGCACTTTGTCGTGCGGGCTCGGGCCGGCTAATCTCGAATGGTGGCAAGCGGCACTCATTGCTCGAATTGCGGTGCTCCCAACGAGGAGCGCGCCCGTCACTGTAGCTACTGTAGCGAGCCCATCGCCACGGTGCGCTGCGCCGATTGCCACCAGATGAACGTTCCGGAGGCGCTGCACTGCTCAGGGTGCGGATACGCCCTGGGGCTCGAGCCCATTTATGGCCCGGGGGAGCTCACCTGCCCCAAGTGCTCCGTCGACCTCGGCTGCTATCGCGCGCCCGCCGGCAGGCTGTTCGACTGTGGTCTGTGTGGCGCTCAATTCGTGGAGCATGCGCTGCTCAAAGAGCTCCTGGAACGGCGTGAGATCGCCGGCGCCCTTTTTCCGCGCAAGCCGAGGCAGGCCAACCCACTCGAGCAGCCGGTGGTGTACGTGAAGTGCCCAGCGTGCGGCGAGCTGATGAATCGCGTGAACTTCGGGGGCACGAGTGGGATCATCGTGGATGTGTGCTCTCGCCACGGTCTGTGGTTCGATCCCGGCGAGCTGCCCCAGGTTCTGAAATTCGTCGAAGAGGGGGGCCTGGCGCTTGCTCGTCGCTTGCAACGAGAGCGCGACCTGCCGCCTCGACCCAGCGCGCCGTTCGAGATCTTCCGCGGCCCAGCGGTTTCCAGCGCTGAGCCGGAGTCGGGCGTGTGGGCGGCCATCGCCGCGGTGGGCCTGGGGCTCCTCGAGCTATTGAGCAGCGACTAGCTTTACGCGAGCCCTGCCGCGTGGAACGCTCCGAACATGCGGCGACTCGAAAGCTGGCAAGTCCTCGACAGCGAATATCTGCTCCAGAAGCGCTGGCTCAACGTGCGGCGGGATCGCGTCAAGACCGGCGGCGACGTCACCATCGACGAATTCTACGTTCTGGAGGTGCCCAGCTGGTCCTGCGTGGTGTGCGTCTCGGCAAAAGGGGAGCTCATCCTGACCCGACAGTACCGGCACGGGGCTGGTCGAGTCACGCTGGAGCTACCGGCAGGCGTCATCGAACCCGACGAGACCCCACAGGCGGCGGCTCGCCGCGAGCTCTTCGAGGAAACCGGGTACACCTCCGACAACTGGGTCGAGCTGGCAACGCTGACTCCCGAACCGGCCCGCCACACCCACCTGGCCCATTGCTTCGTCGCTCTCGGCGCCGAGCCGACTCACGAGCAATCACTGGATGACGGAGAAGACGTGGTCGTCGAGGTCGTTCCTCGCGCGCGCGCCCGCGAGCTGGTCGAAACCGGAGAGATCGTGCATGCGGTGCACGTGGCCGCAGTCCTGTTGGCGCTTCAGCGCGGCCTGCTCGAATAGATTCGTGCGCGCTCGAGTCGCCGACCTGTCACGGGTGCGCCACGACAGCACGGCCAACCCCTGGCACGCTCTGGCACAAGCCACGCTGGGTTCCAACGCGGCGACGCGGCGGATTTCCAGCGTTTCACGCCTCAGCGAGCGGTGCCGCGATGGCACGAGCCTTGCGCACACCGAGCCGCCCGCTCTGCTCATCCGGCCGGGCTTGGGCAAACCTCCGATGAGTTCTTAGCTTCCTTAACATCGCCGTCGCCAGGGCGGTGGGGCGTACCGAGAGTCGTCCAAACTTCTTCCGCGGCTGCTCGGCCATGCAGCCGCGGAAGTCTTTTGTCACCGACACGTACTATGCTTTCGGCGTGAAGCTCGGCGGCTATCTGCTGTACGGCGCGGGTCAGCTCGGAGTCATGGCGCTGGCGCGCTTCTTCTTTCAGTGGATCTTGCATTTCGCCGAGCCCGGTACCAGCGCAGCCCCCGCGCTGTTCGCCGCGGGCGTGGCCGGCAGCTTGTTTCTGGCGTTTCGCGTGTTCGATGGCGTGACCGACCCCATCGCGGGGGTGGCCAGCGACGCCTGGGTGACGCGAGGACACGAGCGGCGCACTCTGCTCTGGTTTGCCTTTTTGCTGCCGCCGCTGGGGATGGCGATGATCTTCGCGCCCGACGCTTCGATGAGCGAAGTGCTTCGCTACGCGCTGCTAGCTCTGGGCATGTTCGTGTTCTTCGCCGGGTATACCGTCTACGTGATCCCCTACTGGAGCCTGGTCGACGACTACTCTCAGGGGAACGTCCGGACGCGCGCCAGGCTTTCCAACATGCTGGGCGTCGGCGTATTGATCGCGACCGGCTTCGGATTCGTCATCAGCCCATTTCTGATCGACTCGCTGGGTTACTTCTGGGCCGCCCTTTGGTGGGGTGTTCCCTGTGCCGCACTGATGGTGCTCCCCTACTACGCTCAGCCGCGCTCCGAGCTCCCGAGCCAAAGAACCCACGCTCGGGACATGCCGCTCGCCACCGGGTTCAAGCTGGCGCTCACCCACCGTCGTTTCCTGGCAGTGATCGTGCTGTTCGCCGGAGGCCAAATGTCGTTTACCGTGATGACAGCCGCAGCGCCCTACATCGCGACGGACCTGCTCGGGGGCAGTATTCGGGACGTGGCAGCCCTGCTCGGGCCGTTTCTCGGCACGTCGGTGCTCGGGTTCGCCATCGTGCCCCGGCTCGCCTTCCGCTTCGGCTGGGAACGCTCCGTGCTGGTGGCCACGGTCTTGCTCGGCATTGCTTACGGCGGCGCCGGTTTGCTGGGCACGGCGCTCGTCGGCTCCCCATTGACGACAGCGATGTGCGTCTTCGCAACCGCTGGCCCCATGGCGTCCATCCTCTTGGGGCTGGAGGGCGAAGCCATCACGGGGTCTGCCGCGGACCAGACCGCCCAAGTCACGAGCGTGTACTTCGGCGTGTACAACTTCGTGGTCAAGCTGCTCAACGGAGTAGCGCTTTTCTTGACCGGCTTGCTTGCCGGGGCCATTCCGGAGCACGGCCCTCTGGCGGTGCGCGCCATGGGCTTCGTCGCCGGAGGTCTGCTGGTCACCGGCGTGGCCCTGTACCTGGTGCTCCGCCCCCGCCAGCGCGAGACGCCTCGACTCGAATAGTCAACGCGCGTGTTGCTCCGATGATCGTTCCAGGCGCTGGCCAATGCGCAGGATCTCGCCACGAATGACGCGCCGTTCCTCGAGAGTGCGCTGCACGAAGCCGGGTTCGCGCCAGGCCACGACGAGCGTTCTGAGGCGCCGCCCAGCGGCGGACGAGAGCTCCGCCAGGAACAACGCCGCCACGCCTGCCACGGGCAACACCACCAAGGTCACGGCACCGGCCCACGGAGAGAACAGCACCGCCACCAGCAGCGCGTCCAAAAGCCAGGTGAGCGGGAAGAGCAGCAACCCCGCCAGTACCTTCGCGGTGGCAGCGATATCCAACTCGGAACCGGCGTACCGAAATGCCAGGAAGCCCGCTAAACGGTAGGCGGGGTAATGAGTCATCAGGCCCACCAGGCCCGGCACGACCAGACACGCCAATCTTCAGTAGCAACGGCAGCAGCTCGACGAGCGCTCGGAGCGGCCTCGGGTGGAAGGCGACGTCGATGGGTAAACCACGCGGCTCGAGGCTCTGCTGGTAAGCCTCGAGCCGTTCGATCAACTGGGAGACGTCGCTTTCGTCAGCGAGCTCGGCATGGCCCTGGATCAACCGTTGCCTCAGGCCGAGCTTGTCCAGCATGAGTCGGGGCGGATCCTGTCCCGCGTCGCCTTGCGCCGACTGCAAGATGCGCTCAGCACTCTTGGCAAGATCGATCACGCTCGCGCTGTCCGCCTGCAAGGTGAGCTCGGCCAGGCGAGCGCCCAGCTGCTCCGTGAGCTCGCGCACGCGTTCCGGGTCCGGACTGCCGTGCGCATCGAGCGCGATCGGGCCGACGCGCATGGGCTCACCGAAGCGAAGCAGCGCATTGCTTCGGAACATGTGCTTTCTGGAATAATACAGACCCGCCGGGATCAGCTGGACTTCACTGCCGGAAAGCGAGGCAGCCCCGAGAGCGATGCGAGCAGCACCGCTCTTCAGCGGCCGCAGGCGCGGGTCGCTGTGCGAGGTGCCCTCGGGGAACAAAGCGAGCGCGCGGCCCTGACTCAGAAGGTCCACGGCTCGTTCGAGCACCGCACGGTTCTGGGCCGTGTCGTGATTGTCCTGTTTGCGATAGATCGGAAGGCAACCCAGACCGCGCACAAAGCTTCCGACCACGGGCATCCTGAACAGCGGCTCCTTGGCGAGCAGAGACACCGGGCGCTCGGCAAAACAGAGAATGAACAGTGGATCGATCAGCCCGTTCGGATGGTTCAGCGCGAACATGACCTTGCCCGAGCGCGGCAGCTCTTGCTGGCCGGCAATCTCGACTTGTCGAAAGAAGACCCTGAGCGTCAGGCGGCAGACCAGCAGCAACAGCGGAGCGATCACGCTCTCCGAGACTAGCACGAGCGCCCAGTATCGGAGATCTCGCGCTCGCTCGGATGACGAAAGCCACGGGCCGATGCTAGCATCGCCATCGATGCTGACGGGCGCCGCGCACAACCGCTTGCCAAAGGGGCTTTTGCTCGGGCTCACGCTCGTGGTGGCCTTGGGCTGGCCCCTACGACAGACAAACGCAAAGAGCCCAGCCGAGCACACGACCGAAAGCGCGGCCTGGTGCGCCCCAGAGCTCGAGGCCTTGCCGAGCTCTGTCTGCGCCTGGACATCCTCCGGCGCCATCAGTGATACGCTCGTGCTCTTCCTGCACGGAGTGATCCAACCCGACTCCGGCTGGCAGTATCAACAGCAGCGAGCGATTGCACGCGCCGCCCACCAGAACGGCTTCGACGTGCTCATGCCGCGCGGACGTCAGGGCGTCGGTCCACCGGGCATGCGCGACTGGTGGACCTGGCCCACCAGCGTGGCCGCGCAACAGCAAGTCGAACAAAACCTGTTGAGCGAATGGCAAGCCGCACGCACGGCTCTCGAAGAGAGGCGGAACAAGCCCTACGCGCGGGTCTTCGTCTTCGGCTTTTCCAACGGCGCCTACTATGCTTCTCAGCTCGTACTGCGCGGCAAGCTGCCGGGGCAAGGCGCGGCGCTGTTCGCCGGCGGGTCCGGGGGCAAATGGCTCGAACGCTACGCTCGGGCCGCCACGACCCGAGTGCCCGTCTACCTGCAATGCAGCCGCAACGACAAGTCCGCGGTCAGCGACGTGCGCAAGCTCGGAAGGATGCTCCAGCGCCTCGGCTGGCCACACCGCTTCGTGGAACGCCCCACCGGGGGCCACTCGATGCCCGACGCCGGCGTGAAATCAGCGCTCCAATACTTGATGAAGCGCGCGAACTAGGCAACCCCTCCGCCCCGGAGCAGCACGGTGACCGATCCGCACTCCAATGACTCGATGAAGCGCGCGAACTAGGCAACCCGCCGCGCCGGAGCAGCACGGTGACCGACGCGCTCTATAACTCGATGAAGCGCGCGAACTAGGCGACCCCTCCGCCCGCAACGCCCGGTGCGAACCGTGAACAATGTTCACTAATGTCAACAAAAGTTGTATAGATACAAATAGTTATAAAGTAAACAGCGTTCTCGGAGCGGGCCACGTGGCCTGTGAGGGGCTCGGCCCGAGACCGTGCGCGGTTCACCTGTGATTACGCGAAAGCGCTTTTGCGGCGACCCTTGCCGTCGCCTTTGCGGGCTTCACCTCGGGTGTTGCGGGAGCAGTCCTCCGTGCGAAAGACGACTGGCGACCCAGCGAAATCCACCCTGGCCGCTCGGGCCGGACCGCGTGGGCTCACTTCGTCGGGCGCAGCTCGAGAGGATTTGAAAAAAAGGTGGAGCAAGCGAACTCGGGCAAGCGGTGGAGTTCCCACTTGAGCAAGAGCGGAGCCCCGCTCGTCCTCAGGGTGGCAGGGACGGAGACGGGGAACGCGACGAGAAACGACTCCAACGCAATCGCGTCGAAGAGTACCTGTCCCGACGGTTTCGGCACGGCAATGTGAGTGAGCTCACCGCTCGATGGGTCCACCGCGATCTCCACGACGACGGAAAGGTTCTCGTCGTTCGCTGGCTGTTCTGGCCCCAGGTCTTCGAGTCGCTGTAGATATTCGCCCGCAAAGACCAGATGGAGCCGTAGGTGTATCTGGTTGACTAGCTCGGGCCATCCGTCGGTGCCCGGAGCGCGCTTGGGACGAAACGCGCAGCGGCGCCTCTCCACGTGCCAGCGGTCCCCCTGGAGCTCGCTCAGGGGCGGCAACGATGGTCCCGTCTCTGGCAGCTTCGGCTCCGCGTGCCTCCAGTACTCGTCACAATCGGGGAGCTCTGGAAATGCCGTTGTGCTGCTGGTGGCAACCACTTCGCAAGGTTTCGGGCGAGGACGCCACCAAGGCGGACGGTAAGAAGGGTCAGTGGTCGGATCGGCCGTGCCAGAGCGGCCTGGGGGGCCCACTCGAGTTGGGCGTGGTTGCTCGGTCTCGGGTTGTGTGGCTTGGCTCACCTCTGTTTCCGCCGCCAGGGGCGGCCCGGCCGAGCGCGCTGGAGAGGATGACGGGCGCGTTGGCCGCTCGCGATTGGAGGCGACGCTCTCGGGGCTCGTGGCGATCGCGTGCCTCTGCGTCGCGCAGGCGCCAGCCATCAGCACGAGAGCGATCCACCCCGCCTCGATGTGCCACGAAATTTCGGGCGGGCCACGCGCCGGCCGGTGAGCGCCTGCATCCGGATCGCGAGCCATGCTTCAGCGTCGCCCTGATGCCCCATGTTGTCAAATTGCACCTGTCAGCAAGGGACTCGTCGGCGTTGACCGAGTCCTGCTCGATCACGCCCTTGCGTGGCAGGAGACGCAGGAGACAGGGCGCTGTCTTCCGGGCGTCTTCCGGGGAGCACGTTGGCTTCTTGGCCATGCTCGGGGCTCGCTACTGACCATTGATCGCGGAGTTGCGGTGAAGTTGCAGTATGGGTGTGAGCCTCAGGTTCGGCATCAGCGGCTGTGGCTGCGACCGCAACGACGACAGCAGCAGCGACGGCTGCGGCAACTGCGGCTGCGGCAACTGCGGCTGCGGCAACCGCGGCTGCGGCAGATACGGTCTGCTACTTCTGAAGCGGCGTGCTGTCACTGACGCTGGTGCCGCCCTCGAAGCTGGCTACGTGTCGTGTTCACACCCGTTCGGCGCACCTTCTGCGCCACCTTCAAGGGCGGTGCAAGCGGGATGCGGCGTCACTAGCGATGGTAGGCGGTCGACGATCGCGCGGGGCAACGGGGAGGTGTCACATAAGCTGCGCCAGTGGAGGGCATGAACACGACACTTCGCCAACAGCTTCTCGACCAAGTCATCAACATCATTCAGCGCGCTCGGCCCCTGATCGACGCTATCGAACGCAAGGACCAGGATCTGAGCAAGCAGCTCAGACGCTCTCTGAATAGTACCGGTCTCAATGTCTCCGAGGCCTTTGGGGTCAAAGCCGGCAATGCTCGGCAGAGCTTCCGTCGCGCACTGGGAGAGCTCTATGAATCGCAAGCCTCATTGCAGCTGGCTGCTGCCTGGGGCTACATCAACCACGAGCTCGCGCAGGCCGTCGTCGCCGACTTGGGCGCTCTCGGTGGTCGTTTGTACGGGCTGTCGCGGCGCTGACAGCTAACCGCATTCCATCGCGCGCCGGAGTTTGTAGCCCTCCAGAGTGGCACACAAGCGATCGTACCCTCGAGCAAGGGTTTGCCAGCCTGGTGCTCCATTATGCTTGAGGTGACCACCAAGACCAGCTATCGCGAGCACGACTTTCTGGACAGCAGGCGTCTCAGGGAGCGGCTGGCGCGCTATTAGCCTCAGTACTTCCAGCTCATCGGCTTCGAGTATCGTTGTCGCAGGTGCCAAGGGCCGAGTCCGAATCTCACTCTTCAGCAGCAAAAGCTTCCAAGCGATGGGCAGTAGCAGCGCCGCGTTTGTCAGAGCATGCAGGTCTCCCAACTGTCGCTTCTCGAGCGCGCATCCGGTCTTGAGCGCTTTGAAGTACTCCTCGATCGTCCAGCGTGCTCGATAGCAGTCCACAACTCGAAGCAGTTGCTCCTCCTCGTCGACTGGTTCACTCGTGTACAAGAGCCAATCGACCGGGGCCTCACCCTCAGGCGGCTCGGGTTCCCACACTCGTACAACGTTCAGCTCGAGCGTCTCTCGCGAAGAAGCTGCCGCACGGGGATTGCTAAGGAGACGCACTCGAGTGGCGGCGATGGCGAGCTGTGCCGTGCGACTCTTGCGTGCCGGATGAATCTTGCGTTGTTTTGGCCCCGCTTTTCCTACCCGCTTCGATAACGCCACCTCTCGTTCAGCACGAATATCGGTGGCCTCTGCCACCTCGCGCAAATGGCCATTTTCCAGTCTGCGATTGTGCTGAACCCTAATCACAAAGCGCGTCCTGAGCGAGCTCAGCAACGCCAATATCTCGAAATCGTCAGCTTCGCGATCCATCAAATGAATGACCTTCTCTGGCGCCAATCCCGACGCATGGACGCCGTAGACATGGCTGCCCCAGCGCTCCTGCAGCTCACCGTTCTTGGCGCTGGTGGCACTTGACGTTGCCGAAGAACCGATACGCTGCTTCCCACTCTGCAGCTGACAGTGCCTGCGGAAAGCTGGCGGACGGCTCCCTTGCCATCGCGCCCGCCAAGCCTTCCACACGCGTCGCTAGCCGCTTGTCGCCAAATTCCGCGCCTTCGAACTCCAATTCAACACCGTCCATCGCCGGGTCAGATGATTGGGCCACCCAGAGCTTTGATCACGTCCACCGAAACTTTGCAATGAAATGTGACCAATCCATAGGC
>CAWELQ010000026.1:0-554366 GCA_963809955.1 uncultured delta proteobacterium
AAGAGCTCCAAACGCCGGGTGTCGGCCTGGATCCAGTGTGCGTCGCTCGGCTGCGCGCCACGTTGCAGACCTCCTCGCGACGAGTTGTTTCGCCCACCACTCGAGAGCAAGAGGGAATTCCAGCGGGCTATGGGGAGGAATGGGATGACGATTCTTGAGTACATCGCCGGCTTCACATCGGGCCGCGCTCCGTTTGGGGTACCTTGGGCGTCGGGTGAGCCGGAAAAGAGGGGCGCTCTCGCCGTCCCGTGGGTCGGCGACGAGTGCGTCGGTGCCCTGTCCCGGATCGCTGAACGGGTGTTGAGGTAAGGGCCCCTTCGACATAGAATGGGCCGCCTTGGATCCGAATCCTCCAGACGGCGGCCGCCCTGGCGCCCCCCCCGATCGGACGACGTCGCCTGACGACGCCGAGCTCCGCGCGCTCGAAGCCGCCGCGATGGCCCAGGTTGCGTTGCCGGCGGACGGTCACGTCGTGGGTGAGCCGGTAACGATTCGTGCGATCCGGTACAAGGGCTTGCCGCGAGTCGGGCTCCTGGCGACCTGCGAGTCCGAGGAGAGGACGCACGAGGTTGGCCTCGCAGACGTGGTCTTCCCGGCCGGAAGCGCTGGAGCGGCCTTTGTTGCCCGATACCGCGTGTGGCTCGGTTTCGGCGCGGTAGACGGAGGTGAGCGACCGGTGGACGCGTCACGTCCGCACAAGGTCGCGAGCGACGACATCGTCATCGGCACCCCGATCGAGTTGGTGGTGCTCGCATCCAAGACCAACGCGCTCCGCTGTCGTCTGCTGGGCAGCACACGCGAGGTCACGCTGCGGACGGCGGTTCGCGACGAGATCCCGGGTGCTATCGTCAAGGTCACGCCCAAGAAGCAGTGGACCCATGCGCGCCACCCTTACATCTCGGGCGACGTGGCCGACGAGCGCGTCGACGTGGCGGCGCTCGGGCTCGTGCCGCTCGCGTTGCGCGACGAAGGCGAGTGGGACCCCGAGCACGAGTACTGGGGCGAGGAATGTGAGCCCATCGACGAATGGGCCCAGCCGATCATCGCGCGCGGCAAGCGGCCAATGTTCGAAATGGAGCAGGTGCTTCCCGGCTTCGACCCCGAGGATTTCGACTCGGACCCCATCGTCGAGGCGAGCGAGCTCGAGACGGCGGGGGATCGGGCCGCGGCACGGGAGATCCTGATGAAGCTACTCGCGCAGGATCTTCGCTGTCTCGACGCCCACGCGCACCTCGGCAACTTCGCGTTCGACCACGGACCCGCCGAGGCACTGCGCCACTACGAGATGGGCGTGAGCATCGGCACGCTCTCGCTCGGCGAGGGGTTCGACGGCGTGCTCGCTTGGGGGCTCATCGACAACCGGCCGTTTCTGCGCTGCCTGAATGGCGTGGGCCTCTGTGCGTGGCGGCTCGGTGACCTGCGAGCGGCCGCGCATGTTTTCCAGCGGATGCTGTGGCTCAGCCCGAGCGACAACCAGGGCGCTCGCTTCAACCTCGCCGCGGTCGAGGCGGGCAAGACGTGGGAAGAGCTGGAGGGCAAACGATGACCACCCGCAACAAGAAATCCCCCTCCGTCTCCCTCGTCCGCTCTTCGGCGGCCGAGTACCTGACCTTCGTGGCTGCCAGTGGCCAGGGCGGGGTCGAAGCGGTGTACGCCGACGAGAACGTCTGGCTGAGCCAGAAGATGATGGCGCAGCTCTACGACGTCGACGTCCGCACCATCAACTACCATCTGAAGACGATCTTTTCGGACAGCGAGCTGGAGGAGGACGCAGTTATCCGAAATTTTCGGATAACTGCCGCCGACGGCAAGAACTACGACACGGCAAGGTGACGGTGGAGATCGCTAGGGCGCACGCCGAGAGCGAGTTCGAGAGGTACCGCATCGTGCAGGACCGCCTTTTCGAAAGCGACTTCGATCGTGTCGTAGCGGGGACCAAGCGTCTCGGTAGGGGCGAGCCGAAGAGCCCCCCGGGCAAAGCGTCCCGCGCCGCGCCCTCGACGACAACCCGGAAGGCGCGCACGAAAAGGGGGCGCCATGAGTGAGACCACCGATAGCCGGACCCACCACGCGCGCGCCCTCCTCGATTTCGAGGCTGCAGCGCGCGCCGAAGTCCTCCTTCCAGCCGACGCCCACGTCATCGGCGAGCCAGTCACAGTCACGCAGATCCACAACCCGGCGCTACCGCATATGGGCCTGCTCGCGACCTGCAAGCGTGGCGACTCCGAATACGAGCTCGGTTTCGCGGACGTGGTGTTCCCGACCGGAAGTGCCGGCGCGGCTCTCGTAGCGCGCTACCGCGAGTGGCTGGGCCTCGCGCCGCTCGTGGCGGCGTCGGACGTTGCGCGGCCGCACAAGGTCGGGGGCGATGACATCGTCGTCGGCGAGTCTGTGGACCTCGTCGTGCTCGCGTGCAAGTCGAACGCGCTGCGTTGCCGCCTCCTCGGATCTGCCCGTGAAGTCACGCTCCGCACGGCGGTGCGGGATGAGATTGCGGGCTCGATCATCACTGTCACGCCGAAGAAGCAATGGACGCACGGGCGGCATCCGTACCTCTCGGGCGCTGTGTCCTCGGTGCGGATCGACGCATCCGTGCTCGGGCTCGAGCCTCTCGGGCTGAATCGTGAGGACGAGCTGGAGGATGGACGTGGTGTGTACCGGCTGGCGGCGGTCGCTCCCGGGAGGGGCGACGTCGGAGTGGACCTCATCCTCGAAGCGCGGGACTGCATCGAAGAGGGCGCCTACGCCGAGGCCGATGAAGTGCTCGACCAGGCGCTCGCGCTCGATCTGCGCTACCTCGACGCGCACGCATTGCTCGGCGAGCGCCATCTCTCGAGCTGGTTCCCGCTCGCCCTCCATCACTTCGAGCTGGGCGTAGCCATCGGCTCGCTCACCGTGGGCGAGGACTTCGACGGCGTGCTGCCGTGGGGGCACGTGGAGAATCGCCCCTTCCTCCGCTGTCTGCATGGGCTCGCTCGCGCACTCCTCCGCGGCGATCGGCGTACAGACGCGGCCGCTGTGTTGCGCCGGCTCCTTCGCCTCGACCCGGGTGGCCCCCTCGGTGCGCACGCGAGCCTTGCCGCGATCGAGGCAGGGAAGACGTGGACGGAGCGGGAGGTGGGCGCGCCATGAGCGAGTACCAGTGCTACGAGTTCCTCGCGCTCGAACGGCCGCTGACCGCGAAGCAGATGGCCGAGTTGCGTGCGGGCTTGGAATGAAGCGCGCTCTATAGGTGCTCAGCTCGAGGAAGGGGACGAAAGCCAGAAAGAGACGCGCCTCTTGTTGATGGTGCGTGCGTGGGTGAAGCTGAGAGGGAAGCGTTGTCAGCGAGAAGATCTGCGCGTTTGGAGACTTGACTTTGCTGGTGGGCTTCGTCTCGGTGGTGCGTCATGGCGCCCCGGACACCCAGGTAGCTGCGCTTCGACGCTGAACTCCTGACACGCTTGTCACCTCCAAGCCCGCGACACGCCCTCTCGCCGAGCCAGCTCCATCCGGCTCCCGACCTCACCCGAAGCCAGCGCCCGCCGCCACTCCGCCGCCCACGCCTCGTGCCCTGCATAGGCCTCAACAAGGTGCGGATGCCCGGGAACCTCGTTGCCTCTGACCTACCCGAGCGAGGGCGCGAATGGACGGTGCTTGGCGAATGGGCGGAGCGGCGAGCGTCATCCCCTCGGGTTTCGGTTCGTCGACAACCGCAGCTTCGGTGACGACGACTGCGCGGTTTATCGACTCGAGCGCGGCGACTGGCAGCCGTAGTTGTCGAGCGACCCTCAGGATCGCCTCGCATCGTCTTGCTTCGAGCAGCGCCGCCACTGCGCCGTCCGCGTCCGGTTCACAACTGCTTCTCGTGCTCGATGTCGCCGCTGGTTCGCGACCGTCGCGTGGCCAGCCAACTACGGATTGCGGTACTGCGTGTGCAGCTCGCGTGGCCAGTACCGTACAGGTTGGACACCGTCGGCCTCGATGAGATCCGTCTTGATGCGCTCGTACTCATAGCAGTTGAGTTCGTACTGATTTCCCCACGGGTCGGCCATGTTGTAGGCCCAGCACATGTCGAAATCGACCACGTCGCCGACTTCGAGTGGTTGACCCGATGGGCCGTTGATCTCGCCGGGGAGCGAGCGGGCGAATGCAATGAAAGCGTCGGCGTCCAAACTGAAGGCAACACCGGTCTGCTGCGGGATCATCGGGTGCCCCTCGCTTGCCTCGAACAGTGCGAGCATCGTCCGCCCACCGTCGGCAGAGATCTGCAGCGGGCCGCCCTCGAAGCCCTTCGCCCAGAACTCGAACCGCTCAACGGGCTCAAACCCGAGGTGCTCGGCGTACCAGCGCGCAGCCGCCTCCCGGTCGGGCACGCGGATGTGCACGTGGTCGAGCCGTCCCATCTTGAATTTTGCCTTGCTCATATCCGCGACTCGCTGTCGTTGGGACATCCACCGTACCCTGGGCGCGGGGCCTGCGTCGAGAACAAGCGTTTCCCAATGGGCGGTTACCACTCGTTGGCCAGCAGCTACCGTCGCCAAGACATCATACGCGCCCGGTGTGTGGCTCCTTTTGCCGTCGTATCGAGCTCGGTGCCGACACGTAGCTTGTCGAGGTAGCGCTGGTACACCCACGAGCGGTCGCGCTTTTTGCCGGTGGTCTCGGCGAGGACGCCGGCCTTTTCGAGTGCCTCGACAGCGCGCCCGGCGGTGGGCTTGCTCACGCCGAGCTGCTTGATGGCGAAAGCCACCGACACCACGGGATGCCGTGGCAGAAGCTCGAAGAGACGCACCGCCGCGACCGACGTGCCAGCGTGGTCGAGGGCGCGTGAGCGATCGTCGGTGACCAGCGTGAAGAGCTCGCGTGCTGACGCCACCGCTTCGTCGGCGATGGTCGCGACACCGTCCAAGAAGAAGTCGGTCCATCCTTCCCAGTCGCCGCTCGTCCGCACGGCGCCGAGGCGGTTGTAATAGTCGCTCCGGTGCCGCTTGAAGAAGAGACTCAAGTACAGCAGCGGCTTGGTGAGCAGCTTCCAGTGCTCGAGGAGCAACGTGACGAGTAAGCGGCCGATTCTCCCGTTGCCGTCGAGGTAGGGATGAATGGTCTCGAACTGGACGTGCAGAAGCCCCGCGCGAACGAGAGGCGGCAAATCATCGTCTGCGTGGATGTACTTCTCGAACGCCGACAGCAGCTCGCCGAGGGCATGGGGCGGCGGCGGCACGAAGTCCGCATTGCCTGGACGACTCCCGCCGATCCAGTTCTGTGTGCGACGCGCCTCCCCCGGCTGCTTGTCGGCGCCCCGAACGCCTTGCATGAGGCGCGCGTGCGTTTCGTTGAGCAAGCGCATCGACAGCGGCAGCCCCGACGCGTCGGCGAGCTGCGCTCGCGCGAAGTGGAGGGCGTCGAGGTAGTTGCAGACCTCCTCGATGTCGGCGCTCCTTGGGCTTTCGTCGCTTACGGCCTCGAAGGTGAGCAGGTCGACGAGGGTCGCCTGCGTGCCCTCGATCTGAGACGAGACGACCGCCTCCTTGCGGACGAAGGCGTCGATGAACCAATCGAGCGACGGCACCATCTCGCCGGCAAGCTCGAGTCGGACCAGCGCCTGTTCCGCGGCGCGGAGGCGCTCGTCGAGGGAACCTTCGATGGCGAGCTTCGGTCGTGTGGGTGGCAGTGCGGCCGGAATGAAGGCCGCCACTTCCTCGCCGCCTTCTGTGGTCCGCTCATAGGTGCCTGTTTTCCTTTGCTTCATCGACGCATCCCGCTCGGAACGAGTTCGTGCTTAGGGTTGTCTGCTGGTAACGAATTCATTACCAGTCTTGCTCGTTAGTCAAGGATCCGTTCCTAATGGAGGATCGCCGCTAGGAACGGATCCGTTATCAATGGCCAGCTGCGCCGTGATCGGTGACGTCCTGGAGTTCGCCGAGGCGGCCAAGCGCACTGGCTTATGCGGAGCCTTCCGACGTCGCCAATGGCTGTGGGGTCGACAGCTAGGGAACCCAGTCTTGGCCGGAAATGCCGCGGGCACCGATGCCAGGGCGGCCTGGCACGCTCGGGCTGGCTTCGCAGAATACGCTGTGCGAGGATTCGAAGCGATGCTTACTGGCAGTTGCTCTTGTTCGGCCTTGACGTTCGCCATCCGCGCACCGCTGGTAGGAGCCGAAAGCTGCCATTGTTCGCGTTGCCGCAAGACTTTCAGCGGTGCAGGTTCGGCCTTCGGATTTCTTGCCGAAGGTAGCTTCACGTGGACCTGCGAGCCGACGGCCCTCCGCCGCTACGCCAGCGGTAACGGCTGGGAAGTTGGCTTCTGCGGGCGCTGCGGCTCCACGCTCTGCGGGATGCACGAAGGCACGGTGAAGGGAGTCACGCTGGGGACCATCGACGGCGACCCCGGCATCCAGATCCAGCGACACCTCTTCATTGGTTCGAAGGCTCCGTGGGACCACATTGGCGGCGACGCACCGCTCTTCGAAGAGGGACCGGAAAGTTAGTCGTGCTGATCGATTCGCGATGCTCGAAAGGGAGCGTCGAGAAGGTCGAGTTGGGCAGAGAACATGCCGGCCCCGCGTCCCACGAGGATTTCACCTTTCTGCACTGAATTCGTACCAAGCCTTGGCCTTTCAGGGCGGAGAGTCTTGGTCTCTCGAAAATTCAGTCGGTAGGTGGACTCCACCTACGCCTTGATCACGTACTCTACGCGATGGCGCTTGGGGGGCTGGAGCCGCGCAGCTCCCGATACCCCTGCACCTCGGCCTCGCCCCATCCAGGGCACGCTGGTCCCTTACGCACGAGCTGGTGCGAGCGAGAGACTTCGCCACGAGTATTGGCACTGCACTGGTATTGGCACTGCACTGGTATTGGCACTGCACTGCCTGTTCGAATGCGACGAGGGCGAGACGTCAATGTCGCTCGCGCGGTCACAGCTGTTTGTAGTGGTGCGTGAAGTGTTATGCAGAGCTCAGCTAGTAGTGAGCGTGAGCAGCAGCAGAGAAGCGATCGTGGGCGTCGCCGTTCTCCGCGCGGAGGGGGGCGTATTTGTCCTCTGTACAGCGAGCCGGGAGATGGTAAGCAGCACCGGTTCGAGGATTCTGAACAGTGTACGACGCGAACGCAGCTTGGCTCGATTGTAACCCTAGCGGGAAAAATCGGCGGGCCTTCAAGGCCTGGCTCGTGTCCGGGGCGGTGCCCTGCACCAGGAAGCTGCTCGATCGCAAACATCTGGAGCTTTTCACGCGGTTGCCGAGCTCGTCAGCCTTCCCGCGCTCGAGCCGGGCGCAGCATTCATGTCTGGCGGCGCCGGCAGTCGCTTCACGGAAACTCATGGCTCACTTCCCGCGGGGGCGGCGAATGGATCCCCGTCGCGGTTGCGAAGCCATTCGCACAAGGAACCGAGTCTTGGCCATTGCGGCCACCACCTGTCGCGTGCCGCGTCGCGCCTTCGAAGGTCTTCTCGATGGAGGAACACAATGATTTCAAGACAGAATAGTCGGTCTGGTATTCTCTTGGTCTTCGGGCTCGCGAGCTTGGGTGCCGGAGCCTGTTCGAGTGACGATGGCAACGGCGGTACGGCGACCAACGGTGGCGGCACGGAAGGCGGAAGCTTTGGAGGCACTACTGCCAGCTCGACCGTGGGCGGCACAACCGTCATGGGCAGCACGTCGACCGTGGGCGGCACAACCGTCATGGGCAGCACGTCGACCGTGGGCAGCACGTCCTCGGGGGGCGCGACGGGAATGGCTGGCTCGGTCGGTCAGGGCGGGAGCAGCGCTGGAGGAGCCACTGGGACAGTCGGAATGTCGTCGGCTGGCGGTGCCACCATGGGTGGCACGGTCACTGGCGCGGGCGGTACGGTCACTGGCGGGGGCGACGGCGGCATGAGCACCGTGGGAGGCATGGGCGGCAGCACTGGCGGCGGCGGCACGTCCTCCGGTACCTGCGAGAAGGGCCAGACGATGGGTTCCGACGTCGTGATCATGGGCGAGTCCTTCTATGCAATCAATCCTCAATACATTCAGAACCGGATCCAGGATAACGCCAGGCAGGCCGGTTCTCTCGGTGCGAACGAGTCGTACCGCAACGTGGCTGTCAGCGGACAGAACATGAACTACATCGCGAACAACGAATGGACGGCCGCGACACAGGGCAATATGCCCATCAAACTCATCATCATGGACGGTGGTGGCATCGACTGCCTCACGGGGTCGTCGTGCCCCTCGTGTCCGAGCACATTCGAGGGCCTGCTCGGCAAGATGGCCGATTACGGGGTCGAAGATGTCATCTACACGCGCTACCCGGAACCGGGAAACCCACCAGGCTCGGACGCCTCACTGAAAGCTTGCCTCGATGGCATGCAGCCGGATATGCAGTCGGTGTGTGAAGGATCGACGTCACCCACTTGCCACTGGGTGGATCTGAGACCCGTGTGGGTCAATGGTGACACCAGTGACGGCCTCCACCCGACTCAGTCGGGTGGCGAACACGTCGGCGACCTGATATGGTCCTACATGGTCGACGAGTGTCTTGGCCAATAACGGCCATCCAAATACAGCGAGCAGGTGAGCGCGGAGGGCTTCGTTCGTCCGCTCGACGCGCGGGTCCGCAAGATGGGATCGCCCTTTCCAGGTGAGGAATAGATGAGGATCGATTGTCTGGTTACGACGATCGCGATAGCGATGGTTGCACTCCCGGGCTGCGGAGGGGACGACGGCACGGAGGCTCAGCCCGAACCCTTCGAGATTGACGGCGCATGGGTGTATTTGGGGCCATCAGACGCACCTCATACTCTCACTATCGACGATTCATCCATGACTTATACTGCCGTCGATGCGGATTGGTCGTCGGACTGGACCATCCAGGCGTACGACAACGAACTTCATCACTTTCAGGTCGCCTTTGGCTCGGGATCCGGAACGTACCTTCCGGTAGGAGAGAGCATGAGCGGCGCATACGAGCTGAGTGGTTCGCTTCTGACGGTTCAGTTGGCGCCAGGCCTGAACTCGTACCCTCCGGTGCAGAACGCCGGCACCTGCACCGACCCGGCGAGCGGCACGCCGGTGCCAGAGTGCAGGCTGTACATCAAGCAGAATTGACAGCTCGCCGTCTCGGCGCGTTGGACGACAAACCCGCTTGTATGGCCCTCGGCGGCCACCGGAAACCCGAGACCTCAGAGTCGGTGCCGCTCGAGCACGGGCCAGGCGATGCTCGGGTCGCCTGGCTCTTCGGTTCCACCTTGGCTCGTGCACAGGATGACTTCGACGCCACCGCTGCACCCCGAGTAGGCAGAGCATCCGTTGGAATCGGGCGCCGAAGCAGGCCCGACGCAGCCATCGATTTCCGACCAGGCTTCGAAGGTCCCTTGTGCTCCCAGAAATGTGAGCGGCATGCCAGGCACCAGTGACGAGGGTCCGCCGTCGTACGGAACACGCGTGCTGGCGGTGCCGCGAAAGGAAATGACCGTGATGGGTCGCGGCGGTACGCAATCCCCCAAATTCTCCGCCAGTAGGTCGAACGCGGCTGGCGCCACCGCTGCGAACAGGTCGGCCGCCTGACAGGCGACGTAATGGGCCATGCCGCCGCCCGTCAGCACACCGACAGCGTAGATCCGGTTCGAATCGATGCAGGCGCTTGCCTGGACATCGGCGACGAGCGCTCGCGCGAACGCCACATCGTCGACGTCCGCGACGCAGCAAGGTCCGACATTCCAGGCAGTTCCTGCCGGGCCTCTCAGACCGTCTGGAAACGCCATGACCACGCCGTCGGGATCGAGCGCCGCTGGGTAGGGCGAGCTCGAAAGCTCGTTGATCCCAGAGCCACCCACGCCATGAAAGTCCACGACCAGCGGCACGGGCGAAAGACCGTCGTAGGCCGGCGGAACATGCAAGACGTAGCTCCGCATGCTGCCGTTCACCAGCACTGTCTGGCTGCTGTCGCCCGGGTCGAGCGCAAGTTCGGTGCAGCCTGGGCCGGTACCGCTATCGTTGTCGATACCGCCATCATCGGCGCTGGCGTCGCCGCCATCGCTGGTGCTGCCGTCGCTGGTGCTGCCGTCGCTGGTGCTGCCATCGCTGCTATTGCCGTTGCTGGTGACAGCGCCATCGCCGCCGCCATCACTGCTATTGCCGTCGCTGGTGCCGCTCTCCAGCGGCGCGTCACCCGTCACCGGATACAGGTCGGCGCGGGAGCACCCCGCCGGGCCTGCGGCAAGAGGCAGCAGCGCAAGCCATTGGAGGCAAGACAACCTCGTCATAGCCAAGCTCCGAACGTCAGCGACCACAAGAGGTTCGGGCGCCCGGTCGTGGCGACTCGAGCGTCCACGAAGTGGATGGCGACGTAGGGCTCGGTAAGCTGCGCATGCGCGGCCAGACTCAGATAGTACCGCTCGGAAACCTCGAGCTCGGCGCCGAGGCTACCCTCCAGCACGAGCGCCCACTGGTCGACTCGATGCCCCCGATTGGGCGAATCGGCCGAGCCATCGAGCGTGGTTCTGAAGGCGCCCGCACCGAGAGAGAAGAACGCCCCGAGGCTCGAGTCGGAGGGAGTCAGATAGCGAAGCCCCAGCACGCCGTAGTCTTGAGAGACCCGCACGCTGCCGGCCTGTGTCTCGACCGTCGGCCGAGTTCCGAAGCCCGAAAGTGTCGCGGTCGCCCCGAAACCCGTGGGCGTTGCCCAGTCGAAGCGCAACGCGGGGAGGAGGGCGGGACCGACGCCATCGAGGCTCGTGAGAACCGTTGCGCCTGCCGCAAGTCCGAATCGTTTGGCCTGGGTGGGCGGTTGCGATGACGTTGGGTGCGCCAGCTCTGGGGGGGGGCGGTCGCCGCGCTGCTTTCCCGCGAGATCGAACACGAGAAAGTTCGAGCGCAAGACTTCGATGGCGCGAATGGCGAGCGTTTCTGGTGCATTCGGCGTGTTGGGTTCGAGCATTACGCGCGACACCTCGAAGCGGTGTGACGAGCGTTGCAGGATCCACACGTCGACGCCGACCGGAATGGGGTCACCGACGACATCGATGATCGCGTCGAGTTTGCGCTCGGCCGCCATCTGTTCGAACCAGCTATTCCTTGCCATCGAGGCCGAATCGAGACGTGCCGGTCGTTCCATGATCTGGACTTCCAACCCAACCGACAGTAGCTCCCCTTGAAGTCGAAATAGTGCTTCGGTGACCTCGGGTGAGGCGCTCGAGGGATGTAGCAGAGCGACGCTTGCGGCGTACACCGGGCTGGCCCAGAGCAGCAAGAATGCCGCGAGCAGAACGATTCTCACACGATACACCAGACGCCGTGCCTAGGGAACCTGTCGGAGGGCACGTGCCGCTCCAGCATAGCTTCCGCCCGGAAAGCGTCGCAGGTATTCCTCGGCGATCCGGCCTGCACTTGCGGGACCCTCGACGTCTTTTGTCAGGATCATTCTTCGGCCCAGGGCTTCGGCGGCGTAGGTGCCCCCTGGCGCTTGCGCCAGGTATTCGTCGTAGCGCTTGATTGCCGCCGTCTTTCCCCCGTGCCCGAGTTCCTCGACGCGGCCGAGCAAGAAGAGCGCATCCAGTGAGCGGGGTGAACCGGGAAAGCGTCGGCGCTGCTCGAGCAGGGCAGCCCGTGCCAAGTCCGTTCGCCGCCGATAGCGAGCCGCGTCGGCCAGGGCGAACAGGTCCTCACTCGAGAGGGTCCCCAGAGTCTTGGCGACTCCGTCGCGATCGACGACCGCGAGAATGCGGTCCCATTGACCCGTGGCAATCGCTTCCTTCCACGAACGCTCACTCGGGGTCGCGGGGGCGGCGGACACCGACGCCGCCGGTGCGTTCGGAACCGTGTGCTCAGCGCTGGCGACCGCGTCTGAAGCGGCCGCTGCAGACGCGGTCGATGCCGCGCTGTTGGCAGGCGTGGTGGGGGCAACCGCCTGGGAGTGGTCCTCCGTTTCAGAGAGACCTTCCTTGATGACGCTTTGCCGTTTCGGCAGGCTTACCGTCAGCGTCTGACCGGACTGCAACAGTAGCTCGTCGCCCACGACGGGTCCGCTGACCGCCACTCGCCCGCGCCGCAAGCTGACCTTGAGCTCTTCGAGCGTCGGATCCCAGACGACCGCAAAGATGGTCCCTCGCACCTTGACCACGAATGGCCCCGCTTCGACAGACCACCGGTGATCATGGCTCTCGGTGATCCGAAAAGAGGCCGTACCATGCTCGATGGAGAGGCGAGCGCCTTCGCTCGTGACGGCGCGCAAGCGTCCGCGGGTCCCGGGGGCGAGCTCGAACTTGCTGCCTTCGTTGAAAATGAGCTTGATGCCGGCGTGCCCGACTTCGGACAGGTACCCACCGTCCAGGAGCTTGCCGCCTTCGATCTTGTCGACGGCCACGGGTCGTTCCGAAAGGCTCGAGCCCCTGGACAAGAACCAAACAGCGGCGACACCCAGCACCAGGCTCGACAATACGGCCACGGCGAGCAGCGCCCTCGGCCAGGTGATTCGTGGCTTTCGACCTCTCAGCGCGCCGCGCGTCCTGAGCGCGTTCAGCCCTTCCGTGAGGCTCGCCGCGCTCGGCGGCTTCACCGTCCTGCGCAAGAGGTCGGTCAGAGCGGCAAGCCTGCGCGATTCCGTGCGATCCGAAGGAGCCATCCTCACCTGCTTACCTTGCCCTTGCCGTTCCCGAGAGAAGCCAAACTGGGGTCGGCGTCGACCCAGCGTGACAACCGAGTGGACGCGCGCGTCATCGAGCGCTTGACCGTCGAAACCGAGATACCCATAGTCGCCGCGATCTCCTCCACGGTCATCGATTCTACACGCCGGAGCAGGAACACGAGTCTGTCGCGGGGTGGGAGCTTGTCGAGCAATGTGTAGAACTTCCTCAGAAGGTCGGCAGATTCCACATCGGGAGTCGTGGAACGAAGCTCCACCAGAGTTTCGGGGCTGCGGAAGGTCAGCCAAGCTCTGAGCCGCCGATAGCGGAGTTGCGACTTGAGCGCTCGGACCGCGAAGGAATAGACGAAGCTGCGAAGGCATTCGGGGTCCCGCAGCGTATGCGCCCGTCGAAACATCCGACTGAAGACCTCTTGGGCCAGATCTTCCGCTTCGGGCTTCGAGCCTAGCGCCCGCTCGGCCATCATGAGCACCATGGGCGCGAAACGGTGCCACGCCTCGGTCATGGCCCACTCCTCACCAGCGACCAGATCGCGCGCGAGCTCCGTGTCGCTGACATCTCGACGACTGGAGCTTGCCACCAGTACGAGGGGGGCACGTGCTCGGATTGGCATGGTGGGCATGGATTCGTGGGTCGCGGGGCAGTTCCCGTCTCGGCGCGAAACGGTTCAAATTTCAGCGCGCCGGTACGGTGCCTGTCAATGAGGCGGGACGCGACCCCCCGAGGTCCCCCAGGCACCACCGGGTAGTGAGACGCGCTGATTTACCTCAGAACTGCTGGATGAAGTCCCAGGCTTCTGCGGGGATCCAGCTCGTGCTTTGTCCCGGGTCCTTCGCCGACGGATAGTGGCCGCGAAGGCTCGAGTTGTGCGGATTATTCTCGCCGCTCCCGAAGTTGCAGAAACGGACTGGGTGCCCGGCTGAGCAGCCTTCGAAAGAGGTGCACGTGTGGCCATCCTGGGGTGGGGTAGGAGGCGTCGTCGCGGTGCAGCCGTTCACGCCGACGAAGATGTCCAGGACCGAGAGCCCTGTCTGGTAGCTGAAGGTCTGGTCATCGGTCCCGTGCGTCTGAAAGAAGGCAATGGGCTGTGTGCACTCGGAGGCGTTGTTCCCACTCACCGGTCCCGTGTCGTAGACCAGCGCCGCGCGGAACTTGTCGGGGCGGACGCATGCGAGCTTGTATGAAATTGCACCGCCGAAGCTGAAGCCCGTCGTGAACACGCGCGACGTGTCGACGCACAGGTCGTCCGAGATGGCTGCGAGCATGTCGTCCGTGAAGTTCACGTCGCGGTCATTCGGGTTCGACCAGCCAGCCCCGCCAGCGTCGTTGAGCCCCTGGGGAACGACGAAGATCGAGCTGTCTCCTGCGAGATCTTCGAGCCCATAAAACGGGTCATCCGTATTGTGGTCTGCGTCGGGTGGATTGACGACAGCGTCGATCGAGCCGTAAAACCAATGGAACATGAAGATCAGGCGGTAGGGGTGGGAGTTGTCGTAGCCGCTCGGCGTCTTGAGGTAGTACGAGCGGCTCTGTCCTCCGCTCATGATGGTCTGGTTGCCATCTTGCAGCGTGCGGCCCTTGCCGCAACCCGGGCTAGGGACGCTGTCTGCTGAGCCGCCGGTGCCACCGCCGCCGCCCGTGCCCCCCGTTCCGGTGTTGCCAGTCGTGGGGTTTCCGCCGCCACCGTTCGTCGCTGTCGAACCACCTGTGCCAGCTGTCGTGGAGGCGCCGCCACTGCCGGACGTGGCGCTCGTTGCCGTTGGGTTGCTCGAACCGGTGCCTGTCATGCTCGTGTCGCCACCGATCGGCCCGCTCCCCCCACCGCTCGTGGCCGTACCACTGGTTGCGGTCGAACCGCCGCTCGTCGTCGTGCCCGCAGCCGTGCTGCCGCCCTCCGTGGCACTGCCGGCGCTCGTGATCCCTCCGTTCGTGGTGACCGTGCCCGTGCTTCCCCCGCTCGGGGTGCCAGCGTCCGTGGTGGCGTCCGTTTGCGAGCCACCCTCCGGGTCGTCCGTTCCGCACCCGGGAAGGGCCAACAAGGCGGCCAAAGCTAGACAGGGGACCTCGACTCTCATCGCATTCGTTCCTTTGCGGGAAGCCGACACCGACCGGCCGGGCCGCATATTCGGCCGAGCCTGCAAGAGCGTGCAGCGCCGCAAAAGAGACCCTCTTGTCCCCCCTCTGGCGACGGAAGATTCCGGCGACGAAGGAAATGGTCCGAGCGGCTCTCCTCGGATTCTTGCCGAACCCTGGCTTGGAACCTAGCGTGGTCCCCGCGACGCACGCGAGCATCCTGACGCCAGGCGCAGCGCGTCGTATCCGAATCGCTCTCGTACCGCGTCGACGCCGGCGTGGAGCGACTGGTGGCCCTCGAACAATTCGAGCTGCCGGTGCTGGAGCGATAGCCTCGAAAGACCGATCCCCAAGAGCCGCAGCGGCAGAGGACGGGTCCGCGCTTTCTGGTACAGCGCGAGGACCACTGGATAGAGCTCGAGCTCCGAACAAGTGGGTGGCAGAGTCTTCGAGCGAGACAGCGTCTGGAAATCGGCGTAGCGAAGCTTCAGCGTCACCGTTCTGGCCGCCACGCCGCGCTTGCGGGCTCGATGGCAGACCCGTTCGCACAGTGAGCAGAGCACACCGCGGGCGATGCGTTCGTCGGTGACGTCCTCCCGGAAGGTGCGTTCGTTCGAGAGACTGCCCACGGTGCCTTCCGCCGGGTCGTACTCCTGAAACGCCGGGCGGTCGCGTCCGAGCTCTGCGGTGCCGAGCCCGCGCGCGGCGGCGGAAACATACTCTGCCCAGACACCGAACACGCCCCTGAGCGTCTCCAGAGGAGTGGTTGCCACCTGACCCAGAGTCTCGATTCCGAGCGCCGCGAGCTTTCCCTCTGCGACCGGGCCAATGCCAGGAAGCTTACGTACTCCGAGCGGCGCCAGCACACTGGTTTCCTCGCCTGCGTGTACGAGCTTCACACCGGCCGGCTTCGCCAGAGCGCTGGCGACTTTGGCCAGAGAACGGCTGGTGGCGATGCCTGCGCTGGCGGGCAAGCCGAGCTCATGCTGAATGCGAGCCGTCAGGCTCCGTACCGTCCGTTCGATGGTCGCGTCTCCGTCCCTGTCTCCGCGTTGGCGGTACAGGTTCTCGCAGCCCGCGAAGTCGATGAACATCTCGTCGATGCTGGCGACTTGGACGACGGGCGAGAAGGTGCAAGCAATCCGCCGGACCCTTGCTGCGTAGTCGCTGTACGCGCCGTGCCGCACTGGCAGAAAGATGGCGTGAGGCGCGAGCCGCGCGGCCTGGGTGAGCGACATACCAGAGCGCACACCGAAGGCGCGCACCTCGTAGCTCGCCGCCGTGACCACCCCTCGCTGGCGAGGTCGACCGCCCACAATGACGGGTTTGCCGACCAGAGCGGGGTCGAGCACCCGTTCGACGGAGACAAAGAACGTGTCCAGATCGAGGCAGCAAAGCCGCGGAAACCTGCTGGGCATGGTATACTGAACAAATATGCAGTATCCCGAGGGGACCTGTCAATCCGCGCGCGGCGCAGGCGGCAACCCCCGCCGTGCGTGGCCAGCGAAGAACACCCCCGGGGAGAGGCGAGATGGCCAGCGGCATGCTTCGAAGTGTGCCTGCGTGCAGCGCAGAGCGCAGAGCGCGGCCGCGCGTCGCCTGGCGAACGTGAGCCAAAAATGCGACCCTCGGGCTCTTGCGCGACGTGCTCGACGATTTGGTGATCACAGGCAGTGGTGTTTGTTGCAATCTGGGCGACGACATCGACGCCATTCGACGCTGCCTCAGGTCCGGTGAGGCGGGCGTCTTCGGCCCATACGAACCTGCCGAGCGGCTGGGAGGGCGCTGTCAGATCATTGGTTCCTACGGGGGGGATCTCTCCCTGGAGGCGCTTGGCATCGACAAGTCGCAGTCCCGCTTCATGGGGCGCGCCACCTGCATGGCCCTGAAGGCTGCCCGCCGTGCCATCGCTCAGGCGGGCGTAGACGTGCGCGAGGCGGGCGTCTTCGTGGGCAGCGGCACGGGCGACGTCGCTGCTCATCAAGAGGTCGCCGCCAAGCTGGCTGCCTCGGGCATGCGCCGCGTGTCGCCTACGCTGGTTCCGCGCATCATGTCCTCCACTGTCTCCGCGAACCTGGCGACCGTTCTCGAGGTCAGGGGGCCGTCGTGTACTCTCACCGCGGCATGTGCTGGCGGCGCGTACAACATCGTGATGGGGGCATTGCTGATTCAGTCGGGGGCCATCGAAATCGCAATCGCTGGAGGCGTCGAATGCGCCGATCCGCACTTCTTTTCCGGGTTCGATGCCATGGCGGCCTACAATCGCGGCGACAACCAGCGGCCCGCGCGTGCCTCGCGCCCGTACGCGGCGGATCGCGCGGGCTTCATCTTTGGCGAGGGCGGGGGAATCGTGGTTCTCGAGCGCCGCGCCACGGCCGAGGCGCGTGGCGCGCCCATCCTGGCGACGCTGTGCGGTTTTGGCATGTCGAGCGACGGTACGGGGCAGATGGTTCAGCCCTCGAGCGAAGGGGGCCTGCGCGCCATGCGAGCGGCGCTAGCCAACGCGGGGCTTTCGGCGGACCAAGTCGACTACGTCAATACTCATGGAACCTCGACACCATTGGGGGACGTGCAGGAAGCGTTCGCCCTGCGTCAGCTGTTCGGCAATCGTCGGGTGCCTTATTCGTCGACCAAGGGTTACACCGGGCACACCATTTCTGGAGCCGGAGCCATCGAAGCCATCTTCACGGCGGACATGCTGGTCAGCGGGTACCTGTCTCCGTGCGTGAACGCGACCCCGCTCGACCCCGAGCTCGTGGATTATCCCCCGATTCTCGAGCCCACCGAGGCATCCCCGGAGTTTGCCCTGTCGAACTCGTTCGGCTTCGGCGGGACCAACGTGAGCCTGGTGTTGGGCAAGGGCCGAGCCAGGGCCTAGGCTGGCGGCCTTTCCTCCAGCTTTTCCAGAATAGCTTCCGAGAACGCCGTCAAGTCGTCGGGCTTTCTCGAGGTGACCAAGTTGTCGTCCACGCACACCTCGGCGTCGACCCAACGAGCCCCGGCGTTTTCCAAGTCCTTGCGCACCGAGGGCCAACTGGTCATCTTGCGCCCCTTCACCAGATCCGCCTCGATGAGGAGCTGCGGGCCGTGGCAGACTGCCGCAATGAGGCGTTTCGTCTGGCCGAAGCGTCTGACGAAAGACACCATCTTCGGATCGGTTCTCAGATGATCGGGGGAGTAGCCTCCTGGGATGACCAAGGCATCGTAGTCCTCCGGATTCAGATGCTCGCTGGACTGGTCGACGCGCGCCTTGGCGCGGCCGCGTTTGCCGGTGAGTGTCTCGGCCGGTGTCGAGCCTGCCACGACCACCGTATGTCCGGCGGCCGCCAGGCGCTCGTGTGGAACACTGAACTCGCTGTCCTCGAAATCATTCGCGAGAGGCATGCAGATCGTGGCCATGCTGAAAGCTCCTTTCTCGAGAGGCAAGTGCTCGGTGTGGGAAGGGTCCCGACGCCGTGCTACCCAGCCGAAAGACGAAGCAACGAACGTGCCGCGGAACGGAGCATCCCGGCGAGTGTGGCAACTCGCTCCAATCGGGTGAACACTTGGCCCCATGGATCTGGACTTCGACATGGGCTCGCTCTTCGCCTCCTTCCTGGTCTCCTCGATAGGTTTCGTGCTCATCGTCTATGGAAAGAAGATGGCACGCGTTCCCCAATTCGGCGTTGGAGCGTTGCTCCTGGTCTTTCCCTATTTCGTCTCCGGAGCCGTCTGGATCCTGCTCATCGGAGCTGCCCTGGTGACGCTTCTGTGGGTAGCGGTGCGGAGTGGGCTATGAGCTCGAGCGTCGCGCCAGTTGCTGCTCGGTATCCGTAGTCTCCGCGCCGCGGACGAGCGAAGCTAGGCTGAAGGGCTCAGCTCGAGCGTTCCGGCAGCGCTTTGGAGATCGCTCAGCTCGGTTTCGCCGATGTCGCGGTCGTCGCTGAAGGCGATGCCAACGACCGCCTGGACCTCACCGTCTGCGTGGACCGGGATGGCCACGGCAGCTTGCGCCTGAACGGCTTTCGCCCCAGGTCTTACGTCGCCCGTGTCGTCGGCCTTCAGATTGCAGGTACTCACCGGACGTTGGCGTTCCCAGGCGAGCCCCGCCATGCCTTTGCCCTTGGGGATGGTGCGGGTCGCGGCGACGACCGGTGGGGGAATGTTCACCGACGCTTTCAACACGAGCTGCTCACCCTCGCGTAGATGCACGGTTCCCGCGACACCACCGTGTGTCCGGATGTATTCCGACAACCAGCTCTCCAGTTCGATCGCCATGGCTTTCGACCAACCGTACCGCTTGGTGATGACTCCGCAACTTGTCGGCCGCTCACTCCGGATGCCGTGCAACCTGCCGGCCGACGCGGCCGGGTGTTTCCGCCGGAAGATCGCGTAGCGAGCGCAGAAATTGCCGGTCCGCGCGGGCTGCACGAGCCCGCGCATGGGCCTAGGATCGGCGAACGAGGACGCCTACATGGTTCAATCCGGAGTGCCACCGCCCATCGATGAAGCTATCCCGTCGGAGCCGAGTGGCGAGGCAGCGCTCGAGGGAATCAGCAGCGACAGGGCGGAACGCCTGCTGGCGGAGTTTGGCGACAACGCCATCGAGGAGCACCACGCGAACCCCCTGTTGAAACTGCTCTCCTACTTCTGGGGGCCCATTCCGTGGATGATAGAGATTGCGGCCTTGTTGTCGCTGGCGGTGCGGCACTGGGAAGACTTCGCAATCATCCTCGTCATGCTCGCGCTCAACGCAGGGGTCGGCTTCTTCGAGGAGCACAAGGCGGACAACGCCATCGAAGCTCTCAAGAAGCGGCTTGCACCAGACGCCCGGGTGCTGCGCGACGGTGTCTGGCGCAGTCTTCCTGCGCGCCTGTTGGTGCCCGGCGATGTGGTCATGGTCAAGCTCGGCAATATCGTGCCCGCCGATCTCGAGCTCCGCGAGGGGGAGTATCTGAGCGTGGATCAGTCGGCGCTCACCGGCGAATCATTGCCCGTGGACAAGCGGCCCGGCGACGTGGCGTATTCGGGATCGATCGTGCGGCAGGGGGAGATGCGCGCCCTGGTCACGGCCACCGGGATGCGGACGTACTTTGGCAAGACGGCGCACCTGGTGGATACTGCCGAGACCCGTTCCCACTTTCAACGGGCAGTACTCAAGATTGGCAACTTCCTGATCCTGATCACTGCCGGTCTCGTGGCGCTGATTCTGATGGTGGCGCTCTTCCGACAGAGTCCGTTGGTAGAGACGCTGCTGTTCGCGTTGATCTTGACGGTGGCGGCGATTCCGGTGGCATTGCCAGCGGTCCTGTCAGTGACGATGGCAGTCGGAGCGTCGAGCCTGGCGCGCATGAAGGCCATCGTCTCGCGTTTGGTTTCCATCGAGGAGATGTCGGGCATGGACGTGTTGTGCGCCGACAAGACCGGCACCCTCACCAGGAACGAGCTCGCGCTGGCGGAGCCCGTGCTGGTGGCCGCTAAAAGCCGCGAGGAGGTAACCCTGGCAGCAGCGCTGACCTGTGAACGCGAAGCGCCCGATGCCATCGATGCTGCGATCCTCGCGGGTCTTGCCGAGGGTGACCTGGCGGAGGCCCGTGTGCTGCATCTCGATCCGTTCGACCCGGTGCGCAAACGAGCGGAAGCTAGAGTGCGCATGGGTGATCGCGAGTTCCGTGTGGTCAAGGGCGCTCCGCAGGTCATCTTCTCGCTCGCTGGAATCGGAGGGGGCGAGGCAGAACGACTACGAAAGACGACTGACGAACTCGCCGCGCGGGGGTTGCGTACGCTGGCAGTGGCCAGGAACGACGGGGACGGGTTTCGTCTGCTCGGTTTGTTGCCGCTCTTGGATCCGCCCAGGGAAGACTCGGCCGAAACCATCGCCGCCGCGCGTCGCATGGGGTTCGAGGTGCGCATGGTGACCGGCGACCACCAGTCGATTGCTCGCGAGATTGCCGGCAAACTCGGCCTGGGAACGGAGATCGTGTCGGCGCATGATGTGTTTACCAGCACTCGCGAGGATGGTGACTCCGAGCGGATCGTGAACGCCCAGGGCTTCGCGGAGGTTTTTCCCGAGCACAAGTTCAAGATCGTGCGAGCACTGCAGCGAGCGGGACACATCGTGGGCATGACCGGTGATGGTGTCAACGACGCCCCGGCGCTCAAGCAAGCCGATATGGGCATTGCGGTCAGCGGTGCGACCGACGCCGCGCGCGCTGCGGCGGATCTGGTCCTGACCGAGCCGGGCCTGTCGGTGATCATCAGCGCCGTCCAGGAGTCGCGTCGGATCTTCGAGCGTATGACGGGGTATGCCACCTTTCGAATTGCAGAAACCGTACGTGTGCTGTTGTTCATGACGCTCTCCATCCTGGTGTTCGACTTCTATCCCGTCACGGCGGTGATGATTGTGCTGTTGGCCATATTGAACGACGTCCCCATCTTGATGATTGCCTACGACAACGTGCCAGTTCGTCCGACGCCCGTACGTTGGGATCTCGGGCGCGTGCTCACCACCAGCTCGGTGCTCGGAGTGTTGGGCGTGGTTGCTTCGTTCGTGCTGTTTTGGCTTGCCGAGCGGCAGCTGGGGTTGCCCCGTTCGGAGATCCAGACTCTCATGTTCTTGAAGCTTCTGGTGGCAGGGCACCTGACGATTTACCTGACTCGCAACGAGGGCTGGCTCTGGGAGCGCCCCTGGCCAGACTGGCGTCTTCTGGTAGCCACCGAGAGCACTCAGGTGCTCGGCACGCTGGCTGCCGTGTACGGCTGGTTCGTCGAGCCCATTGGTTGGGGGGACGCACTCATGGTTTGGGGTTACGCGCTGGCGTGGCTGCTGCTCAACAACCTGGCCAAGATCGCAGTGTATCGGGCCGTGCGCCGTGGCACGCGTGCTCACGAGCGACATCTGGTTCGCGCGCACCACAGCCTGCACCTTCACGCCCGGCATCGCACGGCCAGAAGCGGCGCACGCCACGCATGACGTGCCCCACGCTTGCTGACTTCATGTCGTGGGGGTGGGGTCGCCCGTGGGGTCCTTCACGAGCTTGAGGAGTACAGCCCCGGTTCCGAACAACACGACCAAGGACAGGATGGCCAGGCGCGAGCTACCGGTCACGAGAGCGACCCAGCCCGCGAGCATGGGACCCAGTATCGCCGCAAACTTGCCCATCATGTTGAAGAAACCGAAGAACTCCCCAGTCTTGCCGCGTGGTACGAGCCTTCCGTAATACGAGCGGCTCAGGCTCTGCACTCCTCCTTGAACCAGTCCGATCACGGCGGCCATCGCGTAGAATTCGACAACGTTGTCCAGCCAATACGCCCAAACCGTGACCGCCAGATAGGTCAGTATCGCGACTTCGATGCCGCGGCGCGCGCCAAAGCGCTTGCCCACCCAACCAAAAGCGAGGGCAGCGGGAAAGCCGATGAATTGGGTCAACAAGAGCGCGACGATCAGGCTGCTCGCCTCGAAGCCCAGAGCGAGCCCGTAGTCCACCGCCATCTTGATGACCGTGTTGACGCCGTCGATGTAGAGCCAATAGGAAAGCAGAAACATCCAGACCGACTTGTACTGGCGGATGCTCCAGAGCGTCCGGAAGATCTCACTCCAGCCCGCTCGCAGCGCCTCGATGGGGCCCAGCGGGAGGGACGGGCGCTGCTCGCGCACGAGGAACAGCACGGGCAGGCTGAAGACCGCCCACCAGACCGCCACGGACACGAACGACACCCGTACGGCCTGC
The DNA here is from genome assembly GCA_963809955.1 of uncultured delta proteobacterium. GTDB lineage: Bacteria > Myxococcota_A > Polyangia > Polyangiales > Polyangiaceae > JAICQQ01. Next base: position 22,387 of record CAWELQ010000026.1, read on the forward strand.
GCGGCGTCGGCCAATCCAAACAGGGCCGGCTTGAGGGTCATCGCTACATTGACCGCAAACAGCAACCCGCCTCCCAAATAGCCCAGGGCGTAGCCATAGGCGGAGACCACGTCGAATTCCTTTTCTTCTGCCACATCCAGAAGAAGCGAGTCGTAGAAGGCGATGCCTCCCGAGAAACCGAGAGAGGCGAGCACGTAGCCCAAGACTGCCAGTTCCCATTGTCCCTTGCTCACCCAGTACAAGCTGGCCGTGCTCGCTGCCCCCAGCACGGTGAACAGCATCAGCAGCCGCATGCGCGTCCCGCCGCGGTCCGCCATGGCACCGAGCAGCGGCGCCAGGATTGCGATGAGCAGACTGGCCAGCCCATTGCCGAGCCCCAGGCGAAACGTGCTCACGGTCGGCTCGCTACCGGCGCTCCAGTATTGCTTGAAGAACACCGGAAAGAACCCGGCCATGACTGTGGTCGCAAAGGCCGAGTTCGCCCAGTCGTAGAGCGCCCAGGCCAGGACCGGGCGGCGTCGCCATGCAGAAGCCATGGCCCCGGTTCTATAGTCGGGTTCGGGTGACGGCTGGGATGCAAAAGCATCGACGCTTGCATTTGGTTGCCGCGGGTCGTCGAGCGACGGTCGGACGGAGTGGTGGGCTCGAGCGACCGAAGCAGCTCGCAGGCCGGCGCTCGGGCGGGCGCATTCCGACCCGATGGCCTGGAGTGTTGTGGGTGCTCGGCTTGGGTCTGGGGTTCTTGGCTCGCCGAAAGAAGCCGGCCCCCGCTAATCGTCCGCTCATGCATCGGACGGCGGTCGGCTCCCGGCCTCGGTTGGGTCCTCGATGCCCGTTCGGCGACTCGTGCGAGTCTACCGGGGCCTCGACGCGAGCCTACCGGCCTCAATGCGTCGTGCTGGCGGGCGGTTGCGCCGACTTCGCGCTGCGCGCGCGCAACCCCTTCCACAACACGTCCAGTTGCTTCCGGTAGGCTGGAGCGACCATGCCAGCGTCCTGCCACGCAACGCAGAGCGGCACCCCAAAGAATATGCAGAAGAGCGACATCAGCGCCGCGTCGACATCCGTTTCTGCCGGCAGCTCTCCCGTTTCGATCGCCTTTTCCAGTGGGGGACGGAATACGTCATCCAGGCCGTTGCAGGCTTGGATCGATTCGATACCGTCGAGATCAGGAAAGCGCAGCAGTCTTTCGGCGAGCGTAACTTCCTCGGTATTGGATGGACATTGCCCCTTGTCCGGGTCGAGCGCCATGTACGCGATGATTTCTAACATCAAGCGAGGCCGCTCGCCCACGCGAGCGCCGGTGTACGCGAAGGCCAACTCGATAGCGGCAATGCCTCCCTCATGTTCCAGGGAATGCCGTATTTTCCACATTACTTCCAACACCCAAAGCTGGATGAAGTAGCTGAGCAGGCCCTGCTTCCTCGGAAAGTAGTTGAAGAAAGTCGCTTCAGAGACTTCCACCTGCTCGCACAGCTCCTTGACCGAGATCTCGTCGAAGGTCTTCTGCCCCACGCGTTCGACCGCCGCATCGAGCAGTGCCAGCTTGGTCTTGGCGAATTTCTTTTCACGCAGCGGAAGACGCGCGAGCTGGGTCGCGCTGATGAGCTCGGTCTGTTGCACTTCCCTCCATGTTTGACCTAGCGGCACGCTTTCGTCCAATCCATTCAAACCGGCACCTCGGAAGTGGTGGCTCGCTCCCGGTATAGCAGGGTATAAAGAGCCGGGACGACGAGCAGCGTGAGCGCCGTAGAGGCGAGCAGCCCGGAAACCATGGCCCAGGCCAGAGGGGGCCAGAGCGTCGTGTTGGAAAGTGCCAGCGGTAGCAGGCCCGCCACTGTGGTGAGCGTGGTCAGCAGGATGGGGCGCGTCCTTACTCGTACTGCCTCCGACACCGCTTGCTCGATGTTCGCGCCCTCTGCGCGCCGTCGTTCGGTTACATCCAGGAGTACGATGGCGTTGTTGACCACGATCCCAACGAGCGCGAAGACGCCGAGCATACTCATGAAGCCGAAGGGCTGGCCGCTCAGCACGAGCCCCGGGACCACTCCGGTCGCTGCCAGGGGGACGGTGACGAGCACCATGGCAAGGCGCCTGAACGAGTTGAATTCCGCAAGTAGAATGAAGACAAGCAAGAAGAGTCCGATGGGTAGGGTGCTGAGCAACGCCATGTTGGCTCGGTCGGCGCCCTCCTCAGCGCCGCCGAACCCGAGCTCCACGTCGCTCGGCAACCTCAGGGCCTTCAGGCGCGGGTCGAGTTCTGCGAGCACGCGGCTGTACGGGACCTGGTGGGCAAGCTCGGCGAGCACACTGGCGGTCCGCCTCCGCTGGTGGTGTTGGATCACGGCGGGTTGCCACTCGATGCGGCTCTCCGCCACGTCGGCCAGCTGTACCGGTGTCCGACCGGGAACCGCCACGTCGATCGAGCCCAGAGCGTTTACCGGCGCGCCCACGCTCCCGACACTGCGGACGACGATGGGCACCGGGTCGCTCCCCGAGCGGAGTTGCCCCAGCTCGAGACCGCGGGTACGGCCGAGCAAAGCAAGAGCGACGTCGCCACGTGTGACCGCGCGTCGCGAAGCTGCGAAATCGTCCACGACCACGTTCAAGGAAGGACCGCCGCTGCCGAGGGTGTGCCGCACATCGCGCGTGCCGTGGATGCTGCGCACTTCAGCGAGCACCGCTTGCGTTGCCGTGGTCAGGCTTTCGAGTTTGTCTGCATGAATCCGGACTTCAATGGGTGCGGTGACCGGGGGACCTTGCTCCAACGGTCGAGCCACGATTTCGAGCTCCGGGTAGCGGCGCCCGACGTAGGCCCGCGTCCAGTCCGCCAGCCGTTGGACGCTTTCGGTGCTCCTAGTGGTGATGAGCAGCTGCGCCAGGTGGGGGCTGTTCGGCCGCCTGAGCAGGTTGTAGTAAAAGCGTGGAGTGGCCTGTCCCACGAAGGCCGCAACTCCGCTCACCTCCGGCCGAGCGCTCAGGGCTCGCTCGATCTCGAGAGAACGCCCGTTGACGGCCTCGATGTCGCTTCCCTCGGGCATTTCCAGACTGATCACGAGCTGATTACGGTCCGCGTCGGGGAAGAACTGCTGCTCCACGTGGCCCGCCGCCAGGCTGCTGACAACCACCAACGAGAGCGCGACGAACAGGATGGGTGTCCGACGACGCACTGCAAAGCTTCCCAAGCGTTGCGCCAGCCGTTCGAGTGCGCTGCCGCTGGTCGCACGGGCGCGCCGCCGCAACAGCATGGCTGCCAAGACTGGCGTGATCGCAATGGCGAACACGTAGCTGACAGACAGACTCAGCATCAGAACGACGGGGATGCTTCGCGTGAAATCCGCGGTTGGACCGCGGCTCATGAGCATGGGCAGGAACGCCGCGATGGTCGTGCCTGTAGCTGCTGCAAGCGGGACGAAGAGCTCGCGGATGGACTCGACGGCCGCCTCACGTCCGGGGACACCCTGGTCGATGCGTCGTTGCACGCTTTCCGCGACCACGATGGCGTTATCCACCAGCATCCCGAGCGCAAGCACGAGCGCGGCGACCGAGATCTGGTGCAAGATGCCGCCCCCCATCGCAAAAATACCCAGAGAAGTGAGCGCCACCAAGGGAATCACGCTGGCTACGAGCAGGCCCAGACGCGGGCCCATGGCGACCACCAAGAGCAGTGCCACAATCAGAATGCCGAACATCAGCGATCGGCTCAGGCCGTCGAGACGCGCGGCCACGCGATCGGGTTGAAAGGCCAGCTCGGAGATCTCGAAAGGTGCAAACTCGCCGCGCAGGGAGTTCACACGCGAGCGGAGCCGCTCGCCAAAATCCACCAGGTTCGACCCGCGCGAGGCCACCACCCCAAGTGCTATTGCGGGGTGGCCGTTGTTCCTCATCAGTCGAACGGCTGGATCGGAGGTGGTGCGGCGCACATCGGCGATGTCCTCGAGCGTGAGCGTCGTCCCGAACTCCGTCGTCACAGGTGTGCGTCTGAGCTCATCGATGCCCCCGAAGTCGGAGTTTGGCCTCAGCGTGGCACGACGTTCGCCGAAGCGTACACTGCCGCCCGGCAAGGCCGTATTGCGCAGAGAGAGCTGCTGAACCAGCATGCGTGCGTCCAAGCCCAGCCGGCGCGCCACCGGGTCATCGTAGGTGATCGTGATCTGCTCCTCTGGTTCTCCGGTGGTGACGACCTTCGAGACACCAGGTAGCGAGAGCAATCGGTGTTTGAGATGCTTGGCGGCATCGGCGAGCTCCAGTCGGTCCTGTCCCCCCTGCAGCACCAGGACCACGCTCTCGGTGTCGATGAGCTCGCGGTCCAGCTCCGGCTCTGACACCCCTTGGGGAAACTCACGCCTGGCTCGGTCGAGGGCTCGCTGAACCTCGTCCCAAACTTCACCCGGCTCGCTCACCGAATCGGATAGCTCGATATTGACGATGGCCACCGAGGCTCGCGCGGTGGATTGGACCTTCTTGATCTCCTCTACCTCTGCGAGTTCCTCTTCGATGGGCTCCAGCACCAACCGCTCCACCTGCTCGGCATCGGCTCCGGGATATGAGGTCAGGACGAGCCCGATGCGATCGGGCAGCCGCGGGTCTTCCTGACGTGGCATTACCCGCCACGCCACGGCGCCGACCAGCGAGAAGAAGATCGCGGTGGTGAGGAGTAGGCGCCGTTGCGTCGTCCAAGCGAAGAACGTCACTCGAGCACCGTGACTGCGTCGCCGTCGAGCAAATATTGATGCCCGGCCACTACGACCCGATCGGCGTTGCCCAGCTTGCCCGAAACCACGACGCGGTCGCCATCGACCGTAGAGAGACGGACTGGGACTTCGTGGACCCTGCCGCGCTTCGCCAGCAGCACATGTGGATGCGCGCCGGAGGGATCGACGATGGCGCTCACCGGTACGCTCGTGACCTCCCGTCCTTCGGTGACCACGAGGATTTCCGCGGTCAGCCCCGGTCGCAGTCCATCGCTCTGTTCGAGCGAGACCAGGACGGGAAACAGGCCGCCCCGTTCCGGCGCAGCGTTGCCTATCGAGCTGACCCGTCCGTGGAATGTGTCGTCGTTCAGCAGCGGAAGCCTGACCTCGGCGTCCAGCCCTTCGCGCAACGCCCCTACGGCGGCTTCTGGAACATCGACCCTGACCTCGAGTCCGGCGCTGCCGCTGATTGCCACCACAGGCGCGCCGGGCGGTGCGTATTCGCCGGGCTCGAGGAAGACAGCCACGACCTCACCCGCGAAGTCCGATCGCAGCACGGCTTCGCCAACGATGCGCGTGGCCTCGCTCAGCTGTGCCCGCGTGGCCTCTCGAGAGGCCGACAAGGCCTCGACCGCGGAACGCTCGGCCTCGTATTCGCTGAGTGGCACCACATCCCGTTCGAACAAGGCGAGTGTCCGTTCGCGATCGCGCTGCTTCTGGGCGAGCCTGGCGTCGAGTTCGCGTAGCGACGCTGCCGTGGACTGGCGACTGTGGATCAGAGGGTCACTGTCGAGCCGTGCCACGACCTGGCCCGGTTTGACATGCATCCCGACTTCCACGGGGCGCGCTTGCAGACGCCCACCGACGGTGAAACTCAACGTGGCGCGTTCACGGGACCGCGTGACTCCATAGAACTGCCACGGCCGTCGTTGCCTGGAGACGACGACCTTGGCAGTGCGGATCAAATGCCGCGGCAAGGGGCTAGCGCCTACCCGCGCGCCGGCCACGTCCGGTTCTGGTGCACTATTGTTATCGGAACGCCAGGAGGCGCGCGCCAACAGCGCGGTGACCACAGCGACCACGGACAGCGCGCTCAAGCCGGCGATCCACCAATCGAGCCAGCCGTGCTTTGCGCGGCCCAACCCGCCAGCGACCCGGTCCGCATGCAGCGCCAGCTTTTCGGCTGGTTCGAACGACGCCTTCGCGGAGCTCGAAGCTTCCCCGGAACTCTGCTCTGTGAGGTTGACCTGCATTCTAGAGCCTCCTCCAAATATCGGCTCCGACAGGTCTGGTATTCTATAAAGTTAGTGTCAACATTAAAAATAGTGAATTCGGTAAACTAATGACTCAAGATACTGGGATCATTGATAAATGGATTGGTACCAGGCCCTCGGACCGCGCTGACGTCAGCGACTGCGAGGCCCCACCTGGAGTGGTCCTGCCGTGGTTTGGCTGACTAAGACGCGATGGGCCACTCGGCCCCAGTCCACTCCACGCTCTTGTTCCAGAGTTCGTCGGCAAGCGCGACATCGCGTGCCTCGTGGCTCGGTTCTCTGGGTTCGGCCTGATCGTAGTACAGACCCGACTGCGTCGCGCAGTCCGGCGAGCTAACGCAGTAGACCGATGTTCGCGCGCCCCGCTCGGTGTCCAGCATGAACAACTTCATCAATTGGCGCAGCGGCGTCGGAACCATCCTCCAGATGTCGCTCGCTACGACGCCCGGGTGCACCGCGTAGGTGTTCACGCCGGTTCCCTCGAGTCGACGCGCGAGCGCCTTGGTGAACAGCACCATGGCGAGCTTGGAGATCCGATACTCGGGAAACCCGGTCAGGCTGGCAGTCCCTCGTTGGAGCCGCTCGAACGGAATGCCGTGAGCGCCATAGTGCGCCACGCTCGCCAGGTTGACCACGCGCGCGGGGCCGGATTTCAGGAGGCGTTCAATCAGGAGCGACGTCAGGAGAAAGTGCCCCAGGTAGTTCACTCCGAAAGTGAGCTCGAACCCGTCTCGAGTGAGCCCCTTCGGGCCGCACAGACCCGCATTGTTCACGAGCCCATGGATGGGCAAGTCGGTCTCCAGTATCTGTTGGGCCGCACGCCTGACTGCGCTCAGCGAAGCCAGATCTAGCTCGACGAACAGGGCATTGTCCTGACCGTGTTTGGCGGCGATTGCGTCGAGCACGGGCAGGGCGCGCTTTCCGTTGCGGCAGGCAAGGACTACACGGGCGCCCAGCGAGGCAACCTTTTCGGCCGTCGACTTGCCAATGCCCGTCGTGGCCCCGGTGATGACGACAGTCTTCCCATCGAGCGGCTTCATGTCATCGGGTCTGAGGACATTCGAGGCATGTCAGAAACGGGGCCGGAACGACGTGAGGGCCGCTAGAGATCGAACTCCGTAGAGGCGTCGATGTAAAGACCCGTCATGCGCATGGCATATTCCCCAGAATAGCCGCAGAAGCGACAGCCCACGAGCTCGTCCTCACTGACGTGCGTCGAGCCGATGCGCCGCGCGATGGCCACGTTCACCTGCCAACTGCGGGCCACGAAGCCGGTGCCAGCCGTTACGGAATGCGTAGCCGCCGGCGGCGTCCCGAAGGCGGAAGGATAGGCTGGATTGGCGACTTGGGAATCATACACATAGCCCAGTCTGGCCGGAATCTGCGCCGTACCGAGTTGGAATCGATACTCTGCGCCGAAGCGTCCCGTGATGCCGTTCGACCAGTTGGCTATGTTGGCCACCGCGCTCCGTTCTCCTTCTAGCGTACCACTCAGGGAGTTTGTTCTGTTCTCGCTCTGCAACGAATACTCTCCGTCCAGGGCGAAGCCCCAGGGCCCGGTGTCGAGGCGCATGCCCGCCCCGAACTTTGCCGGCAACACGAAGGGGAGCTCGACGTCCGTGGCGTCTCGCAAGTACACGGTTGCCTCGTCTGCTTGGGTCACCACGGTGAGCTTGTTTCGATAGACGAAGCCCATTCCAAAGCTGTCCGTCGGTTGATACTGGAGCCCCAGGCGCACGCCCTTGAAATTGGTCCCAGTCATACTCAGGTCGAGCAAGCGAGGGTCGTCCGGCTTGCCTTGCTGTCTTTCGAAGGACAGGTAGCTCATGCGGTAGCCGACGCCCAAGGCGAGCTTTCCCGGTAGCCAGCGGTCTTTGGGCACGTTCAAGCTCAGCAGCGGGGTGGCCTCCACGAACAGGACCCGAGTACGATCGATGGCCGGATTGGCGATTGCGTACTCGTACTCAGCACCGCCAGAGGCCACGGGGAAAAGTGCCACACCGAGGCTCAGCCACTCATGCACCCGAGCTGCAGCTCCTACGAAGAAGAAGGGAGCTACCACCAAGTTGCTGTCGATGCTGCGAGTGACTTCGGCATTCTGCGGCGAGCCGGTGACCCTCCCCAAGAGCAGACTCAGGTCGCCGAGTAGGGCCAGACCATGGACATGCTGTAGTCCTGCGGGATTGTGGAAAGCGGCTGAGGGATCGCTTACGTAGCCAATCGCGGTCCCTCCCATTCCCTGGTGGCGAGCCGAGTAAGTGATGGGCGTGTCATAGCCCGCTGCTCGGACGTTCGCGGCCCAGGTCAGGGCCGCGAGTCCGATCGCCCCGAGGCGGTACATGACTAGTCCGAAAGCCCGCTGCAGTCCGAGAAATCCGATCGGCAGCCCTTGTCGACCTGACATTGCGTGCACCCTTCTGCGGCGGGGTCTTCGATGCACTCGTTGAAGCATTTCTCGGTGGCACAGCCGACTGCACCTGCATAGCACACCGCGCAAGCGGAGCTGATATCGGCGGCGTTCACGATGCACGCCACGGAACATGCCCCCGGGTCAGCATCCTGTAGACACGCCACGCCGCAGGTCTGTGATTCCATGCGCGCTCGTCCGGACTCCACCGCTGGGCAATCTCCCTCATTCTGGCATACGCCCGAGCCCGACGGGTTGCAGTCGAGATTCTCGGAGCTCGCTCCGGAGCCGCCTTCGCCCATGGCGCCCGAAGCCCCGCTCGAACCCGCCAATCCGCTCGACCCTCCGGCGCTTGTGGTGCCCCCGGACGAGGTCGTGGTCCCTCCGGAACCTCCGCTGCCGCCCGACGAACCGTTGTCGTCATCATCGCCACCGCAGCCGGCGATCAGGCTGACGCCAAGAACCAAAACAAGAAATTCTCGCTGCATAATCTTTCTCCCTCTGAGGTAAGAACGATACCGCCTATTGGTGAGGGTGTCATACTTCTGTTACTCAGTCGGCATCGGGGTGTGACCGAGTGGTGCGAGGCGAGAGTGCACATAGCGGCCGGCCGCCCCGCTTGGGCCGCTGGCGTTTGTACACCGCGTGTGGCGCGACCCGTTTCAACTGGCGATGGCAGCCGCGGGAGCGCAGGCTTTGCGGAGCACCCATACCAAGAGCAACGCTTGAGTCGACCGCCACGCCGTCTTGGTCTCCGGTAAAGTCTTGCTGGGCAAGCGCGGCGTAGCGCGAACCGTCGATGGCGAACGCCACTGAAGTGCACGGTGAGGGCTGACCACTGATGGGTCGCTTCGCCTCGGTCCCGGCCCTGTGAGGGCCCGAGGCTGCGCTCAAAGCGACCGGCTTGTCAGGCCATTCCGCCCTACTTGACCTGGCTTCTAGCCCAACAAGCCCCGGCTTGGCGGGGTCATTGCTGATCAGCCGTCGGAGAAGAGCGAGCAGACGAACTCGAGGCTTGCGTCGGCTTCCGGTGCACAAGTCCCCTCGTTGCACAGAGTCCCGGGTGCACAGCCCCCGACGTCCGAGCAGGGTTCGCCTTCGCCTGCTCCGGCCACGCAGACCGAGTCGCAGCTCGCGTTCGCACCACATTCGTTGCTGTCCACGCAGGGCTCCCCCAGGGCTCGCGTCTCGACGCATCGCAGGCTCGTTGCGTCGCAGGTGAGCCCATCATTTCGGTAGCATTCACCCTGCTCGAAGTCGGGTGGCGGGTCGCCGGTGGGTTCGTAGCTGCAAGCCCACAGACTGTCCGACTCGAAGCACGTTTTGACGCAAGGCTCACCCAATCCGGCGCGCACGTCTACGAGACAGATCGAATCTTCTGACGTAAAATTCGGCGTGTCGCAGGTCACGCTTCCGTGCGAGGAGGGCGCGCACTCCGTATCCTGAGTGCAGACGTCACCGGGCTTGGCGTTGCCCAAGAAAACGCTGTCGCAAATTGTTTCTTCGTTGGGCAGGCAGGCCTCGGCGCTACTCTTGAGCCGATCGAGACAACGCTCTGCCGCTTGTCGATCGTAGCTCACGTCCGCCAGACTCTGTTGTGCGTCGGCGAGACTCAAGAAGGACCTGCACGCCGCCGCCGAAAACGCGAAGCCGGCGCTTTCGCAGCACGTGGCGAGTCCGCTACACAACAAATCGGCGTATTGGGAGAGAAACGAGTCGGCGTCTGGCGCGCTCGATTCCGCGCCGCCGCTGGTGGAGCCAGCGCTGCTACCACCACCCGTGCCGGTGCTATTCGTGCTGCCGCCACTCGTTCCATCGCTGTTGCCGCTGTCGCTACTGGCTGCACTCGCATCGTTCGAGGCATTCGCGCTCGAATCGCCTCGGGAGGATGAACCCCCGCATGCCGAACAAACAGTCAACAATGCGCACAAACTCACCCAGGTCCGCATCTGCTTCACGTGTGCCTCGCTCCCTCGTCCGATTGGTCTTGTCCCCAGCATACCAGCGCTGGGGGCGATACGCTTGATGGTTGGCGGAGCCCCTGGCCCCGCTCGGGTGTACCCCTCGGCCGACATCGTCTCCCTGCTGATCGTGGGCCGGATTGGTCCGTGGCCGGATGGATTCAGTAGGGATCTGCCCCGCCGAGCGCAGAGGTGCGTTTCGGGCGACGCCGCGAGCGAACCAGCAGCCCCAAGCAGACTCCGAGCAAGACCAATAGCGGCCCCCTGCCATTCGGAGCACGAGATCGAGAGACCGCGCAACTGCCCGAGGAACGTTCGGCGTCCTGCGTCGGTGCGCCCGTCGACTGGTCGCCGTCATTTGCTGAGCCATCCGCATTCGATATGCCCGTCGCGCCGCCAACGCTATCGGTGGTCACGGTGGTGACGTTCGCAGTCGACCCTCCGGCGCTCATGCTGCTGGTGCTCACGGTCGAGCTGCCATCAGCCGTGTTGCTGCTCTGAGTGGTGCCTCCCGCGCCCGTCATGCCATCGGCGGTCGTCGAAGTGGTATCGCTGACGCTTGCGCTCGACTCATCGGCAGTCCCCGTCGATCCGGAGTCGCTCAAGCCAATCGTGATCGAGAGGAAGGCGTCGTAATCCGTAAGGTCGTTGTCCTGGATCACGTGCAGCTGGCAGCTGTCGCACACTACGTCCGGCACCAACCAGTCATAGTCGTGCACATCCGGCGAAATGTCCCGGGCAATCGTCTCGGGAGCCGCATCGGGGGACAGCAAGAACTCTAAATGATAGGCCAAAGTGTTGTGCTGGATTGTATCGACCCAATGCAGCGTCACCGTTTCGCCCGGATTGAACTCGGTGTCCGGATCGACCATGAATGCCACATGGGCGGAAGCCACACGCGGCGCCAACAAGAGGAAAGCCACGAGCCAAACGGAGGGTAAGCGCAATCCGAACATTGCAGCAGTGTACACATTCGTAGACGAGCAGTTACGTTCGAGCGCAAGAAACATGGGAGCACATCCGACCGAGTAGTTCACTGTGCGGCCTGGTTTGCACACCATCCGAGCCTTATTCGGCCCCCGGCCCTGAATGTCTGAGCAGCACTCTCTGCCTTCCGAATCCCCGAAAGGGCCCATTGGCATGCGTCGAGCGCCCTCAACCATCGGCAAGCTCGACGCGCGCGCGGTCCAACTAGCGCGGGGCGCAGGGCGACTCCGACTAGCCCTGGGTGAGGCACTGGCAGCTTTGTCTCGGCGTTCGCTGCACCACGAGCTGGGGTTTTCCAGCGTAAGCGCCTACGCGGTGGAGCGCTGCGATCGCTCTCCTCGCTGGGCGATCGATTCGTGCGCGCTCGCGAGCAAGTTAGAGAGTCTTCCGGTGCTACGCCATGCTCTGCTCTCGGGATCGATCGGTTGGAGTCGCGCAGAGTTGCTGGCGCGGCTCATCGAACGTTCGGTTCGCCAAAGCGCAAGAGAGGCAGAAAGGAGGCAGCTAGAAGGGGTCTGGTTGGAACGCGGAAGACGCCTGACTTGCCTCCAACTCCGCCAGCAACTCGGGAGCGAAGTCACCGACGATGAACAGCCTGCCAGGCTGCGTAGCCTCGCACTGACACTGTCCCAAGAAGACTACTGGAGGCTCCATGCCGCTCGTGTTCTGTTCGAGTCGATGGCCGGTCCGACCAGTCAGGCAGATTTTTTCGACTGCCTGTTGGCCGAGGCAGCGACGGGGTTGTCCTACGAGGCCGACGACCCCGGGCCGAGATTCGAACTGTGGTGTCGCAACCGCCTGAGAACGTTTCAGGAGGAGTGGCGATGGCACGCCGAACAGATGTGCGAGCCCGAGCGGGATGAGTTCCAGCCAGCCGAGCCACTCCAGCCGGTCGCCAGTCTCGCAGGGGCCTTCAATCCCACCGAGCTTCTGGGCTGGACGGCACAGCGCCTGGATGAACACATCGCGGAGCTTTCGTCGTCGTTGCGGCAGCGTGATATCGAACTAGGTGGATTAGCCTGGCGCTTGAGACGTGGCCAAGTGTGGCTGCACTTGGGGTATGCCAGCGAGGCGCACTACGTCCGTGAGCGACTGGGCATGTCCATGGCGTCCTTGGAGGAGAGGCGTGTTCTCGCGGCAAGACTCGCTCGCTTGCCAGAGGTGGGCTTGGCGCTGAAGCGGGGTACTCTGAGTCGAACCGCAGCCTCCCTCTTGGCCCGCGTCGCGCGTCGAAGCACGAGCCGTGCGTGGATTGAACGGGCTCGGCAACGCACGGTGAAACATCTCAGTGAGGAGGTTGCCCTTGTGGAACGAGTGCTGAAAGCAAACCCGCGTCACCCCGGGTTGCCACCTTCAGCCGAGACGATGCGTGCCAATCTGGAACTCGAAGGGCGCATCGCAAGCGGGAGACTGTTCTTGGATGGACCTCAAGCCCAGCAGGAGCAACTCGCGGCGGCCGCCAGTTCCTTCGAGGTGGTCGATGAAGTGGAGTCATGCGAAGCAACCGGAACGAGCGAAGCAACCGGAACGAGCGAAGCAACCGCAACGAGCGAAGCAACCGGAACGAGCCCGACCTGTTGCGCCTCCTTGCGACCAGCTCCCCAGATATCCGGATGCGAGAATCCCGCAAATTCCGGCCACGCGGGACCCCCGGAGGCCGAGGAAACCTTGCCGGTGGGCCGGGGACTCGGGGTCCGGTTAGGCGCCGTGCGTATTCGAATCAGATTCTACGCGGAGTCTCTGCCGCTGCTGGACGTTGTGAGACGAGCGTACGGCGTTTACGAGCGGGAGGGCCCGGCCCGGGGCGAAGGCAGCTTCCTGAGGGCCATTTGCGACCACTTCATCGACGTTTGGGCGCCTGTGCTTCGACGCGAGCGAGCGTACGAGTCTATCTACATCCGCGACGGTTATCGGTGTTCGAGTCCGGTGTGTCGCCGGCATGATGTCACTCCGCATCATCTGCAGTTCCGTTCCCGGGGCGGGGGTGATGACGAGCGGAACCTGACGTCGCTGTGCGTCTGGTGTCACCTCGAGGGGATACACGGTGGCAGAATCTGGGCGGAGTTTCGCGATGGGGAGATACACTGGCGCATTGGCAGAGTGCGGCCCACGATCGTTTACGGCCGGGACAAGCAGGTGCAGTGAGGCTCAACGTTGCGGCCCGATTTTCTCAGCCGCGGCTGACGAGTTCAAAAGGGGAACAACCAAGGCGCAAGCGCGATGGTCAAGAGCGTTACCAGCAGGTTCATGGGCAGGCCGACCCTCAGAAAGTCCGAAAAGCGGTAGCCACCCGGCCCGTACACCATCAGATTTGTCGTGTATCCGACCGGGGTGGCAAACGAGGCAGAAGCGGCCACCATGACGCTGACGACGAAGGGGAGGTGGTTCACTCCAAGCTGCCGGGACACGGCGAGTGCTAGCGGCACCATGAGGGCGGCGGCGGCGTTGTTGGTGACGAGTTCAGTGAGTAGTGAAGTGGCCACCTGAATTGCCACGAGGGCGATCCACGGGCTACCCGACCCCAGCGTCGTGATCAGCTGCGCGAAGCCGCTCGCCAGGCCCGAGCTCTCGAGTGCGCCGCCCAGGGCGAACGACAGGGCGATGGTGAGTAGCACTTTGAGCTCGAGCGACTGTTGGACCAGGCTTGGGGTCAAGAAGCGACCCGCCGCGAGCACGGCGACCGCCAGCAAGCTGGCCTTGAACATCGACAGATAGCCAAGCGCTGCCGCTCCCACCATCAGCGCCAGCACCACTAGCCCGAACAGCGCCTGGCGCCGGCTGGGCACCGGGACCGCGTCCTTGGGTGTGATCAGGTAAAATTCCCGGTTCGCGCGATGCTGCTCTGCGAAGCCGGTACCCGCTTCCACCAGCAACACGTCGCCCGCTTGCAGAGTCCAATCGCTCAGGCGATCGTTGGTGACGCGCTCACCATGGCGCGCCACGGCGATGACTGCGGCGTTGTAGCGCCTGCGAAAGGTGCCGTCCCCGACGCGCCGGCCAACCAAGGGGCATCGAGTGGAAACCAGCAATTCGACCAGCGTGCGACGCGGATCTTCGAGCGCGAACTCGTGATCTTCGGGCAGCAGGAGGCCGCGGTGCGCGCGCAGCGTGAGAATGGTGGCGGCCGGGCCGACGAACGCAAGGCGGTCATCGGCCTGAACCACATGGTCCGGCCTTGGGGCCGGTATGACCTGTCCTCGGCGCACAATCTCGACGGGGGCAAGCCGTGGCAAATCCCCGACGCTGATGTCGGCCAGGCGCTTTCCCACATGGGGACCCGCGGGATCGACGATGAGTTCGGTGACGAAGTGATGCACGTCGCTCAATGTGTCGTCGAAGTCCGCGCGGTCGGGCAGCAGAAAACGCGCCGCCAGGACCGAGTAGGCGACCCCGACGAGGCAAATGGGAAGTCCGAGCTTCCCGATCTCGAGAAACCCCACGCTGGGGTACCCCGCAGATGCGACGAGCCCGTTGACGACCAGGTTGGTACTGGTTCCGATGACCGTCAGCAGCCCCCCGACGATGGCAGCGTAGCTGAGAGGCATGAGCAGGCGACTGGCCGCGATGCCCGTGCGCCTGGCGAAGGCGCGCACTTCCGGGATCAGCATGGCTACCAGCGGTGTATTGTTCAGGAGCCCGCTCAGAGCCGCCACCGGTAGCAGTAGGCGTAGCGCGGCGAGCATAACGTTTTCGGTCGGCGGTAGCAGGTACTTGGAAAGCACCTGGAGGCTACCCGCGGCGCGCAGCGCGCCGGCCACCAGGAAGAGCAAGGCCACCGTGTGCATCTGCTCGTTGGCGAATCCGCCCAGCGCCTGTGCCGGCTCGATGACGCCCAGCAGGAGTAAGAACGCAACCGCCGCGCCCAGGCTGAGCTCCGCAGTGACGCCCCGGAGCATCGCTACGAAGGCGCCGCACGTCGCGAGCAAGACCAGCGCCATGGGCAGGGTCACGGAGTCACCAAGCGTCGCGCAGCGTTGCCTAGCCCGTGCGCCTGGTCAAGGTGCGCTCGGGCGGACCGAAGATCCAAGTAATTGCGCGAGGTTGATCCTTCATACGCCACATGGCGGATAGCCTTTTGCCGCCGTCGTGCGCAGCTAGCTGGCGTTCGCAGAGGTCAACATGCCCTTTCCCCTTGCTGCCCGTTGGGTGGTGCTGGCCACGATGGTCGGCGCCGTCCTGGTCAACCGACCTGGTTTGGCGGAGCCACCGGCCATCGAGTCATTGACGCTGACGTTCGAGCAGGCGCTTGGGCTGGCGCTGGAGCAATCGCCGGAGCTCCTCCCGAACAACGCCACGGCTCGGCGCGCCCGAGCAGCGCTGGGTCACACCGGCGGGGCGGCCGTTGCCTCGCCGCGACTCGAGGTGTTCGGGGGGTCGCGGCACTCCCCCGACCAGCGTCCGCAGCCCGAGCTCGGAGTGGGCCTGTCGCAAACGCTCTCGTTATCCGGTCTCGGCGATCGCCGAGAGGCACACGGTCGGGCGGCTCTCAGATTGGCGGAAGCCGAGCTCGACGAGCGCCGCCTCACCGTGGGGCGCGAGGTGGCCCAGGCGTGGGTCGAACTCAGGGCCACCCAGCGACGGCAACGTTTGCAGGGCGATCGTGTCCGGCGGGCGCGTCTGCTGAGCCGCACTGTGGCCGGACGCGCTGCCGTGGGTGCGGTCTCTCGGGCGGAGTCGGCGTTGGCGGAGGCCGCGCTCGCGAGGGCCGAGAACATGTTCGCGCAGGCACGCGAGGACAACGTTGCCGCCCAGCATCGTCTGCGCTTGCTGCTCGATCTGCCCCCCGGAGCAACCCTGTCGACGAGCGGTCAACCCCCGAAGCGGGCGCGGCCGGCGGATTCCAATCGTGTTCACCCCCTCGTGGAGGTCGCGGCGGCAGGCGCGGCCTACCTCGATGCTGACGCCGATCTTCTGTTGGCCGAAGGGGGCGCCAGCATGGACCTCGGGGCAACGGCGATGCGTGAAGGCACTGGCGACTGGGTCTTCCTGGGGAGCTTGCGCATTCCGCTGCCCTTGTTCAATGCCAATGAGCACCACGCCGCGCAACGACGAGTGCCCGCGGAAGGGATGCGCCGAGAGGCTGCGCATTGGGTCGAACGCCGTCAGCGGCAGCTCGAATACCTGGAGTTGCGAGCTCAGCGGCACGAGGGGCTAATCGAGAACATCCGAAACCACGAGCTCGGTGCGGCTCGACAGGCGCTCGGCGTGGTCGAGGCTGAACACGCCGCGGGCAAGGCCACGGTCCCGCTGCTGCTTTCGACCGAAGAAAGCGTGGCAGACGCCGAGGCCCACCTGCTGGATGCCGAAACCGAGCTGCTCAGGATTCGCGTCGAGCAGGCATTCACAGAGGGCACATTGCTCGAGTGGGCAAGGAGGACGAAGTGAAATCGCTGATTGTGTTGTTCGTTTCGCTTGCGCTGGTTTCTTCGTGCGCGCCCTCCGAGCAGGTCGAACGCGAAGTGTCGGTCGCTCAGGCGGAGACGCCCCCGGGCGTGGACGGAGTGCTGCCGCTCGTTCGGCTTTCAGAAGGCCAAACGAAACGTGTCCGTTTGGCTCCGCTCGAGCGGGCGTCCGAAGTCCCGAGGACGCTGCTGGCGACCGGTACGGTGGAGCTGCGTCCGGGTGGGGTTGCAGTGCTGAGCGCGGCCATCCTGGCGCGAGTGAGCAGCGTGGACGTCGAGCCGGGACAGCGCGTGAAGCAGGGTCAGAAACTGATCGGGCTGGACGCCTCTGCCGTTGCTGTCGCGCGTGCGGAAGTGAAGCGTGGCGAAGCGTTGCAGGCGCGCGCGGAGCAGCTCGTGGAACAGGAACGCCAGCTCGAGGCGCTGAACGCTACGAGTCAACGTGACAGCAGCCTCGCTCGGCAGCAACTCGCGGTCGCCCAGGCGGATCTGGATGCTGCCCGCGGGAACCTGCGCGCCTGGGGCGCGGCCGGGGCCGCGGGGTCGAGCATCCTGCTTCGAGCTCCCATGGACGGGGTGGTGACTCACCTCGAAGCGATGCGCGGGGGGGTGGTGGATGCAGGCGCTGCGCTCGTCCGGGTCGTCGATCCGACGGCACTGAGCCTGCGCGTCCTGGTGCGCCAGTCCGACATGGCGCAGGTGGCCCCGCGGCAGGCCCAGCTGAGGCTGGTGGGAGCGGATGAGTTCGCTTGCGCCGCGCAGGTGCTCGGACACTTGCATCGTGTCGATACCGACCTCAGAGCGATTCCTTTCCGTCTGCAGCCCGCGCCCGAGTGTGCCGAGTGGCTGCTCGAGGGGGCGGCGGTGGAGGTGCTCCTGCCACTCAAGGCGCGTGTCGGGGACTCCGACCTTGCGAGCGCGCCGGCTAGCGCGATCAGCAGCCATGCCGGCAAGCCGATCGTCTTCTTCGCAGTGGAGGAGGGCTCCTTTCAGCCCCGTTTCGTCAGCGACGTGGAGACCTGGAGCGGCCGAAGCTACTTCCGGGTCTCGGGACTACCTTCGCGACCACTGGTGGTGTCAGGAACGATCTTGCTCAAGGGGGAGCTGATGCGAGCCGAGCTCGAATAAAGGGTAAATTTATGATTTCCGCACTCGTTCGCCTCGTTGCCGACCACCCGCTCTTGAGCATTGCGTTGACACTCGTGCTCGGTGTTGCCGGTGTACGGGCGTACCAGGCGCTCCCCATCGATGCGGTGCCGGACGTGTCGAACGTGCAGGTCCAGGTGCTGGCGTCGGCACCTGGCTTGTCTCCCCTGGAGGTCGAAACCCAGGTCACTCAACCCATCGAACGCACCCTTTCGGGCATTCCCCACCTGGCGCGTGTGCGCTCGGTGTCCCGTGCTGCCATCGGCGCGGTGACCCTGGTGTTCGACCAGGGCACCGACATCATGCTGGCGCGCGAGCTGGTCAACCAGCGCCTGGCCGTCGCCCGCGACTCGCTCGGAGCGCAGATCGAGTCGGTCGAACTGGGGCCTCTCACGACTGGCCTGGGTGAGGTTTATCACTTCACCACGCGCTGGCCGAACCATAGCTTGAGCGAGCTCCGCACCGTGGTCGACTGGGAAGTCGCTCCGCGCCTGGGTCGCGTGCCCGGAGTCGTCGAGGTCAATTCGTGGGGGGGCGAGCGGCGCCAGGTGGTAGTGACGCCGAGGCGTGAAGCGCTCGTCGAAAATGGCGTCAGTGAGCAGATGCTGGCGGACGCTGTTCTGGGAGGAGGCCAGAACACCAGTGCTGGCATGCTGGAAAGAGGTGAAGAGGGCACCTTCATTCGTGTAGACAACAGCTATCGCAACCTGGGGCAAATTGCGGAGCAGGTGGTGGGGGTTCTCGAAGGCCCCTCGGGGAAGCGCGTGGTGACGGTGGCGGACGTGGCAGAGATCCGCGAGGGCAGCGCGCCCCGGTTTGCCGCCGCCACCGCCGACGGCCAGGGCGAGACCCTCTACACCATGGTGCAGATGCTTGCGGGAGAGAACGCCCATCGGGTCGTGGCGGACGTCAAGACGCGACTAGCCGAGCTCGAGACGAGCTTGCCTGCAGGCGTGGTCATCGAGCCGTTTTACGACCGGTCGGCGTTCGTCGATGAAGTCCTGTCCACAGTGAAGAGGAACCTTGTCGAGGGCGGTGTGATCGTGACATTGGTCCTGCTGTTGATGTTGGGCAGCTTTCGCGCCGGACTCGTGGTCGCTTCGGTGATACCGCTGTCCATGCTTGGCGCTTTCTGGCTCATGGTGCTGTTCGGCGTGAGCGGCAATCTGCTCAGTCTGGGTGCCATCGACTTCGGACTGGTGGTCGATGGCGCTGTGGTCGTGGTCGAAGGGGCTCTGGCGACAATGGCGGCCAGAAAACTCGACGCTCGGCGCGCTCTCGGGCGCGTGGGTTCGGAGGTGGGGCGCCCCGTCACGCTGGCGGTCGGGATCATCGCCATCGTGTACTTGCCGGTACTGCTGCTCGAGGGCGTCGAGGGTCGTATGTTCCGACCCATGGCGCTCACGGTGCTGTTCGCGCTCGGGACGGCGTTCGTGCTCACGTTCACCTGGGTGCCCACGCTCGCCGGATGGCTATTGCCCGAGGGACCCCAGAAGGAGCCCGCGGTGGCGCGTCACGCACGTTCCGTGTATCAGTGGGTGCTCCAAAGGCTGCTCGGGCGCCCGCGCATGGTTCTGCTTGCCACGCTGCTGCTGGTGGTTTTAGGGGTTTCCACCGCCGCATCGCTGGGAGGCGAATTCGTGCCACGTCTCGAAGAAGGCAGCTTGGCGATCCAACTCACGCGTCCGCCCAGCGTGTCCCTGAAGGAGGCCATCGAGGGAACCACGCGCGTCGAACGCGCGCTCGCGCGTTTCCCGGAGGTACGTCGGGTGGTCTCGCGCATCGGCAGCCCCGACGTGGCTACCGACGTGATGGGTTTGGAGCAGGCGGACGTGCTGGTGAGCATGAAGCCGCGCAGCGAGTGGACGACGGCGAGCGACGCGTCGGGCTTTGCGGAACGACTCTTGCCAGTGCTACGGGAAGAACTACCAGGCACCGGGTTTGCTTTTACTCAACCCATCGAAATGCGGGTGAGCGAGTTGATTGGCGGCGTGCAATCCGATCTTGGCGTCAAGATTTTCGGCGAAGATCTCGCCGAACTGCGTGCCCTGGCAGACCGGGTAGCGGTCCGACTCACGAAAGTTCCGGGCGCGGCCGATGTGCGCGTCGAGCCCACTCGTGGGCTCGAAACCCTGAGCATCACACCGAAGCCAAGCGCGCTCGCCGCTGCCGGTATCGCGCCGCGGGAGCTCACCCTGCACGGCCAGGCGCTCAGGCAGGGCGCGCACGTCGGAATTCTGCGTGAAGGTCTCAGGCACTTCGCCGTCGTGATGCGGCACGCGCCCCTCGATCCATTCTCCCTGACGGGCCTGGAGCAGGACGTCTTGATTGGTCGAGGGCCGACCTTCGTGCCCATCCATCAGCTGGCCCGATTGGAGGTCGAAGAGGGACCGGCCCAGGTGTCGCGCGAACAGGGGCGTCGCCGCGTCCTGGTCGAGGCCAACGTGCGCGGGCGTGATCTGGCCGGGTTCGTTCAACAGGTGCAACGCGACCTCGCTTCGCTGAAGATGCCTCCGGGCTACTATCTCGAGTTTGGCGGACAGTACGAGAACCTCGCTCGGGCTGCCAAGAGACTCATGCTGGTGGTGCCGATCACGCTGGCGGTCGTCCTGTTCCTGCTGTACGTGGCATTCGGTCGAGCGCGGCCGGCCTTGTTGGTATTTGTCAATGTGCCTGCTGCGGCTACCGGAGGTGCGTTCGCCCTGGCGCTCAGGGGCCTCGAGCTGTCGATGAGTGCAGCCGTCGGCTTTCTGGCCCTGTTCGGCGTGGCGACATTGAATGGCGTGGTCTTGATGAGCGCCGTCCTGCAAAACCAATCGGAAGGCAAAGGCTCCTACGAGAGCGTGTTCGAGGCCGCTTCCGAGCGGCTTCGTCCGGTGCTCACGACGGCGCTGGTGGCGGCGCTCGGTTTCTTGCCCATGGCGTTGGCCACGAGCACGGGAGCGGAGGTTCAGCGCCCTCTGGCCACCGTGGTGATCGGCGGTTTGCTCACCAGCACTCTCGTCACGCTGTTTGCGCTTCCCACCCTGGCCTTGCGCTTCGCCCGGGCAAAGCCCGAGTGAGGGCAAGCTGACGCGGGTGACCGCGTTCCCCCAGGGCCATTCCCAGTGGGCGCCCCGATCGAGCCACGCCACCGCTGGGGTGGCCATACCTTCCACCGCTGGGTAGTATGTAGGCGTGACTGCCCTGGGCACCGCGGTGGCCGTTCTCTACCAGGCACCGCTCGATCAGTTCGTGACCGTACGCAAGCGCTTGTGCAGCGAGCTCAAGCAGGCTGGGGACCGGATGGCCGCCGCTGAACTGGCTAAGTTCAAGAGACCGGCGCTCTCGGTATGGGCAGTGAACCAGCTCTGGTGGCAAGAGCGCGAAAGCTTCGAGCAGCTGCTGGCGGCCGCCGCTCGCCTCTCCGCAGGGGATCTGACCGCGACCGGCTCGCATCGCGAGCTCATGACGTCTCTGCGCGGCGTCGCTGCTCGACTGCTGCAGGATGCCGGGCACGCGGCGAGCGAAGCGACGCTTCGCCGCACGAGCACCACGCTCTCGGCGCTGGCCGCCAGCGGTGGGTTCGCGCCGGACCCCCCTGGAGCGTTGCAGCAAGATCGGGAGCCCCCTGGCTTCGAGGCGGTGGCGTTCACGAGCGTTCTCGCGACAACGGAGCAGCCTTCCGCGCAGGCGCAAGGTCCAGCGGGTGCGGACTCCGGCGCCAGCGAGCGCGAGCGAGCACGCGCCGAACGCCAGCGCCTGGCGCAGCGGCGCGAGCAACAGCAAGCCGAACGACGGCGGCTCAAGAGCGAGATCGAGGCGGGGCGCGGCGAGCTGTTGTCTTTCGAGCGGGAAGCGGCGCGCTTGGAACGTGATCTGAGCGAAGCCCGAGAAAGCGCCGAAAGAGCCAGGGTCCGAGTTCACTCGCTCGAGGCGCGTCTTGCCGACCTCGCTGCGGACGCTCGCTGAGCGGCCGCGTTCAGGAGGGCGGGGGCAGTGCCTGGTCGAAGCGCTGCACCCAACCGAGCACACGGTCGCGCTGGGTGCCGAGCTCTTCGGTGGCCACCAGGCGGTAGTCCTGAATGTCTCTGGCCAGCTTTGCCAGCTCATCGGAGCTGCCTGCGCTGTCGGCGAGCAGTTTGGCTGCTCGATCTTTGTGTTGGCTGGCGATGCCGAAGTTCCGCTGGTCGAGGGCGATCAACATCAAGTGCATTTGCCGGCGGGCCTCCAGCTGTTGCACGTTGTTTTGCTCGGTTTTCGTCTCTGCCAAACGTTTCGACGCCAGCTCTTCAGAAGCGTGAGCTTGCTGTTCGGCCAGGTCGATTTTGCCGGAGGTTTGAAATCGCCCCACGAGATAGGTGGATGCCATTCCGAGCGCGGCGACACCAAACCAGATCAGCTTTTTCTGCCAGGGTTTGAGCCCACTCGGAGCGATGGCACTCGCAGCATCCGCCATACCGAGGTCATGTCAGAGCTTGGGGGTTTCCGCAAGAGCACCCTGCTCGGAAGGATCGGGTACCGTCGGGGTCCTTCCGGAAACCGTCCGGCGGGTCACTCGGGGATCTCGATGTTCATGGCTGGGAGCTCGCTTTGCGACCGGTTCAGGGGCGCGCCCAGTGCGGTTGGGCTCGTCTGTAGTGTCGACGGGCTTCCCAGCCGATCTCGAAACCCGTGGATCGAGCAGGGCGAGCGGCGCTGCCGCCGAAAGAAGGACGACTCAGCGTTGCCGAGCGAGTGTGCTCCCGATCAGCGCGCCAGCGGCGTAGTAGACGCCGCTCGCAGAGCCCGGGAGGATGTCGTAGGTGTAGGGCTCTCTGTAGGGAACTAACTGAACGCTCAGCACGCGTTGCTCACCCAGCGTCGAACCTGGCGCGAGGTCAGCGAAGGTTCCGCGGTCAGCGAGCGGGTGACCGGGGCTCACACGGATCTGCCGGCCGTCTTCGAGGCGCACGGCGAGCACCTGATGATGGGCGACGGGCGTGCGGTTCACCCGCACGATGGGGACGACGACCGTGCCGTCGCCATCCACGCTGTAGACAAGGTCCCCGACTCGCAAACTGGCGATCGGGCGCTCGCCGCCGGGCGTGGCGATGGGAGTGTCGCCCGCAGCGCATACGCATTCGGGGCAGCCCATCGGGCAGGTCCCTTCGACGGCGTCGACGCAGCCGAGCCGGGTGGGCCCCACGTTGACCTCACAACAAAGCTGGCCGACGCCGCAGCATTCACTGCCACAGCAATTACCGCCGCGACAATCTCGACTGGCGCTGCAGGGGGCCGTCGCACACTCCTGGCCGTTGCAAAAGGGGAAAGCGCCCTCGCATTCCACCCCGCAGGCGCCACAGTTGAGGATGTCGTTGGCAAGGTTGACGCAGTGGCCGTCGCAACAGCTGAAACCTCTCCCGCACGCGGGCTGACAATCGCCGCCACTGCCGCTCCCGCCCGAGCTGGCCCCGGCGCCGCCCCCCGCGCCGCCGGCGGAGGTCCCCCCATTGCCATCGACGGAACCCCCGGTGCCGCTGCCCATGCTCGTCGCGGCACTGCTCGCGCCCCCGCCCGCGGTGCCCCCGTTACCCGATCCCGTCGTGGCGTTTCCGCCGCTGGACGCGTTGCCGGTATCCGAGCTGCCACCAGCGGAACTCTTGCCATCTGTCGAAGTGCTTGCCTGGGTGCCTCCCTGGCCGGTATCGGTGCTGGCGGTGTTGCTGCCGCTGTCGCTCGTGGACGGGACCTTGTCGTTGAAATCGTTCTTGGTCTCGCCGCAGCCGAAGGCCAGCGCGCTCGCCAGGCACAGCATCGCCGGCCAGCTGTCGCCTGGCCGCCCTCCGATGGACTCGAGTCGATGGTTCATGGTTTACCCCAGTTGCTGGGTCGCGGACCCTCGCTCATTGTGACATGGACGATGCCCGGGCGACAGCGGCGCGCCGGTCAGAGCCCCAAAGGTCCCACTTCGTGGGGGACACGACGGCTTTTACCGAGCCCAGGCAGCTCGAAGCTGATGAGGCGCTGGTGTTCGAGCGAAAGTACACAGTTGTGCTCCGGTACTCTGAAGCGCACCCGAGTAGGTAGTCCGGCCTCGGTTCGCAGCACCCTCGCCGCCAGGATTCCCAGGTCGACCTGATAGCCAGGCGCGAGCGGAGTATCACGAAACAGTAACTCGAAGATATTGTGCCGGCGCGGTAGGTTCAGCACTTCGAGTTCGATCGAGTGTTGGCCGGAGCGCGTCAGACGTTGATCGTGGGGAGCCATGGACAGGACGAACACAGCGGAGAGACGCTGCTGGAGCCCGGGTCGGTAGTAGGCGAGGGACGAGGCTCCCGAGAGAGAGAGCGAGGGGTCGGCGCCCGTCAGAATGAGCGCGCTATCGCCGGGCTGGCACGCCGAGAGGTTCGCGGTTTCTGCGAGGCGCTTCTGCGCTCGGCTGAGCTGAGCGATCAGTTGGCCGACGCCAATGCGCACCAGCGCCGCCAGGCCCACGTGCACCACGCACAGCCCGAGGCTGGCGCACCGAAAGCCCAGGCGCGACCAACCCGAGAGTTGTCTGGCTGACGTCCAGGCGACTTCGATCGCGCTGGCAACCAGGGCGGTCGAACACACGAGCGGGATCGCGAGCATGCGCCCGTCCGGGACGCCCCCCGCCATGGGCAGCGACCCGGCCAACGCGGCTGCGGCGAGAAAGCGAACACGCAGTCGTTGCGGGGGCTCGAGGCGCGCCCGCCACAAAACCAAGGCAATCAGTGCCGCGAAGCCTGCTCCGAGGATGCCGAGCGCCGAGCTGGCCGCCGGCGCTGCGCCCCACAGCGACGCGGGGAGAGCGTCCGCCATCTCGCCTACCAGAACCGGCCAACGCGTGAGGAGCGCTTGGGCGAACGCGAGCGGCTGACTGAACGGCGAGACGTACAGCCCGCTGTGCTCCGTTCCATAGCCGGCCAGCCCGTATGCCGCGCAATAAGCCGAGGCGAGCAGGATGGCTGGAGCGCTGGCTTTGAAGCGGCTACCGAGCGCGTCCTCGCGACCGAACAGTTCGTAGCCGAGGATCAAGGCTACGCCTGCCAGGCTGGATTCGCTGGCGGCGAGCGCGAGCGCGAGCGTCGAGACGGGCGCCCAGCAAGGCACCCGAAAAGACGTGCTGGAAGCCGGCTCGCGCCGCTCGAGATGGAACCAGAAAGCCAGGCTGGACAGCAGCGCGCCGATCAACAGGTGGCGCGTGGCGATCCAGGCCAGATTCATGGCATGTCCGCCAGCGACGGCGTAGAGGAGCGCGGCGAGTCGAGCCCGCGCGGGGGGAAGCAGCCGTCGAAATAGCGCGAATGTGATCGCGAGCAGACCCAGGAACCAGGCGAGGTTCACCAGGTGGGCTGGCAGCTCCGCGCGACCGAACAATGCGTCGTCGAGTGCCACCGACAAGCTCGACACTGGGCGGAAGAACCGCAATACGAGCTGCGGATCGGTTTGCCAGGGTAGATAGCCTCGTTGCATCCATACCAGGGCACTTCCACCCGCCGTGAAGTCGTAGAGCGTGGCAGGTCCCATGGGTACGTCGTTGACGGCGCCCTCGAGCACCAGGTGCTGCATGAAGTCGTCGCTGAAGGGCCCGGCAAAAAGTGCGGGCAAGCTCGACGTCACCCCGGCGATCCACGCGAGCGCAAAACCGTGGTGCCTCCAGAGGTTCCCGAAGAAACGGCCAGTGCCTGGTGGCATGGCTGCTCAGTAACGCAGAGTCGAGCAGGGGTCGAGCGCTGCCATTCGAGTTCGGCAATCCGGCGCGCCGGACCCTTCGCCCGGGGCGGTGTTTCGGCTGCCAGGGCTGTCTGGTTTCTCTGGGATTGCGCGGCGGGTTTCAAGAGCCCCAGGCTGCGTCGCGGAGGCCCGTGCAGAGAGGCTCGTGCCTTTACGGAGACCGTGGCAGCTGGTTCAATGAGCGGGTGACTCTTCCCGTGCGTGGCGCCGAAGCCACGGTTCCCAGTATCGAGCGTCTCCGACTGGCCGCGGCGGATCTCGAGATCAAAACGCTGGGCAAGCCCCGCATCGAATCGCCGGTAGCGCAGTTATTGGGTAAACAGGCGCTGCACTTCGTGGGTGGGGCGGACAAGATCTTGCTCGACAACCGCGTGTCGAGCGTCAAAAACCATCCCGCCGAAGAGCCTCTGCCCGGGTTCGAGTTGGCTGGACCGCGCGATTGCATCTTCTTCGATCCTTCGAAGGCGCGCTGCGGCATCGTCACCTGCGGAGGGATTTGCCCCGGGCTCAACAACGTGGTGCGTGGCCTGGTGAACGAGCTGACGCTCGCCTACGGCGTGCGCACCATCTATGGCTTTCGCTACGGATTTCAAGGTTTCATCGCACGCTTTCGGCACAAGGTGATGGACCTCACGCCCGAGACCGTGATGGACATCAACGAGCACGGTGGCACCATCCTGGGGTCGTCGCGCGGCGAGCAAGATCCGGAAGAAATCGTCGACTGCCTGGAACGCATGGGCATCGGCGTACTCTTCGTGATCGGCGGTGACGGCACGATTCGAGGGGCGATGGCGATCGCGCGGGTGGTCAAAGAACGACAGCTCAAGATCGCCGTCGTGGGTATTCCCAAGACCATCGACAACGACATTCCCTTCATCGAAAGAAGCTTTGGATTCGAGACCGCCTTCACCGAGGGCGGGCGGGTAATTCGCAGCGCTCACGCTGAGGCGCGCGCGTGCCACAACGGCGTCGGGTTGGTAAAACTCATGGGGCGCCATTCCGGGTTCATCGCCTGCCATGCCGCGCTGGCGCAAACGGATGCCGACTTCGTGCTGATCCCCGAGGTGCCGTTCACGCTCGAAGGACCGCATAGCTTCTTGCAGGCGCTCGAGCGGCGGCTCAGGGAACAGGGGCATGCGGTCATCGTGGTCGCGGAGGGTGCTGGGCAGGAGCACATCCAGGGGGAGGGGGAGGAGCGCGATGCGTCGGGCAACCTGAAGCTACGCGACATCGGAGTCCTCCTGCGTCAGGCCATCACCGGCCACTTCAGGGAGCGCGGGCAGCCCTTGAACCTCAAATACATCGATCCTAGTTACGAAATCCGCAGCGTCCCGGCCTCTCCGTCGGACAGCGTCTACTGCTGGTCGCTGGCGCGCAATGCGGTGCACGCGGCTATGTGCGGCAATACTGAAATGGTGATTGGCTACTGGCAGGGCCACTTCGTACACGTGCCGATGGGGCTAGCGGCTTCGGGGCGCAAGCAAGTCGACCCGACCGGTCCGCTCTGGCTGAGCGTGCTCGAGTCCACGGGCCGGCCCGCGGATTTCCAGTAGCTCGACGCAGATGCCGGTCAACCCCTACTCCTCGGGCGTGCGCGCGCGCCTGGCGTTTGGCCTGAGCATGGTAATCGACTTCGATATTTGTCGCGACCTCGGAGTTCGAGCCCGTGTCCCTGTTCATGGTACAATCGGTGGAAAGTCGGCAGGCGAAGTCTGGATGTCGCAGGCCGTGATGTACGGCACGGACATGACCGCCGAGGACCATATCGAAGCCGCTGGCGGCTACACCGATCGCGCCGACAAGGGCGGAGTCATCGTGCATCCCGACGCGAGCGTGCAGATCGGTGATCCTGACATGCCCGTCGAACCGGGGGACGAAGTCCTGGTGCCGCCCAAGCTGGACACGAAGGTCGTGCAGCACGTGCTCGACGTCACGCAGGTCATTTATCTATTGCTATTGCGGCCGCGGTGGTGCTCGCCCTCTAACGGGGTGTGGAGGAGTTCGAAATGCAGCTCTTAGGGCAAGAAGTAGGGTCCAGTGAACCATTGTTTTTGATCGCGGGGCCCTGCGTCATTCAAGACGAGGCGCTGATGCTCAGCGTGGCTACGGAGCTCCAGCGCAGCTGTGAAGCGCGGGGTATTTTCCTCATTTTCAAGAGCAGCTTCGACAAGGCAAACCGCACCTCTGCAAAGTCTTTTCGCGGCCCGGGGCTGTCGGCCGGGCTGGCGATCCTCGCCAAAGTCAAACGCGAGCTTGGCGTTCCCGTGCTCACGGACGTTCACGAGGATACCCCTATCGACGAGGTAGCCGAGATCGTCGACGTGCTGCAGACGCCCGCCTTCTTGGTGCGCCAGACCAACTTCATGCAGCGCGTGGCCAAAGCCGGCAAACCCATGAACGTCAAGAAAGGGCAGTTCCAGGCGCCCTGGGACATGCAGAACGTGGTGGATAAGTGCCGGGCCGTGGGTAACCACCAGGTCATGCTGTGCGAGCGGGGGGTGTCCTTCGGTTACAACACTTTGATCTCGGACATGCGTGGTCTGGCCGTCATGCGTGCCACCGGTTGCCCCGTGGTGTTCGACGCCACCCACTCGGTCCAGCAGCCCGGCGGGGCAGGAACCGCCTCGTCCGGGCAGCGCGAAATGGTTCCGGTATTGGCGCGTTCCGCCGTGGCGGCAGGCGTGGCGGGGCTGTTCATGGAGACGCATCCCGACCCGGACCAGGCGCCGAGCGATGGGCCCAACATGTGGCCGCTCGCGCGCATGGACGAGCTTCTGGCCGTCCTGGTCGAGCTGGATCGGCTGGTGAAGAGCCGCCCGTTTGCCGAGGATTCGCCGGAGCCGCCCCCGTGATCACGGTGGCTCTGATCACCGCTCGTTCGGGCGGAGCGCTCAGGCAACCCGTGAAGGATCCCAGGGAAGCGAACTGGGAAACTCGACAGTGAACGATGTTCTCGATAATAAATATAAAGTGAATTATTGCCAATGGTTACACGGTGAACAGTGTTCACTGTTCCCTGGCGCGTCGGCGAGGTTGGGGCGCACCACTCGCCGGCCGCCGCATAGGCAATCCCAGCCGGTGAAGGACTCTCGGCATCTCCCGCGCTCTTCACCGAATAGACGCGGCTTGTCGTTCCCGACGACAACGCTGAACCCAGGGAGAAGCACCGAGCCGCGCCAGCGCGACTCGCGGCGTACGACCCCGCGCCTGCGCGGTCACGTGCCCGCGCATGTGTCTCGAGCAGCTGGGTCAGACGGCTGACGGCAGTGACGGAATGCTGAGGGGCCGTCAAGGAGGGGGCGTGTGCAGAGCCTTGGTGGCTGCTTGGCCTTGCTTGGCCATGAATGCCGCGTAACCGGGGTTCTGCTCGACGCCCGACAGATCCACTTTCCGGCGCCTGGCGTCTTCGACCTTGGCCAGTGCTGCCGGCTCGTCACCCGCCGCAAGATCGAGGGCAATCGCCAGATTGACCAGCTCCGGCAAGTCCGGCTCGAGTGCGAAGCCGGCGCTGGTCTCGCGACGGGCTGCTTTCAGATTACCCATCTTGGCGTAGATTCCGGCGCGCATGGTGTTCAGGTGCGCATCGGGCCCGGACAACTTCTCCAGCTTGGTCAAGGCGTCGATCGCCTCCTGGTTGCGTCCCTCGAGAATGAAGAAGTCGATGGAGATGACCTGTACGGATGGGTCCTTGGGAAAGGTACTGCGGTAGTCCTCCATGGCCGCCAGGTAGGCTTGGTCGTCGTCCGTGAGCGAAGCCGCCTGCACGCGAATGGTGAGTACGTTTTTGTCGCGCTTCAGCACTTCCGGGAGCTGTTGGTAGATCTCCAGTGCTCCTTTCGGATCGTCCTGAAACTTGGCGAGCTTCGAGATTTTGTCCAGGTTCTGCACGTAGACGCTCTCTCGCTCGGTGAGCCGCTCGACGATGCTCTTGTTGGCATCCGCCGCCAGCGGGAGCAATGCGCGCCTGAGGGATTGAGTAACGAATTCCCCGGTGAGCAGCACGTAGATGTCGATGGCCCGGACTTTCCCCGCATGGTTGACCACGATGTAGTCGTTGTAGTTGAAGGCGCCGTTCGACTGAATCAGTCGGAACTTGATGCGGCGCTGCCCGTCGATCATACGGTTGCCCAGCAGCTTGTAGGTGCCGCCGTCTTTCAAGGACCGTTCGAGCGAGGCGGAGAAGGTGTCGAGCAGGCTTTCGACGGCCTTGGTGGTCTGGGCATCTGGCAAATCGAGCTCGGCCGCCGCGCGCTCGGCCATCAGCTGGGTGCTCAGCAGGGTCGGGAGGCGATGGGTCACCAACGCTTGCTGCAATTGCTTGGAAAACTCGGCGGCTTCTGCAGCCGTCGCAGGACGAACCTGTTGCGCGGCCTTGACCTCGCTTTTCGAACCCTCCACGCGTTCGACAATTGCCTTGACCAAGGACTTGCAACCGAGCGTGAAGAGACAGAGCGTAGTTAGAGCGATCCATGCGACCTTGCGTGGTCCGAGCATGCGTGCCTCCTTGAGCGGGTGAAGCCAATAGGCGTTCTCGCCCGCGTATAGTATACGTCACGCCGGGGCGATTGAATCACGTTCGCGGCGGAGGTGGCCGTCTGCCCAATCGTGAGCCTGCTCCGCGCAGTTGAGGGGCCCTTTCGCGCCGACCGCGTGAGTCAAGTGAGAATCAGCGAGAACTGCCACTTCACGCCCGCATTCCCGGGAGCCAAGCGCCCAGCAGCCTAAAGTCGCGCGCGGAACCGTCGGACGGCGGCCTGAGTAGTCGTCCAGCCAGCGCGCGATCACAGTCGGTAGTGGTTCAGAAGGTCCAACCGCCGAAGGCCGAGACCGAGAACAGTAGGCTCGGGCCGAAAGGGCGCTCGCCTTCGAGCTTCGAGCTGCCCGGAGCGCACGCCAACGAATCACAAGGGGCAGGGGGGCTATCGAGGGGCAGGAGGTCACCATGGTTGCTGCGTTGCGCCCGATTCAACAGTACCAAAGCGCCCAGACCCGCCCCGAAGCGCCAGCGCGATGGGTGGTAGCTGATGAACACTTCTGGCCAGCCGAAGAGCAAGATATTGCGTTCGACGGCATCGGAGTGGCGGACCTGGACTCGGGTGGCGTCGTCGTCGTCACTCAAAATGCCGTCGCTGCGGTGTCGCGCGAAGACCTGGCTGAGCCCAGCCTGGAGACGTGCTCCAAGATCGAGAGCCTGCGCTACGGGCTGGTGGTAGGCCATGCCAATGCCCACGAAGGGCCCGCGCACGCGTAGCTTGTCCGACACTTCGTAGTTCACCGGCGGATAATCCGGGAGTGAGTCATCCGAGAAGCGGCGTGTCTGTTCCTTGCCCAAGTAGATGGCGCCCGCGCTCAGCTCGAAGCGAAGCTTGTGGAGGAAGCCGACCCCGAATCGTAGCGCTGCGACACCGCCCAGAGCCGAGCTTGCGTGTGTGCAGTGAAATTGGGAGCACGACTCCTCGGCTTCGCTCCCGAGCGACGTGCCGAACAAGAAAGCGGGGACCAACTCGAGGCTGTGCGATGTCGCTGCGCGGTCGCTCGGAACTTCCGAGCTTCTGCTCAGGCGCAAGCTCTGGTTGCGTCTGGTCGTTGGGGTGACGAATAGCGCGTGGCTGCCGTTTCCGTAGGCTGGGTGCGCGGCGCTCAGCTGATGCTTGCCGAGCGGCAGCCTGCCCACCCAGGGGGTCGACACGACGGCTCCGTCGATGGACAGCCTGGCCGTGCGTGGTTCGACGACGATTTGGAGCTCCGGCCCCAGCGGCTTCAGCGCCTTGTTTCGGATGATGGTGGGCTCCGGCCCGACGCTCGTCGGGGCGGGTGCGGTTCCACGCTCTCCATATTGAATCGTGTAGGTGTGATCCCCCGGAGGGAGTATGCCGGACCAGGGTAGGGGACCGACGTAGTCACCGTCGATGAACAGCAGCGGGAGCTTGCCGCTGCTGGGTTCCTGATCCAGGCGAATCGCGAACATCCGCAGCGGGTCCACCGGCACCGCCGTTTCGGTGATGGGCTCCGCCGCGGCGCTGTCGGTATCGCTGGCTTCGTCTTTCTGCAGTTCCGTGGTCTCGTCGAACTCGGACGAAGTGGGAGGAGGCGGGATCGGGGGTACCTGCGCCAGTCCCACGCTGGACACCAAAACCCACGCCGCCACTACTTCGAAACTTAGAAGAGTTTTCGATTTCAACCCGCTTCAATCCTTGACGATCCGCCGCCCCAAAGTCGAGTGGAGATTGCCGCAGGTCCAGGGCATTTTTCGCGGGCGTCGGCCACAGACCCTGCCAGAAGTCCCTCTCCGGGCCGATTGCGCGTCCGGCTTTTTGTGAGCCATCCATCGAGTTCCGGGGTTCATACGCTGCGAAGGCCCGGTTTTTGGCCAGACAGCCATGGAGCGAACAACGGTGCGAGGCAGTGTACGACGGATTCGGAGGTGCGGTGCCGGCATCGCGTCCGTGCTGGTGTGGGGGCTCGTCGGGTGCACCGGGGAGATTGGCCAGCGCGCGGACGGCTACCCGGAGGGGGCGGGGTCCGCAGCGGACGGCAGCGCCGCCGAGACGACCTCCACCGGCGGCCCGGCGACGGGCACGGGGGGCGCCGAAGGTGGAACCACGACCTCGAGCAGCACGGGCGCCGCCGGGAGCGACACCGAACCTGGCGGCGAGGGCAACCCCACGGTCGCTCCGACGAGCTTCGAGTGCGATGAATCTCTCACGCCCGAGAGCCCGGCCTGGCGGCGCCTGACACGGGCGCAGTACGATAACACGCTCCGGGATCTGCTCGGCTATGCCCTTGGCGATGCGAACCAGGCGCTCGAGGTCTATGGGGCCTTGGGCTCGCTGCTCGACTCCCTACCGAACGACGAGAGACCCAAGGTAGAGGAGGACCTGCACGGCACCTATCGCCGACTCGATCAGGGGGTCGCCCAAAGCCACGTCGACAACTGGTACGCGGTGGCGGGGCGCGTTGCCGAAGAACTCACGGACTCCTCTCGTCTCGAAACGGTGGTTGGGGCTTGTGCGAGCGATTCGGCACAGGTGCAAAGCTGTGTCGATGAGTTCGTTCGCCGCTTCGGAGCGCGCGCCCTCAGGCGACCGCTCACGGACGAGGAAGTCGCCTTCTACGCGGGATTCTACGGAGATACGAGCAGCGCGGACCCTGCGGGATATGCAGACGTGGTCGCGGGCCTGTTGAACGCCCCACAGTTTCTTTACATGGTCGAGCACGGACAAGACGCGACGGGGCACGCCGCCGAGTACCGGTTGAGCGCCTTCGAGCTGGCCTCGCGGCTGTCGTATCACTTCTGGAATACGATGCCCGACGAGGAGCTCTGGCGAACGGCCGAGGACGGCTCCCTGCTCGATGAGGACGCTTATGCGGCTCAGGTCGAACGGCTCTTCGATGATCCGAGGACAGAGCGGGCTACCCAGGACTTCTTTCGGGAGTGGCTGAAGCTGGAGAACTTGACGCGGCTCGACCAGGCCAACGACGTGCCGGTGTTCAAGAGCTTTGCTGGCGACCAGCTGCCCTCCAATGTTCTGCATGAAAGTATGACCCAGGAAATCGTCGATCTGCTGGGGTACTTGAGTTGGGAGCAGAATGCGAGCTTCGACGAGGTCATGACCACGCCGTTGATAGTCCCCGAAACCGCGGAGCTCGCCGCCATCTACGGGTCGGACGTCTCCACCACGCCCATCGAAGCTCCCGCGGGTGAGCGGCCTGGTCTGCTTACTCGGGCGGCATTTCTGGCAACCGGCAGCGCCAACACGCGCCCGATCATCAAGGGGGTATTCATCCGCGAGAACATCTTGTGCGATCATATCCCGAGCCCGCCTGGCAACGCCGCTGCCACCATCCCCGAGCTCAGCCCGGAGCTCACCACGCGAGAAGTGGTGGAAGCGCTGACCCAGCAGGAGGGCACCGTCTGCGCCAGCTGTCACACGACGCTCATCAATCCGCTCGGCTTCGTCACGGAAAACTACGACGCGCTGGGTCGCTACCGTAGCGAGCAGCGCCTGTTCGACGAGGAGGGCAACGAGGTGGGGTCGCGCCCGGTCGATACCAGCGTCGTGCCGCAGGTGGTCGATTCCGACGAAACGAGCGTCGATGGCGTGGAAGGGCTGATGCAGCTGGTTCTCGCGAGCGGCAAGGCGCAAGCCTGCTTGGCACGTCAGTACTTTCGCTACAGCTACGGGCGCTGGGAACACGTCGTCAACGATGGTTGCGCCCTGGAACAGCTGCGCTCCGCCCTGGTAGAGGGAGGGTCGGTGCGGGCTATGCTGCGAGAGGTGGCACTTTCACCGAGTTTTCGGCAACGCACCATCGAGTGACTCGGGCGGGCGGAGGGTGTCTGGTCGCCTGGCTTTGGTTGGTCACGCTTGGCTGTGGGACTCGGGCTGACCGCACCGGCGGTCAGGTCCGGCCGATCGACTGCGAGAGGTCGAGCTGTCTCGATCGGGAGCATGCGAGCTGGCCCATGCCAAACTCCCGCAATCTGCCGCTGCCGAATCCGCCCGACCTGGTCGTCAAGGATGAGCAGGTTCACGACCAGGTCACGGGTTTGGTCTGGACTCGCGACTTCAGCCCGCTCACCGATTGGGCGGGGGCGCAAGAATACTGCGAAGTGCTCGCCCAGCGGCAGGGCAGCGAGTGGCGCCTGCCGACGCGCATCGAACTCGTGTCGATCCTCGAACAGACGACGGTGCCTAGCATCGACCCCGTCGCATTTCCCGAGACGCCCGCGGATTACTTCTGGAGCCGCACGCCGGTCCCGGGCCGTGAGGATGCGCGCTACAGCCTCTACTTTGGCGTGGGGGAAACCGCGTTCGGTACGGCGGAGCAATCCGGAGCTCAGGCCCGCTGTGTGCGCGACGGTCGGCACGCACTTTCCCCACACCTCGAGATCGACGCCGATCTGGTGCTCGACACCGCGACGGGCCTCGGCTGGCAGCGGACGGCGTTGGCCGAACCCGTGAGCCTCGAGGTGGCTCGGCTGGTTTGCGAGGCACTCGTGCTCGGAGGGCGGACCGGCTTTCGCGTGCCCAGCAGCAAGGAGCTCCAAACCTTGATCGAACCGGCGCTGAGCCCAGCAGCGGTGCTCATCGACGCCGAAGCATTTCCGGAGACTCCGGGCGACGAATTCTGGAGCGACGAAGGACCGAGCCAGAGCCCTCGCCAGGTAGATTTTGGCTCCGGGGTGGCTCGGGTGACGGACCTGGGTGACATGAATTTCGTGCGCTGCGTACTGTAGGCACGGGTCCTACTCCGCGGGGCCGTGCCCCGCGAAACGACTGCAAGAGTTGCTGGTCCATTCCTCTTCGCTCGGGGGTCGTACTGGGCGAGCACCAGGCCCGGGGCCTGGTTTCAGGAGTCGAACCGTGAAACGTCGCATCATCACACGCAGGCAAGCATTGCTGGGAGCAGGGGGATTCAGCCTGGGACTGCCTTTTCTGCCGTCGCTGTTGCCGGGGCCGGCCTACGCGCAGGATCCGGAATTCCGGCAGCCACCGCGCTTTTTCATGCTGACCAGCGACCACGGCGCGGTTTTCGAATCGGCCATGTTTCCGGACGAGGCGCTGCTCACCGACACCCAGACGCTGTATTCTGGGCACGATATCTCGCAGGGGGCGCTGGTGCGCAGCGCGAACGGCGATCGAGCCGAGGTAGCCAGCGTCCTGAGCGGGCCTTCGGAGGTGCTCACCGATTCGCTGGTTGGTAAGATGAACGTGCTGCGTGGGCTCGACATCCCGTTCTACATCGCGCATCACACCGGCGGGCACCTCGGCAACTACGCCCGGAACGATGGCAACGGGGACCAAGGGCAAGATCTCGGGCCGATGCCCACCATCGATCAGCTGATGGCGTGGTCGGACGGTTTCTATGCCGATCTCGCTGGCATCAAGAAGCGTTCGATCATCACCGGCGGCCGAGGTCGCATGTCGTACACCTGGTCGAATCCATCGGGGCGATCGGGCGACATCGTGGAAGTGCGGCGCGAGGACAATGCGGCAGCGCTCTTTCAAGAGGTGTTCGTTCCCGAGGAACCCATGGATTCGGGTACCCCGCCGCGCCCCCCCATCGTCGACCGAGTCTTCGAGAGCTATCAGTCACTCAGGCAATCCAACCGGCGCATGAGTGCGG
Source organism: uncultured delta proteobacterium (assembly GCA_963809955.1). GTDB lineage: Bacteria > Myxococcota_A > Polyangia > Polyangiales > Polyangiaceae > JAICQQ01. The sequence continues at coordinate 58,108 of CAWELQ010000026.1, forward strand.
CCGACCGCCAGCGCCTCGACGACCACATGGATCGCCTGGCCGAACTCCAGCGCCGACTGAACGCCACGCCCGTCAAGCTTGCGACGTGTGGCGATCTGAGTGAACCTGACGACTCTGGCGACGCCGCCGAACACATGCAAGCGCTCGCGGACGTGATCGTCGCCGCGTTCCTGTGCGGGACCAGCCGCATCGCGGTGCTCGGGCTCGAACAGGCTCAGTTCGCCAGCGACGGAACTGATTGGCACCAAGGGGTCGCTCATCAGTGGCAGCAGCCCGAAGCCCAGGCGAAGTTGCAGGAAGCGACCCAAGGCATCTTCGAGAAGGTCTTCTTGTACCTGGCGAGCCGGTTGGACGTCGAGGAGGCCCCCGGCCAAACCGTGCTCGATAACTCGTACCTGACCTGGTCCCAGGAAAGCGGAGAGTCCACCCACAACTCACGCTCCATCCCGGTGATCACTTTCGGCAGCGGCGCTGGCTTCTACAAGACCGGTGTGTACGCCGATTACCGCAACAAGACCGAGGCCGGCATCGTGTCGTACTGGTCCGATCCGCTCGGCTATACGGGGCTCTTGTACAACCAGTTTCTGGCCACGACTCTCATGAGCATGGGGCTTGGCAGGGATGAGTGGCAAGACATCGAAAACAACGCAGATGTCGGCTACGGCTATCCGCAGTTCGCTCCGGAGTATCAGGCCGCCCAGGTTGCGGGCGTCCTCGAAAACGCGAGCGAGCTCCTGCCGCTGATCGTTGCCTGAGGGCTGCCTAGCGTACTTGACGTGGCACCTGAGAAGGAGCACACTGACGGCTCGATGGCTTTCTCGAGAGCACTCATGCGCGCGTTCATGTCGATGCGGAAACGCAGGGCGACCGCGCAGTTTGCTGCCTGAATTCATCGAAGAACAGCAACCCGGGACGTCCGCGAGGCGGCTCCACGGGTGCAAGTTCATGCATGGGACCTCTCGCGGCGACCCAATACGAGCGAGACCACCATGTCACAGAAGCCTCCCCCCGTTTATGACTCCCTGATATCGACGGCGATCCCCTACGTGAACGCGGCGCCTCATTTGGGCTACGCGCTGGAAGCCGTGGTCGCCGACTGCCTCGCGCGCTTTCGGCGTGCCTCGGGTCTGATCGTCCACCATCAGGCGGGCACTGACGAAAACAGTTTGAAGAATGCACGGGCCGCCGAAGCGCTCGGGATCCCCACCGAGCGCTTGGTCGAAGAGAACGCGGACCGCTTTTTCCAGCTCGGTGAACTATTGAGCTTGAGCTGGGACGGCTTCGTGCGTACCAGCCGCGATCCGCTACATCGTCGCACCGTCAGGCACATCTGGCAGCGCTGCCTCGACCAGGGCGACATCTACCCCGCGTCCTACCAGGGACTCTATTGTGTGGGTTGCGAGCAGTTCTACAACGAAAATGAGCTCAACCAGGGCTTGTGCCCCGAGCACGGCAGCCCCGCGGAGCTCGTGTGCGAGAACAACTACTTCTTCAGGCTGTCGCGCTACGCGGAGCGACTCCGCGAGCTGATCGAAAGCGACGCGCTCCAGATCCTCCCAGCAGCCAGCAAGCACGAGGTGCTGGGGTGGCTGGATAATGGACTGACGGACTTCAGCGTATCGCGTTCACGCGAGCGCGCGCGCGGTTGGGGGATCGCCGTGCCCGGCGATGCGTCGCAGGTGATTTACGTCTGGTACGACGCGCTCATCAACTACATCACGGGTCTGGGCGAAGACAACCTGGAGGCCTGGCAACGTGCGGGGCGTATCGAGCACGTCATTGGCAAGGGTATCCTGCGCTTCCATGCGCTTTATTGGCCTGCCATTCTCCTTTCGGCCGGGCTACGCCTGCCCAACCGCGTGCTGGTGCACGGCTACCTCACCGTCGAGGGCCTGAAGATCGGGAAGTCGCTGGGCAATGTCATCGACCCCGAGCGCATCGTCAGGGCCCACGGTCTCGATGCGGTGCGCTACTACCTGCTACGGCATGTGCGTACCACTCGCGATGGCGACTTCTCCGAACGACGCTTGAGCGAGGCCCGTGCGGCCGAGCTCGCCGATCAGCTCGGCAATCTGGTGCAGCGCAGTCTGGCGTTGGTCGTCCGCGCGCGGGCGGGGCGAGCGCCGGTCGGAAAGCGGCGCGGACCTCTCGAAGAAGAGCTCGCCCTGCTTGCCGAGGTCGTGGAGCGCGAGGTGACCGGCGCCGTCGAGGCGTTCGCGCTGCATGACGCACTGGCCAGTATCTTTGGACTGATTGCCGCCGCCAATCGCTACATCGATCGAACCGAACCCTGGAAGCTCCTCGCCCGAGAGGCCGCGGGGGCCGCGCCGGAACCGCTCGACCAGGTGCTCGAAGCGCTGCTCGGCACACTTCGCACGATCGCTCTGTTGCTGGGTCCCTTTTTGCCGGAGACGGCTGGCGAGATTGCGCGGCGGGTGGGTGCGCCCGGTGCCTGCGTCGAGCCCGGGCCGCCATTGTTCCCCAAGCGGCCCTACGGATCGCTCGGTTCGAGCAGCCAATCGGGTAATTCTCCGCCGGAGGCCGCGACCACGAGTCGCGTGCCGTCGACGCGCACCTCGAGGCCGGGGCCCAAAGGAAATGCCTTGCCGAGCGACGCGGCGCCGGACTCCGTGGCGAGTTCGAATTGCCAGCGGAGCGCGGTCACGCCGCTGCCGAGTTCGAAGACAGCCAGTTGATCTCCGCGCCACTCGAGCGCAAGTGATTCGTCTCGATCGGTGAGCACGTAGATGCCCCACGCACCCAATGCCGTCCAACCGTAGAAGCTGTCCTCGCCGTCCGCTGGCGCGTCTGGCTCGGCGAACTCGTGGGGCGCTACTGTGTTCGAGGTCAGGCCATGCACCCGCGAGAACGCTCCGTAGAAGCTTCCAGGCGGTTTTTCGAATAGGGCACCGAGCCCTGCCGGACCCTCGTCTTCCCAGACGATGTTCATGGTTTCTGGCCCATAAGCGTAGTTCACCAGGTTCGTCGAGAACAAGAAAGGGTAGGGCTCCTGGAACACGCTGTTTTCGTAGCGCTGTCTCAGGTTGGTGAAAGCCTGCCCCCAATCGAGCGAATCGAGCTCCAACCCGAACATGGCGGCGAGGGCGCGTGTCTGGTGAAACTCGGCCTCGCCTTCGATTACGCTGCTGAGCCCCCACCAAGCATCGTGCGTTGGGGCCTGTGCCTCCCCGAGCTGGTCGAGCCCATAAGCCTCATCCTGCAGAGCATGAACGTACTCGTGCACGAGCGTTCCACTGTCACGCGCCAGATCGTCGCCTGGGCCGTCGTGGGTGACGATACGAATCTCCTTCGTCTCCCCATCGTAATATGCCGCGATTGCCTCGCTCGAGCGATCCGCAGTCGCTTCGTCGCTCAGCGTTTGTCGAGAGGCCAGCCCCAAAAGCTGCCAGGCGTCGTCCAGCGGCGAATCCCCCTCCGAGGCCCGCTCGGCTTCGAACCCATCGAGGAGCTCCTCGCGAAAGTCCGCTTGTGACACGAACGATACGGGTGGTTCGACGCTGCGCGTACCGGCACCGCCCCACAGGCAGGCCGCCAGCTCCGCGAGGCGGTGCTGGCAGCTTGGCTCTTCGATCGCGCAGGGTTCCGTGTCGAAAGCTTCGCAGCCTGGAACGCGGGTCACGTCGCCCAACGCGGCGCCCGGCTCTGACGACGAACCATCGCTCTCCCCGCAGCCGGCGAGTGCCAGGGCGAGGGAAGCCAAGCTCAGTCCACCGTAAAAGCTTCGTCCAAACATGATTCCCAGCTCGAGCAAGTACCGCGCGTGGCGCATTGACTCGCCTCGTTCAATACCGAATCGACGACGCCACAATTGTAGCGGACGCACTCGTCGATGCTGCCGCGATAGCCGCACTCGAAGGCCGTTTGTGTGTTCGCTTCGCAGAATTTCGCGCAGGCCTTCGAGGGAGAGACACTTTCGAAGGCGTCGTTGAAGCAGGTGTCTCGCGCGTCGCTTTCGCCGAGGTCGCTGCATTGCAACTCGTTGATGCAGTGGGCGTAGTGGACCAGGACATCTCCGCGCACGAGACGCGTGAAACTGTCGCCCACACAGCCGTTGACGCAATACTGGTTGAAGCTGGTGTCCAGACCTTCGCAGTGCCCCAAGCGCTCGCACTCGGTCGAACAATAAACCTCTGCCGGCGACCGCTCCCCCCCACTGGAGCAGCCGAGGCATAACCAAAGGACCCCCACCGACGAAGCCCGGACGCGTCGTAGCGTGACCGCCAATCCCACCGGAATCATTTAGCATGAGCCGCATCCGAGTCAATCCCCTATGCGCGGGAGCCGTGCGGGACGCCGCCGTGCTAGTCGGAGTCTCGCTGGCGTTTGCGATCCTGCCGCGCTCTGGCCCGCGAGGCCCTGGCAAAGCTTTTGCGTTGGCGTTTGACCGTCGCCGCAAGCAGCGGGTCCTGACGGCTCCGGATCGCACGGATCTCGCGTTTGAGCTTGTGATAGCTTTCGAGTCTCTCGAGCGACAACAGGCCCCTTTCAGCGGCAGCGCGCACCGCGCACTTCGGCTCGCTCGCATGCTGGCAGTCGCGAAAGCGACATTGCTCGGCCAGGCTCCGGATGTCGGCGAAAGCGCACTCGAGGCCGTCCGCGGTGTCGGTCATGCCGAACTCGCGCATGCCTGGCGTATCGAGCAACAGCGCGCTGCCGGCAAGCACCCTCAACTGACGGGTGGAGGTGGTGTGGCGTCCTTTGCCGTCCCAGCCCACGTTGGCGGTGGCCTGGCTGTCGGTGCCGAGCAGTCGATTGATCAACGTGGATTTCCCCACACCCGATGACCCGATGAGCGCTACCGTGGTGCCGTGTTTCAGGGTTGCGTAGACCTGGTCGATGCCGAAGCCGGAAAGCGCGCTGAGCGGAACTATCGGGCATCCGGGCGCTACGCCCTCGATGGCGGCGAGGAGGGAGGTCGGGTCGTCGACCAGGTCCGCCTTGTTGAGCACGACGAGCGGGCTCGCCCCGCTGTCCCAAACCGCGGCGAGATAGCGTTCCAGGCGGCGCAGATTGAGCTCTTCGTTGGCCGAAGTGACAATGAAGAACCAGTCGACGTTGGCCGCCACGATTTGAGTCGCTGTGTCGCTGTTTGCGGCGCGACGCTTGAGCAGTGTGCGCCGGTCGAGAACCTGCTGAATCAGGGCCGGGCTGGCTGTATCCGACACGGCGACCCAATCGCCCGGAGCTGGACGTTCGAGGGGGCCGAGCTCGGCGCGCAAGCGCCCAGCGAGTTCGCCGCGCTCGACGCGGCAGCCCGCTAGCTGATAGATGCCGTGGCTTTCGGACATGACGCGCGCGGGGACCCAACCCAAGCGTTCGGGCAGAAGCTCGAATTGTGCAGAAAAATAGGGAAAATAGCCGAGGTCTTCGAGTGGAATCATGGATCGAATCCGCAAAAATGGGGGGGGCCGAGTTCACGGGCCGCGCACGAGCGACGGTGTCTCGGAGCGATCGTGAGATACGTGTGACACTTCCTGGAACGACCCGACGTCCGTGTGCCGTCAGGAATGCCGGTGATCTGCTGGTGCGGCGGTTCGGACTCGGCCGCGGAAGTGTTCGGGGACAACGCTGCGACCGACTAGGAGTGCGACTCCTGAACGTCGCCTCTGCCCGATCGCAGCGGTGGCCTCCAGCTACTGAGCGCGCCGGCACGCCCGTACCGAGTGAGGTAGCATTAGTGAACCCGGTACGGTGCCGCTCGGTGAGCCGGCGCTCGTGCTAGTAGAGCGCGAGTCGACGCGAGAAGCTGGCGCTCTTGAACGCGCGCGCGGCTAGCGGCTGACGCGACTGGAGGCTTGAATGATCGTGGGGTGCGAGAATTCGACAATCATGGTACGCCTCCTTTGACGAGCGTAGATTCGCACGATTGACGGCACGATGCAAGCAGCCGATTCGAACCGGTCCGATGTCGTCGCGACCACCCGGATCGAACACGTCGTGGCGCAGCTACTGGCGCGGGGCGGTGACGACGAGCGCTGGAGTATCGAACTCCACGCTTCCATCCTCTCGGCACCAGGGACTCAGCGCGGTTCGCGCTTCGAGTTGGAGCCGCGCGTACTCGGGAAAGGGCGGATGTCCGTATTTGTGCCAGAATACGCTGGGCGCATGACCGAGTCCCATCGCCCGAGAGGCCTCCTTTCGACCCCAGCAGGCCGCTCTCGAGAGAAAGCACCCTCGCGGTCGCCGCGTAAGGCGACGGCCTCGCGCGAGGCCGCCACATCGCGTGCGAGGAGATCATCGTCCAGGGCCAGCGGCGGGCCGAACCGTCAGACCGGTTGAACCCCGCACAGCTGGCCTTCGAACTCAACGGTATGATGTCTTCGGCCAACTTCGAGTACAACCTGCACGATGACGGCGCTGCGCTCGGGCGCGCTCAGCACGCCATCGACCACGCGCTCGAAGCCGCGAAAGCCTAATATGCACCAATCGTATGCAGAGCACCGGGGACCTCTCGTCGTCTTGCACGGCGGTGCAGGACCCATGGATCCGACACACGCCCGCCTGGCTCGGGCGACGACCAACCTGGCGACGATCGCCAAGGCCGCCGTCGCCTTGCTCTGGCGTCGTGTCGGTGCGGCGCAGGTGGCGAGCTACTGCTGCGAGCGCATGGAGCTGGACCCGCTGTTCAACGCGGGGGTGGGCAGTGCGCTCCAGGCCGACGGCGTGCCCCGTCTGAGCGCGGCCCTCATGGTGGGCCGTCGCCAGTCGTTCTCGGGCGTGGCCTCCGCGACTTACCTCGCGCACCCATCGAGGCTTTGTCTTGCGTTGCAGAAGCGAAACGCGCGGGTGTTGACCCAGCCGGGCGTCGAGCTGCTGGCGCGTGAGCTCGGCGAGCCCGTGCGCTCCAATCTCACTCGCGAGCGCGCCAGAGCCTGGTGCGAACGGGGCCTCGCACGTGCGCCCGAGGGCTTCACTGTCAGCAAGGCGTCGGGAGCGGATACGGTGGGCTGTCTGGTGCGCACGGGCGGTGGGCGATTGGTCGCGGCCGCAAGCACGGGCGGCAGAGGGGCGGAGTTTCCCGGACGTGTCAGCGACACCTGCACGGTTGCCGGGACCTACGCCTCGCGCTTTGCCGCGGTGGCAGCGACCGGGGTGGGTGAGCAAATCGTGGACGATGCGTTGGCCAGCCGTCTGGAAACCCGGGTGCGAGATGGTAGCTCCTTGAGCGAAGCCTCGGAGCGCTGCTTTCGTGAGGCGCTCGCCCGCAAGCGTTCGTACGGTTGGATTGCCATCGATGCCCATGGGTGGGCCGTCGCGCATACTACCCCCAGCATGGCCCACGTGGTGGTGGGTCTGCGTGGGCGCAAGGCCGTCGTGCTGTCCAGCAGCGTCGAGCAAATGGGCTAGCCTCGGCGTCGCGCCGCTCGCCTGGGGTTGGCGTGGTCGCCGCCCAGTTTCGCCTCCCGAGGACGCGGACCGGTCCAATCAGGTTGGTTGGCCGAGCTTGCGCTTGCGCCTTCGCCATTCAAGCCCAATGACAACCACGAGCGGCACGATGTGCGTCCTGCTCGGTAACTGCCCGAGAGCCAGCTGGCAAGCGCAGCCGCCGCCGCCGCTTGCGCTCCAGGTGGTGGCGGTCGAGGCGGGCGTCGTGAACGACACATCGTCGACGCACAGCTCGAAGTCCGAGTTGGCTGGCCATTGAAATTGAATTGCCCTCAAATTGCTTGCGCATACGCTTGGCTGGGGGTCACCAAACCCTTGCTGCTCGAAGTCCTGCCACGTGAGCGTGACCTTCTGCCACTCCGAATCGGGAGTGAAGGGCGCCTGAAAATGGTCATTGCATCCGCTGCAAAGCTGAGCGCCCGGGTCGCTGTAGTTGTCGACCAGAAGCGCGCGAAATTGTGTCTCGGAGCCCTTGGCCCAGAAGCTGAGCCCGGTGTATCGAGAGGCGTCATACGACTGGCGTTGCCCGGCCATCTCCGCGAGGGAAAACCCGAACCCGCCACCCCAACGAGTGAAGTCCTTTCCCGAGATGCAGGCGGCGGTACCGTGCTCTTTGCCGACCGCCTCCAGCTCGAGGCCGCTCCTCGTCCCGCTGCTGCCGTCGTCGAAGTCGAACCAGCTGCCCTGTCGGCCGTCGCGCTCCGCAATCCGCGTGTCCCCGTCTTCCAGGTCATCGATGACACTCGGAGGTCCTGACACATCTCCGCTCGAGGTGGCGTCGGGAAGGTCACAGTCGAAGTCCGAGGGCAGAGCGCAGTCTTCCTGGACGGTGGCGACTTTGCTCCGCTCCGGCAGGAAGCCGACCGAGCTCAGTCGGACGCCACAGTCCTCGGCAGCGACCGGTCCGCGCCCGAGGGACGCTGTGGCCGTCCCTTCGATGAAGCCGGCGAGCGCAAAGACCAAGGCAGCATTCCAGTTGATGGCTACCTCGTTGTTCCGGGCGTCCGCCTGTACGTCGCGCCAGCTGGTCGCCGTGGTGCCGCCACCCACCAGAAGACCCGGATAAGGAGCATCGACCTCGTCCGAGGCGGAAGGCCGATGGTGGGGGTTTCGCGGCGGGTCGATTCCCGAGCCGGTGATCTGAGACCGGTTGTACTGATTGCGTCCATAGAGGAAGCCTATCTGGTCGGTGCACGCATCCAGATAGGCCGGGTCCGGGTCGAGGACGTAGGCGCTCTGGAGCAACATACACATCCTGGCCACCACGCCGTTGGTGCCCCAGTAGTAGAGATAGAAGCCGCGCCCGTAGCCCTTGCCTCGTTGGCGGCGCACGATCTCGTCGGCGCTCGCGAGTAGCTCGCTCTCCAGATGAGACACGATGTCTGGATCGCGACCATCGCGTTCGGACAGGACATAGGTGAGCAAGGCGAAGTTCGAGGTGGCATCCCAGTCGAAATTGGGAGGAAACGAAGTGGTGTCGAGTATCTTACTCTCGAAGTCCGCCAGCACTGTGTCGTCACCAGTGGTCTCCCAGAGCTCGGCCGCTGCCCAGAGTCGATCGGTGAGCTTCTGGTAGGCGCCAGCGGCCAGGACCGAATCGTCGTACTCCACGTCTTCGGGATGCTCTTCCAGATAAGCGTAAGACTCGAGCGCGGCCTCCAGGAGAGTTACGGAGTAGCCGTGCGTCACGTCGTCATACGGTTTGAAGGCCCTGGCGGCCTTGGCCAGCGTGGCCACGAATTCGCCGATGGCGGCGGTGCTGTAACCCGAGAAATAACGAGTCGTCGGGTCATCGGCGGGCAGGACGGTCAGACTCGGGAAACTCGGGGAGTTGATCTTGTGATGCACGCGCCCGCTGCCATCGTCGTAAGCCATCTTGAGCAGCCAATCGATCTCCCATTTGAGTTCGCTCAAGAAGTCCGGCAGCTCCGAGCCGTGTTCGGGAATGAAGGAAAGCTCGACCTTTTGCAGACGATCGGAAAATAGCTCCCAGGCCGCAAGCATCGTGTCGATGCTCACGGCGGCGGTAGGCACGTATTTCCCGTAGTCGCCCGCATCGTACCAGCCGCCGGTGCCGTCCTTGATGACACCGACCTGGTCGTCCACGTAGTCCAAAAGAGCGTCGTCGAGGTGCCCGGCCCGGTGGAAGTAGTGGTGGCCGCCGTGCTCGAACTCGACGTCGATGCCCGAACGCCAGCCGTAGTACCCGAGCATCAAGTTGGCGAGCTCGCCGTCGTAGATGTCACTGCCGATGCGGAAATCCACGCTGCGGCCCACGCCAGGGACCTGGAGGTAGTACTCGCCCGGCTCGCGCAGCTCGCTGAAGTCGGCCAGACGCACCAGGATGCCCGACGGGGGATCTGGTTGTTCTTCGGAGAGCTCGCCGCTGAAAGCAACGGCATCGTCCCCGCTGCGCCGCACCGTGAAATCCTGCGCGCGTGCTGGCTCGACCAAGCACGACGTAAACGACAGAAGTGTGCAAAGCAACCAAGGTTTCACGGGGGCCTCTCGGGGAACAGGAAGCTGGGCGCGAAGCGGCGCGACTCCGGGCGCCAGGATTCTGGGGACCGGCTCAGGGTCGACCCATACCAAAGCCGAGCGCGGCGCGCATGCTCCTTGGAGACCCCTGCCCAAAGCGATAACCGAGCTTCGTAAAGGCGCTTCACCGGTCGGTATGGTCCTGAAGAAGAGGCTGTCCGGTATGCACACGCACATTGGGCTCGAAGCTCCTACAAATTGCGGATACCGTGGTTGTTGACGTTGCGCCTGGCCAGCGCCAGCATCGCAGCATGAGAGGTTACACACCCTGGTTCGTGGTCGGGTTGCTCGCGACGTTTGCCTGCGGCCACGACCACAAGCGCGACGAGACCCATGACGATGGCGGTGGGGGCGGGGGTGGGGGTGGGGGCTTTGGCAACACCGCAGGGGCCGCTGGCGAAGGCGGCCTGGGTGGCGCCGCGGGCGATTCGAGCGGGGGAACGGATCTCTGCAGAACCGATGCAGAGTGCGGCCTGGGCGAACAGTGCCACCCGACACTGGGCTGCACGGTGGTTTGTGGCGACCTGGGCGACGTTCTGATCGAATCGTCGGAAGATCTGCTCGAGTTCGGAGAGCACGGCTGCGGGGTGCTCGAGGGTGATCTGACGATTCAATCGAGCGATCTGGTGACGCTGGACGCGTTGAAGCCGAGCTCGCTCAAGATTGTCGCGGGCAATCTCGAAATCGTGGACAACGCCGCCCTGGAGTCCATCGGCGGACTGCTGGGCCTCGAGCAAGTGGTCGGCTCGCTGGTGGTCGAGGGCAACGAAGAGCTCACGGAGCTTTCCGGAGTCGATTCCCTGAAGTACGTGGGACTCCAAGCTGACACAGATGCACTAGTGCTTTCGGACAATGCCCGGCTCGACAACGTTAGAGCTTTCAGAGGCCTCGAGCTGTTGCTGGCGCGGGTCGTCGTGACCGACAATCCGGTGCTCACCAGTCTCGACGGCCTGGGTGGATTGCGCGATGCCACGTCCGTGAGCGTCACCAACAACGCGAAGCTGGCTGATTGGGGGGCTTTCGAGAGTCTGGAAACATGCAGTCAAACCCTGACCGTAGCGAACAATCAGGCCCTCGAGAGCTTCGCGCTGCCGAGCCTGTTCCGCTCCAACTCGATGGCGATCACGTCGAACGAGGCACTGAGCGACGTCAGCCTGCCGAGCCTGGCGCTGGTTTCTGCATCGCTCACGGTTGCCGGCAATCCCTCGCTCGAGACTCTGGACCTGAGTTCGCTCGATTCGGCCGGCACACTGACGATTTCGGGCAACCCGGCGCTGCCACAGTGCGTGGTGGACGCCATCGACCAGAGACTGGGCGGGTGCGCGAGCTGCGCGGGCAACGACGAAACCGCCTCATGTGAGTGAGCGCACGCGCGCTGGACACGGGTCGCCTGGACCAGGTGCCCCGTTGCGCAGTCGGCGAGCCGGGAGGCCAGGAGTGCTCGGCGGGGTCTTCCAGACTGCCGGACTCGCCGAGAAGCGTTGGAGGTAAGCAACGCTGATGGTAGGTTAGGCGTCATGAAGTCGATTCTGGTTCCCGTTGACGGTTCCGCGAGCGCCAATCGAGCCGCCGGTTTCGCCGGCAGGTTGGCGCGGGCCATGCGTTCCAAGCTGATTCTGTTGCACACCTACGACGCACCGGCTGCGTCGCTGTTGGGGCTGGCCAGCATGGGCGAGGAGGCCGTGCACGCCGCGTTGGCCAAGGTGGCGCAGAACAGCTTTCAGCGCGCACGCGCCGCGATCGGCGATCCCGACGGGCTCGAGATTCAGGAAATTGCCACCACGGGTCATCCCTTCGAGGAAATCGTCAACCATGCCAAGTCCACGGCATGCGAGCTCATCGTGATGGGAAGCCGCGGCCTGTCGCCCATCCAAGAGATCGTCTTGGGGAGCGTCAGCGATCGGGTGCTACGCTTCGCCCCGTGTGCGGTCACGATTGTGCGCTGAGGCGACTCTGGGGGCCCAGCACAGGGCGTCGTGCCCCGAAATGGTTCGCCGAACGTCCCGTGGCCTCATGTCTGCTGGAAAGTGCACGAGGCTGGTTGTCACGAATTTCGACGAGCGTGCCCGGGCGGCAAAAAGCAGTTGACGCGGGCGCAGAATAATCCTGTCTTCCCCTGAACGCGGCTCCAAACTCGGTGGCTAATAATGCGCATATTCGTAGATAAGTTCATAAGGATGAGCGCCTCGTGGGCGCTGGTCGTGATGGCTCCTGGTTGGGCCTGGGCTCAGGCCGAAGCGGAGCAGCAGCAAGCCGTACCGCCGGTCGAGACCCCGCCTCCGGCGCCGGCGGCGACCGCCGGGGACAACACCATCGAAAAACAGCTTGCCGTGTTGATGGGGCGGCCGGGCGGTCTCACGGCGCAAGAGGCGGCCAAGCGAGCGGCCGAAACCAGCAACGAGGTCCGCACTCGGGAAACGGAAATCGCGGCCGCGCGGGCCGAGACCAATCGGGTGTTGTACACCTCGTTGCCGCGCCTGAACCTGTTGGCGCGCTACACCCGGCTTTCGTCCGTGGGCACGCAGGCGTTCGGCCCTTCGAGCGGTGCGCTGGTGGGCACCACGGACCCTCCTGGTCCGTTGGCTCCAGGTGCGCCGCTGATCGGTATTCCGGCCAGCGCCTTGGCCTTCCCCCAGGTCCTGAACCAGTACTTGCTGCAAGCGAGTATCAACGTTCCGCTCTCCGACTACCTGCTGAGCACGCCGAGCGCCATGGACGCTGCCGAGCTGAACGAGGTCTCGGCAAAGGTGAACAAGGAGGCGGCGAAGCTTCAGGCGGCCACGCGGGGCAAGCTCTTGTACTACGAATGGGTGCGGACCCGGCTTCAAGTGGTGGTGGCGCAGAAGTCGGTCGAGCAGAGCCGAGCCAGCCTCAACACGGCGAAAACGGCGTTCGCGGCGGGTCGCGTTTCGAAGGCGGATGTGTTGAATGCCGAGTCGCTTCTCGCCAGCTCGGAGCTGCGCGCCGAGCGCAGTCGCACCCAGGCGGCGCTCAGTGAGGAACGCCTGCGCGTGGCCATGCACGACGCGGGCGCGACCCGCTACGAAATCGGCGAGGATTTGTTCGCGCCCAAGCCGAAGACCAAGCCCCAGAGCTTTGCTCAGCTGGTGCAGGAAGCCCGAAGGAAACGTCTCGAGTTGAAAGCTCTCGACAAGTCCACTCAGTCCCTCTCGGAGCAGACCCAGGTGTCGGACGTGCGCGGGCTGCCGAAGTTGGCAGCTTTCGGCAACGTCTACTACTCACGCCCCAATCAGCGCTACGTCCCCGCGCAAGACGAGTGGCACCCCAGCTGGGACGTCGGTGTGCAGCTGACGTGGTCACCGAACGATTTCGGTACTTCCGCGAGCGATACACACAATCTGGAGGCGCAGCGCGCCAAGATCTTGGCGCAGCGCGACTCGCTCGTCGACCAGATCCAACAGGATGTTCTCGAGGCCTACTCGTCTCTCAAGGAAGCGGAACTCGGCGTGGAAACGTCCCAGCGCAATCTGGCAGCGGCGGAGGAGGCATATCGCGTCCAACGGCTTTTCTACGAGAACGGACGCGGAACGACTCTGGAGCTCTTGGACGCGGAGGCGCGCCTGCTCCAGGCTCGGATCGATCTCGTCAACGTGCGCGTTGCGCAGCACATGGCCGAGGTGTCGCTCGAGCACGCGGTGGGCCGCGACGTGCCTGCTGACGCGCTTCGCTGAAAAGCGGGGAGGTAGGCCCGTTCGGTACAGGCGCCACTTTGCGGCGAAACACTCTGCCAGCTGCGACGTCGGTCCGGATTGAGTGGAGGGCGCTTTCGGTTGCTTGGCTAGCCTCGCCGAGGCGCGTTGGACGCGTGAGCTTCCTGAATTCGGGTCAGAAGACGTCCCCGCACTCGATTTGCGGTCCTTTGTCCCGGTTGTTGGCATCATTGCACTCGGGGATCTGATCCGTCGGATCGGCGATCCCGAACAGCGTGATGGTGCGCTGGAGTCGAGCGAGCTCTACCTCGATGGTCACGCTCTGCCCGGGCTCGATGGTGTCTTCGATCGTCGCTTCGCCGATGACCTGGCCACCCGCGCTCGGATCACCTGCGTAGAGCCGAACCAGCACGTCGCTGGCAGCCACGGAACCGTCGTTGTACACGGTCACCTTGACCGTTTTGCCACTGCAAGGGCCGGTCACGCTGCCGATCTCGAGTCGCAGATCCGCCACGGTGTCCCCCTCTTCGACGTCGTCGCTGATGCGGTTGTTGCTGTCGTCTCCGCATTCACGTTCGCGGTCGTCCTCGTCGATCACGACCGTGACCCGGCTCGGCAGCTTGTCCGGGTCATTGTCCTCGGCCGTGTAGCTGGCCGTGACGATGATCGAGGCCCCTGGCTCGAGGCTGGTTCCCAGGGTGACCGTGAGCGGCATCCCATTTTCGTCCAGGAGCGCCTCGTCGTCCCCGCCGAAGTTTCCATAGAAGGTGAGCTCGACGCCCGGTCCCACGCGCAGATCGCCCTCGTTGCGCACCTCGACGGAAATCAGAATCTCGTCGCTCAACTCGCCGCAAGCGACGTCTGGAGAGGACACGTGGATGGCTGTCAGTGCCAGGTCGGGAGCGACTCCAAAGGAGCGAGGTTGGGAGCGATAGGTATTGTAGAGGCGGTTGCCGTACGGCCGCCAGCTCTCGGGCTCGCGCAGTGGGATACCGCCGCCTTCGGTCACGTTGGTCACGTGGTAGGCGTGCTGATTCCAGATGCGTCGGGCGGACACCCAGGTGTCGTTGGCATCGCCCCAGACCTGGACGCCGGTCGGCAGAAGAGTCTTGTCCACGGGCTCTCCGTCGAGCCCCACCAGGTCTTGATTGCACTGGATGGTTTCGTTGTTGGTGACGAACACGATCTCTGCGTTGCCGTCGTTGTCGACGTCTGCGACCACTGGGTTTTCGACGGCGGTGCGGCTGAGGGAGGGCGGGTCGAAGAGGATGGCTCCGTCCACGCCGTTGTAGACGCGGAAGTAGCACTCGTCGTTGTAGACCACCTCCGCGGCGCCGTCTCCGTTGAAGTCGAAGACGCTCGAGCCGGTGGCATAGCTGGAGTCGTCTTCGGTTCGACGCATCCAGCCGTTGTGCAAGCACACGCAACTGCCGGTGCCCTGGGCGCACACCGCGCCCGCATTGCAGTCGTCATCGCTCGTGCAGCTGCCCCCGGGGTCACGGGGGGGGTTCGAGCCCGGGGTGAGCTCGTCTTGGTCGAGCCGCGTGGGCCAGGCGGGGCAGTTCGTGGCCTCGGGCTCCTGGAGGTCGACCACCGCGTAGATGTATTGAATTGCTGACGCGATTTCGGGAAAGCCGTCCCCGTCGAAGTCGTCGACGTTCGGCGCTCCGCCGCCGCGGCCGCCACTGTCCACGAGCACGTTGTCGAGCAGGCTGCCCGTGGCGCCGTCGAGCACCAAGAGGTGCGCCTCGGACATCAAGAATCACCTCCGGGCTGCCGTCGAGCGGATTGTCCGGACCGGGGGCGGCGCTATTCGCGCCCCAGACGTCGGCGACCGCGCAGAAGGCTTCGGGGTCGGGGACCTCATCCGGGTCGGTGCCATTGACCTCCTGAGCGTTCCACACCTTGGTCAGATGGCCTGAGCAGAAGTCGCTGGTGTCGGCGGAGTCACATTCCGAGATGCGGGTCACACCATCGGGCGGTGTGGGCAGGCGGTAGAGGGTGGTGCCCGCGACGATTTCCTGGGAGACGTCGTCGTCGTTCGGATCGTCGTCGACCACGTTGGCGACGCACACGTTGGGGCCGAGGTGGCGGGGCTCGTCGCCGTGCGTCTGCGCGCCCTGGGTGTACTCGCCCTCGAACACATCCAGCACTTCGATGGGATCCGTGCCGCCTTCGGTCAACGTGATCACCTGGTTTCCGATGATGACTTCGGCGAGCCCCTGGTTGTCGAGGTTGGCGAGCGCCACCTGTGGGTACTTCCAGGCATTGCCATTCTCGCCCGAATCGCCCTGCGCGATCGAGATCTTGTCGGCGCTGGTATGGATGATTTCCCCGCGGTTGTTGAGGATTTGCAGGTGACCGTTCTCCAGCTCGACGACGATTTCGGGGACTCCGTCGTAGTTGAGGTCGCCCACCGCGAGCCCCCCACCGGGGCGCGCCACTGCGTCGCTGTTCGAACAATTGCCCGTGTTTGGATCGTCGCCCTCGAACCAGTGGTTGTCGCCGCACAGGGCAAAATAGTCCTCGCCCTTGCTGTCGCCGCCGCCGTGAACGGCGCGGATCATTCCGTTCTGGTGGGGATCGTTCGCGTTGTTGGGGTAGGTCATGAAGATGACCTCGGGGAAGTCGCGCTCGTTGATGAAGCCGTCGTCGTTGTCGTCCGTCAGGTTGGCGACGAGCGGCGTCGAGAGCACCTGGCTCGAATTGGGGTAGGGGGAGCCGACCGCCTCGGGCTCGGCCTTCGTGTCGCCACCCCAGCGAAACTCGAGGCTGGGGAGTACCTCTTCGAACGGGACTGCGGGCAGTGTGCAAGTGGGCTCGACGCCGGAACCCTTACACGTGCTCACCTCGCAGTTGGTGAACGAGGGGCAGTCCCAATCGTCTTCGCAAGTGCAGCCGACCCCGTTCGAGTCGGATTCGGCGCAGGTGCTCTGAAAGTAGGCGTCGCCACCGCAGGAGAAGGCGGAGATCTCTTTTTCGCCGTTCGAGGTGCATTGGTAGACCTCGTTGCCGTCGCAGCGCTGCGCGCCGGCTTCGCAGACGTCATCGGTGCACTTCTCGCCATCGCAGTAGCGAGAAATCGGGCAGTCGACGTCGCTTTCGCAGGCGATGCTGGCGCACACATTGCCTCCGCCCGCCGCCGGAACGCATTCTTCGAGGTCGCTGCAATCCAGGTCGTCGCATTCATTGTCGACGCAAGTCGCTTCGTTTCCAGCTTCCTCGCAGCGCTGCCCCAGGCCGCAGCTGGCTTGTTCGCACGGGCCGACTGGTGGCTCGCCAGCGTTGCCTCCGGAAGTGTTCGAGCTGCCATCGAGGATGACGCCTCCACCAATGCCCTGGCTGGTGCTCTTGGCTCCCGCCTCGCCGCCTTCGCCGGAGCCACCGGTGCCGAAGGTGCCCTGGTCACCGACCAGCACTTCGGGATAACGTTCGCAAGCCAACGCGAGCACTGCGAACAGTGAGGAGATACTCAGTAGTTCAAGCCTTCGGACGTGCATACCTGGCAAAGCATAGCGTTTACGCTGGGCATGCACTCGAGATTTGATGCGAGGCTGCGGTCATGGGTAGGGGCGGGTAGGTCGCGCAGCGGCACGTCGGTACTTTGCGTAACGGGCTCAATGAAAAGGCCGGAGTGACAATCGAGTTGCCATCCGGCCTGAGTCTAGTGGCCGATTCGCCGAAGACGGAAGCTGACCAATCCGCCGGAGGGATCTGAACCGAGCACGAGCTCGCCGGAACGCTCGATGACCTCGAGCGTGACCGGTTGCCGGTGTTCGGGGGCGCAGTACAACCCGCTGGCGTGCGGCGCTGGGCCGAGCACCCACAGCTCGATTGCCTCGAATTCGAGCGCGCCCGTGTGGGGCCCGGGCCGCGTCGTGGGCAGCAGTCGGCCCGCGCGTCCGAGGACGATAGCCCCCCAAGCGCCGGCCCGCAGCCGTTGGTGTCCGCCGCCCTCCAACAGCTCGTGAGTCTCGAGGTCCACCCACTGCCCCGGAGGCAGGTACACGGTGCGCTCCCGACTGTCTTCGAACAGCGGGGCGACGAGGATGTCCTGGCCGAAAAGATACGCATCGTCGACATTCCAACTCCCTGGGTCTTCGGGAAACTCCAGGAAAAGCGGCCTGAGCATGGGATGGCCCTGCCGGGCGCAGTCGACGGCCTGGGCCCAAATGTAGGGCATGAGCCGGTAGCGAAGCTCGATCACGGCTCTGAACCGTTCGACGAACTCGTCGTCGAACTCCCAGGGTTCGGTGGGGGGCAGCCCATGGCAACGGCAGTGAGAGGACAGCGCCCCGAAGGGAAGCCACCTGAGGTACAGCTCTCGTGGCGTCGCGGGGAAGAAGCCTCCCACATCGTGGCTCCAGAACGAAAATCCGGACATTCCCAGCGACAGGCCAGCCCACAGTGAACCCAACATTCCGCCGTCGCTGGCCTCCGCGTCGCCACCCCAGTGCAGTGGGTAGCGCTGGGAGCCCGCCCAGGCGCTGCGAGCCCAGATCAAGCCGTAGCCGTGCACGCGTTCGGTGACCTCTGCGACCGCCCGGTTGTAGCGCAGGGGAAAGAGGTTGTGCTCGTACCAGCCGGTCTTGCCCGAATGGTAGAGGCCGTTGTATGGCGCTCCCTCGCCGAAATCGACCTTGAAGGCCGCGACCCCCTGGTCCAGTAGCTTGCGGAGCTTGGCTTGGTACCAGGCGACGCTTTCGGGGTTCGAGAAGTCGAGCACGGCGTCCTCAGAAGGCAGCTCGCCCCCAGGCCCTTTCACAGCGAGGTTATTGTTCACCACCTCGTCGTACAGAGGGTTGTTGGGGGCGAAATAGGGCAGCTGCCAGAGGCTGATGCGAAACCCCTGCCGACCGAGATCGTCGATCATCTTCTGGGGGTCCGAGAAGCGCGAGGGCGAAAACTCGTAGTCGCAGCGCCAGTCGTGTTCGAACCACCCGGTGTCCAGATGGATCACGTCGCAGGGAATGCGATGTTCCCGGAGCTGCTTGGCGACTCGCCGGGTTTCTTGTTCGGACGAATAGGTAATGCGGCTCATCCACAACCCGAAGGACCAGAGCGGGGGAACTGGGCTTCTGCCGGTCAGGGCGGTGTAACTCGACAGCACCTGCTTCGCGTTTCCCAGAAAGACGAACAGGTCGAGGCTCTCGTCTCCGGTGAAGAGGACCTGAGTGTCGAGGTAAGAACGCCCGAAGTCGTAAAGCATCGGGCAGGAGCCATGAACGAAGACCCCGTAGCCACGGCTCGACAGATAGAAGGGCACGGGTTTGTACATTTCGTCGCTCTGACTGCCGTGGGCGTCCTGCGTCGCCAGGTAGACATCTTGGCCACGCTTGTTCGGGGCGCTGAAGCTTTCGCCGCAGCCGAAGATCTTCTCGCCGGGCTGCAGTGAGAACGATGCGGCGATGCTCTGACTCGAGTCCGCCGAATCGCGCGAGAAGCAGAAGGGTAGAGGGCGCCCATCGATCATGCACTTGCCGTCACCAAGGGTGCGCGTCGACAGCAGGACGCGTCCAGTGGCATCGGCGATGCTGACGCGCCAGGGGTCCATGCCGAGCGTGACGCTGCCAGCGCCGCTCTGCCAAGAGAGTTCTTCAGCGCCGCCGGACCGGACCCACGAATCGCTCCAGGGTACCGGGCCCGCCAGCATCGGGGACTCGTTCGACTCGATGCTTCCCGAACGGCTTCGCCACTGGAGCCTCACCGTATGCTCGTCGACGAAGCTCAGGCGGAAGGGTAGCCGCTTGGGCTCGTGGTAGTTCGCGGGGAATTCCCAGGATTCCACGGGTTCCAGGGGCATCGTCATGTGGTTGAAGGCGATACGCGGTTTGCGCCTGTGGCGTACCCACTCGAGCTGCCCTTCGCCGTTCTCGGCATCGAAGTCGACGAGTCTGCCTGCAGTGAAGATGAAGGAATCGAGCTCCCGAAAGGGAGCCCTGGGGTCTGGGGGCTGGTTGAGGCGTCGTTTGTAGCGTTCCATCGTGTTGGGCGCTGCAGCACTTAACACGCATGAGCGGGCCGCGTCAGCCCAAACGCTTGCCCCACTTTTGGGTCCAGCGCGAGTCCGAGTCGGTTCCGAACTCGAAACGAGCAGCGCTACTCCAACTGGTCGTCGATCAGCGTTTGGGCAGTCGCAGGCGAGGGCGATGCGCGCGCTCGGCTCGCGCAGCCAGCCGTGCCAGTTTCGGGAATCGACGGTGGCTGCACCTCGAGGCTCAGTCGACCTGCTCCAGGCGACCGTCTGCGTGGCGAGCGAACCTGCCCGCCTCGCGCGGATGCACCGGCCCGTCGCTGGGCCAGGGCCAGCCCCCGTAGCGGGTGCGACGGTAGTCCAAAATCGCCTGCTCGAGCTCTGCGCGGGTGTTCATGACGAACGGCCCGTGGTGGGCGACGGGTTCGCCAATCGGGCGCCCTTGGAGCAACAACAACTCGGCTGGATCGGGACCGTTGACGAGCTCGAGGCTCGCCTCGGCGGCGAGCGCTATGCCGTGCCCGGCACTCACCGCCGTGCCCGCGATGGAGAGCGTCTGGCCGGCAAAGAGGTACAGGGTCCTGTTGCTGCCAGCGCGCGCCGGGGGAAGGGACCAGCGCGCTCCGGACTGCATCGTGATGGTCCAGATCGCGACGTCGGAATCGGGGTGCGCGGCCCAGGAATTTGGGGGCGGCGCGGGGGGCTCTCGACCCTCGAGCTTCCCAGCCACCACCGCGACCTGCGTCTGCCGACCGGCCTCATCCACGGCGCGATGTACGGGAATGCTGTCCCTCCAGAGCATAGAAAAATACGGCGCGACCAGCTTTCCTCGGCTGGGAAGGTTGAGCCAGATCTGAAAGAGCTCGAGAGGATTCGGCCCCTCGCGGTCGAGTAGCGGAAACATTTCCGAGTGGACGATGCCTTGTCCCGCGGTCAACCACTGCGCGTCCCCACGCCCGAAGCGTGCGGTTGCCCCTAGCGAGTCGGAGTGATCGATGAACCCGCGGCGAATCAGCGTTACCGTTTCGAAGCCGCGATGCGGGTGCTGAGGAAACCCTGGTACCGCGTCGCCGTGGTACATGCGCCAGCCGTCCTTGCCTTCGAAGTCCATGCCGAGCTGTCGCCCCTCGAGTGACGCGGCGGGACCGAGCTCTTCGTTTCCGGCGGGGTAGGCGTCGTCGTGGTGGACACAGAACAAGAAGGGGTCTTGAGTTTGCCAGGGGAATCCAAGCGGCCGGATTTCGATAATGGGGGTGTTCTTCGTCATGGTCAGTCTACTACGGGGTACCTAGGTCTGGCGGGCGCTTGCCGCCAGCCATAAACCCAACGCGCGTGGTTTCTAGGTGTCTGACCGCCTCGGGGACGGCTCGCTCGAAGCAACAGCGCGATTTACCCGTCGTGCCTACCGGATTCTAGGATCGCCTTGAGGCGCTCGGGGAACGCCGTATCGTCGGGCCGCCTCTGAATGCTCGCGAGCAGTGCCGTGACGTGGTCGACGAGAGCCTTGTTCATGTCGATAGGGAAGGGCAGACGACGGTTCGTTTCTCTAGCTCCGTAAATCATCATCAGCATTCCGCCCGTTCCTCCCCAAACGTGAAATGATGTGGACTGGGTGTCCAGGTCCGGTCGCACGCTCCCGTCGCTCTTGCCGAGTTCGAGAGCGTCGTAGCCGCAGCGTGCCGATGCCGCTATCATCTGCTGGTATTCGGCGAAACCGGGGCAGTCATCGGCGAGAATGTATTCGGAGGCGGACCAACCAAGCGCCACGCGGAACCGGTCACGGTGTTCGAGCGCGTACTCGAGCAGAGACTCGACGAGCGTCTTGTACAGCTCGAACCCAGAGGCGTAGGCGCCCGAGTCGGCGGCTTGCTGCCAGATTCGCGTGAGATCCGTCAGGGCGCGCGTGGCAATCGCGAGATAGAGTTCGTCTTTGTTCTTGAAGTAGAGGTATAACGTGCCCTTGCTGAGCTCCGCCTGGTGCGCGATCTGGTCCATGGTCGCGTTGTTGACCCCTCGCTGGGAAAATACACGTTCGGCAGCGTCCATGATCTGGTCTCGCTTCTCACGCCGCCGATCGGCGTCGAGCGCCGGAACGAGGTCGGTTACAGGCACCCGTCGAGTCTAACGCGGCCACGACGCTGCAACAGGACTTTCTCCCGAGAAGAATCGGCACGCTCGGGGATTCCGAAAGGTGCTTCGAGCCCTGACGCACAGCGCTTGTACAGCGCCAAGCAGCTTCGCGAGAGCGAACGGTTCGACAAATCCAAAGGGAAGCACGGAGTGGTCGCCAGAAATCGGCGAATTCATGGGTTGTTTTGCCGAAGGCTTGCCGGTGTGTCAGTTTGGAACGGGTAGCAAGGGGCGCGCGTGAGCCTGGTGAGCAGCCAGCGTCGGCCGGCTGATTACCTCGCATGGTCCGGCGGCTGCTTCGACGCGGTTCCAACGGAGTCTGCCGATTCCAACGGAGTCTGCCGTGACTTGCGTCGTGCGCGCGAGTCGTCTCAGACTTCTCCCATGGCAAGCAAAGGCCGTCCCTTCCGAACCGTGGACATTGCGGGGTGGCAGGTGCTGGTCGGTCGCAGCGCAGCGCACAACGACCTGTTGACGTTCCGCGTGGCGGAGCCACGAGATATCTGGCTGCATGTGGCCGGGGGCACTCCGGGGAGTCACGTCGTGGTCAAGAATCCAGCGGGGACGGAGGTTCCGCGCGAAGTTTTGGAGCGCGCGGCCGCCCTGGCCGCGTGGCACAGCAAGGCGAGAGCGGCCAGTCGCGTCGAGGTGCACGTGTGTCGGGTAGCGGATGTGTCGAAGGCGCGCCATGCGCCTGCTGGACAAGTGCAGATTCGCAAGTTCAAGAAGTTGAAGGTAACGCCTGCCCGCTGCGACGGCGAAACCGACGCTGACGAATGATGGCCGCGCCCGTTGGCGGGACGCGCTCAGAAAAGTGGGAACAGGAAGCCGGCATCACTGCCGCCGCCTGCGCCCACCTGGACGCAATACCCGCCGCCGCGTTGGGTGCCGAGGGCGTAGCCGGCGTCGGTCCGGCAGGGGACGCTGCTGCCATTCACCTGCAGGGTGCGGGACGCCGCGAAGTTCCAGCAGACGATACGTTCGTTGGTTTCCGTGGGGTGGTAGTTCTGCACTTCGAAGCATCGGCTGTTGGTGCCCAGCGGATCGACGCGGTAGCCATCTCCCTTGTCGGACGGACCGACGTACTCGGGGGAGTCGCAAATCCCGTCGCAGGGGCCCGAAAGGCAGACGCCGTCCCAGCAGTGGTCGTCGCCAGTGCAGGTGTGGGAACAACTGCCGCAGTTGTTATCGTCCGAGGAGAGGTCGACACAGTCCTCGCCGCAGGCCGAGGTGCCCTCTGGACAACCGCAGGTGCCGTCGCGGCAGACCTCGACCTCTCGGCAGGTGTAGCCGCAGCTGCCGCAGTTTTCGGCGTCGGTTTGCAGGTTGGCGCAGACACCCTCGCATTCTTGCTCACCGACGGCGCACACACACTCGCTCGCCTGACAGATGTGCTTTTTCACACATGCGTAGTCGCAAGCTCCACAATGGTCCGTACTGGTCTCCAGATCGACGCAGTCACCATCGCAGTCGGTGAAGTCCTCGAGGCAGGCACAGTCGCCTGCCAGACACTCCGCGTTGTCCCCACACGAGTTGCCGCATTCGCCGCAATGATCGACCGAAGTGTCGAGGTTGGCGCACACGCCATCACAGTTGTCGTCGTCGTCTGGGCAGATGCAGTCGCCCTCTTCGCAACTGCCGCCGATGCACGTAGTATCGCAGTCTCCACAGTGATCGACGCTGGTTAGAAGATCGACGCAGGTGTCATCGCACAGCTCGAGGTCATCTGTGCATGCGCACTCGCCGTCAGTGCAGATCTTGTCGGAATCACACTGCACATTGCACGTCCCGCAATTCTCATCATCGGCGAGCGGGTCGATGCACGCGCCATTGCAGAGCAGCTCCGTGTCGTCGCACGTGATGCCGCCTGTGGTGCTCGCGGTGCTCGCTCCGCTCGTGGTTGTCCCGCTGGCATTCGTCGACTCGCCACCAGCCGGGTCGCCCGCGCTGCCGCCGCTATCCGAGCCTCCCATGGAGGACGCTGTCGTGGCGGTTCCACCCATCGAGGTTGGCCCGGCACCGCTGGTGGTCGTGGCTCCGCCGTCGCCCGTCATGAGCGGTTCATCGAACAGCGCTTCGTCTTCGGCACTGCAGGAGATGAAACAAACGACCAGGGTGCCGAGCAACGGAAGACCGATGTTGCTCAAGGCTCGTGACGTTGAACTCATCGGATGTCTTGGTCGGGTCATGCTCGGCGAATGTGAATCGTAAGTTTTCGTGAAGCTCGCTCAGTTAGCGATCACAACAAAGTCCAGGTGGACGACTTTCGTCGGCGAGGAATGCAGAAAAAGTATGCGGATTCTGTAACCGGCGCGCGGCTTGGGCAAGGACCATGAAACGCCAGTTTTTCGATACCGTCAGCGTGACACCGCTGTCAACACCCGGTGCAAAGGATGCCGCCCCCAGGCGAGACGGTCCTCTGCCACCAGATGCGACCACTGCTCCCTTGGGCTCGGTAGTTCGAGTCGCGAGGCTCGCTCCGAGCCCGCGCAACGGGCTTGCAGTTGTGCTCGCGATGTGCTGGAGCTGGCTCGGATTTGCCAGGGTTTGCTGTGCGCTCTCGCGCCGCGGTCGCATGCCGTCGAGCAGACGCTCGGGCCTCGACGAGCCGTGTCCACGGCTGACGACGTTGGGGCGAAGCGCGTGCCCGGAAGCGTGAACTTTTCCGGTCACGCTACGCGGCATGGCACTGGCGAACCTCGCCAGCTTCGGCGAGGGCGACAGGGCGCTACTCGGAGGCGACATCACAGTGGTCAGTCGCGCACAGCCCGGTGGAGCACTCGGACGAGCTGGCGCACTCTTGGAGGTAGGCGCAAAGTGGGCAATCCGCTCCCCCGCAGTCGACGTCGCTTTCGTCTCCGTTCATTGTCCCATCGTGACAGCTCTTGGCTTGGCACGAGCCGAGGCAGACGTGGCTTTCACAGTCGCTATGGGCTCGACAGGCAGCTCCTTTTGCGCAAGCCGGGCAGTCCCCTCCGCAGTCGACGTCGGTCTCGTTTCCGTTCAGCGTTCCGTCGCTGCAGTCCGCTCTGCTGCATACACCGTCGAGACATAGCCGCGACTGACAGTCCGGATTTTGCGCGCAGCTGTCTCCCGCGGGACAGGCGGGGCACTCCCCACCGCAGTCGATATCGGTTTCGCTCGTGTCGCGCACGCCGTTCGTGCACGAGCGGCTCGTGCACACGCCATCCCGGCAGACGTTCGTTTCACAATCGGGTGGAACGGAGCAGCCGAGCCCCATCGTGCAGTCGGGACAGCCGCCTCCGCAATCGACGTCGGTCTCGTCGGAATTTCGCACGCCGTCTTCACAGGTCGGGTCCGCGCAGACTCCAGTCGCGCAGTTTTGACTCTTGCAGTCGGCCGCGAAGGCGCAGGCGCTGCCGGAAGCGCACGGCGCGCAGTCACCCCCGCAATCGACGTCCGTTTCGCGACCGTTGCTGACGCCGTCCAGGCAACTCGGCGCCTGGCAAACGTTGGCTTCGCAGACCGCGCTCGTGCAGTCGGCTTCCGAGTTGCAGTTAGCCGAGACCGCGCAGGGGGCACAAGCCAGACCCCCGCAATCGATGTCCGATTCGGACCCATCGCGCTGGTTGTTGCCGCAGCTGCCGATGCGACAACGCTCCAGCTGGCACACATTCGTTTCACAGTCTTCCCCTGTCGAGCAACTCTGCCCCGGAGTACATGCTGGACAGCCTCCGCCGCAGTCGACGTCCACCTCGTCGCCGTTTCTCACGCCATCGTTGCAAGTGGGAAGCTCGCAAACCCCAAGCGCGTTGCAAATGCCGTTCGCGCAGTCGCCGTTGAAACGGCAGCGCTGTCCCGGTTCGCAGAGGGGGCAGGTGCCTCCACAATCGATGTCCGTTTCATCACCGTTGGCGATGCCGTCCAGGCAGTCTGGCTCCTCGGGGGCGCCGTCGCCCCCTTCGCCGGCAGAGCCCGCGCTGGTGCCGGCCGCACCCCCGGAGTCCGTGCTCGACGCGCTGGTGCCTCCGGTTCCGCCGGAGCTGCTGGGACCCGTGCCCGTGCCCGTGCCCGTGCTGGTAGAACCGGCGGAGCCGGTGCTCGTGCTGGTGTTCGTGCTGCTCAACGCGTAGTCATCGTTCACCAACAAGGGGCAAGCGGCGAGCAGAAGTGAAGAAGCTGCGGCGCCGGCGAGTTGGCCCAGCCGCTTCAAAATGCTCCTCCGACCTCGAGCCCCGGCCCACGGCTGGACCACGTCAGCGATCCGACCACGCGCTGATTGACTGGTTCGGAGCTGTCGAACAGCATCCACAAGCCGATGCCCAGCCCCACGGCACCGGCGGAGTACGCCCCGATGCTGATTGCTCGGGCAGTCCGGAATCGGCCCAGGGTGTCACGTGAGTCTGGCGGGCAAGTGCGGTTGCATTGCGCATCCAGATCCGACTTTGCATCGAGCATGACGGCTCCCGCAACCGCGCCGCCGGTGATGCCGAGCGCTCCGATGCCGAGTGCCGTGTACGCCAGGGCACGAGAGCGCTCGGCTGCCGCAGGCGGGGGCGCCGGCGCGGGCGGTGCGGGGTGGGCGGGAGCTCTGACGAGCACGACGGTGACCGAAGCGCCGGGTTCGAGGGTCACCTTTTCCTCGGTCTTGCCCGCATCCTGGCCCCGCAGGACCAGCGTGTACGTACCGGGGTCGACGCGGCGAGCAGTTTGCCATTCGGCTCTCGGAACCAACTCACCATTCAGTGTCACCTGGTCCGACGCCACCGTATGGCGCGGGTCGATGCGCAAGGTCGGAACGAGCGGCGAAAGCCGAGCATGTGCGCGCCTGGCTTCCTTGACGGCCCGGCGAAATGGCTTGGGGGAATCGCGATCCACGGCCAGCTCGGCAGCTTCACGGTAGCGTTCGAGCGCTGCCACCTGCTGCCCGAGTTTTTCGAGCGCGCGAGCGTCCAGCACCGCGACGGTGGGTGCTTGAAACAGCTCATAGGCTTCGCTCAGCCGTTCGTGGGCCTGTTGCCAGCGCTCTTGCTCCAACAGTTCAATCCCTTCGAGGGCGAGGGAGCGCGCTCTGGCGCGGGCGTCGTCCTCGCTTTCGGCAGGAGCGTCGCGCTGCTGCTCGGCTCGCGCCGGTTGACTGAAGCCCGCCGCAGCAAAGAAACCAGCCAGAATCACGCTGAAGAAGGAACTAGAACCCCAACTCATATTTGGCCTTCTTCTTCGAGCGAGGCCGGGGGCGGCTCGGGACCCGCGCCGGGGAAGGGCTCGGCGGGGCTGCTGAACTGGGGGCCGAGGCACTCGCGGCGGGGGGGACGCATCAGCTGCCTCGGCGGCCGCGCTCGCTCGTGGTGGTGAAGAGCTGGGCTCGGGTGTGCGGGTACGTGGCGGCTGCTTCGTGGGTGCGCGGTTCGCCAGCACACTCGGCTGAGCAACGGGAATCGCGACTTGAGTGACGGCCGCTCCGCGCCGTTGATCCCACAACAGAAGCACCACCGCCATGGCCAAGAGCGCAGTGACCCCGATGCTCGCCAACACCAGCCGTCTCAGTTCGCGCGTTTGCTCGACCAGCGGGCTCGAGCTGACACCCAGGCGTGAATTCGGTGCGGAGAGAACCTCGGTTTCGTCGCTGCTGAACTCGACGTCGACGGACTCGAGCGGGGCCGACTCGGCGGCATCGGGCCGGACGTGTTTGTCGAGCTCGGGGAGCAGCAGCACCTCCTCGATGGCGTTTCCTATGGAGAAGCCCCGGCCCGGTGCTCCCGACTGGCTCTTGGGGGACGGTAGGGAGAGATGGCCCGTCGCGGAACGCGAGCTTCGAGGCGGGAGGCTCGCGGGGCCAATCGACGCGCTCGTCGCCTGACCGAGCACCGGCAGGCTCCCGCTCTCGGCGATCCTGAACTCGGGGTGCGCGCCGGCGGGAGGCGACATGGACGCGGTCTCTATCTTCACGCCGCCGAGCCCCGACTGCAGCCAGTTCGCCTTGATGGAGGCTCCCAGGATATCCTCGCGAACGCCTCGCTCGTACAACCACAAGGCCAGCGCCTCCCCCAGCACCCGCATGGTATCCCAGCGCTCGTGCGGCTGCTTGCGCAAGCCCCGTTCGAGCACCAGCCACAGGCCGGGGTCGATCATGCTGCGCAGGCGTGGGTTCGGTGGATCCTGAACGATGGCCCGAAGCACCGCCAGATAGTTGGCGTCCTGATCGCCAAAGGGACGGAAGCCAGCCACCAGCTCGTACAGCACCACGCACAACGCCCAGATGTCCACACGGGTGTCGATGTCGTCGGCGCCACGCGCCTGCTCCGGAGCCATGTAGTCGGGGGTTCCCATCAGAGCGCCGGAACGCGTCATCGTACGGCCACCCTCGAGAAAGCGGGCCACCCCGAAATCCACGATCTTGGGCTGCAAGCGACCGTACTCGTCCCGCGCCAAGAACAGGTTTTCGGGTTTGATGTCGCGGTGGATGATGCCGCGCCCATGGGCGGTGGCCAGCGCGTCGGCGATGGGCAGCAAGAGCTGCACGGCGCGAGTCGCCTCCATGGCTGGTTCGCGTGCCATCAGCTCCGCCAAGGACTCGCCATGCAGGAGCTCCATCACGATGTAGGGCGACCCCGCGTCAGTCAGGCCGAAGTCGAAAACCCGGACGATGGCCGGGTGCTCCAGGCGAGCGGCTGCGCGAGCCTCCTGCAGCAACCGGCGAAAGATGCGCTTCGGATCCGCCCGAAACTGCTCGAAGCGCATCAGCTTCAACGCGACGTCGATGTCCAGGACCGCATTGTGAGCAACCCACACGGTGCCCATCCCTCCGGCCCCGCGAAGCTCCTTGAGACGGTACTTCTTGCCAATCCAATCACCGGGGTTGGGCTGCCCGGCGCCGAGCGGTGCTTCGCTCACGGATTCGCTGCTCGTCTTCATTTTCCCTGCCTAGGCACACGGCCATTGGCCCCTTTCAGAATAGACCTCAGCAGCGTTTGAACCAAGGGCCGTTCGCGGGTTTTTGGCAGTGCGTGTCCGCCGTGGAGCCCGCCACCGGGGCGTTCGGTGGGGTGCTGGTGCCCTCGAGTGGGCGCGAGTGGTTGCCCGGGGCGCGTGCCTCCTTGGAGCCTTGGTGTAGGATGCAGCACATGCGAATCGAGATAGTGCCGTGCTTGCGTGATAACTACGCGTATTTGCTGAGTGCGTCCAGATCGGCTCAGGCGTTGGTCGTCGATCCGAGCGAAGCCCAGCCTATCGAAGCCGCTCTACGAGAACGGAAGCTCGAGCTGGTGGCGATCTTGAACACTCACCATCACTACGATCACGTCGGCGGCAACGCCGAGCTCGTCCGGCGCCATCCCGGACTCCGGGTGTACGGTCACAGCTCCGACCGCGGCAGGATCCCCGAGCAGACGCACTTTGTCGACCACGGCGATAGCTTCGACATCGCGGGCTTGCTCTTCAGTGTCATGCACATTCCTGGGCATACCAGCGGAGCGATCGCCTATTCGTGCGAGGATGCGGTATTCACCGGAGACACGCTGTTCGCCGCGGGTTGTGGTCGGCTTTTCGAAGGGACGCCCCAGGACATGTTCGAGTCTCTGAACGAGAAACTGGCGCTTCTGCCCGATGAAACGCGCGTCTTTTGCGGCCACGAATACACGGCGACGAATCTGAGGTTTGCCGCAACCCTCGAGCCTTCCAACGCGGCAATTTCGGAAAAGGCGAAACGCGTGGCCGAGCTCAGAGCGC
The DNA here is from genome assembly GCA_963809955.1 of uncultured delta proteobacterium. Classification (GTDB taxonomy): domain Bacteria; phylum Myxococcota_A; class Polyangia; order Polyangiales; family Polyangiaceae; genus JAICQQ01. The sequence continues at coordinate 87,517 of CAWELQ010000026.1, forward strand.
TTGGCAGACCTACCGTGCCAAGCACGCTGGCGGATGAGCGAGCTACCAATCCATTCATGCGCACGGGATCGGCAGAGCTGATCGAGAGCCTGGGTCTGCGAGCGCCTGTCGATCCGGTGGCGGTACTGGCGGCGACGCGCAAGGCCAAGGACGACTTCTGAGCCGCTCTGAGGCTGTCGCATCGCGAGCCCGGATCTCGGTGTGAGCGATTGGTGAAGGTACTGTGGAGCGATGTCGGGTCATGGGCGAGTGCTGACACCTGTGCGTACCGTGGTGGCTCGTGTGCGCTGATCTCTGCATCATTGGCTGCGTTTCGCGATTGCCCGGAGGCTGCTAAGCTGCCGCTATGCTGAAACGGAAGTACGGGTCTCGTCTCGTAGGCCTCTTGCTATTCGTGTTGGCTGCGGCGCCCGGAGCGGCGCAGGCCATCGAGGTGGGAGGGCAAACCCTACCTGTCGTGCCGGACCAGCACACCGACTGTGAGGGGGACGTTTGGGTTTGCATCAACGATCACGAGGACACGCTGGGCTACGCTGGCGAGGACATCGATGTGGTCGAGACAGCCACCATCGATCAAGAGACCTTCAACCCTCTCTGTAACCTCACCTTCGAGGTGCTGGCCAAGGGCGCCAGCTACATCAACGTGTTCGGCTGGTACGAGGTGAGGCGCGCCGCTGATGGCACGCCGGTCGCGCCGGCTCCCGAGGAAATGCATGTCATGCTGGGGTGCGATACCCCGGTCGGACAGGTCGTGGATTTGCCCAACCCCGATGGCATCACGGAGATAGGCTTCTTTCTGGCCAACAACAAGAGCGACTCGTGCGTTACCGACAGCGACGGGAATCTCAAGCCGACTCAGGAGAACCTGTTCTTCTCCCAGCCCGAGCTCAACGAAGACGATGGCCGGGTGCACTTGTTGATATGGCAGAGCCGGGCCAACCCCACGGCTTTCTACTTTGGCTGGGAAGACCAAAATGGTGGAGGTGACAACGACTTCGACGATCTGTTGACGTTCGTTACCGGTATCCAGTGTGCCAGTGGCGGCGACCTGTGTGATACGGGGCAAGAAGGCATTTGCGCCAATGGGATTGAACAATGTCGCGACGGCATGCTCACCTGCGTAGGTCTGCAAAGCGCACGGGAGGAGACCTGCAACGCTCTGGATGACGATTGCGACGGGGAAACCGACGAGGGAGAAGGGCTCTGTGCGGATGACGAGGTGTGCTTTCGCGGGGCTTGTCAGCCGCGTTGTGGTGGAGGCGAGTTCAAGTGCGCCCCACCGTTGGTATGCGGCTCGGAGAGCGTCTGCATTGCGGCGGACTGCATGGATGTCGAGTGTGGGGATGGGGAAGTGTGTCACGATGGCGAATGTGTCGGCGCCTGTGACGATGTGGTGTGCCCGTACGGCGCAGCGTGCCGCTCGGGCGTTTGCGTCGACGTCTGCGAAGGGGTCGAGTGCGACGACGGTTTTTCCTGTGAAGTGAGCTACCCGCCCGAGCTGGACGGCGCTCCCGTTGGTATCTGTGCAAGCTGCGGGTGCACCGGCTGCGATGACGGCTACAGCTGTGAACAGAACCTGTGCGTCGAAGACGAATGCGTCGACATGAGTTGCAACGCGGGGTTTCGCTGCAAGGCGGGCGAGTGTGTCGACAATTGCGACGGTGCGGTCTGCCCCGCCGGCAACAAGTGCGAGGACGGGGTTTGCGTGGTGGACGAAGACTACGCACCGAGCAGCGAAGGTGGGGCAGCGGGTGAAGGGGGCAGCCCACCCACCACGATTTCGGTCGGAGGTAAGAGTAGCGGAGGCTTCGTGGGCACGGGCGGTTCAGGCGGCGGCGGGGGTACGCAGCAGGGCCTCGAGGACGACGAGCCGATCGTGGAGCCCCGCGGCTGTGGTTGTATGGTGGTCGGCTCTGGGCGGCCTGGTTTGCCGTGGCTGCTGTCCCTGGGCCTGGCGCTCATTTTGATGCGGAGGCGCCGGCCAGATCATTGACGCGTCAGCGGGCAAGCTGAGGAAGCACCTCGTTGCCCATCAGTTCCAACGCGTCTCTGAGCTCCGGGAATGGTACGCCGCCCGAATCCATGAGTAAAATGTGACAGTCGAGTTCGAGAAGCTCGTTGACACGCGCCAGTCGATCGACCACCTCGGCTGGTGACCCACAGATCGCCGGTCCCTCGAGTAAGCTCTGGAAGTCGAGGGCGCGCCCGTAGCCGCCTCGCCAGTTCTTCGCGTAGCGCACGTAGGTCTCCATACGCGGTTGCCAGTTGCGTTTGGCTGCCTGGCTGTCCCTGGCGACCCAGCAGTAGCTGGGCAGCCCGACTCGAATCTTGTCCGCTCGACCCCGCATGGTCATCGCGTCGCGGTAGCGCTCCAGGATGGGTAAGTAGTCCTCTGGATAACGAAACAGGCTCGGCAGGATCAGGGGCAATGCGTACTCGATCGCAAGGTCCGAGGAGCCGGGGCTCAGGCCGCCTCCAATCCAGAGGTCGGGGTGTGGCTTCTGAACCGTGGGCGGCGACAGACTCAGCTTCGTCGTGCTGGCGGCAGGTCGGATTTCGCCCGAGCCCAGTATCGACAGAAGCTCGGCCAGCTTTGCGGCCATGACCTGGTACACTTCCCCAGGAGGGACGCCAAAGGCTGCACCGGCTTGCTCGGAAACACCCCGTGCGAACGACAGCTCCAGGCGTCCATCGGAGAGGTTGTCGAGCACCGCGATGTCCTCGGCGAGCTGGATCGTGTCATGCAGCGCGAGCAGGGTGACCGTGGTGAACAGTCGCACGCGCGAGGTTCGCGCGGCGATTGCTGACAGCACCAGCGCGGGGCTAGGCAGGATGTAGTTGCAGAAGTGGTGTTCTCCGACAGCGAATCGTTCGAAACCGAGCGCTTCGCTGAGCACGCCCTGCTCCACCACCTCGTGCAGCCTCTGGCGCGCCGTCGTCGTGATTCCCGTCACGGGATCGGTCAGATGGTCGACGAGACTGAACAGTCCGATGCTCGTTCGAGCGGTCACGCACCATAGTACGTGCACCTTCGGTAGGATGCCAATCGCCGACTGCGGGCTGCCGGGCTCGGCTTCCCCGGCGCTCTTTCAACTAGTCCTTTTGTCCTGCGGCACCGCCTTCGCTGGCGCCAGCAGCGCCGGCCGCGCCAGCGGCTCCGCCATCCCCCGGTGCGCCCGCGGAGCTGACCACACCGCGACAGCTCCACTCGTCCTCGGGGCCGATCACGCCACATGCGCACAGGCGGCCCGCCGCATCCAAACACACCAACCCCTGCATATCACACGGCTCGCCATCGCGCGCCTCGACGCCGTCGCAGTTGTCGTTCGAGCGCGTGAGCATGCCACCCGACCCGGTCGTCGAGTTGTTGCCGAACGTACCGTTGCCTCCGCTCGTACTGGTGCTCGTCGAAAGGCCGGTCGTTGCGTTGACCCCGGTCACGGGCGACTCATCGTCTTTGCCGCCGTTTTCCGATCCGCAGGCAACGGTTAGAACCAAACCGCAAGAGAGCCAGACCATTGTCCGCGAGAACCAGCGTGTCGCCATTTGCTTTCCTGCTCCAAGTACTCCGACAGAACCGAGGTCCACAGTAGCGTGCAAGCCCGGCCGCGCGCCACGTGAGAGTTCGCGGAGCAGCGACGCTGTAGCTTTGTCTCCTTTGCCGAAAACGGGGAATCAGGAGGCCCTGTGGACCGAACGCCAGCGCCAAATCGCCAACGGCAGTGCGGCAAGAGCACCGAAACCGGCCCCAGCGAAGTGGAGCAGAGAGCTGACGATGGGAGTAAAGAAGTCGAACAACGCCTGCGCCAAAAGCAAGAAAAGGAGCACTATCAAACGCGAATTGACAAGTTGCGTGCGCTTGAACAGTACGCCCACCAGGTCGAACGCGAGCAACGCGCCCACCAGGCCGAACACGCCCGCCGAGGCGCCCAAGAGAACGTGCACGCCTCCGCTGCTGGTGTCGCTGGTGACGGCTGCCAACCAAAAGGCGCCGATGCTGCCTGCAAAGAAACTGATGAGTACGCTGGCTCGCCCCCACCACTGTTCGACGGCCCTGCCCAGAAGCCAGAGCGCGAACAGGTTCAGGGCCAGGTGCGTCGCTCCGTAGTGCAAGAACCCAGCCGTCACGATGCGCCAGCGCTCGTGGGGCGATTCGAGAGGCAGTCGCAGTGCACCCATGCGGTAGAGATTCTCCACGTTCGTGCTGCCGCCACGCGCACTGACCAAGAACACGGCCACGAGACAGGTCATGAGTGCCCAGGTAGTCAGGGGTCGACGAGGCTTTGCGGGAGGGTGATGCTGTTCCCAGCGCACCTCTCGCTCCAGACGCTCGAGCGCCCTGTTGGCTTGGGGCGACAAAGCCGTAGGGTCCAGCGGCTCGAGCGGGCGTCTGAGTCGTCGCAGCGCGAAGTTGCCGATTGCCTTCGAGTGTTGGAGCTCGTCGAGGAGCTCGCGCGCCGCCTGTCGAGAGCCGGCCACCTGCAGCGAGACTGCCCGGAGATACGTGTGCAGGGCCGCTGGCACGCCAGGCTGGGCCTGGGTGACGACGCTGTTCAACAGCTCGCTCTGGCCGGCGTAGGCCGCGACCTTGGCGCGCAGTAGAGGGTCACTCGTCAGGGCTAGCGGCAGTCGGGCGAAAAGCAACAGCATGCCAGAAACGTCGCCTGTTTCTCCCAAGGCATGCAAATAGATCGCCGCCAGTCTGATGTCACGGGTGCCTACCGGTTGGGCGTCCACGTGGTCGACGATACGGGTCCAGTCGCCCTGAAGCTGCCACTGCGTGACGCGTGCAAGCTCGGCGAAGCGTGGTTCCGTATGTAGCGCGTGCAACAGCTCCAGCGCCGTCGAAAGGTCGCCGGCCTGGGCGCGCTCGGTTGCACGCACGAAGCGCGCCTGCGCCGGGAGGCCATCCAATGGATGCAGCCAGGAAGAGAGCCTTGCCCAGCGGGCGGCCTCGGCAAGTCGCCGCTTGCTCACGAGCTCGACTGCGCGCCGTACCCCAAACGTGGGCAACGCTGCCAGCGTCAGCCACAGCCCACCCAGCACGTAGCCGGTCCAGGGGAAGCGAAGCCAAAGCCCGAGCCCGAGCCCGAGCAGCAGGCCCGAGTGCAAGAGCAGCCAGCCACGGCCATCGCGAACCTTCAGATGGTGCGCAAGCGAGAAGACGGAGCTCAGACCCACCATCCACTCGAGCACGTAGTCCAGTTCCACCAGGCTGGCTTAGCGCGCCGCGGCGCTGCTCGCCCGAGGTTTTGCGGGCCTTGGATGCGCCCATTCTTTCGGCTAGTGTAGCGGAGCTTGGACTCGCTGGCGCCCTCCCACCACGACGACGGGGCATCGGAAACGCCCCGAGCGCTCGTCGAGCCGTTCGTTCTGGAGCACGCGCTTTGCGAGCATCTCCCCGAGTTGGCTCGCGTGGCCACGCGGCGCCGTCTCGAGCGCTCGGAGCTCTACCGCTCTTTGCGCCCGCACATCGATGAGGTCACGCGGGGAATGGAGTTCGGCAAGCACGCGGAAAGAAGGCTTTCGGGGCCGAACGATACCCTGCACCTGGTTGCCTGGAACATCCAGCGAGGCCGGCGGCTGGGGGCCGTGACGCAGGTGTTGGCTACGGAGCCTAAGCTGAAAGACGCTGACGTATTGCTCTTGCTCGAGTGCGACGTGGGCATGGCGCGTTCCGGGAACGAGAACGTGGCACGCGAGATCGCGTGCCGCCTGGGCTACGACTACGTTTTCGGTAACTCGTACCTGTGTCTATCGGGGGGGAACGAGCGCGAGCTGGTTCGGGGGCGGGGGAACACTCTGGCACTTTCGGGCAATGCCATTCTTTCGAGGTTGCCCCTGCTGCGTGCCGAGAACGTCAGCATGGCCATCACCAAGGACAAGTTCGAGTCCAGTGAAAAGCGTCTGGGTCACAAGAAGGCCCTGTGGGCGGAGGTTCGATTTGCTGATCGCCCCGTCGCTGTGGCGGCAGTGCATCTCGATTCGGCCGCGTCCAGCTCACAGCGCGCGCGTCAGCTTTCGGACGTCGTGCGCACGCTCTCCGCTCGCGGTGTGGCGGAGTGCTCCGTGCTTGGTGGTGACTTCAACACCAGCACCTACGACGCCATAAACGGGGGCGCTCTGCTTTGCAACCTGGCCGTGAAGCTCTGGCGAGGTGGCTTTCCCCACGCCATCCATCACTACCTATTCCCCGAGCTGTTGTACGAGCGGGCGGTATTCGATGTACTGATCGAGGCGGGCTACGATTTCACGAGCTACAACCGGTTGGGCGTGGGTACGCTCCGCTACCAGGTGGGGGATGCGGACAGCGAGGGGCGCGTGCGCGACTTCTTGCCGCAGCCGTTCGTGGATGTCCTTCGTAGGAAGCTCGAGCCCTACGGCGGAGAGGTCGCGTTGAAGCTTGATTGGTTCGCGGGGCGCGGCTTTCGAGTCGTCGACGCCGGATCGGTGACGCGCCCACGGGTGCAGGGGCTGGGGGTGTCCGACCACGATCCAATCTGGGTGAAGCTGACTCCTTCCAAAGTCAATCTCACTAACAAACACGTGCCGGCCTGAAACAGGCCATTCCGGTGCGTGGCCGTTTGCCGGGGTGGCAGGTCTGACACAACGTATTGCGCTCCACTCGGAACTTTGCTGGGTGCGTTCGAGGCTGGCCGACTATCGAGCCAATCGCGTGCGATTAGTGATTTGGAAGAGACAAAGCTAGGCGAACCACATTATGCTACACACAGTCTGGCGAACCAGTGCTGTGGTTAAGTGGCCGCCCGAGCGATGCGAATGCCTGAACGCGACAACTCATCACCGAACGCTGCGAAGCGAAGATCGGTGCCTACTCCGGCCTCTGGCGGAGCGCCGCCTTCCGATGCTGCCGCCGGGCGTGGCGCGGGACGCGCCGCTGCCAAGTACCGCACCAAGCGACCACCCCCGTTGCCTCCGCGCAAGGCCCACAAGATCAAGCGTATCAAGGCGCAGCGCGCGCTGGGCTGGGCCGTGCTCGATCGCGATCCGACGACGGTCTCCGGGAAAGGACAGCTGAGGGAGCCCGCCAAGCCCAAGACGAAGCACAGCGCAACGTCCACGACGGTGGTGCGGCGCGAGGCCCAGTTGATCGAGGCCGAGCGTCAGCGTGCCGGAGTGGCCCGAGCCCGTCGCGACAACCCCCGAGTCGTCGCCGCCACGCCCGCTGCCACGATGGGCGAGGCTCATTCGGATCCGCGCTGGCTGTTGCTCCTGAAGGTCGGCAAGGACGAGCTCGCGGGTATCTGGGACGGCAGGCTGGCCTCCTGCGAGCCCATCGTCTGGCGACCCGCCACCAAGAGTTGGGCGCCGCTATTCGAGGTCCCACAGATCGCTACGTTGGTGTCCGCCACCGTCAAGCAACGCCAGGTGAACGCCACTGCTGTCGCTCGGGCGTCGGCGGTGCCCGCGTCTCCGGCTCCCCGTCGGTTTCGGCGTAGCGGGACCGCTCCGGCAGCCGGGCACCCGACAGCGGTTCCGGTGTCCGCTGCGCCGGCGCGAAGGGCTCCCGACGTGCCGCCCAGTGACCGCGAGCTGCCGCACGCGGGCGAAGCTCGAACGCAGGCGCTGCGGCCCAGTAGCCTGGCTGAAATGGCGGGCGCCGCGGCGACTGGGCCCACGGCCCGTCTGGCGCTGCGTTCTCCCTACATTCCACCGCCACCCCGTGTTCCGTCGGTGGCCGCGCGGCGTGCGTTCGAGCCTCCGGCCATGCACCCCGCGTTCGACGACGACTCCGCGTCGGCTACCATCCCGCTGCATACCTTCTCCTCCGGCGAGTCCGAATGGAGCCCGACAGCCCAACGCTACGAGGTGGATCGGGACACTAGATTCCGGCGAGGGGCTCACGAGGTCGCTCCGCAGGCGCAGCACGAAGCGTTCGCCGAAGTTCCCGAGCCGTCTCGTGCCGCCGACTCCTACGCCCCTCAGGCACACACCATTGCGCCGCTGCCAGCCAGCTCAGCTCGGCGCAGTGGAGTGATCGAGCGGGCAGGGTGGCTCTTGGGTGGCGTCGCCGCTGCACTCGTCATCACCACATTCACGAGTTTCGGGGCCTCGCTGCACCACAACGTTGCCGATTGGTTGGGCTTCGATGCCGCTCCACACGCGGCTGCCGCATTGACGCTGCCGAGTACCAAAGTCGACAGCGGTGCCACCAAGGATGAGTCCGCCCAGCGCAAGTCGAGTTCGAAGCAGGAGAAGGCGCTCTCCCATCAGTCGGACGACGACTCGACGCTCTCTGTCGAAGAGTTGCCCCTGCTCGGCAAAGGTGGAAAGGCGTCAGACGAAAGGTCCGAGAGGCGTTCGGAAGGCTCATCGAAAACCGAGTCAACGGCTTTCGGCGGCAAAGCCCGCGGGGGCAAGGGGAGCGCAAAGCAACAGCGGGCCCAAAGGGCCGCGACTCGAGCGTCCCGCTCGCGTGCCGACAAGGCTCGAGCCTCCGGGCAGCGTGGCGGCGCGCCGCGCAACGACGTGGGGTTCAATGCGGCGGCCGCGCGTCGCGCGCTAGCGAGTTCGGCGGCCCGGGCTCAGTTCTGCGCGGGCGAGCGAGCCACGGGGACCGTCGTCGTTACATTCGCGCCCTCGGGTGGGGCCGTTCGGGTGAGTCTCGCCAACCTCAACGGCGAAGACGTCCGCAAGGGCTGCGTGGTGCGCGCATTCCGCGGTGCCAGGGTCAGCCCTTTCCAGGGCGATGCCGTCACGGTCCAGAAGAGCTTTCGGTTGCGCTGATTTTCGTCTTCAGCGGGGGATGGCTCAAGCAGTGGGCACGAAATGGATGCTCAGCTCGAGCCACGTGTGCCTCGATGGGCCTGAGAAGCCCGAGCGATAGAACGCCAGCTGCACGCATGTCAGGAAGTGCGAATTCGTGGGGCCGGGGTCCAGAGCTTCGGCTTGCTTGACGCTTCCCATTTCGTCGATCATCAGGCCAAGTTTGAGCTCGGTCGGCTCGCCTCGAAGGTCGGACTCTTCGTAGCAGCGAATCACGCGGTCGAGGCTCTTGCCGACCCCCTGGCGAACGTCACGCTCGAGCATGGGCCCATCGACTTTGACCTGCAGGGTAACACGCGTTTGATCAGCGGCGCGTTCCAGGGTCAGCGTGTCTTCGTCGGGCTCGGTGTCTGACACGACTGGCTGAGCCTCCTCAGGTTCCACTCGAGCCGAGGCCGAAGGAGGCGCGGGGGGAGCCGGTAGGATCGGTTCGGCGTTTTCGAGCGCCGTGGCATGGGAGGCCTCCTCGGGGCGTGGCGTGTCCTGGTCCTGGCTTGATACGGTTGCTTCGCCCTCCCAGCTCATCAACTGGGTGGAACGAACCAGGACGACCTGGCTCAGACCGATGCAGGTGATGGCGCCTATGGCCGTGGCAAGCACTGTGGAACTGCCACCCTTGACGCCCAGCCCAACCAATGCGACGCGCGGCCCTAGGGCGACGAGAAGGGAGAGCACGAGCGGCAGTGCGCCTGACCAGGCGAGCTGCATCGCTTCCGGAGCCGCGCTCCAGCCGCCCGTTGCAGCAGCAGTCTTCGCTCCTGAGACGATGCTTGCCGCCCAAACCGCGCCCAGTGATAGTGAGACCGCGCTGACCAGTTCGGCCATGGCGGGGCCATGCGCTCGGTCATGTTGCACCGCACTCCAGGCGGCACCGAAGGCCACCATCCCGACTGCGGCGCACAGCACGGCCACGGGCTCCAGGCGATCGGAGGCGGCAGACACTGCGAGCGCGACGACCAGGCCGAGCACGCCCAGTCTGAACGCCAGAGACTGCAGCAAGCGGAGCTCGCTCCAACGTGGGGCCATGCGAGCAGCCAACGAGGCCGCGCCAAACGACAGGTTCAACGCCGCGCCGAGGGCGCCGAAGCCCAGAACGCCCATCAGGATGTGTCCGTCGACGACACCGTGGTCGCTGACCGTAGAGACAGCGTGGGCCGACACTCCGGCGACGACCATAGCGGGGACCACTACGAAGGACAGGGCACCGCGCGACGCGAAGGCTGCGATCAGGAAGATCACCAGCAGCCCCAGCGTTGCGGTCAACGCCATCGCGCCTCCGAACGGCAGGCTCATTGCCGGGGGCAACGGCCCGGTTTGGCTCAGCGCCCACCCGAGCATGCCGCCGTGAACGAGCGCAGCGGCGATCAACCCCGCCGAAGGACCTGTGCCTTTCTCGGCCGCCGGGCTGGCGTTCGCAGGGGGCGCGCCGCTCTGACTTGCGGATTCGTTCATCCTTGGCGACCGTACTGCAAGCGATTGGCGCCTGCCAGCCGAACGTGCCGGGTCGAGAGCGTGACGGCGACCGAGCGTGATCTCCGGGCCCGCTCGGGCCGACGCTGGCGGTCATGGCGCGCATATCGACACCTCCGGGCAGGCCCGCCCGGCTCGCAGAGCGCTCAGCTCATGCGGGAAAGCCGCCGCTCTTGACGTACAGGATGCAACCTTGCTCGCTCTCGGGTCGGTGAGTCGAGCCGCGCGGCAGGCGCAGCCACGTGTGCTCGTCATAGTAGCCATCTTCATCGCTGAAGCTACCGCTCAAGACGAAGATTTCTTCGCCAATGGGGAGATCGATGCGTGGCGCGCGCGTTCCCGGTGCGAGCCTGGTCAGCCTGACGTGCTCGGCATGTTGCTCGGAGCGATACAGGTTGATGGACGTGACGCCGGCCACGCCGCGCTCGAGCCAGGAGGCGTTCCGAGTATCCACCAAGATGGTTTCTCTCCCGGCACCGCCGTACTGTCGGAGCTTGACGAACAGGGTGCAGCCTCTCGGTGTGTAAGGTGTGTGGCGGAAGCCCTCGGGGTTCAACTGGTAGATGCCCTGTTCGAAGTGCCCTCGCTCGTCGCACCATTCGCCGCTCAACACCAAGATTTCCTCGCCCTCCGGATGGTCGTGCGATGGAAACCGAGCTCCGGAGTCGTAGCGTACGATGGACGTGACTCGTCCGGCTTCCGCGTCTCCGGAGAGCTCCAGGCGCTTTCGCCAGACCCCGCGCACAGGGGCGGGCACGTACTCCATCTCTTTGGCGAATACGACCACGCGTTTGGTGAAGTCGTCGTTCAGGTGGTGCTCTCGGCTCATGGTCGGCTTCCGTTTTCCGCGGCGGCGTCTGCTGCTTCGCTTCCGCCACCCGTCGCTGGCTAGCGCATGGTAACCAGCTCTTCCGCTGCTGTGGGATGAATGGCGATGGTCTTGTCCAGGTCGGCTTTGCTGGCTCCCATCTTCAAGGCGACCGCGAAGCCCTGAATCATCTCGTCGGCGCCCAGCCCAATGACGTGAACCCCCACGAGTTTTTCCGCGGCACCCACCGTGACCAACTTCATCGCCGTCACGGGTCGACGCTCGGTGATGGCGTAGAAGATGTTTCGAAAACGGGTCGTGTAGCACTTCACGCTATCGCCGTACTTTTGGCGCGCGTGGCCTTCGCTCAAACCAACCGTGCCGATTGGAGGGTGACTGAACACGACGCTGGGGATTTCGTCGTAGTCCAGTTTGCTCTCGCTTTTGCCGCCAAACAGGCGGTCGGCCAGCATCCGGCCCGCGGCGATTGCGACCGGCGTCAGTTGACGCTTGCCGGTCACGTCACCCACCGCGTAGACGCCGGGGACACTGGTATTCTGCCAAGCGTCCACCTCGACGAAGCCCTCGTCGCTTTGCTTCACCGAAAGCTCTCCCAGGCCCAGGTGCTCCGTGTTGGGGACGCGACCAATGGCCCAGACCAGGCAGTCGAAGCTAGAGTGTATTTGGCCGTGCGGGCCGAGTAGCTCCAGGGTCCCGTCCGACTGTCGCCTGGCTTCGGCAATTTCCGAACGCGACATCAGATCGATTCCTGCCTCGGTCATCTCCTCGAGTAGGGTATCGCGGAGCATCGAGTCGAACCCGCTGAGGAGCTGCTCGCCGCGCAGCACCAGAGTGACCTCACTCCCCAAACTGCCGAAGATCCCGGCCAGCTCGACGCCGATGTAGCCGGCGCCGACGATCACCACGCGCTTGGGCAACGTGTCGAGTTCGAAGAACTGGTCGGAGGTGATGCCCAGGTTGGTACCAGGAACTTCGGGGAGCTTGGGCCTTCCCCCGGTGGCCAGCAGGGTGTGTTCGGCGCCGATGAACTCCCCGTTTACGAGCACGCCTCCTCGTTCGAGCCGGGCCCAGCCGCGAATCAACGCGACCTGATCCATCTCGAGATTGCGGGCGTAGATCTGATTGAGGCGTGCGATGTAGGCGTCCCGGCGCTGCTTCAGAAGAGCCCAGTCGAAACGCTCGATGTTCAGCGAAAAACCGTAGCCCTTGGCGTCAGCCAGGGACTCCGCCAGGCCGGCCGCGTTGAACATGATCTTCTTGGGGACACAGCCCACGTTGACGCAGGTGCCTCCCAGGCGTTCGCCCTCGATCAGCGCCACGCTTGCGCCGTGACTGGCGGCGCGCCGCGCCGCCGCGAGCCCCCCGCTACCACCACCCACCACGACCATGTCGAAGCTCCGAGCCATGCTCGCGAAGAGTCTGGTGTTTGCACGTGCTCTTGTCCACTCCGACTGCTCGGCGTGGCGGCGCTTTGCCCCGTGCGGCGTCAGGCCAACCGGCTCGGATTGCTGACTCGCGGGTTCGGCCCAGCGACTGACGTCTGATCTTGGAGCTTTGAAACGATAGTCAGCCGAGCATGCCCTGATCGACGATGAACCGGCACAGTTGATCGACACCCTGTCCAGATTTCAGATTGGTGAACACGAATGGGCGCTCTCCACGCATCTTCTTGGCGTCGCGCTCCATCACCTCCAGCGAGGCGCCAACGTGCGGTGCCAGATCGGTCTTGTTGATCACCAACAGGTCGCTCTTCACGATGCCCGGTCCCCCTTTGCGTGGGATCTTCTCGCCGGCGGCGACATCGATGACGTAGATGGTCAAATCCGAAAGTTCGGGGCTGAAGGTGGCGCTGAGATTGTCGCCGCCGCTTTCGACGATTACCAGGTCGAGTGGCCCGTGCCTCTCGAGCAGATTCGAGACGGCCTGCAGGTTGATGGAGGCGTCCTCGCGAATTGCCGTATGTGGACAGCCACCGGTTTCCACACCGACGATGCGGTCCTCGGGCAGCGCTCCGCTCCTGGTCAGGTACTGCGCGTCTTCTTGCGTGTAGATGTCGTTGGTCACGACTGCCATTTGGTACTTGTCGCGTAGTCGCTTGCAGACCGTGTCCACCAGCGTGGTCTTGCCGGAGCCGACCGGGCCTCCGACGCCGACTCTCAGAGTGGGTCTATCGTTCATTGTTTCTCTCCATCAGGACCTGAAAAGACGACAGTATTGAGTTTCGTGCAGTGCGCTCGCCAAAGCCTGTCCGAAGCAGAGCGACCCAACCTGGTCGTCCGCCAGGCTCAGTCCTAGCTGGATCGTCCGGGTCACCTGTTCCAGACAATTCGAAAGCACGAGCTGCCCGTCTGTCTGGCCGAGTGGCACGAGGCGGGTGGCCGCGCTCGTCTGGTGCTCCAGCCACGCGAAGCAGTAACTGGAGAGCAGCAGGGATTCACTCAGCCCGTAGCAATTCGCCGCAAGCGCAAAGGCCGCCAGATACGTGACGGATTGGAATGGGGGCTCCACGTCTTCGAGCTGACCCAGATCACCCAGCAACTTGATGAGCGAGGCGCCCAGGTGAAGCTCCTCGGCCTGGAGTTCTCGAGACTCGCGCCCAGCCAACACCCATTGGTTGTAGTGGAGGGCCGCACGTTGATCGCCCGATTGCCAAGCGGCGAAGAGGCGCGCCAGCAGGGGAATGTCGAAGCGGCTCACGGTATGCTGGAGCAGGCCGGATATCCAACGCTCGGCCGATGCACTGTCGTGTACCCAGCCGCGCTCCACCGCTTGCTCCAAGCCCTGTGAATAGGCATAGGCACCCACCGGCAAGCTGGGGCAGGCGAGGCGCATGGCGTGTAGCAGCATGCAGGCCTGATTGTCCGGGGAAACTCGGGGGTTCACTTCAGACTCCTCGTGATTCTCCCGGCTCGGGAGCTACCGGACGTTCCGTAAGGTCGTGCCTGTGACGGTCATCGTGCTCGTGACCGTGACCGTGACCGTGACCGTGACCGCCATGATCGCCGTATGCGCCGCTCTCGGGTTCGAAAGGCGCTTGCTCGAAGCGCACCTGCGCACCGAGCTGCCGGACCATCGCGTCCAGCACGTGGTCGTGCTGGTAGCGCAAGAAGCCTCGACCGACTTGGAGCGGCACATGGCGATTGCCGAGATGGTAGGCGACGCGAGTCAGCAGAAAGTCATCCGTGCCAGAAACCGTCGAGACTTCTTCCGGCGCGGCACGCACCTCGATGATGTCGCCGCTGTCTGTCTTCAGCAGCGCGCCGTGCCGAAGCACGGTGCCCCGCGGTAGGAACAGGCCCACCATTTCGCCGTCCGAGAGCTGCGCCTTGAGGCGGCTCTTCTGTCTGAGCTCGAAAGGAAGCTCCAGCACCTTGGCGGGTTCGCCGACTTCGACCAATTCGTGAATCTCGAGCATGCTCGCTGCCCCGGGTTCAGAACAGAAAATAGCGTTGCGCCAGCGGAAGCACGCTGGCGGGCTCACAGGTCAACAGCTGCCCATCGGCCCGCACCTCGTAGGTCTGCGGATCCACTTCTATCTTGGGCAAGTACTCGTTGTGTACCATGTCCTTCTTCGTCACCGAACGCACGTTATGCACCCCAGCGGTGCGTGTGTGAAGCCCGAGGTTCTTGGCGGTGTCGCCCAAGAACGCCGCCTGCGAAAGGAAGGTGAGGCTGGTCGCGTGGCGCGCCCCACCCAGCGCTCCGAACATTTCGCGGTAGTGGACGGGCTGGGGTGTCGGAATGGACGCGTTCGGGTCGCCCATGGGCGCAGCCACGATGAACCCGCCCTTGATTACCAAGGCGGGTTTGGCTCCGAAGAAAGCGGGCTTCCACAGCACGATGTCGGCGAGCTTGCCCGGGCTGAGCGAACCCACTTCGTGTGCCATGCCGTGAGTGAGGGCGGGGTTGATGGTGTATTTCGCGATGTAGCGTTTGACCCTGAAGTTGTCGTGCAGAGCGCTGTCTTCGGGCAGGCTGCCCCGCTGGACTTTCATCTTGTGAGCGGTCTGCCAAGTGCGACAGATGACCTCGCCGACGCGTCCCATGGCCTGGGAATCCGAGGCGATCATGCTGAAGGCGCCCAGGTCGTGCAGAATGTCCTCGGCGGCGATGGTTTCCCTACGAATGCGTGATTCGGCGAACGCCACGTCCTCGGCAATGCTGGGATCGAGATGATGACACACCATCAACATGTCCAGGTGCTCGTCGATGGTATTGACGGTGTAAGGTCGCGTTGGGTTGGTGGACGACGGCAGCACGTTCTGCTCACCGCAGGCGCGAATGATGTCCGGCGCATGACCTCCCCCGGCGCCCTCGGTGTGGTAGGCGTGAATGGCTCTGCCCTTGAACGCGGCCAGCGTGTCTTCGACGAAGCCCGATTCGTTCAGCGTGTCGGTGTGAATGGCCACCTGGACATCGTATTTTTCCGCAACGCTCAAGCAGTTGTCGATGGCTGCCGGGGTGGTGCCCCAGTCTTCGTGCAGCTTGAGCCCAATCGCGCCGGCCTGCAGTTGCTCTTCCAGCGGCCCTGGTAGGCTCGCGTTGCCCTTGCCCAAGAAGCCCAGGTTCATCGGCAGGTCGTCCGCTGCCTGGAGCATACGGGAAATGTTCCAGACGCCGGGGGTGCAGGTCGTCGCGTTCGTCCCAGTGGCGGGTCCGGTGCCGCCACCCAACATGGTCGTGATGCCGGACATCAGAGCGTCGTTGATCTGCTGCGGACAGATGAAATGGATATGTGCGTCGAGGCCGCCCGCCGTCGCAATCAGCCCTTCACCGGCGATCGCCTCGGTGCCGGGGCCAATCACGATATCGACGCCAGGCTGAGTGTCGGGATTGCCCGCCTTGCCGATCTTGAAAATGCGCCCCTCCTTGATGCCAATGTCGGCCTTGACGATGCCCCAGTGATCGATGATGAGCGCGTTCGTGATCACCGTGTCCACAGTCTCGGCGCCCATGTGCTGGCTCTGGCCCATGCCATCGCGGATCACCTTGCCGCCGCCGAACTTGACCTCGTCGCCGTAAATGGTCTTGTCGTCCTCCACCTCGACCCAGAGCTCGGTGTCAGCGAGACGCACGCGGTCGCCCTTGGTGGGGCCATACATCTCCGCATAGGCGCGGCGGTCGATTCGGCTCACTTTTCTGCCTCCAGAGCGCCCATCACCTTGCCGTGGAATCCATACACCTTGCGGTCTCCAGCGTAGGCGACGAGGTTCACTTCTCGCTCTTGGCCCGGCTCGAAGCGCACGGCCGTGCCCGCCGGAATGTCGAGGCGATAGCCCAGGGTGGCATTGCGATCGAACATGAGCGCCGAGTTGGTCTCATAGAAGTGGTAGTGAGAGCCCACTTGTACCGGCCGATCACCGCTGTTGGAAACCTTGATTTGAAGTCGCGCGCGCCCCTGGTTGAGCTCCAACTCACCATCGGGGGTCACGATTTGTCCTGGAATCATCTGGCACTCCTCACTGGATGGGATTGTGAACGGTGACCAACTTCGTGCCGTCGGGAAAGGTGGCTTCCACCTGAACTTCATCGACCAGCTCCGCGATGCCTTCCATGACATCGTCTCGGGTAAGCAGTGTGGTGCCATAGCTCATCAACTCGGCGACGCTCTTGCCGTCTCTGGCTCCCTCGAGGATGGCCGCTGAAATGTAGGCGACGGCTTCGGGGTAGTTGAGCTTCAAGCCACGCGCTTTGCGGCGTTCCGCGAGCAGGCCAGCGGTGAAGATCAGCAGTTTGTCTTTTTCTCTAGGCGTAAGCTCCATGTTTCCTCTCGAAGGGTTCAGGTAGCCCAAATGCGTGGTGGCACTGCCGAGCATCCCAGCAGAACCGGGCGCAGGGCGCGCCACGCGCTCCTCAGAACCGTCTGTGCGGGGCCGGTCCCGTCGCCGAGAAAGCGACACAGGAGCGCGCCGGACAGCCAGCTGACTCCTACCAGTCCGGCATCCTCTGGTACTGCGGCTCGGACTTGCTCGACGAGCTCTACTCCATTCCGACCGATGTCGCCTGCCGAGTCGCCGGGCACGGCGACCAGCGTCGCGATGGTCGAATGACCGGCAAGGCCCCAGCGTTCGCTCAAAGCGGGGCCACCACCGTCGAGCAGCAGCCGTTCGGAGACCAACAGGGTGCCGTCGCGCACGATCTGCAGCCGCTGGCTCAGCTGCCCGGCGGAGAAGCCTTCGCCGCAAGCGGGGCGTCCAAGGCACAGGGTCTCCCAGCCGATGAAGCTCGCTCCGGCCTCGAGTTCCACATGCGTCTCGAGCCGACTCAGTGCACCGCTGAAAGCGATGGTTTCCTGGGGCAACCACTCCAGGGCCGCGCCCCGGGACACCTTGAAGCGCTGGGTCAGCCGAGCAGTGGCTCCGTTGCTCCGGTACAACTTCGTCGCCGCCGGGGTGGTGAGCACACCGTGACCCGCGTCGTTCACGTCCACGCTGAGCTCGAGTCGATCGCCTCCGACGATACCTCCCGGTGGGTGCACCAGGTACAGATGGCAAGCGCCTCCGGGCTCCGGGTAAAAGGGGCGTTGGATCACCAAGGGTCCGAGGTGGCTTCGCGCGAGCACGCGCGTGCGATCGTGGCGTCGTCCTAGCGAAAGCCGCAACTCTGCCCGCCAGCCTTCGGGAGCGGCGCTTTCGGGGGCGGAAGCTGGAGGGCTAGCCAGTGGGCTGGCGGTGATCATGCGCCGCGCACTCTATACGACCAGGTGTTGGTCGACGAGCTCTTCGGTCAGCTCTTCCATCGGTCCCGAGGCCGCCCGCCGACCCCGGTTCAGAATGGCGAAGTGGTCCGCAACCTTCCGCGCGAAGGGAAGCTTCTGCTCGACCAGTAGGATCGTGAGATTCCGCTCCTTGTTGAGATGTCTGAGAATCTCGGCGATCTCGTGCACGATGTTGGGCTGAATCCCTTCGGTCGGTTCGTCCAAGATGAGCAGCTTGGGGTCGAGGGCCAGGGCACGGCCAATGGCGAGCTGCTGCTGCTGGCCCCCGGACAGGTCACCGCCCCGGCGTCGCATCATGTCTTTGAGTACCGGGAACAGCTCGAAAATGCTCTGCGGTATTTCGCGCTTGTCGTCGCGGCGCGACGCCAGCCCCACCCGTAGATTCTCTTCGACCGTCAGCTGTCCGAAGATCTCCCGCCCCTGCGGGACATAGCCGATTCCCGAGCGCGCGCGCCGTTCGGGAGGTTCTTTGGCGAGGTTCTCCTTTTCGAGGCGGATGGATCCGGTCTTGATCGGAATCACGCCCATGATCGACTTGAGCAAGGTGGTCTTGCCGACGCCGTTGCGTCCCATCAGACAGGTGCAGCTGCCTTCGGGCACCTCGAGGTCGACGTCCCACAAGGTATGGCTCTCGCCATAGAACTGATTCAACCCTTCAACGTTCAGCACGTCACTCTCCCAGATAAACTTCCACCACTTTGGGGTCGTTCTGCACCTGTTGCATGCTGCCTTCCGCGAGCACGCTGCCCTCGTGCAAGACGGTCACCGTCTTGGTGGCAATGCTGCGCACGAAGTCCATGTCATGCTCGACCACCACCACGGTGTGTCTGCCGGCCAGTGACCGGAGCAGCTCGGCGGTCTTCTCCACTTCCTGGTGCGTCATACCGGCAACGGGTTCGTCCACCAACAGCACGCGCGGGTCTTGGACCAAGAGCATGCCGATTTCCAGCCATTGCTTCTGTCCGTGGCTGAGCAAGCCTGCACGCTTTTGGACCTGCTCTTTCAGACCGGTGATTTCCAGCGCCTCGCCGATTCTGTCCTTCTGCTCGCCGCTCAGGTTCGAAAACAAGCTGCGGAACACACTCTTGTTGGTACGCAAGGCCAGTTCGAGATTCTCGAAGACCGTGTGCCCTTGAAAGACCGTGGGCCTTTGAAACTTGCGCCCGATACCGCGCTGGGCGATCTCGTGCTCGGCCAGATAGGTCAGATCCGTCTGACTACCCACCAGGAACACGCACCCTTCGTCGGGGCGCGTCTTGCCGGTGATCACATCCATCAACGTGGTCTTGCCAGCCCCGTTGGGTCCAATGATGCAGCGTAGTTCACCGTCGTCCAAGATGAGCGTGAGCTCGTTCAGGGCCTTGAACCCGTCGAAGCTCACGCTCACATTGTCGACACACAAGAGGGCGTTCGCGCGATCTGCAATGGCCTTGTAGCGTTCCTTGGGGACTTCCTTGGTCCCATAGGGCGGCCAGGACCACCGGTTGCGACGCCCCGCAGCGGGCTTGGGCTTTGCGCTGACCGGCGTGCCGTTGGTTCGCCCGCGGCGGCTCGGCCTGCTCTCCCCGGGTTCGGCACCAGGCATCGCTTCGGGAGCGTCCAGGTCCACGGGCGGCGACAGCTTCGCTTCGCTGGTCAGCTCGACTTCGTTCATGATGCATGCCTCCAGTTCTTCCGGAGCTTTCCGAACAACCCGACGATTCCCTCGGGCAGCACCAGGGTGATCACGACGAACAGCGCCCCCAGGAAGTACAGCCAGATCTCGGGGAATGCCCCCGTCAGGAAGCTCTTTGCGCCGTTGACGATGGCGGCACCAGCGGCCGCACCGAACAGGGTGCCGCGGCCGCCCAGAGCCACCCAAATTGCCATTTCGATCGAATTCGCAGGCTCCATTTCACTCGGGTTGATGATGCCCACCTGTGGGACGTAGAGCGCGCCAGCAAGCCCACAGATCACGCCGGAAAGGGTCCAGGCGAACAGCTTGTAGCTGAGCGGATTGTAGCCGGAGAACATGACCTTGCCTTCGGCGTCGCGAATCGCACGAAGCACGCGACCTGCCTTGCTGGTGACCACGTAGCGGCACAACAGGTAGACCCCGACCAGCGCCAAGACGCTGAGCACGTACAGGGCCAGCTTGGTGCCCGGCTCGAGGAGCGACCAGCCATAGATGCGCTTGAAGTCGGTGAGGCCGTTGTTGCCGCCGAAGCCAGTATCGTTGCGGAAGAACAGGAGCATCAGCGCGAAGGTCAGGGCCTGAGTGATGATGGAAAAGTAGACGCCGCGAATGCGCGAGCGAAACGCGAAGTAGCCGAACACGTAGGCGAGTAGTCCTGGCACCACGAGCGCCATCGCGAGCGCGAACCAGAAGTTGTCGAAGCCGTGCCAGAACCAGGGCAGCTCCTTCCAGTCGAGGAACACCATGAAGTCTGGTAGATTGCTGCGGTACACGCCCTCCCCCCCGATTTCGAGCATCAAGTTCATGCCCATGGCGTACCCGCCCAGGGCAAAGAACACGCCGTGGCCGAGACTCAGAATGCCGGTGAACCCCCAGATGAGGTCCATCGCCACGGCGACCATCGCGTAGCAGGCGAATTTCCCCATCACCGTGACCACGTAGTCGGGCACGTACAGGGCGGAGTCCGGATCCAGCGCGTTCAGCAATGGGACCGCCACAACCAATACGACGATGACACCCGCCAGGGTGAACCAGCCACGGCGGCTGTGGAGGGTAGAGGGCAACTCTCGCAGTGCTCGAAGGTTCATGCTTCTGCGGCTCTTCCTTTCAAGGCGAAAAGCCCTTGCGGTCTCTTCTGGATGAACAGAATCAAGAGAACCAAGATGAAGATCTTTCCGAGCACGGCACCGAAGGCTGGCTCCAGGTACTTGTTCAAGATACCGAGCCCCATGGCGCCGGCCACGGTTCCTGCGATGTTGCCGACACCACCCACGACGACGACCATGAATGAGTCGACGATGTAACCTTGCCCTAGCTCGGGGCCGACATTGCCGAGTTGAGACAGGGCGACGCCGCCCAGCCCCGCGACACCGGACCCCAGTGCGAAGGTCCAGGTGTCGACTCTGCGCGTGGGGATGCCCATTCCTGCCGCCATTTCACGGTTCTGCGTCACGGCTCGCACGTGCAGCCCCAGCGGTGTTCGCTGCAGCAGGAAATAAACGAACGCGACGACGACCACCACGAACAGAACGACCCCGATACGGCTGTAGGGCAGCACCACGTTGGGCATCAGCTCCCAGCCTCCCGACAGCCAGCTGGGGTTGGCGACGGTGACGTTCTGGGCGCCAAAGATGCTGCGTACCGCCTGAATCAACATCAGGCTGAGGCCCCAGGTGGCGAGCAGCGTCTCGAGCGGCCTACCGTAAAGGAAGCGGATCACGCCGCGTTCGAGCGCGATGCCCACGAGAGCTGTCACGGCAAACGCTACCGGTATTGCCGCCAAAAGGTAGTAGTCGAACTGTTCGGACAGGTAGCTCTGGAACAAGTTCTGCACCACGTAGGTGCTGTAGGCCCCCAACATGATCATCTCGCCGTGTGCCATGTTGATGACTCGCATCAACCCGAAGGTGATTGCGAGCCCCAGCGCTGCCAGCACCAGCACGCTGCCCAAACTCAGGCCGTAGATCGAGTTTGCCGCCAAGTTGATCCAGAACACGCGCGTGTTGATGGCAGACAGGGCATCTTTGGCCGCTGCGCGCACCTTGGGGTCGGGCTCTCCGAAGCCGCCTCCCGAGCGTTTCTGTAGCATGGTCTCGAGCGACGACTTGAAGGATACATCGCCGTACTCCTCGATCACTTGGAGCGCTTCGATGCGTTCAGGCGCCTTCTGGGAAGACAGGTTGACCTTGGCGATCGCAAGCGCCAAGACGCTCTTCACGTCGTCGGCTTGTTCTTTGGCCAGCGCCTTTTTCAGCATGGGAATCGCGCTCTCGTTGGCTCGCTTCGACAGTTCATCAGCGGCCTTCCAGCGCACCGAGGCATCCGGAGAGGATAGCCTGAGTTGCGCCAGAGCAGGTCCCAGCACGCGCCGCACCTGGTTGTTGAGCGGGGGGGATTTCAGCTTACCTTGCGGCTTGCCCGTCGCTGGCTCCAAGGGCACGGGCTCGCCTTTTTGCAGCTTGAACCAGCTGCCTCGCGCATCGACGCGGAGGAACCCCGCGTCGAGCGCTTCGAGAATGGGCAATGCACGAGCGTCACCTTCGTCCCCGAGCTCACCAATGGCCGTCACGTAGGAATCGAAGTCGTCGCTCGCCAAGTGGCCGAGCTTCGATTCGTATCCGCCAGCCCCGAGTGCCGTGGACGTGGCCCCCAGGCACAGGGTGAATGCCCAGAGTCGTAGCAGCTGGCTCAGGCGGGCTCGCGAGAAGAGCCGAGCTCTTCTCGCTGCCTCGACGAAGGTAACGCTCTGCATGGTTGCTTACTCCACGGAGGCGGTCTTCTCCGGCTTTGCCGCCTGGATGGTCACGCCCTTGAACTTGGGCTTGGTGCAGTTGCCGCACACCCAGGGGAAGGTCCAGTCGGCGACCTTCTTGGCGCTGTCCGGGATGTAAGGGCTCCAGGCATCGGCACGAATGGGCCCGTCGGTTTTCCACACCACCTTGAACTGACCGTCAGCCTGCACCTCGCCCACCAAAACTGGCTTGTGCAGGTGGTGGTTTTTGGCGTCCATCGTGATGTTGAAGCCGCTGGGTGCGGCGACCACCTGGCCACCGACCGCCTGGCGCACGGCGTCGACGTCGGTCGTCCCGGCCTGTTCCACCGCCTGCCTCCACATCTGGATACCGATCCAGGTGGCTTCCATGGGGTCATTGGTGACGCGTTTGTCGGCGTCCGGTAGGTTCTTTTCCTTCGCGTACGCCGCCCACTCTTTCTTGAACTCGTTGTTGGTGGGGTTATCGAGCGACATGAAGTAGTTCCATGCCGCCAGATGTCCGACCAGCGGCTTGGTATCCAGGCCTCTGAGCTCTTCCTCACCCACCGAGAAGGCGACCACCGGTATGTCCTCGGCTTTCAGGCCTTGGTTGGCGAGCTCCTTGTAGAAGGGCACGTTCGAATCGCCGTTGATGGTGGAGACCACTGCCGTCGGTTTGCCCGCAGCGAACTTCTTGATGTCCGCGACGATGGTCTGATAATCGCTATGACCGAACGGAGTGTACTTCTCCATGATGTCTGCATCCGCGACACCCTTGTCTTTGAGGAAGTACTTGAGGATCTTGTTCGTCGTGCGCGGGTAGACGTAGTCGGTTCCGAGCAGCACCCAGCGCTTCGCGCCACCTCCCTCGGGACTCATGAGGTACTCGACGGCAGGAATGGCCTGCTGATTGGGAGCCGCTCCCGTGTAGAAGACGTTGTAGGACGATTCTTCGCCTTCGTACTGGACCGGATAGAACAATAGTCCGTTCAACTCTTCGAACACGGGGAGCACGGACTTGCGTGAAACGCTGGTCCAGCAGCCGAATGTCACGGCGACACCTTTGTTGATCAGCTCACGCGCCTTTTCGGCGAACAGCGGCCAGTCCGAGGCCGGATCGACGACGACCGGCTCGATCTGCCGCCCGAGCACGCCGCCTTCCTTGTTGATCTTGTCGATGGTCATCAACGCCACGTCCTTCAGGGAGGTTTCGCTGATGGCCATGGTGCCCGAGAGCGAGTGCAAGATGCCGACCTTGATGGGGCCGGTCTCCTTCTCTGCGCTCTTTGCTTCGTTCCCGGCGGGCGCTGCCGCCGCGCTGCTCGAGGCAGCAGGGCTCTCCGATTTGGCCGGCCCTTTGCAGCCGATGGCGGCGGGGGCCAGCGCGCAAGCAAGCAAACTAATCCAACGTGTCATCAATTGTCTCCTGTGGTTGATGCGACCAGCGGTGCCGGTCGGTAGGTCGCTGGCGGTTTGGCAGCCATTCGTGAGCCCTGAGCCCAGCGTTTGGCATTGGTGGCGCGAACATGCGAGCGTCTCTGTTTCTGGCGTGTGTCTGCGGCGTTTAGGTTGACGAAAACGAAAGAAGCCCGACGAGGATGTCAGCGTCGCTCGAGCGCATCCGTGCCGCACGCCGCGTTCTGGCGAGGGAGCCGAACGTTCGGCAAGCGCCCGCGCACAGTGTCAACTGAGCGCTTCCAACAGTGCCCTCGAGTCACTGACGGCCCCGAAGACCCCATTTTGCATGGTCACCATTTTCAGTGCCGCCGTGTGATTGCCAGGATCGGTGGCAGCGCAGCAGTCGCTCAGGATGAGGCATTCGTAGCCACGGTCGTTGGCTTCTCGCATCGTGGTGTGGACGCACACGTCCGTCGTGATGCCGGTCAGCACGATGTTGCGAATACCGCTCTGCCGCAGGATCATGTCCAGATCCGTTGCCCAGAAAGAGCCCTTGCCGGGCTTGTCGATAATGGTTTCGTTCGCGAGCGGTTGGAGTTCGGGAATGATCTCCCAGCCAGGTTCGCCACGCACCAGGACGCGGCCGCATGGCCCTAGGTCTCCGATTCCGGTAATCCCCGGGCCGCCGTCCTGAAGTTTGCGGGAACGCCATCGCTTGTTTGCCGGGAGGTCCGATAGGTCCGGGCGGTGGCCTTCGCGCGTGTGCAGTACGTGGAATCCGTGAGTACGGAATACAGTGAGCACGCGTTGGATCGGTTCGATGCAAGCGCGCGTGATCGAAATATCGTAGCCCAGCAGATCGATGTATCCGCCCTTGCCGCAGAAATCGGTCTGCATGTCGATTACTATCAACGCGGTATTGTTGGCGCTGAGCTTCCCATCGAACGGCCAGGGGTAGGGGGTGGCCGCGACGGTACGGTGCGAAGGGGAGGCTTCCATGATCCGACCGATAGTCGGGCTCGGGTTTCCCGGCGATTTCGGGCGTGCGTCTTTCGTTCTGCACCGCTCGCGCTACCCGAGCGGGGTGCTCGCCCGGTACGCTCGCTCTGGGGAATCGCGCCGCTGCGCGGCTTGGGTGTCCGTCGCATGTCACACAACCTAAGCGTGTCGGACACACTTTGTTAACACTGGGCGCGGGATGGTCCCGCGCTGTGGCGGACCTCAACTGCGCCCCGGTCAGCCGCTTCTACGGGCATTAGCCTTTGCTTAGGTGCGGGCGCGCATCCCCAAGCGGAACGCGACAACGGTGACACAATGAAAAGACTGAATTTCCAATCCAGACGCAGTTCTTCCTTCACGTTTCGAGCGGTGCTGGTTACCGCTCTGAGCTCTTCCTGGGCGAGTGCGCAGGACGCCCCGGCTCCACCTCCAGCACCCGAACCCGACGTGGCCCCGGCCCCGGCTCCGGCTCCGGCCCCGGCTCCGGCTCCGGCCGCGCCTGCCGAAGCCGCACCGCCCGCCGCCGAGCCCTCTGCGGCCGAGCCGGCCGCGCCCCCCCCGACTGCCGAAGCCGCTCCCGAAGCGCCCATGGAAATGCCAGCCCCGGCTGCCGAACCCATGCCGATGGCCGACGAGGAAGCTCCGCACGTCGAGGAGGAAAAGGAAGAAGGAGAGCCGGTACCCGTGAATGTCGGAGTCTGGCTCAGGGTCGGTGCGAAGTTCCAGAACCCCAGCGACACCGAAAAGCTCAACGACGCCACCATCGACACTTCTTACGCAGAGCTACACACGTCGGGGAGCATCACGGAAAAGGTCAACTGGACGTTCAATGTCAATGCCAATGGCAATGCCGGTACGGTTGGGATCATGGACGCCATCATTCAGTTGGACCTGGCCGACCCATTTCACATCTGGGCGGGACAGCTTCTCGTGCCGTCCGACCGCAGCAACTTCAGCGGACCGTTCTTCATGAGCGCCTGGAACTACCCCGGTCTCACGGGGCCCCGGCAGGGCCTCACCGGTCGCAATGTCGGCAGCACGATCTGGGGTGACTTCGGCGCGGGCAAGTTCAAGTACTACGCGGGTGTTTTCGATTTCGACGGCGGCCCCGCGGCGCGTCCGCTCTACACTGGTCGGCTCAACTTGGCGATCATCGGCGAAGAGCCCGGCTTTTATCACAGCAGTACCTACTATGGTGCCAAGGACATCTTGGCGATTGGCGTGGGCGGCCAGTACCAGGGTCAGACGCCTGCGGTAGAGGACAACTACCGCATGTTCAACGCTGACCTGCTGGCGGAGTTCAGTCCGGGCGGAGGTTCTGCGGGCACACTGACGGCTGAAGCCGCCTACTACAGGGGCCAAGAGGCGCTCGCTACCGATGGCCTGATGCTGCTGGGCTCGTACCTGATCCCAGGCGAACTCGGACCGGGTCGGGTTCAGCTCGGAGGACGCTATCAGGGCAGGTGGGAGGAAGACGCCGAGAACAGTCCGGTCACTTCGGTGGTGGACGCGTGGCTCGCCTACTTGATCAAGGACTACAACTTGCGCTTCACCGCGACCTACCAGCGGACGGACCAGGCGGGTCCGGATGCCAATGCGATTCAGATAGGTGCGCAGACGATTCAGTAGAGCGAACCCGGCGGCCCACTCCCGGCGCGCGCTCGCGCTATCTGGGAGTGGGCTACTCCTTGGTGGAGTCAACCATCAGGCGAGCGCCCCAGCCGAGCAGCGCTCGATCCGAGCCCGCCGGGCCCATCAGAGTCACGCCCCAGGGCAAGCCGTCAGCTCGGAAGCCGGCGGGCAGTGCCAGGCCCGCGAGGTCGAAGAGATTGGCGAAGTTGGTGTAGTAGCCGAGCCTGCTGTTGAGTTCGATGGGGTCGTCGACGAGTTCTTGGATCGTCCAGGTCGAGGGAGTGGTCGGAAGCAGCAGAGTGTCCGCCTGCTCCCAGGCGGCCTCGGCCGACCGCCGGAGCTCGGCCAGTCGATACTGACCCCGAAAGGCGTCGAGGGCCGACCGCGTGATTCCGCTCTCGAGCACGCGTCGGATGACGGGGTGCAAGGTTTCCGGAGCCGAGCGTAGAAGCTCACCAGCGCTGTGCAGCCGTTCCGCTACCCAGGGCCCAGCATAGAGCAGCTCGGCGGCCCGCCGGAACGGCTCGAAGTCGATGCTCACGAGCTCCGCACCCAGCGCACGAAAGCGCTCGACCATGTTGCCGAACAGAGCGGCCGCTTGCTGGTCGCCGAAGAACTCGAGCTGATCGGGCCGTGGCACGCCCACGCGCCGGCCGGTAACGTTCTGCCCGTCGGCGGGGAAATCCAACCGGCGCGAGAACGGATCCAGCGGGTCGAAGCTGACGCTGCTGCGAAATACCGTTTCAGCGTCGGGACAACTGGCGGCAAACACCGAGACGCAGTCGAGGCTGCGGCAGGCCGGCACCACGCCGCGCGTGCTCAACGCGCCACGCGTCGGCTTGAGCCCGACGATGTGGTTGAGGGCAGCCGGCACTCGGCCCGACCCGGCCGTGTCCGTACCGAGAGCGAAGCAGCACAGACCTCTGGCCACGGCAACACCCGACCCGGAGCTGGACCCGCCGGAAATGAACCGCTCGTCGAACGGGTTCTTGACGATGCCATAGGGGCTGCGCGTCCCGGAAAGGCCCGTGGCGAACTGGTCCAGGTTGGTCTTGCCGAGGAATATGGCGCCGGCCTGTTGCAGCCTCTCCACCACGGGTGCGGATTCGGCGGCGACATAGCTGAAGGCTGGGCACGCAGCGGTCGTGGCAACGCCCGCCACGTCGATGTTGTCCTTGACGGCGAAGGGTACGCCAAAAAGCGGCAGAGGCTCCCCCGTTTGGCGCCGCCGTGAGGCGACCTCCAGATCGCGGAGCAGCGTTGCCAGTGGTTGGCGTTGGATCCAGATCTCCGGCCAGGCCTCCGCGCGCTGGTGCAGCTCGGACAGCAGGTCGGCCAGAGCCCCCGCGGAGTCTTGCTCGGCCTCGACGACGCAAAGAGGCAAGGGTGTGGTCACCGGTGGACTCTAACAGATCGGCTACGCAGTGGCTTCCCAGAATGCCGCGATGAGCGGGTCGCCCAGGCGCCGCCGGGCGGTACACAACCCGACGCGAAACTCGCCCAGCCTGGGCTCGCTCTCCAGAGCGCGGACGTTGCCGAGCAGGGGGCTTTGTTCCATCACCAAACGCGGGACCACGCCGACTGCGCACCCCGTGCTGACGAGGGACAGGATGGCCTCGTTTCCGGTGACTTCGCTGTACACGTTGGGTGTGATGCGACGTTTTCTTAGCCAACGGTCCACGGCCAGGCGTGCCAGGCCCGAGGCGGGCAGCACGAGCGGCAGCGAAGTCCAGTCGATTGGCCGCTGCTCGACCCTGCGTGACACGTCACAGGCGAGCAGCGGCGCCACGAAGGTCAGCGGGGTGTAGGTGACGATTCGGGTTGCCCAGCGTGCGGGGACGCGTTCGGGCAGCGCGGCGACGGCCACATCGACCGCGCCGCGGTCGAGCATCTCGAGAGCATCGCTGGCATATCCGGTTTCGAGGCGCACATGGATGTCGGGATGGGTCTGACGGAAGCGGCTCAGCACCCCGGGCAGGAAGCTCTGGCAGGCGGTGACTGTGGCGAAGAGTGAAATAGTACCTGTCAGATGCCTTGCCTTACGGCTCAAGCTCTTTTCGAGTTCGGCACGCTCGCTCAGCACCTTGGAGGCGAACTGCTGGAACTGCTCGCCCTGTGCGGTGAGCACGACCGTGCGGTTGTCTCGTTCGAACAGGGCGCACCCGACATCGTGTTCCAGGCGCTGAATGGCCCGACTCAATCCCGAGGCGCTGATGTGACACTCCGCGCTGGTCCGACCAAAGTGGAGCGTACGTGACAGGTGCAAAAAGAGGTGTAACTCCGCGAAGTCCATGATGTTGACTGTTGCGCATCATAGTAACCCGAATAATGCACTGTACGCAACGAAGGGTGTGCGTCACAGTCTGGGGCGTCCAGTTTGGACGCTTGGTCCATCCGCCCCGGCAGCTCGACGCGCCGAGGCCCCAGCAGTGTCGAGGAGCCAGAAGCCATGCCCACACGTGAACTGAAATTCGAATCCAAGATCTTTCAGCAGGAGACGTTGGAGGTTGCGGGGACTACCGAGGCCGTGGTGCGCGGTGGCCGGAATCTGTTTTCGCTGCTGCCCAAGGCGTTCGACAAGATCAAGCAAATCGGCGTGATCGGCTGGGGCTCCCAGGGGCCCGCGCAGGCTCAAAACCTGCGCGACTCGCTGGAAGGGACCAAGCTTCGTGTCAAGGTAGGTCTCAGGTCGGGGTCGAGCTCGCAACAAGCCGCACGCGAGGCCGGCTTCACCGAGGACAACGGCACCCTGGGCGAGATGTTCGACGTCATCAAGGAGAGCGATCTGGTGCTGCTGCTGATCAGTGATGCAGCTCAGAGCAAGCTCTACTCCAAGGTCTTCGAGGCACTGCGTCCCGGTGCGACTCTCGGCTTGTCGCATGGCTTCTTGCTCGGCCATCTGGAAAACGAGCGCAAGACCTTCCCGGACAACATCAACGTCATCGCCGTGTGCCCGAAAGGTATGGGCCCCTCGGTACGCCGCCTGTACGTCCAGGGCAAAGAGGTCAACGGTGCGGGCATCAACGCGAGCTTTGCCGTACACCAGGACATCGACGGACGCGCTACTGACATCGCGCTCGGTTGGTCCGTAGCGCTCGGTTCCCCTTACACGTTCCAGACGACCCTCGAGTCCGAATACAAGAGCGATATCTTCGGCGAGCGCGGGATTCTGCTGGGCGCGGTGCACGGTTTGGTGGAAGGCTTGTATCGCCGATTCATCAGTCACGAGGACATGAAGAAGAAGCAAGCCTTCTTGAACTCGGCCGAATCCATCACCGGGCCCATCTCCAAAACGATCTCGAAGGAAGGGATCCTCGCCGTTTACGAAAAGCTGGACGGGGCCGGCAAGAAGACTTTCGAAAAAGCCTATGCCGCCACCTATCCTGCAGCGCGTGAGGTCATTGCGGAGATCTACGACGAGGTCTCCAGCGGCAACGAGATCCGCAGTGTGAACATGGCGGGTGAGCGCTTCGCTCGCTACCCGATGGGTCAGATCGACGGCACCGAGATGTGGAAGGTCGGCGAGAAGGTACGGGCCGATCGCAAGGAGTCGAAGATTCCGCTCAATCCGTTCACGGCGGGTGTGTACATCGCGACGATGATGGCGCAGATCGACGAGTTGGACGAGCACGAGCACCCGTACTCCGAGATCGCCAACGAGTCGGTGATCGAATGCGTGGATTCGCTGAACCCCTACATGCACGCGCGTGGCGTGGCCTACATGATCGACAACTGCTCCACCACGGCCCGTCTCGGAGCTCGCAAATGGGCGCCGCGCTTCGACTACATGATCGACCAGGTGGCCTACGTTGCTCTGGACGAACATCGAGAGCTCGACATGGGCCTGATCGACAAGTTCAAGAATCACATCATCCACTCCGTGTTGGCCGAGCTGGGCAGGATGCGACCGGCGGTCGACATATCGGTTCAGTAACTGGGGCCGGCACCGCGCCGGCTCAGAATTGCAGACCGAGCGTGTTCTTGAGCGCGAAGTCGAAATGCTTCACGTCCGTTGGAGTGGGCCGCTCGTAGCGCAGGGTGGCGTTGATACCCGCCGTGAGCGGCCCGCTTACCTGGAAGTCGAACTCGCTGACGCTCAGTATTTTGTAGTCGTCGACCTCGTCGAAACGTGGCTGATAGTAGATGGTCTCCGAAAGCACGACGCGCTCGCCATCGAGTGACGCGGCGAGTGAAGCGTAGTTACTGAAGCGGTGCACAAGATCGGGTCGCCCTTCTACTGCCGGGGTGCCACGCCTGAGCCGGGTGTGTTCGAGCATGTAGGCGCAGCCGTAGTAGACACCGAGCGCGTCGGTGTCGAGTAGCTCGAAGCGTGGTCCGATTCCAGCGAGTTCCCTCAGGGCGATGCGTCGGAAGCGATCCGATTCGATTTGGGCGAAGAGCTCTCCCAAGAGCCAGGAATTCAGACGCAGGTTGTAGCGCGCGTGGGCGAACGCGTTGGACACCTGAGTTTCCTGTGAAAGGTGAGCGTAGTTGCCGCTCGCATTCAGGTACATGAGGTGCCGCCCGGTAGCGAAGCCGATCAGTGCGCTGGTGCCCAGGGTGCTGCCTTGCGTATTGCCAAGATTGGTCAACAGGGAGCCATCGAACTTCGCTCCGAAGCCGCTCTCCTTCAGATCCTTCCTGAGAACCTCGACGTTGACCTGGGCGCGAGCAATCCCGGAGCAGAGCAGCGACAAGAGGACCAATGCGAGGCCGATGCGGAGCGAGACTGCCCCGCGCCGCGAGAGCGCGCCCGTCATGGCGCGAGGCGGAAGGCTCGAGGGAGCAGGGCGTCTAGGGTGAAGCTGCCGACACGGTCGACCAACACGCTGGAACTATTCTCCATGAATTCGGCCATCACTTGACGGCAGGCACCGCAGGGCATGCCTTGGTTGGGCGTGGTGGGTAGCTGCTCGGTGCTCAGTGCCAGTGCCACGATGCGGCGTGCGCCTCGTGAGACCGCCGTGAAGATGGCAACCCGCTCGGCGCAGATCGTGAGCCCATAGCTGGCATTTTCGATATTTGCGCCGAGAGAGATTGCGCCGTTGTCGGCGAGGACCGCGGCGCCCACACGAAATCGAGAGTAGGGCGCGTGCGCTTGCTGCAGCGCCTGCTGCGCCTGTTGGAGTAGCTGGGCCCGTTGATCCTTGCTCAGGGAGGCAGTCACGCCAGGGCAGACTATCTCGTTCGCCGGGCTCTCACAAGCTGGCCGCCGCAGGAGCCGTGAAGCGCAGCTTTGGCCCGCGTGTCGGAAGCGAGAGACCCGCTTTTCAGGGGGTGCGCAAACACGCCTCGCTCAGGTGCGTACGCAGGGCAGGCGGGGCTTCCTCCAAATAGAAGTGATACGCCCGCGCCATCAAATCGTTGCTCGGGGCGCGTAGGCATTCGAGCATTAGTTCGTAGCTCCGCTCGACCAGCGGATCGTCGCGGAGCGCCGGGGCCGAAGCCAGAAGCTGCCGAGCACGGTCGAAATCTCTCGCCTGAAGGGCGGCATGAATGCTCTTGAAGGGTTCGACTTCCTCATCGAGCTCCGCCTCGGAGGCCAGTGGCTGGTCGCCGACGTCGATGTTCGACTCCGCCTCATGGGCAAATGAAGTGCGCGAACTCGTGGGCGACGACACGCTGGCGGATTCCGAAGCGTTGGGTTGGACGCAGAACGTGGCGACCAGTGCGAGCAGCGGCCCTCCCAGCAGCGTCAGCGCGCCGCCGCCTGGCGCCGCGTCGGCCAGCTGCCGCAACGCCCGCGATTCGGCGGCAAATAACAGACGCCGCTCGGTCACCGGTTCCACCGTGCGTCGTGCGTCGGCATGGGCGCGCCGAAAAGATCGAATGAGTTGGCCACCTGGGTAACTAGTGCGTTGGTGGAGCGAAACTGGGTCACTTATCAAATGATTGGTGCCACAACTCTGACTTCGACCGCGAGCAATTCCGGGGCGGACGCAGTTTTCCCGCAGCGACTCAAACCAGCAGTCGGGTGGACGTGTGCAGCGTCCGGCCATTCCATACCGCAGCGGACAGTGGCGTTGGATGTGGTCTCCATGGGAGGCTTCACGCGGTGCCTCGTCCGAGCGGCGAGGAGCGCGTGTGCTTGCCTCGGGAGTTACCCAGAGAGCTCCCAGATACAGTGAGCTTTCTGTGAGAAGCTGGCCGCTCGTTTAGCCCTGACCCGAGCGGGTGTCATCGGTATGTGATGGAGTCCGGTCGACGGCCCGCAGCAGGTACCGGATGCTTCTCGCCGAGGAGGCTCGCGCTAGGACGCGGGTTCTGCTGGCAGTGAAACATGGCCGAAACCGGCGGCGCGCGGGCCGATTCGAGAAGGTTTGCGAGCAAGGGGCTGGCCGCGCGACCGTGACCAGCTTGGGAAACGAGCTTGCCGTCCATGTTTACGTTCGTGCTACGATGCCCCGCTTTGAACAGATACTCTTTTGCAGGCACGTTGGGAGTTATTGCACTGTTGGGAGGCTGCGGCGGACTGCTGGGGCTCGACGACTACGAAGTGGGCGGCGAGACCACGAGCAGTGGCGGAAGCGCCGGAAGCGCTGGAAGCGGCGGAGTCGCCGGCAGCGGCGGAGACGGCACCGCCACCAGTTCGGGGGGAAGCGGTGGCAGTGCGGGTGCGGAGTCCGGCGGCAGCGCGGGTGCTGCGGGCACGGGCGGTTGCACACGAGATCGCGACTGCGATGATCGCAACGAGTGCACGATCAACGCCTGCGAAGATGGGCGCTGTGTCCACCGGACCGCGCCGCTGGGGACGGAGTGCAGCGCTGGCGTCTGCAATGGTGTCGACGGGGGTGAACGCTGTGTGGCGTGCGTGAACGACGAAGCCGGGACCGGTCGGGATGCGGGCTGCCCGGCTGGCGCTCCCGAATGTGACGACAGTGGCGAGCCGCATTGCACGGGCTGCAACTCCGACCAGGACTGCGACGATGGCATCGACTGCACTACCGACAGCTGCGAGGGTTCGAGCTGTAAGAACCAGGTGAAACCGGCAGGTAGCAGTTGTAGTGACGGGGTCTGCAATGGTCAGGGTAAGCCGGAAAGCTGCGTTGCCTGCGTCGACGACCAGGCTCATGGTGTGGATTCGGGTTGTGATAGCGCCGCGCCAGCGTGCGACGGCACGCGGAGTCCTCCCGAGTGTGTCGAATGCGTAGCCGATGCCGATTGTGACGACGACAACGACTGCACCACCGATAGCTGCCGCGACGGCGCCTGCCGGGCGGTGACCACACCAGCCGGCACCTCGTGTCTCGGTGGTTACTGCAATGGGGAGGCAGGCGGCGAGTCGTGCGGCGATTGCGTCGACACCGCTAGCGGCGACGAAGTGGACTTGGGCTGCGCGGCGGGGGCGCCTCGCTGCGACATGAGTCTGAATCCTGCTCGCTGCATCGACTGCGTCGATAACTCGGGCTGCGACGACGGTATTGCGTGTACCACGGACACCTGCACCGACGGGGTGTGTGAAAATACCCCGAAAGACTCCGCGTGTGCGGATAGCGGTGACGTGTGCAGTCCCAGTCTGTGCGTGGCAGATGTTGGTTGTCAGGTCGTGGACATTTCCGTGGATTCGGAGCTTCTGGTGGATGGTAACCTGGATTCGCTGAGCCCCAACTGGCAGCAGGCGTCGAGCAGCGGGTATTACATTGTTAGCGCCGACACTTCGATCGACCCGGACAACGCGCCTATCCTTGCCGAGACCAGCCCGTATTTTGCGTGGCTCGGGGGCGTGCCAGGGGAGTTTTCGGAGATCTTTCAGCGGGTCTCGCTGCCTGAAGGGACAATTTCTCTTCAGTTGAGCTTCTACTACCGCATAGCGTCGAGCGTCACGACGGACGATTTCGATGTCGCGGGAGCTCGCCTGCGTAACGCAACCGGCGACGATGAGCTTTACGTGTTCGCCGATTGGGCCAATCAAGACGAGTCCCTCGGCTGGCAACCGTTCGAGGCCAGTATCGACGCTGCCTCCTGGGCGGGCGACGACGTACAGGTGTACTTTTTCGCTCAGATGAGCGAGCGTGCGGACGGGGACGAATCGAACACGAACTTCTTCATCGACTCCGTTTCGCTCGTCGCCACCGTGTGCGATTGACGGCCCGGTGCTTGGAGCGCGGCGCGCTTCCGAGCCGCGTCGTGTTCGCAGCGATGCGCTTCGTCAAGCTGTGCTAAGAGTAGCGGGTCGTGGACCAGCACCTGCGCCAACCCTTGTTCCTCGAGGCGGGAATCCAGAACTACGCCTGGGGGGATCGAAGCTTCATTCCCACACTGTTTGGCTTCGCTCCGAGTGGGGACCCGTGCGCGGAAGCGTGGGTTGGAGCTCACCCGCGGATGCCTTCGCTGGCACGGGTGGGTGGCGGGACCGTGCCGCTAGATGTGCTGCTGCGCGACCACGCAGAGGCCTTGCTGGGCCCATCGGTAGCCCGTCGCTTTCAGACGCTGCCCTACTTGTTGAAGGTGTTGGCCGCAGACCAGCCGCTCTCGATTCAAGTGCATCCAAGCCGTGTGCAAGCCCGAGCGGGGTTTGCGCGGGAGCAGGCGTTGGGGCTCGCGCTCGATGCCGACACTCGCAACTACCGCGACTCCAATCACAAGCCCGAGCTCATAGTGGCACTGACTCCTTTCTTTGCGCTGTGCGGCTTCCGCCCGCTCGAGCTCATCGCACGAGGCCTTGCGGAGGTTCCAGAGCTGGCCGAGCTCTTACCCAAGCTCGACCGACACCCCGATTCCCTCGAGCAGCTGATGGTTCACTACATGCATTTGCCTGCCGAACCGCGCGCGCGAGCCTTGTCCAGCTGGCTCGAGCGCTTGACCCGACGCGTCCCGGCGCCGGCGCCCACCGATCCTGAATACTGGGTGCTCTCCGCGTATCGCGCCGAGGAGCCGCCCGACCCGGGCCTGTTCTTTTTCTTGCTGCTCGACTTGTTGGTTCTACAGCCTGGCCAGGGGTTGTTCCTGGCAGCGGGGGTTCCGCACGCCTACCTGCGCGGCGCAGGCGTGGAGGTCATGGCCAATTCTGACAATGTCTTGCGTGGTGGCCTCACCCGAAAGCACATGGACGTCGAAGAGCTGCTCCGCGTCGTGCGCTTTGACGGGGGTCAATCCGCCAAGCTCGACCCGGTCGGCACGCCAGGCCTGAGCGAGCGGGTCTATGAAACGCCTGCCGAGGAGTTTCGATTGCACTGGGACGAGCTCCCTGCGGGCACCAGCGGCCAGCGGCGACAGGCCGACGGCCCGGAAGTGGTCTTGACGACCAATGCGAACGCGCGGCTTACGGTCGGTTCGCCGGGCGCAGCGCCGCTGTTACTCGATGGGGGAGGGGCGAGCTTGATCCCGCACGCAGTCGAGTACACGCTTCGCGCCGAATCGACCACCTCGTTCGTCCGAGTTTGCGTGCCCAATGCCTGACCAAGCAGTGTCATTCCGGGGAGAGTACCCCGCCGAGCTCGTCTTCGGTACCAGTGGGCTCAGGGGGCTCGTCAGTGACATTACCGATCTCGAGGCTTACATCAACACG
The DNA here is from genome assembly GCA_963809955.1 of uncultured delta proteobacterium. Classification (GTDB taxonomy): domain Bacteria; phylum Myxococcota_A; class Polyangia; order Polyangiales; family Polyangiaceae; genus JAICQQ01. The sequence continues at coordinate 123,285 of CAWELQ010000026.1, forward strand.
CTCGGCTTTCTGGAGTACCTCACCGCGGTCGACTCCAGGGTGACGCGCAGCGTGGCTCTCGGTGGAGATCTGCGTCCGAGCACCGACAGTCCGGACCGTAGCATTCTGCGCGCAGTGGCCCGCGCCTGCATGGATGCGGGTTTCAGCATCACCTACTCGGGGAAGCTGCCGACTCCCGCACTGGCCTACTATGCGTTCGGGCGCGGAATTGCCAGCATCATGGTCACGGGCAGCCACATCCCGTTCGATCGCAACGGCATCAAGTTCAACATGCCGGACCGTGAGGTGCTCAAGTCCGACGAAAGGGGGATCTCGCAGGCCGTGGCAAGCGTGCGCGTGCGCGAATACGAAAAGAGTCGCGATCTCTCTCTCTTCGACGATGGCGGGATGTTTCGTGCGGAGCAAGCGCCTTGCTTGCCGGAAGTGGACGATACGGCGCGGCAGCTGTACCTGCAGCGTTATCTCGACTTCTTCCCCCCAGGTGCTCTGCGCGGTCTCGTGCTCGCCGTATACCAGCACTCTGCGGTGGGGCGCGATGTGTTGAGCGAGCTGCTGTCCGCCCTCGGCGCCACGGTGCACGCCGTGGGTCGCAGTGAGGGCTTCGTGGCGATCGATACAGAGGCGATCGATAGCGCGCGCCTGGCCGAGCTCGACGCTTTGCTCGCCGAGGCCCGCGTCCGATTTGGGCCCATCGATGCGCTGGTTTCGACGGACGGTGACAGCGACCGGCCGCTTCTGTGCGGCGTGGGTGCCGAGGGCCGCGCAAGCTTCGTCAACGGCGACAGGGTCGGGATCTTGGCGGCAGACTACCTCGGCGCGGATGCCTTGGCCGTGCCCGTCAGCGCTACGGACGCCATCGAAGCGGTGTTCGCCGACCGAGCAGAGCTCGTGCGCACCCGAATCGGCTCTCCCTGGGTGATTGCCGCCATGCAACAACTGAACGGAGAGCGACGCGTGGGCTGGGAAGCCAATGGGGGGTTTTTGGTCGGCTCCAGCATCACGCGCGACGGGCGGCGGCTCGAGCCGCTGGCGACGCGGGATGCCGCACTGCCGCTTCTGTGCGTATTGCACGCCGCCAAGCTGCGCGGCCTGAGCGTGGCCGAACTCGATCAGACCTTGCCCGCGCGCTTTGGGCAAGCGGGCCTCATCGATGTGACGCGACCGGCCGGGCCACTGCTCCGTCACTACCAGATCAGAAACATTCCGGACCTGGTCAGCGTGAGTTATTCCCCGGCGGGCCCGGAATGGACCGATCAACACGGGCGTGCCCGCCTCGCGTCGCCCGCGCAAGCGGAGCAGCTCGGACGCGTACGCTCGCTGCTCGAGTGCGCGCTGTCCTCCGCGCGCGGCTTTGCAGCCATTCGCTCGATCAATTTCCTCGATGGCATCCGCTGCAGCTTCGACAACGGTGACGTGGCGCACGTGCGCGCGTCCGGCAATGCACCGCAGTTGCGCATGTACGCTCTGGCGTCCAGTCCCGCTCGGGCCCAGCAGATCGTGGACGAGGCCCTGCGCGCCGGGGGCACGCTCGAAGCGCTTCTGGCGGGCGCCGAGCAAGAGGCATTCGTCGAGGCCATTCTGACCAATCTGGCTCTGACCCAGGAGCTCTTCGCGCAGGGCGACCCAGCGGGCGTTATCGGAATGGTATCAGGCTCCGCAGCGGCTCAGCGCTTCTGGCAACGGATTCTGGACCAGCTGAAGCCACAGTTTCGTGCCGCGCACGCGATTTCGTTTCACGAGGACCTGCCCACCAACCAGGCTTTTGGTTTGCTCCTTTTGTGGCAACGTTTGCGTTCGTATGTCACAGCGCCACGGGGGGCATTGATTGCCTTCGTATTCGGCGAAGGAAGTCGCGCGACCCCGTTCACCGAAGCTGAAGGCGCGCAAAAGCCAGCCATGGCGTCCTTCGTTCGACTCGAGTCCGACAGTCGCCGTTTTCAATCGATGGTAGGTCTCGCGCTCCGCTGCTTTGCTCCGGTGGAAGCGTTCTTGAGGCGTTCGGGATTCGAGGGTGTGGTGGTCAAGTGGGGAGACGAGGTCCAGATCCCTTCCTTGGACTTGTCGGGCAGCGACGCGCTGTTCGAGGGTGCAGACGTCGTCCGGTTCGTTTCAATGCGCGTCATCAACGAAGCGGACGCCAAGAGCAAGGACTGGATCGGGGTCGACGCGCGCGGAAACGTGACGGCCTTCATTCCACGCCGGCCATTGGCGGAAATGCCCGTGCTGGCCGAGCGCGGCCTGCTGCAGAGGCGCGGCAACGATCTGGTCGGGGGGATCAACCTGGGATCGATTGCGGTGTCATGCGTGCTGCTGGACGCGCTGCTCGATGAGTTCGCGACCGAGGTCAACGACGCCACCGCCAATCGGAAGCACCGGCCCGACCTCGACCCCCAATTTTTCACCGTACTGATGATCGCACTCGGCGACGACGAGCAGGAGATGCAGCGCGCGTTCGACTCGATCGCGCTCGAAGTGCCCGCGCTCGCCGAGCTTCGGGCGCGCTTTCCCGATCTGCTCGGACGGCTTCGCAAGGTCGTCGAGGGATTCCGACAGCGCCACGGGCGGAAGCCCCGCGTTGTCGCAATGGATTTTGGCGACCAGTATTGGGGTGACATTGGCCAGCACCGGCAGATCTACCAGTTTTTCATGGCCCTAGGAGCCCAGAGCGCCGAAGGGCGCATCGCGCGAGCCCTAGCCGGGCTGGGGGAGGCCTGTGACGACCGCGGCAATTGGATCACGCCGGGCAGTCACGTCTCACCGGAGGTAGTTGTTCGAAACTCGGTCCTGATCGATTGTGATCTGTTCGGTAGTGGTAGCGTGGAGGGCTCGGTTCTCATTGGTACATGCGCCGGGAACATCGACGCTCGGGAGGCCTTCGACGTCGAAAGTTGCGTGTCGAGTCTGAGGCTCGCGCCTCGCTCGGGGACCTACAAGGTGCTTCGCGACGAGCCTGTGGCCGCTGATGTCGGCGAGCGGCTGACCACGCTGTTCTTGCCGGGCGGTCGCGAGCTCTTGATGCGCGTCCAGGAAGATCTGGACCTGCGTGATCGGGCGACGAACTACGAACGCGTGACTGGCGAAAACCCCATTTCGTTTGCTGAAGCGCACCGGCTCATGGGCGCAGTGCCGGCCGACGAGCTCGACGCTCGCCGGGCATCACGCAGAAAGTCCGTGCGCTCGCGTTTGGCGCCGCGGGAGGGGTGAAGCGTGCGCCGGCTTTCGGCGGGTGCTCTGCTCGCCCTCGTGGCCCTCTTCGGGCAGCCTGCGCGCGGCGCCAATCTGCGAGTCGTCACGTTCAACACGGCCATGGGAATCGTGACCGGCGTGAGGGCTCCGGCGCTGCGGCGAATGCTGCTCGAGGACCCGCGCCTCAGGGGAGCCGACGTATTTTCCTTGCAGGAAGTCTGCCTGAACGACCGCACCCAGCTCGCATTGTACCTGGAGGTCATGCAGCGTGCTCGGGGCGCGCAGTACCACTACTCGGACTACGCTTCGGACCATCTCGGTCAGCCGTGCGACAAGGGCCAGGCCATCGTGTCGGCGCTTCCCATATCGAACGCCGGGACGCTCCACTTGCCCACCGTGGGCGCTGACCGCGTGGCCGTGTGGGTGGATCTGGCGGTCGACGGTCCCGGATACGAACGCATGCGCGTGTACAGTCTGCATCTGTCCAACCGTCGAAGCCGCGACTATGTGCCCACGGCCGAGCGCGCGGATCAGGCGGGACCGATCATCGAGGACGCGCTCGCTTTCATGAGCGATCATCCCGGCGCTCCGGTGGTGGTTGCCGGCGACTTCAACACATTGTCGGCGCTGACCGACCCATGGCGCCGCGAGCCCGTTATTCGTCGGTTTTACGAGTATTTCCAGGCTTCTCAAACTAGCTTCGTTCCCACGTTCCTGCTTCCCTATCAGCTCGACTGGATCTTCTACGCCAACCTGACGGTGTCCAGCAGTCGGGTCGTCCGGGGGCTCTTCTCCGATCACTATCCGTTGACTGCCGACTTCAACTTTTGAGGATGCAGAGCTCATGCCGCTGAACGATCTACGCAAGCTCTTGACCAAGACACGCTGCCTGTTCCTGGATTGCGATGGCGTGATCTTCGACTCGAACGAATTCAAGATCCGGGCGATGCATGAGGTGTTGCGGGACTTCTCGCTGGAACAACGCCAGCGTATGGACAGCTACTGGCGCAGCAATGGCGGCCTGTCTCGCCACGTGAAGTTCGAGCATTTCTTTCGCGAGATAGCGCGGGTCGACGATCCGGCGAAGCATTGTGCGCGGGCGGTCGAGCGTTTTGGCACACTCTCTTTTGCTGGCTATCGGCAGGTGGAGCCCTTGCCGGAGGCCCTGGCACTCGCACGGCAGGTGGGTGCCGATCGCTGCTTCGTGGTCTCGGGTGCCGATCAGGACGAACTGGTGCGTGTGTTTCGGCTCAAGGGGATCGATGGGTTGTTTCGCGAGGTGCTCGGGTCGCCTCGCTCGAAGCTCGAACTCGTCAGGGGCGTGCTCGCCCAGCAAGAGGTGGGGCCCCAAGAGGCGCTATTGATCGGCGATGGGGCGCGCGACTATGCGGCGTGCCGCGAGCTGGGGATCCAGTTCATCTACCTGTCTGCCTATTCGGAGTGGACGGGGGCGAGCGCACAACTGACGCACGCGCCGATGGTCAGCTGCGTCGACAGCTGGCCCGAGCTCTTGCTCCGCATGGGTCTACGGATGCCGAAAGGGTAATGCTCCGTTAGGCCCGCGAATGGTTGAGTCCTACTTTGGGTGCTCGTTCATCACGTGCCCGCCTCGCGGCAGTCTCGGCCGGTTGCGACGGACTTTCCCATTCGCGGGCCCTTAGACGAGACGGCGTGGGAAGTAGTGAGCGAAACAGGCATCACACACCGTGTGGCTAGCTTCGGGGGGAAGGGCGGGTGGAATTGCTTCGCAAGCCGCGCCGGTCGCGCAAATGCTGCGCTCGCTGCGGGGCGGCTCCGCTGAAGCCAGTGTGAACGGGGCGCCGACTTGAATCGCTCAGGAGTTCACGATGGTCAGACGTTCCTTTCCGATCCACTTTCTGAGTACATCGGGGACTCTCACACTGCCATCAGCCTCTTGAAATTGTTCGACGATGGCGGGCAACAGGCGGCTCGTCGCCAGCCCGGAGGCGTTGAGGGTATGCAAAAGTTCGGTCTTTTTTTGACCCTGGCGTCGAAAGCGCATCTGGCCGCGGCGAGCTTGGTAGTCACGAGCATTCGACGCGCTGCTCACCTCTTTGTACTGTTGCATGCTCGGTATCCACACCTCGATGTCGACGGTCTTTGCCATCGAGGCGCTGGTGTCCTTCGCCGCCAAGAGCGATGTCTGGTAGTGGAGCCCGAGGTCTCGCACGATGCTCTCAGCGTGTTGGAGTAGCTCATCGAGGGCTTGCGGCGACTCTTCGGGGCGGGTGAACTGGAAAAGCTCGACCTTGTTGAATTGATGACCCCGAATGGTGCCCCGTTCCTCGGTGCGGTAACTACCGGCCTCTTTGCGGTAACACGGGGTGTAGGCGAAGTACTTCTTCGGTAGCTCCGCTTCGCTCAGGATTTCGCCGCGATGGACGTTGATCAGAGCCGTTTCGGCGGTTGGCAACAAGAAGCGTCGTCCCTCGTCGAGTTGCTCAGCCAGATAGAAGACATCGTCGGCGAACTTGGGGAACTGACCCGCGGTATAGCCGCATGCGGGTAATAGCAGGTGTGGAGGCAGCATGAATTCGTAGCCCTCCGCCAGGTGCCGCTCGATGAAGTAGTTGAGCAGCGCCCATTCCAGGCGCGCCCCATCCCCGCGATACAGCCAGAACCCGCTGCCTCCCAGGCGCACTCCGCGCTCGTAGTCGACCATGCCGAGCGCGGTCAGCAGCTCCACGTGCTCCTTCGGCGCGAACGAAAACTGCGGCTTGTCTCCCCAGGAGCGCAGCACGCGATTGTGCTCCTTGCCGCCGCGCGGCACATCCTCGTCCGGGATATTGGGCAGGCTGGCCATGAAATCCTGGACGGACTGGGCGAGGGTGTCCGCGACCGTTTCGAGCTCCTTGATTTCCTGACCGACTCTCTTCATCTCCCCGAACAGCGGCTGCACGTCCTGCCCCTGCTTCTTGAGCTTGGGGATTTGCGCCGAGACCTCGTTCTTGCGGCTGCGCAGGCTTTCGAGCTGTCCCTGGGTCTGGCGCCAGCGCTGGTCTTGTGCGAGCAACTCAGAAAAGTCCACCTTGTCCATGCGCTTGAGCAGGGCCTCGCGGACGCGATCGGTTTGTTCGCGAATCGATTTGATGTCGAGCATGCGGTTGACTCCGGCCCGTTGGTAGCACGGCGAGGCTGGAACTCAAACCCCGTTGCCAGAGGGCTTCGGCCGCGCCGCGCGCCCTTCTGCGAGAGCTTGCCTGTTTCGCTGTCGTGGCGTAGGTACCTGGCGAAAAGGAAATGAAAGACCCGAATCCGCTGGACCCAACGAGCGAGCTGGATGCTGGCTGGGGCGACGACGACTTGGACGATCTGGAAGAGTCGGGTCCGACTGCGCGGCGGATTCCCGAGTCGGATCGCCGGCCCACGTCCTCGAAACCGCTGAGCTTGGCCCCCCCGAGCAACGAGCAGGACGAGTTGGACGAAGGCTGGGGCGAAATCGAAGATGCTGCGGACAGCGAGACGGCAAGCTTCGAGCCCGCGGCTGGGACTCGGGAGAAGCCGGCGACGGGTGCACGGATCGCTTTCAAGAAGGCGCAGCGCGAACTGGCGCGCAAGAACACCCAGCACGCCGAGCGTCGCAAGAAGACTCGCAAAGCGGAGCGCAAGGCGCAGCGGCGCGAGCAAGCGCGCCGGGCTCGCGAAGAGCGGGAGCGAGAGGCCCGCGCCGAACGCGAGCGCCAAGCTCAGGCGAGGCGGGCGCGCAAGAAAGCTGGCGCGCCCGCGAAAGACCCGTTACCCGGCAGCGGGCAGCGTTCGTCAGGCAAGCGTCGGCTGGCCTCGCCGCTCGTCGAGCGCACTGAGGCGCGCCGCGCGGCCGCGCGAGCGCCAGCGGAGATTCCGCCGATGCACGAGCCCACGTCCTCCCCGAAGGCTGCCAAGAAGCGCCGGCGGGGCGCTAGCAAAAAGGCCGCCCGGCAACGGGCCTTGCGAAGGCAACGTCTGGCCGTGTTGATCGGGCTGCTGATTCTCGCGGTGGGCACCGTCCTCTGGTGGCTGGCCAGAAGTTGAAAGGCCTGCTCGTGGCGCTCCCGGCCGTGCCGGATTTGTGTTGCCAATCCTACGGGGCCCGCTAGATTCGAGCGGGCGATGCTCGCGCTGCTTTCTCCGGCCAAGACCCTCGATTTCAAGCCGCTGGACGGCGAGGTCTCCCACTCCGAGCCGCTCCTGCTGCCGGAAGCAGAGCAGTTGGTAGAAGTGAGCCGCCAGCTCCAGGCTTCCGACCTGATGAAACTGATGAAGATCAGCAAAGGTCTGGCCACCCTGAACGTGCGCCGCTTCAAGGAATTCGAAACGCCGTTCACCGCTCGGAACTCGAAGCAAGCAATCTTTGCGTTTCGGGGAGACACCTACGTGGGTTTCGACGTGGACACGCTCGATGGCGCGACGCTCGAATTCGCTCAGGGCCATGTGCGTATCCTGTCAGGGTTGTACGGCCTGCTCAGGCCGCTCGATCGCATTCAGCCCTATCGTCTGGAGATGGGGATCAAACTCAAGACCGCGCGGGGTAAAGATCTGTACTCTTTTTGGGGCGATCGAATTTCCCAGGCGATCAACGAGGCGCTGAAAGAAACACCGGACGCCGTGGTCGTCAACCTGGCCAGCAACGAGTACATCAAGGTGGTCAAGCGCGATGCGCTCGAGGCCAGGTTCGTGGACTGCGTGTTCAAGGAGGTGCGCGGAGGGCAGGCGAAAGTGGTCGGGCTCGCTGCGAAGCGAGCGCGCGGCATGATGGCCCGCTTCATCTGCAGCGAGCGTATCAGCAAGGTCGAAGACCTGAAGTCCTTCGACCGCGCGGGCTATTCTTTTCAGGCTCGCACCTCGACCGAGGACGTGCTCGAGTTCCATCGCGCCTCATGAGTTCGGTTCGCTCGGTTTTGGCGGAAGTGGCCTTCCCCCGCGCATCGACACTGGGTGAAGGGTGCCTTTGGGATTCCAGGCGAAACTGCTTGTACTGGGTCGATATCTACCAGAACAAGGTCTTCCTTTACTACCCGGACACGCGCGCCAATGTGGCCTACGATGTCGGGTCGACTATCGGGACGGTGGTGCCCTGCGAGGATGGTCAGCTCTTGGTGGCGCTGCGTCAGGAACTTGCTCGGCTCGACCTGAAAAGCGGCACGTTGACTTCGGTGGCGAAGCCCAGTGGCCTGGACGCGGGGGTTCGCTTCAACGATGGCAAGTGCGACCCGCGGGGACGCTTCTGGGTGGGCACCATGGTGGAAAAAGGACCACCGGGAAAAGGAGTGCTCTATCGTTTGAGCTCCGACTTGGCTCTGACGGCCGAGCTTCGCGACCTCACCATTTCGAACGGTCTCGTTTGGTATGGGTCACATTTTTATCACATCGATACTCCAACCCAGCAGATCCGAGAGTTCGACTACGATGCCGCAGCCGGAACGATCGCCAACCCGCGTGTGGTGGCGCGCTTCGAGGCGAAAAAGGGGGCGCCCGATGGGATGTGCGTCGACGCCGAGGGAAAGCTCTGGGTGGCTCTCTACGGCGGTGGTGGCGTGGTGCGCATCGATCCACGGAGCGGTGCCGAAGATTTTCGAGTCCAGGTGCCAGCCACGAACGCGACGTCGTGTGCATTCGGAGGCCCGGACCTCGGCGATCTATACATCACCACGGCCAGAGCGGGCTTGAGCAACGACCAGCTCGAGCGCGAGCCGTTGGCGGGCTCCCTGTTCAGGGTGCACCTGCCTTTCGAGGGGGCACGTTCGCAGCCGTTTGCTTCCGACTTTCGTGCTTAGATTGGGGCGGCGGGCGCGCATCAGACGAGCTCGAAATCCACGGCCAGGGTGGCGCTGGAGTCCCCCCCCACGAAGACTCGAAACGTCCCGGGTTCGACCGAGCGCCGCATCTCGCGCCCGACGAAGGAGAGCTGCTCGCCCGTGAGTTCGAAGGCAAGCGTGCGCTGCTCACCGGGGCTGAGGTCGACGCGGCGAAAGGCTTTGAGCTCGCGGACGGGGCGCGTGACGGAGGCGACCAGATCGCGCACGTACAGCTGGACGGTTTCGGTTCCGCGCCGGGCGCCCGTGTTGGTGAGCCTGACCTCGACCCGCACTGGCTCGCCGACTTTGGCTCGTCGCGGACTGACCTCGAGCTCGTCGTAGGCGAAGGTGGTGTACGATACTCCGTAGCCGAAGGGAAACAGAGGAGTCACCTCGAGGTCGATATAGCTCGAGTCGAAGTCGACCGGATCGAGCGGCGTCCCCGTCGGAACGCCCTTGCGATCGGTTCGTGCGGGCCGACCGGTGTTCTTGTGTGCGTAGTAGACCGGGATCTGACCCTCGGCGCGCGGCAGGCTACTCGGCAGCTTGCCCGAAGGCGACACGTCGCCGAACAGCAGATCCACCAGCGCCTCGCCCGCCATCGTGCCGGGGTGGTACGCGAACAGGACTGCTTTCGCTTGCTGGCAGACCGCGTCGATCAGCAGCGGTCGTCCCGCCATGATGATCACGACCAGCGGGGTGCCCGTGGCCGCGAGCCTCTCCAGCAGCTCGAGCTGAGCGCCCGGCAGGCCCAAAAATGCCCGCGATTTCGCCTCCCCACTGAGGTTGGCGTCCTCGCCCACCACGACGACGGCGAGCTCCGCGTCGCGGACCACGCGCGCGGCCTCGTCGAAGCCGCTCGAGTCGTGGGAGCGACAGTCAGGGAGTGCAGGAATGTAGCTCAGCTGACACCCTGCGAGTCGCTCTTTCAGCGCCTGATCGAGCGTGACCGAATCCTCCCCCTTGCCGTCGAGCGCCCAGCAGCCGAGCTGGTTGGCGCCATCTGCGGCCAAAGGTCCTACCAAGGCGAGCGAGCCGAGTTGTGACGTCAGGGGCAACAGCGCGTCGTCGTTCTTGAGCAGCACGACGCTCTGCTGTGCGAGCTCCCTGGCCAGCTGCCGATGTGGAGCACTGAGCAGGACGCTGTGTGTGGGCGGCTCGCGGTAGGGTTGTTCGAACAGACCCAGGGCGTGCTTCACGTTGAGGATTCGACGAACGGCGTCATCCACGACCGCGCTATCGACAGAGCCGCTTGCGACGAGCTCGGCCAGGTGATCCTGGAACGTGGTGGTCGCCATCTCCATATCGAGACCCGCCTGGGCGCCCAGCTTCGCGGCTTCGCGAGTAGTCGCGCAGAGGCCATGCTCCAGCAGCTCCGTCAGGGCAGCCCAGTCGCTCACGACGAAGCCGGAAAAACCGAGCTCGTCCTTCAGCACTCGACGCAGCGTGTAAGCGTTGACGGAGGCAGGAATACCGTTCAGATCGTTGAATGCGCTCATCAACGTCAGGACGCCGGCGTCGACGCATGCCTCGAACGGGGGCAGGTGCACGTCTCTGAGCAGTTGCTCGGGGACCCAGGTGGTGTTGTAGTCTTTGCCCGACTCGCTGGCCCCATAGCCCACGTAGTGCTTGGCACAGGCGGCCAGGTGCTTGCCGTCCCGGACGCACTTGCCCTGAAAGCCGCGTACCATGGCTGCGCCGAGAGTCGCGGTGAGCAGCGGATCTTCCCCGCAGGTTTCGGCTACTCTGCCCCAGCGGGGGTCGCGGCCGACGTCGACCATGGGAGCAAACGTCCAATCGATGCCGGTTTCCGCCGCCTCGTGTGCGGCGATGGCCGCGGCGCGTTCGACCAGATCGGGATTGAAGCTGGCGGCTTGGCCGAGCGGGATGGGAAATACGGTCTTGAAGCCGTGAATCACGTCGCGTCCGAAAATGAGTGGAATGCCGAGGCGGCTGTGCTCCACGGCCAGCTTCTGCAGCTCATTGCGGCGCTCCAGGCTACCGGCGTTGAGAAAGGAGCCTATCCGTCCCTTGCGCACGCGCTGGTAAACCTCTCCCGGTTCGCCAATGCCGTGCGCGTGCTGCGTCATCTGCCCGACCTTTTCTTCAAGCGTCATCTGGGCGATCAGCTCCTCGACGCGCTGGACGCGCCGCGCCTCGGTACCTGCGTGCTTCCCGTTCATGTCACTTCGGCCTGTACTAAGGCCCTAGCCGGAGAACAAGCACTGTTTTGTGGCTCAAAGGGCCTGCTGGTGGCGATGCATGCCCGGCCACTCGCAGCCGCTGGCAATTGGGATTGCTAGCGTGCTTTCGGGTAACTACCATGGTGAGCTTACACTCTGCGCCACCGCTACCACGGACATGAAGATTGCCCTGTGCTCTGACGAACCCTACGAAGTCCACCAGGTCGTTCGCTCGATTCTCGAGCAGCGTGGTCACCAGATCGTAGCCTTCGGGGCGATCGCTACCGGTCAGGAACACGCTTGGGCCGATGTGGCCGAACAGGCGGCGTTGGCAGTCGCCAAGGGTAAGGCGGACCAGGGTATCTTTTTCTGCTGGTCTGGGACCGGGATCTGTATGGCTGCGAACAAGGTCCCTGGAGTGCGTGCCGCGCTCTGCTCGGATCCCGGGCAGGTCGCCGCGGCGCGTGTCTGGAACCACGCGAATGTCTTGTGCCTGTCGAATCGCACTCTCTCGGGCGACATGGCCAAAGAAATGCTGGCCGCCTGGTTCGACACGGACCCGGGTGAGCAGGGAGCCGCGGGGGTCACGCGCCTCGAAGAGGTCGAGCGGCGGCAGCGAGGCCCGCTCCGTACCACGAAAGGTTGATGACGAAGATGGCGTGGAGTCTTTCGCGGGTCGACTACCTGGTGGCGTTTGGCGGGGCATCACACGTTGGCAACGTACGCCAGAACAACGAGGATGCTTGGGCGATCGATCCGGGCCTGGGGCTGTTCGTGGTAGCGGACGGCATGGGCGGTCACGCGGCGGGCGAAGTGGCCGCCGGGATAGCGGTCGATACCGTGGGGTCTTCTATCCACAATCGGCGCGCCTCCGAGGCGTTCGATGCCTTTCTGGGAGGGCCGACGCTGGAGGCGCGCAAGCAGGTCTTCGGAGCTCTCTCCGACACCGTGCAGCAAGCGCATCGAGCGGTGTGTGATGAGGCCGGCAGGCACAAACGCCTGCAACGTATGGGCTGTACGTTGGATGTGGCGCTGGTATTGGGGCGTCAGCTTTTCGTGGTGCACGTGGGAGATGGGCGCGTCTACCTGGCGCGGCCGACTACCACCATTCAGCTGACGGACGACCACACTCTGAAGAGCTCGCTGATCCAGGGTGGCGTTGCAACCCCTTCGCAACCTCCGGAGGGGCGCGAAGCGCTGGTCAACGCAGTGGGTCGTCCCGGCAAGCTGAAGGCTGACGAGGTCTATGCCGAACTGAATACCGGTGACCGCGTGCTGCTGTGCAGCGACGGTATCTACGGCGAGGTCAGCGAGGAAGCCGAGCTGTCGCAGTTGATCTGGAAGGGCGCGCCCGAGGAGGCTTCGGTCGCGCTGATCAACGCGGCGTTGGCGCGGGGCGGTCGAGACAACGCCACGGCGGTCGTGATCGAACTCGGTCCGGAGCGCGTCAAACGCGCGGCTTCGGACGGAGGACTGGCGGCGCGGGATCACTCATTTGCTCTGCATTCGCCCCTGCTCAGCGGTGTGAGCTACGAACTCTGTATGGCCGCGCTCGAGAGCGCCGTCGAGGTGCAGTTCCACGCGGGCGAAGGGCTGCCGCGTTTTGGCGCTGCCGACCGGGTCGCTTACATTCTGTTGGAGGGCAGCGTGCGCACACCGCAGGGTTGGACGCTGGGGCCTGGGGCGGTTCTGTATCCGGAATCTCTGGGTGGAGGCGGTCGAGGCCCCAACATGTGCGAAGCACAGCAGAACGTTCGAGCCCTCCGGATCCGGAGTGACGATTTTCGAGAAGTATGCAACTCGAACCGGGAGCTGGCGGCGGCCCTGTACGAGCGCCTGGCTCGCTACCTGGCGCGCATGTTGGTGTGAACTTCCTTGGGTTCGGCCCCGCTCTCGGGAAGCGTTGGCTCATCGGGTAGGGGCCCACGTAGTGCGAACTCGGCCGGATCAAACGCACCATGTCGAGCGTCGGACCGGGCGCCGCCGTGCAGCAGCCCTCGAGCGCCGCCCGGGGCCGTTGACACGAGGCCTGACCCCACGGCATCGACGACCCGAGCGGCGAACATCGATGCATCCAAGCCGTGATCGGCACGGACGCACGTGTTGCTGCTGCGCAGACGGGTCAAGCGTAAAGGTCGAGCCGAGTGCCCAGTTCGCCGTTCGGTTCCGGGGCATTGATGCCGAGCTTCTGCTCCTTGGCGGCGGCTTGCGACTGGAGATCGGTCTTGGCAATCCCGCTGCTGGGGTCGATGCCCTGCTTGGCCAGCGCTTCATCGGCGCACGTGACGCAGTAGTAACCGTTGACCAGATTCACGAAAGCGCTCTCTAGATGACCGAACGCGAGCTTCGGTCGGGGTTTCCGGGCCTCATTTCAATGAGGGCCCGAGAACCCTTCAAAGCGCGCTCTCCTGCTCGAGTCATTGGTTGGTTGCCCATTGTTCGCGATCGCGAATCGCGCTCGCTCATCTGGAAACGCCCGAACGGCAAGACTGCACGAAGCTTGAGAGTTTTTTCCAACCCGCCGGATGAAACACGGAATTGGGGTGGAGGTTGCTGAAGCGAGGCTGAAAGGGCCATGTTGCGTGCCGAGCTGTGCTAGGCTTCGCGGCCCAGAATCGAGGGCGCCAACAATTCGGCGCTTGGAGGATACCATGGCAGAACAGGTACAAGCATCACACATCCTGCTCATGTACACGGGGTCGGCCCGCTCGAGCGCTACCCGCACGAAAGACGAGGCGCGCCAGGAGATCGACGCCATCAAGGCAAAGGTCGACGCCGGGGAGGACTTCGCCGAGCTCGCTCGCAAGCATTCGGATTGCCCTTCGCGCAGTGCCGGGGGCGATCTGGGGACGTTCGGGCGTGGGCAGATGGTGAAGCCCTTCGAAGAAGCTGCATTTGGCATGTCCGTCGGGGCAACGAGCGGCGTAGTGGAAACGGACTTTGGCTACCACTTGATCCGTCGAACCGGCTAGGCGCCAGTGCGCGCACCCTTGCTCGAAGAAGTCGGTGATGCCGCGGCGGGGGCGGCGTGCCTTCGCGCGGGTGAACCGAGCCGGGAGCGCGAGCTGCTCGGGCAAGGGGTGTGGCCTTGGGCACACCGCACTCTGTTGGCGCCCATGGAGGGAGTCACGCACTCCGGTTTTCGCTCCCTGATCGCCTCTTACGGCGGGGTGGGTGTGGTTTGCACGGAGTTCGTGCGCATCACGCGCTCGCCGCTCAGTCGCCGCTTCATCGCGCGACAGGTAAGGAGGGCTCCTGGCGCCGCATTGTCCGTGCAAGTGATGGGCAACGATGAAGTCAATATGGCGCTTGCCACCGAATGGGTGGTCGATGCCGGGAGCGACGTCGTGGACATCAACCTGGGGTGCCCGGCGCCGAACGCGGTACGCAAGGGAGTCGGGGCCGCCATGCTGGCCCGTCCCGAGGTACTGGCGCGTGTGGTCAGGGCGATGCGCGCCCGTACCCCTGGCCCGCTCTCCGCGAAGATGCGCGCAGGTGTGGCCGCCGCGGACCGAGCCGTGGACACGGCGCGCTTGTTGGAGGGGGAGGGCGTCGACTTCATCACGGTGCATCCACGCCGGTCCATCGATGGCTATGCGGGGCGCGCTGACCATCGCATCATCGAAGCCATCAAGCGGAGCGTGCGCGTGCCCGTGGTGGGCAACGGTGACCTCTGGTACGCCTCGGACGCCTTGGAGCTCATGCGCACCACGGGCTGCGACGCCGTGATGTTGGGCCGTCCCGCGCTGCGCAACCCCTGGATCTTCGCTCAGCTGGCAGCGCTCGAGAGTGGACGCGCGGTCCCGGAGCCCGACGGGCGAGCGCTGCTGGAGCACGTAGCCGCCTATCTACGGGCGACCCCCGATCGAGAGCCTCGAGCTCTGCTGGGGCTGCTCAAGGAGCAGCTGCGCTATCTGCTCGGGCCGCTGCCTGATGCGCTGGCGTTCACCCGCGAAATCCTCAGGCACGAGCAGTTGGAGTCGCTGCTTTTCCGGCTCGAGAGTCGACTGGCGAGCACGCCGTCGAGCGAACTGGACTTGGGACCGCGACCACGAAGTCCGCTGCGGGCGCCAGTGGCACGCGCCGGCGCGCGCCCGACCGTGGCATGAGCGGGGAGGGCGGAGTATGTTGAGCTGCTTTGCTCAAACCTATCGGCGCCATTTGTGTGGGAGCGCTGCTGACGCTCGGAGCGTGCGGCCGCCAAGAACTCGACCCGAACCCAGCGGGCTGTCCCGAGTTCACGACGGTGTGCGCAGGGTCGTGCACGGATACGTCGACGAGCGTCGAGCACTGCGGAGCATGCGGTCATGCCTGTGAAGCGAACCAGGAGTGCATCGCCAGCAAGTGCCGGCCGATTTGCCGTACAGAACAGACGCTGTGCGCCGCGGGGTGTGTCGATACCAATCGCAATCCCGAACATTGCGGGGAGTGCAACCACGCGTGTGCTTCTGGCCAGACCTGTGGCGCCGGGCGCTGTCAGGGGGAGGCGATCTGTACTGCGCCACAGCGCTCGTGTGACGGAAAGTGCGTGAACACCAATATCGACCCTGGGCACTGTGGCAACTGCATCACGACGTGTTCGCCGAGTGAAGAGTGCCTCCAGGGTCAGTGCGTGCCCCTCTGCATGGGGGGTCAGGTCGCGTGTGGCGAGATCTGTACCAACCTGACGAGCGACCCGTTCAACTGCGGCGCTTGCTTCGAGACATGTGAGCCCGGCGAAGCGTGTGTGAACGGCAGCTGCGGCTGCCCCTTGGGCACGTCCCAGTGCGGAGATGCCTGCGTCAACCTGAACACCAGCGTCGCACACTGTGGCGGCTGCTCTTCCCCCTGCGACGGTGTGTGTCGGGCCGGTGTCTGCCAACGCGGTTGCGCGGAAGGTACCGAGTCGTGCGATGGTGAATGCGTCGACACTAGCGAGAGCCCCGACCATTGCGGTGCGTGCGACAACGTGTGCGACGCGGGTCGCCCCTGCGTCGATGGCCTGTGCGCGCTAGCCTGTGTGGGGGGCACCGACTTCTGCGACGGGCGTTGCGTCGACTTCCAAGTCGATCCGAACAACTGCGGCGGGTGCGGCCAAATATGTCCTGCCGGGCAGGTGTGTTCGATGGGCGACTGCAGTTTCGCATGTCCGGTGCCAACCATCGAGTGCGAGGGTGGTTGTATCGACCCTCGCTTCGATCCGGCAAACTGTGGCAGCTGCGGCAACATGTGCGCCGACGATTCGGTGTGTCGCCAGGGCAGTTGCGCCGACACGGCCCAATGCGACTGGAGCAGCGTCAGTTTTCCGCTGGAGTTCGACTCCGACATGGTTGCCGGGGACATCGCCGTCGATGACAGCTGCAATCTGTATGTCGCTTATCAGCGGACAGACAGTAGCGCAGCGATCTACAAACAGAACTACGCGACGGGCGAGTTGAGCAGCATTCTCGAGGTGACGGGGGGCCTGCGAGGCGTGGTGTACAGGCCGCAAGATCACTTGCTCTACGCGAGCGCGGTCGATCGACTCATCGCGCTGAACCCGGATGGTAGCGGCCTGCGTGAGTTGCCCGAAAGCGCGACCCAGCCGTATCTGAACGGCATGACCCTCGCGCCAGCGAACTGGGGCAAATTTGGCGGCGATCTGATCGTGTCGAATAGTCTGGGTGACATCCTGGCCTTCGACCCAGAAGAGCCAGCACTGGTTCAGGTGACTAGCCTCGCAGGCGAGGATCTCGGTAGCATGCCCGCACTCTCCGACGTGGAGTTCGATGGTCAACAGTTGTACGTGGCGGTCTACGATGCACGCAAGATAGTCCGTGTCACACCCGGGGGTGTCGCCAGCGACTTCGTCACCCTACCTTGTATGCCCGACGGGCTGGCGGTGGAGACTGGCCAAAGGTTGTTCGCCAGCTGCGATACCGTAAACGCCATCTACTCCGTCGCCGTACCCAATGGTAGTGCGAGTCAGATCGGCATGGCTGCCCTGAGCCAAGGTTGGGCCCCTTCCGGACTGCTCTGGGACGGGGACGCACTCATGGTTCTCGAGGGCACGACCTCGGGAGCATTCGTGGACGCTCTGTTTTTCTGAGCCGTCGGGTTCACAAGGCGCCCACCGAGGGTACGAGAGCGGTGGCCACGAGCGTGACGGGGCACCCGTGTGAACGCGGAAGACCTCGCATGCAGGCCGGGCCACTTGGGGATGAGTGTGAACCACAAAGGGCTCGGCTCGCGACGTGACTTCGGGTACGCTCCAGGCGAAATCGCATCGGAATCGAACCGCCATCTGGAGACGCTTTGAGAAGAGAACTGGCGATCGCAGGGTTGATACTTGGAAGCGCTAGCATGCTGTTTCCCATCGGCTGCGAAGAACGCCACGCGGCAAAGTGCAAGATGCACTGCAAGCAGGAAGGTCGCTGCACGCTCATATCGGGTGCGTGTGTCGCCACCGCCGCAGACGATTGCCTGCGCAGTGAGGCATGCCAGGATGACGGCCGCTGCGATCTGGTGGGCCAGAGCTGTGGGGCTACCCAGGCTGGCTGCGAAGCGCGCTCCGCTTGCAAAGAACAGGGGCTTTGCGGTGTGAAAGATGGGGCCTGCGCCGCCACCGAAGATGTCCACTGCGCTTCCACCCCGGGGTGTCTGAAGGAAGGCCGCTGCAGCGCCGTCGACGGATCCTGCCGCCCGCGCGGCGAAGACTGCAAGAACAGCGAAGCCTGCATCAAGTATGGTCAGTGTACGGTTCGGGGCGACCACTGTGCGACGGCTTCCAGCGCGGACTGTGAACTCGGCGACAACTGCCGGCTCTCCGCACTGTGCACCTTCAAGGATGGCCATTGCCAACTGCTCGGTCCGGAAGATTGCAAGAAATCGGAGCCCTGCCAACGGCGTGGGGTTTGCACTTTCGTGGAAGACACGCATACCAGTGCTCATGGCAAGTCGCCCGGGTGCATCATCGGATCGCACGCTGACTGTAGGCAGTCCGCCGCCTGTAAGGAAAAGGGGTACTGCTTGCGAAAGCCCACAGGAGATCGCAAGTTCGGTGGTTTCGTCTGCAGCAAATAGCCCCGGACTCGAGGGGGGCGGCGGTACGCGAGTCGACTCGGCGGCATCGACCGATCCACACGAGCAACGCCGCCTGCAGGAGCGAGGCGGCTCAGCGGAGCCGCTCAGGGAATTGGCGATGCGCCTCGGTTCAGTGGATCGTTGCTTGGTGCTCACGGGGGCCGGCGTGAGCACGGAGTCCGGAATTCCCGACTATCGCGATGACGCTGGCCAGTGGAAGCACCGGCAGCCCATGAAATTTCAAGAGTTCAGTCGTAGCCTGATAGCGCGTCAGCGCTACTGGGCTCGGAGCCTGGTTGGCTTCTCGAGAATCGACGAGGCCCGGCCAAACGCCGCTCACCGCGCGTTGGCTCGGCTCGAGGAGTCGGGGACGTGCAGCTTGCTGGTTACGCAGAACGTCGACGGGTTGCATCAGAAGGCTGGCAGCAAACGAGTACTCGATCTTCACGGGCGTCTCGATGTCGTCGAGTGCTTGGGCTGCCGCGCCGAGCACTCGCGTCGCGAGTTTCAGCGCCGGCTTGCCCAGCTCAACCCTTCTTTCAGCTACGAGCTTGCGCGGCCGACACCAGACGGCGACGCCGAACTCGGTGCTGTCGACTACGCTCGGTTCTTGGTGCCACCGTGCACTCGTTGCGGCGGAACCCTGAAGCCGGGTGTCGTCTTCTTCGGTGAGTCAGTGCCGACGTGGCGCGTCGAGCGCGCGAGCGAGGCCCTGGCGGCCTCCGAGGCGTTGCTCGTCGTCGGCTCGTCGCTCATGGTCTTTTCAGGGTACCGGTTTGCGCGGGCGGCTCGTCAGCGGAAAATCCCCATTTACATCATCAATCGGGGCAAAACCCGCGCTGACGAGCTGGCAACTTTGAAGGTCACGCTGCCTGCCTCGGAAGCACTTGCACGGTTGCTGGTGGAGCTGCGGCGCGAGCCTCGGGTTTCCTGACGCGAGGCGCGAGACCATGCGCTGAGCCGTCCGCTGCCGGGCGTTCCCGTGGCCTCACTCTGGCGCCGGAAAGCTCCCGGTCGGCGGCGTTTCGGCGGGCGCCGTGGAGTGTGTGGGCGCCGGATCAACGGGCGCTGGCGTACTTGGCGCTGGCGCTGGGCCTTGCGGCACTGGGCTCACGCTGTCGGGCGCGGGCGCAGGCGGCGGTTCGCCAGGTGGGGGGGGCGCCGTGGTTGCAGGGGGCGGAGTTCGAGCCGGCGCTGCTTCATTGGTTGCGGGCTCGGCATGAGCGGGCGTGGTCAGCGCGGGTTGAGGAGCGAGGCGGGGCGCCGCGACGGCAGCGGGCTCGTAGGCCGTGGGGGGTGGGTTGAGCGAGTCGAGCCGCACGCTGACTTGGTGGACGACGCGCTGGCAACTGTCGTGAGGGGCCACGATGATTTCACTGGTGACCGACTGATAGCCTGGCTTGCTCACACTGAGCATCCAGCGCCCATGCGGCAGGGCGGCGTAGAAGCAGGAGGTGAAGGGAACGGTGTCGTCGCCGCGGGTCGCGTAGACTTGCGCATCGCAGGCGCGGTTGCCCGTGAGTCCGTCGCTTACCACGACATCGACATAGCCGTAGCACTCTGCTGTGGCGATGGCGGCTCCGACGGCCACGGCGCCCACTCCTGCTCCGGCGGCAGCCGCGCACCCCAGCAAGCTCGCGCTGGCTGCCAGGCAAAGCAGCCGGGGCGCCGAGAGCGCGCTGGCAGCGCGCAGCTCAAGCCGTGGTCGCCGATGACGTCGCCTCGTCGTTTCCCTCACGGATCGCCTCGCACGTCTTCACGTCGCATGTTCTCACCCACACACCTTACTGACCGTAGCACGAACCATTCCGCTGCACAGGCGCTGTGCGCATTGCCCACGGGTGACGCAGGCGAGATGGCTGTGCCAACCCGGGTTGCTGAACTTGGCGCACGCGGTTGGCAGGTCGGGTCGACGACTCTCAGTCCGTGCGGGAGTAGTGAGCGCTCAGTACTTGTGCGACGGCCGCGGTGAGTCGTTTTCCCATGGGAATGTGCAGAAACTCGTTCGGGCCGTGGGCGTTGGAACCCGGACCCAGCACGCCAGTGATGAAGAATTGTGCCTTGGGAAACTTCTCGCCGAGCATGGCCATGAATGGGATCGACCCGCCTTCTCCCATGTGCACGGCTGGACGGTCGAATAGAGCGCGGGAAGCCTGGTCGATCGAGCGTTCGAGCCATGGAGCCAGCGGAGGCGCATTCCACCCGGAGGCTGCGCCCACGTTGTCCACGCTGACGCTGCATCCACTCGGCGGACTTCGAGTCAGAATTCTCGTGATTGCCTGAGCGGCGCGCGCCGCGTCGACCGTTGGGGGCAGTCGGAACGAAAGTTGGGCGACGGTACAGGGGCGGAGCACATTTCCGGCGTCAGCCACCGAGGGCAAGCCCGCGGCACCGGTCACCGATAAGGTTGGACGCCAGGTGCGATTGAGGATGAGCTCGGCCGGGTCGTGGTGCTGCGGCAGGGTCTGGCCGTGAAAGGGGAACTTTCGGAACACGGCATCGCCCAGCTCTGTGGCGGCGATGCGGGCCTGTTGCCGTCGTTGCTCCGGAATGTCGGCGTGGAGGATGTCCAGCAGAATCTTCCCTGAGTTTTCGTCTTCCACACGGGAGAGCAGCTGCCTGAGCAGACGAAACGAGGAGGGTACGATGCCGCTAGCGTCGCCCGAGTGCACGCCTTCGGTCAGGACGTCGACTCGCAAGGTGAGGCCGACCAATCCTCGGAGCGACGTGGTGCTCCAGAGCTGCTCATAGTTGCCGCAACCTGAATCCAGACAAACCACGAGGCTCGGGGAACCGATGCGTGCGCTCAGCGCGTCGATGTAAAAGGGGAGGTCGTAGCTCCCGCTCTCTTCGCAGGTTTCGATCAGGACCACGGCGCGACGGTGCTTGCCGCCGAGCTTGCGCAGCCCTTCGAGCGCAGTGAGGGAAGCGAACACCGCGTATCCGTCATCGGCGCCGCCGCGGCCATAGAGCTTGTCGCCCTCGATGACGGGCGTGAACGGTCCGAGCCCCTCGCGCCAGCCGGTCATCTCGGGCTGCTTGTCGAGGTGACCGTAGAGCAGGACGTTGTCGTTGCCCTCGCCCGGCAGCTCGAGCAAGAGCACCGGGGTACGCCCGGGCAACTGGTGCACTTCGACCCTCAGGCCGTCGAGCTGGCGGGCCTCGCACCAGGTGCGCGCGAGCGTCACCGCGTCTCGAATGTGACCGTGTGCTTCCCAGTCGGCATCGAAGTGCGGCGACTTTGCGGGCAGGCGCACGTAGTCGACCAGTGCCGGGACGATGCTCTGGTCCCAGACGTCGTTGACGTATTGCTGGAGGGATGGGCTATCGAGCGTCATGTCGCGCAGGTTAGCACACTCAAATGAGACACGGCCGAGCGCCACGCAGAGGGGGCTCGGCCGCTGAGAAGTGGCGTCGTTTGGAACGACTACCAGACGTACATGCCGACCTCGAAGGTTACGGGGGCGGAATCGTAGTCGAACGTCGGCGGGTTCTCGTCGTCCGTCCAGTACTTCGTCGCAATCTGCAGGGCGAACTTGCGGATACCCGAGCTATCGAAATCGGTATCGTCGGCGTCCGCCGGTAGTGACAACAGCGACCAGTTCGGATCGTCGGCCCACAGCTCGGTGTTGTGGCGTGCGGCGGGGCAAGCAGAGTCGCCCGCCCAGCACGTGCCGCTGTAAGTCCAATCGGATCCGTCGCCGAAATCACTGAGCCCGAGATCGATGTCATAGCCGTTGTTGCCGACCTGCGGGGATGTCATGCGAATGCTTGCAACAACCGTCTTGCCCGAAAGATCCCACAGTTCCGTGTCGGACGGCGACAGGTTCTCCAGGATGACCTTCTGAGTCTCGTCATTGGCGGCTGCCGGCCAGTTGATCGTTACTTCCATCACCGCGCAGGACCACGAAAGCTCGGCGGTGTCGACACAGCCCTCGCAGCCGTCGGCGCTCTGGATGCCCCAATCGGAGAGCTCGTCTTCCGACACGAATGTGTAGCCGTTTTCCGCAACCGGTGCAGCGCCTGCCGCACCGCCTTCGCCGGCACCACCCGCGGTGGTTCCACCCTCGTCTTCGCACATGCCGCCCATGCCGCCCGAGCCGCCGGCTGCCATGGTTCCTCCGCTGCCGCCGGAGCCGGTGGTGGTCGTGTTGGTGCCGCCGCTGGTGTTCGTCGTGCCACTGCTGGTGGACGACTGGGTCTGTGAGGTTGTCACCGTAGACCCTCCGGTCGTGCTGGTCACACTGCCGGTGGATGTCTTGTTCCCGCCGCCCCCGCTATCGTCCCCGCCGCATGCGACCGCCAGAGACGCGCCGGTGACCAATGTCAGTCCAATCTGTCGAAACTTCGCCCCGTGCATGATTTGCTCCTTAATAAGTAGGCTTTTGAGAAGAATGAGAGCGCTGGGCTCTGGTTCCTCAGTGTTGCTCGTCTAGTTGGGTTCGGCCAGTTCGATTTTCGTTCAGATCTCATGTGGGATTTCTGTTCGCGGCTCTGAAATCAGTCG
This sequence comes from uncultured delta proteobacterium, assembly GCA_963809955.1. GTDB lineage: Bacteria > Myxococcota_A > Polyangia > Polyangiales > Polyangiaceae > JAICQQ01. Next base: position 145,997 of record CAWELQ010000026.1, read on the forward strand.
CTCATCGGGTCGATAGCTCGCTGCTTTTCATGCTCTTTGGGTTCCCTGATCGGCGCGTCCGAAGCCACTCCACGGCGCCATCGCATACACTCGGAGCTGGACGCTGACAACCGGCAACGGCGGAAAACCAAGCAACCTTGGCATGTTTTGCCTGGTGGTGCGCCGGTCGAGAGGGTACTTGCCGTGACGCACTCGCTTTTCTAGCGTGTGCGCCTTCTCCGATGCCCGGTTTCGACGCCCGTCTGAAGTTGTTTGTCGTTCTTGCCTCGATCTTCACGACCTGTTTGGTCGTCGGCGACATCATAGGAGGCAAGCTCATTCAGACCTCGCTGGCGGGGCAAACGATCACACTAACGGTAGGAATGATACCGTTTCCAGTGACTTTCTTGCTCACTGATCTATTGAACGAGTTCTACGGTAAGCGGGCGGCGCGTTTCGTCACACTGGTGGGTTTTGCCATGGCGGTGTTGTCGTTCACTTTCATCTACGTGGCGGCCTGGGTACCCATCGCAGAGCTGGCTCGCGCTCCCGGCTGGATGGGGGTGACAGACGATGCCTTCAACAATGTATTCCTCGGTTCGCTGCGAATGATCATTGCTTCGCTCAGTGCGTATCTGGTGGCTCAGTTCAGTGACATAGCCGTCTTTCATCTGTTCAGGCGAGCTACGCGAGGCCGTATGCTTTGGCTGAGAGCCACCGGGTCGACCGTGGTGTCGCAGGCCATCGACACGCTGGTCATCAACACGGTTGCGTGGTTCGACAGACTGAAAGTGGATGAGATCGTCAACATCATGCTCTCCTCGTACGCTCTGAAGTTCCTGATCGCCGTGGGGCTCACGCCTGCTATCTACGCAGGGCACGCGCTGGTGGAACGCTGGCTCGACATGCAGCCGCTGCCACCCGAAACCGAGACGATTCCGTGACCGGACATGCGTCGGACCGGCAGAGGGGCTGGACGGTGCCGAGCACGGCCGCTCTGCGCGCCGCCGCACTGCATCATGCGAGCTTCTGAAACGGCGACTGACTCAGTCCGAGACATGACCCTGCGTGCCTTCGTGCAACGTGGATACCTGGACGAAACAGGGCGCAGCCACTCGGACCAGGGCCAATTGCCGAAAAGGCGGCCAAAAGCGGGTCGCCGCGCGCCACGGGTGGTGCTAGGCCCATCGGGCGCGTGCCAGTCAGGCATGGCTGGTCCAGCGCGTTTGTGCCCCGGCTTCACACGGAGCCTTGTCGAGAGACCCCTTCAAGAATTAAAGAGCAGGCCATGTCGAAAATGAAACTCAAGCCAGGCATCGTCACGGGTTCGGACTTGCAGGAGCTATTCGCCTACATGAAAAAGGCTGAATGCGCGCTGCCAGCCGTCAACGTGATCGGTTCGCACAGTGCCAACGCTGCCTTGGAAGCGGCGCGTCGCGCCGAGTGTCCCATCATCATCCAGGTTTCCAATGGCGGCGCGCAGTTCTTTGCCGGGAAATCCCTCGACAATTCGAAACAGCAGGCATCCATCGTGGGTGGCGTCGCCGCGGCCATGCACGTGCGCACGGTTGCCGAGGCCTATGGCGTACCGGTGGTTTTGCATACGGATCACGCGGCCAAGAAGCTGCTGCCCTGGATCGACGGCCTGCTCGATGCCGGAGAAAAGTACTTCGAGCAGCACAAGGAGCCTCTGTACAGCTCGCACATGCTCGACCTTTCCGAGGAGCCGCTGGACGAAAACCTCGAGATCTGTCGAAAGACGCTGCAGCGCATGGCGCGCATCCACATGACCCTGGAAATCGAACTGGGCGTCACCGGTGGCGAAGAAGACGGCGTCGACAACACTGGGATCGACAACTCCAAGCTGTACACGCAGCCCTCGGAGGTCTTGCAGGCGTACGACGCGCTGAACTCCGTGGGGTCGTTCACCGTCGCGGCTTCCTTCGGAAATACGCACGGTGTTTACAAGCCTGGCAATGTGAAGCTCACCCCGGTGATTTTGAAGAACTCTCAGGATCACATCAAAAAGGAACGCAAGACCGGGGACAAGCCGGTGGATTTCGTGTTCCACGGGGGTTCGGGGTCCTCGCAGCAGGAAATCCGCGAGGCTGTCTCCTACGGCGTGATCAAGATGAACATCGACACCGACACCCAGTGGGCCTTCTGCAAGCCGATCAAGACGTACATGGATGACAAGGATGCCTATCTGAAATCACAGCTGGGCAATCCCGAGGGTGCCGACAAGCCGAACAAGAAGTACATCGACCCGCGTGGTTGGTTGTACGAGGGCGAAAAGGGCATGGCGGCTCGTCTGGTCGACGCTTTCAAGGACCTCAACGCCATCGGCAAATTCGAGCGCTGAGCGTTCGCTGGCTCGGAGGGCCGCTTCGCTGCGGCCCTGCGGCGTTTGCGCGGGCTGAACCCAGCGAGCGAACGAGCGAGACTGCCTCAGTCGTCCTTGTGTTGGTTGGTTTCGCCTGGGCGTTTGCTGGACCGGGCAGCTGGGCGTGGGCGTCGCCGCCGGCTTCGGCGCCTTTTCGCGCCTCCGCGACCAAGGGCGCGCGTGATGAGCCTCGCGTCGTTGTCGTCCACACGGCACCGGCGTCGGACCAGCTGATGGTTCAGTCCGCGTCTGCCATCGGCGGCCGCCAGCAGGCTCTCGAGAACGTCGGCGCGGATCGCAAAGGCGCCCACCAGCAGGTAACCCATTGCCAGATAGCAATCGGGCGGGACTTCAGGGTGGGCACGGGCACTCGCGGTCGCCTGTGGAAGACTCGACGCGAGCGGGCCATGGTAGGTTCGGACGAGCAGGCGGCGCTGCCGGAGTGCCTCGGGCTCGTGCATGCGGGGCACGAACATCAGCCGGCGGCCGACGCAGATACCGAACCCGGCGAGCCTGCTTCGTTCTGTCTCACCCAGGGTGTGCAGCAGTTCTTCCGCCGCAGCGCGAGGTAGGGTGCCGAGTGTTTGCCTGAGCTGGTAAAGCAGGCCTCTCAGTACGGCTGAGTCCGGCTGCTCGGCGGGAGTGAGCGCCGACAGAAGGTCGTTCACGAAGTCCTTGGCGAAGGCCTGAAGACGGCGCCGTACCTGACCCAGAGCGCCGGGGGCCAGTTCCAGCGGCAAGAGCGAGATCTCCGGTTCGGTCAACACGCGGCCTCGGCTGAGCTGGGCGACTTCGGTGTGCTCGAAGATGACGCGTCCCCGTTCGGAAACCGAAAACGCCGGATGCGGAGCCTCGGAGAGTGCAAGAGAGAAGTCCGAGGGTGGCTGGCGATCGGACGCCTCGAGCGACTCGGACAACAGTTGCGTTCTGAGCTGCCCGAGCGCCGAAAAAGGGTGACCCTTGGGGGCGTCCTTGGGTGCCGGGCGAACGTGGCTGACAGAGCGCCGGCGGTCGATGAAACGAGCGACGAGGGCCTCGTGCAGGGCGTCGCTCAGCCGGTCTTCGACTTCGCGAGTCTGCGCACGCCAAAATGCCGGATTCTTCAACCAGCTGTCGTGATTGGCTACGTAAGTCCAGGTGCGCACGAAGGCAATGCGCTTCATCAGCGTCTCGATGTCCCCATCGCTGCGGTTCAGACGCGCCACTCGCGGTCGCAGCCAGTCATCGTCGAGCAACTGGTGCCGGCAAAGTTCCAGGAACACCTCGCCGACGAGGGTCGGGTGGTGGTCCATCATCAGCTGTCGATAGTCGGGGATCTGACAGACATCCCAGAGCAGGCGCACTGCGTCGCGGTCCGTGGCGCGCTCGGCGATCTCGGGGCGCCGGGCCAACTGAGTCAAGGCTCGATAGTCGTCCGCATGTGCGAGCGCTCGGAGCGGCCCCGGGCCTGGGCGCAGCTTGAGCGACTCGACCAGCGCGCCGAGGCTGTCGAAACACAGCGCATGGTTGCGCCAGACCAGCGTCTGCTGGTGCGGTAGCTGGTGCCGTTCGATGCTGCGCTCGATTCGGGGTGGCAGCCGCGGTTCTGGAGACAGCGTGCCGAACGAGCCGTCCGTCTGGTAGCGCCCGGCGCGTCCGGCGATTTGCGAAAGCTCGCTCAAGTCGAGCAAGCGCGTTTCGCGCCCATCGAACTTGCTGCGCTCGGCGAAGGCGATTTGCTCGACGTCGAGGTTCAGTCCCATGCCGATGGCGTCGGTGGCGACCAAGTAGTCGACCTCGCGCGCCTGGTACATGGCAACTTGCGCGTTCCGCGCGCGTGGTGACAGGGCGCCCATCACCACGGCGGCGCCGCCGCGACGGGCGCGCAAGCGTTCGGCAAGCGCATACAAGCGGGCGGCGGAGAACGCCACGACCGCCGAGCGCGGTGGCAGCGCGCCCATCGAATAGGAACCCGCCGCGGAAAGGCGCGACAGGCGTGGGAAACGCTGAATGGTTGCGTCGGGCAGGAGCGACCGGAACAGCGGGCGCATGCTGTCGGCTCCCATGAACCAGGTCTCTTTTCTACCGCGCGCGTGCAGCAAGCGTTCGGTGAACACGTGGCCGCGCTCGGCGTGTCCGGCGAGTTGAATCTCGTCCACGGCGAGGAAGTCGACGCGTTCAGCGACAGGCATGGCCTCCACCGTACAAACCCAGTACTGGGGGCGAGGCGGAATGCGCTTTTCTTCGCCGGTCACCAGGGCAACGCGAGATTCTCCCAGCGATTCGCTGATGCGATCGTACACCTCACGGGCCAGCAGCCTGAGCGGCAGGCCGATCATGCCCGACGAATGTTCGAGCATGCGCTGAACCGCCCGGTGGGTCTTTCCCGTGTTGGTGGGGCCGAGAGCCGCGACCAGGCGCGAGTCGGGAGGCTTCACTCGCTGCTCGGCAATCTCCCCAGTCGACGCCTGAGCTCCCGTTGCGCGCCGTGCATGCGTGACCGGGTCAAGTCGCGGAGCGCCCGCCAATCGTGATTCGCTTCTGCTCCGTCAATGGGTTTCAGAACCTCGACCCAGACCGGCAAAGGCTTCACGCGCAGCCTACCTTTCGGGAGAATTTCGCGCGTACCTTCCACGACGATGGGGACGATGGGCACGCCGTTGCGGATGGCCATGCGAAACGCCCCTGCATGAAAGTGCTGCAGCTCCCCATCCGGCGAGCGCGTACCCTCGGGAAACACGAACAGACTGTGCCCTTCACCGAGGCGTCGAATGCAGGTCCGGTACATTCGCATGATACTCGGCAGATAGCCCCGCTTGAGCGCCACGTAGTTGTTGAGCCACATGTTCCAACCCAGGAATGGAGCGTAGAAATTCTCGATCTTGCTGACCCACAGGAAGGGATAATCGAGCTTGAACAGGGCGAGCACGTCGGAAAGCGAGAGGTGATTCGAGACGTAGATGCACGGCCCTGCGCTGGCTCCGACTTCGCGGTTCACAATGGTGACGCTGGCGAATGGCACCGATGCGAGATAATGAGCGCCCCATACTCGGGTGTACTTGCCGAGCAGCCGGCGCTTCGGATCGAAAGGCAGCGTCACGGCCCACAGGGCGAGCGCCGGAATGAATAGAACCGCGCAACTGAGCAATAGGTAGGGCCAGTACCAAAGATTGTACAGACCCAGGCCCAACGGGCCGAGTTCGACGGGGCGCGGGGGAGCCCGATGATCGAGCGCCTGACTCATCCACTGGGAGCGTAGGCGAAAATCACCGGCGACGCGAACCCAACCGAGGGTTTTCGCAGGGTCGAGGGCAGAGGGTGCCCAGGCTGCCGTGGCGGAGCTCCAGCACCACTGAAAAGTGCGCCGGAAGCGCGAGTCGGACATTGTTCGTCCCAATGCGAGCGTTGGGGCGTGGTCGAGCCGAAAGACATCGTGCTATCACGCTTGCGGTGGATCCATGCGCTTCGTGCACGCCGCAGACCTGCACATCGATAGCCCGCTCTTGGGCCTGGAAAAGTACGAAGGGGCACCCCTCGAGCAGATACGTCGCGCAACGCGACGCGCTACGGAAAACCTCGTGCAGTTGTGCCTGGACGAGAGCGTCGACCTGCTGCTCGTCGCCGGTGACCTGTATGATGACGACTGGCGTGATTTTTCCACGGGGCTGTTCTTCGTTTCCCAGATGAACCGCCTGAAAGAGGCGGGTGTCCAGGTGGTTTGGATCCGCGGCAATCACGACGCCGCCAGCAAGATCACACGACATTTGAAAGCGCCGGACCACGTGCACGAGCTTTCGACGAAGAAAGCGGAAAGCCGCGTGTTCGAGGAGCTGGGCGTCGTGGTCCACGGCATGGGCTATCCCAACGCCAAAGTGGAGCAAGATCTGGTCGCCGGGTATCCAGAAGCCATGCGCGATTTGTTCAATATCGGGCTTCTGCACACCGCTCTCGACGGCCGGCCCGGTCACGCTCGCTACGCCCCCTGTTCGCTGAGCGCACTGGTGAATCACGGCTACGACTACTGGGCGCTGGGCCACGTTCACACGCGCGAGGTGCTCTGTCGGGACCCGTGGGTGCTCTTCCCCGGCAACTTACAGGGTCGTCACATGCGCGAAACGGGCCCGAAAGGCGCCAGCCTGGTGCACGTCGACGGGGGTCGGGTGCTGGATGTGGAGGCTCGCGTCTTGGACGTGGTGCGGTGGGCGCACGTCAGCGTGGATGTTGCCGATGCGGTCGATCTCGACGCCGTGCTCGCGAAGGTGGAAACTGCCGTGAACGAGGCCGCCGACGAGGCTGACGAGCGACTCCTGGCCGTGCGTGTGCAGTTGAGCGGCGCGGCACCATGCCACGCAAGCCTGGTCAACGACCAAGAGCGCCTGCTGGCCGAAGTTCGGCGGTTGGCGCTCGAGGTGGGAGCGGCAGGGGCCTGGGTCGAGCGCCTCGTGATCGGAACGACGTCTCGCTACGATCGGGCGGCGCTAGCTGAGCGCGACGACGCGTTGGGAGAGCTCTTGGGTACGCTCGACGGGCTCGTTCGGGACGAAGCCTCGCTCGGCGAGCTCGCCCTGAGCCTCGCCGAGGTACGCCAGAAGCTGCCTCCGGAGCTGTGGCGAAATCAAGATGGCATGAGCTACGACGACCCGGCAGAGCTGCGCGAACTGTTGCGGGACGTCGAGCAACTGCTGATCCCGCGCATCTTGTCGAGCGAGGAGGGGCGGTGAGGCTGTTGAGCCTCGGCCTGCATGCCTTCGGCCCCTTCACCGAGAGCCTGCTCGACTTTTCGGGTCCGGAGCGCGGTGGGCTGCACATCATTTTCGGACGCAACGAAGCCGGCAAGAGCACCGCTCTCCGCGCCGTGTCCGGGCTTTTGTTCGGGATCGCCGAGCGGAGTCCCGATGCACATGTACACGCCGCCCGCGACCTCAGGCTGTCCGCATGCATCGAAGAGGGGGAACGACGCTTGAGCTTCCAGCGGCGCAAGAGGCGTAAAGATTCGTTGCGAACCCCAGAAGATGAGCCTCTGGCCGAGGCGGAGCTTCTGCCTTTTCTTCACGGTGTGGACGCCCATCTGTTTCACACGCTGTTTGGATTGGACCACGAGCGCTTGAAGCAAGGGGGCCAGGCGCTGCTCATGGGCCAGGGTGACATCGGCGAGAGCTTGTTCGACGCGGGCACCGGTGGCGGTGGGGTCCATTCCGTGCTGGGCGACTTGGAGCGTGAAGCGGAAGCCCTGTTCAAGCTGCGGGCCAGCAAACCTCGACTGAATGCCGCGGTGTCCGAGTACAAGCAGAGCCGCAAGCATGCTCGAGACGAGGTACGGTTGCCCGAGAAGTACCTCGAACAGCAAACCCAGCTGGAGCAAGCCAGGCAGCGTCAGCAAGAACTCACTCGTCGTCGTTCCGAGCTCAGGGAGCGAGAGGAGCGACTCGGGCGACTTCTGAGGACCCTCACTCCGGTGGCCAGGCGCCAGCAATGTTTGCGTGAGCTCGAGGCGCTGGGAGAAGTGCCCAATCTGCCCGAGGGCACCGGTGAACGACGTGCGGAGCTCGAGCGGTCCCTGGCGGAATCCGCGAGAGATGTCGCGCGAACCGAACGCGAAATCGCGCGCCGCCGCGAGCAGCTCGAGCAGTTGCCGCCCGAAAACGCCCTCTCGGAGTTACGGAAGCGCGACGTCGACGCCCTTCGGCACCAGGTGGGGGTGCACCGCAAAGCGGCTCTCGACCTGCCCAAGATCCGCGGACAGATTCGCCAGGCCGAGCTGGAAGCGCAGCGCATCTTGCTCAGGATCGGTCGGAGTACGGATCTGGATGCGGCGCAAAGCCTGCGGCTGGACAGCGCGCGGATCGCAAAGATCCGCCGTCTGGCGCGCGAACGTGCGGTGCTTTTCGAAAAGCACGAAGGGGCGCGTGAGCGTCTGCGGGAGGCCGAGCAGCAGCTGTCCCGCGAGCGACGTGAGCTGGCGCTTCTGGGGGCTGCCGCGGAGCTCTTGCCCCTGGAAAACGCGTTGAGCGGCGCAAGAACCGCGGGCGATCTCCCGGAGAAAATCGCACGCGCAGAGCTGAACTTACGCGAAGGCGTCGATGCCTGTCGCGACCTTCGTCGGCGCTTGTTTGGCGATTCCTGCAGCGACGAAGTCGAAGCATGCGCGCTGCCCGTGCCAGAGCTGGAAACCCTCGAGCATTTTGCCGCCAGGTTGACGGCTCGGCGACAGGCGCGTGAAGCGCGGGAGGCCGAGGTTCGGCAGGCGGAGCGCGAGATCGAGGAGGCTAGCCGAGCGATCCGCGTCATCGAGGAGCAGGGGCTCGTGCCGAGCGAGGCCGAGCTCGCGAGAGTGCGCGAGGAGCGGGACCTGGCCTTCGAAGCCTTGCTCGCGACGGAGGAGGAGGCGGCGGTCGCGGCTTCTGGCGTTCAAAGCTATCGGGAGCTGGTGGCTCGTTCGGATGCTCTGGCGGACCGCCTGCGGCGAGAGGCCCAACGCGTCGCGGAACTCGCGCAGCGTCGTGCCGCTCGGCAGTACTGGCTGGCTCGCAAGGCGGCTTTGGAGGCGGCGTGTTCCCTCGAAAAGGAGAGGGAAGCCGCACTGCAGAGCGAATGGCAGGCCCTGTGGCGCGAAGTGCCAGTTCGGTTGCTTGGCGACCCTGCCGAGATGCTGAGCTGGCGCCGCCGCTACGATGACTTTCGCGCTCGCCAACGCCAGCTTGACCAGTTGGAGCGCGAGCTTCAGTTGCTGCGAGCCCGAGAGAGCGCGCTGCTGCACGAGCTCTCGGTGCAGTTGGGTCGAAGCCCCGCCGAATCTCCCACGGATCTCGGAGGGCTGGTGAGTATTGCCGGCGACCGGCTCGGTCGCCTCAGGGAAGAGGCCAGGCGGCGTCAGGCGCTCGAACTCGGCATCGCGCAACTCGAATTGCTGGTCGAACGCGAACAGCGCAATCTCGAGGTCACCGAGCCGCCGCTCGCCGACTGGGTGCGCGATTGGGCAGAGGCTGTGCTGCCGCTTGGCCTCGGTTCGGCGCCTGGTGCGGACGAAGCGTTGGCGGTGCTCGACGAGCTCGTAGAACTCGCGCGCAAGCTCGATGAGCTCCCCGACAAGCGTCGGCGGGTGTCGGGAATCGAAAGGGACCGTGCCGCTTTCGAGAGCGAGATCGCGCCCTTGCTGCGCGACTACGCCCCCGATCTCGAGGCGCTGCCCGTCGACGCAGCGGCTGAAGAGTTGGCGCTCCGCCACCAAGAGGCCAGCCGATACGCGGAGGCGCGAGGCCGCCTGTACGACGAACTCGCGGAGCTCGAGCAAGAGCTCGCAGAGCACTTGGAGCATCGGTCTCACAGTGAGCAGGAGCTTGGGCAATTGCTCGAACGCGTCGGGGCACGAGACACGGCGGAGCTGGAAGCCTTCGAGGCTCACGTGCGGCAAGCACGTGAGCTGCGCCAAAGGCTGCGTGAACTCGACGACCGCCTGCTCGAAGAGGGGAAGGGCGCGAGTATCGAGGCCTTGGTGACCGAGGCCAGCTCCTCCGATCGCGCGACGCTGGTCGTCGAGCTGGACGAGATCAAGGCCGAGCTGGATGATGCGGACACCGCTTGGCGCGATGCTCAGGTAACCATCGTGGGGCTCGAGCAGGGGCTCGCGTATTATAGTGACGAACGGGCCGCGACTGCCGCCCAGCAAGTCGAACAGAGGGCGGCCGAGGCGCGCGAGCTCTTGGAGCGTTACTTGAAGGTCAGGCTGGCGAAGACCATCCTCGAGCGCGAAATCGCCCGGTATCGAGACCGACACCAGGGGCCGGTGCTTTCCCGCGCCAGCCAGCTGTTCCAGCGGCTGACCCTGTCGCGCTATCAGGGGCTTCGCCAGGGTCTGGAGGAGCGGACGCTCGGCTGTATCCGCGCAGACGGCGACGAGGTCCGGGTGGCCCAGTTGAGCGAAGGGACTCAGTATCAGCTCTACCTCGCCTTGCGTCTGGCCACGCTCGAGCATTACCTCGAAGAGAGCGCCCCTATTCCACTCGTCTTCGACGATCTACTGATTCACTTCGACGACGAGCGCGCCGAAGCGGCCTTCGGCGTCCTCGGCGAGCTGGCGGAGCGGGTTCAGATTCTCTACTTCACCCATCTGTCGCGCGATCTGGCGCTCTCGGAACGGTCGGTCGATACTCGCCTATTGCGTCAACATCGTCTGGCCGTATCCAGCCTGTCCGGACGCGAGCCGCGCCCGTTGCCGCTGCTCTCGGGGTAGCGAGACGATGGGCGTAGCGCTCATTCGAACGGATGCTCGCGCTGCAGTGTCGAGTCGATCTTCGGCTCGTTGTTTTCGAGGGTCACCTTGACAGAGTACTTGGATTGGGTGCCATCCGCGTCCAGATCGCCATGCGCGATAACCTCGACGCTCTTGCCGTCAGGGGCCGTGATGAATTCGTAAGCAAAATAGACGGGGTCGCGTGGAGCGAAGCCGATGGCTTGCCAGCTCTGGTCGTCGAAACTCGCGCTGGCGTCGACGGGCTTGCCTCGAGGAACCTCGGGCGGAGACAGGGGGGCACTCGGTGGAAAGCGCTTCTTGGGAGGCCGATTGGCGCGAGCATAGTCGCTCAACGCCAGGGCGATCCTCATCACGTTGTCTCTCGCCTCGGCGGTCTTCGCCGCTGCGACGTAGCGCTGCATGCCGTCCGCGATCAGCGCACCCAGGACCTCCGAGAAGAACTGTTCGGCGCGGTCCTTGTCCAGCACGAGTTCGGCGCTCAAACTCGCCCCGTTGCGTTCTACGTGGATCTCTTCCAGGAGATCGACGAGCTTCTGCGCCGCTGGCGTGTTCGAGTCAGCGCGGATGCGCTGCTCGGCTCGGGACACTTGCGCCTGGATGGCTTCTGCCACTTTCGCGGCATCTTCGGGGCTATCAGCGAGCCCGACACCTTTGGCGAAGAGCCCGCCCGCCGGTTGAGAGACGGCGATGCTGAGCCACTCGAGCCCTAGGGTGTTTTCTCCTTTGGCGTAGGAGAGCAGGGTGGCATCCCGATTGGCATCGACGACTGCCTGAAGGCCGGGTTCGAGTGCGGCCCCCTTTCGGATCCGCGCGGCGGCGGGCTCAGCGGCGGCAGCGGGGGTATAGACCAAGAGGTTGCCGTGGGTTTGCAAAACGCCGCCCGTGGGCAGCTCGAGGGCGGGGTTGCCGCCGACCTCGCGTTGCTTGGCCGGAACGAAATTGCCCAGGCACTTCAGGGCTTCGTCAGCGGGCCGATCGAGTAGCAGGGCGGCGGACGCGCTGCGCGGGTCGAGATTCCAGCGCCCGAGCGGCTCGGCGGCGCTCGCGCGCTGCCGATGCTTGCCGGCGATGACGATCTCCTGGATGGCCTCGACGGGATCGAACCCGCAGGCGGCCTGTACGATGGCCAGACCCTGGCGAGCTTGCGGCAGCGCTTGCTTGATGCCCGAAACGGCGCCGAACATCGGTCCGTCGCGCAGTTTGTCTCCCCGCAAGCGCACGACCAGCGTCGCGTCCGGCGCCACGCTGCGCAGGGCATCTGAGGCATCGGACGGGACGACCACGGCGGCATTGGGTGGCGGCGTCGATTGCGCCGTATTTTCGGGCACGGCGGGTTCCGGTTTGGGGGTCGAGCAGCCGAGCGGGAGGCACGACACGAGCAGCCAGAGGGCGGAGCGGTTCATGGGTTCGAGCTAAGCAGAGGCCGGCAGGGGCCGCAAAGACAGATGCCAGGCGAGGCGCTTTTTCCCAGGGCCTGCGTGAGAACTGGGTCCGCTGAAGAGCCGGAGCTTGCGCGTCTCTGTGACACGCGACGCCGACGGATGGTCGTTGTCAAGCGCGCGCGGCGCGGGAGGTTTTGTTTGGAAGTCGCCTGGGCCTGCGCTAGCACGGGGCCGTGTTTCTCGAGACTTTGCGAAATCTGGCGCTGGTGGTTGCCGCGGGAGCAGCTCTGACCAGCGCAGGTTGTGACCAGCGACCCAAGGCGGGCAATCCCCCCGGCTCGACCAAGGTGCGAGCGGCGGGTACCCGGGCGAGCGCGAGCGCGCTACCGAGCGCATCTGCGGTGCCCGAGGCTCCCCGACCCAAGCGTCCTGCCGAGCCGCTGAATGTGCTGCTGTTGAGCATCGATTCGCTCAGAGCGGACATGCCATGGGCCGGCTACGAGCGGCCGATCGCGCCGAATCTCACGGCGCTGGCCAAGGACTCGGTCGTGTACGAAAACCAGCGCTCCGTGGCGAGCTACACCGCCCAGACGGTGGCCTGCTGGCTTTCCGGCCGCTACGCTTCCACGCTCTATCGAACCGGGTACTTCTTCACTGGCTATGCCGAGAGCAACGAGTTCTTCCCGGAAGCCCTACAGGCGAAAGGTATCAAGACTCTGGGGGTTCACGGCCACATGTATTTCGCGCGTGGCAAGGGCCTCGACCAGGGCTTCGACGTGTTCGAAGTGGTCAAGGGCATCACCTTCGATGCTCAGACGGACAACCACGTGACCAGCGACAAGATCACGAGGCGCCTGATCGAGTTGCTCGGTGACGAGCAAACGACAGGCAAGCAGTTCTTCGCCTGGGCGCACTACATGGACCCCCACGACCAGTACAAGAAGCACGCCGAGTCGCCCGACTTCGGCAACAAGAACCGCGATCGCTACGATTCCGAGGTCTGGTACACGGACCACTGGATCGGTAAGTTGCTCGACTTCGCGAAGCGGCAGCCCTGGTGGGACCATACCGCGCTGATCGTGACGTCCGATCACGGTGAGGCATTCGGCGAGCACGGGATGTACAAGCATGCGTTCGACATATGGGAGAACCTGGTACGCGTGCCGCTCATCGTGCATGCGCCAGGGGCCGACCCGCGCCGCATCGCCGAACCTCGCACGCACCTGGACATCGCGCCCACCATCATGGACCTGATGGGGCAGCCACCGCTCGAAGGCTTCATGGGCCAGAGCCTGGTGCCGGAGATTTACGGAGCGAAGCCCGAGCCGCGCGATGTCATCGTGCTCGAACTGGCCGAGGACAGCCATAATCCGCACCGGCGGGCCATCATCAAGGGCGACTACAAGTACACGGTGTACGAAGACGGTTGGAAGACGCTTCTGTTCAATCTCGCGAAGGACCCCGGCGAAGAGCACGATCTGTCCGAGTTGGAGCCGGAGAAATTGGCCGAGATGAAAAAGCTGTTCAAAAAGAGCTTCGATCGGATCCCGAGCATTCGACCCTACGGCGGAGCCAAGCTGCGCAGCGGCAAAAGCGCCAACGGTCCGAGCGGTCCTGCGGCTCGACCCGCGCCATGATTTCGAGTAGTGAATGACGAGCAGCATCCGGGAGCTATCGCTCACGCTCGGGCTGGACGATGCCGATGACGGCGAGGCACTGAAGCTGAAGGTTGGCAAAGCGCTCGGCCGCCCGGCTGCCGAGCTTCCGGACCTGTACGTTGTGAGGCGATCCATCGACGCGCGGCGCGGTCGAGTTCGCTTCGAGCTCTTGCTGAGTCTGGAAGCGCCCGCACAGACCAGTGGTCCGCTGCCTCGCGGCGTGACGGGGCCTCGCCGGGTGGTGGTGGTGGGGGCGGGCCCGGCGGGCCTATTCTGCGCTTACCAGCTGGCACGCCGCGGAATTCCGTCGCTGGTGGTGGACCGCGGCAAGCGCGTTCAGCCGCGCCGCCACGACCTGAAGGCGCTCAACGCGCGCGGTGTGGTGAACCCCGAGTGCAATTACTGTTTCGGCGAGGGAGGAGCGGGGACTTACAGCGACGGCAAGCTCTATACGCGCTCACACAAGCGGGGCAACGTGAGAGACGTGCTCGAAGTGTTGGCCCTTCACGGCGCGCCACAGCAGATCCTGGTGGATGCCCGGCCGCACATCGGCAGCAATCGCTTGCCAGTGGTAGTGACGGCTTTGCGCGAGCGGCTCGAAGCGGCAGGCGTGGAGTTTCTTTTCGAGTCCAGGGTGGTCGACCTGCTCGCCGAAGGGCAGGGAGCGCTCAAGCGAGTCGTCGGTGTCGCGCTGGCCGACGGGAAGGCGCTTACCGCGGAGGCGGTCGTGCTGGCAACGGGGCATTCGGCGCGTGACGTGATCGAGATGCTGCTCCGGCATGAGGTGGCACTCGAGCCCAAGCCGTTCGCGCTGGGGGTGCGTATCGAGCATCCCCAACCGCTCATCAATGAGATCCAATACGGAAGGGCGGCCGGACACCCGAAGCTGCCAGCCGCCTACTATCGATGCGCCAGCACGGTGCAAGGGCGTGGCGTCTACTCGTTCTGCATGTGTCCGGGCGGCTTCATCGTGCCGGCGTCGACCGAAGTGGATGGCCTGGTGCTCAACGGTATGAGCTTGTCGAAACGCGACTCGCGCTACGCGAATTCGGGGCTTGTGATCGCCATCGAGCCAGACGATCTGGAGCAAGCGGGCTACAGCGGTATTCGCGGCGGGATGGAATTCCAACGACAGCTCGAGGTTCACGCATTCCGGGCGGGTGGCGGCGCTCTGAGGGCACCGGCGGCGCGTGCTACGGACTTCGTTGCCCGGCGGGTGTCCTCCAGCCTACCCCAGTCGAGCTACATTCCGGGCGTGAGCGCGGGCGATCTGCACGAAGTGCTCGACGCGGGTGGCATCCGGCTCGCTGAACGGCTGTCGAGCGCGCTCCAGGAGTTCGACCGACGCATGCGCGGCTATTTGAGCGAAGAGGCGATGCTCCTCGGGGTCGAGTCGCGTTCGAGCTCGCCCGTCAGGGTGCTGCGCGACAGCGCCGCTCTCGAGTCGCCGAGCTTGGCCCGGTTGTTTCCTTGTGCGGAAGGCGCAGGCTATGCCGGAGGCATCGTCAGCGCGGCGCTGGACGGTATGCGAGTGGCCGAGCGTCTGGCGGAGCGCTACTTCGCGGACTTCATCGCGCCCCTCGCCAGCGCGGTCGAGGACTGAAATCGGCGGCGTTCCGCTTCATGGCGCCAAAGTGGCTCGAGCGGGCGCTCACGCCGGGTGCGCCCGTTCGAGCACTACCTGGGTGATCTCCGCCGGGGCCCCGAGGCGCATGGGAGGCCCCCAATAGCCGGTGCCGTTGCTCACGTAGATGAGCGCGCGTCCGAACCGTTCGAGCCCGGAGACTACAGGTTGCTGGAGCCGCACCAAGTACTTCCAGGGCCAGAGCTGGCCCCCATGCGTGTGCCCCGAAAGCTGCAGCCCCACACCGAGCTGCTCGGCCTCGTAGATTGCTTTGGGCTGGTGGGCGAGCAACACCAGCTCCCGAGCTGGATCGCGTCCGGCCAGCGCGCGGGCCAGGTCCGGCCCCTGCCCCTCGTGACCGGCAGCGCTGAAGTCGTCCACGCCCGCGAGATCGAAGCTAGCGTCGTCCGAGCCGATACTGACGCGTTCGTTGCGCAGCACCACGATGCCGAGCCGAGTGAGCTCTTCACACCAAGCGTCCAGCCCCGAATAGTACTCGTGGTTGCCAGTCACGAAGTAGACGCCATAGCGGGCCTTGAGATTGGCAAGCGGCGCCACCTGCTCTCTGAGCTGCTCCACACTGCCGTCTACCAGATCACCGGTGATGGCGATGATGTCCGGCGCGAGGGCGTTGGTCTGATGCACGATCTCCTCGATGAATTCGCGACCGATGGTGGGACCGACGTGAATGTCCGTCAGTTGAGCGATGCTGATGCCGCTCATTGAAGCCGGCAGGCGCTCGAGCGCGATCTCGACGCGCTTGACGGCCACGCGAGCCAGGCCGGAACGGACCGCGCTGGCGGCCAGGCCGAAGCCGGCGAGCCCTACGGCACCGGCGAACAGCCGGGCCAGGGTGGCGCGCCGCCCGGCATCGGCCGGAGCGGCGTCTAGCACCTGACGCACTGCATACACGGCCAAGCGCCCTACTTCACTGATGGCCAAGAGCGCAAAGAGCAGGAGCAAGAGCCCGAGCCAGCCGAACGCGACGAAGAAGAGTGGCTTGGCAGCACCAAGACTGAGCGACCGGAACGCGAGCAGGGTGGCGGGGATCGACAAAAACAAAAGCACGATCGAGACCGTGACAGTGCGGTGCAGGGTCGTCGGCAGCTCAGCATCACGGACCAAACGGAGCCACACGTAGTAATGGACGGCCCCGGTGACGGAGAGCATCACTGCAAAAAAGACGAGGAAAGAGATCAATCGAGACACCTTTGTCGTATGCGTCGCGAGCTCCGGCCTGCCAAGGGGCCGCTGGAGATCTCAACGTTTCTTCACCGTGGCCGGCCTCGCCCTGCACTTTTGTCATGCTCAGGCTCGACTTGCGCCTGACAAGCCGCTAAGAAAGCGGTGCCGGCTGGGGGGCCGCCCTGTGCGAACGAAGGAGCACCTGTGAACACCTACATGCACGAAGTTGCTGACCGCGATTCAGAAGAGACACGGGAATGGATCGAGTCCCTCGAAGCTGTCGTTCAACACCACGGCCGAGACCGTGCTCGCTTCCTGTTGAAGCGGGTGCTCGATCACGCGCGTCGTCATCGGGTGGCTCCCGGTGGGCCGCTGACCACCGATTTCATCAATACCATCCCCGTCGAAGAGGAGCCGGAGTTCCCAGGGGACGAATGGATGGAGAAGCGGATCCGCCGCATCATCCGTTGGAACGCGATGGCCATGGTGCATCGGGCCAACATGAATTTTTCCGGGATAGGCGGTCACCTGTCGACCTATGCCTCCAGCGCCAGTTTGTACGAGGTGGGTTTCAACCACTTCTTCAGAGGTCCGGACGGCGACGGCCCCGGTGACCAAGTCTACTACCAGGGACACGCCGCCCCTGGGATCTACGCGCGTTCGTTTCTGGAAGGGCGGCTATCGATGGAGGCAATGGAGCGCTTCCGCCGCGAAGCATTGCGCGGCGCGGGCCTCTCGTCGTACCCGCACCCGCGTCTGATGCCGAACTACTGGCAGTTCCCGACCGTCAGTATGGGTATCGGGCCGATTTCGGCCATCTATCAGGCGCGCTTCAATCGCTACCTGCACGCCCGTGGCATCGCGGACACCTCGAATGCCCGCGTATGGTGCTTCGTGGGGGATGGAGAGTGCGACGAGCCCGAGACGCTGGGTGCTTTGACCCTGCCGGCGCGGGATCAGCTCGACAACCTGATCTTCGTCATCAACTGCAACCTACAGCGGCTCGATGGCCCCGTGCGGGGCAACGGCAAGATCATCCAGGAGCTCGAAGGCGTGTTCCGCGGCGCGGGCTGGACGGTCATCAAGGTGATCTGGGGGCCCGAGTGGGACTCCATCTTGCAGAAGGACACCGACGGCGTGCTGGTGCGGCATATGAACGAAACGGTCGACGGTGAATGGCAGCGTTACACGACCGCCACCGGCGAATACATTCGCAACCACTTCTTCGGCAGCGATCCGCGACTTCTGGAAATGGTCAGTGACTTGAATGACCTGCAGATCGAGAAGCTGCGTCGCGGCGGTCACAGCTACAAGAAGGTGTTTGCCGCCTACTACCGCGCCACTCAAAACCGCGGGCGCCCCACGGTCATCCTCGCACACACGGTGAAGGGCTGGACGCTGGGCGAGAACTTCGAGGGCAGCAACGTCACGCACCAGAAGAAGAAGATGGACCTCGACGACTTGAAGTCCTTCCGGGACAAGCTCGAGCTGCCGGTTCCCGACGAGAAGCTGAAAGAGGCGCCCTTCTATCATCCGGGCAAGAACAGCCCCGAGGTGGAGTACATGATGGAGCGCCGCAAGGTGCTGGGGGGCGTCATCCCGCAGCGTCGCGTTACCGCCCCAGTCCCCCTCGATCTGCCGGATCGGAAACTCTACGACGAGTTCTACGCGGGTATGAAGAAGGGCGAGGCGTCGACGACCATGGTGTTCGCCCGGCTGTTGGCGAAGTTGGTTCGGGACAAGAAGATCGGACGTCGTGTCGTGCCCATCATTCCTGACGAAGCTCGTACGTTCGGCATGGACGCGCTCTTCAGTCAGGTGGGCATCTATGCGGCGAACGGGCAGCTCTACGAGCCCATCGACAAGGGCAAGCTGCTCTACTACCGCGAAGCCAAGGATGGGCAAGTGCTCGAGGAAGGCATCACCGAGGCCGGCTCCCTCGCTTCCTTCATGGCCGCGGCCACTTCCTACTCGGTGCATGGCGAGCCCATGATCCCGTTTTACATTTTCTACTCGATGTTCGGATTTCAGCGCGTGGGCGACCAGATCTGGGCGGCGGGTGACACCATGGCGCGTGGCTTTCTCCTGGGCGCGACGGCAGGCAGGACGACGCTCAATGGAGAGGGGCTGCAGCACGAGGACGGGCACAGCCTCCTGAACAGCATGGCCTACACTGCCGTGCAGTCGTACGATCCGGCGTTTGCTTTCGAGCTTGCCACCATCATCGAAGATGGCATGCGCCGCATGTTCACCGACGACGAGAACATCTTTTACTACATCACGCTGTATAACGAGAACTATGGCATGCCACCCATGCCCGAAGGAGACCACGTTCGCGAAGGCATCTTGCGCGGACTGTATCTGTATCGGCCCGCGGAAAAGAAGCTGAAGCGCCACGTGCAGCTATTCGGCAGCGGCGTCATCCTGAACCGCGTGCTCGTGGCTCAACAGATACTGGCCGAGAAGTACGGTGTGTCTGCGGACGTCTGGAGCGCCACCAGCTACCAGCAACTGCGCAACGATGCGCTCAAGTGCGAACGCCATAACCGGATGCACCCCGAAGAGGAGCTGCGCGTGCCCTACATAGAAAAGACCCTCCAGGGGGTCGAGGGCCCGTTCATCGCGGCGTCCGACTACATGAAAGCCTTGCCCGACCTGGTCGGGCGCTGGATTCCCGGGCGCCTGGTGCCATTGGGCACCGAGGGTTACGGTATGAGCGACACGCGCGAAGAGCTGCGTCGGCACTTCGAAATCGATGAACAGTGCATCGTGCTCGGCGCGCTGGACGCGCTCAGGCTCGAGGGCAAGGTCAAGGGCAGCGAGCTCGCCAAGGCTATCAAGGAGCTGGGGGTGGACCCAGACAAGATGGACCCGCTCGACCTGTAGATGTCACTTCCCGAAATCCGAGAAATGCGTGCATAGGTCATAGGTCGTTGGCAATTCGCCGGTGCACGGCGGGTAGCGCGTACGCCGCCAGGTCGGTCTTGCGAGCCCAGACTGTTCGAGTGGTCGTTGGGCCCAACCGCTTGGCGATCCGACACTCGTGCACGTGAAGCGCGATGCGATAGCGCGTCACCGCATGACGGTAGGTGCCAAGCCTGGCCGACACCTGGACTTGTAAGCGCAGACTCGCCTCCAGGGCGCGCCGCAGTGCCTCGGGCGCGTCGGCTTCCGAGGTCACTTCGATGTTCGGGAACAACCACATGCTCGCCCAGCGAGTTGCGTCGGCCGGCTGCTTGACTAGCAGGACTCGACCGCGCTGCTGAACCACGGCGCAGGCCATGGACACGGGGGTCGCGGCGCGGCGTTCGGGCATCTCTGGATAGCGTTCGACCTGGTCCGATTGGTGAGCGCGGCACCGGCGCCGCCAGGGACACTCTGCACACCTGGGGCGTTTGGGTGTGCAGACCGTCGCGCCGAGCTCCATGAGTGCCTGGTTCACGTCTCCGGGATGCGAGGGGACGAGCAATTCCTCGGCGCGCAGCCACAGCTCGCGGCCGAGTGGCGCCTTGGTCGGGTTGCCAGCGAGCCCGTGGACGCGACAAAGTACGCGTGTGACATTCCCGTCGACCACGGGCGCCACGGCGCCGAAGGCAATGCTGGTCACCGCACCGGCGGTGTAGCGGCCGACTCCTGGAACCTCGAGCCACTCTTCAGGGGTGCGTGGCAGCCGGTTGCCGTGCCTTTCGACCAGGAAACGGGCTCCTTCACGCAAACGGCGTGCGCGCGAGTAGTAGCCGAGCCCCTGCCAGGCGTGCAGCACCTGATCTTCGCTGGCGCGTGCTAACCGGTAGATGTCGGGGAAGCGCTTCATCCAGCGCTGGTAGTAGTCGATGACGCTGGCCACCTGGGTCTGCTGCAGCATCACCTCACTCACCCAAATTGCGTAAGGGTCGCGCGTCTGGCGCCAGGGCAAGGGGCGCTGGTGCTTTCGGAACCAGGCGAGCAAGCTCCGGGTCAGTGGTGGCTCGGTGGCCCGGGAGGGGGGGTGGTCGGCGGGAGCCTCGAGCTTGGGGCGCGACACAGCTAGCGGATCTTGTCGACGTTGTCTTCCCACGCTCGTCCGTCGAAGGGCTCGATGCTGAAGCGGCTCGCAACTCGCGGGTCCAGGCAGCGCAGGTTGGCGCTGAAACCCTCCGGGTGCGAGCGCGGCCTGTAGAACGCCTGGACACCGCAGTGTCGGCAGAAGTGGTGCTTGGCCACACCTGTGTTGAACGTGTAGGTTTCGACGCAATCAGCGCCGCTCGAGAGCTCGAAGTCACCGGAAGCGACGATCACGTGCAGGAAACCCTTCTTGGTGCAAATTGAACAATTGCACTCGAACGCGGTGAAGCTCCGGGGGCGTACTCTGAAACGCACCCGGTTGCAGTGACAGGAACCCGCGAACCATTCGGGGTCAGGCATGGTGGGTGACCGTAGCATGGCATCGCTTGCCGCCGAGCGGGCAAATCCCAGGGCCGTTCTACTCACGAGTTGGCGCCCCCTGGCGCGCCCCGCGCGCCGGCCCAGCGTTCCTTTCGTGACCGGTCCATGTGCAGAGGCAGATCGGAGACAATTGCTTGTAGCGAAGAGCCGTACAAACTCGCTAGAGTGAAGGGTATGTCGGAACCGAGGGTGTTCCCTCTCGAATCGATTCGCACGGACGGTTGGTTCGAACGTATCGGTGAGGGCATCGGCAGCTTTCAGGCCTTGTGCGATATCGTGGGGCCCCGGTTCTTTGCGTTCGCGATGATCACGGGCGCGCGCATCACCGCGCTCACCGTCGATCGCCGTAGCCCGGACAACACGATGGTGGACTTCGTGGTCGGCGCGGTTGGGGAGGCGGACGTCTCCCCGGCGGACGCGCAGCGACTGACGCTTGCCGACTTCCGCCGTCGACTCGTCAGTGCCCTGGTTCAGGAAGAGACACTCGGGCCCGCACCCACCCGCGTCACCGACGTGGAAGCCCTGCAGATGCACGTGGGAGTGCGCTACCTCCTGCTCGCACCGCTTTATGGCTATAGCTTGCGACAGCTGACGGTCGCCGATGGAGAATCGCGCATCGAGCTTCTGCACGATGGGGTCGAAGAAAGCTACCAGCTGACGGCGTTTCGGGCTCGCCTCAGAACGCACGTGCGCGAGGAACTCGACCGGGTGCAACGCGGCGGCGCGCGTGGCGCTATCGACCTCAGCCGGGTCCCCGAGGCCCAACAGGCAGCCCAGGCCGGCGACCACGTCAAGGTGCTCGAGCTCTTGGGGGCGTGGCCCGCGCCGCTCGCCATCTTTCTGCGTACCCCCGAGGGCCAAATGCTCGGGCCGGACGCTCGCGCCACCATCGCGCGCGCTCTCGGCCTGTTGGGCAGCTCCTGCATCGCGCTCGCGGAGACCGAGAAGGGCGAAGAGGTGCTGCGTCTGGCCGTGCAGTACGCGGGGGACGGGCCGGCAGCCTCGGAAATCTACACGAGGCTGGGAGGCGCGATGATTGAAGACGGCCGTCCGGGCGAGGCGATTTCGCCCCTGAGGCGCGCCGCGAACTTGGGGGCCGACGGTAAGGTGATCTGGCCCGCATTGGCCCGTGCATTCTTCGCCAGGGAACGATACCTGGCGGCCCTGGCCGCGGTTCACGAGGCACGCGAGGCGGGGGTAGTCGACGATGACTTGGCCGATCTGGTCGAAGGGGTGGGTCGACACCTCGAGCCTGCATTGGCTCACTGGCACCAATTGGTGGGTCGGCCGGAAGGTATTTAGGGCCCGCTGGACGGATTGACAGCCGTTCCCTGGACGGCTACACGCCCCTCAAGTGCTTGAATTTAGAGTCTTCCCATCTTGTCCTGCGCTGGGTTTTCAAGTGCGGATCGGAGGGAAGGGTTGCGTTTCGCCCCAGCCTCACAAGACTTGGTTGGGCGCACTTTTTTTGCGCGTCGAAGACCTCTTCGGCGGGGACATGTGATACGCGACGCCCTGGGCTTCGTTCACGATCGGATTCACACCCATCATGGTTCAGACATACCTCCCCATGTTCATCATGTTCGTCATCGCACTCGGCGTGGCGGCGGCGATGTTCTTTCTCGGTCAGTTGGTTGGCAAGAAGAACCCAACCGCCGAGAAATTGATGCCTTACGAGTGCGGCAATGACAGCGAGGGCGGGCGTGGCGTCAAGCTCGACGTCAAGTTCTATCTGACCGCAATCCTGTTCGTCGTCTTCGACATCGAGGTGGTATTCCTCTACCCCTGGGCGGTTCAATTCAAGGGTCTCGGCTGGGTCGGGTTCATGACGATGTTCGCCTTCATTGCGGCCTTGATCGTGGCCCTGGTCTACTGCTGGAAGAAGGGAGCTCTCGAGTGGGAGAAATAAAGAAGACGGACGAAGTGCTCGAGACGGGGGCCGGCGACGGCTTCGTGACCACTCGTCTGGTACCGCTCCTGTCCTGGGCGCAGAAGTACTCGCTGTTCATGTATCCGTTCGTGACGGCGTGTTGTGGTATGGAGTTCATGAGCGTGTCGGGGCCCCGCTTCGACTTCTCTCGCTTTGGCTCCGAAGCGCCGCGCTTTTCGCCTCGCCAGAGCGATCTGCTCTGGGTCGTGGGCACCATCACCCAACGTCAGGCGCCCGTGCTCAAGCGTATCTACGAGCAGATGGCGGAACCGAAGTGGGTACTCGCGTTCGGGACGTGTGCCTCTTGTGGAGGTTTCTACGACAACTATGCGTGCGTCGCGGGCATCGACAAGATCGTGCCAGCCGACGTCTACATCCCTGGTTGTCCGCCCAGGCCCGAGGGGGTGCTCGATGGTCTCATGTTGCTGCAGGACAAGATCCAGCGGGGGGACCGCACCCCCGGCGTCGTCAAGCCGCGTCGGGATCCCGCTACCGATCAGAGGATGGGTCTGGTCGAACTGCGCCGCTCGCGCGGCACGGCGTGAAAGGGCGCTCCGAGCGCCTTGCTGCTGTCTGGTTTCCCGAGGCCAACGCCTACCCGGTCTCGGTCTAGCGTCCCAAGGTTTTATCGATGTCCAAAGCTCTCATCGAACTCATTCAGCAAGAGTTTCCCAACGCGGTGATCGAAACCCATTCCCAACACGGGGATGACACCGTGCTACTCGAAGCAGCACACTGGAAGCGGGTCCACCAGTTCTTGTTCTCTGATCCTCGATCCCAGCTGAGCATGCTGACGGATTTGACGGCGGTCGACTACCCGGAGCGTGAGCCACGTTTCGAGGTGGTGACGCACCTGATGTCGCTGGAGAAGGGGCATCGGCTGCGCTTGAAGGCCCGTGTTGGCGATCCCGATGGCGACGACGCCGAGATCGACACGCTGACGGACGTGTGGGCCAGCGCCAACTGGATGGAACGAGAATGCTGGGACATGTTCGGCGTCCGTTTCCGAGGGCATCCTGACCTGCGCCGCATCTTGATGTACCCGGAGTTCATCGGGCACCCCCTGAGAAGGGACTATCCGGCCGAGAAGATACAACCACTCGTGGCGTATCGCGAGGTCGACAACATCGACAAGCTGGCGCCCTTCGGACACGACGAGGGCATGGCGTTCGGACGCCAGACTCACAGCGGTGTTGCCGACCCCGACGCGAACGAAGACTCGCAGGTGAACTGATGGAACCGTTAGAAGTAGAGCTCGACGAATCAGAGGTGGAACTGCCCCAGGAGCCCATGCTGCTCAATGTGGGGCCGTCGCACCCCGCGATGCATGGGACCGTGCGTTGCGTGATGGAGCTGAGCGGCGAATCCATCCAGCACGTCGATGTGCAGGTCGGTTACCTGCATCGTGGTTTCGAAAAGATGTGCGAGCGCGGCACCTGGACCCAGGTGTTTCCCTATGTCGACCGCTGCAACTACGTCTCGCCCATGCTCAACAATGTCGGCTATGCCTTGGCCTGTGAGAAGATGCTGGGTATCGAAGTGCCAGAGCGTTGCCAGTACTATCGCATGATGCTCGGCGAGCTGGCGCGCATGTCCGACCACCTCACCTGCGACGGCGCCATGGCCATGGAGCTCGGCGCCTTCACTCCGTTCTTGTGGATGATCAAGGGGCGCGAGATGCTCTGGGATCTGTTCGAAGAGGAGTGCGGCGCCCGTCTCACGCATAGCTTCGGGCGCGTGGGCGGCATGGCCAGTCCACCGACCGCGGGTTTCAAGGAGAACGCCCTGGCCGTGGTCAAACACATTCTTTCCATCGTCGACGAGGTAGAGCGCTTGCTGCTCGGTAACAGAATCTTCCTCGACCGGCTCGAGGGCGTCGGCAACATCAGTGCTGAGGACGCCATCTCGCTCGGCTGGACGGGCCCCTGCCTGAGGGCTGCCGGCGTGCCGTACGATGTGCGCAAAGCCCACCCCTACATGAAATATGGCGAGGTGGAGTTCGATGTGCCGGTCGGGCAGGCCAGCGACTGCTTCGATCGCTTCATGGTGCGCATCGAAGAGATCAAGCAGAGCGCCCGGATCATCGAGCAGTGCGCAGAGAGGCTGGCGGATTCCGGTCCGATCAACGTCGACGATCCGCGCATCATGCTCCCGCCGAAGGAAGAGGTGTACAACACCATCGAGGGCACCATTCAGCACTTCAAGATCGTGATGGAGGGTCTGAAGTTGCCGGCTGGTGAAGTGTACTCGTACACGGAGGCAGGCAATGGAGAGCTCGGCTTCTACTTGGTCAGCGACGGCAGCGGCACGCCCTACCGGGTACGCATCCGTCCACCGTGCTTTCTGGTGACCGGCGGGCTGGAACGGGTGATCACGGGTCAGATGATGGCGGACGTCGTCCCCTGTTTTGGCTCGTTGAACATGATTGGTGGCGAGTGTGACCGCTGAGCCAGTGAATCATTTCGTCAGAAATGATGACCAGAAAAACCATGCACGGGCCTGCTCGGACATCGACCCCTCAACTCAATGGAGACGGTGCACTTTTCTGGAGTGATTGAAGCGCCATGCCGACGTTCAAACTAGACGGACAGGATATCCCCTTCGAACCAGGGGACACCATCATTCGAGCCGCGCACCGCGTGGGTATCGACATTCCGCACTACTGCTGGCACCCCGGCTTGAGCGTGGCCGCGAACTGCCGCATGTGTCTCGTGGAAATCGGGCCACCGCCTGGCAGGCGTCCGATGTTGCTCGATGTGCTGGAATGGGACAAGGAAAAGCAAGAGTACGTTCAGCAG
This sequence comes from uncultured delta proteobacterium, assembly GCA_963809955.1. GTDB lineage: Bacteria > Myxococcota_A > Polyangia > Polyangiales > Polyangiaceae > JAICQQ01. The sequence continues at coordinate 171,591 of CAWELQ010000026.1, forward strand.
CGCAAGCCCAAGCTGCAGCCGGCTTGCCAGCAGGCCGCCGTGGAGGGCATGGACGTCAAGAGTCAGACCAGCGAGCACGCCAAGCGTGCCCGCGCCGCCGTCCAAGAACTCTTGCTCCTGAACCATCCGGTGGATTGCCCGATCTGCGACCAGGCGGGTGAGTGCCGATTACAGGACTACTGGCTCGAACACGGGGCACGCAAGAAGCGCATGCGCGATGAGCGGATTCACAAGCCGAAGGCCGTGGTCTTCGGTCCGACCATCGTCTACGACGCGGAGCGTTGCATTGTGTGCACGCGTTGCGTGCGTTTCGTCGAAGAGGTGGCGAAAGACCCCTGTCTCGACAAGCGGGAGCGCGGGAACCTGAGCGAAATCGTGCTGTCCCCGGGGCGCGAGCTGGACAACCCCTACACCCTGATGACCGAGTACGTGTGTCCCGTGGGAGCGCTCACCGCGCAGGACTTTCGCTTCAAGGCACGCGTCTGGTTCTTGCGCTCGGTGCGCTCGGTGTGCGTCGGGTGTGCGACCGGCTGTAACTCCTTCACCGACTTCGATCCGCGCAACCAGACGGTGTACCGCTATCGCCCGCGCCAAAACCTCCAGGTCAACCAGTATTGGATGTGCGACGAGGGAATGCTCGACTACCAACGTATCCATCACGGGCGCATCGAGCGGGCCAAGGTCGCTGACAAGCTCGTGGCGCGCGACAAGGCGCTGGCCAAGGCTGCCAAGCTGCTCGGTGCCGTCGAGAAGGGTGGCCTCGCCTTGGTGCTGAGTGCAGAGCACTCGAGTGAGGACAACTACGCGCTGTACAAGCTGGCGGTCGAACATCTGGGGGCCGAGCACGTGTTCATTGCGGGCCGCCCCGACGGCGAGGGCGACGACGTCCTTCGGGACAAGGACAAGAACCCGAACCGAGCGGGGGCTCTGGGAGTGGCAAGCACTGGCAGTGCCACCACTGCCGTTACTCCTCAGCCCGTTTCGGAGCTCCTGGCGGCGGTCAAGCAGGGCAAACTGAGCCACCTTCTTTCGCTCGGCAGCCAGGCTTTCGGGCTTACGGCGGACGACTTCATATCGCTTCGCAGCCTCAGGCGGGTCGCGTTGGCCACCCACCCCGGTCCGCTCACGGCGGGCGCCGACGTGGTGCTGCCCGCTAGCAGCTGGGCGGAGTCCGAAGGTACCTTCATCAACCAGAAGGGGATGGCCCAGCGTAGCGAACGGGCGATTAGCCCAGTGGGCGACTCCCTACCGGCCTGGCAGCTCGTCTCAGCGCTCGCTGAAGCGCTGGGTCATTCGCTGGGCTTCAAACGCGTGCGGGATGTGCAGCGGTCCATGGCCGGCGGCGACGATCCGGATGCGCAGCGCGCCCAACGCACTTCAGTCGGAGCACCAGCATGAGCCTGACCTTGGTCATTCTGTTCGCAGTCAAAGCCTTCGTGGTGGTGATGTTCGCCATGAACCTAGGCGTGATACTCACCTGGGTCGATCGGCGCCAGGGGTCGATGATTCAGGATCGGGTGGGCCCCAATCGCGCGGCGATTCCGGTCCCGGCGAAGCTTCTGCAGGTTGCCTTCGTGGCGCCAGCGCTGCTGATTGCCGCCGGGCTGGTCTTTTGGGTACTGAAGAACCCGGTCGAGGGCGACGAGCGCACGAGCCGTGCGATGCTGGTCAGTCAGCTCGCCATCCTCTTCACCTGGGTGACGGCCCTCGCCATCGCGGGGCGAGTGCGGGTTCGCGGACCGAAGAACAGCTTCGATCTGTTCATCAACAGTCTGGGTGATCCTCGCCGCATCTTCTATGCCGGTTTCGCGCTGCACTTGGCGTCTGTCGCCGCGTTCCTTTCGTTGGGGCATACCTCGGAGGGCGCGTTTCTGCGAGAGTTCGGCTATGGCTCGGGGACGGCGCTCTTGGCTTTCGCCATCGTGTTCGGGGCCGTCTACGCAGCGTACTCACTTCGCAAGGAGAAGGTCGTTCGGGTTCGGTTGGCCGGGCTTCTACACCCTGCCGCCGATGGCTTGAAGACGGCCTTCAAGGAAGACTTCATCCCGCCGAACGCCGACAAGTTCTTGCACAGTCTTGCCCCCTTCATCTCCTTCTTTCCCGTGCTGGTCGTGCTCGCGGTGGTCCCGTTCGGCGACACGCTGTGCTTTCAGGTGAATCGGGCAGGGGAGCTTCAGCTCGGTAAGCTCCTCGAGCATGTCCCACGCGACGGAGTGTGCGCGGATGGAGCGCTCGATCTGCAAGTCGTCGACCTGAACGTGGGTATTTTGTATTTCTTCGCGCTCGCTGGTACCGGCATCGTCGGCGCTGCGCTCGCTGGCTGGGCGAGCGACAACAAGTTCAGCTTGCTGGGCGGTTTGCGCGCCGCCAGCCAGATGGTTTCCTACGAGGTGACACTGGGTCTGACCATCATCGGCGCGCTGATGATCTACGGCACCATCCGCATCGACGAAATGGTGCGTTGGCAGGCCGAGCACGCTTGGGGCATCTTCGTTCAGCCGCTCGCGTTTTTCCTGTTCTTTGCGGCGTCCGTGGCGGAGTCCAAGCGCATCCCCTTCGACCTTCCCGAAGGGGAAAGCGAGATCGTCGCAGGTTACTTCACGGAGTACTCAGGCATGAAGTTCTCGATGTTCTTCTTTGCAGAGTACGTGGCGGTCGTGACGTCGAGTGTTCTGATGGCGGCGCTGTTTCTCGGTGGCTGGCACCTGCCGTTCGTTTATCGCGACGGCATCGAGATAGCGATTGGCGATACCATGTTGCTAAAACAGTCGCTGGGCCACGGGTTCATCGTGCTGATTGGTGCGCTCGGCTTCGTGTTCAAGATCATTCTCCTTTGCTGGGTGCAGTTGACGATCCGCTGGACGCTGCCGCGTTTCCGATACGATCAACTCATGCGGCTGGGCTGGCGCAAGCTGTTGCCCGCCTCCCTGGTGAACATCCTGGCTACCGGGATGGTGGTCTTGGCCTTCCAGTCCGCTGGGCCTGCGGTTCAGCGTGGTCTGAACATGGCCGGGGACCTGAGCATGGCGGTGATCGCCGTGGCAGGTCTGGCGGCTGCGGTCGCGATGGCGCTGTTCTTGTTGAAACCCGTTGAAAAGCGCAGACTTCTGTCTTCGACGTCTGCGCGTTATGCCGAAAAGCGCGGCGGCACGCGCTGGGCAAAGATGGAGGCCTGACGATGACGACGCTAGAGCTAGGGCCGAGAAAAATCGTGGGTAAACCGGTGGCGCGTCCGAGGCGTACTGCGTCAGTGCAGAGCTACATTCCGGAGGTGACGAAGGGCCTGGGCATTACCATGCGCCACTTCTTCAAGAACACGAAGGAGATGGTGTTTGGCCAACGCAATGACCCCGTGCTGGAAGCCGTGGACGAGGGCATCAACTGCATTTCCTACCCCGAGCAGAAGCGCCCCTACCCGGAACGGTTCCGTGGGGTGCATCGCCTAACGCAGCGGCGGGATGGTTCGCCGCGCTGCGTGGCTTGTCTGTGTTGTTCGACGGCATGTCCAGCGCAGTGCATCCATATCGAGCCTGGCGAGTACCCGGAAGGCGACGCGCGCCGGGGCGCAGAGCGCTTTCCCAAACAGTTCGTCATCGACGAGCTGCGTTGTATCTTCTGCGGGTTCTGCGTGGAGGCTTGCCCCTGTGACGCGATTCGCATGGACACGGGGATCCACCCGGCTCCTTACGACTCGCGGGACCAGTTCATTTACAAGAAAGACCTGCTGCTCAAGTTCCGCGGGCGCGACGGTTCGAAGACATCGTCGTACGATCCGGTCGAGCAAGGCCAAGAGGGTTACCCGGGGCTTGACCGCGAAAAAGGCCATTAGGGCCGGGCCAGTATGACCGCTGAGCCAGCGGGCTTGACCAGCCAGGGCGGGCTGAATACGAAAGGGGGGTGGTCACCCAATACGAGCCGGTCATAGGACTGGAGATCCACGCGCAGCTTGCCACCGAGAGCAAGCTGTTTTGCTCCTGCGCGACGGCATTCGGCAGTACGCCCAACAGCAACGTGTGCCCCGTCTGTCTGGGCTTGCCGGGCACGTTGCCAGTCACCAACGAGCGCGCGGTTCGTCTGGCGGTGCGCGCGGCACTGGCGCTCGGGTGCAGCATCAACCCGACGAGTGTTTTCGCCCGCAAGAACTACTTTTACCCGGATCTGCCCAAGGGCTACCAGATCAGTCAGTACGAGCAGCCTTTCAGCGAGCACGGGGAGCTCGACGTGGAGCTCGACGGGACGAAGTTTCGCGCGGGCATCACGCGTGTTCACATGGAGGAGGACGCGGGAAAGAATCTGCACGGTGTCCACGGAGGCTCGGCGATCGATCTGAACCGGGCGGGCACTCCGTTGATCGAAATCGTTGGCGAGCCCGACCTCGGGTCGAGCGCTCAAGCCGCTGCCACCATGCGTGCCGTGCGCGAAGTGCTGATGGCCATTGGTGTCAACGATGGCAATATGGAGGAGGGCAGTCTTCGCTGCGATGCGAACGTCTCGATACGCCCTGTGGGCAGTGAAAAACTGGGCACGCGTGTCGAGCTGAAGAACCTGAACTCGTTCAAGTTCGTGCAGCGAGCGATCGATGTGGAGGTCGCGCGCCAGAGCGCACTCTTGGATGGCGGAGGCAGCGTGGTGCAAGAAACGCGGAGCTTCGACCCCACGACGTCGAGGACCGCGACCTTGCGCTCCAAAGAGGAGGCTCACGACTACCGGTACTTCCCCGAGCCGGATCTTCCTCCCCTGACCCTCGCTTCCAGCCTGGTCGACGAGGAGCGTGTTCGCATCGGGGAGCTACCCGCTATCCGCCGCAAGCGCTACGCGAGTGAGCTGGGGCTCGGGGAGGCTCAGGCCGGCACGCTGTGCCAGCATCCGGGTACCGTGGAGTTTTTCGAGGCGGTGCTGGGCGAATTTTCCGACGCGGTCAAGGCGGCGAACTTCGTATTGACCGAGGTGCTCAGGGGCGCGCGTTTTCACGGCCTGGAAGCGGAATTCAGCGTCACCCCTTCACAGGTGGCCGAATTGCTCGCGCTGGTGGACAGCGGCAAGATCTCGGGCAAGCAAGCCAAAGAGGTGTACGCAGCGCTGGAGGGGAACGAGCAGCGGCCGGGTGACGTGGTGGCCGCGCGCGGGCTCGCAGTCGTTTCGGACGCTGGAGCACTCGAGAGCATGCTGGCGGAGCTCATCGAAAAGCACCCCAAACAGGCCCAGTCGATTCGAGAAGGTAAGAAGAACGTCACCGGGTTTTTCGTCGGGCAGGTGATGAAAGCGACCCGGGGTTCGGCGGATCCCAAGCTGGTCTCCGAAATTCTGGGTCGCCTGATCGAGGCGGAATGAGGTTTTCGATCTGATGGATGGTGTCCCGCATCCCGCGCCTCTGAGCGGCCACAGCTACTCCGCGGCAGAACTGAGCCTGGAAAATGATCGATTGATTCTGCTGGACCAACGGCGCTTGCCGGCGGAAGAGCACTACGCCTTTTTGAGCGATTGGGAGGGCGTTGCGCAGGCCATCCGGGACATGGTCGTACGCGGGGCGCCCGCTATCGGAATTGCCGCGGCTTATGCGATGGTCCTGGCGACACGGCGCGCCGGCGAAGACTACGTGGCGAGTGTGTCCAGAGCGGCCGGCGGCTTGAGTCAGGCCCGCCCCACGGCGGTGAATCTCAAGTGGGCCATCGACCAATGCCTGGCGCTCGCTGTGAGCCACGCCGACGGACTGGCCCACGAGCGCACCTTCGAAATGGCGGAGCTTGCGCGTCGCATCCACCGCCAGGACGTCGCGGCGAACCGCGCCATGGGACGGTTGGGCGCCGAGTGCGTTCCCGATGGTGCGACCTTGTTGACCCACTGCAACGCCGGTGCGCTTGCCACGGGAGGTTACGGCACGGCGCTCGGGGTAGTCCGAGCGGCGCGCGACGCGGGCAAACGCATCCGGGTATTTGCCGACGAGACCCGGCCCTTCATGCAGGGAACGCGCCTCACGGCTTGGGAGCTGAGCCGCGACGGCATCGATGTGACCCTCGTCGCCGACGGCGCGGCCGGCTCGCTTCTCGGTCGCCAGCTCATCGATTTGATCGTAGTGGGGTCCGACCGTATCGCGGCCAACGGAGACGTTGCGAACAAGATCGGTACCTACTCGCTCGCTTGCCTCTGCCAGTACCATCGACGTCCCTTCTACGTAGCTGCTCCGTTCAGCACTGTGGACCTACGGACACCTGACGGCCGGGGCATCCCCATCGAAGAGCGCAGTCAGGACGAGGTGTTGTGTTTCCAGGGCGTGCGAGTGGCCCCCGAGCGGGTGCCAGCGGCCAACCCGGCGTTCGACGTCACGCCAGCCGCGCTCGTCACGGCGATCTTCACCGAGCGTGGAACGGTGCGCCCGGTCACTCCGGCTGCGTTGGCCGAGCTGGCGCGCCGCCAGGGGCCAGGGCAGTAATCGATTGCCCAGGTAGACCGCGTCGACTACGGTTCATTCGTGGCTTCTCTCACTTCGACAGCCCAACCACCCTCGGTGCGCTCTCCCAAACCCGGTTGGCTCAAAGTCAAAGCTCCCGGAGGGGAGAAGTACACGCAGATCAAGCAAACTTTGCGTTCGCTCGACCTGTACACCGTTTGCGAAGAGGCTCGCTGTCCCAATGTCGGCGAGTGCTGGAGCGCGGGCACGGCCACGGTGATGCTGCTCGGGCATACCTGCACGCGAGGCTGCCGTTTTTGCGCGGTGAACACCGGCAACCCCCGTGGCGCGGTGGACCCGCGTGAGCCCGAGCACGTGGCGCGGGCAATTGCAGAGCTTTCCCTGAAATACGTCGTGTTGACCATGGTGGACCGAGACGACTTGCTGGACGGCGGCGCGGCACACATGGGGCAGGCGGTGCAGGCGCTGCATCGGCGGCAACCTGGCCTGCTGGTGGAAACCCTGGTGGGAGACTTCGGGGGGCGGCTCCACGACGTACAGGCGATGGTCGAAAGTGGGCCGGACGTGTTTGCTCACAACATCGAGGTGACGCGCGCACTGACCCCGAAGATTCGCGATCGGCGTTGCAGCTATGGCCAGTCTCTGGCGGTGCTCTCGCACGCGAAGCGGTTGGCGCCCGAGCGCTTCGTCAAGAGCTCGATCATGGTGGGTCTAGGGGAAAGCGATGACGAGGTACTCGAGACCATGGTGGATCTCAGGAACGCAGGCGTGGATATCGTCACCTTGGGTCAGTACTTGCGTCCCACCGAGAAGCACGCGCCGGTCGCGCGCTATGTCACGCCGGCGCAGTTTGCGGATTATGAGCAAGCGGGCAACGAGCTAGGCTTCGCCTTCGTGGCTTCTGGCCCTTTGGTGCGTTCCAGCTATCACGCCGCCGAAGGTTTCGTGCAGGCCAAGCTGAAGCCGGAAATCGGTTTCGCTCCGGAGGAGCGAAGCGCGCTTCACACTGCCCGATCGGAGCTGGGAATGAGCCCACTCGCTGCGGAGCCGCGTTCGACGGCCCCGGAGCCCACGCTCATCCGTCCCGAGCGCCTGGTCCGTTCGCGGCGGGGGTCGCATGCCTCGGCCGGCGAGCCACCCGAAGAACCTTGATCATGACGTTTTGCGGAACTTGGGCTAGGCTCTCGCCTCCGATCCTCGAGGAACAGACGCACGATGCCTGAAGCGGACAGAAGCCTACTGGGGCGGGTCGCGACCAAGCTGAGCCAACCCCCGTCCTATGCCGAAGCGGGCGTCGAGGCTTCCATTCTCACGGTGGCGGCGGCTTCCTACGGGTCGCGTAGCCAAGACGATGAGGTGACTCAACCAACCGGATTCGATCCCGAAGCCGCGGCGCTGTTCGAGGCGGTGGTGGAGGGGGCCTTCTTGGTGGCCCATGCTGATCGCGACTTCGATGCGACGGAGCGTGAAGCGTTCCAGCACGTGGTGCTATCCGCCTGCCGTGGCAAGGTGCTGGAGCGACAGGTGGTGGCGCTGCTCCAAGATTTGGAAGATCAGCTGAGCGAGGACGGCATGGACAAGCGGTGCAAGATGGTTGCGCGCGCCATTACCAAGCCCGAGCAAGCAAGAGAGGTCCTGCGCATCGCCGCGCTGATTGCCCACGTGTCCGGGGGCGTCAGCGAGGAGGAGCAGCAGGTTCTGCGCAAGCTGTCGAGCGAGTTCAAGCTGGACGATTCAGCGCTGGAGCTCGCGTTGGAAGAGGCCAGCAAAGTCTTGGAACCTAGCGAGTAGCGGCGCGCCAGCAGGCTACGCGGCAGGGCTGCCCAGTGGCCCGGGGTACGCTGCCCAGGATGCGGGCCCAGCCAGACCCAGGAACGGATGAGAAACTCAGAAGCGGTGCTGCAAGAAGCGGAAAATAACAAAGTAATCAGTGTGCTGCGCGATGACGGCACGATCGACGAGGCTCTCGATCCCAAGCTGACGCTCGACGAGGCGGTGGAGCTCTACCGCCAAATGACGCAGACGCGTACTCTCGATCACAGGCTCACCAGCCTGCAACGACAGGGGCGCATCGGGTTCCATGTTGGGTCTTTGGGCGAAGAGGCGGCCATCCTGGGCTCCACCTTTGCCATGCGTGAGAGCGACTGGATTTTTCCGTGTTATCGAGAGTTCGGATCTGCGCTGATGCGCGGGTTGGAGCTGCAGCGCTTCATCGACAACATGTTTGGAAATGCCAACGATGTCGTCAAGGGGCGGCAGATGCCCGACCACTACACCTGCCGAGCCAAGGGGTGGGGCTCCATCAGCTCTCCCGTGGGAACTCAGATCACGCAGGCGGTGGGGTTCGCTTGGGGAGCCAAGGTGGATGGCAAAGATCTGGCGACATTGGTGTACTTCGGAGACGGTGCCACCAGCTCCGTCGAGTTCCACAACGGGATGAACTTCGCTGCCGTCTTCAAGGCGCCGACGGTGTTTTTCTGTCGCAACAACGGCTGGGCCATCAGTGTGCCGACGGAGCGGCAGACTGCCACCAAGACCTTCGCCGAAAAGGGCGCGGCCTACGGAGTGCCGGGCGTCCGAGTCGACGGTAACGATGTGTTCGCGGTGATAGCCGTCACGCGTCAGGCTGTCGCCCGCGCCAGCGCTGGCGAAGGTCCGACCTTGATCGAAGCGCTGACCTATCGGATGGGTGGGCACTCGACCAGCGACGACCCGAACCGCTATCGAGGGGACGAGCAGCTGGCACCGTGGGTGGCGCGAGATCCCATCGAAAGGCTGCGTCACTACCTGCAAAACCATCGGGCGTGGAGCGAGGAGCAGGAGCGGGCCCTGATCGATGATATCGAGGCTCGCTTCAAGGCAGCTGTTGCTATTTCCGAGCAGACTCCTCCCCCAGCGCTGGAGACGATGTTCGAGGACGTGTACGCACAGCTGCCCTGGAACTTGGTGGAACAGCGCCAGGCACTGTTGGCTGGGCCGCGTGCGGCCAAAGGGCACGGATAGGACCCAGCATGCCGCAGATGAACATGGTGCAGGCCATCAACGACGCGCTCAGAGTCGCGATGCGTCGCGACCGACGCGTGATCATTTTGGGGGAAGACGTTGGCAAAGTGGGTGGCGTGTTTCGCGTCACCTCCGGATTGTTCGACGAGTTCGGTGACGACCGGGTCGTGGATACGCCATTGAGCGAGGGTGGCATCGTCGGCTGTGCCGTTGGTATGGCGCTCTACGGGTTGGTCCCCGTACCCGAAATCCAGTTTGCGGACTTCATTTGGCCCGCCTACGACCAAATCGTCAATGAGCTGGCCAAATACCGCTATCGCTCCGGGGGCGAATACCCGGCCAAAATGGTGATCCGCACGCCGGTCGGCGGGGGCATCCGGGGAGGCCACTATCACTCGCAGCATCCAGAGGCTCAGTTCATTTGCGTGCCGGGTCTCAAGGTGGTGATTCCGTCGAACGCCTACGACGCCAAAGGACTGTTGATCGCGGCTATCGAAGATCCCGATCCCGTCATCTTTTTGGAGCCCAAGCGGGTCTACCGCGCCGCCAAGGGCGAAGTTCCCGAAGGCGATTATCGAGTGCCTCTGGGTTCCGCTCAAGTGGTGCGGCCAGGAGACAGGGTTACCGTGGTTGCTTATGGTGCCATGCTCTACGAGGCGCTCGATGCGGCCACCAAGGCCGCCACGGATCACGGTGTTCAGTGTGAAGTCATCGATCTCAGGACCCTCTGGCCGCTGGATATCGACACCGTCGTCGAAAGCGTGAAGAAGACAGGCCGCTTGGTCGTCGTGCACGAGGCGCCAAAAACGGGCGGCTTTGGGGCCGAAATCGTCAGTTTGGTTTCAGAAAAGGTGTTCTACCATCTCGAGGCCCCCCCTCAGCGTGTGACGGGGTTCGACACTCCGTTTCCGTACACCCTGGAGATGGAATACATGCCGCTTTCTCATCGCATCTTGCCGGCGGTGCTCGGAGTGGCTCGGAGCTGAGCATGCGCGCGGCCCGAACCCCGAGCACAGCTCGGTTGACATCAACGCTCCTCGCGACCAATAGGATGGACCATCGAAATGTCGAAGTTTGAGTTCAAGTTGCCGGATATCGGCGAAGGCGTAACCGAAGGAGAAATCGTCGGGTGGCTCGTCAAGGAAGGCGACGCCGTCACGGAAGACCAAGAAATGGTCGAGGTGATGACGGACAAGGCCACCGTCACCATCGGCGCGCCGAAGGCAGGCAAGGTCGTCGAGCTGCGCGGTGGCGTCGGCGACGTGATCCCGGTAGGTGACGTGCTGGTGGTGTTCGACGTGGGTGCTGGGGAAGCCCCGGCGGCTGCGAAACCCGAGGCACAACCGAGTGCGCCAGCCACGCAGCCCGAATCGGCCGCTGCCGCGGTCGGGGATATCAAGGAGGACTTGCCCGGGACGAACTACTCCGCTTCGGCGCCAGCTGCCCCCAAGGCCTCGAACGGCGGCGGCACCTACTATGAGGAAAAGCCGCTGGCGGCCCCAGCTACGCGAAAGCTCGCGCGTGAGCTCGGCGTGGATTTGCGGAAGGTCGAGCCGTCGGGCGACGCCGGGCGAGTGACGCGCGAGGACGTCGAGCGGCATGCGAAGTCACAGGCTGCTCCGGGTGGCGGCGCGGCTTGGGAACAACCGGCTCCCGCCGCCCAGCGCCCAGCTCCTCCGCCCGCCCCACCACCGCAGATCTCCGAGGCGGACGAGCGTCGCCCCATTCGTGGGCTCCGTCGGCGCATTTTCGAAAACATGGCGCGCTCCAAGCACACCGCCGCACACTTCACCTACGCGGACGAGTGCGAGGTCAGCAAGTTGATGGAGCTCCGGGCTCGCACCAAGCCCTACGCGGAGAAATCCGGGGTCAAGCTCACGTTTCTGCCTTTCATCGTGAAAGCGACCGTGATCGCCCTGAAGAAGCATCCCGAGCTGAACTGTGTGGTGGACGACGCGGCGCAAGAAATGATCATGAAAGGTACGTACGATATCGGGATTGCGACGGCCACCGAAGCCGGTTTGATCGTCCCGGTACTGCGCCAGGCGGATCGTAAGAGCATCCTGCAAATTGCCTCGGAGGTGGATCGGTTGGCCGGGGAAGCGCGCAACGGCAAGACCCGTCAAGAGGACGTTGGAGGGGCATCGTTCACGATCACCTCACTGGGTAGGCTGGGTGGCATGTTTTCGACGCCCGTGGTGAACTACCCCGAGGTCGCGATCCTGGGAGTGCACGAGATCAAGAAGAAGCCCATCTTGGTCGATGACGAAATCAAGGTGGGTAATGTGATGATCTTGGCACTGTCCTTCGATCACCGCATCATCGACGGCCACGTCGGCGCCGCTTTTGCGCAGGAGATCATCGCTCTGCTTCAGGATCCAGACCGGCTGCTCGTGGAAATGCCCTGAGCGAGTTCGCCCGCCGAGTCACCAGAACCCGCGGGGAGCGCGGCATGGGTTCATTCTGTAGGTTGCTCAACCACACCTGAACACAGTGCCGCATCGGGTGTGTGCGAAGCAACTGGCCGAAGCGCGTGACTTTTGGGCTCTGAGAGCTCGGCGGTTTGGTTTTCGTCAGAGTTGTTGACGAATTGCGCGGGTTCGGCTCGCCGTTGGGCCGGAGTCATTGTAGCCTTTCGGCTGGTCCATGCGAAGAGGCTGCGGAGCTCCCTTACGTTTTCAAATTGTTGCGGGCGTGTGCGCTGCACTGCTTTCGTTCAGTGTTGCCGTAAGTGCCCAGGACAACCAGCCGACTCCCACTGACATCAAAGCGGCGGCTCGAGCGTTCGACAACGCGAGGGAGGCCTATGGCTCGGAGGACTACGAAACCGCGGCGGATCAGTTCGAAGAAGCCGATGGACATGCTCCGAGCGCAGTGGCCCTGCAGTGGGCGATAGAATCGCACCACCAAGCCGGACACGCGGCGCGCGCCGCTACGCTGGCGGCACTCGCCAGGCAACGGCACCCGGACGTGGCTGAATTGGTGGAAATCGCCGACAAGGTGATCGAGGAAAGCGAGAGCAAGCTACTCGAAGTCCAGGTGGTCTGCGAAGAGCCGTGCGAGCTGTTGGTGGACAACAAGATCGTGCACGGACGCCCCGCAGCCACTCGGACGCTCTACCTAGCGCCAGGCGGCTACTCGGTGCGCGCGAGCTTCAGCGAGAAGCGGATGAGCGATCCAGCAGAAGTCAGCGGTGAAGCCGGTGAAGCGCGCAGCGTCATCTTCGCACCACCCGCCCTGGCGGTCCCGAATAGCACCGAAACCGCATCGCTCGAAGGTATGGATGACCCCTTCGCCGAGGGGTCCTCGGTCGAGCCCATCCTAGACGAGCCGCCTCGGAAGAAGTCGGGCTGGTCGCCGACCGTCTTCTGGGTGGGAGCCTCGTTGACCGCGGTGAGCGGTGTGGTCACGCTGTGGAGCGGGCTGGATACCCAGAACAACCCGGGGCCCGATGTCGTGCGCGACAAGTGCAGGGGGCAGGACACCAGCTGTCGCGAGTACCAGGACGGTCTGAGCCGACAGCGTCGCACCAATATTTTGCTCGGGGTCACCGGTGGCCTTGCGGCATTCACCATCGTCTCGGCCATCGTCACCGACTGGTCGGGCTCCAAGCCCGCGAGAAAAGAGGCCGTGCGGCGGGCTGCCGCTCGTGAAACGGCCTGGACCATCGAACCCTGGTTCAGCGTGGGTCGAGGAGCGTCGCTCGGTGCGACAGGAAGGTTCTAGGGCAGGGAAGAGCCGTGGCTGCTAAGCTGCTCGACATAAGCGCTTCGGGGCGCCAGCACATCGATCGTTACGAGCTGATCGGCGAGATCGCTTCGGGCGGAATGGCGACGGTGTTTCTCGCACGCCTGACCGGCTTGGGCGGCTTTCAGCGCTTCGTCGCCCTCAAACGGCTGCATCCGCACCTGGCGTCGGAGAAGGAGTTCGTCCGCATGTTTCTGGACGAAGCGCGCTTGGCGGCCGGCATCCATCACCCCAACGTCGTTCCGATCCTGGAAGTCGGCGCGGGTCGGGTCGGCTACTACCTCGTGATGGAGTACATCGAGGGGGAGACGCTGGCGCGGCTTCTGGCCAGGGCCGCGTCCGCTGGAACCAAGCTTCCTGTGGCCATCTCGCTGCGCATCGGTATCGATATGCTGCTCGGGCTGCACGCCGCGCACGAGCTCAAAGACGAGACGGGCTTTCCCACCAATCTGGTACACCGCGATGTCTCGCCTCAGAACGTGCTGGTGGGCGCGGATGGTGTCTCTCGGATCACCGACTTCGGAGTGGCTAGAGCTGCCAGTCGCCTCGGCGACACGCGCGCCGGACAACTGAAGGGCAAGATCGCGTACATGGCTCCCGAGCAGGCTTCCGGGGTGGAAGATCTGGATCGGCGTGCGGATGTCTTCGCATCGGGCATCGTCATCTGGGAGGCTTTGGCCCAACGCCGTCTGTTCAAGGCGCAAAATGAAGCGGCGACCTTGTCGCGGGTGATGAACGAGCCCGTGCCCAATCTGAGCGCAATAGCGGCGGATGTCCCCGACGCGGTAACCGCTGTGATCAGCCGTGCGTTGCAAAGGGATCCGGATCGTCGATACTCGACGTGCGCCGAGTTCGCGGACGCGCTGGAAGCTGCGGGAGCGCATTTCCGGCTGGTGGCCAGTTCACGCGATCTGGCAAGCTATGTGGGGGACGTGATTGGTGACGAGATCGCCCAACAACGCGAAGCCGTGCGGGCCTGGCTGGCGCAGAGCGAGGCTAGCGGATCGATTCCTCAACTGAACGGGCCACCTTCTTCGAGTGTTTCCGCAGCGGCCATGTCGATGCCCGATCTGCATTCCGGTATCGCCACGTCGCCAGGCCACGCGAACGCGGTCAGGCAACGTTCCAAGACACCCCTCGTGATCGCGTCATCACTCTTGCTCCTGGGAGCGGTGGTCGGGGGAGTGGTCTGGCTCCAGCAAGGCCAGAGCGATGAACACGCGGCGGCTGGGTCTGGAGTGCAAGTGGGCGAGGAGCCTCACCCAGCCGCGCTCGCGGAATCGAGCCCTACGAGTGCGGCGGCCAATCCCGCGGCGAGCGACTCCAGCGCGCCAGAAAAGATTTCGCTCGACCAGGTGGCCACCGAGGCAGGCAAGTCGGACGAGAACGAGGAAGCCGAAGAGGCGTCGGACCAGGCGCCGCAGGCCGCACCTTCTCCCAGGCCAGCGAGACCGGCGAGCCCGAAACCGCGCTCGGCCAAGAGGAAGAAGAAGAAGGTGATCCCGGACAATCCGTACGAATTCTGACACCTTTTGACTTCTCCTGAAGCGTTCGGCGTTTTCCGGCTGGCTGGACGTTGACAGAGCGACAATGGACTGCTAACTCTCCCGCGCTTCGGGACTACCCAACAACTTCGAGTACTTTCACGTACTTGCAGGTAAGACCTCAGCGAGATCCAGGCTGCCGTGGCTGTAAAAAGAGTCTGCCTATTCACCGGTAATGCGAACCCGGAGTTGGCCAGCGAGATCGCCGGCGCGCTCGACACGCCGCTCGGCGACTCTCGCGTGTCACGTTTCAGCGATGGCGAGACATTCTGCGAGATCAAGGAAAACGTTCGCGGTCTCGACATCTACGTCGTCCAGCCCACCTCGTCGCCCGTCAATGACAACTTGATGGAGCTGCTCATCATGTGCGACGCGCTGCGGCGCGCCTCGGCAGCGTCGATAACGGCTGTTTTGCCCTACTATGGGTACGCTCGCCAAGACCGCAAGGTGGCGCCGCGGACTCCGATCACCTCGAAACTCGTGGCCGACCTGTTGGTCGCGGCAGGAGTGAACCGGGTCGTGTGTGTCGACCTGCACGCTGGCCAGATCCAAGGCTTCTTCAATATTCCCTTTGATCATCTGTACGCGATGCCGGTGTTCTTGCAGGACTACTTGAGGGTTCGCTTCGACAAGTCGGCCGTATTCATCGCACCCGATGCCGGCGGCGTCGAACGGACGCGGGCCTACTCGAAGCGCTTGGGGGCCAAGTTCGCCATCATCGACAAACGTCGTGAGCGCCCCAACGTGAGCGAGGTGATGCACCTGATCGGGGATGTGAAGGACCGAGATTGCATCATCGTCGATGACATGATCGACACGGCGGGCACCCTATGCAATGCCGCCAGGGCTGTCATGGACCATGGAGCACGCTCCGTCGTTGCCGTGGCCAGCCATGGTGTGCTAAGTGGGCCCGCCGTTCAGCGAATCGAGGAATCCCCGCTGCAGGAAGTCGTCGTTACCGACTCTATTCGAATCTCCGAGGAAGCTCGAGCCTGCAGTAAGATCAAACAAGTGAGCATAGCCAAGCTATTGGCAGAGGCGATCCGACGCATTCACAACAGCGATTCGGTGAGCTCGTTGTTCGCCTGAATGAATGGAAGCAGCCCGAGAGAGTGAGCCAAGAAATGGAACTGAGAAAAGTCACAGCGAACGCCCGTCATGAGACCAGGAAGGGGCCAGCGCGTCGCTTGCGAGCTTCTGGCAAGATTCCGGCGGTGGCCTATGGAAAGAATTTGGCCCCGCTTTCCCTCAGCGTGTCACCGAGAGAGCTCGAGGACATTCTCAACAGCGATCGCGGCCGCAACACCGTGATCGAGCTGGACGTCGACGGCAAGGACCGGCTGACGGTGCTGCTGAACCAGTACCAATACCACCCGGTTTCCCGCAGTCTGCTGCATGCGGACTTCTTCC
This sequence comes from uncultured delta proteobacterium, assembly GCA_963809955.1. Taxonomy (GTDB): domain Bacteria; phylum Myxococcota_A; class Polyangia; order Polyangiales; family Polyangiaceae; genus JAICQQ01. Next base: position 187,704 of record CAWELQ010000026.1, read on the forward strand.
AGATCGATCTGAAGGACGAGGTGCGGGTGGATATTCCTTTCGAACTCGTGGGGCGCTCGAAGGGAGTCGTGATGGGCGGCGTTCTTCGCCAGGTGTTTCGCAAGCTGCCGGTGCGCTGCCTGCCCGAGCACATTCCGGTCAAGATCGTGCACGACATTACCGAGCTCGACCTCGAGCAGCACGTGCATGTCGAGGATTTGTCGCTCCCCGAAGGCGTCGTGGTGGAGCTGGCTCCCAAGCGCACAGTCGCAGGCATCATTGCGGAGAAGCGTCGAGGCAAAGAGGCCGAAGAAGAAGGCGAAACGACCGAGGGTGAGAAGGAAGCCGCAGCCCCAGCCAAGAAGTGATCTTGGTCGTCGGCCTGGGCAACCCGGGCGAGCGATACCGGCACACTCGCCACAACATCGGGTTTCAGGTGCTCGATCGGCTTGCCGCCGAGCGACCCGAAAGCGAGTGGCGGGCCAAGTACGACGCACGTGTCATTCAGCTCGAGTTTTCGGGCACGCGAGCCCTGTTCTTGAAGCCGCAGACCTACATGAATCGGTCGGGTCTCAGTGTGCGGGCCGCGGCGCAGTATTTTCGGACCCCTCCAGACGAGATCCTGGTGGTGCACGACGAGCTGGATTTGCCCTTCGGGCAGCTGCGCCTGAAGCGGGGTGGGGGGGATGCGGGCCACAATGGGCTGAAATCAATCAGTCAGGAGCTCGGATCCGCTGTCTACGGGCGGCTGCGCGTGGGCATTGGCCGCCCGGGCCCCGACTTTTCGGGGACAATCGCTGATTATGTGCTACAAGCCTTCGCCCCGGCGGAGCTCGCGCTCCTGCCGGACGTCGTGGCGCAGGGCGCTCGAGCCATCGAGCTGACACTCGTGGTCGGTCTGGTTCAGGCAATGAACCAGGTCAACCAGAGGCCCAAGTCAACGGCAACTGGACAGACCAACTGATAACCACAACTCCTTGCTCCCAAAGAATTTTCGGGGGCCTCGACCGAGAGGAGAACGCATTGGCAACCGCCGAAGTACAAAGAACCCGCGAATACGAAACCATCTACGTTTTGAGCCCCACCACTTCCAAGGACGCTTCCGAGAAGGTGGCGGCGCGTGTCGAGGAGGTCTTGGGTCGCGAGGGAGGCAGGCTCACTCTCGTCGAGAACTGGGGTAGGCGCCAGCTAGCGTACCCTGTCACCAAGCACACCCGGGGCGTGTACGTCTACATGAAGTATACGGGCAACGGGAGCGTGGTGAACGAGCTCGAGCGCAATTTTCGGATGGTCGACGACGTGCTCAAGTTCCAGACCGTCAAGGTGAGGGACGACGTGAATCCTGCGGAGCTCGAAGTTGACCAAGAGGCAGTCAAGTTCGAGAGCATCGAGCCCGCGTTGGAAGACGAGACGGAAGAAACACTCGAACAGAAGCTCGGGCTCGTCGAGCCGTCTGCTGGGTCGTACAACAAATCGGACAACTCCGATACGGATGGCGATGAGAACGAGGGCGGCTCGGCGCGCGACGGTGACAAGCAAGCCACCGAGGGCAAAGCCGACAAAGCCGACAAAGCCGATAGCAAGACCGATGGCAACGAGGAGGAAGAGGAATGAACGGCGCCGGAAGCAAGCAGGACAAGGACGCGGCCAATGCCTTGCGCCGCGGTACGCGGCGGCGGGGTTGCGGCTTCTGCAGCGACGAGAGCCTGACCATCGACTACAAAGATCCTCAGGCGCTCAAGTACTTCGTTACCGAGCGCGGCAAGATCGTGCCGCGGCGGGTCAGCGGAAACTGCGCCAAGCATCAGCGGCAGATCACGCTGGCCATCAAGCGGGCCCGCAACATCGCGCTGCTACCCTTCACCTCCAACGACTAGACGAATTCAACTGACTAGGAGTGAAACGTGGCTAGCACAATCACAGTCATTCTTCAGCAAGACGTCGAAAGTCTCGGCAGCGGTGGGCAAGCTGTTCGGGTCAGGCCTGGGTTCGCTCGCAACTATCTGATTCCGCGAGGGCTGGCCGTGCCAGCCACGGCCGGCAACCTGGCTCGCATCGACGAGCTCAAACGCATCGCCGCACGTCACGCTCAGCAGAAGCTGGACGCTGCCAAGGAGCTGAAGCAAAAGCTCGAGGGCATCAGCGTGAAGATCACGCGTGCAGCTGGCGAGGAAGGCAAGATGTATGGTTCCGTTACCGCCAAGGATATCGAAGAGGCGTATGCTGCGCAGGATCTCGAGTTCGATCGAAAGAAGCTCGAGTTGCCGGAGCCGATTCGGCAGCTCGGCTTGAGCGAAGTCAAGGTGAAGCTGCATGCCGACGTGTCAGCGATGTTGCGCGTCGAGGTCGTGAAGTCCTAGGCCTGGGCTAGCTCGCGTCGGCGGGCTTCCTGGGTAAGTGATGGGAGAGCGCGTTCTGTCGTTGACATAGCCTTCGCCACACCTTACAAGTCGTCCGCACACCCCAGCCGCCCCCAAGGGCCGCTGGGGTGTGCTGCATTTAGGCACCTGGGGATAACCGGTGGAACACAAAGTGGAGCGACTGGGAAGAAGACGGGGACAGACTCGCGCCAAGGCGAAGCCTAGCGCGAAGGTGAGGCAGAGGGCGGACAGCTCCGGTCCTAGGCGAAGCGAGACTTCGGTGCACAATGCTAGTCCTTATGCGGCGAAAGCTGCGGGCGCGGCAGGCTGGGAGCCCACTCTCGAGCATGCGCGGGTTGGAGGTTGAACCTTGCGAGCCATTGAACGCTACCAAGAACGCAACCCAGAGCGTGAACTGCGGCCGCTGGAGGGGCGGGTCCCGCCGAACAACCTGGATGCGGAGGCGGCCGTTCTCAGCGCGACCTTGCTTTCCGGGGAGGCATTCGACGAGGTCCAGGAAATTCTCGACGCGGTGCACTTCTACTCTGACGCGAATCGGCGCATCTACGAGGTCGTGGTCGAGTTGAACCAACAGGGTTCGCCGGTGGATTTGGTGTCAGTGGCCAGTCGCTTGAAGGACCAAGGGCGACTCGATCAGGTGGGGGGGACGCCTTACCTGCACCAGCTCGCGAACGCCACGCCCGCGGTGGCCCATGTCGCGGCACATGCCCGTATCATCGTGGAGAAGTGGCGTGTACGCCGCCTGATCGCAACGTGCCAGCGCTTCGCCGCGGAAGGCTACGGCGACACCGGCGACGTGCAAGCCTTCGTCGACTCGGCCGAGCAGGCAGTGTTCGACATCGCCCGGGCGGCTCAGCAGAGCTCCATCGTCCCGGTCAATGAGGCGATCCATGATGCTTTTCGCATTCTGACGGAGGCGCGTCAGCGCGGTGGGGCGATCACCGGCTACGAGAGCGGGTTCGTCGAGCTCGACAAGCTCACCTCTGGTCTTCACAAAGGAGACCTGTACATCGTGGCCGGCCGTCCCGGCATGGGGAAGACAGCGTTCGTGCTGAATCTGGCGGTGAACGTGGCAAGCCCGAAAGGCGAGTCGGTAAGCGACGATCCCTACCAGGAGGCGCCGGTGGAACGGCCGGGCCACGGCGTGGCGTTCTTCTCACTCGAGATGCCGAAAGAGCAGCTGGCCGCGCGCATGCTTGCCTGTGAAGCCCGCGTGGATATGAAGAGTATCCGTAGCGGGCAGGTGGCTCCCGACGACTGGAACAAGCTTACCGAGGCTGCGGCCCGCCTGGGGCGGTTGCCCATCTGGCTGGACGACACGCCCGCGCTCGGAATGCTGGAGCTCCGGGCGAAGATCAGACGCTTGCAGGCCGAGCTCAAGCGAGGGTCGCATGGCAAGGGGCCTACCGAGCGTCTCGGTTTGGTGGCCGTCGACTATCTGCAGCTGATGAAGGGACGGCGCGATGCGAGCAGCCGCGAGCAAGAGATCAGCGAAATTTCGCGGGGTCTGAAGCAGCTGGCCAAGGAAATGGAGGTCCCCGTCTTGGCGCTCAGTCAGCTGAACCGCTCGGTCGAGACCCGCGGTACGAAGGACAAGCGCCCTCAGCTCAGCGACCTGCGTGAATCCGGCGCCATCGAGCAGGACGCAGACACCATCATGTTCATCTATCGCGACGAGTACTACTTCCGGGACAGCCCGGATCGAGGGGTTGCCGAGGTCATCGTGGCCAAGCAGCGCAATGGGCCAACCGGTGTCGTTCGCTCGAAGTTCACGGCGGCCTTCACGCGCTTCGATAACCTGGCTGACGACGAATACGATTTCGGCGAATACGACGATTTTCCTGGCGCCATGCCGTCCTGATGGTGCGCGTAGACCTCACGGTAGAGGGGAGTACGCCCATTGACTAGAAAAGAAGTTCGGCGACCTCGTGCATGAGGTCGGCCAGTCCTTCGTGCGTGGCGGCGCTGACCAGCCTCAGCGAGATGCCATGCCCTGCGAACTCCTGCTTGAGAGCTGGGTAGGCCTCGCGCACTTCGGGGAGGTCGCATTTGGTCAAGGCGACCACCTCCGGGCGTCTGAGCAGTGCTCGGTCGAACCCGGCCAGCTCGTTCCGTAGGACGTGGTAGTCCCCGAGCGGCGAGCGCTCGGGATCATCTTCGATGCTGACCAGGTGAAGCAGGACTCGTGTGCGTTCCAGGTGCTTGAGAAAGCGAATCCCGAGCCCCGCCCCGTCACTGGCGCCCGGGATGAGACCGGGGATATCGGCGAGCACGAAGCTCCTGCCCAGCCCGCGCGAGGTGTCGCCCACTTGGACCACGCCGAGTTGCGGAACCAGGGTGGTGAAGGGGTAGTCGGCGATTTTGGGGCGTGCGCGACTCACGGCGCTGATGAGCGTGCTCTTGCCAACGTTGGGAAAGCCGAGCAGACCCACGTCGGCAAGCAGCTTGAGCTCGAGCCGCAGCGTACGTTTGGTGCCCGGAACGCCCGGCTCGGCTCGGCGCGGGGCCCGGTCGACGGGTGTGGCGAAGTGCTTGTTCCCGCGCCCTCCTCCGCCACCTCGAGCGACGACGGTGCGCTGCCCCTGCGTGACGAACTCGCACAGCTTCTCTTCCGAGTCCTGGTCGACCACAATGGTCCCCAGTGGGACTTTCACGATCCGGTCGGCGCCCGCCCGGCCGTACTTGTCCTTACTCTCACCGGGTGCGCCATTGGCGGCTCGCACCACCCTGAGGTGCTTGACATCGAGGAGGGTGCCGAGGCCTGTGTCCGCTTCGAGCACGACGTCTCCACCCTTGCCACCGTCGCCGCCTGCCGGGCCGCCGAAGGGCACGTACTTCTCCCGCCGAAAGGCGACACACCCATCTCCCCCGTCTCCTGCTTCCACGCGCAGCGTGCACTCGTCGACAAACCGCATCTGCGAGGCCTCTAGATGACCGAGCGCGATTGTGGGTCGGTGGTTTCGGGCTTCAATCGGGTGGGGGCCCCGAGGCCCTTCCAAAGCCCTTCGTCTGCTCGAGTCATGGGTGATTGCTCATCTTTTCGCGACCGGGAATCGCGCTCGCCCATTTAGCCTGAAAGTGCGCGTTCGGCCAGTGCCGGAAGACAAATGGGGGCCGCTGATGCCTTGGTCGATAACTTCTGGTATCAAGAGGGCTTGAGCCCAAGAAGTTCACTCGATTTCTCGACCCGTCTGGTTGCCTCGTGGTCGCTGGCGGGCAGATGGGAGCGAGCCCGTACGCGTTCTATCCCTTCAGTGTGGAGTCGAACCTGATGCGTTGGCGCTGGGCAGTTTGGTGCCTCACTCTTTCTGCGGGGCGGGCGGGGGCGACTGCACCGGCGCTCAGGGTGGACCTCAGCTGCCCCCAACGTGACGAGCCGGGGCGCGTGGTTTGCGAGCTCGGCGTCCAAGCTGTGGCGAAGAGCGATTCGATCGTCTGGGTCGACGCGCTGGTGGTTCAGTCACCGGCGTTCGTTCGGCCATTGCGTTCCAGGGTGACGACCGAGTTGAGGGCCCAGGGTGAATCCAGCGCCCGCATTTCGATCGCCTTCGTGGCGACCGAGCTCGGTCAGGCCCAGATCACGCTGCGCGCCCGGGCCGTCTTGTGCTCCCGGGGAGGCACTACGCGCCGCCTCTGCACGACCGCGACTCAGAAGGTGGCTGGTAACATCGTGGTCGGGGCTTCCCGTTAGCGGCTCGCGATCCGCCAGCCGCGCCACCTATCGAAGTGGTAGGCACCCGTAGCTGAACTTGGCCCTCGGCGAGGCCGTCTGGTATCGCGCTGATATGCGCCTGCCGGGCAATTTGCGAGCGACGACCCTGGGCGATCTGCTCGGACTCCTGCATCGTGCGGGCTGCAGCGGCACGCTAGAACTGGTGGAAAACCGCGGCGCCTGTGCCGGGCGCGCCCACCGCGTTCACCTAGAGTCCGGCCTGGTTCGGGAGGTCGAGACGGGATTCCCGGTTTTGCGGCTAGGGGACATTCTGGTCAACGAAGGCTTTCTGAGTAAGCCCGAGCTCGAGCGAAGCGCGTCGCTCGAACGGGCGAAGCATCGCTTGGGGCAAATACTGTTGAGCCGAGGGATGGTCACGCGAGACGTGTTGTCGGCGGCTCTGCGTTTTCAACTACGTCGCCGCCTCGACTCGCTATTTACCCTGAAGGACGCTGTCATCCGTTTTAGAGTTCCGCGCCCGCGCGGTGCTTCGGAGCGGGCGGTTCCGTTGTCCCCCCGGGAGTTTCTGTTCGGCCGACCGCGCGCTCGCAGCCGCGCGCGCCCCAACCGACGGAATTCGGGCGAATTCGAGCGTCAGCTCGCGCTCAGGACCCTCGGGTTGGGTGATTCTGCGACGCCTGCACAGATCCAACAGGCTTTTCGAGCTCTGGCGCAACGCCACCACCCGGACCGATTTCCCACAGCGAACGCAGCGAGCAAGCAGGCGCTCATCGCACGCTTTCAGCAGCTCAGTGCGGCGTATCACACGCTGATGCGATGACAGTCGACAGGACTTTTCAGCCGCTTCGCCACACCGCGTGGCCGACGAAGAACGGGCCCATCTGACCGATGTATTCCGAAGTCTGTCGGGTGCCGCGCATGGTCTGGACCACATGAGAAAGTGGATGCAGTTCTTTGCCGATTAGACCGATGACGAACTCGTTGTCGTTGGCATCCAGACCGTGGCAGGCGAGCCTCACGTCGTGTGCCAGATCGGCGTTGCCATAGCGTTTACCTATGACGGCATGCTCGCGAAGTATCGAGGCCTTTTCCCGGCCATCGAGCTTTTCGAAAGCTCCGATGCGGCGTAGCGGATACCAGACAGCCCAGGGCCAGGCTTCGTTCATGACAGTTCCAACAGGGCGCTCGAGCAACCAGTACTCGAGGTTGTCCTCGTAGCCGCTCGAATAGCTGCGCCCCAGCATCGTGAACTCCGGGCGCAGTACCAGGCCCCGCAGTTCCGCCCGAGCGATGGCCGGGCGCACTTTGCTGACGAAGTCGGAGGGGTCCTCGCTGCACGAGAGCAGCCCGAAACCATTCGGGTCGTTCACGTCTTCGTACAGAACGGCACGTGCCCGCTGCTCGCCGAGCGCGGAGGCGAGGCGCCGTACGATTTCTTCTTGGGGGGTCGCCTCGCACCTGAAAACCAAGAGCTGCATGAAGAGCCTCCGGTTCATGGTTTGCGGCTGGCCCTCACGGGCAGCGCCGTGTTCGGCGACGTCAATCGAATTCGGGTCCGCGGGTGGATGGCTCATGGTGACGTTTTCAATAACACCGTTTGGCGTCGGGCTCGAATACGTGCGCACGAGCCGAGCCTCGCAGCCGGGATTCTCGGGTCAGCGGCCGGGCGCCGGCGTCAAATTGCTGTTTTTGATGCGAAAGTCAGCGAGGGAGGGCGTGGCGCCCGCGGAAGTTCCCCGTCGCTGGGCGACTTCGCATTCTCTGTTAAGCTCCGCCCGCCTTGAACGCGTCACCGAAATCGATCCCTCCAAGCGTCCAGCCTGCCGTCGAAGCCGGCGGTTTCGTCGGTATGCGTGCGCTGGCGCACCCAATACCGGCCGGTATGCGCGACGGTTTGCCTGGAGAGGCCTACCGCCTGGCGCGTCTCGGCCGCATGGTCATGCAGGCGTTCGAGCTCTGCGGGTACGAGCGCGTGCAACTGCCTGCATTCGAATATTCCGAGGTGCTCGCGGTCGGTCAGCGCAATCTCGACCCACATTCGATACTTCGCTTCGTGGAACCCGAAACGGGTGAAGTGGTTGCGCTGCGTCCGGACATGACTCCGCAAGTGGCACGCCTGGTGACGACGCGCCTGACCGATGCGCCGATGCCTGCGCGCTTGTGCTATCAAGGCTCCGTGTTGCGGCGCCGGCGAGAGCGCGCGCGCAACAATCAGCAGATCCCGCAGGCTGGAATCGAGCTCGTCGGGGTGGCCGGGGCAGCGGGGGATCTGGAGGTGCTGCAGGTGGCCGCCGCCGCGGTGCGGGCGTCCGGCTTGAATCGGTTCATCATCGATCTGGGCCATTCCGGCATCGCGCCGCGCCTGCTTCGGTCGGTGCCTCGCGAACGCTGGGGTGACATCCTCGATGCCCTTGCCCTCAAGGACCAAACAGCGCTCGCCCGGCGCGCTGAAGCAGCCGGGCTTTTCGGCTCCACGCTCCGCGCGCTTGTGGCGCTCCCGGAGCTCCATGGTGGACGCGAGGTTTGGGACGAGGCGGAACCCCTTTTGCAGCACACAGAGGCCGGTGAGCCCGCGCAGGAGCTCAAGGCACTCTGGCAGGTTGCGGGCGACGAGTTGAAGGTGGACGTCAGCGTCGATCTCGGCGAACCCTGGCGATTCGACTACTATACGGGCCCGATGTTTCAGCTCCTGGCGGAAGGACCGGGCCTTCCCGTGGGCTCCGGAGGGCGCTACGACGCTCTGTACGCGCGGTTCGGTACCGAACACCCGGCGGCCGGTTGCGCCATCGACCTGGACAACCTCGCCTGGGCGTGTCGTTTTGGTGGCTCGGTGGAGCCCGAACCCATCAGGGTGTTGGTGGTGGGTGCTGGTAAAGCTCAGGCCGAAATGTCCAATGCTTTGCGAGCTCTAGGAGTGATTGCGGCACCCGCCTCCGCTGCAGGGCAGTTGGAGTATGCGCGCGCATGGCGTTACAGTCACATCTTGACGCTCACCGGAGCGAAGGCTCGGCTAACCGCTTTGGCCGCGGGAGTCGATGCAGAAGTGGTGGCGAACGCTAGCGAGATTGCCAGTCAGCTGCGCTCGGGTGGACCACCTCGTGCGGAAAATCAGGAAGAGAAATAACGAACGAACATGTCCAGCGTAGTCATTGTAGGCGCCCAGTGGGGCGACGAAGGCAAGGGAAAGATCGTCGACATCTACACCGAATTTGCGGATGTCGTGGTGCGCTATGCGGGAGGCCCCAATGCCGGGCACACCCTGGTCATCGGCGAAGACAAATTGGTGGTGCGGCTCTTGCCGAGCGGAATCCTGCGTCCCGACACGCTGTGTGTGTTGGGCCAGGGCATGGTCGTGGACCCCGGTGTGCTGGTGGGAGAGATCGATGAGCTGAAGCGGCGCGGACATGCGAACATCGAAGAACGCCTGCGCGTGAGCGACCGCGCGCATCTCATTCTTCCTTACCATATCCAGATCGATACGCTGCGCGAGGCTTCGGCACCGAAGGAGCGCGCGCTCGGGACCACGAAGAAGGGCATCGGCCCCGCTTATGAGGACAAGGCCAGGCGCACCGGAGTGCGCGCTGGCGAGCTCAGGGATCTGGCCTTGCTGCGCAAGCGGGTCGAAACGGCCGTCGACGCCTGGGCGCCGGTGATCGAAAGGCTGGGGGGCGAGGTGCCGGACCCCAAGCGCGTGACCGACGAACTGGGGCCTTTGGCCGAGCGCCTGGTGCCCATGCTGAGCGACACCTCCCGCATCGCAGACGCAGCACTCAAGCAAAACAAGCGGGTAATGCTCGAGGGAGCACAAGGTACGCTTCTGGACATCGATCACGGCACGTATCCGTACGTCACGAGCAGCTCTGCAGTGGCGGGAGGGGCGGCCACCGGAGCTGGCATAGGCCCCAATCGAATCGACACCGTGATCGGTATCACCAAGGCCTACGCCACGCGCGTGGGGTCTGGTCCGTTTCCCACTGAGCTCGACGACGCAGCGGGTGATCACTTGCGCGATGTCGGGGTCGAGTTCGGATCCGTTACTGGGCGACCGCGCCGCACTGGTTGGCTCGATCTTCCGGCGTTGCGCTATGCGGCACGCGTCAACGGGATCGATGGCCTCGCGTTGACCAAGCTCGACGTACTGACCGGGCTCGGGCGGATTCGGGTTTGTGTAGCCTACGACACTCCGGCAGGTCGCGTCTCCGATCTGCCCATCGACCTGCTCGATGTCGAGGGCGTGAAGCCCGTGTACGAGGAGCTCGAAGGGTGGCAGGAGCCGCTCGAGGCAGCCCGGGTTCTCGACCAGCTTCCAGGAGCCGCTCGCGCGTATGTGCGGTTTCTAGAGGACGCCGTGGACACGCCCGTCTACCTGGTGTCCGTCGGGCCGCGCCGCTCCGAGACGATTGTTCTGCACAATCCGTTCGTGGGTCGAGCAGAGACACCCTGAGCGCTTCGACGAATCCGGCGGGCGGGTGTACGCTTGAGACCTGATGCCCTCTGCTTCCCTGTGCTCTAGGCTCGTCACGAGCCGCGCTCGTCTGGTTCCGATTGTGCTGGTTTCCCTGACGGCGACGGCGACCAGTTGGGCAGACGAGGGCGATGCGGGCTCGAACCTGCGCGCGGCCGCCGGCTCGAGCCCGCGGCCCGAGGTGTGCCAACCAGAGCTCGTGGGCCGCGCTGAGCGCGCGTACACCGTCTGGGAAAGGGCGCGCGAGCCGCAGCTGATTCGGTACTGCGACGCCCTGGCCCGGGGGTACGCACGCTTGGGGACCCGACCGGGGCAAGCTCTGGAAGCTGCGAAGCAAGCGGCGAGTTCGGCTCCCGCCGACGTGGCTCCCGCCTTGCTGGAAGCGCGGGCCTTGCTCGCCCTGGGCCGCGTCGACCAGGCGTGGGCGCGATTTCGAAGTGCGCTGAACGAGTACCCGGGGCTCAAGCTCACTCCGGATGCGCTCCACGACTATGCGCGGACGGCTGTTGCCAGCGGTCACCTCATGGAGGCGCTTTCTGCCTATCGTCGCCTGGTAGTCATGGCCGGCCTGTTGACGCGGCCTGGTTCCCTCCAGTCGGCCTATGTCGAAGCTGCTCTGGTCGTCATGTTGAGCCAGCCGGCGCAGCTCGAGGAAGCCATTGCCTACTTGAACGAGGCGCGCCGTCGCAGCGCCTCGCCGTTTCCCAGACCCTACATTCTGGCCACGCTCGCGCTGGCGCTCGATCTCCAGGGACGGCGGGAAGAGAGCCGAGGTGTCGCCAACGAAGCCGGGGGGCGTACCGCCCTGATGATCAACGCGGCGGAGCACGAAGGTCCGGTACCCGTCAGGATTGAGCTGCCGCGAATCGCCCGCGTGGAACTACTGGCCATGATTGGCATCCTGTCCGAACCAGAAGACGCCGATCTCGCCCGCGAGTACTGGCGAGCGTTTCTCGAACAGGCGAGCAGCAGTCATCCGTGGCGGGCTTACGTGCAGAGCAAGGTATCCGGGGGCAGGTGAGAATCGATGCAGCGAGTCGCACTTGGGTTCTGGTTGACGCTCGCACTGTCGAGCGGCACCGTGCGAGCAAGTGCGGAACCCTCCATCTGGGACAGCGCCCGCGAGCCCAAGCTCGAGAGTGAATATCGGGTGTTGGTGTCGGTCGAGTCCTTTCTCCTCGGGCACGCGACCGCGTGGGACGAGATGAACGTCCAGAAAGGCACGATCGACTACTTGCGGGGCGAACGCTACGCCGACCCAAGGCTCGAACTCTTGCTTGCGCACCTGCGGGTGGAAAGTACGCTCAGCGGTGAGCAGGGCGTGCGAGAGCGCTTGGAAAGCGCGCTTCGGCGTTTCCCGGGCTCTCCTCTCGCCGCGCACGGCTTCCTCGAGCTTGCTCGTATTGCAGCGCTCCAGGGGGATCTCGAGCGGTCGTGCGCCTACTCCACCCGGGCGCTCGAACGACTCTGGGAGCCGGATCTGAGGGCCTATGCCTACTACGGGCGGGCCAAAGCCACCATGGAGCAAGGGCACCCCCGCCAGGCGCTGGTCGACTACCGTCGGTCCATCGACCTGGCGCGATCGCCCAAGTATCGGAGCCTGGCTCACTGGGGGCTGGGTGTGGCGCTGGAACGCACTGGAAACCTGAATGCCGCCTTCCGGGAGCTGCGTGTGGCCACCAGCATCCAGGTGCGTTCCACAGCGTTCGCAGCGCAGACGGTACTGGATCTGCCCGACGTGTTCTTCGTGCCAGAGTACGACAAGTTCTACTATCAGGCTCTGGCAGCCATGGCCCAGGCCGATGCTTCCGACGTGGGGCCGCAGGCCATTCTCGACTACCAGGGGGCCATCAAGTACTTCGAGAGGTACCTCAGCGAGGCCGAACCGGCGGGTCATGCCTACGCGAGCAACGCCAAACGGCTGATCCACGAATGCGCTGCTCGCGTGGTGGAGCTTCAACGCCAGCCGCCCGATTTCGACGAATGACGCGGGCCTTGCTTCAGCCGAGCGCCGCTCTCAGGCCGCGCGCGGCAGGTCGCCTGCGCCGAGCAGGATCCGGCTGAGACTTTCGGCGTCTTGCACGGACTCGAACACCGGGCGCAGGTGTGGCCCTCGCTCGACCTCCCCGAAGGCGCCGCTCGCCGCGAGTGCTCGTGCGCGCGGTCCGTCCAGCACGATGAACACGTTGCTCAGACCCTCGCCCGTCGGGGTATCGATCACCTCGACGATCTTGCCACGGTCTAGGTGCAGCTCTTCGGTGCCGCGCTGAATCAATACGCGCGAGTCGGTGACCAGGTAACGCGTGTGCTTGACGAGGTAACCCGGACGAATCGAGGCGGAGTACACCAGAAAGACTCCCACGCTCAGTACGAGCAGCACGCTCATGGCCAGGCCGAAAACCAGCGCGACGAAAGCGACCGAGGCCGCGGGCAGGCCGCTGTCGAGCACTCGGCCGAGCGCGTCCGCACCACGCCACGCGACCGTGGCGGCGATACCGAACATGGCGAATGCGATGGCCAGCAGCGACCACTCGCGCTGGCCATGGGGCAGGTAGGCGCGCCAGCGCGGGCGCGGGCGCGCGGACCAAACGACGCGTTCCCCCGAATCGAGGCGTTGGGTCAGCGGACGGTCGCCATCTCCTCGCGGTGCGACGTCCTCGGCACCCCGAACGATGGCCCAGACGCGGTCCGGTGCCGCAACCAGGCTGAGGCGCAGCATCAAGCGGCGGCGCAGTGCTCCGGTTGGAACCGCCCTGACCAATTCGATGTCGCCGACCCCGGGGGTCTTGGGATCCCAGAAGATCCGGGCGTAGCTGATCGAGCGCCGCTCGATGCTTCTGTGGAATGGCCCGCGACGCCAGATCACGTGATTGTCCGTGACGATGTACTGGGCCTTTCGGAGCCAGAGTTGTGGCAGCTGCAGAGCTGCAAAACCGAGCGTGACGCTCCATGCGGCGAAGAGCAGGGAGGCCGTGGGGGTGACCTGCAGTGCCAGACCGATCACGAATGCGTACGAGGTGGAGATGGCAGCGAAGACGAACAGCAGGTGAGCAACCGACCTGAAAAGAGGCGGTGTCTTGACTACCTTGGGGCCTCCCGTCCAAATGATCCGTTCACCGTACAGGGATTCGCGCTCCATCTTCGTGCTTGCCTCTAACTCGACCAACGTCCCATGCTCGAATAACTTGCGCCCTAGGTGTGCAGCCGTCCAGTCTTCGCCTCTCGTTTCAATGCGACTGGAGCGGTAGCGACGGGCAGTGCGGCTGGCGTTGCCGAATGGACCAGGACCCAGACGCAGACAACATCCAACGAGCAAAGTTCTGCTTTTTCTGTTTTTTCGACGAGGCCCCGATCACTCGGGCTTTACGCTGCGTTCGAAGCTCACGCCTTGGGTCGCGTGCTCCGGGCTTCGTACCCCATAGGCCACGCTCCCCAGTGGCTGGCTATCTGGCCGGCAAGCGTCGAGCGGACGTCGTCGTGGTCACGGGGCGGGTGAGACGAACACGACTTCGATGCGGTCATTGCGAGCTTTGGCACCCGTGGATTTAGGAGGTGCCAAGGGTTGAGCGCTACCGGCGAGCGTGCCTTCGACGGTGGGCGCGCCGCCCGCTTGGAGCGCTGCGAGCGCGGTTTCGAGCTGACGACGCTCTTCGGCGCGGGCGCCACCCGCCGAGTGAGTCACCACGAGAATGGGGAACTTCGGGTGGGCTTTGGCCACGCGTGCCAGTGCGGCCAGCTCGGCCTTGCCGGTTTCCGTAAGTGCTCCGTCCGTCGCCACGACGTCTCGAAGCACCACGACGACGCCTCGGTCGTCTCGGAACGCAAAGAACCTTTCGGTCTTCGTAAGCTGCTCGAGGAGCGCATCGTTCGAGCCCTCGGCGGGTGCCTTGCGTAGCTTCGGGCGCCGTACGAGGGTGAGCTCGCGCAGGCAATCCGAACGTGCAATCGTGGCAGCGCTCAGAATCCGCCGAGGCGTTGCTGGCGAGAGCACTTTCCAGGGAGTCGACCTTGTCGAGTAGCTCCTTCAACCCCTTGTGCTCGGGATCCAAGAGGCGGGTCGCCAAGCACAACAGCCTGGCCTGGGACACGAGCGAGCGTGCGGCGCTCTTGCGCGCCTGTTCGCGATCCGGAGAGGCTGGAGCCGTCGTAGCCATCGGTTCGGCGTCGCGCATGACCTTGACTTTGAGCTCCAGGCTGTCCGCTTCGGCGCTGATGCGCTGCGCCTGGGCGTCGAGCTCGGAAAGCTTGGTGCGGGCGCTCGCCAGCTTGTGTTCCGCCTGGTCCAGACGCTTCTGTGCTCGTACCAATCGGCTGAGTACGAAGGCGCGCGACATCGCCGCAATGGCGTGCTCCGCGAGAATTTGTGAGCCCGCCAGATCTCCTCGCTCGTAGGCCTGTTCGGCCTGTTCCTGCAGCTTGAGCGCTCGGGCGTGCGCCTGGGGGGCGAGCTGTTCGGCCTCCATCGCGGCGGCGGTGTGGGACACTCGGTCCGCTTCCGAGAGCACCTGGGGGCGCGGCAGCGCCGCGCAGCCCGTCAAGAGCAGCGCCCCGGTGCTCACCACCCATCTCACCAACCTCGTGCTCATTGGGGCTCCTTTTCGGAGCCCGGGGCCGCTGGCGGCTGGGTTTTCAGCTGATCCTCGGCGCGCCCTTTGCGGGCCACGGCTTCTTCGATGATGGCCACGGCACGGACGGCCTTCGCTTCGAGCTTGCTCGCTTCCAGCTCGACCTTCGACGACTTTTCCTCCAGCTCCGCCGCCCGCACCAAGTCGCTGGCGGCCGAGGCCCATTCGAGTGCCAGTTCGTCCAACATCCTCGCGTGCTCCTGGTCCCCGGAGTGTCGCGCGTCGCCCGCGCGCTTCAACGCATCCTTGGCCTTGGAGAGGGAATCGGCTGCCAACTTGGCCTGGTCGGTGTTCCCCTCGATGGCTCCGATGATGTCGGTGGCCTGGGCGCTGGGCGTCGCAGTCGAGGCCGCGTACGCCAATGCGGTGGAAAGCAAGAGCCCAGCGACCAGCGCGAACGAGCGTGTGTTTTTCGGTCTCACGCCGTGGAACAAGCCACGTGACCGGCCAGAGGTCAAGGATCTCGTCAGTCAGCTGGCTTCGAGGTATAGCGGAAGCCGGCAAAGCCATCAGGAGGCCATCAGGAGCGAGTATGCCCGAGCTAGAACGAGCGAGTTGGGACGACTATTTCATGGCCATCGCGAGGGAAGTCGCGAGCCGCTCCACCTGCGCTCGCAAACACGTGGGTGCCGTGATCGTGAGGGACAAGATGATCCTGGCCACGGGTTACAATGGGTCCATCCGAGGGTTGGCGCACTGCGACGACGAGGGCCACCTGATGGAGGACGGTCACTGTGTGCGAACCGTGCATGCCGAAGCGAATGCGATCGTGCAGGCCGCTCGCAATGGCGTGCGGCTCGACGCCGCGCATATCTACGTGACTGCATCGCCCTGCTTTGGCTGTTTCAAACTCATCGCCAACGCGGGCATCCAGAAGATCGTCTTTGGTGAATTCTACAGAGATCAAAAGATCTTCGAGTTCAGTCAAGCCCTCGGACTGGACCTCTTGCATCATCCGTTGCGCGAGGTGTCTGCACCATGAGCCCTCGCATCGCCCTGGTGTTCGGAGGCCCCACTGCGGAAAGCGGCAGTCAGCCGCGCCTCCGCACAGACCGTGGCCGGTGCTCTGAAAGAGCAGGCGGGTTACTCAGGACGCGGGTCAGGAGGCGAGCTTGCGGGCCCGCTCGCGAAGCTGTGCGAGCAACTGGTCTCGATTGTCCGGAGTCGCGACCGGACGCGCCGCAGCTCGCTCCAGTAGCTGCCTGAGGCGCGCGCGGGCATTGTCGGACATCGAACCCGTGACGCGTGCGAGGTCGACCGAGACCGGGGTATGGGGCATCCCGGCGAAATCCAGTCCGTTGAGCTTGAGCGTTGTGACCTCGCCCGCTGCCGCTGGGGCCGCCAGGGAACTCGAGTCGCTGAACCTGAGCGACGTTGGCGATTCGCTGATGGGCGGGGCCTCGCTCGACTGACGGGCGTCCGGTGACGACGGCCTCTGCGTTTCGAGCCCTGGGCCGGGGCCGTGCTCGGTAACTACCTGCTGGATGAACGATTTGGTCGAGCCCCCGAAGCGTTTGAAGCGCACCTTGGGTCCGCCGGGCTTGTCCGGCGTGGGCGCCTGATAGCCCACGACCCGCGCTTCGGCGCGAATCAGCTTTTCGCCGGTTTGCAGGCTGAGCTCGAAGCGGACAATCGTGTCTCGGTCGAGTCGCGGTTGATCCAGCAAGATCATTCGCTTCGACGAGATGGTCCAACCCTCGCTCTCGACGTAGTCCTCGACGGACTCGTAGGGGCGCGTGATACGAAGGATGCGAGGCTTGCTTGCGGAATTGCTCATGGGGTTTCCCGTGAACGCCGAACTCGTGGCCATCCAGTCTGGAGTCGGCTTGGGCGGGTGGTGTCCATCGACAGGGCTCGAAGGATGTGAGCGCAGCGGAGAGAGCGACTCACGAAAGCCAACCTCGATTTATACCACTTTCGTCACCGCTGGTAAACGCTGAGCACGCGCTTTGTCGAACCGGTGGAGCACTCCAGCAGGGCTCGGTGCCGGGTCAGTGCGGGGTCGGTGCCGCCAGCGCCGCGGGGGCGCTCGAGTACCCCGCGACGGCCGGCGGCCGTCCGACTCGTCCCGAAGGTTTTCAGGTCTATCGACCGGGGCTTTTGACCGATGCGAAATTCGGCTAAGGACTGGCTCGTCCAGGGCTCACTCTCGAGCCGGGGCCGAGCCGGAGCGCACGATGAAAGAACGAAGGATAGCGGTAATAGGTTCGGGGGGCAGGGAACACGCGCTCGCACTCCGTCTGCTACAGTCGGAGTCTGTCGCAGAGGTGAGCGTCTGCCCGGGAAACCCGGGTACGGCGACCGCGCCTGCTGCTCTCGCGCAGCAGGGAAAACGTCTCCGGAACGTCGCGGCGGACGCTCTCGACTGGATCGATGCGGACGCTGCTGACTTGGTGGTGGTTGGCCCGGAGGCCCCCTTGTGCGCCGGTTGGTCAGATCGCTTGACTGAACGCGGTGTCACCGTGTTCGGACCGTCGATGAGTGCAGCAAGGCTCGAGGGCTCGAAGGCCTTCATGAAGGAGTTTGCCGCTCGCCACTGGATTCGCACGGCCAGGCACCGCGTCGTTCGCGAGCTCGCTGAGCTCGATGCGGCTCTTGCCGAGTTTGACGCCGCACCGGTCGTGAAGGCGGACGGGCTGTGCGGCGGGAAGGGCGTAGTCGTCGCCGAAGACCTCGGACAAGCCCGGGAGGCCGCTCGTAACATGTTGTCCGGGGCGCGCTTCGGAGCGGCAGGCAGAACCCTCGTGCTCGAAGAGCGCGTTCACGGCTTCGAGGCCAGCGTGCACGCTATCTGCGACGGGGAGCGCTGCTGGATGCTCCCGTCTGCCCAAGATCACAAGCGTCTCGGAGCGGGTGATACTGGCCCAAACACCGGTGGCATGGGCACCTTTGCGCCATCTCCCCGGCTCGGTGCGGCACTACTCGAGAAGATCCGTGTCGAGATCATCGAGCGCGCCGTGCAGGGCATGAGGGCCGACGGCCACCCGTTCCGAGGTGCGTTGTTTGCGGGTTTGATGATCGACGAAGCGGGCGAGCCTTCGCTGCTGGAGTTCAACGTGCGTTTTGGCGATCCGGAAACTCAGGTACTCATGCCATTGATACAGGGTGATCTGGCTGAAGCCCTGGCAGCTGCTGCCCGCGGTGAGTGGAGCGACGATCTGCTTTCGGTTCGGAGCGCGCACGCCGTTTGCATCGTGCTTGCAGCCGCCGGGTACCCGGACGGTCCGCGGACGGGAGATCCGATCGAAGGACTCGAACAACTGCTCACGTTACCCGAGGTGAACGTCTACCATGCCGGAACCCAGAAAGAAGCTGGACGCCTGGTGACCGCAGGAGGGCGTGTACTGGGCGTGACCGCGTGCGCCGCCAAGCTCGAGCAGGCGCGCCGCCTTGCCTACCAGGCGACCGGCATGATCCACTTCGAGGGCATGCAATGGCGGGACGACATCGGGACACAGTTGGATGGCTGAGGAGGTCGCCGGCATGCGGGAGGCCCTGGCTGCTCTGGCCTCTGGAGGAGTGGTGGCCGCGGCGACCGAGTCTTCTTTCGGGCTCTTGGCGGACATCGAGAACCCGCTAGCGCTCGAACGACTGCTGTCGCTCAAGCCTCGCGGGGCGGACAAGGGGCAACCGCTGATGGTTCCGGACGTCCGGACCTGGCACGGGCTCGTGACCCACGTCCCCCCAGAGGCGGAGCGTCTGGCAGCCAGGCTCTGGCCCGGAGGGCTCACCATCGTCCTGCCGGCTCGCGCCGATGTCGACCCGCATGTGCAGCTTGGCGGGACGGTCGCAGTCCGCATACCGGGCCAAAGCCCGGCCGCGATCCTGGTTCGGGCCTATGGCAAGGCGTTGACGGCGACCAGCGCCAATCCGCCGGGGGGCAAGCCCGCGTTGACGTCGACAGAGCTCGCGGCGTGCTTCCCTGAGGCGGTCCGTGCGGGCAAGCTCTGGGTGCTGCCGGGGACGGCGCCTGGCGGCCCACCGTCCACCATCGTCGGAATGGAGGGGGGCTGCCAGGTGCTCCGCGAGGGCGCGGTTGGGCGTTCCTCCATCGAACGAGCGCTGCGATCCTGAAGGAAGACGCCGCGCCACCGCGCCACCAGCTTGACTCGATGAATCTCGACAGCTACGCGACGTTCCGGGCGTCACCTGCCCGGAGGAGCATGGCTCGAGTACACAATTTCAATCCAGGTCCCGCAGTATTGCCGCTTGCCGTTCTCGAAAGAGCTCAGCGCGAGCTGCTCGATATCGAGGGTACGGGCATGAGCATCATGGAGCACAGCCATCGAGGCAAGACTTACGAAGCGGTGCACGACGCTGCCATCGCTTCATTGCGCGAATTGCTAGGGGTGCCAGCTGGCCATGACATCCTCCTGCTCCAAGGCGGCGCCTCCCAACAGTTTGCGCAGGTGCCCATGAATTTGAGACGTGAGGGGCAGAGCGCGGACTACGTCATCACCGGAACCTGGGCCGAGAAGGCGCTGGCGGAAGCGCGACGAATCGGCCAAGCGCGTGTGGCCGCGACGACGCGGGTCGACGGCAAGTTCGCGCGTGTCCCGAGCGCTGACGAACTCCAGTTGGACGACAGCGCGGCCTATCTGCACATCACCACCAACAACACGATTGCCGGGACGCAGTTTCATGAGTTTCCGGCGTCGAAGACCCCGCTGGTGGCGGACATGTCGAGCGATATTCTGTCGCGACCCATCGACGTCAGCCGCTTCGGTTTGATCTACGCAGGCGCGCAGAAGAACCTGGGGCCCAGCGGCGTGACGGTGGTCATCGTTCGCAAGGATTTGGTGGCGTCCGGTAATGAAAACATCCCCCAGGTTTTTCAATACCGCACACAGGCCGACGCCAACTCGCTGTCGAACACGCCGCCGACGTTCGGCATCTACATGCTGCGCAATGTACTCGATTGGCTCAAAGCGCAGGGTGGAGTCCAGGCCATGGCCGAGCGCAATGCCCGCAAGGCAAGGTTGCTCTACCAGGTACTCGACGAGCGCTCCGATTTCTTCACTTCACCAGTGGACAAGGGAAGCCGCTCGCAAATGAATGTCGTGTTCAATCTCCCGACACCGGAGCTGGAAGCCGAGTGCATTCGCCAGGCCGAAGCTCGTGGTATGGTCGGGCTGAAGGGTCACCGCAGCGTCGGAGGAATGCGGGCATCCATCTACAACGCCTGCCCCGAGGAGTCCGTGCAGGCACTCGCCGACTTCCTGCGCGATTTCAAAGCCTGACTGGCGGGAACGTGAAGGATCTCGTGCTGCTTTTGGCAGCTCGGTTGGGTCGCGATTTGATACGCTCGTGTCCACCTCGTATCAAATCGGGGTTCTGAGCGCGGTGGGCTGCTCCGGAAGTCTGGGGCAGCCACTCCAGAACGCCGCCGAAGGGGCGGCAATTGCGCCGCTTTGCACCACATCGTTGTCCTCGCTCGATGGTCGGGAGAGTTGGCCCGGCACTTGCTAACTTTGAAGATCCATTCCTCCAAGGTGCTGCCCTGGATTAACCCCAAGCCCCGCGAGAAACACGTTAGTGGATGATGCGCACACACGGCCCCACTATCGGTCCAACACCGACAAAAACCAGATTGCCAGGGCCTTGCTCTCCCCAATGCCTTTGACGGCCGCTGGGCTGGTCGCTAACCTGTCGTAACTTGGGCTGATTCGCCTGCGTGACGAGGTTTTCATTGGTTCGCTTTCGCCTCCGCTTCCTCCTCCAAGAAATAGACTTGCCTCAGGGCGAGACCCTGATTGGTCGAAGTACTGCGTGCCACATCACGCTCGAGGATCCATTGGTGTCACGAACCCACGCGAGGATCACGGTATCCGAGGGCAAGGCTATGGCGGAAGACTTGGGATCGCGCAATGGCCTCTCCGTCAACGGTGAACGGGCGCGAGGGCCGATAGAACTCGCTGACGGCTCGCGCTTGCGCGTGGGCACTCAGGAGTTCGTCCTCGCGCGCATCGTCGAATCCGAGTCGACTCGAAAGGTGGGTCAAGATACCGGCTTCCTCTGCCACTGCGCTGCCTGCGGCTTGCCATATCCCAACAAGATGGCCGAGTGCCCGAGTTGCGGTTCGCGGGACCGATTCGAGGAGGACACCCTGAGTGGATCGTTACCCTCTAGAGAGGCGTGGACGCTCGACTTGGTCGTGGAAACCCTGCGAAAGGCTCGGCAGCTCGGGCGCTGGGCGGACGTGGATCGCTTGCTCAGACGGGCCAGCGAAACCGTGGAGCACTTGATTGCGGCGGAAGAGCTGGTGGAGGCCGAAAAGCTCGAAGTTCTCGCTGACGCAGCGGTCGCGCTTTCGATCTCGATGGGGCAAGCGCACTGGGCGCGCTGGGTTCTTGGGATCTACGCGGCGCTCGGGCGGATTCCCAGCAAAGAGGTAGGGCAACGGCTCTCCAGTCTGCCCCCGGCAGAGCGCAGCTCCCTCGCACCCGTCGCGAGCCGGGTCGTCGAAAGTGCTGGGTTCGAGGCACAACATGCGTCGGATGAGGCGCTGGACGAACTGCGGCAGCTGGCCGACGGAGATCAGTAGCGTGCGATGATCCCGCAAGCTGATGCCGCCTGGCAGAATGCCCTAGCTCGACGAGTGTTCCCAACGAGATGCGCTCGTGAGATCGCTCGACAGGCTGAACCGCTGGCGGGTATCCTGAATGCCGGTGACTACTGATACCAAGCCACCCGTATCCCGAGAGGGTCCCTCATCGCGGACCGTTACGAAGTTCTGGATCGAGTACCGGGGCCACAAGATTGAACTGCGCACGGGCGCCACCTTGGTCGGACGGAGTGCCAGCTGCCAAATCGTGCTCGACGATGGGCTGG
Organism: uncultured delta proteobacterium; assembly: GCA_963809955.1. Lineage (GTDB taxonomy): Bacteria > Myxococcota_A > Polyangia > Polyangiales > Polyangiaceae > JAICQQ01. The sequence continues at coordinate 209,658 of CAWELQ010000026.1, forward strand.
TGTCCAGGCGTCATGCGCAGATCAAGGTGGACTCTCGAAGCGCTGTGCTGGAAGACTTCGGAAGCGTCAACGGGATCTTCGTCAACGATCAGCGTATCCGTCACGAAAAGCAGCTAAAGGACGGTGACATCATACGGATGGGCAAGCAGGAACTCGTGGTGCGTTCGACGTGCATCGATGTGATGGACACGGCCCTGCGATTTGCTGCCGAAACGCTCCACGGAGGGGCCACCCTGAAACGGCAGCGGGATATGGGCGATACGCTGGTGCGTTCACACGCCGAGCCGACCAACCCCGAGGGGTTTTCGATGCTCGGTAACGTGGCGGAAAAAGTGCTGGCCCTGGGACGCGGTAGCGAGGCAGAGCGGATGCTCTCCGGCTCGTTGCAGGCCCTGCTCCAAACGTCACGCCGTTCCGGCACCGTTCCCGTCGAGACCGCGGACAAGGCGGCGACCTACGCCGTACGGCTGGTGGAAGCGACGGGTAGGTCGCGCTGGGCGGACTACGCTTTCGAACTCTTCATGAATCTGCGACGCCCGTTACCGGGCCCGGTGGTGGATCAGCTGTACTCGGTGCTCCGTACGGTATCCGGAGTCGATGTGACGCTGTTGCGCAACTACGTGGCGCTGCTCCAGGCCATGCAACATTCGTTTGGCCCCACCGAGCGCTTCCTGGTGCAGCGCATCGAAGGGCTAGAACGCATCGTGACCCTGTGAGCTCAGACTGTGGGGGGACGATAGTCGGCCAGGGACAAGGCCGCAGCTTCTGCAATGGCGGCGCGTAGTTCGGGATCGTCGACCAGGGCGAGGCGCTTCTCGAGCGAAGCGGGCAGTGGCACCCGGCGCGGGGGACGGGCCGGGGAAGCATTCGTTGGTCGAGAGACGGGGGGCGGCCCGAAATCTTTCACCTTGAAACGGACGGCGGTCACCTTTACCCCGAGGCCGCGTAGGCGCGCGAGGATGTCGTCAGACAGAAAGGTGAGCTCGTTGGCCCAAGCAGCGGAGGCCGCATAGATGGTGAGCGAGCCGCGATACACCCGCCCGACGCTGGTACGGCTGGCGATGCGTGCCCCAACCACCGACTGCCAGGCGTTCGGGGTGATGGCCGCTCCGCTGTGGCGTGCTGCCTCCACCTGAGCTTGCTCCAGCAGCTGACCAAGCGGAGTGGGCTGACTGGGCGCTGGCGGTGCTGCAGACTGCGAGCGATTTCGCTTCTCCATGGAGGCCAGATTGTGCGCCGGACGGCCTTCGGATACAAAGGATACCTTCCGGGTGCTTCCAACACCTTCAAAAAGCCGTTCTCATCATGCGTGCTCGGCGTGACACTCCCTACCCATTCGAAACCGTCCGCGATCTGCTGGGGATCTTGCGGGTAATGTATGCGGCTCAGAAGAAGGAGGGCAACGACGAGAGGCGTCTCGACTCGATAGCGAGCTTGGGCGCCGCTCTCACGCGGTCCCTCGAGATGGCCCGCGAGTATTCACCGGGCAGCCTCGGGTTTACCGCGGCCTGGGAGAAGGCCGAGGCCGCCGTGCTGCGCCTGGGGGAGTTGGTGGATTGCACGACGCCACTGGAACCGACCCTGAAGGTGGCGGGCGAGCGCATCCTTCGTGGACGCCGCCCGTCGCGTGGGAAGCCGGCGGTTCGGGATTTGCGGCGCCAGGCCGCGCGCAAGCGCTAATGAGCCGCCTTGCCGACCGAACGGTTAGTCGCTGACCCCCTGCGAGCTCACAAAACCGCTACAGAAGGACGGCGTGATCTGCTACTGAACTCCGCCGCGGTATGTTCCGGTCATCCCAGCCCGGATGGGCCAACAGGGTTGTCCGCGCGACCAAAAGGAGATACCAGCCCGACAAATCAAAACAAGCCGAAGTGGCGGAATTGGCAGACGCGGCGGATTCAAAATCCGTTGGTGGCAACACCGTGTGAGTTCAAGTCTCACCTTCGGCACGAAGCGACGCGGGCGGGACAAAAATCAAAGCCCCACTCAGCTACTGGGCATGAGTGGGGCTTTGCAAACGGCACGGCTGGACGTCGTTTGGGAGCACCGCAGTCCGCCGCCCTCGTCACTCGCTACTCTCCAACACCGACTCGAAACTGTCAACTAACAGTTCGCCCACGACTTGACCAAGCGTGCGTTCACAAGGGTGCTGGCGAGATCCGTTAGCGGATTCCGCCAGCGTAGACACGACGTGGGCGGCGCGGATGCCGCGAGATCGGCGCGCGCTATTCGAGGACAGGGGTGGCTTTGCAGCCGAGGGCGACCTGGACGGAACCAGCAGCGAAGTTGGCGCAGCTGCAGGGACAGACGACCACTTTGGTCGGGTTGCCGTTGGCATCCGAGCCGCCGAAGTACCAGCCACCGTTGGGCGAGTTCAGGCACGCGGAGTAGCTGGACACCTTGGGGATCTCTTGTGGGTCACCCGAGTTTGGTTCGTAAATCACCTGAACTCGCTCCGGGTCGACGGACTCGAACTCCGGATCGTCGGGTTCGGGGATCTCGAACTCGCATTGCGCTGAGTCGGTGGTGATGTTCTTCAACGCGGTTACCAGACGTCCCGTGCTACCGTCGTTTTCGACGTTGAACGCTTCCCTCGTGCCGCCCGCGCGGGCGATCTGATCGAGATTGTAGGTGCCGTCGATACCCACGACGAAGGTGGCCACGTGCGGCTCGTTGAGCCAAGCGTCTTCGGCAAGCGACGCGATCTCCGTCACGTCCGTTGGCTCGCACTTGGTAGGATAGCCATCGGTGACGAAGACGACCACGGCCTGGCGTGCTGGATTGTCGGCTGCGTAGCCCTTCGCATACTCGATGGCACCTGCCAGAGCCGGGTAGGTGGGGGTCAAGCCGCCGGGCGACTGATCGTCGATCGCGGCGACGATGTCTTCGCTGATGTCGCCCAGATTGCCGATCGGGACGGTCGGCGTCGAGTACTGATCGACGCTGCAGTCGGAGTCGCTCAACCAGCTCCAGAAATGTATCCCCATGCCAATGTTCTGCGCGCTGGGGTCTTGCACGAAGTCTTTGACGGCATCGGAGACCAGCTGCCAGCGCGTGAAGCCATCGACCTCATGATCGACCATCGACGTCGAGGTATCCACCATCAGCAGCAGATCCACCGGTAGGTTTTCCGCTTCGTAGCCGGTACCTACGCACGCTTCCTCTTCGAAGCCTCCATCATAGGGGACCCCGGGGCACGCGCTGGGCAGGTCGGTCCCGATACTTGGCATGCCTCCCGAGCCGGAACCCGTGGTGGAGCTGGACATCCCCGTCGTGGCTGCCGCCGTATCGAAGGTCGAACTCGAGGTGCCCGACGAGGCGCCGCCGCTGGAGGAGTTGCCCGAGCCGCTGTTTGCCGTTCCGCCGCTGCCCGTGGAGTTGCTGCCCGATGCGTTGCTGCCACCGTCACCGTCGAAGCTGTCCCCATCGCCTTCGTCGTCGGCGGGCGAGCAGGACACGCTGGTGGCGAACCCCACCAAGAGAGCGGCGGTGGCGGCGAGACGAAAGCGCTGAAACATATCGATATCCTCCAATGAAAGTCGGCGACTGTGGTTGGCGTGCGCGCGCTCCGTGAATCCTCGCACAATCGATTCGAGCGTGTAACTACAACGAGTGCTGCCAGGCGGCCCCAAGGGAGCGAAAACCAGAGCTTGCCGCTTCGTTAGGGCGTGAGGGGTGTTGTCCAGGCCAACTGGAGCAACGGGGACCGCGGCAAGAATGCACCATCCTATCAAATGATTATTAGCATTAGCACGCGCATGGAGCACTACTCTGACTGGACCGAAGCTCAGGAGGTCGATGGCTGTGGCCGCAGTGGAAGTTTCACAATCCCGCGAAAGCCTCCGAGGACGGGTGTGGTTCACGGGCGGAGGGAGGCAACCTTGGCAATCTGGCGCAAGTCCGCGATCGATTGGACAGTCGCGCGAGCGCGAGTAGTTGCGCGTAGGGGCTCACCCTGCATGTGTGTGGCGGGGCCGAACACGCCCCAGGATTGAGCGGTTTTGCCAGCGATAAGAACCACTTTGCTCGTGGCCGTGCGGTAGCGGGCCATCAGTTGGGACGGAATCTTCTGTGTAACCCTCCGACTCCGCGGCGCGGAGACTCAGTTTGTCAAGAGGGGTTCCGCTTTGCGGGCGAACGCCGGGGAAAGGTACCCGTAATCGCCACGGTGAGGCCATCGAGCTGCATGTTCGCAAATAGCGTCGAGCCATCGGGGGAGAAACACACACCTGCGAATTCGCCACGGCTCTTTGCATTGCGCGCGATGTCGTAGATCTCACCCCGAGGTGTGATGCCGCGAATGTATTGGTCCCCATAGCCGTCCTCGGCCACGATCACGTCGCCCCAGGGCGCCAGGGTAATATTGTCTGGCATATCCAGCGTCTGCTCGGACGGAGATTCGGCGAGCAATCTGAGCGTGTCGCTTCCTGTGTTACGTCCCAGTTCGAGGGCGAAAATTTGGCCGCGCCGCGCCTTGCCGCCGTCGGTCGAGCAGATCAGCACGCTCTTGTTGGCAAAACAAATGCCCTCGCCGCGGCTCAGGATCGCGGCGCCCGCATGCGCCGCCTGATAACGAACCGTGTCCGCGTCCGGGTTGGGGTGAGGCACCTTGACCCAGTCGACTTCGACTCGATCTCCGGCTTTCATTTCGGAGCTCAGCAGGAAGTTTCCGCGTGTCTTGTGGCGCAGCGCCTGGAGCTCGCCGTCGAACGGCCGATTCTTGTCGCTCGGCACGAAGCGATAAATGCAACTGTCCGGTTGGTCCTCGGTCAGGTACGCGATGTGAGTGTTCGGATCGACAGCGGCCGCTTCGTGACGAAAGCGCCCGTAGCCGGGCAGACGCCGAGGCTCTTGAACTTCCGTTGCGTCTGCCCGGCATAGAAAGGCGTAACCGTGGTTGGGCTCGGTGGTTTCCTCACAGCTGATCCAACCCCAAGGGCTCGGCCCACCAGCACAGTTTCTGAGCGTGCCTGCCAGCACGAGATTGCTGGAGACCCTTTCTCCCGTGGTCGCGCTTACTACCAAACGCGTCACACCCCCGGCGGATTGAGAGTCGTAAGCTGGTCGAATGGCTGGACCTCGCGAGGGTCCGAGCGCGAGATTGTAGTCGAGTTCGTGATTGCGCATCAGGACCCAGCTGCCGTCCGCGCCGGGGAAGCAAGCCATGCCGTCCGGTCGCGCCGGTACTCGATATCCGTCGGTCATCGGATCGAAAGCCCGCTCGAGGATTCGGTAACTGAGTCCTGGACGCAGGTCCAACACACGCTTCGGATCCCTGAGCAGTGCTGACCCCGCGGCGTTCGAACGGGCACGCCGCTGAAACAAGAAGGGCACGGCGGCGGTGGTGGCGAATGCAACGCCACTCAGCTTGAGCCAGTTTCGTCTACGCATGCATCAATTGTCCGGGCGGCTGAACGATGGCCTATTCTGGCGCGAATCGGAGGCTTGGCCAAGTCGCTTCGCATGCGGGTTCCGGCCCTCGCCCCGGTGGTGACATCGGACTGTATTTGCCTTACAAGCACCTTCGAAGAAAGGAGCAAAAATGAAATTCGAAGTACCGCCGTTGCCTTACAGCAAGGATGCACTCGAGCCGGTCATGTGCAAGGAAACCCTCGAGTATCACTACGAAAAACACCACAAAGGATACATGAACAAGCTGAAGGCCGCCATCGAGGGCAAGCCCGAGGCGGACAAGGCGCTCGAAGAAGTGATCAAGTCGAGCTCGGGCGGCGTGTTCAACAACGCGGCTCAGGTCTATAACCACACGTTCTTCTGGAACGGCATGAAACCCGGAGGCGGCGGCGCTCCGCCCGCAGGCGACGCTGCCGACCTGATTCAGGGGTTCGGTGGTTGGGACTCGTTCCGTTCGCAATGGGTGTCCCAGGGCGCTGGTCGCTTTGGCTCCGGCTACGTGTGGCTGGTCCTCTCGGGAGGCAAGGGGAAGATCATCACGACTCCGAATGCCGAGACCCCCTTGACGACCAGCGACGTCCCGCTGCTGACTACCGACGTTTGGGAGCACGCCTACTATCTCGACCATCGCAACAATCGCAATGCGTTCCTCGAGATCTTCTGCGACAAACTTATCAATTGGGAGTTCGTTGCCAAGAACCTGAAGGCGGCCTAGCGTAGCGAGCTCTGACGCGATTCCGGGTACGTGCTGTCGCGTGCCCGGCATCGCACGGCTCGTCCGCCCTGGGGTGCTGGTGGTCCATCTTCGGCACCCCGAAGCGCCGTTCATAGCGACGGATCGAAGGTTTTTCATGCAGAAGGTGCTCACGCTCTATGCAACGACGATTGGCAAGAAAGCCGTCATGGCGATCACCGGCCTGGTTCTTTTCGGCTTCGTGATCGGTCACTGTCTCGGCAACTTGCAAGTCTATCTCGGACCGCTCACCTACAATAAGTACGCCGCCAGCCTCAAGGCGTTGGGCGGGGTGCTCTGGGCAGTCCGCGCGGGGCTACTGGTCGTTTTCGTGGTCCACATCGTGGCGGCGCTGCAGCTCGTAGGGCGCACGAGGCATGCCCGTTCGCATCGATACAAGGTGAAGCCGCCAGAAGTCGCTTCCACCTATGCTTCGAAGACGATGTTCTGGACGGGGCCTCTCTTGCTGTTGTTCGTGCTCTACCACGTAGCCCATTTCACCTATCCTGGGCTGTCCTTCGGCGACTACGCACACTCTACCCACAACGTGTTCGGGAATGTGGTGAATGGCTTCCGAGTACCGTGGGTGTCTTCTCTCTACATTGCGGCGCAGCTGGTGCTGGGCGTGCATCTGTACCATGGCGCCTGGAGCCTGTTGCAGAGTGTAGGTATTTCCAACCCCTTGAGGAACGACCGTTGGCGGAGTGCGGCTCAAGCGCTTGCCATCGCAGTGGTGGTGGCGAACATCACCATCCCCCTCGCGGTCGTGTTCGGCATAGTTCAGTGACCAGCATGCAACTTCGATCCAACGCACCAACTGGGCCCATCGAAACCCGCTGGGAACACCACCGTTTCGATATGAAGCTGGTGAACCCGGCCAACCGTCGCAAACATACCGTTGTCATCGTGGGCACGGGCCTTGCCGGCGCTTCGCTGGCAGCATCGCTCGGCGAGGCCGGCTACAACGTCAAGGCGTTTTGTTACCAAGACAGCGCGCGACGCGCCCATAGCATCGCTGCGCAGGGCGGGATCAACGCCGCCAAGAACTATCAGAACGACGGCGACAGCGTTTACCGGCTGTTCTACGACACCATCAAGGGTGGGGACTTTCGCTCGCGGGAATCGAACGTCTATCGATTGGCCGAAGTGAGTGTCAACATCATCGACCAGTGCGTCGCGCAGGGGGTGCCGTTCGCGCGCGAATACGGTGGCCTGCTCGCCAACCGTTCATTTGGCGGGGCTCAGGTGGCGCGCACGTTTTATGCGCGCGGTCAGACCGGGCAGCAACTGCTGCTCGGCGCCTATCAAGCGCTTCAGCGACAAGTCGCGTCGGGTACCGTGACCCTGTACCCCCGCAGCGAGATGCTGGAGCTGGTGGTGATAGACGGGCACGCACGTGGCATCGTCGTCAGGGACCTCGTCAGCGGGAAGGTGTTTTCCGAGCTCGGTGACGTGGTGGTGTTGTGTACCGGTGGTTACGGCAACGTTTTCTTTTGTCCACCAATGCCAAGGGGTGCAACGTCACGGCCACCTGGCGGGCACACAAGAAGGGCGCTCTGTTCGCGAACCCCTGCTACACCCAGATTCATCCCACCTGCATCCCCGTGAGCGGAGAGGCGCAGTCGAAGCTCACGTTGATGAGCGAGTCACTCAGGAATGATGGTCGGGTCTGGGTGCCCAAGAAGGCGGAAGATGTCGAGAAGGATCCGACCAAGATCCCCGAGTCTGCGCGTGACTACTATCTTGAGCGCATGTATCCGAGCTTCGGCAACCTGGTTCCGCGTGACATCGCGTCCAGGCGCGCCAAGGACATGTGTGACGAAGGCAAGGGCGTGGGGCCCGCCGTGAGCGGTCAACGGCGGGGCGTGTACCTCGACTTCGCCGATGCGATCGAGCGCCTGGGCAGGCGGGTGGTCGAGGAGCGCTACGGCAACCTGTTCGAGATGTACGAGCGCATTACGGGAGAGGACCCCTACCAGACTCCGATGCGGATTTATCCCGCATCGCACTACACCATGGGAGGGCTCTGGGTGGACTACAATTTGATGAGCAATCTCAGCGGTCTGTTCGTCGGTGGGGAGGCCAATTTCTCCGATCATGGTGCCAATCGATTGGGGGCGAGCGCGTTGATGCAGGGGTTGGCCGATGGCTACTTCGTGTTGCCGTACACCATTGCCAACTACCTGGCGCGTACCCCGCTGAAACCCGTGTCCAGGTCCGCCCCGGAGGTCAAGGAGGCGGTGAAGAGCGTGAAGGCCCGGACCAAGAGGCTGCTGGAAATCGGTGGGAAGCGCAGTCCTGATTCATTTCATCGAGAGCTGGGTCATCTGATGTGGAATCATTGCGGGATGGCTCGCGACCGAGCCGGCCTCAGCAAGGCATTGGACGAGATACCGAAGGTGCGTGAGGAGTTTTGGCAGAACTTGAACGTGACCGGTTCGGGCAAGGAGCTGAACCAGGTGCTCGAGAAGGCTGGAAGAGTGGCTGATTTCTTGGAACTCGGTGAATTGATGTGCCGTGATGCCATGCACCGAGAAGAGTCGTGCGGCGGCCACTTCCGCGAAGAGCACCAGACGGAGGACGGTGAAGCCAAACGCGACGACGAGAACTTCTCGTACGTGGCTGCTTGGGAATACCAGGGTGCTGACGCCGAACCGGCTCTGCATCGCGAGTCGCTCGAGTTCGAATACGTCAAGCCTTCGCAGAGGAGCTACAAGTAATGGCGGAGAGTCTGAACTTGGTGCTGCACGTCTGGCGCCAACCGAGTGCCGATCAGCCAGGAGCCTTCGAACGCTACGAGGCCAACAATGTCTCCGAGCATTCTTCGTTTCTCGAGATGCTCGACCAGGTCAACGAGGACCTGATCGACAAGGGGGAGGAACCGATAGCTTTCGACCACGATTGTCGCGAGGGTATTTGCGGTTCCTGCGGCATGATGATCAATGGCCAAGCGCATGGCCCGCAACGTGCGACAACCGTTTGCCAGTTGCACATGCGTCAGTTCGATGATGGCGACGAGCTGTGGCTCGAGCCGTGGCGCGCGGACGCTTTCCCCGTGATCAAGGACTTGATTGTCGACCGCAGTGCGTTCGATCGAGTCATCCAGGCCGGGGGCTACATATCCGTACGTACGGGAAGCGCGCAGGACGCCAATCTGATTCCCGTTCCCAAGCCAGATTCGGACTTGGCGATGGACGCGGCCGCGTGCATTGGTTGCGGCGCCTGTGTGGCGGCCTGTCCCAATGCGGCGGCCATGCTCTTTACTGCGGCCAAGGTCGCCCACCTGAACCTCTTGCCCCAGGGGGCGCCCGAGGCGGAGCAGCGCACGCGCAACATGGTTGCCCAGATGGAGGCAGAAGGGTTTGGCCACTGCACCAATCACTTCGAATGCATGGAAGCGTGCCCCAAGCGGATCGACGTGGACTTCATCGCACAGCTCAACCGACGCTTCTTGAAGGCCGGGCTATTGTCCCGACAGCGGCTGCTTTCCCGAAGCAAGGAAGGCTGACACCGCCCCGCCAAGCGAGGCGTGAGCCCTCTGTCGCCTCAGCTCTCGTTGCGGACGGGCAGGATCGGCGCCCAGAGCAAGCGCTCGAGCATGCTGTCCTGGATGATCATCCCCTTGTCGCTGAAGTACAGCGCATTGATTTCGGATGCGTCGCGCGACTCGGCTACGAAGATGATTCCTTGGCCCTTTTCATTGTACCCAAGCTGGACGATGGCGTTCCTCAGCCAGCGTCCACCGCCTTCCATTTCTACGGTTTCCGGAAGGGTGTAGAAGCCCTCGGAAGGAAGCGCCTTGAGAGTGCGGGCCCAGGTGGGCGAGCGGAGCGGTGTCGTGGGCTCGCCCCAGTACCAACGGTTGTTGCGGTTCTGACCGGGCCGCACGACGAACTTGTTGCTGCTGTTCTTGGCTTGTCCGACATACACCAGCGCCGCTGCCGGAAAGGCGTCTTCGTGTCCAGGCATTGCCGTGGTCGTGCGATAGAGTCCAGGGTCGGGAAGGTCGAGCATCGTTTCTCCACTCGTCAGGGTTGGTCAGCGTGGGTCGGTAGGGGCGGCGGGCGGACTTTAGCGCATGTGACCCCGAGCACAAGCGCCCGCGTGGCGAACCCGCGGCGAGCCTCGGACTGCGGTTTGCGCTTGGGCTCGGGGTTACATGTGGCATAGTGAGAGCTGCCGTTATGAACGGTTGCATGTCTCCGAATTTCGGTCGGTGGGTTCCTTGTGCCGTGGCCCTGCTCGCCGGCTGCGGTCGGGGCCCTGTCGAGCTTCCGAAGGCCACCGGGCCGATGAACCTCGAGCAAGCCAAGGACTATGTGCTTGCGCTGGTCAATCGAGACCGCGCTAGGGAAGGGCTCGAGCCAGTCGAGCGCGATGAGGTGGCCGAGCGCGCGGCCCAGCGCCATGCCGAGGACATGAGCGCGCACGGCTTCACCGCGCACTGGGGGACGGATGGCTCGGTTCCAGAGCAACGCTACTCGGAGGCGGGCGGCGTGCACATGGTTCAGGAGAACTCGGCCTGCTTCTTCGACGGAGTCGCGCGAAAGCTCGATCCGAATCCCACTTTCATGGCGCAGGAGCTCGAAAAGGTCGAGCTCGCGTTCGTCGGGGAGGTGCCTCCCAACGATGGCCACCGCCGGAACATTTTGAAGGGCTCCCACACGCACCTCGGGGTTGGCCTGGCGAAGCCGGAGGGTATCGAGCAACCCTGCATGGCGCAGGAATTCGTGGACCAGTACGGAGACTACGACCCGATTCCCGCGCACGCGGCCGTCGGGCAAAGTATCCGTGTTTCCGGAGAGGTGTTCGAGCCGCTCGAGTTCGGAGGCATCGGTCTGGCCAAGCAGGCCCTGCCTCGCCCGATGAGTCCGAGCGAGCTCAACCAGACGTCGGTGTATCCCATCCCAGAGCCTGACGTCGTCTATTTCCCCAAGGGCTACCAGACGCCCAAGGAGGTCCACTTGGACGGGGCGCGGTTCGACATCGAGCTCGAACTCGACCGCGGTCCGGGTCTTTACGAAATCAGCGTCTGGGCGAAATTCCCCGACAGCGGCGAAGCGCTCGGCACATCCAGCATCCGTACGCTCCGCGTCGAATAGTGCGCATCGGTACCGGTCGTCGCTGGCGTTTACCGAGTTGTCAAGCCCGACGGGGGACAGCTAAAGTGCCCGCATCTGGTGTGGAAAGGTTGAACGAGTATGGCCAAGATCCCGCGGACGCAGAAGCGAGCCAAGAAGGTAGAACCCAAGCGAGCCCCCAAGAAGAAGGTCGCGCGCATCAAGTCGGATGCGGCGAAGTCGACAGCGAAGAAATCAGTTGAGAAGCGGACCGAGTCGAAGTCTCGGGTACGCAAGGCTGGCAAGTCCAACGCCGCCGGCACGGTCGGAGCGCCATCCACGAAACGTGCTGCCGCGGCCAAGAAGACCCGGCCCAATCGGGCGAGCGCCAAGAAGTCCCCGAAGAAGAGCCAGCCCGCCAAGAAGGCCGCGAAGAAGTCGACGACGACCAAGCGCCCCGCGACCAAAGCGGCGGGCGCGGGAGCGCCGCCGAAACGGGCGACGCACGGTTCACCGAAAGCGCGAAGCGTGGATGTCGGTGGACGAGCGCCAGCCTTCGCGCTGCCTGACCAGACCGGGGCGACGGTGCGGTCTTCCGACCTGAACGGTCACCCTTACGTGCTCTATTTCTATCCGAAAGACAATACCCCCGGCTGCACCAACGAAGCCTGTGGATTTCGCGACGCACATCCTGATTTCTCACGGCTCGGCGTGCGAGTTTTCGGGGTCAGCGCGGATTCGAGCCGCAGCCATGCTGGCTTCGTCGAGAAGTTCGAGCTGCCGTTCACGCTGCTTTCGGATCCCAATAAGGAGCTCATCGATACCTACGGCTGCTGGGTGAAGAAGCATAATTATGGTCGTGAGTACATGGGCATCGAGCGAAGTACCTTCTTGGTGGATGCATCGGGAGTCATCGCCGATGCCTGGCGCTCCGTGAAGGTCAACGGCCATGTCGAGGCCGTGTTGGAAGCCGCAGGAAAGCTCAGCTGACGCCCGCAGTCAGCGTCGTTCTTCCCGCGCACGACGCCGAGGCCACGTTGCGGCTTTCGCTCGAAAGCGTGGCGCGTCAGAGCCGCGAGGATTTCGAGTGCATCGTGGTGGACGACGCTTCAACGGATGGCACCGGCGCGATTGCCGAAGCGTTCGCTGCCCGCGATCCGCGGTTTCGCGTGATCCGCAAGGGGCGCTCCGGATTGGTTGCGGCGCTCAACGAGGGTCTAGCTGCCGCTCGCGCACCCTGGATCGCGCGCATGGATGCCGACGACTGGATGGTGCGCCGTCGGCTCGAATATCAGCTTACCGGCCTGGCGGCAGATTCGGGCCTTGCGGGCGTCGGCTCGCATGTCCGGGTGTTTCCGCGCGCCGGGTTGCGCGACGGGCGCCGAAACTACGAAGCCTGGCTCAACTCCATGCGGGGACCGGAGGACGTGCGGCGCGAACGCTTCGTAGAGTGTCCGCTGGCTCACCCGACCTGGTTCATCGAACGCAGGCTTCTCGTCGAGTTCGGCTACCGCGACCACGATGCTCCGGAGGACTACGACCTCTTGCTGCGCTTGCTCGGTGCTGGTCATCGGCTCGGCGTGGTCCCACGACGCCTGCTTCACTGGCGCGACAGCGAGGCGCGCCTCTCGAGAGTCGACGCTCGCTATAGCCAATCGCGCTTCACGTGGTTGAAGGCCCTGCACCTGTCCCGCTCCTTTCTACTGGGGCACGCGCGCTATGTATTGTGGGGTTATGGCGGCACCGGCAAGGCTCTGGCTGAACAGCTGGCCTCGCGCGGTCATGTGCCCTCGCACATCGTGGAAGTCCACCCGGGTCGCATCGGGCAGACCATCCGCGGCGCGCCGGTGATCGACCCGGCGTCGCTTGGTGGACTACACGTCGAGCGGATGATCGTCTCGGTGGCCGGAGAGCGCGCCCGCGGGCAGATCCGCGACGAGCTGACCAGGATGGGCCGGCAGGAGGGGACGGACTACGTATGTGCCGCCTGATCCCGAGCGAACCACGGAGACGGGACCATCGAGCGCACGCCCTGTGGTACAAGCAGGACATGCGGGACGAATGCTTCAAACCCTCGACCCTGGGACGGCGAAGCTGGCTCGCCGCCCTGGTGCTTCTGGCCGGAGGCCTGGGGAGCCTGGCCTGTCAGGACACGGGAAAGGTGAGCGCCGAAAAGGCCAAGGCGCACGCCAAGTTCTTGCTGGACGCGGCCAATCAGGACGTCCAGGAGCTGAGGCAGGGAATGCCGAAAGGGGCCAAGTACCTGGAAAGTGTTTTCAAAGAGGGTGTGCCAGATGGTCAGACCGCCAAGGAGGCGTTGGACAAGGCGCGCAACAAGGTCCAGGACCTGCGCGTCGCCAAGAGCACGTTCTTCGCGCTCGTGGGCAAGGACGGCACCGTCATCCGGAACGACCAAGACCAGGATTTGATGGCCGGCAAGAACATGTTCTCTGCGTTCGAAGACCTCAAGGGCGTGCTCTCGGGCAAGACGGTCGAGACGCGCGGTACGATGAAGGAAGCCGCGGGGGTGCGAGGCAAGCCGGATGCCCAATGGGTGATCGGCGTGCCCATCGAAGTGGAGGGAAAGGTCGTGGCGGCCTACGTGTCTGGTTGGTCGTGGTCGGCGTACGCCTATCGGCTCGAGACGTCGTTGCGCAGCGATATCCTCGCCCACACCGAAGCGGGGGGCAAAGTCCCACTGACCTATGTGTACGTCCTGGTGTCCGGGCGGGCTTATGGCGCGCCTATCTCGCCAGCCGTCAACGGAGACGCGATCGTCAAACAGAAGCCGCTGGCGCATGCGAGCGCCAAGGCACCTTTTGCTACATCGCTGGAAATCGAAGGGCGCGTATTCGGTTTGGCCGTCGTGCCCTTCGAAAAGGTCGGCGACGGCACGGGAATCGCCGTCCTCCGTAGCGAAACCTGAGCGCGATCCCCGACGTTAGTCCGACGGCCGGCGGTGCTTTTTATCGGCTTTTCGCGTCTTGCGTGGGGTGCGGCGTTTGCGTGACGGAGGAGTGTCGGGCCCGGTTCGCCCGAAGCGGTGCAGTCCGACCATGCTCGCGACCAGCCCTGCCAGGGTCAGTCCCGCGCCAAAAGTCGCGGCGCGCCCCATGCTCATCGCGATCCCCAGTAGCGTGGCGGTGATACCCATCGCCAGCAGGGTGCGTTCGGACTGGGCCCCGGGCAGTTGCTGGGCACTCATGGCCAGCGCTCTGCGTTGGCGCGAACCAAAAAGTCCTGCACGTCTCGAGTCAGCTTCCTCTCGGCGGTGATGGTCGTCTCTTCGTGCTCCACGCCGACGTAATCGTCGTGCAGGTAGTCCTCGTCGTAGAGCACCAGAATGCGCGCGTCCGAATCGGGCCCGGTCCCACGCACCAGCTGCAAGGCATCTCCCATCGCTGGATCGCGTGGCGGCAGCGCCGAACCGAGCGCGATTCGTTCACTGGCCGTCAGGTAAGCGACGCCGTACTTGTGACCCTGCGAGCCCACATCGATTTTCAGCGCTTTCCCCGCCGGGAGTTGGACTTCCCGGCCAGGGACCGGAGCGTCGTTCTGATCGTGAAAGGCTCGAATGATGACCCGAATCGCTCGCTGTTCGTCCAGTGGACGCGTAGGGTTTGCCTGCCGCGGCGGAGGAGCTCCACAAGCGGGTAGGGCGCAAGCCATCGCCATCCACCGAAGGAGCTGGCGTCTGCCAAGCATCCGTGGGAAAGCTCGGAAAGCGCGTTTTCGGTTCATCGGGTGCTGAAGGTAGAAAAGATCGCTGGGTTTCGCTAGCTCTCGTCAATACATGACATCCATCAGATTGCCCCCGCCAGCATGGAGCGTCGCATTTCTCACACTGACGCTGGGTTGCACTCGGCCCGCCGTTCCGGATCCCAGGGTGGCCGCCCTGGAGTTCGCTCGTGCGGCGAAAGCAGGAGACTCCGAGGCGGTATATTCGCTGCTCACGGAGCGATCTCAGCACGAGTATGGTCCTGAACGGACCCAGCGCTTGGTACGGGACGCTCGGCGAGAGCTAGCCAGCACGGGTCGTGCACTGGAAAAAGGTCCGCTGACTGTCCAGGCCAGGGCGCAGATCCGATTCGAGGACGGCGAGAAAGCTGTTCTCGAGCTCGAGTCTGGCCGGTTCCGCGTGGCGCAGGTGGGGACGCTTCCCAGCGGTGCCGTGACGCCGGCCCAAGCGCTGGCCGAGCTGAGAGTTGCGCTGGCAAGGCGGAGTTATCCAGCGCTGATGCGTGTGATGACCAGCAGTACGCGAGGCACCATGGAAAACAACGTCAGGGCGCTGGTAAGCGGCCTCGAAGAGCCCGAGACACTGGACATTCAGGTCGAAGGGGACAATGCGCAGGTCGAGTTGCCCGACGGCCATACAGTGAAGCTCAAGCGTGAAGAGGGTCAGTGGAAGATCGACAATTTCGACTGAGACCAGCAGGGCTGACGCGGCGCGGGGCACTGCTTTCCGCGCTGGCGCTGGCTCTGGGGGGCCGGCGTGCCCTGGCTTTTGGCGGTGCCGCTGCGTTTCATCCGCGAGTGCTCAAGTTGGGTGGAACGGGTCTCGACCCGGCGCGGGGTGAAGCTCCTGCCCGGTGGGCCTGGGAGCTCGTGCGGCGGACGAGCGCCCCGGCACGCATCGCCACCAGCTTCGTCGGCGCAGACCAGGGGGAGTTGTTTGCCGAGCCATTCGTAGTCTGGGCGGGAGCCACGGAGGTGGCCCCGCTCACCCACCCCGAGGTGCGTGGTCTCCGGCAGTTCCTCAAGCTCGGCGGGGTGATGGTCGTGGACGATTCTAATCCGACGAGCGGTGCTTTCGGCAAGAGCGTGCGGCGGGAACTCCGACGAGTCTTGCCGGAATCACCAGTGGTCAAGCTCGACGATTCTCATGTGATTTTCAAGACCTACTATATTATTGACCGACCTGTCGGGCGGCTTCTTGGCCCTCCGCGCGTCGAAGCCATCGTGCGTGGCAAGAATGCGCAAGTCCTGCTTCTGTCCCACGACCTGTTGGGCGCACTGGCGCGGCGTCAGGGGGCCTGGGCGCTCCCCGTAGAGCCGGGAGGCGAACGGCAGCGTCAGTACGCCATTCGGCTCGCGGTCAACTTGGCCATGTATGTCTTGTGCTCGGACTACAAGGATGACCAGGTGCACGCTCCCTGGTTGATGCGCCGCCGCGCGCGGCAGCACCGTTGAGCCCATGCGAGAGCAGACCTGGGCGTTGTCCGAGGATCTCGGGACACCGGCGGTAGTCGTCGTCCTACTGGTGCTGGTCGCCTGGCTGGTCTTCCTGGCGATCGAGTTGAGAGCTCGTGAGAAGTTTGGGCTTCCGATCGCTGTGACCGGCCTCGCGGCTGCCGTGTTGATCGGTGCAACCATCCTGCGCCCCGCCCATGTCTCTCAGAAGGGGAGCGTCGTGGGCTCCAAAGTCACCGTACTGGTGGACGGCTCGAGGCGCCTGCTACTTCCAGATGGGGATACGACGCGTCGCCAGCGCGCGGACCGAGTGGTCGCGGCTTTGGAGAAGCACTTCGAGCACGCGCGCCTCGATCTGCTCACGTTCGGAGACCAAGGCGTGCGCCCGTACTCGGCCAAGGACCCCCTCAGGAGTCTCTCCAGCGATTCCGACCTGGTACGCGCGCTCAACGCGCTGGCTGACTCGCCCGGCGAGCGGCCGCGCGCCGTCGTCGTGGTGAGCGACGGACGGCTGTCGCAACCGGGCGCCGAGCTGGATGACGAAGTGCTCGGCCGGCTCCTCGACGGGCTCGGCGTGCCGATTCACACCGTCGACGTTGCCAGCGAAACTCCTCGAGACGCCAGCATTCGCAGCGTGCGTGCGGCGGGCGCGGCCGTGGCCCATCAGCCCCTGGCGGTCACGGTCGAGATCGGTTGCCACGAGCTCGATTGTACGCAAGTGCCGGTGACGATCAGAGAAATGTTGCGTGGGGACGAACCGGTGGTGTTGGCCGAAGGGGTTGCCAAGGCGCACGACGGCGTCGCCACCGTCGAGCTACCGATCGTTCTGGAGCGTGCTGGTCCGCGGGTGGTGGAAGTTGCCATCCGAGCGCCCAAAGGGGACGCGGTTCCGGAAAATGACAGTCGGCTCATCACCTTCAACGTGACCCGAGACCGCATCCGCTTGCTGCATGTCGCGGGTCGCCCCACCTATGACGTGCGCGCCTTGCGCATGTGGTTGAAAGCGGACAGCTCCCTGGACCTGGTGGCGTTCTTCATCTTGCGTACCAGGGAAAACAATTCGATGAGCGACGACTCGGAAATGGCGCTGATCCCATTTCCTGTCGATGAGCTCTTCACCGAGCATTTGCCCAGCTTCGACGCGGTCATCCTGCAGGACATCGACGCGGAGGAGTACCAGCTCAGCCGACACCTCAAGTCGCTCGAGGCTTATGTGCGCGCGGGTGGCGGGCTGATCATGGTAGGTGGTCCGGCTTCGTTCATCGGCGGCAACTACGCGGGCACGAGCCTGGAGAAGGTGCTGCCCGTGGCGCTCGACGCCAGCAAGAAGCCCTTCGATCTGGGAAGCTTCGTTCCCCGCTATACGGCTGCGGGTCTGGCCGCTTCCGTGCTCAGACCGTTGCGTTCCCTGTTGGGCGTCTCGCTGCCGGAGATGCCTGGCTCGAACACGCTCGGAGCCGCTCAAGAGGGGGCTCTGGTTTTGTGGGAGCACCCGGGGCGCAAGACGGGCTCGGCCTCGATGCCAGTGCTGGCCCTCAGGGAGGTGGGAGACGGGCGCAGCATCGCTCTCGGGGTCGACGGCACGCACCGCCTGGCGTTTAGTCAGCAGGCAGTCAGCAGCGCGGGCCGGGGCTATGGTGCGTTGTGGGAGGGGCTCTTGGGCTGGTTGATGCGCGACCCGCGCTACGAGGCGGGGTCGGTCGAGCTGGTCGGGTCGTGCGTCGCTGGAGAACCCACGCGTCTACGCCTGATCCCGCTGACTGCTCAAGCCGCGGACGTGGTCGTGGAGCTGACCAAGCTCGGGACTCATTCCGAGGCACCCATCGTCAAGCGAGCCCGAACCCAAGGCGACGCGCAGCCCGTCGAGGTGGAGCTCGGCCCGCTGGAGGCAGGGGGCTATACGGCGAAGGCGCGCATCGGAGCGGCTCCGCCGGGCAGGCTCGACTTTGCCTGCGAGAAAGGTGGTGAAGCCTGGCAGGATTCGCGACCCGACGCGCGACGCCTGCAGCGCATCGCCGAACTCACCCATGCTGAGTCGGTCAACTGGGACGACGTCGACCAGCTGCCTACCCCGCCACAGACCCAGGTGTCCGTCGAGCGGCACGTCAGCCCGATCTTACCTCCGTGGCTCTGGGCGTTGGGTGCCACCGTGAGCCTGGGGGTGCACTGGATTCTCAGACGCCGCGGCGGCTTGACCTGAGCGCCTTTCGGGAGCTCAGTCGTAGTATTCGTTGCCGAGATGTGTGATCAGCTCTTCCCCCATGATCCAGCGCAAAGTGTTCTTCAACTTCATCAATTGAATGAACAAGTCATGCTCGGGGTAGAGGTTCTCGGCGGTCATGGGGCTCTTGAAATAGAAGCTCAGCCATTCTTGGGTACCCCGAAACTGACAGCGCTTCGCAAGGTCCATGAATAGAGCCAGGTCGAGTACGATCGGGGCCGCGAGGATCGAATCTCTGCACAGGAAATCGACCTTGATCTGCATCGGGTAGCCGAGCCAGCCGAAAATATCGATGTTGTCCCAGCCCTCCTTCGCGTCGCCGCGGGGCGGGTAGTAGTTGATACGCACCTTGTGATAAGTATTGCCGTACAATTCGGGGTAGACATCGGGCTGCAGGATGTGCTCGAGCGCACCCAGCTTGCTCACTTCCTTGCTCTTGAAGCTCTGGGGGTCATCCAAGACCTCGCCGTCGCGATTGCCCAGGATGTTCGTGCTGAACCAGCCGCTCAATCCCAGCATCCGCGCCTTCAGGCCCGGCGCCAGGATAGTTTTCATCAGGGTTTGACCCGTCTTGAAGTCTTTGCCAGCGACTGCCGTGTTGGTTTCTCGCGCGAGTTCGCGCGCGGCGGGCGTGTCCACCGTCAGGTTGGGAGCGCCGTTGGCGTAGGGTACATGCTCTTTCAAGCAGGCCCAGGCGTAGAGCATGGAGTTGGTGATGGCTGGATCGTTGTCCAGCAGGCCCTTTTCGAAAGCGCTGATGCTCTGGTGCACGGCGCTCGGCTCCACATAGGTTTCCGTCGACCCACACCATACGGCGACGGCCCGAGAACAGTTCTTGGCTTTGATGAAATTCCTGATGTCTTCGCGTAGGGCCTCCACCATGTCGGCCTTGGTCTTGGCGCGTTTGACGTGCGGGCCACTGAGCCGCTTGACGTACTCTGGGTAAAAGACCGCCTGCATGGGTCGAATGCGCTCGAGTTCGGCGCGCACGGGATCCAGATGCCGGGCCTCGAGTACGTTGGCACTGACTGCGGCATCGTAGGCGTTGTCCGGGAACAGATCCCAGGCTCCGAACTCGAGATCATGGAGCGCTGCTAGAGGCACGAAGTCTCGAACCTTGGGGATGCGATTGTCGGTCCGCTTGCCCAGCCGAATCGTGCCGCTCTGGGTCAGCGCGCCGACCGGGTTGGCGAGACCTTGCCGAGCCAAGAGACAACCCGCGATGAAGGTTGTGGACACAGCCCCCAGACCGGGAAGTAGCACGGCCAGCTTGCCTTCCGGCTCCGGTACACGTTCGGGTCGCTCCATGGGGGCACGCTCGTAGCAAGCTACGTGCCCCCGCGCAATGCTTCTGGCCGGGAGCCTCGAAACTCCCCGCCCAGGCGTGCTAGCCTGACAACGTGCTGGTCCGAAACTGGATCTTGGCCTTTTTGGTCGCGTTCACCCTGACCTGCGGTGCCCGGGCCTTCATGTGGCCGAACGCCGCGGAGCGCATCGAACGGCAGCTGGGGTCCGAGCTCGCGCCCGAACGGCGACTGGCGGCCCACCAGATCGTCGACCTCCCTCAATCGGTGGCTGAGCGCCTGGTCCCGCGGGCGCTCAAGGATCCCGACATGGAGGTTCGCCTGGCGGCGTTGGACGCCGCTCTCAGATTGAGAATTCGTGGCGTGTCGGATCTGGTGATTCCCTGGTTGAACGATCCCGAGCGTCGCGTGCGGATGGCCGCCATCGAGCTGCTTCGGGTGAACCCTTCGGACGCGGCGATCGCGCCCCTGGGGCGCACCCTGTCCGATCCGGATCCGGCAGTGCGTCAGAGCGCTGCCGAAGCGCTCGGCGCGTCCAAGGCGTCGGGAGCCACGCTGCATCTTCTGAGCCACCTGGACGACAGCGTGCCGCGTGTGCGGGAGGCGATTGCTCGGGCGTTGGCGCGGCTGGGCGATCCGCGGGCGGTGGTGCCCTTGATCGGCAAAGTGCAAGACTCGCAGGCGAGCGTCCGCGCCAGCGTGGCACGCGCCTTGGGAGAGCTGGGCGACGCGCGTGCGAGCGCCGCGCTGATCCTCGCCCTGGGAGACAACGACCAGGACGTGCGCTCGGCCGCTGCGCGCAGCCTGGGCCGCCTGGGTCAACCGAGCGCCATCCTGTCTTTGGTTTCCCTGATGGAGGAAGACGACAGCGTGGAAGTCAAGGCAGCGGCGGTGTGGGCGCTCGGGGCCATCGGGTCGGACGCCGCCGTGGAGGCCTTATTGCGCACTCTCGGGTCTCGGACGGGCGGAGGCGCCCTTCCGGCGGTCAGGGAAGCGACGCTCGATGCGCTGGTCATGGCGGGAGCGAAAGCCGAGCCCGCGCTGACCCTCTGCGTGAAGGACGAATTGGTTCGTGCTCGGGCGGATGGCTGCGCGGTGGTGTTGGGGCGGCTCGGCAGCAAGGCCGCCGTGCCCGTGCTCGCCGAGGCACTGCGGGCGGGGCGCGTCGAGCGTGCCGTCGCCCTGGCTGCCCTCGGCCAAATTGGGGATCGAGCGGGGCTTCCGGCCGCACTCGAGTATTTGACGGCGCCCGACTCGGCCGTACGCATTGCAGCCATCGAGGCGTCGGGAAGGCTGCTCGCGGAGGGCCCGGCCGAGGGGCGAGCGGTCGAGCCCATCAAGGCGGCGCTCAAATCCCCCGACATCCTCAGCTCCGAGCGCGCTGCGCTCGCCAAGATCCTGGGGTTGACGCGTTCGAAACGCGCTGCGCGACCCTTGATGGCGATAGCTGAGGACGCCGACGATCTGGGATTGAAGCGCGCCGCGCTCGAGGCGCTGGGGTCGCTCGGCCCCGCAGGACAGCAGCGCGTGTTGCTGGACGCGATTGGCGACGAAGAGCCCAGCGTGCGCTTTGCGGCGGCGCTGGCGCTCGCTGAAGCTCCCGACCCCGCTACCGCCGGTGAGCTCTTGCGCCGCTTGAGCAGAGCCGCGGAGCAAGACCGGTCCGCGTTGTTGCTCGCTTTGACGGGCGCGATGCGCGTCAACAGCGACCCCCAGGTCACCAAGGAGCTCGCGGAGCTCGCTTGGGCCAGTCGTGGGGGCGGGCGGGACGCTCTCTTGGAGGCGCTGGGCAATGCGACCACCGAGAACGCTTCGAGTGTCCTCCAGGGCCTCCTGACAAAACCGGCGAGTGTGGAGGATCGCGCCAAGATCGCCGAGGCGCTCGGTTCAGAACCCCATTCCATCGCGCAGCTGCTCGAACTCAGCCGCGATCCTGACGGGTCGGTCCGTGCCAATGCTGTCTGGGCGCTGGGTTCGGTGGCCACTGCGCGCGAGCAGCGGGCCCTGGTCGAGCTGATGAAGGACCGCGACGTTGCCGTGGCCGGAAACGCTGCGGCGGCACTGGGTCGCCTGGCGCTTCGCACGAAAGCCGCCGTGACGGCGGACCTCTGCGCTGCTCTCCGCGATCGTCGCAGCTACGTTCGTGCGAACGCCCTTGGCGCATTGCGCCTAGCCGGGCAGCGTTGTGCGGGGGAAGCTCGAGACTTGGTGCGCACGGATCCGTCTGCCGAGGTGCGTCTCAGGGCGGCCGCGTTGTTGGTCGACGTGCCCGCAGTGGACCCGAAGCCGGACCAGGAAGCGCTCAGGCGTTGCGTGATGGAGGACCCGATCGGCCGCGTTGCAGCGCGCTGCAAGTCGGCACGTACGACGATCGCCCGTGCCACCACCCCAGTGACGGTGCTCGTCGTACCCGGCGGCGAGTCATCGCCCACGCCGCGCGCCCCGTTCGCATTGAGTCTGAGCAACGGTCTGTTGAGGCTCGGTGTGACTGACCGACGTGGCGCGGTTTTCGAGCGGGCCGCACCGAACGGTGAACTCGCTCTTCGGGTGCCCGCGCCGCTGGCGCAGTGACGGGTTCGTTGCTTTGCCCGTTCCTCCGATTGCCGTAGAGATCGCGCCGCCGACGCAGGACGCCGAACTGATCCGCCACTTGCTCGATGCTTGCTCGCGGGCGGCTAGCCCAGTCGAATGCGTGACCGCCGACCAAGTGGACGCCACCCGGGTGAGCGCGCTCGCCATCGTGGTGTGGCTGCCTCGAGCCGACAGTGTGCGCATTCAAGTAGGAGCCAAACGTGGACAGAGTCGCGGGAGTTGGATCACACGCCACATCACCTTCGAAGACAGCGATGCGTTGGGCGAGCGCTGGACGACCGCGGGATTCGTGGTCGGGACGTTGGCCAGCCGGTTCGGGCTCGCTCCGCAGGAGCAAGCCGAGCGGGAAGCACCGGTGGCACCCGAGCCTGCTCCCCAACCCGTCGAATCACCGGAACCAGCACCGGAGGTCCGCGTTCGTCCCGAGGCGCCGGGTCCACCGCCGAGGCGCTTATGGTTCGACCTCGCCGCAGTGACCGGTCCGTTCCTCGATAGTGGACCCTGGCGTTTTGGCGGCATGCTCGGTGCCGCCTACATGGATGAGCCGTGGCCCGTGTTTGCCTATTCGGCGCTTCGCTACTCTTACCGCCCGCCGGATGCGCAGCGAGTGGTGGCCGAACTCGGCGAAGCGGATCTCGGCTTGGGCCTTCCAGTATTGAATGAGTCCCGCTTCGGTTTGGACGCGACGGCAGCCGTAGCTGTCGAGCGGTTGCGCGTCGTGCTCGATGACGCCAGCCTGGAGGGTAGGGCGATCACCCATTGGGTACCGGGCGCGCGTGCCCGACTGGAATTCGCCTGGCAGCCCAGTCGACACCTCGGGGGTGTGCTGGGGGTGGGGCTGGCCTGGTGGAGCCATAATACCGAATTCACCATCACGAAGGGCGCCTCCCAAGGTCAGAACCGCGACGACGGTTCGCTCCTCGTCTGGCGAGGGCAGCAGCAGTCGGTAGGGGGCGAGCTGTCGCTCGGTTTTCGCGTGCTGCCCTGAGTGTCACGGCAAGCTCGCGCGCGGCGAATTGACTCACAGCGACGAACAAGCCGCGTTGATGCAGACCTGACCGTTGCCGCAATCCCTGTCTTGAATGCACTCCACGCAGCGGCCCGCGTAGCAGAGCGGCTTCGGATAGTCACACTCGATGGACGAAACGCACTCATTGCACAGCCCAGCAACGCAGTGGGGCTCGTACCGGGGGCAATCCCTCTCGGCGGTTCTGCACTGGACACAACGCCCTGCTAGGCAGTGGGCACCGTCTGCACAGCCCGCATCATCATCACAGTGGACACACACACCCTCGACCGGATCACAGACTTGGTCCGGAGGACAGGCCTGGTCGGACTCGCATGCGGTACGGCACTGCCCGTTCTCGCGGAAACAACGTTGCCCTGGCATCGTGCACGGAGTATTTTCGTTGCACCGTTCACACACGTCTCGCCAGTTCGGACAGTCCAGCGTGGGGATCTCACAGTAGTTGCGCGCGTACGAGCACAGCCAGCAGTTCACGTTTTCGGGTGCGCAGTCGAAGCAATCGGGGTCCCCAGGACCGCTGCAGCCACCGGTGGGGCCTTGCCCTGCAGTGTTATCGGGCCCCGGATAGGTGCTCGTCGTGCCATGATCGCTGCTGAAGGCTCCTCCGCCCCCTGAGATCGAGTTCGGCGCATTGCCCGTGCCGGTGCTGGAAGTGGGACAATCGTCGAAGCAAGGTGTCGCGAAGTTGCCGATGTCGCTGCTCATGCCAGTAGGGTCGCCGTTTCCGTAGCCACTGGTGGCAGTCCCCGTGGAAGGTGTATTCCCCGCCGTGCTGCTCGGCTGGTTCCCATCGACGGCTGATGGGCCCTGGGCCTGTGTACCTCCCACCGAGCTAGCCGCGCCCGTGTCGCCCGCGAGTTCGAAGCTGCGGTCGTGGCAGGCTACCCAGAGCAAGGCTAGCGCGAGGATAGAAGCTCCCGCGCGCAGGTTCATCGCCTCGGAGCATAGCACTCCGTGCTTGGGTGTCGCGCCCAAAGTGACACTGTCATTTTCGTCATTTCGGCGCCAATTCCGCGTTTTTTAACGGTGCCTGGTGGTTGGCGGATGGGTTACTATCCAATGGAAGTGTTCTCATGACCACCATTGCACAAGCGCGCCGACCCGAGCTGCGAGTCGTCCGGGATTCGAACTCCACCGGCTCGGCTGTGCCTCCCATCAGCGATGAGCGCCTGATCGAGGCCGTCGAGACGGGGGACCACCGCTTGGCCGGCGAGCTTTACGACCGTTTGATTGGTGTCGTGGATCACACTCTGTACCGTGTCTTCGGCAGGCGCGAGTCCGATCACGAGGATTTGGTGCAGGCTGCCTTCGAGCAAATCGTGCTCACTCTTTCGCGCCAGTCGTTTGCGCGTGCGTGCAGCCTCAAGACCTGGGCATCCACCGTTACCAGCCACGTTGGCTTCAACGCACTGCGTTCGCGGCGTCGCGAACGGGCCGTTCTCGATCGTCAGATCGAAGCGGAACCGGAATCGGCACCTTGCACGGCTGACATCGAGCGCCAGACAGCGGCGCGAGCCGAGCTCGAACGCATGCGGGCGCATCTCGTGTCCATGAAGCAAGAGCATGCACAGACTGTATTCCTGCACGATGTGCTGGGCCACGAGCTTGCCGAGATCGCGCTGATGACCAACGTCACCGTGGCTGCGGCGCAGTCCCGGCTCGTGCGGGGGCGCAAAGAGCTCTATCGGCGGATGGGCGTCGAGCACAGTGGGAGGCGGAGAAAATGAGCTACACGCCGCGAGAAGCTGGTGCGCCGCAAGCGGGTCACCAGTCTGCGGGAGTGCAGATCACCGAGAAGCGGGTGGACGACGCTTTGGATCGGTGGCGCTCTTCCGTGATTCCGGTCGAGGACCACGCGAGCGTCGGTGAACGTCGCGCGCGGGTAGTCAGCACCATAGCGGCTGCCATGCGTCAAGGAAGCCTGGAGCGCGAACGCTCGCTCGGGCTCAAGCGCTGGGTTTCGCTGGCGGCTGTGGCCGCCATGCTAATCGGTGTCTCGGGGGCAGCATACTACGCCGTCCATCAATCCACGTCGCTGGACGAGGTTGCCAGCGCGCGAAGTGAGCTCGCGACCCTCACCCATCGCGCGGGGCGCGTGTTGGTGGCCGCGCAAGCGGGAGGCGAGCCGCGCCATGAGGTGCTCCAGGGGCGCGCTCAGGCGCTCCGAGTAGGAGAAAGGGTCATCACCGACGATGACGGTGAGGCTGGCGTCGCAGTCGGCGCAGATACGAGCGTGCTCGTTCACGGACAGAGCGAGTTGGTTCTTTCCAAGAACGAGCCGGTCGAACGCCGCGTGGCTTTGAAGAAGGGGGTCATCGACGTGGCGGTAAAGCCCGCCGCCGAGCGCACGGGGGCGCTTCGCAGAGTGGTCGTCGAGACCCCCGATGCCACCGTGGTGGTCCACGGAACTCGCTTTTCCGTCGCGGTTGATCAAGACGAAGCGAATCACACCGCCACCCGCGTGAGTGTGAGCCGCGGCGTCGTAGCGGTGTTGCAGAACGGGCTGGAGAAGGCTCGGCTTCGCGCGGGGCAGAGCTGGTCGTCGTCGCACCATCCCGAAGCCGTACACCCCGCGAAGGCTGCTGAGGAGGTGGAGACGAAGCACGAGCCGGGCGCGTCTGTGAAGGTAGCTCGAGTTCGCCCCGCCAAGGTTGCTGGGGTCATCCGCAAATCGTCGACAGTGGCTGCGGCCGAGCCCAGCCAGCCGAAGAGCGATCAGGCGGACGCCCCGCTGGTGTCGAGCACGCTCCCTCAGGAAAACCGCTTGTTCCGGCTGGCGGTCGACGCGAGGAATCGGCAGGACGACGATCGGGCCGTGGGGTACCTGGACCAGCTCTTGTCCAAGTATCCGAATTCCGCGCTGGTGCAGGAGGCGCAGGTGGAGCGTTTCCGGGCCCTCAAGCGCTTGGGTAAGGATCGCGAAGCGGCGCGAGGTGCCCGGCGTTATCTGATTGAGCACGGCAATGGTTTCGCCAAGGATGAAGCCCGGGACGTCGCCCTCACGCCGGGCAAGTAGCCGCCCGCCGTCCCCAAACCTTCCGTCCCAGGGTCTTCAACGGCTAGCTTGCCGCAGCGGCGCGCTGTCCGCCTAGCTTGCTGCAGCGGCGCGCTGTCTGCTGAGTTCCTCGGCTCCGGGCTCAACCCGGCGCTCACCCGCCGGCGGCGCAACGCATGGCGCACTGCAGATCACCGGGGGCACACCCGCACTTGCTGGTGCTACTCGTCGTCTTCTTTTTGGTTTTGGCCGGTGCAGAGGACTTGCTGCCGCTCGAGGTGTCCTTCGAGGTAGTCTTGCGCGCCTGCGGGCGGGGGTGATACGTGCGCCGCGCGACCGTGGCGGTCTTCTTCTTCGCGACATCATCTTCTTCCGCCCCGGCGTCTTCTTCGGCCGTTCCAGTGGCAGGTGGCTGGGCCGTGCTCTCGGGCGTGGGCGTTGGGGTAGGCGTGGGCGTCGGGGTAGGCGTCGGAGCGGCCATGGGCGCAGCGGAAGGAATGGGTGCCGGTGCCTCCTGACTGGAAACCACGATGAGGGCTACCGCCACCGCCGCTACCACGATGCCGCCGGCAATGAACAAACCGGTGCGATTCTTCTGGTGGGGCATCGGCCCGGGATCGAAGGCCATGGCGGGCGAACCGGGACCACCAAGCGGGGCGGCCATCCCCAACGGTGCTGCGCCCACGCCTCCCAGCGGAGCGGGCGTCATACCGAGCCCGATGGGCGCAGGTGGGGCCTCTTTCTTTTCATCGCTCGCTGCCGCGGCGGCCGTCAACGCCTTCAGGTCGATCAACCCGGAGTCTTCCTTGCTGCTCGAACTCGAACCGCTGGCGAGCCCCGCGAGACCACCTTCGGAGCTCTTGGCGGTAGCTGCTGCGGAGGTCAGTGCGCTGAGGGAGAACAGGACCGAAGACTCGTTGCGGGCTCCCGTGGCCGCAGGTGCGGAAGGCATGGGGTCCGGCGAAGCTGCACTCGTGGTGACGTCCTCTTCACTGCCTGCCTGGTCGATGCCTCCGAAAAGGTCCGTCGTGGCGCGCCCAGCGCCGGCACCTATTGCGGCAGCGCGAGGCGCTGCTGCTCCAGCCTCCGAGGCTGCATGCAGCGCTTCGACGATGGCATCCACCTCGCCAAGGGCTTTCCAGTCGTCGAAGCCATCGGCCCAGACATAGTGTTCCGCACTGACCTCGCCGTTGTTATAGGCGTCGACCACTTGAGCGAGCGACATGTTGCGCTGGTCACCGTCGCCGAAGTCGACGGTGTACTCGCCGCCGCTACTAGCGGCGCTGTCCGCTGTGCTGGCGGTCGCGCTTGCACCGGCTATCGAGCTCGCGCCGGAGTCCGCGGCTGCCCCCGCATCGGCAGCGTAGATATTCGGCGGGTTCTGCTTGCCGTCGATGACAATGGTGGTGCCACACTTCCGACAACGAATCTTTGCCAGGCGATCCTGAACTTTGTCGTCGCCAATCGAATACTTAGCAGCGCACGAAGGACACTCGATCTTCACAGTCAGCCTTTCGAATCACCGTTACGCCGCACGGGCTTTCCGGCTAATGGTGAGGCCTGCGGCAGGGCAGGCACGATATTACCAGGACAGACGTTCCGGTTTACAATTCGGTCTAGCATCGGGCCAGCGGGGCCATCCTTTTAACACTGTTGTAGCCGAAAGCTAGTGTCCTAAAAACCAAACAACCAGACGGCCGATTTCGCAAGGCAGTTAGACGCGGAGCCCGGCTGGATCGGTTGCCGCGGCCAGCTGCACCGCAAATTTCTGGTCGGTATGTCTCGGCAGGGTGTGCGGGCACCAATGTAGGTGGTTTTGGGGCAAATTCCTTGGTGAAGTTGGCCAGAAGCAGCAGAACCTGGTGAGACACCACCAGTGGGATTTGGCTTGGGTCCATCGCGCTCATTGTCCTTTCGCAAAAAGCATCAGGTCGAGCGCATCGAGGCGCTCGACCAGACGCTCGTTGTGGCCGCCTTCGTGGTAGACGGCCATTTGCAGCTGGCGTTTGGCTTCCGCCAGCTCTCCGGCGGTGATGAGTTGCTCGGCTCGACGAGCCGCCATCTTGGCGCTCATCGTCTCGCAGAGGTCTTCGAGGCTGCGAGCCCCTCCCTGTGCCGCAGGCGGCAGGCGACTGTCTTTCAGACGTAGAACGCCGCGGGCCAAAGCGAGATCGTATTCGGCTCTGAGCGCCGGGTCTGACAGAGTTCGATAGGCTTCGACGCCGCGCTGAAAGATGCGCCGCAGCGTGGCGGACACTTCGACGTCCGCGTCCGGGTGAGTGTCCGGATGGAACGCGCGAGCAAATTCGCGATAGGCGATCTTGATGGCCTCTTCATCGGCAATTTCGAGGATTCCCAGCAACTCGTAGTAGGTCGAGTCGTCGATCACCTCGCTCCAGGCCATGATGATTTCAATTTCCCCCGCTAGCATGCTTGAAGTTCCTGCTGCTGATACGTTGTCTCCACAGGGTAGCGCTTTGGTGGGCTCGGGGGCGAGCGGGGGGCCCCAGCGAATCGCGGGTTCATCGCGCTAGGCCAGAGTTGCCGCAGCCTGCCGCCTGCGCATGGCGTCGACGTCCGTGCCCTCGGTCAGCCCAACCAGGTGAATCCGGGTCGATACGGAGCGCCCCGTGCCAAGGTCAATGGCGTTGACGCTGAGGATACCACTGGCGTCGAGGGCGAAATTGACCTCTATCTTGACGTCGCCGCGGCGGGCCTTGCGCAAACCCGAGAGCACCACCTCGCCGAGCAACGTGTTCTGCGCAAAGGCTTGAGCCTCGCCTTGACTCACACGCACGCGCACACTCTCCTGATCGTCCAAGACCGTGGCGAACTGCCGGCTTTTTTCACAGGGAATCGGGCTATTGCGCTCGATCACCGTGTCGCAGTAGCCGCCCACCGTTTCGACCGCCAGGGTGAGGGGAGTGACGTCGATGAGCAACGGGGGCTCCGGCGGAGCTTCTCGGATGACCGGTTCGCCGCTCCCCCACTGCAGCGTCCCACGAGCCTGCTCGGCCGCGCCCGGCATGGGTGGGGTCCCGTCGGCGTGAGGCTGACCGGGGATGCCCGGCGCGGGCAGATTCAGGGGAGGGCTCGAGGGCGGACTCGAGTCGGGGGCCGGCGCTGCAAACGGGGGGGCGAACGGACCCGGAGCTGGAGGGCCTGGTTGGGGCTCCTGCTGCGGAGCAGCTAGCTCCAGAGGTGGAGTGACGGCGGGGGGCACTGCTTCGAGAGCAGGCAGAGGCCGCACCTGTGTTGGCTCGTCGTCGACGGCGACAGATTCCTGGACGGGGGGCGGTGGCCGTCGCGCCTGGGTTTCCTCGTCGTCGTCGTCGAAGGTGCCGGCGTCGTACAGCTCGGACGAGATATCCTCGAGATCGCTGTCGTCCAGTAGCTCTATCTCGCCCCCGCCAGCCGGGGTAGTAGCGGGCGGCATGACCAGAGGGAGGTCTCCGTACTTGTTCGCCATCGCGTCCGGGCTCAGCGCTCGGGACGAGCCGGGGGGTAGCTCTTCCCAGCGGGCGCGCGCGTGTTTGGCGTCCTCGCTCGCGCTTTTCAGCGTGCTTCGCTCGCGGATCGGAGCGGACCCCGGCTGGCTCGTCAAGGCCGGGCCAGGCGGTCCCAGACCGCGACCCGTGCGCGTCATGCCCGGCGGAAGGTCACGGCTCGTCAACGGTTGGCCCGTGGGGGCGGTCCCCAGCCCGATCGCCGTCGTACGTTTGGCCCTGTCGGCTCGATCTTGGGTGATCGGAGTGCCCGAGCTCGGTTGCCCGGCGGCCGGAGGGACAACCACCGGGGCGCGCCGCTGGCGTGTCGGAAACGGGCCCGGGGAGCTCGGTTGCAGCCCCGGAGCCGTGCGCAGACGCGGGCGACCGTAGCTGGCCGTGTCCGCCGGAGGCACTGTCTTCAAACGAGGGCGCTGGCCGCCCCGGGCGGCTGGACTTGGGGGTAGTGGAAGCGTGCTGCGTCGCTTCTCAGCGCCACTCAGCGCGCTGGCCTGGATGGCCGCGCCGATAGCCACGACCTCGTCGGGATTCAGGCTGGTGACGGGGGCGCGCTTGAAGAACCTTTCGACCTCCTTGCGTACGAGCGGGATGCGGGTCGAGCCCCCCACCAGCAAGACCTGGCTGAAATCCTCCGACTGCAGGCGCGCGATCCCCATCGCCTCGCGACAAACGTCGAAGGTTCTCGCGACGATCGGCTGGATCAGCTGCTCGAGCTCCGAGCGGCTCAGCGCGAAGCTGAAATCGAACGCGCGCCCGCCCGGCCCATGGCCTATTTCTGAAATGGTTACGCTGGCATGTGCGTCTTGGGAGAGCTGTTGCTTCAGGTCCTCCGCGGCTGCACGCAGCAGCTCGAGCGCGGCCGGATCGGCGCGAGCGTCGATGCGATGACTGGCGAGCAGCTCGTCTGCCATGCGCTCGCAAATCTCCAAATCGATATCGTCTCCGCCGAGAAAGGTATCGCCAGCCGTCGCCAAGACTTCGAAGACGTTGTCCGACAGGTCGAGCAGGGTGATGTCGAGTGTACCTCCACCGAAGTCGTACACCGCGATCCGTTCCGAACTGGCCTTACCGTATCCGTAGGCGAGGGCGGCTGCGGTGGGCTCGTTGACGATGCGCATGACCTCGAGCCCAGCCACTCTGCCAGCCACCTTGGTCGCGGCGCGCTGTAGATCATTGAAGTTGGCGGGGACCGTGATGACGGCGCGATCCACTTGTGCTCCGAGCGCGCGTTCCGCCACCGTCTTGGCTTTGCGGAGGACGAAGGCGCTGATCTCCGGAAGGGTGTAGGTTTCCTTGCGAGCGACCACCAGGGCGGCCTGTCCGGGGCCCTCGCGCATTTCGAAGGGGAACCGGCTGCGCGCCTGACGCACCTCGTCGGAACCCCAGCTGCGTCCGATCAACCGTTTCACCGAATAGATGGTGCTGACCGCGTCGACCTTTCTGCGCGCTTTGGCATCGCGGCCAACGAGTACGGTTCCCGAGGGATGGAACGAGACCACGCTGGGGATCAGAACCTGACCGTCCTCCCCCGGCAGTGCCGACGCCTGCCCGTCACGGACGGCGGCGACGACCGTATTCGTCGTGCCCAGATCGATCCCGACGACGGTCTTCGTCACTCCCCCTCCTTGCGGCCTCGGAACTCAGCACTCGACGTGGCGTGCTGCACGAGAGTGTTCTCCAGCTGTTGGATGGCTGTATCGTACCAACGCTCGACCTGACGGGGAAAAGGCCACATCCATCCGTAGGCTGCTCCAGTGAAGCGGGCAACTATCCGGCGCCGCAGAGCCGGGGACCGGGCCGCGTCGACCCCCATCAACTCGCCGGTGGCCCTGAGCGTTTCGGTATACGCTTCCCATTCGATTTTCGCACGGCCATAGGCGAGGCCCAGCGGGAAGAATGGGACCAGGTACAAAAAGGCCATCAGCGGAAAACCATAACGCCGCCGCTGGCGGAGATGCACCCTTTCGTGACGCAGCAGGATGGCGCGGTCGACGTCCGAGGCCGACGGCCATGAGTCCGGGACGTACAGTGTGGTTCCGAGCACGGTGTGGTAGTTGGTCAGGAATTCCCGTTGCTGCCCCAATGTCACAAGTTTTAGTGCAATATCAATTATTTGCGAGAGAAAGCTCTCGCGCTTGTTGACGATGCGAAAGGTTGGGAACTCGCTTCGGATCTCCGCGAGGACCCGTTCTGAAACGTTCATTCGGAGCTGCCACCGAGCAACTCACCGGCTCGCAGGATACGGCCATTGATCAGGTCCGGGGCGCTGGCGGCTCGCTTGCCTTCGAGCTGAGCGGTGAGCACCTGCACCGCGCCCTGACCAGTACCCACCCGGATGCAGCCGGGCGTCAGCTCCACACGACCGGCGGCAAGGTCGATGGCTCCGCTTTCCCGAGCCTCGAGGAGCTTCAACCTCTTGCCGCGCACACTGGTGTACGCCGCCGGGCGAGGCGACAGCCCGCGAATTCGATTGACGATATCTCGTGCTGTCTCGGTCCAGTCGATGGCGCAGAGCTCGCTGTCAATGGGCGGCGCATAGCTGGCGGCGGTGTGATCTTGAGGAGATGCTTCAAGTTGTCCTCGAACCACTCGGGGCACATCGACGCGCGTGACTTCGGCCGCCACCTGCGCCAGGCGTTCGGTGAGCTGCCCCGCCGTTTCGGTGGGAGCGATGGGGATTCGGTGCCAGGAATAGACGGGCCCGGTGTCCATGCCCTCATCCATCCGCATCAACGAGATCCCTGTCTCGGTTTCGCCGCGGACGATGGCCCACTGGATCGGAGCGGCGCCACGGTACTTGGGCAGCAAAGAGGCGTGCAGATTCAGCGAGCCGCACCTGGGGGCTTCGAGCACCTGGATGGGAAGGATGCGCCCGTAGGCCATCACCAGCGACACATCCGGCCGCAGGTCTTCGAGCCAGGCCGCCAGCGCGCCCGTTTTCACTGCCTTTGGCTGGAAAACCGGCAACCCGAGGTCCACGGCAGCCTGCTTCACCGCGGGCACGCTCACGCGCATGCCGCGACCCGCTGGCCGGTCCGGTTGGCACACGACACCGACGACTTCGGCGACCTCGTCGAGGGCTTGCAGCGCGGGGACCGCGACCGCCGGAGTGCCAAAGAAAACCGCCCGCATGGGCTGCTTTTAGCCTGCCCGCCGCGCCCATGCCACAGGCCTGGCATATGCTTCGGACGTGGTTACCTTCATTTCATTAAAAACTACCTTGAGCTTTGGTCTTTGCTGGCCGTCGGAGTAGTTTGAGGTAACCCCCTGTGGGGGCATTTGCGAAGGTGATTCAATGAGCGAAAAAAAGAGCCCGTCCTCCGTCCCTCCTCCGCCGCCGGCCGAAGACGAGATCAACTTTGGAGACGAGCTTGCGGTTCTCCCCATTCGGAACGCGGTGCTATTTCCAGGCGCGGTGGCTCCCTTCGATGTCGGACGCGCCAAGTCGGTGGCCCTGGTGGAAGAAGTGCATACCCAGGCGAACCCGGTCATCGCAATTTTTGCGCAGCGTGATCCCGCCACGGACGATCCGGGCGCAGACGACATGTACCCGGTGGGGTGTGCCGCGCGGGTACTGAAAGCGCTCAAGCACAGCTCGGGCAACTACTCGCTGATCTTGCAGGGGCTGACGCGTATTCGACTGGATTCGCTGATTCAGACGGGGCCGTACCTCAAGGCGCGCATCGCCCGCGTCGACACACCGGCGGTCGAAGACGTGGAAGCCGAAGCGCTCGCCATGAGCCTGCGCGATGTCGCCAAGCAGGTCATCCAGCTCATGCCCGAGTTGCCGCGCGAAGCCGGTTCTCTCATCGACTCGATTCAGGCACCCGGCGCCCTCGCGGACCTGGTGGCGGCCAATCTGGACGCGCCGGTGGAAGAGAAAGCTCAGCTGATCGAGACGATCGAGGTCAAGGAGCGTATCCGGAAGGTACTCCGCCTGCTGACCCGCCAGCTCGAGATCCTCAAGATGAGAGAGCGGATCAACTCGCAAATCAAAGAGGAGATGGGCAAGAATCAACGCGAGTACGTGCTGCGCCAGCAGCTCAAGGCGATCAAGGAAGAGCTGGGCGAGGACGACGGCGATCAGGGAGACCTCGACGGCATCGAAGAACGCATCGCCAAGGCGGATCTACCCGCCGAGGCCGACAACGTGGCTCGCAAACAACTCAAGCGCTTGCGTTCCATGCAAGTCGGCAGTGCCGAATACACGGTGGTGCGCACCTACCTGGACTGGATCCTCGATTTGCCTTGGCACACCTCGACGGACGACAACATGGAAATCGCCGAGGTGCGCAAGGTGCTCGACGAAGACCACTACGGGCTCGACAAGGTGAAGAAGCGCATCGTCGAGTACCTGGCGGTCAGGAAGCTCAAGAAGGACAAAAAGGGGCCAATTCTCTGCCTGATCGGACCGCCCGGTGTCGGTAAGACCTCGCTCGGAAAGAGCATCGCGCGGGCGCTTGGACGCAAGTTCGTGCGCATTTCACTGGGTGGCGTGCACGACGAGGCGGCCATCCGCGGCCACCGGCGCACTTACGTGGGCGCTCTGCCAGGGCAAATCATCCAGGGCATGAAGAAGGCGGGAACCATCAATCCCGTTTTCATGATGGACGAGGTCGACAAGATTGGTCACGACTTTCGCGGCGATCCCAGCGCCGCGTTGCTGGAGGTGCTGGACCCGGAGCAGAACAACACGTTTGCCGATCACTACCTCGAAATCCCGTACGACCTTTCGAACGTGATGTTCGTTGCGACAGCCAACATCGCCGACCCCATCCCGCCGCCGCTGCGCGACCGTATGGAGATTCTGGAGATTCCAGGGTACACCCGGCGCGAGAAGCTCGCCATCGCCCGCCAGCATCTGATTCCCAAGCAGCTCGAAGAGCACGGCATCAAGCCCGGTCAGCTCGAAATCACCGTAGAAGCGGTGGAAGAGCTCATCGAGCACTACACCCGCGAGGCTGGGGTGCGGTCCCTGGAGCGTACAGTTGCCAGCGTCATTCGCGGAGTCGCGGTGAAGGTGGCTGAAGGGGACCTGTCCGAACGCGTGATAAAGACGGAGGACGATCTCAGGGAATTCCTCGGGCCGATCAAGTATACGAGCGAGGTTGCCGAACGCACCGAAGAGACAGGCGTGGCCACGGGGCTCGCCTGGACCAGCGTCGGCGGCGAGATCTTGTTCATCGAAGTGACCCGCATGTTCGGCACGGGCAAAATGCAGCTCACTGGCCAGCTCGGAGACGTGATGAAGGAAAGCGCTCACGCGGCGTTGAGCTACGTGCGAACGAACGCCGAGAAGTACGGCATCGCCAAGGACTTCCTGGAGAAGAGCGACGTGCACATTCACATCCCCGCCGGTGCCATGCCCAAAGATGGACCCAGCGCGGGTATCACCATGTTCACGGCGATCGTCTCGCTCCTGACCGGCATTCGCGTGCGCCACGACGTTGCCATGACTGGCGAGAT
Source organism: uncultured delta proteobacterium (assembly GCA_963809955.1). Taxonomy (GTDB): domain Bacteria; phylum Myxococcota_A; class Polyangia; order Polyangiales; family Polyangiaceae; genus JAICQQ01. The sequence continues at coordinate 245,167 of CAWELQ010000026.1, forward strand.
CTCACTCAGAGGTCGTGTGCTTCCGATTGGTGGAGTGAAGGAGAAGACCCTGGCGGCCCACCGCGCGGGGATCAAGCGCGTCATCCTCCCGGAACGCAACAAGGCGGACCTGGAGGAGGTGCCCAAGGAGATCCGCGACGAGCTGGAGTTCGTCTTTGTGCACAAGCTCGACGAGGTGCTGGAGGCAGGGCTCGAGCAGCTTCCGCAGCCCTCTCAGGCCTACGTGGACCAGATGGCGCAGAAGGAAGCCAGTCGGGAAGCCCCGACAAACTGAGCTCCTACACTCTCGCACCCCCTCGATTTCGTGGTCCTGCGGCCCCTTCGAGCCCGCGCTGCTACAACTGTCATCAATGGCGCGGTTGCCGCCCGAGATCGTTGTCGCCGAGATGCGAAGTGTTCCATGCTCGACCCTGGTGATCCTGACGCGTCTTCTCTTGGTCATGGGCGTCGCGGTCGCGTGCAGCGAGAGCCCGCCGCCCATCCCTAGTGCGTCCCTGGCGGAGGGGGCAGCGCTGCCTGCGACCCGCGCTCCAGCCGCAACGGACCAAGAGCGTGCTCGGCGCGAGTCCTGCCAAGCTCGTATTTCTCAGCTGGTTCGCTCGGAGCCCGCCCTCGAAGGGACGCCGAAGCTCGACGCAGTCCGCGGACAGGTGCTCGGGCGCGCCAAGGCCACGCCCGTGCTCTTCGTGAGCGAGCCTCGCTGGGAGGCTCAGGATCTTCCGCTCGTCGAACAACTGCGGCAAGCGCTCGTCCTCCAACCGACGGCACGCGAGCTCGGCAAGCTGTATCACCTCTTCTACCGGCGTCCCGATCTAGCGCGGGCGGTGCTGCTGCGACAAGGTTACCTCTACACGGACGAACCTGGACTGGCCTTCGCGTTGTTGCAGAAGGTGGAGCTCGACGACTTGTTCGATGTCGAGCGTGTCGTCATCCAGCGCGGCAGCGAAAGGCTGCTGGCGGCCCGCCGCGGAGGTCACTATGTGTACGAGACCGGTTCGGCGAGCGGCGAGCGTGCCAAGGTGCTGCTCTTCGACCGCGTCTGGGCCGAGGGGGACGAGCCGGGTCCAGCGTTGCACGTCGACCTGGAATCACTAGCAGGGTCACTGGGTTTTTGGCGTGCGCGTGCAGAGTACCTGGGCAAAGACTGGCTCGTCCTGAACCTGCTGTATGGCGACCAATGGGTCCTCACGTTGCTGAAGCGCGAGGGCCCGGAGCTCAGGCTGGAATGTGAGCTTCTGGAGCCTGATCGCAAGCAGACCGTGCTCGAAGCGCGCCGTCTGGAGAGACGACGCCGCGCCGCCTTCGCGCCCCAGCAGGCTGTCATCGACCGCATGGTGGAAGAAGCCTTGCCTTTCGACGAGCCCAGGACCGAAGACGGGCAGCAGGATGGCAAGCTTCGTCCGGCCTGGCGCACCGCGTATCGGTTGGGCCAGTCTTCCTACGAGTTCAACGGCGACAAGTACTACGTATTCGATGCTCGAGGTCGCCCCAAGGTGCCCCAGGTTTGTATCGACTTCATCACCGATACCCTGGAGCGCGCTAGCGGCAGCTGGTGGCTGCCGCGTGGGCAACAGCGGGCGCGAGCGAATGGGAAGCTGTCTTTCCGCGAGCTGGACATCGACAACCAGCGCAGCGTCGAGCGTTTCACCGACTTCGCTTGGCGGCATCCCGAGCAGTTCGACGTCTACTACTTGCCCTCGGAGGAGCAGATTCCGTTGCGCGCCGGCGACGCCTTTTTTGCCCATCTGCAGCAGCATGCGGCGCGCTATCGACCCGGCGACGTCGTGACCATTTTGGGCCTGAGGGACGACGAGAAGTATCACTACCATTCATTTTTCGTGTATAAGTCCGACCCCGTCACCGGCATGCCGATCTGGCTTGCCGGCAATGCGGGTCGTCCCCGGCTGCGCTCTTGGTACGGAGTCCTCTTGAGTGCTCCGAAACGGAGCGTCCAAAGTCGGATTCGCCCCCGGCTCGAATGGCTGGAGGCAATTCTGGGGACGGGCCGAGCTCTGGCCAATGAACCGGAGTCAGCCGGGGAGAGCTCCGGTTGAGCGGCACGCTGGCTCGGGCTAAAGAGCGATAGGTAACGCGGTTTCGGAGGTCACTCGATCATGAGTTCGCAGAGAAAAGACTCGGTGCGTATTGCGCTCTTGGGTTGTGGAACCGTCGGCGGAGGCGTGCTGCGGCTCCTGCACGAGAACCAGGAGGCGTTCGCGGAGCGTGTGGGGGCTCGTCTGGAAGTCGTCCACGTTCTGGTCAAGGATCCGCACAAGAAAAGGGTCCCGGAATGTGACGCGGCGTGGATTACGAGTGACCCCGAACGCGTGTTCGGCGATCCGAGCGTGGACTTGGTGATCGAGGTCGTCGGCGGCGAGGAGCCTGCCCATGAGTTCGTCAGGCGCGCTCTCGAGGCGCAGAAGAGCGTGGTTACGGCAAACAAGCTGTTGATGGCCAAGCATGGCCCGGAGCTGATCGAGCTGGCGGTTGCCCACCGCGTGGACCTGGCCTTCGAGGCTTCGGTTGGCGGTGGCATTCCCATCATCCGTACTTTGCACGACGCGCTCGCCAGCGATCGCGTCGAATCCATTCACGGCATCTTGAACGGCACCTGCAACTTCATCCTGACCGAGATGCGCTCCAAGGGAGAGAGCTTCGAGGCGGCGCTCAGCCGAGCCCAAGAGCTCGGCTACGCTGAAGCCGAGCCCAGTCTGGATGTCGATGGGCACGACGCGGCACAGAAGCTGGTGGTAACCAGCATGCTGGCGTTCGGTGCTCAGGTGGACCCAGAGTCGGTGCCCGTGGAAGGGATCCGCGCCATCGACCAGATCGATTTCAACTTTGCCGAGCGGTTCGGGTACACGATCAAACACCTCGCGATAGGCCGCGATCTGGGCAGCCGGCTTTCGCTGCGCGCCCATCCGGCCCTGATCCCCAAGTCGAGTGTGTTGGCAAACATCGATGGCGTGTTGAATGCCACCTTCATCATGGGCAGGGCGCTTGGTCCCTGCCTTTTGGTCGGGCGCGGTGCCGGAGACATGCCTACTGCGGTGAGCGTGGTCGCCGATACTGTGGATGTTGCGTGCGCCCGCTACGAGGGGGAGCCCGGTCTTGCAACCCGTGCCATCAAGCTGACCAAACGGTCCATCGAGCCCTCGGCTGAACTCGAGTCGCGCTACTACCTGCGCTTCGATGTCATGGACAGCCCCGGCGTTTTGGGGGCAATAGCCACCGCCCTGGGCGAGCACGAGGTGAGCATCGAACACATGGTGCAAGAGGGGCGCGCTCGAGACGGCAGCGAAGGGGTACCCGTACTGATCATCACGCACACCTGCCGCGAAGGTCAGCTCAAGGGGGCGCTGTCCGTGGTGGAGAAGAAGTCCTTCATGCGCGCTCCTCCGCGGTTCATCCGCATCGAGGAGGTTTGAATGACCGAGCGAGCTTCGCGACTGCGACTGCGACCGCCACACGCACTCACTCATCGAGTGCCACGGCCTCGCTCTGAAAGCTGAGATGGTGACCTCTGACGCGCCGCTGGGAGTGTTCGACTCAGGGCTCGGAGGTCTGACGGTCGTTCGAGCGATCCTCGAGCGCTTGCCCGCCGAGCGCATCGTCTACCTCGGTGATACGGCGCGAGTTCCTTATGGCACCCGCTCGAGTGAGACAGTGGTTCGCTACGCGCGCCGGTGTGCACGCGTGCTCATGGAGAGCCGCATCAAAGCGTTGGTGGTTGCTTGCAATACCGTGAGCGCGGTCGCCATCGAGATGCTTCGCCTGGAATTCGATCTGCCGGTGATCGGCGTCATCGAACCGGGCGCCCGCGCCGCCGTGCATGCAGCGGAACGCCTGGGAGCCGCTATTGGCCCCCGGCCGATAGGTGTGCTCGGCACTCAGGGCACCATCGCCTCGGGTGCTTACGCGCGCGCCGTCGCTCAGGTCTCGACGCGCCACGAGGTACGAGGTCAGGCCGCTCCGCTGCTGGTGCCGCTGGTGGAAGAGGGCTGGCTCGAGGGCGAGGTTCCCAGCTTGGCGGTGACACGGTATCTCACGCCGCTGATACAGGCGGGCGCGCGCGTCATCGTGCTCGGGTGTACCCATTATCCCCTGCTCAAACCCACGATTGGCGAAGTGGCCAGACATCTCGCCGGAGAGTCCGTGCACATCGTGGACAGCGCCCGCGCGACGGCGGAACAGTTGGCGTCTTTGCTGCAGTCGGGTCGGATTGCTCCAGCTAGCGGGCCGGGTTCGGCGCGGCTGCGCCTGCTGGTGACTGACCTGCCGGCGAGCTTTCAGGGCGTTGCTGCACGCTTCTTGGGAAGCGACGTGCCCGAGGTGCGCCAGATAGACCTAGGTGCCACGGACTGATGGCCGAGGAGCGCTAGCCGACGGCCGGCTCCCCCGGCTCGCTCGCGCACAGGTACAGCACCGCCATGCGCACTGCCACACCAGACTCGACCTGATTGAGCACGACGCTCTGGTGCCCGTCGGCGATTTCGTCGGCAATCTCCACGCCCCGGTTGAGTGGCCCTGGGTGCATGACGATGGCGTCGGGCTTTGCTCGCGACAGTCGCTCGAGGTTCAGGCCGAACACACGCGAATACTCACGCAGGCTGGGAAACAAGGAAGCGCCCAGCCGCTCGCGCTGAATTCGCAGCATCATGACCACGTCAGCGCCTTCCAGCGCCGGTTCCAGGCGGTCGAAGCATTCTCCGCCGAGCGCACTCTCGCTGACGGGAAGCATGGTACGAGGGCCCGCGAAGCGCACCTTGGCTCCCAGCAGATTCAGCAACAGCGCATTGGAGCGGGCCACTCGGCTGTGTGCGATATCCCCGCAGATAGCCACGTTGAGCCCGCTGAGATCGATGCCCTTGTGCTGCTGAATGGTGAATGCGTCCAAGAGGGCCTGGGTGGGATGCTCGTGCATGCCGTCTCCGGCGTTCACCACGGCGCCGCGCGCATGCCGCGCGACGAAATGCGGGGCGCCAGACGCCGAGTGCCGCATGACCACGACGTCAGCGTGCATGGCGTCGATGGTGGCGACCGTATCGCGCAGGGTCTCGCCTTTCTTCGTGCTCGAGGCCTGCGTCGCAATGTTGATGACGTCGGCGCTGAGACGCTTCCCCGCCAACTCGAAGGACGTGCGGGTGCGGGTGGACGCCTCGTAGAATAGATTCACGATCGTCTTGCCGCGCAGCGTCGGAACCTTACGCACAGGGCGCCGCGTCACCTCCAAGAAGGCGCGGGCATTGTCGAGGATACGCAGCGCCTGGCCGACTTCCAGTCCGGCAATGCCCAGAAGGTGACGCAGGCGACCTTGATTCATGGCGACTCGGGAGGGAGGGTCGGGTTGGCGAAGGACTGTGTTACGACCTCGAGCTCTCCATGCCTCTCGAGCACGTCGACTCGCTGATCCCGCGGGACCTCGACCTGGCGCACTCTGTAGTCCGCTTGGATTGGGAGCTCGCGGCCGCCGCGGTCGATCAGCACTGCAAGCTCGATGCGTTTGGGGCGACCGTAGTCCATGACGGCATCAATGGCCGCTCGTATGGTACGGCCCGTGAACAACACGTCATCCACGATGATCACGTGCGCGCCCTCGATGGACCCGGGAATGTCACTGGGCCCGATACGCGGGTTGGGCAAGGCCGTGGCCGCGTCGTCTCGATAAAGTGTGATATCGACCGTTCCCAGTGGGACTTTGCCCTCGAACTGCTCGAGCCAGGCGCAGAGTCGGGTGGCGACGGGAACCCCACCGCGGCGAACGCCGATCAAGATGATATCGTGCGCGCCCCGGTGATGCTCCACGATTTCGCCAGCGACACGCCGGAGTCCGCGGTTGACCGCCTCGGAATCGAGCAGCAGCTGCATTGGCTCCGGGTGTTAGCACGCCGTGTCGGCCGCGGGGGAGGGAAAAAACGCTCGTGTCCCGAGGCCGTGAATCGCCTCGAAAATCGTGCGGTCTGGTCGCGGTTCATGCCAGGGCGCAGCTCTGCGCGCCCTGGGTATCGGGGCCCAGCATGCGGCCGGACTTCGGGCGCCACAGGCTGTTGTTCCGAAGCGCTTCAGTTGAGCCAAGTCTTGTCGTCAGGTTCGGAGTCCTCTTGCGCGCGGCCGCCATCGATGACGCGCAGCTTGGAGCGTTTTACCCGATCTCTACGTTGTTCTTTGAGGCGGGCTTGCTCGGCGCTCAGCTGTTTCAGGCGTAGCTTGAGAACGAAGCGGCGCGCAGGGGAGGGCGTCCCGCCACCGAGCAACCAACCAGCACCCATGCCAGCGAACAGCGCCACGTGCCCGGCGAAATTGAGTGCCCCCGCTATCACCATGAGCACGTTTGCCCCAACGACGAAGAGTAGCAGGCCCCGTGAGCTGATGGGCAGGACGAAGAAGAGCTGAACCGTTCTACCCTTGAAACTGAGCGCCCAGGCGATGGCGATGGCATCGACGACTGGCATGGCGCCGAACCACTGCTCGGGCACCAGGCGCTCGCGAAAATAGGCTGGCAAGACGAGCGCTGCCAAGAGCTGAACCGCGTACGCGATCACCCCCGACCAGAACAAGAACGATAGGAAGCGCCGAGCTCCCCAGGTGTCCTCGAGGGAGTGTCCCAGGAAGTAGAGCCCGAGCAGCGTCATCAGGATGTGGCCGATCCCTCCCGTGGGCAGATGCATGAAGAGCGGCGTGACGAGACGCCAGATCTGTCCATCTAGGATCGCCTCGGAATTGCCGACGAACAAAAGGAACACTTGTTCGCTGGCGCCTCCCCAGTTGATGGCCAAGGCGAAGACGACCCAGACCGCAAACAGGACGATCAGGACCCCCTTGAGCGCCGGGCCAGGCTTGGCCAGACCCAATTGCTGTCCAGACCCGTAGTCGGTTGGCATACCCTCAGGTGGTAGCGGTCGCAGGCGAGGCCCGCAACTCAAAGTAGTCTCCAGTCCCCGCGGCACGCCCGGAAATTGCGCTGGCCCTGTCTGTGACGAGGCCGTGCGGTTCGCCGGATCCAGCGTCTCATCGACCACCCCGACGGGGCGCCAGACGGGGCGCCAGGCGCGGCAGTTGGAGGATGCGTTTCAGCGTGTCCGCAGCGGATCGCAGCTTGCGGGCGTCACGGCACCCGGCAGCGCCGTCACGCGACAAGCCGTTTGCCAGTGCGGAGCCGCGGCCCCCTTTTCGTAGGCGAGCACGTTCAGGCGATAGGTCTGATGGGGCTCCACTTCATCGAAAGTCGCAGTCTCGCCACAAGGGGTCCGAACCGGAGGGGCGCTCACCCCGATGAGTTCAGCGCTGAATTCAGAGACCTCGCCCGTTCCGTCGCCGCAGGATAGCTTCCCCAGCGCGGCCTCCAGGCCGATGCTGATGCGTGTGGCCGTGGTCGGCCCGTGATCGACCAGGGGCAAGCAGTAATCGGCGTAGACAGTGAACCTCGAGGCACTGGTGATACCTTTGACCGAGAAGCCCGGGGCAGGCTGGTCGTCGGAGCCGCCCTGCCCAGCCATCGAACTGGCGTCGCCCTCCAGGGCACCCGAAACCCCTCCTGCGCCGGCATTCCCCGAGAGAGAGGCCTGGATACCGCACTCCGTGGTCCAGCGCGGAGCAACGACCACGCCGTTCGCGTCCACCGCCAGGGGCGAGCCAGAGCTCTGCTTGCGCAGATTGGTGCGATCGTAGCCCCGCACTCGCGCCGCGTAGCGGTGGCCGGGTACCACGAAGGAAAAGGTCACCGCCTGCTCGCAGGGGACGAGGCTACTGGTGGGTAACTCGAACGGCGCCTCCGCAAGATCGTCGGTCACATCGAAGATCGTGGCGGTGTAGCGTCGCATCGCACCATCTGCTGCCAAGCAGGGGACTTCGCCCAGGAAGTCGCTCGGAGAAACCCCAATCAGAGTGGGGTGGGCGATCCCCACGGCTTCGGAGCTGCTATCGAAGCACCCGCTGAGGAGGAGCAGCGCTCCGGTGAGAAAAAATTTGCCTGAGAATCGGGTCAAGGTGGCGCTGGTCTAGCATCAGCTCCTTTCGAGCTGCACCCAATATCGTCACGAAACCGCGTGAAACGCCGACTGCCCTTGGAAAGGGCATGTCCCGAGCCGCGCCCGCGGGCAGGAGTTCGGCGGACGTCCCTGCCGTCTGGCCGAGGGCCAGGAACCTCACTCAGCCCGATGCGCCCGCGGCGCCCGCGGCGCCCGCGTTCAAAAAGTCGCACTGAGTGGTGTTCTCGGGAGATCGAACCACGTCGCATACGTTGTCCAGATGGTCGCCTGAAATACCTTTCGCACCATCGAGGCAATCCTCGACCGACTGGTCCGGATCGTCCGCAGCGCACTCGCCGGCCGTTTGGATCGCGTGAACGCAGCGGTCGACGATGGAGCCCCCCGGTGTTTCGGAGGCTGCTAGCCCATGCAGGCATTGGTCGCGATAGAAACGTCGACACGCCTCGGCGTCTTCGACGATCCCGCAGGCCACGCCCGCCTCGCAGCGCGCGTACTCGATCTGGCGACAGTCATCGACCCCGACGGGTTCGGGCTCGCACGAGGCCAAATTCGCCCCTACCAGGCAGGCCAGAACGGCGCGCCAGAAGATCTCGGACGGGACGACTCGCTCCATGGGCGCATGCGCTAGCATGCGGAGGGTGAACTGGGCGAGTTTGTTATCCGTCTTCTCGATTTTGAGTCACACTCGAACGTATGAGCGCGGCGATGGTGTTGTGTGCCGGCTTCGGCACCCGCCTCAGGCCGCTGACCGATGAGCTGCCGAAGCCCCTGGTGCCGGTCGGTGACCGCCCGCTGCTCGCCCATATTCTCATCCGATTGGCGCGCACAGGTGTCCAGCATGCCGTGGTCAATGTGTATCACAAGGACGAAGCATTCTTAGGTACTTTCAATGGATTGCCTCTGGTTCCTCAGGTCATTCATGAATCCGAACTCCTGGGCACGGCGGGGGGAATCGCGGGCGCACGCGGCTTGCTGGGCGATGGGCCCTGCGTGCTGCACAACGGCGATATCTGGATCGATCCGCCGGTGCGGTCGCTTTTGGCCGCGGTCGAAGACGGCATGTGCCTGGCGGTGCGCGAACGTCCAGTGGGAACAGGAAGTGTTGGGCTGGGAGAGGGGGGGCGTGTGGTGCGCCTCAGAGGCTCGGCGTTTGGAGTCGAGCTTGCGGGGGCCGACTACGTTGGCGTGAGTGCGCTCGGTCAGCGTTGCCTCGGAACGCTCCCCGAGCGCGGCTGCCTGATTCGAGACTGGGCCATTCCAGAGCTCTCCCGAGGCGGGGAAATCCGAACGGTGCGAACGCAGGCGAGTTGGGTGGATGTGGGTGGCCTCGCCGGCTATCTGGCGTCGAACCTCGCCTGGCTGGGCGATCGCCCCGACTACGTGGGCCCCGAGGCGACGCTGAGCGCGGGGGTCGAGTTGAGGCGCAGCGTGGTTGGCGCGGGCGCCGAAATCGTGGGGGAGGGTCTGGTCGAGGACTGCGTGATCTGGCCTGGTGCGCGAGCCGTGGCGCCGCTGCGCCGAGCGGTGGTCACGGGGCTCGGCCGAGTAGTGCTGATGGATGACCCATGACGGTTGTTCCTCGCGTGCGTAGGGCCGCGTGCTAGAGCGCAAGCCCCCATGCTTTGCTCGCGCATCCTGCCGGTCAGGCCGAATCCGTTGCGCCTGGCGCAGACCTTGACCGATAGGCCGGTGTCCTTTCTGCTCTGGGATGCCACGGGAGCTTCGCCTTCCTACCTGGGGTGCGATCCCGTGGACGAGGCCACCTCGCTCGATCCGGAACCCGCTCAGCAAGCGTCGGACGAGGGTGACCTCGTTCGGGCCCCTCGCTGGGTCGGCCTGTTGCCCTACGAGGGAGCTCGCTCCGTGGAGACATCGAGCGGCCGACCCCCGCTCGATGGCCGCGCGGAGCCGCACATTCGTGAGCCTCGCTGGTGGCGCTTCGGGGCGGTAGTGCAGGTCAGTGACGTGGTTCGTGTCATCGGCGATGATCCAGCCTGCGTGTCGCGCCTGGCGCGCCTCGTGATGCGCGAACCACGTCCGCGGGTGCCACACATCGAGCTCGCGGAGTCTCCGGAGGCCATCGCGGTGCATCAGGAGCGGATTCGTCGCGCTCTGGAGTTGATAGGACAGGGGCAGATCTATCAAGTCAACCTCGCGCGCCGGTTTCGCCTGTCGGTCTCGGGTCATCCCGTGGAGCTACTGGCGTCGCTGGGGCCGCGCTCCCGCTTTCCGTACTGTGCGGCCCTGCGGCTGAACGGTCTCGACGTGGTGAGTACCTCGCCGGAGCTCTTCCTGGCCAGCACTACGGCCGGCAGTGTGCGGACTGCTCCCATCAAGGGAACGCGCCCGCGCGGGCGCGACGCCGCGAGCGATCGACTCCAGCGCGAACAGCTGGCTCGAAGCGAAAAGGAGGCCGCCGAGCTCACGATGATTCTGGATGTCGAACGCAATGACCTCGGTCGTGTGGCGCGTCCGCGCTCGGTTCGATTGCTCCAGAAGCCCCGCGTGACCAGCTACCCCACGCTGCACCATCGCGGCGCCTGGCTGGGGGCCAGGCTTCGGAGCGGCTGCTCGCTGGAAGAGCTGCTCCGGGTGATGCTCCCGAGCGGCAGTGTGACGGGGGCCCCCAAAGTGCGCGCCATGCAGGTGATTTCCGAGCTCGAGGCCCACAGGCGAGGCTTGTACACTGGAGCCTTCGGCACCCTCAGCCATGCTCGGGAGCTGACCCTGGCCATGGCCATACGCACGCTCACGGTCCGCGAGTCGGAAGGACACTACTTCGCCGGGGGAGGCATCGTCGCCGACAGTGATCCAGTGCAGGAAGTGCGCGAAACAGGCTGGAAGTCGCTGCAAGTGCTGCCCTCACGCGTCTAAGATTCTCGGTCAGGGGTTTTCGCGCTCCGGGCCCTTGCGCAGAAATATTGGCCGAGCCTGGGTGCCGCGGTACGAAGGGGAGGAGCCGCATGCCTTCCGCGTCCGTCAACGTCAAGAACCTGGAAGAAATACAGGAATCGGAGCTGCCCAAGTCAGGGTCGCGCTTGACGACCCTACTTCTCGCATCTCTGGCGGGCACGGCGCTGGTGCTGGTCGCCATCATGATGACCGGGCGTGATCGTCCCGCACGGCAATCCTCCAAGGACCCGCTGGGAGAGTTGCTGCTCAAGGCGAAGAACGAAGGGAGTCCGGCGCACCAGATCGACGGTAACGAGGTGACGTTTCCGCGGCTACTCAGTGACACGGATACGCCCACCACCGCCCTCGCGGCCGTCAAGGACGAACGGGGGAGGCTGGTCAAGCAGGCGGCAGAAGCCGCATCGAGCGCGCCGCCCCCTGCCACCGATCGGTTGCCGGTGGTGCCGCTGCCGGCTGGAACGCTACTCAATGCGAGTCCCGTCACCACCGAGCCCAAGGATGCGCTGTCGGAGCTGGCGGTCAGCGCTGCGACCCACAAGGCCGATGCAGGAGACGAGGCGCCCCCTGGTGCGGATTCCGGCTACCAGATCCAGGTGGCCAGTTTCAAGGATCAGAAAGACGCGGATGCTTTCGTCGCCGAACTGCGCAAGCGCGGCCACGAGGCGTTCCGGGTGGCCGCCATGATCCCATCGCGGGGCCTGTGGCATCGCGTTCGCATCGGTCCGTTCAAGACGCGGTATCAGGCGATTCTCTACAAGAAGAAGTTCGAGAAAGACGAGAGGTTGTCGCCGTTCGTGGTCGACCCGGACAAGGTCAAGCGTGCCGAACGAATCCGTCAGCGGAAGCTCGAAGCGCGTATCAAAAAGTACGGGCGCCCGTAGTTAGGCGTGCTCGCCTCTGTCAGCGCCGCTTGGACTGTTTGCGCGCGAGTTGCTGTTTGATCGCCTGTCCAATCGAACCCGTGACATTCTTGCTGCGCGAAAGCTTGCGCAGGTCCGCGTCCCTGAGGTGCGGCACCAGGCGCGACGCGAAGGTGAATGGGGTTCTGGGGTTGGTGACCAAGTTGAGCTTGATCTGATAGTTGCGCGTGAATTCCCGATTCAGCGCGAGGATTCGCAGCACCTCGTCGGACACCGCTCGGCTGGCGGTGATACGCGCGGCCTCCGCCTCGCGCATGCGCGGGCTCTTGGCTGCCGCCGAAGCCACCAGACGGTTGGCGTCGCGGACCAGCATCAGCCGCTCCGCCGCGGTGCCCAGCATAGCGCGCCGTATCTTCTGAGTGACCGTCATTTCCGCGATGCGCGCGTGCAGTGGAATGAAGGGCTCACGCAGCCGTTCTTCGCCTTCTTCGTCCACCTCGTGCGTGTCGTCCTCCTCCGACAGGCCCGTCTCCAGCGCTAGCCGCCTGGTTTCTTCGAACAGAAGGTCGTCGTATGTCTTCTCTTCGCTGGGCTCGGGAATGAGCTCGTTCTGTATGGCTGCGGCAGCCTCCTTGTATGCGGGAATACCCAGCTCCAGGCCGTTGCGCACCGCGAGCTCGAGCAAGCGATCGGCGGTCGACATGCGCACACGCTCGTTCATGTAGAGCTTCTCGATCACGCTGGGGTGCTTGAGCATCAACGCTTCGTTGGTGGCGATGAGTTCGCCCGCCCGCTCGTCGGCAGCTTCCGCCAGGTGTTCGAGTGCTTCGACTGTTATTTGCTTCTTGCGAAGCAGCTGCTCGATGACCTCGTGGTTCCCCGAGTAGTCGTTGGCTAGCCTCTCTGTCACGAAGCCTGGTAGCTCCGAGCTCAACGCGCCGTTCAAGATGGGGGGCGGCAGCTTGGCGAACGTACCGCGAGCCGCAGCGGAAAGCTTGGGATCGTCGTCGTTCGCCAGGAGTGCGATCACCGTGGCTATGTCTCCGGGTTTGAGCCCCGGGATGATCCCCTTGGCGGCCATCATCTTGGCGGGCAGGGGGGCGTCGGGTTTCAGTACCCGCTGCGCGGCGGCGGGCAGCTGACTCGTATCGAACGATTCCGGCATGGGCGCGTCGAGGGTAGCTCAGCGGGAGCCCGGCTTCGAGAAAGCGCTGTGACGAGCGACAAGCATGCAATTACGGGCGGGGCCGCTCGGCCGATGGGCCACGCCTGGCGCAGCGCGGGCCCCCCTCGCGCGTCTACGGCTGCTTCGCGCTAGAGATGTCGCGCCCGAAGCCGTAAACTGTGGTTCTCTCGGGAACAGCCGTTCGCCGGCACGGGTTCAAGACCGTACATCACCGGAGTGAGGAGAGAAAAAGCCCATGGGTATCGTAGATTTCGTCAAGGGTGGCGTGCAGCGGATGATGATCGCCCGAGACGACGCGGCCAAAGACAAGGTCGTTTTCAAGCACCCCGACCAGACCTTCCCCTTCTGGAGCCAGCTCACCGTGGACTCCGACGAGGTGTGCCTGTTCTTCAAAGACGGGCAGTACGTGGGTGCGCTGGGACCCGGCAGGCATACCCTGCAGACTCAGAACATCCCTTTCCTGAACGCGCTGGTGGACAAGTTCACCGGTGGCAACGTCTTCATCAGCGAGTTGTATTTCGTGACGACTCGCCCGCTGTACAACCAAGGCTTCGGTGACACCATCGGTTCGATGCGCGACCCCGAGCTCGATCTGCGGGTCACTCCCCGTGCGTTCGGAACCTTCTCGTACAAGGTGGCCGATCCCGTCAGGTTCGTGTTGGAGTTCGTCGGTCAGACCGGCGCGGCAGATCCCGAACGTTCGATGAAATGGGTTCGCGACCAGCTGTTCATGGGACTCAAGCAGACCCTGACCCGCATGATCAAATCCGGCGACATCACTTTCATGGATCTGGGCATGGCTGGTCCGGACGTAGCTCGGGAGGTGGTCAGGAGTTGCCCCGATCTGGAACGCATCGGCGTTCAGGTGCTCGAGATCGCCAAGTTGAACATCAACCTGAGCGAGAAAGATCAGGAGAGAATCGACGAGAACCAGCAGGCCATCGTCGACGCTCGCAAGGCCGCACGCGCGGCCAAGATCGCTATTGCACAGAAGGAAGCCGAAGTGGCGGCCGAACGCATGGAGCGCGATCTCAACTTCATGGATCAGCAGCGCTACGTCAATCAAATGGACATGAACCGCTACCAGCAGTATGCCCAGGCTCGAGCCATGATGGGAATGGGTGAGGGGCTGGCTCAAGGCGGCGAGGGGACGACTGCTGGTCTAGCGGGCGCGGGTATGGCTGCCGGCATGGGTATGGGCGCCGGCATGATGTACGGTGGCCAGATGGGTTATGGTGCCCCAGGTCATCCACCCGCGGGCTATCCGCCCCCAGGCTATCCAAATGCAGCAGGCTATCCGCCGCCGGGCTACGGTCCCCCCGGCTATCCGCCGCCGGGCTACCCGCCGCAGGGTTACCCGCTGCAGGGTCAACCGCCGCAGGGTCAACCGCCGCAGGGTCAACCGCCGCAGGGCTACGGTCCTCCGGGGTATCCTCCTCCAGGGTATCCCCCTCCAGGGGGATCGCCTCAGCAAGTCGGGCAACCGCCGGGATCGGCCGGGGCGGGCCCCGGGGGCGTTCCGGGCCAAGCAGGGGTGCTCGAAGCGACCGCATGCCCCAAATGCAGGGCGGGGAACCCGAGCTCAGCCAAGTTCTGCGCCGAGTGCGGCGCTCAGCTCGGCTAGTTCCGGTCTGACCAATTCGTCCTGAGTCGCGCGACCCGGTTCATTGCGGAGCGCGCGATCTTCGGGGCCCGGCAACCGACTCGAACCCAGGGATTCCGAAGTCGGCTTCTTTCGCGACCGGCTGGCACGCCCGGCCGAAGTGTCGTAGGCCCCAACCCATGACGGGCAGCGGACACGACGAAACGGATTCATTGTCCGCAGAGGGGCCGGTATGCCGCCAGTGCCAGCGTCGTTTCACCCCGAATACGCCCTTTTGCCCGTTCGACGGCACACGCCTGGCAGAGCGTGACCGTGGTCATGCGCCGGACCCGCTTTTGGGAGAGCGTGTGGACGGACGCTACAAGGTCGTCCGGGTGCTGGGCGAGGGCGGTATGGGCGTGGTTTACGAGGTAAGGCACGAAGTACTCGAGCGGCCCTTTGCCCTGAAGGTTCTGCGACGCGAGCTCTCCGCAGATGCTGACCTTTGCGAACGTTTCATTCGGGAGGCGCGCGCCGCGGCGGCAGTCGACCATCCGGGCGTGGTGAGTATTACCGACTTCGGAGCGCTACCTACCGGGCAACCCTACTTCGTCATGGAGCTTCTGGGAGGCAGGTCGCTGGCTCGTCTGATGGCCGAGGTCGGTGCGCTGTCGCTCGACAGGTTCCTGGCAATCGTGGAGCAACTCGTGGATGCGCTGGCTGCAGCGCATCGCGTGGACGTGGTGCACCGTGACTTGAAGCCCGACAATATTCAGATACTGACCGACAAGGACGGCGGTGACAGCGTCAAGGTGCTCGATTTCGGTCTGGCCCAGGTGGGTGGAGCGAATCGGTTGACCCAAAAAGGGCTCGTGTTTGGCACTCCCTATTACATGTCTCCGGAACAGGCGCAGGGATGCGGGGTGGATCATCGCGCGGACGTCTACGCGCTGGGCGTGTTGATGTACGAGATGATCACCGGGGGGCCGCCGTTCGAAGCCGACAGCTATATGGGGGTGCTCGCGCAGCACATCCACAGCGCGCCAGTGCGGCCCAGCAAGCGGCTCGGCGGGCGCCCGCTCGGAGCGCTCGAAGTAGTGATCTTGAGGTGCCTGGAGAAGAAGCCGTCGAAACGCTACGCTCGGCTCGAAGAACTTGCCGGCGATCTACGAGCCGCCGTGGTGAAGACCCCGAACGGAGTCCGAGTCGTGCGCCGCCTGGCCCGCGGGCGCGCCGATCAGAGGAGCGAGCGGCCGGGCTCCCCTCCCACACTCGGCACGAAGAGGAGCTGGCTGTCGGCGATTGCGATCGGGGGCGTGTTGTTTGGTGGGCTCGTCGTCTGGAAGCTCTTGCCATCCATGAACGCGTCGGAGGAGCCCTTGCCAACCCAGTTAACGAACCCGTTGGCAGGCGGCGGAGAGGAAACGCGCCGAGAGCCGACCTTTCAGACCGAGCAGACCCCAGAGCGAGACCTTCCGGTTCGGGTCGGTCGGGAGCCCGAATCGGGTGGGGTGGGCCTCGAGCCGAAAAAAGTGGCCGATGCTCGCACGAGCCGCGTTACTACTCGGGCGGTGGTGCCAAGCGCGAAGGCAAGGACCACGACCCGCGCTGGGACGCCCAGATCGGGCGCGAACCAGCGGACTCCAGCGGCCGCGCCGATCCCGACTACCGAGATCGTGGACCCCTGGGCGAATGCATCCTCGCAGTGAGGTTGAACGTGCGCTCGCGACTTGACAGGTGAGCAAAAGCCTTCAAGGCTTTGAACTCGGGAAGCAATCGGTGGCGAAGAAACAGCTCCTGTTGGTGGACGCGGACCCGCGCAGCGTGCGCGTGCTGGAGGTCAGCCTCAAAAAGGCAGGCTACAGCGTGACCACTGCGTCGGACGGTCACGACGCACTGTCCAAGGTCGAGTATCTGACTCCGGATCTCATACTGAGTGATACCCGGCTGCCTCGGCTCGACGGCTACGAGCTCGTGCGCAGGGTCAAAGAGAAGCCGGAGTACGCCAGTATTCCCATCGTCTTTCTTACCAGCCAGAAGTCCATCGAAGACAAGATTCGGGGCTTGGAGCTCGGTGTCGAAGACTATCTCACCAAGCCGATCTTCGTTCGCGAGCTGATCACCAGGGTCAATTTGCTCTTGGCCCGTCGCACCCAGGAAAATCTGGTCACCAGCGTGCCTGCGAGTCGACGCACTCGGCTGAGCGGCTCACTCGAAGACATGGGTGTGGTGGACTTGCTGCAAACCTTCGAGGTGAGCCGCAAGAGCGGAGTCGCAAAAATCGTCAGTGGCGCGCGCGAGGCCACCGTGTACTTTCGGGATGGCAAGACGGTGGATGCGGAACTGGGGCGGCTGCGCGGGGAAGAGGCGGTCTATCGCGCACTGATCTGGACCAACGGGTCTTTCGAGGTCGAATTCTGCCCCGTGGAGAGAGCGGATGTGATTCCGACGTCCACGCAAGGGCTCTTGATGGAGGGCATGCGGCGGCTCGATGAGTGGGGGCGCCTGCTCGAGCAGTTGCCGTCGCTCAGCAGCATCTTCGAGGTGGATCACACTCAGTTGGTGGAGCGTTTGAACGAGATTCCGGACGAACTGAACGGCATTCTCAGGTTGTTCGATGGTCGGCGTACGTTGATCGAAGTGGTAGACGAGTCTCCGTTCGAGGATCTTTCGACGCTGTCGACGGTGACCAAGCTCTTCTTCGAGGGCCTGCTGGTTCTCTCCGAGCGCCCGCGCGCAGACGAAGTCGTGCCCAGCGGCGACGGTGAGAGTCATCCCAAGATTGAAAGGGTCAGCGAAGAGGTCGTTCCCGACCGCATGAGCCAGGCACCTCGGCGGGGGCCTTCCTCGCCGGATTCGCCATCGTGGCGCCCTCCTGCGCCGGACCTCTCGCGCGAGCTCAGTGCACCCGCAAGCGAGCCTGCGGGTGCGCTCTCCGCCGATCCATCGGCGACTGGCGTGGTGCCTGACGCCAGTAGCGAGGGAGAGGCCCTCCCTGCCGGAGCGGAGAGCACGAAGGAAGCCAATCCCGCAGAGCACAGCGTGGCGGAAGCCGCCTCCGCTGAGGAAGCACCCAAGGTTGCGTCCACCGAACCGAGCGAATGGGCAGAACGAGGTCTGCAGCCAGAAGCGCCGGCAAAGCCGGCTCGAGAGGGAAAGGGCAGGACCAAGATTGGCATTGGTCCTGCGTTGCCGCCACACCCCCCCGTCATCCAAGACAACGGCCCCACTCCCGGGCAAGACGATTCCCGGGCCTCGGCGGACGCAGAGAGGCCGGAGGGCTGGGGTCTGCCTCAGACCACCCGGGCGACCCCACTGGCGCTCGAAGGTAAGGTCATCCCTTTCCCCGCTCGCAAGGAAGACGAACTGGACGGTGCGGCCAATCACGCCCGCGCGCTGGCACAGGAGGGGGAGGAGAGGGAGGCCACCCAGGCCAAGACCCAACACGGCGGTCACGCTGGCGGTGTTCCGAGTGGTCGTCCCTACGAAACCCGTCGTACCGCACGGCTCGTTTTCGAACCACCCCAGGACGAACCGGCGACGCGCCGCGAGCCTTTGGCGAGCACGGGGTCGTCTCAGTCTTCGAGTTTGGATACTGCATCGAGAGCTGCTGGCGAGGCGACCAAGCGCGTCGATCAGCCTACGCCGGACGAGACCTCCCAGGGCGAACGAGTTGGCCAAAAGGCAAAGGGCAACGGTGAGGCAGGGGCAACGAGTGCAGCGGCAAGTGGGGCCGGGCGCGCGGAGGACATGCCGGTCCACGAAGACGTCCACGAAGACTTCTTTTCGGCAGGCGACGAGGGCCGATATGAAGGCGGGCCCGCCACTCTGGCAGAACACGAAGAGCACCTCGCGGCTATCGAGGCCGAAGTCTTCGAACAGGAACGGCGTGAGGTGGTGCGAACGCCCGAACAAGAGGCGCGTCGGACTGCCTTCGTGCGGCTGGTGGTGCGCGTCGTGGGGTCCTGTGTGGCCGTCTTGCTGGTTGCCCTGGTTTGGGCTCACTACAAGTCGCAACGAGCCAACGAAGGGGACGTGGTTCCGGCGCTGCCACCGCCGCCGGTGGTGGCTCCCCCTGCGGCGATAAAGCCTCCTCGCAGCGCTGCCGAAGCCGACTCCGCGATCTCCACCAAGCCCCAAGCCGAGGAACAGGCGACTGGGCCAGAGGCGTCTGCCGTCGCCGAAACCCCGCCTGAAGCTCCCGCCGAGGCGAGTTCCTCGGTAGGATCGACGCCATCGCCTCGCACGACCTCACCCGTGTCGGAGCCGGCTCGTCGCGTGGCCCCTCTGCCAGCTCCCAAGCCGGTCCCGCGAAGCGTCCCTCGAGCACGGCCACGGCCCCCGCGCCCAGAGCCGGATGCGCCCAAGCAGGCACCGCCTCCTGCCAAATCACCACAAGAGTCACCCAAGGCCGCCCCGCCAACTGCGGCGTTCCCCGTCGAATAGCGTTCCCTGTCGAGCACGACGTCGAGACTACTGCGCCGGCCGATCTTCTTGCTGCGGCGGGCAGGCTCGTCGCTCTCGCTCCTCGACCCACTTCAGTAGGCCTCAGGTGCTCGTTCCTCACGCGCCCGCCTCGCGGCGGCCTCGGGCGGCTCGCGACGGACTTCCTCATTCGCGGCCCCCAAGCTAGAGACCAGAGCAAATCTAGGCGGCGCTGCGTTCGTTTCTCAAGAAGCGACCCAGGATGCCTGCGAGCTCGTCAGGCTGCTCCTCTTGAGGGGCATGACCGGCATCCATCAGTTCGAATCCTGCCCCCGCAATCTCGCGCGCCAGGCGATGGCCGTACCCTGCAGGGTAAACGTGATCGTGACGCCCCCACACCACCAAGGTGGGCGCCTGAATCAGCCGTGTGCTCGCGGTGAGCGAGTGCGTATCGAGTGTGCCGCGTAGCGCCTCCAGGGCGCTGCCGCGCCCGGCGGGAGTGTTGAAGGCTTGGTAGTAGGCGTCGATGCGGTGCTGCTGGATGCGCGCACGTGACGGAACCATGCTGTCGCGAATCAGGCTGCGGAAGGCATTTTTGCCGACGAGTTGCTTGAACACCAGTCCGCCCAGAAACGGTACCATGGCGACGCGCTGGGGAAAGTCGATGGGGGCGCGGTGACACAACGAGTCGACCAGAACCAGGCGCGAAACGAGCTCGGGATGCGTAGCCGCGAGAGTCAGGGCAACGGCTCCGCCCACGCCGTGGCCAACCAAAGATGCCCGGCCAAGCTCGAGCGCTCCATACAGATCTGCCACCGCCTCGGCAAAGGTCGGGATGCTGTACTTGAAGCGGTGAGGGGGGGGCTTCTCGCTCTCGCCGAAGCCCGGCAAGTCGGGAGCTATCACCCGGAAGTCATGGCTGAGCCCGCTGCCGACCTGGTTCCAGGTCGTGCAGTCGAAGAACAGCCCGTGCAGTAAGATCACCGGCTCGCCCTGCCCGCTTTCGACCACACGCAGTCGCACTCCTTTGCCGGTGACGTCGCGCCGCAGCTGCTCAGGCATCTGGGCACAGACTTAGCTCGACAGGGGGCGCAAGAGAAGCCCAGGTTCGATACACGAGTGTTATCGGGTTCCTACGACCTGTCGGCGTGCCCGAGCTCGACCGCGAAGGTCCTCGCAGGCGTCATCGAGCGAGCTGTCTGGAGTTGGCCAGAGTTTCGGGGAAGAAGTCGACGTCTCTCGAACACACGACGCTGGCTGTCGTGGTCGACCGCTTGTAGACGAACCGCGGAGCGGTGTCAGCATGCGGAGCACAGGGTGCCGACGTCACACGCTCCGCGTGCGAGTGGCGGCGTAGTGCGTCGTGGCGATTGTGCACCGCCCCCCGCCGCGTCACGAGCGGCTACAGCGCTGCTCGCATGTCACTGACATCGATCCGGTCGCTTCAGTAAGCGTTGCCTCCTACCTCAGAAATGCGCTGGCAGCCAAACGTTCAGCACCTGGATCACAATGGTGGTGCTACGGAAGATGATGAGCGACTCGGTAGTGGTCTGCTGAAGAAGCCGGAATCGTGTAGCGCGGTGTCGTATGGACGATGAATTATCTCCATGGACATTCTCTTAGATATGACAAATTATGTCATACCAATTCGCGTTTGCGGCTCCATGGAGCTTTCTGCTTCCATGCGCAAATTTTTGGTTGGAATTGCCTTTGGCGAATCCACTGAGTGGAATATATTCGCCTCACCTCAGCTTGGAGAGCCAGGCCGGAGGATGTCGAAGCGGGCACATCGTGCTCACCTCGACCGCACACCGAGCGAACCCCGAGATTCCGAGAGTCATGAAGCAGCTGGACGATTCAGTTCTTTCCCGAATCGAGCAAGAGCACGCAGACGGGCTGACTTCCGCTGAGATTCTGGATGTGTTTGCCACTCATGGTGTGCGCCTCAGTGAAGCTACCTTGCGCAAGTACGTCCAGCTCGGGCTTCTGCCACGCAGCGTGCGTGTGGGCAAGAAAGGCAAACACCAGGGTTCCAAAGGGCTGTATCCAGTATCGGTGGTTCGTCAGATCCTGCAGATCAAACGTATGATGGCCGAGAGCTACACGATCGAACAGATACAGCGGGAGTTTCTCTTCATGCGCAGTGATCTGGAGCAGTTGGAGCAGACCCTCGGCCGCGTGTTCAAGAAGCTGGATGCGGTACTCAGGGAACGGCGTAAGGACGTCAGCACGCAGGGCATGACGCGAGACGTGGGGAACGCCCGTTCGCTCAGCAAGGATTTGCTGCAGCGTTTGAACGCAATCGAGAACAGAATAGTCTCACAAGCTCAAGTGGAGCGGGTTGCCGTCTCCTGAACGGGCTCTGAGTCGACGAATGATTTTGTGGAACCAGTCCAGCATAAGCGGTGAACGAGCAGTCCCGAGCGGACTGAAATAAGAGCCGGGTGCTCCCGGGAGCCAGCGACACGCCGGCGGGGCAAGTTCGAAGCGGAATTACCACCGCTCGGTCGGGAGTCGTGCGCGCAGAACGAAAGACACGGAGACAAGCAACATGGAAATCTCAGGGCCCAACGCTACCCAATCAGCCACAGCGACAACGGCGCCGACCCAGGCCGCAGAAGCGCTAGAGTCTTCGGATGAGGCAATTACTCGCGAGCAACGGCGCTCGCGCCGCAAGCGTGAGGTGCGCGCGCGCACCATCAGTGTGAAGCGCATGACGAAGCGCGAGCTGGAGATCGGGCGTCTCTTGTATCCCGAGACCGACTACGACAAGCCGCGAACGCGGGAGGAGTGCCTCGACGGACCGAGGCCCTGTCCATTCGTGTCGTGCAAGCACCATCTGTATATCGACGTTTCCCCACGTACCGGGGCAATCAAGCTCAATTTCCCCGACCTGGAAGTCTGGGAGATGGGCGAATCGTGCGCCCTGGATGTTGCGGATAGGGGCGGAACGACTTTGGAGGATGTAGGAGCCATCATGAACCTAACACGGGAACGCATCAGACAGGTGGAGGTGAAGGCGCTCGCCAAGCTCGAGGCCCTCAAGGACATGATGGCGCTCAGGGACTACGTCGACGAGGGGCCCGTAGGCAAACGCCGGCTACCGAGATTATCGAAGTCGGACCTCGATGCAGAGCACTTTCGCGCCGAGTCCGAGGAGCCAGAGCACGGTGAAGACAACCACGACTCCGATCAAGAGGTAGAAATCGATCGCAGCATCGACATCGACTTGCTCGACGCCTGAGAGCCCGCCCCACCTCATCCTCGAAGTTCGCGCAGCAATCGCAGGAAGTTGAGCCCCAGGGCCTTCCTGATATGGTCCGGGGGCCAGCCTCGACGAAGCATGGTTTCCACCAAGACCGGCAGCTCGGTACAGGTCCGCATGTCCCTGGGCGGACAGATTGCCCCGTCCCAGTCGCTGCCGAGCGCCACGTGGTCGGGACCTGCGCAACGGATCACGTGCTCCATGTGCGCTACGATCGTTTCCACGCGCCCATTGAACAGCGGATCGCCGAGGAATTCGGAGTGGAACATGATGCCGACGACGCCCCCGCTGTCGGCGATAGCCCGAATCTGAGCGTCATCCAGATTGCGCCAGTGCTCGTGTATGCCGCTCACGCCGGTGTGGGAGACGAGCAGCGGCTTGTGTCGGTCGTGGGCGTCGATTGCATCCCAGAAGCCCTTCTTGCTGATATGCGCCAGGTCGACGAAGATGCCGTGGGCGTCGAGTTGCTCGACGAACTGCTTGCCGAAGGCGGTCAATCCGAAGTCGGCTTTCAGACGCCCGGGTGAGCTCGTCGCGCCAATCCGAGACGACGAAAGGTGGACCAGAGTGACACGTAGCACGATGCCAGGAGGCAAAGCTGCCAACGAGTCCAGGCTCCTGTCCAAGGCATTGCCGCCCTGAATGCCGACGAAGGCGGCGTGCTTGCCCAGCTTGCGGGCTCGAAAATAGTCCTGGGTGGTTCGGCACATCATCACCTGGCCTGACCCTTCCAGCGTCTCGACCAGCTGGTGCAGATTCGACAGGAACGTCTCCTCGCGGTCGCGTGCGTCACGGGCCGGATTGGTGGTGATGACCCAGGTGACCCCGCCCAGTCCGGCCTCCAACAGCCGCGGAAGGTCCACCTGGCTGTAGCAGAGACCGCGCAGTAGGCCTCGACCGTGCCGCTTGGTCAGGTCGTAACCGAATACGCGCGACCAGATGAACGAGTCGACGTGGAGGTCGATGACCTCGCTTTCGAGGAACAGATCGACTGCCTCACGGCTGATACCCAGTGACGTGGCGTATTCGGTCCGTCGCTCTCGGGGCGGGGTGACTCGTGGTCGCACGAGGCCAGCATAGTGGGCTGCGTCGCGAGAACCAGCAGGCCTGGCGCTTGCGACGCCAAGCCGGCGTTTTCCTTCGTCCTGCCACCGGCGGGACGCGACCCAATGGGTGTTCCCGACCGAGAGGCCCGGCGCGCTGGAAGGCTCAGAGTCCCTTGGGGACGTTCTCGAGGTCCACTTCGCCGAGCGCATATCGAATCAGCGCGCTGCGATTGGCCTTGGTCAGTCCGCGGGACTTGAGCGTGTCGACCATGGTGTCGAGCCGCTTCAAGTCGTCGGTGTACATCGAAATGCAAATCACCTTGTAGTGGGTCGGCTTGTCGCCCGCGCGTTTGGGCTCCGGCCGGGCTTGACGCGCTCCTGCCTCGTAGAAGCTGGTTGACAGGACGCCCTCGACCTCGTCTCGGTCGAGTACTTTGGCTGCTGCTTGTCGAAATCCATCTCGATCGCTCATGCTACACCTCCACCGGCTTTCAGCTTGAAGCGCATCGAGCCGTTATCATTGACGAGTTTTTCCACGACCGCCATGTAGTCGGCCATCGCGGGGGATCCGGGGGCGTATTCGAACACCGTCTTGCCCTGTGAGGGCGCTTCCTTCACGCGCGCTGCGTGCCGCACCGGCCCCAGGCAGCGCGCCCCGAAGTGCTCTCGAAGTGTCTCGTAAGCTTCCCGGCAAACACGAGCTCGAGCATCGTAGAGGGTCGGCAGTACACCCCAGAGTTCCACCGGATGCCGCAGGAACTGATTGACGTGACGCAGTGTGCGCAGCACCTGCCGAACGCCGACCAAGGAAAGGTAGTCACAGGCAACCGGACAGATCACGG
Source organism: uncultured delta proteobacterium (assembly GCA_963809955.1). GTDB lineage: Bacteria > Myxococcota_A > Polyangia > Polyangiales > Polyangiaceae > JAICQQ01. Next base: position 269,274 of record CAWELQ010000026.1, read on the forward strand.
CGTCGCTCATGACCAGTGCATTCTGGTTCAACAGGCTGAGGCTGGGGGAACAGTCCACGATGATGAAGTCGTAGGCCTGGCGCGCGCGCATCAACCGTTGCCTGAGCACGCGATCGCGATTCTTGCGTCCGGACAGATAGAGCTCGGCTGCGGCGAGGGTCTCGTTGGCGGGTAACACGTCGAGATTGTCGCGCGCCGTCACCAGCGCTTCCTGGTAATCGAGCCCCATCACGATCACGTGGTACAACGAACGCTCACATGGCAGATGAAGCGACGTGGCGACGTTGCCCTGGCTATCGGTGTCGACCAGAAGTACCTTCTGCCCAGCCGTCGCAAGACCCGCGGCGAGGCTGACCGCGCTGGTGGTCTTCGCCGTGCCTCCCTTGTGGTTGAACACCGCGATCACGCGGGCACGCGAGCAAGCAGGGCCCGACCCGGCGTTTCTGGGCCGGTGCGCTCCGGTTCGTTGTCGAGAATCTAATCGAACAATGTCTTCTAACTGGTTGTTCTCTAAAGAAGTTTTTTCGATTAGCTCGGATTCGGCGCTGGCCTCGGCTTGCTGGGACTGCCTGGGGTCCAGGAACTCTCCGAGCCGGATGGCCCGGCGGGCCTCGAGCACGCGTTTACGACACGCTTCACTGCAAGCGTAATTCCGTTTGCCGCCCGTGAAGACGATTTGCAGAGCCAACGTGAGCTCGAAGTGAGTCGCACAGGCCTCGCAGCGAACCAGGCCTTTCTCGCGTTGGTGATGGCTGGCTTCCAGGCAGCGCTGTGAGCAGAAGAAGACGACTTCTTCGCGAGTGGCTCCACCTGTGTCGCACCGTTTCAGGGTTTCCTGTTGGTAGCGAAAGTGCGGTTCGAAAGGGGTGCTACAAATGCTGCAAGTGACCTGCGACATGAGGGCCTTCGCGCTAGAGAGGTGTTTATCGAAGCGGGTATGGGAATCTCACGCCCGCTGCGAAACGGCCAAATTTTGCGCGCTTGCTTCCGGCTCTTGGCGAGGCTTGCAGACGATCGCCAACAGCGCTCCGAGCCCGCAGAGTGGGCGATCCGCTGAAGGTCCGAACGAGCCAAGAGAGCCTGCGTGCTCGCGGCGTCCGGGCGGTGAGCAGACGCTGCGGAGCAGCGAAATGCCACGGCTCTTCAGTTTGCCGAGGAATTCGCTCAGTCTGCGGAGAGCTGGCTCTGAAGCCAGGTACTGATAGCTGTGTCGTAGTGTGCCGTATGCGTGAAGGCTTTCGCGGCCAGACGGCGTCGCATGGGGGGGGGCACCTCCCCGTCCCGGCGCAGGGCGTCGACTACGTTGGAGTAATCGGTCGGATCGCACACCACAGTGACCCTGTCGTGATTCTTCGCCGCCGCACGCAGCATGCAAGGTCCACCGATGTCGATGTTCTCGATCAATTCGTCGAAGCCAGCATCGGGTCGCTGCAGTGTCTGCTCGAAGGGGTACAGATTGACGACTACCAGATCGATGAAACGCGCCCCGAGGCGTTCGAGGTCAGCGACATCGCGGCGCTCTCTGGCAAGGATGCCTCCGTGCACGCGCGGGTGCAGGGTTTTTACACGGCCGTCCATGACTTCTGGCGATCCGGTGTAGCTTTCGATGCCTTGTACCGCGAAGCCCGCGGAGCGGAGCGCCTTCTGTGTTCCGCCCGTCGACAGCAGCGGCACCCCGAGCTCGGTCAGTGAGCGAGCCAGCTCGTCGAGTCCAGTCTTATCGGAAACGGAAAGAAGCGCGGTTCGTACAGGCATGTGGGCTCGACGCACTAGCGGCACATGCTGGCGCCGTCAACTCGAACGAGGGCCGAAAGCCGAGCCCCCGATCAGGGGTCGCGACGGCCTGACGGGGCGCCCTTGCAGAAACGCTCGCAGTCGCGCGCGACTTTCGGTAAAAAGCTCGTCCATGCTGAAGAGTCTTGGTTCGGTCTTGCTGTTCGCGGCAGCTGCTTTGGCCTTTGCCTGCGAGGCGGAGGAGGATTCCGAACCACTCGTGCCGTCGAAACCAGGGGCGGTGCAGCCCGACGCTGGAGGTGACGCCATCTCCGAGACGAAGGCCTGCGACCGCTTGGCGAAGAAGCGGCAAGAGGTCTGGGATGACTTCGAGTGCGAAGGGGAGGAGCTCGGTTGTCCGGAGCTGCTTCGCCCCTTCGGATCCGACCCCTGCGAGCGCTATTCGTACGACGAGGATAGCGTCGATGCCTGCGTGGAGCAGATCGGAGACTACACCTCGTGCGAGGACTTCTCTCGCATGCCATGCGTGGTCACGGCGATCGTTCGAGCGGGTGCGGACTGCGAGGGTGAGGGTGGCAGCCCCGGCAGTGCAGGGAGCGGGGGCGGGGGCGGCTCCGCCGGACAGGCTGGCGGGGGCGGTGCAGGCTAGAGCGACAAGCAGGATGCTTGCTGTGACCAATCCACGAGGGTGAGGCCCGAATGGGCAGCATCCGCCGGTGCAGTTGCCAACCTGTTCAGTGGTCTAGGCTGGTTGAATGCGGTTGGTGTTCAGCCCGGGCGACACTCCCAGAACGCTTTCAGGTCGGGGGGAAGCGGGGAAACCAGGTCGAGCGGCCGCGCGGTGAATGGGTGCTCGAGCCGGTAACGGTGCGCGTGCAGCGCGTGACGTGGCAGCTCCAGGCGTTCGAGGTCGGCTTCGGTGAGCTCCAGGTCCGCCGCTCTGGCCAGTAGTCGTTCATCGGGTCCGTACAGTTTGTCGCCCACGACGGGACAGCCCACGCTTGCCAAATGAACGCGGATCTGATGCTGACGCCCGGTATGTAGCTCGCACTGCACCAGAGCGTAGCCGCCGCGCCGCTCCAGCACTCGCACCTCGGTTACGGCCCTTAGACCGGCGCCTGGTCCCGCTGGTCGCATTTTGACCCTGAGTGGGTTGTCAACGTCCGGCTCCAGGGGGATCTCGATCGAGCCATCGTCCGGAACACCCCAGGTGATGGCCAGGTACGTTTTCTTCATGCCAAAACCGGCACGGGGGCGGCTCTCCGGGCGGCCCTGCAGCATCGCCACCGAACGGTTTTCGAGAAGCCGCTTGAAGGCACGGTCGGACTCGGGGGACCGCGCGAGTAACAGAGCTCCGCTGGTTTCACGGTCCAGGCGATGGATCAAGGTCAAGAACTCACCGGGCCGCTGCGCTTCGAGGCGTTTGATCACAGTGTGCTTGTGGTGGCGCGCTGTCGGATGGACGGTCATCAGCGGAGGTTTGTCGACTACCAGCAGGTAGTCGTCCTCGTACAGAATCAGCAGCGTCTCGGGGGCTTTTTGTTCGTCGAAAGGCGGACGCCAGAGAAAGACGCGGTCTTCACCGCGCAAGCGATCGCTGGGCCTGATTCGACGGCCGTCTTTCGTGAAGGCGCTCGCTTCGACGATGGCGCGGGCTCTGGTTCGGCTCGTGTTGCGCAGCTGTGATTGGATGAAGACGTCGCAACGCATCCCTTCGGACTCTGGGGGCACGCGGAAGACTCTGAGCATTGCCTCCGGTTCGACGCCCTCCGGGCGGGGGGGCGCTCCGCTCTCGGACATTTGGGTAGGAGGGAGCGAGGTCACCGGCCCCGCAGGCGCCGGATTTCGGTCCCAATACCTCGATCGGTGAGGATCTCCAGTAGAAGTGCGTGCTGGACGCGCCCGTCGATGATGTGGGCCTTCTCTACGTGGTCGTTGACCGCCTGTAGGGCGCATCGCACCTTCGGAATCATCCCCCCCGAGATCACGCCGTCGTCGATCAAGCGCTCCGCCTCGCGGGCGTTGAGGGAGGGGATCAGCTCGCCAGAAGAACTCTTGACCCCCTCGACGTCAGTCATCAAGAGCAGCTTGGCCGCGCCGAGCGAACTCGCCAGATTGCCGGCAGCGAGATCGGCGTTTACATTGAGCGCTTGGCCATCCTCGTCGACCGCAATCGGTGCGATCACGGGGATGACGCTATGGTCTATCAGTTCCTGGACCAGTCGGGAGTTCACGGACTCAATCTGACCGACGCGCCCCAGATCGATCTGCGCCGGGCTCGCGTCGTCGTTGCCCGCCTCGACTTGCGACAGCCGCCTCGCAAATAGGAATCGGTCGTCCTTGCCAGAGAGCCCCACCGCGCGCCCGCCGTGTTTGCCTATCGAGCTTACGATGGAAGAGTTGACGCTGCCGCAAAGCACCATCTCGACCACGTCCATGGTCTCATCGTCCGTCACGCGCAGGCCACCGGAGAACTTGGAGGTGATTCCGACTCGTTCGAGCATTCTCGTTATCTGCGGTCCGCCGCCGTGAACCACCACTATCTTGATGCCGACATAGCGCAGTAGGCAGACATCCTTGGCGAAACTTTCCTTCAAGGCTTCGTCGACCATGGCGTGCCCGCCATACTTCACGACCACGGTGCTGCCGTGAAAGCGTCGAATGTAGGGCAGCGCTTCTTGTAAGGTCGCCGCCTTTTGTAGGAGCTCGTTCATGGGCCCGGCGAGGCTAGCGCAAAACCCGAGCTTTTCGAGCCAATCCTCCCCCCTGGCCGCCCTTTGTCGCGAGATCTCGTGCGGTTTGTGGTAGAGGCTCGGCGATGGATATCCTCCTCGTTACGGCAGAACTCGCCCCCTACGCCCAGGCCACGCCCGCCGGGGAAACCGTGGCTTCTCTGGCCAAGTCGCTCAGGCAGCTGGGCCACGACGTCACCATTGCCGCGCCCCGCTACCCGGGATTCGAGGGAGGTGGGCTGATGGCTGCCCGGCGTCTGACGCCCCTGGTCTTGGAGGGGGGAAGCGAAGTTCACGTGTACGACGCGCAGCTTGCCTCGGGAGCCAAGTTGGTGCTGTTCGACGCTCCGGCGTTGTTCGATCGTCCTGGGGTCTACGGCGAAAATGGCGAAGAGTACGACGACAACGCCAAGCGTTTCGGTTTCTTGGCGAGAGCGACGCTGGCGTTGATCGTGACACGGTCGGAGCAAGGCAGTCGCTTCGACATCGTGCATGCTCATGACTGGTCTGGGGCGCTATTGCCCATTTTGTTGAACAATTGCCCGATTCCGCCGCTGCCCAGTGTGCTGACGATCCATGATCTTCATCGTCAAGGAACCTTTTCGGCGAAGCAGGCCGCGCTCTTGGGATTGCCCGACGAGCTGATGGATACGCTCAGACTCGATTCGAAGTACAACGTACTCAAGGGCGCACTGGGCTTCGTGGATGCCATTACGTTGCCTTCGGAGCAATACGCCGCAAAGCTGCTGAGCGCCGACGTGGGCGGTCCTTTGGCGGAGGCCATCGAAAGCACCAAGACCCCTGTCCACGGCATCCTCACGGGTATCGATTACGCCTACTTCAACCCCGCCACCGACAGCTGGATCGAAACTCGCTACGACGCAGAAGACCCGAGCAACAAGGCCCGCAACAAGACAGCGTTGGTGCGGGAGTTGGGCTTGGAGCTGGACCCGGCGCGTCCGCTGCTCATCGCACTGGGTCCCTTCGACAAGGAGCATGGCGGAGATATTTTGGCGCAAGCGCTTCCCAAGTTACTGAAGCTGGATCTGGCCGTGGTGCTCGCTGGCGGCGGTTCGGCTCAGATCTGCAAAAAGCTGTCGTCGACGGCTGAACGCTATCCAGAAAATTGCGCGTTTCTGGAAGCCACCAAAGAAGCGATGCAGCACAAGTTGCTTGCTGGCGCGGACTTGATGATCTCCGCCGCGCGTCACGAGCCCTCGGCTCAGACACTGCTTTGTGCGCAGCGCTACGGCGTGTTTCCGATTGCCCACGCCGTGGACTGCGCGTTCGACGCCATCGTGGACGCGGATGCCGAATTGGAAACGGGCAACGGAGTGCTCTACGATACATTGAGTGCTCCGGCACTCTGTGCCGCTGTCCAACGAGCCGTCGCCCTGATCACGTCACCGCGCAGCCTCGCCCTGGTGAGGCGCATCATGCGGAGAGACCTGGGATGGGATCGACCGGCTCGTCGCTACCTTCACGTGTATCGCCAGGCGCTGGCTGCGAAAAACTAGTCAGCCCCAGCGCCCCGTGGAGCCACACGGCGCGCAGTGCGACCAGCAGGACGAAGCACGTTTCGTGCACCGTGAAGTCGAGCCACGCTGGCCAATGGCGTGGGACGCTCAAGTAGAGAGTCCACCAGGTGGTGCCGAAGACCAGCAGCGTCGCCAAGGCTGCCGGCACGCCGCTGACCCATGCCACTGCGATCGGCTTTTGACGGCAGGTATCGAGGGCGTGTGCGAGGGATGCTCGCACTCCCAGCCCGTGAGCCATGACTCCAGCGCGCGCCAGATCCTCGACAATGCCCGCAGCCGCGCACAGGAGCAGGCCGACGCCAAGGAACGCCAGCAGCAGCCAACCTCTGTCGTCGGGGCTGAACGTTGCGGACAGCGCGCTGAAGGCCAGGAGGAGCGCCAGCACCGACAGCGTTTGGACCACACAGGTGAGTCCCGCAAGCAAGACCAACCGGGGCAGGGCCAAAAATGCACGAAGACCGTGGTCGGCGAAGCGAAGTCTTTTGGTATCTGTCAAGCCCGCGATGAGCAAGGCCAGCGGGAACAGCAGCAACAGCCCGCCCAGGATCGACAAGAGTAGGGACGCTTGGACGGCGTGGATCAGCTGGCTTCCCTCCAGGCGCAACCATTCTACGAGAATGAGTCCGCCAGGTTCGAAGAGCGAGCTATCGCCCCCTGGTAGACGGCCGAGAGATGTCGCGTCCACGGCCTCCCACAAGGGCAAAGTGACGCCGGCCGCCACCGTGAGCCGGCACGCGGCCACTAGCAGAATCAGGCCCCAGCGCCTGTAAACGATGCGATAACTATCGATCACGGCCCGAGCAAGTTGGCCCCCAAGTGTAGCACGAACAGACTCAGTTCCTTCGAAGAGACGAGGCTCGAGACGGGCTCGCTGAGCGAATTGTTGAGCAGGTTGGAGTCGAGCGTCACCAGCTGGTCCGGGTCCACGAGAACGCCGATCATTCTCGAAGGCCCTTCGTGGACTACGGTATGCGTGGTGCCCTCTCCGTTCCAGCGCCGTCTGGTGCGTGAACCGTCCTCGAAGCGGAGCTCGATGTCGACCGGGAATTTGAGGTCTCCCAATCGTGCGATGACCGCTCGACTCATCCAGACTTTCGAGCCAACGCCGGCTTCGTCCGATACCGTGTGGCGCCCCCGAGGTCCTTCGAAAATACCACTCGCGGATGTCTTCGGGACGCTTTGCATGGTGCGCACCGCGTAGTCGACGAAGCCGCGTTCGAAGATGGCCTTTTCGAAGTTCTCTGCAGCACCTTCGCCCAGACTCTCTCTGAGGGCAGCGACCAAGTGGGCCGGCGTGGGATGGCGGAAGCGATAGAAACGTGCGTAGCGTCCCAAGGCCTGGTCGAGCTTGGAGCTGCCATAGACTCCGGCCAACGTGTCGAGCAGCGTCGCCGTTCTATAATAGACGAGCGTACCGAGACTGCTGAAGCTTTTGAACTCACGCGCTGGCTTGCCAACGATGTCGTCTTGGCCGCGGGCGGCGGAGAGTGCGCGCACGAAGCTCCTGAGCGAGAGGCTACCCAAAGGGCTGGACCAGGCGGAACCGGGACCGTAGAGCGCCTGCATGGCGCGCCCCTCGGCGTAGCTCGCCAAGCCCTCGTCCAGGAAGGGCCAGGTATGCTCGTCCGTGGCGACCAGACCGTAGAACCACTGGTGCGCGAGTTCGTGAACGGTGACGATTTCGAGCTCTCGGATGCCGAGCAGTCCGCTGTACCAGCGGGCGCCGGTGGTGATCAGTGTCGGGTACTCCATGCCCCCTGAGTTGAGGGCATTGTCGGGTGGGTGAACCACAGTCAGCGTCTTGTAGGGGTAGCGCCCGTAATTCCGGTTGAAGAGTGGCAGGGCACCTTCCAGAGCCTCGAGGCTGGTGCGCGCCGCGCGCTCGAAACCATGCGGGTAGAGCAAACGGACTTGCACGCCGGCTATCTTCTGCTGGCGCGTCTCGAAGCCATCCCAAGCTACCCAGGCAAAATCGGTGACGTTGTCTTGCTCGTACGTGGCGATCTTCCGGTCTCCCGAAAGCTCGAGGCTGGTCCTCTCGCCCGTGGCTCCGAGCACCAGATCGCGGGGCACGTCGAGCGTTACACGATAGTCGCCGAAGTCCGCGTAGAACTCCGATTGCGGGTGAAACGGGAAATGTACCCAGGTACCGTCGCGTTCCCGCTTGGCCAATTTGGGAAACCACTGGCCGGCGAAGTGATAGCTATCGACGAAGCCCGTGCGTTCGACGATCTGCGGGAGCTTGGCCTCGAACTCGACTTGCAAGCGAAGCACGCCGCCAGCGGGGACGGACTCGGGCAGCGGAACGCGGATGTCGGTCTGATCATCGGGATCGCCCGGTGAGTGCTGTTCGGCGAACTGCCACAGGTCCTGCCCCTGCATCTGAGGCGCCACCATCTTCTTGACATCGATAGTCCCGTACTGGGTAGCCTTGTCGCCACTGCGGCCGGCTCCGAACGGGGAGCGCAGGAAAAGTGTTTCGCTGTTCTTGAACGCGTTCAGGTACAGATGTACGTAGATTTCATCGGCGGGTTGACGCGCCGGGTTCTTCCACCAGATGGTGCCGCTGCACTCGAGCCGGTGATCGGCCGCATTGAGACGCACATGCCACTGATAGGATGCAATCGCCTGCGCGCTCGGCGAAAGTGAACGATCGTCGTCGTAGCTGGGACCGATGATTTCCGGCGGTGCCGAAGCCAGGCGCGTCTGCTGGTAGGGGTCAGCCGGTGGGCTCGAAGCGGTCGCTGCGTCGACGGCGGAGTGAGCGGCAGACGGAATGCATGACAAGATGTACGCCGCCGCGCACGAGAGTGCGATCCCCACGCCCAGCTGCATGACTTCGTGACGCGCGTTGAGTGGCATGGCACTTTCGGGTTAGTCGAAGACTCCGAGTGGTGGCAACCCAAGCTTTGAATTCCGACGAAAGGCCTGAAGCTTGGCCACTGGTGCCGCCCAGCTTGCCAGACCGGCTTCTTCGCCAAGAAGCTCGGTCACTATCCAGCCAAGGTTGGATTCCAGGCAGGTGCCGGGCTCGAGCGCCTCATTGCAGCGTAATCACGCGTTGATCGTACAAGGTGAACATCAACCTCAGGGCGTCCAGCCGCGACATCCCACTGATGTCGAGGATCTCTTCGAGGGTCAGGCTGCCGTCTATCAACGAAAGCAAAAAACCTGCTCTATGATCCAAAGACAGCCACCGGATTTCATCGTTGGGGATGGCAACGGAGACGGTGCGCGACAGTGGACCCAGGCGGGCCGCGTACATCTGCGTGAGGACCTCGCGACACCTTTCCGCGCAGCTTGCCGCCTCTTCGTCCCCAGGGCTGCTCTCCAGGATTCCCTCGGCGATGACCAGTGCTCCGGTGAAATCCCCCATCGCGTAGCGATCCTTCATGTCGGACCGTTCCCCTTCGCCGCCGAGCAGAAGCTGCGGGGGAGCGGCGTGCGGAACTTCGAACTCCAGGTCTAGCTCGCTCGTGCGATCGAGAGCGGGTGCGCTCTCGGCGAGTTCGAGCGCGCTTTTTGGACCGTCAGGCGTGTCGAGTTCCAGCACGAGCTCAGCGGTAGGCATACGCGTCCGGGGTACCGTCGGTTCACGATCGTAAGGCGAGCGGTGCTGCACCGGTGGTGGCCCGTGTTCAGCGGGCGCTTCGTGAACGGCAGGCGGTGCTCTCAACGCGGGCGGAAGGTCCGAAGGGAAACTCCGCGCCTCTTCCCCCGGAGTGCTCGTCGAGCCCGCGGGCTCGGTGGGGTGGTAGGCGGAGTCGCGTGGGGGAGAACTCGACCCGGCGGCGGTGAACTCGTAGCTCAGAACCGGCCCTGGCTCGGAGGGCATCTGGCGGGCAGAGCGCTCCAGGCTCTCCGCATCCACTTTGAGAGTTGGTTCATCGTGATCGGGTTCGTACAGGTCGTGCTCCAGGTCGAGCTGCAGCGGTTCCGGAGTCTTGCGCTTGTTTGCAGCCCCCTGGGTAGGCCGTTTCGACTTGCTGGCTGCGCTTTCAGCATCTGCGCGTTCCATCAGGTGCCGAGCCAGCACCTCGTTGGGTATTTCCGGAATGGCGGTGACGCGATCGAAGGCATCGTCATCGCCCGAGAGGTCCAGGTCCAGCGAACTCGGCGTACCATCGTCGTCCCAGCTCAGATCGACATCTTTGAGCTCTGGCGGAACTGAGCCCTTTGGGTCTGAGGGGCGCTTGTGATCGTTCTGACTCATGCGAGAGTCCTAGCAGTTTCCCAATATTTCACTGGGCTCGTGAAACTACCCCCTTGAACATGCGCTCCGTTCTCTCGAGAAGCTCGATCTGGTCTTTGACTGCCGCTGCGTTCTTGCGATCAATGGCCGCCTTCGTCTGCTCGACCACGCTGCGTGCTTTGGCAATCGCATCTTTCCCGAAGTCCGCCGAGCCGACGACTCGCTCCACGTCCGGAAAGAGATTTTCAATGCCGTCGATGAGCGTCTCTGCTTGCTGCTTGGCCGCCTCGAACTCTTCGTCGGTCCGGCGCTCGACCATATACCCTTCCGCATCCTTCACCATCTTCTTGATCTCGTCGTCAGTCAGGCCGCTGGAAGCCGTTACCTCAATCGATTGGGCTTGGCCGGTTTCCAGGTCCTTCGCCCGTACCGCCACGATTCCATCGGTATTGATCTCGAAGGTGACTTCTATCTCCACGTGCCCCTTGGGGGCGCGCCTCAGACCGGTCATCACGAATTCGCCAAGAAATTCATTTTCTTCGGCGTTATCGTTGTCGCCTTGCATAACCAGAATCTTGACGGCGGTTTGGTTGTCGCGACTGGTGGTGAAGATCTTCGCGCGGCTAGTGGGAACGGTGGTGTTCTGCGGGATGAGTTCCTCGAAATGACTTCCGAAAGTCATGATGCCCAGAGCGTGGGGCGTCACGTCCAAAAGGATCATCTCCTGGCGGTCTTCGACCAGCGCCGCGCCCTGAATGCCCGCTCCTAGCGCGACGACCTCATCGGGGTGCACCCCCTTGTTCGGTTCGCGGGCGAAGAACGCGGCCACCGCTTTCTGGATCGCGGGCATGCGAGTCATGCCCCCCACCAAGATCACGTCTTCGATCTCGCTTACATCCAGGCGTGCGTCGTCCAACGCCTGGCGGCAGATGTCCACCGTGCGCTCGATCAGATCTTCGGTGAGTGACTCCAAGGTTTGGCGGGCGAGTGAGCGCTGCAAGTGGAGCGCTTCATTGTGACCGGTGGAAATGATGAACGGTAGGTTGATCTCCGTCTCGGCGACTCCGGAAAGCTCGCACTTGGCCTTTTCCGCGGCATCCCTGAGGCGCTGCAACGCCATGCGGTCCTGACGCAAATCCACGCCGTGCTCTTCCTGAAAGGTGTTGACGAGCCAATCGATGATACGCGCGTCGAAGTCCTCGCCACCCAGGAAAGTATCCCCGGTGGTGCTGATGACCTTGAAGACACCCTGCGCGGCGATCTCGAGAATGCTGATGTCGAAGGTGCCGCCACCCAAATCGTAGACGGCCACCGTGCGATCCAGATCCTTGCCGAAGCCGTAAGCGAGCGAAGCAGCGGTGGGCTCGTTGATGATCCGGATCACGTCGAGGCCGGCGATCGTCCCGGCATCCTTGGTGGCCTGCCTCTGATTGTCATTGAAATACGCAGGGACGGTAATTACTGCCTTCTCGACGGGTTGCCCGAGGTAGTCCTCTGCGATGATCTTCATTTCTTGAAGCACCATCGAACTGATCTCGGGGACCGAATAGGTGCGATCCCTGAGTTTGACTCGTACGTCGTTGTGAGGCCCCTCTACGATGCCGTAGCTGGAAGTCATCAGCGCACTCTTGACCTGTGGAGAGCTCCACTTGCGCCCGATCAGTCGCTTGGCGGCGTAGACAGTGTTCTCCGCGTTGGTGATGGCTTGCCGCTTGGCAATGTGCCCCACGAGCCGCTTGCCGGCTTCGGTCACGGCGACGATGCTCGGGGTGGTCTTGTAACCCCCGCGATTCGGAATCACCGTCGGCGTATCGCCTTCCAGGATGGAAACGCAGGAGTTCGTGGTTCCCAAATCGATTCCGATGACGCGCTCCATGATGCCTTTCTAGTTGCCTCTGCAGAGGGACGATAGCCTCAGAAATCTTCTCGCTTGATGCGCTTCAGCCAGGTTTTCGCCGTCTCGTCGTCGGGAGCCAGTCTAACCGCTCGTTCCGCTTCCTTGACAGCACTGTTGAGCATTTTCGCCCGGCCGTAGATTCGCGCCAGGGTGATTCTGAACTGGGCGCTGTCGGGCGCCAATTCTACTGCTTTTCGGGCCAAGTCACCTGCTCGTTTCAAGTCCGTCCCGGCCTCGAGGAAGCAGCTGGCCGCGCGGTCGTACAGTGGCGGGCTCTCTTTGCCCATGGCGGCTCTTTCGTAATTGCTTCCGGCGCGGTCGAAGTGCCCTTCGCGTTCCTCGTACTGCGCTTGCTCCAGATAGCTGTCGGCCAGCGTACGCGTTGCCTCCATCTGAACGGCGTCCAGGCGCTTAGATAACGGTTCGTTGTCCGGGTCCAGCTGCAAGGCAATCTTCAGTGCATTGGCGGCCGAGACGGGGTCCTTGTCGGTTTCTGCCTGATCAGCGGCCTGCATGTAGCGTCGGACTTGCTCTTGCCTGGCTCTGACGATGCGATACTGGTAGCGCGCCTTGAGGTCGCCGTCGACCTTCGCCCGGAGTATCTCGCGGTCTTCGGGGATCTGCACGGCGGGAATGGTACCGGACATACGCATGGGAGGGGCCGCGGAGCCTCGCAGTTTGCGAGCCAGGGCCCGCTTGCGAACTTCCGGATCGCTGGCTTTGCGCGTCATGCCACGGGCAAGGCGCTGTCGGATGGCGTCCGTCATGGCGGTGCTCGGCGGGGCAGTCGATGCCTTCGATGCATTGTCCGTAGGCTCGCGCTCACGTCCGTTGGTCAGTGCATCCCGCTCGATTTGAGCCTGCACGCGTTCGACTTCTTCGGCAACCGCGCCCGAGTTCGTGAGCAATTCGTCGAGTCGACGCGTCTGGTTCTTGGTGGCGAGGTAGGCGTCGTATTCGGCCCGGGTCGCCTTGCGGGTCAAGACCTCGTGAGCTTCGGTCATGCGGGCGAAGACCCGTTCGAGCTTCGCCTTGAAGGACCCGAGGCTCCTGCCAAAGTATCGGTCCGGATGGAACAGATTGACGATCTTGAAGTAAGCGTCCTTGATCGTCTTCTTGTCGGAGTCCGGTGAGACGCCGAGCAGCTCGTAATGCGTGACTTCTTCTAGTGCATAGAAGACTTGGAGGATCTGCTGCTTGCGGTCGGGCGAGAGCTCCACTTCCTCGTCCAGTTCTCGCGGATCGAACAGCGCAAAGGGCAAGCGCAGGCTGTCTGACACAGGTGGTGTCTGCGCGTGCTGCACTGCACGAGGCCCCGATGGGCGCGCCGAATCCTCGTCCGGGTAGCGAATCGCCCCAAGATCCCGAAGCCGCCCGAGCGAGGCGCGTACGCTGTCCAGATCCAACCCGGTGGCTGCCGCGATTTGCGCCTCGGAGCTGGCCCCGTCGACCCGGGACAGCACGAACGCTTCTTGCGGACCGATTGCCAGGGATCTCATGTCGATCCCCTCGACGACAACTGGCAATCTGGCACGAGCGCTCGAGTTCAAGAGTGGGCCCAATGGGAGGTTTCGATCTTGGTTGTTGGTCTCTGTTGCGGTTTCTGGACGGCTAAGCCATCCACGGCCAGTCTTCGGGCCGGGTAAGAACGTCTTGCTGGAGAATCTGGCTGACTCGCCGCGTCAGCTCTACTTCGTTGTTGCCGGAGACTCGCGTAACGTGCAACTCGAAACGGGGCCGATCGGCATGCGCCTCGAGTTGACGGCGCAGGGTTCCGACCAACAGCCGAGCTCCTGTCATTTGGCAAATGCGTTGTGGTCCCACTGGAATCATTGCCGGCGCACCCAGAAATGGCGTGCTCATGGAGCGAACCCGACTGGGTAAGTCTATCAGAAAGCCGACGGGTTGGCAGCGGCGCAAAGCGCGCAGGATGGCGAAAGACGCCCCGGGCTTGCCGCGGTGAATCACCTGAATGCCTCGGCCCAGTCGATGTGCGTCCACTAACGGATCCAGGCGAGGATCGTAGCTTTCTCGCACTACTACGGCGGGAGCCAACCCGAGCTCTGCGACACGTGCCGAGATGAGCTCGAAGGGACCGAGGTGAGCGCTCACGAAGACCACTCCGCGACCTTCGGCCACAGCGCCGCACAATGTGCGTTCTGCGTCGTTACTCAGAGTGACGAAGCGACTGGCGAGCACATCGGGACGCCGGAGCAGTAGGCACAAGCAAAGATTCTCACCGGCGTGCAGGAAACTCGCTCGAGCCAAGCTTTGAGCATTGCTCGGGCCAGCCCACTGGGCGGCGCGCGAACGCGCGCGGTTGCGCAACTTGCGGGAGAGCAGATAGGTGGTGTGTCCGACGAAGCGTCCCGCCTCGAGCAACACGGCTTCCGGTAAACGATCGGCCCCGAATAATGCGCCTCGCAGGCTGTGGTAGATGGCCGTGTTCTTTCGGCGCTGCCAGGAGGTCCAACTGCCGCCGCGCCTCAGGTCGCGTGCGTCGAGAGGGTCGGGAAGAGCCGCTTGCGCCGTGGCGGGCGTTCTCCGCGGCGTCGTCATTCGTCACCTGCATCCGAGAGGGTCGTCTGAATGACTTCCTGCTGGACGCTCATGGCTCGCTCGAACGCTTGCAGCGCCTCGTCTTCGAACTTCTTCGCCGCTACGTCGTCGCCGGAGGCCCTGAGTTGCTTGGCGCGCCGCTCGGCCACCAGCCCCTGCATTTCGAACAAGTGTCCTCGGAAGTAGCTGGTGTCTTTGGCCAGCGTCATGCCGGCGCGGACTTCGCCTTCGGCTGCGTCGAACTGGCCGAGCCGACTCTTCAGGTCCGCGAGCCGTGCGTGCGTGTCCGCGATTACTTCACGGGCTTCTGGCCGGTCCGGAGACTTGCTGTTGGGTGCCACCAATTCGGAAAGTACGCGCGCCGCCCCGGCCAGATCCTTGCGGTCTTCCAGGATATCGGCGCGGTGGTGCGCCGCGCGCGCCCTGCCCAGGAACGCCACCAGCACCGGATCGACCGGGGTTCCAGCGTCCACCTCGGGGCAAACGGTCGACGGGGGCGGAGGCGACTTCTCCTGCGCGCACGCAACGGTGAACAAGCTCACCAGTACGAACAGGCGGCTGCCCTGCAGGCCGACCCTCACTGAATGCCCCACTGCTTGAAACGGTTCGCTCTGAGCTCACGAGTTCGGACGCTAGCAATCCTGTCCACGCGCTCGGTAGTGCGTTCTCGCTCGAAGTTCGCATCGAACAGGGATGTGCTCGAGCGCGACTGGGCGAGACTCGGAGCGCCCGGGACGGCCGCGGGAGCCTCCGCCTTGCTGGCGACACGCTCGGCAGCGTCGGGCGGGGCCAACAACAAGAGCAGCGCCGCTGCTGCGGCCAGCGCCGCCAGCGCCCCGAAGCTGACGACCACGATGTTCGAACTGCCCGAAGCACTGGGCGCCGCGCCTCGGGGCAACGCTCGCTCGAGCGCAGCTTCGTTGATCTGCAGGTGGCCCGGATCCGCTCCGCCGCGATCGAGCGCGGTCAGGGCCTGCGCCAGCGCCAGGTCGGGATGGTCGCCGTGTCCTTCGAGCGCACGCCGAAAGCGCTCGCTCTCTGCGATTTCCTCCGGTGTGGGCGGTGCCAGCGGGTCCTCGAGCGCCGCATCGATCAGCTCGTCGTTGAGGTGCGAGTCCAGCGGCCGGGGACGGTAGGCATTGACCAACAAGTTTGCGAGCTGCGCTTCCTCGTCGGGCGTCAAGAGCGACTCGACCTGCGGGTCACTGTTGGGATTGGATGGCTTGCTCACGAGTCTGCTCCGCGATTTCGGGCCAACGTTTTCTTGAGCGCCGCCATGGCCCGGTGCAGTACCACGTCGAAAGTGCTGACGCTGACTTCCAGCGCCTGGGCGGCCTCTTCCCGCGATTTTTCTTCCAGGATGCGCAGGCGAATGGCCTGGGCGTAGCGCGGGTTGATGCTCTCGAGAAGCTCTTCGACGCGTCGACGCGAGACCAGCAGATCGTGGCGTTCGAGGTCTTCGGCGTTCTTCGCATCGCGCTCGGCGCTATCGACTTCGCGCTCCAGATCTTGCTCTTCGAACAGCACCTCACGCTTGCGCTTTCTGAGCATGTCGAGAGCGACTCTGAGAGCGATGACCCTGAGCCAGGGATACAGCCCCACGTTCTGCCAGGTGAACTGCTCGAAGCGCTCCACGACCTTCATGTACGTCATGCTGAGGGCCTCTTCGGCGTGACTCTGGCTTCCCAGTCGTGGCAGAAGGACGCTGCGATAGACACGCGGACCGTGCTGTCTCAGCAAATCGCCGAGCGCCTGCCGGTCGCCGGCCCGGGCGCGTTCGCACAGCATGCGTTCCGCTTCGAGCTCCGGATCGGTGACCACGGCCCTCACTGTACACAAAGGGGGCGCCTGCCTGCCATGCCTGCGGCTCATGGACGCGGGAAAACGGCACGAGGCGGACGGGAGGTCGACCAAAAGCATACCCTGGAACAACGCGCGGACTGGCTGGACCTTACGCCGGGTCAGGATCCCCCGGGTGCGGCGAAAAGTTCGCTTGCGCCCTCCGCAGCGAGCGGACAATACGAAGACCCAAACGAGCGAGCGGTGATCCGCGGTCGCGAAAGTTGAGCAATCCCCCCCATGACTCGAGCAGACGAGAGGCTTTGGAAGGGTTTTCGGGCCCTGACCCAATTGTGGCCCGAAAACCCTGACCGAGAATCACGCTCGGTCATTTAGATGAACGGGTCGCGCGTGTGCCCGCGATGCGGACGACTCAACGGTGTCGATGAACCCCGTTGTCACTACTGCGACGTGCCGCTGCGTGGGCCTTCGGGAGCGCGCCTCCAAGCCGCGCTCCGGAGTGCCTTGGGGGCGCGCTCGCCAGCCACTCGTCTCATGGTCGGGCTTTGTGTCGCGGTCTTCGGGTTCTGCGTACTCGACCACGGAGGGCTACCCCTCGGCATACGCCTGGGCAGTTGGACTCTGGGTACGGATTTTTCTGCATCGGAGGTGTTGCGCTGGGGTGCGCTGGGCGCAAGC
The DNA here is from genome assembly GCA_963809955.1 of uncultured delta proteobacterium. Taxonomy (GTDB): domain Bacteria; phylum Myxococcota_A; class Polyangia; order Polyangiales; family Polyangiaceae; genus JAICQQ01. Next base: position 286,404 of record CAWELQ010000026.1, read on the forward strand.
TTGGGAGAGGTCGAGCCGTTCCGGCGTCTCGCCGCCGTGTTCGTCCACCTGGGCATCCTGCACCTCGTGTTCAACATGCTGGCTTTGGTGTCCTTCGGGGCTCCGGTCGAGGATCGGGTCGGGAGCGCCCGCTTCCTCGTGCTTTTCGTCTTGACCGGGTTCCTCGGGTTTTGGTTGAGCGATCTCTGGTATGCCTTCAGTGTGGGGAGCTCCCCGCTGACCGCGGGCGCCAGCGGCAGCATCTTTGGGCTGGCGGGTGCCGAGATTGGCTGGCTCGCCGCCAAGCGCGATCCGGACCTCAAGGATCGATTCATCCGCTTTGCGGTGTATGCCGCGATCTTTTCCTTGGTCTTCCCAGTCAACAACGCGGCCCACCTCGGCGGGTTTTGCGTGGGTGTGCCGCTCGGGTGGAGTTTCGAGAAAGACCAGCGGCCTTGGCGGCGCGCGTGGCTCTTCAACGGCCTGGCTGCACTGGCTGTGTCGTGCATCGTCGGTTCCCTGATCCTCTCGTTGCGCTCACCGGTGTGGCAGCAGCTGCGCGAAGAGGAGCTGAGAATGCGAGGGCGCGGGCAGATCAGCCTGCTAAGTCGGGGGCGAACACCGACGAGCAGCCCTCAGTCGGGACCCGACTGGCGGGCCGTTTTGCGGTGCGTCGTGCTGCCCTCGGCCGGCGACTACCGACGCTCTGGCGAGACTCTACGCGAAAGCCGCCCGAGTTGATCTATCCTCTGGCGCTCTATGCCCGTGGTCAACCCGCTCGCGCGGGAGCTCGTCTTCAAGATCGTCTACTACGGCCCTGGCTTGGGGGGTAAGACCACCACGCTCCAGCACATTCACGCGACGACCAAGGCCGAGCACCGCGGCAAGATGGTGAGTCTGGCGACTCCTGTCGACCGCACACTCTACTTCGATTTCCTTCCGATACGTTTGCCGACTGCCCGCGGCATGGGCGTGCGTTTGCAGTTGTTCACAGTGCCAGGGCAGGTCTACTACAACGCGACGCGCCGCCTGGTGCTGACCGGGGCGGATGGTGTCGTGTTCGTCGCGGACTCGCAGCGCGCCCGGCTGGATGCGAACTTGGAGAGTCTGGCGAACCTCAACGACAATTTGCGCGAGCACGGCCGTCAGCTCGCGGATGTTCCCCACGTGATTGCCTACAACAAGCGAGATCTCCACGACATCGTTGGCCTCGAGGAGCTCGAAAGGCAGCTGGACAAGCACGGAGCTCCTTCCTTCGCCACCTGCGCACCCAGCGGGGACGGCGTGTACGAAACCCTGGATGCCATCGCGCGTGCGGTCTTGGAGGACTTCGACAGGCGCAATCCGGAAGGCCGCGAGCTTACGGCCCGTGAGCTCGCGGTGCCCGAAGGAGGCTTGACCGAGGCCTTGCGGGGCGTCGAAAGGTCGACGCCGGTGCTGATCGAAGAGGGCGGTTCCGGACGATCCTTGGATCACCCGAACGGCGTGTTGGCGCTCACGGATCATCCAACCACGTCAGCAGGAGAGGCTGCGGCCCAGGCGGTGACCCCGTGGGTCAAGCGAGCCACTCCTGACAGGGAACCTTCGTCCCCGATCCCGCCCATAGCTGGGCCAACCGTCGGGCCGTCTCGGGCGGAGCAGGAGCCGGCAGAGCTACGACCGCCTCGCGCGGAGGTCGGAGAACCCCCAGGAGGCGAGGAAGCCTGGCCGAAGGCGGCGGCTAGCGAGTCGGTGCGCCTTCCGCCGGATTCCGAACCAGGACCGATTCTGCGGGAGACCGGGCCAGAACGCGCCGGGTTCAGCTTCGAAGTGCTGTGGCCGAGTCACGAGCGGGCGCGCGTGGCGGATTTGGAAGCGGCGCTCGAGCGCGGCGATTACAACCAGGCCACGCTGCTTGCGGACGAACTCGTGTCGCGCGCTCTGGCAGGCGTGGCGAGCGCGCTGGGAGGGGCCAGCGATGCGCCGCGGGATCCCGCGCTCGTGGTGATGCTGCTCGGGCTCGACGGCAGGCGCTATCTCGCCTTTCGCTCGACGATACGTCAGGCCCGTGTCGCGGACGAGGAGATCGACGAGGCCGAAGCGCTGGCCGCCTTTGCCTTCGCCATCGATGCGCGGCTGGCCCGCGCTCGCTTGACCCCGTAGATGTGGCCCCCCTGAGCGACGCCTGGTGGCTCGTCGCCGCAAGGGCCCGCCACGTCACTAGAGCCACTTGGCGAGCCGCGAAAGCGGACCACGCCCGCCGAACAAGAGACGCAAGCCCTTGAGTGCCCGCGAGAAGTCACGCTGGTCGTAAGGAAACCAGAACGGGCTACGCGCCGGCAAGGGCGTGCGATTCACACTCACGTGTTTGACATGACACATGGCGCGCAACCCTTCGGACCCGTGAATGCGGCCATAGCCGCTGTTCTTGATGCCCCCGAAGGGCACCTCCGGGCTGGCAATATCGGAATGGACGTCATTCACCACGACGCTGCCAGCCTCGATTTCCGAGGCTATTGCCTCGGCGCGGGCCGTATCTTTGCTGAACACATAAGACGTGAGCCCATAGGGTAGGCTGTTGGCGATGGCGATGGCTTCGGAGTCGCCCTGAACCTGCATAATAGGAACGATGGGCCCGAAGATCTCTTCCTGCATCACCCGCATCTCGCGCGTACAATCCGTGAGCAGGGTCGGGGCGTAAAAATTGCCTCGACGCTCCAGGCGCGTCCCGCCCGCGGCCAGCGTCGCCCCCTTGTCGAGAGCGTCGGCGACCAGCCCCTCCAGGTGGGCGAGGCGCTGCTTCAGGACCAGCGCACCCACGTCGACGTCGACATCCTCGGGAGCCCCCTGCCTGAGAGAGCGCACCAGCTCGGTCGTGCGTTCCACCAGCTTCGGATAGATGCCATGATGGGCGAGCACGCGTTCCACGGAGACGCAGGCCTGACCCAGATTCGCGAAACCGCCCCAGACGATGGCCTGCGCCGTGCGTTCGAGATCAGCGTCATCGCACACGATCATCGGTGCCTTGCCGCCCAGTTCGAGGACGCACTCGATGAGGTTCCTGCCGGCGTGCTCTGCCACCTTACGGCCGATTTCCGTGCCTCCGGTGAAAGCCACCTTCTGCACTCCAGCGTCCAACAGGGCGCTTCCTGTCGTCGGTCCGCCCGTGACGACCTGCAGCAGCTCAGCCGGCAGGCCGCTCTGGTCCCAAAGCTCCTTCGCTTTGAGGGCGATCAAGGATGCATGTTCGCTCGGCTTCAGCACCGCGGCGTTGCCGGCCAGCGTCGCCGCACAGACGTCTGCGAAGGGCAACATCAAGGGGTAGTTCCAGGGCGAGATGATCGCCACCACGCCGCGCGGAACGTACGAGACGACGCTTCTGCGGTGGCGCAGCAGATGGAGCGGCCGCTCCTCGCTCTTCAGGATGCGCGGGGCGTGCTTGCACTGCCAGGTGATCACGTCCGCCAACACGAAGACCTCGTTGGTCAGGGCTTCCAGCCTCGCCTTGCTGGTTTCCAACACGATCAGGTTCACCAGCTCTTCGGCATGGTCGACCAGCAGTCGACAAAACGCTTGGAGCTTGTCCGCCCTCTGCTCGACGGAGAGCTCCTGCCAGGCGCGCTGGGCCTGGCGCGCGGCGGCCACCGCAAGCGCCACCTGCTCCGGCCCATGCACGGGGACCTCTCCGATTGTTTCTCCGCTGGACGGGCTCGTGCAGGCAATTGCCTCATCCACCGAGACCGAGTGCGAGTTCGTGGGGACGCTCACGGATCATCCCCTTCGGGCTGAGTTCCCGAGATGAGACCGCCGACGGCGGAGCTCTCCCCCTCCGGGAAGGTGCCCCGCCAGGAGCCGGCGAAGGACACGGGGTGAGCTTCGTCGTCGACCAGCGCGCTCCCGGTCGCGCTCAGTTGCAGCATCTGAGTCTCTTCCGACGCTTCCCGAGCACGCTCGGACAGCTCCAACAGGGCGCGCTGGCAGAGGTTCTCTCCACAGGCCGCGTTGCACTCCGGCAGCGCCAGAGCACCCTGGTCGTCTTCGCCGAAGAGCGTGCTTGCCAGCACCTCGCAGTCGAGCAGGCTCTCGAATGCTTGCTGGAGGTTCTCGGCGGTCGGTGTTTCGCTGCTGGCCTGAGCTTCTGCCAGACCAGTGACCAGTTGGGACGGCGACCAGCGCAACGTGGCACCGAGAGCCACGGTGTCGTTCGGATCCGCTGTCCAGGTCGCATCGACGCTCGAGGCAAAGCCGACCCGCTCCGCCTCGACACCCGCTACCGCGTCGACTCGCAGCAGCGCCTGATCGCCATCTTTCTCTGGTGCAAGGATTCTGAGGGAGAAGGCGTCTTCGCTGGCCAGCGACCGCAACCCGGCACTGAGCCAGTCGGCAAGCTTGTTGCGGAGCAGCAGCCCGTCCATGCTGGCCAGAGCGGGCAACGCCTTGACTTCCCAGTGATTGGCGCTGCGAACCTCCAGGAAGTCCGCCTGAGCCTGGGGGGGGGTCATCAGCTCGCCCATGGTATCGAGCAGCAGAATCAGGTCGTTTTCGGTGGTGCTCTCGAACGCTCCGAGCGCTGCATCGGCAGCGGAGCGCAGATGGTCGTTCCACTCGGCGGTGGTGTCGGCGATACCGAGTGTGGCATCGAGGTCCACACCCGCCAGATCGATCCGCACGTTGCTGACCGGCACGCGTACGGTATTGAGCTCGTTGGTGAGCGGCTGATCCACGTTCGCGCAGCCGAAGGCGAAGTGGCCGGCGCGCACACTGACCGCCATGAGCGGCACCACGGGTACGACCAGGCGAGGCGGAATGCCGAACACGGTCGTGGAACTCCAAACGGTGCTGTCCGCAGGCAGCCCGTGATCGACGGTATGCGTCAGAGGTAGCTCCGAACACGAGGTGCCCATGTAGGCATTGGCCACCCACTCGGTAATGTGCCGCTCTCCTTCGTACTCGGGGACCACCTGTAGCTCGGCTTCCGCCTTGGTTTGAACGTCGATGTCGAGGGAGGTGGACGTCATCGAGCCCAAAGACGCCTGGAGCTTGAACCCGGTGGCGATGCTCGGAGCCCGGAGCGTCACGCTGGCCACACCGTCCTCGTCGGTATCTGCGTCCGTACGATTCAACGAGGCATCGTGCGGAGGCATCTGGTCGAGCGAGACAATCGAAAACCTGACTCGATAGACGCCGGGCGGCGAGGCGATCACGTCGAACTTACGGATTTCCTCCGGCGACAGGGTCTGGGTGGCGCCGGGATCGGGAACATCGAACTTCAGCGTCGGCGCTTCGGTGCCGCCGGTTCCGCCGGAAGACGAGGCCGGAGCTGCGCCGACGTCCCCCGAGTCCGAGCATCCGGCGAGCACGGCTAGACTCGCCAGAGCGGCCCAGGCCGCTACCGAAATTAGGCTAATCCGAGACATCAAGCTAGGCTGAGGTATCTATCGTAGGACGAACCAGCCCCGGAGCAACCGCCAATCCGACGTGCCGTGAGCAGACTACCAGCCCCACCGCCCATCGGCGAGTTGGGTGTAATGGTTTCGGGGGGTTGGGCGTCCAGCCGAGTCCGCGCCGAGCCGAGGGGGAACTTTCGAGCGACTTCGCGCCCGCTTGACACAGTTCATGTCTCCATGATGGTTCCAATTGCTCGATGACGTCTCTGGTCCCGCCTCCCATGCGCTTGCTGATCGTCGACGACGAACCCGGCTTGCGCCAAATGCTGACAATCATGTTTCGCAGGGAAGGCTATTCGGTCGTCAGCGCGGCCGGCCGCAAGGCGGCGGTCGAGGCGATACAGGGCAGTCCGCAGCCTTTCCCTGTCGTTCTCACCGACCTGGCCATGCCCGACGGGTCGGGTCTCGATGTGCTCAGCGCAGCCAAGTCGCGCAGCCCCAGTACGGAGGTGATACTGATCACCGCGCACTCCACCGTGGAAAATGCCATCGAGGCCATGCGCTCGGGCGCCTACGACTTCGTCACCAAGCCCTTCGAGCAGGCCGAGTTGGTGGCCCTGGTGGGCAAAGCACTGGAGAAGCAGGCGATTGTCCTGGAAAACCAGCGCCTTCGGGCGCGAATGTCCGAGCAAGCCGAGACCGCGCTGGTCTGTCGTAGCCCACAGATGCGCGCCATCACGAGCCTGGTCGAACGCATTGCCAACACGAAGACCACCGTACTGATCACCGGCGAGAGCGGCACCGGGAAGGAGCGCATCGCTCGCTACGTCCACGAGAGGTCCGACCGCAGTCAGGAACCGTTTCTGGTGGTCAATTGCGGTGCCTTGCCCGAAGCGCTGATGGAGAGCGAGCTCTTTGGGCACGAGAAGGGCGCGTTTACCGGCGCTTCCTCCAAACAGCTCGGCCTGTTCAGAAGCGCGCATGGCGGGACGCTGTTTCTCGATGAAGTCGGCGAGCTGCCGCTGAATCTACAGGTCAAGCTCTTGCGGGCGTTGCAGGAAAAGTCCGTGCGCCCCGTGGGTGCGCCGCAAGAGGTGCCAGTGGACGTGCGCGTGCTCGCAGCCACCAATCGCGATGTCGAAAGTGACATCGCCCAGGGGCGCTTCCGGCAAGACCTCTACTATCGGCTCAATGTGATCCGGCTGGAGCTGCCTCCCTTGCGTGAAAGGGTGGAAGATCTCTCCCCGCTCATCGAACGCTTCATCAAGCGTTTCTCGCTGGAGATGGGCAAGGAGGTGCTGGGGTTGACGCCGGATGCACTCCGCGCGCTTCAGGCCCACCAGTTTCCAGGGAACGTGCGCGAGCTGGAGAACATCATCGAACGAGCGGTGGCTCTGAGCGGCGCGCGCGTCTTGGGGCTCGGCGAACTCCCGCCGGAAATCAGCGGGCTGGCGGGCGGCACTGGCGTGCGCTTGCTGGAGCTGCCCGAGGACGGCTGCCGGCTCGACGAAGTGGTCAACGAGGTGGAGCGGCGTCTACTCGTGGAGGCGCTGCAGCGCACCGGGGGTGTCAGGAAGGCAGCCGCGCGACTACTTGGTATTACCTTTCGCTCGTTGCGCTATCGACTCGAAAAGCACGGCCTCGAAGGCCCTGACGAAGAGGCGGGACCGGGAAGCGGTCCCGGAAGCGACGGTGCTCTCGACTCCTGACCCAAGCCCATGGGGCGCACCGAGAGGTGAGGTTCGCTGCATCCCGAGGCCCGCTGGGCTATACTCGTGGGTGGTGCCGATATCATCCCTGCGCGCGAGCAAGAAAACGCACCGCCGGAGTCGACGTGGGTTCACGCTGGTGGAGCTGATGGTGGTCATCGCCATCGTTGGTGTGCTGTCCGCCATCGGCATCGGCCTGTTTCGCAAGCATGTGACCTCCGGACACGCCATCGAGGCCGCGAATACCATTCAGGCCATCCGCGCCGCTCAAGAGCGCTGGCGCGCCGAGACGCAGCGCTACTTCGACGTATCGACCAGCCTCAAGAGTTTCTATCCGCGCGCCACTCCCGATCGCGACCTCTACCCGTGGCAGGGCAAGTCGGCCGGCCACGCCGACGTCGCCAACTGGCGCCGTTTGAACGTACCGAGCCTGGGGCAAGTGCGCTGCGTGTACGCCACGGTGGCGGGAAACGTCGGTACGAGCCCGGACAGCGAGGCACTGGATGGATTTACCGGTCCCGTGCCGACCTTTGGCAACCCGACTCAACCCTGGTACCTGATTCGCGCGAGCTGCGATCTGGATGGAGACGGCGACGATAGCCGCTACCTGGCGACAAGCTTGAACGGTGAGATCTATGTCGAAAACGAAGGCGAGTGAACGACTCGAGGCAGGGTGGGCGAGGGGGAGGCGAAGGAGGCGTGCGTTCACACTCGTCGAAGCCATGGCCGTGGTGGTGATCATCGGCATCCTGGCGACCATCGCCGTGGTCGGATACCGCAGGTACATCGCGTCCGCCAAGACGGGGGAAGCCATCCACATGCTCGGTTCGATCAAGTCGGCGCAGGAAGCTTTTCGCGCCGAGACCTTTCGCTACATGAACGTCTCGGGTGAGCTTTCGAACCTCTACCCGCAAGGCTCGATCACCCAGATCGGCAAGACCAAGTGGGCCTGGGAAGAGGCGACACCCTCGAGCATAGGCGAGAACTTCCAAACGCTGGGAGTCAGCAGCCCGAACCCGGTGATGTACGGCTATTCCTGCGTCGCGGGCGGCGCGAGCGGCGGCATGCCTCAGCTATACCAGGCCGCGGAAGCAACACCGGACTGGCCAGAAACCCCGGGGGGTCCCTGGTACGTGGCCGAGGCGATTGGCGATCTGGACGGCGACGGCGTGTATGGCGTGTACGCGACCTCGAGCCTGACCGCCGCGATTTTTTCGCAGAACGACGACGAGTAGCGGAGGCGGGTGAGCCATTCGCGAGCTCGCCAGGGACATGCTAGCGTCCGCGCGTGCGTTCCTTCACCCCGCTCGAGGCTGCGGCCGCGGTCGCCGTGATCGGCTCCGTTCTGGCGGCCACCGTGCCCACGTTCGTACGCAACGTTCACGCTTCGCGTCTCGTCGAGCCCATCGACGGACTGAACCGCATCGCGACCCGCGCCACCTGGCTCGCGGCAGGGCACGCGGCCGAGTACGCCTACCCGCAGAGCGTGGATCTGACTCCGGCAGAAGTGCCCAAGGGGGTGAACGTCACCGATCCGCCGGGCACCTGGGATCACCCCACCTGGCGGCGTCTCGAATTCCGTTGGACCGTGGAGCATGCGTACAGCTTCGCGTTCGAGAGCGAAAGCAAGCCGGGTCTCGCCGTGTTTCGGGCGACCGCGCACGGCGATCTCGATGGGGATGGGCTCTTCAGCACGTTCGAGGTTCGCGGCATGACCAAGGATGGCGGCGAGCCGACGACATTCCCCATGAACATCTATCGTGAGCTCGAATAGCGATGCGCCTAGGCCGTCTCATCCCGGTGGCGCTGATGGCTGGTTCCGCGCTCTGCATACACCAGTTCCAAGCCGCGCTCGCCGGTCCGTTTCGCGAGGTGCGGGCGACGAGCGACGTCTACCCGTTGCCTTCGCCATCCGAGACCGTGGTCATGAGCCTCGGCTATCGCGCGGCGCTCGCGGATCTGATCTATGCGCACGTGCTCGTATCTTACGGATTGCACTTCCAGGAAAAACGCTTGTTCGAGTCGGTGGGTCGATATCTGGATACCATCAACGCGCTCGATCCGAAGTTTCGTACGCCTTACCTGTTTGCGGATACCCTGCTGGTGCTGCAGCCCAAAGAGCCCCCCATCGAAAACTATCGTGCGGCGCGCCGCATTCTGTTGCGCGGAACGCGCGAATTGCCTTTCGACACTCAGCTCTGGACCTCGGCAGGGCAGTATCTGGCTTACCTGGCCTACCCACATCTCAAGGACCCAAAGGAGCGGGAGGCTTGGCGCATGGAAGGGGCGAAGCTCCTCTCGCGGGCGTGTGAAATGCAGAGCTCCGACGAGGACTTGCCGTTTCACTGCATTGCGGCTGCGGGTATTCTCAACCGCGCGGGGCAGCACGAGGCCAATATCCGCTTCTTGCAACGCTTCCTGGCGGTCAACGACGACCCCGAAGTGCGCGCGGAGGCCCTCGCCTACTTACGGCAAGCGCTCGAGGCGCGCGGCGAGGAACTCAGCGAGCTCAGGTCGAAGCGCTTCCGTGATGCTTGGAAGAGCGATCTGGGCTATGCCGATCTCGATATGGCCCTGGTGGTGGGCCCGGGCTTCGACCCGGTTAAGTGCGCTGTCGGCCGCGAGCGTGACACAGCACGCTGCGCTACCTCCTGGCACGATCGGCAACTCGACGAGGGGGCGGGGTCACCGTAAGCCCCGCCCGTTTGACGGCTCAAGGGAAGCGAACTGCTGCGGTCGCCGTCTTACCCGCCTGGACTGTCACGGCGCGCACCTTTCGTCCATGCTTGGGATGCATGAACACGACGGTATGCGTGCCAGGACTGACCTTGATGTTCGTGACAGGCGTCGAACCCTTGGGTACTCCATCCAGGATGACCTTGGAGACCGGGATAGAGTTGATGTTGAGAGTGCCTTTGCCGGTGGCGGCGGCGCGTGCCGGCGCCGAGTTCACGTGTCGACGTGCCGGGACGCGAGTGCGTGCTGGCGTTGCGGGGGGCTCTTCCTGTTCGTCCGCGCCGTCGTCGCTTTCCTTCAGTGAGATGATGAAGGTCTTCTCAGCCTTGCCATCGTCGAACTCGATGAAGTTCTCGTAGGTTTCGTAACCTTTCTTGGTGGCCACGATCTTGTAGCGCTTGTCGGTGCCGACCTCGAGGCGCACCGGTAGGTCCTTGTTGAGAGGGCGTCGCTCCTTGCCACTGACCAGCAAGATCTTGGCGCCATCCGCATTTTCACCGGGCTCCAGCGTGGCCTCGCCCTTCAAGACCTTCAGCTTGGGTTCGATTGTGAGAATCTTGTCCGATTCGACATTGACGGTTTCCTCGTACTCCTCGTAGCGATCGCTGCCGCCGATCTTGATCTCGTGAGCGCCCGGCGACATCTCCTTCAGCTCTTGTGGTAGAGACCCGACCTCTTTGCCATCCACCCAGAGCTTGAGACCGCTGCCTTGGTGCTTCACGAGAATGCCGGTACCGGGACTAGGTGCGGCCAGAGTGATATTGACGGGCGTTTCGGTCCCGGATTCGACCTTGTAGGCCTTGCCGGCGGTCGACCCGTACCCTTCGGCGACCACTTTGACGATATGCGTCCCGGACTTCAAGTCTGCTGCGATACAGGGGGCCTTGCTGCAAACCTCTTTGTCGTCGATGAAGACTTTGACCTTGTCGACCGCTTTGTTGCCCGGACCGGCGACACTGACCACGAGCGTGCCTGCTCCGGGGAGGGCGATGAAGATGATGCCAATGAGGATCAAGGCGCCAGCGGCGGCGATGGCGGCCCACTTGAGCTTGTCTGAACCGACCCTTGCAAAAGGATTGCTCTCCATACCCGACGTCATGGCGGGCGCGGCCGTGGGCGCTGGTACCGAAGGCCTTATCGGCATGGAGGGGCGTGCAGCGGGCGGCCTCGTGGTCGCCGCCAGCGGAGGGGGGGCGACGGATGGACCTGGGGGCGGCGGCCCGGATTGACGGCTCGCCGGGGGAGGCACGGGTGCCGACGGGCGCGAGGGCAGCGGGGCAGGTAGGGGGGGAGCGCCCGCTGCGGGCTTTGGGGGCGGCGGTTTGCTGCCCGCGGCCGGTGGAGGAGCGCCACTCGAGCGCAGCAGCGCCTTGGCAGTGTCTTCGCCCACCCGATCGAAAACCGTGGTCTTTTCGTCTTCGTCGTCCCAGTCGATGTCCATCGGGGCCGTTGGAGCCGAGGCCGCCCCCGGAGGAGGTGGCACCGGCGGTGGCGCGGATGTGCGCAGCGGCGTGGGGACACGACCCGGCGTGGTCTCGACGTCGTCCGGGCTCGACGCCCCCGTTGGGGGCGGTGGAGGCTTGCTCGACCCTCCGAACGGCGAAGGGCTGGGCAGCTTCGGGCTGGGGGGGGAAGAAACTCCAGAGCCCGAGGCACCTTGAGGGGGAACCTTGCTCGGTGCTGGCGGGGGGGGCAGCGCGAGGGCACCAGAACCAGAACCAGCGCTGCTTGGGCTCGGAGGCGGTGGGGCCGAAACCGAGGGCCTCGGCGGCGCCCCACTCCCCAGGCCGGGTGGTGGTGGGGGCGGGCCTTTGCTTGGCGGTCCTGGAGGTTTGCTCAGCGCTGGCGGCGGCGGCGGGGGTCGGCTGGAACGGTTGAAAGCCTCGGCTGACTTTTGTAGATCCGCCGGCGTTGGCGGCGGTGCCTTGCTGGGAGGTGGGGGCGGCGGCGCCTTACTCGCGGAGGGCGGCGGCGGCATCGGGCCCCGAGAGGGGGGCGGCGCAGAGCTGCGACTCGGCGGTGGAAAACCGGGCGCCGAGCGAGCAGCACCGCCGAGAGGGCTCGCCAAGCCGAGAAGCGTCTTTTGCCGAGGCGCTGACGGGGGGACGCCAGGTCCTACGCTGGGACGCGATTTCTTCGCAAGGCCGTCAAATACATCCAGGTCCGATCCGCCCTTGTCGCTCATTTTGCGTTTACTCTCTCCATCAACCTGCGCCCCTTCTGGTGCGCCAAGCTTCGATAGCATCTCAACCTACGAAAGGGGTCACATTCGTGCACACCGTGCGTGATTTGGGCACGAAACCCCAGCGGGATACAACCGTAGGTTCGTGGAACTCGGAAGCGAACAATAGCGCCTATTGTGCGACATGGCGAGGCCAATGGGCCAATCACCCACAAAAATTGCCAGAACACAAGGCTCGACTCGAGACACGGTACGCGACGCGATTAGTGCCACTCGAAACCTCTGCCCCGACCAAAACCACTACTCCATCAGCTCTGCTTCGCTCGAGCCTTCCGTTGCGTCCGTCGCGGACTCACGCTTGGGCTTCCTGAAATATCGAACCCGCTTACGCTGCAGGGGTGCCCAAACGTCCGGCGACACGATTGGTGTGTCTTCGAAGATGCGTCGCGCGCTCGGTGCCGCTCCCCGCACGAAGTACAGAGTGCCTGGGGGGGGCGAACTGACCGCTCGCCCGTCGAGGCCTCGCGCACCACCGACCGCGGGCGAAAGCGAGCGCTCGAACAAGAGCACGTCGCTGCAGCCCAGCTCCGAGAGCACTTGGCTGAGTAGCCGTGCATCCGTGGCGCGTTCGTGTCCGGTCATCACTTCGACGTACACGGCCATATTTCCGGCATCCAGTCCAACTCCTGCGGTGATGGCCTTTCCCGCGGCGTCGCCCGGCGCATATCCATAACCCACGAGTTTGGCCCTGTGAGGATCCTGTTCCAGCTTCAGGTCGGGCTCTTTGACGTCCGCAATCTCGAAACCCTTCGCTGTCCACCACAGAGAATGGGTGTAGGTGCGCTTCTCGGGAGGGGCAAAGCTCACGACGGTCGACTCCTGCGCCGCGTGGGAGGCCGCGGGTTTGAGCATTCGGGCATCCAGCTTCAGCACCTCGAGGCGGGTACTCGGACGCTTCGGATCGGGGGCCAGCGAGGCGGTGGCGATGGCCAGGGGCCAACCGAATTGAGGCAGCCCCGTGGTGCGCCAGCCTTCACTGCTTCCGAGCCCGCCGGGAATGGCGGGGCCAGGCAAGATGTGCCTGAGAGTCAAGTAGAAGAAATCGCGCGACTCGCGGTTGATGTAGCGGGGGAAGTTCATCAGGGCCATGTGCTTGATCATGCGCCGCCCCATGTAGTCCCAGCCCGGCATTTCCGGCACTGCCCCCCGCGCCTGCCAGATTCGCTCCAGCCTGCCCTTCTGAGGAGGCAAGTGGCCCGTCGGCGCCACGTGGTAAAATTCGAGGCCGGTGTGACCCGGGTTCATATCGAGATGAATCGCGTAGTCGCAACGAGCTGCTTCCGCTGCCATGCGCAAGTGGTCGGCGTCCAGCGCCGATCCATAGATGTACGCGATGAACTTGTCCTTCGTCATGCAGACTGCACTGCGGATGGTGCGGGACTCGTCCTCCCATCCCGGCGGCGTTCCGCCCCACCAGCTGCGCTTGTAGGGGTTCACCTCGCCATCTTGGATCAGTGGAGTCATGTTTTGCCGGAACGAAACGATGTTGGCAGGTACGCTTTCGTCGTTTGGCCACGTGCCGAAACCCGTCCAGCCGTCGTCTAGCTTCGCGATTGTTGCGCCGTATGGCTTCGGTGGCAGGTACACGACGCCTTCGGCCATCATCCCGAATTCGCCGTGCGTGGCCTGGAATCCACCATTGAAACCAGCCAGCAGGCGGTCCACGACTCCGACCTTGCGTGGCACCAGGCCGTCGCCCGTTTCACCGGTGGCCGTCTTCGGCTCCTGGGTCCCACTGGCCGCGTGCAGCTCCACTTGGCGGGGATCCCACAGCAGCACGAAGGTCCGACTGAACGATCGCTTGTGGTCGGTGCGAATGAAGGAGAACATGAAGGGCGATGGGGCGCCCGGGTTCTTCTGGATGTACGGATCGTCCTCCAAGGAGACCCACTTGCCCTCGCCCTCGAGCGGGACCCTCAAGAATGGCTTCATTGGCGGAGGCGGCCAGCCCGTTTCGGGGTCGGTGTATTCGACGGGCTTGAGTTTCGCCAGATCTCCCAGTTCTTCGGCTATTTTCTCGGAGCCATCACTCCCTGCGACCGTGTCCAAAAACCTCTCGACGTAGTCCATGCCGGCGAAGCCGATGGCCTTGACCCACTGCATCTTGTCTTTACCGAACCAGGGGGCTGCGCGCACGCGGTCCACTGCCCAGGTGATCAAGTTGCCGGGGCGGGCGAGGTGGTGAGGCTGCTCGACCACGAAACGTGGCGGTTGTCCCGCACTGTCCTGCTTCAGCGGGAGGCGTATCCGTTGCGCGTCGGCTTCGACCAACAGTTCGTCGTCTCCGAAACCGAGAATGAGGTGCGAGGGGTTCGGGTCCAGTTTGAACGAACGGCGTCCAATCCCTCGCAGTTGCCCCGTGGCCTGCAAATTCGACAGCTTCTGCTGCGTGCGCTTCAGCCATGTCCAACCCGGCTCTCGCGGGATCTGTTCGCCGGAAAAATCGGCGAGTTGAACGCTGTAGTACTTGCCGTCATCGCCGATCGCCCAGGCGGCAAACTGCCCGTCGACGACCAGGTGCTGTTCATCGACTGCCGATGTGTCGGTCAAGTTGTACAGCGCCTCGACATCCAGCAGGTGTCCGTCGGGTGACAGCCTGAGCTTCGCGAAGTAGACGTCCGAAGGCGCATCGTGCGGGCGAGCACAAAACAATGCCCTGGTCTCCCGGAGGCCCGAGCCCGTGATGCCTGGAGGGGGCCCCGTCCAGCGCACGTCTGCCGGGTTCAGTTCGAGGCCGCGCGCACGCACGGTCTCGGCCAGTGCGACCGATAGGTCGCGAGTGCGTGGGACGTCGGATTTCTGACTGCTAGCGAAGTGGATGCCCCACGAAAGCACTAAAAAGGCGGGCAGGGGACGCGCCAACTGCTTCATCTGGACCAACCGCTGGCGCGCGCGGCTCGACCATCGGCGACTGCGAAAGAGCGCTCTTGGTATGGAGATACTGTCGGTCAAACCGGTTCCCTGGCCATCATCGTGGGTGGGCGCCTCGCGGTATACAGCACCTGAGCGGCTAACATCTTCCTCTAGTCTGGGCCAGAAGCCGGCCTCTGTCGCAGGTCAACTTTGTTGTCTTTGTGTCAACCGAGGTGACTGGTGCTGCTTCGCTGCGCAGCCACTGAGAGTGCGCAATAATTAGTATTTTCATGGTCTTACGATGAATTTTCGGCGTGGGCACACGGCGTGCTATGTTCCTACCGATGTGCCACTCCGGACGGCGGGTCTTCCTCGGTGCGCTCTTGCTCGCTGCGGGCGTGACCAGCTGTCTGTCGCCTACGTTACCACTCCCTCCGCCCGAGCGGCCTGAAGTGGAAGGCCCCGATCCCGCGACGGGCGAAGTGCGCCTCAGAGGCTCGGTGCCGAGCAAGTCCCAGGTGCTGGCCATCAATCTCCACAGCGGCGATATCCGCGGACAGGTGACGGCTCGCGATGGGCGCTACGACTTCTTCCTGCCCGCCGAGGTGGGGGACGAAATTTCGATGTACTACCGCAAGGGGACGGACGAGAGTCAAAGTATCATCTTCATGATACGCGATCCCAACGCTGGCGCGGGGAGTAGCGGCGGGACGCCAGGGAGTGCGGGCAGCAGCCAGTAAGAGCCGCTTCGCGACGTGAGGGCCTCAGACCGTACGCAAGTGGACGCGGCGACCGTCGCTCGCTCGGTGCGCGAGCCCGCGAGCACTGGCTTTCGGTGAACCGCGCTCCGGAGGCGGCTCATCGAGCACGTCGGCGACCAAGTCGTAGTCGGTTGCCTGTGTGACGAGGGTGTGACGCATCTCCCCCGGCATCACGTCGCCCGACAAGTAAACGCAGCCGTCGATTTCGGGAGCCTGCCCCGCATGTCTGCCCACCATGACGAGCTCATTGTCCTCGCTGGGCCCCTCCACCAACACCTCGAGCCGCTGCCCCACGAGAGCCCGATTCTTCTTGCGGCTGATTTTGCGCTGAAGGCTCATCAGCTTGCGTGCGCGCGCTGCGGCGACCTTCCGGGGAACCTTGTTGGGTAGCCCGAAGGAATGAGCTGTTTCCTCGTCCGAATAGCGAAATACACCCACCCGGTCGAACTCGGCCCAGCTCACGAAGCTGATGAGCTCGTCGAACTCGTCGTCCGTCTCACCTGGGTGCCCGACGATGAAGGCCGTTCGAAAGACCAGGTCGTCGATGCGCGTGCGCAGCCGGGTGACCAGATCGTACAGACGCTTGCCGCCGTGACCTCTACGCATACGCCGGAGCATGCCGGTAGCAGCGTGTTGCAACGGCATGTCGACGTAGGGCACCACACGCTCGTGTTCGGCCAAGAGCTCGATGAGCGCGTCGTTCAAAGTCTCCGGGTAGAGATAGAAGAGACGCACCCAGCGGATTTGCGGGGTGTCGGCGATCCGGCGGACGAGATCGGCTAGTTTCGGGGCCGCCGCCAAGTCTCGCCCATAGCTGACGGTGTCCTGCGAGACGAGATTGATTTCCTTGACCCCGGCGTCCGCTAGCCTCAGCACCTCGGCGACCACATCGTCCGGGGCTCGGGAACGCTGCTTGCCCCGGAGTTCTGGAATGATGCAGAAGGCGCAACTGCGGTTGCAGCCCTCGGCAAGCTTGACATAGGCGCTGGCCCCTCGGGTGCTCACCGTGCGTGGATCGTCGGAGCCGACCACCCACTCGGCGGGGTGACCTACCAGGATGCGGGGGGCCGACCCTATCAGCACCGAGTTCAGGCGGAGCATGTCGCTCGAACCGAGAAAATGATCGACCTCGGGCATTCCGTCGGAGAGTTGTTGGGAATGCGCCTGGCTGAGACAGCCGGCAACCACCAACTTCCGGCACTCACCGCGCTCCTTATAGCTGGCCAGGGTCAGGATAGTCTCGATGGACTCCCTTTTTGCCGCGTCGATGAACCCGCAGGTGTTGACGACGATGACCGCGGCCTGCGCCGGGTCCTCGACGCGCCGAAACCCCGCATGTTCGGCGACCCCGAGCATGACTTCGCTGTCCACACGGTTCTTGGGACAGCCGAGGCTCACGAAGTGAATTGTCTTGTCGTTGGTGGTCATTGAGTCGCGGCAGAGCGGATGGTTGGGGGAGGGCACTGGCGTGCACGCGGCTCGGCTTGGCGCCGGGCCGCGCGTGCGACGGTTGCGTCTTGGGCCAGGCGCTAAACGAGCTCCGGCTCAGGTGTTCATCAGACGTATGAAGCGATTGAACAGGTAGAGCGAGTCGTGCGGACCCGCGGCTGCCTCCGGGTGATACTGCACACTGAAGGCCTTGGCGTCGCCGACCTCGAGCCCTTCGCTCGTGCCGTCGTTGAGGTGCAGGTGCGTGGTCTTGGCCCGCTTGCCGATCGACTCCACGTCGACCACGAAACCGTGGTTCTGGGTGGTGATTTCGACCCTTCCGGTAGTGAGGTCCTTGACGGGTTGATTGAGACCACGATGGCCAAACTTGAGCTTGTAGGTGCGGGCGCCTAGCGCGCGCGCCAACAGAAGGTGCCCCATGCAGATGCCGAACATCGGGTAGTGGCCGAGCAGTTCCTGGATGGTTTTCACGGCGTAGGTCAGTGGTGCCGGGTCGCCGGGCCCGTTGGACAGGAAGATGCCGTCTGGCTCGAGCGCGCGAATGGTATCGGCGGGAGTATTGGCGGGCACGCGGGTGACGCGACAGCCGCTTTCGTTCAGGAGGCGCAAGATGCTGCGTTTGGCACCGAAGTCGAGCGCCACCACGTGTTGACCACGCTCGAGGGGCTCGTCCTCCCCGGGCACGGATCCGAGCGGGTTCCAGTCTCCCATCGTCTCGGTGAACGGCTCCGGCCTGTCCGGCGTGACGCGTTGCACCAAGTCGAGTCCTTCCATGCTAGGGACTTTGCGTGCCCTCTCCACCAGCTCCGAAGTGTCGCCGGTCCCGATGCAAGCGTTCTGGGAACCGCGATCGCGCAGGTGCCGGGTCAACCGGCGGGTGTCCACTCCGTGGATCGCCACGATGCCTTGGCGCTGCAGATGATCATTGAGCGACTCTCGAGCGCGCCAGTTGGACACGACCGGGCTCGGATCTCGGATCACGAATCCGGCGAGTTGCGGCGCGCCGTTCATCGATTCCGGATCCTCGTCGTTGATACCAGTGTTTCCGATGTGCGGCGCGGTCATCGTCACGATCTGCCCCGAGTAGGATGGATCGGTGAGGACTTCCTGATAGCCGGTCATCCCCGTCGTGAACACTGCCTCACCGAGCGCGAAGCCCTCCGCGCCCAGGGGAAACCCCGGGAAGACCGTGCCATCGGCCAATGCAATGTGAGCAGGCTGGGTCATGTCGGGCCTGCATTTAGACCATCGAAGGCGATGGCGCCATCGGCGAGGGTCAGAAGAATGCGTCCCCGCAGGCGTTGGCTCAAGAAAGGGCTGTTCTTGCTTTTGGTTCGCAGCCGGGTTTCGGCCGGAATCCAGGCCGCCTCGGGGTCCACCAGAACCAGCTCGGCGCGCGACCCTTCGCGTAGGTGCGGCGGACGGATCCCGGCGATCTTGGCCGGGGCGGTGCTCAAGGCGTCGATCAAGCGAGGCAGTCCGATCGATGAGCTTTCGAGCAGATCCAGCAGCAGGCCGAAGCACAGCTCCAACCCCATCATGCCGGGTGCTGCGTCTTCGAACTCGCAATCCTTTTCCATTGGGGAATGTGGCGCGTGGTCCGTGGCGATCGCGTCGATGGTGCCCTCGGCCAGGGCCTGGCGAAGCGCTTCCAGATCTGCCTCCTCTCGGAGCGGAGGGTTGACCTTGCAGCCGGTATCGTAGCCGATCACGGCGGCGTCCGTGAGGAGCAAGTGATGCGGAGTGACTTCGCAAGTAACCGGTAGACCGCGCGACTTTGCTTCCCGAAGAATGCGCACCGCCCCCGCCGTGGACACGTGGGCCGCGTGATAGCGAGCGCGAACGTACTCGGCCAGCAGCACGTCTCGCGCGATGATGACGTCTTCGGCGACGCGCGGCCAGCCGCGCAGGCCGAGTGTCGTCGACGTGCTCCCCTCGTTCATCTGGGCTCCGGCGGTGAGGTCGTGGTCCTCGGCGTGCTGGATGACGGGAAGGTCGAAATTCTTCGCATATTCCAGGGCCCGGCGCATGACCGCACTGGACATGACACACACACCGTCGTCGCTCACGGCCACAGCGCCTGCTTCCTTGAGCTCGGCCATTTCGGTGAGGTCTTGGCCCTTTTGCCCGACGGTGATGGCCCCGATGGGATGCAGGCGCGTGCCGCCCACCTCAGCGGCACGGCGCAGCATGAGCTCGGTCACCGCGCGCGTGTCGTTCACGGGCTTCGTGTTCGGCATCACACAGACGTGGGCATAGCCGCCGGCCGCGGCGGCACGTAGGCCGCTCGTGATGTCTTCTTTATATTCGTAACCGGGCTCCCTGAGGTGTGCGTGCAAGTCGACGAAGGCTGGTAACAGCCAGCGCCCCTCCGCCTCGATCACGCGAGCCCCACGCCCCTCGAGTGAATCCGCGGCCGACCGACCACACCGGGTGATTGTCCCGGACTCCACGACGACATCGCAGACGTCGTCCAGGCCCAGGCCCGGATCGATGGCGCGTACATTCTTGAAAATAAGCACTTCTGGGGGGCTAGACATGAGCGGCGGGGGTGATACCACGAGGTCACGCTGGCGCGCACGCCCGCAACCCTATGACGCGGCCTCGTGGCCGGTGTCGACCTGGCAGGGACGTCACGATCAACTCCAGGGCAGCAAACCGTGTAGGCTTCGTGTAAGGTCACGAAAACAGGCACTATGGGCGAGAAAAGCAGACTTCCGAACAAAGGGCCCAAGCGCAAGCGAGCGAAGCAATCCGGAGCACCTTCGGCGCCGAGTTCGGACCCGTCGACAGCGGGCGCGCCTGAAACAGAAGCACCGAGCACGAAAGCGTCGGCCCCGGAGACACCGGAGGCAGGCACGTCGGAGGCAGACGCTTCCGACTCCTCTGCATCGAACCCAGAAGCGTCCAGAGCGGACGCGACGCAGGAACCCCTCAAGGAGGAGGCCCAGCAAGCGTCAGCGGAGATGGGGAGTCGGAGCAGCAGCGCGCCACGACCGTCCGCGCCGCCTCGCCCGTCGGCGCCGCGACCGAGTCATGCGTCCGCCGGTCCCGCTCTGAAGGGACCCAACAGCCCCAACCCGGCCAGCGCCGAGCGCGGTTCCGCACCGCGTGCATCGGTCGCCCCGTCAGTGGTCAAGGGGCCACCCAAGCCACCTCCGTCGCGGCCGCCCTCTCCGCCCAAGCCACTATCGAAAGCGCCCGCGCCGCCTCGCCCGCCGCAACGAGGCAGCATGCCACCGAGGTCTGGGCTTCCTCCTCCTCCTCCGAAGTCGCGGCCGGCTCCGCCCGCGCGTCCGAGCAGGCCTGTGCCTTCGCGGCCGCCGAAGCCGCCGTCGCCGCGCGATCGCATCTCGGAGCCTGAGGACGACCTCGAAACGATCGAGCCGGAACTCGTCGAGCCAGACGAGGAGATCGACGCGCCCACGCTGATCGCCGTCAAGTCCGACGGCGGCGCGCCCGGGTCTGCGCCGCATCCCCCACGCCCTCCACACCCGTCCGGGGCGCACGAAGCAAGCCCCGAGCGCGCGCCGCAGCCGGTGCGGAGTGCGGCTCCAGTACCCGCTCACGTGCCGATGCCCGCAGCATCGCTGCCTCCGGTGCCCGCGCGACCGTCGAGGCCACAGGCGGCGCGAGACGACTCCGGAGAGCGCGTGACCGTCCAGTGGCGACCTTCGGCGCCTCCGCCCGAGCTCACGGCCGAGCAAGCCGCAGCCGAGCTGGTGAGTCAGTGCGAGGCCCAGATCGCGAGGACGTCCGAGCCGCTGCGCAAGGGGCGCCTGCACTACGAGTGCGCCAGGCTGCTCGAGACACCGCTTGGCGATTTGAAGCGCGCCAGCGAGCATTATCTGCGAGCGCGAGAGCTGCTTTCCGAACACATTCCATCCATCCGCGGTGCGCGTCGAGTTCTCGTGAAGCAGGGGAAGGCGAAGGTGGCTCTTCCACTGTTCGACGCCGAAGCGCGGCTCTTGAAGAACCCGAAGCACAGGGCGGTGGTGTTTTACGAAAAGGGGTTGTTGCTCGAAGATCACCTGGTCGAAAAGAAAGAAGCGCGCGAGGCGTTTCTGACGGCGCTGGAGTTCGACGAGAACAATCCCACGCTGTTGAAGGCGGTTCAACGCAATCAGTTGCACGCGGCTCAATGGGATGCCGTGGAACGAACGCTGGAAAGAACCGCGCAAGCAGTGCACACGGACTCGAGGCATCGCGCCGCCGTGATCTCGGAGCGCGCGCGATTGGTGGAAAGTAGGGGCCATGACCGACAGACAGCGACGGAGCTGTACCAGGCAGCGTTCGATGTAGACCCCAGAGCCCCGGGCGCGCTCGGGGCTCTCAAACGGCTCCACTCCTCGCAGAAGCGTTACAAGGACCTGATCGCGGTTCTCGAAAAGGAAGTGGAGCTGGTCAACGATCAGGCTGCACGCGGTATGGCGCTGTACAGGATCGGCCGCACTCATGTGGATTGGCTGGGCGACTTGGACAGCGGCATCAGGGCCCTGGAGCGCGCCCAGCGGGAGCTCCCCAACGACTTGGTCGTGCTCGGTGAACTGGCCGCTCTTTACGAGCGCACCGCCCGCTTCGAGCCGTTGGCCAAGGTGCTCAAGCTGCTGTCCGGTCTTTCCTCGGCGGCGAGGGAGCAGGTCGCGTACCTTCACAGGATCGGGCAGATTTACGAGGAAAATCTGGCTGATGTCGCCCAGGCCGTCAGCTGGTACGAACGCACGCTCGCCGTCGATCCGAACTTCGTCCCCGCGCTGGTTGCCCTGCGCAACCTCTACGAGAAGCAAGGTAGCTGGCCCGCGCTCGTGGCGATGCGACGGAACGAGGCGGAGACTGCCGTCGATGCGGAGCGTCGCGCCGCGGCGTATGCCAGCCTTGCCGAGATCATGGAACACCACTTGGGCGACAAGCAGGAGGCAATGAACGCACATGCTCGGGCCCTGGGGGTTCGTCCGGGCTTTGCGATCTCCTTCAAGGCCCTCGTCAGGTTATACTCGGAAGCCAAGCTTTTCCGTGAACTCGCCGAGCTTTACGAACGAGCCGTGGACCTTGCCGAAGACCGGGAGACGAAGATTGCGTACCTGTTCAAGATCGGGCGCTTGCATGAAGACGCGCTGGGTCAGGCGGCCCATGCCGTCACCGCCTATCGTCGCATTCTCGAACTCGACAAGGAAGATCTGGCGGCCATTCATGCCTGGCAACGAGCTGCCGAACGAGGGGGGCGACATCAGGAATTGATGGATGGTCTCGAGCTAGAAGCGGAGATTGTGTCGGACAGGGGGCGCCAACTCGCTCTCTTGTACCGGGTTGCCGAGGTGGCCGACGAGGCGCTGAAAGAGCCCGAGCTGTCCCTGGCGAAGCTCAAAGCAGTGCTCGAGCTCGATCCGAATTACGGCCCTGCACTGCGGCTCATGGGTGACATGCTGCACCGCGCAGGGCGCTGGGAGGACCTTTTGGAAACCTACCGGTCGGAGCTGCGCGCAACTGCCAAGGGTCCTCAGCGCGCGGCTTTGCTCTGCAAGATGGGCGAGCTCAGCGACCACAAGCTCGGTCACGCCGCCGAAGCCGTGCGCTTCTACCGCGAAGCCTTCGAGATCGATCCATCCAATCTTTTCGCGCGGGATGCCCTCCGCATCAAGCTCAAGGAGGCAGAGCAGTGGGAGGAGCTGGTGAAGCTTCTGAAACTGGAGCTGGGCGAGGAGAAAGATAGCGAGCATCGGGCGCGCCTGGCATACCTCATCGGCGACACGTACGAGAATCGCTTGCAGAACCCCGAGCATGCCTTGGCGGCTTACGAGGAAGCTCTGACCGCCTACCCCGCGTTCAGACCCGCGCTCGATGGCAAGCTGCGTCTGCTGGCGGATAAGCGCGATTTCAAGCGACTGGTCGAGGTTCTGCTGCGAGAGACTCAGCAGGTGAGCGATCCTGGGCTTCAGGTGGAAGCGTACCTACGCATGGGGGAGATCTGGCGTGACGAGCTGGGTAATCCCACGCAGGCCATCGAATACTTTCGGGCGGTGATCGAGCGCGACCCCGGGCACCTCGGTGCGCTGCTGGCGTTGGAAGGGCTCTACACGGCCGGCAGCGATCACGAGGGGTTGAAGAAGATCTACACGGCCCAGGCCAGCGTCCTCGGCGACGTGCAAGCACGGGTCGCCGTGCTGCGCGAGTTTACGCGTCTGGAGGCCAGGTCGGAGGCGGATCGCGCGGCCGTCAAGCAAAGCTACTTTTCCATCTTGCAGTTGGCTCCGACGGACGCAGCAGCGCTGAATGAGCTGGAGGCGATCGCCTTGGAAGAGGGGGATCGGCAGTTGCTCTCACACGTGGACGCGAAGCTGGGTTCCGTCGCCGAAGAAGGCAGTGTCGTTTCAGCGCACCAGACTCGGCTCGCAGAGACCTTGGAAAGCACCGGCGACCCCACCGCGATCGAGATGTACCGGGCGGCGATCACCGCTGATCCCGAGAGCCTGGCCGCTGCGCGCGGCATGTCACGTTTGGCCGAGCATTCGGAAGATCCCGCGTTGATGGAGGAGGCCGCGGAACGCGAGGCACGGATCGGCTTGGAGCCGGCGCGAGCGGCGCGCCTGCTCGTGCGGAGCGCAGAGCTGCGAATGTCGCGGGACAATGACAGTACCGCCGCCCAGAAGGTGCTCGAGCGTGCCCTCGAGCTTTACCCGGATCACGAAGAGGCAGCTAGGCGTCTCCGAGATCTGATGCTGAGCGGAGGCAAGCTCGAAGACCTGATCAGCGATCTGACGCATGCTGCGCAGTCGACCACGGATCTCGAGCGAAGTGCTTCGCTTTGGATACATGTTTCGGAATTGATGGCCGAAAGGAAGCACGACCTCGGAGGCGCGATCAGCTCGCTCTTGCGCGTCACCAAGCAGCAACCCAACCATCGTGCGGCTCTGTCCAAGCTGGCGGACCTGTATGCGCGCGACAAGCAATGGTCGCAAGCGGCCGACACTCTAGGCAAGGTTCTTTCGCTCGAGCCCGGTCCCGAGCAAGCGGTGGACGTGAATCAGCGGCTCGCTCAGATCCTCGATGAGCATCTGAACGAGCCGGACCGCGCCATGCGGGCTCTGTCGCAGGTGCTCGAGGTCGACGCTGCCAATCGGCTGGCTCTCAAGCGTCTGCTGGATTTGCAGCTGAAGACGGGAAAGACGGAACCGGCGGTCGACACGGCGGCCCGTCTGGTGCGCGCCTCGCCGGATCGTGGGGACCGTTCGGAGGCGCTGGGCAGGCTGGCAGCGTTGGAGGAGGCGCGCGGCAAGGTGTCCGAAGCGCTGGATGCTTACGACCAGGCCGTTGCGCTCGGCGGCGCAGAAACAGCGGCGGCTCAGGGCATGCGCCAATTCATCGCGCGTCAGTCGGGAACTCCTCCATGGGCTCGATACGCCGGTGCTCTGACCAAGTACCTCGACCAATCGGGCGTACCGTCCGAGCGGCTCGGTCCGAGTTACGCTGAACTCGGCAGGGTGCAGAGTCAGGAGCTGGGGCTCCTGCCCCAGGCGATTGCCACGCTGGAACGGGGCCTGGCTGCCAACCCGGGGGATACGGCGATGCGTCGCGAGCTCGCCAGTTGCTTCAAGGAAAGCGGCGAATTTGCCCGAGCCATGAGCGAACTGCGGCACGTGCTGGAAGCCGACGTGATGCGTGCGGAAACTTGGCGCGACCTAGTGGTCGTGTTGGACGGGCTGGAGCGTCCGGCTGAGTCGGCACTTACGCTCGGGGGACTCGTGACGTTGGGAGCGGCCAACGAGGCGGAGCTCGCGAAGTATCAGGCGAGGCAGATACGCCCTGCCATGGCTCATCCCGGCTCGCTCGATCTCGAATCGATGATCAGTATCGACGCGTTGGGTGGCATGGATTCCCGCTGCGATCTGTTGATCACGCTTTCGGACAGTCTGGGCAAGGTGCACCCACCGGAGCTGGAACGCTACGGGCTGAGTGCACGCGACAAGCTGGGGCAACGTTCGAGTCACCCGCTTCGCATGATGGCCGATCGTGTAGCGGCTGCGTTTGGTGTCGGGGACTTCGACCTGTTCGTGCACCGCGCGCACTCCGGGCTGCCAGAGGTCGAATTTACCGATCCGGTGGCCGTTCTGGTGCCAGAGTACGTGAGTAACTTGTCGGAGCCGCAGCAGGTCTTCGCGATCGGTCGTGTGATGGCGAATATTGCCCGGCGACTGCACGCGGTAGATCGGTTGCCCCCTCAGTCCCTCGAAGTCTTGCTGGCCGCGGCGGCGCGGCACGCAGATCCTTCCTTTGGTATGGGCCTGGCGGACGAGGACTACATGCAGAGCCTGGCCAAGCGCGTCTACAAGTCGTTCCCATGGCTCGGGCGTGGCCGCATGGAGGAAGCCGCGGCTCTTTATCTGGGAGCGAACCTGCTCGAGATCCACGAGTGGGTGCGCAAAGTGCGACTTACAGCGGCGCGCGCTGCGCTGCTCTTGGCAGACGATTTGCCCGGCCCCATTGATCTGCTGCGCAGGACCGAAGGCGATCTCGCAGGGGTCACGGGTGAGTCGCTCAACAGCGGGATACGGGCTGTCCACGACTTGATGCGTTTCTGGGTGAGCGACCAGGCGTTTGGCCTGAGGCGCCGCCTGGGTCTTCTCTAGCCGTCATGTCCCTGGCTCAGCCGGGGTGTGGTTGCCGTTGCGCCCGCTGGCGCTGCGGGGAGGGCGCAGCTTTCGACCTTCCCGGACGGGCCGGTTTCGCTAATTCCTTTCGGTGCCCTCCATAAGTATGCTGGGGGGCATGGATGTCATCGAAGCTGCGGGCAGCGGCTACGGGCCGCCGGGAGCGGGAGGTGGTGGTTACGGTCCGCCGGGTGGTGGTTACGGTCCGCCGGGTGGTGGTTACGGTCCGCCGGGTGGTGGTTACGGTCCGCCGGGTGCACCGCCGCAGACGGGCCCTCTGGCAGGGGCCCGGCACGCGCTGTCCGCTGGGCCGTACGCGCAGCCTGGTGCGCCCTACGGAGTCGAGCCGACCAGCGGTCTGCCCTACTCCGACAAACAGAAACTGGTGGCCGGGCTTTTGCAACTGGTTCTGCCTGGAGTGGGCCGCATTTACGCGGGGCACACGGGGATCGGCATCGCCCAGTTGGTCTCACTGATGTTCTGTGTGGGCGCCATCTGGGGCTTCGTCGATGCGATCCTGATCCTAGCGGGGAAGGTCAAGGATGCAGAGGGACGCCCACTCCGTGACTGAGACCATCCCAGCGGAGACACCCGCCAAGCGAATGGGCCGCCCGGAAACCGCAAGAGTCGCGAAGAGGCGGTCGAACACTCTTGCCAACGCTCGTGGTCTTGATTACACCGGGCACCCAAACCGCGTGAAATCCTTGCGAAGGTGGCGGAACTGGCAGACGCGCATGATTCAGGTTCATGTGGGGTAACACCCGTGGAGGTTCAAGTCCTCTCCTTCGCACTGTAATATCAAACACTTGGGGGGTCTGTGGCAGACGTGGTGACGGTTGTCCTGTCACAGGGCTCCAAGGCTTTGGGGGGTAGCCTTCGGTCAAAGCATCGTCGTCGGGATCGCCGCCCTCTGGCTCCGTTCTGTGGGTCGTGGTCCGCGCTTCACCACGGCTCCTGCGAACCGGCTACCAGGTCCCGGGAGCGCTGCACGCTGCGATGCGGTGAACCGTGCGCAGCCGCGTTGGTGATCGGAGCGGCGGCCGAAGCCCCAGCCCTCGGCCGTGCGTCATGCAGCCCGGGCTTGCGAAGTGGCCTCAGCGTGCGCGCGGGGCTCGTGCGTGGGGCGGCAGCGGAGGGGGGCTGCTCTTGGCACTGCCACCCTGCTGCGGCAACGGCGGCGGTGTCGGGGGACGACGGCTCTGGCCGGGAGGTGGTGGCGGCGCGGAAACCGGCGCGCGCGAGGGGCTCGCTTGTTCGGCGCGGTGGCGTTCCTCGAATAGGACGACCTTGATCAACGAAGCCACATCTGCGTCGCGGATCACCGGATCGGTGATGTCGATGCTGGGATCGAGCAATTCGATCAAGGCGAGCATGGCGGTCGTCAGCTGGGTCTCGTTGGGGAAGGAGTCACGAATGCACTCTTCCCGCTCTTCGTCGGAGCCTAGCTGGAAGAGCTCGGCGTACATGGATTCCATGCTCAGCAAGATGCCGGTGGGCAACGAATCGTACTTGGGTGGCAAACGGTCGACCTCCCGAAGCTTGTCAGTGACACGCTGCCTGGCCTCGATTTCCTGGGGAGAGCGCGCGGACGGAGCCTCATCGACCTCGAGGTCCTCTTCACTGGGAGCCTTCTCGATGGTTGGTGGAGCCGTCGGCTTGGCGGAGGCAGCAGGGGCCGGCGGGGGCGGGGAAACGGCTGCTGGTGGGGAGGATGGCTGATGCGCCTTCAAGGCCGACGCTGGACCTACTACTGTCTTCTTGCGTCGGCGACCCTTGCCCTTGCTGCTGGAGGGAGCCGACTGGCTCCGAGAACTCACCTTCGGCGCGCGTGCCGCGCCAGCCTCGCCTATCAGTTCGGCCTGCCTGGCGATCTTTTCGACGACCACTCCCTCCCAGACCGCTTCTAGGGATAGGTGCCCTAGCAAGCTGGGCAACGGGACTGTCTCGAGGAGGGCGGCGTCGTCCAGCGCATCGTTTTTGCGCCCGCGGGTGAGCGCTTCGACGACCAGGGACTCGAGATCCTCCCGAGGCAGGCGCTTGGCAATCTCTTCCAGGCTGACGCCATCGGTGAGATCTTGGAGCGTGATCAGATCCTCGTCGAGGGCGGCTTCGAGCATGAAGGCCAGCCGTTCGATGGCCGCCTCGGAATCGGCCGACCAAAATCCGTCTTCGGTCAGGAATGACCAGAGTCTCTGATTGTCGAGGGTCGAGACGCGCTCGTCTGGCGGGAAGAGCTCGAGAATGTCGCCTGGGTTGCAGATCCCTTCATCGAGCGCAATCCGGAGATCCTCGGCGGCGGAGTTCGTGGACTTCTTGCTGGCGATTCGTTCGTGCACACCGGCCGCCTCGACGAGTATCTTTGCCCTCAGGTCGGGGTCCGACTCGAGGCTCTCCATGATTTCGTTAGGAGTGAAGTACTCGAGAAAATCTTCTGCGGTGCGGAAACCCTCACTGAGAGCGTGCACCATGACGCGGGCGAGCCATCGCTCGGCCGCGGAGCTCAGTTCTGAAACGAAGTCGTCGGCGCTCTGGGTCATGGGGCTTCATCCTACGCGTCATCGTCCCCTCGTGGAGCCCAATCCTGTTCTTTGTGGGCAGAACCATTCGCGTGTCAGTATAAGTTTGGAGTCGTGCTTCGGATGCGGCTGGCCAAACAGCTGGTAGGCTGTACATTAGCCCAGTGTCATGGCGCAAATGCGAGACTCTCTTGAGTATTTCAGCTCACCGGTGAAGGAGTGGTTCTCCAGCCAGCTAGGGCTGCCCACACCTGCGCAGGCGCTGAGCTGGCCGCCTATCGTTCAGGGGCGATCCACCCTGCTGCTGGCCCCGACCGGATCTGGCAAGACGTTGGCCGCATTCCTGGCGACGCTGGACCAGCTGATGTTTGCCGCAGCACCCATGGCGGAGGCACCATCAGTTCATACTCTTTACATTTCGCCGCTCAAGGCGCTCGGTGCCGACGTCGAACGGAACCTGCGCGTGCCCGTGAGCGGCATCCGGGCGTGCGCGGAGAGCCAGGGAGTTCCGTTCCGTGTGCCGCGCATCGCAATGCGCACCGGGGATACCTCCGCGGCAGAGAGAGCTCGCCTGAAGCGAGCACAGACGGACATTCTCATCACGACTCCGGAGTCGCTGTACCTGATGCTCACTTCGGCGGCTCGCCAGATCTTGCGCCGGGTGCGAACAGTCATCGTCGACGAAATACACGCGCTGGTCCCTACCAAGCGTGGGGCCCACCTGGCTCTCTCCCTCGAACGTCTGGAGAGCCTCCGGGACATCCCGGAGCCGCTCCAACGTATCGGCCTGTCCGCTACGCAGACACCGTTGACCGAAGTCGCGGAATTCCTGGGCGGCTGGTCCAGGACGGACGCCAGGCCACGTCCAGTCGAAATCGTCGATGCAGGGCGCAGCAAGCAGCTGGTGCTGGCCGTGGAAATGCCGGCTCGGCAGGGGTTGCGCGATACCGGCTCGACTGCCGCGCCCAACGAAGCTCTGCGTCCCACGAGCCAGTGGTCGTCCATCGTTCCGCGGCTCGTTGAGCTCGTGCGTGGTCACGACTCCACCTTGATCTTCGTCAACAATCGCGGATTGACGGAGCGCATTGCGGGAGCGATCAACGAGTTGGCCCAGGAGGAAATCTGCCTGGCGCACCACGGCTCAGTCTCCAAGGAACGTCGCTCATGGATCGAGGAGAGCTTGAAGCGCGGCGAGCTCAAGAGCCTCGTAGCGACGTCGTCCCTGGAACTCGGAATCGACGTGGGCGCCGTCGATCTCGTGGTTCAGATAGAGGCTCCCCCGTCGATCGCATCCGCCATGCAGCGGGTGGGTCGCTCCGGACATCGCGTAGGGGTTTCATCCAAGGGTGTCCTCTTTCCCAAGCATCGTGCCGACCTGCTCTCCTGTGCGGCGGCCGTACCGCGCATGCGCGCCGGATTGGTCGAGTCCAGCCGGTTTCCGCGAAGCCCGTTGGACGTGCTGGCGCAGCAAATCGTAGCCAGTGCCGCAC
This sequence comes from uncultured delta proteobacterium, assembly GCA_963809955.1. Taxonomy (GTDB): domain Bacteria; phylum Myxococcota_A; class Polyangia; order Polyangiales; family Polyangiaceae; genus JAICQQ01. The sequence continues at coordinate 316,150 of CAWELQ010000026.1, forward strand.
TCGAGCGCCTGCAGGTGGACGAGCTGTTCGAGCGTGTGCGTCAGGCCGCACCCTTCAACCAGCTGGGGCGTGCCTCCTTCGAGGGGGTGCTGGACCTCTTGTCGGGGAAGTATGAATCCGATGAGTTTGCAGGCTTGAGACCTCGCCTGGTGTGGGATCGCAAGCGAGGCACTCTGCGGGCCCGGCAGGGGGCGCTGCGGATCGCGGTGACCAGCGGGGGGACGATTCCAGACCGGGGGCTGTTCGGTGTGTTCCTGCATACCGACAAGCCGGTGCGGGTGGGGGAGCTGGACGAGGAGATGGTTTTCGAATCACGCGTTGGTGATGTTTTCGTGCTCGGAGCCAGCTCATGGAGGATCGAAGACATCACTCATGACCGTGTCCTGGTATCCCCGGCTCCGGCCGAGGTTGGCAGGATGCCCTTCTGGCGCGGCGACGCGCCTGGACGCCCCGCTGACTTCGGGCGCGCCATGGGGGCGCTCACACGGCGTTTGCTCGAGCTGAGTCGGGACGAGGCGCTCGAGCTACTCGAGCGAGAGCACTCGCTGAGTGAATCCGCGGCGGCCGAGCTCATGGATTACCTCGCGGGGCAGCGCGTAGCGACCGGAGAAGTCCCTTCTGACGAAACCTTGGTGGTCGAATGCTTCGTGGACGAAGTCGGGGACCGCAGAGTATGCTTGCTGAGCCCCTTCGGTTCCCCCGTTCACGCGGCCTGGGCACTGGCCGCGGAGAGCGTCTTCCAGCAGCAAGCAGGCAAACGCGTGGAATCGATTTGGCAGAACGACGGCATCGTGTTCCGCCTTCCCGACGCGGAGCAGAAGTTCGACGCGAGCCTATTGTTTCCGGCCCCGGAAGACCTCGAAGAATTGGTGACCGCGCAACTCGGGCAGAGCGCGCTGTTTGCGGCGCGCTTCCGCGAAAATGCCATGCGAGCGCTGCTCATGCCCCGTCGCCGACCGATGGGACGAACCCCGCTCTGGGCGCAACGCAAGCTGTCCCAGCGCCTGTTGAATGCGGCGACGCATCATCCGAGCTTCCCGATTCTACTCGAGACTTACCGGGAGTGCCTGAAGGACGTTTTCGATCTGGACGCCCTCGCTCGGGTGCTCGCGGATGTCGCTGAGGGACGGATTCGGATCATCGTGCTCGAGAGCACGAGGCCCTCGCCTTTCAGTGCCTCGTTGCTCTTCGCGTACGCGGGCAATTTCGTTTACGAAGGAGACGCTCCAGCGCTCGAGCGACGGGCGCGCGTCCTCACCGTCAACCACGCCGAGCTGCGCAGTTTGCTGGGCGAGGCCGAGCTCAGGAAGCTGCTCGACCCCGAGTGTCTGCGAGAGCTGGAGCTTTCCTTGGCAGGAGTCAAGCACCGGGCTATTCGCCACGTCGACGGCTTGGCGGACGCATTGTTGAGCTATGGGGATCTGACCCGTGCCGAGATTCGAGAGCGTTGTCAGGACCCGGAGCAGGCGGACTCTTGGCTTCGCGAACTGGTGCAAGAGGGCCGTGTCCTGGAGCTTTCTGTCGCCGGGGAGCGGCGTTTCATTGCCAGCGAGGATGCTGCCCGCTACCGCGACGCGCTCGCCGTAGCGCTGCCCCCCGACCTGCCGGAAGCGTTCACTCGTCCTTCCGAGCAGCCCATGGTCCAACTGGTGTCCCGGTACGCTCGCTGTCACGTGCCCTTCACGGAGAGCGACGTGGCCGACCGCTTCGGCGTGAGCATGGCGACTGCTCGGCTGGCGCTCGACGAACTGGAGCGGCGGGGTAGGGTCGAGCAAGGAGAGTTTCTTCCGGAAGGCACTTCCCACGAGTGGTGCGATCGCGACGTCTTGCGCTTGCTCAAGCGACGTTCTCTCCAGGCGTTGCGGGGCCAGATAGAACCGGTCGCCCCCGCTCGATTGGTCGAACTGGTGGTGGACTGGCAACGTGTGGGCGAGCCGCGCAGGGGAATCGCTGGACTGCTCGACAGTCTCGAGCAGTTGCAGGGAGTCGCACTTCTGGTGAGCGAGCTCGAACAGGAGGTGCTGCCGGCCCGGGTCCGCGACTATGCTTCGAGCTGGCTCGACGAGCTCATCAGCACGGGCGAGGTGGTCTGGAGGGGCATCGAAAGTGTCGGCGAGCGCAACGGGCGCATCGCTTTCTACCTCACCGATCAGTACGGACTTCTCTCCCCGCCCCCGGACCCGGTCGAGGGCGAGCTCGCGGCCTGGCTGCGAGGTCGTCTGGAGTCGCGCGGCGCGTCCTTCTTCCAGGATCTGTTGAGCGACCGTCGAGCATTTGCTCCCGATGTGCTCAAGACTCTGTGGCAGATGGTGTGGGCTGGAGAAGTAACGAACGATACGTTTGCTCCGCTGCGCGCGCTCGATCGCGTTGACAGGCCGCGACCGGCCGGGCGTCGTTCGTTTCGCTCTCGCCGCCAGGGCCCTCACGGCAGCGAGGGGCGCTGGTCGCTCTTGCCCGGGCCCGACCTGGCGGGCCGCTCCAGCGCGAAGGCGCTGGCCAGTTGGGCCGAGGTTCTGTTGGACCGCTACGCCATCGTCACCCGTGAGGTGGTCTCGGGCGAACCGGTTCCGGGTGGGTTCGGGGCGCTAGTGCTCGTGCTGCGCGAACTGGAAGAACGCTCGCGGGTTCGCCGCGGTTTCTTCGTCGCGGGGCTATCCGGGCAGCAGTTCGCGGCCCCTTCCGCGGCTGATCGTCTGCGCCGCCAACGCACGTCAAAGGCCTCCCCGCTGGTGCTGGCGGCGACGGACCCGGCCAATCCCTATGGTGTGCTTCTGCCCTGGCCAGCCGGCAATCCGCGGCCGCAGCGTAGTTCCGGTGGCAGGGTCGTCCTCCTGCAGGGCAAGCTCTTGGCGTATGCCGGCAAGGGGTGGTCGCAGCTCACGACATTTTTCGAACGCGAGCACATGACCGAACAGGTCAGGGCCGTGGCCGACGCTCTGGCGACGCGTGTGGCCGACGCCAGGCCTCCGGTGATGCTCATCGAGGGCATCGATGGCGCGGCGGCAGACGAGGGCGCCCTCGGCGCTGCGTTGCTGGAGCGCGGTTTCCATCGCGCTCCGCGCGGCAGCGTGAGAGGGTCGGGGTTGCAGCGGAGCGAACCCCGATGAGGCTGGACTCGCCGACAGCGGGTCGAAGAAGCGAGCATGCCTAGAACCCCCGAGCTACCGCGCTGGATTCTGCACGCCGATATGGACGCCTTCTACGCTTCCATCGAGCAGCGAGACAACCCAAAGCTCAAGGGGCTGCCTGTCATCGTCGGAGCCACCTCGCCGCGCGGCGTCGTGGCCGCGGCTTCCTACGAAGCGAGGCGGTTTGGAGTGCATTCCGCGATGCCCGGATTTCGTGCGCGCGAATTGTGCCCTCACGGCGTATTCCTTCGGTCCAACATGCGGCGTTATGTCGAGGTATCGCGTCAGGTGCGCGAGGTATTCTCGGAGTTCACGTCGGTCGTGGAGCCACTGGCCTTGGATGAGGCGTTCCTGGATATTTCAGGCTCTCTGAGCCTTTACGGAACGCCCTTGGAGCTGGCGACCCTGCTGAAGAAGCGGATCTACGAGAGGGTCGCGCTGCCAGTTTCTGTCGGGGTCGCCCCGAGCAAGCTAGTCGCGAAGATCGCGTGCACCCTGGGAAAGCCAAACGGCCTCGAAGTGGTCGAGCCCGACCGGGTGGCGCAAGTGCTCGATCCGCTGCCGGTGCGTCGACTATGGGGGGTGGGTCCGGTCCTTGAGCGCCAGCTCGCGGAGTTGAACATCAGAACGATTCGAGACCTCAGCAACTACGACGGCGAATGGTTGTCTCGCTTGTTGGGCGACCGCGCTTTCGAACTCCAGGCTCGCGCGCGTGGCGAGGATCCGCGCGCTGTCGCCGCAGGGCGGGTGGCGAAATCTTATGGCGAAGAAAACACGTTCGAACGGGACATTTCGGATCGGGAGGCCGTTTCAGCGGCGCTCACAGCTCACAGTGAAGCCGTCGCCCGGCGTCTCAGGAACGAAGGCCTACTGGGAAAAATCGTCACCTTGAAGATCAAGCTCGGCGAACGCAGAGCGGACGTTGGCGCCGAGCAGGTTCAGCACCGGCTCTACCCACTCGTCACTCGACGGACGACACTGGCCCGAGCAACGGACGATGCGACCGAGATCCGACGCGCAGTGCTCGCCCTCTGGGATGAGGCAAATGTTACGGCTCCCGTAAGGCTGCTCGGCGTCACACTGAGTGGGCTTTGCCGAGCTGCCGAAGAGCAGCTCGAGCTGTTTGGAGGCGACCAACCGACCCCCCGGCTCGGGCCGACTCTCGATGCCATCCAACGTAGGTTCGGACCGGAGGCCATTCGGCGGGGCGCCGAAAAACCCGCAAAAGTCACACCAAGTTTACGTTTGAAGCGTGGCGAATGACTGTCCGGCCGGGCGTTTCTTTCCCGTTTCCCGCAGAAAACGTCGATGAAACGTTGTTTTGTGACCAGTGTGGGCGTATACGGCGACACGTGTATGACATGGTGATCAGGTTAGGGACATCCCTAGGAGTCGGCCTGGGGAAGCCCGTGCGACCAGACACCCCCTCTTAGTCCTGCCTTCCGGCATTGGCAGCAGGCCTGGCCGCACTGGCACAGCGCGTGCTTCCTGCGCCGCGGGTAGAAAGTCCCACTTAGAAAACTGAATTCGGTTGTTCGGAGGATAACGGAGCATGAAAAATCTAACTAGCCTTCTTGCCTTAGTCACCCTCGGTGCGAGTCTCGCACTGGCTGGCTGCGGCGGAGACGACGACGGTGGCGGGTCCAGCACCACCAAGGGCACTGGCGGCGCTTCCGGCGGTAGCGGTGGCGACGGCGGCAGCGGTGGCAGCGGCGGCAGCGGCGGTAAAACCACTTCCAGTGGTGGCACGAGCAGCACCGGTGGCTCCGGCGGGTCCGCTGGCGACTCCGCGGGTGGTTCGGCTGGCTCGGCTGGCGCTGCAGGCAGCGCTGGCGAAGGTGGCGAAGGCGGCGCAAACTAAATCTGAACCCCATCGTCACAAAATGCCCCAGACGCCCCCGGGTGGCGTTTGGGGCATTTTCATTGGTAGTCCATGACAGAGGGATCATGCTGGGAGCCCGATCGTCTGACTCGAAGTCAGACGGCGTGTTGGAACCGCTGGTTTCAAATGCCCTACGCCCGGTCTGGATGTGTCGGGGCGACCCACGGAGTCCGTTGGGCGGGCAGGTAGGTGAGCGGACAAGTCACCAGGTCAACAGCGCGACCAGGCCGGCGAGCAGAAGGATCGGCAGCGCGAGCCACCACAGGACCAACAGCCAGGCCCGGGTGAGGCGGTGCCCACCGCGTCGATCGCAGGATAGGCAGATAGCGAACAGATTGGTTCCCCCCTCGGTCAACACACAACAATTGCCGCATACAGGCGTTCGGCAGCGAGCACAGGGCCCCACGGCCTGCGCGCCGCAATGGCTGCAGTGCGCGAACGGAGCGCCACCGTGCGAAGCGAGGCCAGGCACTTCCTCGACACATAGCCTGGGCAAGCGGACGAGGAAAGGCCGGCGAAACATTGCTTGACGCACGGACGGTTGCGCAGCTCGGGGTGGTCTGAAAAGCTCTCCAGAAATGCGCACATGCGAAGTCCTCCTCGAGCCCCGCACCCAGCGCTCGGTTCGTATCGCACGGCCGGCCCTCGCGCGACGCGACCTCGGAGCAATCGCTCGCCGGTTCGCAGCTTTGGCGTCGATTCTCGGATGCCTAACAGCGTGCTCCCCGGCCGTGCGAGAAGCCGTCCGCTACAGCGGGAGCGAGCACACGCCAGAGGTCTCTGCGGCGCGAATAATGAGGGTGCGGAGCCTTCCGCTGGGCTACGAGCTGATCGGTCGCCTCGAAACGAGTTGCCGCGCTTGGGCCCCGGGTACGCCGCTGAAGGACGAGTGGTTGGCGGACGTCGATTGCAGCGAGCGAAGGTTACGCGGAGTGCTGTACGAAAAGGCGGCTTCGGTCGGAGGCGAGCTCGTGGTGGGCGAACGTTGCGGCACGACGCGCCGGTCGGCGGCGGGCGGCGATCGTCGTGGTCGCTCGTCGTGTCGCGCGCGCGTGGCGCGCCGCAGCCAGCAAGCCCGGTCGCTCGAGCCGCCCAGGCGCGGGCACCCATCAGCCGGACAGACCCAACTTGCCGCCACGGCGGGCGAGGCGGCTGTGCTCGACGAGCCCACGGGGGGCGAAGCCTGGAGGATACGAGCCAGCTACTATCCCACGTCGGGTGTTCGAACCCCTCCCGAAGGCGCGAGGAACCGGGCGAGCGATGTGCACGAGCTCTCGGATCTTCCGCCGAGCCACCTGCGGCTCGGTACCGTCGAAACGCGATGTGAGCTCGGCTGTTCGGAAGACGCGATGCGAGCGTCGTTGCGAGTCGTGGCTGGACGAGTTGGGGCCAGTGACGTCGTTGGCATTCGCTGTGTCCCGCAGGACTCCGCCTGGCGATGCGTCGGAACGCTGGCGAGTCCTCGGATCGGCCTCTAAGCGAGCGTTCGATGGATCTGATCCTGATTCGTCACGGAGAGAGTTCGGCCAATGCGGAGGGACGGCTACAGGGCCAGCGTGATTATCCACTGACCAGGCGGGGCCGCGCCCAAGCGGTCCGCTTGGCCAGGTGGACCGAACGCATGGGAATCGACTGGGATGCAGCGTATTGCTCCCCCCTGTCTCGCGCACGGGACACCGCCGATATCATCGCGCGCGAACGCGGGACCCGAGCGCCCGTCGAAGACCCCGACTTGATGGAGTTCCACGTCGGGAAATTGCAGGGTCTGCTGCATACTCAACTCAGGCAACGGCATCCGGAGTTCTTCGAGCGCACTCTGGACGAGCATGCGGACTACTCTCGATGGGGTGGCGAAAGCTACGCCATGCTGCAGGCTCGCGTGGCTCGCGTCCGAAGGATGCTGGAATCGGCTCACCGTTCAGAGGCTCAGCGTGTGCTGGTGGTGGGCCATGGAGGTTTTGGTACCCAGCTCGTGAAGGCGTTGGTGTGTCACCCCGTTCCGCGGGCATGCAACATCAAGTTCGGCAACTGCACGGCCATGCTGGTCCAGATGTCGGAGCGCTATCATCTTTATCTCGGACAGCTGCTCTGGCAAATGCCTGTAGAGATGATGAAGGCGTAGACCGCGCGGGCGAGCTTGCTCGGGCTCGGATTCGGCGAGGCACCGGCCAGCGGGGCTTCCGCGAGCAGCCTTGCCCTTTTCTGCCGCTGAATCTGTGTCGATCACGTGGGATCCCTGCTACACGATTGGCCGTGGCGTCTCTGCACTTCGTGTCCGGCACGCTCGAGCTCAAAGGGCTTGGGGAAGCGACCTCGGGTTTGCCCCCGGGGTGTCGATGGGATGCGCGGACACGCTGCCACAGAGCGCGTGCTTCGCTCTATTCGGACCTGGTATTGGCGCTCAGGGACGGCGGCATCGAGTTCGACGATCGGGCAAGGCAATACGAAAAGCTCACGGTTGGGCTGAAGGCCGAGCGCGAACCGCGTCCCTATCAGCGCGAGGCGCTCACAGCGTGGCTGGCGGCAGGAGGGCGAGGCGTAGTCGTACTGCCGACGGGTGCGGGCAAGAGCCACCTCGCCGTGATGGCCATCGAAAGCCGCAAGCGCGCAACCCTGGTGGTGGCCCCGACGCTGGATCTGGTACACCAGTGGTACGAACTGCTCAAGGCGAGCTTCAGAGTCAGCGTGGGCATCGTGGGTGGCGGAGAACACAGCATCGAGGCATTGACGGTGACGACGTACGACTCGGCCTACCTGCACATGGAGCACCACGGAGCGCGTTTCGGCATGGTGGTGTTCGACGAATGCCATCACCTGCCCGGCGAGAGCTATGCGCTTGCGGCGCATTCGTGCTTGGCGCCGTTCCGATTGGGACTGACGGCTACGCCGGAACGGGCGGATGGTCGCGAGGGGTCGCTCGCGGAGCTGGTGGGGCCAGAGGTGTATCGCAAGGACATCGGCGAGCTTTCCGGAAGCTACCTGGCGGAGTACGACACCGTGCGAGTGGCCATCGAACTGAGCGAGGCCGAACGCGAGGAGTACGTCGCAGAACGCAAGCTCTACACCAGCTTCGTTCGCGCCAATGGTATTCGTATGAATACCCCACGTGGCTTTCAGGAGTTCATCATGAAGAGCGCTCGCAGCGGCACGGGCCAGCGCGCCATGCAAGCATATCGTCGCCAGCGTGAACTGGCCTTTGCCGCCAAGGGAAAGCTGGACTATTTGAGCGAGCTGCTCAGCCTGCACAGGAAGGACCGTATCCTGGTCTTCACACAGGACAACGCGACTGCGTACGAGGTGTCGCGGCGCTTCTTGATTCCTAGCATCACCCATCAGACGAAGGTGCGTGAGCGAGCCGAAATCTTGGAACGTTTCGCGAACGGCAGCTATAGCGCGATCGTGACGTCGAAGGTGCTCAACGAAGGGGTCGACGTGCCCGATGCCAATGTGGCTGTCATCGTGAGCGGGAGCGGTTCGGTACGCGAGCACGTCCAACGCCTCGGCAGGATCTTGCGGCGCAAGGTAGGAAAGAACGCACTCCTGTATGAACTCGTGTCCGCCGGTACAGGCGAGACCTTCACGAGCGATCGGCGCCGCGAGCATGCGGCATACCGTTGAATCAGGAGGTACTCGCTCGTGCTGAGTCCGGAGCTGGTTCGAGCCAAGGTCATCCAAGGTGAACTGAAGCTAACTCAGTTCACGCGTAAGACGCGGGACCGAGCACTGGAACTGGCAACGGAGTATTTGCTCATCGCCCGACAGAACGTCGGGCACACGCGAGAGGAGCTCAAGCAGTCGTGGGCGCTGGTTCCCGCGACGCCCGGAGAGCGGCGCTTGGCCGACGGCCTGTTGAAGCTCGTCGAAGATGCCTGCGACTTTGGCAGTGAGCAAACCTTGCCGCCCAGCGAGCTCAGACGTGAGGTGTTTCTGGAAGCCAGCCGCCGCCGGCAGTCGGCCCCTGCCGACCAACCCTTCGACAGGGCTGACACGCTGAACGTCATTGCACACCGCCACGAGTTGACCTCATCCGCAATCGAGGAAGCCTTGTATGCCGACCTGAAAGGAGCGCAGAAGCTGAAAAGCGTCGGTCCGTTGGAAGCTGCCTCCGTGGTGGAGCACTACGAGGTCGGGCAAGTCCAGGCGGTGCTTCTGCGGGCCGTCGAGGTGGTTGCGGAGATTCATTGCGAGTCGCCGCTATCGTACCGCCATCTGTTCAACAAGTTGAAGTTTCGCAGGTTGCTGTACAGCATAGAAGCGCTCGGACGTGGTTACCGTGTTCGTCTCGACGGGCCCTTCAGCCTGTTCGAGTCGGTGACCAAGTACGGTTTGCAACTCGCACTGGTGCTTCCTGCCCTGCTCGAGTGCGATGAGCTCGTGCTTCGCGCGACGCTGCGCTGGGGGAAGCAACGCAGACCCGTGGGGTTCAGCTACACTCAGCGCAAGCCTCGGGCCTCCTCGGGGGCGCCAGCGCTGCCCGACGAGGTGGAACGCCTGAGGGAAGGCCTGCTGGCCAAATCCAGTGGATGGGAAGTTGGTATCTCTGACGAGGTCTTGAATCTGCCCGGCATTGGTGTGTGTGTTCCTGACCTGGTGTTCGTGCGCGATCAACAGCGCGTGTACCTGGAGGTCATGGGCTACTGGAGCCGGGATGCCGTCTGGCGCCGCGTGGAAATGGCCGAAAAGGGTCTGGGAGCCCGCGTCCTGTTCGCAGTGTCGAGCCGGCTCAGAGTGAGCGAGGCTGTCCTCGAAGACTCCGAAAGCTCCGCATTGTACGTATACAAGGGTGTGATGAGTCCAGCTCAGGTGCTGCGTCGCATCGAGGCGCTGTCGGACTGAGGCCCGAGCGCCCACGAGCTGAGCTCGACCACGCTGCGGTGCAGAGTCAGCAATTTGACATTGCGGGCTCGTTTTTCCGCCCCCAGTATTTGATGAAGCCGCCGTGGCAACCCACCGAGACGATAGTCGCCCGCCGGGGCGGGCTCCCCGTGAGTCGAGACGCCAGTTCGTGGTGAGAACGAGTGCTGTGTTGGTCGGCGCGGGCATGCTCGCTACCGGCATCGCCAAGCGTGGCGCGGTTTCGCAACAGGTCGATGCGACGCCGACCGGGTTCGTCGGGCACGGAGCTCCGACCCTGGCGCTGGACAAGCTGCGCGGGGCACCGCTTGCGCGATGGGGGCAAGCTTGCCAGGCCTGCGCGCCATTGTCGTCGTATCCGCGCATTGGCAGCAGGCGCCCGTGACGTTGGGTACACCAGTCGGGGCGGCAAAGCGCCACACCTTGCTTTACGACTTCAGCGGCTTTCCCGAGCGGCTCTACCACGTGAAGTATTTCCCGCCGGCGCACCTCGAGTTGACACATCAGCTGCATCGTCTGCTTTCCGGCAAGACGGCGGTGCAAGAGCGCGAGCGCGGTTTGGATCACGGTGTCTGGGCGCCGTTGGTTCACCTCGCGCCACGTGCGAAGGTGGCTGTGCTGGAGGTATCCTTGCCTTCGTCGTTGGGCAGCGAGGCCTTGTTCGAGCTTGGTCGAATGCTCGCACCGCTTCGCAAGACCGGTGTCTTCATTCTGGGTAGTGGCAACCTGGTACACAACCTGGCCCACATCGACCCTACCGAGCAGAAGCCGCCCGAAACCTGGGCCACGGAATTCGACGACTGGGTCGCCGGGGTGTTGCAGCGCAAGGACTACGACGCTCTCGTCGACTATCGCCGTCGGGCTCCCGCTGTCGAAATGGCGCATCCCACTCCGGAGCATTTCCTTCCGATTCTGGTGGCAGCAGGCGCCGCCAGCGTCGACTCGTCGGAGTCTCGCACGATTTGCGAAGGGTTCGAGTACGGCAACATCAGTCGTCGGTCGGTCCAGTTCGGGTAATTGTCCGGGCCAGGCCACGATTCGCTCGTGGGCCCTTTCAGGGGCGTCGCGAGCAAGCCGAAGACGGTAATGACGCGCAGCGCGCGCTCGGGTCTGCTTGCAAGGATGTTTTGATGCTACTGACGCGGCCAGAGTGCGCCGTTTCAGGCGCGGCGGATGCGACGGCGCTTCTGGGGTGTCCGGCCGTGTCTGGGTTTGGCCTTGGTCACCGAGGCGGCCTGGCGCCGGGCCCGTTTTGCCGGGGGTTTACTGGGTTTGCGCTTGGTTCTCGCCACCTCTGCGGGAACCGTGCTGTGGATCGTAGGTCTGTTCAGATCGGCGGAACGATCGCGTGGCACACCGAAGCGGCGCATGATGTGGGGCATGCGCTGAATCGCTTGTTCGCGATTGAGTACGATCGTCGCGCCGTCCGCGGTTTCGAAACTGACGAAGTCGTCCGTCGTGGTCTCGACGTACTGGATCAGATCCCGCAGACTGCGAATGGCTTTGCCTTGAACACGGACGATCTCCACGCTCTCCATCTCGTGGTAGCCGTGGTTGACGGGGTCCGCGAGCACCTTTTGCAGAACGACGACCTCGTGCTGTGCAGGTGTACGGATACCAGTCTCGTATTTCGCCATCAGGGGATGCGGAGCGTGCGCCCACCAGTGCTGGCCCCAGGTCTTCAGATAGTCTCGAGTCAGCGGGACGAAGAGAAGCCCGCCGAACATGAAGTAGGTGGGCTTGACGTCGTAACGGTCTTCGGCGACCAGGTGCTTCGGGGGAAGGAGCTCCACGTTCAGGTTGACGCGCCGATGGTCACGCCAAACGCTCAGATCGATGCGCTCGCCGACGTGCCTGAGCGAAACGACATAGGCGTAGTCGATGCGCGAACCCCGTGCGAACGGCACCGTTCCGTCTGCAGCAATCTTCGTGCCATCGATCTCGAGCAGGACGTCTCCTCGCTTCAACGCGTTCCAGGCGGAGCCCCCAAAAACCACGTCGGAAACCAGCACTCCGTGGGTCTCCTCGAGTCCGAGGCTCTGTCGGTGTGCCTGGGACTCCAGGTTGTGTGTGACGGCCCCGAGATCAGGGAATCCGTCGAAGGTGCCGTCCTCGAGATCTTTGAGGAAGTGTCGAACCACCGGCTCGGCAATCATGTAGCCGATGTTCTCGCCCTCCTCGAGCGACTGGAAGGCGACGCCCACCAGGCGGCCGTTGCGCACCACCGGCCCACCGCTGTTGCCGGCGTTGATGGCAGCGTCGATCTGCCCGGCGAGCAATCGGCGCTGACTCTGCGCATACGAAGTGACCTCGATTCGGGAAAGCACGCCCTGAGTGACGCTCAAGCGCTCCCCACCAATCGGGTAGCCGAGCACCGAGACATGCTGACTCAGGGCAGGTAGCTTACCGAGCGGTATGGCTTTTGCTCCGGCGAAAAAATCACGATTGTCCACGCGTAGTAGCGCCAGGTCGCACTCGTGACCGACTCCTTCGACCTCCGCCGCATACTTTTCGGATAGCCCGTGGCGCCGCACCTCGACGAAGACCTGGTTCTGTACGACGTGGGCGTTCGTCAGCACCCTCAGGCCACGCTTGGTGTGCACAATCGCCCCGGAGCCCGTCGCGCTCGACGGTCCACGAGTCTGCCAGGGCTGATCGTAGTCGGGGTCGTCCGATACGGTGAGCACCTTGACCACGGAGCGCAGCAACTCGCTCGTGGGTATACTCTTGGGCTGCCGGGGCATCTCAACGCACAGTATAGAGCGGAGATTTCGCGATCGCTGGTTCTGGCGTGAGCGTCGATAAGTACCCTGGCTTTTCAGCCGACCAGGGCTCGTGTGTGCCCCAAACTAGCACGGGTCGACAGGTCAGTACCGTGGGCCGCTCAATGTAGGGCAATGTCGGCCAATGGGTCGGTCACGGACCCCTCGGCCGGATCGGTTGAAGCCCCCAAACGGCAACGGCCACGTCGAGGGGACGTGGCCGCTGGATCTTCGAATGTGGAGCCAGCCCGGATCAGTCTCTGGCTGCCATGAAGATGCGCAGGATGTACCAGAACAATAGGGCCACCGAGGAAAACAATTGGAGCGCGGCAGCCACGTGCCGGTCCTCGGGGAAGTGCCGGATTACATTCGACGTGTCGTAGAGAATGGCCGCGCCAGCGAAGGCCACCATGGCGATGCTGAAGAACAGGCCCAAGGTGAAACCGAAGATCAGGCTCGCGCCAATCAGGACCAGCGCCACGATGCCGCCCCAGCGGAGCAGACCGCCGAGGAACGAGAAATCCTTTCGCGTGGTGAAGGCTACGGCCGTCAGGCCGCCGAAACCGATGAAGGTGACAATCGCGGCGCTCTGGATGACGCCGGGGAACATCTTGTTGGCGATCCAGAGTAGCGGCATGAATACCAGCGCTTCGGCAAAGACGAACCCGCCCAACGCGGCGTATTGCGCAACCGGCGAGCTGGCAGTGTGCGCGACATGGCTCCCAAGCCAGCTGGCAATCATGAAACCGCCGAGCACCAATAGCCAGTTGCCACCTAGGGCTGGAGCCAGCGATTCGGCGATCCCGGACATGAACAGAGCAATCTCGATGCCGGTGAAGGCGAGGATCGCCAGAAATAGGGTGTTGTACGTGCGCGCAATGAAACGCGCGCGCGACTCCACGGTACGTGTCGCGTACCCTGCTGGTTGTGCGTAGCCGTGACTCTGCATGAGGGCTTCCTTGTCTGCGTTTCTTTGGATGGTGGGCGGGTCGGGACAGGGGCAAGTAGAGCCCCCGGCGGCCCTGAGGCCGTCCGTCGGCGTGATCCGGCGCGACCGAATCGCGCTTCGGATCTAACCTAGTGCACGACCGACCAAAATCCAAACCCACAAACAGCGGTAATCATTCCCCGGCGCCCGCGCAAGTCGGTTCCAGACGGAGCAGAAGGCACCGCGGGCTCCTCGGTGCCCCATACCGGGACGGCGCTCATGCCCGTCCCGAAGGGGGCCCACGTGTGCTCCGCCCGGGGTCACGTGGGAGCTCGCGCGCGTCTACTTGTTGGGCTGCGCCGTGATGCGCAGATAGGGCTTCAGGGTCTTGAACCCCTTGGGAAAGCGCTTCTTGGCCTCTTCGTCGGACAGAGAGGGGACGACGATGACGTCCTCGCCGTCCTTCCAGTCCGCGGGTGTCGCCACCTGGTGAGCCGCAGTGAGCTGGAGCGAATCAATGACGCGAAGCAGTTCGGCGAAGTTGCGCCCGGTGCTGGCGGGATACGTGAGGGTGAGTTTCACCTTCTTGTCCGGCCCGATCACGAAGACCGAGCGAACGGTGAGCGTATTGTCGGCGTTCGGGTGAATCATGTCGTACTTGTTCGCCACCACGCGATCCGGATCGGCCAGCAAGGGGAAATTCAGCGCCGTGCCTTGCGTTTCTTGGATGTCCCCCGCCCACTGGTTGTGGTCGGTGATCGAATCCACGCTGAGACCGACGACCTTGACGTTTCGTTTGTCGAACTCGGGCTTCAACTTGGCCACGGTTCCCAGCTCCGTAGTGCACACCGGAGTGAAGTCTTTGGGGTGCGAAAACAGCACGCCCCAGCTGTTACCGAGCCATTCATGGAACTTGATGGTTCCCTGCGTGCTCTCGGCCGTAAAATCTGGTGCAGTATCTCCGAGTCGAATTGCCATTTCGTGTCTCCTCCGTTGCGGTGTTCGACGAGCTGGGGCCCCGTCAACTCTAGGCCAATGTGCTCGTGCGGGGGAACATAGCGTCGTTCGAGCCTCTGGCAATCCTGTCTTCGTCCCACACCCGGGGCCAGGGGCCGCTGGCAGCCGGCCCTGAACCAAAATCGGATCCTGGCTTCCCCGCTGACCGTGGTTTTCGGATCGACGCTTGGTGAGTTTACTGAGAGCACGCCCCAACGGTGGGGGGGGCGGCTCCGCCAAGCGCGCCCGTTGGCTCGTAACAGAGGAGCAAGAATTGCCGAGCCGAACGGCAGTCGCTCGTGATCGAGGCAGCCAGGGGCGTCGAGTTCACGCGCTCGACTGGCGTACCAAGCGAGGACCTGGACAAGTCTAGCTGCTCGTGCAGCTGTCATGAAGAAGTCCGCGCCCGTTGGAGGAGGCCTGGGGTACTCGCAATCGCCTTTCGCAGGTCCTTCGAGACTTGGTCACCTTCGCAGCAGAAGCGCGGCACGTGTCGAGAAGCTCGAGCTCGTCCGGTAACGCGGAAGCCCGACGAGCCAAGGCGTGACCGACGCCGCGGGGTATGTCGGATCTGAAGAGGTGAGAATGTCGATCGACATCGGACCGGTTGGGAAGGGGACCTTAACCATTGTCGCGAGCCCAATAGCGTAAATCCATCGCTGATAGTTGCGGTGCCTGTGTTATGAGCGCGACCTGACTAAGAGAGACCATGAAAGCACCCCGAATTCGCCCCGCCCGGGCGCTCGCATCGGTGACCACCCTAGTGACGGCTCTCGGTGCAGCGTCCACCACGTTCGCGCAGCCCTCTGAAGACGCTACCAAAGCCCAGCCTGCGGGGGACTCGGCTGCCGCGCAGGACACAGGCGAATCGGCGGAAGCTGACGCTTCGGTCGGATTGAGTGGAGCTTTGGGAGGACGAGGTGAAGCCGATGCCGAGGGTAACGCCACGTCAATCGAGCCGTCGAGGCACGGTGAAGTGGCCGAGCCCGACCCGGAACGAGCGGAGCCCGACTTCGAGATCGGAGTGATGCGTCTGCCAGGTTCTGCATACCCAGAACCCAAGCCGCGCGGCATCCAAGGCGGCTCGCTCTGGTCCACGATGCAAGGTCTCCAGTGGCCCTACATGCCCATGCGCAAAGGCTCACCAGCTCTAATGGTCGGGGTTTCGGGGTTCGCATGGGTGGATCCGAGCTACGCCAAGGTCACCACGACCGAAGACAACGCATCCGATGAGACCACCTGGCGCACGCAGGGGCGGTTCGGTCTGAGGGTGACGCCCACCTATTCGATGAACGAATGGTTCGTGCAAGCACAAGCCGAGTTCATCGCGAACAGTGAACAGGTCAACACCAACACGGTCGAACCGGATGATGGCCTGGATGCCGACGAGTCGGAGTTCCACGCCGCCGAACCGGTCACCGATGACCTATGGGTGCGCGTGGGCCAGTGGAACAAGTGGGATGTCCAGCTGGGACGCTACCAGGGCTGGGAAGTCTATCACTTCGGTATGGGTCTCGATCTACATACTTTCGAGCGAGAGGGGGCGGTGCTGCGCGCCGGTTCGGCGTTGCCACCCAGCATCTATGGCGTAACCTTCGGCTACTATCGAGATAGCGTGGGCAACCTCGCAGCTCACCTCTACCCCACGGACTTTCTGCGCTTCGAACTGCTCGGGAAGTTCGGCAGCCAATCGGATCGGAACACCATCGGGGGACGTCCTGTAGGCATCGTGGATTTGGGCTTCATCAAGTTCAAGTTGGGGGGCGAGTACATCAAGGAAACCGAGACGAGGGAAAGCGATTCTCGGGAGTTCGAACGGCGGGGCATGGGCGCGGCATTGCAGGGCGTGTTCGCGCCATACCTCGAGGCCGGAATCAACGGCGCCATCGGACTGGTCGATGCGCTGGACAGTCAGGGTGTCGTCGATGTCGAGGGCACCTACACAACGTACAGCTACGGAGGGTTCGCCAATTTCCGCGTGATCGATCGTCTTATCGTGGGCGGCGGAGGTAACCTGACCTGGTTCGAGAACATTCACGAAGATGCCAACGGCAGGGTCGGGGAATTCGATCACCTGCAGGTGTTCGGTGCCGTGCAGTATGCGTTGTTCGATCAGCTCACCCTGAAGTTGGTGGGGAACTACGCCAGAGCTCGCTTCGCGCCGACGTCCACGCCAGCGCCACCCTACGAAAACACGATGCTGAGCGGCCGCCTGCGGGCCAGCGTGTGCTTCTGAGCCTGAGCGTGGAGCTGAGCATGGGGGCTCTTCCCCCTACGGTTCTGAGCCACGCTTTCCCCAACGCGCAAACTCCGCGCATGGCGATTCGCTCAGAAGGCATTATGTTGCCCCTGTGAGAGCCAAAGGATCGGGAAGGGCCACGAGCAGGGGCAGGTTGTCGCTCGAAAAGTTGGCATGTCTGGTGGCTGCGTTGGCGCTAGGCGCATGCGCGTCACGGGCAGCGAGCGAGCGTCCGACGCGTTCGCCCAGCTTGGACTATCCGCCACCTCCGGCGCAAACGTCGGATGGTGAGGTGGTGGGCGCTGACCGCAAGCCGCCCGCGGACACGCTCGAGCAAGGTCCGACCAACAAAGGGCTGGCGCCGGGCTGGGACGTCGAAGGCGGAGTACCGAAGTACGATCCCGAGAAGCGGGTAGGGGGTCAGACGGATCGAAGCACCAAAGGCGACCGTTACAAGCCACCTGACGAAGAGGATTCGGAAGGAGCGACCGAGGCTCCTGAAGCGGAGTGACCCGCGTTAGCGATTCGCTTGTCTCACTCGACGCATTTCGAGCCGTCTACGGTGCACCCAATGCAGAGCGGCCAGGGCTTTTGAAGAACCCTGGCCACTACGGCGAGGACCGCTCGGTCAGAGCGGCTTCTTCGTGATGCTATCGACCCAGATGGTCGCCGGTTTGGGGAGGTCCCCTTCCGGCGGGTCTTCCGGGTCGCTGCCTGTGTCGAATTTGAAGCCGATGGCTTTCACCTGCGTGGGATCGAAATCCTCAGACCACTGAAGCTCGAGCAAGGTCGGGTCGAACTCGACCTCGATCCAGTCTCCCGGCTCGTTCAAGTTCACCCAGGGTACTTGCCCCCAGCTCCAGTTTTCCCCGCTCTTCATGAAAAAGATCATCCCGCCGGGAGCGTTTTCGTTCTGAGTGAAGCCGCCGTCGTCGGCCAGCTTGATGTTGGCGGTGATGATCGAATCGGAGAAATCCTGGTAATCCTCGAAGATGTGCTGCCAGGTGCTGCCCTGCCCGTAGTTGCTGAAGGGGATCTCCAGCTTCATTGAACCAGGCTCGGGGGAGCCTTCTTTGGAGTCGTGGCTTGCTTCGGTGACCAGGCTCAAGTTGACGAGATCGATGGTCGACCCGGCGCCGCCCTCACCGCCGGCGCCCGCCGCGCCACTGTCGTCCCCCACCTCGAAACCTTCCAGATCGCTCGCGAAGTCGAACAACACCTCGCTCTGCGCGGTCGTTCCACCCGTGCCGCCCGAACTGCTCGTCGTGCCGCCGCCTGAACCGCCCGAACCCCCGTCGCTGCCTCCACTTCCGCCGCTGCCCCCGGAGCCGTTGCTGCCCGAGCCGCTGTCGTCGCTACCGCACGCAGAAAGCATGGCCAACGAGAGTGCGCTCATCGCGATAAGATAGAATCGGTTCCTGTTAAGAAGTGACATCTTCTAGGTCCTCCATGGTCGGGTTTGTACGAAGTTACAACGGGGGGGGTTACCAATTCCAGGACGAAGCTGAAACGTTTAAGCTAGCTTTGAGCGAAAAGCTTCGGTGTGGCTGCTCCCGTACTTGTTCGGGCTTTCAACTCATGGCGAGCTCGCTGACGAGAACTTCGCGACCTAACTCGGCGGAACGATAGAGCATCTCGGAGACCAACATGGCGGATAGCGCCACCTCGGCGCTTGGCATTGGCCGAACTCTCCCGGCGAGTGCGGCCACCATGTGATGTTGACTGTCGCTCGCGGCGCTTCCTTCGTTGTCCAGCAAGCGTCGGCGGAATTGGGTTCCACCAAGATCCGGAATTGCGTCGAAATCGATATCGGCCCGATTGAAGAAATATCGGAAAGGATCGAAACGCAAGCCCCCATCCGAGCCAAGCAGACAGGAGCTGCCCAGGCTGTCGATGTGCGCTGCCCAGGACTCGGTCACGTCGAGCGTGAGGCCCCCCTCGAATCGCACGAAGCCCACCGCAAGCTCTTCAACGTCGAAGCCCGACTGTTGGCGGCGTGCTTCGTCCATGGGCACCTCCTGATAGATCTCTCCCAGCGCGGATAGGGGGTTCGGCGTGTCCAGCAGATACAGCAGCGTCGAAAGTTGATACACGCCCGTGTCGAGTAATGCGCCGCCTGCAGCACTTGCTTTGCTGACGAACTCCTTGCACCCGTAGCCATCCACGAAGGGTCGACCGCGCCGTCGGTGTCCCACCGAGCGCGCGTGGTAAACCCGCCCGAGACAGCCACTCTCGATCATTGCGCGGGCGGCACGAGTCTCCGGAGTGAACAAGGAGTCGAGCTGCACGTGGAGTTGGCATCCCCGGGCTCTGGCCACATCCACCATTTGGAGAGCCTCGGCGTAGGTCGCCGCCAGGGGCTTTTCACAGTAGACGTGGCGGCCTCTGTCCAGAGCCAACAGTGCAGCGGGAGCGTGCAGGCGATTGTGCAAGCACACGTCGATCAAATCGACGCTCGACCTTTCGATCAACGCCTGATAGCCCACGTATGCCTCGCGGATGCCATGGCGTTCCGCGAACGCGCGCGCGGTGGATTCGCTGCTGGCTGCGCATGCCACCACCTCGACTTCGGGCATTCCGTGGTAGAGCGCTACGTGTCTGTCTGCGATTTGCCCGGAGCCAGCGATTCCGATAGTCAGCCTTGAGTTCATCGACGAAGCCTTTACAAGCGAGGGAGGCTCGGAGCAGACACCCCCGCTGGCGCGAGCGCAAGCATTCGACGACCCGAGAGACTGGGCTCGGTCTACGCGAGTTCAGCGAACGGGTCTGCGCCAGTGTTCGGGTCGAGCTTGGGCTCCGGCCATCTCCGGTTCCGCGTGGCCGTTGTCAAACGCGCAGGCGACCTGACCTGCTCGCCGCTGGCGATGCTCCTCGGATAGAGTGCCAAGTCGCTGGTCCACGCCAGCGCCTGGGTCCCTGCGAGGCGAGGACCTCCAGCATGTTCGATTTGTTAGCTCGTTCGCCCTCGGTGTCCCCAAACCTGCCAGGGCATACCTGCAACCAGTCGACCGGCCTGTGGGCGTAGGCGCTGAGCGGCTGTTTGAATGCCGACTCTCGCTATTTTCTGGTGTCCAGGGACGGAATTGAACCGCCGACACGAGGATTTTCAATCCTCTGCTCTACCGACTGAGCTACCTGGACATTTTCTCCGGATTTCGAAGGTTTACCTTCACTTTCCGGCCCGCTGTTCCCTTGCTGTGGCCCAACCTGTGGCCCACCTTTGAACTCGGGGATGGCGGAGGCGAGGGGTAATAGCTCAGGCCAGGCGGGGTCCGCAAGCTTCAGTTGAGCAAAACCTAAAGCGCGGGCTGGGTTTCAGAGGGGCTCGGCCTCGTAGATGAAATCGACGTTTAGTATGGATCCCTGGTGTTGGAGCGAGCCTTCGCTCGCGCAGTAGTCGCCGGTGGTATCGCCCAAGGAGAGCTGGGCGGAGTCCGTGGCGTAGGAGCCGGTATCCTGCAAGCTGCCGGTGAGCGGTACGCTGCAGGTGCACGCACCGTCGGCGGTGGTCCCGCAGGTGGTACCAGGCAACTCTGTGGCAATGAGGAAGGCGGTCGTAGCGCAATCGCCGACCACGCACGACGCGGGGACGCGAAGCGATGTTTCCATGATCAGCGAGAGGTCCCGGGCGTAGCTGTCTTCGTCGAAGCTGAGCGTGCCACTGAGTTCGCCTGTTGCGTCGAGTAGCTCGAGGTCGCCACACCGACTCTGACTCCGTAGGCTCGCCAGCAGGGCCGCTTCCTCGACACACACTCTGGTGTATTGCCAGGAGGTCCCCGCAAGGTTCCCGCCACAGGGAGCGAAGCCGCAGCTTTCGACGATGTCCACGATACCCACGAAAGGCGTATCGCTCTGCCCGCCGGCGCCGCTCTGCCCGCCGCTCCCACCGCTCGTGCCCATCCCGGCAGAGCCACCGGAATCATCGCTGGACGTGTAGCCGCCACTTCCGTCGTTTGTGCTGTTGACGGTGCTCGTGCTGCCCGTGGTGTTAGCTGTTCGAATCGTGCTGGTGGTGGTCGTGGACGTCTCGCCGTGGACCGTCTCGAACTCGGACGAATCGTCGGTGCTGCCGCAGGCGACCAAGGCGCCGACCGCCATCACTCCCAAGACTTTTGCTCCCATACCGGTGACGATCGCTCGAATGCGAGCGTCCTGGCAAGTCGAAATCCCGAATGCGCCCCCGAGGCTTTTGCAGGGCATGGTGTCTCACTGGCGGCATCGGAGGCGGCGCGCTCGGTCGAGATCCGGTTACGCACGAACAAGAAATGCTACGCTGAGGCATGCAGTTTTGGCGAGTGCTGGGAGCGAGCGCGCTTGCGCTGGTCAGTTGTCGGCACGGCGACGGGAATGCGCGTCCAACCGAAGCCGTCCACAAGGCGTCTCCCGAACCCCCGCTGCTGGACCTGAGCCCTGGGCCCCTGTCGGGCAAGAATCGATTCTCGGAGGACCCCTTGTGGAAGCGAGCGGCAGGAGGGCAGGAGCTCGATCTTTTTCGGCTCGCTCAGAAGGAAGGTGCCTATGGTCTGCTCGAAGGTGTCGACGCGGGGCGCGATGTCGCGCTCACGGCACTCGCCGCGCTGCCTCATGCGCCGGACGCGGAACTCGCTCTGGGCCGTCTGTGCGATCTGCTGAAGCAGCTACCGTCGCCTCCCAACCACGCGTTGCTCGAGTCGATTCGAGACGTCGCGGCGCGCCCTCCCACACAACGCGAGGTCGTGGACTCGACCGGCTACGCCCGCTGTCTGGTGGTCACGCGCGCGTTGGATGAGCGGACCGACTTGGATCCCGCTCAACACGACCTGGTGAGCAGCGCGGTACAGCTGTTGGTCGAGCATCGCGACGCCGCTCGTCACTGAGGAATTCATGGGAGCCCCAAGGGCGGAGGCTCCGATGGGGCGGCTTTCCTTCGAGTTATCCCCGGGTTCTGCAACTGGTGCGCCGCGGGTTCTGGACTTTTGCTAGGATCACGTCGTCGTGGTTAGCCTAGCCCCCGGTAGCCAGAACAATCCGTATGCCTCGGAGGCTTATCTGCACCAATTGTTGCAGAAGGCGATCGCCGCGGGCGCACGCGACGTGCACCTGAAGGTGGGGCAACCGCCTGGCGCGCGCGTGCGCGGTAACATGGTGTTCTTCCGGGTCGACAGGATCCGCCCGCAGCATACTCAGGCCGCCGCCCAGCACTTGATCAGAGATCCCGAGGTGCTGTCCAATCTGGATAGCCTACGGGAGTACGATACCAGCTACGAGGTGGCCGGCATCGGGCGCTTTCGCGTGAACATCTATCGTCAGCGTTCGTCGCTTGCCGTGGTCATGCGGGTGATCCCCATCGAGGTGCCCTCGCTCGAGGATCTGGGCGCGCCTCCGATATGTGAGCAGCTGGCTGAAAAGGACCGCGGCTTGGTCTTGTGCGTGGGGGCCGCTGGCAACGGCAAGAGCAGTACGCTGGCGGCCATGATCGCGCACATGAACCACCACATGGCCAGGCACATCGTGACGATCGAAGATCCCATCGAGTACCTGCACGTGGACGACCGCTCCTCGATCAGTCAGCGTGAGATCGGTCTCGATACGCATTCGTTCGCCAGCGCGCTTCGAGCGTCGCTTCGCCAAGATCCGGATGTGATACAGGTGGGAGAAATCCGCGACTCGGAAACGATGGAGATCGCTCTGAAAGCTGCCGAGACAGGGCACCTGGTGCTGTCGACGCTGCACACGCCCGACGTGGCACGCACCATGAACCGCATCATCTCGCTCAGCCAGGGCAGTACCGACGATCTCCGTGAACGGCTGGGGGATGCCTTGCAGGGCATCGTTGCTCAGCGCTTGTTGCCCCGCGCCGATGGACAAGGGGTTGTTTTGGCAGCCGAGGTGTTGGTGGCGACTGGGTCGGTGCGAGAAACAATCAAGCGGCCGGTGGGCAACCCGTCGTTGAAGGAACTGATGGAGGGCGGCAGTGAAATGTATGGCATGCAGACTTTCGAGATGCACCTGAAGGGGCTGGCGCGCGAAGGCCACATCGACCGCGAGGTTGCCCGGGCAGCCCTCGGGCATTGAGCCGCCCCCGGGTGTAGGGCGTTGCCGCCCATCTGCGGGCGGAAGAAGTGTGGCGCGGCGCCCGAGCTGGACACTCGGTCGAGCTTTCGCTAGACCCACAGGCCCATGAGCGACGTTACCCGTCACGATTGGCGCCTTCCCGAAGTCCGCGCCCTCCACGACTTGCCATTGTTTGCGTTGATCGACCGCGCACGCGGCATCCACGCCCAGTACCACGCGGACGACGAGGTGCAGCTGTGCACTTTGCTCAGCGTCAAGACCGGGGGGTGTCCGGAGGATTGCGCCTACTGCCCGCAATCGTCTCACTACAAGACGCCTGTCAAAGGTGAGGCCATGCTGAAGGTGGATGAAGTGCTCGCCGCGGCCCGACGGGCCAAGGAGCATGGGGCCACGCGCTTCTGCATGGGTGCGGCCTGGCGCGAAGTGCGCGACGGCGCTGCTTTCGACCGAGTCGTGGAGATGGTACGCGGCGTCAAGGCGCTCGGCCTGGAAGCGTGCGTGACCCTGGGGATGCTCAACGACGACCAAGCGGCGCGCCTCAAGGCGGCCGGGCTCGACGCTTACAATCACAATCTGGATACGTCGCGTGAACACTACAAGAGCATTATTTCGACGCGGCAGTTCGAGCAACGTCTGGCGACGCTGCGCACCGTTCGGAACGCAGGTATCACCGTGTGCTCTGGTGGCATCATCGGCATGGGCGAAAGCATCGACGACCGCTGTCGCATGCTCATCGAGCTGGCGGGTCTGGACCCGCATCCCGAGAGTGTGCCTATCAATGCGCTGGTCCGCGTGCCTGGAACCCCACTCGCCGAGCTGCCGCCGGTCGGCTCGCTCGAGCTGGTGCGTATGGTGGCTACTGCTCGCATCATGATGCCGAAGGCTCGTGTCCGTCTGAGTGCCGGGCGCAGCGAGCTGAGCCGAGAAGCTCAGCTTTTCTGTTTGTATGCCGGCGCCAACAGCATTTTCTACGGGGACCGTCTACTTACCACGCCGAATCCGGACGTTTCCGAGGATGACGGACTGGTCCAAGCCGCTGGGCTCAAGGTGCAGCCGCCCCGGCCATCCGCCGAGGTGGGGCCCGCCGAGTAGGGCTTTCCGAGGCGCGCGCCACGCCGTGGGTTCTGTCCAGGCGACTGATGCGAATCGTGCGCACCACATGTGAGCCGCGGCGGACTTGTGTGCGCCAGCTGCTCACCACGCGTCGTTCGGGAAACTCACGAGCCTCGTCGATTGGGTAGCGGCTGTCCTGCACCAACAAGATCGAGCTCGCCCGGCGCCATTCGGTTCGAGGCGTCCAGCGGTCGAAGTCGTTCGGCAAGAGTGAGTAGCAGCCGGTTCGGACGTGCCCTTCGACGGCCAGCTGAGCCTGGGCGCACACCATCCAGTGCGGCGCCCCCACGACCATCGGTGTGTGCCCTGAGTCTCGAATGACGCCCTCGACCGCTTGCCGGAGCAGCTTGCGTCCGGGACCCCACGCATACAAGTCGTTCGTCAGGTCGTAGCGAGGCCGGTAGCCACCCAGAGCTTGCCCCAGTTGGCTGGATGCGAGCTGTATGAAGGCATCGGTCTTGACCGCCGCCCACACCGACAGCGCGACCAGCGCGCCCGTCACCAAACTGATGACCCCGAGCCTCTTGCTGATGAGGTCATAGCGAGCGCAGTGAATACCGAGCGGCAGTAGCGCCGGCGCGAGCCAGTGGGGCTCTGCGCGGTCGGACCACAGGCAGAGCGCCGTCAACGCACCGAGCGGCAGGGCGAAACATAGCCACAGCGTTTGCGACAGCTCATCCGTCCGCCGCCGCCGGTACAGATCGCGTGCCACGAACCACGCTGCGATCAAATAGGGGGGCGTGACGTATATCAGCTGACCGCCGATCAGTTTGAGCAGATTCGTCAGGGAAACTCCGGCGTGCGCTTGCGTTGCCACGAGCCTGTGCCGGAGCATGGGGTAGCCCTGGTTCACCTCCCAAGTGACCAACGGGGCTGTCAAGATCAGCGCCAAAAGCAGCGCCAGCCACGGCCCGTAGCCGCGCCAGATGGGGCGGGTGCTCTTTCGCAAGCTAGCCACGACGAGCGCTACCCCCAGAAGTCCAGCACTTACCTTGGCAAGTACGCCGAAGCCGAGCGCGACGCCAAGAACCAACCAGGCCAGAAGCGTGCGCCGACTGTGCGGATGCTGTCGCGTGGCTCGAGTCAGATAGCAGACCGCTGCCAGGCTAGAGAGCCAGCAGATGGCCAGCGGCAGATCCGGGCTGACGCCGAACAATCCGACGCTCATTTCGGGGACCAGCGCCATGGCCAGGACGACTCGCGCGGAGTGTTCCCACGACTGCCCGCTTGCCCAGGCGGCAGCCGCGCCCAACCAGGGGATGAGCGTGGCGAGCAAGGCGCTTGCGGCATGCGCGGTTTCGGGGCTCGGCGCCGTGCCCGCGCCAAGCAGGCGCAAGAGCGCTCCGATCAGGCCTGGGTGGTCGAGATAGGCAGGTTGGGGATAGAGCGCGTAGCAGGCGTACAGTGCCTCGGCGTCGCCAAAGCCGAGGCCGTAGGCGACGTTCAGGCGCAGGCCGAGCAGCGCGAGCGATAGCCAGAGCGCCAGACGCAAGTTCCGAGTGAGACGCGGCGCGCTCAGCCCAGCCACTCGGAGACCATCTTTGCCACGAGCTCGGAGGGTTGTGGCGATCCATGGGGGCGTAACAGTGTGCGCACGCGCGCGCAGGCGTCGACGTATGAGTCGTGGTGGTCGAGCAGTTCGTGCATGTGCTGGTGTAGGCTCCCCGCGTTCACATCGCTTTGCAAGAGTTCGGGGAAGCACCGCTGCCCGAGCACCACGTTCGGCAAGCCGATGTGGTCGGTTTCGAGGAACCGCTTGGCCAAAAATGCGGTCGTCGTGTCGGTTCGATAAGCGATCACCGGGGGCACGCTCGTCAGAGCGCATTCGAGCGTGACGGTGCCGCTGGTTGCCAGCGCGACGTCGAAGGCAGGCAAACTCTCGCAACCGCTCAGCCAGGGCACTCGGTGGCGCTGGGCCAGGCTCGCGGCCCAGGACCGGACGCCCTCGGGCAACTGCTCGGCAAGCAAGACAACCGCACGCGCTCTCGACTGACGAGCACCGCTGCACGCTTCGAGCATGGGTTCCAGCATGCGCCGTACCTCCGCTGTTCGGCTGCCAGGCAGCAGGGCCACTGCCGGTTCGCCATCAGCGAAACCGAGGCGTCTGCGCAAGCTCCCGCGCGAGGCGTAGCTCAGTTCGGTGCTCGGGTGACCCACTGAGAGCGCCTCTGCACCGGCGGCGCGCCAGAGCCGTGCTTCGAATGGCAAGATCAGGGCTGCACGGTCGCAGCTTTCGGCACAGCGAGCGGCGCGGCTGGAGCGCCACGCCCATACCTGGGGCGGCGAATACCAAAGCACCCGGATGCCCCGTTGCCTGAGGCGCTTGCCCAAGGGACCATTGAAGCCGCTGAAACCGACCAACAGTGCCACCCTCACTCTCGAAGCGTCTGCGACGCGCAGCACGCGGCGGAATGCGAGTAACAGCCTGGGTAGCTGGCGCAGCGCTGCTGTGGGTCCCAGGCTCGCGAGGCGCGGATCGCATACCGAGAGATCGGCGCCTGCTCGCGCCAGGGCGCTACCTCCCATGCCCACCACTCGTACGGGCAACCGCTCCACCACGCGGGCGGCCATGACGTCCCCCGAGGGCTCGCCAGCGACGACCAAGAGCGGGGCGGCTGGTGTGGCTGGCCGACTCGACATCGCCTCGACTCCGGCTTTGATCTTCCTATTCGGTCGCTAGGGCCAGCGCGCGAACTCAGGCGCGCGTGGCAGACCGCCTGCGACGGCGCAGCAGGCGCCCCGAAAGGGTCGCCGCGCCCAGACCCAGAAGGGCCCAGCCGCCTACGGGAACGGAGCCCGGGCGCGTGATCGAACAACCGGAATCTGCTGGCGCCTTGCAGTCCGAAGAGAACCCGTGTCGCGGGGTGCAGCTCTGGTCGCTCACCTTGCGGTTGGGCGGATAGATCGCGCAGATGCCGCTGATGTCGTCGACATCCAGGTCGCGCAAGCTGATGTCTCCTTCACCATACTCGAGATACATGGTGGCTTCTTTCTTGTCTGAATGCGACAAGCCCAAGAAGTGACCCGTTTCGTGGGTGATGATCGATTCCAGATCGAACTCCACGGCGACATTGCTGGTGGTCAGCGGGGTTCTGTGCGAATTGATCTCGATGTCCGCGTCGAAGATTTCGCCCGTTTCGTAGTTGAATGTAATGGTGGTCAGGGCGAGCGTTGCACTGGCTCCAGAGTAGGGCCAGTCGCTGTCGCGGAACATCACCACATTGGCGTTCGGGGCGTCCGAATTGTATTCGGGATCGCTGCAGCTGACTGGGCTTCGGTCCGAGGCGGTGAGCGACGGTATGCCCGAACCGCAGTCTGCGTTCGTCCACTTGTCGAAGGCGTGCTGCGTGATGCTGTGCGCCTTGTCGTAGCTGATGCCCCGTTTGGGCGAACCATCCCTCTGAACCGAGAAGGAAACGCAGCCTCCACTCCATTCTAGGGGGAGCCCTTCGGTAGCGCACCCGCGGCTGTTGTAGCGACATTCCGTGGCCGGATCGCAGGTCGTGGTACGGCAGAAGGCCCAGGCATTCTGGGCCCCCATCAGCACCACCAGGCCACAAAGGCCGGAGATCAGAGGCGTCCACGACGCCGGCTCGCGGCTCATTGCTTGGTCGCCTTGACGATGATGTCGCGTGCCTCACCAAAGGTGAGGTCTTTCAGAACGCTCACGGCCGGGCGC
Organism: uncultured delta proteobacterium; assembly: GCA_963809955.1. Taxonomy (GTDB): domain Bacteria; phylum Myxococcota_A; class Polyangia; order Polyangiales; family Polyangiaceae; genus JAICQQ01. Next base: position 343,785 of record CAWELQ010000026.1, read on the forward strand.
AGGTTCTTGCGCTTGGGGTTGGGTAGAAGCGTACCGAGCCTGTTGCTGGGGTTGAGCCGAACAACCCCCCGGGCGTCGGCAAGCATTCGGTAGTGGCCCTGAGCCATGGCGGTTACCCGCGTGACACCGTCATCCGTATCCTGAAGGAACAGCACACACCGTTCGTTCAGTCTCAGGACTGCCTCTCCGTGCACGATTTGACCGATCTTGCCCACACGGCCGCCCAGGGTTTGCACGAGGACTTCCGACTCCGGATTACCGAGCACGCTTTCGTTCATCAAGACCCGGGTCCAGGTGACGATACGCTTGCGATCACCGATGGTTTCCCACTGGCTATAAGCTTCCACGGGATCGCCCATCATGACGACGCGACTGGCGTGGACCAGCTCCGCGACGCTGAGAGCGCGCGCTATCGACGCCACCGCCTCTCGACAAAAACCAAACTGGGGCAGAGCAAACGCCCCCACCGTTGCGCCCAACTGAACCAGTGCACCGCGCCGACTGAGCATCTTGATCGAGAGCTTAGCACAGCCGTGGTCGGAGCAAAGCCGGGCACCACGCCCTGTCCGTCCCGTGGACCACCAGGTGGGCCGCCCGGGAGCCCCGCCTGGGAAGACCTCGCTCGGCTGCGCGAGGTACGCATAAAATTGGGTATTTGCCTCTGTTTCGCCGAGGCGCCGAAGTCTTCGCGCAAGGTCCGTGCGTGTGACAAGCTTCGCTTTCGCAACGTTTGCGCTATAAGCCGGTCGCGTAGCCTCCCCCGGGCTCTTTGCGTTCCCCCGTACCGAATGGCGATGAATAGTCTTTTGCCCTTGGCCGAAAACTTCGACCAGGACTCCGAAACCCTGGCCTCGGAGTTGCGGCTGTACCTTCAACGCCACCAGGGGCAGGTCGAGGCCATGATCTCGGCCGGTGGGGAGGACGCCGGTCAGGCGGCGAGTCTCCGTCACGCGAAATCCTTCGATGGGCTGCTTTGCTCGCTGTTTCACGCGGTCAAGGGCGCCATGACTCGGCGCAAGCAGTGGCACCCCGTTTCGCTGGCAGCCGTAGGCAGCTACGGGCGCGGTGGGCTCGGGTTCAAGAGCGATCTGGATGTGAGGCTTTTGTGCGCCGGGCGTGTCGGTCGCGCGCAGGGGATCGCGGAGATGCTGCTCTACCCGCTCTGGGATGCCGGGCTGAGCATTGGGCACCAAGTGGTCACCATTTCCGATATGGTCGATCTGGCAAAGCGCGACCTGCCCACGGCCACCACGCTGCTCGACTGGAGGCTGATTGCCGGGGACGCGGAGCCCACCGAGAAAATGCTGCGGAAGGCATTCCGTGGGGTATTCAGCGAGAAGAACGTCGCTCGGTTCATCGAGCAATTGGCCTGCCAGGCCGTGGAGCGAGGCAATCGCTACGGTGGCTCGGTGTACCTGCTCGAGCCGGAAGTCAAGAACGGCTACGGCGGGTTGAGAGATCTCGACATCGTCCAGTGGGTCGCGCGCGCGCGTTGGCACGTCTATCACACGAGCGAGCTGGTCAAGCTGGACGTGCTGATGGAAGGCGAGTACCGCGAGCTGGACGCTGCGGCGCTGTTTCTTTCTCGCGTGAGGAACCTGCTGCATTACTACGCCAAGCGTCGTACCGACCGCCTGAGCTTCGATCGCCAGGAATTGCTTGCCAGCAACTTGGGGTACGGGGAGGGAGGCCATGGTGTCGAAGAAATGATGAGCGAATACTACCGTCACGCTCGCACCATTTTTCGCATGCGCGAAACGCTACTCCAGCGCGCTGAGCCTCCACCACGGCGAGCTCCTCGCGAGCGCTCGGTGGATGCTGACCTCAAACTGATTGGCGACGCGCTTGCGCTCAGCGACCCTGGCCAGCTCCGCGAGCAACCCGCGTTGGCGGTGAGGCTCTACTCGGAAGCAGTGGCCAGGGATGTGGGCGTGCACCGCGCCTCGAGCGACGCGGTGGCGCGGGCTACCACGGATCCGGCCTTTTGCGAGCGCCTGCGCGCCTCTCCCGAGGCCGCAACGTTGTTTCGCCGGCTGGTGCGTGTCGTGCAGCGGACGCGCTTGCGTGACACGTCGGTGCTCAAAGAGCTACACGACGTGGGTCTGCTCGTGGCAATGATTCCAGAGTTCTTGCCAGTCGTGGGCCGAGTGCATCACGACATCTATCACGTCTATACGGTGGACGTTCACTCGATTGCCGCGGTCGATCGGCTCCGCAGCTTGTGCCGCGGGGACCTCGCGCCCAAGTACGCGCTGGCGTCACGCCTGGCCGCGGAGGTGGCGCGCCCCTGGGTACTGTTCATGGCGGCTCTACTCCACGACATCGGCAAGGACATCGGAGGGCGCAATCACCCCCAGCGTGGCGCGGAGCTGGTGGCGTCCATCTGCACGCGCCTGGGAGTCGGGGAGCACGACATCCCTGAAATCCAGCATCTGGTCCTCAAGCACCTCAGGATGTACCACGTGGCAACTCGCCGCGACATCGACGACCCTTCGACTATCGACAACTTCAGCCACGAGGTACACGGCCACGAAGGGCTCCGCGAGCTATACCTGCTCACGGTTGCCGATGTGGGGACGACGAGCCCGACAGCTCTCAGTAGCTGGAAGGCACGTATGCTCGACGATCTGTATGTGGCCACCTCGGCGCGCCTGCAAGGGGTCGACAGGAAGCTAGGTGAGGGTCGGGCGGACGAAGTGCGCGACGAGGTCAAGCAGCGCGTTTCCGCCGCCGTCGACACGAGTTTCGCGGAGACGTTCTTGCACGCGATGCCGCCCCGTTATTTGCACGCCAACCTGCCAGAGCACATCGTGCGTCACCTGGAGCTTGCGGCTGCAGCCGAGAGCGAACCGTTCGACTTGGTGATCGTCGGTCACGATGATCCTTACGTCGAACTGGCTTTCGTGGGTGACGATCGCCCAGGGCTTCTGGCCATCATTACCGCCGGGCTGGCGGCCGCCCGGCTCAAGGTAGTAGGGGCGCAGATCTATTCCTACGAGAGCGGTGGTCGGACGCGCGCGCTCGACTTGTTCTGGGTTCGCGGCAGTGGCAGCGGGCGGGCTCTCAACAATTCGCTCAAACGCGCCAAGGCAGATATCGGTCGGGTCCTGGGTCTGGAGATCAGCGCGGAGGAACTCGTGCGTGGGCGTCGCGACAGCTCGGCTACCTTTCAGCGTCCTGCGCCTTCGGTGCAGACCGCCGTGTTCGTGGACAATCGGTCCGGCAGCAACCACACGGTGCTCGAGATCATCACCCTGGACCGGCCGGGCCTTCTCTTTGCACTTTCCAGCGCGCTGCAGCGAGAAGGGCTCACCATCTCTCTTGCAAAAATCAATACGGAGGGGAATCAGGTGGCCGACGTCTTTTACGTCGCAGATGCTTCCGGTGCAAAGATAACGGATGTAAAGCGGGTCCAAGAGATCAAAGACCGCATCCTGACCACGCTGGGTCAGCTCGAAGAGGCAGACAAGACATGAGTTCGCAACGCATTAGGGTACGGCACCTCGGGCAGCGATCGCTCGGAGTGATCTTCATCGGGGCGCTGCTGGCCGGGCTCTCGCAGGTCGCCTGTGGGGGCAGCGCTCCCCCAGCGGAAGAGCCGCCCCCTCCTCCGCTGGATACGGAGGATTCGAGCGGGGCGGGGCAGGTCGCGGCTGCCTCCAGCTCCGCTGTGCAGAAAGGCATCGACGCCATTCAGGCTCAGGACTTCGAGAAGGCGAAGCAAATCTTGCAGGACGCGCACGACGAGAACCCTGCGGATGCGCAGGCCGCCTACTACCTGGGGGTCGCGCAGGAGAACACCGGCGACGTGGATGGTGCCATGCAGAGCTACAAGCAGGCGCTCGAGAGTGACGCGAAGCTCACCGAGGCGTCGGTGAATCTATCGGCCATCTTGCTTGACCGGGGCGACTACGCTGGCGCGCTCGAAGTCGCGGAGAAGGGCTTGGTCGGTTCGCCAAAGCACGGGCTTCTGCTCACCAACAAAGCGATCGCCCTGGCGGGGGCAGGGAAGAAAGCCGAGGCGTTGAAGGCCTACGCCCGAGCGGTTGCGGCGACGCCCGACAATCTCGAGCTACGCTACGAATATGCGCAAGCATTGGCGGCGGACGGGCAGAAGGAAAAGGCCGTCGAGCAGCTTCGCGAAGTAGTGACGAGCACGGAGCCGGCAGTAGTTGGCGCAGGCGCGGACTTGTTGGGGCAGCTTCACGAGTACTCGGAGTGCATTGCTGGATTCGACCGCGCCCTCAAGGCCAAGCCCGACCCCTACTTGTACGTGAGGCGGGGCGTCTGCCGCCACGGCATGAAAGATGACGCCGGCGCGCTCCAAGACTACCAGGCCGCTCTGGACCTGGACGCCAATTTCGGTCCGGCACACTACTACCTGGGCCGCCACTACCTGGCGGCTGGCAAGAAGCGGGAGGCGCGAGAGGAGCTCCAGAAAGCGGCTCAGGCCGGCGCCGGCACGCCGCTCGAAGCGGCCGCCAAGAAGGCGCTCGGCGAAGCCCGATAGCTTCCCCTCGTGGGAGCCCGCCGGCGATGCTCCGGCGGAGGGCGACGCGCCCGGCCGATCGCAGACGGCCAAGCGTGCGGTTCAGAGAATCAGCTCCAGGATTCGGTCGAGCTCGTCCCAGTTAGCGTAGCGCACGATGAGCTCGCCCTTGCCGTCCCTGTCACGCACCTCGCAACGCGCTCCCAGCTTGCGCTCGAGCCGGGACTCGAGGTCGCGAACGCTCGCGCTCTTGCCAGCCTTTGCGCCAGTTCCTTTCTGGCCAGGCTTGTTCGATTTGGCGGTACGCACCAAGTTTTCTGTTTGGCGCACGCTCAATCGACCCCGCAGCACCTTGTCCGCCAACTGCCCGAGCTGTCGCTCGTCAGGCGCACCCAGCAGGGCCCGGGCGTGCCCTTCGCTGAGTTGGCCCTCCACCACTTTGCTGCGAATAGCGGCCGGTAACCTGAGCAGCCTCAGAGCATTGGCAATCGTCGAGCGATCTTTGCCCACACGCTGGGCCAGGGTTTCCTGTGTATAACCATGCTCTTTGATCAAACGATCGAGAGCCTCGGCGAACTCGATCGGATCGAGATCTTCCCGCTGTACGTTCTCGATGAGCGCGAGCTCGAAGGCACTTTGCGCGGAGACATCGTGGACGACGACCAGCACCTCTCTGAGACCCGCGCGCTGCGCCGCGCGCCAGCGCCTTTCACCCGCGATGATTTCGAAAGCGTCGTTGCCACGCCGGCGCACCACGAGAGGCTCGATCAGGCCATGTTCGCGGATCGACTGGGTCAGATCTTCTAGTCGCGCGTCGTCGATGCGTTGGCGTGGCTGCCCCTTCTGCGGAACTATCTTGTCGAGGGGGCACGAAAAGACGTTGTTGTCACCGTAACTTGCGCTCGACTCACGCGAGGATGGTCTGGCCTGCGTTGCCGACAGAAGGGCGTCCAGTCCGCGGCCCAGCCCCCGCTTGGGACTACTCACGCGGTAGCCTCGGAGACTTGTTCTTGGTCAGCATCGATCACCTCGCGCGCCAGGCTCAGGTAGCCTTGAGCTCCCTTGCTGCCTACATCATACAAGAGCGCGGGCAGGCCATGTGAAGGGGCTTCACTGAGCCGCACATTGCGAGGAATTACCGCATCATACACGTGGAAGTGCTTTTTCACCTCGGCCGCGACCTGATGCGCCAAGCGGTTTCTGCCGTCCCACATCGTGAGCACGATGCCAGCGACCTCGAGCCTCGGGTTCAGCGAGCGCTTGACCCGATCCACAGTGGCCATCAGATAGGTGATGCCTTCCAGAGCATAGTACTCGGGTTGCAGGGGCACGATCAGCTGATCGGCGGCGGCCAACACGTTCAGGGTGAGAACGCCAAGCGAGGGAGGGGAGTCGATGATCACATACTCGAACTTCTGGGCGCACTCGTCGGCGAGGACGCGTCTGAGGTGAGTACCGCGCTCCTCCTCGAATAGTTCGTACTCGACCGCCGTCAGATCTTGACTGGAGGGCGCCACTTGCAGCGTGGTGATGGGGGTGGGGCGAATCACGTCGGCGAACGGTACCTCGCCGATCAATGCGTCGTAGATGGTGCGATCGACGCTCCCGGGCGACACGCCGACGCCGCTCGACGCGTTGGCCTGAGGATCCAGGTCGACCAGCAGCGTGCGACGTTCGGCCGCTGCCAGGCTGGCAGCTAGGTTCACGGCGGTGGTCGTCTTGCCGACGCCGCCCTTCTGGTTCGCGATGGCGATGATTCTTGGTCCCTGAGCCATATTGGTCGCTCGGCGCATGTTGCGCCCTGCCTATATCGCACGGAACGGCAAGCGCTCCGAGTCTCTCGGTTCTTATCGAAATGTCGCTTGTTTGAAGCGATTTCTTGGAGGCCATGCCCCCGTGTCGTACTGTGTGAACAGATGTAGGTGCAGGTAGTCAAAGGTGAACACGAAGCACAAGATCGGCTTGGGAAAGCCACAGAAAGACAAGTTGCGCCTCAGGTCTGCGCTGCGCACCGAAGCCGTCGATGGCCAAGGTGCCGTGGATCGTATCCTACGGGACGCTTTCTGGATGCCCGTGGTTCGTCGCTCCTCCGCTTCCGTCCTCAGTTTCTCCGCCTCGAGGGCCGAATCAGCCTCTCTGGCGGTGGATTCGAAGAAAAACGACTGACGATTGCTTAGCCAAGGAGACACACCATATGGGACTTCCTAGAGGATATCGTACTTTTGCGGATTTCGAGCGCGACGCCATCCGGCCAAACATGCGCATCGGTTTCAGCGTGGACGATCTCGAACAACCCGAAAGCGAGGTTGAATTCGATATGGACCCGTTCGAGGCCGCGTTGTGGGAGGCGGAGCAGGAGGAACTCGAAGACGAGGACTGAAGCCATGATTCTCGAGGCCACTTCCCGGGCCTCCAGACGCCCTTGCGGACTGCCTCCCGCGAGGGCGTCTTTTTTTGTGCGGATTGGCCGCAACGACTGGGAAAATGGCAGCTTGACCTCGCAACACCCGCATGGCAGTTGAGCCCCTTCATTCGATGCAAGTCAACGTTCAGAAACTCAGTCCGGTTCTCGTGGAATTCGACGTCGTCATCGACGCCGACTTAGTCAAGAAAGAGGTCGACAAGGCCTACCGCTCGGTGGCGAAGACCGCCAGAGTGCGCGGCTTCAGGCCAGGCAAGGCGCCTCGTAAGGTGCTGAGTCACATGTTCGGCGAGCGCGTCGCGGCAGACGTGGCTCAGCGCTTGGTCGACGACAGCTTTCCCAGGGCAGTGAGCGAACACAAGGTGCAACCCGTCAGCTCGCCGGCTTTCGAGCCGCAGAAGCTGGTCGACAACCAGCCCTTCGCCTACAAGGCGCGCTTCGAGATCATACCGGAAATCGAGAGCGTCAAATACGAAGGCCTCGAGGCGAAGCGACCCAAGACCGAGGTCGATGACGAGGACCTCGAGACGCAGCTCCAGGGGTTACGGCGTGAGAACTCGACGCTCGAGGCACCCAAGCAGCCGAGGGCTGCCCAAAAGGGTGACGTGGTGACGATCGATTTCGAGGTCGAAGTCGAGGGGGCCGTCGTGGAGGGAGCGGGAGCGCAAGATTTTCAGGTCGAGCTCGGTGCAGGCAACCTGATTCCCGCGATCGAGGAAGCACTTGCTGGTAAGAGCGTTGGAGAGGAGGCGGATGCCAAGACCGAGATGCCGGAGGCGCATCCGCATCCCGGCCTGCGCGGTCGCGAGGCGACGTTCAAGCTAGTGCTCAAGGACGTCAAAGAGCGTGTCCTGCCCGAGCTGGACGACGAATTCGCCAAGGACCTCGGCGACTATGAGACGCTTGACGATTTGAAGAAGAGTCTTACCGAGCAGATAGAAGCCTCCAAGAAGGAGCAAGCGGAGAACGCGCTTGCGGAACGCCTGGTGCTGGCTCTGGTCCAGGAAAACCCGATCCCCGTGCCGCCCAGTTTGGTGCAGCGTCAGATGAAAGTGACCGAGCAAGAGATTTTACAGCGAGCCCGCGCGCAGGGTCAGACTGTCTCGGGCCTGGGCGACGAGCTCAGGCAGAAGGTGCAAAGTGACAGCGAAGTCAAGGTTCGCGCTGGTCTTTTGATGGCCGAAATCGCCAAGAAGGAAAAGATCCAGATCGGGAACGAGCAAATCGAAGAGGGCATCCAGGAGCTGGCCGAACAGACCGGGAAGAATGTCGCCAAGCTCCGTGCCGAGTACTCCGATTCCAAACGTCGCGAAATGCTGATCGGGATGATCCTCGAAAATAAGGTGTTGGACATCATCGAAGCCAAGGCCAAGATATCGGATGAATGATCGAGAGGAAGGCGAATACCATGGTGAAACGACCTGAAACGCGGCAAGACGCGCTTTCGGTGCTCGAAAACAATGCCGAGCGGATCCACTCCAGTGTGATCTACCCCCACGTGGTGGAAACCACGCATCGCGGGGAGCGCACCTGGGACATCTTCAGCCGACTCCTGAAGGACCGCATCGTGTTTCTCGGAAGCGCGGTGGATGACGATGTCGCGAACATCATCATTGCGCAGTTTCTCTTTCTGGAGAGCGAAGATCCGGACAAGGACATCCAGCTTTACGTCAACTCTCCGGGCGGCGTCGTGACTGCGGGTCTGGCCATCTATGACACGATGCAATACGTGCGCTGCGCCGTGAGCACCATCTGCATAGGGCAGGCGGCCAGTATGGGGGCAATTTTGCTAGGGGCGGGCCAGAAGGGACACCGTTACGCTCTGCCGCACTCTCGAATCATGATTCATCAGCCGTTGGGTGGCGCCCGAGGGCAGGCCACCGATATAGAAATTCAGGCACGCGAGATCCGCAAGATGAAGGACGTCGTCGTCGACATTCTGGTGCGATCCACGGGTAAACCGAGGGATACCATCGCGGCCGACATCGAACGTGATTTCTACCTCGGCGCGCCGCAGGCCAAAGAGTACGGCCTGATTGATGAGATCTTCGAGCACAAACCCAAAGAAAGGTCTGAGAAGTAGGACGATTGCCCACCCGCTGGAGAGCTTGGAACCTCGATCCGGGCTATCGGCTCGGGGGTAGAATTCCAGGAAAATCGATTCTGGCCCCTTAGGCGGCATTTCAAGTCTGCCGCTCTCTTGCGACGGGTGACGCACGGTTCTAGAATTGTCGATATTTCCACGAAAATAAAGCGGGCCTCGGCTCGTTCAACTCTTGAGGCGGGCCTTGGCTCGCAGTGACAGGCGGGCTCGACCCGAACGGTGCTGACTTGGAGAGACGTCGCGACGACTCGAACGGTAATCTGTGCTGCTCCTTTTGCGGAAAATCGCAAAAGGAAGTGAAGAAGCTCATCGCCGGACCGACGGTTTACATCTGCGATGAATGTATTGCGCTGTGCAACGACATCATCGCCGAAGAGGTGGAAAAGGACGAGCCCACTGGCGGCTCCGATCCGATGCCCAAACCGGCCGAGATCAAGGCCATCCTGGATGACTACGTCGTGGGGCAGGACCGCGCCAAGAAGATCCTCTCCGTGGCCGTCCACAATCACTACAAGCGCATCGACTCCAAGGTTACGACGGACGACGTCGAGCTCGGCAAGAGCAACATCATGTTGCTCGGCCCCACTGGCAGCGGAAAGACACTTCTGGCGCAGACGCTTGCAAAGATCCTCAAGGTACCGTTCGCCATTGCCGACGCAACCACGTTGACCGAAGCCGGCTACGTCGGCGAGGACGTCGAGAACATCATCGTTCAACTCCTACAGAACGCCGACCACGATGTCGAACGGGCCCAACGAGGCATCGTCTACATCGACGAAATCGACAAGATCAGCCGTAAGAGCGACAACCCTTCCATCACGCGTGACGTTTCGGGCGAAGGGGTGCAGCAGGCGCTCTTGAAGATCATCGAGGGGACCATTGCCAACGTGCCGCCCAAGGGCGGGCGCAAGCACCCGCAACAAGATTTCCTGCAGATCGACACCAGCAATATCTTGTTCATCTGTGGCGGCGCCTTCGTTGGGCTGGATCAGATCATCCAACGCCGGTTGGGCCAATCCCGCCTGGGCTTCGGCGCGGAAATCAAGGGCCGCAAGGAAATGAAGCTGGGAGAGCTGCTGGCCCGGGTGCAGCCCGAAGACTTGCTGAAGTTCGGGCTCATCCCCGAGTTCATCGGTCGCCTGCCGGTCCTGGCCACGTTGCACGAGCTCACCGAGGACGCGCTGGTGGACATCTTGACCACACCCAAGAACAGCTTGGTCAAGCAGTTCCAGAAGCTCTTCGAAATGGACGGGGTGAAGCTGAAGTTCGCCAAGAGCGCACTCAACGCCGTGGCGCGCAAGGCCCTGGAACGCGAGAGCGGCGCTCGTGGTCTGCGCGCAATCCTGGAAGAGGCAATGCTCGACATCATGTACGATGTGCCCTCCAAGAGCGGCATCAAGGAAGTGGTGGTCAACGACGAGACCATCAACGCCGGCGAGCCTCCTCTCATCGTATATCACAAGGAGGCCGGCGTCGGTTGACGTCGCACCCCTTAGATGTTCTTCAAAAACGACACTAGCGAGAAAACGGCGAGCGTGCGCCGACCGGTTCCCGCGCTTCCTCTCAGAGACATCATCGTCTTTCCCCACATGGTGTCGCAGCTGTTCGTGGGCCGCGAAAAGAGCATCGCCGCGCTCGACGAAGCCATGTCGCGCGACAAGGAAATCTTCCTGGCTGCTCAGAAGAGCGCCAAGACGAACGACCCGAATCCCGAAGACATCTACCCGGTCGGTACCATCGGGACGATTGTCCAGCTGCTTCGTCTCGCCGACGGCACCGTGAAGGTACTGGTGGAAGGGCGGCAGCGCGCCCGTGTCAAACGCTACCTCGAGACCCGCGACTTCTTCATGGTCGAGTCGGATCCCATCGAAGAGACGCTGGTGGGGGATGTCGAGGTGGAAGCCTTGATTCGCAGCGTACAGAGCACATTCGAGGTCTACGTCAAGCTCAACAAGAAGGTGCAACCAGAAGTCTTGATGAGCGTCCAGAGTATCGACGACCCTTCCAAACTCAGCGACACGATTGCCGCCAACCTGCCCACCATCAAGCTCTCCGATCGGCAGAGCCTGCTCGAGACGCCCGACGCCAAGCAGAGGCTCGAGCGCCTCTACGAATTGATGCAGGCAGAAATCGAGATCCTGCAGGTAGAAAAGAAGATCCGCTCCCGCGTCAAGAAGCAGATGGAGAAGACGCAGAAGGAGTACTACCTCAACGAGCAGATGCAGGCCATCCAGAAGGAGCTTGGCGGCGGTGAGCGCGACGAGTTCAAGAGCGACCTGCTGGAAATCGAAGACAAGCTCAAGAACAAGCGCATGAGTGAGGAAGCTCACGCGAAGGTCAAGAAAGAGCTGAAGAAGCTCAAGATGATGCATCCCACGAGTGCGGAAGCCACCGTGGTGCGCAACTACATCGACTGGGTGCTTAGCCTGCCCTGGTACGACAAGACCGACGAGCGTTTTGACATCGTCGAAGCGGAGCGGATTCTCGACGAGGACCACTACGGTCTCAAGAAGTGCAAAGAGCGTATCGTCGAGTACCTGGCTGTCCAGGCACTGACGAAGAAACTCAAGGGGCCCATCCTGTGCTTCGTGGGGCCGCCGGGCGTCGGTAAGACGAGCATTGCCAAAAGCATTGCCCACGCCACCGGCCGCAAATTCGTTCGCCTCTCACTCGGCGGGGTTCGGGACGAGGCGGAGATCCGCGGTCACCGGCGAACCTACATTGGCGCGCTTCCCGGCAAGATCATCCAGAACTTGAAGAAGGTCGGTACGAACAATCCGCTCTTCTTGCTCGACGAGATCGACAAGATGAGCACCGACTTCCGCGGAGACCCGGCCGCGGCCCTGCTCGAGGTGCTCGACCCCGAGCAAAATCACAACTTCAACGACCACTATCTGGACCTCGACTACGACCTTTCAGACGTGATGTTCATCACGACCGCCAACACCTTGGGCGGCATTCCGATTCCGCTCCAAGACCGCATGGAGGTCATCCAACTCTCGAGCTATACCGAGTTCGAGAAGATGAACATTGCGCTGAAGTATCTGGTGCCACGCCAGCGCAAGGAGTGCGGTCTGGAGGACGTGGACCTCGACGTTACCGAAAACGCCGTCCGCACCATCATCCATCACTACACGAAGGAAGCCGGAGTGCGCTCACTGGAGCGCGAGATCGCCAGCGTATGTCGCAAGGCCGCTCTCCGGGTAGTGAAGGAAGGCAAGGAGCAGAGGATCGAGATCAAGGGGCCGGATATCCCCAAATTCTTGGGCGTTCCCAAGTACCATCTGGGCAAGAAGGAGGACCACGACCAAGTCGGGTTGACGCACGGACTGGCGGTCACCTCGATCGGCGGCGAGATCCTCGACTGCGAGGTCAGCGTGGTGCCGGGGAAGGGCAAGCTGGTGATCACTGGCTTGCTCGAAAAGGGCATGGAGGAGAGCGCGCAGGCCGCTATGAGCTACATTCGCTCGCGTTCGGATGCGCTCAAGCTGGACAAGGATTTCTATCAAAAGATCGACGTGCACGTGCATTTCCCCGAGTTCTTTCCCAAGGACGGACCGAGCGCTGGCGTGACCATGGCAACCACCGTTGCGAGCGCTTTGACGCGGATCCCGGTGCGTAGCAACGTGGCGATGACCGGGGAGATCACGCTGCGCGGGCGCGTCATGCCGATTGGTGGGCTCAAGGAAAAGCTGTTGGCGGCCCACCGCAACAACGTGGACACCGTTCTAATTCCGAAAGACAATCGGAAGGACTTGCGAGAGGTGCCACGGCGGGTGCTACGTGCACTCAGGCTGGTGCTCGTGGAGCACATGGACGACGTTCTGAGAGAAGCGTTGTACTTGGACAAGCCGGACCAGATGTTCGGGCCTCGCGCGCAACTGATCGAGTATCGGCAGGGCGAGCTCTACGACAGAGCCTCGAGCACGGAAGACGACGGAGGCTCGGACGACCCGCCGCCGCGGCCGCCCCCCACGGGAGATCCGGCGGGTGAACCCGCGCGAATGGCCTGACTCGAGCGTCGCGTGATCCAGCTGTCGCGCCCGGTCAGCATGGCACCGGGCGAGGAAGCGGGGGTTGCCCAGTCGGCGGTTTGGCGGTAACACGGGGGCGCCAGGCGGGTAGCTCAGTTGGTAGAGCGCTAGCCTTACAAGCTGGATGTCGCAGGTTCGAGCCCTGTCCCGCCTACCGAAACCCTGGCCCCCACCGTCGCTTCCAGTCGTCGAGTTGACTGAGCTTGGGCGTCGGGTATGAAACCTGCTGGGTGCGTCGAACGGGAGAAGTGGCCATGCAGCACTATTTGCGAAGGGAAGGACGGCTCGGGGGCGCGCTGGTGGGAGGGCTGCTCTGGATGCTCGCGTGCAACGACAACAGTCGTGAGGCCTTCGGGACAGGCGGAGAATTCGTGCCGGAGATTACCGGTATTGGCTGCTTGGGCTCCTCCACGGCGGGCCTGGCAGACGCTGACCAGGACGGTATTCCTGACGAGATCGAGGGTGTGGAAGACGTGGATGGCGACACCGTTCCAAACTATCGCGACCTCGACTCCGACGGCGACGGGCTCTTGGATGCCGACGAGGTGGGGTCGCCCTGCAATCCGACGATGTGTGACCAAACACCGAATTACCTGAACCCGGACAGTGATGGCGATGGCATCCTGGACGGTGACGAGGCGCCTGGGCAGCTCTGTTCGCCGATGGTCGGGGTGGGTGGAAGCGACCCGGTGAGCAGTGGAGCAATGACGACCGTCACCAGTGGCGGGAACCAAGGTGGGGGGGACAGACCGGTGGCGTCACGGATGCAGTTTCCGGCACTCGCGGCTCTGGCGGTGCGGTGAGCACTGACGGCACGAGCACTGACGGCACGAGCACTGACGGCACGAGCACTGACGGCACGAGCACTGACGGCACGGGCCTTTCGGGAGCGGCGGGTGAGGGCGGAGCGCGGTAGCTTTCCGGCACCGGGAGCGATTTGCTGGGACCATCGTCGCGCGCAAGCGCAGAGACTTGCATTTGGAAAACGGTTTCACATTGAGGGGGGCGCACTCGCGCGCTAAAATACCTACATGTGGAACCGTTTCCACAACGTTAGGAGAGACATTGATGAGCAAGCCGTTCTTCGAAGGCATCGAACCAGTCAAATACCGGGGGCCTGGCGCTGACGCATTGTCATACGCTTACTACGACAAGGACCGTCAGGTGCTTGGCAAGCGGATGGAGGACCACCTGCGCGCGGCCGTCTGCTACTGGCACAGCTTCGCCTGGCCCGGTAGTGATGTGTTCGGGGCCGGAACGTTCGACCGACCGTGGTTCTCGGGCGCTCCGCTGGAAGCGGCCCTGGTGAAACTGGACGCAGCCTTCGAGTTCTTTGAGAAACTGGGACTCCCGTACTTCACCTTTCACGATCGGGATGTCGCACCGGAGGGTTCGAGCCTGGCAGAGACCAACGCCAACTTGGATCGCGTCGTCGAAGTCATGCAGAAGAAGATGCAGGCGACCGGGGTCAAGCTGCTTTGGGGGACAGCCAATCTGTTCGGGCATCCTCGCTACATGAGCGGAGCCGCCACCAATCCCGATCCCGAGGTGTTCGCCTATGGGGCTGCCCAGGTGAAGAAGGCGCTGGACACGACGCTTGCCCTGGACGGAGCGAACTACGTGCTGTGGGGCGGCCGTGAAGGGTACGAGACACTGCTCAACACCGACCTGAAGCGCGAGCTTGACCAGTTAGGGCGTTTTCTGACGCTGGTGGCAGAGCACAAACACAAGATCGGATTCAAGGGCGCACTGCTCATCGAGCCGAAGCCCAAGGAGCCCACGAAGCACCAGTACGACTACGATACCGCGAATGTTTATGCATTCCTGCAGCGCTATGGGCTGGACAAGGAATACAAGGTCAACATCGAGGCCAACCACGCCATCCTTTCCGGACACAGCTTCCAACACGAGGTCGCGTACGCGTTGACGCACGGCATCTTCGGGAGCATCGACATCAACCGAGGGGACTACCTCTTGGGCTGGGACACCGATCAGTTCTGCAACGACGTCGGCGAAATCGCTCTGGTGCTCGCTACTCTAATCAAGGGCGGCGGATTCGAAACAGGTGGCATGAACTTCGACGCCAAGCTGCGCCGACAGAGTATCGACCCCGCGGATTTGTTTCATGGCCACATCGGTGGGATGGATACGATGGCGCGTGGTCTACTCATCGCCGAAAAAATGCTCACCGGTAACAAGCTCGAGTCGCTCTTGGAGCAGCGCTATGCGGGCTGGGATTCCGAACTCGGCCGGGGCATTCTCGAAGGCAAAAGCTCATTGGAAGATCTCTCCAAGATCGTCCAGGAAAAGCAGATCGATCCGAAGCCACGCTCGGGTCAGCAAGAGATGCTCGAGAACCTCGTGAATCGTCACCTGTAACCAGGCAGATCCGTTGTCGCAGGGCGTGCGGCGACCGAGACCACATTGGCCAGTTGGCCAGTGTGGTCTCGCGCTGCTAGACGGGGTCAAATAGCTGTTGAGAGCTTCAGTGTGTGTGGTATGAACCCGCCTCTCGCAATTAGCGGCGGTAGTTAAGTTGGTTATAACGCCGGCCTGTCACGCCGGAGGCCGCGGGTTCGAGTCCCGTCCGCCGCGCGAATTCTCCCCCAGTCTCGAGTGCCAGGGCTCCGCGATCTCTGACCGGGGCTAGGGAAGCGAATCATTGGTTGGGGGAGTCAGAAACCTCACGGCCCCTTGGAGCGAGAGCCGTGAGGTCCCGGACTGGACTCGCCTACCAGTAGCGGAGCGAGATGATCCCATTGCCATTGCCCATCAGGTGGATGAACAGAGGGCAAGCGTCACTGATCCCGGGCAGATACTGGTCGTCGAAGTTGCCATCGAATTGGCCGCTGCCAGTGGCGTTCGTGCAACTCTGCTCGAACTCATAGGGCGTCGGATACGCCGTGCCCGACGGGTTCTGAAGCTGCATGGTGCGATTGGGTCCGTACTGCCAGAAGGGCTTGGCGAACCTGGTCACCTTCACGCAGGCGTCGTTGGGAACTGAAATCGGGGAGCCGCCAAACGCGCCGAGATCGACGGAATTCGCCTCGGTGCACGCAGAAGTCGGAGACTCCCTATCCGCTAAAAAATCGGCAGAAGACGCCATGACCTGGATCGATCGGCATTGGCCTGTGACCCGGTCGACGTTCACCGAGATGTAGTGGCTGTCGGTCAAGTTCACGGCGGCGTTGAGCAACATGTGCTCTCGCAGCAAGAACGTCGACTGGACGAACTGGCTCTCGCAATAGAGCGTGTTCCCATAGCGATCGCGCGCGGCACACATGACGTACTGCCCGTCGGTGGGGTTGGTGAGGATCTGGCAGCCAATGTATTCGCCAGTCTCCTCGAAATTGGCTTTGGCCTTGCCGAGGTTCCCCGACATGATGTCGAATCCCAGCGGGTTATCGGTGTCGATCGACACTTCGCCGTCCGTGGACTGAAAGTACGTTGGCCCCGTGGCGAAGACGTTCCACCACCACGGATCCTCCCCCTGCGATTGAGCCGCGACGGTTCCACCTCCCAACACCAGGGCGCCGACGGCAACCGCGGTCGCTGTGCGCGACCATCTCTTGATAAACCTCATGTATTGCTCCTCCTCGCTAGTCACGTCAGCGAGATGTTAGCTCGCCGACGGATCCTCTCATAGTCCCAACATTCAAAGCACACGTAAACTTAGCGCGCAAGCATAACTGCCATGACGCCTTGCTTTATGTGAGCGCCGGCAAGCACCTTTGCGAGGCCTGTCTACGTTGTAGTATAACAGGTGACAGTCATTGGCCTCCGCAGGCTATGCTAGCTAGCACTGGCGCCTTGGTTGCAGCGACCCCCGCACCTTTCGATAGTTCAAGAGGCTCACCATTGGGCGGATATAGCAGTGGTTCCGCTCGCGGGCGTTACAAGGGCGGCGGAACCTGAGCACCGTTGGGCTGGTAGGCTCTTGGTGCCCTCGCGAAGAATGTTAGCGGCCAATTAGTTTTTTGACCCATTGTCGAGTCATGCCGCGCCGGGCCGTCTGATGTATGGGGGTGTGGTCGGCGTCGTTCCAGCCGAGTGGTGGCTGACCGCGCGTCACCGAACGATGCCTTGGCGAACCGCTTCGTGCCGCGGATAGCTCGCGCGGTGGATGACACCCACGGGGAACCGATTGCGGTTTTGCTGCTGCACAGGCTGTGAAATCAAAAGGTTTGTTTCGAGTGTGAAACATTGTTACCCCCTTCACACTGCTTCGGAGGTGAACATGAATCATCAGATTGTCCAGGCTTCATGCGTGGTGCTACTCGGCTGGTCGCTGGCTGCTTGCGAGGAAGAAAAACCGGCGTCTGGCGAGTCTGCGCCATCCAAACCGGCCGTCTCGGCGCTGAAGGCTGCTGAGCCGATACCCGCACCCAGCGCTCAGCCTAGCGAACCGGAAAAACCGGCGAGGCCTGCCAAGATCGATACGGAGCTGACTCCGGACAAGCGAGGAGTCCTCGAGAAGGCCTACCCTCAGGCGAAGGGCTTCTTGGTCGCACAGGACATCCAGGAACAACTCAAGAAGAATAAGGCGGTGAAGGAGGAGAAGAACGCCGTCAAGGCGTTCGACGCGAAGGCAAAGGGCAAGTGGGTCCTGTTCGCCGGCACCATGGTGAACCTGACCGACAAGGGATTCGACATGGCGATCGTCTATACGCCACAGATGCCAAACGACCCCATGGGAATGAGCCGGCAATTCTTCACGGTCACGTTCAGCGATGTAGAGGGCTACGACGAGAGCAAGTTCAAGGTCGGGAACACTGGCGTCGTGCTTGCGAAGTATAATGGCGACAAGAGTGCATCGCCGGCATACGAAGTCGTCGAGGCAGAGCACTGGGCGCCCTGACGCTGCCTTTCGATAGCTTCGGCACGCCCTCTTCCGGTCGGAGACGCGCACTCGAATTCGGGTCCGACGTACGTTCAGAGGCGGGCGTGCCCCCACCGTGTCCCACCCAAAACGCGCAGGCCAGGACCTGAAGGAAGTTTCGCTAGGGGTTGACCGTACCAAGAGAAGGATGATCCCCCGCATGCAACTTGGGCGCACTCTGGGCAGATTCCTGTTCCTTGGTGTGTTGGTGGTGCTTCCGGGCGCGGCGCACGCCGAGCATTCCCCCTCGCGGGCTTCCGCGCCGGCCACCCAGCGAGTGGACGATCCGGCCTTCCAACTCGAACTCCGTCCGAGGGGACGCTACCGGCTCGGACGCGAAGGCAGCGCCGAGGTCCTGCTCGAGCCAAGAGGAGACTTCAAGGTCAACGACAAGTACCCCTTTCGGTTCGAATACGCGGCGTATAAAGGCATCCGACCTTCGGAGCCGGTGGTGTCGCGGGAGGCGATGGAGCTCAGCAAGAAGCAGTTGCTGATGACGCTGCGGTTTACGCCTGAGTCGAAAAACGGGGTTCTGGCCGGGGACTTCAAGTTCTCTCTGTGCACGAGCGATCGCTGCCTGGTGAAACGAGAGCATCTCGAGCTGCCGGTACGAGCAGACTGAACGATCTTTGCGTTATTTTGCCTGGTAGGGGCCAGGCGGTGCGAATCGAGCCTCGCCGGGCCGGCCCGATCGAGAAAGGTGATTCCGGCCCGGTTTTCGCCTCCGGGTCGCGACAGCGATGTCAGGCCTGACGATTCGAAATGGGCTATTTGCTGGACTTGCGTGCCTGGCACGACTGTAGCTTACTTTCCAGCTACTGCTGATGCTTCGCGTTGGACTCATTCTTTCCTGGCATCGCCTTTCGGCGGCCTACGCGCTTGGCGGATGCTTGATGAGTGCATTGATTTTGCAGTCTGGCTGCACGGTGCGCTCAGTTCAAGATGCCGGTGGAGAGCCCTCGGTGAACCAGTGCGACTCCGGATCGGACTGCGCGGGAGGCAGCTGCGTGGCTGGGCGGTGCCTGGCCAAGTCGAGCGAGATCGAGACGGTGCTCTTCGAGGTAGTACCGCCCATGGTGACCAGCAGCGACAACGCACCTTCGATCTCGAGCGTCCGCTACTTGACTCAGCAGACGCTGCCGGAAGTGGGAAGCGACTTTGCCCACGGTCAGAATCTGAAGCTCGAACTGCGTCCCATCGCGCGCGTCACCGGTGAGGCCGACTTCGCGGCGCTGGATACGCAGTGCCTGGAAGATGCCAAGGAGATGACGCTTCACGCGCGCTTTACGCCGAGCGAGCAGCTCTTGGGCCTCTCTGGGACATCGTACACTTCGGACGCAACCCTGAACGTCACGGAGGACTTCTCGGGAAAGGCTGCCTTCAACATCAGCGTGCCGCCCGGCTACTACGACATCTATCTGCAAACCGAGGCAGAGGGATGTCATTTCAATCCGAGGTTGTTTCGTCGCCGTGCCATCGGCGTGGTCAGTCAGGAAACCACCGGCGAGGCGAGCGAACCGGTGGACGACATCAAGATCCCGTTGTCGCTCGCCAAGCCCGCTGAGCTGGAGGTGGACGTCAGTTCGCCGCAAAGCGAGTCACTGACTGGTTGGAACGTCGCTCTCATCGACGGCAACAGTGGCTCGGTGATCTCCACGCAAGAACCCCTCCTGACGCCGGTGGATGGGTCGAATACCGTCACGGTCAAGCTGCTGTATTCCTCAGTCGATTACCCTGATGGCAGCGCTCCGGTGGTCCCGGCGGAGACGGAGATTCTGCGGCTTTCTCCGCCCAGCGGTGTCGTGGCTCCGACGCTCTACGCCTCGCGCGTGGGGCTCGAGCTATTCGAACCGAACAAGGCACAAATAGTGCTCGATGGTCTGCCTTCCGTCGTGAGCGTCGTGGGTCAAGTCCTGCTCAACGATCAGCAGACGTTGAGTTGCTATGCGCAGGGCGACACGGACCCATCCGCGCAGTCGGTGGGCGCCAGTGGACCCTGCGAAGTTCCTTTCAATGTGCAGATTGTATCGTCGGGCGGAGAGAACGAAACCTCGACGTTCAACGACACCATTCCGAAGGGGGTCATCGCCACCTATCAAACGGCGGTAGACGTCGGGGTGGACTCGGAACGAAAGTTCCAGGTTGACTTGCCGGTGGGTGAGTATCGCGCGATCGCGGTGCCCACCATCGATGAGGACCGGCCCTGGGCGATCGGCGAAGGTGCTTGGGTGCTCGGTGGCGAGGACCGTGAGGTCCACGGCAAGACGGTGGACGTGAGACCGCGGTCGCGCGTCAGCGGTCGCGTGGTCACCCAAGGGTCCGCGAACGTGCAAGGGTTTGCCGTTCGGCTCCTAGCGTCTCCCAGGGAGTCCGGCGCAGGCGGTGAGAAGATTCTCCGCGCCAACACCGTTCTGGAGCTCACGCGTCGCGACAACGTTCTGCCGAGAGCCACCTCGGCCGTGCTGTCGGAGTCTGGCGAATTCTCGGTGTTTGCGGATCCCGGTGTGTTCGACCTGAGTGTGCGGCCGGATCCGGAATCGGGCTTTGCCTGGCTGGTGCAGCCGAATATGACAGTGCTGTCCATGGCGTCGGTGGGCGGGCAAGGGGTGCGCTCGCTGCGCCTGCCTCTTCCGGTGCGCTACGCTGGGCAGGTCACGTCGTACAACCTGGGGGGGAGCGTGGCTGATGCTCTGATACGTGCCTACGCTTACCTCGACGCCGACGGCAGCCTGACCAACGAAGAGTCCGAAGCTTATTCGGTGATTCAGATCGCAGAAATGCGCGCCGATTCCGACGGCAGGTTCGACTTACTATTGCCAGCGCAACTGAATAGCGCGGAGTAGCGCCGTGGGGCGGTTCGCCGTCGGTGGCTAGATGCGTTTTACAGCCCACGACTGCCTCTCATTGGGAGCAGGGTAGGGGTTCCAGAAAGGTGGGGCAGCCTGAAATTAGAAACGAAAGGGGGCTGTAAGGAATCCTTACTATGCGGTCAAAGACGACGAAATGGCCGTGATTTCAGCTGTTCTCACCGATGGCGCCAGGCGGAAACTCCACGGCGCAGAAACTCCGTCGCAACAGTGGCCCACAGAAAATCGAGCGAGCGGAGGATTTCGCGAATGGATTTCGAAGGCCGAGGTTTCGCTATCGAACCAGCGAAGTATTCCGTCAGGCAATCATTGCGATTCAGCGTCCAAAGATCCGTCTGGAGTTATCCTTCTTTGCCTTTTCACGGCGGGGCCCGATCAAACCCTTCACTATGGGGCATAAATTAACGTTTACCCCAGTTGCTTGGTTCGCGATTTTTGACCCGTTCGTAGGTGTATAGGTCACTCCTTAGGTGAGAGCTCATGCAAGACAGCGTGCAACAGCGCGGGAGAGTGCAGTCAGCGCCCCATCTCCGCTTGCTGACCTGGGAGGGCAGCGATGCCGAGCTACTCGAGCTCGCTGCGTTGGGTGATGAGGCTGCTGCGGCTCGTTTCCACGACCGGTTCGCAAATGGCGTGCACGCGCTGGTCCGGGCACTGGTCGGGAGTGATAGCTCACATACGTGGCTCGTAAAGAAGAGCCTGTTGACGGCGTATCGCGCGCTTTTCGACACGACCGTTTTGTCAGAGCGCAGCGCCAGCGTGGGGCAATTGCCCGCACTGGTCGAGATGCACACTGTGCGTGTCATACGCGCGTATTTGCGCAATCAATGCTGGTTGCGGCGCTTCGGTCTCGGCTCGACGCGGTTCGATCCGACTACGGAAGATCAGGTACTGGTCTTCTACGAGCACCTGGCTGAACTGGCGCCGGACTTGAGAATCGCCTTTTGTCTTCGTTACGTCGCCGGTCGAGCTCTCAGCGACAGCGCTCGGCTCTGCAACTGCACGGTTGCCGAGTTTCGGCGTCGTCTTTCGCGAGCCGAGTCGTTCATGGAGTCCATGACGGACACGGAGCTGGAGAGCGAGCTCCCAGAGGTTGGCTGGGAGAGTTAGGTGAGGCGAGCGGAATCATCACCCACGAACGAGTTCGAGCGTCTGGGTGAGCGGGTCGCGGATGCACTTGGTGGTGTGTCGGACGAACGCTTCGAGGGCGTGCGCAACGCATTCATGAATCGCGCCTCTCGCGCAGGGGTGCGCCGTGCCAAGCAGCTGCTCTGGACGCTCGGTGGACTGACGTTGGCGCTCGCGCTGGTGGCCAGTATGGCCTGGGGCTACGAGCGCTGGGCGAGCGCGCGCGCTGAAACCCCAACGACCGCTGAGGATCTCTGGCTCGAGGGACCGAAGCACGGAGCTCCCACACGCGTCGAGCTGGGTGGGGGGGCACATGTCGACCTTTTGGCCGGAACCCGTTGCCGAGTGCACCGGCTTGGCGACGGCCGGACGCGCGTGACCCTCGAAGGGGGAGTCATCGAGGTCATGGTCGGCGAAATCGACAGCGACACCTGGTCCTTTTATGCAGGCCCTTACCTGGTGAAGACAGTCGGGGGCGAATTCTACCTCAACTACCAAGCTGTCCAGGGTGCCATTCAGGCTGGGGTCACCTCTGGCAGGCTTCGGCTCAGCGGAGGGCCGCTGGGCACCGACTCGGTCACGTTGGAAGCCGGTCAGCGGCTCTCTGCCGTCGAAGGAAGCGTCGAGGTCAACCGGCTGGATGACCCCCCTGAAATCCCTTGAATGCGCTACCTAAAACCCCAAAGCCAGCGCTTCGGGGACAAAATGGGGCGAGGCTCCGTGCCGCGGATGGGGATTGGGGAGAGTGGGCACGGAACCTCTGGGCGCCGAGGAACCCAAGGTGGGGCGGTGGGTCACTGTCTCGACGCTTACTGGCAATGTAATCCCAGAATCGTAAATCACAAGCCCCTGCTGACAATCGACCGAAGCCTTGCGGCCCCAGGCTGCTCGATCGGTCAGATCCCTTTCAGCGGATTCGAGGGTGACCCCAACGAGATTCGAACTCGTGTTACCGGCGTGAGAGGCCGATGTCCTAACCACTAGACGATGGGGCCGTTTTCTGTGCTCAGAGGGACTGCAGACCCGATTTCTGGGGATCGGCCGTCCGCCTTGCTGGGGAACTAGGATTCGAACCTAGATAACAAGAACCAGAATCTTGTGTCCTGCCATTAGACGATTCCCCAATGGGTGTTTTTCGCGTCCTGAATACTTAACTTCCGGTCGGATCCTAATCAAGCTGACGGGCCCGCTTGGGGGCTAGAGCCGGACCCCGAATCTGCGCGGGGAGGGGACGGCCGGTTCACCCGTGGGGTCGGCTACCTATCCCCAATTGGTCTCCAATGCAAGGGTTCGGCTCGGGATTTTTCGGACCCCGAGGGGGTTGACCTTCTGCAGCAAGAGCTTAATTTCGCGCCAGCCAACAGGCCATAGGAGACCAGAGCACCATGAGCAGCAAGGAAATCGTCTATGAACGCAACGCGAGGAAACAAATCAGCCGCGGGGTGGATGCCCTGGCCAACACCGTCAAGGTGACGCTGGGTCCGCGCGGTCGAAACGTGGCTTTGGAGAAGAGCTGGGGAGCCCCTACCGTGACGAAAGACGGCGTCACCGTGGCCAAAGAGATCGAACTCGGGTCGAAGCTCGAAAACCTCGGCGTGCAGATGGTCAAAGAGGTTGCGTCTCGCACCAACGACGATACCGGTGACGGCACCACTACGGCGACCGTGCTGGCCCAGGCGATCTTCACCGAAGGGCTCAAGCTAATCGAAGCCGGTGTGAACGCGATGGACCTCAAGCGCGGCATGGACCAAGCCTGTGCAGCCATGATCGAAAAGTTGAAGTCGATGGCCAAGTCCGCGGCCTCGCCCAAAGAGGTGAAGCACATCGCAATGGTCAGCGCGAACGGAGACGAGTCCATTGGTGGCGTGGTCGCCGATGCGATGGAGCGCGTGACCAACGACGGCACCATCACCATCGAGCTCAACCAGGGCATGGGCGACGACGTCGAGATCGTCGAGGGGATGCAGTTCGATCGCGGCTACATCTCTCCTTACTTCATTACCGACCAGGAGGGGATGCTGGTCGAGTTGGAAAACCCCTACATCTTGGTGGTCGAGAAGAAGCTCTCGACCATGAATGACCTGGTGCCTGTGCTCGAAGCGGTCAACAAGCAAGGCGCATCCTTGCTGCTGATCGCCGAAGATCTGGAGGGGGAAGCGCTCGCCGCGCTCGTGGTCAACAAGATCCGGGGCGTCCTCAAGGTCGCTGCAGTGAAGGCCCCTGGATTTGGGGATCGCCGAAAGGAAATGCTCAAAGACATCGCTGCTTTGACGGGCGCGACGCCCTTCATGCAGGATCTCGGGCGCGGTGTGGATGGCGCGGGCCTGGAGGACTTGGGCAGAGCACGTCGTGTGGAGATCGGCAAAGAACACTGCGTGATCGTGGATGGCAAGGGCAAGCAAGCCGATATCCAGGGACGCATCGAAGGGATCCGCCGAGACATCGAGGCGACGAACAGCACCTACGATAAGGACAAGCTCAATGAGCGCCTGGCCCGTCTGAGCGGTGGTGTAGCCGTCATCAAGGTCGGCGCAGCGAGCGAACTCGAACAGAAAGAAAGGCGTGCCCGCTTCGAAGATGCGCTGGCGGCCACGAAGGCTGCCGTCGAAGAGGGCTACGTCGCCGGAGGGGGCGTAGCCCTACTGCGTGCCAGTATCGCCGCTTCGGAGCTCGAACTCGCCAGTCCTGAGCAGAAGATGGGCGCCAACTTGTTGGCGCGAGCTGCCCAGGCGCCCTTGCTTCAGATTGCCGCCAACGCCGGTAAAGAAGCCCGGGTCGTGGCCGCCAAGGTTTTCGAGAACTCGGGAGCCTTCGGCTATGACGCAGGCGAAGACGAGTACGGCGATCTGATTGAAAAGGGCATCATCGATCCGCTCAAGGTGGTGCGAACCGCCCTGCTGAACGCAACGAGCATCGCCGGCCTGATGCTCACCACCGAATGTGCCATCGTGGAGCGGCCCAAGCCGGCTCCCGCCCCTGCACCTGGCGGCGGAGGCATGGGCGGCATGGGTGGTATGGGTGGTATGGGTGGTATGGGTGGCATGGGTGGCATGGGCGGCATGATGGGCGGTATGGACGACCTCGACTGAGCCGCGCTGCGATGTTCAGCGCGTCGAACGCGCTGAACATGCCCCCTCCGGGCTCGTTGGTCTCGGTGGCCTTTCGACGAGCTTGCGAGCCCTCGAACGCACGGGCTACTATGTCGGGTCCATGGTGCTGCCTGCGAGCGGAAGTGTCCGCGCAAGACCGAAGCGCGGGGCCTCGTGGAGCTGAGGGTCGTCGGGTGTCATGGTGGGGAGACCCCCCGGCATCGCACCAGTGCATTCGTCGTCGATGAACGCCTGTCGCTGGATGCGGGCTCGTTGACCCGTGGTCTGGACCTGCGCGCGCAGTTTCGACTCGAGGCCTGTCTGATCAGCCACGCTCACCTGGACCACATTCGCGACCTGGCCACCATCGCCGACAACCGCTGCCAGGCGGACTGCGAACCGCTTCTGGTGGGCGCGACTCGACCGACCATCCGCGCGCTGAAAAAACACTTCTTCAACAACATTATTTGGCCTGACTTTTCCGAGATCCCCAGCAAGAGCCATCCGACCCTCGAGTTCGTGGAATTGAAGCACGAGAAGCCCGTCGAGATCGCTGGCTATAGCGTACGTAGCGTGGCGGTTCAGCACACCATCGACTGCGCTGGTTTCATCGTCACGGGCGAAGACGCCACGATCGCTTACAGCGGGGACACCGGACCAACGGATCGGTTGTGGGAGCTCTTGCGCGCGGAAGAGAACCTGAAGGCGCTCTTGATGGAGGTGAGCTTTCCTAATCGAGAGCAAAAGCTCGCGACGGTCAGCGGCCACCACACGCCGCGGACGCTGATCAAGGACCTGCACAAATATGGCAATCCGCAGGACTTGCCGACGCTGCTCTATCACATCAAGCCGGTTTTCCAGGCCGAGGTGGAGCAGGAATGCGCGAAGCTCAGACGTGTGAATCTCGTGGTCATGAACCTGGACGACCAGTTCTTGCTGTAGCAGCTCCCGTTTCCGCGACAGCCTCGGCACCCTACCACAAAAGTTAACATAATATATCTTATGCGAACTAAATTGGGTGCGGGCGCCCGCGAGCGCATGCGGCCCACCTCGCTTCCGAACGATGCCCCTCGCAAGGCACCTGACTCCTCATCGCTCCGCACGCCTGCAAAAGCACCTGACCGACCGATCCCACGCATGGGGCCGCTCGGTTGGTTCAGATGGGAGGCAGCGGGCTCGGCGGCGGCGACAGATTGGGCGGCGTGATCTGCAGCCCGAACAGCTGCCCGGAATCGCTCAATACGAAAGCTCGAGTCCCGTACGCCGCGGGTGCCGCCGAGGCACCGTGCGCCAGGTGGACGCCGTCGATCAAGCTGCCATCTGTCGGCGATAACAAGTAGACACCCAGCTGGCTGGTCGTGACGATGAGCGCTCCCACGATCGGGACAGGCGCGCTCACACCACCCGCGGGCAGCTCGCGGCGCCAGACGGGTTCACCGCTGTCGGGATCGAGCGCCCAGAGCCCGCTCGTTCCAGTGGCCACCATCAGCAGGCGCCGCTTGGGCACCCGGGCGCCGTCGCCGGAGGCCTGGTGCGCCGGTTCCTGCCACCAGGCCATGTCGTAGGTCCCTGCGACATTCGTGTTGCTCCAGAGCTGCGTGCCGGTTTCCGCATCCAGCGCGTAGACACCGCCCTCGTAGCTGGCGACGAACACGGCCGGAGCCGACTCGAGCTGCGCTGCGACAGGTGTCGTGTCCACGTCGAGGTACTCGGGGATTTCCCCCAGTAGTTGTTCAGCCTCCGCCGATAGATCGAGAGGTTGCCAGCGCTCCTTTCCGGTCTTGGCGTCGAAGGCAGTCACATTGCCGTCGCTGAACCCCATGTAGACTTTGCCCCAGGCGACCGTGGCGCCCGAATACCCGGCGATCTCCATCCCCGCGGCGGGGGTTCGGTGCTGGCTCCAGACCAGTTCACCCGTCTTGGCTTCGAGTGCGATCAGCGTGTCGTTGGCGTTCGTCGCGTACACCATACCGTCTGACAGAACGGGTCGTCGCGCGACCTCCGCGTTGGTCATGAACCGCCACTTCAAGACTCCCGTATCTGCGTCCACCTTGTACAGCGCGCCGTCGTTCGAGCCGAAGTACACGACGTTTTCTTTCGGATCGTAGAGGGGCGCGCACTGGACGAAGCCCAGCGTCTCGAAACGCCAGAGCGGCGCTCCGTCGCGTGCGTTCAGTGCATACAAGCCGTGGTCGCTCGACCCCACGAACAGCCGGACATGCGCGGGATCGATCTCGGGCTGACCACGTTCGTAGGGCGCTCCCTTCTTTCTGGCGGGCGCCACGATATCGCGGTCGAACACCACGTGCATGGACCAGCTGGCGCGATGCTGCCAGTTCGGCCCTTCGGGGTTGGCGCCAGCCCGCAGTGACGAGCAACCAATGGCGAGGCCGGCCAGGCTGGTCGCGAGGGCTCCTACGACCGTGACTCCAAGTCGAATCTTGCTCATTCCGTCGGGCTCTCAGCGGGGACTGGTGCCGGTCTTGGCGCCGGCGGTGGGGCGGCTGCAGGCTTTTCGGGTTGGACTGGCGGGGGCTTGGGAGCGACAGGTACTGCAGCCTGCGGGGGCGGCGGGGTCCGCTTCGTACCAGCAGGGGCCTGTTTCTGCTGGGTCTCGGGAACCGGCGCTTGGCCCGGCTCCGCCTGCTTTGGCGGCGCTGCTCGCTCTTCGGGCGACGGACTGGGTGCTTCGGGAGGCGTGCCCTGTTCGTTGAGCTTTTTCTTGATGGCTTCGGTCAATTCTTTCATATCCGTGCCAGCACCGCCGGGTTTGCCCTTGAGGCCGGCCGCCTTCTGAAGCTGCTCCTGGATCTGCTTCAGCTGTTCGGGGGACAGACCTGCGCCCGGCGCCGGGCGCGCCGCCGCCGGGTCGATGGCTTCCAGGAGTTGCTGGGCAGCGACCTGAACGAAGCTCTGACCACCGGACAGCGATTCCTTGTCAGCCTTCTCACGGACCTTCTTCAGCAGCTCCTTGGCCTTGTCACGTTCTCCAGCTTCGTACAATAGCCGCGCGCGATGGTATTGCCCGAGCTCTCGGAAACGATTGCCGATGTTCTCCAGCTCCTTGAAGACCTTGCCAGCTTCGTCGCGTTTGCCCAGGGCCTCCAGACTCAGACCCGCGCCCTCGACGGCGCGTCCCTTGACGTGGATATCGTCGGCGGCAAGCTTGCTTGCCTTGACCTCCGCGTAAGTCTGCTGGGCATCCTTGTACTTGCCCTGGTCGAAGAGCACACCCGCCAGACCCAGCTGGGCCAGAGTCTTGCGCGCCGGTCGGTCATCCTCCGCGATCGCCTTGCGGTAGGCGTCTGCTGCCGCCTTGAGCCGCGCAGTGTCGCTCGGGTACTCGGGCCGCAACCCGGCGAACCCCGGCACGGCGGGGTTCAGATCCGTTTCGTCTTCGACTTCTCCTAGCTGATCGTGCAGGGCGCCGACCAGGCGCTTGCTCGCCTTTTGATTGTCGAGCTCGGTTCGGTAGTCGTAGATGAGCTTGCCGAAGCCACCGGCCGCGCCCAGGATAATCACCCACTGCAACCAGCGAAAGTTGCGTTGTACGAAGCGTGAGGTGGCGTGGACGCCCCGCGCGAGCGCATCGTCGACCAATTCGCCGGTATCGAGGCCCTCAGCTGCCGCCTGCGCCCGCTCGCGTGCGCGCTTCTTGCGCCGCCGTGCCACGCCGGCCTCCCTCGCCCGCAGCCTTTCGTCGCGGATGCTCGAGGTGGCCCCGGACTCCGCCACTTTGCGTCGCTTCGTCTTGGCCGCCCCCTTTTCAGTGGACCGCTTGGACTCCGAACTCGTGCTCTTCTTGGAGTCCGCGTTGTCCTGCTGCGCTCGCCGTGCTGCTCGCCGCGTCTTCTTTTCTTTGCTGGGTTCTTCGCTCACCGCCGGCCTCTATAGCACTGGTTCACCGCGACGGAACTCGATCTGGCAAGGCTTCGAGTATCCAGGTGTCAGTTGTCGGCTCATGGGCCGTTGTCCTCGGTCGTGCGTTGGGCTTGCTCGCCGTTTCGCCAGGGTTTTGGGGCTGGTGGAGGCAACTCGTCACTCAGGGGGACCAGCGCGACGGCTTCGAGCTCGACGTTGTGATCGGCAAACACCACCCCGTAAAAGCCTCTTCCGGGTTTCGCGCCGAGCCCCGCTGGCAAGGGGGTGTGTACCTCCACGAATTTTTTACTGGCAGGGACGTCGAGCCGGACCGATTTCGAGGCGTCCAATCGGGGGATGTCCCGAATCAACACCGCCTCCCCCTTCTTGTTGTACCGAAACAGGTTTTCGCGCGTACCGAGGTAGATGGAGCCGGGTTGATCGCTGCGCGTTCGAGCCCTCGCCAGCAGGCGCACACCGCTGCCATTGCCTCCGCGAGGCACGATCACGTTGACGGCCACTCCAAGGTCACTCTCCCGCTGCAGACGTTCGAGGGAGCGCTTGTTGGGACCGCCGATGCTCTCGACGATGCCAGCCTGTAGCGCGAAGTGGAGCCCGTTCGGGAGCGGGTCGGGAACCCCCAAGAAGCGGACGAGCGGCTGGGCCAAGTCGGTTTCAGCGCCCAACTGGACCAGTGCCTCGGCCAATGCCACCCGCGAGCTTTGGTAACGTTCGTTGCGCAAGGCTTTGACGAGCGCGCCGCGAGCGAACTCATCGCCCAGCGCTGCGAGAGTCCGGGCGATGTGCGGCCGCAGTCTGACGTCGTCCAGCGACTGAACCAGAGGCCACACCGCATCCTTGTCGTGCGTCTTTGCCAGCCCTTGGAGAATCTGCAGCGACCGATGATAGTCGCGCGAGGCGCTGTCGCGCCACCAGAGCACGAGGGTGTCCGCGCCCCGCGTATCGCCGCTTTCGGCCAGGGCCAGGGCGGCGAGTCTCCGCCAGTGCTGGTCGTCGGACTTCACGAGCTCGTACACGAGCGGAGCCCCCTCCCCCAGTCGCGTGAGCGCCAGGGCGCACCAGCGCCGCACGGTTTCGTCCTCGGCTCTGCTGAGGGCCAGCCTCAGCGCTTCCGCCGTTTCGGGACGCCCCAGCTCGAACAAGAGTTCCGCGGCCTTGCGGCGGATCTGGACGTCTGCGTCGTCCAGCAAGGCGGCAATTTCGGGAGCTGCGTCGCCGTCGCCCGTGACACCGCGCAGAATCGGAGCGGGCCAGCCCTTGCCTTCCGCCCTGAGACCGCGGGTTTCGTAGCGCCCGTGCGAAGCGCTGAGTTTTTGCTGGGACTTGCGTAGCTGTTCGAACAAGTCCGGTTCGGCCTTCGCCAGATCCCTGCGCTCGGTCGGGTCGCTCTCCAGGTCGTAGAGCTTGCACGCGCCGATGCGGCGCTCGCAGATGAGCCGATGAGTGCCCTCGGCGATCAGGGTTTGGGCCTCCGTTTCGGCAGCTGCAAAGCCCTTGCCGGCTGGGTTCCCTCCTCGCAGCAGGCCGGCCAGGTTTCGCCCGCGCATGCGTGGTGGTCTCGGCACCTGCAGCGCGGCGAGTACTGTCGGCAGCAGATCGATGGTCTGCACGCATTCCGGGATGCGTTGGGCCTCCACGGCTCCGGGCGCGTGAATGACCATGGGTACGCGCACCTGTTCTTCGTAGACCGTGGTGCCGTGGTAGCGTCCACCGTGGTCGCCGAACTCTTCTCCATGATCGGAGGTCACTACGACTGCTGTATGAGGTCGCTTTTTGCGCACCAGCTCGACCAGCTTGCCGATGGTGCTGTCCACGAAGGCGATTTCCGAATCGTAACGGTCGACGTCACGCTCCCCGAAATAGAATCCAGGTTTCTGTTCGTAGGGTTCGTGCGGACCGAAGAAATGCACCCACAAAAACAGCTTCCCCTGTTGGGCAGCGTTGCTTTCCAGGTAGTCACGGACCTGGGCGAGTCGCTTGTCACCCTCGGCGAATTCGACCTTGCGATACTCGAAGTCGAGACCGCGCTTCTTGAAGGTCTCGAAGCGAGCGGGGTCGATGAAGAATACCGCGGGCGGATAAAATGCCGCCGTATGGTAGCCATAGGTCCGCAGAATCCCGGCCCACGTATCCGAGTCCTGCCCGGCTCCCTGCAATAGCAGTGGCCGCATGTACTTCCCGGTCATCAGCGACGTTACCGAATACGACGTGTGCGGCGTCGGGGCGTAGGCGTGCAGGAACACGGCCCCTCCACCAGCCAGTCGATCGATGTGCGGCGTCGTAGGGCGCTGATAGCCGTACACCCCGACGTGGTCGGCTCTGAGAGCGTCCACGGTGATGAGGAGCAAGTCGCGCTCGCGCAGATCGATGCCCCCACGTGCGGCGTCCGCCTCGGGCACGAGGCCCCAGCAACTGGTCCCTTCCCCCGAACAATCGCCCGGATCACTGGGGGGAGGCGGCGAAAGCTTGGCGGTTAGCTCTACGACCTGACTCAGGAGCGGTCCCTGCTCGAGCATCAGAATGCGGAAGTTGTCGAAGCCTGCGATCGCGTGGGCGGCGGGCTTGGCCAACAGCGCGCCGAGGCCGATGGCGCCCGCCGTGATCGAGGCGTGCAGCCAGGGGCGGCGCGGGATCGGCGTTGGCCCGGGTCGGAGCCACAGTAGAGCGAGCCCCGGAGCCAGCAACAGCGTCAGGCCGGTTAGCCCCAGGTGAAATGCCGGGTAGAGCCGGACCAGCACGAAGCGGTTCGTGAGCTCGAGCATGACCACCAGAACCAGCGTCGCAGTGCCAGCGAGCCGAGGTCGTTGCTCGACCAGCAAGGCCAGTCTGGGGGCTAAAGCGTAGCTCGCCGCAGCGCTTGCCAGCGCTATCAGGGCGGCGAAGCCCGCGCGTGCCGTCAGATCGGCAAGATGCCTGCCCCCGCCGACGCCGAACGCCACGGCCCCGGCAAACCCCAGCGTCAGGCACGCCAGGAATCGGCGTGCCCAGGGCGCTCGCGCGGCTTGAAGCAGCCGCCAGCAGCCCGCACCCACCGAACCAAACAGGGCCGCGCCTACCACCACCGTCGGCAGCATGCCGAAAATGCCCATCTGAAGCTCCCAGACGCTGGCAAACTGCGCGCGGTGCGTCAGCGACACTAGAGCGAACTCCAGCCCCACCACGAGCAGCACGGCGAGCATACCTGCCTGGGAGTGCACGAACACCGTCCACGGGGCCAGGCCTTGCTGGCGTTCGGGACGAGGCTGTTTGTCGGGGGCGAGCAGAGGGGGTTCGGCTTTCAGCGAAAGACCACGTCCGAGATCTCGTAGTTGCGCGTTCCCCCAGGGAGATTGACGTTGACCTCGTCACCGGTCGACTTTCCGATCAGAGCTCGCGCGAGCGGCGCGGAGACCGAGATGGTTCCTTCGTCGATATTCGCCTCGTCGGCCCCGACGATCGTGTACGTGGCCTCTTCGTCGGTGTCCAAATTGGTGAGCGTGACGGTGGCCCCGAAACGGACCCGGTCGCCCGTGAACTTGGACGGATCGATGATTTCGGCTCTCGCCAGCTTGTCTTCGAGATCCTTGATGCGCGCCTCGACCATACCCTGGCGCTCTTTGGCGGCGTGATACTCGGCGTTTTCGCTGAGGTCTCCATGGTCGCGAGCAATGCCGATTTCTCGTGAGATCTTGGGGCGCTCTTCTTTGAGCCGGCCGAGTTCCGTTCGCAATTTTTCTGCGCCGGCCGGGGTCATCGGAACTTTTTCCATAGTCATTGCCTCAACTTCCGCTCAATGGAGCGGCCTTGGGGGCTCGGAAAGCTAACACCGTTGGTTCTCGATACAAACCCGAGGTTGCAAAGGGCGCACTGACCAGCTAGGGAAGCGAACGGGAAAGCGTGAGAAAACGCCAGATTCTGCTCATTGTACTAGGACTCGCGGGAGCGACGTCAGCCGGCTGCGCCTCCGAAGAGAAGCGCGCACAGAGCCCGGTCGAATACGCGGCCAATGCGAAAAAGGCTTACGAGGAAGCGTTGGAAGCCTTTTTCGATCACGACTGGGAGCTCGTCAAGCCGCGCATGGAGGAAGTCAAACGCAAGTATGGCTACAGCCGTTATGCCCGACTGGCCGAGCTCAGGATCGCGGACGCGGCCTTCCACCAGGAAGATTTTCCGCAGGCGGTAACCGGCTACAAGAGCTTCGTGCATGACTACCCGAACGATCCGGAAGTTCCCTACGCACGCTACCGGGTGGCTCGCTGCCAGTTTCTTTCTTCCGGGGATTCAGCGATCATGCCGCCGCTCGAGGAGCGGGATCTATCCAGTGTGCGCGACGCTTTCGAGACAATCACGGCGTTCTTGAGCGACTACCCCGACTACAAGAAACGGAGCGAGCTCGAGTACATGCTCGCGGTAGTTTCGGGCATGATGGTGCGCCACGAGCTCTACGTGGCGCGCTACTACCTGAACCGGGACAACTTCGATGCTGCAATCGCGCGCTGTGAGTACGCCTTGAACACGTACAAGAATACCGGCTTGGAGCCCGAAGCTCTGGTGCTCTTGGGGGAGACCTACATGAAGAAGAAAGAGCGCAGGAAGGCACGCGAGACGTTCGCGCATGTGCTGTCTCGATACCCCGACAGCGCGTTCACGGTCCCCGCCAGCAAGTTCTTGGCTCTTTTGGGAGAGCCGGTGGCGCAAAAGCGCATCCCCTAAACTACACACGGTTCGGTTTCATGGCCAGGGAGGCACACAGCCAGGATCGCGCGGCCCCCACGGTGCTCGTCGTCGACGACGAAAAGAACATACGCCGCACTCTGCAGATCGTGCTGAGCGGCGAAGGCTACAAGGTCGTCGAGTCGGCGACCGCGGAGATGGGTTTGGAGGTGCTGAGCAACCCGGCGCTCCCCATCGATCTGGCAATCTTCGACTTGAAGCTGCCGGGCATCAGCGGGCTCGAGGCCCTGAAACGCGTGCGGTCCGACGATGCGACGCGCGACTTGCCCGTGATCGTGATCAGCGGGCATGCCACGGTGCACGACGCCGTCAATGCCATCAAGTTGGGCGCCAACGACTTTTTCGAAAAGCCGTTGAATCGAGAACGCATTCTGGTCAGCGTCGGCAACTCGATACGCACGGCGCGACTCACCGAGACGGTGGAGCGTATGCGAGCCGAGCTGGAGGCACGCTACGAGATGATCGGCACCAGTCCGCCGATGCAGAAGCTGTTCAAGGACATCGACAAGGTGGCGCCCACCAAGGCGAGCGTGCTCATTACCGGCGAGAGCGGGACCGGTAAGGAGCTGGTGAGCCGGGCAATTCACCGTCTGAGTCCGCGCCACGACGAGCCATTCATCAAAGTAAACTGCGCGGCGATCCCGCGCGAACTGATCGAGAGCGAGCTATTCGGTCACGAGAAGGGTTCTTTTACCGGGGCGCAAACACGCAAGCGGGGTTTTTTCGAGCAGGCGCACCGCGGCACGCTGTTTCTCGACGAAATCGCGGACATGGATTTGGCGGCTCAGGCCAAGGTGCTCAGAGTGCTTCAAAATGGCGAACTGGCTCGGGTCGGGTCCGAGCACATCGTGCACGTGGATGTGCGCGTGCTGGCAGCGACGAACAAGGATCTGTCTCAACAGGTCGCCTCGGGCCTGTTCCGGGAAGATCTCTTCTTTCGCCTGGATGTGTTTCCCATTCGCACGCCGGCATTGCGCGAGCGTCGCGACGACATAGCTATCTTGGCAGACGCCTTCGTGGTCAGCTTCTGCCATGAGAACGGACTCAGGACCAAGCGCATCGATCCGGGAGTTTACGAGGCCCTCGCTCAGCGCAAGTGGCCCGGCAACGTGCGTGAGTTGAAGAACGTCGTCGAGCGAGCGGCCATCCTTTCCGGGGATATGATCACAGTGGCCGATCTGCCCGAAGATCCGCATGCCAGCCCCTTCGAGGACGATGGAGACGCGAGCGAATCGATCCCTACCCTAGCGATTCCGGTACAGAACGAGGGCGAGCGGCTCACCTTGCGCGCCTATCGCGAATCCGCCGAACGCAGGTACATCGTGGACACGCTGCGCGAGTTCGATTGGAACATCTCGAAAGCCAGCATAGCCCTGGGCGTCGAGCGAACCAATTTGCACAAGAAGATCCGCGCGTACGGGATCCGGCGCGGCGAGGGCTAGTGTATCATTTCGCCCGCAAGTGATGAGCAGAGGGCATGGCACCAGTGGCGGGCCGTTGGCGAAGCTCGTCGACAATTGGAAGCGGGTCTCCGGAGCCGTGGATTACCGCTCTGGTGGACTCGTCGGTGAAGGCGCCAGAGAGCGCCTGAGCTGTCCTGGGGGTACCCCCGTCTGGTTGGCACTCCACGGCTACTGTGGTGCACCCGAAGAAATGCGCTTGTTGGTCGAGGTGGCCCAAGAACAGGGGTTTGCGGCAGTGGCGCCTGTCTTGCGCGGCCACGGAACGCATCCGCGCGAACTTTCGCCCCTCCGTTTCGCGGATTGGATGAGCGGCGTTCGCAAAGAGCTGGACGCTGCTTCGCAACGCGGGCCCGTGTTGCTTGCTGGTCTCTCCCTCGGGTCCTTGCTGGCCGTCGGTCTCAGTTTGGAAGCGCCCGAGCGAGTATTGGGCCTCGTGTTGCTCTCCAACGCCTTCTTCCTGAGCCCCTTCCCGGCGTGGCCCCTACGTTGGGCGGACGGGCTGGGTCTTCGAGACTTTGGTGTTCCCAAAGCCCACGCGGACATTGGCGACCCGGTTCAGCGGGCCAATCACCTGACCTACTCGGTGCAGCCGGTACGTCCTGCCGTGAGCTTACTCAAGGCCGCCGACCGCCTGTTCCAGCGGCTGTCCGAGGTGCGCTGCCCCACCTTGATAGTCCATGGGGCGAAGGATCGACTCTGCCCGGTATCGAACGCCTGGCGGGTTGCCCAGCGGCTCGGTACGAGCGACGTACGGGTCGTGATCTTGCCCCGATCCCATCACATTATCACGCGGGACTACGACCGCCAGCAGCTCCGCGCCGAACTGCGCCTGTTCGGGAGGCAGCTCACCTCCCGAAGACCCTGACCTCGGGAGTCGCTCTCAGAGGCTCACCGGGCTGACTGCGTACGCCGCCGCACCGACTTGCCCGGTCTCGGCTGGGGAGCGCGGTGCTGCTTCGTGCCGCGGCGCACGTTCTTTATGCGGCGCCGCAAGTGCGAGATCACGCGCCTGGGCGGATGCGGTCGCAACGTGCCGAGCTTTTTCGCGAGCGTTTGCGCTTGGCGCCAATCGCCCTTGTCGAGGTACATGCGCGCAAGGGTTTCATAGACCCACGTGTTACTCGACTTGGGCTTGAGGTGCTTGACCAGTACCTCGAGTAGGCGTAGTACGGCGCCACGGCCGTCTCGATGAGCTTCGAGACGTATCAGAGCGTTTCCGGAGTAGATGGTGACCTCGGCGCCGGGAACGTCGCGTTCGATGCGATGTCGCAAGCGCCTAATTTGTCCCCAGCCCTTGCGCACGACCAGATAGATGCAGCCGCGATCGAGGAAGCCGTGGCGCCGCGTATAGTCCGAGAGTAGATGTTTGCCGAGGCGCAGGCTGACCGGACGGGGCTCGGTGAACTTGTAGTAGAACCGCTGGGAGTAGTATCCGGAAGCTCTCTCGCCGGGCTCCACCAGGTGTACGAGATAGGCGACTCCGCGTGTGCGCTCTTGCTTGAACTGCTCGTATGTCAGCTGCCAGTCGCGACGCTTGGTCTGGTACGTTTCCAGCGTCGCTCGACCCTGCGTGACCAGAGTTAGTGACGCGAGCAACGTCAGGGCCACCGCCCACCAGCGTCGCCGGGGGGACATTGCGAACGCTGTAGCGGCTCTCTTCAGGTGGTCGGCGAGCGCCGCCACCAGGAGCACGGACACTGGGGCCAGCGTCGCGAAGTACCGGTCGCGGATCGCATAGTGGATCAACGTGTGAAACAGCGTGTCGAAGAGGCCGGGAAACACCAGCCACATGCCCAACAAAAAGCAGGTGAGGCGGCTGGTGTCGCATAACCCGTCGCCTCTCAGTTCCTTGAGGAGCTGGGGTAGCGCCGCGACCAGGCCCAAGCCCACGAGCGGCCAGCTGGGGCCGAGCATCAGCGCCCACTTCGAGCTCCACGCGGTGACGTCGAGCTTGGCGAGCTCCGTCCACACCTTTCCCAAGTGCGTGTACAAAGGGGAGCGACCGACGTAAAGCTGTCCCGATTGGATCACGACCTTTAGCACGGGCCACGCGAGGGCCAGTGCCGCCAACGACAGACACCACGCCAGCACCACCCGCCAGCGCAGTGCGCGGTTTGCCAGAGCTGGCACCAGGACCAAGGCGGTGCTGGCGACGAAAACGATGGGCTGAAACCCAACGGAGAGGAAAAATGCGGTAGTTCCGAGAAGTAGGAATAGTGCCCACGCTGTGCGCATGCCTTTCGACTTGTCTCCCGTCAGGAAGCCATGCAGTGCCAACAGTTGGACACTTGCGAAGAGGATCCCACACTCGATGGGTCTGGCCTCCTGGGAGTAGAACAGCATCATCGGGTGAACGAGCGCCACGAGCGTGCCTGCCCACACGACGAGCCGCGAGGCGAAACAGCGGCGCAGCAGTACGTGGAGGACCAGGACGGCCAATGCTCCAAACAGCGCTGCGTGAGCTCGCGCACCCAGCGGGGTGATGCCGAACAGGTCGAGTCCGATGCGTTCGGCATAGTAGTCGAGCGGTGGTTGCTGCTGGGTGGCCGCGCGTTTGACCAGAGCCAGGTCGAAACCCCCGGCCAGAACTCGCCGTGCCTGGGCGTCCTCATCCATCCAGATGCTACGAGACTGGATGCGAAAAACTCTGAGGGCCAGGGCCGTCGCGAAGACCGCCAGCGCAACGGCCTGCGTGCGTATCGTTGCCGCGCGCGCGCGCCACGCCATGGTCAATGAACCACGCGCGGCGTTCCGACAGCGCGCCATCCCCCCCCCGATCCCTCCGCCGTGGTTCACTGCTCGTGTCTCTGTGTTTCCCACCTCACCCGATCCTTCGTTCACGCCCTCGCGAGTCGAACCTACCCCTACTGCCCCGTAGAGCCGAAACCCCGTCCCCCGCGCCCGGTCCCGTCGAGAGAGTCTGCCCTTTCGGCCCGAAGGTGCACGATCGGTCTCGGGATCAGCTGCACGATTCGCGCCGGAAGCTGCAGATCGGGCGCGTTTTCGTCGATCTTGATGAGGGGTACCATCACTTCGCCTCGATAGCTCCGGTCGATTATCCCGACGCTGTTGGCGACAATATGGCCGAGCTTGATGATCGAACTTCGCGGGACGACATCGAAGTACCAACCCCAAGGCGGGCGGACCTGGATTCCCGTTCCGTAGAGCGTGCAGCGTCCGTAGCGCTTGACCATGTGGAGCAGCGTCAGATCGTAGCCGGAGTCGCTGACCCGCTCCTTGTAGGGCGGCGCGGCGTCCTCGCGCAGGGCATTCCAGGTGAAAGCGAGCCCTTGCGTCGGTTCGTGCGCGTCGAAGCTCCCGGCCCAGCTCGAGTAGTTGCGCCGATGGACCTTCCTGAACAGCGTGGCCTCCTCGTAGAGGCGTCCGAGCAGATCGAGCGCGTTGACGCCGTGCCAGCGCAGACTGACGCGCTCCCCTGCCCCTCCGAGCACCGCACCGGCGTGACGTTCCGCGATGCCTTGTGCCAGCCCTGGCCTAGCCTGCAAGGAGCAATAAAGCTCGGGTGCGTCGGCGCGGTCTGGGACGAAGCCGGCGCTATCGAACATGCCGCGCACGAAGGCGTTCGAAAGTGGTGCATTGAGTTCGGGGAAGCTCCAGTTCGAAGAGTCGGCGGGCATCCCTGCCCGCGTCAGGTCTCGTTCTAGACGCTTGGACCGGATGCGAACTTGACCCGAGTGCACCTGCACCTCGCCCGTACCGAGCATTTCGAACAGCTTGGCCATGCGCTTTGGGCGACCCCGGAACCCCACCCAGAGCGCTCCCTTGGTAAACTCGGTGAGGCCGCCTGCCAGGAGTCCGAGCAGGTAGGCCTGACCTTCGGTGTCGGCGGGCCAAAGTGCGGTGATGGGGCTCATAGTTCGGCAAATCTTCCGCTCTGGAATGCCGCATCCAATAAGTCGGAGATACGCCGCTCGAGGGTGCGGGCCTCGTCGCCGCGCAGCTGACTGAGCGCGATGCGGAGCTCCCCGAGAGCGCGCAGCTGACTGAATAGCTGCAGGTCGCTGGGGGCTGTTTCGCCAATCAATACCTGGCGGATCCTGTCCACTTCTCCGGCCAAGGCGCGTAGCCCAATGCCCAGCGCACCGACTCGCTGGCGATCCGGGTGCTCACGGTAGAATGCCTCGATGACGGGCTCGACCAGACTGGACACCAGCGGCGCTTGATCCTCCGAATTCCAGACGTGTTTGAGCACGAATAGATCGCTCGTGTCGGCCTGCGGGCGGCCGTCGAGCAGCGCGCTCGCGGCAAATAGCTTCAGGAATTTCACCACCCTACGATCACTCACCGATACGCCCTCGGCGCGAATCTGGAATATCAACCCCTTGTAGCTGGAAAGGAAATCGTCGCTGAATTCGAGCCTCCGGGGCAGCTGCCGGGCGAGGTCCTGAAGGTCGGCACCGGAAATCCGGCCCACTGGCGTCTCGGCGATGAGTTGCTCTTTCTCGTTCTGAATCCCCTTGAGAAGCAGCTCGTTGAAATGGAAGGCCTCCAAGTTGTCGGAGCGGATCCTGAGCAGGAAGCGATCGTAGAGGGCCTCCAGCGAATCGTCCTGAGGTACCTCGTTGCTCGCGCCGAAAACGCTGAGCAGAGGGCACTCGACGACTTGCCCGCCCAGGGTGATCTTGCGCTCGTTCAGCAGGGTGAGTAGCGAATTCAAAATCGCGCTGTTACTCTTGAAGAGTTCGTCGAGAAACACGACTTCCGCCTGGGGTAACATGCCCTCGACGCGGCGCCGATACACGCCTTCGCGGAACGCTTTTAGATCAACAGGACCAAAAAGCTCGTTGGGCTCGGTGAATCGGGTCAGCAGATACTCGAAATAGCGGGCGTCGAGCAGCTGAGCGAGGCTGCGGATCAGCGCGCTCTTCGCCGTACCGGGTGGACCGATGAGCACGGCGTGTTCACGGGCGACGATGGCGATCAGAAGCAAACGGATGACTTCGCTCTTACCGAGATAGCGCCGATCCAGTTGCTCGGCGACTTGCCGCAGGCGCGCAGGTAACGAGCTTGTCGACGCTTCCATCAATCTTCGGCCGCGTTGATGCGATGGCGCTCGAAGATCTCGGCTGCCATTTCTTTGAGCTTCACCGCCTCTCGCTGAATGTCGGAATTGCTCCTGTAGTGCTCCGAGCCGGCAACGTAGTCGGAGAACGCTTGGTAGCTCTTGGCCAGCTCGAATTCATTGCCGGTTTCCTTGAAGATGGCGATCGAGCGCATGAAGTAATCGACGGCCTTGCCCTCGTGCCCCTCCCAAGCTCCGGCACTCGTGATCTCGCCGAGAGTGCGCAGAGCGATCGCCAGGTGGGGTTTGCTGCGCACCTGGCCATAGAGGTCCACCGCGTGGCGAATGCAGCTGCGCGCCTTCTTCAGCTCGCCAGCCTGCAAGTACGCTTTGGCCAGCGCTCGGTGGGCGCCGGCCAATTGCAGCTTGTCGCCCAGTTCCTCGCAAGATTCGACCGCTTTCAGGAGGGTGCGGATCGCTTCCTCGGTGTCGCCCATGTGCTGGTGGGCCGCCCCGATGTTGGCCAGAGCGGTGGCGATGCGATTTCGCTCGCCGATCTCTTGGGCGACCGTGTATGCCTCGCGGTAGTGCGCCAGCGCATGCTCGTGGTGCTGCTGGTCCTGGGCGAGCTTGCCCAGCGTGTTCAGGCTTTGCACGATGCCAATTGGGTCGTCGACTTCACGGCGGATGGCGAGGGCCGCTTCGAGTGCTTCCTTCGCTTTGCGCGCCTGGCCATAGTCCATCCACACCATTCCGATGTTGTTCAGGCTGAGAGCAATGGAGCGGCGGTCGCCAATGTGCTTTCGCATGTCCAGGGCCCGTCGCATCTCGGAAAGCGCTTCTTCGTACTCTCCTTTGACCCACAAGAGCCGTCCGATATCATCGTGGCTGGCTGCGACACCTCGTTGATCCTGGGCCGTCTCGAAAAGCAGGCGTCCAGCTTCTAGATGCTCCCGGGCTTCGTCCAAAGAGCCTGTTTGGCGGAATAGCCTGCCAATGCGATTGTGCGCGGCACCGCCCTTCGCTCGTAGGTTGAGCCGATAGGCGATGCTGAGCATCTGCCGAAAAGCCGCAAGCGCTTCGTCGATCTTGCCGAGGAGTTGCAGTACGTCCCCGTGGTTGTGCAGGGCGTCGATGCGACGGCGGGCGTCGTCGTCGCCGAGTAGTTCCAACCCCTTGGCGTAGTACTGGTTCGCTTGACGCGCAGCGTAGTTCTGCCGGGCGATGTCGCCGGCCTCGAGATACGCGAAGGCGGAGCGGGTCAGCGAACCGGCCTTCTCCAGGTGTTCGGCCAAAACCGCGGCATACTCCTCCTGGGACCTGACATTGGCGTTCTGCACCAGCCAGTCCGCGATGGTCTGGTGGTAGCGCCTGGACGCGGCCGCACTGGTAAGTCCAGCGATCTTTTCTCGTTCGAGGTTCTGCTTGAAGACGTACTCGACCTCGTGCCGAAAAGCCGCACCTTCGAGTTCGAGCACGTAGTCGCGCTGCACCAGGCCGTT
The DNA here is from genome assembly GCA_963809955.1 of uncultured delta proteobacterium. Lineage (GTDB taxonomy): Bacteria > Myxococcota_A > Polyangia > Polyangiales > Polyangiaceae > JAICQQ01. The sequence continues at coordinate 385,380 of CAWELQ010000026.1, forward strand.
CAGAATGGTCTTCAACTCGTCGGCGTCCGAACTGTCGGTGTCGCGCCAGACCTCGGGGGGTTCCAGGTCCATGCGTCTGAGGGCGACCAATCCGCCCAACCAGAATACGTTGCCCATGGCTGCCGCGTGCTCGAGCACCCTTCGCTCCTTGGGAGCAAGGGCAGCGATGCGGATCCCGACGGCATCTTCCATCGTCACGGGCAGTCGCACGCTGTGCAGGCGCTTGAGGTCTACCCGCCACACCGGTTTCACACTCAGGGCATCTTTCTCCTCCAGCACTCCGGAGTCGTGAAATGCGCGCACCATCTGTGTCAGTTGCCCAGGGTTACCCGAAGCAGCCTTGACGCCGGCCTCGATCAACGCCTCGGGGACATCACCCTCGCAGGGGGCCAACAGGGCGTGCATCAGCCGTGCGGAATCTTCGCCGCTCAGCGCGCCGAGCTCGACGACTTGGTGGCGTTCGTCGCCCGTACGGTGCCAACCGTCATGCAGTCTGAGCAGCTCTGCCCGCGCCGAACAGATCAAGAGAAGCTTGGCCTGGAGGTTATGGGTCAAGAACCTCAACAGGTCGATCGAATCATCGTCGGCGAAATGCAGATCATCGAATACCAAGCAGACAGGGCCATGGCTGGCGTCTCCTTCGAAGAACCGGCGCACGATGGCGCGCAAGATCGGTCGCGCTTGAAGCGGGTCGTTCGCCACTGCCTGTGTCAGTGGGCTCTCGTCGAATTCGAGATCGATGAGCTGCCCCAGAAAGTGACAGACATCCCCCACCTTGCGGTCTTCCAGGGCGGTAGCCACCTGTTCTCGAACCTGCTGCTGAGCCTGTTCGGGAGTCATTCCCTCGACCAACCCGAAGCGAGCGCGCAGCAACCTGGCGAAGACGCCGTAGCTGGCGTCACCGCTGGCGGTATCTCGCTGATTGCCGCGCCGGCGAGCCCTGCCACGATACACGCGTGGGACCTTGAGCGGCCCGGCGCGCAGCTGCTTGACGAACTCGTGGATGAGCCGGCTCTTCCCCGAACCGTTCTCGCCGAGCAAGGTCACCGTGCGCGATTCGGCGCCAGTCAGCACTGCTTCGTAGGCGGCATGCAGCCGACTGAGCTCGGCCTCGCGCCCGATCAGGGAAGCCGCCAGGTCGTGGGCACCAAACACGGCGGTATCGATCTCGCCCATGCGGCGCAGTTTCCATCGAGCAGGGACCATTCACAAGGGAGCCGACCGGGGCGGCCAGCGGATTTCGCAACGTTTTCGCTGAATGGCCGAATCGGCCAATTGGCCAGTTGCCACACTGACCCGTCTCGAGTTAGGCAGGCCTTCGCACAGACGGCCGGGGCCTGCTGGAACTACCTGGCGCTTTGGCCTGAGGATGCGGTAGGCGTAGGTTTCGCGAGCGAGGCAGCTGCACCCCGGCTAAAACCTCTGATAGATTGAAAGCTTAGGCAGTGTCTTTCCCGGCAAAAACCCCGACCACCGCGCGCGACAACGAGAAGCGTTCCATCGGCAAAGGCGTTTTCAGCAAGTGCCGGGGCTGTGGCGAAGTGCTGACGGCCGAAGAGCTTTCCCAGGCATGGAACGTGTGCCCGCACTGCGGGCATCACCACCGCATGGCGCCCGCAGAGTGGCGAGATCTGCTGTTGGATGACGGTGCGCTCGACCGTTGGGAGGAGCACATCGCGCCCGCAGACCCCCTGGGCTTCCACGACGGGGTCTCTTACCGCGAGCGGCTGGCCAAGACCCAGAAGAAGACAGGCCGGGTCGAAGGCATCGAAGTAGGGGGCGCGCGTCTGGACGGCATGTCGATCGCCTACGGGTGCTTCGTGTTCGCATTCATGGGCGGAAGCATGGGTTCAGTGGTGGGGGAACGTATCACCAGACTGTTTGAGCGGGCGACCGACGAACGGCTGCCGGTCGTGCTTTTGCACGCTTCTGGCGGAGCCCGCATGCAGGAGGGTATTCTCAGCCTCATGCAGATGGCCAAGACGGTCGCTGCGCTGGGGAGATTCCGCAGCGTCAAGCGTCCGTTCATCAGTGTGTGTGTCGACCCCACCACCGGTGGTGTAGCGGCGAGCACCGCGCTACTGGGTGACGTCAACGTGGTGGAGCCGAACGCCCTGATCGGTTTCGCTGGCCCGCGTGTCATCGAGAATACGATAAAGACCAAGCTGCCACCGGGCTTTCAATATTCGGAGTTTCTACTCAGCCATGGCATGGTGGACTGCATCGTGACTCGCGCGCAGATGAAGCAGACCTTGAGCCTGCTCTTGACACACTTGGCGGCCAGAAAAACGTGACTGACCTCAAGCCTACCCTGGAACGACTCTACGGCCTGATCGGGCGCGGTCGAAAGCTCGGTCTCGAGCGCATGCAGGCAGCTTGCGACAAGCTCGGCCATCCGGAAAGAGCCTTCAAAGTGGTGCACGTCGCGGGCACCAACGGCAAGGGCACGGTTTCGGCATTCGTTGCATCCATGTTGTTGGCCTCCGGCAAGAAGACGGGGCTCTACACGTCACCGCACCTGACTCGGTTTGCCGAACGCATTCAGATCGACGGCGACCCCATCGAAGACCCCGTTTTGGTCCCGTTGCTGAACCGCGTCATGGACGAGGTCCCTGACGCTACCTTCTTCGAAGTGACGACGCTGGCGGCCTTTTTGGCCTTTCAGCAAGCCAAGGTCGACTACGCGGTGCTCGAGGTAGGGCTAGGCGGCAGGCTGGATGCCACCAACGTCATACCGCCGCCGGAAATCGCGATCGTGACGCGGGTTGCCTTCGACCATATGGACGAGCTGGGAGACACTCTGGGCAAGATCGCGACCGAGAAGGCCGCCATCATCAAGCCGGGCAGTAAAGTCGTGTTGGGCAAGTTGCACCCCGAAGCTCTGGCTGTCGTCTCCGCGCGCATCCGCGAGGTCGGGGCCGAGGAGTTGCCGCTGGGCAGCCCCGAGCCCATTCCAGGTGCGCCGTTGGCTTACCCGCGGATTGCCATGATCGGGACCAACCTGGCGGTAGCCACCACGGCGGCGCGCGCGCTGGGCATTGCGCCCGAAAAGATGGCTGAAGGGATCGAGGCTCTCAACTGGCCCGGTCGAAACGAGCTGCTACACCGCAATGGTCAAGAGCTGACTCTGCTCGACTGCGCCCACAATCCCGATGGGACGGTCGCACTCTCCCATGCGCTCGACCCGAGCATGCTCGGCGACATCGAGTCCCGCCGGGACATCGCACTGGTATTCGGGGCGATCAAGACCAAGAACTACCGGGCCATGCTCAAGCGCCTGGAGCACGTCGCTCCCAATCGAGTCTTCGTGAAACCCCCGGTGAGAAACGCCGTGGAACCCGAGGCGCTCGCTCAAGTGCTCAAGGGAGAGGTAGCCGGCTCGGTCGCGGAAGCACTCGCCCGCGCCCGCGCCATGGTGGGTGCCAAGGGTGTCGTAGTGGTGACTGGTTCGACCTTTCTGGTGGGCGCTGCTCGAGCGCTGTTGCTCAGTCTACCCACCGATCCTGCGATTGACCTGTAGGAGCCTTTCGAAAGAAGGGGGCACGCCATGCCGTCATTCGATGTAGTTTCAAAAGTGGAATGGTCAGAAATCACCAATGCGCTCGATCAAGCACAGCGCGAGATCGCACAGCGTTTCGACTTCAAGAATACCAAGGCCTCCATCGAGCGATCCGACAACACGATCACGGTGCGCGCTACCGAGGAGGACCGAGCCAAGGCAGCGCTGGATGTACTCGAACAGAAGCTGGCGCGGCGCAAAGTCAGCTTGAAGCATCTGGACAAGGACGACCCGAGCCCCGGTCCACAGGGAACATCGAAGATCGTGATACGCGTCAAGGAAGGCATCGAGTCTGACAAGGCACGCGAAATCGTGAAGATGGTCAAGGAAAGCAAGCTCAAGGTACAGGCCTCCATTCAGGAACAAAGCGTGCGCGTCAGCGGAAAGAAGCGCGACGAATTGCAGCAAGTGATCGCGATGTTGAAGGACAAGGCGGATTCGCTGGAACTCGACCTTCAATACGTGAACTTTCGCGACTGATGACGGGACAGCGCAAGCTATTTGGGACCGACGGCATTCGGGGACGCGCCAACGTGGCGCCAATGACGCCTGAACTGGCTCTCAAACTGGGGCGTGCCCTGGTCTTGGTCGCTCGGCATGGCAGCGCACAAAAAGTTCCGCGCATTCTCATCGGTAAAGATACGCGGCTCAGCGGCTACATGCTGGAAACCGCCCTGGCAGCGGGTATCTGTGCGATGGGGGGCCGGGTCATGCTGTGTGGGCCAATCCCGACGCCAGCGGTGGCCAACCTGACCCAAACGATGCGCGCCGACGTAGGTGTCGTTATCAGCGCCAGCCACAACCCTTTCGGAGACAACGGCATCAAGATCTTCGGGCCCGATGGCTTCAAGCTACCCGACGCCGACGAAGCGGAAATCGAGGGCATGCTGGAGGACCCGAAGCTCGCGCGGGGCAGTACCGGTTCCGGCGTGGGCAGCGCGGTACGCATCGACGATGCTGCGGGGCGCTACATCGTCTACACGAAAAGCACGTTCCCCTCGGATTTGACATTGAACGGTGTGCGCGTGGTGGTCGACGCTGCCCACGGTGCCGCCTACAAAGTCGCGCCTGCTGTGATGGCAGAACTTGGCGCGGACGTCATCGCGCTTGGTGTGCGTCCGAACGGGAAGAACATCAATCGCGGCTGCGGGGCGCTACACCCCGAGCACGTTCAGCACGAGGTAAAGAAGCGCAAGGCTCAGATCGGCATCGCCTTGGACGGAGACGCCGATCGCCTGATTGTGGTCGACGAGAAGGGCAACGTGGTCGACGGAGATGCAGTCATGGCCTTGTGCGCCACTCGCATGATCAAGGCGGGGACGCTGCCAGGGAAGACCCTGGTGACCACCGTCATGAGCAACATGGGGCTAGAGAAGGCCCTGCAGAAAGTGGGCGGGCGCCTCACGCGCACGCAGGTTGGAGACCGCTACGTTGTCGAGGAGATGAGGCGGTCGGGCGCCACTCTAGGCGGTGAGCAATCAGGTCACCTGATCTTCTTGCATCATGCAACGACCGGAGACGGTACAGTGGCAGCGCTGCAGGTGCTGGCCACCATGGTGCACGAACAGAAGCCTGTTAGTGAACTTGCCCGGGTCATGCAGCGCGTGCCCCAGCTGCTCAAGAACGTGAGCCTGCCCGAGCGGCGCCCGCTCGAACAAATGCTCCTGTTGAAGAAGCAGATTCTGCGAGCGGAGAAGAAGTTGGGTAAGCGTGGGCGTGTGCTGGTGCGTTGGAGCGGCACCGAGGCCAAGCTCAGGCTGATGGCGGAGGGACCCAACGAAGATGTCTTGACTACCCTGCTCGGGGATATGGCCGAGGCGGCCCAGAAAGACCTGGCTCGACACTAGGGGCCGCCTCAGAAGCCCCGCCCGCTGGCTGCCCCTGTGGTGAAGGTCCAGTCGAACTCGAGCATCTCGTCGCCACGCTGAGCACTGATCACCACGCGGTAGGTGGTCATCGGTTCCAGCGGGACCTCGCTGTACAAGACCTTCGCGTAAGAGGGTAAAGTGGGGTCGTCCTCGGCCAACCAGAGATGCGGGAGCTCTTGCATCGATTCGTTGACATAGATGGCGTGACTCTGCACGGTCAGATCCATACCGAAGAGCGTCACCGGGTATCCACTGGGCCAACCGCTGGACGGCACGGGGGGCTCGGGGCCCTCGCGACTGCCGTCGAAGGAGACTGGCACGTCTGTTTGACCTTCATAGGGGTACACCGCGGTGATGTCGTCCGCTGAGGCCGGGCCGGTGCCGAAATCGATAGTGTCACAGCCCTGCGCGGCGCCGTACCCCAGGTGTCTGAGCCAGGGACTCAAGATGGGAGTACGATGATAGACAGAATTGATGAACATCATGACGGCGCGTTCGGGGTCGTTGGCGAAGGCCATGGTCTCCGAGCCACCCCGTGACATGTAGCCCGCGGCGCTCATGCGTGCTCCGGGACTTTCCCCGGTGAAGCCCGGGCAATCCGAGATCTCGTTGTGGGGGCTCGAAGCCTCGCAATCGGTCCCTTGGTTCTGAGCGTAGTAAGCGCAATGGTTTTCTGCGGAAGCATTCAGCTCCATGACGAGTTCGGCGCAATCGATGCCCATCTGAAGCCGCATCTGGTTTTCCGTATTCAGCGCAACGACGGAAGCCTGGGTGGCCTCTGACGGGGGCATGGGGCAGGCTTCGAGCGAAGGAGTCGAGCCTGTCGTGGAACTCCCAGCGGCCCCCGTGCTGGCCGTTGTCATCGCGCCGCCGGCTCCCGTGGTGGTGGTGGTGGGCTCTCCCGTTGTCGAGGACGTGGTGCCCGGCGTGGACGAAGAGGTCGCGCTGGCCGTCTCGCTCGAAGCCGTGCTGCTGGCGGTAGCCGCCGACGTGGCACCGCTGGATGTCGAAGCCGTCGAGGATGCGGTCATCGTTGCCGCATTCTGGAAGCTTGGTGAGTCAGTGTCCGAGCTGCAACCCCAGCTCACGAGCACGAGTGCGGGCACCCAATGGTGGACTCTTTGCATGGCTGATGACCTCGAAAGCTAGTCTTCCGGCAAGCGGCGCCCCGAGCAAGGTTTCCACTCGACAAATCATGCTCCCACGGGTTGGGGGGCGTCGCCTGGGGCCGCGGGGCTTTGATTGATCATCGCGGCTTTTGACGGCGTGTGACTTCTTCAAGCTCGAGGTGTGAGTACGAATGCTCCTTGTATGTCCCCCCGCCGCAGACGGTCGAGCGCTTGATTGGCGTGTTCCAGTGGCAACCTCGTGACCGAGGTGTGCACGCGGGCCTTGGCAGCCAGAGGCAAAAACTCCAGACCGTCCTCGCGAGTCAGGTTCGCGACGGATACCAGTTGGCGTTCACGCCACAACAGATCGTAGGAAAATCCAGGAATCTGGCTCATGTGGATGCCGGCGCACACCACCCTGCCCCCTGGGCGCACCGCCGCAAGTGCCAGCGGGACCAACGCACCCACGGGGGCGAACAGTATCGCGCTATCCAGAGGCGCAGGCGGAACCTGGTCGGAATCTCCCGCCCAGCTGGCACCGAGTCCCAGCGCGAATTCCTTCGCTGCGCTGTCTCCCGGACGTACGAAAGCGAACACTTCACGCCCTTGGTGGCAAAGCAGCTGAGCGACGATGTGGGCTGCCGCACCGAAACCGTAGAGGCCAACGCGGGCCCCCGCCCTGTTCGCATCGGCGATTCTGAGCGCCCGATATCCGATCAGGCCTGCGCACATCAGCGGCGCAGCTTCGCAGTCGTCGAAGGATTCGGGAATCCGAAAGCAGTAGCGCGCGTCGGCCACCAGGCGCTCGGCGTAGCCGCCGTCCAGAGTGTACCCAGTGAACCTCGCCGCTTCGCACAGGTTCTCTCGCCCACTGGTGCAGTAGTCGCACACCCCACAGGTGAAGCCGAGCCAGGGGACGCCAACACGCATCCCGGGAGCAAGGACCTCGGTGCTCGACTCGAGCACTGTCCCGATCACTTCGTGACCAGGAACGACCGGCAACTTCGGGTTGGGGAGCTCACCATCGAGGAGATGCAAGTCCGTCCGGCAGACACCGCAGGCGCTCACCTGAATTAGCACCTGGCCGTCTGTCGGCGGGGCGCAGTCGATACTGCGCGCGACCAGCCCGCTGCCCGGCTTTTCGAGCACCATGGCATGCATGCCTTGGCTCTAGCGCAAACCACCACATCCTCAAGCCAAGCGAGAGTCTGTGCCGGCGTCGACACGCGTCGAGGCCCCTCACGAACCCGGCTTTGGAATCGTGCGGGGCCTCAACGGCCATGCCGGACTCGGATCAGCCGGCGCTGGCTTCGCCGCTGGCCGAAGCGCTGGCTTCGACCGACACGCTGATCGAAGCGGATGCCTTGGCCTGGGCTTCGATGGAGGCCGCGAAGCAGCCGGCCACCTTCATGGCTGCTGCGCCGCCGCCGCTTACCGCGGCCTGGACGCCCTCGAGACCAGCCTTCACCGAACCAGCCACGCCCTCGAGCTTGCCCTTCATGCCCATGCTCACCTTGAGCAGTGCGGGTAGGTTGGCTTCGAGCGCTTTGGCGAGCTTGGTAGCTGCCTCGGCATCCGCGGCGCCTTCGATCTTGGCCACGACTCGCGCGGGCGTGCACGTCACCTCGGCGTTGACCTTGGCGTCGCAGTTGGCTTTGCATTCGGCCGACATCTCCGGCGGCTTGACTTCACCGCTGCACTTGGGGGCCTCCAGCTCGACGCTGCAACCACCCGAGCACGAGCCGGAGCAATCGGCTTTGCCTTGTACCTTGCACTCGGCGCTACATGTGCCCTTGCACTCGGCGTTGCAGGTGCCCTCGCCCTTGCCTTTGCAGGACCCTTCGCAGCGACCGGCGCACTTGCCCTTGCTGTCTTTGCCGTCGCAGGTGCCTTCGCAGGTGCCGTTGCAGGTCCCGCTGAAGTCACCAGAGCACTCGCCGCTGCAGCTTCCGGTGCAGCTGCCAGTACACTGTGCGCCGGCTTCCATCGTGCAGGTGCCCTGACATTCACCGGAGCACTTGCCGCTGACTTCGCCGCCTTCGCACTCGACCTTGGCTTCACCGGGCTTGACGTCGGCAGAGCACTCGGCAGCGCAGTCCGCCATGGCAGACATCGAAGCATTGCACTCTGGGGGCTGGACTTCGACCTTGAGCGACCCGCTGGCTTTGGCCTTGAATTCACCGATCGCAGCCGCCGCGGCATTGCATGCAGCTTCGGCTTTCTTCCCAGGTCCGTCTTCCTTCGGGGCGAGGTCTTCGTCGCTCTTGCCGAGGTCCTTGGCCAGATTGGTGCAGGCCGTGGTGACTTCGCCTTCGACGTCCGCCGCGATCTCTTGGAGGTGCGCGCCTGCTGCCAGCGCGGCCTTCACCTTGCCTTCCAGTTCCCCTTCCAACCCGAAGTTCGCGTCCATAATCGCAGACGCATCCGCGATGTCTGCTGGGCAACCGGCACCGCCCGGCAGATTCCCTGCGCCCGGCAAACCACCCTTACCACAATCCGCTAAGAGTAGGGGAACAGCAGTTAGTGATACTGCTGCGGTGATTGGTCTCATGATTCTGCGCCATTTAAGGCTATTCATACCTTCATACCTCCTCGAGTCGCCCGCTTTCCGGGTGAACCCAGCGTCGGAACCTACACCCCCCGTTCTAGGATGAGAACCCAACATTTCGCGACGGCGTGGAAAAAAAAGCGAGCAGGAAGAGCGCGTGCAGTCTTGGCGGATTCCCTGCAGAAAAGCGGTGGGTCCAGTGTAGGCACTTATGGAACACTTAGATCCCGGCCTGGCGCTCGGCCGTTTTCTCGACGCGCCGAGCGTTGCGGATCTGACCCTCCGTCAACGCTCTTGCCGCCCATACGCTCTGGCTACTCGTCGTCGCTCGGGTCGCCGGCGAAAGGTAACTCGATCTGCTTGGAACTGGCGGTGCCCCTCCGCCCGCCCGAGCGCCCCGCCAGAAGTTCCGACTCTCGTGCAAGGTCGGCCTCGATGACCTCCGGGTTGTCCATGGCGAAGGCCAGCGCGTCGAAAACCTTGGCTGGCTCGAGCTGTGGGTAGCGCTTGAGCAGCCGCTCTACCGAAGTGCCGTTCGTGTAAAAGCTGAAGAGCCGGCGAACGGGGACGCGGGAACCCGCCACGTAAGGACTGCCCCCGAGCACTCTTCTATCCACCCGTACATGGGGATGCGGCACAAGGACAATTGGTAGCGGCACGACTCTCTCCGGACTCAGAGCTCCTTTTCGATACAATCGGTAACTTGCTCGGCCGTCAAGCCATACTCGCTCGCCAGCTCCTGATAAGGCGCGGAGCTGCCGTAGCGATCGATCCCGACGCGAATACCGTCGATTCCAACCGCGTCTGCCCAGGGCGTGGTGACGCCGGCTTCGATGCTGGCGCGCCGCACCGACGCCGGAAGCACCTCCTCTTGATAGGGGATTGGCTGCCGGCGAAAGACATCCCAGCAAGGCGCCGACACCACGCGCACGCGACGACCGCGTTTACGTAGCAAGTCCGCGGCCTGCACGGCAACGCCCACTTCGCTGCCAGACGCAATCAATACAAGATCCGGCGACTGATCGGACTCGAGCACGTAGGCCCCTTTCAGAACCTGGTCGGGGTCGAAACCGTCCGCACGCTCTAGTGCTGGGACCGTCTGACGGGTGAGGCACAACGCAGTGGGGCCGTCTTTGCGCCCGAGTGCATGGGCCCAGGCAGCGGCACATTCGACGGCGTCCGCGGGACGCACCACGTCGAGATTCGGAATCAGCCGCAGACTCCAGACCTGTTCGATGGGCTCGTGCGTGGGGCCGTCCTCGCCGACGAAGATCGAGTCGTGCGTGAAGACATAGGTGACGGGTTGCTGCATGATGGATGCTAGACGAATGCTTGGCCGCATGTAGTCCGCGAACACCAAGAAGGTCGAGCATACCGGGTGGAAGTAACCGGAAAGCACCAGCCCGCTCGAGATCCCTCCCATGGCGTGCTCTCGGATACCATAGTGCAGGTTGCGGCCCGCGTAGTCGCCGGCCTCGACGCTGGTGGTGGCCTTGATGTTCGTCTTGGTAGAAGCGTTCAGATCGGCGGAGCCGCTCACGAGCGTGGGAACGAGTTCGGCGACCTTCTGGATGATCTTGCCCGAATGCGAACGCGTCGCGTCCGCCTTGTTTCCGAGGCCGCTCCGCTGCACCTCGTCGAGCAGCTGACGGTAGAGGTTGCCCGGCACCTGACGTTCGAGCAACTCGCGAAGTGCGGCGCTCCGAGCTTCTGGTAGCGCGGACACTGCCTCTTGCCAGCGCCGATACTCTTCACGGTTTTTTGCGACCCGGTCGGCGAATGCCAGTCGGGCCTCTTTCGGTACCAGGAAATCCGGTTCGAGGGGCCAGCCAGCTTTCTCCTTGGTCGCGCGAACCTCTTCTTTGCCCAGCGCCGAGCCGTGCGCCGCGGAGGTCCCTTGCTTGTTCGGGGCGCCGATGGCGATCGTGGTCCTGGCCACGATGAGTGTCGGCTTGGTGGCGGTCTTCGCTCGTTCGAACGCCGCCGCCAACTGGCCGCGATCGTGCCCATCGATCTTCTGCGTCACCCACCCGCTCGCCTCGAAACGCAGGGCCGCGTTCTCGCTGAAGCTGAGCTCCGTGTTTCCGTCGATGGTAATGTGGTTGTCGTCGTACAGCACGACCAGGTTGTCGAGAGCCAGGTGCCCAGCAAGGCTGGCAGCCTCCGCGGAGATGCCTTCCATCAGGTCGCCGTCGGAGGCGAACGCATAGACACGGTAGTCGATGGGCCGAGAGTCGCTGTCGTTGACCCGCGCCCCAGCCATCTTGCCCGCCAGAGCCATGCCTACCGCGTTGGCGAAACCTTGCCCCAATGGTCCGGTGGTCGTTTCCACGCCTGGGGTGTGACCATACTCGGGGTGCCCCGGCGTCTTGGAGCCGAGCTGACGGAAACGCTTGATCTCCTCGATGGGCAAGTCGTACCCGCTCAGGTGCAAGATGCCGTAGAGCAGCATCGAAGCGTGGCCGCAGGACAGCACGAAACGATCGCGGTTGGGCCAGTGTGGATCTTCCGGCAAATACCTGAGGTGATTGGCGAAAAGCTCGACGGCTGCCGTTGCGAGAGCCATCGGGGTGCCGGGATGTCCTGAGTTGGCCTTCTCGACCGCATCCACGGCGAGGAATCGGAGCGTCTGTACCGCCTGTTCGTAGTTGTCCATGGGGATAGCCTAGTAGCGCTACTCGCGGCGGCTGAAAAGGGGGGGCGGCGCTCTCAGTGCCTCTTCCTGATCGCGGCACGGTGTTCGGAGAACGTGCGCGTGAAGGTATGGTTGCCGTTCCCGTCGGCGAAGAAGAACAGATAGTCGGTTTCCGCAGGCTCGAGCACGGCCAGCAACGCCTTTCGCCCCGGGTTGGCGATGGGCCCCGGTGGCAGCCCGGGATGGCGGTAGGTGTTGTAGCGGTTGTCCGCATCGCGCAACATTTCCGGGCGGATCCGGCCGCGAAATCCCTCGCATGTTTCGGCGCGCTCCGGTTCCACCAGGCAGCCGTAGGCGGCCGTTGGGTCCGACTGCAGCATCCGTTCCGGGCGGAACGAGGGATCGGTGAGTCGGTTGAAGAACACGCTCGCGATGGTTGGCAGCTCTTTGGGGTTCGACGCTTCCTTTTCGAGCAAAGAGGCCAGGATCACCCAGTCATGCGTCGTCAGTCCGAGCAACTCGTGCAGCCGACGGACCTTTTTCGGGTGGAGCTCGCTCAAACGCGCGAGCTCTCGCTTGGCCTGGAGCACCAAGGTGACCACGACGGCCTCGGGACTGCTGTCGACGTGAAGATCGTAGGTATTCGGGAACAGGTAGCCCTCGGGGCTCTTGGCAGCGATTCCAAGACTGCTGAGCAGCGACCCATCCGTCGCGGCCTCGAGAAAGGCATCGCTCGAACACACCCCTTTCTGTTCCAGGCGCCTGGCGATATCGAATTGGTTCCAGCCCTCGAACAAGGTGACGCGAGTCGTGGCCCGGCTCTTGAGTCTGGCCAGTTGAGTCGCCAGGTCGCGGGGAGTCAGCGAATCGAGCAGGAGATGCGGGCCGGGCTCGAGCTCGAGGCGAGGCCTGACGAGCTTCAGGTAGGCAGCGAACAGCCACGGTCGATCGAGCACGCCTTGCACCTGCAGCAACCGGCTAACTTCGAAGGTCGGCGCGCGTGGAATCGTCACCGACACGAGTCGTCCGGAACCAGGTCCCGGTTGGGACGCCCACCACAGAAGCGCAACGAGTCCCAGGGCGGCGAGCATCGAGGGCGCGCCGAGCCCCCAGAGCAGCATCCGCTGCCATGTCGCCCAGGCACGTCGCGGGCGGGCTCGTCCGCGCTTGCGTGGGGTCCCTCGAGCAGCAGAGGGACGGCGACTGCGCCGGGAGGACTTGGCAGAGGCCACGGTCGAATCACTCACCCGAGGGGCGACGACGTTCCAGCCAGGCCTGCAGCAGCACGGCGGCCGCCGCGCTGTCGATGCGCTCGCGCGCCTGACGATCCCGCAGGCCCTGCTCGCGCAACCGGAGGGCCGCTTCGCGTGTGCTGAAGCGCTCGTCGATCAGCTCGACGGGACGCTTGGAGCGCTGCCCCAAGAGCTCCGCGAAGCGACGGGCGCGCCGCGCAGCAGCGCCCTCGTGCCCACGCAGCGTCTGGGGGAGTCCGACCAGGAATATCTCGACCCCCTCCGCCTCGGCGAGACGAACTAAATGGTCGGCCAGTCGCCCTAAGTCGTTCCCAGGGAGAAAGGGGCGAGGATGCGCCATGAAACCGAGTTCGTCAGAGAGAGCCACTCCTGCCCGCACCTTTCCGAGATCGACGGCTAGCGCTCGCATTCGGGGTTTGGTTTAGCACGATCCCGACCTCGGCCCGACTCTTGTGTGGCGCGAGTGGACGGCGAACTTGACCGGCCCGCCTCCTCTTTGCATAAGCCCCCCTCGGGCATCGGCCCCAAGCGTTCCGCCGTCGACCATGAAGTTGAAACCCGTCAAGGGGATGCCGGACATCCTCCCTGAAGAAGCCAGCCGCTGGCAGCAGGTCGAACAGCGTTTTCGAAGCACGGTGGAGCGCTACGGGTTCGAAGAAGTCCGGACGCCCCTCCTCGAAGCGACCTCGCTCTTCCAGCATTCGACCGGCGAAACCACCGAGGTGGTCGAAAAGCAGATGTTCACGCTCGTGCGCGATCACGAGTCGCTGTCGCTCAGGCCAGAAGGTACGCCGAGCTGCGCGCGCGCGTTCATCAACGAAACGGTCTACACACGCAAGCCAGTGACGCGCTGGTACTACCTGGGCCCAATGTTTCGCGCAGAGAGACCACAGCGTGGCCGGCAGCGCCAGTTCCACCAGGCAGGTTGTGAGATCTACGGTGACCCGGGCCCTGCTTGTGACGCCGAGCTCATCGACATGCTCTACGAAATGCTGACGGGGCTCGGGATCGATGGGCTCGACATCAGCGTGAACTCGCTCGGCGCTCGAGAAACTCGCGAACGCTACCGGAATCGGTTGGTCGGATACTTGCGCCCACTTGCCGACTCCTTGAGCCCGCACGCGCGGGAGCGTTTCGAGCAAAACCCGCTCCGGGTGCTCGACTCGAAGGACGAGCGCGACCGCCAGATCGCCGAGCAGGCACCCAGCATCTTGGATGTGCTCTCCGACGACGATCGGGAACACTGGGAAGGGCTGCTCGAGCACCTGAATGCCTTGGGAACGCCTTACCGGGTCGATCCCAGGTTGGTGCGGGGGCTCGACTACTACACGCGCACCACGTTCGAGATCACGGCCACGAGCGGTGAGCTCGGCTCCCAGAACGCTCTCTTGGGAGGCGGTCGCTACGATCAGATGATCGCCGGGCTCGGCGGTCCGGAGACGCCGGCCATCGGCTTCGCCATGGGGATGGAACGCATCCTGCTCGCCCTCGGCGAGGCGCCTCTGGCGCGACCGGCCTGGGTAGCCATCGCCCCCCTGGGCAAGCCCGCGATCACCAGAGCCCTGGTCCTCGCGAAGCAGCTGAGAAAGGCTGGTATCGTGACGGAAGTGGACGGCAGAGGTGCGTCGCTCAAGAGCATGCTACGGCGCGCCAACTCGGGGGGAGCGAGGGTTTGCCTGGTGTTGGGCGAGTCGGAACTCGAGCGTGGCGTCGTGCAGGTGAAGGACCTGCTCGGGCACGAGCAACGAGATGTGAAACAAGACGAATTGGTGGTGACGCTGAGCGCGACACTGCGCGGCAAGGCGGGCTCTGATTCCGAGAGCGAGGTCACGGTTTGAAGCGAGAGTCGTGGGCGCTGGGTGCGCGCGCACTGGTCGGGGTGTCGGTGGCGTTGAGTTGGTCGCTGCCCGCGGCCGCGCAAGATCCATATGGACCTGGCGTCGCGCCGATTGGTGCGGGGGGGCCGCCACCTCAGCAGGGCAGCGAGCCCAAGCCCTCGGACGCGCCGGAAACGCACGCGGCTTCCGGCGCGACCGACAGTGTCGTCCCCGAAGGCAACGAGCCCGCCCTGCCCCAAAATCCGCTCAAGGTTTCCAAGAAGACCGAGCAGATGATTGGTACCGACCTGGACACCAGCACTCTGCCCCAAGGAACTGCGGCAGAAACCGAGCGGCAATTCTACGGTCTGTATTACAACGAACAGAGCGGCAAGTATCGTTACCGCGTGGCATTTCCGGTATGGGCGGAGCGCCTACAGCCCTCGCGCACCGACCCTTCGGTAACTGATCGCGCTTCGTTGTTCGGCGGGGTGTACTACAATCGGCGCAGCGCGGAGCGTTCCGACGATGTGCTGTTCCCGTTGATCTGGAACCTGAACGACAAGCTTGAAGCCGCCCGAACCACGGTCGTGGGGCCGTTCGTCAATCGCAGAACCAAGACCGAGAGCGACGACTGGCTGCTGCCCCTGTATGCGGTCGGACGACGACCCCATGGGGGGTACACGCTGATTCCCCCTCTGTTGACCTATCTGTCCAACGACGCGCACGGGGGGTTCAATCTGCTCGGTCCCGCATTCTGCTCCTGGAGCGGTGGACAGAACTGCGACACACGAACGGCGCACGATATCGATTTGGGCGTCTTTCCGCTCTACTTCTTCGGTCAGAACAACCGAACACAATACGAGATCATACCGCCGCTGCTTCACTACTACCGTTACAACGATCGGGAGCTCTCCTGGACGAACGTCTGGGGACCGTACTATCGGCGTCACACCGAAAAGCGCGACTACCTGCACCTGTTCCCTTTCTACTGGAGCATCTGGGGAGAAGACGAGCGCCACACCACGGTGCTCCCGTTCTTCCACTACGGTCACAAGGGCGAAGAGACGCTATTCATCAATCCACTCTATCTGAACTACCACGGGGCGGATGGCGAAAATACCTTCGTGAGCTGGTTGTATGCGCGGCACCGCGGGCGCACCGAACTGGACATGGTCACGCCCCTTTACTGGCACTACCGCGATCCAACCATCCATCTCGATCAGAAGCTTCTGTTCCCCTTTCTGTATTCGCGGACCAGCCCACGTGAGTCGAACAGCGTCTTCTTTCCATTCTGGGCACACTTCGAACGCTATGGCGTCAGCGAATCGCTGTGGGTGACACCGTTCTTCCAGCATTCTCACGATCTCAGGGGTTGGCAGACCAACATTCACCCCATCCTATATTTGGGGCGCAACGGGCGGAGCACGCACACAGTGGTGGCTCCCATCTTTTGGGACTTTGCCAGCCCGAATTCTCGTTCCACCGTGGCCTTTCCCCTGTATTGGCGGTTTGCCGAGAAGGACTCGCTCTCTCAGCTGATCGGCAACGTGTACTACAGCGAGCGCCGCTACAAGAACGGGCTCGATTGGCAAGTGCACATCTTTCCGCTCTTCAGTTACGGCGAAACCCCGGACGGTCACTGGTGGAATTTGCTCTATGGCCTCGCAGGGTACACGCGCGAGGGTACGACGGCGAAAGTGCGAGCCCTCTGGGTTCCGATCACGGTGAGCGAGTAAGAAATCTGCTACCTTCGAGGTATGCTCAAAGCCAGTCTGCTCGGGGGGTCGGGCTTCGCGGGGGCCGAGATCCTGCGGCGCTTGTTTCTGCACCCCGGGATCGAGATCGTGCGCGTTGGTGCAGCCGACCACTTGGGAGAGCCGGTGGCGGCGGCGCTCCCGCATCTGGAGGGATTGAGCGAGCTTCGCTTCGAAGCATTGACCCCTGAAGCGGCCGTTCGCGATGTGGATGTCGTGATCATGGGTGTGCCTCACCAGGTCAGCGCCGAGGTGGTGCAGGCCGCCGTCACCGCGGGCGTGCGGGTGCTGGACCTATCGGGCGCGCATCGACTCAAGGACGCGGAGCAATACGAGCGCTTCTACGGAGCCAAGCACCCTCACCCGGAGCTCCTCAGCGAATTCGTGTACGGCCTACCCGAGTGGAACCAATCGAAGCTCCGGCAGGCCCGATACGTGGCGAGCCCCGGTTGTTTCGCGACCTGCATTCAGTTGGCGCTGGTCCCGCTGGCGAAAGCAGGATTACTCGAGGGGGCGGTGCACACCGTGGCGGCGACCGGCTCGAGCGGCGCTGGCGCAGCGCCGCTGCCCACGACCCACCATCCCACTCGAGCGGCGAATCTTCGCACCTACAAGCCCCTGGTCCACGCTCATGCCCCGGAGATCGTCGAGAACTTGCGCGCGTTCGGCGCACGCGAGCTGTCACTCTCGTTCGTGCCGGTTTCGGCGCCGCTCGCGCGCGGCATCTTCGCGACGAGCTTCGTCTCGGTGAGCGCCGATATCGGCGAGCATGAGCTCCGCTCGCTTTTCAGCGAGGCTTACGCGAAAGAGGCCTTCGTGCGCGTGCCGAGTCAGCGGCTGCCCGAAGTCGTGGCGGTGGCCCATTCGAACTACGCCGAAGTGGGCTTGGCCTGGGGCGGGGTCGAGGCAGGTCGCCGTCAGCTTGTCCTTTTCAGCGCCCTCGATAACCTGATCAAGGGCGGCGCCGGGCAGGCCGTGCAGAATCTCAACCTGATGTTCGGCTTCGAGGAAACTCTCACCCTCACCGATCCGGGCGGCTACCCTTGACGTCGCGAGCGCCGAAACTCACGGCCCTTCGGGCGCATCGGCACAGCACCTGAAGCCCGTCTCGGTGCCATTGTAGTAACGGTCGTGCGCGGTCTGCTTGGCCCGGCAGAAGTTGCGACTGGGTTGCCAGTAGGCTCCCTTCATTGCCGGTATGGGCGGCCCGCTCCGGTCCATGGCCACGAATTCCTCGAGATTCCCTGACAGGTTGCGCACGCCGAAGGGGCTCACGCAGCGCGGGAACGCATCCGAAGGAGCCCGCAGATCTCTCAACTCCCCCGCCGGCCCGATGATGTCCGTGCGGTCCGCGTTGCAGGCGCTGGGGTCGCGCTTCAGACCGTACGGATAAGGCAGCATGTCTTCTCCCTCACAGGCGAAGACCCATTCGCTTTCCATGCACACGCGCTTTCCCAGACTCGAGCAGGTCTTCTCAGCATGGGTAAAACTGCGGTGATTGGCAGGCAGGTTTTCGCCAGGCTCGGTGTACTCGTCCCTGTCGATGCAGAAGCGCATCCTGCGGCGCGCCTTGGAAAGACATTTGGAAGGCGCGTACTCCGCGCAGCGAAACTGCTCGTAGCGACCTGGTGGGTCCAGATAGCGCAGGCACTCCTGCTGGACCTTGGGGCAGTACTCACCCTCGACCAGCACCATGCCTTCCGGGCACTCGGATGGTTCGTCGCTTTGGGGAGTGAGCAGGTTGTCTTTGGAACGTGCCAGGATCCCGCTCGGTTCACGCGGAGCCTGAGTGCTCGCCACGGCGTCGGTGGATGGCTCCGCGACCTGCGCCGACGACTCGGCCACTGACGACGGTCCGCCGTGCGGCGCGGCACGATTGCCGTCGCATCCGAAGCCTCCCAGCCCGGCCACAATCCACAAGAGAGTCTTACTGAAGCGCACGCGGAGGCTCGAACATTCGGCGCAGGACGCCTTCGGTCAACCCCCAATTCTACGGCCAGCTGGCTGGCTCTTGGAAGGCCCAAGCGGGCTCATTTTCGCATGTTTGAGTTAAAGATGTTTCATATCAGTTACTTGCGATTAATATTTGATGTTGTTCTTGCTCTCTTGGCCCATTGACTGGGCAGCCGAGACGTGAACTTTGCGCCGCTAAAGCAGCGGGTCCGAACAGCAACGCACCCCAATTTGAATGTCGCTGTAGTAGTCATCGTGGGCGGTGGTCGCCGGGCGGCACCGGTTGCGGCCTGCCATCCACCATCCGCCCTTGAGCGCGTTGCGAAACGGGGGACTCGGCCGGCCGTCTTTTTGGACGGGCTCGTCGAGATTGCCGACCATATTGTAGACGCCAAAAGGGCTGATGCAGGCGCTCTTGGGATCGTTCTTCTGTCTCAGGTCCCTGAGGATGCGCCGGTGGGGGTTATTTTCGAACAGGTCGGAGCGATCCTGGTTGCACTTGGGCTGTCGCTCGAGCCCATAGGGGTACGGCAGCATCTCTTCGCCTTCGCAGGCGAAGTTCCACTCGCTCTCGCGGCAGAGTCGTTTCTTTTGACCCTTGCAGCGCCGGCTGGCCAGTACGAAGCTCTGGTGATTCAACGGGAGCCCGTCGGCGTCCGCGGACTCGAAGCGATCGATGCAGAAGCGCAGGTGCACTCGCTCGCCAACGCATTCGGCTCGTTTCGCGTACTTGCCGCAACGTGCGAACGGAAGAGTCTTGTCGTCCAGCCAATGCAAGCAGGTGTGTTCGACCTCGGTACAGTAAGAACCAGAGACCAGCACCATTTCGGGCGGGCACGCCGGCGGTGTGGGAGGCACCGGCTGCACCGTGACCACCGGCTCGGCGGTTTGGACCGTCGAAGGAGCCTCGGGCGAGTGGATGGGAGGTGTCGTTTCGGCGCGACGGCAGGCTTCAGGGCCGGACTGGACCTGGTTGCTCGAAGGAGGGCGCCGCGGGGCCACTGGCAGCGGCATCACGCTCCCCAGCACGCCTGCCCCGAGGAGAGTGGCCCCGAGCCTTTGGATCACTCTTCGCCGCATGGACCGCTCCCATACTGCCGCAACTCGGCCACCAGGCACAGAATCGTACCCTCAGGCCCCCTGGTTCGAAGCTAGCGCGCGGCGTCGCCCAAGAACGGCACGAACCGCACTCCCATGAGCGTCGCGTGTTCGAAGGCTTCGGGCTGATTCCCCGGTGCCCTGCGGTTCCACCTTTCGAGCTGTTGTACCCCGTGCTCGGGCCCCACGGGGATGACCAGACGCCCGCCCACTGCCAGCTGGCGGAGCAGTGGGGGCGGCACGGACTCCGGAGCCGCCGTCACGACGATCACCTGGAACGGCGCGGCTTCGGGCCATCCCTTGAAGCCGTCCCCTACCCTCAAGTGCACGCGACTCGGAGCATAACCGAGCGCCCGCAAGTTGTGCTCTCCGAAAGCCCCGACTGCTGGCAGATACTCGATGCTGTAGACGCTCTGGCAGAGCTCGGCGAGCACGGCCGCCTGATAGCCACTGCCCGTGCCGACTTCCAGACAACGATCGCCCGGTTCGGGTTTCGCTGCCTCCGTCATGGCCGCCACGATGTAAGGCTGGCTGATGGTCTGCCCGTATCCGATCGGCAACGGGCGATTGGCATAGGCTTCGCTTCGGCTCGCCTTGGGTACGAACATGTGCCTGGGAACGCGCCGCATGGCTTCGAGCACGCGCGGCTCCTGGATGCCCTCTTCTTCCAGAGCCAACCGAACCATGCGAGAACGTTCCTCGACACGCTCGGAGAACTCCGGGTGCTCTCCTGCCTGTGTGAGACGCGGAGAACCGGGTATGGTCGAGACACTCACGGGATCTTCCTCTTCGCCGGAGCTCATCAGCCTGGCTTCGGGTCGGTCTTTCTTGGCACACCCGAAGGCGACGACCAGCGGCCAGATCGAACCCAGGAGCGTACGGCTCTTGTCGTGCACCCGATCACGATGGGCTCGTTTCGAAAAAGGTCAACTAAAGAGACGTTTTGCAGAACGCAATGGCTCGCGAATTCAGCGACTTTGCGCCTTGGCTCGCTTCCTGGCAGGAGCGCGGCGTTTTTTTGGAGCGGCGCGCTTGGTGCGGCGATGTGGCGGTGCCTTCTTGGCCTTCGGGGCGCGCGCGCGGGACTCCGCCGTGGCGGAATTCGCACTGCCAGATCGTACCGTGTGAACTTCCGGCTTGGTGCGGTGCCAGATCTTCACCATCTGCTCGAGTTCGGACAGAAGCGCAGTATTGGATTCGCGCCAGTAGGCTGCCCACGGGTTCACGCTTCCCACCCAGCAGGTCACGGCACGCGCTTGCCACGAGTCGGGAATCGCGCGCATCATGTCCTCGTCGGTCCGATCATCTCCCGCGCAAAAGAGGAAATCCGCATCCGGGTGGCGATCCAACAAGTGAGCCACGGCATTGCCCTTCGTCACGTGCTCGTGCCGCACCTCGATGACTCGGGAGCCGCGAAGCACCTTGTAGGGGCGGCGTTTCAGCAGATCCTCCAGGCGGGTCAATAGTTCCATCGCCTGAAATACGCTGTATTCGGGGTCCGCGGCACGGTAGTGCCACGCGATGGCCGCCTTTTTGTATTCGATCGCGCTGCCGGGCGTGCGCCGCGTGAAGTCCTCGAACAACGGCCGCACGAGCCGCGTCAACGCCGAGCCGGAAATATTCGCCCGCTGGTGCCACTTTTCGCCGGGAGCACGCATGGACAGCCCGTGTTCCGCCACCAGCCCAATGGGGAGCTGCCCCAGCCAGCTCTCCAACGTGTTGCCGTCGCGGCCACTCACCACGTAGACGGTAGCGTGCTGTGCGAGCTCTTCGAGAACATTCAGAATTCGCGCATCCGGCACTGCCTCACGCGGATTGATGACGTAGGAGCGCAGCGTACCGTCGTAGTCTAGGAAGACCAGGGGGCGGCGAGCCTTCTCCACGCGCGCTTTCATTCGGTGTTCGCGTACCCGGAACAGCGCTGCCTCGTGAGTTGGATCCCCGCTGAACTCTTCGAGGCGGTCCAAGAAGTGGTTGGCCCATCGCATGGACGTGTTCTCGTTGACGAAGTTCAGCATGTGGCCGAACGATTCGGAGTGGGGGCTGTCGGAGTCCAGGGCTTCCGCGATCACTCCGGCCAGACGACTCGAATTGTAGGGGTTGACCAGGCGCGCGCCGGCTAGGCAATGGGCGGCCCCGGTAAACTCACTGAGAATCAAGTTGCCCCCGCGCTCACCGCGCGCGGCCACATACTCCAGCGCAACCAGGTTCATTCCATCGCGAATCGGTGTCACCAGTGCGACATCCGCGGCCCGATACAGCCCACAAAGGCGATCGCGCTCCACGCTCTGGTTGACATAAACGACAGGCGTGTGACTCGACGAACCGTAGCGGCCATTGATGCGTCCTACACGCTCGTCCACATCGCGTTTGAGCTGCTGGTACTCCTCGACTCCAGTGCGCGTGGGCGCCGCGACCTGAATCAGCACGCAGTTTTCTCGCCAGTCGGGGCGCTCCTCCAGCAGTTCCTCGAACGCTTCCAGCTTCTGCGGGATCCCCTTGGTGTAGTCCAGCCTGTCGACGCCACAGATGATCTTCTTGCCCGCGAAGGTGCGGCTGAGCTCGGTGAATTCTTCGCGCGCGGCGGCGCTGCGCACCATCGTGCGAATCTCACCGGGATCGATGCCAATGGGCAAAACCGAGAGCTTCACGCCGCGTGACTGTAGACCAACCCTGTCGGGCTCGGATTCGAGCCCCAATACACGCAGGCAGGCGAGCCTGAAGTGGCTGACGTATTCGTACGAATGAAAGCCTATCAGGTCGGCTCCCAACAGCCCTCGGAGCACCTCTTCATTGACCGGGAGTGTCCGGTAGGTTTCCGATGAGGGAAACGGGATATGCAGAAAGAAACCGATCGGACAGCCCAGGCCCCGGTCTCTCAGAAGCTCGGGCAGCAGGCACAGCTGGTAGTCGTGCACCCAGATGAAGTCACCGGGAGCGGCCAGCTTGGCGATCGCATCGGCATACATGCGGTTTACTTGCTGGTAGGAACGCCAAGCGCCTCGATCGAAGTGCGTGCGGTCCGTCAGATTGTGAAATAGAGGCCACAACGATCCGTTGGAGAACTTCTCGTAGAAGCCGACCATGTCGGACTCGGTGATGAAAACCGGACAACAGCCGTGTTTTGCGAGCTCGCGCACCGCCGCGGGCTGTTCCGTGGGAGGAATGTAGGCACCGGGCCATCCTAGCCAGGTGAATTTGCGTCTTTCCTTGACGGCCTTCAGTGCGGTAACCAACCCTCCCGTGCTGGACGTGACCTCCCATTTCGTGCTGCCACGCGACATCGTGACTGGCAGACGAGTGGATGCAACAATTAGTTTGGACTTGGATCTGGCCGCTTTTTTCACCATGTCAGCTGCGACGTTATCTCACAGGCCAGCATCGTTTTCCAAGTCGCAGCTCGGGGTTTTCCAATGAAGCTTGCGTTGATAGGTAATTGCGCCTACCAGGCTTTGGTCGACGGGCGCGCGCGTGTAGTTTGGCTGTGTTGGCCGCGCTTCGATTCGAGCTCGGTGTTCGGTGCACTTCTGGATGAAGAACGAGGAGGCGTGTTCTCCGTGGAGCCGGACGCACCTCCCACGGAGATCGAACAGCACTACGTGCCGAATACCAATATCCTGCGCACGCTGTTTCATGTGCCGAGTGGAAGCTTCGAGGTGATGGATTTCGCACCGCGCTTCAAGCAGTACGAGCGTTCCTTCAAGCCCGCCATGTTGATACGCAGGCTCCGGCGCGTTTCCGGGGAACCGGTCGTGCGCATTCGTTGTCGCCCGACCTACGACTACGGGCGACTGCAACCCGACTCGCATACGGCATCCAATCACATCCAATGGCACATCCCCGGCGCGCAACTGCGCATGACCACCAATGTGCCGCTGGCATATGTGACGGAGGAGAATCAATTCCTACTGGAAAACGATGCCTGGATCGTGCTTACCTGGGGCGAACCACTCGAGGCAGGGCTGGTCGAAACTTGCACGAGCTTTCTCTCGCGTACGCAGGCGTACTGGGAGCGGTGGGTCAAGCACACTGCCCTGCCTGGACGCTTTCAAAAAGCCGTCGTGCGTTCCGCGCTCGCGCTGAAGTTGCATCAGTTCGAGGACACGGGGGCCATCACCGCGGCCACCACCACAAGCCTGCCTGAATACCCCGGCGCGGGCCGCAACTGGGACTACCGCTTCTGTTGGCTGCGCGACGCCTACTTCACGGTACGCGCCATGCGCAGGCTCGGCCACTTCGACGAGATGGAGGCTTTTCTGACTTTCCTCAAGAACGTCGCCGCCGCCCACGAGCGCTTGCAGCCGGTCTACGCGATTTCCGGTCAAGCGCAGTTGCACGAGGAAGTCTTGGATCACCTCTCGGGGTTCGAAGGGAACCAACCGGTCCGGGCGGGTAACGCTGCGTACCTGCAATTTCAGAACGATCTCTACGGAGAAATGCTTGCGGCCCTCGCACCCTTTTACACGGACTTTCGCTTTGAAGACCACGTCTCGGATTTTTCTCACCGTCTCGTCAAGCGCTTGCTCGATCGAATCGGCGAGAACATGGATCTCCCCGATGCCGGCATCTGGGAGATCCGGGACGACACCCGCGTTCACACATTTTCCCTGCTGTTTCACTGGGTTGGTGGAACCGTCGCCGAGCGCATCGCCGAGCGCATCGGGGACGCGGCAATGAAGAAGACAGCATGCGAGTTGTCCGAGCGCGCGCGCAAGATGATCGAGGCCTGTTATCACCCCGACCATGGCTACTACGGCGACTCCACGGTGACGACGAACGCGGACGCGGCGCTTTTGATGATGGTCAATCTCGGTTACCTGCACCGGGGGCACCCCAATGCCGAATCCCATGTTCGTGCGCTAGCGCGAGAGCTGAGCGTGAAGGGGCACCTGATGCATCGCTACAAGCATCACGATGGCATTGGCGACACGCATGCCACCTTCACGGTGTGCGGGTTTTGGTACGTGGAGGCCCTGGCGCGCCTCGGGCACATCGACGAAGCTCAGGAGGCTTTCGAGCAGCTGCTCGACTATGCTAACCACGTCGGCCTTCTCAGCGAAGACGTAGACCCGACGACGGGAAGACTCCTGGGAAACTTCCCGCAGACTTACTCTCACGTTGGGTTGATCAACGCGGCGTTTGCCATCAGCCCGCTGCCGGTCGAAGTCGGCGACCCTTGACTCGCGCCAAGCTTCATTCGTGGATGAACACTCGGGTGCCCTGCCCCATGTCGTGGCCAATGTTGATGCCGTGCCAGCCCTCGGGAATGGGCGGATCCGTCCACATGAACACCAGGCGGGCGTCGATGGGGGCCAGGTTCACGCAGCCGTGACTGCGGGGGATGCCGAATACGTCGTGCCAGTAAGCTCCATGGATCGCGTAGCCGGCGGCAAAATACTGGATCCAGGGAACGTCTCGGAGTTCGAAGTTCGATGAGCCGCGCCGACGGGTCACGCCGTACTCCGGGTGGCGCCCTTTCTCCACGTTGGCCCAGCGCCGCTGGTCCTGATCGCTGAGTTTCTCGCCAGCGGCAATGGCTTTCTTGAGCCGGGCGATCGTCGCCTTCGCTTCCCCATCGAAATGGGTTCGAGTGGCCCTCTGACCACCGGAGACCGTGGAATTCTCCTCGGAGTCCATCGCCGCGGCAATGTGCTTGCTCTGTAGCTCGAACTCTCCCATCGGGGTGGACAGTGACTCCTTCGGATCCCCAAAGCGATCGCGCCCCGTCGAAACCATGGTGGCGTACCAGGGGTGCTTTCCTTCGTACAACACCAGGGTTTGTTGCCCTATCGAGATGTCGATCCACTTCTCGCCCTTGTCGGCATACTCCGGCAGGCTCGGGGGCTTGGTCACGATGCTCAAGTCGTCTCCTAGCAGCCAACGCGTCTTGTCCTTGAGCGTCTGGTAGTAGCGCTTGCCTCCCTTGATGCGGGCCTTGCCGCTCAGCGGCACGATGGCGCGCCTTGGCACGGCTTCGGCGGGACGAGCTTCATCCGAATTCCGGATCAGCTTGTAGGTCGTCTTGTCTCGCTTGTTGACCCATGCGAAGGGCAAATGCATGTCGGGGGTGATCTCGATCCCATGGAACGGTGAACCGGTGTCGGGCTTCACCTTGGTGGTAGGAATGAGACGCATGTCGACCGTGACGGCAAAGCGTCGCTCCAGATCTTCGCTCTTGGTATTGAAAGCGTCCACGAAAGACAGTCCAGTCTTGCGCCGCACGCGATCGGCGAATACCGCATAGTCGGGGACTTCGAAGCCGGAGACATTGGGTATCTTGCGGCCGCCCTCGAGCCAGAACGGGATTTCTCCTTCCCCCGGCGCGCCACCGAACAGCTCATTGCGGCTCAGCTCGGTCGAGGGGCGAAACCCCTTGGGTAGGGCCAGACCCGGCAGGGCGATTCCGCGCGCGTCGAGCGGGACATCGTTGGCGCCCAACACGACGGATTGCACCTCTTCGTAGTGCTCTTTGAACCACTCGAGGTGCTCCTCGAGCTTGAATTCACTCTTGAGCTGCTGCTGCTTGGTAGGGATCTTGAGATACTGCGGCGCGGTTGCGCGCACGAACCCGTAGTGATACGGCAATGGTTCGTCGAGCGCCGGACGTTTGCTGGTGGCGCGCACCAGGGGATCGTCCAGATCGGTGGTGGCCTCTTCCATGCACACGTATCCCATCGGATAGACGTGGTACCATTTCTTCTTGCAGCCCTTCCCTTGGACCGGTGCTGGGTCTCGGGAGACCACGCCTCCGAGCCGGATGTAGCCCAGGCGTCTGGAGTCCGTGTTCGCCAGCTTGTAGACCGTCGTGGCGATGGCGGTCGCGGCAAGTTTTGGCGAACTGGTTGGCGCGCGAGTGTCCAGTTCGCCGTGATCGACGACCAGGCTCGAAATGGGGGCCGCGTGCGAGGAGGCTACCGGCGCTGGCGCACTCGAGGAGGGGGCGGTCGCCCGTTCGGCCTTGGCGTCGGTGGCTTGCTCGGCGCAACCAACGACTTGGGGGGCGAGCAGGCCGAGCAGGACAAGTGTCGAGCGTGCCGTCACGAGCCCGTGTGTATCGCCTGGTGTGCTCAAATCAAGCCAAAACTATAGCAACTGGCCAGCGAGGGTGCCGGGCTCACGGCGCTCCGGGCAGTTCGAGGTTGGCCCCACCGAACGCTCCGAAGCCCCCCGAAGCGCCTCGCCCGGTGCTGCCAAAGGTCGAGCCGGAGGCGCTGGCCTGGTCGGCCTGACAGCGCCAGGACTGAAAGCCGAGAAGCCCCTGACAAACGCAGCTCGTGTCGTCGTAAGCGCAGCGACTCGCCAACTGGACGAGCGTGCAGCGCGCCCCGTCGGTAGGGGCGCTGTCGGGGCACCCGCGGGAGTTGTTGGGGGACGAGGCTTCGGTGCCGCCGCTCGATGTGCCGCTGGCTGCCATCGATGTGGCCCCACCTTGCCCCCCGTTGGAACTGGGCCCCCCGTTGGAACTGGAGGTCATTTCGCTCGTCGTGTTCGGCGCATCCCCGCCCGCCCCCGCCGCCTCCCCCGTCGTGCTGGCCGTCAAGGACGAGGCGCTGGCGCCCCCGCCGCCGACAGTGTTGCTGGTGGCAGCCTGGTTCGTAGAGCCGGCAAGGGTACCGCCGGCGCCATCGGAGGCTTCGCTGCTCGATGTGCTGCTCTGCTGCGTTGCACCCCCGGTTCCCGAGGAAGCGACGTCGGTGCTCCGGTTGGTCGATCCTGTCGTAGTGCTGGTGGTGGCGGTAGCGTCAGCCTCGAATACGCCATCGTTGAAATCGGTACCCGAGTCGGCACTGCCACATCCCAGCTCAGTGGGGACCACGATCGTCAGGCCTGCGATCGGCAGAGCGCGCCTCGAGATGCGCTTCGCGAAAGCTCGAACGTTCACCCGGCAAGAGGTAACACCATGCTTGCAAGACGCCAGCGCCAATGGAGGCGCGGACAAAACTCAGCAACAGAACAAGACGTGCGCTGCTCTGTTTTGCATCGAGATGCGATAGATCGCGCGCTATTGCTTTGCTGCCCTCCGGCTTTCTGGGATCGCGCAGGCTCCCAGGACTGACGTTGCGTCTCCGGCTCTGGTCGCTCGCGGGCCCCGAGTCAGCCGCGCAGGGTACCTTCGTCGACCGTTGCCTCGGAGCCCGCTGCATCGGCGTCGCCCACCTGCTCGGTATGGGTGGCTCCCTCGGGCAACGCGGGCAATTCGCTCAAGGGCGCTCCCTCTTTTAGCCAGTACACCTCCGGGACTGGATAGTATTTGCTGCGGTAGCTACGCCGCTCCTTGGTACCGTCTTCGTACTCGATATTGAGGACGCTGATGACGTCGTAGCCCGGTATGCCCTTTTGGCGACGCTCGTACTCACCCGCTTCGAGGAACGGCTTCGTGGCCACGCGGCGCACGAAGTCGTATTTCTCGGTGACCGCGTAGCTGTGCGTGACCTTGGCCGCGGGCTCCCGCCCGAGCAGTTCCACGCGGATGGTGTAGCGGCTGGGCAGGTAGGCGTGAATCATGAGCGGCGTGTCATACGGGTTCTTCAGCCTGAGGTCGACCTTGCCGTAGATGACGGTCGCATCCAACCCGAGCGGTGCGTAGCCGCTCGGCCTGCTGTGGCTGCGGCGTCTGGTCACTTCCAAAAGGCCAAACACCGCGGCAGCGTGCAGCGTGGTGGCTACTTGGCAAACACCCCCTCCGACATCCCTGTCGAGCTCGTCGTTCACGATCACCGGCGCATAGGCGAAGCCCCGTGACTCCTCGCGAGGCCCGACGACCTTGTTGAAACTCAGCTCCGCATGGGGAGCCAGGATGGTTTCGTCCAGATATTCGGCGGCGCGACGAATGTTGATCGCCCGACTGCCGGCCTTGTGCTCGAAGCTCGTTTCGTAGCTCGAAAGCACCTTGGAGACGTCGATGTCGGAGAGCATTTCGGTAGTTACTTCGGGCTGGATCTCCAGTTCGCGTGCGCTGATGACTGGTGTGCTCTGCAAAGAGGCGTGTTCGAGTGCTTTCAGCGTGCCCTCGATGTCGAGTTCTCGCCCAGCCCTGCTTTCCACACGCCGGTGCGCGTTCAGGTCCAACCGGGCATTGACCGCACTAGAGCGGATCAGCGGTGCGAGGCCTTTCAAGGTGTCTCTCGCACGCTTCTCGTCGATCTTGAAAAGGACGGGCTGTTCGATGAGGCCGCGCCTGGCCCGCACCGCACGCAAGAGGCGCGCCCACTCGGGGCCTTCTTGTGCCTCGCGCTCCATTGCTTCGAGCACGTCGGGGACATCCAGTTCCAGGCCGAGCTCACCGAAACTGAACTCGAAGGTTTCGTCGGACAAGCGCAGATAGATCCGGCGCTCGAGCAATTGGCTGCGTCGCAACTCCAACCACGCCGCGGGGCTTGTATGGAGATCTGGGTCGTATGCGTGACCGCCCAGCCATGTGCCCGGTAAGGCCCGGTAGGAGCCTAGCCAGTATCGGGACGCCAGCGTAAACGTCAGTGCGGCCCCGGCGCCCATCGCCACTATGAACGAGATTGCCCGGAAGACCGCTCGCATATGCTAGATGGATCCTACAGCCCTTTGCCCGGATCCCGCAAAGTCGGTGCCGTGGAGCTGGCGCGTTCAGCCAAAACTCCGCGGATTGTCGCCGACTTGCAGTTTCCCGAGAGTTTCACCGGAGGAAGGTGAGGCACGTTTGCAGGGCACACGGCTGACCGGGGCTCGCTGCGGTCAGTCGCCTACTTGACTGTCGCAGAGGCGGCGCGCGTCGAGCAGGCAAGGCCCTTTGATTACGCGTAGCTAACGCTTGCTGCTTGACCTTTATGCGCGCTGTCATAAGGTCGCCCTTGCATGCGACTCACCGTGAATGGAGACCCACGTGACGTTCCCGATGAGCTAACGGTGCGTGGATTGATCGAACACCTCGGTTTGGTCGAGGGCCCCGTGGCAGTCGAACGTAACCGCCGCGTCGTTCCTCGCGCAGAGCATGTGTCCACCGCGCTCGCCGCTGACGACGTGATAGAGATCGTGCACTTCGTCGGCGGCGGCTGATCGGCCGCCGCTCGCTATCGCTGCAAGGAGCGTCAGCCGCCGGGTTCTTGTCCGGAAATGTCGCGGAAACGCGCGGCCAGGTCGGTATACACCCGAGCGCCGACCTTGCCCTGCTCGAAGTCCTCCCGTGAAAGCTCCCGTACCACGCGAGCAGGACTGCCCAGCACCAGACTCCGCGGGGGGATCTTGGTATTTGGTGTCACCACCGCCCCCGCCCCAACCACGCTCTGCTCGCCGATCTCGGCGTTGTCGAGCAGGATGCTACCCATGCCAATCAAGGCTCCGTCGCCCACCCTCGCTCCATGCACCAGGGCGCCATGCCCTACCGTCACGTCGCAGCCGACATGTACGTGCGAGACCCCGCCGGTCATGTGAAGACAAGCCAGGTCTTGGATGTTGCTCCGTGCACCTACCACGATGCGGCCAACATCCCCACGCAGTACGGCTCCGTACCAGACGCTCACCTCGTCCCCGAGTTCGACCTGTCCGATCACACATGCAGTATCGGCGACGAACACGTGCAGCCCGAGACGAGGTCGGTGCCCTTCGAAGCTGATGATGCGACTCATGATGCCAGGATGGGTAAGCGCCGTGGACCCGGACCAGGCTGTTTCGCAACAGGTGTCGCTCGATCCGAAGTCGCGTCCACGAGTTCGCCGAGCAACGAGTTCTTGTTGGCGCGCACGATACGCACGCGCGCGAACCTCCCGCTCAGATCGCTCGTGCACGAGAAGTGGACGATTTCGTTTCTTTCAGTGCGGCCTCCGAGCTGACCGCCCTTGTTGCGACCTTCGATCAGGACCTCCTGTTCACTTCCCACCAGAGACGCTAGGTGAGCCTGGCGCATGGAATTGCTGAGAGCGAAGAGCTCCGCCAGTCGCTGGTTCTTTTCTGGCTCTGAAACGTCGTCATGGAGCTTCAAGGCCGGCGTAAACGGGCGTTGGGAGTACTTGAAGGCGAAGACGCCCACGAACCCGGCCTGGCTGACCAGGTCGAGCGTTTGCTCGAAGTCCTCGCGCGACTCGCCGGGAAAGCCCACGATGATGTCCGTCGAAAGCGTGATGCCCGGTACCGACGCTCTGAGCGCCTCGATTCGCTCCAGATATTCTGCGGCGGAGTAGCGTCTGATCATTCGCCTGAGCACTCGGTCGCTGCCGGACTGCACCGGCATGTGGACGTGTCGCGCCAGGAGCGGCAGATCCCGATGCGCTCGAATCAGAGAACGAGTGAGATGCCGTGGATGCGGGCTCGTATAGCGCAGCCGCCCGAGCCGAGGCGCGTGTGCTGCGATGGCGTGGAGCAGTTCGGGAAACTGACTCTCGTCTGCTCGCGCACGCTCCAGGCGGGTATGGCGCCAGGCCTCGACCCCGGTCTCCGCGGCCAAGCTGCGAAGCGTTCTACTCGGATCCGAGTAGCTGTTGACGGTCTGCCCGAGCAACGTGATCTCGCGGACGCCTGCCTCGCTCAGACGCCGCGCTTCTTCGATGATTTCGCCGGAGGGCCGGTAGCGCTCCGGGCCACGGGTGTGCGGGACGATGCAGTAAGAGCAACGTTCGTTGCAGCCCTTCATCACGGTGACGAACGCCGACGTGCCGAGCGCGCCATGGGTCGTGGAGTGAGAGAGAAAGCTGGGGGCGTCGAGGTCGAACTCGGTGCGCACGCGAGGCGGTGCGCCACCCGCCTGATCGGCGAGTAGAGCGGGCAATTCCGGAATGTTGTCTGGGCCGATCATCAGATCGATTTGCGGCAACCTTTTGAGTAGGCGCTCGCCTTCCTGTTGCGCCACGCAGCCCGCCACGCCGATTACCAGCCCTGGTTGGCGCCTCTTCAAGATTCCCAGGCGCCCGACCTCGCTGCGCAGTTTCTGCTCCGCTTTTTCGCGAATGCTGCAGGTGTTGAGCAGCACCACGTCGGCCAGCTCGGGTCGATCGACACGACGGTAGCCTGCTGCGCCCAAGACCTCGGCGATCCGGTCGGAATCGTGCTGATTCATCTGGCAGCCGAAGGTAACTATGGCGAAGTTTTGCATGGGATTAGCCGGTGATTGACCGGAGAGAGGAAGACAACCTATCTTCGCGCCGCCTCACGCCGAGGCGTGAACCCCACCCACGAAGCGGAAATCCATGGCGCCGAGCTTTGAGTCACTGGCCGAACTACTGGAGCAGAGTGCAGACAAATTCAAGAACAATGATCTGTTCGGGACCAAACAGCCCGACGGGTCGTGGAATTGGCTGAGCTACGGGGATTTCCGCACCCGCGTTGCCGAGTGCCGAGGTGGCCTGAAAGCTCGGGGAGTGGGGTTCGGCGACCATGTGGCCATCGTGGCCGACAACTGCGTCGAGTGGGCGGCAGCTGCCTTCGCCAGTTATGGCCTCGGGGCTCAGTTCGTGCCGATGTACCCCGCGCAGCCGGCGAAAGAGTGGGAGTACATTCTGGCCGACTGCGCCGCCAGGGTGGTGTTCGCCAGTGCCGAGAGCCACGCAGCCATCAAGGAAATTGCAGGGCGCCTGACCCACATCGAGCACGTGGTCGGCCTGGAAGAGCCCGATAGCGCCGAGGACTCGTTCCAGGCTCTGCTGGCGTTGGGGCGACGGGCGCCTGCGGAACGCCACCCGGTGAAGGGTTCCGACGTGGCCGGGCTCATCTACACTTCTGGCACCACGGGCACCCCGAAGGGGGTGATCCTCACGCACTCGAATTTTTGCTCCAACGTGATCGCCTCCGGCAGTCGATTCGCCTTCGACGAACACGATCGAGCCCTGTGTTTTCTCCCATGGGCTCACTCTTACGGGCAGACCGCGGAGCTCTACACCTTCATCAGCTTCGGCGCCGCCATGGCCATCAACGACGAGATCGCGAGGCTCGTCGATAACCTCGCGGAACTGAAACCGACGGTGTTGGTGGCTGTCCCACGCATCTTCAATCGCATCTACGACCGGGTGAACAAGCAGATGGAGGAGAGGCCGGCGTTGATCCGGAAGCTCTTCTCGTCCGCCATTCACAGCGCTACCCGGCGAGGCCGGGGACAGAGTCTGTCGCTGCTCGAGTCGCTAGGCTTGGCGCTTGCCGATCGTCTCATCTTCAGCAAGATCCGCCAGCGCTTTGGTGGGCGCCTGCGTTTCGTGGTCAGCGGCAGCGCCGCACTCAGCCCGGAAGTGGCGGAGTTCATCGATGCGCTGGGAATCGAAGTCTACGAAGGATACGGTTTGACCGAAACGAGCCCCGTAGCCACCACCAACTACGCCGGCAACCGCAAGATCGGCAGTGTCGGCAAGGCGCTGCCCGGCGTCACCATTCGCATCGATACCGAGGTGACTGGTGAGGAAGAGAACGGTGAGATCATCATTAGCGGCCCCAACGTCATGCAGGGTTACTACAATAAACCCGACGAAACCCGCGCAGTCTTGCTCGACGATGGTTCGTTCCGCAGCGGGGATCTGGGTTATCTGGACAGCGAGGGCTATCTGTTCATTACCGGACGCATCAAGGAGCAATACAAGCTCGAGACGGGCAAGTACGTTGCCCCCTCGCACCTCGAAGAGCAGTTGAAGTTGTCTCGCTATATCCTCAACGTCATGCTCTACGGCGCGAACAAGCCGTACAACGTGGCGCTGGTGGTGATCGACCCGCAGGCGGTGGAGGACTGGGCTCGAGGCAAAGGATTGAAGCTCGGTGAGCTTACGAAGGACGAGCACGTGCACGCGCTCGTCAAAGACGAGATCGCCCAGTACGCCAGGCAGTTCAGAAGCTACGAGCGGCCGACCAAGTTCGTGCTGACCAGCGAAGACTTCACGCAGGAAAATGACCTGCTCACCCCGAGCATGAAGCTCAAGCGACGCAATGTGCTCGCCAGGTACCAGGCCGAGCTGGAGTCCCTCTACACGAGCTGAGGCACGGGGCAGGAGCTTCGGCCTTGGTGGACTGTCGGGGCGCGCTCTTGGCTTCTACCTAGAGGCTCCTACCTCGAGGCTCGCGCTCGACGCCGAAGCGTTGGCTTTTCCGGTTGGAGCACGTCCTTCTCACAGCCGGCAAGCAACCCCGACAGCACGACTATCCATCGATCGCGTCGGGGAAGATCGCGCTCTAGGCTAGCCCCACCCGCGCTGGGTGTGGCCGGACTTGAAGGCATGGGAGCGCCGGGGTGCTGCCCTCGAGCGGTGCCGGGACTGGTTCTTGACAAAACCGATGCAAGAATGCATATGCCAAACGTGAAGCTCTCCAACAAGGGACGCTACGCCGTGCGTGCGTTGTTCGACATCGCCTTTTACAACGCCGGGCGCCCGACTCAAGTGCGTGACATTGCAGAGCGCCAGAGCATTCCGCCCCGCTTTTTGGAACAGATCTTCCAAGATCTCAAGCGCGCGGGCATCGTGGGCTCGAAGCGTGGGCCGCAAGGCGGATATAGCCTGTCGCGCCCAGCGGAAAAGATCACTCTAGGTGACGTCGTACGAGCGCTCGAAGGCCCTATTGCGTTGGGCGAACGCATCGCCGGGGGCAAGCGAACGGGGCCGGAAGATTCCCGCCTGGTGACGGAAGCCGTATTCCGGCACTTGTCGACCCAGGTCGAAAGATGCTTTGACGACATCAGCGTCCAGGATATCTGCATCGAGGCCGAGAAGTTGGGCCTCAAGCGCCCGGGCTCCCAGCGGTATGTCTATGTCATCTGATGCGAAGCAGGACCAACCAGCACATCCGCTCGTCTATCACGACGTACTGGAGCTGATCCACGATACGCCCCTGGTGGAGGTGCGCCGCCTGTCGCGGGAAACACCGCGTGGTCGCGTCTTCGGCAAGCTCGAAGCTGCCAATCCGGGAGGCTCCGTCAAAGACCGGATCTGCCTGGCCATGATCGAAGCGGCCGAGCGCGAGGGCAAGCTCGCGAAGGGGGGCGTCGTCATCGAGCCGACCAGCGGCAATACGGGGATTGGGCTCGCTCTGGTCTGCGCTCAGCGTGGCTACCGATGTCTGCTCACCATGCCGGAGAGCATGAGTCTCGAGCGTCGCCAATTGCTCGAGTCCTTTGGCGCCGAGCTGGTGCTGACGCCCGAGTCCGAGCAGATGGCCGGGGCTCTGGAGCGAGCGCGACAGTTGGCGCGCGAAATTCCCGGCGCGTTCATCCCCCAGCAGTTCGAAAACCACAACAACCCTGGGGTGCATTACCTGGTCACCGCAGAGGAAATCCTCCACGCCATGGACGGCCTGTCGATCGACGCCTTCGTGGCCGCGGTGGGTACGGGCGGCACGGTCAGCGGAGTGGGTCAGCGTTTGCGTGAAACGCACCCACAGTGCCGGATCGTAGCCGTCGAACCGGAATCATGCGCCACGATTTCACGGGGAGAACGGGGACCTTCGAAGATCCAGGGAATTGCCGCCGGCTTCGTGCCTGGCAACTACCGACGCGAGGTGCCGCACGAGGTGCGCACGATCAGCGACGAGCGGGCTTATATCAGCAAACGCGCTCTGGCGACCGAGGAGGGACTGCTCACGGGAATCAGCGCTGGCGCCAACGTGGCGATAGCCCTAGATCTTGCTCGCGAGCTCGGCCCAGAGGCAAACGTGGTCACGGTTCTCTGCGACACCGGCGAGCGCTACTTCAGCCTGGACCAATATTTTGCCGAATAGGTCAGAACTCCCTCGTCGCACGGACGAAGTCCCGCCCTTGGCACCTGGTGCCCTCGCTGGAAAGAGCGTGCTGGTGATCGGGGTGGGTGGGCTGGGCTGTCCCATGCTCTGGGCGCTGGCCCTGGCCGGCGTCGGTCGCGTGGTGCTGTGCGACGATGACGAGGTGGCTACCTCCAACCTGCACCGGCAGCTCCTCTACGGTGACGCCGACGTCGGGTCGGACAAGCTTTCGGTTGCCAAGCGGAGGCTCGAGCAGCTGAACGGAAACTGGGAAGTTCAGACCGTAGGCGCACGCTTTCTGCCAGAGAACGCGCTGGCTCTGGCGTCACAGGTCGATTTGGTCGTAGAGGGCGCCGACAACTTCGCGACGAAGTTCCTGGCAGCCGATGCGGCGCACTTGACGGGACGAGCCGTGGTGCACGGTGCCGGCGTGCGTTGGTGCGCCACCGTGCTGTCCGCGGCGGCTCGGGGCCGCCCTTGCTATCGATGCCTCTTCGAGGACCTTCCCGGCAACGACGCCTCACTGAACTGCGACGAAGCCGGTGTGATGGGGCCCGTGCTGGGGGTTGCGGGTGCGCTCATGGCTGATCTGGCCCTCTCGATGTTGTGCGGGGATGTTAGCCGCGCCGGGAGCATTTTCACGTACGACGGCCGTTCGGACCGGCTTCGGCGCGTCCCCATCTCGGCGCGTCCCGATTGCCCGTTGTGCGGCCAGAGAAAAAGCATTTTCGATATCAACGAAGCACGCTATCTGGCACCCAGTTGTGCCGCCTAATCCAAGGAGAAGACTCATGGAGGTCACCGTTCGCATCCCCACCCCGCTCAGAAGTCTGACTGGCGGAGAAGAAACCGTTACCGCCTCGGGAGCCAACGTAGCCGCGCTGATCGAGCAGCTGGAGAGCAAGCACCCGGGCATCAAGGACAGGCTGCTGGATGACAAGGGGGTGCGCCGTTTCGTGAATATCTACGTGGGCGACGAAGATATCCGGTTTTTGGATGGGCTCGAGACCGAGCTAAAAGCCGGTGATGAGGTCAGCATCGTGCCAGCCATTGCAGGCGGCCGATGAGCGAAACCGACGAGCGCTACTCGCGTCAGGTGCGCCTATCGGAAGTTGGGCTCGAGGGACAGCGCAAGCTGATACGGCAGTCCTTTGCGCTGGGTGAGCACGCTGGAGCGCCGATCGCGAGAGAATACCTGCTTCGAGCGGGCGCGCGCTCCGTTGTTCCGGGCGACGCGGCCAGCTCGCCTTTCATTCATGCCGACCACTTCCACCACGCCGCCTGCCGCGAGTTTGCTCAGGGGGCGTGGACGGCGCTCGACAGGATTCGCCGCACCCTCGTCCTCTAGTCGAACCCCTGCAACGGACACCCCGCATGAGTATTCGTTTGCACCGTTCGCGTCGCCTTGCATCGATAGTGGAGGCGGTCGGGAACACCCCGCTCCTGAAGCTCAACAAGGTGGCACGCAGTGCCCCCAGTGTGGAAGTGTATGTCAAGCTCGAGTTCATGAACCCAGGCGGCTCGGTCAAAGATCGCCCTGCGCTCCGCATGATGCTCGATGCGATCGAAGATGGGCGCCTGACAGAAGACAAAATCCTGATCGATGCGACGAGCGGCAACACGGGTGTTGCCTATTCCATGTTGGGCGCCGCCCTTGGCTATCGCGTAGGTCTCGTGATGCCGAAGAACGTGACCAAGGCGCGCAAGGATATCACTCAGGCCTTTGGTACGGAGCTCATCTTCAGCGACCCCATGGAAGGCTCGGACGGGGCCATCCGCAAGGTGCGCGAGCTCGTGGAGCGGGAGCCGGACAAGTACTTCTACCCTGACCAGTATAACAATCCATCCAATCCGCTCGCCCACTACCTGGGCACTGGCCAGGAGATCCTCGACGCGCTGGGGGATCGCATCACGCATTTCGTAGCGGCTCTGGGAACGAGCGGAACGGCGATGGGAACGACGCGGCGCCTGCGCGAGCACTCACGCAAGATCTACTGCGTGGCGGCTGAGCCCGCCGAGGCGCTGCACGGGCTGGAGGGGTTGAAGCATATGGCTTCGAGCATCGTTCCCGGCATTTACGACCCGAAGGTCCCCGATGAAATCATGCCCGTTGGCACCGAGGAAGGCTGGGATATGGCCGACCGCGTGGCTGCCGAAGAGGGGCTGCACGTGGGGCATTCGACTGGGGCCAACATCTACGCCGCCGTCAAGCTCGCCGAACGCGCCCACCGTGAGCAAGGTGGAGGTTGCGTGGTGACGATCGCGTGCGACCGTGGCGACCGCTACTTCGCACCAATCAAGTGGGAAAAGAGGTACACATGGTAGATCGACCCTGGGTCCGAGGAAACGTCCGCATAGCCCGTTCGGCGCTCCGCGTCATCGAAGCAGCGGCTCGAGCGGGCTATTCCCGCAACGAAGAGGCTTGTGGTTACGTCGAGGGACCCGCGGCAGACCCCCTGCTGGCGGATCGAGCCGTGGAGCTCGAGAACTTGGCGAACAAGTACCACGAGGCCGACCCAGAGGGACACCCGCGGACCGGTCACGACTACTTCAAGATCAACGCTCTGAGGTTCGGTCGTGCGGTCAGCGAAGGCGAGAAGACGGGTCGTCCCGTGAAGGTGTTCTTTCACTCGCACCTCGATTGTGGGGCCTACTTCAGTGAGGAAGACGCTGCCAGCATGACCATGGGCGACGCCTCCGAGCCGAGCTATCCGCTCTCGTACCTGGTGACTGCCGTCGACCAGGGCGCGGTGAGCGCCCATCGTCTCTTCGTTTGGGATGGCTCTTCCAAGGCATTCGTGGAGGCACCGTTCAGCGAGGCGGAGGGCTAACCTCGATGCGAGCAATGGCGCACCCGGAACTCGTCGACTCCGTGAGCTGGGGCCGCTCCGCTCGAGACTGGAATCAGCCCTAGAGCGACAATACAGAATGTTGGTCGCGACCAATCAACGAACTAGAAGACTGCTCGGCCAGCATGCGCCGCACGGCCACCAGCGGTTCAGCTGGCAACCTCTTCGGTGCTCCAGGAGACCATTGCACAGGCGAATCGTCTTCTTGGGTCTGTACATGCTTGCCGCGGTCTGTGGACTCGCAGCGCCGGCGCGCGCGGACCTCGCGGGGGACGTGGAGCGGGTCAAGCTCTCCTGGGCTCACAGGGCCAAACTCGAGGAACTTCCGCCACAATTGCTCGAAAGGGGTACGATCCGCAGGCTGTTCCTGTCGCCAGCGAGTGTGGACCCGAGCACCGAGGATTGCACCACGGTCGCCGTGCTCGGAGACCCCAGCACGAACTTCCTTTTGAGATTCCTTCCACGCGAAAAGCGCGAGCTCGTGGCACAGGACTGGCCCGAACCAAGCGTGGCGGGCGCTGCGCAACTCACCCGTTGCGGAGCTCGCAAGCTGATGCTGAGCCGTCTTGCCGTCGAAATGCGATCCCCACGCGGCGTGGTGCAATTCATCGTGGCGCGCTCTTCGGAGCCGGCGCCGCTGCTGCTCAAGGCGTTGCCACACCGTGATCCAGGTCCGCCTGGCCACAGGCGTGACATCGGTCCGCGTGCATCGCTGCCCACGCTCGCGGAGCGGACCCGGGCCGTGCAGCGTCAAAACGCGCTCGACGGCGGGCTCGATCCCTACGAACGCAAGCTGGTCAGTACTCGAAGTGGCGGCGGTCAAAAACTGTTCAGGTTGGAGCCCGGCTGCCACCGCTTCGACGTGCTGGGCGAGGCGAGCGGCGACGAGGAGCAACCCGTCGACATCGATGCGGTGGTGACTTCAGTGGCCGAGCAAGAGATCGTGGGCGAGGATCGCTCCGACAACGCGGACGCCAGCGTCTCTTTTTGCATCGGCAAGCAAGAGATCGTCAAAATAGGCTTTCGAGGCGCCTCGCCACACTCCAGCGTCACGCTACTCTTGGCAAGCTGGAGGTTGCCTTCCGGCTTGCCCGAGGCGTGGGGCGCCCGCGCGCGCGCGAGTATGGCTGCCGCGGTGGGCACCCAGCAGTTCGCCGCCCTCGGTGAGAGTCCGGTGTTTGCCACGTTGGGAGTTCAAGGAGGAACGGCGCTGCCCATCGAGGTGTTGCCAGGGGCATGCTATTTGGTTGTGGCCGCGACGATTCGCGGCAGCGCGCAAGGTATCGCACTTGCCGCGCGAGCCGGTGCGTTCGAGGGTCAGAACCAGAGCTCCCGCGATGAAACCAGCACGAGCCTTGCGTTTTGTGCGGACGGAGAGGAAAGAGCGCTGCTCGAGGTGGAGGCTCACGGGTCCGGTCTCGGGTGGCTGCTCGGGGTTTGGCAGGTAAGCCGGATGCCGCTTGGGGAGCCGCGCCCATGAGACGAACGGCCGGGCTCATCGGCATGCTCGTGCTCATCGGGTCGTGCGCGGGGCACGAGCGGCTCAAGCCGAAGTCCCTGCAGCGTGGGTCCTTCGGCGGCACCGAGGTCTCGCTCGACGCGAGCCAGTGGTTGGGGCGGGACTCCGACAAGGCCAAGGCCGCAGGAGCCAGCGAGTCTCAGGTCATCGCCACTCAGGGCGGCATGCCTGGCGATCGCATCGAGGGCATGGTGCGCGTTCCGGAGCATTCGTGCGTCGCGCTGATCGCCCGCGGCACTGACGAAGTCGACGATATCGACCTGTTCGTCTACGCCGACGACGGCACTGCACTCGGCTCGGACGAAGCGCCGGACAAGCGGCCCACCTTGATGGTATGTCCCGGTGCCGCCATCCGTCTGTACGTGGTGGCGCGCATCGCTCAAGGAAGCGGGTTGGTCGCGATAGGGGCTCAACGTGTCGACGCGGATCGCGCCGAGCAAGTGGCAGAAGCCATTGGGGCCAAGAACCGCGAAGGGGCGCGCGATGCCGAATCGTGGCCGGGCCTGGACGAAACCATCAGCCGTCATCGCGAGCAGATCGGCGGGAGTTGGGAAGATGTGAGGAGAGTGGCACTCCCGGTGGACGCACGCGTTCCGGCCAGTCTCAATGGTGATGTGGAAGCCGACCAATGCCTGGACGTGCTCGTGATCCCCGCGGAAGAGGTGTCACACCTCGACGTGCTCGCGAAAGACCTGGAGGGGCGAATCGTGGGCAGAGCTCATGCAGCGGGACGCGACCGTTCGCTGATCGTTTGCTCGCCCAGCAAGGCTCGGCTCACCTTGGAGGTGCGGCCGCACGCCGGTCGTGGATTGGCGGTGGTCGCACTCTCGCGCAGCAAGAAAGGCACCGAGCAGGACATCGATGCAGAGTCGCTCCGGTTCGACCTGCTGCCACCCAAGGACATGGAGACCCGCCGCGAGACGTTCCAGCGCCGCATGGAGGCGGCCGGATATGCCTCGCCCCGGGTGGTGGCAAAAGGCACGCTGCAGGTCGGCAGGCGGCAGAGCATTCCGCTCGAACTCGCACCCGGCTGCTTTCGGCTCGATGTGTGGAGCCAATACCCGATGCACGGCGTGGAGGCCTGGCTGTGGACGGAGGACGGTTCTCTGATCGCCAACGATCGGGGCGGCGCGGAAGCCACGTTGTTTGCATGCACACCGGGGACGGCGGCTCGCCTGGACGCCGAGGCGCTGGTGCGGCCCGGTAACTTCGAAGTCGAGCTCCGTGCCGAACGCGACACACCGCCGGAGCTGAGAGCGCACCCGCTCGCAGCGAGTCGCCTGCTTGCCAGGATGTACAGTCGAGGAGTTCTCAGGAGCGCTCGCCAGGTGGGAGCCCCGCAGCCGTTTCACCTTTCGAGCACCGGGCTCGAGCGCATGGACGTGTTGGTGCCGATCGGTCGCTGCGTGGACATCACGCTGGCGCTCGACAAGGGGGCCACGGGCGCCGAGTTGCGACTGCTCGACAAAGACGATGGAAGCGAAGTCGCTCTGGTGCGCGGTCCTCATTCGACGAGCGCCCGCGCGTGTGCGCTCGACCGACGCGATACACTGAACGTCACGGCCGAGCTGCGTGTCGTCACGGGAGAAACGACTGGTTTGGTAGCCACGCGCATGTTGGCGCCGAGGCGCTGAGCGCCAAGAACAGCGTCAATCCGGGCGAATGGGAATCAGAGAAACCTTGCCGACCTGGAGGACATCACCCTTGACGTCTTCGACCTTGTATTGCTCCGTATTCGCGCGCACGCGCACATAGACCCACGGCTCGGAATCCGCGTGTGGTCGGAGCATGGCAAAGTCGCCGCGCTTCAAGGGCCCCGGATATGGGGGCTCCGGGAGGAGGTCCCCCTTGCCTACCTTCTCGACGATACCGTCCCCACGCCACTGAACTCGCGCGCCGTCGTCCTCCAGCTCGTGGATCTTCGCTCCGAACCAATCGTCGTTGCGGCGTGCCACCACACGTTCCCGAGGGCTGGGCGTCCAGCCCTCGGGCGCCCTGGGTCTGCCCGCTTCGTGTAGGGCGACCAGGAACTCCCGCCGCCGCTGGTTCCTGGCGAAGGAGTGCTCGATGTTCATCCGCGTCAGCGGCGTCGCCTCCAACACCCGCCCACGCGGGAGCGTGTGGTGCTCGAGGTCGGCGGTGAGGACGACGACCTCGTTGTTCTTGACGCGCTCCACCTTGCAGCCCAGCCAGGCGAAGCGTTCGACCCCGCAGATCGCGTAGCTCCCGGGCGTGGTTGAGGGCTGGGCGCTCGAAATCGCGTAGACGTCCATCCGCGAGACCTCGAGTGATTGGGCCCCGTCCGCGGTTTGCACGCGTAGGTGCTCGCCCTGCTCTCTCAGCACGGTAGCTTCGAGAAACTCTCCGGCCGTCTTCTCGAAGATGACCCGGGCGCCTCGCTTGACGCGGGGAACGTCGCGCAGCGGAACCTGCTCGGTCGTCTTTTCGCCTTCGCGGTCACGACAGCCGACGGCTAGTGTGAAGCCCAACGCGATTGCGCTCAAGCCGACCAGTCGGACGCAGGTGGGCACACGTGGGTGTTTGGAGGGCATCACACAAAGCTGACTGGGTGGAGCGGGCACTTAGCCGCACGGCTCGCGCATGCGGAGGCTAGTTTTGGTGGGGACTTTTGGTTTAACCTATGTGAGGGGCTTGTAGCCTCGCTGACAGACCAAGAAAACAGCTAAGTCCGGCAGCGTCGATTCTTCGTAAGCGGAAGCAGGAGCAGTGAATGACACAGCAGGGTTCTGAGTGTGGCGTCGTCACGCAAGGGGGTGGTTATGGTCCTCCACCTGGAGGTTATGGTCCACCGGGTGGGATGCCACCAGGCGGAGCTCCGCCCGGTGGCTATGGTCCGCCCGGTGGCGGCCCGCCAGGAGGAGCGCCTCCCGGTGGATACGGCGGCCCGCCAGGAGGTGCTCCACCCGGGGGAGCCCCTCCCGGTGGGTACGGCCCACCAGGAGGTCCACCCGGAGCGGGAGGCTATGGGCCACCAGCGGGGGCGCCCTATGGCCAACCCATGGCCCCTCCTGGGGGGGGGCCGATGCCGGGAGGGGGGCCGGGAGGCGGCAACGAGGAACTCAAGAAGCAGGCCAAGACCTGGATGATCATTTCGTTCGTCAGCGTCATCTGCTGCACGGGCTGCTTCGGCATCATTGGCGGGATCTTCTGCTACATGGCGATGACAGCGCTGGAGCAGGGAAACGTGCCGGATGCTCAGGCCAAGCTCAAGTGGGGCAAGATCGTCACTATCGTCGGCGCCGTTCTGGGTGTGCTCGGAAGCATCGGCTTCACCATCATGCGCGTGCTTGCGCAGATGTGAAGCGGCTACTCGCGCAGATGTGAGGCGGCTACTCGAGTTTCGCTGCCAGGCCGCTAGCGGGCCTGGCAGCGCCGCTCGGACCGAGCTCGACGCAGAAGAACATTCCTGCGTTGTCAAGATTGCGAAATCACCGCGTGTTTGCCAAGGGTGACGCGTGGTCGATCTCAACCCTGCGCAGCGCGAAGCAGTCACGACTCGTCAGGGCCCGCTCCTGGTGCTGGCCGGCGCTGGAACCGGAAAAACCCGCGTCATCACCTATCGCATCGCAGAGCTGATCCGACACCGCACCCCCGCCCATCGCATTCTGGCCGTCACCTTCACCAACAAGGCGGCGCGCGAAATGAAGCAGCGGGCTCTGAAGCTGCTGGGCAGGCGCCCCCGCAACATGCAGCCACCGGAAATCTCGACCTTCCATTCGTTGTGCGTGCGCATCTTGCGCCGGCATATCGACAAGCTTGGTTACCCGAAAGAGTTCACGATCTACGACCGGGGCGATCAGGAGAGTCTGGCGCGAACGGCGCTGCGCGACATTCGAGTGGGGCACCAGACGCTGCGCCCGGGCGATCTGCTGTCGATGATCTCGGACTTCAAGAGCCAATCGATCCGACCCGGACAGGCCGAGCAGCGCGCGGAGGGGGATCGGCAACAACTCGGTGCGCTTGCCTATCAACGCTACCAGGCGGCATTGAAAACGGCAGGTGCCGTCGACTTCGACGACCTTTTGCTGCTCACCGAGCAGCTGTTTCGCGACTTTCCCGAAGTCCGCTACGCAGAAGCCTCTCGCTTCGACCATTTGTTGATCGACGAGTACCAGGACACGAACGGTCTGCAATATGGCATCGTCAAGTGCCTGGCCCAAGGCCACCGGAACCTCTGCGTCGTGGGTGACGACGACCAGTCGATCTACGGTTGGCGAGGGGCCGAGGTGAGCCACATTCTCAACTTCCAGCGGGACTGGCAGGACGCGAAGGTCGTGCGTCTGGAAGAAAACTACCGCTCCACGGGCAGCATCTTGCACTTGGCCAACACGCTGATAGCGCACAACAGCACGCGCCACGACAAGACGCTCAAGAGTGTCCGGCACGCTGGTCAGCCTCCTCGTTTCTTCCGCTTCGAAGACGAAACACGCGAGGCAGAAGCGGTGGTTCGTGACATCCGCAGCAAGCTCGCCGCGACTGGCGAGGAGCGTATCAGTCCCAGCGACATCGCGATCCTGTTCCGCACCAACGAGCAGCCGCGCGCGTTCGAACTCGAGCTACGCCGCGAGAAGGTTCCATACATACTGGTCGGCGGCATGTCCTTCTACGACCGCAAGGAAATCAAAGACTTGCTCGCTTATCTCAAGGTGCTGGCCAACCCGGCAGACGAAGTCTCGTTGCTCAGAATCATCAACACCCCCTCCCGGGGCATCGGCACCGGATCCATCGAGGTATTGCTCGAAAAGGCGGTGGCTCGCGGGGTGCCACTGTGGCAGCTGCTACCCGAAGTGGGTTCTTACGGCGAGTTGAACCACGGCGTGTCCGAGCGCATCGAACAGTTTCGTCTACTGATCGAACGCACTCGAGCTCAGCTAGGCGAACGCAGTCTCTCCGAGCTGTTTCAAGAGCTACTGACCGAGGTCGCGTACAAGACCGAGATCGAGCGCGTCTACAAGAACCCTGGGGACGTCGAAGCCCGCTGGTCGACGGTGGAGGAGCT
The DNA here is from genome assembly GCA_963809955.1 of uncultured delta proteobacterium. Classification (GTDB taxonomy): domain Bacteria; phylum Myxococcota_A; class Polyangia; order Polyangiales; family Polyangiaceae; genus JAICQQ01. The sequence goes on from CAWELQ010000026.1 coordinate 430,016, forward strand.
GGTCAATTCCGTCGCCCTGTACGAGTCGCGCACCAATGAGCCCTCGCTCCTCGGGTTTCTCGAGGAGACGGTCCTCAACGGGCGTGAGGACACCAAGAACGACGACAAGGAACGCCAGGTCCATGCTGTCACCCTGATGACCCTGCACAGCGCCAAGGGGCTCGAATTTCCCTACGTTTATTTGGTGGGTATGGAGGAGGGGCTCCTCCCGCACCAACGCTCGGTGGCAGATGGTGCGCGCAACATCGATGAGGAGCGGCGGCTCTGCTACGTCGGCGTCACGCGAGCGCAGGAAAACCTCACCATCACGATGAGCAAAACCCGAATGAAGTGGGGTAAACCTCGACCTAGTTTGGTGAGTCGCTTCGTCATGGAGATGCGCGGTGAGACGGAGAGAGCCCGGCGCATTGCGGAACAGAGCAGCGAGCTCTTCAGCATGCCTGACCTCGAGCCGAAGCCGAAGAAGACACGTCGCAAGAAGGCGCCAAGGCGCGTCAGGGGTCAGTCGAAGCCCAACTGAACCCATGCGCCGCGGTCTGCAGGTCCCTGACAGGCCCAGAGCTCGCGACGCGCCGGGACACCGATCATGCAGGCATTGGTGCTGGTTCCGGTGGCGTCTTCCACATAACGGTTGATGCTGAGCAGGCCGTCCGCGCGATCGGCGAAAAGCGCTTGGATGGTTTCGATGCTCTGGTTCCCCTGCCCCAGCCAGCGCTCGAGCCGCTCGAGTCGTCGTGTGCTGGACGGGCTCGTGGGTTCGCCCTGCAGGAGTGCCAGCTCCGGTGCCAAGCAATGGTTCGTGCGCGTCAGCGGTTTGTTGCCGAGCTTGCGCTCGAGCGCGCGGGTCGCGCTGCACTCGAGCTCCAACGCGCTGTCTGAGTCCGCCAACCAGTAAGTGTGCGCCGCAGCGCGCGGCGCAACGCGGATGAGGTCGGCCGCCGCTGCCGCATCCGATTGGCTGAGTGCGCGGTGCAGCAAACTCAGGTAGCCGACCCCTGGGCGCGTGTCGCGTGCCTTGATGTTGGTAGTCCCAACGGTCACGCCATGCTCGTTCATTCCCATGAGCGATAGACAGCCAACGCAGGTGATCGACCACGTTTCTGGACCTTCGGCAGGCTTGCGGTGCACGGCGACGACGAAGTCGATATCGGTCGGGTTCAGGTCCCAAGTTTGGGCGGCGTAGAGGCTCGAATCGCAGCTGAGCTCGGGGGGCAGGACGAACGCCGAGCACCCTTCGTCCCTGTCCGACGGCGGCAACAGGACGATATCACGAACGTCGGTCATATTTCCCGCGGCGTAAAGCCGCGCGGGTTCGATATCCGCGGCTTCCGCAATCGCGGAGAGCTCCCTCGTGCCCGCAGGATCCCAGCTACCGGCTATCTCCAGACAGCGCGCGCCCGCCCGCAAGAATCCATCGATGTCCAGGCGCTGCCGTTCGGACATGTAGTCATTCAATGCATCGAAACGTTGCTCGACGAAGGCGTGAATGTCGGACTTCAGCTGTTCCCCCTGAGCGTGCCCCAGTTGTTGTGGGGTCCCGGTGCACTGGATTTGGCGAAGCTTCAACGGCGGCGACGTCATCGTGATCGTCCGAAACCTAATATCGCGCGGGGGCGCCCACAAGCTGCCGGTCCCCGGCCGAGACGGGCATGCTCGAGCGCTTTCAGGGGCAACCCCCAGAGCCCGAGCGCGTTTGGAGCTCGCCGCCCCGAGCCTGTGCAAGGTTTTAGCGCTGTGAGAACTGCCCAGCCAAAGTCGCCGCGCTTCGGGCCAGCCCCGTGAGTACCGTTATTTCGCGCCGTGAGGCTGAATCCCCAGGACTTTGGCGCGTGGCAATCAAAAAAGTCTCGAGGAAGCAACTGTTTGGGGTCTGGAACATTCGCGCGCCTGTACGGCATCCATTGGCGTGATTCGCCGATTTGGGATTTGACGTGATCGTTTGCGCGGCCGCAGCCATGCTTGGGGCAGTTTGCTCAACTGCATTAACGAACCGACTGTGCTGCCGGCCGAAGAACTGTCCTGCAAGCTTGCGCGAGGCGCGGCCCCGTTGTACTTCCTGCTCGTAGGAACAGCACGGAAGGTTGGCGGACTTCAGGCCATCGACCGACTGCTGCTGGCCTCGAACCTCTTCTCCCTGGCCCTCGGTTGGGCGCGACAACAATGCCTGCACGTGCCCGAAAGTTCGAGGGAGTCGTATGCGTGACGACGAGACCGAAAAGATAGCACTTGCGCGCGTTGGCACGGTGATCAACGGCAAGTGGACGGTCGAGCGGTTGATCGGGGTCGGCGGTATGGCCTCGGTGTACGCAGCGACGCACCGCAACTCGAAGCGGGCCGCGCTCAAGATCATGCACCCGGAGCTGTCCGCGCAGGCCGCGATTCGCGAGCGTTTTCTTCGCGAGGGGTATCTTTCCAATCTCGTCGACCACCCGGGGGTGGTCACCGTCGATGACGACGATACGACCGAGGATGGGTGCGCCTTTCTCGTCATGGAATTGGTGGAGGGCGAAACGCTCGAAGCCCGGCTGCGTCGCAAGGGGCCCCTACCCGCCGAGGAGGTGCTGACGTTCATGGACCAAGTGCTGCATGCGCTGGCGACCGCGCACACGCGTGGTGTCGTGCACCGCGACCTGAAGCCCGAGAATATTCTGCTGTCGACCAATGGTGAGGTCAAGTTGCTCGACTTCGGCATCGCTCGGGCACGCGCGCTCAGTACCGATCCCACGAAGACGCTTACCGAGGGGCTGATGGGCACGCCTGCGTTCATGCCACCGGAGCAGGCGCGTGGGCGCTGGGAAGAGGTGGACGCGCAGAGCGACGTGTGGGCTTTGGGCGCGACGATGTTCACACTGTTGACCGGCCGCAACGTCCATCAGGCCGGGACCACGAACGAAGCCCTGGCAGTCGCGATGACGCGTCAGGCGCCGCGCCTGGAAGAGTATCGCCCCGACCTTCCGCCGGCGGTGCTCGATTTGGTGAACAAGGCGCTCTGCTTCGAGAAGAAAGATCGCTGGCCGAACGCCACGGTCATGCTGCTCGCCGTTCGCAAGGCGACTACCCGAGTCGAAGAGGAGGCACTCGAAGCGGAAGCGGCGGACGCTGCCCGCCAGGTCCACGCCGATTCGCAGCCCGAACTGTATTTTTCGGAAGAGGAAGGCTCAAACGAAGAGACCGCACACCACTATCCAACTGCCGACCCTGTGCACGAGTCCGGTGCCGAGGAGTATGAACACGAGCACGCCTCGTCACCCCACGACGATCGCCCCACGAATCCGATCTCGAGCGAGCTTCCGTTCCCGCCCGACGCGGCTGTTCGAGCGTCGCGAAATCCCCTGGGGACCCACTCTCACTCCACACCTCTGCCGGACTCCATCGGGCCCGCTGGGTCGAAGGGCTCTGTCGAGGAAGCCCAGCCCGTCGACCCTTCTGGGCCAGCCGTGATGGTACAACCTTCCGACGATCAGCAGCCGGATCGGCACGACTCGACTGCGAACGACGCTGTCCCATCGGGCGCTCTGGCGTCGGTTGCGCCAGCGGCCGTTTGGGAGCCCGAAAAGGACTCGCACGCCGCTTCAGCAGCGGGCGGGGGGTACCCGTCTCTCGAAGAGGTGTCCGCTCCGCCTGGTCGGGACCAGAACTCCGCAGGGGAGCCTGACCATCACTCGGCAGAGAGCGCGGCAGGCTCTGCGCTTCTGAACGGTGCCCAGGCTGCGGAGCGCAGCGTGACTCACGAGGCCTCTGCAGAGCTGCCTGCGCGCAAAGTGGTTGCCTTCTCCGACGTGCCAGCGACGAGCGCACTGGTGGCTCGCGCGACGGAGACCACCACGGCCCGATCCGCGCTGAGCGCTGGGGCTCGCGCTCCCTCTCGCAATCGTTGGTCGCTCGTGGCTGGCGGTATTGGTCTGCTGGTTCTACTGCTTCTCGTCGCCAAGCTGCTGTCCGGCGGCCATGAACCGGACGTGGCGGATGCCGGGTCCACGGACGCGTCTCACGCGACGCCGGCTCGCCGCGAGGCGGTGGTGAGAGGGAAGGACGGGCTCGCCGCAGAACCGGAAGCTGCCGATGCTGCGGCCGCCAGGGCAACCGCTCCGACACCGAGCTCGGCAGCGCCCGAAGACCCGGGAGTCGGGGCCGAGGACTCGGTGGCGCTCGAGGCACTGCCACTGGTTTCCTCGGAGCCGAGCGCGAAGCCAGCTGCCAGGCAATACTGGCACCCCAAGGCTGGCGTGAAGAAGACCGATTCGAATATCTTCAACAAGGCAAAGAACCTCGCCGTGAAGCGAGCTACCGTCCGGTCTGAACGCACCAAATCCGGTAAGCTCGAATGACTTCGGGCGCGAAACCCCGCAAAGGCTCGGTTCCAGCAGCAGGCCGACCGTGTGATTGACGATCTGGCTGTTGCTAGTCCGGAGAGTTTGCCACACGTACGTCGGGATGAGCGTACCGAGACAGGAGGTCGATGCGAAATGTCACTCGTTGCAGCGTTGAAGGGCACCGGGCCCAGCGGGTTTGGCTATGCAAGCACTGCGGAAGAAGTCACCGAGGGGTTGGATCTCACGGGAAAGAACATCTTGGTGACCGGATGCACCTCCGGTCTTGGACAGGAGACGGTACGGGTGCTGGCGCTGCGAGGTGCCAGGATCTTGGGAGCAGCGCGAACGCTCGACAAGGCCCGTGCGGCTTGCGCCGCCGCTCCGGGCGATAACCTGCCCATCGCTTGCGAGCTTTCCGAGCCGCGTTCGGTAGCCGCGGCTGTCGAAACCGTGCGGCACGACGGCGGCCATCTCGACGCCATCGTCTGTAACGCGGGCATCATGGCGTTGCCCAAGCTCGAGCAGGCATGCGGTTACGAATTGCAGTTTTTCACCAACCACATCGGCCACTTCATTCTGGTTACCGGGCTGCTCGACAAGCTGGCACATGACGGGCGCGTCGTGATGCTGAGCAGTGATGCCCATCGAGCTGCTCCCCCCGGAGGCATTCAGTTCGACAACCTCTCGGGCGAGAAGGGCTACCAGGCGTGGATGGCGTACGGACAGTCCAAACTCTGCAATCTCCTGTTCGCCAAGGAGCTGGCCAAACGACTGCCGCAGCGCACTCAGAGCGCCAACGCCGTGCACCCTGGAGTCATCCAGACCAATCTGATACGCAGTATGTCCGGCGTCGCGCGTGCGGCGATGGCGCTCGCGAATCCTTTGTTTCTAAAAACGATCCCCCAGGGGGCCGCGACACAATGCTACGTGGCGGTTCATCCTTCCATGACCGAAAGCGGCCAGTACTTTGCCGACTGCAACGTGAAACGGCCGCGCGCCGCAGCCAGGGATCCCGAACTGGCACGCAGGCTGTGGGAGGTGTCAGAACGGATCGTACGCGAAGTTTCAGAGCGATAGCTCGTGAAAATCACCCCTCCGTGCGCGCGCGTGCTATACGAAGAGAGTCATGCGGATCGGGTTGATCGGTGATGTCCACCACGAGGATCTGGCTCTGGCGTGGGCCCTCGGTGAACTGCAAGAACGCCAGGTCGATCTGGTCGTCTGCGTCGGGGATATCAGTGACGGCTACGGCGATCTCGACGCTTGTTGTGAGCTGTTGGAGTCTCACGGGGTGGTGACGGTGCGCGGCAACCACGATCGCTGGTTTCTGGCCCAAGAGCGGCGCGACCTGCCGCAGGCAGCCGCATTGAGCGCCGCCAGCGAAGCGTCGCGGCAATGGCTGGCCGAGTTGCCCGTCACCCGCTCACTGGCGACTCCGGCCGGGCTGGCCTTGCTCTGCCATGGGCTCGGTGCCGACGATATGGCTGAGGCCCTTCCCGCGCCGAGCGATGTCGCGCCGGAATTCAACCCGGTGCTGTCGGAGCTGGCCCGCGACGACTGCTTCCGCATCCTGATTTGCGGGCACACCCATCGACCGACGCATCGCCAGGTGGGCTCTCTGACGGTGGTCAATGCCGGAACCCTGCACCGCGATTACGAGCCCTGCGTCGGTATTCTCGACGCCGTCAACCTGCAGACGGAGTTCATCCAGCTGCCCGCCTTTGCCAGACTGCAGTGAAGCTCTCGGAGCTGATTCGGCTTCAGGAGCGCTGCCACGGACCTGCCTGTCTCGAGCGCAGCGTCGGGGATGGCTATCTGTACGTCAACAATCCGTTCTTTCGGCGCGTGCGCGACGCGGCCCTCGGGGCTGGCTTTCGCTTCAGCACGCGTGACCCCGGCGGCTATTTCGGTTTCCCCCTGCTGGGCCTCGATAAAGTGCTGGAGTCGCGACAGATCCCCTTCCGCGACAACCTCACGGCGCTCGAGCAACTGGAAGCCTTCCGCCCCGGTTTCTTCGGCCTCCGCGACTTGACCGAGAATCGCCCTACCCCCAACTACACGCTGCACGAGGCGGCGCATGCTGTCGCTTACCACGAGGCTTTCGGGAAGCGGTGCGTGCGGGAGGCCTTCACCGACCCGAAGGCCTTGCTGCTCGTCATCACCGGCGAAGCCTTCGCGATGACTGCCGAGTATCTGGCGGCTTGCGCCGTGCAAGGGCCGGTCGCTGGGTGGTTGTTCTCGATCAACAGCTACCGGCGGCGAACGCAGGCCAAACGCCCCATCGGCGAATTGATCGGCAATCTGGGGCAGCCCCGAGTCATCTGGGCGTTGCTGGGTGCTTTCGTGCAGAGCAACTTCCTGCGGGACACGCTGAGCCGGCGAGAGCTTCAGCACATCATGGCCCACTGCCCGGAGGGCAGCAGCGCCGATCTGCAAGCCGAGTTTGGCAAGCTGCGCTCCAGCGTCGCGCGGGCCATGCAGATGAGTCCGGAGTTCCGCTACGAAACGGCGCGCTTGTTCTTGACCAAGTTCGGCTACCCCCGCAAAATCGAGAACTTGCTAGGCGTCGATCCGTTCCAGAGCTTCCGAGCGGACGGGGCCTACTGGAAGGTCTTCGACCGCTTGGTAGCGCTATTGGTGGGAGACCCGGCTCGATTCGGCGGTTGCTCGTAGTCCGAACCCGCTGCATGGTCCCCGGGCATGTCGGCGCCAAGAATTATCCGAAATTGGTCTCCAGCGCTCGCCAAAGCCGGGTTCGATCTGGTCGCCGCGTTCGACACCGCACGCTACAACCGGTCGGAGCTGGGCCAAGGCGTGGACTTTCGCTTGCAAAGCTTCGGTCGCGAGGGCGCGCTCGCTCTGGTCGTTGGCAATACGCGCGCCCTCTGGGCACCTTTCGTGCGCGCAGTCGGCACCGATCCACGGCTCCGCAGCGCCGACCACCCGCTGAACCGGTACACCGAAGGGACCTTCGCGGCCTTGCAGCGGTCCGAGCCGGTGCGGTCGCAGGTGCTGTACGGGCATCGCGACGACCCCCGGGTACCGATCCAACGAGTCGCCGCGGTCGCTGGGCTGGCTGACCTATCGCCGAGCCACATGAGCGTCCACCCGCGCTTCGGGCCTTGGTTGGGGCTGAGAGCCGTGGTCGTGTTCGACTGCGAGCCCCCCGAGATGCCCGCGTCCGCCGCCCCGACGAGCCCATGTCAAGGCTGTACCAGGCCATGTTTGGGGGCCCTGCGCGCGGCGCTCGACTCCACGAGTGGAGCCGCGGGATCCTGGCAGGCCTGGCTGGCCCTTCGGGACAGTTGCCCAGTCGGTCGCGGCGCCCGCTACGGAGCCGCGCAGATCCGCTATCACTACACGAAGAGTCGAGACGCGCTCGACGAATTCTGATGAGCCGGCGGTCCAAAAGCCGCGCGGGAGCTTGACCGGCTTAGTGGCCGGTTCTATCTTTCACGAGATTTTGAAATCTCAAATGCTCCATGGTCCCTGCTGAATGATCCATCCAGACGCCCGCGACTCCGAAGCCGATCCGTGCATCGACGCCGAGTTGGAGGTTGCCGACATGGTCGGTCGCCTGATGCAGTTCTGGGGCTTCAAGCGCCCCATGGGACGGCTCTGGACGCTGCTCTACTTGGCTCCCGAACCACTGACGGCCGCTGAAATCGCAACGAGTCTGAAGATGAGCGCCGGCGCGGTGAGCATGACTCTGAGCGAGCTCACCAAGTGGGGCGCGGCCAAGAAGAGCTGGCGCCCCGGGGAGCGGCGCGACTACTACGAAGCGGAAACCAGCGTCTGGAAGCTCGTCCGACGCGTACTCGGAGACCGCGAGCTGAGTCTCGTGCGGGAATTCAGCGATGCGCTGAGCCAGGCGGATGAGGCTCTCGACTCCGCCGCGCTCCCGGGCGACACACGAGCATTCAAGAAAGAGCGGGTCGAACGGCTCTTGGAGCTGTCCAAGCTGGGGGAAAACCTGCTATCCGCGCTGGTCGCGGGCAAGCCAGTCGACCCCTCGCCCATTCAGCAGCTGAGCAAATGAACCCAATCACTGCACCCACTCGGCGCGACGGTTCCGGCGCGATGTTCGATGCGATCGCCGATCGCTACGATTTGGTGAACCGCATCATCTCGTTGGGGATAGACCAGAGCTGGCGCAAAAAGACGGTGGAGTCGCTGCGTCTCAGCGATGGGGCGCGCGTCCTCGACCTGGCCACGGGCACGGCGGATCTGGCCATCCAGATCGCGAGGGAGGAACCTGGTACCAGCGTGGTTGGTCTCGACCCCTCGAAGCGCATGTTGGCGATCGGCAAACGCAAGGTGCACGACGCGCTCGTCAGCGATCGGGTGGAGTTGGTGGTGGGGGACGCGCAGTCACTGCCCTTTCCGGACAACAGCTTCGAGGCGGTCTGCATCGCGTTCGGCATTCGCAATGTTCCCGACCGCGGGCGCGCGCTGCGCGAAATGGCTCGGGTCACGCGGCCAGCCGGGCGCATCGCGATTCTCGAACTGTCCGAACCCCGTCAGGGGAGCCTGTTTGGCCCCATCGCGCGCTTTCACGTGCATACCCTCGTGCCCTGGCTGGGGGCGTTGCTCTCCGGGGCGCACGAGTATCGCTATTTGCAGAAGTCCATCGCCGCTTTTCCGAGCGCCGACGACTTTGCGACTTTGATGAGCGAAAGCTCGCTCGAAGTCCTCGAGGTTCGTGCGCTCACTTTCGGAGTCTGTCACCTGTACGTGGCAACTCCGGCCTCTTCCAAGCACCATTAACTCGCTCATGGATTCAGCCTCGCTCTCCAATCTAGCACCCGAGCTCTCGCGCGCTCTGCAAACGTGGACCCCCAGAAGGCCTGCCGAGGAAGCATTCGCGGTGGTTTCGGTGCCAGCACCCCTCGCCGACCCAGCCCACGTGTTTGCCGCGGCGCAGAGCCAGCAGTCGTTTCTGTGGGCTCCTGGCGATGGAGCCGAGTTCGTCGTCAAGGGCGTGGCTGCTGAAATCCGCGCGAGCGGCGAGCGGCGCTTCGAGACCATGAAGGACGAGGTCGTCGCCCTTTTGGGTAGCGTCAAGTCGTTGGAGAGTGATGCACCGGCACCTCGCGTCTTTGGCGGCTTCTCGTTCCATCCGAATGCCCCGGCAGGCGAACTCTGGCAGGGCTTCGACGCAGCGCGCTTCGTGCTACCCAGAACCTGCTATACACGGGCTGAGGGTCGCGCCTGGGTCAGTTTGAGCGTGCGACACGAAGAGCTCTCCGAACCCAGCCTCGTGCAGCGGTTGATCGCCGAAACCGTCGCGTGGCTGGAGGAGCTGACCTGTGTCGGGCGTGAGCAGCGGCCCACCGCGCCGCCGGCCAGCTTTCGCATGCACAGTCTTCCCGATCACGACGGCTGGGCCCGTCTGATCGGAGACATCAAAGCCGAGATCGCTTCCGGGCACTTTCAAAAGATCGTGGCGGCCCGACGCGCCGTTTGCCGTCTCGAGCCGCCGCCGCGAGTGGATCGGGTGCTGCTCAGGCTCGATCAGATTGCTCACGACTGCACGCGGTTCGCGCTGCGACGTGACGGAAAGCTGTTTCTCGGCGCGACGCCCGAATGGCTGGTCCGCAAACGCGGCCGTCACCTGCAGACCGGCGCCATGGCTGGGTCGCGCTCTTCACGCGAGGCTGACGCGGAGACGCACCTGCTTCAAAGCCACAAAGATCTGGGGGAACATCGGCTGGTGGTCGATGAGATCCTCAGCGTGCTTTCCCCACTCAGCACGAGCTTGGTGGCTCCACCCGAGCCCGGCGTGCGCCGTCTGAGGGATATCCTACACCTGTATACGCCCATCTCGGCCACCCTGGCGGGGGACGCGCACGTGCTCGATCTCGTGGCCAGGTTGCATCCCACGCCCGCCGTGGGCGGCGCGCCACGCGAGGCAGCGCATCGCTGGATCGCCGAGCACGAGGAAGATCGCGGTTGGTATGCGAGCCCCATCGGATGGGTCGATGGTCAGGGCGACGGGCAATTCGTGGTGGCGCTGCGCTCGGCGCTGCTCGTGGGCAGCATGGCGCACATTTTCGCAGGAGCCGGCATCGTGGAAGAATCGGATGTTGAGCTGGAATTCGAGGAGACAGAGCTCAAGCTGGCGGCCATGATCAACGCGCTTGGAGCCGGTTGACTCATGGCCGCAGTCCTGCTCACCGGTTGGGCACGGCTGCTGATCGACAGCCTGGTTCAGAGTGGGGTGCAGGATGCCGTGATCAGCCCCGGCTCTCGCAGCACGCCGTTTACCTGGGCCGCCCTCCAGCATCGACAGCTCACCTGCCACAGCGTGATCGACGAACGCAGCGCGGCTTTTTTTGCCCTGGGGCACGCGAGGTACTGCCAGCGCCCCGTATTGCTGATCTGCACATCGGGCAGCGCTCCAGCGCACTATTTCCCGGCGATTGTCGAGGCGTGCTATTCGGGCATCCCGCTCATCGTGCTGAGCGCGGACCGTCCCATCGAACTCTTGTATCGAGCGGCACCACAGACCATCGAGCAGGTAGAGCTCTATGGCAAGTACGTTCGAAAATGTTTCGACTTGGGTGAGCCTAGCCCGAGCGCGAGTGCGCTCAGCGGGCTGCAAGCCGTAGCGGCGCAGGCCGTGAGCAGAGCGAGCGCGCCCGACGCCGGACCCGTACATCTGAACGCGCGCGCTCACAAGCCGCTGGCTCCCATCCTGGCGCGGACGCGCGAGGATGAGGAGCTCGCCAGCGCCATAGACGCGCTGATCGAGCGAGGCCCGACACGCTTCAGCGCGTCGGACCTCGCCATCTCGGCGCAGGCGCTCGACGCTCTGACCAAAGGCGCAGGCGAAGCGGAGCGAGGTTTGATCGTGTGCGGCGCGCTGTCGGCGCTCGACTCCGCTGCCACCGCGCGGGTGCTCGAACTCGCCGAGGTGAGCGGCTTTCCTGTGCTGGCGGAAGCTCCGAGTCAGCTCGTCTTCGACAGAAGCAGTCGACGTGTGTGCACGCACTTCGACGCGTACCTGCGCGCTCGGCCATTCGTGGAGTCGAAGCCCGATCTGGTGATCGAGCTCGGTCAGCCGCTCACGAGCTCCGGCTGGCTCGCCTATCAGCAATTCGTGGAAGGGAGTGCGCGACACGTGGTGGCCCCCCGTGGTTGGCCCGACGTGTGCGCCCGCGCGCGCTGGCTGCACGCCGCTGAGGTCGGCCCAACCGCGGCGCGCTTGACCGAGCGGCTGACAGCGCTTCCGAATCTCCCAACGGAGACCCAGAGAGCCCGCGCCAAGTGGTTCGAAACCTGGTGGCAGGCCGACGCGCGGACTGCTCGAATGACCGAGCAAACGCTGGCTGAGCTACCCTTTGGCGAAGCCCATGCCGTGCGCGAAGTCTGCGATCGGTTGCCCGAAGGCTCCCTGCTGGTGCTTGGCAATAGCTTGCCGATCCGCGCCGTGGACGCATTCGCCAGGAAGCGAGCGCGGGGTATCAAGACACTGGTGCAGCGGGGCACCAACGGTATCGACGGTCTGGTATCGGGCGCAGCGGGGAGCGCCCGAAGCTCCGGTTTGCCCACGACGCTCCTGATCGGCGATGTGAGTCTGGCTCACGACATCGGCGGGCTCGCGCTCTGCCGGTCTTGCTCTGTGCCGCTGGTCATCGTCGTTCTGGACAACGCAGGGGGACGGATCTTCGATGAGCTGCCATGGGGTGACGCGATACAGGCGACCGAACGAGAGCGCGCTTTTTGGCTCACGCCGCCTGCCCTCGATTGGGCTGCCTTGGCTCGAGGCTACGGTCTCGCCTACCGTAGCGCGACCACAGCGTCAGAGCTCGCCGAGAGCTTGAGCCTCGCCTATGCGCGTGCGGGCGCGACGTTGATCTGTGTCGAGGTGGCCCCCGACAGCTACCACCAGGCAATCACCGGCGTACGCCAGGCCACGGCCCTCGAGTTTGCAGGTGAACCCGCATGAGGACAATGCTAGCGCAATGAGCGACTGGCTCTTGCTCCATGGCTTCACGGGTACGCCCGAAGCCTTCGCGACCCTCGAGTTCGCCCGAGAGCGGGCCGTGATCCCGGTGCTGGCGGGGCACGGCGCCTCCGGCGTGGTGCTGCCAGTGTCTTTCGCAGCCGAGGTGAAGAGGATCCATAGCTATTTGGCCGACGCCGGCGGACACCCCGTACACCTTCTGGGGTACTCACTCGGCGCGCGGCTTGCCCTCGGGCTCTTGACCCATGAGCCGAGCGTGTTCGCGAGCGCCACGCTCGTCGGAGTTCACCCCGGCCTCGCCACGGAGCAAGAACGTCGCGCGCGACGCGAACAGGACGAGGCCTGGGCGCAAGTCCTGGAAACTGAGGGGCTCGAAGCGTTCGTCGACCGCTGGGAAGCCGAGCCCCTGTTTTCCTCCCAGCGCCGGCTGCCCGAGCCGCTGCAGCGCGCTCAGCGCGAGGCTCGCCTCAGCCATACTGCGTCCGGGCTCGCGCATGCCCTCAGGGCGCTCGGCCTGGGCAGCATGCCGGACTTCCGTGACCAGCTTTCCAGGCTCGATCTTCCGGTCACACTCGTGGTAGGCGAACGTGACGAAAAGTTCCGACGGTTGGCAGCTTTCATGCTGCCACTTCTGCCCCGGGCGCGACTCGAGATTGCTCCTCGAGTGGGGCACAACGTGGTGCTCGAAGCTCCCGGGTTCGTCAACCAACGAATGAGGGAAGTCGCATGTTCATGAAGCTGCCGCACGCGCCGAGCGTCGAGGAGTCCGAAACGTGAGCGCGTCCCAAACCAGCGGCTCCGTCGCCATGCACCCCCTCAGGGCGTGGCTCATCGCCTGTCGCCCCAAGACTCTGAGCGCCGGCCTGGTTCCCGTCGTCGTGGGCTCGGCGGTGGCGCATGCGATGGGAAGCTTCCGGGCCGGCCCGGCTGCGGCCGCATTGCTCGGGGCGTTGCTCTTGCAGATCGGCAGCAATCTGGCCAACGACGTATTCGACTACGAGAAGGGGGCTGACACTCACGAACGCCTGGGTCCGCTCCGCGTGGTGCAGGCTGGTCTTCTGAGCCCCGCCTCGGTACGCACCGGCATGGCTATCGTGTTCGCGCTCGCGCTGCTGGTGGGGATCTACCTGACCAGCGTTGCTGGCTGGATCATCATCGCGCTCGGCCTAGCCTCGATCGCGGTGGCCATCCTGTACACCGCGGGGCCATTCCCGCTGGGTTACCACGGGCTCGGGGAGCTGTTCGTGATGATATTTTTCGGTTTCGTTGCCGTCTGCGGTACCGTGTTCGTTCAAGCGCACAGCGTGCCCGCGCTCGCCGTGTGGGCGTCGCTCCCCGTGGGAAGCCTCGCCACGGCAATCCTCGTGGTCAACAACGTGCGCGATCGCGAAACGGACGTGCTCGCCAACAAGCGCACGCTAGCGGTGCGGCTGGGTCGCGGTGCCGGACTGATTGAGTATTCGGTCCTGATGCTCGCCGCCTACGCGGTCCCGCTCGGTCTGGTAGTTGCGGGACGGCTCGGCCTTTGGGGGCTGTTGCCCTGGTCGACCGCGCCATTCGCCCTGCGCTGGGTGCACAGAGTCTGGGCCGGTCACGGCCGCGCGCTGAACCCGGCGCTGGTGGGGACGGCAAAACTGCTGCTCCTGTTCGGGATGCTGTTCGCCGCGGCCATTGTGCTGGACACCGAGTCGCCGCCGTGAAGCTCGGCAAGCTCCGTGTGTCGCGTGTCGGAGCGACCCTGGCTCGAAGCGTGGGCCAGGTCGGCGCACGCCAGTGGACGCGGGCAGGTTTGTTGCTCGAAGTCGAGGATGCGGAGGGGCGCTGCGGCCTGGGGGAAGCCTCGCCATTGCCGGGCTATAGCCCGGACAGCCTGCAGGAATGCCTCGAGGCGCTCGAATGCCTCGACCCCGCCGAGGTCGGTGCCCGCCTGGGAAGCCAGCTCGGCTTCACCTCGGACGCCCTCGCCGGCCTCGGCCGCTGCTCCGAACTCTTGCCCGAGAAGCTGCCCGCCGCGAGGTTTGCTCTGGAGACCGCGCTCCTCGATCTGCTTTGCCTGAGCCAGGCGCGCCCGCCGCTCGAGCTTCTGGGTGCCGCGGCCCCGGAGCGGCTGCCCGTCAATGCGCTCCTGGATACTGCTGGCGCCGCGGGCCTCGAGCAAGCCCGTTCGTTTTTGGCCGAAGGCTATCGCACGCTCAAGCTGAAGCTTGGTCCGGATGTCGACGCGAGCCTCGTACTACTACAGCGGCTGTCGCGGGAGGCGGGGGTCAAGCTGCGTGCAGACGCCAACCGGTTGCTCGACCAAGCTCGAGCCAGCAAGCTCCTTCCCGAGCTCGCCCGGCTCGGGCTCGAGTTTCTCGAGGAACCGTGCCAACCTTCCGACTGGTCCGAACTGCCCGACCGGCGGCCCCCGCTAGCACTGGACGAAAGCTTGCAAAGCCTACGCCCCGATCGACTCGCCGAGCTGCTTGCGAAAACCGGGGCGACCGTGCTGGTGCTCAAGCCCATGGCCCTCGGCGGATATGCGCATTGTGCCGAGCTCGCTCGTGCAGCGCGTCATGCGGGGGCGGAAGTGGTGGTCACACACCTGTTCGACGGCCCGATCGCGCACCGCGCGGCGAGCTGCCTCGCCCTCGCGCTCCACGGCGGAGGGCTCGCGGCGGGGCTTGCCCCCCACCCCGCTCTAGCCGCTTGGCCACCTGCCGACCTGGCTCTCGACGCTGGTTGCATCGTCGCGCGGAAGCTGTCGAGGCTCGCTCCACCCCAATACGCCCAACTGAAGCTCGGGGGCGATGGCTGACGCGAACTTCGACGTCTTTTCGGCCGCCCGTGAGCATCCCGACAGGCTCGCGCTGGTGTCCGATGACGGTAGTTCGACCTACGCAGAGCTGGCTCGGCTCGCGGCGCGCGCTCTCGGGTGGCTGCGGGCTCGGCTGGATAGCCTCCAAAAGTCACGGATGGAGCAGCACCCCGTCGCCGTGCTCGCAGCACCCAACGTCGAGCAGATTGCGATGGCCTACGCACTGTTCGCCGCGGGGATCCCGCTCGTGCCGGTACATCCCAAGCTCTCGCAGGCGGAGCGGGCCGAGCTACTCGGCAGTCTGGACCTCGACTGGCTCGTAGAGCCGGGTTGGCTCGAGCAGCCTGCCTCCGTCGTGATCGACAGGCCCGGGTCGGACGCTGACCGGGAGGCGATCCAAGCATTGGTGCTGACGTCCGGTACCAGCGGGACCTCGAAGCTCGCTCGACTCAGCCAGCGGGCTTTCGCTGCCGCAGCGTGCGCGAGTGCCGCGCGCCTGGGGTGGCAAGCGGGAGATCGCTGGCTGCTCGGCCTGCCTTTCGCGCACATCGGTGGGCTCTCCATCTTGACTCGCTGCCTCGCCGCGCGCTCGACGGTCGTTCTTGCGAAGCGCGAAAGGTTCACGAGTGGCCCGGCAGCCATGATTCGTGCTCTACAGACCCATCGAGTCAGTTTGGTTTCCCTGGTGCCGACGCAGTTGGTCCAGCTACTGGAATTCGCGGGTTGGCAGCCGTCGCCCAAGCTGCGAGCCGTCTTGGTCGGTGGTGCGGCTTGTTCCGAAACCGCCTTGAGCAGGGCTCATGCGCGAGGGGTTCCGGCACTGCCGAGCTACGGCCTCACCGAAGCCTGCTCTCAGGTGTGCACCCGAGCACCCGGAGCCGACGAAGCCGGAGTCGGTCAACCCTTGCCGGGGATCGAGGTGCGCGTCCAGGGCGGGCTGATCGAAGTGCGCGGGCCGACACTCTTCAGCGGCTACTGGGGAGGTGAGCCTCACGATCCCAGCGCCTGGCTGGACACCGGAGATCTAGGCAGCTGGGACGAGCGCGGCTCGCTGCACGTTACTGGTAGGCGGAGCGAACTCATCATTACAGGTGGCGAGAACGTGCACCCTGTCGAGGTAGAAAAGGCCCTCGCCCCCCTGTTCGGGTCCCGACACTTCTGCGTTTTCGGCAGCTCGGATCCCATCTGGGGTGAACGGGTCACCCTGGCCGTGGAGGGTGTCAGCGATCCGCACCTGGTCGCGCAGCTGGTCTCGTTGGCGAGCGAACGACTGGCCAACTTCAAGCGGCCGCGCGCGGTGGCCTTCGTCGAAAAATTGCCCGAGCTGGCCACCGGCAAGATCGCGCGTCGTTTGCTGCCGAATTTGTGCGCTTTTCGACTGGCTTCGATCGACTATGAAAAAGGTGATTCTGCAAGGGTCTGAAAAGCAGTGACCAGCTCGGCCGGAACGCTGCAGCGCCGAAATTCCGGCAGCGACACGAAGGTGTGTACCGTCTGAACCACCGCTGCGACTTCAGTGCGATCGCGCACGCTGACACGGTAGCCCAGGCTGACCTCCGTCGGTTCGAGGTGCGCCAGGGTCAGCGCCACCTCGAGGGAGTCGCCAAATCGCATCGGCTTCAGGTAATCGGCCTCCGCGTGGCGAATCGGCGCGGCCCAGGCGGCTCGCTCGATCACCTGATGCAAGGGATGTCCGTGCTCGGCGAGGAACTCGACGTACACGTCGTGGCAGAGCTCGAAGAGTCGCGAGTAGAAAATTATGCCAGCAGCGTCCACGTCCTGGAAGCGCACGCTTCGAGTGCGCGAAAAGCCAGGCCGCGCCACACTGATCAGCGCTTGCTTATCGTAGCGATGCATAACACAGAGTGTGACCAGAACTCGGGCAAGCGAGCAAGCCGCTCGAAGTACGGAGCAGCCTTGCGGAAGCCCAACAAGGCCAACTCTCGTCTCGACCAACGTCGGGATCAACCCCCGGAATCGTGAACGAAAAGTACGGGTGCCCACTGGACTTGACAGCCACAAATGTTGGAGGATGCGTGACGTCAGTGACATCGAAGAACAGGAGCTTGAACCAAGAGCGGAGCGTTCCGAAAACGGGCCGCACCCGGCGTCGTAGCGAAACAGCTCGACCCACGAACCGATCGGAGCGTGCGTTCATGCCGCTTGGGCTAGCCGCTTGGGCAGCGCTTCTGTGCACGGGATGCCCGGCGGGAGCCTCGCTGGACACCCCTTACCAGGACTACGAGCTGCCGAGCAGCGGGGCCACGAACACGAGCACCACGGCGACGGGAACCACTGGAGGCATGGCCACGTGCGGAGATGCGGAGGTCGACGTCATTTTCGCGCAATGCGGTTCTAGCGCTTGTCATGGCGACCCGACGGGCTTCTCGTCCGACACGGAGGTCGAGTCTAAGTTGTGGTTTTATTTGCCCACGCGGAAGGCCGACTGGCTGAATCGGCCAGGTCTCGCTCGGGGAACGAACGGTTACTGTTCGAGCGAGTACATCATCGACGTTGCAAATCCTTCGAATAGTCTCCTCGTCACCACCCTCAAAGGTACCTCGGCGTGTGGTCTCAAAATGCCTCCCTTTGGCGATTCTTCTATCCGCCAGCGATGAAGATATCGCTTGCATCGAAGAATGGGTCAACAACGTGGTCGGCCCCTGAGGCTCCCTAGGAAAAACGCGCATGCACAAGACTGCCCGTAGGGTGTTACGGCAAGCCCTACTCTTAACCCTTGCATCCTCCACCTGTCTCGTTCCCGCGGTCGCATTTGCAGCGAAGAAGGATCGCTCCGCGAAACAAGCCAAGAAGACCAACAAGACCAAAGTCGTGTTGGCGGCATTTACCGGGCCCAAGTCGGGCGACGCCCGCGGTTGGGCAAAGACCGGCCTCGAGAAGGACGACAGCATCGATCTTATCTCCAACGACAAGGCGGCCAGCGTGGCGCGCGGCTCGTCGGACTCCGACTATGCTTCGGTGGCGGCGAGCTTCGGTGCCGCAGCGCTGGTGATCGGCCGAGTGAACCTGCAGAAGAAGGTCGGCTGGAGCGTCACGCTCTGGGTGCACAACGGCGCGGACGGCAAGTTGCTCAAGAAGCTCACGGTACGTGGCGGGCTGCTGCCAGGTCTGCGCAAGAAGCTCGAAAAAAGCATCGGCGAGATCCTGGCGCCGACCCTTGCGAAGGCAGAAAAAGGTGCTGAAGCTGCCGACACCTCCGACGAGACGGATACGCAGCTGGAGGGAGCTGAGGACGTCACGCTCGAGGAGGAGCCAGCGGACGAGGCTCCCGGCGCGGGAGATGAATCCGCGGACGCCGACGCGTCCGCCTCACCGGGCGAACTGGGGCCGTCGCCCGTCGATCTTCGCGTGGGCCTGCGGCTCTACCAGCGCTCCTTTGCGTTCACGGACACGCTGAGCGATTACGACGCCGCCTATCAACCGCTCTTGGTGCACGAGACCGCAGCTGGTTCGCCGATGTTCATCTTCTCCGGCAACGTGTACCCGTTGTCGTTCCTGACCAAGGGTCTGCTCGCAAACATCGGCGTGACGGTCGGATACGAGGAAGGGTTCCTGACGAAGACATCACTGCCCGACCCCTGCGATCCGAACGTGCAGGCGCGAGATCGGAACCAATCGCACCGCGACGCATACCTGGGCATCCGCTACCGTCTCCTCATGGGGGCGCACGAGATAGCTCCGTATGTTTCCTTCGGCAAACATTCGTTTTCGATCGATGACGACAAGTACCCCTACGAAATCGTGCGAGGCGCTGGCTGTTTCGTCAACGGCCAGCCCAACGTCACCTATCAGGACGCTTTGCCCGACGTGGGATACAGCTATGTCGATCTGGGCTTGGAGCCCCGCTTCGTGTTCGGGGCCATCAGCCTGGGCGGGCACGCTGCTTACCGCTTCGTGAACGATACCGGCGGGCTGCAGCAAATCAGTTCGACTGGCAACCCGTACGACACCTGGTTTCCGAATGCCGCGGGCTACGGCGTTTCCGCGGGCGTGTTCGGCGGCTATGCGGTCACGGACATGTTCGAAATCCTTGTCGGTGCCGACTTCACTCGCTACGGCTTCGACTTCAACCACATTCCTACGGCCGCGGAGCGATCCTCGGCGGGGCAGCCTGCGATTCCGCCGGAACGCATCGCCGGCGGGGCCACGGATACCTACATCTCGGGTTGGGTGGCGCTCGGCGTGCGTTTCCCGGGAGCACCGGGGACTGGGGGAGCGGATGTTCCAGACAACGTCGTCGAAGATCCCGAAAACGAGGACGTCGAAGAGCTCGATTTCTGAGCGTGCCTGTGTCGCCAAGCGATAAGCTGGGCAGGTGCCTTGGTGAGCGCGGCCGTTGGGTTATACTGAGCTCCGCTATGCAGCAGGCGGTCAGACGGGCAGTGCGAACGAGTCGATGGGTGATGCCAGCCTTGTGGTGGGCTTTGGCCTGCAACACGCGCGCACCCAAACCCGAGGTCAGCACCGAGATAGCTCCAAGAACTTCAGCGAGACCGGCAGGCAGCGCCAGCGAGAGTCGCGCCAACAGCTATGGCGCGGCGATCTCCCCGGGGGCCGAGGCAGAGCTCGCCCGCGTGCTGGAAAAACCTCGCGACTACGCGGGCAAGACCGTGACGGTCGAGGGCGAAGTGCGCAAGGTGTGCAAGAAGATGGGATGCTGGATGGAGCTCAGTACCGAAAAGAGCGAGAGCGCCCCGGGCTGCCGCGTCTTCTTCGGCGCGCATCAGTTCTTCATTCCGACGGATTCGGACGGCGCTCGCGCCAAGGTGCAGGGTGAGGTCGAGGTGCGCAAAGTCGAAGCCGACTTCGTGAAGCACCTCGAAGAAGAAGGCGCGAGCTTCAAGGCAAAGAATCCGGACGGCAGCGCCGACGAGGTGCGCTTGGTCGCCACGGGTGTCGAGCTCGATCGGAGCTGAATCGGCTTGTCGAGCGGCCGCCGGCACTATGGGCCCATGGCCAGTCATTTCGGTCACTTGGACGGCAGGCAGCTCGAAGATTTTCCCAGATCGTCACGACTGTGGTACAGGCATCGGCTGTGAGGCTGACGACAATCCTCTTGATGGCGGGACTGTTGCTGCTGGCTCCGGCCGCTCAGGCGGAGCGTACGCACGTCGTCGCTCCTGGGCATACCCTGGGCAAGATCGCCAAACGGTATCACGTGACCATCAAGGCGATCTGCAACGCGAATGGAATCGAGCGCAGCGATCCCATTCGCCCGGGGCAGAAGCTCATCATCCCGGACAAGGGCGACCCGGACGGTTCCCAGGCTCGGGCGCATGCCGGCAGCGAAAGAAAGGCCAAGGCAGCTCCGCCCGAGGACGACAAGGCGCGCCGCTCGGGCGGCTCCGAGCCAAAGATTCTGAAGGTACCGGGGCACGGCAACGCTTATTACTACGAGCCCACTGGTCCGGGGCGACTCACGCTGCGGCCAGTCCTGATGTACCTGCATGGGCGAGGCAGCCACCCGAAGCGAGACTGCCGCCGTTGGGCCCCCGTGGCGCGCCGGCTGGGCTGGCTCGTGTGCCCCAGCGGTCCCGGAGCCACAGGCGTCGGACGCGGCTGGAACAACAACTGGGTGACTGCCCACAATGTGGCAATGGCCGCCCTCGACAGTCTGCGCCAAAAGTATGGTCGCCGCGTGCAGCTCTACGGGAACACGCTCATCGGTTTCAGCGAAGGTGCCTACGCCGCCATGAACGTGGGTGTGCGTGAGCCGCGAGCTTTCAATCGATGGCTCATCTTGGCCGCCAATTCGACGTACTGGGGCCCGATCGGCCGCGAGCGACTGAAGTCGGCTCAGGGAAGGCTGCGCAAGGTCTACCTGATCACCGGCGAGAAGGACGGTGTGATCCAAGGGACTCGCAGCGTACGTGAGATCTTGAGGCACACTCGCGTGGCGACTCGCATCACGACTCCCGAGGACATGGGTCACGAGCTGGCCCTGGATGACAAGCGCGAGCTTTACCGCGCCGCGCTGGTCTGGCTCAACAACGGCTAGCCACGTCGCAAGAGCGAAGTCGCGTAAACCCGGGCCTATCCCTTCTTGAGCTGAGCCAGCATTGCCGCGGCCGCTTCGTGCTCCGAGTTCTCGCTGAGCGCCTTGCTGCACAGGATCTTCGCTTTTCGCAGATCTCCCTGCCGCTGGGCCAAGAGCGCCAGGTGGTAGTGTGCTTCGGCCTTCAAGCGCGAAACGTCAGACGCTGGCAATTCTTCCGACGGCTTCATGATTGTGACGGAGCGAAACGCCCGGAGCGCCACCTGGTCCTGAGCTTGCTCGAGCGCCATCCGTCCAAGACGCATGGCCAGATGCGGGTTCTTGAGGTCGAACTCGTGGGCCTTGGTGAGCGCCTGCAGCGCTTCCGCCGAAGCGTCAGCTTCTTGAAAGATATTGGCCATTTCCACGTAGAGCCCCACCAGACCTTTCACGCGGCGCCCCCGATGTGCATTCGCCGCTTCCTCCAGGATCATGAGCGCCTCGTGGCGTCGGCCGAGCGCGGAGTAGGCTCGAGCCAGCAACGTTGCGACGTCCAGGTCTTGAGGGGCCAGGGACCGTGCCTGCTCGAGTATCTCGATGGCTTGCTCGGCCTGGGTCTCGTCTTCGAGCAGGTAACCTGCCGCCGCCACCAGGGCACCCAGGCGAGTCTCGTCGTCGGAGGCCTGACCGGCTTCATTCAAGAGCAGTTCCGCAAGCTCTCGGTGGGCCCCGACCGACTCGTACATGCGCCTCAACAGGGCGGTCAGCTCCGGATTGCCAGGTGCCACCGAGAGCGCCCGCTCCAATGCATCGCGAGCATCTTCCGGGCTGCCCGCCGCCTCCGCCAGCTTGGCCAGCTCCAGCGCCAGCGGCACCAGCTCCTCCCCATGTTCGAGGTCGATCAGCTGGCGAAGCGAGCGAGTAGCAGCGGCGAAGTCCTTCGCCTCCCGATCGAGGTTGGCTAGCCTGATCAAAGCGGCACGCTCTCCGGGATAAAGGTCGACGAAAGCGCGCAAGTGCTCGCGGGCTTGGTCCAGCATGCGAGCCTCGACGAGCACGTCGATCAGGTGTAGCAGGCTCGCCTGGTCGTCGGGTCTGAGTTCGAGTCGCTTCTTCAAAGACGCAATCAAGCTATCCGGGTCGCTCGGGTCGAGCGAATAGGCTTTGTCGAGATCCTCGAGCGCTCCATCCGGATCTTGAAGCTCGACGCGCAGCTCCGCCCTCTGCCTGAGCAGATCGGGGGCATCGGGCGAAGCATCAATCAGGCGGTCGATCGCCTCCAGAGCCGCCTCGAGGTTGTTGCTCTCGCGGTACGCAGCCACCACCTGCCGCAGTAGTTCGGGGTGTCCCGGTGAAAGCTTCAAGGCGCGGGCGAGTAACTCGGCCGCCTTGCCGAAATCGCCGCGTTCACGATAGCGGCGAACCAGGGCCTCGCGTTGATCGACGTCGAGCGGATTCGCGTGGACGGCCAGCTCCAGCGCGCGTTCCACCCCTTCGATATCGTGTGACTCTTCCCTGAGTTGGATCAAGCGTTTGACCAGCGCCTGAGCGGGTTCGGGGTCTTCCACCTTCAGCAAGGCCTCGACGGCGTCGGCGATGGCGTAGTTGTCCTGAGTGAGCTCGGCCATCCTGACCACGCCTCTCAAGGCATCGCGGTTGCCTTGGTCCCAGTCCAGCACGGCTCGGTACACGTCGGAGGCATCTTGATGATGCTCCTTGCTTTCGAGCAGGTGTCCGAGCTGCATCGAGGCGGCCACGATCGAGTCGACCTTCTGCCGGTCCTTGGCGGCGTCCAGCTGAACGCGCAAAAGCTCTGCGAGCTCCGTGGTGCGTCCGCTCCGTTTCAAGAGGCTGGTCAAGGTTTCGGCAGCTTCCAGATGCCGCGGATCCTCCTCGAGGGTGTCTCGCAGGATCTGAATGGCTCGGTCTTCGTCGCCCTGAGCCAGCACCACGTTGGCTTGGTCCAGGCGCAGGCGGCTCCTGTCCTCCGAATTGTCGACCAGCGGGATGGTTTCGTCCAGCAGCGCGGCGATGTGGGCTCCGTCACCCAGCTCTCGATAGACGAGCAGCAATGGTTCCCACACCTCGCGATCTTGCGGCTCGCGCGTCCGTAGCCGCTCGAGCACTCGAGCTGCGCGCGCGAGTGCTCCCTGAGCCCGCGCTGCCTGTGCCACCGCGAGTAGCAAGGCCCGCGCCTCGTCGGTCGGTAGCCGTTCTGCAGCTGTTTCGCGCAGGTCGTAGGCCGAGGCCGCGTCTCCGGCGGCCTCGCGCACCTCCGCGAGCTCCATGAGAAGCCAGGCATGGTCTTGTGGCGCGAGTGTGCCCTCGTCCCGCGCGGCCCCTCGCTCCAGAATTGCTTGCTTGAGCTCCGGTTTACCCAGTTCCTCGGCGAGCTGGACCCCTTCGCGCAACACCTTGATACTCGAATCGGGCAGCCCTGCGGCCATACTCAACGCTTCCAGAAGGCTCCGAGGATTGCCGGAGGTTCTGGCCATTTTCTCGAACAGCCGAATGGCCCTGGCATCCTTGGTGCCCTCAGCGAGCGCCGCTTCCAGCAAGGTGTTGGCGCGCTCCACGTCGTTTTCTATGGAGAGTGCGCGTTCGAGCAGTTCGACCCCCTCCCCTCGCGTCTCCTCCGTCGCCAGGCGCGCTGCAGCCAGGCGGAAGTACGGTTCCGCGCTGTCCGGGAGCTCGCCCTGGTCCTCCCAGCTTGCCACCTGTTGCTCCAAGATCAACGCTTCCTTGTCTCGGTCGCCCACGTAGTCGAACACCTTGGACAGCGCCGTCCAGGCCGACGGATCGGTGCTTGCCTCGTGTTGCATGCGGCGCAACACGACCTCTGCCCGATCGCGGAATCTGTCCTTATCGAACTCCTGCGCGTGACCATCGAGCGCCAGCTGGACCAAATTGCCGAGCGCACGTGCTGCATCGCCAGGCGCCAGGTCGTCTTCCTTCAAGCGTGTCTCGAGCGCGCGCGACAACAGATCGACGCGTCCGCGTTCCTTGAGTGCCGTTTCCAGGGCCTTTGCCTCGTTCTCGTGCTCGAGTGCCGATTCGAACGCGGATTCGATGAACTCTTCGGAACGCAGTGTGTCGCCCTTCCTCGCTGCTATTTCACTCAGGTCCAACAAGGCGGTGGCGCGGCTGGGTGCATCTTCCGAGTCCGCGTTTCCGAGCACCAGCAGCAATGAGCGGTACATTCTTTCGGCGCGATCCAGGTCGCCTTCCTCGAAAGCCAGGCGCGCCAGCGCCTGCGAGACGCCCGGGTGCGCGGGGTCGATCTTGTTGGCCGTATCCAACTCGGTCAGCGCCTCGCTCCTGCGGTCTGCGGCGATGCAGACCAACCCTAGCCGGTAGTGCACGATGGCACGACGCTTCGGCCGTCTGGCTCCGTAACGCTCGATCTGCTCGCGTAGCGCGGCAATCGCTTCGTCGTAGCGCTGTGCGCGACGCAACGCCTCTGCCAAGGAAAGCCTCAGATCCGTATCCTCTGGTTCCAGCTGCACCGCTTCGGCAAGTAATGGCACGGCGCTGTTCGGATCCTCGCGCTCGTGAACGTGAAGACGCGCGGCCTCGACCAGAAGCTCGAGTCGCTTGCGTTTGTCCTTGGCGAGCTCTGCCTCATGCGCCAAGAGCTCGGCAAGCGGTGTGTACTTCTTTGCGGCCCGGTACAGCTCAGCGAGGCGATGGCGAATCGGAGCGGGCTCGCTGGCCAACTTCGCTGCTTGCTCCAGGCGGGTGCGCGCCACGCCCGGCCGCCCTGCAGTCAGGTACTGATCGGCCATGGTCAAAGCGCGTTCGGCAAGCTGCGCTGGGCTCGAGTGCGCGCACAGCCATTCGAGCACCCAGGCTGCCTGCAGAGCTTCGCCCTTGAGACTGTGCAGGCGAGCCAGAGACTCGAGCGCTTGTTCGCCCCTCAGCGCCGAACCCCGTCGGTAGTTTCGCATCGCCCGGTCCACATCGGAAAGGCGATCTTCGGACAGCTGTCCAGCCAGCGTCCACAACTCTGCAGCCTTGGACGTTTCGCCAGCGACCTCGCGACATTGCGCCTGTTGCTCCCAGAGCGACACCAGCTCATCGAAAAGCTCGGCTTGCGAGAACAGTTGGGCGAGGCGCTCGACCGAGGACGCCGCCACCTCGTCGGCTGGATCCTCGCTGAACAGCCCCTTGAAGATCTGAATGGCGCGAGGGCTATCCTCCAGTTGGTCAGCGCACAGGAAGGCCGCCTGCTGTCTCAAGCGTCGGCTGTAGGCATCCTCGAAAGGCAGATCGGCGCCCTTCAGCAGCAATTCCACGACCTCATCGTGCTCCGCGTCGTTCAGCAGCCGTCGGCTGAGCTCGCCAATCGCAAACTCGGCGGCTCCGGCGGCAGCGTCCTCGCTGTCCGGAGCGGCGAGCCACACGCTCACTGCTTGATCCAGAAGCGACCGGCAGACCTTCAGAATCAGCTTTTTGTCCGCATCGGGAGTGCTGACCACCTCGCGCGCGCGTTCCCAATCGCGAGCGCGAATGAACGCATCGAGGGCAGCTCCAAGATCCTCCGTCTTGCTCCGGTGTACCTCGCCCAACTGCCGATTCAGCGCCGCTCGTTGTTCGTCGTCTTCCTCGCGCCCGGCCCGCTCGTCGAGCAGCTCGGCCAGCTCCTGCCAACGCTCCTCGTGAGTCAGCAAGCTGACGAGCGCGTCGAAGGCCTCGCCATCCTCGGGGCTCAACCCATAGACCAGACGCCAGGCGTCGATGGCGGCCGGCACATCCGCCCGCATATCGACATGGACACGCGCCACGCTCACGAGGTCGGCGCGCTTCAAATGAGGGTCGCTTTGCAGCTTCGAACGCGCGCCCAGGGTCTGAACCAATTCGTCCCAATGCTCGGCTTTCGTATAACCGAGCACTAATCCATCCAGCGCGTCGAGGTCCTGCTCGTCAAGTGCGAGGCGCTGTTTCCAATTGGCGATGGCGCGGTCGGCGTTCCCCAACTGTTCGAACGCCACGCGTGCCGCTTCTGCACGTGCCGCCAGGCGCGCGTGCGGCTCGGGCTCGAGCTCCGCCAGCTTCTCCAGCACCGTGCAGCGTTCCTCGGGCCGCTCCGCTTCGGCCAGCATCGGATCGAGCTGCCTCGCGGCGTGCAGCGCGGGCTCGGGATGCGTCGCCTCGAACTCCAACACCTGGAGGTAGAGTTCGATGCTGCGTGGTAGATTGCCCAGCTGCTCTTGATGTACCGCTGCGGCCTCCGACAGGAGCGCGATCTTGAGGTCGGACTCCTGCTCTTCCGAGGCCACCTGGACCAAGAGGTCGGCCTGTCGCTCGTGCAGCTCCAGCCGCCCGGCAAGTTGGTAGAGCAGGGAGCGAAATTGCTTTTCTCCTGGCTGCAGCGCTACTAGCTGGCAGACGTTGTCGAACGCTCCAGCGGCGTCCTCGAGATCGTTGAGACGTACTCGGATGATCTGCTTGAGCCTACGAATGCGTTGCTCGTCGTCCTGCGCCGTTTCGACCGAGACTTCTAGCATACGGACGACATCTGTGATGCTGCCGGTCTCTTGGTAGTAATGCCTGAGGTATTGCGATGCACGCTCACGCACGCTGATCAGGCGCTGCCTGCGTCGCTTGGCGCGGCTAGCCTGCTCTTCCATGGGGGCCGGCGTCATGGATTCGCGCGACGCCGGAAGCGCCACAAGTGTCTCCAAGAGATCGACGACGCGTGCCGCTTGCCCCTGCTCGATGATGAACTGCAAGAGCTCGAGGGCCGGTAACGGCTCGTCCAGCTGCATCCAGAGCCGCGCCATGCGTTCGCGTAGCGCAATTCCTGCGTTCTCTTCGGCATCCTCCAGGCGCGCCGAAAGTAGTTCTATCAATGGCCGATAGTGGTTGTTGCGCTCGTACAGCCGTTCCAACGAGGCCTCGACCCGTTCGTCACTCGGGTTGATTTGGTGCAACTGCTCGAGGTAGCCGATAGCCTTTTCCGCATCGCCGGCAAAGTCCTTCGCCGCCATGCTCACCTCGCGCAACAGTTCGGTCCGTGTCGCGTCATCCGAAGCATGCGAAAGCCCGCTATCGTACAGGGCGAAGAGATCCGCCCACTGAGCCTTGGCATTGAACTCGAGCTTGAGTCGATCGAAGGCCCAGGTAGCCGTCGGAGAGAGCTCGAGCACGCGTCGCAGAAGCTCCACCACGCGCTGATTGTCTTCGAACCACTCTTCGTGGAACTCCACCACGCGCCGTCCCAGCGTTTCGGCCAGGTCCGGCGGCAGGTCACGCGCGATCACGCGGGAGTAGGCCAATGCAACCGGGTCTGGTCGTTCCAGCTGACGTGCAAAGCGCTCGGCCGCTTTCCAGAGTTCGTCGTCTTCGGGCCCTTGCTCGGCGGCGCGTAGCGCGACTTCGAGCGAACCTTCGGGATCATCCGACTTGATGGCAAGCAAGCCCTTCAGCCAGCGCCCGCGCGCCTCCCGCAAGTCACTGCTGTCCTCGGAGATCTCCAAGAGCGCCTCGAGCACCTGAGCCCGCTCGCCCGGGTCTTCGAAAGCGTCCGCCGCATTTTCGAGATACTTCGCGGCCTCTGCGCGCGACTCCGGGAAATCCAGGGCTCGGCGGCAGAGCTCGAGCGCCTCGGGATCGGCCGGAGCGCCCTTCATGTATTCGCGAGCCCGAGCGAGTGCTTCGGCTGGTCTTTTCAATGGATCCATCAAGAGTTTGGCGATCGCGAGATCGACTTCCGCCCGGGCTTTACCTTCGCTGCGTTCACGGAGCGCTTCCAGGGATGCCAGGGCGCCTTCTGCGTCGCCCTTGAGGGCCTTGAGACGCGCCAGCTCGGTCAGCGCCTCGGTGTTTTCGGACTCGTGCTCCAGGACGCGCTCGTAGAGTTCCGTGGCACGGTCCAGATCCGTGAAGTCCCGCTCCTCCATATGTGCCCACCCGAGCAGCATCGGCACGGGCTGCTTCGAATGCTCGATCTGGAACTGGTAGAGCCAGCGCCGTTCTTCATGCTGCGCGTCATCGTTGGGGCTGGCGGCCAGGAATTGCTCGAACGCCGCGACTTCCTCGTGGGCGTCGTCCTGGGCGGTCTCGATGAGTTGTCGGTAATTGGCGGTCGCTTCCTCGCGCCGCTGCGGATCCAGGCTCAAAACACGGGCCTTCGCGAGCAGAATGGGACGGCCTTCGTCTGACCCCTGGGTCTGGGTGAGCAGAGCGTCGGCGAGCGAACCAAAGACCCCATGGGCACCGGCCGCCACCGCCCTGTCTTCCAACGAGAGGAGCAGCTCAGTCAGCTCGGGCAGCGAATGCGCTTGGCGCAAAATCGTGAACGGGACGGACACCTTACTCCACTGATCGTGACCGGTATACAGATCGAGCAAGCGCCTGGCCGTGTCCGGTGAATCGGGACTGAGCGATAGGACGCGCTCGTAGAGTCGAATCGCGAGGTCGGGATCGGACAGCTCCTGCTCTGCGAGCAACCCCGCTTCACGCCACAGGTCCGTCGCGCGCTGCTTGTCACCGTCTCTTTCCAGGGCGCCCGAACCCGCGCGTTCCAGCAAAGCGAGCTTCTGTGCGGGATCGCTGGCAACGCGGATTCGGCGCTCCAGCACGGAGCGAACCACCTCGACGTCTTCGAGCTTCGCGGCGACCGTCTCGATGTGCGCGAGCTGCTCGTCGGACAAGTCTTCGCTCTGCAGCAGCGTCTTGTAGTGTTCCAGCGCCCGGTCGAAGAAACCGAGCCGGTTGGCCAGATCTCCGAGACGGGCCAGCACTAGTTGATGCTCCGTCCCTTCGAGTTCAGGCAAGATCTGCTCGAGCTCTGCGTAGGCCGCTTCGACTTCGCCGCTTTCGCATAGCACGTCGACCAGAGCGAGCCGTGCCCCACGGTCCCCGGGGGTAGCGCTGAGGATCGCACGGAAAGCAGCACTGGCGCCCGGGTAGTCTTTCAGCTCGCGCCAACGCAACTCGGCTATCGATCTCAGCAGAGGCACGCGCGCCTCGGAGTCCGACTCTTGTTCCAGCGCCGACTCGTAGAGTTCCAGGCGCTCAGCAGGACTGCCCTGCTGCATCAAGAGCTGATCGATCTTGTCCATCAGTTCGTTGGATCCGGCAAACGCGAGCGCTCTGCGGTAAGTGGCCACGGCAAGCTCGACCTCTCCCGCTGCTGCCAGAGCATCGCCGGCGTCGCGCGCCAGTTCGAGGAGTGCCGGGTTGTCAATCGGGCGCTCCCCCAAGGCGCGTTGTAACAGACTGCTGAGCCGCGCGTGGTTGTCGGCGTTTTCGGTGTACGTGCGGACGCGCGCGAGCCAGGGGCTGATCAGCGAAGGCCTTTCTTCAGCTGCGATCTGCAGGGCTCGACCCGCCATTTCCAGAATCGACTCGTTGTCTAGGTGGGTCTGCTCCGCGACGCTCACGGCCTCTGACAATGCTTCGAGCCGTTGGTCGACATCCGCACTCGCGGCGGCCCGCGTCTGGAGTAGCTGGACCAACTCTGGGGCATTACCCTCCGCCCGATACAGTGGTTCCAAGACGTCCGCAGCATCCAGTTCGAGGCTCGTCACCGAGAGCAACTGCCGGACTCGCTCACGACTCGTCGCCTCTGCCGGGTCGATGAGCAACGCTTGCCGGAAGGCATCGAGCGCGGAGCGCGCATCGCCAAGGTAGTCCATGTAGAGTTGACCCAGACGCGCGAGCGTGGGCGCGGCCTCCTCCGGCCCCTGCAGCTTGACACTGCCCAACAATGCATCTGCCAGCCCCTCGTAGTCTTCGAGCCGTTCGAGCAGAGGGATCACGTGGTCGTAGGCCTTGCGTGACGGCCCGTATCTTTCGACCAGCGCGCGCCAAGCCGCCAGCGTCGCGACATGATCTTCGCTGGTCCTCGAACGCAGTTCCGCTGCCTGGAACGCGAGCGTCTTGGCCTCTTCGGGGTCTTTGGTTCGTTCGGCCTTGAAACTGAGGAGGTCGGCCATGCCCTCGGGCGATTGGTGCTTCTCGTACAGCAGTTCGAGCTTCTGAATCGCGTCATCGCTCCACGGTGACCCCAGGAGCGCTCGGTACGCGAGCATCGCCGTTTGCTCGTCCTCGAGCTCCGTTTCACACAGCTTTGCCAGTCTGCGCGCTGCTGCCTGACGTCGCTCCTTTTCGGGCTCGTACTGCACCAGAAGCGCAAGCACGCGCGCCCGTTGCTCCGGGGCGGTCGAATCCTGCGTCAGCTCTTGCAGTCGTCGCGCGGCGTTGAGCATCGCCAGTGGGTCGTGATCAGCTTCCAGGACCTGGCTGAAGGCGGCTCCTGCACGTTCGGTGTCTCCGGTCTGAAGGAAGACCTCGCCGACGTCGACACCGACTCGCGCGCGCACGGCGGCGTCGCGCGTGGTCGCCAGCGCTCGCGACAGCAAGCGCGCCGCTTGCTGTGTTTGCCCCAGCGCCAGACTCAGATTGACGAAGCGTTGTCGCATTTCGTCGTTTCCCGGCTCGCCCGCCACCACTGGGCCCAGGAGCTCCAGCGCACCGGCAGGATCGTTGAGCACGTCTTGCCGGTAGATCGCCAAACGACGCCCTACCTCCACGCGCCGCGGACCACGCACTCGCGCAAGCTCGATGTTGAGCATGTGTATGGCGAGCTCGGTCTTCCCGGAGGCGGCATAGGCATCAGAGAGTGCCGCAGTCGCGCGCAGGCCGGCAGTGCGATGCTCCAGCAGCGACTCCGCAACCGCCAGCGCGCTTGCGTGGTTGGGGTCGACTTGTAGCAGACCTTCGACATGGGGCAGCGCCCGCTCGGGCTGCCCCAAGGTCGACTGATACAGATCGATGAGCCGTTCCCGAATATCCCGCTGCTCGTGGGGCTCCAGCGGAGGCTTGACCTCCAGAGCCTGCTCGAACAGTTTGGCGGCTTCGTGCGGCTGCCGCATCTGCAGGTAGCGTGCAGCCAGCGCTTCCCGGGCGGAGAAATCATGTGGATTCGCTACCAGCAGCGCTTCGTAGACATTGCGCGCGAGGTCATCGTCGGCGGGCCGGTGAACCACGAGCTCAGAGGCCCTGAGCAAGTGCGCCAGCTGTCGACCAGGGTCGTCTTCGTGCTGCGCAGCCTTCAGGTACAGAGGCGCAAGTTGTTCGATCGACGGGCTGTTTTCGAGAAAGTACTCCAGCGCTTCGAACGTAGCCTGGTGCGCCGGATCGACCGCGAGCGCTCGTTGTCCGTAGGTAAGGGCACCGTCGGGATCGCCGAATTGACCTCCGAAGAAGTGGACGGCCCACAAATAGATGTAGGCTTGTTGGTCAACTGTTAGCAGCCGCACGCGCTTGTCCGCAGCCACGTTCTCGTAGGCGAATGCTAGCTCCTGGACTTTGCCCTCTCGCTGAGCTGCCTGGTGCAACAGTTCCCACGTTTCGGTTGGCTCTTCGCCTTTGGAAACGGCGGTTACCAACAGATCCAGCACTTCGTACGGAGCTGGCAGACCGTGCTGCAGCTGCGCGTGCGCCTCCTGCAACTTGCTCAGCAACTTCTCGGAGGCCCGTGTCACCTTCTCGTTAGTCACGTCTCCGTCAGACCTCGCAATAATTCCATGAGCTTGCAGGTTACCAGACCCTGGCCTTCGTCGGGGCTCTCTCGGGCGCTGCTTTTGTCGCTTTTCCCGGGTGCCGGGCACGCTTGTGGTTCTGTTCCACACCCACCGCGCTTGCTGAGAAACCGCCCGAGGAGTAGCGCGAAGCCCCTGCCCAGGTGAGGTTGGTTGTGTATTTTTCTTGGCATCCGGAACTCGAGGAGCGTCCGGCTCGAGGGGCCCCGGCCCGAGCTGGAGCGGAGCACACATCACTAAGTATTCGCGGACAGTTGCCAGGCTCTTCGACCATCCGGCCGTCTCGTGGTTTGGGATTCAGAACGCCGAGCCGATGGCGGAGCCCTGCCTGCGCGCCCGCGAGGTTCGTAGCCACTCGATCCAGAGGGTCTTCGGTTCTCCAGCGGCCGATCGACGAGACGCCTCCGTGCACGGGGCGTATCGTCGGCAAAGGGCGAGATGTGGCCGGGCCGGTGACTCTTCGGCTGGAGCTCGGTTGCGCAAACCCGACGGGAGCACCCGCGACCAGTTGGCCTGGATCGAATGTGCCTCCCTCCCCCACCGCGGCAAACGCAATCCGTATCAGACGGGCGTGCGACGATTCCTTCGAGTTGATGCTCGGCGCGCTGCGTGAGAGCCAAGCCACCGGGAGCGGGTCTCTACTCGCCGGACCCGAGCTGGCACCCACCTGAGACGCTGGCTGTACTACTCAACCCGACAGCTGGACCGGCCAGTGCTTGCTGTCGAAATCAGCGTATTCGTCTCGAGTTGTCAGACCTTTCGGGCGCGTTTCGCCAAGTCTCGCGAGGGCGATGTGCCCGACGGAAAATCGGCGGCGCTCATGTCGGACGGTGCGTACGCGCAGAATTGCGCTAAGACTGTGGGGATGCTTATCTTTGCTAGTTTAGCCCCTTTCATGGGTGCGGCTCAGCTGCTCGGTCTGGCTTTGGCCAGCGCGCGAGGTTGACACGATGTTCCGTGCCATCGTTTTCAGCGTCGGCGCGCTGATGCTGACCTCAGTACTTTCTGCGTGCACTGTCGAGACCGCCACCCCACAGGATGAAGGGGCAGCCGACATGGGGGCGAACGGCGCCGGTTCCGGAGGCAGTGGTGGGGTTGCCGTCGACGTCAGCGCGGCATCTGCAACCGGTGCCCCCAGCGCGGCGGCGAACGGCAGCGCGACCAGCAATGGGTTGCCAGCGACCTCGACGGGCGGCACGAGTCCTTCGTGCAACGGGCTGCTGGTTGCCTACGTGAGAGACTTTCACGAGAGCCACCCGGACATGGAAAAGTTCGGGCAAGACAATCACGGCGCCTACACGGCCGATCGCGGCATTGTCAAACAAATGCTCGGCCCCGATCGCAAGCCGGTGTTCAACATGCCCACGAACACCACCACCACAGCCGAGAACTTCTGGCAGTGGTACAACGATGTCGACGGGGTGAACGTCGGCTTCGAGGTGCCTCTTCAATTCGAGCAATACGAACCCGGCAAGTGGCGCTTCCAGAGCGACGCTTTCTTCCCCGCCGACGGAAAGGGCTTCAACGAGTGGTCGGGAACCGACAGTCGGGGCGTGCCGCACAACTATCACTTCACCCTCGAGCTACATACGCTATTTCGCTACGCGACGGACAAACAGCAACGCTTCTGGTTTCGCGGCGACGATGATGTGTTCACCTTCATCAACAACTCATTGGTGGTCGACCTGGGCGGGGTGCATGCCACGGAAGAGAAGGAAGTAGACTTGAAGAAGGAGCTACCAGGGTTGGTGCCCGGCGAGACCTATCCTCTGGATTTCTTTTTTGCGGAGCGACACGTCACCGAATCGAACTTCACGCTCGAAACATCGCTCGCGCTCGAAAAGTGCGACATCATCATCAAGTAGGCGAGCCCATGTCTTCGTCGATGCAACTCCGGCCCGACTCATCGGGGGAGTCCCCAACCGGAGCGATCAGCTGAGCGCGTTGAACAGTTCCTGCAGCCGCGTCTGGTCACCATCGCTCACGTAGCCTGCAAGCCCGACGCGCAACGAGATGGTGATCTCGTCCCCCCAGGGCCACCAGAGCCCGTAGGCCAAAAGACGACCGCTTTGCTGAGTCGCAAAGACGCGTTGGTCGGTGCGCACTCCCCCTGCGGCTTCCACCACGTCGCGTACGGCGGGAGGCGCGCTGGCAATGGATCGATAGTTCCATTCGTTGGGCAAGTAGCTCAGTACTGCCTGTTCGGCTTCCGAGGTGAGGTCCACATGGAAGGACGATGCGACGGTGCTGAAACGATAATCCCAACTCCAGCCCCCTTTTGGCCAACGGGATTTCAACTGCCGAAGCCGTTCGAACAGCTCGTCGGTTGAACTACTCATGCGACCAACCATAGCGCAGGCGCCCGCGCTAAGCAGCCCCCTGTCGACGTCTCCTCGAAGGCAACCCGAGGAGCGAGCAAGGGTGTGACGGTGTGTGTGGGGTCGTGCCCGGCATGGGAACTGGTCTGTGGACCGGGTTCAGACCATGATCCTGCGCTGCGTGAGATCCAGAGACGCGCCCTCGTTACCAGTCAGCCAGGCTCGAGCCAGGGCAGATCGAGGGCTCGTTCCGCGTGATCCAATCCGGCCAGCGTCCGCGCTCCATGCCAGGAGAAGCTCTCACCGTCGACATACCGAAATTGGCCTTCGGGAAGTCCGCTCAGCTCACTCAGCTCGCGCGCGTGTCGGATCTGGAAAGGAAATGGCTCGCTAGACAGCAATACGACGTCCGCTCCACGGAGCTCCGAGGGCTCGATCGTGGGATAACGGGCCTCTCGGGAGCCGAACAGATTCGAACCACCTGCGTGCCGGAGCAGGTCATCGATATACGTCGGGCTCCCCGCTGCCATCCAGGGTCGACGCCAGATCAAATACGCCACGCGGACGTTCGGCCGCGCTCTGGCCCCTAGCTGGACGAGTCGAGCGCGCTGCTCGATACGCTCGGCCAAATCCTGCGCGGCCGACCGTGCATCGAGCAAAGAGCCGAGGACACGAAGCTCGGTAGCGACCTCGGAGACACTCCGGGGCAAGCTCGCGTGGACGCGGAGCCCGGCAGCAGCTAGCGCTTCGGCATCCTCCACGCGATTCTCTTCCCGATTCATCAGCACCATGTCCGGGGCTAGAGCCAGGATACGACCGATTTCCGGGTTCTTCGTCCCACCCAAGCGCTCTATCGCGTCTACACCCGGGCGCGGGTGTACACAGAACTTCGTGATCCCCACCAAATCGGCTCCACGACCGAGCGCGAATACGGTCTCGGTCGTGCTGGGGCACAACGAAACGATTCTCATGAGTCGAAGTGTGAAGCTACCCGTTTCCGCATTCGGCGCAAAGCCATTGGGAGACTCAACCGAGCGGGTTGTGCCGCGGCCCTCGGGCGGACAAGCTAGTGAGCATGAGCGACCGTGACACCAGGCTGGCTGAGCTGGGCTATCCCCTCGATCGCGTTCCGGACGCCGCAGCCAGGTATCAGCCGCTCGTCATCGATGGAGCCGTGGGCTACTTGTCTGGGGCTATTCCGTTCGACGGGTCCCAGGGGCTGGTATGCGTGGGCCGCGTACCTTCCGAGGCAAGCGTCGAAGCAGCGAGGCACGCCGCTGCGCTCTGCGCGGCCAACTTGCTCCGCGTGCTGGTGAAAGAGCTGGGGTCGCTCGACCGCGTCGAGCGCGTGTTACGGGTGGGCGGGTACGTGAACAGCGATCCAGAGTTCAACGAACAGCACCTCGTGGTGAACGGCGCTTCCGACCTTTTGGTTCGTGTGATGGGGGCGGCCGGAGCGCACGCCCGAAGCGCCGTGGGCGTTTCAGGGCTACCGCTCGGAGCCAGCGTGGAAATCGACATGATGGTGCGGCTGTCGACGTGAGATGAGCTTCGTCCTGCATTCTTCACTGTTGGGAGATCCCCGCGCGCCACGCTCGTGCTTCGTGCTACATGGCATTCTTGGTGCCGGAAACAACTTTCGCAGCCTGATCAAGAGTCTGTGCGACAGCTCGACCGGGTGGTGTTTTGCTCTCGTCGATCTCAGACTTCATGGACGGTCTCTCGACGCTCCTCCCCCGCATACCATCCAAGCGTGCAGCAATGACCTGCGAACGCTGTCTGCTCAGTTGGGGCGCCCGCCCGCCGCCGTCATCGGTCATTCTTTCGGCGGAAAGGTCGCCTTGGCATACGCGCGGTCCAGACCCACGGGTCTGGAGCAGGTGTGGGTGCTCGACTCTTACCCCGGCGCCCATACGCCCGACGACCAGCACGAGGTGGTACGCGTGATGCGGACTCTGAGCCAACTACCGAAGCGTTTCGACGCGCGCGAGGATTTCGTCGACGCCCTGGTCGAACGCGGGCTCACTCCTGGGATTGCCGGTTGGCTCAGCCAAAATCTGGTCAGAGAAGGCGCCAGCTACCGTTTCCGTCTGGACCTGGGTGCCCTGTCTGACTTGCTTCAGGACTACTACCGGGAGGATCTGTGGCCCGTGCTCGAAGAGCCGCCCAACGGTGTCGAGCTGCACTTCGTCATCGCCGAACGCAGCAAGCGACTGAGCGAGCTTGCACGCGCCCGCCTCGGCGAGCTGTCGGCTCATGCTGCGGTTCAACGCCACCTGTTGCCGAACGCGGGGCACTGGCTGCACGTCGACAACCCAAAGGGCCTGCTCGAACTGTTACGGCAGGGGTTCGCTGGCCGCGAGACCCGGTAGAAGAGCACCCGCGACTGCACTCCCACCCTGGGTTGGTGAAACATCCAGACTAGTGTGTGTCCCTGAATTGCCAACCCGTAAACGTGCCCGTGCCCGTGCCCGTGCCCGAAAAGAGGCAACCGAAGCCGGGATGAGACCGATGACCGGAGCATGATGCTCCATGAGGGATTGGAAGTTTATCAAGTCGCGCTGGATTTTCTCGTGGTGGCGAACGCGATCATAGAAGGACTACCGCGAGGGCGAGGCCACCTGTCGGATCAGTTCACACGGGCGTCCCTGTCGATTGTGTTGAATATCGCCGAGGGAGCCGGAAAGTACTCCAAGCCGGACAAGCGACGCTATTACCTGACCGCTAGAGGCTCCGCGACGGAATCCGCCGCGTTGTTGGACGTTTGCTACCGGCTCAAATTGCTCGACGAGAAAGACCTGAAAGCAGGCAAAGAGCGAGTCAGCCGCATCGTGTCAATGCTGGTCAAGCTGGCTCGCAGCTGTGAAGACGGCTAGATTCGAAGCCAAAGCAGAGCGCAGCCGAGTGCGACCACAGCTTGGTAGTTGCGGAGTGTTTTCTCGTAGCGGGTCGCGAAACGCCGGGCCTGTTTGAGCAAGTTGAACGTGCACTCAATCGCGGAGCGTGCCTTGTACAGTTCCTTATCGAACGGCATTTTCTGGGCTCGACTCGCCTTCGACGGGATTACCGCAGAACAGCCTTGTATCTCGAGGGCCGAGCGACTTCGAACGTCAGGGGCAATCCCAATGCGTCGACGACCAAGTGCACTTTCGTTGATAGTCCCCCGCGCGACCGCCCCAGAGCTTGTGCCGTTTGCCCCCTTTTGCCCCTGCTGCGTGCTGATGCGCTCGATTGATCGTGCTGTCTACACTGTGCCACTCGTCATCGCGATCTGTCTGGAGTGCGTCAAATAGGTCTTTCCATTTGCCTCGCTTCGCCCAGCGATCGAAGCGATTGAACACCGTCTTCCACGACCCGAACTCCACAGGTAGAGCCCGCCAAGGAACCCCGGTCCTGCGCCACCACAGCACTGCTTCGATGAAATTTCGGTCGTCTTTCCCAGGGCGCCCCGCTCCGCGCTTAGTCTGGAGTACCGCTCGAACCTTTTGCCACTGTCGCTCGTCCAGCTGCCGTCTAACCATGCTGGCCTACCCATGGAACACACTTCGCTCGCCATGGATAGCCCTTTTTTTCGACCTCTCGGGCACGGACACGTTCACGGGCACGTTCACGGCGCCGTCAGCGAATTCAGGGACGCGCCCTAGATGCCAGCGCCGCCGCCGGGAGGGTGCGGAA
Organism: uncultured delta proteobacterium; assembly: GCA_963809955.1. Classification (GTDB taxonomy): domain Bacteria; phylum Myxococcota_A; class Polyangia; order Polyangiales; family Polyangiaceae; genus JAICQQ01. The sequence continues at coordinate 467,633 of CAWELQ010000026.1, forward strand.
CATGCAGACCACACTCGCGCTGGGTGGCTTCTTCCCACCACCAGCGCCCGGCGCGTTCGTGTTCGCCGGGACGGATGGCCCGCGTGCAGGGCTCGCAACCGATCGAGATGTAGCCGTGCTCGTGGAGTTCGTTGGTGGGGACGTCGTTGGCGCGAATGTAGTCCCAGGTTTCCTTGAGGGACCAGGCGGCCAAGGGATTGAACTTGCAGAGTTCCCCGGGCTTTCTTCCTTGCGTGGTGTCCCAGGCAACGGCTTGCAGCTCGCTGCGGGTGGGGCTCTGATCCCGACGTTGCCCCGTCATCCAGGCGCGGTAGTCCCCCAGCACGCGACGCAGCGAGCTGACCTTACGAACCTCGCAGCACTCCTGGTGGCCGTCTTCATAGAAACTGTAAAGGCCCTTTTTCCGGACCAGCGTTTCGACCGGGATGGGGTCTGGAGTGACCACGTGTATTTCGATCCCGTAGTGGTGCCTCACCTTGTCGATGAATCGATAGGTTTCCGGATGCAACCTGCCCGTATCTATCGAAAACACGGAAAACGGAAGACCCGTTTTCTGAGCCATGTCGATGAGGGCAACGTCTTCGGCGCCGCTGAAAGCGAGGGCGCAGGTCTCGCCGAAGCTCTTGAGAGCGTGCCTGACGATGTCACGCGGCGGTACCCCTTCGAGCCTGTTTTCTGGCAGTTCGAAGGCGGCGTCGGCGCGTGCCGGTCGCTCGACTTCGCTGGCGGAGCTGCTGTGCTGGGGTGCGAAGTCTTTCGCGAACTGGAGCGCGCTCGTGTAGACCCGGGTGGTTTTGGCGTTCTTCACGATGAAAAAAGGCGCCAGCTCGACTCCGTGGGCCTGCGCGAGCCGCTGCCCCTCGGTATCGGGGTTGCCTTCGTCCGCCCACGCCACATGGCTCACGAGGGACCAGAGCCCTCGGTTCTTGAGCAGCGTTTCGGCTTGCTCGCACTTCTTACAGGCAGCGCCGTTGAGCAGGCGCTTCTTGACCATGGTGACTTTCATCGTTGACCTGTGTCCTCGAACAGCTGAACCGAGAATCTGGGCGAACTTGGTGTCTAAGCTTCGAGTTGTCGAGCCTTTCGAACGAGTTCAGGGCTGGGACAGCGCCCAGACGTGGTTAGGGGTGGGTCGTCGGTGGCTGGCCAGCCACTGGGCCACTTTTGTCGCCCAGTCCTCCCGCGCTTGCATCGTCGGGTGGATTTTGTCCGGGGTGCGAGGCATGTCGGGGAAAAGGGCGGTGGAATCCATGAAACGGCAGGGCGCCGCGTTATCCCGCACGATGTCCATCAGTCCGTTATTGTCGTCACTCCACAATGGCGCACCCACCCAGACGCAGGGGCGGTCTCCGATCTTCTCGACGATCTTCCTGATGGCCGGGATGCGCCGCTCGGGCTCTTCGATCCCTAGCTCGTTCGCACCCAGTGTCACCAGAACCAGGTCGGGTTGGTAGCGGCTCAAATAGTCATCGAGATCCGTCTGGTGAGCCCACTCGACGATAAAGCTTGCCGTGCGGTACTTGAGCACTCCGGTGATACCTGCCTCCTTGAAGCGCTTGTTCAACGGGATGCCCAGAGCTCCGGCGAAGGAATCGCCAACGTGAAGCACCGTGGTGCCTTCTGGCATGGGTGGGAGGGGCTCGAGAGGTGCCCGCTCGATGCTCGTCCGAGTGTGTCGGTGCTTCTCGACGGACTGAACGCTCGGACCGACCGCTTCGCGCCGGGTCACGGCTGACCACGCCGGCGCCAGGGCAACGTGGACCGCTGGCGCCGCCAGCCGTGGGTCAGGCAGCTCGCCGCCCGGCTGACGCGCAGCGGAGCTGGAGGCTCCGCAACCACCGAGCACCCAGGCAATGCTGGAAGCAATCACGGGCAGCAGCTTGAGTTCCATCCTGCTCCAACGTCTCGGTTCTTGCATCCGACCTTTCGGCTCACGGCGTTTCTGCCTGCGTGGTTGCCACCCGTGTAACGGTAGGCGTGTGGACGCCCGGGATAGTGTGCCAGGCAGTCCTCGTCAAACTCGGGCGAGCGCACGGCGCCGACTCCGCTGGTATCCACCGCATTTTTGGAGATTTCTGGCAGAAGCGGCCCGCCGTCATGGACGCAACCGTGCCCCGGCTCTCGAGTGTAGCCTTCGCGGCATCCCGACTCACCGGGAGGCGCACAGCGCACCCCATTGAAGCGTCGGTTTCCGGAGCACTTGACGTCCTTCACCTCGCGCAAACAGCGCGCCGGCCCTTCCTCGGGACGGCGGCAGGAGACGTCCTCTGGGGTGGCGGCGCAGCGGAATCCGAGGTGCGATCCGGATTGTCGTTCGGGGTAGCGGTTCCTGAGCTGAGGACGCATCCATTTCTCGAAACGGCGACTCCAACTGCCTCCACGATACACCCGCGCGTAGCCGACCAAATGCTGCCACGGATAAGGGCCGTACCAATCGCTGGTCCACTCCCACACGTTGCCCGTCATATCGTAAAGGCCAAACGCACCTGCAGGATAACTCTTGACCTTGCAAGTACCGCCGCCGTGCTTCCAGCAGGTATGGCCGTCCGGGGCTTCGCCTCCCCAAGGATACTTCAGATACTTGCTTCCACCGCGCGCGGCGTACTCCCACTCCACCTCCGAGGGCAAGCGTGCACCCCGCCACGAGCAATAGGCAGTCGCCTGGTGAAAGTCGACGCAGTTCACCGGATGCTCCGCATGGGTCTTGGGTCGGGACTGATTGCAGGTGAGTCGGTCCTTCTTCGCAGGTTCGCAGGCGCCAGCGTCGACGCACACATGATACTGGGCAAGCGTAACTTCGGTCTCGTTGAGGCAGAAGTCGTGAACCTTCGCCAGGAAGTTGGGTCGCTCCTCGTCGTTGAAGTCACCCCCGACCCAGAAGTCTCCGCCTGGGATTCGGAGCATGCGCTCCGGGCAGCGCGCCGCGTCGGCTGCCCGGGCAGCCGAACCAGTCGAACTCGGTGGCGCCCCCTTTTGGTGTTTCTGATTTTTTACTAATGATATTGAATCATTAGCGATATTCTTTTCGCCATCACCTTTCGCGGAGGCTTGCGCCTTGGACAGGTGAACGGTGTTCACTTCCGATCGATCCGGGGGGGTCGAGTTTTTGCACCCGACTGCGAGTCCCAGTAAAACGAGCGCCTTTCGGAAGTGCGCTGGGTTGTGCCACGGAGCTGTCAAGTTTCTGGTACTACGATGCGCGCGTTACCGACACCTGCGGTCTTCTGATTTACCGGCCTACCCGGGTCAGCTCATCACACCAACCATGGCGTCCTCCGTAAAGCTCGAATCTCTGACCAAGCAGTTCAAGGGCGCACCCCGGCCTGCCGTGGACCAGCTCTCGCTCACGGTGAGCGCTGGAGAGGTGGTCAGCCTAGTGGGCCCCTCGGGCTGTGGCAAGAGCACGACGCTTCGCATGATTGCGGGCCTCGAGAAACCGGATTCCGGCTCGATTCGCATCGGCGAACGAGACGTGGTGGCCGTCCCCCCGCAAGATCGCGATGTGGCGATGGTGTTTCAGGGTTTTGCCCTGTACCCGCACATGAAAGTGCGAGATATTCTGGCGTTTCCTCTCAAAATGCGCAAGCTCGAGCCGGCAAAGCGCGCCGAGGCCGTGCGCGACGCGGCGGAGCTGTTGAACATCAGCGGACTGCTGGATCGCTTACCGGCCGAGCTGAGCGGCGGTGAACAGCAACGCGTCGCCATGGGGCGCGCCATCGTGCGCCAACCTCGGGTCTTTCTCTTCGACGAGCCGCTCTCGAACCTGGATGCCGCACTTCGCAGCGAGCTGAGAGTGGAGCTGAAGAAACTCCTGAGTCGGCTCGAGGCGACCGCCTTGTACGTCACCCACGACCAAGTCGAAGCGATGACCTTGAGTGACCGCATCTGCGTACTCAACCAGGGCTGTCTGGAGCAGGTGGACACTCCCCGACGCATCTATGAGGCGCCGGCCAGCGTGTTCGTGGCCAGCTTCTTCGGCAGCCCTCCGATGAATCTCTTCGAGACAGAAAGCGACGGCTCCGATGCCCTGGCCGGATCGTTCAGAGCTCCCCGCCCCCCGACGAGCGACGCCCCGCTCATCCTGGGCTTTCGACCCGAAGCGGTCCAGATTGGAGCGGGCGGCGAAGGGGTCCGGCCGGCTCTCCTGGGAGGCGAGGCCGAGGTCACCGCCGTCGAACCACTGGGTGCGGAAACCCACTTGGAGCTGAATCTCGCAGGGCAGCTGTTTCGCGCCAAGATGTCCGGATTCGACGCGCCCCATGCCGGCGAGCGCGTGCGCTTCGGCGTGAGCGCCAGCGATCTCTGCTGGTTCGACAAGCACACGGGTCTGGCCCTTGACTAACCCGGCCCTTAGGGGTTGGTCACGTCGTCGCTGGCTCGGCGCCGCCCTGGCGAGCTCGGCGGGTCTCGTGGGATGTCGCGAAAACGACCAGCGCCGTGGTCGCGTCACGGCGTCCTTATGGTTCACCTACGGAGGGCGCAACCGCGAGGTACTGCAGCAGCTGGTGACGCGTTTCAACACTGCTCAGAGCAAATACTTCATCGATGCCGTCTACCAGGGGGACTACTACGAGGGCCTGGCCAAGCTCAGAACCGCACTGTTTGCGAAGGCGGGTCCGACTTTCAGCCATGTCATCGGAGAGGTCATCCCCTACCTGGCAAAGACTGGCGTGCTCGAACCGCTCGACGACTACCCCGGCGCCCACAGCCTCGACATCGTGCCCGAGCTCGGACAGCAGCGGTCCTGGGTTGGAGGCGATCGGCACGCGCTGGTCGCTCTGCCCTTCAACCGGTCGACCCCAATCGCTTACCTGAACGGCGATCTGCTCGATCAGGAGGGCCTCGCACCACCGAAGACCTGGGACGAGTTGAGGGCTTTCGCCAAGGCGGCAAGCCGCTCTTCGGGCTCCGAGACGCGACGCTATGGCTTCGGTTGCCCCATCAGCTGGTGGTTCTGGGTCGCAATGGTGGGTCAGGCCGGTGGCAGCGTCATCGAGCCGAGCGGCGCCATCAGTCTGGGCGGGCGAGCCGGCGTCGAAGCCCTGCGCTTCTGGCAGACCTTGGTGCGCGTGGATCGGACGATGCGCCCTCCTCCGGGGCGCGATTACAACGCATGGGAACAGACCAATCAGGATTTTCTCTCCGGCCGCACCGCCATGATCTGGACCTCGACGGCATTTCTGAAATACCTCGAGGACAATGCTCCCTTTCGAATACGGGCCGCAGCGTTGCCCGCCCGGCGAACTCGCGCCGTGCCGACGGGAGGCACCCATTGGGTCGTACTGAAGAGCGCGCCCCAGACCGAGAAGAACGCGGCGTGGGCGTTCTTGCGCTTCATGCACGAACCGGCCCAAACGATCTTCTGGGCCACGAGCACCGGCTACATGCCAGTCACGCGTGCGGCGATACGCAAGCTCGAGCGCGATGGTTACTACCAGAAGCATCCGAATGACCGTGTCGCGGTGGACCAGCTCTCCGTGGCTCAACCCTGGCCCTGGTCGCCCGAACTGTTCAGGATCCAGCGCGAAATCGTTCAGCCGCGCCTAGAGGCTGCCGTGCTCTCCGGACGTAGTGCGCAGCGCTTGATGGATGCAGCTCGGCTACAGGCACAGGGGAGCGGCTGATGCGCCCGCGCAAGCCGAGCGATCCTGCGTGGATGATGCTGCCGACGGCACTGCTTCTGGCCTTGTTCTTCTTCTACCCGTTGCTGTTTGCCGCGACCATCAGCCTTTTCAGCTGGGACTTGCTGACCCCGCCCGAGTACATCGGCCTCGCCAACTATCGCCAGCTTTTCGAGAGCGGCGAGGTCTGGCACGCTTTCATGACTACCCTGGTCTTCTCCGTCATCGTGGTGGCGGGAAGCATGGCGCTCGGCCTGCTGCTCGCCGTGGCCTTGAATCGTCCAGGGCGGTTTCCTAGCTTCGTGCGCAGCTCCATCTTCAGTGCTTACGTGGTTTCCTGGGTCAGCGTTGCGTTGCTCTGGCTCTGGGTGCTGGACCCGAGCGCGGGCATCGCCTCGCACCTGGTTCAGGGGCTGGGGGGCCCCACTCTCGACTGGCTGGGCAATCCCGACCTCGCCCTCTACACACTTTCGGCAGTGACCATCTGGAAGATTGCAGGCTACTCCATGATCCTGTTCACGGCCGGCTTGCAGGACGTACCGAGCTCTCTGCTCGAGGCGGCTGCCCTGGATGGCGCGTCCCCCGGCAACCGATTCCTGCACGTGACGTGGCCCCTGCTGCGACCGACCACGGCATTCGTGGGCACCACGAGCTTGATCTTGAGCTTTCAGGTGTTCGATGTGGTGCGCGTGATGACTCAAGGCGGACCGGTCCACTCCACCACCGTGTTCGTCTACGCCATCTACGAACAGGTGTTCATGAACCTTCGGGTCGGGCGCGCGAGCGCCGAAGTAGTGGTCTTCTTCGTGCTATTGCTCGCGCTCACATTGTTGCAGCTCGCGACCTGGCGAAAGAAGGCTGCAGCATGACGTCCGGACGACGCTGGGCGCTGGACGGAGTGCTGCTGGTGACTGCGCTGTTCTGGCTCTTGCCCTATCTTTGGATGGGGCTCACCAGCCTGAAGACCTTGCCGGAGATCGTACAAGACCCGACGGCACTGCTGCCCCGAGGCTTCAGCCTGGACGCCTACCGGTCAGTCCTGGAGACCATGCCGATCGCTCGCTACTTTTACAACACCAGCCTGATGGCACTCCTGATCGGAGCGCTGCAAATCTTGGTAGCGCTGCCCGCGGGGTTTGCCCTTGCCAAGCTCGAATTCCGGAACCGCGCGCTCGCCTTCGGGCTTGTCATCGCCACCATGTTGATTCCGGCTCAGGTGCGCTTCGTCCCCGTCTTCGGTACCCTGGCGGAATTGGGGTGGATCAACACCATGGCCGCCTTGGTCTTGCCTTTCGGAGTGAGCGCGTTCGGTACTTTCCTGATTCGGCAGGCCTTGCTGAGCGTCCCCGATTCGATCATCGAGGCCGCCAGAATGGATGGGGCAAAGGAATGGTACATCATCTTCCGTCTGCTTCCCCCCATTCTGAAGCCCACCCTCGTTTCGTTCTTCCTGTTCAGCTTCGTGTACCACTGGAACGACTATTTCTGGCCGCTGGTGATGACGACCGACGACAGGGTGCGAACGCTTCCGCTTGGAATCGCGCTGCTCCGCGAGCAGGGCACGGGCGTGCGCTGGCATATCGTGATGGCTGGCAACGTGATGCTGAGTTTGCCCGCGCTCGCAGTGTTCGCTCTAGCCCAACGCCACCTGATTCGCGCGGTGGCACGCAGCTGAAGCAGGTCAACGGCGGCTCGTCCAGCAAACCAGCCACGCGATCCATAGGGCTGCCCGGTTGTGGGTCGCTTCGCCTCGGACCCGGCCTGTGAGGGTCAGAGGCTGCGCTCAAACCGACTGGTTGGTCCCTAGCTCTGGGGCGGGGGACGCAGCGTCATACTCGACGGGGGCAGCCGTGAGTCGCGGCGATCTTCTGGACTCGCTTTTCCTTGGCTCAACAGCTGTGCGCTGTTGACCAGCGCGAGGTGGGAAAATGCTTGTGGGAAGTTGCCGACCAGGCGCTTGGCCCGCGTATCGTACTCCTCGGAAAGCAGACCAACGTCATTGCGAATGGCGAGCAGTCTCTCGAACAACTCGCGAGCGTCGGCGCGACGGCCGCACATCACCAGATTGTCGACCAGCCAGAAGCTGCAGGCCAGAAATGCACCCTCGTGGCCATGCAGACCGTCCACCCGCCTCGAAGTGTCGTAGCGCAGCACGAAACCCTCGTGCATCAGCTTGCGTTCTATCGCCGAAATCGTGCCCAGCATACGCGGGTCGGTGGCGGGCAGGAACCCCACCAGCGGGATCATCAGGAGCGAAGCGTCGAGATCTTCACTTCCATAGTACTGGGTGAAGCAATCGAGTGTCGAGTTGAACCCTCGGCTGCAAACCTGGTCGTGGATCTCGGTGCGTATCTTGCGCCAGCGTTCGAGTGGACCGTCGTGCTTGAAGGTCTCGATAGCCTTGATGGCGCGGTCGAAGGCCACCCAGGCCATGACCTTGGAATGGGTGAATTGACGACGCGGACCGCGGATCTCCCAGATTCCTTCGTCGGGCACACGCCAGTTGGATTCCAAGAATTCGAGCAGAGCAGTCTCCACGTCCCAGCTTTCGTGCGCCTCCATGCCGATGCGGCGGCACATGTGCATGGCGTCGAGCAGCTCACCATAGACGTCGAGTTGCAGCTGGTCGTGCGCGCCGTTGCCAATACGCACGGGGCGCGAATTCTCGTAGCCCGGCAGCCAGTCGAGTTCGAGCTCGGTGAGCCGTCGTTCGCCGCCGATGCCATACATGATCTGCAGCTGGGAAGGACTGCCAGCCACTGCCCTGAGCAGCCATTCGCGCCAAGCGCTGGCTTCTTCGGTATAGCCGGCGAACATGAGCGCGTAGAGTGTGATCGTAGCATCGCGCACCCAGCAATAGCGATAGTCCCAGTTGCGGACCCCTCCGAGCTGTTCGGGAAGGGAGGTGGTCGGCGCCGCCACGATCCCCCCGGTGGGGGCATAGGTCAGGGCCTTCAGTGTGATCAACGAGCGCTGAACAGCATCCGCGTACGTGCCCTGGTAGGTCGAGCGGCGCGACCAATCGAGCCACCACTCTTCGGTTTTTTGCACCGCGTCGAGCGGATCGACAGGCGTGGGTTCGGGGAGATGGGACGGGTGAAAGGTGATCACGAATGGAACAGTTTGGCCCTCGCCAACCGTAAAATCAGCCACCGTGCTCATACCCTGCCCTTGCGGAACCACCGGGCTGTACACGTGCAGCATGTCGGGTCCGGCTATCGCGTTCAGCGAGGTGCCGTTCCGAGTGATCCAGGGCACAATTGAACCGTAGTCGAATCGGATGGTGAGCTCATAGTGCATCGGCACCCGACCGCTGACCCCTTGCACCACTCTTACCACGTCAACGGGTTTCGAGTGCGGCGGCATGAAGTCGATCAGTCTTACGGTGCCTTCGCTCGTCGTGAGCTCGGTTTCCAGGATCAGTGTCCCGGGACGATAGCGGCGCACAGAGCGAGTGATGGTGCCCCGCGGGGTGATCAACCAGCGCCCGTGGTCTTCGGTTCCCAAGAGCGCGGCGAAGGATGCCGGCGAGTCGAAGCGAGGCACACATAGCCAATCGAGCGAGCCCGCTTTCGAGACCAGACCCGCGCCGTGACAGTCGCCAATCAGCGCGTAGTCCTCTATTTTGCACGACACGTGGCTTTTGCCTCAACCCTGGTTGGCTGCCTCGAGCTCGCTAGAACTGACTGAGAACCTCATCGATGACTGCAGGAGAGGCTAGCGCGCCTCGTGCTCAGGGCCAAGCATCGCGCTTTTTTCGACCGCCAACCGCTGGTCGAGCGGGCCCGAGGCCTCGACAAAAACTTCGCTTGCGGTGGAACTGCTCTTGCGGAGCTCACGCTCCCGGCGCATTCCGTGCTAGAGATCAGGACAAATGGGGAGGAATGGCCCGACAAACCGGTTGCTTTGAGCGCAGCTTCGGGCCGCCACGGGTCCAGGGGGCACTAGCCTCGATCGTCTCGACCAGCTGCGGGTCCACGCACGGCGACCTTTCGAAACGGCTCACCCCGAGGGTTGCCAGGGCGACGGCCCTCGCCCAGCGCGGAGCACAGCGATGGGCCCGAGTCAGGCATACCGGGACCGCGCGGAGGTGGCGGACGCAGCTACTGTTTCGCTGCTGATTGAGGACTGACTCCGCGCGGAACAATCTGACAACGCTGGGCGAACGCCAGTACCGATCGCTTGCGCGCCGACGTGGTACCGACGAGAGACAAGAAGCGCTCCAGTGAGTCACGAGCCGTTCTTGGCTCGCCACGGGCGCAGGCGACGATCACCCGCAGCCGCAGCGCCTCGCGCTCGACGCTCACGAGATTCAGGCGGCGCGTCAATGCTTCGTCCAGATAGCGCGCGGTGTCATCGAAGAGCGAACGATTGAACAGGTTCCTGCCGATCAAATAGGGTGCGAGCCCCTGCTCGGGCTCGTGGTCGCGCCAGGCACCGAGCAACGGTGCCGCACTATCCCAGGTCGGGGGGCGCTTGAACGTGCCCAGCAGCAGGGCAGCGAGCGCCTGGCGCTCGAGCCCCGTGGCCTTGGTGGCCAGCTCCTTCACTTCGAGGTTGCGCAGGTGGTCCTCCGAGGCGACTTGACGCGAGAGTTCTTCGTAGATGCTGCGCGCGCGCTCGGGGTGGCCGGCCAAGAACTCGGTGTCGGCCATCGCTTCGCGGGCGCCCAGCCGTTGCCCGAGGGCCAGCCGTTCGTCTCGAGCAACACCGGCATAGGCTGCCAGCGCCCGTGCGGGCTCGGAACGCCGGAGTGCACAGGTGCCGAGGCCCAGACGCGCGCCGATGTGGTCGGGATCGAGCTCGAGCACATCTTGAAAAGCCCCTTCGGCGCCTTCGATATCCAATGCCCCCAAGAGGCCCTGGGCCTCGAGGTAGCGCTGATCGACGGCATGGGGACAGCGCCTACCGAAAATGGACGGCACGCTGAACCTCGCCTTGGCCGCGACGCGCAAGCGCTCGCTGAGTGGCAGCTTGGCGAGATCGGCCCGAAATTCCCGGTCCAGTTCCGCCAGATCTTTGCCCGAGGTCACTTTTGCGAGGGGTACGCCTCCGTACCAGGCTTTGAGCCCCTGGGCTCCGACTCGTTCTTTGAGCCAGCCGACGAAGGCGCCGGCGGCCGTGTACGCCGTGGAGGAATTTTCGCCGAGGAATCCAAGCTCGAACAAACTGCGCAAAGGAGGCAAGAGTCCGGCGTCCGCCATGGCAGCGGCCCATTCCCTGGCGGAGAAGTCGGAGTGCTCGCGTGGCGCGGCGGCCTCGGCATATCCTTCGATGCGTCCAGGGTCCGGTAACCAGCCGCCGAGCGGCCCGGCCACCTTGAACGGCCCACGGGCGAAGCTGCCCGCCACGACGTGCGCGAGTTCGTGACGCAGGACCGAGTGCGGGTACTGATCCGGCTGTAGGTAGATCTCCTCGAGCCACGGTTTGGCGATGTACGTATTGGCCGCCCCCATCAAAGTCCCCTTCTGCTGGCTGTTGGCAAAGAGCAGCACCCTCACTCGTTGCGGGCCGCGTGTCTCGAAGTAAGCCTCCAGGCTCTCGAGATGAGCGTGGCACTCGCGCGCTAGCAGCTTCACGTGGGCCCGAGGCACGCTCGGGTCGTAGCGAATGTCGCAACGTCCATAGGAGAAGCTTCGCGACAGCGCCTCGAGAATGCTCGCCCGCGTGGTATTGTGCGAAAGTTGGGGGCCGAAGGCGGCGAGCGTGAAACTCAGTGCAAGCGCCGCGCTACCCGCTAGCAATTGACCTGGGTTACCGGACAGGTCGAAACGAAGCCGGCCACTCCGCTCACTGATCCATCCGGCAAATACCCAGGCGGCGAGCAACGTCATCAGCGATCCGAGGCGATAGCTCGCGAGCCGCTCGAGCGGATCGATCACGGTGTCGTACAGCGGGCCCGCGAAGTAGCCGAAGAACGGGTCGAAAGCGAACACCGCTGGAGAGACGTAGAAGCGCCAGAGGCTGAGCAGCACGCCCGCGAGCGGACCAGCCAGAGCAAACAACGTCGCCAGCAGTCTGCGCTGGCGCTCGGAGTTACCCAACAGTCCCCAGCCGCCAGCGGCGGCACCCCAGGCTCCTCCCATCACCGCCCCGAAGCCCGGCCCCAAGAGCTCTAACCACAAGCCGTGGCCGAGGTCACAATAGCCAACCCGAGCGCCATGCAAGAGTGCAATGAGGGTAGCGATCGCGGCCAGCGCGGCGCCCACGGCAATGCCGAAACCAAGGGCACCTCGACCGCCGAGCGACACCGTACGCGGTCGCTCACGGCACAGCTCGTATGCCGTGGCCAGCGCGGCCAGTGAGGGAACGACGAGGCCAGCGGCCAGGGCTGCCTCGTAGCCAGGACCTCCGAACAGTGGCAAGAAGCCGAGTGCGCTCAGCGTCAGCGCTGTGGTGATGGCCGCCACCACGAATGGCCGTGATTCGACCAATCTCAGGCGGCAAGTCGTCTCGAGGCTAGGCGCGGACCGTGCGTCGGCTCTTGGGTTACGGTCTGACCTCGCTGCCGGCACCTGTGCTCGTCCGCTCCTCATCCGAAGCGCTGTCGGGAGGCCCCAATACCAAAGGTAATACCTCGTCCACGCGCGAAACGAGATGCACCACGATGTCCTGTCTGACTTCTTCAGGCACCTCGTCGAGATCTCGTTGATTGCGAGCCGGCAGCAGAATCTCTTTGATGCGAGCTCGGTGCGCGGCCAACACCATCGACTTGACTCCGGAGACCGGCAAAATGGTACCCCGGAGCGTGATCTCGCCAATGACGGCGACGTCCGGTCTGACCGGCGCGTTGAGTAGCAGGGAGGTTACTGCGACGAAGATGGCCACTCCGGCGCTGGCAGCATCTTCGGCGCCGCGCCCGCGCGGGATGTGGAGGTGCAGGTCGATCCGCTTCAAGAATTCCGGGTCTAGATGCAGGCGGTCCGCGCGCGAGCGCGTGAACGAGAGCGCCGTGTGAGCGGACTCTTCCATGACTCGGCGCAGGCTCCCGGTCAGGCGGATTTTACCCTTGCCTGGCATCTTGGTGGCCTCGATCACCAAAAGATCACCCCCGGCTTGGTTCACACCGAGCCCCACCGCAACGCCTGGCACCAGCTTGCGTTCCAGGACTTCGGGGCTGAAGCGGTGTGGCCCCAGCAGCTCTTCCACGAGCTCTGGGGTGACCTTCACGCGGTCGAGTGACTTGCCCTCGACCAGCTTGACCGTCATGTCGCGACAGATGGCGGCGATCTCCCGTTCCAGCCCGCGTACACCGGCCTCCCGCGTGTAATAGTCGATCAAACACTCGAGCCCCTCCGGGAGAAACTCGAGTTGCTCCGGCACGAGGGCGTGCTCCTTCAACTGTTTGGGGACCAGGAATTGTTTGGCGATGTGTCGCTTGTCCGCGCGCGTGTAGCCAGGGACCTCGATGAGCTCGAGACGATCGCGCAACGCATCGGGGATCGTCGCTCGATAGTTGGCGGTGGCCAGGAAGGTCACCTCGCTCAAGTCGAACGGCACGCCCAGGTAGTGATCGACGAAGGAATCGTTCTGCGCAGGGTCGAGCACCTCGAGCAAGGCCGCCGCCGGATCCCCGCGCATGTCGACCCCCATCTTGTCGACCTCGTCCAGAACCAAGACCGGGTTCTTGGCGCCGACCTTCTTCATGGCCTGAATGATGCGGCCAGGGAGCGCTCCCACGTAGGTGCGCCGGTGCCCGCGAATTTCCGCCTCGTCTCGCACACCGCCCAGCGCGATGCGACCGTAGCGCCTGCCCATTGCCCGCGCGATCGAACGGCCCAGGGACGTCTTGCCCACCCCAGGGGGGCCGAGGAAATAGCAAAATCGGCCCTTTCCGATCCCTACGTAGCTGGCGAATCGCAGAAAACTCCACGATTCTCTTCTTCACGGTCTCGAGCCCGTAGTGATCTTCCTCGAGGCAGCGCCGAACGTCGGCGACGTTGATGCGCTCGGGCGTGCGGCGCGACCACGGCAAATCCGCCAGCCATTCGACGTAGGTGCGGGCGACCTGGTACTCGCTCGATTGCGGCTGCATGTTACTGAGACGAGAAAGCTGCTTGCGCGCGGCCTTGAGAGGTTCCTCGGGCATGTCCACACGTGCGATGCGCTCGTGAAGCTCCTCGATTTCGTCGTCGTCACCCGCCTCCCCCAATTCCTCGCGGATCGCCTTGAGTTGCTGGCGCAGCACGTACTCTCTCTGCGACTGGCCGATCTCGTCCGCCACCAGCGTCGAGATCTCGGTCTTCACCTTCAAGACCTCGAGCTGGCGTTCGACCATGCCCAGCACCAACTCGACACGCCGCTTGACATCGAAAGCTTCCAGTATTTGCTGGCGGGTTTGGATGCTTGCGTGCTCCTCGGGAAAGTTGCTCGCTATCAGATCGGCAAGGGCCCCTGGCTCGCGGACGTTGTCCAGGATGCTCACGGTTTCCTTGGGAAGCTCCGGCATCAGCGCAAGAACTTGGCGTGTCGACTCACGCAAACGCTGCCCGAGACGCCGCAACGAATCGCCCGCTGGCTCTGGCTCCGCGATTCTGAGAACGGTGGCACGCATGTGAGGCTCGAGCCCACCAGCCTCGAGCAGCTTGAAGCGGCCCAGCCCGTTGAGCACGACGCTATAGCTCGAGTTGTTGAGGCGGATGACCTTGACCACTCGCGCCAGCGTGCCGACGTCGTATAGGTCCTCGAACGTCGGCTCGATGGTTTCCGAGTCTCGCTGAGTCAGCACCCCCACGAGTGCGCTTTCCCGCCCAGCCAGTTCCTCGACCAATCGCACGCTGCGCGGGCGCCCAACATTGATGGGGACCACCGACATCGGAAACAGAACGGAGTTCCGCAGAGGGAGGATCCCGATTTTTTCCGGTTCCTTGGGCTCTAATGGCGCTGGCATCACCACTGATGTTCTACTCGATCGAAGGTCTTCTGGCATGAGGGCAAGCCAAGATTTCTCCCTTCGCCGAAGTCGCTCTCTTCGCGAGCTTGTGGTAATCGCCGTTTCATGCCCCGCTGGGCGATGGTCACAGCCCCCCTCCTACTCCACGCGCTCGCATGTTCGGCCCAAAAACCGGCACAAAGCCCGAAGGAGACTCTCGACAGCTACGCGCAAGCGCTTGCCCAGGGTCAGGTGCGTCAAGCCTACGACCTGCTCAGCGAGCAGGCAAAAAACAATATTAGTTTCGAAGCGTTCCAACGCATGGTTCAAGAAAATCCTGAAGAAATTCAGGAGATCTCGCAGGCCTTGCGCCGCCCCGCGGGAGCCCCGCTCGTCACCGCCAGTGTCACCACTCCGGACGGCGATACGTTGCTCTTGGTCTATGAGAACGGTGCGTGGCGGGTCGACGGGTCGGCCATCGATCTGTATAGCCAGAGTACCCCCAAGGGTGCTGTTTTCGCCTTCATTCGAGCCTTCGAAAACAAACGTTACGACGTGCTCATGCGCTTCGTTCCCGATGCCAAGCGCGAGGGTCTCAACGAAAAGAAGCTCAAAGCGGCCTGGGAAGGCGAGCAACGACAAGAAATGGAACGCTTGGTTCAGGCCCTGAAGGCCGCAATGCCAACCGCGCGTCTCGAGGTGCTGGGCGACCGAGCGACGATGGCCTACGGCGCGGGAGGCACGGTGGAGCTCCTGCGCGAGCATGGCGTCTGGAAGGTCGAGGAGTTCAAATGAGCAACCGGACAGCACGCGTGGAGCGCTCGACCAAGGAAACTCAGATCCGCGTCGAGCTGAATCTCGACGGCACGGGCCAGCACGACATCGAGACACCCCTTCCGTTTCTGTCGCACATGCTCGAGCAGATCGCGCGTCACGGCTTGATCGACCTCACGATACGCGCCACCGGAGATACCCAGATCGACGGGCACCACACCACCGAGGACATCGGTATCGTGCTGGGCCAGGCAGTTCTCGACGCGCTCGGCGATCGCCGCGGCATTCATCGCTATGGCTCGGCGACCTTGCCAATGGATGAGGCCCGGGTGACCGCTGCGCTCGATCTGTCGGGCAGATCGTTCTTCGTGTGGCGCGTCCCACTACCGAAAGCCAAGCTGGGCGACTGGGACGTCGAACTCGCGGAGGTGTTCTTCGAAGCGTTCGCCCGCACTGCGCAAGCCAATCTGCACCTCGTGCTGCACGAGGGGCAGAACCTTCATCACATCGTTGAAATCAGCTTCAAGGCCTTCTCGCGCGCATTGCGCGAGGCCGTAGAGCTCGACCCGCGCGTCACGGGCATTCCTTCTACCAAAGGGATGCTCGTTTGACCGCGGCCTGACCCGCTCGGTAGCCGATGAAGGTCGTCGTCGTTGATACGGGGTTTGCCAACTACCATTCGGTGGTCAAGGCCATCGAGGTTGCCTCCGGTAGCGGGCTCCGTGTGAAAACCGAGCGCTCGCGCGACCCGGCCCTGGTGCGCAACGCCGACAAGCTGGTCATGCCCGGGCAAGGCGGCTTCAAGGACTGCGCCCTTGCCTTCGAAGACGGTTTGGGCGAAGCCATCGTCGACCGGGTGCGAACCGGCACGCCGTTTTTCGGCATCTGCCTGGGCTTACAGGTCCTGTTCGAGGCCAGCGAGGAAGCACCCGGGGTGCGCGGCCTCGGCCTGTTCGCGGGCTCCGTGAGACGCCTGGCACGAGCGCCTGGCTTGAAGATCCCACATATGGGATGGAACCAGCTCGAGGCGGGTCAGGGGGCTCGAACCGAACTGGTCGGCGCCTCGCTGGGACATTGGTTCTACTTCGATCATTCGTACCATGCGGTACCCGACGACCCGAGCCTCGTGCTCGGCACCGTGGGCTACGGTCCACAACAGATCACGGCCGCGGTCGGGCGCGACAACGTGCTCGCCACGCAATTCCATCCCGAGAAGAGCCAGTCGGCCGGGCTCTCACTATTGAAGAGGTTCCTCGAGACCTAACGCCCATGCAAGTCATCCCCGCCATCGATCTTTTGGAACGAAAAGCCGTTCGCCTCAAGAAGGGACGCTACGACGAGGTGACGGTCTACCATGATGACCCCGCGGCGCTGGCCCAGGCCTGGTCCAGCGAGGTCGATCGCATCCACGTCGTCGATCTCGAAGGAGCCCGGGAAGGCCGCCCCGTCCAGCGCGATCTGATTCGCTCGCTCGTCGAAAGCTTCGGCCCCGGCGTGCAGGTGGGGGGGGGCGTGCGAACGCTCGAGGCAGTTCGGGACTATTTCTCTCTCGGCGTCGAGCGCGTCGTGTTGGGCACCGCGGCGCTCAAGGAGCCCCGGCTCGTCGAAGAGGCCGCAGATGCCTATCCAGGTCGCATCATCCTGGCCGTCGATGCACGCCAGGGGAAGGTCGCCACGGAAGGCTGGCTCGAACAGTCGGAAACGAGCGCGGTGCGGCTCGTGCAGAGCTTTGCCGGAAGTCCACTGGCCGCGGTGCTCTACACCGATATCGAGCGAGACGGCACGGAGGTCGGCCCGAACGTCGCCGAAACGGCTCGTCTCGCCGAAACGGGTGGTCTGCCGGTGATTGCGAGTGGAGGCGTGGGAACGCTCGCCCATCTGGGAGAGCTTGCCAGAGCCCATTCGAGAATCGTAGCCGCCATCGTGGGCCGGGCGGTGCACGAAAAGCGATTCAGCCTGGCAGACGCCATTTTGGCTGCAGGGGTGCCCTCCGCCAGGCCGGAGGAGTAGGGTCTGTTCGGCAAGTATGGAGTCCAATCAGCCAGATCGACCCGCGGCGTCCGGCGCAGCGCCTGAAACGGGGAGCGAGGGCGACGACGAGCCGTTGTCAGGGCTCGAGCCCGAATCAGTAGGCACAGGTGAGGAGTTTCTCTTCCATCTGTATCGCGGCAGTGAGCTCCTGCAAGACAACTGCATCAGTGAGGCCAAGGAGGAGCTGGAGCGCGCCCTTTCGATGCAGCCCCAGGACGTCGAGGGCCAAGGGCTGCTTGGCATCGTGTACTTCAGGCTCGGGCTTTATCCACGAGCCATCCGTATCTATCAAGAGATCGTCAAGGCCTGCCCGGCGGAGCTCACGCCTCGCGTGAACCTGGCGCTCTGCTACATCAAGACCGGTCAGCTGAGCCGGGCTCGGCGCGAACTGGAAACCGTCATCAGTCGCGCACCGGAACGCAAACGCGCCTGGGGTTACCTGGGACTGGTGTTCGAGCGCATGGGCGATCTGCACAAAGCGCGCGCAGCTTTCGAGAAAGCGGGTCAAGAGCACATGGTGCAGCGCATGGAGCGTTTGCTCTGTGACGAAAACCAGCCAGGCGACTCGGACCGGGCCGAACGCATCGAGATCCGCCAAGCCGCTGCGGACGCCTTCGAAGAACTGGACAGCGCGGGGGGAACGACCGGCGCATTCGTGGGGGCCAGCCTCTCGGATGCGGGGCCTCGCTCCGGGCGCTGGCGCGCCATCGAGCCGGGCGAAGAAGCCATCCCCCCAGCCGCGCAGCCGTTCGGCATCGGCTTGTTCCGAGACCCATCCCGTCCGAAGAAGTCACTCCCTCCGCTCTCGCTCTCCCCTCCGGTATCGCGCGGCGGCGAGGCCTCGGCCCTGCCGAGCGAGCTGGCCGAGCATTCGCTTTTGGTCTTCCCCACCGAAGCGGGGGCGATCCAGTCCGACGCACACTGCTTGCTGGTGCACGTGAGCGAGGGGTTTTCGGCCCGCCAGAACAGCATTGCCGCCCTGTTGCCGAGCGGCCAACCTTTCACCAGCAGCGTGGTCATGCGGCGCTTCCGAGGCCACGAGACCGCCGAACCCATGGGCGGTGCGCGCACGCCGTTCGTAGCTCTAGAAGGGCACGGCGACTTGATGCTCACCGCGCCGAGGTTCCTGGAGCTAGTGCAGATTCAGGGCGGATTCGTTTACCTCAGAGAAGCGGCACTCGTGGGTTTCGCATCGACGGTTCGCTACGAGCATGGCCGGCTCACGGCGTTCGGAGACGAAGCGGTTTCGATGGTCCAGCTCTCGGGCCGCGGTGTTGCCGTTTTCGAGCGCCACGGCTCGCTCCGAACGCTCGCCGTGCGCGCGGAGCAGCCGGCCACCGTCCGCGCTCGGCTGGTGCTGGGCTGGACCGGTCGCCTGCTGACGCAGCCGCTGGAAAGCAAGCAAGCTCCCAATCAGGCCCATGGGTTCGTCACCTTCAGCGGGGACGGATCGGTGTTTCTGGAAATGCGGGCCGATGACCACTGAGGCGCGCGGGCAACCACGCCGGCGGCGACGCAGGCCGCGCCGCCGCCGCGATCCGCGAGAACGCGCCGAGCGGCGGCGCTCGCTGAAAGAGGACGCTTTCAATGTCCCCAACCTGCTCACGATGGGTCGGGTCGCCATCATTCCGGTGGTCCTGTGGTTGCTCGATCGCGGGACTCCCAAGGACTGCGTCTTGGCAGCCATCGTCTACTCGGCCGCGGCCATTACGGACCTATTGGACGGCTACCTGGCGCGTCGCATGAACGTGGTCAGCGTGCTCGGCAAATTCTTGGATCCGTTGGCGGACAAGCTGCTCGTAATGGCTTCGCTGATCTGGATGGTGCCCATGGGCCGCATTCCGGAATGGGCGGTCGTACTGCTCTTGGGACGGGAGATTAGCATCACGGCTTTGCGCAGTATCGCCTCCAGCGAGGGCGTCGTGATCGCAGCTGGTGGAGGCGGCAAGAGCAAGACCGCCTTGCAGATGGTCGGTATCCTGTGCCTGATGATTGGCTACCCCTACCACCTCACGTTCCTGGGCTTGGTGGACCTCGGTATGGTGGACCTGATCCGTGTCGGCCAGGCTCTCGTCTACATTTCGCTGGTGTTTTCGATCACCAGCGCCTTTCAGTATTTGGGCCTATTCGCCGAAGCAGCGGAGGCCAAGCACCGCCGCCAGAAGTCTTCTTGAGAACCGCCGAAGCCCCTGCTAAGAGCCCAGCATTCACCATGAAGCTTTCAGTCATTCGCCCCAGGCACTTCTTCGCGTTCGGCTTCTTCGCATTCGGAATACTGATCGGTTGCTCGAAACAAGGAGAAGGCGACCGCTGCTCCCGAGACAACGACGACAGGGATTGCGAAAGCGGGTTGGTCTGCGTGCTAGCAACTGACCTGAGGGGCGGACAAACCGACGATGTGTCGCGTTGCTGCCCGCCAGAAGGAAGCCCAGTAGGGGATTCACGTTGCACGCGTCTGATCGGCGGCGGTAGCAGCACCACGACTGGCGGTGGCGGTGAGGGGGGCGAAATCGGCACCACGACCACCGGTGGAGGGATTGGCTGCGACTACGATAGCGAATGCCCCGAGGGCATGGTGTGCGGGCCTCACGGCACATGCCAGGACGAGTGTCGCGAAGACCGCGACTGTCCCGATTCGTTGGTTTGCAACAGCGTCGGACGCTGCGTCGAAGACGTCGGCTCCGGCGGGGCTCCCTGAGGCGTGGCATGACGAGCGTGGCTCACCTCAGCGTCCTCGGCCAGGAAGCGTTGCTGCTGGCGCTGGCGCTGTCCCTGCCCATTGTGGGCATCGCCGCTCTGGCCGGCTTTGTCGTCGCGGTGTTTCAGGCAGCCACACAGGTGCAGGACTTCACGCTAGCCCACTTGCCCCGCGTAGTCGTGGTCTCCGTCGCCCTGGCCTTCTTGGCGCCTTGGCTGGGGTCGGAGCTGATGCTGTTCGCCCAGCGCGCCTTCGCGGGAGGCTGAGCCGGCGCATGCAGGCCGAGGCACCGCCCGGCACCTCGCTGCTCTGTCCTAGCGATCTCTCTGCCTCCTCGCACCCCAAGGGCTTGCGCGGTCGCCTCCTGTTGGGCGGGCGCGTCATCGAATCGGGCGGGCCCATTCGGTGTGATTCTGGCGGACGCTCTGAGCTCGGTCAGGGTCTGCCTGGCTGAGCCAGCAGAGTGCCTTGCGGGAGATCTCTTGGAGGTCGAGGGCGATTGGAACGGTCGCGAACTCGTTGACGCGCGGCTGTCGAGGCGAAGCCCGGCCCCCACCCCGACTGGCGACGGGGAGGTCGCCCGCTTCATCCTCGCAGGCGTGGGGGCGCGGCTGGCTTCGCGGGCCCGAGCGCTCTCCCTGGTGCGCCAGTACTTCGCAGAGCAGGGCTTCCTCGAGGTGACGACCCCATCTCGCGTCCGTGCGCCTGGACTGGATGCCCACGTCCAGGCGCTCCTGGCGCCTCCTGGTTGGCTGAGCACCTCGCCTGAGTTCCACATGAAGCGCCTCCTGGTCGGTGGGCTCCCGAGGGTCTACCAGAATCGCACAGTGTTTTCGGGCGGAAGAGAGCGGTAGCTACCACGAGCCGGAATTCAGCATGCTCGAGTGGTACCGGGCTTTCTGCGGCTACGAACCCGTCCTGCGAGACACCGAGCGGCTCGTGAGCGATGTGGTGACCACCCTTTCGGGAACTCGCCACCTCGATGTTCGCGGCACCCTGGTCGACATGGAACCACCGTTCCTGCGTTTGACCATGCGCGCAGCCTTCGCCGAACATGCTGGAGTTTCGGACGCCCTGGAGCTGGCGCAGCTCGACGAGGACCACTTCTTCGAACTCTTGGTCAGCCAGGTAGAACCGGCGCTCGCCGAGTATCCCAAGCCTGTCTTCATCACGGAGTATCCCCTGTGCCAGGCGGCGCTGGCTCGCCCCTGCCCTCACGAACCCCGGGCTGCGGATCGCTTCGAGCTTTACGTGGCGGGCGTGGAGCTTTGCAACGGCTTCGCGGAGTTAACCGATCCCCACGAGCAGCGGCGTCGTTTCGAGGCTGAGCTCGAGCGGCGCCAGCGCGAGCGCGAGCCGGCTTATCCCATCGACGAGCGCTTCCTCGACGCCCTGAACGAAGGCATGCCGCGTGCAGCAGGCAACGCGCTCGGTCTCGATCGACTCGTGATGCTGGCCCTGGGCGCCGAGAGCATCTCGGAGGTGATGGCGTTTCCGGATGCCTGGAAATGAAGCTGGCCCTTGTCAGAGCGAAATCGAGCCCTCGCGGAAGTCACTCGTTGCGAGGTGAGCGTTTACCACCACCGGCTTGCCTTCCCTGGCGATGCGTTTGGCTTCCGCCAACGTGGCTTCGACGCGACCGGACTCCTCGAGCAACAATCCCACGCCGCCGTAACCTTCAGCTACTCGGTGATAGGGCGTGCGTCGCAGCACCGTGCCCACGTCGTCGCCCAGCAGAGCGATCTGGTCACGGGCGATCTGGCTCCAGCTCGCGTCATTTCCAATAATGGCAATCGGTGCCAGGCCGTGACGTACCGAAGTGTCTATTTCCGACAAGCTGAACGCCGAGGCCCCGTCGCCGTACAGCAGCCAAATTTCCTTACCAGGTCGGCACTTGGCGGCCGCCACCGCGAACCCACCGCCCACGCCCAGAGTCCCGAAGACCCCGGGGTCGAGCCACGAGAGCGGGGCCCGCGGTCGAAGCACATAGGCAGCACTCGCCGCGAAGTCGCCGCCATCCACGATGAAGAGCGCATCGTCGTCCGCCTCGGCTTCGATGGCTTGGAGCAGGCGCAGTGGTTGCACGAACTTGCCCGGAGTTCGAGCTTGCGCCGAAATCGCGCGGTCGCGGTCGCGTTCGTTCTTGGTGAGCAATGATACCCAGGGAGCAAGGTTCTTGGTGCCCGACACCAGCCGCGCCAGCTCGACGAGAGCCTGCCCGGGGTGCCGTTGAATACCCAGTTCCGGGCGACGGTTCTGGCTCAGGGCTTTCGCGCTGAGGTTGATCGACGCGACCCTGGCCCGCGTGCCGACGGCACGCCCGTACTTCAGGCGAAAGTCGCAGGGAAACCCGGCCAAGATCACCAGATCCGCCTGCCTGAGTGCGCTCGTACGGGCGTGGCGGAACTGGTGGCTCGTGCTCCGTCCGAGCAAGCCGCGGGCACCGCCGGCAAGCCACACGGGGACGCCCAGCTGCTGAACGGCTCGAGCGACAGCTCCTGGGTCGCGAGAATTCACCAGCACCTGGCCCCCAATCACCAATGCCGGACGTTCAGCAGCCGAAAGCCAAGACGCAAGACGCTCGAGTGCCCGCATCGGAGCGCGTGGCTCGGGTACGCGAAACTCAGGAAGCCTGCCCCGTGGATCCGGCAACCTGAATTGCTTAAAGAGATGTGCCTTCAGGTAGGCTGCGAGCAGCCGACCCCGCAACGATGCCGCCCCGACACCGGCGCTCTCCTTATCGTACCAGCTTTGCACAATGGCTTCGGGGTAGAGCAAGTCGACTGGTATTTCGACGAAGACCGGGCCGGGCACACCCGAGCGCGCCACCTCACAGGCGCGAGCCAGAGTGGACGGGATCGCGGCCACGCGAGTCACCCGAGCGCTCCACTTCACCGTGGATTCGACGAGCGCGAGCTGATCGATATCTTGCAGCGCCCCGCGACCCCGAAGCAGAGTCGCGGTGGCCCCGCCGAGGACCAAGACGGGGCTTTGATTGAGTTGGGCGTTCTTCAGCGCCGTGATGCTGTTCGTCACCCCTGGGCCTGCGGTGAGCGCGGCAACTCCTACGATTCCAGTCAACCGCGCCGCGGCATCTGCCGCAAACACGGCACTTCTCTCGTCCCGCATGTCCACCACGTCGATTCCCCGTGCCTTGGCGCCGACCAACAAGGGTGAAATGTGTCCTCCGCAGAGCGTGAACAGACACTGAACGCCCTCGCGACACAGGGCTGCGCCCACTAGATCGCCGCCGTGCTGCATAGCTTTTCAGCCTAGCAGATCCCGCATGGAGCCACGGGGATCTGGCGGCTGGAGTGAGCTCCATGGCCGTTGAAGGCAGCGCTGTTTCACTCCTGGCTGGGCCGCAGCACGCGAACTTTCCGGCCCCATGAGACCACCTCCGACTTCGGAGCGCGATCAGGCAACGGTGGATACAGCAGAGCAATGGTACGGCAAAAGGGACCGCCGATAGTTTGCATTTCTTGAGCCTGTGGGGCTGACGCGCCGGTTACGGTTACAGCGTCGAGAATCCCACCAGGGGTCCCGACACGGACGAATTGACCGTCCCAAAGGAGCTTTTCATGCGCGGTGTGCACTTATCGGGTGCGTTGGTCCTCTGTATCGGTTTCACGTTCGGCAGCGTCCTCGTCAGTTGCGGTGCGGAAAGCTCCAGCGAAACGTCGACGAGCAGCGGGACTGCCACCAGCGGAGTCCCCGCTTCCACTCTGACCGGGAACGTGACGGGGGGCAGCACATCGGGTTCGAGCGCGGGCATGCTCACCAGTACCAGCGGCGGGACGAACGCGAGCGCAGGCGTCGGTACGTCCACGGCGGCCGGCGGTGGGGCGAATACCAGCGCTACGGATTCGACCGGCAGCACGGGAGCTAGCAACACCGGTGTCGGCGGTGCCTCCACGGCTGCTGCGGTCACCACCGCTGGGCAGCCAACCGCGTGTAGCTTCACTGTCAATCAAGAGCTGAGCTCTGCGATCGGCACCGTCGGCATCGTCACGTGGTCCACGGATCTGCCAGGCATCGACAGCGCACACATCGATTTCGGGCTCAGTGAGGCCGGGTTCACGATGAGTGCCCCTGTCGATCTGGCAGCGCCGGAGTACCGGACGCTCTTGCTGGGCATGAAGGGATCACGCGACTACTCCTTCCAAATCGTCGCCAATGCGGGACAGCAGACGTGCACCAGTGAGACGTATACGCTGACCACCGGCCCGGTCTCCAATTCGGTACCGACCCTGGACCGTCAAGTGATGAACGCCGACGCGATCGCTCCGGGGTTCTTCATCACCGCCACCGGGCTCGGGGGCGGTGGTGGCGGTGGCGGGGGTAGCTCGATTGCCTTCATTTTCGATGCGGATGGCGACGTCGTCTGGTGGACGCCCGCCCCCAATGGCACAGGCCGGGTGCGCATGAATTGGGAAGCGACCGACATGTGGATGATGGCAGTCAATAATGGGGGCGGCGGCGGCGAGGTGCGGCGCGTCTCGATGGATGGGCTGGACGTCGAACCCAACGTCGATGGACTCGACTTTGGACACCACGACTTTACGGTCATGCCCGGGGGCAGCATCGTGGTGCTCATGCACTTGTCCGAGACCGGCGGAGGCGGGGGCGGAGGCGGAGGCGGCTGCAGTCGCATCGTCGAGCGCACCGCCGAGGGTACCATCACCGATATCGTCTCGGACGTATCGACGTTGTA
Organism: uncultured delta proteobacterium; assembly: GCA_963809955.1. Taxonomy (GTDB): domain Bacteria; phylum Myxococcota_A; class Polyangia; order Polyangiales; family Polyangiaceae; genus JAICQQ01. The sequence goes on from CAWELQ010000026.1 coordinate 492,343, forward strand.
CACCCCCGCTGGCGAATGCCATCCCAACGCCATTCACTACTACGAGGCGGACGACAGCTTCACGATCTCGGACCGGAACCCCAACCTGTTCGTGAAGTTCTCCCATTCCGGCGCTCTACAATGGCAATTTGGGGGCAACAATCCGCTAGGGCCCCACATCCCCGGGAGCTGGCAGGTGAATCATGGCCATCAGCTACTCGACAACGGCAACTTCCTCTTCTTCAACAACAACGGCCAGAACGGTAGCCCGGCGCGCGAGTTCCAACTGGATCTCGATGCCCTCACCGCGACGGAGGTGTGGACCTACTCATCCGGGATTACGAGCAGCACACTGGGCGACGTGCAGAGGCTTTCGAACGGCAATACCATCGTTACGTACTCGAACGCCGGCACCATCCACGAAGTGGATGCCGACGGGAACCTGGTGCAGTCCTTCGTCACTGGCTCGCTGGGCTACACGATGCATCGCCCGACGCTGTACGGCCCTCCCCCGCGCGGGTGAGGACACCGAACCAAAATGACGGAGCGTGGTTCTCGGTGCCTCAGTCCCCCACGCTGGGCGTCTGACCCAGGGCCAGCGCTTCGAGGAACGAAACGGCGTCTGCGTTGGCCGCCGGCACGTCGAACACCACGAAGTGCCCGTCGGAGCCATTGGGGGCCTCGTACTGACGCATCGCGACCGTCACCTGGTTTCCGTCTACCGATCGGTTGCCAGACACCGGGTCGCTCCCCGGCTCGAGTCGACCATTCGTATTGTCGCCCATGGGGGAAACCCCTCCCGGCAAGGGTGCCATTTCAGCACGTACCGCCAGCCCGTAGGCGAACAGCGTGATCGGAGGCGCATAGCTATCGTCGAGGCCGAAGGTCTGGAAGATGTGATGTGGAGATTGCCCTGTCTCCGGACGGACGCTGGCGAGCTCGGCGAAGTTGTATGGGTCGGCAGCGTCGATCCACTGCTGTAGGATGCCGAGCACGGGGTGCCACTCGCCCATGGCGAGCGAACCGTCGCCCGCCGGATCGACGAGCACGTAGGGCAGGGCCGCGCTGATGTTCACGGGCTGCGTCTTGGACAGGAGAGAATAGCGCAGCGCTGCCCCATTCCCGGACAAGACCGCGCCAGGGACGTCCGAGTAGGGCAGCATCAGGCTGCCTTCGGTCGAGCCCTGTGAGTGGCCGAAAAAGACGACCCTGGCCGGGTCGACCGCAATCGGATCGCCGTTGTCGTCCTCGGCCCCCAGGCCATTCTGTACGAGTCGGACCAGGGATAGCTGATCGGCGGCGCCCTGCAGCGGGTTGCCGCGAGCAGCATCCGGGTTCAAGAAATTGAAGAAGAGGTCGTTCGGCGACTCCGTCGAATCTCCCCGCCTCGGTCCATGCTCCACCTGATCGATGCCCAGCACGGCAAACGGTTCGCTCGCCCTCGCCAAGGCACCGGCCACTTCGTCTCGCACATGGCTGCGGAAGGAGCCCCCGGTCCCGTGCGCGAAGACCACGACAGGATAGCCGCTGCTGGGAGCTGTGCTTTTGGGCACCGTCAACGAGAGACAGACCTGCTCCTCACGAACTGGACCCGAAGGGTCGATGTTGCCGCCCTCTTCCGAGTAGGGCGCGGTTCCCTCTTGGAAGATCGGTAGCGTGACCAGCGCGTGGTATTCTTCGTAGTCCGCAGTGCCGGCGGCGCACGCGCGACCGCCCTTCGCGTCCGGGCATGGAGACTCCACTCCCTCGTCGCAATGCACCCAATCGCTGGTCGTGGGCAAGTCGGCGTCCATAACGGCGGCTGCCAGGTCGCGCATCGTCTCCTGGTGATCGGAGACCGTGACCACGCTGGCATTCAGCACGCGCGAAGCGTCCAGGTTGACACGCCCCGAGTCGTTGCCGTTGTCCGAAGCCAGGTAGGCGCGCAGCGGCGCATAGGCTTCGTAGGCATCCGTCAGCGCCGAGTCACTGGGCTCGCTCGAGCTGAGCAGCGCCGTCAGGTTCTCGGACCTGCCGATCGGGTTGCCGTCGATATCGCGCCCACCGGTGCTGAGGATGAATGCATAGGTGTGGCCCGCCCGCATCGGTGTGCCAAGGGGACGAGAGAGGCCGAACCAATTGTTGCACACGTAGTTGCTGCGTCCGGTGGTGTAGTAAATCTGCCAACCCACATCACTGTCGAGTTCACTCGACGGGAGGTTCGGGGTGACATCGACAATGCGCACCCTGCCCTCTTGCTTTGCTTGGTCGGACGTGAAGGATTCGTGATCGATCTGTCCCGAGAAGCGGAAGATGACTTTGGGCTCGGTGCCCCAACCGCTTTCGTGCGCCTCGATTTGATCGAGGTAGATTTGAACGGGGTCGACCCCGAGCAGCTCATCGCCCGGTGTCGGAAACCCGCTCAGATCCGGCGAGCCATTCACCAGCCGAACGTCGTTGGGAAAGGGCAGGCGGAAAAAATCGCCTTCCTCGGCGTCTGCGGCGCCCGGCACCTCGAAGTAGGCCCGGATACTGCCGCTCTCGGGATCTTCGCACTCGACCCCCTTCCAAGTCGGCACGCCAAAGGGCGGCAATCCCGGTGCGGTGCTCACGCACTTCCCAGCGGCACAGCTCAACCCGCCCAGGCAGTCGTTCGAGCGCTCGCAGGCAGCGCCCAGATCGCCCGAGCCTTCGGGCGCGCATTCGGCGGCAAATCCCGAAAGTGCACAGCGCAACCCCGATGCGCAGCTCTGGTCCGTTTCGCACGGATCACCGGCTTGGCCGGAGCCAGCCGACGCGCACACCTGCCCGACGCACACCAGGCCATCCAGGCACTCGCCGGACGCCACGCAAGCGTCGCCCTCTTCGCTGGTCCCCGAAAGTTCACAGACGTCGGCCTCGCACGATAGACCGGACCGGCATGGCTCGTCGGAACAATCCTCTCCGACACCGACCCCGGCGGTCATGGTCGTCGTGCCGCCCGTGCTGCCGTTCGTGCTGGGTGCCCCGGAACTTCCTCCGCTGTCGGCCCCGGCTTCCCCTCCAGCACCGGAGCCGCCGGAACCACCGGATGGCCCACCCTTCGTGGTTCCGGCATCGGTCGCGGTCGTCACCGACCCGTCGCTGCACGCCCAGCCGATGGGTAGCAGAATCACCAACGAAGCAAGCCAATCAAGACGTCTCATGCTGTAAGCCCTCTCCTCACGGTACTGTTGCTCACGCCGGTCGGGGCGCAGCCTGGTAGGCTACCTCATCCAGCGCCCAGCCCAAAGTGCTGCGACGCTCGGCAGCGCTCATTTCACTCGTAGCGGACGATCGAGATCACGGGCGCCTGACTCAAGCGCTGGCGCCCGCCGAGCGATTCGAGCTCCACCACGAAGGCATAGGCATGAACGACAGCGCCCTGGCGATGCACCAGTTCGCCCGCGGCCGCCGCAGTTCCCCCGGTGGCGAGCAGATCGTCGACCACCAAGACCTGCGCCCCTTCCACCAGGGCGTCGCGGTGCATCTCGAGTTCGTTTTCCCCGTACTCGAGCGAGTAGGAGACCTTGTCCGTCCGGAACGGGAGCTTCCCGGGTTTGCGTACGGGGACGAAGCTCGCATTGAGACGGGCTGCCAAGGCGCCACCGAAGATGAAACCGCGCGATTCGATGCCCACGACGGCGTCGATGTGCTCCCCCACGAAGCGGTGCGCGATCATGTCGAGCACGATGTGAAACCCTTTGGGGTCCGCCAGCAAGGGCGTGATGTCGCGAAACAGAATACCGGGCTCGGGAAAGTCCGGGATGCTGCGGATCATGCGTTTGGCGTAGGCAACGCCATCGAACTCCATGGGCACCTGGACCTGCGTCGTACTGCGTGCGGCGCTTGGCACCGGCTTTTCGCGATCCACGCCGCGAGGCGTCGGCGACAAGCGCGCCGGCACGGGTTTGTTGGGTCGTTTTCTCGACGGCATGAAGGGCTGCCCGAGTTCGGGTGTAGCGGACTTGCCTATTTTTCACAAGGCTTCGAATCGTTCCGCCCCAGCGCGGCGACGACTCGTTCCGCCTGCTGCTCCGATTGCCGGTCCCACAGGTCGAGGATGAGCGGTGTGACGCCTACTTCTCCCTGGTCGTGCGCCTCCGTGTCCGAGCCCTCCACCAGGTCGTGTTCCACCGTGGCGCCGCCTATCCAGAGGTACTCTCTACCGCGCGGATCGCGCCGGAACTCCACCTCGTCCTGGTAGTAGCGGCGTCCCAGACGGGTTGCTCTGAGGGCCCAGCTGCCGCGGGCCGGGAAGTTTACATTGAAGAAGCCCGGGGTGTCCGCCTTCGTCACGATCATCGCGTGAGCCAGCTCGGACGCACGCGCCGCTGCTCGCCCGAAATCGGCCTCCGTGTCGGCCGACACGGCCAGCGCCGCGAAGCCCTTCAGCGCGCCCTCTCGAGCTGCAGCCACGGTGCCACTGTAGAAAACGTCGTTGCCCAGATTCAACCCGTGGTTCAGCCCCGAGACGACCAGATCGGGAGGGCGCGCAAGGATGCGCCGACCATGCAGCGCCACGTACACGCAGTCCGCCGGAGTACCGTCCACGGCAAACTGGTGAGGACCGACTTCGACCAAACGCAGAGGTCGGTTGAGGCTCAGCGAATGGCTGGTGGTGCTCTGCTCCACGTCGGGGGCACACACGACGACCTCGGCCCACGCGGACATCGCAGCACGCATCAACTGGATCCCCGCCGCACGGTACCCGTCATCGTTGCTGAGCAGGACGAGCGGTCGAGCCATGGTGGGGCTATGTACGACGCCTGTCTTTCTGAAGCAACCAGCCGCTCCGTACGGCGCGCGAACGCTTGAGCCCTACTGCGCCGGCCGATCCTCTCGTTGGTGGGGCGGGTGGGCTCGGCCGGCTCGCGACGGAGTTCCCCCTTCGCGCGCCCTAAGTGAGACGCGGACTATTCCGACAGGAGTTGCTCGAGCTCACCATTGGCGTGGAGCTCACTGACGATATCACAACCACCGATGAACTTGCCGGAGACGTACAGCTGCGGAATCGTGGGCCAATCGGAGTATTCCTTGATGCCTTGCCTGATTTCCTGGTCAGTGAGTACGTTGACGTCTTTGAAGTCCGTGCCCAGTTCCTTCAGAATCTGTACCACTCTGGCCGAGAACCCGCACTGCGGGAATAGCTTGTTGCCCTTCATGAAGAGCACCACGCGCTGGTTGTCGACCAAGGTTTGGATACGCTCTTTGATCGTTGGGTCCATTTCTTCCTCCAGGGCCCTGGTGCGGGCCGAGTCTAACAGCTGTTCTGGCTAGGCCCGTTCGCGCCTGGCCGCCCGGGTCTTCAGTGCCAACGCATGGATCGGGCCGCCCATCGCGGAGCCAAGCGCGCGGTATACCATCTGGTGCTGAGCGACGAGAGAGACGCCGTCGAACGCCCGGCTGACAATCGTTGCTTCGTAGTGATCTCGGGTACCCGTCAGATCAGCGAGCGTGATTTCGGCGTCCGGGAATGCCTCGAGCAAGCGCTGCTTCAAAACTTCGGGATCCATCATGACCGCGCATTTTGTGGCGCACGCCAAGGCGCATGTCAACGGGCCGGCGGCGGCGGCGGCTCCAAACCCGAACGCGCCCTGAGGACCGCGGCAGCGTCCTGGGGCAGCTTCGGCCGCTCGGAACGGCACGGTAGGCGCTTCACCGACACACGAGGCACAACATAAAGATTGTCCCCGAAGCGCCGGCAATCGAGCTATCCTAATCACTCGTGTCCAGAGCAGCGCCACCGAATCCGCCCCCTCGTGGCCCCTCCCGATCCGAGAGCAGCGCGCCGGAACGCGCGATGAGCGAGGGCGAAAAGCATGCGCTCACCGTACAGGCTCTGGGATTGCTGAATGAGCAGGTGCAGGCTCGCATCGTGCACTACAAGGGCGAGCTAGAAACGAGTCCGGAGCTCGATGCCGTCACGGCACAGGTGGTCGCCCAGCTCCGGGCCATGCAGGCTTCCGTAAGCGACGACACGAAGTCTCGAGAAACACCCGAGACGATTGAACGAAAGCAGATCGAGACGCTGGCGCGGCTCCTGACTCAAGTCTTCGCCGATCGAGGCTCCGGGTTCATCACGCGCAATCTCAAACCCATCGGGAAGCGAATCGCGAAGCTATTTTTCGAAAGCGAGCTGCACGAAAAGACCAAGGGGGACAAGGAAAAGAGGATCGTCCACGCGGAACAAGGCGTCTACTACGTGCTCAGCAGGTACACCAATCGGCTGAGGGCGGAGCTCGAAGGATTCGAATTTGCCAGCTCGGAGGTGAAGCAGCAGACGTTCACGATGCTGAACCGACTCGAACGGGATCTGCAGGTGGCTTTCCTGTCTCGCCGTTCACCCGAACTGAATCGAGTGATGGGCGTTTACACCGCGGTACTGACGCAGTTTCTGCAGGCCCACTTGCCGCCGCGCGTCGAGCAGATGGCCAAAGTGACCATTCGGGGCGCACGCACGGCTCGCCACGACAACAGCGTATCCTACAAGATCCAGTCGGACGCCTTTGCGGACTTCCGCACGGCCTGGGAGCGTTTGTTCATGCAGCAAATGGTGAACTACTGCGGGGACGAGCTCCTCGCCCGGCTGACGGGCACGGACGCGAGCTTCCACGAGGAAACGGTCAAGTTCTTCACCGATCCCCACATTTTCAGCGAAACAGCCGATGAGATATGCGCCGGTCTCTACGACTATCTGTGCCTGGAAGGCTTCTTGGACGTCCCGGTGGATTGGCGGGTCAGCGCTGGTGAACAGTGACCGTCACGCAGCGCGCCCGGACTGAGCGCGGCACTGTTGGGCTTGCTCTTGGTGCTCCACGCCGTGTTCAGGACGGCTAGTCTTCCGCGAGCTCCGCGGTGTAGCTGACCACTGCAGCACCGCTGCCCACGCTCTGGAGTGGATTCCAGGGAGGGCTCACCATGCCCACGGCGCTCGAGTTGTCGAGCACCACGTAGTACTGACCGGGCGGCAGCTTGATGCGCTGGGTCTGCTCTGGCCCTGGCGCAAGCGTGAAGCTAGTGATGGGAGGCTGGCCGGGCGGGCCGAGCGGCGCTCCCAGTTGCAGTCCGTTTCGCCAGAGATCACCCGCGCCTCGATACATGACCATGACGTCGATCGGGGGGCCGGTCATTCTGAACCTCAAGAACAGGGACTGGCCTGCCTTCGCCACTTCGAAAGGGCCTAGGAAATCCACCTGGCCCGCTTGGACTTCGGTGGTTTCGTTCATGAAGACGTATCGCTCGTCTTCACTCGTGTCGAAGGGCTTTCTGGGTCGCTCGGGCGGGGTCAAGTGCCCAAGCGTGAATTCGTCGCCGTCGCCAGTGCGTACCACGGTGAAGCCGCTGGCGAGGTGGCTCGAAACGATCTGGCCACCGAAGGTGTTTGCCAGATACCCCACAGGGGAACGCGCCGCCCAATCCACTACCTTGTTCTCGACAGCCCCCATCTTGAAGTCCGGGCCCTGCAGGATGCGGTTGGTCCGCGCCCAGATGTAGTCCGCGTTTTCGCCAAGATAGAAATCCATGCGGTATTCGATTGCCGCGGATGCGGCAAAGCCGACCCGTCCGGCGATCGGAGTCCAGGCAAAGCCGCTCCCGGCGAAGTGCACGGTAACGGTATGGGCCGGATCGTTTACCTCGTGACTACAGGAATCGGGGAAGAACCGACCGATGGTGTTTCCATTCGGCGTCAGCTTCAGCGGGGCACCTCGCTTGAGCATTTCAGGGCAGAGCTGCTGCACACCGAAATTGGAAAACAGCCACCAACGCAAGTTGGGACTGGCATTGACGAACGACTTGCAGCCCGCTACCGAGAGCATCACCCCACAGATGAGCGCAGCGTAGCGTGCAGAAAGCCGGTGAATGGGCTGTGTTCTCGACATGTGTGTTTTGCGAGTCGACATGCTGGGTTAGCCGAGCGCACCGTGGACCACTTCGGCCAGAGCCTCGATCAGTTTGCTGTGCGTATTGAGGGAAGGCACGCGCAAGAAGCGGAGTCCCCGCGCTTCTGCCTGTCCCCGCGCTTCGATGTCCAGGTCGTAGAGCGTTTCGACATGATCGGCCAGAAACCCGAAGGGCGCCAGCACCACGCTCTTGGCCCCTCCGGCCCGAAGTCCGTCGAGCACCTCGGGAATGGTTGGCCCGAGCCAGTCTCCCCCGTCGGCACCTTGACTCTGATAGGCGAGGCTGACGCGCCTATCGAGCGTGTCAGCAATGCGCTCTGCAGCCCCTTGGACCAGCTCTGCGTACGGATCGCCGCGCTCGATGACCACGCGAGGCAGGCTGTGAGCGGTCAGGATCAACTCGGCATCCGGCGCGGCGCGTTCGAGCGCCTCGGTGATGAGGGAAACCTGCGCCTCGATGAACCCGCCGCTCAGGCCCCAGTTTTCGACGAACACTGGATCGGGAACATGACCCAGCTCGGTGCGCGCTGTCCGGAAGGAGCGTTCGGCAGCGCTATTGTAGATGTGGACGCTGAAGGGAGCGAGAGGCACGACGCACAAGCGCTCCAACCGGAGGTCGCGCACGCTTCTCAAGACTTCTTCGATACTGGGCTGCCACAGACGCATCGCCACGAATACTGGGCAGCCGAGCTCTGCTTCGAGCGCTCTGGCCTGCGCCGCCGTCAGATCCAGGAGTGGAGACCTGCCGATTCGGGTATAACGCTGCTGCAGTTCGGCAACCAGACCCGGCGGAGGCGGCCGGCCGTGCCGGATCCTTGCGAGAAAAACGGGCAGGTCCTCCAGGTTCTCCACCGTTCCATGCGCAACCAGCAGCACTCCGTCGCCTCGCGCAATCGTCATCGGACGGACCATAGTCCGTTCGGATCGATCCCGACCAGTGCCACGCCCCTCAGGCTCGAGCGACGGCGAGAGGGTCTATTCGTTGCTATCGAACTAATTCCAGTCTCATTAACAGTTCGTGGGCTCGCTTGGAATCATATATGCTTCAAGTCGAGACGATCCGGACGCTTGACGCGGTGATGTGCAGCGCCGACATTTCAGCACCTAAGTGTTGAATGTATCAGGATTTCCCTACGGTTTTCCCGGCCGATGGCCGTAGACTTGTTTTGACTTTCAATGCGCCCCAGACCCAATCCCGTCGAGGCCCTGGTTCAGCTGCCGCGACACGACGCCCTGGCTGACAGAGCGGCGAGCTGGCGCCAAGCGATCACTGCGCTCGGCCAGAGCGCGGGCGTGGGCCCCCCCCCGCTCGACGGCGTCGAAGAGGTGGTGCTGGAGCGCGCCGCACACATTGCCCTTGCCGACGGATTCGTCGACGACATGAGCTGGTTGCTTCCGGACCGCGCCGCCGTGGCGCTGTACGAACTGACCGCCGCTCTGCCGGCGGGGCGAGCGCGCCGCGAGCTCGGGCGACGCGTGTTCGCCAGGCTGTACGAAGGCACGGCGTCGACCTTCACGGCGGTCGCCCAGCGCATGAGCTTGGGGTCCGGCAAACCTCTGAACAACCCGACGCTGCGAGCGCGGGTCAGCTTGGTGCTCGACCTTCCAATAGGGACCTCGGTCAACGTTGCCCCTCTGGCGCTGACCCTGGTGACCCGGCGCGAACTACACGAGCGCTGGGTCGACCGCCCCTCCATGGGTGCTCTGCCTGCCCGTAGGTTGGCAGCCAAGCTCTTCGAGCATGCAGCGCGCGAAGCCATGATGCTGAGCCAGCTGGGAGATCCCCACGCGCTCGGGTTGATCACGTCGGACGACTTTCGCCCGGCCTTCGAACGTCTGCTTGCTGACCGCGAACCGCTAGTCTGGCAGCACGCCGCGGTGGCTCGAGGCCTTCTGGCGACCGTCGACGACCACGCGCGTCAAGCGATTGAAAATGCGCTCGACCCGGCGCTTTCGCCCACCGAATGGCGCCGCGCGGCCGTGTCGCTGGTGGCTAGCCTGGTCAGCAACTCCGAAGAGGCACTCAGGGGTTGTTTCAGTTTGCTCGAAGGGCAGCTGTCGGAGCTCGACCCGGGGATTGCAGCGAGTATGGTCCAGGGCCTTCCTCGAGTGATCGAGGCCGAGCCGGACCTCGCCGAGGAACTGCTGGCGCGACTCGCCGCGACAGAACGGACCGATGTTGCCGAGTCCGTCGCCGGTCTCATCAACGATCTGAGTCATCCGGGCTTCGGCGCGGACAGTGCCCGCTTTCTGAGCGGTGTCTTGAGCAGCCAAGCTGGCCAGCAGGCTTCGATTCTGCGGGGCGTGACGGCACGCGCCATGCGCTTGCTCAACGGAGAGCATCCTGACGAATCCAGCGTTGGCGCCCGCGTTCGGCGCGCCCTGGCGGCTTTCGAGAACGAGGGAGCCACCCAGGCGTTCGAGCTCGCTCGTGAGGCGATCGCGGAGGCCCACGGCGCTCTCGACTTCCTGGAAGCTCACCACCCACTGGATGAGAGCGGCATGTTCGCCGTGCTCGAGATTCTCGCCGAGCTCGATGCGGGCGTCTTGGAACGCCCCAGGTTGCACGACCTGCTATTGCTGGGACGAAGTCCAGGCGAGGCCGATGCCAGCGTGCCGGAACGCGACCGCCTGGTGTCGCGCCTGGGGGCCTGGCTCCTCGAAGGGGAACGACTCGCAGGAGATGCGAATTGGTCCCGTCCTGCAGCGCTGGCGAACCAGCGGCGTCTCCGAGCGTTGCTCCACCTCGTCGATCTCGAAACTGCGGAATCCGAATCGGAGGAGGCCAACGTCTTCGAGCAGGTGCATTCGACGGTCCAGGTACTTCTCAGACGCCTGTGCCAGGGTCCGGACGCCAAAGTTCACCGCATCATTTGCGCCGCGCTCGCGCGCACCTTCGACGCCGCCGTGCGTGAAGGCGTCGCGGAACCCAGCGACCTCCTGCTGGTCACCGCCATGGAGCTCGCCGACAGACACAGCGTTGCGACCATCGCCGACGCTTCCACCAACCCAGACGTCAGCGGACCTATCGATGCGCTGTCGCGTTTCATGGCGCGCGGCTCGAGCGACGGCGAGTACGCTGACCGTAGCGGGGAGGGCGTGCTCGAGGCGGGACCCAGAGGCAATGAACTGGACCAAGCGCTGGCAAACGCCAAACGTGTGCTCGCCTTCAGCCAGCGGGTGGGTGCCAGCGGCAGCTACCGCGGCGAGGCCCTGCGGCGCGTGGTGTTTCGCCTGGGGCGCTCGCTGGAGACCGCCGCCGCCGCGCGAGGGTTGGTAGAGCTGGTCGACGCGACTCACGGGGAGTCACCGATCGGCGAGATCGAGCAATCCATCGACGCGATCAAGAACTTGGCGCTGAGCGCCAGTCGGCGTCTGCTCGATGAAGATCCGACGGAAATCTCGGTGGTCACAGATGTGCCGCCGCTCTCGTCGTTGATCGAGCGCGCTGTACGCAGTGGCGTACCGGCCAACGTCGGGCAGCTCGAGTCGGCGCTGAACGAGCTCACGGCCGAGCTCCCCGCATGCTTCGCGGCGGCGGTAGCGCATGTCTTGATGCGGGTGCGCTCGCTACCGGTAACGCCACCCAGCGATGTCTACGCCATTCCGCTCGAGAAACGGCGCGCTCCCCTGCCCGATTGGCTGCTACCGCGCCGCACGATCGGGGCTTTTTACGTCGTCAGGGCCTTGGGTACCGGTGGGGTCAGCTCCGTGTTCGAAGCGCGCAGGATAGAAGAGCGCCACGACAGCTCAGCCAGTCATTTCGCCCTCAAGGTTCCCGAATACGATCCCACGACCGCCCGCAGCGTGTCCGAACAGGAGTTTCTGCAGTTGTTTCGTGAGGAGGCGGGCGCGCTCTTGTCGCTGCCTCAACAGAAGAACCTGGCTCGCTTCGTGACATTCGATCTGGCGGCTCGCCCCAAACCAATCCTCGTGCTGGAGCTGATCCGTGGCACGGGTCTCGATCGGCTCATCCGCAGCCGGTCGCTCAGCCTCGAGCGGTCGTATGCGTACCTGGACGGAATCCTCGCCGGTCTGGAAGCCATGCATGGCGCCGGAGTGGGGCATCTCGACGTGAAACCGAGCAACGTCATCTTGCGCGACGGCGAGACGCCAGTATTGGTAGACTTCGGTCTGAGCGGTCGCCAGCTCCGCTCCGGCTGCGGGACGCTGGAGTACTGCGCTCCGGAGATTCTCGGTGTCGTGCCGGACGGACACGCTGTCACGCCCCCGCCAGCGGACATCTACGCATTCGCTTGCGCGGCCTATGAGATCTTGACCGGTGAGCTCCTGTTCGATGCCGAAGACGAAACGAACCTGGTGTCCCTGCACGTGTCTCACGACGGCTGGCCCGACAGGTTGGCTCGTCTAGCTCGCCACAGGCAGTTCTCTGAAATGGGAGTCGTGCTGGCAGCCTGCCTTCGTCGAGATCCGAGGCGGCGGCCATCGGCGGGGGATGTGCGCCGCGCTCTTTCTAAGGCCCAGCGTGCTCTGGCGGGGCTGTCCTGGCCGCTGGCGGCCCACCAGGTGACCGGCATCAGCGCGTAAACGTTCTCCCGACCCTCCCGACCCCGCTGCGCGGCCGCAGGCGCTGAGCGTGGTCCTGCGCGTCCTCTGGTACGGGCGGCCGACGACGCGACTTGGATCCTCCGGGTTGGCAATTGGTACGGGCGGCCGACGATGCGACATGGGTCCTCCCGGGGCTTGCAATCCCGCTTGGTTCGTGGGCTGCTTGCGCCGGTGTCGAAGCTCATTGTCCTGTTGGCCCTCGCGGCGCTCGGCTGCAATCAGTCCCCCGAATCGAGCGCCCTAGTGGAACTCAAAATGGGCAAGTCCGCGGCGCAGCCAATCAATTTCGAGGCCACGACCAGCCTCGCGCAGTACATGGAGATCCCGGGGTCGGGAAATGAATTGCGCGTGACTCTGGCGAGCTATCGAATCGGCTGCGATGTGTTCACGCCACCCGGCGAGGGCGAAGCGAGCGTCTCGGTCGTCATCACCACTCCCCCAGGCGTGACGCCCGCAAGCGGCGTCTACCCGTGGCTCGGCCACGACTCGCACGGAGGTCAGGCCCGCGCGCCAGCGAAAGCCTACTCATACCCGACGGCCAGGCTCGGCCCCAAGAGCTACCTGTTTCCGCCAGGAGGCGGGGTCGTGCTCAAGGAGCTCAACCTCGACAAGCATGGCAGCGTCTCGGGGCTGCTCAACTACGAGTTTGCCGGCAATGCGAAGCAGCCCGCCACCAGCTTGAAAGGCAGGTTTACCGCGCGGATCTGCCAGTACGACGTCCCGGAAACCCCATGAGGCGGCGTAGCACCGCACAGAGCGCGTTCCGGGTTTGTCAGGACAGGTTCGATGGGGTTAGCGTCTCGTGATCGGTCGACGGTGCGTATCATGAAGCTTTTCAAAGTGAGTGTTCGCGGGAAAATCCTGGGCACCATCATTCTGGTCTCCACACTTGTCGTGCTGTGCGGCGCCTACTTGCTCTCCGACGCGCTCAGGGAGTCCAAAGGCATCGGACGCTACCTGGAAGCGCACGCGGAGCGCTACCAGGCGATGGAGCAGGACATAGGCCAGGGAGAATTCACGGTGGCACGGGTTCTCGGCAGTGACCCGGCGCTCGCATCCGCGCTCGAGTCGGACGCCCAGGCGGAACTCCAGGCCGTGGCCAAGCGGCTGGTCGACGACCTCTCGGGGTCCCTCGCGCCCGACCTCTTGTTGATCAGCAATGCTACCGGGCACACCTACCCCGGCCCGGGGCTCACCCATCTCGAAGACAGCGACTGGCGCGGGTCGAGATTGTATCAGGATCTGCGCTCCGGAACTCTAGTACGCGCCAAGCCCGCCGTACTCGGAAGGAAAGCGTATCGAGTCTCGGGCAGCCCGGTGCAAAAGGACGGACGGATCGTGGGGGTCGTCCTGGTCGGTCAGAAGCTGGATACCTGGTTTCGACACGTGGCACGACGCTCACAGAACAAGGAACCTGAAAAGCAACATCGGATCTCTCTCGTCGAAGATGACGACCATGTTCTCGCCAGTGCCCTGCCCCGCTCCATGTATGCGCAGCTCTTGCAGGCCATCCAGAAACCCAAGCAAGTCCAGGACGGCAGCGAAGGCACGATCCCCGTCTTGGACATGGGAAAGTTCGGCGACTACGATTTCTGGAAATGGCCAGCCATCGGCTATCGAGGACCTGGAGACCCCGAATCGAACAAGCTCGGAACGTACTATCTGATTCGCTCTCGCTACCACCGCACGAGCAAGCTCCAGGAAGACCTCTACACGCTGCTTACCGTCTTCGCGGCCGGTTTGCTCATTGCGGTCATCATGGGCTACCTGCTCGCGATACAGATCACGCGACCGCTCAGGCGCTACATTCAAGCCACTCAGGATTTGACCCGCGGCAAGGCCGACCTTTCGAAACGCCTCGAGGTGGAGACTCGCGACGAACTCGGTGTGCTCGCTCACAATCTCAACCGGGTGTTTGCCAAGATTCACAGCCTGGCCGCAGGCGTTCAGCGTTCCGCCTTTCAGGTCAACGCCTCCAGCGGGGAGATCTCGGCGGTGAGCAAGCAGATGTTGAGCGACGTGAAAAAGCAAGCAACGAAGGTCGGCAACTCCACCGCGGCGGTAACCGAGCTTTCGTCCTCGATCCAACAGGTTGCCGAGAACGCTGCCGAAGCGACACGTACCGCCAAGCAGAGTGGTGAAGCGGTAACGCGCGCCATCGAACGACTGCAGAGCATCCGCACGACTGTGGAGGACGCGGCCCGGCGTATCGGGGCCCTGGGCGAGAGCGGCAAGCGCATCGGCAACATCGTGGAGGTCATCCGGCAAATTAGCGAACAGACCACCATGCTGGCGTTGAATGCCGCGATAGAGGCCGCACACGCCGGCGAGCACGGGCGAGGTTTCGCGGTGGTCGCCGACGAAGTGAGCTCCCTCGCGAAGCGCACCGGACAGAGCGCCAGAGACATCGAGGACCTGATTGCCACGATTCGCAGTCAGACCTCGGAAGCTGTCCACGTGATGCAGGACGGCACACGGGTCGTCGAGGAAGGCACCGGGCTGGTAGAAGCCACGCTGGCGGATCTCAAAACATTGATCAGCGTGATTGACGACACGGCGGCAGCCGTGCAAGAGCAAGCCATCGCTTCTGACGAGATTGCAAGGAATATGGATGCCGTGCAGAGCATTGCGGACAACGTGGTGCTGTCGACTGAAACAGCGGTTCAGCAGAGCGACAGCCTGCAGGGGCTCGCCGAAGATTTGGAGCAAAGTGTGAAGGGATTCCGTATCGATCCAGAACAACTCGCACTCGATGAGGCGGAGTTGAAGGCGTTGCCTGAACCCGAGTCGAGGAACACCGATGAAAACTGATCTCGATCGTGCATTCCGAGCGCGAGCCATGCAGCGGACGGCGTGGAGTCTACTTGGTGCCGTCGCGCTGGCGTGTGGTGGAAACGGCACCAAGACCACGGGGGCCATTGGTCCCACGGGAGACGTCGCGCTCGAAATCGTCGGTTTCGTAAACCAGCGCGGCGAGCACTACGAGCGCGAAGATAGCCCCGTGGTGCTGTCTTGCGACACAACCGTGAGTGTTCAATTCGGGCCACCCGACGGCGCCGGTGCGCTCAATAACTGGTTGCTCAGGCCGCCTGGCACCTGCGAAAGCTACGCACAGTGCGGCTACATCAACCTGTCGGCAACGCCCCAAGACGGGGGCGCCAAGGTCGTGGTCAACGGCGCTACCGTAACGCAGGAGCTCGAAGCAAGCCCGGGTGATTATCTGCTGAACGCGCGCCTGATCGGCCCGGATGGGATGGACTTCCTTCAGGACGAACAACCCGTCCGTGATTCCCTCGAGGTGCGCTTCGCTTCAGCGGAGAACTGCGAACCCCAGAGTTCTGGGAGCGGGGGCACGAGCTCGGGAGGGACTTCTTCCAGCAGCGGCGGCGGCGGAGGCTCGGGTGGCGAAGGGATGGGCGGAGCCGCAGGAGCGGCTGGTGAAGCCGGCATGTCCGGGGCGGCGGGCGCGGAATAGGACCGCTCGATGCCCCAAAGAGGCCTTGCTACGGGTGAACGAACATGACCGTGCCCGTCAACGGCTGCAACACACCATGCCAGCCAACGGGGAGCGCCGGTTCGGTCCAGTAGAAGATGCGACGCGCGTCCTCGGGCGCTAGGTTGATGCAGCCATGGCTCTTCGGAGTCCCGAAGCGGTCGTGCCAATAGGCACCGTGTAGGGCGTAGCCCTCCTTATCGAAGTATTGCACGTACGGCACATCCCTGAGCTCGAATTTCTCGCCCACCTCGTCCGAACTCATGGTGGCCGTCAAGTGCTTGGTATGGATCCGGAAGATCCCGCGTTTGGTCGCGGTGCTGTGCTTCGGATCTTCGAGGCCGGCCTCCCCGCTGGAGATGAGGGTGGCGTACACGGGCCTTTCGCCCTCGTACAGGACGAGCGTTTGCTTGCTCAGGTTCACGTCTATCCATTTGTCACCCCGTTTTCCCCAAGCCGGCATGCGCTTGGCTGGGTCGAGCCGCGAGGCGTGCAAGTCACTGATGTACTTCCCGTCTGCCGTCTCGTAATGCAGACGCCCGTGAAAGAACTTCTGCTTGCCGGTCAGCTTCAGCACCGAGCGGTACTCGGCGGGACCCGCGTCAATCAAGCGGTTCTCTGACTTCCGGTAAACGTACAGGCGCGCGCTCGGATGGCGCACGAAAGCGAAGGGGAACTCGATGTCCTTGCCCGGTCGCACGCCGTGGAAATCAGAGCCCTGAATGGGGCGCAGCCGATCGGTGGGCAGGAGCAGCAGATCCGTGGTGAGCCCGTAGCGTCTGCCTCGGTAGAGAAAGGTCCGTAGGAACGAATAGCCCACTCTGGGCTTCATCCTCTCGAGTACCAGGTCGGCTTCGCGCGGCTTCTTGTATATGTTGGGCGTGCTCTTGCCCTGGCTCAGGAAGCTGGGCACGCCCCTGCTAGTACGACTCTCCCAGGCCTTGCGCGGATCCGGCACGGGAGCGCCCCCGGTCCAGACATGCTGTGCGTAGCTTGCGCCGATTTCTCCATCGGCACCCAACCATTCGGGCATTCTCTCGTTGATATCCGGTTCGGCGCGTTGAAGCTCATCCTCGCTGGGCAGCTTCACATAGACTGGTCCGGGGCGGCGCACCGTCCCGTAGATGTAAGGGAGCCTGCGGCTAGGGTCCGGGGGATACTCCCGCGTCGCCTGTACTACGGGGTCCGACGCATCCAGGGTGGCTCTCGCGCCAACGCATACGTACCCCCTCGGTTTCACCGGATACCAGCCACCTTTGCAGCGTGAGTAGCCCGCCGGATCCTCCGAAGTAGGCGATGAGGCACCGCTGCGCAGGTAGCCCAGCCGCCTGGACTCCTTGTCGGGCCGTTCGTGAATCCAGGTTCTCAGGGCTCGACTGTAGACACGAGGGCCCGGCTCGATCAGAGTTACCGCGAGGGGTTTGCTGTGGCCATCCAGATCCACGGCGGGCCCGCTTGGCAGCGCTCGCTCCCGTTCTTCGCGGCCTGTCGAGCTGCCCCCTGCCACCTCGACCGAACTCGCGAGGGAGGGCGCTGACTGAGAGGGTGCAGCCGAGGTCTCGGTCTGATTGTCATTGCATCCCGCGACCACGCACAGTCCAACAAGCCAGAGTCGTGGCTGCATGGGCCGATGCTTGACACAGCCTTCGGAGACAGACCAAAAACTGCCAATTAGAACGGCCAGTCGACCCCTTTTCGCCGAACGAAGCCTGCCAAACGGGGCGCAGGGGGGAAGCGGGTGCCCGGTCATCTGCGCAAGCCGAGCTCCATCATGCGCTCCGCACCTTTTGTGGATGTGGACTGGCCTCGTGTTCGCGAGGTCGATAGCCTTTCGACTCCGATGGTCGACACGGATTTCGAGGCTCGCGGACGACGCGGCTGGGCACGAGGCTGGAGCTATGGGGCGCTCATCGCGCTCGCGCTGCTCGCGCTATCCCTGCTCCCGTGGATTTCACCCAGACCCGGACCAGAAAGGGTTCCTGGCAGCTTGGCTCTGTTGGTGGCGGCGCTGGGCTTTGCGTGGCGCGCCCGCCCGCGCACCAGGCGCCCCGAGCCAATCAGGCAGGCGCTCGGTACCCGTGCGTCGAGCGGGGATGTGAAGTCGATTTGCCTCACGAGCTCTCGCGGCGAGTTCCAGGGGCGGGGCGGCACCAGCTACGCGGCAGAGTTGGTCCTGGCGAAGGACGAGCGACTCGTATTCATCGAGGCCGTCGAGCCGGGAAATGTGCTCGCGGTGGCTGTAGCCTGGGCACGAGATTTCGGCGTCCCCATCGAAGCGGGTTGGGGGCTAGGGCAGACCGAGATCGACGCCCTGGTTGGTGAAAGAAAAGTCAGGTTTCCCGCCGGTACGAAGCTCAGCGGGCCGAGCAACAACGGCGCGCGGGGGGCCGCGCTGTCTCTCGTCTGTGCGGCGCTAGCACTGTCTGTGTTGGTTGGCTCCGTCGCGCTGCTACGCGACGCGGAAGTCACCACGATCAGCTGGGGGTTGCTAGCGTTCGGTGTCACGTCGCTCTTGCTGCTAGCCAGCATGACGGCCACCGATCGCGCGCGCATCGTTGGGGGCAGTCCAACGGTGATCGAACGCAGCATCCTCGGCGTCGTCTTCCGTCGAGTCGAGCTGGCTCCCGAGTCCCTGCGCTGGGCGCGCGCCGTGTCTCCTCGAGGACACGGAGGCAAGCACCTGCTGTTGGCCACCACGGACGGGTTCCTCGCGTTCCGAACGGAGGAATCCCTTGCGCAACGCATCGAGGCCTCTGTCGTCCGAGCCCCTGGCTGACCTGCCGCGAGCCCGCGAGTGCTCACACTCGGGCGAGCGTCCGGTTGGTCTGCAACGGGGGGACGTGTGCAATCGCTCTTTTTTGGATCCCCGAGCGCTAGATCGAGCGCGATCCTCGAGAAGTCGGGCCGGCAAGGGGCTACGGCCAAGGCGGAACCGCATGCGTCTGAATTGTTTCGGCGTAGGCGATGCCCTAGGCTACCGACCTGGCACCTGAGAGAGGAAGCGACCATGCGTTATTTCGGCACTCTTGGTACCCCCCTGGCCGCGTTGCTGCTGTGCGCGCCACTGGCGTTCGCCCAAGCTGGCGGCGCCAAGGGGCCGCCCGTTGGCAGCAAAGGGCCACCCGACAAGCCCTCCGCCGCGGGTCCCCCGAGACAGAGAATGAAGGAGGCGGCCGAGCGTGCCCGCGATGCACGCCACAACGCCCTGAAGGCAGCCAAGAAGGGGCACACGGAAATGCACGAGGCCCGGCGAGGAATGCACGACGACCTTCGGGAGAGGCATCGCGAATTCAGCGAGAAGTTCCGTGAGCAGCAAAAGAAACTACGTGAGACCCGCCTCGAGCGGCGCAACGCGCGACGCGAGCAGATCAAGAAGAAGTGGGGGAAGCTGGTCGAGCGTCGTCCCATGATGGACGAGTTCAGACGCCACGCCTGGCGGATGGCCCGCCTCGACCGCATGCAGAGGCTGGCCGACGAACTGAACAAGACGGAGTTGCTCGAGCGGGTGAACAAGCTGATCGAGAAAGAGAACACACGCCATGCAGCAGCGCTCGAGAAGCTGAAGACAGAGCCGGAGCCCTCGGCACCCGCCGGCTCGGCCTCCGCTGCAGCCCCCCCTGCCCCTGCAGCTGCCTCATCGACGGCGCCTACCACTGACGAGAAGGATTGAAGCCATGCTCAGATGGTCCCCCGTACTGATCGTGACCGCCGCGCCCCTGCTCTTCGGGAGCGGCTGCAAGAAGGCGGAGCCCGAAAAGGTGCCGCCAGCGGCCGAAGCATCGGCGAAGCCAGCCAGTCCAGAGCCCATGTCCAAACCGGCCACAGCAGACAAGCCTACGGCGGACGCCGAACAGCTGCCAAAGACGCAGGTAACCGACGGCATCCCCACCGAGGAGGACTACGAAGAGGAAGCCTCGGAAGTGATTACCGCGGAGAACCTGGAAGCCGAGCTGGACAAGTTGGAGACGGAAATCCGCGCGAATTGAGCACCCCTGCTCGGTTTGAGCTAGGGTGATGTCGATGCGTCGGCACACCCTACTCGCTCTACTTTTCGCGCTCGGCTGCACGCCACACTCGAAGCCGGACTTGTCGAAAGGGCCTGCAAGTGGGTCCCCACCCGACCATCCCAGCGCCGTCGCCTCGGCGCCAGCAAGCGCCTCGGTGCAGGCTTTGGCCACGGCCGAACCCGAGCCCAAGCGTCCCGAGCGCTACAACGTCCTGTTGTTGCTCGTGGACAGCATGCGGGCCGACATGCCGTGGGCGGGCTACCCTCGCAAGATCGCGCCCAATCTCAGCGCTCTCGAGCGACAGAGCGTGAGCTACAGCCGGGCCTACTCGGTGTCGAGCTATACGGCGAAGAGCGTCGCGGCCGTGCTATCGGGCAAGTATCCCTCGACCCTGTACCGATCGGCCCCATTTTTTACGAGATACCCGGACAGCAACCTGTTCCTGGCAGAATTGCTGGAGCAGGCGGGTGTGTACACCCTGAGCGCTCACGCCCACATGTACATGCGCCGCGGTAACGGCTTGGACCAGGGCTTCAAGGACTGGGAGGTGGTCGACGGTATCACCTTCGACAACAAGACCGACAACTTCGTGACCAGCCAGAAGCTGACGCCTCTGTGCATCCGACTCCTGCAGAAGACACCGGCCGACACGCCGTTCTTTCTGTACGCGCATTACATGGACCCGCACGACGTCTACGTCAAACACGAGGAGGCGGACTTCGGATCGAAGCTTCGTGACCGCTACGACTCCGAGATTTTCTACACTGACCTGTGGATCGGCAAGCTGCTCGACTTCATGAAGAAGCAGCCCTGGTGGGACAAGACGGTGGTCATCGTCAGCGCGGATCACGGCGAAGCTTTCGGTGAGCACGGCATGCACCGCCACGCTTTCGAACTGTGGAACATGCTGACTCACGTGCCGCTATTCATTCGTATCCCGGGCGTCGTGCCTCGACACATCACCACGCCACGCAGCGATATCGACCTGGCGCCCACCATTTTGGAGTTGATGAATGTGCGGGCCGACAACGATTTTGCGGGCAAGAGCCTGGTTCCCGAACTGATGGGCGGTCCCGCGGAACCTCGTCCCGTGTTACTCGATCTTCCGAAGGATACGAATAATCCGGAGCGCCGCGCGCTCATTTCCGGAGACTACAAACTGCTCGTGTTCGACAGCGGCTGGCGCACCGACCTGTATAACCTTGCGGATGACCCCGGCGAGGAACACGACCTTGCCAAGAAGGAACCCGAGAAGCTAGCAGCGATGCGTAAGCTGTTCGATGAAGAGTGGAGCAAGTACGAGCGCATCAAGCCCTTCGGAGGCAATAAGCTGCGAGGTGGTGGCGTTGCCAACGGACCCATGAAACCGGCCGCCATCGCGAAGTAAGGGCCCGCGAATGGGGAAGTCTGTCGCGAGGCGGGCTCGTGAGGAGCGAGCGCACAGAGCGAGAGCGACGAGCCGGCCCGGCGCAGCAGAGGATCGGCCGGCGCAGTAGGACTTGACCATTTGCGGGCCCTAAAACAGCTTCATTTCTGGGAGGCGTTCGAGCTCTCCAGAACCGAAGGCGCATCCCTTTCGACCTGCTCCGCCGCGGAACTGAGCACGTCTGCGTACCAGCGCGTGTGCTCGGTATGCACCAGATAGGTCGCGTCCTCTTTGGAGCCCGGTTCCTCGGCGAGTTTGAACAGCTCCAGGAAGCCGAGCGAGTCTTTCGAGTCGAAGTACTCGATGCGCACGACCAGCGAGTCCGGGCCGAGCTTTTTCGGAGGATCCTGCAAGTACTTGCCAATGCGCAAGCGGGACACCTTGGTCATCCAATTGCTGGCTGTCTCGTCCTCCTCGAGCGGCTTGTCCAGACTGGCCCAACCGTTCGCCTTGCCAGCAACCTTGATCAACTCACGGCTGTCCTTACCCCGGGTCACCTTGAGTCGTTTGACCTCGTCCATATCGAACGCATGCAGGCGAGTTTCCAGTAGCCGCGATTCGGGATGGAAGAACCCTCGAAGCGCCTCGCCAGGCACCGCGTAGGCTTCATTCGAGCCGGAGAGTCTGACGTAGCGGTCGCCGCCGCCGGGGGTAAGCCCACCGACCACCAACTGGTGCTCGGTGCCGCTGATCTTCACCTTGAGCTTGCCCTCGGGCTTGTCGAAGCCGAACTCTTCCTCGCGGTCTTTGTCCACACGCCCGATGGCCCTCAGGGCCTGTAGCGGCGCGAGTGCGTCGACCAGAGTGTTGCCTTCCGTCACCGAAATGAAGTTCGACTTCACCCATTTGCCTTCGTCTTTGGAGGGCTTTGGCGGCGGCGCATGCGGGTTCATCGGGGCCGCGGACTTCTTCTCGAGCTTGTTCAAGTGCACGATGTAGTAGCGCCCGAGTTCGTCTTTCTTGGGCTCCAAGCGCACTTTCACGCCCTCACCATCGTAGCTCACACTCTGCACCTGGTCGGGCGAACCGGACCAGACCTTCACCTGCGCGGCAGCCGCCTGCACGGGCTCCTCGTCCTTGGTCCACTGGCTGATGGCGGTAACCGTGGCCACGCCGACGAGCGCAACGTGGAGCCCAATGCTCTTCAGCAGACTCATGCCTTCGCTCCTTTGCGCTGGGCACCTTTGCGCTCGCGGCGGCGGCGAGAGCGCCTGCTGATCAGCACGCCAGCGCCGAGCACCAGGGCAGGTGCGCCGAAAATAGTGCTGTAGAACCACACCTGGTCTTCCTTCTTGGTGTGCTCGATGCGCACATCCTCTTCGGTGGTCTGCTCTCCGGCCCAGCTTTCCTCGCCACCGAGCCAGCGCACCGCGTCCACGAACAAGAACTGGTTGCCAGGCACGTTGGCCAGGACGAGGTCGCTCAGCGCATCCGCGTCGCCGATCACGAATACCCGGTACTCGTCGAGATTGTCCGCAGAATCGCCCTTGTCGTCCTTCTGCTTTTTGGTGTCGGCGGGCTTGTCGTCTTGTTGTTTTTTCTTGCCGAGCTTCTTGGAGACTGCGGCGGCAAGGTTGTAGCTCTTGGCCGGTTCGCTATCCTTTTCGCGACGGTAGTCGCGATTCACGTCGGCAAACGTGTCCGGGGCGGCTCTTACGGTAAAATCGATCTGATTGTCGCGCTTGGTCGCCACCTTCTGAACCGCGTCCAGGCTTCCTGCGCCTGACAGAACGATGGCCGCGCGAGGAGCGTTGCGGCTGAGGGTGGACACCGAAGCGTGTGACGAGAAGTTGGAGGTGACGAGCATCACCCGATCGGAATCATTGTAACGACGCCTCACGTGCCGGTTCTCGTTGGCCAGAATCGTGGGGGAAAACGTCAACCCAATCGAGCTGAGCAATTTGCCGAAGCCTTGCGCCGCTTCAGTGTCCTGTGGCCCTTTGGAGTCCAGTGTCTGCTGCTTGGCCGGCTCGGCCGACTTGGGCAGGTCGCGCTCGCCCTGCTGATCGCCAGCCTCGACTTCCACCGACCGCACGGTGTCCGACGTGGAGATGGCGTCGGGGTCGAGTGCCAAGAGGAGCTTCCCGCCTGCTTTCACATAGCGCTCGAGCGTGGCTACTTCCTCCGGGGCGAAGGGCTCGGAGGGGCCGAGCACCATCACCACATCCGCATCTTCGGGAACTTGGTTGCCCAACCCTTGAGCGAGGCCGAGGTCTTTGACGGTGTAGTTCTGCTTTCTCAGCAGCGCATCGAGAATTTGTGCCGAGCGTCCCTCGGTGTTCTTCTGGCTCTTGTCGTTCAGCTCACCGTGACCGACCGTCATGTACACGTTCCGTCTCGAACGAGCCAGCTTCAGAAGTTGAGACTGAAAATCCTGGTCGAGGGTCTTCAACTTGGCACGAGCGCTTTCCAGCTCCGTGCCCACGATAACCGAGCGTGTCACCTTCCCCTTGGACAGGACGACCATGCCATCCTGAGTGGCGTGAAGCTCACGCGCCTTCTTGGGCACCAACAAGCGGTCGGTCATCTCGACCTTCAGTTTGGGGGCGCTCTTGCCGAGCTCGTTCAGATAGCCCAAAACCTCGCTCTTGACCTGGTTCACTTCCGGGAAGAACGCAGTGACCTTGACCTGGTCCTGCAAGCTCTGGGCGATCTTCTTCGTGGACTCGCTGGGTCCCGAAGTCTTGAAGTACGAGTAGTCCGCCTTGATGTCCGCAGCCTTGGCCGAAAAGACGAACAAAGAACCGTAAACAGCGGCCAAAGCGAGGGCCAACCCGGCCGTGGCAGCGGCCTTCACGCGACGGCTTTCAGGCCTGTCCGCCCTACGCATGGGCCGGAGTGAGGCTTCCGCGAACAGCATCGGAAGCGTCGCAACCAAGAGCAAGGACAACCAGGAGACTTCCAGCACGCCCAGCACGCGTTCGCGCGACTCGAGATCCATGTTGGTGATCCCGAGCGTATCTTGACCCCATTCGGTGGTCGCAGCATACAGCGCGAGTGCGAACAGCCCCAACAATGACAGCCCGCGCATCAAGGCTTCGATGCTCCCGGCCTCCCCACGGGCCGCGAACTTGGGGGAGAAACGTGCGAAGCTGGAGACGAGCACGCCCATTACTCCCAACGCCGTCAATACAGTGGCACCGGCTTCCAGCGCTGAGAGCGCGCGCTGCCCCGCGAAGATCAATACCAACCCCACCACGTACAACGGCACGACCCAGCCTGGCGCGCCGCGCCAGCCCAGAGGCGTAGCGCCAGGCGCACCCTTCTCCGATTTCCGAGGGTTCTTGGCATCCTCGTTTGCCGAGGCGCCAGACTCCGTGATCGATCCCCCTTCGCTTGACTCGGCGTCACGTCGCTCCTCGAGCTGGCCGGAGTCTCCCTGCCCGTCGACGAGCGCCGGGTTGGGGCTTTTGTCGGTCGTTTCCCCTTCGGCGGGTCCTTTTTCTGAACTGTTCATCGCCAACGCCGCGCCTCCAGAACTTTGGTGGCCGCCAGCAGGAAGAACCAGGTGACGGCCACGTAGTAGACGACCCCCTTCAACTCCAACCGACCCTGCAGGAACGGCGTCTGGTTGTCGTGGTGCAAGGCCAGGTGGGCCAAGAACGTATTGATCGGCGGGTCGGCGGCCTTGGCTACCATCCACATCAGCACCAGCGCCCCGGCAATTGCAAGGCTCACGATGATAGCGACCACCTGCGTCCGCGCCAGGGCCGACCCGAACAGGCCAATGGCGGTACCCGCGGCACCATACAAGAGCACTCCAGTATAACCGACCACGATGTGCCCCACGCTGACCTTTCCATTCACGAACAGAAGCAGCGGCATGTAGATGGTCAACGCGGTTTTGAGAGTCACCATGAAGAACGCCGAACCAAACTTGCCTGCGACGATCTCCGAATCTTTCACGGGCGCGGTGTTGATCAGTGTCACGGACCCCGTTTGGCGTTCCTCGGCGATCAACCGCATCGAGAGCACCAGACCAGCGAGAAATGCCGTTCCACCGGCAATGAAGTTGAACTCTGAGAGCGCCACCGCGCTCAATACCGGTTCCGAAAGGCCCTTCCAATAGAAATAGATGCCGTCGATCAAGAGCGCGGCGGCAATCACCGTCGCGGCCAGCGGCGAACGGAAGTAGGCGAAGAATTCCCGCCTCGCGATCAACCAAGCGCGGCTCATGAGTCACCTTCCTTATCGTCCGACTCCTCGTCGGGCTCGAACTCGTCGTCCGCCTCGGGTTCGTCTTCGTCTTCGGCGACGTCCGGTGCTGGTCGACGGCGTGTGGACTCCCCGGCCAGGAGCTCCAAGAACGCATTCTCGAGCTCCCGTTCAGACCGATTGAGCTCAAGGATTCCGAGGTTGTTTTGCACGAGTGCGCGGCACAGTGCGTCGCGCACGTCGCCCTCCGAACTGATGCCCAGCGTGACCACGCCCTCGCCCCGTTCGCTCGGCTCGAGCAACTCGACTTGGCCGACTGTATCGAGACCGGACACCACTTGTCGGGCCTGCTCCACCACGTCCGTGCGAGAGCCATCGCCGCGCACGGTGACCTCGACCCGCATCCCGTGCTGGGAAGCGGTGAACTCGGCCTCGCTGCCGTCCGCCACGATGCGGCCCTTGTTGATGACAAGGAGCCGGTCACAGGTTTCGCTGATCTCGGGGAGGTTATGGCTGGAAACCACCACGGTGTGGTCACCGCTCAGACTACGCACGAGAGAGCGCATTTCCACGATCTGTGCCGGGTCGAGGCCGGAGATCGGTTCGTCGAGCACTACGAAGGCAGGACGATGAACGATGGCTTGCGCGATACCAACCCGCTGCCGGTAGCCATGGGAAAGTGACTCGATGAGGCTGAAGCGTTCGTCCCCCAGCTCGGTTTGCTCGATGGCGCTGTCAACCAGCTTGTCGACATCGGCTGAAGGCACACCGCGCAACCTCGCAGCAAAGTCGAGGTATTCCTCGATGGTCATCTCCGGATACACCGGAGGTGTGTCGGGCAAGTAACCCACCTTGGCTTTGACCTGGTCGGGTGCCTCGACGACGTCGATGCCGTTCACTCGTACCGAGCCACTCGTCGGCAGCAGATCGCACGCCAAAATGCGCAGCGTGGTGGTCTTGCCGGCACCATTGAGCCCCAAAAGGCCTACCACCTGTCCCTTGTCGATATGGACCGAAACGGGGCCCACCGCCCGGCGATCACCGTAGTACTTATAGAGCTCGCTTATTTCGATCACGATGCCGCTACCTAGTCGAAACTTTCAACGATTCGAAGCTGCTTTGTTTCCGCGACTCGCCCCGCTCGGGCGCAGGCGGGAACTCCGCGGCGGGGTACCCGAAAGCGCCCTGGTTTATTCCCAGACTGCGCCAGAAAGTGCGTTGGCGACAACTCGGGTTACGCTAGGGCATGCCCGCAAAGATTGGTCCGCCGGCCAGGGCTCTGCCTCCGGGGGTGACGAGACATGCACCGCCTGCCGGAAGCCGGCCAAAGCCGCGGACCCTCTGGGCGGAGGCCGTATCGCGCGCCGCCCTCGCGTTGGGCTTTCGAGCGGTGGGCTTCGTTCCCGCACGCCGGTTCGAAAACGCCGCCGAGCGCGTAGCCGCGTTCGTCACCAGCGGCTGGCATGGCAACATGCACTACCTGGCGGCTTCAGGTGACCGAGCCGATCCGCACGCACTGCTGCCCGAAGCCGAAACGGTCGTCGTCGTCGCCCTGCCCTACGCCGGCGGTGAGCGCCTGGTGCGGCTGCGCCGCGCTCGGGACGACGCGCCGAGAATCGAGATGGCTGGCTACGCGCTGGGCGCCGACTATCATCATGTGGTCAAATTCAAGCTCCGACAGCTAGCCGACGAGTGCGCCCTTGTCGTGGGCGGTGAAATCTTGGCCCGAGCGTGCGTCGATACCGCGCCGTTGCTCGAGCGCGAAGCAGCACGCCTGGCCGGCGTGGCCTTCATCGGGAAGTCGACCATGAGCATCGTGCCAGGGGTGGGCAGCTACTTCGTGTTGGGGGAACTCCTGATCGACGCGGTCATCGAGCCGGCTGGCGCTCCTCTGGCAGAGGGCTGCGGGCGCTGCAGAATTTGCCTGGATGCCTGCCCCACCGGCGCCTTCGTTGGACCCCATCAGCTGGATGCACGACGCTGTATCGCCTACCTGACCATCGAGCATCGAGACGTCATCCCGGAGGAACTCCGCGCTGCCATCGGCCGACGCGTCTTCGGTTGCGACGTCTGCCAGGATGTTTGCCCCTACAACGCGAGCGCCGTCAAGCATCCGGTCGCGGCGGAGCTCGAACCACGACCGGAAGTCATGAACCTCCAACTGGTGGACCTGCTCGAGTTGACTGCCGCTCGCTATCGGCGGCTCGTGCATGGCAGTGCGCTGTCCCGGGCCACCCGTCGTATGCTCCAACGCAACGCCGCCGTGGCTCTGGGAAACAGCAACTGGCCTGGCGCCGTGACGCCTTTGACACGAGCCCTCTCGGTCAACCCCAGTGACCTGGTGCGCGGTCATGCCGCATGGGCCTTGGGCAGGCTTCTCGCCCACGCACCCGATCGGGTAACCGGCGCACTCACGAGAGCGTGCTCGGAGGACCCCGTGGCCTGGGTCCGAGAGGAGGCGCGCCGAGCCCTGCCGGGCGCGGCCGGGCGCGATCAGCCCAACGGCAGTGCAATTCGGTGAGCTTCCTGTCCCATCGCATCTTTTGAGTTATGCTCCGCGGGTGAAGCGCCTCTTTCACTTGATACTGGGCGTTGCTGCAGCCGCCGCCTGCTCCCACCAAGACCCCTCGGCGAACGGTCAGGGCAACGCTGGCGGTGCGGCGGGCTCCGAGGCCAACACCGGCGGCAGTGCCGGACAGACGAACGGAACAGGGGGAACGGCTCAAAGCGGCGGGGCCGGTGCTGGCTCGGACTTCGTGCAGCCTCACTGGCTCTCGGAGACCGGACTCTACGAAGACGACATGGAGACGCTCGCCGACGGTGTGATGCCCTACGAGCCCGAATTCGTGCTTTGGAGTGACACCGCACAGAAGCGACGTTGGGTGAAGCTGCCGGAAGGGAAGCCAATAGATACCAGCGACATGGACTACTGGGTCTACCCGATCGGAACGAAGCTCTTCAAAGAGTTCACCCGCGATGGAGTGCGCGTCGAAACACGCTTGTTGCAGAAGGTCGATGAGGACAACTGGTTCATGATGGCGTTTCAATGGAACGATGAGCAGAGCGACGCGGAAGCCAGACCCGATGGTTGGTTCGATGCTTCGGGGACCGAACACGACATTCCGAACCACGATCAGTGTGTCAACTGCCACGACAAGATGCCGGATACGTTGCTCGGGTTTTCCGCCGTGCAGCTCTCGCACGATGGTGATGGCGTAACGCTCGACAAGCTGGCAGCCGACGGACGACTCAGTGATCCCCCGGCCGAGCCGTTGGTCATCCCGGGCAACGAGCTGGAGCGGGCGGCCCTGGGTTACTTGCACGCCAACTGTGGAAATTGCCATCAGCCACGTTCATTCGTGAGCAGCATGGTGGACATGGACCTCTGGCTGCACACCTCGAAAATGGCCAGTGTCGATGAGACACCAACGGTCAAGTCGACCGTCAATGTTCGAACCGTCGCCGCCTACTATTCCGGTGCTGGAGGCGAAGGCGGGCAGGGCTCCGCACTTCACACCCGGGTCGTTCCCGGACATCCAGAAGACAGCGTTCTCTACCTCAGGATGGAGACCCGGCAGGCGGGCAGCGCCATGCCGCCCGTGGGCACCGAACTCATCGATGAAGATGGCAGCTCGCTCATCCACGACTGGATCGAGAGCCTGCCTGCGACCGAGTAACGTAACCTCCCGGGCCGCGTGCGGTTTCTTCCGCCCTCGGATCAACGCGTCGATGTCAGTTGCAGGTCCGCACGACCCGGGGCCAAAGACAGGTGCCCTTTCGGCTGGAGCATCTTGAAATCGTCCAGGGTGCGGGGAAAAATGGCGACTTGGCCAGGCGCCGCAGCATGCGCGTTCGACGGTAGGGGTGCTTCGACGCGACGTCGACGTCGTCGGGAAAGCTGGACCCGAGGTCATGAAGTTCGGCCTGGGCGGCTTCCAGCCGCACCACTAGCTTGGTGGATCCGGAATCGTCGAGCATGCCGACGCGAACGAGCTCGTCGTAGCGAGCCGCCCCGAACATCACCGGAAAGCGGCGCTTGGGCGGCGTCCCGTCGGCGTGCAGCAGCAAATCTTCACCATGGTACACGCTCAGGTCCATTTCCGGCACCAAGAAGCCCGCCAACGTGGGTGCGACATCCGCGAGCGAGACCACCTGATGGACGACCTTGGGAGCAACCCCGGGAACACGCACCAAGAGTGGCACGTGCACCAGCGATTCCCAGAGAAACACGGAATGAACCCAAAAGCCCCCCTCCCCCAACCCTTCACCATGGTCCGAGACGAGCACGACCACCGTGTCGTCTGCCAGGCCGAGCTCTTCCAGCCCCGCAAGCAGCCGGCCAAACTGAGCGTCGATCGCCGTTGCGACTGCGCGGTAGCGGCTGTTGAATTCGCCTTCGGGAGGGACGGCGTAACGCTGGCTGATCTGGTCCAGATAGGCCTCGTTCAATTCACGCCAATTGTGCTGGTCGAAGTTGAACAACCACATGAAGAACCTATCCGAACCGCGGTTCTTCAAGGAGTCCAGAGCCGCGTCCACGACACGGCTGGCAGTGGATTGGTCGGCGCCGTAGCCCCAGACATCGGCACCCGCGGGATAGTCGGGGATTTCAATCTCCCGTTCGAATTCGAAAGATGGTCTGAGGCGGCCGAGAAACTCGCGCGCTGACTTGGCCACGATGAGCGATGATTCGTAGGGGCTTCGACGCGCGAGCGCGCAAAGATCCGCGTCGTGGGTGTGGCGGACGAAGTAGGTACCGGACGTGATGCCCGGCAGCGAGCGCAGCGTGTCCGACCCGGTGGCATAGGCCCGCCGAAAGTCGAGGCTTTGCTCCGCGAAGCGCGCGACGTTCGGCATGATGGCCTTGTCTCGAGCCACGTCATAGCGGAGCGTGTCCACATAGAACACCAACACGTTTGGTGCCTTCAGTCCTTGGGCGCTGAGGCGCGCGCGCGTCTCGCTGGAGGTGTTGGGAGCTGGCGGATCGAGCCACTCGTCCGCCAGGCTCGAGTCGGAGATTCCATAGCGCCGTTCGAGCTTGTGGAGTCGAGCCAGCTGGATGCCGTCGTAGCCCGAGGGGTCCTTCAGATAGGCCTCCAGCTCCTGCACGCGTCTGAGCATCCGCCCGGTGTAGACCGGATCGATCCACGCCACGGTCAGATCTGCGTCGACGGACTCACGGAGCCTGGGGTTTGCCACGGCAGCAGCTCCGAAGACGCAGAAAGCGCACGCCAACCCGTGGAGCCAGGCCTGTCGGCGCCGGGGCCACAGGCGAACGATCAGCGTCCCTGCGCCGACGGCAACCAGCAGCAGCACCGCGAACTCGAGGAAACTGTGCAGCTCCGGATAGAGCGACACGTACACGTAACGGTCGACCAGCGTGAGCCCCGAACTAGCGAGGCCGAGCAGCACGAAAAAGCCCCAGGCTCGCCGCAGTCTACCCGGTTGCCCCGACACCCGGCGCGCCCAGAAGCCCAGACCTGCGACGACGGCAGCTACCGCGAGTTCGAAACCAATCGGGCCAAGGGTCGCCCAGATCGTCTGGCTGACTGCGTGACCGGAAAACGTCGACACGGC
The DNA here is from genome assembly GCA_963809955.1 of uncultured delta proteobacterium. Lineage (GTDB taxonomy): Bacteria > Myxococcota_A > Polyangia > Polyangiales > Polyangiaceae > JAICQQ01. The sequence continues at coordinate 523,450 of CAWELQ010000026.1, forward strand.
CGTTGGGTAGCTCGCGAGCGCGGCCAACAATCCATAGGACGACGTGATGAGCGCGAGCCTCGCGCGCCCCAACACCATCCGTCTGGCAAGAGGTTGCACGCACAGGCGCCCGAGAACCATGACGAGCCCGCCGAGCGCTCCCAAAAGAGTCCCGATCGCGCTGTACAAGGTCAGTGTGGCCGCGCCGTGAAGCAGCAACGACGGAGCGAAATCTTCCCGCCAGATAGTGTCTGCCAGAAGCTGGCCATACGCCGCCACGACGCCTGCCAGCACTGCGACCGAGAAGGTCTTCCAACGTGTCTCTCGCTGCATCGCCGCGTCGGACGACCGGTGACTCCATCGGTCCACCCGGGGACGAGCCGATGAGGCTGCTCCTTGCAGGAGCGCGGCCGATTTCTCGACTATGTCACAATATCAGTGCGACAAAGACACTATATCGACTCAATTCAGCCGCCTGGAACCGTCTTTCCTCGCCATCGGGGCGCGACTTGCCGCCGGCTAGCCCTGCCCGACCACGAACGCTTGGCGCATCAGCTCAGTCCCCTCTTCCGTGCGCACCGTCGCGACCCAGCGTCCGCTCTTCTTGATCTGTTGCGTTTTGCCCCAGGTGCGCCAGCGGCGCTTGTCCTTCGGAACGGGAAGCTGGACGAAACCGACCTTCTGACCGCTCTCGTGCTCGAACACGATCTCGATCTTGTGGTCTTCCGAGTCCGAGTTCGATAGTTCAACGAAAGCGTACACTTGCGCCCCACGGGTCGTGAACTGATCTGCTTCCACGGGCTCTCTGTCTTCGATTCGGTCGGTCACGACGAGTCGGGTCACGGACAGGCCGTTCTGCGCCTCCGGGTGCCCCACCGAAGGCGACTCGGGAGTGGGGGCTGCCGCCGCTGGGCGCGCTGGCAGCACCTCGCCCGCTCGTGCACGAACCGGCTCGGTAGGGGAAGGCCCTTGGGCCCCGGGCAAACTCTCGGACACTGGCTTCACCAACTGTGCAATGGCTGCTGGTTTCTGCAGGTGCTGCATGGGCTCCCGCGCACCGATATCCTCGCGTGCTGCCCAGACCCCTCCCAAGCCGAGCCCGAGCGTGCCACACGCCATCCCAGTCATTACCACTTTGCTCAACGTCGAAATCATCGGGGGACTCCTTGTGCCGGCCGGGGGCAAGTTCGCCAGCTCCCTTCGAATCGACCGCTGGTGTCCGATCGCGAACTGGCTTGGTATCTGCGGCGCCACTGCGCACCGAGCCAAGGTAGAGCAAAGCTCGCACCAACCCAAAAATTCCGCAAAAATCGTGGGATCAGGGGGCCACCTCCGCGGGTCATCCACCACACCGGGTTTCCGGGCGGACACACTAGGACTTAGCGAAGTGGTGCCTACGAAGTGGCGCTGACGAGCTAAGAACCCGCTTCGGCCTCCGCAGCGCGGGTCATGAGCTTGGTCATGCGCCTGGCAAAGCTGCCCGGGTCATCGATGGGGCTTCCTTCCGCCAGTAGGGCTTGATCATAGACGAGGTGAATCCAGTCTTCCGCCATCTGTTTGTGGTCCGACTGGGTGTACAAATTCCCGATCTTCCGAATCAGTGGGTGCTGCACGTTGACTTCCAGGATTCGCTTCGCAAACGGGAGGTTTTCGTTGCGCGCGCGGAGCATGCGTTCGATGTGCGGCGCGAGGCCACCTTCCGGGACCACCAAACAGGCGGGAGAATCGGCCAAGCGCTTCGAGGGGCGCACCTCGCTGACTTGCTCCTCGAGCACTGCCTTGAAATGCTCGACGAGGGCTTGGGTCCCCTCGGGTTCGGCCTGCTTGGTCTCTCCGGTATCCTGCTCCTCGAGAGTCAGGTCTGCCGCCATCGCCGAAACCAGTTTCTTTTCACGGTATTCCGTGAAATTTTGCATCGCAAATGGGTCGACGGGCTCGAACATCAGGAGCACCTCGTAGCCGCGCTTGGTCAGCTGCTCGAGGTGCGGACTGCTCTTGACGAGATCGCGGCCGAGCCCGGTAGCGTAGTAGATATCGCTCTGCCCTTCGGGCATCTTCTCGATGTATTCGTCGAGCGAAACGAGCCCGTCTCGCGACGAACTCTCGTAACGCAGGAGCTTGGCAATTCGGTCGCGATACTCGGGTTCGAAATGCAGGCCCTCTTTCAAGACCGAACCGAACGCTTTCCAGAACTCGATGTATTCCTCCGGCTTGTCCTTGGCCAGCTCCTCCAGGGCGTCGAGTGTCTGACCGACGACCTGTTTGCGAATGATCTTGACCGCCCGAGAGTCCTGCAGCACCTCACGCGAGACGTTCAACGGCAAGTCCTCTGAGTCGATCACACCGCGCACGAAGCGTAACCACCGCGGCACGAGTTCCTCACAGTTGTCCATCACGAAAACGCGCTTGACATGCAGGCGCACGCCGTGGCGCGGCTCGGCCTCGAACAGGTCGAAAGGCGCGCGTTTCGGGATGAAGAGCAGCCCCGCGAACATCTGCGTCCCTTCGATGTGGAAATGACGATGAGTGCGCGGCCCCTCCCAGTCATGGCTGAGGTGCTTGTAAAACTCCTCGTACTGCTCCTCGGTAACGTCCTTCGGTGAGCGCTGCCAGAGCGCGCTGGCGCGATTGACGGCCTCGAACTCCGGAGCGTCCTTGCCTTCCTCGCGTTTCTTGGCGAGTTCGATCGGGTAAGGGATGTAGTCCGAATAGCGGCCCACCAGCTGCCGAAGCCGAAACTCTTCCAGATACTCGGCTTGATCTTCCTTGAGGTGCAGCGTGATGCTCGTCCCGACCCGGTCACGTTCCGCCGGCTCGAGCGAATAGCTGTCTTGACCGCCGGACTCCCAACGAAACGCCTCCGAGTAGCCAGCGGCCCGAGAGACCACCTCGACGCGGTCCGCGACCAAGTAGGCGCTGTAGAAGCCGACCCCGAACTGGCCGATCAACTGCAGACGCTGCTTTTCGGAGTCTTGCGACGCTTCCAGGGCATCGAGGAAAGCACGCGAGCCGGACCAGGCCACCGTCCCCAGGCTTTTGGCCAATTCGTCATGCGTCATGCCCACGCCATTGTCGGAGATGGTCAGGGTTCTATTGGCAGCATCGGGCACGATCTGGATCTTGAGGTCCTCCCCCTCCTCCAGCAGTTCGGGCTCCTGAATGGCCCGGAAGCGGCGCTTGTCGAGCGCATCGGAAGCGTTCGAGATGAGCTCCCGCAGGAATACCTCTTTGTTGCTGTAGAGCGAGTTGATGACCAGCTTCAGTACCTGGCTGACTTCCGCCTCGAATGCGTGGGTCTCTTTACTCATCGCGCTAACCATCCTCCGTGAAGGTCTCTACCAGTTCTCTTGTTGCAACCTGATCGGCGAGCAGCTCGCTCGCGCGATCGGCCCGGCGGGAGGGAAAGATCAGCACTCCTGGCACAATGTCAAGCTGTCAAGCCGCTCCACTCCGGCCTTCGGCCCACGCTATGGCCCAAGCAGGCTGCGGCGCCAGACGGAGCCCGTGCGGGTGAAGAGCCAACGTTCATTGAGCCGGTGTTCGGACGCCGTCCAGAACTCGAAGCTTGCGGGGACGAGGCGATAGCCGCCCCAGTGCGGTGGACGAGGCACACTACCCACCGCAAATCGTTCAGCGATCAGCCGCAGCTTGTCGTCTAGAGCCGACCGCGATTCGACGGGCTCGCTCTGCGGGGACGCCCACGCGCCGAGCTGGCTCTCTCGCGGCCGGGTCGCAAAGTACCGATCCGATTCCTCGGGGGCCAGCTTTTCGATGCTCCCCTCGATTCGAACCTGATGCCCCTCGGAGGCCCAGTGAAACACCAGCGCAGCGTAGGGGCAGCGCTCGAGCTCCTTCCCCTTCCGGCTGAGGTAGTTGGTGAAGAAGCGCAGACCCGACCCCGAACGTCCCTTGTAGAGCACGACACGGGCCGCCGGCCTGCCATCCAGACCGACGGTGGCCAGGGTCATGGCTTCCGGCAGCGGGACACCACACTGAACAGCCGACTCATACCATTCGGAGAACAGATTCCACGGGTCATCCGAAGCGTCCGGAGTCACGGGCGATGCCATAGCAGCTTCAGTCGATGCCTGCTCGCCGATTGCCTGAACGAGCAGTCGAGCCCGCCGCTCACACCTTGGCTCGTCCCGAGACAAGCTGCCATTTTTCGCAAAATTGGAAGGTTTGCGAAGAAAAGTGCGTACGATGTTGAGTGCGCCGCTCGAGCCAGAGGAGCGGGCTACGCAGAGGAACATCATGAAATTCTTAATAAAACGAAGGCTGCAGCCAATAGGCCTACTGGCCGCTCTTGGATTGGCTTTCTTGGCGGGAAGTGCCTGGGCGGACGGAAACGCCCTCGACCAGGCCAATGCGAGCGTCACCGCAGCGCTTCAAGCCCTCAAGCTTGCCCCCGCCTCCGGGGACACCTCGAAGTTCGAGGCTCACCGCAAAAAGGCAACGACCCTGCTGACGCGGGCGCAGGGCGAAATACTCAAGGCGAAACGCCTGAGCAGCCTTCCCTAGCGGACTGGCTCCGAGTCAGCACGTCCCCCTCGCCAAAAACGCGTCGACTGTTTAGGTTGGACGCAACCTGATGTTCCGCTGGTTGTCACTAATCCTGCTCTGCGAAGCATGCACGGCACCGCCCGTGCTCGTGGTTCGGGAGCCGACTGTGGGGCGCATGGCGCCACCGCCGGCTCCGCCCCTGGAACCCGCGCGTCCACCGCTGGTCTCTCGCGCCGATCCAGCCCCCCCGCACTCGACAGAGCCCGCTCCAGCCGCCCCGACGCCGGAAGCGGAGCTGAGCGATGCCGAGCTCGAAGACCTAGTCGAGCACGCGCCGGAATCCCTCGGCTCGGCCTCCATCGGCACCCCGAACGGCGGCGTCCTGTTCAACGCAGTGCAGCTGACCGAGGACGACTTGTTCAAACCCGTGGACGTGAACCGCGCTTGGGGCACCGAAGAAACGATCGGGTATTTGCGAGCCGCAGCGAGAAAGGTGCATGACGCCTTCCCGGAAACGGGCCCGCTGCCGGTGGGGCACATCAGTGCGAAACACGGAGGGCACCTCTCTCCCCATCATAGCCACCAGGCCGGGAGAGACGTCGATATCAGCTATTTCTACCGGGATGGCGGCAGGTGGTACCAACGCGCCACTCCGAGTAGCCTGGACCTCCCCAGAACCTGGGCTTTCGTTCGCGCGTTGATCGTCGAGACCGACGTGGAGATGATCCTGATCGACCATCGTCTCTCGGCAGCCTTACGGCAGTTCGCCCGCAAGCAGGGAGAGGATGAAGCCTGGCTTGCCAGTCTGTTCGAGGACACCAACCACTCACGAGCGCTCATCCGTCATGCACCCGGTCACGCGACTCACATGCACGTGCGCTTCCGCAATCCACGCGCCGAACGCTTGGCGCGCCGAATCTACCCATTGTTGGTCGAGCACGAACTCATCGACAAGATCGAGGTCTACCGCTACCATCGCGTCACGAAGGGCGAAACTCTGGGCAAGCTCGCCAAGCGCTACGGAACGACGGTGCGCGCCATCAAGCGGGCCAATGGTTTGAGGTCGACGTTGATACAGGCCAGGAAGGTCTACAAGATCCCCACCCCGGGCGCACGCTGGTACCGAGACGCCGCGCTCGAGATCCCACCACGGCGCCTACCCCCGGAAGGAGCGGAGGCGCCAAGCTCTCAATCTCGAGCGGCGAACTCGAGCCAAGAGTTGGAGCAAGGCAGCTAGGCCGCACATACGCCCCCGCGACGGTCGTGCCGAAGCATTCGCAAGAGGAAACCATTGTCCGAACCCAGCATAAGTCGATTGCTAGAACTCATCACGCGCGAGCTTTCGGCTCGCGACGCGCACATAGAATTCGGGGGCGAGCCGCTGGAGGATCCGCGCCTTCTATGGGCGCCACTTCCCGGTGGCTGGCGCGTCGTGGCACGCTTTACAGAGCCGCCCGAGGACGCCAAACATCGGAGCCTCAAGTTGCGTCAGCTCGCCGGTTCATTCTTCGAGCTGCCTCCCCAAGCTCCATCGCCGCATCCCGAAGGATATATCAATTGGATGACTCGACGCCTGGATGACGAGCTCTGTGCCCTGGCCGCTCGCACGGGTGCGGCCAGCGCGGTCGTCATCGACTTCCAGTCGCCGGTGCTATGGGGAACCTCCGAACCCAGAATCGGCGACGAAAGCGTGGAATTTGCGCTATCAATCGCGCACCTTGCCGAGATGGCCGAGCGCGGCGGGGTGAAGTTGATCGAGCTTTGCCAATTGCCCGTCGACGCGGCGGATACCAAGCTGAAGGATGCCGCGTTGAGCGAAGGAAGCCGCGCGACCCTGCGCAGGGAGCTCGGGAGGCTACAGTCGCTCGAGCCCAGGCGCAGGCAGACAGAAATCGTAACCAGTCGGGCCATCGCCAAAGTGCGGGAGCCTAGGGAGCACGACTCGCCACCTTCGGGCCACTTTCGTGAAGTCGTGCATGAAAACGACTTCGGCTACCTGGCGCGCTCCTTCGCGAGCATCTATGTACTGCTCTTGGTGTTCAAGAACACTTACTCGGAGTTGCACGCGGAAGCGGCGCTGCTCCACTCCCTGCCGGTCATCGAGCGGTTGGTGTTGGCTCTGCCGCCCATCGAACCGCCACCCAAGGGCGGTCGCGTGGTGAAGTTACCGGTTCGTGGCTAGCACCATCGAGATGCGCCCTGATGATCGAGCGTGATTCTCGGTCGAGGTCTTCTGACCAGGGCCCGAAACCCTTCCAAGGCCGCTGGTCGTCTCGACTCATGGGTGATTGCTCATTTCCCGCCAGCGCGATTGGTCGCGAGCGCTCGGTCGGGCGGCTCGCGTTCGCTGCCGTCCTCTCGGTTTGGCTCGGTTGCTCCGAGCAGGAGACATTCCGTGACAATGGCCCCGCCGTCGCTGCTGCTTCGCAGACCGCGCCGGCCGCCTCCACGTTGGCTCGCACGCGCCCTGCCACCACCTCTGCGCCGCGCGCCCCAACCGAGCAGACCGAGCAGAAGTGGGAGGCGTTTCCTCGAGAGTTCCAGCTCACCTCGATGCGGGGCACCGCGCACGCCCCCTACGTCGACGGCAATACCATCCAATCCATCCGCGCCGCGCATCTGCAGGGGATTCACTACATCGAGGTCGACCTGATTCTCACACGCGACGACTCGCTCGTGACCGCGCACCAGCCCTACGTCAAAGGCTGCGGCAACGTCAGCAAGATGACGCTCAGCCAGGTCCTGGGCTGCCGGCTGCACGGCGGACTGAAGGTGGCACGACTCGGTGAAATCCTGCGACTCCCCTTCAGGGGTGTGTTTCTCGACTTGAAGGACACGCGCGGGGCCCCTGCGCGTGGCGCCCGCGCGGTCGCGCGAGCAGCAAAGACCGTGGTCCAACTCAAGCGCCAGTCCGAGGTCGTGTTGATGCTCTACCAGGCTGGGGCTGCCGCCGTGAAAACCATAAGAGACCAAGGGCTCCGCGCGGGCATCAAGGGCTATCCCGAGAGCACCGAAGAAACGCTTCGCATGGTGCGAGAGGCTGCGCGGCTCGGCTTCGAAATGGTCAGCGTCAACACAGACTTCGTGACTCGAGACGTGCTCATGAACTCGACTCGGCTCGGCGTCTGGCACCTACCGTGGAGTACGGACCCGGGCAGCGTGGCCCACTGGCGCGAACTCGCCCAGGCCGGCGTTGGCGGGCTCATCGTGTTGCACTACGACTTGACCCGAGAGCAGGTCATGCCTCACTGGGTCGATGCGCGAACGCTACGAGCTCGAAGTTTGCCATAGGTCATCGCCCAGGCAGGTCTCGACGAGACGCGCAGTCTCCAGCCAGGTATGGTCTAGGGGCACCAGCTTCTTGGTGCCAGCCACACTGGCAATCGGAACCGGGACTGCTTCTCCCCCCTGGATTGCCACCATGACGTCGTAGACGCCCTCCGCCAAGAGCGTCCCCGCCTTGGTTCCGAGGCGCGTCGATAGCAGCCGGTCGTAGGGAGTGGGTTGCCCACCGCGCTGGACGTGGCCGAGGGACGTGACCCGCGCTTCGGTACCCGTAAGCTGCTGCAACTTGCGCGCGATACGGCTGGCGATCGGCTCCTGCACGAGGTGCAACTCTTCGTCGTCTTGGGGCGGTGGAACCTTGGCTTCTTCCTTCTGCTTCTTCTTGGCGCGAGCCCCCTCGTGATTCACCGAGCTCTTGCTGCGCACACCTTCGGCAACGGCGACGATGCTGAAGCGCTTTCCGTTGCGGCGACGCTCGGAGAGATGGTGCCCAACCACTTCCAGATCGTAGGGAATCTCCGGAATCAATATGACGTCCGCGCCACCGGCTATGCCTGCGCCCAACGCCAACCAGCCGGCGTCGTGTCCCATGACTTCGCAGACGATGATTCGGTGATGACTGGTGGCGGTCGTGTGCAGCCGATCGATCGCCTCGGTCGCAATGGCCATGGCCGAGTCGAAGCCGAAGGTCACATCCGTCTGAGCCACGTCGTTGTCGATGGTCTTGGGCAGCGTGAGCACTGGAATGTCCCCCGCCTCGCGCAACCTCAAGGCGTTCTTCTGGGTACCGTTACCCCCCAGACACACCAGGCAGTCGATGTTCATACGGTGCATGTTCGCGACGGCGACTTCGGTCATGTCCATGCGTTTGCCCCCCATCATGATCTTGTGGGGCTTGTCCCTGCTCGTCCCCAGGAGCGTGCCGCCCTGCGTCAGAAGACCGCTCACGGCGGCCCCATCCAGCAGTGACGCGCGGTTCTCGACCAAGCCCCGAAAACCGTCCTGAATCCCGATCACCTGCATGCCGTAGTGCATGGCGGCTTTGGCCACACCTCGGATGCAGGCGTTCAGCCCCGGGCAATCTCCGCCAGCGGTCAGAATTCCGATCGTTTTCGTCTTGGAGCGCATCATTTACCTCTGCCTAGAAGGGCAACCCCAGTCCTGCCGCTCCGAAGGCACTCGGAGCAACGGGTGCGTGGGGCCGTCCTTGCTTGGTTGATCTCTTTTCGGACGTTCCCTCGATTCTCGAGGGGCATCAACCTCCAGTGCAAATGGCTGCTTTTTTTCCCCGCCACCTGCTGGAAACGCTTCCAAAGCGGGCGTGACTTGTTGCGCGCCAAGGTGCGCATCGCCTAGAAACTGGTCGCGCGAGCGCCCAGGCCTGCTGAGCCGGCGCGACGGGCGCCAAGACCGCCAAGACCGCATGATCGACAAATTCCCCTATGGCAAGGCGCCGTTTTGGCTCTTCGTAATCGCGCTTGCCTCCACCCTCTTGTTGGCCTTCGTGCGGGGCGACAAGGCGCCGCGTGCCGATCTGGTGATGGTCACGTTCACCGAAGCGCACTTCAAGGAGTATCAGCGGGCCATCCCGCGTTTCGAGCGCGAACACGGGTTGAGGGTCGAGCTGCAGTTTGCCGATTGGAGCTCGTTGCAGCGTAGGCTGCAAAACGCCATCCTCGCGGGCGTCGAAGTCCCGGACGTGGTGGAGCTGATGGAGAGCTCCCTCGGATACTTCACGCGAGGCCCTAGGAAAGATTTCGGCTTTCTCGATCTGACCGATCGCGTCCACGAGGAAGGTTGGGACAAACGCATGGTCTCCAGCCGCTTCGCGCTGTGGATGGCCCGTGGACGCATCTACGGCATTCCGCACGACGTGCACCCCATGATGCTGGCTTACCGCCGCGACATCATCGAAAAGCTTGGCATCGACGTGCAACAGCTCGATACCTGGGACAAGTTCGTCGAGGTGGGGCAGCGCGTCACCAAGGACTTGGACGGCGACGGGACGGTGGATCGCTACATGCTCGAGATGCCGGCCAACGGCGACTGGGCGCTGCGCGCACTCACCTTGCAGCTCGGCGGCGGGATGTTCGATGCCCAAGGTCACGTCACATTCGTCAGCGACGCTACCGAGAAGGCGTTCCTCTGGTACTTGCGGAATTCACGAGGCCCCAAGAAGATCGGCTACGACGTTGGGTGGGGTCAGTCGGTCATGAAGGCGCTGAGCGACGGCCTGGTGCTCTTCTTCTGGACTCCGGACTGGCGCAGCTACTGGTTTCAGGAATTCGCGCCGAACAACGCGGGCAAGATGGCGCTGATGCCCCTGCCCGCGTTCGCACCGGGTGGGCGCAGAACTTCCGTATGGGGTGGCGCAGGAGCGTGCATTTCGAAAAGCACGAAGAGGCCCAACGAGGCTTGGGAGCTGATCAAGTTCCTCTACTTCAACAAGGAGGAGCTCGGTCCACGCTTCAAAGGAACCAACATTTTGCCGCCCCTGAAGGAGGCTTGGAGCCTGCCCGCCTTTCAGGAAGCGAACTCGTACTACTCGGGCCAGCACATCGGTCGCATGTATGCCGAACTCGCGCCTTCCACGCCGGCCGTACACTCCGCCGCTGTCCATACGGTGGCGGGCAGCAAGCTCGACGAAGCCTTCTTCCGCTGTGCCGAGTACTATGAAGAGCACGGCGAACAGGGCCTGGCCCAGAAGGTGCACCACGAGCTCGAACGCGCTCAACGCCAGGTCGAGCGGCTCGCACACCGCATCGAAGTGCTCGAGGAGGCGAAGTGAGGGCAGGAGCAGTGACCACGACGAAGCGCCGTGCCGTGGGTCGCAAGTCATGGGTGCCCTATCTCTTCATGGCGCCCTACATCGTGTTCGCGTCCATCTTTTTTGCGTATCCGTTCCTGGACGCAGTCGGTCTGGCCTTCTACCAGACCAATGGACCTCGTTCGCAGATCTTCGTGGGGCTGGACAACTTCCGCTACCTGGCCAGCGACTCGATGTTCTATTCGGCGCTGGTGAACACGACCGTGTTCGCTGCTGCGTCGGTGTTGCTCCAGCTGCCGCTCTCCATGGGGCTGGCACTGCTGCTCAACTCGGGCCTGAGCAAGACCAAGGGCTTCTTCAGGCTAGTCCTGTTTTCTCCCAACCTGGTAGGGCAGATCTTCGTTGGAATTCTGTTTTCGGTCCTGTTCACGCCTCGCTACGGGCTCGTGAACAGGGCCTTCGATGCGGTGCTGGGCTGGGGGCTCGAAGAGCACTGGCTGGACGAGCCAAGCATGGCGATGCCCGCCTTGATCCTCACGTCGCTCTGGCTGTGGGTGGGCTTCAACATGGTCTACTTCCTGGCGGCGCTGCAGAGCGTGGACAGGAGCCTGGAGGAAGCGGCGCGCATCGACGGAGCGAACGCCTGGCAGGTGTTCTTCCATGTCACACTCCCCTCGATGCGGCACGTCGTCGTCTTCGTGCTGATCATGAGCATCATCGGTTCGTTCCAGCTGTTCGAGCTGCCGCTCGCGATGTTTCACGAGACTCACGGCCTCGGGCCGGAGAACTCCGCCATCACCTTGATCACTTATCTGAACCGCGTGGCCTTCGAGTCGGGAGATCTTGGGCTGGGCTCAGCGGTCGGCTGGGTCGTCGCCGTCGTCATCATGCTGGTCAGTCTGATACAGCTGCGCATCACCGGAGCCATGAAGGACTGACAGTTCTCCCATGAACCTCATTCAGCTCATCTTGCTCGCGCTCGTCGGCATCTTTTGTGTGCTCTTCTTGCGCTCCCCGAAGCAGCCGCGTCAGGCGCTGCGTTTCGCCAAGATAGCCTCGCTGGTTCTGGCAAGTATTGCCGTGCTCTCGCCCTTTGCCTGGCTGGTGGCAGCCGCATTCAAAGACAAGTCTGTTCTCAACGAATACATTCTGCTGCCACCACCCTCCGAGTGGTCCGGCGAGACGCTCAACTTGAACAACTTCCGCGAGCTATTCGCCCCTGCAGAACTGGTACACTTCAAGATCCCGTTCTGGCGATTCATCCTGAATTCGACCGTCTACACCACGGTGAGCGTGTGCGCTCAGCTGGTGTTGTCTTCACTCGGGGGCTACGCGCTCGCCAAGTACGAGTTCCGCGGCAAACGCCTGCTGATGGCCTTTATTCTGGGGTCGATGATGGTGCCGTACATCTTGCTACTGGCACCGATCTACAAGCTTGCTGTCGGCTGGGGCATCGTCAACACGCTCTGGGGGTTGATCCTTCAAGGTATCGTCAGCGCCTACGGGATATTCCTGTTCCGCCAGGCCTGCATGAGCGTGCCCGACGAGATGTTGGACGCGGGACGCATCGACGGGTGCAGCGAGCTCAGATTGTACTTCAATCTGGTGATGCCCCTGGTTCGCCCAATGGCTGCGGCGTTCTGCTTGGTGAGCTTTCTCCAACACTGGAATGCTTTCTTCGCGCCCAACGTCTTCTTGCACAGCTACGACAACCTCACCCTACCCATCGTGCTGCGCATCTACCTGAGCGGCTACACCAACGACATGGGCGTGTTTCTCGCCGGAACTTTGCTGGCCATGGTGCCTCCGGCGGTGCTGTTCTTCGCACTGCAACGAGAATTCATCAGCGGACTCACCTCCGGCGCTCTCAAGGGTTAAAGCTTTGCGACCGACGACACAAACCCGAGCACCTATCCGCTCCTGGCCCGAAGCGGCTCCCGAAGCCCCGAGCGTCAGCTCCAGTCGAATGAGTGGTGGGTTTCTTGCCGATAGACTTCGCCTGGCTTCCCTCACCCCTCAAGTTGAAGCACGCAACCTCCAGCGCGACGAGCACGGCACCGTAATTACTGATTCTTGCGCGCAAGCCGGCGGCATTCCGCAAAGTGTAGATGTCCACGCCACGCCCGTCGGACGTGGTTTCAAATTGTGTTTGCGCGAACGGAACGCTCTGTTCCTGTGTGATCGATTCCTGTGCGATCGACTACCACGCGTGGCCTGAGCTCCCGTTCGTCCTCGTATTCGAAAATGTCAGATTACCCCTTCCAAAACCCCGAACTTTCCGTCGATGAACGCGTGGCCGACCTGGTGGGGCGTCTAACGCTGAGCGAGAAGGCGAGCCAGATGCTGCACGAGGCTCGGGCCATCGAACGCCTTGGAATTCCCGCTTACAATTGGTGGAACGAGTGCTTGCACGGCGTGGCGCGTGCCGGAATTGCCACAGTCTTCCCTCAAGCCATCGGTCTGGCTGCCATGTTCAGCACCGAACGACTCTTCGAAATTGCCGAGGTGATCGCAACGGAAGCGAGAGCGAAACACCACGAATACCTGCGACACGACGACCACGGCATGTACAAGGGGCTCACCTTCTGGTCGCCCAACATCAACATCTTTCGCGATCCGCGCTGGGGGCGAGGGCACGAAACCTATGGAGAATGCCCCTACCTGACCGGACGATTGGGCGTGGCGTTCTGTCGAGGGCTCCAAGGAGACGACCCCAAATACCTCAAGGTCGTCGCGACGCCGAAGCACTTCGCCGTTCACAGCGGACCAGAGGGGCTCAGACACAGCTTCAACGCCATTGCGAGCCAGAAGGACATGTTTGAAACCTACCTTCCGGCGTTCCACGAATGCCTGACGCAGGGCGGGGCGCACAGCGTCATGCCCGCCTACAACCGAACCAACGGCGAGCCTTGCTGTGCCAGTAACACGCTGCTCCGGAAGATCTTGCGTGAGAGCTGGGGTTTTCAGGGGTACGTCGTGAGCGATTGCTGGGCGGTGCGCGACTTTCACGAAAACCACAAGACCACCGGCTCGCCCGAGGAGTCGGCGGCGGCGGCAGTCAAGGCGGGGTGCGATCTGAACTGCGGTTGCACCTTCGGTCACATTCCGGCGGCCGTCGAACAAGGCCTGTTGAGCGAGAGCGATGTGGACCGCTCGGTGACGCGCCTGTTCCGAGCACGCTTTCTGCTCGGCATGTTCGACCCGCCCCAGGTAGTTTCGCATGCACGGATCCCCTACGAGGCCAACGACTGCGCCGAACATCGAGCACTCGCCAGAATCGCGGCGCGCGAGTCGATGGTGCTGCTCAAGAACGCAAGCGGCCTGCTGCCACTCTCGAGCGATATAGCGAGCATCGCGGTCATAGGTCCCAACGCCCACGACGACCAAGTGCTGCTGGGTAACTACTTCGGCATTCCCTCCGCTTCTGTCACACCGCTCGATGGCATACGCGCTCGAGTCTCAGCGAAGACGAAGGTCTGGTACGCGCCGGGGTGCGAGCTTCTCGGAATCACCCGAGACGGTCTGGGGCGCGCGGGCAACTTCTCCGAGGCTTTGAGCATTGCCGAGCGCTCTGAAGTCATCGTCTTGTGCCTCGGGCTGTCCGCGGAAATCGAAGGCGAACAGGGCGACGCCAGCAACTCCGAGGCCGCGGGGGACAAGAAGGACCTGTCTTTGACCGGGTTGCAGCAGCCCCTGCTCGAAGAAATCCTCGCGCTCGGCAAGCCCACCGTCGTAGTGCTACTGAGCGGCAGCCCGCTCGATCTGAGCTACGCCCATGCTCACGCGGACGCCATCTTGCAGGCGTGGTATCCGGGCGAGGAGGCGGGGAATGCCCTGGCGGAGATCTTGTTCGGGGACCACAGCCCTGCGGGCCGATTGCCGATCACCTTCCCCAAGAGTATTCAGGATGTGCCCGACATCACCAACTATTCGATGGCTGGCCGTACCTATCGCTACGCGGACGCGGTGCCCCTTTACCCGTTCGGCTATGGCCTTTCTTACGCTCGCTTCGACTACGAGGCTCTGGAGCTGTCCGCCTCGTCACTTCCGGCGGGGTCCACACTTCGCATTTCGGTCAGCGTGATCAACCGCGGCGACCGGCCCAGCGACGAGGTTGTCCAGTTGTATTTGAAAGATCTCGAAGCCTCGTGCCGAGTACCCATTCGCAGTCTGCGAGGGTTCTCCCGGATAACTCTCCAGCCGGGCGAGTCCCGAAGGGTGAGCTTCGAGCTCGGCCCGCGCGATCTGTCGCTGATCGACGAGCGCGGTCAACGCGTGCTCGAACCGGGCAAGTTCCTCGTGTCCGTCGGGGGAAGCCAACCCGATACGCGCTCGATCGAGCTCACGGGCAGACGCCCCGTCTGCTCGGAATTCGAGGTAACTGGGGACGCGCTCGAGCTGCCCTACTGAGCACGAGAGCATCAGCTCACTGTGAGCAAAAGCGCGAGCGATTCCCGCAAAATACGCGCTGCACCCGGAAACGTTTTCAATGCAATCTCTCGGGGATCTCTGGTAAACCGCCCACCGGTGTCGTTGGGAGATCGAAGCATGAAACGCGCGGCGGGCGATAACAATCTCGGCGTTCGGCGCGGCGCCACCGGTGCCCTCCTGCTGGCGTCCTCGGTCGCCATGCTGAACAACGCGGCGTGTGAGTCGAACAAGAACCACGAAGCGCGGAACGCTTTCGCCGCGAGCCTGCCAAACGATAAGCCCGAGGGTTGCCTGGGCCAGTGTCTTCCCGATCCCGGTTCGCCGCTGGTGAACTGCGCGGCCGAGGAGGAGGGGCTCGAGTTTCTCGACGTGCTGGTCTTCGACACCGGTGTGGCTCCCAACATGTACACGTATACGGACCGGTCGATCCACAACCTGACACCACACGGCTGGGAGCCGATGGCCACCCGGTTGTATCGCTGCATCAACGGGGCCGCGGACTATGGGCTCCATATTCAGGGCGGGCCCTATCGGGACTGGGGAGGCGGCATGGGAACGCGCCTCGATTGGAAGCTGTGGGACATGGCGAACAAGGACGGCAAGAGCTGCGCCAATGACGACCCGGGGAACCGCGCAGAGTACTGTCCGCCCCTCGGTGAAGACTATCCCTTCAACCGCTACACTTTCGACCTGACTGAGTGGGAAGGTATCTCGCTGTGGGCGCGCCGGGGGCCGAACGGGCAGCCCCTATTGCGCGTCATGATCGGCGACAAGCGGACCGACGACGACATCAGTTTCCTCAGCTACGAGGCCCAGGCTCTGGATCCGGATGGTTCCTACCCACGCTACTGCGAGCGCTACCTGGACTGTGGCTGCGAGCTAGGCATGGATTGCCTCGATGCCTTCGGTGCGGAGGAGAATTCGTCGCGTCCTTATCTGGCCAGCGAGAGCGACATTCCCGAAAGCGTGCAGGGTGACCCGATCAAGGTGTGTTGGAAGGAGGAAAAGGGCACTCCTCTATCGTATAATGATTGGACCTATCAATATTGCGACGACTACCTGTGCAGCCGCCCCTACGACGCTTTTCCCGACTACCCGAGCGATTTCCCCTTCGAAGTCCCCGACGATCCGGTGCGCCCGGACCCGCAATTCTTCGGCCGCACGTGTAACACCTTCGCCTTCCGCGGCGGCATCGTCGACAAGTTCTGCTTCAACCCAGGCGAAGATCCGGATCCGCCCGAAGCCAACGAGCTGTGCGGGGACCACTGGGCGTACCCCATCTATCTCAGCACGGAGTGGAAGTTCTACAAGATCCCATTCACCCGTTTGCTGCAACAGGGCTGGGCAAAAGAACAACCAAAGCTCGAGCTCGATGCAGCGAGCATGCTGCGCATGACCTGGGACAAGGGCTACGTCGACTACTGGATCGACGATGTGAGGTTCTATCGCAAAGAGCGACCCGAGGGCGCTGGCGGCGCGCCAGGAGATTGATCTGAGCCATCCCCAAGCCCGCCGACCTGCTGCCTTTCCCGTTCCTTAGCGACCCGTACCCTGTGACTTCCCCACGAAACCCGGACTGGATGAACCTCCGTCGCTCAGTATCGACAGACCGCGCGCACCTTTCGCCAGGCGGTACCGTCCGGCTGGCCCTGAGCGCGGCGCTCGTGGTTTCGAGCGCGCACGCTCAGGCGCAAGCGCCCGCCGCCGAGCCAGAACCCCCTCCCCCCGCTGCTCCCGCCCCGCAGGCGCAGGCGCAACCCCCGCCCGCTGCCGGACCCGCGACGCCCGCTGCGCCAGCCGGGGAAGCCGAACCCAAGGCGCCAGGCGAGGCAGCCGCGCCGGAGGAACTGCCGCCGCCCCCGCCGCTCGAATCAGCGCCCCCGGCCGCGGAGGTCCCCATGCCACCCCCGCCGGTTGCGAAAGCGCCGTCTGCGGGTGCCACGACGGGCGGCGCGGAAGTCGACGCGTCAGAAGAGGCCCCCCTTCTCGAGACCGAGGACGAGCTCGAGAATCCCAACTACACCCCTGGCTACCGGCGCTACATGGGGTTCAGCACGCCGCCACACGTGCCACGGGTGGGCACGCTGCCGGGAGGCTTGGTGCCTCCCTATGGCGTGCCGGTGATGGGCCCCCAATGGACGTTCAAGTGGACCGGCTACATGCAGGCATCGCTGGCCTACAGCATCGATACGCGCCGTCAGCCCGCCGAAGGCCAAGCAACGACGGTGTTCCACGTCCCTGCGCAGACCGTGGATGAATGGCGGGCGTTCACCAGCACGAACGCAATCCCTGGCAACTGGGTAGGGATGAAGTTCGCGTACGGCACCGATAAGGTGACCGCGCACGTCTCCATCGACACCTGGAATCCGACGGACCCGACCACTTACTACCAGATGGGCAGCCAGTCGTTCATCAACGACACCTTTCTTACCTACCGACCGGACCCCATCGGCGGCCTGCGCCTGAACTTCACGGCTGGCTACTACGCTGTCGATTATGGCGGGCTCGGCGAGTACGGAGCCGGCATCTACCCCAATTCCATCGCCGGAGGGGCCCGCGGCGTCGGCGCTTCAGGCGTCGCCGAGCACGAGCTCACCGAAGACTGGGTCGGCGTGGTCGAGTACGGCGTGATGGGGGGCCGCACCGGCAAGGCAGCCGACAACGTGGTCGCTCAGTCCAACAATAGCTGGGCGAACCCGGCGCTGCCCGCGTGGTGGTACCAGCACGCTCACATCGGCATCATAAAAAAAGGAGACCCGGAGATTCAGCTCCAGGCTCACTTCATGACCAGCTGGTCAGAGGACGACACGACCTCCATGGAGATCGACGTGCCGGGGACACGCGATCTCGACGAATCCAACGTACCCGACGGCCGCATGACCACAGTTGCGGTCAGCTTGCGGCTCAAGGACTCGATTTACGGCTTCTTGGGCGCGGCTGCCTCGGTCACCAAGGCGCGTAACTCGACGGTGCTGCGCAATGGCATGGTCACCTACGGTGGCGACGGTGAACAACTCGCGGACCGCTGGCTGGGAGAATCCACCGGCGGCACCGGAACGCTCTGGGTCGCGGCCATCAATCATCAGGTCAGCCTCGGCAAGGTGGTGGCCTACCCCACGCCTTTCCCGGGCGATGGCCCCGACCTGGTACTGAACGGCGGCTTTCAAATCGCAACGACCCAGACGGACTTCGATGGCTTCGACGGCAGGGTTCGCCTGAAGTACGGGCTCGATGCGCTCTATACGTTTCTACCCTGGCTAGGCATCGGTGCACGCGGCGACCGCGTCGTCCCGAGGGTCAGCGACTCGCGGGAGACTTTTCATGTCCTTGCCACGCGCATCCAGTTCAAGACCGACTGGACCAGCCGTGAAGCAATCACGCTCAACTATGTGAAGTGGTTCTACGGCGAACGCACTCGCAATGAAGGAACCGGCCTCAGAACGCCGGACCGGCTCGACGATCAACTGATCGCCCTCAGCTACAACATGTGGTGGTGAGAAGAATCATGGCCCCCCGAACAACAAGCACGACTCAGCCGTTTTCACGCAGCCATTTCCAGGTGAAAAATTCGCGGCGCCTGCTGAACCTGGCGGTGATCTCGAGCGTTCTGAGCTTGTCCTCAGCGGCCTTTGCACAGGACAGCGAGGACGAGGATGGAGTGAGCACACTCGGACACGATCCGGTTCTGACGCTCGATCCCAGCATTCCGCAGGTAGGCGCGCTACCGGGCGGGATCCAACCCGCCTACGGCGAGCGTTCGAACGAGGTCGGAGACTGGCGCTTCGACTTCCATGGCATGATCATGGCTCCTCTGCGGGTCGGCCTGAACAAGCGCGACAACCCTGGCCCCGGCCAGAGCGATACGGTGCTGCACGCTCCCCCTCGCGTCCCCGACGATCTGGAAACGTTCTCCCATACCGGGGTCGTCCCGACGCCGTACGCCCAGCTCAACTTCTCTTACGGTAACAGCGTGGTTACCGGCAACGTGATCCTGCTCGCTCGCCAGCCCACCGTGGCCGCCGGCTACTTCGACCCGCCCTCGCAAGCCGGCGTCAATGACCTCTACTTGTCCATCAGGCCCGATCTAGGCCTGGCCAATGTCTTGTTCGAGGTCAACGTGGGCGCCTTCTCCAACCGCTACGGAACCATGGGGGAGTACGACGAAGGGCGCTATGGCACGCCGCTCATCGCTCGCGTCAAGGGCGTGGGCGAAAACATGATCGCAGCCTACGGATTCGGAGACTTCACCCTGATGTTGGAGCAAGGCATCATGGGGCAGAGCAACAAGGCGGGCGCGGGAATCACCTCGGATGCCTGGAACGACTTTGCCGACCCGAACGAGGGTGCGACCTTCATCAACCATGTGCATGCCGGGGTGGGCTACCAGGGCAAGGTGACCCTGGGCGGCCACTACATCCATGCTTTCAGTCAGGACGACCAGGGCACGGGCACGCTGCTGCCCGATGGAAGCATTCGCATCCTGGCGGCCGACGTCAGACTGAGCCTCGGTCGTTTCGGCCATTTCTACACCGCGCTGAGCAAGGTCGACGCCGAACACGCCAGCACGGTGAGCCGCATCATCGAGGTGCTCAACACACGGGGCGGGTCGGGGTTGATTGACAACTACCTGGGGTCCGACAGCGGCGGGATGACCGTATTCGGCGCACAGTACGACCTGAGCGTCGGAAGACTGGTCAGCTACCCCGTGCCCTTCAACGCAAACGGCCCCGACTTGGTCGTGAGCGCCTTCGGCATGATGGCAAAGGTCGACGACGAACTCCCCTTCTACGGCGGGGACACCGCCCTGAAGTACGGTGGCGAGGTTACCTATAGTCCACTGTCGTGGTTGGCCGTGTCTACCCGATACGACCACGTTTCTCCGACCACGGACAACGACTATTTCGCCTTCGCCGTGGTCTCACCGCGCATCATCTTTCATACCGACTGGACGTCCACCGATCAGGTGGTGCTCCAGTATTCTCGTTGGTTGAACGGTTCACTGACCACGATCCGTACAGGCGAACCGCCTGAGGAAGACGTCACGGCGATCCCGGACGAACACATGCTATCGCTCTCCGCCAACATGTGGTGGTAAGCGGTCGAGGAGAAGGCTATGCAGAAGATCGCACTGTGGGGGGCCGCCCTGATTGGCTTGAGCAGCACCGCGTGCATCGGTGTATCGCAATCCCAGGGGTCGAGCGGAGCGCGCTCATCCGCGGGGCCGACGCCCTTCAAAGCGGACAAATCCCTGCAAATTTGCAAGAACGGGGTACGGGTTGCATCCGACGGACTCATCGACGACTTCGAGGACGGCAACACTCAACTGATGGTGATCGCCGGACGCGACGGCTACTGGTGGAAGGCCCACGACCCGAACGGATCCACTATTGGACCCGAGGATTCGACCCCGGTACCGCAGGGGGTGAACGGTTCGCTGGGTATGTACATGACCGGGCAAACCTCCAGCGAGGAAGGTGCCTGGGGCGTGAACTTCGGAGCCAACTTCAAGAGCGAGAAAGAGACCTACGATGCTTCGAAATACGCGGGCATCACGTTCAAGGCCAAGGTAGGGCCAAACTCGACCAAGAAGATCCGTTTCAAGGTCAGCGATGTGAACACGCACGAAGACCTCGGTGTCTGCACCAGCTGCTGGAATCACTTCGGCAAGGACTTCACACTCAGCGAAGAGTACAAGGAGTACACCGCACTCTTCTCGGAGCTACGCCAGATGCCCGGCTGGGGCGATCCGCGACCACCTTCGATTACCCCGTCAGCTCTATATTCATTCGATTTCTCCATCGACAAGAGCGCGGTGTTCGAGATCTGGGTCGACGACGTGCAGTTCCTCGAATGCAAGTAGCGCGCCGACGGGGGACACGGACGCCCATTTTCGAATGTGCCCATCCCCCAAACGCTCGCTCAATAGAACATGACGTTGTCGATGCGGATGTCCACTGCGCACATGGCGTCGGTGGTGCATTCGAACTGCCACTGCAACCCGAGGATCTGATCCGGCGACAAAGTCTCCGTCGGCTGACCACCCGTGAAGTCCGCCCAGGCGAACTGCACCGTGGTGAAATCGTCCGCGGAGATCCCCTCGACGGCCGCTTGCGGGTTCGCGCATTCCGTGACGGCGGCGTCGCAAGCTCCACGTTGGTCATAGTCGATGTTCTGATCTTCGCTGGTTTGCACCTGGAAGACCGCCCCGCCATCCGAACCGACGTCGCCCATGATGTCGAATTGAATCCCCGAGTAGCCCGCCGTGTCGGCGTCCGTGCAGCTCCCGAACGACATGCCGAAGCCAGCGTAGTCGTTCACGACGCCCGTGATGTGCAGGTTCTCCGCGGTGTCGTCGACCGAATAGGCGAACTCCTCCGTATTGTCGCCCGTGTATTGGAAAGAGTCACCGGTAAGGTTGTCGCCCGATCCCCAGCTGTTCCCGGCCCAGTCGCTGAATTCCGTGATGAGTTCGTTGGCGGGCGCGATCCTAACGCAGGGGTCGGAACCACTCGTCGTGCTGGCTGCTCCGTCACCTGTGCTGCCTCCGCTGCCCGTCGTCCCCACGCCCTGGTTCGTCGTGGCGGTCGAAGTCGAGGCAGGGTCGCTCGAGTCGCCACCGCAACCCGCAAGGGCCAGACAGGCCGCGATCAATGGAATGCCAAAACGCGCGCTTACCGTAACAACTACTGACATTATTCGTTACCTCCGGACCGTGGCGTGCCTTGCACGTCCCGATCGACACCTTTCGTTTCACCCTGGTGACTGCTTGTCCCGCAATGCAGACGACCGAGACGCACTGGACCGATGTGTTCGGAGCCGTCCCAAATCGCTGCGCCAAACAGTACCCTTGTGGTCGATGGCCGTCGTCTCACCTGGCTCGAACTCCCGAACGGTGCCACTTGTGCAGGCCTAGTCACATGGGGTTTGCGGGGCCAAGTGCCGAAGCCGGGCCGGACTCGGCCTCGGACGCCCGGACAGGGTCATAATCGATACCTGCTGGCTTGAGAACTTGGATTCGATTCCAACGCAGCGCGGCACACGAGCGTCCTGGGCTGGGTGTGCGGGAACCTGCGCGTTTGAGCCCACGAACCTTAGCGACTAGAAGGTACGTCCATGTTTTGCCGTGCACGCAGTTTCGGCCGGCTCTTTTTCGCGAGCACAAGATGCGAGGTGGGCAAGTGAATCCGCTGAGCGACAGAGCACGTTCTGACGACGGCTACCGCCTGTGGCTGAGGTACGAACCGCTGGAAGACAGCGGGCCTGTCGCGAGCTATCGGGCCCTGCTTGGCAAGGTCCACTGCCCTGCCGAAAGTGCAACCCTCCAAGCCGCGGCATGGGAGCTCGACCACGCGCTTCAGAGCGTGCTTCGAGAAGGGATTTCCTTCGTGAACCGCGGCGACGAAGGACGATTGGTCGTCGGCACTCCCGAGAGCAATTCAGCGGTTCGCGACCTCTCGTCCGAGCTCGAGTTGGGCGGTCTCGGCCGCGAGGGGTTCGTCCTGAGGACCACGGCGGAGTCCGAGCGTCGTGTCATCGTAGCTGCCAACAGCGAGCTGGGGGTGTTGTACGGCGTCTTCGCGTTGCTGCGCGTCGTACAACAGCGCCTGCCTCTCGACGAGCTTGCCGTTTCCGAAAAGCCGCGGCTCAGATGGCGCATGCTGAACCATTGGGACAACCTCGACCGCACCATCGAGCGCGGCTATGCAGGTTCTTCTCTGTGGGATTGGCATAAGCTTCCGCATTATGTCGCGCCCCGCTACACTGATTATGCGCGCCTGAATGCGTCCGTCGGCATCAACGCGGTGGCTCTCACCAACGTCAACGCCAACGCTTTGGTGTTGACTCCGTACTACCTCGAGAAAGTGCGAGCTCTGGCCGAAGTCTTTCGCCCGTACGGCATTCGCGTCTTTCTGACTGCTCGTTTCAGCGCACCCAGCGAAATCGGGGGACTCGCAACCAGCGACCCCGGCGACCCCGGCGTCGTCGCCTGGTGGCAGTCGAAAGCCGACGAGATCTATCGGATGATCTCCGATTTCGGCGGCTTTGTCGTGAAGGCCGACTCCGAAGGGCAGCCTGGCCCGCAGGACTATGGGCGCTCCCAGGCCGAGGGCGCCAATGCGCTGGCAGCGGCGCTCGCGCCTCATGGTGGGATCGTCGTCTGGCGCGCCTTCGTCTACGATGATGCCGTTCCCGAAGATCGACACAAGCAGGCCTACGACGAACTGGTACCCCTGGACGGCCAGTTTCGACCCAACGCTTGTCTGCAGGCCAAGAACGGACCCATCGACTTCCAGCCGCGCGAACCGTTTCATCCTCTGTTCGGCGCGATGCCGAAGACTCCCTTGTTCCTGGAATTCCAACTGACTCAGGAGTACCTCGGGTTCGCCACGCACCTGGCCTATCTCGGACCACTCTTCAAGGAAACGTTGGAAGCGGACACCTACGCTCATGGCGAGGGTTCGACGGTGGAGAGCATCCTCGCCGCGCCACGGGCGCAGCACGACCTGACCGGCATGGCGGGGGTGAGCAATGTCGGGGACGAGCGAAACTGGTGCGGGCATCCGTTCGCCGCGGCCAACTGGTACGCCTTTGCTCGACTGTGCTGGGACCCAGCCCTCGGCGCTGACGTGCTCGCGGACGAGTGGCTGCGCATGACGTTTACGACCGACCCCGAATTCGTAGAAACCGCCAAACATATCATGCTGGAATCACGCGAAGCCGTCGTGGAGTACATGACCCCGCTGGGACTCCACCACCTGATGGCGCGGAGCCACCACTACGGGCCCGGCCCATGGGTAACGGGAGGGGCGCGCGCGGATTGGACCTCCACCTACTATCACCAGGCAGATCGCGAAGGCATTGGCTTCGATCGCACGCTTGCCGGTAGCGGAGCCCTCCAGCAATATCGCCCCGAGGTCAGGGCCCGCTACGAGACCCTGGAGAGCTGCCCGTTGCAGCTACTCCTCTGGTTCCACCACGTGCGCTGGGAGCATGTGCTCCCCAGCGGCAGAACGCTCTGGGTCGAGCTGTGTCATCTGTATACCCAAGGTGTTTCACGGGTGGCCATCATGCGCTCGGCGTGGTCGACGCTACGAGGCAAGATCGATAGCGGGCGATTCGACCACGTAAGTGCGCTCTTGGACGTCCAGCTCCGCGAGGCCCAATGGTGGCGCGACGCTTGTCTGTTGTACTTCCAGACCTTCTCCGGGCTGCCTTTCCCCAATGGTCTACAACCTCCTCGCGGCACACTAACGGGGTACGCGCAGCACCAGGACTACTTCGTGCCGGGAATCTGAGATGAGGATCCAAACAGCCAAGGTCGTCGTGTGCTGCCCAGGTCGCAACTTCGTCACCCTGAAGTTGGTGACTGAAAATGGCATCGTGGGACTCGGTGACGCAACGCTGAACGGTCGCGAGAGGGCGGTGGTCAGCTACCTCGAGGACCATTGCCTGCCCGCCTTGCTGGGTCGCGATGCGCGCAACATCGAAGATCTCTGGCACTACTTCTATCGTGGAGCGTACTGGAAGCGCGGCCCGGTAACGATGACCGCGCTCTCCGCCATCGACGTTGCCCTGTGGGACATCAAGGCGCGAAGCTTGAACACCCCCCTCTACAATCTATTGGGAGGCAAAAGCCGCAGCAGCGTCTTGGTCTACGCGCACGCGAACGGCGACAGCATCGAAGCAGCCAGTGCCCACGTGGGGCAACTGATGCGGGAAGGCTACCAGGCCGTGCGCGTGCAGTGCGGGGTCCCCGGCCTGAGCCAGACTTACGGTGTCGCGAAGGGTGCACGCAGCTACGAGCCCGCTCGCCCCGGGATTGCCGAAGAGCATGTGTGGGACACCGCGAAGTACCTCAGGCTGGTCCCCAGATTGCTCGAACGCGTCCGCTCGGATCACGGGGAGGCCGTCCACCTGCTTCACGACGTACACCACCGTCTCACCCCCATCGAGGCAGCCCGTCTGGCGCGAGATCTCGAGCCGTTCCGCTTATTTTGGCTCGAGGACCCGGTGAGCGCCGAATTGCAAGAAGGCCTCGAGCTGGTGCGGCGGCATTCGACCACGCCAATCGCCATAGGCGAGGTATTCAACAGCATCTACGACTATTCCAGCTTGATCACCCAGCAGCTCATCGACTACGTGCGCATGCCGGTCAGCCACGGTGGCGGAATCACCCACCTTCAAAAGGTGGCTGCGCTTGCCGCAGTTTACCACGTGCAGACAGGATTTCATGGAGCCACCGACCTGTCACCCGTGGCCCTCGCGGCGGCGTTGCACTTCAACACCGCAATCAACAACTTCGGTATCCAGGAGTACATGCCCCACGCCGAGCCGACCGCTGAGGTATTCGAGACGCCATACCGGCTGAGCCAAGGGACACTCGTCCTCGACGATCTGCCCGGGTTGGGGGTGAGTTTCGATGAAGACGCGGCGCTGCGCTTCCCGTATGCACCCGCCTCGCTGCCGGTGAATCGCAAACGGGACGGGACGCTATTTTACTGGTAGCGAGGCACGGTGCCTCGGTGATCCCCCCGACCCTCTAAGAGGCTGACCACTCATGGGTCGCTTCGCCTCAATCCAGGCCCGAGGAGGCCCGAGGCTGCACTCAAAGCGATCGGTTTGTCAGGCCGTCCCTCCCTATTTGATCGTGCTCTTTAGTCTAGAAACTAGGCAAGTTGGCAAGACACCTGGAAGTGTTGCCCAACGTCCAGAGTTGGCCGCGTGGCGCGCGGCCGCGCACTACACTCCGAGTGCTCTGCCCGTCGACCGTCCGAACTCCCAAGGGCGCTCCGCGACGGGTGGAGCGCTAAGAATAACGCGCTCCCGGCCGGAGTCCCAGACCTCGCGGACTCGGCGCGGGCGGATCTCGCGACTCGATACGAACAGCTCATCGCGTCTCGACGAACGCGCGTTCCCCAATATTTCTCTGCACTTCCGGCGCCGTCGCCTTTCGGCGTCCGATGGCCGATTTAGGGGTTTATCTTGTTGGGAAATGTTCCGTTAGTGCAGGTCATCGCCGGCGGGCGTCGCTCGCGGTCGAACAAGCGCTATCCACGCCAAACCACTTCACTACGAGCATACAAATTCGCATGGGGCAGCACGAAAAACAACAGCCGGAAAGTGGTGCAAAGCCGCCGAGCGCCGCCAAGACGCTCTTCAACCGTACGTCTTTGCCGCCGCGCAGCAGCCGCCGAGGCAGCTGGAGGCCAAACCACGCAGAACCCGATCGGGTGCTCGTCGTGGATGACGAGCCCGTCTTGGCCCGGGGCTTCGCGAGGACGCTGGCGCAGGCGGGCTACGAGGCCCAGACCTGCAGTGACAGTCGAGAGGCGCTCGCCTTGATCGAGTCCGGAGCATTCTCTGCGATTGTCAGCGACATCACGATGCCAAATCTGAATGGGATCGAGCTGTTGAGAGCGGTGCGACGCTCGAGCCACGATCTGCCCGTGATCCTGGTCACCGGCGATCCGAACATCGGGACGGCCATCAACGCACTCGACTACGGGGCATTCAAGTATCTGCTCAAACCGGTCACCAATGAACAGCTGACTCGTACCGTTCGCAGGGCCGTTCGGGTGTATCGGCTGGCGACGCTGAAACGCACCGCCCTGGCCACGCTCGGAACTGGCGTCGGCGAAGCTTCCGACCGCGCTGGCCTGGAGAATAGCCTGGAGCGCGCGCTGCATTCCCTATGGCCGGCTTTTCAGCCCATCGTCGCCGTCTCCGACCGCAGTGTCTTTGGTTATGAAGCGCTCCTGCGTAGCGACGAGCCGTCGTTGCCCCACCCGGGCGCTGTACTGGACGCCGCGGAACGCCTCGATCAACTCAACCGCGTCGGTCGGGCGATGCGCCAGCTCGCAAGCCAAGCGATTACCGAGACTTCGGACCATCATTTGTTCCTCAACTTGCACCCCAAAGACCTCATGGATCCGCTTCTGCTCGATCCGAACTCGGTGCACGTCAAGATGGCCGACCGCATCATCCTGGAAGTGACTGAGCGAGTTTCCTTGGACTCCATCCAAGACGTGAGAAATCGCGTACAAGAACTGCGTGAGGCTGGTTTTCGTATCGCCGTCGATGACCTGGGGGCGGGCTATGCGGGGCTGGCGAGCTTCGTGCAGCTCGAGCCAGATCTGGTCAAGTTGGACATGTCACTGACGCGGGGCGTGGACGCGAACGCGACCAAGCAGCGGCTGGTGAGCTCGATGACCCATGTGTGCCGCGATATGGGCCTTCTGATCGTGGCCGAAGGGGTCGAGACCCCCGAGGAGCAGCACACCCTCAGCGAGCTCGGCTGCGATCTGCTCCAAGGTTACCTGTTCGGCAGACCCGAACGGGAACTCAGGGTTCCCACTTGGTGAATTGCTCCCCCTCAGGAGTCGTCCGCATCACTCGGGGGCTCACAGCGCTCTCGTATTGATTCGTTGTACCCACCCACGATCTTTTGAACATCCTCCCGCGGCAAATCGTCCGGTGTGAACACGTAGCGCGTCGCATTGGCTCGAGTTCTTTGCTCTTGCGTCGGGTTCACGGCGATCCCAGCAATGCCTAGCCCCAGGCCGACCAGATCGACCACGCCGCCGGCCGTTAGCTTGCCCTTGTTGGTCTCCTGCTCTTCTTCGTTGCCTCGCTTGACTGTCTGGAACGACTGAACCATCAGGACGGTTCCGATCGTCAAGGCAACTACGCCGGCCACGCCCAGCGAGGCGCTGATGATCCTCTTCTGGTCGTAGGGCTTCGTTTCTTCGACCTTGCGATCGAGAATGTCCGCGCCGCCATGCGGAGCGAGTACCCCCGAAAGCGCCGTGAGGGATTCCGGCGAATCACTGCCCACGTGGTAGAGGCCCACACCGTCGTCGCGGCTGACCGACACCTTCTTGCCCTCGGGCACGACCTCGGCGCGGGTCGGGGCGATCACCAGCCAGTCCTTCGTCTCGCAGGCGCTCTTCGCGCGCCCCGCCGCGGTGGAGAACTCGCCATCCATCCGATAGACGGTAGTAGCGCAGCCACTGTTCAAGCTCAGAAGAAAGGGCAAGAGCAGCGTACAGCCCCTACGCAAGGCCATCGTTGGATCCATGCTGATTATCTTATTTTATATTCCGGCGTTTTTGCGAATTAGCGGCCACCCGCGTGCGATCTGCCACGGTGGGCCTCAGTCGCTCCGTAGGCGCGCCGTGACCGCTTGGGTGCGAAACCGCGTGAGCTCCCGGACCAAATCCTCCCGCGCACTCCATGGTAGTACGTTACCGCGAGGCGTGGCGTATTCGAGATACAGGTTGTCATCCGTGGACACGAGAGACCCGACCGGCTCCCCGGCCTTTGCTGCCGTCTCCTGGAGATAGCGGTCCAAGTCCTGGTTCATCAGCAGCACGTCCCCAACCAGTGAGTACAAGCGGCGACGCTTCGTCCCCCGCTGCGTTCTGACTTCCGGCAAGGTCGCGCTTATCCGAGGCTTGCTCTCGAGTCGGAGCGCCCGTTGCTCCGATGCCCGGAGCGGCTTCTGGCTCGCCACCAGAACGCCTTGCCCTCCCCCGTAGAACAGCGCCAGGTGAGCAAAGTGGGCGCGCACGGTTCCCAGCAGCGTCGCGAAGCAGCGAGGCGTGATGTGATGGAGCTGCACCCACTGCTGCAAGATCCCTCCCTCGCTCAGGTGATCCACCACCAGATCGTAGAACTCCGAGCTGTACAAGCTGGCAGCACCCGCAAACCAGATGCTGGAGAGCTCGATGCTGATCAGGTCGTAGCGCTGTTCAGTCAGCATGAGATGATTGCGTCCATCGGCGAACACCAGATCGACGCGGGGGTCGCTGAGCACGTGGTGATTCACGTCCCCGAAGTAGGTGCTGGCAGCCTCGGCAATTGCCGGGGAGATCTCAGCTATTTCGATGCGTTTCCAGGGGTAAGTGGCCAGCGTGCCTGCTGTGGTTCCCGTCCCGAGCCCGATCACCAGCGCTTGCTCGAACCGCGGCACGAACAGGCTTGGGTAATGGGCAAAGTAGCGCTGAGCATTCATTTCCCAGCCCGTATTCCCCTGGAACTTGCCGTTCGTGTACAGAGTCCGCACCCCGTTGGCTTCTGCAACGCTGGTCACGCCGCCCTGCACGTCCTCGCGGAGCATCAGGAGCTCGTCCGTGGGCTGGGCACCATCGAAATAGACGTTCGTCCCGGCGGTGAGTCGCGACAAGTCCCAGCCTGGCAGGATGACAGCGAGCGCGGCCGCGGTCCCGGCGAGCCAGCCGACGAGCTTCCAACGTTGAGCGAGAGCCCAACAGGCGTATGCGGCGGCGACGCCGAAGCAGGCGGCAATGAACACCAGCGAATGCTCGGAACCGAGCTCGGGCAACAGCAAGTAACCTGCCACTAGCGAGCCCACGACGGCTCCCACCGTATTGATGGCCGTCAGCCTGCCCACGAACAGCCCGACCCGCGAATGGGCCGCGACGCGCTGGAGCAATAGCGGAAACGTCAGACCCATTGCGGTGGTCGGAACCAGCAGAACCGTGAATGCAGCGATCCCACGCACGGCCTCTCTGCCGCCAAAGGACGTGATGAAGCGGCCGGTGTTGTTGAACAGCAGGGGTAGCTTGTCCCACACCGGCAGGGCAATCACGAGCGCCAGCGCGGTAGCTGCCATGCTGAGCGGCAGCGCGGCATCACCGAGCGAGCTTTGCACGCGCGGAGCCAGCCAGGCCCCCAGAAACAGGCAGCACAGGAAGATCGCGAGGATCAGGCCAAACGCATAGACGCTGTTGCCGATGATCAACGAGAGCAGGTGAGTGAACACCACCTCGGCCGTGAACACCAGTGCACCAGAGCCAAAAGCCAGTACCGCGAGCAGCACGACCTCTCGTTGCGCAAGGCCATCACCCGCTCGCGATTGCGCCTTCGGGCCGCGGGTAGGAGTACTGTGTTCATGGTCCGTACCCCCTGAAGCGACACGGCGTCGAAAGGCGGATTGCGGTCGTGCCATCCGTTCGCGCCCGTCCAACACCATGGCCACCGCGCCGACCAGAGCGCTGAGAGCGGCCGCCCCGACGAGCGTCGTGGTGAGCCCGAGTGCTGGCAGCACCCAATAGGCGGTGCCGAGCGCTCCGAGCGCCCCGCCCAGCGTATTGACGGCGTACAGCTTGGCCAGTCCGTGTTCGCGCGCGCGCGCGCCGGCAGCTTGATACGCGATTGCCTTGGACAGCAGAGGCAGGGTAGCTCCCATGGCCAAAGTGGGCACGAGCACGAGCAACACGGCCACACTCCAACGAAGCCCGTCGAGCCAAGCTCCCGAGTCTGGCAAGGCATGCGCCAGCGCCACATAAGCCGAACCGAGCACTCCAAATGCAAATGGAGTGGCCAGCACCGTTCCCGCCACCAAGGCCTCGGCGACACCGTAGGCCCGCAGCGGACGCGCGATGGTGCAGGAAAGCTTGCCCCCAAAGTGAGCGCCGAGCGCCAGACCGGTCATGAAGGCTGCCAGGACCGCGCTCACAGCGTGAGCAGTGGAGCCGACGATGGTCTGGAGGTACTTCGAAAAGCACAGCTGATCGATCAACCCGGCGGCGCCCGAGAGCCCGAACATCACGAGCAACGCGAGCAATGGCAGAGTGGCCCCCTGGGATCTCGTGCGGGACAGCTGCGGTGAGCCCGCCTCCGACGATTTCGTAGCTACCGACGCTTCGACCAACGCCCGGGACCATAGCTCCCGAGCCCCCGGCGTTGCCAGTCCTCGCAGAGAAATCCGCCTCACCGGGCCTCGCCAGGCCTCCGGAATGCAAGAATCGCCCCAGAAACCGCGTAGTGCAACTCAGGGAAGCGTCTGCGAAATTGGCAACAAGACGTTGCCGTAGCGGACGGTTATGAGTATAGAACGCGCCTCAACAATCCCGTCCCCGTCGTCTAGCCAGGCCCAGGACACGGCCCTTTCAAGGCTGTAACACGGGTTCGAATCCCGTCGGGGACG